>NZ_CP192076.1:1555000-6355000 GCF_050942195.1 Actinoplanes sp. CA-142083
GGCTCGTCGCATCCTGGGGCTGTAGCAGGTCCCAAGGGTTGGGCTGTTCGCCCATTAAAGCGGTACGCGAGCTGGGTTTAGAACGTCGTGAGACAGTTCGGTCCCTATCCGCCGTGCGCGTTGGATACTTGAGAAGGGCTGTCCCTAGTACGAGAGGACCGGGACGGACGAACCTCTGGTGTGCCAGTTGTCCCGCCAGGGGCACGGCTGGTTGGCTACGTTCGGAAGGGATAACCGCTGAAAGCATCTAAGCGGGAAGCTCGCTTCGAGATGAGGTATCCCACCACCATTTGAGTGGGTAAGGCTCCCAGCCAGACGACTGGGTTGATAGGCCGGAGATGTAAGCCAGGTAACTGGTTCAGTCGACCGGTACTAATAAGCCGAGGGCTTAACCACCTTAAACTTTTTGCTCAACGCGTCCACTGTGTGATTCACAGCAAACGAACAACCAGGCAGGTTGTTTGTGCATGCTGGCAGCTGTTTCGGTGGTCATAGCGGAGGGGAAACGCCCGGTCTCATTCCGAACCCGGAAGCTAAGCCCTCCAGCGCCGATGGTACTGCACTCGGGAGGGTGTGGGAGAGTAGGACGCCGCCGGACTCAACGTGAACAGAAAGCCCGCCCCGAGCGATCGGGGCGGGCTTTCTGCATTCCTGAAGCATTCCCGAAGCATTTCTGGAGCATTTCTGGAGCAATCAGCGGGACTCGGTGGCGTCGCGGATCTGGCGGAGAAGCGGGGCGGCCTCGGACTCGGGGCGGTTGTTGAACATGGCCAGCGCGAGGCTTCCGTGGTCGGACCAGCCGCAGACGGTCAGGTCGCCGGCGTCCGCCTTTGTGGTTCCGCATTTCATCGTGCCGCCCAGCTTGCCGGCGTCGACCTCGTGCAGCTCGGTCACGGCGCCCTGGTTGTCGTCGATCAGGTCGAAGGCGGAGTCCAAGTCGCTCTCCGGAGTCCAGAAGAGGGCGGTGCCGCCGAAGAGGAGTACGTCTTTGCCTTCGCCGGCGGTGTCGGTGTAGACGGCGCCGACGGTCTTGTCCAGGTCGATCTCGGCGGCCACCGCGGTCTGCAGGTAGTCGGCGGTGTCCTTGGCGTCCTCGGAGCTGTCCAGGCGCAGGCTGCCCACCTGGGGTGGGGGAGTCAGCGTGGCGTCCTTCTGGGTGACTATCTGCCAGCCGGTGTAGGCCAGCACGCCCCCGCCCGCCACGGCCACCGCGAGCAGGCCCGACAGCAGGACCACCCGCACCCGTGAGCGCGGCTGGGGCTGCTGCTCCGGCGCGTCGGGCGACTCGGGCGTCAGCTGGATCGACCCGATCTCGATCGGGACGTCATTGGGTGGGGCGTCGGACATTGCGCGAGCCTAGCAATCGCTACCTACGGAGGGAGGTGCGAATTCGGGTTCGGCGAGCGGCTCCGTAGACTTGGCGGGTGACCGACTCGACCCAGACCCGCACCCCGGACAGCCGGCCCACCGGTGGCCTCTCCGCCCAGTACCAGCCGGGCGAGGTAGAGCAGCGGCGGTATGAGGCGTGGGTATCGGCGGGCTATTTCACGGCCGACCCGGCCAGTGACAAGCCGGCGTTCTCGATCGTGATTCCGCCGCCCAACGTGACCGGGTCGCTGCACGTCGGGCACGCGCTCGACCACACGATCCAGGACACGCTGTCGCGGCTCAAGCGCATGCAGGGCTATGAGGTGCTGTGGCTGCCGGGCATGGACCACGCCGGCATCGCCACGCAGAACGTGGTGGAGCGGCAGCTCGCCTCGCAGCAGCTGTCCCGGCACGACCTGGGCCGCGAGAAGTTCGTGGAGAAGGTCTGGGAGTGGAAGGCGCAGTCCGGCGGCGCGATCCTCGGGCAGATGCGCCGGCTCGGTGACTCCGTCGACTGGAGCCGCGAGCGGTTCACCATGGACGAGGGCCTGTCGCGGGCCGTGCAGACCATCTTCAAGCGGCTGTACGACGACAAGCTGATCTACCGCGCGAACCGGATCATCAACTGGTGCCCGCGCTGCCTCACCGCGCTCAGCGACATCGAGGTCGAGCACACCGACGACGAGGGCGAGCTCATCTCGATCCGGTACGGCGACGGTGCCAACTCCATCGTGGTCGCGACCACCCGGGCCGAGACGATGCTGGGCGACACCGCGGTGGCCGTCCATCCCGACGACGAGCGCTACCAGCACATGGTCGGCACCGAGGTGGAGCTGCCGCTGACCGGGCGGCGCATCCCGATCGTGGCCGACGAGCACGTCGACCCGTCGTTCGGCACCGGCGCGGTCAAGGTGACCCCGGCCCACGACCCCAACGACTTCGAGATCGGCCAGCGGCACAACCTGCCGAGCCTGACCATCATGGACGAGCGCGCCGTCGTCACCGTGCCCGGCCCGTTCGAGGGTCTCGACCGGTACGAAGCGCGCCCGGCGATCGTCGACGCGCTGCGCGAGCAGGGGCGGATCGTCGCCGAGAAGCGGCCCTACCTGCACTCGGTGGGCCACTGCTCGCGCTGCAAGACGACCGTCGAGCCGCGGCTGTCGCTGCAGTGGTTCGTCAACACCGGGCCGCTGGCCAAGGCGGCCGGCGACGCGGTGCGCGACGGCCGGGTCCGGATCGAGCCGGCCGAGCTCGCGAAGCGCTACTTCGCCTGGGTCGACAACATGCACGACTGGTGCATCTCGCGCCAGCTGTGGTGGGGTCACCGCATCCCGGTCTGGTACGGGCCGGACGGCGAGGTCGTCTGCGTCGGCCCCGACGAGCAGCCGCCCACCGGTGACGGGTGGCGCCAGGACGAAGACGTACTCGACACTTGGTTTTCCTCTGCTCTTTGGCCTTTCTCGACGATGGGGTGGCCGGAGCAGACCGCCGAGCTCGAGAAGTTCTACCCGACCAGCGTGCTGGTCACCGGCTACGACATCCTCTTCTTCTGGGTCGCCCGGATGATGATGTTCGGCCTGTACGCGATGGATGACGTGCAGCCGTTCAACGTGGTCAACCTGCACGGCATGGTCCGCGACGGCCACGGCAAGAAGATGTCGAAGTCGTTCGGCAACGTGGTCGACCCGCTCGATTGGATCGACCGCTACGGCGCCGACGCCACCCGCTTCACGCTGGCCCGCGGCGCCAACCCGGGCTCGGATGTGCCGATCAGCGAGGAGTGGTGTCAGGGCTCGCGCAACTTCTGCAACAAGCTCTGGAACGCGACCCGCTTCGCGCTGATGAACGGCGCGACCGTCGAGGGCGATCTGCCGCCGGCCGAGGAGCTGTCGGCGATCGACAAGTGGATCCTGTCGCGGCTGCAGCACGTGATCGGCGAGGTCGACGAGCAGTTCGCGACGTACGAGTACGCGAAGGTCTGCGACACCCTTTACCACTTCGCGTGGGACGACGTCTGCGACTGGTACCTGGAGCTGAGCAAGCCGGTGCTCGCCGAGGGCAGCCCGGCTACGCAGCGGGTGCTCGGGCATGTCCTCGACGAACTGCTGCGCCTGCTGCATCCGGTCATCCCGTTCGTCACCGAGGAGCTGTGGATCGCGCTCACCGGCGGCGAGACGGTGACCCGGGCGCCGTGGCCGGCCGCCGACAAGGAGCTGATCGACGACGCCGCCGAGGAGGAGCTGGCCGCCCTGCAAAAGGTGGTCACCGAGGTTCGCCGGTTCCGCTCCGACCAGGGCCTCAAGCCCACCCAGCGGGTGACCGCGGCGCTCACCGGCCTCGGCAACGTCGGCATCGACACGCACGAGACGCTGATCCGCTCGCTGGCCCGGCTCGACAAGCCGGCCGCCGGCTTCACCGCCACGGCGACCCTCGCGGTCACCGGCGGGATCACGGTCGACCTCGACACCCGCGGCACGATCGACGTCGCCGCCGAGCGGGCCCGCCTGGAGAAGGACCGCGCCGCCGCGGAGAAGGAGGCGGCGCAGGCGAAGGCCAAGCTCGGCAACGAGGCGTTCCTGGCCAAGGCGCCCGAGCAGGTGGTGGCCAAGATCAAGGATCGCCTGACGGCCGCTGAGGCCGATCTCACGCGAATTGCGGCGGCAATGGAGGCGTTGCAAAAGGCATGAGCAGTGAATATGACGAGGTGTCGGCCGCGCTGGACCAGCGCGGCTTCACCCGCATGGTGTTCGACATCCAGAAGATCCGGGATCTCATGGACGTGCTGGGCAGCCCGCAGCGGGCGTACCCGGCCATCCACCTGACCGGCACCAACGGCAAGACCAGCACGGCCCGGATGATCGACGCGCTGCTGCGGGCGCACGGCCTGCACACGGGCCGGTACACGAGCCCGCACCTGGAGACGGTCCGCGAGCGGATCAGCCTCGACGGCGAGCCGATCTCCGAGGAGCGGCTGGTCGAGACGTACCGCGAGGTGGCGCCGCTCGCCGAGCTGATCGACGCGCGCAACAGCGAGCCGCTCACCTACTTCGACATGACCACGGCGATGGCGTACGCGGCGTTCGCGGACGCGCCGGTCGACATCGCGGTCGTGGAGGTCGGCCTCGGCGGCGAGGACGACGCGACCAACGTGATCGAGGCCGGGGTCGCGGTGATGCTCCCGATCGGGCTCGACCACACCGAGTGGCTCGGCGACACCATCGAGGACATCGCCTGGGCCAAGGCCGGCATCATCCACAAGGGCGCCACGGTGATCTCGGCGCTGCAGACCGAGGAGGCCATGCGGCCGATCCTCGAGCGCTCGGCCGAGATGGGCGCGACCGTCGCCCGGGAGGGCAGCGAGTTCGGGGTCATCGAGCGCGCGCAGGCGGTCGGCGGTCAGGTGCTGCGGCTGCAGGGGCTGCACGCGGTGTACGACGAGATCTTCCTGCCGCTGTTCGGCGCGCACCAGGCGCAGAACGCGGCGGTCGCGCTGGCGGCGGTCGAAGCGTTCCTGGGCGACCAGGTGCGTCCCGAGCTGGTGGTCGAGGGGTTCGCGCAGGTCGACTCGCCGGGCCGGCTCGAGCGGGTGCGCAGCGCGCCGACGATCCTGCTCGACGGCGCGCACAACCCGCACGGCATGGCGGCGACGGTGGCCGCGCTGGAGGAGGAGTTCAGCTTCCGGCACCTGGTCGCGGTGGTGGCGGTGCTCGGCGACAAGGACGTGTCGGGCCTGCTCGACCTGCTGGAGCCGGTCGCCGCGCGAATCGTGGTCACGCAGAACAGCTCGCCGCGGTCGATGCCGCTGAACGAGCTGGCCCAGCTGGCGACCGACATCTTCGGCGAGGACCGGGTGACGGTGGCCGAGACCATGCCGGACGCGATCGAGGAGGCCGTGGTGCTCGCCGAGGAGGACGCGTCGGGCGAGCTGAGCGGCGTGGCGGTGCTGATCACCGGTTCGGTCGTGACGGTCGCGGACGCCCGGAAACTCTTGAAGAAATGAGTGATCAGGAAGGCCCGCGCTCGGGGTTGCGGAACCCCAAGGCCGCCGTGCGTGGCCTGGGCGCGGGGACGCTGGTTCTGGAAGCGATCGTGCTGTTGCTGGCTATCCAGCCGATCCGCATCCTGGGCGGCGACCTGAGTGGTTGGGGCGTCGCCGCGGTGATCGCGCTTGCCGTGGCGGCGATTCTGCTGGCCGGGATGATGAGCCGGCCCTGGGCGTGGGTGGCGGGCGCGGTGCTCCAGGCTCTGCTGATCGCCTGCGGGCTGTTGCACTGGTCGCTGGCCGTGCTGGGGATCATCTTCGCCGGGGCGTGGGCTTATGCGGCCTACGTGCGGAAGACGATTTTGGGCTGAGCCCGGCCCGGCAGCCAAGCCCGGAACGGGCGGCACGGGCCCCGGCCACGACGGACGTCGCCGTGTGCTCCGGGGACCGTGCCGGACTCGTATCAAATATCGGTTTTGAGGGTTGTCGACCAGAGTGAGACGCCGTCGCGATCGCGCAGGTAGACGGTCATCGCGCCGGAGTGTGCGTCGATCTCCACCTCGCCGAAATGCTGGAAGCCCTCGGCCGGCGACGTGTTGGCGACCGGCGGGGCGTGCACGAAGGCGGTCTGCGGGCCGAAGGTGCCGTCGAGCGCGTTGGGACCGAAGGCGCCGGCGTGCGCGGGACCCGAGACGAACTCCCAGAACGGCGTGAAGTCCTGGACGGACGCGCGCGACGGGTCGTAGTGCTGGGCCGCGGTGTAGTGGACGTCGGCGGTCAGGAAGACGATGCCCTTCACGCCGTGGCGGTGCGCCGACTGCAGGACCTGGGCGAACTCGAGCTCGCGGCCCTTGGGAGCGCCGTTGTCGCCCTGGGCGACGCCCTCCTGCGCGGTCGCGCCGTCGGGGACGACCAGGCCGAGTGGGAGGTCGTTCGCGATGATCTTCCAGGTGGCCTTCGACGAGCGCAGGCCGCGGATCAGCCACTCGCGTTGCTCGGCGCCGAGCATGCCGCGCTGGGGATCGGCGTAGGTGTTGCCGTCGTTCGGGTCCTTGAAGGTGCGCATGTCGAGGATGAAGATGTCGAGCAGCGGGCCGTAGGAAAGCTTGCGGTAGACCGGGCCGGTCGCCGACGGGATCGGCGTCCACTCGTGGTAGGCCTGGTGGGCGCGGGTGGCCAGCACGTCGACCGACTTCTCGGTGTAGCGGACGTCGTCGAGGATCTGGCCGGGGAACCAGTTGTTGCGGACCTCGTGGTCGTCCCACTGGTTGATCTGCGGGACCTCGGCGGCGAAGCGCTTGTAGTTCTCGTCGAGCAGGTTGTAGGCGTACTGGCCGCGGTACTCCTTGAGGGTCTCGGCGACCTTCGACTTCTCCTCGGTGACCAGGTTGCGCCAGAGCCGGCCGTCGGGGAGCGTGACCTGCTCGACCAGCGGGCCGTCGGCGTAGACGGTGTCGCCGCTGTGCAGCAGGAAGTCGGGGCGGCGACGGCGCATCGATTCGAACAGGCGCAGGCCGCCGTACGCGGGGTCGATGCCCCAGCCCTGGCCGACCACGTCGCCGGTCCAGACGAAGCGGATGTCGGTGCGCCGCAGCGGGGCCGTGCTGAGCGACCCGTTCACCGAGGAGCCGAACAGGCCGGGCCGGTCGATGCTCTCGGCCCGGACCCGGTAGTAGATCTTGGAGTCGGACGGCAGGTTGCGCAGGCGGACCTTGCCGGTGAAGTCGGTGCCGGGCGTGACGATCGGGCCGCGGATCACCCGGGCGCCGCGCAGGTCGGGACGGCGGCTCGCCTGCACCCAGAGCCGGGCGGGGCGGTCGGCGCGGCCCCAGATGATCGCCGAGTCGGCGGTGGCGTCGCCGCTCTGCACCCCGTGGGTGAGCAGCGGCCGGACGCCGGCGGAGGAGAACGCGGGCGCTTCGAACAGGGCGCTGCCGGCGATGCCGAGCGCACCCGCCTTGAGAAGGCCGCGTCGTGAGATCGAGGTCATGTCCTGATGCCTATCGATCGGACGTGGCTCGCGGGTGGCCTTTCCCTAAACTCATGGTGTGATCCGAATCGAGATCGATGAACCGACGCTGGCTCGCACGCGGATCGCGATCAGCCCGCTGGCCGAGGTGTTCTGCAGCGTCGCCCTGCTGCAACGGAACCCGGACGGCGCGCCGTGGCCGTACACCGAGTGGGCGCTGCGGGCGCGGGAGATCCTGCGGATCGATCCGGCGGTCGCGCCGGTGCGGCTCTATCTGGAGTTGCCGTCGCGGTCGCCCGATTTTCTGTGCCCGATCCCGCTGACCTCGACGCCGACGCTGGCCGAGCAGCTCGATCAGCTTCGCGAGACGCCGGCCGACGTCGTGGCGGCGCAGCTTCCGAAATATCCCTCGGCCGATCTGCGCATTTTTACGACAAATCGGACCGAGGTGCTGAAGCGGCTCGCGGACGGGATCGAGGCCTACTGGGAGCGGGCGATCGCGCCGCACTGGCCGGCGATGCGGGCGGCGCTCGATGAGGAGGTGCTGCTGCGGGCGCGGGCGCTGGCGGCCGACGGGCCCGACGCGTTGCTGTCGCAGCTGCACGAGCGGATCAAGTGGGAACGGCCGGTGCTCACCCTGGTCAAGCCGCTCGAGCAGTCGTTCGAGGCGGTCAACCAGCGGCTGCTGCTGGTGCCGCTGATCTTCTCGCGCGGCGCGCTGATGTGCTCCAGCGACCACCCGGACATCGTGATGGTGACCTATCAGGCGCGCGGGTCGGCGCTGCTGGCCTCGTCGCCGCAGCCGGTCGCCGATGATCGACTGTCCATCCTGGTCGGCCGGGGGCGGGCGGCGGTGTTGAGGGCGTTGCGAACGCCCGCGACGACGACCGGGCTCGCCGCGGCGCTTGGGCTCGCGCCGAGCACGATCTCCGAGCATCTGACCGGCCTGCAGGCGGCCGGGGTGGTGCACCGGCGACGGGCCGGGCGCCGCGTGCTCTACGGCCTCGAACCGGCCGGGATCGCGCTGGTCACCCTGCTCGGCGACGATTCGGCCGCGACCGAATTCGTTTCCTAGGGGTCCGCTCGCCCCCTAGCGTTCCGGGCATGGGGAGCGAGTACGCCATCGAGGCGGACGAATTGCGCCGGACATATCGGGGGCGCACCGGGTGGCTGCGGCCGAAGAAGACCGAGGTCGACGCGGTGCGCGGCGTGTCCTTCACGGTGGGGCGCGGGGAGCTGTTCGGTCTGCTCGGGCCGAACGGCGCCGGCAAGACGACCACGATCAAGATGCTGAACACCCTGCTGCTGCCGAGCTCCGGGTCGGCCCGGGTGTGCGGCCACGACGTGGTCCGGCAGACCCGGGAGGTACGCCGCCGGATCGGTTACGTGTTCGGCGGCGACCGCGGGCTCTACGACCGGCTCTCCGCGCTGGACAACCTGCGGTACTTCGCCGAGCTGTACGGGGTGGCGCCGCGCGAGCAGAAGCGCCGGATCGCCGAGCTGCTGGAGCTGGTCGGGCTGGCCGGGCGGGAGCGGGAACGGGTCGAGGGGTATTCGCGCGGCATGCGCCAGCGGCTGCACATCGCCCGCGGGCTGCTGCACTCGCCGGAGGTGCTGTTCCTCGACGAGCCGTCGATCGGGGTCGACCCGGTGGCGGCGCGCGAGCTGCGGCGTACCGTCTCCGACCTGGCGGCGGCCGGCACGACCGTGCTGCTGACCACGCACTACATGGCCGAGGCCGACGAGCTCTGCGACCGGATCGCGGTGATCGCCGACGGGGAGATCCAGGCGCTGGGCACCCCGGTCGAGCTGCGGCGCCGGGCCGACGGGCGGCGGGTGGTCGAGGTCGAGGCGTACGGGGTGCCCGACACGGCGGTGCTGGCGCTGCGCGGGCTGCCGGGCGTGCGGGAGACCGCGATCGAGGAGCGCGGCGCGCTGCAGCTGCTCACCGTCCAGTCCGACGCGCACATCGACGTGCAGGGCGACATCCTCCGCGAGCTCGCCGGGATCCGGCTCGGCCGGGTGAACAGCCGCGAGCCGACCCTCGAGGACGCGTACGTGGCGATCGTGAACGCCGCATGAGGACGCTACGCATGCTTGCTCTGGGCACGCTGGCCCACGTCAAGCAGATGAGCCGCTCGCCGTTCGAGGTGACGATCGCCCTGGTCGTGCCGATCGTGCAGGCGACGCTGGCGGTGTATCTGTTCCGCGCCGGCCAGGAGCAGCACCGGCTGCTCGAGGCGGCGGTCGGGGCCGGGCTGATGGGCGTCTGGTCGTCGGTGCTGTTCGGCTCCGGCGGCGCGATCCAGAACCAGCGCTGGCAGGGCACCCTGGAGATGATCATGCTGGCGCCCCGGCGACCGGTGATGGTGATCCTGCCGATCACCGTGGCGACCGGGCTGACCGGCACCTACGCCCTGCTGGCCACCCTCGCGTGGGGCCGGATCCTCTACGGCATCCCGCTCGACTTCGCGCGTCCCTTCGGCTTCGTCGTGGCCGCGGTGGTCTGCATCGTCGCGCTCGGCATGTTCGGCCTGCTGCTCGCGTCCACGTTCGTGCTGATGCGCAACGCCAACGCGTTGACCAACACGCTCGAGTATCCGATCTGGCTGGTCAGCGGCATGCTGGTGCCGATGACCGTGCTGCCGGCCTGGACCGGGCCGATCGCGGCCGTGCTGCCGACCACCTGGGGCGCCCGCGCGTTGCGCGAGGCGACAACCGGCGGTCCCGTCTGGCCGTCCGTCGCCGTCTGCTTGGGGATCAGCCTGATCTGCCTCGCCTTCGGCTCGATCTCGCTCACGTACGTCGAACGTCGCGCTCGCGCGGCCGCGACTTTGGCGCTCGCATGAGGACTTTGCGATTGGTGACCGTGGGCGGCGTGATCGCGTACCGCGCCCTGTTCAACTGGACCCGGCCCGCGATCTTCGTGGGCACCCTGCTGGTCGGACCGCTGTTCCAGCTGCTGTTCTTCGCCTACCTGGGCCGCCAGCTGCAGGTCGCCGACGACCGGTTCTACATCGTCGGCAACGCGGTGCTGACCGCCACGCTGGCCTGCGTCTTCGGCGGGACGCTCGCGGTCGGCAACGAGCGGCGCTACGGGACGCTCGGGCACGTTCTGCTCTCGCCGCGCAGCCGCACGCTGGTGTTCCTGGGGCGGGCGCTGCCGTACGCGGGGAACGGCCTGATGATCGCGGTGGTCACGCTGACCGTGAGCGCGGCGCTGCTCGGGCTGCGCTTGCCGGTCTCGGCGGTGCCCGGGCTGCTGCTGGCGATGGCGGCCGGGTCGCTGGCGTGCGCGTTCTTCGGACTCACGCTGGGCGCGCTGGGCCTGCGCTTCCGGGACGTCTGGGTGATCTCGAACGTCGCGGTGGCGCTGCTGCTCCTGCTGACCGGCGTGAACGTGCCGGCCGAATCGCTGCCGGACTGGATGGTGACGGCCGGGCGGTTCCTGCCGATCACGCACGCCGCGGAGGCGGCCCGGCAGTTGGCGGCCGGGCGCGGCCTGGGTGCGGCCGCGCCCGCGCTGGGCTGGGAGGTGCTGGTCGGCATCGGCTACGCCGTGCTGGCCGCGGTGCTGCTCAAGGTGTTCGAGACCGAGTCACGCCGGACGGCCAGCCTCGAGACGCTCTAGCCGGATCGTGCGCACTTCGAAGGGAGTCAGATGAAGCGTCAGGCCGGCCGGATCCTCCGGCCGTTCGAGCAGGGACGCCGTGTGAGCTTGGCCCGCGCCGTAATTGACGGTCAGGGTTCCCGTGGCCCGCCGGCCCAGCGACTCGTAGACCCGGACGACCAGGTCGCCGCTGCGATCATCGGCCAGCTTCACCGCCGAGACGAGGATGCCTTCGCCCTCGACCGACACCAGCGGGTCGAAGCCGTGATCGCCGGCGACCTGACGAAGCGGGAGGTTCATCGCGATGCCCTCGGCGGTGGCCTCGGCGACGCCGGCGCCGATCACCAAGCCGTAGGAGCAGGTCTGGCGGCCCTGGTCGGTCTCGGGGTCGGGGAAGCGCGGCGCCCGCAGCAGCGACAGCCGGATCGTGGTGGTTTCCGGGGTGCGGGTCTGGTCGTAGCCGTATGTCGAATCGGTGACCAGCGCGGCGCCGAAGCCGGGCTCCTCGACGAGCACGAAACGGTGCATGGAGGCCTCGAATTTGGCCGCCTCCCAGCTGGTGTTCGTGTGCGTGACGCGCTTCTGATAACCGAACTGGGTCTCGGCGGCGACGTGCTCCGCTCGTACGTCGAAGGGGAATTTGATTTTCAGGAATTTCTCGGTCTCGTGCCAGTCGGTCGCCTGATCGATGCGCAGGACCCGGCTGCCCGGCGCGAGGGTGAGCGTCTGCGTGACGCGCGATTTCGAGAAAGCGCGCACGATCGTGACGTGGGCGCCGCGTTCGTCCTCGGTGAATTCCATGGACTCGAGCTCGCGCAGGTCGGTGACCCGGTTGCGATAGAAACGGTCGACATCCCAGGCGTCCCACCTGTTCGGGAAGTCCTGGTGCAGCTGCAGCAGGTTGCCCTCCTGGCCGGCGGGAATCGCGTCGCGGCCGGTTGCGAGGTCTTTTGCGCTCGTGATCAACCCTTCGTCCGAAATGGTCACCTCGACTATTCCATTGGACAGCACATGGTTTCTGATCTCGACGCTGCCGCCGGACATTTCGGTTGTTTTTCCAGAAAGCGCGGGGATGCCGTCGCGCGTGAAAGGTGCGGGATTGAGCGCGATCTGACGGTCGCCCTCGCCGATCAGCGCGCGTTGCGCTTCGGCGATGAGTTGCTCCGCCGCTTCGCGGATTTCCCTGTACGCGGCGACAGCCTCGCGATGCACCCAAGCGATCGACGTGCCCGGCAGAATGTCGTGGAACTGATGCAGCAGAACCGCGCGCCACAGTTCGTCGATTTTCTCGTACGGATACGGATGCCCGGCCCGGATCGCGGCCGTCGCCGACCACAGCTCGGCCTCGATCAGCAGATGCTCGCTGCGCCGGTTGCCCTGTTTGGTGCGGTGCTGGCTGGTCAGCGTGGCCCGGTGCAGCTCCAGGTAGAGCTCGCCGACCCAGACCGGCGGATGCTCGAGCTCGGCCCGGGCCTGGGCGAAGAAGTCGTTCGGATGCTCCCAGCGGACCGTGGCGCTGCCCTCGAGATCGCGCAGCCGGGCCGCCCGGCCGGCCATCTCGCGGGTCGTGCCGCCACCGCCGTCACCCCAGCCGACCGGCGCCAGTGAGCGCGACGCGACCCGACTCTCCCGGAACTGCGACGACGCCCGGGCCAGCTCGGCCCCGGAAAGCTGCGAGTTGTAGGTGTCCATCGGCGGGAAGTGGGTGAAGACCCGGGAGCCGTCGATGCCCTCCCAGAGGAAGGTGTGGTGCGGGAACTTGTTGACCTGGTTCCAGGAGATCTTCTGGGTGAAGAACCATTGGAACCCGGCCCGGCGCATCAGCTGCGGCAGCGCGGGGGAGTAGCCGAAGCTGTCCGGCAGCCACACGCCCTGACTCTCGACGCCGAACTCCTCCCGGAAGAAGCGCTGGCCGTAGGTGAATTGCCGAACCAGCGCCTCGCCGGTGGGCATGACGGTGTCGCTCTCCACCCACATGCCGCCCAACGGGAGGAACCGGCCGTCGCGCACCGCCTTGACGACCTGATCCCAGACCTCGGGGCGGTGCTGCTTGAGCCAGGCGTACTGCTGCGCGCTGGACATGCCGTACTTGAAATCGGCATCGAGCTCCATGAGCTCGGTCATATTGGTCGCGGTCCGGGCCACCTTGCGGATCGTTTCCCGTACGGGCCAGAGCCAGGCCGAATCGATGTGCGCGTGCCCGATCGCCGACACCCGGTGGGCACTGTGCTCGGCAAGCGCCGCCAGCACGCCGGCCAGCTCGGCCCGGGCGGCCGCCGCGGTGCCCGCGATGTCCTGCAGGTCGAGGGCGTCGAGGGCGTCGTCGAGCGCCTGCAGGATCCGCATCCGCCGGGGCGCGGTCGCGGGCAGCGCGGCCTGCAGCTCCAGCAGCACGTCGAGGTCGAGCATCAGCTCGTAGGCCTGCTCGTCGAAGAGGGCGAGATCCATCCGCCGGGTCGTGTAGAGCGGCTGCTTCGAAGAGGTCTGGATGTCACCCTCTCGCGTGGGCTGGAAGGGGTGGTAGTCGAGCAGCACCGGGTTGGCGGCGGCCTCCAGATAGAACTCGACCATCTCCTCCTCGCCGACCGGGATCCACTGGTTGCGCGGATTGATCGACTTCACCGGGGTGCCGTCCGGGCGGTAGACCAGCGCCTCGCACTGGAAGCCGGGCATGTTGATGTCGAAGCCGAGGTCGACCACCGCCTCCACCCGGCGGCCGCGCCACTCCGGCGGAACCTGGCCGCGCAGGCGGAACCAGGTGGTGTTCCAGGCCGGTCCCCAGGGTGTGCCGACGATGTACGGCTCGTAGTTCTTCTCGAGGGCTTCGGCCGGTGGAATGGGCTCGCCGGGCAACTCGTGGAACTCAACCTCGAACGGCACACTGCCGGGGTAGATGGCGGGCCGGATGCGCTCGTTGAGGACGCGGGTCGCGCGGCCGACGGTGAGCGGGATGTCGTCGTGCATGGAACACCCTTCCCTGACGATGCTGACGCCGAGCCGCGAGCGTAGGACGATCAGCCGCAGTCGGCTCCTCCGGTTTCAGCGAGCTTCGGCCGCGCCGTAGGCGGCGAACTGGTCGACGAGGCTCTGCGGTGCGTTCTCGTCGAAGCAGAGAGCCAGGTTATCGGCCGCTTCTCGCGCCGCTTCCTCGCTGCGAGGGAAGAGGTCTTTCTCGTACGCGGCCAGGGCGGCCTCGATGTCGCCGGGGTGGGCGGCGATCGCCTTGCCTAGCTCGGCGCCGTCGAACATGGCCAGGTTGGCGCCCTCGCCGGCGAACGGCGACATCAGGTGGGCGGCGTCGCCGAGCAAGGTCACGCCGGGCACGCGGTCCCAGCGGTGATCCACCGGCAGCGCGTTGATCGTCCGGGGGATCAGCGCGCCGTCGGCCTCGCTGATCAGCGCCCGCATCGGCGGCGCCCAGCCGGCGAACTGCTCCAGCAGCACCGCCTTGCCCTGGGCGGTGTCGGTCCAGTCGACACTCTCGAGCCAGCCCAGCGGCGACTTGACCGCGATGTAGATGTGCAGGCTGCCGTCGGGCTCGCGGTGCGCGAGGAAGCCCTGGCCCGGCGCGAGGGCGAACAGCATGCCGTCGCCGACCACCGACGCCGGCCCCGGGTGACGCTCGTCGGCGTCGAGATGGTCGACCTCGATGAAGGACATCCCCGCGTACGCCGGCTTGGCGCCGGACACCAGCGGGCGGATCCGCGACCACGCGCCGTCCGCGCCGACCAGCACATCGGCGGTCACGGTCTCGCCGTCGGCGAAGGTCAGCTCGTGCCGGCCGTCGCCTAGCGGGTGGGCGCCCGTGACCCTCTTGCCCCACTTGATCGTGCCCCCGGGCAACGAGTCCAGCAGGATCTGCCGCAACCGGGGACGGTCGACCTCGGGCCGGCCGCCTTCGCTCTCCTCGTTGCTCTCCTCCATCAGCAGGGTGTTGTGCCGGTCGAGGATGCGCATGGCCTGTCCGCCGGGGTGGATGATGGCCTGGAACTGCTCGAACAACTGGGCGTCCCGGAGCGCGACCTGCCCGTTGTAGTCGTGGATGTCGAGCATGCCGCCCTGGGTCCGCGCGGCTGGGGATTCGTCCAGCTCGTAGATGGTGGCGGGGATACCGTGAACGTGCAGGACCCGGGCCAGGGTCAGGCCGCCCAGCCCGGCTCCCACGATGGTGATGCTCATTCTTCCTCCTAAACGCGTTCGTCACGAACATGTTCTTCATGGGTATGGGCCGGCGTTTTGCCCGCGCGAGTCTCACGTTAGTTGGCGCGCAGGCCGTCGATGAGGGTTTCGAAGGCCCAGCGCCGCCGCTGCAAACCGGTCCCGGACAGGATCTCCTCGCGGACGCGGGCCAGGTGGTGATAGGTCTCCGCCTTCGCCTCGGCCACCGCGAGAGCGAGATCGTGCTCCTCGCCGTCGGCCTCCACCGACTCGTCGCGGCTGCCGTGCTCGGCCGCGGTGGCGGTGGCCTGCTGCAGCAGGATGTCCACGCCCCACGCGGCTTGCCGCACCGGCAGGCCGCCGGCCAGCAGCAGCCCGAGGATCGTGTCGATCAACCGCAGGTAGTGCGGTCCGGACGGGCGCAGCATGAGGACCGAGCGCGCCAGGCTGGGATGGGCGAAGAGCAGATCGGTGTACGCCGAGAGCAGGCCGATGAGCTGCTCGCGCCACTGCGCCGGGTCCGGCTCGCCGGGCTGCTCCAGCTCCGCGACCAGCTCGTCGAGGATCGCGCCGTGCAGCTCGGCCGTGTTGCGGACGTAGACGTACAGCGACGCCGGGCCGGTGTCGAGCTCGGTGGCGAGGCGCCGCATGGTCACCCGCTCCAGGCCCTCCTCGCGCATGATCCCCAGCGCGGCCGCGACCAGCGCCTCGCGGCTCAGGGGAGCCTTGGCGGGCCGGTCGCGGCGGCTGACGGGTACTCGGCGTGGGCTCATAACACGATCGTAGCGAACATGTTCGTCAGCGACGACTGCTCACTCGTGACGGCTGTGCCACATGCCGGACTAGATCTTCGGGAACCAGAGGGCGAGCTCGCGGGCGGCACTCTCGGGGGAGTCGGAGGCGTGGACCAGGTTTTCGCGATTCGACAGGGAGTAGTCGCCGCGGATGGTGCCCGCCGCCGCCTTGCGGCCGTCGGTGGCGCCGATCATGGCGCGGACCACCTCGATGACGTTGTCGCCGGCCAGGACCAGGGCGGCCAGCGGGCCGCTGGTCATGAACTCCTTCAGCGGCGGATAGAACGCCTTCTCCACGTGGTCGGCGTAGTGCTGGTCGGCCAGGGCCGCATCCATCGTGCGCAACTCCAGCGCCTCGATGACCAGGCCCTTACGCTCGAAGCGGGCGAGGATCTCGCCCAGCAGGCCGCGGCGGACCGCATCGGGCTTGACGAGGACGAGCGAGCGCTCGACGGGGCTGGTCACGAACAGACTCCTTCAGCGAACTGCGAGGCGGACACGCGGGATTCAGCCTATCGGTACCCAGTTTCGGGCGGGCAGCTACCGCACTTTCGCTCGGACCGCGCCGGGCAATAACCTGACGTGAAAGAGCGGGAGGTCCACATTGGCAAACCAGACCGGCCGTCCGATCGCACCGGCACGCAAGCTGGTGGCGGCCGTCATGGGCACGATCGCCGTCTTCGTGGTGGCGCTGGGGCTCGGCATGTCCAGCTGGGGGGTGGTCCTCTTCGGTCTGGCCGTGCTGATCCTGTCGATCGCCCTGGGCATGGTCAATGTGGTGCGCCGCGGGGCCCGGGCCTGGGTCTCCGGCACCGCCGAGGTCAAGGCGATCTCGCCGCCGCCGACGTCGTCGGCCGTCTACGGGCGGGCCGAGATCCAGGCGGTGGTGGTGGCGCCGGGCCTGCCCACCTCCGAGGTGACCATCCGCGAGCCGCGGGTGCCGGTGGTGAAGTGGCCAATGATCGGGGACACGCTGCCGATCACGGTGGACGTGGACGACATGCGCCGGGTGCGGATCAACTGGGACGACGCGACGCCGCGCGAGAAGGGCGCCGATCCACCGCCACCGCAAATGCCCGACTACGGCGAGCTGCCCGACGAGGTCATCGACGACATCGACGACGACCTGCTGGGCGACGTGGATCCGCCGCCGTGGACGACGCGCGACCAGCAGTGGGACGAGCCGCCCCCGCCACCTCCGCCGGGCGCGGAAACGGTGGTGGTGCGGGACACCCCGGCGGGCCCGGTGGTCGAGGGCGAGCTGGTCGATCACGACGAGGTGCCTCAGACGCTGCCGCGCCGAGCGCCGGGAGCCGCGGCGGCCGCCGCGGCGTCGGGAAGTACGACGGCCGGGACCGCGACGCGACCTTCGACGGCCGAGGCCGCGACAGGGGCCACGACGGCTGGCGCTGCGGCAGGGGCCGCCGCGGGTGCGGCGGCCGGAGCTGCGGCGGGACGCTCCGAGGGGAGACGACCCAGCCCACGGCCTCGTGGCGGTGGGACAGCGACGGCCACCGCCGAGCCGATGACGGACGCGCCGCCACCTCCTCGCGCGCCGCAGGACGACGCGATGCCGCGCGGCGACGCGATGCCGGTGGATGTGCCTCTGGACGAGCCGGTTGAGGGTTCGGAGGACGAGCCTCTCGGTGGCGAGCCGCATCGGCGGCCGGAGCCGACGGTGGCCGCTACTGCGGCCGAGCCGTCGCCGATGTCGAGCTTTCCTACCGCGCCGGAGCCGGTCACGCCGCCTCCTACCGCGCCGGCGCCGTCCACGTCGCGGCCTACCGCGCCGGCGCCCGTGGCGCACGATGACATCGATCTGCCGCTCGACGGGGATCCGGAGCCGGAGACGGCCACTCCGGAGGCTCGCGAGGCGATGGCGGAGGGGCTGATCGCTCCGCCCGTCGACGAGCCGTCGGCCGCCGAGGGGCGGCGGGCCACGAAGTTCGTGTCGAACGCCGCGCACGACGCGGAGGCGGGGGCCGGTCCTGGTCCCGCGCCGGAGCCGGGTGCTGAGGCTGCTGCCGCGGCGGATTCCGGGGTCGGAGGGTTGTTCGGCCCGGATTCGGATGCCGGGGCTGGTGCTGCGCCGGAGTCGGGGGCTGGGCTTGCCGCCGCGCCGGAGTCAGGTGTTGGGGCTGGTGCTGCGCCGGAGTCGGGGGCTGGGGGTGCTGCCGCGCCGGAGTCGGGGGCGGGGGCGGACAAGCACGGGGTCATCGCGGGGGCTGCGGCTGCCGCGGGGGCCGTGGCGGCGGCCGCGATGGCGGCGGTCAAGAAGTTCGGGCATCCGGAGAAGGACAGCGGGACGGAAGCCGGCGGGACTGAGCGCGCCGAGGAGAATCCGTGGGCGGCGCCGCCTCCTGTCACCGTGGAGGCCGATGAGCACGCGGATGAGCTGATCACCGCCTATCCGAGCGCGCGGCCGGGGCCGGCGGGGGCGATTTACGGCGTGGGGATCACGGTGCTTGTCACCGATCTGGCGCGGTCGATCGCGTTCTACCGGGACACGCTCGGGTTCTACGAGATCGACAGCGGGGACGGGAGCGCGGTTCTCGCCTCCGGTGACACGCGGCTGGTGCTGCGTACCGTGTCGGGGCTGTCGGCCGAGGCCGGGCGGCTGATCTTCCTGAACCTCGAGGTGGGCGACGTCGAGGCGGTGTACTCGGAGCTGGTGGAGAAGGGTGTGCGGTTCGTGCATCCGCCGCAGGCGGTGAACCGCGGGGATCGGCTGGAGCTGTGGTCGGCCACCTTCCGGGATCCGGACGATCACAACATCGCGATCACCCAGTGGCGGGCCATCCGCTGACCGGGCCAACCGCGAATGGCAGAGTGCGGATGAGGGAATCCGGGGGCGGCCGGTATCGTTGGCAGAGCGCAGGCGTTGAACCGGCCATCACCGGGGAGCCTCCGGAAGAACGGGCCTTTCACCAGGCCCTGGTAGAACCGGGCGGATCGGCACGCGCGTCAGCCGGCGAATGAGCGGGCAGGGTCAGACCTGCCAAGCGAGGTGGTACCGCGGGCGCAAAACGCGCTCGTCCTCGCAGTCCACGCGAAGTGAACTGTTTGAGGGGACCATCGATGGCTTATCCCAAGCACACCGATGCCACTGGTGTGCCGGCCAGCCCGGACCTGCCCGCCGTCGAGCGGGCCGTGCTCGAGCACTGGTCGGCCGACAAGACGTTCGAGGCGTCCATCGACCAGCGGCCGACCGGCGAGAGCGGCAGCAACGAGTACGTCTTCTACGACGGCCCGCCGTTCGCGAACGGGCTGCCGCACTACGGGCACCTGTTCACCGGGTACGTGAAGGACCTGGTGCCGCGGTACCAGACGATGCGCGGCAAGCATGTCGAGCGGCGCTTCGGCTGGGACACGCACGGTCTGCCGGCCGAGGTCGAGGCCGAGAAGCAGCTGGGCATCACGACGAAGGCGCAGATCGTCGAGCTGGGCATCGACAAGTTCAACGAGGCCTGCCGCTCGTCGGTGCTGGCCTACACCAAGGACTGGGAGCGGTACGTCACCCGGCAGGCCCGCTGGGTGGACTTCGCGAACGACTACAAGACCCTCGACCCCAGCTACATGGAGTCGGTCATGTGGGCGTTCAAGACGCTGCACGACAAGGGCCTGGTGTACGAGGGCTTCCGGGTGCTCGCCTACTGCTTCCGGTGTGAGACGCCGCTGTCGAACACCGAGACGCGGATGGACGACGTCTACCGCGATCGCACCGATCCGGCGCTGACGGTGACGTTCCAGCTCGAGACCGGCGAGAAGGTGGCGGTGTGGACGACCACGCCGTGGACGCTGCCGTCGAACCTCGCGCTGGCGGTCGGTCCGGAGATCGAGTACGCGGTGCTGCAGAACGCCGCCGGCGAGAAGCTGATCCTCGGCGACGCGCGCGTCCCGGCGTACGCGAAAGAGCTCGAAGGTTTTGAAAAGGTCGGCTCGGTGCTGGGCCGTGACCTGGCCGGGCGGAAGTACACGCCGCTGTTCGACTTCCTCGTGGAGCAGGCCGGACCGAACGCCTACCAGGTGCTCGCGGCCGACTACGTCAGCGACGAGGACGGCACCGGCGTCGTGCACCAGGCGCCGGCGTTCGGCGAGGACGACCAGAACGTCTGCAACGCGGCCGGCATCCCGACGATCGTGACCGTGGACGACCACACGCGGTTCACCTCGATCGTGCCGCCGTGGCAGGGCGTGCAGGTCTTCGACGCCAACAAGCCGGTGATCGCCTCTTTGAAGGAAAAGGGCGTGGTGCTGCGGCACGAGGGCTACACGCACTCGTACCCGCACTGCTGGCGCTGCGACACCCCGCTGGTCTACAAGGCGGTGTCGTCGTGGTTCGTGGCCGTGACGAAGTTCCGCGACCGGATGGTCGAGCTCAACCAGGAGATCACCTGGACGCCGTCGCACATCAAGGACGGATCGTTCGGCAAGTGGCTGGCGAACGCCCGGGACTGGTCGATCTCGCGGAACCGGTTCTGGGGCTCGCCGATCCCGGTGTGGAAGTCCGACGACCCGCAGTACCCGCGGGTCGACGTCTACGGCTCCTTCGAAGACCTGGAGAAGGACTTCGGCGTCAAGGTCACCGACCTGCACCGGCCCTACGTCGACGACCTGACCCGGCCCAACCCGGACGACCCGACCGGACAGTCGACCATGCGTCGGGTGCCGGAGGTGCTCGACTGCTGGTTCGAGTCGGGGTCGATGCCGTTCGCGCAGGTGCACTACCCGTTCGAGAACAAGGACTGGTTCGAGCACCACTACCCGGGCGACTTCATCGTCGAGTACATCGGGCAGACGCGGGGCTGGTTCTACACCATGCACGTGCTGGCCACGGCCCTGTTCGACCGGCCGGCGTTCCGGAACTGCCTCTCGCACGGGATCCTGCTCGGCGAGGACGGGCGCAAGATGTCCAAGTCTTTGCGGAATTATCCGGACGTGTACCGAGTTTTCGATACTTACGGCTCGGACGCGATGCGCTGGATGCTGATGTCGTCGCCGGTGCTGCGCGGTGGCGACATGCCGGTCACCGAGGTGGCGATCCGCGATTCCGTACGGCAGGTGCTGTTGCCGCTCTGGAACGTCTGGTACTTCTTCTCGCTTTATGCAAACGCTTCGAGTTATGTCGCGTCATTTCGGACCGACTCGCCACACTTGCTTGACCGATATGTCCTGGCCAAGACGGGTGAGCTGGTATCCGACGTCCAACGCCTCATGGACGAATATGACATTTCGGGCGCGGCGGGTGCTGTCCGGTCTTATCTTGACGCGCTGACGAACTGGTACGTGCGCCGGTCGCGCGATCGGTTCTGGGCCGGCGACCAGGATGCGTTCGACACGCTGGCAACGGTGCTGGAGACGCTGTGCCGGGTCATGGCGCCGCTCGCGCCGCTCACCGCCGAGGAGATCTGGCGCGGACTGACCGGGGAGCGGTCGGTGCACCTGACCGACTGGCCCGCCGCCGCGGACTTCCCGGCCGACCATGCGCTGGTCGCCTCGATGGACGCAATCCGCGACGTGGCCTCGGCCGCGCTGTCCCTGCGCAAGGCCCGCGCGCTGCGGGTCCGGCTGCCGCTCGCCCGGCTGACCGTGGCGACCGCCGACGCGACCGCCCTGTCCGGCTTCGGCGACCTGCTGGCCGACGAGGTCAACGTCAAGGACGTGGTGTTCACCGACGACGTGGCCGCGTACTGCGAGCAGGTGCTCACCGTCGTGCCGCGGGCGCTCGGCCCGCGCGTCGGCAAGCAGGTGCAGCAGGTCATCCAGGCGGTCAAGAAGGGCGAGTGGGAACTCGTCGACGGCGCGCCGGTCGCGGCCGGGGTCACCCTCCAGGAGGGCGAGTACGAGCTGAAGCTGGTCGCCGCCGACGTGGCGAACTCGGCGCCGCTGGCCGGCGGGGCCGGGGTCGTCGTGCTCGACACGGTGGTCACCCCGGAGCTGCTCGCCGAGGGTCTGGCCCGCGACGTGATCCGAGTGGTCCAGCAGGCCCGCCGCGACGCCGGCCTGGACGTCTCGGACCGGATCGCGCTGACCGTCTCGGCCACCGAAGCGGTTCAGCTCGCGGTCGGGGCGCACCGGGACTTCGTGGCCGGCGAGACCCTGGCGACTTCGGTGGATTTCGCCGCCGCCGGAGCCCCGGGCTTCGCCGGCGAGGTGGGCGACGGTGAGGAGATCACGGTGGCGGTGAGTCGCGCCACGCTGTGAAACTGTTAACCCGGCCCGGATATTTGCCGCCTGTGCGGTGAATGTCCGGGTCGCGTCGCAAGCTCGACGGGGACTTCCGGGGCCGGGTCCGATAACCTCAGCCTGCCCCCCACTTTTTGCGCTTCACCGTCCCCGGAGGAACCCGCGTTGCCGCTGCTCTACTCGATCGGCAAAGTCACGGTCGGCAACATGCTGATGCTCGGCTGGCGGCCGCACGTCGAGGGTCTCGATCACGTGCCCAAGACTGGCGGCGCGATCTTCGCGGGCAACCACCTCTCGGTCGCCGACGAGCTCTTCATCGGCGCCGTCGTCCCCCGGCACCTCGCCTTCTGGGCCAAGTCCGACTACTTCGACGGCACCGGCATCAGCGGGTGGTTCACCCGCAACCTGCTCAACGGGCTCGGGGCCATCCGGGTTCAGCGGGCCGGCGGGCGCGACGCCCTGGCCGCCTTCGACAGCGCGATCCCGGTGCTCAAGGCCGGTGACTGTGTCGTGGTCTACCCCGAGGGGACGCGCTCGCCCGACGGGCGGCTCTATCGCGGGCGTACGGGTGTGGCGCGGCTCGGGGTCGCCGCCGGGGTGCCGATCATCCCGGTCGGCATGCTGGGCACCGAGAAGATCCAGCCGATCGGGCAGCCGTACCCGATGCTGTTCCGCGGCAAGCCCACGGTCCGGTTCGGCAAGCCGATCACCACGGTCGGCCGGGCCGACGACCGCACCTCGTTGCGAGCGCTCACCGACGAGGTCATGGGCGAGATTCAAAAACTGACCGGGCAGGAGTACGTGCCGAGGTACGCCCCGGCCAAGAAAGCCGACTCCTAGGGCCTAGGCCGCCGGGGTCAGCACCGCGGAGCGCAACCGGCTGACGAGATCGGCGCTGTCGTCGATCGAGCGGCGGGTCAGCAGGACCGTGGCCATGCTGCCGTGGTCGGCCCAGGCGCACACCACCACCGACGTCCCGTCAGCCCGGCCGCTGCCGCAGCTCTCGTGCGCGCCGGTCTCGCCGAGGTTGAAGGTCTGGACGTTCCCGAGGTCGAAGTCGTCGGCGAGGCGGTCCAGCTGCGCCCGGACGTCACTCTTCGGGGTGAATCGCCAGCCGGTCACGCCGAAGACGGTGACCCGCTTGCCGCGGCTGTCGCCGTAGACGCCGGCGAACGGCTGACCGTCCTGGGAGTCCGCCGCGTCGAGCTGTGCGGCGAGGCGGTCGGCGGCGCGCTTGCTGGCGTTGTCGTCGCGCAGGCTCAGGTCGGAGAAGTCGGTGGGGAGGACGGCCGTCACCGGGTACTGCCGGGCCGCGGGGAACTGGAAGTAGGCGAACGGCAGGCCGCAGCAGCAGAGGACGCCGAACAGGGCGAACACGAACAGGCGGCCGCGGCGGCGCTTGCGGCGCGGGGGCGGTAGCGGGCGCTGGGGTGGTCGCGGCGTCGCCCACGGGGGTGGCGCGGGCGGCGACGGCGGGCGGGTCTGCACCGGGAGACGGTTGACCGGCGGGCGCATCTTGGCTGCTCGCTCGCGTTGCTTGCGCTCGCGGCGGGAGAGCTTGGGCGGGCCGCTCGGCAGGGGCGCGACAGGCGGTGGCGCGGTCGGTGGTGGCGCGGTCGGTGGTGGCGCGGCCGGCGATGGCGCGGCCGGCGATGGCGCGGCGTTTGCCCGGGGCGGATTTGCGGCCTGCGCGTTATTTGTCCGCGCCGCGAATGGCGGGGACGCGGGTGGCTGCGGCGCGAATGGCGGGGACGCGGGTGGGTGCGGCGCAAGCGGCTGTGGCGCGGGTGGCTGCGGGGCCGGCGCCGGCGGCTCGACGCGGGTGGGTGGCAGCGGCGGCTCGACCGCGGTGGGGTCCAGCACGATCGGGATCGGGTCGATCGGGGTGTCCTGGCCGGCCCACGGGTCGACCGCCGGGATCTCGGTCCGCTCGTCCTCCGGCTCCAGTCGCCGCCGCGGCCACCAGGACTTCTTCGGCGCCGGCGGCGGGATGGCGGCCGAGCCGCTCCAGCGCGCCGGGGCGTCCGCCGTCGACCGCTCGTCGCCGCCCTCGACGCGGGTCGGATCACGCTCGACCGCCGGGTCGACCTCGCCCGGCTGATGGTCGGTCATCCGTCGCTCTCCTTCGCTACCGGGAACCGGCGTCCTCCCCGAGGCTAGATCGGGGGTGCCAACCCGCCGATCCACGCGGACCGGACTCCAAACCCGAATGACGGACAGAGTGGGCGGTGTGCGGGACGCATCGGAGCCGTATGGTTACCCAGACATGAGAACGACACAGAGAAACGCCGTCACGTTGACCGGGAACGACCTCGGTCAGCCGATGATGTTCGCTCATGGGTACGGCTGTGACCAGAACATGTGGCGCCTGGTCGCCCCCGCGTTCGCGGACACGTATCGGCTCGTTCTGTTCGACCACGTCGGCAACGGCAAATCCGACTTGTCGGCATACCAGGACGCTCGCTACTCCACACTCGACGGTTACGCCGACGACATCCTCCAGATCCTGCATGAGAACGACCTGTGGGACGTGATCTTCGTCGGCCACTCGGTGAGCGCGATGATGGGCGTGCTCGCCGCGGTCAAGGAACCCGAGCGTTTCGCCAAGCTGGTCCTGGTCGGTCCCTCGCCGCGCTACATCGACGAGCCGTCCGACAACTACGTCGGCGGGTTCGCCCGCGAGGACATCGAGTCCCTGCTCGACTCGCTGGACAGCAACTATCTGGGCTGGTCCAGCCAGATGGCCCCGGTCATCATGGGCAATCCCGACCGGCCCCAGCTGGGCGAGGAGCTGACCAACAGCTTCTGCCGCACCGACCCCGAGATCGCCAAGAAGTTCGCGCGTGTCACGTTCTTCTCCGACAACCGCGACGATCTGCTCAAACTGCGTACACCGTCATTGATCCTGCAGTGCTCCGACGATGTGATCGCGCCGACGGTCGTGGGGGACTACGTTCATAAACACACTGCCGGCAGCACGCTGGTGTACATGAACGCCACCGGGCACTGCCCCAACCTCAGTGCGCCGGAGGAAACCGTCGACGCGATGAAGGCTTGGCTGTAGAGCGGATCGTGAGTGACTCTGGTGGGCCGGACGTGACGCAGGAGTTACGGCTGCCCTGGGACGAGGACCCGGACGACCTGTACGAGCACGCGCCGTGCGGGTATCTGACGACGCTTCCCGACGGCACCATCGTGAAGGTCAACCAGACCTTCCTGTCCTGGACCGGGTACAAGCGCGGCGACCTGGTCGGCCATCGCCGCTTCCGGGACCTGCTCAGCTCCGGCGGGCAGATCTATCACGAGACCCACTACGCGCCGCTGCTGCGCATGCAGGACGAGGTGCACGAGCTCGCTTTCGACGTGGTGTGCGCGGACGGCCGGACGCTGCCCACCCTGGTCAACTCGCTGCTGGCGCGCGGGCCCGAACGGGAGCCGCGGGCCATCCGTACCACGGTCTTCGACGCCACCGAGCGGCGTGGGTACGAGAAGGAGCTGCTGTTCGCCCGCAAGCGCGCCGAGGACTCGGAGCGCCGCATCCAGGTGCTGCAGCAGGTCGTCGCCGACCTGGCCGCCGCGCCCACCGAGGCCGAGGTCGCCGAGGCGGTGCTGCGCGCGCCCGAGCCGGCCTTCGGCGCCGCGAGCAGCAGCATCTACCTGGTGGACGCGGAACGCGACACGATCGTCGCGGTGTCCTCGACCGACCCGACCACCGGCAACTGGGACGACATGCCGCGCTCCTCGCCGCGGGCGGTGGCGCGGGTGGCCGAGCGCGGCGACCTGCACGTGGTCGGCTCGCTGACCGAGGCCAAGGCGCACTTCCCCGACCTGGTCGACAACATGCGCCGGTCCGGGCGCAACACGGTGGTGCTGCTGCCGCTGACCACCGGGCCGGCCGACGACCAGTCCGGCGCCGAGACGCTCGGCGTGCTCGCGTTCAGCTTCAAGGGCGAGCGCCGGCTCAGCGACCACGAGCTGCGCGTCGTACGCCTGCTCGGCCAGCACGCCGGCCAGGCCCTCGACCGCGCCCGGCTCTACGACGACCTGCGCCGCCGCGAGGGCTGGGCCACCTTCCTGGCCGAGACCACCCGCTCGCTCGAAGAGATGCACCGCCTGCTGCCCCGGGCCCGCCGCCTGGTCGACGGGATGGTGCCCGAGATCGCCGACTGGGCGTCGGTGCGGCTCTCGGTCGGCCCGACCGGCGTGCTGGAGGAGGCGGGCACCGCCCCGCCCGACGCCGATCGGCTGGCTCACGCGCTGGCCCGGGTCACCGCCTCCGGCGAGCCGATCTTCCCGGCGCCCGGCGAGGCGCCCGGCTGCGTGGTGCTGCCGCTGACCGCCCGGGGCCGGGTGCTCGGCACGCTGTCGCTGCGGATGGCCCCCGACCGTCGCGGCGCCGAGGGCGAGCAGCACTTCCTCATCGAGCTCGCCGACCGGGCCGGGCTGGCGCTCGAGAACGCGCGGCTCTACGAGCAGGAACGGCAGATCGCCCGGACGCTGCAGCGCAGCCTGCTCGCCGGCCACCTGCCCGGCGGCGACGCCCGGTTCGCGGTGGAGACCTACTACCAGGCGGCCGCGCAGGACCTCGAGGTCGGCGGCGACTGGTTCGACGCGTTCCTGATCTCCAAGGACAGGCTGGCCGTGGCGGTCGGCGACGTGGTGGGGCGGGGGATCGACGCGGCCACCACGATGGGCCAGTTGCGCAGCGCGATCCGGGCGCTCTCCGGCGAAGGGGTCGGGCCGGCCCGGCTGCTGGAGGGGCTCGACCGGTTCGTCAACCGGGTGGAGTCGGCCCGGATGGCGACGGTGGCGTACGCGGAGGTCGACCTGGTGACGGGCGAGCTCACGTACGCGTGCGCCGGGCACCTCCCGCCGCTGCTGCAGGAGCCGGCCGGTTCGCCGGAGTTCCTCCTCGACGCCCGCTCGGGCGCGCTCGGCACCCGGGCCGGCGACCGCCGCCGCACCGAGCACTCCCGCACCCTGGCGGCCGGCAGCCGCCTGCTGCTCTACACCGACGGGCTGATCGAGCGGCGCACCCGGCCGATCGACAAGGGCTTCGAGGTGCTGGCCCGCGAGTTCGCCCGGCGCCGGGACGCGCCGCTGCAGGGCCTGAGCTCCGCGCTGGCCGACACCCTGGTCGGCCGCGACCACGCCGACGACGTCTGCCTGCTCTGCCTGACGCTGGGCACCGAGGAGAGGATCGAGCGGTCGATCGGCGCCGACCGGATGCAGATCGCGCTGTTGCGGGCCGACCTGCGCGCCTGGCTGGTCTCGCACGACGTCGAGCCGGAAACCCGCGACGCGGTGCTGCTGGCCTGCTCGGAGGCGGTGGCCAACGCGATCGAGCACGGCTATCGCGATGACCCGTTCGGCACGATCGACGTGGTGGCGACGGTGACCGAGGACGCGGTCGAGGTCAAGGTCACCGACCGCGGCACCTGGCGGGGCGCGGTCACCGACGTGGCGCGGGGACGCGGCCTCCAGCTGATCCGCGAGTCGATGGACACGGTGCTCTTCGACCGCAGCGACGGCACGACCGTGACGATGCGCCGGGCGAGGGAGGCGGAATGACGGAGCTGACCGATCAGTGGGTCCGGTTCTCCAAGTTCGGCGACGCCGAGCTCGTCCACCTGAGCGGCGAGATCGACATGGCGAACGCCGGCGACATCGGCAAGGCGATCGTGTCCCGGATCCGCGAGTCGGGCAAGGTGCTGATCGACCTGACCACCGTCTCGTTCCTGGACAGCGCCGGGGTGCGGCTGCTCGACGCGCTCGTCGGTGATCTCTTCGCGGCCGGCAAGCGGACCCGCCTGGTGGTCGGCGAGCGCGGCGCGGCCCGGATGACCCTGCAGCTGTGCGCGTTCCGCGAGGACCTCCTGGCGACAGATCTGGACAGGGCCGCGGCCGAGTTGGCAAGTTAGTCCGCGTACCCTGGAGTCCCATGAGTGCACGTTCCGTCTTCCCGCAGCTCGAGCAGTTGCTGCCGCAGGTCAGCAAGCCCATCCAGTACGTGGGTGGCGAGCTCGGCGCCGTCGTCAAGGACTGGGACGCCACCACGGTGCGGTGGGCGCTGATGTATCCCGACGCGTACGAGGTGGGCCTTCCCAACCAGGGCGTCCAGATCCTGTACGAGGTGCTCAACGAGCAGGAGGACGTGCTCGCCGAGCGGACGTACGCGGTGTGGCCCGACCTCGAGGCGCTGATGCGCTCGCATGGGGTGCCGCAGTTCACGGTCGACGCGCACCGGCCGGTCCGCGACTTCGACGTGCTCGGGCTGTCGTTCTCGACCGAGCTCGGCTACACCAACATGTTTACCGCGCTGGATCTCGCGGGCATTCCTCTCGAAAGTAAAGATCGGACCGAGGACGACCCGATCGTGCTGGCCGGCGGCCACGCCAGCTTCAACCCCGAGCCGATCGCCGACTTCCTCGACGCCGCGGTGCTGGGTGACGGCGAGGAGGCGGTCCTCGAGATCAGCGGCATCATCCGCGAGTGGAAGGCGGAGGGCAGCCCCGGCGGGCGCGACGAGCTGCTGCTGCGCCTGGCCCGCACGGAGAGCATCTACGTCCCGCGCTTCTACGACGTCGACTACCTTCCCGACGGCCGCATCCAGCGGGTCGTGCCCAACCGCCCGGACGTGCCGTTCCGGGTCGCGAAGCGCACGACCATGGATCTCGACGCTTGGCCGTACCCGAAGAAGCCCCTGGTCCCGCTGGCCGAGACCGTCCACGAGCGGTACGCGGTGGAGATCTTCCGGGGCTGCACGCGCGGCTGCCGCTTCTGCCAGGCCGGCATGATCACCCGCCCGGTCCGCGAGCGGTCGATCACCACCGTGGGCCAGATGGTGAAGGAGGGGCTCGAGTTCTCCGGCTTCTCCGAGGTCGGCCTGCTCTCGCTCTCGTCCGCCGACCACTCCGAGATCGGCGACATGTGCTCCGGCCTGGCCGAGCAGTACGAAGGCACCAACGTCTCGCTGTCGCTGCCCTCGACCCGGGTCGACGCGTTCAACATCGACCTCGCGCAGGAGCTCTCCCGCAACGGGCGCCGCACCGGCCTGACCTTCGCGCCCGAGGGCGGCTCCGAGCGCATCCGCAAGGTCATCAACAAGATGGTGACCGAGGAAGACCTGATCCGGACGGTCGTCACCGCGTATTCGAACGGCTGGCGGCAGGTGAAGCTGTACTTCATGTGCGGCCTGCCCACCGAGACCGACGACGACGTGGCGCAGATCGGCCGCATGGCGCACGAGGTGATCAAGGCCGGCCGCGCGGCCGCCGGCACCAAGGACATCCGCTGCACGGTGTCGATCGGCGGGTTCGTGCCCAAGCCGCACACCCCGTTCCAGTGGGCGCCCATGGAACGGCCCGAGGTGATCGACGCCCGCCTCAAGATGCTCAAGGACGTGATCAACAGCGATCGCTCGCTGGGCCGCGCGATCGGGTACCGCTACCACGACGGCGAGCCGTCGCTGATCGAGGGCCTGCTTTCCCGGGGCGATCGGCGCGTCGGGGCAGTGATCCGGCGCGTCTGGGAAAAAGGCGGACGTTTCGACGGGTGGAGCGAGCATTTCTCGTACGCCCGCTGGATCGAATCCGCCGCCGAGGTGCTGCCCGGCTTCGGCGTGGACCTCGACTGGTTCACCACCCGCGAGCGCGAGCAGTCCGAGGTGCTGCCCTGGGACCACCTCGACTCCGGGCTCGACAAGGACTGGCTCTGGCAGGACTGGCAGGACTCGCTCGGCGAGTACGAGCAGGACGACTGCCGCTGGACCCCGTGCTTCGACTGCGGCGTCTGCCCGTCGATGGACACCGAGATCCAGATCGGCCCGACCGGTAAGAAGCTGCTGCCCCTGACCCCCGTGAACAACCTGCGGGTCCCCGCTTAGGAGTAAGACAATTCCCCCCAAGAACCAGCCGGTGGGCGGCCAGGCCCCGGTCGTCCAGCGGATCCGGATCCGGTATGCGAAACGCGGCCCACTGCGTTTCACGTCACACCGCGACTTCGCGCGCGCCTTCGAGCGGGCGCTGCGGCGGGCCGGGGTGCCCATCGCCTTCTCCCAGGGCTTCACCCCACACCCCAAGATTTCGTACGCGAGCGCGGCGCCTACCGGTGTGGGCAGCGAGGCGGAGTATTTGGAGATCGGGCTCCAGGCGGAGACCGATCCGGAGCGGCTCCGGCTCGCCCTCGACGCCGCTCTTTCCCCTGGTCTCGACGTTCTGGAGGCCGTGGTGGCCGGCGCCGGCAGCCTGGCCGACCGGATCGACGCGTCGCGCTGGCAGATCGAGCTTCCGTCGGTCGAGCCGGCGGTGGCGGCCGCCGCGGTCAAGGCCTTCCTCGACACCGACGAGGTGCCTGTCGAGCGCATGACCAAGCAGGGCCGCCGCACGTTCGACGCCCGCGCCGCTGTGACCCACTTCGCTGTGACCGAGCAGTCCGACGTACCTTCCGGGGCGTTCGCAGCACCGTGTGCGATAATCGACCTTGTCGTACGACAGGTAACGCCCGCCGTGCGACCCGATGACGTCCTTTCCGGCCTGCGTGTCGTGGCTGGCCTGGAGCCGCCGGTGCCCCCGCGGGTGACCCGGCTGGCCCAGGGCACGCTCACCGCGCAGGGGGAGATCGTCGATCCGTTGGACGCGGATCGCGAGGATGCGGCCATCGGAGGGCGCTAGCTGAACCGCGGCCTGCGCCCGAACGGCAGACTTCGGCCGCCCGTCCGCTAACCCGGCCGGGACCGAAACACTTGCGGCAGCCCTGCGTGGCAGCGCTCAAACGCGCCCGGGGCCGTCAGAAACTGGAGAGCGCCCATGCTCGAAAACGAGCCCCAGAGCGATTTGGGAAATGAGCGCGGTGACACGAGCGACGTGGCAACGCCACCCGCCGATATTGCCGCCGATAGCACTACGACCACCCCTGTTCGTCGCACGAGGGCCCCGCGCCGCAAGGCCGCGGCGCCCGCCGCGTCAGCCGAGGCCGATCCGGGCCCGACTTCCGCTGCGGCGGGACCGGCTTCCGCTGCGGCGGGACCGGCTTCCGCAGCGGCGGGATCGGTCGAGCCTGGCGCGGCCGTGGAGGCGTCGGCCACCGAGGCCGCGCCGCCGGTCAAGCCGGTCAAAGCGACCCGCAGCCGCCGCAAGGCACCTGCGGCCGCGCCGGCTGTTTCAGCCGAGGTGGCGCCCGCTGCGGGCGACGTCACGGCTGCTTCCGGCGAGGCGGCCGCGGCTGCTTCGACCCAGGGCGCGGCCGCTGCGACCCAGGGCGCGGTTGCTGCGACCCAGGGCGCGGCTGCTTCGGGCGCGTCGGGCGAGGGCCCGGCTGGTTCGGGTGAGGTTGCGGCGGAGGCCGCGCCGCCGGTCAAGGCGACGCGCAGCCGGCGTAAGAAGGCCGCGCCCGCGCCGGTGGAACCCGAGCCGGTCGTCGCGGTCGAGCCGCTGATCGCCGGCGAGGAGCCGGCTGTCGAGGTCCCGGCCGAGGACGAGCCGGTCGCCGAGGCCGAGCCCGCCCCGATCATCGGCGTCCTTCCGCTGGACGACGACTTCGTCGAGGAGGAGAAGCCCGCCGGCCGCCGTGGGCGCCGCGCCGCGCTGCCTCCGGCCGTACTCTTCATGCCTCCCGACCCGATCGAGGCCGAGCCCGCCCCGGCAAGCCGTCGGTCCCGCCGCGGCGCGACCGCCGCGCCGACGGCGGCCACCGTGCCGCCGGTCGTCGTCCAGCCCGAGATCGCCCAGCCCGAGGTCTCCGAGACCGAGGCCGCCGTCGCCGAGGTTCCGGTCGAGGAGCCGGTCGAGGGCTCCCGCCGCAGCCGTCGTCGCCGTCGTGGCGCCGCGGAGGAGCCGGCCGAGCCCGTGGCCGCCGACGCGACCGCGACCGCCGAGGAGATCACCGAGACCGTCGACGAGGCGGATGAGACCTCCGACGACGTCGAGGAGGGTCTCGAGGACGAGTCCGAGGACGAGGAGTTCGGCTCGGGCCGTCGCCGCCGCCGTCGTGGCCGCCGTGGCCGTGGCCGGGGCAAGGGCCCGGCCGACGACGACGAGGCCGCCGAGGCCGAGGAGGGCGCCGAGGCTTCCGTCGAGGACGAGTCCGACGAGAGTGACGAGGAGTCCGACGAGGGCGACGGGGTGACCCGTCGCCGGCGTCGCCGCCGCCGCAAGGGCTCGGGCGGGGACGGCGAGACCGGTGGCATCGAGGACGGCGTGCACACCGTCGTGCGGGTGCGCGAGCCGCGCCGCACCGACGAGGTGCAGGGCGTCTCCGGCTCGACCCGGCTCGAGGCCAAGCGCCAGCGCCGCCGGGACGGCCGCGAGCAGCGCCGCACCCGCCCGCCGATCCTCAGCGAGTCCGAGTTCCTGGCCCGCCGCGAGGCCGTCGACCGGGTCATGGTCGTCCGGCAGAAGCCCGACCGCATCCAGATCGCCGTGCTGGAGGACGGTGTCCTGGTCGAGCACTACGTGTCCCGGATCAGCTCGGGCACGATGGTCGGCAACGTGTACCTCGGCAAGGTGCAGAACGTGCTGCCCAGCATGGAGGCGGCGTTCGTCGACGTCGGCCGGGGCCGCAACGCCGTGCTCTACGCCGGCGAGGTCAACTGGGACGCCACCGGCCTGGAGGGTCGCGCCCGCTCGATCGAGCAGGCCCTCAAGTCCGGCGACTCGGTGCTCGTGCAGGTCACCAAGGACCCGATCGGGCACAAGGGCGCCCGGCTGTCCAGCCACATCGCGCTCTCCGGCCGGCACCTGGTCTACGTGCCCAACGGCAACGCGTCGGGGATCAGCCGCAAGCTGCCCGACACCGAGCGCAAGCGCCTGCGCGACGTGCTGAAGAAGCTGGTGCCGGACGGCGCCGGGGTGATCGTGCGGACCGCGGCCGAGGGCGCGAGCGAGGACGAGCTGGCCCGCGACGTCAAGCGGCTGCAGGCGCAGTGGGAGGAGATCCAGCGCAAGGCCGCCGAAGGTCACGCGCCGGTAGCCCTCTCCGAGGAGCCCGACCTGGTCATCCGGGTGGTGCGCGACCTCTTCAACGAGGACTTCCGCGAGCTGGTGGTGCAGGGCGACCAGGCGTTCGCCGAGGTGGAGAACTACCTCAACTCGGTGTCGCCGGACCTGGTCGAGCGCCTGCACCGGTACACCGGGGCCGGCGACCTCTTCGCCGACAAGCGGATCGACGAGCAGATCCTCAAGGGTCTCGACCGCAAGGTTTTCCTGCCCTCGGGCGGCCACCTGGTGATCGACCGCACCGAGGCCATGACGGTCGTCGACGTGAACACCGGCAAGTACACCGGCGCGGGCGGCAACCTCGAGGAGACGGTCACCCGCAACAACCTCGAGGCGGCCGAGGAGATCGTGCGCCAGCTGCGGCTGCGCGACCTCGGCGGCATCGTGGTGATCGACTTCATCGACATGGTGCTGGAGAGCAACCGCGAGCTGGTCCTGCGGCGGCTCACCGAGTGCCTCGGCCGGGACCGTACGAAGCATCAGGTCACCGAGATCACCTCGCTCGGCCTGGTGCAGATGACCCGCAAGCGGATCGGCGCGGGCCTGCTCGAGGCGTTCAGCGAGACCTGCGACCACTGCAAGGGCCGGGGCGTGCTGATCCACACCGAGCCGGTGCCGGAGAAGCGGACCAACGGCGGCGGGGGCGGTGGCGCGGGCAACCAGGTGAAGGCGGTCGCCGCGGCCACTCGTACCGAGCAGCCGCCGGCCCAGCAGCAACCCGCCGCCACCTCGTCGCGGTCCCGCCGCCGGCGGGGCGCGGCGGCGGAGGCGCCCGCTGTGGCCGAGGCCCCGGCCGTGATCGAGGCTCCGGCCGTGACCGAGGCGCCCGCGACCAGCGAGCGGGAGGACCCGGTGGCGATCGCCGCCGACCTGCCGCCCGCGCCCGTGCACGGCTCGGGGATCGTGGGGCGGGCCGCTCCGGCGGCGCTGACCAAGACCGACCCGGACGACGACTACGACATCAGCGGGTACGACCTGTCCCGCTACGACGCGCCGGTGGCCGAGCCGGCCGAGGTGGCGGAGCCGGCCGAGCCGGCCGAGCCGTTGCGGCTGACCGGGGCCGACGACCCGGACGCGGCCGACGAGGACGACGAGGACGACGACGAGCCGGTGGGTGCGGGCGCTGGTCGCCGGCGTTCGCGGCGCGGGGGAACCCGGCGGCGTACGCGTCCGTAAGGGCAGACGCGGGAGCGGTTTGGTAAAGAAACTTAACTGCCAAGCCGCTCACCGCCGTCGGCGTCCGTTACCCTCCGGGGATCGATCCTTCCCCCGAGGAGACATCCCCGTGCGACGCTTCGCGCCCCTTCTTCTCCTTCCGCTGCTTGTTGCCGGCTGCTCGGGCGGCGGCAGCGACGCGACCGCCACCGCCGGCGCGACCCCGAACACGGGCGGCGGCGCCTCGGTCGCGCCGCCCGCGCCGGTCGACCCGTCCGTGGCCGCCTCGGCCGACAAGGCGCTCTCCGGCAACACCAAGGCCATCTGCGAGCAGGCCGAGCGCACCAGCACCAGCTTCGGCCAGACCTTCATCGCCGACCTCCAGATGCAGATCGACGCGGCGAGCCAGGGCGCGCAGGCCAAGGCCCAGGCGCAGCAGAAGATCGACCGGGACGTGTCCAGCTACTCGTCAGCGCTCTCCGGCATGGCCAAGCTCGCCGACGACAAGGCGCTCAAGGCGGCCCTGACCCAGATGAGCAAGCAGATCCAGGCGTTCAAGGGCGACGTCACGAAGATCAACGCCGAGAAGATGGCGGCGATCACGGGTACGTTGGACAAGGCATGCGGCCGAGGGTGACCCCGCAGGGGTCCGGGTTCTCCGCGCCGTCCGTAGGACCAGGCGCCGGTATCGGACCCGGATTGGGATCGGCGCGCCTGATGAAGTACGCTTGCCGACGGCGCTTTTTCCATGCGCCGTGCTCCATGTCGGTGTGAATACCCGACCGGGCCAGCACCATCCGCCAAGCAGCGGTCATCGCTGCGTAAGTCTCAGGGAGTCCGCGTCCGATGTACGCGATCGTCAAGACCGGCGGCAAGCAGTACAAGGTTGCCGAGGGCGACGTGATCGAGGTCGAGAAGCTCGCGGGTGCGCCCGGCGATGCGCTGACGCTCGCCGCGGTCCTCCTCGTCGATGGTGACAACCTGGTGACCGACGCGGCCAAGCTTGCCAAGGTAACGGTGTCCGGCGAGATCGCCGAGCACACCAAGGGTCCGAAGATCCGGATCCACAAGTTCAAGAACAAGACCGGCTACCACAAGCGCCAGGGGCACCGTCAGCCGCTGACCCGCGTCAAGGTCACCGGCATCAAGAGCGGGAAGTAGGGATCACTCATGGCTCACAAAAAGGGTGCTTCCAGCTCGCGGAACGGCCGTGACTCCGCCGCGCAGCGGCTCGGCGTCAAGCGGTTCGGCGGTCAGCTGGTCAACGCCGGCGAGATCCTGATCCGTCAGCGTGGCACGAAGTTCCACCCCGGCGACCTGGTCGGCCGTGGCGGCGACGACACGCTGTTCGCGCTGGCCGCGGGCAACGTGCAGTTCGGCACGATCCGCGGTCGCAAGACCGTCAGCATCGTCCCGGTCGCGGAATAAGCTTTTTCTCAGCGGGCCTTGGACCTCTCGGGGTCCGGGGCCCGCTGTTTGTTTTCTCAAGGAGAGTTGGGCAAGTGACCACGTTCGTCGACCGGGTCGTGCTGCACCTGCAGGCGGGTGACGGCGGGCACGGCTGCGTCTCGGTTCGCCGGGAGAAGTTCAAGCCGCTCGGCGGCCCCGACGGCGGCAACGGCGGGCACGGCGGCGGCGTCACGCTGGTCGTCGACCCGCAGCAGCACACGCTGCTCGACTTCCACTTCCACCCGCACATCAAGGCCAGCAACGGCGGCGGTGGCGCGGGCGCCAACCGTGACGGCGCCAACGGCAAGGACCTCGTCCTGCAGGTGCCGGACGGCACGGTCGTGCAGACCGAGGACGGCGAGGTGCTGGCCGACCTGATCGGCGCCGGCACCAGCTTCGAGGTGGCCCGCGGCGGGCGCGGCGGCCGGGGCAACGCCTCGCTGGCCAACACCCGCCGCAAGGTCCCCGGCTTCGCCGAGCTGGGCGAGCCCGGCGACCGGCTCGACGTGGTGCTCGAGCTCAAGAGCGTCGCCGACGTGGGCCTGGTCGGCTTCCCGTCGGCCGGCAAGTCCTCGCTCATCTCGGTGATGTCCGCGGCCAAGCCCAAGATCGCCGATTACCCGTTCACCACGCTCGTGCCCAACCTCGGCGTGGTCCAGGCCGGCGACCAGACCTTCACCGTGGCCGACGTGCCGGGCCTGATCCCGGGCGCGGCCACCGGCAAGGGCCTGGGCATGCAGTTCCTGCGGCACATCGAGCGCACCTCGGTGCTGGTGCACGTGCTCGACGCGGCCGCCCCCGAGATCGAGCGCGACCCGCTCGCCGACCTCGACGCGATCGAGGCCGAGCTGGCGGCGTACGGCGGCCTCGAGGACCGCCCGCGGCTCGTGGTGCTCAACAAGATCGACATTCCGGACGGCCGCGACCTCGCCGAAATGGTCCGCCCCGACCTCGAGGCGCGCGGCTACCGCGTCTTCGAGGTCAGCGCCGTGACCCGCGAGGGCCTCAAGGAGCTGGTGTACGCGCTGGCCGCGGTCGTCGAGGAGCACCGGCTGGCCACGCCGCCGGCCGAGCCCACCCGCGTCGTCGTGCGCCCGAAGGCGGTCGACGAGAGCGGCTTCACGGTCGAGCAGGACGAGGACGGCGTCTACGTCGTGCGCGGCGCCAAGGTCGAGCGCTGGATCCGGCAGACCAACTTCGACAACGAGGAGGCCATCGGCTACCTCGCCGACCGGCTCGAGCGCCTCGGCGTCGAGGACATGCTGGCCAAGAAGGGCGCTCAGCCCGGCGATCCGGTGCGCATCGCCGACCGCGAGTTCGACTGGCAGCCCAACTCCGGCGAGTTCGTGGCCGGGCCCCGCGGCACCGATGCCCGCCTCGAGGAGGAGAGCGGCCGGGCCACCGCCGCCCAGCGGCTCGCCGCCCGCAAGGCGCGCCGGATCCGCTCCGACGACGAACTGCTGCACATGGACGCCGACGGCACGGTCACCACGCTCGCGAACGCCCAGCGGCCGGTGCTGGTTACCGACGAGGACGATGAGGACGACACCGGCGAATAGGGCGTACTCATGGGGTTGCATTTTGTTTTCCGCCGCGGGTGGGCTCAGTCCAGCTTCACGCAACCATACGGAAACTGACCTCGCTTAGAGTCACCGTTGTGCTGATCGAATCTCGCCCCGCCCTGGACCCGGAACTTGCCGCCCTGGTCACGGCCCAGCAGCGGGAAATACGGGAGGTCGACAAGGGGATGAACACCGCGGTGTTCGTCCCGCACGATGACGCTGCGTATCTGGTGGCGGTCGTCGAGCACCGGGCGGTGGCCTGCGCGGCCTGGCAGGCGGTCGAGGACGACGTCGCCGAGCTCAAGCGGATGTACGTGCGCCCGGCGTTCCGGGGCCGCGGCATCGCCCGCCAGATGATCGTCGCGATCGAGGAGGAGGCGCTGGCCGCGGGCCGGCCCGTCATCCGGCTCGAGACCGGCGACTACCTGCCCGCGGCGATCGCTCTCTACCAGTCGGCGGGGTACCGGCAGATCCCCGCGTACGGCCCGTACGTCGGCAACCCGTACTCGGTCTGCTTCGAGAAGCGCTTGGCGGCGTTAGTCTAAGAGTCCGATCGCGCTCCGCGCTCGACGTACGGTGGCAAGCGCCGCAGGCCTGACCAGGGCCTTGCCCTCCGCCAAGATCTCGCGGACGTAGCCGGGGTCATCGGCCAGCTCGGCGTAACGCTTGCGGATGGGTGCGAGCAGCGTCTCCACCGCATCGGTGACGTCGCGCTTGAGGGCGCCGTAGGACGTGTACGCGCCCGGCGCCTCGCCCGTGCATTCGGCCAGGATCGCCAGCAGGTTGGTGACGCCGGGCTGGTGCTCGGGATCGTGCCGGACGATGCCGACGGTGTCGGTGACCGCCCGCGAGATCGTCCGGCGGATCGTCTCGGGCGGGTCGAGCAGCCCGATGCGGCCGGCCGACGAGCGCGCGCTCTTGCTCATCTTGGCGGCCGGGTCGGCCAGATCCATGATCCGCGCGGCGGACTCGGGACGGACGCCCTCGGGCACCACGAAGGTCTCGCCGTAGCGCGCGTTGAACCTGGTCGCGAGGGTGCGGGCGAGCTCGAGGTGCTGATTTTGATCGTCGCCGACCGGCACCTGGTCGACGTCGTGCACGAGGATGTCGGCGGCCATCAGCACGGGGTAGCTGAGCAGGCTGAGTCGCACGGGACCGCCCGCAGCCGACTTCTCCTTGAACTGGATCATGCGGGCGGCCTCGCCGAAGTGGCAGACGCATTCGAGCAGGTAGTGCAGCTCGGTGTGCTCGGGGATCTGCGAGTGGGCGATCAGCGCGGTGCGTTTCGGGTCGACGCCGGCGGCCAGGAGCAGGGTGGCGACTTCGAGGGTTTTCCGGCGGAGCACCTGTGGATCGTGCTCCATGGTCATCGCGTGCAGGTCGGCGATCATGGCGATCGAGGTGCCCTCCTGCTGCTCCTGCACGAGCGGGCGCATGGCGCCGAGCAGGTTGCCGAGGTGCAGGTTGCCCGTGGGCTGAAAGCCGGTGAGTCGTTTCATGGCCGGTTCCTTCCGGTGCGGGGTGGCAGCCCCGCCCGAACCGGCCTGGTTACATGCGAAACGGCCGCCCGGAAGGGGCGGCCGCGGATGAGATCATGCGCGTGTGGGTGAGCCGCCCGTCAGGGCAGCCACCAGCAGAGGTTGAGCGTGCGCACGTGAACATCGTACCGCGAGGCGCCGCTGTGCCGTCTCGGCCGGACAGGCATGATGGTCGTCATGCCGCTGACCCGTGCCGAGGCCGCTACCCGCGCTGCCACCGTCGATGTCCACGAGTACGAGATCCACCTCGATGTCACCGCGGACGGGGACACTTTCGGATCCCGTACGGTGGTGCGGTTCGCCGCCACGCCGGGCGCGTCGACGTTCCTGGAGTTCGAGCCGGTCTCGGTTTCGTCGATCACGCTGAACGGTTCGTCCGTGCCGGCATCCGCGGTCTCCCATGGCAGGCTTGACCTGTCGGGTTTGTCGGCAGAAAACGAGCTCGTCGTGGTCTCCACGATGCGGTACTCGAACACCGGCGAAGGGCTGCACAAGTACGTCGACCCGGCCGACGGGAACGTCTACCTCTACCAGCATCTGTTCATCAACAACGCGGGACGGGTGCTGCCGGCCTTCGACCAGCCCGACCTCAAGGCGGTCTTCAAGGTGTCGGTGACCGCACCGGTTTCGTGGAAGGTCGCGGCCAACGGCTCGCTCGAGTCGCATTCCGCCGGTGAGTGGACATTTGGCGCGACGAAACCAATTTCCACCTATCTCGCGACTCTGTTTGCGGGACCGTTCCACGCGGTGACCGATTCGCATGACGGCATCCCGCTGGCGCTGTACGTGCGGGCCGCGCTCGCCGAGCACCTCGACGAGCAGGCCGAGGAGCTCTTCACGGTCACCAAGCAGTGCCTCGACCGGTACCACGAGATGTTCGACATCCGGTACCCCTTCGGGCACTACCAGCAAGCGTTCGCGCCCGAGTTCAACTTCGGCGCCATGGAGTACCCGGGCCTGGTGGTCTTCCGGGACGAGATGATCTATCGCTCGGCGGTCACCGAGAGCCAGCGCGAGGGCCGGGCCAACGTGATCGCGCACGAGATGGCGCACATGTGGTTCGGCGACCTGGTGACCATGGCCTGGTGGGACGACCTGTGGCTGAACGAGTCGTTCGCCGAGTACCTGGGCACGCGGGTCGCGGCGGAGGCCACCCGGTTCACCGGGACCTGGACCACCTTCGCCATGCAGCGCAAGGCCTGGGGGCTGCGGGCCGACCAGCATCCTTCGACCCATCCGGTGGCGCCCGAGTCGGTCACGGACACCGACGAGGCGCTTCTCAACTTCGACGGCATCTCGTACGCGAAGGGGGCGGCGACCCTCAAGCAGCTGGTGGCCTGGGTGGGCGACGAAGCGTTCCTGACCGGGCTCAACGCGCACTTCGCGGCGCACGCGTACGGGAACGCGACGCTCGAGGACCTGCTGTCGGCGCTGGCCGCGGCCAGCGGGCGCGATCTTTCGGCCTGGGCCGAGGTGTGGTTGCGGCGGGCGCAGGTCAACACCTTGCGTACGGAGATCGGGGCGGACGGGTCGGTTGCCGTGCTCCAGACGGCTCCCGCCGACTATCCGACGCTGCGGCCTCATCGGCTCGAGATCGGCCTCTACGACCGAGGTTCCGACGGCGTCGTCGTGCGGCAGTCGCTGGTGTCGGCCGAGATCGCCGCCGCGCCGCGCACCGAGATCCCCGATTTCTCGGACAAATCCGGCCTCGTCCTGCTCAACGACGGCGATCTCACGTACGCCAAGATCCGGCTCGACGAGGCGTCGACGGCGGCTGTGCCCAGCGTGCTGCCGCTGATCGGCGACTCGCTGGCGCGGGCGGTGCTCTGGGCCTCGACCCTCGACGCGGTGGTGGACGGCGAGCAGCCGGTCGCCGAGCTGGTCACGCTCGTGCTCGCGGCGCTGCCCGTGGAGACCGAGGTGGTGATCGTCGAGGACGTGCTGCGGGCCACCCGGAGCCTGGTCGACCGCTACTCCACCGCCGAGACCCGGCCGGCCGCGCTCGAGCTGGTCGCCCAGGCCGCCGACCGGCTGCTCGCGGTGTCGGAGCCGGGTGGGTCGCGGCAGCTCGCGGCCGCCCGGGGGCTGATCGGGGCCACGGTCGAGACGACGCGCCTGCAGGACTGGCTGGCCGGGACCGGCGTGCCGGAGGGGCTGGCGATCGACGCCGACCTGCGGTGGCTGATCCTCTATCGCCTGGTCGTGCTGGGGGCGGCGGGCCGGGCCGAGATCGACGCCGAGTTCGAGCGGGACCGCAGCGCCACCGGCGAGCAGTGGGTGGCGCGGTGCCGGGCCGCGGTGCCGGACGCCGACGCGAAGGCCGCGGCCTGGGCGGCGATCGTCGAGGACGTGTCGCTGTCCAACCGGCTCGTCGAGATGACCGCCTCCGGCTTCTGGCAGCCGGAGCAGCTCGGCCTGCTCACCCCGTACGTGGCGCGGTATTTCGCGGATATGCCGTCGATGATGCGGCTCCGGAGCGGGATGAGCGCGGAAAGGACGGTCGGGCTCGCGTACCCGGATGTCGTTGTCGATCCGGAGACCCGGCGGCTCGCCGCCGAGCTGCTGGCCCACGAAGATCTCGATCCGATCCTGCGGCGGGTCGTGCAGGACATGGACGACGACATGCGGAAGGCGCTCGTCGCGCGTTTCTGACCTTTGCGATCCGAACTTTGCTAAACGCTTCTAGCAGCTACCCTCCCCGAAGGGGGTGGGTGCGCGTGGAGTGGTCGGAGGAGCTCGCCGGCGGCCTGCTGCAGGCCGCCCCCGACGCCATCCTGGTGATGGAAGGCGACGGCCGGATCGTGCTGGTCAACGACCGGGCCGAGGAGCTGTACGGGTGGCGGCGCGACGAGCTGCTCGGCACGCACATCGAGGCCCTGGTCACCGACGACGCCCGGATGATGCCTTCCGAGCGGCGCAAGCGGCTCGACGAGGGCCGGGCGGGGCCGGTGGGCGCGGTGACGACGACGATCCGGCGGCGGGACGGCAAGGAGATCCCGGTCGAGTCGTCGGTCTCGATCGTCGACACGCCGCAGGGCCGGCTCGCCGTCTGCGTGATCCGGGACCTCAGCGAGCGGGCGCGGGCCGAGCAGGAGAAGGCGCGGCTGCGGGCCGAGGCGAACGTGCACCGCAGCCAGAGGCTGGAGAGCCTGGGTCAGCTCGCGGGCGGGATAGCGCACGACTTCAACAACATGCTCGGCGTGATCGTGAACTACGCGAACTTCGTCATCGAGGAGGCGGAGTCGCCCTCGCCGGATCTGAAGGCGATCGCGGCGGACGCGGGGCAGGTGGTGCGGGCGGGGCAGCGGGGGACCGATCTGACGCATCAGCTGCTGGCCTTCGCGCGGCGGGAGGTGGTGCGGCCGCAGGTGCTGGACCTCAACGCGGTGATCTCGTCGGTGGAGGAGATGCTGCGGCGGTCGCTGGGGGAGCACATCAGTCTGCTGGTGCGCGCCTCGCCGGGGCTCCCGGCGGTGGTGTGCGATCCGGGGCAGATCGAGCAGCTTCTCGTGTGCCTGGCGGTCAACGCCCGGGATGCCATGCCCGGTGGCGGCGACCTGGTGATTGACACTTCGCGGCACGGTGATCAGGTGCGGCTCCGGGTCAGCGATTCCGGGCAGGGTATGCCGGTGGACGTCATGGAACGCGCCTTTGAACCATTTTTTACGACAAAAGGTAGCGGAGGGGGATCTGGGCTCGGACTGGCGACCGTCTACGGGATCGTGACCCAGGCTGGTGGGGAAGTCAGTCTCGCCTCGTCGGTGGGGCTGGGGACCACCGTCACGGTGCTTCTGCCGGCTTCTTCTGACAAATCCGATTTGTCGCCTGTTTTGGATAAATCGCCCGCGCGAGGGAGCGGCGAGACGCTGCTCGTTGTTGAAGACGAAGTGGCGTTGCGGGAAGTGGCCGGGCGGATCCTCTCCGGCGCCGGCTATCGGGTGCTGGCCGCCTCGTGCGGGACGGCGGCGCTGGAGCTCGCCGAGGGGCACGACGGGCCGATCGATCTGCTGCTCAGCGACGTGATCATGCCGGGGATGCTCGGCAAGGAGCTGGCCGAGCGCCTGACCGGTGTGCGCCCGGCGACCCGGGTGCTCTACATGTCCGGCTACGCCCAGCCGGTGCTGCACTCACAGGGCACCCTCGACCCCGGGGTGGCACTGCTGGAGAAGCCCTTCACCGCGGATGACCTGCTAGCCGCCGTACGCGATCGCCTTGATGATTGATCTCCATCCAACCGCCCCGCCCGCCGCCCTTGATCGGAATTAAGCCTATTCTTTCCTGATGCGTCGCCGGATCGGGATCATGGGTGGAACTTTCGACCCGATCCACCATGGGCACCTGGTCGCCGCCAGTGAGGTGCAGGCCCGCTTCGACCTGGACGAGGTCGTCTTCGTGCCCACCGGTCAGCCGTACGAGAAAGGCCGTGTCTCCCCGGCGGAGGACCGCTACCTGATGACCGTGATCGCGACGGCCTCGAACCCGCGCTTCCACGTCAGCCGCGCCGACATCGACCGCGACGGCCCCACCTACACCGTCGACACCTTGCGCGACATGCGGGCGGTCTTCGGGGCCGACACCCAGCTGTACTTCATCACCGGCGCCGACGCGCTCGCCCGCATCCTGAGCTGGAAGGACGCGCTCGAGATGTTCCGGATGGCGCATTTCGTGGGCGTCACCCGGCCCGGTTTCGAGCTCTCCGACGACCACCTCCCGGAGGACTCGGTCACGCTCGTCGAGGTGCCGGCCATGGCGATCTCCTCGTCCGCCTGCCGGGCGCGCGTGGCCGAGGGCCAGCCGGTGTGGTACCTGGTTCCCGACGGTGTTGTGCAGTACATCAACAAGCGGGGCCTCTATCGGGGCTCGGGAAATGTCACACGGGTGTGAGACGCTTGTATCTCCAGGACACCGAACGAGGGGACGCTCTTGCCCGTCACGGAACGCGCGCTTGAACTGGCGATGACGGCCGCGCAGGCCGCCGCCGACAAGAAGGCGCAGGACATTGTCGTCATCGACGTCGCCGAGCAGCTCTACATCACCGACGCCTTCGTGATCGCCTCCGCGTCCAACGAGCGGCAGGTCATCGCGATCGTCGACGCTGTCGAGGAAGCCCTGGTCAACCTTCCGGAAAAGGCAAAACCCGTGCGCCGCGAGGGCGAGCGCCAGGGCCGGTGGGTGCTGCTCGACTACGTCGACATCGTCGTGCACATCCAGCACACCGAGGAGCGGGAGTTCTACGCCCTCGACAAGCTGTGGAAGGACTGCCCGACGATTCCGTTCGTCGACCGCGACCTGGCCGACGCCGACGCATCGTGAGCCGCCTGATCGTTTGGCGGCACGGCAACACCGACTGGAACGCGAGTCATCGCGTCCAGGGTCAGACCGACGTGCCGCTGAACGCGGTCGGCCGGCAACAGGCCGTCGACGCCGCCGAGCTGCTGATCAAGATGCGGCCCGACGCGATCGTCGCCAGCGACCTGCACCGCGCCGCCGACACCGCCTCCGCGCTGGCCGCCCTCACCGGCCTGTCGATCAGCTTCGACAAGCGCCTCCGCGAGCGGTACTTCGGCAACTGGCAGGGCCTCACCATGACCGAGGTCGCCGAGCTTCACCCCGACCAGTACGACCGGTGGAAACACGGGCAGGAGGTCGGCGGCGAGGTCGAGTCCCTGGCCGACCTGGGTAAACGCGTGTCCGAGGCGCTGCATGCGGCGGCCGAGCTGGCGCCGCCCGGCGGCACGGTCGTGGTGGCGACGCACGGCGCGGCGGCCCGGCAGGGGATAGGGCACCTGCTGGGGTGGCCGCTGGAGCAGTTGCGCACGTTGCGCGCCCTGCAGAACTGTCACTGGGTCGAGCTCACCCATGACCGCGAGCGGGGGTGGCAGGTCGCGGCGTACAACGTGGGGGCATTCACCGACCGCCCGGTTCCACCGCCGGTCTGAGGAACTCGCGGTGATCCGGTAGCGTCCAACAACCATGCGGACCCGTCGTGCTGCCATCCTCGTGACGCTCGTTCTGTGCCTGGCCGGTTGTGCTCGCAATGGGTCTTCTGACACTCCTTCGGCCTCCTTGTCCTCTGCGTCCCCTTCGCCGTCCGCCTCTGCCGCGCCTTCCGTCTCCACTTCGCCTTCCGTCTCCACTTCGCCTTCCGCGTCCGCTTCGCCCTCCACCGCCAGCGGCGCTGAGACGGTCACCGGGACGGTCGAGGCGGGTGTCGAGCCCAACTGCCTCCTGATCAAGGACGGCGCCGGGTCTCATCTGCTGCTCTTCGACGACAAGTCGCTGCGGGCCGAGACGCCCGTGGGCAAGAAGGTCACCGTGACCGGCCGTTCCGAGCCCAAGATGATGTCCACCTGCCAGCAGGGAATTCCCTTCATCGTGTCCGCGGTTCGCCCCGCCTGATCGTTTCGTTCGGCGCCTATGGGGTTACGCGGGCTCCGATCGGTTAACGTGCCTCGCATGCCCGTCGCGGTCGTCACCGACTCCACCGCGTACTTGCCCGCCGAGTTGAGCGGCTCGTATGACCTGACCGTCGTCCCCCTCACGGTGGTGATCAACGGCGCCGAGGGCTTGGAAGGCCTGCAGATCCAGCCGGCCGAGGTGGCGAACGCCCTGCGCGCCCGCCGTTCCGCCGTCAGCACGTCGCGCCCCGCCCCGTCCCAGTTCGCCGACGCCTACCACCGCCTCCTGAAGGCCGGCGCCGACGGCATCGTCTCGGTCCACCTGTCGGCCAAGCTCTCCGGGACGTATGAGGCCGCGTGCCTGGCCGCTACCGAGGTGGGCGACCGGGTCCGGGTGGTCGACAGCGAAACCACCGGGATGGGCCTGGGTTTCGCCGCCCTGGCCGCCGCGACGGCGGCAACCCAAGGTCAAGACCTGGATTCCGTACGCGCGGCGGCAGCCGACCACGCCGCGCGGGTGAGCACCCTGTTCTACGTGGACACGCTGGAGTTCCTGCGCCGCGGAGGCCGGATCGGCGCCGCGTCGGCCCTGCTGGGCACGGCCCTTTCGGTGAAGCCCATCCTCCACGTCGTCGACGGCGCGATAGTGGTGCGCGACAAGGTCCGCACCGCCGGCCGCGCCTTGGCCAAACTGGTCGACCTGGCGGTAGAAGCCTCCGGCGACGGCGAGGTCGACATCGCGGTCCACCACTTGGAGGCCCCCGAGCGCGCGGCAGCCCTGGCCGACGCGGTCTCCATGCGCCTGTCGGACCGCCTGCGAGACTGCTACATCACCGAGATCGGCGCGGTAGTAGCCGCCCACGTAGGCCCAGGCCTCGCCGGCGTCGTCGTCCACCGCCGCCCCTGACCGTCCCACACCCGCACGTCGCCTGCACCCACACCCACACCCGCGCCCGCGCGCCTGCGCCCGCGCGCCTGCGCCCGCGCGCCTGCGTCCGCGCCCGCGCGCCTGCGTCCGCGCCCGCGCGCCTGCGCTTCAGCGCGCCTGCGTTCGCGCCCGCGCGCGTGCGCCTCAGCGCGCCTAAGCCCGCGCCCGCGCTTCAGCGCGCCTGCGTCCGCGCCCGCGCGCCTGCGCCTCAGCGCGCCTAAGCCCGCGCCCGCGCGCCTGCGCTTCAGCGCGCCTACGCCCGCGGCCCACGCCCGCGCGCCCGCGCCCGCGCCTCAGCGCGCCGCCCGCGGCTCGCGCCCATGCGCGCTGCCCCGCGCTTGAGCTTGTGCCCGCGCTTGAGCGCTGCCCGTCGGGCGGTGCCCGCCACGGCGGGCGTTGCCTGCGGCCGCGTTGGCCGCGTGGCGGGTTAGCTGGTCGGCCAGCCGGTGGCGGACCAGCGGGTTGGCTCGTAGCCGTCGGCCACCCTCAGGTGCGGGAGCACCTCGTGCCAGGCGCACACCTGGTCGCCGAGCTGCACCTCGTCGGCCTTGGGAAGCAGCACCGGCTCGTCGTGCTCCCAGGTCGCGCGCGTGCTCCAGCCCTGCTCGTCCGAGCCCACGAGCCGCAGCTCGGCCATCGGCGCGGCCGGCTCCTCCGGTGGGTGGGTGGCCTGGCGGGTGTACTCGTGGACGGCGAGCACCCGTTCGGCACGCCGGACCGCCTGGTGCAGGGGATGGCCGGGCGGCGCCTGGTAGGGCACCGTGCAGCCGTACTCGTCGTACCCGTACGCCATGGGTGTGATCGGCCGCGAGGAGGCCGCATAGATCTCTTCCGCCTGGGTGAGGAGCCCTCGCAGGTGCTCGCTCCCGTCCGCCGTGACCAGGAGCGTGCCGCGTTCCGGCGCGAACGCCACCGGCACCCCGCCGACCTGCCCCTCCATCCGCTCGAGCCAGTGCTCCAGCAGCAGGTGCGACGTCCAGTACGCGTCCCCGTCATCCACGAACCGGACCACGACCGGCTCGCTCGCGACGCCCTGCAGCACCGCCCCGGACAGGTTTGCCCGGGCCGCCGCGAAGACCTCCTCCGCGCTCACCCCCCAACCGGCCGGCTGGTCCGGCCCGACGTAGGTCATGGTGTCCGGCAGATCGACCACCACGTACTCGTACAGGAACGGCAGGACCGGGCGCCTCAACGGCGATCCCGGCGTGCCACCGCGCATCACGGGGCGCAGCAGCGGCCGGGCTTCTGCCCAGTCCAGCGGCAGCCGGGGCGTTGTCACCAGGCCGGCGACGAACCGATCCACCTGTCCTCTCCGTCGCCGGCCCCGCGCCGCGAGCAGCGGGGCAAGCTCCAGGATCGTCGGCGTCTCGTCGCCGTCCGCGGTGAAGCGGACCCGGAAACCGCGTGCGTCATACCGTGCGTCGGTGAACCCTGCTCGGCGCAACCGGCGGATGACCTGCCCGCCGAGCCGCGCTCGGGCAATCCTCTCCAGCAGGCCCACCCGACGCCCCATCTCCCTTGAGGCCGCCGACCTTAGCGCACGGCACCGACACTTTTCCGCCCGCGGATGACCCGCGCCTCGAGATCTTCGTCGAAGTGCAGGTCAGCGTCGAGCCCGGCCGCCCGTACCGCCGCGACGGCCGCCGGAACCTGGGCCTCGGTGATCTCCGAGAGCACGATGCCACCGGGTGCGAGCCACTCGCCGGCTCTCGCGATCACGGCGCGGAAGACGTCGAGGCCGTCGCCGCCGCCGTCCAGCGCGGTATGCGGCTCGTGATCGCGAGCCTCGGACGGCAGCAGCGGGATGTGGCGGGTCGCGACGTAGGGCACGTTGGCCAGCAGCACCGCGATCCGGCCGCGCAGGTCGCCGGGCAGGGCGTCGAAGAGGTCGCCCTGGTAGACGTTCCGGTCCAGATTGTCCCGGGCACAGGCGACCGCGACCGGATCGATATCCGCCGCGTGCAGTTCGACTCCGGGTCGCGACGCTCGCACGGCCAGGCCCAGGGCACCCGAGCCGCAGCAGAGATCGACCACGACCGAACCCGGCTCGGCGGTATCTGCCGCGATCCGAACCAGGAGCTCACTCCGTACGCGAGGAACAAAAACGCCCGGACGGAGCCGGACCCGGACCCCGCAGAAGTCGGCGAAGCCGACGACTTGCTCGAGTGGCTCGCCCAGCGCACGCCGCTCGACCATCGCCGTCAGCGCGGCCTCGTCGACGGCCGCGCCGGCCAGCACCGCCGCCTCGTCCTCGGCGAACACGCAGCCCGCGGCCCGGAGCCGAATGATCGCCTCGCCGACGGCGGGCGCCGGAATCCCCGTTTTCACATGCCAGTCCATAGCACAGAAGCTCCGCTCGTGGGAGTTATCCACAGTTCGAGGTTGTCCACAGGGCCTCCGGCAGAGATCACGCGAAATCCCTACCGTGCCGGGCGTGCGTGAGGACAACGTCGTAGCGGCAAGACTGCGGTCGGTCCTGGAGAGCCAGGCCGCCGCGGCCCCTCGCCGTGTCCTCCATGGCGGCCCGGCGGCGCCGTCCCGGTACACGACGGCGCTCGCCGAGCTCGCGGAGGTCGGTGAGCCGCTGGACTGGACGGACGTGGTCACCTCGTGGCCGGACGACGTCGATCTTGGTCCGCTGCCACCGGCCGAGGCCGCTCCGCCGCCCACGCCGGGACCCGATACGACCGGCGGCTATCCACCGGGGACGGCCTGGGCGTCGCCGCCCGGCTCGCTCGCCGAGGACCCGGCCCCGCCGAAAGACGACTCCGATGATCCGCCTCCGTCCCCTCCCGGAGATCACATGCCCGAGCCGTTCTGTTCGCCGCCCGCCCCGGCCGCGCCGTCGGCCGCCAAGTCGCTGGCGCCACCCTCGTGGGTGCTGCCCGAGGATCCGCACGACGACATCCCGTGGCCGGATCCGCCGGCGTCCTCGTGGCCGGCGCCGGTGGACAGGTATGCCGGGGAGCCGGAACCCGCTTTGAGCAGTGCGGGCGCTTTCGGTGGCGGCCAACCCGACGGCGGCCGGCGCTTCGGTCTCGGCGCGTTCGATCCCGGCCGCCGGGGCGTCAAGGCGCTCGCTGCGGTCGCCGCCGGGGTTCTCCTGATCGCGGGCCTGCTGGCATGGCGGTCCCGGCCGCGGGTCGATCCGGTCGCGCCGCCTTCCTTCGAGGTCACCGACGCGGTGACCAAGCCGTCGGCGCCGGGCGCGGCGAGTCCGGCCGCGGCCGAGATTGTGGTCGCGGTCGGCGGCAAGGTGCGCAAGCCGGGCCTGGTGCGCTTGCCGCCCGGCGCCCGCGTGGCGGACGCGCTGAACGCGGCCGGTGGCGCCGAGCCCGGCGTCGACGTGGCGATGCTCAACCTGGCGAGGAAGGTGGTGGATGGCGAGCTCATCATGGTCGGCGTCACCCCGTCGCCGGGCGTGGCCCTGCCGACCGGGCCCGGTCCCGCGGCCACCGGCGCCGCCGCGCCGGCCGGCCCGATCAACCTGAACACCGCGACGCTCGCCGACCTCGACAGCCTGCCCGGCGTCGGGCCGGTCCTGGCGCAGCGGATCCTCGACGCCCGCGACGCGCAGGGCGGCTTCAAGGCGGTCGGCGACCTCCGCAAGGTCGACGGGATCGGCGACGCCCGTTACGAGCAGCTGAAAGACCTGGTGACGGTGTGAATGCCAGGGCGCCTGACCTGCGGCTGGCCGGGTTCGCGGCGGCGGCCTGGCTGTCGTCGCTCGCGGCGCTGTACCTCTCGGCCCGCTCCGGCCTGCTGGTGGGCGCGGTGGCCCTGGGTGGCGCGGCCGTGGGATTGGTGTTCGCCAAACGGAGCCCGGTCCTCTGGATCGCGGTGGCGACCCTGATCGGCGCGGGTTGCGGCGCCGGCATGACGGGGGCGCGGGTCACGACCCGCGAGTCCGGGCCGCTGGTCGCGCTGGTGCGCGCGGGTGATCCCGTACGCGTGGAGGCAGTCATCCGCGACGACCCACGTGCCCTGACCGGATCGCCGGGCCTGCCTCCGACCTACCTTGTCGCCGTTGACCTGCGCAAGGTGGGCGCCGAGGACACGCCGCCGCTGACCCTGTCGGCTCGGGCGCTGGTGCTCGCCGGCGATCCCGGGTGGCGCGGACTGCTGCCCGGGCAGCACGTCATCACCCGCGGCAAGCTGATGGCACCGCGCGGCGGCGACCTGCGAGCGGCCGTGGTCTCGGTCAAGGAGGCGCCCGAGCTGATCGGGCGTCCGTCGTGGGCTCAGCGGGCCGCGGGGGTGCTGCGGGCGGGGCTGCAGCGGGCGTGCGAGCCGCTGCCCGACGACGCGGGTGGCCTGCTGCCGGGGCTGGTCGTGGGGGACACGAGCCGGTTGGATCCGGCGCTGAGCGACGACTTCCGGACGACCGGAATGACACATTTGATGGCTGTTTCGGGCGCCAATGTGGCGATTCTGCTGGGCGTGGTGCTGTTCGCGATGCGGTGGACCCGCGCCGGGCCGGTGACGCGAGCCGTGGTTTGCGCGATCGTGCTGGTCGGCTTCGTGATCCTGGCGCGGCCGTCGCCGAGCGTGGTGCGGGCGGCCGCGATGGGCGGGATCGGGTTGATCGGCCTGGCCTCCGGCCGGCCGAGAGCGGCTCTGCCTGCTCTTTCCGCGGCGGTTGCGGTCCTCATCCTGTACGACCCGGAGCTGGCGGCCGACCCGGGGTTCGCGCTTTCGGTGCTGGCCACCGCGGGCCTGCTCCTGCTGGCCCCGCCGTGGCGGGACGCGCTGCGGCGGAAAGGATGGCCGCCGGGCGCGGCCGAGGCGCTGGCCGTCCCCGCGGCCGCCCAGGTGGCGTGCGGCCCGGTCGTCGCCGGGCTGTCCGGCGCCGTGAGCATCGTCGCGATCCCGGCCAACCTCGTGGTCGTCCCGGCGATCGCCCCGGCCACCCTGCTCGGGGTCGCGTCGGCCGTGCTGTCGCCGGTGTGGCCGGCCGGGGCCGAGTTCGTGGCGTGGCTGGCCCATTGGCCGGCGAAGTGGCTCGTGGTGGTGGCGACGTACGGCGCCCGGGTGCCCGCCGGCGCGCTGCCGTGGCCGGACGGGGTGTGGGGAGCGCTCCTGCTCGCCGCGATCACGGTGGCGCTGCTGGTCGCCGCCCGCCGGGTGGTGGTGCGGCGGCTCGTCCTGGTCGCCGCGCTGGCCGGGATGCTCGGCGCGCTGCCGGTGCGGCTGCTCGCGTCCGGCTGGCCGCCGGCGAACTGGGTGATGGTGGCCTGCGCGGTCGGGCAGGGGGACGCGATCGTCCTGCCGGCCGGACCGGCGCGGGCGGTCGTGGTCGACGCCGGTCCGGAGCCCGACCCGGTCGACCACTGCCTGCGGCGGCTCGGCGTCCGGCAGGTCGTGCTCTTCGTAGTCAGCCACTTCCACGTCGACCACATCGGCGGGGTGGAGGGCGTGTTCCGGGGCCGGGATGTGCTGGCCGTCGTCGGTCCGGACTGGCCCGATCCGCCCGCGGGCCGGGCTTCCGTCGCCGCCGTGGCCGGTCGGCGCTCGCTGCACGCGGTGGGGCCAGGCTGGGCGTACGCGTTGGGCGGGCTGCGGCTGGCGGTGATCGGGCCCTACGAGCCGCTGCACGGCACCAACTCCGATCCGAACAACAACTCGCTGGTGCTGCGGGCCGAGGTGGACGGCGAGACGGTGCTGCTGCCAGGTGACGCGGAGAGCGAGGAGCAGGACGAACTGCTGCGGCATCTGGGCGGGCCGGCGCTGCACGCGGACGTGTTGAAGGTCGCTCATCACGGCTCGAGTTACCAGTCGGCGGAGTTCCTCGACGCGATCGACCCGGCCGTGGCGCTCGTGTCGGTGGGGAAGGACAACGACTACGGGCATCCGAACGCTTCGCTGCTCGCGCGGCTGGCTCGCGGGGGAGCGCGGGTGCTGCGCACCGATCAGTCGGGGGATCTGGCCGCCGTCGCCACCGGCCGTGGACTGGCGGTGGTGGCTCGCGGCGCGCCGCCGGACAGGTGAACCGACACGCCCGAGTTAGGCCGTTCAGTTGGTATTAGTTCGGGTCGATGATGGTTGTTCGGGCCGGGTGCGGCGATGCAGACATCCAGCCTGATCGAGCGACTTTACGGGTGTCGTCGCATGTCAGACCGCCGATATGTCTGCTTTCGCTTTCCGTGATCGGCGTTCTGCGCGTAGGAGTGAGGCTCGCGGAAACGTCAGACCCCCGTGCGACGATATTGGGCGTGAACACCGCGCCCCCCGATCCGCTGTTGCTCGTTCTCGGCGACGAGGAGTTGCTCGCCGCGCGCGCGATCACGGCCGCGGTCGATGCGGCTCGGGCCGCCGACCCCGGGGCCGACGTCCGGGAGTACGAGGGTGGTGCGATCAGCGCGGGCGAGGTCGCCGAGATGCTGAGCCCTTCGCTGTTCGGCGGCCGCCGGGTGCTGGTGATCCGCAGTGGACAGGACGCGCGCAAGGATCTGATCGCCGCTCTCCTGGCGTATGCGAAGAGTCCCGACCCCGAGGTGACGCTGATCGTCGCGCACCTCGGCGGGGCCAAGGGCAAGGCGCTCGCCGACGGCCTGCGCTCGGCCGGCGCCACCGTGGTGGCCGCGGCCAAGCTCAAGGGCGATCGCGAGCGCATCGCGTTCGTGCGCGACGAGTTCCGCCGCCACGGCGGGCGCTGCGACGAGGCGTCCGCGTCCGCGCTGCTCGCATCGGTGGGCAACGACCTGCGCGAGATCGCGGCGGCCTGCTCGCAGCTGCTCGCCGACACCGACGGCAAGATCACCGAGGCCGTCGTGGCGCGGTACTACAAGGGCCGCGCGGAGGTGAGCGGCTTCACGGTCGCCGACGCGGCGATGATCGGCGACGTGCCGGCCGCGCTCGAGGCGCTGCGCTGGGCGCTGCACGTCGGCGTCGATCCGGTGCCGATCGCCGACGCGATCGCCGACGGCGTCCGTACGGTGGCGAAGGTCGCCGCCGCCGGGCGGGGCAACCCGTACCAGCTGGCCAGCAGCCTCGGCATGCCCGCGTGGAAGATCCAGCGGGCCCAGGAGCGCAGCCGCGGCTGGACCCCCGAGGGCCTTGTCGACGCCATGCGCGCCGCCGCCGACTGCAACGCCGCCGTCAAGGGCGGCGCCGAGGATCGCGGGTACGCCCTCGAGCAGGCGGTCTTCGCGGTGGCCGCGGCCCGTCGCGGGGGCGGGGCCCGATGAGCCGGCGCACCGAGGCGCACCTGCCGATGTATGCACGACTGCTCCGGCTGCGTCACGTCGCGCCGAGCGGCTTCCTCTGCTTCGTCTTTCTGGAGGGCAGCGTCGCACTGGGCGCTCTGCTCGCCCTGGCCGAGCTGGTCAGCTGGTGGGGCGTGCTGGTGCTGCCGATCCTGGTCGCGCTGATGGTCAAGCTCAACGACGTCATCGCCGGCGCGCTCACGCAGCCGGCGATCCCTGCCGGTCCGGCCGCGGCCCGGGCCGAGGTCCTGCGGCCCGCCACCGCGGGCGGGCTTGGCGGCGGGGCCGGGGGCGACCCGGCGGTCCGCATCGCCGAGGAGGCAACGACCCGGCTGCCCGGCGTCATCAACCGGGAGCGTGGCGCCCCGGTCATGCGCCCGTGGGCGGAGCAGGTCGAGGCTCAGCAGTGGCGCGTCCGGCAGTCCGCCACCCGCCGCTACGAGTAAGCAGCCCGTCGGCCTGTAGGCGGTGCCTTGCTGCGGTCCGTCACCGGCTGAGATAGCCGCCATGACAACGAAGCGTCACGTAGCGATCAGGACGGCCACGGCCTGAGTTGCGTCGCCGAGGCGGTCTGCTGGCCGCGGTGCCCTCGCACGGAAACGACGCGGGCACCGCCTCGGACTCGGAAGTCCGGCGGTGCCCGGGTGTGGTCGTCGATGACCGGCTCGCGTCTAGCGAGCTACGGCGCGGCGGCTTCCGTGCTGCCGCGCCGGCGATCCGGTGAGGGATCGGCCTGACGGATCAGGCAGACAGCGAGGCGACCCGCTTGGCGATGGCCGACTTACGGTTCGCCGCCTGGTTCTTGTGGATGACGCCCTTGCTGACAGCCTTGTCGAGCTGACGCGAGGCGTCACGCAGCAGAACGGTAGCCGTCTCGACGTTGCCCGCCTCGCTCGCCTCATTGAGCTTGCGGATCACCGTCTTCAGCGACGACTTGACCGACTTGTTGCGCAGCCGGGCCTTTTCGTTCTGCCGGTTGCGCTTGATCTGGGACTTGATGTTCGCCACGCGACAGCCTTGTCCTGACTAGGTTCGGAAACTGGTCTCAAGCGCGGTGGTCACCGAGGCCGGCTGTCACAAACAGCCAGCCACCGGAGCGGCTGTCTGCTGGAGCAGCCAACAGCGGCGCGTCACCACACGCGATGAACCAGACTACCAGCACCGCCACGACCCGCCAAAACGGCCGTCGCCTACCAGCCGCGGCGCTCGGCCAGCCACGCCAGCGCCTGCTCCCCGCTGAACCGCTGATGCTGCCGGCTGTGCGGCGACGCGCTGCTCGGGCCGCCGTCCGCGCGGATCAGCCAGTATCCCGCCAGGGCCGCCAGCGCCCCGTCCACGCCCTCGTCCGGGGCGTCCCAGGGGCCGAGGAGGGCGTCGGTGTCCTGGCCGCTGGCGAAGGCGCTCACCAGAAGCGTCACCGTGTCGAACCAGGGCGCGCCGAGGCACGGCCACGTCCAGTCGCACAGCCAGGCCCGGCCGTCGCGGTCGATCAGGACGTTGTCGATCCGGAGGTCGCCGTGCGTCATCGCGGCGCCGGACGCGAGCGCCGGCAGGGCACGCTCCAGCGCGGCCAGCTCGCGGATCCGGGCCGGCGCGATCGTGTGCCGGGCGGTTCGGGGCAGGGGCTCGCGGCCGCTCTCGATCTCGGACCACCAGGACATCTCGCCGCGCAGGATCTCCGGGAGCGCGGGCAGGCCGGCGGCCAGGAGTTCCGGGGTGGGCTCGCGTAGCGCCTCGGCCGCGGTCGACCAGGCGGTCAGCGCGGACTCCAGCTCTCCCGGTGACCACGGAAGTGACGGGACGTGCCCGTCGATCGCTTCCAGACATAGGACGAAATAGTCTGAATCTGCCATCGTCCAGAGCGGTCGCGCGGCGGGGACGGCTTGCGGCAGTGCGGACGTGAGCGCCGCCTCCCGGGCGTACCAATGGGATGTTGGATCTTGAAGTGGCGCGGCCTTGACAAATGCCCTCAGCCCAGCCGATGTCGTGATAATCGCGGCGAAGGCGCGGGTGAAGCCGCCGCCGGCGCTCTGCGCCGAGGCGATCGGCGCGCCGAGACGCGCCGAGATGGATTGCCGCAGGCTTTCCGGCAGGTCAGACCAATCAGGGCGTACGGCGGTGGCGCCGTACGCGACATCAGGCAAGGAAATCGGCCGCACCCGACCATCCTGCCGTCCCGATTTTTGTCGTACCCGACTGGCAGGATCCTCGCCATGAGAACCGACGACTTCTGGGTGGTCATCGGCCGGGCGACCGCCGATCGGCCCGCCTCCCCCGGCGAGGTGGCCAAGCGCGCCGCCGCCGATCTGGCCACCCATGACCCGGAGGAGATCGTCGCCTGGGCCCGCCACCTCGACAAGGTCATGGTCGCCTCCGGCACGCAGGACCTGTGGGCGGCGGCCTACCTGATCAACGGCGGGTGTTCCGACGAGGGCTTCGACAATTTCCGGGGCTGGCTGATCGCGCACGGCCGCGAGGCGGTCGCGCGGTCGGTGCAGTCACCCGATTCGCTGGCCGACGTGCCGGCTGTGCGCGGCGCGGTGGAGACCGGCGCGGTCTTCGAGGCGGAAGAGGTGCTGTCCATCGCGGCCGAGGCTTATCGGCAGGCCACCGGGTCCGAGTTGCCGGCCGGGGAGAGGCCGGTGACCAGGCCCGACGCGGCCGAGTTGTGGGATTTCGACAACGAGGAGGAGATGCAGAAGAGGCTGCCGCGCTTGTCGGCGCTTTTCCTCGAGCCACCGGACTGACGCCGGTCGGGGTGACGCGGCTCGGGTCTCGCGCGGTCGGGTCTCTCGGGTCTCGCGCGGTCGGAGTGACGCGGCTCGGGTCTCTCGCGGTCGGGTCTGGCGCGGCTCGGGTCTCTCGCGGTCGGGTCTCGCGCGGCTCGGGTCTGGCGCGGCTCGGGTCTCGCGGGGGTGGCGCGGCTTGGTGTCCGCTGGGGGAGAGGCGGCGGGGACCAGGGAGCGGGAAACCCGGTCGAGGGTGAGAGGTCGCTCCGGGACACTCGGGGTCATGGAGGCTGACGAGGGGACTGTCGCGGCGGTCAGTTGTAACGACACCTATGCGTTCACGAAGCCGGTCCGGGACGAGATCGTCCTGATCGCCGGGGTCGGAGTGAAAGGTGACGTGCATGCCGGAGTGCACGTCAAGCACCGGGGTCGGGTGCGCAACGATCCGACGCAGCCGAACTTCCGGCAGGTGCACCTGATTCAGCAGGAGCTGTTCGCCGAGGTGGGGGCCAAGGGGTTCGCGGTCGCGGCGGGCAACCTGGGCGAGAACGTGACCACCAGCGGCATCGACCTGCTCGCGCTGCCGGTCGGCACGATCCTGCGCTTCGGGCCGTCCGTAGCCGTCGGGGTGCGCGCGGATGGCCCGGGGGCTACGCAGGCGGTTAAGGCGGTGCTGGAGGTGGCGGCCGCGGCGGAGCTTGACGCGGCTACCGCGGCTTCGGCGGTGGCTGTCGCGGCGGCCGCGGCGCGGGATCGGGGGGACGATCCTCGGCCTGCCGTCGTGGTGGCGGGGCTGCGTAATCCCTGTGCGCAGATCAACGTCTTCCGGCAGGGGCTGCTCAAGGAAGTGGTCGGCCGGGGTGCGGAGGGCGACGTGGTCTACAAGGCCGGTGTCATGGCGGTGGTGCTGCGTAGTGGTGCGATCCGGCCCGGGGACGCTGTCACGGCTGAGTTGCCGCCGCTGCCGCATGCGCCGCTCGAGCGGATCTGAAACGACGCGTGCCGCTTGGGCGGACCAGCGTCTGAACTGCGGGTGCCGCTTGGCGGGCCGGCGTCTGAAACTGCGGGTGCCGCTTGGGCGGGGCGCGGTTTGAAATGGCGGGTGCCGCTGGGTGGGGCGGTGCTTGAGCGGGTGTGAGCGGGGTCCCCCGCGCGGGCGTGGGACGATAGAACGCGCCGGCCCTTGTGTCGGCGGCCGGCGCCGGGCTTGTGCGGGGCGCCATCCCAGCTTTGCAAGACTGAGAAGAACGGACGATCGTGCCTGGACCGCTCGACCCCGGTGTGAATGTGATCGGGGCTACCGACCCGAGTCGCATCCGCAACTTCTGCATCATCGCGCACATCGACCACGGCAAGTCGACGCTGGCCGACCGGATGCTGCAGATCACCGGGGTGGTCGACCCGCGGCAGATGCGGGCGCAGTATCTCGACCGCATGGACATCGAGCGGGAACGCGGCATCACCATCAAGTCGCAGGCCGTTCGCATGCCCTGGGTGGTGCGCGAAGGCGACCGGCAGGGCGAGTCCGCGGTGCTCAACATGATCGACACCCCGGGGCACGTCGACTTCACGTACGAGGTGTCTCGGAGCCTCGCCGCCTGTGAAGGGGCGGTCCTGCTCGTCGACGCGGCGCAGGGGATCGAGGCGCAGACGCTCGCCAACCTGTACCTGGCGATGGAGAACGACCTCCACATCATCCCGGTGCTCAACAAGATCGACCTGCCGGCCGCGCAGCCCGAGAAGTACGCCGAGGAGCTCGCCGGCCTGATCGGCGTCGACCCGTCGGAGGTGCTGCGCGTCTCCGGGAAGACCGGCGTCGGGGTCGACCACCTGCTCGATGAGATCGTCCGGCAGTTCACGCCGCCGGTCGGGGACGCCGCTGCCCCGGCCCGGGCGATGATCTTCGACTCGGTGTACGACGTGTACCGCGGCGTCGTCACGTACGTCCGGGTCATCGACGGGCGGATCGAGGCGCGCGACCGGATCAAGATGATGTCCACCGGCGCGGTGCACGAGCTGCTCGAGATCGGTGTCGTCTCGCCCGAGATGGAGAAGGCCGGCGCGCTCGGCGTCGGCGAGGTGGGCTACCTGATCACCGGCGTGAAGGACGTGCGCCAGTCCCGGGTCGGCGACACCGTCACCGGCAACAACCGGCCGGCCTCCGAGCCGCTGGGCGGGTACAAGGACCCGAAGCCGATGGTCTACTCCGGCCTCTACCCGATCGACGGCTCCGACTACCCGGCCCTGCGCGACGCCCTCGACAAGCTCAAGCTCAACGACGCCGCGCTGGTCTACGAGCCCGAGACGTCCGCGGCGCTCGGCTTCGGCTTCCGCTGCGGCTTCCTCGGCCTGCTCCATCTCGAGATCATCGGCGAGCGGCTCGAGCGCGAGTTCGGCCTCGACCTGATCTCCACGGCGCCGAACGTGGTCTACCGCGTCTACACCGAGGACGCGCAGGAATTCGTCGTCACCAACCCCAGCGAGTTCCCCGCCGGCAAGATCGCGGAGATTCACGAGCCGGTCGTGCGGGCCACCGTGCTGGTGCCCAACGACTACGTCGGCGCGGTCATGGAGCTCTGCCAGAGCCGCCGCGGCAGCCTGCTCGGCATGGAATACCTCTCCAGCGAGCGGGTCGAGCTTCGCTACACGCTGCCCCTCGCCGAGATCATCTTCGACTTCTTCGACCAATTGAAGAGCAAGACCAAGGGGTACGCGTCGCTCGACTACGAACCGTCCGGCGAGCAGGTCGCTGACCTGGTCAAAGTGGACATTCTGCTGCACGGCGAGCCGGTCGACGCCTTCAGCGCCATCGTGCACAAGGACAAGGCGTACGCGTACGGCGTCAATATCGCCGCCAAGCTGCAGAAGCTGATTCCCCGGCAGCAGTTCGAGGTGCCGATCCAGGCTGCCATCGGCAGCCGGATCATCGCGCGGGAGACGATCCGCGCGATCCGCAAGGACGTTCTCGCCAAGTGCTACGGCGGCGACATCACCCGGAAGCGAAAGCTCCTCGAGAAGCAGAAAGAGGGCAAGAAGCGGATGAAGATGGTCGGGCGCGTGGAAGTGCCGCAGGAGGCCTTCATCGCCGCGCTGTCGACGTCTGACGCTTCGGACACCAAGGGAGCAAACAAGAAATAGGGCGGTTTGGTTTCTCCGGTGCTCGGGAACTGTGGGGCTCGACGGACGCAACGGATGCTCCACCCCCGAGGAGGAAACCTCATGACTGTCACCGGCATCATCACGGCGCTTATCGTCGGTCTTGTCATCGGCGCGCTGGGCCGCCTGGTCGTACCGGGCAAGCAGAACATCCCCATCTGGCTGACCATGGTGGTCGGTATCGTCGCCGCGCTGCTCGGTACGGTCATCGCTCGTGCCTTCGGCGTCGCGGACACCAAGGGCTTCGACTGGATCGAGTTCCTGTTCCAGGTCGTGCTCGCCGCGATCGGCGTTGCCCTGGTGGCGGGTGTCGGCTCGCGCCGCCGCCTCACCCGATAAGGGAAGCTGCACCAAGCGCCGGACCTGGTTCAGGTCCGGCGCTTGGCATGTGTGCGGTCAGTAGCGGAACTTGTGCTGGGCGCTTCGCCTGTTCACCCAGGCCGGCAGCCCGTCGACGTGGTCGCGGTGGGGCCGGCGCTCGTCGTGGGTGTGGGCGTCGGTCACGTTGCGCATGGTCACCACGTAGCCGCGGACCAGGCGGTCCTCGCGCAGGTCGCGGTAGGTCGCCTCGATCAGGATCTGGGACTCGTCGGAGCGGCGCAGGGCGCAGAACAGGATTCCGTCCCCGTTGGACTGGAACGCCCGCCGCACCTCGCTGCGATCGTCGGGGTGGACCAGGTCGGTCAGCGTGGAAAGCGGAGTGATGCCCTCGTCGCCCAGGAGGTCGTGGACGGCCGGGCTCGCGTAGCGGATGCGCTGGTCGTCGTCGATCACCAGCATCAGCTCGGCGGTGTTGCCGATGACCGTACGCAGGTATTGGTCGCTGTCGCGCCGGCCCACCGCCTCGACCAGCGCGATGCGGTCGAGCGCCAGCGCCGCCTGGCCGGCCAGCACCTCGAGGGCGTCGCGCGTCACCGCCAGCACCTCGCGCGGGGCCTCGACGATCAGCGCGCCGCCGCTGGGCCGCGCGACCGCCAGTGGCTCGAGCCGCAACGGGCAGACCAGGGTCGTCTCGTCGTGCCACCAGCTGCGCGGGCTCGGCCCCGGCGGCGCGACCGGGACCGCCTCGTCATCGGCGGCGAAGATGAGCGAGCGCAGCGATGTCGACGGACCGCGCTGGCCGGGGCGGCCACCCCCGCGCGGCGCCGGCATCAGCTGCTCGGCGGCCGCATGCACCGCCGCCTCGACCGCCGGTGGGTCGGCCGCGGCGACCAGCGCGCCCGAGGCCGTGCGCAGCGCCCTCTCGCGGGCCGCGGCCTGACTGTTCTGCGAGATCGAGTCGGCCAGGCGGGTGATGGTCAGCAGCAGCGTGAGCGCGCCCGCCACCGCGATCACCACACCGTCGTGGACCTCGCCGTTGAGCGCCTCGACGAGCAGCACCGCGGGCGGCGTCGCCACGGCCGCGCCCAGCAGCGCCGCCCAGTGCCCGCGCCACGGGGTCGCGCGCGGCGGCATCGGCCGGGTCAGCCGGGTCATCGACGGATGCAGGGCGGCCAGACCCCACGTGACGTACAGGACTATGTAGCCGCTCTCGGTGATCACCCCGGGCGCCATCGGATAGATGATGTCGCTGGCCAGCATGCCGACCGAGCCGGCCAGTAGCAGCGCCGCCGACACGTTGCGCCCGGCGGCGAGCACGAGCCGGCCGGTGACGCCGATCAGCAGCAGGTCGCCGATCACGTCGGCCGCCGAGATCTTGCCGGTCAGGACGTTGTCGCCGATCATGAAGACCCACACGACAAGCAGCGTCGAGCAGGCGGCCGCGAGCAGGTCGATCAGGCGGGCCCGCTCCACCAGCAGCGAGCCGCCCCGGGTGAACTGGATCAGCGCGGCCGCGACCAGCACGAACATCGACAGGTAGCACGCCTCGGCGGCGGACATCGCCCCGGCCGCGTAGAAGACGTCACCGACCGCGATGGCGGCGACCGAACCGGCCAGCAGCAGCCAGGGGCCGACGCGGCTGGGACGGTGCCACCGGACGCCGACGATGATCGCCAGACAGCTCGCCGAACCCAGCAGGATCCATTCGATCGCCCTCGACACGTCCTACTTAGTACCAGGGCGGTAGCTGTCTGTCCATGCGCGGATATACGCTGCGCTATTTGGCCACCGAATCGATGAACATCACGGAGAGCAACGTTTCCTGGGAGCGCGCCCGGCGCATGCCGAGAGACTTTCGCGACGTCAGCTGAAGACTTGGGCGATGACCTGACGCTCGTCCACGCCGCCGTCCGCGGTTACAGGCTGCCACTTGCCGTCGGGCGCGTGCCATTCGAGGTCGGCGAAACGTACCCGTTCGAGGCCGGTCGCCGAGGCGTGCGAGACGAGCCAGTGCGCGTACCGCCAGCCGGTGCTCGCGTCGGAGACCGCGACCGTCAGTCCCGCCGCCTGGCTCGCCGCCGGCGTCTTCGCCAGGCCCTTGCCCCAGTCCAGCTTGAGCCCGTTCATCAGGGCCGCGGCGGCGGCCGCCCCGCGCAGGACGGGCGCGCCCGTGACGGTGCAGGCAACCGCGCCGGTGGCGCGGCCGGTCAGCGCACGGGCCAGCACCGCCGACTCGTCCGCCCATTTCTCGTACGCGTTCGGGTAGGCCGACCGCTGCACGCGCTGCGCCGCGTCGGTGACCCGCATCTTCTCCCAGCCCTTGACCCGCTTGAGCGCGGAGTAGAACTTGTCGGCCGCGTACCGCGGGTCCTGGATCTTTTCCGGCGTGCCCCAGCCCTGGCTGGGCCGCTGCTGGAAGAGCCCCACCGAATCGCGGTCGCCGGTGTCCAGGTTTTCCAGTTTGGACTCCTGGAGGGCGGTGGCGAGCGCGATCACGACGGCCCGCTCCGGCAACCCGCGCCGGATGCCCACGGCGCTGATCGTCGCGGCGTTGGCCATCTGCACCGGGTCGAGCGTGACCTCGCCGTCGGCCTTGACGGTGCACTCGGGGCCGATGATCGTCGGCAGCTTGATGTCGCCGGACATGCCACGCATCACGACCACCACGCCCAGGGTGCCGACAACAGCGAGCAACGCGAGCACCACGATCGGCGTCCTGCGCACTCACACCTCCTCGACGGCTACCCCGTGCCAGGCAACAAGCGTAAACAACGACCGCACCACGGAACCGTCACTGCACTACACCTCGCGCGGCGAAGGCACCCACGAGGCCGGGCGCTTCTCGCGGAAGGCGTCGACCCCCTCGGTGCCCTCGGCCGAGCGGAAGTAGGCGCCCGAGCGCTCCGACAACTCGGCCAGCTCGGCCCGGATCGAGGGCGCCGGGGTCCGCCGGAGCAACTGCTTCGCCCCCGCCAGGGCCAGCGGGCCGCCCCGCACCAGGGCCTCGCAGTACGCCGCCACCGTCGCCTCCAGCCCTTCGGCCGGGACCGCCTTGGTGACCAGCCCGACCTCGGCCGCCCGCACGCCGTCGAAGACCTCGCCGGTCAGATAGAGCTCGGCCGCCGCCCGCGAGCCGAGCCGGGGGAGGACGGTGGCGCTGATCACGGCCGGGATGACGCCGAGGCGCACCTCGGTGAAGGCGAACGTCGCCTCCCGCACGCAGACCGCGATGTCGGCCGCGGCGATCAGGCCCAGGCCGCCCGCCCGGGCCGGGCCGGCCACCCGGCAGACCACCGGCTTGGGGAACTCCCAGAGCGCGGCCAGCACGTCGGCCAGCAGCTCGGCGGGCACCCGGCCGGAGGCGCGGGCCTCGGCGGTCTCCTTGAGGTCGGCGCCGGAGCAGAAGACCGGCCCGGTGTGCGAGAGCGTGACCGCGCGGACGGCCGGGTCGGTCAGCGCCGCCGAGAGCGCCTCGAGCAGCTGCTTCATCAGCGGCGTGGAGAGGGCGTTCCGGTTGGCGGGGCTGTCCAGGGTCACGGTGGTCACCCCGGCGACGGTGGCGGTACGGACCAGATCCATGGGCGAGACCATAACGGCGCCTGCGTCGAAGTGGGAGACGGGCTGCGGCGTGGCCCAGCCGCCGCCTGGCCGCACGACGCGAACACCCGAATACAACCCCGGTATTCGGGCGCCCGCGTCGCACGCCCAGACGACACCTGGACCTCGCCTCGCTCCGGCCCCCACTTCGACGCAGGCGCCGGCCGTGCACACTTGGTGGATGGCTGGCGCACTTCCCGATGGCGACCCCGTGCCCACCGACGGGTCCCTTCCGCCCGACGCGGCGGCGAGCGCCGGAAAAAACGGATTTGCCGTATATGTCCACGTGCCGTTCTGCGCGAGCCGCTGCGGTTACTGCGACTTCAATACCTACACGGCGAGCGAATTAGGCGGCGCGAGCCGAGAGGGCTACGCCGACACGGTCCTGCAGGAGCTCAAGCTCGCCCAAAACACGATAAATCCGGAAAAGGTGGACACGGTGTTCGTGGGCGGGGGCACCCCGACCCTGCTGAGCGCGGACGATCTCGGGCGCATCCTCGAAGGCATCGACAAGACCTGGGGCCTGAGCAGCGACGCCGAGATCACCACCGAAGCGAACCCCGAATCCGTGACGCCCGAATACCTGCGCCGGCTTCGCGCCAACGGCTTCACCCGGATCAGCCTCGGCATGCAGTCCGCCAGCCCGCACGTGCTCAAGATCCTCGACCGTCAGCACACCGCCGGGCGGGCACCCCAGGCGGCGCGGGAGGCGAGGGAGGCGGGCTTCGAGCACGTCAACCTCGACCTGATCTACGGCACCCCGGGCGAGACCCCGGACGACTTCGCCGCGTCCCTCCGGGCGGTCGTCGAGGCCGGCGCCGACCACGTCAGCGCGTACGCCCTGATCGTCGAGGACGGCACCCGGATGGCCGCCCGCATGCGCCGCGGCGAGCTGCCCTACCCCGAGGACGACGTGGCCGCCGACCGCTACCTGGCCGCCGAGAAGGCCCTGACCGAGGCCGGTTTCACCTGGTACGAGGTCTCCAACTGGGCCAAGGGCGAGGACTCCCGCTGCCGGCACAACCTGCTGTACTGGACCGGCGCCGACTGGTGGGGCCTGGGCCCGGGCGCGCACAGCCACGTCGGCGGCGTGCGCTGGTGGAACGTCAAGCACCCCACGACGTACGCGAAAAGGCTCGCCGACGGCGTCTCGCCCGGCCATGCCCGCGAGCTCCTCGACGACGAGGACCGCCGCGTCGAGGACATCATGCTGCGGGTACGTCTCAGCGACGGCATCCCGCTGGCGGGGCTGGACGGGCGCGGGGCCAAACAGGCGCTCGAAGACGGTCTGCTCGTGCCGGAGGCGTACGGGAAAGGGCAGTTGATCTTGAATTTGAAGGGCCGGCTGCTCGCCGATGCGGTGATCCGCGAGGTGGTGTGACTACGCCGGGCCCCCGACCCGGCGCCTGCCACGATCTACTTGATGATTTGCACCGTCATGGGGTAGTTGTAAGGCTCGTTGTTGCTGGCCTTCACGCCGGCGATGACACCGAAGACGATCGCGATGATCGACGCGGCGATGCCGACGAAAATGCCGATGACGATGCAGCTGAGCACCCAGCCGACGAGCGCGATGATCGACCAGAGGATCTGGAAGTTCAGCGCCTTGACGGCCTCGGCCCGCACGACCGGGGACTGGTTGCCCCGGGCGAGCAGCGCGACCAGCGGGGCGATCCAGCCCGCGCAGCCACCGCCGAGGAAGGCGCCGGCCGCGCCGCCGAAGTGGGCCACGAGGATCCAGGTGCGGTCATCGGTGGCGCTGCTGGGCCCCGGACCGTAGCCGTATTGCTGCGGGGGCGGGTTGTAGCCGCCCGGGGGCGGGCCGTAGCCACCACCGGGAGGCGGTGCGTTGTATGCGCCGGGAGGCGGGCCGTAGCCACCGCCGGGCGGCGGCGGGGGCGGGGACGAGGGTGGCGGTGTCGAACCCGACGTCGGATCGTTAGCCGCATACGGATTACCTTCACCGGGCGGGCGAGGTGGTTCTGTCATGGCTGCCACCGTAGGACCGCAGCTCAATACGGTCGAGAGCGACATGCGGTACGAGTCGATGAATAGACAGTCCACTCGATCATCGCGCCGGCGGGAACGGCGACGTAGACTGGCACTCTGTCTTTGGGAGTGCCAAACGTCCGCGAGGGAGGGGTCATGAGTCTGGATGACCGCAAGCTCGAGGTCCTGCGGGCGATCGTCGAGGACTACGTCGAGACCCAGGAGCCGGTCGGCAGCAAGGCCCTGGTCGAGCGCCACCAGTTGGGCGTCTCTCCCGCCACCGTGCGCAACGACATGGCCGTGCTGGAGGAGGAGGGATACATCCGCCAGCCGCACACGAGCGCCGGGCGGGTCCCCACCGACGCGGGCTACCGCCTGTTCGTCGACCGCCTATCCAAGGTCAAGGCGCTGAGCCCGGCCGAGCGCCGCGCGATCGAGCGCTTCCTGATCGGCGCGGTCGACCTCGACGACGTGGTGCATCGCACAGTGCGCCTGCTCGCCCAGCTCACCCGCCAGGTCGCGGTCGTGCAGTACCCGTCGCTGGCCCGCTCTTCCGTGCGCCATCTGGAACTCGTCCCGATCTCCACGACCCGCCTGATGCTCGTGATGATCACCGACACCGGCCGCGTCGAGCAGCGCCTGGTCGAGCTGCCCGGCCCGGTCGCCTCCGACGACGTGACCGACCTGCGCCGCAAGGTCAACGAAAAGCTCGCCGGTCAGCGCATGTCCGACACCCCGCCGCTGGTGCAGGGCCTGGTCGACGAGTGCGCCCCCGGCCACCGCAACACGATGGCCTGCCTGGCCAGCGTCCTGCTCGAGACGCTGGTGGAGCGCAGCGAGGAGCGGCTGGCGCTCGCCGGAACGGCGAACTTGACGCGGGGAGGTGTGCTGGACTTCCAGGGCACGCTTCGCCCCGTGCTCGAGGCCCTCGAGGAGGAGGTCATCCTGCTCAAGCTCATCGGCGACCTGGAGCCCAGCAAGACCAGGGTGCGCATCGGCGACGAGAACGAGATAGACAACCTCCGCTCGACGTCCGTGGTCAGCACGGGCTACGGCCCAGGGACGACTATCGTTGGGGGGCTGGGAGTGCTCGGACCCACCCGGATGGACTACCCCGGCACCATCGCCACGGTTCGTGCGGTGGCACGCTACGTGGGCGACCTGCTGGCCCAGAACTGACCGGCTCAGAACTGACGGATTCGCGCTGACAATGAGGACCCCAAACCCCGTGGCCAAGGATTACTACGGCATTCTCGGCGTGAGCCGGGAGGCCACCGACGACGAGATCAAGCGCGCCTACCGGAAGCTGGCTCGGCAGTACCACCCCGACGTCAACCCCGACCCCGAGGCCGCCGAGAAGTTCAAGGACATCAACGCGGCGTACGAGGTGCTGTCCGACGACCAGAAGCGCCAGATCGTCGACCTCGGCGGCGACCCGCTCGCCCCCGGCGGCGGCATGGGCCCCGGCGGTCCGGGCGGTCCCGGCGGCCCGTTCGTGGGCTTCCAGGACATCATGGACGCGTTCTTCGGCACGGCGGCCGGCGGCGGCTCCCGTGGCCCGCGCCCGCGCACCCGCCCCGGCGCCGACGCGATCCTGCGCCTCGAGCTCGACCTGGTCGAGACGGCGTTCGGCGTCGAGGCCCCGATCACCGTCGACACCGCGGTCCTGTGCACCCAGTGCTCCGGCGCCGGCACCGCGCCCGGCACCCACCTGGCCACCTGCGAGACGTGCGGCGGCCGCGGCGAGGTGCAGAGCGTGCAGCGCACGTTCCTCGGCCAGGTCGTCTCGTCCCGCCCCTGCTCCACCTGCCAGGGCCACGGCACGGTCATCCCGCACCCCTGCCCGACCTGCGCCGGCGACGGCCGCGTGCGCACCCGCCGCTCGCTGACCGTGAAGATCCCGGCCGGCGTCGAGGACGGCATGCGCATCCGCCTGGCCCAGCAGGGCGAGGTCGGCCCCGGCGGCGGCACAGCCGGCGACCTGTATGTCGAGATTCACGAGCGCCCGCACGACGTCTACTCCCGCAAGGGCGACGACCTGCACTGCCGCGTCACCCTCCCGATGACCGCGGCCGCCCTGGGCACCCGCCTGACGATCAAGACGCTCGACAGCGAGGAGGCGATCGAGGTCAAATCCGGCACCCAGCCCGCCTCGACGCTGCGCATCCGCGGCAAGGGCGTGCCCCACCTGCGGGGCCAGGGCCGCGGCGACCTCTTCGTCCACCTCGACGTCAAGACCCCGACCAAGCTGACCGCCGAGCAGGAGCGGATGCTGCGCGAGTTCGCCAAGACCCGCGGCGAGGACGTGGCCGAGCTGAGCAAGCAGGGCGGCTTCTTCAGCCGGATGCGCGACGCTTTCAACGGCCACTGACCTATTTGATACGCCCTGGGGACAGGTCCCCGGGGCGCAAGGCGATCACCGTCGTTGGTCGCGCCATTGCCGCCCGCGCCGGGCTGAGCTGCCGGGCCGGCGCTTCCCCCGTGCGGCCGCCGCTGAAATCCCGCTATGTGGTGGCCGTTGCCAGCTGATGGGAGCGTGTCCCGCCCTCCCCGGCGGGCCGTCCCCTTTGCTGGTCATATGGGCTGGTCTGCGGGTCACATTGCGGGAAACGCGCAGTGCCCCCGCTGGAAATATCGCTTATTTCCGGCGGAGGCACCTGATCGCCCGGTGAAGCTGATGAGTTGGTGCGCGCAGCTGACGGCGGCTCTTCAAGATTTCGCGGGTGGGGGCTTCCGCTATGCAGGCTCGAGCCGATCCCTGCCGCTGCGTCCCGCCGTGAGCTCATCGATCCCGGGCCCTCTGGCCAGAACCGCCCTGCCGACGGCGAGGTCGTCCTCGGTGTGGACACCTGCGGTACTCGATCACCGCGGGGCCCTGCCGGGCACTCGCACCTTCCGGCCACGAGCAGCGGCTATACCGGCCTGCACGGGTGGGGCGGCCAGTCACGAAGAGCGACACGATCGACGCCGAGCAGGCGGCCCGGGCGGTGTTGTCCGGCCGCCCGTTGTCCACAGGTAGTGCGGTCTAGCGGGTGGCCAGGGTGCGGCTGGCGTGGGTGGCGGCCTCGTGGGCGGTCTTCTTCAGGAGGTTGGCGGTCTCGATGAAGGCGTCCATGGCCGGGTTGACGCCGGCCAGGGTCAGCTCTCGCTCGATCAAGGTCAGGTCGGCGCCCCAGACGTCGGCGACGATGCGGCGCAGGTAGGCGGTGTTGTGGTCCCAGCCCTCGCGCGGGGTGCCGGGGCTGTAGCCGCCGCCGCGGGTGGTGAGGACGATGGCGGGCTTGCCCTCGAGGAGGCGTTCGCCCTGAGCGCCGCCGGCGATGGCCAGGTCGATCCAGATCTTGGCGTGCTGGGAGACGCCCCAGTTGTAGAGCGGCAGGGCCAGGATCACGGCCTCGGCCTCGCGGAGCTCGTTGGTCAGCGTCGAGGCCAGCGCGAACGCCTTGCGCTGCTCCTCGGTGCGCTGCTCGTCGGGGGTGAACGCGCTGAGCGCGGCGTGGCCCCAGGCGTCGGCGGGCAGCGGGTCGGCGCCGACGTGGCGGCGCACGAACGTGGTCTCCGGCCGGACGGCCAGCCACTCGGCCTCGGCGATGTCGGCGAGCTCACTGCTGGCCGAGTGCGGGCCCTGGATGCTGGCGTCGATACGAAGAACGGTCACGGCAAACGCTCCCTGTCAGATGGTGTTGAATGTTCAACACCGGGTTCTCCAGAAGCTTGCCACGGCAAGTGTTGAATGTTCAAGACGGGTACCCTTCAGTGGTGACAAACACCACGACGCCGCCGCACGACGACGACGTCCCCTGGCTGGGCGACGACGAGCGCGGCGCATGGATGACCCTGATCTCCCTGCTGATGAGCCTGCCCACCGCGATCGACGCGCAGCTCAAGCGCGATTCGGGGCTGAACTTCTTCGAGTACTCGATCCTGTCCGCGCTGTCCCGGCGGCCGGGCCGGGCCGTGCGGATGAACACGCTCGCCCTGTACGCGGGCGGCTCGGCGTCCCGGCTGTCGCACGCGGTCACCCGCCTGGAGAAGCAGGGCTGGGTACGGCGCGAGGTGCACAACTCGGAGATCCGCTGCACCGAGGCGATGCTCACCGAGAAGGGCCTGGCGGTGCTGGAGGCGGCCGCGCCCGGTCACGTCCGGGAGGCCCGGCGGCTGGTCTTCGACTCCATCACCCCTGAGCAGGTCGGGCATCTGCAGCTGATCTGCCGCCAGCTCGTCGGGTCCACGTCGCCGGAACTCGCCGCGGCCCTGGACCAGGCGATCGTCGAGGCGGCCGCCGAGGGGGGCGCCGCGGACGGCGCGGCGGAGTTCGACCGGGCGATCCTCGAGCAGACGGCCGCGTCGCCGTGCACGGCCGCCCTTGAGGAGGCTGTCGTCGGTCATGCGGCTGCGTCGCCCTGCACCGCCGCGCTCGAGGAGGCCGTCGGTCAGGTGCTGGACGAGGCTGCGGCGTCGCCGCGGGTGGGGTCGCACGATTAGGCGGGTGCGGCGGGCCTGGCTCTGGCTGGTCAAGAACACGCTCAACCGCGTGACGGTCCGCCTCGCGCGGGCGGGGCGCGGGCCGTTCGCGCTGGTCCGGCACGTGGGGCGGAAGACCGGGCGGGCGTACGAGACGCCGCTGTTGCTGGCCCGGCTCGGGGACGACTTCGTGGCGGAGCTGACCTACGGGCCCGAGGTCGCCTGGTATCGCAATGTCGAGGCGGCCGGGCGGTGCCGGGTGGTGGTGGGTGGCGTGGAGTACGAGATCGGGCGCATCGAGGTGTGTGCGCCCGAGGTGGGGCTGGCGGCCTTCGGGGAGCCGGCCGCGACGGTGCTCAGGCTGCTGCGGCGCCGAGACTTCCGGCTGCTGCGGCGGGCCTAGAGCGAGTGCCGGCGCCCGGCGCGAGGGCGGCCCTAGAGCGAGTGCCGGCGCCCGGCGCGGGGGCGGGGACTAGAGCGAGTGCCGCCGCCCGGCGCGAGGGGCGGGGCTAGAGCGGCGCGCCGTTGAGGAACAGGTCGACCAGTTGGGCGGCCGACAGGGTTGTGCGGGCGGGGCCGGACGACATGCCGAGGAAGGCCTTCGTGAGGACGTCGGGTGGGAGGCGCAGGCGGTCTCGGTCGGGCTCGAGCAGGCGGGTCACCGCTTGCTGGGTCTCGGGCACGCTGGTGATGGCGCGGAAGTCGTCGCGGCTGAACGGGCGGGCGGTGGGGGCGCGGTGGTCGTCGAAGCCGGCGCGGGCGTGGACGTAGTAGGCGTCCAAGATGTCGATCACCGCGAGCAGGCGGGCGGCCAGCGGCTGATTCACGGGGACGGCGTCGAGCTGCCGGATCGCCTCGGTGGGGTCCAGGGCGGCGGCCAGCCGGGCGCGCATGGAGTCCAAGAAATCCGGATCCATGGCACCACGGTACGAAGCCCTTGCACCCACCTCACGCGAGAGTCGCGCCGCGCCCTTGCGCGGCACGTGGTCGCGTGGCGCGGCGGGGGCTTTGGCCGACGCGTACGAAATGGGGGTCAGATCTTTGTTCTTGCTCGGTCGACGAGGAGCGGGAGGAGCTCGGCGCGCCAGGTGTCGAGATGGATCTGGCCGGAGGACATGCCGCCGTGGGCGAACTCCTGGCGGAAGACCATCGGCTCCATCTCGGTGGCCAGGTCGACGCCGACCAGGCGGTTGAACGCGGTGTAGAGAAGCGCCTCGCACTCGCCCAGGGTGGGCGGGAGGTACGTGCCGGTGAGGTGGTCGCGCATCGCCTGCCACACCCACGGATCGCCGCGCAGACCCCATCGGTCGGGCGCCGGCTCGAAAAGATCGTCCACTTGCTTCACGAATATCAAGCCTGGCACTGGTCGGGCGCTTTCGCACGCCGTGGAGGCATCAGGACGTCGTGGCAGGGACCGCGGCGGTCAGGGACCAGTCGTGGCTGATGTCGGCGGCGGTGCGCAGGAGCTTCGGGAGGTGGTCTTCCAGCAGGGTCTCGACCGAGGTCTCGGCGGCGTGGACGGTGACGTTGATGGCGGCGATCACGGTGCCGTCGCCGTCGCGGACGCCGGTGGCCACCGAGCGGATGCCGGGTGCGAGGTCCTGGTCGGCGAGCGCCCAGCCCTTGGCCCGCACCTCGCGTAACGCGGCGTCGAGATCGGCGGCGGCCGGCTGCCAGCGGGCGCTGATGCCGGAGCGGGACGGCTCGGCGAGGACGGCGGACAGGGCGGCCGGCGGCAGGGCCGCCAGCAGCACCTTGCCCATGGAGGTGGCGGGGGCGGGAAAGCGCGTGCCGATGGTGACGGCCAGGGTGACGATTTTGGGTACGGCCACGCGCGCCACATACACGATGTCGCCGCCGTCGAGCTGGGCCATCGACGTGGACTCGTTGGTCTGCGAGACCAGCTTCTCCATGTGGGGGCGGGCGACCTCCCACATGCTCAGCGAATTCACGTACGCCATGCCGAGGTCGAGCACCCGCGGGGTGAGGGCGTAGCCGCGGTCGGCGGACCGGACGTAGCCGAGCGCCTCCAGCGTGATGAGGATGCGGCGCACGGTGGGGCGGGCCAGGCCGGTGCGCCCCGCGATCTCGCTGAGCGTCATCGCGGGGGTGCCGGAGCGGAAGGAGCGCAGGACGTCGAGGCCGCGAGCCAGGGCCTCGATGAAGTCAGGCCCCGTGCCCCTTCCGCTGTCGGTCATTTGCCGAACCCTACTTGGTGTACTGATAGGGGTTGTGCAGGATCCTGGCCTCGGGGATCTCCGGGTTCATGCCGCGGAGCCAGGCCTCTTCGCCCATGGTTTCGCGCAGGTAGTCGATGGTCGCGTTCACCTTGGCGCGGGCCGCGGCGAGGTCGGCGCCGACCAGTTTGCCGTCGCGCTTGACCACCTTGCCGCCGACCACGACCGCGTCGACGTCGCCGCGCTGGGCCTGGAAGACCACATGGCCGTACGGGTTGAGCACGGGGAACATCGCGGGGGAGGAGTCGTTCTTGATCAGCACGACGTCGCCCTGGCGGCCGGGGGTGAGCGCGCCGATCGAGGAGTCCATGCCGAGCGCCTTGGCGCCGCCGCGGGTTCCCCAGTCGACGACCTGCTCGGCGCGCAGCTGGTGGTGGGTGACGGTCTCCTTCTTGCCGTGCGCCTCCATGTGCTCGCGGACCCGGTCGGCGCTGAGCGTGGTGCGCATCGCCGAGAACAGGTCGCCGCTCCACCACACGCTGGTGTCCATCGACAGCGACACCGGGACGTCGTGCTTGCGCAGCTGCCAGGTGGGCGGGTAGCCCTGACCGGCGCTCTGCTCGCTCTCGGTGGAGACCGAAACCGAGCCGCCGGTGGCGGCGATCCGGTGGTACGAGTCGCTGCTGAGCGAGGACGCGTGGACGTAGACGTTGCCGGGCGTCATGAAGCCGTTCTCGTACATGAGCCGGATGCCGTCGTCGGTGGTGACGCCCCAGACGCCGGCGTGCGTGGTGACCGCGACGCCCAGGTCGCGGGCCACCTCGAAGGCCGCCTTCTCCTGGAACGCGGGGTCGCCGGGGATGTCGAAGGCGAGCTGGAAGCCGGCCAGCTTGCCGCCGTCGATCCGCCGCCGGTAGAAGTCCTGGAAGGCGTCGGAGGTCGACCACTCCCACGGGCCCTGCTGGATGTTGCCGTAGGCGAGCACGAACCGGCCGGGCACCGCCTCGAGCGCGTCGACGGCCGCGTCCGCGTGGTCGGCGGTCTGCAGGCCGTGCGACCAGTCGACGGTGGTGGTGACGCCGGAGTCGATCGCCTCGAGCGCGCCGAGGAGGTTGCCGGCGTAGATGTCCTCGGGGCGGAACAGCTTGCCCGACTCGAGGTAGTACCAGACGAAGTACTGCGTGAGGGTCCAGTCGGCACCATAGCCGCGCATGGCGGTCTGCCACATGTGGCGGTGGGTGTCGACCATGCCGGGCATCACCACGCCGCCGGTCGCGTCGATCTCGATCGCGCCCTCGGGCGCGGTCAGACCCGGGCCGACTTCTGCGATCTTGCCGTCAATGATCAGCACGTCGGCGCCCTGGAGGACCGTGTGCGCGTCGTCCATGGTGAGAACCAGGCCGTTCTTGAAGATCACCGGCCGGTCGCTGTCGCTCATCGCCCATCCTTTCGAGGAATCCGGACCGCTGTCCGCAGAGCGGGCAGGGCGAGTGGCGTCAGTGTGCTCCCGGTCACCTGCCGGGTCAATAGGCTGTTTCGGCTTTGTGAACAAGGTGCCGTTGACAGGCGGGCTTCGGCGGCGCAAGCTGGCTCAGCGGACGAGTGTCCGCAGAACGGGCGGTGATGATGGCGCAGGGCCCTTTGCACGGTCTGCTGGTGGCGGATTTCTCCCGTATCCTCGCGGGGCCGTACGCGACGATGCTGCTGGCCGACCTCGGCGCGCAGGTGATCAAGGTGGAGGGGCCGGGCGGCGACGACACCCGGACCTGGATGCCGCCCGTGCGGGACGGCGTCTCCACGTATTACCTGGGGATCAACCGGAACAAGCGGTCGGTCGCGCTGAATCTCAAGGACCCGTCCGACGTGGCCGCGGCGCAGGAGCTGGCGCGGCGGGCCGACATCATGATCGAGAACTTCAAGCCAGGGGGTTTGTCCCGGTTCGGCCTCGACTACGGCTCGGTGGCGGCGTCCAATGCGAAGATCATCTATGCCAGCATCAGCGGTTTCGGGTCGGGGCCGCGCGGCGCTGAAATGCCCGGATATGACCTCATGGTGCAGGCCATCTCTGGACTTATGAGTCTGACCGGCGACCCTGATGGGCCGCCCTACCGTGCGGGGATCTCGGTCTTCGACGTGATGGCGGGGATGCACGCGACGATCGGGATCCTGGCCGCCCTCAACCACCGCGCCGCGACCGGCCGGGGGCAGCACGTCGAGGTCAACCTGCTCTCGTCGGCGCTTTCCGGCCTGGTCAACCACTCCAGCGCGTACGTGGCCGGCGGCTCGATCCCGTTCCGGATGGGCAACGCGCACCCCAGCCTCTTCCCGTACGAGCCGCTGCCGACCGCCGACGGCGAGCTGATCGTGATCGCCGGCAACGACGGGCAGTTCCGCAAGCTGTGCCAGGTGCTCGACCTGCCCGACCTGCCGTCCGATCCCCGGTTCTCCCGCAACCAGGACCGTACTGCGAACCGGGAGGAGCTGCGGCCGATCCTGGTGGAGCGGCTGAGCAAGCGCGGCAAGGACGAGTGGTTCCGCGAGCTGCTCGCCGCCGGGGTGCCGTGCGCGCCGATCAACACGATCGACGGCGGGGTGGCGCTCGCCTCCGAGCTCGGCCTCGACCCGGTGATCTCGTCCGGCGGAGTGCCCGGGGTCCGCAATCCGATCACCTTCTCCGAGACCCCGGCGGGCTATGAGTTGCCGCCGCCCGGGCTCGACGAACACGGCGAGGAGATCCGCGCATGGCTGCGGAACAGCAACAGCTGAGCTTCCCCACCGGCCTGGGCACCTCCACGCCGGAGACCATCTCGCTGCTCGGCCAGGATCTCGCGGCCGACCTGATGGGCAAGGTGGGCTTCGGCGAGCTGGCGTTCTGGCTGGTCGCCGGGCGGCGGCCGAGCGCGGGCGAGACGCGGCTGTTCGAGGCGGTGCTGGTGGCGCTGGCCGACCACGGTTTCACCCCCACGGCGATCGCGGCCCGGCTCACCTACCTGTCGGCGCCGGACTCCCTGCAGGGCGCCCTCGCCGCCGGCCTGCTCGGCGGCGGCTCCCGCTTCCTCGGCGTGACCGAGGACTGCGGCAAGTTCCTCGCCAAGACGCTGGTCGAGGCCGGCACCGAGCGCGACTACGACGTGATCGCGCTGAACGCCGTGCGCAAGGCCCGCGAGGAGAAGCGCTTCGTCCCCGGCCTCGGCCACCCGGTGCACAAGGAGCAGGACCCGCGCACCCCGGTGCTGATCGCCATCGCCGAGGAGGAAGGGCTGCGCGGCCCGCACCTGCGGCTGTTCGAAGCGATCGGCCGGGTGCACCCCGAGGTGCTCGGCCGGCGGCTGCCGCTCAACGGCGCCGGCGTCTGCGGAGCGGCGCTGGCAGATCTTGGCCTGCCCACCGATCTGCTGCGAGGATTCGCGTTGCTGGCCCGCGCGGCCGGGCTGCTCGGTCAGATCGCCGAGGAGCGCCGCCGCCCGATCGCCAACCAGATCTATCTCGCCGTCGACCGGAACGCCGTTTACGAACCCCTCCCCGGATCTCGAGAGGACTGACAATGGCCAGCATCGTCGCGGTCATCGCCTCGACGCATCACCCGTTCTACTACCGCGCCAGCACGTCCACGGGCGAGGACCGCCCGCCGTTCGCGGACGAGTGGGTCCGGAAGATCACCGCGTTCCGCGAGACCCTGACCAAGGCGAACCCGGACGTGCTGGTGATGGTGGGCTCCGACCACTTCCATCAGCTGTGGCTGGACAACATGCCGCAGTTCCTGGTCGGCAAGGCGCCGTTCTACGACGCCAACTGGTACAACGAGGAGCGCGAGTTCGGCCTGCCGAGGATGCTGCTCAAGGGCCAGGAGGACCTGTCGGCGCACATCCTGCGCTCGGGGCTCGACCAGGGTTTCGACCTGGCGTTCAGCAACGAGCTGCGGATCGACCACAGCGTCACCTGCCCGATCATCACGCTGCGGCCCGAAGCCGACCTGCCGATCGTGCCGATCTACACGAACATCTTCGCGCCGCCCCTGCCGCAGCCGTCCCGGTTCGTCGCGCTGGGTTCAGCGATCCGCAAGATCGTGGAGGAGTGGCCGTCGCACCTGCGGGTCGCGATCATCGGCACCGGGCATTTGTCGCTCGAGCTGGGTGGACCGCGACAATTCGGACCACATGGGCCCGACCCTGAATTCGACCAGCGCGCGGTGGAGTGGATCGCCACCGGCGACCTCGACAACTGCCTGCGCGAGGTGTCGCTCGACAGCCTGCACGCGCCGGGCAACGCCACCCACGGCTTCATGGACTTCATGCTGATGATGGGCGTGGCCGGGGCCGGGGCGAAGGCCGACTACGTGGACACCCTTGACCTGTTCCACACGATGGAGGCTTACTTCACCTGGTACCCGAACGGAGCTCCGGCATGAGCAAGTACCTGCTGAACAAGTTCCTGTACACGGTGGATCGCGACCCCGACCTGGTGGAGCGGTACCGGGAGTCGCCGAGCGAGCTGGTCTCCTGGTGGGAGGCCGAACGCGCGAACGCGGTGCTCAACTGCGTCACCGGCGAGGCGAGCACCTGGCAGCGCTTCACCGACGACGAGCGTGCGGCGCTGGTGGCTCATGACCATGTGAAGCTGTTCGAGCTGGGCGCGCACCCGTTCCTGACGCTGACGCTGTTCATCGCCATGTTCGAGCGGGACAACACCGAGCCGCTCGAGTACCAGAAGGCGTTCGGCGCGCGGATGGCCCACTTCGCGCTGCCGTACCCGGACATCGCGACATGATCCCCGCGGCCGTCCTGCGGATCTGCGGCCGTCCGCCGGCGGTGGAGAAGAGGCCGGCGCCCCAGCCCGGCGCCGGCGAGGTGCCGATCACCGTGGCGGCCGCGCCGATCACCCCGCTCGACCTGCTGTGCGCCTCGGGCACCAGCTACTTCGGGATGCCGGCCACGCCGTACGTGCCGGGGGTGCAGGGCGTCGGCTACCGCGACGACGGCACCCCGGTCTGGTTCGCGACCTCGGCCGGGATGCGCCCGGGCGACGGCAGCATGGCCGCGGCCGTCTCGGTGCCGTACGTCGACGTGGTGCCGCTGCCCCGCGGCGTCCCGCTGCCGCTGATCGCGGCGCTCGGGCTCTCCGCGGTCGCCGCGCACTCGGCGCTGACCCGCACCGGCGGGCTCACGCCGGGCGAGACCGTCGTGGTGCTCGGCGCCGGCGGCGTGGTCGGCCAGGCCGCGATCCAGCTGGCCCGGCTCTCCGGCGCCGGCCGGGTGATCGCCGTGTCCCGCTGGCCCGATGCGCTCGAGCAGGCGGTGCGGTTCGGCGCCGAGGAGGGCGTGCTGCTGCTGCCCGACGACGACCCGGCCTCGCTGGCCGACCGGCTGCGCGCCGCCTCGGGCCCGGCCGACCTGGTGCTCGACCCGGTCTTCGGGGTGCCGGCCGCGGCGGCGCTGCGGGTGCTGCGCCCGGGCGGCCGGCTGGTCAACCTGGGCAGCTCGGCCTCGGCGACCGCGCCGATCGACTCGGCGACGCTGCGCAGCGGTTCGCTGCGGGTGCTGGGCTACACCAACAACGCGCTCTCCACCGCGCAGCGGGCCGAGTCGATCGGCGAGGTGGCCGCGCTCGCGGCCGACGGCCGGCTCACCGTGTCGCACGAGGTCGTGCCGTTCGGCGACGTCGCGGCGGCCTGGGTCCGCCAGGCCGCCGGCGACAACGAAGGGCGCATCGTCCTGATGCTATAGCTCCTGTACGGCGAGGGCGGCGATCTCGGCCGGGTCACTGGTCGCGTCCAGCGACGTGATCCGGCCGTTCTCGATGGTGGCGCGCACGGCGAACCGGGTCTCGCCGGCCAGGACCACGACGAAGCCGGGCCCGCCGTCGATGAGGGCGGTCCGGGCGGCCTGGGCGCTGCCGGAGAAGAAGCCCGCCACCACCTTCGCCCCGCGGTGCTGGATGGCGCCGTTCAGCCGCACCTCGACGTCCGGGTCCAACAGGGTGATCAGGGTGCCCATCTCGCCGCCACGGGCCGCGGCGAGGAACGCGTCGACGATCTCCGGGTCGGCGGGGGAGTCGGCGGACGGGTTGGCGCGGACCCGGCGGCGCGCGCGGCTGGCCAGCTGGCGGGTCGCGTCCGGCGAGCGGCCGACGATCGGCGCGATCTCGTCGAACGAGACGGCGAACAGGTCGTGCAGCACGAAGGCGAGCCGTTCGGCCGGCGAGAGCGTCTCGAGGACGACCAGCAGCGCGAGGCCGACCGAGTCGGCGAGCAGCGCCTCCTGCTCGGGGTCGGGCTCGGCGGCGGGCTGGTCCTGCGTCGCGTACTCGTCCTCGCGGCGGGCCGTGCGCTGCCGCAGCATGTCGAGGCAGACCCGCCCGACCACCGTGGTGAGCCAGGCCGCCAGATTGTCGACGTCGCCGCCGGCGCGGCTGAGCCGCAGCCAGGCCTCCTGCACCGCGTCGTCGGCCTCGCCGGTGGAGCCCAGCATGCGCAGCGCCACCGCGCGCAGCCGCGGCCGGTTCGCCTCGAACTGCTCCGCCAGTGCCAACTCGTCCATCTCTTTCGCCCCCTTTGTGGCTTATGCCACATCGGTCACATTCCCCGTTCGCGTTTCGTCATCCCACCGACGAACGAAAGCGCGCCGATGTGACCGGCGCACCGGAAAACCTAGGAGATAGCCATGCCTGCTCGCCTGCAGAATCCCGCCGGTCCCCTGGAGGACGTGGCGAAGGCGGTCAACCTGCTCTACAAGTCGGCGCACTCGGCCGGCGTCGACCCGGCCGTGCTGGAACTGGTGCACCTGCGGGCCAGCCAGATCAACGGGTGCGGTCCGTGCGTCGACTCCGGCGCCCGCAACATGCGCAAGAGCGGCGAGAGCGACGACCGGCTGTTCGCGGTGGCGGTGTGGCGGGAGACGCCGTACTTCACCGACGGGGAGCGGGCGGCCCTCGCTCTTTCGGAGTACGCCACCCGGCTCGCCGACCAGGCCGACGCGGTGCCCGACGCCATCTGGGACGAGGCCGCCAAGCACTTCGACGAGCGTCAGCTGGGCGCCATCGTGCTGTGGATCGCGACGACCAACTTCTTCAACCGCATCAACGTCACGACCCGCCAGCAGGCGCCGCAGAATTGGGGATGAAGCCGCACCGCCTGCTGAACTAGCATGCGCGGCATGACGGGGACCGATGTTCCACGCCTCGTGCGGCTGGCGGCGAAACTGACCATGGCGCTCGCGCCGGTCGGTCTGCTGCTCCTGCTCGACGGCCTTTTGGAGTTGCAGTGGAGGGCCAGCACCGACGCGCACGCGCTGGTCGCCCTGCTCGACAAGATTCAAGCCGACTACGGGATCGAGCCGCCCGAGCTCCTGCGGGGGCGGGGCGGCGCGGTCCAGCTCGTTGTTCTCGGGGCGGTCTGCCTCGCGTACTCGAGCCTGGGGATCTGGCTGCTGCGTGGGCGCGCCTGGGCACGCACCTCCGCCCTGGTGCTGGGCGCGGTGGCCACGCTCTTCGGGCTCTTCGGGGTGGGCGTCGACGCGACCGAAACGCGCACGCTGGCGAACTACTTCGCCGACCTGCACGGCTCGGCGATCGGCGACCAGGAGTCGGCGGTGCGCGCGCTGCTCTACCCCGGCTGGTACTCGTGGGCCGAGGACATCGTGCAGGGCCTTCAGGTGATTCTGTCGCTGGTCGCGCTGGCGGCGCTCGCCTGGGCCGTGATCTCCCATTCCGACTGGTTCAGCGGCCGGCGCGACGCGGACGCCGCTCCCGACGAGTGGGACTCGGCGCTCAGCCGGGTGCGCGAGCAATCGCGGAAGCACCTGGAAGCGGATTCCTGAACTACGACCAGGGCGTGCCGTGCTCGCGAGGAACGGCGGCGCGCCCGCGGGCGGTCTGGGGAACCCCGGCCCGCCCGACGAACACGCTCGTCAGCCCGGGCGGTCCGGCCTCCGGCCGCGGCCGCCGGGCGCGGGCGATCAGCAGCACGATGATCGCCACCACGGTGGCCAGGCCGGCCGCCACCAGCATGGTCCCGAGGATCGTCGGCGTGACACCCTCCCGCCGGCCGCCGCGGCCGGGAGCGGGCACGATGGCCTGTCCGGTCAGCGTCAGGTCGCCGGTGTCGATCCGCACATCCACCCGGGCCGGCAGCGACGGCGGCGTCGCGAAGCACACCAGATAGCGGTCGCGCAGCGTGGACTCGACCTGGTCGAGGGCCGGCACCACCACCGGCTCGCCGGCCGGGGCGAAGAAACCACCGGTCGCCGCCGCGGCCGCCGACCAGAACTCGCTCGCCGCGGCCGTCCCGACCACCACCAGGATCGTGCCCGCCGCCCGGAAGTCCTGGGCGAGCTCGGCCGCCTTCGCCCCGCCGGCGTCGGTGGCCGACGTGTACATCACCACCACCCGGCGGCCGGTCTCGGCCCGCGGGAACTGGCCGCGGGCCATCGTCAGCGCGGCCTCGGTGTCCCGCTCGCCGGCGGCGCGCATGCCGGTGAGGGCGCCGACCACCTGGGACGGTCCGCGCAGCGGCGCGGTGGCCGGGGCGGCCGGGAACCGGTCGGGGATCACCACGGCCTGCGTGCTGCCGGGCGCCTCGAGGATGAACCGGGCGGCGGCGCTCAGCCAGGCCGGCAGCGTCGAGGCGCCGGCCGTCGAGGCGTCCACCACGATCGAGACGGCGAGGCCGTCGGACATCACCGGCACGATGTCGGCGCGCTGTGGCGTGCCGTCGAGCGTGACCTGGACGGTCCGTTTTCCCTTGCCGTTGCTGGCGCCGAGGTCGACGACCAGGGCGGTCTCGCCGCCGCCGCTGAGCACGCCGGTCACCGGAAGGGGAACGGGCGCGGCGTCGGCGGGCGCCGCGCCGGCGATCAGGAATGCCGCGATCAGCGCCGCGAGCGCCGCCCGGGGCCGGCGGCCGGCCCGGCGGCGGGGCTCAGGCCGGCGACGCGAAGGCGATGACATTGTCCCGATAGCTTCTGCGAGACCGGTCGAAGCTGCCGCCGCAGGTGACGAGCCGGAGCGTGGGGTCGAGGGTGGGCGCGTAGACCAGGTCGGTGGGGAACTGGACCTTGGGAACGCGGGCGATCTTGGTGATCGTGAAGGTCGCCACGCTGCCGTCGGCGCGGTCGACCCGGACGGTGGTGCCGACCTTCGCGCGGTAGAGGTCGATGAAGATGCCGGGGCCGGTGTGCGAGTCGACGTGGCCGAGGATCACGGCGGGGCCGGGCTGGCCGGGGCGGGGGCCGTACTCGTACCAGCCGGCCACGTCGGTGCGGGCCGGGACCGCGATCGAGCCGTCGCGCTGGAGGCCGAGGCGCTGCACCTTGCTGTCCACCTCGAGCGCGGGGATGCGCAGCCGCACCGGCTCGGCGACCGTGTCGTAGGTGCGGGTCGAGCGGAAGGTCTCGTCCTGCTGCGCGGGCGGCGCGGCCTTGGCGGCGGGAGTGGCGACCGGGGACACGACGGCCGCCGGCCCGCCGGCCAGCACCGCGAGCAGGATCAGCACGAGCGCGGCGACGGCCGGGACGCGGGCGTACGACGGCATCAGCGCTTTTCCACGACCGCGGCCATACCGCCGTACCCGGTCTGCGCCCCGCCCTTCGGCAGCCGCGCCGCCACCGTCGCCCCGAACGCGTCGGCCATCTGGCGCGCCAGGTCGAACATCTCCTGGTACGTGTCATAGGCGACGTCGTGCGCGGTGGCGTAGTCCTTGGCCGCGTACGCGTCGGCGTGCTTGAGCAGCATCAGGTCGTGTTCCTGCAGCGCCGCCTTGAGCTCGTCGGAGCCCATCCGCTTGCCGGTCGCGCCGTCCAGGAACGTGGCCGTCCGCGTCTCGATGCCGGCCAGCGCCGCCTTCGCCTGGGCCTGTTTGGCCTGATCCTGCCCGGCGGTGGCGGTCGCGTACGCCACCAGCTGCTCGACGTGGTCGCCCCACAGCGCCTGGAACTGCCGGGCCGCCGGCGCGCCGAACAGCGAGTCCATGGCGGCGGCGAGGTCGCGGGTGTTGCCGTTGATCATCTGGCCGGAGGCGGCGAAGTCGGGGGAGCGGGTCACGGCGGCGCGAGTGAGGTCCTCCACCAGCGCGGCGTGCTCGGCGAGCAGCTTGCCGAGCTGGGAGCGCAACCGCCACAGCGGCTGCTTCAGCGTGGCGGCGTCGCCCGCGGGCAGCAGCGCGTTCGCGAGGGTCAGCCCGAGGTCGTACGTGTGCTGATAGCCCATCCGGTAGAGCGCGTCTGCGGTGGTGTAGTCCTTCGCCGCGTACGCGTCGGCCTGCTCTGTCAGATGTCCGACATGCTGCACGACCGCCGTCCGGGCCGCCGATTTCGGCAGGCGGCCCTTCGACGCGCCGGCGAAGAAGTCGCCCAGCTCCTGCTCGTACTCGACCAGCTCGTCACGGGCGTCGTCGAGCGCGGCGTCGTCGTGGGCCGCGAGGGCGCCGGCGTACGCGAAGAGCGCCACGATGTGCTCCGACCACATCGGACTGAACTTGTCGGCCGTGGGCTTGCCGAACATCTGCCCGATCAGCGTGGTCATGGCCGTGGTGTTCTTGCCCAGCGCCGCGTTGGCGGACTGCACGAAGTCGTCGTCGCCGCGGATCCGGCTGCGCATCAGGTCGGCCGCGAGCACCGAGTGCTGGCCGAGCAGCGCCTCGAACTGGATCGCCAGGTCGGGCGCGGAGGGCGCCTTCGCATAGCGCGCGGGAGCCGCCGGCGGGGCGGCGCCGGGCAGGAGAAAGAGCAGGCCGGCGCAGAGAAGGGGGAGCGCCCGCCAGATCCGACCATGTCCAGGTATCGGCATGTGCCTCATCGCCCAGCTTCGCCTCGGGAAAAGTCGCAGCCGACCATACGCCCGCCTCACCACATGGTCGAGTCCGGAGAGCGACGTCCCCCACACCGAGCGTCTATGCAGTACGGTCGGTCTGGCTCATCAACGCGTGTTGATCTTCGAGGGTGGCCTGGGATGGTGACCACGGTCGGGCAGCTCGTCGCCGGGCGCTATCGGCTGGTGCAGCCGCTGGCCGCCGGGGGTATGGGCGGCGTGTGGCTCGCCCACGACGAGCTCGACCGCGACGACCCGGTCGCCATCAAGAAGTGCGAGATCCCCGCCGGGCTCACCCCGGACGAGCAGGATCTGTTCCGGGTGTGGACGGTCCGCGAGGCACGCGCGTTCGCCCTGGTCGGCCATCCCAACGTGGTGCGCACGCTCGATGTCGTGCCCGGCGACGACGCCCCCTGGATCGTGATGGAGTACGTGCCGTCCCGGTCGCTGCAGACGGTGATCGACGAGTCCGGCCCGCTGCCGCCGGCCCGGGTCGCCGGGATCGGCCTGGCCGTGCTCGAGGCGCTGCTCGCCGTGCGCCGGGCCGGCCTGCTGCACCTCGACGTGAAGCCGAGCAACGTGCTGATCGCCGACGACGGCCGGGTGGTGCTCACCGACTTCGGCCCGGCGGTGACGACCGAGGGCGTGCGCGCGCTGGCCGGCGCCGGCATCGTCCTGGGCTCACCCAAATACCTGGCCCCCGAGCGGCTGTACGACGGGGTCGCGCTGCCCGAGTCCGACTTGTGGTCGCTGGGTGCCACGCTCTACCACGCGGTCGAGGGGCTGCCGCCGTACGTGCGGGACACCACCGCGGCGACGCTGCTGGCGATCACCGAGGGCCCGCCCGATCCGCCGGAGCGGGCCGGCGCGCTCGCCCCGGTGATCGAGGGCCTGCTGCGCCTCGACCCCGCGGACCGGCTCGCCCCGCCCCAGGTGGAGGAGGGCCTGCGGGCCGTGGTGCGGCAGCCGGCCAACCGCCCCGAGCTGCCCGCGCCGGCCCCGGCCGCCGATCCCGCCGCGCCCCGGGCCGCCGCGCCCCGGCGGCGTCTCGCCGTGGTCGTCGCCGCCGTCGCGGCGCTGATCGTGCTGGCCGCGCTGCTCTTCATGACCAGCCGGGACGACGAGCCCTCGGCCCTGCCGTCGCCGCCGCCACCGCTGGCGGCGGGCCTGCCGGTGCTCCCGGTGGGCTTCTTCTGGTACACGACGTCGCCCCTGTTCCGCGTCGCTCTGCCGTTGGCCTGGCCTAACGCCACCCCCCTGCCCGGCGGCGGGCTGCGCGCGGGCGACGGGTGGCCCCGGCTGGAGATCCGGAACGAGCCGGTGCCTGACAACATGGTGGCCGCGTTCACGGCGGCCGAGGCCAAGACCCGGCTGCCCGACTACCGCCGGGTCCGGATCGAGCAGCCCTTGGACTCGCCCGGCGTGGTGGTGTGGGAGTTCAGCTATGAGGCGCGCTCGGCCGGGGCCATGCGCGCGATGCAGTGGGCGGTCCTGGCCCCCGACAGCCGGCGCATGTTCGTGCTCGAAATGCGAACGCGCGCCGACGCCTGGGCGACCGATGTCAGCATTTTCGATCAAGTCGTGCGCAGCTTCGAGCCGGTTTCGGGTGGGTGATGTACGGTTCGGTTTGTCCGTACTGATCTTCCGGATCGAGTTCGCAGAGTGACGTTTACGGCAGTGGTCCGCGGGTGAGGACAGGCGCCATCGTGGCCGGGCGCTACCGGCTGGTCCAACCTCTCGGCGCCGGGGGCCTGGGCCGGGTGTGGCTGGCCCACGACGAGGCCGATCGCCGGCAGGTCGCCATCAAGAAGACCGCGCTCCCCGACGACCTCGCCCCCGACGAGCGCGACCTGTTCCTCGACTGGACGGTCCGTGAGGCCCGCGCCCTCTCGTCGGTCGGTCATCCGAACGTGGTGCGCACCTACGACGTGCTCCCCGACGCCGACGCGCCCTGGATCGTCATGGAGTACGTCCCGTCCCGCTCGCTGCAGCAGATCATCGACGAGTCCGGCCCGCTGCCGCCCGCCCGGGTCGCCGGGATCGGCCTCGCCGTGCTCGACGCCCTGCTCGCCGTGCGCCGGGCCGGCCTGCTGCACCTCGACGTCAAGCCCAGCAACGTGCTGATCGCCGACGACGGCCGGGTGGTGCTCACCGACTTCGGCCCGGCGGTCACCGACGACGGCCTGCGCGCGCTGGCCGCGGCCGGCATCGTCCTCGGCTCGCCGAAATACCTGGCCCCCGAGCGGATGGACGGCCTCGCGCTGCCCGAGTCGGACCTCTGGTCGCTGGGCGCCACGCTCTACCACGCGGTCGAGGGCCGTCCGCCGTTCGCGCGGCCGACCCTCGACGACACGCTGATGGCCATCGCCGAGGACCCGCCCGACCCGGCGCGGCTGGCCGGGCCCCTCTGCCCGGTGCTCGAGGGGCTGCTGCGCCCCGACCCGGCCGACCGGCTCCCGGCCGGCGACGTGGGGGCCGAGCTCAGCGCGGTCGTGCTCGGGCAGGACGAGCCGCGGGCGGCCATCGGCTGGCCGAGCCGCTCCCGGCTGCGGCACGCCGCGCTGGTGGCGCTGCTGGTGCTCGTGCTGGCGACGGTGACGGTGCTGGCCGACGGGCACGGCGCATAATTCTCCGGTGTCCGCGCCTTTGTTCCTGGTCGACGACCTGCCCGCCGGCCCGTCCTACACGCTGACCGGTCCCGAGGGCCACCATGCCGCGACCGTGCAGCGGCTGCGCGCCGGCGAGACGCTGATCCTCGCCGACGGGCGCGGCGGCAGCGCGACCGCCGAGGTCACCGCGGTCGGCAAGGGCGCGGTCGAGGTGCGGGTGGTCTCACGTTCGGCGCAAGCAGCCCCCGACCCGCGCCTGGTGGTGGCCCAGGGGATCGCCAAGGGCGACCGGGGCGAGCTGGCGGTGCAGGCGATGACCGAGATCGGGGTCGACGAGATCCTGCCGTGGGCCGCGTCCCGCTCGGTGGCGCAGTGGCGGGGCGACCGTGGCGCCAAGTCGCGCGAGAAGTGGGCGGCCACCGCGCGGGAGGCGGCCAAGCAGGCCCGGCGCGCCTGGCTGCCGATCGTCGGCGGCGACCCGGACTGCTCGACCAAGCAGATCGCGGCCCGGCTCTCGGACGCGGCGGCCGCGTTCGTGCTGCACGAGGAGGCGACCGTGCGGCTGGCCGCGGCCGGCTTGCCGGCGAGCGGGGAGATCGTGCTGGTAGTGGGGCCCGAGGGCGGCATCGCCGATGCCGAGGTGGCTTCTTTCGAAGCCGCGGGCGCGGTCCCGGTGCGATTGGGCAGCGAGGTCTTGCGTACGTCGACGGCGGGCGTCGCCGCGCTGTCGGTGCTCTCGGCCCGCCTCGGCCGCTGGTGATTTCTTAGAGCTGCCGAATTAGAGCTGGCGCACCAGCTGGCGGCGGTCGAGGCCGGGCAGCACGATGCGCTCGTCGAGCCCGTCGCCCGAGGACACCTGGTGGGCGATGCGGGCCGCGACCCGGCGGATGATCAGCCGGCGCAGGCCGCGGGCCCGGATGCTGCCGCGGAACGGCTCGCCGATCCGGCGCAACCGGCCGGCCTGGCGGGCGATCGACGGGATCAGCTCGGGGAACGGCACGTAGAGCGCCTCGGTCGCGGGGGAGCCGAGGTACTCGAACGGCTCCGAGCCGGCCATCGGCACGAATTCCACACCCAGGAGCTTCAGGTTGCGGTGGGCGCGGTGGTCCAGCAGGGCGACCAGATGACGTACGCCGGCCAGCCGTCCCGCGTTGAGGAACGTGCGGTACAGCAGCGAGCTGACCGCGAGGCCGGACTTGCCGCCGCGGTAGGCGGGCAGCACGGCGAGCGTGGCGAAGTCCCAGATGCGCCCGTTGTGCAGGCCGTGCAGCGTGACGATCGTCGACAGGTCGGTGTCGATGCGGCCGGGCGCGTCGTCGAGGGTCTTGCCGCCGCCGTCGATGACCCGGGCCGCGCCGGCGGGCAGGCCGGTCCGGCGGTCGAGCACGAGGAAGAACAGGCTGTCGTTCTCGTAGCGGGCGTACTCGCCGGTCATCGTGGCGGTGTCGTTGCCGAACGACTCCTCGAAGACCTGCCGCTCGACCGTGCGCGCGACGTCGGCGAGCGGGGAGGCGGGCGCGACGGCCAGGGCGAGGAAGCGACCGGGCCGGTCGGCGTAGGTGGCGAGGGCGGCCGCGACCGTCCGGCGGACCGTGGGCTCGTCGAGCTCGTAGGACATCAGAAGCCCTTCGCGACGATCTCGGTGGTCCGGAAGTACTGCTCGGTGAACTCGACGACCTTGGCCGGGTCGAAGGCCTTGCAGGTGTAGATGTCGACGCTGAAGAACGAGACCGGGCGCTCCCAGGAGTAGAAGTGCGCGCCCGAGGTCTCCCAGTGGATCCAGCCGGCCCAGCCGTACAGGTCGCTGCAGTGCGTGACCGGCTCGATCAGCGTGATCATGTCGGTCACGACCGAGAGCTTGGCCAGGTAGTCCTTGATGTGCTCATCGGTGATCACGAATGTCGGGTAACCCTCCACCACCAGCCGCTGCCGGTGAATCATCGGCGCAAGGTCACGGTAGTCGGCGTCGGTATTACTCAACGTGATGGGAGCGAGCGACATATGAACTCATCCTGCCTGGCATAAGGGGTGAATCGGACTGATCCGACTATAGCCAAAAACTACGCAGCGTCAAAGCGATCGACATTACAGAGAGTCAACACACATTCTGATCATGGCGAGAACCGCTCGCTGGGTTAGCCTTCCGTCATGCCCCCGATGCGCCGCGTAGATCAAAGGGGGCGCGCGCCGGTCTTGATCTCGCGGTGGCGCCGGGCCAAGGTCGGTAACCGATGAGCGTCCTGTGGCGGGCGGTGGCCCGTAACCGATGGCGCCTGCTGGCCGGTTGTGGCCTTATCGCCCTGCACCAGGCCTGCGAGGCGACCGTGCCGATCGTCATCGGCGAGACCGTCGACCAGGCCGTGGCGACCGGCTCGATGCTGCGGCTGGCGACCTGGGTCGGGCTGCTCGGGCTGCTGTTCCTGCTGCTCACCACGGCGTATCGCAACGGGGCGCGGCAGCTGATGCGTGCGCTCGCCGACGAGTCGCACGCGCTGCGCCTCGAGGTCGCGGCCAAGGTGCTCACCCCGGGCGCCGACGTGCGCACCGGCGACGTGCTCACCATCTCGACGACCGACGCCGACCACGCGTCCTACCTTCTCGACTACGTGCCGCGGATCATGGGGGCCCTGGTGGCCACCGCGGTCAGCGCGGTCGGACTTTGCGTGATCTCGGTGCCGCTCGGGCTGGTCGTGCTGCTCGGGACGCCGGTCGTGCTGCTCGCGATGCAGCGGGCCGCGCCGCTGATCACCCGGCGGGTCGCCGAGCGGCAGGAGGTCGCCGGCCGGGCCTCGTCGGTCGCCACCGACCTGGTCACCGGGCTGCGGCCGCTGCGCGGGATCGGCGCGCAGGAGGCGGCCGACGCGCGGTACCGCGAGGTGAGCCGGGAGTCGCTGCGGGCCACGCTGCTCGCGGCCCGCACCCAGGGCGGGTTCAAGGCCGCCTCGACCATGGTGAGCACGCTGCTGGCCTGCGGGATCGCGATCCTGGCCGGGTGGTTCGCGCTGACCGGGCGGATCAGCGCCGGCGAGCTGGTCACGGTGATCGGGCTGGCGGCCTTTCTCGGGGAGCCGTTCGGCACGCTGTCGGCGGCGCCGTCGTGGATCGCGACCTCACGCGCTTCCGCCAACCGGATCGCCGAGGTTCTGCGCGCGGCCCAGGACACAGACGTCCCGGCCGATCCGCCCGTTCTGCCGACGGCGGGGGAGTGCCTCGGCGTGGTGGTGGAGACCGACGCGTCGGCGCTGCTCCAGCTCTATGACGACGGCTCGCAGGACGTCCTGGTGGCGCCGCATCATCCCGAGCTGTTCTCCGGCACAATTCGGGAAAACATCATCTTGTCCGAAAAATTTGGCGACCTTGACCGGGCGCTCGACGCCTCGGCCGCCGACGACGTCGTCGCCGCCCACCCCGACGGCCTCGAGCACGCCATCGCCGAGCGCGGCTCCGCCCTCTCCGGCGGCCAGCGGCAGCGGCTCGCGCTGGCCCGGGCGCTGCTCGCCGGGCCCAAGCTGCTCGTGCTGCACGACCCGACCACCGCCGTCGACGCGGTCACCGAGCACGCCATCGCCCGGGGCATCCGCGACCTGCGGCACCGCCCCGGATCCACGCTCGGCACTCTGATCGTCACCACCAGCCCGGCCCTGCTCGCCGTCACCGACCGGGTCGTGGTGCTGCGCGACGGCGACATCGTCGCCACCGGCACGCACGCCTCGCTCGCCGCCGCCGATCCCGCCTACCGGGCGGCGGTGTTGCGATGAGCGCGACGCTGCCGGTCGCCACCGCGCGGCAGACCGGCGGATGGCTGCTGGGCCAGCTGCGCACCCGCCGCCTGGAGCTGGCCGTCACGCTGCTGGCCGGGCTCATCGCCGCGACCTCGTCGGTGGTTCCGGTCACCGCGCTGGGCCGGCTCGTCGACCTCGTACGCGAAGACGCCGCCCCCGCCACGCTGGTCCCGATCGCCGTCGTCGTCATCGTCGCCGCCCTCATCGGCGGCGTGGCCGCCGGCGCCACCACGGCCCTGGTCAGCCGCCTCGGCGAGCGGATACTCGCCACCCTGCGCGAGGAGACCGTCGGCATCGCGCTGCGCCTGCCCGCCAACGTCCTCGACCGGGCCGGCCGGGGCGACCTGCTCTCGCGGGTCGGCGCCGACGTCGCCGCGATCGGCACGGCCGCCGCCGAGGTGCTCCCCACGGTCATCTCGGCGATCCTGCTCGCCGCGCTCAGCGTCACGGCCATGTTCGGCCTGGACTGGCGGCTCGGGGTGGCCGGCCTCGCCGCGCTGCCGCTCTACCTCGCGGCGCTGCATTGGTACCTGCCGCGTTCCGCTCCCGTCTACGCCCGGGAGCGGCTGGCGATCGGCGAGCGGTCGCAGATGCTGATGGAGAGCCTCCAAGGGGTACGCACCGTCCACGCGTACCGCCTCGAGGAACGCCATCTCACCGGCATCGACGCCGCGTCGGCCCGCGCCCGGGACCTGTCGATCGGGGTGTTCACGCTGTTCACCCGCTTCGTCGGCCGGATCAACCGGGCCGAGCTGATGGGCCTCGCGACGATCCTGGTGGCGGGCTTCTGGTTCGTGCGCTCGGGCTGGGTGACGGTCGGCGAGACGGCGGCCACGGCGGTGCTGTTCCACCGGCTCTTCAACCCGATCGGGATGATCCTGTTCACCTTCGACGAGATCCAGGAGGCCGGCGCCGGGCTGGCCCGGCTCGTCGGGGTGGGAACGCTGCGGGTCGCGCCGGCCGGCGACGTGCGGCTGGACAAGGCCGACCTGGCGCTCGATCACGTGTGCTTCGAATACGACGCGCGAGTGCCGGTGCTGCGCAACATCAACCTGCGGGTCGCGCCGGGCGAGCGGGTCGCGCTGGTCGGTTCCACCGGCGCGGGGAAAACCACCGTGGCGTCCATCGCCGCGGGCATCCTGCGGCCCCGATGCGGTACGGCGTCGGCGGGCGGCGTGCCGGTGGACGAGCTCGCTCCGGGGGTGATCGCGGTGATCAGTCAGGAGACCCACGTATTCGCCGGCCCCCTGGTGGAGGACGTCCGGCTGGCGCGCCCCTCGGCGTCGGCCGAGGAAGTCCGCGAGGCCCTCGCGACCGTCGGCGCCCTGAGCTGGGCGCTGGCGCTGCCCTCCGGCCTGCAGACGCCGGTGGGCGAAGGCGGGCATCCGCTGACCGCCGCGCAGGGGCAGCAGCTCGCCCTGGCCCGCCTGGTCCTGCTGGACCCGGCGGTGGCGATCCTCGACGAGGCCACCGCCGAGGCCGGCAGCGCGGGCGCCCGGGCCCTGGAGGAGTCGGCGCTGGCCGCGACGCGGGGCCGCACCACCCTGCTGGTCGCCCACCGCCTCACCCAGGCGGCCTCGGCCGACCGCATCGTGGTCCTCGAGCACGGCGCTGTGCTCGAGGAGGGCACCCACGAGGAGCTGGTGACGGCGGGCGGCCGCTACGCCGACCTGTGGAAGGCGTGGCAGTCGCGCTCCTGAGCGCGGGGTCAGCCGATGGCCAGCGGAGCCTCCAGGCGGAGGTCGTCGACCGCGTGCGCGGCGGCCACGGTGTAGTCGCCGGGGACGGTCTGCCAGCCCTCGTCCCAGACCTGGAACGTGCGCGGCGGCAACGGGATCCGGACGGTCACGGTCTCGCCGGGGTGGGCCTCGACGTTGGCGAAACCGGCCAGCCACCGGGCCGGGCGCGGCAGCGGGGACGGCGCGCTGGACGACACGTACACCTGCACCACCTCGCGGCCGGAACGCGCGCCCGCGTTGGTCAGTGTGACCACCGCCTCGGTCGCGTTGACCACCATCTCCTCGTAGTGCCAGGTCGTGTAGCCGAGGCCGTGACCGAAGGCGTAGAGCGGAGTTTTCCCGGAACGCAGCCAGCCGCGGTAGCCGACGAAGACGCCCTCGTCGTAGGCCACCACGCCGCCCTTCGGCTCGATCGCGAAGACAGGGCAGTCGGCCTCGGCGCGCGGCCACGTGGTGGGCAGGCGCCCGCCGGGCTCGGTCACGCCCAGCAGCACGTCGGCCAGGGCGGCGCCGGCCTCCTGACCGGGGAACCAGGTCAGCAGGACCGCGGCGACCGACGACGACCACGGCATGAGCACGGGCGAGCCGGCGTTCACCACCACGATCGTGCGGGGGTTGGCGGCGGCCACCCGCGCGACCAGCTCGTCCTGGCGGCCGGGCAGGGCCAGCGACTTGCGGTCGAAGCCCTCGGACTCGACCTGCTCGGTGGTGCCCACGACGACGACGGCCACGTCGGACTCGGCGGCCAGGGTGGCCGCCTCCGCGATCATGCCGTCCTCGTCGGGGGCCGGCGGGCGGTGACCGAGGGTGGTGGCCACCGAGTGGGCGGCGCCGCGGGCGATCGTCTGCTCGAGCTCGATCCGGACCGGCACGCCGGCCGTCAACTCCACCAGGACGCGCTGCTCGCGGGGGGAGAGCAGCAGGTCGGCGCGGCCGGTGCCGGCGGGGTGCAGCGTGCCCTCGTACCGGATCACGCCGTCCACCGAGAGCTTGAACGTGCCGAAACCGGAGACCGCGAAGGTGTGCTCGCCGCCCTCGCCGGGGGTGTAGGTGGTGACCAGGCGCAGGCCCTCGACCTCGTCCTTGTCCAGGCCGCCGGGGAGCGAGCCGATCCAGCGCACGGCCGCGGGGTCCACGGTGAACGAAAGGTCGCCGATGGTCACCTCGGTCGGGCTGTGCAGGGCCGGCAGGAACGGGCGCGGGTCGGCGCCGATCGCGTACTCGACGTCCACCCCGGACAGTGCGCGGGCCAGGCCCTCCAACGGGGAGATGGTGTGCGGCGGGGAGACCTGGGCGCTGCCGCCGCCGAGGACCCGGGCGTCCATCGCCAGCGCGCCGATCACCGCTACCCGGGTCAGGCCGGCCGCTTCCAGCGGGAGCGCGAAGTTCTCGTTGCGGGCCAGCACGAAGGAGCGGGTCGCCACTTCGTGCGCGATGCGGTCACCGTCGAGTGATACTTCGGACATTTCCGGGATGTCGCCCAAGGCGCCCACTCGCTGGGCGAGGCGCAGCACCCGCCGTACCTTGTCGTCGATCACCTCTTCCGGCACCTCGCCGGACCTGACCGCCGACACCAGCGCCGCGCCCCACGGGTTCTCCAACTGCGGCATCGCGATGTCGAGCCCGCCCAGCGCGGCGCCGACCGTCGACCGGGCGGCCCGCCAGTCGGAGACGACGACCCCGTCGAAACCCCACTCGCGTTTGAGGATCTCGTCCTGAAGACGCCCGTTCGAGGCCATCGACGAGCCGTTCACCCCGTTGTAGGCGCTCATCACGCCCCAGCCGCCGGCCTCGACGACCCGCTCGAACGGCGCCAGGTAGATCTCGCGCAGCGTCCGCTCGTCGATCCGGACGTCCACCTCCATCCGGTCCGTCTCGAAGTCGTTGCCGACCAGATGCTTCACCGTCGTGCCCACGCCCTGCGCCTGCACGCCGCGCACGAAACCCACCGCGACCTCGCCGCTGAGCAGCGGATCCTCGGAATAGCACTCGAAATGGCGGCCGCCGAGCGGGGTGCGCTGAAGGTTCACCGTCGGGCCCAGCAGCACGTGCACGCCCTTGCGCCGCGACTCCTGCCCGAGCAGCCGGCCCGCCGTCTCGGCCAGCTCCGGGTCCCAGGCCGCGGCCAGCGCGGTCGGGCTGGGCAGCGCGATCGACGGATCGTCCGGCGCCCACCCCGTCCCGCGAACCCCGATCGGCCCGTCCGACATCACCAGCGAGCGCAGTCCGATCCGCTCGATCGCCGGCAGCGACCAGAAGTCCTGCCCGGCCAGCAGCGACACCTTCTCCTCGAGGGAGAGCTGCGTGATGACGTCCTCTATCTCGATCATGCCCTCAGCCTAAGATCTGGCGGGTGGACAACAACTGCCTGTTCTGCCGCATCGTCGCGGGTGAGATCCCGGCCACCGTCGTGCACGAGACGGAGACGACCCTCGCGTTCCGGGACATCGACCCCAAGGCCGCCGTGCACGTCCTGGTGATCCCCAAGGAACACCATGCCGACGTGGTCGCGCTCGCGCGGAACGATCCGGCCGGCTCCGCCGACCTTCTCGCCGCGGCCTCGGCGGTGGCCGAGGCCGAGGGCCTGCTCACCGACGGTTTCCGGTTGATGTTCAACACCGGCACGTACGCGGGGCAGGAAGTCTTCCACGTGCACGCGCACGTGCTCGGCGGCGAGCCGCTCGGCCCGATGCTGGCCCCGAAGGGGCCCGGGTTCTCCGCGCCGTCCGGAGGACCAGGCGCCGGCAGCGGCGGAGCGATGCGATGAGCGCGCTCATCAGGTACGAGCGGGCCGCCCGCAAGGCGCAGGCCGACGGACGCGTCCCGGCCCTCTCGGTCGCCCTGCACCGGGCCGACCGCGAGCCCTGGGTGTTCACCGTCGGCGACTCCGGCAACCCGGAGCACCCGCTCGGCCCCGACACCCGCTTCCGGATCGGCTCGGTCACCAAGACCTTCACCGCCGTGCTGGTCATGCAGGCCCGCGACGAGGGGCTGCTCGACCTCGACAAGCCGCTCTCGGCGTACCTGGAGCTGCCCGCCCACGACGACGCCACCATCCGCCGGCTGCTCTCGCACACCTCCGGCTTCCAGCGCGAGCCGCACGGCGACGTCTGGGACACCCTGATCTCGCCCGACGCCGACCGCCTGCTCGCCGAGCTGGACCGCGCCGAGCGGGTGCTGCCCAACGCCCGCCGGTTCCACTACTCCAACCTCGCCTTCGGGGTGCTCGGCCAGCTCGTCGCCCGGCTGCACGGCACCACCTGGGAGAGCCTGGTCGCCGACCGGATCCTCGAACCGCTCGGCCTGACCGCCACCACCCCCGTCGCGCCGCCGCAGGCCGCGGTCGGCTACCTCGTCGACGAGTACTCCGACGCCGCCCGCCCCGAACCCGACCTCGACCTCGGCGGCGCCGGCCCGGCCGCCCAGCTCTGGAGCACCGCGACCGACATGGCGACCTGGGCGTCGTTCCTGGTTTCGCCCGAGGTCGTGGACCCGGGTGGCAAGGTGCTGCCCACCGCCACCCTCGACGAGATGCGCTGGCCGCTCACCACCCGCGACGAGGTGACCTGGGTCTCCGGCTTCGGCCTCGGCCTGATGCTGCACCCGCAGGGCCGGCGGGCCATGGACGTCGGCCACAACGGCGCGATGCCGGGCTTCCTGGCCGGCGTGCACGGCCGGCGCGGCGGCGACGGCACCCCCGACGCCCTCGGCTGCGCCGTGCTCGGCTCCTCCGGCACCGCCGACCAGATCAACGAACTGGTGCACGAGCTGCTGCGGATGGCCGTCGAGCTCGACCCGGCCGACATCAAGCCGTGGGCGCCGGCCCCGCCCGCGCCACGGGAGATCCGCTCGGCGCTCGGCGCCTGGTGGAGCGAGGGATCGCAGTTCGTCTTCTCCTGGCACGACGGCGCCCTGCAGGCCCGGGTCGCGGGAACGCCGGCCGACCTGCCGCCGTCGATCTTCCGGCCGCTGCCGGACCGGCCCGACGTGCTGCGTACGGTCTCCGGGCGCGAGGCCGGCGAACAGCTGCGGCTGACCCGCGACGCGAGCGGCGCGGTCGTGCTGATGCACTGGGCGACCTACCGGTTCACGCGCGTGCAGGAGGCGTTCGACGGCGGCGCCGCGTGGGACGGTCCCGGCGAGTGAGGGCCCGATAATGGCATCGGCGTCGGCCGGGCCAAGCGGATACGATGGCACGATCGTTATCAGCGCGTCGACGTGTCAGCGGCGCAGAGCACGAAAGCAGGTGGCGGAGGCCCCCAGGGCCGCCCTATGACCGGTACGCCGAACCCTTCCAGCGCGGGCTCCAGCGGCGCGGCGCGGGTGCAGACCAAGATCTCGGTCTCCGATCCGAAGATCATGGTCAACCTGCTGGGTGCCAAGGACGAAATCCTGCGGCTCATCGAGCGAACCCTCGCGAGCGACGTCCACGTCCGCGGTAACGAGATCACCATCACCGGGGACCCCGCCGAGAACGCCACCGCCGAACGCCTCTTCTCCGAGCTCATCGAGCTCATCGAGAAGGGCGAGACGCTCACGGTCGACTCGGTACGGCGTACCGCGAACATGCTCGAGGAGAACACGTCCGAGCGCCCGGCCGAGGTGCTGACGCTCAACATCCTCTCCCGGCGCGGGCGCACCATCCGCCCCAAGACGCTCGGCCAGAAGCACTACGTCGACGCCATCGACGAGAACACCGTCGTCTTCGGCATCGGCCCCGCCGGTACCGGCAAGACGTACCTGGCGATGGCCAAGGCCGTGCAGGCGCTGACCGCCAAGCAGATCAGCCGCATCATCCTGACCCGTCCCGCCGTCGAGGCCGGCGAGCGCCTGGGCTTCCTGCCCGGCACGCTCACGGAGAAGATCGATCCCTACCTGCGCCCGCTTTACGACGCGCTGCACGACATGCTCGACCCGGAGTCGATCCCGCGCCTGATGGCCGCCGGCACGATCGAGGTCGCGCCACTGGCCTACATGCGGGGGCGGAGCCTTAACGATGCGTTCATCATTCTGGACGAGGCGCAGAACACGACGCCCGAGCAGATGAAGATGTTTCTGACGCGGCTGGGTTTCGGATCGAAGATCGTGGTTACCGGTGATGTCACGCAGGTGGATTTGCCGGGCGGTACCACCAGCGGACTGAAGCTCGTCCGCGAGATCCTGCAGAATGTCGAGGACGTGCATTTCTCCGAGCTGTCCAGCGCCGACGTGGTCCGGCACCGGCTGGTGGCGGAGATTGTCGACGCGTACGCGCGGTACGACGCTGAGCAGGAGCAGCACGCCGCACAATCCGTTCGCGCCGTTCCGGGGCGGGCCGCCAGTGGTGGTGGCCGGTCCGGGCGTAGGCGCTAAGTCCAAGGGGTAAGAGCAACCACTATGTCCATCGAGATCGCCAACGAGTCGGGAGTCGAGGTCGACACCGACGCGATCCTCGCGGTGGCCCGGTACGCGCTCGACGAGATGGGGGTCAACCCGCTCGCCGAGCTGTCGATCCTGCTCGTCGACATCGACTACATGGCGGAGCTGAACCACCGCTGGATGGGTGGCGACGGCCCGACCGACGTGCTCGCGTTCCCGATGGACGAGGGCAGCGTCGACCACGGTCCCGGCGAGGCCGGCTCCGGGGAGCCGGCGCTGCTCGGCGACATCGTGCTCGCCCCCGAGGTGGCCGCCAAGCAGGCCGCCGCCGCGGGGCATTCGGCCGCCGACGAGCTGCACCTGCTCACCGTGCACGGCGCGCTGCACCTGCTCGGCTACGACCACGCCGAGCCGGAGGAGGAGCGCGAGATGTTCTCGCTCCAGAACCGCTTGCTGCAAGGCTGGCGGGCCGGACGGCAGGCCGGTTGATCGCGTGGATCCCGCACACCTACTCGCGGCAGGCCAGGCCTCGGCGGGCCTGCCGGACGTGCAGCTGATCACTGTCGCGGTGATCCTGGTCTTCCTGGCCGGGCTGGCCTCGATGGCCGACGCGGCGCTGGGCACGGTCTCGATGGCCCGGGCCGCCGAGATGGCCCGGGAGGGTCAGCGGGGCGCCGCCGCGCTGGCCGCCGTGGCCAAGGACGTGGTCCGGCACCTCAACCTGCTGCTTCTGCTGCGGTTGCTGTGCGAGCTGACGGCGACCACGATGATCGCGCTGGTCGCCGTGGACAGCTGGGGTATCGGCTGGCAGGCGGCGCTGGTCACGGCCGGCGTCATGACGGTGGTGAGCTTCGTCGTGGTCGGGGTCGCCCCGCGCACGATCGGGCGGCAGCACGCGTACGCCGTGGGCCGGGCCGCCGCGCCGCTGGTCCGCTGGCTGGGCAAGGTGCTGAACCCGCTCGCCTCGCTGCTGATCCTGATCGGTAACGCGGTCACGCCGGGGAAAGGCTTCCCGGAGGGGCCGTTCGGCAGCCAGGTCGAGTTGCGTGAGCTGGTCGACCTCGCCGAGCAGCGCGGGGTCGTCGAGCACGGCGAGCGCGAGATGATCCACTCGGTGTTCGCGCTGGGCGACACGATCGCCCGCGAGGTGATGGTGCCGCGGACCGAGATGGTGTGGATAGAGGAGTCCAAGACCCTTCAGCAGGCGCTCTACCTGTTCCTGCGGTCCGGCTTCTCGCGGATCCCGGTGATCGGGGAGAGTGTCGACGACGTGCTGGGCGTGCTCTACCTCAAGGACGTGATCCGCCGTACCCAGTCGGGTGACCCGGCGTCGACGGCGCAGGCGGTGGCCGAGATGATGCGGCCGGCGACGTTCGTGCCGGAGTCGAAGCCGGTCGACGACCTGCTCTCCGAGATGCAGGCGGCCCGCACCCACCTGGTGATCGTGGTGGACGAGTACGGCGGGACGGCGGGGCTGGTCACGATCGAGGACATCCTCGAGGAGATCGTCGGGGAGATCACCGACGAGTACGACGTCGAGCGGCCCCCGGTCGAGCATCTCGAGGACGGCGCGGTGCGGGTGACGGCCCGGCTGCCGATCGAGGACCTGGGCGAGCTGTTCGGGGTCGAGTTGCCCGCCGACGAGGTCGAGACCGTGGGCGGGTTGCTGGCGCAGACGCTGGGCCGGGTGCCCATACCGGGCGCGAAGGTCGACGTGGGCGGCCTGCATCTGGTGGCCGAGGGCACGACCGGGCGGCGCAACCGGATCGACTCGGTGCTGGTGCGCCGGGTGGCGCCGCCGGAGAAGCCCGCCCAGCCCGACACCGAAACCGAGACCGAGGAAAGACAGACGGCGGATGCCTGAGCAGATCTTCGTGGGGGCCGCCGTGCCGGCGACCGAAGGGACGGCGCTGAGCGCCGAGGACAACAAGCTGGTCACCCTGGCGCGGAGCGCACGCGCGCGGGTGGGTGCGGCCGAGGGTGCCGCCGTACGCGACCAGGACGGTCGCACATACGCGGCGGCGACGGTGGCGCTGCCGAGCCTGGCGGTGACCGCGTTGCAGCTGGCGGTGGCGTTGGCGGCGGCGTCGGGGGCCTCGCGGCTGGAGGCGGCGGCGGTGGTGACCGAGGCGTCGGAGCTGGACGGCGCGGGGCACGCGGCCGTGCGGGACCTGTCGACGGACGCGCCGATCCACGTGGCGGCGCCGGATGGCTCGTTGCTCGGCTCGGTAACCGCATGACGCAGCCCGACAGCAACAAGCCCGGCCGCGAGAGCAAGCCGGCGGGTGCGGGCCGGCGGGCTCCGGCCGAGCGCCGTGCCCAGGGCGAGCGTCAGTCGCCGGGGGAGCGGCGGCTCACTCCGGGGGAGCGCAACGAGCTGCGGCGGCAGGAGCGTCGGGCCGCCCGGCGGGCCGAGTCCGGGGGCGAGTCCTCGGGTGGGCGCGGCTCCGGCGGCAGCACGCGTACGCCGTCCTCGGGCCGGAGCAAGGTAGATGAAGCCAAGGCCGGTGGCGGGGCGCCTCGGGGGCGGACCGGGGCTGCTCAGGGCCGGAAACGACCCGATTCCGGCGGGACGGCGCCGGCCCGTACGGAAAAAAGGCGTGCGGAAGATCGCCCACAGAAAGTGCACCGGCATGCCGAAGCGGCGCGGAGCGACGCGAGTGACGGTGTGTACCGGGCCGGGTTCGCGTGTTTCGTCGGGCGGCCGAACGCGGGCAAGAGCACGCTGACCAACGCGATCGTCGGGCAGAAGATCGCCATCACGTCGAGCAAGCCGCAGACGACCCGGCATGTGATCCGGGGGATTCTGCATCGGGACGACGCGCAGCTCGTGCTGGTGGACACGCCGGGGCTGCACCGGCCGCGGACACTGCTCGGGGAGCGGCTCAACGATCTCGTGCGCGAGGTGTGGAGCGAGGTCGACGTGATCGGCGTGTGCTTCCCGGCGGACGAGCCGGTGGGGCGCGGCGACCGGTTCATCTCGGCGGAGATGGCCGAGCTGAAGGCCACCGTGATCGCGGTGGTCACCAAGGTCGACCTGGTGAGCCCGCAGCGGCTGGCCGAGCACCTGCTCGCGGTGAGCAGGCTGCACGACTTCGCGGAGATCGTGCCGGTCAGCGCGGTGTCGGGGCATCAGGTGCGGCAGCTGGTCGACGTGATGATCAAGTACCTGCCGGAGTCGCCGCAGCTGTACCCGGACGACGTGCTGACCGACGAGCCGGAGCAGGTGCTGATCGCCGAGTTGATCCGGGAGGCGGCGCTCGAGGGCGTGCGCGACGAGCTGCCGCACTCGATCGCGGTGCTGGTCGAGGAGATGATCGTCGAGGGCGGGCTCACCAAGATCTACGCGGATCTCTACGTCGAGCGCGACAGCCAGAAGTCGATCGTGATCGGGTCGCGGGGCGCTCGATTGAAGGACGTCGGCAGCAAGGCCCGGGGGGAGATAGAGAACCTTCTCGGTGGCAAGGTTTACCTCGATCTTCACGTGCGTGTCGCGAAGGAATGGCAGCGTGATCCCCGTCAATTGCGCAAGCTGGGTTTCTAGTTTTACGTAATATGGGATAATTCACGCTGGTTTGCGACCTTGGTCCGAGCGTGGGTAAGTCATAGGGCCTATGCGATCGCGGAACCAGTACCTCGACCTGCTGCGCGCCGTCGCCACCGTTCGTGTGGTGGTCTACCACTCCACCGGCTGGGCCGCGCTGAGCATCGTCTTCCCGGCCATGTCGGTGATGTTCGCCCTGGCCGGGTCGTTGATGGCGGCTTCCCTCGACCGGTACGGGCCGTGGGCGGTGGAGAAGCGGCTGCATCGGCTGCTGCCGTCGCTGTGGGTGCTGGTGGCGGTGGCGGTGCCCTCGATGCTGGCGATCGGGCTGGTGTGGGACTGGCGGGTGCTGCTGTGGGCGTTCCCGCTGGAGGATCCGCCGGCCACCGGCTTCTGGCTCGAAGGGCTCGCGGCCATGTGGTACCTGCGAGACTTCCTCTGGTTCGTGCTGCTGTCGCCGCTGGTCCTGCCGGTCTTCCGGCGCGCGCCGTTGATGACGATCATCATCCCGTACGTGTGGCTGGCGGTGATCACCTTCGCCGGGCTCACGCCGCCGCCGGTGCTGCGTGACCTGGCGCTGTACGGCGGGGCCTGGCTGCTGGGCTTCGCCCATCACGACGGCCTGCTGAAGCGTCGCCGCTGGTGGCTGGTCGGCGTGCTGGCCGTGGCCGGCGCGGCGTGGGCGCTCACCCACCCGGGGCCGCGTGGGCTCGACCTCAACGACATCCCGCTCGGCAACGCGCTCTGGTCGGCCGCGTTCATCCTGGTCGTGCTGGGGATCTCGCCGATGGTGCGGCCGCGGCGGGTGCTGACGGTGCTGAACTCGCGGGCGCTGACGATCTACCTGTGGCACGTGCCGCTGATCGTGGCGGTGGCCCGGTTCGCGGAGTGGGCCGGGCTGCCGATCTTCGGCTGGGTGGGTATCAGCTGGCGGCTCGCGGTGGTCGCGGTCCTGCTGTCGATGATCGTGCTGGCCGTGGGATGGGTCGAGGACGTGGCGGCCGGGCGGCGGCCGACGCTGGTGCCGGGAGTGTCGGCGCGGCGGATGCCGGTGTCGCCGGCGCCGGCCATGGCGCAGCTCCGGCCGGCGTCCGACTCTCTGCCGGGTTAGCGGCTCCGCACCAGCAACGGCTGGGCCACTTGGCCGATTTTTCCGAAATTATCGGACATGGTGGCCTCGGCCAGGCCCAGGCCGTCGTCGGAGAGAACGGTGCGGCAGGCCATGTGCACCCACTCGCCGACCGGCTCGCGCAGCAGCGTGGTCGTCATCGTGGGCGGGATCGACAGCCACTTGTCGACCGGGAGCTCGGCGGAGAGCCCGTTCGCCGAGTCGGCCACGATCAGCGCGCGGTCCTGCCCGGTCGGCTCGATGCCGTCGATCAGCGGCATCCGCACCCGGGTCCACACGTGGGTCTCGCCGAGGCCGTCCAGGCTGCCCGCGGTGCACCGCCACTCGATCGCGCGGCCGTAGCCCCAGCGCGCGCCGAAGGCCTCGCCGAACGTGTTCTCCTGCTCGGGCAGCGGCACGGGCGCCGCGGTCCCGGTGACCACCGGCGGCTGAGGGCCGGGCGCGATGTGCCACGCCCGCGCGGTCACCGCCACCCGGCCGTCGATCACCATGCGGGCCTCGTTCAGCGCGGTCAGCCGGCCCGGCTTGAGCGGTGACACCTCCACCCGGAACTCGCGGCGCGGTATCGGCCCCAGGAAGTCCACCGAGATGCGGGCCAGTCTCAGCCCGTCGAGGCGCAGGAGGTGGCCGAGCAGCGCGGCGGGCGGGCCGCCGTGCTGCATGGCGCTGTCCCAAGGGCTCTCGGTCGACTCGGTCGGTGCGTAGCGGTCGTCACCCAGCGGCTGGTAGAAGGTCACGGAAGTGAGGCTACGGTGACGTCGCCGCTCGCGACGCGCACGTCGATCACATTCTTGGACGTGGCGTCGCTGGTCAGCCCGTCGGTGTGCACGTCGCCCGAGCCGGCGTTGGTGACCAGCTTGTACTTGCCGGTCGCCGGCACCCCGATCGTCATGTCGCCGCTGGTCGAGTGCGCGGTCACCGAGTTGGGCGCGGTGAGCGACACGTGGACGTCGCCGGAGGTGACGCCGATGTCGACCGGGCCGCCCGCGTCGAGCGCCTCGATGTCGCCGGAGGTCGACTTGATCTTCACCGAGCCCTTGGCGTTGAGCACCTTGATGTCGCCCGAGGTGGCCTTGATCTGCACCGGGCCGGTCGCGTCGCTCACCGTGAGGTCGCCCGAGGTGACCTCGAGGTCGGTGTCGGCCACGCCTTCGAGCCGGATGTCGCCGGCCCGCTCCTTGCCGCGCACCTTGACGCCGGGGGCGGTGTTTATCTCGTACGACACCGAGCAGTTCATCCCGCAGGAAGTGTCGATGTTCAGGGTCGTGCCCTCGAGCTTGAATGACTCGCCCGGGTTGGTGGAGCGGCGGATCACCCGGTGGATCGTCGTCTCGTCGACCTCGGAGGTGGTGACCACCACGTCGCCGGCGCCACCGGTCAGCACGATGTCGGTGATCTTGGCCTTCAGGGTGTCGTCGTAGGTCATCTTGGCCCCGATGACCCCGGAGCAGCCGGTCAGGGCGGTCGTCGACGCGGCGATGAGGGCGAGGACTGCGGCGCGCCGGATCAGGGTCGTGGTCATGGCTTGACGCTATTGGTCGCGCCCCGGCCGGCACTATCGGTCCTCTCACTGAGCCGTCCCCTAGATGACCCTGAGATCCGGGTCAGGGTTTGTCGTACCCGCGGGGCAGAATGGCTTCCGTGCCCACCGGATCCGGCTACCGCCGGCAGCTCTACCGCGACGACGCGGTCGTCCTGCGCGTGCAAAAGCTGGGCGAGAGCGACCGGATCATCACGCTGCTGACCCGCCGCCACGGCCGGTTGCGCGCGGTCGCCCGCGGGGTGCGGCGCACCATGTCCCGCTTCGGCGCCCGGCTCGAGCCGTTCGGCCACGTCGACCTGCAGCTCGCCGGCTCGCCCGAGGGCGTCGGCAGCTCGCTGCACTCGGTCAGCCAGGTCGAGGCGGTCGCGCTCTACGGCAAGCAGTTCCTCACCGACTACCCGCGTTACACGGCGGCTTCGGCGATCGCCGAGACCGCCGAGCGGCTCACCCCGGTCGAGCGCGAGCCGTCCCTGCGGCTGTTCCAGCTCACCCTGGGCGCGCTCAAGGCGCTCGCCGCCGGCGAGCACGCCGGCGGCCTGGTGCTGGATGCCTACCTGCTGCGCGCCATGGCCACGGCCGGCTGGGCGCCCGCGATCGCCGAGTGCGCGGTCTGCGGCACTCCCGGCCGGCACGCCGCGTTCTCGGTGCCGGCCGGCGGCGCGGTCTGCCCCGACTGCCGGCCGCCCGGCTCGGCCCACCCGGCGCCGGCCACGCTCCTGCTGATGAGCGCGCTCACCGACGGCGACTGGCCGATCGCCGACGCGGCCGAGCCGCCGGTGCGCCGCGAGTGCAGCGGGCTGGTCGCCGCCCACCTGCAATGGCACATGGAGCGGGCGCTGCGCTCGCTGCCGCTTGTCGATCGACGGGAGAGTTCCTGATGCCGCGTCCACCCACCCCGCACCTCTCCGGCGCCCGTCCGCCGGAGCTGCCCAAGGCGGCGCTGCCCCGACACGTCGCGATCGTGATGGACGGCAACGGGCGCTGGGCCAAGGAGCGGGGGCTCTCCCGCACCAAGGGCCACGAGCAGGGGGAATACTCGCTGTTCGACACCATCGAGGGCGCGATCGAGCTCGGCGTGCCGTACCTGTCGGCGTATGCCTTCTCCACGGAGAACTGGAAGCGCTCGCCTGACGAGGTGCGCTTCCTGATGGGCTTCAACCGCGACGTCATCCGGCGCCGCCGCGACCAGCTGGTCGACCTCGGCGTGCGGGTGGTCTGGTCGGGCCGCGCGGGCCGGCTGTGGAAAAGCGTGATCCAGGAGCTGCAGACCGCCGAGGAGATGTCCAAGAACAACAGCACGCTGACGCTGCAGTTCTGCGTGAACTACGGCGGCCAGGCCGAGATCGCCGACGCGACCCAGCGGATCGCGCAGGACGTGGCGGCCGGCAAGCTCAAGCCCGACCGGGTGAACGAGAAGACGATCGCCCGCTACCTCTACCACCCCGAGGTGCCCGAGGTCGATCTCTTCCTGCGCCCGTCGGGGGAGCAGCGCACGTCGAACTTCCTGTTGTGGCAGTCGGCGTACGCGGAGATGGTCTTCCTCGACACGCTCTGGCCCGACTTCGACCGCCGCCACTTGTGGTACGCGTGCGAGCTCTACGCGGGCCGCGACCGGCGCTTCGGCGGCGCCATGCCGAACCCGGTGGCGCCCCCCAAGTCGGCTTCTTCGTAGGCCGCCTCTTTCGGGCGGCCCTTCAGGCGGTCAGGATTCGCACGGTGCCCTCCACGTCGGACATGTCGGGCAGCACGGCGTGCGCGCCCGCGAGTACCAGGTCGGCCATCTTGGTCGAGCCGGTCGCCACGGCCACGGCCAGTGCGCCGTTGGCCAGGGCGGCCGTCACGTCGTGCACCGTGTCGCCGACCACGACCGGGGCGAAGCGCTCGCCGTACTTCGCCTCGGCCCGCTCCAGGCTGCGCCGGACCAGGGTGGCCCGCACGCTGTCGTCGGTGCCGTAACCGCCGACGTCGGCGTCGAAGGCGTCCGTAAGGTCGAAGGCGGCTACCTTGGCCCGCGCGACCTCGGGGACGTTGCCGGTGACGAGCGTCTGCACCACATTCGGGTCGTCGCCGAGGCGGTCCAGCACGTCCCGCACGCCCGGCATCAGCGAGCCCTGCTCGCCGAACTCGTGCTGGGTCAGCCGGATGTGCTCGACGTACCGCAGGAAGAACCGCTCCGGCGTGCAGTCGGTGACCCCGTGCACCGCGAAGACCTCGGCGCAGATGTCCATGTCGGTGCGCCCGCCGAACACCGGCGTGGCCAGCCACTCCAGCCCCGTGATCTCGGTGAACGCCCTCTTCCAGGCGCGGGACGCCACCCCGCCGCCGCGCAGCAGGGTGTAGTCGACGTCCCACATGACCAGGCGTCTCACTCGCGCAGGGCCCGCTCGATGTGCTCGACCTTGGCGTGCAGCGCGTCGCTGACCCCCGGCCGCACATCGGCCTTGAGCGACAGGCTGACCCGCGGCGACCCCTTGGCGACCGCTTCCACTGCCTGTTTGACGACGGCGAAGCATTCGTCCCACTCACCCTCGATCGTGGTGAACATCGCGTCGGTCCGGTTGGGCAGCCCGGAGGCCCGCACGACCCGCACCGCCTCGGCGACGAGGTCACCGACCGACTCACCCGCACCGAGCGGCGTGACAGAAAACGCAACCAGCATGGGCCTATCGTCCCAGCCGGGACGGGGAGGAAGGCAACCCTCCGTCGCCGGCTGAGAGAGCGCTCTCACGCTATCTTGTGGCCGGGCGCGCCGATAGCGGCCGGCGCGTGGGATCGCGCTTTCTGGCAGGGTGAGGCCCGATTTTCCGCCGGTGTTGCCCGTTCATGCGGCGCCGGAGGAGCTACCGGCGCAGGAGTTTGCCGATCTCGGCAGCCAGGTTGGTGGCGCCTTCTATCTCGGCCTTGCGGATCGAGACGCTCTCCACGTGGAAGCCGTACGGCATGCCCAAGTGTGTGCAGAACGCCTGCAGGTCGCGGGCCATGGACAGGCACTCGCGGTACGAGTCGGCCAGGGGGTCGGGGGAGTGGCGCAAGGTGTTCTGGAGCCAGCGGGGCACGTCTACGCCCAGCCACTTGAGGAACTCCAAGGTCTTCGGCGAGCCGCAGAGGGACAGGGTGAAGATCATGGGGCGGGGTTGCAGGGAACGCTCGCGGCAGGCGTAGAAGTAGTCGGAGATCAGGTTCTTGGTCTCGCCCACGTCGTAGATGACCTGGGAGATGAAGAAGGTGCAGCCGCGCTCCTGCTTGGCCAGCATGCGCAGGTGCTCGTCGCCGGAGCGGGTGTGGCGCTCGCTGATCACCACGGCGCCCAGCGGGAGGTCGGGGCGGATCTCGGCGCGCAGCTCCTGGGCGCGGCGCAGGTCGGTGCGGACCGGCTTCTCGCCGGAGGAGGCGCCGACGAAGACGCTCAGCACCCGGCCGGGGTCGACGCCGTGCAGCCAGGTGCGCAGCTCGTCCTCGTCGTACTTGCCGATGCAGCGGTAGATCACCGCCGGGCGGTCCCAGCCGCCCAGGTGCTCCTCGTGGAACGCCGCCGGGTCGAGGGTCGGCAGGAACGGAAAGGGGCGGTCGGCCGCGATCCGGTCCGACTCGTCCGTGATGTCGTACAGGATGAGGCCGTCGAGATCTAAGCGCGACAACCGCTGGAGCGTGACCTCGGTGATCTCCTTGACCCGCTCGGGGCTGGTGTTCTTGCGTGGCGGGGTGATGCCGAACAGCAGCACCCCGCTCTGCGCGTCGGAAAGCATCGTCTGCAGCGTGGGGGACATCGGGACAGCGTAGAAAGTCCGGATTCAGTGGTTCGCGCAGCAGGGGGTGGGATCCCGCGTTTCGAACGGCACGAGCAGTCCGCCGGCCGCCGGGGTAGTGGTGAGCACGAGCTCGCCGAAGCGGTACTGCGGGCGGACGAAGCCGCAGGTGTCCACGCGCTGGTCCGGTGTGGCCCCGCCCGAGCCGAGCACCTCGACCTTGGCGATCGCGCTGAGCGACAGGATCTCCTCGACCGTCAGCGTGCCGACCAGGTCGGTCGAGCCCGGAAATATCACGGCCCGCCCGAATTTTCCGGTCAAAGCCGCGTCGGCGCCGGGCTGCAGCTCCGCCGATGTCGGAAATGTCTCCCCAGCGGCGGTGAGGCTGATCGCGACGTGGCGATAGGGCTCGGAAACCAGGTGCGTGCAGGCCACAACAGGCGCCGGCGACAGCGACAGGATCCAGTGATCGGCCTCGGACAGCTCCCGGTGCCCGAGACTCACGCCAAAGGTGCGGGCCGGCTCCACGGAGGAGCCGGCCGACACGGAGCGATACAGCGTCACTTGGGCAGGACCCAGATCGGGTTGGTGTAGAACCACAGGTCGCCCCACGGGTCGGCGTCGCCGATCACGTCGAGCTTCGGGCCGTACGGGTCGACGCCGGGCCCCATCAGGCCGGGCTGGGTGCGGTTGCCGTCGGTGCCGCGAACCCGCACGTAGAACGGCTTGTCGAGGCGACCGAGGTCGTAGGTCAGCGAGACCAGCTTCGCCCCGGCGGAGACCTCGAACGACTTGACCACCTTGGTGTTCGGGGTGGTGAAGCTGTCCTTGTCGGCCACCGGCCCGGTCACGGTGCCGACGATCACGTCGACCCGCTTGAGCACCGGCACGAAGTCGGCCCAGTTCGGCCGGTCCTGCAGGTCGATGTCGAGGGTGAGCTCGGTCGAGGTGCCGCGCTTGACGTGCACGACGCCGCCGAGCGGGGTGCCGGTGTCCCAGCGGCGGTCGCCGCCGGCGCGGACCCGGGCGTCCAGGCCCTTGATCAGCCGGCCGTGGTCGACCCAGACGCGGCCGGCGCGCAGGCCGTCCATGACCGCCTTGTACGAGAACGACGAGGCGCCCACGTTGGTGCGGCCGTAGAAGCCGGGCCAGAAGTCGCCGGCCGTGGTCAGCGTCTTGCCGGTGTAGACCGGGTCGTTGTACTTGCCGTTGGCCTCGAAGTCGCTGCCCGGCCCGCGGTCCGACTGGTCGAGGTAGTTCACGTGCGAGTCGGAGTTGACCGTGATCCACCACGCCTTGCCCTCGGCGAGCAGGCTGTCCCACAGGCCGCCGACCGTGGCGGTCATCCAGTCGAAGCCACCCCAGGTGCGGTAGCTCTCCAGCGGGTAGCCGACGTACGAGGCGGCGGACGGGTTGTTGTCGTAGTAACCGCGGGCGCCGCCGCGGCCGTAGGGGGCGGGGATGCCGGCGGCCTGGTGGCCGGGCGCGCCCTCGAAGCCGACGGCGACGGTCGGGTCGGCGTCGCGCCAGTTGCGGATCTCGTGCGGCGAGTCGATGCCGCGGCGGGCCGGGTGGTTGGCGAGGAACAGCGCGCCGTCCACCTTGCGGGCCTTGACCTGCGAGGCGAGGAACTTGATGCCGGCGATCGCGGCGGCCTCGTTCTGCGCCTCGGTGTTGGTGGCCGGCAGCTGCGAGCCGTCGTACGTCTGCTCGAACTGCTTGAGGACCTCGACCTCGTTCTTGCTCGGCGTCACGAAGACGGTCGCGTGCTCCGCCCCCGGGATGTTCCACTCCAGACCCTGGAACGTCAGCAGGTCGCGCAGCTCCGACCGGGTCTTCTGGATGTCGGGGTTGACCTTCTCCACACCGATCTTGGCGTGCGCGTTGCTGCCGTGGTCGGTGATGACCAGCCAGTCGAGGCCGAAGGCGTGGCCGTGCTGCGCCTGGTCGAGCACCCGGTATTGGGCGTCCGAGCTGTACTGGGTGTGGATGTGGTGGTCGCCGGCGAGCCAGCGGAAGCCGCCCCTGTCGGTGCCGCCGCCGGCCGGGCCGTGGGCGTGCGGCAGCCCGGCGGCGGAAGCCGCAGCCGGCGTGGCCAGCACGGATGCCGCCGCGCCCGCGCCCAGGAGGCCCGCGCCGCGCAGGAAACCGCGGCGGGAGACGTCGGACGGCGAGAGCTCGCTGTCCGGGATGCTCAAGTCGAGGGCCGGGGCGAGATCTCCGCCGCCGGCGCTGTCCGAAGAATGATCGTGATCGTGATCGTGGCCATGACCCATGGTGCGAAACCCTCGTGGCCCCACCTCAACGATCAATGAAGCGCAGGCGAACTTAACCGATGATCGGTCGAAACAGGCCGGTCAGGACGGTCGTGGCAAGCACCACGGCGGCCAGCGCGAGCGCGCCGGTCATCAGCAGCACATCGGCGCTCGTGAAGATCTGGCGGCGCGCGTAGGTGCGCGGCGCCGAGGAGTCGAAGCCGCGGGCGTCCATCGCCACCGCGAGCCGCCCGCCGCGCCGCAGCGCACCCACGAGCAGGGCGAAGGCGGTCGCGGGAAAGCCCCGGATCCCGGTGTCCACGCCCCGGGCCCGGCGGGCCAGCGTGAGCATCTGCCACTCCTCGCCGAGCAGCGGCAGCAGGCGGAACGCGGCCAGCGCGCCGATCGCGAACCGGGCCGGCGCTTTGGCGTTCTGCACGAGCGCGTCGGCCAGGTCGGTCGGGTCGGTGGTGGCGAAGACGATCACCCCGGGCAGCGCGATCGCGAACAGCCGCAGCACCAGAGCGAGCGCCGAGATGAGCACGTCGGTCGTGATGTCGAAGGGGCCGAGGTCGAGCAGCAAGGTGCCGCCGCGGTCGGCCGCGAACAGCACCATGGTCACCAGCACGCCGATCGCGGCCAGCGCCAGCGGCCAGGCGCGCCGGGCCAGCGTCGCGTAGCGCAGGCCGAACAGCGGCAGCACGGTCAGCTCGATCACCAGGGCCAGCGCCGGGGTGAGGGGGTCCAGCGTGGCGATCAGCGGCAGCGTGAAGAGCAGGGCGGCGCCCAGCTTGGCGACCGGGTTGCGCCGGGCGAGGGGCGCGGCCGGATCGGCGACCGGCTGCAGGGTGAAGGTCACTGCCGCCGCCGGCGGGGGAGTGGGTCGTTCAACTTCGACGATCCCAGAGGCAGCGTACGGTCGGCGAGCGCCTGCACGAAGTCGTCGTCATGGGTCACGGCAACCACGGCGTGCCCGTCGTCGCGGAGCGTGGCCAGCAGGGTGACCAGCTCGATCCAGGTCCGCCGGTCCTGGCCGAAGGTCGGCTCGTCCAGCACCAGCAGGCGCGGCGCGGTGGCCAGGGCCGTCGCGACGCTCAGCCGCCGGGCCTCGCCCCCGGAGAGCGTGTACGGGTTCGCCTGGGCCAGCTTCGTCAGCCGCAGCCGCTCGAGCAACTGATCCACGGTCTCCCGGATGGCGGCGGCGCTTCGTCCCAGCCGGCGCGGCCCGACCGCGAGCTCGTCGGCGACCCGCGCGGTGACGAACTGGTGCTCGGGGTTCTGGAACACCGACCCGATCCGCTGGGTGAGCGTCGCGGCCTTCCACTTGTGCGGCGGCCGCGGATCGCCGAACGCCGTCACCGTGCCGCCGGCCGGCGCGAGCAGCCCGCCCAGCACCAGCGCCAGCGTCGACTTGCCGGCGCCGTTCGGCCCGGTCACCGCCAGCACCTCGCCGCCGCCCACTCTCATCGAGACCGGGACGCGCAGCCGCTGCCCGACCGTGACGTCCTCGGCGCGGATCAGCTCTTCGGTGGCCGGGGTGCCGGCCTTCAGCGGCGGGATGGCGAAGCCCGGCACCCACACCCCCTCGGCGGCGAGCCGGTCCCCGTACGCGGCGAACACCACCTCGGGCGCGCCGTCGGCCCGGATCCCGCCGCCCGGCTCCAGCACCACCACCCGGTCGACCAGCGGCAGCGCCTCGGCCACCCGGTGCTCGACCACGATCAGCGTGGAGTCGTCGCGGGACCGCAGGATCGCCTCGCGGACCAGCTCGGCCCCGGCCGGATCGAGGTTGGCGGTCGGCTCGTCGAGCAGCAGCAGGGTGGGCCGCAGGGCGAGCACGCCGGCCAGCGCGAGCCGCTGCGCCTCGCCGCCGGAGAGCGCCGCAGTCGACCGGGTGATCGGGTACGGGAAGCCGACGCGATCGAGGGCGTCGCTGACCCGCGGCCAGATGTCCTTGGCCGGTGTGCCGCGATTCTCCAGGCCGAACGCGACGTCATCGCCGCTGCGGGCCATCACCAGCTGGGTCTGCGGATCCTGGAAGACGATGCCGGTCCCTTCGCGGGCCTCGTGCGGGTCGGCGCCGTCGATCAGCACGCTGCCGGCCCGCTCGCCCGAGTCGTCGGCGAGCAGCCCGGCCAGCGCCGCGAGCAGGGTGCTCTTGCCGGCCCCCGAGGGACCGAGCAGCAGCACCCGCTCACCGTGCTCGATGGTCAGGTCGACGTCGCGGACCGCCCAGGCGCGGCGGCCCGCATGCCGCCACCCGAAACCCCGCAGCTCGACCCGACTCATGATTCACATGGAATCAAGGATCAGACCAGCGCGCGCGATCGGCCCGCCGGGAAGCGGTCGAGCACACCCGTCTGAGCCAGCGCCCGCACCAGCAGGACGCTGCCGATACCGGCCACCACCAGCGACGACGCCGCGGTGATCAGGATGTAGGGGATCCGGAACGTGGCCCAGGAGTAGCCCGGGTACCAGACGAACGCGTCGTACACCGAGGCGACGATGCCGGCGGTGGCGCCGGCGAGCATCGCCACCGGCAGGTTGTAGATCTTGTACGCGAACAGCGCGAAGATCAGCTCTGCGCCGAGGGCCTCGAGCGGGCCCTGCACGACCAGGGTCCAGCCCCAGCTCGTGCCGATCGCGACCGAGACCAGCGAGGCGAGCGTGAGGGTGTAGAAGGCGGCGCCGGGCTTGCGCACGATCAGCGCGCCGAGCACCGCCGGGACCAGCCACATGCCGTAGAGCACGGCCCGGCCGGGCAGCGGGATGGCGTCGGCGGGGCCGTTCCAGAGCAGGTTCCACGCCCAGAAGATGACGCCGAACGCGACCGCGACGATGCTGGCGATCACGATGTCGATCGTGCGCCATCGGTTGGATGATGTTGCCATGTGAGCCTCCCAGTGGGTACCGGGAGGAGACGCACGCCGCTGCACTGCGGCGCGGCTGGAGAAAGACCGAGCTTCCTGCGCTGGCATTACCCAGATCAGGTACGAGGGTCTGCGGTTGCCCGCACTCTCAGCGCTGTGCGCTCCCCTGTCGGATTGCATGTGTTTCGATGACGCTAACACCGTTGTTAGTTGTGGGACAGCGAGGGAGTGATCACAAACATGGAGATCAAGGCGCGTGGGCTCACCTTCGACGTGTACGAGGGCGGCCCGGCCAACGGTGAGCCGGTGCTGCTGTTGCACGGGTTCCCGCAGGATCACCGTGAGTTCGATCTGATCCTCCCCAAGCTGCACGAGGCCGGTTTGCGCACGTATGCCCTCGACCAGCGCGGATATTCGCCAGGAGCGCGACCCGATGGGGTCGAGGCCTACCGGATCACCGAGCCGGCCGCGGACGCGATCGCCGTGCTGGACGCCCTCGGCATCGAGTCGGCGCACGTGATCGGCCACGACTGGGGTGCGCAGGTCGGCTGGCTGCTGGCCGCGCTGCATCCGGGCCGGGTGCGCTCGCTCACCGCGATCTCGGTGCCGCACCCCAAGGCGCTGCAGCTGGCGATGCGGGTACGCCCGACCCAGCGCGCCCGCTTCGCGTATTTCGCCCTGTTCCGCTCGCGGGTGGCCGAGCGCTTCCTGCTGGCCGGCGGGCTGAGGGCGATGCTGCGCCCGATCGGCGACCGCGCCGCCCTGTATGTGGACGCCATGCGCGACGACCGGGCCCGGCTCACCGGCGGCCTGAACTGGTATCGCGGCCTGCGGGGGAGCGACCTCGGCTCGGTCCGGGTGATCACCGTGCCCACGACGTACATCTGGCCGGACCGCGACGGGGTCGTCGCCCGCACCGCCGCGCTGCGCACCCGCGACTGGGTGGAGGCCGACTACCAGTTCGTGGTGCTGCGCGGGGTGAGCCACTGGGCGCCCGAGCAGGCGCCGGAGTCGGTGGCGAGCGTCGCGCTGGACCGCATCCGGCCGGCATGAGGCCGCGGGAACGGCGCCGGATCGGCAACGAGACCGAGAAGCACCGCTGGGACCGGAACTTCAACGACCTGCTGCAGGAGCTACGGGTCGCGCAGACCGGCATCCAGATCCTCTTCGCGTTCCTGCTGACGCTGCCGTTCACCAACGGCTTCCCGCGCGCCAATCAATTTCAAGAGGACGTGTACGTCGTCGCGCTGCTCTCCGCGGCGTCCTCGACCGCGATGATCATCGCGCCGGTCGCGTTCCACCGCGCGCTGTTCCGCCAGGGCCGCAAGCCGGAGCTGGTCCGTTACGCCCACCGGATGGCCGGCGGCGGCCTCGCGTTCCTGCTCATCTCGATGGTCAGCAGCGTGCTGCTGGTCACCGATTTCATCCTCAGCCGCCGGATCGCGCTGATCCTGGCGGGCGTGGCGGCGTTCTGGTTCGTCGCGCTGTGGGTGGCCTTCCCGTTCTACCGGCACAACTGGATCGACGAGGACGACGAGGAGGAGGACGAGGAGCTCAACGGCGACGACCCGAGGCGGTCAGACCCAGGCGCCTGAGCTCCAGCGCCGCGAGCGCGTCGACCGCCTCCGCGTCGCCGTTGCGCCAGCTCTGCGCGATGTCCGGGCCCAGCTTGGTCAGTTCGTCGAGCGGCTGGGACGCGAGCGCGCGCAGCGCCAGCAGATCGCGGCCGGCCGGCTCCGCCCGTACCGAAGAAGCCACCCCGGCCCGGCGCATCCACCGCAACCGCAACGGAAGCCAGAGGAAAAGCACCAGCGCGAGCGGCACGGAGACCGCGAGGATCGCCAGCATCCACGCCATCTGGTCGACGATCTCCTGTTGCTGGCGCCCGGCGTCGGCGATGGCCCGGGCCGCGTCGGCGGCGCCGTTGAACGGCTTGACCAGCTGGTCGCCGACCAGCGGCACCCGGTTGACCTTGCCGCCGGCGTCGGCGAGATTGTCGGCGATGCCGCCGCCGGCGCTCTGCAGCTTCTGGCCCGGGACGGCGAGTTTCTCCACCACGTCGTTGACCCAGAGGCCCGCCCTGATCCACAGGTAGACCCAGATGACGACGACGATGTCGGTGAGCAGCTGGCGGATGGCGGTGGGGAGCCGCTCGGCGTAGAGCTTCACGCCGAAAGCGTCCCATGTGGCCACCAACCCCGCTGACTCAGCGTCAGCGCTTGGCGGAGCAATCCTGGCAGGTGCCGAAGATCTCCATCGTGTGCGACACGTCGGTGAAGCCGTGCTGGGCGGCCACCTTGTCGGCCCACGACTCGACCGCCGGGCCCTCCACCTCGACGGCCCGCCCGCAGGCCCGGCACACCAGGTGGTGGTGATGGCCCTGGCTGCACCGGCGGTAGAGGTGCTCGCCGCCGGGCGGGCGCATCACGTCGATCTCGCCGGCGTCGGCGAGGCCCTGCAGCGTGCGGTAGACCGTGGTGAGGCCGACCCGCTCGCCCCTCTCGCGCAGCTTGGCGTGCAGGTCCTGGGCGCTGTTGAACCCCTCGACGTCGTTGAGCACGGCGCTGACCGCGCTGCGCTGCTTCGTGTTCCGCTGCGCGTTGGCGTCCGCGTTCACGATCTGACCTCCCTCGCGTGGCTGACGGCGTCGGCGACGATGTGCGCGACGTGATCGTCCACCAGGGAGTATGCGATCTCGCGGCCGCGCCGCGCGCCCCGCACCACCCCGGCGCCGCGCAGCACCCGCAGATGCTGGGAGACCAGGGGCTGGGGCGCGCCCAGCTTTTCCACCAGCTCGTGCACGCAGCGCTCGCCCACGCCGAGCTCGGCGACGATCGCGACACGGATCGGCGCGGAGAGGGCTCGAAGCAGCTCCCCGGCCGACTCGTAGGCCTCGTAACCGGTCGTCGTCGTCATCGTCCCCGCCAATTTATCGCGCGCCACCGGTCAACTCTGCAGGACGACATCGGGCGGCTCCACCTCCCGGGGCTGGCTCGCGGCACGCCGACGCAGGGCCCGGACCACGCCCACGCCGACCGAGAGCGCCACGAAGACGGCCAGGGCGAGGATCACCGTGGTGGCGCCGGGCGCGGTGTCGATCTCGGCCGAGACGGCCACGCCGGCCGCGGCGGCGCCGAGGCCGATCACCATGGCCAGGGCCATGGTGCTGCGGAAACCCCGGGTGACCTGCTGGGCCGCGGCGACCGGGACGACCATCAGGGCGGAGACGAGCAACAAGCCGACCGTACGCATGGCGATCGTCACCGTGACCGCGGTCGTGACCGCCATCAGCAGGTTGAGCGTGCGCACCGGCAGGCCGCTGACCCGCGCGTACTCCTCGTCGTTGGAGATCGCGAAGAGCGCCGGGCGGAAGACCGTCATCGCCAGCAGCACGGCCACGCCCAGCACGATGATCACCACGAGGTCCTCGGGCGACGTCGTGATCAGCGAGCCGAACAGGTACTGCATGAGGTTGGCGTTGCTGCTGTCGTCGGAGAGGCCGACCAGCACCACGCCGCCCGCGATGCCGCCGTAGAACAGCAGCGCCAGCGCCAGGTCGCCGGAGGTGCGGCCGCGCTGGCGGATCAGCTCGATGCCGACCGCGCCGATCGCCGAGACGATCACCGCGCTGATCACCGGGGAGTGGTGCAGCAGCAGGCCCACGCCGACGCCGGTCAGGGCCACGTGGCCGATGCCGTCGCCGATCAGCGACAGGCGGCGCTGCACCAGATAGATGCCCAGCGCGGGGGCGGCCAGGCCGATCACCAGCGCGCCGATGAGCGCCCGGATCATGAAGTCGTAGGCGAACAGGTCCATCAGCCGGCCGCGATCCGGTCGGTGGGCGCCACGCAGATCTTGGCCTTCTCGGGCGCGGCGTGCGGGTGCGTGTGGTCGTGGTCGGGGTCGGCGTGGTGACCGGCCGGCTCGGGCGGGACGCCCTGGTGCGCGATCTGCCCCTCGTGCACGACGATCGCCCGGTCGATCAGCGGGCGCAGCGGGCCGAGCTCGTGCGCGACCAGCAGGATCGTGCCGCCGCGGGCCGCGAACTCGCCGAGCGCCGCGGCGAACGCCTCCTGGCTGGCCGCGTCGACGCCGGCGGTCGGCTCGTCGAGCACCAGCAGGTCGGGCTTCCCGGCCAGGGCGCGGGCGATCAGCGTGCGCTGCTGCTGGCCGCCGGAGAGCGTGGCGACCGGATCGCCGATCCGGTCGAGCAGTCCGACGGCGGTGAGCGCCTCGCGGACCGCCTTCTTGTCGGCGGCGCCGGACGGGCGGAAGATGCCGCGGCGGGCCAGCCGGCCGGAGGCGACCACCTCGCCGACCGTGGCGGGCACGCCGGAGCCGGCGCCGAGGCGCTGCGGCACGTAGCCGACCCGGGCCCAGTCGCGGAACTTGCGCCGGTCGGTGCCGAACAGGTCGATCCGGCCGCGCGCGGACGGGACCAGGCCGAGGATCGTGCGGATCAGCGTGGACTTGCCGGAGCCGTTGGCGCCGAGGATCGCGACCACCTCGCCGCCCTGCACCGACAGCGAGACGTCGTGCAGGATCTCCCGGCCGTCGTATCCGACGGCGAGATGGCGTACGTCGACGACGCTCATGAGGTGCACCCCAATGCCGTGGTGAGCGCGGCCAGGTTGGACCGCATGACGGTGAAGTAATCGGCGTTCGGGTCCGTGAGTCCTTCGAGGGGGTCGAGCACCGCGGTCCTGGCGCCGACCTCGCGGGCGATGGTCTCGGCGACCTTGGGGCTCACCAGGGTCTCGAAGAAGATCGTGGTGGTGCCGGTGGCCCGGGCCTCGGCCGCGACCTCGGCGAGGCGGCGCGGGGACGGCTCGGCCTCGGGGGAGATTCCGGTGATGCCGATCTGGGTGAGGCCATAGCGCGAGGCCAGGTAACCGAACGCCTCGTGGCTGGTGACCAGCTCGCGCCGCGGACAGTTCGCCAAGCTCTCGGCGTACGTGCGATTGAGGTCTTGAAGTTGATTTTGCAGCTCTTGCGCCCGGGCGTGGAAGTCGGCGGCGTGCGCGGGATCGGCCTCGGCCAGTCGATCGCCCAGCTTGCCGGCGATGGTCGAGAAACGGACGGGGTCGAGCCAGACGTGCGGGTCCTTGCTTTTCCCGAGGGGGATCAACTCGACCACGCTTGCCACGTTGAAAGCGCGGCCTTTCGCCTCCTGCTTCACGGCGGCGTCGACGGCCGGCTGGAAACCCTCGAGGTAGACCGCGAGGCCCGCGTCGGCGACCTGGGCGACCTGGCGGGGGTTGAGCTCGACGTCGTGCGGCTCGGCGCCCGGCTTGGTGAGATTCGTGACGGTCACCGCGTCGCCCCCGATCCGCTCGCTGAGGAACTGCAACGGGTAGAACGCCGTGACGACGTTGAGCTTCCCGTCCGTGAAGCCGTTCGCGGAGGCGCGCCCGGCGCAACCGGCGGCGACGGCGAGCGTCAGGAGCACGGCTAGCAGGGCGCGGGGCATACCACCAACTGTCCCCGACAATGATAATGATTGTCAAAACCGCATGTGTTCTCAGATCGCCTTGGCCGTGACCGCCGCCAGCAGAATCACCAGCATCACCACGCGCAGGACGCGCGTCGGCGGCGGCTGCACCGGCCAGGTCGTGAAGGTCAGCGCCGCCAGCCCCGCAGCCAGGACGAACAGCACCGCGGCGCCGACGATTCCCGGCAGGAACAAACCGGCCAGCATCAGCACCAGCGCCACGATGAACGCCGTGGTCGGACTCACCCTCGCCAGCCGGCGCAGCACGTTCTCGGACGGTGCCACCATGTCGCCTCCTCGCGCTGCGTACGCTCGTCGCATGCTCGTGCTCAACCGCTTCGTGGTCGCGCCGGACACGCAGGACGGCTTCGTGCTCCGCGCGCACGCCGCCCTCACCGCGCTGGCCGAGCGCCCCGGATACCTTTCCGGGCGGCTCACCCGGGCCCTCGACGACCCCGCCCACTGGACCCTGGTGACCGAGTGGGAGTCGGTGGGAGCCTACCGGCGCGCCCTGGGCAACTTCGACGTCAAGGTGCACGCGACCCCGCTGCTCGCCGAGTCGGTCGACACGCCCTCGGCGTTCGAGACCCTCGCCAGCGCCGACCCGGGCGGCCAGGTGGTCGTGACGGCCAGCGACCGGGCCACGGACCCGTGGGGCTGAGCACTAGTCTGGATTTATGACGACGGCGCCGCACGTTCCCGCACCGCCACCGGGCCCCGGCGTCTACCCGCCCTTCCCGGCCCCGCCGGTCGAGGGCAAGGGCAAGCGCGTCGGCTGGTCCATCGGCATCGCGATCGGCGTCGTCGTGCTGGTCTGCGGGCTCGGCACGGCCGCCCTGATCGGCGTGGCGGTCGCCTCAAGGGGGTCGTATCAGGAGCGTGCCCACGTCGCCGTCAGCTCGTACCTGAACGCGGTGCGCTCCGGCAAGTACGACCAGGCGTACAACCTGCTCTGCGACGACGCGCAGGACAGCGAGAGCCCCGCCGCGTTCCGCGCCCGCGTCTCCGCGGAGCCGGTCATCGAGTCGTACACGATGGGTGATCTTGATCTGTTGACCGGCGCCGTCCCGGTGGACGCCACTTATGACGACGGCAGCAGCGCGCAGCTCGAGGCATATCTGGGTGTCGATAGCCAGACGGGCACGTTCGAGGTGTGCGAGATCGGGGAGTAATCTCGCAACTCGTCCGGATCAACTATTTTGTCCCCGCCGACACCCAGCCGGCGTAGGAGGAACATGCCTGCCGACCGTATCGATGCCGTCGTCAGCCTGGCCAAGCGCCGTGGCTTCGTCTTCCCCTCCAGCGAGATCTACGGAGGAACCCGCTCGGCCTGGGACTACGGTCCGCTGGGCGTGGAGCTGAAGGAGAACGTCCGCCGCCAGTGGTGGCGCACCATGGTGCAGCAGCGCGACGACATCGTCGGCCTCGACTCCGCCGTCATCCTCGCGCGCCAGGTGTGGGAGGCGTCCGGCCACATCGCCGAGTTCGTCGACCCGCTCACCGAGTGCCAGTCCTGCCACAAGCGCTTCCGGGCCGATCACCTGGAAGAGGCGTACGAGGCCAAGCACGGCTCGCTGCCGTCCTCGCTGCAGGAGCTCAACTGCCCGAACTGCGGCAACAAGGGCACCTTCACCGAGCCGAAGATGTTCAACGGGCTCATGAAGACCTACCTCGGCCCGACCGAGAGCGCGGAGGGGCTGCACTACCTGCGTCCCGAGACCGCGCAGGGCATCTTCGTGAACTTCAACAACGTCGCGACGGCGGCCCGCAAGAAGCCGCCGTTCGGCATCGCCCAGGTCGGCAAGAGCTTCCGCAACGAGATCACACCAGGCAACTTCATCTTCCGTACGCGTGAGTTCGAGCAGATGGAGATGGAGTTCTTCGTCGAGCCCGGCAGCGACGAGGAGTGGCACGAGTACTGGTTGCAGCAGCGCTGGAACTGGTACCGCGACCTCGGCCTGTCCGAGTCGAATCTGCGCTTCTACGAGCATCCTCGCGAAAAGCTTTCGCACTACTCGAAGCGGACGGTCGACATCGAGTACCGCTTCCAGTTCGGTGGCTCGGACTTCGCGGAGCTGGAAGGCATCGCAAACCGAACAAATTTCGATTTGTCCACTCATTCCAAGCACTCCGGGGTTGATCTCTCCTACTTCGACCAGGAGAAGCAGGAGCGCTGGGTGCCGTACGTGATCGAGCCCGCCGCCGGCCTCACCCGCGCGGTGCTGGCCTTCCTGCTCGAGGCGTACGACGAGGACGAGGCCCCCAACACCAAGGGCGGCGTCGACAAGCGGACGGTCATGCGCTTCGACCCCAGGCTCGCGCCGATCAAGGTCGCAGTGCTGCCGCTGTCGCGCAACCCCGACCTGTCCCCGAAGGCCCGCGGCCTCGCCGACACGCTGCGCAAGCGCTGGATCGTCGAGTTCGACGACTCGCAGGCGATCGGCCGGCGCTACCGTCGCCAGGACGAGATCGGCACGCCGTTCTGCGTGACGGTCGACTTCGACACGCTCACCGACGACGCGGTGACGATCCGGGACCGCGACACCATGAAGCAGGAGAGGGTCGCGCTTGCCCAGGTCGAGGACTACCTGCTCAAGCGCCTGCCTGGTTGCTGAAGAAGCCGCCCGGCCGCTTGTTGCGGTCCGCGATGAGCCCGGCCAAGGTCGCGATGGCGATCTCGGCCGGGGTCTTCGACCCGATGTCGAGGCCGATCGGACGGTGCACCCGCGCGATCTGATCCTCCGGGACGTCGAGGTCGCGCAGCATCTGGATGTGCGGGCCTTCGATGGTCGGCTTGCCCAGGATCCCGATCCACCGCGTCGGCGCCGCCAGCGCCTCCTTGAGCACCACGCCGATCTCGGCGCGGTGGTGGTCGCTCAGCACGATGTCGGTGTGCTCGTCGAGGTGCGCGGCCGCGAGATCGTGCACAAAGAGATCACCGTGCGGCCGTGGCGTGCCCTGCAGCCGCGTCTCATCGGGCTCGACCAGCACAGACTGAAACCCCACCTCGACGGCAAGCCGAAGAATGGCCTCCGCCACCGGCGACTCGAACACGACGACCAGCCGCCGCGGACTCAGACCATCGCTCACCCGCTCGACTCTGCCAGAAAAATTCTGGTTCGCCACCCATACTCAGGTCGCGCGACAGCTAGTCGGTTGACTATTCTCATGGCGCTAGGTGCAGTCCCACCCCTGGAGGAACCGATGACCGCCACTCTCGAAGAGCGCGTCACTTCACTGGAGATTCGTATGGACCGGCTGGAAAGGCAGTCCGAGCACACCCAGGCCTTGGCCCGGCTCACCGGAGCGGTGGAGGAGCTCAAGGGCGGCTTCACGCAGATCGTCGGCGTGCTCGACACGCTGATCGAGCGCGACGACCGCCGATAGGCGACGCGGGCTGTACGAGGCCGCCGGGCTGGGGTGTGCACCTGATTTGCGCCGCCCCGGCCGGGTGGTGACGCGGACGTGGATCGAGGGTCACTGCCGGACGGGCGGGGTGCTGCGGCACCGCCCGGCCGGGCGTCCAGGAAACGGGTCAGCAGGGTCGCCACCCCGCAGGCGATGATCCGCAACCTCGAGTGATTTCGGCGCGGGCCGTCGCGCATGGCATCCTCGAAGGCGTGACTGCACCGCTCATGCTCGGCGACCGCGCCGTCAACCCGCCTGTTGTGCTCGCACCGATGGCGGGCATCACCAACGTGGCGTTTCGGCGGCTCTGCCGGGAGCAAGGTGGTGGGGTCTACGTCTGCGAGATGATCACCACGCGGGCTCTGGTCGAGCGGATTCCCAAGACGCTCAAGATGGTCGCGTTCGCCGAGGATGAGGACTTTCGCAGCCTTCAGCTCTACGGCGTGGACCCGGACGTCACGGCTCGTGCGGTGCGCATGGTCGGCGAGGACGGGCTGGCCGATCACATCGATCTCAACTTCGGCTGCCCGGTGCCGAAGGTCACCCGGCGTGGCGGCGGCTCGGCCCTTCCGTGGCGGCGGCGGCTCTTCGGGCGGATCGTGCAGCAGGCGGTGGCGGCGGCGAAGCCGTTCGGTATCCCGCTGACGATCAAGATGCGCAAGGGCATCGACGACGACCACCTCACGTACGTCGAGGCCGGCCTGATCGCGCAGGAGGCGGGTGTCGCCGCGGTGGCGCTGCACGCGCGCACCGCCGAGCAGCGCTACTCCGGCAAGGCCGACTGGGAGGCGATCGCCACCCTCAAGCAGGCCCTCGACGTGCCGGTGCTCGGCAACGGCGACATCTGGGAAGGCTCGGACGCGCTGCGCATGGTCGAGCAGACCGGCGTCGACGGCGTGGTCGTGGGCCGCGGCTGCCTGGGCCGCCCGTGGCTGTTCGCCGATCTGGAGGCCGCGTTCACGCAGGGCGCCGGCTACCGTCCGGTGCTTCCTTACCTGGGCGAGGTCGCCAAGATCATGTCCCGGCATGCCGAGTTGCTGGTCGACACGCTCGGTGACGAGAAGCACGGCTGCGCCGACTTCCGCAAGCACGTGGCGTGGTATTTGAAGGGCTTCCCGGTCGGCGGTGAGCTGCGCCGGAGCCTCGCGATGATCTCGTCGCTGGCCGAGCTGGACGACCTCCTCGAAAAGCTGGACCCGTCGATCCCGTTCCCGGCCGAGGCGCTGGGCCAGCCGCGCGGCCGGGTCAACGCGCCGGGCAAGGTCTCGCTGCCCTACGGCTGGCTCGAGAGCCGCGACGACGACACCGTCCCGGTCGGCGCCGAGACCGACGAGTCGGGCGGATGACCACGATCCAGGACGTGCTGCGGGGATCTCTCAGCTACGAGGACGGCCTGGACGCGCTGACGGTGGCACCGGCGGGAGAAGCCGACGCGGCCATGCGCGGCGCGGTCGCCGAGGGCGTCGATCGGCTGGTCCGCGGTGGGTGGCAGCCGGCCGAGCTGCATCGGGTCGTGGCAAGGCTGGGCAATCCGGTCCAAGCTCACCTGATCGCCGAGGCCACGAGAGCCTATATATCGAAATTTCCGGACATAGATCCCCGGTGGCGTGCACAAGCCGACGACCTCCCGGGCGGCAACAACAACCGCGATCGCATCAAAACCCTCGACGCCGGCCTCGGCCTCCTGATCGAGCTGCGCAAGCTGCCGACGATCGACAAGCTGATCCCCGCCCCGGGCGACAAACCGGAAAAACGCCTTCGCGGCGCCGACAACCGGGTCCTCGAGCGGGTGCGAGCGCTACTCGCCAAGGCCGAGTCGACCGACTTCCCCGCCGAGGCCGAGGCCTTCTCCGCCAAGGCCCAGGAGCTGATCGCCCGGCACAGCATCGAGGAGGTCCTCGCCGCCACCCCGGACGAGACGCCGCTGGCCCGCCGCCTCGGCGTCGATCACCCCTACGAGAGCGAGAAGGCCAGCCTGCTCGACGCCGTGGCGCGCGCCAACCACTGTCACACCGTGTGGTCGCCCGAGCTGGCGTTCTCGACGGTCTTCGGCTTCGACGCCGACATCGACGCGGTCGAGTTGCTCTACACCTCGCTGCTCGTGCAGGCCAACCGGGCGATGGCCCGCGACGAGCCGGCCAAGGGCAAGGCACGGATCAAGGCGTTCCGGCGGAGCTTCCTGGTCGCGTACGCGGTGCGCATCGGCGAGCGCTTCGAACGCGCGACCCGCCACGAGATCGAGCAGCACAGCGATCTCCTGCCCGTGCTGCGGAGCCGTGACCTGCAGGTTCAGGAGGCGGTGACGCGCGCCTTCCCCCGTACGGTGAAAGCCCGCGGCAGCCGGGTCGACAGCCTGGAGGGATGGGAGTCCGGCCGCGCCGCGGCCGACGAGGCGAAATTGGCTTGACCGCCGCGGGAGCATGGACGCATGCCTTCACCACCACGCTGATCGAGAACCCTTTACGCCGTCCGAGCCTGCTCCGACGGAGTCCTGCTCTACCCGGTCTACGCGCTGCTCTTCGCCGACGCGGGCCTGTCCACCAGCCAGATCTCCACCCTGTTCGCGATCTGGTCGGTCGTCTCGTTCGCCTTCGAGGTGCCGTCCGGCGCGCTGGCCGACGCCTGGTCCCGCCGCGGCCTCTATGCGATCGGTGAGCTGCTCACCGCCGCCGGTTACGCGCTGTGGCTGATCTGGCCGGCCTTCCCGGGTTTCGCGCTGGGCTTCGTGCTGTGGGGGCTGGGCGGCGCGCTGGCTTCCGGCTCGCTGGAGGCGCTCGTCTACGACCAGGTCGGCGACGACTATGCCAAGATCATGGGCCGCGCGGGCACGATCGGCATCCTCGCCACCCTGGCCGCGACGCTGCTTGCCGCGCCGTTGCTCTCGGTGGGCGGCTATCGCCTGGTGGGCATCGCCAGCATCGCGATGGTCACGCTGGGTGGTCTCCTCGCGCTTCGACTTCCCGCCAATCGGGCAAGCGCAGTCGATCGTACGGGTGAGGAAGCCGACGACCACAGCACGGGCAGTTACCGGGAGCTGTTGACCTCCGGGTTGCGCGAGTCGGTACGCGACAAGTCCACGCTGCTCGCCGTCACGATCGCCGCGCTCCTGCCCGGGTTCACCGCCCTCGACGAGTACCTCCCCCTGCTCGCCCGCGACATGGGCGCGCCCACGGTAGGCGTACCCGTCATCTATGGCCTCGTGGCACTCGCGATGGCCGCCGGAAGCGCCCTGGCCGGCCGCCGCATCGCGTCAATGCCCTTGATCGTCGCCGGCTCGGCGGTGCTGATCGCCGCCGGCGCGCTGATCCCGCACCTGACCGGCATGATCCCGATCGCCGCGGCGTTCGGCCTGCTGCAGTACGCCATGGTCCGCGCCGAGACCCGCCTCCAGGAGTCGATCACCGGGCCGGCGCGCAGCACGGTCCTGTCGGTGAGCGGCTTCGGCGCCGAGGTGTTCGCGGTGCTGCTGTACGCCGGCTTCGGCCTGCCCGTGCCATTGACGCTGCTCTTCGCGCTGGCCGCGATTCCGCTGCTGCTGACCGCGGCGCTGGAAATCGCCCGCCGGGGATGAGGGGCCGCCGGGCGCTTCCGCCGACCATGAGCGTTGAGGAGCCATCCCCTTCAGGAGCGCGAGATGACGACGTTCACGGTGTGGAAATTCGACAGTCCCGACGGCGCCCAGGGCGCCTCCGAGCAGCTCAAGGACGCCCAGGCCGAGGGCCTCGTGAAGGTGCTCGACCACGCGGTCATCCGGTGGCCGGTGGGCGCCCCGCAACCCGAGAAGCTGCAGCACGGCCACGACGGCGTGTGGCGCGGCGCCGGCTGGGGCGCGCTGTGGGGCCTGCTGGCCGGCGCGCTGTTCCTGGTCCCGGTGATCGGCGGCGCGGCCGGCGCGGCGATCGGGGCGATCAGCAAGGCCACCGAAGACTCCGGCATCGACAAGAAACAGCTGGAGACCATTCGCACGGAGATCACCGAGGGCACGTCCGCGCTGTTCCTGGTCACCGACCAGGGCAACCTGGACCGCCTCGGCGAGCGATTCCACGGCATGGGCCAGCACAGCAAGCTGATCCACACCAATCTCACCGAGGGCGAACGCGAGATCCTGCTGCAAACCTTCGGCGGCGGTTCCGCCAATCCGCAGCCGTACTGACGCGCGGCCGGCCGGCGGACCCTCAGCCGCCGGTCGGCGCCGTCGCGTCCGCGTCGGCGCCGCGGTGACTCGTCCTGAGCGGGGAGGGCGCCCTTGCTTGCCCTCCCCGCCGGGAGCGGGACATGGCGTCGTCCAGATCAGACGTCGAGGTCGTTCTCGATGCGCCTCAGCTGGTGCCGGGACATGGCCAGGTTGGCGCGGTCGCGGCGCAGGGCCAGGTACAGGAACAGCCCCTTGCCGGAGCGGCTCGTCAGAGGGCGGATCATGTGGTACTGGGTGTCGAGCGTGATGAGGATGTCCTCGATCTTCTCGGAGATGTTCAGCATCTCCATCGCCCGCAGCTTCGCCCGGACCACGTCCGTGTTGCCGGCCGCCGCGACCGTCAGGTCGAGCTCCTTGCCGCCGCCGACGGTGCCCAGCGCCATGCCGCTCGTGTGGTCCACGAGGGCGACGCCGATCGCGCCGTCGATCTCCATGATTTCCTTGAGTGCGGTGTCCATGTCGCCCATGGGTAGGTCCTCCGTATGCGGTGGGATGGCGGTCCGCCCTACGGCGGTACCGGTAGCGCCCGCGGCCTTGTGCCGCGGTGCGGTCAACCCGTCGCCTGCCGGCGCCGGGCGTTGTTGGGCAGGGTGGCCATCGGCGTGCGCCGCGCCAGCGGCGCCGCCGGGCCGGCCTGCGTGGGTATCTCCGGGCGGTTCTGTTTCGCCTCGATCGCCAGGATCTTCACGAGCCGGCGTACGCATCGGCGCGCCTCGAGGTGCACCATGGCGAGGTTCGCGTCGCCCGACGTGACGAGGGTGAGCAGCGAGTTCGGGCCGGCGGTGTAGGTCGTGATGTAGCCCCGGTCGCACTCGACCACCGATTCCCGCAGCTCGCCGTGGTTCACCGCGTGCGCGAACCGCCGGGCCAGCGCGAGATGTGCCGCGGCCAGCGCGGCGAGACCGTCCGGCTCGATGCCGTGCGCGTCGTGCGCGACCACCAGCCCGTCGGTGGTGGCGAGAACGCTGCCGGACAGCTCCGGCACCCTGGCACGCAGGCGGTCGAGCTCCTGGAGCACCGCCGGGTCCACGGTCATCCTCGGTCTCGCTTTCTTTCTGGGAGGTCGGAGGCCTCGGGAAGGTCGGAGGCGCGCGTGTCACCGCAGGGCCCGCAATGCGGTGCGGATGCGTTTCAGCAGGACTTCGTCGGTGCCGGGCGCTGCCGGGGGCGCCTCGCCGGCGACCTCTTTCGGCAGTTTCGCCCCGGGTTTCCGGCGGGCCAGGCGGGGCGGCCGGTACACCGTCCCGTTGGCGTTGGTCTCCTCGGTCAGGGCCGGCGACGTCTGGGCCGGCGACGGCGGGGGATCGGGGACGGCGGGGCGCACCCCGCTGACGACCGGCACGGTCGGCGAGTCGTCCGGGCGGATCTGCGGACGGCGTACGTCCACGGCGGTGCCCCGCGCGCGGGGGAGCCGCACGAACTCGGGCACGTCCGCCGGGCGTACCTCGGGAAGCTCGAGCAGGCCCAGGGCCGCGAGCCGGCGTAGCTCCTGGACGGTCGCGTAGCCCGCCCGTCCCAGCAGCTGCGCCAGGTCGGACGGCGTGCGCTGCCCGTCGGCGTGCACCAGCAGCTCCCACTGCGGCGCGGTCAGCGTGACCCGCTCCCGCGGCGGCCGGGGGACCGGCGTCACGATCGCGGTGTCCACCCGCGGGTCGGGGAAGATGTCGTCGAGCAGCTTGACCCGCCGGCGCACCTCCCGGGTGACCGCGGCCGGGTCGATGTGCACGACCGGGCCCAGCCAGTGGGTGGCGCCGCCGAGGAACTCGACCGGCGCGTTCGCGGGCGAGAGCGCGAAGTACGCGGCGTCGTAGGTGGCGCCGAGCACGCACAGCTCCAGCTCGCCCTGGGTGAGGTGCCCGTGCTCGACGAGCAGCCGGCCCACCCGGGCGGTCGAGGTGCCCTGGTCGAGCGCGTTCTGCCAGGTGCGCCCGGCGAGCCGGCCGGACGCGGTGAGCAGCTCGCCCACCCCCGGCGCGGCCGGCGACTCGGCGTAGATGACCCGCCCCTCGAGGACGTAGACCGCGCCGCCCGGGTGGCCCCCGACCACCAGCACGCCGGTCTGCCGCTCCCCGGCGACCTGCGAGAGCAGGCGCGCGGGTGCGGCGGTCTTCGAGGTGGTCAAAGCGGCTCCTAGTGAAAGACCAGGTTGTCGGCGAGGGTCTGCATGCGGCGGCGGGCCACCGCGAGGTTCCCCTGCGTCCGGTCCAGCCAGACGTAGAGGACCAGCCGGCTGTCGAAGTCGGTCTGCACGAGGCGGAGCAGGTGGTAGCCCCCGGCGGTCGTGATGATCAGGTCTTCGAGCAGGTCGTGCGGAAGGGCCGAGACGAACAGCGAGCGGCTGTTCGCGGCCTGGACCACGTCGGCCGTGCCGGCCGCGGCGGCCTCGTGGTCGGAGTTCGGTGCGGCTCCGGTCGTGGCGACCGGGAAGCCGGTGGTGTAGTCGACGATGCTGGCGCCGACCGCGCCGGGTATCGCCATGGCCTCCTGCAGACAGTGATCGACGCCGGGCACCCATATCCCCTTGCGTGGTTCTCGCCTCCGTGGCGCGGCCATCGAGAAACTCCGTGCCGTCACCGTGGGCCATCCTGCGGCGACCCTGCGACGACAAGTCGCACCCGCTGTGCGTCCGTTGTTCCGGCCCGCCGAGATCTGCCCCACGCCTCGCATCCTCACGCGCGTCGAAATGTGCCGTCGCACGCCGGGTGCGCCGTTCCGGGCGGGGTACGGCCGCCAGAGGCGCGTAACATGATCGTCACTTTTCGATAAGGAGGGGGCCATATGCCGATCAGCTGGGAACAGGTCGTCGTGGACGCCGACGATCCACACCGCTTGGCCCGATGGTGGGCCGAGGCGCTCGGGTACGTGATCGTGCACGAGGCGCCGGACGAGGTGGAGATCCGTCGATCCCCCGGCGAGTTGCCCGGCCTGCTGTTCGGCGCCTCACCCGACCCCAAGACGGTGAAGAATCGCCTGCACATCGACCTGCGCCCGGACGATCAGGAGGCCGAGGTCGAGCGGCTGGTCGACATGGGCGCCCGGCCCGCCGACATCGGCCAGGGCGACGTTCCCTGGGTCGTTCTCGCCGACCCCGAGGGCAACGAGTTCTGCGTGCTCGCCGCGCGGAAACCCGCGGCGAAGGGTCAGTAGCGGAAGCGGCTGATAAGCGTCTGGATCTCGCCGGCCGCCGAGCTCACCAGCTCGGCGGAGCCGCGCGTGGTGTTCGCGCTCTCGGCCGTGGCTTCCGTCGAACGGGTGATGTTCGAGACGGTCCCGCTGATCTCGGCGGCGGCCGACGACACCTCGCCCACGTTGCGCGACATCAGATCCGTGGTCGACGACTGCTCCTCGACGGCCGCCGCGATCGTCCGCTGACCGTCGTCGATCTGCTGGATGACCGCGGTGATCGCCGCGATCGCGTCCGCCGTCCCCGAGGTCATCTCCTGGATCGCCGAGATCTTCGTGGTGATGTCCGCGGTCGCCTGCGCGGTCTCCTGGGCCAGGTCCTTCACCTCGGTCGCCACCACGGCGAAGCCCTTGCCCTGCTCGCCGGCCCGGGCCGCCTCGATCGTCGCGTTCAGCGCCAGCAGGTTGGTCTGCTCGGCGATGTTGGTGATCAGCTGCACGATGTCGCCGACCTCCCGGCTCGCCTCGCTCAGCTTCGCCACCGCGTCGGCCGTGCTCAAAGCGTTCCGGTTCGCCTCGCCGGTGGTGATCGACGCCGACGCGGTCTGCCGGGAGATCTCCCGGATCGACGACGCCATCTGCTCGGTCGCGCTCATCATGTCCATCACCGACGACGACACCTGCTGCGCCGACGCGTCCGCGCTGCGCGCCTGCACCGAGGTCTGCTCGGCCGACGAGTCCAGGTCCCCGGCCAGCGTGCGCAGGTCGACGCTCGCCGCCGACAGCGTGCCGACGCTCGCGGCCGTCGCCGCCACCGTCTCGCGCAGCGAGCCCATCGCCTCGTTCAGCGCCCCGGCCATCTCGCCCAGCTCGTCGCGGCGGATCGTCGGCACCCGCACGGTCAGGTCGCAGGCGGCGGCCGCGCGCAGTCCGGTCAGCATCTCGCGCAGCGGCCGGCGGATCGCCCGCAGCGTCGACCACCCCGCCAGCGCCGTGATCACGGCGCCGGCCAGGCCGGCCAGCCCGATGATCCAGTTGCTCTTCCGGGCCGAGGCGACGCCCCGGTCGCTCGCCTCCTTGACCGCCGTGAGCATGTTGTCGTCGAGGGCGCCGAGCTTCTCCTCGAGCTCCGAGTAGATCGTCAGATAGTCCCCGAGCTGCGACTCGGCCTTGTCATGATCGGTGGCGGCGGTGGCGACCAGCGAGGTGGCCGTGTCCGCGTACACCTGCAGGCGCGGGCGCACCGCCGCGTACTCCGCCCGCAGGCTCGCCGGCGCCTCGGCGGCCGCCGCGTCGTACATCTCCATGATCGTCTGGGCGTGGTCGGAGACCTCTTCCACGCCGTACTTCGTCCGCTGGGCGTCGGTGGTCGCGTACATCGCCGACATCACGTCCGCGCGCAGTGCGTCGTGCATCATGTCCGCGTTCCACTGGTCGCTCATGCCGTCGCTGACCCGGGCCATGTCCCGGCTCGCGTCGGCCTGCACCGACGAGCTGTAGATCGCGAAGCCGACCACCAGGCCGACCGAAGCCAGCCCAGCGGCGACCATGACCAGCAAGCGCGCGACGATCGTGATCCCGCGCGACGGCGAATCGGACTCCACGGCTACTACATCGGCAAGGGTGACGGGACGCTTAGGCTGAGATCATGACGGCGCTCGACGCCCAGCGGTGGGTCCCAGAACCGACCAAGGACAGCGGATACGGACGAACCCCCTACCAGCGGGATCGGGCGCGGGTGCTGCATTCGGCCGGCTTTCGCCGGCTGGCGTCCAAGACCCAGGTGCACACGGCCGGGTCCGACGACTTCTTGCGTACGCGTCTGACGCACTCCCTCGAGGTGGCCCAGATCTCCCGCGAGATGGGCGCCCGCCTCGGCTGCGACCCGGATGTGGTCGACGTCGCCGGGCTCGCCCACGACCTCGGCCACCCACCCTTCGGCCACAACGGCGAAACCGCCCTCGACGAGGCCGCCCGGGCCTGCGGAGGCTTCGAGGGCAACGCGCAGACCCTGCGGGTGCTCACCCGGCTCGAGGCCAAGGTCCCCGGCGCCGGCCTCAATCTCACCCGCGCCTCTCTCGACGCGTGCAGCAAATACCCCTGGCCGCGCAAGGACGGCTACCGCAAGTTCGGCATCTACTCCGACGACCGGCCGGTCTTCGACTGGATGCGCCTCGACGGCCTGGGGGAGCGCCGCTGCCTCGAGGCGCAGGTCATGGACTGGGCCGACGACGTCGCCTATTCGGTCCACGACGTCGAGGACGGTGTGCACGGCGGCTACCTCTCCCTGCGGCCGCTGCTCGACGACCCGGCCGAGCGCGCCGAGCTCTGCGCCGACGTCGCCGCGACCTACTCCGACGAGCCGGCCGACGCGCTCGCGGCCGCCCTCGACCAGCTGCTCGCCGACCCGGCGGTGGTCCCGGTCGCCGGCTACGACGGCACCTACGGCGCCCAGGTCACCCTCAAACGGATGACCAGCGTGCTCACCGGCCGCTTCGTCGCCTCCGCGGTCGGCGCGACCCAGAGCCGGTACGGCACCGATCCGGTGCGGAGATACGACGCCGACCTCATCGTGCCGCGCACCGTGCGTAACCAGTGCGCGTTGCTCAAGGGCATGGCGTTGCGCTACGTGATGCGGTCGCGGGCCGCTGAGGACTGGTATGAGCAGCAGCGGACGATCCTCGTCGAATTGGTGGACGCTCTGACCCGTACGCCATCGGGTCTGGACGTGGTTTTTGGGCCTTTGTTCGAGACCGCCGAGAGTGACGCCGCGGCACTCAGAGTGGTGGTCGACCAGGTCGCGTCCCTCACCGACCACGCCGCGGTGGCATGGCACAGGACCCTGGTGGCGGCGCGGGCGTAGCGCGAGGCAGGATGTATGCCGTGGCGGGCAGGGTCAAGGACGAGGACATCGCGCTGGTCCGGGACCGGACGTCGATCGACGACATCATCAGCGAGACGGTGACGCTGCGCCCGGCGGGCGGCGGCAACCTGAAGGGCCTGTGCCCCTTCCACGACGAGAAGACCCCGTCGTTCACCGTTGCCCCAGCTCGCGGCGTGTATTACTGCCACGGCTGCGGTCAGGGCGGCGACGCCATCAAGTTCCTGATGGACGCGGAGCATCTCTCGTTCATCGAGTCGGTCGAGCGGCTCGCGTCGCGGGCCGGCATTCAGCTGCGCTACGACATCGACAACTCGCCGAGCGCGCCGCGCCCGCAGGCCGGGCAGCGTCAGCGGTTGCTGTCGGCGCACGTCGCGGCGTTCGAGTTCTATCGCGACCAGCTTTCGACGCCGGGCGCGCGCAAGGCGCGCGAGTTTCTCGCGCAGCGCGGGTTCGGGCGTGACGCCGCCGAGAGGTACGGGTGTGGCTTCGCCCCCGACTCGTGGGACGCGCTCGCCAAGCACCTGCGGCAGAAGGGCTTCACCGCCGACGAGCTCAACACCGCGGGCCTGACCAAGCCGGCCCGCTCGGGGTCGCTGATCGACCGGTTCCGGCGCCGGCTGCTGTGGCCGATCAAGGACCTGACCGGCGACATTATCGGGTTCGGCGCGCGCAAGCTGTTCGATGACGACGACGGTCCGAAATACCTCAACACCCCCGAGTCGCCGCTGTACAAGAAGTCGCACGTGCTCTACGGCATCGACCAGGCCAAACGCGAGATCGCGAAACGCGGCCGGGCGGTGATCGTCGAGGGGTACACCGACGTGATGGCCTGTCACGAGGCGGGCGAGCCGACGGCGGTGGCGACCTGCGGCACGGCGTTCGGCATCGACCACATCGGGGTGCTGCGGCGGCTGCTGATGGACAGCGACAGCTTCACCGGCGAGATCATCTACACCTTCGACGGCGACGCGGCGGGACAAAAGGCGGCATTGCGGGCGTTCGAGGAGGATCAGCGGTTCGTCGGCCGCACGTTCATCGCCGTCAGTCCCGACAACATGGACCCGTGCGAGCTGCGCCTGGCCAAGGGCGACCTCGCGGTGCGCGACATGATCGCCGGGCGGGAGCCGCTGGTGGACTTCGCGCTGCGCCACACGATTTCGCGCTTCGACCTGGACACGGTCGAGGGGCGGGTCGAGGCGATGCGCAAGGCGGCCCCCCTGGTCGCCAAGATCAAGGACAGGGAAAAGAGGCCGGAGTACGCGCGGAAGCTGGCGGCCGACCTCGGGATGGATCTGGAGCCGGTCCAACGGGCGGTGAACTCGGCGTTGCGGGGCACCGCTCCGGCCGACGCGGCGCCGGCGGCTCGCGCTGCCGAGGCGCCGCAGCGGCTCGTCGAGCGGGAATCGCTGAAGCTCGCCCTGCAGGAGCCGGTGCTGGCCGGTCCGATGTTCGACACGGTCGGCGCCGAGGACTACGTCGACGGCGTCTACCAGGCGATCCGCGCCGCGATCCGGGAGGCCGGCGGCGCGTCGTCGGCGTCGTCCGGCGGGGTGGTGTGGATCGAGAAGGTGCGCGACTCCTGCGACGACCTGGCCGGCAAGGGCCTGATCTCGGAGCTCTCGGTGGAACCGCTGCGCGTGGACGGCGTGGTCGACCCGCGGTACGTGCAGATCACCCTGGCCCGGCTGCAGGCGGGCTCGGTGACCACCCGGATTCGTGATCTCAAGTCGAAGGTCCAGCGGCTCAACCCGGTGGCGCACAAGGATGAATACCTGGCCCTGGCCGGGGAGCTCTTCTCGCTGGAACAGCAGGCGCGCGCGTTGCGCGAACAGGCGGCAGGTGGACTGTGAGTTGGTTACGACGGCGGCCGAAGCTGCCGGCTTCGTTGCGGCCCGCGCTCGGCCCGGAGGAGCGGGTGCTGGCGTGGGCGCCGGTGTCCTCGCCGGACGGCGCGCTGGTGGCCACGAACCAGGGGTTGTGGCTGCCCGATGGCAAGAAGCTGGGCTGGCACGAGATCCACAAGGCGGCGTGGTCGGGGCGGGAGCTGCGGATCACGCCGGCCGAGGTGGCCGAGGTGCGCGACGAGTACGCCGTGCTGATCGACGGTCCGGCGGTGAGCTACCTGCTGCTGGAGCCGGGTGAGCTGCCCGATCAGGTGCGGACCAGGGTGACCCGGTCGGTGGCGTACACGTCGCATCATCCGCTGAACACCGGCGGGGTGCGCGTGGTGGGCCGGCGGGTGCCCGGTCACGACGGCCTGAGCTGGGCCGTTCGCTACGACTCGGGCACGCCGGTGCAGCTGCCGGCGGTGGTCGAGCTGACCGGCGAGCTGGTGTCGGCGGCGCAGGGAGCGACCTCCCCGCGGGATTGAGTTTTTGTCGTACCCCACGCCTAGGGTCGTCGGCGTGGACAACGACTCCCTCATTCACGCGCGTGGCCTGGTCAAGCGATTCGGCGACTTCACCGCGGTCGACGGCATCGACGTCGACGTGCGGCGGGGCGAGGCGTTCGGGTTCCTCGGGCCCAACGGGGCGGGCAAGAGCTCGACCATGCGCATGATCGGGTGTGTGTCGCCGCCGTCGGGCGGGGTGCTGCGCATTCTCGGGCTCGATCCGCAGCGCGACGGTCCGCGCATCCGGGCGCGGCTGGGCGTGTGCCCCCAGCTGGACAATCTGGACATCGAGCTGAATGTCCGGGAGAACCTCACGACCTACGCCCGCTTCTTCGGCATCCCGCGCAAGGTCGCTCGCCGCCGCGCCGACGAGCTGCTCGAGTTCGTGCAGCTCGGTGAGCGGGCCGAGAGCAAGGTCGAGCCGTTGTCCGGCGGGATGAAAAGGCGGCTGACGATCGCCCGCGCCCTGGTCAACGAGCCCGAGATGGTGCTGCTCGACGAGCCGACCACCGGCCTCGACCCGCAGGCGCGGCACCTGGTGTGGGAGCGGTTGTTCCGGCTCAAGCAGCAGGGCGTGACGCTGGTGCTGACCACCCACTACATGGATGAGGCCGAGCAGTTGTGCGACCGGCTCGTGGTGATGGACGGCGGCCGCATCGTCGCCGAGGGCTCGCCGCGCGCATTGATCGAGCAATATTCGACGCGCGAGGTGGTCGAGTTGCGGTTCGCCGCCGAGTCCCAGCATCCGTACGCGGAGAAGCTGGCCGGTCTGGGCGAGCGGCTCGAGGTGCTGCCCGACCGCATCCTGCTCTACGTCGCGGACGGTGACGAGGCGGCGGCCGAAGTGCAGCGGCGGTCGCTGATGCCGGCCAGCGTGCTGGTGCGCCGCAGCAGCCTGGAGGACGTGTTTCTGCACCTCACGGGCCGGACGCTGGTGGACTGATGGGAGCCGGGAAAGAAAACCCCCGCCCCGGGAAGAGCGCCGGGGCGGGAGCCTGTCGGACACCCCAAACCGCCGACTCGGAAGGGTTCGCCGCCAAGATGTCCGACCTTAACGGTAGCTCAGCTGCGACCTTGGGGACAACGCGATGACGCCCGGCGCTTACGTTCTGGAGTACCACCTGGTCAACTACCGCCGCACCTGGCGGTCGAGCGCACTGTCCACACTCGTCATGCCGTTGCTGACGATGCTCGGCTTCGGGGTGGGCGTCGGGGCGTACGTGGCGGGCGGCGTCGACGGAGTGCCCTATCTGGACTGGATCGTGCCCGGCCTGATCGCCTCGACCGCGGTGCAGGCGGCGATCGGCGAGGCGACCTGGCCGGTGCTGAGCTACTTCGAGTGGCTCAAGGTCTACTTCGCGCAGGCGGCGGCCCCGCTGCGGGTGGCCGACATCCTCGGCGGCCATCTCGCTTTCATGCTGTTCCGCATCCTGCTCAGCGCGACCGCGTTCCTCGGCATCGCGGTGCTGTTCGGCGCGGTGCACTCGTGGTGGGCGCCGCTCACGCTGGTGGTGTCGCTGCTGGTGGGCTTCGCGGTGGCCGCGCCCACGGTCGCCTACAGCTCCTGGGTCACCAGCGACAGCTATCTGGCGATCCTGCTGCGGTTCGCGGTGCTGCCGATGTCGCTGTTCTCCGGCGTGTTCTTCCCGATCGAGTCGCTGCCGACGCTGCTGCGCTGGGTGGCGTGGGCGCTGCCGCTCTGGCACGGCGTCGACCTGAGCCGCGACGCCATGCTCGGGCTGACGCCCGGGTGGCTCGGCCTGTGGCACCTGCTCTACCTGCTGGCCTGGTGCGCGCTGGGCTGGTGGCTGGCCCATTCCCGGTTCCGTCGTCGGTTGGTGGTCTGACATGCTGGCCCTGGTTCTGCCCCGTCTGGTCACCTTCGAGGGGACGGGCCGGCGCGCGGCGTCGGTGACCGAGCGCAACATCAACTGCCTGCGCTCGGCGTACTGGGTGGTGATGCTCTCCGGCTTCCTCGAGCCGGTGCTGTACCTGTTCTCGATCGGCGTCGGCGTGGGCGGGCTGATCGGCGACCTGCGGCTGCCCGACGGCCGCCTGGTGGGGTACGCGGAGTTCGTCGCGCCGGCCATGCTCGCGGCCGCGGCCATGTCCGGCGCGCTGTCCGAGACCACGTTCAACTTCTTCGGCAAGATGAAGTTCATGCGCCTCTACGAGGGCATGCTCGCGACGCCGATCCGGCCGATCGAGATCGCCCTCGGCGAGCTGGCGTGGGCGATGGTCCGCGGCGTTCTGTATTCCGCCGCGTTCCTGGTCATCATGGTCGCCCTCGACCTGACCTCGGCCGCGCGCGCCGCCGCGATGTTCCCGGCGACGATCCTGGTCGGCTTCGCCTTCGGCGCGCTCGGCATGGCCACCTCGACCGTCATCCGGAGCTGGCAGGACTTCGACCTGATCGCGTCGGCCCAGTTCGCCCTGTTCCTGTTCTCCGGCACGTTCGTCCCGCCCACGGCCTATCCCACTCCGGTCCGCTGGCTGATCGAGGTGACCCCGCTGTACCGCTCGGTCGACCTGACCCGGGCGCTGAGCCTCGGCCCGGTGGGCGCGCTGCAGCTGCTCGACGTCCTCTACCTGCTGGCGATGCTCGCCCTCGGCCTCACCGTGGCGGGCCGCCGCATGGGCAAGATGCTGTGCAAATGAGCCGGCTACGTGTCGTCGTGCTTCTTGAGCTTGCGGGTGTCGCGCAGCTCGAGGAACGGCTCGTCGCCCGGGTCGTGGCCCGCCGCGATGGCGCGTCCTCGTTCCAGCTCGGCGTCGAGCTCGGCGCCCATCAGGATCGCGATGTTGGTGATCCACAGCCACACCAGGAAGGCGATGACGCCACCCAGCGTGCCGTAGGTCTTGGAGTAGTTGGCGAAGTTCGCCAGGTAGATCGCGAACGCGCCGGAGGCGGCCAGCCACAGCACCACCGCGAAGATGCCGCCCGGGCTCACCCAGCGGAAACCGCCGGTCTTGGCGTTCGGCGAGGCCCAGTAGAGGATCGCGAACATCAAGCTGACCAGCACCACCAGCACCGGCCACTTGGCGACGTTCCAGACCGTGACGGCCACGCCGCCGAAACCGAGCTTCTCGCCGACCACGCGCGCCAGATCGCCGGTGAAGACCACGATGAAGGCCGAGGCGATCAACATGACACCGACGACCGCGGTGACACCGACCCGGATGGGCAGCGTCTTCCAGATCGGCCGCCCTTCCGGCACGTCATAGACCACGTTGGATGCCCGCATGAAGGCCGCGACATATCCGGAGGCCGACCAGAAGGCCAGCACGAGACCGATGATCGCCGTGAAACTGGCCGCCCCCGAGTCGTTGACCTGCTTCAGCACGGTGTTCACCAGGTCGCGGATCTGCTCGTTGCCGGTCAGCTCGTTGATCGTGTCCTGCACGGTGTCCCGGCCGTTCGAGCTCAGCAGCCCGAGGACCGACACGAGCACCAGCGCCCCCGGGAAGATCGACAGCACGCCGTAATACGTCAGCGCCGCCGCCCAGTCCGAGACGTTGTCCTCCGAGAACTGCCCGAAGGTCCGCTTGAGCGCGGCGAGCCATCCCTTGCCGCGCAGCTGCGTCGGCGAGTCGGGACCGGCCGACGGCGGGACCCCGGGGGGTGATGGCACCTTCCCCTCTTCCCCGACATCGGTGGTCGCCGCCGCGGCGACGTCGTAATCCTCCGCGCCGCGAGCGCGCGCTTCGGCGGCTTCCTTCGACTCAGGAGCCTCTGACTCAGCGGTCGGCGTCGACCCGGGACGGTCATCGTCGGTCCTGCGGCCCAGCTTCATGGCAATCCTCCGGACAGAACGGTGAAGGCCCTCCGCACGTCACCCTCCCCCTCACGTGCGGATACGACCAGTAACGGCATTGCCCACCAAATGCCGATCCGAACCTAGGATCAAACCCCTTTTCGGGTACGAGGCGGGGCCCGCCCCCAACCACAGCAACGTCCGCCTCCGCCGCGCCGCCTCCGCTGCTTGCAACAAAAGGCCGTCCGCGCCCGCCGCTCCACCTGCCCGCCACGCGCCATGCGCTGCGCTCGCCATGCGCTGCGCTCGCCATGCGCTGCGCTCGCCATGCGCTGCGCTCGCCATGCGCTGCGCTCGCCATGCGCTGCGCTCGCCATGCGCTGCGCTCGCCATGCGCTGCGCTCGCCATGCGCTGCGCTCGCCATGCGCTGCGCTCGCCATGCGCTGCGCTCGCCATGCGCTGCGCTCGCCACGCGCTGCGCTCGCCACGCGGTGTGCCCGGCACGCGGTGTGCCCGGCACGCGCTGTGCCCGCGATGCGCTGCGCTCGCCACGCGCTGTGCCCGCCACACGCGCGCATCGCGCAAAACGCGGCGCCCGCCCGCGCTGCGCTTGCAAGGCGCGCGAGCTCGTCAGCGCCCGCCGGCGCCGGCAGCCGCCCGGCGCGCATGTCCGTCGACGCTGGCCGGCGCCGCCCTTGTGCTGAGCGTGCGAGCTCATCAGTGACCGCCGAGTCTGTCGCCCCAGTCGATCTTGGTTAGGCGGAATGCGCTGCCCGCGCGAACTCATCATTGCCGCTGCCGCTGCCGCTGCCGCTGCCGCTGCCCGCTGCCCGCTGCCGGGCGGCGCGAGCCTGATGAGTTGCCGCGCGCTGGGTGCGCGAGTTCATCAAGATCGCCCTCTCGAGGGTGGGGAGGAGCGGGAGGCGCCGCGGCCCTGATGAGTTGCCGCGCGCTGGGTGCGCGAGTTCATCAAGATCGCCCTCTCGAGGGTGGGGAGGAGCGGGAGGCGCCGCGGCCCTGATGAGTTACTGCGTGCTGCGCGCGCCAGTTCATCAAGATCTGCCCCGCAGGGCGGGGGAGCGCTGATGGAGCCGGGAAGTGCGGGGCTTGGTGCGGCGGGGGACTGCGGTTGGGGGCGGTCCGGGCGGCGTACTCTCGTGGGTTTTCGGGAGGTCAAAAGGTGGGTCGCCGTGCCAACTTTTGGCTTGGGAAACAAAAGTTGGAACGGATCTTCTGGAAGGTATGGACTGTTGAGGCGGAACACGCCTAGTGTGACGGGCACAACATCGCGTGATCGAAGCGGTGTTCGTGCAGGTGTCGCGCCTGGAGGTGGCCGTGTTTCTTGCTGACGCCCCGCATTTGCGGGTTCTGCGGCTGCTCCGGGACGAGGGGCCGGTGTCCCGGGCCGAGTTGGGGGACCGGCTCGAGCTGACCCGGCCCCGCCTGCTCGCCGAGGTGGAAAGGCTCGTTGCCGCGGGCCTCATCGCCGAAGCGGGGATGGCCGCCTCGCGGGGTGGCCGGCGGTCGACGCTCGTCGAGATTCATCCGCGGCTGCGGTTCGCGGCCGTCGACCTCGGGGCCAGCTCGATCGACATCGAGGTGACCAACGGGCGGCTCGAGCCGGTGGCGGCCTATCGCGAGCCGGCCGACATCCGCTCCGGCCCCAAGGTGATCCTCCAGCGGGTCAACGAGTTGCTGGCCAAGGCGCGCACCGACGGCGCCTACGAGCGGCTCGACGGGGTGGGCATCGGGGTGCCGGGTCCGGTCAGCTTCCGCGACGGGGTGCCGGTCTCGCCGCCGATCATGCCGGGCTGGGATCGCTATCCGGTGCGTGAGGTGCTCGCCCGCGAGCACGGCTGCCCGGCCGTGGTGGACAACGACGTCAACATCATGGCGATCGGCGAGCGGCACGGCGGGGTCGCGCACTCGGTCGACGACTTCCTCTTCGTGAAGATCGGGACCGGAATAGGGTGTGGGATCCACCTGGCCGGCACCGTCTATCGCGGGGTGGACGGCTGCGCCGGCGACATCGGGCACATCCAGGTCGACGCCAACGGGCCGGTCTGCTCGTGCGGCAACACCGGTTGTCTCGAGGCGCTGTTCAGCGGCGCCGCGCTGGCCCGGGACGCGCTCGCGGCAGCCCGGGCGGGGGATTCCCCGGCGCTGGCCGAGCGGCTGGCGGCGAGCGACGGCGGCGACCTCAGCGCCAAAGATGTCGCCGACGGGGCCGCCGAGGGCGACGTCACCTGCATCCGGCTGATCCGGGAGGGGGGCAGGCGGGTCGGCGGGGTGCTGGCCACGCTGGTCTCGTTCGCCAACCCGTCGATGATCGTGATCGGGGGTGGGTTGGCCCAGCTCGGGCATGTGCTACTAGCCGAGATCAGGAGCGTGGTCTACCGGCGGTCGTTGCCGCTCGCCACGGGAAACCTGCCGGTGGTCCTCTCCGAGCTGGAGGGACGCGCCGGCGTGACCGGGGCGGCGGTGCTCGCCTCCGACATGGCCTTCGAGCAGGCGTCATGACCGCCCCGGAAGGAAAAGCGGAGAAAGAAGTCGTCCTGCGGCTCACCGACGTGGTCAAGACGTTCCCGGGCGTCCGGGCGCTCGACGGCGTACAGCTCGAGGTGCAGGCCGGCGAGGTGCACTGCCTGCTCGGGCAGAACGGCGCCGGCAAGTCCACGCTGATCAAGGTGCTGGCGGGCGTGCACCACGCCGACGGCGGCGACATCACCTGGCTCGGCGAGCCGTTCGCGCCGGCCACGCCGCAGGCCGCCATGCGGGCCGGCATCGCCACCATCTATCAGGAGCTCGACCTGGTCGACGACCTCTCGGTGGCGGAAAACGCGTTCCTCGGTCACGAGGAGGCGAAGTTCGGTTTCACCCGGCGCCGCAGCGCGGCCGAGAAGACCAGGGAGATCCTGGCCCGGCTGGGACACGCCGAGATCGGGCCGCGTACCAAGGTGGACAAGCTGCCCGCGGCCGGCAAGCAGATCGTCAGCATGGCGCGGGCCCTCTCGCACGACGCCAAGCTGATCGTCATGGACGAGCCCAGCGCCGTGCTCGCTCATGACGAGGTGGCAAACCTGTTCCGCATCATCCGCGACCTGACCTCGCACGGCATCGCGGTCATCTACATCTCGCACCGGCTGGCCGAGATCCGCGAGATCGGCGACCGCGTGACGGTCCTCAAGGACGGCCGCACGACGGCGGCCAACCTGCCGGCCCGCACCACGCCGACCCGGGAGCTGGTCGGCAAGATGACCGGCCGGAGCATCGAGTACGTCTTCCCCCCGAGGCCGGCGCGACAGGAGAAACCGCCGATCCTCGTGGTCGAGGGACTGACCAGGCACGGCGAGTTCGTCGACGCGAGCCTCACGGTCGCGCCCGGCGAGATCGTGGGAATCGCCGGGCTGGTCGGGTCGGGCCGCTCCGAGCTGCTCGAGACCATTTTCGGGGCGCGACGCCCGGACGCCGGCACGGTCACCATGGACGGGCAGCGGATCACCGGGGTGGGGCGGGCCGTCAAGAAGGGCATCGGCATGGCCCCCGAGGAGCGCAAGAGCCAGGCTCTGCTGCTCGACGAGCCGGTCTACAAGAACATGACCCTCTCGTCGTTCGCCGGGTTCGCGCGGGCCGGCTTCACCGCCGCCCGCGACGAGCGCGCGGCCGCTCTCAAGACCGCCGACCTGCTGGAGCTGCGCCCGCGCGACGTGGACCGGCCGGCCCGCACGCTCTCGGGCGGCAACCAGCAGAAGGTCGTGGTCGGCCGCTGGCTGCTCGACAAGACCCGGCTGTTGCTGCTCGACGAGCCGACCCGGGGCGTGGACGTGGGCGCCCGCGCCGAGCTCTACCAGGTGATCCGGGGGCTGGCCGCCGACGGGGTGGCCGTGCTGCTGGTCTCCAGCGAGGTGCCCGAGGTGCTGGGTCTGGCCGACCGGGTGCTGGTGATGCGCGAGGGCCACCTCATCCACGAGGCGCCGGCCGACGAGTTGGACGAAGACACCGTGCTCGACCTCGTGATGGCGGGGTCGCTCCTGGAGGGGGAACCCGCATGATCGCCGAAACGGCGCCCGCCGCCAGGAAGTGGCGGATCGATGACAACACGGCGCGGAACCTGGGTCTCGTCGGTGTGCTGGTCCTCTTGGTGATCATCGGGATCATCACCAAGCCTGACCTGTACTCCGACCCGACCTGGGTGCGCAACAACTTCCTGACGATCCTGCAGCAGGCGTCGGCGATCGGCGTGGTCACGGTCGGCATGACCTTCGTGATCATCGGGGGCGGCATCGACCTCTCGGTCGGCGCGATCATCGCGCTCGCCGGGGTCTGGTGCACGACGCTGGCGACCCAGAGCTACGGCGCGACCGGCATGATCTTCACGGCGCTGGTGGTGGGCATCGCCGTCGGGCTGGTCAACGGCGTGCTCATCTCGTACGGCCGGTTGGTGCCTTTTATCGCGACGCTGGCCATGCTGGTGTCGGCGCGCGGCCTGGCGGCCCAGATCTCGGGGAAGCAGACCCAGGTGTCGGCGAACGACACCATCAACGCCATCGCGACGACGAAACTCCTCGGCGTACCCCTGCTGGTCTGGATGTTGGCGGTTGTCGTCGCGGCCGGGTGGGTCCTGCTGAATCGCACGACCTTCGGACGGCGCACGGTCGCGGTCGGCGGCAACCCGGAGGCGGCGCGGCTGGCCGGCATCAACGTCAAGCGCCACACCGTGCTGCTCTACGCGCTCTCCGGCCTGTGCTGCGGCATCGCCGCGATCATGTTGACGTCCCAGGCGACCAGCGCGCAGGCCGCCATGGCGAACTTGTACGAACTGGACGCGATCGCCGCGGCGATCATCGGCGGCACGTTGCTCAGCGGCGGCCGCGGCACCATCATCGGCGCCCTCTTCGGGGTGCTGGTCTTCTCCACCATCACCAACCTCTTCGCGATCAACAACCTCTCCACCGAGGTCCAGAACATGGTCAAGGGCGGCATCATCGTCGCCGCCGTCTTGATCCAGCAGTTCCGCTATCGCTCGTTGACGCAACTCCTCAAGCGCTGACCACTCCCGGCCCGCAAACCGGGTCCCCCTTGGAGGAATCATGTCCGCTTTGTCCCGTAGGCGCGTTCTGTTCGGCGGCGCGGCCGTCGGCGCCGGCGCGCTCCTGACCGCCTGCACGAGCAACGACCCCGGCACCGACGCGCAGGTGAAGACCAACTCCAGCGGCGACGCCAACGCCGCGCCCGGCACCAAGGTCGTGATCGGATTCTCCGCGCCCGCCGCCGACCACGGCTGGATCGCGGCGATCACCAACAACGCGAAGGCGCAGGCCGCCGCGTACTCCGACGTGGAGCTCAAGACCGTCGAGGCCGGCGCCGACGCCGCCGCTCAGAGGGCCGCGCTGGCCACGCTGATCGCGCAGAAGCCCAGCGTGATCGTGATGCTCCCGCACGACGGCAAGGAGCTGAACGCGACCGGCCTCGAGGCGATGCGAGCCGGCATCCCGGTGGTCAACCTCGACCGCGCGTTCCCCTCCGCCGCCGCGTACCGCCTGCAGATCAAGGGCGACAACTACGGCATGGGCCTGGCCGCCGGGCAGTACATCGGCGAGCAGCTCAAGACCAAGGGCGTGACCAACCCGATCATCGGGGAGATCCCCGGCATCGACTCGCTCGAGCTCACCCAGGAGCGCACGCAGGGCTTCAACACCGCCCTCGCGGTGTACGGCTTCAAGGTCGCCAACCGCCGGCCGGCGGAGTTCACGGCCGACTCGGGCCAGGCGGCCGCGACCGCGCTGCTGCAGGCGCTGCCCAAGATGGACGCGCTGTGGAACCACGACGACGACCAGGGCATCGGCGTGCTCGCCGCGATCAAGCAGGCGAACCGCAGCGAGTTCTTCATGGTCGGCGGCGCGGGCTCGAAGGCGGCGATCGACTCGATCGCCAAGGACGACCTGGTCCTCAAGGCGACGGTCACCTACAGCCCGTCGATGGCGTCCTCGGCGATCTCCCTGGCCCGGCTGATCGGGCAGGGCAAGGGGATGAGCGACCTGGTGGAGCTGCAGGTTCCCAAGGAGATCACGCTCGCGTCGGAGACGATCACCAAGGAAAACGCTTCGAAGTACGCGAAGCTGGGCTTTTAAGGGGATATTTCATGTCGGAACAGCTGCGGGTCGGCATGGTCGGTTATGCGTTCATGGGCGCCGCGCACTCCCAGGCGTGGCGTTCCGTGAACCATTTCTTCGACCTGCCGCTGTCGGCACGGATGCGGGTGGTGAGCGGTCGTTCCCCCGAGGGGGTAGCGGCCGCCGCTACCAAGCTCGGCTGGGAGTCGCACACCACGGACTGGCGTTCACTTGTCGAGCGCGACGACGTCGATCTGGTCGACATCTGCACCCCGGGTGACACGCACGCGGAGATCGCGCTGGCGGCGCTCGCGGCCGGCAAACACGTGCTGTGCGAGAAACCCCTGGCCAATTCGGTGGCTGAGGCGAGAGAGATGGTCGCGGCCGCGGCCGCTGCACAAGCCCATGGCGTACGGGCGATGTGCGGCTTCAACTACCGGCGGGTGCCCGCCGTGGCGCTGATGCGGCAGATGGTCGCCGACGGACGGATCGGCGCCATCCGGCACGTGCGGGCCGTCTACCTCCAGGACTGGATCGTCGATCCGAGCTTTCCCCTGGTGTGGCGGCTACGCAAAGAGGTCGCCGGCTCGGGGGCGCTCGGTGACATCGGGGCGCACATCATCGACCTGACCCAGTACGTGACCGGGCAGTCGATCACTTCGGTGTCGGCGCTGACGGAGACTTTCGTCCGGGAGCGCCCCCTGCCGTCGGCGTCCTCCGGCCTGGCCGCGTCGGCCTCCTCCGCCGAAACGGGCGAGGTCACCGTCGACGACGCGGCGCTCTTCCTCGCCCGGCTCAACGGGGGAGCGATCGCGACCTACGAGGCGACCCGCTTCGCCACCGGCCGCAAGAACGGGCTGCGGGTTGAGCTCAACGGTTCGCTCGGGTCGCTGGTCTTCGATTTCGAGCGGATGAACGAGCTGTCCTTCTACGACGGCGGGCTGCCCGGCGACGAGCAGGGCTTCAGCCGGATCCTAGTGACCGAGCCGTCGCACCCGTACATGGCGGCCTGGTGGCCGGCCGGGCACCCGATCGGCTACGAGCACACCTTCACCCACGAGATGCGCGACCTCATCGAGGCTATCGGCACGGGGACCGACCCCACGCCGTCCTTCTCGGACGCGCTGCAGGTCCAGTTGGTCCTCGACGCCGTCTCCCAGTCCGCCGAGACGTCGCAGTGGACGAAGGTCGAGGAGATCTAGTTACGTCCGTCGCAGGCCGGCGAGGGACGGCGCGGTTGCGCCCGCGCCGGCCGGCCCGCGGCGGGATGTTTGCGGCCGCCCGGCTCCCCGGGCGGCCGCAAGATTTTTTGTTGCCCGGTCACCCGCGTGCGCCCGCACGGGTGATCGTCGTGTGCGTGTCCGAACGTGCAGATAGCGCACATAGATAGCGCTCTCCGAGGCCTTTGAAGCCCACCCGTACACCGTCCTACCGGCAGGTCACCCTATCCGCGCGCATTTATGAATGCCGATCTTCCCGCGGCCCTCCGATCATGTCCGCGCCGGTCACCGCGTCGCACGGTCCGTACGCCGCTGATCCTGTGGGCGCATGACGCTCGTATCCGAGGTCGAGTGGACCCCACGGATGGAGGCGTCATGGCAACGCGACGGACCGCACCGCGCGCGTCGAGCATCGGCGGCGGCATGGTCCATACTGGACGCCACAGCACGCGCGGATGCACGTGCAGATGCACCGGCACCCTCGCCCGGGGAGGACACTGATGCGGCTGAGACATCCTTCCGGCCGGATCGTGCACCTCAGCGTCGAGATCGCCGCGCGACCCGAGAGCAATCTACCGGGTGTCGTCGGGCGGCTCGACACGTACGGCGCGGTCCGTGCCCGCCTCGGCGCCGACCTGCTCGGCGTCAACCTCTGGCTTCCCCCGACGCTCGCCGCCGCCCTTGCCGTCGAGAGCCGCGCCCGCACCCGGCTTCGTGCCGAACTCGACGCCCGCCGCCTCGAGGTCGTTACGTTGAGTGGCGCGCCCTTCGGCGAGGGTGGCGGCGAGCAGCCCCCCGCCTGGACCGAGCCCGCCCGCCGTGAGTATACGCTCGACCTCGCCCGCACCCTGCTCGACCTCCTCGACGAGGACGCCGTCCGCGGCGCCGTCAGCACCATCGGCCTCGGCCCGCGCGCCGGCTGGGCCGAGGCCTCCGACAAGGCGAGCGCCGGCATCCTGCGCCGCCTGTCCGCCGGGCTGGCCGACCTCGCCTGGCAGAACGGCCGGGCCGTCCGGGTCGGCTTCCAGCCCGGTCCCGGCGCGGTGCTCGACAGCCCCGAGCAGACCGTCGCCGCGCTCAGCCGCATCGATAAGGAGCGGCTGGGCGTCTGCCTCGACCTCGGTCACGTGGCGCGCACGTGGCCCGACCCGGCCGCCGGCATCGAGTCCCTCACCGACGCCGGGCTGTCCATCATCGAGGTTCGTCTCGCGGCGGTGCCGGGCGGGACGACCGAGGCATGGCGGTCCGGGCTGCGGCAGGTGTTCGGCGCCGGCGGGCCCCTCACCGAATATCTGACCCTGCTCAGCCGGACCCCCGACCCGACCCCCGAGCAGGTGGCGGGCGACGTGGCGTACCTGTTGGCGGAGCTCGCGGCGATCGGCCTCGCGCCGGAGAACGAGCCCTGCCCCGCCCGCTGATTTTTCGATAGGGTTGGTTCGGCGGACCGTTCGGGAGGCGCAACCCCGGCCGGTCGCGACGCCACGTGAACACCATCTGTTTCCGGCCGGTCCTCCCTCGCCGTCCGCCGTTTTCGGCTGCGATCAGGGAGTTGCACGACATGGCCCGACCCATCACGCTCTTCACCGGCCAGTGGGCTGACCTGCCCTTCGACGACGTCTGCCGGCTGGCCTCCGAGTGGGGCTACGACGGACTCGAGATCGCCTGCTGGGGCGATCACTTCGAGGTCGACCGGGCGCTCGCCGAGCCCGACTACATCGACCACAAGCGCTCCGTGCTGGAGAAGCACGGCCTGAAGGTCTTCGCGATCTCCAACCACCTCGTCGGGCAGGCCGTCTGCGACCACCCGATCGACGAGCGGCACCAGGACATCCTCCCCGCCGCCATCTGGGGCGACGGCGATCCCGAGGGCGTGCGGAGCCGGGCCGCCGAGCGGATGAAGGACACCGCCCGTGCCGCCGCGCGCCTCGGCGTGAAGACCGTCGTCGGGTTCACCGGCTCGTCGATCTGGCACACGGTCGCGATGTTCCCGCCCGCCTCGCAAGCCATGATCGACCGCGGCTACCAGGACTTCGCCGACCGGTGGAACCCGATTCTCGACGTGTTCGACGAGGAGGGGGTGCGCTTCGCGCACGAGGTGCATCCAAGCGAGATCGCGTACGACTACTGGACCACCCGCCGGACCCTGGAGGCGATCGGGAACCGGCCCGCCTTCGGCCTGAACTGGGACCCGTCGCACTTCGTCTGGCAGGACCTCGACCCGGTCAACTTCATCCTCGAGTTCAAGGACCTGATCTACCACGTCGACTGCAAGGACGCGAAGGTACGCACCGGCGACGGCCGCCGGGGCCGGCTGAGCTCGCACCTGCCCTGGGCCGACCTGCGTCGCGGCTGGGACTTCGTCTCCACCGGCCACGGCGACGTGCCGTGGGAGGACTGCTTCCGCGCGCTCAACGCGATCGGCTACGACGGCCCGATCTCGATCGAGTGGGAGGACGCCGGCATGGACCGGCTGGTCGGCGCGCCGGAGGCGTTGAAGTTCGTGCGCCGTCTGGCCTTCGACGCGCCCTCGGCAGCGTTCGACGCGGCGTTCTCGTCGTCGTCCTGAATGTTGTCGTCCTGAATGTTGTCGTCCTGAATGTTGTCGTCCTGTATCACGAGCCCGACGGCGATCGCGATCGCCAGGGCCAGGCGGGCGTCGTTCCAGAGCGCCGTGGACGGGAGCAGCATCACGGCGAGGATCGCCCAGCGCCAGGCCTCGTGGCGTAGCGGCAGGAAGGCGGCCAGGACCAGCCAGATCTGGTGGTGGGTCCACGAGACGGGGGAGAAGACGACGCTCGCGGCGCCGACGATGACGGTCGCCGCGAGCCAGTCTTTCTTGCGGGCCTGCCTCAAGGCCAGCAGGACGACGACGCCGCCCAGCAGCAGGGCGATCGCGGCGCGCGGGGTGTCGGGGACGCCGAGGCGGAGCAGGGCGGCGTTGAGGCTCTGGTTGCCGGGCGACTCGATGACGCCGATACGGTCGACGTCGCGTACCTCGGTCAGCCAGTAGCGCAGCGAATCCCCGGGCAGGACAAGGGCGGCGAGGAGGCCGCAGGCGGCGAACGTGGCGGTGGCGATCGCGGCCGGCCGGCGCTCGCCGCGCAGCCACAGCATCGGGATGAAGATCAGCGGAGTGAGCTTGATCGCCGCGGCCAGGCCGATGAGGACCGGTTTGCGGGACCGAACCATCAGGGCGAGAAAGAGGCTCACCTGCCCGAGTCGCAGATCCGAGGAGACCGGGGCGGACAGAAAGAGCGCCAGGGCAGCGAGCGGCGCGTTGGCCTGGCGAGCGATGGCGTAGACGGCGGCGACCGTGCCGAGGGTCCAGGCGATCTGCACGGCCAGCGGCGGGAGGAACGTCAGCGGCAGGAAGACCAGGGCGGCGAACGGCGGGTACGTGAAGGGCGCGCCGCTGATGATGAAGTCGTAGAGGCCGTCGCCGTTGCGCAGGTCGGTCACCGCGCCGAGGTAGACGCCGAGGTCGGTGAGGCGGCCGCCGGCGGGACGCAGCAGAAAGGCGTAGGCCGTCACAGTCGCGATCAATGCGGCGGGAAGCCTGCCTACCATAGTCGCTCCTCTACATAGGGTCGCGGAGTGGGCTTGGTGGTGGCGTCTGTCAGGTCTGGGGCGGCCGCGGCGTGGTTACGCGGCCGGCTTAACGGCTTGGGTGCCCGGATGCGGTCGATGCGCGACGGATCGTGCCCACCTGGGCGGCGAGAAGGCCGGCGACCAGAGCGATGAGGATCTGGCCGGGGAGATGGGCGGCGAAGCCGAAGCCGAAGACGCCGGTGTTGTCGATCAGGCGGTCGGGGGCGACGGCCGGTGGGAGTCGGCGGAAGATCTCGCAGGCGGTCTGCGCGGCCAGGGTGGCGCCGACCCCGAGCGGGATCTCGAGGTGGAGCCGGCTCGGTCCGGGTGTGGCTGAGCGGGCTAGGGCGAAGACCGGGCGGAGCCGGCTCGGTCCGGGTTTGGATGAGCGGGACAGGGCGAAGACCGAGCAGAGCAGCATCGGGCCGGCCATCGCCGAGGCGTTGCCGAGCAGCAGCTCGGAGGCCTGGTAACCGGGGAAGGCCGGGCCGAAGGTGACCGTGCCGCCGGGGGCGAGCGACAGCGGGAACCAGGCGGCGGCCGAGCGGAGGTCGACGCCGAGGCTGACGGCGGCGTGCAGCGAGCCCGCGACGGTGGCCAGCGCCGGCGTGATCAAGGTGCCGGCGACCGCTGCCGGCCGGCGCAGCCGGGTGCTGAGCAGGGTGCCGACGGTCCAGACGGCGATGGCCGGCAGGATGTCGGCCCAGCCCATGTAGGGCATGTACTGGATGCGGTTGCCGGCCAGCAGGAACGCGAACAGCGCCGCGCCCATGACGACGGTGTTGCCGCCGACCCGGCGGGCCAGGGCCGCCATCAGGGTGGCGGCGACGACCAGAGCGGCGGCCCCGACGGCGGGCCCGGCGTGGTGCTGGGCCAGGTGCACGCCGTTGAACAGCATGGCCGCCAACAGGGTCACGCCGATCGACGCCGCCAGCGACCGTGCCCAGGACTCGACCCGGGCCGCCGGCTCCTCCCCGATGGCCTCGACGGCGGGAGAGACGGCGAGGCTGAAAGCGAAAGTGAGGGCCTGGGCCGGCTGGGCGCGCAGCACCTCGAGCTCGGCCAGCCACTCGCGCGACATGTCGCCGGGCCAGCGGCGAGCGGCCCGCACGACCAGCCACCGGGCCAGCCGGAACGCCGGACTCATGCCGGCCTCTCGATCGCCCGGGACATCTGGGCGTGCATGCGCGCCACCTCGTCGCGCGCGGCGATGGCACCCTCGGTGGTGAGCTTGTAATACCGCCGGTTGGGGCGGCCCTCGGCGACCGGATCGACCTCCTCCCAGCGGGACTCCATCCAGCCGGCGCGCTCGAGGCGCACCAGGATCGGATAGAGGGTCCCGCTGGGAAGGCCGGTGTCCTGCATCAGCTGCAGCCCGTACCGCTCGGCGCCCGGGTCGGCGAGCAGCGCCGCCATGACTTTGAGCACGGGCGTGGTGAGCCGGGGCTTAGGAGGCATGTAGTAACTCTACATAGGGCCAGATCCTCAGGCTAGTCCTGCCTCGCTCGCTACCCGCACGAGCTCGACCAGCCCGCCGGCGTACTCCTGCGACTCGGCGTGCGCCTCGTCGAACGGCGGCTGGAATCCGACGCCCTCCCATTCCTGGGTCGTGTCGTTCCAGATGTCGTTGCCGACCTCGAAGTCCCAGGCGTCGATACCGAGCTCGTAGTACAACTGGTCCGCCGAGTTTCCCGCCGCCGAATACAGCACGTCGGCGACCGGGCCGGTGTACGACGGCCACGTCACCGTTCCGCGCGAGGCCGCGATGGCCCCGACGATCCGGCGCGCGCTGTCGAGGAAGAACTTCGACTCGTCGATCGACGGCCGGGGCAGCGTGACCCGCCCGTCCGCCTTGTAGGACCCGGGCGGCCACATGAAATAGCCGCCGTAGCTGTGCACGTTCATCGCGAACTTGATGTTCGGATGGCTCGTTGCCAACGCGATGACGTTGCGGCTCTCGGCCTCCGACAACTCACCGGTGCCGGCGTAGGTGCCGGAAAGGCAGTTCGGGCTGCCGCCGACGTAACCGTCGAAATAGGACCCGACGGTGTAGTTGCGGTTGACGTCCACCCCCCAGGAATTGCGGTATCGAGGGTCGCGGCTGGTACCCGTACAGTGATTGACCAGGTTTTTTCTCTGGAAGTTGAAGTCGTTGAAGGAGTAGTTGGCGCCGTCCGGGTTCACCGTCGGGATGATGAAGATGTCGACGGCGTCCACCAGCGCCTTGGTGGCCGGATCGGTGTTGTAGTTGGCGAGCATCCGCTCGGCGAACTCGAGCGTCACCAACGGGGTGGCCCACTCCCGCGCGTGCTCCTGGCTGTAGGCCAGCACGCCGGTCTTCGAGCCGTCGCGCACCTTGCCGATCCGCAGCGCCTGCACGGTCCACGGTTTCTTCGAGACCTCGGTTCCCATCAATCCGTCGTCGAGCGTGACCGGCCCGGCGATCGGCATCGGCAAACCGGCCGAACCGTCCTCGACAACGGCGCGGAACCGCTGCGGATACTTGGCCGAGATGAAGGCGGCGACATCGTCGGTCGTGCTGATCACCTTGCCGCCGGCATCGGTGGCCAGACTCAAGATCAAGACCCGATCACGGTACGAGGCGGACAGCGGCCGATTGGCTTTGCCGGGATCCACGGTCTTCACCTGGACGCCATTCATCCCCTGATCGCCGAACTTCACCGATTCGACGACGACCGCGGCCACGTTCGGATCGCCGAGATAAGCCACCGCCGTACGCCGATAGCCCTGGGTCTTGTTCGGCAGATCGATGACATCGACCAATTTCGGATACTGCCGCTTGAGCCGCTTGATGCGCGCGCTGATGTCCGTCGGCGTCATGTAGGCATCGACGAAATCCTTCTGATAGCCGCTCGGCGTGGGCGGGGGCGCGGCGTTCGGCCAGACCGCCGGGGTGATCGCGCGGCTCTGCCCGCCGAGGCTCGAAGTCGCCGTGACCTGCGTCGGCTTGCTCGGCAGCAGCTGGGGCAGCGCGTAGTGGTACTGGTATTCGCCCGAGTCCTCGAACCGGATCAGCGGATACGTTCCGGTGGCGCCGTCGGCGGTACGCCAGGTGACGGTGATCTCGACGTCGGGATCGTCGGTGGCGGTGGTCGCGACCTGCGTCTGCAGGAACGTGCGGCCGTTGGTGGTCCACCAGTACGCCTGGAGGAACTGCAGGGTGTCGCTTTGCACGGCGGCGATCCTGGCTTTGCTCTGTGCCAGCCGGCGGGTGCCGTCGGACTCCCGCTGGATCACCTGCAACGCGGTGGCGCCGCTGTTGGTCAGGGTGGTCAGTTCCGCCTCGTCGACCACGAGATCGGCGAGGACCGCGCCGTCGGCCGAGGTCTTCGGCCGGGCGGCGATGTCGGCGCCCTCCTGGACGAGGCGCTGGAGCATGGCGTCGTCGGGAAGGCGGAAGCGGATGAGGGCGTGCTCGGTTGTTCCGAGATCGATCGGAGCCGCGTATGCCCTGGGTGGGGCGAGCGTGATCGTGAGCAGGACGACGGCCAGCGCCGCCGCCCCACGTGCCCGAGGTGACATCGAACCCTCCTGCGTCATCGAAGGATGTCGCTATCACCCCATCTCGCTGATTCGGATGTGTCAATGATTTGATGCGGGACGTGCGTTTCCTAGTCATCGGCGGCAGCGGCCTGATCGGCGCCCACATCACCGCGGCCCTGCGCGCCCGCGGCCACGAGGTGACCACGGTCGCCCGCACGCCGAAACCCGGCGTCGACAACTCGCTCGACCTGAAGTCCGCCTCGGTCGACACCCTGCGCTCGCTGGTGGAGGGCCTCGACGGCGTCGTCTACGGCACCCGCTCCGAGGAGCAGCATCCGCTGCCGAAGCCGATCTACCCGCAGTTCCGCCACGACATGGTCGACCCCGTCGTCCGCCTGTTCACCGCCGCCCGCGCCGAGTCGCTGACCCGCGGCTTGATCCTCGGCTCGTACTACACGTATTTCGACCGCCTGCACCCCGACTGGCGCCTGCGGGACAAGCACGTCTACGTCCGCTGCCGCGCCGAGCAGGCCGCCGAGTCCCGCGCGCTGCTCCCGACCGCGGTCATCGAGCTCCCTTTCGTCCTGGGCCGGGCCGGCGCCCGCACCCCGAACTGGTCCGCCCCTCCGGCCCGGTGGGCATCCTCCCGCTTCCCTTTGCTGGCCCCTCCCGGCGGCACCGCCGTGGTCTCCGCCCGGACCGTGGCCGAGGTGGCCGTCGACGCTCTGGAAAACTCGTCGGGCGCCGACATCCCGATAGCCGACCGGAACCTCACGTGGTCCGAGTTGCTCACCCACATCGCGGCCGCGGTCGGTCGCCCGCGCAAGGTCCATCGCTTGCCCGCCGCCCTGATCCGCGCGGCGCTGCCGGCCGGCGGCCTTCTTCAGTCGTTGACCCGCAAGGAGACCGGCGTGACCCCGGCCCATTTCGCCGACCTCGTCCTGAGCAACCTGTTCATCGAGCCGGCGACGGGCCGCTCGCTGGACGCCGCTTTCGCCGAGAGCTTTCCGCGGATCGCCGAGGCGGGTCAGGCGGCTGGGTAGATCTGAGCGACCAGCTCAGCGACGAACTCCGCGGCGTTCCGCGCGGCTGCCGCCTGGTGGTCGTCCGCCTTCAGGACGCCCCAGTCGGAGATGCCCTTGACGAGGATCCAGTCGCACTTGGCTGAGGCGGCCGCCGCGTACAGGCCGGCCAGCTCCATCTCGCCCGCGATCGCCTCCTCGTCCAGGGCGCGGAGCCGGCGGCGCTCCTCCAGGTTGTCCACCAGCGTGTTCAAAGACAGCACCCGGCCGAAATGTATTCGAGGTGGCCGCCTGCCCCGGCTGAGCGCACGTGCGTGGCTGAGCAGAGCACTGGCCGACTCCGGGCGGGGGCCGCGAATGATCTCGTGGCGGGATCCGTCGTTCCGCGTGGTCACCTTGCGATGGTCCACCGCGTGCAGCTGGGTCGAAACAACAACGTCGCCGAGCTCCTGGTCGCCAGAGTCGAGCTCGCGTGACCGCAGTCCGTAGCAGATTCCGGTGACCACGAGAGACGCCGGGGCCAGCTTGTCGATCAGGTTGCGAGCCGTCCACGGCATGGACCCCACGCCGACTGTGCCCTGTTCGCTCTGCGCCAGTACGATCCGTGCTCCACCGGACGAACCGAGCCGGAGCATGGCGTGCCGGCCAACCGGTTCGACGACGGGCGTCAGCCCCGGCGAACGTGCCGTGAACGCATTCACCACGGCTTCGCGCTCGACGTCGCTGACAACCAATATCGCGACCGTCGGCTTGGCCGCCGTCCTGTTCAGGACCTCAAACATGAGATCTCGCCGTGCTCGCCGGTATCGGATGCGCTGCGCGAGCGTCATCAGCACGCATATGACCATGACAGGCACCAGGATCAGGGCGAGCGCTCCGAGCACTTGCGACCGGGCGGTCGCGGGCTCCGGAAACTGGCCGACGACGTGCCGCAAGGTCCATGGCAACGCCGTCGTGAACGTGGCCGGCCGCCCACCGCAATCGACTGCCGCGCATGCCTGACGTTCGGTGGCGGCCACACCCTGCGCCACGGCCGCGAGTCCTGCGAGCGTGGCAATGATCATCAGGCGAATTCCGCTCAGTGGCCGAACGGCATCGTGCCGGGGAGGCTGGAACCGTCCGCTGGCATCGCCTGCCGGTCCGTCTTTCCGGGGCGGCCCGTGGGCGCCGATGACCAGCCACGGCGTGCCCGCGACAGGCGTGACAGAGGTAAGAGTGCCGAGGAAAGCCCGGACAAGGGCAGCGGTGACGCTTTCGGTCCGGATCGCGACCAGTCCCGACCCGAAGGCCGGATCCGGCGACAGGCGCGTGTCCGTGAGAGCGGCCGCACGTTCGAAGGACTCCCGGAGCAGACCCTTCGCGCGGACCGGATCCGTCACGTGGAGGTAGGTGACCGTCCAGTGATAGCTATGCAGTTCACCACCGGCGATGTCGTCGTCGGTTGCCGGTGCCCCGTCCCGGACAAGTGACCAGAGCGACCGCAACACCGCTACGACCATGTCGCCGATTGCCAACGCCAAACCGGCGAGGAGAAGGGTGGCCGCCACGATCGCCCCGTCCCTCGAGACGAACCCGAGCGGCACCGAGACGATCATCGCGGTCATGAACGGGACGTACGGCGCCAGGTACTGCCAAGCGCGAGTGAGCCGGCCGAGAATCCGAGCCCGCCGCGGCAATTCCCGGGCTCTTGTCCACTCGGCGTTCCGCGCGATCGGCGGCTCTATCACCGCGAAAGCGTCTGGCGATCGTCCTACGAGCCGCCCTTCGAGGGAGGCCAGGTAGAGCAGCACCGGTAGCGGCGGCCGGGCCGGCACAAGCCCGGCCCGCGCGGGCGGACAATCAGCTCAGCCTGCCGCGATTCCCGGCTACGTGGGACATCCGCCGCCCAGGAACGACATTCACGGAAGGTCAGTCCCGCGGCGTGATCGCTCGGCACACCTGCCGAGGATAGAACCCTGCGGATACTCCAACCGGAAAGACGAACCGGGCGCCCGGCGGAGGCCGGGCGCCCGGTGGTGGCGCTATGTGGGTCAGCGGGCGAGAGCCTGGCCCTGCTTGTCCTTGAAGCTGCCGACCGCGATCATGATGAAGTCGATCAGGGTCCAGATGCCGAAGCCGCCGAAGGTGATCAGCATGAGGATGCCGGTGCCGATCTTGCCGACGTAGAAGCGGTGGATGCCGAGGACGCCGACGAAGAAGCAGAGCAGCAGGGCGGCGAGCCAGGACTTCGTGCCGGTGGCGGCGGTCTGGGTGGCGGTCATTATGGACATTTCTCCTCTGATTAGAGATCCGTGAAAGCCGAAGCACGATAGCGGTACACGGCCTCAATAGGCAATATCCACAGTTGTCAGCGTGGGCAGGCGCCGAAATGGGTCGGGCCGGTGGCGCGTAGCAGGCTGGTGCTCAGGACCTCGGTGGCCACGCCACGGCCGATCTCGAGGCCGGCCTGGTTGCTGAACTCGAAGTGCTGGCCGCCGAAGACTCTCGACCGCCCGGCCTCGGCGGCGGCCTTCGAGAAGCCGGCATAGGTGCGGGCCACGCCACCGGGAGCCGAGTCGGTGGCCAGGGCGAAACCGATGGCGTCGGTGCAGAAGAAGCCCTGCAGGGCGGCGGCGCCGGCCCCGCTGTAGGAGCTGTGGCCGGAGACGTACTCGGGGGTGCCGCCGACGGCGCCGGCGCGGGCCGTCCAGGTGGGATCGGCCGTGGTGACCGGGTTGTTGTCGGTGTCGGCCTCGCGGATGGCGGTGGTGGGCCGCCAATGCTGGTACGTGTACTTGGTGGCGACGGTCGTGACCGACGTGTCGGAGAGCGCCATCGTCAGCAGGGCAGTCAGGCGGACCTCGTCGGCCAGCGGCAGGCGCCGGTCGCCGGCCACCGCGAGCGCGATCCGCAGCCATTCGCCCGGCGGCTGGTCGGAGCCGGCCGGCAGCGACCAGAACTGGAAGGTGGCCAGCAGGTCGGGCGCGGTCAGCGCGGCGTCGCCGAGCACCGCGACCTCGGCGAACGCGCCCGCGTACAGCACCGAGTCCAGAGTGGGCGGTGGGCCGGGGACGTACCGCGACGGGTCGGCGACGGCGAACGGGCGGACGTGGCGGTACTGCGTGCCGGACCACGCGGCGCGGAACACGCCGGGACCGGCGCCGGCCGGCTGGGACTCGACGGGTGTGGAACCGTCGTCGGCGCGGGCGGTGACGACCCGGTCGCCGACCGACCGGCCCCAGGCCACGCCGGTGGTCACGCCCTGGCCGTTGCCCAGCCGGGCGAGGTCGGCGGCGAGCGCGGCGTCGTAGTCGGCGGCCCGGGTCGCGTCGAGGCGGACGAGAACGGCGTGCGCCGCGGCCGCCGCGGCCGCCTGTTCGTCGGCCTTGCGCGGGCCGCGATCCGGCACGAGGGCGGGTGCGCGGGTGCGCGTGATGCCGTTGACGGCGTCGTACATCGCGACGTTGACCATGGCGTAGAGGCGGGCGGCGTCGGCGTCGGTGGACCGGTTGGCGCGTACCGCGTTGAGGGCGCGTTCGTTCCAGCTTCGAGCTGCGTCGATGTCCACACGGGCGGCGGCGGGAACGCCGAGTCCGCTGGCGACGAGACCGAGCAGCGCAGCGAAGAGCAGCTTCTTAACCATCCCCGCACCTTGCGCTCGCGCGGCAGGGCTCCGTTCCACTGTGTAGGAAATCGGACCGATTCTTCAGCTATGTCGCGAGTCTCGGAGACCGCAAACGTATGTACGCAAACGTATGCGGTAGGAGTACGGTCCCGAGTTACCTCACTCGACAGGGCAGGAGGTACGTGGGATGAAGACCCGTCAGCGGTTGTCCCTCCTGACGGTCGCGGCCATGATCGGGGTCGCGGGCTGCTCCCAGGGGGACGATTCACCGGACTCCACCGCCGGTCAGAACGTGGCGGCCACGACCAGTTGCGCCAGCAAGGGCGGGCTCACGATGTGGGAGCGCTCGGGCGGCAACAAGGAAATGGTGGACATGCTCGTCGCGGCGTGGAACGCCAAGAATCCCGACTGCGCCGTCAAGCTGACCTATATTCCGCACACCGAGATGGTCGGCAAGATCGCACAGGGCATCGCCTCGGGCCAGGTTCCCGACCTGATGGGGATGGACCTGATCTACGCGCCGCAGTTCGAGAAGGCGCAGCAGCTCGTCGACCTCACCGACCGCATCAAGAGCTGGCCGGAGCTGGCGACCGCCAGCAAGGGGCACATGACGGTCGCGACGTACGAGGACCACCTGTACGGCGTGCCGCTCTACGCCGACGTCTCCGCGCTGTTCTACAACAAGGACCTCTTCTCCAAGGCCGGCCTGGATCCGGAGAAACCACCGACCAGCCTGCCCGAGCTCCGCGCCTACGCCGACAAGATCACCGCGCTGGGCGGCGACATCAAGGGCTACTACTTGCCCGGCAACTGCGCGGGCTGCAACATCTTCACGGTCGGCCCGCTGATGTGGGCGTCGGGCGCCAAGATCGAGGCGGCCGGGCCGGGCGACGAGCCGCTCGTCGGCGACGGCGTCAAGCAGGTGCTGCAGTTCGAGCGCGACATGGTCAAGGCCGGGAACGTCCACGACGGCGACCGGACGGAGAACGGGGAGACGTTCCACCTCCAGTTCGGCTCCGGCAAGGTCGGCATGATGGGCACCGGCAACTTCAACATCACCCTCGCCCGCCAGCAGAACCCGTCGATGAAGTTCGGCGTGGCCCTGCTCCCCGGCATGGAGCCCGGCAAGTACGCGTCGTTCATCGGCGGCGACCTCGTCGTCGTGCCCAAGGGCAGCAAGCGTGTGAACGACGCGGTCAACTTCATGAAGTTCCTGCTCTCCGATGAAGTCCAGGTCGAGGTGTACGCCAAGGCGCTGAACCTGACCACGCGCAGCGACATGGTCGACAACAAGTACTTCAAGGCCGAGCCGCTGGTGCAGGACGTGGCGAAGGCCCTGACGGTCGGCCGTACGCCGTACACGCTGACCTTCTTCGAGCAGATCAACTCGCCGCAGGGTCCGTGGCTCAAGATGCTCCAGCGCGCCTACTACAGCGACGACGACCTCGACACGGTCATCGCCGACGCGAAGAAGTCGATGTCGGACATCGCAGCCAAGTCCTAGAGCCGACAAGTCCAAGCGGTATCCGGGGGGATCGTCGTGCCCGGCGGGGGTGGGGGAGAAGGAACGGGATCGCACCCCCGCCGGGCACGGCACGCATCGGAGGAGACAAGACCATGATGCGTACGCGTCGGAACAGGTTCATCGGTCTGGCCTATGTGGCTCCGGCGTTCGTGTTCGTGATGGCGTTCACGGTGTACCCGCTGGGCCGGATGATCTGGATGTCGCTGCACGAGTGGTCGCTGATCTCCCAGCCGCGTTACATCGGCCTGGACAACTACCGGCAGGCCTTCGGCGACCGCCAGTTCTGGGTGTCTTTCCTGTTCACCCTCAAGTACACGGTCCTCATCACGCCGGTTCTGATCGTCGGTGGCTACCTGTTGGCGCTGCTGACGGCCCCTAAAACGAAAACGCGTGCTTTAACCCGTACGATAATATTTGTCCCGGTTGTTATCGGTCTTGGGGTGTCGAGCCTTCTCTGGTATTGGCTCTTCAGCACGAATTTCGGCGTGATCAACAGGATCCTGCTCGACCTCGGCGTCATCGATCAGCCGGTGCTCTGGCTGGGGGTGGACGCCGACACCTCGAACTTCGCGATCAGCACGTCGGTGGTGTGGAAGGTCATCGGCTTCGGGATGATCCTGTTCGTCGGCGCGATCCAGGCGATCCCCACCGAGATCACCGAGGCGAGCCTGGTGGACGGCGCCGGGTACTGGCAGCGGATCGGCCGGGTGGTGCTGCCGCTCACGATGCGCACGGTCCTGCTGGTCACCCTGGTCAGCGTGATCGGCTCGCTGCTGGCGTTCGACCAGTTCTACATCATGACCGCCGGGCAGCCGCAGAACGAGACCGCGACCTCGGTCTTCTTCGTCTACCTGAACTCGTTCCCGTACCTGAAGCTCGGCTACGGCGCGGCGTTGTCGCTGGTCCTCGCGGTGACCATCCTGGCGTTCACGATCGTGCAGCTCGTGCTCACCCGGCGGAGCGAGTCGTGACCGCCACGCTGGAGCGGACGCTGGTCCGGGACATCCCCGGCAAGGCCCGGGTGGGACGCCGCGGCTACCTGGTGGCGGCCGGCTGCATCGCGATCGTCACGGTCATGCTGCTGCCGCTGCTCTACTCGATCCTCGCCTCGATCAAGCCGACGGCCGAGGCCGCCGCCAGCCCGCCGACCTACCTGCCGCACGGCGTCAGCCTCGACAGCTACCAGCGACTGTGGAACTACCAGGAGGGCCTGCTCACCTACCTCGGCAACAGCTTCGGCACCGCCGTCCTGACGATCGTCTTCACGCTGCTGCTCACCGTGCCCGCCGGGTACGCGCTGGCGCGGTTCCCGATCCCGGGCAAGGAACTGATCTTCGTGGTGCTGCTGCTCTCGCTGATCGTCCCGTACCAGGCGCTGCTGACCCCGATGTTCCTGATGTTCGCCAAGATCGGGCTGACCAACTCGCTGATCGGGCTGGCCGTCCTGCACACCACGATCCAGCTGCCGTTCAGCCTCTACATCCTGCGCAACAGCTTCGCCGCGGTGCCGCGCGAGCTCGAGGAGGCCGCGGTGATGGACGGCGCGGCGTCGCCGCAGATCCTCCTGCGGATCTTCATCCCGCCCACGGTGCCGGCGATCGTCACCGTCACCCTGTTCGCCTTCATCACGTCCTGGAACGAGTTCCTCGGCGCGCTGGTGATGATGAGCTCGAGCGAGAAGTTCACCCTGCCCGTGATCCTGGCGACCGCACGCACCGAGACCAGCCTCGGCGGCACGGACTGGGGCATGCTCCAGGCCGGCGTGACCATCTCGATCATTCCCTGCGTGCTGGTCTACCTGTTGCTGCAGCGGTACTACATGGCCGGCCTGATGAGCGGAGCCGTGAAATGAGCATCGTCGTCGTACAGCCCTCCCGGACCCGGTTCCATCCGTTCGACGCCCGGCAGGTCTCGCTCGTGTCCGGGTTCTGGGCCGACCGGACCCAGGTCAACCGGGAGCGCACCATCCCGCACGGTCTCGACCAGCTCCGGAGCGCCGGCAACCTCGACAATCTGCGGCTCACGAGCGGCTATCAGGGCTCGGCCGACTCGACCGGCGCGACCCTGCCGTTCCTGGACTCCGATGTCTACAAGTGGCTCGAGGCGGTCGGGTGGGAGCTGGCGCGGGCGCCCGATCCCCGCCTGGCCTCGGCGGCGGACGACGTGATCGGCCTGGTCGCCGCGGCCCAGCGCCCCGACGGCTATCTCAACAGCTACGTGCAGGCCGGCGGGGGGACGCCGTACCAGGACTTGTCGTGGGGGCACGAGTTGTACTGCCTCGGCCACCTGATCCAGGCGGCGGTGGCCTGGCATCGCGCGCTGGACGACGACCGGCTGCTCAGCATCGCGGTCCGGGCCGCCGATCACGTGCCGGCGGCGATCATCGACGGCCATCCCGGCGTCGAGATGGCGCTGGTGGAGCTGGGCCGGGTGACGGGCGAGCGGCGTTACGTGACGATGGCCGCCGAGATGATCGAGCTGCGAGGGCACGGCACGCTGCCGGGCGCGGAGCGGTTCGGCGCGATCTATTGGCAAGACCATGATCCCGTACGCGACGCGGGGTCCGTCGCCGGGCACGCGGTCCGCCAGCTCTACCTGGACTGTGGCGCCGTCGACGTCGCGGTCGAGCTGGGCGACGACCGGCTGCTGGCGGCGGTGCGGCGCCGGTGGGACGACATGATGCGTACGCGGACGTACCTCACCGGCGGGATGGGCAGCCGGCACCGCGACGAGGCCTTCGGCGACCCGTACGAGTTGCCGCCGGATCGCGCGTACGCGGAGACGTGCGCGGCCATCGCCAGCGTGATGCTCGCCTGGCGCCTGCTGCTGGCCACGGGAGATGTCGGGTATGCCGACACGATCGAGCGCACCATGTTCAACGGCGTGCTGCCCGGGATCGCGTTGAGCGGCACGCGGTTCTTCTACACCAACCCGCTGCAGCGCCGCACTCATCGGGTGCCTGGCGGCACCGGGGAGCGGCGTCCGTGGTACCCGTGCGCCTGCTGCCCACCCAATCTGATGCGCATGCTCAGCTCATGGCAGCAATATCTCGCGACTCACGACGACAGCGGCATTCAGATTCATCAGTACGCCTCGGCGGACATCGTCACCGGGCCGGCGCACCTGCGCGTTCGCACCGGCTATCCGTGGGACGGGCGGGTGACCGTGGAGTTCGTGCGGACCCCGCCCGAGCCGTGGACCCTGTCGATGCGGGTGCCGCGATGGTGCCGCTCGGCGACGCTGACCGGGCCGGACGGCACGCTCGCCGCCGGGACCGGCATCGTCAAGCGGTACCGGCGATGGCAGGCCGGCGACGTCGTCGAGCTGGACCTCGACATGCCGGCCCGGATCACCGAGCCGGATCCCCGGATCGACGCCGTGCGCGGGTGCGTGGCCGTCGAGCGGGGACCGCTGGTCTACTGCATCGAGGCGGCGGACGCGCCCGGGCGTACCGAAATCGAGGAGCTCGCCTGGGATCCCGGCCGTGAGCTGGCGACGGTGCCGCGCCCCGACCTCGCCGAAGCTCTCGTCGGCATCGCCGTGCCGGTGTTCCGCCGGTGGCCCGGCGAGGCGCCGGTCGAGGGGCTGACGGCCGGCGCGATCCCGTATTTCGCGTGGGCCAACCGGGCCGAGGGCGGCATGCGGGTCTGGATCCCTAGGTGACCGGCGGCGCCGTCGACTCCCTGATGATCAGCGGCAGCTCGAAGACGGTCATGCTGGGCGCGTGCGCCTCGGACGGATCGCGGGCCAGCGCCACGGCCTGCGAGACGCCGTAGCCGACGATCTCGACGATCGGCATCCGCAGCGTCGTGAGCGCGGGCACCGTGTGCGCCGCGATGAGGATGTCGTCGAACCCGACCACCGACAGCCGGCCCGGCACCGGGACGCCGAGGCTGTGCGCGGCGTGCAGCGCGCCCACGCCGACCAGGTCGGTCGAGGCGGCCACCGCCGTCGGCGGTTCCGGCAGGCCCATCATGGCGGCGAGCGCCGACTCGCCACCGTCCATCGTGCCGGCGCAGCGTTGCAGGTAACCCTCGGGCACGCCGCCGAACCGTTCCCGCATGAACTCGACGTACGCGTCCTCGCGGATCCGATAGCCGTTGGGCAGTTCCGCGCTCAGGAATCCGATCCGGCGGTGGCCCAGCGACGCCAGGTGCTCGAGCCCCGCCCGTACGCCGGCCTGGTCGTCGGGGTTTGCCGTGGGGAACTCGAGCGGGCTCGTTCCCTGCCACAGGCCCACGACCGGAACCGAGGAGCCGCGGAGGTCGGCGAGCAGCTCCGGGTACGCCTGCATGTCGCCGAGCAGGATTATCGCGTCGGTGTGCCGGGTCTCCAGCACGGTGGTGAGCGGGGTGCCCTCGTCGAGCTGGCCGTGCACGTGGCCGAGCACCACGTTGTAGCCGTGCGCCATCGACTCGACGACGAGCGCCTCGATGACGCCGGCGTAGAAGACGTCGCTGAAGTCGCGGACCACCGCGCCGATCAGATTGGTGGACGCGCCGCGCAGGCCGCGCGCCAAAGGGTTGGGCCGGTAGCCGAGATGGCGGGCCGCCTGGATCACCCGCTCGCGGGTCTCCGCCGCGATCGGCACCCTGGTGGGCGCGTTGTTGAGAACACGCGAGACTGTGCTCTGCGAAACGCCGGACGCGGCGGCGATGTCCCGCATCGTGACGACTGAACGCCCCATCGACGCGAAGCCTATTCCATTTTCCGCAGGACGGCTGCGCTGATCGCGGCCCATTGCCGGATCTGGCCCGGCGAGAGGGTGTCGAACACCAGACGGTGGACGAGCTCGACGTGGGCGGGCGCGGCCGCCTCGATCGCCTCCCGGCCGAGCGGGGTGAGCACCACGTACGCGCCGCGCCGGTCGGTCTCGCACTGCTCCTTGGCCACCAGGCCCCGGGCGGCCAGCCGGGCGACCTGTTTGGACACCCGGCTCTTGTCCCACTGCAGGCCGTCGCCGAGCTCGAAGGCGCGCAGCCGCCCCTCGGGCACATCGGTCAGGTGCACCAGCACGTCGTAGTCGGAGAGGGTGAGGCCCGAGGTCTGCTGCAAGTCGCGGTTGAGCCTGGCCGCGAGCTGGGCGTGCAGATCGAGGAACCCACGCCAGGCCCGCTGCTGGGTGGCGTCGAGCCAGCGCACATCGGTCACCTTTCGCATGGTACGAGCGGCCGTTGACGCGGGCTCGGGGCCGGAGGAATCTGGTTGCCACGGCAACCACATTTGCTTACGGGAGGGTTCCCGATGAGTGCGTGGGACTTCATGAGCTACGAGAGCAAGGACAATCTGCTCGGGGCCGTGCGCCGGGAGGCGGCCGGCATGTTCGCCCTCGCCGAGGAGCCGGAGGTCTGGATGGCTCCGACCGGCGCGAACGCCGGCGACACCCGGGTGGAGGTAGGTTCCTCGGCGGATTTTTCCGAATTTTAAGGGGATATTGTGGCGATCGATCTCGAGGCCATCGCGGCCGAGCGGTCACGGATCCGGGACGAATTCCTGCACGCGACGGGCTCGCCGACGAGCGCCCGCGGCCTGCACCATTTTGCGCTGATCTGCTCGGACGTACGGCGAACCATCTCCTTCTATCAGGGAGTGCTGGAGTTTCCGCTCACCGAGATCTTCGAGAACCGGGACTACCCGGGCTCCAACCACTTCTTCTTCGACATCGGGAACGGGAACCTGCTGGCGTTCTTCGACCTGCCGGGGCTCGACCTCGGGCCGTACGCGGAAGTGCTTGGCGGTTTGCATCACCTGGCGATCTCGGTGACGCCGGAGCGGTGGGAGCACCTGCGGGGAAAGCTCGACGGCGCGGGCGTGGAGTACGCGGTGGAGAGCGGTTCCTCGATCTACTTCCGGGATCCGGACGGGGCTCGGCTGGAGTTGCTCGCCGATCCGCTGGGAGAGATGTACGGCGCCAAAGTTCTCTGACTTCTCATACCCGGAACTGACCGACGAGGTCCTGCAGCCGGTGTGACATGCCGGCCAGGTCCTCGGCGGTCTGCCGGGAGCGCACGACGCCGCTCGCGGTGTTCTGGCTGGCGATCGCCACGCCGGCGATCCCGGTCGCGATCTGGCCCGACCCGGTGGCGGCCTCGACGATGTTGCGGCTCATCTCGGCCGTGGTCGCGGTCTGCTCCTCCACGGCGGCGGCGATGGTCGTGGTGTGCTCGTTGACCTCACCGATGATCTCGGCGATCCGGTTGATCGCCGAGATGGCCGCGTCGGTGTCCTGCTGGATCGCCTGAACCTGGCCGCCGATGTCGACCGTGGCCCGGGAGGTCGCCTGCGCGAGATCCTTCACCTCGCCGGCCACGACGGCGAAGCCCTTGCCGAGCTCGCCGGCCCGGGCGGCCTCGATGGTGGCGTTGAGGGCGAGCAAGTTCGTCTGCTCGGCGATCGTGGTGATGAGGTTGACCACGTCGCTGATCTCGGCGCTGGAGCGGCCCAGCCGGTCGATCGTCTCGGTGGCGGCCCGGACGCTGTCGACGCCGTCCGCGGCCACGCCGGCGGCCCGGTTGGCGCCGTCCGAGATCTCCCGGATCGCCGCGTTCATCTCCTCGGTGCCGGACGCCACGGTCTGCACGCTGCGCGACACCTCCTCGGCCGAGGAGGCGATGAGGTCCGACTGGCCGGAGGCCGAGTCGGCCGCGTCCGAGATCTGGGCGGAGGTCGCCGTCAGCTCGCCGGCGGCGGTCGACAGCGTACGGCTGCTGTCGCTGATCGTGACGAAAGCACCGCGGAGCAGCTCGAGGGTGCGGTTCACGGCGCGGCCCATCGCGGCCAGCTCGTCGCGGCCGGCTTCCGGCACCCGTACGGTCAGATCCTTCTCCGCGACGACCTCGATCGCGGCGACCGTGGCCGCCAGCGGCCGGGCGATGCTGCGGGTGACCACGACGGCGAGCAGGACCGTGAGCAGCAGGGACAACAGCCCCGCCGCGAGCATGAACGTGCGGGCGGTGCCGGCCGCGTCGTCGGCTTCCCGCTGCGCGGCCGTCGAGCGGGCGGCGGTCGAGGCCACGAGCTGGTCGACCGAGTCGATGATCTTGCCCATCCAGTCCAGGGACTCGCCGGAGGCCAGGTTGTTGGCCTTGGCGATGGCGGCGGGCGTGCCGGCCCGGTAGCCCGCGATGATCCGCTGGTCGACCGCCATGAACTGCTCGAACGACTGGTCGACGCCGTCGGCCAGCGCCAGCTCCGCGCTGCTGAGCCGATGCGCTCGGAGGGCGGCGAGGTCGTCACCGAAGGCGGCGGTGGAGGCGAGGAAGGCCGCGCGCTGACCGACCGTGTCATCGGTGGCGCCCGCGACGCCCCGGATCGTGTCGAACGCGTACCCGGTCTGCCAGCCGGCGAAGTCGGCGGTGCGGAACTTCGCCATCAGCGCCGTTGCGCTCGTCGCATCCGCCGCGGCCAGGTCACGGGTGGCCGCGTGGGCGGCGCTCTGTCCCCACAGCCCGATGCCGATGGCGGCGAGCATGCAGAGGCAGACGCCAGTGAATGCGGCCCCGAGCCGGACGCCGATCTTGACATTCTGAAGGAGCCGCATAGTCGTCACCCAACGTGATAATCCCGTTACGTCGACGATACGGACCGGATCCTCCCGCCGGTCACGGTTTGACCGCACCGCCCGGCTCCTTGCCCGCTTGCTGCTCGACGTACTTTGCTGTGCGCATGAGACTCGATGGAAGTCTGACCGTTCCGCTGCCCGTGTCCGAGGCCTTCCGGCTGTTCACCGCGAGGGGCGAGCGTGACTGGGTCGACGGTTGGGAACCGGTGTTCCCCACGCCCGTCGACGACGACGCCGAGGCCGGCACGGTGTTCCTGACCGATCACGGTGGACAGCCCGTCACGTGGGTCGTCGTCGATCGTGACGGCGACCGCCGGATCCGCTACGCCCGGGTCGCGGCGGGGCGGGACGCCGGCACCGTGGAGGTCCGGTTGGCGCCGGCCGGGGACCACACCGAGGTCGCGGTCACTTATGTGCTCACCGCTTTGACGCACGGGAGCGGAGATTGGCTGACGCACTTCGCGGCGGACTATCCCCACATGATGCAGGCGTGGGAATCGGCCATCGCGAAGTCGCTCCCTCCGCGATGAGCCCCTCCTCCGCGAGGGCCCCTGACGAAACGCTGGCGCGAATCGGCCACGACCGGGTGGCGCAGGCCGGGGTGCCGCCTGGCGCGCGCTATTCGCCCGGTTCCCCCTCGCTGACCGGCGAGGAGGTGAACAGCTCGACCTCCCAATGCTCGGTCAGCGCCTCCTCTTCGTCGTCGGCCTCGAGGTAGCTGCGGACCCGGACGCCGAGCCCGAGCCGGCTCGCGGCCCGCAGGTGCTCCGTCACGTCTTCGATGCTGGTCAGGTAGTGCGTGGCAATGAGGTCGGGCTGCTCGGCGGTCTCGTAGACATCAGTCACGGCATCAGGTTAAGGGCCGTCGTCGGCGGCGTCGGCACCGCCTGTCCGACCGGCCGGCCCGGTGGTGTTCATTCGCGGCGGATGAGGCGCCGGCGCCGCCCGGTCTACCCGGGCCTCGCGTACTTCAACGAGGTCGACTGAGGCGGCCATTTCGCGGCGTGCGTCCGGCCGAGGCCTCTCCTCGACCTGTCGTGATTGCAGGGCTTCTCGGCCGGATCGACGTGGTTTGCCAGGTCCAGCGGAGCGACTCTGGGGAACAGCCACTCGTTTGCGAATTCCCTGCTGGAGAAGCCATGGAAATCGGTCTCGCACTGCCCACCGCCGGGCCGCAGACCTCGCCGGACACGATCATCAGGGTTGCCAAGGAGGCCGAGCGGCTGGGCTTCAGCGCCCTGTGGACGTTCGAGCGGCTGCTCCGCCCGATCGACAAGGTCGTGCTGTGGACCGGGGGCGAGCCTCAGATGTTGCCGGACTTCTACGCCTCCGCGTACGAACCGCTGGAGACGCTGAGTTACATCGCCGCCGTGACCGAGCGGATCAAGCTCGGCGCCGCGGTCCTGGTGGCGCCGCTGCACGTGCCGGTGATGCTCGCACGCCGGCTCGCCACCCTGGACCGGTTCAGCGGCGGCCGGGTCATCGCCGGCCTGGGGCAGGGCTGGCAGCACCACGAGTTCGAGACGGCGAACGTGCCGAGCAGCCGCAAAGGGGCCCGCACCGAGGACTTCATCGCGGCGATGCGGGCCACGTGGGGTCCCGACCCGGTCGAGCACAAAGGCGAGTTCTATCGGATCGCGCCGTCGCAGGTGAACCCCAAGCCGGTCCAGGCCCGCATTCCGGTACTGCTGGCCGCGACGTCGCCGGCCGCCGTCAAGCGCGCCGGCCGGATCGCGGACGGCCTGCTGCCCCTCACCTCCTCGGAGCAGGAGCTGCGCGGCGTCGTCTCCGCGTTCCACGACGCCGCCCGGGAGGCCGGCCGCGACCCCCGCGACCTCGTCGTGGTCAACCAGGCGCCCTGGCCGACCCCGGTAACCCGTGAGCCGATCGGGGACGGCCGGCCCTTCCTCGGCGGATCGCCCCGGCAGATCGCCGAGGACCTCATGGCCGCCCGCGAGATCGGTGTGACCCAGGTGTACCTCGCCGGCGGACAGGGCCTCGGACTCGACGTGGGCCTGCAGGCCGCCGACGTGGACCCATGGCTCGGACTGCTCGGTGAGGTGATCGAGGCAGCCGATCGCCTCGGCGTTATCGGTCCCGGAGCGTCGCGATGACTTTCTCCACCCGACGCGTACGCGTCTCGGGCTTCTTCGCACTTTCGACAGCGCGTACGTGTTCCCGCCGCTGGCTCTGCGTCAGCTGATCGAAGGCGGCCCGAGCGACCGGGTCGGCATCCAGCGCACGAGCGAGGTCCGGCGGCTCGACCGCGACGCGCGGCTCGGCATCCAGCGCGACCTCGACTTCGACCTCCTCGCCGATCACCACCCCGGCCGCTTGGCGGTTGGCGTTGCTCAGGCCGAGCAGATGGCGCCCCCGCATGATCGCGACCCGGCTCTTCCACGAATGCCCGTTGACGGTGATGGTCACCGGGGGCCGCGCACCCCCACCGAGCGCCGCCACCACATCAGCCGGAACTTCCAGCCCCCGCATCGGCTCCGGCGGCTCCACCTGAGCCCGAAACTTCAGTGCCACAACATTCCCCCAGTGTTTCCGTCCACCCGGTCAACGCTATGACGGAAGCGGGCCGGGGAGTGTGACCGCCCCACGCACGTTCTCGATCCAGCTCTTGACTGGGCAGTCATCGAAGCGCTTCGATGGCCATGCGCGACTGGTTCCACCGCCGGTTTCCGCGCTCGAGTCCGTCCGAGAGGAAGATCCATGAGTACGACAGTGAGGAAGGCTGGGCTCGCGGTCGTTGCCGCAACCCTGGCTTTCGCCGGAGCCGTGTACGGCGTGACCAGGCCCGCCGCGGCCGACGTCACGGCCCAGCTGACCGCTCCTCAGCTGGTTGCCGACATGGGCGCCGGCTGGAATCTGGGTAACCAGCTGGAGGCCAACAACAACGGCATCCCCAGCGAGACCGCGTGGGGCAACCCCGTCGTGACGCAGGCCCTCATCGACCGGGTGAAGGCGTCGGGCTTCAAGACGATCCGCATCCCGGTCTCCTACCTGGGGAACATCGGGGCCGCCCCGAACTACACCGTCAACTCCGCCTGGCTGAGCCGGATCGCGGAGGTCGTCAACTACGCCTACAACCAGGGCCTCTACGTGCTGATCAACATGCATGGCGACGGCTACAAGACCGTCACCGGCTCCTGGCTGATCTGCGATGCGTCCGACCAGACGACCATCAAGGCCAAGTATCAGAAGGTATGGCAGCAGATCGCGACGAAGTTCCAGAGCTACAACGAGCACCTGATCTTCGAGTCCATGAACGAGGAATTCGACGGACAGTACGGCAACCCGACCTCGGCGTGCTACTCGAACATCAACGCATACAACCAGCTCTTCGTGAACACCGTCCGGCAAACCGGCGGCACCAACGCCTCACGGTGGCTGCTCGTCCCGGGCTGGAACACCAACATCGAGTACACCGCGGGCAACTACGGCTTCGTGATGCCCACCGACCAGTACCGGTCCAGCACCATTCCCAGCAGCGAGCAGCGGATCATGATCTCCGTCCACTACTACGACCCGTGGGACTTCTCGGGCCAGGAGGACGGCAACATCACGCAGTGGGGTGCGGCCGCGACCAACCCGGCGAAGAAGTCGACCTGGGGACAGGAAGACTACATGGACACCATGCTGAAGAAGATGTACGACGCTTTCGTCGTACGCGGATATCCGGTCTTTGTCGGTGAATATGGCTCGATCGACAAGACCGTCTACGACTCCGCCAACAACACCTACCGGGCGAACTTCGCGCGTGCCCTGGTGTCCACCGCCAAGAAGTACGGAGCGGCCACCGCCTACTGGGACAACGGCTACAACGGGCAGCACGGCTTCGGGCTGTTCAACCGCAGCTCCAACACGGTGACCCAGCAGAGCATCATCAGCGCCATCATCACCGCGGCCGGCGGCAGCCAGCCCACCACGCCACCCACCACGCCGCCCACGACGCCGCCGACCACGCCACCCACAACGCCGCCCACGACGCCGCCGACGACCACCCCCGGCGGCACCGGCGCCTGCCGGATCGGCAACGCGGTCAGCGCGTGGAACACCGGTCTGGTCAACAACATCACCATCACCAACACCGGCACCGCCGCCATCAACGGCTGGAGCCTGACCTTCACCCTGCCCGCCGGGCAGACGATCACCTCCGGCTGGAGCGCCAACTTCTCGCCGAGCAGCGGCGCGGTGACGGCGACCAACGTCAGTTACAACGGCTCGCTTGCGGCGGGAGGCTCGGCCACCATCGGATATCAGGCCAGCCACACCGGCAACGCCGCCGCGCCCACCGGCTTCAAGCTGAACGGCGCCACCTGCAGCTGATCCACCCACGGCGGGCCGGCGCCATGCACCGGCCCGTCGTGCCCTTCACACTTGGTCGATGAACACCGACCCGGACGCGCGCACCGTGCTGTGCTTCGGTGACTCCAACACCTACGGCCAGCGCGCCGAGGATGTCGACAAGGGACGGTGGCCGGTCGACATCCGCTGGACCGGTCTGCTGCAGCGCCTGCTCGGCGATGGCTATGCGGTGGTCGAGGAGGGGCTCAACGGCCGGACGATCGAGCTCGACGAGCAGCGGCCCGGCCGCAATGGCCGCGCCTACCTGATCCCCTGCCTGGAGAGTCAGCATCCGGTTGACATCCTGGTGCTCGGGCTCGGCTTCAACGACCTCAAGCCTCAGTTCCGGCTGGGTGTACCGCAGGTTGCCGCATCTCTCAACCGGCTGCTTGACGAAGTCGACGCCGCACCGGCCAACTGGGGAGGCCGGCCACCACGGGTCGTGTTGCTAGCTCCGCTGCCGATCGACGACACCCGACCCGGCTTCCACGAGTTCTTCCGCCGAGAGGTCGCGCCCGAGTTGATCGTACGGTCGCACGCGCTCGCGGCCGCGGTCCGGGACCTGGCGGCCGAACGCGGGCTGGGCCTCGTCGACCTGGGGAGTGTGGCCAAGACGGGCGATGACGGGATCCACCTCAGCGTCGACTCGCACCCAGCCGTCGCGGCCGCGGTCGCCGGCGAGATCCGGGCCGGCTGAACGGCATGCGTCGTTGGGCTCCGGTGGCCGTTGTCGGCGGCCTGCTCGCGTGGACCGCGCTGGCGGCGCCGCTGAGCGTGACGATCGGCGAGTACTTCGCCTACTACGACCCGCAGTCCGACCCGGAACGGCTGGAGTTCCACCGCGACCTGGCGGCGCACGTTTATACGGCCGGGCATTGGCTCGGGCAGCTCGTCGCGGCACTCGCCGGCGCCTGGCTGGTCGCCCGCTCGGGTGCCTACCGCCCGGCCATCATCGGGCGGGCGGCCCTGGCCGGCGCTGCGCTCGGCCTCCTCGTCGGCGCGGTGGCGATCGCCGCCGGCATACGCCCGATGCACTCCCACGGGTACCCGAGCGTGGCCCCCGACCCGACGATGCTCTCCGAGCCCGCCGTGCGCTGGTGCCTGCTGGCGAGCTTCGCGTGCTTCCCGCTGTGGGCGATCATCGGGGCGGCCGTCGGCAGGCTGTTCACGAGACGCCGGCTGATCGTCGCCGCGGCGGTGATTCTGTGCCAGCCCGCCACCCTTCTGCTGCTGGTGGGCGCCGCCGCGCCGCCGTCAAGTCACCCGGTGGCGGTGTCACTGATCGCCGACGCCGGCCCGGCCGCGCTGCTGATGCCGGCGATCCTGCTCGCTTGGGCCACGGTGGCCACGGCTGCAGCAACCATCGTGACCCGCCGCCGGACCGGTTGAGGTCGGTGATAGGTCGGGTGTGCTGGATCGCGATTCAGATCTGTGCTATATAGCGATTAGCGTACGTGCTAAGAGACAACCGCCTGACATCACCAGCACGATTGTCGTCAGCACACCACGCATACGACTCGGCGGCGGCACGGCACGGTTCGCGCACTGCCTTACCCGCCCTGAACACCCGCGCAGGTCAGCTATGAGGTGGACCGGACGTGGCACAACCCGAACCGCATTCACGCTGTTCGCCTGGGAAGGTCGAGCGCCGCAGCGTGCTCGAGGCGTACCTCGACCTGCTCTCAGGCCGTGAGTGCGGTCCGGGCCAGTTCGACGATGGTCGGCTCGCGTTGTTCCAGCGAGCTCACCCACGCGTCGGCGAACTGCAGCAGGTGGCGTTCACCGAGCCGGGTGAAGATGCCGCGTAGCACCGCCGCGCGCTCGTCGGAGGGCGGGTGCGTCGGCGTCAGCAGGCCGTCGGGGATTTCGTAGACCGCGTTGCGTACCCGGGTCACCAGATGGTCAACCGCCAGGAAGAGAAACGGGCCGGCGACGGCGAGTAGGCGCCACAGCATCTCGCCCGAATCGTCGATGCCGCGCAGGATCAGCATCGCGGCCAGTTCGTCGGCCTCGTACTCGTGGCGGCGGCGTTCCTCGGTGCCGTCCGGCGGGGAGTGCAGGTGACCGGCGAGCAGGTGGCCGTACTCGTGGCCGATGGCGAACTGTTCCGCCGAGCGAGCGATGAAGAAGGAGAAGGCCCCGTCCGGATTCAGGCCGAGCCGGGGCGCCGCGGCCGGATCGGTGCGGCTCTGACTGACGTACGCGACGACCGCCTCGGCGAGCGCGGTGTCGGCCTCGGCCCGTCGGCGCTCCTGATCGAGGGTCGGGGTCTCGTACTCGATCGCATCGCGCTCGCCGCGCCGGAAGAACAACTGCGAGGCGACGAGAGTGGTCGCCACCCGATCCAGAAGAGACCGCAGTCCGGTGTTGAGCAGGATCAGAGTTCCGCCGGGCACCGGTAGGGCCTGGGCGTTGAAGGAACGGTGCGGGAACTCGCCGACGTACGTACCGCCCGGCACGGCGGCTCCGCTCGCGGCGAGCACCTTACGGATCGTGGCGTCCACCGACTCGAAAGGATTCTCCGGCGCCACGACGTAGCCCGCGTCGCGGATCGGGCCGATGACGTCCTCGCCGATGTACTCGCGCTCCTGCTCGCTGAGTCCCTCGACGTAGGCGCGCACCGCGGCGGGGTCCGGCGCCGCGAGGAGATCCTGCAACCCTTCCCGGGCCAGCAACGCCAGGTATTGGGGTTCCAGTTCCATCAGCGGTTGTCCAGCGCGGCCCGGGCACGCGCGGCGATGTCCCGGTCGGTGGCACCCATGGCGATCTCGTAGAACCGGCGGGCCTTGCGCCACCGCCTGCGGCGCTCCCACGCCCGAGCCAGGTTGAACGCGGCCAGCGCTCGGACCTCGCCGTCACCGGCGGAGAAGGCGTACTCCCAGCAGCCGGTCGCCTCGCCCCACCGGCCGAGGTCCTCGTCGAGCCCGCCCAGGTTGAGCGCCGCCTGCGGCGACGAGAGCGGGTCCCGCAGCCCGTAGGCGGTCTCGTACGCCGACCGGGCCCCGGTGATGTCCCCCCTCGACTTCAGCACGGTGCCCAACCGGAACGCCGACAGCCCCCGGGAGACGCTCGGGCCCGCCGTCATGCAGGCCCGGTAGGCCTCGATGCTGCCGTCGAGGTCACCGGTGAGTTCCCGGCACTCGCCGAGCATGAGCAGCGCCGACGCCCGAACGTCGGGGTCTCCGGAGCTGGCTGCCTCGGCGTACCGGCGGGCCGCCGTCTCCTCGTCCCCGGTCTTGCGGGCGATGTCGCCGAGCAGGAAGGCGGCCCGCTTCGCCTGGGGTTTCCCGGTCCGGGCGCAAACCTCCAATGCCCGCCGGGCCTCGCCCGTCTGCCCCGCCTGCCAGGCCTTGACGCCGACCGCCAGAGCGGCGTCCGCCTGGACCCGTTCGGTCAGTTCCTCCAGGACGGCTCTGCGCTTCGCGGCGGCCGCCCTGGTAAGCCCGCCCCGCAGCGCCTCGGCGGCGGGGGAGGTCCCGGGTGCCGGCGAGCCCGTCGCGTCGGTGAATCTGGCGAAGCCCGCACCCGGCGGCACGGCCTTGTCCCAGGTGCCGCGGTCCTCGCGCCAATCCTCGTACTCCTGCCGGTCGATCACGACCTCGAACGTCTCGGTGCGCGTGCTGCAGATCGCGCAGACGGTCCCGGCGACGCCGGTGATGAACTCCCGCGCTTCGGCCGAACCGTGCACGTAGCGGTAGTCGACACAGTGGAAGCAGTCGTGGGACAGAGCGCCGTAGAGCACGGCAGAGCCTCCCCGGGTCTAGCGCTGGTCGATCTGCCAGCGGCCGGTCGTCTCGTTGAAGAAGATCTGTACCTGGCCGGTCTGTGCCGCCTCGGTGATCGCGGCAAGGTCGAGGCCGGCGAGTGCTCTGATCGCCGCGTCGGTCATCTCCGGCTGGGCATAGAGCGTCAGGTTGTCGTTCCTGATGACCAGCAACGGCTCGCCCTCCGGCTGGTCTGCGCCCCGGGCCTCGCGGAACCGCCGCCGCAGGGCAGACCGGACCGCGGCGTACGAGTCCTCGGCGGCCTTGGTGGCCAGGGCCTGCACGAACGGCACGACAGCCGCGGTCACGATCGCCGTGACGAGCACGGTGTCGAATGCCTGCGGTGGACCGGACTGGGGCACGTGTTCGTTCGGGACATTCACCTCAACAAGTGTGCACCCACCCGACAAGACGCGAATATAAACGAAGATCAATAGCTACAGATAGCCGCCTGCCAGTCGTTCGGAACTCGTCGACCAGATCGGAGGCTGGGCCGCGGAGCGCCTGGCAAGGCTCGGTGACCGCCGCGCGGGCGGATTTGAGCCCGAGCAGCAGGCCGCGGTGTTCGGGTGGCAGGGTGAGCAACTTTTCGCTCGGTTCAAGTCGACCTCGGCGCCGAATATCAGTCGGCACATGCCTGAGCCGATCGGGCCGCCCGCGGGGTGAAGCTGTCCGGCAGCCGCTGAGTGGGCGAAGACAGCTGGGAAACATCATCGGAGGAGGTCGAGCCCTGTCCCAACCTGTCAGCACCTAACAGCGCAGCTCAGATGTCGTGTCTTCCACGCCGAACGACGACAGAAGAACCGCCTATCGGGTCTGACAGGCGGTTCGGGTACTGCCAACTCGTGGACCGGACGTTGCACCATACGAACCGCCTAGCCACCGTTCCCGGCCGCCCGCTCCCGGGTCTTCTCGCCAGTGCGCGTGGTAGATGTGTCGTGGGCTGATCCGCCATGCACGCTCCTGGCAACTTTCGGAAAAGGGCCCCATACTCGAAACTATGGGCAAGCGGCAGGAGGTAGGGCGATGAGCTACGCGGCCGACAAGGCCAAGCGACGTGCGCGGCCGAAGCACTACCGCAGGTCTCGGCGGGCCGAGGTGGAGAAGGTCATGTCGCGGGTGGGAGATCTCGAGCGAATCGCCAGTCGATTCGGCGAAGATGATCAGAGTCGTGCCGAGCTCCTGCGGGTCAGCAGAGATGTCCTAAGCGATCTGCCCCCTGTCCCGGTGTCGGTGGCAGCTCCTTTGCTCGGGGTGAGCGAGCCCACGGTTCGGAGCTGGACGCGTCGCGGCCTGCTGGTCTATGCCGATGGGCAGGACGGTGGCCTTGACGTACGTCGCTTGTATGAGGTTATCGCTGTGGTCCGCGAGCTGCGTGCCGCTGGTCAAACCCATGACTTGCTCAACAAGGTGTGGGACCGGCTTGCGGACAGCGTGGTGCTCGAACGATCGGACCTGCGGGACAGCCTGGCTCAGATGCGCCGCGGTGACGGTATCCCGACTGATATCGACGACCTGGAACGAGATCTAGGGATCGCAGAGTAGTCGCATGTCGGTGAAGATTTTCCGGACGCCGCGCGCTGACCAGCAGTTGAGGAGCCGGTCCAAGGGCGATCAAAAGAAGGTCATCGCGTTCCTGCGCGACCTTGAAGCGAACGGTTGCGCTGCTCTCTCCTATCGCCTTACCGGATCAGACCCGTTGGAAAGATTGTGCGACAAGCACTTGGGCGGGCGTCTTCGCGTCATCGTGGCGTTCGAGTCTGAGCAGACCGCGTGGCTCATGTTGGTGGCCGATCACGATGACAGCGATCCTGACTTCAATATCTATGCCGAGTTGTACCGTCTTGTTGGTCATGAGCCGGAGCCATCGGAGAAGCGCACCAAGCCGCCGTGTTGCGGCGAGGACGGCACTGCTCCCGCTTTGGGTCAGGCGGCCGAAGACCTCGCATTGAGGGCCACCGAAATTCGAAAGACGCGTCGATAGCGCCGCGCGGCCGTCGTGACGACACAAGACCTGGGCTTACCGATGATTCGAGCAGCGTGGGGTCGTTTACGGCCGTGACTGACCCGCGGAGCGCGACCACCGCACCGTGGGGTCTGGGGGTCGCCCCCAGGTAAGCGGAGTGGGCCCGGACCACCAGAATACGAAATCCGTGCTGGTGGCGGTGGGTGACCCGCTGCCCGTGCGAACGGCCAGATCACGACGGCCGGTCGGGCCTCGATGAGCACTGCTTACGTGATCTGTGGAGTCGTTGCTGTAATCGAAGATGATCTGCGTCCGAGCGCCGAGCGCGCGGGCTATGGCCTGGCTGGGTGTCGCCCCCATGAGGTCACTGACCTGGCGTCAGGACAGGCCCAGCCGATGGTGCTCCTGGGCCGGGGCGGAACTTGCTGATGTTGTCGCAATCGAGCCGACCTGCGTCGTGGTTGCCAAGCTGGTCAGCAGACTGCAGGATCAGGGCGACAACCTCTTTCTCTTTGTCGACCAAGCGCGCGGTTGCCGGGCTACAGCCTTTGCCGCGTCCAAGGGCACGTGCTGGTCCTGGTCTCGGCAGAAATCCGCTTGGCCAGTCGGCCGGCCTCGGTGCGATAGTCCAAGGCACGGCTCCGTCGATAACGACGAATGCACGGTCCACGGAGGTCCGCCTGCACGACTTACCGTACTGAGTGTCGACGGGCGGCGCTTGCCCTGGAATCCTGGTAGCCGGCGCACCGGACCCGGACACTCGTGCGCCGCATCGAGTTTGTCGCCGGATCCGAGGAGGCACGGCCGAGTGGATGGCGCAGCATCCGAGGTGTCCGCGGCCACGCCGACGACGCCGGGATTCGCCAGAGTAGGCCAGCTTGTGCCCGACGACCAGGACCTCCTGACCGTTCCCGTGGGTACGAAAGTCGGAAGCGCGCTCGACATAATGCGCGCGTACGATTACGACCAGCTCCCGGTCCTCACTGCCGCGCAACGCGTGATCGGCGTCTTCACTTATAGGTCGATGGCCGCAGGGCTGCCGCTCCTCCGCAACAATGCCCTCAATGCGACGGTGGAGGACCACTTGGAGGAGCTGCGGTTCGTCCACTCGTCGCAAGAGCTCGGCGAGGTGCTCGCCTTCGTCGAACAAGGCAACGCCCTCCTGGTCGGCGACGAGGATCGCCTACTTGCGATCGTGACACCGGCGGACGTGAGCCGCTTTCTCTGGCACCGGACGCGCCCCTTTGTGCTGCTGCAAGACATTGAGCTCGGCGTGCGGGACCTGATGCGCTCGGCCTGCGATGCCGGCACCCTGCCCGGTCTGATCGCGGCCTCGATCCCGGCGGATCCCGACCGGGCGCGCGGTCGGCTGGAGGACCTGACGATGGCCGAGCTGCTCTCCGTGCTACTAAACGGCGAAAACTTCGGCCGCTTCTTCCGTCTACGCTTCGGCAACAATCGCGATCTCGTTCGGAGCACCCTCGATCCCGTACGCGAGATCAGAAACAAAGTCTTTCACTTCCGAGACGGGCCGTCGCCCGAAGAGCTGAAGAATTTGGTTGCGGCGCTAACCTGGGTCCGCCGCCGGGTAATGATCAGAGGGGAGGCGAAGTGACCACTCTGCGCCCCGACCACCGGCAGCTACTTGACAGGCTCCGCGATCCGGCGTGCCCCACGCAGGCTGTCGTGGTGGCTCCGCCCGGCACCGGCGCTCGCCTACCACTCCAAATTCACCTAGCGGAGATTGCTGCAGAGTCGCTCTGCCTTGTCGTGGCCGCGAACCAAATGCTCGCCGCGCAATGGGCTACCCGACTGGAAGCGGCGGGCGTCGAGCGAGTCGTCTTGCTGACTAGCGCCAGTGCAGCGCTGCCGATTCTAGAGGGAGTCGATGTGCCAAGGAACGGCGTCATCGTCACCACGCACGCATCGGTTCGGCACAAGCTTAGCGGCGAAGCGCTCTCGTCGATGGAATTCGAGCTCGCGATCTACGATGACCCTCCCCGGCCGCCTTTCGCCGAGACAACGGAGCCGCGCCTCAGTACTCGCCGGGCCATCACTCTCGTCGATCGGCAAGAGGATGGCTGGACAGGTCCGTCAGTGATCTGGCGCATGACACTGCGGGACATGGTCGACAAAGGGCTGATCAACGCAACTCGTTACTTCTACGAGGAAGAACCGCACGAGCGCGAACTCCGCGTCGCCGCCGTGACAGCCTTGGCGGAATACGCACGGAACAATGGCACACCCCTGGTCCTGCCGAGTGACAGCTTGCCCGCGCTCCACTCACGTCTCCTGACCGCAACCACTGGAGCCCACCTGCGAGACGATCTGGCCGATCGAATGTGGAACCTTCTCGACCGCATGGACGCCTTCCCAGGCCCAGACTCGCGACTGCAGGCCCTGGACCGAGTTTTGGATGGAGTGCTTGCCGCGAAAGCACGATGCGTCGTCATGGCGCCGACGACGACAGATGCGAGTTACATCGCCGAGCACCTAAATGGCACGCACAGAACCCCACGCGCGGTCATCAGCAGCAGTATGCGCGCCGACGACCGCCGATCAGCAATGGCCTCTGTCGGCCAAGGAGAATGCGTAGTTGCCACGCCTGTAGTGACGCCGTCCGAACGCTGGCCCGAGAACACAACTGTGGTTCTGTGGCCAGCACCATTCAATGACCGACTACTGCCGAGCCTCGCCTTACCCGGCCCCGGTGTCAGGGTAGTCGCGATGACCGATACCGTCGGCTTCGAGCCAGCGGCGAACTCCGCAGCGTCGCAAGAGTCCAGGCCGGAGGTTAGCGTCCCGGGGTACTCATCCAGCGCAAATACGCAGGCTGTTGCCGTCTTAGCGCCGACGGCGAAGGGGCGGCGCCTGATAGGGAGTGAGCGGCAGGCTCTCGCTAGAGACGTCGTAAGTCGCTACACCGCAGGCGAGTCGATCCGAGCGCTCGCTGAGGCGACCGGACGTAGCTACGGCTATATCCATCGAATCCTCACGGAATCAGGCGTGCAACTGCGGCAAAGAGGAGGCGCTAGAAGGCGAAAGAAGGCCTGAGCCAGAATTCATGTCAAGACGGACTCTGGCATAAGAAAGTGCCATACACTCTCATCGCCGCCAGGAATATGGCCACCGCTGACGAAGCCTCACTGCGAGTCACCTTCACCCGGCACGCCATTGTCGGATAGGCTCGTGCGGCCCTCAGTTCGCCGGCCCGACGGACAGTTGCCAGCCCGACTCTGGGGAACACATGACCGATGGCTCCAGGCCTGCTCCAGGCCTTCCTCTGGTTGAAGAGTCTGGAGTCCGGGAGAGCGACGGCCCCGCGCCCGCGATATTCCTGCCGAGGAGCTACTGCCGTCCGCTCCAATCGGCCGGGGAAGCTGGACCTGCAGGAGCACACCGATTACGCTCCTTGAACCCGCGGACAAAGCTGTCTCAGGTGTCTTGGTTGTCGTTCCGCATCCGAAACCACGAATCCCTTGCTGTACAAGGACTGTGTCGCTGCGCGACCCCAGGTAACCTCACGTTCCCGCAGGTCAGCAAGAGTTTGGTTGGCCCAGAATGCAAAATTGGTTTTCAGCGTGGTCGGCGACCCGTTGCCTGTGTAGGAACAGCCCGGTCGCGCAAGTGATGCGGTGGGGGTTCTAAGACTAGTCCCTATGCCTCCAAGCATCCGGGTCGGCTACGCGACCGACCCTGGTGATGTCAGACGCGAGCTGGCTACTGACGCTTGGCCAGTCCCACGTCGTTGCACCGCGAGGAATGCGGGACCATTGCTTGTCGAGGTATAGCCGGAAGTACTCCGTCCGTGTTACTCGATCCGTGAGAGAGTATACGTCCTCTATAAGTCGACGGTACTGGTCATCCACTATCGGCGTATCCGTGATGACGGCATCAACATATGCGAAATATGCCAACAGAACCTTGGTCGTGTAGGCGCCAACGGTCGTGATCCGATAATAGATCGCCTGACCATCAGAAGTGAATCGAGGTGTGGCGTCAAGAAGACGATGAACCAATGCGTAGTCGAGCGCAGCTACGACCTGGTCGGAGTTGAAGCCAATCTGCTGGCAGTAACTGTGTATGGCGTCCGCAGCAACATAACCCTCCTGCTGGAACTGCTCTCCCAGAATTTGGGTCTGTGTGAGGAGGACCGGCAGGAGGAAGTGCTCTCGACCATCCGGCTGCGAGATTCTGACCAGGTTAGCAATCGGAGAAGAGTCGGGATCATAGTATCGATAATCGCCGAAGAGCAGAGCCCGCAGAAACTCGTGCACGGGAATAACATATCTGCCTTGATCCCGGTAGATATCGATGATCTTGCCGGTATGCACGTGGCCGCTCCCGATAAACTCCTTAACGAAGGTCAACGCATGGCGCATGTTGCCGCCAGCGATGTTGTCAATAAGAGCTATTAAAGGCTCGTTCCTTCGAAAATTGTCAGAAAGCACTTCCAGGAAGTCGATGAGGTTCTCGCTGTTGACCGTGACACCGATCGGAAATGAGCCGAGTCGACCGGTCTCCTTTAGCTGTTTCAGGGCAAAGTCCACTCGCCGCTGAAGCATTACGTCAGCTCTGGGCGGCGAGATCGTAAACACTCGGGGCTGGTACCCGGAAAGCGCACCTCGCCGGCTTGAGGCGTAGAACGTTTCCGGCCGCAGGGTAACGAAGACGGTGGCTGGCCAACTCTGAGCAAGTTCGTTGGCTATCAAGAAGACCTGTTCTTGATCCTCGTCGCTGCGTTGATCTATGTTGTCCAGGAAAACAACGATCTGACGCCGTCTACTGGTTCGCAACCTTTCAAGACTCTTACTCAGGTGCTCGGCACGGGCCTCTACCAGCCGCTGCAGAAACATCAAGCGCTCACGTTCATACATTACGGGATCGACATCACGGAGCCTGCCGAGGAAGCGCCTTTCCTGTAGCCTCAGCTCGTCCCGATAGACGTCTTCAACGAAGTCAAAATCTTCGATATCAACGTCATGTCTGCTTAGCAACTGGCGGCCGGACTCGTCGATCACGAATCGTCGAAGGTCGCCCAGATTCGTTGATGCGCCGAAGTCTATATAGATGGTGAAGGCGTTCTCAAATAGCTCCGGTGCTTCTACATAGACCAGGCGCTGAATGAAGGTCGTCTTTCCGACACCCACGTCTCCCAGTAAAACGATAGGGCGCGAGGCGGCCGCAGCAGCTAGCATGTCCTGAGTGAGCGCCGGCGAAACGCCCTTCTTTGTCATTACTGGCGTGGCCTGAGGTCCTTGCTCTTCTTTGAGAAGCTCGTAGCGTGATTGCAGGATTTGCCTACTAATCATTGCATACTGCGAAAGCGCTCCGCTGCTGGCATAACAATCTCGGAGGAAGTCCGACCGGAGTTCCTCAAGCCTTGCAACGTCAATTAGGAATAGATCTCCCAAGATGTCAAGGCTTGATTGTAAGTCGTTCCGGCGCTGCATGCCGGGATAGTTTGCTAGGTGTACCGAAAGTGGTGCGGGTGGTGGGATAGGCGTTACTCGGAGCGTTGAATATAGGCGCTTAGCCTCGATGCCATACGGCGACGCGCTATCCCACAGCCTCCGAAAATCTGTGCGCATGTCTTCGAGGGAGGTGTAAACGAGCGCTCGTCCCTTGCGCGGCTGAATGTTGTCCGTGCGGACGGCTAGAAAGATGACGAGTTGCACCCCGTTGCTGACTGCGGAGGGAGCGATGCCTTCGTTGGCTGCATAGCGAGTTACCTGCTCCATCGCGTCACGGAGAGCCTTGCCGGCCGCGCCGTCCGTAATGCTCTGGATCGAGTGCACGCCGGTAGTTGTCCCTGCAGGAAGGTCGAAGTAGGTTCCTTGTCGCTTCGCCTCTACGATGAACTTCGGACCAGGGCTTCCGAGAACATAATCCATAAAGCCCGCGCCTGACGGTTCCTCGGTGCGGATTGAAGCTCTCGGCCAACAAAGGACTTTTTCGAGGAGGTCGTTGATTAGCTTCAGGCGCGTGTCTGACTCGTTGAACCGGCCGTCTGCCGCATGCACGTCGGCCCACTGGATGAGGTCATCCAGTGCAGCCTTGCCAGCGTCATACTCGTTGGGCACCTTGACCGGCCTTCGGCTCGTTCGACACATCGACTCCAGCATCTGTGACGGTTGAGGACCGGCGGATGAGGGATAAGTCAGCCACTGGCGCCTCTCAGGTTGATGTTAGGACGAGACGGTGGCGGCGTTGTAACGGGTGGATCGGGAACTGCTCGCCAGCGGGCTTCGGGGTATCGCTGTACGGGTGTCTTGACCTCTGGCTGGCCAAGCGTGACCTGGCCAAGCCCGACGGTGTGCAGTCTTGACTCGGAGAAGGCCGCTGACCCGGCCCCTGCTTCGACCGAAGCCTGGGCGTGAACTCGGCTAACGTCTGTACGCGTTCCGTGCCTCACCGCTCAGGTTGGCCCGGTCAGGAGATATGGGCGTCGGGCGCAAACCCTCGGCGTTGTACCGGCCGTTAACTGGGACCCCGGCGTCCGTTAGGAACGAGGTCAGGACGGCGGCTAACGCTTCTAGCTTGTCGTCTTCGACGAAGGCGTAACCGCTCGCGGAGAAGCAGTCCGCGACCTGCTGAGTGATGCGCTGCATCGGGTCGAAGTTCTGGTCACTCGACATGTTGGCCTCCCGAAACTTCAGTTCGGCTCGCATGGTGCAAGATCGGCGGCGGCCGGGCTAGCACCCACCGATGGTGCAGCGTCGGATCGCACGCGTATCCGGAACAATGCCATATTGGTTGTCTAGTAGACAACCCCCCGATTGTCAGGCCGACAACGCCCATGATCGGAGGATCGGTGGCAATGGACGAAGTCATGGCCGCCGCCGAGATCGCCGACTACCTCGGCGTGACTCGCCAGCGTGTGGCCGTGCTGGTCGACCGCGCCGACTTCCCGGAGCCGATTGCGCACCTGTCTGTGGGCAGGGTCTGGCGCACATCCGACGTGCGCAAGTGGGCGGCCCAGCGGCCGAACCGGATCCAAGAGGACGAGCAGCAGTAGAACGAGCGCTCGACCCTGACAAGCTAGCCACCGCGGTCTGACAAGAGCTGACAAGTCCTAACAGCCCAGTTCAGCGACTCGTTGCCGGTACGGAACGTCGTTGACCCGGACTGCTTGCGCGGCCTACCGTAGATATCTCGTTCTAAACCAGCCGAGCATTGTCCCGAAGCGGGCAGTCGGCGTTGACCTGGCCGCCATTCGGCAGGCCGGGAGGGAGGTCCTCCAACACCCGCGCGACCGCGCGCTGCGTTCGACTCTCACGGCTGTGAGGAACCCCTGTGTTGGAGGACATGACGCCGTCAACGGCGTCGCCGCCCGCGAGCTCATCGTTCCTGTCCTGCTTGTTGTGAGCCGATGCGCCGTTCGATCGCGCGACGGCTCTTCGTTATGCCCGCCTGGATCGGCTTAGCGTCCGATCCGCCGTGCCCGAGCGGGGCACCGAGCCCGTCCTGCTTCAGAGTGACCCCCTTGAGCGCCAGGCATCGGGCCGACAGGCCTGGTCACCCGCTCGCCGGGCGGATGACCAGGACGCCGAAGACCCAAGTGGTCTCCTCCCGCAGGGGCACGAACGAATACAAGGAGGCGATGCCTATGACCACACCCCGAGATCAAGTCCTCGCAGTCCAGCACCAACTCACTGAACGAGACTGGCGGCTGCTCGGCTGGCTACACGACCACCGCGTGCTGACCAGCTTCCAGATCGCCCACGCCCTGTTCCCGAGCCTCAACTACGCCCAGCGCCGCCTCACCACGCTCACCGAGCTGCGCCTGGTCGAGCGGTTCCGGCCGTTCCGTCTCACGGGCGGCAGCTACCCCTACCACTACGCCCTCGCGCACCTCGGCGCACTGATCGTCACCGCGTCCCGAGGACAGACGCCGCCGAGGCGGGGCGACAGCACCGCTCGGATGCATCGGATCGCGACCAGCCGCAACCTCGACCACCGGCTCGGCATCAATCAGTTCTTCACCGACCTCGCCGGCCACGAACGCACCTACCCCGGCGCGCGACTACATCACTGGTGGCCCGACACCCGGCTGACGTCGTTCAGCCCGCCCGGCACGATGACCGTCGCGTCGATCCACGCCGACGGGCTCGGCGTCTGGTCCGAGCGCGACCGGACGGTGGCGTTCTACCTCGAACACGACACCGGCACCGAAGCCCTGCCCGTCCTGGTCGACAAGCTGCACGGCTACCGGGAACTCCGCCGCCGCGGCGGGCCGGCCTGGCCGGTGCTGTTCTGGGTGCACTCGACCATTCGGGAAGCCCATTTCCATGAGCGCCTGACCGGCATCCGGGCGGCCGTGCCCGTCGCGACCGCCGCCCGCGACCGCGCCGCCGACAGCAGCCCGGCCGACGCGATCTGGCACGTCCACGGCCATCCTGGCCCGCCGCAACGCCTGTCCGACCTGCCCATGCCCGACCCCGTGAACCTGGCCGCGTTCGACGACCCGGACGCGGCTTGACAGAACCGGCGGATGGAGCGGGGATCGACCCACATCCCATCGCCACAAGATCAACGAAAGGGGGATCCCGATGCCGCACACCACGACACGAGGAGCCCAATGCCAGCAAGCCCCGAACACGACCCGAAGAAGAGCCGGACCAGACGAGACCGGCACGGCCGCCGGACCCGCTCGACCACCACCGGCACGACCAGAACCGGACCCCGGCACACGCTCGGCCCGCCGAAGACGATCCCGATGACCGAGCAGCAGTACCAGCAGGCCGTCCGGCTCTGGACGGTCCTGATCGCGCAGTGGCTGACCGACCACCCGCCCGAGCCGTAACCGGAGATCAGATCTGATGCCCAGCAGACGCACTACGAGGACCCGCCGCCGCGAGCCCATCACTCCGGACACGCGGCTGCGGGTCGCCCTCTACACCCGGCGCTCCACCGACGACGAGCACCAGCCCTACACCATCGAAGCCCAGACCGACCGCCTCACCGCCTACGTCACCTCGCAGCCGGGCTGGCAGATCGTCGCCCGATTCACCGACGACGCCTCCGGTGCAACCATCAACCGGCCCGGCCTCACCGCTGCACTCGACGCTGCCCGCAACGGCGAGTACGACCTGCTGCTGGTCTACCGCCTCGACCGGTTCAGCCGCCGCATCCGCGACCTGGCCACCCTCATGGACGATCTCGAAGACGTCGGCGTGCACTTCCGCTCCGCCACCGAACCGTTCGACACTGCCAGCGCCGCCGGGCGGCTGTTCGTCCAGATGCTCGGCGCGTTCGCCGAGTTCGAACGCGAAGTCATCATCGACCGCGTCATCGCCGGAATGGAGCGGAAGGCCGGGAATGGCGAGTGGACCCACGGACCCCGCCCCTACGGCTACCTCATCGATTCCGTGACCCATCGCCTGCTGCCGCACCCTGAAGAACAGCACGTCGTGCGGAGCATCTTCACCACCTACGCCCGCACCCGGATGGGCACCCGAGCGATCGCCGATCAGCTCAACGCCCAAGGCGTACGCACCAAGCACGGCAAGCCGTTCTCCGGGCACACCATCAACGCCATGCTCAGCAACCGGCTCTACCTGGGCGAGACCTTCTTCCGCGACGTCGTCACCACCGGCGCGCACGAGCCGCTCATCGACCCGGGCACTTTCGAGGAATGCCAGCAGATCCTCACTGCACGCGGGAAGCCCGGCTCATCGCGGGCGTCGTCGAACTCCGGCTACTGCCTCACCGGCCTGATCACCTGCCCGGAATGCGGCAACAAGTACATCGGCGCGTCCGCGACCGGCAAGCTACGCCGCTACCGCTATTACACCTGCTTCTCACGCATCCGCTACGGCCGCGCGGGATGCCAAGCCCCGCGCATCGACGCCGACCTGCTCGACCCCGCCGCCGCAGAAGCACTCGTCGACTTCTACGCCCGCACCGACCTGATCACCGCGGCCGTGGCCAACGAAAACCGCCTCCGCGCCCAAGACGCCGCCCAGCACACGGCCGAACTCGACAGCCTCACCGGCCGCGCCGCCGCCACCCAAGCCGCGATCGACCGCTACCTGACCGCCTTCGAGAACGGCACCCTCGACGAAACCACCTGCGGCCGCCGCGTCACCGACCTCACCACCCAACTCCACCAGCTCAACCAACGCCGAGCCGAGCTGACCGAGGCCGCCGTACTGCCGGAGGCGCCCGACCCGGTCGAGATCGAGCGGATCCACCGCCACCTCACCGACATCCTCAGCAGCGGCACCCTCGGCCAGCGCAAGGCCGTCATGGAAACCCACATCGCCGAAATCCAGTTCGACGGCGACCGACTGATCCCCGTCTACCGCATCCCGGTGGACGCGTTTCGCGCACGGGGTCAGGTTGTGGGGCGGACGGGACTCGAACCCGTGACCGATCGATTATGAGTCGACTGCTCTAACCCACTGAGCTACCGCCCCTTACCGGCGGCGATCCTAACCCGCCAATCAGCCCGCAAGCCACCGATCTACGCCGCCACCCGCGCGCCCAACCATGACAGCACCGCCCCCGCGGACCGCCAGCCGCCGGCTAGTGCCCCCTGGATCGACGGGCTGTCGCGGTGGTCGCCGGCGACGAAGATGCCGTCGCCGAGGTCTACCGGCTTGCGCAGCTTGGCCTGCGGGACCCGGGCGGACGGTAGCGCCGCGGGGATGCTGATGACCTCGAGCAGCTCCCACGAATCGGTGGGCACTCCGTACATCCGGGCCAGCTCCACCCGGATCACGGACTCGGAGGCGCTCGACGGCGCGGACACGCCGACCACCGATGCGGCGATCAGCGACTTGCCGCTGGGTGCGTACTCGGGCGCGGCGTTGCTGACGACCATCGTGTTGGCGATGATCTCGCGGCGGTCGCCGTCGAGGACCAGGGTGGGCTCGTCGAGCGGCGCGCGGTCCGCCCCGAAGTAGAAGGTGGTGAGGCCGTGCATGTCCGGCGAGGGGAACTGCGGGAGCAGGGTCGAGGCGGTGACGGGGTCGGTCGCGACGATCACGGCGCGGCAGTGGATCTCGCCACCCTCGGTGACGACCAGGCCGGGGCCCAGCGACAGGGTGCGAGCGCCGATCAGCAACTGTGGGTAGGGGAGCGGCCCGGCCACGGCGGCGGGCAGGGCGCCCATGCCGAGCGCGGGCACGCCGATCCGGCCGCGGGTGAACGAGCGCAGCATCATCGCGAAGACGTGGCTCGACGTGTCGAGCGACCGGTCGGCGAAGACGCCGGACAGGAACGGGCGCAGCACCTCTTCGATCATGCGGTGCGAGATGCCGGCCCGGCGCAGCATCTCCTGCGTCGTGGTCTCGCGGGCCTCGAGCAGGCGCGCGGCCGGCATCGAGGCGCAGCGGGTGGCGAGCGCCGCGAACTTCAGGCGGTCACTCAGCGTGCCCACCCCGGAGGTCAGCGTCTGGGGCGTCGCGAGGGGTCCACGCAGGGGATTCTCCAGGCGGTGCAGGTCGCCGGCCCGCCGGACGAGGACACCGGACGTGAAGTAGCGCATGTCCAGCGCGTCGACGTCGATCAGCGCCGGGATCCGCGGGTAGGCCGTGTTGAGCACCTGAAAGCCCCGGTCCAGCCGCCATCCGTCGATGACGTCCGTCGTCACGCGCCCGCCGATCCGGTCGGACGCCTCGACGAGCAGCCACTCGACCCCGGCGCGGTCCAACCGGCGGGCGGCGGCGAGGCCGGCGAGTCCGCCGCCGACGATGACGACATCCACCTCCACGGGCTGCGACACGGGCACCTCACAAGGGGACGAAACAGGCAAGGCCCAGCCTAACGGCGAGCGAGGGTCGAGGCAGGCGAATCGGTCACGCTTCAAATCAGGCCCATCGAGTACGCGACGACACCGTCCCCAACCGCAACCGGCCCCGTCCCCGCCGCGCAAAAGGCGCGGGCACCGCCCCTGGGCCGTCCCCCGCAACAACGAAACGCGAAAGCCGTCCCCCACAACAACGACGTCGGGCCCCCTAGTCGGGCAGGGCGCGCCGCCGCATCAAATACCAAATATCAAATATCGAGCACCAGATCGTCGGTCGGGCGTGCGCAGCACAGCAGCACCTCCCCGGCGGCCGGCCGCTCGAGCGGCTCCGGCGAGTAGGCCACGTCCCCGCTCAGCACCGACGTCACGCAGGTGTGGCACACCCCGGTCCGGCACGACCAGCGGGTCGGCACGTCGCACGCCTCGGCCAGCTCGAGCAGCGAGCCGTCCCCCGACCGCACCGTCAGCCCACTCCGGGCGAACGTCACCCGCGGCCCGCCCCCGGCCGCCCCGACCGGCTGGTGCGGCGCCCGCACCGCCTCCGGCGACACCAGCCCGGGATTGATCGCCGACCGCGCCCCGAACATCTCGGTGTGCAGCCGACCCGGATCCAGCCCGAGACCCACCAGCTCCGCCCGCACGTCATCCATGAACCCCTGCGGCCCGCAGATGTAAGCGCTGGCCGACACCGGCAGCTGAAGCGCCCCCAACCCGTCGAGCGTCTGCCGGCGCCCCACGAAGAAGTGCACCCGGACGTCCGCGAGGGCGGAGACCAGCCCCCGCACCTCGTCGTCGAAGGCCATCGGCGCGGCGTGATCGGTGTGCAGCCACCAGACCTCCCGGCTACTTCCCGAGGCGGCCAGCTGATGCAGCATCGCCAGCACCGGCGTGACCCCCACCCCGGCCGAGATCAGCAGCACCGGCGAGGAATCGGCGGACAGCACGAAATCTCCGCGCGGCGCCGCCGTCTCGATCACCGAACCGACCCGCAACGCCGTGTGCAGATAGGTGCTGACCTTCCCGTCCCGTTTCACGCTGATCCGGTACGTCCCGTCGTCCGACCCCGACGACAGCGAATAACTGCGCACCGCCCCGTCGACCCGGACCGTCACGTACTGCCCGGGAGCCGGAACCGGCAATCGGCTCCCGTCGACCGCGGAAAGGCGTACGGAAAGAATGGCGGAACTCTCCGGCGTCAGCGCGACCACCCGCAGCGGGCGAAAGCCCGCCCATCCCGGCTCGACACCGACCGCCGGCGCTCCGCCACCGTCGAGCAATTCGTGGAACGACTGCTGCCACCCCGGGCTCAGCGCCGGAATGTCGACCGCGTCGTGGAGCCGCGCGAAAGAGCGATCCGGCAGATAGAGCAGCGCGTCGATCTCGGCCACGCTGAGCGAATGCGGTCCGCGCCGGGTCCGCGATATCTCGTCGCCGGCCCGGACCTCGCCCTCGGTGATGACCCGCATGTAGAAACCGGGCCGGTGGTGGGCCACGAGCAGGGACGGCATGCTCGGCTGCCCGAGCCGCATGCCCACCCGATAGCAGGTCACCCGCGGCTGCGTGACCTCGAATTCGGCCTCCCCGATCCGATACCGGTCGCCGATGCAGACCTCGTCGTCCGGCATCCCGGAAACCGTGAGGTTCTCGCCGAAATGCCCGTGGCCGATATCGTCGCGGCCCAATTCCCGGCGCCAATAGTCGATCGACTCGACCTGGTAGACGAGCACCGCGCGCTGTTCGCCGCCGTGCCCGCCGAGGTCGCCCTGACCGTCCCCGTCGAGATTGAGCCGCCGGGCCATCACCGGCCCGTCGATGGGCGTCTTGTAGATGCCGGTGTAAACCGTCCGCCCCTGCCACGGAACGTCGCGGGGCATGCCCACGTTCACCGAGACCAGCGCTGCCGCTCCGCTCATTCGCCTACCTTGAACCCTCGTTCCTGAAGCGTCCACCGATGGCCATCCGGATCCTGGAAGTCGGCGAAGCTCGCGTAGTCGCGCCGGTCCGGGTCGACGCCGTCCACCAGGTCGCCCTGCCAGTCGGCCGACGCCTTGTGGCGGATCGTTCCGACGAGAACGCCGTTGTCGATCAACTGCTGCCGGGCCAGCGCGATGTCCTCGACCACGAGGTAGCGCGTCTCGCCGAACCCCACCCCGAACTGGAGCGAGCAGGACGAGCCGGGCGGGGTGAGCTGGACGATCCGGAACCCGTCGTGCGGCTGGTAGTCCACGTCGAGCCGGAAGCCCAGCCGGTCCCGGTAGAAGGCGAGCGCGCGATCCACGTCGCGCACCGCGATGGTCTCGACTTCGAGGCGGAGGTCCATCAGACCAGCACCTCGCCGCCGTCCACGCCCAGCACCTGTCCGGTGGTGAACGTGCTGGTCAGGGCGAAGACCGCGGCGGCCGCGACGTCGGCGGGCCGGCCGACGCGCCGGGCCGGGTTCAGCGTCGTGCGGCGTTCGAACAGCTCCGCCTTGCGCTCCTCGCCGAGCGCGTCGTAGGCGCCGCTGTCGATCGTGCCCGGCGCGATCGCGTTGACCCGGATCGGCGCCAGCTCGACCGCGAGGGCCCGGGTCACCGCGTCGACCCCGCCGTTGGTGGCCGCGACGGCGAGCATGCCGGCGGCCGGCTTGCGGGCGGTGGCGCCCGAGAAGAACACGAAGCTCCCGTCCGGCGGCATGATCGGCGCGAGGTGCTTGGCCAGCAGGATCGGGCCGAGCACCTTGGTGGCCAGCGAGGCGAGGACCGCGTCGGGCCGCAGGTCGGCGAGGGAGCCTCGGGCCCGGGCCGAGGCCGTCGAGACCACGTGGTCGACCGTGCCGAGCCGCTCGGCCAGCGCGGCGACGCTCGCCTCGTCGGTCACGTCGACGGCCACCTCCTGGTGACGGCCGGCGAGCACGACCTCCGCGCCGGCGTCACCGGCGGCCTCGGCGACGGCTTGCGCGATGCCGCCGCGGCCGATCACGACGATCTTGCGGCCCTTCAAACAGGGAGTCACTGGTGGGTCCTTTCGGCGATCTCGTCGACGTCGAGGCCGCGGTCGAGCCCATGCGGGATCACCGACTGGCCGGGTTCGAGGTGCAGCTGCTTGCCGTCCAGGAAGACGTCGACCTTGTCGGGTTCGAACGAGATGTGTCCGGCGATCTGGCCGACCTCGGGCCACGCGTCCGGGTAGGACCAGGCGGCTCCGGCCCGGTCATCGATGGCGAAGTAGCCGGCCAGGCCTTTGTAGGGGCAGAACGTCTGCTGTCCCTCGACGGGCTCGAGGGCGGTCAGGTCGACGTCCTCGCGGGGCACGTACCAGCGCGGGGCGAAGCCCGACTCGTACAGCACCAGCGGGCGGCGCGAGTCGGCGATGACGCGATCGCCGTCGGTCACCCGCAGGTGCCGCGACGTGCGGCGGATGTCGATCCGGTGGTACGGGTCCGCGGCGTGCCCGACGATCCGCTCGTCCTCCTCGAAGAACGCGTCCATGGCCCGCCACGCGAAGGCGACCCGCCCGCGCAGCTCCGAGGCGTGCTCGGGCGGTTCGGCGAACTCCCAGGCGGCCCGCTCGGCGCCCCGCACGGTGAACCACGCCGTGACCCCGAGCTGCGCGTGCTTGGTGGTCCGCGACGTGGCGGCCAGCACCCCGACCTCGACGTCCTCGCGCGGGAAATACGCGACCGGGTAGTGCCCCTGCTCGTGCAGCAGGAGCACGTCCTCGCTGTCCGCGATCCACTCCCCGCCGAGGCGCACCCGCATGCGCCGCCGCAGCCGCTCGGCGAAGATCAGCCGCTCGGGCAGCGGCGCCGGCGTCAGGAACCGTCCCACCGGCTTGGCCGAGAGCGGCCCTTGCTGCCATGCCAGTCCCATGATCACTCCTTTCGACCGACGAGCTCGGCGTCCAGACTTGCTTGCGCGGGCGGCGATCGAGCCGGGGTTCACCACGGGGATCGCCTCGGGGATCGACCCCGGGGGTCAGTGGCGCAGCTGGCGGCGGGAGGAGACGCCGAGCTTCGCGAAGATGTTGCTGAGGTGCCACTCGACCGTGCGCGGGCTGATGAACAGCCGGGTCGCGATCTCCGCGTTCGCCAGGCCGTCGCGGACGAGGCGCACGATCTGCGTCTCCTGCGCGGTGAGCTTCCCGGCCACCGCCGGTTCGCCACCCCGCCGAGCGGGCGGCGCACCCGCGGCGGTCAGCTCCCGGGCCGCCGTCCCGGCGAACGCCTCCATGCCCATCGCCGTGAACATGTCGTGCGCGGTGCGCAGCGGTGCACGGGCTTCGTCGCGACTGCCGCGCCGCCGCAGCCACTCACCGTGGTGGAGGTGGGCGCGGGCGAGAAAACCCCGGATTCGCGTACGCCCGAGGCGAGCGACCGCCTCGGCGTACGCGATCTCCGGCTCCTGCCCGGCCAGCGCCCTCGCGTAAGCCTCCAGTCCCAGCGCGCCCTCCGTGCCGCTCGCCCGCGTCAGCGGGGTCAGGCGCCGCACCGCGGCGTCGGCGAGCTCCGGCCGCCCGGCGTGACCCGCGGCCGTGACCAGCTCCAGCAGCGGCGCCCAGGTCAGCACGCCCCGCTCCTGGCTCGGCTCGAGCGCCACCTGCGCCGCGTCCGCCGCCTCCTCGAACCGGCCGAGCCCGTTGCACAGCACCGCCCGCACCCAGCCCGCGTTGATCGCGCCGAGCCCCTCGCCGCGCCGGCCCGCGTCCGCCGTCGTGACCAGCACCAGCTCCTCGGTGCGTTCCTCGTCGCCCCGCCAGGCGCTGAGCAGCTGCGCCGTGTACGCCGGACCACGAAGACCGGTGCTCTCGCCCACGTCGCGCAGCTCCTCGACGTGCGCGCCGGCCGCGCCCAGCTCGCCGGTGAGGATCTCCACGACGATGCGCGTGGTCAGCGCCATCGGCAGTGCTGCCAGCGCACCTGTTTCCCGGGCCAGCGCCAGGTAGCGGCCGGTGACCGCGTCGGCCGCCTCGTCGTCCACCAGGTCCACGGCCGCCGAGCATGCGAACCACAGCCACCGCGGGTCCTCGTCGCCGCGGAACGCCCGCAGCGCCCGTTTGATCATCGGGGCGCCGGCCGCGAAGCCCGCCGTGTAGCGCTCGGCCAGCCCGTCCAGCAGCAGGTCCGCCGCTCGGGGAGGCCCGGCCGGCGCCGGCGCGGCCCGGGCGGCCTTGGCCACGTCGGCCAGCGTCACCCCGGTCGGGTCGGCGGCGTACCAGGCGGCCCGCAGCGCATCCAGGTAGGTGGTGCGGGCCAGCGGCGCGTCCAGCGGCTCGAGCCGGCCCGCGGCCCGCAACAGCAGCGCCGGGGTGTCCCGGCCGCGGTCGACCGCGAAGGTGATGTCCGCCCGCAGCACGTCGGCCCGCGCGCGTTCCAGTTCGCCGAGCGGGCGGGCGTCGGCCATCGCGAGCAGCCGCAGCGCCGCCTCGGGCAGGCCGCCCTGGTGCTTCGCGGTCGCGGCGGCGAGCAGGCGCCGGCCGCGCGCCGCCGGGTCGGGGGTGAGCTCGGCGGCGCGTTCGAGGAACGCGGCCGCCGCGGCCGGGCCGCCACGGTCGCGGGCGCGCTCGGCCGAGCGCTCCAGCTCGGCGGCGACCTCCTCGTCGGGGTCGCCGGCGGCCTGGGCGCGATGCCACACCCGCCGGTCGGGGTCGGCGACCGGATCGGTGGCCCGGGCCAGCGCGTCGTGCGCGCGGCGCCGCCCGGCCGGGTCGGCGGCGCGGTAGACGGCCGAGCGAAGCAGCGGATGCCGGAACCGGACGGAGGCGGCGAACTCCACGAACCCGGCGACGGCCTGCGGATTTTCCTCGACGCCGAGCAGCTCGACGGCCCGCCAGACCAGCACCGGGTCGCCCACCGGCTCGGCCGCGGCGACCAGCAGCACCTGGCGGGCGGCGGGGGAGAGGCCGGCGATCTGCCGGCGGAAGCTCTCCTCGATGCGGTGCGGCAACTCCGCCGGCGTGAGCAGGCCGAACCCGCCGGCCAGCTCGGCCGGGGTGAAGCCACGCGGCAGCTCCACCAGGGCCAGGGGGTTGCCGCCGCTCTCCGCGACGATCCGGTCGAGCACCCGGGCGTCGGCGGGGCCGGCGTGCGCGGCGGCGAGCAGGGCGCGGGCGGCTTCGTCGGGGAGGCCTTCTACCTGCAGGCAGGGCAGCCCGGTGAGATCGGGAGACTCCGTACGCTCCGCGAACACGATCCCGACCGACTCGGCCCGCAGGCGGCGCGCCGCGAAGCCGAGCACCCGCGCCGACGCCCGGTCGAGCCACTGAGCGTCGTCGATCAGGCAGAGGACCGGCTGCTCCCGCGCCAGCTCGGCGAGCAGGCCCAGCAGGCCCAGACCGACCATGAACGGGTCGGGCGGGCTGCCCGCGCTGATCCCGAACGCCGTGCGCAGCGCCTCGGCCTGCGGCGCGGGAAGGTGGGCGAGCCGGTCGAGCATCGGCGCGCAGATCTGGTGCAGCGCCGCGAAGGCGAGCTCCCGCTCGGCCTCGATCCCGACGGCGCGCACGACATGGCAGCCGGTGGCCCGGCCGCGCAGGTGCTCCAGCAGGACGGTCTTGCCGATGCCGGCCTCGCCGCGCAGCACCAGCGCCCGGCTCTCGCCGGTCGCGAGGCCGGCCAGGAGGCGGTCGAGCTCGGCGCGCTCGGCGACCCGGTCCAGAAGCATGGTCAGGCCGGCCGATGCCGCTCGTGGTGGCGGGCGACGCGCACCCGGTTGCCGCAGACGTTCGGCGCGCACCAGCGGCGACGCTTGTTCTCGGCCAGGAACAGCATCGAGCAGGCCGGGTTGGCGCAGCGGCGCAGCAGATCGAGCCGCTCGGAGTCGGCCAGCAGCGCGATCGCCTCCCCGGCCACGGCCGCGAGCCGGGCGTCACCGCCGTGCCAGCGGGTCTCGCGGAGGCCGTCGGCGGAGAGGCGGGGGCTGGCCGGCGCCTGGGCCGCGATCGCGTTGAGTGTGTCGATCGCGCCCGGGTCGAGGTCTCGTGCCTCGATCAGGTGACGGATCGCGGCCCGGAGCCGACGGGTCTCGGCCAGGCTCGGCGCCGGGCCCACCGGAAGCCGCGGCGCCTGGAGCTCCCACCAGGCAGTCGCGGCCCGTTCGGAGGAGAGCAGGTCGATGGGCGGGTTTACGGCGAGCATCACCGTGTCCGCGAGGTCGATCGCCACGAGCGGCTCGCCGCCCATGGGGAAGCCGGCCCGCTGAAGGTCTTCAAGCAGCACAGATGGGACGCTAGCCCTCAGCTGCTAATGCTTCAAGACCGCACGTGCCCATTAGGTCTCACAGGGCGAAAAACCGCAACCACAGGTACGGCACGGCCAGCGCGACGGAGATGACGGTGACGATCAGGCCGTACTTCGTGAACTCCCAGAAGGTGATCCGGTGGTCGGCCCGGCCCGCGATGCCGAGGACGACGACGTTGGCCGAGGCGCCCACCGCGGTGGCGTTGCCGCCGAAGTCGGCGCCGATGGCGAGCGCCCACCACAGCACCTGGGCCTTGCCGAGACCGCCCGAGCCGTCGACCAGTTCGGCGACGATGGGGCTCATCGTGGCCACGTACGGAATGTTGTCGACGATTGCCGAGAGCCCGGCCGACGCCCAGAGCAACAGCATCGTCGCCGGCCACAACTTGCCCTCCACCGCGCCGGTCGCAGCGTGCGCGATCTGGTCGATCACCCCGGTGTTGACCAGCGCGCCGACCATGACGAACAGTCCGGCGAAGAAGATCAGCGTGGGCCATTCCACCTCGCGGGCGACCTCAGCGGGATCGAGCCGGGACAGCGCGAGCAGCAGCAGCCCGCCGAGCAGCGCCACCACGGACGGCTCGAGATCGAGCAGGGTGTGCAGCACGAACGCGGCGAGGACGGCGGCCAGCACGGACAGACTGATCACGAGCAGGCGGGGGTCGCGGATCGCATCGCGTTCGCGCAACGCCATCACCTTGGACACGCGTTCCGGGTCGTACCGGAACGCCTTACGGAACATGATCCGGCACAGCAGGACGAACACGACCAGCACGACGGCGACGAACGGCGCGAGCACGGCGAGGAAGTCGTTGAAGCTCAGCCCGGACCGGCTCGCGATGATGATGTTGGGCGGGTCGCCGACGAGGGTCGCGGTGCCGCCGATGTTGGAGGCGAACACCTCGGCGATCAGGAACGGCACCGGCGGCACGCCGAGCCGATCGCAGACCAGCAGCGTCACCGGGGCGACCAGCAGCACGGTGGTCACGTTGTCGAGTCCGGCGGAGACCACGCCGGTGACCAGGACGAGGATCACCATGATCGGGAAAGGGCGACCCTGGGCCTTCTTGGCCGACCAGATCGCCAAGTACTCGAAGACGCCGGTGCGCTTGAGCACACCGACGATCAGCATCATGCCCAGCAGCAGGAAGATGACGTTCCAGTCGACGCCGGCATCTTCGGAGAAGAAGGCGTGCTCGGCGTCGGTAGCGCCCAGGGCCAGCATGATCGCTGCTCCGCCGAGGGCGACGGTGACCCGGTTGAGCTTCTCGGTGGCGATCAGCACGTACGCGACGGCGAACACCGCGACGGCGGTCCAGGCGATGGCGCTCAACTGTGTTTCCCCGGTTTCGGTCAGCCGTCAGCGATCGCCGACCAGACTTCCCGGCACACCAGGATCAACCTATCAGCCGACGCCCGGCTCTTCCCGCGTCCGCTCGACCTGCTGGTAGACGTCGGGGATCTCGTCGCCGTCCCGGTCGACCTGCTCTTCGGCGCGAAGGTGGCGGTAGGTGCGGTTGCGGGCGAGCAGAACCAGGGAGGCCAGCAGGGCCGCCACCAGCGAGCCGGACAGCACGGCGATCTTCACATGGTCCTCGCGGTCGCTGCCGATGCCGAACGCCAGTTCCCCGATCAGCAGCGACACGGTGAAGCCGACACCGGCCAGGACTGCCAGTCCCGCCATGTCGATCCAGGCGAGGCCGGCGTCGATCCGGGCCCGGGTGAACCGGGCGATCAGCCACGTCGCCGACAGGACCCCGATGGGCTTGCCGACGATCAGGCCCACCATGATGCCGATCGCGGCCGGATCGGACAGCGCCGAGCCGAGCCCGTCGAGGCCGCCGATGGTCACGCCGGCGGAGAACAGGGCGAAGATGGGCACCGCGATGCCGGCGGAGATCGGGCGGAACCGGTGCTCGAAGTGCTCGGCCAGGCCGGGGCCCGAGTGATCTTCCGCCGGTGTCAAGACCGGAACGGCGAAGCCGAGCAGAACCCCGGCGACCGTGGCGTGCACCCCGGAGGCGTGCACCAGCGACCAGGTGGCGAAGGCCAGGGGCAGGAGCAGCCACCACGACCGCACCCGCCGCTGCACCAGCGCGGTGAACGCGGCCAGCGGGATCAGCGCCGCCAGCAGCGGCAGCACGGACAGATGCGCCGTGTAGAAGACTGCGATGATCACGATGGCGAGCAGGTCGTCGACCACGGCGAGCGTCAGCAGGAAAGTGCGCAGCGCGGCGGGCAGGCTCCGCCCGACGACCGCCAGCACGGCCAGCGCGAAGGCGATGTCGGTGGCGGTCGGAACGGCCCATCCCTTCGCGGCGCCACCCCAGTTGACCAGCAAGTAGCACACCGCCGGCACGATCACCCCGCCGACCGCGGCGGCCACCGGCACCGCGGCACGGCGCGGGTCGCGGAGATCGCCGGCGACGAACTCACGCTTCAGCTCGAGGCCGGCGACGAAGAAGAAGATGGCCAGGAGCCCGTCGGCCGCCCAGGTCACCAGGCTCAGATCGAGATGCAGCGCGGCCGGACCGACCGTCAGCTCCGTCAAGGCGTGATATCGGTCGGACCACGGCGAATTGGCCCACAGCAGCGCGACGAGCGCGCCGGCCAGCAGCAGCACCCCGCCGATGGTCTCCTTGCGCAGCACGTCGGCGATGCGGCGCACCTCGGGCCATGATCCGCGCCCGAGCAGGGACGGCGTCGGACGAGAGAAGTCAGGCACGGCGGCTCCAGGTTTTCTGGTCGGTGAACGACGTTGCCGACCAGACTTCCCGGCGCACCTGCCGGCAAGCCTACCTGGTGCGGGACTTACGACCACGCGTCCGCGGTGGCGGCACGGGAGTACGGTGACTGCCAGGTGTGCCGGGAAGTCTGGTCGGCGGTCATGAACCGTTGTCTGCTGGAAAGGCTCGCCTGTCATGAACGCTGCCGCGGTCGGCGCTGTCCACCTCACCAAACGGTATGGGCGGCTGACCGCCGTCGACGATCTCACTCTGGAGGTCGCGGCGGGTGAGGTCTTCGGGTTTCTCGGCCCGAACGGCGCCGGCAAGTCCACCACCATCCGCATGCTGCTCGGACTCGCCCGCCCCACCGCGGGACAGATCCGCGTTTTCGGCACCGACGCTGCCGACGTGGTCGCCGCACATGCCAAGCTGGCCTACGTACCGGCCGACGTAGCCCTGTGGCCGCGGCTGACCGGCGGCGAACACCTGGAGTTGCTGGCCGCCACCGGGCCGGGCATCGATCGCGCCTACCGCGACGAACTCGTCGAACGGTTCGAGCTCGACCCGTCGAAGCCGGCTCGCACCTACTCGACGGGCAACCGGCAGAAGGTCGCCCTGATCGCCGCGTTCGCCACCCGGGCCCGCCTGCTGGTGCTCGACGAGCCCACCAGCGGCCTGGACCCGCTGATGGAACGCGAGTTCCGGCACGCCGTCACCGCCGCTCGCGAGCGCGGACAGAGCGTGTTCCTCAGCTCCCATCAGCTCGCCGAGGTGGAGGCTGTCTGCGACCGCGTCGGTATCTTGCGTGCCGGGCGGCTCGTCGAAGTCGCCGCTGTCGCCGAACTCCGTGCCCTGCACCGCAACGAAGTAGCGGTCACCTACACCGGCGCGCCGCCACGGCTGTCCGGCGTCCCCGGCATCGAGACAGTCGAGACCAACGGCGACCATCGTCTGCGTTTCACTCTGACCGGACCGCCCGCCGCAGCGCTGCGGGCGCTCGCCGGCGCCGACGTCACCGCCCTTGCGATGCGCGAGCCCAGCCTCGAGGAGATCTTCCTCGACTACTACGGCGAGCAGGCAGGCCGATGACCGGCCTCGCCGTCCGGCAGATCCGTGGTGGCGCCGCAACCGTCGCCGTCGTCTGCGCCGGGATCACCGCCTTCATCGCAGCCAGTTACGCCGGAGTCATGGCCGACCCGGCGGCGGCCGCCGGGCTGCGCGGCATCGCCGGCAACGCCGCGATCCGAACCCTGTTCGGTGAACCGGTCGCCCTCGACCACGCCGGCGGATTCACCGTCTGGCGCGTGGGCACGGTCATCGCCGTCCTGCTCGGCATCTGGGCGATCCTCACCACGACGCGCATCACCCGCGGCGCCGAGGAAGCCCACCGATGGGATCTCCTGCTCGCCGGCCGGGTATCGCTGCGCGGCATCACCCTGCGGCACGTGGCCGGTGTCGCCGTCGCCGCCACGGCAACGGGCGGCGCCGTCACCGCCGCGCTGGCGCTCACCGCCGACCGGCCGGCGGGCGCCGTCGTCCATGGCGCCGGCATCGCCGCGATCGGCTTGTTCTGCACCGCGACCGCAGCGCTGACCGCACAGCTGTTCGCCTCGCGAGCCACCGCGTCCGGATCCGCCGTCGCGGTACTCGGCGTCAGCCTGCTGGTGCGCATGGCCGGCGATGGCATCACCGGCCTGGCCTGGCTGCGCTGGACGTCCCCGCTCGGCCTGCTCGAGCTCAGCTCGCCGTACCGGGACAACCGCCCGCTGCCGCTGCTGCTCCTGCTCGCCGTCAGCGCCGCGCTCGGTGCAACGGCCGTGCTCCTGGCCGGGCGCCGCGACGCCGGTGACGGCTTGATCCGCCGCACGGCGGCACGAACCGCCACGCGTGGTCCGCTCGGCAGCGTCGAGGCGTTCGCCCTGCGCCGAATGCTGCTGCCGCTGACCGCCTGGACCGCGGGAGTGATCGCCTATTTCCTGGTGATCGGGCTCACCGGAGTTGCCGTCACCGAGTTCATGGCGCAGAACAGCACCATCGCCGACATGGCTGGACAAGCGGGATTCGGCGGCCTCGACCAGATCGAAGGGCTTACCGCCGCCGTCTTCGGGTTGCTCTCCCTGCCCGTCGCCGGTTTCGCCGTCGTGCGGCTGGCCGCGTTCGTCGCCGCCGAGGCCGACCGGCGGCTGGTCCTGATCGCCGCGCAACCCGTCAGCCGCGAACGCTTGCTCGCCGCCGAGATGGCGGTGACCGCCGCCGGGATGGCGTTCCTGGTCACCGTTGCCGCGCTCGCCACCTGGGCCGGGGTCGCCGTGGCGGGTGGCGAGCTGGGCATGGCGGCAGCCCTGCGCGGCGCTTGGAACGCGCTGCCGGTCGCGCTGCTCGGTCTCGGTGCGGCCGTGCTCGCCGTCGGCTGCGCGCCCCGCGCGGTCATCGCGCTCGGCTCGCTACCGACCGTCGGCGGGTTCCTGCTGTACACCGTCGCCGACAGCATCGGAGCGCCCGGTTGGGTCCGCGGCATCTCTCCCTACGCCCACCTCTCGCCCGCCCCGCTGGCGCCGGTGAGCCTCACGGCGGAGGCAGTCATGGTCTCGGTCAGCGTGGCGCTCGCCGGCGCCGGACTATGGGCCTACCGCAGGCGAGATCTGTTCGGATGAGACCCGCCTCAGGTGCCGAGCATGCGGTCGAGCAGCCCGTCCAGGGTGATCACGCCGGTCATGACCTTGTCGGCGCCGACGACCGCGACCAGCGGCACGTTGGACCGGGCCATCACCGAGGCCACTTCCAGGACGGTCGCCTCCGGGGCCACCACCGGCAGCTCCGGCCGGCTGCGAGGCAGCAACTCGGCGACCGTCCGGTCCCCGAGGCCCTCGAAGATCAGGTCGGCGGCGTTCTCGTCCACCACCCTGGCCAGCGCGGGGTCGTCCTGGCAGTAGGAAGGCAAGGCCATCCTCAGCACCTGGGTGCCGGCCAGCACGGTCAGCGGCCGCCCTCGCCCGTCGACGACCACCAGACCGGGCAGATCCTGCGCCGCGAGGACCGTGACCGCCTCCCGGGCGGAGGTGGACTCGGTCACCGTGCTGAACGGCCTCGCCACATCGCGTGCGCGCATGACATGACGGTAGTCCTTGACCGCGACGGGCCGAGCGCAGCGTGCGGCGCAGGACGCCGTGCCACGCCGGCGTGTCGGCCTCGTCGTCGAAAGCCCGCGCCACCACCACGTCGGTCGAGGAGTGCAGCACGATCGACAAGACGATCGTCAGCGCGACAAGGTGGAACAACGTGTCCGCCGCGGTGATCCCGGACTCCAGCACGAGCAGGCCGTACACCACCGACGCGAAACCTTTGGGGCCGAACCACATCGCCGCCGCCTGCTCGCGCGCCGAACACCAGCAGCGCCGCGAGTTTGAACAGCTCGGCGATGTTCTCGCCGAAGTGCTCGAACGTCGCCCGCTGCCGCGGGCCGAACGTGGCCACCGTGATGCCGGCCGCGAACGCCGCCAGGAAGAGGTTGGCGTGCGTCGCCTTGCCCACGGCCAGCACGAGAAGCCCGATCGCGAAGCCGTTGAGCGGCTCGTACGCCGGCGACGCGGAGAAGAACCGGCTGCGCTCCAGCAGGATCGCCACCAGCGGGATCAGCACGCCGATGGCCAGCCCGCCGGTGACCTCCAGGGCCAACTCACCGAGGTGCAGGTCGTCGGAGCCGGCCGCCACCGCCAGGAACACGATCACGAACGGCAGCGCCAGCCCGTCGTTGACCCCGGACTCCACGTTCAGCAGATGCCGCAGCCGGGCCGGCACCTTGTCGTTGCCCACCAGCGCCGACGCGAACACCGGATCGGTCGGGGCCAGGATCGCGCCGATCAGCAGCGACTCCGGCCAGTCCAGACCGGCCACGAAGTGGGCCGCCACCGCGGTCACCGCCAGTGTCAGCGGCAGGCCCCAGCCGAGGGCACGGCCGGGCAGCCGCCAGGCCGACCGCAGATCGGCCCAGCCGACTCGCATGCCGTCGGTGAACAACACCGCGAACAGGGCCAGCTCGGCGAGCGTCCCCACGATCGGCGAATCGGAACGCACGTCCAGAACGCCGGTCGTGTCGGAGCCGAGAATGATGCCGGCCGCCAGAAACAGCACCGCGGTCGACAGGATCGTGCGCTTCGCCAGCGCCGACACCAGCACCGCGAGGAAAAGGACGACAGCGAAGGTCAGCAGCAGCACGGGCGCCCCGATCCACGACGAATCAGCCGCCGGCCTTGAGGGTGCGCGAGCCGCCGATGACAACGGCGACGACGGCGTCAAATGCAGTCTGACCTGGGAAAAGCTCCCCCATTTGGACTCGAACCAAAAACCTGCCGGTTAACAGCCGGCTGCTCTGCCAATTGAGCTATGGGGGATCGCGCGGCACCCGCCTTGCTCGGTGCCGGGGAACAGAGTACATGACCCCCGGCCATCTGCGCGAAGGGGTTGCCCGGGCGCGCCGCGCCCGAGTGAAACACCTGGTGCGGGAGTACGTTCCCGGCAGGATGGGTATGGGCCTCAGAGACGCGCGCGCGTCACGTACGGAAGGAGCCGCCATCATGCGCGGAAAGCTGATGTTCCTCGCCGGCCTCGCGGCGGGCTTCGTCCTGGGCAGCCGTGCCGGCCGGGAGAAGTACGAGGAGATCCGGGACAACGCCAAGAAAGTTTGGGAGAGTCCCACGGTCCAGGAAGCGGCCGGCGTGGCCCAGGCGCAGGCCACGAAGCTCTACTCGGAGGGCAAGGACAAGCTGCAGTCCTCCAAGCTGGGCGAGAAACTGCACGTGGCCTCGAGCACAGACCCGGCCGACTCGCTGGCCGGTTCGAACACCAAGTCCCCAGGGACCGTCTGATATCTCGCTCGACCGAACGGCCGCCCCGCTTCCGGGGCGGCCGTTTCGCCGTCCTACGGTGGGCTCATGACCGACGAGAACAAGTGGCTCCGGATGGTGTCGGCGGATCCGGGGCACTCCCGGCGGTACGTCCAGCGGTTCCGCGACCTCGCGGCCGGCGGCATGGACCTCGGCGGCGAGGCTCGGATGATCGACGCCATGGTGCGGCGGGGCGCGCGGATCCTCGACGCGGGCTGTGGCACCGGCCGGGTGGGCGGGTTCCTGCTCGAGGCGGGCCACGAGGTGGTCGGCGTCGACCTCGATCCCGAGCTGATCACGGTGGCGCGGGAGGAGCACCCCAAGGGCGAGTGGCACGTCGGCGACCTCACCGAGCTCGACCTGCCGGGCGGTTTCGACGCGGCGGTCTGCGCGGGCAATGTGATCACTTTCGTGGCGCCGTCGACGCGGGTGGAGATCCTGCGCCGGCTGGGCGCCCACTTGCGCCCCGAGGGGCGGCTCGCGGTCGGTTTCGGGGCCGAGAGGGGGTACGCGTTCGACGCGTTCCTCGCCGACGCCGCGACCGCCGGGCTGCGGCCGGAGCTGCTGCTCGGCACCTGGGACCTGCGCCCCTTCACCCCCGGGTCCGACTTCCTCGTGGCGCTCCTCGTGCGAGAAGCGTAGGCGGCGGCACCCGCCAGCGCCGCCGCCCGGAAACCGACGGTCAGGTAGTCGAGGCCGTCCCGTCCGGCACGGCGCCCTGCTGAGTCGTGCCGTCTTGCGTGCCGCCCTGGGTGCCCTGCTGGTTGCCGAAGCCGCCGCCGCCCATGCCGCCGCCCGGCCCGCCGTTGCCGCCGCCGAAGCCGCCGCCCGGCCCGCCCTGCTGCGACGCGCCGCTCCCGCTGTCGACCGCCATGCCGATGCCGAAGCCCGCGCCACCCGCCAGCGCCGCCGTGAGGGCCACCGCCGCGATCACCTTCTTCCCGGTCCACCGGCCGGCGCCCGACGACGCCGGCCCGGTAGTGGTCTCGGCGGGCACGGACGCCCAGCCCTCGCTGGGCGGGACCCATTCGCCCGCGACGGCCTCCGGCTGCGGGGAGGCCGCCGCCGGCGCGAGGCCCTCGATCGGCGCCGTGACCGGCTCCTGCCGGGGTGCGACCTGATCAGTCGTCATCGTCCGTCCTTCCTTCTGGGGTGCGCTGCACCACTCGAAGGTGCGGGCGGGACCTGTCGGCAAGCTATGCCCGGCATATCCGCCGACTGAGACTTACTCGGCCCGGACGTTGTCGATCGCGACGTCCCCTCCCGTGTTCAGGAACACCCACACGGCCCGGATGTCCGCCGGGTCGAGGGTCACCCCGCCCGGGCAGGCGATGTCGTCCCAGCTGCGCGCGACGGTCCGGCTCCCGCCGGGGTTGGTCCAGGTCCATTGCCCGCCCTGGCACCACGTGTACGCGTCACCCACCTGCACCGCGATCTCCCCGACGCTGCCCAGCGTCTCGACCCGCATGTCGAACTTGAGCCCGGGCGCCCCGGCGAGGTCGAGCGGCGACGGCAGCGCCAGCCCGAACCAGTTCCCGTTGACCGGGGTGTGCACGAGCAGCCCCGCGCTCCCGTCGGTGCTGAAGGCGGCCGACGGCTCGACCGAACCGCCCCCGTCGGCGTTGGCGATCCCGAACCCGTCGGTGCCGGACTCGAACGAGAACAGCGTCCGCGACGCCGGCTGGATCGGGCTGTCCGGTGCGACCGCGCCGCAGGAGAGCACCGGCGCGGCCCAGTCGGCGGTGCCCGTCCCGGTGGTGACCAGCCGCAGCCAGGTCGCGCCGGTCAGGTTCGCGGTCAGCGTCGTCGACGAGCCCGACGCGGCGACGGTGTCGTCCGCGAAGACCTGGAACGATCCGGCCCCGACGTCGGCTGTCAGGCTCTGGCAGATTCCACCCAGGTAGTAGGTGAGCGTGGCCGGCGCCGTGGTCCCGATCCCGCGCACGTACACCCGGGAGTCGATCGAGATGAGGTTGCCCGAGCTGTTCTGGTCGTAGAACACCGGCCCGCTCACCGAGGCCGCCTGCACCGTGCTCAGGTGCCGCCGCCCGGCGGGCGGCGCGTTGACGACATTCACCATGAGGGTGCTGGCGCCGGTCGTCCGGTGGCGGCCTCCCCACACGTACGAGGCGGAGATCGTCACCGGATAGGACCCGGCGGCCGTCCCCGCCGGCGCGGTGAGCGAGAAGTCGCCGCTGAGCGACTCGTCCGTGTTCAGCGCCCGCCGGCGGACGTGTGCCGGAGTCACGGTCCAGCCCGACGGGCCGGAAGCCGAGAGCCGGACGTCGGTGATGGCGCCGGCGCCACGGTTGGTGACGGTCGTGGCGAGCGGGCTACCGGTCCCGGGCACGAGCGTCCCACTGCTCCCGGCCACGGTGACGGCCGGCGCCGAAGCGGAGGGGCCGGACGGCCGTACGCGATAAACGACAGTGCCGTGCGCGGGAACCGCCGCCTCGATGGTGCGGCGCGCCTGGGTCACGGCGCCCGTCCAGACGTCGCGCAACCGATACGCCGCAGCTCGGGGCAACCCTGTTGCCGAGGCGGCCACACCGACCGTGGCCAGCGAGTCCGTCGAGTTGTAGAGCGCGATGGCGTGCTCGCCGGAAGCGAGCGGCTTGTCCAGCACCAGCAGGCCGTTCGTGTCCGACACGACCCAGCCCTGCGTCCCGAGCCGGTCCTGGTCGATGCCGATGATGTCGCGGTTGGTCAGGATCGACAGCGTCGCCGGCGACGCCTCGCGCAGGTCGGTTCCGATGATCAGCGGCGCCGCCATCATCGCCCACATGCTCATGTGGGTCCGGTACTCGGTGTCGGTCATCCCGCCGTTGCCGATCTCGAGCATGTCGGGGTCGTTCCAGTGCCCCGGGCCGGCGTAGGGCGCCAGCGCCACGTTCTGCGCGATGATCGATTTCAGCGAGGGCCAGTTGTCGCTGATGTCGCCGGTGGTGCGCCACAAGTGGCCGACGTCGGCGCCCCACGTCCACGGATGCGACGTGCCCCACTCGCAGATCGAGAAGACGATCGGCCGCCCGGTCTTCGCGAGCGCGTCCCGCATGGCGGTGTACCGCCGGATGTAGTCGGCCTGCGACCCGTCGGACTCGTTGTAGCAGTTGTCGTACTTGAGGTAGTCCACACCCCAGTCGGCGAGGGTCTGCGCGTCCAGGTCCTCGTGCCCGAGGCTGCCCGGGTAGCCGGCGCAGGTGTTCGTGCCCGCGTCGCCGTAGATGCCGAGCTTGAGCCCTTTGCCGTGCACGTACGCCGCGGTGCCCGCGATTCCCGAGGGGAACTTCACCGGGTCGGGCACGAGCCGCCCGGTCGCCGGGTCGCGTTCCTTGAGCGCCCAGCAGTCGTCGATGTTGACGTACTGGTAGCCCGCGTCCTTGAGTCCTTCGGCGACGAACAGGTCCGCCGTCTCCTTGATGAGCTGCTCGCTGACGTCGCAGCCGAACGCGTTCCAGTCGTTGAACCCCATCGGCGGGGTGAGGGCTTGTCCGTCGGGGAGGGCATGCGCCGGCGAGGCGGGGAGAACAGCCAGCGTCGCAAGCATTGCGGTCACCAGGAGTCTGCGCATGGCCCCCAACCGTACGCATCAATGTCTGTCTATGGAAGCGCTCCCATTGACGGGCGGCGATGAGGTGGGTAGTTTTCTGAGCACGTAATCCCGAGGGCGAGCACTGCTGCATGCGCGGCGGGCTGGGTGCGCACTGTCCCCTTCCCCCGTCATTGAAGGCTGGTCATGAAAAGACAGCTCAGCATCCTCGTCGCGGTCCTCGCCGCCCTCGCCGCCTCGGTCGTCATGTTCGTCAGTCCCGCCTACGCGGCCACCGGCCTGCACATCAGCGGCACGAACGTCGTCGAGGCCAACGGCTCCAACTTCATCATGCGTGGCATCAACCACGCGCACACCTGGTACACGAACCAGACCAGCTCGTTCGCCAACATCAAGGCGACCGGCGCGAACACCGTCCGGGTCGTGCTCAGCGGCGGCCGGTGGACCGCCAACAGCGCCTCCGACGTGGCCAACGTGATCTCGCTGTGCAAGGCGAACAAGATGATCTGCGTCCTCGAGGACCACGACACCACCGGGTACGGCGAGGACGGCGCGGCCTACACCCTCGACCAGGCGGTGAACTACTGGATCGGCCTCAAGAGCGTGCTGGTCGGCCAGGAGGACTACGTCATCATCAACATCGGCAACGAGCCGATCGGCAACAACAACCCGAGCCAGTGGACCGCCGCCACCGTCGCGGCCATCCAGAAGATGCGCAGCAACGGCTTCCAGCACATGCTGATGATCGACGCGCCCAACTGGGGCCAGGACTGGCAGTACACGATGCGGGACAACGGCCAGACCATCCTCGACGCCGACACCCAGCACAACACCGTGCTCTCGATCCACATGTACGCGGTCTTCAACACGGCCTCGTCGATCACGTCCTACCTGGACACCTTCAAGAGCAAGGGCTGGCCGCTGGTGATCGGCGAGTTCGGCTGGCAGTTCTCCTCGAGCGAGGTCGACGACCAGACGATCCTCAAGGAAGCGGTCGCCCGGGGCATCGGTTACATCGGCTGGTCGTGGTCGGGCAACACCGACCCGATCCTCGACATGACCACCAGCTTCAACCCCGCCCAGCTCACCACCTGGGGTCAGCGGATCGTCAACGGCGCCAACGGCATCAAGGCCACCTCGAAGCAGGCCACCATCTTCGGCACCTCGACGACGACCCCGCCGACCACGCCGCCCACCACGCCGCCGACGACCCCGCCGACCACGCCGCCCACGACTCCGCCGACCACGCCGCCCAGCGGCGGCGGCTGCACGGCCGCGTACGCGATCACCGGGCAGTGGCCGTCCGGCTTCCAGGGCGAGATCAAGGTGACCGCCGGCGGCAGCGCCATCAACGGCTGGACGGTGACCTGGACGTACGCCAACGGCCAGACCGTGTCGCAGGCCTGGAGCGCCACGGTGACCAGCAGCGGCTCGGCCGTGACGGCCAGGAACGTCAGCTACAACGGCAAGCTTTCGGCCGGGGGCACGACGTCCTTCGGCTTCCTCGGCTCCTGGAACAACAGCACCAACAGCGTTCCGACGCTGAGCTGTTCGGCGAGCTGATCTTTCCTCGGGGGCCCGGCCGGCGGTTTCGCCGGCCGGGCCTCGGCTGTTATAAGTCTGTTACCTCGGTTACCGAACTCGACCGCGGACGGCCGCATCGCACTGTGTGGCAAACCCAGAAGAGAGGTAACCACCATGCGTATCGCCCGTCTCGTCGCCGTCGTCGCCCTGCCGGCCGCGCTTCTCGTCACCGCCGCCTGCGACAAGGGCGGCGTGCAGACCGTCACGGGCACCGCCGGCCCGGTGACCGGCAGCCCGTCCCCGTCCGTCACCTCCGCGGCCACCACGAGCGAGCCCACCAGCCCTCCGGCGAGCGCGTCGGCGAGCGCCACGCCGACGAGGACCGCGACCACGGCGGCCGCGCTCCGGCTCGGCCCGAACGGCTACGGCAAGCTGAAACTCGGCATGACCGCCGATGCCGCCAGCGCCACCGGCCTGATCGACCCGTGGGTGACCACCGGCCCGTTCGGTCCCGGCTGCGTCAAGAACACCCACCTCAAGGCCTCCGGCAGCGACCGCGGTTTCGTCATGGTCTCGTCCACTCTCGGGGTGGAGATCATCGACGCGTACGACGGGAGCATGCGCACGCCGGAGGGCATCCACCTGGGCAGCACCGCGGCGGCCTTGTTCAAGGCGTACCCGGACTGGAAGAACGCCGAAGTGGAGAACCCGAAGGCCGAAGGCCGCGGATACGCCGCCGTGCCCGGCAACGACAAGGCCACCTACCGGATCGTCATCAACAAGGGCAAGGTCGTCGAGCTCACCCTGCAGTACAAGAACCAGGACTGCTACGAGTGAAGCCCGCCCACGATCGAGTCGGTGAGGTCCTCCGCGCCCACCTGCTTGATCTGCAGATAGATCCCGCCGACCACCACCTCGCTGTACGAGATGGAGGTGCCCGCGCAGTTCGTCCAGCGGGTCACCCGGCCGCCCGGGATCGCGCGCTCCGAGCGTGCGCACCGGTCGTGTACCGGCAGCGTCGCCCGCTCGAGACCCCCGGCGGCGCCGGCGAAGACGCCCGGCCCGCCGGTGTACTCCTCGCCCCACGAGGACAGGTCGGCGGCCACCGCCAGCCCCGGACTCGTCCCGGCGGGAAGGCCCACCGCGGCCGGATTCCAGCCGGCCGGCCGGGCCTGGCCGGCCCACTGTTCGGGGACCGCCACCGAGATCGTCCCCGTCGAGTCGGCCACCCGCGTCCAGCCCTTTGAGTGGGCGCTTGCCCACTCAGAGTGGGCAAGCGCCCACTCCGGCACCGCACCGCTCAGCAGCGCCAATCCGGCGACCGCGACCAGCAGGCCGGTCGTCCGGCCGGCCAGCTGCAGGGCCCGGTTGCGGCGGCGGGCGGGCGCCTCGGCCGCCTCCTCGAGGGCGTCGGCGAGGGCGTCGGCGGTCGGCCAGCGCCGGTCGCGGTCGGCGGCCAGGGCGCGCAGGACGATCCGGTCGACCGCGGGAGAGACCCCGGCGCGGCGCTTCGACGGGGGTAGCGCGGCGCCATCGGGGGTGGTGGCGGTGAGCATCTGGTACGTCATCGCGCCGATCGCGTGCACGTCGGCGCGCACGTCCAGGCCGCCGCCGGGCCGGGACTGCTCGGGGGCCATGTACCCGGGTGTCCCGGCCACCACCGTGAAACCCGAGGCGTACGCGATCGCCTTGGCCAGCCCCAGATCGGCCACCATGACCCGCTCGGCGCCGCGGACCGTGCCGAACAGCACGTTGGACGGCTTGAGGTCGCGGTGCAGCACGCCGGACGCATGCAGGTCGGCGGTGGCCCGGGCGATGTCCGCCGCGATGCGCAGCGCCGACCGCACCGGCATCGGACCGGCGGCGAGCCGCTCGGCCAGCGTGCCGCCGTCGGCGTAGGTCATCACCTGGTACGGCCGGCCGTCGGGGAGCTCGCCGTAGTCGTGGATGCGGACCAGCCGCTCGGAGTCGGCCCGGCGCAGCACCTGCGCCTCCTGCTCGAAGCGGGCGCGCACATCCGCCTGGTGCGCCCAGTTGTCGGCGAGCACCTTGATGGCGACCTGGGACTCGAGCTGCTCGTCCTCGGCCAGCCAGACCGTCGCGAACGCGCCCGCGCCGAGCCGTCGTTCCACCCGGTAGCGCCCGATCCGGGCCGGCATCGACACGCAGATATTGTGCGGTCATCGCACCATGGGGGAAAACGGGGGGATCGATCATGGGGGATGACCGTCTGGAGGCGCTGGCCCGGCGAGCCGCCGCCGGCGACGCCGCGGCGCTGAACGAGCTACTCGCCGCGATCCGGCCGAACGTGCTGCGCCGCTGCGCCCGGTTCCTGCCCTGCTTCCAGGACGCGGAAGAGGCCTGCCAGGACGCGCTGCTGCAGGTCGCACGCACGATCGACCGGTTCGAGGGCCGGTCGCTGTTCACCACCTGGCTGTACGTGGTGGTGGCGAACAGCGCGCGGCAGACCTACCGGTCGCTCAAGCGCCGCGCCGTCGAGCAGGCGCACGAGGCGCCGCAGCTCGACCGGCCCGACCCGCGCACCACCAGCGTGATCGCCGGCTCGCGGCTCGACTTCCTGGACGCGCTGGAGCGGCTCGAAGCGCGCCGGCCCGACCTGGTGGCGCCGCTCGTGCTGCGCGACGTCTGCCAGCTCGACTACGCCGAGATCGCCGGGCATCTCGGCATCCCGGTCGGCACGGTCAAGTCCCGAATCCATCAGGCACGTACTGACCTGCGTGAATATCTTTTGCCGTTGGGATAGGGCTATATTCCGGTGATTCGTCTCCTTGGGGAGGAGAAACGATGAATCGGATCCGCATTCCCGCCGTGCTCCTTTTGTTGGCCTCGTTGCTGGTCGCGTGCGGCGACTCGGACGACCCGCAGGCGAGCGGCTCGGGCCTGGAGAAATCGAAGATCAAGGTGGCCATGCTGTCGCTGGTCACCAACGCTCCCTACTACATCGCCGTCAAGGAGAAGCTCTTCGAGGCCGAGGGGCTGACCGTCGAGACGCAGCCGGTGCAGGCCTCGCCGCAGGCGTACCCGGCGCTCAAGAACGGCGCGATCGACCTCGTCTTCGCCAACGACGCGTCGATGCTGCTGGGGCACGACAAGGGCGACCTGCCGATCAACCTGATCGCCGAGGGCACCACGCTCACGCCCAAGTTCATGGCCGTGCTGGTCATGCCCGGCTCACCGATCAAGTCCATCAAGGACCTCGCCGGGCACAGCGTCTCGGTGCACGTGCTCAACAACATCCAGGCGATCACGCTCAACGCGATCGCGAAGCAGAACGGCGTCGACCCGGCCCAGATCCAATACCGCCAGGTGGTCTTCCCGCAGATGGCGGCCACCATGCAGAAGGGCGACCTGGACGCCATCCACGTCAACGAGCCCTTCCTCACCGACGCCGAGGTCAAGCTGGGCGCGCGGATGGCCGTCGACGGCGGCGCCGCGCCGGTGACCGGCATCCCGATGGACGGCTACTTCGCGCTCGACGGGTGGTCCAAGAAGTACCCCAAGACCGCGGCGGCGTTCCAGCGGGCGCTGGCCAAGGCCCAGGGGATCGCCGCCGGCGACCGGACGAAGGTCGAAGAGGTGCTGCCCAGCTACATCCGCAACGTCGACCCCGCGGTGGCGAAGAAGCTGACCATGCCGGGCTTCCCGACCGCGAACGACCCGCAGCGCCTGCAGAAGCTCATCGACCTGATGAAGGAGCAGGGCCAGCTCACCAACCGGATCGACGCCACGACAATCGTGTTCCAGCCCTGATGGGTCGCATCCTCCGCGGCCTGTCCGGAGTTCTGGTGGTGCTGCTGGCGAGCGAGGCGCTCGGCCGGGCCGGCATCGTGCACCGCGACTTCCTGCCGCCGGCCTCGTCGATCCTGGCCCGGGCGGGCGAGCTCGCCGTCGACGGTGAGTTCCTCACCGACGTCCGCGCGACGCTCACCGCCTGGGCGCTCGGCCTGCTGATCGCCACCGCCGTCGCGGTGCCGCTCGGCCTGGTGCTCGGCACCATCCCGCCGATCGCCCGCGCGGTCACCACGATCGTCGAGTTCCTGCGGCCGATCCCCTCGGTCGCGCTGATCCCGCTGGTCGCCATGCTGGTCGGGACCGGCCTGCAGATGAAGCTCACCGTCATCGTGTACGCCGCGGTCTGGCCCATCCTGTTCAACACGATCTACGGCCTGCGCGACGTCGACCCGGTCGCCCGGGACACCCTGCGCGCGTTCGGCTTCGGCCGGCTCGCGGTGCTGGGCCGGGTCGCCGTGCCGGCCACCGCGCCGTTCATCGCCACCGGGGTGCGGATGGCCGCGGCGGTCGCGCTGATCCTCGCGGTCACCGCCGAGATGTTCGGCGGGTTCGGCGAGGGCATCGGCATCTTCATCGCGTCGGCCTCGAACTATCCGGGCGGCACGACCGACACGCTCGCGGCGACGGTCTGGGCCGGGGCGCTCGGCCTCGCCATCAACGCCCTGCTGCGCGGCGGCGAACGGCGACTGTTCTTCTGGGCGTACCGGAACGGAACTCCCGGATGAACCGCCTGGCGCAACGGTGGCTGGTCTTCGCGCTGGCGGTGGCCGCCTGGCAGGTGGCCACCGCCGCGGCCGCCGACCCCTTCTTCCCGACCCCGGCCACGATCGTGCGGCGGATGTACGACCTGTGGTTCTCCGGCCCGGTGACGCGGCTGTTCCTCACCGACGGGGCGATCGGCAACGTGCTGCCCAGCCTCGGTCGGCTGGCGCTCGGGTTTCTCGGCGGCGCACTGCTCGGGGCTGTGCTCGGCGTCGCGATCGGGCGCTCGCTCTGGGCGTACGAGATCTTTGATCCGGTGTTGCAGTTCTTCCGCGCGATTCCGCCGCCCACGCTGGTCCCGGTGCTGATCGTGTTGTTCTCGCTCGGCGCGCCCATGCAGATCGCGTCGATCGTCTTCAGCGTGCTGTGGCCGGTGCTGCTCAACACGGCGGACGGCGCACGCACGGTCGAGCCGTTGCAGATCGAGACGGCGCGCGCGTTCCGGCTGACCGGGCCCGAGCGGCTCGCCTTCGTGATCCTGCCGGCCACCATGCCGAAGCTCTTCGCCGGGCTGCGGCTCGCGCTCTCGCTGTCGCTGATCCTGATGGTCTTCTCCGAGCTGCAGCCGGGCGCGGCCGACGGCATCGGGTTCCAGCTGGTCGAGGCGACCACGCGATTCGACTACGAGACGGTCTGGGCCGCGATCGTGCTGCTCGGCATTCTGGGATACGTACTCAACATGATGCTGCTGGCGGTGGAGCGGCGGGCCCTGAGCTGGCATCTCTCGGCACGGAAGGCGGAGGCAGCGACATGACGGACGTTCGCGAGGCTTTCTTCGACGTCTGCCGGCAAGCCGGCATGACGACCTGGTTCGGCAACCCGGGCTCCACGGAACTGCGCATGCTGCGCGATTGGCCGGCCGATTTCCGGTACGTGCTGGCGCTGCAGGAGGCGTCGGCGGTGGGAGTGGCTTCCGGGTACGCGATCGGCAGTGGACAGGCGCAGTTGGTCAGCCTGCACTCCGCGGGCGGGGTGGGGCACGCGCTCGGGGCGGTGTTCAACGCATACCGGGACCGGGTGCCGCTGGTGGTGATCGCCGGGCAGCAGACCCGCGCCATGCTGCCGACCCGGCCGTTCCTCTCGGCCGACGAGCCGGCGACTTTTCCCCGCCCGTACGTGAAATGGAGCCATCAACCGGAGAGCGCCTTGTCGGTGCCGGGGGCGCTCGCGGAGGCGTACCGGGTGGCGATGATGCCGCCGCGCGGGCCGGTGTTCCTGTCCATTCCGGAGGATGACTGGGACGCCCCGGCGGATCCGGTGCCCGTGCGTTCGGTGCGGTCGGACTTCGTGGCGGATCCGGCCGCGCTGGCCTCGGTCGCCGAGGCGCTGAGCGCGGCGCGGGCGCCGGCGATCGTGGCCGGGCCTGGCGTGGACGAGGACGACGCCTGGGAGGCAACCGTCGCGCTGGCCGAGACCGTGCGGGCCGCCGTGTGGGCGGCGCCGATGCCGAGCCGCGCGGCGTTCCCGGAGGACCATCCGCTGTTCCGGGGCTACCTGCCGCCGGTGCGGTCGAGCATCGCGTCGCTGCTCGCCGACAACGACGTCGTCGTGGTGCTGGGCGCGCCGGTCTTCACCTATCACGTGCACACCGACGGGCCGGTTCTTCCCGACGGCGCCCGTTTGTTCCACCTCGACTGCGATCCGGGTGCGGCCGCCCGGGCGGCGGTGGGCACCAGCGTGCTGACCACGGTGCGGGCCGGGGTGGCCGAGCTGGCGCGGCTGGTGAAGCCGGCGTCGGGGCGGGCGGATCCGCCCGTGCTCGCCCGGCCGGCGGCGCCAGCCCTGGGCGATCCGATGCAGGCCACCTCGGTTCTGGAGGCGTTGCGGCGGGCGCTGCCTTCAGACGCGGTGCTCGTGGAAGAGGCGCCCTCGCACAAGGACGCGCTGCACGAGTACGTCCCGATCACCCGGCCCCGCGGTTACGTGTCGACCGGGAGCGGGGCGCTCGGGTGGGGACTGCCGGTCGCGGTGGGGCGGGCGCTCGCCGGGGATCGAGTGGTCTGCGTGGTGGGGGACGGCTCGGCCATGTACTGCGTCCAAGCACTGTGGACGGCCGCTCGGGAGAAGGCTCAGCTGACCGTGGTGGTGCTGAACAACGCGAAATACGAGGCGGTCGCTGCTCTGGGGCGCCGGATCGGCGTACGGGATGTGCCTGGAACCGATCTTCCCGCGCTGGACTTCGTCGCGCTGGCGCGGGGGTTCGGATGTGCTGCGGGGCGTGTCAGTCGGTCGACCGAGTTGTCCGGAGCGTTGGAGACGGCGCTGGCTCACGACGGGCCCTACGTGCTGGACGTGCCGGTGGGGACGACCTCAGCGACGCTCTACTAGCCTGCCGCGGACCAGGCGGCCCACCTCGGCACGCAGAGCGACGAACTCCGGCAGCTCCCGGGTCGCGATCTGCTCGCGCGGGCCCGGCAGGGTGACCGGGAGGTCGGCGGCGACGTGGCCGGGCGGGCCGCCCAGCACCACCACGCGGTCGCCGACGTAGACGCTCTCGTCGATGTCGTGGGTGACGAACAGGATCGTCATGTCGCTGCCCGCGCGGATCTTGAGGAGGAGATCCTCGAGGTCCTCGCGGGTCTGCGCGTCGACCGAGCCGAACGGCTCGTCCATCAGCAGCAGCTTGGGGTGGAAGGCGAGGGCCCGCGCGATGGCGACGCGCTGTTGCATGCCGCCGGAGAGCTGCCATGGGTATCTGGTGGTCTGGCTCTTCAATCCGACGGACTCGAGCGCCTCGACCGCCTTCTGCCGCCGGGCCGTCTTGTCGAGGCCGCGTCGCCGCAAGGGGAGGGCCACGTTGTCCCGGACGGTCAGCCACGGATAGAGCGAACGGCTGTAGTCCTGGAAGACCACCGCGAGATCGCCCGGGACGCCGATGATCGGCTCGCCGTCGAGCAGCACCTCGCCGCCCGACGGCTCCTGCAGGCCGGCCACGCACCGCAGCAGCGTCGACTTGCCGCAGCCCGACGGCCCCACGATGCTCACCAGGGTTTTCGGCTCGATCCGCAGCGTCACCCCGCTCAGCGCGACATGCCCGTCATAGCTGTGCGCGAGGTCGCGGATCTCCAGCATGGATTAACCGTACGTCTTCGTCTCCACATTCGAGTCGGCCGCGTCGCCGGACGGATCGGCGTCGATCCCTTTCGGTCAAGGAGTACGGTCAGGCAATGGCGGAGCTCTATTCGCGACGGTCGTTCCTCGCCGGGGTGCTGACCGCGGGCATGCTGTCGACTTCCGCCGGATACTTCTTCACCCGGCGCGAAAAGATTCAGCTCACTCTCGCCACCGGCGCCGATCCGACCGGTGGGCGCCAGCTCCTGGTCGACATGTGGAACAAGATGAATCCGAACGTCCAGATCGACGTCAAAGAGGTCAACAGCTCCACCCAGGACCAGTTCCTCAAGTTCAACGAGACGCACGCCGACATCTTCAACCTCGACGTGATCCACATTCCCCGGTTCGTGGCCGAGGGCAAGATCGTCCCGATCGATCTCGAGAACGACATCTCGCTGCTCGCGCCGGTCCGCCAGGTGTGCCGGCGCGCCGGGACGGATCAGTTCTGGGCGGTGCCGTTCAACTCCGACGTCGGCATGCTGTTCCGCCGGGTCACCGACAAGCGGATCGACCCGCCGACCACGCTCAAGTCGGTGCTCGCCGCGTCGGCCACCGGCCCGGTGACCTTCGCGGGGCAGCTCGACACGGTCGGCAGCCAGACCGACGAGGCGTTCGTGTGCAACGTGCTCGAACAGGCGCTCGCGCAGGACGAGGCGATCCTGGACGAGGGCGGCACCCTCTCGTACGGCTTGGGGCAGTGGCGCGACGCGCTGGCGCCGCTCGCCGACGCGATCCGCCGCAAACGGGTCGTCGCGGCGGCCGGCGAGGACGACACGACCCGCGCGTTCCAGCGCGACAGCCTGCGGTACATGCGCAGCTGGCCGGTCCGCTACCTGCCGCTCGACCGCGCCGAGCGGGCCCGGCCCGACACCGAGGAGATCCGCATCGGCCGCCTGCCGATCGGCATTCTCGGCGGCCAGAGCCTGGCGGTGGCGGCCGACAGCGACCACCGCGACGAGGCGATCCAGGCGATCCACTTCCTGACCGACAACCCCGCGCAGAAGCTGCTCACGTCGTTCGGCTTCGCCCCGACCGGGGTCGACGCCTACATCGACGCCGACCTGCAGGAGGCCCTGCCCCACCTGAGCCTGGTGCGCTACGCGGTCGAGGGTTCCCGCCCGCGCCCGATCCACGCCAACTACGCCGAGTTCGCCCGCCGCTTCGCCGACCACACCCGCCGCCACCTGCACGACGGCGAGGAGCTGACGCAGCAGTTCATCACCGACATCCGGGGGGCGCTGAAGTGAGCGACTCCGGCATCCAGGCGTGGCAGCTGTCCCTGATCGTGACGCTGCTGATCGTCGCCCTCGAGCCCTTGGTGCACCTACTCCTGAGCCGCCGTCCCAACCTGGTGGTGAGCCGCTGGTTCCGCACCACGGCCCTGGCCCTCCTGGTGATCCTCACGGTCGTGATCGCCGTCGCGGCGCTGGGCCCCGACCTGGCCGACAAGCTCTCCAGCGTGGCGGCGGGGGTGGTGGCGCTGGTCGCCTTCGTGCTGGCGCTGCGCTCCTACCAGTCCCAGTCCGCCCCGCCGTCGGGGACCGGCGCCCCCGAGGAGCCCGCGCCATCCGAGCCGGCGATCGAGCCGCCACCCGCAAAGCCGGCCATCAGCCCTCCGTCACCGACCCCGTCGCCGCCGGCTCCACAGCCCGCGCCGCCGGGGAATGAGCCGCTTGGGCCGCCCCCACGCCGAGCGCCCGACGGGAGGGCGCCGAGCCAGCCTTTCCTGCCCTTGTTGATCCGCCGCCTCCTGGCCGGCCGCAAAACCCCGCGGCGATAATGCCTGGTGAGTGCGTCAGGAGCGCATTAGGGAAGCGCCGGGGCGCGATCATCCGTCAGAATCGGAAGCTATGGGTGATTTGCGGGTCGTGGTGTGCGGGGGCGGCGCTGCCTCCGGTGTCGTCGGGCTGATTTCTGAGGCGGGCAAGCGCGGATGGGCCGTGGACGTCACGGCCACGCAGAACGCGCTCGACTTCATCGACGTCGCCGATGTCGCGCGGGTCAGCGGGCGGCCCGTCCGCACGACGTACAAGTTCGCGCCGGACGGGCGGCGGATCTCGCCGCCGGCGGATGCGCTGATCGTGGCGCCGGCGACGTTCAACACGGTCAACAAGCTCGCGGCGGGGATCGCGGACACCTACGCGCTCAGCTCGATCGCCGAGGTGATCGGGCGTGGCGTGCCGACCGTGGTCGTGCCGGCGGTCAACTCGGCGCTCGCCGCTCGGCGGCCGTTCCGGCAGGCGGTCGAAGATCTGCGGTCCGAAGGCGTACGCGTGCTGTTCGGGGCCGAAGACGATTGGGAGCCGCTGCCGCCCGGCCAGAACGACCCCCGCCGCTTCCCGTGGCTGCGTGCGCTGGATCTGGCCGAGGATTTGACAACCATCGATCAACGCGTTCCGATGAGGTCATGACCAAGTGGCTCCTGGCATTGATCTTGATAGCCGGAGGGACGCCGGCGCACGAGAGTGACCCTCTCAAGCACATGACCCTGGCCGAGAAGGTCGGCCAGATGATCGTCTCCTACGTGTACGGCGACAGCGCCACCGCGCCGAGCGCCGCCGACGCCGCGGCCAACCAGGCGATGTTCGGCGCCGATGTGACCACCGCCGCCCAGGCCGTCGCCAAGTACCACCTCGGCGGCGTCATCTACTTCACTTGGAGCCACAACCTCGGCACCCCGGTCCAGATCGCCGCCCTTTCCAACGGCCTCCAGCACGCCGCGATGGCCGACACCGGCATCCCGCTGCAGATCAGCACCGATCAGGAGGGTGGCGTCGTCAACCGCATCGGCGCCCCGCTGGCGATCTCCCCGGGCAACATGGCGCTGGGTGCGACGTTCGATCCGCGCACCGCCGAGCGCGCCGCCAAGGTCAGCGGCGAGGAGCTCAAGGCCCTGGGCATCAACGTCGTCGACGCCCCCGTGGTCGACGTCAACACCAACCCCCTGAACAGCGCCGACGGCGTCCGCTCGTTCAGCGACCGCACCCACCACGTCACCAATTTCACGATAAAAGCTATAAAAGGGTACGAAAGCGCAAAAATCGGCACGCAGGCCAAGCACTTCCCGGGGCTGGGCGACACGACGGTCAACACGGACAACGGCGTAGCGATCACCAACGAGTCCCGCCAAGAGATCCTGAAGACCCATATCCCGCCGTTCAAAGCAGCGATCCAGGCGGGCGCCGAAAGCATCATGGCCGCCCACATCATCGCCCCGGCGCTGGACCCCTCCAACAAGCCCGCAAGCCTCTCCAAGCCGATCATCACCGGCCTGCTGCGCGAAAAACTCCACTTCAACGGCGTAGTGATCACCGATGCCCTGGAGGCAGCGGCCTTGGAGGACTACACCGACCAGCAGATAGTCCTGGACGCGGTGAACGCCGGCGTGGACCAGCTCCTGATGCCCCGCAACGTCCCCCTCGCCATCCAGACCCTCCTGGACGCGGTCGCCGCCGGCACCATCTCCGAGCACCGCATCGACCAGTCCGTGCGTCGGATTCTCAAAACCAAGACCTATGACGCGTACGTCCCGGAGACCCCGACCGTAGGCACCCCCGCCCACCAGGCGGTGATGGCCGACGCGGCCGCCCGCTCGATCACGGTCCTGCGCGACAAGGCCCTCCCGCTGCAAAGCGGACAGACCGTCCTGGTAACGGGTTGGGGCGTGTCCACGACGACCAACCTCGCCAATGCCCTGGGCGCCACCCGCTTCTACACCGGCTCCCCTTCGGACGCCGTCATAGCCCAGGCCGTGGCAGCGGCAATCCAGCACGATGTCACCGTCGTCACGACTTACAACGCGTGGTCCGACGCGACCCAGCAGCGTCTCGTCGCCGCTCTCCTGGCCACCGGAAAGCCCATCATTGTGACCGCCGTGGGCGCCCCCTACGACCTCTCGTACTTCCCCACGGCCGAGACCTACGTGGCCGCCTACGGCTACCAGCCCGTCTCCATCACCGCGCTGGCCGCTGTCCTGCAGGGCAAGACCCCCGCCACCGGCCGCCTCCCCGTCACGATCGAAGGGCTTTACCCGTACGGCAGCGGCCTGTCCCAAACCCGCTAGGAGGCCTAGCGTGGCCGGTACATGGACCTGCTGGAACGCGCCGACGAGCTCGCGACCCTGACCAGGCTGCTCGCCGAGACGTCGGCGGGCGGCCGGGTCGCCGTGCTCAGCGGCGAGGCCGGCGCCGGCAAGTCCACGCTCGCCGCCGCGTTCGCCGAGGCCGCCGGCCCCCGCGCGCAGGTCCTGTGGGGCGCCTGCGATCCGTTGCTCACCCCGCGCGCGCTCGGCCCGCTGCACGACATCGCCCGCGCGCTGGGCGGCCGCCTCCGCGAGCGCATCCTGGAGGCGCCGCGCGCCGAGGTCTTCGACCTGTTGCTGGAGGCGCTCGACCGGCCGCCGCAGACGGCCCGCCCGGTCGTCGTCCTGGAGGACCTGCACTGGGCCGACGAGGCCACGCTGGACATGGTGGCGTTCCTCGGCCGCCGCCTCGCGCTGTGCCGGGCGCTGCTGCTCGTGACGTACCGTGATGACGAGATCGGTCCCGACCACCGCTTGCGAAATGTCCTGGCCGGACTCCCGCCTGCCCTTTCCCGCCGGGTGACGCTGCCGCCGCTCTCCCGGGCGGCGGTCGCGGAGCTCGCGCAGCGTGCCGGTCGCGCCACCCCCGAGGTGTACGAGGTGACCGGCGGCAACCCGCTGCTGGTGACCGAGGTCCTGGCGGCCGAGGCCGAGGGCATCCCGCCGACCGTCCGTGACCTGGTCCTCTCCCGGCTGTCCTCGCTCGGCGAGCCGGCCCGCGACGTCGCCCGCCTGGTCTCGGTGGTGCCCGCCCGCGCCGAGTCCGACCTGCTGCGGGGTCGTGCGGGCGCGGTCGACGAGTGCCTGGCCCGCGGTGTTCTGACCACGAGCGGCGACGGCGTCGCCTTCCGCCACGAGCTGTTGCGCCGGGCGGTGGAGGAGGCCCTTTCTCCCGTACGCCGAAAGGCCCTGCACGCCGAGGTCCTGGCCGCCCTGACGACGATGCCGGGGGTCGACCCCGCGCGGCTGGTCCACCATGCCCACCACGCGGGGGACGCCGAGGCCGTCCTCCGCTGGGCCCCGACGGCCGCCCGCCGCGCCACCCAGCTCGGCGCCTACCGGCAGGCCGTGGCGCATTACGCGACCGCGCTCGCGCTCGCCGGCGACCGTCCGGCGCAGGAGCGCGCCGAGCTCCTCGAGGAGCACTCGCTGGCGGCGTACCACGCGGGCCTCGGCGTCGACGCGATCGAGGCCCGCCAGTCCGCGCTACGCCTGCGCGAGGAGCTCGGCGACCCGCTGCGCATCGGCGACGACCTGCGCTGGATGGCCCGGCTGAGCTGGTGGAACGGCCGTCCCGACGACGCGCGCGACTACTGCTGGCGCGCGGTCGGGGTGCTCGAGGCGGCCGAGCCCGGCCCCGAGCTGGCCGCCGCCTACAGCCACTTGTCGCAGCTCTACATGCTGGCCAACGAGGAGCCGGCGGCGATCGAGTGGGGAAGCCGGGCGCTCGATCTGGCCCTGCAGGCCGGCGACCGGGACACCGTGGTCCACGCCATGGTCAACATCGCGTCGGCCCGGCTGCAGCGCGACGAGCCGGAGGGGGTGACCGGCCTGCGGGAGGCGTTCGACCTGGCGGTCGCGGCCGGCCTCGACGACCACGCCGGCCGCGCCCTGGTCAACCTGGGCACGATCGCGGTCGACCGGTACGCGCTCGACCTCGCCGAGGAGACCTTCGAGCGGGTCCTGCCGTTCCTGACCGCCCGCGACCTGGACGGCTACGTGCGGCATGTGCTGGGCCACCGGGCGCGGGTCGGGCTGGCCCGCGGCGACTGGGCGACCGCGGCCGGCGACGTCGAGGAGGCGATGGCGAGCGGCGCGACGCCGGGCGCCTACCTCGTGCCGGCGCTGAGCGTGCGGGCGGTGCTGCGGGCGCGCCGCGACGAGCCGGGCGCGCGCGAGGACGCGATGCTCGCCCGCGAGCGGGGTTACCGTGCCAACGAGGTCCAGTTCGTCGGCCCGGCCGCGATCGCCCTGGCCGAGCTGTGCTGGCTGGACGGCGATCTCGAGCGGGTGCGGGCCGAGGCGTGGCACGGTCTCGGGGTGGCCGAGCGGGCCGGGCACGCGTGGTTCCTCGGCGAGCTGGCGTTCTGGCTGTGGCGGGCCGGCAGCGAGATCCCGCCGTCGGCCGTGGCCGCGTCGGCCGAGCCGTTCCGGCTGATGGTGACGGGGGAGTGGCGGGCCGCGGCCGGCGCGTGGGAGAAGCTCGGCTGTCCCTACCTGCGGGCCGAGGCGCTCTCCGCCGGCGACGCCGACGCGACCACCGAGGCGCTGCGGATCTACGACCGGCTGGGCGCGGTGCGTCCGGCCCGGCGGCTGCGCGGGGTGCTGCGCGAGCGGGGGATGCCGGTGCCGCGCGGCCCGCGCCCGGCCACGGCCGCCGATCCGATCGGGCTCACCGGCCGCCAGCGGGAGGTGCTGGCGCTGATCGCCGAGGGCCTGAGCAACGCCGAGATCGCGGCCCGCCTCACCCTGTCGGCCAAGACGGTCGACCATCACGTGTCCGCGGTGCTCGGCAAATTGGGCGTACGGAATAGGGGTCAGGCGGCTGTTGTGGCCCGCAAGTTAGGGAACTCTCCCCATGTGGGGAACGACGGCGATTCCTAGCGTTCTTGGCATGACCGAACTTGTACTCGACGGCCTGAAGGCCAAGCAGCAGAAGACGTGGGCCAGCGGCGACTACAGCGCCGTGGCCGCGCTCATCCAGCCGATCGCCGAGGAGCTCGCGCAGGCGGCCGACCTCTCGGCCGGCGCGACCGTGCTCGACATCGCGGCCGGCTCCGGCAACGCCTCGCTGGCGGCGGCCCGCTGCGGCTGCCGGGTCACCTCCACCGACTACGTCACCGGGCTGCTCGACCGCGGCCGGGAGCGGGCCTCGGCCGAGCACCTGCCGATGGACTTCGACGTCGCCGACGCCGAGAGCCTGCCCTACGCCGACGGCTCCTACGACGCCGTGATCTCGGTGGTCGGGGCGATGTTCGCCCCCGACCAGGAGAAGGTCGCGGCCGAGATGACCCGGGTCTGCCGGCCGGGCGGCACGATCGCCATGGCGAACTGGACTCCCGAGGGCTTCATCGGTCACATGTTCCGCACGGTGGGCCGCCGGGTCCCGCCGCCGCCCGGCATCCGCGGGCCGGTGGAGTGGGGCAGCGAGCCGCGGATCCGCGAGCTGTTCGGCGATCGGGTCAGCAACCTGCGGGTCGTGCCGCGCACGTTCGTCTTCCGCTTCGCGACCCCCGAGCATTTCGCCGACTACTTCCGCACCAACTACGGCCCGACGCTCAAGGCGTTCGAGGCGCTCGGCCCGGACGGCGGCAAGCCGCTCTACGACGACCTGGTCGCCTTGGCCGCCGAGCACAACGTCGCCACCGACGGCACCACGAAGATCCCGTCGGCCTACGTGCAGGTGCTGGCGAACCCCATCTAACCGGTCTCTTCCAAGGGGGCGGTGAGCCGGTTCGGCGTGGCGGCGCCGAACCGGCGGTGCACCGCCGTGCCCTCGAGTGCCGCCGTCACCGCGGCGACACTGCCGGAGGCGAGCTTCTCGATCTCCGCGCGCATGACCGGGGTGGCGAGTTTGGCCAGCCCGTGCATCTCGATCTCGCTGCGGTAGTACACCCGGGTGCCGCCCGCCGCCGGCCCGAGCATGACCGTGTCGACGCAGGTCGCGCCCTCGCTGCGGCCCTGGAAGACGAGCCGGCCCGGGTCGGCGACGATCAGCGTGTAGGTGAGCTCGGCCGTCACCCCGAGCAGCTTGCGGACGTGCCGCCAGTGCGCGCCCGGCGCGATCGGCCCGGCGCCGAGGCGGTGCGTCGACCGGGCCGAGGGATCCCATTCCTGAGCGTTCGCGAAGTCCCGCAGGTAGGCCAGCACGGCGCCCGGGTCTGCGGTCACGGCGAACGTGCGCTCCACGACGATCATCGGGTCCCCCAGGGCGTCGGCGTGCTGTCCCAGCGTAATGGCAGCTTCTGATCAGTGCCCTGTGTTTCGCCCGTGCGGACGGCGTGACTATCGAGGTCGATCGAACCGTCGCACGAACCTCTTCTGCCACGGCGTCTCCACGGCGTGCGGGTGGTAGTGCTCCCGCACGTACCCGACCGCCTCCGCCGCCGGCACGCCGTCCAGCACCGCGAGGCAGGCCAGGGCCGTTCCGGTGCGCCCGCGGCCGCCGCCGCAGGCGATCTCGACCCGCTCACCCTCGGCGCGGCGCAAGCTTTCGATCAAAACCTCCATGAGGTACGGCGGATCGGCCGGCAGACGGAAGTCGGGCCACCGCACCCAGCGCGTTTCCCAGCCGAACTCGGGCGGCTCGTCGCCCAGAAGGTAGACCCCGAACGTCGGTGGATGCCCCGACGGCATCGGGTCGCGCAGCCCGCGGCCACGCACCAGCCGCCCCGACGGCAACGCCAGCACCCCGGACTCCCCGGCCCGCCAAAGCTGCTCGATCCGCACGCCACCATCCTGCTACAGTCGCGCCCATGTACAGCTTCAGCGAGCGACGCCGGCGGTCAGACGACCGCCGCTGAAGCAGTGCCTTCCACCGGCGGGTCGAGCCCGCCGGTTTTTTGTGCCCGTGAACCGGTCGACCCGCCTCCGCGCGTACCGTCGATGGGTTTGCCATGAATCTCGAAGCTCTGCTCGCCGGCCGGCTCGAACCGGCCCTCGCCGCCGTGGCCGGATTCCCCGTGGATCCGGTGGTCCGGCAGTCGCAGCACGCCGACTTCCAGTCCGCGGCCGTGCTCGCGCTGGCCAAGCGGGCCGGCCGCGCGCCGTGGGAGCTCGCCCCCGAGGTCGCCGCCCGCGCCGACCTCGCCGGCCTGGCCACCGTGGAGATCTCCCGGCCCGGTTTCCTCAACCTCACCGTCGACGACGCCGTCCTCGCGTCCGCCCTGGACGGGCTCGACGACCGGCTCGGCGTGCCGGTGGTGGCCGAGCCGGAACGCGTGGTCATCGACTACTCGGGACCGAACGCGGCGAAGGAGATGCAGGTCGGGCACCTGCGGTCGACGATCATCGGGGACGCGCTGGCTCGGATCCTCGTTTGGCGGGGCCACCACGTGATCCGGGCCAATCACCTCGGCGACTGGGGCACGCAGTTCGGCATGCTTATCGAGCACATGGTCGATCTCGGTGCCGAGGAGGCCGAGCACTCGCTGGGCGACCTCACCGACTTCTACCGGGCCGCGCGGGTGAAGTTCGACGGCGACGAGGCGTTCAAGACCCGGGCGCGGCTGCGGGTGGTGGCCCTGCAGTCGGGCGACGAGCTGTCGCGGACGCTGTGGCGCCGGCTGATCGAGCAGACCGAGCGCAACTTCCTCGGCACGTACGCGCGGCTCGGCGTGACGCTGACCGCCGGCGACTTCGTCGGTGAGAGCTTCTACCAGGAGCAGCTCGCGTCCGTCGTGGACGACCTGGCCGCGCAGGGTTTGCTGGTCGAGAGCGAGGGCGCGCTCTGCGTCTTCCCGGCGGGATTCACCGGCCGGGACGGCGAGCCGCTGCCACTGATCGTGCGCAAGAGCGACGGCGGATTCGGGTACGCGGCGACCGACCTCGCCGCCGTGCGGCACCGGGTGCGGGCGCTCGGCGCGGATCGGCTGCTCTACGTGGTGGGCGCGCCGCAGCGGACCCATTTCCGGATGGTCTTCGCGGTGTGCCGGGCCGCGGGCTGGCTGCCGGACGGCGTCGCCGAGCACATCGAGTTCGGGTCGATCCTGGGCGCGGACGGCAAGATGTTCAAGACGCGGGCCGGCGACAACGTGCGGCTCGACGACCTTCTCGACGAGGCCGACCAGCGCGCGTCGGCACCGGCCATCGGGGTCGGCGCGATCAAGTACGCCGACCTGTCCGGCGACCGGCGCTCGGACTACGTCTTCGACTGGGACCGGATGCTCGCCTCCACCGGGAACACCGGGCCGTACCTGCAGTACGCGTACGCGAGGATCCGCTCGATCTTCGCCCGGTCCGCTTTTGATCTCGGGCCGGTGGTGCTGACCGAGCCCGCCGAGCGGCGGCTCGCGCTGGCCCTGCTCGGCTTCGAGCCGGCCGTGACGGCCGCCGCCGACCTGCGGGAGCCGCACCGGCTCGCGTCCTATCTGCACGATCTCGCGGTCGCGTTCTCCGGCTTCTACGAGGCGTGCCCGGTCCTGCGGTCGGCCGGCGAGACCCGGGCGAGCCGGCTCACACTGGCCGACCGGACCGCCCGCACGCTGGCCCTCGGCCTGTCACTGCTAGGCATCGATCTTCCCGATGAGATGTAGCGAATGGGTTCTTCATCGTCGATGTCCCGGCGGTTAGGGTGCGTTCAGCGCCCTACCGGGCGCGCGTTCCCGTTCTGAAAGGTTCGTGATGACTCCTCCCGCCGGTGTATCGCGGCGCACGGTTATCGCCGCCTCGGCAGCCGCTGCGGCGGCCCCGCTCGTGGGTTCCCAAGCGGCCCAGGCCCATGGCCACGGCAACGCTGCGGAGACCTACCACCTCACCGTGCTGGGTACGTCCGATACGCATGGAAATGTGTATAACTGGGACTACTACAAGGACGCCGAGTACGACGACAGCGCTCACAACGACGTCGGCGTGGCCAAGCTGGCCGCGCTGGTCAACAAGATCCGCAAGGAGGCGACCGGGGCGACGCTGGTGCTCGACGCCGGCGACACCATCCAGGGCACGCCGCTGGCCACGTACTACGCCAAGCAGGAGCCGATCACCACGACCGGTGAGAAGCACCCGATGGCCCGCGCCATGAACGTCCTGCACTACGACGCGGTCACCCTGGGCAACCACGAGTTCAACTACGGCCTGCCGCTGCTGAACCTGTGGATCCGCCAGCTCGGCTTCCCGGCCCTGGCCGCGAACGCGGTCAGCGCCAGGACCGGCCGGCCGGCCTTCACGCCGTACGTGATCAAGAAGGTCTCCCTCGGCAAGCACGCGCCGACGCTGCGCGTCGGGATCCTCGGCCTCACCAACCCGGGCGTCGCCATCTGGGACCGGGCCAACGTCGAGGGCAAGCTGGAGTTCCTCGACATGGTGAGCACCGCGGCCAAGTGGGTGCCGGTCATGCGGCGCTGCGGGGCCGACATCGTGATCATCTCGGCGCACGGCGGCGACTCGGGCACCTCGAGCTACGGCCCCGAGCTGCCCAACGAGAACCCGGCCGCGCTGATCGCCCAGAATGTGCCCGGCATCGACGCGATCCTGTTCGGCCACGCCCACCTGGAGATCCCGCAGCGGTTCGTGACCAACACGGCCACCGGCGCGCAGGTGCTGATGTCCGAGCCGTCGAAGTGGGGCCAGCGGCTCACCAAGATGGACTTCGACCTGGTCCGTTCGCGTGGCAAGTGGGAGATCGTCACCAAGGCGTCCACCACGCTGAACACCAACACGGTCGACGCCGACCCGGCGGTGCTGGCGGTGACCAAGGCGCAGCACGCCAAGACCGTCGCGTACGTCAACCAGGTCGTCGCGCGGTCCACCGAGGAGCTGTCCGCCGCCACCTCGCGGTACGAGGACACCCCGATCCTCGACTACATCAACAAGGTGCAGACCGACACGGTCGCCGCCGCGCTGGCCGGCTCGTCGTACGCGAACTTGCCCGTTTTGTCGATCGCGGCGCCGTTCAGCCGGACCGCCGTGTTCCCGCAGGGCGACGTCAAGATCAAGGATGTCGCCGGGCTGTACATCTACGACAACACGCTCGAGGCGGTCGTGCTGACCGGCGCCGAGGTGAAGGCGTACCTGGAGTACTCCGCGAAGTACTTCGTGACCCTCGCCCCCGACGCGCCGGTCGACCCCAACACGATCAGCGACCCGTCGGTGCCCGACTACAACTACGACACGCTCTCCGGCGTCGACTACGACATCGACATCAGCAAGCCGGTCGGCTCGCGGATCACCCGCCTGCAGATCAACGGCGCCGACGTCGACCCGGCGGCCCAGTTCGTGGTGGCGGTGAACAACTACCGGCGCTCGGGCGGCGGCAACTTCCCCGGCATCGTGAAGACCCAGGTCTACAACGAGCAGAAGGAGATCCGCCAGCTCCTGATCGACTGGGCCCAGGCGAAGGGCGCCATCAACCCGGCCGACTTCTTCGTCAAGAACTGGCAGCTCGTCCGCAACGGCGTGCCGATTCAGTTCTGATCCGTGATCGTGCCGGAACCGTCACTGTTCAAGCGAACAGTGACGGTTCCGCGCGATCCGCTGCTCAGCGTGACATGGCACGAGTACGCGTTGTCTCCGCCATGGCGCGTGGCATCAAGCGGCTTGCAGTCGGCGGCGGTGATGTGAGCACCCTTCGCCGCTGGCCTGTTCATCAGCTCACCCTCAATCGACTTCGCCACGGCCCCACGCCGATGATCTATGTAGGCCGTGAGCAAGACCTTTGGCACGATGGTCCAGAACAGGCCCGCGACCACCAGCGTCACGCCGAACGCGATCCAGTAAGGACCCTGGTCCTGCCCCACACGCTTGGCCTTGTCGGCGCGGCGGGCCGCCGAGATGATCCCGAAGATGCCGAAGAAGAACGTCCACGCCGCCACCGGCTTCCACGAGGGCTTGGGACGGCCCACGACATGGATGAGCTCGGGGTGCGGAACCATGAGGCCGCCATATTGATACGGCGGCGGCTGCTGCTGACCCCACTGCGGGTGCTGCGGCGGGCCGTAAGGGAGCTGTGTGGTCACGGGGCGGGTTGCCTTTCGGTTGCCGGACCCGCCTCATCGGCAGGCCCGGCCCCGACCTGAGGTCAGTCCCCGTCGTTCTTGCGCACCGGCACCTGCATCTCGGTGACCCACTTGTCGAACTCGCCCGGCGGGCAGTCGAGGTAGACCTCGCGAGCGAAGCCCGGCTCGACCGTGCGGTATCCGTTGTCGTCGATCCAGGTCGCGATCTTCTGCCCGGTGCGGAACGCCTCGGACATCGCGCCCTCGTGCAGCGCCGTCGCCGCCTGCTCGATCGACGGCAGCACGCGCACCTCGAAGCCGGGGTCGTCGCCCACCTCGGCGTCGCCGATCGGGAACGCCGCGTGCACGGTGATGGTCTCGTCGCCCGGGCCGGTCGGCGCCGGCAGGTAGTACGCGATCGGCGCCCCGCACATCGGCACGGCCGCCTTCTCCATCAGCTCCATCAGCCGCGGGTAGAGCGGCGAGAGGTTCTCGGTGATGGAGTTGGGGTCGTCGTAGCTGGTGGCGGTCGCCGACAGCTCGGCGATCCGCAGCGGCGGGATTTCCTTGAGGATGACGTCTCCGGTGTCCATGTGGCCCTCGATCTCGATCATCCGGAGACGCGCGTCGACCTGGGACAGGCGTAGGTTGTCCCGCTGCACCTGGGCCTCGAGCTCGGCCCGCCGCAGCCGCAGCATCCCGCGCAGCTCACCGACGTCGACCTTCTCCTCGATCAGGACCTGTACGTGCTGCAGCGAGAAGCCGAGGTCCTTGAGCGCGATGATCCGGTTGAGCCGTTTCAGCTGGGCGGCGGTGTAGTAGCGGTACCCGCTGTGCGGGTCCACGTGGGCGGGGCGCAGCAGGCCGATGGCGTCGTAGTGGCGCAGCATGCGCACCGACACCCGGCCCAGGCCGGCGAAGTCTCCGATACTGAACATGGTCCTCGTACCTTCCGGCCTGACACTGTGTCAGGGTCAACCCCCGGTCACGGGTGCGGTCGTGGTCGCCGGGGTGGTCGGGTCGGTCGTCGGGGGAGTCGTGGCCGGCTCGGTCGTGGGCGGCGTGGTCGGGGGAGTGGTGGTCGGCGTCGTGGTGGGCGTGGCGCTGGGCGACACCGACGTGCTCGGCTTGACCGAGGCGCTCGCCGGGGCCGAGGAGGCCTTGCCCGTCCCGTTCGGCTTCGAGCGGGCCGTGGTCGCGGTGACCGACGGCAGCGGCTCGGGCGTCTCGGTCTGCTGCTCCTGAAGGTTTTCGCTGGGCGCCACGTTGATCGGGTTGTCCGTGCCGGCCGGGCTGTTGTCGGGCTTCAAGATGATCGCCATGGTCAGGCCGATGGCCAGCACCGCCATCGCCACGATTGCCACCAGCAGCGCGGTCTGGCTGCGCGGCGTGCGGCGGGCCGGCGACGGCGCCGCGAGCGGCAGGTCGCGCGGCATCGGCACGGCGCGGGTCGGCGCGGCCGGGCTGCTCGGGGCGACCATGGTGGTGCCGGTCATCCGCTTCCAGTCGAGCGGGCCGGCCGCCTCGAACGCCGCCTCGGCGAACTCGGCGGCCGTCTCGAACCGGTCGGCCGGCTGCTTGGCCATGGCCCGGGCGATCAGGTCGCGCACCGCCGGCGGCACGTGCGCGGGCAGCGGCTCGGGCTCCTCCTCGAGGTGACGCAGCGCCACCTGCAGCGCGTTGTCGCCGTCGAAGGGCGGGTGCCCGGCGATGCAGTGATAGGCCACCGCGCCGAGCGCGTAGATGTCGGTGGCGGCGGTGACCTTGCCCTTGGCGACCTGCTCGGGCGACATGTAGAGCGCGGTGCCGACGATCGCGTTGAGCTGTGTGACGCTGGTCACCGCGGCCGAGCGGGCCACGCCGAAGTCGACCAGCACGACCGCGCCGGTCGGTTTCACGATCAGGTTGCCCGGCTTGACGTCGCGGTGCACCACGCCGACCTCGTGCGCGGCGTGCAGCGCGTCGGCGGCCTGGGCCACGATCGACATGGTCTCGGTGACGCTCATCGGGCCCTGGCGCACCCGGGCGGAGAGCGGCTCGCCCTCCACGTACGCCATCACGAGGTAGGCGACCCGGTCGTCGCTGTCCTCCTCGGCGCCGGCGTAGTCGTACACCTCGACGACGCCGGGATGACGGAACGAGGCCATCATCCGGGCCTCGCCGTAGAAGCGGGCCGAGAACTCGGGGTCGGCCAGCATCGCGGTCTTGAGCACCTTGACCGCGATCACCCGGCCCAGCACCACGTCGGTGCCGCGCCACACCTCGCCCATGCCGCCGGTGGCGATGCGCTCGTCCAACCGATACCGGTTGCCCAGGAGGTTCCCCGCAGACAGCACCGTCGGACCTTATCTAGTCGGGTGGCTCAGCCACACAAGCGAACGTCGCTCAACTCTACAGACGCCCCGCCTCTAGCGGGGGGCCAGCGGTGGCACCCTACGTCCCGCCGCCGAGTCGGTGATGAGCTGGGCGAGACGACGCTCACGTGTCTCCGCGCGCTTGGCGCTCACGACCCAGTGGGTCGCGGCCCGCCGGTAGTACGCGCTCTGTGTCGAGAACCACTCCCAGGCGCCCTGATCTGCCCGGAAAAGAGCGTTCTGATCGGCGTCGAAGCCCACTTCGGCCTGCTCGTACGCGTAAGCCGGGGCTTGATCGATCTTGCGTTCCTCGAACGCCTTGAGCCCGGCCGGCGCCATCAGCCCCCGCTCGGTCAGCTCAGCGATCTTGGCCACATTGATCGCGCTCCAGACGCTGCCGCGGCGCCGCGGCGTGAACCGCACCCGGTAGCTCCGCTCGTCGATCCGGCGCGCGACGCTGTCGATCCAGCCGAAGCAGAGCGCCTGCTCGATCGCCTCGGGGTGGGAGACGCCGGTCTGGCCGGTCCCCTTCTTCCAGTACCCGACGAACAACTCGGGCGCGGAGTCATGATTCACCTCGAACCAGGCGCGCAGGTCAGCGGCGGTGTCGAAGAAGAGTGCGTCCACCGGCACAGGTTAGAGGCCGTCGGGCGGCAAAGGGCTCCGCCCGACGGCCGGACCTCCCCGTTTCAGCGCTCAGCGGTCGCCCGTGATGACGACCGCGGTCTGGGCCAGCTCCTGCTCCTCCTCGGCGGCCTGGCGGGCCAGGGCTCGCCGGGCGTACGCCGCGGCGGCCCATCCGACCGCCACGCCGGCCAGGCCGGCCAGCAGCATCGTGCCCCACGGGCGGCCGGGACGGCGCCCGGCCAGCGCGTCGGCGGCGGCACTGGCCCGTCGCCAGGCCTCATCGGCCCAGTCCTGGCTCTTGTCGGTGGCGGCCGACGCCGCCTTCGTGGCGGTGTCGCCCGCCGACGACATCGCGGACGACAGGTACTCCCAAGCCTGGTCGGCGGTTCGCTCGGCTTTGCTGCTCGTCGAGAACATGGTCTGTTTTCTCCTCCTGCGCTCGCCGTACCTCATTCACCTGCCCGTATGCGCCATGCGGCAAACGTGTCCGCTGTGGACGCCATCACGTTTCGGAAACGACTGGACGGGCCCCGGTAGTCTTGACGCGGTTCACACGGGCCACTCAGGTGGCTAACAGGTTCGGGGCCTAATCTTTCGGTCAGTTTCACCGAACCTTTCGGGGGTAGTCTCGACTCCCCCCGGCGCGAGCCCGCGTGCGGCGTTGCACTACGCTGCGTCGCGGCCCGCGCACAGAGGAGCTGAACGCCCGGGCCAGCCGGGCGGGTGGAGGGATTGGCGTGACGCTGTCGATAATGACGTCGACGCTTGCCGACGCAGTGGTGGAGGTCTCGCCCAGCGGTGAGATCGACGTGGAGAACGCATATGAGATCCGGGAGGCCGTGGCGACGCAGCTTGCCGAGAGCCACCCCACTCGCATCGAGCTCAACATGCAGGCCGTGACCTTCATCGACTCCGTAGGCATCAGCGCGCTCGTCGCCGCCTTCCAGCTCGCCGCGGTCAGCGACGTCAAGCTGATCGTCACCCGGCCGAGCCGGTTCGCGCACCGCCAGCTGTGGGTCACCGGCCTGCTGGGCCTGTTCGGCAACCCCCAGCCGTACGGCGAGGCGGAAAACGAGCAGACGGCCGGCGCCCTCTAGAGCGCCGGGGAGTGCACCGCCACCGTTTCGAGGTTGAAGCGGACGTCGGAGGCCTCCACCGGCGCCCGTAGCGGCGTCACGACGGCGAAATGCTCGGCCAGGGCGGCCAGGTCCGTCTGCGGCTCGAGCAGCTCGTCAGCGGCCTGTACGGCGGTTCGGACGAAACCTTCGCCGGCTTCCGCGATGCTCATCTGCACCTGGCCGAACTGCGCGAGCGCGGCCCGCCGCAGCCCGCGGATCCCGTCCAGGTGCAGGTCGGGCACGTTGAGGTTGAAGACGGTGCCGGGCGCCGTGTGCAGCAGCGTCGGTATCAGCCGCACCGCCAGCTCGGCCGCGCTGCTCCAGTGCCGCTTCTCGTCGTCGGTGTCGGTGATCACGTCCATCGCGGCTCCGCCGCTGCGCGAGGACGCCTCCCGCGGGGAGAGCACGTCGAGCGAGACCGCCAGGCCGTGCAGACCCGCGTACGAGCCGGTGAAGGTCGCCCCCACCGTCCCGGAGTGCACGACGGCCGATCCGGCGTTGGCGCCCCGGTTGATGCCCGAGAGAACCATCGTGGGGATCGGGCCGAACGCCTCCCGCAGGGCGAGCAGCACGATGTAGGCGGGCGACGCCGCGACCGCGTACGCCGGGATGTGCTTGGCCCCGGTGAGCTCGCGCTTGTGCAGAATGATCTTGCCGTGCTCCTCGATCGCGGTCATCGCGGCGCTGGAGCCGCTCGACTCGGTGACCGGCGCGGCCACGACCACGTCGTGCCCTTCCCGGGCGGCGGCCCGCGCCAGGTAGCGGAGGCCGGGCGAGTCGATGCCGTCGTCGTTGGTGACCAGGATTCGTGTCATCGTGCCTTCTTGATCGGGGTGAGCCTGATGCGCTCGGTGAGCACCTGGACCGCGTCCAGGTGTCCCGTGCCGAGTCCGTGCCGGGTGACGTTCAGGGCGCCGGCGGCCGCCCCGGTGCGGACCGCCTCGCTCATCTCGCCGCCGCGGGCGAGCACCGCGGCCACGCCGGCGGTCATCGAGTCGCCGGCGCCGCGGCCGTCGGTGGGGGTCAGCTTGGGCGTGCCGACCCGGTAGATCTCCTCGTTGATCAGCGCGAGCGCGCCGGCGTCGGCCCGCGACACCAGGGCCGCCTCGGCGCCGTCGTCGTGCAGCTTGAGCAGCGCGCTGGTGAGGTTCTTCTCGGAGTCGTCGGCGGAGAGGCCGTCGGCGATCAGCTCCTCGTGGCTGACCTTCACCACGTTGAGGCCGGCCGAGAGCACCGCCTTGAGGTGGTCGCCGCACAGGTCGGCGATCACCTTGCAGCCGTTGGCGCGCAGGTCGGCGGCGAGGCGGCCGTAGACGTCGGGGCGGATGACCGACGGGTGCGCGGGGCCGCTGAGGATGGCGATGCCGGCCCGCAGCCCTTCGGCCAGAGCCAGGTTGTAGAGCTCGTCCAGCTCGTGGCGGGTCAGCGGGGAGCCGGCGATCTCGGCGATGGCGCGGCGCTTGCCGTCCCGGCGGTCGTGCACGTACCAGCCGCTGCCGGTCTCACGGGGGACCGTGCGCAGCGTGACGCCCTTGAAGTCGAGCAGGGGCTTGAGGACCCGGCCGACCTCACCGCCCACCGCGGCGCAGAGGATCACCTCGGCGCCCAGCGAGGTGATCATGCGGGTCTGCCAGATGCCCTGGCCACCGGGGTGCACGTGCAACTCGGGCAGCTCGTGTTGCTGCTCGATAGTCACGGTGAGTTGAGGTGCAGGCGCGAAGACCATGACCCGAGCGTCGCTCATATCCGACATTGTCCACTTTTGCGGGCGGCCGGACGGGGGAAACGCGTTTAAAGCTCGTGCGCCTCAATCGTGAGCTCGTGCACGGCGTCGGTCAGCTCGGGATGCGTCCGCAGGAAATCCTCCAGGCGGACCCGCCACTTGCCGGCCTCGACATCGCTCGCGTAGCGGTCGCCGCCGGTCTCGACCAGCGCGGTGAGCAACCGCTGCCGGGTGTCGGCGAACTGGCCGTAGACCTCGCTGCCGAGCCGGGCGAGCACGAGGGCCGCGAACTGGTCGGATTGCTGGCTGCCGGCGGCCCGGACGAATGCCCGGGCGCCGTCCCAGGCCACGCGCGGTTGGTGGACGACCGTCTGCGTCATGATGATGTCCTCCCGTGATGGCATAACCACCTAGCGTAGGGAGGTGGCATGCGTGCGATCATCATCCTCGCGAGCTGTGATGATCGCCATAGCCCGGGATCACCAGCCGGCGGGAGCGCACCCGCCGCTCGCGCCGACCGGCTCCACCTGGAGCGTGGCGTGCTCGATGTCGAAGTCGTCGTGCAGCGCCTCGCGGGCCGTGCTGAGCACCGCCGCAAGCTCGGCCGCGGGCTCCAGGCTCAAGTGCGCCGAGGCGACGTCCATGCCCGAGGTGAGCGTCCAGACGTGCAGATCGTGGACGTCGCAGACGCCGGGGACGGCGGCCAGGCGGGCGCGGACCTCGGTGATGTCGAGATGCTCGGGCGCGGCCTGCACGAGGATCCGGACGGCGTCGCGGCCCAGCGCGAACGTGCGCGGGAGGATCATGAGGGCCACCAGCACGGCGACGATCGGGTCCGCGTACGACCAGCCGGTGAGCCCGATGACCACGGCGGCCACGATGACCCCGACCGAGCCGAGCAGGTCGCCGACCACCTCGAGGTAGGCGCCGCGGACGTTGATGCTCTCCTTGGCCCCCGAGCGCAGCAGCGCGAAGGCGACCAGGTTGATCGCCAGGCCGCCGGCCGCCACGACCAGCATCGCCCCGGCCGGCACCTCCGGCGGGTCGGTGAACCGGCGGACCGCCTGCACCAGCACGAAGCCGGCCACCGCGGTGAGCAGCACGGCGTTGGCCAGCGCGGCCAGCACCTCGAGGCGGTAGAGCCCGAAGGTGCGGTGCGAGTCGGTGGCGGCCCGGCCGGCCGCGGTGATCGCGGCGAGCGCCATGGCGATGCCGAGCACGTCGGTGAACATGTGGCCGGCGTCGGAGAGCAGCGCCAGCGAGCCGGTGGCGATCGCGGCGGCCGCCTCGACCAGCATGAATCCGGCCAGCAGGCCCGCCGCCCACCAGAGGCGGGTGCGATGACGGGCGCCGGCGCGCAACGCCTGCGTCCCGTGGTCGTGCCCGGCACCCATGAGTCAACCCTCCGTCGCGGTGGCCCGCTTCGGCCAATGTATGCGTACATCGCTATATGTGCAACCCGAACCGAACCGGATCCGGCGGGGTATGCAATCACTGACAACCCATAGCTCCGCCTGGAAAGGGATAATCCGTGTCCAGACGTACTCTCGCGATTGTCATCTCCACTGTCCTGGCCGTCCTCGTCGGCGCGCCGCCGGCGGTGGCTTCTTCCTCCACCACCGTCCTCAAGCTCCCGAACGGCTTCCAGCCGGAAGGCATCGCCATCGGCGAGCGTCCGTACGCCTACTTCGGCTCCCGCCTCGACGGCGACATCCTCCGGGTCGGCCTGGTCACCGGCGAGCGCCGCGTGATCACCCAGGGGCCCGGCACCCCGTCGCTCGGTCTGAAGATCGACAAGCAGGAGCGCCTGTTCGTGGCCGGCGGCAGCGGCGGCAACGCCCGCGTCGTCGACACCCACAACGGCAAGGTGCTCAAGTCGTACACCCTGCAGACCTCGCCGTCGTTCATCAACGACGTGGTGCTCACCGGCGATGCCGCGTGGTTCACCGACTCCACCAACCCGGTGCTGTTCAAGCTGCCGCTCGGCTCTCGAAAGGGTCTTCCCGGCAAAGCCGTCCGCGTGCCGATCACCGGCGACATGGTCTACGCCACCGGCAACAACGCCAACGGCATCGCCGAGACCCCGGACGGCAAGGCGCTGATCGTGGTGCAGTCCAACACCGGCCGGCTCTTCAAGGTCGGCTACAACGGCAAGTCCAGGGAGATCGACCTCGGCGGCCGGGACGTGCTCAACGGCGACGGCCTCTGGCTGCGCGGCAACACCCTCTACGTCGTGCAGAACCGGTTGAACGTGATCACCAAGATCCAGCTCGACAAGGACGCCACCAAGGGCAAGGTCGTCTCCAGCACCACCGACAAGGCGTTCGACGTCCCGACCACGATCGCCGAGTACGGCAAGCGCTTCTACCTGCCCAACGCGCGCTTCACCACGCCGGCCACACCGGACACCACCTACACGGCGGTCGGTATCAAGATCCCGTAGCCGGCACCCAGTCGGCCGTCGTGCCGACGGTGGTCAGGCGCTGGGTGGCCCGGGACAGGGCGACGTAGAGGGTGCGGATCCCGGCCGGGTCCTGAGTGAGGGACGCCGGCTCGATCAGCACGACGGAGTCGTACTCCATGCCCTTGGCCTCCAGTGCCGTGACCACCTGGACCCGTTCCGCAAGCCCGGCCACCCACGCGGCCATCTCGTCGCGGCGCGGCACCGGCGTGATCAGCCCGATCGTGCCGTCGACCTCGGTCAGCTGCTTCTCGGCGAGCTCGCGCACCAGGCCCGGCAGCCCGGCCCGGTCGGTGACCACGTCGACCGGGTCCACGCCGGTGCTGCGCACGGCCGACGGCAGCGGCAGGTCCGGCATGATCGTCCGGATCACCCGGGCGGCCACCGCGAAGATCTCCGACGAGTTCCGGTAGTTCGTGGTCAGCGCGTAGCTGTTGCGCTTGCGGGAGCCGAGCGCACGGTCGCGGGACCGGTCCAGCTCGGCGGGATCGCCTGCCCACGCGGTCTGCGCCGGGTCGCCCACGATCGTCCAGGACGCGTACTGCCCGCGGCGGCCGATCATGCGCCACTGCATCGGCGAGACGTCCTGCGACTCGTCGACCACCACGTGCGCGTAGTCGCGGTAGTCGTCGTCGCGCTGCACCTGCTGGGCGCGGGCCGCCGCCTGACGGTCCGCGTACGTGCTGACCTCCTGGATCCCGTCGCGCACGTGGAACGGGTTCTTTGTCTTCTTCTGCGCCTGGCGGGGCCGCCCGAGGATCTCGTCGAGCTCGTCCAGCAGGGCCACGTCGGCGATCGTCGGGACATCCCCGAAGGACCCCTGCAAAGTGGCGATCTCTTCCCGGGAGAGCACGCCGTTGGCGTATTTCCGCAAGCGGCCCGGATCGGCGAGCCAGCGCAGCACCCGCATCGGCGTGAAGCGCGGCCACCAGGCCTTCAGGAACTCCCGGAAGTCGGCGCGGTCGGCCAGCTCGGACTCGAATTCGGCCTTCTCCGGCAGGCCGGTGACCTTGTGCTGGCGGGCCTGGGCCCAGAGCGCGTCGAAGATCCGGTCGAAGCCGTGACCGCGCACCTCGTTGCGCCGCGCGCCCCGCGGCAGCGCCTTGCGCCGGATGGCGTCCAGCTCCTGCGCGTCCAGCCGCAGCAGCGTGCCCCGGTAGAGCAGGCGCAGCTCGGTCGGCCCGCCCGGGACGCCGTCGTGCGAGGCCCGCTCGAGCACCCGCCGCATGCGCAGCGAGCCCTTGATCGCGGCGACCGGCCCGCTGTCGACCCGGGTGGCGTCGTAGCCGACCACCAGCGAGCCGAGCGAGCGCAGCGTCGCCGTCTCCTCGCCCAGCGAGGGCAGGACGGTCGCGATGTACTCGACGAAGACGCCGGACGGGCCGACCACCAGGATGCCGCCGCCGGCGAACCGGTTGCGGTCCGAGTACAGCAGGTACGCCGCGCGGTGCAGCGCCACGGCCGTCTTGCCGGTGCCCGGGCCGCCGGTCACGATCGTCACCCCGGAGGCGGGGGAGCGGATCGCCTCGTCCTGCTCGCGCTGGATGGTGGCCACGATGTCGCGCATGCCGCGCCCGGTCGCCTTCGACAGGCTGGCCAGCAGCGCGCCGTCGCCGACGATGCGCATGCCGGGCGGCGCGGCGTCGGGATCGAGCAGGTCGTCCTCGATCCCGGTGACCTTCTCCCGGCTCGACTGGATCATGCGGCGGCGCACCACGCCGAGCGGCTCGGCGGCGGTGGCCCGGTAGAAGGCCGCCGCGGCGGGCGCCCGCCAGTCGACGACCAGCGGCTGCGAGCTCTCGTCGCGGATGCCCATCCGGCCGACGTAGTGGGTGGCGCCGGCCTTGAGGTCGAGGCGGCCGAAGACCAGGCCCTCGTACTCGGTGTCGAGGGCGTGCCGGCGCCGGGCCGCGTGGTAGACCATCGCGTCCCGCTCGACCAGCGCGCCGTACGTGCCGACGCCGGCCAGTTGGTAGCCCTCTTTCTCGGCGCGCGACGCATCCCGGCGGAGCTCGGCGAGGCGTGCGTAGACCCGGTCCACGTGCTGCTGTTCGACCGCGATCTCTTGCTGCAGGACGGTGTCGCTCAAGGTTCTCCCTGCGTGAAAAAAGGGGGCAATCGAATCTACTCCGCCGGGAGCGCTTCTTGACATGCGGGTTCGGATGCGGATACTTAAGCAAGTGCTTAACCATTCGCTCGACCTGATGTATGCCGCTCTCGCTGACGGGAGCCGCCGCACGATGGTCGACCGCCTCAGCCGCGGCCCCGCGTCGGTGAAAGAGCTGGCCGGGCCCCTGACGATGTCGCTGCCGGCGGTGCTGCAGCACCTGCGCGTGCTGGAGGAGAGCGGCCTGGTCCGCTCCGAGAAGGTCGGCCGCGTCCGCACCTGCCGCCTGCAGCCCGAGGCGCTTCAGGCGGCCGAGCAGTGGATCGCCGACCGCCGGGCCGGATGGGTGAGCCGCCTCGACCGCCTCGAAGAATTCCTGAACGGAGAAGAGCAGTGACCGAGCGTTCCGCCCTGCACGACACTTTCCGCATCGACCGGCATTTCGACGCCGCGCCCGCCCGGGTGTTCCGCGCCTTCGCCGATCCCTCGGCCAAGGCCAAGTGGTTCGGCAGTCCCGTCGCGACCAAGCAGCTGTCCTTCGACTTCCGGGAGGGCGGCCGGGAGGCCGCCGAGACCGGCTTCGAGAACGGCCCGACGTACGCCTATTCCGCGACTTACACGGACATCGTGCCGGACGAGCGGATCGTCTACACCTACGAGATGTCGATGAACGGGCAGCGCATCTCGGTCTCGGTCGCCACGATCGAGCTCAAGGCGTCCGGCGACGGCACCGACTTCACCGTCACCGAGCAGGGCGTTTACCTCGACGGCCTGGACAACTCCGCCCAGCGCAAGCAGGGCACCGAGGAGCTGATGGACGCCCTCGCCAAGTCGCTCTAGGCGGCCCGGCCCTCGATGCGACGGGACCGTCGCTTGGGCTTCCGCCGGTGAGCGCCGGCCCGCTCGACGATCTCCGCCAGCACGGAGGAGACCGCGGCGTGCCGCTCGAGGATCAGCATGTGCCCGGCGCCGGGAAACACGGTGAGCTCGGTGCCGGGCAGGGCCTCGGCGATCCCCTCGGCGCACGGCGGCGGCGTCAGCCGGTCCCGGTCGCCGACCAGCACGGCGGCCGGCACGTCGGCCAGCCGGGCAAGCGTGTCGAGCCGCTGCTGCTCGCCGATCGAGGTGCGGAAGCCGCCGATCGACCGCAGCGTCGTCCGCCCCACGCTCCGCAGGGTCAGCCGGAGCGCGGCGTCCTCGTAGTCGTCGCCGAACAGCAGCCAGCGCAGCGGCAGCCGCAGCGCCGGGATCAGTGCCCGGTGCGGCCGCCAGGCGCCCGAGCGGGCCAGCACGCCCGCGCCGATCGTCTCGCCGGCCCGCATCAGCGCCGCCAGCCGCGGCGGCAGCCCGTACATCGTGTGGGCTGTTCCCTCCGCCGTCGTCGACACGAAGAGCAGCCCCGCGACCCGCTGGGCGAACTCATCGGAGTGCCCGTGCGCGTACTCCATGATCGTCATGCCGCCCATCGAGTGCCCCGCCAGCACGACGGGCCCCTCCGGCGCCATCTGCCGCAGCACCTCGGCCAGATCGTCGCCGAGCTGCCCCAGCGTCGCCGCTCCCAGCCGGGTCGATCCTGAGCGCCCGTGCCCGCGGGCGTCGAAGGCGATGACCCGGGGCGCCGGCGAGAGCCTCTGCAGGGCCGCGATCTGGTGCTGCCACGTACGCCGGCTCAGGCACCACCCGTGCAGCAACACCACGGTGACCTGCGCGTCCTGGGGTCCCCACGTTTCCGCGCAGAGAGTGACGCCATCCGGCAGGGTCAGTACGGACCGCTCGGACATGGGCACCTCCGCGAGTAGCACGGCCCCGTTGTACCCACGGGTAGCAATCATCACCCGAGATCCGCGTCACCGCCAACCTCCAAGGCTGATTTATGGCCATTTGCCCGACCAGTCGCAACCCACGCGTACATCAGCATTCCGTGACTTGCCTCGCACTCGCTGTTCCCCGGGCCGAACTCGGCGAGAATTCCCTCCATGACCACCGACCCGCTGGCCCCGCCGTCCCCGCCGATCACCAACGCCGCCGACGCGCTCGCCGAGCTGGTCGCCGGCAACAAGCGCTTCGTCAGCGCCCGCCCCGAGCACGGCCACAGCGTCGCCTCCGCGGCCGCGGCCTCCGGCGGTCAGCAGCCGCACGCGGTCGTCATCGGCTGCATCGACTCCCGGGTCCCCCTCGAAGCGATCTTCGACCAGACCTTCGGCTCCATCTGCGTTGTCCGCTCCGGCGGCCACGTCGTCGACCGCGCCGTCCTGGGCTCGGTCGGCTTCGCCGTGGCCAAGCTCGGCGTCCCGCTGATCATGGTCCTGGGCCACAAACGCTGCGGCGCCGTCCAGTCCACCGTCGACGCCCTCCGCACCGACGACCGCCCGTCCGGCGACATCGGCTACCTGGTCGACCAGATCGCCCCCGCCGTCACCGCGGTAGGCCTGGACGACCAGGACGTGGCGGAGAAGGCCATGCGCGCCCACGTAACCCGCACGGTGGCACGCATGCGAGAGATCGAGGGCGTTTCCGACGCGGTGGCAGCCGGCCGCGTGGACGTCGTGGGCGCGGTCTACGACCTCGACACCGGCTTGGTGGATCTCCTGCCCTAAAAGCCCGATATCGTACGGGCGCAGCCAAGCACCTCCTGCTCGGGCTGATGTCCGTCCCCGCCAACGCCAGGCACCTGGTTCGCCCCGTCCCGCCGCATCATGGCTGGGCTCCGAGTGCGACAGCTTGCGCTCACCGCGGGGTCGCGCCGAGCGCCACGGGCCGGGCCGTGGGGGTTCGCGCTCCGAGCGGCCAGTTGCGCTGAGCGGGTGGTCGCGCTGAGCGGGTGGTCGCGCTGGGCCGGTGGTCGCGCTGGGCCGGTGGTCGCGCTGGGCCGGTGGTCGCGCTGGGCCGGTGGTCGCGCTGGGTCGCCATGGCCGGGCCGTCGGTGGCTGAGCGTGATGCCGCCCGTTTCGCTGTGTGCGTGGGCGCTCTGGGCGCCATGGCGGCGAGCGCGCGGTCGCCGCCACTGCCGCCGCTCGCGCCGACCGATGATGACTTCCCGCTCGCCGCGCACGCCAACTCATCAAGGCGGCGCCTGTCTTCGCCGTGCGGTTGCGCCGCTGCGGCCGTCCAGCGGTGCCGGCCCACTGCGGCGGCCGAGCGATGGTGATTTCCCGTCCGCCCCGCACGTCAACTCATCAAGATTGCGACGCGAAGTCGGGGGGCGGCGCGGCGATGATGAGTTCGTGTTCGTCGCGCGCGGCAGATCATCAAGATCGTGTGTGATTCGGGGGGTTTGTCGGGTTCGTGCCTTGGTGATCATTGGTGGGATGTTGATCAGAGGGCGCGAAAAAGGCGCCTCCGGCGGACCGGGGGCGCCTTTTGCGCAGATCAGGGCGCTGGTGCTCAGCCCTCGAAGACGCCCGCGTCGACGAGGCGCTTCTCGGTGGCGGCCCAGCCGTGCTGCGGGTTGGCAGCCTCGAGGGACTCGAGCTCGGCGCGGATCTTGGCGCCGTGGCCGGCCGCGGCGAGGATGCGGATCTCCTCGACGAAAGCCTCTGAGTCGGTCTTGAGGTGCGCGGTCTTGCCATTGGTCAGGTTGCGCACGTAGGCGAAGCGGCCGTTGGCGAGCGGGATGAGGTATTTGTACTCACCGAGCACGCTCAGGGCGCCACCGGTGCCCTGGCCGGCGCGGACTGATGCGCGGGCGGTCTTCGAGGTGTTGCTCGCCACGGCGGTACTCCTTGAGAAGCAGAAAAAAGGCCGTAGCAACTCTACACGATGCCCCGGGGACCGTGCCGTCAGAGCAGGTACAGGCGTTGAGATGGGTGTGCCACTACGTCAGTTCCGATGTCGATGTTGCCGATTCTCTGGCGCACCATCCGTACCAACCGGCATCATGGGACACGATCAACCGCGGTCGAGGTCGTAGGGGAAGACGCACCTCGGTCTCCGGGAGGTCACCGTGCCAACGTGTGGCGTCGTATACGTCCACTCGACCCCACTCGCCGTGTGCCAGCACGTCGAGTGGGCGATCGCGCGCGTCCTGACCGCGCCGGTCAACCTGCAATGGACCGCGCAGCCCGTCGATCCCGGCGCGCGGCGGGCCGAGTGCAGCTGGACCGGTCGGGCCGGGACTGGCGCCGAGCTGGCTGCTGCCCTCCGGCAGTGGCCCATGATCCGTTTCGAGGTGACCGAGGAGCCAAGCCCGGGCGTGGACGGCGAGCGGTTCATGCACGTGCCCGGCCGGGGCCTCTTTCACGGGATCATGGGCGCTTCCGGGGACATCCAGATCGGCGAGGACCGGCTGCGCACGATCATGGCCTCCGCGCGTGCGCCGGAGGCCCTTTCGCATGCGCTCGAGAAGGCGCTCGGCACGGCGTGGGACGCCGAGCTGGAGCCCTATCGGTACGCGGGCGACGGCGCCCCGGTCACGCTGCTCACCCGGGTGGGCTGACGCGGCGGGGCCGGCTCCTGGGTGCCGCGCGCCATCCGTAAACCGGACACTCACCGTTTTTCTTGGAAATATCCCCCGAATTTGCGCGAGCACTGTTGGACTGCTTCGATGGCGGACGTGATGAGGAGACTGCGAGTCGCCGTTCCTCTGCTGGTGACGTCGCTGCTGGTCGCGTCGTGCGGCAAGGACGAGCCGCCGGCGCCCGCGACGTCGAGCGCACCGCCGCCCGTGACGCAGGCGCCGTCGAGCGGGGCGCCCACCGGTGACCCCGCGGCCGTCGCCGCAGCGATGAGCGACGCCGATCTGGCCGGTCAGGTCCTCATGCCGTACGCGTACGGCAGCGACGCGACCACGGTGGACAAGACCTCGGCGGCCGGCAACCAGAATCTGGCGGGCGTGGACACTCCCGCCGAGATGGTCGCGAAGTTCCACCTAGGCGGCCTCATCCTGGTCGGCTTCACCGCGCAGGATCCGACCGGCTCCACCAACCCGGCGACCAACGTGGAGAGTCCGCAGCAGGTCCGCAAGCTCACCGACGGCCTCCAGGCGGCCGCTCAGCAGGCCGGGATCCCGGCGCTGACGATCGGCACCGACCAGGAGTACGGCGTCGTCACCCGGATCACCGAGGGCGTGACCGCGCTGCCCTCGGCGATGGCCGCCGGCGCCGCGGGCCAGCCCCCGCTCACCGAGGCCGCCTGGCGCGCGGCCGGCGAGGAGCTGGCCGCGATGGGCATCACCGTCGACTTCGCGCCGGTCGCCGACACGCTCGGCCCGGCCACCAACACCGTGATCGGCTCCCGCTCGTTCGGCGCCGACCCCAAGGCGAACGCCGCGCAGGTCACCGCGGCCGTGCGGGGCCTCCAGTCGGCGGGCGTGGCGGCCGGCCTCAAGCACTTCCCGGGCCACGGCCACACCAGCGGCGACAGCCACGAGGGCCTGCCGGTGGTGGCGCAAAACGCCCAGCAGTGGACCACGCAGGATCTGCCGCCGTTCCAGGCGGGCGTGACCGCGGGCGCCGGCGTCGTGATGTCCGGCCACCTCGACGTGCAGGCGCTCGACAAGGGCACCGCGGCCACGTTCTCGCACAAGGTGATGACCGACGAGCTGCGCGGCAAGCTCAAGTTCACCGGGGTGGCGATCACCGACGCCATGAACATGCCGCCCGCCATGAAGTGGCCGGCCGGCGAGGCCGCGGTGCGCGCGCTGAACGCGGGCAACGACATGCTGCTGATGCCGCCGAACATCACGGCCGCCCGGGACGGCATCGTGGCCGGGCTCAAGAGCGGCACGCTCAAGCGGGAGCGGCTGGTCGAGGCCGCGACGCGGATCCTGACGCTGAAGGCGCGTACGGCCGCGAGGCCCGACCTCTCCGTCGTCGGATCGGCGGCCCACCAGCAGGCGGTTTCCGCGCTGGACGCGGCGTCGGTCACCGTCCTGCGCGGTGCGTGCACCGGCCCGTTGCTCACCGGCCCGGTCACGGTCAGCGCGGCCGAGGGCCGCGAGGTCGCCCGGGTCAACCTGGTGCGGGCGTTGCAGGCGGCGGGCGTGAACGTCCAGGCCGCGGGTGGCAAGGTCATACACCTCGTCGGGTACGGCGACAAGGCCGCCGACCTGAGCTCGACGGCGGCCGTGACGGTGATGATGGACACGCCGTACCTGCTGGCTTCCGCGAAGTCCCCGGCGCTGCTCGCCACGTACTCGTCAAGCAAGCTGTCGCTGACCGCCCTGGCCGCGGTGATCGCCGGTAAGGCGAAGGCGACCGGAAGGTCGCCGGTGGCCGTGCCCGGGCTGCCCGCCTCCGCCTGTCGATAGTCAGACCGTTCGATGTCTGTCGGCGCGGGTGGCCCACGGGTAGCCTGCGGCTGACTCAGCGTCGAACTCGGGGGGACCGATGAGTCTCTCACCTCGCACCCGCGGCCGTGCCTTCGCGATCTCCGCCGTGCTGGTGGCGGCGATCGGCGCCGTCGCGATCGTGGTCGCCGCCGCCGGCTCGGAGAAGGTCGCGGCGTCGCCCGGCCCCGAGACGGCGGTGCAGGGCTTTTTCGACGCGCTGGTGGCGGGTGACGCGCGAACGGCTCTGACCTACGTGGACCCGCTACCGGGCTTCGACTTCGCCGCCGACCCGCTGCTGACCGACGCGGCGCTCGCCCCCGTCCGGCGCCCGGCCGCGGTCCAGGTCGGCGCGGCCCGGCAGACCTCGGCGGCGGCCCTCGTGGACGTCACCTATCAGGCGCGGGGCGTGACCGTCCAGCAGACGGTGAGCGTGGTCGGTGGTCACCGCCTGCGCGACGTGCTCGTCGGGCTCTCGGTCTCGGGGGCGCGGGGCCGGCCCGTCACCGTGAACGGCGTCCCGCTGGGATCCGAGGATCTGACCACCGGCGTCTTCCCCGGGTCGTACGAGGTGGCGGTGGAGGGTAACGCCATGTTCGAGGGGGAGTCGTTCATCGTCGTGCCGGAAGTGGTGATGGGCGGCGTGGCGGTCGGGGTTTCCTTCAGCGTGCCGGAACTGACCGAGAACGCCGCCGCGGAGATCCAGACCGGCGTCGAGCAGGCGCTCGACAAATGCGCGACCAGCAGCAGCCCGCAGCCGCGGGGATGTCCGTTCCAGCTCGACGTACCGGGCACCAAGTCACGGGTGAAGTGGTCGATCGCCGAGTACCCGACGATCACGCCGAAGGTCACCGAGGTGCTCAGCGGGCTGACCGTCTCGCTGTCCGGCGACGGCTTCGTGCATTGGACGGCCGACCTCGCGGACCGGTCCAGCTCCGGCGACCTGAAATTCTCGGTGACGGGCAGCGCCAAGCCGGCCGGCTCCGGCTTCCAGATCTCGCTGACCACATGACTGTGGGAGCGCCCCGCAGGGGCCGCTCCCACAGGTCGAAATCGAGCGTCAGGCGCGGGCGAAGACCAGCGCCACGTTGTGACCGCCGAAGCCGAACGAGTTGTTCACCGCGGCCGGGATGTCGAGCGGACGTGACTTGAGGGCTGCCACGTCCAGATCCAGCCGGTCGTCGGGGTCGTCGAGGTTGATCGTGGGCGGCACGACACTGTCCCGGATGGCCAGGATCGTGGCGATCGACTCGAGCGCGCCGGCCGCGCCGAGCAGGTGGCCGGTCATCGACTTGGTCGACGTGACGACCGGGTGGTCGCCGATGGCCACCCGGATGCCCTTGATCTCGCCCATGTCGCCGACCGGGGTGGAGGTGGCGTGGGCGTTGACGTGCTTGATGTCGGCGCCGGTCAGGCCGGCGTCGGTGAGCGCCATCTGCATGGCGCGGATGCCGCCGGCGCACTCCGGGTCGGGCTGGACGATGTCGTACCCGTCGGAGGTGATGCCGGCGCCGGCCAGGCGCGCGTAGACCCGGGCGCCGCGGGCCGCGGCGTGGTCGGCGCGCTCCAGGATGACCGCGCCGGCGCCCTCGCCGAGGACGAACCCGTCACGGTTCTTGTCCCAGGGGCGGGACGCCTTCTCCGGCTCGTCGTTGCGCGTCGACATGGCGCGCATCGAGGCGAAACCGGCGATCGGCAGCGGGTGCACGACGGCCTCCGTGCTGCCGGCGATCACCACGTCGGCGCGGCCGGCCCGGATCAGGTCGAGGCCGAGCGCGATCGCCTCCGCGCCGGTGGCGCACGCGCTGGCCACGGCGCGAACGCCGGCCTTGGCGCCGAACTCCAGGCCGACGTGGGCGGCCGGGCCGTTCGGCATGAGCATCGGAACGGTGTGCGGGCTGACCCGGCGGGGGCCGGACTGCTCCAGGATGTCGTCCTGGTTGAGCAGCGTGGTGGCCCCGCCGATGCCGCTGCCGATGCTGACCGCGAGGCGCTCGGGGTCGACCCCGGCGTCCTCGAGGCCGGCGTCGGCCCAGGCCTGCTTCGCGGCGATCAGCGCGATCGCCTCGGAGCGGTCCAGGCGGCGCAGGCGGACCCGCTCGATGACCTCGGACGGTTCCACGGCGAGCTCAGCGGCGATGCGTACCGGGAGCTGGGCCGCCCACTCCTGGGTGAGCGAACCCACCCCGGAGCGGCCGGCGACCATTGCGTCCCAGGTGGACGCGACGTCCCCGCCCAACGGGGTCGTCGCGCCGAGCCCGGTGACGACGACGTCTACATTGCTCATGTCAGTGATTCGCCTCGATGTAGGAAACGGCGTCCCCGACGGTCTTGAGGTTCTGCACCTCGTTGTCGGGGATCTTGACGCCGAACTTCTCCTCGGCAGCCACCACGACCTCGACCATGGACAGCGAGTCGACGTCCAGGTCGTCGGTGAAGGACTTCTCCTCGGCGACGTCGTCCGGGTTCACCCCGGCGACCTCCTCCAGGATCTCGGCGAGGCCGGAAGTGATCTCTTCGCGAGTTGCCATTTCTTGGGTATTCCTCTCAATGGTGGTGGTGTTCCGGCTGGGTCGCGCCGCCCGTCACGGGCAGCGGACGACCTGACCGGCGTAGGTGAGGCCGCCGCCGAAGCCGAAGAGCAGGACCGGGGCGCCCGAGGGCACCTCGCGGCGCTCGACCAGCTTGGACAGGGCCAGCGGGATGCTCGCCGCGGAGGTGTTGCCCGACTCGACCAGGTCCTTGGCGACGACCACCTCCGGGCCGAGGCCGAGCCGCTTCACGATGCCGTCGATGATCCGGGTGTTGGCCTGGTGCGGGATGAACGCGGCCAGCTCGGACACGGCGACACCGGCCTTCTCGCAGGTCTCGAGCGCGAACGGGGCGAGCGCGGTGGTGGCCCAGCGGAAGACGATCTGGCCCTCCTGCTGGATGTACGGCTGCCAGCCCTCGATCTTGAGCACGTCGCCCTTGTCGGGCGCCGAGCCCCAGAGCACCGGGCCGATGCCGGCCTGCTCGCCCTCGGGCACCGCGGCGACCACGGCCGCGCCGGCGCCGTCGCCGAAGAGGACCGCGGTGGTGCGGTCGGTCCAGTCGGTGACGTCGGAGAGCTTCTCGGCGCCGATCACGAGGGCGTTGCGGGCCGCGCCGGCCCGGATCGCGTGGTCGGCGGTGCCGAGCGCGTACGAGAAGCCGGAGCACGCGGTGTTCAGGTCGTACGCGGCCGGGGCGGTGATGCCCAGCCGGGCGGCGACCCGGGTCGCGACGTTCGGGCACCGGTCGATCGAGGTGCAGGTGGCGACCGTGACGAGGTCGATGTCGGCGGCCGTCAGGCCCGAGTTGGCCAGCGCCTTCTCCGCGGCGTACGTGGCCATGTCGGCGACGGTCTCCGCCCCGGCGATGCGCCGCTCGGCGATGCCGACCCTGTCCTTGATCCACGCATCGTTGGTGTCGATGGTGCTGGCCAGGTCGTCGTTGGTCACGATGCGCGAGGGCTGGTAGTGCCCGAGCGCGACGATGCGGGAACCCGCGGCTGTCATGCTGCTCCTCCATTACCGTGCCGGGCGATCAGGTCGCGAGCGGCGGGCAGGTCTTCCGGGGTGTTCAGGGTGACGATCTCGGGGGCGCCGTCGCCCTTGAGCTCGCGCTTGATCAGGCCCGCCAGGGTGCCGGCCGGCGGCAGTTCGATGACGCCGGTGACGCCGAGCTCCTTGAGCGTGCGCATGCACAGGTCCCAGCGGACCGGCGCGGTGACCTGGCGGACCAGGCGCTGAAGCATCTCGCCACCCTGCGCGACGGCGGCGCCGTCGAGGTTGGAGAGCAACGTGCGTGCGGGGTCGGTCACCGTCACGCCGGCGGCGAAGGCGCCGAGGGCGGTTTCGGCCGGCTTCATGTACGGCGTGTGGAACGCCCCGGCGACCTGGAGCGCGATGACCCGCGCCTTGGCCGGCGGCTCGGCGGCGAACTTGGCCAGCCCGTCCAGCGAGCCGGCCGCCACGATCTGGCCGGCGCCGTTGCGGTTGGCCGGGTAGAGGCCGTGCCGCTCGATGGTGCCCACGACATCGGCGGGGTCGCCGCCGAGGACCGCGCTCATGCCGGTGGGCTCGAGCGCGCAGGCCGCGGCCATCTCTCGCCCGCGGACACCGGCCAGCGTGATGGCGGTGTCGGCGGACAGCACCCCGGCGAGGGCGGCCGCGCCGAGCTCGCCGACGCTGTGGCCGGCGACCACGCCGACCTCGGCGCCGCTCGCGGCCAGTCCGAGGTGCTCGGCGGCCAGCAGCGCCGCCGCGACCAGCAGCGGCTGGGTGCGGGCGGTGTCCTTGATCTCGTCGGCGTCGGCGTCGGTGCCGAGGTGGAGCAGGTCGGCCCCGCACAGGGCGGACCACTCCCGCAGGCGGGACTCGGAGTCGGGGAGGCCGAGCCAGGGGGTCAGGAAGCCGGGCTTCTGGGAGCCCTGGCCGGGCGAGAGTACGGCGAGCACGGTTCTGACTCTTCCGGATACGGAGGGGTAACGCGGTTGACGGCGGCAACGAAACCCTACGACCACCGTTGTAGGGATCCTACAAAAGGCCCTTCTCAGTACCCCATTTGCGCCCCATTTGATGGGGTGTGAAACATGAACGAGTGCTCGGTGATTTAGGTCGCAGGGTCGAGCCGGCCGATCGTCATCGCGAGCCGCAGCGCGAACGCGTCCCGCCCGTCGAGGGGGGAGAGGCCGGTCACCTCGGCGACCCGCTTAAGCCGGTACCGGACGGTGTTGGGGTGTACGTACAGCTCGCGGGCCGCGCTCTCCAGCACCCCGCCCGCCGCGAAGAAGGCGTCCAGCGTGTCGAGCAGGCCGCCGCCGGCGCGGTGCAGGGCGCCGTACACATCGTGGCGCAGCATGCGCCGGGCGGCCATGTCACCGGCGAGCGTGCGCTCGGGCAGCAGATCGTCGGCGGCCACCGGGTTGGGCACGCCGGGCCAGGCGCCGGCCGCGCGGAACCCGGCCAGCGCGGCCCGGGCCGACTCGGTGGCCTGGTCGAGCGAGGGCACCGCCGGGCCGACCACGACCGGACCCTCGCCGAAGCTGGACGCCAGCGCGGTGGCGCTCGCCGCCGGGTCGGTCACCCCGCCCATCACCACGACGAGGCGGTCGCCGTGCACGCCGCCGATCACCTCGAGCCGGGCGCGGCGGGCGGCGCGGTAGACGGCGTGCAGCACCGAGGTGATCTCGCCACCCGGGGAGCGGCCCACCACCACCGCTACCGGCGGCGCGTCCGCCCAGCCCAGCGCGGCCGCCCGGCTGGCCAGCACGTCCGAGGAGTCGCCGCGCAGCAGCGCGTCGACCAGCATGGCCTGCAGCCGGGCGTCCCAGGCGCCGCGCGACTCGGCGGCCCGCGCGTAGACCCGCGCGGCCGAGAAGGCGATCTCGCGGGAGAACTTGAGGATGGCCTGCAGGAGGGCCTCCTCCTCGCCGGCCGCGGCCAGCTCGCCGACCTCGGACTCGGCCACGTCGATGGTCACCTTGATCAGCTGGACCGCCTGGGTCAGCGTGATCGACCGGGCCAGCGCGCGGGGCGCCGCCGCGAAGACCTCGTCGGAGATCTCCTGGGTGGTGGCGACCGCGCCGCCCGAGCGGAGCCACTCGACCAGCGAGCGGACGCCGGCCTGGGCGACCAGCATGACCCAGGAGCGCTGGTCGGCCGGGAGCGCGCGGAACCAGGGGAGCGTCTCGTCCATGCGGGCGACGGCCGAGCTGGCGAGCGCGCCGGCGTTGCGCTCGATGCGGCGCAGGGTGGCGGCGAGCGGGGGTTTGGCCGTCCCGGCGGGTCGTACGCTCTCTGCCACGGACCACAGCCTGCCACGCTCGGGGCCGGAATCGCCTCCTCGGAACCGCTCTGTCCCGCTCGGGGTCGTTCCGTCCGGCAACGACCAAGACCGCAGGTGGAGGGGCATATGCCAGCAAATGCGCGGGCTCTATGTCCCAGTTTGAGTTATTTGCCGGGATAGCGGTGCGCCCCTCCCGCGATTCCGGTCGGTGACCTGGCATGGTGGCGCATTAGCGTTGCCCGGCTCACCCGGCCGGAAGGTAAAGCCGGGCGCCACGACGCCGATGTGACACCGCGTGAAGGTTGGGGGAGGCGAGATGACGGAACCGGAGAACGGACCGCTGCGCGCCGACATCGATCCAGCGCTCGAGGACGCACAGCCGATCCTGCCGATGGCGTCGCCCGCCGTCGAGGACGAGCCGCCCGTACCGAGCCGCATGGGCTGCCGCACCGAGTTGCGGGGCTGGGCGGGAGCCCATCTGCACGGGGCGGTGCGCCCGCGCCGCAAATCCACCGGCAGAGGCCGCCCACCCGGCCGTTGGTGCTGACTCACCCGGTTGAGTGAGCCGCCCGGCGTGCCCCGGCGCATGCGGGCCGCGGCTTCGACACGGTGAGGTGTGGACGACAAGAGACGGCTGATCCTGGACCAGGCGCTCGCGCTGGTCGACGAGCGCGGTCTGGCCGCCATGTCGATGCGTGCCGTGGCCGAGAGGGTCGGGCTGACCTCGATGGCGCTCTACCCGTACGTGGGTGGCAAGGACGCGCTGCTCGACGGTCTGGTCGACCTGCTGCACCAGGAGCTGGGCTCCGTTGTCGGCGAAGGCGCGGACAACGACTGGCGCCCGCGGCTGCTCGCGCTGGGCCGCGCGGTCCGGCAGCTCGCGTACGCCCACCCCGGCGCGTTTCCGCTGCTGCTGAACCGGTCGGCGGCGGCCGCGTCGGCGTCCTGGCTCACCGCGGCCCTGCGCGCGATCCTGCACGACGCCGGCGTGCCCGCCGACCGGATACCCCGGCTGGCCCGGATGATCTGCGCGTTCCTGCTGGGCTACGCGACCGGCGAGGTCACCGGCGGCCTCCCCGGCGGTCTCCCCGGCGAGGCGGGGGAGCGCGACTTCGACGAGGATCTGGCCGATCTCGTACGCCTGGTGGAAGTCGCCGTCCGGGCGACCTGATCCCCGTTTACCAACGTAGCTGCGCATATTTCCCTATAAAGGGACCATGTCCGGCGACGATGATGGTCTGCGCGATTTCGTGACCAGCCGCCTCCCGCACCTGCGCCGTACCGCGTTCCTGATGTGCGGCGACTGGGAACTGGCCACCGAGCTCACCGAAGCCTGCCTGGCCAGGGTGGTGGCCGATACCCGGAGGGGCGCCGTCGCCGACCCGGACGTCTACGCGTACGCGGATCTCATGGAAGCCTGCCGCCGCCGGAACCGCCGCCGCGAGCACGTCTTCGTGGCCTCCGCCGGCGCCGAAGGCGTCGAAGCCGAGTCGATCCTGCTGCTCGACGCCCTGCACAAGCTCGCGCCGCGCTGCCGGGCGGTGCTGGTGCTGCGGCACTGGGACGGCTTCGACGTGGACGCCGTCGGCGCCATGCTCGACCTCGACGACGAGCGGGTCGCCGCCTACGAGCGGGCCGGCCTGGCCGCCCTCGAGCAGCTGCTCACCGACTCCGAGGCGGCGCTGGCCGGATGACCGTGCAGCTGAACCGTCTCCTCGAGCACGTCCTCGACGGCGAGCCCCAGCTCGGCGACGAGATCGACGCGGTCTTCCGCCGCGCCGACCGGCTGCGCCGCCGTCGCACCCAGGCGCTGGTCGCCGCCGGCGTCGCGGTGACGGCCGTTATCGTGGCGACGGGGTACGCCCTCACGACCACTCTCATGCCCGGCAAGAACGCTTCTCCGCCGGCTGGGGTGGCCTCCAGCGCCGTGCCGCTGCCCTCGACCGTCGCCGACCCGGTGCTCGCGCTGATCGCCCCGATCGTCGACGGCCGCAAGATGCACATCTACCCCCGGCCGCCCGAGCGCGGCAGCGGCTGGCGCCAGTACTCGGTCGTCGACCAGGACGGCAAGCCGCGCGGCACGGTCGAGGTCGCCGTGTACACGGTCGCCGAGGACCTGTGCTTCCCAGTGCTCGCTGCCCCCGGCAAATGCGCGAAGACCGAGTGGGCGCCGGCCGGCATCGAGTACGTCCGCTACGACGACGACCGCGACCTCGACTGGCAGGTGCACCAGACCATCGCCCGGCGCATCACCGACGGCCGCACGGTCGCCGTGATGGCCACCGGCGAGCGCGGCACCGACAACGCCTCGAACGGAAAGCCCGGCCTGACCGGCGCCCAGATCGAGCAGATCGCCACCGACCGGCGCTTCTTCGACGCCTTCGGCGCCGCGGAGCAGTGCTCCGGCCCGTCGTCGGGCGCGTGCCCCGCCTTCAAGGTTCCGGTGCCCCTGCCGGCCGACTGAAGCCGACCCCCTCGCCGACCCCGCCCTCGCCGGCCCCGCGCTTCTGCCGGCCCCGCGCTTCTGCCGGCCCCGCCCTGCGGACCCCGCCCTGCGGACCTCGCCCTGCGGACCTCGCCCTGCGGACCCCGCCCTGCGGACCTCGCCCTGCGGACCCCGCCCTGCGGACCTCGCCCTGCGGACCTCGCCCTGCGGACCTCGCCCTGCGGACCCCGCCCTGCGGACCCCGCCCTGCGGACCCCGCCCTGCCGACCCCGCCCTCCCAGGGGGAGCCCCCGCTGGTCATTTTCGTCGGAAAGTCGCGAGATCGGGGGCGGCGGGACCGGTGCGCTGTGGATAAGTCGCCGCTGTGGATAACCCGCTGCGGATGACGGCTGCGGGCGGCGGATGTGGTAGACGCGGTGGGCGACCGGGTCGCGCAGATCGTGTGGTTGACGCGCGGACCTCATCGTGGGAACCCGTCGGCCGCGACCGGAAATATCCGGATATTTCCGGTGTGATGGGGGGCGGGGCTCAGTGGTTGACGAGTTGCTGTTCGCGGCGATCGGCGGTTCATCAAGATTGACGGGCCGGAGGCGGTTAGCGGCTTTCAAGAGGCCGCGGCGCAATCCGGGCCGTCGCCGCAGCCGGCGAGAGCTGGCGGCTGGCCGTATTCGAGCGGGCCTCGGGCCCCGACACGTGCCTAGACGCGGCGGCGGATCAAGAATGCTATGCCGGCCAGGCCGAACAGGATGACGATCAGCACGGCGCCGTTGAGCAGCAGCAGCTCTCGCATGCGGCTCAGGAAGCCGTTGACGCCGGCCACCGGGTCGAGGTCGTCGACGTTGATGTCCTCGCCCACGCCGCCGCCGATGCCGCCGTTGACCACGTCGGGCTTGGGCTTGAGGGGCACGCCGCTCAGGCGCAGCGTCTCGGACATCGTCAGGCGGCCGTAGAACCAGCCGTCGGCCTTCTTGCCGCTGGGCTGGTTGGCCGGGCGGTGCGCCCGGGGACCGCCGGCCGCCATCGGGTACAGGTCGTAGACCTGCAGCGGGACGGTCTTGGCCATCACGGTCAGCGTGTATTTCGGGCCGAGCTTGGTGGCCTGCGGCGCGACCGTCTGCGGCTTGGCCGTCGCCATCCAGTTGACCTCGGCCAGCAGCGTGTCGAAGAGGCGTGCGCCGTCCGTGGGATCGACGATGAGCGTGCCGGAGACCTCGCCGCCCTTGATCTGGACGCTGGTCGGCTTGGCGGCGGGTTTCGGCGCGGCCTGTGCCGCGGGGGCAGTCCCTAGCGCGAGCGCGCCGGCGACGGCAATCGCCCCGGCCGCCGACAGCAAGCGTGTCATCGCCCCTCGAACCATCGTCCGGCCTCCCGCCCCGTGGTGGACATGGCTTCGCGCGCCGCTGGTCGCGCCGCGACGGTGGATCGCGGCCCGGCCGAGGCCCCTTCAGCCTCCCCGGACGAGCGTCCGGGCGCATCTCGAGCCGGACGAATTGGAGCCATCTGGGGATGACCGAAGAGACGACAGCGGCCGTTGATCAGCGGCCGAATAGTACCCAGTCCGAGCAAGGACATGGGGGCCCGGTCACCCGCTCAGACGTTTTCGTTACCGGAACGACGGCAAGCGATGGCGTGCGAGGCGGCGATTGCGATAAAGACGAAAAGTTGAGAACGGCGTGCAACGTTTCCGGGGTGAGCGGCGTCACGAAAAAACCGTGCTCACCCCGTACGCGAAAGGCCTTTTAAAGCTCGGTGCGCGCGGAGCGCAAGCGACGCAGCGTGCGCTCGCGACCCAGAACCTCGATCGACTCGAAGAGCGGAAGTCCCACCGAGCGTCCCGTCACCGCCACCCGCACCGGCGCCTGGGTCTTGCCCAGCTTCAGCTCGCGGGCCAGGCCGACCTGCTCGAGGGCGGCCTTGAGCGGCTCGGCCGACCAGTCGTCGAGGGCCTCGAAGGCGGTCGCGGTCGCCTCCAGGATCTCGGCGGCGTCACCCTTCATCGCCTTGGCCCAGGAGGCCTCGTCGCGGGCCGGCTCGTCGAGGAAGAGGAAGTCGACGTAATCCACGATCTCGGACAGCACCGCGATGCGAGTCTGCGCGAGCGGCGCGACCGCGGTGAAGACCTGGATGTCGAATGCCTCCGGACGCCACGGCGGGGCGGGAATCGTATCGGTGCCCTGCAGCCACGGCGCGCAGCAGGCGGCGAACTCGTCGGGGGCGAGCGCGCGGATGTAGTCGCCGTTGAAGGCCCGCAGTTTTTTGACGTCGAAGAACGCCGAGGCGTGGTTGACGTCCTCGATGCGGAATTCGTCCTCGATGACCTGCCACGGGACGATCTCGCGGTCGCCGGAGGGCGCCCAGCCGAGCAGCATCAGATAGTTCTTCATCGCGGCGGCCAGATAGCCCTCGTCGCGGTACGACTCGAGGGCGACCTTGTCGCGGCGCTTCGACAGCTTCTGCCGCTTCTCGTTGACGATCACGGGGACGTGCGCCCACACCGGCGCGGCGTGGCCCAGCGCCTCCCACAGCATCTGCTGCTTGGGCGTGTTGGGCAGGTGCTCCTCGGCGCGGATCACGTGGGTGATCCCCATGGTCATGTCGTCGACGACGTTGGCCAGCAGGAACAGCGGGGAACCGTCGCCGCGGGCGATGACGAAGTCCTCGATCAGCTTGTTCTCGAAGGTCGGCTTGCCGCGAACCAGATCCTCCACCACCGTCTCGCCCTCGTCGGGCGTGCGAAAGCGCAGCGCGCGGCCGTCGCCGGGGCCGAGCTCCTTGTCGCGGCAGAAGCCGTCGTAGCCGGAGTGCTGGTTGCCGGTGCGGGCGATGACGTCCTCGCGCTTGCAGCCGCAGTAGTACGCCTTGCCCTCGCCGTAGAGGCGGGTGGCCGCGGCGGTGTGGTCGGCCGCGTAGGAGGACTGGTAGTGGGGCCCTTCGTACGTGCCCCGCTCGATGCCGATCCAGTCGAGCGCCGAGAGGATGCCCTCAGTCCACTCGGGACGGTTACGTGCGGCGTCGGTGTCCTCGATGCGGAGCACGAAGACGCCGTCGTGCTGCTTGGCATAGATCCAGTTCTGCAGCGCCGAGCGGGCGCCGCCGACGTGGAACATGCCGGTCGGGGACGGGGCGAAACGTACGCGAACAGTCACCGCCTAAGGGTACCTAGGCCACCGAGCGGATCTTCAGCACGGCCAGTGCCCCGGCGAGGCTCGTGACCGCGGTGAGGGCGAACAGCGTCGGATAGCCGCCCAGGTAGGCGACGACCGGGGCGGCCAGCACCGGGCCGAGCGCCTGGGAGACAGAGGGCGCGATGTTGATGACGCCGATGTCCTTGGCGCGGTCGGTGGCGGCCGGCAGCACCTGCGTGACGACCGCGGTGTCGACGGCGAGGTAGACGCCGAAGCCCGCGCCGAACAGCACCGACGCGACCAGGGCGACCGGCCAGGTCGGCCAGAGGGCCAGCAGCATGGCGGCGACCGCGATGATCACGCCGGACCAGACCACGAAGACCTTGCGCTTGCCGGCCCGGTCGGAGAGCCAGCCGCCGAGCATCGCCGTGCCGATCATGCCGACCGTGTACAGCAGGATCATCGAGAGCAGGCCGCCCTCGGGGTCGTCGAGCTTGACCGCGTCGGTGAGGAAATACAGCAGGTACAGCGTGCCGAGCGCGTTGCCGAGCATGACCAGGAACCGGGTGACCCAGGCCCAGGCGAAGTCGGGGTTGCCGCGCAGGTCGAGCCGGAAGCTCGCCTTTTTGACCACCGCATCGCCCAGCGGGTCGTCCGGCGTGCGCAGGACGAACGGCGCGACCAGCAGGAGCAGGCCGATCGCGATGATCAGGTAACCCGGCGACGGGGTGGTGACCACGGCGGTGACCAGGATGGCGCCGAGCACCAGGCCGAGCGCGACCGGCATGCCGATCCAGCCGGAGACCAGGCCGCGCTGGTCGACCGGCACCCGGTCGGGGACGGCCGAGGTCAGCGTGGCCAGCATGATGTTGATGCCGACGTTGGCGACGGCCCAGGCGACCGTGATCCAGAAGAGGTTGGGCGCCACCGCGAGCACGAGCAGGCAGATGAAGGCGAGCAGCGCTCCGGAGGCGGTCCAGATGTGCCGGCGGCCGTACTCGCGGCCGAACAGGCGCGGGCGGGTGCGGTCGGAGAGGGCGCCGGCGACCGGGTTGACCACCACGGCGACGATCGCGCCGATGCCGGTGACCACGCCGAGCCAGATCTCCTTGTGCGCGACGCCGAGGTCCTCGATCTGCTCGGGCAACAGCACTTGCAGGGGCGTGTAATACGCCATCCAGAGGCCGAGGTTGGCGGCGAAGAGCAGGCCGATCCAGAGGCGCCGGACCGGGACGACGGGCTCGGCGAGCGCGGGAGCTCCGTGGGTCACGGTCATCGAGCCTCCTCTCCGTAGCGCAGAGCTTACGGAATGTCAGACAGCTTGACGAGAGCGCGAATGGGGCATGATGTGCCGATGGGAAAGGTTGTCGCGGTCGAGTACGTGACGCTGGACGGCGTCTTCGAGGAGCCGGCCTGGAGCGGGCCCTATTTCAACGACGAACTGGCCAATTGGCAGGCTTCCAACCTGGCCGAGGCCGACGCGCTGCTGCTGGGCCGCAAGACGTACGAGGGCTTCAAGGCGGCCTGGCCGCAGATGGAGGCCGGGACCGGCGACTTCGGCAAGAAGATGAACTCGATGCCCAAGCACGTCGCCACCACCACGCTCACCACGCCGGAGTGGAACGCGACGTTCCTTCAGGGCGAGGTCGCCGACGCGGTGGCCAAGCTGAAGACCGAGCCGGGCAACCTGCTGATCAACGGCAGCGCGTCGCTGGTCAACTACCTGAGTAAGCACAACCTGATCGACGAGTACCGCATCATGATCTACCCGGTCGTGCAGGGCGAGGGCCGCAAGCTCTGGGACGACGGCACCAAGATCGCCCTGACGCTGACAGACAGCTGGAAGACGACGACCGGCGTCGAGGTCATCACGTACGTCCCGGCCTGATCCCTAGACGGTGAAGCGGCCGACCAGGCCGGTCAGGCGGCTGGCGGTGGCGTTCAGCTCGCCGGCCGCCTCGTGCGAGGCGGTCACCGTCTGCCGGGTGCCCTCCACCGCGCCGCTGACCACGCCGATGCCCTCGGCGATGTCCCGGCTGCCCGAGGCCACCTCGGCGATGTTGCGCGCCATCTCGGCGGTCGTCGCGGCCTGCTCCTCCACGGCCGCCGCGATCGCCGTCTGGTAGTCGTTGACCTGCGCGATCCGGGCCGTGATGGCCTCGATCGCGGAGACCGCCCGGGTGGTGTCGCCCTCGATCGCCGAGACCCGCGCGGTCACGTCCTCGGTCGCCCGGGCCGTCTCCTGGGCCAGCTCCTTGACCTCGTTGGCGACCACGGCGAAGCCCTTGCCGGTCTCGCCGGCCCGGGCCGCCTCGATCGTCGCGTTCAGGGCGAGCAGGTTGGTCTGCTCGGCGATGCTGGCGATCAGCCGCACCACGTCGGCGATCTGGGCGGTCGAGCCGCGCAGCTCGGCGATGACGCCGGCGGCGGCCGCGGTCAGCTGCACGCCGTCCCGGCCGGCCTGCGCGGCGTCCTGGGCGTTGTGCGAGATCTCGGAGATCGAGGCGCCCATCTCCTCGGCGCCGGCCGCGACGGTCTGCACGACGCTGGAGACGCCCTCGGCCGCCATGTTGACCGACCCGGCCCGGGTCGCCGCGGCGTCCGCCGACGACGAGAGCACCCCACCGTTGGCGGCCACGTGCTGGGCGGCCGTGGACACCTCATGCGACGCGCTCGTCACCTCGGTCATGAGGTTGCGCAGCTCGGCGACGGCCGTGTTCAGCTCCTCGCCGGCCACCGCGATCTCGTCGGTGCCGTGCACGTCGACCTTGACCGTGAGGTCGCGGTGGGCGAGCCGGGACAGCCCGTCGGTCAGCTTCCGCAGGCGCCCCGCGATGCTGCGGGCCTGCACGACCGCCATGATGCCGCCGGCCACCGCCAGCAGGATCGCGGCCAGCACGAACGTGAACAGCATGTCGCGCCGCCCGTCGCGGACCGCCTCGATCGCGCCCTCGGCGTCGGCGTCGTAGCCGCCGATCGTGATCGCCCAGTTGTACGGCTTGTAGTACGCCACGGTGGTCGTGGTGGAGCCGGCCTTGCCGTTCGCGGCGCCCGGCAGGGTGTAGGTGGTCCGCCAGGTTTCGCCGTCCCCGAGCGTCGGCGCCTTCGCGACGATCTCCTCGACGTACTTCTTGCCGCTGGTGTCGGTCGCGTCCAGCACGGTCTCGCCGACCTGGCCGTCGATGCTGGAGGCGACCACCCGGCCGGCGTCCGCCGCCGAGGTGCTGTAGACCGAGGTCCAGCCGTTCTCGCCGACCTTCACCCCGGCGATCGCCGTCTTCAGGCTCGCCAGCGCGTCGGCCTGCGGCACACCGGCGAACAGCGCGCCGATCACCTTGCCGGACGAGTCCTTGATCGGGTCGTACCCGGTGATGAACGGGACGCCCACGACCTGCGCGACGCCTCGGTAGCCTTTGCCCGATTTGATCGCGGTGACCACCGCGTTCGCCTTGCCATCGGCGCCGACGGCCGGGATGTAGGTGCCGACGTTGCCCTTGATCGTGGTGTCGACCCGCAGCAGCTCGCCGGCGTCGTTGATCCGCTGGAAGACGGTGATCTCCCCGCCCACCAGGTCCTTCGTCTGCTCCACGAAGCGCCCGCCGGACTGATCGGTGTTGCCGTTCAGCGTGGTGCCCTCGATGGTCATCCGCGGGACGGTGACGGTCTTCTTGGCCTTGGTCACCTGGTTGGTGGCGGTCCACGTGGTGGTCGCGTCGCTGAGGCGGGCGCCGCCGCGCTGGGCCAGGAACACGTCGGAGGCGGTCATCTGCTGGTTGACCAGGCTCTGCACGTCGTCGCCGACCGAGCTCACCAGCGCGGTGACGTCGTCGGTCGTGCCGTCGAGGTTCTCGGTGCTCTGGGCCCGCACCTCGGACTGGGTGTTCTCGGCGAACTCGCCGCTCTCCCAGGCGCCGACCGCGACGAGCACCGCGGCCGTGCTGAGCACCCCGCCCAGGCCGAGTGCGAGCAAACGGTGACTCATCTTCACCCAGTACCTATCGGCACCGGTCTGAGCATGCTGAGGCCCCACCGCGAACGATGGGGCCTCAGTCCGGAATATCAGGTTTTAGCTGTCGCCGCCCGTCTCGCCGACCGGGGCCGCCGAGACGTCGTCGATCGCGTACTTCTTGGCCGCCTCGGCCGGCACGTGCATCGGGACCTTGCCGCGCAGCGCCAGCTGGCGCAGCGCGGCCACGGCCACCGACTCGCCGTCCACGTGGAAGTGGCGGCGCAGCGCGTGCCGGGTGTCGCTCATGCCGAAGCCGTCGGTGCCCAGCGACGTGTAGTCGTTCGGCACCCAGCGGGCGATCAGGTCGGGCACGGCCCGCATGAAGTCGCTGACCGCGACGGCCGGGCCCTCGGTGCTCTCCAGCTTCTGCTGGATGTACGGCTTGCGCGGCTGGTCACCCGGGTTGAGCAGGTTGTGCTCCTCGGACTCCACCGCGTCGCGCCGCAGCTCGGTCCACGAGGTCACCGACCAGACGTCGGCGGACACGCCCCAGTCCTGGGCCAGCAGGTCCTGCGCCTTGAGCGCCCAGCCCATGCCGGTGCCCGAGGCCAGAAGCTGCGCCTTGGGACCGGTGGTCTCGGGCGCCGCCTTGTAGCGGTAGATGCCCTTGAGCAGGCCCTCCACGTCGACGCCCTCGGGCTCGGCCGGCTGCACGATCGGCTCGTTGTAGACGGTGAGGTAGTAGAAGACGTTCTCCTGCTTCTCGCCGTACATGCGGTGCAGGCCGTTCTCCACGATGTGCGCGATCTCGAACGCGTACGCCGGGTCGTAGGCCACCACGGCCGGGTTCGTCGCCGCGATGAGCAGCGAGTGCCCGTCCTCGTGCTGCAGGCCCTCGCCGTTCAGCGTGGTGCGGCCCGCGGTGGCGCCGAGCAGGAAGCCCCGCGTCATCTGGTCGGCGGCCGCCCACAGCTCGTCCGCCGTCCGCTGGAAGCCGAACATCGAGTAGAAGATGTACAGCGGGATCATCGGCTCGTCGTGCGTGGCGTACGAGGTGCCGGCCGCGATGAAGCTCGCCGTCGACCCGGCCTCGTTGATCCCCTCGTGCAGGATCTGGCCGTTGGTCGCCTCCTTGTACGACAGGAATAGCTCCCGGTCGACCGAGGTGTACGTCTGGCCGTGCGGCGAGTAGATCTTCTTGGTCGGGAAGAGCGAGTCCATGCCGAACGTGCGGGCCTCGTCGGGGATGATCGGCACCCAGCGCGCGCCGAACTCCTTGTCCTTCATCAGGTCTTTCAGCAACCGGACGAAGGCCATCGTGGTGGCGACCTTCTGCTTGCCGCTGCCCCGCTTGACGTCGCCGAACTGCTTCGACTCGGGGATGGCCAGCGACTTGTGCTTCGTCCGCCGGGACGGGATGGACCCGCCCAGCTCGCGGCGGCGCTCGAGCATGTACTGCATCTCGTCGGACTTCTCACCGGGGTGGAAGTACGGCGGGAGGTACGGGTTCTCCTCGAGCTGCTTGTCGCTGATCTCCAGGTAGAGGCGGTCCCGGAAGCCCTTGAGGTCGTCCAGGGTCAGCTTCTTCATCTGGTGCGTCGCGTTGCGGGCCTCGAAGTGCGAGCCCAGCGTCCAGCCCTTGATCGTCTTGGCGAGGATCACGGTCGGCTGGCCGGTGTGCTCGGTGGCCGCCTTGTACGCCGCATAGAGCTTGCGGTAGTCGTGGCCGCCGCGTTTGAGGTTCCACACCTCGTCGTCGGACAGGCCCTCGACCAGCTTGCGGGTGCGCGGGTCACGGCCGAAGAAGTTCTCCCGCACGTACGCCCCGGACTCGCCCTTGTACGTCTGGTAGTCGCCGTCGGGCGTGACGTTCATCAGGTTGACCAGGGCGCCGTCGGTGTCGGCGGCGAGCAGTTGGTCCCACTCGCGGCCCCAGATCACCTTGATCACGTTCCACCCGGCGCCGCGGAAGAACGACTCGAGCTCCTGGATCACCTTGCCGTTGCCGCGGACCGGGCCGTCGAGGCGCTGGAGGTTGCAGTTGATCACGAAGGTGAGGTTGTCGAGCTCCTCGCGGGCGGCCAGGCCGATCGCGCCGAGCGACTCGACCTCGTCCATCTCGCCGTCGCCCAGGAACGCCCACACGTGCTGCTGCGAGGTGTCCTTGATGCCGCGGTTCTGCAGGTAACGGTTGTACCGGGCCTGGTAGATCGCGTTCAAAGGACCGAGGCCCATGCTGACCGTGGGAAACTCCCAGAAGTTCGGCATGAGGCGCGGGTGCGGGTACGACGGCAGGCCGCCACTGACCCCGCCGGGGAGGCGGTGCGACAGCTCCTGCCGGAATCCGTCTAGCTGGTCGGAGCTCAGCCGGCCCTCGAGGAAGGCCCGGGCGTACATGCCGGGGGAGGCGTGGCCCTGGAAGAAGATGTGGTCGCCGCCGCCGGGGTGGTCCTTGCCGCGGAAGAAGTGGTTCATGCCGACCTCGTAGAGGCTGGCGCTCGACGCGTACGTCGAGATGTGACCGCCGACGCCGATCTCGGGGCGCTGCGCGCGGTGCACAAGCATCGCCGCGTTCCACCGGATGTAGGCCCGGATGCGGCGCTCGACGAACTCGTCGCCGGGGAACCACGGCTCCTGCTCCGGCGGGATCGTGTTGATGTAGTCGGTGGAGGTCAGTGGCGGAACGCCGACCTGTCGCTCCCGGGCCCGCTCGAGCAGGCGCAACATGATGTAGCGGGCTCTCTTGGCGCCGCGTTCGTCGATGACTCCGTCGAGCGACTCGACCCACTCGTTGGTTTCCTCGGGGTCGATGTCGGGAAGCTGGCTCGGCAGTCCATCGCTGATCACCGGGCGCTTGCGCTCCGTGGCCACAGGCAATCCTCTTGGTCGGGTGTCGGAACCGGGCGGCCCATTGTGTGAGTCGCTCGGATAGGACTCCATCCTGCCCCCTCGCGGTGGGCATCGTCACGCCTACCCGGGGTGTCCGCGATCCGGGACACACGTACTGACCAGTAACTTCTTATCCGTCGATGAAGCTGAAGCGAATCTGCCGGGTGTGATTGTCGCCATTGGTGTCGACGAGGCAGATCGACTGCCAGGTCCCGAGCGCGATCTTTCCGCCGATCACGGGGAGTGTCGCGTACGGCGGGATCCAGGCCGGCAGCACGTGGTCGCGGCCGTGCCCCTTCGACCCGTGCCGATGCCGCCACCGGTCCTCGGCCGGCAGCAGCTCGTCGATCGCGGCCAGCAGGTCGTCGTCCGACCCGGCCCCGGTCTCGATGATCGCCAGCCCCGCGGTGGCGTGCGGCACGAACACGTGCAGCAACCCGTCCGTTTCGGACCGCACGAACGCCTCGGCCTCGGCGGTGATGTCCCGCACGACCGGCGCCCCGCCGGTCCGGACCGTGATGACTTCGGTACGCATCCGGCGAGCCTATGTGTACAGATCGAGAGCGAGAAAAAGGCCCGCGGTGCACCCCACCCACAGCACGGCAAGCCCGAGACGGACGACCACCGTACGCATGATCATGTTTTGAGTAGAACACAGGCGGTGGCAGCGGTGGCTCCGGTCCGCAATGCTGGGTCGCGTGACCACCCCGCAGAACCTCGACGAGCGTTTCCGCGACGCGGTCTCCGCGCTGCCCGACCCCGGCGCGCGCCGCGAACCGGCCGACGCCGTCCGCGACGGTGCCCTGCTCACCGGCGCCCGTGCCCTCGAGCTGTTCGACGCCCAGCTCGCCAGCCGCCACCTCGACCTGGCCGCACGCTGGCTGCGCAGCTTCAACGAGGGCTTCTACACCATCGGATCCTCCGGCCACGAGGGCAACGCGGGCGTCGCCGCCGCCCTGCTGCCCACCGACCCGGCCCTGCTGCACTACCGCTCGGCCGCCTTCTTCGCCGCCCGCGCCAAGAGCATCGCCGACGCCGCCCGCGACGTGCTGCGCGGCGTCGTCGCCTCGGCGCAGGAACCGATCGCCGGCGGCCGGCACAAGGTCTTCGGCAGCGCCGATCTGAACATCATCCCGACCACCTCGACCGTCGCGTCGCACCTGCCGCGCGCCGTCGGGCTGGCCTGGTCGCTGGCCCGTCCGCGCACCTCGCAGCGGCGCTGGCCGGCCGACGCCATCGCGGTCGCCTCCTTCGGAGACGCCTCGGCAAACCACGCCTCGGCCACGGCCGCGTTGAATGCCGCCGGGTGGTTCGAGCATTCTTCCGTACGCCTGCCATTGCTCCTGGTCTGCGAGGACAACGGCATCGGGGTCAGCGTGCCCTCGCCCGACGGCTGGCTCGCCGCGATGCTGTCCACCCGCCCCGGCGTCCGCTACACCTCGGCCGACGGCTGCGACCTCGCCGCCACCTACGACGCCGCGGCCGAGGCGGCCGGCTTCGTCCGCCGCGAGCGCCGCCCGGCCGTCCTGCACCTGTCCACGGTCCGGCTCATGGGGCACGCCGGCGCCGACGCCGAGGTGGCGTACCGCTCCACCGAGGAGATCAACCGCGACCTCGGGCGCGACCCGCTGATCGCCACCGCCCGCCTGCTCGTCGCCGCCGGCCTGCTCACCCCCGACGAGGTCGTCACCCGGTACGACGAGGTGGGGTGGCAGGTCCGCAAGGTCGCCGAGGAGGTGCTCGGCGAGCCCAAGCTGGCCGGCGTCGCCGAGATCGTCGCCCCGCTCGCCCCGCGCCGCCCGCTGCGGGTCGCCCACGAGATCACCGAGGTCGCCACCCGCGCCGCCGGGCCCGGCTCCCGCGAGCGCCTGCAGGCCTTCGACGGCAAGCTCCCCGAGCAGTCCGGGCCGCTCACGCTCGCCCAGACGATCAACGCGACGCTAACCGACGCCCTGCTGGTCAACCCGGGCATGCTGCTGTTCGGCGAGGACGTGGCCCGCAAGGGCGGCGTCTACGGCGTCACCAAGCGCCTGCAGGAACGCTTCGGCGCCGAGCGGGTCTTCGACACCCTGCTCGACGAGACCACCATCCTCGGGCTCGCGCTGGGCGCCGGCGTCGACGGGCTGCTGCCGGTGCCCGAGATCCAATACCTGGCGTACCTGCACAACGCCGAGGACCAGCTGCGCGGCGAGGCGGCCACGATGTCGTTCTTCTCCTCGGGGGCGTACAAGAACCCGATGGTCGTGCGGGTGGCCGGGCTCGCCTATCAGCAGGCGTTCGGCGGCCACTTCCACAACGACAACTCGGTCGCCGTGCTCCGGGACGTACCCGGTCTGGTCCTTGCCGTGCCCTCGCGCCCGGCCGACGCCGCGCCGATGCTGCGCTCCTGCCTCGCCTCCGCCGCTGCCGACGGCAGCGTCTGCGTCTTCCTCGAGCCGATCGCGCTCTATCACACCCGCGACCTCTACGAGCAGGGCGACAACGAGTGGCTGTCGCCCTACTCGCCGCCGAACCAGTGGTCCGGCGAGCACGTGCCGATCGGCCGTGCGCGCATCTATCCCGTCGGCAACGCCGCCGATCTGACGATCGTCACGTTCGGCAACGGGCTGCGGATGTCGCTGCGGGTGGCGGCCAAGCTGGCCGAGCAGGGGTACGGGTCGCGCGTGGTCGACCTGCGCTGGCTCAGCCCGCTGCCGGCCGCCGATCTGGTCCGCGAGGCCTCCGCCACCGGCCGCGTGCTCATCGTCGACGAGACGCGGCGCTCCGGCGGCGTCGGGGAGGGCATCCTCGCGGCCCTGGTGGACGGCGGATTCGTCGGCGCGGCCCGGCGGATAGCCTCGGCAGACTCGCTGATTCCGCTCGGTCCGGCCGCACAACAGGTGCTGGTGGGGGAGGATGCCATCACACAGGGTGCCCATGCCCTGCTGGCACGGTAAATTGCCACACACCCGGTGCGCTACTTGCGCATGGGGCGGCAAGTGTGTGGACTACCCCAAGGTTTACGGCAATTCAACGGCTAGGAGGACTTAGACAGTGAGCGCGACCGCTGGTCAGGCCGACGGCGTACGCAGCCTGGCGGACCGGTTCGGCTTCGAGCCGAACATGGTGGTCATGGAGATGGGCTACGACGACGATGTCGACGAGGACCTCCGTGACGCCCTGACCGAACGCGTCGGAGAGCTGGTCGACGAGGACACCGACGAGGTCGTCGACGCGGTGCTGTTGTGGTACCGCGACGGTGACGGTGACCTGTTCGAGCTGCTCACCGATGCCCTGGGCCCCCTCGCCGACAACGGCGTGGTGTGGCTTCTGACCCCCAAGGCCGGCCGCGACGGACACGTCGAGCCGAGCGAGATCAGCGAGTCCGCCCCCACGGCGGGTCTGCAGCAGACCTCGACGGTCAACGCCGGCAAGGACTGGACGGGCGCCCGTCTCGTCTCCCCCCGGGGTGCCAAGAAGAAGTAGCTCGCTGTCGCCTCAGTGCCGGCCGGCGTCCGTGGGCGCCGGTCCGGTTAGGGTGTGTTCATGCCGCTCGAGCTGGGTGCCGCCGCTCCGGATTTCGCCCTCAAAGATCAAAACAATCAGTGGGTACGCCTTCGTGACTTCCACGATCGCAAGGCGGTCTTGCTGGTCTTCTACCCTTTGACGTTCACGGGCACCTGCCAGGGCGAGTTAACCGAGATCCGCGACAATATCGGCATTTATGCCAATGAAGCGGTGCAGGTCGTCGCGGTCAGCGTGGACTCGGTCTACAGCCACAAGGTCTGGTCCCTCCAGGAGGGTTTCGACTTCCCGTTGCTGGCCGACTTCTGGCCGCACGGCGAGGTGGCCCAGAGCTACGACGTCTTCAACGCCGAGGCGGGTTTCGCCAACCGCGGCACGTACCTCATCGACCGCGGCGGCGTGATCGTCTTCGCCGAGGAGGCAGGCCCCGGCTCGTCCCGCGACCAGGCTGCCTGGCGTGAGGCGATCGCCGCGCTGAAGGTCTGAAGCCCGCAAGGTACGATGGCGGCTCCGGTTGATCCGGGCGCGTAGCTCAGTGGGAGAGCACTCGCCTTACAAGCGAGGGGTCGCAGGTTCGAAACCTGCCGCGCCCACAAGTCCCTTGGCCTCCCCTGTCCGCGGAGTGCGCGGACCGTCGGGACTTGTCATGCCGGCTCCGGGGGGCGAGCCCCCGGAAGCCCCGCGGTTCGCGGGTCGCTTGCTCATTCGTCTGAGCTTTACCCAGTGGTCGGGTGGGCGGGGCTGTTCGCTCATCGTGATCGCGGTAGCCTCGCTTCGTGACGGCGGTCGATCTTGTTCTTCGGAAGTTCGACGGGCGGCCGCATCGGCAGGTGACCGGGCGGCTGCTCGGCGAGGATGCCTATGGCACCTGGATCGCCACGCCTCGTGGGAGCGTGGTCAGCTACCACTACGGTGACCGGCCCACCGGGCTCACCCGGGCCGACGCCGTGCGGCTCATCCCCACCGAGGGCTGGTGGATGGCGATGTGCCTGGCCGAGCCGGACGCGCGCGACATGTACTGCGACGTCACCACGCCCGCCGAGTGGACCGGGCCGGCCGAGCTCACCGTCGTGGACCTCGACATCGACCTCGTGCGCTACCGGGCCGACGGCCGGGTCGAGGTGGAGGACGAGGACGAGTTCGAGGAGCACCGGCTGTCGCTCGGATACCCCGACGCGATCGTCGCGGGCGCCCTGCGCGGGGCCGCCGAGCTGCGCGCGGCCCTGACCGCCGAGGAAGAGCCGTTCGGCGAGCACTACCGCAAATGGCTCGCCCTTGTGTGACACCCCTTTCTAGGGTGGCTGCCATGGAGGCAGCAACCACGCACGAGGTGACCACACACGACGAGATCCGCGCCATCCTGGGCGAGCCGTTGCCCCGGGTGGCCGGCAAGGCGCGCCCGCGTCTGCATCCGTTCGACCGGCAGTGGCTGGCCGCATCGCCGTTCTGCCTGGTGGCGACCTCGGGCGCCGACGGCACGTGCGATGTGTCGCCCAAGGGGGATCCGCCGGGCTTCACGCACGTGCTCGACGACACGACGATCGCGATCCCGGAGCGCACCGGAAACCGGCGGGCCGACGGCTTCCACAACATCATCGACAACCCGCACGTGGGGTTGATCTACCTCCTTCCCGGCCGTGGCGACACGCTGCGGATCAACGGGCGCGCCCGCATCGTGCGCGACGCCGACTTTTTCGACGATCTCGTGGTGCGCGGGCACCGGCCGGTGCTGGCGCTGGTCGTGGAGATCGACGAGATCTTCCACCACTGCTCGAAGGCTTTTCTGCGCTCCGACCTGTGGCGGCCCGAGACGTGGCAGCCGGGCGCCGCGCCCTCGCGCCCGGCGATCGCCAAGGCCCTCGAACAGCCCGAGGAGGACATCGCCGCGCTTGAGCGCTATTACGGCGCCGATTACGCCAAGACGCTCTATCGCTGAGGCGCCGGCCGGCGGGCATCACGGCCCGCCGGCCGGCGCGCGGGGTGATCAGGAGGATGGTGCCGGTGGGGCCGCCGGGGCCGGTGCGGCCGCCGGGGGCTGGGGCTCGGGTGCGGACTGAGCGTCGGCCGGGGGTGGCGGGGACGCCGCCGGGCGCCAGGGCTCGCCCTGCTGGAGGACGCCGAGGTGCTCGAGGCGGGAGCGGACGCCCCCGCCGCTGCGGCCGAACTCCTCGATCAGGTCGCGCAGGCGGGCGCCCTCGCGATAGCGGGAGACCAGGCGGGTGTCGTCATCGGGAGTCCAGCGGACGCCCTGGTTGGGGTGGCGGCCGCGTCGCTCGGGCGGAGGGTCGGACCGGGCGGACATCGGCGGGCTGGTCATCGCGATCAGCCCGGCCAGCGTCGAGGTCAGCACGTCGGTGAGGCCGACCAGGTCGCCGGGGGACAGGCCGCCGCTGATCTCGCTCACCACCTGGCCGTCGCCGTCGCTGCTCACGATGCACAGATCGATGCGGTGATCGTCGGCCGGGAAGGCCGTGACCTGGTAATCCGTGTCGCCGATCATGAGGCGGCGGTCGAGGGTGATGGGCGATCTCTGGAGTGTGGTGTCGTTCATGGGGTGACTTTAGGGGTGGCCTCTGACAGTTTTCGGGGGGTCGGACCGCGGCAACCCGCTCGCACCCGCGGGAACCTTCATGCCGGCCACCCCGGGTACCGATTCGTGATGGTGCCCGCGGGATGTCCCGCAGGTGGGCGGGCCGCGGTCGGATTCCCCTCGGCGATCGGGCCCGCCCAGCACCTGGGGTCACAGCACCTGGGGCCACAGCACGAGCCGCGAAGGGGGGAAGACCGGTGACGGTGGAGCTGCACGTCGGCGCGGATGCCGAGAAGACCGTGGTCTCGGCGTACGCGCTGAGGACCCGCGCCGGACGCGCCCGCCGGCGGCGGACCGGCAGCCTGATCGAGTCGCAGCCGGTTCTTCCGAGCGGGCGCAGCCGCGAGGTCCGGGTGACCTTCCTGGCCCGGGTGAGCCTGCCGCTGCTGTTCGCCGGCGCGGTGCTGTTCGCCGCCGGCGTGCCCGGCTGGCTGCTCGCCGGCGTGATCCTCGCAACGGTCGCCGCGCTCGGCCGGCTCGATCGGCGTCGTTCCCAGCGGGCGGTCTTCGCGCTGCCCGGGCAGGCGCGGGTGTTGCGCACCCGGGAGGAGCGCGCCGCGTTCAACCACGCCGTCGTCGCCGCCCGCCGCGTCCGGCACACCTGGCCGGGGCTGCCCGGCATGATCGATCCCGACTCCGCCGACCGCTCGCTCACCCAGGCCCTCGACGATCTGGCCACCGTCCTGGTCCGGCGGCAGGAGATCCGCCGGCTCCGGGCGGGGCTCGACGGCGTACGCCACGAGGAGGTTCCCGACGGAAGCCGCGCCGTTCTCGCGCTCGCCGAGCAGCGTGATCGCGCCGAGCGGCTGTGGCTCGAGACGGGCGAGCAGGCCAACCGGATCCTGCGCGCGATCGACGAGGCGGCCCTGGCCGGCGAGTCGTTCCTGCAGGAGCAGCGGATCGGCGCCACCGCCCGGCAGGCCGAGCTGGCCCTGGCCCGGCTCGGCGCGGGTCCCGAGCCCGCCGGCGCCGGTCCCGAGCTGGCCGACCGCACCGCGGCCGTGGTCAGCGCCTACCGGGAGCTGGCCGAGAGGGAATCATTGTTGCCATGACGGCAACCGACGACGTGCTGCGCGAGGTCGGCCCGCGACTGCGGGCGCTGCGCCGCAAGTCGGGCATCACCCTCGCGGCGCTGGCCGAGACCACCGGCATCTCGGTGAGCACGCTGTCCCGGCTCGAGTCGGGGCAGCGCAAGGCCACGCTGGAGCTGCTGCTGCCGCTCGCCCAGGCGTACCGGGTGCCGCTGGACGAGCTGGTCGGCGCGCCGCAGACCGGCGACCCGCGGATCTACGCCCGGCCGATCGCCGACCACGGCGCGCTGATCGTGCCGCTCAGCCGCAACCCGGGCGGGCCGCAGGCGTTCAAGCACATCATCGCGGCCGGCCAGCGGATGGCGCCGGACCCCAAGACCCATGAGGGGTACGAGTGGTTGTACGTGCTCAGCGGCAAGCTGCGCCTGATCCTCGGCGAGCACGACCTGGTGCTCCCGGCGGGTGAGGCGGCCGAGTTCGACACTCGGGTTCCGCACTGGTTCGGCAGCACCGGCGGCCCGGTCGAGTTCCTGACGATCTTCGACCGGCAGGGTGCGCGCATCCACGTGCGTGCCCGTCCGAAGAACGCCGCTCAGTAACGGCGGGGCGCCCCCGGCGGCCGCGAACCGACCGGTCGTGACCCGCGCGGACGGGTACCCGCCCCGCGGTCACGCAAATTCATTCCTTTGTGTGACTCGACCGTCACCAAGAATGCAACTACCTTGTCTGACGACATGCGTGCCCCCGCCCATGCCCGGTTACCGTCCGCTTGCAAGGTCAACGATCCGGCGGTCGGTGGGACGTTCTCGGCCTCATGCGCCTCGCCGGGCGGTGGACAGCTGGCGGGGGACGGCCGGTCGGCGGGCGGGTGTCGTGCCGAGCGCGTCGACCATGAGGGTCTGCACGAGGTCCGGGCAGGGCAGCGCCCACTGTGTCCGCTCGGGCGGGACGGCCCAGCGTACGGGCCCTTCCAGCATGCGGCTGGGCGCGGCCGGGATCCACGATCCACGGCCGTGCCGCACCACGTCCAGCCGATGATCCAATGCGGACCGGAGCGGCTCGCCGGGCCGCACCAGGAACATCCAGCGCCCGGCCGCGGTCACCGCGACCGGGCCGAGGGCATCCGCCCGGCCGGCGCCGGGCAGGCTGCGGTGCAGTCGCGCGGCGCCGAGGACGCGCAGGCCGAGCGACGCCGGCACCTCCAGCGCGTCGAACTTCCCGCCGGTCGCCAGCAGCACGCTGTACGGCCGGCGCCGCCACCAGTCCGACACCTGGCCGGGGTCGGTCGACGCGGAGTCCTCCCAGGACTCCAGCGCCGGGTGGCACATCATGATCGGGCAACCGGGCCGGCCACAGGTGAACCGGTGTCCGGCCAGGCACGCGCCCGGCGTGACGGCCCAGCCGTGGGCCGCGTACCGCAGGGCGTGCCGCCGCAGCCGCATCCGGTCCAGCCGGTCGGCGAGCGGCGGTGGGACGAACGGCCGGTTGGCGGTCCACTGCATGGCTCGATAACCCCCGATCTGGGCGGTTTGACGGCTATATCAGCCGCCGGTGCCGTATCCAAGCGCGACACGCGTCGTTGGGTTCGGCAGATCCACCCTTTGCAAGTTGCAACGAAAACTACGAGCATCGGTGAGCAGGCGATCACACACGATGTGCGACGTGCGCACACGTGCGGCGATCAGACTGCGAACGACACAAGGGCTCGCCGGCGGGGGTCGCCGGTGGGTCGGGGGAGGCATCGTGGACGAGCTGCCGATCGGCCGCCGCGTCGCCTACTGGCGCGGCCGACGCAAGATGTCCCAGCAGGTCTTCGCTGACCGGCTGGGAAAATCCAAGAGCTGGGTCGACAAGGTGGAGCGGGGGGTCCGCCGGCTCGACAAGTTCTCCGTCGTCTACGAGATCGCCGACGTGCTCCAGGTCGACGTCCAGCTGCTGCTGGGCAAGGACGTGGAACGCCGGCCCGAGACACAGAACTGCATCGACCAGGTAGAGGTCGAGGAGATTCGCGCGGCTCTGGAGCGGTATGACCAGATGAGTGCGTTCTTCCAGACCGTCCCGCACTCGCCGCCGCTGGCGGAGATGCGCAAGGCGGTCAGCCACGCCTGGCTGACCTATCAGCACGCGAAATACGGCGTACTGGCGCGAACCCTGCCCAAGCTGCTGCGCGACGCGCAGGCGGCGGACAGCGCGCACGCCAGCACCGCCGAGGCCAAGGACGCGGCTCACCTGCTCGGGCAGGTGTACCAGATCGCCTCCTCGGCGCTGCGCAAGGTCGGCGAGCACGAGCTGTCCTGGCTCGCGGCCGACCGCTCGATCGCGGTCTCGCAGCGGGCCGGCGACCAGCTGCTGGCGGGCCTGGCGAGCTATCGCGTCGGCAGCGCGTTGCTCGCACTCGGCCGGGTGCGGCCCGCCCTCGAGGTCAACGTCAACATCGCGAACCGGCTCGCGCCGAGCCGCGAGCCCGCCCAGGGCGACCGGCTCTCCGTGTACGGGATGCTGCTGCTCAACGGCGCGATGGCGGCGGCTCGCATCGGCGACAGCGCGACCGTGCGGGACCTGCTCTGCGGCGCCGAGCAGGCGTCGTTCGAGCTGGGCGGCGACTACAACCACTACTGGACCAGCTTCGGACCGACCAACGTGCAGCTGCACCGCTGCGCCACGGCGGTCGAGCTCGGCGACGGCCGCACCGCGGTGGAGACCCACGAGAAGATCGACCAGGTGGGCTTCCATTCGCTGCTGCCCGAGCGGCGGGCGCACCACTTCCTGGACATCGCCCGCGGGTACACGCAGATCGGCAACATCGAGAAGGCGAGCGAGATGCTGCTCGAGGGCGACCGCCTCGCGCCGTCCGAGATCCGCTGCCGCCCGCTCGCCCACGAAGTCCTTTCCGACGTGCTCCGCCGTACGCGTGGCACGCCGCCGGCTCCGATCGCTGAGCTGGCCGAGCAGATGGGAGTCGGCGTATGAGGTGGGTCCGCCTGTGATTACCGGAAACCACTCACCCGGCGTCCTCTACATCCTGGTCTGTGGATCGCCCATCGCCAGGGACGTCGGGATCCTGGTCGGCCTCGCCCAGCAGGAGGGCTGGGAAGTCTGCGTGATCACGACGCCGGACGGCCGGAAGTTCGTCGACGTGGCCGCGCTGCAACAGCAGACCGGGCATCCGGTGCGGACCTACTACAAGAGTCCCGGCGACCCGGACGTGCTGCCCGAGGCCGACGCGATGATCGTCGCGCCGGCCACGGTCAACACCGTGAACAAGTGGGCCGCCGGGATCACGGACACGCTGGTCCTCGGCCTGCTCGTCGAGGGCTACGGGTACGGCGTGCCGACCGCCGTCGTCCCGTACACGAACAAGGTCATGGCTTTGCATCCGAGCCTGCACGAGAGCCTGGCGAAGCTGCGGGACTGGGGAGTCCACGTGCTCTACGGCGAGGACGTGTGCCGGCTCGGCGGCCCCGGGCAGACCGATCGCTTCCGGGGACAGTTCCCGTGGCGGCGCGCCCTGCAGGCGGTCAGCAATCCGGTGACGATGAGCAGCCGAGTCGAACCGGACACGGTGGGGTAGCCAGATAGAGTTGTCGGCCGTGACCGACAACGCCGCACCACCCACCGTCCTCGACGTGGTGAACGCGCTCGACCGGCGTTACCCGCGGGACTGGGCGGAGTCCTGGGACCGGGTGGGACTGGTGCTCGGCGACCTCGCGCACCCGGTGTCGCGGGTCCTCTGCGTCGTCGACTGCGTCCCCGAGACCGTCGACCAGGCGCTCGCGGCCCGGGCCGACCTGGTCGTGTCCCACCATCCGCTGCTGCTCAAGCCGGTGTCGTCGATCGCCCCCGACACGTACAAGGGGCGGATCATCCACCGGCTGATCCGGGGCGACGTCGCGCTGTACGCGGCGCACACCAACGCCGACGTCGCCAACCCCGGCGTCTCCGACGCGCTCGCCCGCCGGCTCGAGCTGGTCGACCTGCGGCCGCTGGTCCCGGCGATCGGCGCGGCCGCGGGGGAGGGGCGCGGGCTCGGCCGGATCGGTGAGCTGCCCGAGCCGATGGACCTCGCCGAGCTCACCGGGTTCGTCGCGGTGCGGCTGCCGGGCACCGCGGCGGGGATCCGGGCCGCGGGCGACCCCGGCCGGACGATCCGTACGATCGCTGTCTGCGGCGGTGCCGGCGACTCCTTCCTGGCCGATGCCAAGGACGCGGGCGTCGACGCGTACCTCTGCTCTGATCTTCGTCATCACCCCGCCAGTGAGCATCTCGCCGAGGGCGGCCCCGCACTGCTCGACGTCGCCCATTGGGCGACCGAGCGCCCGTGGCTCGACGAGGTGGCCGAATGGCTCCGCGGCGAGTTCGGCGTGGAGGTCGTGGTGTCCGATGTGGACACCGACCCCTGGACGGTCCATGCTTTCAGTTCCTCGGAGAAGGAGACCCAGCCGTGAAGGCCTCCCCGGAAGCCCAGCGCCGCCTGCTCGACCTGCAGGCGGTCGACACCGCCCTCGCCCAGCTCGCGCACAAGCGCAAGTCGATGCCCGAGCTCGCCGAGATCGACACCGTGTCGCGGGAGCTCAGCGCGCTGGAGGACGAGCGGGTTCGCGCCCAGGTCGCGGTCGACGACCTCGACCGCGACATCAGCCGCTTCGAGAAGGACATCGAGCAGGTGCGGCTGCGCAAGGAGCGCGACCAGGCCCGGCTCGACGCCGGCGGCGCGCTGCGCGAGATCGAGGGGCTCCAGCACGAGCTGGCCACGCTCAACCGGCGGCAGTCCGAGCTGGAGGACTCCGAGCTCGAGCTGATGGAGCAGCGCGAGACCGCCGAGGCGGCGCTCAACGAGGTGCGGTCGCGCCTCGACGCCGCGTCGACCCGGCGTGCCGCGGCCGAGCAGCGGCGGGACGAGGCGCTGGCGGACATCACCAAGGAGGAGGAGTTCAAGTCCTCCAGCCGCGGGCCGCTCGCCGCCGACCTGCCGGCCGACCTGGTCGCGCTCTACGACAAGATCCGGCTGGACTCGGGGCTGGGCGCGGCGCTGTTCCGGTCGGGGCGGTGCGGCGGGTGCCGGATCGAGCTCTACGGGGCGGACCTCGCCCGGGTGAAGGCGGCCGCGGCCGACGATGTGGTGCGGTGCGAGGAGTGCCGGCGGATCATGGTGCGTACCGCGGAGTCGGGGCTGTGAGAGTCACCGTCGAGGCCGACGGCGGGTCCCGGGGAAACCCGGGGCCGGCGGGGTACGGGGCGGTGGTGCGCACCCATCCGACCGGGGAGGTCCTCCTCGAGAGGTACGGGGCGCTGGGCGTCACGACCAACAACGTCGCCGAGTACACGGGGCTGATCGAAGGGCTCTCGGCCGCGCTGGAGCTGAAGGCGACCGAGGTCGACGTCCGGATGGACTCGAAACTGGTCATCGAGCAGATGTCGGGGCGGTGGCAGATCAAGAACCCGGGGCTGCGGCCACTCGCCGCCTCGGCCGCCGAGCTGGTCAGCAAGTTCGAGCGGGTGTCGTTCGAGTGGATTCCCCGCGAGCGCAACAAGGCGGCGGACGCGCTCGCCAACCTCGCCATGGACGAGGCGGCCGGAAAGGTGCCGCGCGGCACGGCCCCCGACGTCACGGACAAGGCCGACGTGCCGCCGGTGAAGGCCTCGTGGGCGCCGCCGGCCTCGCTGGAGAACGCGACCCGGATCATCCTGGTGCGGCACGGCGAGACGGCGCTGACCAAGCAGGGCCGCTATTCCGGCCGCGGGGACGTGCCGCTCTCCGACGAGGGGCAGGCACAGGCCATGGCGGCCGGCGGGCGGGTCGCGGGCATCTCGCGGGACGTCACGGCGGTGGTGTCGTCGCCGCTGGGCCGCTGCGTGCGGACGGCCGAGCTGATCGCCGCCGAGGTGGGCGGGGTGCCGGTGACGGTCGTCGACGACCTGATCGAGTGCGACTTCGGGCAGTGGGAGGGGCTGACCTTCGCCGAGGTGCAGTCCCGCTGGCCGTCCGAGATGACGGCGTGGCTCGGGTCGACCTCGGTGGCGCCGCCGGGCGGGGAGTCGTTCCAGGCGGTCGCCAAGAGGACGCGCGCCGCCATGGCCACGGTGCTCAAGTCGTACGCGGGAGGGGTTGTCGTCGTTGTCTCCCACGTCTCTCCCATCAAGCTGATCCTGAGGGATGCGCTGGCCGCGTCGGACGCCTTCCTGCACCGGCTGTTCCTGGACGCGGCCGGAGTCTCCACGATGGACGTCTGGCCGGACGGCAACATCGCGGTGCGCTCGGTGAACGAGACGTCACACCTGCGGTAGTAGGGTCTCGGGCGTGAGGCCTGTCCGGTGGGGAGTGCTCGGCGCCGCCAACATCGCCCGGCTGGTGATCGGCGCCAACCAGGAGTCCGCGGCGACGTCGTTCGTCGCCGTGGCCAGCCGCGGCTTGGCGAAGGCCCGGGAGTTCGCGGCATCCGTGGGGCTGGAGCAAGCGTTCGGCAGCTACGAGGAGTTGCTCGCGTCGGACTCCGTGGACGCCGTCTACGTGGCGCTGCCGGTCTCGCTGCACACCGAGTGGACGGTGCGGGCGCTGCGGGCCGGCAAACACGTGCTCTGTGAGAAGCCGTTCGCCACCAGCGCGGAGGACGCGGCGCGGTGCTTCGACGCGGCCGCCGAGGCCGGGCGGATGGTCGTCGAGGGGTTCATGTGGCGGCATCATCCGCAGACGGCGCTGGCCCGGCGGCTGCTGGCCGAGGGGGCGATCGGGCGGCTGGCGACGATACGCGCGGCACTGACGGTGAACGTGCCGCCGGGGGACATCCGGCGGTCGGCTGCCATGGCGGGCGGGGCGCTGCTCGATCTCGGGTGCTACTGCGTGTCGGCGGCCCGGTTGTTCGGAGGGCGACCCTCGCAGGTGTGGGCCACGCGGGTCGAGGACAAGCCGGAGCCGGTCGACCTGCGGACGGCGGCGACCATGCGGCTGCCCGGTGACGTGCTGGCGCTCTTCGACGTGGGGCTTGATCTCGTACGCCGGGACGAGCTGGAACTGGTCGGGACGGAGGGCAGCATCGTCGTGCCCGACCCGTGGATCTGCCGGTCCCGCGAGGTCTCGCTGCGGACGCCGTCGGGCACGCAGGTGTTTCCCGTCGACGAGCCGAGCCTGCCCGGCTTCGTCGGGAACGAGACCGACGCGTACCGGATCGAATTCGACGTCGTCTCGGAAGCCATCGCCGCGGGAAAGCGGATCGAGTTCGGCCGGGACGACGCCGTGGAGCAGGCGGCCGTGCTGGCGGCGCTCGCCCGGTCGGCGGCGACCGGAGTGCCCGTTGAGCTCGGATGAGACGCGGCTGACGCCGCGGCTGCGGCTCGAGCCGGTCGCGCCGCGGCACGCTGACGATCTGCTGAAGCTGTATCAGGATCCGGCGGTGGCCGAGTGGTACGGCTCGTGGACGCGGCCGGGGATCGAGGCCGAGGTCCGGCGGATGGCGACGGCCTGGCGGGACGACGGCGTGCACAAGTGGATGGCCTACGACCGCGAGACCGGCGATCTGATCGGGCGGGGCGGGCTGTCCCGGCAGCGGGTGGACGGGCGTTCGCGGCTCGAGGTCGGGTGGGTGCTGCACCGGCGGTTCTGGGGGCTCGGGTACGCCACGGAGATCGGCCGGGCCGGGCTGGCGATGGCGTTCGACGAGCTCGGGGCCGACGAGGTGGTGGCGTTCACCGAGGTGCGAAACAGGCGGTCGCGGGCGGTGATGGAGAGGCTGGGCTTCGCCTACCGCAAGGACTTCGACATCGACGGCGAGCCGTACGCGCTGTATGTCATCGCCGCTCACCCGTCCAAGTAGCGCAGGACGGCCAGGACCCGGCGGTTGTCGTCGTCGGAGGACTGGAGGCCCAGCTTGGCGAAGATGTTGTTGGTGTGCTTGGCGACGGCCTTCTCGGTGATGAACAGGGCGGCGCCGATCGCCGAGTTGGAGCGGCCCTGGGCCATGTGCGACAGGACCTCCCGCTCGCGCGGGGTGAGCTGGCCGAGCTCGTGGTTGTGCAGCAGCTTGGAGACGACGGTCGGGTCGAGGGCGGTGCCGCCGGCGGCCACGCGGTTGACGTTGTCGATGAAGTCGCCGATGTCGGAGACGCGGTCCTTGAGCAGGTAGCCGATGCCGCCGTTGCCGTCGGCCAGCAGCTCGCGGGCGTAGAGACGCTCCACGTACTGGGAGAGGACCAGGACCGGGAGGCCTGGGATCTCGGCGCGGGCGGACAGGGCGGCGCGGAGGCCCTCGTCGGTGTGGGTGGGCGGGAGGCGCACGTCGACCACGGCGACGTCGGGGCGGTGCTCCAGGAGGGCCTTGAGCAGGTCGGGACCGTTGTCGACGGCCGCCACGACGTCGAAGTCGTACGCCTCGAGCATGCGGATCAGGCCGTCGCGGAGCAGGGTCAGGTCCTCGGCCACGACGATCCTCATCAGGCCAGGCTAGGCGATCAAGGCGATCAGGGTCGATCCGGGCTTGAAGCGGTCCAGGCCGGCGAAAACGCCGTACATCATCTTGGCCTCGTAGACCCAATTCAGCGTGATGCCGTGCCGTTCCCGGAAGTCGTCGATGAAAGCGTCGAGGGAATCGGTGCGTCTGGCATACCCGCCGAAGTGGAAGTCGTCGCACATCTTCCAGTTGCCGGTGGGGGCCCGCTGGAGGCGATTGACCTCGTGGTGGAGGAAGCCGCCCTTCAGCGCGGCGTAACCGACGGCTTTCCGGGTGGGTCCGAGCCGGGAGGCGACGCCGGCCAGGGTGGCGCCGGTGCCGACGGAGCAGCAGAGGACGTCGAAGGGTACGTCGATCTCGTCCACGAGCTCGGCGCAGCCGGCCACACCCCGGTCGTTGGCGCCGCCTTCGGGAATGACAAAGAAATCTCCGGATGAGTCTATGGATTTGGCGCGGTAGCGGGCACGGTCGACGTACTCGAGGCGCATACCGTGGCGGACGGCGGCTGCCAGCACCGGATTGAGCGGGTCGCGGCGCTCACCCCGTACGATGCCGACGGTTTGGAAATGGAAATGGTGACCGGCCGCGGCGGTGGCGAGAAGGTGGTTGGAGAATGCGCCGCCGAAGGTGAGAAGCGTGCTGTGGCCGGCCTCTCGCGCCGCCTCGACGTTGTATTTGAGCTTGCGCCACTTGTTGCCGGGGAAATCGGGGTGGATCAGGTCGTCGCGCTTGAGGAACATGCGGATGCCGGCGGCGGTCAGACGGTCGTCGGCCAGCGGCTGCAGCGGCGAGGGCAGGCGGAACACCTCACCATTTTGCGACGTAGGCTCGGCGGGTGGAGCGGATCGATCGATCGGGATGCGGATCCGGGGCGGGATCACCAGCCACGGATTCGCGCTGAACGTCGACCCCGACCTGTCGGTCTACGAGCGGTTCACGGCTTGCAGCCTCGAGGGGGTGCCGATGACCTCGCTGCGGCGTCTCGCCGGGGAGCAGGGGCGGCCGCTGCCGCCCGAGCCCGCGATCCGCGACGCGATCGCCGCAGCGTTGTCCGTCGGTTAGGCCGCGGTCGGCGCCGCGGTCTGGCCCAGGGCGGTCGCCTTGAGCCGCTCGAACTCGGCCGCCGTGATCGCCCCGGAGTCGAGCAGCGACTTGGCCGAGGCGATCTCCTCGGTGGCGCTGCGCTTGCCGTCGGCGGGCGACGCCACCGACCGGATGTACGCCTCCTGGCGCTTCTGCGACTCGGCCGCGTCCTTGAGGGCCCGCTCGCTCATGCCGCCACCGCGCACGATGAGGTAAACCAGCATGCCGAGCAGCGGGAGAATGATCAGGAACAGCGTCCACAGCGTCTTGCCCCACCCGCCGAGGCTCTTGTCCCGGAACAGGTCCCCGAAGATCCAGAAGAGACACATGAACCAGGCGAAGAAGAGGAAGAACTCGAACAGCGCCAGCAGGAACGACCCATTGTCATTAAACACGTGACTACCCTCCTTTCTTATCAGTGGACCGCTTGTCGCGTGCCGGGGCCTCATCCGCAACGGATAGGGGTAGTAGCACCCCCACTGGACGGGTTCCAGGCTCCTCGTGCCCGAACCCCGCCTCGACCAGGCTCGATGGCATGACGACAGTCCTCGAGAAAGCCGGTCCCGTCCGCCGCTCCGAGCGGGCCCTCGCCCCCGATCTCACCCGCGGCTTCATGCTCCTGTTCATCGCCCTCGCCAACGCCGCGAACTTCGCCTTCGCCGGTCAGCCTGGCCTCGACGGCACGCCGCACGGCCTCCAGCGGGTGGTCAACTTCCTGATGACGACGCTCGTCGACAGCCGTGCCTACCCGGTTTTCGCGGTGATGTTCGGGTACGGGCTGGTCCAGCTCTCGCGGCGGAACCGCACCCGTCGGGTGCTCCTGCGCCGCAACGCCGCGCTGATCGGCTTCGGGTTCGTGCACGCGACGCTGCTGTACTTCGGTGACTTTCTGGGCGCGTACGGAATCGTGGGTCTTCTCGCCACGACGCTGCTGCTGCGTCGCAGCGACCGCTTCCACCGCCTGATCCTCTGGCTCTGGGGTTTCCAGACCGTCTACGCGGCGGTGCTCGCGGTCATCGCGGTTACCACCGCCCACGCCGGCGACGCCACCATCGTGAACAGCCCCAACCCGTCCCTGGACGCCTCGTCCTACGCCTCGTCGCTGGTCCACCGGCTCGCCGAGTGGCCCGTGCACACCGCCACGGTCATCCCGTTCATCGTCATCGTGTGGCTGGGCATCTGGGCCGCCAACCGCCGCCTCCTCGAAGAGCCGGGCAAACACCTCACGCTGCTGCGCCGTGTTGCCATCGGCGGGCTGGGGATCTCGATCGCCGGGTCGCTGCCCTACGCCCTGGTGTCCGCGGGCCTGCTGCACCTGGACGCCGGTAGCGTCGACGCCATGTACCGAGTCCACGCCGTCACCGGTGAGTACGGGGGTCCGGGCTACGTGGCGCTGTTCGCTCTCATCGCCCACCGGCTCGCGTCTTCCGCCGGCCGCGCCAACCCGATCGCCGCGCTCGGCCAGCGGTCCCTGAGCGGCTACCTGTTCCAGTCGGTGGCCTGGCTGATCCTGTTCTCGCCGTGGGCGCTCGGCCTCGAGGGCACCTACGCGGCGCTGGTCGCGGCCGTCGCGGTCTGGGTGATCTCGCTGGTGGCGGCGCAGCGGATGAGCGACGTGGGCTATCGCGGGCCGGCCGAGACGCTGCTGCGCCGGATCACCTACCGGACCGCTTCGTGACCAGGAAGGTTCTCGCCGGGGTGGCCGTGGCGTCGTGCGTCGCGGTCACCCTGGTCTGGGCGCTGACCGGCCGGGGCGAGTTCTGGCCGCGCTGGGTGTACTTCGGGATGGTCGTGCCGGTCGCCGGGACGTACGTTTTCCGCCGCGCCCTGCGCAGCGCGCCGCCCGGACGCCGCCGCTGGCTCGCGGTCGACGCCGCGTTCTGCGTCACGCTGGCCGCGGTCGACCTCACCGTGTACGTGCTGAGCGGGGGCGGCTACTTCTGGCCGATGTGGACCATCCTGGGCCTCTCGGTGATTCTGGGGCTGCACGCGTGGGTGGCCAGCCGACCGCCCGGCAAGCGCGAGCGCGAGCTCCTCGCCCGGGTCAGCACGCTCAGCCGGTCCCGCAGCGACGCCCTCGACCGGCAGGCGGCCGAGCTCAAGCGGGTCGAGCGCGACCTGCACGACGGCGCCCAGGCCCGGATGGTCTCGCTGGCGCTGACCCTCGGCCTCGCCGGCGACCTGCTGCGCCGCGACCCCGACCGGGCGGCGGGGCTGCTCGAGGAGGCGCGGTCGACGGCCCGCTCGGCCCTCGACGACCTGCGCACGGTCATGCACAGCATCCACCCGCCGGTGCTGGCCGATCGCGGGCTCGGCGACGCGGTGCGCGCGCTGGTGCTGGACCTGGCGGTGCCGGTGGCGGTGGCGGGCGAGCCACCGGCGCGGTTGCCGGCGGCGACCGAGACGGCCGCGTACTTCGCGGTGGCCGAGTGCCTGAGCAACATCGTGAAGCACGCGTCGGCCACGGCGGCCGCGGTGGCCTTCGGCGACGACCACGACGCGTTGCGCATCGCCGTCTCCGACAACGGCAAGGGCGGGGCCGATCCGGCCGGCGGGAGCGGGCTGCGCGGCATAGCCGACCGCCTCGAAGCGGTCGACGGGGTGCTGGAGGTGGTGAGCCCGGCGGGCGGACCCACCCGGGTGACGATCGCGATTCCGTTGCCGCGCTCGTGAGCGGCGGGTGCTCTCAGCCCACGCTGCCTGGACCGACCAGCTGGGCGCGCAGGTAAGTTTCGACCGCCGCGGCCATGTCGAGGGATGGGTCGCCGAGCAGCCACTGGATCTGGAGGCCGTCCATGAGCGCGACCAGGTCGCGGGCCGCGCGCGCCGGGTCGACGCCCGGCCTCAGGTCGCCGGCCGTGTGGGCCTCGAGGTAGGCCTCCTCGATTTCGTGCACTATTCGCGAATATCGATCGACGAAGTAGTCGTGTGCGGGGTGGTCGGCGGCGGTGGCCTCGGCGGAGAGGACCGTGAACAGCTCGACGATGCCGCGGCGGGTCATGTTGAGGGCGACCACGTCGACCAGGCGCAGAAGTGCCGCCGCACCGGTCGCGTGGCCGGCCGTGATGCGCTCCTGGTCGACCTCGTCGCGGTGCGCCAGCACGGCCAGGAGCAGAGACTCCTTGGTGGGGAAGTGGTGCAGCAGCCCGGGGTGGGAGATGCCGCAACGGGCCGCGATCTCGCGCAGGGACGTGCCGCGGTATCCGGCCTCGCCGAACAGCGCGGTCGCCTGGTCGAGGATGTCGCGCCGCTTGGCGCGGCCCTTCGCGTAGCCCACCGATAAATACTTACCAACTGGTCGGGATTCGTCTAGCGTCTGGCCCATGGCCGTCACACACCTCCAGCCTGCTCCGGCGCTGCGCCGGGCACGCGTCGCCACCTCGACGATCTTCGCGGTTCACGGCGCCGTGACGGGGTCGTTCGCGGCGCGTGTCCCGTGGATCGCCGATCATGTCGGCACCGGTGCGGGCGGGCTCGGCATCGCGCTGCTGATGCCGGGCGTGGGCGCGCTGCTGGCCATGCCGGTCTCGGGCCGGCTGGCGCACCGTTTCGACCTGCGCCGACTCGTACGCGTCCTGATTGTCCTCTGGTGCGCGGCGCTGCTGCTTCCGGCCCTGCCCACCACCCTGCCGCTGCTCTGTCTGTGCCTGGTGCTCTACGGCGCGACGGCCGGCCTCGCCGACGTCGCCATGAACGCGCATGCCGTGCTGGTCGAGGAGCGCTACGAGCGGTCGGTGATGTCCGGCTTCCACGGCTGGTGGAGCGTGGGCGGCCTGGCCGGCTCGGCGGTGGCGGCGCTCGCGGCCCGCGCGGGGATGGGTGCGCCCGCCCACTTCGCGCTGGTCGCGGCCGCGCTGATCGTCATCGCACTGGCCGCGTCGACCTGGCTGTTCTCGCACCGGCCTCCGCAGACCGCGGAGGAGCCGCCGGCTTTCGCGCTGCCGTCCCGCGAGGTGCTGGCGATCGGTCTGATCGGGCTGTGCGCGGTCTTCGCCGAGGGCGCGAGCCTCGACTGGTCCGCCGTCTACGTGCGCGACCTGCTGCACCACCCGGCCGCGACGGCGGCGGTCACCGTCTCGATCTTCTCGGTCTGCATGGCGGCGGCACGGTTCGGCGGCGACTGGGTGGTGCGCCGGCTCGGGCCGGTGACGACCGTGCGGATCTCGGGTGTGTGCGCGACGGTGGGCGCGCTGACTGTCGTGCTGGCCTCGCCGGTGGCGCTGGTGATCGCCGGGTTCGGCCTGCTCGGCATCGGTATCGCGGTGGTGGTGCCGCTGGTGTTCGCGGCGGCGGGGCGGCTGCCCGGGCCGCCGGGGCGCAACATCGCGGGGGTGGCCGGCATCGCGTACGGCAGCGGGCTGATCGCGCCGGGCGTGATCGGGGGCATCGCGCATGTGTCGAGCCTGACGGTGTCGTTTACGCTGATTGTCGTGCTCGTCGCGGTGATGGGTCTGTCCGCCGATGTTTTGCGTCCCAGCAGGTCGCTGTAATATACAACTATGAGCGATGACGAGGTCCTCGGCAGCATCGAGACGCAGATGGCCATGCTGATGCGGCTCGGCGAGGCCACGCGCCGTTCCACCGGCGGCCCGCCGCACCGGGCGCTCGACCGCGCGGCGTACGTGATTCTGCGCCAGCTGGAGAAGGACGGCCCGCTCAACGTGTCGGTGCTGGCCGCGGCGCTCAACCTCGACGGCTCGACCGTCACCCGCCAGGTCACCGCCCTGCAGAAGGACGCGTTGATCGAGCGCCGCCCCGACCCCACCGACGGCCGCGGCACGGTCATCGCGGCCACCCCGCTCGGCCTCACCCAGGTCGACGCGGTGCGGCAGGCGCGCAAGGTGGTGTACGGCGCGGTCCTCAAGGACTACACCGACAACGAGAAGCAGGAGCTCGCCGGCGCGCTCGAGCGCTTCACCGAGGCGCTGGCCGAGCACATGCGCAGCCGCGTGTAGCGCGAGACGTATCGGGGAAAATCGATCGGCATGAAGCGTCCGGCCATTCTGATCGGTGCCGCCCTGGTCGCCGTGCTGGTGCTCGGCCTGGTGGCCATCCTCATCGGCTCGCGGCCCGCGCGTCGGGACGCCACCGGGCCCCGCGACGGCGTACGAAATGCTGCTTTTGATCTTCTGGACGGCGCGACGTCGGTCCGGGTGCGGGCCGCCTCGATCGGCGACGACCTCTACCAGATCAGCGTTCCCTCCGACGCCGGCATCCAGCCCCGCGTCGACCGGGACGGCGGCGACGTGCGGCTGCGGCTCGAGCCGACCGGCGACGGCGGTGGCAGCGGCGTGGTCGACATCCTGCTGAACTCGTCGGTGACGTGGTCGTTGCGGATGACGGGCGGCGCTCGGGAGATGCACATCGACATGTCCGGCGCGGCCGTCGACCAGATCGCGCTGGCGGGCGGCGCGAGCTTGATCGACGTGGCGCTGGCGCGCCCGTCGCGGGTGGTTGCGGTGGCGATGACCGGCGGCGTCGACCAATTTCGCGTACGCCTGCCGTCAAGCACCCCGGTCCGCGTGACCGCGTCCTCCGGGGCCGGGACGGTGACCGTCTTCGGTCAGACCCATCAGGGCGTGGCCGGAGGCCAGTCGTTCACCGCCAACGGCTGGAGCGACGGCGCGCCCGGCGTCGACGTGCAGGCCCGCGCCGGGGCGGGCGTCGTTATCGTCGACGCATGACCGCACCCCTCAACGCTTTCACCGGCGAGCGGATCCGGCTCCGCGAGCTGCGCGAGGAAGATCTGACCGACCTGGTGGCCTGGTGGCAGGACCCCGACGTGATGGTGACGCAGACCGCCGGCCCGTTCCATCCCCGCCCGGTGGAGCCGATCGCCGAGCAGTTCCGCACGTGGAGCCGCAACAACGGCACCGACGCCGGCCTCACGGTGGTGAACCGCTCGGAGGGCACGGTTCTGGGTCACGTCGCGCTCTTCGGGGCGGATGCCCACAACCGTACGGCGACGTTCGCCATCATCATCGGGCCGCCGCACCAGGGCCGGGGCTACGGCGCCGAGGCCACCCGGCTGGTGGTGCGCTACGGCTTCGCGGAGCTTGGCCTGCACCGGATCCAGTTGGCGGTGGCGGGCTTCAACGGGCGCGCGATCCACACGTACGCGAAAGCCGGTTTTGTGGAAGAGGGCCGTGACCGGGAGGCCGTTTTCCGTGCGGGCAAGTGGCACGACCAGGTGCGCATGGGGATTCTCGATCACGAGTGGTGGACCGCCAATCCCGACTGATCCGCATATATGGGGTAATCCGCGGATGTGCCGGTCTCGTTGGTTCGCGAGATGGAGTTGAGCGCCGGCGGGTACGAGCTGGAGGCCGCGGACGCGCTGGCTGCCGTCGCCGCCCGCGCAGCCGGAGCGCCGACCGACAGCACGCCGGCCGGCGCGGTGATTCGCAGCCGGGAGCCGTTGGTCGCGGCGGACATCGCCACGGACCCGCGGATACCGGCCAACGCCCCGGCGCGCGGCGCCGGGATCCGCTCCCACGCCGGGTACCCCATCCGGGACCCCGGCGGCAACGTGGTCGGCGTGTGTGCCGTCATGGACTACCGGACGCGGCAATGGACGCCCGAGGAACTGGCGGGCGTGGCGGACGGGGCGCGCGCCTGCGCCGCCTTCGTCGCCCAGCGGCACGCCGCCGCCATGGCGGGCGCTGACCCGCAGCACCGACGAGTACGTGGCCCTGGTCGGCCACGAGCTGCGCACCCCGATGACCGCGATCAGCGCCTGCACCGAGCTGCTGCTCGACCCGGGGGAGATCGACCTGAGCCCGGACGCGGCGCAGATGGTGGGGGTGGTGCAGCGGCACAGCCACCAGGTGCTGCACATCATCAACGAGCTGCTCGACCTGGCCGCCCTGGAATCCGGCCACGCCGCGATCGACCGCGAGCCCTGCGACCTGGCCGCGCCGGCCCGTTCGGCGACCGGCGCGCTGCACGCGACCGCGGCGGCGGCCGGTCTGACGATCGAGGCCCGGCTGCCGGGCGCGTGCCCCGTCCACGGCGATCCGCACCGGCTGCGGCAGGTCATCGACACGCTCCTCGGCAACGCGATCGCCTACAGCCCCGACGGCGGCCGGATCACCGTGACCGCCGCGGCCACGGGCGGCGTGGCCGAGCTGGCGGTCACCGACCCCGGCATCGGGATCCCGGCCGGCGAGCGGGAGCAGCTCTTCGGCCGGTTCTACCACTCCAGCCGTACCTGGGAGAGGCGCATCCCGGGCGCGGGGCCGGCGCCGGCGGTCAGCCGGGCGATCGTCGAACGCCATGACGGGAGCATTCGCCTGCTGCCTGGGCAGGGCCCCGGCACGACCGTCCAGGTGCGGCTTCCGGCTGCCTAGGCGGTGAACTCCCGGACGGTTCGGGTCAGGACGGTGAAGCCGACCTTGGTGAGGAAGGCCTGGTAGTCGGTCTCCTCGGCATCGGAGTAGTCGAGAAGCCGGGTCGCGCCGCCGAGCTCCAGCCAGTCGGCCGCCTGGCCGACGAGCCAGCGGCCGACGCCGTGGCGGCGGTGGGCCGGTTCGACCCACAGGTTGCCGATGTCGGCCCAGGCGCCGAGGCGGGAGACCCGCGGGCCGGCGTCGAGGTTGGTGTCCACCTCGATGTAGCCGACGTCCTCGGCGCCACGGACCGCGGTGATCCGGGTGCCGTTGATGCCGACCGTACGGCGAGTCGTCAGCTGCGCCTCGGGGCGAGCGATCTTGTCGACCCGGGCCACGAAGACGATCTCGGTGCGTCCTTCGTTCCGGAAGCCGATGTGCTCGTAGATCGCCCGGATGTGCGGCCAGTTCTCCGGCACGCCGTAAACGGCCGGGGCGGGCAGCGTCCCGGTGGCGTAGCGGCGGGTCACGTCCCATCGCTGCAACTGGGCGTGGCAGGCGACCGCGAGGGTCTCGCCGGCCTCCTCGGCGTCCGGCCAGTAAGGAGCGTTCGGCCAGCAGACCAGCCACCGGATCTCACCGGCGTTGCGGTAGTTCTCGGCGGTGCCGGCGTCGTCGCGGTACCGCAGCAGGTGGGCGGCGGCCACGACGCGGCCGCGCTGCTCGGCCACAAGCGTGACGCGGTCGCGGACCCAGCGGTCGACGATGAACTCGCCGGGCTCTCGCTCGAGCTGGCTCATCAGGGCCTGGACCGAGACCGAGGCGCCGGGGACGACGGCGGCGATGTGCGCGTTGACCAGGGAGGTGACCTGTTCGCGGTCACTGCGCACGAACGTACGGATCATGAGCGGACCTTCCAAGCGGGGCGCATTGCGCGCATGCCGGTGGACGACCCGCTACCGTGCGGTACCCCGCCAGCCTAGACCACCGTGAGACGCGGGAAGACCGGCTGCGGCCCGGCGATTGCCGACCGTCCGCCCAGTTGGGCTGCAATCCGGGCGGCGCCTGCGGGAACGAACGGCGTCAGTTCGCGGGCGAGGCAGTGGCAGGCCTCGACCAGGGTCGCGAGCACGGCGTCCAGCCGTTCGCCGGCCGCGTCGTCGCCCGCCTGCTCGCGCTTTGCCAGCTCCCAGGGCCGCTCCGCCTCGACGAGGCGGTTGGCCGTGGCGACCACGCGCGAGATCGCGTCGGTAGCGGCCCGGAAGTCGAACACTTGCAGCGCTCGATCGATGGTCGGAGGGAGCTCGCGGCCGATGCCGCTCGTACGGGTCTGTTCAGGGACTGCGCCGTGGCGGTACCTGTGCACCAGAGACACGGTGCGATGGACGAGGTTGCCCAGACCGTTGGCAAGGTCCTGGTGATAGCGGGCCAGCAGCCGCTGCTCGGTGAAGTCGGTGTCGCCCAGGCCGGCGACGTCGCGGAGCAACCACCACCGCAGCGCGTCGGCGCCGTAGCGCTCGACGAGGTCGTACGGGTTGACCGCGTTGCCGGCGCTCTTGGAGATCTTGGCGCCGTCCACGGTGAGGTACTCATGCACGAAGATGGCCGTGGGCAACGGCTGACCGGTGGACAGCAGCAAAGCCAGCCAGTAGACGGCGTGGAAGCGCACGATGCCCTTGCCGATGACGTGCACCCGCTCCGCCGCTTCGCGCCACCACGTCTGATAGGCGCTGTCATCGGTGCCGTAGCCCAGCGCGGTGACGTAGTTGGCGAGGGCGTCCCACCAGACGTAGACGACCTGGTCCGGGTCGTCCGGGACCGGGATGCCCCACCCGGCGGCGCGCGATGCCGGCCGCGAGACGCTGATGTCCGTCAGCCCGGCCCGTACGAAGGACAGCACCTCGTTGCGTTTGGCCGCCGGCTCGATGCGCACTCGTCCCGACTCCAGCACGCTCAGCACGTCCGCGGCGTAACGCGAGAGCCGGAAGAACCAGTTGGACTCGGTCACCTTCTCCGGGGCGACGCCGTGCTCCGGGCACGGGGCGGCGGTTTCGGAGAACTGCTCGCAGCCCTGGCAGTAGAAGCCGTCGTAGCCGCGTCGATAGAAGTCGCCCCGGGCGGCGGTCTGCCGCCACAGCCGCTCAACTCCGGGTGCGTGCCGCGCGTCGCTGCTGGTGCGGATGAAGTCGTCGTACGACAGTTCCAGCGCCCCGGCCAGGCCGGCGAACCGGTCCGCGTTCTCCGCCACGAAGGTGGCGACCGGTGCGCCCGCGGCGTTGGCGGCGGCGACGTTCTTCAGCGCGTTCTCGTCGGTGCCGGTCAAGAAGCGCACCGGTTGGCCGCGCAGGCGTCGATGACGGGCGAGGACGTCGGCCTGCACCAGCTCGAGCGCGTGTCCTAAGTGGGGTGCGGCGTTGACGTACGGGATGGCCGTGGTGACGTAGAAACTCATGATGGTCTCCGATCCGCTCCCCGGTCACCTGGGGCAGATCGACTCCAGCCGGCCCCGGGGACGCGGGGGGCTGGTAGTGGCGAATTAGCGCACGCCGACGGGCCCCGTGGCGGGGCGCATCATGCGACCGGCGTGCTGAGCCATGGACAAAATGATGCCAGACCTGGGCGGCGTGCCGCCGCCGACTTTTCCGTGTCATGCGAGAACGCCGCCACCCACGGCGGGGTAGCGGCGTTCTCCGACCCGGGAGCGGGCCAGGCCTTACGTGGACGAAACGGCTTCCACAGTGGTCGCGCTCTTGTCGACGCGCGGGTCGCCCTCGTCGGCGAAGTAGTCGTCCGGCGTCGTGCCGTCCGCGCCTTCGGGGGTCTTCATGGCCCGCAGCAGGAACGTCACCAGAACCGCCACCAGCAGGTTGACCGCGACCGCCACGAAGCCGACGTAAATCGTCTTCGGGGAGTCGAAGAACCAGAACTTCTCGAGCGGGAAAGCGGAACCACCGAAGTGGGCCCGCTTGGTGGCGGCGTTCGGGATCTGCCAGAGCATCCACAGCGCCAGACCCATGCCGGCCACCCAGCCCGCGATCAGCGCGCCGCGGTGCAGCCAGCGGGTGTAGAGGCCGAGCGCCACCGCCGGAGCGGTCTGCAGGATGATGACGCCACCGATCAGTTGCAGGTCGATGGAGAACTGTGGGTCGAGGAAGACGATGAAGGCGACCGCGCCGATCTTCACGACCAGCGAGGCGATCTTCGAGACCTGCGCCTCCTGGGCGTGGGTCGCGTCGCGCTTCAGATATTCCTTGTAGATGTTGCGGGTGAAAAGGTTGGCCGCGGCGATCGACATGATGGCGGCGGGAACGAGCGCGCCGATGCCGATCGCGGCGAATGCGATGCCGGCGAACCAGGACGGGAATTTCTGGTCGAACAGCAGCGGCACGACGGTGTTGCTGTCGACCGTGCCCTCCTTGGCTCCGGGCAGCGGTTTCACGCCGGCCGAGATGGCCATGAAGCCGAGCAGCGCGATCAGGCCGAGCAGGAAGCTGTACGCCGGGAGCGCCGACATGTTCCGCTTGATGACATTGCGATTCCTGCTGGCCAGGACGCCGGTGATGCTGTGCGGGTACAGGAACAGCGCCAGCGCGGAGCCGAGCGCCAGTGTCACGTACTGAATCTGGTTGTTGGCATTGAGCAGGATGCCGTCGCCCGGATTGGGGCTCGCCTGGAATTTCTTGTCGGCGGCATCGAAGATGTCGCCCCAGCCGCCCAGCTTGTACGGCAGGTAAAGGACCGCCACGATGATCACGATGTAGATCAACGTGTCCTTGACGAAGGCGATCAGCGCGGGCGCCCGCAGGCCGGACTGATAGGTGTACGCCGCCAGGATCGCGAACGCGATGATGATCGGTGCGTGCCGGGCCAGCAGGCTGTCGCCGGTGACGCCCATCGTTTTGAGGACGGCTTCGATGCCCACCAATTGCAGCGCGATGTACGGCATCGTGGCGACAATGCCGGTGATCGCGACGAGCAGCGCCAGCGTGGGCGAGTCGAAACGGGTGCGGATGAAATCGGCGGGCGTGACGAATCCGTGCCGATGCGACACCGACCAGAGCCTGATCAGGATCAGGAAGAACATCGGGTAGATGATCACGGTGTACGGAACCGCGAAGAATCCGGCGGCGCCGGCCCCGAACATCAGTGCCGGCACGGCGACGAAGGTGTACGCGGTGTACAGGTCGCCGCCGACCAGGAACCAGGTGATCCAGCCGCCGAAGCTGCGGCCGCCCAGGCCCCATTCGTCGAGGTGCGCCATGTCCTTCGGCGCCCGCCACCGCGCTGCCACGAATCCCATGCCGCTGACCAGCAGGAACAGCGCGCTGAAGATGATGATTTCGGTGATGTGGTCGCTCATCGGGTCACCGCCTCGTCATTCGGTAGACAAGGCTGGTGGTCGCCACGCCGAGCAGGATGAACAGGAACTGGATCCAGTAGAAGGCGGGGAATCCGCCGATCCGCGGCTCGTCGTGGTTGTACAGGAACGTCAGCAGCGGCACCACGATGGGGATAAGCAGAAGCCAGTTCCACGGGCTTCGATCGGTCTTGCTCGCCACCGGGGTTTCCGCGGGGGTTTCCGCCGGCGGTGTTTCGGGAGATTCAGGCTCGGCCATCAGCCGCACCTCCTAGCATTCTGGTGGGCCGGGGATGTGGGCCCACGAAAACGCTAACGATGCAGGACGAAGCGAGTCGATCACTGTGCGCCGAACGGGCGAGGCGGTGCGCTCAACGGCACCGCCACGCCCGCGTAAAACATCCTTACGAGATCAGCCCGAGATTGACGGCCTTCGTCAGCGACGCGTTGGCGTCGTCACCGTCGAGCGACCACATCATCGCCCCGCCCAGGCCCTTGGCCCGGATGTAGAGCGTCTTCTGCAGGATTTGCGCCGGGTCGTCGTACGTCCAGAACGTGGTGCCGTCGAAGAGCCAGGAGTTGCCGGCCCGCCAGTCGCGGTAGACCTTGAAGCCCGGCAGGTTCTTGACGGTCTTGTAGTCTTCTGTCCCGTTGGCGAAGACCCCCGGGGCCGCGCCGGTCGCGGTCGCGAACCGTCCGTTGCCGCCGGACGTGATCCCGGTCCAGCCCTGGCTGTAGTAGGGCAGGCCGAGGACGAGCTGCTGCTTCGGCGCTCCCGCCTGGACCCACGCGTTGATCGCGCCGTCGGCGGAGAAGTCCGGGTTGTCGGGCGCGCCCTTCGGCACGTAGATCGAGGACTGCTGGTTCGACCGCAGCTCCCAGGACCCGTGGTAGTCGTACCCCTGCACGGTTCCGAAGTCGAGGTACTTGAAGATCTTGCCCTCGAACCCGGCCGTGATCTTCGCGGGCGCCGCCGGCAGGAACGCCGTCAGGTCGTAGTGCTTACGGGTCGACTTGCCGAGCTTGTCGAGCTGAGCCCGGAACTCCGCGGTCAGCAGGGTGAAGTTGTGCTTGTCCTCGGGGCGGATGACGTTGCCGGCGTTCCCCTCCGAGCCCGGCCACTCCCAGTCGAGGTCGATCCCGTCGAAGATGCCGGCCGCGACCCCGGCGGAAAGGCCCGGCAGATTGCCCTTGATCCAAAGGTCCACGCAGGAGCTGACGAGCTTCTTGCGCGACGCGTCGGTCAGGGCGGCGTCCGAGAAGAAGGCCGAGCCGGTCCAGCCGCCGAGCGAGATCAGCACCCGGAGCCGGGGGTTCTTGGCCTTGAGCTCCGCCAGCTGGTTGAGGTTGCCCGAGATCGGCTGCCCCGCGACGTCGGCCACCCCGTCGACGCTGAGCTCCGCCGAGAACGGGGTCTGCCAGTCCGCCCAGGGGTCGGCCGATGCGCACACGCCATCCGCCGTGACCGGCCCGAACGCGTAGTTGATGTGCGTCAGCCGAGCCGCCGCACCCGAGTTCTGCACCTTGCTGAGCTGGAAGTCGCGGCCGTAGATACCCCACTGCGTGAAGTAGCCGACCTTGACGTAGGACTTGCTCCTGCCATGCGCCTGTGCCGCGACAGGCGAAGCCGCCACGACCGACGCGGCCACAGCGGCCACGGCGACGAGACGGCGGGTCAGACCGCGCATGAGCCCTCCAGGGGCGTAAACGTTGAAGAAAGTTTCCTAATCGAGGAAGCTAAACGTCCACAAGCGCCGAATCAACGGTCAGTCGGGCCGACTTTCCGCGTTTCCCGTATTTCCCGTACGCGGCGAGGATGGTCCCCATGGAGCGTGTGAGCAGCCGGGTCGTCTACCGCAATCCGTGGATGCTGGTCCGGGAGGACGAGATCCGCCGCCCCGACGGCAGCCCCGGCATCTACGGCGTGGTGGAGAAGCCGGACTTCGCGCTGGTGCTGCCCCGCTGGCGGGACGGCTTCTGGCTGGTCGAGCAGTACCGCTATCCGATCGGTCGGCGGGCGTGGGAGTTCCCGCAGGGCGGCTGGGGCCGGGCCGCTTCCGGGGATCAGACAGCGCTGGCCCGGCAGGAACTGGCCGAGGAGACCGGCCTCCGCGCTCGGTCGATGAAGCACCTCGGGCACCTCTTCGAGGCGTACGGGTACTCCACCCAGGGTTTCGACGTCTTCCTGGCGACCGGCCTCGACGAGGGCGAGCCCGACCGGGAGCCGACCGAACAGGACATGATCCACCGAGCGTTCACCGACGCCGAGATCGCCGAGATGATCCGGACCGGCCAGATCGTGGACGCGCCGTCGCTCGCGGCGCTGACGCTCTATCGCCTGGAGTCATGAGATGCGCCCCGAAGACCTGCGATTCCTCTCCGGCATCATCCTCGTGTCCCGCGACCCGGCCCGCCTGGTCGCCTTCTACCGTGACGTCCTCGGCCTGCCGCTGCACGAGGAAGACCACGGCGACTCGGAGCCGCACTGGGCCTGCGAGCTGGGTGACGTGCACTTCGCGATCCATCCCGCCGCCGACTATCCCGGCGAGCCGACCGAGGCCGGCGCGGTCAAGCTCGCCTTCATGGTCTTCGACCTCGACGGGTTCGTCGTATGGCTGGCCGAGCGCGGCGTCGAGCTCTGCTACCCGCCGGTCGAGTTCGGCACTTCATCCCGAATCACGGCGGTCCACGACCCGGACGGCAACCTCGTCGAGCTGACCCAGCTGGGCGCGTCCTGGCTCGACCACCTCCGCACCAACCGAGCCACCGGCGGAGATCTCGTCACACATTGGACCGTCCGCGCCGACGGCGAAGCCGCGAGCGGCGGTTGAGCGCACCGCCCCGGACCGGTCGTTGGCTTGCGGTGGTGGGTGCGGAGTTCGAGCGGGCGTTGCGGCTGATGCGTCGGCGTGATCGGCAGGCGGCGAGGAGGGTTTCGCGCAGCTGCGGGCGGTGGCCGGCGTGAATGTCGATGAGTTGATGAGCGAGTTCGTCCGGGAGACCGGCCACGGGGTCCGGTGCTGGTTGCTCGAGCTCATCGGGGCTGCGGCTTACGGGCTTCGAACCAGCTGATCGCTGACGGTGACGGACGAGTCGGCCTGTACGCCGGATTCTGTTCCCGGCAACTGCCGGGGGCGGTCATCCATCTCGGCCTGCCGTTGCCGGCAGGCTCTTGCGGCCTACCCGCAGGCTCGGGCGAGCAGCCCTCGAACGCCTGCGCCGGCCCGGGCTCTTGCGAACCCGAGCCTTGCTTGGCCTTGCTCCGGGTGGGGTTTACCTAGCCACCCCGGTCACCCGGGGTGCTGGTGAGCTCTTACCTCACCGTTTCACCCTTACCGACCCCTCGCGGGGGCGGCGGTTTGTTTTCTGTGGCACTGTCCCGCGGGTCGCCCCGGGTTGCCGTTAACAACCACCCTGCTCTTCGGAGTCCGGACGTTCCTCGGTGACACCCCCTTGGGAGGGGTGCCGACGCGACCGCCCGGCCGACTCGTCCGTCAGCGGGAATTCTACGGGTGCGCCTTCGAGGCCGTAGATTCACTCCCACCATGGATCTCTCGCACATACTTCTGCTGCTCGTCGCCGGTGTGGCGGCGGGGACGGTGAACGCGATCGCCGGGGGCGGGTCTCTGATCACCTTCCCGAGCTTGATCGCAACGGGGCTGCCGTCGGTCGACGCGAACGTGACGAACTCGGTGTCCGTCTTCCCGGGGTACGTGTCGAGCGTCGTGGGAAGCAAGGCCGACCTGGAGGGGCAGGGGCGGCGGGTACGGGTGATCATCCCGACCAGCGTGGTGGGGTCGGCGGCGGGGTGTGCGCTGCTGCTGCTCACGCCGGGGCGGGTCTTCGAGGTCGTGGTGCCGTTCCTGGTGCTGGGGGCGGCGGCAACCCTCGCCTTCCAGGAGCGCCTGCGCGGGCTGGTGGGGCATCCACGGCACATGTCGGCCCGGCGGGCGGCGGTCACGCTGCAGGTGGTCGTCTTCGTGGGGGCGGTCTACGGCGGGTACTTCGGGGCGGCGCTCGGCGTCATGTACGTGGCGGCGTTGGCGCTGATCCTCGACGAGCCGCTCAAGCGGATCAACGCGCTCAAGAACGTGCTGTCGGCGGCCGTGGGGCTGGTCACCGTGGCGGTCTTCGCGATCTTCGCGGACGTGCACTGGGGCGCGGTGCTGGTGCTCGCGCCGGCGACGGTCGTGGGCGGGTACGCGGGGGCGAAGCTGGCCCGCCGCCTGCCGGCACGGGTCCTGCGCTACCTGATCGTCACGTTCGGCACGGTGATCGGGTTGATCTTGCTGTATCGGGCAATCAAGTGAGAGTGAGGTCCGAGGGATCCGTGTTGGCCCCGCAGAGCAGCACCACCACCCGCTCGCCTGGCGCCGGCAGGTAGGTGCCGGAAGTGAGGGCGGCATACGCCGCCGCGGTCCCGTGCTCGACCACCTGGCGGTAGTCGTCCCACAGGCGGCGGCGGGCGTCGACGATCGCCTTGTCGTCGACCAGCAGCGATGCGATCCCGGCGTCGCGGGCCAGCGAGTATGCGATGTCCCCGGCCCTGCGCGCGCCCAGGGAGTCGGCCGCCACCCCGGAGACGGGCACGTCGACCGGGCCGTCGCCGGAAAGCGCCGCGTGCAGGGCCGCCGACGTTGCCGGCTCCACCGAGATCACCGAGGCCTGACCGTGGAGGGCGGCGATCATCCCGGCGATCAACCCGCCGCCGCCGACCGCGACCAGCACGGTGTCGAACCCCGAAGGCAGCTGGTCGAGAAGCTCCAGGCCGAGCGTCCCGTTGCCGGCGACCATGTCCTCGTCGTCGTAGGCGTGGCAGAAATACGCGCCGGACGCCTGGGCCCACTCGACGGCGGCCGCGTACGCCTCCGCGTACTCGTTGCCGGTCTGCACGACCGACGCGCCCAGCTTGCGGAGTTTGTCGACCTTGACCGTGGGGGCGGTGGACGGCACGTACACCTCGGCGGGAACGCCCAGCTCGCGCGCGGCGTAGGCGGCCGCCAGGCCGGCGTTTCCCCCGGAGGCGGCGATGATGCCGGCCGACGGAAGCACTCCCCGGGTGGCGGCCGCGACGATCTGGTTGAACATGCCGCGGGTCTTGAAGCTGCCCGCGTGCTGCGTGTGCTCCAGCTTGAACCACAGTGTGGGCCCGGCCTGCAGCACGGGAGTGCGCCGCACCCGATCGCCGATCCGCCTTGCCGCCGCCCGTACGTCCCCGGTGTCAATCATCAAGGGAATTTTAGGCGATGCTCCAGCTCACCCGCCGCGAGGCGACGGGCGACGATTCACCCACGAGGCGGGCGACGTCGAGCAGGCGGTTGGAGAAGCCCCACTCGTTGTCGAACCAGCCCCGCACCTTCACCCCGCCGTCCGCCGTCGTCTGCGTGCCGGAGGGGTCGAAGAGGCACGACGCCGGGTTGTTCTTCACGTCGATCGACACGGTGGGGTCCGGATCGTACGCGAGGATCCCGCGCAACGGCCCGGCCGCGGCCTCGGCCATCGCCCGGTTGACGTCCTCGACGCTCACCGGCCCGGCCATCATCCCGGAGAGCTCGGCCAGCGACCCGATCGGCGTGGGCACGCAGTAGTAGCTGTAGCGCATCTCGCCGATCTCGGGGAGCGCCACCCGCACCAGGTCACCGACCACGTAGTTGTGCGGGATGATGCTCTCGCTGCCGGCCCGGCCGAGGCGCGGGTCCTCGCGGGAGGTGCCCACCACCGAGTCCTGGGCCTTCTGCCAGCCCTGAATGGCCAGTACCACCGACGTGTTCACCGAGCGCAGGCCGAACCGGTCGAGCAGGACCTTCGCCATCACGGTGAGCGCGTTGACCCCGCACGAGCCGGGGGAGACCACGTCGTGCACGGCCGGGTCGTAGGTGTGGTGGTTGGCGCCGTAGACCAGGAACGCGTCGGGGTCGTCGGCCGAGGCGCTGATCACGACCTTGCGGGCGCCGCCGTGGGTGATGTGCCGGCGGGCGCTGGTGCCGGCCCGGAACCGGCCGGTGGCCTCGATGACGACGTCGACGCCGGCGTCGGCCCAGGGGATGCGCTCGGGACGCGGGTGATGGAAGACGCGAATGGCGTGGTCATTGACGACGAGGTGTTCGGCGCGGGTCGTGACGGTGCCGGGAAATGCGCCGCGAATGCTGTCCCGGCGCAGCCCATAGGCCATTTTCTCGGTCGACGCAAGGTCGTTCACGGCCGCAATGGAAATTCCGGAATCACCCGCCGCCGCCACAATCCTCGTGATACTGCGGCCGATCCGGCCCAATCCGTTGATGCCGATCGTGACAGTCATCGAATGCTCCTAGGCCGCTTGTGAACCGTGCTTGTCGCGTGCCGCCGGGCACGGGCCGGTTACCCCGGATACCACCCGCCGTCACGCCCTCGACACTATGAGTCGTGCAAGTTGCACGTCAACGCAGGACACGTCACAGGAGGACGGAGATCCACATAAGACCTGGTCACGTGAGTCACGCGATCGTGAACGGGGACTTTCGGGCATTGGTGGCGCTTGATGCGACATCACTCGGAAAGGTGAATGGGGTCTTGGGGGATGGCCCGCGTCTTCCGGATCAGCGATGCGCTTTCCGGCCAGGCGTGCCATTTTTCGGCGAGAATTCCAACCCGGGCGCGGCCGATCGGTATTCCGGAACCGATCAGCCGCGTGCGGAGAATCACCGTGGCCGGTTGAGCAAGGCGATGGCCCCCGCGGCCGCGGGGAGCAGGCCGGTGCAGAGACGGCGGCGGCCGGGTGCCTCCAGGGCGAGCCCTTCTCGCCCTGATCGGCGAAACGGCCGCATGATGCGGGTTCGTCCGTAATGCTCTCAGTGTGATCTCTCAGGAGGAGCAGCAGGTCGATTCCCTCATGCGCTTCCGGCGATTCGCGCTGGCGGTCTGCGTGATCGGCGTGCTCGTGCAGCTCGGCCTGACCGCCTACTACCTCGCGATGGGCCACAAGGCGCAGCCGCACCACCTGCCGGTCGGCCTGGTCTCCCCGGCGGCCAAGCGGGAAGCCGTGATCAGCCTGCTCTCGCAGAACGAGTACTTCCGGGTCACCGACTACGCCACCTCGGACGACCTGATCACCGCGATCAAGCGCCGCGACGTGTACGGCGGCGTCGACATCACCGACAGCAAGCCGCACCTGTACGTCGCGAGCGCCGCCGGGGTCGCGGCTGCCTCGCTGCTGCGCAGCACCTACACCACCGTCGTGCAGCAGCAGACCGCCGAGACCCTGAGCGCGCTCGCCGGCAAGGGCGACACGATGAGCGTGAGCGACGCGCAGGACCTCAACACGCCGCCGACCGTCACCGACGTGGTGCCGCTGCCCAGCGACGACGTCAACGGGGTCTCGCTCGGCTTCCTCACCCAGGCGCTCGCGCTCGGCGGCACGATCGCCTCGATGGGCCTCGGCCGGCTCATCCCACGTGCCCGGCGCTCTTGGCGGCGCGGCATCGCGCACGTGTCGATCCTGATCGTGTACGCCGTGGGCTCCGCCGCCGTGATTCTCTGGTCGATGACCTGGTTCGGGGTCGGCGAGACCGCGGACCGGGGCGAGATGCTCGGCATCTTCTCGCTGATCTCGCTCGCGATCACGGCGTCCACGGCCGGCGCGGTGGCGCTGTTCGGCCCGGCCGGCGCGCTGATCGGCGCCATGTACTTCACGCTCGGCACGGTGATCTCGGGCGCCAGCATCCTGCCCGAGTTCCTGCCGGCGTTCGGCCGCCACCTCGGCGAGAACCTGCCGACCGGCGCCGGGGTGCAGGCGGTCCGCGACGACCTGTACTTCCCGGCCGCCCCGATCCACGAGCACCTGATCGTGCTCGGCCTCTACGCCGGGATCGGCGCGCTGGTCGTGCTGATCACCAACATGCTCCCGCACGGCAAGAACACGACATCCGAGGTCGAGCTGGAGCTGGTGGAGCGGCTCGAGGGCGCCGAGCGGCGCGAGCCGGTCTCGATCTAACCCTCATCCTCCGGTGCGGCCGTCCGATTCATTGCGGCATGCCAGTTCGCACTTCCGTCACCGTCCCGCTGCGCTTTCCCGACGGCTACGCCACCACGGCCCAGGTGTTCACCTTCACCGGGCTCGCCGACGGCAAGGAGCACCTGGCACTGCGGCTCGGCAAACCCGGGCGGGTTCCGCTGGTGCGGCCGCATTCGGAATGCCTGACCGGGGACGTCTTCGGCTCCGAGCGGTGCGACTGCGGGCCTCAGCTGCGCGAAGCCGTCGAGCGGATCAACGACGCCGGTGGTTACCTGCTGTATCTGCGGCAGGAAGGGCGGGGGATCGGCCTCTACGCCAAGCTCGACGCCTATGCGCTTCAAGATCAAGGGCTGGACACGTACGCCGCGAATCGGGCGCTCGGGCACGCGGATGACGAGCGGGACTACACGGCCGCCGCGCAGATGCTCGCGGATCTGGGTGTCACCACCGCCGACCTCTTAACGAATAATCCCGATAAATCGGACCAAATGCGGTCGTGCGGCGTCGACGTTCGGCGAGTGCTTCCCACCAGGGTGTACGCGACCGCGGCCAACGTCCGGTATCTGCAGGCCAAGGCGTCGGAGACCCGGCACACACTGACGCTGCCGATCGCGGGCTGACGCTCAGATTTCGAGCCCCACGCCGAACGGAACTGTGTGGGAATCGAGGGACTGAACAACCGGATCGCCGACATCCAGAGCCGGATCATCGCGCTGCAGACGCAGCAGGCCGGCCGCACCACGCAGTCGAGCACGACGTCGTCCACCGGCGCGGCCGGGGACGACTTCGCCAGCTACCTGTCGGACGCCGTCTCGCAGACGTCCACCTCCGGGCGCACCTACTCGCTGAACGGCAAGGGGATCCCGACCGACCTCGAGGCGTACGGCAACGGGAAGATCCCGGCGAGCGCGCTCGAGCAGGTCGGCACCACCCGGCACAAGCTCTGGGGACCGGCCGCCGAAGCGCTGACCCGGATGATGTCGGACGCCGAGAAGGACGGCGTGCACATCGGGATCACCGACTCCTACCGGCCGTACACCGAGCAGGTCGACCTCGCCCGGCGCAAGGGGCTCTACTCCCAGGGTGGGCTGGCGGCCAAGCCCGGCACCAGCGAGCACGGCTGGGGCATGGCCGCCGACCTCGACCTCAACGCGAAGGCCCTGGCCTGGGTGCGGGAGAACGGCGCGAAGTACGGATACTTCAACACCGCCTCCCGCGAGAGCTGGCACTGGGGATTCAAGCCGAACTCGGTCCAGGGCTCAGGCGGTGGCCAGCAGTTCTCCGTGCAGTAGCGACAGCCAGCCGTCGGGGTGCGCCGCCCAGGCGCGCCACCCGTCCGAGATGCGCTGGAGATCCTCCTGGGTGGCGACGCCGGTGCGCACCGCCGTGGCCGCGAATTCCGACTTCAGCACCCGATCCGCCCACATGCCGCCCCACCAGGCCCGGTCCTCCGGCGTCGCGAAGCACCACGTGCTGGAGCTCGCGATGAGCTCGGTGAAGCCGGCCTCGCGACCCCACGCGAACAGCCGGCGGCCGGCGTCCGGCTCGCCGCCGTTGCCGCGGGCGATCCGCTCGTACAGCTCGAGCCACTCGGTCAGCTCGGGGAACGCCGGGAACCAGGTGAACGCCGCGTAGTCGCTGTCGCGCACCGCCACCACGCCGCCCGGCTTGGTGACCCGGCGCATCTCGCGCAGCGCGGCCACCGGGTCGGTCACATGCTGCAGCACCTGGTGGGCGTGCACGACATCGAACGTGTCGTCGGGAAAGTCGAGCGCGTGCACATCGCCGACCCGGAAGTCGACGTTGGCCAGGCCGCGCCGGGCGATCTCGGCGCGGGCCAGGTCGAGCGCCTCCTCGGTGACCTCCAGCGCCGTCACGCGGGCCGGTGTGACGAGCGTCGCCAGGTCGGCCGTGATGGTGCCGGGGCCGCAGCCGACGTCGAGGACCGAAACTCCGGAAGTCAGCCGGGGCAACAGGTATGCCGCCGAATTCTCTGCGGTGCGCCAGCGATGCGAGCGCAAGACCGACTCGTGATGTCCGTGCGTGTAGGTCGCCATGCCTTCGAAGCTAGCCCCGGCGTCCCTCTATCTGAGAACAAAATCCCATTATTTGGTACGCGGTGAGTTAAGTGATTTCTTCCCGGGCACGTCAGGCCGTACTTTTGTCGGCATGAGGATCGGCATTGTGGGCGCGACGGGACAGGTGGGCGGCGTCATGCGGCGCATCCTGGCCGAGCGCGAGTTTCCCGTTGACCAGCTTCGGTTGTTCGCCTCCGCGCGCAGCGCCGGCCGGACGCTCCCGTGGAGGGACGGCGAGGTCACCGTGGAGGACGCCGCGACGGCGGACTTCGGCGGGCTCGACATCGCGCTGTTCTCGGCGGGCAAGGGCAGCTCCAAGGAGCTGGCGCCCCGGGTCGCCGCCGCCGGAGCGGTGGTCATCGACAACTCGTCGGCCTGGCGGATGGACCCCGACGTCCCGCTGGTCGTCAGCGAGGTCAACCCGGCGGCCGCCCGCAACCGGCCGAAGGGCATCATCGCCAACCCGAACTGCACGACCATGGCCGCGATGCCAGTTCTGCGCCCGCTGCACGACGAGGCCGGGCTGGTCGCGCTGGTCGCCACCACGTACCAGGCCGTCTCCGGCGCCGGCCTGGCCGGCGTGAGCGAGCTCGACGAGCAGGTGAAAAAAGTGGTCGACCGGGCCACCGAGCTCACCCACGACGGGTCCGCCGTGGAGTTCCCGGCGCCGCGCTCGTTCGCCAAGAACATCGCCTTCAACGTGCTGCCGCTGGCCGGCTCGATCGTCGACGACGGTCGCGACGAGACCGACGAGGAGCAGAAGCTGCGCAACGAGAGCCGCAAGATCCTCGGCATCCCGTCGCTGCTGGTCTCCGGCACCTGCGTCCGCGTCCCGGTCTTCACCGGCCACTCGCTGCAGCTCAACGCCCGCTTCGCCCGCGGCATCTCGCCGGCCCGCGCCCGCGAGCTGCTCGCGGCCGCCCCCGGCGTCGAGCTCTCCGACGTGCCGACCCCGCTCGAGGCGGCCGGCCGCGACCCGTCCTTCGTCGGTCGGATCCGCGCCGACGAGACGGTGGAGAACGGTCTCGCGCTCTTCGTCTCGAACGACAATCTGCGCAAGGGTGCCGCGCTGAACGCCGTCCAGGTGGCGGAGCTGGTGGCGGCCGAGCTCTAAGTTCTTTGGGTAGTTGCGAACCGCCCCGGCCGATCACGGACGGGGCGGTTTTTGTTGAGATCACTTCGCCTCCACTGTGGAAAATTGGGACTTTTTGCCCGAATCGGTGGCGGATGGTCGGTTTGAGGTGCAGAGTGATTGCATGAACGACAGTGGGCCCGGCGGAGGCGGCTACTTCTGGTGCCTTCGTGACAGCCGTGTCGAGACCGGCGACGACCTGTGTCCCGCCCAGTACCGGCTCGGTCCCTACGCCACGGCCGACGAAGCGACGCGGGCACTCGAAACAGTCGAGAAGCGCAATGCGGAGTGGGACGCCGAGGATGCCCGCTGGACCGGGGAGGTCAGCTAGCACCGGCGCGCGACCCCCTGTGTCCAAGCCGGAATTCGCAGTCTCCAGGCGGAGACGAGCCCGCAGTCATTCGCAAGGAGGAACACCCTGATGGCCGCTGCCAAAAAGGCTCCGACCAGAGCATCCGCAGGCGCCGGGAAGGCCGCCACGAGAAAGGCCACCGTCCCCAGGCAAGCCGCCCCGAAGCCGGCCGCGTCGAAGTCGGCCGGGCGCAAGGCCGGGACGGCTTCCGCTCGCACGACGACCACCACGCGGCCCGCGGTGCCGAAGCCGAGCTCGCCCAACAAGACGGCTTCCAAGACTGTGGCCCGGAAGCCCGCGGTGAAGACAGCGCCCACCAAGCCGACCGCGGCGAAGAAGGCGGCGGCCAAGATCTCCGCGGCCAAGTCGCCCGCGGCCAAGTCGTCGGTGGCCAAGTCGCCCGCGGCCAAGCCGTCGGTAAAGGCGACCGCGGCGAAGAAGGCCGTCGGCAAGGCGGCCGCCGGGAAGGCGACAGCCGCCGGGAAGGCGACGGCCGCCGGGCAGCGGACCGCGGCGGGGCAGAAGGCGGTCGCCGGGCAGCGGACCGCGGCCGGGCAGAAGACCATCGCGCGGAAGGCCGTGGCCAAGCCGGCGCCGAAGCCTGTCCGGCCGATCAAGCCGGCCAAGCCTGCCCCCGGTAAGCCGGGCACGTCGAAGCCGGCGGCCACCGCTGCCGGCCGGGGCGCTGCTGCGCGGGGCGTTGCGGCGGGGCGTGCGGGTTCCGGCAAGGCGGCTACGACGAAGGCCGTCAAGGCGGCGGCGCGCGGCGGGATGGCCGGCAGCAACCGGCGCCCGGTGACGCCGCGGCGGACGGCGGCGGCGCTCAGCCCGATGCCCGGGATGATGTCGGCGACCATTCCGCCGGAGCCCACCCCCGCGGCGGACATGGACGAGTCGATGCCGTTGACGCCGGCGCCGGATCTCCAGGAGCCGACCGAGTCGGGTGTCCGTCCGGCGGGCGGCGCCATGGGGCGACGCAGCCGCGGCGACATGCCGGCCGTGCTCGGCTCGCTCACCGGCATGCCGACGATCACGCCGGACCCCGAGATGAAGCGCGCCTCCGCGGCGGCCACCAAGGCAGCGGCCAAGGTTGCCACGCGGGCCAGGGCCGCGGCGGCCAGGGCAGCGGGCGCCGCGAAGACGACCGGCGCCCGGGCGACCACCGCTAAGAAGGCGGCGGCCAAGGCGACGACAGCGACGAAGGCCGCGGTGGCCCGGACGGCCGCGGCGGCGAAGAGCACCGCCCGATCGGCGAAGGCGGCAACCACGACCGCGCCGGCCAACAAGACGGCGGCCAAGAAGGCACCGGCCACGAGGAAGGCAACCGCGGCGAAGGCTATGACTGCCAAGAAGACCGCCACCAAGGCGACAGCAGCCAAGACCACAGCTGCCACGCGGGCAGCCAAGGCGAGCACGGCAGCTGCCACGACGGCGGCGATGGCGCGATCGGCAGCGAAGGCATCAACGCCCACGAAGAAGGCGGCCACGAAGATGACGGCTACCAAGACGACGGCCACCAAGAGGGCGCCCGCGAAGTCGGCGGCCACGAAGACGATGGCTACCAAGACGACGGCCACCAAGACGACGGCCACCAAGAGGGCGCCGGCGAAGACGGCGGCTACCAAGTTGGCGGCTACGAAGGCGGCGGCGGCCAAGACGGCGGCGGCCAACCGGAGTGCGGCGCGGGCCGCGGCCGGGAAGTCGGATACGGCGATGGCCAACAAGCAGGCGGCGCGGTCGGCTACGGGCAAGGGCATGGCTCGGACCGCCGCCAAGGTCGCGGGGGCTCGGACGGCGGCGGCGCCGGCGAAGACGGCGGCCAGGAGCGCGGCCGCCAAGGCGACGATGGCGAAGAAGACGGCCGCCAAGGCGGTCGGCACGGCGAAGAAGACGGCGGCCAAGGCGGCCGGCACGGCGAAGAAGGCCGCGGCGAAGGTCACCGGCGGGCGGGCTACGGCCGGTAAGGCCACCGCGAGCAGGATGACCGGCGCCAAGGCGACCGCGACCAAGGCGACTGCGACCAAGGCGACTGCGACCAAGGCGACTGCGACCAAGGCGACCGCGACCAAGGCGACCGCGGGCCGGGCGACTGCTACCAAGGCGGCGGCTCGGGGGAGTGTGGCCGGGTCGATGGCGGCCAAGGCGGCCAACCGGGCGGCGCCGGTCAAGGCGGCCAAGCGGTCGGCCACCAACGTGGCCGGGACGGCTCGGGGGCGGGCCGCCAAGACCACGAACGTGGCCAAGGCGACCAACGTGGGCAAGGCGAGCCCGACGGCCAAGACGTCCGCCACCAACGCGGCCAAGGTGGCCAAGGCGGCTACGGCCGCGGCGGCTCGGAAGGCTGCGGCGGGGAACGCTCCCGGCGCGGGCGCCGGGCGTGCCGGAACGGCGAGGAAGGTCGCGGCCAAGCGCGCGCGATAGGGCTCATCCGAAGCCGGTGGTCACCTCAGGTGGCCACCGGCTTCTGTGTTGCTGGTAGGAATGAGCCGTGCCGATCAAGAGGGTTTGGGCGCCGCAGATCGACTTCTCGGTGCTGCGGCGGGAGTTGCGGCTGCCAGGGGAGTTTCCCGAGGCGGCGCTTGGTGAAGCGCGGGCGGCTGCGGCGGCGCCGCCGCGGCCGGGGGTCGATCGGACGGACGTGCCGTTCGTGACGATCGATCCGGCCACCTCGCGCGATCTCGACCAGGCGATGCATCTGAGCCGGCGCGAGGGCGGCTATCGGGTGCGCTATGCGATCGCGGACGTGGCGTCGTACGTGCGGCCGGGCGGGGCGCTCGAGGCCGAGACCTGGGCGCGCGGGCAGACGATCTACTTGCCGGACGGGCGGATCCCGCTGCACCCGGAGGTGCTCGGCGAGGGGGCGGCCAGCCTGCTGCCGGACGGTGACCGCGCCGCGGTGGTGTGGACGATCGACCTCGACGCGGACGGCGGGACGACCGGGGTCGCGGTGGAGCGGGCGCTGGTGCGCAGCCGGGCCAAGCTGGACTACGAGAGCGTGCAGGGCCAGGTCGACGCGGGTACGGCGCCGGAGCCGATCGCCCTGCTGCCGGAGCTGGGAAGGCTGCTGGCGGCGCGGGCGGCCGACCGGGGCGCGGTCAACCTGCCGCTGCCCGAGCAGGAGGTCGAGCGGGATGGCGACGGCTGGCGGCTGGTGCTGCGGGCGCCGCTGCCGGTCGAGGAGCACAACGCCCACATCTCGCTGCTCACCGGCGTGGCCGCGGCGGGGCTGATGCTCAGCGGCGGGATAGGGCTGCTCCGCACGATGCCGGCGGCCCGGCCCGAGGGCGTTGCGAAGCTGCGCGCGGCGGCCGAATCGCTCGGGGTGGCCTGGCCCGAGGGAGCGTCGGTGGGCGCGGTGATCGCGGCGGTCGATCCGGGTACGCCGCGCGGGGCGGCCTTCCTCGATCAGGCGGCGGAGCTGCTGCGGGGTGCGGCTTACACGCCGTTCGACGGGACGGTGCCGGCCGAGACCGTGCATGGCGGGGTGGGTGCGCCCTATGCGCACGTCACGGCGCCGCTGCGGCGGCTGGCCGACCGGTATGCGACCGAGGTGTGCCTGGCGCTGGCGGCCGGGGTGGAGGTGCCGTCGTGGGCGCGGGAGGCGTTGCCGCGGCTGCCCAAGGCGATGGGGGACACCGACCGGCTGGCGGGCGCGGCGAACCGGGGCGCCATCGACCTGGCCGAGGCGGTGCTGCTGCACGGGCGGGTGGGCGAGAGCTTCGACGCGGGGGTCGTCGACCGTGACGAGGCGCGCGGGAAGAGGCCGCAGGGCGGGACGGTCGCGCTGGACGATCCGGCGGTGCGGGCGCGGTGCGTGGGGGATCTGCCGCTGGGCGAGAGGATCCGGGCCACGCTGACGGTGGCGGACCCGGCCGCGCGGAAGGTGGAGTTCGAATACCGGTAGCCGGGTCGGGGGCCGGCGCGCCGGCAGGCGAGGGCTGTCGCGCGGGCAGGCGGCTCAGGGCGTGTGCGCGGATCGCGGGTGGGCGGGCCGGCGCGGGGGCTCGGCGAGATCTCGCGGCAGCACCGCCCGGTGGGCGCGGCACGGAGGCCGGGACGGCAGCGGCCGGCGCTGAGCGGCGGGGGCGGGGCAGGCAGCGGCCGGCCCTGGAATGGGGCCGGGCGCTGCCCGTACGCGGAAAGGTTTTTAGGAGATGCAGGCGCAAATGATGAGCGCGGCGCCGAAATGGGTCGCGGCCGAGACCATCGCGCCGCCGTGGCGGTCGGGTGTGCAGATGACCTCGCCGAGCTTGCCGGGCGTCATCCAGTCGAGGACCAGGAACGCCAGGCCCATGATGACGATGCCGACGAGGCCGAAGATGACCGTGGAGGCGAGGCCCCGGCCGAACGAGTCGTAGCTCGTGAAGATGGCCGTGAAGACGATCAGGGCGATGCCCAGCTGGTTGGCGGCGAGCAGCAGCGACGCGTTCGGGTTGCGGTCGGCCCAGATCAGGTCGCGCAGCTTCCCGGGCGTCAGAATATCGATAAGAACGTATCCCAGGGCCATCAGGCCTATACCGACGAGCCCGAATACGATGCTGCGGCCGGCGCCCTCGAGCAAATCTTGCAGCACGGTCTCTCCTTTCCAAGGTCAGGAGAGATTACAGCGCCCCAAGATAACGTTCGCGCTCGTAGGGCGTGACTTCCCGGCGGTATTGCTCCCACTCGGCCCGCTTGTTGCGCAGGAAGAAGTCGAAGACGTGCTCGCCGAGCACCTCGGCGACGAGCTCGGACTTGCTCATCACGTCGATGGCCTCGGAGAGGTTTTCCGGAAGCGCGTCGTAACCCATCGCCTTGCGCTCGGCGGGGGAGAGCGACCAGACGTCGTCCTCGGCGCCCGGGGGCAGCTCGTAGCCCTCCTCGATGCCCTTGAGACCGGCGCCGAGCATGACGGCGAAAGCCAGGTAGGGGTTCGTCGCCGAGTCGATCGAGCGGACCTCGACGCGGGCCGAGTTGGGCTTGCCGAAGGCGGGGACGCGGACCAGGGCACTGCGGTTGAGGTGACCCCAGCTGACGAACGCGGGGGACTCGGTGATCGCGTTGGGCAGCTGCAGCGGGAAAAGCCGCTTGTACGAGTTGACCCACTGGTTGGTGACCGCGGTGTACTCCCGGGCGTGCACCAGCAGGCCGGCGATGAAGGCGCGGGCCGTCTTGGACAGCTTCATCGGGTCGTCGCCGTCGTAGAACGCGTTGCGCTCGCCCTCGAACAGCGACAGGTGGGTGTGCATGCCGCTGCCGGGCTGGTCCGTGTACGGCTTCGGCATGAAGGTGGCCCGGACGCTCTGGGAGAGCGCGACCTCCTTGACCACGTGCCGGAACGTCATGATGTTGTCGGCCGTGGTGAGCGCGTCGGCGTACCTGAGGTCGATCTCCTGCTGGCCGGGGGCGACCTCGTGGTGGCTGAACTCGACCGAGATGCCGATCCGCTCGAGGGCGAGCACGGCCTGGCGGCGGAAGTCGCGGGCCACCGAGTGGGTGGTGTGGTCGAAGTAGCCGCCGGTGTCGACCGGGATCGGGACCGAGCCGTCGAGGGGCCCGTCTTGCACCAGGAAGAACTCGACCTCGGGGTGGGTGTAGAAGGTGAAGCCCTTTTCCGCCGCCTTGGCCAGGGCGCGGCGCAGCACGTGGCGCGGGTCGGCCCAGGCGGCGCTGCCGTCGGGGAGCAGGATGTCGCAGAACATGCGGGCGCTCTCGCCGCTGGCCCCGCCCTCGAACGGGAAGACCTGGAAAGTCGTGGGGTCGGGCATGGCGACCATGTCGGACTCGTAGACCCGGGCGAAGCCCTCGATCGCCGAGCCGTCGATGCCCATGCCCTCCTCGAAGGCGGACTCGAGCTCGGCCGGGGCGACGGAGACGCTCTTGAGGGTGCCCAGCACGTCGGTGAACCAGAGCCGGACAAAACGGATGTCGCGCTCCTCGAGAGTGCGAAGCACGAACTCCTGCTGTCGGTCCACGTTCACTCCTGATCCTCACACGCCGGACGAGCCAGTGTTTCCCGTCCCCGTTACGCCGAGATTACGCTGGCCCGGCCCTCTCGGGCGTCCCGGGTGGCCGCCCGTCCCGTGGGGAAGAATAAGGGGCATGCCCACTCTGCGGATCGCGCTGGCCCAGGTGAACTCTACGGTCGGCGACATCGCCGGCAACGCTGCCTCGGTGCGGGAGTGGTCCCGCGCCGCCGCCGATGCCGGGGCGCAGTTGGTCGCCTTTCCGGAGATGATGCTGACCGGGTATCCGATCGAGGATCTGGTGTTCCGGGACTCGTTCGTATCGACCTCTTTGTCGGCTTTGTCCGACTTGGCTTCTTTGCTCGCCGCGGACGGGTTGGGCGATCTTGCCGTCGTGGTGGGCTATGTGGATGCTGACGGGCCGGCGGCGACCAGTTCCTCGGCGGCCCCGGGAGCGGGGCGGCGGGATGCATCTGCGCTCCTTTTAGGCGGAAAAATCGCCGCAAAGTACTTCAAACACCACCTGCCCAACTACGGGGTCTTCGACGAGGACCGGTACTTCGAGCCGGGGCGGTCGCTGACCGTGGTGCGGTTCGGCGGGGTGGATGTCGCGCTCACCGTCTGCGAGGACATCTGGCAGGCCGGGGGACCGTTCACGGCGGCGCGCCGGGCCGGCGCCGGGCTGGTGCTCAACATCAACGCCTCGCCGTACGAGCTGAACAAGGACGACGTGCGTCTGCCGCTGGTGATGCGGCGGGCGGCCGAGGCGGGCGCGACGGTCGCGTACGTGAACGCGGTGGGCGCCCAGGACGAGCTCGTCTTCGACGGCGACTCGATGATCGTGACGGCGGGCGGGGAGCTGCTGGCCCGGGCCGGGCAGTTCACCTCGGAGCTGCTGATCCACGATCTGTCGCTGCCGGCCGCCGACGCCAAGCCGAACCGGGCGGAGAAGACGGACGCCGAGCCGCTGCCGATCGTCGAGCAGTGGATCGACGATGAGATGGAGATTGTCCGGGTCGCTTTGCCCGTCGAACCCCGCCCGGGCGGCCGGGACAAGCACGACGGCGGCATTGCCGACCGCATCGCCGACGAGGCCGAGATCTGGTCCGCCCTGGTCCTCGGCCTGCGAGACTACGTCACGAAAAATGGGTTCCGATCAGTAGTTTTCGGTCTTTCTGGTGGAATCGACTCGGCGGTGGTGGCGGCGATCGCGGTGGACGCGCTGGGCCCGGAGCGCGTCTTCGCCGTCTCGATGCCGAGCTCGTACTCCTCGGAAGGGTCGCGGGACGACGCCGCCGACCTGGCCGAGCGCACCGGCATCGACTACCGCGTCGAGCCGATCCAGCCGATGGTCGACGCGTTCCTGGCCAACCTGGCCCTCTCCGGCCTGGCCGTGGAAAACCTGCAGGCCCGGGTGCGTGGCGTCATCCTCATGGCCTTGTCGAACCAGGAGGGCCACCTCGTCCTCACCACCGGCAACAAGAGCGAGCTAGCGGTGGGATATTCGACGCTCTACGGCGACTCGGTGGGCGGCTTCAACCCGCTCAAGGACGTGCCCAAGACGATGGTCTACCGGCTGGCCCGCTGGCGGAACACGCAGGACGACGCCCCCATCCCGTCGAACTCGATCACCAAGCCGCCCAGCGCCGAGCTGCGTCCCGATCAGAAGGACTCCGACTCGCTGCCCGACTACGCGGTGCTCGACCCGATCATCAAGGGCTACGTCGACGAGGACATGGGCCGCGACGAGCTGATCGCGGCCGGCAACGACGCCGCGCTGGTCGACCGGGTGCTGCGCATGGTCGACCTGGCCGAGTACAAGCGTCGTCAATCCGCGCCCGGCCCCAAGATCTCGGGCAAGGCGTTCGGCCGCGACCGGCGCCTGCCCATTACGAACAGGTTTCGAGAAGGTTTGTGAGAACGTCCACTGACCCCTGACCGTCGGCCCTTCTCCGGTGCGACGATTTCTGGACCCGGGGACCGCACGCGTCGCGGCCTCGAGGGAAGGAGAAGGAAATGTCGGACATTCCCACCCTGTACGGTGGCCCGGCCACCCGGCGGGTACGCACCCGCGATCTGCTCGCGGCCAAGTCCCGCGGCGACCGCTGGCCGATGCTGACCTCCTACGACCAGTACACCGCGTCGATCTTCGACCAGAACGGCGTGCCGGTCCTGCTGGTCGGCGACTCCGCGGCCAACAACGTGTTCGGCTACGAGACCACCCTGCCGGTCACCGTCGACGAGCTGCTCCCGCTGGTCCGCGCGGTCGTCCGGGCCACCAAGACCGCGCTGATCGTGGCCGACCTGCCGTTCGGCAGCTACGAGGAGGGCCCCACGCAGGCCCTGCGCACCGCCGTCCGGTTCATGAAGGAGGGCGGCGCGCACGCCGTCAAGCTCGAGGGCGGCCGCCGTGTCGCGGCCCAGATCGAGGCCCTGACCGGCGCCGGCATTCCCGTGATGGGCCACGTCGGCTTCACGCCGCAGAGCGAGCACACCATCGGCGGCTACCGCGTCCAGGGCCGCGAGGAGGAGGGCGCTCAGGTCCTCGCGGACGCCCGGGCCGTGGCCGACGCCGGCGCCTTCGCCGTGGTCCTCGAGATGGTTCCGGGCGAGGTGGCCAAGACCATCACGAAGGAGCTTCCGATTCCCACGGTCGGCATCGGCGCGGGCCCCGACACCGACGCGCAGGTCCTGGTCTGGCAGGACATGTCGGGTTTGCGGACCGGCCGCACCCCGCGCTTCGTGAAGCAGTATGCCGACCTCGCCGGCGCGCTCTCGGAGGCTACTCGTCAGTTCGCGGCCGAGGTCCGCGGCGGCGAATTCCCGGCGGCGGAGCACACCTTCTAAAACCATTATTTGATACGGATGACCGCCCGGTCCCCCTGTTCGCGGGCCCGGGCGGTGCCGTCCCGGCCTCCGTGCGGCCGCCGCCGGGCTGGGCTGCCGCGAGATCTCACTTCTTCGTTCGCTCAGCGACTCTGTCTGATCGGCTTGACCAGTCGGAGGCCGGCGCCGGCCGTGGTCATGCTCAGCCCGGTGACCAGCAGCCACATGACCGCGCTGCCGGTGACCGGCAGGTTGCTCGGCTCGTGCTGGACGGTCACATCCATCCGCATCGCCCGCGGTTTGCCGCGCGGGTTGACGCCTGTGGCCGTGAACGAGTGCTTTCCGCTCGCGAGGTCGGCCGGCACGGTTACGGCTTGCGAGAACGCCCCGTTCTTGTCGGTCACCACTGTCGCCAGCACGATCGGCTCGGAGTAGAGCGTGAGGGTGACTGTTGAGTAGGGCGCGTAGCCGCTGCCGACCAGGGTCAGGCTTTGGCCGGGTGTGGTGGTGGTGATTTGTCCCTGGTCGGTGTCGAGCGGCACGTTCGTGGCCGGCGGGGTGGTGGCGACCGTGGGTGCGGTGGGGATGGCGGTGTTGGAGTAGGCCGACGCGGGTGAGTTGCCGCTCGCTGAGGTGGCGACAACCATGACTCGGTAGCTGACGCCGGCGGTGCCGCCGAGGATGCAGCTTGTCGCGCCGTTGGTGGTGCAGCTGGCGGGGCCGGGTACCGCGACCGCGCGGTAGCCGGTGATCGTTACGCCGTTGTCGGCCGGTGGCTGCCAGGAGACCAGGACCGAGGATGTGCCGGCGGTGGCGGTCACTCCGGTGGGTGCGTTGGGCCGGGTCGGCGCGGGCGTGGAACTGGTCGGTGTGGGCGTGGCGCTGGTCGGCGGAGTCGTGGTGGGCGCGGTGGTCGGCGGTGTTGTCGGCGCCGGGGTCGTGGGCGGGGCTGTCGTGGGCGGCTGGGTCGTCGGCGGTGTGGTCGTGGGCGGTGTGGTGGTCGGTGGCGTGGTCGACGGCGAGGTCGTGGACGGCGACGGCGATGGGGACGTGGACGACGGCGACGGCGATGGGGATGTGGACGACGGCGACGGTGACGGCGAGGGCGACGTCGCGATGACCGTCGTGGTGGCGGCCGGCCCGGGGCCGATCGACGTGCGGCCGCGCAGCAGGATCGTCGACGTCACGCCGTTCGGCAGGCTCGAGACCGTCCCGGTCAGCGTCCCCCCGGCGCCCGGCTGGGTGACCAGCGGCTGCCAGCTCACCTCGTTGTCGATCGAGGTCTCCCATGTCTGGTTCGGATCGCCGCCAGGGCTGCCGGGGACGAACGAGACGTCGGCCGTGGTGTCACCCGGGGTGGCCTGGAACGAGGTGGGCGCCTCCGGCAGGCCCGGCGTCACCGCGTTGGAGGCGCCGCTGAGCAGCGACTCCCCGGCCGTCGTCATCGTGTTCGACGCCGTGACCTTGAACGTGTACTGCACCCCGTCGGTCAGGCCCGTGACCGTGCATTGCGTGTCGGTGGGGACCAGGGGTGTGCACGTCAGTCCGCCCGGATCGGAAACGGCCGTGTACCGCACGATCGGGCGGCCGCCGTTCGTCTGACCCGTGTCCCAGCTGACGTCGGCCGAGGCGCTGCCCGGCGTCGCGGTCACCGAGCTGGGCGGGCTCGGTACCGTGCGCACCACCAGGCCGACGGGCCGGTCGAAGCCGGTGAGCACCTGCGTGACGCTGCCGTCGCCGTTCAGCTCGACCACGTCGTCGGCGTCCCGGGACGCGTACACGTGGCCGTCCCCGGTCACGCTGATGTCGTTGATGTAGCCGAGCCCCGTGGCGAGCACCTCGAACGTGGTGGGACCGGCTCCCAGCGTGACCCGGTAGATCTGTCCGGTGTAGGCGCCCAGATAGATCACGCCCCCGTCGTCCACCGCCACGGCGCTGGCGTTCGGGATCTGGGCGCCCGTCGCGACCGTGCTGACGACGCCGCTTGGGGTCCTCATCACGAGGCTGCCGTTGAACCGGTTGATCATGTAGACGCTGCCGTCACCGCCCACGGCCGCGTCGAACGCGAGGGCCACCGGCAGGCTGAAGGTGCTTTCGGTGCCATCGGCGGCCCGCTTCACCACGGTCCCGTTCCCGAGGCGGGTCACATAGACGGCGCCCGAGTCGTCCACGCCGACGGACTGCGGTGAGGTGAGGGCGGTGACGAACGGGACCGGCACCGTCGTGCCGTTCGGCGCGAGCGTCTCCACCCGGTTGAAGTTCGTGGCCGTCGAGTAGACGGCGCCGTCGGGGCCGACATCGAAGCCCTGGCCGCCGCTGTTCAGCAGGCCCGTGCCGATGATCGCCGAGGTACCGTCCGGCCCGACCCGGATGACCTCCTGCCGGTCGGCCTCGAAGATGTAGATCGCTCGGTCGGAGACGTCCCCGGCGGTGACGACGGCCGCGGCGGGCCGGGGATCGACCACGGCCAGCAGGCCGGTCACGGCGGTCGCGAGCAGGGCGGCGCCGCATCGCCGCGGTATTGATCTGACCATAAGAAGCACGTTATGGAGTTTTTGGCCGCAATTCGGCGGTTTCCCGGAACGCACGAGGCTCGGCCATCGGCGTTTCCCGAGCGCCGGTCAGCGCCGGACGGCCCGCATGGCGGCGCCGGTCATCGTCAGGCCGAGGCCGGTGACGATGAGCCACATGACGGAGGTGCCGGTGACGGGCAGTTCGCCGGTCGCCGGGCGTACGGTCACGTCCATCCGCATCGTCCGCGGCTTGCCGCGGCGGTCGACGCCGCTCGCGGTGAAGGAATGCTCGCCGCTCGCGAGGTCGCCGGGCACGGTGACGGCCTGGCGGAAGGCGCCGTGCTTGTCGGTCCTGGTCTGGGCCAGGACGGTAGGTGTGGAGTAGATCGTGAGGGTCACCGTCGAGTAGGCCGCGTATCCGGAGCCGACCAGCGTGATGTCCTGCCCCGGCTTCGTCGTGGTGATCTGGCCCCGGTCGGTGTCGAGCGGCACGTTCGTGGCCGGCGGGGTGGTCGCCACTGCCGGGGCCGTGGGCACGGCGGTGTTGGAGTAGTCCGAACTCGGCGAGACGCCGCCGGCCGAGGTGGCGACGACGAACACTCGGTAGGAGACGCCGGCGGTGCCGCCCAGGACGCAGCTTGTCGCGCCGGTGGTGGTGCAGCTGGCGGGGCCGGGTACGGCGACTGCGCGGTAGCCGGTGATCGCTACGCCGTTGTCGGCCGGTGGCTGCCAGGTGACCAGCACCGACGAGGTGCCGGCGGTCGCGGTCACCGCGGTCGGCGCGTTGGGCCGGGCCGGCCGGGGCGTGGCGCTCGTCGGCGGCGTCGTGGTGGGCGCGGTGGTGGGCGTGGTCGCCGGCGGCGCGGTGGTCGGCGGTGCGGTGGTCGGCGGTGCGGTGGTCGGCGGCGTGGTCGTGGGCGGTGGGGTCGTCGGTGCCGTGGTCGACGGCGAGGGAGACGGCGACGGCGACGGGGAGACGGCGGTGACCGTGGCGGAGGCGTTCGGGCTGTTGCCGACCGAGGTGCGCGCCCGCAGCAGGATCGTCGACTGCAGGCCGTTGGGCAGGTTCGCAACCGTGCCGGTCAGCGTCCCGCCGAGGCCCGGCGCGGTGACAAGCGTTTGCCAGCTCACCTCGTTGTCGATGGATGTCTCGAAGTGCTGGTTGGGGTCGCCGCCCGGAGCTCCCGGAATGAAGGAGACATCGGCCGCGCCGTCGGCCGGGGTGGCCTGGAACGACGTGGGCGCGGCCGGCAGGCCCGGGATCACCGAGTTGGAAGGCGAGCTGAGGATCGACTCGCCGTTGCCGCCCACCGTGTTCGAGGCGACGACCTTGAAGGTGTACGCCAGGCCGTCGGTGAGCCCGCTGACCGTGCAGTCTGTGTCGGTCGGGACGAGTGGCGTGCACGTCAGGCCGCCGGGGTCGGCGACGGCGGTGTACCGCAGGATCGGAAGGCCACCGTTGGTCTGGCCGGCGTCCCAGTCGACGTCGGCCGAGCCGATCCCCGCGGTGGCGGTCACCGTGGTCGGCGGCGCCGGCACCGTGCGCACCGCCAGGCCGGTGGGGGAGGGGATCTGGCCGACCATCGACTCGATAACGCCGCCGGCGTGCACCTGCACCACGTCGTTGGTGCCGAACCGGATCGCGAAGATCTTGCCGTTGTCCGACACGGCCAGGCGGGCGACGTTGCCGGCGCCCGTGGCCAGGAGGTCGACCGTGGGCAGGCCAGACCCCTGGGTGACCCGGTGGATGTCCCCGCCCGCCGTACCGACGTAGACCCGTTGCTGGTCGTCGACGGCGATCGCCTGGATGTTGGGGATGTCGTTCCCGTCGGCGATCACGGTCGAGTTGTTGCCGTCGGCATCCATCCGCACGACGTCCCCGTCCAGGGCGTCGATCAGGTAGATGTGGCTGCCGTCGTGGTCGACGGCCATGGCGGACACGATCGGCACCGAGTAGGGGACCGCGGTCTCGGGTCCGCTCGTCGGACGCTTGACGATCTCATTGGTGCCGGAGCTGGTCGCGTACAGCGCGCCGGCGTCGTCCACGGCGATGTCCACCAGTGAGTTGACGGTCGTGGTGAACGACAGGACCGCCGGCGACCCGCCCGGAGCGATCTCCCACACCCGGTCGTCGGCCTGGGCGAGCATGTAGAGGGTTCCGTCCGGGGCGGCCACGATGCCCGGCCCGGGGTTCCCGAAGTTTGTGCCGGGGAACGACACGTTCCCGTCCGGGCCGATGCGCATGACATCGTCGGAGGACACGAGGTACATAGCTAGGTCGGAGAGGTCGCCGGACGGAGTCACGGCCGCGGCGGGCCGCGCATCGACCACAGTGAGCATGCCGCACAAAGCTGTTGCGAGGAGCGCGGCACCGAATCGCGATCTGACCATGATCAGCACGGTATGGGGTGCTCCACCGAAATATAGGACTTTTCAGCTTTTGGTGGTGCCAATCGCCGGAGCCGCGTCAGGGGCGGACGGCGCGCAGGCCGGCGCCGATCGCGGTGAGGCCGACGCCGACGACGATCAGCCAGATGACGGGCGCGCCGGTGACCGGCAGCTTGGCCGGCCTGGGGTGGACGGTCAGATCCATCCGCATCGCCCGCGGCTTGCCGCTCGGGTCGACGCCCGTGGCCGCGAACGAATGCTTCCCGCTCGCCAGGTCGGCCGGCACGGTGACGGACTTCGAGAACGCCCCATTTTTGTCGGTCACCACCTTCGCCAGCACGATCGGGTCCGAGTAGAGCGTGAGGGTGACGGTCGAGTAGGGCGCGTATCCGGTGCCGACCAGGGTCAGGCTCTGGCCCGGTGTGGTGGTGGTGATCTGTCCCTGGTCGGTGTCGAGCGGCACGTTGGTGGCCGGCGGCGTGGTCGCCACCGCGGGGGCCGTGGGGACGGCGGTGTTGGAGTAGGCCGACGTGGGCGAGGTGCCGCCCGCTGAGGTGGCGACGACCACGACTCGGTAGGAGACGCCGACCGTGCCGCCCAGGACGCAGCTTGTCGCGCCGGTGGTGGTGCAGCTGGCGGGGCCGGGTATGGCGACCGCGCGGTAGCCGGTGATCGCTACGCCGTTGTCGGCCGCGGGTTGCCAGGAGACCAGCAACGACGACGCGCCGGCGGTGGCGGTCACCGTGGTCGGTGCGTTGGGCCGAGTCGGCGCGGGCGTGGAACTGGTCGGTGTGGGCGTGGCGCTCGTCGGCGGAGTCGTGGTGGGCGCGGTGGTCGGCGTTGTCGGCGGCGTCGTGGGCGGCGTGGTCGTCGGTGCTGTGGTGGTCGGCGGCGCGGTCGTCGGCGGCGTGGTCGTGGGTGGCGTGGTCGACGGCGAGGTCGTGGACGGCGACGGCGAGGGCGACGGGGAAGGCGAGCTCGGGGTCACCGGGCCGGAAGCCGGGCTGAGGAGCGACTCGCCCTCGCTGCTAGTCGTGGTCGAGGCGACGACCTTGAAGGTCTACGGCACGCCGGCGGTGAGCCCGGTGACCGTGCAGTGCGTGTCGGTCGGGACGGCGGGGGTGCACGTCAGCCCGCCCGGGTCGGAGACGGCGGTGTATCGCGCGATCGGGCGACCTCCGTTGGTCTGGCCGGCGTTCCACTCGACGTCGGCCGAGCCGGACCCCGCGGTGGCGGTCACCGTGGTCGGCGGAGCCGGGACCGTGCGCACCAACAGGCCGGCGGGGGCGGGGAGCTGGCTGACGATCGGCTCGATGGTGCCATCGGGATGCACCCGGACCATGTCGGTGGAGTTGTACCGGACCACGAAGACCTCACCGTTGTCCGACACGGCGAGGCGGGTGATGTTGCCGACGTTCGTGGCCAGGTGGTCGATCGTGTTCGAGCCGGAACCCGGGGTGATCCGGTAGAGGTCACCGTCGGAGTTGCCCACGTAGATCCGCTTCTGGTCGTCGACGGTGAACGCCACGATCCTCTGGATGTCGTTCCAGCCCGCGATGACCGTCCGGTTGCCGCCGTCGGCATCCATCCGCACGATCTCTCCACTGTTCGCGAGATCGAACAGGTAGATGTGGCTGCCGTCGTGGTCGACGGCCATGGCGGCCAGGATGCCCGCCGAGAAGGGGATCGAGGTCTCGGTGCCGTCCGGCGCCCGCTTGACGATCCGGTTGGTCCCGGTGCTGGCCGCGTACAGCGTGCCGGCGTCGTCCACCGCGACGTCCTGCGGTGCGGTGACCGTCGTGCTGAACGGCACGACCGCCGGCGCCTCGCCGGGGGCGATCTCCCACACCTTGTTGTCGAGCGGGGTGATCGCGTAGAGGGTTCCGTCGGGGGCGGCCGCCATGCCCTGCGCGAGGTTCCCGACGTTGCGGCCGGGGAACGACACAGTCCCGTCCGGGCCGATGCGCATGACGTCGCTGGGCGCCGACATGATGTAGATGGCCAGGTCGGAGAGGTCGGCGGACGGAATCACGGCGGTAGCCGTCCGGGCATCGACCACGGTGAGCATGCCGCACAGAACCGTTGCGAGAAGCGCGGCACCGAGCCGCCGCCGATGCGATCTGACCATGATCAGCACCGTATGGGGATATTCGGGGGCCTATGGGTGCTTTTCGCGTTTTGGTCAGTCATTTGCCGGCGGCCGTGCCGGATCCAGGGTCAATCGGGCTGACCGGCGCTGCGGCCGAAGTCGCCGATGGCGGTCGAACCGGAGCGGCGGACCTCGGGGATGTCCTCGATGATGGCGGCGGCGGTCATGATCAGGGCGATGGCCACCAATTGGGCGATCGCGAGCATGTGGCCCAGCGGGATGGTGGCCAGGATGACCGCGGCGGCGGCCAGCCGGTGGAGCACGCCGCGCAGGCGCAGCAGGGCGAGGAAGGCGGCGTGACCCACCAGGTACAGCGCCAGGCCGCCGCTCAGGACCAGGGCGGCGTCCCAGTGCAGGGCCTCGAAGGCGTGGCCGACCGTCTTCTTGATGCCGACCGCCGCGACGATGATGCCGAGCAGGATGACGTAGTGGGCGTAGCCCCACGCGTTCAGGGCCAGGCGGGCGCGGCGGCGCGGGTTGTCGGTGCGGGCCAGCACGTGCTCGGCGCGGGCGTCGTCGCCGGCGAAGTAGAACCACCACAGGTAGTAGGCGACCCATAGGCCCAGCACCGCGACCAGGATCTCGCCCGAGCCCAGGTGCAGGCCGTGGAAGCCGGCGCCGATCGCGATGATCGACTCGCCGATCGCGATGATGACGACCAGGCCGTGCCGCTCGGCGAAGTGGCCGGCCGAGATCGTGTGCATCTCGATGTTGTGGATGTAGCCGGTCGCGACCTGCAGGAGCGGGGCGGCCACCCACAGCAGGTGCCGCCACGGCTCGGGCACCAGGCCGCCGGCCAGCACCAGCAGGGCCGACGCGATGTTCAGCGGGCCGAGCAGGCGCTGCGCCTGGCGGGCGGCCGGGCCCGCGGTGCGGAACAGCAGCCCGTGCACCACGTTGACCACCAGGTAGCTGACGCCGAACAGCCAGCCGTACTCGCCGAAGGCCTCGGGGATCGCGAGCGCCATCACCAGGAAGCCGGCCATGCCGGTCAGCAGCAGCGTGCGGCGGGTCGTCGAGCTCGGCGCCACGGCGTTGGTGAGCCAGGCGTACCCCGAGTACATCCACCAGACGACGAACAGGATCAGCAGGACGTCGCCGAACGTCCGCAGCGTCAGGTCCTCGGCCAGGGTCTCCGCAAGCTGGGTGATCGTGAAGACGAAGACGAGATCGAAGAAGAGTTCCAACGTCGACACCCGTACGGCGGGTGAGGGCTCGGCCATTGCCGCAGCCTAAAGGCTTCGCGGAAAACTGTCGTACCCCGTGACTAGCGTCTCTCCCGTGAACCGGACCGATCGCCTGTACGCCCTCGTCGAGGAGCTCCGCGCGGTGGCGCCCCGGCCGCGCAGCGCCCGCTGGCTCGCCGGCCGCTTCGAGGTCAGCGTGCGCACCGTCGAGCGCGACATCTCCGCCCTGCAGCAGTCGGGCACCCCGGTCTACGCCGAGCCCGGCCGCACCGGCGGCTACTGCCTCGACAAGTCACACACCCTGCCCCCGGTCAACTTCACCGCCGCCGAGGCGGTCGCCATGGCCCTAGCGCTGCACCGCCTCGAGGGCACCCCGTTCCACGGCCCGGCGTCGACGGCGCTGCGCAAGCTGGTGGTCGCCATGCCACCCGCCGACGCGGCCGCCGCCCGCGCCCTGGCCGACCGCATCCGCCTGGTCGGCGCCGCCCCCGCCACCACGGTCCCGCGGGTGATCGCCGACGCCCTGGAGGTGCGGCGCGTCCTGCGTATCAGATACGAGGACCGCGGCGGCGCGGCCACGCTCCGCGAGATCGAGCCGCTCGCGTTCCTGGGCACCCCGACCAGCTGGTACCTGGTGGCCTACTGCCGCCTGCGCCGGTCGGTGCGAGCCTTCCGCACCGACCGCATCGCCTCGGTCACGGTCACCGCCGAGGTGCCGCCCCCGCGCACGCTGCAGCCCGACGACCTGGACGTCCCCGACCACGTAGTGCACAGTCTCACCCTGACCTGACCCCGCCCGCCCGCACTCGCTAACCGCACCCGCCCGCCCGATCGCACCCGCTAACCGCGCCCGCCTGGTCGCACCAGCTTGACCGCGCCCGCCAGCGCCCTGCCCGCCCCCGCCCGTCCGCGCGCTGGGCCGCCCGCGCCGGGCCGGGCCGCCCGCCCGCGCTGGGCCGCCCGCGCCGGGCCCTGACTCGCGCCAGGGCCCTGACCCGCGCCGGCTATTCGCCGCCGGCGGGTGGGGTGAAGACGCCGAAGTGGTTGCCGGACGGGTCTAGCAGGTGGGCGAAGCTCAGGCCGTCCGGCGTCGTCTGGGGCGCCACCAGCACCTTGCCGCCCGCGGCCTCGGCCGCCCGGCACGCTTCGGCCGGGTCGGTGACCAGCACGTAGAAGATGGCGTAGTTCGGCATCTTGCCGCCGGTCGGGAAGATGCCGCCGGTGGGCCGCTCGGCGCCCGGCGGGGTGACCATGCGGTAGGCCGAGCCGTCGGCGCCGGCGGCCGCGCCCGTGTCGTCGCCGAAGGTCCAGCCGAAGACGTCGCCGTAGAAGCGCTCGGCCACCGCCGGCTGGTCGGTCGCGATCTCGAACCAGCCGACTCCGTTGAGTGCGGACATGTTGTGCTCCTCGCATCAGTAGGTGAGTAAACCTTCGCGGGGAGCGGCGACAGCCTCCTGTCGGTGTTTCCGGATTCGGTTCGGACTAGCCTCGGGGCGTGGGAACCGCACTTGTCATCGAGAACGATCCGACCGACGACCTGCGCCGGCTGGGCGAGTGGCTGACCGAGGCCGGCCTGGAGCTGACCGTCCTGCGCCCGCATGCGGGCGATGCGCTGCCCGAGACGCTCGACGACTATCTCGCGCTGATCGTGCTGGGCGGCGACCAGAACGCGTACGCGGCGGCCGACGGCGCCCCCGGCGCGCCCTGGTTCCCGGCGCTCGAGGGGCTGCTGCGCAAGGCCGTGCGCAAACACGTGCCGACCCTCGCGATCTGCCTCGGCGCGCAGCTGCTCGCCCAGGCGCACGGCGGGCTCGTCGAGCGCAGCACCTCCGGCCCCGAGATCGGGCCGGGCCTGGTCGGCAAGCGTGACGCGGCCGAGACCGACCCGCTGTTCAAGTGGGTGCCGCTGCTGCCCGACGTGACCCAGTGGCACCGCGACGAGATCACCGAGCTGCCGCTGACCGCGACGCTGCTGGCCGCCTCGAGCCGCTATCCGCACCAGGCGTTCCGGCTCGGCGACCGGGCGTGGGGCCTGCAGTTCCACATCGAGTGCGACATCGAGATGATCGAGCAGTGGGCGGCCGACGACGCGGCCACGCTCGACGAGTTGGGCTACGACCCCGAGGCGGTGGCGTACGCGGTGGCCGAGTCGCTGCCCGACGTCGAGGAGGTGTGGCAGCCCTTCGCGGCCCGCTTCGCCTCGCTCGCCCTCGGCACGCTCCCCGACGCCGACATCCCCAACGCGGCGACGGGCCGGACCCTCCCGCTGCTGGGCCAGTAACAATGACGCGGCCCAGCCGGCTTGCGCGGTATGGCTTTGCCGAGAAGAGCGCGGCCGATCTGCTCGGGGCGACCGGGCTGCGGCTGTGGGACGCCGAGGCGCAGGGGCCGGCCGGGACCGACGCCGCCGAGGTGATTCACTCGCTGTCGCGGGCCGCCGATCCGACGCTTGCGCTGCGTCAGCTGCATCGGCTGGTCGAGGCGGCGGGGCGGGCCGCCGACCGCAGCAACGGGCGCGGGTTTGCCGGGCCGGGCGGTGAGATCAATCCGAACGAGGCCACCGACGCGCTGTTCGAGGCGCTCTACCGCGACCACGGGCTGCGCCGGCGGCTGGTCGCGGTGCTGGGGGCGTCCTCGGCGCTCGGCGACCACCTGGTGGCCAACCCGGACGACTGGCGGGTGCTGGCGACCGGCGCGACCGGGATGCCGCCGAACGCGGAGGGCCACCTCGAGCTCGATGGCGACCTGACCGTTCCGGCGCTGCGTCATGCGTACCGGGTCTCGCTGCTGCGCATCGCGGCGGCCGACCTGACCGGGGGGCGCGGGCTCGAGCCCACGATGGCGGCGCTGTCCAGGCTTGCGGATGAAACGCTCGCCACCGCGTACGAGATAGCCCTGGGCGGCCTCCCGCCCGGCGCGACCGAACCGCGTCTTGCCGTTGTCGCGATGGGTAAGTGCGGCGGCAACGAGCTCAACTATGTGTCCGATGTGGACGTCATCTTCGTGGCGGCGGGTGACGAGGACCTCAGTGCCGGGACCGCGGTCGCGGCGCGGCTGATCGAGATCTGCGGGCAGGTCGCGTGGCAGGTCGACGCGGCGCTGCGGCCGGAGGGCAACCGGGGGCCGCTGGTGCGCACGCTCGCCAGCCACCAGGCCTACTACCGCCGCTGGGCGCGCACGTGGGAGTTCCAGGCGCTGCTCAAGGCGCGCCCGGCGGCCGGGGATCTCGCGCTCGCTCAGGAGTGGATCGACGATCTCGCGCCGCTGGTCTGGCACGCGGCCGAGCGTCCGGAGGCGGTCGCCGACGTCCGCGACATGCGCCGCAAGATCATCGACAATGTGCCGGCCAACCAGCTCGACCGCGAGATCAAGCGGGGGCCGGGCGGGCTGCGCGACATCGAGTTCGCCGTGCAGCTGCTGCAGCTCGTGCACGGCCGCATCGACGAGAGCCTGCGCAGCGGCGGCACCCTGCCGGCCTTGCGTGCGCTGGTCGCCGGGGGGTACGTCGGCCGGGAGGACGGCGAGACGTTGTTGCGCGGATATCGATTCCTGCGCGGCGTCGAACACCGGCTTCAACTGCAAAATCTCCGCCGTACGCACACGGTGCCGGACGATCCGGAGGCGCTGAAGTGGCTGGCGGCCGCGCTCGGCTACACCGCCTTGCCGGGCCGGAACGCGGTCGAGGCGTTCCGCTCCGACTGGGTCGGGCACGCCGCCCAGGTTCGCCGCCTGCATGTGAAGCTGCTGTACCGCCCGCTGCTCGAGTCGGTCGCCCGGGTGCCGGCCGAGGCGCTGCGGATGACCCCCGAGTCGGCCCGCAAGCGCCTCGAGATCCTCGGCTTCGCCGACCCGGCCGGCGCGCTGCGTCACCTGCAGGCCCTCACCGGCGGCGTCACCCGCACCGCCGCCATCCAGCGCACCCTGCTGCCGATGCTGCTGCAGGAGTTCGCCGACGCGCCCGAGCCCGACCGCGGCCTGCTCAACTACCGCGACGTCTCCGACAAGCTGGGCAGCACGCCTTGGTATTTGCGGCTGCTGCGCGACGGCGGCCCGGTGGCGCGCCGGCTCGCGCGGGTGCTGAGCCTTTCCCGGTACGCGACCGACCTGCTCACCCGCGACCCGGAGGCGTTGCGGCTGCTGGCCGACGACGCCGAGCTCGTGCCGCGCACCCGGCAGGCGCTGATCGAGGGCTTCGCGGCCGCCGCCGAACGGCACGCCGACGACGCGGGCAAGGCCACCGCCGCGGTGCGCGCGCTGCGCCGCCGCGAGCTGTTCCGGCTGGCCTGCGCCGACATCCTCAGCAAGGCCGGCGACCTCGCCCCCGGGCAGCCGATCGACGTGAACAGACTCGGCATGGCCCTCTCCGACGTCACCGACGCCACGCTCAACGCGGTGCTCAGGACGGCGCGCGCCGCGAAGTCCGGCACCCCGGGCCTGCGCTTCGCGATCATCGGGATGGGCCGGCTCGGCGGGTACGAGATGAGCTACCCCTCCGACGCCGATGTGCTGTTCGTCTACGACCCGCCGGCCGGGGACGCCTCCACCCAGAGCGAGGCCCACGCGATCGCCGAGGAGCTGCGCCGGCTGCTCACCGCGCCCGCGCCCGACCCGCCGCTGGGCATCGACGCCGACCTGCGGCCCGAGGGGCGCCAGGGTCCGCTGGTGCGCAGCCTCGGGGCGTACCAGCAGTACTACGCCCGCTGGTCGAAGGTGTGGGAGGCGCAGGCGCTGCTGCGGGCCCGCTTCGTCTGCGGCGACGAGTCGCTGGGGCGGGAGTTCGAGAGCCTGGCCGACACGATGCGGTATCCGTCGGGCGGGCTCAGCCGCGAGCAGGTCATCGAGATCCGGCGCATCAAGGCGCGGGTCGAGACCGAGCGGCTGCCGCGCGGCGCCGACCCGAACACGCACACCAAGCTGGGTCGCGGCGGACTGTCCGACGTGGAGTGGGCGGTGCAGCTCATTCAGTTGCGGCACGCCTATGCGCTGCCCGGCCTGCGCAAGACGCGCACGCTCGAGGCGCTGAGCGAGGCGGTCGCCGCCGGCTTGGTCGACAAGGTCGACGCGGCCGCGATGGAGGCCGGGTGGACCCTGGCGGCCCGGGTGCGCAACGCGCTGACGCTGGTGCGCGGCCGGCCGACCGACCAGCTGCCCCGGCACGGGGTCGAGCTGGCCGGCACCGTGCAACTGCTCGGCGGCGGCGACCCGGGCGAGTTCGTGGACCGATATCTGCGGCTCACCCGCCGATCCCGAGCGGCGATGGAGCGAGTGCTCGACTCCTAGCGGATCGCTTCGCGGCAGGCGGTCAGGAGCTGCTCGTCCCGGGCGACCTGGTCCGAGACGAACGAGTAGTCGTCGGTGCCACGGCGCTCGACCTCGGCGAGCTCGGCCTCGAACAGCGGCGCCAGCGCGGCGATCGCGGCGGCCTGCTCGGCGATCGTCCCCCGCGTCCCGCCGTTGCCATGCCAGCCCGCGACCAGCGCCGGGGTGGCCGCGCCGGCGTCGCCGGTGATCCGCCACACCGCGATCGCCGCCCGCACCGGCGTCCAGTGCCAGCGGTCCGAGATCTTCAGCATCGGCCGGATCTTCGGCAGCAGCTCGTGGGCCGCCGGGCCGATCGTCGCGACCTCCTGCAGGGCGTTCGGCGCCTTGAGATGCGATCCCAGCACCTCGATCGCCTCCGGCGCCGCCTCGAGTCGCCACAGCGCCGCGGCCGCGGCCACGGCGACCGGCACATCGGAGCCGCGGAGAGCTTCCCGCAGCGCGTCGACTGCTCGATCCCCGCCGATCCGGCCGAGAGCACGCGCCGTCCAGCTGTCCAGCGGCTCGGACACCAGCCGCGGCACGGCCGGACGGGCCGCCTCGCCGCACGCCGCCAGGGCGCCCGCCATCTCGCCGGGCTTGGCGTCGCCGGCGAGGAGCAGCTCGACGACCCGCTCGGCGTGCTGCGGGTAGGCGCCGAGCCGCTGGGCCAGGCCCCGCGGACGCTCGGCGCCCTCGACGATCGCGACCAGCATCGGGAAGGCGCGCTCGTCGCCCAGGCTGATCAGCGCGTCCAGCGCGGGGGACAGGCTTGGCGGACCGGCCTCGTAACGGACCAGCCCGTCACCTCGCGCGGCCCGGGCGGCCAGCGCGTCCGCCACCGGCGCGGAGAGCGGCAGCCAATGGTTGAGTCCCCGCTCGGCCCAGGCGCACACCTCCTCGTCGGGATGCGCGAGATGCCCGCCGACAAGCTGGACAACTTCGCGGAAGTCGCCGCGCCATCGCTCGATCAGGTGCATCGAGGCGAACAGGGCGTCCTGCACCACGTCGGTGTGCGGATCCCGGAGCAGCTCGGTGACGATCGCGGTCCGCTCCGCCACCCGCGGGCCGAGCAGCTTCGCGAAGGTGTCGATGAACCGGGACGCATGCGGGTTCCGGCGCGTCGCGTCGGACTTCTCCCGCTCGGCGCGGATCGCGCCGATCAGGGTCTTGGTCTCGAAGCCGGCGGGCGGCGGGGGTTCGGCATCTTCCGCGTACGCGCGCTTGAGCAGCTCGACGGCGCGATCGGCGGGGATGCGCTCGGGGGTGATGTGCGCGGCCGCGATCAGGGCCGCCATTGCGGTCGACGCGGTCGAGGACTGCGCGGCCACCTCCAGCAGACGGTCGGCGATGGCCGGGTCGGCGGTGCGGCCGAGACCGTCGAGCACGCCCTGACGCGCCGGGCCGTCCGCCTCGGTCGCCAGCCGCTGGACGAGCAGCTCCACCCCGTCCCGATGCAGCGCCAGCAGCGGGGAGACGGCCGCTCTCAGCTCGGGATCGGCGTCCGAGGCCACGGCGAGCAGGCTCGGCACGGCGTCCTTGATGTGGGTCCGGTCCGGATCGGCCTCCGCGAGGCTGGTCAGGAACTCCGCGATCCCGGCGCGGCCCGGCAGGCCCGGCGTCCGCAGCGCCTCCAGCAGGAACGGCACGGTGGCCATTGTGGAGTCGTAGATGTCGCCCTGGTGGTGCACGGCGCCGTACATCGCGTCGAGCGCGGTCTCGCGGGTCGCCGGGTCGGGATCGACCAGGGCGCGCAGCAGGCCGGGCACCCCCTCGGCCGAACCGTAGGCGTGCCGCATGGCGGCCCAATCGAGGTCATCCAATCCCGCGAACACGCGGCGCAGCCTAGTTGGTGATCGCGATGGCGCGCGCGGGTGGCACACCTTCCCGTTCGGCCTTGCGCAGCAACGTGGTGAGCGTGTCGCCGATCCTCTCCACCAGGGCCGCGGCTCGGGCCGGGGTCTCGTTGCGGAGCTCGACGGCGGTGGCGTTGATGATGCCGCCGGCGCTGACCACCGCGTCCGGGGCCCAGAGGACGCCCCGGTCGTGCAGGAGCTCGGCGGTGCCGTCCCGGTCGAGCTGGTTGTTGGCGGGACCGGCGATCGCCCGGCAGCGGAGCCGGGGCACGGTCTGTGCGGTCAGCAGGCCGCCCATCGCGGCGGGGACGAGGACGTCGACATCGGCCTCCAGGCACTTGTCCGGATCGATCCACTCCATTTCGTCCGGCCTCTTCGCCTCGTCGATGTCGCTGACGACCAGGCGGGCGCCCGCATCGGACAGCAGGCGGGCCACTCGCGCTCCGACCCGGCCCAGGCCCAGCACGGCGAAGGATCGGCGGGACAGGTCGGGGGAGCCGAAGCGGACGTCGCAGAGGGCGCGCAGGGCGGCGATCGTGCCGGCGGCGGTGGCGGGGGAGGAGTCGCCGCTGCCGCCCGCCGCGACCGGCCGGCAGAAGACATGGTCGGTGCGCTCGCCGATGATCAGCATGTCGTCGGGGCCGGTGCCGACGTCGGGGCCGGTCGCGTAGGCGCCACCCAGCTCCTCGATCGTGGTGCCCGCGTCGTGCAGGGCGGCCGTGCGGGTGGCCTCGCTGATGTCAGGCGGAGTGACGATGACCGTCTTGCCGCCGCCGTGGGGCAGGCCGGCCAGGGCGCACTTGGTGGTCATGGCGGCGGAGAGGCGCAGGGCGTCGGCCAGGCCGTCCTGCCAGCCGGGGTAGGTGGCCATGCGGCAGCCGCCGATGGCCGGGCCCCGGGCGGTGGAGTGGATGGCGACGATGATCGGGAGACCGGACTCGGGGCCGCGGCGGACAATCGCTCGCTGATGCGGGAACATCGTGCTTCCTCCGTACGATCGCATGAGAATTGAGCGAAAGCTAAGCGCCTGGAAAGGCCAATCGCGGGGCTGCCGAACTTTGTTCGGCGGCGGGCGGGAAAGGGTGGCCGTGGACGACGTTGATTCGGCGATCGTGCGGGAATTGCAGCGCGACGCCCGGCAGACCAACCGTGACCTGGCGCGGGCGGTGGGCATCGCGCCGTCGACGTGCCTCGAGCGGGTGCGGCTGCTGCGCGATCGCGGGGTGCTGACCGGCTACCACGCGGAGATCAGCCTGGACGCGCTGAACCGGCACGTGCAGGCGTTCCTCCACGTGCAGGTGCGGCCGATGAGCCGGGACGTGATCGAGGGCTTCAAGGCCTACGCGACCGGGCTGCCCGAGGTGGTGGCGGTGTTCGTGGTGGCTGGCGGCGACGACTTCCTGGTGCAGGTGGCGCTGCCCAGCGTCGACGCGCTGCACTCGTTCCTGATGGACAAGTTCACCGGGCGGCGCGAGATCGTGGGGTTCCGCAGCTCGGTGATCTATCAGCACGTCCGCAAGCCGGTGATCGAGCCGCTCGGCTAGCCGAGATCTAGGCGGCGGCCTCCGGGGCGGGTAGCCAGGCGTCGTCCGGGGTGCGGAGCCAGTCGTTCGCGGCGGCCAGCTCGTCGGCGGCGCGGTGGAGCGCGTGCAGGCCGGGATGGTCGGTGTCGGAGCACCAGATCATCGACCAGGGGAAGAGCGCGACCGGATCGACCAGCGGGCGCAGCACGGCGCCGGCCACGGCGGGCTGCGTGGTCATGGTGAGGATCGGCGCGTTGCGGTCGCGGATGTGCTGGGCCATCTCCTCGGCGCCCTGGACGTGCGGATGAGCCTCGGCCGGGTCGATCCCCAGCGGTGCGACCAGTTGCACGACCGCGTGGTCCCACCCGGGGGTGGTGTGATTGCCGGCCCGGATGCACAGGCCGGAGCCGCGCAGGGACTCCAGCGGCACCTTGTCGAGGCGGGCGAGCCGGTGATCGTCGGGCAGGAGCACGGCCAAGGGCTCATTCCGTACGGGTCGGTGGCGAAGCCGATCGGACGGCGCGAGATTGCGGCCGAAGGTGACGTCGAGCCGCCCGTCCAGCAGCAACGGCACGGCGGCTTCGGATCCGGTGTGGAAGCGGGCGAAGAACTCCACCTCGGGGGCGTGCCGGCGGGCCGTCGCCAGGATCAGCGTGGGGGTCAGGCCCGGGCCCACCACGTCGACGGTCAACGATTGCCGCTCGCCGCGCAGCTCACGCACGGTGGCGTCGAAGTGCGCCAGCATCTCGCGTGACCGGGCCAGCAACACGCTTCCCGCCGGGGTGAGGGTGACCCGGCGGGTGGTGCGGTCCAGCAGGCGTACGCCGAGCCTGTCCTCCAGCCGCCGGATGTCGCGGCTGAGCGCCTGCTGCGCCACGAACAGCCGCTGGGCGGCCCGGCTGAAGTGCAGCTCCTCGGCCACGGCGACGAAGTAGCGCAGCAGCCGGATCTCCAGGTCGTCTGGCACAGGGTCCTTTCTACCTCGATTCACACACCAGGTGTGTGGATCATGAGCCAACAGGTGTTGGATCACGGCGGGGCCGGTCGGTGACGATCACAGCATGGGTCGGAACACATGGGACGGCGTCGGCGCTTTCTACGGGCTGACCGGTGTGCTGGCCGCGCTGTGGGGCTCCACTCTGGCGGCCACCGACGAGCGGCTCGGCCTCGGGCCCGGGCGGCTAGGCGCGTCGTTGACGGCCCTCGCGATCGGCGGCCTGGTGGCCATGCCGGTCGCCGGGCGGCTGGCCGACCGCTGGACCGGGCGGCGGCTGCTCCGGTTCGCCTTCCCAGCGGCGGCGCTGGCCATGACCGGGCCGGCGCTGGCGCCGTCGGCCCTCCTGCTGACGTTGTCGGCCTTCGTGCTCGGCGCGCAGTTCGGTGCGCTCAACGTGGCACTCACCGTGCAGGCGGTGGACGTCGAGCAGTCTCTGGGCCGGCCGGTGATCAGCCGGATGCATGGCATCTGGGCTCTTGGCGCCGTGGCCGGCGGGGCCGCGGTCTCGGCGGGGTTGCGCGGAGGCATCGGCGTGAGCGCGTTGATGGCCGGTGGTGGGGTCGCGCTGGCCGTCCTGGGCGCCACCTGGGGTGCTCGGCTACCGGTTGTGGTGGCCGCCGGGCGCTTGGGCAAATCAGATGAAATGCCGCGTTCGGTAGTAGCGTTGGGGCTCGTCGGCGCGGCGGCGTTCCTCACCGAGGGCGCGGCGACGGATTGGGCCGGGGTGCACGCCACTCGGGTGCTCGGCGCCGACCCCTCCACGGGTTCGCTGGTGTACACGGTGTTCTTCGCCGCCATGACGGTCGTCCGGTTCGCCGGCGACGCGGTACGCGCCCGGCTCGGCGCCCCGGTGACCCTCCGGCTGGCCGGCGTCGTCGCGACCGTCGGATACGGCCTGGTGCTGGTGCCCGGCCTGCCCGCTCGCGTTGTCTGCGCCACCGTCGGCTGGGCTCTGGCCGGGGCCGGCATGGCTATGGTGTGGCCCGTCGTCATCAGCGCGCTGGGATCCGCCGGCAGCCGGCTGTCGCTGGCCACCACCGTCAGCTACTCGGGTGGGCTGATCGGGCCGGCGCTCGTCGGGTACGTCGCCGCGCGGACCACCCTGCCGGCGGCGCTGCTGATCCCGGCCGGGCTGGCGCTGCTGGTGGCCGCCGCAGCCCCGTCTCTTGTCCGAATCAAGGAAGGATCACGGAAATGAGCAAGGTATTCAGCGCACTGTCCGTCTCCGTCGACGGATACATCACCGGGCGGGATCCCGGCGCCGGTCATGGGCTCGGCGACGCCCCGATGCTGTTCGACTGGTACTTCGACGGCGACACCCCCAGCCGAGAGTTCGAAGGGTTCAAGCTCAGCGAGGCCAGCGCCCGGTTCTTCGACGCCGCCGCGAGTCGACTCGGCGCCTCCCTGGTCGGCCGCAACACGTACGACGACTCCGGCTGGATCGACGGCGGCGCGCCCCACCCCACCGCGCCGCTGATCCTGCTCACCCATCGTCCGGTGCCGGGCGTGCGGGACCGGCAAACGGTGATCACCACCGGGATCGAGGACGCCGTCGCGGCCGCCCGGGAAGCAGCGGGCGGCAAGGACGTGGCGCTGATGGGCGGCGGCGTCGTCACGGCGGCGCTGGCGGCCGGGCTCGTCGACGACCTGATCCTGCATCAGATCCCGATCCTGCTCGGCGGCGGCCGGCCCTACTTCCAGGCGCTTCCCGCCCACGTCCGCCTCCGGCTGATCGAGGCCGTCCCGGCGCCCGGCGTGACCCACCTGCACTACGAGGTGATCCGATGAATCCCGACGTGCGCCGCGTCCTCGACGGCCCCACGTTCGCCCACCTGGCCACCCTGCTCCCGGACGGCTCGCCGCACGTCGCACCGGTCTACATCGGCACACACGGCGATCGGGTGGTCTTCTTCACCGGGCCGGGGATGCGCAAGGCCCGCAACCTGCGCCGCGACCCGAGAGTGGCGCTGTCGATCACGCCCGCCGACAACCCGTTCATGCCGGTGGTCCTGCGGGGACGGGTAGTCGAGTGGATCGAGGGTGAGGCGGCCTGGGAGATCATCGATCGGGTGGTCGCCAAATACACCGACGAGAAATATCCCCGCGGACAGGAACGGGTGGTGGCGGTGATCGAGCCCGAGCGACAGACCATCGGGATCGGCTGAGCGGTTTGCGAACGGCGGTCACACTCGCCCCGAGCCGACGTGGCCGCCGGTCCGGATCGGCCGTGGGTGAACTCGGTGGGGCTGACGGTGTGAGACGGGGGCGGTCCGCGCCGCGGGACACGAGCGCTTTACCCATGGAGCGGTTGACCGGAGTAGAAGTCCCGCACTGGGATTCCGCGCCGCACATGGCCATGATGCTTCCAACATAGACTGCCGTTTGTTACCTGCCGAAAGCACTTGGTGCCCTTCTTGCGGCGACGAGCAGTGCAGTATCTGGGCTGCATCGCGCGCGCCGCCGCAGCCTGCCTCGCCTCGTGGCTCCGCAATTGCTGAATGACAGTCTCGCCGACTCTGTCGATGTTGCGAAGCGAAACCTCTGTCTCCTGCTCCACGAGCGCTAATTGCTGCGAGATAGTAGCGAGTCGCTCCATCTCGACGCCAGGATTTCTGTCGTTTGTGGATTCCCTGGGCCCGGCAATGCTGGAGACGACCGCTGCCAGAACTCCGCCACCGGCAAGGGTGCAGAGAGAGACAGAAAGAACCGTGTAGGACAGCATTCGATTTGGATCTCTACTTCGGCTTGGACCCGACAGTGTCCGCCAACGCATTGAGATAGCTGAGCGCCTGCTGGAACACCACCTTGCGAGGAAGGCCATCCAGCCCGTGCGCGGCAGACCAATCGTCGATGGCTGTTCCGACCCGCCTCATGAGATCACCCGCGAGATCCTCATCGGTGTCGCCCTGGCGGCCTTCTCGCGGAGCCTCCGTCTCCGCAGCGGACTGCTCGCCCCCGGCGCCTGCGTCGACACGAACGGCCTTTGCTACCTGTTTACGGCGGAAGACCATCGTTCGACCTCCTGGTCCAATCGGCTGGAAAGCGTTTCGAGAAGCTTGATCACCGCAGGGTCGTCCATGCGCAGATAGGGTGACTCCTGCACCGTTCGGCCTGCTTCCGCGACCTTCCGAAGGCAGCGATTGACGACCTCTCCGAGCGCATCGATGCGAACAAGCGACAAGGTCGTTTCGGCTTGAGCTCTCAGAGCCTGCACTTCGTACTTTGAAATCGCCTGGCCGTTGCGCCACTTGTCAATGATCCCCTTGATCAGGCTCAACGTGACGGACACGCCTTTCCAGGCAACTGCGATCTCTGATCCAGGCACTGGCATTGATTCCTCCTGTCAACGCACCAATGCTGACAGGAGGAGGCAAGTAATTTGGACCCGCGTCACCCGTTAGATACAACGCGGCATGCGCACAAGTAAATTTGCGTTCATACGACGAGCAGCAATGACCGGCGAGTCTGATGTGTCCGCTCAACTGTCGGCGGCCTGTGCCGCGGCTGCGGTCGGCTCCAGGCCCGCGATCAGCTCGTCGAGCTCGTCCGGGCTGAGCGCGTCGTACGCCGGCGCCGTCAGCTCGTCGGTGAGGGTCTTGCTCCGGTTCTTGGTCTGGTGGCCGCCGTCGGTGAACCCCGCCGGCCGCGTCGACCAGGCCGCGGCCGCGTAGGCCGTCGACGACGGCGGCCAGCTTTGCCTTGGGCAGGTGGTGGATCCGGCCGAATTCGTGCGCTTGCATGCCGAGGAAATGGCTAGCAGGACGGGAGCCTCGGTGCCGCCGATGCCGTTGGCGACCAGGGCGGCGTTGTGGCCGTCGCCGCGGTGTTCGCGCAGCAGCGTCGCCGCGTGCCAGAGTCTGGCTACCGGCACCTCGGGCACGGCGAGCGCCCGCAGCCCGGCATAAAGCATTCGGCCTTCGATCGGTGCGCCGGCCACGACCCCGGCAACCGTCTGCGCCGCCACCGACCGTGTGCCGCCGGTGCCACCCGTCACCGCGCCTTCCGAATCCATGCACTCCGACCAAACACCGTGCCGTCGACGCACGAGTATCCCCATCGGTCGAATGGGCGCGACTAGCTCGTCAGCGTGTAGCGGCCGGGCTCCGGCACCCGCACCAGCGTCCACGGACCGGTGCGGGAGACGACCGCGCCCCCGGAAGCGCGCAACCAGCGGTAGTAATGCACCCGCACCACCACGTTCCCGGCCGACTCGGCGAGGAAGGTCACCGAGGTGGCGTCCTGCGACACCAGGCCGGGGACGATCGGTGCAGCGTCGGCCACGCGGTAGAGGCGCCAATGGTCGCCGCGCCATATCTCGCTCAGATACGGGAGGCCCGAGGCGATCAGATCCGCCTCGGGACGGCCCGACCAGGTCAGCTCGGCGTCGGGGACGGCGACGAACTGCACTGCCATGTCGGAAAGCCAGGCACGATACGAATCGGCGGTGAGGGCCACACCCGTACCCGATGTGCCGGGAATTTTTGCAAAAAACAGGGAATTTCGGGCTATGTCGGCTTGGCGCAACCAACCGCGCGCCAACGGCACGTCGCCCATGTGCGCCGCCTCCCAATAGTCGCGCGTCGGCGGGATCTCGACGCGGCCGGTCAGCTGCTCCTGGGCCAAGCGGGAGAGCAGCGGCGCGAAATAGGACGGCGAGGAAGTCGGATTGCCCAGGTCACGCACGTCCCCGACGACGATGGGCGGCTGCCACCAGCACGCCACCAGCAAGAGGATCAAGACCGCCCACAGGGGCAGGGCCGAGGCAAAAGACTTTTCGTGTACGCCCAGCGGGGCCCCACGCCGAACGCGGGGCAGCGCGGCATAGGCGGCCAGCAACGGCAGCGCGAACATCACGGAAAGGCGCGTCGCGTTGAGCCCCACCGGCGTGTGCAGCAACGCGGCGCCCAGCACCCCGAGCGCCGACAGCAGCGCCCCGATCCGCACCGCCCGATGCGGCACGAGCACCGCCACCACCAGACTCGCCACGACGGCCCGGAGGGTGTCGTCGTGGCTGATGTTCATCCAGCCGCCGTCGCCGAACAGCAGCGCGGTCAGCGCGAGCGGCACCGCGGCGGGCACCGCGACCAGCAGGCCGTCCACCACGCGGCCGCTGAGCAGCAGCGCCGCCCCGGCCAGGCCGAGAAACAGGCCGGCGACCGGACTGGTCGCCCCTGCGGCCAGCGCCGGCAGCACCGCCAGCCATCGCCACCGCGGGAAGGTCAGCAGGACCAGCGCGCCGAGCCCGCACGCGACCCCGAGGCCGTAGGTGACCCGCCCGCTCACCAGGTTGCCCGCCACGCACGCGACCCCGGCCAGCGCGCCCAGCCAGGGCCGGGGCGCCGCCGTGCGCTTGAACAGCACCGCCAGGAAGACACTGGCCGCGACCAGGGCGACAACACCGGTGACCCGCACTCCGAGTAGGGCCATCACCGGCTGCGACAACAGGCTGTAACCGAGCTGGTTGACGCCGCCGTACCACCGGAGGTCGATCGGCGTGTACCCGTGGTCGGCGAAGAACTCGGCCCGGGCCACCTGGGCCGACAGATCCGACCCCATCAGGGGCAACAACAGGTACAGCACGCCGAGCACGGCCGCCAACGCAGCCGTGCCCCACTCGAGCCGGTGCCGGGCCAACACGCGCCCCAACCTACCGGGCGGCCCGATGGTTGCAGCGCGTCACGGTAGGGTGCTCGCCATGTCCCGCCCCGCCCTGGTCCGTTACGCGGGCCTGGCCGGCAGCCTGTGCCTCGCGGTCGCCGCCTGGCTCGGCGGGGCGAGCAGCCCGTGGCGGCCGACGATGACGCCCGGCACGATCTTCGCGGGCCGCGACGGCGTGGTCCTGCCGCTGGCCTGGCTGATCGGGACGGTCCTGCTGATCGGCGCGTGGTGGGCGGGCCGCCGGCACGTGCCTTCGGCCCGCTGGGCGTATGTGACGGCGGGCCTGTGGGTGGTTCCGCTGCTGCCGTTCCTTCCGCTGGGCAGTTACGACATTTACTCGTACGCGTGTCAGGGCTGGCAGCAAGGGGCGGGGCTCGACCCGTACGCCGGCGGTGTCGATCTTTTGGGTTGTCCCTGGGCCGACGCCGTCGCGCCCACCTGGACGGACTCCCCGGCGCCGTATGGCCCGGTTTTTCTGCTGTTGGCAGCGGCGGCGGCCAAGACCGGCTCGCTCACCGCGACCCTCGCTATGCTCCGCTTGATCGCCGTGCTCGGCGTGGTGCTGATCGCGGTGTGCCTGCCGGTGCTGGCCCGGCGCGCCGGGGTGCCGGTCGAGCGCGCGGTCTGGCTGGCGCTGGCGTGCCCGCTCGTGCCGATCCACCTGGTGTCGGGCGCGCACAACGACGCGGTGATGGTCGGTTTCCTGGTGGCGGGGCTGGCGCTGGCGGTCACGCGGCGTCCCTTGCTGGCCGGGTTGCTCCTCGGGCTCGCGATCGGCGTCAAGGCCACGGCCGTCGTCGCGGTCCCGTTCGCGCTGCTCATGGTGCTGCCCGCCAAGAAAGCCGTCGCCCAGATGATCGGCGCGGTGGTCGTCACGCTGGGTGTGGTGTCGCTGATGTCCGGGCGCGGGCTCGGGTGGATCACCGGGCTCGAGGGCAGCGGCGTCTCGGTGCAGTGGACCTCGCCGCCCACCGCTGTCGGCATGGTGTTCCGGCTGTTCGGAGTGGATGCCGTGCCGGTCACGCGGGCGATCGGGATCGTCGCCCTGGCGGTCACGCTGGTCGTCCTCTGGTGGCGCTCTTTGAAAAAAGACCCGCTGGTCTATGCGGCTTATGCCCTCGCCGCCACCGTCCTGCTCGCGCCGGTCTTCCATCCCTGGTATGCCGTCTGGGCCCTGATTCCCCTGGCCGCGACCGTGCGGCGCGAGACCCGCTGGCTGATCATCCCGCCCGCCGTCGCCGCCGCGCTCTGCCTCCCCGACGGCTACAACCTCGCGCTGGCCGTGAAGTCCCAGGGTGCGATCGCCATGACCGCCTTGCTCTGCTATCTCGGGATAAGAACCTATGCGACCAAGAATCCTGACCCTGTCGCTGCTGGGCCTGCTCACCCTGGTGATCATTTATCTCGCCGAGACCCGTAACGAGTACTTCGACTCCAAGGTCTACTACGGCGCGATCCAGTACTGGTTCCGCGGCGACGGCGGGATGGTCTACGACTGGCTGCGCCCCGACACCCCGTACGGTTTCACCTATCCGCCCTTCGCCGGTCTGGTCATGTCGCCGATGGCGGTCATCCCCTTCGGCGCGGTCGTGGTGATCGCCGTCATCGCCACCGTGCTGACCACCGCCCTGCTCGTCTGGTGGTTCGCCGGTCCGTTGCTCAAGCGCATCGGTGGGCCGCTCTGGTTCTCCTTCGGCGTCGCCTGCTGCCTGGCGCTCGCCTTCGAGCCCATCCGCGAGACGATCACCTTCGGCCAGGTCAACACGCTGCTGCTCACCCTGGTCGCCGGCGATATGCTCTTCGGCGTCGCGCGCGGCCGGCGCTGGGCCGGCGTCGGGATCGGTCTGGCCACGGCGGTCAAGCTGACCCCGGGGATCTTCATCGTCTACCTGCTGATCACCAGGCGCTGGCGGGAGGCGGCCGTCGCGTCCGGCACCGCGGCCGGCGCCACTTTGCTGGCCGGCGCCGTCTTTCCCGATGAGACCCGCGAGTTCTGGACCTCGGCGCTGTGGGACACCAACCGGGTCGGGGTCCTCTCGTTTCTCTCCAACCAGTCCGAGCGCGGTTTGCTGGCCCGGCTCCCGATCGACCGCGTCGAGACCCGCGTGTGGCTGCTCTGCGTCCTGGTCACGCTGGGTTTCTGGATTTTCCGCGTACGGCGTGAGCCCGCCGACATCGTGGGCGGCCTGGCCCTGACCGGGGTCGTCGGCTGCCTGATCAGCCCGGTCACCTGGGTCCACCACTGCGTCTGGCTGCTGCCCGCCCTGGTCCGCTGTGTCGACGCCGGACTGTCCGGACCGGACCGCCGCCCGCTCTATCTGGCCGGCTCGGCGTACCTGATCATGACCTCGCGCGTCACCTGGCTCTGGGAGAAGGCGCCGCGCCCGCCGCTGGAGATCATCGGCGGCAACCTCTATGTCTGGTTCAGCCTGGCCCTGCTGATCTGGACACCCGTCGGCACCTCGCGTTCGTCTGTCGTCAAGGAACCAGACAAGATCATCGCGTAGTCAGAGGCCATGCCTCTACGCCGTTCCTCCTCGGCGCTTGCTTTGATGGGTCTCACCGCAGCCGCCGTGCTCAACGCGGTGCCCACCACGGCCTCCGCGCACGGTCACTCGCACGACACCACGTTCAAGCGCCTCGCGACCTTTCCCGCGTACCTGAACTCCGCCATCGACGACACCGCGGCCGCGGAGATCTCCACGGTCACCGAGGACGGCCGGACCGTCGTCTACACCGACAGCCCCGGCAAGCGGCTCGGCTTCGTCGACATCACCAACCCCGGCCGGCCCGCGGCCGCCGGGACGCTGGCGGTCGGCGGCGAGCCGACCTCGGTCGCCCACCTCGGCCACCTGCTGCTGGCCGGCGTGAACACCCGGGAGAGCTTCACCAACCCGTCCGGCAAGCTGGTGGTCGTCGACGACCGCAGCCGGGCCGTGGTCCGCGAGATCGACCTGGGCGGGCAGCCCGACTCGGTGACCGTCGCGCCGAGCGGGCGCTACATCGCCGTGGCGATCGAGAACGAGCGCGACGAGGACGTCAACGACGGCGCCATTCCGCAGCTGCCGGCCGGTTACCTGTCGGTGATCGACACCCGCACCTGGAAGGCTTCTTCCGTCAGTCTGACCGGTTTGTCGGAGATTGCGCCGGAGGACCCCGAGCCGGAGTACGTCAGCATCAACTCCCGCGACGAGGCTGTCGTCTCCATTCAGGAGAACAACCACTTCGCGGTTGTTTCGCTGCCGTATAAAAAGGTCATTCGTGATTTTTCGGCCGGAACCGCGACGGTCTCCGGTGTGGACACTCGCGATGACGACCAGATCGTCCTCGACGGCACGATCACCGCGAAGCGTGAGCCGGACGGCGTCGCGTGGATCACCGACGACCTGTTCGCCAGCGCGAACGAGGGCGACTACGAGGGCGGCTCGCGCGGCTGGAGCATCTTCGACCGCAGCGGCAAGGTCGTCTGGGACGCCGGCAACTCGCTCGAGCACATCGCCGTCGAGCACGGCCTCTACCCGGACAAGCGGTCGGACGCCAAGGGCATCGAGCCGGAGAACGTGGCTTTCGCCCGCTTCAACGGCGTCCCCTATGTCTTCGTGAACGCCGAGCGGGGCAACTTCACGGCCGTGTACAACGTCTCCAACCCGCGTAAGCCTCTTCTTACCCAGCTCCTGCCGACAGCCGCCGGCCCGGAGGGCGTGGTGGCCGTGCCGTCCCGCGGCCTGGTCATCGTCTCCAGCGAGACCGACGACCCCGAGAACAACCTGCGCGGCGCGGTCAACATCTACGGCATCGGGCACGGGCTCTTCCCGTCCGTCGTCTCCGACCACCTGATCCCGTGGGGCACGCTGTCCTCGCTCTCGGCCGTGCCCGGTCAGCGCAATCAACTTGTCGCCTCGACCGACGCCGCCTACGTGCCCACGCGGATCCTCACCCTCGACGTGTCTTCGGCGCCTGCCAAGATCTTCAAGCAGCTCACGGTGACCAAGGACGGCAAGCCGGTCGGCTACGACGCCGAGGGCCTGGTCGCCCGCAAGGGCGGCGGCTACTGGATCGCCTCCGAAGGCTCCGCTTCGACGCCGAACCTGCTGGTCCGCCTCGACGCGAAGGGCGCCGTGCGGCAGGAGATCCCGCTGCCGGCCGACATCGCCGCCGCCGTGACCACGAACGGCTTCGAGGGCGTCGCCGAGGTCGGCGACTACGTCTGGGTGGCGATCCAGCGCTCGCTCAAGACCGACCCGCAGACCGTCAACCGAATCGGCCGCTACAACACGAAGACCGGCGAGTGGGCCTGGCTCGGCTACCCCGTCGACGCCGTGCCGCTGGGCTGGTCCGGCCTGTCCGAGATCGTCGCGGTCGACGGCAACACGTTCGCGGTGATCGAGCGAGACAACCAGCGCGGCCCGCAGGCGTCGCTCAAGAAGATCTACGAGTTCGACGTCCCGGCGACCTGGACCGGCTTCCCGACGGTCAAGAAGCGCCTGGTCAAGGACATGCTTCCGTTGCTCAAGTCGGACAACGGCTGGGTGCAGGACAAGCTCGAAGGCCTCGCGATCGCCGGCAACGGCCAGACGTACGCGGTGACCGACAACGACGCGATCGACGACGCCACCGGCGAGACGCAGTTCTTCCGGCTCGGCCGTCTGCTCCGCTGACACGGCGGTTCTTGTTTTGTCAGCGCCGTGTCAGCGGCACGGCGCACGCTGACTCCCGTCTGTTTTTCGTTGACGGGAGTCAGCTCATGAACAACGCGATCGTCGCCGAGGGACTGGTCAAGCGCTTCGGCGACACCACCGCCCTCGGCGGCGTCGATCTTGCCGTACGCGAGGGGACCGTCCTCGGCCTGCTCGGGCCGAACGGCGCCGGCAAGACCACTGCCGTCCGGGTGCTGGCCACGCTGATCCAGCCGGACGCGGGCCACGCCACGGTGGGCGGCTACGACGTGGTCAAGCAGGCGCACCAGGTGCGCAGCCTGATCGGCCTCACCGGCCAGTACGCCTCGGTCGACGAGACCCTGACCGGCGTCGAGAACCTGCTGCTCATCGGCCGGCTGCTCGGCCTCTCCCGGCGCGACGCCCGCTCGCGCGCCCGCGACCTGCTCGCCCAGTTCCACCTCGACGACGCGGCCGACCGCGCCGCCGGCAAGTACTCCGGTGGCATGCGGCGCCGCCTCGACCTCGCGGCCAGCCTGGTCGGCCGCCCCCGGCTGCTCTACCTGGACGAGCCGACCACCGGCCTCGACCCGCGCAGCCGCAACGACATGTGGGACATCATCCGCGAGCTGGTCCGCGACGGCGTCACCGTGCTGCTGACCACGCAGTACCTCGACGAGGCCGACCAGCTCGCCGACGAGATCGTGGTGATCGACCACGGCAAGGTGATCGCCACCGGCACCTCCGACCAGCTCAAGTCCCGCACCGGCGCGCAGACCGTCACCGTACGGCCGGCCTCGGACGACGACCGGGACACCGTCGCCGCGCTGGTCGGCTCGATCGCCTCGGGCCCGGTCGACGTGCGCGGCCCGATCATCAGCGCCCCTGTGACCGACCCCGCCGCGCTGGCGCACCTCGTGCGCCGCCTGGACGAGAAGGGCCTGCTGGTCGCCGAGCTCGCCCTGCGCAGCCCCAGCCTCGACGAGGTGTTCCTCACCCTGACCGGTCATCCCGCATTGGAGGAGAACGCGTGACCACCGCCGCCATCGAGTCCCGCGTCAGCCCCGTCGTGGCCGTGCGCAACACCGCCACGCTCGCCTGGCGGACGCTCGTCCAGATCAAACACAACCCCTTCGAGCTGCTCGACTTCAGCGTCCAGCCGATCATGTTCCTGGTGCTTTTCACGTACGTCTTCGGCGGCGCCATCGCCGGGTCGACCGCCGAATATCTGGCCTTCGGCCTGCCCGGCATCATCGTGCAGAACCTGCTCTTCGCCACGCTCAACACCGGCGTCGGCCTGAACACGGACATCAGCAAGGGCGTCTTCGACCGGCTCCGGTCGCTGCCGATCTCGCGCTGGTCCCCGCTGGCCGGCCGCATCCTCGCCGACGTGGTCAAGCAGGCCTGGGCGATCACGCTGCTGCTGGTCGTCGGCACCATCCTCGGCTTCCGGATCGGCACCGGCCCCGCCGAGGTGATCGGGATGTTCGGCCTGCTGCTGCTGTTCGCCTTCGCCGCGTCGTGGATGTCGGTGCTGGTCGCCATGCTGGTCAGCGAGCCGGAGAAGGTGCAGATCTTCGGTTTCGTGCTGCTGTTCCCGCTGACCTTCGCCAGCAACGCCTTCGCGCCCACGGAGACGATGCCGGGCTGGCTCCAGGCCTGGGTCAAGGTCAACCCGGTCTCGATCCTCGCCGACGCCGTGCGGGGCCTGCTCAACGGCGGCCCGGTCGCCACCCCGGTCACCCAGTCCCTGATCTGGGCGGCGATCCTGCTGGCGGTCTTCGCCCCGCTCTCGGTCTGGGCGTTCCGCCGCCGCGTCTAGCCCGCTTGTGGACAGCCCCGGAAAGTTGATGCCTCTATGGGTGTCAAGGCTTTGGTGGCTGGGTGATGAGGGGGTGGAGCTGGCGGGCGATGGCTCGTTTGAGGCAGCGGATGATCTCGCGTTTGGTTTTGCCTTCGTGGATGCGGCGGGTCATGTAGTCGCGGGTGGGTTGGTGGTTGCTCAGCCGGCATAGGGCGATGGTGTAGAGGGCTCGGTTGGCTTGCCGGTCGCCGCCGCGGTTGAGTCGCCGGCGGTGGGTTTTGCCGGAGGATGCTTCGATCGGGTTGGTGCCGCATAGCGCGGCGAATTTGGCTTCGGTGTTGATCCGGTGGGGGTTGTCGCCGGCGGCCAGGAGCAGGGCGGCGGCGGTGCTGGGGCCGACACCGTGCTGGTCGAGCAGGGCTGGGGCGGCGGCTGTGACTGCGCGGGTGATGCTTCGCGCAGGGTGGGATCGGCGCTGATCAGGATAGCTTTGAGCTGGGTGGCGGTTCGTGGCGCGGCGGACAAAACGGCGAATTTCACAAAGCGCTCAGCCCGGCCGCTTCCAGTGCGGTCGCCACCGTCACGTCCGCCGCGAGGCGGTAGGCCTCGTCGAAGCCCGCGTCGCCCAGTGCGGCGCGGGACTCGACGGCCACCCGCTCGGTGTCCAGCACCGTCCGGTCGCGCGAGCCGCGGACCGCGTCGGCGGCGCCCAGCAGGTATGCCGCCTTTGCCGGGTCGCCTTGGCGCAGCACCAGGTCGGCCCAGCCGACCAACGCCATCGCCACCACCGGCGCGTCCTTCGACCGCACGGCGATCCGCAGCGCCTCGTCGTGATAGAGGCGTGCACGCTCCAAGTCGCCGGCCGCCGCCTCGATCAGGCCCTGCGTGTTGCGGGTCATCGAGCCGAACTGCGGGGCGAACGCCGGATTCGACATCATCCCGGCCGAGCGGGTGATCATGTCGCGGGCCTCGTCGAGGTCGCCGTTCATCCGGGCGATCGTGGCGTAGCCGTACTGGACCGAGGCCAGCACCTCCGGCAGGGCGATCTCCTCGGCCGTCTCCTGCGCCTGCTTGAGCACCCGGCGCGCCTCGTCGTGCTCGCCGGCCAGCCACAGCTGGTGCGCCATCTTGGCCTCCAGCTGCGGCATGTCCTCGCGGATGCCCACCTCGCGGATCAGCGCCGCCGCCTCCCGCTGCCAGCGCACCGCCTGCACGAAGTCGCCCTCGGCCGCGACCATGTCGCCCAGCGCGCTCAGCGTGAACCCCATGCCCCAGCGCTCGCCGATCGAGCGGAACCCGGCCAGCGCGTCCCGCATGTCGGCGACCGCCGCCTCGCCGCTCTGCCCGAAGTTCAGCCGCAGGTGCGCGACGATCATCTTGGCGATCGCGCGCAGCCAGGCGTCCGGATCCTCGAAGAGCGGCTCGACCAACTGGAAGCCGGCGTCGGGGTCGGGGTTGTCGAAGATCGCCGCCAGCGGCTTGAGAAGGCGCAGGGCCGGATGCTTCGCGTCGGGGCCGGCGCCGTTCGCCTCGGCGCGGAGGAAATGCTCCTCCACCCCGGAGATCGGCAGCGCGCCCTCCAGCCCGTTGATCGCCGCGAAGGTGTGGGTGAGCGCCAGATCCTCGGGCTCGGCGTCGCCCGGCATCGCGGCGACCTCGGCGGCCAGGACCGCGCCCTCCATCCGGTGCCCGCGCAGCCACCAGTACCAGCCCAGCCGGGCCACGAACGCGGCGGCCGTCGCCTTGTCGCCCGCCTCGACCGCCGCGCGGATCGCGGCATGCATGTTGTCGTGCTCCACGCCCAGCCGGCGTAGCCACACCAGCTGGTCGGCGGCGCGCAGCCGGGGCTCGGCCTCGTCGGCCAGCGACAGCAGGTACCGCGCCAGGGTCAGCCGATGCGACTCGGACTCGCCGGCCTCGGCCAGCCGCTCCAGCCCGTACTCGCGGATGGTCTCCAGCATGCGGTAGCGCCCGTCCGGTCCGAGGACCAGCAGCGACTTGTCGACCAGGGCGCCGACCAGGTCGAGGTCGGCCTCGCAGACCTGCTCGATCGCGTCGACGTCGGCGCCGCCGTGGAAGACCGCGAACTGCCGCCACAGCCGCCGCTCGTCCTCGCCGATCAACTCCCAGCTCCAGTCGACCACCGCCCGTAATGTCTGGTGCCGGGGCAGCGCCGTCCGGCTGCCGCCGGTGAGCAGGCGGAACCGGTCGGCCAGGCGGTCGGCGAGCACCGCGACCGGCAGGGTACGCAGGCGGGCGGCGGCCAGCTCGATCGCCAGCGGCATCCCGTCGAGCGCCCGGCAGATCCGTACGATCGCCTCGGCATTGTCGTCGTCGAGGACGAACGCCGCCGCGCGATCGAGCAGCAGGCGTACGGAAGGAAATGCGGAAGCAATCGCAGCGTCCGCACCCACCGGGGGGAGAGCCAGCGGCTCGACCGCGTGAATCCGCTCGCCCGGGATGCCCAGCGGCTCGCGGCTCGTCGCGAGCAGCCGCAGCCGTGGCGCCGCCCGCAGAAGCACGTCGGCGACCTCGGCCGCCGCGGCGATCAGATGCTCGCAGTTGTCGAGGATCAGCACCATCTCGCGGCCGGAGAGGGCCTCGCTCAGACGCGTGAGCGGCGACGACACCTCGGTCAGCGCCGGCCGGGTGATCATCACTTGCGCCCGCATGCGCAGCGCGCTCAGGATCGCCTGCGGCACCTCGGCCGGATCGGTCACCGGGGCGAGCTCGACCCGCCAGACCTCTTTCTCCTCGCGCGCGCCGACCTCGACCGAGAGCCGGGTCTTACCGCTTCCGCCGGGCCCGGTCAGCGTGACCAGGCGGTTGTGGCCGATCAGGGTGCGCACCGTGCGCACGTCGGACTCCCGGCCCACGAAGCTGCTCACCTCGGCCGGCAGATTGCCCCTTCTGACCGGAGCCTGCAGCAGCTCGAGGTGGATGGCGGCCAGCTCGGCCGACGGATCGACACCGAGCTCATCGGCGAGCCGCTGCCGCATCTCCGCGTAGATCTCCAACGCCCGGGCGGTGTTGCCCTGACCCTGCAGGGCCCGCATGAGCAGGCCGGCCAGCGCCTCGTCGAGCGGGTGGGCGGCTCGCAAGCCCTCGAGCTCGGGTACGACGTCGCGGCGATCGATCTCCGCCGCCAGATGTTTCCGCTGGGCCGTCAGCCGCAGCTCCTCGAGCCGTCGCGCATCGGCCCGGGCGATCTCGGGGAACTCGAGCTCCCCGCGCCACAGCTTGATCGCCTCGGCCGGCGCCTCCTCGGCCAGCCGGGCGAACCGGACGGCGTCGACGCGGTCGGGGTGGATGACCAGCCGGTAGCCGTTCGCCGAGGACTCGACCGTCAGCTCGGGCGCGGCCTTGCGCAGCCGCGACACCAGCGCCTGCAGCGCGTTGCCGGCCGCCTGCGGCGGCTCCTCACCCCAGACCCCGTCGATCAACCGGTCCGCGGAGACGTTGCGGTTGGCGTCCAGGGCAAGCAGAAGCAGCAGCGTACGGAGGCGCGCGCCCGCGACCGGCACGGCCTGACCGCCCCCGCCGCGCAGCTCGACCGGCCCGAGCACCGCGATGTCCACGCCTACGATTCTGCCTGGTCCCGCAATCCGTAATCGCCCTGCGCCACCCAAGCGGCGAGGCGGTCGGCCCAGAGTTGCCGCAATTCGGCGGGTTCCTCGATGACGAAGGGCAGGCCGAGCCCGGCCAGAACCCCGGGAAGCCAGTCGAGGCGTTCGGCGCGCAGCCGTACGCGCACCCGCTCTTTGTCCTCCGGCTCGACAGTCGCGATGCCCTGCGGAAGCCGGCTTCGCACCACCTCCGCGGCGCCCTGCACGCGGACGCTGACCTGGTATCGCCACGGCACGTCAATGGGTGCCGCCTCGGTCAGCACCGCCTCAAAGGTGCCCTGTGTCAGTCGCACGTTTTCGATGCGGTCGAGCCGGAAGGTGCGCATCCCTTTCCCGGTCGCACCGCTTACGTACCAGCGCCCCCGGTTCGCGACGAGGCCGTACGGGTGGATGGTCCGCTCGGTGTGTTGCCCCTTGCTGTCGACGTAGCCGATCACGGCCGGCCGGCGCTGCTGGGTGGCCTCCGCCAGCCGCAGCATGGTCGCCGCCTCGGGCGTCTTGCCTTCGCGCGGCTGGTTTTCGAACAGTGTGCCGAGCTTGGCGGCGAGGGCCTTTGGCAGCACCCGGCGCACCTTCGCCGACGCGGCCTCCGCGGCTTCCTGGTTGACCGTCGCCAGGCCCAGAAGCACGGCGAGCGCCTCCTCGTCGGTCAGCATGAGCGGCGGCATCCGGAAGCCCGGCATCAGCCGATAGCCGCCGTAGCGCCCGCGCACCGACGCCACCGGCACCTCGAGGTCGATGAGGTGCTCGGCGTAACGGCGCACGGTCCGCTCGTCGACCCCGAGGCGCTCGGCCAGGTCGTTCGCCGTGTGGGTGCCGCCGCCCTGCAGGATCTCGAGCAGGGCGAGCACGCGCGCTGTCGGCCGCGTCACACCATCGACAATACCGGGCGGATCCTGCCCGGTATTGCTCCTAGCGTGCAGCCTATGAATCTCACCTCGATCCGCCTCATCACCGACGACGTGGCCCGCCTCACCGACTTCTACTCGCTGGTCACCGGCCTGCCGGCACGCCACTGGACCCCCGACTTCGCCGAGATCGTCACGCCCGGCGCGACGCTGGCCATCGGCAATTCAAAGACCGTTTCTTTCGTACGGGGTGACAACCGGGCCGCGATCGTGGAGTTCCGGGTGGACGATGTGGACGCTGAATACGCCCGTCTGCGCGGCACGGTCGGCGATGTCGTGCAGGAACCGACGACGATGCCGTGGGGCAACCGTTCCTTGCTGCTCCGCGACCCCGACGGGACTCTGGTCAACCTCTTCACTCCCGCCCGCGGCTAGGCATCCGCTCCGCGAGCGCCGCCCGCGACGCCGGCGCCTCGAACGGGTCCCCGAAATACTGGGTCTCGTGCACGACCTGCCCGTGCGCGAACTCCATCACGCTCACCGAGTAACTGGGCTTCCCGTCGTACCTGATGATGCATTCGCTCACCCAGAGATCGCCGCTGCCGCTGATCCGAAGCACCGTGAAATGCCGATTGGCCGGATGCCCACCACGCTGCGCCGCGATCGCCGCCCGGCCGCGGAACCGCTCGCCCGACTGCGGATAGTCGAGAATCGCGTCCCCGGCGTACATGGCATGTTCGGCTTCGGTGTCCCCGGCCTCCGAAGCCCGCCAGTGCTCTTCGACCACGTCCCGATACATAGCACTCACTCCTGCCCGACGATGTCGATCGTCACCTCATCGTCCCGCCCTCCTCGCGTTCATACTGAGATCCTCCCGCCGGGCCTGTCGTGCATCCTCGACCTGGGCCGTCTCAGTGGGGCGACACGGCTCCCATCAAGTACGTCGATTCGCCGTGGCGCCTCACCCGCACCTTCGAGGAACGCCACTACAACGGCATCCTCGTCACCATGCCGCACAAATTCGCGGCGTTCGCCCACTGCGCCACGAGCTCCGAGCGCGCCGCCATGCTCAGGGTGGTCAGCGTCATGCGTCGCAACCCCGACGGCACCTGGCACGGCGACCCGCTCGACGGGCTCGCCTTCGTCAAAGCGCAGACAGACCACAGCGCCCGGCCGAACGGCGCGCGGCGCTGCCGAGGGCGGGTGTCCAGCGACCCGCCGGATCCCCGCGGCCGAGACCTGGTCTGCAACGCGACGCCGTTGGGGATGGCGTATGACGACCCACATCCGGTCGATCCGGCTTTGGTGACCGCGCCCATGTTCGTCGGCGACGTGATCGCGGGCCACGGCGTTCCTTGCGGCTGCGCAGGCGGCCGGCTGCCGCGCGGCCAACGGCGGGCACATGGTCGAGGCGGCTGCTCGGCGTCGATGGCGCCGTGCCAACCTCCTGCTGTAGATGACCGACCCCCTCGCCGCAGAGCTTGCTCAGCGGCGGGAGCCGACTTCCTGCGGTGTCCATGCCAAGCGCCCGGCCGAGTCGACCGCCGCACGCCAGATCGAGGCGTCTACCGCATGGCCGGCAAAGTGCTGTAGGCGACGCTCGGCGTGGGCAACGAGGGCCGGCCGGCCATGCACGAGAGCATCGCGCACGTCGGTAAGCATGTCGGAGAGACTCTCCCAGTAGACACCGTCGTCCCACGCCGACTCGTGGTCCCAGACTCCGATGCAGCCGTGCTGAGATCCCTCGCGCAGGTCGATGAACATGGTTTGCCCGCAGTGGTCTTCGGCGATCGGGACGAACAACGGATGAAACCCGTAACTCGGTGCTCCGGCGACCTCATCGGCGTCTGTGGACTCCTGGTCAAGGCTCAGGGAGAACTGCCGGTTCTTGAGCGCTTCGGCGACGGGCAAGGGTGTGTAGAGGGAAGGAATCAGCGGGTCAAGTACTCCTACAGTCATTCCGTCTGCCAGCTGCCACCATCGGTGCAGATCTGCCGGAAGGGTGCGCCCCAATGCGGCTGCGAGTGATGAAAGCGCCTCGCCGCTAGCCGGCGGGCGGATGTGGGCCGCAGTCGCAGGCGCATGGCTGCGAAGCCAGTCGACGATGGTGCGCCAAAGGCCCTCCACTTCATCCACCATGACGCGATCCTGCCCTTGTCAAAGAGCTGACGTCAGGCAAACGATGCTTTCGAGTCGCGCACCGGGCCGGTGAGTCCAGGCGCCCGGCGTACACAAGCAACGCGCATGGCGGCCGGCGGGTTCGGTTCGGTGGCAACGACGGAGTTCGGTACGAGATTGCGCCGGGCGCATCGTTGGACAGCAGCTTACGAGCGCCCGTCGCGCTCCCCGACGCAAATCAGATCGAGGTCCGGGCCGGGGTGCGACACGATGAGCCCATGACGAGCGGGCTGGCACTGACCGACCCATGGAGGGACCTACGCGGCGGTGGCGACTTCGAGCAGCAGCAACGCGACGTCCTCACCCGCGAGCTCGCCACCGAACTCAGTACCGCCCATTCCTTGCACGGCCAAATCCGAAGCCGACGACGACGTGCTGGTCGCGCTCTCCTCCGGCGGCTGGGCTGTCATCCCCGTGACCTAGAGCCGCACGGCCGAGTGCTCACCGTGACCCTCGACCACCTACTACTCGACCACTGAAGAGCTGGAACACGGCTTGGAGGAACGGCCCTGAGCCGATACGCGAAACGGCGGCCACGCCGGCTGGAGCCGGGTGTGACCGCCGTTTGGCAGTGTCTGGGTCAGACGTTGTAGTACATCTCGAACTCGTGCGGGGTCGGGCGGAGGCGGACCGGGTCGATTTCGTTGGCGCGCTTCCAGTCGATCCAGGTGGAGATCAAGTCGTCGGTGAAGACGCCGCCTGCGGTCAGGTACTCGTGGTCGGACTCCAGGGACGTGAGGACCGCGTCGAGGGAGCCGGGGACCTGCTTGACGTTGCCCCACTCCTCCGGCGGGAGGTCGTAGAGGTCCTTGTCGATGGGGGCCGGGGGCTCGATCTTGTTCTTGATGCCGTCGAGGCCGGCCATCATCATGGCCGAGAAGGCCAGGTACGGGTTGCTCGACGGGTCGGGGACTCGGAACTCGACGCGCTTGGCCTTCGGGTTGCTGCCCGTCACCGGGATGCGGGTGCAGGCCGAGCGGTTGCGCTGCGAGTAGACCAGGTTGACGGGGGCCTCGTAGCCGGGCACCAGGCGCCGGTACGAGTTGACCGTCGGGTTGGTGAAGGCCAGCAGGCTTGGCGCGTGGTGGAGCAGGCCGCCGATGTACCAGCGGGCCGTGTCGGACAGGCCCGCGTAGCCGGTCTCGTCGTAGAACAGCGGCTCGCCGCCCAGCCAGAGGCTCTGGTGGGTGTGCATGCCGGAGCCGTTGTCACCGAACAGCGGCTTGGGCATGAAGGTGGCGGTCTTGCCGTTCTCCCAGGCCGTGTTCTTGATGATGTACTTGAACAGCTGGAGCTGGTCGCCGGCGTGCAGCAGCGTCGAGAACTTGTAGTTGATCTCGGCCTGGCCGGCGGTGCCGACCTCGTGGTGCGAGCGCTCGACGGTGAAGCCGGCGTCGAGCAGGCGGCGCACCATGGAGTCGCGCAGGTCGGAGTAGTGGTCGAGCGGGGAGACCGGGAAGTAGCCGCCCTTGTACGCGGTCTTGTAGCCGCGGTTGCCGCCCTCCTCCTCCTTGCCGGAGTTCCAGGCGCCCTCGATCGAGTCGATGTGGTAGAACGCCTCGTTGGCCGAGGTGGAGTGGCGGATCGAGTCGAAGATGTAGAACTCCGCCTCGGCGCCGAAGTACGCGGTGTCGGCGATGCCGCTGGAGGCCAGGTAGGTCTCCGCCTTCTTCGCCACGTTCCGCGGGTCACGCGAGTAGGCCTCGCGGGTGAACGGGTCGTGGATGAAGAAGTTCAGCGCCAGCGTCTTCTGCTGGCGGAACGGGTCGATGAAGGCCGTGCTGACGTCCGGCAGCAGCATCATGTCGGACTCGTGGATGGCCTGGAACCCTCGGATGGACGAACCGTCGAAGGCGAGACCGTCGGTGATGACGCTGTCGTCGAACGACTCCACCGGGGTGTTGAAGTGCTGCATCACACCGGGCAGGTCACAGAACCGTACGTCGACGAACTTGACATCCTCGTCCTTGAGGTATCGCAGGAGTTCCTCGGGATTGGCGAACAACACGTCCTCCTGGCACATGAATTCCGATACCGGAGCGGCGTGGGTCCGCCGCGTGGCTAGGCTGGTCGCGACGCTATGGGGCTGGAGTTGCCCAGGCGTATCCCTATTGTTTCCGTCGTGTTACGGCGTCGGCGGGCAGGGCGCGACCAGGTCGACGCTATCGCGCTCGTCACCGCCCGCGCGCCCGGTCGCCCAAACCTCCCCGGTTACGCTGGCCTCATGGCCACCACCAGCGACCCGAAGCCACCCCCGCTCGATCTGACCACCACGCAGGTGGCGTCGTTCGGGCGGCGGCTGGTGGGGCTGCTGATCGATTGGGCGGCGGCCACGCTGGTCGCCAGCTTCCTGGTCGAGAGCCTGGCCAGCAACCCGTGGCCGCAACTGGCCGTCTTCGTGCTCGCCCACGCGTTCTTCGTCGGCCTTTTCGGACAGACGGTCGGGATGGCGCTGGCCCGGGTCCGGTGCGTCTCGATCGCGGACGGCGGGGCGATCGGTATCCCGCGGGCGCTGCTGCGCGCTGTGCTGCTGGGGCTGCTCATCCCCGCGATGATCTCCGATGGGGACGGTCGTGGGCTGCATGACCGGGCCGCGGGCTCGGTGATGGTGATGGCGCGACGCAACCGCGAAGCGCAACCACCCGCCGCCTGAGCACGCGGGTCGGTGGCTGCTCGGCGCGGGGCCGGCCCCCGCCGTACGATATCGGGCTTTATCTCTGACGCTGCTGGCGGAACGCGCCTTTCGCAGGCCGCATGTTCTTCGGGATCGCGCCCTTGGGCATCTGGGGGCGGGCCATGAGGGCGCCGAGCCGCTTGTCGAGAGCGTTGACGTCCTTGCCGGTCAGGTTGCGCGGGAGGCGCATGAGGGTGGAGCGCAGCTTGCGGACCGAGAGCTGGCCCTCCTCGGTGCCCACGGTGAAGTCGTAGATCGGGGCGTTGCCGATCACCTTGGACAGGCGCTTCTTCTCCTGGCCGAGCAGGCCGCGGACGCGCTGCGGGTTGCCCTCGGCGAGCAGGATCACGCCGGGCCGGCCGATCACCACGTGCACCATGTCGAAGCTGGTGGTGGAGCTCGCGGCGGGGCGCACGCGCCAGTCGCCACGCATGTTTTCCACCAGCTGGGCGGCGGCGCCGGGCTGGCCCTCCGCGACATTCATCATCGCGGCGTTGGAGCGCAGGTTGAGCACGATCACGGCGGCCAGCAGCGTGACCATGATGCCGACCGGGATCCAGATGTAGCCGCCCGTCAGGAGGACGACGAGCACGGTGAGCGCGACCGGGATCAGAACCGCCGCGACCAGCAGCGGAACGAACCACTTGTCCTGCTTTGCCGTGAACGAGAACACCTGACCGATCTGCTTCAGGCGTTCGCCGAACGACACCTTCTCCTGCGCTTGTGCCATACCCGGAAGTGTAGTGGTGCGGCGATGTCTTACGCGGGCCGGGCACCTGCGGGAGCCCTAGTAAGGAGGGTCTGGGGGCGGAAATGAGGAGGCTGCCTCATGTGGGCGGGGTGCCTTCACGCGAAGAGTCGATGACATCAGCAAGCGACTTCTTCGAAAGGCATCCGAGATGTTCCCCTACAGCGACCCGAACACCACCCTCGACCTGCACCGCCAGAAGGTGGACGAGTTGATCCGCGTGGCCGCCGACCACGAGCGCGCCCGGACCGCCCAGGCGAACCGGCCGCGCCGCTTCGGAAGGTGGCGGCGCAAGGAGCAGCGGGGGCGTGGCGGGCATGTGACCGCCACCGTATGAGCGCCGAAAAAGGGACGCGATTCTTGTCGTACCCCCATGGCATGCTCGACCTCATGACAGCGCACGCGCACAGCGAGGTCCTGGTCGGCCGGGAGGCCGACCTGGGCGCGCTGCGCGACGCGCTGAAAAGGGCCCGTTCCGCCGAGCCGTCCACCGTCCTGGTGGGCGGCGAGGCGGGGGTGGGCAAGACCCGGCTGGTCGAGGAGTTCCGGCGCGGGCTCACCGGCGAGCCGGTGCGGGTGCTCACCGGCCAGTGTCTCGAGCTCGGCGAGGAGGGCCTGCCCTTCGCGCCGTTCGCGGCGGCCGTGCGCGAGCTGGTGCGATCCGAGGGCATGGCGGTGCTCGACGGGCGCGAGCGCGAGTTCGCCCGGCTGCTGCCCGAGCTCGGGCCGCCGCCCGAGCCCGGTGACGCCCGGCGCGGCCTGCTCTTCGAGTCGGTCGGCGCGCTGCTCGAGAGAGTCGGGGGCGAGCAGCCCGTCGTCCTGATCATCGAGGACCTGCACTGGGCCGACCGGGCCACCCGCGACCTCATCGCCTTTCTGGTGCGCTCGGCCCGCGTGCCGCAGATGCTGCTGATCGGGACCTATCGCACCGACGAGCTGCAGCGTGGTCATCCGCTGCGGCCGTTCCTGGCCGAGCTCGACCGGGTGCGCGGCGTGCAGCGGCACGAGCTGGGCCGGCTCGACCGCGAGGGCACCGCCGAGATGCTCACCCAGATCCTCGGCGTCGAGCCCCGCGATGCCACGGTCGACGCCGTCAACGAGCGCGCCCAGGGCAATCCGTTCTTCATCGAGCAGTTCGCGGCGGCGGCCGACCCGGCCTGCGGCGACATCCCGACCAGCCTGCGCGACCTGCTGCTCTCCCGGGTCGACCTGCTGCCCGAGCCGGCCCAGCGGGTGCTGCGGGTGGCCGCGGTCGGCGGCACCAAATTCGGGCACGACCTGCTCTTCCGGGTCGCGGGGATGGACGAGGGCGCCCTCGAGTCGGCGCTGCGGGCGATCGTGGCGGCCCAGCTGATCGTCTTCGACCCCGACGGGGGCTACGAGTTCCGCCACGCGCTGGTGCGCGAGGCCGTCCACGACGACCTGCTGCCGGGCGAGCACGCCCGGATGCACGCGCGCTACGCCGAGGCGGTCGAGGAGGATCCTTCGCTGGTCTCGGCGGGGCGGGCCCCGGCCGAGATCGCCCACCACTGGCACGCCGCTCGCGATCACCCGCGGGCGCTGGTCTCGGCCAAGCGGGCCGCCGATGCCGCGGGGCGGAGTTTCGCGTACGGCGAGCAGGCCCGCCTCCTCGACCGCGTGCTGGAGCTGTGGGAGGACGTGCCGGAGGCCGGGTCCCTGCTCGGCATCGGGCACCTCGACCTGCTGGAGGAGGCGGCCCTGGTCGCCATCGACTCCGGCGACCACATGCGGGCGCTCACGCTGACCCGGGTGGCCCTCGGCGACCTCGACGCCGAGGCCGAGCCGATGCGCGCGGCCCGCCTGCTGCTGCGGCGGGCAAAGCTGCTGCGCAACGCGGGCAAGAGCGACGGCGCGGCCGAGTGTCAGGAGGCGCATCGGCTGCTCGGGCTCGCGCCGCCCGGTCCCGACCGGGTGCGGTTGATGGCCGAGGTGGCGCACGTCTATTCGGGCATCGACGGCGAGCGGGCGACCGAGATCGCGCAGGAGGCCAAGACGGCCGCCGCCGACGAGGGCGACCTGGCCGCGGTGGTCGCGGCCGAGGTGATCTTCGGCGAGGTGTGCGCGGGGCGGATGCCGCCGGCGGAGGCGCTGCCGACCATGTACGCGGCGGCCGAGCGCGCCCGGGCGGCCGGCGACCTGTCCAGCCTGTCGCATTCGCTGGTCAACATCTCCGACTCGCTCTACGAGATCGGGCGCTACGAGGAGTCCGCGGCGACGGCCGCCGAGGGGGTGCCGGACGCCGACCGGGTCGGGGTCAGCCGGACGACCGGGGTGTTCCTGCTGGCCAACCACGCCGAGGCGCTGATCGCGCTCGGCCGGTGGAACGAAGCGGACGCGCGGCTGGCCGAGGCCGCCCGGCACGACCCGCCGGGGCGGCTGGCGTTGCCGTGGCTGCGGTTGCGGGCCTGGCTGCGGCTGGCGCGGGGGAGCGACGGCGCCGAGACGCTGATCCACCGGGCCGCGATGTGGCTGAACAAGCCGTACGTGCAGGCCGAGAACCGGCTTTACCTGCTGGATCTGCGCATCCTGCTGGCGCTGGAGTCGGGCGATCCGGTCGCGGCGGCCGAGGCGGCGCGGGCGGCGGTGGTCGAGCCGTGCGTCTTCGAGCGACCCCGGTACGGGTGGCCGCTGCTGCTGTCGTCGGCCCAGGCCGCCCGGGCGGCGCCGGGTGGGGAAGAGCTGGCGCGGAAGGTGGCGGAGGTCGCCGGGCGGCTGCCGTGCCTGTATCCGGCCGAGAAGGCTTACGCGGCTCAGGTCTCCGCGGTGCTGAGCGGCGGGGAGGAGCGGTGGCAGGCCGCGGTCGACGCGTGGCGGGCCGATGGGCATCGGTATGAGCTCGCGGCCGCGCTGCTCGGGCTGGCCGAGGCGCAGGCGGCGTCGCGCGGGGTGGCGGCCGAGACGTTGAGCGAGGTCAACGCGATCGCCGACGAGCTGGGGGCGGGACCGCTGCTGGAGGCGGCGGACACCCTGGCCCGGCGGCTGGGGCTGCGCTCGCCGGGAGCGGCCGTGGCGGTGGCGGCGGGGACCGAGATCTTGACGGCCCGCGAGCGGGAAGTGTTGCGGCTGGTGGCGGAGGGGCAGAGCAACAGCCGGATTGCCGCGAGCCTGTACATATCGCCCAAGACGGCGTCGGTGCACGTCTCGCGGATCATCGCGAAGCTCGAGGTGGCCAACCGGGTGGAGGCGGCCGCGGTCGCGCACCGGCTGGGGTTGCTCGACTGAGCGCTGCGGGCTGGCGCTGCTGGGCTGCGGGCTGGCGCTGCTGGGCTGCGGGCTGGCGCTGCGGCGCTGCGGGCCGGCGCTGCGGGCAAGCGCTCAGGCGAGGGTGCGGTTCATGCGGACCAGCCAGGTGATGGCGGCTACGCCGGTGCCGATCATCAGCAGGCCGATGAGGATGGCGATGATGCTGCCGGTGCCCAGGCCGGTCTTGGCCGCGGCGGTGGCGGCGGTCGTGTGGTCGGGGATCTGGGGATAAGCGGCGGGGGCGTTGGCGTAGGTGTGGGTCGGAGTCGCTGACCGGGACGGCGACGGCGACGTGATCGTGGGCTGGGCGACTGGGAGCTGCGGGGTGGTGGTGGCCGCCTGAGTCGGGGTCGCGGCCGGCGCGGTGGTCGTGCAGGTGGTCGCCGGGGCGCGCCACACGGCCACGTGGGTGGTGAAACTGCTGTCGCGGACCGTCAGGGTCTGCGACCTGGCGACCTTGACCGTGGTGGAGCGCCCGGGGGAGACGCGGATGCGCCGGTTCCCGGTCAGGAAGACGGCCGTGACGTTGGCGTCGGCGGCGTTGGCCAGGGTGGCGGTGAAGGTCCCGTCGCAGGCCATGGCGTAGGTGACCGTGGGGGCGGGCGTGCACGCGGTGGCCCCCACGGCGTACCAGGCCAGCGGTCCGGTGGAGCGGCCGCTCGAGCCGAGGGTGGCGGTGCCGTAGGGGGCGGCCGCGCTGGTGGTCTCGGTTTTGAGGCCCGTGCCGAAGAAGGCGTCGACCTGAGCGGCGCAGCCGGGCACGGTGACCTTGAGGGTCAGGCTCCGGTGGGCCGACGTGATCGTGCCGGTGGCGGAGTCGTAGACGAACTGGGCGGCGCCCGCCGCGTAGGAAACCAGCGTCACGGATTGGGACTGGCCGGCACAGGGGGAACCGGTGATCGTCAGCGTGCCGGCCGCGCCGTTGAAGGAATGGCGGTAACTGGGGACACACGTGGCCTTGGCCGAGGCGGCGGCCGGCACGGCGCTGAGCGCCAGGACGGACGCCAGGCCGGCGAGGACGAGCAGCAACCGGCGCACGGTGGGACCCCCAACTCAGATCGGCTGGGGTCGGTCTCACCACTGACTCACCGGGCCGTCGAACGGTGACCGAGAAGCTCGGCCCGGGTCTGCATCTCCCCGTGCGGGAACCATTTGTCCCGACTGGTCAAGGTTAGGACCGATTGGCAGGCATCGCCAATCGGCCGGTCGGCTGTAAAAGCTGTAAAAGCCCTAGCCGCGGGCCTCGAGGGCCTGCTTGTAGAGGCGACCGGCACGGTACGACGAGCGCACCAGCGGGCCGCTCATCACGCCGGCGAAGCCGATCTGCTCGGCCTCCTCGCGGAGCTCGACGAACTCCTCCGGCTTGACCCAGCGCTCGACCGGGTGGTGCCGCGGGGTGGGGCGGAGGTACTGCGTGATCGTCACCAGCTCGCAGCCCGCGCCGTGCAGGTCGCGTAGCGCCTGGGAGATCTCGGCGCGCTCCTCGCCCATGCCGAGGATCAGGTTGCTCTTGGTGACCAGGCCGGCCGCGCGGGCCTGGGTGATCACGTCGAGCGAGCGCTCGTAGCGGAAGCCGGGGCGGATGCGCTTGAAGATGCGCGGGACCGTCTCGACGTTGTGCGCCAGCACCTCGGGCGCGCTGCCGAAGACCTCGGCCAGCTGGGCCGGGTCGGCGTTGAAGTCGGGGATCAGCAGCTCGACGCCGCAGCCGGGCTGGAGCTTGTGGATCTGGCGGACGGTCTCCGCGTACAGCCAGGCGCCGCCGTCGGGGAGGTCGTCGCGGGCCACACCGGTGACCGTCGCGTACCGCAGGCCCATGGTGGCGACGGACTCGCCGACCCGGCGCGGCTCGTCGGCGTCGAACTCGGCCGGCTTACCCGTGTCGATCTGGCAGAAGTCGCACCGGCGGGTGCACTGGTCGCCGCCGATCAGGAAGGTCGCCTCGCGATCTTCCCAGCACTCGTAGATGTTGGGACAGCCCGCTTCCTGGCAGACCGTGTGCAGGCCTTCCTTCTGCACGAGGCCGCGCATCTGGGTGTACTCCGGGCCCATCTTGGCTTTGACCTTGATCCACGGAGGCTTCCGCTCGATGGGAGTTTCGGCGTTGCGCGCTTCGATGCGCAGCATGCGGCGGCCCTCGGGAGCAATAGTCACAGCCCCGAGATTACGCCTGAATAGGCCCCTGCCTAGACAGGGGCGACGAGGCTCACTCGGCCCGCGATGTGACCGCGCTCACTCCACATCCTGGTAATTCGGTTTCCCCGCAGGTCGCCTGCTGTTAACGTCCCGCGGAACGGCACTGAGGGAACCAAGTAGCCCCCGATACGCCGGCCGAGAGAGCCGCCTTTCGCTGTGATGGCGGCCCGTGCGCCGGGGCGTGAAGACACTCCTGAGCCGAGCACGACAAGAGGCGCCGCAAGGCGCGAAGGTGTGGTGGCACCGCGAGGATCCCGCTCGCCCACACCTCCCTGGGGCCGCGTTGCAGTCACCAGAGGAGGTTCCACCCATGCAACGCATCCTCTCCACCGAGCTCCGTGCGTGGACAGGCGAGGTCGTCACCATCGCCGGCTGGGTTCATCGCGTACGAGTTCTCAAGTCGGTGGCCTTCCTGATCGTCCGCGACGCCGAAGGGCTCGCCCAGGTCATCGTGGGTCACGAGCAGGCCCGCGAGCTCACCGAGGAGAGCGTGGTCGAGGTCGAGGCCACGGTCACCGCCAGCGAGCAGGCACCGGGCGGGGTCGAGCTGACCTCCCCGCGCATCCGGGTGCTGTCGGCTGTGGACGTACCGCTGCCGTTTGAAACACATCGCCCCGCGCTGAGCGCGAGCCTGCCCACCCAGCTCGACCACGCCGCGCTTTCGCTGCGGCATCCGGTGCGGCGGCAGGCGTTGAGGGTCGCGGCCGCGGCTTCCGCCGGATTCCGTACGGCGTTGGAAGCGCAACGTTTCGTCGAGATCCACACGCCCAAGATCGTCGGCTCGTCCACCGAATCCGGCGCCGACGTGTTCCGGATCGACTACTTCGGGCGCCCCGGCTACCTGGCGCAGTCGCCGCAGTTCTACAAGCAGTTGATGGTCGGCGTCTTCGAACGGGTCTTCGAGATCGGCCCGGTGTTCCGCGCCGAGCCCAGCGACACCGCCCGCCACCTGGCCCAGTACACGTCGCTGGACGCCGAGATGGGCTTCGTGACCGACCATCGCGACGTGATGGCGACGCTCACCCGCACACTCGGCGTGATGATGGCGACGGTCGCCGAGCGTGCCCGCGTCGAGACGCCCAAGGTGCCGTCGGAGATCCCGTCGGTGTCGTTCGCCGAGGCGCTGCGGATCGTGGGCGCGCCGGCCGGCGAGGGCGACATGACGCCGGCCTACGAGCGGGCGCTGGGCGAGTGGGCGCGGCACGAGCACGACTCCGAGTTCGTGTACGTGACCGGATACCCGATGCGGAAGCGGCCGTTCTACACACATCCGGACCCGGCCGCTCCCGAGCATTCGAACGGGTTCGACCTGCTCTTCCGGGGCCTCGAGATCGTGACCGGCGGGCAGCGGCTGCACCGGTACGAGGACTACGTCGCGGCGCTGGCCGCGGCCGGCGAGCCGCTCGAGCCGTACGAGGGCTATCTCGACGGATTCCGGTACGGGATGCCGCCGCACGGCGGCTGGGCGATCGGCCTGGAACGGCTGGTAGCGCGGCTGCTCGGGGTGGCGAACGTGCGCGAGGTGACCGCGTTCCCCCGCGACCTGCACCGCATCGCGCCGTAATGTGAGGCCGTGCTGATCGACCTCGATGCCGCGCCGCCGACCTCGCGGCCGCGGCTCGGGATGCTCAAGGTCGTGCCGATGGCGCTGCTCCTGCTGATCCTCGGCGGGGCGGCGCCGTCGGCGCGGAGCCGGATCGACACGGTTACCGACACCGGCGCCCGGACCGTCACGGCGCATCTGCTCACGGCGGACGCGCTTTACACGGTGGACGCGACCGGGGTGCAGGCCGTCCCGCTCACGGCCGGCGGTCCACGATGGAGGACGGCGCTTGTGGTGCAGCGGCCGGGACTCCGGTTCGAGGGCGACGGCTCGACGCTGGCGGTCTGGCGGGGCGCGCAGGGCGGCGTCACGTTCCTGGACGCGCGGACGGGCCGGGAGCGCTGGCGCACCGGCAACCTCAGCGTGGCCCGGGTGTTCGGCGACCGGGTCGTCCACGGGGAGCTGGACGACGGCATGCTCCGGATGGCCGATCTCGCCGACGGGCGGGTGCGGTGGGAGCGGGCGGCCTCGGTGCTGGCGCTCGAGATGGACGCGGCGCATCGGTACGTGCTCGCCGTCGACGTGCGAGGCCGGGGCACGGTCTACTCGGCCGCCGACGGCACGCCGGTTTCGGCTCCGCGGGAGCTGGGCGTGGACCCGTACGCGTGGGGGATCGGCAACGCCCTCGACATCAGCACGGCGGAGATCGTCGGGGACGCGCTCTACCTGCACTCGCAGACCTTCGTCGCCGCGTACGCGATGCCGCAGCTCACCCCCCGGTGGCGGGCCCGGATCCTGGCGCCGCAGTATCTCGGCCCCTGCGGTCCGCTGATCTGCGTGACCGGCGAGCGGGGGGCGACGGCCCTCGATCCGGCGGACGGCCAGGCGCGCTGGACCAGTCCGCGGTGGCGCTCGATCGGCCCGGACGGGCTGGCGGTGGGCGCGGACTCCCGGGTGGCGCGGATAGACCCGGCGACCGGCGCGGTGCGGTCCGAGCTGGGACGCGGCCTGCTGGCGGGCGATCTGCTGCTGCGCTTCGACGGCGATCGCACGGTGGTGACCCGCCTCGAGGACGGCGGGTCGCTGGGCGTGCTGCCGGTGGGCGCGCCTGGGGATTGCACGACTTCCGGCGAGTGGCTGGCCTGCCTGACCGGCGCGCCGACGGTGACGGTCTGGGCCCTCTAGGCCAGGACGCCGATGGTCACGATGGCGACGATCGCCAGCGGGATGATCGTGGTGAGGACCAGGATCGCCCAGGCGATGGGGTGGCCGAAATTCAGCGCCACCCCGCCGCCCTTCTTGGGCACGAAGACCCGGCGGTCGCGCGGATCGCGGTAGAGAGCCATCAGAGCAGGGTAGGCAAGTGCTTCTCGACCACCGGCAGCACCTCCGCCACCGGGACGTCCCGGCCGAGCTCGGCGCTCAGCGACGTCACCCCGGCGTCGCGGATCCCGCAGGGCACGAAACGGTCGTACGCCGAGAGGTCGCAGTCGCAGTTGAGCGCGAAACCGTGCTGGGTCACCCCGCGCGCCACCCGGATGCCGATCGCGGCGATCTTGCGGTCGGGGCCGCGGTCGTCGGCGCGGACCCAGGCGCCGCTGCGCCCCTCGACCCGGTCGGTGGCGACGCCGAACTCGGCGCAGACGTCGATCAGCAGCTGCTCGACCCGGCGCACGTAGGCCACCACGTCGATGGGGTCGGCCAGGCGGAGGATCGGGTAGCCGACCAGCTGGCCCGGCCCGTGCCAGGTGATCTTGCCGCCGCGGTCGACGTCGACGACGGGGGTGCCGTCCATCGGGCGGTCGGCGGGCTCGGTGCGCTTGCCCGCGGTGAAGACGCTGGGGTGTTCCAGCAGCAGGATGGTGTCGGGCTGGTCGCCCGCCACCACGGCGTCGTGCAGGCGGCGCTGCTCGGCCCAGGCCTCGCGGTAGTCGACCAGGCCGGGGCGCAGCACGGTGAGCGTGGAGGTTGTCACGCCCCCAACATAGCCCCGCGTCAGCGATCGATCGGATCCACGCCGGGCCGAATGCGCCACACCAGCACGTCGTCGACCTGCTCGGGCGCGCCCAGCAACTCGGTCGCGGTGAGCTCGACCGCGGTGTGGTGCAGCATCCCGTGCGCCCCGGTGATCTCGGCGGGCAGGAACACCGCGTCGATGTCCCAGTACGCGAAGTCCTCGCGCGCCGTCGCCCGATCCCAGTTCGTCAGCTGCGGGACGTAGCCGTACAGGGCGGCGCGCAGGAACAGCCAGTCGGTGGGGCGCGGCACCGCGCCGATGCGGCCCTTCTCGCCGGCTCCGCCGACATCGGGACCGAGGAAATACCCGTCCGGGATCCGGAACTGCCGTCCCCCGCGAGCCATCGTGTACGCCTGCCAGCGCTGGGCATCGCCGGCCACGTTGGTCGCGAACGGCAGCGCGGTGAGGGTCCCGCCCTCGGGCACGTACTGCTTCCAGTGGCCGGCGGAGATGAACTCGGGCTCGGGCGCGCGGGGCGAGGTGAGCAGCGGCAGCGGGAAGAGCGGCAGCAGCGCGAAGGTGAACGCGGCCGCGAACGGGGCGTGCACCGGGTCCGGAGCGTCGGCCCGGTCGAGCAGCATGTCGGCGAGCATCGCGAGGATCACGCCGAAGACGCCGACGAGCACGAGCGAGAACCGCAGCGGCAGGGCCGAGTCGAACAGCGGCAGGCGCTGCAGCAACGCGTACGGCAGCGGGATGTCGGTCTCGGCGCCGAAGATCCGCAGCCGGGGCCCGAAGGAGATCACCATGAATACGCCGCCGGTGATCGCGAGCGCCAGCAGCGTCGCCCGGCGTCCCGGCCCGGAACGCCGCCGGAGCAGCACGAACGACGCGACGATCAGGATCATCAGCGGCAGCCCGAAGAACGAGGTCTGCTCGGTGGAGTTGGCCGCGAGGTTGTTGCCGAGCCCGACCTTGGCCGCGAGGGTGCGATCGGAGTAGGAGAAGTAGGCCGCGACGTCCTCGGCGTAGTGCCGCTGGTTGAAGCCGGTCCCGGCGAACGTCTGCGGCCCGGCGAAGTGCATGTACAGCGGGTACGCCAGCAGCGCGAAAGCCACCACGGCGGCGACGCCGAGCCCGGCCAGCACGGTCGGCAGCGCCTGCCGTGCTTCTTCGCGGTGCGCCCGCGGCACCGACCAGGCGATGACGAAGACCCCACCGGCCAGCGCGGTGAAGAACAGCCCCTCGGCGGCGATGGTGAACGAGCAGCCGAGGATGACGCCCAGGACCAGGCCGTTGCGCAGCCAGCGCCCCTTCTCGGCCAGCTTCAGCAGCCACCACAGCACCAGCGGCGCGACCCAGCCGGAGGTCCAGTTGACGTGGCCGTTGGCGTGCGAGACGAAGCCGGGCGCGAAGCCGCAGAACAGCCCGGCGATCGCGGCGGCGGCTCGGTTGCGGGTCACCCAGCGGCCGAGGAACAGGTACCAGGCGAAGGCGGAGCCGGCCAGGTTGAGCGTGAGGATCGTCGCGAACGTGACCTGCGGGCCCGCCAGGATGGTGAGCGGGGCGAACAGGATCGCGTCCACGGTGATCGAGGTGTTCGCCGCCAGGTTCACCCCGAGCGGCGAGTTCATCATGGTGGTGAAGAACGGATTGCCGCCGTCGCGCAGGATGTGCACGCCGTACGCCAGCACCCACTCGAAGAACGTCTGGTCGCCCACGTTCTCGCCGATGGTCTGGGTGTACGGCTGCCGCCACAGCCCGTGGGTCACGTACACCGCGAGGGCGAGCGCGACCACGGCGACGAGAAGGTGCGGCCGCCAACGGCGGAGAACCGGGACGGCGCGCGGCGGGGCCGGGCGGTCCTCGGTGGTTCGGGGTGCGGGCGCGGCGACAGACATCAGCGGCAGGTTAGCAAGCGAAAGCCCTTCGCCTAGTGCGAAGTATCGAGTGCGACACGCAGGGCCGCGTCGATGTCCGGATACGACCAGTGAAAACCGGCCTTCTCCAGCACCGCGGGAACGACGCGCTGGCTGATCTGCAGTTCCTCGGCCAGCCCGCCCAGGGCGAGGTCGAGCGCGAAGCCGGGCACGGTCAGCACGGCCGGCCGGCGCAGCGCCCGGCCGAACGCCCGGGTGAACGCGGCGTTGGTGCACTGCACGGCGCTGACCATGTTGACCGGGCCGGCGATGTCCTCGCGGTCGAGCAGGAACTCGGTCGCGCCCAGCCAGTCGGCCAGCGCCATCCACGCCATCCACTGCCGGCCGCCGCCGAGCTTGGCGCCGGCGCCCAGCCGGAACGGGATCATCAGGGGCTTGAGCATGCCGCCGCTCGCGTCCAGCAGCGGCGCGGTGCGCAGCAGCACGACCCGGGTGCCGGCGTCCTCGGCGGGGCGGGCCGCCGCCTCCCAGACCTGGCACAGGTCGGCCAGGAACGTCTTGCCGGCCGGCGCCTCCTCGGTGGCGGGCCGGTCGCCGGTGTCGCCGTAGCGGCCGACGCCGGAGGCCTGGAGCATGACGCGCGGCCGGTCGGCGGCGGGCAGCTGCTTGATGGCGCGGGCGAGGGTGCCGGTGGTGTCGAGCCGGCTCGAGCGCAGCACGCCGCGGTAGTGGGCGGTCCAGCGGTGGGTCCCGACGTTGGCCCCGGACAGGTTGACCACCACGTCGGCGGCGGCCACGACGGCGGGGTCGATCTGCCCCTGCGACGGCTGCCAGGTCTTCTCGTCCGGCTTCCCGGCGGGCCGCCGGACGAGACGGGTGATCTCGTGCCCGGCCCCGGCGAGCCGGTCGGACAAGCGCGTGCCGAGGAAGCCGGACGCGCCGGCCATCAGGATCCGCATGGCTCCATGATGCCCTTATTCGAACCCGTTCAAAACGAAGGGGCGCGCCGGAGACCCCGGCACGCCCCTTCGGCGATCTGTCTTAGAGGCCGAGCTCGGCCTCGAAGTGGCCACCCTCGAGGCGCTCCTTCAGGGTCACCAGGAAGCGGGCGGCGTCGGCGCCGTCCACGATCCGGTGGTCGTAGCTCAGCGCCAGGTACATCATCGAGCGCGGCACGATGATCTCGCCCAGCTCGGGGTCGTCGAGGACCACGGCCCGCTTGACGAGCGCGCCGGTGCCGAGGATGCCGACCTGCGGCTGGTTGATGATCGGCGTGTCGAACAGCGCGCCCCGGCTGCCGGTGTTGGTCAGCGTGAACGTGCCGCCCGAGATCTCGTCCGGGCTGATCTTGTTGTTGCGGGTGCGCTCGGCCACGTCGGCGATCCGCTTGGCCAGCCCGGCCAGGTTGAGGTCGCCGGCGTCGCGGATCACCGGGACGATCAGGCCCTTCGGCGTGTCGACCGCGATGCCCAGGTGCTCGCCGTCGTGGTAGGTGACCGTGCCGGCCTCCACGTCGATCGACGAGTTGACCACCGGGTGCTGCTGGAGCGCCTCGACCGTGGCCAGCGCCAGGAACGGCATGTAGGTCAGCTTCACGCCGTGCTTGGCCTGGAAGTCGGCCTTGGCCTTGTTGCGCAGCTGGGCGACGCGGGTGAGGTCGACCTCGACGACGGTGGTGAGCTGCGCCGAGATCTGCAGCGACTCCACCATGCGGCGGGCGATCGTGGCCCGGGTGCGGGTCAGCTTCTCGGTACGGCCGCGCAGCGGGCTCGGGGCCGGCTTGGCGGCGGGAGCGGCAGCCGGCTTGGCGGCGGCGGGCTGGGCCGCGGGGGCGGGCGCCGCCTTGGCCTTCTCCGCGGCGGCGGCCGCGTCGAGCACGTCCTGCTTGCGGATGCGCCCGCCGACGCCGGTGCCGTTCAGGCTGGAGAGGTCCACGCCCTTCTCGGCGGCGAGCTTGCGCACCAGCGGCGTCAGGTAGCCGGCGTCGCCGGCGCCGTTGGCCTGGGTGGCCTCCCGGGTCGGGGTGGCCGACGCGGCGGCGGGCTCGGCGTCGCGCTCGGCGGCCGACGGGTCCTTGGCCACCTCGGCCTCGGCCGACGGCTCCGCGTAGGAGTCGCCCGGGGCGAACGAGGGCGCGGGCGCCGACTCGATCTTGGGTGCCTCCTGCTTGGGTGCCTCCTGCTTGGGGGCCTCCTGCTTGGGGGCCTCCTGCTGCGGAGCAGGCTCGGGGGCCTGCTCCTGCTTGGGCGCGGGCGCCTGCTGCGGCGCCGGGGCGGCCGGGGCGCCACCAGCGGCGCCGACGACCGCGAGGACGGCGCCGACGTCGGCCGTCTCGTCCTCGGCGACCTTGATGTCGAGCAGGGTGCCGGCCACCGGCGACGGGATCTCGGTGTCGACCTTGTCGGTGGAGACCTCGAGCAGCGGCTCGTCGACCTCGACGGTGTCGCCGACCTGCTTGAGCCAGCGGGTCACGGTGCCCTCGGTGACGCTCTCGCCGAGCGCCGGCATCTTGACCTCGGTGCCCTCGCCCGACGAGGCGGGAGCGGAAGCCTGCTGCGGCTCGGGCGCCTCCTCCTCGACCGGCTTCTCGGTCGACGGGGTGGTCGGCGCGGGCGGCTCGGGCTCGGCCTCCTGCTCCTGCTGCGGGGCGGCCTCCTGCTGCGGGGCGGCCTCCTGCTGCGGGGCGGCCTCCTGCTCGGCGGCCGGGGCCGGCGTCGACGCGCCGGCGTCCTCGCCGTCGCCGGAGATGATCGCGAGCTCGCTGCCGACGTCGGCCGTCTCGTCCTCGCCGACGACGATGCGGGTGAGCACGCCCGCGGCCGGCGACGGGATCTCCGTGTCGACCTTGTCGGTGGAGACCTCGAGCAGCGGCTCGTCGGCCTCCACCCGCTCGCCCTCCTGCTTCAGCCAGCGAGTGACGGTGCCCTCGGTGACGCTCTCACCCAGCCGCGGCATGGTGACCGATACCGGCATTCTCAGAACTCCTTAACCGCTACGTCTTCGATAAGTAGATCAGCTGTGTGCGTGCAGGGGCTTGCCGGCGAGCGCGAGGAACGCCTCGCCCAGCGCCTCGTTCTGCGTCGGGTGAGCGTGCACCAGCTGGGCGACCTCCTCCGGGAAAGCCTCCCAGTTGTAGATCAGCTGCGCCTCGCCGACCTGCTCGCTCATCCGCGCGCCGATCATGTGCACCCCGAGCACCGGGCCCTCGTCGAGGCGCACCAGCTTGACGAAGCCCGTGGTCTTGAGGATCTGGCTCTTGCCGTTGCCGCCGAGGTTGTAGTTGTACGTCGTGACCTTGTCGTCGCCGTACTTCTCCTTGGCCTTGGCCTCGGTCAGGCCCATCGAGGCGATCTCGGGGTCGCAGTAGGTGACCCGGGGGATGCCGGCCTCGTCGATGACCGCCGGGCGCAGGCCCGCGATCTCCTCGGCCACGAAGATGCCCTGGGCGAAGCCGCGGTGCGCGAGCTGCAGGCCCGGGACGATGTCGCCGACGGCGTAGATGTTGCCGACGCCCGTGTGCAGCCGCTCGTTGGTGATCACGAAGCCGCGGTCGAGCGTGACGCCCTGCTGCTCGTAGCCGAGGCCCTGGGTCGTCGGGCCGCGGCCGACCGCGACCAGCAGCACCTCGGCCTCGACCGTCTCGCCGCCCTGGATGGTCGCGCGCACGCCGTTGTCGGTGTGCTCGACCTTCTCGAACGGCTTGCCGACCTTGAAGTTGATCTTGCGCTTGCGGAAGTTGCGCTCCAGCTGCTTCGAGATCTCCTCGTCCTCCGCCGCGACCAGCCGGGGCAGCGCCTCGAGGATGGTCACGTCGGCGCCGAACGACTTCCACACGCTGGCGAACTCGACGCCGATCACGCCGCCGCCGAGCACGATCGCGGAGGCGGGCACGCGGTCGAGCCGCAGCGCGTGCTCGCTGGTGATGACCCGCTTGCCGTCGACCTCGAGGCCGGGCAGCGAGCGCGAGTAGGAGCCGCTGGCAAGAATGACGTTGCGACCGGTGTAGCGCTGGCCCGCGACCTCGACCGTGTCCTTGGCGACGAGCTTGCCCTCGCCGGCCACCACGGTGATGTTCTTGTTGTGCGTGAGCAGGCCGGTCAGGCCCTTGTACAGGCGGGCGACGACACCGTCCTTGTACGCGTTCACCCCGGCCATGTCGATCGACAGGAGCTCGGCCTTGATGCCGAACTGCTCGGCCTCGCGGGTCTGCTCGGCGACCTCGGCCGCGTGCAGCAGCGCCTTGGTCGGGATGCAGCCGCGGTGCAGGCAGGTGCCGCCCAGCTCGGCCTTGTCGATCAGCGCTACGGAGAGGTTGAGCTCGGCAGCGCGCAGAGCGGCCGCGTAACCACCACTGCCGGCGCCGAGGATGACGATGTCGAAGGTTCCGCCGTTCGGCTGGCTCACGTTGACTCCAGTGGTCGCATCGTCGCCATGTGGGTCACACAATGGAAACGGTCACAGTATGTCCAGGCCATCTTGTCACTTGTGGAACCGATCGATGCAGCCAGGTGCCCACCGGCGCGCGTCTCCGTCGTACCCTTGCGAGCAATTGAGCGTAAGGAGCGGGCAGTGGCCTGGTTTCGGCGGCGGACGGAGTCGCGGCGCCCATCGGGACGGCCGGTCGATCGTGCCGATCTTGAGTATCTTGCGGAGTTCGTCCGCTCCCGCCGGGGGGTCGAGGCATTCATCGAGCCGCGTACGACCGTGACCGAGACCACGGTGTTGCTCGTGGCACACGACGGCGAGTGGACCCGCCGCCGCATCGAGTCGCCCGAGATCGCCCGCCGCTGGGCCCATCAGCTGTCGCTCCCGATCTACGACGTACGGCTGATGGGTTACCCCCAGCGGATGCGCGACTACAACGCCCGGCAGAAAAAGCTGAGTTAGCTCAGGTCGTCGACGGCCTGGAGCAGGGTGCGGACCGGGACTCCGGTGCCGCCCTTGGTCCAGTAACCGGCGGCCTCGCCCGCGTTGTAGCCCGGCCCGGCGATGTCGATGTGCGCCCACTCGACCCCGTCGGCCACGAACTCGCGCAGGAACACGCCGCCCTGCAGCATGTGGCCGGCCCGGTCGAGGGCATTGTTGGTCTGGCAGATGTCGGCGATGTCCGACTCCATGCCCTTGCGGACCTCCTCCGGCAGCGGCATCGGCCAGGCCGGCTCGCCGACCTTGTCGCCGGCCTTGCGCACCAGCTCGGTCGCGGCCTCGGAGCCCATCAGGCCGGCGATCCGCTTGCCGAGCGCGATCACCTGGCCGCCGGTCAGCGTGGACGCCTCGAGCACGTACTCGGCGCCGTCGGCGCAGGCCCGGGCGATCGCGTCGCCGAGCACCATGCGGCCCTCGGCGTCGGTGTTGAAGACCTCGACCCGCTTGCCGTTGAACATCGTGATCACGTCGCCGGGCCGGTACGCCGAGCCGGACGGCATGTTCTCGGCCATCGCCAGGTAGCCGCTGACCGCCACCCCCGGCTTCAGCGCCGCGATCGCCAGCATCGCCGCGCCGACCGCCGCCGCGCCGGCCATGTCCGACTTCATCTCCCACATGCCGGCCGTCGGCTTGATGCTGATGCCGCCGGTGTCGAAGGTGATGCCCTTGCCGACCAGCGCGACCTGCTTCGGCGACTCGACGCCCTCGGGCACGTAGCTGAGCTTCACCAGCCGCGGCGGCGCCTCGGAGCCCTGCCCGACCGCCACGATGCCGCCGTACCCGCCGGCCTTGAGCTCGTCGAAGTCGAGCACCTCGACCGCGAGGCCGGTGCCCTGCGCCGCGGCCACCACGGCGTCGGCGAACTGCGGCGGGCGCAGCTCGTTCGGCGCCATGTTGACCCAGTCGCGGGTCAGCCGCACCGCGCGGCCGACCGCCCCGGCCCGGGTCACCTCGGCCAGGGCCGCAGCGTCGGCCGCGTCCGGCACGTGCACCTGCAGCGCCGACACCGGCTCCCGGCGGTTCGGCTGCGGCTTGGTCTTGTAACCGGCGAAGCGGTAGCCGCCCAGCAGCGCGCCCTCGAGGATGGCCCGCAGCACGCCGGGCGCGTCCTCGTCGTCCGGCACCGGCAGGGCCAGCGCCACCGTCGCGCTGCCGGCCAGCGCGCGCACCGCCGCGCCGGTGCCGCGCCGCAGCTTCTCGAGCTCGGGGGCCGATCCGGACGGCTCGTCGCCCAGCCCGACCGCGACCACCAGCGGCGCCGCGATGGTGCCCAGCGTGGCCAGCTTGACCACCTCGCCGGGGGCGCCGCTCGCGCCGAGCAGCGCCAGCGTCGAGGTCAGCTTGCCGTCGAACGCGGCGGCGATGCTCTCGGCGCCGGCCGCGGGCAACAGGGCGCCGCCGTCGTCGGGCTGGCTGTGCAGGCCGATGACGATGGCATCGACGGCCAATTCGGCCGGGTCGGTGTCGACCAGGCTGAGGCTGGGCTGGCTCACTCGGGCTCTCCGCGGACGTTTCCGGGCCGGCGGCCTCTTGGGCACGCCAGGCGCGTTGGGTGGTGCCCCGTCGCGATCGCGAGGGGGAAGGGTCGTCCCCGCGACAATAACCACAACCAAGGTCACGGGTAAGTTCACTCTCATGTCTGCCGACGCTGTTGAGCTTTTTCATTCCCCGCTGCATGAGCGTCACGTCGCGCTCGGCGCGAAGCTGGCCGCCTTCGGCGGCTGGGAGATGCCGCTGGAGTACGCCGGTGGCGGGGTGCTCCGCGAGCACGCGGCGGTGCGCGAGGCGGCCGGCATCTTCGACGTCTCCCACCTGGGCAAGGCGCGGGTGCGGGGCGCGGGCGCGGCGGCGTTCGTGAACTCCTGCCTCACCAACGACCTGGGCCGCATCGAGCCGGGCAAGGCGCAGTACACGCTCTGCTGCGACGAGAACGGGGGAGTGGTCGACGACCTGATCGCGTACCTGTTCGCCGACGACCACGTGTTCCTGATCCCGAACGCGGCGAACACCGCCGAGGTGGTGCGCCGCCTCCAGGCCGCGGCGCCCGAGGGGGTCACGGTCGAGAACGAGCACCGGAAGTTCGCCGTGCTCGCGGTGCAGGGCCCGGCCTCGGCCGACATCCTCGGCAAGCTGGGGCTGCCGACCGACCACGACTACATGTCCTTCGCGACGGCGAGCCTCAGCGGCGCCGAGCTGATCGTCTGCCGCACCGGCTACACCGGCGAGCACGGTTACGAGCTGGTGGTGCCGTGGGACGACGCGGCCGCGGTGTGGGACGCGATCGTCGGCGCCGGGGTGCAGCCCTGCGGTCTCGGCGCCCGCGACACGCTGCGCACCGAGATGGGCTACCCGCTGCACGGCCAGGACTTGTCGCTGGAGATCACGCCGGTGCAGGCCCGGTCGGGCTGGGCGGTGGGCTGGTCCAAGCCGGCGTTCTGGGGCCGCGACGCGCTGGTCGCGGAGAAATCCCAGGGTCCGCGTCGCCTTCTGCGCGGACTGGAGCTGACGGGCCGCGGGATCCCCCGCGGTCATATGCACGTGTACGGGGGTGAGCACGTGATCGGCGAGACCACGAGCGGCACGTTCTCGCCGACGAAGAAGGTCGGGATCGCGCTGGCCCTGATCGACACCGCGGCCGGGGTGAACGACGGCGACCTGGTCGAGATCGACATCCGGGGGCGCAAGACCGAGGCCCGCGTGGTCAAGCCGCCGTTCGTGCAGCCGTCGGTGCGGTGAGCCCGGTGGGCATCACCTACGAGCAGCTGCGGGAATGGGCGCTGGCGCTGCCCGGCACCCAGGAGGTCTTCGTCGAGGGCTGGGGGCATCCCACCCTGCGCTACGGCGACAAGATGTTCGCCGCCGGCAGCCCCGAGTCGTCGCACGCGTCGGTGAAGGCGAGCCTCGAGGAGCAGGCCGAGCTGATCGCCGGGGCCCCCGACGTGTACGAGGTGGCGGCCTACACCGGGCGGTACGGCTGGGTGCGGGTGGACCTCACCAAGGCCGACGCTCGCGAGCTGCGGCAGGTGGTGACCGAGGCGTGGCGGCGGACCGCCCCGAAACGCGTGGTCAAGGCGTACGACTCAGCGCAGGGATAGGCCGACCAGGGCCACCGTGGTCGCGACCTCCACGGACGCGCCGAGGACGTCGCCGGTGATGCCGCCGAAACGGCGTACGGAATGATGCAGAAGCGCAAGCACGACGGCGAGTGAGGCGACGACGGCGAGCGGGCCCTGCCACGGGCGGCCCGGGGTCGCGGCGGCCGCGGAAGTCACCACGACGGCCGCGATCAGCACTGCGGCCGGGAGCGGGACCGTCTCGGCGACCAGCGCGCCCAGGCCTTCCGGGCGGGCCGCGGGCACACCCTTGCGGCAGGCCACGGTGATCGCCAGCCGGCCGGTGGCCCAGGCCACGACGACCGCCCCGCCGGTGATCGTGGCCAGCGACGCGGTCTGGATCAGCAGCGCGAGCCCGATAGCCGCCACCCCGAACGGCCCAATGTCTGACTTTTTCATGATTTCCAGGGCTTGATCGCCCCGCCGATAGGAACCGAGCGCGTCGGTCGTGTCCGCCAGCCCGTCCAGATGCATGCCGCGCGTCAGCAGCGCCGCGGCGGCGACCGTGACCGCCGCCGCCACCAGAGACGGCGCGCCAAGTTGCCGTAGTGCCCAGAGCAGGGCGGCCAGGACACCGCCCAAGGCCGCACCCACCGCGGGCGTGAGACTCATCGCCCAGGCCGCGGCCGCCCGATCAACCCGGCCGCCCTTGATGGGCAGGACCGTCAGCGTCGTTATGGCCAGCCGCAGACCGGCCCCGGCGGTCACTCCTCGCTTGACCCGGTTGTCGCGGGGCCGGGACCGCCGGTTTCAGGCTCGGCGAAGTCCACCTCTTCGTCGTCGTTCGGGACGATCAGGTCCGAGGCGCCGCCATCGCCGGGCTCAACGAGCAGAGCGGGGTGCACGGGCGCGGCGGCGGCGAGGCCCACGGCGGTGCGCAGCAGGGGCAGGGCGGCCAGCGCGTTCGCGCCCTCTCCCAGGCCGAGGCCCAGGTCGAGCACCGGGTTGAGACCGAGCACGTCGGCGCCCTTGACGACCAGCGTGAGCTTGCCCGCGTCCGGCAGCAGGCACCAGTGCCGGGCCTGGCTGCCCAGGTCGCGCGCCACCAGGCCGGCCGCGATGCCGAGCGGGCCGTCCAGCAGCACCGGCAGCCGCTGCGATGCCGCGCCCAGCAGCGCGCCCACCGCCACCGCGAAGTCGGCGCCGCCGATCTGCCGCAGCATGTCCTTGGCGCCGCGCGGCTCCTGCCGGATGCGGCGCAGCGCGTCCCGCACGGCCGCGCAGCGGACCATCCAGGCCTCGTCGTCGTAGCGCCCGCCCGGCAGCAGCACCCGGGGCAGGACCTCCACGGCCTCGGCGCCGGTGATGGCGGAGGAAAGCGTGGCGGCGACAGCGTCGGTGCCCACGCCGATCGAGGCGAGCACGAGAAGGTCGCGTCCGGCGTCGGCGGCGGCCTCGGCGAGACGCCAGCCCTGCCGCAGAGCCACCTCGACAGCGGCCTCGTCGGTAACGGGCCCATCCTCCATCGCGCCGGCGCGGGCCACCCGCAGCACGGCGACATCGGCGCCGGCCTGCCCGGCGAGGCGGCTGAGCACGCCCTCACCGTGCTCGACCTGCGCGACGCGGCGCTCGGCGTCGGCGGGGTCCTCACCGGCCGCGGCGCCGCCGTCGTGGACGCCCGAGATCAGCAGAACACGCACCGACTCCCACGGCCGCGGGATCGTGGTCCCCTGCGTGGCGGCGGCGAACTCCACCGCTTCCACCAGGTCACCGAGCCCCCTGCCGGCGAAGTCGACCCCGGCCAGCCGGTCGCGGGCGTCGGGGCCGGCGTCGCTGTCGGGCATCGGGAGGTCCATGCCGGGCTCGATGGCAACCCCGCCACCGATCACCGGAAGCTGCTGGGTCGGCTCGTTGAGCACCGTCGCGGCCACAGCGACCGGCTCGTCGGCCGGGGCGGGTGCCACAAGCTGAGGCTCGACCAACGCGGCCTCGTCGACAAGCGCGGCCGCACCCGCCGCCTCACCAAGTCCGCCGGTCGCCGCCGCGCCGCCTGCCGTGTCCAGGCCGGCGCCGCCCGCCGCGCCCGCGCCGCTTGCCGCGCCCAGCCCCGTGCCGCTTGCCGCGCTCGCCGCAACCGACAAATCCGATTTTTCGTCTTTAAGCCACACATGCTGCCCAGCGACGACCAGCGCCACGCGGTCGCACGCCTCGGCCAGCGCCTGGTTGGTCGCCCCCAGCGCGTCCGCGAAGGCCCGCCCCAACGGCGTGGTCGGCACCAGCGCCAGCCCGACCTCCGGGCTCACCAGCACCACCCGCGCCGCCGTCCCGCGCACCGCCGCCGCCAGGGCCGCCACGTCGGCCTCGTCGTCGTTGGGCTGCCGGGCCGGGTCGAGCACCGCCGCCACCCACCCGCCGAGGTCGTCGACGAGCAGCGTGTCGTCCGGTTTCGCCTCCGTGAGCAGGGCCGCCAGCCGAGCCGGGTCGGCGCCCGTCTCCTCGGTCGACCATGACTGCGGCCGCCGCCGCTGATGGGCCTCGATCCGGGCCAGCCACTCCGGGTCGTCCTCGCCGCCCACGGCCGTGGCCACGTACCGCACCGACGGCGCGCCCGAGACCAGCGCCTCGGCGAACGCGGACTTGCCGGAACGGATCCCGCCGAGCACCAGGACGGTGTTCCACCGATCATCGGACATGCCCCGTACCTTAAAGCCGGGCCGCACAGGCGGACGCCGTAGGGTGGAGCGCACGAGCCCAGAGGTGAGGGGGAACGGCGGATGCCGTGGAGTTGGCGGTACGAGAACGTCGACGGACAGCCGGTTTCCGGCCCGGCCGAGACGTTCAGCAGCCAGGCCGACGCCGAGTCGTGGATCGGCCAGGAGTGGCGGGAGCTGGCCGACTCCGGCGTGGCCCAGGTCGTTCTGGTCGAGGACGACCGGGTCGACTACCGGATGAGCCTGCTGCCGGCGGACTGAGCGGACTGACAAGTGACTTACGAGCCCGTGTATACGCGGACCCCCCGTAACGCGTTCATCCCGAGCCCGGTCTTCGTCGGGATCGTCGCTGTCTTCGTGGTCAGCGGCTGGATGACGTGGGCCAAGTTCGGCAACGTCCGGGTCGATGTCTTCCTGTTCATCGTCACCGGCTGGCTGGTGTCGCTCTGCCTGCACGAGTACGCCCACGCCCTGGCCGGCTTCTTCAGCGGCGACAAGTCCGTGGCCGATCGGGGCTACCTGCGACTCAACCCGCTCAAATACACCAGCCCGCTGCTCTCGATCGTGCTGCCCGTCGTCGTGGTTATCCTCGGCGGCATCGGCCTGCCCGGCGGCGCGGTCTGGATCGACCACACGTACATCCGCAGCAAGGTCAAGGACTCGCTGATCAGCGCGGCCGGCCCGCTCACCAACGTGATCCTCGCGCTGGTGCTGGCCTTCCCGTTCTGGGTCGGGCTGGGCCCCAAGCTGGTCCAGCTCTCCTCGGGCCAGTTCGCCCTGGCCGGGCCGACCAGCCACCTCGAGTTCTGGAGCGCGCTCGCCGCGCTGGGCTTCCTGCAGATCACGGCGAGCGTGCTCAACTTCCTGCCGATCCCGGGTCTCGACGGCGGCAGCATCATCGCGCCGTGGATGAGTCCCGCTTACCAGCGCGCGTGGTCCTTGTTCGCGCCGTACGGCTTCATCTTGCTTTTCCTTGCTCTTTGGCAGACCAGACTGGGCGGCTGGTTCTATGACGCCGTCTTCTGGATCGCCGAGAAACTGAACCTCTCGGAGGCCATGATCCAGGTCGGCCTGGAGCTGATGAGGTTCTGGAGCGGTAACTGATCGTCAGGGGCGTCGGGCGGGGGACTGCGTCTTCGCGGGGTCCCGCTCGGCGACCGGGTCGAGCACTGAGTCGATCGCCTTCATCAGGTCCGCGTCGAGGCGTACGCCGGAAGCCTTGACGTTGTCCCGGACCTGCTCGGGCCGCGACGCCCCGATGATGGCGGCCGAGACGTTGGAATTCTGCAGGACCCATGCCACCGCGAGTTGCGCCATCGACAGCCCCGCCTGGTCGGCCAGCGGCTTCAGGCCGGCCACCGCCGTCAGGACCTCGTCGGTGAGCAGCCGCGAGATGAAGTTCGCCCCGCTCTTCTCGTCGGTGGCGCGCGACCCGGCCGGCGGCTGCTGGCCCGCCGCGTACTTGCCGGTCAGAACGCCCTGCGCGATGGGTGAGAAGACCACCTGGCCGACGCCCAGCTCGATCGAGGTCGGAACGACCTCGGCCTCGATGACCCGCCAGAGCGCGGAATACTGCGGCTGGTTCGACACGAACGGGATCTTCAGATCCTGCGCCATCTCCCAACCGGCCCGGATCTCGCTGGCGGTCCACTCCGACACGCCGATGTAGAGCGCCTTGCCCTGCCGGACCACGTCGGCGAACGCCTGCATGGTCTCCTCTAGCGGCGTCGAGTAGTCGTAGCGGTGGGCCTGGTAGAGGTCCACGTAGTCGGTCTGCAGCCGGCCCAGCGACGCGTCGATCGACTCCATGATGTGCTTGCGGGACAGGCTGCGGTCGTTCGGGCCCGGCCCGGTCGGCCAGAAGACCTTCGTGAAGATCTCCAGGCCCTGTCGGCGCTCGCCCTTGAGCGCCCGGCCCAGCACCTCCTCGGCGCGCCCGCCCGCGTACGCGTCGGCGGTGTCGAAGGTGGTGATGCCCTCGTCGAGGGCGGCGCGCACACAGGCGAGCGCGGCCTCCTCCTCGACCTGGGAGCCGTGGGTGATCCAGTTGCCGTAGGCGATCTCACTGATGAGCAGGCCGGAACGGCCGAGGTGACGGAACTCCATGAGACTGACTCTACTTACAGAACCGGGCGGCCATCCGTCAGCAGTCGATCAAGCTCCTCGATCACGCCCGACTGCTCCTGATACTTCAGCTCGACCAGCGGCTCGCCCTTGCGGCTGAGCGCGCCCCACAGCCCGAACCGGTCCGCGACCAGGAACGCCACCGGGTGGATCACCACTTCCGCGTGCTCCGGCGCCACGATCAGCTGCCCGGCCCGGTCGACCACGCCGAAGTGGTCGTCGCCGGCGTCCACCACGGCCAGCCCTTCGTCGGTGAAGCCCTCGATCGGCCCGCCCGACACCAGCGGCGTCACGAACCCCCGGAACCGCGGCGGCACGATCATCCGCCCGTGCCGGTCGATCACACCCCAGCCACCCCGCTTGACCAGCGCCAGCCCGTGGTGGAACGCCTTCGCGTCGTCGAAGCCGCCCGGCACGATCAGCCGGTTCTGCCGGTCGATCGCGTACCAGCCGCCGGCCTCGTCGCGCGACACCCAAGCCAGCCCTTCGGCGAACCGCTCGGCCGCGAGGTAACCCGACGACGCGTCGATCACCGTCTCGCCGCCGAGGTCGATCAGCTCCCAGGCCGGCGACTCGGGCCGCCGCACCCAGGCCACCCCGTCCGCGAACGGCTGCGCCTGCGCGTACCGCGGCGGTACCGCCCCCACGTATCCCCACAGCCCCGACTGCTGGTCACGCAGCGGCCGCGGCGGCTCGGTGCGCCCCAGGATCTCGTCGCTGGTGCGCGGGTAGGGCCCCCAGCCGCCGTCCGCGGTCGTCTTCCGCGTGATCGTGTCGAGCGCCGCTTCGATCCGCTCCACCAGCTCCGGGTCGGCGCCCTTGCGCAGGTCCAGCGCCGTCTCGAAGTGGTTCATCGCCTCGAGATAGCGCCCCTGATCGAACGCCGACCGCCCCGCCAGCTCATGAATCTCGGCCCGCAGCCGCGACGGCAACTCCGGCGACCCGGCCTCCGCATACAGCCGGTCGGCCTCGCCATACTCCCCACGCCACTGCAACACGTGCGCCAGCCGCGCCTGCACGATCGCCGTCCGCCGCAACTCACCGGTCGCCTCGGCATGCGTCAGCGCCGCCCGCGCGTCCTCCAGCGCCGCGTCCAGGTCACCCACAAGCCGCTCCGCAACAGCCCGCAGGCTCAGCAGACGCGCTCGCACAGCGTCCCGCTCGGCATACTCCAGCTTGTCGGTCAGCCGATCCACCACGACCCACATCTGCTCCGGGTCGTCGATCTGCTCCCGCAACGTCTCCGCGTCAAAGCCCCAGGGATAGGCGGCGAGCACCTCTTCCGGATCCGCCCGCCGATTCCGCCCAACAGCATTGCCATCGGCACGCTGGCGAATCACCTTCCGCTGAGCGTCCCCAACGCTTTGCGCATTTTCCCGTACGGCCACAGCGTCCCGCGCGGATTCGCCCAGCCCCAAGTGCTCAGCCGAGCCGGCAGTCTCCGCCGCAGCAATTTCCTCACCGCCCGCCCCGTCATCGGAGTCCAGGCTCACCGCAACGCCATCACCCACCGCGTCGACGTCAGCCTCAGGTTCGTCGACAAGCTCAGCGTCAGCGATCGGTTCGCTCTCGTCGACGACCTCAGCTTCGTTTTCGTCAACCAGTTCGGCGTCGGCAACCGCCTCGGCCTCATCGACCAGTTCGGCGTCGGCGACCGCATCGGTTTCGTCAACCAGCTCGGCCTCGACAACAGCTTCGTCTTCATCGACCAGCTCGGCCTCGGCTTCGTCGACCGCCTCCGCCGCATCCTCCCGAACGCCAGGCGGAAGCTCAGCCTCAACCCACATAGCGTCCACCGGCTCGACATCAACAAGCTCAGCCTCAACCGCTTCCTCAGCGACGAGTTCCGCCCCCGCGGCCGGCACAGCGCTGGTCGGCTCGGTGGCCGGCACGGCGCTGATCGGTTCCGCGGCCGGGACAGCGCTGATCGGTTCCGCGGCCGGCGCAGCGCTGACCGGCGCCGCACTGACCGGCGACGTGCTGAACGGCGATGCACTAGTAGGCCGAATGTCAAACGGCTCCACAGGCGCCGCACTGACCGGCGCGGCACTGACCGGCTCCGAACTAGCAGGCGCGGCATCAAACGGCCGCTCCCCAAACGAGGCAGCATCCAACGGCCCCGCGCTGATGGGCGCCGCACTGACAGGCGCCGCACTGACAGGTGCCGCGCTCACGGGCGCTGCACTGACCGGCGCGGCGTTGTCCAACTCGTCCCGCTCAGCAGTCGGCTCGTCCTCCACGACCGGGAACTCATCGACAACGACCTCGACAGCCGCCAATTCCGCTTCAGCGACCGCCGATTCTTCCTGGACAGTCTCCGAGGCCGGCCTGCCATCGCCCGGAGTGATGATCGGCTGCGACCCGGTGACCGGCACGAACCAGTTCTGCTTTTCACCGGCCCCACTGACCGGCGCCGGGTCCTCCACGACGACCACGGGCTCCGGCTCGGGCTCCGGCTCGGGTTCCTCTTCGTCCGCCAGAGCCTCAATCGGCACCGGCGACGTGGCCCCCAGCCCACTCTGCGACAACAACCACCCAAGCCCATGCGCTTCCGCCCCGCCAACAGCCTGCGGCTCGGTTTCCCCATGCGGCTCGGGCCCAGCCTGCTGCTCGGGCTGAACCTGCTGCCCCGGCTGAACCTGCTGCTCGGGCCGGGCGTGCTGCTCGGGCTGCTCGGGCTGGGCGTGGTGCTCGGGCTGGGCGTGGTGCTCGGGCACGGCGGTCCGCTCCCAGGCGGCCTCGGCCCAGTTGGCCTCCGGCGACACGGGCGGTGCCGTGACCGGCTCGACGCCCGATCCCGCGAACGGCCCGTCCGGCAGCGCGAACCCTTCGCCGCCCGCCGGCGCCTCGGTCTCCGCCGGGGTCTGGTCCTGCGTGGCGTGCCGAGCCCCGGCCGCGTAGGGGTGTTCCGCATCGAGGTAGGCACCCGCCGCCGCCTTGGAGATCGGCTGCGTGAGCTCGGGCGACCCCGACACGGGCTCCGAAGGCCCGGGCTGTCCCGGTGCTGAGAAGGGTCGCGGCTGCTCAGGCGGCCCAGCATGTGCGGACGCGGAGACGGGCCGTGGCTGCTCGGGCGGCGCGGCGTGCGTAGGAGCCGAGACGGGCCGTGGGTACTCAGGCCCGTGCTGGGCAGGTGCCGAGACCGGTCGCGGGTATTCGGGCCCGTGCTGGGCAGGTGCCGAGACCGGTCGCGGGTATTCAGGCCCGTGCTGGGCGGGTGCCGAGACGGGCCGTGGGTATTCGGGCCCGTGCTGGGCGGGTGCCGAGACCGGTCGCGGGTATTCGGGCCCATGCTGGGCGGGCGCCGAGACGGGGCGCGGGTATTCGGGGCCGGGCTGCGCGGGGCCGGAGACCGGGCGGGCCTGGCCGGGCACCGATGGGTACAGCGGGGCCGGCGGGGTGGCCGGCTGGGACGGCGTTACCCGGGTCGGCTGCGGCGCTGGGCGGGACGGGGCCGGCGTGCCGACCTCGGGAGCCGGACGCAGGTCGAATGGCGCGTCGGAGCGTCGCCCGCCACGCTGAGCTTCGGGATAGGCCGGGAAAGCGTCGGCGGGCGCGGGCCGTGCGCTGCCGTAGACATGCGGCCCCGAAGCGGGCGACACCGGTCGGGGCCCGGAGGCCGGGCGCATCTCGGCCGGGCGCGCGTCGGTGGGGCGCGCGTCGGTGGGGCGCCCGTCGGGGCGCATCTCGGTGGGGCGCGCGTCGGTGGGGCGCGCGTCGGGGCGCATCTCGGTGGGGCGTGCGTCACCAGGGCGCATCTCGGCGGGACGCGCGTCACCGGGTCGGATCTCGGCGGGGCGTGCGTCGGCGGGCGGGCGCGCCTCGCGATCGGGCGTCTCGCCGTAGTAGGGGCGCGCGGCCCCGTAGACCCCGGTGTGCGCCGGGGAGATCGGCGTGACGCCGTGGCCAGGCGCGCGCCCGGCCGGTGGGCGGGGGCCCTGCGGCTGTCCGGGCTGGGGGTACTGCGGGCCCTGCAGATGCTGCGGCGAGCCCGGCTGTGGGCGGCCACCCTGCGGCGCACCCGACTGCGGGTGTCCGGCGCCGGGCTGGGACGGTGGCCGTCCGCCCTGCGGTGCTCCGGACTGAGGCTGCCACCCGCCCTGGGGCGCGGGCACCCGTCCGCCCTGCTGGTGAGTCGGCCCGCCCTGCTGGTGTCCGGGTCCGCCTTGCTGCTGCCCCGGCCCACCCTGCTGCTGCCCGGGTCCGCCGCCCTGCTGGTGATTTGGTCCAGCCTGCTGGTGCCCTGGCCCACCCTGCTGATACCCGGGGCCGCCCTGCTGATGCCCTGGCCCTGCCTGGTGGTTGCCGGGCGGTGCGGATTGCGGCCTCCCGCCGGGAACCGGGCCGGAGCTCGGCGCGACCGAAGCGCGCCCACCCGGGGAGGCCGGCGGCCCGCCGGGGCTGACCTGGCCGGGCCGGAACTGCTGCTGAGGGCGGCCCTGGTGCTGCGGATCACGGTACTGACCCTCGGGCCCGGGCTGGCGGCCGTAAACCGGCGCCGCACCCCGCCGCTGATCGGGCGCGGCCGCCCGGCCGTGGTCGGGAGCACCGGAAGGCCCATGGGAAGGCGCCCCGGAAGGCCCATGAGCAGGCGCACCGGAAGACCCATGAGCAGGCGCACCGGAAGACCCATGAGCAGGCGCACCGGAAGACCCATGGGGCGGACCAGAAGGAGAGCCAGGACGACCACCCTGCGGCGGGCGCTCGGTCAACCCGGCGGGGCGGTTCCACGACGGCTCGTCGCGTTGCTGCGGCGGGACGGGCGCGCTGCGCGCCCCGTACCCGATATTGTCCCGATTTTGATTCTCGCGGCCCTGCGGCAGCCGCGGATCGTAAGTCCGCGGCTCCTCCCGCTGCACCGGCGTGTGGCCGTAGCGGGCCGGCGCCCGGTCCTCACCGCTCTGCCAGGAGGCCGGGGGAGTCGGCCCGGGAGCGCCCGCATCAGCAGCGCCGGACGAGGCTTCGTAGACCGGCGTGTGCACGGCCTTGCGCCGCCCCGGGTCGCCGGGGTAGCGCTGGCCGGGGGTCTGCGGCTCCCACTCCCAGGTGATCTCGTAGACCCACGCGGGCTCGTCGCCCCAGCGCTCCTCGCCGATCTGCGAGCTCCAGCCGTTCATCGGGCAGCCCAAAGGCCCGGCGGCTGGCAACGCTCCGTCACGGCTGTGTCCACTTCTCCGTCAAAAATGTGCGGTGGCCGTCCGGAGACCCGGGTAGAGTCTCCCGGCTCCACTGCGGGGTTTGGAAGGAGATTAACGGCGTGGACGGGATTGACGCCAGCGTGCTGACGATCTCTCCCGGTCGTCCGTTGCGCGCCTCCATCACTACTTTCGGTGCACTGGTGTGGTCGGGTTTCCGGCGCTACGCGACCTATCGGCAAGCCACCATAGCCGGATCGTTCACCAACATAGTCTTCGGCTTCCTTCGCTGCTACGTGCTCTTGGCCGTAGCGGCCGGCGCGGTGGGTGGCCGCCCGGGCGGGTACGACCCGGCGCAGCTCGCCACATTCGTCTGGGTGGGTCAGGGGCTACTCACCGTGGTCGGTATCTGGGGCTGGACCGACCTGGCCGACCGGATCCGCACCGGTGACGTCGCGTCCGATCTGTTACGACCGGTGCCGCCGGTGACCGCTTATCTGGCCGCCGACCTGGGCCGGGCCGGTCATGCCATGCTGGCCCGGTTCCTGCCGCCGACGATCGTCGGAGCGATCTTCTTCACGTTCGCGACGCCGCAACGGTGGCAAACCATCCCGTTATTTGCCATCTCGGTCCTGCTGGCCGTCGTCGGAAGCTACGGCTGCCGTTTCCTGGTCAACGCGACCGCCTATTGGCTGCACGACGCCCGCGGCCCGATGGTGCTCTGGACGCTCGGCTCGGGCGTGCTGGCCGGCCTCTACTTCCCGCTGCGCCTGCTGCCGGAGTGGCTGGCCGTCACGCTCTGGGTGGCCACCCCGTTTCCCAGCCTGCTCCAGACTCCGCTCGACGTGCTGGTCGAGCGCGATCCGCCGGGCATGCAGGCCGGCCTCGTCGCCGTCCAAATGGCGTGGGCGGTGGCGCTTCTGGCGGCAGCCAGGCTGGTGCAGCGACGAGCCGAGCGCAAGCTGGTGGTGCAAGGTGGGTGAGATAACTGCATATTGGGCATTGCTCGGCGGCAAGCTGCGCTCGATGACCGCCTACCGCACGTCGTTCGCGATCGAGCTGCTCAGCAACCTCGGCGCCACCGTGCTCGACGTGGTCACCGTGTTCGTGCTGTTCCGGGCGACGGCGGTGGTCGGCGGCTTCACGCTGAGCGAGTCGATCCTGATGACCGGGCTGACCGCGGCCGGCTTCGTGCTGGCCGACATGACCGTCGGCAACATCGACGATCTCAAGCGCTACGTCCGGATGGGCACCCTCGACACCGTCCTGATCCGGCCGTTGCGGGTGCTGCCCCAGCTTGTCTTCATGGATCTCCCGCTGCGCAAGCTTCTGCGGCTCGCTTTCGGCATTTTCGTGTACGCCGCGGCGCTGGTCGCCAACCACATCCACTGGACGCCCGCGCGGGTGGCGCTGGCGATCCTGGCCCCGATCGGCGCGGCGATCTTCTTCGGGGCGATCTTCGTGCTCACCGCGAGCCTGGCGTTCTGGTGGGTGGAGTCGGGGGAGATCGGCAACGGCTTCACCTACGGCGGGCGCGACTTCACCTCGTACCCGATCACGGTTTACAGCGACTGGTTCCGCGACCTCTTCGCGTACACCCTCGGTTTTGGCTTTGTCGCCTATCAGCCGGCGCTGGCGCTCCTCGGCCGGACCGATCCCCTGGGTCTGCCGGCTTGGGCCGGCTATGCGGCGCCGCTGGTCGCGCTCCCGGCCGTGGGGGTCGCGGCGCTGATGTGGGGCAATGGGGTCCGTCACTATCGGAGCACCGGCTCATGATCAAAATGCAGGACCTTCGAAAAGATTTCACCGTACGGGTCAGAGCAGGCCGGCTACGTCGCGAGAAACGCACGGTGGCGGCCGTGGACGGGGTCAGCCTGACCATCGAGCAGGGTGAGATGGTCGGCTACATCGGCCCGAACGGCGCCGGCAAATCGACGACGCTGAAGATGCTGACCGGCGTGCTGACGCCGAGCTCCGGCGAGGTGAGCGTGTTCGGGCTGACCCCCGTGCCGCAGCGCACCCGCCTGGCGCTGCGCATCGGCGTGGTCTTCGGGCAACGCTCCCAGCTGTGGTGGGATCTGCCGCTGCGCGAGTCGTTCCGGCTGCTCCGGCACATCTACCGGGTGCCGCCGGCCGACCACGAGGCCCGGCTGCGCCGCTGCCGCTCGCTGCTCGACCTCGACGAGTTCCTGGACACGCCGGTGCGGCAGCTGTCGCTCGGGCAGCGGATGCGCGGCGAGCTGACCGCGGCGCTCCTGCACGGCCCGGGCGTGCTGTTCCTCGACGAGCCGACGATCGGCCTGGACGTGGTGAGCAAGCAGGCGGTCCGCTCGTTCCTGGCCGAGCTGGGCGCGACCGGCGACGTGACGCTGGTGCTGACCACGCACGACCTGGCCGACATCGAGCGGCTCTGCGACCGGCTCGTCGTCATCGACCACGGCCGCGTGGTGCACGACGGCACGATCGAGGCGCTGCACGCCCGCTACGGCTCGCGGCGCAGCCTGGTCGTGGACCTGGACGCGCCGCTGCCGGCGGGTTTCGAGCTGCCCGGCACGACGCTGACCGGCGTCGAGGCGGACGGCCACCGGGTGACCTTCGCCCTGGACTCGGCGTCGGCGGGCGCGGCCGTCGCCGGGCTGGTGGCGGCCGCCTCGGTGCGCGACCTGTCGGTGGTCGAACCGGACATCGAGGATGTGGTGGCGCGCCTCTACTCCGCTTGAGGGATGCGCCGCCGCACGTCCTGCACCGTGCTGGGGCCGGGTTGCCAGCCGCCCACCCAGGCCTCGCCGCCGGTGTCGCCGACGACGCCGTCCTCCAGGAAGGTGTAGCGGCCGTCGAGCACCCGTTTCGCCGCCTTCACGTCCAGCGAGTCGGTGTTTTCCCAGAGCGCGTCGAAGAGCGCGTCGGCCCGCAGCCGGGCCTGCCGGCAGAACAGGTCGGCCAGCTCGAGGCCCTGCGGACGGTGGTCCTGCTCGGCCCGGGCGCGTCCGCACACCGCCGACATCGCGAACAGCTCGGCGCCGATGTCCACGATCCGGCCGAGGAAGCCCTGCTTGCGCTCCAGCTTTCCCTGCCAGCGGGACATCGCGTAGAACGTCGACCGGGCGAGCTTGCGGGAGGCGCGCTCCACATAGCGCAGGTGACCCGCGAGCGGCCCGAACTCGCCGTACGCGCTGGGTGCCTGGCCTTTGCCCACCGCGAGCGTCGGCAGCCAGCGCGCGTAGAACCCGCCGGCCCGCACCGCGGCCTTGCCCTTGCGGCCGAGGCCGGCGTCGGGGTCGATGATGTCGCCGGCGACCGAGAGGTGCGCGTCGACCGCCTCGCGCGCGATCAGCAGGTGCATGATCTCGGTCGAGCCCTCGAAGATGCGGTTGATCCGCAGGTCGCGCAGCAGCTGCTCGGCCTCGGCGCCGCGTTCGCCGCGGGCCGCGATCGAGTCGGCCCGCTCGTAGCCCCGGCCGCCGCGGATCTGCACCAGCTCGTCGGCGACCTGCCAGGCCATCTCGCTGGCGAACAGCTTCACCAGCGCCGCCTCGATGCGGATGTCGTTGCGGTCGTCATCGGCGATCATGCAGCAGAGATCGAGCATCGATTCCATCGCGTACGTGGTGGCGGCGATGAACGCGATCTTCTTGGCCACCGCCTCGTGGTGGCCGACCGGCCGTCCCCACTGCACCCGCTCCACCGACCACTCGCGCGCGATCGCGAGGGACCGCTTGCCCGCGCTCACGCACATCGCCGGCAGCGAGAGGCGGCCGGTGTTCAGCGTGGTCAGCGCGATCTTGAGGCCTTTGCCGGGCCCGCCGATGATGTTCGCCGCGGGCACGAACACGTCGTGGAAGCGGGTCACGCTGTTTTCCAGGCCGCGCAGGCCCAGGAAGGAGTTCCGCCGCTCGACGGTGATGCCCTCGGAGTCGCCCTCGACCACGAACGCGGTGATGCCCTTCTCCGGCACCCGCGCCATCACCACCAGCAGGGTCGCGACCGTGCCGTTGGTCGCCCACAGCTTGACGCCGTTGAGCTTGTAGCCGCCGTCGACCGGCTCGGCGATGGTGCCCAGCCGCGCCGGGTCGGAGCCGACGTCGGGCTCGGTGAGCAGGAACGCGGACACCTCGCCGGCCGCGAGCCGGGGGAGGAACGCCTTCTTCTGCTCGTCGGTGCCGAAGAGCTTGAGAGGCTGCGGGACGCCGATCGACTGGTGTGCCGAGAGCAGCGCGCCGACCGAGGCGCTGGCCGAGCCGGCCATCGTGAGCGCCCGGCAGTAATGCAGGTTGGACAGGCCCAGGCCGCCGTACTCCTTGGGGATCTTCATGCCGAAGGCGCCGAGCCGGGCGAGGCCCTGGAAGACCTCGTCGGGGATCCGGTCCTCGCGCTCGATCCGCGGGCCGTCCATCTCGTCGCGCGCGAAGATCTCGAGCTTGCGGAGGAACTCGTCGGCGTCGGGCCGCGGCTGCTCGGTGGGCCACGGGTCGATCAGGTCGAGCCGGAACCGGCCGAGGAAGAGCTCCTTGCCGAAACTGGGTTTGCGCCACTCGGACTCGCGAGCGGCCTCGGCGACCTGGCGTGCCTGCTGTTCGGAGACGTTGCGCTGCGTAGCGGTCATCGCAGACCTCCCTAGGCCGCCACGCTACCCACAAGTGTTACCTCTCGGTAGCCCTCGGCTCACCGATGCTCCATCACCAGCACCGCCCAAGAGTTCTCCAGCGCCTCGTAGTGATGCGCCACGTCGCCAGGAAAGGCCAGATAGTCACCCGGGCCGATCTCGACCTCCTCGCCGGCCGGGCCCGCCTTGATCCGCCCGGCCGCGACCACGATGTGCTCGATGCTGCCCGGGATGTGCGCGGCTGCCTCCCGCGACTTGCCCGGCTCGAGCTCCATCACGTAGATGTCGCGCCGGGTGTGCGGCGACCCGGCCGCCAGCAGCGTGGCCACGAAGTCGGCCTCGTCGGCCTGCAGCCGCGGCCCCTCGCCGGCCCGGATCACCCGCACCTGCGTCGGCGGCGGCTCGACCAGCCGGCTGAACGGCACGCCCAGCGCCACCCCGAGCGACCAGAGCGTCTCGATGCTGGGGTTGCCGGTGCCGGCCTCGAGCTGGGAGAGCGTCGACTTGGCCAGCCCGGCGCGGCGGGCGAGCTCGGCCAGCGAGATGCCGACCCGCTCCCGTTCGCGGCGCAGGGCCGCGGCGATGGTGGCGAGCGGGGGCGCTGCGCCGCCACCGACGCCTGGTCCTTCGGACGGCGCGGAGAACCCGGGCGAAGGTGGATGCTGCATGTTCGCTCCGTCGGTCATGTCGTTCGATTTGACGAACGCTAGCGGATGCGTTCAGTATTTCAAACCATGCGTACGGTACAGCGAACGGCCGCCGACCGCCTCCTGCTGAGGGACGCGGCGACAATCGCCGCGGCGATGGTTGCGGTGGGCGCGTCGTTCGGCGCCATTGCGATCGCGTACGGCCTGCCGGCGTGGGTGCCCTTCCTCATGTCCACGGTCGTCTTCGCCGGTGGCTCGCAGTTCCTCGCGGTGGGCCTGCTGGCCGCCGGCAACCCGTTGGCCGCCGTCTTCGCCGGCCTGCTGCTGAACGCCCGCCACCTGCCCTTCGGCCTGGCCGTCGGCGACGCGCTGGGCCCGCGCCTGCGAGACCGCGTGATCGGCAGCCACGTCCTGACCGACGAGGTGGCGGCCTTCACCCTGGCCGAGCCCGATCCCGTACGCCGCAGGCGCGTCTACCTGATCATCGGCGCCACGTTGTTCACCTCTTGGAACATCGGCACCGCCCTCGGCGTCCTGCTGGGCGGCGCAACCGGCAACCCCGACGCGCTCGGCCTGGACGCGGCCTTCCCCGCCGCCCTGCTGGCCCTGATCATGCCGTCCCTGAAGGACCGCACGACCCGCGTTGTCGCCCTCACCGGCGCCGCCGTGGCGGTTCTGCTCACCCCGGTCCTCCCAGCAGGCCTCCCGGTGCTGTGCGCGCTGGTCGGCCTGCTCACCCTGGTCCGTCCACGCCGCCGCCCCGTCGCCCCGCCCACCACGGCCACCCCGTCCGGCGTGGCCACCCAGCCTGGCGCGGCTACCTCGCCCGCCCTTCCGGACAAATCCGATTTATCCACGGCGGGGGATAAATCGGGGCAGGAATTCTCATGCTGATCGCGGCGATCGTCGCCCTCGGAGTCGGCACATACGCCATGCGGCTCGGCGGGGTGCTGCTGCGTGGCCGACTCAAGCTCTCGCCCACCCTCGAGCGCCTGCTCCCGATGGCCGCCGCCGCGCTGCTCGCAGCCCTGGCCGGGACGGCAGCCCTGATGGCCGGCACCGATTTCGCCGGAGTTGCCCGCCCCGCCGGCGTGCTGGTCGGCGGCATCCTCGCCTGGCGCAAGGCGCCCTTCGTCGTGGTGGTGCTGGCCGCCGCCGCGACGGCCGCCCTCCTCCGCCTCGCCGGCGTGCCCTAGACGGCAGCGTGCCCTAGACGGCAGCGTGCCCTAGACGACGGCGTGCCTCAGACGACGGCGTGTGTCAGACCTTGTCGCCGAGTTCGACCTGGGGCTTCGGGACGCGCATGCGGCGGAACGTGAGGCCGCGCATCACGCCGTACAGCTGGAGCGAGCCGATGCGCTGGCCCGTCTTGGGGAAGCGCTCCTTGACCAACCGCTTGATCTTGCGGGCGATCAGGACGCTGTCGACGATCACCGCGATGGCGAGCAGCGCCCACAGCAGGTTGCTGGCGAGCTGGATGACGCCGACCCGGACGGTCGAGCCGATCAGCACGATCAGCGCCCCGCCGAAGAACCATGTGCCGACCGTGCGCCGGGAGTCGATGATGTCGCGGACCAGCTTGCGCTCGGCGCCGCGGTCGCGGGCGAGCAGGTAGCGCTCGTCGCCGGCGCGCATGCCCTCGGTGGCCTCGCTGCGCTCCTGGCGCTGCCGCTCGCGCATCTGCTTCATGGCCTCGCGGCGGTTGGCCGGCGCCTCGGCGTTGACCTTGCGGGCGGTGCTCTGCCGCTTCGGCGTGGCCTGGCCGAGCTCGCGCTTGCTGGGGGTGTAGCCCTTGGGGCGGGCAGCCGCGTCGGTCACCTCCTCCTCGGTCTCGGGAGTGGCGACGTCGGCTGACTTGCGGCGAAAAAGCGAGGGCACGCTAGGAGAGTAGCCAAACGGCGCGGTGTGGTTCACACCGCGCCGCTCATAACGACAAATTTCAGAGGCGCTCGGCGTGCGCGCCCAGGGCCGCGAGCTTGTTCTCGAAGTCCTCGTAGCCGCGGTTGATCAGGTCGACGCCGTAGACGCGCGAGGTGCCCTCGGCGGCCAGGGCCGCGATCAGGTGGGCGAAACCGGCCCGCAGGTCGGGGATGACCAGGTCGGCGGCGTGCAGCTTGGACGGCCCGGCGATGACCGCCGAGTGCTTGAAGTTGCGCCGGCCGAAGCGGCATGGGGTGCCGCCGAGGCAGTCCCGGTAGACCTGGATCGTCGCGCCCATCTGGTTGAGCGCGTCGGTGTAGCCGAGCCGCTGCTCGTACACGGTCTCGTGCATGATCGAAAGACCGCGGGCCTGGGTCAGCGCGACCACCAGCGGCTGCTGCCAGTCGGTCATGAAGCCGGGGTGCACGTCGGTCTCGAGGGCCACCGGCTGCAGGTCGCCGCCCGGGTGCCAGAACTTGATGCCGCCCTCGACGCCGGTGACGCCCGCGCGGGAGACCCGGTCGTCGGTGATCTGGAACTCGCCGCCGATCGAGCGGAACACGTTCAGGAAGGTCATCATGTCGGCCTGCCGGGCGCCGAGCACCTCGATCTCGCCCTTGGTGGCGAGCGCGGCGGCGGCCCAGCTGGCGGCCTCGATCCGGTCCGGGATCGGCTTGTGCGCGTACCCGTGCAGCCGGGGCACGCCCTGGATCTCGATGACCCGGTCGGTGTGCACCGTGATGATGCCGCCCATTTTCTGCAGCACGCAGATCAGGTCCATGATCTCCGGCTCGATGGCGGCGTTGCGCAGCTCGGTGACGCCCTCGGCGCGTACGGCGGTCAGCAGCACCTGCTCGGTGGCGCCGACGCTGGGGTAGGGCAGCTCGAGCTTGGCGCCCTTGAGGCCGTTGGGCGCGCTCAGGTGCATGCCCTCGGGGGCCTTGTCGACGACCGCGCCGAACTCGCGCAGCGCCTGGATGTGGAAGTCGATCGGGCGCGGGCCGATGTGGCAGCCACCGAGGTCCGGGATGAACGCGCGGCCGAGGCGGTGCAGCAGCGGGCCGCACAGCAGGATCGGGATGCGGCTCGAGCCGGCGTGCACGTTGATCTCGTCGGTGCTGGCGGACTCGACGTTCGTCGGGTCCATGACGATCTCGCCGTCGTCCGCGCCGTCGGAGACCTTGACGCCGTGCAGCTCGAGCAGGCCGCGGACGACCTCGACGTCGCGGATGCGCGGCACGTCGAACAAGGTGCTCGGTGTCTCGCCCAGCAGGGCGGCGACCATCGCCTTGGAGACGAGGTTCTTGGCGCCACGGACCCGGATCTGACCCTGCAGCGGCGCACCGCCGTGCACGACCAGGACATCGTCGGTCAACGTAACCTCCAGCCGGCGGGCGGATAGGGGCCGCCCGAAGTGATCAACGGGCGGGGGACCCGTTTCTGCAACCGGGGAAGCATAGCGTTGAGTGACAACTTGGGAAGTCGGCAGATCGCCCAAGGTGCCTGTAAATGCTGATGATTAAGACAACATAAAGGCGCCGTCACTCGGACAGCGCCTTCATGGTTACTTTCGGTTACGGCAGAGCGAGCATCTGGTCGAGCGCCACGCGGGCGTGGTGGGCGGTGTCCTCGTCGACTGTGATCTGGTTGGGCACGCGGCCGGCGACCAGTTCCTCGAGCGCCCACACCAGGTGGGGCAGGTCGATCCGGTTCATCGTCGAGCAGTAGCAGACCGTCCGGTCGAGGAACATGATCTGCTTGTCCGGGTGGGCGAGCGCCATCCGGCGTACGAGATTGAGCTCCGTCCCCACCGCCCACGCCGAACCTGCCGGCGCCGCGTCCAGGGCCTTGATGATGTATTCGGTCGAGCCGACGTGGTCGGCGGCCCGCACCACCTCGTGCCGGCACTCCGGGTGGACCAGCACGTTCACGCCCGGCACCCGCTCGCGCACCTCGCGCACGCTGTCGAGGGTGAATCGGCCGTGCACCGAGCAGTGCCCCCGCCACAGGATCATCCGGGCGTTGCGCAGCTGCTCGTCGGTCAGCCCGCCGCCCGGCTTGTGCGGGTCATAAAGCACACAATCATCAAGATCAAAACCCATTTCGAGTACGGCGGTGTTCCGCCCCAAGTGCTGGTCGGGCAGGAAGAACACCTTCGAACCCTGCTCGAAAGACCAGGTCAGGGCCCGCTTCGCGTTCGACGAGGTGCAGACGACGCCTTTGTTGCGGCCGACGAAGCCCTTGATGTCGGCGGACGAGTTCATGTAGGTCACCGGGACGACGTCGCCGGCGATGCCCAGGTCCTCGAAGCGCTCCCACGCGGCCTCGACCTGCCCGAGCACGGCCATGTCGGCCATCGAGCAGCCGGCCGCCAGGTCGGGCAGCACGACCTTCTGCGCGGGCGTGGTCAGGATGTCGGCGCTCTCGGCCATGAAGTGCACGCCGCAGAAGACGATGAACTCCGCGTCGGGCCGGGCCGCGGCCTGCTGGGCCAGCTTGAACGAGTCGCCGGTGACGTCGGCGAACTGGATGACCTCGTCGCGCTGGTAGTGGTGACCGAGCACGAAGACGCGGTCGCCGAGCGCGGCCTTGGCGGCGGTGGCGCGGGCGACCAGATCGGGGTCGCTCGGCGCGGGGAGATCGCCGGGGCAGTCGACGCCGCGCTCGGAGGCGGGATCGCTGCCACGGCCCAGCAGAAGCAAGGCGGTCGCGGTGTTGGCGGGTTCGCTCCAGGTAGAGGTCACATTGGTCATCGTCGCACAGCGGGCGACGCCCATCTTGTGCGCGAACAGTGGCCTGCCACACTCATTTGCGTGCGCGTACTGATCTGTCCGGACAAGTTCGCCGGCACCCTCTCCGCCCCCGCTGTCGCCGCGGCCGTCGCGTCGGGGTGGTCGAAACCTGATGATCTGGTGCTGCGGCCGCTGTCGGACGGTGGGCCCGGCTTCGTCGAGGTCCTCGCCGACGCGCTGAGCGGCACGCTGCTGCCGGCCGAGACCGTCGATCCCCTCGGCCGCCCCGCGCGCGGTTCGATCCTGCTGGCCGGCAACACGGCCTACATCGAGAGCGCCCAGGCCTGCGGGCTGCACCTTCTGACCGAGGAAGAGCGCAATCCCAACACCACCACCTCGTACGGCCTGGGCCTGCTGATGATGGCGGCGGTCGAGGCCGGGGCGGCGGAGCTGGTGATCGGGCTGGGCGGCTCGGCGGTGAACGACGGCGGGGCGGGCATGCTGGCCGCGCTCGGCGCCGCGCCCGTCGACATCGCGGGCTACGCCGTTCCGTACGGCGGGGCCGCGCTGAGCTCGGCGGTCGCGCTCGGCGGCGCTCCCCGGCTGCGCGACGTGCGCCTGGTCGCCGCGACCGACGTCGACAACCCGCTGACCGGCCTGCACGGCGCCAGCAAGATCTACGGCCCGCAGAAGGGCGCCACCGAGGAGGACGTGTTCCGGCTGGACGCCGCGCTCGAGCAGTTCGCCGGCGTCCTCGAGCAGGCGTTCGGCCTGACGGACCTGGAGGTGGCGCCGGGCGGCGGCGCGGCCGGCGGGATCGGGGCGGCGCTGATCGCCCTCGGCGGCCGGGTGACCTCGGGCATCGGCCTGGTCAGCACCCTGATCGGCCTGGAGAAGGAGCTGGACGCCGCCGACCTGGTGATCACGGGGGAGGGGTCGTTCGACCACCAGTCGCTGCGCGGCAAGGTGGTGGCCGGCATCGCCAACGGCGCCCGCGACCGTGGCCTGCCCTGCGTCGTGGTCTGCGGGCGGAACGAGACCGGCTACCGCGAGGCGGCGTCCGCGGGCGTCACCGAGACCCTCTCGCTGACCGACCATTTCGGGTCGGAAAAAGTCGCCCTGGCCGAGCCCGCCCGTGGCCTGCGGGAACTCGCCGAGCGCCTGTCGACCCAATGGGGTAGGTGAGAGGAAAGCCACCCGGATTGGGAATCAGGGAAAACAGGGCTAGCGTTAGCTAGTACTGCATAAGACTTCACCGTTGCAGGGAGATACGCAGTGACCACTGAAGCGCACACCCCGTCGACCGAGGCCGCCGCGCCGACCGGCGTCATTCTTACCGACGTCGCCGCGGTGAAGGTCAAGGCCCTGATCGAGCAGGAAGGGCGCGACGACCTGCGCCTGCGTATCGCCGTGCAGCCCGGCGGCTGCTCCGGCCTGCGCTACCAGCTCTTCTTCGACGAGCGCTCGCTCGACGGAGATGTCGTGAACGACTTCGGCGGTGTCGAGGTCGTCGTCGACCGGATGAGCGCTCCGTACCTCGCCGGCGCCACGATCGACTTCGCGGACCGCATCGACGCCCAGGGCTTCACCATCGACAACCCGAACGCGCAGAACTCCTGCGCCTGCGGCGACTCGTTCCACTGATCGTCGAATACCCCCGATACATCTGCGCAGGCCGTCCCGTTAACGGGGCGGCCTGCGTCGCGTAACGTGCCGGTAGGCTGCGTGAGCAAGCCCCCTGTTTCCCCAGACCCTCGAGGGCCGACATGAAGATCGCCGTTACCGGCTCGATCGCGACCGACCACCTGATGCACTTCCCGGGCCGGTTCGCCGACCAGCTCATCGCCGACCAGCTGCACAAGGTCTCGCTCTCGTTCCTCGTCGACGACCTGGTGGTCCGGCGCGGCGGCGTGGCCAGCAACATCGCGTACGGCATGGGCAAGCTCGGCCTGCACCCGATCCTGGTGGGCGCGGTCGGCGCCGACTTCGCCGACTACCGGTCGTGGCTCGAGCGGCACGGGGTGGACTGCGACTCGGTGCACGTCAGCGAGGTCGCGCACACGGCACGCTTCGTCTGCACCACCGACGACGATCTCAACCAGATCGCCTCGTTCTACGCGGGCGCGATGTCCGAGGCCCGCAACATCGAGCTCGGCCCGGTCGACGCCCGCGCCGGCGGCCTCGACCTGGTGCTGATCAGCGCCAACGACCCGGCCGCGATGATCCGCCACTCGCAGGAGTGCCGCAGCCGCGGCTTCAAGTTCGCGGCCGACCCGTCGCAGCAGCTCGCCCGCATGGAGGGCAGCGACGTGCTGACCCTGATCAGCGGCGCGGAGTACCTGCTGACCAACGAGTACGAGCGCTCGCTGCTGGAGACCAAGGCCGGCCTCACCAGCGACCAGGTCCTCGAGCAGGTCAAGATCCGGGTGACCACGCTCGGGAAGGACGGCGTGGAGATCACCGGCCGCGAGATCGACCGCATCCACGTGCCGGTCGCCCGCGACGTGATCCCCGAGGACCCGACCGGCGTCGGCGACGGCTTCCGGGCCGGCTTCTTCGCGGCCGTCTCGTGGGGGCTGGGCCTCGAGCGGGCCGCCCAGGTGGGCTCGCTGGTGGCGGCGCTGGTCCTCGAGTCGGTCGGCCCGCAGGAGTACGACATCCGCACCGACGACTTCGCGAAGCGGTTCGCCATCTCGTACGGCGACGAGGCCGCGGCCGAGATCAAGTCGTACTTGAGCTGACCCGCGGCGGAAAACCCCAGTAGAAAGACCAAAGGATGGTTCTGGCCGTCTTCGCCGGGCTGCCCGGCGTCGGGAAGAGCACGCTTGCCGCGCGGGTGGCCGCTGAGCTGCCCGCGGCGGTGCTCGCCGTCGACACGGTGGATTTCACGTTGCAGCGGTACGAGGTCTCCGAGCCGCGGCCGGGCTACGCCGCGTACGGGATCGTCGCCGCGCTGGCCGAGGTGCAGCTCGCCATCGGCCACCACGTGATCATCGATGCGGTCAACCCGGTGAAGGCGGCCCGCCAGCTGTGGGTCGACCTAGCGGAGCGCCTCGGCGTGCCGCTGCGTGTGGTCGAGGTGGTGTGCGGCGACGACGCCGAGCACCGGCGGCGGGTCGAGGCCCGCTACGCCACCCGCGACCACGACGGGATTCCCGACTGGGTGCGGGTCCTGGAGCGGCAGAAGGAGTACGAGCCGTATCTTGGCCCGCGCCTGGTGGTGGACACGTTCCTGGCCGAGGACCCGGTGGCCCCGGTCGTCGAGTACCTCAGCTGAGCCTGCGCACCTCGTAGGCGTCCGGCTCGGGCGAGCCGAGATACTCCTGCTCCTTCATCCGGCACCAGGCCGGGATGTCGTTGGCGGCCGCGGGGTCGTCCGCGAGCACCCTGACGACCTCCCCGATTCCGACATTTCGGATTTGTTTGGCGAGGGCGATCACCGGGAGCGGGCATTTCTGCCCGAGGCAGTCGAGCGTGATCACATGCCGGCCTCTCGTCTGATCTTCTCCACGATGCCGGGCAGGACGGTCAGGAAGCGGTCGACCTCCTCGGCCGTCGTGCCGTGGTGCAGGGAGATCCGGACGTTGCCGTGGCTGAGCACGCCCATCGCCTCCAGCACGTGGCTCGGCCGCAGCGTCGACGCGGTGCAGCTCGACCCCGAGGACACCGCGAAGCCCTCCCGGTCCAGCGCGTGCAGCAGCGCCTCGCCGTCGACATAGAGACAGGAGAAGGTCACCAGGTGCGGCAGGCGGTCCTCCGGATCGCCGACCACTTCGACATCCGGCACGGTCGCGGCGACCCGCTCGCGGATGCGGTCGACCAGCGCGCTCAGCCGCACGGCCTCGGCCTGGGCCTGGGCCAGCACCGCCCGCAGGCTCGCCGCGGCGGCCACGACGGCCGGCAGGTCGAGGGCGCCGGTCGCGCCGGGGCGATATAGATCATCCTGTGGATACGGTGAGATCCACCGCACACCCTTGCGCACCACCAGCACGCCCACTCCCGGCGGGCCGCCCCACTTGTGCGCGCTCGCGCTGAGCATCGACCAGCCCGGCGGCACCGGCGCGCGCCCGATCGACTGGGCCGCGTCGACGTAGAGCGGGACCCCGGCCTCGGCGCAGTACTCGGCCGCCGCGGCGACCGGCTGCACCGTTCCCACCTCGTGACTCGCGCTGATCAGCGAGGCCAGTGCGACGCCCGGGGCGCTGACCGCCTCGTCCCAGGTGGCCAGGTCGAGCCGCCCGAGCCGGTCCACACCCACCTCAATGCTCTGACCTTTGTGGGCGGCATGCAGGACCGCCGAGTGCTCGATCGACGAATGGACGAGCGTCTCGCCCTGGCGGCGGCGCCCGAGGAGTCCACCGAGCACGGCCGCCTGCGCCGCCTGCGTGCCCGAGGACCAGAAGGACACCTCGTCCGGACGTACGGTCAATGCATCGGCAAACGCGGCTCGCGCCGCGTCACTCAGCTGCTGGGCCCGCCGGCTCGCGGAATAGAGGCGCGATGGGTCGGCCCAGCCGTCGGCCAGAGCTGCGACCAGCGCCTCGGCCGCCACCGGATGAAGTGGAACGGCGGTGGCCGCGTCCATGTAGGCCGCCGCTCCGGCGGGAACGCCCATGTATTCCACCCTGCGAACGGTATCGTCCGGATGTTGGCCGGTTTCCGGAGGCGTTGAAGATCCGACCCCCGGAACCGGACGGTAGGGCCTGGTCGAGTAGTGTGCGACCGTCGGTGACGCCTTGCCGCCCGTGTCCGTTTTCGGGCTGGGCGACGCTGCTAAGGGAGGCAGAAGCAGGTGGGCGCAAAGAGTTCGGCCACACGGTCGCGAGCGCTGGTCCGGGCAGCCGGGCTCGCTCTCAGCGGCGCGGGGCTGCTGATGGTGCTCTCGGGTTGTTCGCTCCAGGACTTCGGGAGTGCGTTCGGCAACTTCGGCTGGCCCAGCAACGGCATCAGCCTGCAGGCGCACAAGATGTACGACTTGTGGATCGGCTCGGTCATCGCGGCGCTGGTCGTCGGCATCTTCGTGTGGGGCCTGATCTTCTGGTGCATCATCCGGTACCGCAAGCGCGGCGACGAGCTGCCCGTGCAGACCCGGTTCAACATGCCGATGGAGGTCCTCTACACGGTCACGCCGATCCTCGTGGTGGCGGTGCTGTTCTACTACACCGCGATCGTGCAGACCGACGTGGACAAGCTGTCGAAGAACCCCGACCAGGTCGTCGAGGTCGTGGCGTTCAAGTGGCAGTGGCAGTTCAACTACCGCGACGGCATCGGTGAGGACGCCAACACGGTCGCCTCGACCGTCGGCTCGGCCGACGTGATCCCGCTGCTGGTCCTCCCCACCGGAGAGAAGATCCGCTTCGAGGAGACCTCGAAGGACGTCATCCACTCGTTCTGGGTGCCGGAGCTGCTGTTCAAGCGCGACGTCTTCCCGGGCAACGTGCGCAACAAGTTCGAGGTCACGCTCGACCGGGAGGGCCGCTACGTCGGCCGGTGCGCCGAGCTCTGCGGCACGTACCACGCCTTCATGCAGTTCGAGCTCGTGGTGGTCTCGCCCGCGAAGTTCGACCAGTACCTCGCCGCCCGCAAGAACGGCGCCACCACCCAGGAGGGCATGGCGGCGATCGGCTTCACCGGCCAGCAGTCGTACGCCGTGACCACCGAGCCGCTGAACACGCGCCGCCAGGCGAACAGCTGGAACCAGCACGACGCCGTGGCAGCCGGAAAGTAGGGGACGCGCCGTGAAGACCGAATACAAAATCTTCGCCGGTGTCGCCGGCTTCCTGTTCGCGGCGGCCGCGCTCTACGGCTTCTGGACCCACGGGGAGAGCGGCGAGGTCGAGTGGATCGGCCTGGTCGCGCTGATCCTCTCCGGACTGCTCTGCACGATGTGCGGCACGTTCTTCTGGTTCGTGTCGCGGCGCATCGACCTGCGCCCGGAGGACCGCGAGGACGGCGAGATCGCCGAGGGCGCGGGCGAGATCGGCTTCTTCAGCCCGGGCAGCTACTGGCCGTTCGGCATCGCCCTCGCGGCCTCGGTCGCCGGCCTGGGCCTGGTGTTCTGGATGTGGTGGCTGATCGCCGCCGGCCTGATCATGGTGATCTTCGGAGCAAGCTCCATGATCTTCGAGTACTACACCGGCACGAGGCACACCGCCGAGCACTGAGCTGGCTGGCTGAGCTGGCTGGCGTCGCCTCCGGCGCCGCGGGCGCGATCGCCTTTTAGGCCAATGACGAGAGGCCCGGTTTCCCGACGCCGCAAACCCCGCGGCGTCGGGAAACCGGGCCTCTCGTCATTGGCGGCGATCGCGCGGGCAGTTACCTGGTGCTGTGCACCCCAAATGACGGGGTGACGGCAGCCCAGTCCCCTGTGGCCGGCTCTAGGCGGCGCGGCGTTGCTGGGGCGCGACGTGTTTGCGCGGGCTCTGCGGAGTCCACCAGAGGTGGACGACGATCGGGGCGACCACCTCGGCGGCGCCGCAGCGGGTGCAGACCAGCTCGGGGCAGTCGTCGTGGCCGTCGGCGCACGGTGGCGCCTCGAACATCATGTCGCCGTCGCAGATGACGCAGCGCAGCTCTCGTTCGGACACGGGTGGCTCCTTGGGGTCGGAATTACCCGAATTCCATTCAGACGCTGCCACGGAAATCCGGCATCACGGCGCATTACGGCGGCGTGTCCGGGTTCTTTTCGTTATTCGGCAGCTTTGGCGGCCTGCGCGGACGCCACCCAGCGGTCCAGGAGCGCCGTGGCGGCCCCGGAGTCGATCGTGTCCTGGGCCCGGGCTATTCCGGCCCGCAGCGTGTCTCTGAAGTCGCCGGGGAAGCCACCGTGCGCGGCGAGGGCGGCCGCCACGTTGACCACCACGGCGTCGCGCACCGGGCCGGGCTCGCCGGAGAAGACCCGGCGGGCCACGTCGGCGTTGAACGCCGCGTCGTCGCCGCGCAGGTCGGCCGGCTTGCTGCGAGGGAGGCCGAGATCCTCGGCGTCCACCAGGAGCTCCTCGACGGCGCCGTCGCGGGCCATCCAGACCCGGGTCGGGGCGGCCGTGGTGAACTCGTCCAGCCCGTCCTCGCCGCGCACCACGAGCGCCGAGTCGCCGCGCCGGGCGAACACGGCCGCCATCACCGGCGCCATCCGCGGGTCGAAGCAGCCCACCATGGCGGCGGTCGGCCGGGCCGGGTTGGTCAGCGGGCCCAGCACGTTGAAGAACGTGGGCACGCCCAGCTCGCGCCGGGTGACCGCGGCGTGCCGCATGCCGGGGTGGTAGCGGGCCGCGAAGCAGAAGCCGATCCCCGCCTCGGAGACCGTCCGCGCGACGCCACCGGGGCCCAGGTCGAGCGGGATGCCGAAGTGCTCGAGCAGGTCGGCCGTGCCGGTCGTCGAGGAGGCCGAGCGGTTGCCGTGCTTGACCACGATGACCCCGGCGGCGGCCGTGATGATCGCGGCCATCGTCGAGATGTTCACCGTGTTGGCCCGGTCGCCGCCGGCGCCGACGATGTCGACCGCGTCGGTGCGCACCTTTTCCGGCAGCTCGACCAGGGTGGCGCTGGCCAGCATGGCCTCCACCAGGCCGGCCAGCTCGGCCGGCGTCTCGCCCTTGGCGCGCAGCGCCATCGCGAACCCGGCGATCTGGACCGGCGTGGCGTTGCCGCCCATGATCTCGCCCATCGCCCAGGCGGTGTCGGCGGTCTCCAGTTCCTCGCCGCGCAGCAGGGCGCTCGTCAGGTTCGGCCAGGTGCGTGCGCCCATGGCGGGGCCCTCCGGGGGGGATTTGTGAAGGGGAGAAGTCAGCCGAGGTGGCCCATGGTGCCCAGCGGGATCGCGCCGGCGCGGCGGGCGCGCAGCATCGCGGCGATCGTCTGGCCCGTGGTGACCGGGTCGAGCGGGTAGGTCAGGGTCTGGTCGACCTGCGCGTACGCCGCGAGCCAGCGGTCGGCGGCGCGGGCCAGCACCACGCAGACCGGCGGGGGAGTCGCGTACTCGTCCTTGGTCTGGCGGGCGATGCCGATGCCGCCGGCGGGCGCCGCCTCGCCGTCCAGCACCATCAGGTCGATCTCGTACTGGTCGAGCAGGATGCGGCACTCCTCCCACGTGGAGGCGTCCACGAACTCGACCGCGAGGTCGGCGGCGGGGCGCGTGCCGATCGCCAGCCGGATCCGGTCCCGGACCGCGAGGTCGTCGCTGTACAGCAGGACCGTGTAGACGTCCGCCTGTGCGTCGCTCATGAGGGTGCCTCGGTTCACGTCGTAGGTGCCGACTGATCGTACCGAACGTGATTACCCGGCGTCCGGGGGGTTTGTGATCTTGATCGCCGAGGCGGAAGCCGCTGCCGCGCGGGCCTCCTCGGCCTCCTGGCGGTCGAGCGCGCGGTCGATCCGGCGAGCCTCGCGTTCGGACTGCTTGATCCACTGCATCACCAGGATGCCGAGCATCGTGACGCTGACGATCTCGCCGCCGGCCCAGAGGATGCCACCCGCCGTGACCTGGTCGTCCCAGGGGTTCGACCAGGTCAGGTGCAGGTTCGGGTAGTAGTCGCCGGCCAGCAGCGTCTTGCTCTGCATGATCGTCAGGCCGAGCACTGTGTGGAACGGCACGGACAGCACCATCAGCAGCGCGCGGGCCGGGTAGGGCCAGCGGTTGGGCAGCGGGTCGAGCCCGAGCAGCGGCCAGAAGAAAAGGCAGCCGGTGACGATGAAGTGCACGTGGATGAACTCGTGCAGCCACGCGTGCTCGAGGGTCTGCCGGTACAGGCCGGTGAAATAGAGCACGAACGGGTTCGCCACGAAGATGCCGAACGCGACCAGCGGGAACGTCAGGATCCGGACCACCCGGCTGTGCAGCACCGAGAGCAGCGTCTTGCGGCTCGGGCCGTGCAGCGTGCGCAGGGCCAGCGTCACCGGCGCGCCGAGCGCCAGGAAGATCGGTCCGACCATCGACAGGACCATGTGCTGGACCATGTGCACGGAGAGAAGCGTGTCATCGTACGCCTCGACGCCGCTCACCGTGACCGCCGCGATCGAACCGAGTCCACCGACGACGAACGCCACCGTGCGGCCGGCCGGCCAATGGTCGCCGCGGAGTCTGAGCTTGTAGACGCCGTAGCCGTAGAGGGCGGCGGCCACCAGCAGGAACAGCGCGACCACGCTGGCCAGGTGGATCTCGGTGAAGATCGACGCCGCGGTGAACGGCGGAAGGACAGTATCCCCGCCGGCCGCGAGCGGCGTGGGTGTTTCGACTAGCTGCACCACTCGAGGCTAGGCCTAACCGGTCCGTGCACGTTACTCCGGGCCACGACACATGCCGGATTCCGCCCCCCGCGGCACGTTGGACTGATCGCGGGGCAATAATGAGCCCGTGACAGCGGCCCCAGCCATCGACAAGAGCCGGATCCACTCGCTGACCCGACCCAACATGGTCAGCGTCGGGACGATCGTGTGGCTCTCCAGCGAACTCATGTTCTTCGCGGCGTTGTTCGCCATGTACTTCTCCATCCGCGCCGCGGACTACGACATGTGGCGAGAGCACACGCCGGAGCTCAAGCTCCCGTACGCGACCACCTTCACGGTGATCTTGGTGCTCTCCTCGGTCACCTGCCAGCTCGGCGTCTTCGCGGCGGAGAAGGGCGACGTGTACGGGCTGCGGCGCTGGTTCACCATCACCTTCGTGATGGGCCTGGCCTTCGTGCTGGGCCAGGCGAACGAGTATCGGAACCTGGTCCACGAGGGCATCAAGCTCAACGGCGACGGTTACGGCTCGATGTTCTACCTGACGACCGGCTTCCACGGCCTGCACGTCACCGGTGGTCTGATCGCCTTCATCGTCTACATGATCCGTACGACCATGGGCCGGTTCACGCCGGCGCAGGCGACGTCGGCGATCGTCGTGTCGTACTACTGGCACTTCGTGGACATCGTGTGGATCGCGCTGTTCGCCATGATCTATTGGCTTCAGTGACCCGCGTCCGTCCATGAGCTTCAGGTCAAAACCCAGAGGGACACAGCTGATGACTTCAGGATCCCCCGCCGGGCGCCGGCGTTTTAGGGGTGTGCTGGCCCGGCGGCGTGGTGCGCCGAGCCGGGCGCGCCGGCGTATCGGTGCGGCGGTTCGCATGCTCGCCGCGCTCGCGCTCGCCGGCGGCGTGTACACCGCGTTCGCCCCCGGCGCCTTCGCCGAGGACAACGTGCAGCTCTCCGCGACCGCGCAAGAGGGCAAGCAGCTGTACGACAACAGCTGCATCACCTGCCACGGGCGCGACGCGCAGGGCGTGGAGGGCCGGGGTCCGAGCCTGATCGGCGCCGGCTCCGCGGCCGTGGAGTTCCAGGTGGGCACCGGCCGCATGCCGATGACCCGCCAGGAGGCGCAGGCCGAGGAGAAGAAGCCGGCGTTCGACAAGACCCAGACCAAGCAGCTGGGTCAGTACATCCAGGAGCTCGGTGGGGGTCCCGAGCTGCCGGCCGACGGCAAGTTCACCGAGGATCTCAACGAGAACCCGGAGGCGCTCGCGCGCGGCGGTGAGCTGTTCCGCGTCAACTGCACGTCCTGCCACAGCTACGGTGGCGCCGGCGGCGCGCTGTCCTCCGGCAAGTACGCGCCGAGCCTGCACGACGTCAGCCCCGAGCACCTCTACGCGGCGATGCTGACCGGTCCGCAGAACATGCCGGTCTTCGGCGACAATGAACTCACGCCGCAAGAGAAGCGCGAGATCATCACGTACGTCACGGTGCAGCTCCAGCAGGACAAGGACCCGGGCGGCCTGTTCAACCTCGGTCGCTACGGCCCGGTCACCGAGGGTCTCGCGATCTTCGCGGTGGGCATCACGATCCTGGTCTTCACGGCGCTGTGGATTGCGGGGAAGTCATGACGACTGTGCACCACGACGAGCAGGACGCGGTCGACGTCACCGACCCGCGCCTGACCCGGTTCGAGATCATGAAGGAAGGCGCCCGGCGCGACGAGATCGAGATCGTCACGTACGAGTCGCAGTTCCATGGCACCGACTCGAAGGCGGAGAAGCGCGTCGTCCGCAACATCGCGCTGCTGTTCTTCATCGCGGGCATCGCCGGCCTGGCGTTCCTGGGCTTCTACATCTGGTGGCCGTGGGCGTTCGAGCTCGGCGACGCGAAGAGCGACTACTACACGCCGCTGCTCGGCATCACGCTGGGGATCTCGCTCTTCGGGGTGGGCTTCGGCATTCTGGCCTGGGCCAAGAAGCTGCTGCCGCACGAGGTGTCGATCCAGAAGCGGCACGACGGTGGCTCGCCGACGCAGGAACAGATCATCACCGGCCAGACGATGCTCTTCGTGGCCGACGAGCTCGGCCAGGGCGTGCAGCGCCGGCCGCTGCTCAAGGGCGCGATCGCTCTCGGCCTGGCGCCGATCGGGCTGGCCGCCGCGGCGCCGCTGATCGGTGGGCTGATCGAGAACCCGCACAAGGACGACCCGCCGATGATGTTCTCGACGGGCTTCAACTCGGCGTTCAACGACGGCAAGCAGGTGCGGCTGACCCGCGACGACGGCACGCCGATCCGTCCCGAGGACGTCAGCACCGGCGGTCAGATGACGGTCTTCCCCGGCATCCCCGGCGGCGCCACCAACGAGTGGGCCGACTCGCCGACCCTGCTGATCCACCTCCGGCCGGACGACGCCGAGCTCGCCCGGGCGAACGCGGACGCCGACCCCCGCAACAAGGGTTCGATGTGGGGCGACTACGTCGCGTACTCGAAGATCTGCACGCACGCGGGCTGCCCGGCGAGCCTGTACGAGCAGCAGACCAACCGTCTGCTGTGCCCGTGCCACCAGTCGCAGTTCCTCATCACGCGGAACGCGCAGCCGATTTTCGGCCCCGCGACTCGTCGACTGCCCATGCTTCCTCTTACGGTGGACGACGAAGGCTTCTTCATCGCGGCACGTGACTACAAGGACACCGTCGGACCCGATTTCTGGGAGCGGCCATGAAACGCCGGAAAGTCGACCTCGCGCAGGTTCCTGGCAACCTCGCGAAGGGCGCGGACGAGCGCTACCAGGCGGCCACCCCGCTGCGCGCGCTCCTCAACAAGGTCTTCCCTGACCACTGGTCGTTCCTGCTCGGTGAGATCGCGCTCTTCTCGTTCATCATCCTGCTGCTCACCGGCACCTTCCTGACCCTCTTCTTCGATCCCTCGATGAAGGAAGTCACCTACCAGGGCGCCTATCCCGCCCTGCGCGGCGTGGAGATGTCGGCGGCGTACGAGTCGACGCTGCGCCTCTCCTTCGAGGTGCGCGGCGGGCTGTTCCTGCGGCAGATGCACCACTGGGCGGCGCTGCTGTTCGTGGCATCGATCGTCGTGCACATGGCGCGTATCTTCTTCACCGGCGCATTCCGGAAGCCGCGCGAGGCCAACTGGGCGATCGGCATTCTGCTGTTCCTGCTCGGCTTCCTGGCCGGCTTCAGCGGCTACTCGCTTCCGGACGACGGCCTCTCCGGCACGGGCCTGCGCATCGCCTCGGCGATCATGCTGTCCATCCCGGTGGCCGGCACCTGGCTCTCCGCCTCGATCTTCGGCGGCGAGTTCCCGGGCGAGCTGATCATCGGCCGGTTCTACATCCTCCACGTGCTGCTGATCCCGGCCGGCCTGCTCGCGCTGATCAGCATCCACCTGGCCCTGGTGTTCAAGCAGAAGCACACCCAGTGGCCCGGCCCGATGCGGACCAACACCAACGTGGTCGGCGAGCGCATGTTCCCGCGGTACGCGCTCAAGCAGGGCGGCTTCTTCATGGCCGTCTTCGGCACCGTGGCGCTGATGGCGGGCCTGTTCCAGATCAACCCGATCTGGCTGTTCGGGCCGTACAGGGCGTCCGAGGTGTCCTCGGCGTCGCAGCCCGACTGGTACGTCATGTTCATGGACGGCCTGGTCCGTCTCATGCCGAACTGGCAGATCTACATCCCGATCGGCAACGGGTACAGCATCCCGCCGCTGTTCTGGCCCGCGGTGGTCGGCCTCGGCGCGCTCACCACGGTGCCGATGTTCTACCCGCAGATCGAGGCCCGGCGTACCAAGGACAAGTCGATCCACAACCTGCTGCAGCGCCCGCGGGACAACCCCGAGCGCACCGGCATCGGCGCGATGGCCTTCACGTTCTTCCTGGTGGCGACGCTGTCCGGCGGCAACGACGTGATCGCCGACAAGTTCCACATCAGCCTGAACGCGATGACCTGGGCCGGCCGGATCGGCTTGCTGATCCTGCCGCCGCTGGCGTACTTCCTGGCGGTCCGCATCTGCCTGGGCCTCCAGCAGCACGACCGCGAGGTCCTGGCACACGGCGTGGAGACCGGCATCATCCGCCGCCTCCCGAACGGCCAGTTCATCGAGGTGCACCAGCCACTGGGCCCGGTCGACGACCACGGCCACCCGCTCCCGCTGGAGTACGGCGGTTGGGTGGTCCCGAAGAAGATGAACCGCGTGGGCGCCCTGGCTCCCGCCATCAAGGGCTTCTTCTTCCCGGTCGAGAAGCCGGCCGAGGCTCCGGTCTCCCCGGGCATGCCGCCGGTGACCGCCAAGGACGAGCGCGAGGAGATCACCTCGGGCCGCTGAGCCAGAGCAACGAACAAAGGGCCCGCTTCGGCGGGCCCTTTTGCTTTGCCCGATCCAGCCCGCGACCTTGATGAGTTCCGGCGCACAGCGCGCGCCAATTCCCCATCCCGCGCCCGCGCCGTCGCAGGCAGCGCGACCTTGATGAGTTCCGGCGCGGTGCGCGCGGCATTTCCCCATCCCGCGCACCGCGTCGGCCTCGCGGTCAGCGCGGTCGCCGGCCTCGCAGTCCGCGCGGTCCGCGCGCTTGCTGGCGGCGCGACCTTGATGAGTTCGGGCGCGGTGCGCGCGGCATTTCCTCATCCTGTTCGCGGCGCCTGCCCGCGCTTGCCGGCCTGGCGGCTCGCGTGCTTGCCGGGCGCTTGCTGGCGGCGCGACCTTGATGAGTTTGGGCGCGGTGCGCGCGGCATTTCCCCATCCTGTTCTCGGCGCCTGCCCGCGCTTGCCGGCCTGGCGGGCTCGCGTGCTTGCCGGGCGCTTGCTGGCGGCGCGACCTTGATGAGTTCGGGCGCGGTGCGCGCGGCAAATCATCACAGGCGCGGTGGCGCGGTGGCGCGGTGGCGCGGTGGTGGGGTGGCGCGGGGGCGCGGTGGTGGGGTGGCGCGGTTGGGGTCGCGCGGTTGGGGTGGTGGGTGGCGCGGGTTGGGGTGGGGTCGGGACAGGCCGGTGGGTGCGGGCGGAGGGTGAGCGGCGACGGGGCTGGGCGGTGGGGTGGGGGCTTGCGCGAGCTCGTACTGGATGGGGGTTAGTCGGCGTCGGGGAGGCCGATGGCGAAAGCGTCCTCGAGGTCGTGCTTCGAGTAGGCGCGGAAAGCTATGTGGGATTCCGTGTTGAGGACGCCGGGGGTCTTGGAGATCTTGCCGGCGATGACCTCGGCTATGTCGTCGAAGCGGGCCACGCGGACGATGGCGATCAGGTCCACGTTGCCGGCGACCGAGTAGACCTCGCTCACGCCGTCGAGGGCTGCCAGGGCCTCGGCCACCTCGGGGATCGAGTCGGTGGCGCAGTCGATGTGCACGATCGCGGTGTTCACCTGGGGCTCCTCGGCGGTGCGGGCGGAAGGGTCGCGACCATGCTATCGGCGTGCCGTCAGCTACCGCGCGGGATGTGGACGGTGAGGCCGCCGGGGGCTCGGATGGCGTTCTCGAGGAACTCGCCGGGCTCGATGAGGGCGTCCGGCCAGACCACAGCACGGGTCGCGCCGCCCAGGACACGGGCATTCGAGCCGATCACAGCCTCGGAGACCGGCCCGACGATCTCGGCGGTGGGGTCGATCAGGGTCCGGCCGTTCGCGGCGTGCAGATTGGCTCTCAAATAGTCGGCGGGGGTGCCGGTGTCAATGTAGACACCTTCGAAGTTGACCAGCTCCAGTTCGCCGGCGGCCTCGGCGGGGCGCCACGCGGCGCGTACGAGATCGCCGTGATTGTCGGGAAGGTCCTCGACGTAGCGCCAGGGGAGCAGCGAGAAGCCGGCGAATTTGTGGTTGGCGAAGCCGCCGGTCTGACCTGGGGGAAGCGGCTGGGTGAGCATGCGCACCGTGTCGCCGGACCAGCCGTCCAGGATGGCGGCGATGTCCTTGCCGGGGTCGCGGGCCGGGTCGGACAGGTAGCCGTCGGCGTTGCCGATGAGGACGCCGCGGCCGTCGATCCAGGACTTCAGGCGCGCCACGCCGCCGGCGGTGCCCAGCGGGCCGTCGGGCTCGACCGAGAGGTGCGCGCGGTCGCCGACGTGGCGGACGATCCGGTCGGCCAGGTAGGCGGCGTTCACGGCCACATCAAGACCGAGATTTCGTACGCGGGTGAGGGCCCGATCGAGCAGCGGAACGTTGCCGACCGGGCAGAGGGCCTTGGGGAGCAGCTCGGTGAGAGGCCGCAGGCGCTGGCCCTCGCCGGCCGCCAGGATCAGCCCGCAGACCGGCGTCATCGAGCGTCGGGGCCGATTCCGTACCGGCCCAGCACGAGCGCTGTGTTGGCGCTGAGCCGGGGCAGGTCGTCGACCGGGAACCAGGCCGCCTCGAGGACCTCGGCGCCGTCGACCACCAGCGGCGTCGTAGAGGCGGGGACCGATGCGAAGAACACCGTGTCGACCACGCCGACCACGTGGACGATCGCGTTCGGCGAGCCGGCGGTCATGTCGTCGGGTTGGACCCGGACGCCGGTCTCCTCGAAGAGCTCGCGGGCCGCGCCCACGACGGGCTGCTCGCGCTTCTTGAGCAGGCCGGCCGGCAGGCCCCAGCCGCCGCGGTGGGGCTGGCGCAGGAGCAGCAGGCGGCCTTCGCCCTCGGCCGCCTCCGAGTCGTGCAGGATCGTGACGGCGCCGACCAGGTATTTCGGCGCGACGATGCGGGCGAGGATCCGGCGGACGGGCATCGGCATGCGATAGAAGGTGATGTACGCAATGCCGCGCACTCGCTGAGGGAGACTCACGTCCGCAAGGCTAGTCGTGCCGGGCGCGCGGATCAGTCGGGGTGGTCGACAAGCGCGATGAGCTGCTCGACGACCGCGTCGGGCTCGACGTTCCGCTCGCACACGGCGACCAGCATCGTCTCGAGGTCCGGATAGCCCAACTCCTCCGCCAGCCGCCGCAGCGGCACCTCGCTGGCCAGGCCCCGGTCGTGCTTGCGCAGGGTGAGCCCGATCGTCGCCCGGCCGAGCCGCACCTTGTCGGCGATGCTCATGCCGGGCTCGTTCTTGTCGTCGAAGTAGCGGTTGATCTGCAGCTGCGCCTGGCTGGACTTGACGAAGCCGAGCCACTCCTTGCGGGGGCCGCGCGCCCGGGGCTCGGCCTCGACGGGGCCGTCGGTCTCGGAGAAGATCTCGACGACGTCGCCGTCGCGCAGCGGGGAGCTCAGCGGGGCGAGGCGGCCGTTTATCGTGGCGGCGAGGCACTGGTCGCCGGTCTCGGGGCCCAGTTCGTAGGCCAGGTCGACCGGGGTCGATCCGCTGGGCAGCTCGAACGCCTGCCCGTGGGCGAAGATCGTGATCTGGGCCTCGGCGAGGTCGCAGCGCAGCGAGGCGAGGAACTGGGCGGCGTCGGTGGCGTCCTGCTGCCAGTCGAGCACCCGCTTGAGCCAGGAGAGCTGGTCGGCGCCGGACGGGTCGGAGGTCTCGGCGACCTTGGGGTAGCGGTAGCTGGTGGCGACGCCGTACTCGCTGTACCGGTGCATCGACTCGGTGCGGATCAGCACCTCGACCAGGCGCCCGTCGGGGCCGGTCACCGTGGTGTGCAGCGAGCGGTAGAGGTTGTTCTTCGGGGAGGCGATGAAGTCTTTGAAACGGCCGGCCACGGGGCGCCACTGGCCGTGGATCGCGCCGAGCGCGGCGTAACAGTCGGTGGCCGGGCCGTCGACGATCACCGCGATGCGGGGCAGGTCGAACGGGACCGGATGATCGCCGGCGACCGTGTCCTTCCAGATCGAGTAGTAGTGCCGGGGACGGGGCCTGACCTCGGCGGATACTCGCTGCCGGCGCAGCGCGGTGCGGGCCTTGCCGGTCACGTCGGCCAGGTACTCGTTCCAACCGGGGCGGTTGCGCACGTGCTCGTCGATCCGCGCGTACGACTCGGGCTCGAGGTGGTAGAGCACCACGTCGTCGAGGTCGCGCTTGAGGGCCTGGATGCCGAGCCGGTCGCAGAGGGGCACGAGCACGTCGAGGGTCGCGGTGGCGATGCGGGCGCGGCTCGCGGGGGAGCGGGCATCGAGCGTACGCATGTTGTGCAGCCGGTCGGCGAGCTTGATCACCAGGACCCGGACGTCCTTGCCGGCCGCGACGATCATCTTGCGGATGGTCTCGCCCTCGGCGGCCTTGCCGTAGAACGCCTTGTCGAACTTGGTCACGCCGTCGACGAGGTGGGTCACCTCGGGGCCGAAGTCGCTGTGCAGCGCCTCCAGCGTGTATTGCGTATCTTCCACCGTGTCGTGCAGCAGGGCGGCGACCAGGGTGGTCGTGTCCATGCCCAACTCGGCGCAGATCTGGGCGACCGCGAGGGGATGCGTGATGTACGGATCGCCGGACTTGCGCATCTGACCGCGGTGCATGTTTTCCGCGATCGCGTAACTGCGGCGCAGGACGCCGGCGTCGGCCGAGGGGTGGATGCCGCGGTGGGTCTTGGTCAGCTTGACGACGGGGTCGTCGTCGTTGCCGGGAAAGCTCAGGAAGGAGCGGAGCTTCGCGGTGATGGAACTGTCGGCGGGCGCTTGCGTGGGGAGGGCACGTCCAAGGGCGGCGCCGTGGCCGGCGTCGACGTCCACTGGACACCCCCTCACCGCTCGGTCGCCCGGAACCCGTCAGTCCCGCGGCGAGCCGCCTGGCAAATCGCCGTGAAGTCACCCGAACCAACTCCGGGTAATCCACTTGCCTTACAGCCTAAGCGAGCGAGCGTCATCCGAACGGTCAGTTACGGATGAGCGAACGGCCGAGTCTTTGCCCGAAGCTGCGGCTTCTGCCCGGTTGAGCAGGGCACTGAAGCGCGCCGCGCCACGAACCGGTGACACCCAGTCGCCGGAGGTTTCCACCAACCGGGTGTCAGCCCGCTCGAGCCACGCGAGGATCCGCTCGGTCTCCTCGGCGCTCGCGGCCGGCACCGGACCCGGTCCGGGTAGGACCGTCTCGGCGGTCATCCGGACCGCGTCGAGGGTCGGCCGGGGGTGCTCGCGGGGCGGGGAGGTGGCCGCGGCGGCGAGCCGGCCGTGCCGGACCACGATGATCTCCCACCCGCCGATGCCGTCGCGGCGGGCGGCCACCACCTCGCTGAGCCGGGTGAGGGCGGCGAGCCGCTGCATGCGGACCGTGGCCCGGAGCAGCGCGATCATCCGGGAGCGCAGGACCGCGGCCTCCTCGTAGCGCTGGTGCTCGGAGAGGGCCTCGATGCGGCCCATGAGGGCGGCGACCACGATCCCGGGGTCGCCGTGGATGGCCGTGCGGAACGGGAGGGCGGCGGTCGACGCGTACGCCTCCGGGGTGATCTTGTGTTCGCACGGCGCCGGGCATTTGCCCAGCTCGGCCAGGGCGCAGGCGGGCATGGGGGTGCGGATCGAGAGGGTGTGGCCGCACTGGCGCAGCGGGAGGGCGTCGTAGACCCCGGCGGCGGCCAGCTCGGCGGTGCGGCGCGAGGAGAACGGGCCCAGGTAGGCCGCGTCGTCGTCGGCCAGCTTGCGGACCACGGACAGGCGCGGATAGGCCTCCGTCGTGAGCTTGAGCCAGACCACCCGCTCGGGGTACTTGGACCGGCGGTTGTAGGGCGGACTGTGCGCCGCGATCAGCCGCAGCTCGCGGACCTCGGCCTCGAGCGAATGGGCGCACTCCACCGCCTCGACCCGGGTGGCGGCCGCGAGCATCTCGGAGATGCGCGCCCTCTTCTCGCTGGCCGTGAAGTAACTGCGGACCCGGGTGCCGATGTCCTTGGACGTGCCGACGTAGAGCGCGCGGTCGTCGGCGGCCCGGAAGACGTAGACCCCCGGCACATGCGGCAGGCCCTCGGCGAGATGGCGCTGGCGGCGCTGGGTGGGGGTGACCGCCTTGGCGAACTCGATGGCGTCGCCCAGCGTGTGCACCTTGAAGCTGCCCAGCCGCTCGATCAGGCCGTGCAGCACGTCGACGGTGGCCCGGGCGTCGTCGAGCGCGCGGTGGGTGGGCTGGACCGTGGCATGGAAGAAGTGGGCGAGCGTGGCGAGCTTGCGGTTGGGCACCTCGTCGCGGGTCAGCGCCCGGCGGGCCACCGCGGCGGTGTCGAGGACCCGGGGGTTGGGCCACGGATAGCCGTGGCGCGCGCAGGCCGCCTTGAGGAAGCCGACGTCGTACGGCGCGTTGTGGGCGACCAGGACCGAGCCGCGCAGGAACTCGAGCAGGCTCGGCAGCACGGTCTCGATCGCCGGGGCCGGGGCCAGCATGGCGTCGGTGATGCCGGTCAGGACGGTGATGAACGCCGGGATGCGCTCGCCCGGGTTGACCAGGGTCGCGAAGACGCCCAGCTCCTCGCCGCCGCGGACCTTGACGGCGCCGATCTCGGTGACGCCGGCGCCGTCGGCCGCGCCGCCGGTCGTCTCGAGGTCGAGCACCACGAACGTGGTCTCGGCCAGGGAGAGCGCCGCCGGGTCGCTGAGGAGCGTGTCCAGAGTGCCCTGGACGTATGCGGGTTGTGCCACGGCGGGGAGATTAGAGCGGGGGTACGACAAGAACTGACGGCGTGGATAAAAGATCACTTGCTTCGACAAGCTTTTCTGCTGCCCACGGTGTGAGAATGGGTAGATGTCCGAGCCTTCGTTTCCCGGCGACCCCTCTATGGAGGAGGCGTCAGTCCAGGATGCGGAGTTTGTCCCGGAACCCGTGCTTCCCGAGCCGGTACGCCAGCGGATCACGGCCCTCGCCGCCGCCGCTTTGCCCGGTTTGCCGGGCGATGAGATCCCGGTCGCGTTGCGGCGGGTCGCCCGTTTCGCCCCGAACCGCCGGGCCCGCCTCGGTGGTCGCGAGATCGCCGCGCAGCTGACTTCCGACCCGCTTTTCCGCCAGCGGATCAGCGGGCGGGTCGTCACCGACGCGGGTGACCTGGGCGCCGCGGTGTCCTCGGGCATGGCCCCCGCGGCCGCCGACCCGGTCGAGGTCGCGGCGCTGGCCTACCTGGCCCGTCCCGACGGCTGGCGCGACCTGATCGAGGGGGCCGGCGACGCGGTCCGGGCTGAGGCCGACAGCGCCGCGGTCGCTTCGCAGATCCGCGAGGCCGAGCAGCGGGCCGTGCGCGCCGAGCACGACCGCACGGTCGCCAAGGTGGAGGCCGACAAGCTGCGCGACGAGCTGGCCCGGGTCCGCGAGGAGCTCGGCCAGCTGCGCGAGGAGTCCCGCACGACGTCCAGGGCGCTGCGCGAGGCGCAGGCCGCGCAAAAACGCGCGAGCGACCTGCTGGCGACGGAAAAGGGACGCGCGTCGCGCATTGCGGCTGATCATGATGCCGAGGTACGGCGGCTGAAGACGCGCCTCGCCGAGGCGGAGGCACAGGCCGCCACCGGCAAGCAGAGCGCCAAGGATGCCCGGGCCGCCGACGACGCCCGGCTCTGGCTGCTGATCGAGACCATCGGGCAGGCGGCCTCGGGGCTGCGGCGCGAGCTCGCGCTGGGACCCTCCGACAAGATGCCGGCCGACTTCGTGGCCGACGCCGTGGCCGACCGGCCCGGGTCGCCCGAGCGGTCGCGCGCCCGCGCCCAGGACACCGACGATCCCGGCCGGCTCGACCAGCTGCTCGCCCTGCCCCGGGCCCACCTGGTCGTGGACGGGTACAACGTGACCAAGCGCGGCTTCGCCGAGATGTCGCTCGAGCAGCAGCGCAAGCGGCTGATCACCGGGCTGGGCGGGATAGCGGCACAGACCGGCGACGAGATCACCGTGGTCTTCGACGGCGCCGAGCGGGTGCACGGGCTGCCGCCGGCGCCAAGGGGCGTCCGCGTGCTGTTCTCCCGGAAGGGTGACACCGCCGACGAGCTGATCCGTCAGCTGGTGCGGGCCGAGCCCGCCGGCCGGCCCATCGTGGTGATCTCCTCGGACCGGGAGGTGGCCGACGGCGTACGGCGGCACGGCGCCTACCCCATGGGCGCCGATTCGCTGCTCAGGCGGCTCGCCCGTTCTTGAGCTGAGCCAGCTGGCTCCGCTTCGCTCGGCGATCGCGGGAGTCCCCGCTTCTGGGGCGCCCGCAGATTTTTGTCGTACCCCTCGCCTAGCGTGACGGTCACCGATGGTGGTCGGAGGGCCACCCGGGTGAGGAGGAGTGATGATCGTCGACTGCGGTCGCTGCGCCGGCCCGTCCGACGCGTGCCGAGGTTGCCTGGTCAGCGCGCTGCTGGACACGCCCGATGGCATTGCCGACCTGACCCCCGGCGAGCTCCGGGCGATCGAGACGTTCGAGCTGGCGGGCTTCGACGTCGAGATCCTGGAGACCCCCGAGCCGCCCGTCGTGGTGCCGATGTTCCCCAACCGCCACGTAGCGTGATCTCTCTAGGATGTGGCGGATGATGACGTCGCGGGCCTGGGCCGTCGGCACCCTCGTTGTGTTGGTCGTGGTGCTCGCCGTCTTCGCCGCCGTGTCCATTCCGTGGCATCGGCCGCCCGCGCCCCGGCCCGACCAGCTCGCGGCGCTGGGCTCGCTGCCGGCCGACAAGGTCGAGCGGGCCCGGCAGTTCCATTCCGAGCTCCGGCCCGGCTCCTACGGCGCGATGGCGATCGGCCTGCTCGTCGCCCTGGTGCTCGGGCTCACGCCGCTCGGCGCGTGGCTGGTCACCCAGGCCGGCCGCCCGTTCGGGGGCAACTGGGTGGCGCAGGCCGTGCTCGGCGGCCTGGTCGTGGTGCTGGCCGGCGAGGTCGTGACGCTGCCGTTCGCGGCGTGGCGGCACGTCATCGTGGTGAAGTACGGCATCTCCACCCAGTCCTGGGGCGCCTGGACGGTCGACCTGCTGAAGTCGTTCGCCGTCGGCGCGGTCATCGGCGCGGTGGCGCTGCTCGGCTTCTACACGATCACCCACTTCGCGCCGCGCTGGTGGTGGGCGTTCGGGGCGGCCGGCGCGGCCGCCCTGGTGGTGCTGCTCTCGTTCGTGCTGCCGGTGGTGGTCGAGCCGGTGTTCAACAAGTTCACCCCGATGGCCGACGGCCCGCTGCGCACCCAGCTGATCGAGCTGGCCGACCGCGACGGCGTGCCCGTGCGCGACGTGCTGGTCGCCGACGCGTCCCGGCGCACCCGCGCGGTGAACGCGTACGTTTCGGGTCTCGGCCCGACCCGGCGCATCGTCGTCTACGACACCATGCTCACCGAGGCGACGCCCGACGAGGTGGTCTCGGTGGTGGCGCACGAGCTCGGCCATGCCAAGGACAACGACGTGCTGATCGGCACGGTGCTCGGCGCGTTCGGGGCCGCGATCGCGGTGATCGCGCTGTTCCTGCTCGGCTCGTGGGGCGGGCTGCTGCGCCTGGCCGGCATCGACTCGATCGGCTCGCCGCGCGGCATCGGCCTGATGCTGGCCGTGGTCACCGTCGTCGGGCTGATCGCCGGTCCGGTTCAGTCGTATGTCTCTCGGCGCATCGAGGCCCGCGCCGACGCGCACGCGCTGACCCTGACCGGCGATCCGGCCACGTTCGAGGCGATGCAGCGCCGCCTCGGCACGGTCAACCTCTCCGACCCCGACCCGCCGACCTGGGAGTACGTGATCTCCGCCTCGCACCCGTCCACGGTCGAACGCATGGCCGCCGCCCGCGCCTACGCCCGGGGTGAGCGCTGATGGGCGCCGACGCCTCAGGCGCCACGCCCGGCGAGCGCGCCCCAACGCCCGAGCCTGCTACGCGGCCCGAGCCCGGCACGCGGCCCGAGCCTGTCTCGCGGCCCGAGCGCTCCGGGCGCACGCTGCTCGTCACCAACGACTTTCCGCCGCGGCCGGGCGGGATCCAGCAGTTCGTGCACAACATGGCGGTTCGGCAGCCGGCCGGCTCGGTGGTGGTCTACGCGTCGACCTGGAAGGGTGCCGCGAAGTTCGATGCCGAGCAGCCGTTCGAGGTGGTGCGCGAGCAGACCGGGGTGCTGCTGCCCACGCCGGCGGTGGCCAAGCGGGCCGCCTCGCTGGCCCGGGAGCACGGCTGTGACCGGGTGTTGTTCGGGGCGGCGGCGCCACTCGGGCTGCTCGCCGACGGCCTCCGGCGGAACGCGGGCGTGACCCGGGCGGTCGCGATCACCCACGGCCACGAGATCGGCTGGGCCGCGCTGCCCGGCGCCCGGCAGCTGCTGCGGCGCATCGCCCGGGGCAACGACGTGGTGACCTACCTGGGCGAGTATCAGCGCAGCCGGCTCGACCGGGCGCTGCACGGCCTGACCGATCTGGAAAGGCTGGCGCCCGGCGTCGACGTCGACGCCTTCCACCCCGGGGTCGACGGCTCGGAGGTGCGCGCCCGCTACGGCCTCACCGACCGGCCGGTGATCGTCTGCGTGTCCCGGCTGGTGCCGCGCAAGGGGCAGGACATGCTGATCCGCGCCCTGCCCGCGGTCCGCCGCCGGGTGCCCGGCGCCGCGCTGCTGCTGGTGAGCGGCGGGCCCTATCGCGCGAAGCTCGAACGCCTCGCCCGCGAGCAGGGCGTCGAGTCCGATGTGTTCTTCACCGGCTCGGTCCCGTGGGCCGAGTTGCCGGCGCACTACGCGGCCGGCGATGTGTATGCGATGCCGTGCCGCACCCGGGCCGCCGGCTTCGACGTCGAAGGGCTGGGCATCGTCTACCTCGAGGCCTCGGCCACCGGTTTGCCGGTCGTCGGTGGCGACTCCGGCGGCGCGCCCGACGCCGTCCGCGAGGGGGAGACCGGCTACGTGGTGGGCGGCCGCGACCTGGCGGCGCTGACGTCCCGCCTGGTCGAGCTGCTCGCCGACCCGGCGAAGGCCAAGGCGATGGGCGACGCCGGCCGGGCGTGGGTCGAGCAGGAGTGGCGCTGGGAGACCCAGGCCGCCCGGATGGCGCGCCTCCTCGATGATTCCCGGCATGAGTGAACTGGCGGGAGACGGAACTTGATAGACGGCGGTGACGAGGCGGCGTAGGAAAAGCAAAGAGCTTCCGGCGCCGCTCCGTCCGGCGGGCCGTCCACGCGCCGCGCGTGCCTGTATGCCGGCGCGGAGCTCGCGCTGAGGGACCCCCGAGACGGAGCCTTCGATGCCGGACGCCACCCCCGAAACCGCCGCCCCCGAAACCGCCGCCCCCGAAACCGCCGCCCCCGAAACCGCCGACCGGGAAGTACAGCAGGAGCTCGAGGACGGCGAGCTGGATGTCTCGCACTGGCTCGTGGCCTACCAGGAGGTGGCCGGGACCCCGTTCCTGCGCGCGCTCCGGCGACTGCCGTCGCTGCTCCGTGAGGCCTGGCTGCTCGCCTGGCGTGCCGACCCCCGCACCGCCGCCGCGGTCGTGTTCTTCCAGGTGGCCGCCGGCGCGGCCAGCGCGGTCGGACTGATCAGCGTGGTCGGCGTCTTCGACGGGTTGCTGCGGGACGGGCCGACCCCGGAGCGCGTGCGCGCAGCCGTACCCTCGCTGCTTCTGCTTGTCGGTGCGGCGGCCCTGCGGGGAGCGCTCACCGCGGCGGCCGCGGCGGCCAACGGGCGGCTGTCGCCGAAGGTCTACCAGTCCGCACAGATGCGGCTGCTCACGCTCACCACCCGGGTCGACCTGACGACCTTCGACGACCCCTCGTGGCGTGACGCCCTGGAACGGGCTCGCGATCGAGGCATCTCCGCCGCCGAGATGCTCGTCGATCGGGCCATCGAACTGGCCACCAACGTCGTCGGGCTCGCCGCGGCGGCGGGTGTGCTCGCGGTGCTGCATCCGATTCTGCTGCCGCTGCTCGTGCTCGCGGTGATGCCGGTCGCGTGGTCGGCTCTGCGGTCGGCTCGGCTCGACCGGCAGCGCGTCCTGCGGCTGATCACCGTGTGGCGGCGGCAGCGGATGCTGTTCGAGCTGCTGGCGGCCCGCGAGCCGGCCCCGGAGCTGCGGGCCTTCACCTTGCGCGAGTTCATGCTCGACGAGGTGCGCCGGCTCATCCAGGTATCGACGGACGAGGAGGTCCGGGTCAACACGAAGCGGGTGCGCACCTCCCTGGCCGGCACCGTGCTCAGCGCGATCGCCACCGGTCTCACGTACGCGACGCTGTTCTGGCTGCTCTGGACGGGCCGGATGGACCTCGCAGCGGGCGGCGCGGCGGCGTACGCGATCAATATCGGTATCGGGAAACTGCGCGAGCTGGCCTTCACCGCGAATCGGGTCTTCGAGCAGGGCCTCTACTTCGACGACTTCCGGGGCTTCTGCGAGTTGTCGCGGCTTCGCGCCGAGCCGACGCCCGAGGGGATGGCGCCGCGGGGCTTCCGGGAGATCAAGCTCGACCGCGTCACGTTCCGCTACCCGGATGCCGACCAGGCCGCCGTACGTGACGTCAGCATGACGGTGCGCCAAGGGGAAGTGATCGCCCTGGTCGGCGAGAACGGCTCCGGGAAATCGACGCTGGCCGCCGTGATCGCGGGTCTGTACCGGCCGCAGGAGGGCACCGTCACCTGGGACGACACCGACGTGGCCGGCCTCGACCCCGAAAGCCTGCGCGAGCGCGTCGCGGTTGTCATGCAGGAGCCCACCCGCTGGCCGCTTTCGGCCCGTCTCAACATCACCATCGGCCGGCACGACCGCGTCGTCGAGATCGAGAACGTGCACGAGGCGGCGCGCGCCGCGGACGCCCACGAGTTCGTCATGGAGCTGGCCAAGCAGTACGACACGATGCTCTCGCGACACTTCAAGGAAGGCGCCGATCTGTCGGGCGGCCAGTGGCAACGGCTCGCGGTGAGCCGGGCCTTCTATCGCGACGCGCCGCTGCTCATCTGCGACGAGCCGACGGCAAACCTCGATGCACGAGCGGAGCATGACGTGTACGAGCGATTGCGGACGCTGGCGGCCGGCAGGACCGTCGTGCTGATCACCCACCGGATGGCGTCGGTGCGGGACGCGGACCGGATCTACGTCCTCGATCACGGCGCGATCGCCGAGCAGGGCGATCATGATTCGCTGATGGCCGCGGGCGGGATCTATTCCCAGTTGTTCACCCTCCAAGCCAGCGCATATCAATCGGCGTGAGTCCCGTCGCATCGGGGCTTGTGGCAACTTTCGCGTGGCAGAGTCGGCTCATGGACCCGCTGGGTGTGGCAGTTATCGTTGCCGTGCTGGTCGTGGCCACGACGTTCGGTCTGTGGCGGCGCCGCACGGACGGCATCATTCGTGACGAGGTGGCCGAGAAGAAGCGACGTCGCGACATCCTGGGGGCGGCCGGGCTCGAGGTCGTCGAGCTCCCGGATCACTCGTCGCCGACCGCCGTGGCCACTACGGCGGCCAAGGCTGCCTCGACGGCAGCGGCTGCCGCGATGCAGGGGACCCACGCGCAGGTCGTCGTGCCGGATCGGGAAGAGGAGCCGGGCGTGGTCTCGGCGCCGGATCCGAGTGCCGCCGGCGAGCGACTCGCGCCCGGACTGCTCGAACGGCTCGGGGTCGGACCGGCGCCGGCCACGCTGCTGCAGTTCTCGTCGGCGTTCTGCGCGCCCTGCCGGGCGGTGCGGCGGGTCAGCACCGAGGTTGCCGAGCTGCTCCCCGGCGTCCAGCACGTCGAGGTCGACGCCGAGAGCCACCTGGACGAGGTGCGCGAGCTGGGCATCTGGCGCACCCCGACCCTGCTGATCCTCGACGCCGAGGGGCGCGTGGTGAAGCGCGCCACCGGCGTCCCGAGCAAGCCTCAGCTGATCGCCGCGGTCGGGGATTTGCTGCCCGCCACCGACTGAACAACCGGGGCGGGAGCCGCCGTCGCCCTGGTCAGGGTGCGAGCGCCGGGAATCAGCAGCTGGGAGGCCGCGGACGCCAGCAGGATGGCGGCGCAGACGGTGAGGACCGGGTTCAGGCCGAAGCGGGCCGACAGCGGGCCCGCCAGGGCGTTGCCGATCGGCATGGCCATGAACGAGGTCAGCGTGTCCCACGACGCGACCCGGCCCAGGGCGTTCTGGGGGATACGGTCCTGGATCGCGGTCTCCCACGCCACGTCGAAGAAGATCAGCCCGGACCAGCCGATGACGGCGCCCGCCAGGACGGCTGTCAGGGTGGCCGGCCACACGTACGCGAAAGCCCAGAGTGGCATCAACATCAGCGTGAGCCAGCCCGCCCGCAGCAAGCGACGCGGTTTGAAGCGCAAGGCGACCGCCGCGCCGATCATGCCGCCCAGGCCCTCGGCGGCGGCGATGAAGCCGGCGGCGGAGGCGCCGCCCAGGCGCTCGATGGCGATCACCTGGACGAGCACGAGGATCACGCCGTTGGCGATGTGGTAGACAGTCGCGCCGAACAGGCCGCCGAGCAGCCAGTCCCGGCTGCTGATCTCACGCCAGCCGGCGCCCAGCTCGCGCAGCATCGACGTGCGCGGGCCGCGGGTGGCACGGGTGCGCAGCAGCAGGCAGGCCGCCATCGAGGCGAGGAAGCTGACCGCGTTGACCCCGAAGCCGGCCGATGCGCCGAACGCCGCCACGGTGAGGCCGCCGAGCGCGGGACCCGCCACCGAGCTGCCGGTCTGGAGCATGCTGAGCGTCGCGTTCGCCGCCTGCCGCCGCTCGGCCGGCACCAGCAGCGGGCGCAGCGCGGTCATCGCGGGGTTGAAGAAGCTGCCCGCGCCGGACGAGATCGCGGTGAGCGCGCACAGCAGGACCAGGTGGTAGCCGCCGCCGGCGAACATCACCGCGATCGCGGCCGCGCAGAGCAGGCGGACCAGGTCGGAGACGACCATGACGCGCTGCGGCTGGAGCCGGTCGGCCCAGACCCCGCCCAGCAGCGAGCAGGCGAGCAGCGCGGTGAACGAGCAGGCCATGACGATGCCGAGGTCACCGGCGCCGCCACCGGCCTGGACGATCGCGACGGCCAGGGCGACGGTCTGGAAGCCGTTGCCGATCCAGGACAGCGTCTGGCCGGCGGCGAGCAGGCGGAAGTCGGAGAGCATGGCCGCGACGTTAGTTCGGCGTCAAACTATTCGCAATCTAAATATCGGGCGTGGAACAATGGTCACATGACGGAGGACCGGGACGGGGTGGACGATCACGTGGCGCGCTGGGCGACGTTCTGGAAGGACGACCCGCGGTTCGCGCCCGAGATCGAGGGCGCCCTGGTGCGGATGTACGACATCACCAAGTGGGCCCGCCGCCAGGACGCGGCCGCGTTCGCCGGCAACGAGGACTTCACGCTCGAGGACTACAAGACCCTCCACGCGCTGATGGTGCAGCCCTACCCGACCGAGGCCACCCCGGCGCAGCTCGCCGACGCCACCCACGTGACCCGGGCCGCCATGACCAGCCGGCTCGATCGTCTCGTCGCCGCCGGGCTGGTGACCCGCGACGTCGACCCCACCGACCGGCGCCGGGTGCTGGTGCGGCCGACGGCCAAGGGGCGCGAGCAATGGGACAAGCACATCTTCGAGGGCATGGCGCGCGACCGGCAGTTGATGGGCGCGCTCTCGCTCGAGGAGCTGGTGCGGCTCAACACCCTGCTGCGCAAGGTCATGCGTTCCCTAGAACACTAATCGGACCAGTAGAGATTGGGCCCGAGCTCGTCTTTAATGTCAGACATGGAACTCGACCCCCGTGGCCAGCGCTTCGCCGCCGCCCTGACCAGCGTCGTGCTCGTCGCGGTGCTGGCCACCGGCTGGGGCTGGCTGGCGCTCGCGCAGACCATCGTCTTCGCGATAACCGCCATGAATCCCAAGCAAGGGCCTTACGCGTACGTGTACCGCACACTGATCCTGCCGCGCCTGGGCCCGCCCGCGGAGCGCGAACCCGCCGCACCCGTGCGCTTCGCCCAGACCGTCGGCTTCACGTTCCTGGCCGTGGCCACGATCGGGTACCTCACCGGGCTGACCGCGCTGGGCGTGGTGTTCGCCGCGTTCGGACTGCTCGCGGCATTCCTGAACGCGGCCTTCGGCCTCTGCCTGGGCTGCGAGGCCTATCTGGCGCTGCGGCGGCTCTCCACCGCCCAGAAGGCTTAGAACTTCGGGGCGTCGGGCGCCTCGAGCAGACCCAGCCGCAGCGCCGTCATCAGCGCCTGCGCCCGGTTGGCCGCGCCCAGCTTCTCGTACAGCTTCGAGATGTGGGTCTTGGCCGTCGACTCCGAGACGAACAGCTGCTTGGCGATGCCCGCGACGCTCATACCGTCGGCAAGCAAGCGCAGCACCTGACCCTCGCGGGGGGAGAGCTGCGGGCCCGAGGGCGCAAGCCGCCGCTTCATCGCCTCGGCGAGGTCGGCCGCGGTGAACGCGCTCGGCGCCGAGGCGGCGTGCCGGGCGGCCGCGACAACCTCGTCGGCCGGGGCGGTCTTGGGGACGAAGGCGCTCGCCCCCGCCTCCAGCGCGCCGAACAGCTGGTCGTCGCCCGCGTACATGGTGAGGACCACGATGCCCATGTTGGCGTTGTTCTTACGGAGTGCCTTGGTGGCCTCCAGGCCGCTGCCGTCGGGCAGGCGGAGGTCCATGATCACAACGTCGGGCTGGAGGGCGCCGGCCTGGCGCACCGCCTCGGCCGCCGTGGCGGCCTCGCCGACCACCTCGAACTGGCGGTCGCGCTCGAATGCGTGTCGCAGCCCCTTACGAATCAGGTCGTGATCGTCGACGAGAAGGACCTTGGTGCGCGTGGTGGGCGCAGGACTGGTCGACATGCCTGAGTTACTCCCCTTCTGGAGCTGGAGCGGAAACGCTATCCCGCACGCTATCGCGCTTACCCGGCGATCCGAGCACTACGGCTACGGTTGTCCCGCTGGGGTGTCGCGGCGTGATTTTCAATCGGCCCCGGATCCGTTCCGCACGCTCGGCCATGATGGTGAGGCCGTAACGACCGTCCGGGCGGTCGTCGGCGAAGCCCTTGCCGTCGTCGGAGACCTCGATCTCCGCGTACGGCGGGTCCACGGTGCAGGTAACCCACAGATTAGAGGCACCGGCGTGTTTGCGCGCGTTGGTGATCGCCTCCTGGGCGATGCGCAGCAGCTCGGCCTCGGTCGCGGCGGGCAGCCGGGCGGTGGACTCGTCGAAGGTGAAATGGACGCGCAGGCCCGCCGATGTGCCCAGGGTGCGGGCGTACTCGGCGATCGCGGCGGCGAGACCGCCGTTGCGGTCCACCTCGGAGCGCAGCTCGAACAGGCTGAGCCGCAGCTCGGTGATGACCCGGGTGACCTCGTTGCGCAGGGTGCGCAGCTCCTCGGCGGTCTCCTCGGCGCCCTCGGGCAGGGTCGCCTGGGCGTTGTCGATGCCGTACCCGACCATCACCAGCTCCTGCGCGACGCCGTCGTGGATCTCGCGGGCCAGGCGCTGACGCTCCTCATTGGTGGCGAGTGAGCGGACGTCGTCGAAGAGCAGGGCGGCCTCGAGCCGGATGGCGGCCGGCTCGGTCACCCCAGTCACATCGAAGACCACAGATGAAGGGTACGCGTTCGCGACGTCCGCTTCGAGGATGACGAGGCCGATCGTGCGCACTCCCGCCACGAGCGGGACGACGAGCGAGGAGACCTCGCCGCGGCGGCTGGACCGGCCCTGCGAGCGGCCGGCCACCTGCGGCTGCTGGGTGGCCCAGGCGTCGGCGATCGCCGAGTCGGAGTCGAGCGTCGTCTCCCAGTCGACCCGGTCGGCGCCGGTCTGGGCGAGCACCACCAGCCGGCCGCCGCCGCTGGTCGACAGCACCGCGGACCGGTCGCCGGGGGCGACGAGGCGGAGCTCCTCGAGCAGGTGCTCGGAGATGCCGCCCGGATCCAAGGTGGCGCCCGGCAGGGAGCGGGCCACGCTGCGCAGCTGGGTGAGCAGGCGGGTGGCCTCCGCGTACGGCTGGGGGGTCGGCTCCGGGGGCTGCATGAGCTGGCGCATCGTGTCGGCCGCGAACGTGACGATCGCGCCCAGAACCAGCCACTGGCCGCAGGCCGCCAGGAAGCCCGGCTGGGAGATCGGACTGACCTCGCCCAGCCAGACGCCGCCGGCCACCATCGAGACGGCCGCGACGCCGAGCAGCGCGGCGCCCTCGGTGGGCCGCCGGCGCAGCGCCGCGGAGAGCAGCGGGACCGCCAGATAAGGCAGCACGGCCTCGGCGCCGAAGCCGGCGTCCACAGTGTTGGAGACGTCGGCCGCGGCGGCGATCGAGCCGGCCGCGAGCCCCACGATCGCGACCTCGGCGAACCGGCCGAGCGGCGCGAGGATCGGGTGCTCGGGGGCGAGGAACGCGGGCAGGGCGGCGACCACGAGCAGGGCGATCCAGCGCAGCTGCGCCAGGTCCTGCGTGGCGATCAGGGTGAGGGCCGCGACCAGCACCAGCATGATGACGCGCGCGGCCACCGCGAGCGGCTGGACGCGCGAGGAGACACTGGCAAGCACCGGCACCTGACGGATGGTAGTCGCCGCTGCAAGATACGGCTCGGCCCGGTCGTCGGGATTGTCACAGGGACGGGGTAGCCTCCGTGCATGGCGGATACCTCGACGCAGTCGATCCAGGTTCATGCGCCCGTCGACCGCGTGGCCGCGGTGATCTGCGACTTCCCGCGCTACCCCGAGTGGGTCGACGCGCTCAAGCAGATCGAGGTCCTCGAGGAGTACGAGGACGGCTATGCGGCCCGCGTGCGGTTCGTGATCGACGCCGGGGTGATGGCCGACGACTACACGCTCGAGTACGCGTACGCCGACGACCTGACCCGCATCGAGTGGCACCTGGTCGAGCCGTCCAAGACGCAGAAGTCGCAGGAGGGCTCCTACGACCTGGCCGACAACGGCGACGGCACCACCACGGTGACGTATTCGCTGGAGGTCGAGCTCTCCATCGGCATGCTCGGCATGTTCCGCCGCAAAGCGGAGAAAATCATCATGGACACGGCGCTCAAGCAGCTCAAGCGCCGGGTCGAGAGCCTTCCGGCGAGCTGAGCGGGTGGTGTGCCATGCCTGATTCGGCGCGGTCCGACGCGGCGAAGCCCGAATCGGCGCGACCTGACGCGACGCGAGGTTCGGCGCGGGAAGAGGCCGAGAGGCTGGTCGCCGCGATGATCGCGATGGCCGCCGGCGCGGCCGCGGCAAGCGATTCCTCCGGCGCGCGCGACTCGCTCGGCGCCGGGCTGTCGGGGCTGGCCAAAACGCTCACCGGGGTCGTCGACCGCGTTGCGAGCGCCGGCCAGGGCGGCGAGCACAAGACTGAGCACCAGCCGGGGTGGGCCACCGGGAGCGCCGAGTGCTGTGTCTGCCCGATCTGCCGGGCGATCGCCGCGGTGCGCGACCCGAGCCCCGCAACGGCCGTGCGGCTCGCGACCGGTGCCGGGGACATCGCCTCCGGCGTGGCCAGCCTGATGCGCGGCTTCTCAGCCGTGGTCGGCGACGTCGCGAAACGACCGGCCCCGCCGGCCCCGCCACCACCGCCGCCGAATCCCGATGAGACGTGGTCGGCCGCGACCCGGGTCGCAGGCTCGGCCGAGCGTGCCCGGGCCGCATCTGCAGATCCGACAAATCCGAAAAATCCGGCGGAGGCGGCGGAGGCGGCTGCGGCGGGGCTCGACCCGTGGGCGGCCGCTTCGGCGGCGAGCGCGGCCAGCGCCGAGCAGGAGCGGGCCGCCGCGCGGGAAGCCCGGCGCAAGGCGGCCGAGGAGGCGCGCGCCGCGGCGGCGGAGGCGGCAAAGCGGGTGGCCGAGGCCGCCGCGCTGGCGGAGGCCGCGAAGGAGGCCGCGAAGGCAGCCCGTGGCTCCGGCGTCAAGGAGCTCGGCGGTGAGCGCGCCCGCGGTGGGCAGGCGAGCGGTGAGCGCGCCGGCGGTGGGCAGGCGAGCGGTGAGCGCGCCGGCGGTGGGCAGGCGAGCGGTGAGCGCGCCGGCGGTGGGCAGGCGAGCGGTGTGGGCGCCCGCGGGGAGAAGTCGAGCGGCGGGCCATCCGGGGGCGGGGGCTCACGTGGGGAGATGGGGGACACGGAGCTCGGGGGCGGGCGCTCCGGCCGTACCCCTCGAAGGTTTGATGTATGGGCCGCGGCCACTGCCGAAGCGGGTGTTGGCGACGTGGCGCGAGCCGCGGCGGTTGATCATGATGTTGCGGGCGCCGAGGCGCCTGCGGAGCGCGGCGACGAGGCGGGCGACGCGGCCCCCGGCGACGACGCGGTGTGAGTGGTAAGCAGAGGAGACAGCGTGACGCTGACCATCGGAGTCGACGTCGGCGGCACGAAGGTGGCCGGGGGAGTGGTCGACGAGCACGGCACCGTGCTGGCCTCCAACCGTCGTGACACCCCGGCCGAGGACCCGGCCGGCACCCGGGACACGATCGTCGAGGTGGCCGCCGAGCTGGCCGGCGAGTTTCCGCAAGCCGTCGCGATCGGGATCGGCGCGGCCGCGTGGATCGACGCGCCAGGGGCCACCGTGCTGTTCGCGCCCAACCTGGCCTGGCGTGACGAGCCGCTGCGCGACTACGTGAGCAAGGCGGTCGGCCTGCCAACTGTGCTGGAGAACGACGCGAACGTCGCGGCCTGGGCCGAGTTCCGGTTCGGGGTCGCGAGGCACGCCGACGACTCGATGGTGATGATCACCGTGGGGACCGGTATCGGCGGTGGCATCGTGCTCGGCGGCAAGCTGTGGCGCGGGGCGAACGGCATCGCCGGCGAGCTGGGCCACATCCAGTCGGTGCCGGACGGCCATCCCTGTGGTTGTGGCCGGCTGGGCTGCCTCGAGCAGTACGCCAGCGGCAACGCCCTGGTCCGCTTCGCCCGGGCCGGCGCGCGGCAGGAGCCGGAGCGGGCCGCGCAGCTGCTCGAGCTGGCCGGCGGCGACCCGCTGGCGATCACCGGACGGCAGATCACCGAGGCGGCGCGCAACGGCGACGGCGTGGCCCGGGACGCGTTCGCGCAGATCGGCTACTGGCTCGGCGTGGCGATGGCCGACCTGGCGCAGGCCCTCGACCCGCAGATCCTGGTGGTCGGCGGCGGGGTGGTCGACGCCGGCGACCTGCTGATGACGCCGACCCAGACGACCTTCCGCGACCAGCTCAAGCAGCGCGGCCGGTTCCCGGTCGCCGACGTGGTGGCCGCCGAGATGGGCAACACGGCCGGGGTGGTCGGCGCCGCCGACCTGGCCACGCGAATCTGAGGGAAAGAAAGGGACAACGGTGTCCGGGGTGCCGCTGCGGGTGATGAGCTACAACGTCCACGGCCTGAAGGACGACCGGGCGGCCCTGATATCGATGATCCGCGAGGCGGACCCGGACGTGCTGGTCGTGCAGGAGGCGCCGCGCCGGTTCCGCTGGCGGCACAAGTGTGCGGCTCTCGCCGACGACGCCGGCATGGTGGTGGCCGCCGGCGGGCTGCCCGCCCTGGGCAACCTCGTGCTGGTGAGCATGCGGGTCAAGGTGCACGAGACGTGGTGCATGCGGTTCCCGCTGACGCCGGGGCGGCATCTGCGCGGGGCGGCGTTCGTGCGCGGCTCGGTGCGCGGCGGCCGGTTCACCGTCTCGGGCTCGCACCTGGCGACCGACCCGGCCGAGCGCCCGTCCCAGGCGGCCCTGTGGAAGGAGGCCCTCGACCGCATCGAGGGCCCGGTGATCGCCGCCGCCGACCTCAACGAGGGCCCGGGCGGCGGAGCCTGGCGGACCGTCGAGGACGGCCTGATCTCGTCGGGGGCGGGGCACTTCACCTTCCCGGCGACGCTGCCCGCACGGCTCATCGACGGCCTGTTCGTCACTCCCGACATCACCATCGAGAACTACGAGGTGGTCGGGTCAGACCTGGCACGCCGGGCTAGTGATCATCTTCCGGTTCTCGCGGACCTGAGGATCTAGCCTTCAGTCCGGTCATGGGTGGCGGGTGGGGCGGTCGGATGGCTTCCGCATAGCGCCGCGTTCTGGCAGTATCCCCGCGTGCACGACACTCCGGACATCGCCGACCGTCGGGACGCGGTGTGCGTCATCGGCGCCGGCGCCAGCGGTCTCGCCGCGATCAAGAACCTGCGCGAGCACGGCTTCGCCGTCGACTGCTACGAGCGGGAGACGTCGGTCGGCGGCGCGTGGAACTGGCGGCACGACCGCAGCCCGGTGTACGCGAGCACCCACCTGATCTCGTCCCGCCCGCTGACCGAGTTCCCGGACTTCCCGATGCCGGACAGCTGGCCCGACTACCCGCACCACAGCCAGGTGCTGTCCTATCTGGAGCGGTACGCCAAGCACTTCGGGCTCGGCGAGCACATCTGGTTCGGCACCGAGGTGGTCTCGGCCGTGCCGGTCGGCGACGGCCGCTGGGACGTCACTACCCAGTCGACCGGCGGCGGCTCGTCCCGCGTGCAGCGCTACGCAGCGGTGATCGTCGCGAACGGGCACAACTGGTCGCCCGCCAAGCCCGAGATCCCGGGTGCCAATTCTCCAGGGGCTCTGCGGGGCCAGGTGATCCACTCGGACAAGTACAAGGACCCGGCGCAACTGCGCGGCCGCAAGGTGCTGGTGATCGGCGGCGGCAACACCGGCTGCGACATCGCCGTCGAGGCCGCCCAGCAGGCCGGCACGGTCTGGCACTCGACCCGGCGCGGCTACTGGTATGCCCCCAAGTACGTCCTCGGCCGCCCCGCCGACCAGGTCAACGACCGGTTGCTGCGACTCAGGCTGCCGCTGCGCCTGCGTCAGTGGTTCTACCGCCGCACGCTGGCCCTGACGACCGGCGACCTGACCCGCTTCGGCCTTCCGGAGCCCGACCACCGGCCGTACGAGAGCCATCCGGTTGTGAATTCGCAGTTGCCGTATTTCCTGGGGCACGGCCGGATCAAGCCGGTCCCGGACGTGGTCCGCTTCGCCGACGGCAAGGTCGAGCTGGCCGACGGCCGCCGCATCGATCCCGAGCTGGTGATCACGGCGACCGGCTACGTCCCGCGCTTCGAGTTCCTCGCCCCCGAGCTACTCGACAGCGATCCGGACGGCCGCCCCGACCTGCACCTGCACGCGTTCGCCCGCAAGCACCCGACGCTCGCCGTGGTCGGCCTGCTGCAGCCGGACGCCGGGCTGCTGCCGCTGGCCCACTGGCAGAGCGTCGCGGTGGCGCGCTGGCTGCGCCTGCGCATAGACGATCCGGTACGCGCGGCGGCGGTCCAGCAGAAGGAGTCGGCCCGCCCGATCCGCAGCTGGTCGAAGCGCCAGGTCGTGCCGAGCCGCCGGCACTGGTTCGAGGTCGACCACCTCGACTATCTGAAAGCCGTCGGCGGTTTGCTGCGCGAGATGGAGCCGGCCAAGTGAGCGACGAGATTCTCCGCTGGGCGGACTGGACCTCGCCGGTGCCGCCGGTCGAGCGCGAGGTCGTGTCCCGGCTTGTCGAGGGCGAGACCGAGCAGCCGCCGCTGCTGTTCGTGCCCGGTCCCGGCCACGGCGCGTGGGCGTTCGCCGAGCGCTGGCTGGGGCACGCGGCCAACCGGGGTTTCCCGGCGCACGCGCTGACCCCGCGCGAGGGCGGTGACCTGCGCGCTCACGTGCACGATGTGCGGCAGGTGGCCGCGTCGCTGCCACGGCAGGCGGTGCTGATCGGGCACGGTTCCGGGGCGGCGGTGGTGGCGCAGGCGCTGGCTCGCTATCCGGCACGGGTCGCCGTGCTGGTGGCCCCCGTGCTGTCCAAGTGGGGCGCCATCGGCACAGCTTTCAAAACCAATCCGTTGGGTACGACACCAGCGGTCTTCGGCGGCCGTCAGCGACTCAGTCGCAGGCAGCATTTCAGCGATGCCCTGCCGGCCGAGGACGCCGACCGCTATCTGGCTCGCATTTCTGCCCGACGCCCCTTCAGCACGAAAAATCCGGGCAAAGCGGTGGGTGGTCCGCCTGTCCTCGTCGTCGGGTCGCCGGACGATCGGGTGGTGTCCCGCAAGGCGCTCGACAGCACGGCGGCCGCCTACGGGGGAGCGCCGCTGCTCTTCCCGGGCATGGGCCACGACATGATGCTCGACGCCGGGTGGGCCGAGCCGATCGACGCCATCCTCGACTGGCTGACCAAAGAGCTATCGGTGACGAGCTAGCGTCCGCCGCTGCCGGGGCAGGTGGCGGGCCAGCTGGCCGGTCTGGTCGAGGGCCGTCAGGTACGCCCGGGCCCAGGCGTGGATGTCGTGCGCGGTGATGTGCGCCCGCATCGCCGCCATCCGCCGCGCCAGATCGGCCGGGTCGGCGTCCAGCGCCTGCAGCAGCGTCTCCTTGAGGCCGTCCACGTCGTGCGGGTTGACCAGGAACGCGTCCTCGAGCTCGGCCGCCGCCCCGGCGAACTCGCTGAGCACCAGCGCCCCCGCGCCGTCGCTGCGAGCCGCCACGAACTCCTTGGCGACCAGGTTCATCCCGTCGCGCAGCGGCGTCACCACCATGACGTCGGCGGTCTGGTAGAGCGCCGCCAGATCGGCCCGGTCGAACGGCTGGTTGAGGTAGTGGATCGCCGGCTCGCCCACCCGGCCGTACTCGCCGTTGATCCGCCCGACCTCGCGCTCGATCCGGTCGCGCAGCCCGCGGTAGCTCTCCACCCGCTCGCGGCTGGGCACCGCCACCTGCACCATCACGGTGTCGCGTACCTTGATCCGCCCGTCGCGCAGCAGTTCGCTGTACGCCGTCAGCCGGTGCTCGATGCCCTTGGTGTAGTCGAGCCGGTCGACGCTCAGCAGCACCTTTTTATGGGTGCCGAGGTCGTGGCGCAGCTGCCGGGCCTGGTTGCTCACGTACGGACGGGCGGACAGCTGCTCCATCTCGGCCACGTCGATCGACACCGGGAACGCGCCGGTGCGCACCACCCGCCCGCCGACCAGGATCTTGTCGTCGGCGCCCTCCGCGCCGAGCAGCTTGACGGCCAGCTGGGCGAGGTTGTGCGCGGCCTGCTCGCGCTGGAACCCGACCAGGTCGGCGCCGAGCATCCCGCGCACCAGCTCGACCCGGCGGGGGAGTTGCATGAACAGCTCGGGCGGCGGGAACGGCACGTGCATGAAGAAGCCGATCAGCACGTCGGGCCGCAGCTCGCGCAGCAGCTGGGGCACGAGCTGGAGGTGGTAGTCCTGCACCCAGACGGCGGCGCCGGGCTCGGCCACCTCGGCGGCGGCCTCGGCGAAGCGGCGGTTGACCGTCCGGTACGTCTCCCACCAGCCCCGGTCGAAGACGGGGGTCTCGACGGCGTCGTGGTAGAGCGGCCACAGCGTCGAGTTGGCGAAGCCCTCGTAGTACCCCCGGAGCTCGTCCTCGGTGAGCGGCACCGGGCGCAGCCGTAGCGTGCCGATGTCGGGCAGGGCGGGCGCCGGGCCGATCCCGCCGCCCCAGCCGACCCAGGTGGCCGGCGTCTGTTCGAGGATGGCGTGCAGGGCGCTGGCGAGCCCGCCGGGGCTACGCCGCCACTCGCAGGCGCCATCGGGGGCGGCGTTGTCGTCGAGCGGGAGACGGTTGGCGACCACGACCAACGAGCTCTGGCGCATCACCGAAGGTTACCGGACAGCCTCCAAGAGCTACACAGACAGTGGTCTATCCAACTGATGCGGCGGTCAGACCACGGCGCCGTCGTCGAAGTCGTCCTCGTCGTCGTCGCCGGAGCGCAGCCGCCAGACCAGCATCACCGCGCCGGAGACGATCGCCGCGAAGCCGATCAGCGTCACGTAGTCGCGGGCGATCGGCAGCATGCCGGGGAAGAGGAACAGCACGAAGCCCAGCACCACGCCGAGGATGCCCATCACCGCGTACTTCGAGATGCGCGGCAGGGGAGGGGGCGGCGGCGGGACGTAGCGCTCGTCCTCGTCGTCGTCCTCCAGGTCGGCGCCGAAGGTGTCGAGCCCGTCGATCAGGGTCGGCTCGGCGGGCCGGTCGGTGCGGCGGCGGTTGTGCTCCACCGGCCCGGCCTCCGTCGCCGGCGGGGTGGCGGGCGGCGGCTCCGGGGCCTGCGGCAGCTCCTCGAGGGCCGGCCAGGGCGCGGCGGTCGGGTCGACCGTGGTGTGGAAGCCCGCCACGATCTTGGCCCACTCGGCCTCGATGTCGGGCTCGGCGGTCGGATCCGCCGGCGGCGGCGAGGCGGGCGGGAACGGTGACTGGCCGCCGGTCTCCTTGAGCAGGTGCGCCTTGGCGTCCGCGAGGTAGGTGCGGTCGACGTAGAGCCGGTCGGTGGGGCGCGCCGGCAGCGCGGTGGCGCGCAGGATCGGATTGAGGTCGGCCGTGGGCTGCAGATATGCCGCGATCCCCGCGGCCTGGAGCACGTCGAGCAGGTGCTCGCCGACGCGCGGATCGACGTCGCCGGCCACCGCGTAGTCGGCCGCGTCGAGCCCGTTGTCCCGCCGCCCGCGGCGGGCGCCACCCGCTGTCACCCTGCACACTCCCTCGCCGACCGTGCCTTGAATGGTGACACGCCAAGCACCGGTTGCGGGAGTGCGTTGTGGCGCGCCGTCCCGCTACCCATCCAACCGCCCCGCCCGGCCACCCCTGAACGGACTGAAGGCTCTAAGCTTCCCCTGCGACCGATGTCCGAGAAAGGACACTCGTGTTCTATTGGCTCCTCAAGTACGTGCTCTTAGGCCCGCTCCTCAAGCTGATCTTCCGGCCTGACGTGCGTGGCCTGCGCAACGTGCCCGCGGACGGTCCGGTGATCCTCGCCTGCAACCACCTTTCCTTCTCCGACTCGATCTTCACACCCTTGATGGTGAATCGCAGGGTGACGTTCGTCGCGAAGGCGGAGTACTTCACCGGCAAGGGGATCAAAGGGAAGCTGATGCGGCAGTTCTTCCTGGGCACCGGGACGATCCCGGTTGACCGTTCGGGTGGCCAGGCCGCCCAGGCGGCCCTGGACACCCTGCTGCGGGTGCTGCGCGAGGGTGGCATCGCGGGCATCTATCCCGAGGGGACACGATCGCCCGACGGCCGGCTCTACCGCGGCAAGACCGGGGTGGCCCGGCTCGCGCTGGAGAGCGGCGCGCGGGTGGTGCCGGTCGCGCTCCTCAACACCGACGAGATCCAGCCGACCGGCACTCTCATTCCCAAGATCCGACGCGTACGGATGACCTTCGGCGCCCCGCTCGACTTCTCCCGCTACGGCGCCTCGCGCGGCGACCGGTTCGTCGAGCGCGCGATCACCGACGAGATCATGTACGAGCTGATGGTGCTTTCCGGTCGCCCGTACGTCGACATCTACGCCAGCAAGCTGAAGACAACCATTGAAGCTCCGGCCCAGGGGCAAATTCGCACTGCGCCCGTCGGTGTCGAGGGCACCGGAAAAGGCGAGGCGTAGCCGATGTCTTTTCCGGAGTCCTCGACACCGACCTTCTGGGGCGCAGTGCCCGCCGAGCGGAGCGAGGCCATCAGGCAACAGCCATCCCCGCGCGCCGCCGGAGCGCCTGCAGATCGGTGACCACGATGCGGCGGCCCTCGGTGCGTAGCCACCCGCGGCTGGCGAACGAGCCGATCGCCTGATTCACGCTCTGGCGCGAGCCGCCGGCCATCTCGGCGAGCTGGCTCTGGTTGAGCTCGATCGTGATCATCGGCGCCTGGCTCTCCCCGGCCAGCCGCACCAGCGTCTTGGCGACGCGGCCGGGCAGGTCGAGGAAGACGTGATCGGTGTTCTGCTCGGTCAGCCGGCGGATCAGCGCGCCGACCGAGCGCATCACCGCGTCGAGGATGCGCGGGTTGGAATGCACGAGGTCGATGAACGCGGCCCGGGACAGCGTCAGCGCCTGGCAGTCCTCGATCGCCTCGGCCGACGCGCTGCGGGTCGCGGCGTCCAGAAGGGACACCTCGCCGAGCACGTCCGGCGGGCGCACGACCGTCAGCACCGCGCGCTCCCCCGTGGGCGCGGTGCGGAAGATCGCGACGGCGCCGCGTTTGAGAATGATCAGGGATTCGCCGGGGTCGTGCTCGACGAAGATGATCTGACCCTTGCGATAGGTGCGTGGAACCGCGGTGGCGATGACCCGCTGCCGGACGTCCGGCTCCAGGCCAGCGAACATCTCCACGCCGGTCAGCGCGTCACCGGAATCCGGCATGCGATGGTCCACGGCGTCTATCCCTCCCCCAGGTGGGGACCGCGTCGACGAACCCGGCCGGCGCCGGCCCCTCGACGCGAACGATCACTAATAGCACGAAGCAGTGCTCCCGCGCCATTTACGGGCGGGCGCGCCGCGAAGGCACCGTACGATCATGTCGCGCGCGTCGCTATCTGTAAACCTTTCGATAGCAAGGCGTGATCGTGTCCGTCGTCGCCCATCCTGTCCGTCTGATTTTCGGTCTATGCCGAGATAATCCCGCCGTGCCGGATGACGACCTCGTGCGATCGACCCTGCGGGACCAGTGGCATCTGAGCCCCGGCGAGATCACCGCCCTCCCCGAGGAGGTGCTTTCCCACGGCTGGGAGATAGTCGCGGGCGCCGAACGGTACGTGTGCCGCCTCGCCGAGCCCGGCGCCCGGCAGCCGGTGGAAGCCGGGCTCATCGCGGCCGAGCATCTGCGGCTGCGCGACATCGTGGCGGGCGAGCCGGTGCGCACCCTCGGCGGCGGACTCACCGCGGAGACTCCGGCCGGCGCGCTGGCCCTGCTGCGCCGCGTGCCCGGCCGGCGTCTCGAGGGGCGCGATCCCGTGGACCAGCAGTGGTGGGGTGACCGTCTGGGCGTCGTACACAAGGCTCTGCAGCATTTTCATCACCCCGGCCTGCGCCCGTGGCAGCCGCTCGACCCGCACGCGCCCCATCTGACCGCGGAGCCCTGGCTCCGCGGCGCCGTCGCCGACGCGCTCGGCGCGGTCACCCGGCTCACCGTCACCGACCGGCTCACCTACGGCGTGCTGCACGGCGACCCCGCCCCCTCGAGCTTCGTGGTCGATCCCGGCACCGGGCGCGCCGGGCTGCTCGACTGCGGCGCCAGCGGGGTCGGGCCGCTGGTCTACGACGTGGCGGCGGCGATCGGGTACGCGGGCGGCCCGGCCAACGCCACCGAGTTCCTCGACGGCTACCTGGCGGCCGGCCCGGTGGGGCGCGACGAGGTCGAGGTCGCCCTGCCGGTGCTGCTGCGGCTGCGCTGGGCGGTGCGGGCCGACCGGGCCGCCCGCCGGGGTGACGGCACGACCCTCGAACGGGCGAAGGAGGCCCTGGAGGCGGCGGCGTCCTGACCATGGGCCAGGATGGGATCAAGAATGGTCTTCAGTCCGGTTAGGGGCGGTGGCGGGGAGGTTGGATGGGGGCCTACCGATATTTCTACGACTGCGAGTTCATCGAGGACGGCCGCACGGTCGACCTGGTGTCGATCGGCGTCGTCGACGAGTTCGGCCGCGAGTTCTACGCGGTCAGCACCGAGTTCGACGACACCAAGGCGATTCCCTGGGTGCGCCGCAACGTCCTCGACAAGCTCCCGTCCCCGTCCGACAAGGCGTGGCGCTCCCGCGAGCGCATCCGCGACGACCTGTACGCCTTCCTGATGGAGCCGCTGCGCGGTCGTGACGAGCAGATGGAGCTGTGGGCGTGGTTCGCCGCGTACGACCATGTCGCCCTCGCCCAGCTGTGGGGCGCGATGCCGGCGCTGCCGCGCGAGATACCCCGCTTCACCAAGGACCTGCGCCAGCTCTGGGACGACCGGGGCCGGCCGACGCTGCCCACCATGTCCGGCCGGCACGACGCCCTGGTGGACGCCAAACACAACCTGGCCCGCTGGAACGTGCTGAAGGGCTAGGCTGAGTCTCGGGGCGCTTTCGCCCAAGTTTCCCGCGGCCGATAGAGTGCGCTCGCGGCTCGCCCCGGGCCGGCAACGCTGCCGAGAGAACGCTCCCAGGGGCTCGACGGGCTGAACAGACTTCTCGCAACCCGATCAGGGAGGACGAGCAAACATGCGCATCGGCGTGCTCACCGGCGGCGGCGACTGCCCCGGTCTCAACGCGGTGATCCGGGCGGTGGTCCGCAAGGGCGTCGCCGCGTACGGTCACGAGTTCGTCGGATTCCGCGACGGCTGGAAGGGCCCGCTGGAGGGCCTGACGAAACCGCTCGGCATCGCGGAGGTCCGCGGCATCCTGCCGCGCGGCGGCACCATCCTGGGCTCCTCGCGGACCAACCCGTTCAAGATCGACGGTGGCGTCGACCGGATCAAGGCCAACCTGGCCGAGCAGGGCGTCGACGCGCTGGTCGCCATCGGCGGCGAGGACACGCTGGGCGTCGCGACCAGGCTCAACGACCTCGGCGTCAACGTGGTCGGCGTGCCCAAGACGATCGACAACGACCTGAACGCCACCGACTTCACCTTCGGCTTCGACACCGCGGTGAACATCGCGATGGAGGCGATCGACCGGCTGCACACCACGGCCGAGTCGCACCACCGCACCCTGGTCGTCGAGGTCATGGGCCGGCACGCCGGCTGGATCGCGCTGCACGCCGGCCTGGCCGGTGGCGCCAACGTGATCCTGCTGCCCGAGCGCAACTTCGACGTGGAGCAGGTCGCCACCTACGTGACCAAGCGCTTCCAGGTCGAGTACGCGCCGATCGTCGTGGTCGCCGAGGGCGCGCAGCCGCTCGAGGGCCAGATGCAGCTGGTCAACCAGGAGCTCGACTCGTTCGGCCACGTCCGCCTCGGCGGCATCGGCCAGTGGCTCGCCGAGCAGCTGGAGGAGAAGACCGGCAAGGAGGCCCGTACGGTCGTCCTCGGTCACATCCAGCGCGGTGGCACCCCGACCGCGTTCGACCGGGTGCTCGCGACCCGCTTCGGCCTGCAGGCGATTGACGCCGTCCACGAGGGCGACTTCGGTAAGATGATGGCGCTGCGGGGCACCGACATCGTCCGCGTGCCGCTGATCGAGGGCACCGGCGAGCTCAAGACCGTCCCGCTCTCCCGCTACGAAGAGGCCGAGGTCTTCTTCGGCAGCTGAGCTGAGCTGGCTGGCTGAGCTAGCCGGCGTCGCCTCCGGCGCCGCGGGCGATCGCCCCTTCGAGGCCGATGAGGAGACAGTCGGTTTCCCGGCGCCGCAAACCCCGCGGCGACGGCAAACCGACTGTCTCCTCATCGGCGGGGCGATCGCGGGCGGGCTTTCCTTATACGCGGACGGGCTTCCGTTGTACGAGAGGGTGCGATGACCAAGCACAGTGTCGCCGTGATCGGCGCGGGCAAGCTCGGCGAGCTGGTCCTCTCCGGACTGTTGCGCTCCGGCTGGCCGGCCCAGCAGCTGCTGGCGACGACCCGCCGTCCCGAGCGGGCGGCCGAGCTCGCCGAGCGGTACGGCATCCGCCCTGTGCTCAACCTGACCGCGGTCACCCAGGCCGACGTGCTGCTGATCGCGGTGAAGCCGCAGGACGCGGCGAAGCTGCTCGACGACTGGGGCATGAAGGTCCCGCCCGACAAGCTGGTCGTCTCGCTCTGCGCCGGCCTGCCGACGAGCTTCTTCGCCGACCGGCTGCCCGGTGGCATCCCGGTGGTCCGGGTCATGACCAACACGCCGGCGCTGGTCGACCAGGCGATGACGGTGATCTCCGCCGGGCCGTACGCGACCGAGGAGCACCTGGCCCTCGCCGAGGAGATCTTCAAGCCGGTCGGCAAGACCATGCGCGTCCCCGAGTCCCAGCAGGACGCGGTGACCGCGCTCTCCGGCTCCGGCCCGGCCTACTTCTACCTGCTGGTCGAGGCGATGATCGACGCCGGCATCCTGCTCGGCCTGCCCCGCCAGGTCGCGCACGAGCTGATCGTGCAGACCGCGATCGGCTCGGCCGTGATGCTGCGCGACTCCGGCGAGCACCCGGTCAAGCTGCGCGAGGCGGTGACCTCCCCGGCCGGCACGACCATCAGCGCGATCCGGGAGCTGGAGAACCACGGCGTACGCGCGGCCCTGCTCGCCGCCCTCGCGGCGGCCCGCGACCGCGCCACCGAGATCGCCACCCAGATGGCCGCGCCGAAGTAATAGCCTCTCGGCAAGCTCGGCGCCCGTCACGGCGCCGCTGCCACCGCCGGTCGCTGTCGCCGGCTTCACGGCGGACGGTTGTTACGTCCTGCGGCCGGGTCCCGTCATACCCATGACGTAGGCCGCCGGCGAAAGGTAACGACATGAGCGATGCTCTGGCGCAGGCATTCGAGGGACAGCGAGCGCGGCTCGTCGGGGTGGCCCACCGGATGCTCGGCTCGCGGGCGGACGCCGAGGACGCGGTGCAGGAGGCGTGGCTGCGGCTGGCCCGCCAGGATCCGGCGGCGATCGACAACCTGGCCGGCTGGCTGACCACCGTGGTCGGCCGGGTCTGCCTCGACGTGTTGCGGGCACGCCGGGCGCGTCCCGAGGCGTCCTACGACGACGGGCTGTCCGAGATCGTGGTGGTCGAGGACGTCGCGGCGCCCGAGGAGGACGCCGTGCTCGCCGACTCGGTCGGGCTGGCGCTGCTGGTGGTGCTGGACAACCTCGGCCCGGCCGAGCGGCTGGCGTTCGTGCTGCACGACACGTTCGCGGTGCCGTTCGACGAGATCGGCGAGATCCTGGGCCGCTCGGCGGACGCGACCAAGATGCTGGCCAGCCGGGCCCGGCGCAAGGTGCAGGGCACGCACAGCTCCGGCGAGGAACGACAACGGCAGCGCGCGGTGGTCGACGCGTTCCTCGCCGCCTCGCGGGCCGGCGACTTCGAGGCCCTGTTGCGGTTGCTCGATCCGGACGTGACCTGGCGTACCTACGGCCCTCGCGGCCTGGTCGTGCGGGTCGGCGCGGCCGAGGTCGTCAACCACGCGCGGCGCGGCGCCCGGGCCGCGGTGACCCTGCGCGCGGCGACGGTCAACGGCGAGCCCGGGATCGTCACCTGGGGCCCGACCGGGAAGCTGCTGGGCGTCATGGCGTGCACGGTGGTGGACGGCCGGATCGTCGAGATCCTGTCGGTGAGCGACCCGAAGCGGCTGAGCGGTGTTACCTCCGCGCCGCCGCCCTCGTCAGAGGAGTGAGTCCACAAAGACGAGGAGGCTTTCATGGAAGCGCGGATCAACCCCTTCGGCACCGAGTTCGGCCCGAAGTTCGTCAAGTACATCGTCTCGGCCGCCCGGGTCGTGGCCGGCGCCGGAGTCCCGGCGGCGACGCTGGAGCTGGTGAACATCCGTGCCAGCCAGATCAACGGCTGCGCGGGCTGCCTCGACATGCACACGAAGGACGCCCTGCAGGCGGGGGAGACGCCGCTGCGGATCAACCTGGCGGCGGCCTGGCGGGAGGCGACGGTCTTCACCGACGCGGAGAAGGCGGCGCTGGAGCTCGCCGAGCTGGGCTCCCGGCTGGCCGACGGCGGCGGCGTTCCCGACGACGTGTGGGCCAGCGCGGCCAAGCACTACGACGACGAGCAGCTGATGGCGCTGGTCTGCCAGATCGCCATGATCAACGCGTTCAACCGGATGAACGTCATGACCCGGCAGCCGGGCGGCAGCTACGAGCCCGGGCATCTGCCGGTCTGACGGTCAGTACCAGATGGCGATCTTCGAGCCGTTGCACTCCTCGGGCGGGGAGGGATGGCTCAGCGCCGTGCCGGTGGCCATGCGGTGCGCCGACCACGCCACGGCGGCCGCGTCCAGAATGTCGTCGGGCGGGGCCTGACCGGCCGGTCCGATCTGGTCGGGCAGCACGATGCCGTTGCGGGCCAGCAGCTCGCGGCGGCGGGTCTGGCCGGACCACGTCTTCTTGGCGTGCTGGAGGGGCTCGCCCGCCATGGTGCGGAACGAGACCTCGGGGTGCGCCTCGAAGAGCAGGCCGGGGTGCCTTTCCCAGATCGCGTTGGCCTCGAGCAGCTTGGGCCGCAGGGCCCAGGACTGGCGGCTGAGGCCGGCGCCGGTGAGCTCGCGGCACAACCGGTTGGCCGCGGCGAAGTCGGCCTCCATCCAGACCGCGCGCGGCGGCACCCGGAAGATGCTGCCGCGACGCGGTCCGAGCTGGTCGGCGGCGAGGGTGTCGGCCGCGCGCCAGCGGTCGGGCAGCATGCCGAGGGGAATGTCGACGCCGATCACCGCGGCGCCGGAGCTGCTCGTGACGATCTCGTACAGCGAGGCGGCGAGCACCGCCCGGCCGAACGCCCCGTCGCGCAGCTCGACGCCGACCCAGCCGAGGGCGTAGGCGTCGACGCCGATCACATGGATACTCATCGGCCACCAGTGAGGGCGCCGGTGTCGACGTCGCGGATGGTCATGACCGAGAGACTACGCGCAGTGTCCGTTCATGTGCACCCCGTGCCGATCGACCGCAAGAAGTTAAGACCATGCTTAATCCAGGTCAGGCATCTTGACGATTGTGAATACGTGTGACTACGGTCTCTTCTACGAACTTTTTGGAAACTTTCCTAACTGTTCAGCGAGGAGACCCAGTGCAGAAATCCCTCCGCCGCGCTCTCTGGGCCGGGGCCTTCGTGGTGGCTTCCACCGCGATGGTGCCCATGACCCAGGCGTCAGCCGCAGCGGCCTGTGCCCCCGCGTGGTCTGCCACCGCCGTGTACGTCAAGGACAACGTCGCCTCCCAGAACGGCCACAACTACACCGCCAAGTGGTGGACTCAGAACGAGTCGCCGGCCACGCACAGCGGACAGTGGGACGTCTGGATCGACGGCGGAGCCTGTGGCGGCACCACCCCCACCACGCCCCCCACCACCGCCCCGACCACACCCCCCACCACGACGCCGACGACTCCGCCCACCACGTCGCCGACGTCCGGTCCCAGCGGCAAGAACGTCGTCGGCTACTTCGCCGAGTGGGGTGTCTACGCCCGCCAGTACTTCGTGAAGAACCTGGTCACGTCCGGCTCGGCGAGCAAGCTGACCCACATCCTGTACGCCTTCGGCAACACCACCGGCGGCCAGTGCTCGATCGGTGACTCGTACGCCGACTACGACATGGCCTACACCACCGCCAACAGCGTGGACGGCGTCGCCGACACCTGGGACGCGGGCGCGCTGCGCGGCTCGTTCAACCAGCTGCGCAAGCTCAAGAAGGCGTACCCGAACATCAAGGTGATCTGGTCGTTCGGCGGCTGGACCTGGTCGGGCGGCTTCACCCAGGCCGCCGCGAACCCGACCGCGTTCGCGAACTCCTGCTACAACCTGGTCAAGGACTCCCGCTGGTCCGATGTCTTCGACGGCATCGACATCGACTGGGAGTACCCGAACGCTTGTGGCCTTTCGTGTGACGCCAGCGGGCCGGCCTCGTACAACAACGTGATCACCGCGCTGCGCAACAAGTTCGGCTCGTCCTTCCTGGTCACGTCGGCGATCTCGGCGGACGGCTCGAACGGCGGCAAGCTCGACGTGGCCGACTACGCCTCGGGCATCCAGAAGCTCAACCTGGTCTTCCCGATGACGTACGACTACTACGGCGCGTTCAGCCCGCAGGGCCCCACCGCGCCGCACTCGCCGCTGACCTCCTACGCGGGGATCCCGACGAACGGCTTCTGGTCGGACGCGGCGATCCAGAAGCTGAAGAGCAAGGGCGTGCCGGCCAGCAAGATGCTGCTCGGCGTCGGCTTCTACGGCCGCGGCTGGACCGGGGTCACCCAGGCCGGACCGGGCGGGACGGCCACCGGCCCGGCGCCCGGCACCTACGAGGCGGGCATCGAGGACTACAAGGTCCTCAAGAACAGCTGCCCGTCCACCGGGACGGCCGGCGGCACCGCGTACGCCAAGTGCGGCAGCAACTGGTGGGGTTACGACACCCCGTCGACGATCGCCGGAAAGATGACGTACGTGAAGAACCAGGGTCTCGGCGGCGCCTTCTTCTGGGAGTTCTCCGGTGACACCACGAATGGCGAGCTGATCACCGCCATCAAGAACAACCTTTAGGAACACTCATCTCCTCAGGTGAGAAGCGGGGCACCGGCCGAAAGGTCGGTGCCCCGCTTTCGTAGGCTTTCCCCATGCGCCGTGAGTGGCACCAGTTGAGTTACCCCGGGGTCGGCAACCCGGCCTTCCAGACGTCCCGCCCGTCCACCGACTCCGCCGAGGACGAGGCCCTGGGCCTCGACCGATGGCGGTCCCTGCCGCGCGTGCAGATGCCGCCGTGGGAGGACATGGGCGAGGTTGCCTCGGTCTGCAAGGTTCTCGACAACGTCCCGTCGATCGTCGCGCCGTACGAGGTCGACCAGCTGCGCGTCAAGCTCGCCGAGGTGTGCGAGGGCCGGGCGTTCCTGCTGCAGGGCGGCGACTGCGCCGAGACGTTCGACAACAACACCGAGAGCCACCTGCTGGCCAACGCCCGCACGCTGCTGCAGATGGCGGTCGTGCTGACGTACGGCGCGTCGATGCCGGTGGTGAAGGTGGCACGGGTCGCCGGGCAGTACACCAAGCCCCGCTCGGCGGCGACCGACTCGCTGGGCCTGCCGGCCTACCGCGGCGATCTGATCAACTCGCTGGAGGCGACCGCCGAGGCGCGCGTCGCCGACCCGCAGCGCATGATCCGGGCGTACGCGAACTCCGCGGCCGCGATGAACATGCTGCGTGCCTATCTCGCCGGGGGTCTCGCCGACCTGCACGGCCTGCACGACTGGAACAAGGACTTCGTCCGCGCCTCGCCGGCCGGCGAGCGCTACGAGGCGATCGCCCGCGAGATCGACCGCGCGCTCGACTTCATCCGCGCCTGCGGCATGACCGACAACGAGGCGCTGCGCACGGTCAGCCTGTACTGCTCGCACGAGGCGCTGGCGCTCGAGTACGACCGCGCCCTGACCCGGGTGAGCGACGGCCGGGCGTACGGTCTGAGCGGTCATTTCCTCTGGGTGGGTGAGCGGACCCGGCAGCTGGACCACGCGCACGTCGACTTCATCAGCCGGATCGCCAACCCGATCGGGGTCAAGCTCGGCCCCGGCACGTCGCCGGAGACGGCGATCGAGCTGTGCGAGAAGCTCAACCCCGGCAACGTGCCCGGCCGGCTCACGCTGATCAGCCGGATGGGCAACGGCAAGGTCCGCGACGCCCTGCCCCCGATCGTGGAGAAGGTGACCGCGGCCGGCGCCAAGGTCGTCTGGCAGTGCGACCCGATGCACGGCAACACCCACGAGTCGTCCAACGGCTACAAGACCCGGCACTTCGACCGCATCGTCGACGAGGTGCTGGGCTACTTCGAGGTGCACCGCGGCCTGGGCACGCACCCGGGCGGCATCCACATCGAACTGACCGGCGAGGACGTCACCGAGTGCCTCGGCGGCGCGCAGGGCATCGAGGATCTCGACCTGCCCGACCGGTACGAGACGGCCTGCGACCCGCGGCTGAACACGCAGCAGAGCCTCGAGCTCGCCTTCCTGGTGGCGGAGATGCTCCGTGGTTGATCTTCGTTCGGACACCGTTACCCGCCCGTCCGACGGGATGCGCCAGGCGATGGCGTCCGCGGCCGTGGGCGACGACGTCTTCGGCGACGACCCCACGGTCAACGCCCTCGAGGCCCGGGTGGCCGCGATGTTCGGCCACGAGGCGGCGCTGTTCGCGCCGTCCGGGTCGATGGCCAACCAGATCGCGCTGCAGCTGGTCACGCCGCCGGCAGGGGAGCTGCTGGCCGGCGCCGACGCGCACGTCGTGACCTACGAGCTGGGCGCGGCGGCGGCGATCGGCGGCATCTCGACCCGCACCTGGCCGGCGGTCGGCGCGTCCCTCGATGCCGGGCAGATCGCCTCGATGATCCGGCCGCAGGGCTATCCGTCGTTGCCCACGCGGGCCATCGCCGTCGAGCAGACCCACAACCTCGGCGGCGGCGCGGTGATTCCGCTGGCGACGTTGCGGGAGCTGCGCGCCCTGGCCGACGAATCCGATATTTCCCTGCATTGTGACGGCGCGCGGATCTGGCACGCGCATGTCGCCGAGGGCGTGCCGTTGAACGAGTACGGCGCGCTCTTCGACACGCTGTCGGTCTGCCTGTCGAAGGGCCTCGGCGCGCCGGTCGGCTCGCTCGTGATCGGCAGCGCATCGCGCATCGCTCAGGCCCGGGTGATCCGCAAGCGGATGGGCGGCGGCATGCGGCAGGTCGGCATCCTGGCCGCGGCCGGCGATTACGCCCTCACTCACAACATCGCCCGCCTGGCGGACGATCACGCGCGGGCCCGCCGCCTGGCTGAGGCGTTGTCCGAGTTCAACGTAATAAATCCGGACAAAGTGGTGACGAATCTCGTGCCGATCGACCTCAGCGCGACCTCTCTCGACGCGCCCACGCTCGTCGCTGAGGCGGCCAAGCGGGACGTCCACATCGCCGCCATGCTGCCCCACCTCGCCCGGGTGGTGTTCCACCTGGACGTCGACGACGACGGTCTCGATCAGGCGATCACGGTGCTGAGCGACATCGTCAAAGCCGGTAGGTAGCCACCGTCGCCTGCAGCTCCGCCGCCGTGCGGGCCAGCTCGCTCGCGGTCTGCTGCGTCTCCGTCGCACCGGCGGTGACGTGGCGGGCCGCGTCGGCCACTCCGGCGATCGTCTCGGCGATGCTGGACGACCCCTCGGCCGCCCGGTCCACGCTGCGCGAGATCTCGCCGGTCGTCGCGGTCTGCTCCTCGACGGCCGCCGCGATCGTCGTGGTGTAGTCGTTGATCGTCGCGATGACCCGGCCGATCTCCTGGATCGCGTGCACCGCCACGCCGCTCTCCGCCTGGATCGCGCCGACCTGCTCGGTGATCTGCTGGGTGGCCCGGGCCGTCTCCATGGCCAGGTCCTTCACCTCGGAGGCGACCACGGCGAAGCCCTTGCCGGCCTCGCCCGCGCGGGCCGCCTCGATCGTGGCGTTCAGCGCGAGCAGGTTGGTCTGCTCGGCGATCGACGTGATCATCTGGACGACCGTGCCGATCTGCGTCGACGCCTCGCCCAGCCGGGCCACGCTGGCGTCGGAGGACGCGGCCGCGCGGGCCGCGTCGGCGGCGACCACGGCCGCCTCGTTCGCGTTGTCGGAGATCTCGCGGATCGAGACGCCCATCTCGCCGGCGCCGGCCGCGACCGCGCGGACGCCCTCGGAGACCCGCTCGGCCGACTCGGAGACCGCGCCGACCTGGACCGCGGTCTCCTCGGCCGAGGCGGACAGCTGCGACGACACGGCCGACAGCTCGTCGGACGCCTCGGCCAGCAGGTCGGAGCTGGTGTGGATGCGTCCGACCATGCCGGCCATCGAGTCGGCGGTCGCGTTGAGCGCGCCGGCCATCTGGCCCACCTCGTCGGCGCTGCTCACCTCGACGCGGGCGGTCAGGTCGCCGTCGGCGATCCGGTGCAGGGCGGCGACGCAGCGGGACAGCGGCCGCACGATGAGCCGGGCGATGACGGTCGCGAACGCCAGGCCGAGCAGCAGCGCGACCCCGAGCAGGACGCTCACCAGCCACTTGGTGTGCTGGTAGCGCTTCTCGGCGGCGGTCTCCTGGTCGGCGCCGGCCCGCACGGTGATGTCGGTGAGCGAGCCGAGGTCGTCGCGGACGACGTCCATGGCCGCGGTGAGGTTCTCGGAGTCGGCCTTCCGGTCGGCCTCGATCGCCGGCAGCACGTCGCTCTCGAGCAGGCTGTCGTACTGCTGCCAGTGCTTGCCGAACTCGTCGATCGCGGCGCCGGCCTCGGCGCTGAGCGGGAACGCCCGGTAGGCCTGCGCGTAGCCTTCGATCTTGGAACGGGTCTCGGTGAGGGCGGTGCGGTCGGCGGCGCGCTCGGCCTCGGTGTGGGCGAGCTGGTAGTCGTCGATGCTCAGCCAGACCCGGTTGACCGAGGCGCGCAGGTCGGCGATGGCGGCGAGCTCCTGCTCGTGCACGTACCCGACCTTGACCTGCTGGTTGGTGGCGCCCAGGCTGCTCAGCGCGTACAGGCCGTCGCCGGCGCCGAACGCCGCCACGATGCCCACCGCGATCATGATCTTCGTACCGACCCGCCGGTCGGTCAGCACCCGCCGCCACGCCATCTTTCCGCCCACCGCCCTGTCTGAGGATTCAGCAACACTCTCGGCGGCGGGCGATCCGGCGTGAGCGCCACGGCGGTGCAAACCGGTTTCGGCGGGCGCCGAAGCATTCCCAGGATCTACTTCCGCCATGACTGATGAGCGGCATCCGGCCGAATTGGTGCCCGAGCTGGTGGAGAAGGTGCTCGCGCGGGCGGCCACCTGGACGGCCTGGGACGGCGAGCCCCGCCCGATCGACGACCGGATCTACACCCCGCACAAGGCGATCCGCCGGGTCGCCGACCACCTCGTCGACCACCTGGCCGAGATCGAGGCCCGGGTGGCCGGCGTCGCGACGATCCCCGACCACTGGCACGCCTCGGCGATCACCACGCCCGCCGACCTGGCGCCCTTCACCGCCGAGGACCTCGACGAGGCGCGCAGCCGGCTCACCCGGCTGGCCCAGATTTACGACGTGCGCGTCCGCGCCCTGACTCCCGCGCAGCTCGACCACCGCGACGGCGACGCGTGGACGCCACGGGAGATCGTCGTCCATCTGGAAGGCTCGCTCTATTACGCCGACGCGATCGGTTTCCTTTGAGCGGGTAGCCTCGCTCGGGTGCCGGACTCATTTGTGGTGGCCCGGGCCGCGGACGGCCTCGTCGCCCACTTTCCCGACGTCGTGAGCCTCGGCGGTGGCAAGCTGCTCGCGGCCTTCCGGGAGGGCACCGGGCATCTCAGCCCCGAGGGGCGGATCAGCGTGGTGGGCAGCGACGACGGCGGCCTGACCTGGGGGACGCCCAGGCTCGCGGTCGACGGGCCGTTCGACGACCGCGACCCCAAGCTGGCGTGCCTCGCCGACGGGACGATCCTGCTCAGCTACTTCGTCATCGACTGGAGCAGCAAGCCCCGGCACACCACGCACGGCACGTTCGTGCGGCGCAGCGAGGACGGCGGGCTCACCTGGAGCGAGCCGGCCCAGGCGGGGATGGGCATGAGCGGCGGCGGCATCCTGGCGTGGCACGCCTCGCACGGCGCGGTCGCCGAGCTGCCCGGCGGCGACCTGCTGTACCCGGTGTACGGCCACCGCGCCGACGAGAAGTGGTGGCGGGCGTACGTGGTGCGCAGCACCGACGGCGGGCGCACCTGGCCCGGGGCGGACGAGGTCGAGATCGCGGCCGGCGACGGCATCAACTTCCAGGAGCCGACCCTCACGGTGCTGCGGGGCGGGGAGGTGGTGTCGCTGATCCGTACGGATGTGGAGCGCGCCTATCTGTCGCGCTCCTCCGACGGCGGGCGCACCTGGACCGAGCCGAAGCGCACCGACATGCCGGCCTCGTCCCACCATGCGCTCGCCCTGAGCGACGGGACCGTGCTGGTGACGTACGGTGATATCTCGAATCGTTTCTCGGAACACCGCGTGACCGCCGGTCGTCTCGTGAGCGCACCCGACCAGGACTGGGACGGGTATCCGGACGTGCTGCTCTACGACTCGGGGCACCGCGACCAAGCCAACCCGTCGAGCGCCGAGATCTCGCCCGGCCGCTATCTGACCTTGGGCTTCGACATCCCCGCGGCCACGGTCGTCGGCTTCTTCACCGGACCGGAAGACTACGCGCGCTGAGCACGGCCTGGGCGAATCCCCGGATCACCGGGTGGACGCCGTCCGTGTGCAACTCCGGCTGGAAGAGCGTGGCCAGGAAGAACGGGTGCTCCGGCAGCTCGGCCACCCGCACGTCGCCGCTGTCGTCGTGCCCGGAGAACAGCATGCCGTGCGCGGCCAGCAGGTCGATGTAGGCCGGTGAGACGCCGTAGGAGCAGTGGTACCGCTCGACCGTGCGTGACGTGCCCAGCAGCCGCTCGATGCGGGACCCGGGCGCCAGGTTGATCGCGCCCTCGTGCCCGACGAGCGAGCACGACAACTCGGTGATCAGGGCGTCGGCGTCACCGTCCGAGGAGTTCTCCGCGTGCCGGGCCTCGGGGAACCCGCAGACGTCGCGCGCGAACTCGAGCATCGCGTGCTGGAAGCCGCCGCAGGTGCCGAGGAAGGGGATCCCCTCGGTGCGGGCGGTGCGGGCCGCGACCATCGCGCCTTCCTCGCTGCGATACGGGCTGCCCGGCACCAGCCAGATCCCGCCGAAGCCCGCGAGCGTCGCCGGATCGGTGGCGTCGGGCGTCGGGACCCAGTAGGCGTCCAGGTCGATCTGCTGCTCCTCGCGGAGAGCGTCGAGGATGGCGGGGACGCGCGAATGCGCGCGCACGGCGGGGGAGCGATCTCCCACAAGAGCAATCGACATCATGTCTTCATGCTGCGGCCCGTCCCCACATCACGTCCAACGATGATGGGTACGGGTGGCATTAGCATTCCTGATGTGGACCCGCACCTGCTACGCACGTTCCTCGCCGTCGCCGAGACCGGTTCGTTCTCCGCGGCCGCTCAGCGCCTGCAATACACGCAGTCCGCGGTCTCGCAGCACGTCGCCGCCCTCGAGGCCGACCTGGGCACCCCGCTGTTCACCCGGCGTCCCGTGGCTCCGACTCCGGCCGGCGAGAGGTTGCGGCGACATGCGGCGCTTCTTCTCGTACGCCAGGAGGCCGCCCGCGCCGACGTGACCCGTGCCGTGGCCCCGCCCGGCCGCCTGGTCCTCGGCCTCACCCCGCTCGCCTGGGCCGCGCCGGTCGCCGGGGCGCTCGCCACGATCCGGGCCGAGTCGGCGCGCTTGCGCACCCGGTTGCGCGTCGCCTCCCGGGACCGCATCGTCGAGGCCGTCGCCACCGGCGAGATCGACCTCGGCCTGGTGGACGGCTTCACGGCGCCCAGCGACCCGCTGCGCCTGCCCGAGCCGGGCGCCGGCGGCCCGCGCTCGGTGGGCGTCGCCGAGAGCCCCGCCGTGGTGGCCGTCCCGTCCACGCACCCGCTGGCCCACCGCCGAGCGGTCGACCTGGCCGACCTCGCCGACGCCTATTGGATCGACGCTCCCGAGGTGGCGCCGTTCGACCGCCTGCCGGTCGACGGCCTACGCGCGGGCTTGCGCTACGACGGCACCGACGCGGCAGTGCTGGCCGGCCTCGTCGCGGGCGGCCACGGCCTGGCCGTCCTGCCGCTGCCGCTGATCTCCGCGCATCCCAGCCTGGCCGGCGTGCCATTGGGCAGGCCGCGGCTGGTGCACCGGGTGGAGTTGCTGCGCTTGCCCGCGGTCGTCGCCGACGAGCCGGCCGAGCGGCTCGCCGCGCTCCTGAGCGCGGCGCGGTGAGTGCGGCGGCCGTCAGCGGAGTGTTTTGAGCAGCGCGATGTCGGCAGCGTGGCCTTCGTGCTCGACCGAGGGGGTCTCGACGATCACCGGGATGCCTGCCGTCGCGGGGTGGGTCATCAGCTCGGCGAACGCTGCCGTGCCGATGCGGCCCTTGCCGATCGTCTCGTGGCGGTCGCGGGTGGAGCCGCACTCGTCCTTCGAGTCGTTCGCGTGGATCAGCATGAGGCGGCCAGGGCCGACCGTCTCGATGAGCGCGTCCAGCGTGGCCGTCATGCCGCCGGGCGTGGCAAGGTCGTGGCCGGCCGCCCAGGCGTGGCAGGTGTCGAAGCAGACGCCCAGCCACGGGTGCTGCTCGACGGCGGCCAGGTAGGGGCCGAGATCCTGCACCTTCGACGCCAGGCTGCGGCCGCCGCCCGCGCTCGGCTCGACCAGCAGCTTGGGCAGCCCGCGGGTCGCTGCCTCGTCGAGCAGCGGCAACAGGGCCTCGTGCAGTTGGTGCATGGCCTTCGCCTCGTGCTCGGCGTCGACCGAGCTCCCGGCGTGGAAGACCACGGCGGCCGCCCCGATCGCCTGGCCGCGCTCGAGCGAATGGGCGAGGGTCGCGATCGAGCGCTCGACGGTGAGCTCGGTCGGGGAGCCCAAATTCACCAGGAGCGAGGCATGGATGTACGCCGGAAGTGCGCGCTCGCCGATGCCGTCGCGGAACAGCGTGTCCTGCTTGGGGTCGCCGGGCGGCAGCGCCCAGCCGCGCGAGTTGGAGACGTACACCTGCAGCGTCTCCGACCCGGCGGCGTCGACGTACGGGAGGGCGGCCTTGGCCAGCCCGCCCGACGTCTTGGTGTGCGACCCGATGCGGCGGTCTAGAAGCACTGCAGGATCACCTGGGTCTGCGGCGGCACCTGGGTGTTGGCCGGCGGGTTCATCCCGCGGACGAAGCCCTGCGGGTTGAAGCCGGTGATCTGCACCTGCAGGCCCTGCTGCTGCAGCGTGCCCTGCGCCTGCTGGCACTGCTGGTTGTTCACGTCGGGGATGGTGACCAGCGGCGGGCCCTTGCTGACGTCGAGGGTGACCTCGGCGTCGTTGGCCGCGCCGGTGCCCGCCTTCGGCGACTGCGCGATGACCGTGTCGGCCGGCTGGTCGCTGTCCTTGTAGCGCTCGACCGCGGTCAGGCCGAGCGTCTGCAGCTGGTTGCGGGCGTCGTTGACGTTCTTGCCCACGAGGTCGGGAACCGAGATCGGCGCGCGGCCCTTGCTGGTCACGACGGTGACCGTGTCGCCGCGCTTGAGCTCGGTGCCCTTCGCCGGGTTGGTGGACAGGACCGCGCCCTCGGGCACGGTGTCGCTGTACTGCCCGGCGCCCTCCTTGTACTTGAGGTTGGCCTGGGCCAGCTCGGTCTTGGCCGCGGCCAGCTCGAGACCGGTCAGGTCGGGAACCTCGAAGCGCTCCTTGCCCAGCGACAGGGTCAGCGTGATGGTGCCGCCCTTGACGATCTTCTCCTGGGCGGCGGGGCTCTGGCTGACCACCGTGTCCTTGGGGACGTTCTCGCTGTAGGCGCCGTCGCCGTAGAACAGCTCGAAGTTGTGCTGCCGCGCGTACAGCTCGGCCTGGTCCTTCGTCATGTTGACCATGGGCGGGGCCTCGGTGTAGCGGCCCAGGGTCACCCACCAAGTGCTGCCGATGACGACCAGCACCATCACGGCGACCGCCGCGGAGAGCAGGATGCGCCGGCGGTCGGGGCCGTTGGACGAGCGCAACTCCGGGTCGCCGCGGCGGTAGGTCTGCGCGTTGCGGCTCTGCTCGGGCAGGCGGGCCCAGCTCGGCCGGTCGCCGACCCCGGCCGGGACGGCGGGGACCATGGCGGTCGCGTCGGCGGCGCCGTGCCGGGAGCCCGGGACCTGGCGCAGCAGCGCGGTCTCGACGCTCGCGGCGCCCAGCTGGTCGCGCACCGTCTGCACCTCGGCCAGCATCGCGCCGGCGTCGGTCGGGCGGGCGCCCGGGTCGCGGCGGGTCGCGCGGGCCACCAGGTCGTCGAGCGACTTGGGCGAGCCCTTGACGGTCTGCGACGGCGGCGGGACGTCGTTGTCGACGTGCTGCCAGGCCACCGCGACCGGGTCGTCGCCGTCGAACGGGACCTTGCCGGTCAGCATCTCGTAGAGCACGATGCCGGCCGAGTAGACGTCGGTCCGCGCGTCGGCGTGGCCGTCGGTGACCAGCTCGGGCGCGACGTACGCCACCGTGGCCATCAGCTGGCCGGACTCGTCGACGCTGCTCGCCTCGACCGCGCGGGCCAGGCCGAAGTCGGCGACCTTGACGACCGCGTCGACCAGGTTGCCCTTGCCGCCGCTGGGCGCCTCGGCGACCAGGACGTTTTCCGGCTTGACGTCGCGGTGGACCAGGCCGGCCCGGTGGGCGGCGGCGATCGCGGAGAGCATCTGCTCGAGGATCGCGCAGGCCTCGACCGGGTTGAGCCGGCGGCGCTGGGTGAGCAGGTCGCGCAGGGTGCTGCCCTGCACGTACTCCATGACCAGGTAGGGGAGGCCGAGGTGGCGGCCCTGGTCGTACACGGCCACGACGTTGGGGTGGGTGAGCCGGGCGATCGTCTTGGCCTCGTCGGTGAACCGGTCCACGAAGTGGACGTTCGTCGCCTGCGAGGGATGAATGATCTTCAATGCCACGGTGCGCTCGAGTCGCTGGTCGGTGGCCGTGTAGACGGTCGCCATGCCACCACGGGCCACGCGACCGGTGATCCGGTAGCGGCCGTCAATCGTCGTGCCGATCAACGTGTCGGCGACTGTGGTGTCCATCGGCGTGAAGTGTATGTGTCTTTCGCGTGCGGGCAGACCAGGATGTCATAGCTGAGTCCAAACGGGTACGCCGAGCGGCGCCACCGTGCCCGTGACCTTGCCATCTGCCCTGACAAAAGCTGATTTAGCGGTGTCGCCTGCGATGCCGGGCTTGTGGGCTATCGCTCGGTTCGGCCGAATCGCTCGGTGTGGCGGAGGTCTCGCTCGGCGACGGATCGGCCGACTGGCTGGGGTAGGGCGAGTCGCTGGGCTCCCCGGACGTCGACGTCGACGTGGGCGTGCTCGGCGCGGTCGGCGTCGGCACCGGCGGGCTGTCGCATAGACATTCCGGATTTGTCCGACCGGGGGTCCGAATCGGACTCACGTTCGCGTTTCCGGCGGCCGCCGGCGGTGGACCCGCGGGCAACGGCATCGTCGGGTCGGGCGTCGTGCCGTCCGCCGTGGTCGCCCCCGGGATCGGCTGCCGCGCCGCGGCGGCGGCCGGCGGGCCCTGGCCGATTCCGGCGTTCGGCGTGAAGGTCGAGGTCACGGCCGGCTGCGGCGGGAAGGTGTCGGCCGCCGCCGGTGTCTCGTTCAGCAGCGAGCCCAGCCCGTTCACCACGGCCAGATAGGCGCCGGCCGCGCCGGCCACGGTCAGCACGGCCAGCACGCTCACCGCCAGCGCCCGGCGTGGTCGCGGGGCCGGGCGATGCGACGCGGGCGGCTCGTCGCCGAACGACAGCGACCCGCCGAACGTGTTCATCCCCGTCGAGGTCACGTCCGGTCCGTCGGCGGGCGGCTCGGCCGGCCGCCGGCCCATGTCGTAGCGCACCGATCGCAGGGCGCCGGACACCTCGGCACGGACTCTCCGCAACAGGCTCATCGCGTTCGTTCTCCGATCTGGCACGCTGTAGGAGTGAGCGATTCCGTAACCGCCGGGCCGGCCGCCTGGGTCAACCTGCCGGACGTCTCCGAGAAACTCGGCGTGTCGATCAGCAAGGTGCACCAGATGATCCGCGACGGGCAGCTGCTCGCGGTCAAGCACGAGGGGATCCGGCAGATCCCGGCCGAGCTCCTGGCCAACAGCACCGTGCTCAAACACCTCCCGGGCGTCCTGACCTTGCTGCGCGACGCCGGGTATAACGACGAAGAGGCCCTCCGGTGGCTCTACGAGCCCGATCCGGATCTCGACGGCAACGCCGCGCTCGGGCTGGGCGGGCACCGGGCGCGCGAGGTGAAGCGGCGGGCGCAGGCGCTCGGCTTCTGATGCGCCACCTGGCGTACGTGTCGGTACTCGCCGGCTGCCTGTTCGGTGCCCTGTGGCTCGAGCCGGTGCTCAAGGTCGGCGTGCTCCGGCGGTGGCGTCGCCTGCTGCTGACCGTGCTGCCGGTGGCGGCCGTCTTCGTGCTGTGGGACCTCGCGGCCATCGCCGCCGGCCACTGGCACTTCGACGCGTCGCAGATGACCGGCGTCGTGTTTTCCGGCGGGCTGCCGCTCGACGAGGTGCTGTTCTTCCTGGTGGTGCCGGTCTGCGCGATCCTCGGCTTCGAGGCGGTGCGCAAGGTCCTGCGCAGGCCGGACGAGTGACCTATACGGCGGCGGCCGTCCTCGGGGTGCTCGTGGCGGCGGTTCTCGACCTCTTCGTGTTCCGCGTCGGGCTGCTGAAGCGGGTGGTCTTCTGGGCCACGTACCCGATCATCGTGCTTTTTCAGCTTTTGTCCAACGGCATCCTGACCGGCCGCGACATCGTCATGTACGACCCAGCCGCCATCCTCGGATGGCGGCTGGTCTACGCACCGGTGGAGGACTTGCTGTTCGGTTTCGCGATGGTGCTGCTCACGCTCGATCTGTGGGTGTGGTGGGGCCGCCGCGGCGTCGCCTGAGCCTCACTGGCGCGCCATGGCGACCCGCAGCCGCTCCTCGGGGTCGACGGCGTGTTCGTGGTCGTCGTCACCGAGGTCGATCCGCACCTGGTGGATCTTCCCGGTGAAACGGCTCTCCGCGGCGGTGTAGGCGGCCGTGACGGTGGTGCCCGACTCGTACCCGATGTCGGTCGTCTCGTCGGCGGAGAAGATCATCGGCTGAGTGGCGCCGACCCGGCCCGTTCCGGCCGTCGCGCCGTCGTACGAGATGGTGACGTCGCCCCCCTTGGCCAGCCCGCCCCCGTCGTACGCGAAATGCACGCGAACCTCGTGCCGGCCCGGCGGGATCGGCCGATCGGACTCGGTGACGAACTCCTGGATGCCGAGCACGTTGTAGACGAAACGGGCCCGGCCGTCCCGGACGTGCACGCACCAGCCGCCGAACCGCCCGCCCTGCGCGATGATCACGCCGGTGGCGCCGCCGGCGGGGACCTCGACGTCGGCGGTGACCGTGAACGACTTGTTCTTGATGCTCACCACGCTGTTCTCGGAGAGGCGTCCCATGCCCGGGTAGAACACCTGTGACCGGCCCCGGACCAGGGTCGGGCGGCCGGCCATCCCCGGGTCGATCCGCTCCGCGGTGCGATCGTCGAGCGGCAGGACGTTGTACTTCACGGCCTCGATCAGCCACAACCGCTGCAGCCGGCTCAGGGTCTCCGGCATCTTCCCGGCCAGGTTGTCGGCCTGGCTGTAGTCGTCGCTGCCGTCGTAGAGCTCCCACAGGTCGTCGTCGAAGGCCGGCATGTTCCCGCCGACCATGACCCACGGGGTGCGGTGCTTGGTCACCGCGCTCCAGCCCCGGTGGTAGATGCCGCGGTTGCCGAACATCTCGAAGTACTGCAGGTCGTGCCGCTCCTCGGCGCTCGCGTCGCCGAAGGCGTACAGCATGCTCGTGCCCTCGATGGGCGACTGCTGCACGCCGTTGACCATCACGGGCTCGGGCAGGCCGGCCGCCTCCAGGACCGTCGGCGCCACGTCGATCACGTGGGTGAACTGGGACCGCAGCCCGCCGCGCTCGGCGATGCCGGCCGGCCAGTGCACGATCGTCCCGTTGCGGGTTCCGCCCCAGTGCGACGCGACCTGCTTGGTCCACTGGAACGGGGTGTCCATCGCCCACGCCCAGCCGACCGAGTAGTGGTTGTAGGACGACGGCGAGCCGAACTCGTCGACCTTGCCGAGCAGGAACTCGGGCGTCTCCAGCGCGGCCATCCCGTTGAAGTTGGCCATCTCGTTGAAGGCGCCGTTCATGGTGCCCTCGGACGACGCGCCGTTGTCGCCGACGATGTAGTAGATCAGCGTGTTCTCCAGGACGCCGAGCTCCTCGATGGCGTCGATCACCCGGCCGACGTGATGGTCGGTGTGCTCGAGGAATCCGGCGTACACCTCCATCTCGCGCGCCAGCACCGGCTTGAGCTCCTCCGGCATGTCGTCCCAGGCGGTGATCTCGGCGTGCCGCTCGGTCAGCCGCGCGTCCGGCGGGATGACGCCGAGCTCCTTCTGCCGGGCGAAGGTCCGTACCCGCTGGACGTCCCAGCCTTCGTCGAACTGGCCCCGGTAGCGGTCCGCCCACTCCTTGGGGACGTGATGCGGCGCGTGGGTCGCGCCGGGCGCGAAATACACGAAGAACGGCTTGTCCGGCATCAGGGCCTTCTGCTGGCGGATCCAGTTGCACGCGCGGTCGGCCAGATCCTCGGTCAGGTGATAGCCCTCTTCCGGGGTGGCCGGCGGCTCGACCGGGGTGGTGCCGTCGTAGAGCGCCGGATCCCACTGGTTGTTCTCGCCGCCGATGAAGCCGTAGAACGTCTCGAAGCCGCCGCCGGCCGACGGCCACGCGTCGAACGGTCCCATCGGTGAGGACTGCCAGACCGGCACCTCGTGGCACTTGCCGAACTGGGCCGTCGAATACCCGTTGAGCTTCAGCGTCATCGCCAGCGGCGCCTTGGTGTTCGGCCGCAGCGAGCTGTTGCCCGGCGCCGACGTCGCGGTCTCGGTGATGCTGCCCATCCCCACCGAGTGGTGGTTGCGGCCGGACAGCAGGGCGGCCCGCGACGGCGCGCACAGGGCGGTGGTGTGGAAGCGGTTGAACTTCAGGCCGCCCGAGGCGAGCCGTTCGGCGGTCGGCGTCCGGCAGGGGCCGCCGAAGGCGCTGGACGCGCCGAAGCCCACGTCGTCGAGCAGCACGATGAGGACGTTCGGCGCGCCGGCCGGCGGCCGCAGCGGTTCGATCGGCGGGTATCGGGTCTCCGGGTCCTTGGCGTCGTATGTGGTCAGTCCCGGTGCCGGGCGGTCCGGGATCGGGAGCATCGTTCTCGCGTGCCGGTCGGGTTCCTCGCTCGTCATCTCGCCGAGTCTGCGGTCCCGCCCGCCCGCTGACCTCATCCTTCGTGGGTGAGGACGGCATGCGGCCGGATCGGCGACGATCATCGTCGTGGACCCGAGAATGTGCTGCGCGCCGGCCGCTGTCGATCGTCCGGCGGTCGTTTCGCCGGAGATCCGAGCTCGGGGGACGCACGGCGTCGAGCAGCGGTCCGTGCCGGCGCAGACCTTCCGCATGGGCGACCACCACGGCGACGACCGGCACGGCGACGGCGAGACGCCGGTGCACGAGGTCACGCTGGGCGCTTTCCGGATCGATGCCACCACGGTCACGAACGAGGACTTCGCCGCCTTCGTCGCCGACTCCGGATATGTCACCGAGGCCGAGCGGTACGGCTTCTCCGCCGTCTTCCACAGCGCGGTGGCCGCCGATCGCGCGGACATCATGGGACCGGCCGGCGGGGCACCGTGGTGGTACGGCGTGCGCGGCGCCGACTGGGCGCACCCGGGTGGCCGCCGATCGAGCCTGGAGGGCCTCGCCGACCATCCGGTCGTCCACGTGACGTGGCACGACGCCGCGGCCTACTGCGCCTGGACGGGCCGGCGCCTGCCGACCGAGGCCGAATGGGAGTGCGCCGCGCGGGGCGGCGCCGACGGCGAGCGCTACCCGTGGGGCGACGGGCTGTCCTCCGACTGGCTCTGCAACATCTGGCAGGGAGCGTTCCCCCGGCACAACTCGGGCGCGGACGGATGGGTCACGACGGCGCCGGTCCGGTCGTACCGGCCCAACGCGTACGGCCTCTGGCAGCCGGTCGGCAACGTCTGGGAATGGTGTGCCGACTGGTGGGACCGCGATTACTACTCGGTGTCGCCGGCGATCGGCCCGGCCGGTCCCGCGACGGGAGAGCAGCGGGTCATGCGGGGCGGCTCCTACCTCTGCCACGAGTCGTACTGCAACCGGTACCGGAACTCGGCGCGCTCGGCGAACACCCCCGACTCGTCGACCGGCAACACCGGCTTCCGGACCGTGGGCTAGGGGCTGTCCCTAGACGGTCCGCCGGGTCGCGGCGTCGGCCAGGGCGTGCAGCACCGTGCGCGCGTCCTCGTCGATCGGGGCGGCCTCCAGCGCGGCCAGCGACGCCGACATCAGCTCGTCGATCCGGTGCTCGGTCGCGGCCAGGGCGCCGCTGTCCCGGATCAGTGACCGGAGCCGTTCCACGTCCAGGCCGGGGTCGCCCAGCCCCCCGTCGAGCTCCCGTTTCTCGGCGGCGGAGAGGGCGCCGAACGCGGCCGCGATCAGGTACGTCCGCTTGCCCTCGCGCAGGTCGTCGCCGGCCGGCTTGCCGGTCTGCGACGGGTCACCGAAGACGCCGAGGATGTCGTCGCGCAGCTGGAACGCCTCGCCCAGCGGCAGGCCGAACCCCGAATACGCCGCCGCCACCTCGGCCGGCGCGCCCGCGATCGCGGCGCCCAGCAGCAGCGGCCGCTCGACCGTGTATTTCGCGGCCTTGAAGCGGGCCACCTTGCCGGCCCGCTCCAGCGACGTGTCGGCGGTTGCCTGGGTCAGAACGTCGAGATACTGCCCGACCGTCACCTCGGTGCGCATCTCGTCGAAGACCGGGCGCGCACGGGCCAGCTCGGCCGGGCCCAGGCCCGAGACGTGCAGCAACTCGTCCGACCAGACCAGCGCCAGGTCGCCGAGCAGCACGGCGGCGCTCTCGCCGAACCCCTCCGCGGCGCCGCGCCAGGACGCGCTGCGATGCCGGTGCTCGAACCGCCGGTGCACCGACGGCTCGCCGCGCCGGGTGTCGGACCGGTCCATCAGGTCGTCGTGGATCAGCGCGCTGGCCTGCACCAGCTCGAGCGCCGACACCGCGGCCACCACGGCGTCGGCGTCGGCGCCGAAAGCGCCGCGATACCCCCAGTACGCGAACGCCGGGCGCAGCCGCTTGCCGCCGCCGAGCACGAAATCCTCGAGCGCGTCCGAGACCTCCGCCAGCGCCGGGTCGATGGCGGTGAGACGGGTGCGCTGCTCGGCCAGGAACGCGGCGAGGGCCTTGTCGACCCGGGGGCGCAGTCCGGCCAGTTCAACGGGGGAAGTCACCTCGCAGACGCTATCTGACGGGATGTCGGTGGCTGCCGGTAGAGTCGTCGGCGTGGCTCTCGGACTTCCCTCGCGCCTACCCGGCACACCGGCGATCGGTGAGCTGATCCGGGCGGCCGCGCCGACCTTCTCATTCGAGTTCTTTCCGCCCAAGACGGCCGAGGGCGAGAGGCTGCTCTGGCGGGCCATCCGCGAGCTCGAGCCGCTGCGGCCCAGCTTCGTCTCGATCACATATGGCGCGGGTGGCACCACACGGGACACGACGGTCGCGGTGACCGAGCGGGTCGCGACCGAGACCACGCTGCTGCCGATGGCGCACCTGACCGCGGTCAACCACTCGGTCGCCGAGCTGCGCAACGTGATCGGCCGCCTCGCCGGCGCCGGCATTCGCAACGTGCTGGCCGTGCGCGGCGACCCGCCGGGCGACCCGATGGGCGAGTGGGTGCGGCACCCCGAGGGCGTTCTCTACGCCGAAGACCTGGTGCGCCTGCTCAAGGAGTCCGGCGACTTCTCGGTGGGTGTGGCCGCGTTCCCCTACAAGCACCCGCGGTCGGCCGACATCGAGAGCGACACCCACAATTTCGTACGGAAGTGCCGCGCCGGCGCCGATTTCGCCATCACCCAGATGTTCTTCGACGCCGATGAGTACCTCCGCTTGCGCGACCGAGTGGCTGCCGTCGGCTGCGAGACGCCGATCGTGCCCGGCGTGATGCCGGTGACCCGGATGGCGACGATCGAGCGGTCGTCGCAGCTGTCCGGGGCGCCTTTCCCGCCCAAGCTGCTCGCCCGCTTCGAACGGGTGGCTGACGACGAGACGGCGGTGCGCGAGCTGGGCATCGAGTTGTGCGCCGAGATGTGCGCCAAGCTGCTCGACGAGGGCGTGCCGGGCATCCACTTCATCACGCTCAACCGCTCGACGGCCACGCGCGAGGTGTGGCAGCTCCTGGCCCCCGTCGAGGTCGCCGCCGCGGCCGCCTGACGCTCGGTGGCCTCGGTGCGTCGCGTCGCCCCGCGCGTCACGCCGGCGCGCTGGGTCGCACCGGCGCGCTGGGCCACATCGGCGCGCTGGGCCACATCGGCGGGCTCGGCCACATCGGCGGGCTGGGACGCACGGCTGCGCGGGGCCGGGCCGGTCGGCTGGGGGTCGTTGTGACCTGGGCCGAATACTGCGTCGCCTGGGCTCGGCTGCACGGCGGGTTCGATCCGAGCGGGGCCTCGCCACTGGTGCGGGGATGGGTGCTCATCGCGTACAGGATGGGCTCTTGGCTTGGCCGTAAGCGTGTCGGACCGACCGCCGTGACCACCGCGGGGTTGATTGTCTGCTGGGGTGTGCCGCTTGCGGTGATCATCGGGCGGCCGGGCCTCGTCCTCGCCGGGGTGCTGGTGCTGCTGGCGGCGCTGGCCGATGGGCTCGACGGCGCGGTGGCGGTGGTGACCGGGCGGGCGAGCCGGCTCGGCTACGTCTACGACTCGGTGGCCGACCGGCTGGGGGAGGCGGCCTGGCTGCTGGCGTTCTGGCTGGCGGGGGCACCGGGCTGGCTGGTGGTGACGGCGGGCGCGGTGAGCTGGCTGCACGAGTACGCGCGGGCGCGTGCCACCGCGGCCGGGATGACCGAGATCGGGGCCGTGACCGTCGCCGAGCGGCCGACGCGGGTGTTGATCGCCATCTTCGGGCTGTTGCTGACGTTCTTCTCCGGCCTGGTGATCACGGTGGCCGCCGGGCTCTGGCTCGCTCTGGCCGTCGTGGGTCTGGCCCAGCTCGGCGTGGCCATCCGGCGGGCACTCAGTAGTGATCGTTAATCGGTTGTCCGGGGTGGAGCGCGCTTCTACCGTGGTCCGTGACACAGCCCACCACATCTGATCGCGGTGGGTGACCGCTGCAATCTCTATTTGACCTGTGGGGGAGGTGGACCATGATGAGCGCGGTGCTGGTGCTGAACGCCGACTTCGGACCGCTGCACCGGGTCAGCCTCCGGCACGCCATCCGGATGCTGTTCCGCGAGGTCGCGGTGGTGCACGAGGCCGAGCCCGACCGGCAGATCGGCGTGTTCCCGATGCCGACCGTGGTGCGGCTGGTCAGCTACGTGGTGACGCGCTGGCGGCACAGCCGCGGGCCGGGCTGGTCGCGGGCGGGTGTGCTGGCTCGTGATCACCGGGTGTGCGCGTACTGCGGCGGGGCGGCGTCCACGATCGACCACGTGCTGCCGCGCTCGCGTGGTGGCCGGAACGAGTGGGCGAACACCGTCGCCGCCTGCGGCCGATGCAACAACCGCAAGGGCGACCGGACGCCCGGCGAGGCACGGATGCCGCTGCTCGTCCGGCCGTTCGCGCCGACGTGGGCGGCACTGGCCTGATTAACCCGTTTCTCAAGGGGAATTCCGGATATATGGCCGTTTTTAGGGGCCGATCCAGACGACGACCGGTGGGCCCGGCACGGGGGCAGGTCCGCCGGTCGTCCACCAACGGGATAATCCCGTTACGGATAATCCGAGGCTAAGATGACGCACATGGCAGCACCTGAGCGCACCGAGCGCGACATCACCGGCCTGCTCAACCTGGCCGGTCACGTGCTCTCCAACCGGCTGAGCGCCGCGCTGGCGGATGTCGACCTGACGCCGCGCATGCAGTGCGTGCTCGTGCACGCGCTCGAGGAGGAGCGCACCCAGATCCAGCTGGCGGCCCTCGCCGACCTCGACAAGACGACCATGGTCAGCACGGTCGACGAGCTCGAGCGGCGCGGGCTGGCCGAGCGGCGCCCGTCGGCCACCGACCGTCGCGCGCGGATCATCGCGGTCACCGACAAGGGCCGGCTCGCGGCGGAGGAGGGCCAGCGCATCGTCGATCGGGTGCACGCGTCGGCGCTGGACGGGCTCTCCGACGACTCGCGCGCCGCCTTCGTCGAGGCGCTCGGCACGCTGGCCGAGGTCTCCCGCGATCCGGGCCCGCAGCCGATCCGGCGCGCGAGAGGTAGGTGACAAACAGATAGTCCGCTAGCGGATTATCTGTTACGGTCTGGCTCATGAGCCTTTCCGTGAGCCGTCGCGCGGCCGCCCTAGCCGTGCTCTGCGCCATGTCGCTGATGATCGTTCTCGACAGCACGATCGTCGCCGTTGCCGTTCCCGACATCCAGCGCGATCTGGGCTTCTCCGATGCCGGGGTGGCCTGGGTCGTCAACGCCTACCTGGTCGCGTTCGCCGGCCTGCTCCTGCTCGCCGGGCGCCTCGGCGACCTCGTCGGCGCCTGGCGGGTCTTCCTGGCCGGCCTGGGGTTGTTCACGCTGGCCAGCCTGCTGTGCGGGCTCGCCGGCAGCGCCGGGCTGCTGGTGGCCGGGCGATTCGTGCAAGGTGCCGGCGGGGCGCTGGCCGCCGCCGTCGTGATCGGCATGATCGTGCGGCTCTTCCCCGGGCCGGCCGAGCAGGCGCGAGCCACGGGGATCTACAGCTTCACCCAGGCCGGCGGGGCCGCAGCCGGGTTCGTGGCCGGTGGCGTGCTCACCGACGCGGTCGGCTGGCCGGCGATCTTCCTGGTCAACGTGCCGATCGGGGTGGCCGTCTGGGTGTTCGGGCGGCGGGTGCTCCCCTCGCTCTCACAGCAGGCCACGCCGGGTCTCGCCGCCGGACTCGACGTCCCCGGATCGCTGCTGATCACGGTGGGGCTGTCGCTCGGGGTGTACGCCGTCATCCGTACGGGATCACCTGACGCGACCGTGCCCTCCGCACTCAGCGGAACCATCGCGGTGCTCTTGATTCTCGGTTTCCTGCTGCGGCAGCGCCTGGCCCGGCGGCCGCTGATCGCGCTGCGGGTGCTCTTCCGGCGGTGGCTGCTCACGGCGAACGCGGCCGTGCTGCTGGTGTTCGCGACCGGGATGGGATTCCAGTTCCTGAACGCGCTGTTCGTCCAGCGGGTGATGGGGTACGACGCGCTGGGTACCGGGCTGGCCTTCCTCCCGACACCGATCGTGATCGGGGTGGTGTCACTGTTCGTGGCGCCGCGCGTGACCGGGCGGTTCGGGCCGCGGGCGGTGCTGATCGCCGGGCTGTCGCTGCTGCTGGTGGGGTTGTTGCTGCTGGCGCGGGTGCCGGCGTCGGTGTCCTATGTGGTGGACGTGCTGCCTCCGCTGCTGGTGATGGGGCTGGGCGTCGGGGTGACGGTGCCGGCGATCATCATGCTGGCCATGGCCGGGGCGGCGCCCGCGGACACCGGGATGGTGTCGGGGTTCAGCAACACGGCGCAGCAGGCTGGTGGGGCGTTGGGGCTTTCGGTGCTGGCGGTGGTGGCGGCTGCGCACACTTCTTCGCGGGCTTCGGCGGGGGCGCCGATGGTGGAGGCGCTGCGGGACGGGTACGCGCGGGCGTTCCTGGTGGCGGCCGGCTTCGTGGTGGCGGCGCTGCTGATCGCGGTGCTGCTGCTGCGGCGGATGCCGGGATCGGTCGCTCCTGACGCGGTGGCTTCTCGGCCTTCTTCTCTGGACGCCGGCGGCGATGGGGCGCCTTCTCGGCTTGCTCGCCCTTCTGGTCTGGAAGCCGGCGGCGATGTGGCGCCCTCTCGGCTTTCTCGCCTGGAGGCCGGCGGTGGTCAGCGGGCGGCTGGGGGCGAGGGAGTCGCTGGGCTCGTCGAGCCGCAGCCGGCGTGCAACTCGGCTTCGTGACCCTGGAGCGGGCGGCGCTTGATGAGTTGGTGCGCGGCCGGTGAACTTGACGAATTGGCGCGCTGTGTCTGCTGCGGAGTGTGGCCTTGATGAGTTGGCGCGGTGTCTGTGCGGAGTGTGGCCTTGATGAGTTGGCGCGCGGTGCTCGCGGCGGATTATCAAGATTGCGGCTGGCGGGGGCGGGAGCGGGTGTCGGGAGCGAGCCGGTGCGAGTTCGTGGCCCCTCCGGGCCGGACTAGGACCGCGGCCACGGCGGTGAGGGCCAAGAAGGCGGTGGCCAGGAACAACGGGGTGGGGCCGAAGTGGACGGCGGCCGACCCCAGCGGGATGGCGAGGGCTACCGGGCCGAACATGACCGTGTTGGAGGTGGCGGCCACCCGGCCCAGCAGGTGGTCGGGGGTGCGCGTCTGGACGGCGGTGACGCCGGCGATCAGCGACCAGACCAGGCCCAGGCCGGCCAGGGCGCTGCCGGCGATCATCGAGGGCCACCACGGGATCGAGGAGCTGACGCAGCCGACGGCGAAGACGGTGGTGCCCAGGGCGGCTACCGGGAGTGGGGAGACGCGGGCCAGGAGGCGGCCCACCAGCAGGCCACTCAGGATGGAGCCGGCGCCCTGGGCGGTGGAGAGTATGCCGAGGCGGGTGGCGGGGAGGTGCAGTCCGTGCACCACCTGGCCGATGACGGCGGCGCTGGCCAGTCCCGACAAGCCGATCGCGGCGGCGGCAACCAGGACCGGCGTGCGGACGGCCGGGTTGCCGAAGAGCGCGGCCAGGCCGGCGCGGATCTCGCCCCGCTCGGGCCGGCGCGGGTCTGCGGTGGCCGACCGGGCGGTGGTGGCCGGCCCGGCCGCGATGGCCGGCTCAGCCGCGGTGGTCGGGCGGAGGTTGAGCAGGGCGTAGCAGGCGGCAGTGAGCAGGGGCATCGCGGCGCAGAGCAGGACGACCGGGACGGGGCCGCGCCAGGCGTAGAGGCCCGCGCCCGCCAGTGGGGCCAGGAGCTTCATGCCCTCCTGGGCGCTCGAGCGCCAGCCGTTCACGTCGCCCAGCCATTCGGTGGGCAGGGCGGCAGGGAGGATCGCGGTCTCGCCGGCGTCCAGGAGCACGTAGCTCAGGCCCCGGGCCAGCAACGTCGCGTAGATCAGCCACGCATCCCGGGCGGAAGAGACCGTCAGCAAGGTCAGGAGCAGTACGCCCAGGGCGAGATCCACCCAGATCAGCAAGGGGCGGCGGGGGAGGCGATCGACCAGCGCGCCCAGCCAAGGAGCCGCGAAGGTCGGCGCGTAGATGCACAAGCCGGTCAGCGCGGCCAGGCTCACCGAGCCGGTCAGATCGAGCACCCAGATACCGGCCGACAGGGTCATCGCGGTGCTGCCGAAGCCGGACAGCAGTGAGATCAGCACGAACAGGAACGCGTTTCGGCGCACGACGGCTGCCTCCCAAGGATTGAGTCCGTGAGACTCATATCCTCGGGAGTTGAGCGGCCATCTGTCAACGGGGAGTGGCGGCCTCCAGGGCAGTGGTGAGCCGCTCGACGCAGGAAAAAGTCGGGCCCGGCAGGGTGACGCCGGCCGTCGAGAGGTCGGCGACCACGTCGGCTATCAGCGAATACAGGCCGGAGACCGGGGCGTCGGCGGCGAAGGCGAGGGTCTGGCGAACGAGGGGTGCTCGCTGGAAACGGGTGTCCCAGCGGCGATCGGCGCCGACCCGCCGGTACAGCTCGGTGGCCGCCTCGCGCAGGGCCGCGATCTCCGGGCCGTAGGGGAGGTCGGGCCGCGCGGGGCGCAACGTGGACGCCAGGCGCAAGCGGCGCTGCTCGGCGGCCTGGCGGCTGCCGAGGCCGAGCGCGGAGGCGATGTCTGCCCAGGTCGCGCCGTCGCGCCGGGCCTGGTCGATGAGCTCCAGCTCGGAGGCCTCGAGCCGGGCCCGCGCGGTAGGGATCTCGCGCAGCGCGGTGAGGTCGGCCATGCGAGGAGGCTACCAGTTGTCAACGAATAATTGACAAGCCTATGCGCCCCGGCGCAGGCGGAACTCCTGATCTTCGCTCGCCAGGCGCGACGGGCGGTTGCCGTCGTCGCCCCGGACCAGGGCGGCTATCTCCTTGCGGGCCTCGTGGCGCAGGCGACGCAGGCGCGGCGCGGCCGGCTCCCGGGTGATGTAGCCCTGGACGTGCTTGATGCGGCGCTCGAAGATCTGGCGGAGGGTGAGCGGGGACTCGTCGTCCACGCCCTCGACGATGACCACGCGCTGGCCGTGGTTGGTGTCGCGCGCGACGGACACCACCAGCGACAACTCCTGCAGCGCCTGCGGGTGGTGCAGGATCGCGCGGTCCACCTTGATCTGGGTCAGCGGCAGCTCGGACATCCGGGACAGCGACGCGTAGCCGGTGCCGAAGTCATCCACGGCGAAGGCGACACCGACGTCGCGGGCGATCGCCGCCAGTCGCTTGTGGAAGTATGCGTGCGGCTCGTCGGGCCACTGCTCACCGTCGCGGGGCTCGATCGGGTCCTGCTCGGAGATCTCCAGCGTCACGGCGGCGGGCCGCAGCGAGGCCTCGGCGATCGCTTCGCGCAGGGTTTCGACGTACGAGTCGTCCAGCAGCGCCCGCACCGAGACGTTGACCGACACCGGCTTGGGCTCGTCCCACGGACCCTCGGCGTGAGCTACCGCGTAGGCCCGCAGCGCGGACCGCAGGATGACCTTGTCGCGCTCGACCACGAAGCGGTCGCCCCAGGTGCGGGCGATCTGCAGCATCGCGAAGGGCGCCCGGGACTCGTCGAGCGAGCGCCGGGCCAGGGCCTCGTAGCTGTGCACGCTGACGTTCGCGACGGCGGGGCCGATCGTGATGACCGGCTGGAACACGATGCGGAACGACTGCAGCACCTCGTGGTAGAGGCGGAAGCAGCGCTCGTACAGTGGGGTCGGCAGGCGGCCGAAGGTCTCGCGCAGCGCGGTCAGCACCTGGATCTCGGCCTCGGCCGGCGACGCCGCGAAGTCGGTGCGCCAGATGGTCTCGATCACCTTGGCCATCGGCTGGCCGATCGCGACCAGGGCGGGCGGCGGGTTGACCACCGCGAGCATCAGGACCGTGTCGTCGCCCCGGCTGACCGGGACGCACAACACCGTGCGGGTCGCGTCGCGCGAGATGCGCCCAAACCACTCGAGGCTCGGCGGGCGCACCTGGTCGTCGGCGAAATGCAGCAGCGTCTGCACGCCGGCCTGGTCGAACCGGGCGGTGGCGTCGATCGTGGTGATGCCGGTGGGCGTGTACTCCAGCAGCGCGACCGACTCGGCGCCGGTCGCTGCCTTGAGATAATGCACGCGGTCGGCCCGCAGCATCGCGCCGGAGAGCCGGGGCTCGCGGGCCGCGCGAGACAGCCGGTCGATGAGCCCGGCGATCGCGGCGGCGTGCCGGTCGATCGGATTCTCCAGCGGCATCGTCTCGACCGACCTGAGACCGTGCCGCGGCGCGGGCACCGACGGCGCCGCGGAGCCGGGCAGCGCGGAGCCGGGCAGCGCGGAGCCGGGCAGCGCGGAGCCGGGCAGCGCGGAGCCGGGCAGCGCGGGACCGGGCCCGGAGGAGCCCGGCGACGAGGGGCCAGGCGCGGAGCCCGGCAACGAGGAACCGAGCGTGGCGTCCGCAAGCATGGAGCTCGACTCCGGCCCTGGAAGAGGTGCCGGTTCAGGCGCGAAGCCAGGCGCAGGGTCGGGCGCGGGAGCGGACGCAGCGTCGGGCGTGGGAACCGGCGCGGGAACCGGCTCGAGCGTGATGACCGGGCGCGGCGCGGCGGGCGAGGGGACGGAGTCAACCACCAGCGGCGTCGAACCGGGGCCGAAGACGGTGAGCGCCGCCGTCGCGCCCCACGACTGCACGACCGCCGACGGCAGCGGCTCGAGGCCCTGGGACAGCACGTAGGTGCTCAGCGCCGAGAACGTCACCCGCCCGTCCGCGTCGGCCGCCGCGCCCCGCAGCGCGTCGAGCACGTGGTGAGTGAGCACCCCGTGACCGTGCGACGGGTCCTCGCGGGCCGCGCCGTCGCGGGCGCAGGTGGCAAGCGCGCAGTACCGCGGGTCGTCGCGGCCGGCGGCGCTGATCAGGTCGACGTGCCGGCCGGGCGAGGCCAGCAGGCTCCCCGCGCGGCAGCAGTCGAGGATCAGCGTGGCCGAGCCGGCGAACAGCTCGAACACGTCCTGTTGCAGGTACGACATGCGCAGGCCAGCGTCGGGGTCGTAGCCGAGCGCGGCCTCGTCGAGATCGGGGGTGACCAGGTAGACGTCGGTGCCGAGGCTCCACGACGGGGTCAGCGTGTGACCAGCGAAGTAGACCAGCAGCGAGTCGGTCGGGTCGGAGTCGAGGGCGATGCGGCGCAGCGCGGTCTTGATGGCGGCGGCGCTGGTCTGCGGGCCCGCGAATATCTCGACGTCGCCCGGATCGTACGTGCCGACGGCGGGGTCGCAGAGCAGGTCACGGATCGCCTCGGCGTCGCGGGCCGCGTAGCGCAGGGCGGGCAGGGACGCGCCGATGCCCGAGTCGTCGACACCGACGACTACCGCAAAGCGCTTCTCTGTCACGGACTGTCCCCGGGGTCTGACGAATGCGGCGCCAGGTGATGGTACCGATTCGGCGGCGCCGATCAAGTTGATCAGATCTTGAGGACCTCCACACTCGACCCTTGGGTCAGAAAGTCAGGCGCCGATCAGCTTGCGGTAGGCCGAAATGTCGGCGAAATCCGTGGTGGCGCACCCTACGTAGTTGTCCGGTCGCACCAGGATCAAGGTCGGCGTGCTCACCCCGTACGCGTCGAAGGCCGCCGGACCGGTGATGCGATGGACCGCAAGCTGGTTTGTGGCGGCCGGCAGGTTGCCCGCCCAGTCGAAGGCGAGCAGCGTGGCGTGCGGGCCCCGCAGCAGATCGAAGATCGTGACGTCGCCGCAGGGCGCGTCGGGCGCCCGGTCACCCGCGAGCACGGCGCCCGGCGCGGACCGGTGCTCGAAGGCCAGCGGCCCGCCCCGATAGTTGAGCGACAGCTGCCTCAGCGCCGGATCGTCCCTGGTCATCGCGTCCTCGTCGCCGTCGACGTGGGCACGGTGCAGGCGCGTGGAGATGCCCAGGACCTCGGCGGCGACGGGCAGGCGCTCCGCCTCGTAGGTGTCGAGCAGCGCATCGTTGAAAGAAGCGAGCTTCCACCCTAGGTTGTAGGCGTCCTGAATGCCGGTGTTGAGCCCCTGCCCACCGGCCGGCGAGTGCACATGCGCCGCATCGCCCGCGAGGAAGACGTCACCGACCCGATAGCGCGAAACCATCCGGATATTCGCCCGGAAGTGGGACCTCCACCCCACGTGGGTCACGCGCAGAGTTGGGTCGACGGAGGCGACCAGGTCGGGGATCGACAGCTCGGACGGCGGCGCGGTGAGCTGGAAATCGTCGGTGCCGGGCAGCGGGCAGAGGCCGAGCCGGAACGACGCGCCGTCCGATGACGGCCAGATATGCCAATTGTCGCGGTCGAGCCCCTCGAGCCGGACGTCGGCGATGTCGAGACGCTCGGTGTCGTGGGTCGAGCCCTCGAACGGCACGCCGAGCAGCTTGCGAACCGTGCTCTGCCCGCCGTCGGCCCCGACTACGTAACGCGCGGTGACGACCTCGCCGTTGTCGAGGGTGACCCGCACGCCGCCGTCGTCGAGCTGGGTGAGCCCGGCGAGGCCGACCCCGAGCTCGACCGGCACCCCGTCGGCGAGCAGCGCACACGTGCGCCATTGCGGAACCATCAGGATGTTCGGATACGGCGCCTGCGGGGTGGGGGCGACCAGCGGATCCATACGCCGGCGCATCGAGGCCCCGTCGGGCAGGTGGATCAGCAGCTCGGGGTAGTCGCTGCCGGCCGCCCGGAACCCGTCGATCAGGCCGAGGTCGTCGAGCACCTCCTGCGTACGCGGCTGAATGCCCTTGCCTCTGGAGCCGGTGAAGGGGGTCGTGGACTTTTCGATGACGCGGAACGGGACGCCGCGCCGCTGCAGCTCCCGGGCGAGGGTGAGGCCGGTCGGTCCGGCGCCGACGATCATTATGAATCCTGATTCAGTGAACATGGATTCACTCTAGAGGGCGTTGATATCCTGCGTCAATGGCGGAGACGGGTGTGCGCAAGCAGCGTGCCGCGCAGACCGAGGCGGAGCTCAAGGCGGCCGCGATCAGGGTTTTCGCGCGGGTGGGCTATCTCAACGCCAAGATCACAGACATCACGGCGGAGGCCGGGCGCGCGACCGGCTCGTTCTACCAGCACTTCACGAGCAAGGAGAAGCTGCTGGAGGCGCTGATGGCCGATCTACTGGCCGAAGGGGACGCGGGCGCACTGCTGGACGGGCACTCGGACGACTTCTCCGACCCGGCCGCGATCCGCTGGCACATCGAGCAGTACTGGGCGGTCTACCGCCGTCATCGCACGGTCATCGAGGCGCTGCGCCAGGCCGCCATCGTCGACCCGCAGTTCGACGAGGCGCAGCAGGAGATGTCAAAACCGGACATCGTGCACCTGTCGCGGCACATGGCCAAGGCCGCGCCGTCGTCGGGGGACCCGGCCGTGCTCGCGTCGATCTTCACGTTGCTGGTGTCGACCTTCGCCGCCACCTGGATCGACAGGCTTCCCGACGACGAGGCGATAGAGACATTGACACGCTTCGTGTACGGGGGGATCAACGGTTGATGCCGTGCCGGGCACGCCATTGTGCCCGGCCCGGAGCCTCATTTGTTGCGCAGAGCCTTGCGGTAGTCGCTGTTGAGGCGACCGATCAGGGTCAGCGGAATGCCCTTGGGGCAGACCGTGGTGCACTCCCCGGCGTTGGTGCAGCCGCCGAAGCCGGCGTCGTCCTGCGCCTGGAGCATGTCGATCACGCGGGTGTCGCGCTCGGGCTGGCCCTGCGGCATGAGCCCGAGGTGGGCGACCTTGGCCGCGGTGAACAGCATCGCCGAGCCGTTCGGGCAGGCCGCCACGCACGCGCCGCAGCCGATGCAGGTGGCCGCCTCGAACGCCAGGTCGGCGTCCTTCTTGGGCACCGGGGTGGCGTGCGCCTCGGGGGCCGCGCCGGTCGGGGCGGTGATGTAGCCGCCGGCCTGGATGATCTTGTCGAACGCGCTGCGGTCGACCACCAGGTCCTTGATGACCGGGAAGGCCGCCGCGCGCCACGGCTCGACGTCGATCACGTCGCCGTCCTTGAAGTGCCGCATGTGCAGCTGGCAGGTCGTGGTGGCCCGCTCGGGGCCGTGCGCCACGCCGTCGATGACCATGCTGCACATGCCGCAGATGCCCTCGCGGCAATCGTGGTCGAAGGCGATCGGGTCGTCCCCGTCGAGGATGAGCTTCTCGTTCAGGACGTCGAGCATCTCCAGGAAGGAGGCGTCGGGGGAGATGTCCTTCACGTCGTACGTGACCATGCGGCCCTTGTCTTCACCGGAAGACTGGCGCCACACGCGTACCTGGATGTCCATTACTTGTAGCTCCGGGTGCTCGGGTGGACGTACTCGAATTCGAGCTGTTCCTTGTGGAGGGTCGGCTTGCCGCCGTCAAGGGCGTACTCCCAGGCCGCGACGTAGCTGAACTCGTCGTCGTGGCGCAGCGCCTCGCCGTCCTCGCTCTGCGACTCGGCGCGGAAGTGCCCGCCACAGGACTCCCGGCGGTGCAGGGCGTCGATGCACATCAGCTCGGCGAGCTCGAAGAAGTCGGCGACCCGGCCGGCCTTCTCGAGGTTCTGGTTGAGCTGCTCGCCGGTGCCGGGCACCTTGACCCGCAGCCAGAACTCGTCGCGCAGCGACCGGATGAGCCCGATCGCCTTGGTGAGGCCCTCCTCGGTGCGCTCCATGCCGCAGTACTCCCACATGATGTGGCCGAGCTCGCGGTGGAAGGAGTCGACGGTGCGGTCGCCGTCGATCGACAGGAACTTCGCGATGCGCTCCTCGACGGCGGTCTTCGCGGAGACGACGGCCTCGTGATCGGAAGCGATCTTCTCGAAAGGCCCGGAAGCCAGGTAGTTGCCCAGCGTCGTCGGCAGCACGAAATACCCGTCGCCCAGGCCCTGCATCAGGGCGGAAGCGCCGAGCCGGTTGGCGCCGTGGTCGGAGAAGTTGGCCTCGCCCACCACGAACAGTCCCGGGATCGTCGACTGCAGGTCGTAGTCGACCCAGAGGCCACCCATCGTGTAGTGCACCGCCGGGTAGATCCGCATCGGGACCTCATAGGGGTCCTCGCCGGTGATCCGCTGGTACATCTCGAAGAGGTTGCCGTACTTGGCCTCGACCGCCTTCTTGCCCAGCCGGCCGATCGCGTCCGCGAAGTCCAGGTAGACGCCCAGGCCGCCGGGCCCGACGCCGCGGCCCTCGTCGCAGACGTTCTTGGCGGCGCGGGAGGCGATGTCGCGGGGGACCAGGTTGCCGAACGACGGGTAGATCCGCTCGAGGTAGTAGTCGCGGTCCTCCTCGGCGATCTCGGAGGCCGGCTTCTTGCAGTCCTCTGCGCGCTTGGGCACCCAGACCCGGCCGTCGTTGCGCAGCGACTCGCTCATCAGCGTGAGCTTCGACTGGTGCGTGCCCGACTCGGGGATGCAGGTCGGGTGGATCTGCGTGTAGCAGGGGTTTCCGAACAGCGCGCCCTTGCGGTGCGCCCGCCAGGAAGCGGTGACGTTGCAGCCCTTGGCGTTGGTGGAGAGGAAGAAGACGTTGCCGTAGCCGCCGGAGGCGAGCACGACCGCGTCCGCCATCTCGGTGGTGATCTCGCCGGTGACCATGTCCCGCACGACGATGCCGCGGGCCTTGCCGTCGACGACGATCAGCTCGAGCATCTCGTGCCGGGCATTCATCTCGATGTTGCCGAGGCCGATCTGCCGCTCCATCGCCTGGTAGGCGCCGAGCAGCAGCTGCTGGCCGGTCTGCCCCCGAGCGTAGAACGTGCGGGAGACCTGGGTGCCGCCGAACGAGCGGTTGTCGAGCAGGCCGCCGTACTCGCGGGCGAACGGGACGCCCTGGGCCACGCACTGGTCGATGATGTTCACCGAAACCGTCGCGAGCCGGTAGACGTTCGATTCGCGGGCCCGGAAGTCGCCGCCCTTGACGGTGTCGTAGAACAGCCGGTAGATCGAGTCGCCGTCGTTGCGGTAGTTCTTGGCGGCGTTGATCCCGCCCTGCGCGGCGATCGAGTGCGCCCGCCGCGGGCTGTCCTGGTAGCAGTACGACTTGACGTGGTACCCCGCCTCGGCCAGGGTCGCCGCGGCCGAGCCGCCGGCCAGGCCGGTGCCGACCACGATCACGGTCAGCTTGCGGCGGTTGGCCGGGTTGACCAGCTTGGCCGAGAACTTGCGGCGCTCCCAGCGGGTCTCGATCGGGCCGTCCGGGGCGGCGGTGTCGGCGATCGGGTCGCCGTCGTTCCAGTATTCGGACATTTAACTCAATCCACCAATCCGGTGAGCACCGCGAACGGGACGCTCAAATAGCCGACGACCAGGACCAGCGAAAGAGCCAGGGCGGTCGCGCGGGCGATCACCTCGCCGCGAGGGGACTGCTGGCCGAGGGTGCGGACCGCGCTGAACAGGCCGTGCCGCAGGTGGAACCCGATGGCGACGATCGCCAGCGTGTAGAAGAGCGTCACGTACCAGCGGCCCGGGGCGAAGTCGGCCACGACGTTCGCGTACGGCTTCCCGGTCTCGGCGTTCGGGTTCAGTGTGAGCGTCGTGAGGTCCAGGATGTGGTAGATCACGAACAGCAGGATGATCACGCCGCCCCAGCGCATCGTGCGGGCGGCATAGCTGCCCTGCACCTTGGGCCGGTGCGCGTACTTGACCGGCCGGGCCTGGCGGGCGCGCCGGGCGAGGATCGTCGCGGCCACGATGTGCCCGACCACCGCGATGGTGAGGCCGCCGCGCTGGATCCAGAGGTACCACTCGGTCGGCAGCAACGGCGTGCCGATCGTGCGCAGCCAGTGCGCGTAGTGATCGAAGGTCGTCTCGCCGAAGAAGATCTTCAGGTTGCCGATCATGTGCAGGTACAGGAACAGGACCAGCAGGATGCCGGTCACCGCCATGAAGATCTTCAGCGCCACCGACGACGCCCGCTTCTTCGCCGGCGCCGGCGCAAGCGCCGCCTTGGGGACTCTCGTGTCTACCGCCACGAGAGAAACGGTATTTACGCCCTGTGTGATTCGTCTAATGCATGATCGGGTAGGTGTTCATAGCGATAGGCTATGGGAGTGCAGCTGCAACAGCTTCGCTACTTTCTAGCGGTCGTAGAATTCCGACATTTCACACAAGCGGCGGACAATCTGGGCGTCTCCCAGCCGACTCTCAGTAAACAAATTCACACCCTGGAGCACAGCCTCGGAGCGCCGCTTTTCGAACGCATCCGGGGTGACGTGACCCTCACAGTGGCGGGCGAGACGCTGCTGCCGATGGCCCAGCGGATGGTCGCCGACGCCGACGCCGCCCGCGAGGCCGTCCAGGACATCGTCGGCCTGCGCCGCGGCGACGTGCGGCTGGGCGCCACCCCGAGCCTGTGCTCGTCGCTGGTCCCCGAGGTGCTGCGCACCTTCCGCGCCGAACACCCCGACATCCAGCTGTACGTGAACGAGGGCAGCTCCCAGGACCTGATCGAGAACCTGCTCGCCCACACCCTCGACCTGGCCCTGATCGTCCAGCCCGACCAGGGCGTCGACCCCGCGCTCGCCAGCGTGCCGGTGCTGCGGGAGAGCCTCGTGGTGGCCTCGACCTTCGACCGGCCGCCGCCCACGCCGTCCGACCAGATCGCCCTCTCCGAGCTCGAGCACACCCCGCTGGTGATGTTCCGGGCCGGCTACGACATCCGCGGCGTCACCCTCGAGGCCTGCCGGCAGGCCGGGTTCACCCCCAAGTTCGCGGTCGAGGGCGGCGAGATGGACGCGGTGCTCGCCTTCGTCGAGGCGGGACTGGGCATCGCGCTGGTGCCGAGCATGGTGCTGGCCAACCGGCCGATGCTGCGGGCGACGCCGCTGGCGCCGCCGGGGATGAGGCGGACGATAGCTTTGGCGCATCGCAAACGGTCCGTGCTTCCCCACGCCGCCGAGGCCTTGCGTACGACTTTGCTCGCGCACGTCGCGGCCGGAGAGCTGCCCTATGGCGTACGCCCTCTCTAGAACTCCGAATTCGCACGCCACCGGTCGTAAATCGTCGTATCGCCCGCCACGGCGACGGGATCGCGGCGACGGTTGAGGATCAGCAGAAGATCTTTTACCGGGGCTTCGCACGTGACGTCGGCCGCCCGGTCCTCGGTGATCCATTCCGGGCCGGTGGCCGTCAGCGTCACGTGCCAGCTCTGGCCGGTGTCGGCGGCGGTGAACAGCAGCGTCTCGCCATTTCCGGTGAGCTTTCCGAAGTACTCGAAGGCGAGCATCAGATCGGCGATGCCGTCGGCCGCGAGATCCGGGGCGAGCTCGCCGGCCGGGTCGGCGTCGAAGCGGTGGACGATCAGGTCGTGCAGCATGCGGCGCTGCCAGAAGCCGGCCGTCTGGAATTTCGGCTGCCAGGTCCACACCTCGCCGTCGAAGCCGTGCCCGGCGACGGCCGCGTTCAGCCGTTGCGCGCCGGCGGTCAGCCACGCTGCCCAGTCGTCCTGGTCGTCGGGCGCGTCGACCAGTTTGTACTCCGCGGGACTGTCGCGGCGCTCCTCGATGATCCCGGCGGCGAGGCGGTGGCCGGTGCCGACGTGGGTGACGAGATCGCGAACGGTCCACTCCGGACATTTCTCGACTTTTTCGCCTTCGTCCCGGCGGGTGGCCGCGGCGGCGAAGCGGGCGGTCTCGGTCTCCAATTCGGCGGCGTACCGCTGCGGCGTCAGCCATTCCATGGCGCGACCCTACCGGGCGCGGTCGCGACATTTCGATCTTGAATGGCGAGCCCGCAGTTCACCGCATTTTCCGGGCTTTCTGACACCCGCATGATGATTACTCTCCGTATCGATGGTCGTTTTTTGAACCCTCGGGATCCACCTGGGATTTCTTCAGATTCCCTATTGCTTTCGAGGGCCGGGTGGCTACTATTCGGCCTCGTTCGAAATCGACCAGGAGTAATCGAACGGGAAGGGTTGGTGGGCAGTGTCGGACCTTGAGCCGGACCCCGAGCAGCCCGCCAGCCCCGCCGTCCGATTCCTCCTGGCCGCCATGATCGTGGTCGTGCTCGTCGTCGTGGCCGGCGGCACGGCCTGGTGGCTCTACTCGCAGAAACCGAGCGAACAGAGCGCCCGCCCCGCGGGACCGTGCCCCGACACGCTCCTGCACGTCGTCGCCGCCCCGGAGATCGCCCCCGTGGTCCGGGACGCGGCGCGCACCGTCAACAACGGTGCGGATTGTGGGGCGATCGGTGTCACCGCCCAGGAACCGGCCGTCACGGCCTCCGCCCCTGAGCAGCCCGACGTCTGGATTCCCTCCTCCAGCGCGTGGCTGCGAATCTCTCTCGTGGGCGGCGTCGAGGCGTACCGCGTGGACGGTGACCCGATCGCCCGCAGCCCGATCGTGCTGGCCGGGCCGGCCACCATCGCCAACCGCTACGCCAGCGGCGACCGGACCTCGTGGATGCGGCTGCTGGCCGGCGTCGCGGGGCACCAGATCCCCGCGGTGACCATGCCCGACCCGCTGCACTCGAGCGTCGGCATGCTCGCCGTCTACGCCATCCAGACCGCCATGGCGAGCAGCACGCCCGACGCCGGCATCGCCCAGCTGCGCGCGCTGACCCTGCGCAGCCGGCTCAAGGACGCCGCCGCCGACCCGGCCGCGCTGCTGCAGAAGGTCGCCGCCCAGACCGACGCGAACGCGGCCGCCAACGAGATCGGCGTCTTCCCGATCACCGAGCAGCAGCTGACCACCTATCAGCGCGCCGGGAACGCGGTCCCGCTGACCGGATCGTTCCCCTCCGACGGTCTGATCGAGGCCGATTACCCGTACGCGGTCTCGACCTCGACCAAACACGCCGAGCTCGCCGCGAAGCTGCGCGCGGCGATCGGCAAGCCGCAGCTGACCGAGGCGGGCTTCCGCACGTACGCGATGAAGAACACCGTCCAAGTGCCGGAGCGCTCCGACCAGCTGCTGGCGCCGGCCGTGCAATGGGCGCAGTACCGCTCCCTGGCGTTCCAGGTGCTGCTGCTGATCGACGCCTCCGGCTCGATGAACAAGCCGGCCACCGACAAGTCCGGCCGGCCCACGACGAAGGCGGGGCTGCTGCGCGATTCCGGCCTGGCCGCGACCCAGGTCCTCGGCGACGACACCAGCGTGGGGATGTGGTTCTTCAACACCCCGAACCCGAAGAGCCCGCCGCACACCGAGGTCGTGCCGTTCGGCCCGATCAACGACAAGGTCGGCGCGGTGACCCGCCGCCAGGCGCTGGCTACCGCCATGCGGGGCTACAAGGCGCCCAACGAGGCCGGCACCCCGCTGTTCCAGACCATCCTGGACGCCCAGGCCGTCATGCGGCCCAAGGTGAAGCCCAACACGATCACCCTGCTGATCGTGCTGAGCGACGGCGCCGACGCCGAGTCGACGTACTCGATGCCGAAGAAGACGTTCCTGGCCAGGCTGGGCAAGGTGCAGGACCAGAAGAGCCCGGTCCCGGTGATCGGCGTCGGCTTCGGCCCGGACGCCGACATGGCGACGCTCAACGACATCGCCAAGGCGACCGACGGCAAGGCGATCGCCGCGAAGAACCCGGCCGACCTGTCCTCGGCGATGGCCCAGGCCTTCCTCGCCGCCCACGCTCCCGTCTGATCAGTCCGCCGGCGCCTCGCGCAGCAGGGCCGTGACCAGCTCGTCCTCGGGCGTCGTCCCGTGCTTGGCCCGGGTGACCCGGTAGAACCGCTCGGCGCCGTCCACAAGGGACCGGCTGCCGTCGGCGCGGGCCTGGGCGAGCCGGATAGCGGCGTGCAGCGACACATAGCGCTTCTCGTACCGTTCGACCAGCCAGACCGACATCCGGCAGGCCTCGTCCGCCCGCTCCATCGCCTCGTCGCGCCGGTCGGCCCGGGTGAGCAGGATCGCCCAGATGGCCATCGCCTGGGCGGCGCGGGGCAGCACCGTGATGTCCCGCGTCGCCAGCCGGCCGAGGCCGAGCGCCGCGCCGGCGGCGGCCTTGAGGCGCAGGGAGCGGGGCGCGGCACGGGCGACCGTCAGCGTGGCCCAGGCGTCGAGGAGATCCTGCCGGTGGCGGCCGTCCGGGGTGGCCTTGTCGACTCGCTGCCACGCCGCGGCGGCCTTCGCGGCGGCGGTGGCCGCCACCTCGTGCTCGCCCGTCGCCCGGCGGTAGCGCGCCTCGGCGGTCATCGACCGGGCGAGCCGGACCTGCACGTCGGCGTCCTGCTCGGCCAGCGCCTGCCAGAGGACGGTCGCCTCGGCCTGATGGGTGGCGGCGGCGCGCGGCTCGCCGGTCTTGTCGAGCAGGCCGGCGAGCGACTCGAGCTGGCCGGCGATGCCGCTGGCGCTGCCTGCCGCCTCCCAGTGCCGCAGCGAGGTCTGCGCGTCCTCGACGGCCTCGGCGTGCCGGTCCAGGCCGGCCAGCGCGTCGGCCCGGCAGCCGTACGCCCGGGCCAGGGAGAACGCCGGATATCGGGGCCGGAGCTGCCAGAAGCCGATCGCCGTGTCGATCGGCTCGAGCGCGCGGCGGGCGGCGCCCGCCTCGACGAGGCGGCGGGCCAGGCGATAAGCGAGGGGCGCGTACGCCGTCTCCGGCACCCCCGTCGCGCGAAGCCGGCGATAAAGGCGCAGGGTCAGGGTCGCCAGCGGCGCCATCACGTCGGGCGGCCCCTCGAGCGGCATCGCCGCCTCCAGCGCCGTCAGGGTGGCCGCGTCCAGGGCGCTCAGCCGGGCCAGGGCGTCGAGTAGCGGCCCGCCGGCCGCGAGCACCGCCTCGGGATGGCTGCGCAGCAGCACGCCGAGGTGATCGTGGCCGAACGCGGCCCACCGCTGCGCGACGGCGACCGCGGTGGCGAGGAAGGCGGACACCCGGTGAGGCGCCAGCACGGAGAGCACGACGGGCAGCTTGCCGGCGGTCCACCGGTCGGCGTCGAAGCCGTGCAGGCCGGTCGACCACAACGCGATGTAGTCCTCGGCCAGGCGGTCCGGCTGGATCGGCGCGAGCGAGTCGGCCGGGTAGTGCGCCCGGTGATCGTCGAGCAGGCGGCGCGCCTCGTCGCCGGTCGCCGCGAGGCCGGTCGCGGCGGCCAGCGCCGTCGCCTCGCCGTGCGGCAACGGCCCGGCCAGGCAGGCAACGTAGACCGTGCGGGCAAAGGTGTCCGGGCGCCCCGAGCTGTCCGGATAGCCCGAATTGTCCGGGCGGCCGGTCCGGTGCCGGGCGGTCCAGTGCTCGTACTCGCGCCCGAGCAGGTAGGCGGAGATCGCGCCCGGGTCGGCGGGGACGTCGTCGTGGCGCTCGACGCCGTAGACCTCGGCCAGCGCCCTCATCTGGATCTCCAGGGCGGTGGCGCCGGGCGACCAGTCCCCGGGCGGCGCGAGGGTCAGCGCCTCGGGGATCTCCAGCGCCTTCGCGAAGCCGTCCCGGGCCGCCTCGAAGAGCCGTTCCCGCTGGCCCGAGCCGGCCGGCAGGGGATTGAGGGCCAGCACGGCGGGCTCGACGGCGAACTGGTCGCGCACGTGCCGGCCGATCCGCTGCCACCAGCCGCCGGCCGGGCGGGCCAGCAGCAGGATCCGCGTCCGGTGGTCGTGCAGGCGGGCGTCGGCGAGCACGGCCCTGATCAGCGGCGCCGGCATGCGCTCGGCGTTTTCCACGACGACCAGCCGGCTGCGGCCGTCGGCGGGGAGCCGGGCCGGGGCGGAGGCCGAGCCGGACCGGGGCGTGAGCAGCGTCCAGCCCGCGGCCGCGGACCGGCCGGCGAGCTCGCGGGCCAGCCGCGTCTTGCCCTGGCCGCCGGCGCCGTGCACGAGCATCACGCCGAACTGGTCGCTCCCGTCCCGCCAGGCGCGCAGGTGATCGAGCTCCTCGCCGCGGCCGTGGAAGGCGATGAACCGGTGCGCGTCGGCAAGCAGCCGGCTCGGCTGCCCGCGGAAGCTCTGCGGCGCCGCCGCGGCCGGCAGGTCGAGCGGGACGATCCGATAGCCGGGATCGAGCCGGTTGGTGTGGAGGTCGTCGCCCTGCACGAATCTGACGACGCTGTTCGGCCCGTCCACTGACACCCCCTGCCTTGGAGCAACAAGTATCGATCAGGCCGGGCCGATCTGGGTCACCGCGATCCGGGCGGAAAGCGTGACCATCGGCAGCCCGCCTCCGGGGTGGACGGATCCGCCGACCAGGAAGAGGTTGTCCTGCGGGCCGCGGTTGGCGGGACGCAGCAGGCCGCCGGTGGTGCCGTAGATGGCGCCGCCCGGGGTGCCGGTGGCGGCAGCCAGGTCGGCTGGGGTGCGCGTCTCGCGGAAGAGGACGCGGTCGCGGACGTCGAGGCCCCGGTGGGCCAGCAGGTCGAGGACGTGGTCCGCGTACGAGTCGGCGAGGCCGGGGCGGCGCCAGTCGGTGGCCTGCCAGGACGTGCCGTGGCGCGGGGCGTTGACCAGGACGAACCACGCCTCGGCGCCGGGCGGGTGGACCGTGGGGTCGTTGGCCCGGGTGACGAAGATGGTGGGGTCGTCGGCGGGGCGGGCGCGGCGGTCGGGGGAGCCGAAGATGGCGTCGAACTCGGCGTCGTAATAGGTGGGGAAGAAGACGTTGTGGTGGGCCAGCTCCGGGGTCTCGCCGCGGACCGCCAGGAGCAGGACGAAACCGGCGAGGCTGCGATCGGTCAGCGCCGGCAGGCGGCCCGGCGTCGGGAGCAGGTCGCGGTAGAGGGTCAGCGCGTCCACGTCGGACACGATGACGTCAGCGGGCACAAAGGCGCCGCCGGCGGGCGCCTCGGAGTTGTGGACCGTGCGGATGCCGGCGGGCTGGGCGGTGGCCACCTCGGAGTTGTGGACCGTGCGGATGCCGGCGGGCTCGACCGCGGTCACCTCGGAATTGAGGACCAGGCGGGCGCCGAGGGCGTCGCAGCGGGCGGCCATCGCGCCGGCCAGCGTGGTCAGGCCGCCCAGCAGGTACCAGCCGCCGAAGGCCAGCTCGGCGTAGGGGATCGCGGCCAGGGCGGCGGGAGCACGCCGGGGATCGGCGCCCGTGTAGGTGGCGTAGCGGTCCAGGAGCATGCGCAGGCGCGGGTCGCGCAGGTAACGCCAGGCCAGGTGGCGCAGGGTGCGGCCGGGGGCGATGGCGGCCAGGTCGGGCACGCGCCAGGAGAGTGCGGCCAGGGTGGCCGGGGTGACCGGGCGGCGCAGGACGGAACGCCAGGAGGCGTGCCAGATGCGCTCCGCCCGCCGCCAGAAGCGGTGCCAGTCGGCGGCGGCCTCGGGGCCGAAGACGGCGGCGATGCGGTCCAGGAAAGTCTCGTGCGACGACGAGGAATCCAGCACGGTGCCGTCGGGGAAGAAGTGGCGGACCACCGGATCGAGCGGCTGCAGCGGCAGGGTGAGGCCGAGGTCGGAGAAGACCTGGGGCAGGGTGAGCAGGCTCGGGCCGGTGTCGAAGCGGAAGCCGTCCCGCTCGTAGAAGCCCAGCTTGCCGCCGGGGTGGGCGGCGCGCTCGTGGATCTCGACGTCGTGGCCGGCCTCGGCCAGGCCGATCGCGGCGGCCAGACCGCCGACGCCCGCGCCGATCACCACGATGCGGCTCATACCGATCGCCCCCGCCAGGTGAGGGCGCCGCGGCGGCGCAGGGCGAAACTGCGGGCGGTCAGCCACGCGAACAGGATCACGGAAACCGGGTGCGCCAGGGCATCGGGCCAGGCGCGGGCGCCGGTCGCGTGCGCGGTGATGACACGCCCTGTTACGGCCAGGCCGTACGCGCCGAGGGCGACCAACGACGCGCCCCAGAAACCGGTGACGGCCAGGATCGGCGTGGCCGCGGGCGGCAACACGTACAGGAAAAGGAGAAGGACCACGACGAAAGCCGCCGCCGGACCGGAGCCGAACGATGCCCAGAGCGACTTGGTGTATCCGGCCGTGAGGCCGCGCCAGGATGTGTACATACGGCATGTTGCCTGCTGGGACGCGTCGGCGAGGGCGATGCGGCCGCCGGTGCGCTTGATCTGCCGGGCGAGCGCGATGTCCTCGAGGATCTCGGTGCGCACGGCGGCGTGACCGCCCGATCTTGCATAGCCGGCGCGGTCGGCGACGAGCCATTGACCGCCGGCGGCGGCCAGCGACGGGCGCGGGGAGCGCTCCATCAGGCGCAGGGGCAGGAAGGTGATCCAGGACCATTGGAGCAGCGGTTGCAGCAGGCGGCCGGTTCCGGTGATCTTCGGGTACGGCGAGAGCAGCGTCACCCCGGTCGCGCGCAGCATGGTCGTGGCCCGGGCCAGGGCATCAGGCCCGAGGATCACGTCGGCGTCCACGAAGGACACCACGTCGGCATCGCCCGCCGCCTCGGCCAACTGGTGACAGGCGTGCGGTTTGCCCAGCCAGCCGTGGGGGAGCGGGGCGCCGGTGATCAGATCGACCTTGTCGCCGGCGAGGGATCGGACCAGCTCGGCCGTGCCGTCGGTGGAGTTGTCGTCGAGGACGTGGATGGTCAGGTGCGGGACGTTTCGCTGAGCCAGCAGCGCCTCGAGACAGGGGGTGACGCGGTCGGCCTCGTTGCGCAGGGGCAGCAGGACGGCGACCCTCTCGGTGACCTCGGTCGGCTCCTCGCGGGCGAGGCGTCGCAGGAGAGCGGCGTTGACGGCGGTGTGCGCGGTCAACGCTATCCAGGGCAGCAGGATGAGCCAGATCATCGGCGTTTTGCCTGCTGGACGGCGAGGGGGAGCACGACGATGCCCATCAGGAAGGCGCCCCAGACCGCGGAGGCGGGGAGGCTCAGGAACACCGCGTGGGCAAGCACGGAGGAAGCGTACGTCCAGAACCAGAGCGCGATGATCGGCGCGTCGGCGTGACCTGGGGTTTCAATTTTCCTTCCGCCAATGGCAGAAAGAGTGGACATCAGGAGCAGCGCGAAGCCCAGCCAGCCCAGGTAGTTGCCGAGCGGGACGCCCTCGACGCCGGGGAGCGCGGGAGTGGGGTCCTGCCAGCGCCAATAGCCCTCGGCGACCATCTGCGGATCGAGGAAGACGTCCCAGGCGGCGAGGCCGACGGCGGCGATGGCTATCCGGGCCTGTCGCGACCTGCTCAGCCGGATCGCCGCCAGCCAGGCCGGCCAGGCCATCCAGGTCCAGGCCAGCGGGATGATCAGCGGGACGTCGAGCAGCTTCGGGCCGAGCTCGCCGGAATAGTCGTAGGTGCCGAACGGGAAGCCGGTGGCGACGCCGATCGCCTCCACCGCGAAGCCGCCGAGAGTGGCGGTGCCGACGAGAGCGAGCGCGGCCCGGGGACCTCGGGTTGCCGCGGCGTGGGTCACCGAGAGGATGTATCCGATAAGGACGGTTAGAACGGTCAGCTTCGCCCGGGTGCCGCCGCCCGCGAGGGGGTAGCAGATCTGGGTGAGGACGAGGGCGGCGAGCAGCGCCCAGAACGCATATCTCCTCAAATGCCCACGATGCCCGGTGCGTCCTCGGCGGGACGATCGACCACCGGCAACTCACGGCCGAGGATCGCGAACGCCCGCTCGTCGCCCGGGAAGTAGAAGTCGCGCAGCACGTCGACGAAATCGAAGCGGCGATAGAGCCGCCACGCCCGCGACTTCTGCTCGTCGGCCTCCGGCGTCGACAGCAGCACCGTCTTGCCGTCGGCCATCGCCAGCAGGGCACGCAGCTGGCGCGCCCCGATGCCGTGGCCCTGGGCGGCCGGCCGGACGTGCAGCTCGACCACCTCGAAGCAGTCGCCGAGCCAATGCTGGCGGGAAGGCTCGTCGAGCGCCGAGCGTACCTGGTCGTGCCACCACTGGCCGGGGCCGGAGGTGTAGCCGTACCCGAAGCCGGCGAGCCGTCCGTCGGTGGTGAGGGTGGCGACGGCGCGGAAGCCCGGCCGGCGGACGTGGGCGCCGATGTAGCCCCGGCGGGTCTGCAGGAGCTCCTGGCGGTAGCCCATCGCCTCGCCGTAGACGGCGACCACGTCGTCGAGCCGTCTCAGCAGGTCGTCCGGCTGCCACGCAACGAGCCTCATACCTAAGTCTGCCCCTCTTCCAGCCACCCCAGCACCGACCGGTCGCCCGTGATCCCGCGGACCGCGAACCGGGCGAACAGCTCCTCGGCGTACCACCGATCGGCGGGAGTGCGTGCGATCACCGCACGGTGCTCCGGCTGACGGTACGCGAACCGCGTCAGGTCCGCCGCATCACGCCACACGCTGACCGTGCCCTGCCAGCCGATCGGCGCCTCGCCGATGCCGAAGCCGGCCAGCAGGCCGGGTGCCTGGTCGAGCTCCCGTATCACCGGCGGGATCGCCCGCCAGAACCTGAGTGCCCTGGTGGGACGTAGCCGGGCCCGGGTGAGCGCCAGCGTCATACCGCCGGTTTTCGGTCCGGTCGCGAACGGCTGCTTGCCCGACCAGCTGCCCCGGCTGTGCAGGGGATCGAGGTCGACGACGGCTCGTTCCGTAGCCAGACGGTCCCAGGCGGGATAGCTGACCGGCTCGTCGCTGACAGTCACGGCCACGTACCGCGTCAAGTCGGCATTTTTGAGTTCGAATCCGTTACTCGTACCCAAGAATTTGATAAAACGGGCGCGATGCCGCCTCGCCAGGGCGAGTTGCAGCCAGGCCGCGGGGATCCGGTGGCGGGGGACCCGCCAGACGTGGAGCGTGACCGGCATGCGGTCTCAAGCCACCTCGGCGGGCGCGCCGTCGGTGACCCGCACGAGCTCGGCGTAGGTGATCGGGAAGACCGCGCGCGGCACTCCGCCCGCCGCCCAGATCACGTCGTACTTCTCCAGATCGACGTCGACCAGCGTGCGCACCGGCTTGGGGTGGCCCAGCGGCGCGACCCCGCCGATCGCCTGGCCGGTGTGCTCGCGCACGAACTCGGGGGTGGCCCGGCGCAGCTTGGCGATGCCCAGCCCGGCCGCGACCTTGGCCGTGTCGACCCGGTGCGCGCCCGAGGTCAGCACCAGCAGCGGCTCGCCCTCGGCGTCGAAGATCAGCGAGTTGGCGATCTGGCCGACCTCGACGCCCAGCGCCTCGGCCGCGGCCACGGCGGTGTGCACGGCGTCGTCGAGCACGACGACATCGGAGGTGTGCGCGCCGGCGGCCTCCAGGGCCTCGCGGACGGCGACCACGTTGGGATGCTGTTCCATGCCACTCATTCTGTGATCAGGGCTTTGCCGAAGACCCACGGGGCTATGCCGTCGATGAAGTCGTGCGGGAAGCCGCGCTCGAAGTCGGTCGCCCGCGTCAGCCTGTCGACCTGCTCCCTGGTCAGGGTCACGTCCTTGGCGCCGAGGTTGTCGGTGAGCTGCTCGAGGGAGCGGGCGCCGATGATCGGGACGATGGCTTTGGATCTTGCCGCCGTCCAGGCGATGGCCACCTGCGACGCGGTGGCGCCGATCTCGTCGGCCACCGCCTGCACCTCGTCGGCGGCTCGCTGCTGGCGGTCGTCGATCTTGGCCGGGTCGAGGCGTGTCTGTCCTGCCGGATTTTTACTGTATTTTCCGGACAGGATGCCGCCGGCCAGCGGGCTCCACGCGGTCACGCCGAGGCCCAGCGACTCGGCCATCGGCAGCAGCTCGCGCTCGATGTCGCGATCGAGCACGTTGTAGGGCACCTGGAGGGCGGTCAACGGGTTCCATCCGTGCCATTCCGCGAGCGTCTGGCCGCGCGCGACCACCCAGGCCGGTGCGTCCGAGATACCGACATAAAGGACCTTTCCCGATCGTACGGCGTCGTCGAGCGCCCGCATCGTCTCCTCGATCGGGGTCGAGCTGTCCCAGACGTGCACCCAGTAGAGGTCGAGGTAGTCGGTGCGCAGCCGGCGCAGGCTGGTCTCCAGGGAGAGGCGCAGGTTCTTGCGGGCGTTGCCGCCGGCGTTCGCATCGTCGGGATCGCGGCTGGTCGTGTACTTGGTGGACAGCACGAACGACTCCCGGCGGCCGTGGAGCAGCTCGCCGAGGAACTCCTCGCTCTGCCCGCCCCGGTAGTTGATCGCCGTGTCGATCGTGTTGCCGCCCGCCTCCGCGTACGCGTCGACGATCTTGCGGCACTCCTCGATCGGCGCGCCCACGCCGCCCTGCTCGCCGAAGGTCATGGCGCCGAGGATCAGCTCGGACACACGCAGTCCGCTGGCGCCGAGGGTCCGGTATCTCATGCTGCCTTTCTACTCTTGCAGTCCGACAGCTTTGGCGCTCGCATCCCAGAGCCGGCTCGCCAGGGCCGCGTCGGCGGCGTGCGGCTTCGGCTCTTTCGTCTTGTGGCCGACGTAGTAACCGCCGCCGGTCAGCTCCTCGGCCGGCGCCGTGGCCAGCCAGCTCAGCAGCGCGCCCGCCTTCTCCGGCGGGACCAGGCCCGGGGCTTACTTGTAGAACAGCTTCATCGCCCGGCCAGTGCCGAAGTTGGTGCGCACGACCCCGGGGTGGAACGAGACGCTCAGGATCTCGGGCCAGCGGCGGTGGGCCTCGGCGGCGAAGAGGATGTTGGCCGACTTCGACGCGCCGTAGGTGCGGTAGGCCCGGTACTTGCCCGGGTCGCCGACGAAGTCCTCCGGATCGGGCGGGCCCTCGCGGTGCGCCTCCGAGGCGGTGTTCACGACGCGCTGGCCGGCGAGCCGTTCCCGGAGCAGATGGGTGAGCAGGAACGGGGCGAGGTGATTGCCCTGGATGGTGGCCTCGAACCCGTCGGTGGTCCTGCGGTACTGGCCGACGATGCCGCCGGCGTTGTTCGCGAGAACGTCGATCTTCGGGTACGTGGTGAGCAGGTGATCGGCCAGGCGGCGTACGTCGTCGAAGGACTCGAAGTCGGCGCGGAACTGACCGGGCTTGGGGCCCTTGGCGGCTTTTTCCACCTTCTGTACGGCGGCGGCGAGGCGCTCGGGGTTGCGGCCGACCACCACCACCTCATCGCCCTCGGCGGCCAGTTGCTCGGCGGCAGCGAGGCCGACGCCGGAGCTCGCACCCGTGATCACGATGGTCCGATCCATCTCCGGGGTCCCTTCACTTCTTGATTTGTCATCATCCTTTCACTAGAAATCTCTGACCTGAGTCAGAGATTATCGGAGGCGTGGACCAGATCGAGCTCGTACGCGACTTCAACCGCTACTACACGCGCCGCCTCGGCGTGCTCGGCGACCACTACCTCGGGCTGGATCGGCCGTGGAGCGAGTCGCGACTGCTGTTCGAGATCGGGGAGGGCGCCGATCTGCGCTCGCTGCGGTCCTCGCTCGGGCTCGACTCGGGCTTTCTGAGCCGGCTGCTGAGGTCCCTCGAGGGGCAGGGGCTCGTCGCGGTGCGGCCGCATCCCGGTGACGGGCGGGTGCGGGTCGCCTCGCTGACGCCGGCCGGGATGGCGGCGCGGGCGGAGCTGGACTCCCGGGCCCGGGAGAGCGTGGGTTCCCTGCTCGGGCAGCTCACGCCGGCCCAGCGGGATCGGCTGGTCGCCGCCCAGGAGCAGGTGCGGGGGCTGCTTCGGCTGGCCTCCGTGTCTATCTCGGACATTTCGGATTCGTCCGCGCTGGCGCGGTGGTGCCTCTCGCGGTACGCGGCCGAGCTCGACGCCCGCTTCGCGTCGGGCTATTCGGAGAGCGCGCTGCTGCGGCCGGGCGAGCTGGCCGCGACGGGCGGCGAGTTCCTGGTGGCCTCGGAGGAGCCGTCGTCGGCGGTCGGGTGCGGCATCTGGCAGGTGCTTTCTCCCGGGGTGGCCGAGATCCGCCATGTCTGGATCGATCCGGACTGCCGGGGGTTCGGGCTGGGGCGGCGGCTGCTCTCCGCGCTGGAGGGCCGGGCCGGCGCGCAGGGGTACCGCACGCTGCGGCTCGGCACCAACCGGGCGTTGCCCGAGGCCGAGGCGCTGTATCTGAGCAGCGGGTATCACGAGATCCCGCCGTACAGCGACGCGGAGTACAACCAGCTCAACTTCGAGAAGGTTTTGCCCTGACGGCGCGGGCGGATTTTGTCGTACAGGCGTGCTAGTGTCTCGGGTAGTTAGAACGGATGTTCGAAGCCTCCCTCGGGAGCTCCGGAGTTCGTCCTGACTCCGGGAGCGATGTTTCGCGGCATGGTTCCCGGGTGCGGCACCCGCGAAGTGCCGCACGAGAGGTTCCGGGCATTCGCGGGTCCGGCGCCCTCAGACAAGGCAGGACCGTCGCCCACTGCCCCCCGACCCCCGGGTGGTGGGCGACGGACCCGCCGGCAAGGTCCGGCCGGGTGTGGTGTGGGGAAGCTTCACGCCCGGCCGGCTCGCCCACACGGGCGCTGCGTCTTCCTCCGCAGCGATCGGTTCGACACGGCGATCGGCTCGCACAGCGACCGGTCGACACCACAGCACGTCGGATGCGACACACGCGAGGAGACACGACCTATGGCGAGCAACACGGCGCCGGCCCTCCTACGGGCTCCCGGCTTGGCACACGCGCCGACTGCGGCCGTCCAGGCGCAGGCGCCCACCGTCCCGGCGCACATGCTGCCGCATCGCACCCCCGCTCAGCTGCTGGCCATCGCCCGGCAGGGCCTCGCCGAGGCGGCGACGACCCGCCCCGATGGCCTGCGCTACGCGGCGGCCCACCTGGCCGCCCTGCGAGCTGCCGCCGCCGTGCTGGCCGCGCGGGCCCGTCCCGCCGCGCCCACCCGCCGCAGCCGGGTGACGAGCGTCTGGTCCCTGCTGGTCCTGGTGGCCCCCGAGTTCGGCGACTGGGCGAGCTATTTCGCCCTGGGCGCCACCAAGCGGGCCGCGGCCGAGGCCGGCATCCCGCGCGTCGTGAGCCCTCGAGAGGCCGATGACCTCCTGAGAGCGGCCGAGCAGTTCGTGGCGGTGGTCGAGTCTTCTTTGGGCGTGGCCTACCAGCCTCCGCTGGCGGCCTGACCCGGAGAACTCGTAACACCATCCGGTCTTCCGGGCGGCCCAGAGCATTCGCCTTGGGTTGGGCCGCCGGGAGACGACGGCTGGTCCGGAGATGGCTGGTCCGGTGGCGCGCGTTTCGTCCGGTTCTGGGCGCGCTCGGTAAGTACGGCACCATGGCAACACGGAGCGGGGCAACGATGGCGGGACGCATGATCAGCGGTGCGGCCGCCCTTGCGGAACTGGTTCGGACGGCAGGGGAGACCGCCGAGCCGGGTGTGCACCGGATGCTTCCGGTGGCGCCCGAGCTGAGTGGGCTGCTGCCCGGGCGCGGCCTGCGGCGGGGCAGCACCGTCGCGGTGGCCACCGGGCGGGCGGCGCCGGCCAGCGGCGGGACGTCGTTGCTGCTCGCGCTGCTGTCCGAGGCCTCGCGAACCGGATCGTGGTGCGCGGTCGTCGGGGTGCCCGCGCTGGGCGCCGTGGCCGCCGCCGAGAGCGGCATCGCCCTGGACAGGCTGGCGCTGGTGCCCAACCCCGGACCCGAATGGGCCACCGTGGTGGCCGCCCTGATCGACGGCGTCGACGTGGTGGTCGCGGCCGTGCCCGGCAGCATCGCCCCGGCGATCGCCGGCCGGCTGGTGGCACGGGCCCGTCAGCGCGGCTGCGTGCTGGTCCCGTTCGGCCACTGGGACGGCGCCGACGTCACCCTCCAGGTGACCGCGGGCCGCTGGGAGGGCCTGGGCGCCGGCCGCGGCCGCCTGCGCCGCCGAGAGGTGACCATCCTGGCCCGGGGTCGGGGCGCCGCCGCCCGCCCCAAGGAGCTGACCATGTGGATGCCGGGCGTCACGGTCCGCCCGCCCACGCTCCCGCCCGCCACCGGCTCTGCCCCGCCCGCCGCTGGTTCCGCCCGGTCCGCGGCTGGCGCCTTCCTGCCCGCCACCGGCTCTGCCCCGCCCGCCGCTGGTTCCGCCCGGTCCGCGGCCGGCGCCTCCCCGCCCGCCGCTGGTTCCGCCCGGTCCGCGGCTGGCGGCTCCTCGCCCGCCGACGGTTCCACTCCGTCCGCCACTTCGGACAGTCCGGGCGCCCCCGCCACCTCCCCGGCCGCGCCGCTGACCCCGGCACCGTCCCGGATGAGTTGGCGTTCGCGGCGTGCGGCAACTCATCAAGCCCGGCTGGCGGCGGTGTGACGTGAGCGGGGAAGTGCGGACGCTTCTTGTCTGGTGCCCGGACTGGGCCGTGGTGGCGGCCGAGATCGTGGACGGGGTGGACGCGAGCGGGCCCGTTGTCGTGCTGCGGGAAAACCGGGTGGTGGCCTGCTCGGAGGCGGCGCGGCGGGAAGGCGTACGGCAAGGGCTGCGCCGCCGGGAGGCACAGAGCCGGTGCCCTCAGCTTGTCGTCGTCGAGCATGACCCGGGGCGGGATGCCCGGGCGTTCGAGCCCGTCGTCGCCGCCGTCGAGGAGGCGGCGGTGGGAGTGGAGGTGATCCGGCCCGGGTCCTGCGCGCTCGCGGCGCGGGGGCCCGCGCGGTACTTCGGCGGGGAAGAGGCCGCGGCCGAGCGGATCGTGGAGCAGATCGCCGAAGCCTGCGCGGTGGAGAGCCAGGTGGGGATCGCCGACGGGGTGTTCGCGGCGGGGCTGGCGGCGCGGGACGGGCGGCTGGTGGCGCCGGGGGAGACCGCGGCCTTCCTCGCCGGGATGCCGATCGACGCGCTGGAACGGCCCGAGCTGGTCGACCTGCTCAAGCGGCTGGGAGTCAAGACGCTGGGTGACTTCGCGGGGCTGCCCGCGGGGGACGTGCTGAGCCGGTTCGGGTTCGACGGGGCGCTCGCGCATCGGCTTGCCTCGGGGCGGGACCACCGGCCGCTCGCGGTGCGGCAGCCGCCGCCCGACCTGGATGTCGCCGACACCTACGACGAGCCGCTCGCGCGGGTGGACGTGGCGGCGTTCGCGGGCAAGGTGCTGGCCGAGCGCCTCCACGAGAAGCTCGCGGCGCACGGCCTGGCCTGCACCCGGCTGGGCATCGAGGCGGTCACCGCGGACGGGCAGGAGCTCCACCGGGTGTGGCGGCACGACGGCACGCTGACCGCGGCGGCGATCGCCGAGCGGGTCCGCTGGCAGCTGGACGGCTGGCTCACCGGCGCCCGGCGTGGGACGGCCACCCGGCCCACCGCCGGCCTGGTGCGATTGCGGCTCATCCCGGACGGCGTGCTCGTCCACCTCGGACTTCAGCCCGGCCTCTGGGGCGACGCCGGCGCCGACCGCGAGCGGGCGCACCGCGCCTTCAGCCGGGTGCAGGGCCTGCTCGGTCCGGAAGCGCTGGTCACTCCGGTCCTCGGCGGGGGCCGCTCCGCCGACGACCAGATCCGCCTGGTCCCGTGGGGCGACGAGCGCGAGCCCGCGCGCCCGGCGGCGCCGCACGCCGAGCCCGTTCCCGAGGTCGGCACCGTCCCGCTTCTGGCCCGCTCGGAGGCTCCCGCGCTCTCGTTGCAACTCATTCTGCCGACGGCAGAGGAACCCCCGGAGGACGAGGCCACAGAGGACACTGAACCGCGAACGCCGACGGAAGGAGCCGAGGTGATCCAGCTGGAATCCCGCCGGGCGGCCCGGTCCGCCGGCACGCCGAAGGAGCAGCTCGAGCCCACGAAGGCAAGGCTGAGAGTGGTCGAGCCGCCGCCCGAGCCGAGCGCGGCGGGCCAAGCGATCGGGCCAAGCGCGGCGGGGGCGAGCGCGGCGGGGGCAGCGGCTGGGGCGGCGAGTGGCGTGACTCTGGTGACTGTGTCGGCGGGGCGGCGCAAGGGTGGGGGGCGCCGCGTTCCCGCGCTGGTGGCGCTGCCGCCGTGGCCGGGGCGGCTGCCCAAGCCCGCGCCCGCGGTGGTTCCCCTGCAGCCGCCGGCCGCGGTTGTCCTCGACGACAGCGGCACCCCGGTCGGGGTCAGTGCCCGGCTGGATCTGACCGGCGATCCCGCCGCCCTGATCGTCGAGCGCGGCGACCCGATCACGATCACCGGCTGGGCCGGGCCGTGGCCGATCGACGAGCGCTGGTGGGCCGACGAGGAGAGTCGCCGGCGGGCCCGCTTCCAGGTGGTTCTGGAGGACGGGCGTGCCCTCCTGCTCTCCCTGGCCGGCGGCCACTGGGCGGTGGAGGCCATCTATGACTGAGCGGCGGCGATAGAGATGGGCTTCAACAACCCGAAGAAGCCCTGGTCGGAGCTGGAGGCCGCGCTCACCGGCCGGCCGGTGAAACCGCCGCGGGGCGAGGGCATCCGCCAGATCGGCGAGGACAGGCAGAAGCCGTACGCGGTGGATCCTCTCGCCATCGATGCCGACGGCGGCGATTCCCCGGTCTGGAGCCGGAAACGCCAGCCCTATCAGGCGCCGCCGCTCATCAGAAGCAGAGAGAAGACGATCCCGTACGCGGAGTTGCACTGCCACACCAACTTCAGCTTCCTCGACGGCGCCAGTCATCCGGAGGAGCTGGCCGAGGAGGCCGCGCGCCTGGGCCTCACCGGCCTGGCCGTCACCGACCACGACGGCTTCTACGGTGTGGTCCGTTTCTCGGAGGCGGCCCGCGACCTCGGCCTGCCCACGATCTTCGGCGCCGAGCTCTCGCTGGGCCTGACCAAGCCGCAGAACGGCGAGCCCGACCCGGAGGGGCAGCATCTGCTGGTGCTGGCCAAGGACGCGGCCGGCTACGCCGCGCTGGGCAGCCTGATCGGCGAGGGCCAGTTGACCGGCGGTGAGAAGGGCAAACCCGAGTACGGCGGCCTGGAAGCGATCGCCGGGCATCTGCGGGACCGCGTCATGGTGTTGACCGGCTGCCGCAAGGGCCTGGTCCCGCACGCGCTCGCCACCGGTGGGATCGAGGAGGCCGCCCGGGAGCTCGACCGCCTGGTCGCGCTCTTCGGCCGGGAGCATGTCGTGGTCGAGCTGACCGATCATGGCGACCCCTACGACGGCGACCGCAACGACATGCTGGACGAGTTGGCGCGACTGCGAAAGCTGCAGACGGTCGCCACCAACAACGTGCACTACGCGATCCCGGCCCGGCGGCGGCTCGCCACCGCGGTCGCCGCCGTGCGGGCCCGGCGCAGCCTCGACGAGCTGGATGGCTGGCTGCCCGCGGCCGGCACCGCCCACCTGCGCAGCGGCGCCGAGATGGCCCGCCGGTTCGCCGCCTACCCCGGCGCCGTCGAGCGCGCCGCCGAGCTGGGCCTCGCGCTCGCCTTCGACCTGCAGCTGGTGGCGCCGCAGCTGCCGGCCTTCCCGATTCCCGAGCCGGGCTACACCGAGATGGGCTGGCTGCGCGAGCTGGCGATGCGCGGCGCCCAGGACCGGTACGGCCTGCCCGAGGAGGTGCCCGAGGTCTACGCGAAACTCGAGTACGAGCTCGCGATGATCGAGGAGCTGGACTTCCCGGGCTATTTCCTCGTGGTCTACGACATCGTCAAGTTCTGCAAGGACAACGACATCTACTGCCAGGGCCGGGGCTCGGCGGCAAACTCGGTGGTCTGCTACGCGCTCGGCATCACCAATGTGGACGCCTTCGAGTACGACCTGGTCTTCGAGCGGTTCCTGGCCCCGGAACGGGACGGCCCGCCGGACATCGACGTCGACATCGAGTCGGATCGCCGCGAGGAGGTCATCCAGCACGTCTACATCAAGCATGGCCGACGGCACACCGCCCAGGTCGCCAACGTGATCTCGTATCGGCCGCGCTCCGCCGTACGCGATATCGCCAGCAGGATGCGTGGAGCAAGCAGATCGACCGCTGGGGTGACGTCGCGACCGTGGACATCGACGACATCCCGGAACAGGTCGTGTCGTTCGCCAACGAGTTGCAGACCTTCCCGCGGCACCTCGGCATCCACTCCGGAGGGATGGTGATCTGCGACCGGCCGGTGAGCGAGGTGTGCCCGGTCGAGTGGGGGCGGATGCCGGGCCGCACTGTGCTGCAGTGGGACAAGGACGACTGTGCCGCGATCAACCTGGTCAAGTTCGACCTGCTGGGCCTGGGGATGCTGTCGGCGCTGCACTACGCGTTCGACATGATCGACAGCAAGCTCGACTTCTCCAACATCCGGCCGGCCGATCCCGAGGTCTACGAGATGTTGTGCCAGGCCGATTCGGTCGGGGTGTTCCAGGTGGAGAGCCGCGCGCAGATGGCGACCCTGCCCCGGCTCAAACCGCAGGTCTTCTACGACCTGGTGGTCGAGGTGGCGCTGATCCGGCCGGGCCCGATCCAGGGCGGCTCGGTGCACCCCTACATCCGGCGCAAGAACGGCCTCGAGAAGTGGACGATGCCGCATCCGACGATGGCCCGGGCGCTGGAAAAGACGCTGGGCGTGCCGCTCTTCCAGGAGCAGCTGATGCAGCTCGCCATGGACTCGGCCGGCTTCAGCCCGCTCGAGGCCGACAAGCTGCGCCGGGCCATGGGCTCGAAGCGCTCGGTGCGCAAGATGGAGGAGATGCGCGAGCGCCTCTACCAGGGCATGGCCGCCAACGGCATCTCCGGCGAGCTCGCCGACGACCTGTACGTCAAGTTGTGCGCGTTCGCGAACTACGGCTTCCCGGAGAGCCACGCGATCAGCTTCGCCTACCTGGTCTATGTCAGCGCCTGGCTCAAGCGCTACCACCCGGCGGCGTTCTGCGCGGCGCTGCTCAACGCGCAGCCGATGGGCTTCTACTCACCGCAGACGCTGGTCGACGACGCGCGGCGGCACGGCGTCGAGGTGCGGCGCCCGGACATCAACCTCAGCGACGCGGCGGCCACGCTGGAACGAACACCGGAGACCCGCCTCAAGAGCGAAGAGGGGGAGCCTCCGCACGCTTGGGGACTGGGCGGGCCGGCCGTCCGGCAAGGGCTTTCGAGCATCCGTACGGTGGGGGACGAGCTCGCCCAGGCGATCGAGGAAGAACGCCGCGCCCATGGTCCGTATCGCAGCATGACCGACCTGTCCCGGCGTACGGGATGCACCACCACCCACCTGGAGGCGCTCGCCACGGCCGACGCCTTCGCGGGGTTCGGTCTTTCGCGCCGGGAGGCGCTCTGGGCGGCGGGCGCGGCCGCGCAGGACAAGCCGGACAAGTTGCCGGGCACGGTGAGCGGGGCCGACGCGCCGATGCTGCCGGGGATGAGCGAGGTGGACAAGCTGGTCGCGGACGTGTGGGCGACCGGGCTCTCGCCCGAGGCGCACCCGGCGCAGTTCATCCGGGGCGAGCTCGACCGGGTGGGCGCGCTGCGGATCTCGCAGCTCGGGCGGGTCGAGGCGGGCACCCGCATCCGGGTCGGGGGGATCGTCACCCACCGGCAGCGGCCGGCGACCGCGGGCGGGGTGACGTTCGTGAACCTCGAGGACGAGACCGGGATGCTGAACGTGACCTGCTCGCCGGGGTTGTGGCAGCGGTACCGGCGGGTGGCGAAGACCAGCACGGCGCTGATCGTGCGGGGACGGCTGGAGAAGGCGGAGGGCGTGCTCAACCTGGTGGCGGATCGGCTGGAGGCGGCGACTCCGCCGGTCACCCCGGCGTCACGCGATTTCCGGTAACCTTATTATTCGGATTTGTCGGTTTTGCTCCGTTACTCCGGGAGAGCGCGATGATCCGTACGATGATGAGTCTTGCCGCCGCCACCAGCGTGATCCTCACCGCGGGGCCGGCCATGGCTGCCGCCGAGCCTGGGTACGCCGGAGGCGGCCGGGTGAAACCCGGCGCCGAGCTCACGGTGAAGTACTCGGGTGAAACCGGCGCCGCGAAGTCGGTCACGCTCGAATGCGACCCGCCCGGCGGAAGCCATCCGAAGGCCGCACAGGCGTGCGCCGTGCTGGCGGCCGCGGGCGGCAACCCGTTCACGATCAAGCCCGCCCACAGCGCGTGTTTTCTCATCTACGCGCCGGTCACGGCCAAGGTCGGCGGCCGGTGGCGCGGGTGGCAGGTCGACTGGACGTTCACCTACGGCAACAGCTGCGAGATGAAGCGGGCGCTGGGGGTGATCGTCGCCTTCTGAGCCATTGCGGCTGAGCCGGTCCGGAAGAGAACGGTCCCGGGCCGATACGCTGGCCGCGTGGAAACCGCATCGACGCGAACTGAGCGGCCGATTGTCAGCGCACGCACGGCAGCCGTGTGGGCCGTGCTCCGGCGGGAGCTCGACCGGCACGCCGGGCGGAAGCTCACGGTCGTGGACGTCGGCGGCGGCACCGGCGGGTTCGCCGTGCCGCTCGCGCAATCGGGACACACCGTCACCGTCGTCGACGCGAGCCCCGACGCGCTCGCGGCGCTCACCCGGCGGGCCGCCGACGCGGGCGTGGCCGACCGGGTGCGGGCGGTGCAGGGTGACGGCGACGCGCTCGCGGGTCTGATCGAGCCGGCCAGCGTCGACCTGATCCTCTGCCACGCGGTGCTCGAGGTGGTCGACCAGCCGTCCGACGTGGTGGCGGCGGTCGCGGCGGCGCTCCGGCCCGGCGGCGCGGTCAGCGTGCTGGTGGCGAGCCGGGCCGCGGCGATTCTGGGGCGGGCGATCAACGGGCACCTGCGGTCGGCGTCCGCGCTGGTCAGCGACCCGGAGGGGCGCGCGGGCGCGCGCGACACGCTGCGCCGTCGCTATGACGTGGAGAGCGCCGCGGATCTCTTGCGGTCCGCGGGTCTCGAGGTCGAGCAGACCCATGGCGTACGGGTGCTGGCCGATCTCCTTCCGGCGGCGGTGGTCGAGGAGGACCCGCAGGCCCTGCTCGACCTGGAGTTGGAGCTGTCTTCCCGGCCTCCGTTCCGGGACATCGCCTCCCAGCTGCATCTCTTTGCGCGGCGGCCGTGATCACGGAGGTCCCCGCTGATCACCTGCGCGCCGACGCGCTGACGCCGGTGATGCCCGCCTACGGCAGCGGGAGCCTGGCCGATCTGCTGCCCAGCGTGTGCGCGGTGCTCGGGGTGCCGGGTTCGGTGGACGTGTTGGGGCTGGCGCCGTCGCTGGACGGGGTCGACCGGGTGGCGGTGCTGCTCGTGGACGGGCTCGGCGCTTACCAGGTGCCGGTGGCGCAGCCGTACGCGCCGATCTTGAAAGATCTCGCGGCCGGAAGCCGCAGCTTGACCGCGGGTTTTCCCTCGACGACGCCGGTCAGCCTGGTCACTGTGGGCACGGGCGTGGCGCCGGGGGCGCACGGGGTGCTGGGCTTCACGACGCGGCGGCCGGACGGGCGGGTCCTCAACCACATCCAGTGGAAAGACGATCCCGATCCGCGCGAGTGGCAGCCGGTGGCGACGCGGTTCGAGGCTGCGGCGGCGGCCGGGCTCGGCGTCACGGTGGTGAATCGGCCCGAGTTCGACGGGAGTGGGCTCAGCGTCTCGTCGACCCGCGGTGCGACCTACGTCGGCGCTTCGAACATCGGCGAGCTGGCGACCGGGATGCTGGCGGCGCTGGCCGCCGGGCCGGGCATCGTGTACGGCTACCATCCGGACCTCGATCATTACGGGCACGGGGACGGGGTCGACTCGGATCGCTGGCGGCTGGCGGCCGCCGGGGTGAACGACCTGCTGGATCGCCTGGTGCACGGCCTGCCGCCGCGGTCGGCGCTGCTGGTCGTGGCCGATCATGGGCAGCTGAACGTCCCCGCCTCCGGTCGCATCGACCTCGCCGAAAATTCTGATTTGTCGGATGGCGTAGTGGGCGTCGCGGGGGAGCCGCGGGTTCGCTACCTCTATACCGCTCCTGGCGCGCGCGACGACGTTCTTGCCGCCTGGCGTGGGGTCTTCGGCTCGCAGGCGTGGGTGCTGGCCCGGGAGGAGGCGGTCGCCCGAGGGTTGTTCGGTCCGGTGGTGCCCTCTCACCTCGACCGCATCGGCGAGATCGTCGTCATCTGCCTCGAGCGGGCGATCGCGCTGGCCGGCGGGTGGGAGCCGCCGACGGTGGGGCGGTTGATCGCCTTCCACGGCTCGGTGACCGCGGCCGAGATGATGGTGCCGCTGATGATCGTCCGCTGACCTCGCCCCTTTCCCGCCTCGGCGGTTTTGCCCTCGGCGTTTTTGTCAGGGGGTGGGGTTAGGGTCGCTGACGTGGGACGAAGTCAGGTGGTGCCTCGGGGGCGCGACCCGCGTTTCGGGCCGGATGCCGACGACACGGGGTGCACGATCCTGCACGTCGACATGGATGCGTTCTTCGCCTCCGTCGCCGTCCGGGCGCAGCCTTCGCTGCGCGGAAAACCCGTGGTCGTGGGCGGCATAGGGCCGCGGGGCGTGGTGAGCTCGGCCAGCTACGAGGCACGGCGGTTCGGGGTGCGCAGCGCCATGCCGACGGCGCGAGCCCGGGCGCTCTGCCCGCAGGCGATCTTCCTGCCGGTCGACGGTCCCGCGATCTCCGAGGCGTCGGACGCGGTCATGGCGATCTTCCGCGACGTGACGCCGCTGGTCGAGCCGCTCTCCTCCGACGAGGCCTTCCTCGATGTGGCCGGCGCGCAGCGGCTGCTCGGGCGGCCGGCCGAGATCGCCCGGCAGATCCGCGAGCGCATGTCCGCCGAGCAGCAGCTGACCTGCTCGGTGGGGGTGGCGCCGACGAAATTCGTGGCCAAGCTCGGCTCGACCCGGGCCAAACCCGACGGCATGGTCGTGGTGCCGGCCGGCCTGGTGCTCGATTTTCTGCATCCGCTGCCGGTCGACGCGCTCTGGGGCGTGGGGGAGCGGGCCGCCGAGACGCTGCGCCGGCTCGGGTTGACCACCGTGGGCGAGCTGGCGCACGCGCCGTACGGGATGTTGCGGCGGGCCGTCGGCGAGGCCGCAGCGGCGCACCTGCACGAGCTGTCCTGGGGCCGCGACCCGCGCAAGGTCAGCCCCGAGCGCGAGGAAAAGTCGATCGGCGCCGAGATGACCTTCGACGTCGACGTGACCGACCGCGAGCTGCTGCGGCGCAGCCTGCTCGCGCTCTCCGAAAAGACCGGCGCCCGGCTGCGGGCGAGCGGCCAGGTCGGGCGCACGGTGGCGATCAAGGTCCGGCTCGCCGACTTCCGCACCGTCAATCGATCTCGCACGGTGCCTACGAGCACTGATGTGGCACGCGAGATATTCGAGATCTCCTGGGGTTTGTTCGAAGCGCTCGGCCCGACCGAGCAGATCCGCCTGATCGGCGTGCGGGTCGAGGGGCTCACCCCCGCGGCCACCACGTCACGGCAGCTCAGCCTCGGCGAACCGGAGCGCGGATGGCGCGAGGCGGAGGCCGCGGCCGACGCGATCGCCGCCCGGTTCGGGCGTTCCAGCGTCCGCCCAGCCAGTCTTTTGGGACGAAGTGATCTCAGGCGGACCGAAAATCACCCGCAGCGGACGGTCGTCCCGCTTTCCGAGCCGCCAACCCCCTCGTAGACTTGCTCGGTAAGGCAGCCGACGGCTGTCCCGCGCCACCTACCTTTGTTTCACCCCGACCCCGCTTCGGGATTGGGATATGCGCCCGGGGAGGAATGCCGTGCCGCTCTCGGAGCACGAGCAGCGGCTGTTCGATCAGATCGAGCGGTCGCTTGCCGAGGACCCCAAGTTCGCCTCGGCTGTGCGGGCCAGCGACCCGCGTTTCCACGCACGGCGCCGGCTCCTCGTCGCCGCCTTCGTGATCCTTGTTGGTCTAGCCCTCGTCGTCCTCGGCACGGTGAGCAGCAATACGCCGCTCGGCGTTGCCGGTTTCGTGGTGATGCTCGGCTCGGCCGCCTTCGCGATGCAGTCCCGTCGCAAGGGCAACGCCCCGGCGGATCTCCACGCGGTCGGCGGCACGGCGAGCCGTCGCACCCGCCAGACGCGCAAGGCGGGCTTCATCGATCGGCTGGAGGACCGTTGGCGTCAGCGCCCGGAAGGACACCGCTGACCCAGCGCGCTCGCCGACGAGCGCGCACAACCTGAACACGCTGGCACCCCAGGCCCGAGCGCAAGCCCAGGCCTAGGCCCAGCGACCGGCAGATGGCGGCCCACGGCCGCCATCGCCGTTTCTCGATGCGCCCCCCGCAGCCCGCCCTGTGCCGCCCGAGGCCGGCACGGTCACGCCGGCCGCCGCACGCCGCACTTCAATGCTTGCCGCGTCCGCGCCGCCCAAACCGGGCAGTCACGCCTCTGCGCGCTGACCCGCGCCTCTGCGCGCTGACCCGCGCCTCTGCGCGCTGACCCGCGCCTCTGCGCGCTGACCCGCGCCTCTGCGCGCTGACCCGCGCCTCTGCGCGCTGACCCGCGCCTCTGCGCGCTGACCCGCGCCTCTGCGCGCTGACCCGCGCCTCTGCGCGCTGACCCGCGCCTCTGCGCGCTGACCCGCGCCTCTGCGCGCTGACCCGCGCCTCTGCGCGCTGACCCGCGCTCGCCTCGCCTCTGCGCCGGCTGCCATTGCGCGTGCCTGAGCGTCGGGCCGTGCTTCCAGGTCGGTCGCCCCCTTGCTGCCGTCGCGTTTGCGTGGATGGTCGCTCGGCGTGGTCGCAGCTGCGGCGAAGGTCGCGGTGGTCTGGCGGATGTTGGGTTATGTCATGGGGCCGGCCAGGCGTCGAGGACCTCGGCGTGGCGCAGGCCGCCGGCCTTGGCGATGTGGGACAGCCAGGCCGCGCACTCGGGGATGGTGATGATCTCGCGGGCGGACTGGTCGGCGTCGGCCCGGGTGCGCCACAGGATGACGTCTAGCCAGGTGTCGTCGTCCTCCTTTGTCAGATAGGCCGCCAGGCAGCCGGGGAAACGGGCTCGCAGGGCGGCGAGCATCGCGGGGCGGTCGGCGACCATTTCTGCCTCGGCGCCCTCGTGGACGGTGAAACGGGCGAACTCCATAACCATCGTCACGCGAGGGACACTAGACGCCGCCTACGACATTTTCGGGGGGTTCCGTGGTGGTCGATATGCGGTATACGAAATGGGGCGGTAAGGGTCACTGGCGTTTTCCGGCCGAGGCGCTGGGAAACGACGAGTTCGGCTGGTGGTATGGGAGTCGGGCGGGTACGCCGCTGCGGCGTGGGGCCGAGGAACCGGTCATCGTGTGGCATGACTTCGTCGTGCTGGTGCCGGCCGCCGGGCGGTGGATCGCCTCGTGGAACTCGGTGGAGAACACCGAGGTCGAGGTCTACGTCGACGTGACCGATCGGCCGGTGCGGACCTCGGAGCGGATCGAGGCCGTGGATCTCGATCTCGACGTGGTTCGGTTCCGGGACGGCTCGGTGCGGCTGCTCGATGAGGACGAGTTCGAGGAGCATCAGGTGCTCTACGGCTATCCGGCCGAGGAGATCGCCCAGGCCCTGGCCACCGCCGACGAGCTCATGGCGATGGTCGCCGAGCGGCGGGAGCCCTTCGGCCGTGTCGGGGACGCCTGGCTGGCGGGCTTCATCGCGGGCGGCTGACGGGCGCAGGCGGGAGCAGTCGCGGGCTCACAAAGAAAGCTGGCGGCTCGCCCGAGCAGAGGCTCTCGCGGGGGCAAAGGCTCCGGCGCGGTTAAAGGGCTCCCGCGGTTAAAGGGCTCCCGCGGGCAAAGGGCTCCCGCGGCCCCTTGCTCCCGCGGGCAAAGGGCTCCCGCGCGAGCAAGGGGCCGCGGACACCATCGGCGTCCGCGGCCCTATGTCAGCGGCACTGTGTCAGCGGGCTGGGTCAGCGGGCTGGGTCAGCGGGCTGGGTCAGCGGGCTGGGTCAGCGGCCCCTGTTGGCGATGAGGCGGCGTGGGCTGAAGCGTGCCAGCGAATCGCGCAAGCGGGCGCCGGCGGCGACGGAGCGGGCGGAGCCCTCGGCCATCGCCAGGCGCCAGCGGAGCAGCACCGACGGCGGGAACAGGGTCGCGGTGATGCGGGTGCGGCGGGTCGCGGAGCGGGCCAGGCCCTTGCGCACCCGGCCCAGGGCCACGGTCAGCTCGCCGCCCTGCAGCGGCTTGCGGGCGTACCGGGCGCGCTCCTCGGCCGTGCCCAGCAACGTCGCGGCGGCGGCCGGCTCCTCGAGCAGGACCGCGTCGGTGACCAGGCGCTGGGCGGTGACCCTCGGGGTCTCGGTCGGGTCGACCGGGATCCGGAAATCGATCATGGTGTCGAGGAGCTCGTCCCAGGCGGCGTGGGCGTCCTCGCGGGCGCGTACCGCCTCGGGTGTCACCACGATGTCGTGCTGGCCCGGTGGTCCGGTGCCGGAGGCCGACAGGACCTTGGGCGCCTTGGGCGCCGTCGCGGCGTGCCGCCGGCGACGGACCAGCTTGCGGCGCAGCGCCGGCACCAACAGCAGGGCGATCAGCAACGCCAGACCCGCGACGATCCAGAGAGCCGTGTACGACGTCGGGCCGGAACCCGTGTCGAAGGCGCCCGCGCCGGTCGGGTCGTTGAGGCCGCGGTCGAGCCGGTCGGGGTTGCCGGGAGCGACCGACGAGTCGGCCCCGGACGCGGCCGCGCCGGTCGGCGTGGTGGCCGCCGGAGTCGTCGAGTCGGGATCCGGCGCCCAGTCCGAGCGGGTCGAGCCGGCCACGCTCGACGCGGGGGTCGCGTCGAACGGGATCCAGCCGAAGCCCTGCAGGTAGACCTCGGTCCACGCGTGCGCGTTGCGGTTCGTGATGATCCAGGAGTTGCCCTGCTGGGCGCCCTTGGTGAAGCCGAACGCGACCCGCGCCGGGATCCCGGCCACCCGCGCCATCCAGGCCAGCGCCGCCGCGTACTGCTGGCAGTAGCCGACCTTGTTCTTGAGGAACGCGGCGATCTGCGAGCTGCTGCCGGCCGGCTCGGTGGACAGGCTGTAGCTGAAGCCGTTGTCCTTCGAGAAGTAGTCGTACAGGGCACGCATCTTGTCGTACTCGGTGGTCTTGCCCTTGACCAGGCCGGCCACCAGGGTGTCGACCTCGGCGTCGGGCGGGGTGTTGGTGTACTGCGTGCGCAGCGGGTTGTCCTTGTTCAGCGGCTCGGCCCGGCGCAGCTCGGCCTCGCTGTAATTGGCGCGCACGTAGTCGAAGTTGTACTTCTTCCCCTTGGTCGTCTGCCGGTTGGAGAAGATCACCTGCTGGTTGGGGTCGTAGGACCAGCCCCCGCCCAGGTCGGCGGCGCGGACCGTGTTCGAGTAGATCGGCAGCATGCTCTGCTGCAGGTCGTCACTGACCTCGATCTGCGCGTGGTACGACTGGAAGTCGCCGCCGGCGGTGCCGCCGCGCGGGTCGGGCATGCCGCGGTTGACCGAGTTGCCGACCGGCGAGCGGTTGCCGAAGCCCTGGTTGGTGAGCTGGTCGGCGACGCCGAAGCGCAAGTAGTACGGTTCGCGCTCGTTGGTCGTCAGCTTGATGATCTGGACCGTGTCGCCCTGGGTGAGGCGGCCGTTGAGCGACGCGAACAGGTTGATGCGCCCGCCCGTGCCGGTGCCGGCCCCGCCTGTTCCGATGCCGTTGCCACTCTGCGTGATCTGCGAGAGCAGCCCGCCGGTGACGGTCGGGACGAGCAGCGGCAGCAGGACCGCCGCGGCCACGCCGACCACGCCGAGGCGCCGTCCCGCGGCGGCCAGCGGCGACGGCTCCCACACGTCGACGTCCCGGCCGTCACCGGTGAAGCGGCGGCCGAAACGGCGTACGCGATCGATGTTGTCGGAAACCAGGAGCCAGAGGAACCCGGTCGCGCCGATGATGAACGGCAGGACCGGGACGCTGTCCACATAGACCGCGACGGGCACCGAGTAGATCGCCAGCATCGGGAGACCGGCCAGCGCCGGGCGACGCGCGACGACGGTGAGCAGGTCGACCGCGATCGCGACCGAGCCGATGCCGAGCACCGTGACGAAGAGCAGGCCGTCCCGATCGGGCACGGGCACGCCGTACGATCTGGTGTCCTGCCCGGCCTGGGTGAACAGATCGGCGAAGTGGCCGAAGGTGGCCGGCGTGGGAATGAGGATCTCGTGGCCGCTGGGGAACATCCAGGTCAGCGACAGCAGCAGCACCACGATCATGCTCAGCGCCTGCGCCCAGGTCGGGAACCGCAGCGTGCGGGCGAGCAGCGCCGCGCCGGCGATCAGGCCGACCGCCAGGATGCAGCGGACCAGCCAGTTCCACGTGTCGAAGATCGACGTGATCGGCGCGGCGGCGAGCAGCGTGGCGGCCGCCGCGACCATCCCGAGTCGACGCCGGCCGGTCATCGGATCACCCCGCCCACCGTCTCGGCCATCGCGGCCCGCCAGGCGAAACCGCTGGAGCCGCGGGCGGCGGCCGGCCACAGGTTGGGCAGCGTGGCGCCGTGCGTGACCGGCACCGAGCGCCAGCCCGCGTGCACCAGCGCGAGCGCCGCGGCGGCGTGCTCCCGGTCGGCCTCCTGACGCTCCCCGGGCGTCATCGACACCCAGGTGGAGCTGTCGATGGCAAAGCCGATGCAGGTGGCGCCGTTGCTGCGGAGGCCGGTCAGCAGCTCGGCCTCGGCGACGGTGAGCGAGCCGAAGATGCCGACCACCAGGCCGCCGTCGGAGCGGCGGCGGACCTGCTCGACGAGGATCGAGATGTCGCCGTTCTGCGCGAGCTTGACGTCGGCGAGCGTGTCGAGGATGAGGCCCTCGCCGCCCTCGGCCGCGTCGATGTCGATGCCCGAGCCGGTGACCAGGCGCAGCTTGTAGCCGGCCTGGCGCAGGTGCATGGCGATGCTGGCGGTGGCCGAGACGGCCCACTCGAAGCTGGCCGTCGGCCCCTCGCCGCGGTGGGCGAAGACCCGGGTGTCGAGGACCACGGTGGCCCGGCTCTCCCAGGGCTGCTCCTCGCGGCGCACCATCAGCTCGCCGGTGCGGGCCGTCGAGCGCCAGTGCACCCGGCGCAGGTCGTCGCCGCGGCGGTACTCGCGGGTGGCGGCGTCGTCCTCGCCGTGCACGGCCACCGACCGGGCGCGGCTGTCGCCGGTGCCCGCGTACTCGCCGCCGATGCGGACCGCGGGCAGCGGGACCACCTGCGGGATGACCGTGAGCCGGTCGATGCTGGGGAACGAACGGGTGAGCTCGCACAGGCCGAACGGGTCGGTCAGCCGGATCACCAGCGGGCCGATCGGGTACCGGCCGCGGACATCGGCGCGCACCGTGTACGCGACGGAGCTGGCCTGGTGCGAGCCGAGCCGCTCGAGCACGACGCGGGGGCGGCTGCCCAGCGCGTACGGAAGCTTGTCCTCCAGCAGGAGCGTGCCGGTGGGCAGGCGGGACATGTTCTGCAGGCGCAGGATGACCCGCGCGCTCGAGCCGACCGGGGCGCGGCCGGGCTCCAGGGATCGGGTGCAGGCCAGCTTGTAGCGGCTGCGCCCGACGTACGCGGCGGCGAGCAGCGGCAGCGCCGCGAGCAGCACGGCCACCCGCAGCAGGTCACGCTCGCCCAGGACGATCGCCGAGATGCCGGCCGCGGCCGCCGCGGCCAGGAAGGATCGGCCGCGCGTGGTGAGTCCCCGCAAGGCCTCTCGCATGATCAGCGCCCCCGGGGCTCGTACTGGGTGCCGCCGCTCGAGGGCCGGGTGTCGTACGGCGAGCGGTTGCGCTCGTGCGGCAACGGCAGCCGGTGCACGATCTCGGCCACGATGGCGTCCGTCGTACGGCGGTTGAGCTGCGCGTCGGCGGTCGGGATGATGCGGTGCGCCAGGACCGGCACGGCCAGCGCCTGCAGGTCGTCGGGGAGCACGTAGTCGCGGCCCTCGAGCGCGGCCACCGCCTTGGCGGTGCGCACCAGCTGCAGGGTGGACCGCGGGGAGGCGCCGAGGCGGATCTCGGGGGCCTCACGGGTCGCGGTGACCAGGGCGATCGCGTACTGCTGGACGGCGTCGGCGGCGTGCACGCTGCGGGCCGTGGCGATCAGCCGGCGGACCGTGGCGGCGTCGGCGACGGCGCGCAAGTCGTTCAGCGGGTCGTGGGCGCCGTGGGCGCCGAGCATGGCGAGCTCGGCCCGGGGGTCGGGGTAGCCCATCGCGATGCGGGCGGTGAACCGGTCGCGCTGCGCCTCGGGGAGGGGATAGGTGCCCTCCATCTCGATCGGGTTCTGCGTCGCGATGACCATGAACGGCGCCTGCAGCTCGTAGGTCGTGCCGTCGACGGTGACCTGCCGCTCCTCCATGCACTCGAGCAGGGCGGACTGCGTCTTGGGCGACGCGCGGTTGATCTCGTCGCCGACCACCAGGTTGGCGAAGACCGCGCCCGGCTTGAACTCGAAGTCGCGGGTCTCCTGGTTGTAGACGCTGACGCCGGTGACGTCGCTGGGCAGCAGGTCGGGCGTGAACTGGATGCGCCGCACCGAACAGTCGATCGAGCGGGCCAGGGCCTTGGCCAGCTTGGTCTTGCCGACGCCCGGCACGTCCTCGATCAGCAGGTGACCCTCGGCGAGCAGAACGGCCAGGGCAAGCCGTACGGTCGCGCTCTTGCCCTCGATGACTTGCTCGATGTTGGTCATGATGGCTTGGGTCGCGATGCGGAAGTCCTCGCCGGTCATCGGTCCACCGGGCTCGTCCCAGGTCGGGGTTGTCACGGGGCTTCCTCCCAAAGTCGTTCCCGCCACATCGGCGCCGCGAAATAGGGCGGCGTGCCGCCCGTCCCCACAGGTTAGCCCGATCACACCAAACCGCCGAGTCGGGTCAATGGCGCTTTCCGGCGACCGTCAACCGGACCCCGATATCGGATGGGTAAAGAATCGGACATCGCTCTAGTTACATTCTCCGATCTTCGGACAGAGTCAGCCATCGACGGGCCACACAAGTGGGGTGCGGCCGGCACGGGCGCTCACTCCCGGCCGGGCTGCACCGAGCCCGGCCGAGAGGGGCTGAATTGAATCCGTTATCCGTACCGTCCGTGACCCGGCGGGTGGGGACGGCGGCCGCCGGCGTGGTGTTGCTGGCCGGCTTGCTGCCGGCCACCGCGCAGGCCGCACCGGACCCGACCAAGGGCGTCGCCGGCGCCACCGACCGCCAGCAGCAGCGCCGAGCCGATTACGACAGCCGTGACAATCTGACCGCCAAGGCGGCCGCGCAGCCGACCGCGGCCCTGAGCCGCGCGCTCGTCGCCGCGCCCAGCGCCACCGCGGTGCAGTCGTTGCGCAACCAGCTGGGTGTGCAGGGCATCGTCGACGTCGACCGCGCGACCGGCACCCCGCGGCGGGTGGCGAAGCTGGACGGCTTCCTGACCGGCCCGAGCCGCAAGAAGCCCACCAAGATCGCACTCGATTACATCGCCGCCCACCCCGACGTCTTCGGGCTCAGCCAGGCCGACCTGGACAGCCTTGAGCTGCGTCAGGACTACGTCGACGTCCTGGGCACCCATCACCTGAGCTGGCTGCAGGTCGTCGACGGCGTGCCGGTGTTCGGCAACGGCCTGAAGGCGCACGTCGCCAAGGACGGCCGCCTCATCCAGGTCGACGGTGCGCCGCTGCCGTCGCTGCCGTCCACCGCCGGCGCGACCAAGGTCACCGCCGTCGGCGCCCGCGCCGCCGCCGTGAAGGACGTTTTCGGTACGTCCTCCGCGAAAGCGACCAAGACGGCGGGAACCACCACAACCTTCAGCGACAACGGCAACGCCAAGCTGGTCTGGTTCCAGACCGCCTCGGGCCCGCGCCTGGCCTGGCAGACGATCGTCGTCGACGAGGGCTACGTGCACGTGATCGACGCGGCCAGCGGCGAGGTGCTCTACCGGCGGAACACGATCGCCAACGACACCGCCGACGTCTGGACGAACTACCCGGGCGCACCGCGTGGCGGGCAGCAGAAGACCACCGACATCACCAAGTGGCTGCCGAACAACGCGCCGATCCTGTCGGGGAACGTCGCGCACGTGTACTCGGACGTCAACGACAACAACGTCGCCGACGCCAGCGAGGAGGTCGGCCCGTCCGGCCTGCGTAAGTGGTCGTACCCGTTCGTCGACTTCAACGACGAGGTCGGCGGGCTGTGCTCGGCTGCGTACCCGTGCTCCTGGGACCCGGAGACGCCGAACTCCTGGCAGGTCAACCGGAAGCAGAACGCGGTACAGCTGTTCACCTTCCTCGGCACCTTCCACGACCACCTCCGGGACTCGCCGATCGGCTTCACCCGGGCCGCGGGCAACTTCGAGGCCCGCGACGGCGACGCGGTGCAGGGCCAGGCGATGGACGGCGCGAACACCGCGAACGGCCTTCCCGACCCCGACCACACCGACAACGCCAACATGAACACGCCGCCGGACGGCATCCCGCCGACGATGCAGATGTACCTGCTGAACCCGGGTCCGGAGTCGATCGCCGGCAACACCGGCGACGAGTCGGACGTGGTGTTCCACGAGTACACGCACGGCCTGTCCAACCGCCTCGTCGTCGACGCCGCGGGCAACTCGACCCTCAGCGACGTCCAGGGCGGCGCGATGGGCGAGGCCTGGAGCGACTGGTACGCCGAGGACTACCTGGTCGGCAAGGGCCTCGAGAAGGACACCGCGACCCCCGGCGACGTGCACATCGGCAAGTACTGGCAGGCCGGTGGCACGATCCGCACGGAGGGCATCGACTGCGCCGTCGGCGCGCCGGCCACGGCCTGCCCGGGCACCGCGCGGGCCGGCTCCGGCGGCTACACCTACGGCGACTACGGCAAGATCTCGTCCCGCGGCATCGAGGTGCACGCGGACGGTGAGATCTGGGCGCAGACCCTGTGGGACCTGCGCAACGCGGTCGGCAGCAAGAAGGCCGAGTCGCTGGTCACCCGGGCCATGGAGCTCTCCCCGGGTAACCCGTCCTTCCTGGACATGCGCAACTCGATCCTCGCCGCCGACCTGGTCGTCAACAAGGGCAAGGACCAGAAGACGATCTGGAAGGTCTTCGCCAAGCGTGGCATGGGCTACTTCGCCGCGGCGATCGACGGCGACGACTCGCAGCCGGTCGAGGACTTCTCGATGCCGCCGTCGGCGAACACCCCGCGGGGCACGCTGACCGGCAAGGTCACCGACCAGGACACGGGCGCCGCGGTGAGCGGCCTGACCGTCGCCTTCGGCGGGCACGCCTCCGGCTTCGCCGGTGACTACCGGGCCACGACGGCCGTGGACGGCACCTACAGGATCGCTGGGATCATCCCGGGGACCTACGCCAAGGTGTACGCCCGTGGCGCCGGCTACGACATCGTCGTGAAGACACTGTCCATCAACTCGGGCACCAAGGTCGAGAACTGGTCGGTCCGCAAGGACTGGGCGGCCTCCTCCGGCGGCGCCTCGATCGTCAGCTTCACGGGTCCCGACTACACGCCGTTCGGCTGTGGCCCGGGCGCGCTGATCGACCAGTCGCAGACCGCGGGCTGGGGCTCGGACGTCGCGGCCGGCGGCCAGAACGCCGTGATCCGCCTCTCCGGCGCCGTCGACGTCGCCGAGCTGGTGATCAACCCGTCCGCCACCTGTGGTGACGACGTCACCGCGTCGACCGGCGGGTACCGGGTCGAGACCTCGACCAACGGCACGACCTGGGTGGTCGCCGCGAGCGGCACCTTCCCGGTCGGCACCGTCACACCGACCCCGGTCGCGCTGACCGCGGGCACGGGCGACGGCATCTCCTACGTCCGGTTCACGATGGTGACCTCGCAGGGCCAGGACGCGGGCCTCTGCCCGGCCGGCCAGCCGCCGACGGTCAGCGGCTGCGTGTTCCTCGACAGCACCGAGCTCGCCGTTTACGGCCCAGCGGCGTAAGCAGCTAGCTGGATACCGGTCGCCGCTCACGGGCGGCGACCGGTATCATGCACGCATGGCCCGCCGGTTCCTGCTTCTTAGCCGGCCGTGCTGCAGCCGCTGACATTGGGCACAGCACGGCGAACCCCTCCTGCGTGAGGGGCTTTTTTGTGCCCATCTACTGATTGAGATTGCCGACCATGAGCGAGTCAGAGACCCCGCGGTTCCGGTACACGGCCGCGCTGGCCAACGAGATCGAGCCGCGCTGGCAGGCCTGGTGGGCCGAGCACGGGACGTTCCACGCGCCCAACCCGGCCGGTGACCTGGCCGATCCGGCGCATCCCCGGGCCGGCGCGCCCAAGCTGCACGTCCAGGACATGTTCCCGTACCCCTCGGGGGCGGGCCTGCATGTGGGTCACCCGCTCGGGTACATCGGCACCGACAGCTATACCCGCTACAAGCGGATGGCCGGCTACAACGTGCTGCACCCGATGGGCTTCGACGCGTTCGGCCTGCCCGCCGAGCAGTACGCGGTGCAGACCGGCACCCACCCGGCGATCACCACGGCGGCCAACGTCGAGCGGTACAAGGGTCAGCTGCGGCGGCTGGGGCTGGCGTACGACGACCGGCGCTCGTTCGCGACCACCGACCCCGAGTACTACCGGTGGACGCAGTGGATCTTCCTGCAGGTCTTCAACTCCTGGTACGACGAGAAGATCCGCAAGGCCCGCCCGATCGCCGCGCTGATCGCCGAGTTCGAGGCCGGCACCCGGCCCACCCCGGGCGCGTCGTGGCCGGAGCTGTCGCCGGTCGAGCGTCGCAAGCTGATCGACGACCACCGCCTGGCCTACATCAGCGAGGCCCCGGTCAACTGGTGCCCGGGCCTGGGCACCGTGCTGGCCAACGAGGAGGTCACGCCGGACGGGCGCAGCGAGCGCGGCAACTTCCCGGTCTTCCAGCGCAGCCTGCGGCAGTGGATGATGCGGATCACCGCGTACGGCGACCGCCTGATCGAGGATCTGGACACACTGGACTGGCCGGAGCCGGTCAAGCTGATGCAGCGCAACTGGATCGGCCGGTCGCGCGGCGCGCACGTCGACTTCCCGGTCGAATCCGACAAGATCACGGTATTCACGACGCGTCCCGACACCCTGTTCGGCGCGACGTACATGGTCCTGGCTCCGGAGCACGAGCTGGTCAACAAGATCGCTCCGGCCGAATGGCCGGATGGGACGAATCGGAAGTGGACCGGGGACTTCGGCACCCCCGGCGAGGCGATCGCCGCATATCGGGCGGCCGCGGCCGCGAAGACCGACGAGGAGCGCACCGAGTCGAAGGAGAAGACCGGCGTCTTCGTCGGGGCGTATGCGACAAACCCGGTGAATCAGCAGCGCATCCCGGTCTTCATCGCCGACTACGTGCTGGCCGGCTACGGCACCGGCGCGATCATGGCGGTGCCCGGGCAGGACGAGCGGGACTGGGAGTTCGCCGAGAACTTCGAACTGCCCATCATCCGTACGGTGAAAGCTCCTGAAGATTTTGTGGGGGCCTTCACCGGAGAAGGTCCGGCCATCAACAGCGACTGGCTGGACGGCAAGGGCGTCGTCGAGGCGAAGGCCGCGATGATCGAATGGCTGGAGCAGCACGGGCATGGCCGGGGCGCCACCACCTATCGCCTGCGCGACTGGCTGTTCAGCCGGCAGCGCTACTGGGGCGAGCCGTTCCCGATCGTGTACGACGAGACCGGTCTGCCGATCGCGCTGCCCGACTCGATGCTGCCGGTCGTGCTGCCCGATGTCGACGACTTCTCGCCGCGCACCTTCGACCCGGAGGACGCGGACAGCGAGCCGGAGACGCCGCTGTCGCGCAAGAAGGACTGGGTCGAGGTCGAGCTGGACCTGGGTGACGGGCCGAAGCAGTACACCCGCGAGACCAACACCATGCCGCAATGGGCCGGCTCCTGCTGGTACGAGCTGCGCTACCTGGACCCGCGCAACGACAAGGCACTGGTGGACCCGGACAACGAGGCGTACTGGATGGGTCCGTCCCGCGACGGCGACTCCGGCGGCGTCGACCTGTACGTCGGCGGCGTCGAGCACGCGGTGCTGCACCTGCTGTACGCCCGCTTCTGGCACAAGGTGCTGTACGACCTGGGCCACGTCTCGTCGTTCGAGCCGTTCCGGAAGCTGTTCAACCAGGGGTACATCCAGGCGTACGCGTTCCAGGACGACCGCGGGTTCTATGTCCCCGCCGAAGAGGTGGAGGAGCGGGACGGGCAGTACTTCTACGAGGGCGTCCCCGTGACGCGAAGCTACGGCAAAATGGGCAAATCGCTGAAGAACGTCGTGACTCCCGACGAGATGTGCGAGCAGTACGGCGCCGACACGTTCCGGGTGTACGAGATGGCGATGGGCCCGCTGGACGTCTCGCGGCCCTGGGAGACCCGTGCCGTTATCGGCTCGCAGCGGTTCCTGCAGCGGGTCTGGCGCCTGGTGGTCGACGAGGAGAGCGGTGCGATCCGGGTCAGTGACGCGGCTCTGGATGCGAAAACCCGCAAGCATCTGCACCGGACGATCGCCGGCGTCCGCGAGGACCTGGACGAGCTGCGGTTCAACACGGCGATCGCCAAGCTGATCGAGCTGACCAACACGCTGACCCCGCTGCCGGTCGTGTCGCGCGAGGCGGTCGAGCCGCTGGTGCTGATGGTGTCGCCGTTCGCGCCGCACCTGGCCGAGGAACTGTGGAGCAAGCTGGGCCACTCCGGCACGCTGGCCTATGCGGACTTCCCGGTGGCCGACCCGGCGCAGCTGAAGGCCGAGTCGATCACGTACCCGGTGCAGGTGAACGGGAAGGTGCGCGGCCGTGTCTCGGTCTCGCCGGAGGCCGACGAGGCTTTCGTCCGGTCAGCCGCACTGGCTTCGGTCGAAGAGGCTCTGGCCGGGCGTACGCCCAAGAAGGTCATCGTCGTGCCTGGCCGTCTGGTCAGCGTCGTGGTTTGACGCGTACGGCGAAAGGGGCGCCTCGCGAACCGCGGGGCGCCCCTTTTCGTTGTTGCGTCAGGCGATTCGGCGTACGACGTAGTTGCTGCCGTACATCTTGTGCTTGCCGACCCGCGCGCCGGTGTGCGGGGAGTCGTACATGTACCCGCTCCCGGCGTAGATACCCGCGTGGTAGCCGTACGAGCCCGAGCGGAAGATGATCAGGTCACCGACCTGCTTGCTGCCCTTGCTGACGGCCTTGCCGTACTTCTGCTGCGAGTTCGCCTTGTGCGGCAGCGACTTGCCCACTGCCTTCTTGTAGACGTACTTGGTGAAGCCGGAGCAGTCGAAGCGCTTCGGCCCCGCCGCGGCGAACAGGTACAGCGCCCCGGTGTGGGACTTCGCCTCGGCCAGGATCTTCGCGCCGTTGTTCTGCCGGACCGTGATGCGGATCGACTTCCCGACGTGGGAGTTGTACGCACCGTTGGACAGGTAGACCGCTCGCACGGAGACGCTGGACGCCGGCTTCCAGTACAGGTTGGCGGCGCCGGAGCTGTTGATCTTGGTGGCGGTCTGGTTGACCCACTTGCCACCGCGGTAGGCCTGGAGCTTGACCCACCCGACCTTGATCGCCGCGCCCGTCTTGGGGTTGTAGTACCGGGCGGTGACCCGGATCTGCTGACCCTTGTTGATCGTCCTCGTGCTGACGGAGGTGCCGACTCGAGGAGTGGGCTTGGCGGCCGCCGCCTGGGCAGCGGTCACGACGGGGGTGGCAGCACTCGCCGCCGGCGTCGAGATCAGCTGGCCCGCGCAGAGGCAGAGACCCAGGGACAGTGCGGCGGTTCCGGTGCCGACGGACAGCCGTCGACGCCGGCTCGAACTTTGTTCGTGCACGGTAAGGGAATCCCTCCGGCACGCCTGCGAGGTTAGCTGTCGGGTTCGGGCGGGAAGGTTGCCCGGTCGCCGTGGTGGCCGACTTCACCCCGAGGTTGCCTCGTTGCCCGCCACCGGAGCGGGTGGCGGCGAGGCGGACCGGCTGTCTCTCTCGAGAAGCTGTGGGTCCCCCGTCCCTGCCCCCGTATGCCTTTGTGGTGTTCCGTGGTGCGGTGGCCGCGACGTCCGACCCGGGGCAGGGCTCGGCGTGAGCCTGGTCGTCGCGAGCCGGTCCATTCCGGATCGGCCCAACCTTGCTACCTGAATTTCGGCTTGATCGTCGGTCTTGGGTTGGTCACGCAGCGTGTTTGGCACATTGGTTACTGTCCAGTTTGTTACCTACAGGAGACAAATGCCATTGCGTACGGTGGTGGCGTGATCACCGTACGCCCAAGGTTACGGGTGAAACACAACACACAAAAAGTGCTGGTAACCCTGTGTTCGCTGGCCAGAGGGCTTTCAGTAGACTCCCGGCCGCCGGCAACCGGATGTAACCAATGGGTCGGGTACCCTCGCTCCCGTGACGGACGGCAAGATGCCCCTGCGGGCCAAGGTCGCGACGAGTGTGTCCAAGACCGCGGCGGCGCTATCCAGGGCCGCGGGACGCGGCGACGGCTCGGTCATCGGCGGATGGATCGGCCTCAAGATCGACCCCGACCTGCTGGCTCACCTCGCCTCGGGTCGCGCGGTCGCCCTCATCTCGGGCACCAACGGCAAGACCACCACGACCCGGCTCGCGGCCGCCGCCCTCTCGCACATCGGGCGGGTCGCCACCAACTCGTTCGGCGCCAACATGCCGACCGGGCACACGTCGGCGCTCGCCAAGGCCGGCGTCACCCCGTTCGCCGTCCTCGAGGTCGACGAGCACTACCTGGCCCGGGTCATCGACGCCACCAGGCCGCGCGTGGTCGCCCTGCTCAACCTCTCCCGCGACCAGCTCGACCGGGCCAAGGAGGTGGCGATGATGGCGCAGCTGTGGCGCGACGCCCTCGCCGGCCACCCCGAGGTGCGCGTGGTCGCCAACGCCGACGACCCGATGGTCGTCTGGGCGGCCGAGGGCAGCGGCCAGCAGGTCACCTGGTTCAGCGCCGGGCAGCGCTGGCACGACGACTCGTTCGTCTGCCCGCAGAGCGGCCACCCGATCGAGCGCAACGCCGGCGACTGGTGGTGCGTCGGCTGCCCGCTGCGCCGCCCGCAAGCGCACTGGCGCGTCGAGGACGACGGCGTCGTCGACCCGCGCGGCGACTGGCACCTCGTCAAGCTTCAGCTCCCCGGCCAGGTCAACCTGGGTAACGCCGCCACCGCCCTCGCGGTCGCGGCCGAGTTCGGGGTCCGCCCGATAGAGGCTCTGCCGCACCTCGCCACCGTCGCCTCGGTCGCCGGCCGCTACGCCCAAGTCGACCGGGACGGACGAAACGTCCGTTTGCTCCTCGCGAAAAACCCGGCAAGCTGGCTCGAGGCGTTCGACATGGCCGAGCAGGCACCCACCCTGCTCTCCGTCAACGCCCGGGACCCCGACGGTCTCGACACCTCGTGGCTCTACGACGTGAACTTCGCGCCGTTGCGTGACCGGCCGGTGCTGATCACCGGCGACCGGGCCTATGACCTGGCGGTTCGCCTCGAGGTGAACGGTGTGCCGTTCCGGCACGTTATGAGTTTTGACGAGGCGATCCAGGCAGTACCGCCCGGCCGCCTCGAGGTGATCGCCAATTACACGGCGTTCCAGGACATTCGAGCGGAGTTGGACCGTGTCAACTGAGCTTGCCCGCGGCGGAAAACAGAAGGCAAAATCGTGACTGAGAGCATCCTGCGGATCGTCTGGATTTATCCGGATCTGCTCTCGACGTACGGCGACCGCGGCAATCTGCTCATCCTCGCCCGGCGTGCCGCAATGCGGGGCATTCCGGTCGAAACGTACGAAATCCGCTCGGACCAGGCCATGCCGTCCAGCGCCGACATCTACCTGATCGGCGGCGGCGAGGACGGGCCCCAGGCCCTGGCCGCGCAGCGCCTGATCAGCGACGGCGGCCTGCACCGGGCGGTAAACCAGGGCGCGGCGGTGCTCGCGATCTGCGCGGGTTACCAGCTGTTCGGCCACTCGTTCTTCGCCAAGGGTGCGAAATGCCCCGGCCTGGGGCTGCTCGACCTGCACTCCGACCGCGGCGAGACCCGGGCGGTCGGCGAGATCCGCGGCGACATCGACCCCCGGCTCGGCCTGCCGCCGCTCTCCGGCTTCGAGAACCACGGCGGGCGCACCCACCTCGGCCCCGGGGTGCAGCCGCTGGCACGGGTCACCGCGGGCATCGGCAACGACGGGCAGACCGAGGGTGCATGGCACGGCAAGGTCCTGGGCACGTACTCCCATGGGCCCGCGCTCGCTCGCAACCCAGCTATAGCCGATCTGCTACTGCGTTGGGCCATCGGCGCGGATAGTCTTTCGCCCGTTGACGACACCTGGCCGGAACGGCTCCGCGCCGAAAGGCTCGCTGCGGCGGGCGCATGACCAGCACACGGACAACCAGTTGGGCGGTATGACTGCATGACTGACACCCTGATCGCGCCTTCCCGGGCCCTGGCCACCCACGCTCCTTCGCTGCCGGCGCTGCCCGCGCCGTCAACGATGGGATGGAAGCGCCGCCTGGCCCGGTTCGGCGTCCTGGGCGTCGTCGTCGGCGGACTCGCCACCGCCGCGGCCACCCTCCCGCTGCGCGAGATCGGCGACGCGATCCTGGCCCTCGGCCACGTCGCGCCGGTCGCGATCGCCGTCGTGGGCGGGCTCCTCCTCTCCGTGCTCGTCCCGCGCACCGCCATCACCATCGCGTGCGGCGCCTTGCTGGGTGCGGCCACCGGCGCCGCCACCGCGCTGGCGGCGGCCGTGATCGCCGCCACCGCCACGTACTACGCGGGCCGCTGGGCCGGCCGTGGGGCCCTGCACGCCCGCGCCGGCGGCCGCCTGGCCCGCCTCGACGGCTGGCTCAACCGCCGCGGCCTCTCCGCCGTGCTGCTGGTCCGGTTCCTGCCGCTCGCCCCCTTCGGCCTGATCGGCTACGCCTACGGCACCACGAGCGTCTGCCGCAAGCGCTACCTGTTCGGCACGTTCCTCGCCTCCATCCCGTCGGCCGTCAGCTACGCCGTCATCGGCGCCGCGGTCGCCAACCCCCACGGGCTGAACCCGCTGAGCCTGGCTCCCGCCCTCGTCGGCTTCGCGCTCACCACCACCATCGTGTGGCGCTGGAAGCGCTCGGCCCGCCGCGCCGCCGCCGCTGCCGCCTGAACCCAGCTTCTGGTCACGCCCACCGCGTCACTCGCGGTGGGCGTTTCCTTTTATCCGGTACGCCCGGAGCACAGCACCGTCGTTCAGGCGGCAGTGCGCTCGCCGCGCTGCGTCTGCCTCCCGCATAGGCATGGCCTCCTCGCGCCTGTGAACTCGTGACCCCACCTTGAGGCCTCCTCCAAGGGGAGAGTCAAGCCCCGCGCTGCGCCGTGCCCCGCGCTGCGCCGTGCCCCGCGCTGCGCCGTGCCCCGCGCTGCGCCGTGCCCCGCGCTGCGCCGTGCCCCGCGCTGCGCCGTGCCCCGCGCTGCGCCGTGCTCCGCGCTGCCTTGTGCCCTGGCGCTGCCCCGTGCCTGGCGCTGCCCCGTGCCTGGCGCTGCCCCTTGCCCTGGCTGCCCCTTGCCCTGGCGCTGCCCCTTGCCCTGGCGCTGCCCCCTGTCCCTTCCCCTGGCGCTGAGGCGTGCCCCTTCGTGACGCCGGCTGGGTGTGACGGCCTGCGCCTTGGCGCGCTGCCCCTCAGCGCATGGCTACGCCGCCGTTGCGATCTTGATGACCTGCTGCGCGTAGCTCGCAGTTGCTCATCGCTGCTAGGTGGCGCTCGCGCGGCTGCGCCTCGATCTTGATTGGTTGGCGTGCGTGGCTTGCGGGAAATCACCAGCGCTCCGTGGCGTGTGTTTGGTTGCCGACGAGTGTGGGTTGGCCTGCGGCGATCAGCGCCTCGCGGAGTTGGGTGGCTACCGCGGCGGGGTCGGAGCGGACGAGCCAGGCCGGGAAGCGGAGGATGCGGTCGCCGGCGATCCAGATCTGGTTCTGGCGGAGCATGTCGGCCGCCCAGTGCTGCGCGTCCATGTGGTGACTGCCGTCGATCTCGACCAGCAGGTGTGAGGCCGCCCAATGCGCGTCGACGTACCGCTTGCGGCCGGTGGCGTCGGTGCGGACCCGTTGCAGATCGGGTAGCGGTAGACGGTAACGGCGGCACAGCCGTACGAGATCGATCTCGGAAAGCGCAGCCGCGCCGCCCTCGGTGTCCGCGATCGTTTGAAGGATCAAGCGGCGGCGCCGGAGCATGGGAAAGCGGCGGAGAACCTCATGGAGCTCGGCGACCGTGGCGCGACCCTGCTGGCAGGACCGGACGATCAACTCTCGAGCCTCGTGGTCGTTCCGCGCCCAGGCGGCGCCGTCGATCACCGCCCGGGCGACGGTGGTGCGCGGTGGGGAACCGATCTGGTGGTGTCGCTGGGGGAAGACTGTCGTCCGGTGGGTCTGAACGGCCGGCATGTCCTCCGGCAGCCCGGGCAGTCTGATGCTGCGGCAGCGGTCGGCCGGAACGAGCACCTTGATCGGGTCTGCCCGGACGCCATGGACCCCGCCCTCGGTGGCTGCGGTCCAGCCCGCCAGGTGCGCATCCCGGCCGGACACCAGCACTGCGGCCCAGAGTTGTTGATCGCGGTGGAGCTGGCCGTTCTCAGTCAGGAGGACGCCGCGGCACAGGCGCCGCCATCGGCCTTGCCGGACGCGCCCGCGGACTATGCCGGGCGTGTGGAACTGTTCGGCCTGGTCCGTCGTGACCACACCCGCTTGGCGGAAGACCAGCCAGTCGAAATCGTCGGCGTCCCGACCCGGAAGAGCTCGCATCCCGAGACCCTCCCGCAGCCGGTGGCCGGCGCGCTCGACCCCTGTGGACAGCAGCCGACTTGTGGATAACGCCCAGTCCCGCGCTGATGAGTTAGCGCTCGGGGCGAACGCCGACTTATCAAGATCGCGGCGCTGCGGCGTGCGTGCGCTGGGGGAGGCGGGGCGCGCGGCGGGTGGCTGATGAGTTGGCGTTCGGGGAGAGCGGTCGCTCATCAAGATCGCCAGTGCGGTGCGGGAGCGCGGCGGGAGGAGCGCGGCGGGAGGGGCGCGGCGGGAGGGGCGCGGCGGGAGGAGCGCGGCGGGAGGGGCGCGGCGGGAGGGGCGCGGCGGGAGGAGTGCCGGGGAGCGACGGCGCGCGGCGCGGTAGGGGCGGGTGAAGGGCTCCACTTTGCTCCACTCCGGGCCGCCACTTTCCTCCACGCGAAGGGTTGACAGGGCGTGTTAGCGGGAGATTTGGGACATTTTGCGGTGGTATATGCCCGGGTGGGTTGACGGTGTCGGGAAGGCGACGAGGTTGATCATGGGTACGCCCTCCACCTGAGCATCAATCGCCTGAGCTGGGATTTTGCGCGTGAAGCTGTCTCGGCTACGTGCTCATTCGGCTTGCGGGTGGAGGGAAGTGGAGTAGAGTGGAGCGCAGTGGCAGGGCCGAGGGGGGAGCTAGACCTGGGAGGCCTGCCGGCCCGAGTTGACAAGCGGACCGCGAACCGCTGGGGCAGGGGGGTGGACAGCCGATGTTCCTCGGCACCCATACCCCACGCCTCGATGACAAGGGGCGGCTGATCCTTCCGGCCAAGTTCCGAGATGAGCTGGCGGGAGGTGTCGTGATCACCAAGGGGCAGGAACGCTGTTTGTACGTGTTCCCGATGCCTGAGTTCCAGCGCATCGCGGGCCAGCTTCGTGAGGCGCCGGTGACCAACAAGGCCGCCCGGGCGTACAGCCGGGTGTTCTTCGCCAGCGCTCATGACGAAGTGCCCGACAAGCAGGGACGGGTGACCATCCCCGGACACTTGAGGGAGTACGCGGCCCTGGACCGCGAGCTCGTGGTGATCGGGGCGAGCACCCGCGTCGAGATCTGGGACAAGCAGTCCTGGGACGACTACCTCGCGGCGAGCGAAGACGAGTTCGCCGACATCGAGGAGGGGGTGCTGCCCGGCGGACTGTAGGGCGTGGCACCCTGCCGGGCCGATTGCGGTTCCGGACGTCACTGCCGCCGTACTGCGAGATCTCCAGCCGCTCCCGCTCCTGGCGCCTCTTCCCCGGCGCCAGGCGCGTGTTCAGAAGGAAACGCCCGCTGGCAACGGGCGTGGCCGGGGACACGAGCGGATGGGGATCTGGCGGTACGGACGACGTCCGGACCGGTGCGGCGACTTGGGACGGGCCGGGTGGGCAAGGGGGTCGACATGGGGGAGCCACGGGGCACGCATGTGCCCGTGCTGCTCGAGCGTTGTCTCGAGCTGCTCACGCCCGCGCTCGACATGCCCGGCGCGATCCATGTCGACTTCACGCTGGGGCTGGGCGGGCACGCCGAGGCGGTCCTCGAGCGCTTCCCCGAGGTGGTCCTCATCGGACTCGACCGGGACACCGAGGCCCTGACGCACGCACGGCACCGGCTGGCCGCGTTCCGTGCCCGGACCCATCTCGTGCACGCGGTCTACGACGAGCTCCCGCAGGTGCTCGCCGACCTCGGGTACGACCGGATCCACAGTGGCCTGTTCGATCTGGGTGTGTCCTCGTTGCAGCTCGACGAGGCGGACCGCGGTTTCGCGTACGCGCAGGACGCCCCTCTCGACATGCGGATGGACCAGACGGCGGGGGTCACCGCCGAGCAGGTCGTCAACGAGTACGAGCCGGGCGAGCTGGTCCGGATCCTGCGGCAGTACGGCGAGGAGAAGTTCGCCCCGCGCGTCGTCTCGGCGATCGTGCGGGAGCGGTCGAAGGGGCGGATCACGTCGACGGCCCGGCTGGCGGAGCTGGTCAAGGACGCGATCCCGGCCGCCGCGCGGCGAACGGGTGGAAATCCCGCAAAAAGAACGTTTCAGGCGTTACGTATTGAGGTGAATGGGGAGCTCGCCGCCCTCGAGTCGGCGCTTCCGGCGGCTTTGGACGCGCTCGCGCCAAAAGGCCGGCTTGTGGTGATGAGCTACCAATCGTTGGAGGACCGGATCGTCAAGCGCGAGCTCACCGCGAGGTCGCGCAGCACGGGCCCGATCGACCTGCCGGTCGAGCTGCCCGGAACGCGTCCGACAGTGCGGCTGCTGACAAGGGGGTCGGAGCCGCCGACCGACGAGGAGGTTGCGGCGAACCCGCGAGCGGCTTCGGTGAAGCTGCGCGCGGTGGAGCGCCTCGGCCGGAACGACCAGGCATCGGGCCGCGAGCGGCCCCGCATGTCAACGCACGGGGGACGAGGGCGGTTACGCCCGGGGGAACGCGACGAGGGGGAGGGAAAGAAATGAGCGAGCGCGCCAACTCGCCGCGGCTGGGGGGCCGCAACGCGGATGGCCGGCGAAGTGACGCCCGGGGGGCGCGCCACTTCAGCGCCGATGATTCCGACACGCGCCGGTCCGGGATCCGGGGGGATTCCGAGCAGACGCGGCGTGCGAGCCGGGAGACGGGCGTGCCGCGGGCGCGGCTTCGTGACGATGATCCCGTACGCGCGGAGCGCCGCGCGACGGACGACGGCCGCGCCGACCGGCGCTCGGGTGGGGACCTGGCGCGCGGCAAGGGCCGCCGTCCGGAGCCGATGATCGGCAAGAGCCGCTCGGAGTCCGCCCGCAAGCGCGACGCGGGTTCGGTCGAGGGCCGCAAGCGCGACGCGGGTTCGGTCGAGGGCCGCAAGCGCGACACGGGCTCGGTTGAGAGCCGCAAGCGCGACACCGGCTCGATCGCGGGCCGTAAGCGGGATTCCGGGGCGGTCGAGGGTGGCCGTAAGCGGGATCTTGGCGTGCTCGCGGAGCGCGGGATGGGTAAGACCGTGCTCGGTGGGCGGCGGCGGGACGTGCGGGCCGGTGGCCGGCGGCCGGTGCTGGACGCGCCCGTGGACGGCACGGCCGCGCTCAAGCCCGAGGCGGTCATCGATCTCGAGCCGCGGCTCGAGGTGGCCGAGGCGGAGCCGCTGCGGATCACGCCGCCGGTGCGGAACACCGGCGAGGTGGACACGCCTCGGCTCCGGGTCGCGCCGCCGGCGCCGATCAGTGCGCCGCGGGCGCCGTTCGTGGCGTCGGTCATCGGCCTGGTGATCGTCGGGGTGCTCGGCATCCTGCTGATCAACACCAAGACCAACGAGAACTCGTTCCGGATCGACGACCTGAAGAAGCAGGACGCCACCCTGGACAACACCGAGCAGGACCTCGACAACCAGCTGGTGGCGGTCTCCAGCATCGGCAACCTGGACGCGGCGGCCCGCCGTCTCGGCCTGGTCAAGGCGGAGCACCCGGCCCTGTTCACGCTGCCCGACGGCAAGGTCATCGGCGTGATGACGCCGGCCAGCGGCAAGCCGGCCGTGACGGCCCAGGACGCCGCCACGGCCGACGCCGCCAAGACCGCGGGCACGACCACGCCCGCGAACGGCCAGCAGGCCGGCAACACGGGCAACGCGGCCACGAACGGCAACGCGGCCACGAACGGCAACGCGGCCACGAACGGCAACGCGGCCACGAACGGCAACGCGGCCGCGAACGGCAACGCGGCCACGACCGGCAACGGCGGCACGACCGGCAACGCGACGGGCAACGCGGCGACTGGTAACGCCGCCGACGGCGACGCGAGCAAGGCGAACAACGGGAACACCGCGGACGGGAGCCAGATGACCAGCGGCACCGACGGCGCCGGGCAGTAGCCATGTCGCCGCGCAACGACGACACACCGCGCCGGGGCGACTCGCCCCGGCGCGGTACGTCTCGCGACCTTCCGACCGAAGGCGACGAGACCCGCGACACCGGCCGGAGCCGTGGCTTCGGCGGGATCGGCGACGCGCGGGCCTACACCCCGCGCGGCCGCACCATGGCCGAGCGCGACCAGCGCACCCGCTCGCCGCGAGCCGGCCGCACCACCGACCCGTTCCGTCCCGCGCTCCAGGTGCTCGACGGCGGCCGCCCGCAGCGTGGGCGACGCCCGGCCGAGACCGAGCCGCCGGCCGAAAAAGAAACGGCCGCGAAGACCGAGAAGCCTGGAAAGACCGAGAAGCCTGGAAAGACCGAGAAGCCCGGGAAGCCCGCGCGGGCCGGGCAGCGGGACCCGCGGCGCGAGCCGCCGCGCAGCCGCCGCCCGGAGATCGACGAGGACGACGGCGACGAGCTGCGGCAGCGCCGCGAGCGGGCCGCGGGACGCGGTGTCCGGGTGCGTGACGGCGGAAAGCCGAGCGCCAAGACGGCCCGCGATTCCCGGTCGCCCTTCGCCCCCCGTACGAGAAAGGAAGCCGCCGGAAAGCCGACCGGCCGGACCCTCGCCAAGGGGTCGCCGGCGGCGACCAAGAGCCCGGCGACCAAAAGTCGCGCCGTGCGCGCGATCACACCCGAGCCGCCGAAGCTGGCCAACTCCACCAAGCGGCTGCGGCTCGGCACCGTGCTGGCGCTCTCGCTGTTCGTGATGATCGGCGTGCGCCTGGTCGTGCTGCAGGTCGCCTCGTCGCCCGCGGACGCCGCGCGGCTCATCAAGCTGCGCGAGGACCGGATCAGCTCGATCACCCTGCCCGCGCCGCGCGGCAGCATCCTCGACCGCGACGGCACCGTGCTCGCGCACAGCGTGGAGGCGCGCTACGTCGCGGCCGACCCGATGCTGGTCAAGGACCCGTCGCAGACCGCGGCCATTCTCGCGCCGCTGCTCGGCGTCGCGCAGTCCAAGCTCATCCCCAAGATGACCAAGCACACCCGGGCGGACGGGCGGCAGTCCCGCTTCGAGTTCCTGGCCCAGGGCGTCGACATCGCGATCGGCGACCGGATCGCGGGCATGAAGCAGCTGAGCGGCATCGTGGTGGGCCAGGACGAGCGCCGTGACGTGCCGGGCGCCGACCTGGCCTCCAACCTGATCGGCTTCACCAGCGCCGACAACGCCGGCCTCGAGGGCATGGAGGCGCGCTACGACTCGCTGCTGCGCGGCACCCCGGGCGAGCAGGAGTTCGAGATCGGCAAGGGCGACCTGGACGCGCCGATCCCGGGTGGCTATCAGAGCTACACCGAGCCGCAGCCGGGCAACTCGATCGAGCTGACCATCGACGGCGACCTGCAGTACGAGGTGCAGGGCCTCCTCAGCGAGCAGCTGCAGAAGTGGAAGGCGTCGATCGGTGGCGCGGTGGTGATCGATGTGAAGACCGGCGAGGTGCTGGCGCAGGCCAGCTACCCGCCGTACAACGCCGCGAAGCCGCTGGACGTGTCGCCGTCGACCCGGGACGACGTGCCGAGCGGCATCGTGGCCGACCCGGGCTCGATCCACAAGGCGTTCATGATCGGGGCGGCCCTGCAGGAGGGCGTGATCACGCCCGACTCGGCGATCACCGTCGGGCCGGGGCTGGAGCGGGGCGGATACCCGTTCCAGGACAGCCACATGCAGCCCAAGGGCACCAAGATGACGATTCCGGGCATCCTCGCGCTGTCGTCCAACGTGGGCACGATCCTGATCGCCGACCGGCTGGGCAAGCAGAAGGTGTACGAGTACCAGCAGAAGTTCGGCCTCGGCAAGGCGACCAACGAGGGCGTGGCCGGCGAGGTGCCCGGCAAGATCCTCGCGCCGGACGAGTGGAGCGGTTCGGCCTCCGGCTCGGTGCCGATCGGGATGAGCGTCGACGCGACCCTGATCCAGATGGCGGCCGGCTACGCGGCGATCGCGAACGACGGCACGTACATCCAGCCGCACCTGATCAAGAATGTCATCTCCGGCCGGGACGGCAAGGTCACCCCGGGGGCGGCGCCCGAGAAGCACCAGGTGCTGCGGCCGGAGGTGGCCAGGGAGCTGCGGACCATGATGGAGGCGGTCGTCGACGAGGACGACGCGACCGGCACCCAGGCGCGGGTCGTCGGGTACCGGGTGGCGGGCAAGACCGGCACCGGCAAGCGGCTCGTCGACGGAAAGTACACGAGCAGCAACTACGGGTCGTTCATCGGCATGGCGCCGGCGGAGAACCCGCGGTTCGTGATCGCGGTCTCGGCCGAGGTGCCGAACGGCACCGGCGGTGACGTCGCGGCGCCCGCGTTCAGCAAGATGATGTCGTCCGCGCTGCTCCACTACGGTGTGCCCCCGTCGAGCACCCCGGCGCCCAAGTTCCGCATCCATCCGTGAGCCGTGGCGTTTTCTTCTCGTATGCGGTCACCGGGTAGGGTCTGACGCCGTGTCCGGCATTCCCCGTCCCGAGTCCGTCGCGCCGACGCGGCTGGAGCGCCTGGCGGCCCTGCTGCCGGCCTCGCTGACCGGCGCGGACGTCGAGGTCACCGGGATCACGCACAGCAGTCACGACGTGCGTCCCGGTGACCTGTACGCCGCCCTCGCCGGGGCCAACCGGCACGGCGCCGATTTCGTCCCGGCGGCGGTGGCCGCCGGCGCGGTGGCGGTGCTGACCGACGCCGCCGGTTCCGATCAGGCGCGGCAGGCCGGGCTCCCGGTCCTGGTCGCCGACGACCCGCGGGCCGTGCTCGGCGCGGCCGCCGCGGCGATCTACGGCGACCCGTCCGCGCGGCTCACGATGATCGGCATCACCGGCACGGCCGGCAAGACCTCGACGGCGTACCTGGTGGAGTCGGGGCTGCGCGCCGCCGGGCTGGTGACCGGGCTGATCGGCACGGTCGAGACCCGGCTCGGCGACCTGGTGGTGGCGAGCGTGCGCACCACGCCCGAGGCGACCGACCTCCAGGCGATCCTGGCCGCGGCGGCCGAGCGCGACGTCAGCGCGGTCGTCATGGAGGTGTCCAGCCACGCGCTCGCGGTCGGCCGGGTCAACGGGATCGGGTTCGCGGTCGGCGGCTACACCAACTTCGGTCTCGACCACCTCGACTTCCACAAGGATGTCGACGACTACTTCGCGGCCAAGGCCAAGCTCTTCGACGGGCGCAGCCGGGTCGAGGTCCTCAACCACGACGACCCGGCGCTCAAGCCGCTGTTCAAGCCGTCGACGGTCAGCTACTCGGCTGCCGGCGACGAGACGGCGACCTGGTGGGCGTCGGGCGTGCGGCCCTCGGCGTTCGGGCAGCGGTTCCGGGCGCACGGTCCGGGCGGGATCACGGTCGAGGCCGGCGTCTCGCTGCCCGGCCAGCACAACGTGTCGAACGCTTTGCTCGCGCTTGCTTCCCTGGTGGCCGTGGGGGTGGACGCCGCGGTGGCGGCGCGCGGGATCGCGGCCTGCCCGGGGGTGCCGGGACGGCTCGAGCGGGTGGACGCGCCGGGCGAGGTGCTCGGCGTGGTCGACTACGCGCACAAGCCGGACGCGATCGTGGCGGCCCTCGCGGCCCTGCGCGAGCTGGCGGCGGGCCGGGGCGGGCGGGTCATCTGCCTGATCGGGGCCGGCGGCGACCGCGACAAGGGCAAGCGGCCCCTGATGGGCGCGGCCGCGGCGCGCGGGTCCGATCTGGTGATCGTGACCGACGACAACCCGCGCACCGAGGACCCGGCGGCGATCCGGGCGGCGGTGCGGGCCGGCGCCGATGAAGCCGGTGCGGCAGCGAAAATTATCGAGGTGGCCGGCCGGCGGGCGGCCATCGACGAAGCGGTCCGGCTCGCCGGCCCCGGCGACGTGATCGCGTTGCTCGGCAAGGGGCACGAGCGGGGCCAGGAGGTCAACGGGCAGATGTTGCCGTTCGACGACCGGGTCGAGCTGGCGGCGGCCCTGGGGAGTGGCTCTTGATCCGCATGACTCTGGATGAGATCGCCAAGGTCACCGGGGGGCGTCTCGTCAATGCCTCGCCGTCACTGGCCGTGACCGGCGGGGTCGAGTACGACTCCCGGAAGATCGGGCCGGGCGGGCTGTTCGTCGCGTTCGAGGGCGAGAAGGTCGACGGCCATGCCTACGCGGCGGGAGCCGTGAAGGCCGGGGCGGCGGCGGTGCTGAGCACCCGGGACACCGGGGAGCCGGGCGTGGTCGTCGAGGAGCCCCTCGCCGCGCTGGCGTCGCTGGCGCGGGCGGTCGTCGAGCGGCTGCCGGAGCTGACGATCGTCGGCCTGACCGGGTCGTCCGGAAAGACGACGACAAAGGACTACATCGGGCAGCTGCTGGCGCGACACGGGGAGACCATCGCGCCGGCCGGCTCCCTCAACAACGAGCTGGGCTTCCCGTACACGGTGCTGCAGGCGACCGAGCAGACCCGCTTCCTCGTGCTCGAGATGGGAGCGCGGGGGATCGGGCACATCCGGTACCTCTGCGAGATTGCCCGGCCCGAGGTGGGCGTGGTGCTCAACATCGGGGCCGCGCACATCGGGGAGTTCGGCTCGGTCGAGGGGACCGCGCTGGCCAAGGGCGAGCTGGTCGAGGCGCTGCCGGCCACCGGGGTCGCGGTGCTCAACGCCGACGATCCGCTGGTGGCGGGGATGGCGCCGCGGACGGCCGCGCGCGTCCTGCTGACCGGGGAGTCGCCGTCGGCCGAGGTGAAAGCCACGGACGTCACGCTCGACGAGCGAGGCCGCGCCGCGTACACAATCAGTTTTAATGGAAAAATCGGAAATGTTCGATTGGCGGTGGCGGGACGTCATCAAGTCGCGAACACGCTCGCGGCGGCCGGGGTGGCGCTGTCGCTGGGGATGGCCTTCGACGACGTGGCCGGCGCGCTGGGGGAGATCGGCATCGTGTCGAGCCGCCGGATGGACGTCTTCGTCCGCCCCGACGGCGTCACGGTGATCGACGACTCCTACAACGCGAACCCGTCGTCCACCGCGGCCGCCCTGCGCGCGCTCGCGGCGATGAACCCGGGGGGCCGCCACATCGCCGCGCTGGGCTACATGGCCGAGCTCGGTGAGCACGAGCGCGACGGCCACGAGGAGGTCGGCCGGCTCGCGGCCGAGCTCGGCGTCGACCGGCTCGTCGCGGTCGCCGGCAACGCCCGTCCGATCCTGGACGGGGCATCGGCGGTCCAGGGGTGGACCGGCGAGGCGATCTTCGCGGAGGATCAGGCCGCCGCGCTCGAGATCGTCAGGGGGGATCTGCGAGCCGGCGACGTCGTGCTCGTGAAGGGGTCCAGGTACCGCACGTGGGACGTGGTCGATGGGCTGCGTCCCGAGGAGGGTCGCCCGTGAGGGCAGTCATAGTCGCGGCCGCGGTCGCGTTCATCATCTCGCTGTTCGGCACGCCGGTGGCCATCCGAGTCTTCACCGCGCTCAAGGCCGGCCAGCCGATCCGCTCTCTCGGCCCGGCCAGCCACCAGGGCAAGAAGGGCACGCCCACGATGGGCGGTGTCGCGTTCATCGTGGCCACCGTCTTCGCTTACGTGGCGGGCCACGTCGCCCTGACCACGCTGCCCGAGCGGCAGATCGCGCAGGAGGGCCCGACGATGACGGCCCTGGTCCTGCTCGGGCTGTTCGTGTTCTGCGGCGTGGTCGGCTTCCTCGACGACTTCCTCAAGGTGCGCCGGCGCAACTCGGACGGGCTGAGCGCCAAGGGCAAGCTGCTCGGCCAGCTCATCGTCGGCGCCGGCTTCGGCATCGCGGCGCTCTACGTGGCCAGCACCAACGGCCAGACCGTGGCGAGCGAGCACATCTCGTTCATCCGGGACATCAGCTGGCTCGACGTCGGCAAGGTCGGGTCGGTGCTCGTCTTCGTGTTCGTGATCATGGCGATGTCGAACGGCGTGAACCTCACCGACGGCCTGGACGGCCTGGCCACCGGCGCGTCGATCCTGGTGCTCGGGGCGTACGCGCTGATCGGTTTCTGGCAGTATCGCCACTGGTGCGGCGACACCGACTACCAGCTGCACAACGCCTACTGCTACCAGGTGCGCGACCCGCTGGAGATCTCGATGATCGCGGCCGCCGCGGCGGCGGCCTGCGTGGGCTTCCTGTGGTGGAACACGTCCCCGGCCCGCATCTTCATGGGCGACACCGGCGCGCTCGGGCTGGGCGGCCTGATCGGCGGCCTGGCCGTGTCCACCCGCACCACGCTGCTGTCGATCATCATCGGCGGTCTCTTCGTGATCATCACGATGTCCGTGGTCATCCAGATCATCTCGTTCAAGACCACCGGTAAACGGGTGTTCCGGATGTCGCCGCTGCAGCACCACTTCGAGCTGGCGGGGTGGAGCGAGGTCAACATCGTGGTCCGGTTCTGGATCGTCGCGGGCATCTGCGTGGCGATCGGCCTCGGGCTCTTCTACTCGGACTTCTTGGCGGTCATGGGCTGAGTCACATCGAGAGGCGACACGCCAGCGAGGTAACGCGGCCTGGCGTGTCGCCCCCACGATGATGTGTCCATGGCGGACAACCGGGCGCAGAAGCCGTCTCTGAGCAGGCAGCTCCTGCCGGCCGTGCACGGGCTGCTCGCCCGGCCCCTCTCCTCGTACTACCTGCTGATCGCCAGCTCGGGCCTGCTCCTGCTGATCGGCCTGACGATGGTCTTCTCGGCGACCAGCGTGAAGGCGTACCACGAGAACGGGAACGCCTTCTCGGCGATCGCCAACCAGTCCGTGTACGCGCTGCTCGGCCTCGTGATGTTCTGGGTCTGCCAGCGGCTGCCCGCCCGCACCCTGCGTGACCTGGGCAAGTACATCCTCGGCCTGGCGATCGTGCTGCTCGCGGTCCTGGACCTGCTGGGCGCGCTCACCTCGGTGGGCGCGATCGAGAACGCCACGCTCGGCCCGATCCACGCCAAGCTGCTCTGGCTCTACCTCGGCCCGATCGGCCTGCAGCCCGCCGAGCTGGCGAAGCTCGGCATGGTGCTCTGGGGCGCCGACGTGATCGCCCGCAAGGGCGCGGCGCTCGGGCACTGGCGCGAGCTGTCCCGCCCGCTGTTCCCCATGGTCGGCCTGCTGTTCGTCCTGGTCGGCTACAACGACCTGGGCACCATGCTGGTGCTGCTCGCGCTGATCATCGGCCTGCTCTGGGCGGCCGGGGTGCGGCTGCGGGTCTTCGCGGCGCTCGGCGTGCTCGGCCTGGCCGGTGTCGGCCTGCTCATCGCGGCGGCCTCCGGCGGCGCGGGCTCCGGCTCGACCGACGCCGGCGACGAGAACTACCGCCTGGCCCGGCTCACGAACTTCCTGCAGCCGATCGAGAAGTGCAACCTCAACGACGCCTGCTACCAGATCATCCAGGCCCGCTCGGCGATCTTCGAGGGTGGCTGGTTCGGCGTCGGGCTGGGCAAGGGCGTGCTCAAGTGGAACTGGCTGCCCGAGGCCTCCAACGACTTCATCTTCGCGGTGGTCGCCGAGGAGCTGGGCGTGGTCGGCTGCGTGGTGATCCTCGCGCTGCTCTCGGTGCTCGCGTACACCGGCTTCCGGATCGCGCGCCGCTCGGCCGACCCGTTCCGCCGGCTGGCCGCCACGGCCATCACCACCTGGCTGGTCTCCCAGGCGGTGATCAACATCGGTGGCGTGACCGGGATGCTGCCGATCACCGGCCTCCCGCTGCCGTTCATCTCCTCGGGCGGCAGCGCCCTCGTCGTGACGCTCGCGGCGATCGGCATGCTCGCCTCGTTCGCCCGCGCCGAGCCGGACGCGGCCAAGGCCCTGAACGCCCGTCCGCCCGCGAGATGGGTGCGGCTACTCTGGGCCCCGCTGCCGCCGCTCCCCCCGCAACGGCAGCCGGGCAGCACGGGCCGGTCGCCCGCCTCCGCGGGGGCTGAGAGGAGACGGTGATGTCGCTGCGGTCGGTCGTGCTCGCCGGGGGAGGCACCGGGGGTCACATCTACCCGCTGCTGGCCTTCGCCGATGCGCTCAAGAGGCACTTCCCGGACGTGCGCATCACCACCCTGGGCAGCCCCAAGGGCATGGAGAACGAGCTGATCCCGGCGGCCGGCTACGACCTGCGGGTCATCCCCGCGTTCCAGCTGCCCCGGTCGATCAACCTGAACCTGCTGCGCACCCCCGACCGGATGTACAAGTCGGCGCACGCGGCCGGCAAGATCCTCGACGAGGTGCAGGCCGAGGTCGTGGTCGGCTTCGGCGGCTACGTCTCGGTCCCGGCCTACCTGGCCGCGTGGCGCCGCGAGGTGCCCATCGTGATCCACGAGGTGAACGTGCCGCCGGGCGTGGCCAACCGGATGGGCATGAAGTTCACCAAGAACGTGGCGGTCGGCTTCCCCACCCAGCCGCAGCAGGCCGAGTCGCTGCGTGACGCCCGGGTGGTCGGCGTGCCGCTGCGCACCGCGCTCACCCACCTCGACCGGGCCGCGCTGCGCCCGCACGCGCTCTACCAGTTCGGGCTGCGCCCCGACCTGCCGGTGCTGTTCGTCTCGGGCGGCTCGTCCGGCGCCCGCACGATCAACCTCGCCGTGGCCGCGGCGGCCAAGCGGCTCACCCACGCCGGCATCCAGGTGCTGCATGTGCAGGGCGGGCGCAACGACCCCTTCGACGTGCCCAACGACCTCCCGGTGCCGTACGTCGTGGTGCCTTATCTCTCCGACATGCAGCTGGGGTACGCGGCGGCCGACCTCATGCTCTGCCGGGGTGGCGCGATCACCGTGGCCGAGACGACCGCCCTCGGCGTGCCCGCGGTCTACGTGCCGTACCCGCACAGCAACCAGGAGCAGAAGCGCAACGCCCTGCCGGTGGTCGAGGCGGGCGGCGGCGTCCTGGTCGACAACAGCGAGCTGACCCCCGAGTGGATCGAGCAGCACATCATCCCGTTGGCACGCGACCGGCAGCGGCTCGCGATGATGGGCGCGGCCGCGTCGCGGTACGGACGCCGCGACGGTGACGAGGCCCTCCTGGAGTTTGTGTTGGAAGCGGTGGCGAAGGCGCGATGATCTCTTCTTCGGAGCTGAGCCCGGCCGGCGAGTTGACCGCCGAGGACCTGGGCAGCGTGCACCTGATCGGCATCGGCGGGGTCGGCATGGCCGGCCTGGCCCGGCTGCTGCTCACCCGGGGCGTGCCGGTGTCCGGCAGCGAGCTGCGCGAGTGGCCGGCGCTGGCCGGGCTGCGCGCGCTCGGCGGCACCATCCACATGGCGCACGTCGTGGAGAACCTCGACGGCGTCGACACGGTCGTCTACTCGACCGCCATCCCGCACGACCACCTCGAGCTGGCCGAGGCGCGGCGCCGCGGCCTGCGGATCATGCACCGCTCCGAGGCGCTCGCCGCCGCGATGACCAACCGGCAGACGATCGCGGTGGCCGGCACGCACGGCAAGACCACCACCACCTCGATCATGACGGTGATCCTCCAGCACGCCGGTCAGGACCCGTCGTTCGTGATCGGCGGCGAGATCTCCGAGGCGGGCTCCAACGGCCACCACGGCACCGGGCCGCACTTCGTGGCCGAGGCCGACGAGAGCGACAAGTCGTTCCTGATCTACCGGCCGCACGTCGCGATCATCACCAACATCGAGGCCGACCACCTCAACAACTGGGGCGACCTCGACGGGCTCAAGGCCGGCTTCCTGGAGTTCGCTTCGCTGACCGACACTTCCGGTTTTGTCGTGACATGTGCCGACGATCCGGGCACGCAGGAGCTGATCGCGGCGCTTCGCGCTCAAGGCAAGAGCGTTTTCACGTACGGCGAGAGCGAGCTCGCCGATCTGCGGATCAGCGAGGTCGTCTCCACGGTGAGCGGCGTGCGCTACCGGGCCTCGTTCGAGGGGCGTGACCTGGGCGAGATCAAGCTCGCGCTGCCCGGCCGCCACATGGGGCTGAACAGCGCGGCCGCGGTGCTCACCGCGCTGCGCCTGGGCCTGCCGCTCGACAAGATCACCGAGGCGCTGGAGTCGTTCCCGGGCGTGCGCCGGCGCTTCGAGCGCAAGGGCATCGCGGAGGGCGTGCGGGTCTACGACGAGTACGCGTACCACCCGACCTCGGTGAAGGCGGCGCTGCTGACCCTGCGCGAGGTGGCCGGCGACGGGCGGCTGCTGGTGGTCTTCCAGCCGTACCGGGTCTACCGCACCCGCGACCTGCAGGCCGAGCTGGCCGAGGGGCTGGCGATCGCCGACCAGGTGATCGTCATGGAGGTCTTCGGTCCGGGCGAGGTGCGCGGGCCGGGCGAGGGCGGGGTGGCGCTGACCGCCGCGATCGACCTGCCCGCCGATCGGAAGGTCTTCGTCCCCGACTGGGAGGACGTGCCGGCCGAGGTGGTGCGCCGGTCGCTGCCCGGTGACGTGGTGGTGACCATGGGCGCCCCGCCGATCTCCCTGATGGGCGACGAGCTGCTGGCCGCTCTCGCCGGAGAGCTGAACGAGGGGTAGCCACATGAGCGGGGGCGGCGGGCGTAACTGGCGGCTGGTCCGGGCGAACACCGACGCGGTGCCGTCCTCGGCCCGGCGGTTCATGGCGCGTGCCCGCCAGCGCCGGATGCGGGCCGTCCTGCCCTGGGCGGTCGCCGGCGGGGTCGTGCTCGTCGTCGGCGCGCTCGTCTGGATGGTCTACGGCACCTCGGTGCTCGCCGTGCGCGACGTCAAGGTCGTCGGCGTCCAGCTGGTCACCCCGCTGCAGGTCGAGGAGGCCGCCGCGGTGCCGCGGAACGAGCCGCTCGCCCGGGTCGACCTGGACGCGGTGCGGGCCCGGGTGCGGGCCATCCCCGCGGTCGACCGGGTGACCGTGAAGCGTGGCTGGCCGTCGACGCTCGTCGTCGAGGTGGTGGAGCGTACGGCGATCGCGGCCGTGCCGACCGCGCCCGGCAAGCTGACGCTGATCGACGCGACCGGCGTGCCCTACCGCGAGGTCGCCCGCAAACCCGACGGGCTGCCGCTGGTGCGCACCTCGGCGCCCGGACCGTCCGATGTGAACACGAAATCGGCGCTGAACGTGCTGGGCGCGCTCAGCCCGGAGCTCCGCGAGCAGCTGGTGGCGATCTCGGTGGCGGCGCCGGCGCAGATCAAGCTCGAGCTCAGCAAGAGCCGCACGGTGATCTGGGGCGACGACACCCAGAACGACACCAAGAGCCAGGTCGCGACGGTGCTGCTGAAGAAGGCCTCGAAGGAGATCGATGTCAGCGCGCCGACGGTCGTGACGATCCGCTGACAGTCGGACATCCGGGCACGAACGGCGTATTTCTCAGGAGGTTACGGCCGCGTCGGATATTCGCCACCCATGCGGCTCTCGACACGCCGCGCGGGTCCTTGGTTGACGCCAGTCGTCCGCTTACGTTGCTCCAGAGGTTGAATGGTTGACATAACCCTAAGCCTCTAGTAGAGGGTGAGGGTTTCCTCGCCCTCCCTTGTACGGCAGCGGACGTCGAAGTTGCGCCGCGACGCCCGTCCACCCCGAAGGGAAGGCTGAGCCCGATGACACCTCCACACAACTACCTGGCGGTCATCAAGGTGGTCGGCATCGGCGGTGGCGGTGTCAACGCCGTGAACCGCATGATCGAGGTGGGGCTCAAGGGTGTCGAGTTCATCGCGATCAACACGGATGCCCAGGCGCTGCTGATGAGCGACGCCGACGTCAAGCTCGACGTCGGCCGGGAGCTCACCCGCGGCCTCGGCGCCGGCGCCCAGCCCGAGGTCGGCAAGAACGCCGCCGAGGACCACCGCGACGAGATCGAGGAGGTGCTCAAGGGCGCCGACATGGTCTTCGTGACGTGCGGCGAGGGCGGCGGCACCGGCACCGGCGGCGCTCCCGTGGTGGCGAACATCGCCCGCAAGCTCGGCGCGCTCACCATCGGCGTGGTCACCCGGCCGTTCTCGTTCGAGGGCAAGCGCCGCCAGGTGCAGGCCGAGGCGGGCATCGACGAGCTGCGCAACCAGTGCGACACGCTGATCGTCATCCCCAACGACCGGCTGCTGGCGCTCGGCGACCGTGGCATCAGCATGATGGACGCGTTCCGCCAGGCCGACCAGGTGCTGCTCTCCGGCGTGCAGGGCATCACCGACCTGATCACCACGCCGGGTCTGATCAACCTGGACTTCGCGGACGTCAAGAGCGTCATGAGCAACGCCGGCAGCGCGCTCATGGGCATCGGCAGCGCGCGCGGCGACAACCGTGCCGTCGAGGCGGCCGAGCGGGCGATCTCCAGCCCGCTGCTCGAGCAGAGCATGGACGGCGCGCGCGGCGTGCTGCTGTCCATCGCCGGCGGCTCCGACCTCGGCCTGTTCGAGATCAACGACGCGGCGCAGCTGGTCACCGACGCGGCCCACCCCGACGCGAACATCATCTTCGGCGCGGTCATCGACGACGCGCTCGGCGACGAGGTGCGGGTCACCGTGATCGCGGCCGGGTTCGACGGCGGCGCGCCGTCGTACAAGCCGGCCGAGCCGGCCCGCAAGTCGACGCCGGTCCAGACGTCCGTCGCGCCGGCCGCCACCTCGGCGCCGGTGGTCACCACGCCGGCGGCCGCGCCCGCGCAGACGCCGCGCCGGGTGCTCTTCGACGATGTGGACGTGCCGGACTTCCTCAAGAACGGCTCGTGATCGAGACCGCCGGCCGTCAGGATCAGCTCGCCGCCTCGCTGGCCGAGGTCCGGGAGCGGATCGCCCGCGCCTGTTCGAGCGCGGGACGGCCGGCGGAGGACGTCACCCTGGTGGCGGTGACCAAGACGTACCCGGCGAGCGACGTCGTGCTGCTGGCCGGGCTCGGCGTCACCGACGTGGGGGAGAACCGCGACCAGGAGGCGGCCGCCAAGGCCGCCGAGGCGCGCGCCGCCGGCGCGACGCCACGCTGGCACTTCATCGGGCAGTTGCAGCGCAACAAGGCCAAGTCCGTGGCCGGGTACGCGGACGTGGTCGAGTCGGTCGACTCCCTGCGCCTGGTCTCGGCGCTCGAGCGGGCCGTTGCCGATCGCCCGGAACCGCTGGAAGCGCTCGTGCAAGTGAGCATCGACGGCGACCCTTCGCGTGGGGGCGCGGTGGGCGACGATCTCTGGCGGATATCCGACGCCGTGGCGGCCTCGTCCGCGCTGCGGCTGGGCGGGCTGATGGCGGTCGCGCCGCTGGGCTGGGAGCCGGACCGCGCGTTCGAGCAGCTCGCCGCCCTGCACCGGCGTCTGGTCGCGGCGCATCCGGCGGCGACCGCGATCTCGGCGGGCATGAGCGCCGACCTCGAGGCGGCCGTACGGCACGGCGCGACACACGTCCGGATCGGCACTTCTTTGCTCGGAATGCGAAACCCGCTGCGGTAGCCTTGCGGCGGGCAGCAAACTACATAGGTGTTGTTTAACGCTTAGCGGGGAACAGCACGGTTTCCGCGGGTCGCCTGTCCGTTTCGGACTCCGGCCCGTGCAAGGGGGGAATGCGGTACGCCAGGGGGCGCGGGCCGCTCAGCGGACAAAGGTGGGGGACATGGCTGGTCGGGTCGGCACTTACGCCGGGGTGCGGAGTGAGGTGGGGGCATGAGCGCGCTTCGGAAGGCGGGCGTCTGGCTGGGCCTCGTCGAGGAGGATGACGAGCGGTACGACGACCGCGAGTACCGCGAGCCCTCCTACCACCGCAACCGCGATCGCGACCGCGACCGGTACTCGTCCGACCGGTACGCCGAGGACTTCGGCGACGAGGACGAGGACGTCGAGGAGGAGCGGGCCGTCCCGCGCGCCCGCAGCGAGCGGTCCCGGATCTCCGAGCGGCTGTCCCGCGCCGACCTCGACGACCACGATCGGGTGGAAAACGGGGATCGGGCCCGCGTGCGCTCCATCACCCGGTCGACCACGGCGAGTGAGCCGGCGACCTCGTCGAGCTACGCCACCCGCGACAACCTCGCCCTCGCGCCGCAGCAGGTGCACACCCCGCAGCCGCAGTCGCGCCCGGTGGAGGAGGAGCAGCGGTACCAGATCACGACGCTGCACCCGACTACGTACCGCGAGGCCCGGACCATCGGCGAGCACTTCCGCGACGGTGTGCCGGTCATCATCAATCTCACCGAGATGGATGAGGGGGACGCCCGCCGGCTGGTGGACTTCGCGGCCGGTCTGGCCTTCGGTCTTCGGGGTACGATCGAGCGCGTGACCAACCGGGTTTTCCTGCTCTCGCCGGCAAATGTCCAGGTCACCGCGGAGGACAAGGCCAAGATCGCTGAGGGTGGGTTCTTCACTCAGAGTTAGCCCGAACGAGGGACCCTCAGACGTGCTGTCGATCCTTTTCCAGATCCTCTACCTCATCGTCTACGTTTTCTTTCTGGTGCTGCTGGCCAGGTTCGTCCTGTCCGCTGTGCTCCAGTACGGACGGCGATGGCAGCCCGGCCGAGGTGCCTCGGCGGCACTCGAGACGGTGTGGACCGTCACTGATCCGCCTCTCAAGGCGTTGAGGCGTGTGATCCCACCGCTGCGCATTGGTAACGTGAGCTTGGACCTGGCGTTCATCGTGCTGCTGGTTATCCTGTTCGTGCTCATGGAGTTCGTGCTCAAGAATCTGATCGTGACGTACAGCTAGACAGCAGCCCCAACCGCGGCCGCGACTGACCCGAGGAGTTTCGATGCCGCTGACCCCGGCCGACGTGCATAACGTCGCCTTCAAGAAACCCCCTATCGGCAAGCGGGGGTACGACGAGGAGGAGGTCGACGCCTTCCTTGACGAGGTTGAGCGTGAGCTCGCCCGTCTGATCGAGGAAAACAGCGAGCTGCGCGCCCAGATGGAGCGCGGTGGCCGGGGTGGCGCGCCAGCCGTCTCGGGTGCCGACCCCCGTCTCGCGGCCGAGCTCAACGATGTGAAAGCGCAGCTCGACCGCGTGCAGCGGGACAAGGCGCAGGCCGAGCAGGCCGCTCGCCAGATGCAGGCGGAGCTGGAGCAGGTGCGGGCCCAGGGCGGCCCGGCCGGCGCGCCCAGCGGCGCCGGTGGTGGCGACGGCGAGCAGCAGGCCCTCCGGGTGCTGATGATGGCCCAGCGCACCGCCGACGACCACGTCGCCGACGCCCGCCGAGAGGCCGACAAGCTTCTCTCCGACGCCCGCTCCAAGGCGGAGGAGGTCACCCGCGAGGCGCGTGCCAAGGCCGACGCCCTCGAGCGTGACGCGCGGCAGCGGCACCAGGAGGCCATGGGCGGCCTGGACGCCAAGCGCTCCGCGCTGCAGAAGCACATCGAGGAGCTCAAGCAGTTCGAGCGCGAGTACCGCACTCGACTGAAGGCGTACCTCGAGAGCCAGCTGCGCGACCTCGACGGCCGGGGCCAGGGCCTCGACGCCGAGCTGTCGCGTGCCGACTCGAGCCGTGCGGTCGGTGGCTCCGGCGGTCTCGCCGCGGCCGGCCTCGCCGGGTCGTACGGCGGCTCCCGGACCGGCGCCATCGAGTCCGGGCGCTGACCCTCACTCCCCTGGCACTTCGACGAGGATGAGCCATGATCGTTGCTAGTTTGCTGCTCATCCTCGTCGCGGTGACGTTGCTCGTGCTGGGACTCTCCGGCGGATCGAGCAACCTGCTGATCAGCTCGATCGTGGCCAGCCTGCTGGCCGCGGTCGCCCTGGTGATCGGCGCGCGCCAGTCCGGCGCCGCCCGCCGGGCCGCGGGCGAGAGGGCTGCCGGAGAGCCGGCGGCCGGCCCCGCCGCGCCCGAGTACGCCGCGGAGCCCGCGCCGGCGAACCGCATCACCGAAGATTTTGCCTCGGAAGGCGCGACCTTCGCCGCTGAATCGGCCCAGTCCGATTTGTCGGACAAGCGGGAGACTGTCCAGCTGGACCCGGTCGCCTACGACGATCTGGATCTCGAGGAGCCCGTCGTCGACGAGACCTACGTCGACGAGGCTTACGAGGCCGGGCGTCGCGACGCCGTCGCCGGCATGACCGGCGCCTCGGGCGCGCGTCGCGACGACGAGTTCGTCTCCGAGCCCGACCGCGACCTCGCCGCCGAGGCGATCCACGCGGCCCGCAGCGAGAACCCCGACGAGCACGCCTGGCGCCGGCCCGACGCCGCCCAGGCCGGCGCGGCCCAGAGCGCCGCCGCAGGCCAGACCGCCGCCGAGCAGGCCGCCGCAGGTCAGGCCGCCGCGGGTCAGGCCGCTCACGCCGAGCCGTCCGCGGTGGCCGAGCACGACGCCGCGTTCGACCTCGACGACGCCGACGATGACGACCCGGCCGACGAGCCGCTGCCGCAGAAGGTCAGCCCCACCGACGCCGTGCGGGTGGCCCGGCTCGACGCCGAGGTGCTGGTCGTCGACGGCCGCCCGCGCTATCACCTGCCGGACTGCCCGCACCTGGTCGGCCGGCTCACCGAGCCGATCCCGGTGAACGAGGCGGTCGAGCTCGGCTTCAGCCCGTGCGGCCTGTGCCGCCCGGTCGACCGCCTCGTCGCCGCCGCTGCCCGGCGCTGACCGCCAAACGAGCCACTTGCCGCTGCCCCACCACGCCCGTCATCTGCACAATGAGGCATGGTCACGCGTCGCCCTCCCGAACCCGAAGGCCTGTCCGTCGCTGTCCGGGTGCGGCCGGGCGCCGGGCGAAACCGGGTGGGTGGCCGCTATGAGGGGCCGCACGGGCCGGCGCTGATCGTCGCCGTGAGCGCGCCGGCGGTCGACGGGAAGGCCACCGAGGCGGTGCGGCGGGCGCTCGCCGCCTCGCTCGGGCTGCGCGCCGCCGAGGTGGAGCTGCGCCTCGGCCGCACCAGCCGCGACAAGGTCTTCACCGTGCCGGCGGCCGACGAGCTCCGCGCTCGTCTGGCCGTCCTGCGTGACGGCCCGCCAACCCCGTGACGGGGCATCTCGACCTCGCGCTGCTCATCGGCGCCCTGGTGCTGCTGGTGGCGGTGGCCGCGGTGCGCCTGTCCACCCGCCTGGGCCTGCCCAGCCTGCTCGTCTACCTGGCGCTCGGGATGGTCATCGGCGAGGCCGGCTTCGGCATCCGCTTCGACGACGCCGAGCTCACCCGGACGCTCGGCTTCTGCGCGCTCATCGTGATCATCGCGGAGGGCGGGCTGACCGCGCGGTGGAGCACGCTGCGGCCGGTGCTGGGGCTCAGCGCCTCGCTGGCGACGATCGGCGTCGTGGTGAGCATCGTGGTGGTCGGCGCGTGCGTACACCTGATCTTGGGTCTGAATTGGCGATTGGCGCTGCTTTACGGCGCCGTGCTCTCCTCGACCGACGCCGCCGCGGTCTTCGCGACCCTGCGCCGGCTGCGGCTGCCGCCGCGGCTCGTGGCCACCCTGGAAGCGGAGTCCGGCCTCAACGACGCGCCGGTGGTCCTGCTGGTCGTGCTGCTGAGCGCGACCGGGGTGGCCGCGCACCCCTGGTGGTACGAGGTCCTGATCGTCACCTACGAGCTGGCCGCCGGCGCCGCGATCGGGCTGGCCGTGGGCGCGGCCGGGCGGTGGACGCTGCGGCACGCGGCGCTGCCCTCGGCCGGGCTCTACCCGATCGCGGCGGTCGGCCTCACCGTCCTCGCCTACGCGGCCGGCGCGGTCGCCCACGCCTCGGGCTTCCTCGCCGTCTACGTGGCCGGGGTGATGCTCGGCAACGGGCGGCTGCCGCACCGCCGGGCCGTCCTCGGGTTCGCCGACGGCCTCGCCTGGGTGGCGCAGATCGGCCTGTTCGTGCTGCTCGGCCTGCTCGCCTCGCCGGGCCGGCTGGGCGGCGCGCTGGTGCCGGCCGTGGTCGTGGGGGTGGCCCTGGTGCTGCTGGCCCGGCCGCTGTCGGTGATCGTGGCGGCGGTGCTGGCCCGCCCGTTCCGCGGCCCCCGCCGGCCCGGCAACCGGGTGGGCTGGCGGGGCACCGCGTTCCTCTCCTGGGCCGGCCTGCGCGGCGCGGTGCCGATCGTGCTGGCCACGATCCCGCTCTCGGCCGGCACGCCCGGCGCGAACGGCCTGTTCGACGCGGTCTTCGTGCTGGTCATCATCTTCACCCTGCTGCAGGCCAGCACCCTCGGGCCGGCCTCGCGCCTGCTGCGGGTCACGGCGCCGCACGAGCCGGCCGAGATCCACGTGGAGACCGCGCCGCTGGAGAACATCGCCGCCGACCTGCTCCAGCTGGACGTGGCGCCGGGCTCCCGGCTGGCCGGGGTCTACATCGACGAGCTGCGCTTGCCGGTCGGGGCATCGGTAACCCTGGTGGTGCGCGACGGCGCCGGCTTCGTGCCGGGTCCGGACACCCGCTTGCGTACGGGAGACGCCCTGCTCATCGTGACGACGGCCGCCGTGCGGGACATCGCCGAGCGGCGGCTGCGCGCGGTCAGCCGCCGGGGCCGGCTGGCTCGCTGGTTCGGCGAGGAGGGACGCGAGGAGCCGGCCGGCCAGTGAATCGGGAACGGTAAGGTATCCGACTGGGAGATTTATGACCTTTACTCCCGCTAGATCGGAAGCACTTGTTGTCGCTGCCGGATACGTTCCGTATCCTTGCCACCCTCCGGAGTGCGCGGCTGTCGGTTCAGCCGCGCCATTTGTGCAGGTGGGGCAAGATCTACGGGTCCGTGCACCACCGTCGCGGTCGGGGGGCCGCGGCCGGCACGACAAAGGGACCCTGCCCCGGGTCCGAAGACCGCTGATCGCCGCGCCGGGGGGTGTGGCTGAGGGAGCGACCATGGCCAAGGCAACCAACACCGGCACCACCACGACCGCCAAGGCCGCGACGAAGCGGACGCGCTCATCGGCCGAGACGGAGAAGATCCGCGTGGCGCTGGTGGAGCGCCGCGACGAGTTGCAGAGCGAGTACGACAACTCGCTCAGCGAGCTCACCGAGCTGCAGCGCGACCGGCTCGCCGACTCGGCCGGCGACGACCAGGCGGACACCGGCACCAAGACGTTCGAGCGTGAGCAGGAGATCACTCTCGCGAACAATCTGCGGGACCGGATCACACAGGTGGAACGCGCCATCGACCGGCTCGGGGAGGGCAACTACGGTTGGTGCGAGCGGTGCGGCAACCCGATCCCGGTCGAGCGACTGGCGGCATTCCCCTCCGCTACCCTCTGTGTGTCCTGCAAGCAGCTGGAGGAACGACGCTGAACGCCGACGAGGCAACAACGGCCGCGGTGGAGCCGGAGCCGGGTCGCCGCCCCGGGTTCAGCGGGCGTGCCGTCGTGGTGCTGGGGCTCACCGCCGCGATCGCGGTGGCGCTCGACCAGTGGGTCAAGTGGCTGAGCACCGAGCACCTGACCGAGGGCGAGCCCGTGCGCATCCTCGGTGGCCTGATCTACCTGTCGCTGCTGCGCAACAGCGGGGCGGCGTTCAGCCTGGGCAGCGACCACACCTGGGTGTTCCCGGTGATCACGCTGGTGGTGATCGGCTGGATCACCTACATGGCGACCCGGCTGCGCTCGATCCCGTGGGCGATCTCGCTGGGGCTGGTGCTCGGCGGCGCGTTCGGCAACCTCGCCGACCGGCTGTTCCGCGCGCCCGGCCCGTTCCGCGGCCATGTGGTCGACATGCTCAGCGCCTTCGCGCCGTACGGGGAGAAGTTCGCGGTGTTCAACATCGCCGACAGCTGCCTCACCGTGGGCGTCATCCTGGCCGTGCTCCTCGAGCTCACCGGGCGCCAGCGGGACGGTCGTCGTGTCGTACGGAAAAAGCCGGAGGTGGCGTGAGCGAGCGCACCGAGCGCGAGTTGACCGCCTCGCGTGACCAATCGCCCGAGGGCCACGAGTCCACGCCCAATGGGACAGCACAGTGACCCAACGCTCCCTGCCGGTGCCCGACGGGTTGGACGGCATGCGGCTCGACCAGGCCGTGTCCCGGCTCTTCGGGCTCTCCCGCACGGCCGCGGCCACCCTGGTCGAGGCCGGTGACGCGCTGGTCGACGGCTATCCGCGGCCCAAGTCCGACAAGGTCAGCGCCGGCTCCTGGCTCGAGGTCACGCTGCCCGCGCCGGCCTCCGCGCCCACCGTCGTGGCCGAGCACGTCACCGGGCTGAGCATCGTCTACAGCGACGACGACATCGTGGTGGTGGACAAACCGGTCGGCGTGGCCGCGCACCCGAGCCCCGGCTGGACCGGCCCGACCGTGGTCGGCGGCCTGGCCGCGATGGGGCAGAACGTCGCGACCAGCGGCGCGGCCGAGCGGCAGGGCATCGTGCACCGGCTCGACGTCGGCACCACCGGGCTCATGGTGGTGGCCAAGAGCGAGCTGGCCTACAGCGTGCTCAAGCGGGCCTTCAAGGAGCGCGAGGTCGACAAGCGGTACCACGCGGTCGTCCAGGGCCATCTCGACCCGCTGCGCGGCACCATCGACGCGCCGATCGACCGGCACCCGACCGCCGACTACAAGTACGCGGTGATGTCGACCGGCAAGCCGAGCGTCACCCATTACGACACGATCGAGGCGTTCCGCTCGGCCAGCCTGGTCGACGTGAAACTCGAGACCGGGCGCACCCACCAGATCCGGGTGCACTTCTCGGCGCTGCGCCACCCGTGCGTCGGCGACCTCACCTACGGCGCCGATCCGACCCTCGCGGCCCGGCTGAAGCTGAACCGGCAGTGGCTGCACGCCCGAGAATTGGGGTTCCTCCACCCCCGAACGCACGATGAGGTTCGGTTCATCAGCGATTACCCTGACGACCTGAAGTACGCGCTGGACGTCCTTCAGGACGCGAGCTGACCTCGGGAGCAATGTCAGGTGGGACCCGCGGAGCGTGTGCGGGGACCGGTGGCCGGCGCGGCCGTGCTGCGGGCCGTGATCGGGCTCGCCGTCGTCTCGGCCTTCGCGCTGCTGCTCGCGGCGATCTGGGTCAGTCAGCATGACGACGCCTCTCCTTCGGAAAATCCCGGCGATCTCGTACGGGTCGGGGTCGTCCAGGGTCAGTCCGTGCCCGGATATCTGGACCACGCGCGCGAGGAGCTCTCGGCGCTGACCGACCCCTCCGCGCCGGCGGCCGGCGACACCTGGGCCCTGGTGAGCCTCACCAACTACGTGACGCCGGGCGCGCTGCCCGCGCTGCTCGACGGCGCGGGGGTGGCGCAGGTCTACACGCGCGTGCCGCTGGCCGGCAAACACACCCAGGTGGTGCGGATCCCGGTCTACCGGCTGCCCGCCGACGTCATGTCCGGCATGCTCGACGCGGCGCTGCAGCGCGACCAGGAGAAGGCCGAGTACCTCCAGCTCGGGCGGCGGCTCACCGGGGACGACGCGAACGTGGCGCGGGCCCGCCGGGCGTACGAGTCGGCGGCCGCTCAGGCGGGGGCCGAGGCCGACGCGTACCGGTCGGGATGTGCCTGTGTCTTCGCGGCCGTGATCCGCGCCGCCCCGGCCGCGTTGCAGGTGGTCGCGGACAGGCCGGGCGTGCGAGGGGTCGACCCCGCGCCCGAGGTGCGACGGCTGGATCACACGGAGTTCCGGCCGCCGCTGCCCGAGCAGGACGGGACGATCCCGGCGGAACCGAGCGGATCTCCGATTCCTGTGCCAAACGCCGGTTCAGCCATTGCCTCCCGGACGCCCGCGCCGATACTGTCTTCGTCCGGGCTCCCTGTGACATCTGACTCACCGGCGAGTCCCGAACCCTTGCCCGATCCTTCTGCCGCAACGTCGTCCGCAACAGATGAGAGTGCTGATCCAGCACCTCGAGAGCCGTCCGCCCGTTAGTTCTCTCGTCCGCGAAACGTACGGATGGCCACTCGATCACGACCGTGGCGCGGAAGTTCGATCAAGGAGAATGACCGGGGATGGTCGGTCGGGCAGTGGCCCGAATAGGGTTCGCTCCGTAGCCTGTCATGGGCGACGAGGCAGCCGTGGGCATCACCAGTTTGGCAGGGAGGACGAGCCGTGGATGGGACCGAGACCGGCTGGGGCCGGCCTGCGGAACCAGCCCCGCGTTGGCGGGCGCTGCTCGACCGGGCACGGCACGGACGTGCCACCGGCGACGAGCAGGCCGAGTCGGAGCGGGAGGCGCCGCCGCCGTCCCAGCAGCAGCAGTTCGGGCAGCCGTTGCCGCGGCGGCCCTACAACCCCCTGGATTCCCGCGCGCCGCAGCACGCGCCGTCGTATGAGCAGCCCGCTTACGAGCAGCAGCCGCGCCAGCCGATGCCGCCGCGGCCGCCGATCAATCCGCTCGACCCTCGTCATCAGGGGCGAGCCGCGGCCGCCCCGCCGCCTCCGGCTCCCGCGCCCGCCCCGGCTCCGCCGGTCGAGCAGCCGCACAGTTACTTCAGTCCGTCGCCCGCTCCCGCGCGTCCGGCGCCGGTTCCCCCGGCTCCGGCTCGTGACTACCCGCAGATCCGAGCCAGCGCGGCCGCGCCGGTCCGGCCGCCCGCGCCGGCTCCCGCGCCCGCGCCGACCTCTCCGGCCGGCGCGCGGATCGAGTGGCGGCAGACCCAGCCCGACAACGAGTTCGAGCGGGCCGTGGCGGTGCTGCGGCGCAAGCTCGGCAAGCCGCGCGTGCTGGCCTTCGCCAACCCCAAGGGCGGCGTGCACAAGACCACCGCGACCGTGCTGGCAGCGGCCACCATCGGCAGCGTCCGCGGCCGCGGCGTGCTCGCCTGGGACGACAACGAGCTGCGCGGCACGCTCGGCCTGCGGGCCGGCAGCGCCCGGCACGCCCGCACCATCAAGCACCTGCTGGCCGACCTCATGCAGATCGAGGCGCTGCACGGCGACGGGCTGCTGTCCGAGCTCGACAGCTACCTGCGGCACGCCTCCGACGGGTCGTACGACGTGCTCGCCGGCGAGGAGAACCCGCGCTTCGCCCAGCGGCTCGACCAGGGCACCGTGCGCCGGGTGATGGACCTGCTGCGCCGCACCCACGACGTGATCTGCGTCGACACCGGCAACAACGTGGAAAGCGTCAACTGGCAGACCGTGATGCGCCAGGCCGACCAGCTGGTGATCACCACGGTGCCGCGCGAGGACGCCGCGTTCACCGCCGACTGGATGCTCGACGTGCTCGACGAGAGCGGCATGGGCGACCTGGTCTCCAACGCCGTGACGTTGATCTCGTGCCCGTCGCCGGGGCCGCTGCCGATGCTCAACGACTTCGCCAAGCATTTCGCCACCCGTACGCGTGGGGTGGCGATCGTGCCTTACGACCCGTCGCTCGAGGTGGGCTCGTCGATCGAGTATCAGGATCTCCAGCCGGAGACCAAGCAGGCGTGGTTGCGGGCCGCCTCGATGATGATCGAGCCGTTCGCGGAGTGACCCGTGTTTCTCTCGATTCTTGTCGGAGGGTCGGACTAGAGTCGCTCGCGTCATCACAACTGCGCTTCCAAGGCGGCTTCGCCGCACTGCGAGGCCAAAATATGAAGGGGGCCCGGGGTGTCTGACTCGTTCGTGCATCTCCACGTGCACACCGAGTATTCGATGCTCGACGGGGCCGCCCGGGTCAAGGAACTTCTCGCCGAGGCGTCCCGGCTGGGCATGCCCGGCGCGGCGATCACCGACCACGGCAACATGCACGGGGCGTACGACTTCTACACCCAGGCCAAGGCGGCCGGGATCACGCCGGTGATCGGCGTCGAGGCGTATGTGGCGCCCGAGTCCCGCCTCGACAAGGCGCGCATCAAGTGGGGCCGGCCCGAGCAGAAGGGCGACGACGTCTCGGGTAACGGCGCCTACACCCACATGACGATGTGGGCGCGCAACGCGGTCGGCCTCAAAAATCTTTTCCGGCTCAACTCGCGCGCGTCGATGGAGGGCCAGCTCGGTAAGTACCCGCGGATGGACTTCGACATCATCGCGGAGCACGCCGAGGGGATCATGGGCACCACCGGCTGCCCGTCCGGCGCGGTGCAGACCCGCCTGCGGCTCGGCCAGTTCGACGAGGCGCTCAAGTCCGCCGCGAGGTACCAGGAGGCTCTGGGGAAGGACAACTACTTCCTCGAGATCATGGATCACGGCCTCTCGATCGAGAAAAGGGTCCGCGACGGCCTGCTCGAGATCGGTAAGAAGCTCGGTATCCGGCCGCTGGTCACCAACGACTCGCATTACACGTACGAGGAGCAGTCGGCGGCCCACGACGTGCTGCTCTGCGTGCAGACCGGCAGCAACGTCGCCGACCCCAACCGGTTCCGCTTCGACGGCAACGGCTACTTCGTGAAGTCGGCCGACCAGATGCGCGCCGTCGACTCCTCCGAGGCGTGGCAGGAGGGCTGCCGCACCACGCTGCTGGTGGCGGAGAAGGTCGACACCGAGGGCATGTTCACCTTCAAAAACCTGATGCCCCGGTTCCCGATCCCCGACGGGTACTCCGAGGAGGAGTACTTCCGGCACGTCGCGTTCGAGGGCCTGCGGGCGCGATTCCCGGGCGGCATCCCCGACACGCACATCAAGCAGGCGGAGTACGAGCTCGGCGTCATCATCCAGATGGGCTTCCCGGCGTACTTCCTCGTGGTCGCCGACTTCATCCAGTGGTCCAAGCGCAACGGCATCGCGGTCGGTCCCGGCCGTGGCTCGGCGGCGGGCTCGCTCGTGGCGTACGCGATGGGCATCACCGACCTCGATCCGCTCCCGCACGGCCTGATCTTCGAGCGGTTCCTCAACCCCGAGCGCATCTCGATGCCCGACGTCGACATCGACTTCGACGAGCGCCGGCGCGGCGAGGTCATCAAGTACGTGACCGACCGCTGGGGCGAGGACAAGGTCGCGCAGATCGCCACCTTCGGCACGATCAAGGCGAAGGCCGCGATCAAGGACGCGGCCCGGGTGCTCGGCTTCCCGTTCGCGGTCGGCGACCGGATCACCAAGGCGATGCCGCCCGACGTGATGGGCAAGGGCATCCCGCTGTCCGGCATCTTCGACAAGGAGCACAAGCGGTACAGCGAGGCGGGCGAGATCCGCACGATGTACGAGCAGGACCCCGACGTCAAGAAGGTGATCGACACCGCGCGCGGCATCGAGGGCCTGATCCGGCAGACCGGCGTCCACGCGGCCGGCGTGATCATGTCGGCCGAGCCGATCATCGACCACATCCCGCTGATGCGCCGGCCCGCCGACGGCGTGATCATCACGCAGTTCGACTATCCGACGTGCGAGACGCTCGGCCTGCTCAAGATGGACTTCCTGGGCCTGCGAAACCTGACGATCCTCGACGACGCGGTCAAGAACATCAAGCTCAACCACAGCATGGAGATGGACCTGCTGCAGCTGCCGCTGGACGACCCGGCGGCGTACGAGCTGCTGGCGCGCGGCGACACGCTCGGCGTGTTCCAGCTCGACGGCGGGCCGATGCGGTCGCTGCTGCGGCTGATGAAGCCCGACAACTTCGAGGACATCTCCGCGGTCCTGGCGCTGTACCGTCCTGGCCCGATGGGCGTCGAGTCGCACACCAACTACGCGCTCCGCAAGAACAAGCTCCAGGACATCACTCCGATCCACCCCGAGCTCGAGGAGCCGCTGCGCGAGATCCTCGAGCCGACGTACGGCCTGATCGTCTACCAGGAGCAGGTGCAGCGCGCCGCGCAGATCCTCGCCGGGTACACGCTCGGCCAGGCCGACCTGCTCCGCCGGGCGATGGGTAAGAAGAAGAAGGAGATCCTCGACAAGGAGTTCGGCCCGTTCCAGCAGGGCTGCATCGAGCACGGTTACTCCAAGGAAGCGATCCAGGCGGTGTGGGACGTGCTGGTCCCGTTCGCCGGGTACGCGTTCAACAAGGCGCACTCCGCGGCGTACGGGCTGGTGTCGTACTGGACGGCCTACCTCAAGGCGCACTACCCGGCCGAGTACATGGCGGGTCTGCTCACCAGCGTCGGCGACGACAAGGACAAGATGGCGATGTACCTGGCCGAGTGCCGGCGCATGGGCATCCAGGTCCTGCCGCCCGACGTCAACCAGTCCGCCGGGCCGTTCACCCCGGTCGGCAAGGACATCCGGTTCGGCCTCGCCGCGGTCCGCAACGTCGGGCACAACGTGGTCGACGCGATCGCCCGCTGCCGCAAGGAAAAGGGCGAATATCAGGACTTCTACGACTTCCTGTCCAAGGTCGACGCGGTCGCCTGCAACAAGAAGACGATTGAATCCCTGATCAAGGCCGGGGCGTTCGACTCGATGGGGCACAGCCGCAAGGGCCTGCTCGCCGTGCACGCCGAGGCGATCGACGCGTACGCGGATGTGAAGCGCAACGAGGCGGCCGGCCAGTTCGACCTGTTCGGGGCGTTCGGCGACACCGAGGGCGGTAGCGCGGCCACGGTCGCGATGCCGACGATCGGCGACAGCGAGTGGGACAAGCGCGACAAACTGGCCTTCGAGCGGGAGATGCTCGGCCTGTACGTCTCCGACCACCCGCTGGCCGGTCTCGAGCAGCTGCTGGCCAACGCGGCCGACACGTCGATCGCGGCGCTCAACGAGGAGGGGTCGGTCCCCGACGGGCAGGTCGTCACGCTCGCGGGCATCCTGACCGGCGTGCAGCGGCGGATCACCAAGCAGGGCCGGGCATGGGCGTCGGCGACGCTGGAAGACCTGGCCGGCGGGGTGGAGACGCTGTTCTTCCCCAACACGTACGAGGTGATCGGGCAGTACATCGCCGAGGACGCGATCGTGGTGGTCAAGGGCCGGGTCGACCGGCGCGACGACACCCCGCGCATCATGGCGATGGACATGAGCCTGCCCGACATCAGCCACAACCCCGACAGCAAGCCGGTCACGCTGACCATGCCGATCACCCGGTGCACGCCGCCGTTGGTGGCCGAGCTCAAGGAGATCCTCTCCAGCCACCCCGGCGACTCCGAGGTGCACGTCCACCTGCAGAACGGCAGCCGCACCACGCTGCTGCGCCTCGGCGCCGTCCGGGTGGCCCCGACGCCGGCGCTGCGCGCCGACCTCAAGATGATCCTCGGCCCGTCCGCAGTCGCCTGACGTTGTTTCCCCAGGTGAGAGCGGCGGTCCGGGGTCACGGCGGACGCTGGTCGCCGCGACCTGGCAGGATCGTAGGGTGAACCCGAGTCAGGAGTCGGCCCGGAGCCCGGAGCCGGCGCAGCCTTCCGGCCCGCCTTCGGCCCAGCCTTCCGGCCGGCCGCTGGCACAGCCTTCGGGGCCGCCGGTGGCGCGGCCCTCCGGCCCGCCGCCGGCGCACCTCTCCGGCCCGCCGTCAGGGCAGCCTTCCGGGCCGCCGCCGGCGCACCTCTCCGGCCCGCCGTCAGGGCAGCCTTCCGGCCCGCCGCCGGCCGACCCGACGGCCGACCCCGGCGCTTACGGTGCCCCGCTCGGCGGGGCGAGCACCACCGGCGGCTCAGCGGCAACTGGCGGTGGCGGCTCTTTCGAGGCAGGGGACGGCAGCTCCGTTGTCGCGGCCGGTTCCTCGGCCGATGGCTCGCCCGCCGGGGAGATCCCCGCCTCGGGCACCTCGGACGCTTATGGGCTTCCCACCGCGGGCGGCGGGTATGAGCTGGCGCATCCCACCGGGCCGGAGGCAAGCTTCGCGTCGAAGTGGTGGGGGCTGGGCTCGGCGCCGCGGCGGCCGTGGAAGCGGACCGCGCTGGTTGCGGTGTTGAGCGCGGTGGTCATCTTCGCGCTGGGCGGGCCGCTCGGCTTGCTCTGGGCGTGGATCGCGCCGAGCGTTCCGGTGGTCGCCACCGGCCAGAACATCGTGGTCAACGACCCGTCCCCCGAGGAGTACATCGCCGCCGACGGCTGGTACACGCTGCTGGGACTCGGCTTCGGCATCCTCGTCGCGGTGATCGCCTGGCTGGTCCTGCGGCGCGATCGCGGCCCGTTCCTGCTCCTCGGCGTCATCGTCGGCACGCTCGGCGCCGGCTACCTGCTGGCCCCCTGGGTCGGCGAGATGATCGGCAAGAGCGCCTACGAGCAGTGGCGCGAGACCGCCGTACGCGGCGCGACCTACCTGGCGCCGCCCGAGGTGCACTCCACCGGCCCGATGCTGGTGCCCGCCTTCGCGGCCGCGATCGTGCTCACCTTGCTGGCCGGCTGGTCCAACGACCCCGACCTCGACGAGCCCGGGGCCAAGCCCGGCTACGGCCCCAACGCGGCAGCCCACCACGGCCCACCACCGCCGTGGCCAGGCGTCCCCGAGACCGAGTCACCCGACCACGCGCTCAGCGTCCCCGTGCATCCCGAGGCCGGCCACGCGCTCAACGGGCCGGAGCTTCCCGGCGCCGGCCACGCGCTCAGCGGGCCGGAGCTTCCCGGCGCCGGCCATGCGCTCAGCGGGCCCGAGCATCCCGATGCCGGCCACGCGCCGGGTGGGTCCGAGCATTCGGAGGCCACGCCGGAGCCGCCGCGCACCTGACTCGCCCCGCGATCTTGATGACCTGCTGCGCGGGGCGTGCGGGAAATCATCGATGGTGAATTGCCGCGCGTGCCTGTGCGGCCGTGCTTCGCGGGCTTCTCCCCGATCTTGATTAGGTGCTGTTCGTTGCGAACGGCGATTCATCAGGGCGCGGCGGGGCGAGCGTCACGGCGCGGAGGGACGTCATGGCGCGGGCTGCGAGCGTCATTGCGCGGCGGGGGCGTCAGTGCGAGACGCGGCGTCAGGGCGTGGCGTCAGCGCGCCGCGGGGCGCGCGGCGGGGGCGCGCGGGGGCGCGGCGGGGGCGCGCGGCGGGGCGCGGCGGGGGCGCGGCGGGGGCGCGGTGTTGGGTTTGGTCAGTTGGGGCTGGCGGGGCGGGCCAGGTCGGAGAGAGGGACCGGGACCGCGCGTACCTTGGCGAGGAGGCCGGCCTCGCGGTTGAGCAGTTTCAGCTCTGCGCGCAAGCGGGTGGCGGTGTCGGGGGCCGCCAGGAGTAGCTGGCGCTCGTCGGTGGTCAGCTGGGCCGTGGCGGCGATCAGGTGGGAGAGGACCGTGGGGTCGCCGGGGACGGTGTCGATGACCTCGGAGTCGGGGCGTAGCAGGTCCAGGTAGGTGCGGAACGCCGCCAGCGCCCGGGGGGCCAGCTGGGCGGCGGTCTCGTCAGGGGTCTCGTCGGGGAGCCACTCGACCTTGGCGGTCAGGTAGGGCTCCTCGCCCTGGCGGATGTCGACGAGCGTGAAGCGGCGGCGGCCGACGGTCATGATGTCGAAGCGGCCGTCGGGGAGCTCGGTGACCTGGCGCAACTCGGCGGTGCAGCCGACCGGATAGAGGTCGTCGAGCTTGACGGGCGGGGGCTCGGGGGCCGGGCCGTCCTCGGCCTCGGGCGACGGCGCCTCGACGCCGCGGCGCAAGGTGACCACGCCGAACTCGTGCGGGCCGTCCTCGGGGCTGGCCACGAGCTCGCGCACCAGCGACCGGTAGCGCTCCTCGAAGATGTGCAGGGGTAGCACAAGCCCGGGAAACAGCACCGTACCCAGGGGGAACACCGGTAGCCGCTCACTCACCAGCCCAGCCTATCGGCACCCCGACCATGGTCAACCCGTCCGGGACGGGTCGGGGAGGCGCGTGGAAGTGATCACCATCTCAAGGCCTGGGCCGCGCTGTGGCCGCGGCGGAGATCACCAGGTCGCCGCCTAGAATTGGCGCGTGCTGAATCGGACTGACCTGCGTGGGTCCCAGAGGGATCCCCGAGGACTGCTGCCCCGTGCCCGGCTCGACGTCTCCGCTGCCGTCGAGCAGATTCGACCCACTGTCGACGCGGTCCATCAGCATGGCTTCGGCGCGATCAAGGAGGCCACGACCAGGTTCGACGGTGTCGAGATCGAGCGGCTGCGCGTGCCGCGGGAGGCCATCGCCGCGGCGGCCGAGAGCCTCGACCCCGAGGTCCGGGCGGCGCTGCTCGAGTCGATCAAGCGGGCCCGCAAGGTGCACGCCGACCAGCGCCGGCAGGACGTGACGACCCGCGTGGTCGACGGCGGCACGGTCACCGAGCGGTGGGTGCCGGTGAGCCGGGTGGGTCTGTACGTGCCGGGCGGCCTGGCCGTCTACCCGTCGACCGTGGTGATGAACGTGGTTCCCGCCCAGGAGGCAGGCGTCGAGGGTCTCGTCGTGGCCAGCCCGCCGCAGAAGGAGAACGGCGGCCTTCCCGACTCGCGAGTGCTGGCGGCCTGCGCGCTGCTCGGCGTCGACGAGGTCTACGGCGTCGGCGGCGCCCAGGCGATCGCGATGCTGGGCTACGGCTCCGATGGGGTGGACGACGAAGACCGGTGCGAGCCGGTGGATGTCATCACCGGCCCGGGCAATATCTGGGTGACGGCGGCCAAGCGGCTGCTGCAGGGCGTCGTGGGCATCGACGCCGAGGCGGGGCCGACCGAGATCGCGATTTTGGCCGACGAGACGGCCGATCCCCGGCATGTGGCGGCCGATCTGATCAGCCAGGCCGAGCACGATCCGATGGCGGCCAGCGTTCTGGTCACCGACTCCGAGGCGCTGGCCGCGGCGGTCGAGGCCGAGCTGACCCGGCAGGTGGCGTCGACCAAGCACGAGCAGCGGGTGCTGACCGCGCTCACCGGTGAGCAGTCCGGTGTGGTGCTGGTCGACGATCTGGAGCAGGGGTTGCGGGTCGTCGACGCGTACGCGGCGGAGCATCTTGAAATCCAGACGCGCGACGCGCGGCAGTGGGCCATGCGGGTCCGCAACGCCGGCGCGATTTTCGTGGGTGCCTGGTCGCCTGTTTCGCTGGGTGATTACGCGGCGGGCTCCAACCACGTGCTGCCCACCGCGGGCTGCGCGCGGCACTCCTCAGGCCTGTCGGTGCAGTCGTTCCTGCGCGGCATCCACGTCGTCGAGTACGACGAGGCCGCGCTGCGTGACGTCGCCGGCCACGTGGTGGCGCTGGCCAACGCCGAGGATCTCCCCGCGCACGGGGACGCCGTGAAGGTGAGGTTCGCCCAGTGAACGCGAAAGACGCCACCGGCGCCGGAGAGGCCGAGGCCGGCGCGCGAAAGGCCAGGGCCGGTGGGGGAGAGGCCGGGGCCGGCGCGGGGAAGACGGGGGCGATCAGCATCGACGATCTGCCGATTCGGGATGATCTGCGCGGGCAGTCGCCCTACGGTGCGCCGCAGCTTGATGTCGCGGTGCGGCTGAACACCAACGAGAACTCGTATGCGCTGCCCGACGAGGTCACCGAGGCGATCGGCAAGGCGCTGCAGGCCGAGCTGCGCGATCTCAACCGCTACCCGGACCGGGACGCGGTGGCGCTGCGCACCGACCTGGCCGACTATCTCGGCCACGGCCTGGCCACGGCCAACCTCTGGGCCGCCAACGGGTCCAACGAGGTGCAGCAGCAGTTGCTGCAGACGTTCGCCGGGCCGGGTCGCTCGGCGCTGGGCTTCGGGCCCTCGTATTCGATGCATCCGCTGCTCGCCCAGGGCACCGGCACCCGGTGGATCGCCGCGCTGCGTGACCCGGATTTCGGGCTCACCCCGGCGGCGGCCCGCGAGCAGCTCGCGCTGCACGACCCCGACCTGGTGTTCCTCTGCTCGCCGAACAATCCGACCGGCACCGCGCTGGACCCCGAAGTGATCACCGAGGTGCTGGCGAACGCGCGCGGCATGGTGATCGTCGACGAGGCTTATGCGGAGTTCGCGCGCGAGGGCACGTCCAGCGCGCTCGCCCTGATCGCCGGCCACCCGCGGCTGGTGGTGACCCGGACGATGAGCAAGGCGTTCGGGTTCGCGGGCGGCCGCCTCGGCTATTTCGCGGCACACCCGGCGGTCGTGGACGCCGTTCAGCTGGTGCGGCTGCCGTACCACCTGAGCTCTTTGACGCAAGCGGCCGCTCGCGCCGCACTGGCGCAACGTGACGCCCTGCTCGCGACCGTGGAGGCGATCAAGGAGCAGCGTGACCGCATTGTGGTCACGCTGCGTTCGCGCGGCTTCCGGGTCGCGGACAGCGACGCCAACTTCGTGCTGTTCGAGGTCGGCGGCGACCAGAAAACCGCTTGGCAGCGACTGCTCGACCGGGGTGTATTGATCCGCGATGTCGGCCTGCCGGGCTGGCTGCGGGTGACCGCCGGAACCCCCTCGGAGACCGAAGCGTTCCTGGAGGCTTTGAAGTGAGCCGCACCGCGCGCGTCGAGCGCGTCACCAACGAGACCAAGGTGTACGTCGACATCGATCTCGACGGCACCGGCAAGGGCGACCTGAGCACGGGGGTCGGCTTCTACGACCACATGCTCAACCAGCTCGCCAAGCACGGCGGGTTCGACCTGACCGTGCGCACCGAGGGTGACCTCGAGATCGACGCGCACCACACCATGGAGGACACGGCCATCGCGCTCGGCGAGGCATTCTCGCGCGCGCTGGGCGACAAGGCGGGCATTCGCCGGTACGGGTCGGCCACGATCCCGATGGACGAGGTGCTCTGCCGCGCGGCCGTCGATCTCTCCGGGCGGCCCTATGTGGTGCACGACGAGCCCGAGCTGGCGCCGTACATCGGGCCGGTCTACCCGACCAGCATGACGCGGCACATCTTCGAGTCGTTCGGCTTCGCCGCCAAGGTCACCCTGCACGTCAGCGTGCTCCGCGCGGCCCGCGACGGCGGCAAGCCCGACGCGCACCACGTGGTGGAGGCGCAGTTCAAGGCGTTCTCCCGGGCGCTGCGCGAGGCCGTCGAGATCGACCCGCGCAACGCCGGCGCGCTGCCGTCGACGAAGGGCGTGCTCTGATGGCCGTCGTGCTGTTCGTCGTGGCCGGCTTCCTGGTCGGCGGCGTGATCCAGCTGATCAGGTCGGGTGCCACCAAGTTCAGCGTCGGCGTGGTGGGCGTGCTCGCGGCGCTGGCCGTCGCGGGCGGCGTCGCCTGGCTGTTGCCGTCATGACCACGGTGGTGGTGCTCGACTACGGGTCGGGCAATCTGCGCTCGGCGGAGCGGGCGGTGGCCCGCACCGGGGTGGAGGTGACGGTGACCAGCGATCTCGGGGCCGCCGCGGCCGCCGACGGTCTGGTGGTGCCGGGTGTGGGCGCCTACGCAGCGTGCATGGCCGGCATCGAGGAGCTCGGCGCCGGCCCGATGATCGCCGAGCGTGTGCGGAACAACCAACCGGTTCTCGGCGTCTGCGTCGGGATGCAGATCTTCTTCGACTCCGGCGTCGAGCACGGCGTGGAGACGAAGGGGCTCGGCCTGCTCCCGGGCGTGGTCACCAAGCTCAAGGCGGAGCGGATCCCGCACATGGGTTGGAACACGGTCGACATTCCGGAAATGTCCGAAATGCTCAAGGGAGTGGGACCGGATACGCGGTTCTACTTCGTCCACTCGTACGCGGCCTCGGATCTTGATGTGTTGCAGCGAGCCGGCGCCAAAGTGACCACCGCGACCCACGACGAGCCCTTCGCGGCCGCGGTCGAGCTCGGCAGCCTGTCGGTCGCGCAGTTCCACCCGGAGAAATCGGCGGACGCGGGCTACGCGCTGCTGCGCAACTGGGTCGCCGGGCTGTAGCGGCCGGTGTCCAAGGAGCGTGCGAAGAGGCGCGCCGAACGGCTCGCCGTGCAGGAGCGGGAACGGGAGGCCCGCGCCCGCAAGGATGCCCGCCGGCAGCGTCGCCGTGCCCTGACCCGGAGGATGACCCCGCGGATCGGCCGGCCCGGACGGATCTACCGGCGCAGTCGCGGCGAGCGGATCGGCATCGTGCTGGTGCCGCTGATCGCCGCCGCCGCGGTCTGGCTGTTCGTGCCCGACCTGGCGCTGCGCATCGTGCTCACCATCGTGATCGTCATGGCCCTGCCGGCCCTGGTGGTCGTGATCTTGGGCAAAAAGGCATAAAGGCATAAAGGAGAAATGCAGTGACCCTCGCTCTGTTGCCCGCCGTCGATGTCGCGGAGGGCCAGGCCGTCCGGCTCGTGCAGGGCGCCGCCGGTTCGGAGACCGCCTACGGCGACCCGCTCGACGCCGCGCTCGCCTGGCAGAACGACGGGGCCGAGTGGGTGCATCTGGTCGACCTGGACGCCGCCTTCGGGCGCGGCTCCAACGCCGGCCTGCTCGCCGACGTGGTGCGCCGCCTCGACGTGAAGGTCGAGCTCTCCGGCGGCATCCGCGACGACGCCTCGCTGACCCGCGCCCTCGCGACCGGCGCGGCCCGGGTCAACATCGGCACCGCGGCGCTCGAGGACCCGGAGTGGTGCGACCGGGTGTGCGGCGAGTACGGCGACCGGGTCGCGATAGGGCTGGACGTGCGCGGCCGGACGCTGTCGGCGCGCGGGTGGACCCGCGACGGCGGCGACCTGTACGAGGTGCTGGCGCGGCTCGACAAGGCGGGCGCGTCCCGCTACGTCGTCACCGACATCACCAAGGACGGGACGATGAAGGGCCCGAACCTGGAGTTGCTGCGCGAGGTGTGCGCGGCCACCGACAAGCCGATCATCGCGAGCGGCGGGGTGTCCACGCTGGACGACCTGCGGGCGCTGGCCACGCTCGAGCCGGTCGGGGTTGAGGGGGTGATTGCCGGGAAGGCGCTTTACGCCGGCGCGTTCACCGTGCGTCAGGCCCTCGACGCGCTCGCCTGACGCCACGAGTCCCGTAGCGCCTGCTCGGCGGCCTTGATCGCCGGGCGGGCCGCGGCCGCCTCGCGCCAGGCGATCACGACGCGCCGGCGCGGCTCGGGGGTGAGCCGCACGATCCGGACGCCTTCCGGCAGCTGCGGTGGACGGGCCAGCCGCGGGATGACCGCCACCCCCAGCCCGGCCGCGATCAGCGTCAGCTGCGTCTCGAACTCGCCGACGTGGAAGTCGGGCTGCACGCCCGGCTGCACCCGGAGCAGCCACTCGTGGCAGATGTCGCCGGCCTTCGCGGAGATCCACCGCTCGTCGCGGCACTTGGCTAGCGTCGTCGTGCCGGTCAGCCGGTGCCCGCTCGGTACGATCAGGTCGGCGACGTCCCAGCCCAGCTCGACGTGCGTGATCCCGGCCGGGTACCGCAGCGCCACCTCGGGCCAGTCGTCGAGCACGGCCAGGTCGACGTGCCCGCGGTGCAGCGCCTCGAGCCCCTCGTGCGGGTTCGCCTCGATCAGCCCGGTGGTCAGCTGCGGGTGGTCGGCGGCCAGCCGGTGCAGCGCCCACGGCAGCAGCGCCCGGCACGCGGTCGCGAACGCCGCCACGGTGAGCCGGCCGGTCACCGTGTCGCGGTGCGCGGCGAGCGCCGACTCCGCCTCGTCGACGGTGGCGAGGACCCGCTCGGCGTGCTGCGCGAGGATCCGGCCGGCCTCGGTGAGCCGCAGGCCCCGCCCGTCCTTCTCGACGAGTGTGGCGCCGGTCTCGCGCTCGAGCTTGGCGAGCTGCTGTGACACCGCCGACGGTGTGCAGTGCAGCGCCTCGCCGGCGGCCAGGACGGTCTTGTAGCTGGCCACGGCGTGCAGCGCCCGCAGCCGACCGAGGTCAATCATGTAGCGACCCTACATTGTCGCTGTAGCACTATTCGATAGTGCTTAATCGTAGAAGGCCGCAGGCTCGATGGTGTGAGACCTCGTGACCTTGCGCTGGCCGTCGCCGTCATGGCGATCTGGGGCGTCAACTTCGTCGCCATCGAGACCGGCCTCGACCATTTCCCGCCGCTGCTGTTCAACGCCCTGCGCTTCATGCTCGCCGCCTTCCCCGCGATCCTGTTCGCCGGCCGCCCGCAGGTGCCGTGGCGCTGGATCGTCGCCACCGGCGTGATCCTCGGCGTCGTGAAGTTCTCGCTGCTCTTCGCGGGCATGGCGGCCGGGATGCCGGCCGGGCTGAGCTCGCTGGTGCTGCAGAGCCAGGCCGTCTTCACCGTGCTCTTCGCCGTGTTCCTGCTCCGCGAGCGCCCGCGCCGCCTCCAGATCGGCGGCCTCGTGGTGGCGGTCGCCGGCGTGTGCGTGGTGGCGACCGGGCTGGGCGCGAACCTCGGCGCCTTCCTGCTGATCATCGGAGCGGCCGCGGCGTGGGCGCTGTCCAACATCGTCACCCGTAAGGCCGCGCCGCCCGACACGCTGCGCTTCATGGTGTGGGCGAGCGCCGTCGCGTCGGGCCCGCTGGTCGTGCTGTCGTTGCTCGTCGACGGTCCGTCGGCCGACGTCTCCGCGCTGCGCGCGATCGACGGCGAGGCCGTCATGGCTCTGCTGTGGGTCGCGCTGATCTCGACACTCGCGGGATTCGCGGGCTGGGGTTTCCTGCTGCGACGGTACGGCGCGGCCACCGTCGCCCCGTTCTCGATGTTGGTCCCGTTCTTCGGCATCGCATCGGCCGCCCTGGTCCTCGGCGAGCCCATCCACACCGTCGACCTGATCGGGGGCGCCCTGGTGATCGGCGGCATCCTGATCGGGCTGGTCCCGGAGCGGCAACTACGCTTGGCGCATGACGGTGGCGGTGCGCGTTATTCCCTGTCTCGACGTTGACGCGGGGCGGGTGGTCAAGGGGGTCAACTTCGTCGACCTGCGGGACGCGGGGGATCCGGTGGAGCTGGCCGCCGCCTATGACGCCGCCGGGGCCGATGAGCTGACCTTTCTCGACGTGACCGCCTCGTCCGACGACCGGGGGACCATGCTCGACGTGGTGCGGCGGACAGCGGAGAGCGTCTTCATCCCGCTGACCGTGGGTGGCGGGGTGCGGTCGGTCGAGGATGTCGACGTGCTGCTGCGGGCCGGGGCCGACAAGGTCGGGGTCAACACGGCGGCGATCAACCGGCCGGCGCTCATCAGCGAGATCGCCGAGCGGTTCGGCAACCAGGTGCTGGTGCTGTCGCTGGACGTGCGGCGGTCGGCGGAGCAGCCGAGCGGGTGGGAGGTCACCACGCACGGCGGGCGGCGCAGCGCGGGGCTGGACGCGATCGAGTGGGCCCGGACGGTGGCCGAGCTGGGGGCGGGGGAGATCCTGCTCAACTCGATGGACGCGGACGGGACGAAGGCGGGCTTCGACATCGAGCTGATCCGGGCGGTGCGGGCCGTGGTGGACATTCCGGTCATCGCGAGCGGGGGAGCGGGCGCGGTCGAGCACTTTCCGCCGGCGGTGGCGGCGGGGGCCGACGCGGTGCTGGCGGCCAGCGTCTTCCACTTCGGAGACCTCAGCATCGGCGAGGTCAAGGAGAGCCTGCGGGCGGCCGGCAACCCGGTCCGCTGAGAGCCGGCGCCAGGTCCGGCGCGGCGCCGGCGAGAGGTCCGGCGACGCCAGGCGCGGCGCCGGCGAAAGGTCGGGCGAAGCCTGGCGCGGCCCAGAGGTCACGCGAGGGCCCGCGGGGGAGCGTCAGCGGCCGTCGGCCAGGCGCAGCGAATACTCGCGGAGGGCCGCGTTGTAGGTCGGCTCGTCGAGCACCCACTCCGAGTCGCCGGGGGTGCTAGCACGATTTAGCTGCGCCTGGAGAGTCATCACGGCCGACGACAGGCCGCTGAACGGGCGGGTGCGCCAGAGTTGCTCACCGGCCGGCGCCACCTCGACGAGGTCATCCTCGACCACGAGCAGGCCGGCGCCCGCGAGACGCCGTACGGAATCCTGAAGCTCTTGCCTTGTCGGCACGGCGTGGTGGAGGAAGTCGGCCGCGGCCAGCACGTCGGCGAGACTCGCCCCGGTGATCGGCAGGGCGGCGTGGGCGGCCCGGTCACGCTCGAGGCGCTCGGCGATGACCGCGGACACGAAGATCCAAGCGTCGTTCCACTGCCAGCCGCCAGCCCCCATGCGGCAATGATGCCGCGTCACCGCCCCGCTCGGAAGCAAATGTGGCCGGATGATCACGTACCTGTGTCAGTCCACAGCAGACGTATGCAAGTTGCGCGTTTCGGGGACCGTGCACAGCGGCAGGAAGACGTGAACCAGCGGGCCGATGCAGAGGGCGTAGGCGATCGTGCCGATGCCGACGGTGCCGCCGAGAAGGATGCCGACGCCGAGGACAAGAAGCTCGATAGTGGTACGAACCAGGCGGATCGACAGGCGGGGGAAGCGGCGCACGATGCCGGTCATCAGGCCGTCGCGCGGGCCAGGGCCCATCCGGGCGCCGATGTAGAGGCCGGTGGCGAGGCCGTTGATCAGGATGCCGCCGACCAGATAGGCGACCCGGGCGGGGATGCCGTCACCCGAAGGCAGTACGGCCAGCGCGCCGTCGACGACGAAGCCGATCACCACGAGGTTGGCGATGGTGCCGAAGCCCGGCTTCTGGCGCAGCGGGATCCACAGCAGCAGGATCGGGATGCCGAGCAGGATGACGACCCAGCCGAAGCTGATGCCGGTCACCTTGGACAGGCCCTGGTGCAGCACGTCCCAGGGATTGAGACCCAGGGCGGACTCCACCATGAACGCCATGCTCACCCCGTACAGGATCAGACCCGTGAAAAGCTGGATGAGACGACGATCTCCGTTGCGCACGAAACCCATGGATGCCACTCTGAAGGCCAATTTGAGGATGATGTAGAGCCAATTCGCGGGAGGTGGCTGTGACGAGCTCGGTACGAGGGGTCCAACTGGCTCGCCTGCTCGGTCAGTGGCATGCGCTGCCGGGTCGGCACCGCAGCCCGGATTACGCCGCCCTGGCCGCCGCCGTCCGTGGCCTACTCTCCGACGGGCGGCTGCCGCTCGGCGTGCGACTTCCCGCGGAGCGGGAACTGGCCGAGGCCCTCGGCGTCAGCCGCACCACCGTGAGCGCCGCGTACCGCGCGCTCCGCGAGACCGGCCACCTCACCAGCCGGCGCGGCGCCGGGAGCTGGACCACCCTGCCGCAGGGCCACCGGGTGGCCACCTCCGGCCTGTGGGCGGCCGGCGACGACGGCGATGTGATCGACCTGGGCGTGGCCGCCTCCCCGGCCCCGGACGAGCTGATCGGCGCGGCCCGCGCCGCCGCCGACGACCTGCCGCGCTACCTGGGCAGCGCCGGGTACCACCCGACCGGGCTGGTCGAGCTGCGCGAGGCGGTCGCGGCCGGCTACACGGCGCGGGGCGTGGCCACCTCGGCCGAGCAGATCCTCATCACCGCCGGCACCCAGCAGGCGCTCGACCTGGTGTTGCGGCTCTCGGTGCCGGCCGGCGCGCCGGTGCTGGTCGAGTCGCCGACCTATCCGAACGCGCTGGCCGCGCTCTCCGCCCGCCGCGCCCGGATCAGCACCCACGGCCTCGACGCGGCCACCGGCTGGGACGGCGAGCTGCTGCTCGGTGCGCTGCGGCAGGGAAGGCCGCGCGTCGCGTACGTGATCCCGGAATTTCAGAATCCCACCGGCCACCTGATGGATGCCGCGTTGCGGGAGCGCCTTGTCGCGACGGCGCACTCGGCGGGCACCGAGCTGATCGTGGACGAGTCCTTCGTGGATCTGTCGCTCGACGGCGCCGAGATGCCGCCGCCGGTGGCCGTCTTCGACCGGCACTCGCGGGTCGTGTCGATCGGCGGGATGAGCAAGGCCTACTGGGGTGGCCTGCGGATCGGGTGGGTGCGCGCGTCGGCGCCGCTCGTGCAGCGCCTCGCCGCGATCCGGGTCGGCGTCGACATGGCCAGCCCGGTGCTGGAGCAGTTGGTGGCCGTGCGGCTGCTCGCCCAGGCCCCGCAGATCGTGGCCGCCCGCCGCGCCCAGCTGCGCGGCCGCCGCGACGCGCTGCTCGCCGCGATGCGCGACCACCTGCCCGAGTGGAGCGTCACGGTGCCGGCCGGCGGGGTGATGCTCTGGGCCGAGCTGGACGGGCCGATCTCCAGCGCGCTCTCCCGCGCCGCCGAGGACGTGGGGGTCCGGCTCGCTCCGGGACCCCGTTTCGGCCTCGACGGCACGCTCGAGCGGTTCCTGCGGCTGCCGTTCGCGCTCGACGAGGAGACCCTCGCCGAGGCGGTGAAGCGGATCGCGTCGGTGCGCTACGACCTCGACCGCGGAGCGCGGCCGGCGTGGCGTACGCCCGCGGTCATCGCGTGAGCCAGGCGCCGTCGCGCATCAGCAGGCGGTCGGGGATCTCGTTCTCCTCGCGCCAGGCCTGGATCTTCGCCGGCTTCAAGGCGAGGAAAACGTACGAGTCGCCGGCCTCGCGCGGGTCCCAGTCGCTCTGCTCCGCGTAGGCCTCGCCGATCTTTCCGGACGCGGTGACGGGAATGCTCTCGTCGAGCACCGCCTCGATCAGCACCACGTCGCGGGTGGGGCCCAGCCCGACCCGGGCCCGCCCACTCGCGGCGATGTTGCGCGCGGTAGGCGAGCGCCGGGCCGTGGCCAGGATGATGCGCTCCTCGAACCAGGCCAGCGTCAGCGGCACGAGGTAGGGCTCCCCCTCGGCCGCCGTCGCCACCCAGCAGTCGGCGACCGGCGCGGCCAGCCGGGCGAGCACGTCGGCCTTGCGCTCGGCTTGTCCCCGGGGGTCAGGCATCTGAGCCCTGGAACAGGCCGATGATGTTGCCGTCCCCGTCGCGCAGGTGCGCGGTGAGCCCGCCACCCCCGACGTCGCGCGGCTCCTGCTCCACGGTCGCGCCCGCCGCCGTCAGCGCCGTGACGGTGGCGTTGATGTCGTCCACGTGGAAGTACGTGATCGGCCCGGTGGCGAGGTCGCCGTGCGGGTTGAGACCCACTTCAGGCGAGCCCTCGGGGCGGAACCCGACATAGTAGGGCGAGGACATGTACGGCTCGGTGCCGAGCAGCTTGGTGTAGAGCGCGGTCGCGGCGTCCAGGTCCTTGACCGGGACGGTGATGGTGCGGATAGCCATGGGATCCTCCCTCTGTCACAGCGGACCCTAGCGGTCCGTCAAAGGCTATGACGGAGGCCGAGCGGGGAGTGTGACGATGAGCGAACTCGAGATTCTGGCGGCGCGGTTCGAGGCGGACCGGCCACATCTGCGGCAGGTGGCGCAGCGGATCCTGGGATCGGCCCACGAGGCCGACGACGCGGTTCAGGAGGCATGGGTACGCCTGAGCCGCTCCGACACCAGCGACGTCGGCAACCTGACCGGCTGGCTGACGACGGTCGTCTCCCGGGTCTGCCTCGACATGCTGCGCTCCCGGCAGGCCCGCCGGGAGGATCCGGCCGAGCTCCCGGTGGTGGCGGCCGAGACGGCCGACCCCGAGCAGGAGGCGGTGATGGCCGACGCGATCGGGCCGGCGCTGCTGCTCGTGCTCGACACGCTGAATCCCCGCGAGCGGCTGGCCTTCGTGCTGCACGACATGTTCGCGGTCGACTTCCCGCAGATCGCGGAGATCGTCGGCTGTTCACCGGCCTCGGCTCGTCAGCTGGCCAGCCGGGCGCGCCGGCGGGTGCAGGGCTCCTCGCCCGACGACTCCGGACAAACCGCGAGAAAACGCGAAATAGTGGATGCGTTTCTGGCGGCGGCGCGGGGCGGCGACTTCTCGGCCCTGCTCAGCCTGCTCGACCCGTCGGTCACGCTGCGGGCCGACGAGGCGGCGGTCGCGATGGGCAACACGAACGCCCTCGCCGAGGGCGCTTCCACCGTGGCCGGAGTCTTCAACGGCCGGGCCAAGGCGCTGCGGCACGCCTACATCGACGGCCTGCCCGGCCTGGTCTGGGCGCTGCACGGCGAGCCGAAGGTGGCTTTCGCCTTCACGATCGAGGGCGACCGCGTGACCGGGATCGAGCAGATCGCCGACCCCTCCACGCTGGCCGCCCTCGAGATCGAGTTCTCCTAGGAACTTAGATCTGGGCCAGGGACCCCTCGTACATCTTGTCGATCTGAGTGGCGAAGTTGGTCTCCACGCTTCGCCGCTTGATCTTCATGGACGGGGTGATCTCGCCGGCCTCGATGCTCAGGTCGCGGGGGAGGATGGCGAACTTCTTCACCGTCTCCCACCGGTTGAGCTTGAGGTTCAGCTCCTTCACGTACCCGTCGATCAGCTGCTCGGTCTCGGGCGCGGCCACGATCTCCTCGTACGCCTTGCCGTCGAGCGGCCCGCCCTTGGCCCAGCCCACGATCGCGTCCTCGTCGAGCGAGATCAGCATCGTCACGTAGTTGCGGGCCTGGCCGACGATGACCGCCTGCGACGTGTACGGACAGACCGCCTTGAACATGCCCTCGATCGCGGACGGGGCGATGTATTTGCCTCCTGAGGTCTTGACCAGGTCTTTCTTGCGGTCAGTGATCTTGAGGTAGCCCTCGTCGTCGAGCTCGCCGATGTCGCCGGTGCGCAGCCAGCCGTCGTCGGTGAGCGTCTCCTCGGTCTCCTTGGGCAGGTTGTGGTAGCCCCGCATGACCGGCGCGCCGCGCAGCATCACTTCGCCGTCCGAGTCGATCTTGCACTCCAGGTCGCCGAGGGCCTGCCCGACCGTGCCGATCCTGAGCTGGCCGGCCCGGTTGACGAAGTTGGCCGCGCTGCTCTCCGTCATGCCGTACCCCTCCAGGATCGGAAGGTTCGCGGCCGCGAAGAACTCGGAGATGTCGCGGCTCAGCGGCGCGGAGCCGCTGACCAGCACCCGCAGCCGGCCGCCGAGCCGGGTCTGGAGCTTGGAGAAGACCAGCTTCTCCGCGATCGAGTACTTGAGCTTGAGGCCGGCCGGCATCGGCTTGCCGGCCTGCTCGAGCGCGACCTTCTGCTTGCCGGTGGCGACCGCCCAGCCGAAGATCTTGGCCTTGGCGCCGCCGGCGTCGAGCGCGGTGGTGACGGTCTTGTTGTAGACCTTCTCGAAGATGCGCGGCGCCGCGCACATCAGCGTCGGCTGCACCACGGCGAGCATGTCGACCAGCTTGTCGACCCGGCCGTCGATATACGTCGGGACGCCGACGTGGACGATGCCGCACAGCAACGTCTTGCCGAACGAATGCGACAGCGGCAGCCACAGGTATTGCAGGTCGGTCGACTCGAAGATGCCGAGATCCTCCTGGGCGACGCCCTCCCACGTCCAGCCGCGGTGCAGCAGCTGCACGCCCTTGGGGCGGCCGGTGGTGCCGGAGGTGTAGATGAGCGTGGCGAGGTGGTCGGGGCCGATGCTGTCGACGACCTCCTCGATCATCTTGGGGTTGTCGCGCAGGGCCGCGGCGCCGCGCTCCTCGAGCTCGGCCAGCGTGAGCTGCGGCGGGGTGGCGCCCGCGTCGGCCTGGCCGCCGAGCAGCACCACGTGGCTGACGCTGGTGTCGGCGCCGGAGATCTTGAGCGCCTGCTTGGGGTTTTCCGCGATCAGCACCTTGGACCCCGAGTTGGACACGATGAAGCTCGCGTCCTCGGGCTCGGTGGTCGGGTAGACCGTCGTGGTGGCCGCGCCCGCGCAGTTGATGCCCAGGTCGGCAAGGACCCACTCGTAACTCGTGCCGGCCAGGATCGCCACCCGGTCCTCCAGGCCGACGCCCAGCGAGCGCAGGCCGGCGGCGATCGCGGTGGCGCGCTCGCCGACCTCGGACCAGGTGTGCCAGACCATCGCGGTGTCGTCCGCGTTGGGCGTCGCGAACGCCTGACCGTTCGGTGTCGCCGCCACGCGCTTGTAGAACATGTCGGGAATCGACCGGTAGGGAACCTCGAGAGCCATCGGCGCCGCCTTATATGTACATCGACCGGGGGAGACGGGGTAACGCGTTTGTTACCGCAGGGTATTGAAAGTGCGGCCACAGGGCTAGTACCAGCCCCTGGGACGATTCTATCGACGAACCGACCGGTAGCCTCGCGAAGCATGAGCGTGATCGTCCTGGGCGGGACCGGTATCGACACGATCGTCCCGGTCGGGAGCCTTCCGGTACTGGGCGCCGACTCGGCCCGGCCGACCGGCCCGATCCACGACGACGTCTCCCATACCGGCACGTGCGTGGCGCTGGGGTTGCGGGCGCTGGGCGTGCCGGTCGCGCTGGCCGACACGATCGGTGACGACGACGCCGGCCGCCGGGTGGCCTCGTCATTTGCCGAGTGGGGCATTCCGCTGCACACGGCGATCTCGCCGGCCGGCACCCGCCGCGCGGTCAACCTGATGAGCCCCGACGGCCGCCGCCTCTCCCTGTACGACGGCCGCGACGTGCCCGGATTCCGTCTGCCGCGGGAGACCTACGCGGCGCCGCTGGCCGCCGCCCGGCACGCCCACGTGACGATCATGGATTGGGGCCGTCACCTGCTCGCCGACCTGCGCGCGGCCGGGCGCACGATCTCGACCGACCTGCACGACTGGGACGGCGAGAACCCGTACCACCTCGACTTCGCCCTCGGCGCCGACATCGTCTTCGTCAGCGGCGTGCAGCTGGCCGCCGGCGCGGCCGATCGCGTGCTCGCCGACGGCGTGGCGACCCACGTGCTGGTCACCGACGGCGCGAAGGGCGCGACCCTGCACACCCGGGCGGTCTCGCGGCATCAGCCGGCGGCGGATCCCGGCGGTCCGGTGGTCGACACGAACGGCGCCGGCGACGCCTTCGCGGCCGCCTTCCTGGCGGCCCGGCTGGCGGGCGCGAGCGATGAGGATTGCTTGCGCTGGGCGTCGATCGCGGGGGCATTCGCCTGTACGCGTGCGGTGGGCGCCGACAGTTTCATCACCGCTGAGATGCTCCGGGAGCGGCTGACCCGAGGCTAGGCGGACGCCGCCTCCCCGATCGGCCGCACCGTGCGGATCCCCGAGGCCAGCGTCGCGGTCAGCGCCGCCACCGAGACCGTCGCGGCGAAGGCGAGGATCGTGGGCGCCGGCCCCCACAGGCTCACGAACACCCCCGACAGCAGCGGGGCGGTGGCGGCCGCCGACATCGCCGCCAGCAGGATGACGCTGAGCACCCGTCCCTGGAGGCGGTCCGGCGTGATGGCCGCCTGATACCCGAACAGCGCGGCGTTGCTGGTCGGACCCAGGAAGACCGCCAAGGCCACCGGGACCGCCGCGGCGACGCTCGTCGTCAGCCACGCGCTGCAGGCCAGGACGGCCGTGGCCGCCCAGCAGATGAAACGGATCAACCGGGGCAGCGGCAGCCACCGCTGGAGAAAGGGCGCCGCGACCGCCCCGGCCAGCCCGCCCACGCCGATGATGGTCGAGGTCAGCCCGATCACGCCCGGCTCCACGCCGTGCCGCTGCAGCGCCACGACGATGGTGAAGATGACGCCGCTCAGCGCGAAGTTCAGCGGCGCCGCGATGATCATTACGGACCGCAGGAACGGGTTGCCGAAGACGAACCGCAGCCCCTCGGCCAGGGCGGCGGCGTGGCTCACCGGCAGCTCCTCGCGCTCGCCCTGCAGCGGCCGGCGGATCAGCGCCACCCCGGCGAACGAGATCAGGTAGGACACGGCGTTGCCCAGGAACGGCAGCGCGTGGGTGATGCCGAACAGCAGGCCACCGAGCGGCGGCCCGGCCAGCGAAGCGCTGTAGGTGCGGACCTCGTTGCGCGCCACCGCGTCCGGCAGCTGCGAGGTGGGGACGATGCTGCGCAGGGCGGCGTGCTCCACGGTGTTGAACAGCGCGCTGCAGGCGGCGTCCAGCACGGCGACCACGATGATCACGGCGAGCGTGGCGTGGCCGGCGGCGACCGTCGCGGCGAGCACGAGGAATGCGACCAGCCGGATCGCGTCGCAGGCCAGCATGGCCCGCCGGCGGTCGATCCGGTCGGCGAGCACGCCCGAGGGCAGGCGGGCGGCGTGCGCCACGACCAGCGCGGCGGTGCCGACGACGCCGGCCCGCACCGGCGAGCCGGTCTGCTCGAGCACGAGCAGGGGCAGGGCGAGCTGGGCGATCGCGCCGCCGAGGTCGGAGAGCGACTGGCTGGTCCACAGGAGGTTGAACTCCCGGTTGCGCCAGAGGGTGCTCACACAACACCCCTCCATGGCAGTCCGATCACTTAGCGCAAGCTATTGACTACTCGCGATTTCCGCAACGGTTCTGTACAGAATGGGGTCGTGGACCTGGTCATCGAGGCGGGCGGGACCGGCGAGAAGACCGTGGCCGTGTATCGCGCGCTGCGCGAGGCCATCGTCGACGGGCGGCTCCCGGCCGGGCACCGGCTGCCGGCGACCCGGGCGCTCGCGGCGGATCTCGGCGTGTCCCGGGGCAGCGTGGCGACCGCGTACGAGCGACTGGTCGCCGAGGGGTACCTGTCGGCGCGGGTGGGGTCGGGCACGTTCGTGGCCGTGATCTCGCCGACGACGCCGTCGCGGAAGGCCGCCGCGGACCCGCTCCGGCCGCGCAAGGGCTGGCCGGCCGGGCCGGCGCCGACCAGCGGCGACGAGCCGGCGCCGCGATACGACTTCCGCACCGGGATCCCGGACGCGCGGCTGTTCCCGTTCGACGCGTGGCGGCGGCTGGTGGCGGCGGAGATGCGGGTGGGCGCGAACAACCCGGGGACGTACGGGTCGCCGGCCGGTCATCCGGCGCTGCGGGCGGCGATCGCCCGCTATCTCGGGTACGCGCGGTCGCTGCGGGTCGCGGCGGACGACATCGTGATCACGAACGGCACCCAGCACGCGCTCGACCTCGTGGGAAAGGTGCTGCTGCGGCCCGGCGACGTGGTGGCGGTGGAGGACCCGGGATATCCGCCGGCGCGCCGGCTGTTCGAGGCGCTGGGGTGCCGGGTCGCCGGAGTGCCGGTCGACGAGGACGGCCTGGTCGTCGCGGCACTGCCGGCGGGGTGCCGGCTGGTCTACACGACGCCGTCGCATCAGTTCCCGCTCGGCCGGCCGATGGGGCTGGGCCGCCGGCGTGAGCTGCTCGACTGGGCGCGGCGCCGGCCGGTGGCGGTCCTCGAGGACGACTACGACAGCGAGTTCCGCTTCTCGGCGCGGCCGCTCGAGCCGCTGTTCAGCCTGGACGAGGCCGGGCGGGTGCTCTACGCGGGAACCTTCTCCAAGAGCATGCTCCCCGCGCTGCGGACCGGCTTTCTCGTTGTGCCGCCCGGCCTGCGGGACGGCGTCGCCGCCGCTCGCCAGCTCAGCGACGGCTACGGGTCCCCGCCGCTGCAGGCCGCTCTGGCCCGCTTCATCGACGAGGGCCTCCTGGCTCGGCATGTGCGCCGGGTGGGCAAGGAGTACGCCCGTCGCCACGCCAAGATTTCTCACGCCTTATCAGAAATGCCGCAAATGTCCCTGCTGCCGTCGGCGGCCGGACTGCACGTGACCGCCCTACTCAAAACGGGCAAAACGGCAACGGTCGTCAAGGCCGCGGCCAAGAGAGGCCTCGCCATCGAGGACCTGACGAACTACGCCACCTCACAGGCCGGCTTCGTCTTCGGATTCGGCGCCGTCGACCCCACGCTGATCGACGAGGGCATGGCCATCTTCGCCGACCTCCTGGCCCGCCACGCCTGATACACCACCGCACCGGCCGCCACCACGAGGCTGAGCAGCGCCGGCGGCCCGGTCAGCAGGAGCAGCCCGAGCACCGCCACGAACGCCACCCCCGCCCACGCCCGCGACCTCCCCGGCGGGAGCAGCCGCAGCGCCGCGGCCGTCCCCAGCACGTACACCAGCGTGAAGCAGCCGGTGACCAGCAGCATCGAGGTCTTCAGGGCGACCGGCAGCGCCACCGCTCCGAGGCTCGCGACCAGCACGAACGTCAGCGACCCCCGTTGCGTGCCGAACACCTTGACCGGCAGCGCGCCGTCGCGGGCCAGCGCCGCCCCGAGCCGGGACGCTCCCGCCATGTACGCGTTCACCGCCCCGATCGTCAGCAGCACCGCCACCACCGCGGTGGCCGCCCGGACCGGCCCGCCGACCCCGATCGCGAGCAGGTCGGCCAGCGGCGCCGCGCTGCTGCCGAGCGACGGCCCGAGCACGAGCACGCTGGTCGCCGCCACGGCGAGGTAGAGCACGCCCACGATGGCGACCGCGATGGCCGTGGCCCGGGGCACGTCGCGCCGGGGATCGCGGTAGTCCGGGGAGAGCGAGGAGACCGCCTCCCAGCCCGCGAAGCCCCAGACCAGCACGGCCGCCGCGGCGCCTATCCCGGCCCAGCCGTGCGGCGCGAACGGCTGCAGGTTGGCCCAGCGGGCGTGCGGCAGCGCCGTCGCCACGGTGACCAGCAGCAGGGTGGCGAGCACCCCGGTCAGCCAGAGCTGCACGCGGCCCGAGATGCGCAGGCCGAACCAGTTCATCACGTAGACCAGGCCGACGATCCCGAGGAACGTGACGATCACCGTGCGCCGGCCCCCGCCGACCACGTCCGCCACGTAGTTGCCGGCGAACGCGGCCGCGGCCGGGGCGCCGAGCGGCACGGCGAAGTAGAAGCACCAGCCGACGGCCGCCGCCGCGCGCGGGCCGAACGCGAGCCGGACGTACGTGGAGACGCCGCCGGCGTCCGGATGCCGAGCGCCGAGCGCCGCGAACGTCCAGGCGAGCGGCGCCGAGAGCAGGATCAGGGCCGCCCAGGCGACCAGCGAGGACGGCCCGGCGACGCCGGCGGCGAGGGCGGGCATCGAGATCACACCGGTGCCGAGGACGGCGCCGACGCTGAGCGCCGTTCCCTGCGCCACGTTGAGCTTCATGGTTCGAACCTACGGCGCGGATTGGCTCGGTGCCTGGTCCAATCCGTGGGCAGTGGATTGGGCCAATCAGATGCTCAGCCGGGCCGCGAGCAGCCGCGACGTCTGTTCGGCGGGACCGTCGAGGTCGGCCCGGGCGGCGCGCTGCCGGCCGGAGAGGAACATGGCCAGCTCGCCGGCCGGGGCGGTCACGGTCACCTGCGCGTCCGCGCCGCCGACGATGAACTCGCCGTAGCCGTTCGCCTCGCGGACGCGTACCGGCATCCGCACCCGGCGCAGCGCCATCTTTCCGGTGAACTGCGCGGCCCGCCAGATCGCCCGGGCGTGCGGCTCGTCGAGGTCGCGCGGCTGCCAGCCGTCCTTGCCGCGGCGCACGTCCTCGTGGTGGATGAAGAATTCGACGGTGTTGGTGAGCTCGTCGAGCAGGGGGTTGCTGACCAGGCTCCACCAGGGTGGGTTGCGGATCTCCTCGACGATCTCGGGGAACGGCCGGGCGGCCTTCTCGCGGCGAATTCGCTCGCCGTACTCGCGTAGCGGCGGGAGGATGATGCCGGCCGCCGAATCGGGTCGGCGCTCTCTTACCACAAGATGTGCGGCGAGGTCGCGGGTCGTCCAGCCGGCGCAGAGCGTCGGCTCGTCGGGGCCGACTCGCAGCAGCAGGTCGGCGAGTTGCTGACGCTCGCTCTGGGCAAAGGCAGTCACGAACGTGATGGTAGACACATTGTCACAGGTGTAAACGACGGCAGGATAGTTGGTAAGGCCGGTGTTACCGGCGAAGGCTTACAGGGTCGGGCGGGACATTGAGCGGCAGCAGGGCCAGCCGGGACGTGCTGGGACGGGGACTGCGGGTGCTCGGGCAAGCGATTCGGGTCGAGCCGCGCCTGTTCACCATCGGGGTCGTCGGCAGCAGCGTCTTCGGATTGCTGATCATCGCGAACTCGTACGTCGTCGGCGCGGTCATCGGCCACGTGGTGGTGCCGGCCTTCGCCGACCATCGCGCCTCCGGCGGCACCCTCGCCCTGATCGCGGCGGTCTTCCTCGGGATCAGCGTCCTGCGGGTGGCGAGCATCTTCGGCCGCCGCCTCGGCGCCGGCTACATGCAGTTCCGCCTGCAGGCCCGCTACCGCCGCGCGGTGACCCGGCGCTACCTGTCGCTGCCGCCCTCGTGGCATCAGACCCACGCCACCGGCACCCTGCTGTCCAACGCGAACTCCGACGTCGAGGCCGCTTTCGTGCCGATCGCGCCGCTGCCGTTCGCGGTCGGCACGATCGTCATGGTGCTCGCCGCGGTGATCTCCCTGTTCGTCACCGACTGGGTGCTGGCGCTGGTCGGCGTGACGCTGTTCCCGGCGCTGTTCGGCCTCAACGTCGTCTACTCCCGCCACATGTCGCCCCGGCAGATCCGCGCCCAGCAGATGCGGGCCAAGGTGAGCGCGGTGGCGCACGAGAGCTTCGACGGCGCCCTGGTGGTCAAGACCATGGGCCGCGAGGAGGACGAGTCCCGCCGGTTCGGGGTCTTCGTGACCGAGCTGCGCGACGCGCTGATCTCGGTGGGCCGCCTGCGTGGGCTGTTCGACCCGGTGATGGACAGCCTGCCCAGCGTCGGCACCCTCGCCGTGCTGCTGCTCGGCGCGTGGCGGCTCGAGACCGGCGCGATCAGCGTGGGCGAGCTGGTCACCGTGTCGTTCCTGTTCACCGTGCTGGCGTTTCCCGTCCGGGCGATCGGCTGGGTGGTGGCCGAGCTGCCCCGCTCGGTGGCCGGCTGGGAGCGCGTACAGTCCGTGCTCCAATCAACCGGCGATCTGCACTATGGGACCAAAAATCTGGAAAAGTCGGGCAAGGCGGCGGCGTTGCGCTTCGAGCGCGTCGATTTCCGGTACGGCGAGGGCCCGCTGGTCCTGAACGAGGTCAGTTTCACGGTCCCGGCCGGCAAGACCGTGGCCCTGGTCGGCCCGACCGGCTCCGGCAAGTCGACCATCGCCTCCCTCGCGATCCGCCTGGTCGACCCGGCCGACGGCCGCATCATGCTCGACGGCGCCGAGTTGCCCACGCTCACCGAGGCCTCGCTGGCGAGCACCGCCGCCCTCGTGCCTCAGATCCCGTTCGTCTTCGACGACACCGTCCGCGGCAACGTCACCCTCGAGCGAGAGGGGGTCACCGACGACGACGCCTGGCACGCGCTGCGCCTGGCCCAGGCCGACCGCTTCATCGAGAAGCTCCCCGAGAGCCTCGACACCCCGGTCGGCGAGCGCGGCACCTCCCTCTCCGGCGGCCAGCGCCAGCGCGTCACCCTGGCCCGCGCCCTGGCCGGCCACCCTCGCCTGCTGGTCCTCGACGACGCCACCAGCGCCGTCGACCCCCGGGTCGAGGCGGCCATCCTCGGCTCGCTGCGCGAACGGGACGCCGGCGCCTCGATCCTGGTCGTCGCCTACCGCCGGGCCACGATCGCGCTGGCCGACGAGGTCGTCTACCTGGAGCAGGGCAAGGTGGTCGCGACGGGCACGCACGTCGAGCTCCTGGCCACCAACCAGGGATACGCCGACCTCGTGACGGCCTACGAGAAGGCCGAGCACGAGAAGGCCGAGCAGGAGCGGGTCGACGCATGACCACCGCCGAAGGAACGTTCGCCACCGTCAAGCGCGGCCTGGCCCTCTCGCCCGAGCTGCGCCCCGGCATGGCCGGCACCATCGCCCTGGCCATCGTGCAGATGTCCGGCCGTGTCGCCGTGCCCATCGCCGTGCAGCAGGGCATCGACAACGGCATCCGCGGCGCCGGCGGCCCCGACCTCGGCTACGTCGTCGAGGTCGTCGCGTTCACCCTGGTGGCGCTGGTGATCTCCACCATCGCCGGCTATCTGATGACCCGCCGCCTGTTCACGGTCAGCGAGACCGCGCTCGGCGCCCTGCGCTCGCGCACGTTCCGGCACATCCACGACCTGTCGATGCTGCACCAGCAGTCCGAGCGGCGCGGCTCGATGGTGTCCCGGGTGACCAGCGACGTCGACCAGATCTCGCTGTTCCTGCAGTTCGGCGGGGTGCAGCTGCTGCTCTCCTCGGGCCAGCTGCTGGTGTCCACGCTGGTCATGTTCTTCTACTCGTGGCAGCTCACGATCGTCGTGCTGCTCGCGTTCGGCCCGGCCGTCGCCGTGATCCGCCTCTTCCAGAAGAGGCTGGCTTCCGTCTACCGCGCGGTCCGCGAGCGGACCGGCGTCATGCTCGGCGCGGTCGCCGAGAGCGTGGTGGGCGCGATGGTGATCCGGGCGTACGGCGTGGGCGGCCGCACCGAGAAGCGCCTGGACACCTCGATCGAGAGCCTGCGGGTCGCCCAGCAGAAGGCGCTGCGCACCAGCGTGACCAGCTTCTCCTCGGGCGAGCTCGGCGCCGGCCTGGCGCTGGCCGCGGTCGTGGTGGTGGGCACGCTGCTCGGCGTCGACGGCGACCTCAGCGTGGGCGCGCTGACCGCGTTCCTGTTCCTGGTGACGCTGTTCATCCAGCCGGTGCAGATCGCGACCGACATGCTCAACGAGGCGCAGAACGCGGTGGCCGGCTGGCGACGCGTACTCGATGTGCTTGATCTTGATCCTGACGTTGCCGACCCCGACGATCTCGGCGTGGAGCTGCCGCCGGGGCCCCTGTCGGTGCGGTTCCGGGATGTGTCGTTCCGCTATCCGGGCGGGCCGATCGTGCTGGCCGACGTGGATCTCACGCTGGAGGCGCGCAAGAAGTACGCGGTGGTGGGGGAGACCGGCAGCGGCAAGACCACGTTCGCGAAGCTGCTCACCCGGCTGATGGATCCGGCCGAGGGCGAGGTGCTGCTGTCGGACACGCCGCTGACGTCGGTGCGCTTCTCGTCGCTGCGGTCGCGGGTGGTGATGGTGCCGCAGGACGGGTTCCTCTTCGACGCCACGATCGCCGAGAACATCCGCTTCGCCGAGCCGTCGCTGACCGACGAGCAGTTGGCGGTCGCGTTCGAGGAGCTAGGTCTCGCCGACTGGGTCGCGGGCCTGCCGGCCGGGCTCGAGACCCCGGTGGGCGAGCGGGGCGAGGCGCTCAGCGTGGGGGAGAGGCAGCTGGTCGCCCTCGTCCGCGCCTACGTCGCCGACCCCGACCTGCTCGTGCTCGACGAGGCGACCAGCGCGGTCGACCCGGCGACCGAGGTGCGCCTGCAGCGGGCCCTCGACACGGTGACCCGCGGCCGCACCACGGTCGCGATCGCCCACCGCCTCTCGACCGCCCAGGCGGCCGACGAGGTCATCGTCGTGGATGCGGGCCGCGTCGTCCAACGCGGCCCGCATTCAGATCTTCTTAAAAACGACGATTCGATCTACGCCAAGCTCTACGCGTCCTGGCTCGAACAAACGCGTTAGCGCGCGTAGAACTCCACCACCAGCTGCTCGTCGCACTGCACCCGGATCTCCTTGCGCTCGGGGACGCGCAGGACCGTGATCCGCAGCTCCTCCAGCGCGGTCGAGAGATAAGGCGCCGTCGGGCCGTCGAGGTGGGCGCCGGTCGCGGCGATCTGGAACGGCGGCTTCTGCCGGCTCGACTCGCGGACCTCGACGATCTGGCCCGGCTTGAGCCGGTAGCTCGGCCGGTCCACCTTGCGGCCGTCCACCGTGAAGTGTCCGTGCACGACGAGCTGGCGGGCCTGGTAGATGGTGCGGGCCAGGCCGGCGCGCACCACGGTGGCGTCGAGGCGGCGCTCGAGCAGGCTCACCATGTTCTCGCCGGTCTTGCCCTCGGCCCGGTGCGCGTCCTCGTAGGCCTTCCGCATCTGGGCCTCGCTAATGTTGTACTGGTGCCGCAGCCGCTGCTTCTCCAGCAGCCGCACCTGGTAGTCCGAAGCCTTGCGCCGGCTGCGCCCGTGCACGCCCGGCGGGAACGGCCGCTTCTCGAAGTACTTCACGCACTTGGGGGTCAGCGGGATGCCGAGGGCACGGGACAGCTTGGCCTTGGGCCGTGAGTTGTTCATGAGTCTCCGAGAGGTCGCTTGCGCTTGAGGCCGGTGTTACGGTTAGCCTCACCTTACTAAGGCAAGCCTAACTGGTCCGCGGAGGTACGACACATGCAGCCCACCCACGCCGAGGTCGCTCGCACGCTAGCCGCCGGCCACCTCCCCGCGGTGGCGCACATCGCGTGCCGCCCCGGCCCGCTCCCGGTCCGCCACGTGACCGACGCGCAGGGCCGTGTGCTGCTGCTTTCCCCGTCCGACGGGGCCTTCGCGGCCGCGCTCGTGCCCCAGCCCGGCACCGACGACACCGCGATGGTGCTCGACATCACCGACGTGCCGCCGATCGCCGGCTCGCCCGCGCTCGGCCGGGTCTGGGTCTCCGGCTGGGCCAAGCGGCTCGAGGGCGACGAGGCCAAGCAGGCCACGCTCGACTACGCCGACATCGACGCCTCCGGCGACCTGCTCGACGTCGGCGAGTCCAAGGTGCTGCACCGGCTGGACGTGGCCGAGGTCCGCTACGAGCGCAACGAGAAGCTGGTGGACGTCGACCCCGACGACTTCGCGGCCGCCGCGCCCGACCCGCTACGCCAGATCGAGTTCGACCTGATCGCCGACCTGGCCGACCACCACCTCGACGAGATGAGCGCCTACGTGCGCCGCCAGCTCGGCTCGGCCTTCCAGCCGAAGAACGAGCCCCAGGTCGTACGGATGGATCGGTATGGCTTCATGGTCCGTCTCGACGACAAGCTGGCCCGGCTGGCCTTCCCCCGCCCCGTCACCGACCGGCACGATCTGGCGCATCTGCTGCACCCGGTGCTGTGCCACCGCTGTACGGACTGAACACCTCGGGCATCGGGTCGTCGATGAACCGCTGCACGTTCGGCGCGATCGCCGCCACCAGCACCTCACGGTCGGCCTTCACCATCGGCTCCAGCCGCAGCACGTAACGCCCCATCATCACGCCGGCGATCTGGGTCGCCACCAGCGACGTGCGCAGCGGCGCCTCCTCCGGGTCGAGGACCAGCGACGCCACCGCCCGGCGGAGGATCTGCGTGACCACGAACTCGCGCAGCAGCCGCGCCGTCCACTCGTTGCTCATCGCCGACCGGAACATCGCGACCGCCGCTGTCCCGGCCGGCGAGTCCCACACGGTCAGCGCCATCCGCACGAGCCGCTCGCCGGCCTGCTCCCGCGGGCCGGACAGCGCCTGCGGGATCAGCTCACCCGGGTTGATCGGCGCGTTCATCGCCGCCAGGAAGAGCTTCTCCTTGGTGCCGAAATAGTGGTGCACGAGCGCCGGGTCGACCCCGGCGTCGCCCGCGATCGCCCGGATCGACGCCTGGTCGAACCCCTTCTCGGCAAAGTTCTGGCGGGCGGCCTCCAGGATGGACGCTTTGGTGTCCTGATTGCCGGGTCGCCGCCCGCTCCGCTTCACCAACAAACGCTCCTAGGGTGTGCGCCGCCGCAGGGTCGCGGCGGCCAGGACCAGCGCGATCACCGCGGCGCCGGTCACGACGATCAGGTCACGCCACATCGTCGACGTGGCCTCGGCCGACTTGCCGACCTCCATCAGCGCGTCGACCGCGTAGGTCAGCGGCAGCACGTCGGCGATCGCCTGGAGCCAGCCGGCCATCTGCTCGCGCGGCACGAACAGCCCGCACAGCAGGATCTGCGGCACGACCACCACCGGTAGGAACTGTACGGCCTGGAACTCGGTGCGGGCGAAGGCGCTGCACAGCAGGCCGAGCGCCACCCCGAGCACCGCGTTGATCACGGCGATCAGCACGACCAGCGCCGGGTTGCCCATGGTGTCCAGGCCGAGCAGCCAGTAGGCCACGCCGGTCGCCACCGCGCCCTGCACCGCCGCCGCCACCGAGAACGCGATGCCGTACCCGAACAGCAGGTCGACCTTGCCCAGCGGCGTGGTGAGCAGTCGTTCCAGGGTGCCGCTGGTGCGTTCCCGCAGCATGGCGATGCTGGTGATCAGGAACATGATCACGAAGGGGAAGATGCCCAGCATGATCAGGGCGATCCGGTCGAAGGTGGCCGCCGAGTCCTCGTACATGAAATAGAGCAGTGCCAGCAGCAGCGCCGGCACCGCGATGAGCAGCGCCACCGTCCGCCGGTCGTGCCGCAGCTGCCGCGCCACCCGGCCGGAAGTCGAAAACGTGATGGCCACGCTCATGCCGCGACCTCCTCCCGCTCACGAATCAATCTGAGGAAGGCTTCTTCCAGGTCGTCCGTGCCCGCCGCCGCGCGGACCGCGGCCGGCGTGTCGTCGGCGATGATCTGCCCCTCGCGGATCAGCAGGAGCCGGTCGCAGCGCCCCGCCTCGTCCATCACGTGGCTCGAGACCAGCAGCGTCGTGCCGGCCTTGGCCAGCGCGTGGAACTTGCCCCACAGCTCGGCGCGCAGCACCGGATCCTGACCCACCGTCGGCTCGTCCAGCACCAGCACGTCCGGCGTCCCGATCATCGCGCACGCCAGCGACGCCCGGCTCCGCTGCCCGCCCGACAGGTTGCCCACCAGCTGCCGCGCCGCGTCCGCCAGCCCGACGTCCTTGATCGCCTGGTCGGCCTCGCTCGCGCCCAGCCCGTAGAGCGAGGCGAAATACCGCGCGTTCTCCCGGACCGACAGATCCGCATAAACGCTCGGCGCCTGCGTCACATAACCCACCCGCCGCCGCAGCTCGGTCGTCCCCGCCGGCATCCCGAGCACCGTCACGGTCCCCGACTTGACGATCTGCACCCCGACGATCGCCCTGATCAGCGTCGTCTTGCCACTGCCGCTCGGCCCGAGCAGCCCGGTCACGCTCCCCGCCGGAATCGCGCATCCGATCCCGTGCAGCACGCGCCGCCGCCCCCGCTCCACCACGAGATCCTCGATCTCGATCGCATTCTGAGATTTCATCACGCGATGAGTTCAACGCATGATGAATTCCAAGGCAAGTCAAATCCCCATCTTGTACGGCATCTGAGAAGTTCCCTGTTTCGAGGACGGCGCGGGCGGGTGGTCCGGGCCGTCGCCCGCTGCCGGGCTGTCCCGGGTGGTTGCGCTCAAAACAAAAGGCCGCGCCGTCGGTGACGGCGCGGCCATTCTCGGCGTGAGCTGGGGTTACAGGGCGAGTATCCGATCGAGGAACTCGCGATAGCCGCGCATCGCCATGCGCATGCTCTCGGTGTCCGGGGTCGCGGTGCCGCGCAGCGGATCGAGCTCGTCCCGCTCGGCCAGCAGCGCCTCGGTGAGCTCGTTGACCGCGTCGGTGAGCAGGTCGTGCGCCCGGGTCAGCGCCCGCTCCGGGTCGTCCACGAACTCGGCCTTCACCTCGTGCCAGGCCGCCCGGAAATGCCGGGTCGCGTCATCGTCCCAGAACGCGATATGCCCCGCGGCCACGTCACCCGGCCGCAGCGGCTGCTCGTCAGCGACGTCCTCATCGTCCGGATCCGGCGCGGCCCGCCGCCCGCGGCGCGCCGGCTCAGCGTCCTCGAGACTGGCCGAACGGCGAGGCGCCGGCGTGCGCGGCGCGCTTTCGTCCTCCCAGGGCCGCCGCTCCTCGCCGGCGGTCCGCAGAGGCAGCGCCGAGGAGGCCGGAACCGTCTCGATCGGCTCCACCGGCGGGGTCACCAGCGGCCGCAGGTCCTCCTCGACCGGCTTGGCCAGGCTGTCCGCAGGCGCCGAGGCCGCGGCCCGCGGTGCCGGCACCCCCGAGACCGGCCCCGCAGCCGGGTCCGGCAGCGCCGGCACGTAGGAGGGCGGCTGCCCGTAGGCATTCGAGCTGAAGGCCGGCGAGACCGGCGCCACGGACCCCGACCCGCCGGAGCCCGGCCCGGCGCCCAAGCCTGGCGTGCTCGATCCCGGCGCGCCCAAGCCTGGCGTGCCAAAGCCGTGCCCGCTCAAGCCTTGCCCGCTCAAGCCCGGCCCGCTCAAGCCCGGCCCGCTCAAGCCCGGCCCGCTCAAGCCCGGCCCGCTCAAGCCCGGCCCGCTCAAGCCCGGCCCGCTCAAGCCTGGCCCGCTCAAGCCTGGCCCGCCCAAGCCTTGCCCGCCCGAGATGGAGGTGCCGGAGCCCGGCGTGCTGGTTCCCGAGGCCGGCGCGCTCGTTCCCAAGGCCGGCGTGTTCGTGCCCGAGCCCGGCCCGCCAGGGAACGGTGCGCCGGAGCCCGGCGCCCCCGAGGTCGGGTTGCCCGCTCCCGGTGCGCCGGAGAACGACGTGCCTGAGCCCGGGCCGCCCGAGATCGGGGTGCCCGCTCCCGGCGTGCTGGAGAACGACGCGCCCGAGCCCGGTGTGTCGGAGAACGATGTGGGTGTGCCGGAGATCGGCGAGCCCGAGGTCGGCGCGCCCGAGATCGGGGCGCCCGAGGTCGGCGTGATGATCGGGTTGGTCGAGGTCGGCACCGACGCCCAGCCGGTCGCCTGGCGGCGCGGCTCGGTGTCGCCCTTCCGGTCCGCGGGACCGTCCTCGGCCGGGACATCGCCGGGTGCGGTGAAACCGGGAACTCCGGCCCGTCCGTTCATGTCATCACGCCCGTTCTCGTCGCTTTCATCCGCGGCCCCCGCCGCCGGGCCATCCACAGTAGACGGCTCGACGTCCGGCTTGCCGGCCCGCCCGTTCAGGTCGGACCCGTTATGCCCGTTGAGCCCGTTCCGCGACTCGCCGCCAACGGTCCGCCCGCCGAACAGAAAGCGCCCGTTACGCCCGCCGAGCCCGAACCCGCCGAACGACCCGGTGTCCCGGTCCCACGGATTAGTTCGCGAGGACTCTACGGCCTGAGCTGCACCTTCACCGGCCTCCGACGCGCCGGAGTGATCTGGATCGCCCTCCTTGCCCTCCCGGTGCCCGCCGCCGGACCCTTCGGCCGCCTCGCCGGCACGCCCTTCCGGCCCACCGTTCGGACCGCGGCCGCCGTCGCCCGAGGGCACCCGGTTCACGCCACCGTCACCGTCGGGCCCACCCTTGAGGCCGCGGCCATCGTCGCCGGCTTCGTCGCTCTCCTTGCCCAAGCCGTTCCCGGCGCGCCCCGCGTCTCCTGCGCGGCCGGCGTCGCCCGAGCGCCTGGCGTCTCCGCCGCTCCCGCCACGCCCGCTGTCTCCGCCACGCCCGCTGTCTCCGCCACGCCCGCTGTCTCCGCCACGCCCGCTGTCTCCGCCACGCCCGGCACGTCCGGGGTCACCGACCGGTCCACCGCCGAAGCCGCCGAGAGCACCACCGAGCCCACCGCCCAGTGCGCCGCCACCACCAAGACCACCCGACCCGCCGGGCGCCGATCCATTCGACTTCGATCCGTCCGGTCCGCTGTCCGATCCGCGCGACGCCGACGCGAAGGGCGTCCCCGGACGCGGCGCTCCGGCAAGTGGCGCTCCGGCAAGCGGCGCTCCGGCAAGCGGCGCCCCCGCATGCGGCGCCCCCGCATGCGGCGCCCCCGCATGCGGCGCCCCCGCATGCGGCGCCTCTGAGAACGGTGCGCCTGCTGACGGCGTACCCGGAAAAGTCGGCACCGGAGTCCCATGCACCACGCCGGTCGACGGGATCGGCCCGGCCTCGGCCGGGCCGCTCACCGGGAAGACACCGGCGGCGGCCTGCTCCGATCCGCGTCGCGAACCCAGCGCGACCATCTCGGTTTCACCCGGAAGGGCTACGGGAAGCTCGCCCCGATCCGTCTCGGCGACCGGGTCCTCGCCCTCCCGATGGACCGGCCAGAAGCGCGAGAGGCCGCGCGGTGACCGGGTGTTGTCGGGGCTGGACGTGGGATCCATCGGTTGTGTACTCCCGTCGCAAGGCTGCCCCACCCGCGGCCCGTGAGCTGCGCGGACCCTCATCCGGCGGGCGGGCGTCCACGCCCTTGACCGGGCGCGGCGCACGACGACGGTACCGTCCCGGGCTTCCGGGCACATCCCCCGTGCCCGGATCGTGGGCCGCGTCGCGGGGGCTGTCCGGGCGTTGTACCGGCGGGGTGGAGAATCGGAGCGTGGCAGTCAAGACCGATCTGGATCCGGCGATCGCGGCCCGGCTCAAGCGCACCCCCGACGGCCTCGTCGCGGCGATCGTGCGGGAGCACGGCACCGGCGACGTGCTCATGCTGGCGTGGATGGACGACGAGGCGCTGCATCGCACGCTCACCACCGGCCGGGCCACCTATTGGTCGCGCAGCCGTAAGGAATATTGGGTGAAGGGCCAGACGTCCGGCCACCACCAGTACGTGAAGGCCGTGGCCCTCGACTGCGACGGCGACGCCCTGCTGGTGACGGTCGAGCAGATCGGCGCCGCGTGCCACACCGGCGCCCACGACTGCTTCTTCACCGACCTGCCGGTGACCCAGGGGGAGAGATGACCAGCGGCGCGGTCCGGCCCGACGAGGCGACCTTCCTCCGGCAGCGGCGGCGGGTGGTGCCGGTGATCCGCCGCCTGCTCGCCGACGGCGAGACCCCGGTCGGCGTCTACACCAAGCTGGCCGGCGGCCCGGGCACCTTCCTGCTCGAGTCGGCCGAGCAGGGCGCCGGCCCGTCCGGCGCGGCCTGGTCGCGGTACTCGTTCATCGGTGTCCGCAGCGCCGCCACCCTGGTCGAGCGCGGCGGCGAGGCGGTCTGGCTCGGCACCCCGCCGGCCGGCCTCCCGCAGGGCGGCGACCCGGTGACGACCCTGCGCGAGACCGTCGCCGCCCTGGCCGAGGGCTTCCACGACGACGACCTGCCCCCGCTGACCGGCGGCATGGTGGGCTATCTGAGCTACGACCTGGTGCGCCGCTTCGAACGCCTGCCGGTGACCACCACCGACGACCTGCCCCTGCCTGAGCTGGGCATGATGCTCGCGACCGACCTCGTGGTCCTCGACCACTACGACGGCTCCGCGATCCTGGTCGCCAACGCCGTGCTCCCCGAGGACGCCGACGACACCGCCCGCCGCGCCGCCTACCACCACGCGATCGGCCGGCTCGACGCAATGACCACCGCGCTTTCCCGCCCGACCCCGCCGATGATCTCCACGGTGGAGCGTCGCCCCGCCGGCGAGCCGGTGAGCCGCACCGCGCCGGGGGAGTACCAGAAGGCGGTCGAAGAAGCCAAGGAGGCCATCCGCGCCGGCGAGTGCTTCCAGATCGTCGTGGCCCAGCGCTTCGAGCGGCCCACCGACGCCAACCCGCTCGACGTCTACCGCGTGCTCCGGGCGACCAATCCCAGCCCGTACATGTATCTCTTGCGCTTTGATGATTTTGACATTGTCGGCTCCTCGCCGGAGGCCCACCTCAAGGTCAACGCGGACGAAGCGGGCGTCCGCCGGGCGTTGCTCCATCCGATCGCCGGCACCCGCTGGCGCGGCACGACGCCGGAGCAGGACAACGCGCTCGCCGCCGAGCTCCTGGCCGACCCCAAGGAGCGCTCCGAGCACGTCATGCTGGTCGACCTGGGCCGCAACGACCTGGGCCGGGTCTGCAAGCCCGGCACCGTCGAGGTCCCCGAGTTCGCCCGCATCGAGCGGTACAGCCACGTCATGCACATCGTCTCCACGGTCACCGGCGAGCTGCGCGACGACCGCTCCGCCTTCGACGCCCTGGCCGCGACCTTCCCCGCCGGCACCCTCTCCGGCGCCCCCAAGGTCCGCGCCATGGAGATCATCGAGTCCCTCGAGCCCACCCGCCGCGGCCTGTACGGCGGCACGGTCGGCTACTTCGGCTTCGCCGGCGACATGGACATGGCGATCGCCATCCGCACCGCCCTTCTGAAGGACGGCACCGCCTACGTGGGCGCCGGCGCCGGCATCGTCGCCGACTCCGACCCCGCCGCCGAGGAGACCGAGACCCGCAACAAGGCGGCCGCCGTCCTGGCCGCCATAGCCTCGGCGGAAACCTTGCGCGCCGCCCGATGAACCGCCGGTCCTACCTCCTGACCCTGGTCGCCTGCCTGGCCGGCGCCGCCCTCTCGCTGTACGCGATCACCCGCACCTGGTCCCTCCACCTGACCCCGCGCCCCGGCATGACCGCCGTGCGCGAGGCCCGGACCGGCACCGACCTGGAGCCCTGGGTGACCGGCCTGGCCCTGGTGGCCTTGGCCGGCACCGGCGCCCTCCTGGCCACTTCGGGCTGGCTCCGCCGGGTCGTCGGCGCCCTGCTGGCCCTGGCCGGCGTAGGCATCGTGATCGGCGCGATCGCCGGCCGCGCGGGCTTGGATCCAGGCTCCGCCGGCGCGGGCGCCACAGCCTGGCCGATCCTCTGCGCTCTGGGCGGCCTCATCATCACCGCCGGCGGCCTCACCGCGGCCCGCCTTGGCCACCGCTGGCCCCGCATGTCGGCCCGCTACGACCGCAAGCCTCCCGCTCCCCGCACGACTCCGCTCGCGGGGGGCGCCGCCGCGCCGCTCGCTGGGCCTGCTGGGACGCCGCTCGCTGGGTCCGCTGCCACGTCGCTCGCCGGGCCTGCCGGCACGTCGGCCGCCGGTCCTGCCACGACGCCGGGCGCCGGGCCCGCCTCCGGCTCCACGCCGGGCGCCGGGCCCGCCTCCGGCTCCACGCCGGGCGCCGGGCCCGCCTCCGGCTCCACGCCGGGCGCCGGGCCCGCCTCCGGCTCCACGCCGGGCGCCGGGCCCGCCTCCGGCTCCACGCCGGGCGCCGGGCCCGCCTCCGGCTCCACGCCGGGCGCCGGGTCGGCCTCCATGCCGGTCGCCGGGTCTACTTCCTCGAGCGCCGCGTCCGCCGCGTCCGCCGCGATCGACAACCGTTCGGCCTGGGACGCCCTCGACCGCGGAGACGACCCGACGGTCAGCTAGCACATCCGCCGATCCTTCGGGCGTTTTCCACAGCCGCGCGTTTTCCACAGGCCACACTGACGACCTCGGCGATCTCACCGTTTTCCCTGGATAATGATCTGCGGGGGCTTCCCCCTTGGGGAGGGCGGGGTCGGCGGTTGCGGGCTCGGCGGATGCGCCCCGGAATTTGCATGGCCGCGGTGGGTGCGGCCTGTCGCGGTTGTCGGTGGTTTAAGCGGGCTGCCATCGCCCGGTGGGTGCGTGGTCGCGGTGGGTACGGCCCGTCACCGTTGTCGGCGGCGCGGTCGGAGGGCTCCGGCCGGGCTCGCGTCTGTCTCGTTCTGCGCCTCGCCTCGGCGTCGACCGAAATCTTGATGACGTGCGGTTCGATGCGAACGGCACATCATCATCCTTGAACGGCCTCGATCAACTGCTGGTGGAAATAACGGATATTTCTGGCGTTCGTGTCGCTGAAGTCTCGCACTGTGGACCGGACGCCCGGTAAGCGGGATGCGCGGCCAGCATGCGGGACCTCGTCCCATTGTGTGATAGGTGCCCCCACATCGCGGGACCACCACCAGTGCGACAGGCCCCATCGACGCCAGCCATGCGCGGCCCGGCCATGACGAACCCCCGCCAAGGCCGCGCCTACCATGCCGGGCCGTGCTTGACTGTGCCGGGCCGCGCCGACTGCGACGAGCTGCGCCGACTGTGACGGGCCGCGCTGACTGTGACGGGCCGCGCTGACTGTGACGGGCCGCGCTGACTGTGACGGGCCGCGCTGACTGTGACGGGCCGCGCTGACTGTGACGGGCCGCGCCCTGCGACGGGCCGTGCTCACTGCGACGGGTTGCGCTGGCCGTGACGGGGTCGGGCTGTGAAGTCGGGTCGGGTCTCCTGCGGTTGTGGGACTTCGGGCATGCCGACGAGACGAGGTGGATCTGGTTGCGGATCGGGCGGTCGCCGAGAAGGGCGTCGGGCGGAACCCGGCGGACTGATGTGGCGGTCCGAGGAGGACGGTCAGCGGCCCAGGGAGCGGGCCATCGCGTGGCGAAGCGGGGGCAGCGCCGCGGTGGCGCGCAGCGTAGTGCGGAAGAAGGCCCGGCTCAGGTGGGTGGACGTGGCCGACTGCCGGGCGTTGCGCAGGGACCGGCGGACGGCCTCGAAGCCGTACTCGAGCATCTCGGACTCGTAGCGCTGGACCGCGGCCAACCCGGCGTCCTCGGCCAGCAGCCGGCTCAGGAGGGCGGCGTCGCGCAGGGCGGTGTTGGCGCCGATGCCGGCCATCGGGGTCATGTTGTGGATGGCGTCGCCCAGCAGGGTCACTCGGGTCGTCGGCCACGGGGCGACGGGGTTTGCGCTCTTCACGTGGAAGGCGTTGACCGTCGCGGGGTCGCTGTCGGCGATCAGGGTTCGGAAGGCCGGTGACCACCCGGCGATCCGGGTCGCAACCAGGTGCTGGAGGGCGGGACCGTCCATTTTGGTGACGTCGGACGGCAGATGGCGTACGGCGTCCGAGAAGCCCCAGATGATCTGGCCGGCCTCGGGGGCGGTGAACAGCGAGCCGGGGCCGCGCGGGATGACGATGTTGGCCCGGGTGCGCAAGACTTCGGGAAGGGCCGCGGGCTCGGGATTGCGGCCGGCGACCGTGATGACGCCGGTCTCGGCGCGGTGGGCGTGCGGGAGCAGCTGGGCACGCACCCGGGAGTTGGCCCCGTCGGCGCCGATCAGGAGGTCGGCGGTGGCGGAGGTGCCGTCGTCGAAGTGGGCGGTGACCCGGTCGCCGTCGAGGGTGTAGTGCGTGAAGGTCTTGCCCAGGTGCAGCGAGTCGTCGAGGCCGTCGAGCAGGGCGGCCCGCAGCGGGATGCGGCCGATGCCGTAATGCCGGTCGGGCTCGGCGGCGCCGGGGGTGTTGATCTCGGCCTCGTCGAGGGCGAGCAGGTCGGTGGCGTGGTCGGTGAGGAATCCGAAGCTGCCGCCGGGCGCCGCCGCCTCGAGGAACGCCTGCCAGTTGGGCGCGGGCAGGCAGTGGTGCAGTGCGCGGGCGCCGGCGGGGCTGATGTGGATGCGGTAGCCCTGCAGCCAGTCGGTGCGCTCGTGGGTGCGCTCGTAGACGTCGGCGGGAATGCCGGCGCGGCGCAGGCCGTGTGCGAGGGCGAGGCCGCCGATGCCGCCGCCGACGATCAGTGCGGTGAAGGTTGTCATGCTTCCTAGCGTCACTCGAACGCATGACTCTGTCAACCAAACGTTTGATTGATAAGGTCACGAACGTGGTCGAGGAGCGGAAACCGCGGCGTTCGCCGGCGGGTGGCGAGCGCGTACGCGATGCCGAGCGCACCCGGGAGCGGATCCTGGAGGCGGCGCTGGTCGAGTTCGGCGAGCACGGCTTCGCGGGCGCGCGGATCGGCGCGATCGCCCGGCGCGCGGGCGCCAACCAGCAACTGATCTCGTACTACTTCGACGGCAAGGCCGGGCTGTACCGGGCGCTGATCGAGCGCTGGCGCGAGATGAGCGCCGAGCTCAACCCGCCGGGCGCACCGATCGGTGACGTGGTGGCGGCGTTCGTGCGGGTCGGCGCCGAGCAGCGGCACTGGGTGCGGCTGCTGATCTGGCAGGCGCTGTCGGGCGAGCGCGACGAGGGCGACCGCGAGTTCCGCCAGGCGATGGTCGGCGACCTGCGCCGGCGGCAGCGCGAGGGAGAGATCGATCCCGGCCTCGACCCCGGGTTTCTGCAGCTGGCGCTCTTCGGGGCGGCGCTGGCGCCGATGGTGCTGGCGCAGTTCGCCGAGGACTTCACGGGCCTGTCACCGGAGTCGCCGGAGTTCCGCGAGGCCTACATCGAGCAGCTCAGACGGTTGCTCGCGCACCTCGGGAAGCCGGCTTGAGGGTGGCGCGCCGGGTCCGGGCCTCGACCAGGGCCGCCACTTCGCGGGTCAGGTCGGCGCGGGCCTGGTTGCGGGCGCGATCGGCGAGCATGGCGTCCCAGGCGTTGTCGCGGGCCGTGCGCACGTTGGCCGGGCCCACCACCGCGCGCTGCACGTTGGTGACCAGATCGGCGGCGACGGAGACGACGGCTCGGGAGACGGCTGCGATGCCGGCCGGCTGGGCCGGAGCGGGCTGTGTATCGGCCACTGTCAACTCCACGTCGATCACTCTCGCCTGGTCACATCGGGGCTACGCCGGGAACAAGTGTGCCCTGGATCCAGCATGGCGGAGCCGTATTTCCACCGCATGACGGCGCCGTCAACGCGCCGGAGTATCCACCGATCAGATGAGGTGGCCCAGCGCAGGCCCGTGCGATGTCTGTGACTGAAGTGACAAGATGCGGTGAGCAGGCGGCATTATGCCGCAGCCCACCTCGTGAGGCGCGCCATACCCCGGGGGCTTGCCGGGGACCGCCACCTCCTAGCATCGGGCGGAGGACACCCGGAGAGGGGAGTCATTTCGTGACATCCGATCAGCAGGCGGAAGCGGGCACTGGCGGACCGCAGAACGTGCTGGAGGAGATTCTCGCCGGAGTGCGCGAGGACGTGGCGGCCCGGCAGGAGCGGGTGCCGCTGGAGCAGGTTCGGGAGGCGGCAGCGGCGGCGCCACCGGCGATCGACGCCTATGCGGCGTTGCGCAAGCCGGGCGTGGCGGTGATCGCCGAGGTGAAGCGGTCGTCGCCGTCGAAGGGCGCGCTTGCCGACATCCCCGACCCGGCCGAGCTGGCGGGGGAGTACGCGGCGGGTGGCGCCCGCTGCATCAGCGTGCTCACCGAGGGCCGGTGGTTCGGCGGCTCGCTGGACGACCTGGCGGCGGTGCGCGCGTCGGTACGCATCCCGGTGCTGCGCAAGGACTTCGTGGTCTCCGCCTATCAGGTGCACGAGGCCCGCGCGCACGGCGCCGACCTGGTGCTGCTCATCGTGGCCGCCCTGGAGCAGAACGTTCTGGTCGGCCTCCTGGAGCGGATCGAGTCGCTGGGCATGACCGCGCTGGTCGAGGTGCACAACGAGGAAGAGGCCGATCGGGCGCTGGAGGCGAACGCGAAGGTTATCGGGGTGAACGCCCGGGACCTGCGCACGCTCGAGGTGGACAGGTCGGTGTTCGAGCGAATCGCGCCCGGTTTGCCAAACAATGTCGTGAAAATTGCTGAATCAGGCGTACGTGGTCCGCATGATCTGATTCGGTATGCTTCGGCCGGAGCCGACGCCGTGCTGGTGGGAGAGGGTCTCGTGACGCAGAAGTCTCCCCGGGACGCGGTGGCCGAACTGGTCAACGCCGGGAACCACCCCGCAACGCCAAGGCCGGTGCGATGACCGTTTTGCCAGACATTTCCGGGCACTTCGGGCGGTACGGCGGTCGGTTCGTGCCCGAGGCCCTGGTGCGAGCCCTCGACGAGCTGGACGCCGCATATCGGACAGCCAAGACTGATCCGATATTTCAGGCGGAATTCGCCGATCTGCTGAAAAATTACGCGGGAGTGCCGTCGCTGCTGTACCGCGCGACCCGGCTCAGCGAGCGGGTCGGCGCCGACATCCTGCTCAAGCGCGAGGATCTCAACCACACCGGCGCCCACAAGGTGCGCAACGTCCTCGGCCAGGCCCTGCTCGCCAAGCGGATGGGCAAGCCGCGGGTGATCGCCGAGACCGGCGCCGGCCAGCACGGCGTGGCCAGCGCGACCGCCGCGGCCCTGCTCGACCTCGAGTGCGTCGTCTACATGGGCGAGATGGACACCCAGCGCCAGGCGCTGAACGTCGCCCGGATGCGCATGCTCGGCGCCACGGTCATTCCGGTGACCAACGGCTCGCGCACCCTCAAGGACGCCCTCAACGAGGCCCTGCGCGACTGGGTGGCCAGCGTGGACACCACGCACTACCTGCTCGGCACGGCGGCCGGGCCGCACCCGTTCCCCGAGATCGTCCGCGACTTCGTGGGCGGGATCGGCTTCGAGGCCCGCGCCCAGTCGCTGGAGCAGCTCGGCCGGCTGCCCGACGCGGTGGCGGCCTGCGTGGGCGGCGGATCCAACGCGATCGGCATCTTCCACGCCTTCGTGCCCGATGAGGACGTGCGGCTGTACGGCTTCGAGGCCGGCGGCGAGGGCGTCGAGACCGGGCGGCACGCCGCGTCGATCACCGGCGGTTCCTCCGGGGTGCTGCACGGCGCCCGCACCTACGTCCTGCAGGACGAGGACGGCCAGACGGTCGAGTCGCACTCGATCTCGGCCGGCCTCGACTACCCGGGCGTGGGTCCCGAGCACGCCTGGCTGCACGACACCGGGCGGGCCACCTACGAGCCGGTGACCGACGCCGAGGCGATGACCGCCTTCCAGCTGCTGTGCCGCACCGAGGGGATCATCCCCGCGATCGAGAGCGCCCACGCGCTGGCCGGTGCGATCCGGATAGTCCCGGCCTTGACCCAAGAGATCGGTAAGAAGCCGACAATTCTCGTCAACCTCTCGGGTCGCGGCGACAAGGACGTGCACACCGCCGGCGCCTACTTCGGCATCCTCGACGAGACCGAGACGCTCGTTCCGGGAGAGCAAGAGTGAGCATTTCGGATATCTTCCGTAAAGAGGACCACGCTCTCCTGATCGGCTGCATGCCGGCCGGCTTCCCCACCGTCGAGGACAGCATCGCCTCGATGATCGCCATGCACGAGGCCGGCTGCGACGTCATCGAGGTCGAGATGCCGTACTCCGACCCGGTCATGGACGGCCCGGTGATCCAGAAGGCGAGCGACATCGCCCTGGCCGCCGGGGTCCGCACCCGCGACACGCTGCACATCATCGAGCAGGTGGCCAAGGCCGGCGTCCCGGTGGTCCTGATGACCTACTGGAACCCGATCGAGAAGTACGGCGTCAACGCGTTCGCCCGCGACCTCGCCGCGGCCGGCGCCACCGGGATGATCACGCCCGATCTGATCCCCGACGAGGCGCAGGAGTGGATCGCCGCCTCCGACGAGCACGACATCGACCGTACGTTCCTCGTCTCGCCGTCCTCCACCGACGAGCGGATCGCGATGACCGTGGCGAACTGCCGGGGTTTCGTCTACGCCACCGCGCTGATGGGCGTCACCGGCGCCCGCACCTCGGTGTCGCAACAGGCGCCCGACCTGGTCGCCCGGGTCCGCCACGCCGACCGCGACATGCCGGTCGGGGTGGGCCTCGGTGTCGGCAACGGCAAGCAGGCCGCCGAGGTGGCCGCGTTCGCCGACGGGGTGATCGTGGGCAGCGCCCTGATCCGCTGCGTTCTCGACGCTCCGGACCGGGCGACCGGCCTGTCCCGGCTGCGCGCGCTCAGCACGGAGTTGGCTGAAGGAGTACGCGAAAAGTAGGCGTGCCCTGGTAGTCCGCCGCGGGCGTCGCGACGGTAGCGTGTGCACCCGTGATAGTTGCCGCGATTCCGAGTCCGACGACGTCCGTCTGGCACATACTGGGCCTGCCGATCCGGGCGTACGCGCTCTGCATCGTCCTGGGCATCGTCGCCGCCGTCCTGATCATGGAGTACCGGCTGCGTGCCCGGGGTGTCGCCCATTGGGCCTCGCTGGACATGGCGGTGTGGGCGGTCCCGTTCGGCATCATCGGCGCCCGCATATATCACCTGATCACGTCCCCGCAGGACTACTTCGGCTCCGGCGGCCATCCGATCGACGCCCTCTACATCTGGAAGGGCGGCCTGGGCATCTGGGGTGCGGTGGCCGGCGGCGCGCTGGGCGCGTGGATCGCCGCCCGCCAGCTGGGCCTGCCGCTGAGCGTCTTCGCCGACTCGCTCGCGCCGGGCCTGCCGGTCGCGCAGGCCATCGGCCGGTTCGGCAACTGGTTCAACAACGAGCTCTACGGCAAGGCCACCACGCTGCCGTGGGGCCTGCGCGTGCACGACATGGACCAGAACAACCCGGGCCACGCGCTGACCATCGACGGCGAGCCGGTGACCAAGGCCGGGCTGTATCAACCGACCTTCCTCTACGAGGCGGTCTGGGACATCGGCGTGGCGGTGCTGGTCTGGCTGCTGGACCGCAAGTACAAGTTCGGCCGCGGGCGGGCGTTCGCGCTGTACGTGGCGGCGTACACGGCGGGCCGGTTCTGGATCGAGATGCTACGCATCGACGAGGCCAACCACATCTTCGGCATCCGGCTCAACGTGTTCGTGGCGATCATCGTGTTCATCGCCGCGGTGGCCTACTTCGTGCTCGTGCGCGGTCCCCGGGCCTATGTGGTGCCCGACGACGCGCCGACCACCGACGAGGAGCTCGCCGAGGAGGGCGAGGGCCCGCGCCGCGCGCCCAAGCGGTACCAGGTCGTCAGCGAGGCGCGCTTCGAGGCGTACCAGAAGACCGGTGTGCTGCCGCCCGACACCCCCGAGGACATCGCCCTGGAGAGGGCGGCCGGCGGGCACCCGGTCGAGCAGGACCCGGCCGGCCCCGCGGGCAACACCGAGGCCGTCCTGGCCACCGGAGCGGCCGCGACCAACGGCCCCGACGGCGCCACCGGCGGCGACGCCGAAGTGGACAAGCGCCCTTCCGACGAGAACTGACCCGCGACCGTGCGCACGGCCGTGGTGGTGGGCGCGGGGATGGCCGGTCTGGCCACCGCCGGGGCACTGTCGCGGGCCGGCTGGCAGGTGATCCTGCTCGAGCGCGGTGAGCGGGTCGCGGCGCCGCCCACCGCGCTGGTGCTCTGGTCCAACGGGCGCCGCGCGCTGGAGTCGCTCGACCCCGACGGCGGCTGGTCGGCGATCGCGGCGCCGCTGCCCGACGGCGGGGTCCGCCGCCCCGACGGCCAGTGGCTCGTCGAGCCCCGCGCCCGGGTCAGGTCCGGCGCCGGCCCGGCCCCCGCGGCCGTACACCTGGAAGATCTTTATGACGCGCTGGTCGCGGGCCTCGGCGACCGCGTGGAGATCCGCACCGGCTTCGACGTGACCTCGGTGCGCACCGGGCCCGGCCGGCGCCCGTCGGTCGGCGACGGCCGCACCCAGCTCGAGGCCGACCTCGTGGTGGCCGCCGACGGCATCGACAGCCCGGTCCGGCGCGCGCTGGCCCCCGAGTCGGTCGCGGTCGGCTCCGGCTTCGCGGCCTGGCAGGCGGTGATCCCGGCGTACCGGGTGCCCCGGCTGACCGACGAGCAGAAGGCCGGCGGCGAGACCCTCGGCGCCGGCTACCGGTTCGTCTCGATCCCGCTCGGCGACCGGGCCGCCGGCAAGGGCGGCATCTCCTGGGTGGCCACCGCGGCCGGCGCGCCCCGGCCCGAGCCGCCCGCGACCCAGCTCGCCCTGCTGCGCCGCTGGTTCGCCGACTGGCATCCGCCGGTGCGCGACCTGCTCGACGCGACCGACCCCGGCGACCTGGTGCCGCAGGAGGTGCGCGAGTTGCGGCCGCTGCCCCGTGCGTACGGTTTCCGCTCCGGCCCCGGCGGCGTGGTGCTGCTCGGCGACGCCGCCCACGCCATGCCCCACCACCTTGGCCAGGGCGCGTGTCTCGCCTTCGAGGACGCGGCCACGCTCCGCTCGCTCGTGGCGGAGGCCGCGCCCGGCGAGCCCCTGGTGGCGGCGATCGAGGCCTACAGCCGCCTGCGCCGCCCCCGCACCACCAGCGTGGTCCGGCAGACCCGCCGCATGTCGGCGGTGGTGCAGGCCCGCGGCCGGCTCGCGCTGCGCGCCCGCGACGCCGCCCTCAACCACATGCGCCCGCGCATCCTCGGCGGCCACACCCACGGCCCCGCCGACTGGACGCCGCCGGACTGAAGGTTCATCCCGCCCGGATGACACCGCGGTCGCGTAGGTGACCGGAGCATGAGTGGTGTGCCGGCCCGCCTCGACCGTTTCCAGCGGCAGCACGGGTGGGCAGGCTTCCCGTACGCGGTGATCTGCAAGTATCTCGACGACGACGGCCCCCGCCACGCCGCGCTGATCACCTATTACGGCTTCCTCAGCCTGTTCCCGCTGCTGCTGCTGGGTGTCGCGGTCGTCTCCCGCCTGCTGGCCACCGATCCCGAGCTGCGGCACGACCTGATCACCGCGATCGTCCCGCCCGCCCTGCAGGCCACGGTCGACGACGCCGCGGCCGCGCTGCCCACCTCACCGGTGGCGTTCGTGATCGGCGCGATCGGCCTGGTGTGGTCGGCGACCGGCGTCGTCTATGCCGCTTACCGCACGCTCAACCATGTGGCCGGCGTCCGCATGCGCGACCTGCCCAACCCGGTCGGCGCCTATCTGCGTGTCATCGGCGTCGTGATCGTCCTGCTGGCCGGCGTCGTGGCCGGCGGCGGCCTGACCGTCGCGGGCGCCGCCCTTCCGAACCTGGGCATGCCCGACCGCCTGCTCGCGGCCCTCGGCACCAGCTTGTCGGCCTTCGCGGTCCTGCTGTTCGGCGTCCGCATCCTCCTGGTGCGCCGCGCCCCGCTCGCCGCGCTCTGGCGCCCCGCCGCGTCCGGAGCGCTGCTCCTGGCTCTCGTGCTGCATGTGGGTGCGCCGCTGCTCACCGTGCTGGTCCGCAACGCCGGCCCGGTCTACGGCGCGTTCGCCACCGTGGCGGGCCTGTTCACCCTGCTCTATCTGGTCAGTCAGGCGCTGGTGGTGGTGGCCGAGCTCGCCGCCGTCCGCCGCGCCCGCCTCTGGCCACGCGCGCTCGACACGTCGGAGCCGACCGAGGCCGACGAGCGGGCGCTGGCGTTGCTGGCCCGCGAGCAGGAACGCATCCCCGGCCAGGTGGTGGAGTCGCGCGTCATCCGCGACGCATGATGCGCGGGGCGCGGGCGGGCCGAAGGCTCGGGGCATGGCTGACTACCCGCCCATCGCCGAGCACGGCCTGATCGGCGACCTGCAGACGGCCGCGCTGGTCGCCACCGACGGTTCGGTCGACTGGTTCTGCGCGCCCCGCTTCGACTCGCCGAGCGTGTTCGGCGCCCTCCTCGACACCGACTCCGGGGGCTACTTCCGGATAAATCCGGGCAATGCCCGGGGCAAGCAGCTCTATGTCCCCGACACCGCCGTCCTCATCACCCGTTTCATGACCGAGGCCGGCGTAGGCGAGGTCATCGACTTCATGCCCATATCCGGAAAAATCCGGACTAACAATCACAGCTTGATCCGTCTCGTCCGCTGTGTCCGCGGCACCATGACCTTCCACGTCGATCTGGCCCCCAGGTTCGACTACGGCCGCCAGCCGCACGAGACCCACCTCGACGAGAACGGCGCCGTCTTCGAGACCCCCACCGAGGCGATGACCGTCCACCTGGTCCGCGAGCCCGACGACCGGCGCCTGGCCCGCACCTGGGTCGACGACGGCGGCGACATCCACGCCGAGCTCACCCTGCACGCCGGCGACCTGCGCGGCCTGATCCTCGAGACCGGCGCCGCCGGCCCGATCCGCGAGGTCCGGGTGGCCGAGGCCCGCCGCCTGCTCGACGACACCGTCCACTACTGGACCACCTGGCTCGACCGTTCCACCTACCAGGGCCGCTGGCGCGAGGCCGTGGAACGCTCCGCCATCACCCTCAAGCTGATGACCTACGCACCGTCCGGCGGCCTGGTCGCCGCGCCCACCGCGGGCCTGCCCGAGCAGATCGGCGGCGAGCGCAACTGGGACTACCGCTACACCTGGGTCCGCGACGCCTCGTTCTCCGTCTACGCCCTGCTCGGCCTGGGCTTCACCGACGAGGCCGCCGACCTGGGCCGCTGGCTGGCCGACCGGGTCGACGAGCAGGACGACGTCAAGGGCAACGAACCGCTGCAGATCATGTACCGGGTCGACGGCAGCAGCGACCTCACCGAGGAGGTCCTGGACCACTGGGAGGGCTACCGCGGCTCGGCCCCCGTCCGCATCGGCAACGGCGCGTCCGGCCAGCTCCAGCTCGACATCTACGGCGAGGCCATGGACAGCCTCTACATCGCCGACCAGGACGGCCTCGCCGCCGGCCACCGCGGCTGGGGCAAGATCAGCGAGATGCTCTCCTGGCTCTGCGACAACTGGGACCAGCCCGAGGAGGGCATCTGGGAGACGCGCGGCGGCCGCCAGGACTTCACCTACGGCCGGCTGATGAGCTGGGTCGCGCTGGACCGCGGCGTCCGCCTGGCCACCGAGCGCGGCCGCCCCGCGCCCCTGACGAGATGGATCCGCGAGCGCGACGCCGTCTACGAGCAGATCATGGAGAAGGGCTGGAGTCCCGCCCGCCAGGCCTTCCGCCAGCACTACGCCACCGACGTCCTGGACTCGTCGCTGCTGCGCATGTCCAACACCGGTTTCCTGGTTCCCACCGACCCGATGTGGCAGTCCACGCTGGACGCCATGACCACCGAGCTGGTCACCGACAGCCTCGTCTATCGCTACGACCCCGCCGCCTCACCCGACGGCCTCCAGGGATCCGAGGGCACCTTCTCCCTGTGCACCTTCAACTACGCCGAGGCCCTGGCCCGCTCGGGCCGTCTCGACCAGGCCCGGATGACCTTCGCCAAGATGCTCACCTACGCCAACCACCTGGGCCTCTATTCCGAGGAGATAGCCCTGACCGGCGAACAGATCGGCAACTTCCCCCAGGCCTTCACCCACCTGGCCCTGATCAACGCCGCCCTGGTCCTCGACAAAGCCCTTTAAAAGCCCCATATCGTACGAGGCACGCAAAGGCCCCCGCCGCGCAGGGCCCGGCCGGCTGCCGTCCCGGCCTCCATCACGCCGCCGCCGGGCTGTGCTGCCAGGCCGCAGGTCAGAGCGCGGCCGCGGCCGGCTCGGCTATGCACGCGGTGCCGATGCGGCGGAAGCCGACCCGGGTGTAGAGGCGGGCCACGTCGTCGTCGCCGGCGGAGAGGAAGATGAGCGAGACGCCGTTGTTCAGGGCCTGGCGGGCCAGCAGCGCCGTGAGCTGGGAGGCGTAGCCGCGGCCGCGGGCCGATGGCAGCGTCGCCACGCCGGCGATCTCGGCGGTGTCGCCGTCGCGCATCAGGGCGCCGGTGGCGAGGATGCCGTCGGTGGGCGAAGTCACGACGGCCGTCACGTACGCGCCGCTCCCGGCCCGTTCGCGGAAGCCCTCGACCAGCGCGTCGCCGAGCCTCTCGGTGGCCGCGTCGCGCTCGGCCGGGCCCGCCACCTCGGTGACCAGGGCGGATTCGAATGGCTGCCCGGTCTCGGCGGTCACCGTGGCGACCTCCTCCAAGGGGCTCGCGGCCGGCGGGTTGCCGAAGGCCAGCTGTGCCACGGCCCGCGACGCGGCGAGGTCGGTGGCGTAGGTGGGCGAGGCCGGATCCAGCACCGTGATGGTCGCCCCGGGGACGGGCAGGTCGGGCACCAGGGCGGGCGGCTCGAGCACCAGCAGCGGGGCCAGCAGCACGTCGAGGCCGGCGGAGCGGGCCACCGCGAGCAGGTCGGGCGTGGTCTCGTGGACCCACTCGAAAGACTCGGGGATCCCCAGCTCGCGCTGCCGGCGGCGGGTCTCGGTAATATCGGCGGCAGACGGCGTTCCCGCCCCTATCCGGGGCCGGGCGTAGTAGGGCCACCCCTCGCCCTCGCGAACGAAGAGCACAAGCCCTCCGAAGTCCTCCGCACGTGCGTAGGGTCGGGGGAGGGCGTCATAGAAACGCTCGAGCCTGACGAAGACGTCGGAATTCGGTTGCGCCACCGCGCGAGACTACCGAATGGCGCAGCGCCGCGCCCGCTGGCAATTGCTTCCCGTACGTGCCGGTTCGCCCCGATCCAAGTGTGATCCATCCGAACTGGCGGAGATCGGTGCCCCTTAACGTAGACTCTAGAGACTTTGCAGGGCCGACGTCGTCCCGACCTTGATACGAAACACCAGTGACGACAGGAGGCCCGGTGGCATATCCGCACCCCCAGGGACCGAGTCAGTCCGCGGCGGAAAGCACCCAAAAGACCCGCGGTCTGTACGACCCCGCGCAGGAGCGAGACGCCTGCGGTGTGGCCTTCGTGGCCGACCTGCAAGGCCGCCGCTCCCACGACGTGGTGGCCAAGGGCCTGTCGGCGCTGATCCGCCTCGACCACCGCGGCGCCCGCGGCGCCGAGTACAACACCGGCGACGGCGCCGGCATCCTCATCCAGGTCCCGGACGCGTTCTACCGCGCGGTCGCCGGTTTCGACCTGCCCGAGGCCGGCTTCTACGCGACTGGTCTGGTCTTCCTCTCGAACGACGCCGAGGACGCGGCCCGCGCGATCAAGGTGTTCGAGAAGTACGCGCTCGTCGAGGGCGGCGAGGTGCTCGGCTGGCGCGACGTGCCGGTGCGGCCCGATGGCCTGGGCGCGTCGGCCGAGGAGGCCCGCCCGGTCATCAAGCAGGTGTTCGTCGCGGCACACCGGCTGACCGACACGCCGTTCGGCCCCAAGGACGAGCCGCTGAGCGGCATCGAGCTGGACCGGGTCGTGTTCACCATCCGCAAGCAGGCGGAGCGGGAGTCGTCGCAGCGTGGCGTCGGCGCGTACTTCCCGTCGCTGTCCAGCCGGACGATCACCTACAAGGGCATGCTCACGCCCGACCAGCTGCCCGCGTTCTTCCCGGACCTGACCGACGAGCGGGTGGCCAGCGCGATCGCCCTGGTGCACTCCCGCTTCTCGACCAACACGTTCCCGTCGTGGCCGCTCGCGCACCCGTACCGCTTCATCGCCCACAACGGTGAGATCAACACCATCCGCGGCAACAAGAACTGGATGGCCGCGCGTGAGGCGCTGCTGCAGTCGACGGTGCTGCCCGGCAACATCAAGCGGCTGTTCCCGATCAACACGCCGGAGGCGTCGGACTCGGCGAGCTTCGACGAGGTGCTCGAGCTGCTGCACCTGGCCGGCCGCACGCTGCCGCACGCGATGCTGATGATGATCCCGGAGGCGTGGGAGAACGACCCGGGGATGGAGGCCAAGCGCCGTTCCTTCTACCGGTTCCACGCTTCGCTGATGGAGCCGTGGGACGGCCCGGCGGCGGTCGCGTTCACCGACGGCACCCAGATCGGCGCGGTCCTCGACCGCAACGGCCTGCGCCCGGGCCGCTGGTGGCACACCGCCGACGGCCTGGTCGTGCTGGGCTCCGAGGCGGGCGTGCTCGACCTCGACCCGGCCACCGTGGTCGCCAAGGGCCGGCTGCAGCCGGGCAAGATGTTCCTGGTCGACACCGCCGCGGGCCGCATCGTGCACGACGACGAGATCAAGGCGCAGCTGGCCGCGGCCGAGCCGTACGACGAGTGGCTGCACGCCGGGCTGATCAACCTGGCCGACCTGCCGCCGCGCGAGCACGTCATCTACACCCACGACTCGGTGACCCGCCGCCAGCAGGTGTTCGGCTACACCGAGGAGGAGCTGAAGATCCTGGTGGCGCCGATGGCGCGCACCGGTGCCGAGCCGCTGGGCTCGATGGGCACCGACACGCCGATCTCGCCGCTGTCGACCCGCCCGCGGCTGCTGTTCGACTACTTCCACCAGCTGTTCGCGCAGGTGACCAACCCGCCGCTGGACGCGATCCGGGAGGAGCTGGTCACCAGCCTCGGCGGCACGATCGGCCCCGAGGCCAACCTGCTCGACCCGGGCCCGGCGTCCTGCCGGCAGATCGTGCTGCCCTACCCGATCATCGACAACGACGAGCTGGCGAAGCTGCTGTCGATCGACGACGACGGCGACCTGCCCGGCTTCAAGGCCGTGCGGGTCAGCGGCCTCTATCCGCTGCGGGACGGCGCGCAGGGCATCAAGGCCCGGCTCACCCAGATCTGCCGGCACGTGTCGGAGGCGATCGAGGACGGCGTACGCATCCTGGTCCTCTCCGACCGCGACTCGAACGCCGACCTCGCGCCGATCCCGTCTCTGCTGCTGACGGCGGCAGTTCACCAGCATCTGGTACGGGAGCAGACCCGCACCCAGGTGGCGCTGGTCGTCGAGTCGGGCGACTGCCGCGAGGTGCACCACGCGGCCGTGCTCATCGGCTACGGCGCCGCCGCGGTCAACCCGTACCTGGCTTTCGAGACGGTCGACGACCTGATCGCCACCGGCCCGCTCGCCGGGCTCGACCCGCGCACCGCGGTCCGCAACTACGTCAAGGCGCTCGGCAAGGGCGTCCTGAAGATCATGTCCAAGATGGGCATCTCGACCGTCTCGTCGTACTGCGGCGCCCAGGTGTTCGAGGCCGTCGGCCTGGACAACAAGCTGCTGCAGCGCTACTTCGCCGGCACCAGCGGCCGGATCGGCGGTGCGGGCCTAGCCGAGATCCACGCCGAGGTGAAGGCGCGCCACGAGAAGGGCTACCCGGCGAACCCGGCCGAGCGCAGCCACCGCCGCCTCGAGGTGGGCGGCGAGTACCAGTGGCGCCGCGAGGGCGAGCTGCACCTGTTCAACCCGGAGACGGTGTTCCTGCTGCAGCACGCCACGCGCAGCAAGCAGTACGACGTGTTCCGCAAGTACACCTCGAAGGTCGACGAGCTGGCCGCCGAGGCGGGCTCGCTGCGCGGACTGTTCGAGTTCAAAGGCGACCGCACCCCGATCCCGATCGAGGAAGTGGAGCCGGCGAGCGCGATCGTCAAGCGGTTCGCGACCGGCGCCATGTCGTACGGGTCGATCTCGGCGGAGTCGCACGAGACCCTCGCGATCGCCATGAACCGGCTGGGCGGCAAATCCAACACCGGCGAGGGCGGCGAGGACGTCGAGCGCCTCTACGACCCGGCCCGGCGCTCCGCGGTCAAGCAGATCGCCTCCGGCCGCTTCGGCGTCACCAGCGAATACCTCGTGAACGCCGACGATCTGCAGATCAAGATGGCGCAGGGCGCGAAGCCCGGCGAGGGCGGCCAGCTGCCCGGCAACAAGGTGTGGCCGTGGATCGCCAAGACCCGGCACGCCACGCCGGGCGTCGGGCTGATCTCGCCGCCGCCGCACCACGACATCTACTCGATCGAGGACCTCGCCCAGCTCGTCCACGACCTCAAGATGGTGAACCCGCGCTCGCGGGTGCACGTCAAGCTGGTCAGCGAGATCGGCGTGGGCACGGTCGCGGCCGGCGTCGCGAAGCTCAAGGCCGACGTCATCCTGATCTCCGGCCACGACGGCGGCACCGGCGCGTCCCCGCTGAACTCGCTCAAGCACGCCGGTTCCCCGTGGGAGCTGGGCCTGGCCGAGGCACAGCAGACGCTGCTGCTCAACAAGCTGCGCGACCGGGTCACCGTGCAGGTCGACGGCCAGCTCAAGACCGGCCGTGACGTGGTCGTCGCGGCGCTGCTGGGCGCCGAGGAGTTCGGCTTCGCGACCGCGCCGCTGATCGTGTCGGGCTGCATCATGATGCGGGTCTGCCACCTGGACACCTGCCCGGTCGGCATCGCCACCCAGAACCCGGTGCTGCGCGAGCGCTTCACCGGCAAGCCCGAGTTCGTCGAGAACTTCTTCATGTTCCTCGCCGAGGAGGTCCGGGAGTACCTGGCCGCGCTCGGGTTCCGCAGCATCGACGAGGCGATCGGCCACGCCGAGGTCCTCGACGTGCGCCCGGCCGTCGACCACTGGAAGGCCAAGGGCCTCGACCTGGCGCCGGTGCTGTTCGTGCCGGACCTGCCCGAGGGCGCGGCCCGCCGCGGCATCGTGGCCCAGGACCACGGCCTCGACAAGGCGCTGGACAACAAGCTCATCGAGCTGGCCCGCCCGGCGCTCGACGGCGGCGACAAGGTCAGCGAGGAGCTGCCGGTCCGCAACGACCAGCGCAGCGTCGGCGCGATGCTCGGCGGCGAGGTGACCCGCCGCTTCGGAGGCGCCGGCCTGCCGGACGACACGATCACCTTCGACCTGCGCGGCACCGGCGGGCAGTCGTTCGGCGCGTTCCTGCCGCACGGCGTCACGCTGCGGCTGTTCGGCGACACCAACGACTACGTCGCCAAGGGCCTCTCCGGCGGCCGGGTGATCGTGCGGCCCGACGAAGCGGCGCGGTTCATCGCCGAGGACAACATCATCGCCGGCAACACCATCCTGTACGGGGCGACCGCCGGCGAGCTGTTCCTGCGCGGCCGGGCCGGCGAGCGGTTCGCGGTGCGCAACTCGGGCGGCGTGGCCGTCGTCGAGGGCGTCGGCGACCACGGCTGCGAGTACATGACCGGCGGCACGGTGGTGGTGCTCGGGCCGACCGGGCGCAACTTCGCGGCCGGCATGAGCGGCGGCACCGCGTTCGTGCTCGACCTGGTGCCCACCCGGGTCAACCCGGAGCTGGTCGACCTGACCCCGCTCACCGACGACGAGCAGGGCCTGCTGCGCGGCCTGGTCGGCAAGCACCTGGCCGAGACCGGCTCGGCGGTCGCCGACAAGCTCCTCGCGGACTGGCCGGCCGCGGTCGAGCGGTTCACCGCGGTGGTGCCGCGCGACTACAAGCGCGTGATGGAACTGATCAGGACCGCCGAAGCCGCCGGTCGTAACGTCGACGAGGCGGTCATGGGGGTCAAGAGTGCCTGATCCGAACGGCTTTCTCCGCTACGAGCGGCAGTTGCCCAGGCGGCGCCCGGTGCCGGTGCGCATCCGCGACTGGCGGGAGGTCTACCCGCCCGCCGGCGAGGACCTCATCCGCGACCAGGCGACCCGATGCATGGACTGCGGCATCCCGTTCTGTCACGAGGGCTGCCCGCTGGGCAACCGCATCCCGGACTGGAACGACCTGGTGCGCACCGGGGCGTGGCAGGCGGCCGCCGAGGCGCTGCACGCCACCAACAACTTCCCGGAGTTCACCGGCCGGCTGTGCCCGGCGCCGTGCGAGGCCGCCTGCGTGCTCGGCATTTCCGACGACCCGGTGACCATCAAGCAGGTCGAGGTCGAGATCGCCAACCACGCGTTCGACCTCGGCTACGTGCGTCCCCAGCCGGCGCCGGCCGCCACCGGCTTCAAGGTCGCCGTGATCGGTTCCGGTCCGGCCGGCCTGGCGGCCGCCCAGCAGCTGGCGCGGGCCGGGCACGCGGTCACGGTCTTCGAGCGCGACGATCGCATCGGGGGTCTTCTCCGGTACGGCATCCCGGACTTCAAGATCGAGAAGCACGTGGTCGACGCGCGGCTCGCCCAGATGGAGGCCGAGGGCGTCGTCTTCGAGACCGGCGTGAACGTGGGTGCCGACGTCACCGCCGACGACCTGCGTGAGCGTTTCGACGCGGTGCTGCTCGCCGCCGGCGCGCTCGCCGGGCGGGACACCCCGTCGACGCCCGGGCGGCAGCTCAACGGCGTGCACCTGGCCATGGAGCACCTCGTCCCGGCCAACCGGATCGTCGCGGGCCTGCAGGACACCACCCCGATCGACGCCGCCGGCAAGCACGTCGTGATCATCGGCGGCGGCGACACCGGCGCCGACTCGCTCGGCGTCGCGCACCGGCAGGGCGCGGCCAACGTCATCCAGCTCGACCAGTACCCTCTGCCGCCCGAGGCGCGGGCCGCCGAGCAGCACCCGTGGCCGACCTGGCCGGTCATCCTGCGCAACTACCCGGCCCACGAGGAGGGCGGCGACCGCGTCTTCGGCGTCGCCGTGCAGGAGTTCGTCGGCGACGCGGACGGCAACGTGACGGCGGTGCGCATCGCCGACGTCGTGGTCGAGCGCGTCGACGGCGTCCGCACGGTCACCGTGGCGCCCGGCTCGGAGCGCGACCTGCGCGCCGACCTGGTGCTGCTGGCCATCGGCTTCGAGGGCACCGAGCAGCAGCCGCTGCTCGAGCAGTTCGGCATCACCCGCAACAAGCGGGGCGTGCTCGACGCCGACAACACCTGGCAGACCGAGGCCGAGGGCGTCTTCGTCGCCGGCGACATGCACCGCGGCGCCTCGCTCATCGTGTGGGCGATCGCCGAGGGCCGCTCCGCGGCGGCGGCGATCCACGACTACCTCGGCGCCAAGGGCGAGCTCCCGGCCCCGGTCCAGGCAAGCGCCCAGCCGCTGGGCGTCTGACCCGTCGGCTCTGCTCACCCGGACGCCGGATCCGCGCGCCCGGGTGAGCAGAGCGAAGGGGCTACGGTGGGGTTCATGCGGATCACCGTGCTCGGCGGCGTCGGGGCGTTTCCGGAGAGGGAGCGCGGCTGCAGCGGATACCTGCTGCGGCACGAGGGCTTCACCCTGCTCATCGACCCGGGTTACGCCACGCACCAGGCGCTGCTCGGGCACGTCGCGGTCGGCGATGTCGACGCGGTGCTGGTCACGCACGGGCATCCGGACCACTGCGCCGACCTGCACCCGCTGCTGCGCACCCGGGCGATGACCGGGGTGCCGGGGCCGTTGCCGCTGCACGCGCCGGCGGGGGCGCTGGACGCGCTGCTCGGTCTCGACCTGCCGGCCACCCTGGCCGGGGCCTACGAGGTGCACGACCTGCCGATGCCGGGGCGGCTCACGATCGGGCCGCTCACCGTCGGCACGGTGGAGCTGCCGCATTTCCTGCCGAACGCGGGGGTGCGCATCACGGCCGGGGGCGCGAGCATCGCCTACACCGGGGACGGCGGCGGCAAATCGGCCTTCGCGGAGCTGGCCGGCGGGGTCGATCTGCTGGTCGCCGAGGCCACCCACGCCACCGGGCTGCCGGAGCGTATGGTGGGCAACCTTGGCACCGCGCTCGACGCGGGCGAGCTCGCGACCCGGGCCGCCGCGCAAGCGCTGTGGCTCACCCATCTGTGGCCCGGCAGCGATCACGAGGAACACCGGGCCGCGGCGGCGACCGCCTACGACGGGCCGATCACGGTGGCGATTCCGGGCCTCGTGTGGGACGGGTCCTGAGCCACCCACTCACGCGAGAGTCGCGTTCCCGGCGTCTCCGCGCGGGCGGCTCGCGCTCGCACAGCGGGCGCGGTCATCGTTGCGGTGGGTGACGGTGCCCGCCCCCGTACTCGAGAGGGGGTTGTCGTGACACCCAGGGTGAGCGAACCGATTAAGCTGTTGCGCGCGGTCGTCGAAGCCCGCGAGTCCGGCGCAGCGCACCTGCGGTTTTCCTCCGTGGGAAGGCCTCGCCGCCCAGCGTTCATCCCCGTGACGGGGGTCGGCCAGCGGGCCGATCCGAAAGAGAGACTAGCCTGATGGCTGTGACACGCCGCGTAAAGATCGTCTGCACCATGGGCCCCGCCACCGCATCCGCCGAGCGCATGCTCGGGCTCGTCGAGGCGGGCATGGACGTGGCCCGCATGAACTTCTCCCATGGCAGCCACGAGGACCACCAGAAGGTGTACGACCTCGTGCGCGAGGCCGCCCGCCAGACCGGGCGCGCCGTGGCCGTCCTCGCCGACCTCCAGGGTCCGAAGATCCGCCTCGGCAAGTTCGCGAACGGGCCGCACGTGTGGAACACCGGTGACCTGGTGACCATCACGAGCGACGACATCATCGGCACCCCCGACCGGGTGTCGTGCACCTACAAGAAGCTTCCGCAGGAGGTCAAGGTCGGCGACCGCCTGCTCATCGACGACGGCAAGGTCGCCGTCGAGGTCGCCGGCGTCGAGGGCAACGACATCCGCTGCCTGGTCATCGAGGGCGGCCCGGTCAGCAACAACAAGGGCGTCTCCCTGCCCAACGTGGCCGTCAGCGTCCCCGCGATGAGCGACAAGGACGAGGAGGACCTGCGCTTCGCCCTGTCGCTGGGCGTCGACCTGGTCGCGCTGTCGTTCGTGCGCTCGCCCGACGACATCAAGCTGGTGCACGCCATCATGGCCGAAGAGGGCCGCACGGTCCCGGTCATCGCGAAGGTCGAAAAACCGGAAGCGGTCGACCACCTGGAGCAGATCGTGCTCGCCTTCGACGGCGTCATGGTCGCCCGCGGTGACCTCGGCGTCGAGCTCCCCCTCGACCAGGTGCCGCTGGTGCAGAAGCGCGCCGTGCAGCTCTGCCGGGAGAACGCGAAGCCCGTCATCGTCGCCACCCAGATGCTCGACTCGATGATCGAAAATTCGCGGCCGACCCGCGCCGAGGCCTCCGACGTCGCCAACGCGGTGCTCGACGGCACCGACGCGGTCATGCTCTCCGGCGAGACGAGCGTCGGTAAGTATCCGGTGCTCACCGTCAGCACGATGGCCAAGATCGTGTCGACCACCGAGGCCGGCTCGATCCCGGTGCCGCGCCTGCAGCACGACCCGCGCACCCACGGCGGCGCGCTCACCGTGGCCGCCTCGCAGATCGCGCGCAACATCGGCGCCAAGGCGCTCGTCGCGTTCTCGCAGACCGGCGACACCGTCCGCCGCCTCTCCCGGCTGCACTGCGAGCTCCCGCTGTACGCGTTCACCCCGGTCCCCGAGGTCCGCGACCAGCTGGCGCTCAGCTGGGGCGTCGAGACGTTCCTGACCGACTTCGTCCAGCACACCGACGACATGTTCCGCCAGGTGGACGCCAAGATGCTCGGCCTCGGGCTGGCCAAGCCGGGCGACTTCGTGGTCGTCGTGGCCGGCTCCCCGCCGAACGCGCCGGGCTCCACCAACACCCTGCGGGTGCACCAGCTGGGCTCGCTCGTCGACCCGTCGACGGTGTGACGATGCTGAGCGGACAGGCCGCGGTCGACCAGCTCCTCGAGATCCTCGATCTCAAGCAGGTCGACGCGGCCACGTTCGTGGGTTCGAGCCCCCAGACCGGCGCCCAGCGGGTGTTCGGCGGGCAGGTCGCGGGGCAGGCGCTCGTCGCGGCGGGACGGACCGTCGATCCGTCCCGCTTCGTGCATTCCCTGCACGGCTATTTCGTACGGCCGGGCGACCCGACCGAGCCGATCCAGTTCACCGTGGAGACCATCCGCGACGGGCGGTCGTTCTCGGTGCGCCGGTCGGTCGCCCAGCAGCACGGGCGGACGATCTTCTTCATGTCGGCCTCCTTCCAGGTGCGGGAGGAAGGCCTCGACCACTACCTGCCGGCTCCGGTTGACGTGCCGGGACCGGCCGAGACCCCGACGATGGCCGACTGGGTGTCGCGGTACCCGTCGCGAGCCGGCGCCTTCGCCGCCGCGCCCCAGGCGGTCGACGTGCGATATGTCGGGGTGCCCGGCTGGGTGCCGCCCGGCGACCGGGAGGCCAGCGAGCAGCAGCGGGTGTGGATGCGGATAAATGGGGATCTGCCCGATGATCCGCTTATTCACGCCTGTGCTCTGACTTACGCGTCGGATCTGTCGCTGCTCGACGCCGTGCTCTCGGCCCACGGCGAGGTGTGGGGGCCCGGCGGCGTGATCGGCGCCAGCCTCGACCACGCGCTCTGGCTGCACCGGCCGTTCCGCGCCGACGAATGGTTCCTCTACGACTGCACCAGCCCGTCCGCCAGCGGCAGCCGCGGACTCGCCACCGGGCGCATGTTCACCGAGGACGGGCGGCACATCGCCAGCGCCGTCCAGGAAGGGCTGCTGCGCCGCGTCGGCTCCCGCGCCTGAAAGGTCCCGCCGGGCGGGATCCCGGTCCGGCGACTGACCGTTACACGGATCCCGCCCGGCGGGGCCGGGGACACATTCCTCAGTGATGCTTCTCGTCGCCGACCGCGGCCTCCTCGGCGCCCTCGGGCGTGTCCGGCACGGCCGGCAGGTCTTCGGGAATCCGATGCGCCGGCATGCCGGTGACCCCGGCCTGCGCGATCATCGAATCCAGGTCCTTCGTCGTTCGCAGAACCTCGTCATGGAAGTTCTTCGGGCCCTTCTCGGCCCGGTGCTTCGCTTTCGGCGTCCCCTCGAAATCCGTCAGGCCCGCGGAATAACCGGCGACACCCTCCTCGCGCTCCGGCGTCAGATGCAAAACCTCATGCCGTACGCCGGAAACCTCCCGCAACCGCAGAGCTGTCAGCAGATCCGCGATCCCGCGCAGCACCGCCAACCCGCCCAGCACCAGGATCACCGGGTCGGCCGTCCGAGCCGCCGGACCCGCCGCGTAGAAACCCAGCCCCACCTGAACCCCGCCGAGAGCCAGCACCAGCCCCCAGGTCCGATCCGTGCCCCGGTTCATCGTCGAAACCGCGACATCAAGCGCGCCCCGCACCAGCAGAAACCAGCCCACCAGCGACACCGGCGTCGCATAGGTCGCGTCCTGATCCAGCAACAGCACCGCCGCCGTCGCCGCGAACAACAACGACATCCCCGCGTTCAGCCACCACGTCCGCGTACCCGCCAACGCCCGGACCGCCTCGCACAACGCCCCGAACAACACCACCGGCCCCGCCACCGCCGCGACGTCCACCGGCTCCAGCCGCAGGACACTCCACCCGATCGCCAGCCACGCGACCCCGGCGAACAGCAGAAAAGCCCACATGCTGTCACGCACGACCGTCATGGGGGAGGAACCGGACCACAACATGAGGCCTCCAGGCGAAGGTGTCCCTGCCATGACAACATCCGCGCCCGGAGGCGACCGGCGGTTCGCCCAGATTCACAGCGGTGCGCCAGCTGGTGTTCGACGCGCCCGCCGACGGGGTAAGGCACGCACAACCGCCCACCCCCGGAGCCCGCCCGTGCGACGCCCCACCCCCGCCGAACACGAACTCCAAGACGCCCTCCAGGCCGCCCAGGACGGCGACGCGCACGGCTTCGCCCAACTCTGGCGCGGCCTGCAACCCGCCGTGCTGCGCTACCTGCGCGTCGTCATCGGCGACCAGGCCGAGGACGCCGCCAGCGAAACCTGGCTGCACGTCATCCGCGACCTCGACCGCTTCCACGGCGACCTCGGCGCCTTCCGCGGCTGGCTCTTCCGCATCGCCCGCCACCGCGCCCTCGACCTCCGCCGCCGCCGGCCCTCGGTCCGGCCGGCCATCGCGGTCGACGGGGTCGCCCCGGACGCCGCGACAGTCGCTCTCGAAGAGGTGAGCACCGAGTGGGCGCTCGGCCTCATCGCCAGCCTCCCCGCCGACCAGGCCGAAGCCGTCATGCTCCGCATCGTCGCCGGCCTCGACGTCGCCACCACCGCCCAGATCCTCGGCAAACGCCCCGGCGCCATCCGCGTAGCCACCATGCGCGGACTCCGGCGCCTCGCCACACACCCTCAGGTAAACGCCCGAACCGCACGAGCACCGGCCGGGGAGGTGTAACAAAATGCGCACCCCGCGCGCTCTTCTCCATGCGATGCGCAACCGGAGAACCCACCGCATCGGCCACGCCGAAGCCGAGCAACTGGTCGCCGGCGACCACCCCGGTCATTCCCACGCCCCACTGAAAGAGCTCCTCGACGCCGCATGCGCCCGGGCAACGGCCGACGAGCTCCGAGGCGAAAAGGCCGCGGTCGCCGCGTTCACCGCGCACCGCAGAAGTGCTGCCCGAGCCGCACGCCGAACCCCGGCAAGGACACGGACCGCAGTCGTGACCATCACGGCCGGCCTGGCTCTCCTGTCCCTGACCGGAACCGCCGTCGCGGCCCGCACCGGCAACCTCCCCCAGGGAGCCCAGCAGCACGCACACCGCCTGTTCTCGGCGCTGGGCGTACCGGCGCCGAGAACAGGCCCCCCGAGGCCCGTCCCCAGCACCACCCCCACCATCACGGCCCTGGCCTGGTGCGACGCTTGGCCCGGCGGGGCGCACGGCAGCGCCAGCCCGCCTCGCAGCCGGTTGAGCGGAGAGGACCGGCGCCGGTTGGTGGCCGCGGCCGGGGGAGAGGAAGCGGTCGACCGGTACTGCGCGGAACTGCGCCGCTCGGCGTCCGCCTCTCCCTCGGCCCGCACGGCCCCGCCGTCCGGCCCCGCCCGGCCACCGTCGGCCGGGCCGCCCGCGACCGCCCGGACACCGGCCCCCGCCGGCCCCGGAACCGCCACGCCGGCGGGCACCCCACCGACAGCGACCACGCCCACCGATACGCCCCCGACGGACGCCTCGCCGACGGTCACCGGGCCACCCTCGAACCCGACACCCGCGGACCAGCCGAACGCCGCACCGGAAACGGTCCCGCCGACACCGGCGCCGCCGCCCCGCTGAGCCGAGCACGGTCGGTCAGCGCACGGCGATCACCCGCCCTGCCACGCCGCAAGGTCAACATCACGGAGAGAGACGGGAACGCGCCCGTTCACCTCCCCGGCCGATGTGGGATCGGGCAAGATCGGCCATCGGCTCACCATTTCGGCCCGACGAACTCGTCGAGCCGGTCAACCGCCTCGCGCCGCGCCACCGACAACATGTTGGGCCGGCACATCCGCCAGCTGATTTCCAATACGTCGAGCGAGCGCCGGCACAGGAGCATGATATCCGTGGATTCGTTGACGAACGTGTAACGCGGATAGGTGTATGACTTGCCGTTGCGCACGACACGATTGGCGAACCGGCTGCCGTCGGAGTGAAAGAGACCGCGCAGAAATCTTCCCGGCTCGGCGGCCACCACTTCCTGCTGCCAATCCGCCAATACGATCTTTCGGAGATGTTTCGCACCCGGGCCGTGCTGCGGGAAAAGGCACGGCCAATGGTTCCAATGTGCGCGAACGCTGATGCAGCCGACGCGCTCCTGATAACCGGCCGTGCGGGCGCCGCAGGTCTCGATCGCGTGCGACACCTCGTGGATCAGTCCCGGGTACCGCATGTCGCAGGTGACCGTCAGCAATGGAACGCGTTGAGTGGTGAGCAGATGGCCGTCGCCGAGGTACTGGCCGAGGAGGTAGGCATACGCCCGCGGGTCGTCGACGGTGCGAGGTGGCCGGTCGCAGCGCGGGCATCTGTTGTCGATCTTTACGTGCGCGGCGCGCCGGTTGTAGAGCCAGCGGGCCACCGTGTTCCGCGACAATCCGAGCCGGCGGTGGATCTCGGTGAATGGCACACCCTCGGCATGCATTCTGAGGGCTGCGAGACGCAAGTGACGCGGATGCACGCGAAAATCATCTCGCGTGCGTATGACAATTTTTGTGCCCCCGGTGGGATTCGAACCCACACTGTATGGTGTTTGAGACCATCTTCTCTGCCGGTTGGAATACAGGGGCCAGCAAGCCCATCGCGCGCGGGTTGGCCACGCCAGGATGAGCTTCCGACAGCCTACCCACTACGCTTAGGGCGGCGGTACCCACATACCGGGGTGTCGCGACTTCGGGAGTGTTGGGGGTAGGGGTTCCGTGGCCGACACGCAGGCTGGGGCCGATCGCAAGCGGGTGCTGATCGCGGAGGACGAGGCCCTCATCCGGCTGGACCTGGCGGAGATGCTGGTCGAGGAGGGCTACGACGTGGTCGGGGAGGCCGGTGACGGCGAGACCGCCGTGCGCCTGGCCGAGGATCTTCGCCCGGACCTGGTCATCCTCGACATCAAGATGCCGATCATGGATGGGCTGGCGGCCGCGGAGCGGATCGCGGGCGGCCGGATCGCGCCGGTCGTCATTCTGACCGCGTTCAGCCAGCGCGATCTCGTGGAGCGGGCGCGGGCCGCCGGCGCGATGGCGTACCTGGTGAAGCCGTTCCAGAAGTCCGACCTGGTGCCGGCGATCGAGATCGCGCTGTCGCGGTACTCGGAGATCGCGGTTCTGGAGTCCGAGGTGGCGGGCCTGACGGAGCGTCTGGAGACGCGTAAGTCGGTGGAGCGGGCCAAGGGCGAGCTGATGACGAAGTACCAGATGACCGAGCCGCAGGCGTTCAAGTGGATTCAGCGGACGGCGATGGACCACCGGATGACGATGCGTGAGGTGGCGGACCGGATTCTGGCGGAGAGTCAGGAAGCCGGGGGCGCGCCGCAGGCTACCAGTTGATCTTGACGTAACGCGGTTGATGTAACACCTCCTCCTGCCTGCGAATGAGCAGACGTAACGGTTCGGTGAAAGCCCGATCGAAGTCTTTTGGCAGGCCCGGAACCTGGGATAGCGTCCCGCCCCATGACGGGCGCGGTGACGTCGTGTGTGCACGCAAGTGCCAATCGGCGCGCGGTGGCTCGGTGGGTTCGGTATGGAGGAGGGTTCCAACCTTGAGGCAGGTTCTCGCACGAGCCATCGGCGGGGTGGCCATCATCGGGCTCATCGCCGGTGCCGCTGCCTGTAATAAGGATTCGGGCGGCAGTGACACGGCGGGCGGCTCGAACTGCGGCTACAAGCTCGCATTCTTCGGCGCTCTCACCGGCTCGGCCGCCAACCTCGGTGTGAACATCGAGCAGGGCTTCGAGCTGGCTGTCGAGCAGTACAACAAGCAGAAGGGCTCCGACTGCATCACGGTCGCGAAGTTCGACTCGCAGGGTGCTGCCGAGGTCGCTCCGGGTGTCGCCCGGAGCCTGGTGGCGGACAAGAAGATCCTGGGCGTCGTGGGCCCGCCGTTCTCCGGCGAGTCCGAGGCCGCCAACCCGATCTTCGATTCGGCCGGTATCCCGATCATCACGCCGTCGGCGACCCGTACGTCGCTGTCGGCCAGCGGCTGGAAGGTCTTCCACCGCGCGGTGGCGAACGACGACGCGCAGGGCCCGGCGGCCGCCACGTACATCAAGGACGTGATGAAGGCGCAGAAGGTCTTCGTCGCGGACGACCAGTCGGCGTACGGCGCCGGCCTGGCCGACGTGGTGAAGTCGAAGCTCGGCGCGCTGGTCGTCCAGACGGACAAGACCGAGGGCGACGGCAAGCAGACCGACTTCTCGGCGCTGGTGCAGAAGGTGCAGTCGAGCGGCGCGACCGCGCTGTTCTACGGCGGCTACTACACGAACGCGGGCATCATCCGCAAGCAGCTGACCGCGGCGGGCTGGAAGGGCACGCTGCTCGGCGGCGACGGCATGAAGGACCCGGGCCTGTCGAAGGCGTCCGGCACGGCGGCCGCGATCGGCACCGTCGTGACCTGCCCCTGTTCGCCTCCGGAGGCGGCGGGCGGCACCTTCGTCAACGACTACAAGGCGAAGTGGAACGTGGCGGCCGGTACGTACTCGGACGTGGCGTTCGACGCGGCGAACATCTTCCTGCAGGGCATCGACGCGGGTAACACGACCACGGAGAAGCTGAACACGTACCTGTCGACGGTGAACTACAAGGGCATCGCGAACACGTACAAGTTCACCGACAAGGGCGAGCTCGACCCGTCACTGATCAAGGTGTGGGCGTTCAAGTTCGACCAGAGCGGCGACGCGGTGAAGGACCAGGAGATCAAGACCTCCTGATCGCGTTTTAACTCTTCGTAGGGCCGGTGTGGCCGGATGATCTCCGGCCGCACCGACCTCGTCGTTTTGGAGCCCCTCTGTGAACTTCTCCGGTCTGATCGACAATTTCGGGCCGCTCACCGTGGCAGGTTTGGCGCAGGGCGCGATCATCGCGCTGTTCGCGCTGGGGTACACCCTGGTCTACGGTGTGCTGCGCTTGATCAACTTTGCACACTCCGAGGTTTTCGTGGTCGGCACGTACGCCTGCCTGATCCTCTGGGGTTGGTTCGGTCTCGACCAGAACTCGGCCGCGCCGGATTTCGGCGCGATGCTGGGTTACATGGCCTTGGGCCTGGTCGCGGCCATCGTGGTCTCGGGCGTCGTGGCGCTGGGTGTGGAGCTGGTGGCCTACCGGCCGCTGCGCCGCCGCAACGCTCCGCCGCTCGCCTTCCTGATCACCGCGATCGGCGCGTCGCTGGCGATCTCGGAGTTCATCGGTGTGGCGACGCACCGTAATCAGAGGGGTGTTCCACCGATCATCGAGGCCAGGACGGTGATCACGATCGGGAACACGCACATCACGAACCTGCAGATCCTGATCATTGCGCTGGCGCTCGTGATGATGTACATCCTGGATCGTTTCATCAACGGCTCACGTTTGGGCCGGGGCATCCGCGCGGTGGCGCAGAACCCGGACAGCGCGGCCCTGATGGGCGTGAACAAGTCGCGGGTGATCTCGCTGGTCTTCCTGCTGGGCGGCCTGATGGCGGGCGTCGCGGCGGTGATGTACGACCTGAAGATCGGCGTCACGAAGTACGACGCGGGCTTCCTGCTGGGCATCGACGCGTTCACGGCGGCGGTGCTGGGCGGCATCGGCAACCTGCGGGGCGCCCTGCTGGGCGGCCTGCTGCTGGGTGTGCTGCAGAGCTGGGCGGCGGGCATCTTCGGCTCGAACTGGCTGCACGCCGCGGCGTTCGTACTCCTGGTCCTGATCCTGATGTTCCGCCCGTCCGGTCTGCTGGGCGAGTCTCTCGGAAGGGCACGCGCATGAGTGACACAGCGGTGGCTACCGAGAAGCCCAAGCAGAGCTTCCGGGGCAACGGCGGGGTGCGGGGCTGGTTCGGCCGGCAACCCGGTTGGGTACGCGCGGTCGTCGCGCTGGCGGCCGCGGTGCTGGCGTTCCTGCTGCCCTACGTCGGGGACATTCCCGTGATCGGCCCGCAGATCATCACGGCGGGCATCGACTGGCCGTCGGCGCTGTTCAACATGTCCTACTACGTGCTGCTGGCGCTGGGCCTGAACGTGGTGGTCGGCTACGCGGGCCTGCTCGACCTCGGTTACGTCGGCTTCTTCGCGGTCGGCGCGTACGGGACGGCCCTGCTGACCTCCAAGGACAGCGTGCTGTACTCGCACACCGGCTGGGCCTGGCTGGCCGCGGTGCCGGTGGCGCTGGCGGCGACGATGCTGGCGGGCCTGATCCTGGGCTGGCCGACGCTGCGATTGCGCGGCGACTATCTGGCGATCGTCACGCTGGGCTTCGCCGAGATCATCCGCATCGTCGCGACGAACACGCAGACGTTCCGCGGCGACCGGGGCTTCACCAGCCTGCCGCACCCGCCGGGCACCTGGAACGGCGAGCCGATCTTCGGGGTGACCGACGCGATCCCGTACTTCTGGCTGGGTCTCGTCGTGATCATCGCGGTGATCTTCGGGGTGCGTAACCTCGACCGTTCGCGCGTCGGCCGGTCGTGGCTGGCGATCCGCGAGGACGAGGAAGCCGCCGAGATCATGGGCGTGCGGACCACCAAGTTCAAGCTGTGGGCGTTCTCGATCGGCGCGTTCATCGGCGGCCTCGGCGGCGTGCTGTTCGCCGGCGAGCAGGGCTTCATCAACTCGTCGACGTTCATCCTGCAGTTCTCGATCCTGGTGCTGGCCGGCGTGGTCATGGGTGGTTCCGGCAACATGGCCGGCGCGATCCTGGGCGGCGCGCTGATCTCCTACATCCCGGACCGGCTGCGCGGCATCTCGGTGGGCGGCACCGACCTGTACGAGTACCGGTTCGCCATGTTCGGCGTGGTGATCATCATCATCATGATCCTGCGGCCGCAGGGCCTGATTCCGAGCCGGCGCCGGGCGATGGAGCTCAAGGACCGGGAGAAGGAGGTGGCTCCCCAGTGAGCGAGCCGCATATGGAGACTCCCGAGGAGCTCGACCGCGAGAGCACGCGTCCGGTCGACGAGCCGGCGCCCACCGGTGGCACCGGGGACGCTTACGAAGGCGTACGGGATCCCGATGCCCTTCTTGAAGTCGACCACGTGACCTTGCGCTTCGGCGGTGTGGTCGCGCTCAACGACGTCAGCTTCTCGCTGCGCAAGGGTGAGATCTTCGGCCTGATCGGCCCGAACGGCGCCGGCAAGACCACCTGCTTCAACGCGATGACCGGGGTCTACCGGCCCACGAGCGGAGGGATCCGCTTCCAGGGCGAGTCGATCGTCGGCAAGAAGAAGCACGAGATCACCCGGGGCGGCATCGCGCGGACGTTCCAGAACGTCCGGCTGTTCCCGGAGATGACGGCGCTGGAGAACGTCATGGTGGGCGCGGACGCGCACCACAAGACGAGCGTGATCAGCGCGCTGTTCCGGCTGCCGCGGCACTGGCAGGAGGAGCGTTCGGGGCGCCAGCGGTCGCTGGAGCTGCTCGAGTTCGTGGGCATCCGGCGGCGGGCCGGGGACGTGAGCCGCAACCTCTCGTACGGCGAGCAGCGCCGGCTGGAGATCGCGCGGGCCCTCGCCACGAACCCGACGCTGCTGTGCCTCGACGAGCCGGCGGCCGGCTTCAACCCGGCCGAGAAGGCCGAGCTGCTCGACCTGATCCGCCGGATCCGCGACACGGGGGTTACGGTGCTGCTGATCGAGCACGACATGCGCCTGGTCATGGGCGTCACCGACCGGATCGTGGTGCTGGAGTTCGGCAAGAAGATCGCCGAGGGGACGCCCGCCGAGGTGCGGGACAATCCGGCGGTCATCGCCGCGTACCTGGGGGTGCCCACCGATGCTGCTTGAGCTGGACAACGTCTCGCTGTCGTACGGCCGGATCCAGGCCCTGCACGGGATCAGCCTGAACGTCGGCGAGGGTGAGATCGTCGCGCTGATCGGCGCCAACGGCGCCGGCAAGTCGACGACCATGCGGGCCATCTCGGGCCTGCGCCCGCTCTCGCAGGGCACGATCCGCTTCGACGGTCAGGACATCACCAAGCTGCGCGCCGACCTGCGGGTGATCCGCGGCGTCTCGCAGTCGCCGGAGGGCCGGGGCATCTTCCCCGGCATGACCGTGCGGGAAAACCTGGAGATGGGCGCGTACACCAGGCGCAACCGGGCGGAGATCGACGAGGATCTCGACCGGGTGTTCGGCCTGTTCCCGCGGATGAAGGAGCGGGAGAAGCAGTCCGGCGGCACCCTGTCGGGCGGCGAGCAGCAGATGCTGGCGGTGGGCCGGGCGCTGATGAGCCGGCCGAAGCTGATCCTGCTCGACGAGCCGTCGATGGGCCTGGCGCCGATGCTGATCCAGCAGATCTTCGACATCATCGTGGAGATCAACCAGCAGGGTACGACGGTGTTGCTCGTGGAGCAGAACGCCCAGCAGGCCCTGTCCCGCGCACATCGGGCGTACGTTCTGGAGACCGGACGGATCGTGAAGGACGGCACGGGCACCGAGCTGCTGCACGATCCGGCGGTCAAGGACGCCTATCTCGGCGTCGCCTAAAACCGAATTTGGCACCGTTTTTTCTAGGGAGACCTTAATGTTCCGCACCTCCCCTGGCCGTCGAGCGATCCTCGGGCTGGCCGTCGCGGTGGCGCTGACGACCTCGATGGCCGCCTGTGGTTCGGAGTCCGGTGACGACTCGGGCGCCGCTCCGGCGTCGAGCGCCTCGGCCGACACCAGCCTGGCCGACAAGGTCCCGGCCGACATCAAGTCGGCCGGCAAGCTGATCATCGGGACGGACTCGACCTACGCGCCCAGCGAGTTCCTGGACGCCGACGGCAAGACCGTCATCGGCTTCGACGTGGACCTGTTCAACGCGGTGGGCCAGAAGCTGGGTCTGACCACGGAGTGGCAGTCGGCGTCGTTCGACAGCATCATCCCGGGCGTCGGCACCAAGAAGTACAACGTGGGCGTCTCGTCGTTCACGATCAACGCCGACCGTCTCAAGGAGGCCACCATGGTCTCCTACTTCCAGGCGGGCACCCAGTGGGCGGCCAAGACCGGCGCGACCATCAACGCCGACGACGCCTGCGGCAAGAAGATCGCGGTGCAGACCGCGACCGTCCAGGTCGACGACATCACCGCCCGGTCGAAGAAGTGCACCGACGCCGGCAAGGCGAAGATCACGATCGACCAGTACCAGGCGCAGTCGGACGCCACGAACGCCGTGGTGACCGGCAAGGACGACGCGATGCTGGCCGACTCGCCGGTGTGCGCGTACGCGGTCAAGCAGACCAACGGGCAGCTGGCCCTGGTCGGCGAGATCTACGACTCGGCGCCCTACGGCTACGTCCTGCCCAAGGACCAGGCCGACACGATGGGCGCCGCGATCCAGGGCGCGCTGAAGGCCCTGATCACCGACGGCACCTACAAGACGATCCTGGCGAAGTGGGGCGTCGACGCGGGCGGCATCACCGACCCCGCGGTGAACCCGACCGTCTGATCCGTCGATGACCGACCAGACGACAACCGACCGGGCACGGCCTGAACCGATCAAGGCCGTGCCCGTCCGGCACCCCGGGCGGTGGGTGATGATCGCCGTCATCGGCGTGCTCACCGCGATGTTCGTGCACCTGCTGGTCACCAACGACCAGTTCCGCTGGAAGTTCATCTTCGTCTCGTACGAGCCCGGCAAGCGCGGCGTCATGTTCACCGAGCCGGTGCTCGAGGGACTGCGCGGCACGCTGCTGCTGACCGTCACGTCGATGGTGATCGGCGTCGTGCTCGGCGTGATCGTCGCGATCATGCGGCTGTCGGACAACCGCATCCTCAGCGCGGTCGCGTTCGTCTACACGTGGTTCTTCCGGGCGGTGCCGCGGCTCGTGCTCTGCGTGCTGTTCGGCAACCTGAACATCCTGTGGGAGCGCGTCGGCTTCGGCCTGCCGTTCGATCAGCAGATCGGCAAGCTGTTCGGCATCGACGACCTGAACGCGCAGTTCTACAGCATCAAGGCCAGCGACCTGCTGGCCGGCTTCGTGGCCGGCATGCTCGCGCTGGGGCTGTCCGAGGCCGCGTACATGGCCGAGATCGTCCGGGCCGGCATCCAGTCGATCGACCCCGGTCAGGCCGAGGCGGCGACCGCGCTGGGCCTGTCCCGCGGGCAGGTGCTGCGCCGGGTCGTGCTGCCGCAGGCCATGCGGGTGATCGTGCCGCCGACCGGCAACGAGGTCATCGCGATGGTCAAGGACACCTCGCTGGTCGCCTTCGTGCCGGTCACCTTCGAGCTGTTCTTCCAGCTCAACGCGATCAAGGCGCGCACCTTCGTGGTGCTGCCGGTCCTGGTCGCGGCGGTGATCTGGTACCTGATCATCTGTACCGTCCTGATGATCGCCCAGTTCTTCGTGGAGCGGCACTTCGGAAGGGGATACGGTTCGACCAGCCGGGCCCGTCAGCGGCTCCGGAACATCGGGGCGGAACAGGGCGGCCGGGTGGCGCCGGAGGGAGGAGCTCCATGACTTCCGAAATGGTCAGAGCCGACAACGTCCACAAATCGTTCGGCTCGCTCGAGGTGCTCAAAGGCATCGACCTGGTGGTCAAGTCGGGCGAGGTGTGCTGCGTGCTGGGCCCGTCCGGCTCCGGCAAGTCGACGTTCCTGCGCTGCGTCAACCACCTCGAGAAGATCAACGCCGGCAAGATCTTCGTGGACGGCGACCTGGTCGGCTACCACGAGCGTGGCGGCAAGCTGCACGAGATGAAGAACAGCGATGTCGCCCGGCAGCGCCAGTCGATCGGCATGGTGTTCCAGCGCTTCAATCTCTTTCCGCACATGACCGTCCTCCAGAACGTGATGGAGGCTCCGTGCCGGGTGAAAAGAGAGGACAAGGCCGCCGTACGCGATCGCGCGGCCGGCCTGCTCGATCGGGTCGGGCTCGGCAGCAAGACCGACAGCTACCCCGGCCAGCTGTCCGGCGGCCAGCAGCAGCGCGTCGCGATCGCCCGGGCCCTGGCGATGCGGCCCAAGCTGATGCTGTTCGACGAGCCGACCAGCGCGCTCGACCCCGAGCTCGTCGGCGAGGTCCTGGACGTCATGAAGGACCTGGCCCGCGACGGCATGACCATGGTCGTGGTCACCCACGAGATCGGCTTCGCCCGCGAGGTCGGCGACAACGTCGTGTTCATGGACGGCGGGGTCGTGGTCGAGCAGGGTGCGCCCTCGGAGATCATCGCGAACCCGCGCCACGAGCGAACCAAGGCATTCCTGAGCAAAGTGCTGTAAAGGCGACCGGGGCGGTCACGGTTTATGTCGTACGCCGGGTCTAGAGTTCCCGACGTGAGCGAAGACGCCCTGACCCCCCGTTTGCTGTTGCTCGACGGTCACTCGCTGGCCTACCGCGCTTATTTCGCGCTGCCCGTGGAGAACTTCAGCACCGCGACCGGCCAGGCGACCAACGCGGTGTTCGGCTTCACCTCGATGCTGATCAACATGTTGCGCGACGAGAAGCCGACGCACATCGTGGTCGCGTTCGACGTCTCCCGCGTCTCCTTCCGCACGGAGATCTACCCGGAGTACAAGGCCGGCCGCTCCGAGACGCCCAAGCCGTTCCTGGGTCAGGTCAGCCTGATCAAGGAGGTCCTCGAGGCCCTGCGCATCCCGGTGGTGGAAAAGCCGGGCTTCGAGGCCGACGACGTGATCGCCACCCTCTCCCGGCAGGGCCGCGAGGCCGGGATGGAGGTGATCATCTCGACCGGCGACCGTGACGCGTTCCAGCTGTCCGACGAGCACACCACGATCCTCTACCCGGTGCGCGGCGTCTCCGAGGTGTGGCGCATGACCCCCGAGGCGATCGAGGCGAAATACTTCGTGCCCCCCTCGCGGTACCGGGAGAAGGCCGCCCTCGTCGGCGAGGCCAGCGACAACCTGCCGGGCGTGCCCGGCGTCGGCGACAAGACCGCCGCCAAGTGGATCAATGAGTACGGCGGCCTCGACGGCATCATCGCCAACGTCGACAAGATCAAGGGCAAGGCCGGCGACAGCCTGCGCGCCAACCTCGCCGGGGTGATGCGCAACTACGAGGTCAACGCGCTCAAGCGCGAGCTCGAGCTGCCGCTGACTCCGGCCGATGTGAAATGGCACGGGTGGGACCGCGAGGCCGTGCACCAGGTCTTCGACGCGCTCGAGTTCCGTGTCCTGCGCGAGAGGCTGTATTCGTACCTCGACGCCGTCGAGCCCGAGGCCGAGTCCGGCTTCGACCTGTCGGGCGTGGTGCTGGGCGCCGGATCCGTCGCGGGGTGGCTCGGCAAGCACGCTCTGGGATCGCCGGTCGGTGTGGCGGTCACCGGGCGGTTCGGCCGGGGCGCCGGCGACCTCACCGGGCTGGCGGTCGCCACCGGTGACGGGCCGGCCGCGTGGTTCGACCCGGCCGCGCTCGACGAGGCCGACGAGCAGGCCGTGGCGCTCTGGCTGGCGGACCCCGACCGGCCGAAGGTCGTGCACGACGCCAAACCCGCCTCGCTGGCCATGCTGGCCCACGGCTGGCGCCTGGAGGGCGTGCGGGTCGACACCGCCCTGGCGGCGTACCTGGCGAAACCCGACCAGCGCGCCTACGACCTGGTCGACCTGGCCCTGCGCTACCTCAAGCGCGAGCTGCGCGTCGAGGAGCCCGACAACGGGCAGCTCACCCTCGACGGGCTCGGCGACCAGGGCGCCGCGGAAGAAAACCTGATGCTGCGCGCCCGCGCCACGCTCGACCTGGCCGACGTGCTCACCGAGGAGCTGTCCCGCGACGACGGCGCCTCCCAGACCCTGCTCACCGAGGTCGAGCAGCCGCTGTCGCGGGTGCTGGCCGAGATGGAGCACCTGGGCATCGCCGCCGACACCCACTACCTCTCCGAGCTCGAGGCGCACTTCGCCGCCGAGGTCAAGGCCGCCCAGCAGGCCGCGCACGAGGTCGTCGGGCGCGAGTTCAACCTCGGCTCGCCCAAGCAGCTGCAGGAGATCCTGTTCAACGAGCGGGGCCTGCCCAAGACCAAGCGCATCAAGAGCGGGTACACGACCGACGCCGACGCCCTGCAGAGCCTGTTCGCGCAGACCGGCGACCCGCTGCTGGCCCACCTGCTGCGCCACCGCGACGTCGCCAAGCTCAAGTCCACGGTCGACGGTCTGCTCAAGTCGGTCTCCGACGACGGGCGCATCCACACCACGTTCAACCAGACCGTGGCCGCCACCGGCCGGCTGTCCTCGACCGACCCCAACCTGCAGAACATCCCGATCCGCACCGAGGAGGGCCGCCGCATCCGCCGCGCCTTCGTCGTGGGCGAGGGCTTCGACCAGCTGATGACCGCCGACTACAGCCAGATCGAGATGCGCATCATGGCGCACCTGTCCGGCGACGAGGCGCTGGTCGCGGCGTTCAACTCGTCGTTCGACTTCCACGCGGCGACCGCGTCGTCGGTCTTCCACGTCCCGGTCGAAGAGGTGATCCCCGACCAGCGCCGCAAGATCAAGGCGATGAACTACGGGCTTGCCTACGGCCTGTCCGCGTTCGGCCTGTCCAACCAGCTGAACATCCCGACCGACGAGGCCAAGGGGCTGATGGAGGAGTACTTCGGACGCTTCGGCGGCGTCCGCGAGTACCTCCAGGCCGTGGTCCGCCGGGCCGTGCAGGACGGCTACACGGCCACGATCCTGGGCCGCCGGCGCTACCTGCCCGACCTGTCCAGCGACAACCGCCAGCGCCGCGAGATGGCCGAGCGGATGGCGCTCAACGCGCCCATTCAGGGCTCGGCCGCCGACATCATCAAGGTCGCCATGCTCCGCGTCGACGCCGCCCTCAAGGCGTCCGGCCTGCGCTCGCGCATGCTGCTGCAGGTCCACGACGAGCTCGTCTTCGACGTGGCCCCCGGCGAGCGCGACGCGCTGGAGGAGCTGGTCCGCCGTGAGATGGGCGGCGCCCACCCGCTGTCCGTGCCGCTCGAGGTCTCGGTCGGCTCCGGCCGCGACTGGAACGGCGCCGACCACTGACGGCCAGCCCGTCCTGCGCTGTGAGGCAGATGGCGGGATGCTGTGAGAAGGCTGCGCCTGGGCCAGGTGCGGTGACGACCTACAGGTTGTAGATGTAGATTCTGCGCTGCTGGACCGGAGAGCGGAGGTGTCGTGAGCAAATCGACCGGGGGCGCCGCCGCCACGGCGGTCGACGGTGCGCCGATCGCGCGTGGTCCGATGGACCCCGCGCAGGCGACGAGATTCGCCCCCATGTTCAAGGCGCTCGGCGACCCGGTGCGGCTGCGGCTGCTCTCGATGATCGCCTCGGCGGGCCCCGGTGAGGTCTGCGTCTGCGACCTGACCGGCGCCTTCCACCTGACCGGGCCGACGATCTCGCATCACCTGCGGGTGCTGCGCGAGGCCGGCCTGGTCGACAGTGACCGGCGCGGCACGTGGGTCTACTACCGGCTGATCCCGGCCGGGCTGACCGTGCTGGCCGCCCTGCTCGACGCCGGGACCTTCATCACCGGCGCCTGACCCGACGAGCCGCCCGCTGCTGGCGGGCGGCCGTCATCGATCACCAGCTCGTCGGCCGTGGCCGAGCCCGTCGGCCGTGGCCGAGCCCGTCAGCCGTGGCCGAGCGACTCCGGCTTGTGCACCGCGTCGCGGCCGGTCTTGTCGCTCGTGACGCGATACTGCGGCTCCTCCGGGGACGCCGCCACCTCCCGGCCGGCCGCCTCGGTCCGCTCGGTGATCTTCTGCTGGACCGTGCCGTGCACCTCGGTGCCGTGGCTTCGCCAGGTCACCTTGTCGCCCTTCCGAAAGCTCTCGTTGCCCATGCTCGCGTCCTACCCCGGGGCGGCCAGGGGAAACGGGTCAGTGGCGGGGCGCGTTGGCGGGCGGGGGCGCCGGAAGATCCGCCACGAAGATGGCGGTGCCGGGGAACAGGCGGCCCCGCAGCGGGCTCCACTGGCCCCAGATCTGCTCGTGGCCGGCCGGCCATTCGGGCTCGATCAGGTCGCGGAGCACGAAACCGGCGGCGACCAGCTCGCGGACCCGGTCGCCCAGGGTGCGGTGCTGTTCCACGTACGTCGGCTTGCCCTGCTCGTCGACCTCGACGTAGGGGCGCCGGTCGAAATACGAGTTCCGCGCGATCAGGCCGCTCTCGTCGGGCTCGTCCCAGAAGACCCAGCGCATCGGATGAGTGATCGAGAACACCCAGGTGCCGCCGGGGCGCAGGACGCGGGCCACCTCGAGCATCGCGGCGCCGGAGTCGGACACGAAAGGTATCGCGCCGAAGGCGGTGCAGACGACATCGAATACGCTCTCCGCGAACGGGAGCGCCAGCGCGTCGGCTTGAACGAGCGGCACGCGTACGCCGGAGCGCTTCTCGCCCGAACGCGCCTGGCGCAACATGCCCGCCGAGAGGTCCATGGCCACCACCTCCGCGCCCTGGCCCTCCAGCCAGCGCGCGCCGGAGGCCGCGCCCGCGCCCAGCTCCAGCACCCGCTTGCCGCGCACGTCACCCAGCAGGCGGGCGTCCGCCTCGCGCAGCCCCTCGGGGCACCACACGAAGTCGACGTCACCCAGGAAGGTGCCGTGTTCTGCCTGGTAGTCGTCGGCGTCAAGATCCCACCAGGAGCGGCTCGCGCGGCGGCTCTCGTCGTCGGTCACCGGCCGGCGGACCACCGACGTCTCGGTCTCCGGGACGCTCGTCCCGGGACTCGGAATATCGATCACGGAGCCAACGTTACGTCAGGGCGCGCCACCGTCCCGATTTCGGCACATTACGGGCATGCTGCGGGGTTTCGGCCGAACATTGTGCCGCCGTCGTCAGGAGGGCTTGCAACCTGTGGTAATGCGCACGGTAAGCTAGTCGATGCGCTCGCGGATCGTGTGCCTCGGCAGGGAGCAGGTTCCGTGGTCGTCGGTCGCAGCATGATCGACTGCAAGGATCTGATCTTTCCCGGTCCGGTCTTTCTCGTTCGGTTGTGTCGTGCCCGCCGGCAGTTCCGTGGGGCGCGAGAGACACCACAAAACCATCCGTTCGGAGCAACTGTCCACATGACGAGCAGCATCGAGGCCACCTCGAGCGCCAACCGGGTCACCGTCGACGATCTCGGCTCTGAGGAAGCTTTCCTCGCCGCCATCGACGAGACCATCAAGTACTTCAACGACGGCGACATTGTCGAAGGCACCGTCGTCAAGGTCGATCGGGACGAGGTCCTGCTCGACATCGGCTACAAGACCGAGGGCGTGATCCCCTCGCGAGAGTTGTCGATCAAGCATGACGTGGACCCCGCGGAAGTGGTGTCGGTCGGTGACCACATCGAGGCTCTTGTTCTCACCAAGGAGGACAAGGAAGGCCGCCTGATCCTGTCCAAGAAGCGCGCCCAGTACGAGCGCGCCTGGGGCACGATCGAGAAGATCAAGGAAGACGACGGCGTCGTCCGTGGCTCGGTCATCGAGGTCGTCAAGGGTGGTCTTATCCTCGACATCGGTCTCCGCGGCTTCCTGCCGGCCTCCCTGGTCGAGATGCGCCGCGTCCGTGACCTGCAGCCGTACGTGGGCCGTGAGCTCGAGGCCAAGATCATCGAGCTGGACAAGAACCGCAACAACGTGGTGCTGTCCCGCCGTGCCTGGCTGGAGCAGACGCAGTCCGAGGTTCGCACCGAGTTCCTCAACAAGCTGCAGAAGGGCCAGGTCCGCAAGGGCGTCGTGTCCTCGATCGTCAACTTCGGCGCGTTCGTCGACCTCGGCGGCGTCGACGGTCTGGTGCACGTCTCCGAGCTCTCCTGGAAGCACATCGACCACCCCTCCGAGGTTGTCGAGGTCGGCCAGGAGGTCGAGGTCGAGGTTCTCGACGTCGACCTGGACCGCGAGCGCGTCTCCCTGTCGCTGAAGGCGACCCAGGAAGACCCGTGGCGCCAGTTCGCCCGGACCCACGCGATCAACCAGATCGTGCCGGGCAAGGTCACCAAGCTGGTTCCGTTCGGCGCGTTCGTCCGCGTCGACGACGGCATCGAGGGCCTGGTGCACATCTCCGAGCTGGCCGAGCGGCACGTCGAGCTGCCCGAGCAGGTCGTCCAGGTGGGCTCCGACGTCCTGGTCAAGGTCATCGACATCGACCTCGAGCGTCGCCGGATCTCGCTGTCGCTCAAGCAGGCCAACGAGAACTTCGTCGAGGGCGAGGAGCACTTCGACCCGACGCTGTACGGCATGGCCGCCACGTACGACAACGAGGGCAACTACATCTACCCGGAGGGCTTCGACCCCGAGACGGGTGAGTGGCTCGAGGGCTTCGACAAGCAGCGCGAGACGTGGGAGAAGCAGTACGCCGACGCCCGCGAGCGCTGGGAGGCCCACACCAAGCAGGTGCAGGCGTCCCGCGAGGCCGACGCCGAGGCCGCGCTCAACCCGGCCCCGGCCGCCGCTGCGGGTGGCGCTGCCACCTCGTCGACGACCTCGTCGAGCTCGCCGGCCCCGGCGCGCACCGCCGAGGAGCCGTCCGGCACCCTGGCCACCGACGAGGCCCTCGCCGCTCTGCGCGAGAAGCTCGCCGGCGGCAAGAACTGAGGTAACACCCGGCTGTATGAAGGCCGTCCCGACTTCGGTCGGGGCGGCCTTTCGCCATGTATGGTCCGTGCCGCGATAATTGGTCCGTGCTGAGGGTCGGGTTGACGGGCGGGATCGGGGCGGGCAAGAGCGCGGCCGCGCAGCGCCTCGCCCATCGCGGTGCGGTGATCATCGACGCGGACAAGCTGGCCCGCGAGGTCGTGGCGGCCGGCACGCCCGGTCTCGCCGAGATCGTCGAGACGTTCGGCGCGGGCGTGCTCATGCCCGACGGCGAGCTCGACCGGCCGGCGCTGGGTGCGAAGGTCTTCGGCGACGAGACGGCCCGCCGCCGGCTTGAAAAGATCATTCATCCACGCGTACGGGCGAGGACCGTCGAACTGACGCAGTCCGCGCCGCCCGACGCGATCGTGGTCAACGACGTGCCCCTGCTGGCCGAGACCGGCCTGCCGCCGACGTACCATCTGGTCCTGGTCGTGGAAACGCGGCGTGACCTGCGCCTGCAACGTCTCCAGGCAACCCGCGGCATGTCCGGGGAGGAGGCCCTCGCGCGCTTCAGCGCGCAGGCCGACGACGCGCGGCGCCGGGCCGTCTGCGACGTCGTGATCAAGAACAACGGCACGGTGGAGCAGCTGCACGAGCGGATCGATCTGCTGTACAGGGATCGGCTAGTCCCGTTCGAGGAGCACCTGCGGCTCGGCACGAGCGCGCCGGCCGGGCACGAGCTGCGCATCGCCGACCCCGACCCGAGCTGGCCCGGGCAGGCGGCACGGCTGATCGCCCGGATCCGGCACGCGATCGGCGCGCAGGCCGAGGTGGAGCACATCGGCTCGACCGCGGTCCCGGGCCTGCCGGCCAAGGACGTCATCGATCTGATGCTGGCCGTGCGCACGCTCGACGAGGCCGACGCGCTCGCTTCCCGGCTGGCGGAGGCGGGCTTTCCGCGGCGCGCGGGGGAGTGGGCCGACAACGCTCGCGGCATGCCCGGCGAGACCTGGCCGAAGAGGCTGCACGGCAACGCCGACCCGGGCCGGCCGGTCAACCTGCACGTCCGGGTGACCGGTTCGCCGGGGTGGCGATTTGCGTTGCTCATGCGGGATCACTTGCGGGCCGTGCCTTCGGCACGGGAGGAATACGCGTCGGCGAAGGCTCAGTGGGTGGTCGAGCATCCCCTTTTCGCGTACGCCGAGGCGAAGGAGCCCTGGTTCGACGCGGAGGCGCGGGCGGCCGATGACTGGGCGGAGGAGACCGGCTGGGCGCCTGCTCTTCCGGCGCGTTGAGGTCTCCGGGGCGCTGATCTTCCGGCGCGTTGAGAAAGAGAAGGGCGCTCGCGGCGGCCGGTCTGCGCTCAGCGCGACCACCGTGGGAGCGCCACCGGAAGAGCCGGGGCGCATCAACCACGGGCCGATCGGACGGACCGTGTGGTGATCCGTCAGCGATACCGGGCGGCCGCCGCGAGCGGCCTACCCGAACAGGCTAGGCGAGCGCCGCAACGGCGGACAACAGCGGGAATGTGCACCCTCAGCACGGGGTTCGCAGAAGTTGTCATACCCCCGACGTACGGTTGGACCCATGGCGCTCGACATCCCAGTTCGCGACGGCCGCTTCGAGGTCGTCAGCGAGTTTCAGCCCGCCGGCGACCAGCCGGCGGCCATCGACGAGCTGGAGCGGCGGGTCCGGCACGGCGACCGCAACACGGTGCTGCTCGGCGCCACCGGCACGGGCAAGAGCGCGACGACCGCGTGGCTGATCGAGCGGCTGCAGCGGCCCGCGCTGGTGATCGCCCCCAACAAGACGCTCTGTGCGCAGCTGGCCAAGGAGTTCCGCGAGCTCCTGCCCAACAACGCCGTCGAGTACTTCGTGAGTTACTACGACTACTACCAGCCCGAGGCGTACATCGCCCAGACCGACACCTACATCGAGAAGGACTCCTCGGTCAACGAGGAGGTCGAGCGCCTGCGTCACTCGGCGACCATGTCGCTGCTGACTCGGCGCGACGTGATCGTGGTGGCGACGGTGAGCGCGATCTACGGCCTTGGTACTCCGCAGGAATACGTCGATCGCGCCGTCCGGCTCAAGGTCGGCGAGGAGGTCGACCGCGACAAGCTGCTGCGCCGCCTGGTCGACATCCAGTACTCGCGCAACGACATGTCCTTCCAGCGGGGCACGTTCCGGGTGCGCGGCGACACGCTGGAGATCATCCCGGCGTACGAGGAGCTGGCTGTCCGCGTCGAGCTGTTCGGCGACGAGGTGGAGAAGCTGTATTACCTGCACCCGCTCACCGGCGAGGTGATCCGCGAGGTCAACGAGCTGATCATCTTCCCCGCCACGCACTATGTGGCCGGTCCCGAGCGCATGGAGCGGGCGATCCGCGACATCGAGGCCGAGCTCGAGGAGCGGCTGGCCGAGCTGGAGCGCCAGGGCAAGCTGCTCGAGGCGCAGCGGCTGCGCATGCGCACGACGTACGACATCGAGATGATGCGCCAGGTCGGCTTCTGCAACGGTATCGAGAACTACTCGATGCACATGGACGGCCGCACTTATGGGGAGCCGTCGTACACGTTGCTCGACTACTTCCCCGACGACTACGTGACGGTCATCGACGAGTCGCACGTGACGATCCCGCAGATCGGCGGCATGTACGAGGGTGACGCCTCCCGTAAGCGGATCCTCATCGAGCACGGCTTCCGGCTGCCCAGCGCCGCCGACAACCGGCCGCTGCGATTCGACGAGTTCCTCGAGCGCGTCGGGCAGATGGTGTTCCTCTCGGCCACCCCCGGGCCGTGGGAGATGCAGCAGGCGCAGGGCGAGTTCGTCGAGCAGGTGATCCGGCCGACCGGCCTGGTCGACCCCGAGGTGGTGGTCAAGCCGACCAAGGGCCAGATCGACGACCTGATGCACGAGATCCGGCTGCGCACCGAGCGCAACGAGCGGGTCCTGGTGACGACCTTGACCAAGAAGATGGCCGAGGACCTCACCGACTACCTTCTGGAAAACGGCATCCGGGTGCGCTACCTGCACTCCGAGGTCGACACGCTGCGCCGGGTCGAGCTGCTGAAAGAGCTGCGCAAGGGCGACTACGACGTGCTCGTCGGCATCAACCTGCTGCGCGAGGGCCTCGACCTGCCCGAGGTGTCGCTGGTCGCGATCCTCGACGCCGACAAGGAGGGCTTCCTGCGCAGCGGGCGGTCGCTGATCCAGACGATCGGCCGCGCCGCCCGTAACGTGTCCGGCGAGGTCCATATGTACGCCGACAAGGTCACCCCGTCGATGCGCGACGCCATCGACGAGACCGACCGGCGCCGGGCCAAGCAGATCGCGCACAACGAGGCCAACGGCATCACCCCGCAGGCCCTCCGCAAGAAGATCCACGACATCCTCGACGACATCTACCGCGAGGCGGAAGACACCGACGCCACGGTCAACAACGGCCCGATGGTCGGCGGGGGCGGCCGCCAGATGTCGCGCGGCAAGGCGCCGGTGCCCGAGACCAGGTCCAAGGGCCGGGCGTCGGCCGGCGCGGCCCGCGAGGGCATGGCACGGGCCGAGCTGGCCCAGCTCATCCAGGATCTGAACGACCAGATGCTGGCCGCCGCGCGCGAGCTGCAGTTCGAGCTGGCCGCCCGCATCCGCGACGAGATGGCCGAGCTGAAGAAGGAGCTGCGCGGCATGGATATGGCAGGCGTGAAGTAATCCCCGTTCGCTAGCCTCGCCGGGTGACTTCAGACTGGACAACGGTCGATGGCCGCCCCCTCCCCGCCGAGGCCACCGACGGGCTCCCCACCGCGGCAGGCGGCCTCCCCACCACGTCGGCGGGCGGCCTTACCACCGCGTCGGCGGGAGTGCCTTCCGCCGCGTCGGCGGGCGGGCTTCCCACCGCGTCGGCGGGCGATCCTTCCGCTGGGTCGGCGGGCGTGCCTTCCGCCGCGACGGTGGACGGGCTTCCCGGTGCGCTGGTGCGGCTGGCGGAGCGGTGTGTGCGGGCCGATGGCGGGATGCCGCTCGCGGTCGAGCCGTGGTTTCTGCGGCGGCGGTGGGCGGCGGCTGACGGGCAGACCTTCGCGCTTCGTGGCGACGATGGTGAGCTGCTCGCGGCGGGGGCGGTGTGCCCGGCCGGCGACGGGGTGATCGTCACCGGTCTGGTCGATCCGGCGGCGCGCGGGCGTGGGCTGGGCGCCGAGGTCCTCGATCGAGGGCTCGCCCTGGCGCGCAGCGCGGGCTCCAACGGCGGCGGCGCTGAGCGGCCGCGCGTGCCGGTGACGGTCGAGACCGAGTCGCTGACCGCGGAAGGGGCGGCGCTCTTTGCGTCGCGGGGGCTTCGGCAGGCCTTCGCCGAGGACGTCATGCGGATCGAGCTCAAAGAGCCTGGGCCCGCGAACTGGCCGACCGGCGCTGTGGTGACGGAGTGGTCGGAGAAGACGGCCGGGCGATTCCATGCCGTCTATCGGGACTCGTTCAAGGATCGGCCGGGCTTTCCCGATGAGCCGGCGGCGGAGTGGATCGCGGAATACGACGAGGACGATGAGTTCCGGCCGGGATGGTCGGTGCTGGTCACGCTGCCCGAGGTGGGAGACGTCGGTTTCGTGACGGCGGCCCTCGGGTGGATCGTGCAGGTCGGGGTGGCGCCGTCGGCCCGAGGGCGGGGGATCGGCGCGGCTCTCATGCGCGAGTCGCTCGCCCGGATGGCCGCCGACGGCGCCGGCGAGGCCTGGCTCAATGTCAACGTCAACAACCCGGGGGCGGCGGGGCTTTACCGCCGGTTGGGGTTCGCCGATCGAGGGCGGCGCGCCCGCTACACCAACGAACTAGCCTCCTAGGAAACCAAGCACGGGGTGGTGCTGGCCCAACCGGGCCGGCACCACTCAGGCCTTGGCGTCCTGTAATTCGCGTCGGCGATCTCGGCTGGATTTCGCGAGGCTGGCCACGGTGGCCACCCCCAGCGTGCCGATGATGACCAGCAGACTCAGCCAGATCGGGATCTCGGGGGCCCAGTGGACGCCCTCGCCGCCGTTGATGAACGGCAGGCTGTTGGTGTGCAGGGCCTCGAGGAAGAGCTTCACGCCGATGAAGGCGAGGACCGCGGCCAGGCCGTAGTTGAGGAAGACCAGGCGCTCCAGCAGGCCGCCCAGCAGGAAGTACAGCTGGCGCAGGCCCATCAGGGCGAAGACGTTCGCGGTGAAGACCAGGTACGGCTCTTTGGTGATGCCGAAGATCGCGGGGATCGAGTCGAGCGCGAAGAGCAGGTCCGTGGTGCCGATCGCGATCATCACGATCAGCAGCGGGGTGAACAGGCGCTTGCCGGTTGACGACATCGTGGTCAGGCGGCCGTCGCCGAACTGCGACGAGACGGGCAGGGCCCGCTTCGCCCAGCGGATCAGGATGTTCTCCTTGAAGTCGTCCTCGTCGTTCTCGCCCTCTTTCAGCAGCGTGATCGCGGTGTAGACCAGGAACGCGCCGAAGATGTAGAAGACCCACGAGAACTGGGCGATGAGGGCGGCGCCGGCCGCGATGAACAGGCCGCGCATCACCAGGGCCAGGACGATGCCGATCAGCAGCACCTTCTGTTGCAGATGCCGGGGCACGGCGAAGCGGGCCATGATGATGACGAAGACGAAGAGGTTGTCGACGCTCAGCGAGTACTCGGTCAGCCAGCCGGTGTAGAACTCACCGGCGGCCGTGCCGCCGGCGGTGACCCAGACGCCGATGCCGAACAGAACCGCCAGCCCGACGTAGAGCGCGACCCAGCCCCCGGATTCCTTCATCGAAGGTTCGTGCGGTCGCCGGCCGATGATCAGCAGATCGACGGCCAGAACGGCGACGAGGGCGATGAGGGTGACGATCCACACCCAGGCGGACACGATCAACGATGACCTCCGGCAGACACGGTTCGGCGCTGCGCCTGCTCAGGAGTGAGTTAGCACAGCGACGTGCGGCTGTCGGAGGTCTCTTCCGCCGTCCGCTCAAATGCGGGCGACCGCCGGCCCCGGGTCCACCCATCGGGGTGTTCCGTGTTGACGAGACCGGCGCGGGGGAATACTCCCCTCCTACGGCAGCCATTGTGTCTCATGGCGAGACCCAATGGCGAAGCACCCCGGAAAAGCGTGGCGGGGCTCTCGCCCGTAACGCCCGTCCGGCTGTTCATTTCTTACCAGCTTAACGCGTATCGGACACGCGGTCTTCAGCTTGCTCCCAGGTGAAGATGAGTGAGCAAGCTGAAGACCCAAGCGGGTTACTGCTGGTGCTTGCGGCGGGCGGCCTGCCGGCCCCGGGTCTGCTGGTCGAGGATGACCTTGCGGATGCGGACCGCGGAGGGAGTCACCTCGACGCACTCGTCCTCGCGGCAGAACTCGAGGGCCTGCTCGAGCGAGAGCTTGCGCGGGGGGATCAGCTTCTCCGTCTCGTCGGACGTCGACTGCCGCATGTTGGTGAGCTTCTTCTCCTTGGTGATGTTGACGTCCATGTCGTCCTGGCGCGAGTTCTCGCCGACGATCATGCCTTCGTACACCTCGGTGGTGGGCTCGACGAACAGCTGGCCGCGCTCCTGGAGGTTGGTCATGGCGAACGCGGTGACCACGCCGGCGCGGTCGGCCACGAGCGAGCCGTTGCTGCGGGTGCGCAGCTCGCCGAACCAGGGCTCGTAGTCCTCGAACAGGTGGTGCATGATGCCGGTGCCACGGGTCTCGGTGAGGAATTCCGTACGGAATCCGATCAGGCCGCGGGCCGGGACCAGCCACTCCATGCGCAGCCAGCCGGTGCCGTGGTTGGTCAGCTGCTCCATCCGGCCCTTACGGGTCGACAGCAGGGTGGTGATGGCGCCCATGAACTCGTCGGGCGCGTCGATGGTGAGCCGCTCGACCGGCTCGTAGATCTTGCCGTCGACGGTCCGGGTGACCACCTGGGGCTTGCCGACGGTCAGCTCGTAGGACTCGCGGCGCATCTGCTCGACCAGGATGGCCAGGGCGAGCTCGCCGCGGCCCTGCACCTCCCACGCGTCGGGGCGCTCGGTGTTCAGCACGCGCAGCGACACGTTGCCCACCAGCTCGCGGTCGAGGCGGTCCTTGACCATGCGGGCCGTGACCTTGCCGCCCTTGACCTTGCCGACCATCGGCGACGTGTTGGTGCCCAGGACCATCGAGATGGCCGGCTCGTCGACGGTGATCAGCGGCAGCGGCTGCGGGTTCTCGGCGTCGGCCAGGGTCTCGCCGATCATGATCTCGGGGATCCCGGCGATGGCCATGATGTCGCCGGGGCCGGCGCCCTCGGCGGGCTTGCGCTCGAGGCCCTCGGTCATCAGCAGCTCGGAGATGCGGACGTTGGCGATCGTGCCGTCGGTCTTGCACCACGCGACGGTCTGGCCCTTGCGGATCGTGCCCTCACGCACCCGGCACAGCGCCAGCCGGCCGAGGAACGGCGAGGAGTCGAGGTTGACCACGTGGGCCTGCAGCGGCGCGTCCTCGTGGTAGGTCGGCGCCGGGATGGTCTCGAGGATCGTCGTGAACAGCGGCTCGAGGTTCTCGCTGTCCTGCGGGACCGTGCCGTCGGCGGGCTGGGCGAGCGACGCGATGCCGTCGCGGGCGCAGGCGTACACGATCGGGAAGTCGATCTGCGTCTCGTCCGCATCAAGATCGAAGAAGAGGGCGTACGTGTCGTCGACGACCTCCTTGATCCGGGCGTCGGGACGGTCGACCTTGTTGATCACCAGGATGATCGGGAGTTTCGCCTGCAGGGCCTTGCGCAGCACGAAGCGGGTCTGCGGCAGCGGGCCCTCGGACGCGTCGACCAGCAGCACCACGCCGTCGACCATGGTGAGGCCGCGCTCGACCTCGCCGCCGAAGTCGGCGTGGCCGGGGGTGTCGATGATGTTGATGGTGACCGGGGTGCCGTCGACCGGCTGATAGCTGATGGCCGTGTTCTTGGCGAGAATCGTGATGCCCTTTTCCCGCTCCAGGTCCATGGAGTCCATGACGCGGTCGGTCATCTCGCCGCGCGCGTGGGACTGACCGCCCTGTCGGAGCATGGCGTCGACCAGGGTGGTTTTGCCATGGTCGACGTGAGCGATGATGGCGACATTGCGGAGGTCGGTGCGGGTCTGCATACCTTCCATTGTCCCCGGTCTTGGTTGCCGTCAAGGGTCCGGGGTCAATCGACGTGACCTGGTCCGGATCTTGCGCGTTTTGCCCGGATCGTGGGGCAGCGCGGCGTGGCCGGGGCCTGTTAGCGTTCGCGTTCGGCGTCTCACGGGGAGGTTCTACGTCGATGAGTGCTCGTTGGAAACTGCTGGCGGCGGCGGTCGCGCTGGTTGTGGCGGCCGGGTGCGGCCTGACCGGCGGCAAGGACACGGACGCGGCATCGGTCACGGTCAGCGAGCCGAGCCTCGAGCCGACCAGCGAGTCGCCGGAGCCGACCGTGGAGCCGACGACCGAGCCGCCGTCGCCCAAGCCGTCGCCGTCGAAGACCGCTTCCAAGAAGCCCAAGCCGACGAAGACGACGCCGACCGGGCCGGTCAACAACTTCGAGCACGCCGCCTGCTTCAACCTCGAGGGCAAGGCGGTCTCCAAGTCGTCCGCGAAATCGGCGCTGAACGCGGCGGCCGCGAAGCACTACTGGCCGACCAGCGCGCCCACTCTGACGGTGCCCTCCGACGTGGTGCGCGCGGTGGCGTGGAACGAGAGCGGCTGGCAGTCCAACGTCGTGAACTGCGACGGCGGCTTCGGGTTGATGCAGCTGATGCCCGACACGGTCTCCATGATCAATAACCGCTTCGAGCAGTCCTACAACGTCAAGGACTACAAGCAGAACGCGATCCTCGGCGCCAACTACCTTGCCTGGCTGACCAAGTACATCGGCGACAACTACTTCGCCGGCAACTACAGCCTGAGCACGTCGAAATGCGCGTCGACGTCGTCCTGGTGCCTGCTCAACGCGGTCATCGCGGCCTACCACGCCGGGGTCGGCACGGTCGAGCAGGCGGCGTCGAGCAAGAAGCTGCCGAGCACCCAGTACGTGTACGTGGTGCGCTCGCTCATGAAGTCCTGCTTCTGCGACACCTACTGACAGGCCCGGCAAGGCGGCGAGCTACACTTTTGGGAAGACCCGGGGCCTCCGTTTTGACCCGCCGAAAGGCGCGGTAGTAAGGTCCCGGGGTTGTCGTGTGTCGAATGATGCTGGCGAGCTGCGATTTCTCGGCTTGCAGCTCACCCTAAGGAGCCCTACGCAATGCCGCCCAAGAAGAAGACCCATGAGGTAACCCTCGCGCTTGAGGCGGGTAACGCCGCGATGGTCGACCTCGGCAAGATGCTTGGTCCGACCGGGGCCAACATGCGTGCCGTGAAGGTGGAGTACGACGAGGCGACGGCGAAGAACCGTGGCGAGATCATCCCGGTGATCGTGTCGGTCTACGAGGACCGCAGCCACACGCTGGCCTACAAGACCCCGCCGACCAGCTTCCTGATCCGCAAGGCCCTGGGCATCCAGTCCGGCGCGTCGAACCCGTTGACGCAGACCGTGGGCACGCTCAGCGCGCAGCAGATCAAGGAGATCGCGGAGCGCAAGCTCCCCGACCTCAACGCGAACGACCTCGACGCGGCCATCAAGGTCGTCGCCGGCACCGCCCGTTCCATGGGTGTCAAGGTCGCCTGACGCAGGGCTGAAACGAACGCCCCCGGGTTTACCGGGGGCGTTTCGTCATTCCTGGGGAGGTTTGCCGACGATCTCGTCGATCAGGCCGTACGCCACCGCCTCGTCGGCGGACAGCGCGCGGCCCGCGGCCAGGTCGTCCTCGATGCGGCTGCGGGTCTGGCCGGTCACCTCGACCAGGCGCAGCACTACCTCTTCCAACTCGCGCAGGTGCTGACCGGCGGCGCGGGTCACCTCGTCGGCCGTGCCGGTCACGCCGGCCGCGCGAGGCTCGGTCAGCTTGAACCGGGCATGCCGATAGGCCAGGCGCTTGTCGGCGGCGGCCAGCACGGCGACCACCGCCCCGCCGGCCTGCGAGGTCACCAGGGCGTGCACGGGCGCGGTCATCGCGTCGATCACGTCGATCACCGAGAGCGCGGCGCTGAGCTCGCCGCCGTCGCCGGCGATGTGCAGCTGGATCGGGACCGGGCCGGCCGCGTCGAGCGTGAGCAGGGCGGCCGAGATGCCGGATGCGCTCTCGTGGGTGAGCTGGCCGCGCACCATCACGATCCGCTGGTCGAACAGACGCTCCTCTAACCAGCCGGGCAGGCCCGGGCCGGCGCCGGGATGCGGCGGCGGCCACGGCTCGGGTGAGTGGTGCGGGGGCTGCCCCCAGCGCATCGGGTCATGTCGCAGATTCACCGATACCTCCGTCCGTTGGCGCCAGCCTAGCCAGGACACCCGTTCGGCATCGACGGCTTCTGCTGAGGGCAGAGGGGCTGGAACGCGGGCGGGGGCACTGATACGGTCTAGACAGTCTGGACAGAGGTTCAGCGCTTTCGACACGGCAGAGTTTGATGCGAGCGGGATTTGTTCGACTGGGGATTGAGGCATGCGCTGGCAGGTTCAAGAGGCGAAACAGCGCTTCAGCGAGTTGCTCCGGGCCGCGGCGACGGGTAAGCCGCAGATTGTCACCCGGCACGGTGAGGAGATTGCAGTGGTGATGAACATGGCGGAGTACCGCCGTCTCCGGGGAGGCGATGAGCGAATGACTCTGACTGAGTACCTGTTGATGCGACCCGCCGATGGCGAGGGTCTGCCCGACGACTTCGAGATCGAGCGAAGCCGTGAGCCGATGCGCGAGGCCGATCTCTTCGACTGATGGCTGCCTATCTACTCGATACCAACGTGGTATCAGAACCGAGAAAGAGCTCACCCCATCCCGCGGCCATGGCCTGGCTGAAAGAGATAGCCGACGCGAAGGCGGAGACGTTCCTCAGCGTGCTCGTGGTGGGAGAGGTGCGTAAGGGCATCGAGCTACTTCGGCCACGAGACTCACGGCGGGCCGACCTTCTCGACGCGTGGCTGTCCGGCTTGGTAACGGCCTACGCCGATCGGATCCTGCCGGTCACGTTGGCCGTGACCACGGAGTGGGGACGCTCGGTCGCCGCTGTGCAGGTGCCGGCGGTTGACGGCTTGCTGGCGGCGACCGCCAAGGTGCACCGCCTGACCCTGGCCACGCGCAACGTCGCCGACTTCAAGGGGACCGGGGTGCCGGTGGTCAATCCGTTCGAAGGGTGAGACCCGGCCGCCGGGCGACCCGAAAACGCGGCACGCGCCGCGAAGGGGTTGCCCGGCGGGGCGGGGCGTGTTTGCTTGGGGGGAGTGACCAGGGGCACAGGAGGCAAGCATGTCGGAGACGCTGCAACTCGACCCGGCCAAGACCGCGGTCGTCCTGATCGAGTACCAGAACGAGTTCACCACCGACGGCGGCGTGCTGCACGGCGCGGTGGCGCCGGTCATGGAAAAGACCGGGATGCTGGACAAGACGGTGGCTCTGGTCGAGGCGGCCCGGGCCGCGGGCGTGACCATCATGCACGCGCCGATCACCTTCGCCCCCGGCTACGGCGAGCTGTCGCGCCACCCGTACGGAATCTTGAAAGGTGTTGTCGATGGCAATGCCTTCGTGAAGGGCACGTGGGGCGCGGCGATCGTGGACCGGCTGACCCCGGCCGAGGGTGACATCGTCATCGAGGGCAAGCGCGGACTCGACACGTTCGCGAGCACCAATCTCGACTTCATCCTGCGCAGCAAGGGCATCGAGACGGTGATCATCGGCGGCTTCCTGACCAACTGCTGCGTCGAGTCGACGATGCGCAGCGCCTACGAGAACGGCTATCGCGTGATCACGCTGACCGACTGCACGGCGGCCACGTCGCCCGAGGAGCACGACAACGCCATCGCGTACGACTTCCCGATGTTCTCGATCCCGGTGGAGTCCGCCCGCGTGGTGGAGGCTCTCTAGCGGCCTGTTCTACATTGCAGTCATGACCTATATCATCGCCGAGCCCTGCGTCGATGTGCTCGACAAGGCATGTGTCGAGGAATGCCCGGTCGACTGCATCTACGAGGGCAATCGGATGCTCTACATACACCCCGACGAGTGCGTCGACTGCGGGGCGTGCGAGCCGGTCTGCCCGGTCGAGGCGATCTTCTACGAGGACGACGTCCCGGAGCAGTGGAAGGACTACACGAACGCGAACTACGAGTTCTTCGAGGACCTCGGCTCCCCGGGCGGCGCGGCCAAGATCGGCAAGATCGACAAGGACACGCCGTTCGTGGCCGCGCAGCCGCTCGGGGGCGCGTAGCGGTGACGCTATAGCCAGTGGTTGTCGTGCTCGAGGTAGAACGCGGTGCGCTCCTCGTCCGACATCTCCGACAAATGTGCGAGGCCCTCGAAGTAGCCCTCGCGCGGCGCGCCGGGCGAGAAGTGCAGCAGCATCGACGCCGGCTCGCCCGACTCGTTCTTGAAGGCGTGGATGCCGCCGGCCGGGACGTGCACCCAGTCGCCGGGCTCGGTCTCGATCCAGCGGTCGCCGTTGTAGATGCGCATGCTGCCGGACAGGATGTAGAACGACTCGGCGATGGTGTTGTGGAAGTGCGGGTCGGGGCCGGTGACGCCCGGACCGCACTCCCAGCGGTAGATGCCGAACAGCCCACCGGTCGAGGCGCCGGTGGAGAGGTAGTGGATCTTGGTCCCGCTGCTGTAGACGAGTTCGGGCTCGGTGGCGGCGGGACGGTAGACGGCGCTGACCTCGCCCGAGTCCCCGTGATAGAGCGGTGGCGGATACGTCATGGTCACATCTTCCGTGAAGCGGATGAATGGTGCAGTCCCGGCCGGGGTAACCAGGGCAGATGGCAAGTCTGAAGATCGATCCCGACCGCTACCCGCCGCTGGACCCGGGCGCGCCGATCCCGGACGACCCGGGCGAGCTCGAGCCGGACGCGCCGGATCCGCTGCCGCCGGCCCCGATCGAGCCGGAACCCGAACCCTCGGCGCCGGATGGGGTGCCTGAGCCTGCCTGACCTGTTTGTCCGTTGGCGACCGCTGGTGATGATCTCACCGGCGGTCGCTTTTTGTCCGGGCCTCATGCAACCTCGTGGGGCCGGTGAATCGTCAGGGGACCGTGAGAGCGAAGGAGGGCACGTGAAGACAGAGCGAGACGAGCAGTTCCACAGCTTCGTGCTCGGCCACCGCGCCCAACTGGTGCGCACGGCCACGCTGCTGACGGCGGGTGACGGTCACCTGGCCGAGGATCTGGTCCAGTCCACCCTGACCAAGCTCTACGTCGCCTGGCCGTCGTTCCGGAAGGCCGACAACCCGGAGGGCTACCTGCGCCGGACGCTGGTGAACGCGCTGACCGACGAACGCCGTCGGTGGTGGCGCCGCCACGAGCGGACCGTCGCGGAGTTGCCGGACCGGCCCTTGTCGGCGGCCGGGGAGGACGACGATCAGAGTGACGGGTTGCGGGCGGCGCTGCGGGAACTGCCTCCGAAGATGCGGGCCGCGCTGGTGTTCCGCTACTTCTACGACCTCGACGTCGCCGACACCGCCGACGCCCTCGGGTGCACCGAGGGAACGGTGAAGAGCCAGACCGCCCGCGCGCTGGACCGGCTGCGCGGCGTGCTGGGCGAGACCGAGATTCCCCTGACAGGAGTGACCCGATGATGGACCTGCACGACCGATTCGCGCAGATCGCCGCGGCTTCGCCGCCCGCTTCGCCCTCGCCCGAGCAGGCCGATCAGGACGTGGCCCGGGGCCGGAGCGCGCTGCGCCGCCGTCGCGCCGTGCGGGGCGCCGGCGCCTCGGTGTTCGTGGTGGCGGCGCTCGCGGCGGCGGTCGCCTACGGCGCCGGGACCGGAGCGTCCCACGACAAGGCGCCGGTCGTCGCGGCCCCGGCGGTGGTGAGCACCCAGCTGGTCGCCTACCGCGGCGAGCAGCCGAAGGGCTTCACGATCGACAAGGTGCCCGCGGGCTGGGAGGTCCAGGGCGTCAACGCCGCGGCGCTGACCATCGCGCCGATCGGCCTGGCCGACAAGAACCCCGACAGCTTCGTCGACAAGATCGCGATCATGCTGCAGTCGCAGGACGCCACCGACACCCCGACCGGCACCGCGGTCAAGGTCGGCGGCAAGCCCGGCGTGATCAACCAGGGCCTCGGCACCGACCACGGCAAGAACCTGTGGGTCAAGCAGCCCAACGGCATCTGGATGCTCGTGCAGATCTGGGACGCCCGAGGCTGGACCGACGCCGCGATGGTCGAGTTCGGCGCCGGCATCCACGTGCTGCCGGGCGCCGTGCAGGGGCGCGGCTGACGCTTCCCGAGGATCGCCCCCACCGGCCGTTTCGGCGGGTGGGGGCATTTCCGTCTCACGGCGCGAGGCGCCACAGCGCGTCGAGCGGCACGGCCCGAATTTTGTCGCCGAACGGCAGGGTCTGCTGTCCCGTGTAAAGGACGAAGCCGCCGATGAAACGCTTGCCGAGCGCGGCCGCCAGCGCTCGCAGGCCGGTGAGATCCTCCGTGCGGACCGTTGCGCCGGCCTTCACCTCGACGCCGATGACCCGGCCGTCCGGCGTCTCGATCACCGCGTCGACTTCTGTGCCGTCCTTGGTGCGGTAATGGTGGAGCGTCCCGCGCTCCTCGGACCAGGTGAGCTGGCGGGCCAGTTCCATGGCGACGAAGTTCTCCATCATCGGCCCCGCCGCGCCGCCCGGTTCGCCGAGTCGCGCCGCGTCCTGGCCGATCAGATGGGCGGCCACACCGGTGTCGACGAAGGCCAGTTTGGGCGTGCCGACCGCGCGCTGCGTCTGGTTGGAGGACCAGGCCGGGATGGTCTTGATCAGAAATACCGACGCGAGCAGTTCCAGGTAGCGCACGAGCGTCGTGCGCGGGATGCCCGACTGGCCCGACAGCGTGCCGGGCACGAGGAGCTGACCCGCTCGGCCGGCCAGCAGTGCCAGCAGTTTCAGCAGCTCCCCCCGGCGTTCGATGTTCGACAGCTCGAGGACGTCCCGCTCGATCAGCGTCGTGAGGTAGGAGTCGAAGAACGCCGCTCGGCGACGCGGAGTCCGGCGTACCGCCTCGGGAAACCCTCCGATCACGACGCGCTCCAGGTAGTCCTTCCGGCGCCAATCGGAGGAGTGGTCCAGATCAGGGCCGTGGCGGAACGCGGCGTCCACGAACCGGTCGTGGCCACCGTTCATCTCACCCTGGGAAAACGGCCACAGTTCGATGATCTCCATGCGGCCGGGCAGCGCGTCGGGAAGCGCGCGCAGCGCGAGAATGCGTGACGACGCGGTGAGGAGGAACTGTCCGGGGCGCGGATCGAGGTCGACCTTGACTTTGATCGGCCGCAGTAGCTCCGGGACCAGTTGGATCTCGTCGATCACCATGAGCCCGTCGTGATCGACGAACTCGGTGGGTTCGTCCTGCGCCGAACGAAGCGTGGCTGGATCGTCCAGCAGGCGGACGGTGGTTCCCGAGCGGCCTGCGGTCGCCAGGCGGGTGAGAGTGCTCTTTCCCGCCTGGCGCGCGCCATTTACCAGAACGACGCGGGTATCGGCGAGCGCCTCGTTCACCAGTGGCTGTGCATGGCGGGGGAGCAGGTCGGACATGGGTCCAGTGTGCCCCAAAGCCATGGGCAACGGTCATCTGGCCGGAGGACTTGTGGTCATCTGGACGCTCATCAGGTGGTCACCTGGACGCTCGTCGGGTGGTCATCTGGCCGCGACGGTCACCAGCCGCGGGAGCGCCACTCGGCCACACGGGGGCGTTCCGCGCCGAGGGTCGAGTCCTTGCCGTGGCCCGGGTAGAACCAGGTGTCGTCCGGCAGGTTGTCGAACAGCTTGTGCTCGACGTCGTCGATCAGGGAAGCGAAGTTCTCCTTGTTGCCGTGCGTGTTTCCGACGCCGCCGGGGAAGAGGCTGTCGCCGGTCCACAGGTGGCCGTGGCCGTCCGGGTCGCGGTAGAGCAGGGCGATCGAGCCGGGTGTGTGGCCGACCAGGTGGATCACCTCGAGCGCGCAGTCGCCGACCGTGACCGTGTCGCCCTCGGCGAGGGTGGTGGTGACCACCGGGATCTCGGCGGCGTCGTCGGCGTGGGCCAGGGAACGGGCGCCGGTCGCCGAGACCACGTCCTCGAGGGCCTGCCAGTGGTCGCCGTGCCGGTGGGTGGTGACGACCGTGGCCAGGCCGGTCTCGCCGATCAGGGCCAGCAGCGTCTCGTCGTCGTTGGCGGCGTCGATCAGCAGCTGCTCGTCACCGCAGCGCAGCAGGTAGGCGTTGTTGTCCATCGGGCCGACCGAGACCTTCGTGATGGTCAGGTGGCCGAGCGTGCGGACGGCGGGCGCGCCGCCGCGGGTGACGTCTCCGGTGTAGGCCATGGTCACTTCCACCTCGCTGGTGTCGGGAGCTCGCCGTCCGGCGAGACGGTCAGGTCGGCGCCGTCGCCGCGGCCGGCGAGCCAGGCGGCGAGGGACTTGGTGGGGCCGCCCACGACCGGCGCGTCGTCGGCGGCGCCGATGCTGAGCGGGTGGTCGATGCCGAACGGGCGCAGGATCATCGGCGGGAAGTCGTCGCTCGCGGTGCCGGCGATCTCGCGCAGCAGCCGCAGCGCGAACGCGTCCGACCAGTCCGCCGGGGCGTATCCCTGGCCGAGGTCGACGTGGTGCACCTCGACCTCGCGCAGCCGGGCCCACGGCACCCCGGCTGCCGGCATCTTGATGAAGTCGAGCTGGAAGGTCCAGGCCTGGGCGGGCATCGCGGCGCCGGCGTCGGCGAACCGCTCGTGGGCGGCGCGGATGTCCTCGATCTGGTCGCGCAGCGGCCGCCCGGCGCCCTCGGCGATCGCCGCCTCGCGCGCGGCCGGCGAGGCGTAGGCCGGCGTTTCGACGCCGGTGCGGGCCCAGGTCAAGAGATTCGTGTACGCGTCGGCGTTGCGCGCGACGTGGGTCAGCACGTGCCCGACCGTCCATCCGGGCAGCAGCGACGGCGCCGATATGACCGCGGGATCGAGGTCGGCTGCCGTGCGCAGAAGGTTCTCGGTGGCGCGGTCGACGTCAGTGAGCAGAACGAGCGGATCCATCGTCACGGGCTCACCCTAGCGGCACGGAATTCGCTTTCGCTGAAGTAGTCGTGACCGTACCGTCTGTGCCAGACGCGCCGATCCGACCCGCGGAGGAGGTGGGGAACGTGCTTTTCGTGATTTCCGCGTCCCTTCACCCGGAGGGCGACGCCTGACCGCCCGGCCAGGCGCCCTCCCGTCCCGCAAAGGGTTCTCATGTCGCACGACCTGTCCCGCCTCGGCTGGGACGATTCCCTCGCATCCTCGTACCGTCGATTCGACCGTCCCGACGCCGCGCCGGCCCGCGTGCTGCGCGCCGACCGTGGCGTCTGCACCGTGCTCGGCGACGCCGGTGTCACCCGGGCCAGCCTTTCCGGCAGCGTGCTGCTCGGCGCCGCCGGCGACCCGGTCAACCTGCCCTGTGCCGGCGACTGGGTGGTGACCCGCCGCTGGCCCGACCGCCGGGTGACGCTCGAGGCCGTGCTGCCACGGCGGACCGCGCTGATCCGCCGCACCTCCGACAAGGACTCCACCGGCCAGCTGCTGGCCGCCAACATGGACACGGTCGCCGTGGTGGAGCCGATCCACCCCGAGCCCGACGACGCCCGGATCGAGCGGTTGCTCGCCCTGGCCTGGGATTCGGGCGCGAAACCGCTGCTCATTCTCAGCAAATCCGATACCGCGGCCGATCCCGAGGCCATCGCTCGCCAGATCGCGGAGATCGCGCCGGGTGTGCCGGTGGTTCCGGTGAGCGCGCGGGGCACGCCCGGCGTCGAGAGATTGCGCGCGTACGTCGAGGGCGGGCGAACCCTGGCGTTGCTGGGCCGTTCCGGGGCCGGCAAGTCGACGCTGGTGAACGCCCTGGCCGGCGCGGCCGTGATGCCCGTTCAGGCGATCCGCGACGCGGACGGCAAGGGCCGGCACACGACCGCCTACCGCAACCTCGTGCCGCTGGCGGGTGGCGGTGCGGTGCTGGACACCCCGGGCATCCGGGGCGTCGGCCTGCTGGACACCGCCGAGGGCCTCGACCGGGCCTTCGCCGACATCGCCGAGCTGGCCGCGCACTGCCGCTTCGGCGACTGTCATCACGGCGCCGAGCCGGGCTGTGCGGTCTCGGCGGCCCTCGGCAACGGGTCGCTGGCGCCGCGGCGGCTGGCCAGCTGGCGCAAGCTGCGCCACGAGATCGAGATCGAGACGGCCCGCCAGCAGGCTCGGCAGGCGGCGGCTGCGGGGCATCGAAGGCGGCGCGGCTAGAATTCGCCGATGCGTGCGGTGGACGAGGTTGTGCCCGAGCTCGCCCCCGACACGGCGACCGCGATACCCGCGAGACCGCGGAGGCGGGCGGATCTCTGGGCGCTGCTGAGTTACGCGGCGCTCGCCGTGGTGGTCATGGCGCGGCTCTGGCGCGACCCGGCCGGGCGCGTGCTGGCCAGCAACGACGACGACCACGGCTTCTTCCTGTACGTGATGGCGCATGGCGAGCGGGTGCTGTTCCACGGCGACAACCCGTTCTTCGACGGCCGGATGAACGTGCCGGACGGCGTGAACATCATGGCCAACACCACGGTGCTGGCGATCAGCCTGCCGCTCGCGCCGATCACCCACTTCCTCGGCGCCGGCGTGTCGATGGTGCTGGCGCTGACCCTGGGCTTGGCCGGCACCGCGGCCGCCTGGTACTGGGTGCTTTCCCGGCACCTGGTGACGAGCCGGGTCGCGGCCTGGGTCGGAGGGCTCTGGTGCGGTTTCGCGCCGGCCATGGTGTCGCACGCGAACGGGCATGTGAACTTCGTCAGCCAGTTCGTGACGCCGTTCGTCGTCTGGCAGGTGCTACGGCTGCGGGAGCCCGGACGGCTCCTGCGCGGCGGGGTGTCGCTGGGACTGCTGATCGTCCTGCAGGTCTTCATCAACGAGGAGACGCTGCTTTTCACCGCGCTCACGCTGGGCGCCTTCGTCGTGGCGTACGCGGCAATGGCACCCAAACGCGCCCTGGGCGACGCGCGGCACTTCCTTCTGGGCCTCGGCGTCGCGGCCTTGACCGCGCTCGCACTGCTCGCCTACCCGCTGTACTTCCAGTTCCGCGGGCCGGGCTCCTATCAAGGGCAGCCGTTCCTGCCCGACAAGTACGTGACTGATTTCCTCTCGGTGGGCGCGTTCGCCCGGCAGTCGCTCGCCGGCAACGCGGCGCTGGCCCGGCACCTGAGCGTGAGCGCGACCGAGGACAACACGTTCTTCGGCCCGGTGGGGCTGGTGATGATCGTGGTGTCGGTGGTGGTGCTGTGGCGCAACGTCGCGGCCCGCGCCGCCGCGATCGCCGGGCTGGTGCTGCTGGTCGTCTCGATGGGCCCGAAGCTGAAGGTGGCCGGCTACGAGACCGGTATCCCGCTGCCGTTCGGCCTGGTCAGCCACGTGCCGATCATCGATCTCGTGAGCGTGACCCGGTTCGCGATGGTCACCGCCACGATCGCCGGCGTGCTGGTCGCGCTGGCCACCGACAAGATCGGCGGGTTCTCGGAGAGAAAGCGGCGGTGGTTCCGCATCGGCCTGGTGCTCGCGCTGGTGCCGCTCGTGCCGAAGCCGCTGCCGACCGTCGCCGCCGAGCCGCTGCCGGCCTTCCTCACCCAGGGCACCTGGCGGCAGTACGTCGCCGCGGACCGCACCCTGGTCACCGTGCCGCTGCCCGAGGTCACCACCGGGCGCGCCGGCGTTCGCTGGGCCGCGCTCTCGGGGCTGGAGTACAAGTCGCCGCGTGGCTACTTCATGGGGCCGGTCAACCCGCCGGAGGATCGCACCGGCTCGTGGAACGCGCCCCGCCGGTACACCTCCGACCTGCTGTGGGAGGTGCGTGAGTACGGGCTGCGACCGGCGCTCACCGAAAGCGACCGGGCGAAGATCACCGGAGATCTGATCTTCTGGCGGGCCGCGGTCATCGTGCTCATCCCGAACAGCCGTAACGGGGCCGCGCTTCGCGACACCCTGGTCGACATCCTCGGTCAGCCGCAGCTCATCGGCGGGGTCGACGTGTGGGACGTACGCTATTTACCAGTTCCCCCGGCAGGGTGACGTTCGCCTGCCTGAAGTGCGGGAATGTGCGCGATGTGACAGGCGCTGCACCTGGACGGGCCGGTTCCGGCGAAAACTTGTCGTACCCCATGGCTAGAGTGGCCGCGGCTCGTTTCATACACATGTACGGAGAGGCTGGCTGGTGGCCGACCGTTTGATCATTCGAGGCGCGCGCGAGCACAACCTGCGCGACGTCAACCTCGACCTGCCCCGCGACGCGATGATCGTCTTCACTGGGCTGTCCGGCTCGGGCAAGTCCAGCCTCGCGTTCGACACGATCTTCGCGGAGGGTCAGAGGCGCTACGTCGAGTCCCTCTCGTCGTACGCGCGGCAGTTCCTCGGGCAGATGGACAAGCCCGACGTCGACTTCATCGAGGGCCTGTCGCCCGCGGTGTCGATCGACCAGAAGTCGACCTCGCGCAACCCGCGCTCGACGGTCGGCACCATCACCGAGGTCTACGACTACCTGCGCCTGCTCTTCGCCCGCACCGGCATCCCGCACTGCCCGGTCTGCGGCGAGCGGATCAGCAAGCAGACGCCGCAGCAGATCGTCGACCGCGTGCTCGCCATGGACGAGGGCACCCGCTTCATGGTGCTCGCCCCGGTCATCCGCGGCCGCAAGGGTGAGTACGTCGACCTGTTCGCCGAGCTCCAGTCCAAGGGCTACGCCCGGGCCCGGGTCGACGGCGTGGTGCACCCGCTCACCGAGCCGCCGAAGCTGAAGAAGCAGGAGAAGCACACCATCGAGGTGGTGGTCGACCGGCTCAGCGTCAAGGCCGCCAGCAAGCAGCGCCTGACCGACTCGGTCGAGGCCGCGCTCGGCCTGGCCGGCGGCATCGTGCTGCTCGACTTCGTCGACCTGCCGGAAGACGACCCCGCTCGCGAGCGCCGCTTCTCCGAGCACCTGGCCTGCCCCAACGACCACCCCCTGGCGATCGAGGACCTCGAGCCCCGGGTCTTCTCCTTCAACGCGCCCTACGGCGCCTGCCCCGAGTGCACCGGCCTCGGCACCAAGAAGGAGGTCGACCCCGAGCTGATCATCCCGGACGTGGAGCGCAGCGTCCGCGAGGGCGCGATCCAGCCGTGGTCCGGCGGCACGACGATGGAGTACTTCCTGCGCCTGCTCGAGGCCCTGGCCGAGGCCGAGAAGTTCTCGGTCGACACCCCGTGGCGGGCACTGCCCGCCCGTGCGCAGAAGACGATCCTGTACGGGTCGGAGGACCAGGTCCACGTCCGCTACCGCAACAAGTACGGCCGTGAGCGCTCCTACTACACCGGCTTCGAGGGCGTGGTGCAGTGGATCGAGCGCCGCCACAACGACACCGAGAGCGACTGGTCGCGCGACAAGTACGAGGGCTACATGCGGGACGTGCCGTGCCCGGTCTGCGGCGGCACCCGGCTCAAGCCCGAGGTGCTGGCGGTGACCATCGCCGGCAAGAGCATCGCCGAGGTCTGCAACCTGTCGGTGGGGGAGTGCGCCGACCTGCTGTCGACGATCGAGCTCGACGACCGGCAGAAGATGATCGCCGAGCGGGTGCTCAAGGAGATCAACGCCCGGCTGCGCTTCCTGGTCGACGTCGGCCTCGACTACCTGTCGCTCGACCGCGGCGCCGGCACGCTCTCCGGCGGCGAGGCGCAGCGCATCCGGCTGGCCACGCAGATCGGCTCCGGCCTGGTCGGCGTGCTGTACGTGCTGGACGAGCCGTCGATCGGCCTGCACCAGCGCGACAACCACCGGCTGATCGAGACCCTGGTACGGCTGAAGAACCTGGGCAACACGCTGATCGTGGTCGAGCACGACGAGGACACGATCCGTACGGCGGACTGGATCGTCGACATCGGCCCGGGCGCCGGTGAGCACGGCGGCCACATCGTGCACAGCGGCTCGGTCGAGGGCCTGCTGAAGAACCAGAAGTCCCCGACCGGCGCCTACCTCTCCGGCCGCAAGTCGATCCCGACCCCGCAGACGCGCCGCCCGCAGACCAAGGGCCGCGAGCTGACCGTCGAGGGCGCCCGCGAGCACAACCTGCGCGGGCTCACTGTCGAGTTCCCGCTCGGGCAGTTCATCGCGGTCACCGGGGTCAGCGGCTCCGGCAAGTCCACGCTGGTCAACGACATCCTCTACACGGTGCTGGCCAACCAGGTGAACGGCGCCCGCATGGTGCCCGGCCGGCACACCCGGGTCTCCGGCCTCGAGCACGTCGACAAGGTGGTCGGGGTCGACCAGTCGCCGATCGGGCGCACCCCGCGGTCCAACCCCGCGACGTACACGGGCGTGTTCGACAACATCCGCAAGCTGTTCGCCGAGACCACCGAGGCCAAGGTCCGGGGGTACGGCCCGGGGCGGTTCTCGTTCAACGTCAAGGGCGGCCGCTGCGAGAACTGCGCCGGCGACGGCACCATCAAGATCGAGATGAACTTCCTGCCCGACGTCTACGTCCCGTGCGAGGTCTGCAAGGGCGCCCGGTACAACCGGGAGACGCTCGAGGTGCACTACAAGGGCAAGACGATCTCCGAGGTGCTGGAGATGCCGATCGAGGAGGCGTCGCACTTCTTCGAGCCGATCCCGGCGATCCACCGCCACCTCAAGACGCTGGTCGACGTGGGCCTCGGCTACGTCCGGCTCGGCCAGCCGGCGCCGACCCTCTCCGGCGGCGAGGCGCAGCGCGTCAAGCTGGCGTCCGAGCTGCAGAAGAGGTCGACCGGCCGCACGGTCTACGTGCTCGACGAGCCGACCACCGGCCTGCACTTCGAGGACATCCGCAAGCTGCTGATGGTGCTCAACGGCCTGGTCGACAAGGGCAACACCGTGATCACCATCGAGCACAACCTCGACGTGATCAAGACGGCCGACTGGATCATCGACATGGGTCCCGAGGGCGGCTACAAGGGCGGGCTCGTGCTCGCCACCGGCCGGCCCGAGGAGATCGCCGAGGTCGCCGAGAGCCACACCGGCTCGTTCCTGCGGCACTCGCTGGGCCTGGAGGGCAAGGCGTCCGGCGCGTCCGCCGCGACCGCCCGCGCGGCCAAGGCGAACGGGACGACGCCGGCGAAACAGCGCTCGACGCGGTCGCGCGCGAAGGCTACGGTCTGATATCCCAGCAGAGTCACAGGTGACTCATAGCTACGGCACCTGGTCAAGATCTTAATCTCGACCAGGTGCCGCGCTGTGCGTAAACAACAGACAAAGGCGCCGGGCAAAGAGGCCTAAAAACGGGGTAATCGCCGCTGTGGCGGCGGACAATTTCGCGGAATCCGTGAACCGGCCTCGCTGCGACCGCGTACATAACTGCGACGCCGCGTGACCACTCGCGCGGACCATGCACTGGAGGGCAACCGATGACAGACGTGCAGACGACGACCGAGACCGAGCAGACCGCGGTCACCGCCGCCGAGGAGCCGGGCCGCTCGGGCACGGGTTCGCCGCGCCGGCTCGTCCTGCTCGGCGCCGGCGCGGTCGGGGCCACGGCAGTCCTGGCCGCCTGTGGCACGAACAGCAACAGCACCAACACCAACGGCACCGGCTTCACCAACAACCCGGCGCCCGCTGGCAGCGGTGAGGCGAACAACAACGGCGGCGGCTCGAACGACTCGGGCGGCGGCTCGACCGGTGGCAGCGCGCTCGCCACCACCGCCGACATCCCCCAGGGCGGCGGCATCATCACGGCCGACTTCGTGATCACCCAGCCCACGGCCGGCACCTACAAGGCGTTCAGCAAGGTGTGCACCCACGCCGGCTGCGACGTCAGCAAGGTGGACGGCGGCGTCATCACCTGCCCGTGCCACGGCAGCAAGTTCTCCATCGAGACCGGCGAGCCGACGACGGGCCCGGCCACCAAGGCGCTGACCGAGACCAAGGTCAAGGTGGATGGCGAGAACATCGTCAAGGCGTAAAGGCAGTGCGGGGCCGGAGGTCCGAGGCGGTGGCGGCCGCGACGGACCTCCGGTCGGACAATCATGTCAGTCCCCCGCACTAGTGTTGACCCCGTGCCAGACCCGTCCACGTACCGCCCGGCGCCAGGGACCATTCCGGAGTCACCCGGCGTCTACCGCTTTCGCGACCCGGCCGGCCGCGTCATCTACGTCGGCAAGGCCAAGAACCTGCGGAATCGCCTGAATTCCTACTTCGCGGACACCTGGTCGCTGCACGCCCGCACCCAGCAGATGGTGACCACGGCCGGCGGTGTGGACTGGGTCACGGTCGGCACCGAGGTCGAGGCGCTGCAGCTCGAGTTCTCCTGGATCAAGGAATTCGACCCGCGCTTCAACGTGAAGTACCGCGACGACAAGTCGTACCCGTTCCTTGCGGTCACCCTCAACGAGGAATACCCGCGCCTGCAGGTGATGCGCGGCGCCAAGCGCAAGGGCGTGCGCTACTTCGGTCCGTATTCACACGCCTGGGCCATCCGCGAGACCCTCGACCTGCTGCTGCGGGTCTTCCCCGCGCGCACCTGCTCGTCCGGCGTCTTCAAGCGGGCCGGCCAGATCGGCCGCCCCTGCCTGCTGGGATACATCGGCAAGTGCTCGGCGCCGTGCGTCGGGCAGGTCAGCGCCGAGGAGCACCGGGCGATCGTCGACGACTTCTGCGACTTCATGGCCGGCCGCACCGACACGTTCGTCAAGCGGCTCGAGCGCGACATGATGCAGGCCTCCGAGGAGCTCGAGTTCGAGCGGGCGGCGCGGCTGCGCGACGACATCGCCGCGCTGCGCCGGGCGATGGAAAAGCAGACGGTGGTGCTGGGCGACGGCACCGACGCCGACGTCGTCGCTTTCGCCGAGGATCCGCTCGAGGCCGCGGTCCAGGTCTTTCACGTACGGGACGGGCGCGTGCGCGGTCAGCGGGGCTGGGTAGTGGAAAAGGTGGAGGACCTGACCACCGGCGACCTCGTGCACCACTTCTGCTCCCAGATGTACGGCGGCGAGCAGGGCGAGGGCGACGTGCCCCGCGAGCTGCTCGTGCCGGCCCTGCCCGACGACGCGGACGCGCTGGCCGACTGGCTCTCCCAGCACCGGGGCAGCCGCGTGCAGCTGCGGGTCCCGCACCGCGGCGACAAGCGGGCACTGCTCGAGACGGTGGCGCGCAACGCGGGGGAGTCGTTGCAGCGGCACAAGCTGCGCCGGGCCGGCGACCTGACCACCCGCAGCAAGGCGCTCGACGAGATCGCCGAGGCGCTCGGGATGGAGACGTCGCCGCTGCGCATCGAGTGCTTCGACGTGTCGCAGATCCAGGGGACCGACGTGGTGGCGTCCATGGTGGTCTTCGAGGACGGGCTGGCCCGCAAGAGCGAGTACAGGCGGTTCGCCGTGCGGGGCAACGCGGACGGCAGCGGCATGGACGACCTGTCGGCGATGAGCGAGGTGATGCGGCGCCGGTTCGCGCGGTACAAGGCGCAGGCCGGCCCGGCGTCGAATGCCGGGTCGCCCGAGCCGGAGGACGAGGTGTTGCCGGCCACCGAGACCGTGCCCGACGAGATCGAGGCCGCTCCGGATGAGGTCGAGGCCGTTTCCGACGGGATCGCCACCAACGACCTTCCGGGTATCGATCCGCTGACCGGGCGGCCGCGCCGCTTCGCGTACCCGCCGCAACTGGTCGTGGTGGACGGTGGGCAGCCGCAGGTCAACGCCGTCGCCGCGGTGCTGTCCGACCTCGGCATCACCGATGTGGCGTTGTGCGGCCTGGCCAAGCGCCTCGAGGAGGTGTGGCTGCCCGGTGAGGACTTCCCGGTGATCCTGCCGCGCACGTCCGAGGCGCTCTACCTGTTGCAGCGGGTCCGCGACGAGGCGCACCGGTTCGCGATCACCTTCCACCGGCAGCGCCGCTCCAAGCGGATGACCGCCTCGGCCCTCGACAACGTGCCCGGCCTCGGCGAGACCCGGCGCAAGGCGCTGCTGCGTCACTTCGGCTCGCTCAAGCGCCTGTCCGCCGCCACCGCGGAAGAGATCGCCGAGGTGCCCGGCATCGGCAAGCGGACGGCCGAGACCGTGCTGGCGGTCCTGAACCCCGCCTCGGGCGACCCGGCATCCGCCTCGGGCGAGATCCCGTCGGATGGCTCGGGTGTGATTCCGCCGGGTGGGGCGGGCCGCAGTCGCAGCCGATCCGGCGCCACCCGGGCCGGCATGGGTACCGCGCTGCCCCCGCCGGCGCCGGTCGAGGAGGCCGGGAAGGGGCTCAACCCGGCGGCAAGTGGGGCCGATCAGAGTGAATAGCATGGTGTGTCCGCCCAGCGAGGTGCGGGCGAAACGACGCGGGAGGCGTTCGTGACGGAGTCGTTGCCGGAGTTCCCCGCCGACGCGGTGGATCCGGACGAGGTGGCCACCGATCTGGTGGTCGTGACCGGCGTTTCCGGCGGCGGGCGCAGCACGGTGGCCCGGGCCCTGGAAAATGTCGGCTTCTACGTGGTGGACAACCTGCCGCAGGCGCTGATGCTCGACATGGCGCAGCTCGCCTTCCAGGCCGGCGGCGCCGCCCGGCGGACGGCGATGGTGCTCGACGTGCGCAGCCGCGCCTTCTCCACCGACCTGGCCGGGGCGGTCCGCGCGCTGAAGGAGCGTGGTTTCTCGCCGCGCGTGCTGTTCGTCGACGCCGACGACGAGGTGCTGATCCGCCGCTTCGAGTCGGTGCGCCGCTCACACCCGCTGCAGGGCGACGGCCGGCTCGCCGACGGGATCGCGGCCGAGCGCAAGCTGCTCGCCGAGGCCCGCGAGCAGTCCGACGTGATCATCGACACCAGCCACCTGAACGTGAACCAGCTGCGCCGCCGGGTCGAGGAGCTGTTCGGCGGGGAGGACGTGCGCCGCCTGCGCATCACCGTGCTCTCGTTCGGCTTCAAGTACGGCCTGCCGCCGGACGCCGACTACGTGCTGGACGCCCGGTTCCTGCCCAACCCGTTCTGGGTGCCGGAGCTGCGCGACCACACCGGGCTGGAGGAGTCGGTCAGCAAGTACGTGCTGGATCAGGAGGGCGCCGACGCCTTCGTGAGCACCTACGCGGGGTTGATCGCGGCGACCGCGCCCGGCTTCGAGCGCGAGGGCAAGCGCTACCTGACCGTCGCCGTCGGCTGCACGGGCGGCAAGCACCGCAGCGTCGCGATCGCCGAGGAGCTGACCGCCCAGCTGCGCGACCAGCGCCTCGCGGCCCACGCCTCGCACCGCGACCTGGGGCGGGAGTGACGGCCACGCGACCTGGGGCGGGAGCGACCGCCGCGCGACCTGGGACGACCCGGCCGGGTGCCGGCGGGGTGACGCGGCCCGAGGGTGGCGGAGTGACGCAGGCTGAGGGTGGCGGGGTGACGCGGCCCGAGGGTGGCGGAGTGACGCAGGCTGAGGGTGGCGGGGTGACGCGGCCCGAGGGTGGCGGGTCGGCTGTTCGCGTCGTGGCGTTCGGGGGTGGGCATGGGCTGGCCGCCGCGTTGCGGGGGCTGCGGCGGGCCGCGGGCGAGATCGCGTTGGACATCACGGCGATCGTGACCGTGGGCGACGACGGCGGGTCGAGCGGGCGGTTGCTGGCCGAGCGGGACGCGTTGCTGCCCGTGGGGGACCTGCGCCAGGCCCTGACCGCGCTGGCCTGCGACGACCCGGTCAAGGTGCGGACGGCCGCGCTGATGCAGCACCGGTTCGCGGGGGACGACTCGCTCGCCGGGCACCCGGTGGGCAACCTGCTGCTGCTCGGCCTGCTGGAGATGCTCGGCGACCCGGTCCACGCGCTCGACCACGCGGCCGCCATGGTCGGCGCGCAGGGGCGGGTGCTGCCGATGGCCCGGCACGCGGTGGGCATCGAGGCCGACGTGCTCGGCGCCGACCCGGACCGGCCGGAGGAGGTCGTGACCGTGCGCGGTCAGCACGCCGTTGCGGTGGCGCTCGGCCACGTCGAGGCGGTGCGCATCTCGCCGAGCGACCCGCCGACGTGCCCGCAGGCGATCGAGGCGATCCGTGCGGCCGACTGGCTGATGTTCGGTCCCGGTAGCTGGTACACGAGCGTGCTGCCGCATCTGCTCGTGCCGGGCCTGGCCGAGGCGATCGTGGCGAGCCCGGCCCGCCGGCTGGTCACGCTCAACCTCGCCACCGACAACGAGACCCTGGGCCTCTCCGTGGCCGACCACCTGGCCGCCCTGAGCTGGTACCTGCCGGGCCTGCGGGTCGACACGGTCCTCGCCGACGCCAAGTGGGTGGGCGAGCCCGAGCCGGTGCACCAGGCCGCGGAATCGTTGGGCGCGCGGCTGGTGTTGGCACCGTTGGCCGTTGCGGACGGCAGCCCGAGGCATGATCCTGAGTCGTTGGGCGTTGCACTGGTGCCAGTATTGGGCGCCGCTCGTTAAGCAGTGGCGTAGTGCGGCACAGAATTATCCGGATCCGGCGCATGAAGGTGACAACACGATGGCGATGACGGCAGCGGTCAAGGACGAGCTGAGCCGGGTCGACGTGCCCAAGCCGTGCTGCCGTCGCGCGGAGATGGCGTCGCTGCTGCGGTTCGCCGGCGGCCTGCACATCGTGTCCGGCCGCGTGGTGGTCGAGGCCGAGCTGGACACCGGCGCGGTCGCCCGCCGCCTGCGCCGCGAGATCGCCGACGTGTACGGGTACCCCAGCGAGGTGCACGTGCTCGCCAGCGGTGGCCTGCGCAAGGGCAGCCACTACATCGTGCGGATCGTGAAGGACGGCGAGGCCCTGGCCCGCCAGACCGGCCTGCTCGACGTGCGCGGCCGTCCGGTGCGTGGCCTGCCGCCGCACGTCGTCTCGGCCAACGTGTGCTGCGCCGTGGCCGCCTGGCGCGGCGCGTTCATGGCGCACGGCTCGCTCACCGAGCCCGGCCGCTCCAGCGCGCTGGAGATCACCTGCCCGGGGCCGGAGGCCGCCCTCGCGCTGCGCGGCGCCGCCCGCCGGATCGGGATCACCGCGAAGGAGCGGGAGGTCCGCGGCGTCGACCGGGTCGTGATCAAGGACGGTGACGCGATCGCCGCGCTGCTGACCCGCATAGGAGCACACGCCTCGGTGCTGGCGTGGGAGGAGCGCCGGGTGCGCCGCGAGGTGCGGGCGACCGCCAACCGCCTGGCCAACTTCGACGACGCCAACCTGCGCCGCTCGGCCCGCGCCGCGGTGGCCGCCGCCGCCCGGGTCACCCGCGCGCTGGAGATCCTGGCCGACGAGGCGCCGAACCACCTGACCTCGGCCGGCCAGCTGCGCCTCGAGCACCGCCAGGCCTCCCTCGAAGAGCTGGGCGCCCTCGCCGACCCGCCGCTGACCAAGGACGCGATCGCCGGCCGTATAAGGCGTCTGCTCGCCCTCGCCGACAAGCGGGCCCGCGACCTCGGCATCCCGGACACCGAGGCCGCCGTCACCCCCGAGATGATGGCCTGCTGATCCGTCGCGCACGACGCCGGCAACCGTCGCTTCACGCGAGAGTCGCGCCGCGGCCTGGCGCCGCGGCCAGGTCGCGCCGCACGGCGGGAACGTGTCGTGACCTCGTACGATATAAGGCTCTTTGTTATTAAAGGCTTTACCCACCCGGCGGTGGGGCCTGCGGGCGGCTCGGCTAGGGTCGTTGTCGACGGCGACGGTGCCGGCAGTTCGGCGCTCACACAGCTCGGCCGGACGCCTTTACGCCGGCCGGTACCGGAACGGCGTGCAGACCCTCCGCCGGTCGACGAAACCCGGCGGACCGAAACGAGGAGATCCACCTGTGACCATCCGGGTTGGCATCAACGGCTTCGGCCGTATCGGACGTAACTTCTTCCGGGCGGTCCTCGCCTCCGGCGCCGACATCGAGATCGTCGGCGTCAACGACCTGACCGACAACGCGACGCTGGCTCACCTGCTCAAGTACGACTCGATCCTGGGCCGCCTGCCGCACGAGGTGAAGGCGACCGCCGACGAGATCACCGTGGGTGGCAAGACCTTCAAGGCGTTCGCCGACCGTGACCCGGCCAACCTCGCGTGGGGTGACGTCGGCGCGGACGTGGTCATCGAGTCGACCGGCTTCTTCACCGACGCCACCAAGGCGAAGGTGCACGTCGACAACGGCGCCAAGAAGGTCATCATCTCGGCGCCGGCCAAGAACGAGGACATCACGATCGTGATGGGCGTCAACGACAACCTGTACGACGCCGCCAAGCATACGGTCATCTCGAACGCGTCCTGCACCACCAACTGCCTCGCGCCGATGGCGAAGGTCCTCAACGACACGATCGGCATCGAGCGTGGCCTGATGACCACGATCCACGCCTACACGCAGGACCAGAACCTGCAGGACGGCCCGCACAAGGACCTGCGCCGCGCCCGCGCCGCCGCCCTCAACGTGGTGCCGACCTCGACCGGCGCCGCCAAGGCCGTCAGCCTGGTGCTGCCGGAGCTCAAGGGCAAGCTGGACGGCTTCGCGATGCGCGTGCCGATCCCGACCGGCTCGGCCACCGACCTGACCTTCCAAGCCGCGAAGGAGACCTCGGTCGACGAGGTCAACGCCGCGATCAAGGCGGCCGCCGACGGCGCGCTCAAGGGCATCCTCACCTACACCGAGGACCAGATCGTCTCGTCGGACATCGTGACGGACCCGGCCTCCTGCATCTTCGACGCCGGCCTCACCAAGGTCATCGGCAACCAGGTCAAGGTCGTCGGCTGGTACGACAACGAGTGGGGCTACTCGAACCGCCTCGTCGACCTGGTCAAGCTGGTTGGCTGACGCATCGTGAAAACTCTCGACGACCTGCTCGGCGAGGGTGTCTCGGGTCGGCGCGTGCTCGTGCGCGCCGACCTGAACGTCCCGTTCGACAAGAACAACCCCGGCGTCATCACGGATGACGGGCGGGCGCGGGCTGTGCTGCCGACGCTCGTCGCGCTGCGTGACGCCGGTGCTCGTGTGATCGTGATGTCGCACCTCGGCCGTCCCAAGGGCGAGCCGGACCCTCGTTTCACGCTGGCGCCCGTGGCGACTCGGCTGGGTGAGCTGCTCGGCACGCCGGTGGCTTTTGCTTCCGACACCGTCGGAGCTGATGCTGCCGCGCGCGTGGGGGCGCTGGGCGATGGCGACGTGCTCCTGCTGGAGAACCTGCGGTTCAACGCGGGGGAGACCTCGAAGGACGACGCTGAGCGTGCCGCTTTCGCGGGAGAGTTGGCCAAATTTGCCGACTTTTACGTGGACGACGCTTTTGGTGCGGTGCACCGGAAGCACGCCTCGGTCTACGACGTGCCGGCGATCCTTCCGCACTACGCGGGCGGGCTCGTCCTGCGCGAGGTCGAGGTTCTGCGGCGCGTCAGCGAGAGCCCGGAGCAGCCGTACGTGGTGGTGCTCGGCGGCTCGAAGGTCTCCGACAAGCTCGCGGTGATCCAGGCGCTGCTGCCCAAGGTCGACAAGCTGCTCGTCGGTGGCGGCATGTGCTTCACCTTCCTCAAGGCTCAGGGGCACGAGGTCGGGAAGTCGCTGCTCGAGGAGGAAATGATCTCCACGTGCGCCTCGCTGCTCGAGCAGGCCGGTGGGCGAATTGTCCTGCCGGTCGACGTGGTGGCGGCTAGCGAGTTCTCCGCTGACGCCGACCACTCCACGGTTGACATTTCGGGCATTCCGGCCGATCGGCTCGGGCTGGACATCGGGCCCAAGTCGGTGGCCCTGTTCTCCGAGGCCATCGCGTCCGCGAAGACCGTCTTCTGGAACGGCCCGATGGGCGTCTTCGAGCTCGCGCCGTTCGCGGCCGGCACCCGGGGCGTCGCCGAGGCCATCACCAAGATCGACGGCTTCTCGGTGGTCGGCGGCGGCGACTCGGCCGCGGCCGTGCGCACGCTCGGGCTCGACGAGTCGGCGTTCGGCCACATCTCCACCGGCGGCGGCGCGTCGCTGGAGTACCTCGAGGGCAAGAAGCTGCCCGGCGTCGAAGCCCTGGAGAAGTGATGGCAAGAACTCCGATCATCGCCGGCAACTGGAAGATGAACCTCAACCACTTCGAGGCCATCCTCCTGGTGCAGAAGCTGGCCGCCAGCCTCAACGAGCAGCAGCTCACCGAGGTCGAGACGGTCGTGATCCCGCCGTTCACCGCGCTGCGCAGCGTGCAGACCGCGATCGAGGGCGACAAGCTCGTGCTCGGCCTCGGCGCCCAGGACGTGTCGAAGCACGCGTCCGGGGCGTACACCGGCGAGATCGCCGGCTCGATGCTGGCCAAGCTCAACGTCGGCTACGTGCTGGCCGGTCACTCCGAGCGCCGTGAGTACCACGACGAGGACGACGCGCTGGTCAACGCGAAGGTGAAGGCGGCCTTCACGGCCGGCCTCACGCCGATCCTCTGCGTGGGCGAGGGCCTGGTGACGCGCGAGGAGGGCACCCACGTCGCGCACTGCACCAACCAGGTCCAGGCGGGCCTGGCCGGGCTCACGCCGGCGCAGGTCCAGCAGGCCGTCATCGCGTACGAGCCGGTCTGGGCGATCGGCACCGGCAAGACCGCGACGCCGGAGGATGCCCAGGAGGTCTGCAAGGCCATCCGGGCGAAACTCGCCGAGCTCTACGGCAACGAGGTCGCCGAGGCGGTCCGCATCCAGTACGGCGGCTCGGTCAAGGCGGCCAACATCGCCTCGATCATGGCGCAGCCGGACGTGGACGGCGCCCTGGTCGGCGGCGCTTCCCTGGACGCCGAGGAATTCGCCTCGATCGTCCGTTTCCGGGAGCACGTCGCCCGCTGACGTTTCTCGGCATAGCACCCGCTATTGTTGGGGCGCTGTCTGTCCTTCGAGAGGAATGAACCCGATCATGCCGATGTGGTTCGCGTACACGTTGATCGTGTTGCTGGTGATCACCAGCGTTCTGCTGACCCTGCTGATCCTGCTGCACCGCGGCAAGGGCGGCGGCATGTCGAGCATGTTCGGCGGCGGCGTCACCTCGAGCCTCGCCGGCTCGTCGGTGGCGGAGAAAAACCTCGACCGCTACACGGTGCTGGTCGGCATCATCTGGTTCGCCTGCATCGTGGGTCTCGGTCTCTGGCTGCGCCTGGCCCTGCCTGCTTCCTGACCGAGCGTAATAGTCGTAGAATCTGCCGCGCGTCCGGTTCAGCCGGGCGCGCGGTGCTTTTTGACCCGTTTTATTCCCCGCCGAAGAGACAGGAGTGACGTCCGTGTCCAGTGGCAGTGCGATCCGCGGCAGCCGCGTCGGGTCCAGCCCGATGCGCCCCGACGAGCGCAGCGAACCCGCCCCGCGCCGGGAGGTCATCTACTTCTGCGCGGCCGGGCACGCGAGCCAGATCAAGTTCGCGGCCGAGGCCCCCGCGCCCGAGACGTGGGACTGCCCGCGCTGTGGCCAGCCCGCCGGGCTCGACGGGGAGAACCCGCCCGGGCGGTTGCGCGCCGAGCCGTACAAGTCGCATCTGGCCTATGTGAAGGAGCGTCGCTCCGACGAGGACGGCGCCAAGATCCTGGCCGAGGCGCTGGCCAAGGTGCGCCAGCGCCGCGGCGAGTAGATCAGTAGCGCTTCGCGGCGGCCGCCTCGTCGAGCAGCCAGTACGTCCGTGACTGGCCGGTGGCGTGGGCGGCCGGCTTCGATTTGTCGCCGTTGAGCGCCGCGCCGACCGCGTCCGTCTTGTCGGGACCGGCGGCGATCAGCCACACCTCGTCGGCCTCCTGGATGGTCGGCATGGTCAGCGTGATGCGGGTGGGCGGCGGTTTCGGGCTGTTGTGCACCGCGGCCGTCGTGCCCGTCTCGTTCAGCACCGGGTGCTCGGGGAAGAGCGAGGCTACGTGCCCGTCCTCGCCGACGCCCAGCATGAGCACGTCGAAGGGCATCCGCACCTCGGTGGCGTAGCGCGCGGCGGCCGCCTCGGCGTTGTCGCCGTCCAGGCCGTCCGAGGCGGGCATCGGGTGCACCCGCGCCGGATCGAGCGACAGCGCGTCCAGCAGGGCCTCGCGCGCCTGGGTCTCGTTGCGGTCCGGGTCGCCGGCGGGCAGGAACCGCTCGTCGCCCCACCACAGGTCCACACGCGACCAGTCGATCGCCTTCGCTTCCGGCAGGTCCTTGACCGTGCGCAGGACCTTGGCGGCGATCCGGCCGCCGGTCAGCACGACGCTCGCCGTGCCGCGCTCGGCCTGCGCGTCCACGATCTTGGCAACCAGGCGGGATGCGACGGTGGCGGCGAGGGTGTCCGCGTCGCGTACCACCACGACCAGGGTCTTGCTCACTCGTGCCTCCTACTTGGAAGGGCCGCCCACCGTTGCGGTGAGCGGCCCTGCTGACTTGTCGGGACTAAGCGGCGGAACCGCCGGGGCCGGCCATCGCGCCGGCCTCATCGGCGCGGGCGGCGAGGGCCGGATCCTTCCAGACGTGCACCCGCATGGCGGGCTTGTGGTCGAGGCCGGTCACGCCGGCCATCGCGCCGAGCGCCTCGGAGTAGATCTGGTCGGCGTCGAGCCGGCGCAGCTCCTCGGCGAGCTCGTCGCCGACCGGCCGCTTCGGCAGCGGCATGTAACGGTCCTCCTGGCCGGTGCGGCTGAACAGCGCCGTGTTCTCCTCCCGGGTCACCCGGACGCAGTCGCCGTTGGCGGTCTGCAGCTCGACCGAGTGCATGCGCGGGGCCCGGTCGGTGACCTCCATCTTGGGCACGATGCCGAGACGGGACTGCAGCCAGCCCTTCATCAGCCACGCGGTCGGGTCTTTCTCCGGCGCGACGATGGTGGCGCCGGAGACCCGCTCCTCGGTGGTGTCGAAGGCGCCCGCCACGAGCGTGCGCCACAGCGTGATGCGGGTCCAGGTGAGGTCGGTGTCGCCCGGGGCGTAGTCGATCGCGCGCTGGCGCAGGGCGGCCACCGGGTCGTGGGCCTGGGCGCTGTCGGTGATCCGCCGGTCGGCGACGACGCCCAGGAAGTCGTTGGCGATCGTGTCCGGCGGCTCCTCGTGCCACCAGGTGACCACCGGGACGTCCGGGGCGAGCAGCGGCATGACGACCGACTCGGCGTGCAGGGCGAGCCGCCCGTACATCCGCATGACGACCGCCTCGGCCGGGCCCAGGCGCCCGCCCACGACGATCTCGGCGTCCAGGCGGCTGCGACCCTCCAGATCGGAGCGGACCACGATGAGCAGGCGGCACGGGTGCGCCGCCGCCGCGATCGTGGCGGCGGCCTCGGCCTCGCGGACCTTCTTCTCCTCCACGACGGCGACCAGGGTCAGGGCGAGACCGGAGGCCACGCCGCCGGCGCTGCGCCGCTCGGCCGCGAGAGCCTTGACGACCTCGTTGCCCGTGGTGTCCCAGAGCCCGATCATGCTCGCCTCCAAGCGCGGCCTTCGCGGCCCAGCATCTCGTCCGACGCCCGCGGGCCCCACTCACCGGACCGGTACGGCTCCGGCTTGGTGCCCGCCCACGCCGCCTCCAGCGGGTCGATGACCCGCCAGGACTGCTCGATCTCGGCGGCGTCCGGGAACAGCGTCCGGTCGCCGACCAGGACGTCGAGGATGAGCCGCTCGTACGCCTCGGGGCTGGACTCGGTGAACGCCTCGCCGTACTGGAAGTCCATCGCGATGTCGCGGACCTCCATGGCGGTGCCGGGCACCTTGGAGCCGAACTTGAGCACCACGCCCTCGTCCGGCTGCACTCGGATCACCAGCTGGTTGTTGCCGAGCATCTCGACGTCGGCGGGGTCGAACGGCAGGTGCGGCGCGCGCTTGAACAGGATCGCGATCTCGGTGACCCGGCGCGGCATCCGCTTGCCGACGCGGACGAAGAACGGCACCTCGGCCCAGCGCCTGTTCTGGATGCCGAGGCGGACCGCGGCGTACGTCTCCGTCGTGGAGTCGGACGGGATGTCCTTCTCCTCCAAGTAGCCCACGGCGCGCTCGCCGGCCACCCAGCCGGGGAGGTACTGCCCGCGGACGGTGCCCTTGGAGATGTCCTTCGGCAGCGAGATCGCCTTGAGGACCTTGAGCTTCTCGGCCCGGATGTCGTTGGGGTCGAAGCTCGTCGGCTCCTCCATGGCCACCAGCGCGAGCAGCTGGAGCAGGTGGTTCTGCAGGACGTCGCGGGCGGCGCCGGACGCGTCGTAGAACGCGGCGCGGGTGCCGATGCCGACGTCCTCGGCCATCGTGATCTGCACGCTGTCGACGTACTTGGAGTTCCACACCGGCTCGAACAGGCTGTTCGCGAAGCGCAGGGCCAGGATGTTCTGGACCGTCTCCTTGCCCAGGTAGTGGTCGATCCGGTAGACGTCCTGCGGCGTGAAGACCTCGTCGACCAGCTGGTTCAGCGAGATCGCGGTCTGCAGGTCGTTGCCGAACGGCTTTTCCACGACCACGCGGCGCCAGCCGCCGGACTTGGCGTTGTCGGCCATGCCGGTGCGGGCCAGCTGGTTGAGCACCAGCGGGAACGCCGCGGGCGGGATGGAGAAGTAGAAGGCGGCGTTGCCGGGGATGCCGTTGCGCTCGCGCAGGTCGTCGAGGGTGGCGGCCAGGTTGTCGAACGCGGCGTCGTCGTCGAACGAGCCGGGCACGAACTGGAACTGGCTGGCCAGACGTTGCCAGACGTCCTCGCGCCACGGGGTCCGGGCGCCCTTCTTCGCCGCCTCCAGGGCCAGGGACTCGAAGTCGCCGTCACCCCAGTCGCGGCGGGCGAAGCCCAGAACCACGAAACCGGGCGGCAGCAGACCGCGGTTGGCCAGGTCGTAGACGGCCGGGATGAGCTTCTTTCGGGACAGGTCACCGGTGACTCCGAAGATCACCAGAGCGCATGGCTCCGGGATGCGCGGGAGCCTGCGGTCCTGTGCGGTACGCAGCGGATTGCCCACGTGGTCCATCCTGCCAGTTCTGGCAGGGGCCCGCCTGTAATCGGCGGGCCCCTGTGATGATCAGACTCCAGTACCGGCCTGGAGGGACTTCTGGACGCTCTCGAGCAGTTCCTTCCAGCTGACCTCGAACTTGTCGACGCCCTCGTCCTCGAGGACCTTCACGACGTCGTCGAAGTCGATGCCGACGGCCTTGAGGTCGGCCATGACCTTGCGGGCCTGGTCGTACTTGTCGGTCAGGGTGCCCTTGAGCTCACCGTGGTCGGCCCACGCCTTGATCACGGACTCGGGCATGGTGTTGACCACGCCCGGAGCGACGAGCTCCTCGACATAGATGGTGTCCGGGTAGTCCGGGTTCTTCGTCGAGGTCGACGCCCACAGCGGCCGCTGCGGGTGCGCGCCGGCCGCCGCGAGGGCCTTCCACCGGTCGGTGCCGAAGACCTCCTCGTACGCCTCGTACGCGAGCTGCGCGTTGGCGATCGCGGCCTTGCCCATCAGCGCCTTCGCCTCGTCACTGCCGATCTTCTCGAGGCGCTTGTCCACCTCGGTGTCGACGCGGGAGACGAAGAACGACGCCACCGAGCCGATCTTGGACAGGTCGTGGCCGTTGGCCTTCGCCTGCTCGATGCCGGCCAGGAACGCGTCCATGACCGCGCGGTAGCGCTCGAGCGAGAAGATCAGCGTCACGTTCACGCTGATGCCCTCGGCCAGGGTCGCGGTGATCGCGGGGAGGCCGGCCAGGGTGGCCGGGATCTTGATGTACAGGTTCTCCCGGCCGACCAGCCACCACAGCGTCTTGGCCTCGGCGACCGTCTTCTTGGTGTCGTGGGCGCTGCGCGGGTCGACCTCGATGGACACCCGGCCGTCCACGCCCTTCGACGCGTCGTAGGCGGGACGCTCCACGTCGCAGGCGGCGCGGACGTCCTGGGCGGTCATCAGCCGCACCGCCTCCTCGACCGAGACGCCCATCGTCGCCAGGTCGTTGACCTGGGCGTCGTACGCGTCGGCATCGGAGAGCGCCTTCTGGAAGATGCTGGGGTTCGTGGTCACGCCGACCACGTGCTGCTCGTTGAGCATCTTCTTCAGCGAGCCGCTGGTCAGGCGGACACGGGAGAGATCGTCGAGCCAGACCGCCACACCCTGGGCGGAGAGCTCGGCAAGCCGATCAGTCATGTCTCCTACACTCCCTCAGTTACCGGTCGTGTGACCGGTGATCTCGCCGACCTTTGCCAGGGCGGCGTTGGCCTTTGCCACCACGTTGTCCGCGGTGAACCCGAACTGCTCAAACAGGATCTTGGCGGGCGCGCTGGCGCCGTAGTGCTCGATGCTGACCGGCTCGCCCGCATCTCCAAGGATGCGATCCCAGCTCATCCGGATGCCAGCCTCGACGGTTACGCGCGCCTTAACACCACGCGGAATGACCTCTTCCTGGTACGCAGTCGTCTGCTGGTAGAACCATTCCTGGCACGGCATCGATACCACGCGGGTCGGAGTGCCCGCGGCCTCCAGGCGCTCCTGGGCGGTCAGGCAGTACTGCACCTCCGAGCCGGTGCCGATGAGGATCACCTGCGGCTCGCCGTTGGAGGCGTCGGACAGCACGTAGCCGCCCTTGAGGACGCCCTCGGCCGACGCGTACTTCGACCGGTCGATCGTCGGCAGGGCCTGGCGGCTCAACGCGAGCGCGGTCGGGGCGTCGGTGTGCTCGATGGCGCCCCGCCAGGCCCACGCGGTCTCGTTGGCGTCCGCCGGGCGGACCACGTTGAGGCCGACGATGGCGCGCAGCGCGGACAGGGTCTCGATCGGCTGGTGCGTCGGGCCGTCCTCGCCGAGACCGATGGAGTCGTGCGTCCACACGTAGATCACCGGCAGCTTCATCAGCGCGGAGAGCCGCACGGCGCCGCGCATGTAGTCGCTGAACACCAGGAACGTGCCGCCGTACGGCCGGGTGAGCCCGTCGGCGGTGATGCCGTTGAGGATCGAGCCCATGCCGTGCTCACGGATGCCGAAGTGCAGCGTGCGGCCGTACTCGTTGCCGGGGAACTCCTTGGTGGCGTACTCGGCGGGGATGAACGACGGCTCGCCCTTCATCGTGGTGTTGTTGCTCTCGGCCAGGTCGGCCGAGCCGCCCCACAGCTCCGGCAGCACCGGCGCGAGCGCGTTGAGCACCTGCTGCGACGCGGCGCGGGTGGCGATGCCCTTGGCGTCGGCGGGGAACTCGGGCAGCGACTTCTCCCAGCCCTCGGGCAGCTTGCGCCCGGCGAGCCGGTCGAACAGCTCCTTGCGCTCGCCGTTGGCCTTGGCCCAGGCGCCGAACGCCTTGTCCCACTCGGCGTGGGCGGCGCGGCCCCGCTCGGCGGCCTTCCTGGCGTGCTCGAGCACGGCCGGCTCGACGGCGAACGTCTCGTTCGGGTCGAAGCCGAGGATCTCCTTGGTCGCCTTGACCTCGGCCTCGCCCAGCGCGGAACCGTGGATCTTGCCGGTGTTCTGCTTGTTCGGCGCGGGCCAGCCGATGATCGTCTTGAGGACGATGAACGACGGCTTGTCGGTGACCTTCTTGGCCTCCTGGATCGCCTTCCAGAGCGCCTCGGCGTCCTCGTGGTAGTCGCCCTTGGCCGGGTCGCCCTTGCGCCACGAGACGGTCTGCACGTGCCAGCCGTACGCCTCGTAGCGCTTGCCGGCGTCCTCGGACTTCGCGATGCGGGTGTCGTCCTCGATGGAGATCTCGTTGTCGTCGTAGATCAGCGTGAGGTTGCCGAGCTTCTGCACCGCGGCGATCGCGCTCGACTCGTGGCTGACGCCCTCTTCGATGTCGCCGTCGGAGCACAGCGCGTAGATGTTGTGGTCGAACGGAGAGTCACCGGCGGCGGTCTCGGGGTCGAACAGGCCGCGCTCGCGCCGGGCCGCCATCGCCATGCCCACCGCGTTGCCGATGCCCTGGCCGAGCGGGCCGGTCGTGATCTCGACACCGGAGGTGTGGCCGAACTCGGGGTGGCCGGGGGTCAGCGAGTCCCACTGGCGCAGCGACTTCAGGTCGTCCAGCGAGAGGCTGTAGCCGGAGAGGTAGAGCTGAATGTAGAGGGTGAGGCTGGAGTGCCCACAGGAGAGCACGAAGCGGTCGCGCCCGGGCCAGTGCGGGTCGGTCGGATCGTGCCGCATGACGCGGTTGAACAGCAGATAGGCGGCCGGCGCGAGGCTCATGGCCGTACCGGGGTGGCCGTTGCCGGCCTTCTCGACGGCGTCCATGGCCAGCACCCGGACGGTGTCCACCGCTTTGCGGTCGAGGTCGGACCAATTGAGAGCAGGATCTGTGGCAGCCACGTCGGTTGTGCTCCTCGGGGCATGGATTAGGAACCCTTTTGAGGTTGACCCTATCCACTTGCCGTAAACCCGCGCCCCGGGAACGGCTCAGGCCCATACGCTGAGAGCGGACACGCCGCATGTGACGGCCTGCACCCGCGCCGGGTCGCCGGAGCAGCGCATTCTGCTGAGCGTAGGCTGTCCGGGCGTGCCGCCGGCTGGCGCCGGCAACGGTCGTGATGTGGCTAGTGCCGATGCCGGAAGGTGGCAGTCCGTGAGCATGATCACCGAGCGTCCCGCTCCTGGACGGACGCCGGCGGCTCCTCCTGTCGCCACCCGTCGCGCTGGGCTGACCAAAAAGCGGCTGATGGCGGTCTTCCGCGCGTACCTCGCGCTGACCAAGCCGCAGATCGTCGAACTGCTCCTGGTCACCACGGTTCCGGCCCTCATGCTCGCCGCCGGCGGGTGGCCCGACCTGCGCACTCTCGCCGCCGTCCTGATCGGCGGCGCCCTCGCGGGCGGCGCGGCGAGCGCGCTCAACTGCTATATCGACCGCGACATCGACGAGCTCATGCGGCGGACCAAGCGGCGGCCGCTGCCGGCGCACAGCGTCACCCCGCGTGCGGTGCTGATCTTCGGCCTGACACTTGCGGTGATCTCGGTCGCGCTGATGGCGGTCTTCACCAACTGGCTCGCCACCGCGCTCACCGCGGGCGCGATCTTCTACTACGACGTCGTCTACACACTGTGGCTCAAGCGTCGTACCCCGGCCAACACGTTCTGGGGCGGCGTCTGCGGCGCGGCTCCGGTGATCATCGGCTGGGCCGCGGTGACCGGCTCGGTGTCCGCCCTGGGATGGGCGCTTTTCGCGGTTGTTTTCTTTTGGCAGATGCCGCACTTCTACGCGCTCGCCATCAAGTACAAGGACGACTACGCCCGCGCCGGCATCCCGATGCTGCCGGTCGTGCGCTCGATGGCCCGGGTCAACGGCGAGATCGCGCTCTACACCGTGCTCACCGTGGTCGCCTCGCTGGCCGCGTGGCCGCTCGGCCTGGGCCCCATCTACGGCGTCACCGCCATCATCACGGGTGCTTTGTTCCTCGGCGAGGCGTTCCTGCTGGTCCAGCGGACGCGCAAGGGCGAGCCGGCCAAGCCGATGCGCCTGTTCCACTGGAGCATCACGTACCTCACGATCCTGTTCATCGCGGTCGCGGTGGACGCGCTCGTCTGAGCGTTATGTCCGAGTTTGGGGTTACGGCCGATCACCCCATCGATGGAAACCCGTTGATGAGGGCAATTCGGGCGCAATTGGCTCATACCAATGGCCTCTCGAAGTAAACCCGCAGGTAATAGGCATCACAAAATGGCACTGACGGTGCTTGCTCCCGCGTCTCAACTGCTTAGGCTGCCCGTCATGGCTCAAGGTTCCGATACGACACTGACCGCGGGGATCAAGTCTTTCGCCGCCGGTCACGGTGGCGCCAAAGCGGTCATCGAGTACGTCGGCAAGCGTGGTGCCCGCATCGTCCTCGTCGGCCAGGACGGCGAGTGGTCCGACCAGTTCGCCGACGGCACCGACATCGCCCGGCAGGCATGCGAGAGCGCCGGCGTCGAGGTGGAGAACGAGTGGGAGCGCGAGCTCCTCGACCAGATGCGTCCCAGCAACGACCTGTGGCGCTCCATGTCGCGCCGGAGCATGGCCCGCTGATCTTGCCCACGTCCACCACTACCCACGCGACCCGGGAGCCGGCCTCCCGGGTCGCCCTCGTTACCTGCGACCTCTTCCCGGAGCTCTGGGACGACGACTTCCCCCTGCGCGACGCGCTGCGCGCAAGGCACCTCGACGTGGAAGCCGTCCGCTGGGACGACCCGGAAGCCGACTGGACCGCCTACGACCTGGCGATCCTCCGCTCACCCTGGGACTACGTCCCGCGCCGCGACGCCTTCCTGGACTGGGCGCGGCGCGTCCCGCGGCTGCTCAACCCCGCCGACGTCCTGGTGTGGAACACCGACAAGCGCTATCTGCACGATCTGGCGTCCACCGGCGTCCCGGTGACCCCGACGACCTATGTGGCCCCGGGCGGCACATGGACCCCACCGGCCTCAGGGGAATGGGTCGTCAAGCCCACCATCAGCGCGGGCAGCCAGGACACCGGCCGCTACACCCTTCCCGCGCAGTCCTCTCTGGCCACCGGACACGTCCAGCGCCTGCTCTCCGCGGGCCGCACCGCGATGATCCAGCCGTACCTGACCGCCGTGGACACCGCCGGCGAGACCGCGCTGATGTTCTTCCGCGACACCAGCGGCCGCCTGACGTTCAGCCACGCCGCGCGCAAGGGCCCGATGCTCACCGGCCCCGACGAGGGCAAGATCGACCCCGGCAGCGAGGAGATCAGCGCCCGGCAACCGTCCGCCGCCGAGCTGGCCGTCGCCACCCAGGTCCTGGCCGCGATCCCCTTCGACCAGGCGAGCCTGCTCTACGCCCGGGTCGACCTGATCCCCGGCCCCGATGGCGCTCCGGTCCTGCTCGAGCTGGAGCTCACCGAGCCGTCCCTGTTCTTCCTGACGGCCCCGGAAGCCGCGGAACGCCTGGCCGACGTCGTGGTCACCCTTCTTTAACCCCTGACACGTACGGGGACGGCGCGTCCCGCGCCGCCCACCGGGGCACCCGCCGTCACACGTCGTCCGGCCGTCCCCGGTTGTCGCGCGGCCCGGCGCCTTCCCCGAGGCCTTGATCGCCCCCGCGCCCCGACCGTTCCCCGCCGGGCACCGTTCGAAGGAGCAAAACCCGCCGACGTGCATCTGATCGCACGCCCCCTGTGGACGACCGGGCGTGTCGTCCACAGGCCACAAATCTCTTCTTCCTCGATCGTCCCCGCGCGGCACGCTGTCCCCATGCAACACGGCAGCCTCTCCTTGAGACCGAAGTCCCCACCGGTCACCCACCGCCCGAGATCGCCGCAGCGCACCCGCGGTCGTTCCCCGACCGCCCGGCGGCCTCTCGTCTGAGGCTCGCCGGCGCCGGGCCGGCGGCCGGCCGCGGACGAGGCGTGCGCTTCCCACGCCTTTCGTCCGGCGCCCCTTCCGCACCACCCGCCATGGCGTTCCGCCAGGTGCGATCGGACGCCGCCGGCCCGGCCACCCGGCCGACCCCCGGAACCCAGGCTCCCTCTCCGGCCGCAGCGGTTCCAGAACGGAGGTGACCCCAACAAAAGCCACGACACTTCGCGATCAAGGCGGCCGCCCCCTTGTCTCCCTGGGCGGCCGCCGACCGCCCCGCGGCGAGCTGCTCGACCGAGCCCGGCTGGCGCATCGACGGCGCGCGGCGGTGGTCTCCGGGATCGCGCGAACCGTTGCGGCCGGAGACCGCACGGTCGACGAACGCAGAAGCGTGAGCGGGCCGGCACCCACGCCCTGCCGACCCATCTCAAATACCGGCCGCAGCTCCGGATGTTGGCCGGCCGTCCCACATCGCTGCGGTCCGTCCCACACAGCGGTCGAGCGATCCATTTTCCGGGAATCGTGGCGTGCCGGAGCCTACTTTTTCACGATTTATCGGGCGCAGCAGCTGGCTGCCGCTGCGGCGTTGATGACTTGCCGTCAGCCCCAAGCGGCAAGTCATCAAGATCGCCCGCCGCGGCGATGCGGCCGAGCGCGCCACAGGCGTCGAGCTTGGGCACTCTCACGGCGGAACGGGCCGCACGCTGGGCGCCCACCCGGGACGCGGGCCATGGCATCCCAGCCCGCCCGTCCGCGCTGCGTAGGAGGTCGCGTTCGGCGTGGCGCCCGCGAGCTGTGCCGCGCTGGGGGTCGCGCTCGGCGTGGCGCCCGACCTGTGCCGCCCATGCGCTGCGGAGAGCGGGTCGCCGAGCCTGCCGGGGCGTGATCAGGTCGCGTCGCTGGAGGCCATGCTCGGGTGATCCTGCGCGACGCGGACGCCGGTGGTGGGGAGGCGGTGGGCGCGCTCGGGCTGGTCACCGGCGACTACGAGCGCGAGCCGGCCTTCGACTGGTATCGGGAGGTGGTGGGCTCGTCGGCCTGAGGCGAGGCGGGGTCGGCGGCGGGGAGGTCGGGGCGGTCGCGGATCGCCAGGAGGACGGCGACCGTGCCGGCCCAGACCAGGCTGGCGCCGAGCATGTGGGCGGCGACCAGGGCGACCGGGAGGTGGGTGAAGTACTGCACGAAGCCGATCAGGCCCTGGGACAGCTCGATGATCAGCAGGGTGAGGGCGGCCTTGGCGGCTCGTGGGGCGTGCACGGCGCGGAACGCGAACCACAGGGCCACGGTGAGGCCCACCAGCAGGAATACCAGGTCGGCGTGGGCCTGGGCGACGGCGGCGGGGTCCAGGCCGTTGCGCTTGGCGCCGTTGTCGCCGGAGTGGGGGCCGCTGCCGGTGACGACCACGCCCAGGACGATGACGGCTGCGCTGACGACAGCCATGACGGTGGTGAGGTGGCGGAGGGGGGTGGGGACGAGGAAGACAGGCAAACCATCGCCCTCGTCCGTCGACTTCCACAACGCGTACGCGGCGGCGATCAGCGCCATCGACAGCAGGAAGTGAAGGCCGACCACCCACGGGTTGAGGTTGGTGAGCACCGTGATGCCGCCCACCACGCCCTGCCCGGGGATCCCCAGCAGCACCAGCAGGCTCAGCCGCACCTGGCGGCGCCGGCGGGGCCGCTGCGTCCACGCCGAGATGAAGCAGGCCAGCGCGACCACGAACAGCGCGATGCCGAGCAGGCGGTTGCCGAACTCGATGACGCCGTGCACGCCCATCGCCGACGTCGTCGTGTAGGACGCGTCGGTGCATTTGGGCCAGGTGGGGCAGCCGAGACCCGAATCGGTCAGCCGAACCGCCGCACCAGTGACGACCAGCCCGATGTTCGCGATGAGGGACGCGAGGGCCATCGGACGCAGCGCGGGAAGCTTCACCTCTGGCATCGTACGCAGCTGTTCCGGCAGGTTTTCCAACGGACGGGACACCCGGTGGCCTGGATCACCGAGCAGGCGGTTTGCAGCCTCCGGCGGAAATACGTAACGTTGCCGTAGTGAAAAACGAGGTGCTGATCCGGAGCGGTGCGGTGGCGTCTGCCAGCGCGTCGGACGGTCGCACCCGTGACCGGGTCGCCCAATTGTTGCTCGAGCGTGGCGCGGCCACCGCCGCCGAGCTGGGCGCCGAGCTGGGGCTGTCGCCCGCGGCGATCCGCAAGCACCTGGACGCGATGCTCGCCGACCGGCTGGTCGAGACCCGTGAGGTCCGCCACCAGGGGCCGCGCGGGCGGGGCCGCCCGGCGAAGGCGTTCGCGCTCACCGCGGCCGCCCGCGAGGATCTCAACCCGCACCACTACGACGGCATCGCCACCGCGGCCCTGCGCTGGATTGCGCAGCGCAGCGGGCCGGAGGCGGTCAGCGAGTTCGCCGCGTCCCAGGTCGCCGCCCTCGAGGAGCGGTGCCGGCAGGCGATGTGCGAGGCCGGCGACGATCCGATCAAGAGGGCGGAGGCGCTCGCCGAGGCGCTGACCGCCGAGGGCTACGCTGCCAGCGCGACCACGATCGCGTCCGGTGGGCAGCTGTGCCAGCACTCCTGTCCGGTGGCCCACGTGGCTGCCGAGTTTCCTCAGCTGTGCGACGCCGAGACCGAGGTCATCTCCCGCCTCATCGGCACCCACGTGCAGCGTCTCGCCACCATCGCGCACGGCGACGGAGTGTGCACCACGCACATTCCGTCACCAAAACGTGTAACCGGAACTACCACGGTTAGGACAGATACATGACCGACCAGATCGTCACTCAGGAAGAGCACCTCGCCGCCCTGGGCAAGTACGAGTACGGCTGGGCCGACGCCGACGTCGCGGGCGCCGCGGCTCAGCGCGGACTGTCCGAGGCTGTGGTGCGCGACATCTCTTCGAAGAAGAACGAGCCGGAGTGGATGCTCAACCTCCGGCTCAAGGGCCTGCGGCTGTTCGACCGCAAGCCGATGCCGTCGTGGGGCGCCGACCTCACCGGGATCGACTTCCAGAACATCAAGTACTTCGTGCGCTCGACCGAGAAGCAGGCGGCGTCGTGGGACGACCTGCCCGAGGACATCAAGGCCACGTACGACCGGCTGGGCATCCCCGAGGCGGAGAAGCAGCGCCTCGTCGCGGGTGTCGCCGCGCAGTACGAGTCCGAGGTGGTCTACCACAAGATCCGTGACGACCTCGAGGAGCAGGGTGTCATCTTCCTCGACACCGACACGGCTCTGAAGGAGCACGAGGACATCTTCAAGGAGTACTTCGGCACCGTGATCCCGGTCGGCGACAACAAGTTCGCCGCGCTGAACACGAGCGTGTGGTCCGGTGGCTCCTTCATCTACGTGCCCAAGGGCGTCCACGTCGAGATCCCGCTGCAGGCCTACTTCCGGATCAACACGGAGAACATGGGCCAGTTCGAGCGGACCCTGATCATCGTCGACGAGGGTGCCTACGTGCACTATGTCGAGGGCTGCACCGCGCCGATCTACTCCTCTGACTCGCTGCACTCGGCGGTCGTCGAGATCATCGTGAAGAAGAACGCCCGCTGCCGGTACACGACCATCCAGAACTGGTCGAACAACGTCTACAACCTGGTCACCAAGCGCGCCACCTGCGAGGAGGGCGCGACCATGGAGTGGATCGACGGCAACATCGGCTCCAAGGTGACGATGAAGTACCCGGCGGTCTACATGACCGGCCCGCACGCCAAGGGCGAGGTGCTCAGCGTCGCGATGGCCGGCGAGGGCCAGCACCAGGACGCCGGCGCCAAGATGGTGCACGCCGCGCCGTACACGTCCTCGACGATCGTCTCGAAGTCGATCGCCCGGGGCGGCGGCCGCACGTCGTACCGCGGCCTCGTGCAGGTCATGGAGGGTTCCTCGCACTCCAAGAGCACGGTCAAGTGCGACGCACTTCTTGTCGACACCATCTCCCGCTCGGACACCTACCCTTACGTCGACATCCGCGAGGACGACGTGGCGATGGGGCACGAGGCGACGGTCTCCAAGGTCAGCGAGGACCAGCTCTTCTACCTGATGAGCCGCGGCCTCACCGAGGACGAGGCGATGGCCATGATCGTGCGTGGCTTCATCGAGCCGATCGCCAAGGAGCTGCCGATGGAGTACGCCCTCGAACTGAACCGTCTTATCGAGCTCCAGATGGAAGGCGCTGTCGGTTAAACCATGACCACGGAAACTTTTGCCCCGCCCAGCACCAAGTCGCAGGTGCTGCGCTCCTTCGACGTCGCCGACTTCCCGGCCCTGAACGGGCTGGAGGAGGAGTGGCGCTTCACCCCGCTCAAGCGGCTCGGCGAGCTGGTCACCGCGTCGAAGCTGACCGGTGTCGCGCCGGCCGTCGAGCATGGTGAGCTGCCGGCCGGCGTCGCGGTGAAGCACGTCGACGAGGCCGAGGCGGTGCTGACCCCGTTCGACCGGATCAGCGCGCTGGCCTACGGCTCGGCCGACGGCGTCACGCTGATCGAGGTCGCGCCCGAGACGTCGCCGGACGAGGCCGTCGTCGTGCGTGTGGTGGGCAAGGGCGGCGATGCCGCCGCGGCCAGGACCGTGGTCAAGGTGGGTGCGTTCGCCAAGGTCACCGTCGTTCTGGAGCAGACGGGTACGGCGTTCCTCGCCGACAACATCGAGGTCGTCCTCGGTGACAGCGCGCAGCTGACGTTCGTGACCCTGGCCGAGTGGGACGCCGGCGCGGTGCAGGCCCAGCACGTGAAGTTCCGGGTCGGCAAGGACGCCCGGGTCCAGCACGTGCAGGTGGCACTCGGCGGCGATCTGGTCCGCCAGTACACCAGCGTCGAGTACGCCGGCCGCGGTGGCGACGCCGAGCTGTGGGGTCTCTACTTCGCCGACACCGGCCAGCATTTCGAGCACCGGCAGCTGGTCGACCACGCCGTGCCGGATTGCCGCAGCTACGTGGGCTACCGCGGGGCGCTGCAGGGCGCGTCGACGAAGACCGTGTGGGTCGGCGACGTGCTGATCCGCGCCGCGGCGACCGGCACCGACACGTACGAGATCAATCGGAACTTGATTTTGACCGACGGCGCGATCGCCCACTCGGTGCCGAACCTGGAGATCGAGACCGGCGAGATCGTCGGGGCCGGGCACGCGAGCGCGACCGGCCGCTTCGACGACGAGCAGCTGTTCTACCTGATGGCGCGCGGCATTCCCGAGCGCGAGGCGCGCAAGCTGGTCGTGCGGGGCTTCTTCATCGAGCTGATCAACAAGATTCCGGTCGAGGAGCTGCGCGAGCGCCTGGGCGACGCCATCGAGGCGCGGCTGGCCGAGGTCGGCGCGTGAGTTTCGAGCTGGTCGGCGCTACCGCCGACGTCGCCAAGGGCTCGGCGATCTCGGTGGAGATCTCCGGCGTCGACGTCGCGGTGGTGCATGCCGATGACGACAACTTCTATGCCGTACGCGATGAGTGCTCGCACGCCGCGGTCGCCCTCTCCGAGGGTGAGGTGGACGGTTGCACGCTGGAGTGCTGGCTGCATGGTTCCCGGTTCGACCTGAAGACGGGCGCGCCGACCGGCCTGCCCGCCACCGAGCCGGTGGCCGTTTTCCCCGTCGAGATCCGCGACGGCGACATCTACGTTTCGACCGAGCCGAGTAATGGAGTAATGCCGTGAGCACCCTGGAGATCCGCGACCTGCAGGTGTCGGTGAAGTTGCCCGAGGGCGACCTCAAGCCGATCCTCGCCGGGGTCGACCTCACCGTGAAGTCGGGCGAGACCCACGCGATCATGGGTCCGAACGGCTCCGGCAAGTCGACGCTGGCCTACTCGATCGCGGGCCACCCGAAATACCAGATCACCGGCGGCACGGTGACGCTGGACGGCGACGACGTGCTGGCGATGACCGTGGACGAGCGCGCCCGCGCGGGCCTGTTCCTGGCCATGCAGTACCCGGTCGAGGTTCCCGGCGTGTCGGTGGCGAACTTCCTGCGCACCGCGAAGACCGCGATCGACGGCGAGGCGCCGAAGCTGCGTACCTGGGCCGGCGAGCTGCGCTCGGCGATGGAGAAGCTGCAGATGGACCCGGCGTTCGCCCAGCGCAACGTCAACGAGGGCTTCTCCGGCGGTGAGAAGAAGCGCCACGAGATCATGCAGCTCGAGCTGCTCAAGCCGCGGATGGCGATCCTCGACGAGACCGACTCCGGCCTCGACATCGACGCGCTGCGCATCGTCAGCGAGGGCGTGAACCGGGTGCGCGAGACCGGCGAGACCGGCCTGCTGCTGATCACCCACTACACCCGGATCCTGCGCTACATCAAGCCGGACTTCGTGCACGTCTTCGTCGCCGGCAAGATCGTCCAGGAGGGTGGCCCGGAGCTGGCCGAGCAGCTGGAAGCCGAGGGTTACGAGCGCTACGTGGCGGCGCGGGCCTGATCATGGCTTTCGACGTGGCCCGGATCCGGGCGGACTTCCCGATCTTTTCCCGAGAGATCAACGGGCACCCGCTGGTCTACCTGGACAGCGCGAACACCTCGCAGAAACCACGCCAGGTGCTCGAGGTCATGCGCGTGCACAACGAGCGGCACAACGGCAACGTGTCCCGCTCGGTGCACACGCTCGGCACCGAGGCCACGACGGCGTACGAGGAGGCCCGCGCGAAGGTCGCGGCCTTCATCAACGCCGGCACTCCCGACGAGATCGTCTTCACGAAGAACTCGACCGAGTCGCTGAACCTGATAGCGCACTCGGCCGGGCAGATGCTGGCGCTCAAGCCGGGCGACGAGATCGTGATCTCCGAGATGGAGCATCACTCCAACATCGTCCCGTGGCAGCTGCTGGCCGAGCGCACGGGCGCGACGCTGCGCTGGTTCGGCATCACCGACGACGGCCGGTTTGATCTTTCTTCCCTGGACGATTTGATCAACGAGCGCACCAAGCTCGTCTCCGTCGTGCACATGTCCAACACGCTGGGCACGATCAACGACGTGTCCGGGATCGTCGCGCGGGCCCATCAGGTCGGCGCGCTGGTGGCGCTCGACTGCTCGCAGTCGGTGCCGCACCTGCCGGTCGACGTGCGCGGGCTCGGTGCCGACTTCATCGCGTTCACCGGGCACAAGATGCTCGGGCCGACCGGCATCGGCGTGCTCTGGGGGCGGTTCGAGCTGCTCGCCAAGATGCCGCCGTTCCTCGGTGGCGGCTCGATGATCGAGACGGTGACGATGGCGGGGACGACCTACGCCGCCCCGCCGGCCCGGTTCGAGGCGGGGACGCCGCCGATCGCCGAGGCGATCGGGCTCGGCGCGGCCGTGGACTACCTGACCGGGCTGGGCATGGAGGCGATCCACCAGCACGAGCAGGACATCACCGCGTACGCGCTGAAGACCCTGACCGATGTTCCTGGCGTCCGCATCTTCGGGCCGGCGACGCCCGAAGGGCGAGGCGGCACGCTCTCCTTCGCGGTGGACGGGGTGCACCCGCACGACGTCGGGCAGATCTTGGACGCGCTCGGTGTTGAGGTACGCGTGGGACATCACTGTGCGAAGCCGACGTGCGCCCGTTTCGGGGTGCCGGCCATGACCCGGGCGTCGTTCTACCTCTACACGACCACCGAGGAGATCGACGCTCTGGCCCGGGGCCTCGACCAGGTGCGGAAGGTGTTCGGATGATGCTCGACGCGCTGTACCAGGAGATCATCCTCGACCACTACAAGCATCCGCACGGGCGAGGATTGCGTGACCCCTTCGACGGGGAAGCTCATCACGTGAACCCGACCTGCGGTGACGAGATCACCGTACGGGTTTTGTCTGACTTTTCGGACATTTCATATGACGGGCTGGGATGCTCGATCTCGCAAGCCTCCGCTTCGGTGCTGCACGAATTGCTCGTCGACCACTCGCCGGCCGAGATCGCCGCCGTGCACGAGGCGTTCGTCGAGCTGATGCAGGGACGCGGGCAGGTCGAGCCGGACGAGGACGTGCTCGGCGACGCGGTGGCGTTCGCCGGGGTGGCGAAGTTCCCGGCCCGGGTCAAGTGCGCGCTGCTGCCGTGGATGGCTTTCAAGGACGCTGCGGCGCGCGCCGGAGTTGACGTGGGCGTGAGCCCGGAGGTGAAGGCATGACCGACAATTCCGTTACCGACGCCGCGACCGAGCAGACGCCGGCCTGGCTCGCCGAGGAGCGGGCCGCCGCGTCCGCCACCGGGACGCCCTCCGAGGCGCCCGACGTCGACCTCAACGCCGCCTCCTCCCCGGCGGCCTCCTCCCCGGCGGCCGCCTCTTCGGCGCCCGTCTCGAAGGCCTCGATCTCGGACATCGAGGAGGCGATGAAGGACGTCGTCGACCCCGAGCTCGGGATCAACGTGGTCGACCTCGGCCTGGTCTACGGCACGTTCGTGGACGACGACAACGTGGTCACCCTCGACATGACGCTGACCTCGGCGGCCTGCCCGCTCACCGACGTGATCGAGGACCAGACCCGGTCGGCGCTCACCACCGGCCCGGGCGGCGGCCTGGTCAGCGACTTCCGGATCAACTGGGTGTGGCTGCCGCCGTGGGGCCCCGACAAGATCACCGAGGACGGCCGCGAGCAGCTGCGGGCGCTGGGCTTCAACGTCTGAGCCGAATCTGTCGTACCCCGCTGATAAAACCGGGGCATGACGCAGACGCCTCCCTTCGATGACCTTCTGACCCTGATCGACGACCGGTCCGCGGCGTTGCGCTCCGCCGCCGCGGCCGCGTCGTCGTTCGAGGTTCGGGTGCCCGGTTGCCCCGACTGGTCGCTCGACGACCTCATCTATCACCTGGGCACGGTCCAGCGTTTCTGGGCCGTCACCACGAGGCTGGCCGACACGTCCGGCCCGCCGAGCACCGAGCAGCGCGGCGACATGGAGCCCCGGGGTGATCTGCTCACCTGGTCGGCCGAGTCGACCAGCCTGCTGCTCGACGCGCTGCGCGCCGCCGGCCCCGACCGCCCCGCGTGGACGTGGTGGGAGGCCTCCGGCGCCCCCATGACCGCCGGCGCGATCGCCCGCCACCAGGTGCAGGAGGCGGCCGTCCACGCCTACGACGCGCAGGAGTCCGCGGGCAAGCCCGACCCGCTCCCCGCCGCGGTCGCCGTCGACGGCGTCGCCGAGTTCCTCACCGTCGGCATGTCCTGCCTGGGCGCCTGGCCGCACCGCCCCGCTCGCGTGGCTTTCACCGCCACCGAGGGCCCGGCGTGGCTGGTCGACCTGTCTCCCACCGGCGTCGACTTCGCCCCAGCGGCGAGCGGCGACCCGGTGACGACCGTCCACGGCCCGGCCAGCGACCTGGTCCTGGCCCTATACAAGCGCATCCCCGCCGACGGCGTCCGCATCGACGGCGACCGCGAGGTCTTCACCGCCCTACGCTCCTGGTCCGCCACGGAGTAGCCCGCGCCCGCCCTGCGCCGCGTCCGCCCGCGCTGGCCCTCGCGCCGCGCTGGCCCTCGCGCCCGTGCTGCTTTGGGGCCGCGCTCGCCCGCGCTGGCCCGGGCTGGCCCGCGCTGGCGCCGCGTCCCGCCGCGCCGGCCTCGCCGCTGGGGCTGCGCTGGCCCCGCGCCCGCCGGCCCGCGGCCGCCGGCCCGCGCTCGCGCCCGCCCGCGCTCGCCGGCCCGCGCTCGCGCCCGCCCGCGCTCGGGCCCGCTCGCGCCCGCCCGCGCTCGCGCCGGCCCGCGCTGGCGCCGCCCGGGCCGCGGTGGCGCCGCGTCCACCGCCGGGGGCCACGCTGGGGCCGCGGCCGCGCGCTGGCGCCGCCCCGGGGCCGCGCCCGCGATGCGTGGGGCGTCGTTGTGGGCAGGGCCGCGTGTCTGCGGTCAGACGCTCGGGAGGTGTTCCACGGAGTTGTAACGGGCCAGTTCCAGGTGGTCCTCGTGGGCCAGGAATTGCGAGATGGAGGCGTTGCGGACCGTGCCCTCGGCGCGTTCCATGGCTATCACCTGATCCCAGGTGAGCTGCTGGATGACGGCGCGCATCATCAGGACCACGGCGTCGTGGGCGACCACCACCACGCGGTCGCCGGCGTGGTCTCGGTTCAGGTCGGCCAGGAAGGCGGCCAAGCGGGCCTCCACGTCGGCGAAGGACTCGCCGCCGGGTGGGGCGTAGCGGTACTCGCCGGCCTCGGCGCGGCGAGCCGCCTCGCCGGGGAAGCGGTCGGCCACGGCCGCTCGGGTGAGCATCTCCAGGTCGCCCAGCAGACGGTCGACCAGGCGGTCGTCGGTCTTGGGGGCGGGCAGGTCCAAACCCGAGGACTCGGCGGCTATGCGCCACGTCTCGCGGGCCCGCCAGTAGGGCGACGTGATGACGACCTGCGGCAGCTGCTCGGCGGGCAGGGCCGCCAGCCAGCCGCCGACCGCGGCGGCCTGCGCCTCGCCGAAGTCGGTGAGCGGGACCTCGGCGTCGCGGCCGCTCACCTCCGCCTCGAGGAGGCCTTTCGCGTCCGCCGCCGGGAAGGCCACATTGGCAAGACTCTGCCCGTGCCGCACCAGGATCAATTCCGCTACCACCCGCACGGTCCCACCGTATCCGGCACGCCCGCCAAAGCGCGTCAGCCGGGGGCGGTGGCCGCGGCGTGCAGGGCGGACTGGTGGCCGGGGCCGTCGGCGGGGGACAGCGGGATGGTCAGCACGAAGACGGAGCCCCGGGTGGGCGCGGGCCGGTAGCAGACGTCGCCGCCGTTGGCTTTCGCCAGCTCGCGGACGATGTAGAGGCCCAGCCCGGTGCCCGAGACGCTGCCGGCGGTGCGGTCGGCGCGGGCGAAGCGGTCGAAGAGGCGGGAGCGGAAGTCGGCGGGCACGCCGGGGCCCTCGTCGTGGACCTCGATCGTCGCGTGATCGTGGCCGGCCATGGTGGCCACGATGGCGGTGGCGCCGCCGCCGTACTTGGCGGCGTTGCTGATCAAGTTGGTCAGGATGTGGTCGAAGTGGCCGGGTTGCATCGCCGCCACCAGCTCGCGCGGGCAGGTCACCGCCACGCCGGTGGTGGCGGTCGCGGAGAGCGCCGCGGCGATGTGGTCGGCCACCCGGATCGGCCGGGGAAGGGCCGTGAGGCGGCCGGCGTCGATGCTGACCAGGGCCAGCACCTCGTGGACGATCGTGTCGAGGCGCCTGGCGCTGCGGTGGATGTTGGTGATCAGCTCCTGGACCGGGTCGGGGACATCGTCCTCGGTGAGTGCCAGGTCCACGTACCCGAGGATCATTGCCAGCGGGTTGTTGATCTCGTGGCCGAGCATGCCGATCAGGTCGGACTTGAGCTGGTTGGCGGCCTCCAGGTCGCGGTTGCGCTCGGCCAGCTGCAGGTGGGCCTCGTCGCGGGCGGCCTCGGCCTCGCGGCGGGCGCTGATGTCCTGGAAGATGCTGACCAGGTGATCGGGGTTGCCGTCGGCGTCGCGTACGGCGGAAGCGGTCACGTGCGCCGCCAGGCGCGACCCGTCGGCGCAGCGCAGGCTCAGCTCCCGGCTGATCAGCGGCAGGCGGTCCGAGATGACCTCGCCCAGCTCCCGGCGGTGGGTCTCCCGGTCGGAGGTGGCGAACAGGTCGGTGAGCTTCGTGCCGGCCAGCTGCGCCAGGGACGTGCCGATCATCGTGAGGAAGGCGGGGTTCGCGTCCTCGATGCGGTCGTCGGTGCCGTGGATGACCTGGCCGACGGCGGCGTGCTCGAAGTGGGACCGCAGGCGGCGCTCGCTGTCGGCGAGGCGGCGGTTGGTGGCGGCCAGGTCGGCCGTACGGGCCTTCACCGCGGACTCCAGCGAGTCGTGCAGCAGCGCGTTGTCCAGCGACACGGCGAGCTGCCCGGCGATCAGGCGGACCGTCTCGAGGCGGTCGGTGGAGAAGACGTCGCGCTGGCGGCGGTTCTCCAGCACCAGCACGGCCCGGGCGACGTTGTGGCTGGGCACCGGCACGACCAGCAGGGCGCACGCGTCCAGGCCGGCCAGGTACGGGTCGCGGGCGAACCGGTCGTCGCGGGTGGCGTCGGGGACGAGCAGCGGCTCCTGGGTGCGCAGCACGTAACGGATGGCGGCAAGCGGTAAAGCCTCGGCCGAGGGGTCGGCCACGGGCGCGGCGCGGCCGCCCGTCGCGGCGTACCAATGGATGGTCTCCTGATGCTGCAGGACCAGATGCACGTCGGTCGCGCCGGTCATCGCGCTGAGCAGGTCCCCGACCCGGGCCTGCAGGCCGGCGACGGTGGTCTCCGAGCTGAGCGCCTGGGAGGCCCGCAGGACGGCCATCAGGTCGATGCGGTTGCCCACGACCGGGTCCGCGGGCGCGGCGGCGGTGGTTCGAAGGAAGGGGTGGGCCGCTTCGAGCGCGGTCACCTTGGCTTCGGCGCCCCAGCGGCGGTAGGCGTCGCGGGCCTCGCCCAGCAGGATCCGCCCGGCGTGTTCGAGGCCCTCGGTCACATGGAAGAGCCCGGCCCGCTCGGCGAGCAGCGCGTGATGCCACGGGCGCCCGGAGACCTCGCCGAGCGCCGCGTCGAACTCGCGGGCGGCGGTGACCCGGTCGCCGAGCGTCCAGGCCCGTTCCGCGTCGACCAGGCGCAGCAGCGGGCGGAAGTTGCGGGGACAGTCGGTGGCCCGGCGGGACAGCCAGTCACGGGCCTCGGCGAACTGGGCGGTGGCGCCCGGCCGCCGGGCGAGGCTGATGGCCCGGCTCAGCCAGGCCACGATCGACACCGGGAATCCGCGCAGCGAGCGGCTGCTCGCCAGGGCGGCGGCGGAGTGCTCGTCGAGTTCCGCGTCGTCCCCGAAGATCAGGGCGCATAGGGCCCGATTGGTGTGGTAGGTACCGCGGCTGGGCCCGAACGCGTTGGCGGCCTTGTCGTATTCGGTCTCCTCGAAATCCGGCGAGGCGAAGGAGCCGGGTGCGGACGTGCGGCCCTGCAGGGCACGGATCAGCTGCCGGTAGCCGATCATCATGAGGACCGAGTAGTTGCCGCCGGTGCGCTCGCCGAACGCGAGGAACCCGGCCAGTTCGTCGGCGACCTCGTCCAGGGTCTCGGCGGTGTCCAGCAGCATGGCGAGCAGGCGGATCGAGAGCAGGCCCGCCACCTGCATGTCCCCGGCCGACACCAGGTCCTCGCGGGCCTCCAGGGCGGCCTCGGCGACGTCCTCGATCGGCTCGAACCAGGGCGCGGCCAGGCACAAGTGCATGTAGCGGGCCACGGCCGTCTCCGCCTGGTACCCGCGTTCCCGGCCGACGGCGACCACGTGCCGGGTCAGCAGGTAGCCGGTGTGGTAGTCGCCGCGCTGGTCGATGGTGACCGCGATGCCGGCGCCCAGGGTGCCGACGAACGGGGCGCACACGCCGTGGCGTACCCAGAGCTCCTGTGCCTCGAGCACGAGCCAGGCGTGCAGCAGCGGGTCCTGCTGGAAGGCCGGGGCGAGCAGCCGGTTGATCAGCCGGCCGGCCGCGATGATCCAGGGGTCGGTGGCCTCGCGCCGGTCGGCGGCCGGCTCGGCGAGGAGGTCGAGGACCCACTGGTAGAGGTCGTCGAGGCGGGTCTCGACGGAGTGGCTCAGGTCGCGCGGCGGGACGATGCCGAGGCGGCGCAGCACACCGAGGCCGAGCTCGGCGGCGGCGGCGTTGGAGCCGCGCTGGGCGAGGCTGTTGATCTGCACCACGGTCGCGCCGGCCAGCGTCAGCGTGTCCGGCTCGCGGTCGCGCAGGTAGCGGTACACGTCGTCGGCGTCGCCGAGCCGGCCGAGGCAGTACAGCGCGGCGTGCCGGTCGACCGCGATCGCGTCGCGGATCCGGCTGTCCGCCATGCCCGCGGCCGCCAGCCGGTCGGCGCAGGCCATCAGCTCCTCGGCCACGGAATAGTTGGTCAGCTGGGCGGCGCGCCGGCCGGCCTCGTGCAGCAGCACGGCCGCGACCCGCCGCTCCCGGGGCGCGTCGATCTTGTCGGCGACCGCCAGGTACTGCTCGGCGGCCTCCTGCCGGCTGTCGTCGCGGGTGGCGAGCCGGCGGGCCAGGTCGATCTGCAGCCGGTCGCGGTCGTCGTCGGCGACCCCGTCGTGGGCCGTCCGCAGGATCAGGTCGTGCCGGAACCGGACCGCCGCGGACGGCCACCCCGCCCGGTCGATGGTGATCATCCGGGCGGCCACGGCGGGCGCGAGGTGCTCGACGAGCGTGCGCTCGGGCATGCGCAGGCCGTCCGCGAGCAGGCCGGGCCGGGTGTCGCCGCCGAGGCAGGCCAGCGCGGTGAGCGCCAGGCGGGTCGGCTCGGGCAGCTGCTCGAGGCGGCCGGCGAGCAGCTCGGGCACGCGGTGGCGGGCGACGAAACCGCGTACGGCATCGGCGTCCCACCGCCAGCCGTCCCCGGCCAGCTCGAGCAGGCCGTCCGCGCGCAGGGCGTTGAGCAGCTCGATCGACGCGTACGGGTTGCCGTCGCTGGCCGCCCGGATCAGCTCCGCCAGCCCGGCCGCCTCCCGTGGCGGGATGCGCAGCACGGTGCCGAGCAGCTCGGCGAGCCCGTCCACGCCGAGCCCGCCGAGCCGGATCGGCGGCCCCGTCTCGCCGTCCCGATCCCATCGGGCGGCCAGCGGCGCCAGCGGATGATTCTCGTCGACCTCCTGGTCGCGGTAGGTGGCGACGATAAGCAGCCCGGGTATCGGCCCGCAGGAGATGACGCCGTCGAGGATGCGCAGCGAGGCGCTGCTGGCCCACTGGAGGTCGTCGATGGCGAGAACGACCGGATGGTGGGCGGCGACGGCCCGCAGCAGCCCGGCGATCGCGGCGCTGAGCCGGCCGGGCGCGGCGCCCGGCTCGTCCGACACGGCCTCCCCGACCGGTCCCAGCAGGGTGCCCATGTCGGGGATCGCGGCGGCGACGGTGGCCGCGTTGGGGCCGAGCGCGGCGACCAGCCGCTGCCGGTGCCCGGCCAGCTCCGGCTCGGGCTCGGCGAGCAGCTGGCCGGCCAGGTGGGTCAGCGCCCGCCGGATGCCGCCGCTGCCGGTGCCCGTGCGGAACTGGTCGTACTTGCCGGTGGCGAACCAGCCGCCGCGGTCGGTGACGACCGCGCGCAGGGCCGCGACCAGCGCGCTCTTACCGACGCCGGGCGGGCCGGAGACGAGCACGGCCGGGCCGCCGCCGCGCGCCCGGTCGAGGGCCGAGGTCAGCAGCCGCAGCTCGGCGGCGCGGCCGACCAGGTGGACCGGGCCGGAGAGCACGGCCGGGAAGTCGCGCTCGCCGAGACGCCAGCCGGCGTCCGGGCCGGCGTCGAAGCGGCTCAGGTCGTGCACGAGGGCCTCGGCGCTCTGGTAGCGCTGGTCGGGGTCCTTCTCGAGCAGACGCATGACGATCGCGCAGAGGTGGTGGGGGAGCCGGGCGGGCGGCGCCGGCACCCGGACGAGCGTGTCGCGGATCAGGTCGAGCGGGTCGTTGCCGGGGAACGGGGCGTGGCCGGTGGCCAGGGCGTACAGGGTGGCGCCGACGCCGTACAGGTCGGAGCGGCGGTCGATCGGGAGCCGCAAGCGGCCGGTTTGCTCCGGCGGCAGGTAGCCCAGGGTGCCGATCGGCTCGCCGGGCGGCGCCGAGCCGGTCCGCGCGGCCGGGTCGGGCAGGGCGAGGTCGTAGTCGACGAGCAGCGGCGTCCCGGCGCCGGGCACGATCAGGTTGCCGGGGGTGATGTCGCGGTGCAGCACGCCGGCCCGGTGGATGGCGGCCACGGTGGCGGCGAGCGACCGGGCGACCTCGACGAGGCGGCCGAGCGGCAGGCGGGTCCCGGTGGGCTCGCTCTCGATGTCGATCAGCACGAGGACCTGGCGAAGCTGCTGTGCGGCGAGCGCGGGAACTCCGGGGATCCCGGCCAGATGCCGCAGGATCGACCGCTCGTGCTCGACGCGGCGGATCGCGCCGGCGCCGAGGGCGCGCTTGCACACCACCGTGCCGTCGCCGTCGGGTGCGCTCTGACGGGAGACCTGTGTCCGCTCGCCACGGTACAGCAACTCCTCGCCCATAAAACGGATCCTGCCACTTATATGATGATCATTCCGTTTATGCCTGACATCGGTAAATATGAATGCGGGATGCGACAATCGGTGGCGTGGCTAGGACGATCAGTTACGCGGACGCGGTACGCATCCTCGGCGGTGGCCCGGAATCGGCGGTCTACCAGCGCGTCAACACGATGACCGGCGGATTGCTGGCGGGCGCCGCCGTCGCCGCGCCGCAGCTGCTCGCCCTGCTCGACCTGCGCACCGAGCTGGCGCGCCTCTCCGGCGAGCTGGTCACCACCGCGACCCGCGCGATGGTCGGCTCCGGCCGCCGCGACCGCACCGACCGCCTCGCCGCCGCGCACACCGTCATCGTGATCGCCGCGTATTTCGACGCGATCGCCGACGTCGACCTCTCCTGGGCTGTGCCTCTACCCAAGCCTGGACTATCAGTCGGCGGAGCCACGCGGCAGGATCAGCTGCGCGTTGCCGGCCAGGGCGCCGACGGCGCCCGCGACCTCACCTCGGCGGCGCTGCGGGCCGGGGTCCCGCTGCCCGAGCCGCACGTGCCGAACGAGCGGTACCTGGCCGGCCTCGACCACTTCTACGACCGGCTCACCGCCGACCTGGGCCGCTTCCTCGCCGGCCTGGCCCCGTTCGACGAGCTCAGCGAGGGCGAGCGGAACATCCTGCTCCGCGACATCCACGCCGGCGGCCGGCGGGCGCGGCAACGGTACGACGAGATGCTGCTCAACCTCATGGCCGACTGCCCCGACATGGCCCTGTGGATCGACCACCGCCACCGCAACGCGATCGAGGGCCGCCTCGACGCCCTCGAGCCGTCGCTGCGCGAGCTGGAACGGCTGCTGCGCGAGGCCGCCGCCGAGAACGAGGCCGAGGGCGTGGCCAAGGCTCTCCAGCGCGCCCACGCCGCGATGCTCGAGCACCGCATCGTCGAGTCGATCGACCTGCCGGACGGCCTCGACGTGCCCACTCTGGACCGTGGCTACATCCCGCCCGCCTTCCAAGTCGCCGAGCGCACCGACGCCTCGCCGGTGGACGAGGCGTTCTGGCGCAACGCCGGCGTGCGTCACGACATCGACCGCTTCCTGGCCGGCTATCTCGGCAGCCCCCGGGCGCTGCGCGCGCCGATGCTGGTGCTCGCCCAACCCGGCGCCGGCAAGTCGGTGCTCACCCGCATTCTCGCGGCCCGGCTCTCCACCACCAGGTTCCTGCCGATCCGGGTGCCGCTGCGCGACGTGGACAGCTCGCTGCCCCTGCAGCAGCAGATCGAGCAGGCGGTGCTGGCCGCCACCACCGAGGAGACGACGTGGCCGGTGCTCGCGCGCTCGATCGACGCCGTACCCGTGATCATTTTTGATGGTTTCGACGAGTTGCTGCAGGCCACCGGGGTCAGCCAGAGCGACTTCCTGCAGAAGGCGGCCGAGTTCCAGCAGCGTGAGCGGGAGCAGGGCCGGGCCGCCGCGGTGGTCGTGACGAGCCGGACCAGCGTCGCCGACCGCGCCATCCTGCCCTCCGAGACGATGCTGCTGCGGCTGCAGCCCTTCGACGAGCCGCGGATCCGCGGCTGGGTGGACGCGTGGAACGAGGTGAACACCGCCCACCTGGCCGTCGACGACGTGCTCGCGCACCGCGACCTGGCCGCCCAGCCGTTGCTGCTGCTGATGCTCGCCCTCTACGACAGCGACGGGAACGCCCTGCGGCGCGACCCGGGTGGCCCGCTGACGACCGGCGAGCTCTACGAGCAACTGGTGATCGGGTTCGCGCGCCGCGAGGTCGGCAAGGCCTTCACGAACCTCTCGCCGCGGGCCCTGGACACGCTCGCCGAGCAGGAGCTGACACGGCTCGCCGTGGTCGCCTTCGCGATGCTGAACCGCTCGGCCCAATGGGTCACCGAGGAAGCGGTGGGTAACGATCTGAGGGCCACGCTGGGTGATCCGGCGCCCGGCCGCACACCGGCGGTGAGCGCCGACGCGCTCACCGAGCAAGAGCTGATCTTCGGACGTTTCTTCTTCGTGCATCGGGCCCAGGCCGTCCGTGGTGGCGCGACCAGGCGGGCGTACGAGTTTTTGCACAGCACCTTCGGCGAGTACCTGGTCGCCCGCTTCACCTGGCAATTGCTGGCCGAGGCGGTCGCCCGCGACGCGGTGACCGTGGCGGCCCGGCCGATGACCGGGGACAACCTGCTCTCCGACCTGCTGTCCGTGCAGACGCTCACCACCCGGGCGCCGATCGTGCAGTTCTTCGCCGAGATGGCGTCCCGGATGCCGTTGGGGGAGCGGGAACGCTGGACCGACGTGCTGATCCGGATGTTCCGGCAGTGCGAGCGCAGCGGGGACTGGCCCGCCTCCGCCTACCGGCCGGCGCCCGGCAAGACGGTGGCCGCGCGCTTCGCCGCGTACACGGCGAATTTGATGCTTCTCGTGGTCGTGACGTCGGGCGAAATACGTTTCGGGGAGCTCGCGGAGCCGGCCCACTACGAGCCGTTCCGGCAGTGGCACGACCACGCGATGCTCTGGCACGGGCAGCTCAGCAACGACGGGTGGGGCACGCTGGTGCAGACCCTCGCGGTCGAGCGCTGCACCGGTCCGGGCGGCCGCGACGTGCGCCTGACCCTCGACGACGGGACCTTCGCCGTGCCCCCGGTCGATCCGCACTGGCTGTACAAACGGCCGGAGTCCGAGCGGGGCCGGGTCGCGTTCGCCGACCAGCACGAGATCGAGGAGGTCCGGCGCCGGCGGGTCTTCTTCCAGGGCTGCATGAACAACGAGCTGATGTGGCACACGGTCGAGCCGCTGCTCGACTCCCGGCTCGGGCCGACCACCACGATGTTCGCCTCCTGGTGGCCGGAGAGCACGCCGTCGGCGGCGCGGGCGCTGATGGCGGTCTGGCTGCTGCCGGCGGCAGTGCCTCCACCGGCGCCTGGTCCTGCGGACGGCGCGGAGAATCCGGGCCCCGCCGGGGCAGCCGACGTCGCCGAGACGTATCGGCGCTGCGTGCGGATCGCGGCCGAGTTCCCCGGCTGGGAGCCGGAGATGCAGATCGCGTACGCGGACACGCTGCTGCGCACCCTCGCCGGCCACCACGACTGCCCGACCGAGATCGCGGTCGACGTGCTCGGCGGGCTGACCGCGGCCTCGCCTGACGAGTGGCTGCGCACGGCGACGGCGGTGCTCGACCGGGCCGAGCGCGACGACCCGAACGCCGCGTGGCTGGCCGGAAGCGTCCTCAAGGTGGTCACCGACGGCTGGGGCTCGCTGACCGACCGGCCGGGCGCGATCATCGCCTCCGCGCGCGCCGTCGCGCTGCTCGAACGCCGCCGGCGCACGCCCGAGGTGCTCGGCAAGCTCGGCCGCACCCGCGTGGTCGCCGGCGCCGACGAGATGCGCGGCGAGCTGGAGGCGTTCCGGGTGCGGCTGGCCAGCCTGCGCACGACCAACGAGCGCTGGCTTGCCGACCTCAACGCGCTCTTCGACGAGTACAGCTGGCTGGCCGCCGGATCCGGTCAGCTGCACGCCTCGCTGGTGGCGCTGGCCCGGATGCCCGACATGGTCGGCGACATCGAGACCGTGCTGGCCTACGTGGACCAGCGCATCGGCAACTGGCTGATCGGCAACCCGTAATTCGCTGGCGTTCAAGGCGGCCCCGACGCCATCCTTTCCGCATGACCACGCTGCTGAAGCATCCGCTCGTCTCTGTCGCCGCGGCCGATCGGGCCGCCCGACAGCAGACGCCCGTCCTCGAAGGGTCGGTTCGCCAGCAGCTGTCGTGAGCGCGCCGTTCCTGGCCGGCGTCATCGCCGGCTACGGCGTCGCCGTGCCCGTGGGCGCCATCGGCGTCCTGATCGCCGGTCTGAGCGCCCGCACCTCGTTACGGGTCGGCGCGGCCGCCGGCATGGGCGCCGCCACCGCCGACGGGGTCTACGCGCTGATCGCGGTCGTGGGCGGCGCCGCCGTCGCGGGCCTGGTCGCGCCGATCGCGACGCCGCTGCGCTGGGCCGCCGCCGTGGTGCTGCTCGGGCTGGCCGTGTTGACCGCGCGGAGCGCCTTCCGCAAGCCGGGCGCGGCCCGCGAGGAGCGACCGGCGACGCCGCTGCGCGCCTTCACCGGCGTGCTGGCCCTGACCCTGCTCAACCCGGCCACTGTCATCTATTTCGCCGCGCTGGTGCTCGGCCGGTCGGGCGAGGGCGGCGGGGCCTGGTTCGTGATCGGCGCCTTCCTGGCCTCGGCCAGCTGGCAACTGCTGATCGCGGGCAGCGGCTCCCTGATCGGCCGCCTGCTCACCGGCGAGCGCGGCCGCATGATCACCGCCCTGGTCTCCGCGGTGGTGATCGCCATCCTCGCCATCCACCTGCTCTAGAGACCTTTCGGGTTGGGGGTCTGTGTCTGATCCACTGTGACGCTTGTGGGTGATCGTGCTGGCGGGCGGGTGTCGGGTCTGCTGGTCGCATGCGATATGGCGACGGTGGCGGCGTTGACCAGGCGGAACGGGTACGGCGAGAGCGAGTGCGGCAGCGAGCGGCGCTGTTGTTCGCGCAGGGCAGGTCGGCGCTCGAGGTCGCCGCGTTGCTGGAGGTGTCGACGAAGTCGGCGTATCAGTGGCGGCGGGCCTGGGCGGCCGGCGGTGTCGACGCGCTGGCTTCGCGAGGGCCGGCAGGTCCGGGTCCGAAGCTGTCGGACGCCCAGCTGGCCCGGTTGAAGGCCCGTCTGGAACAAGGGCCCGCTGCGGCCGGCCATGGCGAGGATCAGCGGTGGACTTTGGTCCGGATCGTGGCGTTGATCGCGTCGATGTTCGACGTGCGGGTCGGGATCACCACGGCGTGGGAAGCCATGCGCCGGCTCGGCTGGACCAGCCAGTTGCCGTCGTACCGGGCGATCGAGCGGGACGAGGCTGCGATCGCGCATTGGCGCCGCTACCAGTGGCCGGCGGTAAAAGAGTCGCCGCACGACGGGCCGCCTGGATCTGTTTCGCCGACGAGTGCGGCCAGACGCTAAAACCGCACAAAGCCGCCACCTGGGCGCCCAAGGGTGTCACCCCGATCGCGCATGTCACCGCGACCGGCAACGCCCGGGTCTCGGTGGCCGGACTGGTCTGTTACCGGCCCGGCCACCGATCGAGGCTGATCTACCGCACCAAAACCTCCGGCCGGGGCCGTAAAGGCGAGCCGAAAGGCTTTCGGGAACGTGACTTCGCCCGGCTGCTCGACGCCGCACACCGGCAGTTGCAGGCGCCGATCGTGCTCGTCTGGGACGGCCTGAACGCGCACCGCTCCACCCGGATGAAAGCCCTGATCGCCGCCCGGCCCTGGCTACGCGTCTACCGGCTACCCGCCTACGCGCCCGAACTCAACCCCATCGAGAAAGCCTGGTCAGGTCTCAAACGCAGCCTGGCGAACCTGCCCGCCCGCACCGCCGGCAGTCTGGCCATCGCCGTGAAGAACCGCCTCAAACGCATGCAACACCGCACCCATCTGATCGACGGCTACCTCACCGGAACCGGTCTATCCCCACCAACACCGCCCGGACCCTGACCGCGAAAGGTCTCTAGAGGTGTTTCATCGCCTCCCGTCTCGACAGCCCCGACAGGGTCGGGGTCGTCTCGACGAACGCCCGCACCGCCGCAGGGTCGGTGCGGGCGTAGTGGCGCAGCGCCCAGCCGATGGCCTTGCGGACGAAGAAATCGGGATGCCCGGCCTGGCGGGCGCAGTACTCGAAGAGCCGCTCGGTGTCGGTCGCCGTGCCGTAGTGCAGCTGGAACAGCAGGGCCGTGCGGACCAGCCACATGTTCTCCTCGGTGGACCAGGCGTCCATCGTCTCGACCAGCGCCGGGTGGGCCCGGACGAGGTCGCCGGTGACCCGGGTGGCCAGCGGATCGACCGTGTCCCACCAGGATTTCGTCGTGATCAGCGTGCGCAGCACGGGGACGAGCTCGGGGCCGGCCACCGCGACGAACTTGCGCAGGTAGTCGCACGCCGCGTACTGGAACTCGCGCTCCTCGCGCTCCCAGCACGCCAGCGCGATGGCGCGCAGGTCGTCGGAGGTGGGCCGGGGGAGGCCGGCGAAAGCGGAGCGCTCGACGGCGCGGACGGCCGGGGCCGGGAGCCCGAAATATTCGAACTGGTCGCGCATGTAGGCCGCCATCGCCGCCGCGCGCTCGGGATCGCGCCGCAGGGCGAAATCGGCGTCGAGCCGGGTGAGGAGCGTGCCTGCCAGGTCCGTCACGACCGACAGCATGCCACCGTAGTCTGACAAGAATGGGCGAGCGCGAGGCCGCGGGCGGCGGGAAGTGGGTCGATGTCGCGCCGGAGCGGCTGCCACGGTGGCTGGAGAACTTCGGGAGCCGGCACGGGCCGTACGCGGAAAAGGGTCTGATCTTGATCGCGGCCGACGGCGCCTCGGCGGAATGGCGCACGCCGCCCGGATCGCCGCCGGTGGAGACCATGGCCGAGCTGATCCGTGAGGCGCGGACGCCGCGACGGCTGGGGTTGCTGCTCGCGCGCAAGGGTGCGGTCGCGGTGGGCATCGCCGAGGGCGCCGAGCTGGTCGCGTCCAAGGTGGAGACCCACTACGTGCAGGGGCGCACGGCCGCGGGTGGCTGGTCGCAGCAGCGTTTCGCGCGCCGGCGGGACAACCAGGCAAAAGCGGCGGCTGCCGACGGCGCCGGCATCGTGGGGCGCATTCTTCTTCCCCGCGTACGGGATATGGCCGCGCTTGTCACCGGCGGTGACCGTTCCGCGGTCGACGCGGTCCTCGCGGCACCCACCCTGGCCCCGCTCGCGAGCTTGCGCGCCGAACGGTTCCTGGACGTGCCCGAGCCCCGGCACGCGGTGCTGGTGTCCGCGATCGCCGGGGCCCGGGCCGTGTCAGTGCTGGTGAAGCAGCCTTAATCGCCTTCCTTCACCGCGCCCGCCGCGAAGGTGTCGCAGGCCTTGACCGGATCGCCCGAGTCGAAGCCGGCCTTGAACCACTTCTGCCGGTCGGCCGAGGTGCCGTGGGTGAACTCGGCCGGGTTGATCTGCTGGCCGGACCGCTGCTGCAGGGTGTCGTCGCCGATCTGCTTGGCGGTGTCCAGGCCCTGCTGGATGTCCTGGTCGGTGATGCTCTTGAAGATCGGCTGGCCGCTCGACGTCTTGGTCTCGGTCGCGTGGTTGGCCCAGACGCCGGCGTAGCAGTCGGCCTGCAGCTCCAGCTTCACCGACAGCAGGTTCTGCTCCGCCTCCGAGGACGCGCTCTGCTGGGCCCGGCGCATCTTGGCCTCGGTGCCGACCAGGTCCTGGATGTGGTGGCCGTACTCGTGGGCGAGCACGTACGGCTGGGCGAACTCGCCGGGCGCGCCCAGCTGCTGGGCGAGCAGCTGATAGAAGGTGAGGTCGATGTACACCCGGTCGTCGGCCGGGCAGTAGAACGGGCCGGTGCCCGAGTCGGCCGCGCCGCAGCCGGTGCTCACCCGGTTGGAGAACAGCACCGTCTTGGCCGGCTGGTACTGCTTGCCGAAGTACTGGGGCTCGGCCTGTTTCCAGAACGCCTGGATGGAGTTGATGTAGAGCACGTTCCGGCAGTCCAGCTTCGTCTTCGCCGTGTTCTTGTCGGCGCACTCCTGCTGGATGTTGGTGTTGTCGCCGGAGCCGCCTCCGCCGCTTAGCTGGTTGACGCCGAAGTATCCGCCGACCACGAGCAGGACGACGGTGATGATGAGGCCGACGATGCCGCCACCGCCGATCGGGATGGGCAGACCGCCGAAGCCGCCTCCGCCACCGCCCGACCCACGCTGGTCCTCGACCTGACTGGTGTCGATGTCAGCGTTCTCGTTGAGTTCCATCTCATCCTCACTGACGCGGGTTGCGCCACGGATACCCGTTGATCTTGATCGGTAATCGGGTGGGAGGTGCTACCGCACGCCCGGTAGTATGGCGGAGTGCTGCTCTGCGAAGGCTGACCTGCCCCGCGCCGACCACTAGGTGGCCGGCGCCTACGTGTGCCCGGAGTCAGCCTTTCCCTCCCGAGAGCGAGCTTTCAGATGATCACCGCCACCGGACTAGAACTGCGTGCCGGCGCCCGGATCCTGCTTTCCCCGGTCACCCTGCGGGTGCAGCCCGGCGACCGGATCGGCCTGGTCGGCCGCAACGGCGCCGGCAAGACCACGACCCTCAAGGTGCTGGCCGGCGAGGGCAGCCCCTACACCGGCGCCGTCGATCGCACCAGCGAGGTGGGTTACCTTCCGCAGGATCCGCGTACGGGCGACCTGAACGTCACCGGCCGCGACCGGGTGCTGTCCGCCCGCGGGCTCGACGCCATCCTCGCCGAGATGCAGAAACTCGAGATCGAGCTCGAGGAGAGCGCCGACGAGAAGCTGGTCCGCCGCTACGGCAACCTCGAGGACCGGTTCGCCGCCCTGGGTGGCTACGCCGCCGAGGCCGAAGCCGCCCGCATCTGCGCCAACCTGGGCCTGCCCGACCGGGCCCTCGCTCAGACCATCGGCACCCTCTCCGGCGGTCAGCGCCGCCGCATCGAGCTCGCCCGCATCCTGTTCGCCGACTCGGGGCAGAACGGCAAGGGCATCCTGCTGCTCGACGAGCCCACCAACCACCTCGACCAGGACTCGATCGCCTGGCTGCGCGGCTACATGGCGCAGCACAAGGGCGGCCTCGTGGTGATCAGCCACGACGTCGAGCTGCTCGAGGCCGCGGTCAACAAGGTGTGGTACCTCGACGCCAACCGCTCGGTGGTCGACATCTACAACGTCGGCTGGAAGAAGTACCTCGAGCAGCGCGAGACCGACGAGCGCCGGCGGCGCCGCGAGCGGGCCAACGCGGAGAAGAAGGCCGGCGCCCTGATGGCCCAGGCCGACAAGATGCGGGCCAAGGCGACCAAGACCGTGGCGGCGCAGAACATGGCCCGCCGGGCCGAGAAGCTGCTCGGCGGCCTGGAGGAGACCCGCGTCTCCGACAAGGTGGCCAAGGTGCGCTTCCCGAACCCGGCGCCGTGCGGCAAGACCCCGCTCACCGCGTCGGGGCTGTCGAAGTCGTACGGAAGCTTGGAGATCTTCACGGACGTCGATGTCGCCGTCGACCGCGGCTCCCGGGTCGCCATCCTCGGCCTCAACGGCGCCGGCAAGACCACGCTGCTGCGCATCCTCGGCGGCCTGCTCACCCCGGACACCGGCGAGGTCCGGCCGGGGCACGGCCTGCGGCTGGGCTACTACGCCCAGGAGCACGAGACGCTCGACGTCGATCGCACGATCCTCGAGCACATGCGCAGCGCCGCCGCCGACCAGACCGACACCGACCTGCGCAAGATCCTTGGCGCGTTCCTGTTCTCCGGCGACGACGTGGACAAGCCGGCCGGCGTGCTCTCCGGCGGCGAGAAGACCCGGCTGGCCCTGGCCACGCTGGTCTGCTCGGGCGCCAACGTGCTGCTGCTCGACGAGCCCACCAACAACCTCGACCCGATCAGCCGCGAGCAGGTGCTGGACGCGATCGCCAACTACCCCGGCGCGATCGTTCTGGTCACCCACGACGCGGGGGCGGTGCAGGCGCTCAAGCCCGACCGCGCGATCCTGCTGCCCGACGGCGACGAGGACGCGTGGAGCGACGACCTGCTGGAGCTGGTCGAGCTCGCCTGAATCGCGGCTTTCCTCCGGGCTGAATCGAGTCAGCCGATGCCCGAACGATCGCCAGTTGTCAACTGGTGCCCACACAGACAGTGCGACGTTCGGGCGTTTGCGGGCACCCCGGACATCGACCCGGGCGCGGCAAAGTTGGCACACTTGCGATCACGGCGGTGCGTGTTCGTTACATCGACGGTGCGTCATGTCCCGTCACTCTGGGTCCTCGATCGAGTGTTTCCGCAGGTGATCGATGGTCTTGGGCGGTGTGGCCCGGCTACCTACCAGGTGGTCGGAAAAGACTTCCGCCTAACGTCTGTTAAGTGTCTGACATTGATGCCGGTGGTCAGCGTCAAGTTCCTGACAGTGCTAAATGGGCACGTTGGCTAAGCCAGGATACCTAGCGCATGATCGTTGGAGGCGGTCTAATAGGTGGGACCGTATCGAACCGCACAGTCTGGGACGTGAGGATTCAACATGGCAGCCACGGGCACAGCCACCAGCACTGAGAAGGGTCGCCGAATCGTCGGCAGCGAGCGCCAGTCACTGGCTAAGGATCTGGTCAAGCGTTACACCTCCGGCGAGAGCATTCGCGCGCTCGCGGCATCGACCGGACGTTCCTACGGATTCGTGCACCGCGTGCTCACCGAGTCGGGCGTTCAGCTCCGCCAGCGCGGCGGCGCTCGCCGGCGCAAGAAGGCGTGACGCCGGACAACGCCGAGCCCGGTAGTGCCGTTCCTGCCGACGAGGCGGGAGTTCGCTACGACCTGGACGGGCCGGTCGCAACGGTGACGTTGTGCCGGCCCGAGGTGCTCAATGCGCAGACTCCTGCGATGTGGGCCGAGCTCGCGAACATTTCACGGAAATTACCGGGCGACGTGCGAGTCGTCATTGTGCGTGGCGAGGGACGCGCGTTTTCCGCAGGCCTGGATCTGTCGGTCGCGCGCGGCGCCGGCGATTCTTCTCTCACCACTCTTGCACAGTTGTCGCCGTCGGAGTGCGCGGATCGCATTGCCGGCTTCCAGTCCGCGTTCACCTGGTTGCGTAACCCATCGATCGTGACGATCGCCGCGGTGCGCGGACATGCCATCGGCGCCGGATTCCAGCTCGCTCTGAACTGCGACATGCGCGTTCTCGCGGACGATGCGCGGTTCTCGATGGCGGAGGTGACGCTCGGCCTCGTGCCCGATCTGGGCGGCACCAAACGGCTGTCCGAGCTGGTCGGCCCGTCCCGTGCGCTGGAGATCTGCGTCACGGGGCGTCGCATCCCCGCCGACGAGGCCGACCGGATCGGCCTGGCGACCGCGGTGGTGCCCGCCGCCGAGCTGGAAGGCGCCGTTTCCGATCTTTCGGCGGCCATTCTGAATGCTCCGGACGGCGCGGTTCCCGAGATAAAGGGCCTGTTCAGCGGGATCGGGCAGCGATCTTATGCCGAGCAGGACCGCACCGAGCGCGAGGCGCAGACGCGCCGCATTCGCGACCTCCTCGGCACCGGGGAGTAAATCGAAGCCGTCCCGGGTTGTCGTACCCGCCGGGCATAGTGTCACCTGCCCGCCGAAAAGACAGCCCGGGAGGTGAACCGATGGGCCCCTCACCAGCCATGTCGAGCTGGAGCATGTTGCGCTCGATCCAGAATTCCGATCGGGTCACCCAGCACCGCCTCACCCGCGGCACGACCCGCCGGATCCTGCGCTTCGCCCGTCCCTACCGCCGCGACATCGCGGTGTTCCTGATCACCGTGGTCTTCGACGCCCTCATCGGCGTGGCCACCCCGCTGCTCGCCGGTCACGTGGTCAACGCGATCACCGGCGGGGGCGACGACGCGGCCGGCGTGGTCATCCGGCTCGCCCTGGCCATCGCGGTGCTCGCGGTCGTCGACGCGCTGCTCTCGCTCGCCCAGAGGTGGTACTCGGCCCGCATAGGCGAGGGCATCATCCTCGACCTGCGCACCCGGGTGTACGACCACGTCCAGCGCATGCCACTGCAGTTCTTCACCCGTACCCAGACGGGCGCCCTGGTCAGCCGGCTCAACAACGACGTGATGGGCGCCCAGCGGGCCTTCACCTCGACGCTGTCCGGCGTGGTCAGCAACGTCATCCAGCTCGTGCTCACGGCCGCCGTCATGTTCAGCCTGTCCTGGCAGATCACGGCGCTGTCGCTCGCCCTGCTGCCGGTCTTCATCATCCCGGCCCGCCGGGTCGGCAAGCGGCTCGCCGAGATCACCCGCGAGTCGTACAACCTCGACGCCAAGATGAACGCGACGATGACCGAGCGGTTCAACGTCTCGGGCGCGCTGCTGGTCAAGCTGTTCGGCCGCCCCGACGACGAGGCCGCGCACTTCGCCTCGCGCGCCACCCGCGTCCGCGACATCGGGGTGCAGCAGGCGATGTTCTCGCGCACCTTCTTCGTGGCGATGCTGCTGGTCGCCTCGCTCGCCCAGGCCCTGACGTACGGGCTCGGCGGCTGGCTCGCGGTCACCGGCTCGGTCACGGCCGGCACTGTGGTCACCCTCGCGTTGCTGCTGACCCGGCTGTACGGGCCGCTCACCGCGCTGAGCAACGTGCGGGTCGACGTGATGAGCGCGCTGGTCTCCTTCGACCGGGTCTTCGAGGTGCTCGACCTCGAGCCCGGCATCTCCGAGAAGCCCGGGGCGGTCGACATCCCCGAGGGTGCGGGACGGGTCGAGTTCCGCGACGTGCACTTCCGCTATCCCAGCGCGAGCGAGGTGTCGCTGGCGACCCTAGAGGACGTGACCACCCTCGACCGCACGGAATCCGAGCCGGTGCTCAAGGGCGTCGACTTCACCGTCGAGCCCGGGCAGATGGTCGCGCTGGTCGGGCCCTCCGGCGCCGGCAAGTCGACGACATCGATGCTGGTGTCCCGCGTCTACGACGTCACCGAGGGCGCGGTGCTGGTCGGCGGGGTCGACGTGCGCGACGCGACGCTGGGCTCGCTGCGCGACACGATCGGTGTGGTCACCCAGGACTCGCACTTGTTCCACGAGACCATCGCGGAAAACCTGCGCTACGCGAAGCCCGGCGCCACCGAGGACGAGATGTGGGCGGCGCTCACGGGCGCACAGGTCGCCGACCTCGTGCACGCCCTGCCCGACGGCTTGGACACGGTCGTGGGGGAGCGGGGTTACCGCTTCTCCGGCGGCGAGAAGCAGCGCATAGCGATCGCCCGCCTGCTCCTCAAGCACCCGTCGATCGTCATCATGGACGAGGCCACCGCCCACCTCGACTCCGAGTCGGAGGCGGCCGTGCAGCGAGCCTTGTCGGCGGCGCTGCAGGGCCGGACGGCGCTGGTGATCGCCCACCGCCTCTCCACCGTCCGCGACGCCGACCAGATCCTGGTCCTCGACCAGGGCCGGATCGTCGAGCGCGGCCGCCACGAGGAGCTGGTGGCGGCCGGCGGCCTGTACGCGGAGTTGTACCGCACGCAGTTCGCGGTCGCGGCTTCGCCGGAGGCCCCACCCTACGAGGAGACCGACATCGAGATTGTGACCGTCCCGGCCGGCTCGATCGAGCCCTGACCCATCTGCGTCGCTCGCCCGCGTCGCCCGCGTCGCTCGCCCGCGTCGCTCGCCCGCCCGCCCGCGTCGCTCGCCCGCGTCGCTCGCCCGCGTTGCTCGCCCGCGTCGCTCGCCCGCGTTGCTCGCCCGCGTCGCCCGCCCGCGTTGCTCGCCCGCGTCGCCCGCCCGCCCGCGTTGCTCGCCGGCCTGCGTTGCTCGCCGGCCTGCGTTGCTCGCCGGCCTGCGTCGCTCGCGTCGCTCGGCCGCCCGTTGCCGTCCGCCGTCCGGGTCTGCCCACCTCTCGGCCGTTGCACGCCGGATGGGCAGGGGATCCGATCCGGTGCCGGGCTTTCGATGGCTGATCTGGGCTGCCATGGCCCGGCGTGTGCCTCGTCGCGGTCGGTGCGGCCGGTTGCGGTCGGTTGCGTGTGCGGTCGGTGCGGCCGGTTGCGGTCGGTTGCGTGTGCGGTCGGTGCGGTCGGTTGCGGTCGGTTGCATGCGCAGTCGGTTGCGTGTGCGGTCGGTTGCGGTCGCTCGGCACCGGCCCCGGCGTCCGCGTCCGCGGGAACCGCGGCGCTCGCCGCTTGCCTCGCTGTGCGCCGATCTTGATGACTTGCGGTCTCGCGCGCACCGCAAGTCATCAGGCTTCGACGGTCTCGATCAACTTCTGGTCGACTTAACGGATATATCCGGCGGATGTCTCGCAATGTGGACAGGCTGGTCGGCGGGTGAGACGCGCCGCCAGTGAGTGGGAAGCGGTCCTGACGACTGAGAAGGCCTGCCACATTGCGGGATCGCGCGGGGAACGACTACATCGAGGTGGCGCAGGGCAGCCCGCATTGATGAGTCCGCGCACCGCAACGGGGCGGCGCCTGCGTCAGGCACGCACGCCCTGGGGCATGGCAGCCCGGACCGGTCACCGGAAAGCGCGACGGGTGAACGGGTCAGGGGGCCTTGCGGCCGGTGTGGGCCAGCAGGCGGACGAAGTCGTCGGCGTCGGGTGGGAAGTCGGTCATCTCGGCGAAAGCGCCCATCTCGCGGCCCGTGGGAGCCATCTGCTCGGTGAACGGGCCGATGGCGGCTACTACCTCGGGGGACGGCGTGTAGGGCTGGCCGGTGCCCTCGGAAAGGTCCCAGCCGTGGACGGTCAGGTCGACCAGCGCCAGGTTGGCCACGACCTCCTGCGGCATGCCCATGGCGGGGTTGTCACCCTCGATGGCGGCCGGGTCGGACCAGGCCTCCACCATCTTGCGGGTCTCGTCGGCGAAGCGGGAACGCCAGTCGCCCTCGAGGAAGTCGGGGGTGGCGGACCAGTCGACGGGCTGTTTCGCGGCCAGCGCCTGGAAGTTGACCACGCCGTGGAAGAGGTGGTTCAGCAGGTCGCGGACCTGGTACTCGGTGCACGGGGTGGGATTGTGGAGCTGGCCGTCCTCGATGCCACTGACCACCGGCACGGTCCGCTCGGCGGCGGCAGCCAGCAAGTCGCTGATCCTGGTCGTCATGACCCGTCACGGTAGCGGAGCAGGATCCACAGCATCGACGGCGGCCAGCAGGCGGGCGAACTCGGTCGCGAGGCCGTCGAGCTGGAAATGTGCGTTGAGGCCGCTCGGGTTGGGCAGCACCCACACCGGCACGCCGCCGATCGTCTCCTCCTGTGGACCGATCGCGGCGGTGCGGCGGGCGAAGGCGGTGCGGTAGGCGGTCACGCCCAGGACGGCCAGGTAACGCGGGCGCCACCGGTCCGCCAGCGCGGTCAGGATCTCGCCGCCCTCGACCAGCTCGGCGGCGGAGAGCTCGTCAGCCCGTGCGGTCGCGCGGGCCACCACGTTGGTGATGCCGAGGCCCATCGCGGGCAGGCCGAACTGCTCCGACGGGTGCAGCAGCCGCGGGGTGAAGCCGGAGAGGTGCAGGGCGGGCCAGAAGCGGTTGCCGGGCCGGGCGAAGTGGTGGCCGGTCGCGGCGGAGTAGAGGCTCGGGTTGATGCCGGAGAACAGCACCCGCAAGCCAGGCCCGACGAGGTCGGGAATGGTGCGTCCGGCGGCAGCCGCCACCTCGGCTGGGGAGGGGCGGCGCTCAGAGGGCACGCAGAGCACCGCCGTCCACGGGGATGACCAAACCGGTCAGATAGCTCGCCGCCGGGGAGAGGGCGAACGCCGCCACCTTGCCGAACTCCTCCGGCTCGCCGATGCGGCGCAGCGGGATCGTCTCGGCGGTGCGGGCCGAGGCCGTTGCGGCGTCGCCGGTGGCGGCGAACAGTTCGCGGTTGCGGTCGGTCAGGATGCGGCCGGGGAGCAGGCCGAAGACGCGGATGCCGCGCGGCCCGTACTCGTCGGCCATGTCCTTCGCGGCCATCGCCAGGCCGGGGCGGAAGCCGTTGGACAGGCCCAAGTTGGTCAGCGGAGTCTTCACCGAGGTGGACAGCACGATGCCGATCGCGCCGCCCTCGGACAGCGCCGCGGCGAAGGTGCGCATGGCGCGCAGCGAACCCAGGAACACCGTCTCGAACGCCGACCGCCATTGCTCGTCGGTCACGCCGGCGGCGGTGCCCATGGGCGGCCCGCCGACCGAGACGAACGCGCCGTCGAGGCGGCCGAAGCGGGACTGCGCCTCGCGGACCAGCAGGCCGGGGGTCTCGGGGTCGGTCAGGTCGGCGGCCACACCGGCGGCGGACGGGCCGAGACCGGAGGCGGCCGCGTCGACATGGGAAGCGGAGCGCGAGGACAGCAACACCTTCGCCCCGTCCGCGACGAGCGCCTGCGCGGTGGCGAAGCCCAGCCCCCGCGAACCACCGGTGACGATGTACACGCGACCGTCGAGTCCGAGATCCATGGCTCCGACCCTAGCCGTGACGCAGGGCGGCGGCGGTGGCGGCGTCGGCCGGGAGGAACGACTCGATGGCGAGCTCGGCGAGCGTTACGTCGAGCGGCGTGCCCAGCATCGACGTGATGCTGAAGAACGAGAGGTCGTCGAAGCGCAGCGGCACCACGAGCCCGCCGGGGCGCTCGGCCACCAGACCGCCGGGATAGGCCGACAGCTCCGCGTGCAGCTCGCGCAGCACGGGATCGGCGGTGTGGGCGGCCTGTTCATCGAGCCGGTGCAGCACGTGGGTGCGCCACTCGGCGAGGTTGCGGATGCGCGGCGCCATCCCCGACGGATGCAGCGAGAGCCGCAGCACGTTGACCGGCGGCTCGAGCAGCTCGGGCGCGCAGCCCTCAAGCAGCGCCGACACCGCGGCGTTGGCGTCGATCATCGTCCAGTGCCGGTCGATCAGCACCGCGGGATAGGGCGAGTGGCCCTCGAGAACGTCCCGCAGCGACGACAGCACGTCGGCGAGCGCCGAGCCGCCCAGCGACGACTCGGCCCAGGCCGGCGCGAACCCGCCCGCCAGCAGCAACTCGTTCTGCCCGCGCAGAGGCACGTCCAGCCGCGAGGCGAGCCGCAGGATCATGTCGCGGGTCGGCTGCGCCCGGCCGGTCTCCACGAACGACAGGTGCCGCGCCGACACCCCGGCCCGCGACGACAGCTCGAGCTGGCTCAACCGGCGCTGCGTCCGCCACGACCGCAGCAGCACCCCCACGTCGCCCATACGCCGCAGCCTAGGCATCGCCGAGGAACCATCGCCATTACCTCCGGCGTAATCGACGCCACTACCGCGAACGGGCGACGGTGGTCCCCGGCAAACAACCCGTCAAAGACACAACGACCGGAAGGAAACGACGATGAGCGACTTCGACAGCGTGGTGGCGCGGTACCTGGCCGTCTGGAACGAGACCGACGCGGCGGCCCGCCGCAAGCGGATCGACGACCTGTTCGCCGAGGACGTCCGCTACGTCGACCCGCTGGCCGCGGTGACCGGCCGGGACGCCCTGGACGGCCTGATCGGCGCCGTGCAGCAGCAGTTCCCCGGCCTCACCTTCAGCCCGGGTGGCGCGGTCGACGCACACCACGAGCAGGCCCGCTTCACCTGGAATCTCGGCGCGGTGCCGGGCGAGGCCCTGGTCGTCGGGTTCGACGTGGCCGAGCTCGACGCCGACGGCCGGATCCAGCAGGTCCTCGGCTTCCTCGACAAGGTGCCCGCCGCCTGAGGAAAAGATCAGGAAGCGCGCCGGATGACCCGTACGATGCCGGCGATTTGAAGAACGACGGCGCCGGACGCGGACCGCACAGCCGGACCACGACGCGGCCTCGGCGCGGAAGCGCCGTCATAGATCCACCGGGCCTCGCGCACGGCCAGCTCCTCACCCGCCGTCGCCGGAAGGGCATCGCGGGAGAGCAGGTCGCGCGCGAGGTCCCAGCCGTCCCGCAACGAACCCTGCGTCGGGCGCGCCGCCGCCCATTCCGCAAAGGACGGCTTCCACCGCTCACCGAACGCGGCAGCCAGCATCGGCCATTGCCGCGCGACCTCACCGGCACGCTTGCGCAGCAGGGCGACTCGCGCCGCGTCGACCTTAAAAAGATCAAATCCATCGGGTACGGGTTTGCCCGAAGTCAACGCGGCGACAAGCCCGGCTTGGCGGGTGGCCAGGCTCTCCGGTGCGCCGCCGGGCTGTCCCGGGTGGTCACCCTCGCCGAGCGGCCCGCTCATGCGACCGCCGGCCGGGTGACGGCGGGATATCCGGAAGCCGCCGCGATCGCGTCCAGCTCGCCGCGAAGCTCGTCGGCCGGGGGATAGTCGCCGTCCCTTTCCAGCATCAGCGCCGGCGGGCGGTGCCGCGCGCAGAGCTCGCCGACCAGGTCGAGCACCGCCTGCGGCACCGCGTCGGTGTGCGTGTCGTGGTAGAGCCCCTGATGCTCGGCGCCGCCCGCCACGTGCACGTACGCCACCCGGTCGAGCGGCAGCTTGTCGAGCAGCTCGAGCGGGTCCTCGCCGCGGTTGCGGGCGTTCGCGTACACGTTGGCGATGTCGAGCAGCAGCAGCGCGCCCGTCCGGTCGAGGATCTCGGTGAGGAAGTCGGCCTCGGACATCTCGCTGTCGGGCCAGTCGAACAGCGCCGCGATCGGCTCGAGCGCGATCGGCACCGACAGCTCCCGCTGGGTGCGGGCGACGTTGGCGACCACCGCGTCGATCGCCTCCCGCGAGCGCGGGATCGGCAGCAGGTGGCCGGCCTCGACGCCGGCCGCCCGCACGAACGCGATGTGCTCGCTGACCAGCGGCGCGCCCAGCCGCTCGGCGACCGCGGCCAGGTGGGCGACCCGCTCCGGCTCGACCGGCTCGGCGCCGCCCAGCGACAGGCGCACCCCGTGCGGCACGACCGCCACGCCGCGGTCGAGCAGCTGGGGCAGGCCCTCGGGCAGGTCGCCGTGCGCGTGCACGGACTCGGCGACGACCTCGGCGAAGCGCAGGCCGGGCAGGCCGGCGACGAAACCGGAGATCTCGGGGCGCCAGCCGATGCCCACCCCGTACGCGTCATCAGCCACCGCAACCACCACCCCCGCCGCACGAGCTTCCGCCGCCGCACGAGCTCCCACCGCTGCAGGAACTGCTGCTTCCACAGCTGCTGCCGGCGGTGCCGGTCGACCCGCTGGAGAGACCACCCGCGGCGATCCGCTGGATCTCGGCCTCGGCCGCGAACGCCGGGTCCATCGCGTAGAGCGAGGCGGCCCCGAACAGCGCCACACCCATCGCCGCCCCCGACGCGCCATAGGTCGCGTACGCCGGGGACTGCTGCGGGGCGAGATAACCGTGCTGCACGCGCAACTGCCGCAGACCGGTGATCGCCGCGGTGGTGGCGACGCGCTTGGTGCGGGCCAGCACGATGGTCATGAAGATCGCGGCGCCGACTGCGGGGAAGAGGAAACCGACCGGCTTGTCGTTCGCGATGCCGGCGAAGAACCGGAAAACCCCGATCAGGGCGAGCGCGCCGGCCGCCCAGCCCCACAACCGGGCCTGCTTGATCGTGTCGCGGGAGACGGCGAGACCGCGGCGCTCGAGGCCGGCCCGCAGGTCGTCGAGGGCCGAGCGCACCCACTGGTCGTCGAGAAGCGATGCGGTGCGGGCCCGGTTGCCGGCGGCGTGGTGGACGGCGGAGTCGAGCGGGGTGACGCCGGACGGGACGGACCCGGTCTGGACGAGCGTCTTCCCGGCGCCGGTGCCGAGAACGCCGGCGGCGCGCAGGCCGCCGATAGAGGAGTAGACGGCGAGCTTGTCGCCGCCGTTGAGGTAGGCGATCTGCTGCGGGCCGAGGTCGTCGACCCGGGCGTTGCGGTCGCCCCGGAAGAGGGCCTTGCGGCTGACCGCGGCGATGATCGCGATCGCGATCAGCGCGATGACGTACCCGACGATGAAAGTCGGGCCAGGAATCCCCCAGGTGTCCTCCATGGCCTCATTGTGCAGACGCTGTCGAGTGCCGTCGCACTGCCTCTTCCACCAGGTCAAGGACCCGGCTCAGCTCGCCCGGCGGGCGGCCGGTGGCGAGGTGCAGGACGAGGCCGTCGTAGGCGAGCTCGAGGAACTGGGTGAGGACTTCCACAGGTACGTCGTCGCGCAGCACCCCGGCCTCGCGCTGGCGCTGGAGGCGGTCGCGGGTGGCGTCGGCGATGGCCGCGGAACGCTCGGCCCAGCGCTTGGCGAACGCCGGGTCGGTGCGCAGCCGGCGGGAGACCTCGAGCTGGGTGCCGAGCCAGCCGGCCGTGTCGCCCTCGCTGCCGCCGGCCCGCTCCAGCAGGTCGCGCATCACCTGGACGAGGCCGTTGCGCGCCACGGTCTCGACCATGGCGGCCGCGTCGTCCTCGGCCACGGCGAGGAACAGCGACTCCTTGTCGCGAAAATGGTGGAAAATCGCGCCACGGGACAGGCCGGTGGCATCCTCCAGGCGGCGGACCGTGGCGCCCTCATAACCGAACCGCGCGAAGCAGTCACGCGCCGCCGCGAGGATCTCATGGCGTCGCGCCTCGAGCTGGTCCTGGCTTACTCTGGGCACGCCTTGGATCGTGTCACGCAGGCGGTTCGCTCTGCAATCCGTACGTACGTCTTGTCAACGGCGGTCGAGGCTATGACCGGATGATGCAAATTTCGCCATCCGGCCCGGAAGTTGTTAACAGTCCTGGACTGTTCGCTTACGCCCTAGCTCACGTAAAGTGCGCGGGTGCCTCTTGTCCTGATCGCTCTCGACGACACCCTGCTCGACCGCAGCGGTGCCTTCAGGCTGTGGGCAAAGGGATTCCTCGATGAGATCGGGGCGCCACAGGACGACTTGGACTGGTTACTCTCCGTTGATGCGGACGGGCTGACCGGGCGGTGGGATCTGGCCGATCTCATCCGCGACCGCTACCAGCTCAACGTCCCGACCATCGATCTGCTCGAGGAGCTGCACGAGGGTCCGCTGGCGTTCGAGAAGCTCGACCCGCTGGTCGGCTGCGCGCTGCAGATCGCCGGCGACGCGGGGCTCGTGCCGGTCGTGGTCACCAACGGGCAATCCGAGATCCAGGACAGCCGGATCCGCCGTACCGGTCTGGACCGCTACGTCGCCGACTGGGTGATCTCGGAGCAGGCCGGCGTCAGCAAGCCCAACCCGCGGATCTTCGCGCTGGCCGCGCAGCGGGTGCGTATGCGGCTGGGCGGGGCCTGGGTGGTGGGCGACAGCCCCGAGGCCGACATCGGCGGGGCTGCCGCGATGGGGCTGCCCAGCGTGTGGCTGCACCGCGGGCGGGATTGGGTCGACAACCGGTTCGCGCCCACCCGTGTGGTGGGCAATGTGATCCAGGGTTTGTCCGCGATCATGGCTGCTCAATAAATCGGTTGCGGGTTCTTCCAGGGCTCGGGCAAGCTGTGCCAGTTCCTACGAGAAAGAGGGGGGTGGACCACATGGCCGTCTTTGTGATGCCTGCTGTCCAGATCTTCTTCCTTCCTTCTTTCTCCGAGGAGACCCTCCAGTGCGAGAGCACGACTCTTTCGGCCCCGCGACCATGCGCAAGGGCCGACGCAAGTTCGACGACGACGAGCCCGACTTCCTGAAACGCGGTCGCCTCGAGCCCCGCCTTTCCGAAGAGCCCGACCTTCCCGAGGCCGGTGACAACTGGTCCAGCTGGGACGGTGCCCTGCACGGCCCTGTGCCGCGACCCGACTGGGTCCGCACCGAGCACGCCGCGGTCGACGACGAGCTGGGCATGCTCAAAACCGGCAAGGAAGCCGACGTCTTCCTGGTCCGCCGGCACATTCCCGACACCGACAAGGTCAGCATGCTGGCCGCCAAGCGCTACCGCGACGGCGACCACCGGCTGTTCCACCGCGACGCCGGCTACCTCGAGGGCCGGCGGGTCCGCCGCTCCCGCGAGATGCGGGCGATGAACAACCGCACCTCGTTCGGCAAAGAGATGATTGCCGGGCAGTGGGCGGCGGCCGAGTTCGACGCGCTAGGCCGGCTGTGGCAGGTCGGGCAGGCCAGCGGCCTGGTTCGGGTGCCCTACCCGGTGCAGCTGATCGGCACCGAGCTGATGCTGGAATTCATCGGCGACTGGGACAGCGGCGAGGCCGCGCCCCGGCTCGCCCAGGTCCGGGCCGATCCCGGCGAGCTGGCCGACCTGTGGCGGCAGATGACCGACGCGCTGTCGGTGCTGGCCCGCGCGCAGGTGGCGCACGGCGACCTGTCGCCGTACAACACGCTGGTGCACGAGGGCACGCTCGTGCTCATCGACCTGCCACAGGTGGTCGATGTGGTGGCCAACCCGCAGGGCGGCGACTTCATCGCCCGCGACGTACGCAATGTGGCCGCGTGGTTCACCCAGCGCGGCTTGCGGGTCGACGCCGACGACCTGCTGGACCGCCTGCTGCACGAGGCGGGCCTGCGATGACCTTTTTGCAGCCGGGCGGCCCGCGATGACCCGCCGTACGCGCCCAGGCCCGCGGCCGCCCAGTACGAGGCGGCCGCGGCCGGGCCGCACTACTGCAGGTAGCCCTCGACCTCGTTGACGCCGTGGGCCTGCTCGGCGTTCGGGTCGTTGCCCACCTCGCGGGCGGCCCGGCGCCGGCGGAGCAGGTCCCAGCACTGGTCCAGGGCCTCTTCCAGGTCCTTGAGCCGGGCATGCTCCTCGTTCGAGGAGATCTCGCCCTTGCTCAGCTGCTGGCGCAGCTTGTGCTCCTCATCGACCAGACCGTGGATCCGGTCCAGCACATTCTTGTCATCCATTCCCGAAGCCTATTCATCCGCCGCCGGTTCGCGGCCCCCGGACTCGCTCGGAGGTTATGGTCATGCTCACCAGCGCGCTCGTACGGCGCTTGGTCGACACCCAGTTCCCGGAATGGGCCGGTTTGCCGCTGCGCCCGGTCGAGCCGGGTGGGTCCGACCACCTGATCCACCGCTTGGGCGACGAGCTGACGGTCCGGATGCCCCGGCACGACGGCGCCATCGGACAGGCCGAGAAGGAGCTGCGGTGGCTGCCCCGGCTCGCGCCGCACCTGCCGCTGGCGATTCCCGAGCCGGTCGCGGTCGGCCGGCCCGACTTCGGCTATCCGTGGCCGTGGGCGGTCTCGCGGTGGATGCCGGGCAAGGTGGCGACGGTCTCCGAGTGGGGTTCGTCGGTCCCAGCCGCGGTCGAACTCGCCGGCTTCCTGGCGGCGTTGCAGCGGTTTCCCCGCGACGGCGCGCCGGCGGTCGAGCCGGAGTCGCTCGCCGACCGTGACGCTGCCACGAGGGCGTCGATAGCCCAGGCCGGAAACGTCTTCGACCCAGCCGGCCTGACCGCCGTGTGGGAGGCGGCCCTGGCCGCGCCGAAGTGGGACAGGCCGCCGGTCTGGTTCCACGGCGACTTCCACACCGGCAACGTGCTGACCCACGAGGGGCGGCTCAGCGCGGTCATCGACTTCGGCGGGCTCGGCGTGGGCGACCCGGCCCCGGACATGATGATGGCGTTCACGCTGATGTCGGCCGGCCCGCGAGCGGCGTTCCGCGAGGCGCTGGAAGTGGACGACGCGACGTGGGCGCGCGGCCGGGGGTGGGCACTTGCGGCGGGGTTGAACGCGTATTGCTCCTACGCCGCGACCAACGAATGGGTGGCCGCGACCACAACCCGCCAGATAACGCAGGCGCTGACCGGCTGAGCCGCCCAGCCCACGACCGACCGCTGGCCCGCTTGCCCGCTGGCCCGCTTGCCCGCTGGCCCGCTCGGCCGGCGGGCAGCTGGCCCGGTGGCCCGGTGGCCGGTGGCCCGGTGGCCCGGCGGGCGGCTGGCCCGGTGGCCCGGCGGGCGGCTGGCCCGGTGGCCCGGCGGGCGGCTGGCCCGGTGGCCCGCTGGCCCGGTCGCGGCTGGTCGGCCGCGCCGTTCAGGCGGTCAGGCGTTGATCGGCTGGGTGGCTACGTGGCGGGGGAGGCGCAGGGCGAGCAGGGCCGCGCCGGCGGCGGCGAGGGTCAGGATCAGGCCTATCTCATGGAAGGCTGGCACCGCGCCGATGTGGGTGGCCCGGGCCGCCAGCAGTGAGCCGAGCACGCCCACGCCGATCGAGCCGCCCAGGCGCTGGGCGATGTTGAAGAGGGTGTTGCCGTCGGCGAGCTGGGCGTCGGTCAGCGGGTCGAGCATCACCGCCAGCAGTGGGGTGATGCCGAAGCCGATCGCGGCCGCGCGGCCCGAGAGGATCAGCGCCGTGACCCACAAGGGCGTCGCGGGGGTCAGCATCAGGAGCGCCGCGCCGGCCACGGCCAGGATCGCGAAGCCGGTCACGACCAGGGGGCGCACTCCGTATCGGATGCTCAAGCGCTGGCCGGCGGCGGTGCCGACGCCGGTGATCAGGCCCTGGGGGAGCAGCGCCACGCCGGTGGCGAACGCGGAGTGGTGCTGCACCGACTGGGTGAAGACCGGCAGCAGGAAGACGGCGGCGAAGGCGACCACCGACGAGATCACGCTGAGGGCGAGGGCCAGGGCGGAACGGCCGTGGCGCAGCAACGTCAGGTCGACGGCCGGCTCGGGGACGTGCTGGGCCCACGCCAGGTACCCGACCAGGAGCGCGCTGCCGCCGCCCAGGGTGGCGAGGGTGACGCCGGCGGTCCAGCCGTCGGCCGTGGCGCGGCTCGCGCCGTAGAGGACGCCGATCAGGCCGGTACTCAACAGGAGCAGGCCGATCGGGTCGGCGCGGGCGCGGCCGACCCGCCCATCGAAGGCGCGCAGCGCGTCGGGCCGCCTGCCGATGGCGCGCTGAGCGTCGGGCCGCCCATCGAAGGCGCGTTGCGTGCCGGCTGCCTCGGGCGCCACGCCGGGCGGGAGCCGGCGGACGCCGAGCATGGCGACGACGCCGATCGGGACGTTGATCAGGAAGATCCAGCGCCAGCCACCGGCCGCGATCAGCAGGCCGCCGAGGGACGGGCCGATCGCGGGGGCGAGGAAGAACAGCAGGCCGGCGGCGATGGGGATGCGGCGGGCCGTGCCCTGGCGTCCTAGCAGGACGCTCATCGCCAGCGGAACCAGCGGCGCGCCGGTGAAGCCCTGGACGGCCCGGGCGGCGATCAGCGCGCCGATTCCGGGGGCGGCGGCGCAGGCGGCCGACGCCGCCAGGAAAGCCGCGAGCGAACAACCGTAGACGCGCATCGTGCCGAAGCGGCGGGCCAGGTAGGACGTCGTGGTCAGGCCGGCCGCCAGGGCGAGCAGGTAGCCGCTCACCACCCACTGCGCGGTGGCCAGGTCGGCGCCGAGCTCCCGGGCGATGTCGGGGACCGCGACGTTGACGATCGACGAGTCCACCATGGTCAGTAGCGGGCCGGCCAGCAGCCCGAGCTGCATGAGCGGGCTAAGTCTCATCGGCCTGGGCGCCGAGCCGGTCGATCCAGGCGAGCTCGCGGTCGATGCGGTCGGTCAGCTCGGCCACGACGAGGCCGCCCCAGCGATGGTTGCGGGGACTCGCGGCGGTGCGCCCGGCCAGCTCCCGCAGGTGTGTCCGCTGCGCGCGGAGGGCCTCGGCCCGGGCCGCGAGCACCCCATGCCTCTCGGAGGGGGTGAGCTGCTCGAACTGGCCGACGCGGGTGAGGAACTCGGGCTCGTCGGCGGCCAGCGCGGGGGTCAGGTCGGCGAGCATGTCGTGCAGGAGCTCGCGGCCCAGCTCGGTCAGCTCGTAGACGTGTTTGGGCGGCCGGCCCTCCTGAGCCTCGGCGGTCTTGGTGACGGCGCCGGACTCCTCGAAGCGGCGCAACGCCGGATACAGCGTGTTGTTGTGCAACGCGTACGCGGTGGTGGCGGCGACCTTGCGTTTGAGCTCGTAGCCATGGACCGGGCCGCGCTGGAGGTGGCTGAGGATCACGATGTCCATATACATGTAGTCCAGTCTGACATAGGTCACGCTGGACTAGGAATGTCAAAAATCGCCCCGCCGGTGAGCACCGGCGGGGCGATCTTGCGAGGTCAGCTGTGCAGCATCTTGCGCAGCACGAACTGGAGGATGCCGCCGTGGCGGTAGTAGTCCGCCTCGCCGGGGGTGTCGATGCGGACGTCCGCCTCGAACTCGACGCCGGTGTCGGTGCGGACCGTGACGGTGCCCGGGATCTCGCCGTCGTTGAGCGCCGTGACGCCCGTGATGGTGAAGGTCTCGGTGCCGGTCAGGCCCAGCGACTCGGCGTTGGTCTTGGGCGGGAACTGCAGCGGCAGCACGCCCATGCCGATCAGGTTGGAGCGGTGGATGCGCTCGTAGCTCTCGGCGATGACCGCGCGCACGCCCAGCAGCATGGTGCCCTTGGCCGCCCAGTCCCGCGACGAGCCCGAGCCGTACTCCTTGCCGGCCAGGATGACCAGCGGGACGCCCGCCTCCTGGTAGGCCACCGACGCGTCGTAGATGGTGGTCTGGTCGCCGGTCAGGTGGTTGACCGTGAAACCGCCCTCGACGCCGGGGACCAGCTGGTTGCGCAGCCGGATGTTGGCGAACGTGCCGCGGATCATGACCTCGTGGTTGCCGCGGCGGGAGCCATAGCTGTTGAACTCGTGGCGCGGCACGCCGTGCTCGGCCAGGTACTTGCCCGCCGGGGAGTCCTGCTTGATCGAGCTGGCCGGCGAGATGTGGTCGGTGGTGACCGAGTCGCCGAGTTTCGCCAGCACCCGGGCGCCGGAGATGTCGTTCACCGGGGACGGCTGGGCCGCCATGCCCTCGAAGTACGGGGGCTTCCGGACGTACGTGGAGTCGTCGGCCCACTCGAAGGTCTGTCCCTCGGGGGTGGGCAGCGACTGCCAGCGCTCGTCGCCCGCGAAGACGTCCGAATACGCCGACGAGAAGCCCGACGCGCCGATCGCGTTCGCGATGACGTCGTCGATCTCCTTGGCGCTCGGCCAGATGTCGTTGAGGTAGACCGGCTGGCCGTCGCTGCCGGTGCCGAGCGGCTCCGACGTGATGTCCAGGTCCATCGTGCCGGCCAGCGCGTACGCCACCACCAGCGGCGGCGACGCCAGGTAGTTCATCTTGACGTCCGGGTTGATCCGGCCCTCGAAGTTGCGGTTGCCGGAGAGCACGCTGACCGCGGTCAGGTCCTCCTCGTTGATCGCGGCGGAGATCGCCTCGGGCAGCGGCCCGGAGTTGCCGATGCAGGTCGTGCAGCCGTAGCCGACCAGGTTGAAGCCGAGCTTGTCCAGGTAGGGCGTCAGGCCGGCCCGGTCGTAGTAGTCCATGACGACCTTGGAACCCGGCGCGAGCGTCGTCTTGACCCACGGCTTGCGGGTCAGGCCGCGGTCGACGGCGTTTTTCGCCAGCAGCGCCGCGCCGATCATGACCTGCGGGTTGGACGTGTTGGTGCAGGAGGTGATCGCGGCGATCACGACCGCGCCGTGGTCGAGCTCGAACTCGACGCCGTTCTCGTCGGTCACCCGGACCGGGTTGGACGAGCGGCCCTCGGCGCCGTTGGCCGCCGAGAACACATGCGGCTTGTCGGTCTCGTCCTGCACGGCGTTGGCGGGGGAGTCGGACGCCGGGAACGACTCCTCGCTCGCCTCGTCGGCGTGGCCCGAGGCCTGCACGTAGTTGGTGAGGGCCTCGCGGAACATCGGCTTGGCGTTGTTCAGCGGGACGCGGTCCTGCGGGCGCTTCGGGCCGGCCAGCGACGGGACGATCGTCGACAGGTCGAGCTCGAGCTTCTCCGAGTAGTCGGGCTCCGCGTTCGCGTCGAGCCAGAGGCCCTGGCGCTTCGCGTACGCCTCGACCAGCGCGACCTGCTGCTCGCTGCGGCCGGTCAGCTTGAGGTACTTGATGGTCTCGTCGTCGATCGGGAAGATCGCGACGGTCGAGCCGTACTCCGGCGACATGTTGCCGATGGTGGCCCGGTTGGCCAGCGGCACGGCGCTCACGCCGGGGCCGTAGAACTCGACGAACTTCGACACCACGCCGTGCTCGCGGAGCATCTCGGTGATCGTGAGGACCAGGTCGGTCGCGGTGGTGCCGGCCGGCATCTCACCGGAGAGCTTGAAGCCGACGACCCGCGGGATCAGCATGCTGACCGGCTGGCCGAGCATGGCGGCCTCGGCCTCGATGCCGCCGACGCCCCAGCCCAGCACGCCCAGGCCGTTGACCATCGTGGTGTGCGAGTCGGTGCCGACGACCGTGTCGGGGTACGCCTGCCCGTTGCGCTCCATGATCGTGCGAGCGAGGTATTCGATGTTGACCTGGTGCACGATGCCGGTGCCGGGCGGGACGACTTTGAACTCGTTGAACGCGGTCTGGCCCCAGCGCAGGAACTGGTAGCGCTCGCGGTTCCGCTGGTACTCCAGCTCCACGTTGCGCGCGAAGGCGTCCTCGCGGCCGAACAGGTCGGCGATCACCGAGTGGTCGATGACCAGCTCGGCCGGGGCGAGGGGGTTGACCTTGGTGGCGTCGCCGCCCAGGTCCTTCACCGCCTCGCGCATGGTGGCCAGGTCGACCACGCAGGGCACGCCGGTGAAGTCCTGCATCAGGACCCGCGCCGGGGTGAACTGGATCTCCACGCTCGGGTCGGCGGTCTGGTCCCACCCGCCCAGCGCCCGGATGTGGTCGGCGGTGATGTTGGCGCCGTCCTCCGTCCGGAGCAGGTTCTCCAGGAGGATCTTCAAGGAGTAGGGGAGGCGGTCGTGCCCCTCGACCTTGTCGATCGTGAAAATCTCGTAGCTCGCGTCTCCGACGCGCAGCTCGCTCTTCGCACCAAAGGTGTCGAGGCTGGCCACGTCATCTCCTTCACACCCAGCGACTGGAAGTCAGAGTCAGTCTTTCGCACCGGCTAGGGCGCTCCCGGAGTTAGGCGAACCTAACTCTCGGTTCACGTTTCCCGTAAACCGTACGTCCGTCTTGTAAGCGCACGCAAGGTGGGGTCGTCATGTCGCGCGGACCGCGAATTCGTTGCTCTCCGTGTACGCCGGATGCAGCGTGACGTCGCCGATCGTGGCCGGCGGGAGCACGAACGCGGTCCGCTTGTCGACGATGTCGTCCCGGAATCTTCCCAGGGTCACGGCGTCGGCCGTGGCGGCATGGCGCAGCCGGAAGGTCCATTCGCCGGGCGGGAGGGCCGGGACCGTGACGCGGAAGGTCGCGCCGTCGGCGATCACCGGGAGTTCGTGGGTGGTGGCGCCGTCGGTGGCCGCCAGCGCCGGGGTCTCGAAGTGGGCGCCGTAGAGGCGGCCGGTCAGGTGGATGCCGTCCGTGTCGGCGTCGACGTCGCCGACCTCGGCGTAGACCGGCTGGTCCCAGACATGGACCGCCAGCGTGCCGTCCTCGTCGCGGAAGGGGAGCTGGATCCGCGCGCCGATCGGGCCGTCGACGAGATGGCGGGTGTCGCGGAGTCCGGCGAGGACAGGGGTGCCGTCGACCTTGCGCACCCTCTTATCCGGAAAAATCTGCACATCGTCGGGCAGGGCCGCGATCCCGTCCCAGTCCAGCATCGGCAGCGTCACCGACGGCGCCGGTCCGAGCACCGCGACCGGGTCGCGCCGCCGCGCCGGTAGAAGCGGCCGCCGCTTTTTGCCGGAAATTTCGGTGAACAGCTCCTCGTACTGCTCAGCCACGATCGACGGGTCATAGCGCGCGGAATTCGACAAAGCGGCCGCGCCCATCCGCCGGCGCAGATCTTCGTCGTTGATCAGGCGCAACAGCGCGTCGCCCATCGCGTCCGGATCGCCGACGGGCGTGAGCAGGCCGTCCTCGCCGTCCCGGAGGATCTCGCCGGGCCCGTGCGGCGCGTCCGTGCTGACCACCGGCACCCCGCAGCGCATCGCCTCGACCAGCGTCATCCCGAACGGCTCGCGGTCGGACGCGACGGCGGCGATCGACCCTTTCGCCCATTCCGGCTCGATCGGCGCGATCTGCCCCATCATCCGCACGTGATTGTGCAGCCCGAGCTCGAGCACCAGAGCCCGCAGCGCCGGCGCCTCCTTGCCGTCGCCGTAGATCCGCAGCTGCCAGTCCGGCCGCTTCGCGACGACCTTGGTGAACGCGTGCAACAGCAGGTCGTAACGCTTGCTCCGGACGAGACGGCCGGCGGCGACGACGAGCTTCGCCCGCCCGTCCGAAGGGGGCACGCCGGGCGCGGGGATGCCGTTAGGGATAAAAGCCAATTTGGTACGCCGTAAGCGCACGTTCTCGCGGTAGTCGTCGGCATCGCGTCTCGACACGGTGACGAAGGCGTCGAGCCCGCGGAGGTAACGCGGCATCTGCTCGCGGAGGGCGGCACGGTGCTGACCCCGTACAAGATGCTCCTGACCGATCTTGATCTTTGATCTTGACGCGAACTCGGACAGGTAGGCGATCAGGCCCGGGCGGGTCGCGATGATCACGTCGGCGTCGGAAGCGCGCAGGTAGGAGCGGTAACGGTCCTCGATGTACCGGTCGTAGTCGGCGGCGCGGAAGTCCGATTTCGGATAGACCCGCGGTGGCTCCCCGCGGCCGGGCGCGTCGGCCACGGCATCGGGGTGAGCCGTCCGGGTCTCGACCAGCGACATCAGCCGGATCGCGGGATCCACCGGGAGTTTCGGCACGTCGCGGCGGCGTACGGTGCTCAAGATCTCGATCTCGTGGCCACGTGCCGCCAGCGCGGCGCCCAGATTGAACGTCGTCTTGATCGTTCCGCCGATGCCAAAGGCATCGTTGATCAGGAATAGCACCTTCATGTTTATCGCCGTGCCGTCCGGGGGTACACGGGCTCCGTGCAGGCCCCCTCCGACCTCGCTCTCCTCTCCGAATTCTTCGACCGCTACGGCGTCGCCCTCACGACGGGCGACATCGCGGCGGTAGCCGGCTGCTACGCGCTGCCCGGCATGGTCGTCGCGGACTCCTACAGCTTCACCTTCACCTCACCAGCCGCGGTGGCCCTCTCGTTCCTCGGTGCCGCTCCCACCTACCGTGACCAGCGGATCATCGCCGCGAACGCCGAGTTTCTCGACGTGCGGCAGCTCTCCGAGGCGCTGACCCTGGTCGCTGTGGAATGGGAGTATCTGGACAGCGACGGACAGGCGCTCACCGGTGAGCGCTTCCACTACCTGCTTCCTACGGACTCGAGCGGCCCCCGGATCACCACTGTCGTCGCGACCCACTGAAACTGTCGTACGCCGGTGCAAGGATGAGCCGGTGACCACGATCGAGATCGCTCCCGCTGCGACCACCACCCGCGCGCGACCGCAGTGGCTCGTGGTGCACTATGCGCGGCCCGACGGGGAGTATGCGGCGTGGTGGCTGCACGCTTGGGGCGATCTCGCGCCTGGTCAGAGCGATGGTTATCCGGGTGGCGCCCCTTTTGCCGGTGAGGATTCCTACGGCCGTTTCGCCTGGGTGCGCCTTGCGCCTGACGCGCGCGATGTCGGCTTTGTCCTGGTCGATCACGCCGGCGTCAAGGATGTCGAATCGGATCGCCATGTTGATCCCCTTTCTTCTTCCGAGATCTGGTTGCGTCCGGGTGATCCGGCGGTCTATACGTCTCCTCCCGTCGTCTCTGCTCCCGATCCTGATGTCGCGGTGATCCACTACCGCCGGCCGGGCGGTGACTACGCCGGCTGGGGGCTGCACGCCTGGGAGGGGACGCCGCGTAAACCCCGGTGGGACCGCCCGATATTTCCGGATTCATACGACGCCTTCGGCGCCGTTTTTCGCGTCCCGATCCGGCCCGACGCCGCCGGCCTGCGCTACGTGCTGCACCGCGGCGACACCAAGGACCTCCCCGACGACCAGCGGCTCGACCTCACCGTCTCCCGGACGGCCTGGGTGCTGGCCGACACCGTCGCGCCGCTGATGCCCGATGTCGGCACGCTCGGCCCCGAGCTCGACCCGGCCCGCTCGCTCGCCGTCTTCCTCGACCGCACCACCGTCGCGCTGCCCGAGCCGTTCGCCGAGCGCGCGGTCGCGTTCACACTGGTCGCCTCCGCCGGCGGCACGGTGCGCCGGGAGGGCGACGAGATCACCGGCGAGTTCACCACGCTGCCGCTCACCCCGCGCCCCGGCGGCCTCTTCCAGGCGCAGAGCCGCCGCTTCCCGCACCTGCGGTCCTACCGCGCCTTCTCGGTGCGCGAGCTGGGCGACGCGGCCCTGGGCTATCTGTTGCGCGGCCAGCTGCTCGCCGTCGGCCGCGACTCCGAGGGCAAGGTCACCGCGCTGACCAGCGTGCAGCTGCCCGGCGTGCTCGACGACCTCTACGCCGACGCCGCCGACACCGAGCTCGGCCTGGTCATGACCGACGACCGCCCGCAGCTGACGGTCTGGGCGCCGACCGCGCGCACGGTCTCGCTCGAGCTGTTCCGCACCCTGGCCGACGAGCCCAAGGTGCTGCCGATGGACCGTGACGCGCTCACCGGCGTCTGGACGATCGCCGGCAAGCGCAAATGGCTGGGCCGCTACTACCGCTACCGCGTCGAGGTCTGGCACCAGGCCGCCCAGCGCATCGTCACCACCAGCGTGACCGACCCCTACTCTCTGGCCCTGGCCGCCGACTCGACCCACAGCCTGCTCGTCGACCTCGACGATCCCGAGCTGATGCCGCCCGGCTGGGCGGCGCTGGCCAAGCCACCCGCGGTCGCGCCCGCCCGCATGCAGATCGCCGAGGTGTCGATCCGCGAGTTCTCCATCTTCGACGGCTCGCTCCCGGCCGCCGAGCGGGGGACGTACGCGGCCTTCACCCGCCCGGACGCCGCCTGCATGCGTCACCTGCGGTCGCTCGCCGACGCCGGCCTCACCCATCTGCACCTGTTGCCGGCGTTCGACTTCGCCACCGTCCCCGACCGCCGAGCCGACCAGAAGGTGCCCGCCTGCGACCTGGCCGCCCTGCCGCCCGACTCCGCCGGCCAGCAGGAGGCGGTGATGGCCGTCGCCGACGAGGACGGCTTCAACTGGGGCTACGACCCCTGGCATTACACGACCCCCGAGGGCAGCTTCGCGGTCGACCCCTCCGGCGCGTCGCGGGTCCTCGAGTTCCGCCGGATGGTGGCGGCGCTCAACGAGGCCGGCCTGCGCGTGGTCATGGACGTCGTCTACAACCACGCCATGGAGGACGGGCTGCACCGCTTCGCCGTCCTCGACCGGGTCGTCCCCGGCTATTACCACCGCATGCTGCCCGACGGCTCGACCGCCGAGTCGACCTGCTGCCCCAACACGGCCACCGAGCACATGATGATGAGCCGCCTCGTCGTCGACTCGATCGTGACGTGGGCGCGCGACTACAAGGTCGACGGGTTCCGCTTCGACCTGATGGGCCACCACCCGCGGGCCAACATCCTCGAGGTGCGGGTCGCGCTCGACCACCTCGAGAACGGCAGCGACATCTACCTGTACGGCGAGGGCTGGAACTTCGGCGAGGTGGCGTACGACGCCCGGTTCGCCCAGGCCACCCAGGTCAACATGGCCGGCACCGGCATCGGCACGTTCAACGACCGGCTGCGCGACGCGGCCCGCGGCGGCGGCTCGCACGGCCCCGACCCGTCGGCGCAGGGCTTCGCGAGCGGGCTCGGGTCGCACACCCCGCTCTGGCTGCACGACCGCATCAAGGTGGGGCTGGCCGGCGCCCTCTCGACCTACCGCTTCGTCACCCACACCGGCGGCGAGCAGAGCGGCGCCCAGATCGACTACAACGGCTCCCCGAGCGGCTACGCGCTCTCACCCGGCGAGACGGTCAACTACGTCGACGCCCACGACAACGAGATCCTGTACGACGCGCTCGCCTTCAAACTGCCCCGCGACATCGCGCCGGTCGACCGCGCCCGCATGCAGGTCCTCGCCCTGTCGCTGGTGGTCCTCGGCCAGGGCGTCGGCTTCATGGCGCTGGGCAGCGAGCGCTTGCGGTCCAAGTCGCTCGACCGCAACTCGTTCAACTCCGGCGACTGGTTCAACCAGATCCGCTGGAAACCCGAGCAGGGCAACGGCTTCGGCGTCGGCCTGCCGCCGGCCCACGACAACGAGGGCCAGTGGCCCTGGGCGGCGCCCCTGCTGGCCGACCCGGCGCTGGTGCCGTCGCCCGAGCTGATCGCCATGACGGCGGAGCGATACCGCGAGCTGCTGCGCGTGCGGCGCTCGACGCCCGTTTTCGGCCTCCCGACCGGCGAGGAGGTCCAGCGCCGCCTGACGTTCCCGCTCGGCGGCCCGCAGGAGACCCCCGGCGTGATCGTCATGTGCCTGGACGGGACGGGCCTCGACCCCCGCTGGCGACAGATGGTCGTCGTCTTCAACGTGCGGGAGGAGCCGACCGTCCAATCGGTGCCCGAGCTCGCCGGTTTCGCTCTCTACCCCCATCCCGACCAGACCGCCTCGGCCGACCCGCTCCTGCGCACGGCCGCCGCCTCCGAGGGGGTGCTCTCAGTCCCACCCCGATCGGTGGCTGTCTTCGTCGCCGACCTCTGACGCCGCCTCCGCGAGTGGGCCGTGTGCGTGGCTGCGCTACATTGCGCCGCGCGATGGAAATTTCCTCGCGTTCGGTGCGGTGCGGTGCGGGTGGAGGCAGTGGTGCGACTCGGCGGTCTGGCTTGGGGCGTCAGCGGTGTGGCGCTCGTGGCGTTCGTCGCCGGATGCTCGTCGCACTCGGAGAGCCCCACCTGGAACGGATCGTCCGCCTCCGCCTCGGCCCCCGCAGCGACGGTCGCCCAGTCGGCGCCGCCGTTCACCGAGCCGGCGTCGTACACCTACACCCTGACCCGCGGCTGCGACGACGCGTCCCCGCTGGGCCGTTACAAGGTGACCGTCCAGTCCGGCGCCGTCGCCAAGGCCGAGCGCATCGGCGCCTCGGTCCAGCCGTCCGCGAGCTCCGACGTGGACCTCGGCCCGGTCACCGGCCAGGACGGCGAGGAGATCGACGTGCCGACCCTGGCCGAGCTGCGCGAGATGGCCCAGACCGCCACCGACGACGGCGGCCAGGTGACCACCACCTTCGATGCCAAGGACGGCCATCCCGTCAAGGTCGTCATCAACGTCAGCGACGAGGGCGCCACCGGCGACGAGTGCTGGACCGTCGCCGACTACGCCCCCGCCTCCTGAGGCCCTATGCGGGCAGGCGTGGCCCGGCCTCCCGCTGCGACGCCATCCACGCCTCGACATCCGCCGAAGTCCGGGGCAGCCCCGCCGACAGGTTGCGGCACCCGTCCGCCGTGACCAGCACGTCGTCCTCGATCCGCACGCCGACGCCGCGCAGCTCCTCCGGCACCAGGTCGTCCTCGGGCTGGAAGTACAACCCCGGCTCCACCGTCAGCACGTAACCCTCGGCCAGCGCGCCGTCGCGGTAGTTCTCGTTGCGCGCGTTCGAGCAGTCGTGCACGTCGATCCCGAGCATGTGCCCGAACCCGTGCAGCGTCCACCGCCGGTACACCGTGCTCTTCTCGTCCATCGCCTCGTCGACGCTCACCGGCAGCAGGCCGAGGTCGCGCAGCCCTTCGGCCAGCACCCGCATGCACGTCTTGTGCACCTCGCGGAACTTCACCCCCGGCTTGATCGCGTCCATGCCCGCCTGCTGGGACGCGTGCACGATGTCGTACACCTGCCTCTGCAGCGGTGTGAACGCCCCACTCACCGGAACCGTCCGCGTCACGTCGGCGGTGTAGAAGTTGTCGCCCTCGACGCCCATGTCCATCAGCAGCAGCTCGCCCGGCTTCGTGACCCCGGTGTTCCGCACCCAGTGCAGGATCGTCGCGTGCGCCCCCGCGCCCACGATCGAGCCGTAGCCCACGTCGTTCCCGTCGTGCCGCGCCCGCAGCCCGAAGACGCCCTCGAGCAGCCGCTCCTTGACCCCGCGGTCGGCCGGCAGCACCCGCGCAACGTCCTCGAACCCGCGCACCGTCGCGTCGATCGCCGCCTGCAACTGGGCGATCTCCCACTCGTCCTTGACCAGCTTCAGCTCGGACAGCACCCAGGCCAGCTCCCGCTCGCGCGGCTTCTCCCGGTCCGGCTCGTACTGCAGGATCGCCCGGTCCACGTTCGCGTCGAACCCGCGCAGCACCCGCGTCCGCCCCGGCGCCGATCCCGCCAGCACCGTGCCCAGCTCACCCAGCGGCGCCGTCTGCAGTCCCAGCTCCGTGGCCTTCTCGCGCAGCGTGTGCGTCCGCCCGATCCACAACTCACCGTTGCGGCTGCGGAAGAACGCGTCAGTGTCCTTCGAGTTCCGCTGCCTCGTATACAGCGTCGCGTCGTGCCCCGACCCCGTAGGCCGCAGCACCAGCACGCTGTCCGGGTCGCGGTCGCCCGTCAGATAGAAGAAGTCGCTCCCCGGCCGGAATGAGTATTCCGTGTCGTTCGCCCGAACTTTCTCGTTCCCACTCGGGATGATCAGCGTCTCGCCCGGGAACGCCTCCGACAGCGCCGCACGCCGCTTCTCGTAGTTGGGCGCCTCCGGCAACGCGGCGACCTCGAGCGGATCCTCCCGCCACCCACTACGCATGAACTGCAGAAACGCCTCCGGAAAGTCCGGGTCGTGCGACTCCGTCTTCGCCGCAGCCTGCTTCTGCCCCTGCTCAGCCATGGGTAGCCTCCCGCTAGTCGCTCCGCCCCCGACGTTACCGCCATTCGCGCGCCGACAGCAGACCACCACCCTTCAAGATCATCAAACCCACAAAATCAAATATCAAAAATCAAATATCGTACGCCCGAGCCAACGTTCCCCGCCTCCGGCGGCTGGCGCAGCGCGCCCGAGTGGTCCGTAACGGCCATAGCGCGCGTCACGCGCAAGGCGTCGCGAAACGCCAGACCCGAGGCGCGTTGCCCGGGCCTGATGAGTTGCCGTCCGAAGCACGCAGCAGCTCATCAAGTTCGGGCAGCGGCCCTTGCGCGCGCTTCCAACGCTGATGACTTGCTGTCCGGAGCGTGCGGCACCTCATCAAGATCGCGGGGCAGCGCGACGCGGGGCAGCGCGACGCGGGGCAGCGCGACGCGGGGCAGCGCGACGCGGGGCAGCGCGACGCGGGGCAGCGCGACGCGGGGGCGCGACGCGGGGGCGCGACGCGGGGGCGCGACGCGGGGGCGCGACGCGGGGGCGCGACGCGGGGGCGCGACGCGGGGGCGCGACGCGGGGGCGGCGCAGTGCGGGCGGCGCGGGCGGCGCGGGGCAGCGCGGGGCAGCGCGGGGCAGCGCGGGCGGCGCGGGCAGCGCGGGCAGCGCGGGGCGGAGCATCGCGGGCGGCGCGGGCATCGCGGGCGGCACGGGCAGTGCGGGGCACCGCAGGCGGCGCGCCGCGCAGGCGGGCAGCGCGGGACGGCGCGGGCGTGCCGGGCTGGCGTTGCGGCGGGGCTGGGCTGGCGTGCTTCCGGCGCTGATGACTTGGTGTTCGGAACGTGCGGTACCTCATCAAGATCCCCAGCGCGAGCGGCGAGCGGCGTGGGAGGCGTGGGAGGCGTGGGAGGCGTGGGGCGTGGGAGGCGTGGGCGGCGGGCGGCGAGCGGCGTGGGCGGCGGGCGGCGAGCGGCGTGGGAGGTGGGCGGCGGCGGCGTGGGCGGCGGGCGGCGTGGGCGGCGGGCGGCGTGGGCGGCGGGCGGCGTGGGCGGCGGCGTGGGCGGCGGCGTGGGCGGCGAGGGCGGCGTGGGCGGCGGGCGGCGTGGGCGGCGGCGTGGGCGGCGGCGTGGGCGGCGAGGGCGGCGTGGGGGTCCGGGGCGCGGGCGGAAGGGGCGGCGCGACGGTGGAAGGGGTGGCGCGCGCGTGAGCTAGGCGGCGGGGAGGGTTAGGCACGCCTCTCGGGCTCCTGCCTTGCCGGCCTCGCCGGGGGCGGTCATGGTGTGGGTCTCGTGCAGGACGAGGGAGCGCGGCGGGGACTGCGCGCTGAAGTTCCAGCCGTGGGTGACGGTCGCGGTCGCGGCGCCTGTTGTGGAAGCGGTGAAGTCGAGCCAGATCTCGTTCTGCGGGTTGGCGTAGACCGGGTTCGTCGAAGGTGTGACGGGGTCCTGGTGGTTCTGGTAGTGCGGGCCGGCCTCCTCGGGGACCGACGTGCAGGGCTTGGTGTGCAGGTGCGCGCCGTACATTCGACCCGGAACCAGGCCGGTGGCGGAGAGGTGCACCTCGGTGCCGTACCCGGTCTTGGCGATGGTGAGCTCGGCCGTCGCGCCTGCCGGGACCACGGCGGGGTTGTAAGTGATGGCCGTGGCGCCGGGCCGATACGGCAGGAACGTGCCGGAAGCGGTCAGATAGGGAGCGGCGCTCAAGGGAGCGGTCAGCTGAGGGCTGGCGGACTGGTAGATGGTCCAGGCCGAGACGTTGGAGGTGGCAGAGGCTACGGGCGGGATGTCGAGGGAGTTGGCGCAAGCGGTCAGGAGGGTCAGGGGGACAGCGAGAGACAGGGTTCGGATCAACATGGTGAAATCATGTCAAACACGGACCTATCGCATGGCCACTGGCGTGGAACGGCCGTGGGCGGAAGGCTGAGAGTCATGGGTTACGCGGTGGTGCTCGGGGAAGCGCTGGTCGATCTGCTCGAGGCGGATCTCGATGGGGAGCTGATCTATCGGCAGGCGATCGGGGGAGCGCCGCTGAACGTGGCGGTGGCGGCGACCCGGCTCGGCGGCGACGTGCGGTACGTGGGGTCGCTGAGCAACGACGTCCTCGGGGATCGGCTGGCGGCGTTCCTGCGGGAAGCCCAAGTCGGGCTGGGCGGCGTCAAGCGGGTGCCGGTACCGACGACGCTGGCGGTGACGACGTTCGTGGGGGCCGAGCCGACGTTCACGTTCTATGGCGAGCCGCCCTCGTACGCGTTGCTCGAGCCTGAAGATCTTGACGAGAAGACGCTCAACGACGCCGACGTGATCTACGCGGGGTCGATCTGCCTGCTGCGGGAACCGTTTCGGGCGACAGCGCGTAAGGCGTGGCAGAAACCGGGGCCGATCAAGGTCTTCGACCCCAACGTGCGGCCCACGCTGCTGCCGGACGCCAAATCCGTGGCGAACCTGCGCGATCTGGTGGAGGAGTTCTTCGCGACGGCCGACCTGGTGAAGCTGAGCTCGGCCGACGCGGCGGTGCTCTACGACGGGGCCGAGCCGGCCGCGGCGGCCGAGCAGATCCGCGAGCTGGGCGCCAAGGCGGTGGTGGTGACCTGGGGGTCGAAGGGCGCCTACATCGCCACCGAGGACGGCGCCGAGATGCTGCCGGCGCCGAGCGTGGCGGCGATCGACGCGACCGGCGCGGGCGACTCGGTGATGGGAGCGCTGGTGCGCCGGCTGCTGGCCGAGGGCCTCCCGGCCGATCTGGCCGGCTGGCACCGCAACGTGCGCTTCGCGCTGGCGGTGGCGGGCCTCGTCTGCGAGCGCCAGGGCGGCGCGACCGCGATGCCCACCAACGAGGAACTGGTCGCCCGCTGGGGAGCCCTTATCTAGTCGCCCAAGGCTTTCTGGATGAAGCGCTGGCGGTCGAGCATCATGCGCTCGACGCGGACCTCGGCGACCAGCTCCTCGCCGTCGCGGACGACGACCTCGAACAGCAGCTTGCGGCCGTCCACTTTGGCGAGCGTGGCCAGCGCGGTGACATGCCGGCCCACGGGGGTCGGCGCCCGGTGCTCGACCTCGGCCCGGACGCCGACGGTGGTCACGCCGCCCGGCATCTGCCGGGCCGTGCAGGCGACGGTGGCGGCCTCGGCGAGCGCTAGGACCCGCGGCGTGCCCAGCACCGGCACGTCGCCCGAGCCGAGGGCCTGGGCCGTGTCGGCGTCGGTGACGGTCAATTCCACCCGAGCGTTGATCCCGGGCGCGAACTCCGGAAGCTCCATGCCAAGAGCTTAAGGCTGCACGGGCCGCTGCCAGAACGCCTCATCCGGGAGAGCGGAGGTCGTCATCGAAGTCCGGGCCAGCCGTGCCCGCACCGCCAGCTGCTCCGCCAGGGCCCACGCCTCCGCGAGGTCCCGATCCCGGGCCTGCCCCGAGCGCCCGCCGGCGGTGTCCGCGTACACGGTCGCCAGCCCCAGGCGGCGCTGCAACGGCCCCTGGATCACCCGGACGCTCTGCAGCCGCGCGTAGGGCACCACGCTCATCTCGCGGGTCAGCAGCCCCCATCGCGACACGAACACGTCGGGCGCGAGCCCCGCCCCCAGATACGGCAGTTCCAAGGGGTGCAGCCAGCGCGCCCGCTTCGGCGGCGGCGTGGTCGCCAGCGTGGCGAGGTCGACCCCCGGCAGCACCTCCCAGACCAGCCCGCGGGCGGTCTCGAACTCCCCGACCGGCAGCAGCCGATCCGAGCGCTTGCTGTCCGAGCCCTGCTCCCCGGCGTACCCGGCGATGTCGAGCCGCAGGTGCATCCACTTGTGCCCGCGCCACAGCAGCGGCCAGGTCACGCCGACCGACTGCACCCGGTGCAGCGGCACGACCTGGCTGCGCGTCTCCAGCAGGCCGTAGCGCACCACGAGCCGTCCGCCGGGGTCGTGCGCGAGCCGGAAGTCCCAGTCCTGCAGCACGCGCCGCACCGGCTGCAGCAGCACGCCCGCCATGGCGGTGACGGTGCTGGCGATGCCGATGAAGGTCCACTGGGCCTCCATCACGAACTGGAGCACCACGAACGCCACGCCGACCGGCAGGAAGAACGCCTGCGGGGTGAGGAGCTGGCTGATCACCAGGTCACGGTTCGAGACGCGGACCAGGGGGCGTTCCAGGGCGGCTGCCGCGACTTGCGGTCCGGCGTTTTCTTGGGCAACAGCCGCCGTCGTACGCCCGGCGAGCGCCAGAAGGCGTTCCCGGAGGGCGGCCGCGTCCCGCACCGTCAGGTAGGCCAGCGGGGCCTCGGTCTTGCTCCCGCCGACGACCTCCAGGCGCAGCTCGGCCAGCCCGGTGAGCTGGGCCAGCAGCGGTCGGCGCAGCTCGACGGCCTGGAGGCGCTCGAGCGGGATGGCCCGGTTGCGGCGCCAGATCAGCCCGTCGGAGATGCGCAGCTCGCGCCCGACGATGTGGTAGCCGGTGGTGAGCCAGTTGACCAGCGAGAACACCACGACGCCGAGCGCGAGGACGAGCACGACCAGCGCGAACCGCTCGAGCCCCACCTGCGACAGCGTCTGCCAGGAGAGCGCGGCCACGACGACGGCGATGCTTTTCGCCCCGTGCAGGATCGGGCTGAGCGGATGCAGCCGCCGCCGAGGCTCTACCTCGACAGCAGTGGGGGGAGGAGGTGTGGTGGTCACAGGCCCTCTGCCCGGTCCTCGCCGAGGGTGGTGAGGCGGTCGCGCAGCCGGGACGCCTCCTCGGGCGGCAGGCCGGGCACTTTGGCGTCGGTGGCCGCCGCGGCAGTGTGCAACTGCACGGTGGCCAGGCCGAACGCGCGTTCGAGCGGTCCCGCCGTCACGTCGACGAACTGCATCCTCGCGTACGGGACGATCGAGAGCCGCCGGACCAGCAGCCCGTGCCGGACGAGCAGGTCCTGGTCGCGCTCGGCGTAGCCCCAGGCCCGGACGGCCCGGACCGTGACGAACGAGCGCCAGATCGCGTACGCCACGACGAGCGCCATCCCGACCGGCCACATCCAGTACGGCGCGAGCGCCCACCCGACGCCCAGTCCGACCAGCAGAACGATGACCCAGATGGCGCGGGCGATCAGCTCCACTGTGATCAGCTTGGGCGACACGGGCCGCCAGGCGACGGTGTCGGGCCAGGGTTCGAGGGCGTCGACGGCGTGCGCGGACGGCGTAGTCACATCGTGAAGCCTAAGAGATCGCACCGAAGGGCGTCACTTCCCGAAGGAAACCGCGCGCCTCGAGGAAGCCCCCGAGCGACTCCCGGTGCTCCTCGCAGGCGAGCCACGTCTTGCGATAGTCGGGAGCGTGCAGCTTCGGATTGTTCCACCGCAGGGCCCACACGGCGCCCGCACGACAGCCTTTGGCCGAGCATTGGGGTGGAAGGTCCTCGATCACCACGCAAGATTAGTGCGGCGACCGGGCACCCCCACCATCACGTGGGGTTTCCGGGGGCTCGGCCCCCGGAGTAGATATGCGAGTGCCCCCTGGTCCGCGCATCTTGCGGACAGGGGGCACTCGGAAGCTCGCCGCCGGGCGACCACGGGGGAAGTCGCCCGGCGACGGGACAGATGTTACACGGTTCACGGCAAAGCGCATCCTCCCGCTTCCGGTGCCCGTTCCGGCGCATTGCGCAGAAAGATCGACACGACCGGACCATGGCGGGTGCCGCGGTCAGCGCGTTATGCGGGGACACCGAGCGCGCTTTCAGGTGCGTCGTGTAAGTCTTGTTCGTCATAAGCTGCTTTTGCCGACCGCTGTGGAGGACCGGTGGCCCAGCCGCTCACGCCCGAGAACGAGCCGAGTTCCGGAGGCGCCCCGGTGCCTCCCGCCCAGGACGCGACGCAGCTCGAGCGGGCCATGTTCGAGGTCAAGCGCGTCATCGTGGGCCAAGACCGGATGGTCGAGCGGATGTTCGTGGCGCTGCTCGCGCGCGGCCACTGCCTGCTCGAGGGCGTCCCGGGCGTGGCCAAGACCCTGGCGGTCGAGACCCTCGCCAAGGTTGTCGGCGGCACGTTCTCCCGCGTCCAGTTCACGCCCGACCTGGTCCCGGCCGACATCGTCGGCACCCGCATCTACCGGCAGACGTCCGAGAAGTTCGACGTCGAGCTCGGCCCGGTCTTCGTCAACTTCCTGCTCGCCGACGAGATCAACCGCGCGCCGGCCAAGGTGCAGTCGGCCCTGCTCGAGGTCATGGCCGAGCACCAGGTGTCGATCGGCGGCCAGACCCACGAGGTGCCCGACCCGTTCCTGGTCATGGCCACGCAGAACCCGATCGAGCAGGAGGGCGTCTACCCGCTGCCCGAGGCGCAGCGCGACCGCTTCCTCATGAAGATCCTGGTCGGCTATCCGACCGACGCCGAGGAGCGCGAGATCGTCTACCGCATGGGGGTGAGCCCTCCGGAGCCCAAACAGGTCTTCGCCCCGGAGGATCTGCTCGGCCTCCAGCGCCGCGCCGACCAGGTCTTCGTGCACAACGCGCTGGTCGACTACACGGTCCGGTTGGTGCTGGCCACCCGCGCCCCGGCCCAGCACGGCATGCCCGACGTCGCCCAGCTCATTCAGTACGGCGCGAGCCCGCGCGCCTCGCTCGGCATCGTCCGGGCCACCCGCGCGCTGGCGCTGCTCCGCGGCCGCGACTACGCCCTGCCGCAGGACCTGACCGACATCGCGCCCGACATCCTGCGGCACCGCCTGGTGCTGTCCTACGACGCGCTGGCCGACGACATCCCGGCCGACCACATCGTCGCCCGCATCATGCAGAGCGTCCCGATGCCGTCGGTGGCGTCCCGCCAGGGCACCTCGCCCAACGGCAACCAGCCGGTCGGCGCCGGCGCCCCGCAGACAGGTCCCGCATGGCCGGCCCAGCACTAGAACAGCCACCCCTGGAGGGTGCGGCCCGGGCCGAGGCGGTGCTCGGGCGGCTGCAGCTGCTCGTCACCAGAAAGCTCGACGGGCTCCTCCAGGGCGACTACGTGGGTCTGCTGCCCGGTCCGGGCACCGAGGCCGGCGAGTCGAGGGAGTACCGCCCCGGCGACGACGTGCGGCGGATGGACTGGCCGGTCACGGCCCGCACCACGCTTCCGCACGTGCGGCAGACCGTCGCCGACCGCGAGCTGGAGACGTGGCTGGCGATCGACCTGTCGGCCAGCCTCGACTTCGGCACCGCCCAGTGGCTCAAACGCGACCTGGTGATCGCGGCCGCGACGGCGATGGCCCACCTGACCGTGCGCGGCGGCAACCGCATCGGTGCGGTCGTGGGCACCGGCCCCGGCGTTCCGAAAAAGGCTTTCCGCAAGGCCGCGGAGCCCGCCCACCCGCCGGTTTTCCGCCTGCCGGCCCGCCCGGGCCGCAAGGAGGCCCAGGGCCTGCTCCGGTCGATCGCCCGCACCCAGGTGCGGCCCGGCCGCGCCGACCTGGGCGAGCTGATCGACATGCTGAACCGGCCGCCCCGCCGCCGCGGCGTGGCCTGCGTCATCTCCGACTTCCTCGCGCCGGTCGACGACTGGGAGCGCCCGCTGCGCAAGCTCGGCGTCCGGCACGACGTGCTCGCGATCGAGGTCGTCGACCCGCGCGAGCTCGAGCTTCCGGACGTGGGCGTGCTCGCCCTCGCCGACCCGGAGACCGGTGAGCTGCACGAGGTGCAGACCTCCGACTCCAAGCTGCGCAGCCGTTACGCCGAGGCGGCGGCCGAGCAGCGCGGCGCGATCGCCCGTGCCCTGCGCACGGCCGGCGCCGCACACCTGCGCCTGCGCACCGACACCGACTGGCTGCTGGACATGGTCCGATTCGTGGCCGCCCAGCGACACGCACGCACCCGGGGGACGACGCGATGATCCGCTTTCTGGAGCCGTGGTGGCTGCTTGTGCTGCTGCCCGTCCTCGCGATGGCCGGCGTCTACGTCTGGCGGCAGTTCCGCCGCAAGACCTACGCGATGCGCTTCACCAACGTCAACCTCCTGCGCGCGATCGCGCCCAAGGGCCTGGGCTGGCGCCGGCACGTGTCGGCGGCCGCGTTCCTGCTCAGCCTGTTCATCCTGGGCGCCGCGCTGGCCCGGCCGTCCGTCGACAAGGAGGAGCCGCTCGAGCGGGCCACCGTGATGCTGGCGATCGATGTGTCGCTGTCGATGGAGGCCGACGACGTGGCGCCGACCCGGATCGAGGCGGCGCAGGAGGCGGCGAAGGCGTTCGTCAACGAGCTTCCGCCCAGCTACAACCTGGGCCTGGTGTCGTTCGCGAAGTCGGCGAACGTGCTGGTCTCGCCGACCAAGGACCGCTCGGCCGTGATCTCGGGGATCGACGGGCTGACGCTGGCCGAGGCGACCGCGACCGGCGAGGCGGTGTTCACCTCGCTGGACGCCATCCGCACGGTGCCCGCCGACGGCGCGGACGGCGCCCCGCCGGCCCGGATCGTGCTGCTCTCCGACGGATATCGGACATCGGGCCGCTCGATCGAGGACGCCGCGGGCGCGGCCGCACAGGCGAACGTGCCGGTGTCGACGATCGCGTTCGGCACCGACACGGGCGTGGTGGACATCCGCGGCAACCTGCAGCGGGTGCCGGTGGACCGGTTGTCGCTGCAGCAGCTGGCCGAGCAGACGAAGGGCTTCTTCTACGAGGCGGCGTCGGTCGGCGAGCTCAAGAAGGTGTACGAGGACATGGGCAGCTCGATCGGCCATCGGGTCGAGCCGCGCGAGGTGACGCAGTGGTACGCCGGGGCCGCTTTGCTGTTCGGCCTCGTGGCGGCCGGGCTGAGTCTGGTGTGGACGTCCCGGCTCCCCTAGGGCATCAGGGGTTGCTGTGCACCAGGACGAACAGGACGATCACCCAGGCTGCGGCGATGGTGAAGCTCAGGGGCGCGACGAAGTTCTTCACGGCGGACTCCGCTCTGGTGAACTGGCGTGGGGCAAGCGCTCAGGTCACGTCGCGGCCGGCGCCCGCGCATCCCGGTGTCGCGGCGCACACGACGAGAGCCGGCCGCGCCGAGGTGGCGGCGGACCGGGGGATGCGAGGCGGAGAAGCGTCAGCGGTCAGGCGCGCTGACGCGAGACCCGGCCACGACTAGGAGGATCGCTATCTCGCACAGCGATCACCTCCCAAGGATCGGGGGCCGACATCACGTCGGCGGCCGGGCCGTCAAGAACTCGGATTCCCTTGCAAGGCAAGGTTTCGAGCCGACGGGAACTGTACCCCTTAAAGCCCGCTTAAGAAACGTGGGTGGCCCCCTCGTGGCGAGGACCACCCGAGAGGACGATGTCGGTGACCGCCCGGAGGGTGGCGCTCCCCTCGACCAGGTAGTAGTCGTGACCGGCGACACCGTCGGTCGGCAGCGCGGTCGCGCCGAACGCGGGTGACGACGGCCGGCGCCCGAGCCCCAGCCCGAGCACCCGCACCTGCGGGATCCGGCGGATCCAGTCCTGCGGCGCGAGCGCCGACCAGACCCGGGCCCCGCCCAGGTCGGCGGCGTGCGAGACGCCGATGCCGGGGGCGCCGAGCGTGACCACGTCGCCGATCTCGGGCAGGTCGCGGGCGGCCAGGCCGACCACGATCGAGCCGTAGCTGTGCCCGATCAGCGTGACGGTCGTGCCGGGCCGCTGCCGCAGCACGTCCCGCACGAAGGTGATCAGGCGCCGGGCGCCGTCCTGGGCGCGGCCCTCGGTCGCGGCGGCCAGCCCGATGCCCTCGGGCGGGTCGTAGCCGAGCCACGAGATCACCGCGACGTCCGAGTCGCGCTTGCTGAGCTGCTGATAGAGGGTGCGGCCCTGCACACCGGGGGCGCGCCGGGCGACGCCGCCCAGCCCCCGGTCGAAGTCGACCAGCGTGCTGTCGACGCCCGGCACCAGGATCGCGATCCGCGACGCGCGGTTCAGGTCGCCGAACACCTCGGCGGTCCTGCCGTCGCCGGCCGGGTCGAAGAACAGGAAATGCCGTCCCTGCGCGGCCCACGTCGCGTACGGGCAGCCGGTCGCCAGCATGCGGACGGCGGTCTCGCGGTACGCCTCGGTGAAGGCGGGCAGATGGGTCTCGGCCGGCGCGGCGGAGATGACCGGAGCGACCGGGATCGGCAGCAGGAGGCTGAGGGCGAGCAGTTGCGGCAGGATTCGCATGAGCCGCACGCTCCGGCCGCGAAACCCCCGGGATCGTCACCCCACAGAGCGCATTGCGAACCCCTACCCCGGGGTGACAAGCCCCGTCTCGTACGCGAAAACCACCGCCTGTGCCCGGTCGCGCAGGTCGAATTTCGTCAGGATGCGGCCGACGTGGCTCTTGACCGTCTGCTCGGCCACCACGAGCTCGCCGGCGATCTCCTGATTGGACATGCCGCGCGCGATCAGCCGCAGCACGTCGGTCTCGCGGGGGGTCAGCGCGTTCAGCGCGGCCGGCCGGGGGCGGGCGCCCTTGCGGGCCGCGAACTCGGCGATCAGCCGCCGGGTCACCGAGGGCGCGAGCAGCGCGTCGCCGGCCGCCACCACGCGCACCGCGTTGATCAGGTCGGCGGACGGCGCGTCCTTGAGCAGGAAGCCGCTGGCGCCGGCGCGCAATGCCTCGTAGACGTAGTCGTCGAGGTCGAAGGTGGTGAGGATGAGGATCTTGGGGCCGCCGGCCAGCCGCCGGGTCGCCTCGATGCCGTCCAGCACCGGCATCCGGATGTCCATGAGCACGACGTCCGGGTCCAGCGTGCGCGACCTGGTCACCGCGGTCTCGCCGTCGGGCGCGTCGCCGACCACGACCATGTCGGGCTGGGCCGCGAGCAGCGCACCGAACCCCTCGCGAACCATCGCCTGATCGTCCGCGATCAAGATCTTTATCACTGATCAGCCTTCCCGAACGGCAGCCTCGCCTGCACCACGAAGTCGAGCCGGTCGGGCTCGGCCGTCAGTTCCCCGCCGAGCAGCGCCGCCCGCTCGCGCATCCCGATCAGACCATGCCCGCCGCCCGGCGTCGAAGGCCCGGTGCGCTTGTTGCGCACGGTGAGCTCCAGCCGATCGGCAAAGCCGCGAGCGTCGATGGTCACCGGGCCGCCAGGCGCGTGCCGCGCCGCGTTGGCCAGGGCTTCCTGCGTGATCCGGTACGCCGCCAGGCCGACCGTTCCGGGGACGGCGGCCAGCTCCTCGGAAGTGAGCGTGACGTCGACCCCGGCCGCCCGCGCGGTCGTCACCAGGTCGTCGAGGTCGGCCAGTCCCGGCTGCGGTCCGGTGGGCGCCTCGCCGTCCTCGGCGCGCAGCGCCCCGAGCAGCCGGCGCATGTCGGTCAGCGCCGCCCGGGCCGCCGTCGCGATCGTGGCCAGCTCCTCCTGCGCGCTCTCCGGCAGCCCGGGAACGCGGTAGGGGGCGGTCTCGGCGCGTACGGCGATCATCGACATGTGATGGGCCACCACGTCGTGCATCTCGCGGGCGATCCGGGCCCGCTCCTCGAGCACCGACCGCCGGGTGCGCTCGAGCGCGGTGAGCTCCTCCTGCTCGGCGACCAGCTCGCGGGTGTGCCGCCGCCGGTAGACGATGTTGCCGAGCGCGGCGATCGCCACGAGCAGCACCGCGGCGCCCCACGCGTTCGCGTCCTTGGCGTAGAGGAAGACCGGGACCAGGCTGAACGTGGTCGCCCAGACGGTGACGGCCGAGTCCTGGGTGACCGCGACCCGGCCCAGCACCAGCAGGACGGCGAGGATCTGGACCGTGTTCCACGGCCAGGACTCCTTCGGGTCGGCATTGATCACCCCGACGAACATGAACGGGTACGTGATCCGCCAGGCCAGCACCGGCCAGCGCACGCAGACGGCCACCGGCAGGACTGTCCAGGCGCCCATGATGATGATCACCACGCGCGGAAGGACGCGGTTGTCCTCGACGTATTCGCCGGCGGCGAAGCCGAGCCCGATCAGCGCGAGCAGGCCGAGCGGCGCCGCGTACAGCCAGAGACGGCGCCTCGGGGTGGGCCGCGGCGCCTCCCGCTGCCAGAGCAGGCGGTGCAGCGGCCCGGTAGCGTTACGCCTCGTCGCCGGGCGGATAGTCTCCACCCGGGCAGGTTACGGCCGCGTTGCCGGGCCGTCGTGACCCCGTGGTGCCAAACGGCACCCCCTACCTGGGTATGAGGAGCGTTTCGTCGTGGCTCGCACGGTATTGGTGACCGGAGGAAACCGGGGGATCGGCCTGGCCATCGCCCAGACGTTCGCGAAGCAGGGCGACCGGGTCGCGGTGACGCACCGCGGCAGCGGCGCGCCCGAGGGGCTGTACGGCGTGCAGTGCGACATCACCGACTCCGCCGCCGTCGACGCCGCCTTCACCCAGATCGAGAAGGACCTCGGCCCGGTCGAGGTGCTGGTGGCCAACGCCGGCATCACCGACGACACGCTGCTGCTGCGGATGAGCGACGAGCAGTTCGAGCGGGTCGTCGACACCAACCTCAAGGGCTCGTTCCGGGTCGCGAAGCGGGCCAGCTCCAAGATGCTGCGCGCCAAGTGGGGCCGCATGATCTTCATCTCGTCGGTGGTCGGCCTGTACGGCGGACCCGGTCAGGTGAACTACGCCGCCAGCAAGGCCGGCCTGGTCGGCATGGCCCGCAGCATTACTCGTGAGCTGGGCAGCCGGAACATCACGGCGAACGTGGTGGCGCCCGGGTTCATCGACACGGAGATGACGGCGGTCTTGTCCGACGACCGCCGGGCGGAGATCATCAAGGCCGTCCCGGCGGGCCGGCTGGCCACGACGGACGAGGTGGCGGCCGCGGTGACGTTCCTGGCCTCGGACGCCGCCGCCTACATCAACGGCGCGGTGATCCCGGTCGACGGCGGCCTCGGCATGGGTCACTGAGGGTTTAGGAGCGTAATTTCCGTGTCTGGATTACTCGAGGGCAAGCGGCTCCTCGTCACCGGCGTCATCACCGACGCCTCGATCGCCTTCTCGGTGGCCAAGGTGGCCCAGGAGAGCGGCGCCGAGATCGTGCTGACCGGCTACGGCCGGATGTCCCTGGTCGAGCGCATCGCGAAGCGCCTGCCCAAGCCGGCGCCGGTGATCGAGCTGGACGTCACCGACGAGGAGCAGCTCGCCTCGCTGCCCGACCACGTCCGCAAGCACGTCGACGGCCTCGACGGCATCGTGCACTCGATCGCCTTCGGCCCGCAGAGCGTGCTCGGCGGCGAGTTCCTCAACGCCGGCTGGGAGGACGTCTCCAAGGCCCTGCAGGTCTCGACGTTCTCGTACAAGTCGCTCGCGACCGCCTGCCTCCCGCTGATGCCGGACGGCGGCAGCATCGTCGGCCTCACCTTCGACGCGACCCTGGCCTGGCCGGTCTACGACTGGATGGGCGTGGCCAAGGCCGGCCTCGAGTCCGCCTCGCGCTACCTGGCGCTGCACCTCGGCCCCAAGGGCATCCGCAGCAACCTGGTCTCGGCCGGCCCGCTGCGCACCATGGCCGCCAAGTCGATCCCCGGCTTCGAGAAGTTCGAGGAGGCGTGGGTCGAGCGCTCCCCGCTCGGCTGGGACCTCGACGACGCCGAGCCCGCCGCCCGCGCCGTCTGCGCGCTGCTCTCCGACTGGTTCCCCGCCACGTCGGGTGAGGTGATCCACGTCGACGGGGGCTTCCACGCGGTCGGCACGTAAACCGGTGGCAGGATTGCGGGGTGGTTTACGACGCCTTCGTCCTGCTGTCCTTCGGCGGCCCCGAGAAGCCCGACGACGTGATGCCGTTCCTGCGCAACGTGGTGCGCGGGCGCGGCGTCCCCGAGGAACGGCTCACGGAAGTCGCCGAGCACTACATGCACTTCGGGGGCGTCTCGCCGATCAACCAGCAGTGCCGCGACCTGCTGGCCGCGGTCGGCGCCGACTTCGCCGCCAACGGCATCGACCTGCCGGCGTACTGGGGCAACCGGAACTGGCATCCGATGCTCGAGGACACCGTCGCGAAGATGCGCGACGACGGCGTCACCCACGCGTTGGGTTTCGCCACCAGCGCGTACGGCGGCTACTCGTCCTGCAAGCAGTACTGGGAGGACATCGCGCGCGCCCGGGCCAAGGTCGGCCCCGGCGCGCCGGTGATCTCCAAACTGCGCCAGTTCCACGACCATCCCGGCTTCGTGGGGCCGCACGTGTCAGCCGTACGGGATGCTCTGGAAAGTCTTGATCCCACCCGGCGGCAAACGACGCGGCTCGTCTTCACCGCGCATTCGATTCCGGTGTCGATGGCCGACACGGCGGGCCCTTCCGGCGGCAGGTACACGGCGCAGCTCGACGAGACCGCCCGCCTGGTCGCCGCCGAGGCCGCCGACGACCTGCCGTGGGACCTGGTCTGGCAGAGCCGCTCCGGCCCGCCGCAGGTGCCGTGGCTCGAGCCCGACATCAACGACCACCTGACCGCGCTCGCCAAGGACGGCGTCACCGACGTCGTGGTCAGCCCGATCGGTTTCGTCTCCGATCACCTCGAAGTCATCTGGGACCTCGACAATGAGGCGGCCGAAACGGCGAAACGGCTCGGCCTCGGGTACGCCCGCGCGGCCACCCCCGGCATCGATTCCCGCTTCGTCACCATGGTCCGCCAGCTGGTCCTCGAGCGCACCGCCGGGCAGCCTCGACAGCGACTCGGTACGCTCCCGATCTGGGACGACTGCCCCGGCGGCTGCTGCCCCACACCACAGCGACGAGGAGCGTCATGACCGAGCGCAAGGCCATCGAGAGCTGGCTCACCGACATGGACGGGGTCCTCGTCCACGAGGGCGAGCCGGTCCCCGGCGCGCCCGAGTTCGTCAACCGGATGAAGGCGTCCGGCAAGCCCTTCCTCATCCTCACCAACAACTCGATCTACACCCCGCGCGACCTGCAGGCCCGCCTCAACCGCATGGGCTTCGACGTGCCCGAGCAGTCGATCTGGACGGCGGCCCTGGCAACGGCCCAGTTCCTGGCCGACCAGCGCCCCGGCGGCACCGCGTACGTGATCGGCGAGGCGGGTCTGACGACGGCCATGCACGCCGCCGGTTACGTCCTGACCGAGTTCGACCCGGATTACGTAGTCCTCGGCGAGACCCGCACCTACAGCTTCGAGCAGATCACCAAGGCCATCCGCCTGATCGACGGCGGCGCCCGCTTCATCTGCACCAACCCCGACGCGACCGGCCCGTCCAACGAGGGCGCCCTGCCGGCGGCGGGCTCAGTGGCCGCGATGATCTCGAAGGCCACCGGCGTAGAACCCTACTTCGTAGGCAAGCCCAACCCGATGATGATGCGCTCCGCGCTGAACACCATCGAGGCCCACAGCGAGAGCACCGCCATGATCGGCGACCGCATGGACACCGACATCCTGTGCGGCCTGGAGGCGGGCCTAGAGACGATCCTGGTGTTGACGGGGATCAGCACCAGAACCGAGGCCGAGAAGTACCCATTCCGCCCATCCCGCATCATCAACTCGGTAGCCGACCTGATCAGCGAGATCTAGAGCTCTGCCACCCCTTCGGGTGCGCGAGGCTTTGCTTTGCGCACCTATACGTGCCGCCAGCACGGCGCCGACCACGGCGCGACCGGTTGTCGTAGCCCGGCGGCGCGCTTCGTTGCGGTGTGGGTCCCTCTGTCCCGCCATATGGCGGCGGCCCTCAGATGATGGGACCGTGTCCCGCATGCCGGCCGACCGTCCCGGTCACTGGGCGCGTCGGCCACACGGCGGGATCCTGCCAGAAATATACGGTTATTTCCGGCGTCGGCCCCTGTCGGTCGGTGAAGGATGATGAGTTCCCGCGCGCGCCGAACGGCAATTGCACAAGATCTCGGCGGCCGGGCCAGCGATCGGTGCCGTTGGGCTCGCCCTCGCCCGGCATAAGGCCTCATAACGGAACGCTGCCGGCGCGACTGCCACAAGCACCGCGCCCGCGCCCGCCCCGCGCCCGCGCCCGCCCCGCGCCCGCCCCGCGCCCGCGCCCGCCCCGCGCCCGCGCCCGCCCCGCGCCCGCGCCCGCCCCGCGCCCGCGCCCGCCCCGCGCCCGCGCCCGCCCCGCGCCCGCGCCCGCCCCGCGCCCGCGCCCGCGCCCGCCCCGCGCCCGCGCCCGCCCCGCGCCCGCGCCGCGCCCGCGCGTTTTTTGATCTCCGCAGCGCCCACAGGCCATCCCCCGCCCCGGCACTGGGTGGGGCCCAACTCAAGCACCGGGGTACGACATTTCCGCGCGACCATCCACAGGTGACGACTTACGATCTCCGAGCGATGGCCGGGGTATGGGGCAGCGCCCCATGGTCTTCAATAGCCACATGACAGCTTGGCGAGACATCGAGCAGGCGGCTCCAGAGTTCGCAGCCAGGGTGCAGGCCCTCTTCGACGCCCACAAGCACAAAACCATGGCCACGATCCGGGCCGATGGCTCCCCAAGAATCTCCGGCATAGAGGCAGCTTTCACCGACGGCGAGCTCACCTTCGGCTCCATGCCAAACTCACGCAAGGGCGCCGACCTGGCCCGTGACCCAAGGCTCGCCCTCCACAGCGCCACCGTCGACCCCGTAAGCGGCGAGGAAGCAACCTGGCCAGGCGAAGCAAAGATCGCTGGCCGGGCGCGCAAAGACGGCGACGCCTACCGAGTCGACATCACCGAGGTCGTGCACACCCACCTCGACGAGAAGGCCACCGTCCTGGTAGTCGAGTGGTGGACGCCGACCCACGGCCTGCGCCGGGCCGAACGAGACTGAAGAATGACCGGCATGTCTGCACCTGTCGAAGATCTGCCCGGGTGGGATTCGCTGCCGGCGGAGTCGCACAAGCAATTCCTAGCTGCCGATCTACCCGCCGCCATGCTGCAACAGGACGAGAGCGTCAACTTCGCGCTGGGCCCCACATTGGCCGAAGCCGACATGCCAGGGATCGGGCGGGTGCTGCGATTCGGCTACGGCACCGGGCTCTTCGCCGGGGAGTTTTGTCTCGATTCGGCAACAGGCGAAGTGAAGCTGGCGCGGCCGGACGACCTGCCACCGAACTTCGTGAACTCGAGTCTCGAGCAGTTCGGCCGATCCGTAAGAGTCGTCCTCGACCACGAGGACGACCTCACCCACGGCGACCCCGACACCTGCGCGGATGCGGCCCAGGAGGTCCGGGGAAAGATCGCAGCGATCGACCCGCCGGCGGACCGGACCGACACGTACTGGGACGCTCTGTACTACGAGCTTGCCGACGGCACCTATTCGGACTTCTAGTGAAATGTCCGGAAGGTCGTAGCGGAACATCCGGAGGAAATTGACCATCTAGGATCCGTCGAGTCCGCGTGACATTGATGATCACGCATGAAGAGGTCCGATACGCCGCGCGCAGGGGGGCTACCACGCGCGCGGGTGGAAGGGACGACGGATTCGATGGAAAGAACCACCAGGACCGCCGTATGGGGGCGCCTGGCGGCGGTCCTCCTGCTGCTCTGGTCGCTGGTCGGCGGGCTGCCCGCCGACCCGGCGTTCGCAGGCAAGGCCGTCGCCGCATTGTCGGCGGTGGATCCGGGTTGCCCGCCGGTCACGGCCGACGGCCAAGTTGTCTACGGCTGCAACGAACTGAGCCGCAATCTGCAGAAAGCGCGCCTGTGGCTGCAACAGAACAAGCCGCGCGGCACCACCGACAAGCTGTTCAAGAACGCCGGCGCGTCGAATTACGCGATCGCGAAGCTGCGGGACGGCACGTACATCATCGGGTACAGCGACAACCTCGCGCACTCCGAGGAGCGGCTGCTCGACCAGATGAACGGCAAGACGCAGCGCGTCGTCTTCGACCCGGCGACCGGCCGCGTGTCGTACCAGGCGCCGCGGGCCTCGCCGATCGTCGAAGGCTTCTCCGAGCTGGAGCCGTGCGCCAACAAATGCGACCCGAAGCTGAACAGCGCTGGCGTCCGCCAGAAGTTCACCTGGTCGTACCAGTGGAACGGCCGGCCGGGCGACAGCGACGACGAGATCAAGGCGATCCGGGACCGGGCCAACAACTCGAAGACCGGCGCCAAGCCGCTCGCGCTCAGGCAGCTGAAGGCCAACGGCGCGCCGGGGCGGATCGACATCCCGGAGAACCTGCGCAGCGGCATCGGCCAGTCGGCCCAGCGGATCGCCGGGCCCGGGCGGCCGGGCGGCATCGACTTCTCGTCGGTGCAGCTGAGATACGTCTCCGATGGGGCGTCGGGCAACACGTACTCGTTCAAGGCGCCGGCGACCCCCGGCAAGCCGTCCACCGACGGCACGGGGGCGATCTATGACGCGTACGAGGCGATGAATGTCTGGATGACGGTGCAGCCCTCCAAATTCTGGGTGAACCTGAATCCCGACGAGCCGGACCGGATCATCGATGCCGACCTGGCGCAGACGGACGTCGGTCACGTGCTCCTGAAGGCGGACCTCACGCTCAAGGAGACCGGCACCAAGCTGCTCGACCCGAACCAGCCGGTCGGCAAGAAGTTCTGGGACCGGATGGAGGCGGCCGGCCTCACCAAGTTCTGCAACCGGGACTGGATCGTCCCGAAGCAGGCCACCGTGCGCGAGTCCGGCTCGGAGATCTACATCCTGGACGCGCCGCTCGAGGTGAAGACCGAGGGCGACGACTTCCAGATTCCCGGCGACTTCACCTGTCCGGCGGACTCCAAGCCGGCCAGCGAGATCTACCGGTCGGTCATCACCCCGGAGCTGACCCGCCTGGTGAACGAGGCGCCGGAGTACACCGACCTCCGCCGGATCTACATCAGCCGGGTCGCGGCCGAGTGGTACCGGCAGCGGATGGCGAAGAACGGGACGGCCGAGGACTTCGGGATCGACAGCAACAACGTCGACACCCTCGAGGCGATCAACCCGTGGAACCCGAAGGACATCTACAACCAGTACCTGAAGGAGCTGAACAGCGTCACCTACACGACGCCGGACGGCTTCGTGGTCACCACCGGCGGCGTGGACTTCACCCAGCCGGTCAAGGTGGACACCCTCGGCGACACCGCGTTCCAGAACCAGTACCCGGCGCTGCCGGCGACGGTGCAGAAGTCGATCACCGAGGTGGCCAGGACCACCGATGAGAAGGACGCGTTCAACGGCGGCGCCGACCAGGTGCCGGCCATCACGAAGGCGCCGACGGCCAGCCCATCCCCGTCCGGGACGGGAACCGCGGGCGGGCAGAACGGCAACAACGGCGGGCAGGGCGGCGGGCTGCCGATCACCGGCGCGCCGGTCTTCGCGATCGCCGCGGCCGGCGTCGTGCTGATCCTGGCCGGCCTGCTGGCCCTGTGGCGCACCCGCCGGGTGCGCTTCGTCGCCAGGCGCTGACCCAAAGGTCCGGAGGGCCCGGCGGCGAAACGCCGCCGGCCTTCCGGACGAGAAATCAGCCCCCGCTGAGCGGGACCACGTCGGGCGCGCCCAGCCGGGCCGCGTCGGCGGTCTCGTCGTCGGGCTGGTCCTGGGAGCGGCGTTCGGCCTCGACGCGCAGGCGGTAGTTCTCGACTTCGCGGGCCGTCTGCTCGTCGGTCCAGCCCAGGATCCCGGAGGCCAGCGCGGCGGCCACCGGCGCGGCGGCCACGCCCCGGTCGAAGGTCTCGATCGAGACGCGGGTGCGGCGGGTGAGCAGATCCTCCAGGTGGCGGGCGCCCTCGTGGCTGGCCGCGTACACCATCTCGGCCCGCAGGTAGTCCTCGGCGCCCTCCAGCGGGCCGGCCAGCGACGGGTCGGCACTGATCAGGTCGAGCACCTCGGTGACCAGCGAGCCGTACCGGCCGAGCAGGTGCTCGACGCGGGCCACGTGCAGGCCGGACTCGGTGGCCAGCACCCGGCGGCGGTTCCACAGCGCGGTGTAGCCGTCCGCGCCGAGCAGCGGCACCTCCTGGGTGCAGGAGGCCGGGACCGAGCGGCCCAGGCCGTGCACGCAGGCGTCGACCGCGTCGCGGGCCATCACCCGGTACGTCGTGTACTTGCCGCCCGCGACGACGACCAGGCCGGGCACGGGACTGCCGACCGTGTGCTCGCGCGACAGCTGCGACGTGGACTCCGACTCGCCGGACAGCAGCGGCCGCAGCCCGGCGTACACGCCCTGCACGTCGGCGCGCGACAGCGGCGTGGACAGCACCGAGTTGACGTGTTCGAGCAGGTAGTCGATGTCGGTGCTGGACGCGGCCGGATGCGCCTTGTCGAGCGCCCAGTCGGTGTCGGTGGTGCCGATGATCCAGTGCCGGCCCCACGGGATCACGAAGAGCACACTCTTCTCGGTGCGCAGGATCAGGCCGGTCTTGGACTGGATGCGGTCGCGGGGCACGACCAGGTGGATGCCCTTGGAGGCGCGGACGTGGAACTGGCCACGCTCGCCGACCAGGGCCTGGGTGTCGTCGGTCCACACCCCGGTCGCGTTGATCACCTGCTGGGCGCGGACCTCGAAGGTGCGGTCGTGCTCGAGGTCGTGCACGCGTACGCCGGTGACCCGCTCGCCCTCGCGCAGGAAGCCGACCACCTCGGCCCGGGACGCGACGTGGGCGCCGTACCCGGCCGCGGTGCGCGCCAGGAACATCGTGTGCCGCGCGTCGTCGACCTGGGCGTCGTAGTACTGCAGGGCGCCGACCAGGGATTCCTTCTTGAGCGCCGGGCACTCGCGCAGCGCTCCCCGTAGCGTCAGGTTGCGATGGCGGGGGAGCCCGCCGTTGAGCGCCATGGTGTCGTAGAGCGTGACCCCGCTGCCCGCGTAGACCCGCTCCCAGGCCCGGTGCTGCAGCGGGTAGAGGAAGCGCACCGGCCGTACGAGATGGGGCGCCAGCCGGGTCAGGAGCAGCCCGCGCTCCCGCAGCGCCTCGCGGACCAGCGCGAAGTCGAGCATCTCGAGGTAGCGCAGGCCGCCGTGGATGAGCTTGCTGGATCGGCTCGACGTGCCCGAGGCGAAGTCGCGCGCCTCGACCAGGCCCGTGGCCAGGCCGCGGGTGGTGGCGTCGAGGGCGCAACCCGCGCCCACCACGCCGCCGCCCACGACCAGCACGTCGAGCTCGGCGCCGGCCAGCGCGGCCAGCGCCGAGTCCCGATACTCCGGTGACAGAGCCGTCATGTCAGTCCACGTCCACCCAGTCGAGAGTGCGCTGCACCGCCTTCTTCCACCGGGCATACCCCTCGGAGCGCTGTTCATCCGTCCAGGACGGCTGCCAGCGCTGTGATTCGTTCCAGTTGTCGCGCAACTCGTCGGTCGACTTCCAGAAGCCGACCGCCAGGCCGGCCGCGTACGCGGCGCCCAGCGCGGTCGTCTCGGCCACCACCGGGCGGCTGACCGGCACGCCGAGCACGTCCGCCTGAAGCTGCATGCAAAGCGCGTTCTGCGTGATGCCGCCGTCGACCTTGAGCACGTCCAGGGTCACGCCGGAGTCCTGCGCCATCGCGTCGACCACGTCGCGGCTCTGGTAGCAGATCGACTCGAGGGTGGCCCGGGCGATGTGCGCGCCCGTGTTGAAGCGGGACAGGCCGACGATCGCGCCGCGGGCGTCGGAGCGCCAGTACGGCGCGAACAGGCCGGAGAAGGCGGGCACGAAGTACACGCCGCCGCTGTCCGGCACGGTCGCCGCGAGGGTCTCGCTGTCGGCCGCCGAGTTGATCACGTGGAGCTGGTCGCGCAGCCACTGCACGGCCGAGCCGGTCACCGCGATCGAGCCCTCCAGGGCGTAGACCGGCGCCGCGTCGCCGAACTTGTAGCAGACCGTCGTGAGCAGGCCGTTCTCCGAACGGACGAGCTCGGTGCCGGTGTTGAGCAGCATGAAGTTGCCGGTGCCGTACGTGTTCTTGGCCTCGCCGGGGGAGAAGCAGACCTGGCCGACGGTGGCCGCCTGCTGGTCGCCCAGGTCACCGGTGAGCGGCACCTCCCCGCCCAGCGTTCCGGGCCAGCGCGCGACGCCGTACGTGTTGGGGTCGGAAGAGGGCCGGATCTCGGGGAGCATCGAGCGCGGGATCCCGAAGAAGCCGAGCAACTCGTCGTCCCACTGGAGGGTCTCCAGGTTCATCAGCATCGTGCGGCTGGCGTTGGTGACGTCGGTGATGTGGTTGCCGCCGTCGACTCCGCCGGTCATGTTCCACAGCAGCCAGCTGTCGGTGTTGCCGAAGATGGCGTCGCCGCGCTCGGCCGCCTCGCGGACGCCGTCGACGTTCTCGAGGATCCACTGGATCTTGCCGCCGGAGAAGTACGTGGCCGGGGGCAGGCCGGCCTTGCGGCGGATCACGTCGCCGCGGCCGTCGCGGTCGAGGGCGGACGCGATCCGGTCGGTACGCGTGTCCTGCCAGACGATCGCGTTGTAGTACGGCCGGCCGGACCGCCGGTCCCAGACCACCGCGGTCTCGCGCTGGTTGGTGACGCCGAGCGCGGCCAGGTCGGTGGCCTGCAGGTTCGCGTTCTGCATGGCGGTGCGGATGACGGTGGTCGTCCGGTCGAGGATCTCGACCGGGTTGTGCTCCACCCATCCGGCCTGCGGCAGGATCTGCTCGTGCTCGAGCTGGTGGCGGGCCACCTCGTTGCCGCTGTGATCGAAGATCATGAAGCGGGTGCTGGTCGTGCCCTGGTCGACTGCGCCGACGAAGTCAGCCACGGGTTGCCTCCAGTTTCTCGTCTCCGGGCGGGGTGGGAACCCGGCCCGGCTCTTGCGGCACGCCGGCGCCCGGCAGGAACCGCGCGATGGCGACCTGGTACAGGCCGGCGCCGATCACGCCGCCGATGATCGGTGCGACGATCGGGATCCAGAAATAGAGATACCCGGTCTGATCGCGGAATGCACCGCCGTAGCCGGTGAGGAAGCTGGCGAGTCGCGGTCCGAAGTCACGAGCGGGGTTGATCGCGTACCCCGCGTTGGTGCCCCACGCCATGCCGATCCCGACCACGATCAGGCCGATGATGAAGGGTGCCAGGTTCGCGCCGGGGGCGGTGTTCAGCTCGTCGGTGATGGCCAGGATCAGGAACAGCAGGATGGCCGTGCCGACGATCTGGTCGAGGAACGCGGTCCAATGCGAGACCGGCAGCGCGCCGTTGCCGGGCAGGGTCGAGAACACGCCCTGCGTCTTGATCGTCAGGAACGGGTCCTTCGCGTGCAACACGTCGCTGTAGACCCAGCGAACCGTCAGGGCGGCGACGAACGCCCCGAGGAACTGCGCGAGGGAGTAGGGGACCACTTTGCGCCACTCGAAGCCCTTGAAGACCGCGAGCGCGACGGTGACGGCCGGGTTGAGGTGCGCGCCGCTGGTCCGGGCGGCCACGTACACGCCGAGTACGACGCCCAGGCCCCAGGCCCAGGCGATGCTGTCGTGGTCGCCGAAGCCGCCCGCGACCACCTGGGCGACGACGCCCACGCCGAAGAGGATGAGGATCATGGTCCCGGCGAACTCGGCGATCAGTTCGCCCAGCAAGCCCGGGATCTTCAGACGTTCTGCCATGTGCCCTCCTTGCTCGATGCCCCTGGACGCTAGGTAGCGGGCAGGACACGGGCAATGACGGGCGTTCGGCATTGTCGAATTTCGACGACCGTCGGCGTTCACGCCCTGACATAGAGTCGGAAACGTGCCCGGAACAGTGCAGTCCATCGAGCGGGCCGCCGCGGTGCTGCGCCTGCTCGCGGGCGGCTCGGGGCGCTTGGCGCTGGGCGAGATCGCCCGCTCGCTGGATCTCGCCAAGGGCACCACTCACGGCATACTGCGCACCCTGCAGCATGTCGGATTCGTCGAGCAGGACCGCGCCTCCGGCCGCTACGGCCTCGGGTCCGGCCTGGTCCGGCTGGCCACCAGCCACCTCGACGTCAACGAGCTGCGCTCCCACGCGATCAACTGGGCCGACCCGCTCGCGGCGCGCAGCGGCGAGGCCGTACGGATCGGCACGGTCCTCGACGGACAGGTGCAGGTCATCCACCACGTGTTCCGCCCGGACGACACGTTCCAGACCCTCGACGTCGGCGCCCTGCTGCCGATGCACGCCACCGCGCTCGGCAAGGTGCTCCTCGCGTACCGGGCGGCCGGCGCCGTGCCCGCGACGGAGCTCGACCGCTTCACCCGCCGCACCATCCGCACGCCCGCGGCCCTCGCGGCCGAGCTCCAGCAGGTGCGCGACATCGGCTGGAGCCTCGAGGCCGAGGAGATGACCCCCGGTATCGCTTCCGTGGCCGCGCCGATCCGCGGGTACGGCGGGCTCGTCGTCGGCGCCATCGGCATCAGCGGCCTGGTCGAACGGATCTGCAACAGCCACTACCGCCCGCACCAGCACCTCGTCGGCTACGTCCGCGACGCGGCCCGCGCCATCTCACGGGAGCTGATCCTCTAGGGGGCATCATGACCGAGCGCTACGTCGTCGCCATCGACCAGGGCACCACCTCGACCCGGTGCATCGTGTTCGACCGTCGCGGCCGGCTCGTGTCGGTGGCCCAGCAGGAGCACAAGCAGTACTACCCCAAGCCCGGCTGGGTCGAGCACGACGCCGCCGAGATCTGGCGCAACCTGGAGCGGCTCGCCCCCGAGGCGCTGCGCCGGGCCGGCATCACCGAGGAGCAGGTGGCGGCGGTCGGCATCGCCAACCAGCGCGAGACCACCCTGCTGTGGGACCGCGACACGGGCATGCCGGTCGGCCACGCGATCGTCTGGCAGGACACCCGGACCGACGACCTCGTACGCCTGCTCAAGGACAACCCCGGCGCTCCCGTCGTCGAGCACAACTCCGGGCTGCCGATCACGACCTACTTCTCCGGCCCGCGCGTGCGCTGGATGCTCGACCACCAGCCGCAGCTGCGCGAGCGCGCCGAACGCGGCGAGATCCTCTTCGGCACGATGGAGACCTGGCTGATCTGGAAGCTCACCGGCGGCCTGCACGTCACCGACGTGACCAACGCCAGCCGGACCATGCTGCTCGACGTGCACACCCTCGACTGGTCGCCGGCGGCCCTCGCCTTCTTCGGCATCCCGCGGGCCATGCTGCCCGAGGTGCGGCCTTCGATCGGCGTGTTCGGCACCGCGGTGGCGGCGTTTCCCGGCGTACGGATCGGGGCCGCGCTCGGCGACCAGCAGGCCGCGCTCTTCGGGCAGACGTGCTTCACGCCGGGCGAGGCCAAATGCACGTACGGGACCGGGAGCTTCCTGCTGCTGAACACCGGCGGCGAGCTGGTGCGCTCGACGCACGGGCTGCTCAGCACCGTCGCGTACCAGATCGCCGGCGGACCGGCCGCGTACGCGCTCGAAGGCTCGATCGCGATCACCGGCTCGCTCGTGCAGTGGTTCCGCGACCAGCTCGAGCTCATCGCCAGCGCCCCCGAGATCGAGACGCTGGCCCGCACGGTCGCCGACAACGGCGGCTGTTACATCGTCCCGGCCTTCTCCGGCCTGTACGCCCCGTACTGGCGCAGCGAGGCGCGCGGGGTGATCGTCGGCTTGACGTCGTACATCACCAAGGGCCACCTGGCGCGGGCCGTGCTGGAGGCCACCGCCTGGCAGACCCGCGAGGTCGTCGACGCGATGAACGCCGACTCCGGCCTGGATCTCACGACCCTGCGGGTGGACGGCGGGATGACGGCCGACAACCTGCTCATGCAGTTCCTCGCCGACGTGCTGGACGTGCCGGTGGTGCGGCCGCTCGCCGCCGAGACGGTCTCGCTGGGGGCGGCGTACGCGGCCGGGCTGGCCGTCGACTACTGGCCCGACCTGGAGGGGCTGCGCCAGAACTGGCACCGGGCCGCCCAATGGCTGCCCACGATGGACCCGGAGATCCGCTCGGCGGAGTACGGGAACTGGCAGCGGGCGGTCAAGCGGACCTTCGACTGGACGAGACCCTCGTAGCGCGTAAGATCCACGCCAGGTCATGAGCGCCAGCACTGAGCCCCGGCTTGCTGGCCGGCAACCCCCCTGCGCGGGCGGGGTGCCCCGGGTGAGGACCGGGCCCGTCGCGCGGTGCGGCGGGCAAGTCGCGCGAAACGGAGTCTCGCCATGCCCTTCCCCGCCGGCCTTGCCGCGCCCGTCCTCGAAGGATCGCTCGTCCGGCTGGAGCCGCTGGAGCATCGGCACGCGGCCGGCCTCGCCGCGGCCGCGGAGGAGGATCGCGGCTCGTACGGGTTCACCTGGGTGCCCCGCGCCGGTGAGGTCGGCGACTACATCGACGCGCAGCTGGCCCGGGCCGCGGCCGGCACGCTGATGCCGTATGCGCAGATTGTTGGCGAAAGGGCGGTGGGCGCGACGGCCTACTGGGACCCTCGCCTGTGGCCGGATCGCGACGAGCTGTTCGCCGTCGAGGTCGGCTTCACCTGGCTCGCCGCCTCCGCGCAGGGGAGCGGGGTGAACCGCGAGGCGAAGCACCTGATGTTCGCCCACGCCTTCGAGCAGTGGCACGTCTCGCGCGTCGACCTCAAGACCGACGCCCGCAACGCCCGGTCCCGGGCCGCGATCGAGCGGGCCGGCGCCCGCTTCGAGGGTGTGCTGCGCAGCTGGTCGCGCTCGTGGGCGCCGGGCGAGGCCGGCCGGCTCCGCGACTCCGCGATCTTCTCGATCGTGGCCGCCGAGTGGCCGGCCCTGCGCGTTTCACAGCGCCAGTGACTCCACCCGGGCGCTCGCCACGGGGGTGCCGCCGACGATCTCGAAGCCGCCGAAGGCGATCAGCAGGTCCCGGCCGCCGATGACGACGTGGTCGGCCGAGAGCGAGCTGCGGCCCACGGCCAGCAGCGGCGACAACGTCTCCCAGCGGTCGGCCGCCGGGTCGTACCGCTCGGTGGTCCGCAGCGCGACGCCCGCGCCCTGGCCGCCGACCGCGTAGATCCGCCCGCCGGCCACGGCGATCCCCGGGTTGCCGCGGCCGGTGCTCATCGGCGCCGCCGCGTGCCAGGTGTCGGTCGCCGGGTCGTACCGCTCGACTGCCGGCAGCGAGGCCGCGTTGTCGTCGCGGCCGCCGATCGCGTAGATCTGGCCGCCCACCACGGCGAGCTTGAGCAGCCCGCGCCGGGTGGGCATCGGCCGCACGCTGTGCCACACGTCGGCGATCGCGTCGTAGGCCTCGGTCGCGCCGGTGGCGATGTCGTCCGCGTCGAAGCCGCCGACCAGGTAGATCCGCTCGCCGACGGCGGCCGCCGCCGCGCCGCCGCGCCCGCCGCCGGGCAGCGGGCGCCGGACCTGCCAGGCGCCCGCCGTGGGGTCGAGGACCTCGACGACGTCGGCCGGCTTGTCGCCGATGAAGCCGCCGAACACGTAGATCCGCTCGCCGGCCGCCGCGGCCGCCGGGTTGCCCCGCGCGGTCGGCATCGGTGTCACCCGCGCCCACCGCCCGCGGTCACGGTCGAGCCGCTCCACCGCGTCCAGCTCCTCGCCGAAACCGGTGGTGAAACCCCCGATCGCGTACGCCGTCTTGAAAGTCGCATTGATCAGCCCGCCGCGCGCCACGTTGAGCGGCGGACCCGGTATCCACAATCCAGCCATGCCGGAAGCGTGCGGGCCGGACCGTTCGCCCGGCCATACGACGTTCGTCGTACGAGCGGGCAGTGTCTACCGTGAGGCCGTGGCACAGCGGATGACGCTCAGTGATCGCGACGTGCGCACCATGCTCCGCGTCGCCGACCCGGACGACCCGGCCCCGAGCCCCGGCGCGGAGCCGTGGTCGGTGCTGCACGGCCTGAAGGCCCTGATCCCCTGCGACGCGATCGCGTTCTTCCAGCTCGACAGCGACCGCCGCACCCGGCCGTGGGGGCAGGACCTCCCGCAGGACGGCGAGTCCGACGACACCGCGTTCTGGGAGCATTACGCGGCTTGCTTGCCGTGCAGCTATCCCGACCACACGGGCGACCTGAGCCGGGTGACCACGTTCTCCGACTTCTACACGCTGCGCGAGCTGAAGAAGACCGGCATGTACGCCGACTACCTGCGCCCCAACGGCGTCGAGCGGGAGATCATGCTCTGCCTGCCCAGCCCGGCCCGGCGTACCGTGCGGCTGGTCCTCTTCCGCGGCCCCGGAGCTGATTTCGGCGAGCGCGACCGGGCGCTGCTCACCCTGCTGCGCCCGCACCTGCACCGGCTGCGCGGGACCCCGGACTCCACGGCCGGCCTCACCGGCCGTCAGCGGCAACTGTTGGGGCTGGTGGCGGCCGGATACACCAACGGGCAGATCGCCAGCCGGCTGGGCCTGGCCGATTCGACCGTCCGCAAGCACCTGGAGAACGCCTTCGACCGCCTCCAGGTGCACAGCCGGGCGGCGGCGGTGGCTCTGATGCGGGAGGGCTGAAAAGCCACGAAATCACCCGGTCGGTGCCTAAGGTGTGCGGGTGAGCCTGGTCCGCACCCGACGGACGGCACCGGTGTGCGCGCTGGTGCTGTCCTTCTGCGTGATCGCGGGCCTGAGCAGGGCGACCGCGCCGGAGCCGACGGCGCCAGCCATAACGAAGCCAGCGCCAGCGCCGCCGCAGGAAAAGCCATTAAAAGTCGCGATAAAACCGGACAAAACGCTGCCGGTCATTACGTATCGCCACGTGCCTAAGGGGTTTCCGGCCGACGAAGGGCAAGCCGCGATCACCGAAGGGCTCCACGCGCCCAAGAAGCTGCCGCTCTACGACGCGCCGGGCGGCAAGCCACGAGCGTTCCTCCCGCCAAGCATCCGCGGCGTCGAGATCACCGTGCCGATTGTCGAGCGCCGCCCCGGCTGGGTGGCCGTGCTCCTGCCGTCGATCAACCGGCGCGTCGGCTGGCTGCCGGCGAGCGGGTGGCATTCGCGGCCTCTGCGCGACCAACTGGTCGTGCGGCGAGGCACGCACGAGCTGACGTGGCTGCGCGATGGCGTACGGCGGGGGAGCTGGACCGTCGCGGTCGGCAGCACCCGGACGCCCACCCCGTTGGGACGCACCTTCGTGCTCGGCCGGACCGGCACTCACGGCGCCGTCTACGCGGGCAAGGACGCCCTGGTCCTCGGCGCGGTCCCCGACGACCGGGACGCCGTCGCGCCCGGCCTCCGCGACGCGCACACCGGCATCCACGCGTGGTACCGCAAGTCCGCCTTCGGCCGCAGCATCTCCAACGGCTGCGTCCGCCTGCCCGCCGCCGCCCAGCAGACTTTGCTGGACCACATCGGCGCCGGCACGCCGGTCATCGTGCTGAACTGAGGCGCGCCACGTCCGCCCGCACCGCCGCCGTGATGTGCGTGACGAGTTTCAGCAGGTCGTCGCAGTAGACCGAGGGCGCCCGGAAGCCGCGCGCCGGATGGTAGCGGTGCACGTAGTTGCCGCCGCCGCACACGTCCCGCACCGGGCACCGCAGGCATTCCGGCGCGAGCGCGGCCACCCCGATCTGCCGCGCCACGACTCCCGGCTCCCGCAGCGCGGCTTCGAGATCCTTGACCGGCAGCGAGGCCGCCCCCGGATAGGCCGTCTTCAGCGCGTCCACCTGCTCCAGCGACCCGTCCGTCTCGAAGACCGCCACCCGCACCGGCGCCAGCCCCACCGTCTCCGAGGTCACGCTTCCGCCCAGCACCAGCGTCACGATGTCGTCGAAGAGCCGGACCCGCGTCTCCCGCACCGGCGCGCGGTACCAGCGCTCGAACACCGCCACCAGCCAGTCCCCATAGCTTCCGGGTCGCGGCGGCGGCGTCACCCAGTTCGCGTGCGGCAGCAGGAAGTCCACGCTCGGCGGTTCGTGCGCGAGCAGCGCCGCATAGGTCTCCACCGGGTCGTTCGACGTGTCCACCACGCACAACAAACCCGCGAAGACGTCACGCTCCGCGTTCAGAAGAGCTATCCCATTCCGTACGCGTGAATAGCTTTGCCCCCGGTGTTTGTCGTTGGCGGCGCGACCACCGTCCAAGCTGACGGCGACCCGGATGCCCTGCCTCGCACACGCCGCGGCGAAGCCCGCGGTGACCAGCGTCCCGTTCGTCTGCAGGCGCAGCAGCACCGGCCCGATGATCTCCCGGGCGAGGGCGGCGAAGCGCTCGATCCGGGCCGCGCCCGCCAGCAGCGGCTCCCCGCCGTGGAAGATCAGGCTGACCGGCCCGTCGCGATGCGCGGCGATCCGGCGGCACACGTCCGCGAACGTCTCCTCGGTCATCACCCGGGGCTGCTCGCGCCACGACTGATCGGGCGACTCGTAGACGTAGCAGTAGTCGCAGGCCAGGTTGCACCGGCTGTGCACCTTGACCACGAACTCGTTGAACGTCGTCACGCCGCGGCGATCTCCAGCACCAGAAGGCCGGCCGTGACCCCGACGGCGAGGCCGCCGCCGACCGCCGCGCAGGAGCCGACCGGGAAATGGATGGGGATGGTGGTGGCGCGGGCGGTGCGCGTGTCCCAGAGGCGGACCGTGCCGTCGGCGCCGGCCGAGGCGAGCATGCCGTCGACCGCGGCGAGGCTGGTCACCGGGCCGGTGTGCCCCTCGAGGACGGCCTCCAGCAGGCCGGACTCCGGGTTCCACAGGCGCACGGTCTCGTCGCCGGCCGTCGCGAGCAGGCCGTTGATCGCGCAGACCGCGGTGACCGGGCCGGCGTGGCCGGCGAGCACGCGCGGGCGGCGGCCGGGGGCGAGGTCCCAGAGGCGCACGGTCCGGTCGTCGCCGCCCGAGGCGATCATCACCCGGCCGGCCACGTTGATCGCGCTCACCGCGTTGACCGTGCCGTTGTGGCCCTTGAGGACGCTCTGCTGGTGGCCGGTGGCGGGGTCCCACAGCCGTACGGTCTGGTCGTCGCCGCCGGAGGCGAGCAGCACCCGCCCGTTGGTCACGACCGCCGCGACCGCGCGCACCCGGTCGGTGTGGCCGCGCAGCACGATCAGCGAGCGTCCGGTCGCCGCCTCCCACAACCGGACGGTGCCGTCGTCGCCGGCCGAGGCGAGCCGGGCCTGCCCGCGCACCGGGACCGTGCCGATCGCGTTGACCCCGCCGGCGTGGTGGCCGCGCAGCTGGTCCCGCAGGGATCCGTCGGCGAGATCCCACAGCCGCACGGTGCCGTCCTCGCCGGCCGACGCGAGCAGGCCGTCGCCGGCCGGGCAGACCGCCCGCACGTGCTCGCCGTGCGCCTCGGCGTCCGCGTGCCGGTGGCCGGTCGCCGGGTCCCACAGCCGCACGGTGCGGTCGCCGCCGGCCGAGGCGAGCATGCCGTCCACGGCGCAGACGCTGCTCACCCAGTCGGCGTGGCCCTCGAGGATCGCCTCCTGCCGGCCGGTGTGCGGATCCCAGATCCGTACGGTGGTGTCGTTGGAAGCTGTTGCCAGTTTTTCCCGGATCGAACAGATGGAGTTGACCGCGCCGGTGTGCCCCCGCAGCACCGCCTGTTCCTGGCCGGTCGCCGGGTCCCACAGCCGCACGGTGCCGTCGATCGTGGACGCCGCCAGCAGCGACCGGCCGTCGATGGTGACCGACCGCAGCGTGGTCATCCAGGCGGCGTCCTCCTCGAGGATCGTCTCCTGCGCGCCGGTCTCCGGGTCCCACAGCCGTACGGTCAGGTCCTTGCTCGCGGTCACCACCAGCTCGCGGCCGCGCAGCTTGACCGCGCAGACCGCCTTCACCCAGTCGGTGTGGCCGGTCAGCACCGCGATCTCGTGGCCCGTGCCCGGGTCCCAGATCCGCACCACGTTGCCGCCGGCCGACGCGAGCAGGCCCTTGACCGCACAGACGGCGGTGACCGGGCCGGTGTGCGCGCGGAGCAGCTTCTGCTGGCGGCCGGTGGCCGGGTTCCACAGGCGTACCGTGCCGTCGTTGCCGCCCGAGGCGAGCATGCCGCGCACCGCACAGACGCTGTTCACCGGCCCGGCGTGCCCGGTCAGCACCGCCTGCTCGTGTCCGGTCAACGGGTTCCACAGCCGGATCGTCGCGTCGTCGCCGGCCGAGGCCAGCAGCCCCTTCACCGCGCACACGCTGTTGACCCAGTCGGTGTGCCCCTCCAGCGCGGCGTGCTCGACGCGCGGCGCGGTGTGCGCCCAGCGCGCCCGGTACGGCATCCCCGGGTGGGCGATGGTCGGCGGCAGCAACTGGAGCGCCTGCACGACGTTGAGCAGCGCGGCCCGCTCCGGCGCCGGCGCCGTGACCGCCTGCGGGGTGAGCCGCAGCAGGTGCGCCCGCTCCCGTTCCCGGGTCGCGTCGGCCGCGGCCGGAATGAGCCGCAGCAGATCGGCGTGCAACAGGAAGTCGTCGTCGGCGAGCACGTCGTCGATCATCCCGGCCCGGCCCGCGTGCCCCGCGAGCGAACGCAGCAGATAGGGCGGCGCCGCGGACCAGCCGTGCTCGCGGCCCAGATCCAGGAAAGCTCCGGCGAGGGCGCGCTCGTCGGCGCGGGCGCCGCCCTGGCCGCGGGGGCGCAGCAGGGCGTCGTTGAGCGCCTGGTGGAACAGGCGGAACACCGACTCGTGCCCCTCCTGCGACGTCTCCACCAGGAAGTTCGCGGCGGCTGAGCGGGCGAAGCGGTCCAGCGCCGGCTCGGCTATCCGGCCGCCGAGCGCCTCCGCGGCGACCTTCCACAGCGCGGTGGTCCAGCCCGGCGCCTCCGCGTAGGCGAGCGCGGTCAGCACCTCACGGGCCGGCATGCCGCCCACCGGCGAGAGCCGGGCGAGGAACGCGTCCAGCGCGGCGTCGACCGAGGGCGTCAGGGTCACGCTGCCCGGGCCGGTCGCGGTCGCGTCGTACATCCCGCGCCGGCGCGCCTCCAGGCCCGCGACCAGGAAATTCCCTTCGGCGAGCTCGGCGATGCGACGTGCCACCGGGTTCGCTATCGCTTCGTTCTCGTACGGGTTTCCGGGGCGCTCGTCGCCGATCAGGCGCAGGGTCGCCGACGCGTACGCCTGCAGGTCGCCCAGCTCCGAGTAGCGTCCCTCGTCGAGGTCGATGATCTTGGTCTCGCCGGACAGCCCCGCCAGCAGACTGCCGCGCGAGTCGTTGCGCCGCGTCCCGAGCACCACCTGCGCGCCCCGGTCCGCGCACGTCTGCACCAGCGGCAGCACGACCTTGCTCAGGATCAGCCGGGCCTCGTCGGCGGTGTCCGCCTCGTCGAGGGCGTCGATCACGACGTTGAACCTTTTGTTTCCGGAGCTCAACTGGTCGCGCACGGCGACCGCGAGCTCCTCGGGCTCATTCGGCAGCGGTATCGACGCCGCGGTGGCGATCTCCTTGGCCACCTCGAGCGCGGTCTTGCCCTTGGCGTGCACCGCGCACGCCACCGACCCCAGCGAGGCCCGCACCGCCACGTCGTCGGCCGGCAGCCGCGCCCGCAGCTTCGCGTCGGCGGTCGTCACGATGCGGCCCAGCACCGCCGACTTGCCCACCCCCGGGGACCCGGTCACCACCAGCACCCGCCGGTCCGGGGCTTTTCTTTCCAGCCAGGCCACGATCTCGCGCAGCGCCGCCGTCCGCCCCCGGAACCGGTAGCCGCGCTCCGCCTCGGTCGTCACCCCGCGCCCGCGCGGCACCCAGTGCCGGCCCGCCTCCCGATCGGCCGCCAGCTCCCAGCCCCACGACGACATCGCCACCGGCCCCGCGTCCACCGCGGTCCAGTCGACCAGCACGCGCAGCTTTTCCCCCGGCAGGAACACGTCGGCCTGCGCGATCGTCAGCGCCTGCGCGTCACCACGCCGCTCGCCGGTGATCCGCGCCCGCCCCACGATGCCCACCACGCCGTAGTCCGGAACCCACAGCCCGCCCCCGCTGAACCCTTGCTCCACCGGGTACGGCGAGTCCGTGTCCAGCCGCACCCAGCCATGTGCCAGCCGCGCGCCCACCACGCCCTGCGCCTCGTTGCCGTGCGGCAGGCTGCTCGCCGGGAAGCCGAACGCCCACCACCGCAGCCCCAGCAGCGCCTCCGGCTCCGGCGCCCGCAGCCGCGCCGGCTCCACCGCCGCCGGCAGATCCTCAGCGAAGTGCAGCACGGCGACATCGGCGATCCCCGGCTCGTCCGGGTCGTACTCGACCCGCTCGACCCGCTGCCGCACCTTCCACAGCTTGGTCACCCGCGGAAACGAAACCCAAATGTCTTTTTTGTTAGAGATTACGTGCGCACACGTCAGCGCCCGCCTAGGCGAGATCGCCACGGCCGTCCCGAACGGCTCGAACCCCCGCTCCCCGTCCCGCTCCCGGCCGTGCACGGCCAGCGTCCACGGATCCGATACCGGTCCCGTCACTGGCCTCCCTCCCCGAAAGTCCACATGCTAGCCGCGACACTTAGGCTCGTCCGGTGACGAGCACGATCATCGCGACGGCGTGGGTCTGCGTCCGGGACCGGCGGGTCCTGGTCGTGCGCCCCCACTACACCGACGCTTTCTACCTGCCCGGCGGCAAGCCCGAGCCCGGCGAGACCTACGCCGAGGCCGCCGCCCGCGAGGTGCGCGAGGAGGTCGGGCTCGTCCTGAACCCTGCCGATCTCACCCTCTACACGGAGATTGTGGCCCCTGCCCACAACCGTCCACCCGGCACGTCGGTGCACCTGGTCTGCTTCACGGGCGGCACCTTCGCGGGCACACCGGTCCCCGCCGCCGAGATAGGCGAGATCGCCTGGTTCACGCCGGCGGATTCAACCCGCTGCGCCCCCGCGATCCAACTGCTGATCGCCAACCTGGCCACCGCCGGCCACATCTGAGCCCCGCGCACCGTCTGGATCCCAAGGTGCGGCGCCACGTCCCGACCCGCGGGACCAACTCCCACATCCTGCCCGCGCCTCCCGCCCACTGGACGCCCCGCCCATTTCGCGAGACGGCGAGCGCGCCTCCACCGGAAATATCCGTGTAAATCGGTCATCAGTTGAACGAGGCCAACCAAGGATGATGAATCCCCGTCCGGACCTAACGCGAAGTCTTCAAGATCCGCCACGCCGCGGCGGGCCGGAGCGCCGGAAGCGGATGGCCACTGACGACCGGAACGGGCCGCACCCTGCCGTGACCACGTACTGACCGCGGCCATGGCTCGCCTGGGGTGAGTGCCGGTGACGGTGAGGGGCCGCATGCTGCGGTGGCCATGCACGGACCGCGGCCATGGCTCGCCTGGGGTGAGCGCCGGTGACCGGGAGCGGCCGCACGCTGCCGTGACCACGCATGGGCCGGGGCCATGGGCTCGCTCAGCCTGAGTACCGACGAGCGCAACGGCGCGACGCAACGCCGGCGGGAGGTGGACGCTCAGGCGGGTCGGCGGATGGCTACGGCGAAGGCGACCGCCACACCCAGGGCGATCGTCAACAGCGCCGAAGCCAGCAACGTAGGCCGGGCGCCGATCGCCGTGACCAGCGGACCGCCCAGCAAGGTGCCCAGGGACGTGGCGGGGATCGTCAAGGCGGCCCGCGTGGCCAGGACCCGGCTCAGGACCTCGGGCGGCGTAGCCAGCTGAAACAACGACGTCGCGATCGCGTTGAACGGCCCGTAGATCAAGCCGCCCACCGCGAGGCCGACCAGCCCGGGCAGGATCGCGTCGGTCAGGCCCAGGGGCAGCAGGGATGCGCCCCACCCGATGATGATGCCGACCACGACCAGCCAGGGTGGACGGTTGCGCAGGAGCGAAGCGCTGACGGCCCCGATGGTGGCGCCGACCCCGAAGACGGTCCAGTAAAGGCCCAGCAGGCGAGCCGAACCGGAGAGGTCCTGGGCGATGTGGACCGGCAGCGCCACCTCCACCGGGCCGTAGAGGAAGAAGAAAGCGCCGGTCACAGCGATCAGGCCCAGAAGCTGCGGGCGGTCGGCGATCGCGCGCCAGCCACCGGTCGTAGGAGGGGGAGGGGGTGGGCCGGCCGGGATCCAGCGGCACGACAGGGCCAGGAAGGCGAAGCTCAAAGCGTCGATCCCGATCACCCAGCCGGGACCGAAGAGGGCGGCCAGCACGCCGGCCAGGGCAGGCCCGACGACGATCGCGGCCTGCGTGAACGTGGACAGCAGGGCGTTGCCGGCCAACCGCTGGTCGGGCGGGAGCAGCTCGGCGATCAGGGTGTAGGCGCCGGCGTTGCCCCAGGCGTGCAGCAACGAGGAAAGGGCGAGCAATACGACGTACGTGATGGGGGAAAGACCACCGATCACCGCGAGAAACGCCGCCGCGCCCAGGGTGAGCGCGCGCAGCCACGCGTCGGCCGCCACCAGGCGAGAGGCACGCAACGAGCGCATCGGACGGGCCAGGAGGGCCGCGCCGAGGGTCGCGGGGAGGGCGTAGGCGGCCACCGACAGGCCCACCCAGACGCCGGCGCCGGCGGGCGGGGCGATCGAGACGGCCAGCCAGGCCACGGCGACCAGGCTCATGCCGTCTCCGAGGGCGGAGACCAGCAGGCCGGGGAGGATCCGGCGGAGCGCGGGATGCCGGAGGAGGCTCACCCGCCCAGCGCCACGTGGAGGATCTTCTCGTTGCTGTTGTTCGGGGTGCTGTCCTTGTCGCCGGCCGTCGTGGTGGTCAGCCAGAGGCCGCCGTCGGGGGCGGGCTCGATGGTGCGCAGGCGGCCGTAGGTGCCGGTGAAGTACTGCTGCGCCGGGCCCAGCCCGTCGCCGGTGATGGGGGCGCGGTACATCCGGGCGCCGCGCTGGCAGGCGAGGTAGACGACGTCGCGGACGATGGCGACGCCGGAGCAGGAACCGGAGGCGGTGGGGTAGGTGGCCTTGGGCGCGATGTAGCGCCCGCAGTCGCCGCTGGTGCCCTCGCACTTGGGCCAGCCGTAGTTGCCGCCCCGGGTGATCAGGTTGGTCTCGTCCATGATGGCGTTGCCGAACTCCTGCTCCCACAGCCGGCCCTGGGAGTCGAAGGCGAGGCCCTGCGGGTTGCGGTGGCCGTAGCTCCAGACGTAGTTGCCGAACGGGTTGTCGGCGGGGACCGAGCCGTCGGGGTTGAGCCGCAGCACCTTGCCGTTGAGGTTCTTCTTGTTCTGGGCGTTGTCACCGTTCTGGGCGTCGCCGGTGGCGGCGTACAGCTTGCCGTCGGGGCCGAAGCGCAGCCGGCCGCCGTCGTGGAACTTGTTGCGCAGGATGCCGGTGACCAGGACCTGCTCGGTTTCGGGCCGGAGCTTGTCGCCGGCCAGCTGGATCCGGACGATCCGGTTGTCGGTTGGCGAGGTGTGCATCAGGTAGAGCCAGTGGTCGGCGGCGAAGGTGGGCGCGATGGCCAGGCCGGTGAGGCCGCCCTCGCCGTCGGTGCTCTGCACGTTCGGCACGGCGCCGACGTTCGTCTTCGCGCCGGTCGCGGGGTTGAGCTTGATCAGGTCGTGGGCGTCGCGGCGGGCGTACAGGATGCTGCCGTCGGGCAGGGTGGTCAGGCCCCACGGCAGGTCGGTCTCGGTGGTGACCGGGGTGACCTCGCAGACGGCGTTGGTGCAGGCGGCGCCGGTGGTGAACGTCGCGGCCCGGCTGCGCGGGGAGGCGTTGCCCTGGGCGTCGACGGCGACCACCTCGTACGAGAAAGCGGTGTTGGGTTTGAGGCCGCTGTCGGTGAAGGTGGTGCCGACGACCGAGCCGGCCTTCTCGGCGCCCCGGTAGACGTCGTAGGTCTTGACGCCGATGTTGTCCTTGGCTGCCTTCCACCTCAGCGTCACCGACGTGCCCGCGGCGCTGCCGGTTAGCCCGGTCGGCGCGGTGGGCGCCTTGGTGTCGGCGGTGCACTGCGGCACCGTGATCGGCACGGTGGTGCTGGCCTGCGAGACGTTGCCGTCGGCGTCGCGGGCGTTGACGTAGAGGCCCCAGCTCGCCCCGGGCGCGACGGTCAGGCCGGCCGACAGGGCCGTCACCGACTTCATCAGCTGCCCGTCGTGGTAGACGTCGTAGAAGGCCACCTTCTTGTCGTCGGTGGCGGCGTCCCAGGCGAAGTTGACGGTCTTGCAGGTGAGGTCGCTGACCCGGGGATTGCCCGGCACGCTGGGCGTGGTCGCGACACTGCCGGAGGTGCGGCCGGCGACCAAAGCGACGGTCACACCGACGGCCGCGACGACCACCGCCGTGGCCGCGATCAGCAGCGTGCGTCGGGCCATGGGGTCCTCCTCCGAGTCGCCTGACAGCAGAGGACTCTAGTAACCGCGATCACCAGGTGCGATTCTGGACGGCGTGCTGGTGGATTTCGAGGCCGAGCTGTGGGTCTGGGAGGCCCGCCGCGACGACAGCTGGACGTTCGTGAGCCTGCCGGTCGACGCGTCGGACACGATTCGGGAACTGACCGCCGGGCAGCAGCGCGGCTTCGGCTCGGTGAAGGTCAAGGCGACCGTGGGGCTGACCACGTGGCGCACGTCGATCTTCCCGGACGGCAAGCTGGGCGTCTACGTGCTGCCGGTCAAGAAGGCCGTGCGCAAGGCGCAGTCGATCGAGCCGGGCGACGTCGTCAGAGTGACGGTCGAGCTGGCGTGAAGAAGCGGTTCGCGACCGCGGTGTGGATGCTGAAACCGAGCTCGGTGGGGCTGTAGAGGATCTCCCAGCCGAGGGTTTCCTCGTTCGGCGCCGAGGGCGGGACGGAGACGGCATCCGGGAACAGGGCGAAGACGAGCAGGGTGCCGTCGGGCGCGCTGACCGTGTCGAAATGGCGTACGGATGCCGGGTCGGTTTTGATGCCGACCTCCTCGAACAGCTCCCGGGCGGCGGCCGACTGCCACGTCTCACCCACGTCGATGTAACCGCCGGGCAGGGCCAGCCGGTCACGGGCGGGCGGGATGCCCCGGCGTACCACCAGGAGGCCCGTGCCGACGGGCTGGACCGCGACCGCGACCGGTTTCGGATTTTGATAGCTGGTCTCGCCGCAGGCCGCGCAGCGCCGCGGCCACCGCTGGCCGGGCGTGAACCGCGCGCCGCAGAAGGTGCAGTGGGCGAATTTGTCAGGCATGCAGCGGCGAGTTGCAGGCCGCCACGAGCGCCTGGCGGCAGGCCGACATGAGCGGCCGCAGCGCGGCGTCGCGCTGCTGCGCCTCGTACCCGTTGATCGCGCCGCCGGGTGCGTTGGTCTCGGCGAGCGCGAGCACCTGGTCGAGCACGCCGGCCCGGGCGAACAGCCGCCGGGCGCGCGGGTCGAAGCCGGGCGGCAGCGTGGCCGTGCTCTCCGGCCGGCGCAGCGCCTGCAGGGCGCCGGCCAGCTCGGGTTTCCACTGGGCCACGTCGAGCTTGGTGAGCTGGGCGGTGGCCTCGCCGAGCGCGGCGGTCAGCTCGGCCTCGGCCTCGGCCGGGCCCATCTGGAAGACCGGCTTGTAGTCGGCCACCGGGAAGAACCGCCAGAGCACGGTCTCGAACTCGACGCCCGAGCCGGACGTGTGCCGCCGGACCTCGGGGACGATGCCGAAGCCCGGAGTCATCACGGCCTCGCCGACCAGCATGGCGGCGCCGGTCAGCTCGCCGGGGCCGGGCAGGCCGCGGGGGTCGCCGGGGGCCGGCAGCACCAGGCGGATGTCGTCGGGGTGGACCTTGGCGAAGACGGGCAGGCCCTGCGGGAGGGGCACGTCGGTCCACGTGCCGGGCGCGTCGGCGACGAGGTGCTCCTCGTCGGCGGCGATCTCACCGGCCAGCTCGTCGAACGGCACCAAGCCCGCGCGCCAGGCGCGTACCCAGGCCACGAACCGGGTCGAGCGCCGCGCGGTGCGGGTGGCCGCATCTGCAGCGGGGGACATGCGAGCAAGGGTACGTGCCCATCGGGAAGGTTGTCTCGGCCGGAGCGTCAGAAAGGGCGTGTCCCAACGCACGGGTTACGGTGCCTTGCATGTATGGGGAGGACGTGCTCAAGGGTCAGCGGCGCCGCCAGAAGGTGGTCCCCGAGGTGGACGCCGAGCCCGATCTGGTGGTGGAGGACGCCGACTCCGGGTTCTGCGGCGCGGTCGTGGGTTTCGAGCTCGGCGCGGTGGTGCTGGAGGACAGGTTCGGCAAGCGGCGCAACTTCCCGCTGACGCCGGCGGCGTTCCTGCTGGACGGTGAGCCGGTCACCCTGAGGCGCCCGGTTGTCGAAGCAAGAAACCAGCGCAGGATCACCGCCTCCGGCTCGATCGCGGTCGATGGCGTGAAGGCGCAGGTCGCCAAGGCCAGCCGGATCTGGGTCGAGGGCATCCACGACGCCGCGCTGGTCGAGCGGATCTGGGGCGACGACCTGCGGATCGAGGGCGTGGTGGTGGAGCCGCTGGACGGCATCGACGATCTTCATGCCGCGGTGCAGGCCTTCCGGCCGAGTCGAGACCGCCGCCTCGGCGTGCTGGTCGATCACCTCGTTCCGGGCTCCAAGGAGAGCCGGATCGTCGCCGCGGTCAAGGACCCGAACGTGTTGATCACGGGTCACCCTTACGTCGACATCTGGCAGGCGGTGCGCCCCGAACGGGTCGGCATCAAGAAATGGCCGGTCATCCCGCCGGGGCGCAACTGGAAGGAGGGCGTTTGCGAGGCGTTCGGCGTGCGCGAGCCGGCCGACATGTGGCGCCGCATCCTGCGCGAGGTGAGCAGCTACAAGGACGTCGAGACGCCGCTGATCAACTCGATGGAGCGGCTGATCGATTTCGTCACGGTTCCCACGTAGAGCCGAGGCGCTGCTCCCACGTAGAGCCGAGGCGCTGCGCGGCCTCGGCGAGCCGATCCGGCGGATTCGCCGCATAGCCGAGAACAAGGCCCGGCGGTCCGGGTTCCATGCGGTGCCAAGAGAGCGGTTGCACCCGTACGCCGTTGGCAGCCGCTCGCTCGGCGACGGCGACATCGGACGTGCCCGGTGGCAGCAGGATCAGCAGATGCAGGCCGGCCGCGACCCCGGTTACCCGCGCCTGCGGCAGGTGCTGGCGCAGCCCCGCGAGCAGGGCGTCCCGGCGGCGGCGCTGACGGGCGCGGACCATCCGCAGGTGCCGTTCGTAGTCGCCGGTCGCGAGCAGGCGGGCCAGCACGAGCTGGGGGAGCGCGGGGTTGCCCAGGTCGGTGTCGTGCTTCGCCTCGAGCAGGGCCGGCTGCAGCCGGCGGGGGGCGATCATCCAGCCGAGGCGCATGCCGGGCGCGAGGGATTTGGAGACACTGCCGGCGTACGCGACGCGCTCGGGCGCCGAACCTTGCAGGGCCGCGACGGGCGCCCGGTCGTAGCGGTGCTCGGCGTCGTAGTCGTCCTCGACGATCAGGCCGCCCCACTCGAGCAGGGCGCGGCGGCGGGCGGGGCTCAGCACGACCCCGGTCGGGAACTGGTGCGCCGGGGTCAGGACGGCCACTTCCTGGGTGATCCGGTCGACTTGGATGCCCTCCTCGTCGACGGGGACGGGCTCCGGCCGTACGCCCCAATGGGTCATTTGATCCCGGGCCCCGCGCGATCCGGGATCCTCGACGGCGGCGGCGGTCACGCCGCTCGCCCGCAGTGTCCGCGCCAGCAGCGCCAGGGCCTGCGCCACGCCGCTCACCACGATGATGTCGTCGGCCTCGGCCCGGACCCCTCGGGTGCGCCGCAGCCAGCCGATCAGCTCCTCGCGCAGCTTGGGGGTGCCGCCGGGGTCGCCGTAGCCGAGGTCCTCGCTGGTGATCTCGTCGAGGACGGCCTTCTCGGCCCGCAGCCATTGCGCGCGGGGGAACGCCGACAGATCGGGCACACCGGGCGAGAGGTCGATGCCTTCGGTGGGCGGGAGCGGAAGCTGGAGGCGGCTCAAAGCGGTCCGGCGATCCGATGAGATACCCGATTTATCGGAAATGCCGGAAATGACGGTGCCGGAGCCAGTGCGACCCGTGGCCAAGCCCTCGTCGATCAGGCGCTGATAAGCCTCGACCACCACTCCGCGCGAGATCTTGAGATCGGCCGCGAGCACCCGCGTGGCCGGCAGGCGGGTGCCCGAGGCGAGCCGGCGCGCGGCAATGGCGTCCCGAAGGCCTGCGGTGAGCCAAGCGGTGAGCCCTTTGGCCGGCGCGTCGTCGGCACGCAGCTGGAGGAAGTCGGAAATTGGTCCTCCTTTTGAGCACCCGGATTGGCCCTTCAACCGGACCATACCCGCCGGAAGCATACGTGGCGTGAAAGCCTTACCGCTCCTGGCCGGCGCCGCCGGCATGGTCTTCGTCGGCGGCAGCGTCGCTGTCTCCGGCGTGCTCGCCGACACTCCCGTGCTCACCGTCCAGGCGCTGCGCTACGCCGTGGCCTCGCTGCTGCTCACGCTGGTCGCCCGCCGCCTGGTCCGCCCGCGCGGCGCCGAATGGCTCTGGCTCGCCGGCGTCGTGGTGACCGGCATGTTCGTCTTCAACCTGGCCCTGGTCTTCGGCGCCGGGCACGCCGAGCCTGCCGTCCTCGGCGTCGCGGTGGCCTGCGTGCCGGTGCTGCTCGCGGTGCTCGGCCCGCTGCTCGAGGGGCACGCGCCCGCGGCCCGCCTGGTCCTCGCGGCGGCGGTGGTGACTGCCGGGGCGGCCCTGGTGCAGGGGTTCGGGCGGGCCGACGGGATCGGGCTGCTGTGGGCGGTGGTGACGTTCGCCTGCGAGGCCGGCTTCACGCTGCTCGCGGTGCCGGTGCTGAAGCGCCACGGGCCGCTGGGCGTCTCGGTGCACTCGACCTGGATGGCGGCGATCGTGTTCGCGGTGACCGGCGTGATCTGGGAGGGCCCGGGCGCGGTGCTGCGGCTGAACACCGCGGACCTGCTGGCCGGCGCCTATCTCGCGGTCGGGGTGACCGCGCTGGCGTTCGTGCTCTGGTACGCCTGCGTCCAGCGGGTCGGCGCGGCCCGCGCGGGACTGCTCACCGGGGTCGCGCCGATCTCGGCCGCGGCGACCGGGGTGGCGCTCGGCGGGCCGCTGCCCTCATTGCTCGTTTGGCTGGGCGTCGCGGTCGTGGCGGCCGGGGTGGCGCTCGGGCTATCCAAACGTGAACGCGTACGCCTCGACGCCGGCGCCCAGGAAGGCGACCTCGACGGTGAGCTCGCGGACCGGCCCGCGCTGCCGGATCAGGTGGTGCAGCCGCCCGTCCCGGAGCGTGCCGCGGCCGTCCTCGTCGATGTCGGTCCCGCGATGTCGGCCGGGCGCCTCCCCGTCGAGGAAAACCTGGAAGGCAACGGGTCCGCCGGCGCCCGGTGAGACCACGAGGTGCACGTCCCGGGCGTGGAAATGGCAGGCGATGCTGCCCTCCGGCCCGGCGAGCACGATCTTCTCGGGATCGGGCCGCCATTCGCCGGCCGTACCCCATTGGTTGAAATGCAGGTAGGCGCGGCCGCCCGGATCGGCGCCGCCGCCCAGATAGATCTCGGGCGTGCGCAGATGCTCCCAGTCGGCCGCCGCCTCGACCCCGTGCCCTTCGACGGTGGTCGTCAGGGGGCGGCCGATCCCGAGCAGCCGCTGCAGGGCGCGCTCGGACTCCTCGTACGATCCCTCGCCGATCTGGAAGTCGCGGATCACGCCGTCGCGGTCGGCGAAGTAGAGGGCGGGCCAGAACTGGTTGTCGAAAGCTGTCCAGATCGCGGCGCCATTGTCGATGGCGACGGGGTAGTCGATGCGTCGCTCGGCCAGGGCGTGCCGGACCAGCGCGGGATCGTGCTCGAACGAGAACTCGGGCGTGTGCACGCCGACCACGACCAGCCCGTCGTCGCGGTAGGCGTGCCGCCAGGCCCGGACCCAGGGCGCCTGCCGGATCCAGTTGATGCAGGTGAGCGTCCAGAAGTTGACCAGCACGACGCGGCCGTCGGTCTGCGGCGGTTCACCGATCCACGCGGTCGCGCCGTCCAGATTCATGGCGCCAAGTGGTGGCCGACTCGGAACACGATGCCGTCCGGGTCGGCGTACGCGAACTCGCGCATCTTCCACGGCGTGTCCTCCACCTCGGAGAGATGGCCCTCGACGCCGGCCCACTCGCGGCGCACCGCGTCGGCGTCCGAGACGTAGAGGTAGACCGACGTGTGCGAGTGTCCGTGGCCGTGATCGTCCTCGGCCAGGTGCAGGGAGACGTTGTCCCGGTCGGCGAAGGCGTATCGCTGCGGGCCGGCGTAGGCGCGGACGGCGAAACCCAGGCGGCGGTAGCGGTCGATGGCGGCGTCGAGATCGCGTACGGGCAGGATCGGCGCGACGCTGGCGAAGGTCATGTCAGTCATAGTGCTGCAACCGCGGCCACAACGTGCTCCACGGCTCGGCCAGGCGGCACACGTACACCTTGGCCTCGAGCTCCTCGTTGTCGACGCCCTCGCTGTTGTGCAGGGCGGCGCGGGCCTCGCAGTTTCCGCCGAGCAGGGTGGGCGGAGCCTGGAAGACGACGAGCGCCACGGTCTTGTCGTCGGGCGGCGGGCCGTAGTGGTGCAGCTCGTTCTGTCCGCTGTAGACCTGCGGCAGCCCCTGGCCGTAGCGGTCGAGCGCGCCCGCCTCGCCATAGTTGCCGGTGAACAGCACCGCCCGCTGCTTGTCCTCGGCCGGGAGCGTGGCGTAGACGTCGGCGACCTGCCGCACGTACTCCTTCCAGCCGACCTGATCGGCGATCGTTCCGTTGAGCCCGGCGAAGGTCCTGGCCGGCACCAGCGGCAGCGCCGTCACCACGCCGAAGGCGGTGAGCAGCACGACCGCGGCCCCGAGCACCACCTGCCGCACGCGATGGCCGCGCACCCAGCGCTCGGTCGGCACGACGCCGATCGCGTAGAGCCCGTAGAGCAGCCCCATCGTGTAGTAGGGCTGGCCGGCGATCACAAAGACCAGCAAGAGCATGATCGGGTACGCGACGGCCAGCGCGCGAATCCGTCGCAGCCGCGGATCGCGGACCAGGGTGACGATGCCGGCGATCCAGATCGGTGGCACCGCGAGCAGCGCGAACTGAAGCGGCAGCAGCTGGGCTCGCGACTCCTGTCCCTTGTTCTCGGACAGGGCCTGCGCCATCTTCGACTGCGGGAAGTCGTTGACCACCTGGTAGATCAGGTTGGGCAGCCCGACCACCAGCGCCACTCCCACGCCCGCCCACAGCCACGGCGACAACAGGACCTTCCGCGGCCCCACCAGCAGCAGCGACACTCCCAGGCACAGCAGCAGCAACACGACCAGCAGCTTGTTGTAGAGCCCGAGCCCGGTGACCAGCCCCGCCCACAACCACGCCGGCCCCGACTCGCGCAGCAGCGCGCGCACCACGAAGTAGATGACCCCGAGCCAGACCAGCAGATCGGCGTTCGCGGTCGACGCGACGTGCGCGGCGGAGAGCGGCACCGCGCCCAGCGCGCCCGCCGCGGCGAGCCCCTGTGCGACCGCCCGGCCGCCGACCTCGCGGGCGATGGCCGCCGCCACCAGCGCCGACAGCCCGAGCAGGATCGCCGCCGGGATGCGCATGGCCCACACGTTGTCGCCGAAGATCTCGATGGCGAGCCGGCCCAGCAGCGGCGTGAACGGCGGCTCGTCGACGTATCCCCACTGCGGGTGCTGCCCGAGCATCCGGAAGTACAGCTCGTCGCGGTGGTAGTCGTAGCCGCCGGCCGTCCCGACCAGCAGCGCGGTCACCGCGGCGGCGATCGGCCAGACCAGTCGGGATCTATCCACTGTGCTGGGTGACGGTGGCGGCATGGGCACATGGTAGGGCGTTCGCGTGGTCTGCTGGGGGGCATGAAGGTTCTGATCGCGGGCGGCGGGGTCGGCGGGACGGCTACGGCGCTGGCGCTGCGGCGGGCCGGGATCGACGCGGTGGTCTACGAGGCGCATGCCGCCGGCGGGGACGACGCGGGGGCGTTCCTGACCGTGATGGCCAACGGGATGGCAGCGCTCGAGACGATCGGGGCCGCGCGTGCGGTGATCGAGGCGTCCTACCCGGCGACGGCGGTCAGCGTCGAGGACGCGGGCGGCCGGCAGCTGGGCAACCGGCCGATCGAGGGGATCGCGCGGACGCTGACCCGGGCCGCGCTCTACCGGGCCCTGCAGGAGGTGGCGCGCGAGCGGGGAGTTCCGGTCGTGCACGGCAAGCGCCTGGTGGACGCGGCCGTGGACGGCGGCGTCGAGGTGCGGTTCGCCGACGGTGAGCGGGCGTCGGGCGATGTGCTGGTGGGGGCCGACGGGGTGCACTCGGTCACCCGGCGGCTGATCGACCCGGACGGGCCGGCGCCCCGGTACACGGGCGAGCGGGTCGTCTACGGCTACGCCGACGGAAACCCGGGTGACGGCGAGCCGGAGGCCTACCGGATGGTGTTCGGGAGCCGGGCGTTCTTCGGGTTCACGGTGCCGGGGGACGGGCGGACGTGGTGGTTCACGCGGATTCGCGGCGAAGCGCAGCCGGCGGCCACGGATTGGCGCGAGATGGCGCTCGCGGCCGCGGGGGACGACGCGACGCCGGCCGCGGCGATCATCAGGGCGACCCGGGACGAGGAGGTCGTCGGCGGGAACTCCTACGACATTCCGAGCACGCCGCGGTGGCACGGCGAGCGGATGGTGCTGGTGGGGGACGCGGCCCACGCGGCCTCGCCGGCGGCGGCGCAGGGGGCGTCGATGGCGCTCGAGGACGCGGTCGAGCTCGCATCGGCGCTGGCCGCGCATGCCGAGCCGGCGGAGGCGTTCGCCGCCTACGAGGCGGTGCGGCGGCCGCGGACCGAGGAGATGGTCGCGGCGAGCGCGCGGATGAGCGGTGGTCAGGCGAGGTCGTAGGGGTTCCGGCTGAAGACGAAGCTGGCGATGTCGAGCTTCGCCGCCTTGCCGTCGGCGTCCCGGAGGACTTGCAGCACCTCGCCCTCGTTCTCGCCGGCCGTGCCTCGCCAGCGGTCGGGGGCCTCGCGGCTGAACCGGGACCAATGGTTCGGGCCGGTCATCTCCGCCGCGTCGCCGGCCGCGCTGATCTCGTACTCGCGGCCCATCCACCACCAGCGGCCGGTCAGCTCGGCGGCCTCGCCGGTCGGCTGCGCGGTCGGCTGCCACGGCTGCGGCGTCTCCGGCTCGCCGTCCAAAGCCGCATTTAACGCCGTAAGGGCCACATCTCGGATATGGGTGTTTGTCAGCCCATAGGAATTGGCGAACGCGATCACGCCCAGCCGCGTACGGCGATGCACGGTCAGCTGGGCGATGTAGCCCGGCATCGAGCCGCCGTGGCCGACGAAGACGCGCTCGCCCGAGCGGAACAGCTGCAGGCCGAGGCCGTAACCGCCGGTCCACGACTCGAGGTCGCTGATCACGACGGGCGCGCACATCTCGTCGACGGTCTCGCGGGGGAGGACGGTCGGCGCCGGGTCGGTCAGGAACGCGGCCCACTTCGCCATGTCGGTGACCGTCGACCAGAGCTGGCCGGCGGGTGCCATCGCGCCCGAGTCGAAGCGCGGCTCCTCGTGCAGGCTGCCGTCGAGGGCGTGCACGACATAACCCCGGGCGAACGGCTCCATCGGCGAGTACGTCGTGCGCTTCATCCCGAGCGGATCGAGCACCCGCTTGCCGACCAGGTTCGCCCACGACTCCCCGGTGACCCGCTGCAGCACCGCGCCGAGCAGGCCGTACGCCAGGTTCGAGTAGCGGTAGCGCCGGAACGGCGGGCCGGACAGCTTGTCGTACCCGAGATCCGCCAGGAGCTTGTCGACGTCGCCGCCGGTGTTGCGCTCCCACCACGGGCCATCCGGTTCACGCTGCAGGCCCGAGACGTGCCCGAGCAGCTGGCGCAGCGTCACCCCGCCGATCGGCGTGCCCGGCAGATGGCGGTAGAGCAGGTCGTCGAGGGCGAAGAAGCCCTCGTCGCGCATCTGCATGACCATCGTGGCGGTCAGCGTCTTGGTGATCGACCCGATGCGGTACTGCGTCTTCGCGTCCGGCACCGGGTGCGCGCCGACCCCCGCGAAGTGCAGCACGGCGCGGTCGCGCACGATGGCGAGCGCCAGCGACGGCGTACGCCCGTCGGCCTGCGCCCGGGCGGCGATCTCGTCGACCCGGCGGGCCGTCTCCGGCAGCAGCGACACGGTAGACCCTCTCGACATGATGACTGTTCTGATTAACTGCTCGGCACGCGACGGAGATGCGGCATCGCGGAGCGTGCGCGAGCGTGTCACGATCGAGGTGTGGAAGCGGTTCTCTGGATCGTGCTCGGCATCGCGTTGGCGATCGCCGAGGCTTTCACGGCCACCCTCCTGATCATCTTCTTCGCGGTGGGCGCCCTCGCCGCGGCCGGTGCCGCCGCGCTCGGGGCCCCTCTCCTCGTCCAGGTCATCGTGTTCGCCCTGTTCTCCGGGCTGTCCGTCGGAGCGCTACGCCCGATCATTCTGCGCCACGCCAAGTCCGCCCTCGAGAGCGGCGACACGCCGTTCGGCATCGAGGCGATGGAGGGCCGGCACGGCGAAGTGATCGAGGAAGTCGACGGCGGCCACGGCATGATCAAGCTCGAGGGCGAGATCTGGCAGGCCCGCTCCTTCGACGGCACCGAGAAATACCTCCCGGGCGAACGTGTCCGGGTCGTCAAGGTCGACGGCGCCACGGCCATCGTGTGGCGCGACGATCTGCCCAACATATAGAGAGGCGCCATGGAAGCAGTGATCGGCGTACTGGTAGTCGTGATCGTGGTGTTCGCCATCGTCACGCTGCTCCGGTCCATCCGCATCGTTCCGCAGCAGCGGATGGACGTGGTGGAGCGCCTGGGCAAGTACAAGCGCACCCTGACCCCGGGACTGAACGTGCTGGTCCCGTTCGTCGACGCGGTGCGCAGCAAGGTGGACATGCGCGAGCAGGTGGTCTCCTTCCCGCCGCAGCCCGTGATCACCTCCGACAACCTGGTCGTGTCGATCGACACGGTCCTCTACTTCAAGGTGGTCGACCCGGTGCGGGCCACCTACGAGATCTCCAACTTCCTGCAGGCCATCGAGCAGCTCACGGTCACGACGCTGCGTAACGTGATCGGCTCCCTCGACCTGGAGCGCGCGCTGACCAGCCGCGAGGAGATCAACCGCCACCTCTCCACGGTGCTCGACGAGACCACCGGCCGCTGGGGCATCAAGGTGACCCGGGTGGAGATCAAGGCGATCGAGCCGCCGCCTTCGATCCGCGACTCGATGGAAAAGCAGATGCGGGCCGAGCGGGAGCGTCGTGCCACCATCCTCAACGCCGAGGGCCACAAGCAGGCCCAGATCCTGACGGCCGAGGGTGAGAAGCAGGCCGCGGTGCTGCGCGCCGACGGTGACCGGCAGTCCCGCATCCTGCAGGCCGAGGGCCAGGCCAAGGCGATCCGCACGGTGTTCGACGCGATCCACCAGGCGAACCCGTCGCAGAAGGTGCTGGCCTACCAGTACCTCCAGGCGCTGCCGCAGATCGCGAACGGCTCGGCCAACAAGGTGTGGATCGTCCCGACCGAGCTGACCAAGGCCCTCGAAGGTCTCGGTGGCGCTCTCGGCGGGCTGGCCAACATGGCCGGCGACGTGCCGTCCTCGCAGGTGGACGCGGCGTCCGTCGAGCGCGAGGCCGAGGCCGCGGCGCAAGCGGCCGCGGATGCCGCGGCCCAGGTGGATGAGCAGGTCCGGGTGGCGGAGGCCCAGGTTTCCGCAGATCCCGATCGTACGGCCGCACTGCCGGCGCCCGAGCCGATCCCGCCGTCGGCCGCCCTCGGCGGGGCCGACTACAACGGCGTGGCCCAGCAGGAACGCGCCTGACCCGCTGAAACGAAACGGCCGGCCCGGGGTCTTCGGGCCGGCCGTTCTCTGTTTCCTACTTCCTACTTCTTGGCCTTCTTGGTGGCCGCGCTCGGCTCCTCACTGGGGGCCGCGCTGGGCTCGGCGCTCTGGTCGGCGCCACCCTCCTCGCCCGCGCCCTGGTCGCCGCCGGCGATGCCCGCGGCGGCCTTGGCGTCGGCCAGCGCCAGACAGGTCGTGAGCAGCGCCTTCTGGGCCGAGGCCACGGCCGCGGCGGCAGCCGCGTTCTGGTCCGCTGCGCCCTGCTCGCCCGCGCCGGCTTCCTCGCCCGCGCCGGCTTCCTCGCCCGCACCGGCTTCCTCGCCCTGGCCGGCCTGCTCGCCTTCGCCGGCCTGCTCGCCCTGGCCGGCCTGTTCGCCCTCGGCGGCCTGCTCGTCCTCGGCTGCCTTCATGGCCTTGGCCCACTTCGTGGCCAGCTTCTTGTTCTTGGCCTTGGCCGCCGCGGCGCCCTTCTCGCCCTCCTGAGCGGCGCCCTGCTCCTCGGCGCCCTGCTGGCCCTCGGCCGCGGCCGCGTCGGCCGCGAAGGTGTCACACGCCAGCTCGAGCGCCTGGGCCGAGGCGAGAGCGGCGTCGTCGGCGCCCTGCTCCTGCTGCGGCGCGAGCTTCTCGCCGTCGCAGATCACGTCGCCACCGGCGATCTCCAGCGCCTTGCACTGCGACACGTCGAACTGCTGTCCCTCGACCGAGATCACATCGGCGGCCTTCGGGGTGGTGCTGGCGTTCGCGAGCTGAACACTGGCCAGTCCGGCCGCCGCCAGAACGCCCCCGACGATCACGGCGCCTATGACCTTCCGCCGGTTGGGGCTCTGGTTCCTTCGGTACGCGCGCGATCTCATCATCACTCCTCGTTCGTGGACGTCGATGTGGTCGGTCGGCCCCCAGTACGGACCCGACCCGCGACGGGGTTCAAAGCGGATTGCCGCCACCCCGGTCAAATCGCCCTCTGTGGGCGGTGTTTCCGCAGCTCGCGCCCTTCCAAAAGAAATTCGAAATCGGTCGACCCAGTTCACCCTTCCGGCGTCGTCCCCACCGACCCGGCAGCGCCGAGTCACCGTCCTCGCATCACTCACGGTGACGAGCGGACAAATCGGACTCAGGCCCTGTGCGACTTTCCGGGAAACGCCTGCGGAGCCACCGGCCATTTGGAATGCTCTGGCGCAGGATCCCGACCGGTTGCCCCCGGGCCGCTCGGCTTGAGCCCAGGCGAGGCGGAGCCATGAGCAGCAGCCATCACCACACGGCGAGCGGGAGGCCGCTGCGGGTCTCTCCGGCGTGGGTCGGCGGCGCCCGCCCGGCCGCCGGCTCGGCGGACCAGGATCACCTCCTTCCCGTACGGGAAGCGGTCTGGATCTGGTCCGTCCGCCGCTACGCGAGGCTGGCCCTCTGGTCCCTTCCCGCCGCCGCGGTCCTGGACGGCTGGCTGACCCTCGGCATAGACACCCCACCCGGCCCGCTGGCCGTGGCCCTGACCGCCGACTGGCTGTCCACCATCGCCATGATCGCCCTCACGGCCCTGCTGACCGCCACCCGAACCCGCCGCGCCGCCATCCTCGGCCTCCTGACCGGCGTAGCCGGCACGATGCTCACCCTGCCGCTGACGGCTTTGCCCCCTGGGGTCCCGGCCGAGGGCGCCCCTTTGACGTCGGACCAGCTGGAGGTGGCCGCCACGGTGGCAGCGGCGGTGAGCGGCGCCGGGTGGCTGGTGCTGGGCTGGGCGGTCTTCCGCTCCCGCCTGGTCAACCCGGCCGACGGCATCCTCCTCATGCTCGCCGCCGCGGCGATGGGCGCCGGCTCATACGCTCGCCAACCGCTGCCTACGGTCGGAGCGCTGTTGCTGCTGGCGGCCGGCACGGGCCTCGCTTGGACGGGCGCTCGCTTGATCCCCCGGGCCTGACCGCCGCCCTGCTCCGCGCTGCCCCCGCCCCGCCACCGGCGTCGCCGGCCTGGCTGCGCTGTCCCCGGCGTTGGGCGGCTGTCTCGGTCGGCGAAGGCAGGTTGGCGCTTCGGTCGGGGCGCGAGTGTCGTACCCGGGTGGCATGCTCCGGAGAGTGGCGCGCGAAGGGCGCCGCCGCGGGAAGGAGCGGTCATGGCCAAGGTGGTCGCCGACATCTCGGTGTCGCTGGACGGGTTCGTCACCGGGCCGGAGGCCTCGCCCGACATGGGTCTCGGGCGCGGCGGTGAGGGCCTGCACACGTGGGCGCTCCAGCCCGACGCGATCGACCGGGCCGTCCTCGAGGAGTCGGTCGCCGCCACGGGCGTGGTCATCATGGGCCGGCGGTTGTTCGACATCGTCGACGCGCCCGACGGGTGGAACGACGAGATGGGCTACGGCGCCGACCTGGCCGCCCAGCCACCGGTCCTGGTCGTGACCCGCAACCCGCCCGACAAGGTGCGCCTCGCCGACCGGGTGACCTTCGTCGTCGACGGCATCGCGAGCGCGGTCGCCAAGGGCATCGCCGTGGGCGAGGACCGAGACGTCGTCATCATGGGCGGCGGCGAGACGATCCGCCGCGCGATCGAGGCCGGCCTGGTCGACGAGCTGCGCCTGCACCTGTCCCCGGTCCTGCTGGGCGACGGCGTCCCGCTCTTCGCCGGCGCCGCACCCCGCGCTCTGAGGCAGATCCACGTCCGGCCCTCGGGCCACGCCACCCACCTGACCTACCGGGTGGACTGAGGCTTATCAGGCGTCTGGCTCAGAGGCGGGGTGGCCGACGGCTTCCAGGAAGGCGGTAGCGGCTGGGGTCGGGTTGAAGTCGTTCCAGGCCAGGTATTCGACTCGGGCGGGGCCGTTGGTCACGGGGATCGTGACCAGGTCGTCCATGCCGGCCACGAAGCGGGACGGGAGCAGGGCCACGGCCAGGGATTGGCGGATCAGGCCGATCATCAGGTCGGTGGACATGGCCTCGAAAGCCACGTCGCGGGTCAGGGCGGCGGCCGCGAAGGCGAGGTCGCTCTGGGCGCGGCCGGGGGTGCCTGCCGGGAAGTCGGCGAAGGGCTCGGGGGCGAGGGTGGCCAGGTCGACGCGGGGCAGGCCGGCCAGGTGGTGGCCGGTGGCGAGGACGGCCACGTGGTGGTCGTGGTTCAAGACCCGGTAGCGGACGCCGCGCGGTTTGACGGACTCGGGGAGGCCCAGGACGGCCACGTCGACCTCGCCGGCGCGGATGCCGGCGGCCAGGTCGTCGCTGCCCGCCGAACGTAGGGCGATCCGCACGAGCGGGTGGGCGCTCAGGAAAGCGTGCAGGGCCGCCGGCAGGTCGATGCCGGTCACGGTGGGGATGATGCCGATGGTCAGGCGGCCGCGGATCTCGCCGGTGGCGGCTGCGGCGTCGGCGGCGGCCCGGTCGGCGGCCTCCAGGCAGGCCCGGGCCGCGGGCAGGAAAGCCTCGCCGGCGGGGGTGAGGGCCACCCGGCGGCTGGTGCGGGCAAAGAGCTTGGCGCCCAGCTCGCGCTCGAGCGCGGCGATCTGATGGCTCAACGCCGACTGCACGACCAGGCATTGCTTGGCGGCGCGGGTGAAGTTGCCGGTGGCCGCGACGGCCAGGACGTAGCGCATCTGCTGCAGTTCCACGCATCTATCTTGATATGAGATCGCTGTGTTGAAAAGTATGTGTTGGACTCATCGATCGGAGAGGCCGACGCTGAAGGCATGACCATCACGGCTTCTCCCTCGACCAAGGCACCGACCCCCGCCGCTGGCGGGCGGGTCGCCACCACTGCCATCACCGCGTTCGCCCCCGCCGTCTGGGGCACCACCTACGTCGTCACCACCGAGCTGCTGCCGGCGGGACATCCGCTGTTCGCGGGCCTGATGCGCGCGCTGCCGGCCGGCCTGCTCGCGCTGGCGATCACCCGGCAGCTGCCGCACGGGATCTGGTGGTTCCGCGCCCTGGTCCTGGGTGCGCTCAACATCGGGGCGTTCTTCCCGCTGCTGTTCCTCGCGGCCGAGCGGCTTCCGGGCGGCGTGGCCGCGACGCTCGGCGCGACCCAGCCGATCATCGTCGCGTTCCTGGCGGTCGTGATCCTCGGTGAGCGGCTGTCGGGTTGGCGCCTGGGCTGGGGCCTGGTCGGCGTGGCCGGCGTCGGCCTGGTCGTTCTCGGGCCGAACGCCGCACTGGACGTCACCGGCATCGCGGCGGGACTGGCCGGCGCGGCGGCCATGGGGCTGGGCGTGACCTTGACCAAGCGGTGGGGCCGCCCCGAGGGCGTGCGCCCGATGGCCTTCGCCGGTTGGCTGCTGACGGCGGGCGGGCTGGTCCTGCTGATCCCGGTGTCGCTCATCGAGGGCATCCCCGACCACATCGACGCCCAGGCCGTGGGCGGCTACGTGTGGCTGGGCCTGATCGGCGGGCTGCTGGCGTACACGCTGTGGTTCGCCGGCCTGCGAGTGCTCCCGGTGACGGCGACGGCCCTGCTCGGACTGCTGTCCCCGCTGGTGGCCGCCGTGGCAGGTGTCGTCGTACTCGGCCAGACCCTGACGATGCCCCAGGTGGCAGGCTTCGCCCTCGCGTTGGCCGCCCTGGTCGCCGGTCAGCTCACCCCGCAGGCTCTCAAAGACGCTGTGAAGGTGGCGCCGCGTCAGGCCGAGTGACGCCAGACGATGGGCGAGGGGAGCAGCAGGCCGCGCTGAGTGATCTCCTCGCCTCTGACCTGGCGCAGCACGAGGTCGGCGGCGTGTTCTCCGATGTCGCCGGCCGGCTGGTGCACTGTGGACAGGTGGGGGCGGGTGCGCAGGGCCCAGGAGCTGTCGTCGAAGCCGACCAGGCCCACGTCGCCGGGGACGGTGCGGCCGGCCTCGCGCAGGGCCTCCATGGCGCCGGCCGCGATGGCGTCCGAGGCGGCGAAGACGCCGTCGATGGCCGGGTCGCGTTCCAGCAGCGTACGCATGCCCTTGGCGCCGCAGGCGAAGTCGTAGAGGGGGACCTCGGCGACCAGGGTCTCGTCGAACATGTCGCCCAGGGCGCGGCGGAAGCCGGTCAGGCGGTCGGCGCCGGAATCGCGGTCCACGGCGGCGGCGATCATGCCGACGCGGCGGCGGCCGGTGTCGACCAGGCGGCGGGTGATCTCCTCGGCGGAGGCCAGGTTGTCGATGCCGATGTACGGGATCTCGGGGTGCAGGTCGCGCGGGTGGCCGACGAAGGCGGACGGCAGGGCCAGGCCGCCGACGACCTGGATGATCGGGTCGTGGCTGCGCGCGGAGACGATGATGGCGCCGTCGACGAAGCCGCCGCTGAGGTAGCGGGTGATGCGGGCGGTGTCGCGTTCGGAATCGACGACGAGGTTGACCATCTGGTAGTCGGCGGCGGACAGGGTCGCGTTGGCGCCCAGCATGATGCCGCCGATGTTGGGGTCCTCGAGGAACAGCTCGTGCGGCTCGAGCACGATGAAGCCGATCGCCTGGGACCGCTGCATGACCAGGTTGCGGGCGGCCGTGTTGGGCACGTAGCCGACCTCGCGGATGGCCCGCTCGATCGCGGCGCGGGCCGACGACGAGACGTAGCCGCCGTTGAGCACGCGGCTCACCGTGCCGCGCGAGACCCCGGCGGCGGCCGCGATGTCGTGCACGGTGGCCCTTTTCCCAGTACGCGAACTCACGGCTGAACTCTAACTTTCTCCCTCTTGACGCTGGTCAGCGCCAATCCTAGTGTGTGCACGTTCACACATCAGACCTCGGCAGTGGATGTCGGGGAATTGTGTGCACGTGCACAGGGAGGCGACCTTGATCACGCTGGGCTGCGACTACAACCCGGAGCAGTGGCCGGCCGAGGTGTGGGCCGAGGACGTCGCGCTCATGCGGGCCGCGGGCATCGGCCTCGTCGCGATCAACATCTTCGGCTGGTCGGATCTCGAGACCCACCCGGGCGAGTACGACTTCAAGCGCCTCGACCGGATCGTCGAGCTCCTGCACGAGAACGGCATCCGGATCAACCTGGGCACCGCGACCGCCTCGCCGCCGCCGTGGCTGGTCACTCGGCACCCGGAGATCCTGCCGATGGCGGCCGACGGCACCCGCCGCTACCCGGGCGGCCGGCAGGCGTTCTGCCCGAGCTCCCCGCTCTTCCGGCGGCACGCGCTCGACCTGGTCGAGCAGGTGGCCCAGCGCTACGGCGCGCACCCCGCGGTCGCCCTCTGGCACGTCTCCAACGAGCTGGGCTGCCACAACGCGCTGTGCTACTGCGACGTCTCGGCCCACGCCTTCCGGAGCTGGCTGATCAACCGGTACCGGACGCTCGACCGGCTCAACCAGGCCTGGGGCACCGCCTTCTGGAGTCAGCGCTACGGCGACTGGAACGAGATCCTCCCGCCGCGGCAGGCGCTCTCCCTGCGCAACCCCACCCAGATGCTCGACTTCCACCGCTTCTCGTCGGACGAGGTGCTCGCCCACTACGAGGCCGAGCACGAGGTGATCAGGAAGCACAGCACGATCCCGGTCACCACGAACTTCATGGTCACCGCGCACATCCGCGACCTCGACTACTGGCGCTGGGCCCCGCGGATGGACGTGATCGCCAACGATCATTACCTCGACCATCGGCTGGGGGATCCCGCCGCCGAGCTCAGCTTCGCCGCCGACCTCACCCGCGGCCTGGCCGGCGGCAAGCCGTGGATCCTCATGGAGCAGTCCACCGGCGCGGTCAACTGGCAGCCGCACAACCTGGCCAAGCGCCCCGGCGAGATGCTGCGCAACACGCTCACCCACGTGGCCCGCGGCGCCGACACGATCTGCTTCTTCCAGTGGCGGGCCTCGGCGCAGGGCAGCGAGAAGTTCCACTCGGCGCTGCTGCCGCACGCGGGCACCGACAGCGAGCAGTGGCGCGAGGTCCTCGAGCTCTCCGGAACTCTGCGGAAGCTGGCCGACGTGGCCGGCGCCGCAGTCGAGGCCGACACCGCGGTGCTGTTCGGCTGGGAGTCGTGGTGGGCGGCCGAACAGGAGGGGCGGCCGTCCACCGCCGTCAGCTATCTCGATCAGGTGCACGCGGCGTATCGGGGGCTGCGCGAACTGGGCGTGACCGCCGACGTGGTCAGCCCGGACGGTGACCTCGACCGGTATCGCTTCGTGATCGTGCCCGGCCTCTATCTGGTGACGGACCAGCAGGCCGCGCGCATCACGAAATATGTTCAAAAAGGCGGCACCGTGCTCGTCACGTTCTTCAGCGGCATCGCCGACCAGGACGACCGCATCCGGCTCGGCGGCTACCCGGGCGCGTTCCGCGAGGTCCTCGGCGTCAGTGCCGAGGAGTTCTTCCCGCTCAAGCCGGGTACGACCATCGCCCTCGACAACGGCGGGACGGCGAGCCTCTGGTCCGAGCGGCTCCGCACTACAACCGCCAAGACCCATGCCGCGTACGCCGACGGCCCACTACCCGGCGTTCCGGCGATCACCAGCAACCAATTCGGCGCCGGACATGCCTGGTATGTCGCCACGGCCCTGGACCCGATCGGGCTGCGCGACGTCCTGCGCGCGGCCGCCCACCAGGCCGGTGTGGAGCCGACCGGCCCCGAGAACGACGGCGAGGTAGAGGTCATTCGTCGCCATAAAAACGATAAATCGTACGTCTTCGCGATCAACCATGGCGCTCGCTCGATCGAGCTCGCCGCGCAGGGGACCGACCTCATCAGCGGCGAACAAGTGAGTGGCCGCTTGAAGGTGACGCCCGGAGGCGTACGCGTCATCGAAGAGAAAGGCCGACGGCCGTGAAGCACCGCGCCGCCATCGCCTTTTTCGTCACGCCGTTCGCGGCCTTGTTCGCGCTCTTCTACCTGATCCCGATCGGGTACGCGATCGTGCAGTCGCTCTACAAGGTCGAGCGCACCGGAACCTTCGGCCCGGCGACCGAGGTCTTCGGCGGTCTCGCGCAATACCGCCGGGTCTTCAGCGACTCGCCGTTCTGGCACTCGGTCGAGCGGGTGCTGCTGTTCGGGGTAGTGCAGGTGCCGGTCATGCTCGGGCTCGCGCTGGTGCTGGCCCTGATCCTCGACTCTGGCCTGGTCCGCGGCAAGCGGTTCTTCCGGCTCGCGTTCTTCCTGCCCTACGCGGTGCCGGGCGTGGTCGCGGCGATCATGTGGGGCTACCTCTACTCGCCGAACCTGTCGCCGTTCACCGCGGTCACCGCGAACGTCGACTTCCTCAGCGCCGACCTCGTGCTCTGGTCGATCGCCAACGTCGTGACCTGGGTCTATGTCGGCTACAACATGCTGATCATCTACTCGGCGCTGCTCGCGATCCCGCCGGAGATCTACGAGGCCGCCAAGATCGACGGCGCCGGCCAGTTCCGGACGGCGTGGTCGATCAAGATCCCCATGGTCATGCCGGCGATCGTGCTGACCACCGTGTTCTCGATCATCGGCACGCTGCAACTGCTCGCCGAGCCGCAGGTCTTCCGCTCGTTCAGCTCGGCGGTGACCAGCACCTACACGCCGAACATGACCGTTTACGCCACCTCGTCGGTGCCGAACTTCCACCTGGCCGCCGCGTTCTCGGTGGTGCTCGCGCTCGCCACGTTCGTCCTGTCGTTCTCGTTTCTCAAGTTCACCCAGCGTAGGGGGGTCCGATGACCCGCCGCGCCGTCGCCATGCTGGTCATGGCGGTCTGCACCGTGTATTTCCTCACCCCGTTGTGGTGGCTTTTCGTCGGCGCCACCAAATCCGGCGGGCGCGGCGTCGGCCTCTGGTTCGAGAACTTCCAGCTCGGCTCGAATATCCGTGCGGTGTTCACCTATCAGGACGGCATTTTTCTTCGCTGGCTGGTGAACAGCATCGGCTACACGGTCGGCGCCGCGGCGCTCGGCACGCTGCTCGCCGGGATGTGCGGCTACGCGCTCGCGAAATACCAGTTCCGCGGCCGGGAAATGCTGTTCAACGTCGTGCTCGGCGGTGTGCTCGTGCCGGCCACCGCGCTCGCCCTGCCGCTGTTCCTGCTGTTCAGCAAGGCACACGCGGCCAACACCTTCTGGGCCGTTTTCCTGCCCAGCCTGGTCAACCCGTTCGGCGTATACCTGGCGCGGATCTACGCCGCCTCGTCCGTTCCGGACGAGATCGTCGAGGCCGCGAGAATCGATGGCTCCGGCGAGGTGCGCACGTTCTTCACCCTTTCCGTACGCCTCATGGCCCCGGCCTTCGTGACGATTTTCCTCTTCCATTTCGTGGCGGTCTGGAACAACTTCCTGCTGCCGCTGATCATGCTCGGCAACCAGAAGCTCTTCCCGGTCACGCTCGGTCTCTACACCTGGAACTCGCAGGTCGACCAGCGGCCGGAACTGCGGGGGCTGGTTCTGGTCGGCGCCTTCCTGTCGCTGGCGCCGATGATCATCGCTTTCCTTTCCCTCCAGCGGTTCTGGCGTAGCGGCCTGGGCGCTGGATCCATTAAATGAAGGAGTTGAAATGCGACGCACCCTTGCCGTCCTGCTCTTGTCGGCTCTCTCGATAACCGCGTGTTCGTCCGGTGAAACTGAAGACGCGACAGCAGGCGCCGCGAGCTGCGCGCCCTCGAGCGGCCCGGTCACGCTGACCTTCACCTCGTGGGTGCCCGACATCCAGAAGGTCGTCGACATCTGGAACAAGGCCAACCCGAACATCCAGGTCAAAGTGCAGACCGGCCCCAACGGCAACGGCGGCACGTATCAGAACTTCTTCAACCAGCTCAAGGCCGGCAACGCGCCCGACCTCGGCCAGATCGAGTACGACGCGCTGCCCAGCTTCCGGGTGCAGGACGGGCTCACCGACCTGGCCGGCTGCTCCGAGGTGACCGGCGCCCAGGGCCAGTTCGTCGACTGGACGTGGAACCAGGTCAGCTTCGGCGAGCAGGGCCACGTGTACGCGGTGCCGCAGGACGCCGGCCCGATGGCGATGTTCTACCGCAAGGACCTCTTCGAGAAGAACCACATCCCGGTGCCGACAACCTGGCAGGAGTACGCGGACGCGGCGGCCAAGGTGAAGGCGGCCGGCGGCTACATCACCAACTTCTCCAACAGCGACATCAACCAGTTCGCGGGCCTGGCCTGGCAAGCGGGCGGCCACTGGTTCGCCAACGACGGCACGAACTGGACCGTCAGCCTCACCGACGAGCCCACCACCAAGGTCGCCAACTACTGGCAGGGCCTGATCGACAAGAAGCTCGTCTCGGCGGTGCCGCCGTGGACCGACGAGTGGAACAACGCCTACAACGAGAGCAAGGCCTGGACCTGGGTGTCCGCGGTCTGGGGCGCCAACTCGATCGCGACCGGCGCGCCCAAGACGGCCGGCAAGTGGGCGGTCGCGCCGATGCCGCAGTGGACCGCGGGCGAGAAGATCGCCGGCAACTGGGGCGGCTCCTCGACCGCCGTGTTCAAGGGCTCCAAGCACCCGTACGAGGCGGCGAAGTTCGCTCTTTGGCTGAACACCTCGAACGAGGCGCTCACCGAGCTCAACAAGGTCGCGCAGCTGTACCCGGCGACCAAGGCCGGCGCCACCCTCCCAGCGCTGTCGCAGGGCGTCGAGTTCTACGGCGGCCAGAAGATCTATGACGAGTTCGCGACCGCGTCCGGGCAGGTCAAGGCAGACTTCACCTGGGGGCCGACGATGACCCAGACGTACGCGGACGCCTCCGACGGCTTCAAGGCGGCGGTCTCCGGGCAGGAGACGCTGATCAAGGCGCTGCAGGACGCGCAAGCCAGCACGATCCAGACGCTGAAGTCGCAGTCCATCCCGGTGAAGGAGTAGACGGAGTCTTGGTGGCGCACATCGAATCGGACGGCTCGACCGTTGTCCTGCACACCGCTCGCACGACGTACGCCCTCCGCCTGGAGGGGTCGGTCATGGCCCTGCACTGGGGTGACCGGCTCTCCCTGGCTGACGCCGCGGCCCTGCCGTCCTGGCGGTCGCCGTTCGGGGACACGTTCGAGGGTCCGATCGATGGCGCGTCCGACTTTCCCACCAGCGGGTTCGTGCCGCCGGCCTTCTCGTCGCCGCTCGCGGTCGAGGGACACGAGATCCACGACGACACGCTGATCATCCGGTTGGGCCCGGTCGACCTGCACTACCGGGTGCGGCCGGGCACCGACGTCATCGAGCGCTGGTCCGTCGTCCACGGCCCGGCCGCCTTCACCGACCACGCGGCGGCGGTCTGGTGCCTGCCGCAACTCGAGGACTACCGGCTCAGCCACGTCACCGGGGGCTGGGCCCGGGAGGGGACGCTGCGCCGCACGCCGCTGCCGGTGGCCGAGACAACCCTGGTCTCGCGGCGCGGCGTGACCAGCCACGCGTCCAATCCCTGGGTGATGCTCGACGACGGCACGGCCACCGAACAGAGCGGCCCGGTCTGGTCGGCGGCGCTGGCCTTCAGCGGATCGTGGCGCATCACTGTCACCCGTACGGATGCCGGGCGTTGCTCGTTGCTCGGGGCTGCCGGTCATGCCGCGGCGGGCACGCGCCTGGACGAGGGGGAGGAACTGGTCAGTCCGGTCTTCGCCGGGCTGTATGCGGCGGACGGATTCGGCGGGGCGAGCCGCGCCTGGCACGAATATCAAAATCGGTATGTGCGGCCGCACGCCGGCGAGACCCGGCCGGTGCTCTACAACTCGTGGGAGGCCACCGCCTTCGACGTGACCGAGGAGGGCCAGTGCGGGCTGGCGGAGATCGCGGCCAAGCTCGGGGTCGAGCTGTTCGTGGTGGACGACGGCTGGTTCGGGGCGCGCACCAGCGACCGGGCCGGGCTGGGCGACTGGCATCCGAACCCGTCGCGCTTCCCATCGGGGTTGCGGCCGCTCGCCGATCACGTGCGGTCACTGGGAATGGAGTTCGGGCTGTGGGTCGAGCCCGAGATGGTCAATCCGGACAGTGACCTCTTCCGCGAGCACCCCGACTGGGTGTTGCATCGCGGGCCGGCCACCTCGCTTCGTCACCAGTTGGTGCTTGATTTCACCCGCGATGACGTACGGGAATGGGCGCTGGCGTGGCTTGATGAGTTGGTGCGGTCCGCGGGACTGGCGTTCCTCAAGTGGGACTTCAACCGGCCGTTCACCGAGGCCCGGCCGGAATCGTGGGTCGGGCACGCGATCGGCGTCTACGAGGTGATCGACCGGCTGCGCGCACGGCACCCGGGGCTGCGGATCGAGGCCTGCGCGGGTGGCGGCGGCCGGGTCGACCTGGGGATGCTCGCGCGTACCGATCAGGCCTGGACCAGCGACAACACCGACGCCTTGGACCGGATCAAGATCCAGAGCGGATACACCCAGACGTACGCGCCGGGGAGCATGGTCGCCTGGGTGACCGACAGCCCGAACCCGATCACCGGACGGCGGGTGCCGTTGCCCTTCCGCTTCCACGTGGCGATGGCCGGGGTGCTGGGGATCGGCGGCGATCTTTCGCGGTGGACGCCGTCCGAGCTGGACCTGGCGATCGCCCTCATCGGCGAGTACCGGGAGTTCCGGGACGTCGTGCAGCATGGGAGCCTTCATCGGCTCCGGCCCGCCGATGCCGGGCTGTCGGCGTGGCAGTACAACCTGGGCGGGCGGACCGTGGTCTTCGCCTGGCGGGTGTCGGGTGCGGACAATGCTCCGCTTCGGCTACGCGGGCTGGATCCCGGCGGCTCCTATGCGGATAAATCGGGCAGATTGTTTTCCGGAGCCGCGCTGATGGCGGCGGGGCTGCCGGTCGACCTGCCGTTCCGGGGCGAGCCGGTCAGCGAGATCGTTCAGTTGACCGCGCAGGGCGACCCGTTCACCGAGCAGGAGTCCGGTGTGTCCGACCCGTCGGCCCGGTCGAAGTGAAAGCGCAACCGGCCGCTCGCGCCGGCCGCGAGCGGCACCGAGGAGGTCCAGGTGAAGGTGTGTCCGCGCCGGCTCAGCGTCGGCTGCGGGAGCGACTCGAGCCAGGAGGTTCGCAGGTTTCCCGGATAGGTCAGCGTGACGACCCAGTCCTGGGGCTCGCTCGTGCGATTGATGACCAGCACCTGGCCGATGAAGCTGTCGTCGTAGGAGTTGAGGACGCTGTACTCGCCGGTCACGGCCGGTTGCTCGGGTTTCTCCGTCTGCTCCGGCGTGGGCCTGATCACCGCGGGAATGGTCCGGCTGGTCTGCGTGGACGGTTTCGTCGAGGCGGGTGAAGGGGGAGTCGGGACAAGACTCACCGGGGCCTGCGGGCCGGAGGTCGTCCCCGGGAGGGTGAACGGCGGCTCCGGCGGGGGCAGGGTCTGCGGCTGTGAATGCCCCGGAGTGAGCCGGATGATCGTGACGGCGGTAAATCCGATAAGCGCGAGGACGCCGACGATGGTGGGGATCCACGGCAGAACACGCATATTGCCGGATTTTTCGTGCATTTGCCCTCATCCCGGTGAAAGCTCGCAACCCGGCGATAAGGGTATCGATCGATTGTCATGCGGGAAAGCCCGAATTTCGGTCGCGAAAAGAATTCAGCGGCAGAGTTCCCAGAAAGCGATCGCCGCCGCCGTGGCGACGTTCAGCGAGTCGACCCCGTTGCGCATCGGAATGCCGACCCGCACATCGCTGGCCGCCAACGCCGTACGCGTCAGCCCCGGCCCCTCGGCCCCGAGCATCAGCGCCGGCCGCGCCCGGTCCTCGGCGCTCAGCTCCTGCAGTGAGACGGAATCCGCGCCCGGCGTCAGCGCCAGCAGCCGGAATCCGGACGCCGAGATCGTCTTGAGCGCCGCGGGCCAGTCCTCGACCTTCACGTACGGGATCGCGAAGACCTCGCCCATGCTCACCCGCACCGCGCGCCGGTAGAGCGGATCCGCGCAGTTCGGCGACAGCACCACGGCGTCGATCCCGAGGGCCGCTGCCGACCGGAAGAGCGCGCCCAGGTTGGTGTGCGTGTTGAGCCCTTCGAGCACCGCCAGCCTGGTCGCCCCCGCGAGCAGAGCCTCCAGCGACGGCAGCTCCCGCCGGTGGAACGAGGCCAGCACCCCGCGGTGCACGTGGAACCCGGTGATCGACTCGAGGACCTCGGGCGTGGCCGCGTAGATCTGCGCCTCGTCGGGCAGATCCTCGAACTGGTCGACCCGCTTCTCGTCCACGAGCACCGACCGAAGCCGGTACCCGGCGCGCAGCGCACGCCGGATGACCAGCTCACCCTCGGCGATGAACAGCCCGTTGGGCGGCTCCCACCGAATCCGCAGCTCCAGGTCGGTCAGCGCACGATAGTCACCGATCCGCGGATCGTCCGCGCCGTCCACCTGAAGAACAACCATCCCGCCATTGTGACGGGCGTGCCTCAGCCGCCCGTGCGGCGGTTGCCGAACTGCTGCCGCTTGGCCGAGACCGTCCCGCGCCCGTGCTGCTGCTCGGCGGTCTGCGCGGCCGCCACGCCGTGTGCGTGCTTCTTGTGCTTGGCCGCCCGCCGGGCCGCCCGGTTGAGAAACTCCTCGGGCTGTTCGTCCTGCTGCTGCTCGTCCTCAACGTCAGACATGCCCGTCAGCCTATCGCCGCCCCCGGCGCTGTGACTCCCCGATGACCACCGAACTCACCACACTCCGCCTCGGGGTGCTCACTCCGGGACCTCGACGTACAGATCGTGGTCCAGCGATAACCCCATTGCCGCCAGGCGCTGGACCGTCCGCTCACGGAAACTGAGCGCCGGCGTCGTGAAGGAGACCTCGTCGCCGCGGTCTCGGCCGCCGGCCAGCCAGATGACCACCATGACGCCCGCGCGCAGACCCAGTTCGGCGCGCGCGACCGCGATCCCGGCGGCGTGCGGCTCGATGGCGTCCAGGAGGGCGGTGACCACCTCCTCGGTGTCCCGAGTGGAGCTTTCCGGCAACTCATAGGACCAGCTACTGAAGCGGCGCGGCGGCCGGTCGTGGCGCGGGGCGGGATCCCCGCGGCGCCAGGCGGTGGTAGGGGCGAGGCCGACCCGGGCGGTGACCTCGGCGGGCTCGAAGAACATCTGGTCCAGAGCGTCGTCGCTGTAGGGCGGCTCGGAATCGTAATTCCGCTCCAGATAGAGATAGGCACGCTGAAGGCACTCGCCGGGGACGCTCACGGCGCTGACAGTACGGGCCGGGCTGCCCGATGTGGTCGGGCAGCCCGGGGTGGTCAGGGGTGGGAGATGTAGAGGCGTTTGCCGGTCGGGCGGTAGCCGACCTTCTCGTAGATGCGCCAGGAGTCGGGGCCGGATGCCTCGAGCCAGGCGATCTCCGTGTCGGCGGCGAACAGGCGGGCGGTGATGTCGGCGGTGAAGGCGGCGGCCAAGCCTCGGCGGCGGTAGGCGACGGGGACGGCGATGCCGGCCACCTCGCTGGTGCCGTTGCTGGGCGGGACCGCCTGGCCGCCGCCGGCGCACTGGCCGGTTGCGGTGTCCACGGCCATGACCGCTATGCCGCCCCGGGACTGCAGGCGGGACATGCGGGTGACCTCGTCCGGCGAAGCCTCGGCCACGCCCGCGAAACCCAGGTGCTGGGCGGCGATCATGGCGGCGCGGTCCTCGTCGGTGGTGGGCACCCGAAGGGTGAAACCCTCGGGAGTGGGCGGGATGGTGAGCGTCTCGGGGGTGCAGATCAGGTATTCGTGGCGCTCCTCGACGGTGAAACCCGCCTCCAGGAGGAGAGTCTCCAGATCAGGGGCGGTGCTCACGACGTACTCGAGACGCGGTTTTCGGTTTTGTTCCTGGAAAGCGGTCACCATCGCGGCGACGTCGGCGGCCGAAATGGGGGCGCCGGGAACCGGGGTGGCGTAGTTGATTCCGGGGTTGTCGGTGCCGGGATCGATGCCCAGGACGAACGGGCCCGAATGGATCGGCGCGGGACGGCCGGAAAGGTTGGACACGACGGACTGCTGGATGCGGGCATCCACGGACAAGGTGATTACCTCTTGGGAATGAGAAAGGGACGATCAAGGACGAAAGAAACGTCGGACCGCCGAATGCCCTAGGCGTCAGGCGGCCGCTCGGCCAACCCGGATCACAGGCTTCATTCCCTCATACCGAAATCCCGCGCCCGCCGCGTGGGAGTGCCCCGAGAGCTTGTCAAAAAGCTCTCGGGGCTGTCAACAGATCATTGGCCGCGGCCGGTCCGCTCCTGCAAGTCGTCGATCTTGCGGGAGGCCTCGGCCTTGGTCAGGCCCTCGGGAGCCTGCTCGCCGGCCTCGGTGGCCAGCGTGTGCAGGTACGACTCCTGGGCGCCGGTCGCCGGTTCGTCGCCGGTCGTCCAGTCGTCGGGGTCCTTCACGGGGTTGCCCGTCGTGACGTCAGCCATCACGTCCTCCTCACCGTCGTCGAACATCTGTGCCACTACCCACGGTGGGGTGGATTCATGCGTCGGCTACTTCAGGTAGCGCAGCAGGCCCAGCTCAGGATGGACGGCGCCGGGCTGGTCGAGGGCCCGGAAGTCGGCCTCGATCTCGGCGAGGGTGAGGCGGCCGGCGCGGACGGCCTGGTAGCGGACGATCGACCAGAGGAAGACGTCGAGGGTGTCGTAACGGGTGTCGCCCTCGAGCACCTCCTCCTCGTGGAACCAGTGCGCGACTCGGCCGTCGGCGAGCACCACGTGCAGGTTGGCGGAGCCGTCGGCGGCGATCGCGAAGACGTCCTCCTCCGGCACCTGGGTCTCGTAGTCGGAATCGACGATGCCGCACTCGTTCTCACCGAACGCGAAGGCGTACGACCAGTCGTACACGTCGATGAATTGCGGCATTTTGCCGGAGCGGACGCGCTGGTCGAAGGCGGCCAGCGCGCGGGCGGCGTCGGCGGGGAGCCGCTCGAGGAAGGGCTCGACGGGGCGGGTGTCGGCGGGCAGCGAGATCGGGGGTTCGTCGGCGAACCAGCGCGCCAGGTCGGCGTCGAGGTCACGGTCGACGTAGCCGGTGAGACCGGCGACGGTGAGAGCCATCGGCGGATCGTATAGATCGCTAAGGTGGCTTCGTGCGCATAGGTTTCATGTTCGACCGGGGGCGGGCGCCCGAGGAGTTGACCGGGTTCGCCGCCGAGCTCGAAGCGATGGGTGCGGACGATCTGTGGGTCGTCGAGGACCTCGGGTGGACCGGGTCGATCAGCTCGGCGGCGCTGGCGCTGGCGGCCACCGAGCGGCTGCGGGTCGGGCTCGGGATCGCGCCGGTCGCGCTGCGCAATCCGGCGCTGCTCGCCATGGAGGTGGGCAACCTGGCGCGGGTGCATCCGGGGCGGCTGGTGGCGGGCGTCGGCCACGGCGTGCCGGAATGGATGCGCAAGGTGGGCGCCGAGACGCCGCGCAAGCTGGCGCTGCTCGAGGAGACGATCGTGGCGGCGCGCGGGCTGCTCGACGGCGACGAGGTGGTGCTGCACGGGCGGGAGGTGACCGTCGACGGGCTGCGCCTGGTGCACCCGCCGGCCGAGGCGCCGCCGATCGTCACCGGGGTGGTGCGGCCGAGATCGCTGGAGCTGTCGGGGCGGGTCGCGGACGGGACGATCCTGGCCGAGGGCGCCGGGCCGGCCGAGGTGGTGGCGGCGCTCGAGCACATCGGGCGCGGCCGCGCGGCCGGTGACCGGCCCGGGCACGAGCTGATCGTGTTCGCGTTCCTGCACGTGGACGACGACCGGGAGCGGGCCGCGGCGGCGGTGCGCGAGGTCGTCGCCGGGCAGGCCGAGTGGCTGGGCGTGGCGCCGGAGGAGGTGTTCGGGCTGTTCGGGCCGGCCGTGGGGATCCCGGGCCAGGTCGCGGCGCTGCGCGACGCCGGGGCCTCGACGGTGGTGCTGCGGCCGATCGGGGACAACCCGAACGCGCAGGCGCGCGCGGCGATGGCGGCGCTTGATCCGCTCCTGGGTGGGTAGGAGGACGATGGGCCCGGCGCGGCAGTACGGTTGTACTGTTCGCGTGATCCGCTGAAGCGGGGGTGTGGCTGTGTCGTCCGGATCGAGCTCGGGTTCGGGTGCGGACCAGCACCTGCTGGCGCTGCTCCGGGCCATTCGGTTGCGCCAGGCCGCGCCGGATGCGGTGGCCGCCGGGGCGGCGGACACGGCGGCGGCGCTGTCCTCGGGTGAAGGGCTGGCCGCGCTTACCTCGGGGGAGACGCACGAAGCTTTGCCGGCGGCGCCGGAGCTGCCCGACCTCGAGGCGGGACGGACGACGGTACGGCCGGGTTGGGCGGTCACCCCGACGGATGAAACCGACATTTCCGAAATGGAAGCGGCGGCGGCGTTTTTTGATCAGGGCCTGCGGCCCCAAGAGCAAGGCACAACCGATGACGAGTACGAGGTGGAGGAGCGGGCCGGGCAGCTGAGCCGCAACCGCTTCGCCGGCCTGACCCCGGTGCGCCCCGAGCCGTCCCAGCGCGAGCCGTCTCCGCGCGAGCGGTCTTTGCGCGAGCCTTCTCCGCATGAGCCGTCGCGGCGCGAGCCGATGACGCGTGAGCCGATGACACGTGAGCCGATGACACGCCGGGCGGGACAGGGCGAGCCGCCGGTGAAGGGCGAGCCTCCGCGGGCCGAGACGACGGGGCTTGGGCGGCCGCGCTGGGCCTCGGGGGAGCCGGGCAGCTTCGACGCCACCGGCGCGCGCCTGCCCCGCATCGAGGGCATCACGCCGCCGCTGGTCGCCGCGCCCGGGCGCGCGTCGTCCGTGGACGGCATGGACCCGGCCGACGACGCGCTGCTGCGCCAGACCCAGCGGCTGCTGGGCGAGAGCCTCGGCTTCGCCGGCGGCGCCGCGGCCGTGGCCACCCGGCTGCGGGAGGCACTGCTCAAGGCCAGCCCCGCCCTGTTCGAGGCCCTGCCCGGCAACGCCGCGACCCAGACCGAGCGGCTGGCCGAGGGCCTCACCTGGCTCGTCGACCACCTCGACCAGCCTCCGGTGCTGGTCGGCGGCAGCTCCCGCCTCGGCGCCGCCCTCGCCGCCTGCGGTGTCGAGCCCGCTCAGCTCCAGTTCGCCGGCGCGGCGCTCGCCGAGGCGATCCGGGCCGGCTCCGGCGTGGGGGAGTGGCGTCAGGAGTTCGAGCTGGCCTGGCGCTCGACCTGGCAGCACCTCTACGAGTGGATCCTGCACGGCGAGGCCACCGCCGGCTACGAGCCGCCGGTCTGGACCGCGCAGGTCGTCTCGCACGAGCTGCGCCGCCCCGATCTGGCCGTCGTGAAGCTCCGGCCCTACCTGCCGATGCCGTTCCGGCCCGGCCAGTACGCCCGCATCGAGGTCGACCGCGTGCCCGGCGTGTGGCGGCCGTATTCGCTGGCCGGGGCGCCACGCCGGGACGACCTGGTCGAGCTGCACGTGCGGGCCAAGACCGAGACCGGCGTGAGCGGGACCCTCGTGCACCACACCCGGGTCGGGGACGAGGTACGCATCAGCCGGGCCGAGGGCGAGATGGGGCTGCCCGACCGCCCCGACCGCAACCTGCTGATGATCGCCGGGGACACCGGGGTGGCCCCGCTCAAGGCCCTCCTGACCGAGCTCGCGGACACCGGCGACGGGCGGTCGGCGGTGCTGTTCTGGGGCGTACGCGATCTGACCGAGCTCTACGACATCGAGGAGATCGCCGAGATCGCCCGCTCGGCGAAGCGGGCCACGGTGGTGCCGGTGGTCTCCGAGGGCGACCCCGGGCCGTACGCGTCCGGCCTGGTCACCGACGCGGTCGCGGCCTACGGGGAGTGGTCACGGCACGAGGTCTACCTGGCCGGTCCGCCGTTGATGCTGGCCGCCACGAGCGCCGCCCTGCGCCTGCTCGGCGTCACCCCCGACCAGATCCACCACGACGCGCCCGAGTAAAGGCGCGCCGGGCGGTAGGTGGCGCGCCGGGCGGGAGGAGGCGCGCCGGGGTGGAGGACGCGCGCCGCGGGGGAGGAGGCGCGCCGGAACGAGCGCTCAGAGGGCGGCGTTGAGGACTTTCGCGTAGGTCTCGGGGATGAACGTCTCGCCGGCGGGGGTGAGGACCGCCTCGCGGGAGGCCTCGGCCCACGCCGACGGCGGCACCGCGGCGCGCAGGGCGACCAGCACCGGCGCGTCGTCGGTCAGCATGGACAGGGCCACCAGCGACTCCTCGACCTCGCCGACGCACTCGAACGGCTTGTGCGCGTCGATGCCGAGCAGCTCGAGGAAGCCCGGCACCTGCGCGACGTCGCCGAACAGGTCGTGGCCGAAGATGTGGTTGAGGCGCTCGCGCGGCATGGCGGGCGCCATCGCCAGGTAGACGAAGCGGCACTTCGGACAGTCGCCGCACCACCGCGCGGTCGGGTCGTGCAGCTTGAACGCCTTGTTGCAGCTGGTCACCACGTCGTCGTAGGCGTCGTGCCGGGCGAACAGCTGGGCGATGTGCAGTTCCGACAACGACCTGAGCAGCGAGAAGTACGGCTCCGTCAGCCCGCTGTGCGCGATGACCGCCGCCCGCAGCAGGCCCTCGGCCACCACGCCCTTCGACCACTGGTGGTTGATCTCGTGGCCGTTCCAAATCAGGTTGGGGTCGCTGGCCGAGCGCTCGTTGGACATCACCACCGGGCCGAGCCCGTGCCAGGCGGCGGTGGCGATGGCGATCAGCGAGTTGATCGCCGTGACCGGGATGTGGCCGTTGAGTGCGCCGGCCTTGTTGAGCTCGAAGAGCCGCGGGTCGAGCTGCCGGCGGGCGGCCAGGGCGGGCGGGCCGGAGGCCTCGTTGACCGCCTTGATGACCGGGTTGGGGTTCACCGAGAACGGGACCGGGTCGAGGCCGGCCGCGCGCAGGATCTCGAGCGTGACGATCGAGTCCTTGCCGCCGCCGACCGCCGAGAGCGGGCGGCCCTGCGAGTTGTCGACCGGTGCCGCCTCCGCGGACACGCCCGGCACCTCGACGGTCTGCTCGAGCACGTGGGGGAGCTGGTTGCGGTAGGCGTACTCGGCCATGCCGTGGGTGTAGATGGCGGTGAAGTAATCGGCGGCGGCCTGCGGCACGGCGGTAGGCGCGACGACGCGCGCCGGGGCGCCGACCTTGTAGTAGCTCACGCCCGCGACGACGTGAAGCAGATCGAGTACGCGGTGGAAGGCGGCTGGCACGGGACGGTCGGAGACCGGGAAGGTGATCGTCTCGGTGAACGACAGAGGCGAGGGACCGTCGAGCACATAGTCGAACGTGGCGACCCCCGTCCGCTCGTCGAACGCGTACGAGGGGAAGCGCATGACGTCGAACTGCACCCGGAGACTCCTGTCGTGTGGCCGACCGGCAATACTAGTGCGACTCGACTAGGAGGATGCGACGTGCGTCTGGCAGACCTGAGCGGCCGGTCGGTAGCGGTCTGGGGCACCGGGCGGGAGGGCCGCGCCGCCGTCACCGCGATCGCGGAGCACAAGCCGTCGCGTCTGATCGCGGTCGATGACAGCGCCAACTTCCTCTCCATCCCCTGGGAGGGTGAGCTGTCCGCGCTGGCGCCCCTCGCCGGGGGAGATCACGCGTTTCCGGCTCTCGTCACCGCCGACGTGGTCGTGCGCTCGCCCGGCGTGCCGCAGACCCACCCGTGGATGAAGGAGCTGCGCGAGCGCGGCGTGACCGTGACCGGGGGTAGCGCCCTCTGGATGGCCGATCACGCAGCGCGCACGATCGGGGTCACCGGCAGCAAGGGCAAGAGCACCACGTCGAGCCTTGTCAGCCACCTGCTGTCCGCGGTCGGGCGGCCCAACGTCTTCGGCGGCAACATCGGCGTGCCGCTGCTCGACCTGCCCAAGGCGGCGCAGTACGTGCTGGAGCTGTCCAGCTACCAGTGCGCCGACCTGATGGACTCGCCGAGCGTCGCCGTGGTGACGTCGCTGTTCCCCGAGCACCTCGACGCGCACGGCGGCGAGAAGGAGTACTACCGCGACAAGCTCAACCTGCTGCGGCACGGGCCCGAGATGATCGTGGTGAACGGCGCCGACCTGCGGCTGCGCGACGAGATCCGGGGCCTGTGCGACCTCAACGGCTTCCCGCCGATCCCGGCCGGCGCCGACGACTCGCGCTTCCGGGTCGAGGACGAGTGGATCATGTGCTCCGACGAGCCGCTGTTCCACCGGGAGGCGCTGCACCTCAAGGGCGCGCACAACGGGCGCAACCTGTGCGTGGCGCTGGCCGTGCTGGACGGCATGGGTGTCGACGTCCCGGGCATGAAGGACGAGCTCCAGGCGGCGGTCGAGTCGTTCGAGGGGCTGCCGCACCGGCTGGCCGAGATCGAGGACCCGTCCGGCCTGACCTTCGTCGACGACACGCTTTCGACGAGCCCCTACGCCACGATGCATGCGATCGACGCGTACGCGAGCCGCCCGCTCACCGTGCTCGTCGGCGGCACCGACCGCGGGCTCGACTACGCACCGCTACGTGAATTCCTCACCGGCCGCGAACTCACCGTGATCGGCATCCCCGATTCGGGCCCGCGCATCATCGAGGCCGTCAAGGGGCTGCCGGGCATCCGGACGGAGATCGCCGAAGATCTCGAGACCGCCGTGCGCCTCTCCCGCGAGATCACGCCGGAGGGCGGGGTCGTGCTGCTGTCGCCGGGCGCGCCGAGCTATGGCAGATACCGCAACTTCGAGCACCGCTCCGAGGCGTTCGTCGAGGCGATCCGCGAGTCGGCCTGAGCCTTTCCCGGGGCCGCCGCCACGCTGAGTGAGTGGCTCGCGCGGTCAGAGCCGTAGGCCGCGACGACACGCCGACGGCGCCGCCAAGGCGCCGGCGGCATGGCCCGGCGGCCGGGTGACCAGCGCAAGGATGCACCCGGCGGCCCGCGGACGCGGGTTCGGGGCAAATCGGCGGGAACGCTCCCACGCCGTACGGTAAAAGTTTTGATCTTGCTTCGTCGTTGTTACGAAGCGTTCGGGAGATCGGTCGAACGGGCGAGTCTTTGTGGGCCGAACGTCGGTGAGGCATCCGACGAAATGCCTAGGACAAAGCGGGTTGAAACCGCCCATGTGACTGCGGTCACGCCGTAAAGAACATTTCCGGATTGATGACCGTCAAGCGCTCTCGCCGTAGCGCGCGCTCATCGCCGCAGGTCAGGTAACGGTTTGAAAACTTCGCCCACGGCCTTGACACAGACACCCATTTAGTAAGAACTTTTACCGCGACAGTAAACAGTCCTTCCTGAAAGGGTGGCCAATGAGCGAGCCAGAGATGGACGGCGCCGCGCCGACCGCGGTCGTCGACTCCCTGGTCGCCGATCAGGGCCAGCCGTCGGACGGGGTGCTCCTGCGGGTCCGCTCGCTGCTGCCGGAATTCACCGGCGCGCTCCGGCGAGTGGCCGAGCAGGTGCTCACCGACCCGGCGGCGGCTTCCCGCGCCACCATCGTCGAGCTCGCCGAGCGCAGCGGCACCTCACCGGCAACCGTCACCCGGTTCTGCCGCGCGCTCGGCTTCGACGGATACGCCGATCTGCGACTCGGGATCGCGGCCGAGACGGGCCGTGCGAGAAGCGCCGGCTGGACGGTCGACATCGGCCGCGAGATCCAGCCCAGCGACCCGCTCGCGCGGGTCCTCGGCCAGATCATGGCGGCCGACACCCGGGCGATGCACGACACCGCCGCGCTGCTCGATCTCGCCGAGGTGGAGCGGGCCGCGGTGGCGATCGCGGTGGCGCCCCGGGTCAACATCTTCGGCGCCAGCGGGAGCGCGCTGGTCGGCGAGGAGATGCAGTTCAGCCTGCACCGCATCGGCGTGCCGGTGTGGGCCTGGACCGACGTGCACAACGGCCTGGCGAGCGCCGCTCTGTCCCGGCCCGGCGACGTCGCGCTCGGCATCTCGCACTCGGGTGAGACCGGCGAGACCATCGAGCTGCTGGCCGAGGCCAGCAGCCGGGGTGCGACCACGATCGCCCTGACCAGCTTCCCCAAGTCGCCGCTGGCGGAGCTGGCCGACATCGTCCTGCTCACCGCCACCCAGGCGACGACCTTCCGGCCGGATGCGCTCTCCGCCCGGCACCCCCAGCTGGTCGTCCTCGATCTGCTCTATGTCGCGGTCGCACAGCGGACCCACGAACGTTCGCATGCGGCCTTTCAAGTAACCGCTCAAGCCGTCCACGGCCACAAGGCCGCCAAGGACGGGCATTCGTCATGAATACCCGTCCAACCACCCCACCACCGCCCAAAAGCGGAAATGAAAATCCCTATTTCTCATATATGGAGGAAGCGTGAAGCGCAAGATCGTGGCAGCCGCGGCCCTCGCCGCTACGCTGCTCGGCGCCGCCGCCTGCGGCTCCAACGACGATGACTCCCCCACGACGTCCGCTTCCGGCCCGGTCGACGGCAAGGGCAAGACCATCAAGGTCTGGCTGATGGTCGACGCGCAGAGCGCCTGGAAGGGCGTGGTCGACGACGCGTCCAAGCGGTTCACCGACGCGACCGGCGCTCAGGTCAACGTCGAGTACCAGCAGTGGGCCAACCACCTCACCAAGCTGGACGCGACGCTCGCCGGGTCGGACGTGCCGGACGTGATCGAGCTCGGCAACACCGAGTTCCCGAAGTACGTGTTCTCGCAGGCGTTCGCCGCGATCAACCCGGCCGACTACGAGAACTCCGGCACCTGGCTGCAGGGCCTCAAGGGCGCCTGTGACTTCGAGGGCCAGACCTACTGCGTGCCCTACTACGCGGGCGCCCGGGTGCTGATCTACCGCACCGACCTGTTCAAGAAGGCCGGCATCGCCGACGCCCCCAAGACGTACGACGAGTTCCTGGCCGACGCCGACAAGCTGCAGGCCGCACAGAAGTCGGACGCCAAGTTCGGCGCCATGTACATGCCGGGCCAGTACTGGTACGCGGCGATGTCCTGGGTGAAGGCGTCCGGCGGCGAGATCGCCAAGCAGGACGGCGACAAGTGGGCCGGCCAGCTCTCGCAGCCGGCCTCGATCACCGGCCTGCAGAAGTGGGTCGACATGGTCAAGAAGTACTCGAAGGCCGACCCCACCAAGAACGAGAACGACCAGGCCGGCATCTTCGCCCAGGGCCAGTCCGGCATGTTCTACGGCAACGCCTGGGAGCAGGGCGCCGCGGAGCAGGTGAAGAAGGACCCGAACGACCCGAACTCCCCGCTGGTCGACACCAAGGTCAAGGGCAAGCTGGCCGCCGCGCCGATGCCCGACGTCCCGTCCTTCCTCGGCGGTTCCAACCTCGGCGTCGCGGCCAAGAGCCAGAACAAGGAGCTGGCCGCGCAGTGGATCAAGTACTTCACCGACAGCACGTCGATGACCGGGCTGATCAAGGCCAACGCGCTGCCGAACGCGACCGCGCTGCTGGACAAGGCCGCCACTGACAACCCGACCATCGCGCCGGCCGCTCTCGCCGCGAAGAGCAGCTGGTTCACCCCGAGCGCCGAGAAGTGGGCGGACGTCGAGAAGGGCAACATCCTCCAGACGATGCTCACCGACATCCTGACCGGCAAGAAGTCCGTGGCCGACGGCGCCAAGTGGGCCGACGACCAGATCAACACGACGCTCAACGAAAGCTGAATTTCCGGAGCCGCCCGCCCTGGTGAAAAGGGCGGGCGGCGAACCGCCTGAAAAGGAACGTTGATGTCCGTCGTCGAGACCCCGACGACCCGCCGGACGGGCGGGTCCACACCGCACCGTGCCCCAGGCCGCGCGACCCGGAAGCGCCGCCGTCAGATCGCCGGCCTGCCCTGGCTGCTCTCCATCCCCACCCTGCTGCTGCTCGCCGGGCTGCTCGGTTATCCGCTGGTGCGGATGATCGTGCTGTCCTTCCAGAACATGCGGCTGCGCGAGCTGCTCAGCGGACGCACGCCACCGTGGGTCGGCTTCGACAACTACACCAAGGTCCTCACCGACTCGGTCTTCTGGACCGTGGTCGGCCGCACCGTCGCCTTCACGGTCGTCACCGTGACCATCTCGGTCGTCATCGGACTCGGGATCGCGCTGCTGATGCGGCGGGTCGCCCGCGGCGTACGGCTGCTCATGATCGTCGCGATGATGTTCGTCTGGGCCATGCCGCAGCTGGTCGCGGCGCAGGCCTTCCGCTGGATCACCGACTCCGACTTCGGCGTCCTCAACTACCTGATCGACCTGCTGCCCGGCGTGGACTACCAGAACCACAGCTGGTTCGTGAACCCGTGGCAGGGCTGGTCGGTCATCACCACGCTGGTGGTCTGGGCCGGCATCCCGTTCCTCGCGATCACCCTGAACGCCGGGCTCACGCAGGTGCCGAAGGAGCTCATCGAGGCGGCCACGGTGGACGGCGCGTCGTCCTGGCAGACCCTGCGCAGCATCACGTTGCCGATCCTCAAGCCGCTGCTGACGATCGTCACGACGCTCTCGGTGATCTGGGACTTCGGGCTGTTCACCCAGAACTGGGCGCTGCGCGACGGCCACCCGGAGCCGCAGTTCCAGACGCTGGCGACCTACTCGTACACGCAGGCGTTCGGCCAGTCCCGCTACAGCCTCGGCTCGGCGATCTCGGTGATCACCGTGCTGTTGATGCTCGGCGTGATGGCGTTCTACATCCGGCAGATGTTCAAGATCGGGGAGGTGGACTGATGGTCGCCACGACTCCGGGCGCTCCCGCGGTGCGCCGTCGCAAGCGGACCGACGACGGCGTGGTCACCGTCGGCCGCAGCCGGAGCGGCACGATCCTCGCCAACACCACCGGCGTGATCTTCTCGCTGCTCATGCTGTTCCCGGTCTACTGGGTGCTCAACACCGCCTTCAAGCCGGCCAACGAGGTGCTGGCGCTGACGCCGACCTTCGTGCCGAAGGATCCGACCTTCGACAACTTCGTGTCGGCGTTCAAGGCGCCCCTGTTCCTGCAGAACATGCTCAACGGCCTGATCGTCACGCTGCTGGCGGTGGCCGGCGCGCTGGTGGTCGGCTTCCTGGCCTCGCTCGCGATCGCCCGGTTCAACTTCTACGGCCGTAAGGCGATCATCCTGGTGGTCCTCGGCGTGCAGCTCGTGCCGCTGCTCGCGCTGCTGATCCCGCTGTTCCTCATGCTGCAGAGCGCTAACTTGACCAACAGTCTGATCGGTGTGAGTATCACCTACTTGGTCCTGATCTTGCCCTATACCGTGTGGACACTGCGTGGCTTCATTTCCGGGATCCCCCGCGAGCTCGACGAGGCGGCTCTGATCGACGGCTGCACGCGTGGGCAGGTGTTCTGGCGCATCATCCTGCCGCTGACCGGCCCCGGCCTGGTGGCGACCAGCGTCTACGGGTTCATCCAGGCCTGGAACGAATTCATCATCATCAACACGCTCAACAGCCCGGCCAAGCAGAACCTGATGGCCTGGCTGCTGCAGAACCAGACAACTCGCGGTACCGCCTGGGGTCCCCTCATGGCCGGTGCGATCATCACCTCGATCCCGGTGGTGATTTTCTTCCTGATCATCCAACGCAACATCGCCACCGGTCTCACCGCCGGTGCCGTCAAGGGCTGATCGGGTTCCCCCACAGATGAGCACAAGCACTGAGGAGATGCTGTGACTGAGATATTCGCCAAGGCCGAGGTCGACCGCCGTACGCTTCTGCGCCGCGCGGCCGCCGTCGGTCTGATGGCCACCCCCGCGGTGGGCATGCTGAGCGCGTGTGTCGGCGGCGGTGACGACGACAAGACGCAGGACCAGGCGACCGGCACCAAGTCGGCCGAGAACCCGCTGGGCATCGACCCCAAGGCGGGCGTCGAGATCATCATCTTCAACGGTGGCCTGGGCACCGCGTACGCCACCGATGTGGACACCCCGCTGTTCAACAAGAAGTGGCCGGACGCCAAGATCAAGTACTCGACGACCGAGCAGATCTCGACCGTCGTGCAGCCCCGGATCAACGCCGGCAACCCGCCGGACATGATCAACAACTCGGGCTCGAACCTCATGGACTTCGGCGCGATCGTCAAGGCCGGCCAGGCCGCCGACCTGACCGACCTGTTCGCGGCGCCGTCCTGGGACGTGTCCGGCAAGACCGTCGCCGAGACGCTGGTGCCGGGCGCCGTCGAGCAGGGCTCGTACGACGGCAAGCCGTTCGCGATGAACTACTCGTTCACCGTCTTCGGCCTCTGGTTCAACAAGAAGCTCTTCGACTCGAAGGGCTGGAAGAACCCGACCACCTGGGCCGAGTTCACGGCCCTGTGCGACCAGATCAAGGCGGCCGGCGTCACGCCGTTCGGCTACGCGGGCGCCAACGCGTCGTACTACATGGTCCGCGCCCTGCTCACCAGCGCCGCCAAGATCGGCACCGAGCAGGCGCTCAAGGACATCGACAACCTGAAGCCGGGCGCGTGGACGGCCGACCCGATCAAGCAGGCCGCGCAGGCCTGGGGCGAGATCGGCAACAAGTACATCAACAAGACCTTCCTCGGCCTCAAGCACACCGAGGTCCAGCTCCAGCAGAACCAGGACAAGCTGGCGTTCTACCCCTGTGGCTCCTGGCTCGAGAACGAGCAGGCCAAGGACACCCCGCCCACCTTCGAGTACGCCGTGCAGGCGTACCCGAGCGTGACCGCCTCGGACAAGCTCCCGGCGACCGCCATCAACGCGGCGGCCGGCGAGATCTACTTCGCGGCGGCCAAGGGCGCCAACCCGCAGGGCGGCAAGGAGTACATCCGCGCGATGCTCTCCAAGGAGGCGGCGCTGGGCTTCACCAAGCTCACCAAGTCGCTTACGGTGGTGGCGGGCGCGGCCGACGGCCAGACCATCTCGCCCGGTCTGACCAGTGCGAACGACGTGCTCGGCAAGGCCGGCAAGGACGTGTTCATGGGTTACCTGTTCGACACCTGGTACAAGAAGCTCGACGACGAGTCGCGCGCGGCCGTCAACGACCTCATGTTCAAGGGTGGCGACGCCCAAAAGTTCTGCGACCGGATGGAGACGGCGTCCCAGAAGGTCGCCAAGGACTCCTCGGTCACCAAGTTCACCCGTAGCTGAGTTTTAAGAGGTAGGCGCCATGCGGCACGGCAAGTATCCCTTCATCATCGGCTTCCTTGTCGTGCCGGTGGCGCTCTACTGCACCTTCGTGGTCGCGGCGTACATCCAGAGTTTCCAGCTCTCGATGACCAGCTGGTCGGGCTTCGGCCCGATCAAGTACATCGGCTTCGAGAACTTCCAGAAGCTCTGGAACGACGATCTGTTCTGGCAGTCGTTGCGCCACAACCTGTTCCTGCTGATCTTCCTGCCGATCATCACGATCGCCGTCGCGCTGGTCTTCGCGTTCCTGCTCAACGTCGGCGGCACCCACAAGGGCGGCCAGACCCGGGGCGTGCGCGGCTCGAAGGTCTACCGGATCATCTTCTTCTTCCCGCAGCTGCTCGCCCTCGCGATCATCGCGGTGATCTTCCAGCGGGTCTTCGGCCCCGACAAGAGCGGCATGATCAACGGCCTGTTCCCGGAGTCGTGGAGCCCCTGGCTCTTCCTCGCCGACGAGCGCTGGGCCATGACCTGCATCCTGGTCGTGCTGATCTGGCAGGCGATCGGCTTCTACGTGGTGCTGTTCTCGGCCGGCATGGGCTCGATCTCCCAGGAGATCTACGAGGCCGCCGCGCTGGACGGCGCCTCCCGCATCACGCTGTTCTTCCGGATCACGATCCCGCTGCTGTGGGGGACGATCCAGGTCGCCTGGGTCTACCTGGGCATCGCGGCGTTCGACGCGTTCGCCCTCGTCAACATCATGACGGTCGACCGCGGCGGCCCCAACGGCGCCTCCTCGGTGCTGAGCCTCATGATCTATCGCAACACCTTCGAGTTCTCGCAGGTCGGTTACGCCTCCGCGCTCGGCGTCGTGTTGTTCTTCCTGACCCTGACCTTCGCCGCGCTGACCCTGAGGGTCACCCGCCGCGAGTCCGTCGAAGCCTGAGGTTCAGCGATGGCCAACGTCACCCAAGCTCCCGACGTCGTCCCCGCCCCCAAGGCGAAGAGCGCCGGCGTCAAGCCCAGCACCAAACGCGACGTCAACGCCTTCACCGGCCTGGCCCACATCGGCCTGGTCCTGTGGGCGCTGGTCACCGCCGGCCCGCTGATCTGGGTGCTGCTCGCGTCCTTCAAGAGCAACACCGAGATCTTCCTGGGCAAGCCGTTCGCGCTGCCGCAGAGCTTCTCCTTCCAGACGTACGTGGACGCGTGGAACGAGGCGCACATCGGGCGCTACTTCTTCAACAGCGTCCTGGTGGTCATCCTGAGCACGGCCGGCACCATGGTGCTCGGCTCGATGGCCGCGTACGTGCTGGCCCGCTACCGCTTCTTCGGCAACAGGTTCATCTACTACCTGTTCGTCTCCGGCCTGGCCTTCCCGACCTTCATGGCGCTGGGCCCGCTGTTCTACATCCTCAAGAACATGGGCCTGCTGGGCACCTACACCGGCCTGGTGCTGGTCTACATCGCCTACTCGCTGCCGTTCACGGTCTTCTTCCTGGCCGCGTTCTTCAAGACGCTGCCCTACGAGATCGAGGAAGCGGCCACGGTCGACGGCGCCTCCCACACCCGCAAGTTCTTCCAGATCATGATGCCGATGGCCCGCTCCGGCCTGGTCAGCATCACCATCTTCAACATCGTCGGCCAGTGGAACCAGTACCTGCTCCCGGTAGTGGTCATCAGCGGCCCCGGCGCCGAGCAAAAGATGCTGCTGACCCAGGGCATAGCCCAGATCAGCGTCTCGGCCGGCTACCACGCCCAGTGGTCCACGCTCTTCGCCGCCCTGGTCCTCTCGATCCTCCCGATGATCGTCGTCTACGCGATCTTCCAGCGCCAGATCCAGGCAGGCCTGACCGCAGGCGCCGTCAAGTAGCCCTTTCCCACGGCGACAGGGACCGACCTTGGTCCCTGTCGCCGCTTTGGTTGCGCATCCCCATTTGATACGGGCCAACGCAGAGCCCCCGCCGAGCCCGCCAAGCAGGCGATGGGTCACCCTCCGCGCGCGGCCGCCGGGCTGGCCTGCGTGGCACGCCACCACCCCCCGGCCCCGCGCCCCGCCCATCGAGCCGTCGCCCCGTCTGCCGCAATGAGCCCGCCGCCCCAAGCGAGAGTGTCGTCTCGCGTGCTGGCGTCGTCTCGCGCCCCGGCGCTTGCCTCGCGCCCGCGCTTGCCTCGCGCCCGCGCTTGCCTCGCGCCCGCGCTTGCCCCGCGCCCGCGCTTGCCCCGCGTGCTCGCCCCGCGCGCTCGCGCATGTCTCGCCTGCTCGCGACCGCGCGCCTCACAATCTTGATAGCGTGCCGTTCGGCGCGAACAGCAACTCATCATCCTCGATTGCCCGCCGTCAGCCACGACCAGAAATAAACGGATATTTCCGGTGCGGGCCAGGTCGTCGTCCCGCGATGTGGCCCAAGCCGCCACCCATCGGGACCGGTCGCCAGCATCCGGGATGGCGTCCCGCCAACCGAGAAGAGTCGCCACCTGACGGGATCCGACGGTGCCACCCGCCATGCGCGACCGGCCGCACTCGCCGCGACCGGGCAGCACCGGGCATGGCGAACCTGCCCAACCACGACGCCACCGCGACCGGCCGCACTCGCCGCAACCGGGCAGCACCGGGCATGGCGAACCTGCCCAACCACGCCACCGCGACCGGCCGCACTCGCCGCAACCGGGCAGCACCGGGCATGGCGAACCTGCCCAACCACCACGCCACCGCGACCGGCCGCACCCGCCGCAACCGGGCAGCACCGGGCATGGCAAACGCGGCCCAACCACCATCGCGCCGCGTTGGCCGCGACCAGGCAGACGCCGGCTTGCCGCCCGGCGTCGCGGCTCACGAAGCGCGCCGCGGCAGCGGTCAGGCCGGACGCAGGGCCCGCTCGGCGTCGGCGAGGTGGCCGACCGGCGGCCCGGGACGTGACCGCCGCGGGGGAGGCGCTGCTCGCGCCCGCGGTGACCCGGCGGCTGATCAACGAGGTCGCCCGGCGGGACACATCGTCCTAGTCCCAGCTGGCGAAGTACGAGGCCGCCATGTCGGAGTCGGAGTGGCCCTGCTCGCCCGCGCGGCGGAAGCGCTCGGCGCCGGCGGCTGCCACGTCCAGGCGTACGCCATGGTCTTGCCCTGCCTCGACGATCAGCCGGGCGTCCTTCTCGGCTGTGCCCACCGCGAAGCTGGCCGGCGTGAGCCGGTCCTCGATGATCAGCTGGGACTTGGCGTGCAGGTAGCCCATGTCCAGCGGACCGCCCGCGATCAGCTGGAAGAACGCGTCGGGCGCCACGCCCAGGCCCTTGGCCAGCGCCAGCGTCTCGGCCGCGCCGTGTGTCACGGCCAGCACCCAGCTGTTCGCCACCAGCTTGAGCTTGGTCGCGCTCGCGTCGGCGGCGTCCGTGCCGGTCCAGACCGTGCGGGCGCCGACCGCGTCGAAGATCGGCTGCACCGCGGCGCGGTAGTCCTCGGGGCCGGCGGCCAGCACGCTGAGCTGCCCGGCCTCGGCCGGCTGGCGGGTGCCCAGCACCGGCGCGTCGAAGAAGATCACGCCGCGCTCGGCGGCCGTGGCGGCCAGCTTCGCGACGTCGGCGGGCGACGAGGTGGTCGACTGGATCCAGTATGTGCCGGGGCGCAGCGAGCCGGCCGCCTGCTCGATGACCTCGCGCACGGTCTCGCCGTCGAAGAGCATGGTCAGCACGACGTCGGCGTGGCGGACGGCCTCGGCGGCAGTGGCGGCGGTGGGCAGGCCGGTCGCCTCGGCCTTCTCCGGCGAGCGGTTCCACACGGTGACGGCGTGGCCGGCCTTCGCGATGTTCTTCGCCATCGCGGCGCCCATGATCCCGGCGCCGAGGACGGCAACGTTCAGTCCTTCACTCATACCGCCCTTTTTACAACGCCATCTTCAGCAGCGCCTCGGTTGCCGGCCCCGGCGGTGTCGCCGGCAGGGCGACGGAGACCTGCCAGGACGCCTGCTGGGTCTTGAGCGTCGCCGCGTGCAGGCCCTTCGCCTGCGGCTTGCGGGTCACCGGCGCCGGCACCAGCGCCACCCCGAGCCCTTGCTGCACGAAGTCGAGCAGCGTGTGCACATCGTTGACCTCGACGCTGATCCGCCGGTCGGCCAGCGCCAGGTCGTTGACGCGGCGGGCGCCCCAGTCGGCGCTGAAGTCGACGAAGTCCTCGTCCCTGAGCTCCTCGACGTCGACCACATCAAGATCGGCGAGTGGGTGGCCCGGGTGGGTGAGCAACATCATGTCCTCGGTGGCGAGGGGCATCAGGCGTACGCCCTCGGGCGCCGGACCGGGAAGCGCGACAAAACCGACATTGAGCCGGCCCTGCCGGATCTGTTCGACGATCTGGCCGGAACCCGCGTAGCGCAGCCGGATCTCCACCCCCGGATGCGCCCGGCGGAACGACGCCAGGACCGGCGGCAGGTCGACCACGCCGAGGCAGTGCTCCGAGCCGACCGTCAGGCTGCCGCGCAGCAGCCCGCGCACCGCCGCCACCGCGTCCCGCGCCGCCGACGCGCTGGCCAGCGTGCGGTGCGCCTCGGTGAGCAGCGCCCGGCCCGCGTCGGTCAGCTCGACCCGGCGGGTGTTGCGCACGAACAGGTCGGCGTCCAGGTCCTTCTCCAGGGCCCGGATCGAGGCGGACAGGCCCGACTGGGCCACCCGCATCCGCTCGGCGGCCCGGGTGAAATGCCGCTCCTCGGCGACCGCGACGAAGTACTCGAGATGGCGAAGCTCCACGATTCAGAAGTCTAGGTGCTGAATCCGAGCGGTTTCTTCTGTTGGACGCTGAGCGGGTCGGTGGACCAGTCTTTGGTCATGCAGACTCGACGAATCGGCGATCTCCAGGTCAGCGCGATAGGGCTCGGCGGCATGCCGATGTCGATCGAGGGGCGGCCGGACGAGGACCGTTCCGTCCGCACCGTGCACGCCGCCCTGGAGGCCGGCATCACGCTGATCGACACCGCCGACGCGTACCACATCCACGCCGACGAGGTCGGCCACAACGAGACGCTCATCGCGCGGGCTCTCGCCTCGTACGGCGGCGACACCTCGTCGGTGCTGGTCGCCACCAAGGCCGGCCACCTGCGCCCCGGCGACGGCAGCTGGACCGTCGACGGGTCACCGACGCACATCTTCGAGGCGTGCGAGGCGTCGTTGAAGCGGCTCGGCGTCGAGGCGATCGGGCTGTACCAGTACCACCGCCCCGACCCGCACGTGCCGTGGGCCGACTCGATCGGCGCGATCCGCGACCTGCTCGACGCCGGCAAGATCCGGCTGGCGGGCGTCTCCAACGCCAACCCCGCGCAGATCCTCGAGGCGCAGCAGATCCTCGGCGGCCGGCTGGTCTCGGTGCAGAACCAGTTCTCCCCGTCGTTCCTCTCCTCGGCGCCAGAGCTCGCGCTCTGCGACGAGCTGGGGATCGCCTTCCTGCCGTGGTCGCCGTTGGGTGGCATCCGGCGGGCCGGTGACCTGGGCGGCGGCTTCGTGACCGTGGCCGAGCGGCACGGCGTCAGCCCGCAGCAGGTCTGCCTCGCCTGGCACCTCGCCAAGTCGCCGGTGGTCATCCCCATCCCGGGCGCCTCGCGTCCGTCTTCGATCACCGATTCGGCCGCTTCTGTGGAATTGTCGCTTTCGGCCGAAGATCTCGCCCTACTTCCCTGAGGACTCCACCCGTGTCTGTCTACGACGCTTCCCCGGACCGTTACTCGTCGATGGAGTACCGGCGCACCGGCCGCAGCGGGCTCAAGCTGCCCGAGGTCTCGCTGGGGCTCTGGCACAACTTCGGCGACGACAAGCCGTTCGAGACGCAGCGGGCCATTCTGCGGCGCGCCTTCGACCTCGGCATCACCCACTTCGACCTGGCCAACAACTACGGCCCGCCGTACGGCTCGGCCGAGACCAACTTCGGCCGGCACCTGGCCTCAGATTTCGCTCAATATCGCGATGAGCTGGTCATTTCAACCAAGGCCGGGTACGACATGTGGCCCGGGCCCTACGGCGAGTGGGGTTCGCGGAAGTACGTGACCGCCTCGCTCGACCAGTCGCTCAAGCGGATGGGCCTCGAGTACGTCGACATCTTCTACTCGCACCGCCTCGACCCGGACACCCCGCTCGAGGAGACCATGGGCGCGCTGGCCTCGGCGGTTAAGGCCGGCAAGGCGCTCTATGTCGGGATTTCTTCGTACTCTCCGGCCAAGACGGCCGAGGCGGCCGCGATCCTGCGCGACCTCGGGACGCCGCTGCTGATCCACCAGCCGTCGTACTCGATGCTGAACCGCTGGATCGAGGACGACGGGCTCCTCGACGTGCTGGAGGAGGTCGGCGCGGGCTGCATCGGCTTCTCGCCGCTGGCGCAGGGCATGCTGACCGACCGCTACCTGCAGGGTGTGCCGGAAGGGTCGCGGGCCAGCGAGGACAAGTCGCTCTCCACCGACCTGCTGTCCTCGGGCAACCTCGACAAGATCCGCGCCCTCAACGACATCGCCGCCCGTCGCGGCCAGTCCCTGGCCCAGATGGCGATCGCCTGGTCCATCCGCGACCCCCGGATGACCTCGGTCGTCCTGGGCGCGAGCAGCGTGGCCCAGCTGGAGAACAACGTGGCCTCGCTGAACAACGCGTCCTTCTCGGCCGACGAGCTGGCCGAGATCGACAAGTACGCCACCGAGTCCGGCATCAACCTGTGGGCCCGATCGAGCGACGCGGGTTAAAGTCCGCGGATGAAAGCGATCATCTTCCATGGCACCGGGGGCAATCCAGAGGTCGCGTGGTATCCGTGGCTGGCGGAACGGCTGCGGAAGCGTGGATACGACGTCGAGGTGCCGCATTACCCGGGCCTGAACGTCGAGCCGATTGCCGCGTTCCTGCCGGGTGTGCTCGCGGCTCATGAGTTCGGCGAGCACACCGTGGTGGTGGGGCACTCGGGCGGCGCGGCGCTGCTGCTCGCCCTGCTCGAGCACGTGAAGGTCGACCGGGCGTACCTGGTCGCCGGCTACTGCACGCGGCCGAACGAGTCGGAGGAGCCGGTTCTCCAGGAGAGCTATGACTGGGACGCGATCCGGTCGAACGTGCGGGAGATCTACTTCATCAACTCCGCCAAGGACCCGTACGGCTGCGACGCCGACCAGGGGCGGACCATGTTCGACCGCCTCGGCGGCACCCAGATCGTCCGCAACGACGGCCACTTCGGCGACTACAACCAGGACTACGACGAGTTCCCGCTGCTGGACCGCCTCATCGGCTGAGCCGGTCCAGCAGCGCGGGCGTCACTCGGTCTCGTAGGCCAGGTTGGGGCGCAGCCAGCGCTCGACCTCGTCGAGCGGCATGCCGCGCCGGGCCGCGTAGTCGGCGACCTGGTCCTTGCCGAGCCGGCCGACGGTGAAATAGCGCGAGCCGGGGTGCGCGAAGATCAGGCCGCTCACGGCCGCGGCGGGCGTCATCGCGTACGACTCCGTCAGTCCCACGCCGATCGTGTCGGTGCCGAGAAGCTCGAAGAGGTCCTTCTTCTCGCTGTGGTCGGGGCTCGCGGGATAGCCCAGCGCCGGCCGGATGCCACGGAACCGCTCGGCGTGCAGGTCTTCCAGGGCGGGCTGCGCCTCCGGCTCGAACCACTCGCGGCGGGCCTTGAGGTGCAGGTACTCCGCGAACGCCTCGGCCAGCCGGTCGGCCAGCGCCTTCACCATGATCGCCCGGTAGTCGTCGTTCTCCGCCTCGTACCGCTCGGCCAGCTCCTGTGCGCCGTGGATGGCCACCGCGAAGCCGCCCAGGTGATCGCCGGCGGGGGCGATGTAATCGGCGAGCGAGCGGTTGGCCCGCCCGGCCGGCTTCTCGGTCTGCTGGCGCAGCATCGGGAACTTCGCGCCATTGTCGAGCACGATGTCGTCGCCCTCGGAGTGCGCGCCCCAGAACCCGTACAGTCCCCGGGCCTGGAAGGAGCCCTCGGCGATGATCTTGTCGAGCAGGGTGTTGGCGTCGTCCCACAACTCGCGGGCCACCGGCTGCTCGAGGATCTGCGGGAACTTGCCCTTGAGCTCCCAGGCGAGGAACAGGAACGTCCAGTCGACCAGCTCCCGCAGCTCGGCGATGGACGGCTCCACCACCCGTACGCCGGTGAATGCGGGAGTGGGCAGGTCGCTGAAGTCGACCACCTCGCGGTTGGCCCGCGCCTGCTCGACAGTGAGCAGCGGCTGGGCGTGCCGGTTCGCGTGCTGCTCGCGCAGCCGCTCCTGGTCGGCCCGGTTGGTGACGTCCAGCTTCTCGGCGCGGTCGGGGTCGAGCAGGTCGGCGACCACGCCGACGACCCGGGAGGCGTCGAGCACGTGGACCGTGGAGGCGCCGTACGCGGGAGCGATCCGCACCGCCGTGTGCTGCTTGGACGTGGTCGCGCCGCCGATCAGCAGCGGCAGCTTGAGGCCGCGCCGCTCCATCTCGGCGCCGACCGACACCATCTCGTCGAGAGACGGGGTGATCAGGCCGGACAGCCCGATCACGTCGGCGCCCTCGGCCACCGCGGTGTCCAGGATCTTGGCGGCCGGCACCATCACGCCGAGGTCGATCACCTCGTAGTTGTTGCAGCCCAGCACCACGCCCACGATGTTCTTGCCGATGTCGTGGACGTCGCCCTTGACCGTGGCCAGCACGACCTTGCCCTGGCCGCGGCCGGTCGGCACGATGCCGGCGGCCAGCGCCCGCGCCTTCTCCTCCTCCATGTACGGCTCGAGGTAGGCCACCGAGCGCTTCATCACGCGGGCGCTCTTGACCACCTGCGGCAGGAACATCTTGCCGGAGCCGAACAGGTCGCCGACGATCTTCATGCCGTCCATGAGGGGGCCCTCGATGACCTCGAGCGGCCGCGGGTAGAGCTGCCGGGCCTCCTCGGTGTCGTCCTCGATGAAGTCGACGATGCCGTGCACGAGCGCGTGCGACAGCCGCTCGGCGACCGGCGCCTCGCGCCACGACAGGTCGACCTCGCGCTGCTTGCCCTTGCCGGTGACCGTCTGCGCGTAGCTGACCAGGCGGTCGGTGGCGTCGGCCCGGCGGTCGAAGAGCACGTCCTCGACCAGCTCCAGCAGCTCGGCCGGGATGTCCTGGTAGACGGCGAGCTGGCCGGCGTTGACGATGCCCATGTCGAGGCCGGCCTGGACCGCGTAGAAGAGGAAAGCGGAGTGCATGGCCTCGCGGACCACGTCGTTGCCGCGGAACGAGAACGACAGGTTGGAGATGCCGCCGCTGGTGCGCGCGCCCGGGCAGCGGGCCTTGATCAGCGGAAGGGCCTCGATGAACGCCTTCGCGTACCCGTTGTGCTCGCTGATGCCGGTCGCGACGGCCAGCACGTTCGGGTCGAAGATGATGTCGTCGGGCGCGAAGCCGGCCTCGTCGACCAGCAGGTCGTAGGCGCGGCCGCAGATCTCGACCTTGCGGTCGCGGGTGTCGGCCTGGCCCTGCTCGTCGAAGGCCATCACGACCACGCCGGCGCCGAAGTTGCGGATCTGCTGGGCGTGCTTGAGGAAGACCTCCTCGCCCTCCTTCAGGCTGATCGAGTTGACCACGCCCTTGCCCTGCACGCACTTGAGCCCGGCCTCGAGCACGCTCCACTTGGAGCTGTCGATCATGACGGGGATCCGGGCGACCTCGGGCTCGGTGGCGATGAGGTTGAGGAACGTGGTCATCGCCTGCTCGCTGTCGAGCAGGTCGGCGTCCATGTTCACGTCGAGCAGGTTGGCGCCGCCGCGCACCTGGTCGAGCGCCACGTCGACGGCGCCCTGGTAGTTGTCGGCCTCGATGAGCCGGCGGAACCGGGCGCTTCCGGTGACGTTGGTGCGCTCGCCGATCATGACGAAGCCGGTGTCGGGGCCGATCGCGAACGGCTCGAGGCCGCTGAAGCGGGTCGTTGCTTTCGGCGGGTTGATCGCGCGCGGCTTCTGCCCGGCGGCTTTGGTGGCGATTTGTCCGATGTGCGCGGGTGTCGTCCCGCAGCAGCCGCCGACGATGTTGACCAGGCCGGACTCCACGAACTCGCCGACCAGGGCCGAGGTCTGCGCCGGGGTCTCGTCGTAGCCGCCGAACGCGTTGGGCAGGCCGGCGTTGGGGTGAGCGGCGACGAAGGTGTCGGACAACCGGGCCAGCTCGGCCACGTGCGGGCGCATCTCGGTCGCGCCGAGCGAGCAGTTCACGCCGACGACCAGCGGGTGGGCGCGCTCGATCGAGCGCCAGAACGCCTCGACGGTCTGGCCCGAGAGCGTACGGCCGGACAGGTCGACGATCGTCACCGAGATCCACAGCGGCAGTTCGGGCGCCACCTCGTGGGCCGCCGCGATCGCCGCCTTCGCGTTGAGGGTGTCGAAGATCGTCTCGACCAGCAGCAGGTCGACGCCGCCCTCGGCCAGCGCCGCGATCTGCTCGGCGTAGGACGCCTTGACCTGGTCGAACGTTACCGCGCGGAAGGCCGGGTCGTCGACCTTGGGGGAGAGCGAGAGCGTCACGTTCAGCGGGCCGACCGAACCGGCGACGAACCGGATCTTCCCGTCGCGCTCGGCGGCCTCATCGGCCGCCTGACGGGCGAGCTGGGCGCCGCGGACGTTCATGTCCTTCACGTACGCCTCGAGGCCGTAATCCGCCTGGGCGATGCTCGTGGCCGTGAACGTGTTGGTGGTGGTGATGTCGGCGCCGGCCGCGAGGTATTGCCGGTGGACGTCGAGGATCACGTCGGGGCGGGTGAGGATGAGCAGGTCGGGGTCGCCGGTGACGTCCTGCGGGTGATCGGCCTTGATCAGGTCACCGCGGTAGTCCTCGGGCTTGAGCTTGGCGCCCTGCAGCATCGTGCCCCACGCGCCGTCCAGCACCAGGACACGCTCACCCAGAAGCCGCTTCAGCTCCGCGACACGGGCCTTTCTCTCCATACCGACCACCTCCGTGGTAACAACGGAGGCGCCCTTGGTCGGAATTCACCGAGCGAGCGTGGCGGGTGTCACCCCGTTGCAGCGCCTCTCGCTTCGGACCACCAAACTTACCTCAATATCACTTCGCCTCGGCGTACGCGCCAACTACTGAGACATCGAGCGGGAACCGCACCGCGGTGTCGCCGAACAGCAGTCGCCCAGCCTGGACGGCACTCGCGTTCACCGCCTCGGCGACGCCGGCCGCCTCCTCCTCCGGGCAATGCACCACCACCTCGTCGTGCACGAACAGGACAAGCTCGGCCTTACTGCCCTCCAGGGCGGTCCGCAGCGTCGCCAGCAGCGTCAGCGCCCACTCGGCGGCGGTCGCCTGCACCACGAAGTTGCGGGTGAACCGCCCCCGGGCCCGCCCCGAGGCCCCGCCCTGCGGCAGCTCGGCCGAGCCGGCCTCCTCCGGCGGATCGAGCCCCGCGTCCCGCCACGCGGCGGCGGCCGGCGGGCAGGTGCGGCCCAGCCACGACCGGACCAGGCCGCCCGCCTCGCCGGTGCGGGCGGCGGCCTCGACGAACTCGAAGGCCACCGGATAGTGCTTGCGCAGGACGGCCAGCGCCGGGATGGCGGCGCCGCCGGTCTGCCCGTACATGGCGCCGAGCAGGGCGACCTTGGCCCTGGCCCGGTCACCCTCGAACGAGTCGGTGGCCAGCGCCGCGTAGAGGTCACCCTCGGCGGCCGCGGCGGCCAGCCGCCGGTCACCCGAGACGGCCGCGAGCACCCGCGGCTCGAGCTGACCGGCGTCGGCCACCACGAAGCGCCAGCCCGGATCGGCGATGACCGCCCGGCGCACGACCTTGGGCACCTGCAGCGCGCCGCCGCCGCGGGTCGCCCAGCGCCCCGAGACGACGCCGCCCGGGACGTACTCGGGCCGGAAGCGGCCGTCGCGCACCCAGGAGTCACACCAGGACCAGCCGTGCGCCGTCCAGATGCGGTAGAGCTCTTTGTATTCCAGAAGGGGCCGCACGGCCGGATGGTCAACCCGTTTGAGCACCCAGGCACGGGTGTTGGGGATCTCCACGCCGTTACGGGCGAAAGCCCTTACGACCTCCGCGGGGGAATCAGGGTGCAGGCCGCGCATGCCGAGCGCCTCGTTGATGGTGGCGGTCAGCTCGGCCAGCCGCCGGGGCGGCCCCACCGGCTGCGGCGCCCCCAGCAGCTCACGCAGCAGCTGATCGTGCACGTCGGCCCGCCAGGGCAGCCCCGCGTGCCCCATCTCGGCCCCCACCAGGGCCCCCGCCGACTCGGCCGCGATCAGCAGCCGGAACCGCCCCGGCTGCACGGTGGCGGCGGTGCGCGCGAGCTGGTCCGCGTACACATCACGAATGGCCTCGACCACATCGAAGCCGGCGGCGGACGGCGGAGCGGAAGTGGTCTCGAAGAGCGCCGCCTGGGCAAAGCCCGGCGGCTCCGGCTGCCGGGGCGGCGGATCGGCGGGGACGGGAAGGCCGTGCAGGCGGGCGCGGGCGGCGGCGAGGGAGCGGGGGGCGCCCCAGCGGCCCTCGTGGCCGAGCAGCAGCGCCTCGGTCAGCTCGAGGTCATGACAGCGCGCGACGCGGACGCCGGCGCGCAGGAGAGCGGGGTAGATGTCGGCCGTGGCGGGCCAGACCCACCGGGGTTGGTCCGACGACTCACGCTCGGCGATGGCGGCGGCGAGATCGGGCACGTGGCGCGGGGCGCCGGCCGGCAGCTCCGCCAGACGGCCACCACGGCCGTCGGGATCGGGAACCACCGCAAGGAGCATGAAGTCTTTCTACGCCGGGGGTATGACAAGTTCCGAGGCGCTAGCGCCCGACCGAATGGCCGAGGCTCTATCCCCCGTACCGGTGATTCGGTACCCCAAATTTGACGCCATAATTCTGCGGCAAACTGTCTAAGTGGGTTTTAAATCACCAAATTTCCGGCGAAGCGTTAAGACTCGACGGACACTGAGGGCGAGTCGGTCGCGCGGACCCCCCAGCGGTGCGTTAAGTTTACAAGTGACTAGTGGGGGGAGTCGCATGACCGCAGCGCCGGGAGAGGCCATCGAGGCCGAGATGGTCGATCTGACGGGCTACTCGCTGAGGGATCTCCGAGCCGATCAGAGCCCTGAGCTGCTGGATGTTGTCGACCTGGTCACGCAACAAGTCCAGAGGACTCGGATCAACCTAGGTGGATCATCACCGCCCGGACGCGCCGACTGACCTTTGCTCGACGAGGAGCACACGAACGCTGTGGTGACCGAAGCTGCCCGGCCGAGCCGGATCCGGTTGCACGAGGAAACCTTCGACCAGATCGCGTCCGGCGGCGGTGGGCCCGAGGTGATCGCGGAGCTGCTGGCCGCGGAGACGAGCCGGCGACTGGTGCTGCTGAAAGCGTTCATAGACGCGGCAACGGCGGATTCGAAGTCATCCGGTCCGTTACCGTCCCTGGAGCGCGCCTGGTCGGCGCTCGAGGCCGCCGAGCGGGTCGCACCCGATGCCCTGGCCACGATCCTCATGCACCCGCAGGTCGGCAGCTGGCTGGCCTACACGATGCGGCGGCACGGCGGCGGCGCGACCTCGGAGGCTCCCGCCTGGGTCGACTTCGGTCAGCTGCACGCGGTCGCCATTGCCGCCTCCGCGGCCGCGGAGCTGCCGTACCGCACGATGGTGCCCCTTCGTAGCGGCCGTGTGATGCTTCCCCGGCTCGGGATGGCGACCTTCGAGGGGTGCCCGCCGTGGGACACGGCCGAGGTGGCCACCGAGGGCGGCCGGACCTGGCTGCGCCGCGGGGGCGTACGGATCGGCGTGGGTGACGAGGCCCCGGGGTGGTGGCCGCTGCGGTCGGTGAGCGTGGGCGACGATCCGCGCCTCACGATCTGGCTGGATGACCTCGACCCGATGCGTGATCTCGCCGATCCGGTTCCGCCGGCCCGGCTCTCCGCCGACGACGCGGCCCGCTGGACCGGTTTGCTGGTCGATGCCTGGCAGATCCTCGTGGACTGGCACCGGCCGGTCGCCGAGGCGATGGCGGCCGGGGTCTCCTCGTTGGCGCCGCTGCCCTCCGGCGTCGGCTGGGACACACGCAGCGCGTCGAGCGGCGACGCTTTCGGCGCGATCATGTGCTCGATGCCGCCCGACCCGGTCACCCTGGCGGTGTCGCTCGCGCACGAGTTCGCCCACATCCGCCTGGGCGGTCTCATGCATCTGGTCGCGCTCACGGACGGCCCGGGCAGCCCACGCCTCTACGCGCCGTGGCGGGACGATCCGCGCCCCGCGGGCGGCCTTCTCCAGGGCATCTACGCGTTCTTCGGGATCACCGAGTTCTGGCGGCACCAGCGCGACGCGGACGATCTGCCGGCAAAGCTCACCGCGTTCGAGTACGCGTATGCGAGGGCCCAGTGCCGCGAGGCGATCGAGGTGGCGCGGGCCGACGGAGCGTTGACCGCGGCGGGGCGGCGTTTCACCGACCGCTTGATGTTCGCATTGGACACCTGGGAGGCCGACCCACTGGACGCCGATGTACGCAGGCTCGCCGGCCTCGTCGCGGACGGCCACCGGGCCGGCTGGCGCATCCGGCATTGCGAGCCGCCCGCCGCCGACGTGATGGCGCTGGCCGATGCCTGGCGCGCCCAGGCGACCGGGAGCCTGCGGGTCGGTCCTTCCGTGGTACGGCCCGACCACGAGATGCGGCGCTGGTCGGGCGCCCGGCTGGGCCTGGCCCGGCGGCGCCTGGCCGCCGCCGACCGTTACGTGGACGTCCGGGACGAGCCATGGGCGGCCCGCCTCGAGGAGGCCGACCTGGCGCTGTTCGGCGGCGACGGGCTCGGCGCGCTCGAAGGCTTCGCCGACCAGCTTCGCCGGGACCCGGAGTCGGCCGACGCCTGGACCGGCCTCGGCCTGGCGCTGGCGCGGGCCGGGAAAGCAACCGAAGGCCGACCGGGCGCATCTCTGCTTCTCGACCGACCCGAGATCGTCCTGGCGCTGCGCCGCGAGCTGCACGAGAAGCCCGACCCTGTGGAACTGGCGGCATGGGTCGAGCGGACGGTCGAATCTCGCGATTTTCTTCGTTGATCTGATGCGAATGGCGGAGTATTTCCGGCCTGTACGCCAGGTGGCCGGATAGGCGATACTTGATTTCCGTCGCAGCGCGGCGACGCCCGCAATTTGATCACGGCGGACGGAGCGGGGCGTGGTAATTCGGGGTGGCGTGCTCGCGCAGTGCGATATCCCTGGCTGCCCGCGTGTCCATCGCCGTTTCGCCTGGTGGCGAGGCCCGCCATCGCACCGCGCGCCGCCCGCGACAAGGCGAAGCCTTGCGGGTATTCGCTATACATATATTTATCGCGGTCATCGTCCCGCCCTGCGCTGGCCCGACGTTTCGATCTTGGCTGTGGTATTCGCGGCAGCCGGGTCGACGCTGGTGTTGATTCAGGCGCAGCGGATTCTCGGCACCATGCTGGTCTGCGCCAGGACCGATCCTGGAGCGTGGCCGATGTCTCCTACCAGGCAGATCGACGATCAGGGCGCCGCACCGGACGAGGTGACCATCGGCATCCTCACCGCGCTGGCGTGTGAGACGAACGCCGTGGTCAGCCTGCTCGACGACGTCGGCGGCTACGACGACCCGCAGGACCAGAATCACTACCGCACCGGGTCCCTGCCCAGCACCGACGCCGCGCGGCCGCATGGGGTGGCCGTGCTCATGATGTCCAGGGACAACACCCGGTCCGCCGCGTACTACTGCGCCAACATGCTGCGCACGTTCCCCGGCATCCAGATCGTCATCATGGTGGGTATAGCCGGTGGGCTGCCGCGACCGCAGACACCCGATCGGCACGTGCGGCTCGGCGACATCGTGGTGGCGACCGAAGGGATCGTCGACTACACGCATGTGCGGCAGGAACACGGCCGGTCCGAGCCGCGCGGACGGCAGAGCGCCGGGCTGATCTCCCAGCGCCTGCTGCGGGCGGCCCGCGAGTTACAGCTCGAGGAACTGAGCGGCAATTATCCCTGGGCGCGATGGCTCGACCCGGAGCACCGGCCGCCGGCCGAGACCGATGTCCTCTACATGCGCGGCGTTCCGGTGCCGCACCCCGAGCGGACGAGCATCGCGTCGCTCAACGGGCTGCCGCGGGTGCACCACGGCGTGATGGGCTCGGGCGACGTCCTCATGCGGGACGAACAGGCGCGGGACGACCTGGCCGAGCGGTTTCCGGACATGCTCGCGATCGAGATGGAGGGCTCGGGGATAGCGGCCAGCACGTCGGCCGAGGACCGTGCCTGGTTCATGGTGCGTGGGGTCGCCGACTACGCGGAGGCGGCCGGCAAGACCGATACCTGGCACAGGTTCGCGTCCAACGCGGCCGCGGCGTACATGCGAGCCCTGCTGCGGATGACGCCGGCGCTCGACGGGCCGGGCATCCGGCTGTGGGGGCGGGCGTTGCCGGCGCTCACTCCGCCCGAGCTGACGGAACTGGAGGGGCTGCTGCGGCGGCTGCCGTCCGCAGTGGACGTGCGCGCGGTCTGGCAAGACACCGTGCCGGAGCTGCCGCGGCCGTCGCCCGAGGTGCTCGCCACCCCGGCCGCCGCGATCGAGCATCTGACCGGGCTGAACGCCGGCGCGGACGGCGTGCCTCCGGCGCTCGTCTTCGTCGCCCGCCTCGGCCGGTCGCTGGGCGACGATCCGATCGGCGCCGAGATCGTCGGCTGGGCCGTGCGACGGGCCGGGGCCACCGGCGTCGGTGAGGCGCTGCGGGCAAGGCTGGGCGACACGGCGGCCGCACCGCCGGTCGGGCCGGTCCTGATGATCGACATCATGACCGACGGGATCGACCGCGGCAGCTGCCGCATCAGCGGTTACGTCCACGAGGGCGGCGGCCCGTGGCGGCCCCGTGCCGCCCGGGTCGGGCCGTCCGATGTGGCCGTGACCGACATCGAGTACGCCGCTCGTGAGCTGGTCGCCGAGGCCGAGCGGCTGTGGACCGGCTCGCGGGAGCCGGCGGCCATCGAGTTCGTGATGCCGTCCGGGCTGCTCGACCTGCCGGTGCAGTGGTTCACCGGGCCGCTGATCTTCGGGCGATCGGAGCCGCTGGCGCTGGCGTACACGGTGGTGGTGCGCAGCCGGGACCGGATGTATGAGCCGCGGGTGCGCCGCGCCTGGGGGAGCAGGTGGCTGCAGATCGACGCCAAGCCGTTCTCCGGGCGGGTGCTCTGGGGCACCACCGCCCGTAGCGGCGCGGCGTTCAACGCCTGGGCGGCCGAGCTCCAGTCGGACGACCGGTACGCGGTGGTCGTGCTCAGCGAGCCGCCCGACTCACCGTGGGGCCGGCAGGAACTGTTCGCGGCGTTCCGGGCCGGTGTTCCGGTCGTTCTCTGGGACCGCCGGTTGCCGCGGCCCGGCGAGAGCACCGACGGGATCCGGTCGCTGTCCCGCGAGCCGTCCGAGCTGCCCGCGAACACCAAGCGGGTCCGGGTGGAGGCCTACGCCGGCGACGACGCCGGCCACTTCGGACACTGGGTCGCGTTGCTCTGGGACGACCCGCGACGGGTGCTCGCCGATGCGGGGGTGGAGTCGTGAACCGGCCGATCGATCCACATCCGGTGGCCGCGCTGCCCGATCGGGAGCGGCTGGCCGAGGCGTTGCACAACCTGCGGCGACGGGCGTCGACCCTCGCGGTGGTGCTGGACGACAGCCCGTCGATGCGGGTGTGGACGCCGACGGTACGGGCGTTCCGGGAACTGGCCGACACGGTCTTCCAGCGGGTCAGCGCGTACCCGCTGGGGCCGTTGCGGAGCTCGGCGGAGGTGCCGGGTCCGCCGGACGGCGAGCTGGTCGTGGTGCTCAGCGACGGGCTGGCCGAGTTCTGGGCGCAGCCGCCGGCCGACCGGGTGCTCCAGGCTTGGGGCGGCGTCGTCCCGGTGGCGATCGTCAACCCGTACCCGCAGGAGCGCTGGTACCGCTCCTACCTCGCGCCGCGGATGGTGCAGCTGGCCGCCTCCCGCGCGATGTCGCCCAACACGGAGCTGCAGATCCGCGAGCCGGCCGAGTGGAGCAACCCGTTCGACGACCCGCTGCACGAAGCGGCCGTGGTGGTGCCGCTGCTGGAACTGAGCCCGCGGTGGCTGAGCTGGTGGGCGTCGCTGCTGGGTGGCCCGGCCGAGGCGGGGCCGGCCGAGGTCTGGCTGGATGCGGTGGCGCACATCGCCGACCCGGACCGCGCGCCCGGCCCCAGCCATCGGCCGTCCGGCGAGTCCGCGCCGGTGGGGACGAGCCCACGCGAGCTGGTCGGCCGGTTCCGGGCTGAGGCCTCCGCGCCGGCGTTCCAGCTGGCCACCTACGTCGCCTCGGCGCCACTGGAGCTGGACGCGCTGCGCATCGTGCAAGGGGCGCTGCTGCCCGCTTCGCTGCCGGTCCACCTGGCCGAGGTGGTGACCAGCCCGCTGCTCATCGACAACGCGGGCGATCTGGCATTCCGCCCCGGAGTGCGAGAGGAACTGCTGGCGCTCGCGGCGCGCGAGGACACCGTACGGGTCGTGGAGGTCGTTTCCGAATACCTCGGCGAGCGGACCCCCTCAGCCCGCGACCTGCTCCGCGCGATCGAGGCGCCGGACGCGCAACCGGCCCCGGTGGTCACCTCCGAGACGGTCGTGTCCGCCCGGATCGAGCTGGCGATCCTGCGCGCGTTGTCCGGGCCGTACGCAACGCGTGCCGCCCTCATCGAGAACGCCATCGCGCGGCTCGGTGAGGCGGCGCCCGCGGCATTCCCGGCCACGGCGCCGGCGCCGAGCATGCCGGTCGCGTCCCACCCGGCCTCCGTCCAGCCGCGCGGCCACGTGACCGCCGTGGCGCCGACCGCCATCAACGCGCTGCTCCAGCCCGAGGGCGAGGTGGCGGTCTGGGGCAACCTGCCGCCGCGCAACGGCGACTTCACCGGGCGCGAAGAGCTGCTCGACATGCTGGACCGGCAACTGCGCCGGCAGCGGGTCACGGCGGTGCTGCCGCAGGCGCTGCACGGAATGGGCGGAGTCGGAAAGTCACAAATCGCTACCGAGTACGCATATCGCCACATGGCCGACTACGATGTGGTGTGGTTCGTCCCGTCGGAGCAGCCGGCCCAGATTCTACGCGCGCTGATCGAGCTGGGCGAGCGCCTCGGGCTGGCGGCCGGCCAGGACGCGAAGACCGCCGTGGCGGCCGTGCAGGAGACGTTGCAGGCGGGACACCCGTACGCCAATTGGCTCTTGATCTTCGACAACGCGGAGACCTTGGAGACCGTCCAGCCCTACCTGCCCACGGGCGGGACCGGGAAGGTATTGGTCACCTCGCGCAACGAGCGGTGGACCGGGCTGGCCCAGACGCTGGAGATCGGGGTCTTCGCCCGCGACGAGAGCATCGCGCTGCTGCGCAAGCGCAACCCCGATCTGACCGACGATGAGGCCGACCGGCTCGCCGCCGTGCTCGACGACCTGCCGCTGGCCATCGGGCAGGCGAGCGCGTGGCGGGCGGCCACCCAGGAGCCCGTCGACGAGTACCTGCGCCTGCTCGCCGAGAAGCGAGAGGACATGGCGGCCCGGGTGGACGACCCGCAGCACGAGGTCGCCGTGGCCGCCGCCTCCGCGGTGGCGCTCGAGCACCTCGGCGCGACGAATCCGGCGGCACTGCAGCTGCTGCAGGCCTGCGCGTTCATGGCACCCGAGCCGATCTCGCGGGAGCTGTTCGTCGGGCCGCCACACGTCGGCTTCTCACCCGAGCTGGGCGCGACGCTGCGCAACCCCAACCGGCTCGACCGGGCGTTGCGCGAGATCGCGCGGTACGGCCTCGCCCGGATCAACCACGGGAACCCGCGAACCGTCCAGCTGCACCGGCTGGTCCGCACCGTCGTCCTCGAGCAGCTCACCTCCGAACAGCGGGTGACGATGGAGCACGCCGCACACCTGCTGCTGGCCGGCGGCAATCCGGGCAACCCGAGCGCCACCGAGCAATGGCCGCGCTTCCACGCGCTGCTGCCGCACGTCCTCTCCTCCGACATGGTCGGCTGCGAGGACGATTGGGCGCGCCAGCTGGTCCTCGACGTGATCGGGTTCTACTTCTACTGGGGCGACCAGAACAGCTGCCGCGAGCTGGCCACCCAGGTCGTCGAGCGGTGGACCGACATGCTCGGCCGGGACGACCCGCAGCTGCTCAAGGCGGCCCGCTGGCTCGGGTTCGTGTTGCGGCAGCTCGGCCGGTTCGAGGAGGCGGCACGCTACAACGCGGACTGCCTGGCTCGGCTGCGCGTCGCCAACGGGCCGGAGGACGTGGAGACGCTCGACGCGATGCACCTGGTGGCCGCCGATCTGCAGGCCGCGGGGGACTTCGCGGGCGCGCTGGCACTGCAGGAAGAGGCGTACCAGATCGCGGACAACGTCCTCGGCCCGAACGAGCCGACCACGCTGATCATCGCGCACAGCCTGGGCGTCTCACTCCGGCTCAACGGCGATTTCACGGGCGCGCTGGAGCGTGACATGGACACCGTGCGACGGCGGGTGGAGGTGCTCGGCGCCGATCACTACCTCACGCTGCTCAGCCAGAACGGGCTCACGCTCGACCTGCGCGAACGGGGCGACTACATCGAGGCGAACCGGCTCCAGGAGAAGCTGTACGAGCGGATCCAGAAGATCCTCGGCGTCGATCACCCGCAGACGCTGATGGCGGCCCGCAACCTCGCCGTCTCCCGGCGCCGGTCCGGTCATCACACGCAAGCCCGCAAACTGTCGCTGGACACCATGAACGAGCTTCGGCGCCGGTTCGGCGAGCTGAACCCGGAAGCCATCGCCTGCTCGCTCAACTACGCCGTCGACCTGCGGGAGAACGACCAGGTCGCCGAGTCGCGGGAGCTGGCCGAGCGGACCTGGCAGGACTACCACCGGACCCTCGGGCCCGATCACCCGTACACGCTCTACGCCCGCACCAACCTCGGGATCGTGCTGCGGCTGCTCGGGCAGGTCGAGGCGGCGTACGAGCACGACGCCGCCGCCTACCAGGGCCTGCTCGAACGGCTCGGGCCGCGGCACGTGCTCACCCTGACCTGCGCCACCAACCTCGCCAGCGACCTGGCGGCGCGCGGCGACCTCGAGACCGCGAAGCAGATGGACGGCGATACGTTCCGCAAGTCGCGGGAGGTGCTGGGCGGCGACCATCCGTCGACCCTGGCGGTGGCGCTCAACCTCGCGTTCGACCGGCGGGAGGAACCGGGGCCGGTGATCGCTGCCTACCGGCGGGTGCTCGGGAAGGACCATCCGGCGATCGCGGCGGCGCTGGCCGGCCAGCGGGCCAACTGCGATGTCGACCCGATGCCGTTGTAGAGAGCTCCCAGGCGGCCTGGGAAGATTCTCAGGGCCGTCACAGGGCCGCCGTGGCTAGCTTGGGGGCATGGCCCGGCTGCTGGTGGTCGACGACGAGGACACGGTGCGCGGGCTGCTCGCCGACGCCCTGCGGTTTGCCGGGTTCGAGGTCACCGCGGCGGCCGATGGCGACGAGGCGCTCGCCGCGGCGCGGGCGGCGCCGCCCGATCTGGTGCTGCTCGACGTGATGCTGCCGGGCATGGACGGGTTCGAGGTGGTGCGGCGGCTGCGACCGGTGCCGGTGATGTTCCTCAGCGCCCGGGACGCGCCGGAGGACAAGGTCAACGGGCTGACGCTGGGCGGCGACGACTACGTGACCAAGCCGTTCCACCTGCCGGAGCTGATCGCGCGGATCCACGCGGTGCTGCGCCGGGCGGGCGGGAGCGACGGGCGGATCACGGTGGCCGACCTGGTGCTCGACCCGCTGGATCGGGCGGTCACCCGGGCCGGGCGGGAGGTGCGGCTGTCGCCGACCGAGTTCCGGCTGCTGCACTGCCTGATGGGGCACGCGGGGCACACCGTTGCGAAGCCGCAGATCCTCGACGAGGTGTGGCGCTACGACTTCGCGGGTGACACCAGCATCGTCGACACGTACGTCAGCTATCTGCGGCGCAAGGTCGACACCGCCGGCCCCAAGCTGATCCACACGGTGCACGGCGTGGGCTACGTGCTGCGGGCGCCACGCCGATGATGCCGCGCTCGCTGCGGGGGCGGCTGCTGCTGATCACGGCGGCGCTGCTGGTGACCGGGATCGTGGCGAGCGACGCGATCGTGCTGGGCGTGCTGCGGCAGCAGTTGCTGGCCCGGGTCGACCGGCAGCTGGAGCCGTTGGCGCAGCTCATGTCCCGCATCGACCCGGCGATGCTGGGGCCGGGCGGCACGCGGCAGCCGGGCGGGCTCGACCTAGTCAGCAACCTCGCCATCACCTACTTCGCGGCGGACGGCCAGGTCATCGCCGCGGTGCGGACATCGGGCGCACCAGGCCCGCCCGATTTGTCCCCTAAACGGACCGGTGAAGCCTTCACCGCGGACGGGTGGCGGGTGGTCGTGGCAGCGCGGCCGACCGGCGGTACGGTTGCGGTGGCGGGCTCGCTCGACGGCGTGAACAGCACCGTTGTCCGCATCGAGCTGGTCTGTGCGGCCGCCGGAGCGGGCCTGATCCCGGTGCTGGGCATCGCCGGATGGCTGCTCGTGCGGGCCGGGCTGCGTCCACTGAGGACCATCGAGCAGACCGCGACGGCGATCGCGGCCGGCGACCTCACCCACCGGATCCCCGAAGAGAAGCCGGGCACCGAGATAGCCCGTCTCACCACCTCGCTCAACGGCATGCTGGCCCAGCTCGAGCGGGCCTTCGCGGCCCGTGCCCGGTTCGTCGCGGATGTCAGCCACGAGCTGCGCACCCCGCTCTTCGGCATCAAGGGCTCCACCGAACTGCACCTGATGGGCGGCGGTCCGGCCGATGTGGACCGCACGCTCCGGCGCATCGACACCGAGGCGGGGCGCCTTGCGGCGCTGGTGGAAGATCTTCTGCTGCTGGCGAGCCTCGACGAACAGGTCCCGGCTCTGGACCTCCAACCAACAGATTTGCGTACGCTTGCCGCGGACGCCCTCGCGGATCTTCGGGCTCTCGACCCTTCCCGGCCCGTGCGCATCACCGGCCCCCACGGCGCGGGGCCGGGAGCGCCCGCGCCGGTGTGCGCGGACGAAGCCCGCCTCCGTCAGGTGGTGGTCAATCTGGTCGGCAACGTCCACGCCCACACGCCGCCAACCTCCCCGGTACGCATCGGCGTGGGCCGGGTCAGCGACGAAGCCGTCCTCGAGATCGCCGACAGCGGCCCCGGCATTCCTGCCGGCCAGTTACCGCGCCTCTTCGACCGCTTCCATCGAGGCGACGAGTCACGTTCCCGAAAGTCCCGGAGTGGGGGAGGGGCGGGGCTCGGGCTGGCAATCGTGCGCTCGCTGGTGGAGGCACACCATGGCCGGGTCGAGGTGGAAGCAAGCGAGGCCGGGGCGACATTTCGCATCTGTCTGCCGCTCATGGAGGACTCCCAGAACCTCCGACCCCGCGCCCAGACCGCCGCGCCACGCTGCGCACCATGATTGAACTGCGCGGACTCACCAAGCGCTACCGCGACACCACCGCGGTCGACGACCTCACCTGCACGTTCCACCCCGGGCGGGTGACCGGCTTCCTCGGCCCCAACGGCGCCGGCAAGACCACCACGATGCTGATGACGCTCGGCCTGCAACGCCCCACCGCCGGCACCGCCCACGTGGCCGGCCGCTCCTACCGCGAGCTGCCCGTCCCCATGCGCGAGGTCGGCGCCCTCCTCGACGCGCGGGCCGTGCATCCGGCCCGCTCCGGCCGCAACCACCTGCTCGCCCTCGCGATCAGCAACAACCTGCCCCGCAAACGCGTCGACGAGGTCCTCGGCCTGGTCGGTTTGGACGCGGTGGCGCACAAGGCGGCCGGCACCTATTCGCTCGGCATGAGCCAGCGGCTCGGCATCGCGGGCGCCCTGCTCGGCGATCCACCGATCCTCCTCTTCGACGAGCCGGTCAACGGCCTCGACCCGAGCGGCATCGCCTGGGCGCGCACCCTCATGCGGGACCTCGCCGCCGAGGGCCGCACCGTCGTCGTCTCCAGCCACTTGATGAGCGAGATGGAACTGACCGCCGACCACCTCGTCGTGATCGGCAAGGGCAAACTGATCGCGGACACCTCGCTGTCCGACTTCCTGGCCGGCCAGTCGTCGGAGGTGCTCGTGCGTTCCACGAGCGCCGGCTTCGCCGAGACGCTGCGCGGGGCCGGGGCGTCGGTGGTCGAGCAGGTGCAGGGCGTTCTGCTGGTGACGGGCATTGACGCGTACGCCGTCGGCAAGCTCGCCCTGACCACCGGGACCATCCTCACCGAGCGCTCGCCGCGCCGGACCTCGCTCGAAGCGGTCTTCATGGCGATGACCTCGGAGAGCGTCGAGTTCACCGGGGGTGCGCGATGAGCGTCGTGCGTGCGGAATGGGTGAAGTTCCGATCGTTGCGGTCGGTGCTCTGGGCCTCGGTCGTCGTGGTGGCGCTGATGGCCGGGATCGGCGCGCTGTTCAGCCTCGGCCAGGCGCGTGCGTTCATGACCAAGGGCAGCGGCCTCGACCCGACCGCGGCCAGTCTCTCCGGCGTCCTGCTCGCGCAGATCGCCGTCGGGGTGCTCGGCGTTCTGGTGGTGACCAGCGAGTTCGCGAGCGACAGCATCCGATCGAGCCTGGCCGCGGTGCCGGTGCGAGGGCGGCTGCTCGCGGCCAAGGCGGCCACGGTCACCGCAGTCGCGCTGCTCATCGGCTGGGTGGGCGGGCTCGCCGCGTTCGTGGTCGGCCAGGTGGTCATCGACGGCCAGGGCGCGCCGTCGGCGTCGCTCACCGACAGCGGCGTGCCGCGGGCCCTGCTCGGCGCCGGGCTCTACCTGGCCGTGACCGCCCTGTTCGGCCTGGCAGTCGGCGCGATGATCCGCTCGACCGCGGGCGCTCTCACCGTCGTCATCGTGGTGATGCTGACCGTCCCGATCTTCTCGGCGGCCTTCCCCGAGGGCATCGCCCGCTGGATCGCCAAGTGGTGGCCCTCGATGGCCGGCCTCCGCGTGCTCACCACCGTGCGGGATCCGTCGGTGCTGGGGCCGTGGCCGGGCCTCGCGGTGCTGACGGGCTTCGCCGCCGTGGTCCTCGCGTCGTCCTTCGCGGTCTTCGCCCGCCGCGACGTCTGAACTTGTGCGCCTCGCCCACCGGTACGCCTGAGCTTGTGCGCCTCGCCCACCGTGACGCCTGAACGGTGACGCCGCGCCCATCGGGTCGCACGACGGCGGCGCCTCGTCCAACGCGACGCCTGAACGGCGGCGCCTCGCCCACGGAAAAGCGAACGGCGAGGCCGGCCGCCGCGATCGCCGACGCCGAGGCGGCCAACCTGACCCGCCTGCTGCCGACGCCGCCGGCCGATGCGCCGAAGGGGCAGGTCGTGCTCGGCGACAAGGCGGGTGCCTTCGGGCCCTGGCGGACGCATCAGGTGATCGACGCGGTGTTCGTGGGGCGGGCCACCATCGACCTCACCGTGCGGATCCCGGGCCGGCCGCGGCCGGGCGGCGTGGTCTTCGCGGAACCGCTCGTGGCCACGGCCGGCGGCAAGAGCCTCAACCAGGCGATCGCGGCGGCGCGGCGGGGCGGACCCGGTGGAGGGCGCCCGCCGGGTGCGGGAGCTCGGGCCGGCGACCGCGGTGGTGACGCTGCTTTTATCTCTCGCGTGCCCAGGCGTCCAATTCGAAGCGATGCAGCAGCCCGGGGGCGAACATCGCGGCTATGGCCAGCAGCGCCACCACGGTGAAGGCCGTGCGCAACACGATCGTCTCGGTCTTGCCGCCCACCCGGACCGCGATGCCGTTCGGCACGCCGACCATGCGCCACATGCGCCGGCCCGTCGGTATCGGCCAGAGGATCGGCACCCCGGCGGACGTGATGATGTCGCCCAGCAGATGCACGAAACAGCCCACGCCGACCGCGAAGCCGAGCATCGGATAACCGCGGTCGCCGGGCAGCCTGGCGGCGGTGAACAACGCGATCGCGGCCGAGCAGAGCGTGACGATCACCCAGCCGGCGCGCTCGGCCCACTCGTCGAACAGGCCGCGCAGGGCCAGGCCGGCCATGAAGAAGATGATGCCGACGACCGCCCACTTGCCGTAATGCGTGGCCAGCGCGGTCGTGCCCCAGCCGACCAGCGCGGCGAACGGCAGGGTGTGGGTGAAGGTGCGGTGGCCGTTGTTGCGGCGCGGGTCCCTGCTCAGGCGCGTCGCGGTGTAGATGCCGAGCGAGAACTTCTCGATCACCTCGGCCACGAACAGCGAGAAGACCCCGAACGTGCGGGCCACGGTGGCGCCGCCCTGGTTGCGGGTGACCTTGCCGGAGAGATCGAGATCGGGCAGGAGCGCGCCGCCCGCGCAGACCGTGGCGCCGACGGCCACCGCCAGTGGTGACTGGCTGTAGCCGGCGAAGGTGTCCAGCGCCCAGCTTCCGGCCAGCCAGGCTGCCGCTCCCGAAAGAGCGTGCGACGGTCCCATCATCGGTATTGACCACCCTCCCCGCGCAAACCCGGTCACTCTGGCAGAGCGGGGGAGGGTGATCAACAACCGACACGTCCACTAGGGAGTGTCGTGGTTCACCGATTCCAGGGCGCCACGTGGTGGTAATGCGGCGAGTAGTGATCGGCGTAGCGGCGCCAGCGCGCGTGCCGCGCCAGGCCCATGACCAGGAACAGCAGCGGGATGGCCGGCCAGAAGAAGTGCGCGCCCGAGAGCGCCCACAGGCCGGTCAGGAACAGCGCGACCACGACGACGAAACCGGCGTGGCGCTGAAGGTGTCGGCGTGTCGCGAGACGCGCCTGCGGCGTCTCGGCGAGGGCACGCCGGCCACCGTCGGGGAGATCGGCCGTCAGCGGGCCGAGCTCGTCGCGGAATTTCGATGCGTACGCGGCGGCGAGACGTTCCTCGCCTTCCTCGAGCGTGAGGCGGCCCTCGGCCATCGCCGCGCGCAGGATCTCGGCGATCCGCTCGCGTTCCTGGTCGGAGGTGCGCATCCGGGCCGGGCCGCTGGTCGTGTACTCGTTCACGTGCTCCTCCTCGTGGGGCGTCGTGATACCAGAATCGGCTTTCGCCGCCCGGCGGGCGTCGGCTCGCGGTCGCATCCTCGGCTGCGGCTTTTCGGTGGTTTAAACCCCTTTCTCGTACGCCTTGCGCACAGCGCGTACGCCCGGGGTCGTACGACCGTGCTCCGATGCGGCGGGGTGGCCGGGTGCCGTAGGTTCGGCCGCATGGAAGACGAGCGCCCGTGGGGACCGCCGTGGCGGCAGGATCGCCGCACCGGCCGGTTCACGGCGGCCGACTACCGGCGGCAGCGGCGCGTCGGGGTCGGCGCCGCGGTGATCGCCGGGTTCTTCCAGGTCGTGGGGGCCAACAACGCCTTCTCCGAGGGGGCCATCTACCGCCCGATGACCTTCTGGGTCTACGCGCTGTTGCTGGTGGGGCCGGTGGCTCTGCTGGGCCGGTGGCGGTTCCCGCTGTTGTCGTTTGCTCTTGCGGCGGCCGCCTCCCTGGGATTCGCCACCTTCTCCGCGCCGCGGTGGACCATCGCGGTCGCGCCGGGGATCGCGCTGTTCAACATCGCGCGTCTCGGGCGCACCCGATCCGCTGTCGCTGCGGCTTGCGTCGGATATGTCGCTTACTTCCTGACTCTTTGGGTGTTTGCCGACCGGCTCGGGCTGCCCGCCGGCGCCCACGCCGACCTGCGGTCGCTGGTGCTGCTCGCGGTCGGGATGGCGGTGCTGATCTTCCTGGGCGGGGCGGCGAAGGTCCGCGGCGAGCACATGGCCGAGATGATGAAGGTGCGGGCCGAGCGGGCCCGGGCCAAGGAGGAGCAGGAGCGCCGGCAGGCCTCCGAGGAGCGCCTCCGGATGGCCCGCGAGCTGCACGACGTGCTCGGCCATCACCTCTCGCTGATCAACGTGCAGGCCGGTGTCGGGCTGCACCTGATGGACAGCCGCCCCGAGCAGGCCCGCGAGGCGCTCACCGCGATCAAGACGGCCAGCGCCGAGGCGCTGCGCGAGGTGCGCGCGGTGCTCGACGTGATGCGCGCCGAGGGGGAGGCCGCGCCCCGGCAGCCCTCGCTCGGCCTGAGTCGCCTCGACGAGCTGACCGCCGACGCCGGCCTGCCGATCACGACCAAGGTGACCGGCGCCGAGCGCGCGCTGCCGCCCGAGGTCGATCGCGCGGCGTACCGGATCGTCCAGGAGGCGCTCACCAACGTGCGCAAGCACGCCGGGTCGGGCGCGACGGCGTCGGTGGCGGTGGACTACCTGCCCACAGCGCTGCACCTCGCGATCCGCAACGAGGGGGCCTTCGTGGATTCCGACGCGCCCTCGGCCGAGGGCACCGGCATCGGCGGGATGCGCGAGCGGGCGCAGAGCCTCGGCGGCAGCGTCGAGGCGGGACCGGTCGAGGGCGGGTTCCTGGTGTCGGTGCTGCTCCCGACGCCCGACGGTGAGCATGATTTCGACCTCCAGGGGGAGAGAGCCGGATGATCTCGGTATTGCTGGCGGACGACCAGGCGCTGGTGCGGGCCGGGTTCCGGGCGCTGCTCAACGCGGAGCCCGACATCCAGGTCGTCGCCGAGGCGTCCGACGGGCTCGAGGCGGTCAAGCAGGCCCAGCAGACGCATCCCGACGTCGTGCTCATGGACATCCGCATGCCGGGCGTGGACGGGCTCGAGGCCACCAAGCGGATAGCGGCCGATCCCTCGCTGGCCGAGACGCGGGTGGTCATCCTGACGACGTTCGAGCTCGACGAGTACGTCTTCGAGGCGCTGCGCACCGGCGCGTCCGGGTTCCTGGTCAAGGACACCGAGCCGGTCGAGCTGCTGCGCGGGATCCGGGCCGTGGCGGCCGGTGACGCCCTGCTGTCGCCGAGCGTGACCCGGCGGGTGATCGGCGAGTTCGCCGGCAAGGCCGCGCACAGCCGCCAGGTCGCCCCGCCGGCGCAGCTCGACCAGCTCACCGAGCGCGAGCGGGAAGTCCTGGTGCTGGTCGCCGAGGGCCTGTCCAACGACGAGATCGCCGCCCGCCTGGTGATCAGCCCGGCCACGGCGAAAACCCACGTGAGCCGCACGATGATCAAGCTGGGCGCCCGCGACCGCGCCCAGCTGGTCGTCTACGCGTACGAGGCCGGTTTGATCCGCCCCGGCTGGCTGACCTGAAATTCTCTTCCGCCGGTTGTCGATTCTGATGGGCTGACGGCGTCATGTTGTCGCCGGCGCCGCGCAGGGCGGCGCCCGGGAGGGAGCACCACGATGCAGTACCTACTGCTGATCTACGGCGACGAGAAGGTCTGGGCGTCCCGCGACGAGCAGGAGCAGCAGGCCAACCACGAGCGGCACGCCCGGTTCATGGCCATGCTGCGCGAGCGGGGCGCGCTGGTCGGCGGGGAGGAGCTGGCCCTGGCGTCCACGGCGACGACCATCCGCAACGGCGACCGGGTGCGCGTGACCGACGGGCCGTACGCGGAGACCGCCGAGCAGATCGGCGGCTACTACGTGATCGAGGCGGCCGACCTGGACGAGGCGCTCGAGCTCGCCCGGCAGCTGCCCGAGCCGATCGTCGAGGTCCGCCCGATCGTCATGCACCCGCCGACGGACAGCTGAGCATGCGGGAAGCGGTCGAGCAGGCGTACCGCGAGGAGTGGTCGCGCCTGCTCGCCCTGCTCGTCACCCGGCTGCGGCGCTTCGACGTGGCCGAGGACAGCCTGCAGGACGCCTTCGTCGCGGCGGCCCGGGTCTGGCCCGCCGAGGGCGTGCCCTCTTCGCCGGGCGCCTGGCTCTGGACCACCGCTTATCGGCGGGCGCTCGATCGCCTTCGGCGGGAGTCGGCGGATGCGCGGCGCTTGCCGCTCCTCGTCGTTGACCCGCCTCGCTCCGACATTTCGGACAAGCCCGATATTCCGGATGAGCGACTCCGGCTGCTCTTCGCCTGCTGTCATCCGGCGCTGCGGGCGGACGCGCGGGCGGCGCTGATGCTGCGGTTCGTGGCCGGGCTGAGCACGGCCGAGATCGCGCGCCTGTTCCTGGTGTCCGAGCCGACCATGTCCGCGCGACTGACCCGGGCCAAGGCCAAGATGGCGGTGGCCGGCATCCCGCTGCGCGAGCCGTCGGCCGAGGATCTCCCGGAACGCCTCGATGTGGTGCTCAAGGCGATCTACCTCATCTTCACCGAGGGCTACCGTGCCACCGCCGGTCCCGAGCTGATCCGGCCGCGGCTGGCCGGGGAGGCGATCCGGCTCGGCTACCTCGTCGGCGAGCTGCTGCCGGGCGAGCCGCGCACGCTGTCGCTGCTCGCGCTGATGCTGCTCCAGCACGCCCGGCGCGATGCCCGGGTCGACACCGAGGGCGCTCTGGTGCTGCTGCCCGACCAGGACCGGTCCCGCTGGCGGCACGACGAGATCGCCCGCGGGCAGTCGCTGCTCGGGCTGCTCGAGGCGGTCCCGATGCCGGGGGAGTACCACTTGCAGGCGCTGATCGCCGCCGAGCACGCCAAGCCGCCGCCCACCGACTGGCCACGGATAGCCCTGCTCTACGCCGAGCTCGAGCGCCGCGACCCGTCGCCGATGATCCGGCTCAACCGGGCGGTGGCGGTGGCCGAGTCGGGCGCTCCCGAGGCCGGCCTGGCCCTGCTCGACGGCCTCGATCCGGCGCTGCGCGGCAGTCACCTGCTGCCGGCCGTACGCGCCGAGCTGCTCGCCCGGTTGGGCCGCCGCGACGAGGCCGCGGTGGCCTTCGACGCGGCGCTGGCATTGGTGCGCACCGATCCCGAGCGTGACCATCTGCGACGTCGCCGAGAAGCCCTCTGAGGGATATTCATGTTCGCCCCGGCCGCCTAGCATCCGGAGAATGGAGTACGGCCTCGGGGTGGATCTCGGGACGACCTACACCGCCGCCGCGGTCAATGTGGACGGCGCACTGGAGACTGTCCGCCTAGGTGGACGCGGGCCGGAGATTCCCTCGCTGGTGTTCCTGCGCGACGACGGCGAGGTGCTGATCGGCGAGGCCGCCCAGCGCCGCGGCGAGTCCGCGCCGACCCGGCTGGCCCGCGAGTTCAAGCGCCGGATGGGTGACCCCGTGCCGGTGCTGCTCGGCGACACGCCGCTGGCGGCGCACGAGCTGACCGCGCGGCTGCTGAAGCACGTCGTGGCGGCGGTGACCGACGGGCGCGGCGGGCCGCCGGCGCGGATCGTGCTCACCCACCCGGCGAACTGGGGACCGTACAAGCGGGAGCGCCTGGAGGAGGCCGCGCGGCTCGCCGACCTGCCGTCCGTCTCGCTGCGCACCGAACCGGAAGCCGCGGCGGTGCGTTACGCCGGGACGGCCCGGGTCGCGGTCGGCGAGATCATCGCCGTGTACGACCTGGGCGGCGGCACCTTCGACGCGGCGGTGCTGCGCAAGACCGCCGACGGCTTCGAGATGCTCGGCGAGCCGCAGGGCGTCGAGCAGCTCGGCGGGATCGACTTCGACGAGGCCGTTCTCGAGCACGTGCGGTCCACGCTGGGCGACCGGCTGGCCGGGCTCGACCTCGAGGACGCGGCGGTGACCGAGGCGCTGGCCCGCCTGCGGCGCGAGTGCGTGGAGGCCAAGGAGAGCCTGTCGTTCGACACCGAGGCGGAGATCGGGGTCGCGCTGCCGCGCCTGCACACACGCGTACGGATCCGCCGCTCCGACTTCGAGGCGATGATCTCCCCCGCCCTCGACGAGACAGTCGAGGCCATGCGGCGCGCGCTGCGCTCGGCCAAGGTCGAGGCGTCGTCGCTGCGCTGCGTGATGTTGGCCGGCGGCTCATCACGGATCCCGCTGGTCGGCCTGATGGTGTCGAAGGCCTTCGAACGCCCGGTCGTGGTCGACGAGCAGCCCGAACTGGGCATAGCCCTGGGCGCGGCCCGCCTGAGCGGTCCCGGGGCGGCCACGGGGGCATTGGCGTCATCGTCGTTCGTCGTGCTCCCGCCGCCGCGGAAAGCCCCCGACGATGCACCGGCCACGCCGGCGGTTGGCTCGGCCGCTCCCCTGGGCAGCGCGGCCGCGCCTCTCGGCAGCTCGGCCACGCCCGTCTCGCCGGCGGCGCAGGCCACGCCCGGCTCGCCGCGGGTCCCGGTCACGCCCGGATCGTGGCAGCTCCCGGTCACACCGGTCGCCTCCGGCTCGCCGCCGCCCGCTGGCTCGGGGTCGGCTCGTGGTGCGTCGCAAGGCTCCGGTGTTCCGGTGTCCGGGCCACCGGTGACGCCTGGGTCGCCGGCCGGTCCTGGCTCGCCTGGGTCTGTGCCGCCGGATCAGCCTGGGAGGTTGCCGCCGGCGCCGGTGGCCAGCCTGCCGGTGTCGGTGCGGCCGCCAGGTCTCCAGATGCCGCCGGATGAGGTCGGGCCGCCGGTGCCGCCTGCCTCGCCGGCCACCTATTCGCCGCCGCTGCGGGCCGCGGCGGGTGGCCTGCCGCCGAGGGCTGGTGGGCCGCCGGGCGCGTCGGGGGCCGCTGGGCATCCGGGCGGGTCGGGGGCCGCTGGGCATCCGGGCGGGTCGAGGGCCGCTGGGCATCCGGGCGGGTCGGGGAACGCCGGGCCGCACGGCGGGTCGCTGAGCGGGTCGGGGGAGGGTGGGCGGTCTCGGTGGCGGGCCTATCGGTGGCCGATCATCGGTGGGTTCGCGGCGGTGCTGCTGACCGTCACGGCGGTGAGCGCGGTGGCGGCCTGGCCCTGGAGTGACGATCGCCGTGAGGGCTCGGCCGGGAGCGGAGGCTCGACCGGGACTTCGGCGGTGGCGCAGCCGGGCGCGCAGGTGCTCTGGCGGGTGAACACCGGCGTGCCGGCGGTCGAGCCGCCCGCCGTGGGTGGTCAGTGGATCCTGGTCAGCGGGCAGGACGGGACGTTGCGGGCCTACCGGCGGACCGACGGCGCGCTGTCCTGGGAGATGGAGCTGGGGCCGGGGGCTCGGGCGGACGCCCGGATCGTGAACGGCGTCGCCTACGCGGTCACCGGCGCGGGGCGGATCATCGCGGTCGACGCCACCTACGGGAGCGAGCTCTGGCATCGGGACACCGGGCACGACGTGGCGGCTCGGCCGGCCGTGGACGAGGAACGGGTCTACGCGGGCGACGGGGACGGGGTGCTCTACGCGTACGAGATCGGGGAGAAACACCGACGCTGGCGTGCCTGGTCCGAGGGAAAGATCGGCACCTCGCCGGTCGTGAGCGACGGCATCGTCGTCGTCGCCTCCGGCGACGGCAAGCTCAACGGCGTGAGCGACCAGGGCGCCGTGCTCTGGCGGGCCGAGGCCGGGAAGGTCACCGACGGTCCGGTCGTCGCCGGTGACGCGGTGTGCGTGGCGATCGCCAACGGCACCGTCCGCTGTGTGGAGCTCAAGGACGGCGCGGAGCTGGACGGGATCGCCGACCAGGTCTCGGTCTCGCGGATCGCGGGCGGCGACGGGATGGTCCTCACGGCCGGCGCGGACGGGTCGATCAGCGCGTGGGACGCCCGGACATCGGACGTGCGCTGGCGTTATCGGCCGGAGCAGGGCGGCGCGGCCGGCATCCCGGTGGTGCGCGGCGGCGAGGTCGACGTGGCCTACCCGGACGGGCGGCTCGTGGGGCTGGACGCCCGCACCGGCAGCCTGCTTTGGCAGAACGTGACCGGCGATCGCTTCGAGGTCGCGGCCAGTGGCGACGGCGCGGGACTGTTCGCGGTCGGCGCGAGCGGGACCCTCTACGCGCTGCGGCCGCCGGGCAGCAACAGCGCCGCGATCGAGCTGTCGCCGACCGCGCTGCCGACGTCGCCGGCGACCTTGCCGGCGACCGAGCCCACCGCCGAGACCACCACGAGGCGGCGCACCACCTCGGCTACGACAAGGCCGACACGGTCGCGCTCGGTCTCGCCGTCCGCGACGAGGACGACGACGCCCACGTCGAGTCCGACCACGTCCCGCTCGACCGGGACGACACCCAGCGCCGTCGCCGTCCCGCGCGACGGAACGGCCGCACCACCCGCTTAGAGGCGGCGAGCTCGCAGAGTCTCGGCGACCGACCAAGCCTGGAACGGGCACCCCGTCGCCTCGTGCGGGGCGTCCCCGTCGGCCGTCTCCGACACCGAGCCCAGGCCGTACTCGCCGAGGTGGTCGTCGGCGTCGGAGATGGTCTGGTCGGCGCTGACGCCCAGCCGGCGCCAGGAGGCGACGAATGGCCCGATGAGCCACGGCCAGACCGTGCCGGTGTGATAGGCGGTGTCGCGCGCTACCTGCCCACCTCGGTGGACGCCGTGGTAACCGGCTTCGCTGGGGGCGAGGCTGCGCAAACCCAGCGGGGTCATCAGCGCCGAGCCGATCGCCTGCAGCGTGGCCGGCTCGGGGCGCAGCGGCGCATACGGCAGCGACCACGCCAGCAGCTGGTTGGGGCGCAGCGTGGCGTCGTTGCCGCCGGGACCGTCCACGACGTCGTAGAGCCAGCCGGTGGGCGCCGGGAAACGCCGGGCGAAACTGGCCAGCGCCTCGGGGTGTGCGCGGACGGCCGCGCCGGCGCCGGTGCGCGCCTGCCAGGCCAGCTTGATCACGGTGGCCAGGCCGTTGACCCAGAGCGCGTTGATCTCGACCGGCTTGCCCATGCGCGGGGTGACCGGCACCCCGTCGACGCGGGCGTCCATCCAGGTCAGCGCCTCGCCGGGGGCGCCCTGGCGGAGCAGGCCGTCGAGCGGGTCGGCGGCGATGCCGTACCGGGTGCCCTTGAGGTGGTGGTCGATCACGCCGAGCAGGGGCGGCAGCAGCTCGGCGGCCAGCTCGAAATCACCGGTCATCGCGACGTGCCGGCCCACCGCGTGCAGGAACCAGAGCGTGCCGTCGGCGGTGTTGTACTCGACGCTCCCGGTGTCGGCGGTGTTCGCCAGCATGCCTTCGGACAACGTCGACGCGTACGAGGTCAGCAGCTCCCTGCCCTCGGCGGACCGGTTGGTGGTGAGGAACAGGCCCTCGTAGCTGAGCATGGTGTCGCGCGACCACGCCCCGAACCACGGGTAGCCCGCCACGACGTCGGGACCGTTCTGTGTCCGTACGATAAAAGCGTCCGCGGCCAGAGCGAGGGTGGCTTGCGCGTCGTCGGCGGGCTGCGCGGCGGCGACCACCGCACGGTTGCGCAGCCGGGCCGCGCCCACGACCTCCGAGGCCGCCGGCGGAGGGTCGTCGAGCAAAGAAGCCCACGCCGACACCTCCGCGACGGCACCGGGCTGCCGCAACTCGGAGTGGAAGCTTCCGGCGTACCAGAGATCCTCTTGTGGTTGCAGGCCGCGCGCCGCCTCCGTGCGGTGCCGCACCCCGCGCCACCACGCACCCACCTGGCGGAAGTCCGGGCCGCGCAAGCGGTACGCCCCCTCGACCACGCACCCGCTCTCGTCGGCGGCGACCTCGGGGACCGGTCCGCTCGCGGTGCGCTCGCCGTGGATGTCACGCCAGGTGACCAGCGCGTCCAGGGAGAGGCTGATCGGGCCGCCGGTGAGCAGCCGGTGCACCACGGCGACCGAGGGACGGCCGTGCGCCATGGCGAGCTCGCGCTCGATCACCACGTCGCCGATCCGCCACCGCCAGCGCGGCAGGCCGTCGACCAGCTCGAAGCCGGCGAGAAGTTCGTGCCCGTGTGGGGCGATCGTCCCGTCCGCCCACTCGTGCGTGGCGAGGCGGACCGAGGCGCCCGACGGCAGCGTGACGATCGGGTCGAGGGCGGCGAGGGCGAGGCGGCGCGTCTTTTCCCCGGCCACTATCAACAAACCGTGGTAGCGGCGGGTGCGCAGGCCGTTCACCGTCCCCATCGCATAGCCGCCGCAGCCGTCGGCGACCAGCCACTCGCGCGCGGAACCCTCGTCGACACTGCCGCAGACCTGCGGGCCGAAGGCCAGGCGGCGGACCGTAGCCACGAGATGACCTCCAGTCGTCGGGCAGAATCATTAGTGTGCTCGGTTGAGTTCATTTGATCTAGTTGTGGGGGTGGAACGCCGCGTGGCGGAGCGCTTACGCCTGGCGCAGGCTGACTCCGGCGAAGAGCCGTGGCGCGCGTGGGGTCCCTACCTGGCCGAGCGCGCGTGGGGCACGGTCCGTGAGGACTACAGCGAGCACGGCACGGCGTGGGACTACTTCCCCCACGATCACGCGCGGTCCCGAGCGTACCGGTGGAACGACGACGGCATGGGCGGCATCTGCGACGAGCGTCAGACGTTCTGCTTCGCGCTGGCCCTGTGGAACGGCGAGGACCCGATCCTCAAGGAGCGGATGTTCGGGCTCGGCGGGGACGGCGGCAACCACGGCGAGGACGCCAAGGAGTACTGGTGGTATCAGGACTCCACGCCCACGCATTCGTGGATGCGGTGGCGTTACCACTACCCCCAAAAGGCTTTCCCGTACGACGAGCTGGTGCACGTCAACGGGCAGCGCTCCCGGGAGGAGTCCGAGTATGAGCTGATCGACACCGGCGCCTTCGACGAGGACCGGTACTGGGCCGTCACCGTCGACTACGCCAAGGCGTCCCCTCACGACATGTGCATCGCGATCACAGTGTCCAATCGCGGCCCGTCCCCGGCGTCCCTGCACGTGCTGCCGACGCTCTGGTTCCGCAATACCTGGTCGTGGGGTCTGCCCAACCGCCCCAAGCCGGCGCTGGTCGGCCGCCCGGGCCGCCTGTCCGGCCTGCACCGTACGGTCGGACATATCGTGCTGGAGGGCGAGCTGTCGCCGTCCGCTCTGGTCTGCGACAACGAGACCAACTCCCAGCGCCTCTGGGGGCTGCCCGGCACGAGCATGTATCCCAAGGACGGCATCAACGACCACCTGATCGCCGGGCTGCCCACGGTGAACCCGGCCGGTGTCGGCACCAAGGGCGCGCTGCACTACCTACTCACGCTGGCGCCGGGTGAATCGCGAACGTTGCGGCTGCGCCTCGCGGCGGATGATCACGAGCCGGGCGCGCTCGACCTCGGCGCCGGCTGGGAGTCGGTGATGGGCTCCCGGTCCTCCGAGGCCGACGCCTACTTCGCGGAGATCATTCCCGCCGCCGCCACGCCCGAGGAGGCCGCGGTGGCCCGGCAGGGCATCGCCGGGCTGATGTGGGGCAAGCAGTTCTACCACTTCGACGTGAAGCAGTGGCTGACCGGCGACCCCGGCTCCTCGCCGCCCCCGCCGGGCCGCCGCTACGGGCGCAACAACGCCTGGTGGCACATGAACAGCTTCGACGTCATCTCGATGCCGGACGCCTGGGAGTACCCCTGGTACGCGGCGTGGGACCTCGCCTTCCACTGTGTGTCGATCTCCCGGGTCGACCCCGCCTTCGCCAAGCAGCAGCTGATCCTGCTGCTCCGCGAGTGGTACATGCACCCCAACGGCCAGATCCCCGCGTACGAGTGGGCGTTCGGCGACGTGAACCCGCCTGTCCACGCCTGGGCGGCGCTGCGCGTCTTCGAGATCGACGGCGGGCGGGACTTCGACTTCCTCGCCCGGGTGATGCACAAGCTGCTGCTCAACTTCACCTGGTGGGTCAACCGCAAGGACGTCGGCGGCAACAACGTCTTCGAGGGCGGCTTCCTGGGCCTGGACAACGTCGGGCCGTTCGACCGTTCGGCCGCGCTGCCGGTCGCCGGGGTGCTGGAACAGTCGGACGGCACCGGCTGGATGGCGATGTACGCGCTGAACCTGCTGGACATCGCGATCCGGCTGGCGCTGCACGACCGCACCTACGAGGACATGGCGACGAAGTTCTTCGAGCACTTCGCCTACATCGCGGAGGCCGCCTACCGCCAGGGCCTCTGGGATGAGGAGGATTGCTTCTTCTACGACCAGCTGCGGTTGCCGGACGGGCACAAGCTGCCGCTGAAGGCGCGCTCGATCGTCGGCCTGCTCCCGCTCGCGGCCACCACCCGCTTGACGGCCGCGACCCTCAACCGTTTGCCCGAGCTCAGCGCCCGCTTGCGGTGGCTGCGCCACACGCAGGGCGAATACGCCGATGTGATCAGCGCCCGGCGGCTGTCGGCCGAGGGCCGCCAGCAACGCCTCCTGTCGATGGTGGGTCAGGATCAGCTGCTGCGCATTCTCGCGCGGATGCTTGATCCCGAGGAGTTCCTTTCCGCGTACGGGATCAGAACGCTCTCCCGATCCCACCTGGAGAAGCCGTTCACGGTTTCGCTGGGCGGCTCCGATTTCACGGTCGGCTACGAGCCGGCCGAGAGCACAAGCGGCCTGTTCGGCGGCAACTCGAACTGGCGCGGCCCGGTCTGGATGCCGGTCAACTACTTGCTGATCGAGGCGCTACGCGAGTACGCGGACTTCTTCGGCGACGACCTGATCGCCGAGTATCCGACCGGCTCCCAGCGAAAGATCCCCTTGGCCGCGATCGCCGACGACCTGTCCCAGCGCCTGATCTCCCTGTTCGTTCCCAATGCCGACGGCCACCGCCCGATCTACGGCGCCAACGAGATCCTCCAGAAGCACCCCGACTGGAAGGACCTGATCGTCTTCCCCGAGTACTTCCACGGCGACAACGGCGCCGGCCTGGGAGCGTGGCACCAGACGGGTTGGACGGCCTTGGTAGTCGACCTGATCCTCACCCTGCGCCGCTGAGGTCTTTCGTTTACGCCGCGTGCGCCCGCCAGAGGTCCGCGAGTGCGGCCTCGCTTGCCTCAGGCATCATGACGCCGGAGCCTTGCAGATGGTCCCAGGCGACCGCGGAGAGACGGTGTTTCAGCAGCGCGACAGGCAGCCGGTCGGCAAGGGGCAGAACCACATCGAACCGGACGTCGGCGAAGGTGGTGATCCGGCCGGACCCGTCCCAGCGCTCGTCCTCGTAGATCTCGCTCTCGAACCGGCCGCTGGCGACGATCCCGCGCTCGTGACGCTGCCGCACCAGGTAGGCGGTGTCACCCACCGAGATGCCCCGCTTCCGGATGCCAACGCCCCAACGACTCAACAGCGCATGTCCCGCAGCCGACCGCTCGGCCGCCGCGTCGAACTCACCGTCCGACCACCGCGCAGAGTCCGGGTTCCACGTCAACAAGAAGCTAGTCACAAGAACCAATCCTGCCCGGGCGGACGAGGCCGGTCTCGTAGCCGAGGATGACGGCGTGGATGCGGTCGCGAAGCTCGAGTTTCGCGAGGATCCGTTTGACGTGGGTCTTGACCGTCGACTCCTCGACGACCAGTTCCTCGGAGATCTCACCGTTGGAGCGCCCGCGCGCGATCAGCGTGAGCACATCCCTCTCCCGCGGCGTAAGCCGAGCCAGCCGCCGGGCCGCACCCGGATCCGGCCGCGCAAACCGGGTGACCTGCTCGACGACAGCGCGCGTGACCTCAGGCGCCAGCAACTGATCGCCCGCCGCCACTGTATGGATCGCCGCGATCAACTGCTCAGGCTGAATCCGCTTGAGCACGAACCCGGCCGCCCCACCCCGAAGCGCCCCCAGCACATAGTCGTCGTCCTCGAAGGTAGTAAGAATCAGAATCCGCACCCGAGGCGCCGAGGCAACAATCCGCCGGGTGGCCTCGATGCCGTCGAGCACCGGCATCCGAATGTCCATGAGCACCACATCGGGCCGAAGCCGCCCAGCCACCTCAACAGCCGCGCTCCCATCGGCGGCCTCACCCACGATCTGAATGCTGTCGTCGGTGGACAGCACCGCACAGAGCCCGGCCCGCATGAGGTGATCGTCATCCACAACAACGATCCGCAGCGCCTCACTCATGTCCGCGCCTCGCTCATGTCCGCGCCCCGCTTGCGCCCCGCGCACCGCTCACGCCCGCGCCCCGCGCACCGCTCACGCCCGCGCCCCGCGCACCGCTCACGCCCGCGCACCGGTCACGCCCGCGCCCCGCGCCCCGCTCACGCCCCGCGCACCGCTCACGCCCCCTCATGTTCGCGCCCCGCTCATGCGCGGCCCCGCTCGTGCCCGCGCCTCGGCCATGCCCACGTCTCGCTCATGCGTGCGGAAGGACGGCTGAGAGGCGGAAGCAACCGGCCGCCGGCTCCGCGGTCAGCGTGCCGCCGAGCAGGGTGGCCCGCTCCCGCATGCCGACGATGCCCAGCCCAACGCGTCCGTCCACGGCGTGGCCAACAGCGGCGCGACCGGCCGAGGTGCGCCCGCCGGCGGCGCGGAGAGCGACAGCGCGGCTGCCGGCAGGACGGCCCGCGACGGCCAGCGCGCCGGCGTTGCGGCTGTCGGCGGTGCGTGCGGCGGTGGCGTTGTGGTTGTCGGCGGTGCGTGCGGCGGTGGCGTTGTGGTTGTCGGCGGTGGGTGCGGCGGTGGCGTTGTGGTTGTCGGCGGTGGGTGCGGCGGTGGCGTTGTGGTTGTCGGCGGTGCGTGCGGCGGTGGCGTTGTGGTTGTCGGCGGTGGGCGCGGGAGTGGGGTTGTGGCTGTCGGCGACGCATGCGGTGGTTGCGTTGTGGTTGTCGGCGGCCGGCGGGCCGATCGCCGTGCGGCTGTCGGCGGGGTCTGGGTGGGGCACGGTTGGGTTGGTCACGTCGATTTCGACGCGTTGGCGGGCGAAGCGGACGGCGACCTCGGCGCTGCCCGCGCCGTGGCGGGCCGCGTTGGTGAGGGCCTCTTGCAAGATGCGGTAGGCCGCCCAGGCCACGCTGCGCGGCAGCGGCGTCTGTCGCTCGGGCAGGTCGGCGGCGATGGTGAGGCCGCTCGCGCGATGGCGATCGATCAGCTCGTCGAGTGCGCCCGGGTCGGCCGGGACGTCCTCGCGGTCGTCGCGTAAGGCCCGCACCAGGCGGTCGATGTCGGTGACCGTGTCGCGGGCGACCGACTCGATCGTGCCGAGCGCCTGTTTGGCGCGATCGGGGTCGCGGTCGTGCAGCAGCCGGGCCGCGCCGGCCTGCACCAGGATCACGTTGATCGCGTGGCCGGCCGAGTCGTGCAGCTCGCGGGCGATGCGGGTGCGCTCGTCGGCGGCGGCCAGCCGGCGGTCGCGCTCGGCGTCGGCAAGGGCGCGACGCGCCGTCTCCTCGGCCTCGGCCAGCGCCCGGCGCGCCTGCTCGGCCGCCTCCGCCCGGGCGCGGCGGGCACGCTCCTCGGACTCGGCCTGGAGGCGCTGGGCGCGCTCCTCGGACTCGGCCTGGAGGCGCTGGGCGCGCTCCTCGGACTCGGCCTGGAGGCGCTGGGCGCGCTCCTCGGACTCGGCCTGGAGACGCTGGGCGCGCTTCTCGGCCTCGGCCCGCACGCGCAGGGCATTGGCCTCGGCGTCGGCCAGGCGCAATGCGCGCAAGCGGCTGCGGTCGCCGGCGATCCACAAGCCGGCGAAGACTGCCGCCCAGGCCAGCAGCTCGGTGGCGATCGAGCGTGGCAGGACGCCGATCGACCAGTAGGCCACCGCGACCGCGGGCACGAACGCGTTCACCGCGAGCAGCGCTGCGGCCCGGGGGAAAGGCGCGGCTCCGGTGTAAGCCTGGGCCAGCGCATAAGCCGCGACGGCCGTGGCCACGGGAGCGTCCAAGGGGTAGTTCAGGTGGAGCAGGAGGAGGCTGGCGACGGCGCTCAACCCGTACGCAATCTCGGGTTTTCGCCTCCGCAGAGCTAGAGGCGCGGCAGTGAGAAGGGCCAGAACGAAGCCTTGCGTGTCGAGGCTGCGCGCCGTCGGGCCCGGCGTGCCGAAGCCACGGGCGGTCAGGATCGCCAGGGTCAACCCCAGCGCCAGCGTGACGATCACGCCGTCGGTAAGCCACCTTTGCTTCGGCATGCGGCCAGGTTAGTGCGGATCGGCGGGGAGCGAATCAGACCACGGTATGAGTGGTTGTACCACCGTGGTGGGACGCCCGAAGCCCACCTGAGGAGGCTTACGGCGGGGCGTTCCGCCTCCCTAGCTTTCCGGGCATGTTCGCACGGATCGCAAGCTGGGCCATCCGCCGCCGATGGTGGGCGCTCGCCGCCTGGGTGCTCGTCCTCGTCGCGGTGAGCGCCGCCGCGCAGGTCGTCGGGGCCCGATATCACAACGACTTCTCGCTGCCCCGCACCGAGTCGCAGCAGGCCCTCGAGGCCCTGGAGAGCGATCATCCCGCGTCCGCCGGCGCGACCCTCCAGATCGTCGTCAAATCGTCCACCCCGCTGAGCCCCACCACCCTCGACCCGATGCTCACGCAGGTCCGCACCCTGCCCCACGTCGCCGGCGTCGGCGAGCCTGTCATTTCCCAAGACAAGATCATCGGGTACGCCTCCGTCGCGCTCGACGCGCAAGCGCAGGATGTGCCGGCCCCCGACGTGCGCCGGATCATCGACACCGCCCAGTCGTTCGGCGGCAACGGCCTGCAGGTCGAGCTGGGCGGCGATCCGGTGCGCGGCGCCGAGGAGTCGAGCGGCGGCGCCTCCGAGGGGATCGGGTTGCTCGCGGCCCTGGTCATCCTGGTGTTCCTGTTCGGCTCCCTGCTCGCGGCGAGCCTGCCCATCATCATCGCCGTGTTCGCGGTGGGCTCGGCGATCGGCCTGGTGGTGCTCGCCTCGCACGTGGCCACCGTCGCCGACTTCACCACCCCACTGATGATCCTGGTCGGTCTGGGCGTCGGGATCGACTACGCCTTGCTGGTGTTCTCCCGATACCGCTCCGAGCTGGTCGCCGGCGTGGATCGCGATCGAGCCGTGGCGAGGGCGCTCGACACGGCCGGCCGTACGGTCTTCTTCGCCGGCTGCACGGTGATCGTCGCCCTGCTCGGGTTGGTCGTGCTCGGTCTCGGGTCGCTGCAGGGGGTCGCGGTAGCGGTGGCGCTCACGGTCCTGGTCACCATGCTCGCGGCGTTGACCCTGCTGCCGGCCCTGCTCGCGGTGTTCGGGAAGCGGTTCGAGCGGCGATACTCCGCCCTGGCCGTGGAGGGAGGGGCAGTGCAGCCCGACGCCCGGCGCGAAGGCGACGCTGAAGGGGTCGCGCGGCCGTCGGCTGGCCGTCGCCAACGGGCGGAAGGCGATCGCTGGCGGCGCTGGTCCATCGCGGTGCAGCGGCGCCCGGTGCTGGCGGCGGTGCTTCCGGTGGTCGCGTTGCTGGTGCTGTGTGCGCCGCTGCTGGATCTGCGGCTTGGCTTCGCCGATGCGAGCACCGATCCGCCGTCGTCCACCAGCCGGAAGGCCTACGACCTGATCAGTGAGGGGTTCGGGCCGGGATACAACGGGCCGCTGATCGTCGTGGTCGAGGGGCCCGATTCGGCGGCTACCACCGCGCAGCAGGCCCTGTCGGCTACGCCCGGTGTGGCGGCCGCCTTCCCGGGCGGGCCCGGAACGCTCGTCGTCATCCCGGCCACGGGTCCGCAGTCGGCCGAGACGACCGAGCTCGTCACCCGTCTTCGCGAGGACGTCCTGCCAGGTGTGGGCGGCGCGACTTTCCTGGTCGGCGGAAGCACCGCGGCGGTGGTCGACTTCGCCGACGCGGTCGCGGCGAGGTTGCCCGCGTTCATCGGGGTCGTGGTCGGACTGTCCGCGCTGCTGTTGCTGCTGGTCTTCCGCTCGCTGCTGATCCCGCTCAAGGCCGCCGTCCTCAATCTGCTCAGCGTCGGCGCGGCGCTCGGCGTGATCACCGTGGTGTTCCAGCAAGGGCTGCTGGGGGAGCAGCCGGGGCCGGTCGAGGCGTACGTCCCGGTCATGATTTTTGCGATCGTCTTCGGCCTGTCGATGGACTACGAGGTCTTCCTGCTGGCCCGCATGCACGAGTCCTGGCATTCCCGGCCGGACCCCGCGGCGGCGATCACCGAGGGGATGGCCACGACGGGCCGGGTCGTGACCGCGGCGGCCGCCATCATGGTGGTGGTCTTCGGGGCGTTCCTGCTGAGCCCGGACCGGATGCTGCGGCAGTTCGGCCTGGGCCTGGCGGCCGCGGTCCTGCTCGACGCGGTGGTCATCCGCTGCCTGATCGTGCCGGCCGTGATGCAGCTCTTCGGCCGTCGCGCCTGGTGGTTGCCGGCGCCGCTGTCCCGCCGCCTCCCGGCCGTCGCCCTGGAACACCGCTGACTCGCGGGTGGCCGGGGGGAGTCCGGGTGGCTGGCCGTGGAGAGGGCCGGCTGGGGCCGACCGAGTTGCCGAAGGCGGTTGTCAACCACTCGGTGGACACGGCAGCGTGGAGGGCATGCTGGCTACCGCGCGCGTTGTCGCCTTCGTGCCGTCGACCGACCTCGGCCGGTCCCGCGAGTTCTACGAGAAGGCGCTCGGGCTTCCGATCGCCTCCGCCGATGGCTTCGCCGTGGTGGCCCAGTCGCCCACGGGCGCCATCCGCATCACCAACGTGGGTCCGGAGCTGCGTCCCCAGCCGTTCACGGTCCTCGGCTGGGAGGTCGACGACCTGGACGCCGCGATCGACGCCCTCACCGCCCGGGGCGTCGAGTTCGTCCGCTTCCCCGACATGGGTCAGGACGCCCGGGGCGCCTGGACCGCACCGGGAGGCGCGCGGATCGCCTGGTTCCGCGACCCCGATGGCAACACCCTGTCCCTGACGGCTCACGAGCGGCGATAGCGATACCCGATCGGCAGCAGCGACACGTCCCACCGCCCGGAGATCGCGCCCCACAATCCGCGCGGGGCGAACAGCGTCACCAGCATCGCCACCGCGCCGAGAACGACCAGATACCAAGGGCCGTAGCCGGCCAGGAACTGCTGCAGCCCGAAGAACAGCAGCGCCCCCAGCAACGGCCCCTCGAGCGTTCCGAGCCCGCCGATCAGCACCATGAAGAGCATGTAGACGCTGTACTGCGGGCCGAAGACCGAGGCCGGCTGCACGTACAGCGAATGGCAGAAGAGCACCGCCCCGACCGCGCCGGTGCCGAGGGCGGAAAGGAAATAGGCGACGCGGCGCACCCGGCCCACCGCGACGCCGGCGGCGGCCGCGGCGACCGGCTCGAAATGGACCGCCCGCGCGTCGAGGCCGAACCGGCTGCGCATCAGCAGCGCGATCCCGGCCACGCACGCCAGCATCAAACCCAATGCCCACCAATAAGTGAGGGCCTGCCATAGCACGAGCGGATACTCGCCGGCCCCGGGAAGGCTCACCCCGGTGTTGCCGCCGACGCGCGGCGAAACGGTGGCGAGCAGGCGGAGAACCTCGGCCACCACCCACGTCGCGACCGCGAAGTAGCCGGCCGTCAGCCGCAGCACAAGCAGGGAAACGGGCAGGGAGACGACGGCGGCGGTGAGGGCGGCCAGCACCACGCCGAAGGCCGGATTCACGCCGGCCGAGGCGTACAGGTAAAGGGCGTAAGCGCCGACGCCGAGATAGGCCTGCTGCCCGAAGGAGGTGAGGCCGGCGAAGCCGGCGAGCAGGTTCCACAGATTGGCGAGCGCGATGAACAGGAACAGGTCGATGAGCGCGGTCTCGGCGCGGGCGGCGAAATAGGGCACGGCCGCGAGAACGACCGCCACGGCCGCGCCCGCCGAGGACGAGATCGTGGCCGTCCGGCTCCATCGGCTGATGGCCGGCGTCATCGGAACAGCCCTTGCGGGCGGACCGCGAGAACAAGCAGGAACAGCAGATGTACGGCGAGGACGGCGTACTGCGAATTCCATTCCCCGACGAGTTGCTGGGTGAGCCCGAGCGCGACCCCGCCGGCCAGCGTTCCCCACAGCGAGCCCAGCCCGCCGATCACCACCGCCTCGAACGCGAAGATCAGCAGCGTGCCGCCGGCGTTGGGGTCGAACGCCGAGATCACGCCGAGGAACACGCCGGCCAGCGCGGCGGTGGCGACCGCGACCCCGGCCACCGACGCGAAGACCGGCCGCACGCGCACCCCGACCAGGCGCGCGGTGTCGAGGTCGTCGGAGGTCGCTCGCACGCTGCGACCCCAGGACGTGTACGACAACAGCACCTGCAGCACCCCGAGCACGACCAGCGCGACGACGAGCCCCGTCACCCGCAGCCACGACACCACGATCCCGCCGGGCAGCTCCACGCTCGCCAGCGCCAGGCTGCCGCCGTCGAGCGAGCGCGTGTTCGCCCCGGCCCCGACGAGCAGCAGGTTCTCGATGACCACGGAAAGACCGAAGGTCACGAGTACGGGCGCCAGGTCGCCCCCGCGCAGCGCCCGGCCGAGCACGGACAGCTGCAGCAGCACCCCGGCCCCGAACGCGAGCGGTAACAGCAGCGGCAGCGTCCACCACACCGGCACGCCGAGTGCCGACGACAGCACCAACGCCAGGTAGGCGCCGCACACGGCCAGGTCACCGTGCGCGAGGTTGACCAGCCGCATGACGCCGAAGGTGAGCGACAACCCGCAGGCGATCAGCGCGTATTCGCCGCCGAGCAGGATGCCCTGGATGGCCGCGTTCACGAGGCGGTCCCGAAATAGGCGGCGACCACATCGTCGCGGGCGATTCCCTCGGACGGCGCGGAGAGCACCACCCGGCCTTCCAAGAGACACACCACCGAGGGGCAGGCGGCGAGCGCCCGATCCAGATCCTGCTCGACCAGAATCATCGCGGTTCCGGCTTCTCGCAGCGATGCCAGCGTGTCGTAGAGACCGTCGACAATGGCCGGCGCGAGCCCGAGCGAGATCTCGTCGAGCAACAGCAGGCGCGGCCCGGATGCGAGCGCCCGCGCGATCGCCACCGCCTGCTGTTCCCCGCCGGAAAGCAGGGCGGCACGGCGATTCCGGCAGCGGGCGATGAGCGGGAAGACTTCGTAGATCTGCGGCAGGCGCCACGCCGACGGGCGAGCCCGCACGGCCCCGACGAGGATGTTCTCTTCCGCGGTCAGCGAGGGAAAGAGCCGCCGCCCCTCAGGAACGAGCGCAATCCCTTCCCGTACGCGATGGTGGGGTGGGGAATTCTTGAGATCGGCGCCATCGAACACGACTCGGCCGCGAGCCGGCGTCATGGCCCCGGCAATCGTGCGCAACAGTGTGGTCTTGCCCGCGCCGTTGGCGCCGACGAGGGCGAGCGACGAATTCTCCGGCAGCGACAGGGAGACGTCGAAAAGGGCCTGAAAATCGCCGTAGAGCACGTCGAGGGAGGTGACCTCCAACAGGCTCATAGGACGCCCCGGCCGAAGTACGCCCGGCGCACCGCGGGATCGTCGAGGACTTCGGCGGGCCGTCCCGACGCCAGCACCCGGCCGTCGGCGAGACACACCAGTCGGGTAGCGACCTGCGTCAATGCCCGAATCACGTGTTCCACCCAGACGATCGCGACGCCGCCCGCCGAAAGCGAGCGGATCGTGGTCACCAAGGCGCCCGTTTCCGCGTCGGTGAGCCCGCCCGCGATCTCGTCGAGCAGCAGGACGCGCGGCGAGGCGGCGAGCGCCCGGGCGAGCTCGAGGCGCTTGCGCGACAACAGTCGCAGCCCGGCCGAGCGCAGGTCGCCCTCGTCGAGGAGGCCGGCGAGCTCGAGCGCCCGGATCGCCTCCCGCTCGGCGGCCTTCCCGCGCTTGCCGCCGCCGCGCACGGCACCGAGCAACGCGGTCTCGAAGACCGTGAGGTCGCCGAGGGGCCGCGGCACCTGAAACGTCCGGGCGAGGCCGAGCCGGCAGCGGCGGGCCGTCGGCATTCCGGTCACCTCGACGCCGCCGAGCAGCACCCGCCCGCGGTCCCGGCGCTGCGCGCCGGCCACGATGTCGAGCAGCGTGGTCTTGCCGGCGCCGTTCGGCCCGACCACGCCCACCGCCTCGCCCTCGGCCACCTCGAAGGACACGTCGTCGAGCACGGTCAGCGCCCCGAACCGCGTGCCGACGCCGTGCACCGCGAGCGCGGCGGTCATCGGAGGAACTGCAGGTCGCCCTGGATGGGGATGTCCGGGGCCGCGCTGTTGTCGACGACGACGAGGTCGAATTTGTTGCCGGAGTTGAGCCGCCATTGGCCGACGAGGTCGGGCGCGAGCGCGACGTTCTTCACCGGGCCGCTGGTGAAGTCGTACCTCCCGGTGATCGCCTCGCCCTTGAGCTGCCCGATCGCGTGCGCCACCGCCGCCTTGTCCTTGGGGTTGCCGGAGGCCTTCAGCGCGGCCACCGCGATCTCGAACACCGCGTGGTCCATGCCCATCGGCTGGGTCCACTGCTTGCCGCTCTGCTGCTGGTAACCGTCGGCGAAGGCGGCGGCCGAGGTGCCGTCCAGCGAGGACTTGTACGGGTAGTCGCGGTGCCACCAGGCCGGCGCCACGAGGTTGTTGCCGAGCGGGCCGAGCGCCTCGACCACGCTGGGGAACAGCAGCGCCTTCGCGACCGTCGCCAGCTTGGGGACGAAGCGGTTCTGCCCGGCCTGCTTCCAGAACGTGATGAAGTCGGGCGGGATCGGCGCGGCCTGCAAAATGTCGACGCCGCCGCTCTTGAAGGCCGAGATCATCGGGGTGAAGTCCTGGGTGCCGTCCTGGTAGGCGCCGGGGTCGACGAGCTTCCAGCCGAGGTCCTTCACGACCGGCGTGAAGTACTTGCGGTAGCTGTCGCCGTCGACGTCGTTGGGCCACATCGCGCCGACCGTGTGCGGGGCGCCGGGGACGCGCTGCCAGAGTTTCGAGAAGACCTGCGCCTCGGCCTGGGTGCCGATGAAGTACAGGTACGTGTACTCGAAGTCCTTGCCGCCGCGCGGGTAGTACCAGATCTCCCACGGGCAGATGGTGGCGATGCACGGGACCTTGGCGGCCTCGCACTGGTCGCTGACCGGGTTGGTGGTGTCCGGCGTGGAGGTCGCCAGCACGATGTCGACCTGGTCCTGGTTGATCAGCTCGCCCGCCACCTGGGCCGCCCGGGCGCTGCTCGACTGGGTGTCCTTGTCGACGATCTCGATCGTATATTTTGTACTTCCGACCGTAATTCCGCCCTTGACCGCATTTCGGATGACCCCCAACACGTAGTCGTTGGACTCGCCGAAGACCGCCAAGGGACCCGTTTTTGGCAGGACATATCCAATTTTTATGGTTTTGCCGCCGCTCGACGGCGTGTTCTGGAGGCCCTTGCTGCACGCGCCGGCCAGGCCTGCGGCCGCCAGGCCCGCCGCGCCGAGGAGGGTACGCCGGCTCATTGTCCTACCCATGGTCAGAGGTCTACTCGCGGCAGACAAGCAAGGTCTTGAATGCCGACGCACATTGCTTGACCGTGCGCGCATGCCGCAGGAAGCTGGAGGCCACCCGCGGAGGTTGATCATGATCGATGTGGTGAGCACGGAGGAGCTGCCCCCGGCCGAGCGCTTCGACTACTGGCGGCACGCGGTCTCCGAGGCGTTCGTGCCGCTCGACGCGTCCCGCACCGGCAGCGGCGCCTTCCGCGGCGAGCTGCGGGGGGCGAGCCTGGGCCCGCTGCGGCTCTACCAGGTCGACGCCGACAGTCACCAGGTGCGGCGCACCAGCCGGCTGATCTCCGCCGAGCAGGGCGACTACTTCAAGCTCGGCCTCCAGCGCGCCGGCGGCAGCGTGCTCGTCCAGGACGGCCGCGACGCGGTCCTGCGCCCCGGCGACTTCGCCGTCTACGACACGACAAGGCCGTACACGTTCTCTTTCGACGACCCCTGCGAGCTGCTCGTCCTCATCTTCCCGCGTGCCCTCCTCGGCCTCTCCGCCGGCGACGTCGGCAAGATCACCGCTACCAGGTTCTCCGGCACGGCCGGCCTCGGCGGGCTGATCAGCTCCTTCCTGGCCCGCGCCGCCGACGTGCTCGACGACGTCGACGTGCGCGACAACCAGCGCCTCGGCACCAACGTTCTCGACCTGCTCACCACCGCGCTGGCCGGCCACCTCGACACCCGTCCCGCCGACCCCGGCGCCGTGCACCGGGCGCTGTTCACCGGCGCGGTCACGTATATCGACCGCCACCTCGGAGACGCCTGGCTGACCCCCGACCAGGTCGCCGCCGCGCAGCACATCTCCACGCGATACCTGCACAAGCTCTTCCAGGCCGAGGGCGCCACGGTGTCCGCGTGGATCCGCCGCCGCCGTCTCGAGGCCTGCCGGCACGACCTGATGGCCACGGCCCGCCCGGTCAGCGCGATCGGCGCCCGCTGGGGCCTGCCGGACGCCGCCCACTTCAGCCGGTTGTTCCGGGCCGCGTACGGCGCGAGTCCCCGCGATTTCCGCGCGCTCAGTCAAGCGCTGTGCGCTGGTGAGCAAGACTCCTGACCCGCCGGAATCGAAGATGGCCGTCGTGGGACGGTTGGACGACCAGGTGGCTCTGATCACCGGCGGCGAGGGCAGCGTCGGCATGGCGACCGCGCGGGCTTTCATCCATGAGGGCTGCCGCGTGGCGCTGGCGGGCATCTCATCCGACGGCCTGGCGGCCGCACGCCGCGAGCTGGGCGATGAGGTGGCGCTTTTTACGCGTACGGATGTCACGGATCCCGCGTCGGTGAAAGCGGCCGTGAGCGAGGCGGTGAGCCGGTGGGGCCGCCTGGATGTGATCTTCTCGAATGCCGGCATCGCCGGCGTGATCGCGCCGGTGGCGTCCTATCCGGACGACGAATTCGACCGGGTGATGGCCGTGCACGTGCGTGGCTCGTTCCTGACCTGCAAGTACAGCCTGGCGGCCATGCCCGACGGCGGCCGCATCATCATCAATTCCAGCGTGGTGGGATTGACGTCGGACGCGGGCATCAGCGCCTATGCGACGGCCAAGCACGCGCTGGTGGGATTGATGCGGACGCTGGCGAAAGAGGTGGCCCACCGATCGATTCGCGTCAATACCATTCACCCGGGACCGATCGACAACGACTTCCAGCACGCGATCGAAGTGGCCGCCACGGGTGCGCCCGCCGACCGGGCGGCCGAGGTCTTCAACGAGATGATCCCGCTGCGGCGGCACGCGACGCCGGAGGAGATAGCGGCGGCGGTGCTGTTCCTGGCCGGCCCGGAGAGCTCGTTCATGACCGGCACGACGCTGGTCGTGGACGGCGGCATGAGCGTCTAACGGCTATTTCGCGCCGCCGAGGCCGGCCTCCCGCGCCCGTACGATGGCCTGCGCCCGGTCGGCCACGCGCAGCTTGGCCAGAATCGCCGACAGGTAGTTGCGGACTGTCTTGTCGCTCAGCGAAAGCCGCCGGGCCACCGCGAGGTTGTCCAGCCCGCGCGCGACCAGGTCGAGCACGTCCAGCTCGCGCTGGGTCAGCTCGGGGAACGGCGAACCGGCCGTGCGGGCGCCGGTCAGGAAGCCCAGCGCCCGGTGCGCGACCGCGGCCGAGAGGAGGGTGTCGCCGTTGGCGATGGCGCGCACGGCTCGCTCCAGCTCGGCCGGTGAGGCGCCCTTCAACAGATAGCCGCGGGCGCCGGCCCGCATCGCGGCGAAGACCGAATCGTCGTCGTCGAGCATGGTGAGCACCAGGATCCGGCGGTGCGGATCATCCCGTACGAGAGCAGCCGTTGCCTCCACCCCCGAACCGTTGCCGAGGTTCAGGTCCATCAGCACCACGTCGGGGTTGGTGGCGGGCACGACTTCGAGCGCCGACGGCAGGTCGGCGGCCTCACCGACCAGTTCGATGTCGTCGAGCGAGTACAGCAGCGCGCGCACGCCCATCCGGAACATCGGATGGTCGTCGACGATCACGACGCGGATGCTCATCGGGGCACCACCACCTGCACGAGCGTGCCGTGCGGGACGGCCTCGGCCACCTGCACCGTGCCGCCCAGCTCGGCGGCGCGTTCCCGCATCGAGCGCAGGCCGACGCCCGGCTCGATGTCGCTCTCGGCGTCGCCGAGGCCCTGGCCGTCGTCGGCGATCTCCAGGCGGACCGACTCGCCGGTCACCGTGAGGCGCACGGCGCAGTTCTCGGCCCGCGCGTGCCGGCGGGCGTTCACCAGCGCCTCCGCCGCGATGCCGTAGAGGCCGGCGGCCAGCTCCGGCGGCAAGTCATCGGCGTCGCCCTCGATGTCGGCGGCGACGGCCAGCTCCCGGTCGCCGAGCCGGGTGGACAGCTCGGCCAGCGCGGTGCCGAGGCCGTGCTGCTCGAGCGACGGCGGGAGCAGCGCGCGGGAGAGCGTCCGCACGTCCTCGGCGCTGCGGTCGAGGTCGGCGCGGAGCAGGTCCAGCAGGTCGTCGGCTTCTTCAGGGCGGTCGGCGGCCAGCAGGTTGCGGGCGCCCTGGACGGTGAGCGCTACGCCGACCAGGGTGGGGCCGAGGCGGTCGTGCAGCTCCCGGCGGAGCAGCCGGCGCTCCTCGACGCGCGCCGCGGTGGTGCGGCGGCGGGCCGCGTCCAGTTCGGAGGTGAGCACGGCCAGGCGGGCCACGGCGGCGATCGGGCCGGCCAGCGCGGCCAGCTCGCGGGAGGTGCGGGCGTCGAGGCGCTCGCCGGGAGCGCCGGTCACCGCCAGGACGCCGACCGGGCCGTCTCCCAGGCTCAACGCCACCTCCAGCGGCGGGCCGCCCGGGGTGCCCGCGGTGGCGAGCGTCTGATCGCCGACGCGCAGCTCGGCCGAGTGCAGACGGAGGGCGTCGCGGACCGCTTCGAGCGCGCCGGTCACCGGGCCGGCGGCGTCGGTGCCGATGCGGCGGGCGACCTGCTCCGCCGCGGCGCCCCGGCGCGCGGCCGGCCCGCGTACGAGATGATCGACCCGATCCTGGAGCCACGTGCGGGCCGGGAACACCGCGACCGCGAGGGTTCCGGCGGCGATGGCGCCGGCCGCGCCGCCGGGCAGGGGCACGAAATGCACGACCGCCTGCGCGATCACCACGTACGCGGCCACCGATCCCGCCGTGAGCAGCGACCAGACCAGCGTGCGGCTGACCGCGACGTCGATCCCCCAGAGCCGCTGCCGGAGCACGACCGCGAGCGTCGCGGCCGGGAAGAAGGCCTGCGCGGCGAGGTGCAACACCGGCGTCACCGACGCGTACGCGAGGGGCGCCGAAACGGGCAGCGGCACGGCCAGCGGGACGAACGACAGGGCCATCAACGCCGAGCCGATCGCGAGCCAGCCGAGCCCGCGGCGGCGATCCTCGGGCAGCCGCCGCCATCGCCGGACCGCATCGCCGGTCGCGGCAAGACCGAGAAACACCACCACCGTCATCTGTACGGGCAGAGTGTTCTCGACGAACGCGTCCCACTCGGGTGAGCCGACCCGGATGAGGCCATTGACCGGCCGGATGACCCGCATCAGCGTGATGGCGGCGCTGACCGCGGCGCCGGCGGCCACCGCGGCCCGGGCGTGCCGGGGGAGTGGCTCGTCGCGGACCAGCCACGGCACCACGGTGATCAGGGCAAGCGTGCCGGGCACCCAGGCGGTGCCGACAACGTCGGTGAGCTGCTCGGCGAACGGCGGGCCGCCCGCGACCTCGAGCAGCGGATAGCGCTGCCCGATCGCGGCGAGGCCGTCACCGATCGCCGCCAGCGCGGCCAGCGCGCCCACGAGAAGTGCGCCGCGGGCGATCAGCAGGCCGGCGAGCAGCCCGTAGACGACGGCCACGACGACGTCGTTGAGGAAGAACCACTCGGTCCAGGCCTCGTCGGTGCGCGAGAACGGCAGCATCACCAGGGCGGCGAAGGCCGTGCACAAAGCAACGGCGACGACCGTGGTCGCCGCCGTGCGGTGCTTCGAAGTGCCGGACACCGGGACATGATGCCAGCTCAGCGGCCCGTGGCCGGTCAGCCGACCGGCTCGGGACGACTACGACGGTCGGCGGCGCAGGCCGAACGCCGCCCCGGCCACGACCAGCCAGATCGCGCCGAGGTAGCCGGTCAGGTACTGCTGCGGCAGCACGTTGACGGCGATCATGAGCAGGCTGAACAGGGCACTGACCCAGCCGAGCCAGCGCGGGGCGGCCCCGTGCCGCAGCGCCGCCCAGGTGACCGAGATGGTGGTCAGCAGCAGGCCGGTCCACACCCAGGGCAGGGTGTCCATGAGCCGCTGCAGGCTCATCGCGATGTCCGGATCGGCCGGGTTGTACTCGTGGATCACCTGGAAGAACACCTCGGTGACCGGGCCCGAGCCGGCCAGGGTCAGCGCGGCCACGAGCACAGTGCCCCAGCCGGCGAGGTCCGGCAGCAGCGAGCCGGCCGGCGACTGGGCGGCCAGCCAGCGACGCAGGCCGGCCCCGAAGACCACGGCCGTCAGCCCGCTGAACACCAGCATCGGCAGCACGGCGGCGATGACGAACCGGTTGTCGTACGACTCGGTGTACATCTTGGAGGCGTCGGCGTAGACGCTTTCCTGGCTGAAGACCGCGAGGCTCGACTCCAGAACGAGCGCGGCGAACCCGACGACGCCGGCGAGCACGCCGGCGACCGTCCAGCCGCGCCCGGCCGTGGCAACCGGCACTACCGCCGGGGCGGAGGTCACGGCAGCTTCACTCATGGGTGGGACTCCTTCGAACGTGCGGGGCAGGTTTGCCCGGCGCTCGTTCACGTTGTCCCGCCCGCCGTCCCGGTTTCCACGGACACCGGTCCCGCCTTTCCGGGATCCCGTACGTGGTTTACGGCGCCCCGAATTCCTCGATGAGGCCCAGCAGCGCCTCGCGGAGGTCATCCAGAGCCTCTTCCTCGGTCGCGCCCTCGCCGTGCGCACCGACGCCGGGGCGCAGCTGGGCGTGGGCGCACCACACGCCGTCCTCGTCGCGCTCGACGACGACGGGCACGGTCACCGTGCGCTGTTCGGCCACGTCGCAACATATCGCGGCGGGCGGCCGAAAGGTGTCGGTGCCTTCTCCATGCGGCTGGGCATGGCGCTAGTTTACGTGTGACCAGAGGCGGAGTCCAGCCCGTTCGATTGGGAGCGCTCCCAGCGACAAAAGTCAATCCCCACTTTGGTGGGTTGATTCGATCTTCGTCTATGCGGCAGCGTGGCCCGCGGACTGCAAAACGCCACATCCACGGGGGGATTGTCTCGTGCGCGTGTCTGCTCGATTCCGGCTGCTCTGCCATGCCCTGATCCTGGCCATAGTCGCCGCCTATCTCGTTGCCTCGCCGATGTCGCCGGCTTCCGCGGCCCCGGTCGCGACGCCCGGCGCCGGCCCGGCGCACAGCCCACTACCGGCCACTGCCACCGCCAACCACGGCCTGCCGGCCGGCCGGGCGGCGCCACCGGTCCCGCCTGCCGCGGAGGCCGCCGGCCCACCGGCGAAACCCAGCGCCGCCGAGAAGGCGAAGCGCAAGACCATGGCCGCCGCGGTGGCCCAGGCGCAGGCCGCGGTGCCCGGCCGCCCGATCGCCCGGCCGGGCTTCCTGCTCGGCGACACCTCGCTCGTCGTCTACTGGGACGCCGAGGTCGACGAGGGCAACCCGGACTCCTGGGCTCGCTGGTTCGCCACCGTCACGGACACCGAGACGGCCGCCGAGCAGCGGTCGGCCGTCCTGGCGAAGAAGGACCTGAGCCGCTGCTTCGACCCGGCCCTGCTGTGCCGCAGCTTCGGCTCGGCCGACGGCTGGGTGCTCGACCCGGCGCGTACCTACACGGTCACCGTCACCGAGGTCGCGCCGGACGACACCGAGCTGACCAGCGCGCCGTCCGCGCCGGCGCACCCGCGGAAGACCGACGACGTGCCGGCGTTGCCGGCGGGTCAGGCGGCCGGCTGCGGCTGCGCCACGGTGCTCGGCCCGACCGTGGTCGCCCAGGCGCTGCGCGGCGCCACGGTGAACACCGGCACCGGCGCGTATCTGCGGGTGGAGCGGGACTTCGCGATGCCCTCGTACGGCATCCCGTTCGACCACGCCCGCTACTACTCGTCCGGAAACGTCGCGACCGGCATGTTCGGGGCGGGCTGGAGCTCGTCGTACGACATCCGGGTGATCTCCGCCGACAACGGCGCGGCCCGGGTGCGCGCCGAGGACGGCTCGGAGGCGGTCTACACCGCGACGGCCGCCGGCGGTTTCGACGCTCCGGCGGGCGTACGCGCGAAGTTGTCCAAGGTGGACGGGGGCTGGCAGCTCGTGCCGCCGGACCGGCGGGTGCTGCGTTTCGACGCCAACGGCCTGCTGCAGTCGATCAAGAACGCGCGTGGGCTCGGCGTCACCCTCGGCTACACCTCGGCCGGGCTGCTCAGCACGGTCACCGACGCGAGCGGCCGGGTGGTGCGCCTCGAGTCGCGGGCCGATCTGCGGCTGATCACCAAGATCACGCTGCCGGACGGCCGGTCGACCCAGTTCGACTACCAGGACGGGCGCCTGCTCAAGGTGCAGGACCCGCGCGGCTACGTGACCTCGTACGGCTATGACGCCTCCGGCCGGCTCGCCGAGATCACCGACGCGCGCGGCCACAAGCTGATCCGCAACACGTACGACGCCGGCGGTCGCGTCGCGACGCAGCTGGACCCGCTGGGCGCCAAGACGACCTTCGCCTGGGACGCCGGGCAGCAGATCGCCCGCACCACCGATCCGGACGGCGTCGCGATTGTCGACGGCTACAAGAACAACGTCCTGCTCTACAGCCAGAACGCCGGCAACGACACGACCAACCACCGCTACACCGGCAAGCTGAACAAGAGCCTGGTGGTCGACCCGAAGGGCAACCAGGAGGAGACCCGCTTCGACGAGGAGGGCAACCCCGTCTCGCGCACGGCGCCGGAGCCCTTCGCCTTCACGACGGTCAACTCGTTCGACAACCGCAGCAACCTCACGGCGTACAAGGACGGCCGGGGCAACACCTGGGAGTACCAGTACAACGAGTTCAACGAGATGGTCGCGCAGCGCGACCCCAAGCAGGACACCGGCTACAAGTACGAGTACGACGCCAAGGGCCAGCTGACCTCGCGCACCGACCCGCGCGGCAAGGTCACGAAGTACGAGTACGACGCCAACGGCGACCGCACGGCCGAGGTCTCGCCGACCGGCCGGCGCTCCGAGATGACGTACGACGGCACCGGCCGGCTCGCCTCGGTGGTCGACCCGCGCGGCACGGTGTCCGGCGGCAACAAGGACGCCTACCGCACCCGGTACGTCTACGACCCGCAGAGCCAGATCCTCGAGGTCTGGCAGCCGGGCAAGTCCCAGCCGTTCCGGACCGTCTACGACGAGCTCGGCAACGTGGTCGTCTCCACCGACCCGCTGAGCAACTCCGCCCGCTACACGTACGACGACGCCAGCCGCCGCGTCGAGACCAAGTCCCCGATCGGCAACGTCAGCTCGACCAGGTACACGCCCGGCGGCCGGCGCGCCTCGGTGACCGACGGCGAGGGCAACACCACCAGCTGGACGTACGACATCAACGGGCGGGTCGCGACCGAGACGTCGCCGCGGGGCAACGCCGACCCGGCGCACAAGGACCTGTTCACCGCGGTCTTCCACTACGACTACAACGGCAACCTGATCCGCGCCGACCGGCCGTACGGCTCGAACGGCGAGCGGGTCGAGGTGGACACCAAGTTCGACGCGCTGGACCGGCCCACCGGGCAGAAGGACCAGTTCAAGAAGGACACCGCGGTCTCGTACGACAACAACGGCAACGTCGTCGAGATGACCAACGAGCGCGGCGAGACGCTGACCAGCAGCTTCGACGCGGCCAACCGGCGTACCGGAAGCTCCGGGCCGGGGGCGGGCGCGGCCGGCATCGAGTACGACGACGCCGGCAACCCGATCAAGCAGACCACCCCGACCGGTGGCGTGGTCACAACCAAGTACGACGACGACGGCCGGGTCGCCGCGGTCACCGAGCCGCGCGGCAACGTCTCCGGCGCGAACCCGGACGACTACACCACGAAGTACACGTACGACCGGGCCGGCAACCCCGAGACGGTGACCGACCCGCTCGGCAACGTCAGCAAGGCCACCTACGACGCGATCGACCGGCCCACGGCCCAGATCGACGCCAACGGCAACACCACCAAGTTCGCGTACGACGACGCGGACCGCCTGGCCAAGGTGACCGGCCCGGACGCGCCCGGCGGCCAGTCGCTGGCCTACACCTACAACGCCGACGGCCAGGTGATCAAGCGGACCGACCCGCTCGGCCGGGTCGCCTCCATCGAGTACGACCGGGCCGGCCGCACCACGGTCAGCACCGACCCGCTCGGCCGGCGCCGCGAGTACGTCTACGACGCCGACTCCAACCTGATCGAGGAGGTCACCGCCCGCATCGTCGAGCCCGGCCGCCCCGACCCGAACCGCCCGGCCCGCACGGTCTTCTACGCCTACGACAACCTGGGCCGGCTGACCAGCAAGCAACTCGGCTCGGACGGCGTCACCTACACGTACGGCTATGACGGCAAGAACCGGCTGACCAGCGCGGCCGATCCGGTCGGCGTGCAGTCCTACGCCTACGACGAGACCGACCGGCTCACCTCGACCACCCGCGGTGGCGAGACGTTCAAGTACGACTACGACAGCGAGGACCGGGTCACCGGGCGCACCTACCCGGACGGCACGCACATCGGCGCCACCTACGACGAGGGCAACCGGGTCAAGACGCTGACCGCCACGCGGGGGGAGTCGAGCGCCGGCTACCAGTTCTCGTACGACGTCGCGGACAACCTCACCGGCATCACCTACCCGGCGTCGACCGGCATCAGTGAGCACCGCGACTACGACCGGGCCGGCCGGATGACCCGGATCGCCGCCACCAAGGGCGAGACCACGCTGTCCGCGTTCGACCTGGATCTCGACAAGGTCGGCAACCCGGCCCGGATCACCGAGACCACCGGCGAGCCCGGCCAGCCGACGATCACCGAGTCGACCGCGTACACCTACGACGCCGCGAACCGGCTCACCGCCGAGTGCTTCGGCGCGCAGGCGTGCTCGGGCGCGGTCGCCGAGCGGACCGATTACACGTACGACCTGGTCGGCAATCGCAAGACGATGACCCGCAAGGCGCCGGGCGAGAACACCACGACCAGCTACGCGTACGACGGCGCGGACCAACTGATCACCGAGAGCGTCACGGGCAGCCGGACCAGCAGCCGGTCCTTCGCGTACGACCTCGAGGGCAACCAGACGCAGGCCGGCAGTGACAAGTTCACGTACGCCCTCGACCACACGATGACGTCGGCCACCGCCAACGGCCGCACCACCAATTACACGTACGACGCGGCCGGCAACCGGATCGCGGCGGTCTCCGGCGACCAGACCCAGACCTGGAGCTGGGACCTCAACGCCGGCCGGGCGCTGCTCGCCCAGGAACGGCAGACCGACGCCACCGGCACGGTCGGCCGGGACTACCTGTACGACCCGTCCGGTCAGCCGCTCGCCCTGCTCGTCCCGTCGGCGGACGCGCTGGGCGCCCACTCCTACCTGCGAGACTGGCTCGGCGGCATCGCCGGGGTGGTCTCGCCGGCCGGCGCCCCGGAGTGGAGCTACGACTACGACGCGTTCGGGGTGAGCCGCGGGATCACCAAGGCCGCCGACGACGCGCCGGCCAACCCGATCCAGTACGCGGGCACCTACCAGGACGTCAGCCAGGGCGACCGGTACGCGATGGGCGCCCGCAGCTACGACCCGTCGACCGGGCGGTTCGCCTCGGCCGACCCGGTGGCACAGCCGGGCACCGACCAGGCGGTGTCGACGTACTCGTACACGAACGCCCGCCCGACCGCGCTGACCGACCCGACCGGTGGCGATCCCGCCGACGGCAAGACCGGCATGACCGACGCGTACGTCGCGTACTACTCGGGATGCGCCAACAACCCGGCGGCCTGCGGCGCGATGACCGACGGCAACACGCCGGCCGGTGGCGAGGGCGAGCAGCAGACCGAGAACCCGGACTGGCTGAACTCCAAGAAGATCGTCGACGAGGCCGAGGGCTTCGTGAAGATGATCGGCGACGAGATCGTCAACCTGATCCTCGATCTGGTCGGCTTCAACGACGCCAAGGCGTGCATCACCGAGGGCGACATCGTCGCCTGCATCTCCACGGCGCTGCAGGCGGTGCCCTGGGGCAAGATGTTCAAGGCCGCCAAGGTCGCGATCAAGGCGATCGGCGTCGGCCGCCGGCTGATCGACGCGTACGGCCGGCTCAAGTCGGCCAAGAACGCGTTGTCCGCGATCCCACGCTGGATCAAGAAGGCCACCCGCACCGCGGACGAGGCAGCCAGCAGCAAGAAGTACGCCGACGAAGCGGCCAAGGCGGCGAAGGGCGCCAAGGACGCGGGCGGCAAGGCGAAGGCGACCTCGCAGAAGGCCGCCGACAACGCCAAACGGGCGAAGAAGAAAGAGTCCTCGACCGGCGAGAGCTGCAAGGTCGCGAAGGGCGGCAAGGCCCGCCTGGCGTCCAACTCGTTCGCGGCCGGCACCTTGGTGCTGCTCGCCGACGGCAGCACCAAGCCGATCGAGAAGCTGCAGCCCGGCGACACGGTCCAGGCCACCGACACGGCGACCGGGCTGAGCGAGCCGCAGCAGGTGACCGCCACGGTGGTCGGCACCGGCGACAAGGACCTGATCGACCTGACCCTGGCCGGCGCCGGGGCCGGGGGCGGCGGCCCGCCGTCGGTCGTCACCGCCACCGCCGGGCACAAGTTCTACAGCCTCGACCGCGCCGCATGGGTGCCCGCCGCGGAGCTCAAGCCCGGCGAGACCCTCCGCGACGCCGACGGGGACCAGGTCACCGTCGTACGGCGGGCCGAACGGGCCGCCACCACGACCGTCTACAACCTCACGGTCAGCGACACCCACACGTACTACGTGGTCGCCGGCCAAGCCACCGTCCTGGTCCACAACTGCGGCGGCCCCGAGGAGATCGACGGGAAGCTCGCCCGGGACCGCGCGGAGGAACTGCAGTCCCTCCGCAACGACTACCCGAACGCCGCCAACCACGGCACCACCGCGGTGATCGGCGTCTTCAACAAGACGACCCAACGCTGGACCAACCACGTCGCGATCAACGGTGGCGGCGCGATGCCGAGCACGTGGACGCTCCGGGCGGGCGAGAAGTTCGTCCAGGGCACCGGCCATGCCGAGGAGACGATTCTCGCCAACCTCGGGCCGGACGAGATTGTAGGATTCGGCGGCACGTCCCGGAACATCTGCCGGGACACCTGCTATCCGCTGCTCAACGGCAACGGCATGAGATTCGGCGGCGCCGGCTACTTCGGCGGCCGGGCCGACAAGACACCGTTCTCGTACTTCTGGCAGGAGGACTGGTAGACCGTGGACAGTGTCCGGTTGACGGAGGCGCTCGGCTATTCCGTCGGTGACCTTCTCGTGATCTCGGCGGAGGCGTTCGACGCACGTGTCGGCGGCACCACCCGGCAGCGCGTGCTCATCGACTGGCCGTGGTGGGAGTCCGACCCCGACTCCGCCAACTCATGGGACGGCACCGTGGGTTTCCCGCGCGACCCGGACGCGTACGACTGGGGCAACACCCCGTGGCGTCTCGAGCCCGATCCGTCCGAGCTCGAGACCGGCGACGCGTGCTTCGTCGGCATCCCGCCGACCGAGGTGCGGGTAACCGCAATCGAGAGATACGAGCCACCCGCCGATTTCGGCTTCCTGCCCCGCCCGGAGTACGTGATGGAGGTAGTCCCCACCGACCTGCTCGACGACGACGACGCCGGCTACGTCATCTACTTGAACGGCGCCGAGCCCATCGAGCTGGAGCGGATCGCGGAGGAAGATTAGCGTTCCGGGGCTCGCGGCGGTCCCGCCCTGACCGCCGCGAGCATCCAGGGGGTCAAGCGCCGGCGACGGCGCTGACCGTGATCTTGACCAGCGTGAAGACCGCCAGAAGTGCGGAAACGACGACGATCGCCTGCACGATGTAGACGAAAAGCTTGACGACGATCCTGACGACCACGACGAAGGCCACCGCACAGCCGAGCGAGTAGGCCGTCAGCTCGGCCCGCGACGCATCGGGACCAGGGGCTGCGGCGCCGCTGAGGGCGAGAAGGACGATGACTCCGACCACGATCGGAAGTCCCTGTTTGATCCGGCTGACCGTGCCTCGTGCGTTCGGCATAACGGACTCCTCGAGGAGGAATTCGCCAGGGCGGGGCGTAGTCGTGAACTTCAGGAAACTTGAATGAACTTCAGGCCCTTAGATTAGGCGTCCTGAATATCGTCAGCAAGGAGCGAGTGGATTCAGTCATGTTCACGCCGCCGACACGCCGCGCGTCATCTGCGATTGTGCGCTCCTGACCTGGTACTAATGCTGATCAAGCTCTAAACTCTTTGGACTCCTGAAAGTTCAGTGAGGATCAGCTCATGCAACCGGCAGCGCGACCTGATGCCCGCCTCGCACGGCGCCTGCGGTCCCTGAGGCAGCAGCACTGGCCGGGCGTCAAGATCACCCAACAGCAGATTGCCGAGGCTCTCGGCGGCGAGAACCCTTTGAGCCTGTCCCTGATCTCCTCGTGGGAATCCACCCGAAAACCCATCCTGCCCCCGACGAACCGGCTCATCGGATATGCCACCTTCTTCGCCAGCCGGCGATCCGTGGCGTCCGAGCCGGCCCGCCTGCTCGACGAGAGCGAGCTCGGCGAGGACGAGCGCGTGGTGCGGGACGGGCTCTACACCGAGCTGCTCAGCCTGCGCTTCCCGGATACGCCGCCGAACGGAGACGGGCCCGGCGTGTTCGGCGCCCGGCCGCTGCCTCTCGCGGGTTCGGTCGAGGACACCATCGGCGGCGGCACCTGGTTCTTCCCCGACCAGCGGCCGATCATCATCGTGAGCGGAGGGCTGCCGAGGCCGTACCGCGAGCGGATGCTGTTCACCAATCCACAGGATCCCGACTACATCCGCTCGTACAGCCTGGCGGACCTCGACGCGTTGATCGAGGTTCATGGGCACATCCGGGCGGTGAATCCGGTCGCTGACGTGCGCATCCTGCGATCGGAAGAGATGCACGAGGATGACTTCAGCGCGCACCTCGTGCTGATCGGCGGCGTCGACTGGAACCCCGTCAACCGCGACGTCACCCGGCGCCTCGATCTTCCCGTACGGCAACAGATGCGTCCCAATGATGAGGACCCCAGTTACTTCTCCACCGCCGAAGGCGATACCTTCACTCCCGTCCTCGATGAGGCGGGCGGCACTCTGTTGGAGGACGTCGCCCACTTCTTTCGTGGGATCAGCCCCTATAACGCTCAACGAACCGTAACGTTGTGCAATGGCATGTACGGCCGCGGAACCTACGGCGCCGTTCGTGCGTTGACCGACGCGAAGTTCCGCGATCGCAACGAAGACTATGTTCGGAAGCGCTTTCGGGATGCGCCGACGTTCAGCATCCTGATGCGGGTCCGGATCAACCTGAACGGAGCCGTGGTGACCCCCGACTGGACGCTGGCAGAGGAGCGGCTGCACGAGTGGCCGCCCACGGTGGGCGACGGGTGAGCACAAGCGCACATCATTCGTCGCACCGGCGTCTCATCACGGATTCGGGGCCGGCTCGCGAGCGCGAAACCGTCGACGCGATCATCGTGCCCAGCGCGCGGAAGGCCGCCGCGCTCGCGGAGGCCGGCCGCCTGGCCGAGGCGCTCGGTTGCACGCTGCTGGTGCTGTGCAGCAAGCATGCGGACGCCCTGGAAGCGATCGCCTACCTGACCCGCTACCCGGGCATCGACCTGATCGCGGTGGACTATCCCGAGGCGGGCGTCCCCAAGCTCCCCGCCATGAAGACGCCGTCGGCCCTCGGCGAGTCGCGACTCAAACGCCGCACCGACACCAGCGCCAAGCGGAATGTCGGGCTCGTGCTGGCCCGGCTGGCCGGCTGGAAGCGCGTGGTGTTCCTCGACGACGACATCGTCGTGCCCGAGCCGACGGATCTGGAGCGCGCCGCCGCGCTGCTCGACACCCGTGACGGCGTGGGCCTCCACATCGGAGGGTTTCACGACAATTCCGTTGTGTGCCATGCGAATCGACAGACCGGGGCTGAGCAGGACACGTTCATCGGCGGCGGCGCGCTGGCCGTGCCGACGGACCGGATCGACTCGTTATTCCCCGAGATCTACAACGAAGATTGGTTCTTCCTGCTCGGCGAGACCATGCTCCGGCCGGTGGCGCAGGTGGGGACCGCGTTGCAGAAGGTGTACGACCCCTTCGCGGATCCCGCCCGGGCCCGCCGCGAGGAGTTCGGCGACGTGCTCGCCGAGGGACTCTTCGCGCTGTTCGACGACGGCGGCAAGATCGGGGATGCCGATCACCGTTACTGGACGATGTTCCTGGAGGCCCGGCGCGCTTTGATCGAGGAGATCAGGGCCCGAGCCTCGCGGCGGGATGACATCCTTCAGTCGCTGGCCGCGTCCAGTGGGCGCCTGCGGTACATCACGCCGGAGAACTGCGTCAGCTATATCGAGGCGTGGCAGCGCGATCGCGAGCGCTGGCGCGGATTCATGAATGGCGTGCGGCCGATCCGAAGCTCGCTGAACGGGCGTAAGCCGATCGAGGCCGCGCTGGATCGGCTCGGCTGGCGGGGATTCACTTGCGAGACGCGAGAATCGGCGACAGCAAAGCGACCACCCCAACCAGCGGCAGAAGTCCGAGCAGGGCGGTCCCCAGCCCCGCGGCGTGCGCCAGCCAGCCGATAGCCAGCGGCCCGAAAATGCTTGCGCAGTAACCGATCGCGGTCATCATCGCGACGGCGGAGGCCGTCGCGATGTTTCCGGCGGCGCTCAGCGCGGCCGGGAAAGCCCAGCAGATGCCGATGCCCCAGCCGAACGCGCCGGCGAACGCCCAGAGGCTCTTCGTGGTGAACACGACCAACCCGATGCCGATGCCGGCCACCACCGCGCCGGCGCGGACCACCCCGGCGGCGCCCACGTGCCGGTGGGGCCGCTCGGCGACGAGCCGCCCGGTGGCCATGGCGGTGACGAAAACCGTATAGCCCAGGGCGGCGGACGAGTGCGACTGGTTTCTCTCCTCGCTCAGGTAGACCGCCAGCCAGTCGCCGGCGCCGCCCTCGACGAGCGCGCCGCAGAACATCAGCACCGCGATCGTCGCCAGGCGCTTGACCGGCCGGCGACGGGGTGAATCCACCGTCTCCGGGCGATGGGCGCCGGTGTCGAATGTGCTGAGGCTCATGGCGCAGAGGACGGCGGCGAGCAGCGAAACCACCACCAGATACGGAGCCAGCCCGATCGCGAGGCGGGCCGCGACCAGGCCCAGGCCGGCCCCGGTCATGCTGCCGACGCTCCACCACCCGTGGAAGCTGCTCATCAGGTGCTTGCCGAGTCCACTCTCGACGGCGTAGCCCTGCACGTTCATGCCGGCGTCCCAGATGCCGCTGCCGATGCCCATCGCGAGCAGCGCGAAGGCGAGCGCCTGTGGCGAACGGCAGAACCCGATCGCGACCAGCGCCGGCAGCGCGACGGCGAAGCCCACGACGAGCACGCGCTTGCCGCCGTACCGGTCGCATGCCGGGCCGGTCAGCACCATGGCGGTCAGCGTGCCCAGGCCGAGCAGGAAGAACGCTACGCCGAGCCGTACGAGATCGGCGTGGGTCTGCTCGAGGATCGCCGGCAGGCGGGACATCCACGATGCCTGCACGGCGCCGCTGACCGCGAACACGAGACTGATTCCTCGAGCGGACCGCACAAGACACCCCCGGCGGTCACTCTAACGGGGGACATCACTCCTCGCCGATCTCACGAGAACGCAGCGTGATCAGTCGCCGACGTACTTGGCCAGGTGCTCGCCGGTCAGGGTCGAGTGGGCGGCGACCAGGTCGCGCGGGGTGCCCTCGAACACCACCTTGCCGCCGTCGTGGCCGGCGCCCGGTCCCAGGTCGATCAGCCAGTCGGCGTGGGCCATAACGGCCTGGTGGTGCTCGATGACGATGACCGACTTGCCCGAGTCGACGATGCGGTCCAGCAGGGCCAGCAAATTCTCCACGTCCGCCAGGTGCAGGCCCGTTGTCGGCTCGTCGAGGACGTAGATGCCGCCCTTCTCGCCCAGGTGGGTCGCCAGCTTCAGGCGCTGGCGCTCGCCGCCCGACAAAGTGGTCAGCGGCTGCCCCAGTGAAAGGTATCCGAGGCCGACGTCCGCGAGCCGCGAGAGGATCGCGTGGGCGGCCGGCGTGCGTGCGTCGCCGGCGCCGAAGAACGGGGCCGCCTCGGCGACCGGCATCGCCAGCACCTCGCTGATGTCCTTGCCGCCCAGCTTGTACTCGAGCACCGAGGCGTCAAAACGCTTGCCCTCGCACACCTCGCAAGTCGTGGCCATGGTGGCGAACATGCCGAGATCGGTGTAGATGACGCCGGCGCCGTTGCAGTTGGGGCAGGCGCCCTCGGAGTTGGCGCTGAAGAGCGCGGGCTTGACGCCGTTCACCTTGGCGAAAGCCTTGCGGATGGGGTCCAGCAAGCCCGTGTACGTGGCGGGGCTGCTCCGCCGCGAACCGCGGATCGCGCCCTGGTCGACGGAGACCACGCCCTCCTGTGGGGACACCGAGCCGTGGATGAGGGAGCTCTTGCCGGAGCCCGCCACGCCGGTCACCACGACCAGCACGCCCAGCGGGATGTCGACGTCGACGTTCTGCAGGTTGTGGGTGTCGGCGCCGCGCACCTTCAGGAAGTCGGTGGGCTTGCGCACCTCCGACTTCAGGGACGCGCGGTCGTCGAGGTGCCGGCCGGTGAGCGTGCCGCTGGCGCGCAGGCCCTGAACCGTACCCTCGAAGACGACCTCGCCACCCCCGGAGCCGGCGCCGGGCCCGAGATCGACGACGTGGTCGGCGATCGCGATCGCCTCGGGCTTGTGCTCGACGACCAGCACCGTGTTGCCCTTGTCGCGCAGCTGGACCAGCAGGTCGTTCATCCGCTGGATGTCGTGCGGGTGCAGGCCGATGGTGGGCTCGTCGAAGACGTAGGTGACATCCGTCAGCGCCGAGCCGAGGTGGCGGATCATCTTGGTGCGCTGGGCCTCGCCGCCGGAGAGGGTGCCGGACGGCCGCTCGAGCGAGAGGTAACCGAGGCCGATCTCCACGAACGAGTCGAGGGTCTCGCCGAGCGCCTTGAGCAGCGGCGCCACCGCCGGGGCGGACAACGATCGGACCCATGAAGCGAGGTCGCTGATCTGCATCGCGCAGCAGTCCGCGATGTTGACGCCGTTGATCTTCGAGGAGCGTGCCTCGGGGGCCAGCCGCGAGCCGCCGCAGTCGGGGCAGGTGGTGAACGTGGCGACCCGCTCGACGAACGCGCGGATGTGCGGCTGGAGCGCGTCGATGTCCTTGGACAGCATGGACTTCTGGATCGAGGGGACCAGCCCCGCGTACGTCAGATTGATGCCCTCGATTTTGACCTTGGTCGGCTCTTTGTAGAGAAGGTCGCCCAGCTCCTTCTTGGTGAACTTCTTGATCGGCTTGTCGCAGTCGAAGTAGCCGACGCCGCGGAAGATCCGCCCGAACCAGCCCTCCATGCTGTAGCCGGGGATCTTGATGGCGCCCTCGTTGATCGACTTGTCCTCGTCGTAGAGCGCCGCCAGGTTGATGTCGTTGACCGAGCCGCGGCCCTCGCAGCGCGGGCACATGCCGCCGAGGATGCTGAAGCTGCGCCGCTCCTTGACCTGCCCGCCGGCCTTGTTGAGGGTGACCGCGCCGGCGCCGCTGACCGACGGCACGTTGAACGAGAACGCCTGCGGCGAGCCGATGTGCGGCTGCCCGATCCGGCTGAACAGGATGCGCAGCATGGCGTTGGCGTCGGTGGCGGTGCCGACGGTCGAGCGCACGTCGCCGCCCATCCGCTCCTGGTCGACGAGGATCGCGGTGGTCAGCCCGTCGAGCACGTCGACGTCGGGCCGGGCCAGCGACGGCATGAAGCCCTGCACGAAAGCGCTGTACGTCTCGTTGATCAGCCGCTGCGACTCGGCGGCGATCGTGCCGAAGACCAGCGAGCTCTTGCCCGAGCCGGAGACGCCGGTGAACACCGTGAGCCGGCGTTTCGGGATCTCGACGCTGACGTCCTTGAGATTGTTGACGCGTGCGCCGTGCACGCGGATCATGTCGTGGCTGTCGGCGGCTTGCATCGTCCCTCTTCCCCGGTCGGACGTCTTTGTCAGGTACGAACAGTACGTGTGGCTATCCTTCCTACACACGCCGATCCAGCACCTGCTACTCCATTCCTGCTCTTGTCGGGGGGCGCATGAGGACCGTGTCTCGCCGGTTCGCCCTCTGGCGCGCTGACCTGGAGGGCGGCGTCTGTGCCGCCCCCGAGGAGTGCGTCGACGCCTTGGCCGACAAAAACCCCATTCAACTGCATTTAGATCATCGCGTACGGGGCATCGCACCCCTTCGCGAAACATTCGAGTCGACGCTGCGCGAGGACGTCGAGTGGCAGTTCGAGGGGGTCGAGTGGCCCGCCGACGTCCAGCCCGGGGTGCTGGTCACCGTGACCTGGCAGGCCGGCCGGGACGAGGTCGTCGCGCGCACCACCGCTCTCGACGAGCCCTTGGCGATCGACGGGGTCAATTACTTCCACGAGTACGACCCGAAGGTCGTGACCAGGGAGTTCGTCGTCGACAAGTCGAACCGGGGACGCGTGCTGCACGCGGTGCGCAAGCAGGGCCGCGTCTTCGACGACGGCAACGCCGTGCTCCCGTCGTCGGAGCTGGCCGCCCGGACCGGCATGGGCCGGGGCAAGCGCAACGAGTTCCTGCTCCGCAACGCCGTCGACCAGCTGATCCGCGAGGGCTACCTGACCCGGGTCGAGGGCAGCGTCGACTCGACCGGCTACCCCTGGTACCCGGCGGTCGAGGGCCAGAAGCCGGCCGAGATGCTGTTCTACGCGCCGCTGGTCGAGCCGGCCGACCCGTTCGAGGGGCTCGAGGGCGACCGGCACGAGCATCTGGTCAACGGTTTCGTGCGCAAGCTCCCGCCGGGCGCGCACGCCTCGGAACGGCAGGTCACGCTGCACCAACAGGTCGAGGCGAACCCGTTGGAGCCCGGGTACACCTATGTCAAGAAACACCAACGGGGCACGAATCCGTGAGGTTCGCCTGATCGCTCCGGGGTTACCACGGAAGCATGAAACGTCTCCTGCTTCTGATGGCCGCGCCCGTGATGCTCGCCGCGGGTTGCACGTCCACCTCGCCGGCCAGCGCGCCGGCCACCACCGCCCCCGCCTCCACCGCGCCCTCTTCCACCGCGCCCTCTTCCACCGCGCCCTCTTCCACCGGGCCCTCTTCCACCGCGCCGACCGCGCCGGCAACCTCCAGCACGTCGCCGGCTCCCGCGGGGGGAGCCGGGGGCCACACGTCCACGCCGCGATGCCACACCGCCGACCTCAAGCTCTCCCTCGGAGACGGTGGCGCTGCCGCCGGCACCTTGTACAGGGCGCTGGTCTTCACCAACGCGTCCGACCACACCTGCACGCTGTTCGGCTACCCCGGCGTCTCCTGGGTCGCCGGCAACGACGGCCACCAGGTCAACGTGCCGTTCACCCGCAACAGCGTCGACAAGAAGACCACCATCACGCTGAAGCCCGGCGCGGTCGCCCACGCCACGCTGGCCACCCACGACGTGGGCTTCTTCGACGCGTCGAAGTGCAAGCCGGTCGACGCGCGCGGCTACCGCGTCTACCCGCCCGACGAGACCAAGTCGGTCTTCGTGGCACTCCCGACCCAGGTCTGCTCGGTCAACGGCGTCAACACGGGCTCGGTCACCACGATCGTGAAGGGCGCGTCGTCCTAGCCGCTGCCAGGTCCACAGCCGGCTTCACGCCCACGGCTGGCTTCACGCCCACGGCTGGCTTCACGCCCACGGCTGGCTTCACGCCCACGGCTGGCTTCGCGTCTGCGGCACCGGCTTCGCGCCGTTGCCCGGCTTGATCGGCGCGACTGGTCTAGGCGGTCTCCCACTCGTGGCCGAACCAGCGGCGGATGCGGTCGGCGCCGAAGGCGGTCTTGTCGGCGGCCAGCTCGGCCGACGGGCCCTCGAGGTCGCCGACCGGCGGATGCCCGGGCCGGAACGTGACGCCCACCTTCGCGACCCGGTCGTCGCCGAACTCCAGGTAGCAGATGCCGCGACCGTCGTACTCGGCCTCCGGCGCGCGTTCCTGCACGGTGGCGATGATCCGGGCCGCGGCCACGGCGGCCTGGCCCTCGGCGAAGACGCCGGCCTTGGGAGTGCCGACGCTGGTCACGTCGCCCACGGCGTACACGTCGGGGAAGTTTGTCTGGAGGGTCATCGGATCGACCGGGATCCATCCGTCGACGGCCAGCCCGGAATCGGCCACCACCTGCGGCACGCTGTGCACCGGCACGCCGAGGAACAGGTCGTAGGGAAGCTCGCCGCCGTCGCCGAGCACGGCCACGCGGCGCTCCGGGTCGAGCGAGCGGACCAGCCGCTCCGGAATCCAGGTGATGTCGCGCTCGGCGAACGCCGCCAGCACCGCCTCCGACGCCTTCGGCGACGGCGGGATCGGCGTGCCGAGGGGCATGACCAGGGAGATCTCCGATTTCTGGCGCAGGCCGCGGGCGGTCAGATATTCGTGTACGAGCAGGGCGGTCTCGCTCGGCGCGGGCGGGCATTTGAACGGGGTGGACGTGACCGCCACAACCACCTTGCCGCCCTCGAACTTGTCGAGCACCTCGCGGGACCGGAACGCGCCCGGCACGGTGTAGAACTCGTTGCCGCCCTCGGCCAGGCCCGGCGTCGCCTCCGGGTGCAGGTCGGCGCCGAGCGCGACCACGAGGATGTCGGCGTCGAACGCGCCCGCGGTCGTCTCGACGTGCCGCGTCTCGGGGTCGATCGAGGTGACGGTCGCGTTGATGAACCGGACGCCCGGGCTGACCATGCCGGCGTACCGGTGCAGCACCTGCTCGGGCTGCCGCCGGCCGAACATCACGTCGAGCTTCGAGAAGCCGAAGACGAACCCCTCGGCCTGATCGATCAGCGTCAGCTGGACGCCGGTGCCGCAGCGCCCCGACACCTCCGTCGCCAGCTCGAGCCCGCCGAACCCCGCACCCAGCACCACCACGCGCGTCGTCACGGCAGGACACTATCGCCGACCGGCCCCTGCGGCGTCCTTCTTTCGGGCAATGACCTGGGCCGATCCTCTGTTGATCAACCGATCAGCGCCCGGCACGCCTCCCGGTCGTGCGGCAGCCCGGCGTCGCGCAGCACGAGCCCGACGGTGCCGTTCCGCTGATCCCACAGGGCGTCGTTCTCCACCAGCGCGGCGAGGTAGCGCCGCCGGGCCGCGGGCCGATCCCGCAGAGCCATCAGCAGCGGTCCCCAGTCATGGCGAACGGTGTGCTGACTGGCGATCCGAGCCACCGCGAGCGCCGCGGGCAGCAGCCGCTCGGGTTCATCGACCCGTTCGATGGCCGCCGCGATCAAAGTGAACCGAATGTGCATGTCGAACTGTGGCAGCCGCCCGGCGAACCAGGTCTCCGGCGCACTCGGATCGCCCAGCGCGGCAAGGAGTTCATCGGTTGCGGCCGGGTCGGTGGCCAGCGCGGGCGCGAGAGCGGCGCAGGCCCGGACGCCCGGGTGCGGGTCGTCGAGATAGGCGCGCGGTGCGGCCCCTAGCTCGCCCATAGCCAGCACGAGGGCAGCCCGCTCGTCGACGCCGGCCGTGGCGGCGAGTTCCTCGAGGCGCCGCAGCTCGGCGGCGCTACCGGTCTCGCCGTCAGCGCCGGCCGCGGCCTCTCTCCCGGCCCCGGCTGCTTGCTCGGCCGCGCCTGCTTGCTCGGCCGCGCCTGCTTGCTCGGCCGCGCCTGCTTGGTCCGCCGCGCCTGCTTTCTCCGGCGCGGCCTCGACCCCGGCGGCGGTCTCGTCGCCTGGCTCGGCGCCTTCTCCGGCCCGGGAGCGACAGGCGGCGATTGCGGCGGCGGCCGAGGCGCGCACGGTGGGGTCGGGGTCGGCGAGGGCCGCGGTGGCGGTGGCGCGCAGTGTCGGGGTGACCTCGCGGCAGCCCTCGATGGCGCGCACGTAGACGACATTCGCCAGGATCTCGTCGCCGAAGATGTCGTCCACGTCGTCGACCGCCGCGAGGGCGGCCTCCACGTCGAAGCCCGGCGGCGGCGCGAAGTCGTCGAGCGCGCGGCCTGGCTCGCCGGCCTCGGCCACGGCGGCGAGGAAGTTGAGCAGGCCGGCGCGCAGCGCGGCGTTCTCCGGGCCGGCGAGGCGTGGGTCGGCGATCAGCGAGGCGACCACGAGCGCGGCGTCCGGCGTGACCGTCCAGGGGGTGCCCTGGTGGATCACGGCCGACCAGAGGTGGTTCAGGGCCGCGGTCCGGGCGTCCTCGTCTTTGTCGGCCAAAGCGGCGAGATGCCCCGGGGTGTCGGACGCGAAGCCGTATGCGTGGATCAGCCGGGAGAACCGCGGAGCGTCGGTCACGCGGCGAACTGTAGCCGTTGCCCTCAGGTGAGCTTGCATGATCCCTGTAGCGTCTCGTCCGCGAAGCCGATCGGCGTTCATCGTTGGCCTTCGCTTCGAGACCGCTAGGGGGATCCGTGTTCAGACGCAGGCTTGCCGGTGCGGGCGTGGTGGTGACGGCCGGCGCCCTCTTGTGCGGCTGCACGTCGTCGGCGGAGAAGCCCGAAACTCCCGGCCTCGAGCCGCGCGGCACGGTGCTCACGACGGTCAAGCCCGCCCGGCAGGACCTCACCAACCAGATCAGCCTCAGCGGCAAGGTGACGATCGACCCGGTCTTCGGCATCGTCGCGCCGGTCGACGGCGAGATCCGGTACGTGAACCGGCAGCCCTCGAAGACGCCGGCCACCCGGCCGATCTGGGTGGCGTCGGTGTGGGACGACGGGGTGCCGCGGCGGGTGGAGATCCCCAAGGACTCGACCTTCGCCGGGCGGCTCATGGAGGACCGGGCCGACGTCACGGCCGGCATGCCGGTGGTCTCGGCCAAACACGCCGGGTACGGCATCGTCGCCGAGATCGACAGCGCCCAGGCGTACCGGATCTCCGGCGCCGTCAAGAACGTGCGCGCCCAGATCAAGAACGGGCCCGGCCCATTCCCGTGCGAGGCGCTCGGCACGATCGCGGCGTTGCCGTCCGGGACGATCCCCGAGCCGCCGCCACCCAGTCCCGACCCGCAGCAGTCGGGCGCGGCCCAGGACGTCAACAAGGGCACCACCGGCGACCCGGCGCTGAACGGCTCGGAGGGCGGCGGCGACACCGCCGGCTCGGAGGCGACCGGGATGCGGCTGGTCTGCACCCCGCCCGACGACGTCAAGCTGATCAACGGCGCCTCGGTGACCCTCGACGTGATCACCGCCAAGGCCGCGCACGTGCTCGTGCTGCCGGTCGAGGCCGTCGCCGGCATCCAGGGCAAGGGCAAGGTCGACGTGGTCGGCGAGGACCGCACCCGCAAGACCGTCGACGTGACGCTGGGCATCACCGACGGCAAGGTCGTCGAGATCCGCAAGGGCCTGCGCGGCGACGAGACGATCGCCATCCCCGGCCCCGACCTGCCCACCGCCGCGCCCAACACCGACCAGGGCGGCTCGGGAGCCCCAGGATGACCAACCTGAACGCGCCGGCCGACGGACCGGCGGGCCGGGCCCCGCGCGTCGGCGGGACGGCGGGCCCGAGTGCGGGCGCCGACGCGACCATGGAGCTGGCGACCATCGGTGGCGCGGCTTTTCCGGGTGGCTCGAGTGTTTCGGGTGGCTCGAGTGTTTCGAGTGGCTCGAGTGTTTCGAGTGGCTCGAGTGTTTCGGGTGGCGCGGCAGTCTCGGGCGACGAGGCTGTTTTGGGCGGCGGGGCTGTTTCGGGCGACGGGTGGGCGGGTGAGGTCGCGGGCGGGGACGCGCTTATCGAGCTCAGCGGGATCACCAAGGTGCTCAAAGGGCAGCAGGAGCCGCGCACGATTCTCGACGGGGTCGACCTCACCGTGCGGGCGGGGGAGAGCGTCGCGATCGTGGGGCGCTCCGGCTCGGGTAAGAGCACGTTGCTCAGCGTTGTCGGGCTCTTCGACCGGCCGGACTCGGGGAGCTACGTGCTCGCGGGGCAGGAGATCAGCCGGCTGCCGGAGCGCCGGGCGGCGAAGCTGCGCAGCTCGCATTTCGGCTTCGTGTTTCAGCGGTTCTTTCTGCTCAAGCATCTGACGGCGGCGCAGAACGTGGCGATGGCGCTGGTCAACGGGCAGGGCTGGCTGCCCCGCCGGGAACGTAGGAAACGGGTGATGACGGCCCTCGACCAGGTGGGCATCGCTCATCTGGCGAAGAACCGGCCGGCCAAGATGTCGGGCGGGGAGCAGCAGCGGGTGGCGATCGCGCGCGCCCTCGTACGGAATCCTCGGGTTTTGCTTGCGGATGAGCCGACGGGAGCGCTGGACACGGAGACGGGCGCCCTCGTGATCGACGCTCTGCTCGGCGCGACCGAGCGCGGGTGCGGGCTGATCCTGGTGACTCATGACCGGGACCATGCGGCGCGGATGGGCCGGATCTTCGACCTGCGCGACGGGCTGCTGACCGAGCGGGTGCCGGCATGATGCGGCTCTCCGGGCGGCTGCGCTCGTCGCTGATCATCGGCATTCAGGGGATCCGGGCCCGCAAGCTGCGCACGCTGCTGTCCATGGTGAGCCTCTTCCTGGGCGTGCTCGCGGTCGTGGTGGTGCAGGCCGGCGCGAGCATCGCCGAGCGCGCCCTGATGTCCGACCTGGAGCTGACCGACGGCGTCGACGGCACCCGGATCATGGACATGCAGCCGAGCGCCCGGTCGGCGGACATCGTGCTCGGGACGCTGGCCGGCCGCTCGGACGCGGTGGCGGTGATGGGCATCCAGGCGATCGTCGGCGAGCCCGGCGTCAAGCCGGTCAACCCGGGCGGCTCGCCGATGGACCAGGACTGGGGCGGCGGGCAGATCTGCTACCCCGACGGGCACTGCGAGGAGGAGGGCGGTCCCGAGGGCGAGGCGGTCGAGGTGCGGCTGACCGCGCTGACCGGCGACCTCCGGGTGTTCCGGCCGTTCCGCCAGCAGTCCGGGCGGTGGCTCGACTTCACGACGGTGCCGGCGCTGGCGCCGCGGCTGGTGCTCAACCGGGAGGCGGCGAAGGGGTTCCAACAGCATCAGGTGCCGGCCGAGATGCACGTGAACGGGGCGACGAACAACATCACGCCGCAGTTCATCGGGGTGATCGACGACGGCGACTCGCAGCCGCGGGCGTACGTGCGGCTGGACGAGCTGTCGGCCTGGATGCCGCCCAGCGGGCTCGGGGACCCCTCGACCGGCGGGGAGATGCGGGTCATGCTGGCGCCGTCGACGCCCGCCGAGCAGGTGCTGAGCGCGAAGCTGCGCGGGGCGGGCGTCGAGACTTACATGTCCACGGTGGACAGCCGGAAGCAGCGCGGCAAGGAACTCACCCTGATGCGGCTGATCTTCTTTTCGATGGCCGGGCTGGTGCTGCTGATCGGCGTGGCCGGCATCCTCAACGTCGGCCTCGCCACGGTCGGCGAAAGGGTGGAGGAATTCGCCCTGCGCCGTGCGGTCGGCACGCCACGCTCGCTGCTGGCCGGCATCGTGCTCGCCGAGACACTGCTGACCGGCCTGCTGACGGCGGCCGCCGCGATCGGGGCGAGCGCCGCGGCCTTGAAGGTGGTCTCCATGCTGCTCGGCGACTCCCAGCCGTTGTTGCACGACGTGCAGTTCCCCTGGGAGGCCGGGGTGGCCGGCATCATCGCGGGCATCGTGGCGGGCATCCTCGGCGGCTTCATCCCGGCATTGCGGGCCGCCGGCATCCCGATCGCCACGGTGATGCGCGCCTGACCCTGGCGCGCTCCCCGTGCTGCGGCCCGCCCCCATGCTGCGGGCCGCAGCGCGTCGGGCCGCCTCCGTGCGTCGGCCGCCCCCGCCTCGGGCCACCCCGCTTCGGGCCACCGCCTCGGGCCGCCCCGCTCCGCCCGGCTCGGGCCCGCCCCCGCTCGGCTCGGGCCGCCCCCGCCTCGGGCCGCAGTGCATCGGGCCGTGCGCGGGTCATGGGCGGATGCGGTGGCCGTGCAGGAGGTGCACGTCGCCGAACTCGTGCCACAAGTAGCGGCCCCGCAGGGCCTCGGCGTAGGCGGCGCGCAGTGCCTCCTCGCCGGCGATCGCCGTGAGCATGCGCAGGTGCGAGGCGCGTGGCTCGTGCAGGCCGGTGAGGAGGCCGTCGACCACGCGGATGCGGTGCTCGGGCCCGATCACCAGGTCGGTCCAGCCGGTCGCCGCCTCGCCCGCCGTCGTCTCCAGCGCGCGCACCACCGTCGTGCCGACCCCGATGACCCGGCCCTCGTTGCGGTGCACGTGGCGGATCAGCCGTGCGGTCGGCTCGGGCACCTCGAACCACTCCGGATAGGGCGGCTCGTCCACCTCGGCCGACGCCACCCCGGTGTGCAGCGTGATCGGCGCGACCAGCACGCCCCGGCCGGCCAGGTCGGCGAGGACCCGGCCGGTCAGCGGACGGCCCGCGCTCGGCATCTCGGCGCTGCCGGGCCTGATCGCGTACGCGTTCTGGTAGGTCTCCAGGGGCCAGTCCCGGTCGGTGTACGAATATCGGATCGGCCGCCCGTGCCGCAGCAGGTAGTCGGCCATCGTGCCGGGCACCTCCGCGTCGGCCACCCACAAACGGTCGGTGAGCGGCTCGCGCAGCGTCAGCGTGCCGTCCTCGATCGCGAGGCGCCGGGGCGCCGAGCCGAGAACGGGCGCCGTCGTGCCCTCGACCGGGCGGCGCAGCTCGATCAGCCAGCTGCCGTCGGGCCGCTCGGTCGAGACGTGCACGACCAGGCCGGGGCCGGCGTCGAGCGCGGCCGGCAGCGTCGCGGAGTTGTTCACCACCAGCAGGTCGCCGGCGGAGAGCAGCCGCGGCAACTCGCGGAACCGGTGGTGGGTCACCGTGGTGTCGTGGCTCACCAGCAGCCGTACGTCGTCGCGTCGCCGGCCGTGCGCCTCCGCCGGCTCCCGCGCGGCCAGCTCGTCGGGCAGGTGGAAGTCGAGGGTCGCGGTCATCGCAGGGACCCGGCGACGTACCGGCCGGACTCGGGACGGTCGCGCAGCAGCGTCAGCAGGCGCGGCACCACCGTCTCGGGCAGCGGCCGGTCGGAGATGTCCTCGCCCGGGAACGCCTCCTGCTGCAGCCGGGTGCGCAGGTCACCGGGATCCACGGCCCAGACCCGCAGGCCCGGCTCCTCCTTGGCCAGCACTGCGCTCGCGTGGTCGAGCGCCGCCTTGGCCGCGCCATAACCACCCCATCCCTCGTACGCCTCGACAGCGGCGTCCGAGCTGACATTGAGCACGGCGCCGGCCGCCGAGCGGCGGAGCTGGGGGAGGAGCAGCTGGGTCAGCGCGATCGGGGCCAGCACGTTGACCTCGAAGGTGTCGAGCAGCGCGGGCAGCGGGAACGTCGCGAGCGCCGGGGGAGGGCTGCCGCCCAGCGTCGACGCGTTGTTGACCAGCAGGTCGGCGCCGCCCAGCCGGTCGGCCGCGGCCGCGAGCTCGGCCCGGTGGTCGTCGTCGACCACGTCGCCCGGTATCGCGGTCACCTTGGTGAGCCGGCTCAGCTCGTCGGCCGCGGCCTCCAGGTCGACGGGGGTGCGGGCGTCGATCACGAGCTGCCAGCCGTCGCGGGCGAGCCCCTCGGCCAGGGCCAGGCCCAGCCCTCGGGAGGCTCCGGTGATCACTGCGGTTGTCGTCATGCCTCGACCCTTCCCCGTTGAAGCGGCGACCGTATCGGGCCGCGGACGGGTTCGGCATCGGACCATGGTCCTAGGACCGTGGTATGAGGCGGATTCCGGCGCGGCTGCCTATCGTGGGGCGCATGACCACGCGCGACGAGCTGCGCACGGCCCGTCGACTCTCGGCGGCCGTGCTGGCGGTGAGCGACCAGCTCACCGTCCCCGAGGTGCTCCAGACCATTGTGGACACCGCTCGCGACCTGGTCGGCGCCGACTATGCGGCCCTCGGCGTGCCCGACGAGGAGGGCTCGTTCGCCGAGTTCGTGGTCGCCGGCATCAGCGACGAGCAGCGGGCCGCGATCGGGCCGCTGCCGCGGCAGCACGGCTTCCTCGCGGTGATGCTCCGCGAGCCGCAGGCCCAGCGGGTCGCCGACATCCGGGCCGATCCGCGCTTCGGGTGGTGGCCCGCCGCCCACCCGGTGCTCAGCGCGTTCCTCGGCGTCCCGGTGATGAGCGGCGACGAGATTCTCGGCGCGCTCTACCTGGCCAACAAACCCGGCGGCTTCACCGAGTCCGACGAAGAGCTGGTCGGCGTGCTGGCCGCGCACGCCGCGATCGCGCTGACCCACGCCCGGCTCTACGCGCGCAACCGTGAGCTGACCATCGCCGAGGAACGCGCCCGCATCGCCCACGACCTGCACGACGCCGTCGCCCAGCGGCTGTTCGGCCTGCGGCTCACCGCGCAGGCCGCCGACGTGCTGCTCGACCGCGACCCGGCGGCGGCCCGCGAGCGGCTCGCCGAGGTGTCGACGCTGGCCCGCGAGGCCGCCGAGGAGCTGCACGCGGCGGTGCTGGAGCTGCGCCCGGCCCGGCTCGCCGAGGACGGCCTCCCGTCGGTGCTGCGCAAACAGGTGCAGATCCTCGACCGGGCCTATGGCGGGGCCGACGGCCCGAGGGTGCGCTACGACGAGGACGATCCGCCGGTGCTGCCCGCCGCTCAGCAGACGGTGGTGCTGCGGGTCGCGCAGGAGGCGCTGCACAACGCCGTGCGCCACGCGTGCGCCCGGCTCGTCCGGGTGAGCCTGGTCCGGCAGGGCGAGTCCGGCGCGGTGCTGGAGGTGGCCGACGACGGCAAGGGCTTCGACATCTCGGCGGCCCTGCGGGCGGGCCACAGCCTGGGCCTGCGCTCACTGCGCGAGCGGGCCTGCTCGGTCCGCGGTTCAGCGACCATCCGCTCCACGGCCGGCGTCGGCACGGTGGTCCGCTTGGAGGTGCCCGGTGACGTCGCCTGAGCCGATTCGCGTGCTGATCGTTGACGACCATCCGGCCGTACGGCGTGGGTTGCGCACTTTTCTGGAGCTGGCGGACGGCCTGGAGGTGACCGGTGAGGCCGCCGATGGCCCGACGGCGCTGGAGATGATCGCCGAGACCGGCCCCGACGTGGTCCTGCTCGACATGATGCTGCCCGGCCTGGATGGCGTCGAGGTGCTGCATGAGCTGCGCCGCCGCGAGCTCGCCTGCCGGGTGCTGGTGGTGAGCAGCTTCGCCGATCGCATGCCGGCCGCGATCCGGGCAGGCGCGCGTGGCTACCTCTCCAAGGACGTCGACCCAGGTGCGCTAGTCGCCGCTGTTCGCTCGGTTGCGGCGGGTCACCTTCTGCTCGATCCGTCGGCCGCCGACGCGCTGCTGGCCCCGACCGCCACCGGCGAGACGCTGACCGCCCGCGAGCGTGACGTGCTCACGCTGCTGGCCGAGGGGCGCTCCAACCGCGAGATCGCCCAGACCCTGGTCGTCTCGGAGAAGACGGTCAAGACCCACGTGTCGAGCATCCTGCTCAAGCTCGGCCTGGCCGACCGCACCCAGGCCGCGGTCTACGCCGTGAGACAAGGTCTCTGAGCCGTGTCCACAAGCGATAGCGTCGAGCCATGGAGGTCGTGACGGCCCTGGGCGGAGCCGCCGGGCGGTTGGCGTCCCAGTTCGTCGTCGCGCGGTTCGCCGGGCAGCTCGCGGCCCGGCGGGCACTCGACTCGCTGATCGCCAAGGCGTTGATCGAGAGCCTCGGCAGCCAGGTCGACGCCGACGGCGGGGACGCGGAGGTCATGCGGATCCGGCACATCGAGACCCTCCTCGGCCGGTTCCTGTCCCGGTCGGAGTCGGCCGGCGACCTCGTCGACGCGGTGGTCCGCCGGCGTGAGCCGCCGATCGCGGAGCTGACGGCCGAGTTCGCCGCGGGCGGCGGTGACCCCGCCACGATCGGCCTCGACGTCGGCGCGCTCTTCGAGGAGCTGTCCGTCCGCCTGCGGGCCGGCATCGACGAGCACGCCACCGTGCCGCAGAGCCCGCTCTTCCCGCTGGTCGTCGTCAGCGACCTCGACCACCTCGTCGGCGCCCGCGGCGGCCGTCGCATCCTGGGTTCCGCGCCGCCGCCCCCGCCCATGTTCGTCGGCCGCGACGACGACATGCGGCGGCTGCGCGATCGGCTTGGGCGCGGGGACGACGTGGGGCTCCGCGATCGGCTTGGGCGCGGGGACGACGTGGGGCTGCGCGATCGGCTTGGGCGCGGGGACGACGTGCGACGGGGCGATCGGCTTGGGCGTGAGGGCGACGTGCGGCGGGGTGACCAGGGCGGCCGCGAGGGCGACGTGCGGCTGGGCGGTCGGCTCGGTCACGGCTCGTCGCTGCAGGTCGTCACCGCGGTTCGTGGCTGGCCAGGGGTTGGCAAGACCACCACCGCCGCCGCGCTCGCGCACGACCCACAGCTCGCCGCCGACTATCCGGACGGCATCCTCTGGGCCCGGCTCGGCGAGACCGATGCGGTCGCCTCCGAGCTTCGGTCCTGGCTCAGCAGCCTCGAGGCGCCGGCCGACGCGGAGGCAACGGTGCCGCAGCTGTCCGCCCGGCTCGCCGCCGTGCTGCGCGACCGGCGGATGCTGCTGTTCGTCGACGACGTCTGGGACGCCCGGCAGGCGGCGCCCTTTCTGGTCGGCGGCCGCTCCTGCGCGACGGTCGTCACCACCCGGGCCCGGGCCGTCGCCGACGACATCACCAGCGGTCCCGACCAGGTCTATCTGCTCGACGTTCTCAGCCTGGACGCGGCCGTCGAGATCCTCGCGAGCCTGACCGGTGCGTTCGCGACCGAGCGGCCCGAGCAGATCCGGCGCCTCGCCGAGGCGCTCGAGGGCCTTCCGCTGGCCCTGCAGGTGGCGGGCCGGCTCATCGCTTCCGAGCAGGCCCGCGGCCTCCCGGTCGACGACCTCGCCGACGAGCTGGCCCAGGGCGCGCGCCTGCTCGAGGCCAAAGCGCCCGCGCACCTGGCCACGGTGGTGGCCGAGAGCTCGCCGACGGTCGCTTCGCTCTTCCGCCGCAGCATCGCCGACCTCGACCCCGGCACGCAGCTCCGGTTCGCCTACATCGGCGCCTTCGCCCCGAAACCAGCGGTATGCACGATCGCGCAGCTCACCGTCGCCTGGGCGGGGCTGGGCGACGCCGAGCCCGCCACGACGATCGGGACGCTCGTCGACCGAGGGTTGCTCGAGACTTCGGGGCCGGGGGTCTATCAGATGCACGGGCTGCTGGCCACGTTCGCCCGCTCCCTGGCCACCGTGCTGTGAGCGAGGATCGCCGTGCTGGGGGCGCGGATCGCCGTGCTGGGGGCGCGGATCGCCGTGCTGGGGGCGCGGATCGCCGTGCTGGGGGCGCGGATCGCCGCGCTGGGGGCGCGGATCGCCGCGCTGGGGGCGCGGATCGCCGTGGTGTGGGCGAGGAAAGCCGTGCTGTGGGCGAGGATCGCGGCGCTGCGAGCGACGACCGCGGTGCTGTGGGCGAGGACCACGCCCTACGCAGCGGACTGCTCCACGCGCAGATCATGATCGACCAGGCCGTAGCCGGCGACGGCGATGTTGTGCCCCAGTTGCTGCACGCCCGGCGCTGGCTGGCCGACCACATTGACCACCCGGAGGCCGCGGTGCTCTACAGCCGCGTGCTCCAGGGGCCGTTCCCGCTGCTCGGCAGCGTGACGCCGCTTCCCGAGCAGATCGCGTGGCTCGAGCAGGCGCTCGGCGCGGCGATCCGGGACACGCGTTACGGCGACGCGGCCACTCATCGCGGTGCGCTGGGCCAGGCCCTGCTGCGGCGGGGCGATTACTTGCCCGCCGCGGCGCAGCTCGAACGGGGCATGCCCAACAGCCTTCGCGACGACCGGTACGGCTACCAGGACATGGAAGGCCTGGCCCTGGCATGTGCGGCGCTCGGCGACCGGCAACGGGCCGACCTGCTCTTCGCGGCCGCGCTGGCCGACCTCGAACGGCTCGGCGACTCGCGCGGCGAGCTCATCACGCGCATGCACCTCGCGCAGGCGCTGCTCTGGTGGGGACAGAGCGAGGCAGCGGCGGCGGAGTGCGAGCGGATCCTGGAGGCGGCGGCCGGCCTCGCGGTGGTGGTTGCGGCTGGTCCGCTTCGACGCGTCTATTACGAGGCGCTCTGCGCCACCGGGAACGGGCGGCAGATTCTCGACGTCGCCGAGGAGCGTCTCGCCGTCCTGCTCGACGCGCGGGCCGAGGGTGTCGCCGACGCTCTAGCCGATCTCGGCTGGATCTACGTGCTGCTCGGCCTGCCCGATCTGGCCGTCCCGCCGCTGCGTGAGGGCGTGGCCATGGCGCGTGCCGCGGGGGATCGCGCGCTGCTGCGCGACATCACGGCTAGCCTCGGCCGGGCCGAGCGCGAACGCGGCGACCCCGACGCAAGCCGGGCGGCCCTCGCCGAGCGGCGGGCGCTGGCCGATGATGAGGGGCACCGCGAGCGCTGGCAGGCACTGACCGACCTGGCCGAGACCGAGGCGGCCGCCGGGCGTACGGCCGAGGCGATCGCCCTGCACCGCGAGGCGCTGGCGCTGGCCACCAGCCAGGAGGCAGTCGTGCCGTTGTCGGTTGGGGAGATCTCGGTCCGCGACCGTGCGTCGTTCCGCGGCGGGAGCACGCTGTACAGCTCGGACTGGTCGCCCAGGACGATCCACGACCGGTACGCGTCGGCGCGATCCGGGGCGGCGCTGGGCGAGTTGCTGGTGAGATCCGGCGAAGGCGACGACGGCCACGAACACAGCGGCGAAGGCGGCGAAGGCCACGGCAGCGGTGGTGGCGAAGGCCACGGCAGCGGTGGCGGTGGCGGCGGCGACGGCGGTGGCGGCCACGGCGACGGTGGAGGTGGCGGTGGCGGCCACGGCGACGGTGGAGGTGGCGGTGGCGGCCACGGCGACAGTGGCGGTGGCGGCGATGATGGCGGTGGCGGCGGCGAGGGGTGGGCCGTCTTCGAGCAGGCGCTGGCGCAGTGCGACCTCGACCCGGGTCTGAGGGCCGCTGTGCTCCGGCGGGCCGGCGGGACCGCGTACGATATGGGGGATTTTGTCAAGGCTGAGCGGCACTTCCGTGAGCGCGTCGCCCTGCTGAAGCCCCACGTCGATCCGCGCGTGCGCGCGGCGGCCCTCGGTGACCTCGCGGACGCCCTGCGCGTGCTCGACCGGCCCGCCGAGGCGATGCCGCTCTACGCGGAGATCGCCGAGGGCAAGGATCGGGTGCACGCGCTCGGCAACATCGGGCTGTGCGCGGCCGCGATCGGTGACACGGGGCTGGCCGACCGGAAGCTTGCCGAGGCGGTGACCGAGGCCGCCTGTCACGACTATGCGGACGGGATGCTGGTGGCGCTGGCCAATCTCGGCCTCAACACCCGGGATCCGGATCTGTCCCGGCACGCGCTGCAGAAGGCGCTGGCTTTCGCGACGCTGCTCGGCGAGGACGATCTCGTGTCCGTAAGTACCGAGCGGCTGGCCGCGATGCCGAAGGCCGACCGCGACCGGCTCGCGCGCGAGGCCGGCGACCTGAGCGACGAGGCGGTCGGCGATTTCCAGGGCGGCGCGGTCGCCGAGGCGCTCGACAAGCTGCGCGTGGCGATCCCGATGGCCGGGCGCGCCACCGACGGGCCGCTCTACCGGATCTGCCTGGGCAACCTCGCCATGATCGCGGCTGAGGCGCGTGAGCACCGGATGGCCGCGGAGGCGTACGCCGAGCTGGAAGTGATCGCGACGCTGATGGGCGAGCCGCCGCGGGCCGATCTCGCGCGGGAGCGGCTCGCCGCGCTGCTGGCCGACGAGATGGACGACCGGCCCGCCGCCGCCCGGGTCCTGCGCCGGCGGCTCGACTCGGCCACCGCCGCCGGCGACGAGCTCGCGGCGATGTGGACGACGATCAGGCTGGCCGCCACGCATTCGCGGACCGTTGCCGAGGCGATCGGTGATGAGCTGTTCGCTGAGGCCTTGCGGATGTCGCGGCGGATCCCGCAGCCGGGCGGTGAGGCGGTCGCGCTCACGCTGCAGGGTCAGCAGGCCATGCTGCGCGGTGATCGGGAGCTGGCGGTCCAGCGATGGGAGCGGGCGCTGTTCGTGGCGGAGGAGCATCATCCGGCACAGGCGGAGCAGATCCGCGAGGCACTGGCCGAGCTCGGCTAGGGGCGCCAGGACGACCAGCGCTCGACGGTGATTTCCAGGAAGGGGCCGGGCGGCGGGTTCTCCCGGTACTGCGGATAGCGGCCTGCCAGCGCCCGCAGGCCGGCGGGTGAGGCGTCGAGGACGCGGGCCACGCCGTCGGCGCGCACCCACCACAGCTGGGACCAGTCGTCGTCGTAGTGGTCGGCCAGGACGCTGACCCGAGGGTTCGCGGCGATGTTGGCCAGGCGCTTGAGGTCGCGGGTGCGCTTGGGCTTGGCGTCCACGGCGGTGTGCAGGACGTCGCCGGTCAGGGCGAAGACGATCGGCACCAGGTGCGGGACGCCGCCGGGGGTGACCGTGGCCAGGCGGGCCACCCTCGCGGTGGCGAACAGCTCGGCGGGAGTCACCGGCCGACCAGTTCGGCGATGGCCTTCTCCCACTTCTCCAGGGCGGGCTCGACGACGCTCCACGGACCGGACGGCAGCCACGCCGAGGCCCGGTGCACACCGGCGGCCTCCAACTGCTCGAGCGCCTTCGGGTCGGGCGGGACGCTCAGCACCTGGAACTGCAGGTACCGGTCGGCGCGGGCGCGCAGGGCGGCGATGCGGGTGAGCACGTCGGGGTCGTGCCATTGCGGGAACCAGCCGTCGCCGTACTCGAGAACCCGCTGCTCGGCGGTCGGACCGCCGCCACCGACCAGGATCGGAGGCCAGGGCTTCTGGGCGGGCTTGGGCCACGACCAGATGCGGTCGAAGTTGACGAACTTTCCGTGGAAGGTGGCCTCGTCGTTCGCCCAGATCTCGCGCATCGCGCGCACGCGCTCGCCGAGCAGGGCCAGGCGGGTGCGCGGGTCGGTGCCGTGGTTGGCCATCTCCTCGCGGTTCCAGCCGGAGCCGATGCCGAACTCGAACCGGCCGCCGCTGAGGTGATCGACGCTAGCCACCTCCTTGGCGGTGGTGATCGGGTCACGCTCGACGACCAGGCAGACGCCGCTGCCGACCCGCAACCGGCTCGTCGCCTCGGCCGCCGCGGTGAGCGCCACGAACAAGTCGTACGTGTGCCAGTATTTTTGCGGCAGTTTGCGGCCGCCGCCCCATGGCGTCTCGCGGCTCGCGGGGATGTGCGTGTGCTCGGCGAAGAAGAGCGCCGTGTGGCCACGCTCCTCGACCCGGCGGGCGATCTCGCCCGGGCGCATACCGTCGTGCGTGGGGAAATAACCGACACCGAACTCCATAAGCGTGATCCTATTTCGTCTGCCGTTCATCGCGGGCGCGTCGCCGGGTCATGTGTCGCGACTTGGCTCACGCGTCATGCGGGTACGGGGAATGATCGCCGCGGTGCTGTGCGGCGTGCTGATCTTCGGGGACAGTCCGGCGTTCGCCGCGAGTGCGCCGGTCAGCGGGGCCGGGTCGACGTTTGCCGAGAACGCGATCCTGCAGTGGACCGCCGACGTGCAATCCACCGGCCTGCATGTCAACTATGCGGGGACGGGCACGCTCAACGGGCAGGAGCAATTCCGGGCCAAGCTGGTCGATTTCGCGGTCGTCGATTTCCCGTACGAAACGCCGCCGGCCCGGCCGTTCGAATACGTGCCTCTCGTCGCGCAGGACGCGTCGTTCATCTATCACCTGACCGTCGGCGGGAACCGGGTCACGAGTCTGCGGCTGTCGGGCGAGACGCTCGCGGGCATCTTCACCGGCGCGATCACCGCGTGGAACGATCCGGCGATCCGGGAGGACAACCCCGGCTTGGCGCTGCCCAGCACCCGGGTCATCCCGGTGGTGCGGTCGGACGCCAACGGGACCTCGGCCATGTTCACCGGCTGGCTGGCCGAGCGCTATCGGGACCGGTGGAACACGTTCTGCCCGGGATGTGGCTCCCGCACGGTCTTCCCGAACCCGGACGGCGAGTTCGTGGGGCAGGCCGGGGCAAGCGCGGTCGTCGGCGTCGTCGCGCAGATCGAGGGGACGATCACATACACCCCATTCTCGTACGCCTTCGTGGCGCACCAGCCGACGGCGAAGGTCCGCAACGTGGCCGGGTACTTCACCGCGCCGACCGCCGCCGCCATCGGGATCGGGCTGCGCGAGGGCGGCAGCTCCGATCCGCGGGCCTATCCGCTGGTCTCGTACACGAGCATGGTCGTGCCGACCTCGGACATCACCGCCGAGGAGGGCCGGACGCTGACGCAGTTCGCGGCGCACGGCGTCTGCGAGGGCCAGCGGATCGCCCCCCTGCTGGGCTACGGCGTGCTGCCGCCTGACCTGTCCCGGCTCGCGCTCGAGCGGCTCGGAAAGGTGCCGGGCGCGGACGTGCCCGACCCCTTCATGTGCGCGGACGTGGCCGCCGCGATCATCGGGTCGGCGCCGTACCCGTCGAACTGCGACGTCTGCGAGCAGATCACGACGACGGTGCAGCCGGGCGCGCTGTTCCTCTCGGTCGAGCCGGGCGACGTCGTGCTGCCCACGCCGGTGCTCACCCCGGACGGGGAGAAGCTGGTCACGAGCGGGGACATCCGGACGCTGACCGTGGCGGACCTCCGGGCCGGCAACCCGGGCTGGTCGGTCAGCGCGCAGGCCACCGACTTCATCGATCTCACCGGCGCGGCGTCGCAGCACATCGCGGCGGCGCATCTGGGGTGGACGCCGTCGGTGGTCGAGCAGATGCCGGTGCAGCGGGTGACGGCGGGGCCGCGGGTGACGGGCCTCGATCAGCCGGCCACGCTGGCACAGGCGGCGGCCGGCTACAGCAACGGGACCGCACGGCTGGGCGCGCACCTGACTTTGGACGTCCCGACCACGACGCTGCCGGGCACGTACACCACGACGCTGACCTTCACGGTGATCTAGTCACCTTGTGTGACTGCTGTGAATGACACCCACGCTTCGGCCGGAGCCGAACCGCCCGTTCGATTGTTCACAGAGAGTGATCACAGCAGGTTGAATGGCCGCCAGGATTAATCTTGGGGGTCGGGTGCGAGGTCGGAACATGTGGCGGCCGCGGTTGGCGGCAACCGCGGTGATGTGTGTGCTGGTGGGTACGGCGATCGCGCTGCACCAGCAATCTGACGGAACGACGGCGGCCGCTGCCGATCCGCACGCGGGGCACATCATGCCCAAGGCGATTCCGGTCGCCGTCACCCAGGCCGCGCCGCTGCCGACGACCGGGTGGACGATCACCGCCGACAACAACAGCGCGCAGGCCGCGAACGTGCTGGATGGCGACGCGACGACGCTGTGGCGGACCACGGCGACCGCGCTGCCGCACATGCTCACGATCGACACCCACAACCGGATCGCGCTGAGCGGCCTGACCTATTTGCCGCCGTCGGACTCGGCGAACGGGCGGATCGGGCGCTACGAGGTGCTGGTCAGCGACGACGGCACGACGTGGAGCAAGCCGGTGGCGACCGGCACGTTCGCGGACGACGCCACGCTCAAGAACGTCGCGATCGGCACGGTCGTCACGCGGTTCGTGCGGCTGCGGGCGCTCAGCGAGGCCGGCGGCCGCAACACCAAGTCGGCCGCGGCGGAGATCAACCTGCTGGGCGGGACCGACCCGGCGCTGCCGCGGACGGGCTGGACCGCCGAGGCGGACAGTGAGGAGACCGCGGGCGAGGACGGGCGGGCGCAGAACGTGCTCGACGGGAACACCGCCTCGATCTGGCACACGTCGTACAGTGACGCGGAGCCGGATCTGCCGCACACGCTGACCGTCGACATGAAGAAGACCTACCTGGTCTCGGGCCTCAGCTACCTGCCGCGCCCGGCGGACTCCCTGAACGGGCACATCGGGAAATATCAGGTTTTCACGTCATCGGACGGTGAGGCGTGGAGCGAGCCGGTGGCGAGCGGCACGTTCTCCGACAGCTCGGCCGTGCAGTCGACGACCTTCGCGCCGCAGATCGCCCGGTTCGTGCGGCTGGTAGCGCTCAGCGAGGCCGGCAACCGCGGGCCGTGGAGCAGCGCCGCCGAGATCAACGTGCTGGGCCGCACCGATCCGTCGCTGTCGCGCACCGGCTGGACGGCCAAGGCCGACAGCGAGGAGACCGCGGAAGAGGACGACAAGGCCGCGTACGTCCTCGACGGCGACCCTTCGACGTTGTGGCACAGCGCTTGGAGCTCGAATCCGCCGGCCGCCCTGCCGCACACGCTGACCATCGACATGAAGAAGTCGCAGTCGGTCGGCGGCTTAACCTACCTGCCGCGCCCCGCCGATTCGTGGAACGGACACATCGGAAAATATCAGGTTTCAACCTCAACTGATGGGACAAACTGGACTGTAAGGGCGTCGTCGGCGTTCCCGGATACCGTCGCGCTCCAGACCGTGGTGTTCCCTGCGGCAAATGCCCGATACGTGCGGCTGACCGCCCTCACCGAAGCCGACGACCGCGGCCCGTGGAGCACCGCCGCCGAGATCAACGTGCTCGCGCCGACCGGAAGCGTCGTCGCCGGCCGCGGCAGCTTCAGCGCCCCCATCGGCTTCCCGCTGGTGCCGGTGGCCGCCGCCCAGCTGCCCAACGGCAAGATCCTGACCTGGTCGGCGTTCCAGCCCGACGACTACGTCGGCGGCTACGGCCAGACCGTCACGGCAACCTACGACCCGGCGACCGGCGTAGTCACCCAGCGGACCATCACGACCACCGACCACGACATGTTCTGCCCCGGCATCTCCACGCTGCCCGACGGCCGGATCCTGGTGACCGGCGGCAACGACAGCGAGAAGACCAGCATCTACGACCCGAAGACCGACGCGTGGACCCGCGGCCCGAACATGAACACGCCGCGCGGCTACCAGGCCAGCACCACCCTGTCCGACGGGCGCGTCTTCACCATCGGCGGCTCGTGGAGCGGCGGGTACGGCGGCGTCAACGGCACCCCGCGCAAGAACGGCGAGGTGTGGTCGGCGACCAAGGGCTGGATCTCGCTGCCCGGCACCGACGTCACCAAGATGCTGACCGCCGACGCCGACCCGAACGGCGACTACCGCAAGGACAACCACGCCTGGCTGTTCGCCTGGACCGGCGGGTCGGTGCTGCAGGCCGGCCCCTCGAAGAAGATGAACTGGTACGGCACGACCGGCACCGGCACGACGACGTCCGCCGGCACCCGTGGCGACGCGCCCGACCAGATGAACGGCGACGCGGTCATGTACGACACCGGCAAGATCCTGGCGCTGGGCGGGTCGCCGAGCTACGAGCAGAGTCAAGCCACCGCGAACGCGTACGTGATCACCATCAACGGCGTGAACAAGGCGGTCACGACGAAGAAGGTCGCGCCGATGGCGAATACGCGGTCGTTCGCGAACGCGGTGCCGTTGCCGGACGGAACGGTCGCGGTCTTCGGCGGGCAGAACTACGCGGTGCCGTTCTCGGACAACACCTCGGTCTTCACCACCGAGCTGTGGGATCCGAAGACGGAGAAGTTCACCGCGCTGGCATCGGCGACCGTGCCGCGTAACTACCACAGCGTCGCGCTGCTGATGCCGGACGGCCGGGTCTTCACCGGCGGCGGCGGGCTGTGCGGCACCGGCTGCGACACCAACCACTTCGACGGCCAGGTGTTCACGCCGCCGTACCTGCTCAACCCGGACGGCTCCGACGCGGTCCGGCCGGTCATCACGACGGCCCCCACGACCGCCGCCAACGGCGGCAAGATCACCATCAAGACCGACAGCGCCGTCTCGTCTTTCGCGATCATCAGGATGGGTACGGCGACGCACACGGTCGACACGGACCAGCGGCGGCTGTCCCTAACCCCCACGGCGGTCAGCGGCGGTTATCAGCTGACAATCCCGTCGGACGCCGGGGTGGCGTTGCCGGGCTACTGGATGCTGTTCGCCATGAACGCCAAGGGCGTGCCGAGCGTCGCCAAGGTGATCAAAATCGGCTGAGTTTGTGCAGTTCCGGTGTGCGGGGTCGCTCCGGCGGCCCCGCATTTCCTAAGGTCTTGATCATGAAAGCGATCCGGATCTGGCTGGTTGTCTTCGTGATCGGCCTGGCGATCAGCGGCCTGACCGCGTTTCCCCTGGTCGCCGAGACCCGCTTGCTGGCTTCGGTGCTGCACCACGTTCCGGCGCCCGGCCCGCTCGTCGCGTGGATCGACCGGGTCGCGCTGGGACTGCAGGTGACGGGCCGTGAGTTTCCCTTCATCGCGTACGGGACGGACTGGCTCGCCTTCGCGCATCTCGTGATCGCCGCGGCCTTCTGGGGCCCATGGCGCGACCCGGTCCGCAACATCTGGGTCGTCGAGTGGGGCATGATCTGCTGCCTCGCGATCATCCCGCTGGCCCTGATCGCCGGCCCGATCCGCCACTTGCCCTGGTGGTGGCTGCTGATCGACATGTCCTTCGGCGTCTTCGGCCTCATCCCGCTGCTCGTCATCCGCCGCCTGATCAAACGCCTCCCCACCCCAGCCGCAGCACTTAACCATTGATGACTTGCCGCGCAGCACGCGCAGCACCTCACCCTTGATGACTTGCCGCTTGGCTCGCGCAGCAGCTCATCGATGATGAGGTGGCGTTCGGGGTGCGCAGCAAGTCATCGATGATGAGGTGGCGTTTCGGAGCTTGCGGCAACTCATCAACGCTGAGCCGGCGCACCGGCCGGGACCGGTGCACCCTCGTAAACCGCGCCGAAAACCGCCTCCGCCGCGAAAACCACCGCGCCGGCCGCGAACAACCACATCGCGTGCCGGGCAAATCCGCTCGCGGCCGCGCTCCCAGCGATCGCCGCGAACAACGCCACCCCCAGCGCGCCACCCGTCTGCCGCGCCGTGTTGCTGGCGCCCGACGCGATGCCCGGCGCGGACGGAACCGTACGCATCGCGGCCGTCACGATCGCCGGGGTCAGCACGCCCAAACCCGCCCCCCACACCGCCAGCGCCACCAGCAGCATCGGGTAAACGGGCCGGCCGACCGAGAAAGCAATGCCCACGAACCCCACCGCCGCCAACCCCAGTCCCAACGCCGAGGTGCGCCAAGCGCCGATCTGGTGCACGAGCCGCCCAGCAGGAGCGCCCAACAACGGCAACGGCAGCATCCCCGGCAGCAGAAGCAGCCCAGCGATCAGCGGCGAGAGCCCGTGCACGTCCTGGAAGAGCTGGGTCAGCAAGAACAGCGACCCGAGCACGCAGAAATTCATCAGGCCGGCCACGCCACACGCGGCGGCGAGCGGCCACCGCGCGGGGGAGGACACGGTCAGCAGCGGCGGATCGGCCCGCCGCTCGACCACCCGGAGCACGACCGCCCCGACGACGGCCACCAGAAGAAGGAGTGGCGCCCGCTCGATGATCGCGGTCACGAGAACCCCCAGCGTCATCGCCAGCACCCCCGCCCCGAGCCAGTCGACCCGCCCGCCGGCCCCCACCCCAAGCCGTTCGCCCCGCCCGCCGGCCCCCACCCCAAGCCGTTCGCCCCGCCCGCCGGCCGCCGACTGAGCCGGCCGCAGCACCGGAAGGAGCGCCAGCAAGATCACCGGCACGTTGAGCCAGAAGACGGCCCGCCACCCCACGCCCTGCACCAGCAACCCGCCGATGAACGGCCCGGCCGGCAGCGCACACCCACCCACGGCCGCCCACAGCCCCACCACCCGAGCGCGGGCCTGGTCGGAAGGCGCCGCCGAGCTCAGCAGCGCGAGCGTCCCCGGCAACATCAGCGCCGCCGACACCCCCTGCAGCGCCCGCCCGGCGATCAACACCGGCACGGCCCAGGCCACCGCACAAATCACCGACGCTACGAAAAATCCGATAAATCCGGACAGCACCACAGTGCGGTGGCCAAGGCGGTCACCCACGGCACCAGCAGCGAGCAAGAGAGCCGCCAAAGGCACGGTATAGGCGTCCACCACCCAGGCAAGCCCCGACGAGGAAGCCCCAAGACCCGCCCCGATCGACGGAAGCGCCACATTCACCACGGTGACGTCGAGCAACACCAGGAAATACCCGCCACAGAGCGCGAGCGTCAGCGATTTCCTGCCCATCGACCGATGCTTTTCCCTCTCGATCGATTCCATGCGTCTGGGATAGCCTGCCCGCCATGATCAACGAGCGGGAGATAAGGACACCGGTCGATTTGTGCCTGCCCGGCGGCCGTCTCAACCCGGACGCGGTCGGCTGGACGCGACGCCCGCTGCACCGCGCCAACCTGCGTGGCTGGGGCCGCACCAAACGCTGGGAGTACTGGGGCATCGTCACCCCCGCCCACATCCTCGGCCTCGTCGTCTCGTCGCTCGACTACGCCGGCGTCCACGGCCTCTACCTCTTCGACCGGGTCAGCGGCCGCGAGACCCGCGTCGACGCCACCATCCCGCTGGACCGCACCGTCCGGCTCCCCACCCGAGCGGGCGAGGGCCAGGTCGCGATGCACGCCAAGAACCTCACGATCAAAATCGATCAGAGCCCGACGCGTACGGCGATCACGGCGCGTTCCCGCGGTGTGGAGATCGATCTGGTAGTCCCCGCCGTCGAGAACCACGAGTCACTGGGTGTCGTAGTCCCGTGGAGCACCCGCCTGTTCCAGTACACGCTCAAGGACCTCGGCCGCCCGGTGCACGGCGTGCTGCGCGTAGCGGGCGTCGAGCACCCGGTAGACCAGGGTTTCGCCGTGCTCGACCACGGCCGCGGCCGCTGGCCCTACTCCGCCTCCTGGAACTGGGCCGCCGGCGCCGCCCCCGGCCGCGCGATCCAGCTGGGCGGCCGCTGGACTGACGGCACCCCCTCGACCGAGAACGCCGTCTTCCTCGACGGCCGCCTCCACAAGATCAGCGAGCACCTGACATGGGAGTACGACCGCGGCAACTGGCGACGCCCCTGGCGCATCCACGGCGAGCGCGTCGACGCCCGCTTCGAGCCCTTCCACGAGCGCGTGGCCCGCACGAACCTGGCCGTCGTGGCGAGCGAGACCCACCAGTGCTTCGGCCACTTCTCCGGCTGGGCCACCACCGACGACGGCGGCCGCGTCGACCTGGACGGCCTCACCGGCTGGGCCGAGGAGGCCCGCAACCGCTGGTGATCTGAGTCGCGCGCACGTGCGCGCTGAGTATCCGTGCTCAGTCCCGTACCGCCGCGCGCCACAAGGATCAACCACGTGACGTATCCCTGCCCCAACTGCGGCGCCCCGGCTTCCCTGGAGTCCGGCTGCCCGTCCTGCGGCCGTGGTCCCGACCACGACGCCGCCGAGGTGATTCGCACCGACGCCGAGATCGGCGCCCTCATCGCCGAACTGGCCACCGCCCAGCACGTCGTCCGCGACCTGGAGATCCGCATCAACCAGGCGTGGCAGCGCCGGCATGCGGCAGCAGCACGCGTACGCATCACAGCGGCGCCAAAACGCAGCAACGGCGTGCAAACCACTCTCTTCGTCCTGGGCGGCCTCCTCCTGGGTTCGGCCGCGATCGTCTTCGCCGCCGTGGCGTGGTCTCAGTTCGGCATGGCCGGCCGCGCCACCCTGCTGGCCGTAGCGACCTTCGCGGCCTTGGCCGTGCCACCCTTCGCCTTGAGGCGCGGCCTGAGGGCAACCGCCGAAACCATGGCCGCCGTCGGACTGCTGCTCACGCTGCTTGACGGGTACGCCGCCTGGTACGTGAACCTGCTCGACGTAACCACGATGTCCCCCACCCGCTACGCCGGCCTCGTCTTCACCGTCACCGCCACGATCGCCATCGCCTACGCCCTACTCACCCGCCTGATCGCCCCACGCTATGCGGCCCTGATCGCCTTCCAGCCGGCCCTCCCGCTGCTGGTCGCCCCCGCTAACCCGGGTCTGGCCGGCTGGTCGCTGACCTTCGGCGCGTTGGCCGCCCTCAACCTCGCGGCCCGGCGCCTCTCACCGGCTTACGCCTTCGCCGCAATCGCCACCCTGATCGCCTTCGCGCCCGCTGCGGTCGCCGGCCTCAACACCCTCGTGACCGCGACCCCCTTCTTCCACGCGGCCTGGCAGCACACAGTCCCCGGCCCCGCTTGGCAGCTCCCCGCCGCGCTGGCCCTGGTCACCGCCGCCCTGTTCGGCACCGTCCCGCCCCGCCTGCGCCCCGCGTCCCTCTTCGCCGGCGCGACCGCGATCGCCTTGGCTCTCCCCGCCGGCCTCCGCCTCCCGTGGTGGAACGGCCCGATCATCGACCTGGTCGTCGTGGCCGCCGTCCTGTACCTGACCGCCCGCCGCGCCGCTCCCGCTCTGCACGTTCCCGCCACCCGCGCGGCCGCTCTGTCCGCCGCGGCTTCCCCGGCGACCCCGAGCACGGCCGGCACCGTCGTCCGCGTGGCAACCGCCGACTCCCTGGTCACCCTCGTGAGCCAGCTCGTCACCGCCGCCCTGTTGAGCGCGCACGCCTTGATCGCCGGCTTCGGCCGCCCGGGCACGGCCGCAGCGGTCCTGACCACGATCGCCCTGTTCGGCACGGCCCTGGCTGTCCGCTCGCGGCACGCTGCCCTGGCCGGTGCCGGACTCTTCATCGCCTTGCTCACGATCCCCGCGATCGCGTGGACGACCACCGCCGCCCTCGACCTCTCCACCGCCGCTCAGTTCCGAGCCGTAGCGGTCGCCACCGCCGCGGCGCTCACCTTGGCAGGGCTGGCCTCCAGCCGGCCATCGGGCGGCGTCGCCACCGAAGAGGGGCCATCGTCTGGCCGCGTTGGCGCCGAGGGCCTGGCGATGGACGCCGCGGCGGGGCCGTCATTTGACCGCGGCGTGGCCGTTGCAGGGCTGTGGGGCCGTCTCGCCCCGGCCGCCGGGCCGTCGTCGGTGCGGGTCGCCGCGCTGGCCCCCGCGGCTCCGCTCGTCGTCACGCTGATGGCGGTGGCTGGGGCGGCGCCCGCGGGGGCCGTGCTCGAGGCGTACACGATCATCGCAAGCGGCCTGGCACTTGCCGTGACCCTTGTCGCCCGGCGTGACCACACTTCCAGCTGGGCCATCTACGGCCCGGCGCTGATCGTCGGGTTGCTTCCCAGTCTCGTCCTGGTGCTCACGCACGACGGCGAGCATCTGCGCCGCCTGCTGCTGGGGATCGCCGCGCTCGCCATCCTGCTGGTCGGCGCGAGGGCACGGCTGCGCGCCCCGCTGCTGGCCGGGGCCGGGACGCTCGCCGTGGTCGCGCTGCACGAAGTGGGGCTGGTGTGGGATCTGATTCCGCGCTGGATCCCGCTCGCGGCCGGCGGTCTGCTGCTCGTCGTGGTCGCCGCCACGCTCGAATCGCGCCGGCGGGATCTCGCGCGATTCCGGCACGCGCTGGGGCGGATGAGCTGATCCGTTCAGCGGAAATTTCCCACCGAAGCTAACACCGCGTTACCGACTGCCGATGCGAAGGGCCACACCCACCTGGCCCTGCCACGCAGATCGGAGCACGGATGTCGCCCGCGCGCCTGCAGTCGTGCTTCGCCGCCTGGATCGTGGCGTTGACCGTGCTGTTCTACGCCTTCCCGGCGTTCAGCATGTTCACCTGGGCCGCGATCGGGCTCTCCGCCGCCCTCGCGGTGATCGTCGGTGTGCAGGTGCACCGGCCGTCGAAGCGCCTGCCCTGGTACCTGTTGTCGGCCGTGCTGGTGAGCTTCACCGCCGGTGACACCACGTACAACATTCTCACCGACTTCATGGGTCGGCAGAACCCGTTCCCGTCCCTGGCCGACGTGTTCTACCTGCTCGTCTACCCGATGCTCGCGGTCGCGCTGCTGATCTTCATCCGGGCGCGGTCGGGGGCGGACAACCGGGCGGCGCTGCTCGACGCGCTGGTGCCGACGGCGGGCCTGGGCCTGCTCTCCTGGGTCTTCCTGATCTCGCCGTACGTGCGGGACGACAACATGGGCCTGCTCGAGAAGCTGACCTCGGCCTCCTACCCGCTCGGCGACGTGCTGGCGCTGGCCATGCTGCTGCGCCTGCTCACCGCCGGCTCCCGCAAACCGGTCGCGCTGACCACGCTTGCCGCCGGTGTGACCGCGCTGCTCGCCACCGACGTCGTGTACGGCCTGCGCCAGCTCGACGGCACCTGGCAGGTGGGCGGCCCGACCGACTCCGGCTGGATCTTCTTCTACACCGCGCTCGCCCTGGCCGCGCTGCACCCGTCGATGCGGCGGCTCACCTCGGGCGGCGACGCGGCCACCCAGAGCGTCGCCGGCGGCCGGCGGGTCGCGGCCATGGCGATCGCCTCGTTGATCGCCCCGGCCGTGCTGGTGATCGAAGACCTCACCGACGGCGTCGAGGACGCCATCATGATCGCCACCGCATCCGGCACGATGTTCCTGCTGGTGATGGCCCGGGTCGCCGGACTCATCCAGTCGCAGCGCGAGAACACCGCCCGCGAGCGGACCCTGCGCATGTCGGCGGCCAACCTGGTCGCGGCCAGCAGCGAGACCGAAGCCGGCGAGGCGGTCCGGCAGGCCGTCGCCGCGCTGGTGCCCGAGGGCGAGGACTACCGGTTCTGCTACGTCCGCGGCGTCGCCGACCCGGGCGAGGCCAGCGGCCTGGTGGGAACCGGCTGGGCGTCCGTCGCCGACCTGCCGGCCGTCGTCGCCGCCCAGTTCGGGGACTTCGAGTCGGCCCTGTACGGCGAGTCGGTCATCGGCTCGCCCGACGGCACCCTGCCCCACCGCAACCGGGCGTACCTGGCCGCCGACGACCACGTGCTGACCGCGCTGCAGCCGTCCTTCGAGGCTTTGATGGCGCAGGGCACGCTCGCGGTCGAGCGGATCTCGCTGACCGAGGAGATCAACCGGCGCAGCAGCGAGGACTACTTCCGCGCGCTGATCCAGAGCGCCTCCGACGTCATCCTCATCGTCGGCGACGACGAGCGGATCCGGTACGCGAGCCCGTCCACCCTGCCGGTCTTCGGCCGCACCGACCTCACCGGCACCCCGCTGGTCCGGTTGTTCGCGAGCACCGACCACGCCGACCTGCGGGCGCTGCTCGAGCAGGCCGCCAGCGGCCGGGGCTCCCGCGACGGTGTCGACCTGAACGCGATCTCCGGCGACGACCTGCTGCTGCAGGTCGAGGTCACCTGCCGCGACCTGCGTGACGATCCGGCCGTCGACGGCCTGGTCGTCACGATCCGGGACGTCACCGAGCGGCGCCGCCTCGAGAACGACCTCGCGCACCAGGCGTACCACGACTCCTTGACCGGGCTCGCCAACCGCTCGCTGTTCCAGAACCGGCTCGAGCAGGCGGCTCTCTCCGCCGAGAGCACCCGCAGCCTGGTGGGTGTCCTCTTCGTCGACCTCGACGACTTCAAGGAGGTCAACGACACGCTCGGGCACGGCGCCGGCGACCAGCTGCTGGTCGCGGTCGGCCGGCGGATCGCCGAGGTGGCCGGGCGCCTGAACATGGCGGCCCGCACCGGCGGCGACGAGTTCGCGGTGCTCATCGAGCACATCACCGACCCGGACGAGGTCGAGCGGGTCGCCGAGGGCATCGTGGTCGCGCTCAGCGAGCCGATCGAGGTCACCGACGGCACCGGCGGCCGGCACCTGGTCAGCGGCGCGGCCAGCGTCGGCGTCGCCACCAGCGGCGACGCGGACGGGATCACCGAGCTGCTGCGCCGGGCCGACGTGGCCATGTACGTGGCGAAGACCGACGGCAAGCGCACCTGGCGGCTGTACCGCGACGAGCTGCACCAGGAGATGATCCACCGGCTCGAGATGCGCTCGGCGCTGGTCGAGGCCGTGCCGGGCGACCAGATGCGGCTGCGCTACCAGCCGATCGTCGACCTGCCCACCGGCGAGATGATCGGGCTCGAGGCGCTGGTGCGCTGGCAGCACCCGCTGCGCGGCCTGCTCGGCCCGAACGAGTTCATCGAGCTCTCCGAGGAGAACGGCTCGGTGGTCGCGATCGGGGGATGGGTGCTGCGCGAGGCGCTGGGCACCTTCGCCGGCTGGCGCGCCTCGCCGGGCGGGGCCTCGCTGAAGTACGTCAGCGTGAACGTCTCGGCGCGGCAGTTCCGTACGCCCGGGTTCGTCGACCAGGTGCGCGAGGTGCTCGCCGAGACCGGCGTCCGGCCCGAGTGGCTGCTGCTGGAGATCACCGAGAGCCTGGTGCTGCACGACGCCGACCAGGTCTGGGCCGACCTCCGCGAGCTGCGCGCCATGGGCATCCGCATCGCGATCGACGACTTCGGCACCGGCTACTCGTCGCTGAGCTACCTCAGCCAGATGCCGGTCGACGTTCTCAAGATCGACAAGTCCTTCATCGACGACATCCTGCACAGCGCCCAGCAGATGGCGCTCGTGGAGACCATCGTCAGCCTCGCCCGCACGCTCGAGCTCAAGGTCGTGGCCGAGGGCATCGAGCTCGACGGCCACCGCGACGCGCTCGCCGCCATGGGCTGCCCGTACGGCCAGGGCTACCTGTTCTCCAAGCCGGTCACCGCCGACGAGATCGGCGCCCGGCTCGGCCTCGGCACCACCAGCACCACCAGCACCCCTGCCAAGTAACCCGCCAAGTAAGTAGTTGGAAGGAAGCACATGTCTCTTGCGCCTCTTACCGGTCTCGATTTCGTCCAGCGCGAAGGTCGCTGGGCGGATCTGGAGCGGCTGCGCAGCGGCAACCCCATGTACGACGCCGTCATCGAGGAGATCGACGGCCGCCGCATCAGGGTCGGCGACCACTGGCTGTCCGACTTCGCCTCCTGCAACTACCTCGGCTTCGACCTGGAGCCCGAGATCGCGGCGGCCATCGAGCCCGAGGTGAAGCGCTGGGGCACCCACCCGAGCTGGTCGCGCCTGCTCGGCAACCCGGCGATCTACCCGCAGATCGAGGAGCGCCTGACCGAGCTGCTCGACGCCCCCGACACGCTGGTGATGCCCACCATCACGCACATCCACATGTCGGTGCTGCCGATCCTGGCCGGCAAGGGCTACATCTTCCTCGACTCGCAGGCCCACAAGACCATCTACGACGGCAGCATGTACGCCCGCGGTCTGGGCGCCACGGTGCAGCGGTTCCGGGCCAACGACTACGAGCACCTGCGTGAGCTGCTGCGCGCGGCGCCGGGCGGCGTGCCCAAAGTGATCGCCATGGACGGCGTGAACAGCATGACCGGCAACGCGCCCGACATCGCCGCGTTCGCCGCGATCGCCCGCGAGTTCGGCGCGCTGCTCTATGTGGACGACGCGCACGGCTTCGGCGTGATCGGCGAGCGGGCCGCCAACGAGATGTCGCCGTACGGCATCAAGGGCAACGCCATCGTGAAGTACTGCGGCGAGTCGTACGACAACATCGTGCTCGTGGGCGGCTTCTCCAAGTCGTACTCGTCGCTGTTGGCGTTCTTGGCCCTGCCCACCTGGCTGAAGAACCACCTCAAGGTCGCCGCCCCGCCGTACCTGTACTCCGGCCCGGCCCCGACCGCGTCGCTGGCCACCGTCATGGCCGGCTTCGACGTCAACGAGAAGCGCGGCGACGCCATCCGCGCCGACCTGTACCGCAAGACCATGAAGGTCCTCGACCACGTGCGTGGCCTCGGCGTCTTCACCCCGAACACGGGGACGACGCCGGTGATCGAGCTGCCGCTGGCCGCCGGCGAGGACATCGACGCGGTCGGCAAGCTGCTCTGGGACCGGGGTATCTACGTCACGCTCGCCGCGTACCCGCTGGTGCCGCGCGACCAGGTCGGCTTCCGCGCCCAGGTCACGGCGGCCAACTCGGACGCCGAGCTGGACCAGCTCAACGACGTCATCACCGAGCTGGCCGAGGCCGGGAAGCTGCGTCGCTGATGCGGTTCGCCGGTCCGCTGACGCCCCTGCGCCACCGGCAGTTCCGGCTGCTGTGGACGGGGATGAGCGCGTCGCTGATCGGCGACGGCATGCTGCTGGTCGCTCTGGCCTGGCAGGTGTACGACCTGTTCGGGGTGCCGGCCGCGATGTCCGCGGTCGGCGTCGCCCTGTCCCTCCCGCAGGTCGTGACGCTGCTGCTGGGCGGGGTGATCAGCGACCGCTTCGACCCGCGCCGGGTGATGCTCGCCTCCGACCTGCTGCGCGGGGCGGTGATGGCGGGCATCGCCGTGCTCACGCTCACCGGGGCGCTGACGTCACTGTGGATGCTGCTGGCGCTGATCGTCGTGTACGGGGCGGCGGCCGGGTTCTTCGGCCCGTCGTTCGATGCGCTGGTGCCGCAGATCGTGCCGGAGGACGACCTGGTCGCGGCCAACTCGCTGGACCAGTTCGTGCGGCCCGCCGGCATGCAGATCTTCGGGCCGATGCTGGCCGGCGCGGTCATCGCGATCGGCGGGGCGGGGTGGGCGTTCGCGGTTGACGCCCTGACGTTCGCGGTCTCCGTGGCCTGCCTCCTGGCGATGCGTCGCACGGCCGCTCTGCCTGATTCGGCGGATGCTTCCGGAGAGTCGCTCAGGGAGGAGATGCGGGAGGGCATCGGGTACGTGCGCAAGCACGTCTGGCTGTGGGGGACGTTCCTCTCCGCCACGTTCACGTACCTGCTGTTCGTCGGCCCGACCGAGGTGCTGCTGCCCTATGTGGTGAAAACCGAGCTGGGCGGGAGCGCGACCGCGCTCTCGCTGGTGCTCACGTCGGGCGGCCTCGGGGCGATCATCGCGGCGCTCACGGTCGGGTGGATCGGCATTCCGCGGCGGTTCATCACTTACATGTACGGGACGTGGGCCGTCGCCACCCTCGCCGTCGCCGGGTACGGGGCGGCCAGCCACACCTGGCAGCTGGCGCTGGCATGCGTGGTCGTCAACGGCCTCGAGGCGGCCGGCACGGTGGCGTGGGCGACGACCAAGCAGCGACTCGTCCCGACCCGGATGCTCGGCCGGGTGTCGAGTGTGGACTGGTTCGTGTCGACGGCGCTGCTGCCGCTGTCCTATGCGCTCGCGGCGCCGATCGCGGGCTGGATCGGCGTGCGGGAGACGCTGCTCGGGGCGGGGCTGCTCGGGGCGGTCGTCACGTTCGGCTTCCTGTTCCTGCCCGGCATGCGCGGACCGGAGCAGACGCCGGTCTACCGCCCGCGGCACGCCCGCTGGCTGCAGCCGGTCGCGCCGGCCGCGGTGCCCGCCGCGTGGGCGGCCCCCCGCCCACCGGTCGTCGCGCCCACCGCCGAGCTCGCGCCGGCTCCGATGGTCGCGCCGGCTCCGATGGTCGCGTCGGCTCCGATGGTCGCGTCGGCTCCGATGGTCGCGCCGGCTCCGATGGCCACCGTGCCCGCCGCTGTGGAGTCCGTGCACCGACCCCGGCATTCCGCCGACCGAGAGGAAGTGCTCGTCGCATGAGTAGCCCTGTGTCAACCCGTCGCGGTTTGGTCTTGGTTGAGGAGGCGTTGGAGGGCTCGGTGCTGGTCGGGGTCGTAGGTGGTGTTGGTGGTCCAGCATTTCCAGATGATGTCGAGCCAGGCTTTGGCCAGGATGCGGACGGCGTGGGGATGGTCGTGGCCGCGGTTGCGGGCGCGGTTGTAGAGGTCGGCGGCCCAGGGGTTGGCGCGGCGGCTGTCGCCGGCGAAGTCGCAGACGGCGTCGCGCAGTTGTTTGTCGACAGCCCAGCGGAACGCGACGACGCGGGCTTTGCCGGATTGCCGGGTGGAGGGTGCGACTCCGGCGAGGCAGGCCAGCGAGGCCGCGGTGGGGAATCTGCCGCGGGCGTCACCGATCTCGGCGAGCAGCCGGGCGGCGCGGACCGTGCCCGAGCGGGGCAGGCTGGTGAAGATTCGCCGGTCGGGGTGCAGGGCGAGGGCTTCGCTGATCTGCTGCGCCAGGGCCTCGATCTGAGTAGTGATCGTGTGCAGCGTGCTGAGGTAGGCGTGGGTGATGCCGGCCAGGGCGCGGCCGTGCTCACCGGCGACGCCGGCCGGCGCGGCGGTGATGCGCTGGTGCAGCACGGCGGGATCGACGCGTCCGCGGTAGCCGACGCTGCTCAGCCAGGCGGTCAGGCGTTTCGGCGAGAGCCAGTCGAGGGCGTCCTGGGTGTCGAAGCGGGTCACGAACTGCAGGCTGATCGCGGAGTCGAGGTCGCGGAACAGGTCGATGACCGCGGGCAGCGCGGTCTGCAGATGGGCGCGCAGCTGGTTGGTGACGGCGACGCGGTGGGCGACGAGGTCTTTGCGTGTCCGGACCAGTTTGCGCAGCGTGGTCGTGGCCGGGCTGTCGAGCAGCAGTGGTGTCAACCGGCGCTGGTCGGTGCGCACGGTGTCGGCCAGGACGTAGGCGTCGAACCGGTCGTCCTTGTTACCGGCCGAGCCGTAACGCTGCCGCAAGGCCTTGACCTGCGACGGCGGGACCACGAAGACGGTGCGGCCGGCAGCGAGCAACGCGTCGACCACGGGTCCGTCACCGCGTTCGATACCGATCGCGTCCACACCATGGCGGTCCAGGACCGCGTTGAGCCGGGCCAGGCCGGCCTTGCTGTGAGCCACGGTGAATCGTTCGATCGGCTCGCCGTCACTGTCGATGATGCAGACGGCGTGGTTGTCCTTCGCCCAGTCGATACCGGCCGTGACCGCTCGCCTCACGCCGGGGGTGTCCTGCACACTCATTGTTGCCTCTCCGCTGCGCTACCAGTGGGGAAGCACCTGGCGGTTCCGGGACACCGCAGCCGGTTGCTCATTGAGCGGCGTTCGCAGACGCATAGCCCTGTGGCCGATCGGGGTGTCCCGGGCCGTCGGGCCTCGCAGAACTCATGCTGGACCTCGAAGGTCGAGCGAGCAGGGCGATGGCCCGAGGGTCACCGGTGCACTCGAACCAACATCAGCTCGAGTGGAACAAGGGTGCACCAATGAGCGAACCCATGGACGCCGTCCGCGACCTCAGCGCCGCCTTCGCCGCCCGCGACCTGAGCGCCGCCCTCGCCTGTTTCGTACCCGGCGACTGCGTCGGCTATGTCGGCTCGGAGCGCGGCGAGACCGCCAGCGGCCGTGACGCCCTGACCGCATTGCTGGGCAAGGTCTTCCTGCGCGATGAGGCGTACGCGTGGAAAGAAACGGCCGCGACCGTCCATCGCCACGGTGACCAGGCCTATGTCTTCACCGAGGCCGAAGGCGAGGTGCGCTCCGACGCCGGCGTCGTGAGCGAGTTCGCCTACCGCGTGTCGGGCCTGGTCGAGCTCGTCGGCGGACGCTGGCTGTGGCGCCACTGCCAGGGCGGCGAGCCCACATAGCGTTTACTACGGAGGGTGCCTTCCGGCGATCTTGAGCTCGCCGTCGCCGCGGCCCTGGCCGGCGCCTCCGTGGTCCGTGCCGCTTTCGGCGCCCCGCTGGACCGCTTCGACAAGGGCGCCGGCGATTTCGCCACCGCCGCCGACATCGACGCGGAGAAGGCGATCCTCGACCTTCTCCGCGCGGCCCGTCCCGGCGACGCGGTGCTGGGCGAGGAGACCGGACTCTCCACGACGCTGGCCCTCGCGTGGGTGGCCGCCGGCCGCCGCGCCGCCTACGTGACGGACGGCTCGCTGCGCGACAGCGTCCACTTCGCCCCCGGCATCGCGCTTTGCGAGGCCGCCGGATGTGTGGTGACCGGCCTGCGCGGCGAGCCCTGGCAGCAGGAGAACGCCGGCCTGCTCGCGGCCGCCGACCGGGAGACCCACGCCGCGCTGCTGGCCGTCATCGGCAGCTGATCGCCATCCCGTCCTCGACCGGGAAGTCGACGGTCACATAGCCGTTGGCCGGGTCGCGCACGTAGTCGAGGTACGGCCGCACGCTGGCGAAGCTCGCGTCGTCCGCGACCACCGGCGCGCCTGGGGAGAGGCGTGGCTCGAGCAGCCGCAGCACCGGCAGGTAGAGATCCTTCCACCCGTCGAGCAGTACCATGCCGATCGGGCCGTCGATGCCGGCCAGCGTCTCGAGCGCGTCCCCCGGCAGCACGTCGATCAGGTCGGCGACGCCGGCCGCCGCGAAATTGTCCCGGGCCGCGGCCACCTTGGCCGCGCTGAGCTCGGTGGTCACGAGGCGTCCGGCGCCGTTGTCGCGCAGGGCGGCGGCAAGATAAAGACCCGAGATTCCGTACGACGTCCCGAACTCGACCACGGTCTGCGGCCGCGACGCGCGCGCCAGCGTGTAGAGCAGGTTGCCGCCCTCGGGCGAGACCGGCATGTAGACCGGCGCGAGAGCCTCGGCCCGCTCGGCGGCGGTGGCCCCGGCCGGCAGGGGCCCGAGGTCGAGCTCGTCGTCCCGCTCGGCGGCGGCATGCAACCGCTCGAGAACGTCCTTGATCGGCCCGCTGTGCAAACTTGTCATGTCGGCTAGGCTAGACGCAACGTTGCGTCTACTCAAGGAGTACGGTCTCATGCATCGCGGCAATCGGCACGGCCGCAGCGAACAAGCCCGCGTCGCGGTCCTGGAGGCGGCCGACGACCTGCTGGTCGAGCACGGTTTCGCCAAGCTCACCGTCGAGGCCATCGCCCAGCGGGCCGGCGTCGCGAAGCAGACGATCTACCGCTGGTGGCCGTCGAAGACCGACATCCTGCTGGAGGCGTTCCTCACCGACGCCGCCGAGGAGCTGACCCCGCCCGACACCGGCGACCTCGCCGCCGACCTGGCCGGTCACCTGTCGGCGCTGGCCACCTTCCTGACCGCCTCGGACGCGGGGGCGGTCTTCCGCGCGCTGACCGCCGAGAGCCTCCACGACCCGCGCCTGGCCGCGAGGCTGCGCGCCGAGCACCTCTCCGCCCAGCGTGCCCGCGACCGCCTGCCCCTCGAGCGAGCCGTCGCGCGCGGCGACCTGCCGGCCGGCGCCGACCTCGACGCGATGGTCGACCGCCTGGTCGGGCCGCTCTACTACCGGGCCCTGGTCACCGGCGAGGAGATCACCCCGGCCTATGTGCTCGCGCTGGTCAATGCGGTCCGTACCTGACCGGAATGCCTGCCACGCTGGGCGCATGTTGCTTTCGACTTCAGAGGTTCCCGCCGGCGGCTCGGTGCTGAACCCGTTCGCCATCGTGGACGACGCGGCCGGGCTGGTCACGTTCGTGGCCGAGGTCTTCGACGCCGAGGAGGTCGCCGAGGCGCGCACCCCGATGCCCGACGGCAAGCTCATCCACGCCCAGCTGCGGCTCGGCTCGACCGACCTGATGATGGCCGACCGGCTCGACGGCTGGCCCGCCCGGCCCGCGCTGCTCCAGGTCTGGGTGCGCGACGTCGCCGCGGTGCTCGAGCGCGCCACCGCGCGCGGCGCGAGCGTCATCACCGAGCCGACGCCGTTCTACGGCGAGACCACGCTGGGCCGCATGCTCGACCCGTGGGACAACATCTGGTGGCTCTGGGCGCCGGCGCCCGGCCGGCCCGACCCCAAGCCGCATTGGGAGGGCGGCACCGACACCGTCTTCGCCACCCTCGACAAGGCACTGAGGCAGCTGGCCACCCGATAGGGCGTGAGGGCCAGGCTCGCGCTGAGGGGCCCGCGTCGCGGTGAGGGCCGGCGTCGCGGTGAGGGCCGGCGTCGCGCTTAGGGCCGGCGTCGCGCTTAGGGCCGGCGTCGCGGTGAGGGCCCGCGTCGCGGTGAGGGCCCGCGCCGTGCTGAGGGCCCGCGCCGCGACGAGGGGCCTACGCCGCGACGAGAGGCCTACGCCGCGACGAGAGGCCTACGCCGCGACGAGAGGGCGAGTGCACTTAGCGAGCGGGGCGCTCGACAAGGCGCTCGGGGAGCGGGCGCCCCGATAGGGTGCCGGCATGAGGATCCGGTTGCGGCGGCTGCACATCGGGGAGCGGGCGTTCGTGTGGCGTGCCGAGATCGGGCATGTCGAGGGCAGCTCGGACTGTCATCGCCGCATCCGGGTGCGGGTCTGGGGCGGCGGCCGCAACGGGCAGGCGCTTCAGGCGGATCTGCTGTCCACCGCGTGGGGCACGCCCTGGACGGCCTGCGCCACCGACGGGTCGTATCCGACCAGTGGGGACGTTCGGGCGCTCATCGACTTCGGGCTCGCGCACGGCTGGGAGCCGGACCGCCGGGGCGGCACGTTCGTGCTGCCGGAGGAGAGCGGGTTCGCGCTGCCCGCCTCGTTCACCGGGAATTGGCTCGTGATGGAGCCGGGCGGTGCGGATCCCACCGCCCGGGTCAGTTCACTGTGGAACTCGAGATGACCGGGTCGCCCTTGCCGCGGTAGAAGACGCCCGGGAAAGTCTCGAAGCCGTCGCTCGGGTTGCTGTGCAGCTTCGAGTTGCGGATCGTCAGCGTGCCGCTCAGGTCGTTGCTGACGAAGAAGATGGCGCCGCCGCCCTCCTTGGCGTGGTTCTTCTCGATGATCGTGCCGTCGACGGTCAGCTTGATGTCGTTGCCGTCCATGTAGATCGCGCCGCCGCTGCCGCCGCCGGGGGTGCCCGCGCGGGCCGGGTTGGCGCCGTTGCCGACCGCCGAGTTGCCGCTGAGGACGCTGTTCAGCACCATCCACCGGGCGTGCAGGCTGCTCAGGGCCGCCCCGTTCGAGCACGACCCGCCGGTGAACGTGCTGCCCACGATGTAGACGGTGTTGTCGCCGCCCTGATAGCTGATGCGGATCGCGCCGCCGCCCACGTCCGGACCCGTACGGTCGCATTTGTTGCCGGTGAAGCGGGAGTTGATCACCTTGAACGACCCGCCGTAAGCGAAGATCGCCCCTCCGCCGCCGCCCCAGTCGGCGGTCTGCCCGGTGCCGTTGCCGTTCTTGAAGGCCATGTTCTGCACGACGAGCTTGGGCGTGGTCTTCTCGATGCACGAGCCGCCGCCGCTGCCCTGGGCCTGGTCACACGTGTTCATGTAGAGGATCCGGCGCTTGCCGGCGCCGTCGAGCGTGACCCGCCCGCCGCCGTCGAGGACGACCTGGCTGACGGTGTTGCGGACCTTCGCGGTCGCGGTCATCGTGATCGTCACCGGCTGCGGGCCGCAGTTGAAGGCGATGACGCCGCCGGCCGAGACGGCCTTGACCACCGCGGCGGAGGTGCAGCTGGCGGGGGTGCCGTTGCCGATCGTCCGGGTCGGCTTGCTCGTGTTGACGGCGCGCGCGACCGCCGGCACCGAGGCGTGCCCGCTCGCATTGCCCGGTTTGGGCAGGGTCTTGGGTGTGACCGACTTCGACGGAGAAACCGACGGGGAAGCCGACGCGGAGGCCGAAACAGAAGCCGAGGGAGACGCCGACGGCAGAGCCGACAAATCGGGCGAAGAAGATGATTGCGTTCCTGAGTCCACGAACGACGGTGTCTCGGCCGAGCGGGTCGCGGAGTGACACGCACTCAGCGTCCCGGCGGTGAGCACGCTCAGCAATGTCGCGGCGAGGACCGGTCGAATTCGCACCGAGCGATGGTACGGGCACCCGGCGGACCCCGGTATGGGCCGTTCAGTGCGGGTCGAGCAGACCGTAGCGGGCCATGACCGCGTCGCGCCGGGCCCGGTTGACCGCCCGCACCCGCCGCCCGACGAAGAAGACGTCGATCAGCGTCCAGACCCCGAGCCCACCGAGCGTGAACAGCATCGCCACCGATCGCCACGTGTCCCCGAGATAGAACCGGTGCCCGCCGAAGATCCCGACAACGGCCCACATCCCGTACGCGACGCGCGCGTCCTTGCGCACCGAGGCGTACTCGGCCTCGGCCCGCAACACCCGCAGCCGTTCCCATTCGGGCAACTCGACCGGCTCCACGCGACGACAATAGACTCGCGCGATGCCGCTCACCGACGAGGAGCGCGACGCCGCGCGCGACAACGGGATCGTGGTCTTCGACGACCGGGTCATCCTGGAGGCCCAGCCGCCGATCGACGACGCCACCCTGGCCGAGGTCGCCGAGCGCTGCGCCGGCCCGCTGCCCGGGGCCCTGGTCGAGCTGTGGCGCACCACCTTCGGCGGCAGCCTCGATTACGACCTCACCCAGGACGACATGCCGCTGTCGATGACCGAGCTCTTCTATCCCGGCAGCGACAACTACAACGACCTGTGGGGCTGGATCGACCACGAGCGCGAGCTGGCCGGCGCCGACCGCCTCGCCTACCTGCCGATCGGCGGCTTCGAATACCTCGACCGCGTCTACGTGTGCACCACTCCCGGTGCCGACCACGGCGTCGTCGTGTCCTGGCAGCAGGGCCTGCCGCCCGGCTGGGAGCTGAAGTCCGGCGACCGCACCGGCCGGCTGGCCGCCGATCTGCACGGCCTGTTCGAGCAACTCGTGCTGGAGCGCGACCCCTGGGGCGACGAGGGCGAGGACGTCGACGCCGGCAGCGAGGTGCGCGACGCGATCGACGAGCTCGCGGAGGGCGGCGCGACCGAGCGCTCGGCCGCCGGGAAGCTGCGCGCGCTGGTCACGGCCACCGTCCTCGACTGGCGCGCCGCGCTCGAGCCGGGCGCGTCGCCGCGGCTTCGCCGCCTGGCGATGGATCGGGTCGCGGCCGGCGACGACGTCGAGCTGCTGCGGCGGCTCACGCTCGCGGGCTGTGATCCCACCCATTCCGTACGCGGTGGGCTCGCACCCATAGACATCGCCCTCATGCACCGCTCCGGCGAGGTCACGCGCTGGCTGCTCGACCGCGGCGTCCCGGTCCGCAACACCTTGCGGGCCGCGGCCCAGTCGATCGACCTCGACCTGGCCCGCGATCTGCTGGCCCGGGGCGCGGCCGTCGACGCCCACACGATCAGCTCCGCCGTCAACAATCCGGACGTCGACGTCGTACAGCTGCTGGCTTCTTCTCTACCGGACCACGACGGCCTGGACGTTCTCGCCCCTCGCCTGCGCATGCTGGCCGCCCAGGCCGGCATCGCGGCCGACCGCGCCGCCGATCCCGCCGACCGCGACCGCCACCGGCGCCGTGCCACGATCCTGCGGGAGCTGGCCGGCCCTCAGTGACGGCAGGAGCGGCCGGCCCTCAGTGACGGCGGGAGCGGCCGGCCCTCAGTGACGGATGGCGGCCAGCTGCGTCGCCTGCGCGACCAGGTTGCCCTTGGTGTCCCAGGCCAGCGCCGTCTCGTCCATCCGCCCCGAGGTGATCTCGGCGGCGTGCATGGTGACCCGCAGCGGCCCGGGCGCCGGCAGACGCCGCAGGTAGGCCGTGAACGTGATGGTCGGCGCCCAGCCGGTCACGCCCAGCGTCAGCGAGATCGGCGGCGCCAGGTCGAGCGCCACCAGCAGGCTCAGCGGATCCCAGTCCGAGCCGTCCGCCAGCCGCAGCCACGCCGCGGTCCGCCCGCTCTTGGACGGCTGGCCCGTCGCGAACCCGAGCGACGCCGGGTCAAGCCGATGCTCGACGACATCCAGCAGGTGCACGACGAACGGCGCACCCGGCGCGACCGCGGGCAGCCGCACGCATTCGTCCTCGGGCGGCAGCTCGGGCGGCGGCGCCGCGCTCCAGAACGGCTCGGCGTCGTCCAGCCCACCCTGCGTGATCAGCGCCTCGGCGCAGACCGCGCCGTCCTGCTCGAGACTGGCCCGGTACTGCGAGCTGCCCCGCCCCTCGCGCAGCAGCGTGACGGCGATGGTCGCCGGGCCGGCGGCCGGCGGCCGCAGGAACGAGGTGGTCACCGCGACCGGATGCTCGTGCCCGGCCTCGGCCGACACCGCGCGGGCCAGCACCGCCATCAGGTAACCGCCGTGCAGCTTGTCGCCGACCGCCCACTTCGGGTCGAGCTCGGCCTGGTAGGCGCCGTCATCCCGCACGGTGACCGCGGTCGCCTCCGCGAACGTCTTCATTCGATCAAGCTCGCACGCCCGGAGCGACAGGGTCAATTACCCACCGCGTCACACCGGCCGTTCGGGGCGATGTGGGAGAATCCCGGCGTGCAACTTCGTCGCGCCGATGTGCTGCGTGGCGCCCGCGAGTTGATCGACGCCGAGGGCCTCGACGGCCTGACCATGCGCAAGCTCGGCGCTCACCTCACGGTGCAGGCCGGCGCGCTGTACTGGCATTTTCCCAGCAAACAGGCGCTGCTCGACGCGATCGCCGACGACCTCGTCGCGGCGGTGGCCGACGCGCCGCCGGCCGGCCCGTGGGACCAGCGGATCGTCACCATGGCCCACCGGCTGCGCCGCGCTCTGCTGGGCATGCGCGACGGCGCCCGGCTGGTCGCCGAGACGTCCACGACCGAGCCGAACTCGCTGCTCGCCGGCCGCACCGGCATGCAGATCCTGATCGACGCGGGGATGAAGCCGGACAAGGCGGCGTGGACGATGCTCGCCCTGTCGCACTACATCATCGGCCACACGATCGAGGAGCAGTCGCCGCGCGGCGCCGCGATCACCGCGGACCCCGACCGGCGCTTCGACTTCGGCCTGGGCCTGATGATCGACGGCATCCGGCGATATCTCTAGCCCGTCGTCACGTACTCGCGCAGATAGCCGATGACGCCCTCGCGCGGGCGGGCGACCGTGACGCCCTCCTGGTCGCCGCGCCGCCACTCGGCGATCAGCAGGTCAGCGGTCGCCGCCGCGGTGATGATCACCCAGTCGTCGGTCCGGTCCCGCCGCAGCCAGCGCTCGATCTCGTCGTGCCCCTGGTGTGCCGTCCCGTCCGACTCGATCACCACGCAGTCCTCGGACAGCGTGGTGATCACGGCCGGGATGTCGTGGCGTCGCCGGCCGTCGACGTACTCGTGCAGCAGGTCCGCGGTGGGCGTCGGGTCCTGATTGACGAAAGTCCACCTCAGCGGTGCTCTCCGCGTGCGCATGTCCCGTGTTCGCACGCCGAGCCCGATCGGATCGTTCTGTCCTTCATTTGTCCGGGCGCTGTGCCTGCCCGCGTTCGCCGCGTATCGTCCGACGGCGATGGAACACCCCGATGACCTGCTTGAGGAGTTCGCGTTCGGCGAGGAGCCGGACGTGGGCCCGCATGTCGCCGAGTGCACCCGGTGCTCGGCACACGTCTCGCTGGCCCGGCAGGTCGCGGGCTGGCTGGCGTCCTCGCACTCCGCGCCGCCGCCTCCGGCGTTGCGGTCGCGGGTGCTCGCGGCCGCGGTCGGGGTCCGGCCGCCGTCGACAGGTTCGGCATTTTCCGCGTACGTGTCACAGGCCGCTGATTTCGAAGTCCTGCTCGATTCCCTGTCACCGGCGCAGTGGGCTCTTCCCACCGCCGACGGTCGCACGGTCGAGGACCTGGTCCGCCACCTTGCCGGGAACGACGGCAACGTGCTCGCCGATCTCGGCTCGCCCACGCCACCACCGGGCCGGGCGCGTGACTTCGGCTCTCCCGCGCCGCCTTCCGGCCGCGCCCGCGATCTGTGGCGCGAGCAGTCCGACCTGCTGATGCGCACGGTCGGCCGGGCCGAGGAGGCGCTGCTGAGCCGTCCCGTCCGGCTCGCCGGCAAGACGCCGATGCGGCGGCCGCTCCGCGAGGCCATGATGCAGCGGGCCTTCGAGACGTGGATCCACCGCGACGACATCCGCGCGGCGGTGGCGTTGCCGCCCGAGGCCCCTTCGCCCGCCCACCTGGCCCGGATCGTCGGCTTCGGCCTCGCGCTGCTGCCCGGCGCGATGGACGCCGCCGGCCGCGGCCGCTCCGGCGCCGTCCGCCTCTTCCTGACCGGCCCCGGCAGCGCCTCCCACGTGGTGCCGTTGTCCTCCTCCTCGGCCGTCTCGTCGCCGTCGCTGGCCCAGGTGGAGATCCCCGCCGACCGCTTCGGGCGCCTGATGGCCGGCCGGGTGCCGGTCACCCCCGGAGTCGCCGTCATCGACGGTTCGCGGACCGCCGCGCTCGACCTGCTGACCGTCGCCGCCACCCTGGGGTGTGAGTGACGTGCGCTCCCACGCCGACGACGTGCGGCTCCGCGCCATGCTCGTCGCCGCCGACGAGTCCGCCCTGACCGAGGCCTACGACCGGCACGCCTCGTCCGCGTACGCCCTGGCCGCCAGGATCACCGGCGATCCGTGCTGGGCCGAGGACGCCGTGCAGGAGGCTTTCGTCGAGCTGTGGCGCCACCCCGAGCGCTTCGACCCGCATACCGGCAGCCTGCGCACCTGGCTCTGCATGCTGGCCCGCCGCCGCGCCATCGACCTGCTGCGCCGCCAGTCCGCCCAGCGCACCCACCTGACCCGCCTGGCCGGCCAGGCCCCGGTCGAGCCCACAGTGGAGGAAGACGTCGTGGGCGCCGCCCAGGCCAAGGCCGTCCGCGAGTGCGTACGCGATCTGCCCACCCTGTATCGCGACGTGATCGCCCTGGCCTACTACTACGGCCTTTCGTATCGCCAGGTGGCGGTAGAGCTGGGCATCCCCGAGGGCACCGCGAAGTCCCGCTTGCGCAGCGGCCTGCGCCTGCTGGCGGAACGCATGTCCGCCGCCGGCTACGTGGAGGACCCGGTCTAGCTAAAGGTTGTGGAGGTCGGCCAGCTCCCGGAGCCGCCGCACCTCGTCGACGATCGCCTGATCGCTGGGTTGCTCCAGCCGGAGCGCCTGCGCGAGCACCGACCGAAGGTCCCCATCGGCCCCCTGAGCACCGGCGTCGAGCTGACGCGCCAGCTCCTCCACCGCGCTGTCGACCTGCGCACGGTCATACCCCCGCAGCGCGACCGCGAACTGCGCGGACCGCAACTCGTCCCGCGCCGCTTCCCGCTGCAGGTCACCACCGCTCGACAGAGCCGCCACCGCGCGGCCGATCACCTGCTCGACCTCGGCCTTGTCGTATCCCCGCAACACAGTGATGAAGTCCCCGGCCATGGCTACACCCTAGATCCTCAACGGGTCTCGTCGCCTCCGCTGGCACGCCACTCGAGTGCCTCCGGCGTCTCGTGGTAGGCGAGCAGGTGCTGACCGGCGATGCGTTGCAGCAGGTCGCGAACCTGGGCCGGGCTTGCGTAGAAGAATTCGCGCCGCACGTTGACCCGGTTGACGCGCTGGTCGGCCAGGGCATTGTGCAGCCGGCTCTCCAGCCCCACGGCGTCGTCGCTGAAGATCAGCGCGTGGGTGTCGAAGCGGAACGGCACCGAGGCATCGCCCAGCTCGCGGACGCGGTCCTCCGGGTCGAGGCGCCGGGTCATGCCGATCTTCACCATGTCCGGCCCGAACGCGCCGACATTCGAGATCACGTAGACGTAGCCGGCACGGGTGTTCGCCTCGCGCGCCTCGACGCCGGCGATCGCCTCACCGATCTCGGCGAGCTTGGCCTCCAACTCGGTGGCGGCCGCCGTTTCGCCCTTCTCGTGCAGCTTCGCCAGCGCCGACTGGTAGTGGGACTGCTCCTTGGCCAGGCGGGCCTTCTCCCGCTCGAACTCCGCGAGGGCGGCCCGCTCCTCGCGCTGGCGCTCCCGTTCCTCGCGGACCCGCTCCTTCTCCTCGTCGAGCTTCGCCCGGTAGTCCGACGTCAGGGTGATCTCCTGGACGCGCAGCCGGTGGTACTCGACCGAGACGTGGATCCCCATCGTCTTGCCGAGTTTGGCGATCGTGCCGGCCACCTTGTCGAGGCGCTCGATCGTGGTGTGCAGCCGATGGGGGCGCACGCGCGCGACGCAGCTGTCGGCCTCGGCGTTGTAGGCCCGGAGCATCAGCTTGGTGTACTCGGTGACCATCCTGCGTCCCTCGGCCGCGGAGCCGTTCACCGTCCACCCGGTGTTCGCCTGCACCGCCGTGCCGGCGCGCGCCATCACCTTGATCTGGTCGGTGAGGCCGGCCAGCTGTCCTTTGTAGGCGACGGCGTCCGCGAGCGGATGCTGATACTGATAGATCCCCACCTCCTGAAGCTCGGACTCCTCCGAGGTGCGGACGAGCTCGGCCCGCCGCGCGCCGAGCTGGGCCTCGATGGCGGCCTGCTCGGTGCGCAGGGCCTGAAGGTGCTCCCGCAACCGGGCCGCCTCCGAAGCGACGGCCGCCGGGTCGAGACCGAGCAAGGTGGTCAGCTGTGTGCGCAACTCCTCGTTCTCGTCCTCGAGGCGGCGCTTACCGCTGAAGAGACCACCAGGCTTGCCACGGGGAACCTCGAGCACCGCGGCAACCGAGGGCGCGGCGGCGGCGGTGGGCCCAGCGGCGGCGGTGGGCGCGGGTGCGACGGGCCAGGAGGCAAACCCCGGGCCGGCCGCGGGCACGACCGGCACCGGGACGGAAGCTCGACCGTGGACCACCGGCACCGTTGGAGGTCTCACCTCGGCCGGAACCCACCACTGCCAGCCGGGCGGCGCCGATGGCCAGGTCGGATCCGGCTGCCATCCCTCGGGTGGGGTCCAGTCCTCCGGCGGCACCGGCCACCCGGGCGGCGTGTTGAAGCGAAACGTCGACACCTGCCGAACCCCTCACCGCTACGGTGCGTGATCGAGATCCATCACCGTAGTTATCGCGGCGGGCGCCGGGCATCGTCCAAATGGGCCACGAGGACCATCCGGTTGTGGTCGGCGTTCAGGGGGGCGCCGTCCTCGCCGTACCCGTGGATGTCCTTGAAGTTGGTGGTGGCGCACCAATCTCGGAGCTCGGGGAAGGCGAACAGCCTCTTCAGGAAGGTCAGGGTGCGGGCGTGGCCGTCGCGCAGGACGGTGCGCTCGACGGTGAAACGGGCGGTCAGCGGGTCGTAGTGGTGGCGGTCCACGAGCATGTCGCCGTTGGGGAGGCGGGCGGTTATGCGGGACGGGGTGAGGGTGGCCAGGAAGCGGGGGAGGTTGTCGAGGTCCATGATGAGGCGGCCGCCGGGGCGGAGGACGCGGGCGATCTCGGCGAGCACGGCGCGGTTGGTGGGGTCGTCGAAGTAGCCGAAGGCTGTGGTCCAGTTGATGACGCGGTCGAAATGGGCGGTCCAGGAAGCCGGCAGGGCGCGCATGTCGCCCTGGACGAAATCGGCGGTGGCGTTCGCGCGGGCGCGCGCCAGGAACACGGTGGACGAATCCAGGCCGGTCACCTCGCAGCCGCGGCGGGCCAGCTCGTTGGCCAGCGTGCCGTGGCCGCAGCCCAGGTCGAGGACGCGAAGGCCGGGTGCGAGGTCGAGCAGGCGCCAGACCAGGTCGACGACGGCGGTGTTGCCGCTGTAGGCGGTGCCGACGACGGGGCCGTGCGTGGGCGCGGACGCCGAGTCGGCGAAGAAGTGCAGGTAGTCATCGTCGTACATCGCTGCGGCGTCGAAGAGGTCGCTCACGAGGGGATCCTAGATCGGCTGAATCATCGACTCCAGGACGCGCTGGGTGCGGGCGGCGTGGTCGAAATCCGGATGGGCGGCTGGGTTCATCTCCCATTCGCCGATCGCGACCGACGATTCGACGATCAGCTTGCAGCGCTCGTACCGGCGCTCGGTGTAGCGGCGGAACGCCGCCTCGATCCCGGTCTCGTGCGTGAGGCATTCGGCCAGCACGACGCCGTCCTCGATCGCCTGGGCCGCGCCCTGGCCGAGGTGCGGGGTGACCGCGTGCACGGCGTCGCCGATCAGCACGATCCGGCCGTGGTGCCACGGCGCCGGGGCGATCAGCCACTCCTCGGGGCGGAAGACGATCGCGGACGGGTCGTTGATGTACTTGTCGCGCACCCGGGCGGTGAGCCCGCCGAACGGCGCGAGGCAGTCGCGCAGGATCTTGTCCATCCGGTCCTGCTCGAGCCAGACGTCGCGGTCCCAGGTGGTGTTGTAGAACAGGTACGCGGTGTCGGGGCCGATCGGCACGAACCCCGCCATGCCCTCGGGACCCTTCTGCAGGATGATCCGGTCGATCTCGGGCTCGCGCGGGATGTTCAGCCGGAACGCGGACTGCCCGATGTACCTCGGCTGCAGATCCTCGGCCAGCACGTACGGGCGGACCTTGGAGTACACGCCGTCGGCGCCGACCACGATGTCCACGACGCCGGAGGTGCCGTCGGTGAAGTCGACCTCGACGGCCGTTCCCGTGTCGCGCAGGTCGGTGAAGGTCTTGCTGTATTCGATCCGGACGCCGGTCTCGGCCGCCCGGTCGGTGAGGATCTTGTGCAGCTGCGGACGGGTCAGGCCGTTCATCGGCGGCAGGTCCGAGCCGGGGATGGTGGCGCCCGGCGTCTCGCGGACCAGGTTGCCGTCGACGTCGAGCATCTTGCCCCACGCCACGGTCGAGTAGCCGACCGCCAGGCAGGCCTGCGCGCAGCCGATCGCGTCGAGGGCGCGCAGCGCGTTCACCGGCTGGATGATGCCGACGCCGTACACGGACGACCGGAGGTCCTCGTGGATCTCGACCACCCGCACGTCGTAGCCGGCGGCGCGCAGCGCGATCGAGGTCGCCAGGCCGCCGATTCCACCGCCGACGACGAGAACACTGCCACGACTCACTTGACTCACCCACATTTCCCTCGTACGACTTCGTGAGGGTGAAGGTAATGGTGATCACGCCCGCCGAATACCGTTCCCGAATGCAACGTAAAGTTGCGTCGCCGGACCCTTTGGAACATTTCCCGGAATAATCGCGGCCCGATGTCGGATAACCCGTGTTCTAAGCTGTGCGGACCATGGACGATCTCGATCGGAAGCTGCTCCAGGCGCTCCAGCTGGACGGGCGGGCGCCGTTCAGCCGGCTGGCGTCCGTGCTGGGCGTCTCCGATCAGACCGTCGCCCGGCGGTTCCGGCGGCTGGAGACCGAGGTCGGGTTGCGGGTGCTGGGCATGCCCGACGAGTCGCGGCTGGGCCGGTCGAACTGGCAGGTGCGGCTGCTGTGCACGCCCGGGGAGGCCGGGGCGATCGCCGACGCGCTGGCGGCGCGCCCCGACATGACGTACGTTGCGCTGCTCTCCGGCGGGGCCGAGGTCGTCGGCGTTCTGAAGCCACGCAGCACCCGGGACCGGGACGAATTGCTGCTGGGTCAGTTGCGGGACTTTCCCGGCGTGGTGGGCGTGACGGCGTACAACCTTTTGCATCGCTTTTTCGGCGGCCGGCTGGGGTGGCTTCGCAAAATCGACGCGCTGACCCCGGCCGAGGAGGTGGCGCTGCGGCCGCCCATTCCGGCCGAACCGGGAAACCGGGTGACGCTCGACGCCGCCGACGAGGCTCTGCTGGCCGCCCTCGCGGAAGACGGCCGGGCCCCGCTCGCCGCGCTGCAGAAGGCCTCGGGCCAGTCGGAGGAGGTGGTGCGCCGGCGGCTCGAGCGACTGCAGGGCGGCGGCGTCCTCTACTTCGACGTCCAGTACTCGCCCGAGCTGATGGGCCTGCACGCCGGCGCGATGCTCTGGATGTCGGTCGCCCCGCCGGCGCTCTCGGTCGTCGGCGCCGCCCTGGCCGGTCACCGCGAGATCGAGTTCGTGGCCGCGACGACCGGCCCGGCGAACATCGTCGCGGCCGTGCGCTGCCGCGACGACGAGGAGCTCTTCGTCTATCTCAACGACAAGATCGGGGCGTTGGAGCAGGTGCACCGGATCGAGACCGGCTTCATGCTCCGCCAGATCAAGCGGCTGACCCGGCCCGCGCGCTGATCTCGTCGAGGATCGCGGCCAGCTCGTCCGGGCGGGCCAGGTGCGGCGAGTGACCGGTCGGGAGGCGGCGGACGTCCTTGGTGTGGGTGGCCATCCGCTCCTGCAGCTCGACCGGCAGCGAGGCGTCCCGCTCGGTGAGGATGTAGGTCGACGGCACGGTGTGCCAGGCCGCCCGCGTGACCCGGTCGGCCCAGGGCTGGACCCGCTGGCCGACGAGCCGGCCGATCGCCAGGGCGGCCACGTCGTCCGGCACGTCGGCGTAGAGCTGGGCGCGCGGGTCGTCGCCGATCGGGAAGAGGCCGTCGGTGTCGTCCGGGTCGGGGATGCCGTGGATCGTGAACATCGACTCGTTCACGTCCGGCACGTAGGCGGCCAGATAGACCACGTGCCGCACGCCGGGCAGGCCGGCCGCCGCCTCGGTCGCCGGGATCCCGCCGTACGAGTGGGCCACGACGACGACCGGCCCGCCGACCGCCTCGATCGCGCCGCGCACGGCCGCCGCGTCCTCCCGCAGGCCGCCGCGCGGCTCGGGGCCGGTGGTCGGCAGCTTGACCGCGATGCTCGGGTGGCCCTTGGCGTCAAGCTCGCCGCGCAGCAGGTCGAACGTCGACGGCAGGTGCCAGGCCCCCGGGACGAGTACGAAGGTAGGATTCATATCCCGGACAGTATGTCGGACGCTGTGTCCGATACAAACCTTCTCTAGGATCTTGGCTATGCCCTCCGTCACGCGGCGCTCCTCCGGCGGCGCGACCCGCCGAGCCGCCGCCGAGGCGAAGATCCTGGCGGCGACCGAGGCGCTGCTGGCCGGCGGCGCCGGCTTCACCGAGCTCGGCATCCAGCGCCTCGCGGCCGCGGCCGGGGTCGCCCGCTCGACGTTCTACCTGCACTTCCCGGACAAGACCGCGCTGCTGCTGCGCCTGATCGACGGGCTGGCCGACGGCGCCTTCGACCTGATCAGCGCGGCGCCGCCGGTCGAGGGGCTGCCGGGGATGGTCGAGGCGATGGTTCGCGACCTGGCCTACTACCGCGAGCGCCGCCACCTGCTGGCCGCGGTGCTGGAGGTGACCGCCTACGACGCGGTCGCCCGGGAGTACTGGGAGGGGCAGCTGCAGCGCTTCGTCGACCAGGCCGAGCTGTGGCTGCGGGCCGAGCAGGGGGCCGGGCGGACGGCGCCGTCGCTGGACCCGCCGACCGCGGCCCGGGTCTTCGTCTGGGGCGGGTTCCAGGTGCTGGCGCGCCAGGTCCTGACCGGACCGGCCGCCCACGACGATATGGTGGCCCGCGAGATCGCCGAGTTGGAGTGGTACGGAGCTTTCCGGAGGCCGGGGCAATGAGGGCGGACGTCGGCATCGAGGTCGTGCACGAGGTCAGCGACGAGCTGGTCGAGGCGTTCGGGCGGCTTCTGCCGCAACTCTCCCGGTCCGCGCCGCCGCTCGGCGCCGATCAGCTGCGGGCCATCGCCGGCTGGCCGGGCAACCGCCTGCTGGTGGCCAGGCTCGACGGCGCGGTCGTGGGGACGCTGACGCTCGTCCTGTTCCCCATCCCGACCGGGCTGCGGGCCTGGATCGAGGACGTCGTCGTCGACGAGAGCGCCCGCGGCCACGGGGTCGGCGCGGCCCTCACGAACGAGGCCGTGCGGCTCGCCCGTGAGGAAGGCGCCAAGACCGTCGACCTCACGTCGCGGCCGTCGCGCGCCGCCGCCAACCGGCTCTACGAGCGGCTCGGCTTCCAGGTGCGCGAGTCGAAGGTGTACCGGCTCGACGAAAACTAGTCGCGCGGGCGGGGGATGTCCCGCGTGTCGGCCTCGGCGACGATCTGCTCGGCCACGTGGCGCAGCTGGGCGGGATCCGGGTGGAATCCCTCGGCGATGTCGGGGTGCAGGGCCGATTTCGTGCGGCGGAGCAGGGTCTCCGATACCGAGTCGACGCTTTCCCCGGCGTACGTGTGCTTGGTCTTGTCGGTTGCGGCCCGCAGGGCCGAGGTCAGCTGCTCCTCGAGTGGTCCGCGCAGCTTGTCCTCCACCGGATTGAGGCTGGCAGGGTCCAACGTGACCTGCGGCTCCGTCATGACAAGTCCCCCTCCGTGTGACGCGGCGCGACGCGGATACCCGGTCGCGCCGCGCCGGAAACGTCAGCCCCGGCCGCGCTTCAGCTCGAAGAAGATGTCGCTGCGCATGAGGGGGACGGTGGCGTCCCAGATGGCCAGCGCTTCGTCCAGTTCGGGCACCTCGGAGATGATCGGCCCGTGCAGGCCGCGCGCGGCGCCCTCGATCATCAGAACGGGTGACCCGATGCCGGGGCCGGCGGCGGCGAAGCCGGTCTCGTGGGACTCGCGCACGGCCTCGTCCCAGGCCGGATCCTCGAGGACCGACTTCGCGTCGGTGACGCCCGCGGCGGCGGCCGCTTCCAGCACGATCTCGTCGGTGATCGGGGCGCCGGCCTCGTGGGTGCGGTTGCCGATCTCGGTGTAGAACGTGCCGATCGCGTCGTCGCGGCGGTCGGCGCGCAACGCCTCGACCAGGCGCAGGGCCTTGCTCGACGCGGCCATCATGGTCCGGTACTGCTCCGGCGTGTCGTCGCCGTTGAGGATGGACAGGCTGAACGCCCGCCAGTGGATGGTGATGTCGCGGGACTCGGCGACCGCCAGCAGCCAGCGCGACGTGCGCCAGGTGAACGGGCAGACGGGGTCGAAGAAGTAGGTGGCCTCCATGCCGAAAGCCTAGATTGTCAGCCGAGCTCGTCGATCCGGGCGGCGAGAAACCGCCGCTCGGCGTCGTTGGCGGTCAGGGACAGGGCCGCGGCGTAGGCCGCGCTCGCTTCGTCGCGCCGGTCGAGGCGGCGTAACAGGTCGGCCTTGGTGGCGGGCAGGTAGTGGTAGGCGGCCAGGCGGCCGTCCCGCTCGAGGTCCGCCACGATCGCGAGCGCGGCGGCCGGCCCGTCGACCATGGACACCGCGACGGCCCGGTTGAGCGCGACCACCGGGGACGGCCAGATCTCCAGCAGCCGGTCGTAGAGCAGGCGGATCTGCGGCCAGTCGGTCTCCTCGTAGGCGGCGGCCTCGGCGTGCAGCGCCGCGATCGCCGCCTGCAGCGTGAAGCGGCCGGGCGGCGCGGCGGCGAGAGCCGAGGTGATCAGGTGGTCGGCCTCCGCGATCGCCCCACGGTCCCACCCGCCGCGGTCCTGCTCCTCCAGGCGCACCAGGCGGCCGGCGGCGTCCACCCGGCCCGAGCGGCGGGCGTCATGGATCAGCAGCAGGGCGAGCAGGCCGGCCACCTCGGGCTCGCGCGGCAACAGCAGGCGCAGCATCCGGGCCAGGTCGAGCGCGCGCTCGCCCAGATCGTCGCGCCGCAGCTCGGGGCCGGCGGCGGCGGTGTGGCCGGCCGAGTAGAGCAGGTGGATCACGGTCAGGACCGCGCCGACCCGGGCCGGGCGGTGCTCGGCCGACGGCACGACGTAGGGGATCCGGGCCACGGCGATCTTCTTCTTCGCGCGGGTGATCCGGGCCGCCATGGTCGGCTCGGAGACCAGCAGCGCCCGGGCCACCTCGGGCGTCGCCATCCCGCAGACAAGCCGCAGCGTGAGCGCGATCTGGGCCTCGAGCGCGAGGGCCGGGTGGCAGCAGGTGAAGACCAGTCGCAGCCGGTCGTCCGGAATGTCCGGCTCCTCCGCCTCGGCCGGCATGACCAGCAGCGGGAGCTTCGACGTGAGAGTGCGTTGCCGCTGCAGCGCGTTGAGCGCGTTGTGCCGGGCCGCGGTGGTGAGCCAGGCGCCGGGGCGCGCGGGCACGCCTTCGGCGGCCCAGGATCTCAAGGCTTTCACGTACGCGTCCTGCACCGCCTCCTCGGCCAGGTCGAGGTCGCGCGTGACGCGCACCGTCGAGGCGAGCACCTGAGCCCACTCCCGCCGGTGCGCGTCCGCAACCGCCTCGGCGACGGTGTTCAGCTCTTCTCCACTACCGCAAAGTCGATCAGCGGGCGCACTTCCACCCCGCCGTCGAGGATCGGGGTCATCTTGGCCAGCGCGATCGCGTGGTCGAGATCGCGGGCCTCGATGATGAAGATGCCCGCGATCATCTCCTTGGTCTCGATGAACGGCCCGTCGGTGATCAGGTCGCCGCGGATCGAGGTGGCCGTGCTGTTGTCCTCCAGAGCCATCCCGGCGACCACCTTGCCGCCCTGCTCCTCGATCCGGCCGGCCAGTGCCATGTGCTGCTCGACGATCTCGGGCGGCAGGTCGTTGCCGTTGCGCTCGAAGATCATGACCGAGTATCGCGCCATCGTCCTCATCCTTTCCTGTCAGGGATTCATACACCCGACAGACGGGGACGGCCGGAATCGACAACACACGCGAAGAAAGATGGCCGGTGGTCCAAGCGGAGGCTCTCGATCCCCTTGAACCACCGGTACCCCCTTCGCTACCCGTTCGTGGCCGGGCTAACCACGCCGGACATCAATGTCGGCAGGATCTCGGCCAGCACCGCCACCCCGTCGCGGCTCAGCACCGATTCCGGGTGGAACTGCACGCCCGCGAAGCCCGGACCGCGCAGCGCGTGTACCGCGCCGTCCACCGGGTCGCGCGCGATCTCGACCCGGCCGAGCGGCGAGTCCAGCACGTCGGCCTCCGCCACCGCCGCGAAGCTCGAGTAGAAGCCGACCCTCCGCGGCCGGCCGAAAAGGTCGACGTCGCGGGCCAGCCCCTGATAGGGGGAGTCGCGGCGGTGCAGGCGCAGGCCGAGCAGCACGGCGAGGATCTCGTGGCCGAGGCAGACGCCGAGCACCGGGCGGCGGGTGGCTAGCAGGTCGGCGACCAGGTCGCGCATCACCGCCATCTTGGGGTCGGCGAGGTCGTCGGGGTCGCCCGGCCCGGGACCGACGACGACGAGATCAGCCTCGGCCATCGCGTCGAACTCCTGCCAACCGACCACGCGGACCGTGAGGCCGAGCGCCTTGAGCTGGTGGGCCAGCATCGCGGTGAAGGTGTCCTCGCCGTCGACGATCAGCGCGGTCCGGCCGTCGAGGGCGGGCACGGTGAGAGCGCCGGGCGCCCGCGAGTCGAGCCAGAAACGGGCCAGGTCCTGGTTGCGCGCGGCGAGAGCGTCACGCACCTCGGGTGACTCTTCTTCATCCCGTACGGGAAAAGCAGCGCGATTCTGTGCACCCAGGGCGACCAGGACGCCCGCCGCTTTGGCATGTGTCTCGGCGATCTCGCCGTCGGTGGTCGAGTGCCGGACCAGCGTGGCGCCGACCGGGACCCGCAGCCGGCCGTCCGGGAAGATCTCGGCGGTGCGGATGAGGATGGGCGCGTCCAGCGTCTGCCGGCCCTCGTCGTCGTGCCCGAGCAGCGCCAGCACCCCGCCGTAGTAGCCGCGGCCCCGGCGCTCGTGGCGCGCGATCACCCGGCACGCGTTCTCGATCGGGCTGCCGGTGACGGTCGGCGCGAACATCGTCTCGCGCAGCACCTCGCGCACGTCCAGCGATCCGCGGCCGGCCAGCAGATATTCGGTGTGGGTGAGGTGGGCCATGCGCTTGAGGTACGGCCCGGCCACCTGTCCCCCGCGCTCGGCGACCTTGGCCATCATCTTGAGCTCCTCGTCGAGCACCATGTAGAGCTCTTCGATCTCCTTGGGGTCGCGGAGGAACTCGAGCAGGTCGCCCTGCCCGTGGCGGTAGGTGCCGCTGATCGGGTTCATCATGGTGATGCCGTCGGCGACGCTCACGTGCCGCTCGGGGGTGGCGCCGACCAGCGTGCGGGTGCCGGTGTGCACCAGGAACGTCCAGTAGGTGCCCTGCTCCTGGGCGAGCAGCCGGCCGAAGGCGGCCCGGGCGGCGTCGACCGGGTCGCCCTCGACCGACCCCTCGAAGACGCGGTGGATCACGAAGTTCGCGCCCTCGCCGTGGCCGATCTCGTCGCGCAGGACGGTCTCGACGATCTCGCCGTACTCCTCGTCCGAGAGGTCGAATCCGCCCGCGGTGAGCGTCAGCTCGCCCGGCGCGAACGCGCTGAGCGGCTCTTTTCGGCGTTCGTTGATCAACAGGCATTCGAGGGGCGTGTCGTCGTCCACGCACTCGAACCCGCGTTCGGTGATCTGCCGATAGGGGATCAGGGCGAGCGTCTCATGGCCGCTCTCCACCGGGATCTCGGCAAGGGTGGTCACCGTGATCACGTCGCCGGTGAGCACCTCGACGTGGTCGGCGCCGTCGCGGTGGAGCAGAGCGAAGGGCATCATGGCTGTCCTCTTCCTGGCTGGGCGACTGCCGGCCGAGGCGGAGGGCCATCAACGAGAAACGGCCGCCTCGGGGAGGCGGCCGCGGTGTCTTACGCGCGGGGGAGTGTGGCCGCCGGTCTGGCGGGCCACCACATGCTCAATCGCGCGTGCATGCCGGGAAGCTTAAGGGGGCGGGGCGGCGTTGCGCCACCCCGCCGCGCTCGCGGGTCAGGCGAAGGCCAGCCGGACCGCGGACCGCGCCCACCGCATGCGGTCGGGCGCGCAGTCGGGGTGCTCGCCGAACTCCTGGGCCACGAGCTCGGCGCAGCGGGCCTCGCCGAGGCGGGCGACCATGCTGCTCACCGCCTCGCGGATCACCTCGGCGGTCGGCTGCTGGGAGCGCTGCAGGTCCGACACGAACAGTGCTTCGGTGCGGACGTCATCGATCACGGCGGTCATCGGATCCTCCAACCTGGCTGGGGCGGCGGGCGTCGTGCAATCAGAAAAAGCGATGAAGGCTGCAGAAGCGATGCCGCTGAGTTGCAGGCAGGTTGCTGTGTCCGGGCTTCCCGGAGCGCCCGACAGGCCTCAAATATCGGGATATGGTGCCGATTGGTAGTAAAAGATGGGGCGAGCAACCGAGGAGTAGCCGTGACGGTGGTGCTGGTCGCCGACGACGACGCCGACATCCGTGACCTGGTCGCCTTCAAGCTGGAGCAGGCCGGGTTCGAGGTGATCGCTGTCGAGGACGGCCAGACCGCGCTCGAGCAGGCCCGCAGCCGGCAGCCCACGCTTGCGGTGCTCGACGTGTCGATGCCCGGCCTGTCCGGCATCGACGTCTGCCGGATGCTGCGCGCCGACCCGGCCACCAGCGGCATGCTGATCATCATGCTCACCGCCCGGGTCCAGGAGCAGGACGTCGAGGGCGGGTTCAGCGCCGGCGCCGACGACTACGTGACCAAGCCGTTCAGTCCCCGCGAGCTCGTCTCACGCATCCAAGCGCTGCTGAGCCGGGCGCGGGCCTGAGAGCGGTCCGGGAGGAATCCGGACCATGCGCAGGCTCGCCGCGTTCGCAGCCGGTCTCCTCGCCGGTGGGGTGGCGGCTGTGCTAGCGATCGGGCACGAGGCGGAGCGGATCCGCCGGGCGAGCCTGGTCAAGGACGCCGAGACCGAGCGCTCGCACCGCCGCGAGGAGGAGCTGCTGGCCCGGCTGCGCGCGCTCGACGCCGCCAAGACCGACTTCATGGCCACCGTCTCGCACGAGCTGCGCACGCCGCTGACCAGCATCTCCGGCTACGTGGAGCTGCTGCGCGACGCCGAGCCGGGCGAGCTCACCGACGCCCAGGAGCGGATGCTCGAGGTCATCGCCCGCAACGCCCGCCGCCTCCGCGAGCTGATCGAGGACATCCTCACGCTGTCGCGGATCGAGTCGGGCGGGTTCCGCAGCGAGCCGGGCGAGGTGGACCTCGCCCAGGTCGTCGAGCGGGCGCTCACCGAGATCGGCCCGGCGGCGGCCAAGGCGTCGGTCGGGCTCCACGTCGAGGTACGCGGTCCGCTGCCGCTGCGCGGGGACGGGGTGCAGCTCGATCGCGTGATGGCCAACCTGCTCGGCAACGCGGTGAAGTTCACCCCGGCCGCGGGGACCGTGACCGTGCACGCCCGGCAGGACGCCGGCGAGGCGGTGCTGGTCGTCGCCGACACCGGGATGGGCATCCCGGCCGAGGAGCAGCAGGCCCTGTTCGTGCGCTTCTTCCGGGCCACCAACGCGATCCGGCAGGCCGTCCCGGGCACCGGCCTCGGACTCGCGATCTGCCGCAAGATCGTCGACAACCACGGCGGCACGATCGACGTCGACTCCACCGAGAACGTCGGCACCACCGTCACGGTGCGCCTGCCCGCATTCTGACGAATCTCCTCATGCGCCGGAGCGCGGCGCCGATGGGCCTGCATCGGCGAACAGGGGGAGACGATGACGAGGTGGCCGCGCACGGCCGCGCCGGCCTGGCCGGTGCACGCCGGCTTCCTCCTCGCCGCGGTGACGGCCGGGACGGCGTACGCGATGGCCGGCCCGCACCTGCGCACCCTGATCTTCGCCCTCGTCACCCTCGTGCCGATCGCGACCTTCGCCGGCGCCCTCGGCACCGGCCATCTCGCCGACCGCCGGCCCTGGTTGATCGCCACCGCCGGGCTCGTGCTGCTGGCGGTGAGCTTCGCGTTCTGGTCGGACTGGGTCCCCGGGCACCATCTCGGCCGCGCCGAGGGCCGGGCCGCCGACTTCGGCATGGCCGCCGCGCACCTGCTGTTCCTGGTCGGCACCGCCGGTGTGCTGCGCCGGCACGGCGCCAACGACTTCGCCGGGCTGCTCGACGCGGCGCTCTTCGGCGTGTGCGTGGCCGGGCCGGCCTGGGCCTGGCTGATCGCGCCCCGGCTCACCCCGGCGGCCACCCCGCTCGGCTCGATGCTCGCGCTGGCCGACGTGGCGGTGCTCGCCGCGGTGCTGGGCGCGCTCGCCCGCATCGGCATGCGGGCCCGCCGGGCCGGTGGCCCGATCGCCTACCTGGTGCTGTGCTGTGCGACCACCCTCGCCGCGCACGTCACCGCGGTGTTCACCTCCTCGCATGGCAGCGCCACCCCCACCGCGGTGCTGCTGATGATGGCGTTCCTGACCATCGCGGCCGCGCCGATCCACCCGGCCGCGCCGATGGTCACCAACCCCGACCGGCCCGCCCGCGAGGTGACCGGCAACCCGCCGCTGCTCTGGATGGGCGCGGCCCTCTGCGCGAACCCGCTGATCGCGGCGATCCAGGCGGTGCGCGGCGATGCGTCGGCGAGCGTGCTGCTGCCGGTCGGCACCATGCTGGCGGTGCCGCTCGTGCTGCTGCGGCTGCGACAGATGTCGCTGTTGCGCAGCCGGGCCGAGCGCACCCTCGCCCACCACGCGCACCACGACGAGCTCACCGGGCTGCACAACCGGCGGCACGTGGTGTCGGAGATCGACCGGGCGCTCGCCGACCTGGCGAGCGGCTCGCTGGACGAGGTCACGGTGCTGCTGCTCGACCTGGACGGGTTCAAGCCCGTGAACGACCGGTACGGCCACCAGGCCGGCGACGCGGTGCTGCGGACGGTGGCGTCCCGGCTCACCGGCGCGGCCTCGGACGGCGACGTGGTGGGCCGGATCGGCGGCGACGAGTTCCTGGTCCTGCGGCGCGGGCGTGGGCCCGGCGACCTGCCTTCGCGGGCGACGGCGCTGGTACGGCTGCCGGTCGAGGCGGGGGAGGCGCCGGTGCGGGTGGGCGTGTCCTGCGGCGCGGCGACTGTGCGGCGCGGCGAGGTCGTCGATCGCGACACGCTGATCGGGCGCGCGGACGCCGCCATGTACGCCGAGAAGTCCGTGCACCGCGCCGCTGGTTCTTCCGTTCCCGAGACGGTTAGGCTGTCCTAACTTTCGGAGGACGGGGTGGGGATGGCTCAGCCGGAGTCGCTGGCGCGGTTGCTCAACGGGCGGCGGGCCGCGATCGACGCCACCCTGCCGGCGGCCGGTTTCGTGGCCGGCTGGCTCGCCGCCGGGCAGTCCATCTGGGCCGGCGCCGGGGTGGCCGTGGCCTGTGCGATCGGCGTCTCGGCCTGGCGGCTGCGATCCGGGGAGAAGCCGCGGGCCGTCCTCATCGGCTTGCTCGGCGTGTGCGTGGCGGCCCTGATCGCCCTGCGCACCGGCCGCGCCGAGGACTTCTTCCTGCTGCAGCTGTTCACCAACGCCGCGAGCGCGCTGGCCTGGGCGGTGAGCATCGTGATCCGGTGGCCGCTGCTCGGGCTGGTGGTCGGCGGCGTGCTCGGCCAGCGAACCCGGTGGCGACGCGATCCGGCGCTGCTGAAGGCGTACGGGATGGGCAGTTGGGTCTGGGTTTTGCAGTATGTCGTCCGCGTCGCCGTGTTCCTGCCGCTCTACGCCGCGGGGCAGGTGGTGGCGCTCGGTGTGGCGCGGGTGGCGCTGACCTGGCCGTTGGTGGCGGCGTGCCTGGCGGTGAGCTGGTGGGTGATCCGGCGGACGCTACCCGCGGACCACCCCGGGCTCCGGCACCCGGTCGGTGCTTGAGGCCGTCACACCCAGCAGCCGGAGCAGCTGTCGCAAACGGCGTTTCCTACTGTAAAGGGGTTTCGACGCGGTCGCGCTGGCGTCGTCGCGTACGCAGGTTGTGCAGCCAGCCGACCTCGGCGGCCAGGGTCGCGTCGCTCAGCTCGGCGCGCGCCGACTCCGCGGAGAGCGCCGCCGCTTGGCTCGGCTCGGTGCGTAGCCGGCTCAACTCCACGTGCGCGAGGCAGACCGACACGACCATCTCGAAGGTGGCCCGGTCGGTCGCCTCGATCGCGACCAGCACACGGGTGCGGACCTCCTCGGCGCCCGCGTCCGGCGGCACCCGCAGCAGCCACATGCGCTGCCGCCGCTCGCCCGTCTCGGTGATCTCGTAGCGGCGCTGCCGGGCATGCGTGGGCGAGGCCGCCGACCGCACCAGCCCGAGCCGCTCGTGCCGGGAAAGCGTCCACGCCACCCGCGAGATGTCGACCCGCTGCCCGCTGCCGAACGTGCCGGCGTGCCGCCGCTGGATGTCATGGGCCGTACCGCCGCGATCGGCGAGCAGCACAAGCAGCACGTCCCCCAGCGTTGTCATGCCGCCCTCCCCACTCCTACAAGATGTAGAAGTTAGCAGGCCCCGAACCGCTTCCGCTGGTGTAGATGGCGGTGTCGGCAAGCAAGGCCCAGCCGACGGCGGTGGCGTGGCGGATCGCCCGGTGGCTGCCCGACCATCAAGAACGTCAGCACACTCGTCACGGCGCGTATCACCATCGCAGCGACGATCGTCCGAACTGCCCACTGGCGCAGGCCGGCCGCCGGCGTCATGCGTCGGCAGGTAGAACGCTGTGTCCGCCACCACGAACCAGCTCAGCCGGCGCACGCCCGTCACCCATCGGGACGATCCGTCGGCGGCGCCGATCGCGACGACGATGCCGCCCAGGGTCAGGACTGCGGCGACGACATACTCGAGCGCGACCCAGGAACCGGCTGAGGCGAAAGGCAGCAAATCCGCGAAACCGAGCAGGGGTCCGCAGCCGAACAGCGTTGCCGGTGTCGATCCCGCACGGACCGCCACGACCGCCCCGAGCAGGGCGCCGGCCCGGTTGCCCAGGCTAACTTGAACGCGTTCAACCATGCGCTCGGCATAGAGCAGGGAAAGCTCGGGCCGGGGATTCAACCCTGTACTCGGCGATGGCCGCGTGACAGTCTGACCGTCGTGGCCGTTCATCCCGATAGGGCAGCGCGGAATATGGACACCGGCGGGCCGGATCCGGCGCTGGTCAGCATCGGTGTCGTCACGGCGATCACGGTCGAGACGCTGGCGGTCCGGGAGGTCCTCGACGATGTCGTCACGGTCCACTTCGAAGGCGACCATCATCCGTACCATCTGGGGAAGTTGCCGAGCAGCAGCGAGCTCGAGCCGCACGTCGTCGTTGTCGCACAGCAGACCCGCGACGGCACCCGCGACGCGGCCTGGCTCTGCGGGCACATGCCGCACACCTTCGAGAGCCTGCGCGCGTTCGTGATGTGCGGCATCGCGGCCGGGGTGCCGTCCGACGACCCCGCCCGGCACGTCGCGCTCGGCGACATCGTGGTGGCGACCGACGTGATCGACTACCGGCACGAGCGGCGCATCGACGGCGCCGGCGTCCTGCGCGGGGCGTCTCCGCAGCCGGGTGCCGTGTGGATGGACGCCGATCATCAGGTGCAGTCCGACGAGATGATGGGCGTCCCGCCGTGGCTGCCCCTGCTCGAGACCGCCGGGGATCCGTTCCGCCGGCCGCATCCGAACGGGCGGCCGCGCGCGCATCGCGGCCGGGTGGGCAGCGCCGACCTCCTGCTCCGCGACCGGGCGTTCCGCGACGGGCTGGCGCGGGAGCTGGGCCTGCTCGCGTTCGAGATGGAGGGCGCGGGCGTGGCGATCGGCGCGCAGCTCGGGGGCCGGTCCTGGTACATGGTCCGGGGCATCGCCGACCACGGGGACAACCTGAGGAAGAACGACACCTGGCATCCGTACGCGGCGCTGGCGGCCGCCTGTTATTTGCGGTCCGTCCTCGCCCGCTGCGCCCCGTTGCTGCCGGGACGGCACCGGCAGCGCTCCGCCGACAGCCTCGATCCGTTGAACGCGATCGCGGACGCGCTCGTCGATCTCCGCGTCATGCGCGACGAGCAGCAGCGGCGGGCCGTCCTCGATCTGCTGCCGGCGGCGATCCGGGCGCAGATCCCGGAGAACTCGATGGGCCGCCTGCATCTCATCCAGACGGTCACCACGCTCGAGCGGTACCCGCAGGGGCTCGAGGTGCTGCTCGCCGCCCTGCGGCTGACTTTGGGGGAGGGGTCACCGGAGTTCGCCGCGGCCGAGCGGGTCCTGCGGGTCAACTGGCGAAGCGAGTGACGTGACACGTGGCCGGGGATGAGGTTCCGATCATTGCCCTGCTCGCAGTCGAGTACGAGAAGCTCAAGGAGGAGCAGAGAGCCCGCATCGGCCTGCGCGACAACCTGATCTACGCGACGCTGGTGGCGATGGCGGCGGTCGTGGCGGCGTTGATGCAGTCCGGCGGGCGGACCGACTTTCTGCTGCTGTTGCCTCCGGTCACGTTTCTGCTCGGGTGGACCTACCTCGCGAACGACCAGAAGATCTCGGACATCGGGCGCTACATCCGGGAGGATCTCGGGCCGCGGCTCACCGCGCTGGCCGACGGAGAGGCGCCGGTTTTCGGCTGGGAGGCGGCGCATCGGGTGGGGCCGCGGCGGGCCGGGCGCAAGCTCATGCAACTGCTGGTCGATCTGATGGCCTTCTGCCTGGCGCCGCTCGCGGGGGTGATCGTGGCGTGGCTGGACGGGCGCCTCCCGGCGATGCTCGTGGCGCTCTCCATCGCCGAGGTGGCCCTGCTTGCGCTTCTAGCGGTTCATATCGTACGGGAGGTGGAGCTCACCGCCCGCTGAAAGGACCCGTGATCACGCAGGTCACGCCGGGGTACTGGACGTTGATGAACAGGTGCCGGCCGTCGGGGGTGAACGCGGCGCCGGCCAGCTCGCTGGCGCCGGTCGGGCCGGGCTCGGGGAAGTCCTCGGGGTTCCAGTAGTGCAGGTCGAGCGGGGCGATCACCTTGGCCAGGTTGGCGATCGTGCCGGCCGGGGTGAGCACCCGCAGCCAGTTGTCGCCGCCGGCCTCGTCCTCGCCGTCGCCGTCCTCGGCCAGCAGGATCGTGCCGCCGGGGGAGACCGCGACGGTGTCGGGCTGGTTCAGCGTCTTCGGGTTCGGCGACTCGAACAGCAGCTGCAACTTGCCGGCCGCGTGGCCGGTCGGCACGTACCGCCAGACCTGACCGTTCTCGGCGTCGCCGGCCTCGCTCGCCACGAACGTGACGCCGCCGTCCGACCAGGCCGAGCCTTCCAGGCCCAGGAAGCGGCAGCCGCCCTTCGCCCGGCCCTGCGAGTAGACCGAGCCGGGGTTGTCCTCGGCGTCCGACGGGTCGGGCTCGTCGATGTCGACCCAGTGCGCGTCGAGGACTTCGCCGACGCGCTGGCCGATCGCCGTGTCGTACTCCTTGTCGCCGGTGACGGCGAGCATCTGCAGGCGGCCGCCGGCGGCCAGGTGACCCGGCTTGCGGGGGATGAAGCGGTAGAAGCCGTCGCCGGGGTCGCCGTTGTCCTCGGTCATGTAGACGATGCCGGTGCGCGGGTCGATCGGGGCGGTCTCGTGCTCGAAGCGGCCCATCGCCTTCAGCGGCACGGGCTCGACCGGCCCGCGTGCGGTCGAGGGGATCTCGAAGACGTACCCGTGCGGCTTCTCGAAGCCGGCGCCGACGCCCTCGGTGGTCTCCTCGCAGGACAGCCACGAGCCCCACGGGGTGGCGGCGCCGCTGCAGTTGCTCAGCGTGCCGTTGAGCACGAGGAAGCTTTCCAGGAGGCGGCCGGCGGAGAGGTCGTAGAGCGAGGACGTGCAGCCGGCAGGTGCGGCGCGGTCGTACGCGTTGATCCTGCCGAGCGACTTTAAGGAGATATTCGGGATGTCGGAGTCGATCTCGTGGTTGCGGATCAGCCGGAAACGGTCCCGGCCGGCCGGGAAGACGGCTTGGCCGTCGTGGCAACGAGGCGTGGGAAGGCCGTCGCTCATCCGGGTGCCGGCCGCCCCGAAGGTCCGGTAGCTGAAGCCGGCGGGGAGTGCCAGCTCCTTGCCCGCGGGCTTCAGCGGGCCGTAGCCGTCGACCGGGACACGACCGGTGGCGGCGGAGGCCGCGGAGGGCAGGAACGCGCCGCCGAGCCCGCCACCGACGAGGCCGAGACCGGTCACCGCCAGCACTTCACGCCTGTTCATCGACATGATCACAGGCTGCGCCGCGAACCCGGCGCGGCGCAGCGTCGGCCCGATGAACAATGGGCGACGCTCAGCCGCCGGTGATCGACCAGTGCCACGGCTCCGAGGGCAGGTTGATGAAACCGTACGAGGCGGCGTGCGCGGCCAGCCATTTGAACGGGACGCTGTCCCGGCTGCTGATCGACTTTCCGCCCGAGGTCATGTCGATGGCCAGCCCGATCTCGTGCAGCGAGCGGCCGGGGATGGCGGTCGGCACCCGGCACGACGACGAGGGCGCGGTCCAGATGTCGGGGCAGCCGTTGATCACCCGCAGCTCGATCTGCCGCTGCTTGGTGCGGAAGCCGCCACCGGACAGCGCGACGCCGTCTTTCGCCGCGTCGTCGATCATGTGCTTGAACGCGTACGAGATGGTCTTGTTGACGGTGATGCCGTAGATCTGGGTGGTGTCCTCGATCGTGAACCCAGCCCGGCTCTCGGTCACGACCTGGGCGCTGATCTTCTTCGCCTTGGTGGCGGCGTTCGCGTCGTATTCGGCCTGCGCGACCTTCTGCTCGGTGTTGCGCAGCGCGACGGTGGCGGCGCGCCAGGCGTCGGAGGCCGCGGTGAGCTTGGCGGTGGTGTTGCGGTAGCGGGTCTGCGCGGTGCGCAGCGCGACGGTCGACGCGGTCAGCTCGGTCGTGCGCCGTTTGAGGGCGGCCCGGGCCTTCGCGTCGGGTTTTTTCGCCGCGGTGAGCGCGGTCGCATACCGGTTCTTGGCGATCCGCAACGCGCCGGTCGCGGTCGTGACGGCGGCCTGCGCGGTGGCCTGCGAGCGGGCGGCCTGGGTCGCGGCGGCCGAGTTCGTGACAACGGCCCGGCGCAGCTCGGGCAGCATCGTGCGCCACTTGACGAGGTCGCTCGGGTTGAGGCTGTGCCACATGAGCGACGACCAGGTCTTCGCGGTCGCCGGAGCGGCGGCGTCGGCCGGCGTGGCGACGGCGACGATCGGCGCGACGGCCAGGACGGCGGCGGCGATGGCCTGGAACTTCTTCACAACCCGTTCCTCCCCAGGAGCGTGTATGCCGGAGGCCCGCACCATTGGGGAGTGCGGGCCTCCGTTACGCCGGATGCAATCGGTCGCCGGCGCCGCTCCTGAAGAAAATCGGTCAGCTCAGGGCGAACTTCTGCGCCCCACTACCGTTGCAATCCCAGATCTGCAACCGAACGCCATTGGTCGTGGCGCCGTTCGGGGAATCCAGGCAGCGCCCCGACTGCGGGTTTCGCAGCGAGCCGTCGGCCTGCTGCTGCCACACCTGCCCGCCTACTCCGTTGCAGTCCCACAGCTCCACCTGCGTTCCGTTCGCGGTGCCGTTCCCGACGATGTCGAGGCAGCGCCCGAGCGACCGCAGCGAGCCGTTGCTGTTGCGGAACCAGTGCTGGTCGATCGCGTACGACTGGCAGTCCCACAACTGCACGGCGGTGCCGTTCCCACCGGTGTCATCCGCCGCGACGTCGATGCATTTGCCGCCCGGTCCCACGGCCGGTCCGCCGCCGTTGACCGCGAACTTCTGCGCCGCCGCGCCGTTGCAGTCCCAGATCTGCAGCCGGGTGCCATTGGCCGTGGCGCCGTTCGGCGAGTCCAGGCAGCGTCCCGACTGCGGATTGCGTAGCGAGCCGTCCGCCTGCTGAACCCAATTCTGGCCGCCGACCCCGTTGCAGTCCCACAATTCGAGTTGGGTGCCCCCGGCCGTACCGTTGCCGTTGATGTCGAGACAGCGGCCCAGCACCCGCAGCGAGTTGTCCGCGAAGTGCGCCCAGTGCTGGTCCTCGGCATAACCCTGGCAGTCCCACAGTTGCACCGCCGTGCCATTGACGCCGGTGTCGTTCGCGGCCACGTCGACGCATTTGCCGCCCGGCCCGGTGATCGTGCCCTGCGGGCCGTTCGGCACATTGGTCTGGCCCGCATAGCCGACCGAGACGATGTTCGCCTGCACCGCGTTGTCCGCGGCGTCGGTCGGATAGCCGCTGGTCATCACGCCCTCGAAGAACGTGCCCATGTTGCGGTTCGAGTTGTCGCCACCGGTGCCCAGGATGATCGACCCCTCCTGGTGCATCGGAATGTAGCCGCCGCGATTCGGGAGCGCGCCGTTCCACCACGTCGACAGGCCGCCCGACTGGGAATTGCCGCCCTTCAACGCGTACGTCGTCTGCCCGTTGTTCTTCAGAAGGGCCGTCACGAAGGCGCTGTTGTTGCCGAGGTTCGCCGTGTTGGAGCCGTTGGCGCCCTGGAACATGCCGTTCTCGAGGTCGGCCTCGACCCACGGCCCGGAGCCGGTGCAGGGCGCGAAATAGCAGGTCGTGGCGATGCTGACGGCGTCCATGTGTCCGTTCCCGGTGTCCGCGACCTGCGCCTCGGCATTGCCGTAGTCGAAGCAGCAGTCGCTGCCGACATGCGTGCCGCTGGCCACCATGTACATGCCTTCCGGCTGGCCGTTCTGCGCTACCCCGGCGCCGACATAGTGGCGATATCCGTGCTGCGGTGAGATCCAGATTCCGTACGCCTTGTGCCCGCCCGCCGTAATCGCGATCTCGCTCGCGTCGGCGGGATAGTCGGCCGGGCCCGCGGTGCCCGCCGGCGAGACCGTGAGGTCGTTGTGCCGCGCCGACTGGTCGTAGATCTTCGTGATCGAGCAGGTGGTGTTGTTGCAGAACGCGTCGTGGTCGCCCGCGTTGGCGTAGCCGCCGGCCGCGAGGAGCCCGATGTCGTGGGTGGCCCGGTCGGAGGCGCGGGTGAGCTGGTAGAGCGGGCCGTTGTAGGCGCCGAAGAGCGCGCGGACGGTGCTGTGCGCGGCCACGCAGGGGGTGCCGGCCGAGCCGTAGATGTCGCAGGGCAGCGAGGTGGCCGCGGCGGCGGTGCCGGGAAGGCCGATCAGCATGCCGAGAAGCAGGACTAGGGCCGCGCCGAGCGCGGGGAGACGATGTCTGCGCATGGGGATGTGCTCCTCATTCGGGGAACGGAGCGTGGAGACTGCGCTGACCGGCCGGGACAGGCATTGAAGTTGTTAACTGTGTTGGAAGTTACGCCCGGTGCTCGTTTGAGTCAATCTGTGCGCGAATGTTGTTTGGTTTTGTTGATATCAACGTGAGGGAGCGACGTGGATCTGACGCCGTACGCCAAGAAGCTTGTCCTTCCGGTCGGTTTCGACCCGCCTCGACGGCTCGAGTTCGACGATGTCGCCGCCCACGCGATCAGTCGCGACGACCTCGCCGCCGACGTGCGCGGCATCAACGCCAGCCTCGATCTCATCCGGGAGACGCGAGGCGGGAGCTGGCCGACCGGCCCGGTGACCGAGGACGAGAACTACGTCGACCTGGTCTGGCACGAGTGCGAGTTCCGCGACAGCAAGTCGTTCACGTTCGTGCTCGAGGCCCGCGACCGCGGCTACATCGGATGCGCCTACCTGTATCCGCTTGGCGTGCGCGCGCCGCTCACCGAGGAGCTCGCGGAGCACGACATCGACGTGAGCTGGTGGGTGACCCCGGAGGCGTACGAGGCCGGCTACTACGAGCGTGTCTTCCACGCCCTCCGGCGCTGGGTCATCACCGACTACCCCTTCACCCGGCCGCACTACTCCAACCTCCGGTTGCCGACGTGAGCCGTCGCCAGAGGAACTCCATGGTGAGGGCACCCACGGTGGCGGCCTGCTCGTTGTCGGCCGCCGCGCCGTGGCCGCCCTCGACGTCGGGGTCGCCGTACATCGGTAGCTCTACCGGTCGCCCTGGCGGCGGACCATCTCGCTGATCCAGGTGGGTGCGTACGGCGACGTGCAGTTGGGCGGCGTGGGGTAGTCCTTCAGCACCTCGAGGCGTTCGCCGATGCCGATCGCGCGGGCGCGGTGCCCGGGGTGTTCGATACCGATCTGGGCGAGGCAATGGTTCATCGCCCATTGCAGGCGATCCGGGGCGCCCTTCATCTCCGCCTCGATGGCGTCGAGCAGCCCGGCCAGGTCGAGGCCCTCGGGCTCGCGGGCCACGCGATCGGTGGTCAGCGCCCAGCCCGCGCTCGCGACCACCGGATCCGGATCGGCCGACCAGGCCCGGCGCAACTCCTCGGCGTGCGGGCTCTTCCTGACCACGTTGCTCACCAGCCAGTCGTGCACCTTGGGGGTGCGCGCCCGGCGCAACATGGCGTCCAGCTCGGCACGCTCGAACGCCTTCGGGCGGCAGATCAGGATCGCCAGCAACTTCGCGGCGGTGTCGTCCGTCTGCCAGAGCTCGCGCGCGAGATCCTGCTGCGTCTTCAGCCTTTTCGCCAGAGCGCGCAGCCGGCCGAGGTTCACGCCGTGATCGTCGCCGTGCCGCGCGTTCACGTCTCGGATCCTGGGGTCGTCGAGGGTCGCCAGCTCGGCCATCACCTCGCCCACGGTCGCCATCGGGTCAGCTTACGTTCCCCTGCTGGAGGATCCGGATGGCGTTGCCGGACGGGTCACGCAGGCCCATGTCGGTGCCGTAGAAGTGGTCGGTGGGCTCCTGCGTGAAATCGGTGAAGCCGCCCGCCTTGAGCTTCTCGTACAGCCCCCGGACGTCGTCGGTGGTGAGGACCAGGCCGTTCAGGGCGCCCTTCGCGACCAGCTCGCGCAGCTGCCCGGCGGTCGCCTCGTCGTGCAGCGGCGCGCCCGGCTGCTCCAGCGAGATCTCGGTGCCGCTGTCGCCCGGCACCCGGACGGTCAGCCAGCGGTAGTCGCCCTGCTGGACATCGTTGCCCTTCTCGAGCCCGAGCTTGTCGACGTAGAACTCCAGCGCCTCGTCCTTGTCGAGGACGTACAGGGACGTGACGCTCAACTTGGTGATCATTTCGCGTTTCTCCTCTGCCGTGAATGCGGAACGTTCATCAGGCTAGGGAACCCGCCTCGACCGGTGCTTCTCCGAAACTGCTCGATCGCGGCCCGCGCGGCCGGCTGTTCGCCATCTGGACGCAGCCCGGCACGACCACCGGCCCGTTCCCGCGCCGATAGTCCGACGGGGTCTCCCCGACGATCTCCCGGAACGTCCGGCTGAACGTCCCCAGACTGTTGAAGCCGACCTCGGTGCAGATCTCGGTCACGCTGCGCCCGGTCTCCCGCAGCAGGAACATCGACCGCTCGATCCGCCGCCGCTGCAGATACCGGTGCGGCGTCTCACCGAACGTAGTACGGAAGCAGCGGCTGAAATGCGCCGCCGAGAGGTGCGCCACGGCCGCGATGGCAGGCACATCGAGCGGCTCGGCATAGGCCCGATCGATCGCGTCGCGGGCACGCAGCAGCCGCCGGTTCAGCTCCTCGACCTCTCGGCTCACGCCGTAATGCTATGGAGACGGAGGCGAGCGGCGGGGGTACGGACGGAAAATGACCGGATGGGTGTGCCCCTCGTCTACTTCGCCCGAGCTGTCGACGGTCTGGATCGAGCCGGCGTGCTCGCCGCCGCGCAGCTGGTCGCCGACCACCTGCAGGCATCCGGCCTGCGCATGACCGATCCGGTCGAGGTGTGGACGCGTGCGGTTCGGCAGAACTCGGCAACCGACGATCCCGCCGGGCTGGTGCAATCCGATCTAGGGCTCTTACGGCGGTCCGATGGGGTTCTGATGGATATGTCCATCCGGGACCGCAACTACATCGGCTGTACGTGCGAGCTTACCTACGCCTACCTGTGGCGCATACCTTCCGTAGTGTGGGTCGGAGACACGGGCCTGGAACAGCGCCCATGGCTGCGTTATCACGCAACAGCAGTGGTGAACAGCCGCCAGGAGGCGGTCGAGGCGCTCGCTGCTCTACTGCTTGATTGACTTACGGCTGGTCATCGCCACCTGGATGCCCAGCAGGATGATCGGCACCACCAGCCCGAATCCAACCTCTTGCGCTTCGAACACGCCGGTCGCCACCAGCGCCGTTCCACCGGCGAGCAGCAGTCCGATCGCCGTGGTCGCCCAGTTGCGCCGTACCCATTCCTTTCGTGTGCGCCACCGGACGACGCCGAGGAGCCGCTGCGGCGCCACGTCCAGGTCGGTGCCGCCCTGGACGATGGCGGCCTGGGCGGACAGCGGCGTAAGAACTTGGCCGCTGCGTAGCGGCAGGCGCGCCTTCACGTCGGCGAGGGCTTCGAGGAACGGCCACACCGTCCAGACGGAGAAGGCGGCTGAGCTGTCCACGCTGGGCCAGCGTCCGTCATCCATCTGCGTGGTGGCGAGGGTGCGCACCGCGGTCGCGATGAGATCGAATCGCACAGCTCCGGCCTGGCGTACGAGCGCGGACAGTGCGTAGGGCAGACCGTGATGCCAGATCGTGTTCTCCCACATGACTGTGGACCCGTTGGCATCCACGCGTGTCACGTTGTAAATCTCCAGCCGTGCGTGATCGTCGTGCACTCTTTCCGGATTGAGGTGGCTCGCCAACCAGTCGAAACCGTCGGTCACGGCGTCCGAGGCGGCGCGATCGGATGCCGTCAATCCACTGTCGACCAGCGCCGTCAGCACATACGACGTGTGGGTCACGGTAGCGGCGTGTCGGGGGAGCTCTCCCCAAGCGTGTGACGCCGGATCTCGGGCTCCGACCAGCCACTTGGCGCCTTCGGCGATCGCCGGCGAACGGGAGTCGAGCTCTCCGAGCGCGCGTACAGCCATCGCCGTCAGCCAGACCCGTGATTCCTGGCCCTGGAACGATCCCCAACCGCCGTCGCTGTTCTGGTTATTGATCAGCCACGTTGTGGCGCGCCGAGCATCTGGTGAGGCGGCCATGAGGAGGGTCCCGGTACGTACGAGGAGGGGCGCCACCAAGGCGGTCGCCTCGGTCACCGGCTGCCCGGCGCTTGTGTTGACTGCCCAGCCGCCGTCGAGCAGCGGATCGTCGGACCGGATCTGGCGTCTCTGCAGGAACCGGAGACATTGCTGCTCGTACTCGAAGGGACGGCTGTGAACGAGAAAGCTGCTCATCCCCGTAGCGGTGGCCGACGGTCCAGGCGTGGGGGCGTCCAATCGGTGGTACCAGCCCCCGTCGTCGCCCGGCCCGCGCCGGTAGGTACGCCTCAGGAGATCAAGGCTTCGCTCCACGAGAGCATCGATTGAGCGTCCGTCGATCCCCTGCACAGTCACCCCGACCCGTTCATCGCCGTTTCGTCATCACATCTTGCGTGCCACCGCGTGGATGAAGGCGCTCGGCTCCGAGCACGCGTAGCGACCTTGGAGGTTGAAGGTCGACACATCGGTCCAGCCGTCCAGCAGGTCCTTGACGTAGCCCTCGTCGAAGAAGTGCCGAACGTGGCCTTTACGGCTGAAAATGTGCTCGCCCAGCCGGTCGCCCTTGCCGTAGTACGGGTCGTCGGTCGACTTCACGCTGAAGGCCAGCAGCCCTCCCGGACGCAGCACGCGGGCCACCTCGCCGAAGATCCGCCGGGTGACGTCCTCGTGGAAGTAATGCAGGGCCAGGTGGGAGTACACGCCGTCGAAATGTCCGTCGTCGAAGGGCAGGGCGGCGGCGATGTCGTGGACCCGGAGGTTGTTTTTTATGCGCTTGGGAAAGCGCCACCCAAAAACCCTCCTCCGAGCCTGCCGGATGGCTATCGGCGAGAAGTCGAGGCCCGCGACACGGTGACCCGCTTGTGTCATCGCGCGCAAATCATGGCCCTGGCCGCAGCCGAGATCCAACACGTCGGATCGGTCCGACAGGCCGTCGAGGAACAGCCTGCGCAGCCGGCGATGTACTTCGTCCTCGCCGCTGGCGCCGCGCTCCCGGTGCCAGGTATTCCAGAAGGTCAACTGCTCCGGAAGATCGCTTTGTTTCAGACGCATGAGATGGCGGCAATCTGCTAGGCGGGTTCGGTGAGGGGCATAGGTTGGAATGGCGAGCCCGGAAAACTTTCCTGGGTGGCTCGGACGTTCTCCCAATGTGGAAAGAGCGCATAGTCCCAATCGTCCGGGCAACCGAGCATCCGTGCGATGTGGCGACGGAAGTACTGCGAGATGCCGGCGTCGGGCGAGTATTGGACCAGGCCGCCAGGCTCGCGGTACATCAGATAGCCGTCCGCTCTCTCCGCAGCAGGTACGTTCACGAGGTCAGCCAGCGTTCCGAGAGCCCGGACGGGAAGCCCCAACAGGTTGAACGAGTATGCCCCAGGCACGACGTGGATGTGGGAGTGGGTAATGCAGGCCGATCGCTGCCGTTCTTCCGCGCGGCAGGAGCCATGTTCGAACAGAGTGCACGGGCCATACATTCCTTCGGCGGTCTCCACGACGTGGTCCACGAAGGCCAGAAAGCCTGGCGCCGCGTCGGCGGCGAGCGCTTGCACGGAACTCTCGTGCTGCGCGGGTGAGATCAATATGTAGCCGGGCACGAAAGCGCCGACGGCGCAGACGGCCACGCCTGCCCCGGCCTGCCTTATCAGGGGCCGGTCGTACCATGGCAATTCCTGATCGCCCGCCGCGTACACCTGGCAGAACAGGCAGTCGTAACGTGGGACCTGCGGCACAAGCAGCATGGCTTGCTCGCTCTTCGCTCGCCGATGACGACAACTCACGGTAACAGCGCGGTTGCCGGCCGGGGAACCTCGCTCATATTTGATCAATCTGCGAAACGCGGAATCGCCGAACTTCGACACAAAGATCACCCAATTGGGGCGGCTTGAACTGAGCAATACGGCAGGAGCTAGTCCGACTTGATGCGACGGGTGGTGCCGAATCGGCGCTGGTAGGCGGCGGGGCTCAGGGACAGTTTGCGGGCGAAGACGCGCCGCATGCTCTCGTAGCTGGGGAAGCCGGCGAGGGAGGCCGCCTGGGTGGCGTTGTGTCCCTGGTCGAGCAGGGCGCGGGCCAGGTCGAACCGGATGTTCTCCACGTAGCGGGCCGGCGTCGTGGACAGCTCGTCGTGGAACAGGCGGGTCAGGTGCCGGGTGCTCATGTTGAGGTGTTTCGCCAGCTCGCCGACCGAGTGGTCGGCGCGCGGCGCGGCCGTCACCAGGTCGGTGATCTGGCGGAGCGCCGGGGAGCGGGGCGGCGGGCCCTGCAGCGGCGCCGAGAACTGGGACTGGCCGCCGGCCCGCTGCATGTACACCACCAGCGCGCGGGCGACGTTCCGGGCCACGTCGGGGCCGTGGTCCTCCTCGACCAGGGCCAGCGCCAGATCGATGCCGGCCGTGACCCCGGCCGACGTGTACGTGGCGCCGTCGCGGACGTAGATCGCGTCGGGTTCGACGTGGCAGGTCGGGCAGAGGGTGGCGAGCTTGTGCGCGACCTTCCAGTGCGTCGTCGCGCGTTTGCCGTCGAGGAGCCCGGCGGCGGCCAGGACGAACGCCCCGGTGCAGACCGAGGCGATCCGGCCGGCGACGGCCGCCTCGGTCCGTGCGGCGTCCGCCAGCTCGCCGGGGATCGGGGCGCGCGGATAGAGGTCGGACCCGGCCACCATGAACGTGTCGAAGGACGCCGCCGAGGAGACGGCTCCGTCGGCCGCCATCCGGACCCCGAGATTCGTCGTCACGTCCGCGCCGGTCGGCGACAACAGCACAATCCGGTAGTCGGCACCGAACCTGTTCGCCTCCTTCAACACCTCGGCGGGACCGGCGACGTCCAGCAGCGTCACGCCGTCGTAGACGAGGATCGCGACCCGATGGGGAGCGGCGGTCACGGCGACTCCAGGTGTCCGCATTTAAGGGATTCGTGGCCGGGCCAGGGCGGCGCGGCAGGCCGGTCGGCGAGCAGCATGGTAGCCATGCCAGAGGTCATCGCGGGGTTGGCGATTCCGGGCACAGCGGCGGTCGCCGAGGCGACCAGGCTGATCCGGGACACGACCAGCCCTCTCATCTACCATCACTCCCGCCGTATCTTCTTCTTCGGCCTGCTGCAGGCGGACCGGCTCGGCCTGGAACCGGACCCGGAGCTGCTCTACCTGGCGGCCATCTTCCACGACAGCGGCCTGCTGACCCCATTCTCCGACGCCGAGCAGCGCTTCGAGCTCGACGGCGCCGATCACGCGCGCAAGTTCCTGCTGGAGCGGGGCTTCGCGGCGGCCGCCGCCGAGAAGGTCTGGACGGCGATCGCGCTGCACACCACGCCCAGCATCCCCGGGCGGATGGCGCCGGAGATCGCGGCCACGTACTTCGGTGTCCTGACCGACGTGGTCGGCTTCGGCCTGGACGGGCTCGACCGCGATCGGCTGGACGAGATCGTGGCCGCCCACCCGCGGGGGGACTTCAAGAACGAGTTCCTGCGGGCGTACGTCGATGGGCTCAAGGATCGCCCGGAGACCACGATCGGCACGGTGAACGCCGACGTCCTCGAGCACTTCATCCCGAGCTTCCGCCCGGCGACGACGGTCGAGCGCATCGTCGGCTCGCCCTGGGAGAGCTGATGCGGGCGATCATCGCGCGGGACCGCGACGCGGGCGTCGAAGGCCTCACGCTCACCGACATGCCGTACCCCTACGCGGCGGAGAACGACGTCATCGTACGAGTGCACGCCGCCGCCTTCACCCCGGGCGAGCTCGACTGGCCGGCGACCTGGGCCGACCGCGCGGGCCGCGACCGGACGCCGAGCATCCCCGGGCACGAGCTGTCCGGAACCGTGGTCGAGCTCGGCCCCGGCACCACCGGGCTGACCGTGGGCCAGCGGGTGTTCGGGCTGACCGACTGGGCCCGCAACGGATCCCTGGCCGAGTTCACCGCGGTCGAGGCGCGCAACCTCGCGCCGCTCGCGGCCGACATCGACCACACCGTGGCGGCCGCGCTGCCGATCTCCGGGCTCACCGCGTGGCAGGCGCTGTTCGACCACGCCCACCTCACGACCGGTCAGACCGTCCTCGTCCACGGCGCCGCGGGCGGCGTCGGCTCGATCGCCGTCCAGCTGGCGCGCGAGGCGGGCGCCCGCGTGATCGGCACCGGCCGGGCCGGCGACCGCGAAACCGTCCTCGGACTCGGCGCACTGGACTTCCTCGATCTGGACGCCGACGACCTGCAGCGGGCCGGCGACGTGGATGTGGCGCTCGATGTCGTCGGCGGCCCGATCCTCGAGCGGTCGGCGGCGCTGGTGCGCCCGGGCGGCACCCTGGTCAGCATCGCCATGCCGCCGCCCGTCCCGCCCAAGGACGGCCGAGCCGTCTTCTTCATCGTCGAGCCCGACCGCCTCCGGCTGGCCGACCTCGCCCGGCGGGTCCGGTCCGGGCGGCTCGCGCCGATCGTGGGCGCCGTGCGACCGTTGTCGGAGGCGGCCGCCGCGTTCGCCCGACGCGACCGCCGGCCCGGCAAGACGATCATCCGGGTCGCGGAGGAGGCCGCCACGACCGCCGGCCCGGCAAGACGATCATCCGGGTCGCGGAGGATTGAGACATGATCGCGGCGGCCGGTAGGGTCGCCCGCGTGGATCTGGATGACATCGCCTCCCAGCTCGGGGTGCCCGCCGAGGACGTCAACCGCGTGCACCGGCTCGCCGGCGACGGGCCGTCGGCGCCGCTGCCCGCCAAGGCCGACGCGCCCGCGATCCTCGACCGGCTCGCGGTGCGGCCGGACGACGCCGCCGAGATCATGGCCGGCTGGCCCGACCCGGGCTCGCCGCTGTGGACGCCGGAGCTGCGCTGGCTGCTCGACCGCTCGATCGCGCTGGTGCGTGCCGATCTCGGGGGATACGACTGGCTGTCGCCCGGCCCGGAGCTGCCGCGCGACCGCGGCCCGGCCTGGCGGCACCTGTACGTGTACGCGTACCTGGCCCTGGTCGAGGTCGCCCGGGAATACCACCGTGAGCACGGCATCCCCGACGCCGTGTCCTGGGCGACCCTCGCCGACCTGGGCCGCAACCTGGCGGTCGACCGGCGGATGAACCGGGAGGGCTGGCCGGTCATGCAGAGCTGGCTGACGCTGCACGCGCGCGGCGGCCTCTACGAGCTGGGCCGGCTGCAGCATCACCGCGGCGAGAACGCCATCGGCCTGCACATCCCCGAGTCGGGCCCGCTGAACCCGGAGGCGATCTCGGCGTCGCTCGACGAGGGCCGCGCGTTCTTCCCCCGCCACTTCCCCGACGAGCACTACGCCGCGTTCGCCTGCGGCTCGTGGCTGCTCGACCCGCAGCTGCGCGATTACCTCCCCGAGGACTCCAACATCATCCGGTTCCAGTCGAGGTTCGAGATCGAGCCGTACGAGGAGCCGGAAGGCCTGGACGCCGACGTCGAGGTGCTGCGTTTCGTGTTCCGCAGCCTGACCACCCCGCTCGACCAGCTCCCGCGCGACACGGTGCTCCAGCGCGCTGTCGTCGACCACCTGACGGCCGGCCGCCACTGGCAATGGCGCCGCGGAACCTTCCCGATCTGATCGGGCGCTCCGCTACTTGGTGGGCGCGACGATCCCGTACTCGTGAATCTTGCGGTAGATGGTGGCTCGCGACATGCCCAGGGCCGCCGCTGCCTTGATCTTGCTCCCGTCCCAGTCGATCAGGCTCCGGACGATGGCGTCGCGCTCCATGGCCTCCAGCGGGCTCAGCAGGCGCCGGCTCACCGTGCGGCACTCGGGCGGCAGGTCGCTCGGCTTGATGGCGCCGCTGCGGCGGTGCTGGACGATGTTGCGCAGGACCTGCCACAGCTGCTCGATGTTGCCCGGCCAGCTGGAGCGGCTCAGCATCTGCATCGCCTCGGGCGAGCAGACCAGGCGGCCGTCGGGGACCAGCCGGTTGAGGAAGAACGGAACGAGCGCCTGGACGTCCTCCAGGTGGTAGCGCAGCGGCGGCAGCTCCACCGTGCTCGGGAAGAAGCGCAGCAGGTCGGCCAGCTCGCTGCCGTCGTGGCGCTGGCTCAGGGTCACGGCCACCCACGGGGTCGGCCCGGTGGAGCGGGCGGCCTCGAGCAGGAGCGACAGGGCGCGCAGGGTGGCGCCGCCGATGCGGTCGGCGTGCTGGATGACCAGGGCGCCCTCGCCGGCTTCGAGCTCGGCGCGGACGTCGTCGAGCCAGGTGCGGCCGGGCGCGTTCGCGTCGATCACCGCGAAGTGGGCGCCGGGCTTGTCGTGCTGGTGGATGGCGCGGATGACGGCGAGCTTGCCCACGCCGGCCTCGCCCTCCAGGGCCAGCCAGTCGCCGGCGGCGTAGACCGATTTCACCTGGTGGCAGCCGCGCAGCCAGAGTCCGCCGGAACCGACCAGGCCGGGCAGGAACATCCGGGGTGAGGGCGTGGAGTCCAGGCGTACGCCCGCGGGCCGCTCGGCCAGTTTGACGTGGACGACGCCGCCGCTGAGCCGGCCCTCGCCGCGCACCGGACGGCAGAACATCCGGGCCTTGAGGCCGCTCGGCAGCTCCACCTCGAGCGCCGCGGTCGGGTTGCGGCCGGCCAGCGTCTCGGCCGCCTGCGCCAGCAGCACCGACTGTTCGGCGGGGTCGAGGGCGTGCCGCGCGTTGTCGTTCATCATCACGACGTCGTTGTTCAAGGCAAAGACGATTCCCGCCGTACGACGGCACGTGCGCAGATATTCCTGAAGGAGCTCCAGCTCGCGGATGCCGCTGTCGGCCAGCAACGCCTGCTGGATCTGCCCGGCCGTGGTCTTGGCCAGGGCCAGCAGCAGCGGGTCGGCGTCCTTGCGCCAGCAGGTCAGGTCGACCGCGCCCACCGTCTTGCCGGAGATGGGGTGGTGGATCGGCACGCCGGCGCAGGCGAGGTCCTCCAAGTGCTCGGCGTAGTGCTCGTGGCCGAACACGTGCATGGGCCGGCCGCCCTCCAGCGCCGTGCCGATCCCGTTGGTGCCGACGTACTCCTCGGCGTAGCTGAAGCCGGGCGCCAGGTTGACCCGGTCGAGGTGCGTGTCGAGGTCGCGGCCGGCGTCCAGCCGGGTCAGGACGAGCCCGGCGGGGTCGGTCAGGATGATGCTGATCGGCTGGTGGTCCAGGTTTTCCCGCAGATGCCGCAAAACGGGGAGGGCACTCCGGGTGAGTGGGGTGTCGAGGTCGGGGTCGCGCTGGTAGGTCAGGTCGATCCGGTCGGCGGCCACGTTCCAGTGGCGGGATCGCCACCACGAGGCCAGGATCGCGTCCCGGACCTGGTTGGGCTCGATCTCTTCGGCGGTGAGGAATTGTTCACGGGTCTTCGCGAGCCGTGCGCTGTCGGAGGATGAAGGTGGCATCGGCGCCCCCTGTTACAGGCTGGTTACACGTTACGCGCGGCGCCAGATGCTCTCGTCTCATGTTGAGACCCCTGTTTCGCGTATCGCGCGATGGACTCGGAGCCATGGAGACGGCATCCGAGTCGTTCAATCCGTGGACCGTGGTCAACGTCGTGTTCCATCACCTGGCGGCCCAGGGGCTGCACCCGACGCTGGGCGGCGCCGATCCGGGCGCGCCCGCGGCCGAGCTGTTGCGCGCGCTCGGCATCGAGCCCGCCGCCGAGGGCGATCGCCAGGTCGGGGAGAACCAGAAGCGGCACCTCGCCGAGATCCGCGCGGCGGTCTTCGGCGACGACGACTCAATGTGAGACGCCAACCACACCAAAGCTGATGTCTTATCCCGCTGAAGGACGCCGCCAAGGATGAGGAGTTGACTCATGAGTCGGCAGAGCGTGGCCCGGGCTCATCAGAAGATCCAGGAGCTGTCCTGGGAACCGATGTACCACCAGCCCGTGTCGCATTACGGAACGGACTACACGTTCCGCAAGGCGCAGAAGAAGGATCCCCTCAAGCAGGTGCTGCGGTCGTACTTCCCGATGCAGGAGGAGAAGGACCACCGGGTGTACGGCGCGTCGGACGGCGCGATCCGCGGCAACATGTTCCGCCAGGTGCAGGAGCGCTGGCTCGAGTGGCAGAAGCTGTTCCTGTCGATCATCCCGCTGCCGGAGATCTCGGCGGCCCGGGCGATGCCGCTGCTGTTCCGCAACGTGCCGAACCCCGAGCTGCACAACGGGCAGGCGATCCAGATGATCGACGAGGTACGGCACTCGACGATCCAGCAGAACCTGAAGCGCCTGTACATGAACAACTACATCGACCCGGCCGGCTTCAACTCGAGCCTGCGCAACTTCCAGAACGACTACTGCGGCACGATCGGCCGGCAGTTCGCCGAGGGGTTCATCACCGGCGACGCGATCACCGCGGCCAGCATCTACCTGACCATCGTGGCCGAGACGGCCTTCACCAACACGCTGTTCGTCGCGATGCCGGCCGAGGCCGCCGCGAACGGCGACTACCTGCTGCCCACCGTCTTCCACTCGGTGCAGTCGGACGAGTCGCGGCACATCTCCAACGGGTACGCGACGCTGCTCATGGCGCTCGCCGACGAGGGCAACCACCAGCTGCTCGAGCGCGACCTGCGCTACGCCTGGTGGAACAACCACCGCGTGGTGGACGCCGCGATCGGCACGTTCATCGAGTACGGCACGAAGGACCGCCGCAAGGACCGCGAATCGTACGCGGAGATGTGGCGCCGCTGGATCTACGACGACTACTACCGCAGCTACCTGGTGCCGTTGGAGAAGTACGGCCTGGTCATCCCGCACGACCTGATCGAGGAGGCCTGGAACCAGATCTGGAACAAGGGCTACGTGCACGAGGTGGCCCAGTTCTTCGCGACCGGCTGGCTGGCCAACTACTGGCGGATCGACCCGATGACCGACAAGGACTTCGAGTGGTTCGAGTACAAGTACCCGGGCTGGTACGACCGCTATGGCAAGTGGTGGGAGCAGTACAACCGGCTGTCCACGCCGAACGGCCACCACCCGATCGTCGCCGAGGACGTCGACTACCAGTACCCGCACCGCTGCTGGGTCTGCATGGTCCCGTGCCTGGTCCGTGAGGACATGGTGATGGCCGAGGTCGACGGCCAGTGGCGCACGTACTGCCACGAGGCGTGCCGGTGGACCGACGTCGAGGCGTTCCGCCCGACCTTCCAGGGCCGCAACACCCCGAACATGGGCCAGCTGATCGGCGCCCGCGAGTGGGAGACGTTGTACCACGGCTGGAACTGGGCCGACGTGGTCTCCGACATGGGCTTCGTCCGCGACGACGGCAAGACCATGGTCGCGCAGCCGCACCTGAACCTGGACGACCCGCGGAAGATGTGGACGCTCGACCACCTGCGCCGGATGGGCCCGCTGCAGAGCCCGAACGTGCTGCTCAACCAGATGACCGACGAGGAGCGCGCGAAGTTCCACGCCTCCTACATCAAGGGCGGCCCGGCGGGTCGCTTCGCCCGCGAAGACAGCTGATCACCGGCTATGGGCGACAAGCACCGGGTGAGGTTCGAGCCGGTCGGCATCGAGATCGAGGTCGACGAGGAGCAGACCGTGCTGCGCTCCGCGTCCGAGCAGGGGCTGATGCTCATGCACGGGTGCAAGGAGGGCCAGTGCGCGGCCTGCAAGTCGTTCGTCCTCGACGGTGACGACATCGAGCTCGACCGCTACTCCACGTTCGCGCTGCCCGACTACGAGAAAGAGGAGGGTTTCACGCTTCTGTGCCGGGCGCACGTGTACGAGGACGTGACGATCGAGCTGCTCAACTTCGACGAGGAGATGATCCGCTCGGGGCTGCCCATCGTGAGCGCGGTGGCGGAGGTCGTTGCCATCGATACGGTCACGCACGACCTCCGCCATCTCGTGCTCAAGCTGATCGAGCCGGCCGAGGTGACCTTCTTCCCGGGCCAGTACATGGACATCAAGGTGCCCGGGACCGAGATCACCCGTTCCTTCTCGATGGCCAACACCTCCAGCAAGGAGGACGGTCGGCTCGAGTTCATCATCAAGGTCTATCCGGACGGGGTGTTCTCGTCCTTCCTCGACACCAAGCTGAAGGTCGGCGACCGGCTCGACCTGACCGGCCCGTTCGGGGTGTTCACGCTGCGCGACGCCCCCGACCGCGATCTCATCTTCGTCGGGGGCGGCGCCGGGCTGGCGCCGATCCTGGCGCTGCTGCGGTCGATGGCCGAGCGCGGGATCGAGCGCAAAGCCGTTTTCTACTACGGCGCCCGTACGGCGAAAGATCTCTGCTTCGTCGCCGAGATCGAAGCCCTTCGCGAAAGGTTGCCGGGCTTCCGGTTCGTGCCCGCCCTGTCCGAGCCGGCCGAGGGCGAGGACTGGGACGGCGAGGTCGGCTTCATCACCGATGTGCTCAAGCGCTACGAGGTCGATCTCAAGAGCGCACACGCCTACCTCTGCGGGCCGCCCCCGATGGTCGAGGCGGCCATGCCGCTGCTGGCCTCGCTCGGCGCCCCCGAGAAACACATCTACTACGACAAGTTCACGACGACAGGTGGGGAGGACTGATGACGACCGCGACGGAACGTAGCGTTCCCAAGCCCGTCTTCACCGACGCCGAGGCCGGCGCCAAGGAGTTCCCGGACTCGGGCGCGCGCCGGTTCAACTACTTCGTCCCGCAGAAGCGCAAGCAGACCCACTACGAGGACGTCACGGTCGAGGTCCAGCCGGATCCGCGGCACTACCTCGCCCAGGGCTGGCTCTACGGATTCTCCAACGGCAAGGGCGGCTACCCGCTGGAGTGGACCGCTCTGAAGGCGTGGGGCAGCGACCGCCCCGAGCCGGAGCGCGGGCCCGGATCGGGCGGCCGCGGCTACGAGTGGCCGGCGCACGGCTGGCACGAGTTCCGCGACCCCAACGAGGAGTGGGAGCTGTCGCTGTACCGCTACAACGCGAACGTGGTGCGGCAGGTCAACGCGAACGTCGACGCGGCCAAGCAGGCCAAGGCGTTCGAGCAGTGGAGCCCGAACTGGGTGCGGTTCGTCGCGCAGCACGTCGGCGCGTGGATGCACGTCGACCACGGGCTCGGCCTCTACCTGTTCGCCAACGCGAACCGGCGCGGGCCGACCAACATGCACAACACCGCGATCGCCGTGAACAGCATGCACCTGATCCGGGCCGCCCAGGACCTGGCGCTGTACCAGCTCACGCTCAGCGAGGAGATCCCCGGCTTCGAGGGGAGCGCGCACCTGGACACTTGGAACTCCGACCCGTCCTGGCAGGGCGTGCGCGAGGTGGCCGAGCGGCTGACCGCGATCGACGACTGGGGCGAGGCGATCTTCGCCGCCAACGTCGTCTTCCAGCCGCTGATCGGCGAGCTGTTCCGCAGCCAGCTGGTGATGCAGGCGGCGCCGCGCAACGGCGACTTCGTCACCCCGACGATCGTCGGCGCGGAGGAGTTCGACTTCTCCGAGCGCGACCTGCGCTACACGCTGGCGATCTTCGATCTGCTGACCAACGACCGCGAGTTCGCCGAGCACAACAACCGGACCCTGAACGGCTGGCTGGCCAACTGGGTCGGGCTGACGATTCCCGCGGCCCGGGCGATGCAGCCGCTGTGGTCGCAGCCGGACAGCAAGCCGATCCGCTTCGAGGACGCGCTCGACCGGGTCAAGAGCCGGTTCGCCGGCATCGTCGAGGACCTGGGCCTGGAACTCCCCAAGGAGCTGGAGCGATGACTCAGTTCAAAATCGCCGAGAGCCCGTTCAAATCGGACAACACGGCTTCCAACATGTGTGGCTTCACGCTGATGAACAACCAGGTCGGCGTGGTGGTGGCCGAGGTCATGGGCGGCCAGCCGAACGTACGGGTGACGCCGCTGCCCTCGATGATCCGGGTCGACGCGACCGGCCGGATGGACGTCGTCTACGACGAGGTCTCCGAGGCGCTCGGCGAGGAGGCCGGGTACTTCGACGCCGCCCAGTTCGAGGAGAACATGTCGACCCACTACGGCCGCATGATCCACGAGGACGATCGCACGATCATGTTCGCCAACCCTGAGGACGCGGCGGACTACATCGGCTTCGACCTGCAACCCGATAGGAGGTAGCAGCCTTGTACGAGAAGGATGGCGAGAAGTACTTCGTGGTCGACAGCCATATGCACTACTGGAACGCGGCGCCGTCCAACTGGGTGCCGGGGGCCGAGCAGTACGCCAAGGGCTGGATCGAGTGCTTCCACGCGTACCAGGGCCTCGCGCCGAAGGAGACGCACTGGCCGATCGAGAAGTTCATGGCCTACACCGAGGACGACCTCATGAAGGACGTCTTCACCGACGGGTACGTGGACGTCGCGATCTTCCAGCCGACGTACCTGACCGAGTGGTACAAGGAGGGCTTCAACACCACCGAGCGCAACGCGGCGCTCGGCGCCAAGCACCCCGGCAAGTTCATCCCGAACACCCGGTGGGACCCGCGCGACGGCGACGACGGGCTCAAGAAGCTCGCCGAGAACGTCGACCGCTTCGGCAGCATCGGCGTGAAGCTCTACACGGCCGAGTGGAACAACGGCTCGCGCGGATGGACGCTCAAGGACCCGGCCGCGTACCGGTACCTGGAGAAGTGCCAGGAGCTCGGCATCAAGAACATCCACGTGCACAAGGGCCCGACGATCTGGCCGCTGGACAAGGACGCGTTCGACGTCTCCGACGTGGACCACGCCGCGACCGACTTCCCGCAGCTCAACTTCATCGTCGAGCACGTGGGCCTGCCCCGGATCGAGGACTTCTGCTTCATGGCGACGCAGGAGCCCAACGTGTACGCGGGGCTGTCCGTCGTGATCGGCGGGCTCATGCACGCTCGTCCCCGGTTCTTTGCGAAGGTCATGGGCGAGCTGCTCTTCTGGGTCGGCGAGGACAAGATGACCTTCGGGAGCGACTACGGCATCTGGGAGCCGAAGTGGCAGATCGAGGGCTTCGTCGACTGGGACTACCCCAGCGACGAGTTCTCCGACTACCCGAGGGTGACCACGGCGACCAAGAAGAAGATCCTCGGCCTCAACGCCGCGAAGCTCTACGGCATCGAGGTACCGCAGGAGTATCAGCTCGGCGCGGGCGAGGGGGCTCCGGCGGCTCGGGACGACGCGGTCGGCGTCAGTTCCGAGTCGCCGGCGGCTTCGCCGGCATGACCAGCGCCATGATGGGGTCGCGCATCCTCGCCGCTCTGGCGGAGGTGCGCGACCCCGAGCTGGACGAGCCGATCACCACGCTCGGCTTCGTCGCTTCCGCCTCGGTGTCCGACGAGGGCGCGGCCGAGGTGCATCTGAGGTTGCCGACCTACTTCTGTGCACCGAACTTCGCCTATCTGATGGTGGCCGACGCCTACGACTCGGTGTCCGCCCTCGACGACGTTTGCCGGACCACCGTGATCCTCGACGATCACTTCGCGTCGGACGCGATCAACGACGGCGTCGCGGCCCGGGCCGGGTTCGTGCGGTCGTTCGAAGGGGAGGCGGTCGACGAGCTCGACAGCCTGCGCGCCGATTTTCTCCGCAAGGCGGTCATGGCCGGCACCGACCAGGTCTGCCGGACCTTGAATCTCCCGCCGGTGGAACTGGCGGGGCTTCGCCTGGGAAATTTGTCGGAATCTGCGGCGCTGGACCGGCTCCGACGCCGGCGTCGCGAGCTTGGGCTGCCGGCCGGCGACGACGCCCACCTGCTGATCGATCCGGCCACCGGCGCCCCGATCGGCGCCTCCGACGTGCCGCTGCATCTGCGCAAGGCCCGCCTCACCCGGACCAGCCTCGACGCGAACACCGGCATCTGCCGCGGCATGCTGCGGCACCGCTACAACACCGACGGCCAGGGCGAAGTAGCCCTTCCCTAAGGAGATCCCGCGATGGCCAAGGAACTTCGATTCGGCGCGGACGCGCGCACCCTGCTACTCACCGGAGTCGACAAGCTGGCCGAGGCGGTCAAGTCGACGCTGGGCCCGAAAGGCCGCAACGTCATCATCGAGAAGATCACCGGTTCGCCCGTGGTCACCAACGACGGCGTGACCATCGCGCGGGAGATCCACCTCAAGAACCAGTTCGAGAACATGGGCGCGCAGCTGGTCAAGGAAGCGGCGATCAAGACCAACGACATCGTCGGGGACGGCACCACCACCGCGACGGTGCTCGCGCAGGCGATCATCCGCGAGGGCATGTCGGCGATCGGGAGCGGTGCCAATCCCGTACGGGTGAAGCGTGGTGTTGATCTTGCAGTTGACCGTCTGGTCGAGCGGTTGCGTGCCGTGGCCCGCACGGTGAGCAGCGAAGAGGAACTGGCGCGGGTGGCGGGCATCTCGGCCAACGACGACGACTACGTCGGATCGGTGATCGCGAAGGCGCTGCACACGGTCGGCGACGGCGGCATCGTGACCGTCGAGGAGTCGCAGCGGCACGGGATGAGCGTCGACTTCGTCGAGGGCTTCGAGTTCGACAACGGCTACCTGTCGCCCTACATGGTCACCGACCCGGGACGGCTCGAAGCGATCGTCGACGACCCCTACATCCTGCTGTGCAGCGAGAAGATCACCAAGGTGCAGCAGCTCATGCCCCTGCTCGACAAGATCATGCGGGCGCCGCGGCCACTGATCATCATCGCCGAGAACGTCGAGGGCACCGCCCTGTCGATGCTCACCCACAACCACGTCAACGGCATCTTCCAGTGCGTGGCCGTCCGCGCGCCCGGCTTCGGCGACCGGCGGCTGCACAAGCTCGAGGACATCGCCGCGATCACCGGCGGCGCCGTCTACAGCCGGCACTCCGGCTTCACCCTCGAGACGATGACGCTCGATCAGCTCGGCCGGGCCGACCAGGTACGGGTCGAGTCCGAGCGCACCGCGATCGTGGGCGGCGGAGGCTCGCCCGACGACATCGAGTTCCGGGTCACCCAGCTGCGGGCCGAGCTGGCCCGCGCGACGTTCGGCGCGGACGAGGACGTCCTGACCGAGCGGATCGGCGCCCTGACCGGGAAGGTCGCGGTGATCCACGTCGGCGCCCCGACGCCGGCCGAGCTCAAGGAATTGCAGCACCGGGTCGAGGACGCGCTCTCGGCCACCCGCGCGGCGATGGCCGAGGGGATCGTGGCCGGCGGCGGCGCGGCCCTGCTGCACGCCGCCGACGCGCTCGACAACCTGGAGATCAAGGACGAGGACTACGCGGCCGGCGTCGACATCGTGCGGCGTGCGCTGCCGGAGCCCGCGTTCCTGATCGCCACCAACGCCGGCTTCTCCGGCCAGGAAGTCGTCACCCGGGTCGGCCAGCTCGGCCCGGACGAGGGCTTCGACGCGCTGCAGGGCCGGTACGGCAACATGATCGAGATGGGCATCGTGGACCCGCTGCGGGTCGCCCGCTCGGCGCTCCAGAACGGCGCTTCGGTAGCCGGTCTGCTGCTCACCACCAACACCCTCGTGGCTGAGGAGCAGACTCCGTGGGGCGGCAGCCCCGCGTTGATGACCGAGATCGGCGAGCTCGACGAGGGCCTCCGCCAGCCTTCGCCCGACTCGAGCACGCCGCAGTCGCTCGGCCTCGGCCCGTCCGTCGGATGAGCGCCGTAGTAGCCCCCGAGTCCGTCTTTCAGGAGATCCGGGCTCGGGGGCGGCTGCGGGGCACGGTCGCCCTGCTGGGCCCGGCTTTCGTCGCCGCGGTCGCCTACATCGACCCGGGCAACTTCGCCACCAACTTCACCGCGGGCGCCCGCTTCGGCTACACCCTGGTCTGGGTCATCGTCGTCGCGAACCTCACCGCGATGCTGGTGCAGTACCTCTCCGCGAAGGCCGGCGTCGCGACCGGCCGCGACCTGCCCGAGCTGTGCCGCGAGCACCTGCCCCGCCCGGTGTCGCGCGGCCTCTGGGTCCAAGCCGAGATCATCGCGATGGCCACTGACCTGGCCGAGTTCCTGGGCGCGGCGGTCGGCCTCTACCTGCTGTTCGGCGTGCCGTTGTTTCCCGCGGGCCTGATCACGGCGGTCGTCGCGTTCGGCATCCTGGCCCTCGAACAACGCGGCTACCGCCGCTTCGAACTGGCGATCGCCGGGCTCCTCGGCATTGTCCTGCTCGGTTTCCTGTACGACTTGATCGTGGTCGGCGCCGATCCGGCCGGAGTCGCGTCGGGCTTCGTGCCGCGGCTCGCCGGCAGCGACAGCCTGCTGCTGGTGTGCGGCATCATCGGCGCGACGGTGATGCCCCACGTGGTGTACCTGCATTCCGCTCTGACCAAGTCGCGGGTGGCCTGCCGGGACGACGGCGAACGGCGCGAGTTGCTGCGCTTCCAGCGGCTCGACGTGATGATCGGGCTCGGCGCGGCCGGTCTGATCAACCTGTCGATGCTGGTGGTGGCAGCGTCGCTGTTCCATGGGTCGGGGGTGTCTCTGGAGGGCGATACCATCCAGGCCGCCCACGACGGGCTCGGCCGGCTGGTCGGGGGCGGGGCGGCGCTGGCGTTCGCGGTGGCGCTGCTGGCATCCGGCCTGTCGTCGTCCTCGGTCGGGACGTACGCCGGTCAGATCGTCATGCAGGGCTTCATCCGGCGGCGGATCCCGCTGTTCGTCCGCCGGGCCGTGACGATGGCGCCGGCGCTGACCGTGCTGGCGCTGGGCCTGCCGCCCACCGACAGCCTGGTGATCTCGCAGGTGGTGCTGTCGTTCGGGATTCCGTTCGCACTGGTGCCGCTGCTGCTGGTGACCCGGCGGCGGGACATCATGGGCAGCTTCGTCAACCATCGTGTGACGACGTTCGTGGCGGGCACGGTGGCCGTGCTGATCATCGGGCTGAACGCATATTTGATATTTGATTTGTTCGTTTAGCCGCTGATTCGTTTAGCTGATGACGAGCCACGCGAGGCCGGCGGCGCCGAGGACAGCGCTGCCGGCCATGAACGTCGAGTTGTGCGCGGTCCAGAACCGGATCCGGCCGCGCACATAGGCGGGCACGTCGTCGGGCTGCACTACCTTGAGCGCGACGACGTTGAACCCGGCGAGCACCAGCCCGAGCGCGCCGAAGAGGGCGAACATCTCGGCCACATCCATGCTGCTTATGACATCCCGCGGCACCGTCGCCGCTCGTCTCATTCTGAGACGGGCGCCCGCAGATGCCGTCGCGCGGCCAGCTCCTCAGCGCCGACCACGGTCAGGATCGGCGTCCCCGGAGGCGCGAACATGGTCACCACCAGCTGCGACTGTGCATCCGGAAGGTTGTTGGCGCCCTGGTAGTGGATAACGTCGCCGCCCGGCTCGAACAGGGCGTCGCCGGCCTTGAGCACCCGGGGCGCCTGCCCCTCCAGCTCGAAGAGGATCTCGCCCTCGGTCACATAGCCGAAGACCGGCCCCGGGTGCCGGTGCGGCGGCGCGCCCGGGTCGCCCGGCGCCAGCGTGACGCGGATGGTCCGGGCCTCGGCGCCGGCGGGGATCCGGTCGGTTGCTCCCGGCAGGGTCGCGACCAGCTCGACGCCTGGGGGCAGAGATGTCTGCTCAACAGTCATGTACGTAGAGACAGGACGGTCGCCCCGTTTGTGACAGCTAGGTGGACGGGCGTCGATACGGTCGGGGTTCAGTCGACGCGCTCACGGGGAGGTGGCGATGACCGGCCCGATCGATTCGTCCGGCCTGACCGGCATGTTGGGCGAGGTGGTGGCCGCGCTCAGCGGCCCCTCGGTTTCTGGCGGTGCGGTTTCTGGCGGTGCGGTTTCTGGCGGTGCGGTTTCTGGCGGTGCGGTTTCTGGCGGTGCGGCTTCCGGCGGCGCGTTTCCCGACGGCGTGGGAGAGGGCGAGGGCGCCGAGGGGCGGATCCGGGTGCGGGCGGTGATGCCCGGGCGGATCGAAGGGCTGGAGCTGGATCCGCAGCTGATGCGGTGGCCGCACGAGGAGCTGGCGCGAGAGATCGAGTCGGCCGTCAACGGCGCGCTCGCGAGCCTTCAGAGCCAAGCCGCCACGGGTGCGGCCGGCCTCGACGGGTTGACCGAGCAGCTGAAGGAGATCCAGCTCAGCGCGGAGCGGCGGTTCACGGCACTCACCGCCTCCCTGGTCGAGGCACAGGAGCAGCTCGTGCGACGGGCCGAAGGCCGATGACGGGATTCGAGGTCGATCCGTCGCGGCTCTCGTCGTCGGGGTCGGCCCTGCGAGGCGTCTCCGAGCGGCTGGCCGCGGAGCTGGCGGCGTTCCGGTCGGAACTGGCCGGTTACGGCGCGCCCTGGGGGAGCGACGACATCGGCTCGCTGATCGGCGCCGCGCATGACGAGGTGTCGTCGTACGCGTTCGAGTGCTATCAGGACGCCCTGGACGAGATCGCGGCGGCGGGGGCCGACGTGGTGGAGATCGGCCTCCGATACGCGGAGGTGGACGACGCCGTCGGCCGCAGGTTCGGCGAGTTGGGGGGCTGAGTCGTGGGGCTGGAGCTCCCCGGCGAGCTCAGATCGCTGCTGGACATCCTCGGCTACACGTGGCCGGAGGCGGACGAGACCGCGCTGATCGAGATGGGCCGGTCCTGGGTCGCGTTCGGCGGCCGGCTGGACGCGGTCGTCTCGGACTCGCAGTCGACGGCCTCGACGGTGTGGTCCGAGCACAGCGGGGAGGCCGTCACCGCGTTCCAAGGGTGGTGGGCCCGGGAGGACAGCCCCGCGCAGACGCTTTCGGACGGCGCGAACGCGGCCGTGCTGACCGGCACCGGGTTGATGATCTGCGGCGGGATCGTGCTCGCCCTGAAAACGGCGGTGATCGCTCAGCTGGTCATCCTGGCGGCGGAGGTCGCGCAGGCGATCGCGACGGCGGCGCCCACGTTCGGGGCAAGCCTGGCCGAGATCCCGATCTTCCAGCAGCTGACCCGCACGATCGTCGGGAATCTCGTGCAGGAGGCCGTCATGCAGCTGCTGGACGGGTGACCGAGGATGGCCAGGGGAGAGGGCCGACTCATGCGGGCCGCCCTGAGGTTCCTCCGCAAAACGAAGAAACGCACGCGTGCGGACCGGATGAATCCCTATTTCACCACCCACACCATCGGCGGCGGACACGCCCACCCAGGGCTGCCCAAGGGAAAGGGTTACCACTATCGGCCCGGCGGGCAGGACTACCCGGGGCGTCGCCTCATACCCGGCACGAGGATCAGCCACTCGAATGGCGTGTACCAGGCTGAGCCTGAGTTCTTCGACCCGACCTTGAATCCGCCGGCGGGCACTTGGAAGCCGAAGGCCGGACATGGCGGGGTCAGCACCTTCTTCCCGGATCACTGGACGCCGGCCCAGGTGGACAACGCGGTGTCCGGGGCCTTCAAGAACTCGAGGCCGTCGTTCGGAGACAAGTGGATCGGCACCTACAACGGTGTCACCATCGAAGGTTTCTACAATCAGTCCGGCGGTTTCACCCACGGTTGGCCGGTTCCCTGAGATACCGAGAGGCGCATGGTGAGCGTTGTCAGCTTCGGGATGGATCCCGAGTTCAATCGCCCGGTACCTCGGGTCGCCGACGAGCGGTACGTCCTCCTCGCCGAGTGGATAGTCACGGATCTCGGGACGTTCTTCCTGGCCCTGCTGGACGCGTTGGCCATGGCCGACGAGGTGGCCCGGGGCGAGGAGCCGTTCGAGGAGTGGAGCAGCGAGAACTACGAGGTGTCGTTCACGCCTTCGGCGCTGCGGATACGCAATTTGTGGGTGCCAGGTTCGCAAGGCGAGTTCCCGGCGGAGACCGCTCGTGCGGCGATCGAGGATTACTGGCGTTTCCTGGCGGCGCAACCGGAGCGGGCCGGCGTGCGTGAGTACCGTCCGGACCTGCCAGAGTGGCAGGCGAGCCTGGCACGGTGGGAAGAGAAGTGGGGCCGTACCCATCCGTACCGGGGAAGGCTCTTCCCATGAATCGCGGCTAGGCGGCGTCGTGGAAGACGAGGCCTAGGGTGTGCCGTCGGCCGGAGCGGATCGTGCTCACGCCGTGGCGCATCGGGGCGTTCGACCAGCCGCGCTTCGTCGCCACCGGACGGTCCCGGGTGGTGAACACCAGGCCGTGGCCCTGCGGCAGCGTGGTCGAGTGGCCCCGGGACTGCGCGCGCGGCCGCTGCTCGGTCATCAGGAACTCGCCGCCGGTGAAATCCGTGCCGGGCGCGTCGAGGCCCACCACCACCTGCAGCGGGAAGAGCATGTCGCCGAACACGTCGCGGTGCAGCGCGTTCCAGTCGCCGGGGCCGTAGCGCAGCAGGATCTGCGCGGACTTCGACTGCCCGGCCTCGTGACACATCCGGAGCCACTCGTCCAGGCTGTCGGGCCAGGGGGAGGGCTTGCCGAGCTTGTCCGCCCAATCCCGGGCGATCGGCAGCAGCTCGGGATAGAACGCCTCCCGCAGCTCCCGCACCCGGTCGGGCAGGTCGTGGGTGAAGTAGCGGTACTGGCCCGACCCGAAGCGGTGCCGGGCCATGTCCACCGTGGTGCGGAAGCGTGCGGGCTCGTCGTACAGGGCGGCGATCTCCCGGCACTCGGCCGGCGTGAGGATCGGGCCGGTGAGCGCGCTGCCGTACTCGTCGAGGTCTTTGACCGGAATGTCGATCATGGCTCAGATCAGCGCCGGCTGCAGGGCGCCCTCGTGGCTGAGGAGCCAGACTTTGCGCTCGACCCCGCCGGCGTAGCCACGCATCGACCCGTCGGCGCCGATGACACGGTGGCACGGGCGCACCAGCAGCAGCGGGTTCGCGCCGATCGCCGCGCCGAGGGCCTGGATCCGGTCGCGCGGCAGGCCGAGCTGCTTCGCGAGGGCGCCGTAGGTCGTGGTCGTGCCGTACGGAATCTCCTCCAGCGCCTGCCAGACGCGCCGCTGAAACTCCGTCCCGCTGCTGGTGAACGGGATGTCGAAGCGGGTGAGCTCGCCCGCGAAGTACCCCTCCACCTGCCGAATGATCTCGGCGAACGGCGCCGCGTCCGGGCGTGCGTTCCGCTGCCCGGTCATCGACAGCGAGGTCAGGCTGATCCCGTCCTCGGTCTCCTCACCCGCCAGAAGCAGGTCGCCCAGCGGGCTGCCAATCGTCGCATGCACAGTCATCGTCGCCTCCGTCGTGGTCGTCTTCTTGCACCTCCAACTCTGTCGCGGAACGGGCCTCAATGCTGGCGGGATTCGGACATCAGCTTGGAGCGCCCCGAGCCGCGAAATCGGTGGACTCTTGCAGGTGGGCGGCGGCGCGGCGGATCCACGGACGCCAGCGTGTCGTCGACGAAGGTGCGGTAGGCCGCGTAGTTGACGATCCGGTGTCAGCGAAGGAACGTCCCGGCGGGCGCAGAAATGCACGCCTCAGGATGGCAGGCGCGGCGTTGTCGCCCACGCGTGTTGAAGTCCGGTCAGACGTTTCGGGACACGCGGCGTTGCGACTTCTCGGAGCTTGACGAACCGGACATATTGGGCGCCGGACGGGCGCCCGCCCGTCGTCGAGAAGGGAAGTTCATGCGCATTCGATTTGCTCTCGCGATGGCCGCTGCCGGGGCCGCCGCTCTGATGTCGTTCGCCAGCCCGGCCCAGGCCGGTGGCTTCGGCGTCGGCAACGTCGACATCACGGTGACCGACATCGCGTCGGGCAACGAGACCTACATCGCGCAGAACGTGTCGATCCTGCAGGCGGCGCAGATCTGTCAGGTCAATGTGGACGTGATCACGGCCGCGCTGCTCCGCGGCGAGTACGCCAAGTGCAGCAACAAGACCAACAACCACCAGAAGGCGTGGATCAAGAAGCACTGAGCCCGGCCCCGCCGGCCCGGAGCGCGCCCGGGCCGGCGGCCCTCAGGCCTTCCAGAATGGATCCCGGCCGATGAAGCCCAGCATCTTCGTCTGCGCGTCCGCGTCCGTGGGCACCTCGACCCGCGGCCCGTATTGACCCGAGTTGCGGATCACCTCTTCCATCGGCTCCATCCCGGCCAGGAGTTGGGCGCAGAAGTCCGGGTCGAGCCGGTCGTCCTGGCCGGTCGCCCGGGACAGGTCCCAGGTGTGCATGAAGATGTCCGACGTGTAGAACTGGTCGATCGCGGTGTCCAGCGGCAGGCTGCCCAGGTGCGGGTTGGTGAGCTTGCGGTCCGGCGTCTCCGGGTCCTCGAGGAGCGCCTGCACGGCGTCGGCGTGGATCTGCCACGCGGCCACCGGGTCCACGTCGGCCGACGGGCCGCGGGCCAGGTCGATGCCGGCGCCGGCGGAGAGGAAGCTGGGGAACCACTCGACCAGGTGCCGCACCACGTCGCGGGCGGCCCAGCCGGGGACGGGGGCGGGGGCATCCCAGTCGCGGGCGCCGCGCACCCGCTCGGTGAACAGGCCGGCGACCTCGCGGTGCCGGTCGGCCGGGATCTCAGACAGTGCCATCGATGAGCATCCTCTCCAGTTTGGCGTAACCCTCGTTCATGCCGGTCTCCATGCCGGAGCGCAGCCATGCGTCGCGTATCTCGAAGCTCTCGACCAGCGCCCGCGTCCGCAGCCGGGTGCGGCCGCCGCCCAGGTCGTCGAACCACAACGTCTCCAGCGCCACCCCGTCGGGATTGCTCTCGTCGGTGAACGTCTGCACGATGCGGTCCGGTCGTACATCGTGGAAGCTGCCGTGGAACCAGTAGTCCCCGCTTGCGTACCGCCAACTGCCGCCGGTGCGCGCGTCCCAGTGGTCGATCCGGGTGGTCATGCGGTCGGGCCCGACCCACTGGGCGAACAGCCCGGGATCGGTGTGCGCGCGGAACAGCTGCGCGGGAGTGGCCGCGAAGTCACGCACTACCCGGATCATCGGCAACTTCGGGTCCGCCTCGATGACCGCTTCCGGACTCATCCGCATCCTCCTGCAAAGACCTCAAAACGGCGTCGAGCCGTTGATAGCGCCGCTCGACCCGGACCCGGTGGCGCTCGATCCAGGTGTCGAGCAGATCAAGAGCATCAATTTCCAGGTGTACGGCACGAGGCTGCGGCCCCGCCGGCCGGGTCACCAGCCCGGCCTCCTCGAGCACCTTCACGTGCTTGTAGACCGCCTGCAGCGTCATCCGGTACGGCTCGGCCAACTGGTTCGCGGTCGCGTCGCCGTCGGCGAGCCGGGCCACCATGTCGCGGCGGGTCGGGTCGGCGAGGGCGGCGAAGACGCGGGACAGCGTGTCCGTGGTCATCGGGCCCCCGTTTCAACTCCAAGGTTGAAAGAGACAGTAGGCCCTCGGCGGGCCACGAGTCAACCCCCAGGTTGAAAGCCCAGCTAGGAGTGGGCGATGCGGGTCAGCTGCGGCCACAGCATGACCACGAAGACGGCCGAGCCGACGAAGGCGAACCAGAACGGCGCGGTCACGCCGTAGTGGCTGGCCAGGACGCCGCCGATCGCCGAGCCGACCACCAGGCCGCCGAAGACGCCCAGCGTGTTGACGGCGCCGACCCGGCCCTGCAGGTTTTCCGGGACGGCCCGCTGCCGGACGGTGATCGAGGTGGTGCCCCAGATGAACGCGTGCGCGCCGAAGACGAAGAAGATCGGCAGGGCGACGTAGGGCGAGGTGGTCAGGGCCAGCGCCAGGTGGGTCAGGGTCTCGATGATCAGGCCGGCGCGCATCACGTTGCCGAGGCTCACCCGGGCCGTGATCCAGCCGTAGAGGCTGGTGCCGACGATGCCGCCCACCGCCGAGGCCGTCGTGAGCAGGCCGAACCCGATCGCGCCCATCCCCAGGCGATCGGAGGCATACAGCACCAGGACCGACCAGGCCGCCCCGAACGTCACGTTGAAGATCAAAATCGTCAACACCAGCGTGCGTACGGCGGGATGGCGCAAGGTCCACGCCAGGCCTTCTTTGATCTCCCGTACGGCGTTGCCGCGCGCTTCCGGCGCGGAAGCCGCCACCCGGATGCGCGAGACCAGCAGCACCCCGGCGGCGACCAGCACCACCTGCGCCACGAAGGGCCACGTGCGCCCGGCCGCGAACAGCGCGGCGCCCAGCGGCGGCCCGGCCAGCTGGTTGAGCGTCAGGAAGCCGAACTGCAGCCGCGAGTTGGCCAGCGCCAGGTCGTCGCGGGGCACCATCATCGGCGCCAGCGTCGCGGACGTGTTGTCGGCGAAGACCTCGGCGGTCGCGAGCAGCCCCAGCGCGACCAGCGCCCCGGCCGCCGTCAGATGGCCGGTGGCCAGCGCCGCGACCAGCGCGGCGAGCACGACCGCCCGGCTGCCGTCGGCGATCATCACGATCCGCCGCCGATCGTGCCGGTCGGAGAGCACCCCGGCGAACAGCCCGAACGCCAGCGGCGGCGCCCAGCTCAGCAGCGCCGCCAGCGAGATCAGGAACGGGTCGCGGGTGAGCGAGGCGACCAGCAGCGGGCCGGCCGCGACCGCGATGCCGTCGCCGAGGTTGGTCGTCCACGACGACGCGAGCAGCCAGCGGAACGATGTTCCCAGCCGCGGGGGCAGGAACACGCTGAGCACCGCGCGACTCTACGTGCTCCGCGGAAGAATGTGCGATGCAATTACCGGGCGGGCGACCAGCCGAGCGCCGGCGCGACCTCCTTGGCGATCAGCTCGAGCGCGTGCACGGCCGCGTCGAAGTCGGGGATGCCGGGGTTGAACTGGGTGATCAGGTCGGTGGCCACCGGCATCACCTTCTCCCGCTGCAGCCCCGCGACGATCTCGTCGGGGTGGCCCACGAACGCGTGGAACCGGCGCAGGTACTCGTCGAGGCCCAGGCCGGCCGGGAAGTCGCCGCGGGCGATGAAGCCCTCGGTGGCACGGCGCAGCCCGTCCTCGACCTGGGCCACCGCCGTCTTGCGGTCCTTGGCCGGGAAGACGAAGCGGGACAGCCCGATGCGCGGCCGCTGCGGCCGGTCCCAGGCGGCCAGGAACTCGTCGGCCCAGACCCGTTGCACCTCATCGGTGGGCTCGTCGTACCCGTACGCGGCGCGATTGAGAAGTAAATTGGTGCCGGACGCGGCGGCATAGCGCGCACCGGCCGCGCTGAAGACGCCCTGCCAGATCCGGTCGGAGAAATCGCTCACCGGTTGCGGCTGGATCCGGAAGTCGGTGGCGCCGGCGAGCGCCCGGCGCAGCGTCTCCAGGCCCTCGGTGGTCAGCTCCCGCTTGCGGTTCACGTCGACGCCGAACGCGGCGTACTCCTCCGGCCCGGAACCGCTGCCCACGCCGATCTCGACCCGGCCGCCGCTGAGCGTGTCGACCACCGCCACGTCCTCGGCGAGGCGCAGCGGGTGCTCCAGCGGCAGGATCGTGATCGCGGTGGAGAGGCGGATTTTCCGGGTGCGCGCGGCGGCGTACGCGAGAAAGGACCATGGCGACGAGAGCCCGCCACCCTGCAGCGGCGCGTGGTGCTGCGCCACCCACCCGACGTCGAAGCCCAGCTCGTCGGCCACGACGAACAGCTCCTGAGCCCGGCGGTACGTCTCGGCGAGATCGTCGCCGCGGCCCTGCACGTGGGTGAGGAATCCGAGCCTCATGACGCGTGGACGTTCTGCGGGATCGGCAGGCCGAGGTTGCCACGAAGCGTCGTCGACTCGTATTCGGTCCGGGCGACGCCGCGCTGCCGCAGGATCGGCAGCACCTCGTCGGTGAACTTCGCGAACTCGCTCGGCGCCGTCACGGTGAGGTTGATGCCGTCGAACGCGCCCGCCTCGAACCACTCCTCGATCGCGTTGGCGACGGTCAGTGGCGACCCGACGAACGGCGAGCGGCCGGCGTCGATCGAGTGCTGGACGACCTGGCGCAGCGTGTACCCGTTCTCCCGGGCCAGCCGCTTGATCCCCTCGGCCTGCGTCTTGAAGCTCCGGTCGCCGGCCTCGCCGAGGTCGGGGAAGGGCGCGTCCAGGTCGTATCGGGTGAAGTCGTGCCAGCCGAAGGGCCGGCCCAGCTCCTTGAGCGCCCGGTCGAAGCTCTTGCCGCCGAGCAGTTCCTCCTCTTTCGCCCGGGCCTCGTCGTCGCTGGAAGCGATGATCGGCGAGATCCCCGGCACGATCAGCACGTGATCGGGGTCGCGGCCCTTGGCGGCGGCCCGGTCGCGCAGGTCCTTGCGGAACGCCTGCGCCTGCTCGATCGTCGCCGAGTGCGTGAAGATCGCCTCGGCGATCGAGGCGCCCAGGTCGCGGCCCTCCTCGGAGTCGCCGGCCTGGAAGATCACCGGCTGCCCCTGCGGGGAGCGCTGGATGTTGAGCGGCCCCACCACCTGGAAGTGCTCGCCCACGTGGTTGAGCGGGTGCTGCTTCGTCTTGTCGAAGAAGACGCCGCGCTCCTTGTCCCGGGGAAAAGCGTCGTCCTCGTACGAGTCCCACAGCCCCTGCACGACGCGGACGCTCTCGAGCGCGCGGCCGTAGCGGGCCGCGTAGTCGTAGTGCTCCTTGCGCCCGTAGTTGCCCGCGGTCCCGCCGTCGCCGGTCGCGACCACGTTCCAGCCGGCCCGGCCGCCGCTGATCACGTCGAGCGACGCGAGCCGCCGCGCCAGGTTGAACGGGTCGTTGTACGACGTCGTCAGCGTGCCGACCAGCCCGATGTTGGTGGTGTGCACCGCGAGCGCGGACAGCAGCGTGAGCGGCTCGAGCCGGTTCAGGTAGTGGTGCGGCGAGTCCGGGGTGATGAACTGGCTGTCGACGATGAAGACGTGGTCGAACTTCGCGGCCTCGGCCTGCTGCGCACGGGCGATGTACCAGCGGATGTCCACGCTCGCGTCGCCGGGGATCTCGGGGTGGAGCCAGGTGTGGTGCTGACCCGGTCCGCCCACGCCCATCAGGACGGCGCCGAGCTTGAGGTTTCTGCGGGTACTCATGCGAAGAGTCTCGGCGCGGGCCGGCGCGGGTGTCCAAGGAGAGATCATGATGACAACCCATTACGCCGGCTCATCAATTCCTAGTAACCTGGTAGGTATGAGTCGGAGTCTCGACATCGGGCCGCTGCGCAGCTTCGTCGCGGTGGCGGACTGCGGTGGCTTCCAGCGGGCGGCGTCGGCGTTGCACCTCACCCAGGGTGCGGTGAGCCAGCACGTACGGCGTCTGGAATCTGCTCTTGGTCGTGCCCTCGTGGAGCGGGACGGCCGGGGATCGCGGTTCACCGCCGACGGCGAGACCCTGCTGACCCAGGCCCGGCGGATCCTCGCTGCCCACGACGAGACCCTGGCCGCGTTCGCCGTCGAGGCCGAGCCGCGGCTGGTGATCGGCTCCACCGAGCACGCCGCCGACCAGCTGCTCCCCGCCCTGGCCGCGGCTTTCCCGGCGCACCGCGTCCGGTTCCGCATCGACCGGGGCGCGCCGCTGCGGTCGGCGCTCGACGAGGGGCGCATCGATCTGGCGCTGCTGATCGGGCCGGGCGAGCACACCGTCGGGGCGTTGCCGCTCACCTGGTACTCCGCGCCCGGCTTGTCGGTTGTTGATGGGGTCTCCCTGGTGGCCTTCGACGCGCCCTGCGCCTTGCGAAGTCGCGCATTGGAGACATTGGCCGCGACCCGGGTGCGGGCCGATGTGGCCTGCGAGGCCGCCAACCTGGCCGGGGTGCAGGCCGCGGTCCGGGCCGGGCTGGGGGTCGCGTTGATGGCCACGCTCGGCCAGGAGATCGACGGCCTGGTCGCCCGCGACGACCTGCCGCCCGCCGCGCCGCTGGACCTGTCGGTGTGGCCGCGCCGGGGACTTTCGGTGGATTTGCTGGGCGACGCGGTGGATGCCCTTCGATCGCTGCTCTGAGTAATTTGCTTGCGGTCGTCACCATCATGGATGTCGAAGCAGATTTCTCACGGGGAGAACAATGCGCGCGAAGCGTTTCCTGGCCGGTGCGGCCGCCGCCGCCACGGCCCTGGCCGTCGTCGGATGTGCCAATCAGATCAAGCAGCTCGAGCCGAAGCTGGAGTTGCGCAGCGCCGCCCAGCACCTCGGCGAGCAGAAGCAGGCCGGTTTCACGCTCAAGCTCACCGGCAGCGCCGACGACCTGGTCACCGCCGTGAAGGCGGAGGATCCCGAGACGCTGAAGAAGCTCTTCAACTCGTCCTTCACGGTCGCCTACGACCAGGCCGGCGAGGGTCCCGACGACGACCGCATGTCGCTCGCGGCCACCATCGACGGCGTCGCCGGCACCGAGCTCCGGGTCGTCGACAAGGTGCTGTACGCGAAGGCCCCGGTCACCCAGCTGGTGCAGAAATTCGGGGGCACCGCTGCCGACCTCAACGAGATGCGGGACCAGGCCACCTCCACGGACCCGGCCCTCAAGGCGCTCTTCGGCGGCGGCTGGGTGTCGCTCGACGCCGGCGAGGCGGTCAAGACCAGCGGGCTGCCGACCCAGGACACCGACTCCGCGAAGGCGGCCGCCGAGGTCAAGAAGAGCGCGCAGAACCTCTTCGACGGCGCCGAGATCGTCCGCGACCAGGCCGACAGCAAGCACCTGATCGTCACCACCTCGACCACCAAGGCGGCCTCCGAGCTGAAGCGCCTGGTCACGGCCGTCGGCGGCGACGAGACCAAGGAGCTCACCGGCGAGCTCGACAAGGCCCCCAAGGACCGCCCGATCGTGCTCGACCTGTGGATCGACGACGAGAAGCTGACCGCCCTCGAGATCAACATCCTGCAGTTCGTCGACGGCGCGACCGGCCGCGCGGCGGTCCGCCTCGAGGTCACCACCGGCTCCCCGATCGAGGTACCCCAGGGCGCCACCAAGATCGACCCGAAGGTCCTCTCCGGCCTCGCCGGTCCGGCCGGCGGCTCGACCGGCCCCGGCGGCGGCAACGCGAGCGGCTACGCGATGTCGGTGGGCTACGGCGCGCTCGCGGTGGCCGAGGACCAGGGCATCAAGCCGGCCAAGGCGCTCCCGAAGGCGATCGCCGAGCTGAAGGGCCTGCCGTTCACCGCCAAGGTCGTCCGCAGCGGCGTCGCCGAGGTGACGGCCGGCGGCGACAAGGCCTGCGTCAAGCTCCCGGCCACCACCGACGGCACGCCCAAGGTGACCAAGGGCGCCTGCTGACGGGAATCCGCCCCGGCGCCGCGAGGTTGGTGCCGGGGTGGAGAAAAAGATCGGGTTCCTCAGCTTCGGGCACTGGCGCAACGCGGCCGGGTCCGAGACGCGCAGCGCGGCCGACTCGCTGCTGCAGACCATAGAGCTGGCCGAGGCCGCCGAGGAGCTGGGCGTCGACGGCGCGTTCGTCCGGGTCCACCACTTCGAGCGCCAGCTGGCCTCGCCGTTCCCGCTGCTCTCGGCGATCGGCGCCCGCACGCGGCGCATCGAGATCGGCACCGGCGTGATCGACATGCGCTACGAGAACCCGCTCTACATGGCCGAGGAAGCGGCCGCCGCCGACCTGATCAGCGGCGGCCGTCTCCAGCTCGGCGTCTCCCGCGGATCCCCGGAGACCGTGCTGAACGGCGCGTACGCGTTCGGTTATGAGCCGCCGGCCGGCACGTCCGCCGCCGACCTGGCCCGCGAGAAGACGCTGTTCTTCCTGGAGGCGATCGGCGGCGCCGCGGTGGCCCGCACCGACCCCGCCCGCACCGGCATCAGCGGCGGCCTGGCCATCCAGCCCCAGTCGCCCGGCCTGCGCGACCGCATCTGGTGGGGCGCCGGCACCCGGCAGACCGCCCAGTGGGCCGCGCAGTCCGGCATGAACCTGCAGAGCTCCACCCTGCTCTCGGAGGACACCGGCGTCCCGTTCGACCAGCTGCAGGCCGAGCAGATCGCGCTGTACCGCCAGGCGTGGACCGAGGCCGGCCACACCCGCGAGCCGCGCGTTTCGGTCTCCCGCAGCGTCCTGCCGATCACCGAGGAGATCGACCGGATCTACTTCGGCAACCAGGCCCAGGAGGACCAGATCGGCCTGCTCGAGGGCGTCCGGTCCCGCTTCGGCCGCACATACGCCGGCGAGCCCGACCAGATCGCCGCCGAGCTGGCCGGGGACGAGGCGGTCCGCGCGGCCGACACGATCCTGTTCACGGTCCCGAACCAGCTGGGCGTCGCCTACAACGCCCGCATCCTGGAAACCATCGCGAAGCACATCGCGCCCGCCATCGGCTGGAAGCCCAAGGCCTAAACCAGATAGCGGCTGACCATCTCGGTGAGGCCGTCCTCGTCCACCGCCGGCCCGGCGAAGGTCGGGCCGTAGGCGGTGCGCAGCACAAGCGTGGAGAACACGGCGGTGAACGCGGTGCGGACCGCCGTCTCCGGCCCGATCCCGGCGCCCAGCAGCAGCCGGGTGAAGCGCTCGCCGAGCTCGGTGCTGTAGGCCGCGCCGCGCCGGTACACCTCGGCGTGCACGCCGGAGATCAGCACGACCGCGCGCAGGAACGCGGCATGCCGCGCGAAAATCCCGGCGGTGGCCCGGACGACCTCGGCGACCAGACGCTCGGGCGGCAGCCCGCGCCACCGCGCGGCGTCGAGGATGTCGTGGTCGGCGCGCACCCGGGCGATGCCGTGCTCGTAGACCGCCAGGAACAACGCGTCCTTGTTGTCCGCCCGCGCATACAGCGCCCGCGGCGGCACGCCCGCGCGCTCGCACACCGCGGCGATGGTGAACGCCTCGTAGCCGCCCTCCTCCAGGAGCGCGACCCCGGCGTCGAGCACGCGACCCCACGCCTCCCGGCTGCGCTGTTGCCGCGGGGGCCTGATCTCCAGCGATCCGTCCGACGTCACCGCCCCATCTTGCCCGACGGGCTAACCGTAGCGCACACTACGGTCTTGGAGGTGGCCCATGGGACGGGTGGCGATCATCGGGGCGGGGCCGGCGGGCATGGCCGCGGCGCTGTCGATACATCAGGCCGGTCACGAGGTGGTGCTCCTCGAGCGCTATCCGCGAGCGCGCCCGGCGGGCAACATCCTCAATCTGTGGCCTCCGCCGATCAAGGCGCTCGGCCTGCTCGGCGTCGACACCGAGGACCTGGGCGCGCCCTGCCGCTCCGAGTTCCGCTCGATGAGCGGGCACGCCCGGGTGCGGGTGATCCTGCCCGAGCAGGTGGTGCGCGAATACGGCGGCGGCTTCATCGGCCTGCTGCGCCCCGACCTCTACGAGCGCCTTCTCGCCGCGCTGCCACCCGGCATCCTCCAGGTCAACAGCTCCGTCGAGAGCTTCGATCAAGACCATGATCGCGTACGCCTACGCATGGCCGACGGCGAGCTCGTGACCGCCGACGTGCTGGTAGGCGCGGACGGGATCGACTCGCTGGTGCGCCGCACGCTGTGGGGCGACGAGCCGAAACGCGAGCACAACCTGCACATCTTCGGCGGCTTCACGTTCGACATGAGCGTCACCGAGGAGCGGGCCCAGTGCATCCTGACCCACGGCCCCACCGTGCAGGGCAGCTGGACGTCGATCCGCAGCCAGGGCCGCGACGGCTTCCAGTGGTGGGTGCTGGGCGCGCACGACGCCACCACGGCCTTCACGGCCGATCCACACGCGACCGCGACCCGCATGGCCCACGGCTTCCCCGCGCCGCTCCCGCAGCTGATCGCCGCGACCGCGCCGCCCGACGTGCAGCGCTGGGTGCTGCGCGACCGCCGAGCGCTGAAGCAGTGGTCCCGCGGCCGCGTCACCATCGTCGGCGACGCCGCCCACCCGACCAGCCCTTACGCCGCGTACGGCGCCGGCATGGCCACCGAGGACGGCTACTTCCTGGGCCGCCGCCTGGCCGGCGTGGACCTCTCCAACCACGAAGCGGTGCGCGCCGCGCTAGACGCCTTCGAGGCCCCACGCAAGCCACACACGGCTCGCCAGGTGCGTCAGGCGTACGCGCTGGGGAAGATCTTCCACCACGCGCCGCCCCCGCTGCGCCGCCTCCGAGACCTGGTGCTCGACCACACTCCGCTGCTACAGAAGGTAGTCGGCGAGACCTCACCGGCCGAGATCGTGGCCCAGCTCGCCGCGATCGACGAGGCGGAGAGCCGCTTCCGGAAGATCTAGGACTCGATGGTCAGGGCCAGCAGGCCCTGGCTGAGCCCGACGACCAGGCGGCCGGCCACATAGTGACAGCTCAGAGCCGGATGATGGACCGGGATCGTGCGTAGTGTGCGGCCGGAGTCCACGTCCCAGAGGCGTACGGTGCGGTCCGCGCCGACCGAGGCCAGTATCTCCCGGCCTGCGCCAGGCAGCGCGCAGATGCCGGTCACCGCGCCGGTGTGGCCGGTCAGCGTGCCGTGCGGCCGGCCGTTCCCGGGTTCCCAGAGGCGGATGACGCCGTCCGCGCCGGCCGACGCTATCAGCGGACCGATCGCGCACAGGGCGTTCACGGCGTCGGAGTGCCCATGTTGGGTCCAGAGAGCGGCGCCGTCGGAGTCCCATAGGCGGACGGTGCCGTTCTTATCGGCCGAGGCGAGCGCCGCCCGGCCGTCCCGCACGGTGACCGCCAGCGCGGTCACCCAGTCGGTGTGGCCGGTCAGACCTTCCCGGACGACCCTGTCGTGCGGCCGCCACAGCCGGATGGTCACGTCGTCTCCGGCCGACGCGATCATCGTGCCACTGTCCCCGGGTAGCGCGCGGACCGCGTTGACCGATTCGAAGTGCTCGGTCATCGGCAGGTCGTGCTCGCCGGACGCCGCCGACCACAGCTGCACCGAGCCGTCGCTTCCGGCCGCGACCAGGAGGGTGTCGCCGTCGTTGTCGACCACGCATAGGTCGTTGAGGGTTCCGACGTCGGCGGAGAACTCGTCGATCTCCGTGCCGTCGGCCGGATCCCAGAGTCGGACGCTGCCGTCGCTGCCGGTCGACGCCACCGCCTCGCGACCGCCGGCGACAACGGTGCAGAGCGAGGTCACGGCGCGCAGGCGACGTCCGTCAGCGACCGGGCCGGGCAGGCCTCCGTCCGGATCCCACAGGCGAACGGTGCCGTCCTCGCCGGCGGTGGCGAGCAACCGGCGGTCGTCCAGCGGCAACTCGCAGACCGCGCGGATCCAGCTGGAGTGACCGAACAGCGACGGCCGGGCCCGCCGGGTCGTCGCGTCCCAGATCCGGATGGCGCCGTCCTCGCCCGTGGCGACCAGGAGCCGGCCGTCCGCGAGGTCGATCGTGCACAGATCCGTCATGGGGACGCCGGTCGCCAAGCGGCCCGCTTCCAGCCCGGACACCGGATCCCAAAGCCGGACCGTGCCGTCGTAGCCGGCCGACGCGATCAGCGTGCCCTGGTCGGTGCGAACCGCGTACAGCGTGGTCACCCAGCCGGTGTGGCCCGTGAAGCGCAGAAGCTCCCGCCCGGCGACCGGATCCCAGAGGCGGACGGTGCCGTCGTATCCGGTGGAGGCGACCAGGTCGCGTCCGTATGCCGGAACATGCGTCACGGCGGTCACCCAGCCGGTGTGCCCGGTGAGCGCATGCAGAAGGGCACCGGTGACCGGATCCCAGATCCGGATCGTCCAGTCGTCACCGGCCGACGCGAGCAGGTCGCCGTCGGGGCCGGGGATCGCGCAGATGTTGCGTACCCACTCCTCGTGATCCCGCAGCTCGTGCACCATCTGGCCGCCGACCGGATCCCAAAGCCGGACGGTGCCGTCGTGACTCGCCGTGGCCAGCAGCGTCTCCCAGCCGGCCCGCACCGCGCACAGCCCACGGACGCAGTCCTCGTGCGCGTGCAGCAGCCGTTCGGACTGGTTGGTCAACGGATCCCAGAACAGCACATCGCCGTCCTCGCCGGCTGAGGCCAGCAGATGGCGGCCCTGGACCCGGATCGGACACACGTCGTACACGGCCTGCGAGTGGCCCTCCAGGACAGTGCGCTCCTGGCGGGGCCGCGTGTGGGTCCAAGCCGCGTGATACGGCGCGCCGGTGACAGCGATGTCAGCGCCCAGCCCGTCGATGCGGTCGACGACCGAGAAGAGAGCGGCACGTTCGCCGGCCTCCGCGACCAGCGCCGAAGGAGTACGCCGCAACAATGCCACCCGTGCCCGGCTCCGTTCTGTGGTGGTCGCGTCGGCGACCCGGAGCAGACGGTCGAGTTCGGCGTTCAGGAGGAACTCGTCGTCGGCGAGAAGGTCGTCGAGCAGCCCTGCGCGGGCGGCGTGACCGGCCAGAAAGCGCCGGAGATAGACGGGAGCGGCATCCCAGCCCGCCTCGTGGCCGTCGGCCATCCAGGCGCGGACAAGCCTTTCCTGATCGCCGAACCGGCCCGCCGTGAGCTCGTCGTTGAGCGCCTGGTGGAACAGCCGGTAGCTCGGTATGACCGGGTCGGCGTTCTCCACCAGGAAGTTCGCCGCCGAGGTCCGGGCGAAGCGGCGCAGATCTTCCTCGCTCGCCGTGCCGCCGACCGCACTCACCGCCAGCCGCCACAATCGTGGGGTGAGACCCGGCGGCTCGGCGTAGGCCAGGGCAGTCAGCAGCAGGCGTGCTGAGGTGCCACCCGCTGGGGGCAGTCCATCGAGATAGGTGTTGAGGGCGGAGGCCATGTCACCGGCGAACACCGTCGCGTCGGTGTCGACTGCCATCGTGTCGTGCAGAGCGTGCGCGCGAGCCACGAGTCCGGCTACCAGAAAGTTCCGGCGAGCGAACTGGGCGATCTGGCGGGCCACCGGGCGGGCCACCGAGTCTTGCTCGTACGGGTTTCCGGGGCGTGGATCGCCGACCAGGCGAAGGGTGGCCACGGTGTATTCGACGAGATCCGACTCGGCGAAGTAGTCGGGGTCGTCCAGATCGACCAGGTCCGGATTGTCGCCGAACTCGTCGAGAAGGCTGCCGAGCCCGTCGGCGCGACGAGTGCCCACGATCACCTGGACGCCGAACGCGCGCCCGTCCCGCGCCAGCGGCTGCAGAACCTCGCGCACCAGCAAGCGGGCCTGCTCGGGTTCGGCCGACTCGTCCAGGGCGTCGACGATCAGGTTGAACCGGGCACGGAGGCCCGCGAGCCGGTCGCGTAGCGCGGGGGTGAGGTCGACTGGGGCGGCGGGCAGACCGACGCCGGCCGCTCGAGCTATCTCACCCGCGACCTCCAGCGCGCTCTTCCCTTTGGCGTGGACCGCGCATGCAACCGAACCGGGAGTCGCGCGCACCCCGCTGTCATCGTGCGGAAGTTGGTTTCGCAGTTCGGGGTCGGCGGAGGTGACCAGCCGGCCGAGCACCGCGGACTTCCCCGTTCCCGGCGAGCCGGTCACGACCAGCGGGCGGCCGGACGGAACCGGGTGGTCGAGTGAGCCGACCAGCCGGTGCAGCGCGGCGTCACGGCCCCGGAAGCGGTAGCCGCCCTCGCCGGCGACGGCCACGCCACGTCCTCGCGGTATCCAGTGGCGGCCCGCCTCGTCGTCGGCGACCAGTGTCCAGCCCCAGGCGGCGAGAGCGGCCTCGTCGGCGTCCGCGGGCCGCCACGCCGCCAGGGAGCTCAGCTTCAGGCCGGGCAACCGGTCGTCGGCGTATCGGAGGGTGAGCGCCTGCGCGTCGCCGCCGGCGCCGTGCGACTCGACGATGCCGACCACAGCCCGGTAGTCCGGCGACCACACCGCGGTGCCGCTGAACCCCCGGTCCACCAGCGTTTCCGAGCCGATCGACAGGTGGACCTTCCCGTGGCCGCGGTCATCGGCGATCAGCCCGTGCGTCGAGTACCCGCTCGGCATCGCCTTGGTGAAACCGAACGCCCACCAGGAGCGCTCGATGAGGGCCTTGCCGCTCAGGCAGCGCAGCGTGGCCGGCGTGACCGCGGCGGGCACTGGATCGACCAGCTCGAGCAAGGCCACGTCGACGTTCTCGTCGGGCTTGCCGTTGACCAGGCACTGGCGTACCCGGCGTCGTTCCCGGTAGCCGACGTCCGCCTTGGGGAACGACACCCACAACTCGCGCGGGGCGTCGTCGAGAAAGGCCACGTGGGCGCAGGTCAGCACGAGATTGGTGTCGACCACGATGCCGGAGCCGATCGGCTCGTCCGACCGCTCGGCGGCGTGAATCGCGACGGCCCAGGCGTCCGACGGCGGCCTCAGCGACACGAGCGTCATGCTGCCCGGCGGCTCGGAGAAATGGCAACCGGTCCATTCATGATCCATTTATTGACGCCTCGAACGGATGTTTCAGAAAATCCCATGAGCAGGCGTGGAAAAGATCGGCAAGGCGCCGCCGTGTCAGATATTGGCAGCACTTATGGACGACCTTGCGACATGGGCGGGCGCATCGGCAGAATCGTGCCGGTAAGCGGCGCCCTGCCGTCGAGTCCGAGATCAACGGCGCCCTCGGGCGTCCTGAGGAGCGACCGGAAAATGCCGGAAAAAGAGCTTACATCGGTTCAGCGGTACGTCCTCCTCACGCTGATGATCAGTGCCGCGCCGCTGGAGAACAAGGTCGTCGGCAACAGCCTCAAAGCCGCCAAACGCAATGAGCTCGTGCAGTGGGGATACATCGAGACGGGCGGGCGGCCGATGACTCTCGAGTTGACCCAGAAAGGTCATGATCGCGCGGTTGCCGAACTCGATGGGGAGCAGCCGGCCGGGTCGGGCACGATCGGCCTCGCCCTATACGCGGCGCTGGGATTCCTCCGCAATTTGATCAGCCAAACCGGTACCAAGCCGCAGGACCTGTTCCGCTTGCGATTGGCCGCGGGGATGCCGCCCGTCGCGGCGGACGGCGATCTCGAGGAGCGTATCCGGAAGGCGTACGCGTCGCTGTCGCCTCGTCCCGGTGACTGGATCATGATCGAGGACCTTCGCGACGCGTTGCCGGACGTGGGCCGGCCGGATCTCGACGTCGCCCTCCTCGAGCTCAACCGATCACGCGATGTCAGCCTCGTGCCGGAGTCCAACCAGAAGGCCCTCACCGAGGGGCAACGCGCCGCAGCGGTGACGATCGGCAATCAACTCAGGCACCTCATCGCCATCGGCGTCTGACGGGCCGGCGCGATGAACGATGCACAGCGGCGAGCCCTGGCGGCCCTCCGGCTGAGCTGGGCGCCCACTCCGGACGACGTATGGCGTGCCTCGCCCTATCACGTCGAAGGGTTACATCAGGACATTCTCGACCTCGTGATGGAGGGCGTCGATGAGGCCGCCCGCAACACCGACAGCCCGATGGGAATCGCGCTCCAGGGGCAGCGTGGAACCGGCAAGACCCACCTGCTGGGCACCGTGCGCGAGCGGGTACAGGTCGACGGTGGCTACTTCTTCCTGATCGAGATGCTCGAGTCGAAGGCGTTCTGGCGCAGCACCACGATCGCGCTCATCGACGGCTTCGCCCGGCAACGTCCCGACGGTGACAGCCAGCTCGTGTTCTTCCTGCGCCAACTGGCAGAGCTGATCGACGCCCCGCGTCCGGTGCGCCGCTCGCTGATCGGCGAGTACGAGCTCACCCGGCCGGCGCTGGACGCGTTCATCGATCTGCTCCGCAAGCATCATCGGCAGATCGGCATGGACTGCCAGGACACCGCCCGGGCATTGGCGCTTCAGGCGTCGGGGTCGACATCGGCGCAGGACATCGGCTACGGCTTCCTCTGCTCGAACGACGAGGAGCAACCAGGCGACCGAGCCGCTTGGGGGATGCGTCGCGGCAAGCGCTCCGCCCAGGAGATCGTTCGCGACATCTCCCGGCTGCTGGCGCTCACTGGCCCGACGATCGTCGCGGTCGACCAGATCGACGTCCTCATCGCCCAGTCGGTGAAGTCCACCGCGGCCGGGGACCGCGCCAACTGGCAGACCTCGCTGCTGCTCGAGCAGATCGCCGGCGGCCTGATGTCGTTGCGGGAGAGCACGCGACGCACGCTGTCCGTGGTGGCATGCCTTCCCAAGACCTGGCAGGACATCAAGGATCAGGTCACTGACACGGTGCAGGACCGCTTCCGAGAAGCCGTGCGTCTCAAGGAGATCCCCTCGCGGCAGGTCGGCGAGGCTCTGGTCGCTCGCCGGTTCGCGTCACGTTTCGCCGAGGTCGATTTTGAGCCGCCGTATCCGACCTGGCCGGTGCAGCCGGGGGCGTTTGCCGAGGCGGAGCAGTTCACGCCTCGCGAGCTGCTGCGAACGGTGGATCGGCACGTCCGGGCTTGCCTCGCCGACGGCGAGATCCGGGAGTTGGAGCACCTCCTGTATGCGGTTCCGGAGCGCCCGGAAGTCCCGGTCGCCGACGAGCCCGCGACCGGCTCGGAGACCGCCGGCTTCGACGCCCGGCACGACGAGCTTCTGAAGATCTCCGATCCCGGGCCGGCCTTCCACAAGGACACCGAGGATGTCATCGTGCCCGAACTGCTCCGCGCGGGTCTCACCGCCTGGATCGCGGAACAGGGCCCGGCCGGCGAGATGTACGCGATCGATCCGCAGTCCGGTGGCAAGCCCGCGCTGCACGCCCGCCTGCGCCGTGCGCTCGACGCGAACGACGAGGACGAGGAGCACTGGTCGTTCCGGGCGATCGCGGCGACCCATCACATCGCCGCGCTCAATCGCATCAAGAACGCGACCACCTCGGCCGGCCTCACCGAAGGCGTGACGCGGCGCCGGCTGTTCCTGCTGCGAACGGCTCCCTGGTCGGCGGGTACCCGCACCCAGGAGGTGATAAAGGCCTTCCGGCAGGCCGGAGGAGAGACGCTGCCCTTCCCGGACGAGGACGTGGTCCGGCTGATGGCGTTGCACGGGCTGATCGCCGAGTACGGTGAGGAGGCGCTCCGATCCTGGTTCGCGCGGCGCCGGCCGACTGACGAGATCAGCGTTCTCCGGGAGTCCCTGATCGCGTCCGAGTCGGTGGCCCCCGAGCCGATTGCCCCCGAGCCGGTCGCATCCGGCCCCGTCGGCTCGGCGATCGAGATCGGCGAGCAGATTGACGGCAGCGGCCGGGTCGCCGTCTCGCTCGAGGCGTTGCGCCGACACACAGCGATCTTCGCCGGATCGGGCTCGGGTAAGACGGTGCTCATCCGTCGCCTGATCGAGGAGTGCGCCCTTCAGGGCGTCTCGGCCATCGTGCTGGACACCAACAACGACCTGGCGCGCCTCGGCGATCCCCACCCATCGCCGCCGGCGTCGTGGTGGCTCGGCGACGCCGACCGTGCCGCCGAATATTTCGCGAACACCGACGTCGTGGTCTGGACGCCGCGGCGGCGAAGCGGTCGGCCGCTGAGCTTCCGTCCGTTGCCCGATTTCGCGGAGATCGTGGATGACCCGGACACGTTGGAAGCGGGAATCGAAGTGGCGGTAGCCGCATTGGCGCCGCATGCCCGCGCCGAAGGCAACACCGACAAGGCGCGGCTCAGCCAATCCGTCCTCCGCCAGGCCCTGGTTCACTATGCCCGCCGTGGTGGTGGAGATCTGCCGGCCCTGATCGACCTGCTCGGCGATCTGCCCGAGGGCGTCAGCGACCTCGGCGACGACGGCATCAAGCTGGCGGCGAAGATGTCACAGCTCCTGACGGCCGCGACGATCAACGACCCGCTGCTCGGTGGCGTCGCGGCCCTCGCCGATCCCGGCGAGCTGCTGACGCCGCCACCCGGCAAGCGCGCCCGGATTTCCGTGATCAGCTTCGTCGGCCTACCCGAGCTGAAGCAGCAGCAGACCTTCGTCAACCAGCTCCAGGTCGCTCTGTTCGCTTGGATCAAGCGGCATCCCGCCACCGACCGCCCCTTGGGCGGTCTCCTGGTGATGGATGAGGCGCAAAATCTGGCCCCGTCCGGCGCGATGACGCCCTGCACTCACAGCACGCTGATGCTGGCCTCACAGGCCCGGAAGTACGGTCTTGGCCTTGTCTTCGCCACCCAGGCGCCCAAGAGCCTGCACAATCGGATTCCCGGCAACGCCGCCACCCAGTTCTTCGGCCTGCTGACCAGCATGACCCAGATCGACGCGGCCCAGGAGATCGCCCGCGTGAAGGGCAGCCCGATCCCGGACGTGGGACGTATGGACCGCGGTGAGTTCTACGCGGCGATCGAGGGGGCGGGTTTCGTGAAGATACAGGCCCCGTTCTGCCTGAGCCATCACCCGCCGAGCCCGCTGACCACCGAGGAGGTCATCCAGCGCGCCGCCGCCGGAGCCTGACGGCGGCGCGCTGGAAGTCTCGGTTATGAGGCGGCGCAGGTGGCCGCCGGGGTGCTGGGGGAGCCGTCGGCCAGGAAGCCGAAGGTGGTCTTGGCGCCGGGTGCCAAGGCGCCGTTCCATGAGGCGTTGCGGGCGGTCACCGTCGTGCCCGAGGTGGTGACGTCGGCGCTCCAGGCTTGGGTGATCTTCTGGCCCGACGCCAGCTGCCAGGTGGCCGTCCAGCTGCTGATGGCGCCGGCGCCGGCGGTGACCGTGACCTCGCCCTGGAAGCCGCCGGTCCAGCTGCCGGTGACGGCGATCGTCGCCGTGCAGGAGCGGCCGGCCGGCGGGGTCGTCGTGGGCGACGTGGTGGGCGGGGTGGTCGGGGGTGTGGTGGGCGGGGTGGTCGGGGGAGTGGTTGGCGTCGTGGTGCCGTTGACGGCCACCTCGGCGTCGGTGAAGCGGGTCACCGCCGGGTTCACGTCGGTCTCGCCGGTGCGGCCGTCGCAGGCCCGGTCGGGGTTGAAGAGCAGGTACGTGCCGGAGCCGCAGGCGATGGCCAGCTCGGCGTCGCCGCCGACGACCACGCTGCCGGAGAGGTTGGCGCCGCCCTGGACCAGGGCGTTGTCCTTGACGACCGCGTTGCCGCCGACCGTGGCGCCCGAGTTGACCCAGGCCAGGCCCTCGATGCGGGCGTTGCCGCTGACCGTCGAGTTGCCGTAGACGGCCGCCCGCGGGCCGACGTAGGCCGTGGCGGCCACGTTGGCGCGATTGTCGACCCAGCCGCCGCCGTTCGAGTGCCAGTGGCCGCCGCCGGTCGCGGCCGGCTTGACGTAGCCGGGCTCGTAGCCTGACGGCGTCGCGCCCGTGATGCCGAACTCGTACGGGTAGCGGTAGTTCTTCGTGTATCCGTCGAGGAACGCGTAGTGGTGCACCGACGACGGCGCCCCGAGCACGACCAGGTAGACCTCGTTCTCGCCGGTCTGGGTCTGGAAGGTGATCTCGCCGTCGGGCGAGGTGGACACCGGACCGTAGCGCGGCACCCCGTTCTTGACCGCGACGAAGCCGTAGCTCCAGCCCGAGCCGGCCGCGCTGTTCACGTGGCCCTTGAAATGCAGCCGGATCAGCGCGCCCGACGACGCCGGGATCAGCTTGATTTTGTTGTAGCCGTAGTCGGAGGGCGCCAGGGCGGGCGGGATCGCATAGTGCCCGGCCGACTGGTTGACGGCGTCGACCGCCACACCGTTGTACGCGTTGATGAAGCCGGCCCCGTACACATTGGTGATGAACGGCAGAACGTGGGAACGATTGCTGTAGTCGTACGTCACCTGGTGTTGTGCGTATTCGGCGAGTTGCGCGTTGAGCTGTGCCTGGGTGAGTCCGGCGATGCGGCGATACGTTTCCAGGGGATGCTCGGTGTTGCGGGCCTCGTTCCACATCCGGTTGAAGATGTCGATGCTCCCGTAACGGTCGACGAGGTATTGCACGAGCATCCACGCGCCGTAGTGGTGGCGGCTCGACGAATACGCCAGGTTCTCGGTGCGCAGGAAGCGGGTGAGGTCGCCGGCGCCACCGTCGGGATAGACCTGCATCGCCATGTATTCGGCGCTGGACTCCCAGAAAGTCCCGGCCGACGCGTCGGTGAAGCCCATTCCGGACTTGCCGAGGAAGGTCAGATTCTGGAACACGTGTCCCAGCTCGTGGGCGAGTCCCCAGGATCCGGGCAGCGCCGCGGCGGGCGCGATGTTGATGACGCCGACCTTGCCGTCGGCGCTTCCGCCGGTCGCCCACGCGTTCAGCTCGGTGCGATTCCAGATCTGGGTGACGATCACATCGATTTTGTACGTGGCGAGCAGTCCCGATTCCGGCGTGAACTTCATGGAGTTCACATAGAACGAGTACACCGACTCCAGCTGCTGGAGGATGTTGTCGGGATTGAAGTTGTACGGCGACGGGGCCGACACCGGATTCGTCCCCGATTTCTCGCCCCAGAGAAGGATGAAGTTCGCCGATTCCTTCGTGCGGTTCTGGGTCCACGGCACCTCACCGGTGGCGGCCCAGGACGCCGGGATGTAGACGCTCTTCGTGGCCGCGAAAGCCCGTGGCGCCGCGAAACCCATCGAAAGTCCGAGCAGCAGCGCGAGGAGCAGGAAGCGTTTCAGCATGGTGTGGGGGACCCTTCGTCGGCAAGCTGACGCTGACTCCCCACCAAGTCAGCGGCCATCATGGCTCACCGATCGAGTGCCGTCAATGCATCGCGACCCGGTTGCGGCCCGCCTTCTTCGCCTCGTAGAGCCGCGCGTCCGCGTCCCGGAGAAGGCCGGCGACGCCGATGCTCACGGTGATCGCCAGCCCGGGCGCGATGATCCCCCAGTCGAACTCCTCGACCATCCGCCGGACCCGCTCGGCCGCCTCGACGGCCTCGGATGCCGACAGGTCCCGGAAGAGCAGGGCGAACTCCTCGCCGCCGTACCGTGCCGCCAGATCGTCCCCGCGGCAACCGGCCGTCAGCAGCCCGGCCAGCGCCCGCAGCACCTCGTCGCCGATCTGATGGGAGAACTCGTCGTTGACCCGCTTGAAGTGATCCACATCGATCAGGGCGACCATGCCGTCGGGGTGGGCCGCGAGCTGCTCGTCGAGCCGGCGCCGGTTGGCCAGCCCGGTCAGCGGGTCCTCGAGTGACATCCGCAGCAGCCCGTCCGCCCGCAGCCGCTCCCGCTCGGCGAGCGCCTTGGCCTGCTCGGTCTCCATCCGGACGGCGGCGACCCGGGCGTTGCGCTGGGCGGCCTCCGAGGCCACCTGCCGATACAGCAGGTGGAATTTCTTGTACGAGGCCAGCGCGCCCGCGAGATTGCCACTTCTCTCGTACGCCTCGGCGAGGTGCTCGCAGAACATCATGGCCGCGCTCTTGCTCTCGGCCACGTCGAGCGCCTGCGAGAACAATGCCGCCGCCTCTTCGTACCGGCCGAGGGCCAGGCAGATGCCGCCGCGGGTGTCGAGGTGGTGGGTGATCGTGTAGGCCGCGTCCCGCGCCAGGTCGATCTCCCACGACTCGAGCAGGGTCAGCGCCTTGCCGGGGAAGCCGGCCGCGCCGAGCGCCTCGGCGTAGTTCGCCAGCGCGCACGCCTCGTTGCGCCGGTGCCCGTGCTCGCGGGCGATCACCATGGCGGCCTGCGAGCGCTCGGCGGCGGCCAGCGCGGCGCGCACCGAGCCCTCCTCGTCGCCCTCGTCCCGGGCCGCCTCCGCGATGCCCATCAGGGCGCACGCCACCGTGTCCTGCAGGGCCGCGTTGGCGATCTCGTCGCCGACCAGCCGGGCGGTCTCGGCGCCGCGCTCGCACAGCTGGACGGCCAGGTCGAACTGTTGCAGCGCGAGGTAGACGTTCCCGACCGCGGTCAGCGCCGTCACGTACGCGCTCAGGTCGCCGCCCGCCTCGGCCAGCTCCAGCGCGCTCAGGCTCTCGAGCAGCGCCTCGTCGGTCTCGCCGGAGGCCAGCAGCGCCCGCGCGACCTCGCTGCGGGCCCGCGCCTCGGCCGCCGGATAGCCGGTCTCCCGGCCCGCCTCGGCGGCGCGCAGCGCCAGCTCCAGGGCTTCCGGGTATTCGTCGCGCGCCCGACGGCAGTTGGCCAGCACCGACAGGGCCTCGGCCCGGACCAGGGGATCGTCCCCGGCCGCCGCCCGCGAGGCGAGATCCATCGCCGCTTCGTACTCGGAGACGCGCAGCATGTCGCGGCTGCGTGCCAGTAACTCGGCGGGGTCCGCCCGCTCGGCGACTGCGATCTCTGACCCGCTCACCTGCGTTGCCCCGTCCAGCCGGCGCTGATGGCGGAAGCATCGGCCGCAAGCATCACGGCATGAGCGATCCCGCGGGTGCGATCTCGCGCGATCGGGGACCCCATTGACAAGTGTGAAATTAAGAGGCAAAGATTTGTTAACGTTCACATCCGCGACTCCCCACGCAGTGAAAGGCACTCGATGCGTCTCCGATCTCTGTGGCGAGTCGTCCTCGCCTCCGTCCTCACCGCGGCGGCCGCGTTCGCCGTGTCGGGCACGGCCAACGCCGCCGGCACCGGGCCGTGCGACATCTACGCCAGCGGCGGCACCCCCTGCGTCGCCGCGCACTCCACCACCCGCGCGCTCTTCGGCTCCTACAGCGGCTCGCTCTACCAGGTGCGCCGCTGGTCCGACGGCGCCACCACCAACGTCGGCGTGCTCAGCGCCGGCGGGTACGCCAACGCCGCGACGCAGGACAACTTCTGCAACGGCACGTACTGCACGATCGTGCGGATCTACGACCAGACGTCGCGCCACAACGACCTGACCATCGCTCCCGGCGGCGGCGCCAACCCCACCGCCGACCAGGGCGCCAACGCCGCGGCCCTGCCGGTGACCGCGGGCGGCCACAAGGTTTACGGCGTCTACATCTCGGCCGGCAACGGGTACCGCAACAACGCCACCAACGGCGTCGCCACCGGCAGCGCGCCCGAGGGCATGTACATGGTCACCGAGGGCACCCACGTCAACAACCGCTGCTGCTTCGACTACGGCAACGCCGAGACGAACAACAACGACACCGGCAACGGCGACATGGACGCCATCTACTTCGGCACGCTCTGCTGGTTCTCGCCGTGCAGCGGCTCCAACCCGAAGGTCATGGCCGACCTCGAGAACGGCCTGTTCGCCGGCGGCAACGGCTCCAACACCGCCAACACCGGCCGCAACAGCGCGTTCGTGACCGCGATGACCAAGAACAACGGCACCACCACGTACGCGATCAAGGACGGCAACGCGCAGTCCGGCAGCCTCGCGACGCGGTACAACGGCGGGCTGCCGACGCAGTCCGGCTACCGGCCGATGACCAAGCAGGGCGCGATCATCCTGGGCATCGGCGGCGACAACAGCAACGGCTCGGTCGGCTCGTTCTTCGAGGGCGTGATGACCAGCGGTTACCCGACCGACGCCACCGAGAACTCGGTGCAGTCCAACATCGTCGCGGTCGGGTACTCCAAGAGCGTCACGTTCCCGGTCAACGGCGCGACCTACCGGCTGACCAACCTGGCGGCCGGCAAGGTGCTGGACGCCATCAACTGCGGCACCGGCGACGGCACCCTGCTCGACGTCTGGCAGAACCTGAGCAACTCCTGCCAGCAGTGGCGGTTCAACAGCGTCGGCGCCAACAAGTGGACCATCACGAACGTCAACTCGGGCAAGGTCCTGGACGCGCAGAACTGCGGCCTGGCCCTGGGCACCGTGGCACAGCTCTGGTCGTCGCTGGGCAACAACTGCCAGCAGTGGGCGGTCATCCCGGCCGGCAACGGCCGCTACGAGCTGGTCGTCGAGAACAGCGGCATGGTCCTCGACGACGTGAACTGCGGGACCGCCAACGGCAACCGGGTGAACCTCTGGATGTGGCTCAACAACACCTGTCAGCTCTGGTCGTTCTCGTCCTAGTCAGAGCTTGCGCCCCACGGCGGTCCACACGTTGATGTCGGACCGCTCGGGGATCTCGGCGCCGGGCTCGGGCCGCCATTCACTGGCCGGCACGACGCCCGGCGCCACCAGCTCGAGGCCGTCGAAGAGCTCGGCGAATTCGTCCCGCGGGCGGGTCCAGACGTCGGTCTTCCGCTCGTCCATCAACTGCTGGTAGAGCCGCTGCTGCTCGGGGGTGCCGAAGTCGCTGGTGGCGTGGGTGGCGACCAGGAAGCTGCCGGCCGGCAGCGCCTCCAGCAGCTCGCGGACGATCGGCTGGGCCGCGCCGTTGCCGCGGATGAAGTGCAGCACGGCGATCAGCATCAGCGCGATCGGCTGGTCGAAGTCCAGCGTCTCGCGGGTCGTCCGGTCGGCGAGGATTGCGCCCGGATCGTTGAGGTCGGCCTCGATGTACGACGTGCGGCCCTCGGGACTGCTGGTGAGCAGCGCCCGCGCGTGCACCATGACCATCGGGTCGTTGTCGACGTAGACGACGCGGCTCTCGGGCGCCACCGACTGCGCGACCTCGTGCGTGTTGTCGGCCGTCGGCAGACCGGTGCCGATGTCGAGGAACTGGCGGATGCCGGCCTCGGCGGCCAGGAACCGGGTGGCGCGCCGCAGCAGCGCCCGGTTGGCCAGCGCGCCCAGCCGCACCTTGGGGAACATCCGCTCGAGCTGGTCGCCCGACTCGCGATCGGCGGCGTAGTGGTCCTTGCCGCCGAGCCAGTAGTTGTACCGCCGCGCGGGGTGCGCCACGGTGGCGTCTATTTCGGACAATCCGGCCGACCTGTCAGTCACGCGGCGAAGTCTACGACCATGGTGCGAACGCGTTGCGACCCTCGGGCAGCAGTGTGACCAACTCCGGGCAATGCCGATGGATCATGCTCGTCATCGTGGTATCGGCGATCCAGTCGAGCCCGAACCGGGTGTAGATCTCGGGCCGGTAATCGGCGGTCAGGAAACGGTCGCTCTGCAGCCGCCGCGAGGCCATCAGGATGAAGACCCGGAACGCCGTGTCCGAGAACCCGAAACCCTCCGGCGGCGTCTCGGAGAACAGCCCGACCATCGTGTCGACCTCGTCCACGGTCCGATAAATCGCGCGCAATCGCCGTACGATATCGGGGTTTTGATGTAAATCTTCCCACCGCTCGATGCGAGGCAGGTGCAAAGCGGCGCGGAAATCGTTGTAACGGGGCACGCCGCGGCGCCGGGTGCGCACCAGATCGACCACCGACAGGTCGATGAGCTCGCCCTCCCGCTCGAGATTCAGCAGCGCCCGGGGATAGTTCCGCAGCGTGATCGCGCCCGGGTGGGCGACGCCGAACGAATACAGCACGTCCGTCAGGCCGAGCTCGCGCAGCACGTCGTCGGCGCGGTTTCCTTGCAGATCCAAAAACCGGCTTTCGCGTACGAGATTGCCGCTCGCCGCGTCGCGGAACGCATAGTCGTCCGGAATCAGCCGGTGCATGCGGTAGACGGTCACGAAGTCCTCGGTCAATGAGTACGGCGTGCCGTGGTGATCCGGAACGGTCTTCGGAATGCCGTGCAACGCATTGACGTCGGTCAGCCAGAGCCCGACCCGGCTGAGCCAGTCCTTGGCCGGGACGCCGTTCCAGTTGACGTGCATCGCCCGGTCGAGCACGTCCGTCGCGAGGATGGCCGGAGTCCACTCGATCGTGTGAATCTTCGCGATCAGCGCCGCCACGATCAGCCGCGCGGTCTGGTAGATCCGCTCGTCGGTCCAGCCCGGGTTGCGTTCGCGCAGCTCGTCGCAGAGCACGTTGTGCTCGCGCGCGAACAGCGTGTGCATGCTGCTCAGCCCGAGCCACCACGCCTCGTTGAAACCGGTGATCTCCGACCCGTTGAGATCGACCGGCAAGTAGCCGTTGTCCAGCCGCAGCTTCGCGCCGTCCCGCAAGGCGTTGTCGTCGCTCGTGCCGTAGACCTCGGACCCGTCCCACCAGTGCGAGGCGACGTTGCCGAAGAGCAGCTCGACACCGTCCGCGCCGATGCCCCGGCTGATGTTGCCGCCGATCCGCATCTCCGGCTCCAGCGGCCCGCCCGGCGTGTTCTGCCAGCCCGGCACGTCCGGCGGCAGCGGCACCCGCACGTCGTCGACGCCCAGCGGGTGCCGCGCGTGCACCACCCAGTCGTGCACCTGGAACTGGATCCACGCCGCGGCCAGGATGTTCAGCGACGTCGCCGGCTTGAACGCATCCCGGTGCAGCAGCTCACGGCTGACCACGAGCGGGTTCGGCTCATCGTCCAGCTCCGGCCGGTGGGTGGCGGGCGCGTTGCGCCCGAAGGCGGCGCCCACGGCGCCCATGTCCGGTTCCGAGAGGTCGTTCCAAGTGCCATTTCTCGTACGGAATTCGCGGGGTTTGTCTTGTGCCGGAACCGGCCTGGCTCGCGGCGGCGCCTCGCGCACCTCGGTGTCGATCAGGTTGTCCCGGCGCAGCACGTCCCGCAGGGCGGCCAGGTTGAGCAGCGACAGCGCGTCCGGCAGCCGGTGCCACGGCCGGAACCGGTTGACCACACCGAAGATGCCCCGCATGGCCGCGCCCGCGATCCGGTTGCGGGTCGGCACTTCGGTGAGCCAGCGCTCCCGGTCGCGGTGCGCGGCGCTGGCGTCGTAGGCGGCCTTGCGCACCCGGTTGAGGTTGCCCAGCGGCCGGAACTCCTCGGTGGTGTTCCATGGGTTGAACCGCAGCCCGTGCACCTCCCGTTGATGAGTCGTCCCCTGGAAGATCGTCAGCACGGCGATGGCCTCGGGCGGCGCCGCCGGCGAGCGCCAGTCGACGGCCGCGTCCTCGATCGGCGTCTCGTCTCCGTTGCGGAAGCGCTGCACGCACAGCTCGAACCGCACGTCGCCGAGGCCGAGCCGGGTTTCCATCTCCGTGCCGAGGAAATCGGGGTCGCCCGGCGGCGCGGGATCGGCCTGCGGGGTGCCGGGCCACGGACGCAACAGATACTGCAGCGCGTGCTCGCCCCACGCGATCGGCGTGCGACTCCAGTAGGTCTCGGTCGCCACGCTGGTGATCCGGGTGCGTCCGGCAAGAACGTTGCGCGCCATGCGAACCGTCTCGAACGGCCCGATCGTGAACGCCAGCTTGACGAGCCCGGCGACGCGCCCGATCCCGCCGCCCGCGGTGGCCACGGCGAACTCGCAGAACTGCCGTGCGTTCCGCGCGTGCGCCACCGGCGCGTTGGTCATCAGCAGGTCGTGCTGCTCGTCGTCGGTCACGGTGACCCGTAGCGCGGCCCCGCGCAGATCCGGTTGGTGGTCGTCGAGGATCCGCCCCTCGGCGTTGCTGAACCGCACGGCTGTCCGATAGGCCGCTCCCGGCTGGGCGAAACCTGTTTGCAGGTCGGCCGGCAGGTCGAGGAAGCGCAGCTCGGCCTCCGCCACCGCGAAGGTTCCTTTGGCCTGGAAGCCGGCGACTATCGGGCCGCCGCGTTTCCGATTCTTGAGCTGGGCTTGCATGATCTGCTCGGCCATCCGGGCGAACTGCTTGCGCTCGGCCTCGGCGGAGCCACCGAGATAGGACTCGCGCCACCGCGGCGTCGTCCCGGTGATCGGACCATCGACGGTCATCTGCGGCCTCCGGCGTCGGTGCAGGGCTCGCGGTCGGCCGCAGCGTATCGACGACGGGCAAATCCCGCCGCCCCGCGCGTGTCGCTCAGCGCCGGGCGGCCACGGGACTGACGCGTGCCGGGGAGCGGTGCCACAGCAGGGTCGCGGCGAACGCGAGCAGCCAGACGCTCCACAGCACGTAGCCGAGGAAGTTCGCGAAGTCGACGCCGGGCACGCCGAGCGGCGAGACCACGCCGGTGGCGATCAGCACCGCCGCGACGCCGCCCAGCGCCGGGAACCAGCTCCCCGCGAACGCCCGGCCCAGCGCGACCAGCACCAGCAGCGTCCACGCGGCGGTCAAGGCATAGCCGAGCGTCTCGCCGATGAGGGTGCCGAGGACGTGATGAGCGGTCTCGAATGCGGTTCGGTCGCCTGCGGAGGCGTACGAGGGAATCAAAAACACCCAGCGGGAGAGACCCACGACCTGGACCACCGCCGCGGCTATGCCGATCGGCACGGCTATGCGCATCGCGCGGTGGGAAGACAACCGGCCGACGCCGATGGCGATGGGTGCGAACAGGGCGGCCGAGAGCGCGAGAACGGCGAACCAGGCGATCACCGTGCTTTCGTTGGCGAGGAACGCGGCGAGGATCTCGTCGGTGGGCTTCTTGAGGATGTCGGGGTAGTCGAAGACGCTGCCCAGCGCGGTGAAGGCGACGTTGGTGAGCACGGCGGCGGCGATGAGCAGCGCGGCGGTGAGCTTGCGGGTCATGGGAGTTCCCTTCGGGACAGGCGGGCTACGAGGTTGTTGTCGGGGTGGTCGGCCAAGTGCTCCCGGGCGAGCACGTCGACCCGGTCGAGGTCGCCGGCCAGGTATGCGCAGGCGATCGCTACGGTCTGCCGGTCGCGGGTGGTGACCGCGGCGGCCTGTGCGCGCGTGAGCAGCCTCAACGCGGTCTCGACCATGTCGTGGACGTCGGTCATGGAGGCACTCTCGCCGCAACGGCTGACGCGCGGCTGACGCTGCCGACTTAAGCTGCGTCAGTGCTGGTGGTGGCGGTGCTGGGGCCGGTCGCGCTGACCCGCGACGGGGTGCCGCTGACGCTGCCGGGCGGCAAGACGACCGAGGTGCTGATCCGGCTCGCGCTGGAGGCGGGGCGGCCGGTGCGGGCCTCGCGGCTGATCGAGGACCTGTGGGGCGGGGACGCCACGCCGAACGCTTTGCAGGCCAAGGTGTCGAAGCTGCGGCGGGTGCTGGGCGATCCGGATCTGGTCAGCGGCGACGCGAACGGCTACACGCTGCACGTCGACCCGCGGGCGGTCGACGCGCTGGAGGTTCTGCGAGGTGACGCGGGGCTATCGCTTTTCACCAGCCCGGAGATTCTGCCGGACGCCGGCGATGGTGAATGGCTCGGGCCTTGGCGGGCGCGGCTGGGCGAGGCTCGGCTGCGGCTGGCCGAGCGGCATGTCGCGGCGCGGCTGGATGCCGGGGAGGCGGGCGCGCTGGTCGGCGAGTTGGAGACGCTCGTGGCAGAGCATCCGCTGCGCGAGGAGCTGTGGCGGCTGCTGATCACGGCGTTGTACCGGGATGGGCGTCAAGGGGATGCGCTGGCGGCTTATCGGCGGGCGCGGGCGCTGCTCGCGGAGGAGCTCGGGGTGGATCCGGGGTCGGCGCTGCGGGATCTCGAGCGCCTGATTCTGGTGCAGGATGCCGCGCTGGCGCCGGGGAACCTGCCGCCGCTGGCAGCGTCGCTGATCGGCCGGGATGCGGATTTGTCGGTGATAAGCGACCTGGTGGCTGACGAGCGTTTGGTGACGGTGGTCGGGCCTGCCGGGGTGGGCAAGACGCGGCTTGCGTTGTCCGTGGCCACCGAGCGCGGCGGCTGGCTCGTGCGACTCGAGTCGGTTGGCTCGTCGGAGACCGGTGTTGGTGAGCTGTGGCGGGCTGTCGGAGAGGCTTTCTCGATCGCGGAGGCGACCGAGCCGATGGTCGTCGAGCGGCTGCGGGGGCTGCACACGTTGCTGTTGCTGGACAACTGCGAGCACCTGGTGGAATCCCTCGCCCCGGTCATCGCCCGCATTCTGGGGGCCGCGCCCGGCGTCCGGCTTCTGGCAACAAGTCAGGTGCCGCTGGGAATCGATGGAGAGATCGTCCAAGCCTTGGAGCCGTTGCCGCCGGACGCGGCCGCGACTTTGTTCCGGGAACGGGCCGGGCGCCACCGCCGCATCGGGCCGGATGAGGACGTCGCTGGGGTGGTGCGCCAACTGGACGGTCTGCCGCTGGCGATCGAGCTGGCCGCGGCGCGGGCGAAAGCGTTGCCGGTCCCCGAGATCGCCCGGCGCCTGGGCGACCGATTCACGCTGCTCAACGATCCGAACAGCCGCCGGCCCGCCCGGCGGCGCACGCTGCGGGCGGCCATCGGTTGGAGCTACGACCTGCTGTTCCCGGACGACCAGCGTGGACTGTGGGCGCTGGCCACCTTCGTGGGCGGCGCCTCGCTGGAGGCCGCCGAGCGCGTGATGGGCGCACTGGACGTGCCGTCCGCGGCGGCGCTTGACGTGCTCGACCGGCTGGTGGACCGTTCGCTGGCCATCGCCGGAGTGACCGGCGACGGGGTGCGTTACCGGCTGCTCGACAGCGTGCGCGCTTACGCCCGCGAGCGGTCGCAATCGGCCGAGGTCGCTTCGCGTGCGCACGCGGACTGGTTCGGCGAGGCGGCGTTGCTGGCGGCCGAGGGCCTGCGTGGCGGGGAGCAGGCGCGGCATCTGGCTTTCGTTCGCGCCGAGCGGGCCGACATCGACGCCGCGCTCGCCTGGGCGAAGGCCAACAACCCGATGCTGGCCCTCCGGATCGTCAACGGCTTCGGCTGGGCCTGGATCTTCCTGGGCGCAGGCGCCGAAGCCGCCCGGCGAAGCCGCGACATCCTGGCCGCGGCCGGCTCGGACGCGCCCGAGGCCGAGCGGGTCGACGCGTTGCTGTTCGCCGCGTGGTTCGAGGCGTCCGGCGGCGACCTCGACCGCGCCTTCGCCGACGTGCGAACCGCCCGGGAGATCGCGCCGCTCCCGCGCACGCTGCTGTTTCTCGCCTTCCTGCACAGCCAGCAGGGCCAGCCGGCCGCCGCCTTGAAGGCACTCGGCGATTTCCTCGGCACCCGGCACCGGGAGGGCGCCGCGCTCGGTGGTGGCGAGGGTGCCGCGGCCGGTGGCCGGGAGGGTGCCGTGGCCGAAGTCGGCGGGTGGGAGGAAGGGGCGGCGCGCCTTCTCGAAGCGTGGGCGCAGACCGGGCTGGGCGACACCGTGGCGGCACGGAAAGCCTGCGACGCGGCGTTGCGGATCCTCACTCCGCTGGGCGATGCGTGGGTCCTGAGCCACGCCGAGGCGTTGCTTGGCGGTCTGGCGCAGGTCGAGCTTCGATACGCGGACGCAGTCGCCCATCTGACGCGGGCCGCGGACGCCGCGCACCGGCTGGGGTTCGCCGCGGCCGAGGCGCTGCATCTGGTCAACCTCGGCCGGGCACAGCAGCAGGACGGCGCTCCTCACGAAGCGCTGGACACCTTGGACCGGGCGGCCGTCACGGCGGGGACTGTGGGCGAGTTGCGCGGGGCCGCCTTCGCGCGCACCCACCGCGCCCAGGTGCTGTATGAACTGGGCCGCCTCGACGAGTGCCGGGCCGATCTGGCGATCGCGCGAGGCTTCTACGAGTCCGCCGGCGGCGGCGACGGCGACCAGCTCTCGGCGCGGCTGGCCGCGACGCTCGACCGCGACCCGCTCTAGGCGCGGCTCGCCGCGGCACCCGACCGCGACCTGCTCTCGGCGCAGCTTGCCGCGGCGCTCGACTGCTACTGAACCCCACCCGTAACTGGGTGGGGCTGATTCAAGCACCGCGGTATGACACTTTCGCGCCGCCGTCCACAGGCCCTCCCGCTTTCAGGAAACGGGAGGGCCCAACGACCAGCTACCTCTTGACGAGCGTCACCGTGATGGGCTGGCTCGCGGTCTGGCCGGCCGCGTTGGTGAACGTGACATTTGCCGTGACGTCGAGCCTGCCTGCCCTGATCAGGGCCTGGCGGTAGGCGGGCGTCACCGACACGCCGAGCGTTGCGGTTCCGGCGTGGTTCACCTTGGACGTGACGGTTTCGACTTTGTCGCCGGTGAGGGTGACGGTTCCGGAGCTGTTGACCGTGACGCTGACGGTAGCCGTACCCGTGAAGGGGTTGGTCTGGATCTTGTTGATCTTCACGGTGGGGGGTGCGGCGACGGTGTAGGTGACCGGTGCGGAGAGGCGCGTGTGGCCGGACGAGTCGGCGACGAGGGCCTGGAGCACCACCCTGCCGGCGGCGGTCGGTGTCCAGCTGAACTGGTACGGCGAGGTGGACGTGGTGCCCACCTTGACGCCGTCGACGAGCAGCGAGGCGGACTTCACCGCGAAGTCGTCGGTGGCGGTGACCAGCGGGGTGACCGCCGTGCCGACCTGGAAAACCGTGCCGCGACCGGGGTCGGCCAGCGTAGCCGTGGGGGAGTGGTCGGCGACGCGGCCGAAGCTGGTCGGGACCGAGCGCGGCGGCGACGAGAGCGGCTTGGCGATGACCACCGACCCCGAGACGACCGGCTTGCCGCCGAAGTAGCTCCGCGTGATGACGAAGGGTGTGTCGCCGTCGTTGGAGGCCGCGTAACCGTTGCCGGTGATGATGTCCCCGGAAGCCGTGACCGTGCCGGCGTCGGTAAGGGCGAAGCCGCCGGTGATGCGGCTGTCGTCGACGAAACCGTCCACCCCGCTCGTGTACCGGATGCCGGCGCCACCGCCCGTCACGACCGTCCCGAAGACGTAGCCGTGGTTGCGGATGCCGGTGCGGACGAGGTTGTCGGCCGCGCCGTCCTTGCCGCGGGCGCCGTCGAAGAGGATGCCGCCGGACTGGTAGCCGGTGACCACGCTGTCGGCGACGGTGAGCTCGCTCTCGACCGTGCCGGAACCAGTGCCCTGCACCATGCCGGTCTTGATGACGCCCCAGCCGTGCGGGTGCGCGGCCTTCTCCTCGTCGGTGGTGGCCACCTTCATCGGGCCGACGACGCTGTCGGAGATGCGGCCGGCGGCGCCGAAGTAGGCGATGCCGGCCTCGGCCCAGGTGTTCCCGGAGGTGACCGTCACGCCGGAGATGTCGACGAACATCTCGTTGGTATCCGTGGAGCCGAGCGACTGCCTCGACACGGTGATGACGTTGCCGCCGCCGTCGCGCAGGTACGGCTCGGTGCCGGCCAGGGTCGCCAGCGACTGGTCGGGCTCGATGGTCACCTTGTCGGCGCCCGCGCCCTTGATCTTGAGTGACTTGGTGATGGTGAGGCCGTTCCGCGCGCCGGTCATCACGGGGTTGGCGTTGGCGTTCACCGGAGTCGAGGACTCCTGGTAGGTGCCGGCGCAGACAACGATGGTGTCCCACGGCGACGCATGGTCGACGGCGGACTGGATCGAGGTGAACTGCGCGTTCGGGCACTGCTGCTTGTCGTCGTCGACGGTCCAGCGGGTGCCGCTGTCGGCCAGCTTCACGTTGCCGGGCCTGTTGTCGTAGGAAGCGAGGTAGGAGGCCGGGATCGGACCTCCGAGCGCGTAGCGGCCGTAGCCGGCGCCGTTTGCCTTGTTCGTCCCGTCGGAGAGGATTTGCGCGCCCCGAGCCAGAGCCTCCTGGAACCGCACGTCGGCCAGCTGGATCGATCCCGAGTCGGTGAAGCGCAGCTCGAGCTTCTCGAGGGCCGAGAGATCGACACCGGCGAAAGCTTTGAGCGGCACCCGGATCTGGTCCAGCACGATGTGCGTGTTCGGCGTGTTGGTGCCGGTCGACATGTGCAGCGCGTTGCCCCAGCGCGGGTCGCCGGCGTCGACCGAGGCGCTGTGCCCGTCGAGGTCGGTCAGCACGATCTGGAAGCGCTGCGTGGTCGACGCCGGGTCGTACGAGGTGGGTTTCTCGTTGGGCCAGCTCCCGGTGGCGGCGTCCCGGGTGTTGTCGCCCCGGTTGTCGGCGCCCGGGTTGCGGGTGTCGAAGAAGTTGACCGCGGCGTCCAGCGCGAGGGCCTCGAGACCGCTGACGTTCTGCGACGCGGCCGGGATCTGGGCGGTGAGCGTCGCGGGCGAGCTCTGGTCCCAGGCCAGGGTGAGCTGGCGGCCGTACGAGTGGTTGATCGGGCTGTTCTCGCGGGTGCCGTTCTGGCCGCCGAGCGCGGTGGCCGCCGGCAGCGGGCACTGCTTCATGGCGGTGGGCAGGCCGGTCTTGCCGAGCTGCGCCGGCGCGAAGTCCATCGGCTCCGGGTTGCACCAGTCGTAGGTGGCGAAGCCGTTCCCGCTCAGCGTGCCGCCCAGAGAGTTCAGGGTCAGCGGGTTCTCCACCTCGGGCCGGATCACGTCGACCCGTTCCTGCGGCGCCGCGAAGTAGGTGGTGTTGACCCGCTCGTTGCACGGGATCGCCTTGCCCGAGTCGCTCGTCGGGCAGGCTGACGCCGGCACCTGAAGGCCGGACGGGGTGTTCGACAGCTCGCCGGTCATGTACGGGTCGAACGCGCCCTCGCCGCCGATGTACCGCCGGAAGAACGCGGCCATCGTGGCCAGGCCCAGCTTCTCCTGGTCGCCCATCCGCTCGGCGTCACCCGAGATCTTCGTGTTGACCGCGGGGTTCAGCGGGTCGGAGTTGTCGATGGCGTAGTTCCGGGCCGGGTCGGTGTAGCTGGCCGCGCCGGAGAGCCGCAGGTTGTGCGGGTGGATGTTGGTGGTCGCGAACGGCGCCGAGTTGCCGCAGGCCGCGTCGTTGTTGGCCTGGCCGTCCGCGCCGCCGTCGGCGTACCAGACGGTGTTGTACCAGTTGTGGATGGCGCCGAGGTGCTCGACCTGGATCCGCGGGAACGGATCGTCCGGGTTGACGTACTGGCTGCGCTCGAACAGGCGGGCGCCCTGCAGATTGGAGACGTCGCCGTCACACATGGGCAGGATCGTCATGTACGGCATCCCGTACGGCGCCTTGCGCTCGTAATCCACCGGTGCCAGCGAGATGACGCCGCTGATCGGGTAACGCGGCCCGTCGGTGCGGATCCGGTTGTAGTCCAGGAAGTTCGATACCGCGTCGCCGCCGCGGGAGTGCCCCATCAGGCCGATACGGGTCATGTCGAGGCGGCCCGAGAGCGTGGTGCCGATCGTGGTGTGCGCGTCGATCGGCAGGCCCTTGGCCCTGCTCGCCGCGCTGATCGCGTCCAGGGTGGCGGCGATGAGCATGCGCCGGTTGTGCATGCCCTTCCCCTTGTTGTTGTCCTGGCGCATCATCAGCTGGTCCTGCGAGATGGAGAACGTGGTATAGCCCCAGGTCGCGAGGTTCTCCGCGAGGTAGGCGTACCCGTCCTCGTTGTGCTTGAACTGCGCGCAGGACGCGGTCGCCGAGTCCTGGCCGGAGTCGCACGAGCCGTGGTTGCCGTGCACCAGCACGATCAAGGGGGAGGGCTTGGTGCGCAGCGAATAGTCCGGCATGTACAGCTGGCCGCGGATCTCGACCTGCTCGGCCGCCTGCGAGGTGCCGGGCGTGGGCGCGGCGCCGTCGGAGTTGGGTTCCTGGATGGTGGCGAGGCCGAACTTGGCCTCCTCGATGACCTGGTGTCCGTATGGTCCGCGCGCCGTGGGGTCGGGCAGGGCCGTTGTTGTCGCCGGGGTGGTCGCCGCGGCCGTCGAGGGGACGGCCAGCGCGAGGGGGACCGCGATCGCGGCGATCACCCCGAATATTCGAGCTGTCACAGCCGGGCACGCTAAACAGCAGACGTTTCTTGTGGATTTCCTATGTCGCACGTCTTTCACTCGTCATTGCGCTGCCCGGCCATCCATTGCCAAATGTGTTTTCCGCGGATACTCGGGTCATTGCGGGCAACGTAGATCCACGACCAGTGGCCCGGGAACTGATGGCCGTTCCAGATGACGTGGTCGTACAGGGTCATCCGCGCGCCCGGGATCACGTCGTGCGCGTGGATCGTGTTGGCCTCGGGGTCCACGGTGTCGTCGTCGAGCGAGGCGACCAGCCAGGTGGGGGTGCGGATCGCCGCCAGCTCGGGGTCGGGCAGCTGCGGCGGCGCGCCCTCCGTCAGCGCCTCGACCACGCCACAGATCGGCACGGACGACGCGAAAAGGTCACGGTAGACGGTCGTCATTTTCATGCTCATATAGCCGCCGTTGGAACAGCCGACCACATGGATCTTTCGAGGATCAACGGCGTTTTTCCGTACGACTTCGCGGATGATCTCCAGAATTTGCGGGGCGAAACGGTCGCCGTCCTCGAGCCAGAACGACGTGCTCTGCGGCGCGACCACATAGGCGCCGTCGAAGATCCGTTGCGCTTCCCGCGTCGAGAAGCCGAGCGCCCCGCGGTTCGCCCGCAGGGTGGTCTCGTTGTCGTAGTAGTTGTCCGGCAGGGAAGCGCCCTCGCCGCCGCCGTGCAGCCAGACGACGAGCGCGCGTCCCCGGTGGTGGCCGGGGGAGTAGAGCCGATACTTCATGCCCGAGCCGGAGACGTGGTAGCTGTACGCGTCGACCTCCGGATTGGACAGCCGGCCCTGCACGAACCGCTCGATCGTGATCGGCCCGCCGTGGCGCCGGGTCAGCGGCGCGTTCTGCGTGATCGTGTACGTCAGATCGAGCCGGACGTTGCGGCCTTTGCTCGCGATGTACCCGAGCGTGCCGCCGCCCACCTGCCCCTCGGCATAGTCCAGCTCGAGCACGATGTTCCCGCGCCGGTCGAGGCGGGCCGCGGTCACCGCGCGGTCGAGGTCGTACTCGCTGAAGATCTGGTCGCCCGGCGCGAGCGGGATCGGGCTGGTGGCCTTGGCGTGCACGCTGAACGTGCCGGTGGTCAGCGAGGCCGGGTCGATCGGCCCGAGCCGGCCGGCGTCGAGGGTGACGGCGACGACCTGCTCGCCGCCGTCGAGCGTGACGGCGTTGAGCGTGAAATTGAGGCGGCTGTGGGCTTGCGCGGCGGTCTGCAGAAAAGCGCCCGGGAGGGCGAGGCCGGCGGCCGCTCCCGCGCCGGTGGCGAGAACCGAGCGACGGCTGATGAGGTGGGCCATGAGGACTCCCTGTCTCGATCCCCCGTGCCGCTAGGACATCGATCCCGGTCTACCTCTATTTTCGACCACCCGGTCGGTTTGTTACCTGCTTGTTACCTGGGATTCAAATGAACTTCCGCCTCGATCTCGACCGGGATGCCGAACGGGAGCGACGCCTGGCCCACCGCGCTGCGGGCGTGCGCGCCGACCTCGTGGCCGAACACCTCGAGGATCAGGTCGGAGAAGCCGTTGATGACCTCGGGCATGCGGTCGAAGCCCGGCGCCACGTTGACCATGCCGAAGACCCGGCCCCACGCGGCGATCCGGTCCAGGTCGCCGAGAGCGCGGGACAGGCTCGACAGCATCGCCAGGCCGGTGAGCCTGGCCGACCCGTACGCGTCATCGATCGTGACCTCGGCGCCCACCTTGCCCCTCGGCTCCGCGAGAGTGCCGTCCGGCGCGAGCGGGCCGTGGCCCGCGACATAGGCGGTCGTGCCCACCACCCGCACCTGCTGGAACGGCAGCCGCACGCCGCCGGGTGCGCTCACCGGCGCGGGAAGGATCAGGCCGAGCTCCGCGATGCGATCGTCGATGACACCCATGATCGGATTGTGCCACCGGGTTGAAACACGGCGCGAAGGGTACGCGGCCGGCATGACGAGCAGGTTCGCGCAGTGGACGCTGGACGTGCACGACGTGGCGCGCATGGCGGAGTTCTGGTCGGCGGTGCTGGGCTACCGCGTCGACTTCGGCACCGACGGCGACGCCCACCTGTGGCCGCCGGGCGGCGGGCTCAGCGTCTGGCTGCAACCCACCGGCGCGGCCAAGGCCGGCAAGAACCGCGACCACCCCGACCTGGTGGCGATCGACGGCGACGTCGAGGGCGAGATGGTCCGGCTGCTGTCGCTGGGCGCGGTGCGGGCCGACGTGGGGCAGAAGGGCGACGAGGGCTTCACCGTGCTGGCCGACCCGGAGGGCAACGAGTTCTGTCTCCTGCATCGCTCTTCTCCAGGCTAGACACGCGGGCGAGAAGATCCCGTACGAGCGCGCTTGACGAAACGGGCATAGGGTCCGGACCCGTGAACAGTGATGCGAATCCGATCGATGCCGCCGTTCTGTCCTGGGCCCGCGCCGTCTCGTGGCGTGGAGCATTCAGATCCGCGGCAACGAGGTCCCGGCCGAGGTGGAGCTGACCGCGCGCAAGCACGGGCTCGGCACGCGGAGCTCGCTGCCGTTCCTGCATTCCTCCGCGTCCGGCCTGCCGTTGTACCAGCGGATGGGCTTCGTCACCGAGGAGAGCTGGACACTGTTCTTGCCCTGACCCCCTATCCAGCCCTGATTCCTATTCTTGATTTATTCCAGATTAGGTCCTACGTTGGTCCGGTGACATCCGACCCGGCAGCGCAGCTGCGGTCGGTCTCGTTGCGCGTGACCCGTCCGCGTCTGGCGGTGCTCGCCGCGCTGCGCGACCACCGGCACGTCGACACCGACACGGTGATCGAGCTGGTGCGCGCCGATCACCCCACGGTCTCCCACCAGGCGATCTACGATGTGCTGCGAGCGCTCACCGACGCCGGCCTGATCCGGCGCATCCAGCCCGCCGGCGCGACCGCCCGCTACGAGGCCCGGGTGGGTGACAACCACCACCACGTCGTCTGCCGCTCCTGTGGCGCGATCGCCGACGTCGAGTGCGCCGCCGGCCATGCCCCCTGTCTCACCGCCTCGGACGATCACGGCTTCGTGATCGACGAGGCGGAAGTCGTGTATTGGGGCACCTGCCCCGACTGTTCGGAAGGAATCTGATGAGCGACACCCAGGACCCGAAGGCCTCTGGCTGCCCGGTCGCGCACGACTCGGTGACCGCAACCGGCAGCGAGAGCGAGAACCCCGCGATCGACTCGCCGCGCCCGCACACCGGTGGACGCCCGCGGACGAACAAGGACTGGTGGCCCAACCAGCTCGACCTGTCGGTGCTGCACGCCCACTCGTCCAAGAGCAACCCGCTGGCCGGCGACTTCGACTACGCCAACGAGTTCGCCAAGCTCGACGTCGACGCCCTCAAGCAGGACATCGTCCAGGTCCTCACCACCTCGCAGGAGTGGTGGCCGGCCGACTTCGGCCACTACGGCGGTCTGATGATCCGCCTGAGCTGGCACGCCGCGGGCACGTACCGCATCCACGACGGCCGCGGCGGCGCCGGCGACGGCGGCCAGCGGTTCGCCCCGCTCAACAGCTGGCCCGACAACGCCAACCTCGACAAGGCCCGCCGCCTGCTCTGGCCGGTCAAGCAGAAGTACGGCCAGAAGATCTCCTGGGCCGACCTGCTGGTGCTCGCCGGCAACGTGGCCCTGGAGTCGATGGGCTTCAAGACCTTCGGCTTCGGCTTCGGCCGCGTCGACACCTGGGAGCCCGAGGAGATCTTCTGGGGTCCCGAGGACGCCTGGCTCGGCGACGAGCGCTACGCCTCGGAGAAGACGATGAGCGAGGGCGTCGGCGCGACCGAGATGGGCCTCATCTACGTCAACCCCGAGGGCCCGAAGGGCAGCGCCGACTTCCTGGCCGCCGCCCACTTCATCCGGGAGACCTTCGGCCGGATGGCGATGAACGACGAGGAGACCGTCGCGCTCATCGCCGGCGGCCACACCTTCGGCAAGGCGCACGGCGCCGGCATCGCCGACAACCACGTCGGCCCCGAGCCCGAGGGCGCGGAGCTTTCGGCGCAGGGCCTCGGCTGGCTCAGCAGCCACGCCTCCGGCAAGGGCGCCGACACGATCACCAGCGGCCTCGAGGTCACCTGGACCGACAAGCCGACGCAGTGGAGCAACCGCTTCTTCGAGATCCTCTTCGGGTACGAGTGGGAGCTCACCACCGGCCCCGGCGGCGCCAAGCAGTACGTCGCCAAGGACGCCGAGGCGATCATCCCGGACGCGTACGACCCGGCGAAGAAGCACGTCCCCACGATGCTCACCACCGACCTGTCGCTGCGTTTCGACCCCACGTACGGGCCGATCTCGCGCCGGTTCCTGGAGAACCCCGACGAGTTCGCGCTCGCGTTCGCCAAGGCCTGGTACAAGCTGCTGCACCGCGACATGGGCCCGGTCAGCCGCTTCCTCGGCCCCTGGATCGCCGAGCCGCAGCTGTGGCAGGACCCGGTCCCGGCCGCCGAGGGCGCGCTGGTCAGCGAGCTCGACGTGGCCTCGCTCAAGGCCAAGGTGCTGGAGTCCGGCCTTTCCGTGTCCGAGCTGGTCTCGGCCGCGTGGGCGTCGGCCGCCAGCTTCCGCTCCACCGACAAGCGCGGCGGGGCGAACGGCGCCCGGATCCGCCTCGAGCCGCAGCGCAGCTGGGAGGTCAACCAGCCGGTTGCTTCCGTGGTGGCGGCCCTGGAGGGCATCCAGCGCGAGTTCAACGCCGCCGGCGGCGCGCAGATCTCGCTGGCCGACCTGATCGTGCTGGCCGGCTCGGCCGCGGTGGAGAAGGCCGCGGGCGACGCGGGCGTCAAGGTGACCGTGCCGTTCCGCCCGGGCCGCACGGACGCCACCCAGGAGCAGACCGACGTCGAGTCGTTCGCGGTGCTCGAGCCGCGGGCCGACGGCTTCCGCAACTACCTGCGCGCCGGCGAGAAGCAGCAGCCCGAGGTCCTGCTCGTCGACCGCGCGTACATGCTGAACCTGACCGCGCCCGAGATGACCGTGCTCGTCGGCGGCCTGCGGGCCCTCGGCAACGGCGGCACCCGGCACGGCGTGCTCACCGACAAGCCGGGCGTGCTGACCAACGACTTCTTCGCGAACCTGCTCTCCCCGGGCACCCGGTGGAAGGCGTCGGAGTCCGAGGAGTACGTGTACGAGATCCGCGACGTGGCCACCGACGAGGTGAAGTGGACCGCCTCGGTGGTCGACCTCATCTTCGGCTCGAACTCGCAGCTGCGGGCCGTCGCCGAGGTGTACGCGAGCGAGGACGCCCACGAGAAGTTCGTGAACGACTTCGTCGCCGCCTGGACGAAGGTCATGGAGCTCGACCGCTACGACCTCGCCTGAGGTTCTGGTGAAAGCGGGCCCGGCCGATCGGCCGGGCCCGCATTGTTGTCACCACTTGGCGAACACGCGTGCCTGTCCGCCGGAGCCGCCCTCGTACGGGATCAGGCCGACGATGATCGTGGCGCCTTCCCGGGGGATGCGGTCGAGGTTGGCCAGATTTTCCAGGCCGTAGCGGTCGGCGCCGGTGAGGGCCAGATGCGTCTCGAACTCCTCGGAGATGCCCGGGTCGATGCTGAGCGTGTCGACGCCGAGGCTGCGGATGCGGCGCTTGCTCAGCAGCCATTCGCAGGCGTCCACGCCGAAGCCGGGGAAGTGCAGCGTGCCGGCGGCGTCGGTGCCGCGGTACGCGTCCGGGTCGCCGACCTTGGCGCCCCAGCCGGAATACATGAGCACGGCGGCGTCGTCGGGGATGCGGCCGTGGCGGCGCTCGAAGGCTCGCAGGTCGTCGACCGTCACGACCGTGTCGGGGTTGCGGGCCGCCCGCGCGGCGATGTCGATGACGACGGCCGGGATGATCAGCTCGGACGGCCGCAGCTCGGTCGACACCCGCCCGCCCGCGGTGAAGTGCGCGGGCGCGTCGACGTGGGTGCCGATGTGCTCGATGATCCGCCATTCCTGCATGTAGTAGCCGTCGTCCTCGATGGTCGTGACGGTGCGGCGGACCGCCTCCTCGCCGGGCGAGAAGGCCGGGGTGTCGGGGCCCAGGGGATAGGTCAGATCGCGCAGACCGTGCCCGCTCGCCTCGGCGGGCGTGGCCATCGCCGCGGACGCGACAACGGCCGCGCCTCCGAAGAGCGCGGCTCGGCGGGTCAGGGTTGAGTCGACAGTGCACATGCGGCTCGGTTCCCTCCACTCGACTGGCTTTCGTACATCCTGCACGAAAGCCCGGTCGCGTCAGCCGCTTACGAGCTTTTCGAGCTCGGGAACCACAGTGGCCGGCGCCGGCATCGCGGCGATCTCGGCCGCCACCTCCTGCGCCGCGGCGCGCAGGCTCTCGTCGGTCAGCAGCCGCGTGAGGTCGGCCGCCGTGATGGCCTTGGCTTCGACCGCCAGCCCCGCGCCGCGTCGGGCGAGCAACTCGGCGTTGTGGCGGCGGTCGCCGGCGCCCGGCGTGGTCAGCTGAGGCAGGCCGGCGGCCAGGCCGCCGAGGACGCTTCCGGCCCCGGCGTGATGGACAAAGGCCGCTGCATGGGGCAGAGCAAGATCCAGCGGTACGCGGTCGACAGCGCGCACGTTCGCCGGCAACCCGCGGGTGGTGGCCGGCCGCACCAGCACGAACTCGGCGTCGACCGCGCCGGCCGCGGCGATGACCGCCGGCCCCGGATCGCCGTCGTTCGGCCCCGCGAGGGTGCTGCGGCTGACCAGAACCCGGGGCCGCTCGCCCGGCGCGAGCAGCCAGTCGGGGATATCGCCGCCGCCCGACCACGGCACCGGCCGCATCGGGATCGCCTCCGGCGCGGGCGCGTCGCGCATGCTCGGCGGGATGACAGTGATGGTCAGCTCGGGGTTGGGGATGTCGAGCTTGGCCAGCGTGCTGCTGGTGGTGACCGCGCGGAAGAGGTCGGGAGCGGGCCAGAGCGTGTTTTCCTGCAACGCCGTCGGGATGCACAACCGCCCGCCGACGATCGCGCCCGCCTCGCCCAGCGACTCGAAGACGATCAGGTCGGGCTGCTCCCGCTCGGCCAGCGCCTGCAGCGGCTCGACCAGCGCGAGGTTGGCCCGCCCGAAGAGCTCGCCGACCATCGCGAGCCCGGCAACGCCGCGCATCTCGTCACGGGCCACGCGCGGATGCCGCAGGGCAACTCGGATCGCGCTGCGCGGCAGACTGAACCCGCCGCCGATGTCGGCGGTCCGCAGCCCGCGCACATCAGACGGAAAGCCCCCGGACGCCAGAATCACGTCGTGCCCGGCGTCGCGGCAGGCCGCGGCCAGCGGGATCAGCGGCAGCAGATGCCCCTGCAGCGGGGCGGCGACGAACACGATGCGCATGGTCCGGGTTTTATCACCCTCAGTCTGAGGCGTTGCTGAGCGACAGACGGAAAATCCGCAGCGTGCGATGGGAGGCGCGGGTGCGGTACGCCTCGTAGCCCGGCCACTGGTCGACGATCAGGTTCCAGAGACGCCGGCGGTCCTCGCCCTCGGCCTCGACGGCGGTGACCGGCAGCTCGCGGCCGCCCAGGGTCACGTGTGCGGCGGGGTTGGCGCGCAGGTTCCAGGCCCAGGCGGGGTCCTTCTCGCCGCCCCAGTTCGAGGCGATGACGATGAGGCTCTCGCCGTCGCGGACGTACTGCAGCGGGTTGCTCCGGGGCAGCCCGCTACGCCGGCCGGTCGTGGTGAGCATCAGCGACGGGGCCATGCCCAGGGCCACGACGCGGCCGCGGGTCACCCGGCCGAGCCAGCGGTCGACGCCGACCAGGCTGCGGGCCATCGGCGTGAAACCGGGCCACGATCCGACGGCACGCCACATCTTTCTCCACATCGGGAGAGGATCGCACGTCACCCCGCGGAAGGCGTCAGGACCCGCAGTGGGGTGCCCGCCTGCCAGGCGGCGATGTTCTCGACGATCTGCTCGTACCAGGCGCGGTAGGTGGCGTCGGTGACGTAACCCAGGTGCGGGGTCAGGACCGTGTTGGGCGCGCCGCGCAGGGGATTGCCCAGCGGGAGCGGCTCGGTGTCGTACACGTCGAGGCCGGCGCCGGCGATGGTGCCGGCGGTCAGGGCGGTGGCCAGCGCGGCCTCGTCGACGATCGGGCCGCGCGAGGTGTTGATCAGCACGGCGGAGGGCTTCATGGCGGCCAGCTCGGGAGCGCCGATCAGGCCGCGGGTGCGGTCGCTCAGCTTCAGATGGACGGTGAGGACGTCGGCGGCGGCGAGCAGCCCCTCCTTGGTCACCAGCGTCGCGCCGGCCGAGGTGGCCTGGGCGGCGGTGAGGTTCTGGCTCCAGGCGATCACCCGCATGTCGAACGCCTGGCCGACCCGTGCGACCTTGCTGCCCAGCCGGCCCAGGCCCAGCACCCCGAGCGTGGCGCCGGCCAGGTCGAAGCCGACGGTGGTCTGCCAGCGGCCTTCGCGCAGGGCCCGGTCCTCGGTGACCACGTGGCGGCGGCAGGCGAGGATCAGCGCCCAGGCGAGCTCGGCGGTGCTGACCCCCGAGCCGGTGGTGCCGCAGACCGTGACGCCGGCGCGTGCGGCCGCCGCCAGGTCGATCGAGGCGTTGGCCATGCCGGTGGTGACCAGCAACTTCAAATCCGGGAAATCGTCAAAAGGGGGTGCGTTCCCGCATCGCGACGACGACGTCGGCGCCACGCAGGGCCTCGGCCGGCCTGTCAAGATGCTCGTGCAGCACCACGATTTCAGCGTCCAGCGACTCGAACGACCCGTACCGGCGCGCCACCCGCTGGTAGTCGTCCAAAACCACGATTTTCATAGACCGAGGAACTCCAGGGCGTTGGTGCTCAGCAGTTTGGTCCGCTGCGCCTCGCTCAAGAACGTAGCGTTCCGCACCACCGCGCCCGCCGGCCGCTCGCCCAGCGGGTACGGGTAATCGCTGCCCACCACGACCCGGTCCTCGCCCATGGTGTCCACGAGCAGCCGTAGCGCCGGCTCGCTGAACACGACCGAGTCGACGTAGAAGCGGTCGACATAGGAGCTCGGCGGCATCGTGGACTTCCCGCGTACGATGTCGCCGCGCCGCTCCCAGGCGTTGTCCGCCCGCCCCAGCCAGTACGGGAAGCTGCCGCCCCCGTGCGCGAAGCAGAGCCGCAGCGACGAGGGCACCCGGTCGAGCACCCCGCCGAGCACCAGCGCGAGCGCCGACAGGTGCGTCTCGGCCGGCATCCCGGTCAGCCAGCGCGCCATCCACCGGTCGAGCCGCGGCCCCTCCGGCATGTCCCACGGGTGCACGAAGACCGGCGCCCCCACGGAAGCGCAGTGCTGGAGGAACTCCACGATCCCGGCGTCGTCCAGATCGCGGTCGCCCACGTGGTTGCCGATCTCCACGCCCACGTGCCCGGCGGCGAGGCAGCGATCCAGCTCCGCACAGGCGGCCGCCGGGTCCTGCAGCGGCACCTGGCAGAACGGGATGAGCCGGGAGTCGCCGGCCGTGACGTCCAGTGCCAAGTCGTTGAAGATCCGCGCCAAACGAGCGGCCTGCGAAGGCGTACGGTCATAACCGAAAAAGACCGGCGTAGGCGAAACCACCTGCCGTGACACACCATCGTCGGCCATGTCCGCGAAGCGGACGGCCGGATCCCAGCACGACGAGTCGATCCGGCGGAACTCGCGATCGCGGATCATGATGACCGCCTCGCGCTCGGTCTCGACCTTCAGCCAGGGCCAGCCGTCCCCGCCGCACGCCACGGCAAGGTCCGGCCAGCCCTTCGGCACGACGTGGGTGTGTACGTCGATGACCTCCATCAGCCCTTGCCCGGATGCAGCGCGCCGCAGTTGTCGCAGGTGCGCGCCTTCTCGTCCTCGTAGAACGCGGTGAACACCGGCGGCAGGTCCTCGACGATGTCGCGCACCTGCAGCTCGACCTCGTGCACGAGCGCGTTGCAGTCGAAGCAGTACCACTGGAACTTCTCGAGCGTGCCCTCCTCGCGGACCCGCTCGACTACCAGGCCGATCGAGCCGGTCTCGGGCCGCTGCGGGGAGTGCGGCGTGTTGCCGGGCAGCACCCACATCTCGCCCTCGCGGATGTGCACGTCCTTCGGACCCTCGGGCGTCATCGTCTTGACGTGCATGTTGCCCTTGACCTGGTAGAAGAACTCCTCGTACGGGTCGACGTGGAAGTCGGTGCGCGAGTTCGGGCCGCCGACCACCATGACGATGAAGTCGTCGCCGGTCGGGAACATCTGCTTGTTGCCGACCGGGGGCTTGAGCAGGTGCTTGTTCTCGTCGATCCAGCCGGGGAAGTTGATCGGGTCGGTCATGGCTGTGCCTCCTTGCGCAGGATCGCTACGGCTTGCATCTCGATGAGCAGGTGGGGGTGGGGCAGCTGATGCACGGCGACGGTCGTTCGCGTCGGCCCGTTTTCGTCGAAAAATTCGCCATATACCGCGTTGTAGCCGCCGAAGTCATTCATGTTGACGAGATAGGTGGTGACCTGGACCAGATCTTCCAGGCTCGCGCCAACCTCGCGGAGAATGTCTGAAATGTTCCCGATAACCGCCCGGGTCTGCGCGGCGATGTCGAGCGAAGTGGTCCCGAGCGCGTCGACGGAAGCGCCGACGATCGTGTTGTCCGGCCGCCGGCTGCTGGTCCCGCTCACGAAGACGAACCCGCCGGCCACCTTCACATGCGGAAACCTCCCGCGTGGCGTGGCCTTGCCGGCCACGACCCGCGCGGTCACGACGAAACCTTCAGCTGAGCGGTCCCAAGCTTTTCCACCTCGACGCGTACGGCGGAGCCGGGCTTGACGGACACGGCCGCGGTGGCCGCCCCCGCCAGCACGATCGACTCATCCGGGATGGCCCGGCCGGGGTAGAGCCGCGCCGCCTCGGCGAAGGCCCGCCGCGGATCGCCCAGAATCGCCGCCGTGGACCCGATCTGCACCACGCGCCCGTCGATCTCGAGCAGCACACCCAGGTTCTCGACGCCGGCCGGAACCGGCTGCCAGTTCCCCACCACGAACCCGGCCGCCGACGTGTTGTCCGCGATCACCTCGGGCAGCGTGAACTTGAAGTCCAGCCATCGCGAGTCGATGACCTCGATCGCCGGCGCGATGGCCGCGATCTCCCCGCCGCGCACCAGGAACGCGACCTCCGGTTCGACCTTCGGGTGGATCCGCTGCGACAGGTCGAGGGAGCCGCCGTCGGCGATCCGCATCGCGTCGGTGAGCCACCCCCAGATGACCTCGTCGACGCCCATCTGCTGCATCTTGGCCCGGCTGGTCAGCCCGAGCTTGATCCCCACGGCCTTCTCACCCCGGGCCAGCCGGCGGTCGACCACGTCCCGTTGCACCGCGTAGGGGTCATCGGTCGCGAAGGAGCCCGACCGCAGCTCCTTGACCCCGGTGAGCGCGTCGTCGAGCGCGTCGGCGTAGTCAGTCATTCTTCGTCTCTCCAACAAGATCCAGCGCCACGTCCACGATCATGTCCTCCTGGCCGCCCACCATCCGGCGACGGCCCAGCTCGACGAGGATCGTGCGCACGTCCACGCCGTACGTCGACGCGGCGGATTCCGCGTGCCGCAGGAACGACGAGTACACGCCCGCGTAGCCCAGCGACAGCGTCTCCCGGTCCACCCGCACCGGCCGGTCCTGCAGCGGCCGCACGATGTCGTCGGCCGCGTCCATCAGCGCGAACACGTCGCACCCGTGCTTCCAGCCGTTCAGCTCGGCCACCGCCGCGAAGACCTCCAGCGGCGCGTTGCCGGCCCCCGCGCCCATCCCGGCCAGCGACGCGTCCACCCGGTACACCCCGTGCTCGACGGCCACGATGCTGTTGGCCACGCCCAGCGACAGGTTGTGGTGCGCGTGGATCCCGATCTCGGTGCCCGCGTCGAGGACCTGCCGGTACGCGTCGGCCCGCTCGGCCACGTCGTTCATCGTGAGCCGCCCGCCGGAGTCGGTGATGTAGACGCAGTGAGCGCCGTACGACTCCATCAGCTTCGCCTGCTTGGCGAGCTCGGCCGGCGGGCTCATGTGCGACATCATCAGGAACCCGGAGACGTCCATCCCGTTCTCCCGGGCCCAGCCGATGTGCTGCGCGGAGATGTCCGCCTCGGTGCAGTGCGTCGCGATCCGCACGCTGGTCACCCCGAGGTCGCGGGCCGCCCGCAGGTCGGCGATCGTCCCGATGCCCGGCAGCAGCAGCGTGGTCAGCTTGGCGTTCCGCATGACGTCGGCGGCCGCGCTGATCCACTCGGCGTCGGCGGCCGCGCCCCGGCCGTAGTTGATGCTCGACCCGGCGAGCCCGTCGCCGTGCGCCACCTCGATCGCGGCCACGCCCGCGGCGTCCAGGGCCGCGGCGATCTGCCGCACCTGCTCGACCGTGTACCGGTGGCCGATGGCGTGCATCCCGTCCCGCAGGGTCACGTCCTGCACGTAGATCTCGGTCATGCAGAGCCTCCTTTGGCGTGCCCTTCTGGCCCTACGAACGCTTCGCTGACTCCGGTGCAGTCGGTCATGCCGCCACCATCCGTTCCGCGGTCCGCACGGCCGCCGACGTCATGATGTCGAGGTTTCCGGCGTACTCCGGCAGGTAGTGCCCCGCGCCCGAGACTTCTAGGAACACCGACACGAGCAGCCCGTCGTCGAGTGTCCGGAACTGCACCTCCTGCTTGAGGCGATACCCCGGCACGTATTCCTGGACCTGAGCGACCATCGCCGTGATCGATGCCGCGATGGCTGTTCTATCAGCGACGGAAGGGCAGAGGCAGTAGACCGTGTCGCGCATGAGCAGCGGCGGCTCGGCCGGATTCAGCACGATGATCGCCTTGCCCTTGTCCGCGCCGCCGATGACTTCGAGGGCCCGCGCGGTCGTCTCGGTGAACTCGTCGATGTTCGCCCGGGTGCCCGGACCGGCCGACTTCGACGCGATGGAGGCGACGATCTCGGCGTACGCGACGGGGGTCACCGCGGCGACGGCCGCGACGATCGGCACCGTCGCCTGGCCACCGCAGGTCACCATGTTGACGTTGCGCTCGCCCGGGTGCGCCGCCAGATTGACCGGCGGCACCACGTAGGGCCCGATGGCCGCGGGCGTCAGATCGACAACCTTCACCGCGTACGCCTTGAGCACCTCGTCGTTGTGCCGATGGGCGCCCGCCGAGGTGGCGTCGAAGACGATCCCCACATCCGCGAACTCCGGCAGCGCGACCAGCCCTTCGACGCCTTTAGCGGTGGTGGCGATGCCGAGCCGCTTCGCACGGGCCAGCCCGTCCGAATCGGGGTCGATGCCCGCCATCGCCACCATCCGCAGCTCCGAGGAGGTGCGCAGCACCTTGAACATCAGGTCGATGCCGATGTTGCCCGACCCGATCACGGCCACGCCGACCGTCATCTTTGCTCTCCCGTCGAGAAGTTCGCCCGCACCGATCCCAGCCCCGAGATCCGCGCCTCGTAGGACGCGCCCGTCTTCGCCGGGACCATCGGGCCCAGCGCGCCCGACAGCACCACGTCGCCGGCCCGCAGCGGGCTTCCGGCGGCGGCCAGTGTCGTGGCCAGCCAGGCCACCGCGTGCAGCGGATTGCCGAGACAGGCCGCGCCCGCGCCCACCGAGACCGGCTCGCCCGCGTGCTCCAGCACCGCGCCGCACAGCCGCAGGTCCACATCCGAAATCCGCCGCGGCGACGTGCCGAGCACATAGAGACCGCTGGACGCGTTGTCGGCGACGGTGTCCACGATGGTGATGTCCCACCCGGCGATCCGCGAGTCGACCACCTCGATGGCCGGCAGCAGGAAGTCGGTGGCTCGCACGACGTCCGCCACGGTCACCTGACGCTCGGGCAGATCGGCGCCGAGCACGAACGCCACCTCCGCCTCGACCCGTGGCTGCAGCAGCGAGCCGTGGTCGATCTCGGCGCCGTCCGGCACCGCCATGTCGGCCAGCAGCACGCCGAAATCGGGCCGGTCGACGCCCAGCTGGCGCTGCACGGCGGGCGCGGTCAGCCCGATCTTCGCGCCCACCGGCCGGCGTCCCGCCTTCACCCAGATCTCGACCTGGGCCCGCTGTGCCGCATAGGCGGCGTCGATGTCGCCGACCGGGATCAGCCGTTCGCGCACCGGGGCGATCGGCTTCTTCGACGCGTAGGCGTCGAGAAGCTCGTCAACGACAGTTGTCATGCCATGTCCACGCAGACATTCGTGTACTCCGAGTAGAAATCGAGCGAGTGGCGACCGCCCTCGCGGCCCACCCCCGAGGCTCGCATGCCGCCGAACGGCGTGCGAAGGTCTCGCAGGAACCAGGTGTTCACCCAGACGAGCCCGACGTCGAGGCGGCTCCCGGCGCGCAGGGCCCGGCCGACGTCGCGGGTCCAGACGGTTCCCGCGAGGCCGTAGGCGCTGTCGTTGGCGAGCGCGAAGGCCTCCTCCTCGTCGTCGAAGGGCGCGACGTGGCAGATCGGGCCGAAGATCTCCTCCCGTACGGCGCGGGCGTCCTGACCGAGACCGGTGATCACCGTGGGCTCGATGTAGGAGCCGCCGTCGCGCGCGTCGCCGAGGTGCGGCACGCCGCCGCCGGCCAGCACGGTGGCGCCCTCCTGCCGGGCGAGGTCGTAGTAGCCGAGCACCTTGTCGCGGTGCGCCTTCGAGATCAGCGGCATCGTGCCGGTGCCCTCGTCGGTCGGCCAGCCGTAGGTGAGCTCCTTCGCGGCTGCGGCAAGGCGGGAGACGAACTCGTCGAAGACCGGCCGCTGCACGTACAGGCGCTCGGTGCACAGGCAGACCTGACCGCCGTTGGTGAAGCTGGACCGGACGCTGCCGGCCACGGCGGCGTCCAGGTCGCTGTCGGCGAAGACCAGCCCGGCGTTCTTGCCGCCGAGCTCGAACGACACCGCCTTCACCCCGTCGGCGGCGGCGCGCATGATCGCCGAGCCGGTGGCCGACTCGCCGGTGAAGGTGATCGCGTCCACGTCGGGGTGGGTGGTGAGCCACTCGCCGGCCGCCTCCGGGCCGTGCCCGTGCACGAGGTTGAAGACGCCCTCGGGCACGCCGGCGGCGGCCATCGCCTCGGCCAGCACGGTCGCCGAGGCCGGCGTCTCCTCGCTGGGCTTGACCACGACCGCGTTGCCGCACGCCAGCGCGGGCGCGACCTTCCAGGTGAGCAGCAGCAGCGGCAGGTTCCACGGCACGATGATCGCGACGACGCCCATCGGCTTGCGGACCGCGTAGTTCAGCGCCCGCCCGCCGCTCGCGGTCGCCGTCGTGAACGACTCGGTGCCGGTGGCGGCCACGATGTCGGCGAACGACCGGAAGTTCGCGGCGCCGCGCGGGATGTCGAGCGTGCGGGCCTGCGCGATGGTCTTGCCGGTGTCGGCCACCTCGGCCTCGACCAGCTCGTCGAACCGCTTGTCGAGCTCGTCGGCGATCCGGCGCAGCGTCGCCGCGCGCTCCTGCTCGGTGGTGCGGCCCCACGGTCCGCGCACCGCGTCGCGCGCGGCGGCGACCGCCTCGTCGACGATGCCGCGGTCCGACTCGGTGACCGTGAAGACCTGCTCGCCGGTGACCGGGGAGAACTTGGCGAACGTGTCGCTCGGCGCCCGGAACTCGCCGGCCACGAAGTTGCGCAGCACCTTCATCGGCGCACCGCCTTTCCGATCAGGGCCGCCGCGACCACGCCGGCGGCCGCCGCCACCCCGGCGAGGACCTGGTGCTGGCGGCGGACCCGGCGGCGGACCGTCGAGTACGGCGTGGTGGAGAACGAGACCAGCTCGTACCGCGAAACATAGACGCCCGGCAGCAGTCGCTCCAGGGTGTGCTCGATGCTCTTGCCCAGCTTGAACAGCGGGTCGGCGACCTTGTCGCGCATCTCCACGAAGTTCGCGAGGGCCATCTCGGCGATCGCCTCGCTGTTCTCGCGGCGGCCCTGCTCGTACAGCGGCAGCGCGGCCGACCAGTCGTCGCCGGTGGCTTCGAGGCAGCGGTCGAGCTCGACGACGTCCTCGAACGCGGCGTTGGCGCCCTGGCCGTAGAACGGGACGATGGCGTGCGCGGCGTCGCCGATCAGCGCGACCCGGCCCAGCATCTGCCACGGCCCGCACTTGACCGTGCCGAGCAGGCCGACCGGATTGTGCCGGTAGTCGCCGGGCAGGTCGGGGATCAGCTCCATCAGGTCGGGGTAGTTCTTGCGGAAGTGCCGCTCGACCGCGGCCGGGCTGCCCAGCGAGGCGAAGCTGCCGGCGCCGCCGTTGGGCCAGAACAGGGTGCCGGTGAACGAGCCGTCCGGGTTCGGCAGGGCGATCATCATGGAGGTGCCGCGCGGCCAGATGTGCAGCGCTCCCGGGTCCAGCGCGAAGCCGCCGTCCCGGGCCGGGATGGTCAGTTCCTTGTAGCCGTAGTCGAGGAAACTCACCGTCTCTTCGAAAGCGTCCCCGGCGTACGCGAGAAGCAGCCCTCGTGTCGCGGAACCGGAACCGTCGGCACCCAGAACGATGTCCGCCTTGGCCTGACTTCCATCGGCGAAGCCGAGGGTCCCGGTCTCCGGATCGAGCTCGGTGAGCGGATGGTCGAAGTGGATGGTCACACCGGGCGTCGCCGACGCCGCGTCGAGAAGCGCGTCGTTGAGCGCGCCCCGGCCGATCGAGTTGATCGCCCGGTCCCCGGAAATGCTGTACGGCTGGAAGTTCGGCTCCGCGCCGAGCGGGTGCACCATCCGCCCGCGCATCGGCAGCGCGTCGGCGAGCACCTCCTCGGCCAGCCCGATGCGGCGCAGGGCGTCGATGCCGCGCTCGGAGAGGGCCAGGTTGATCGAGCGGCCGCGCTCGGCGCCGGTGAGCCGCGGGTCCGGACGGCGCTCGTAGACATCCACGCGGTAGCCGCGGCGGCCCAGATAGCAGGCGAGCAGGCCGCCGGTCAGCCCGGCGCCGATCACCGCGACGTGTTCCCTCATCGGTTTTCCTCCACGGTCTTGGCGAGGGCGTCGGCGGCCCGGCGGCAGTCCTCGTAGGTGGAATAGAGCGGCACCGGCGCGAACCGGACGACGTCCGGCTGGCGGGCGTCGGCGATCACGCCGTGCTCGAAGCGCAGCCGTTTGGTGAGCGCGCCCGCGTTGCCCTCGTGCAGCCGTACGGAAAGCTGGCAGCCGTGCCGCTCCGGCTCGCGCGGGGTGATCACGGAGAGCGGGCGGGTGGCTGTCACCTGGTCGAGGAAGCCGCGCAGGTAGGTGGTCAGGCGCAGGCTGCGCTCGCGCAGGGCGGCCATGCCGACCTCGTCGAAGATGCGCAGCGAGGTGCGGACCGGGCCCATCGCGAAGATCGGCGGGTTCGAGACCTGCCAGGCGTCGGCGCTGCGCGGCGGGCGGGAGGTGGCTGTCATCTCGAACCTGGTGGACGGCTCGGTGCTCCACCAGCCCTCGAAGCGGTGGAGCTCGGGGTTGCCGTGGTGGCGCTCGTGCACGAACACGCCGGCCAGCGCGCCGGGGCCGGAGTTCAGGTACTTGTACGAGCACCAGGCCGCGAAATCGGCGCCCCACTCGTGAAGCTGTAATGGGACATTTCCGGCGGCGTGCGCCAGGTCCCAGCCGACTACCGCGCCGACTGCCCGGCCGGCCTCGGTGATCCTGGGGATGTCCATCAGCTCGCCGGTGAGGTAGTTGACGCCGCCGAGCAGCACGAGCGCCACCTCGTCGGTTAGTTGGCTGACTACGTCGTCCACGCGGAGCGTGTCCTCGCCCTCGCGGGGCTTCAGCCGGACGACCGTCTCGTCCGGGTCCAGGCCGTGGAAGCGGGCCTGGCTGCGGACCGCGTAGCTGTCGGAGGGGAAGGCGGCGTCCTCGATGACGATCTTCGTTCGCTTACCGGCCGGGCGGTAGAACGAGACCATCAGCAGGTGCAGGTTGACGGTGAGCGAGTTCATCACCACCACCTCGGACGGCAGCGCGCCGACCAGCCGGGCGGCTGGGGCGGTCAGCAGCTCGTGGTACGGCAGCCACGGCCGGCCCGCGTCCAGGTGGCCCTCGACGCCGAGCCGCGCCCACTCGCCGAGGTCCTCGTTCAGCTCCGTCCTCGTGGCCTTCGGCTGCAGCCCGAGCGAGTTGCCGGCGAAGTACGCCACCTCGGGGTAGCCGCCGCCCTCGGCCGGCGGGATGTGGAACAGGTGACGGTGGCCGGGGTCCTTCTCGTCCAGGTCCATCACATGTCCGTTCGCGCGGTCCACAGCTCGGGGAAGACGGTGCGGCCCATGCTGCGCTGCAGCCAGGCCACCCCGTTCGAGCCGCCGGTTCCGGTCTTGGCGCCCATGGTCCGCTGGACCGCCTTCAGGTGCAGGTAGCGCCAGTCGCCGAACCGGTCGGCCACCTCGGTCAGCGCCTCGCCGAGCATCCGCAGGTGGTTGTCGGGCCCGTCGTTGCGGTAGATGTGCACCCACGCCTCGGCGACCGTCGGATCGGGCTCGTGCTCCTGGCTCTTGTCCCGGCCGACCAGCTCCGGGTCGATGTCGTGGCCGCTGCGGGCCAGGAGGGCGATCACCTCGTCCCACAGGCTCGGCTCCTGGATCGCGGCGGTGAGCTCGTCGAACGCCGCGGACCCGCGGAACGGGCGGATCAGGGCCGGGTTGCGCAGGCCGAGCATGAATTCCACTTGCCGGTACATCGCCGACTGGAAACCCGAGCCCTCGCCGAGCAGATCCCGGAAGCGGTTGAAGTCACCCGGGGTCATCCAGCGCAGCGTCTGCCACGCCGCGTTGAGACCCTCCAGGTGCAGCGCGGCGCGGCGCAGCGGCGCCAGCGCGGGCCACGGCTGATCAGCGCGGACGTGATCGCGAGCCTGGATCAGCTCGTGCCGGATGAGCTTGAAATACAGCTCCATGATCTGGCTGACGACCAGGAACGACATCTCGCCCGGGTCGCCGCTGAGCGTGCGCTGAAGCGTGTGCAACGTGCTGGCGTGCACGTAGGAGTCGTAGGGCACGCGCTGCCCGAACTCCAGCGTCGGACGCCCCTGGTTACGGGCCGACCGTTCGTCTCGTTGCGCAGCCGTCGTCGGCCGTACGACCGCAGTGTCCACGGATTCCACGCGCTCCATACTTTCTCCGCGAGCGCCTCCTCCGGAATGCCGATTTAACGGTGCTGACCACCGATTACCCGTGGTTGGGGGCTAGATTCGCGAGATCGGTTTTCGATCGGAAGGTGCGACCGGATGGACGCCATGGACTGGGCTCTGCTGCGCGAACTGCAGGACGACGCGCGCCTCTCCTACAGCGAGCTGTCCCGCCGGGTGCACCTGTCGCCGCCCGCGGTCGCCGAGCGGGTGCGCCGGCTCGAGGAGACCGGGGTGATCACCGGCTACCACGCCCACGTCGACCTCGCCAAGACCGGGCGGGAGGTGCTCGCGCTGATCCGGATGTCCTGTTACGGGCCCACCTGCGTGCTGCGCGACGACAAGGTGCCGACCTGGCCCGAGGTGCTGGAGATCAGCCGGGTCACCGGCGACACCTGCTGCGTGCTCAAGGTCGCGGCGGCCTCGATCGAGGCGTTCGAGGAGGTGATCGACCGTCTCGGCGCGCACGGCACACCCTCCAGCACGATGGTCCTGTCGACCCCGCTGTCCTGGCAGCCGATCACGCCGATCGGTTCATGACCGCCTGGTGAAAATTAGGTACGATCAAACACCACTGGTCATTTCCACGGGAGGTCGGTGTGCCAGCCACGGAGCAGCTCGAGGACACCCCTTCGGCGCAGGTCGGGCCGCGCATCCGCGAGTTCCGCAAGCAGCGCGGCCTCACGTTGCGCAGCCTGGCGTCGCGCTCGGGCCTGTCGATCGGCTTCCTCTCCCAGGTCGAGCGGGGCATCTCGTCGATCGGGCTGACCGCCCTGGGCAGCGTGGCCGGCGCGCTCGGCCAGTCGGTGTCCGACTTCTTCGACGCGACCCCCGCCGCGCCGCACGAGCCGGTCGTGCCGCCGCTGCCCGGCCATTTCACGCTGACCCGGGCGGAGAACGCCGCCACCCAGTACGTGTCCGGCCAGCAGACCTACCGCATGTTGTCGGAGCGGGGCGCGGGCCTGGTGCTGGAGCCGATGCTGGTGCACATCGCGCCGGGAGGGCAGCGCGAGGCCGCGTACGGTCACGCCGGAGAGGAATTCGCGTACGTGATCACCGGCGAGCTGCTCTACGAGGTCGACGGCGTCGAGCACCGGCTGCTGCCCGGCGACAGCGTGCACCTGCGCTCATCGGTTCCGCACAGCATGTACAACGACACCGACGCCGTGACCACCGTCGTCTCGGTAGTCACCCCACGCCTGTTCTGACCCTTGTTCACGAGCGTGAAATCCGGCGCTCCACTTCCGCGAGCGTCTCGACCCAGATCGGCGAGCCCGGGGTGATCACGTCGAAGTGGTCGCCCGGCCGCTCGAGCAGCGGGACGCCCGAGGCCGCCGCGAAGCGCCGATTGATGTCGACCAGGTCGAGACCGTCGCCGCTGCCCTGCACCAGCAGCACCGGCGAGGCGAGCTCCCGCCGCATCGGGTCGCTCTCCGCATAGACCTCCGGCACCTCGTCGGGCGCCCCACCGAGCGCGGTCGTGATCGCCCCCTCGCCCAGGAAGCGCCGCTGCCCCTCGCCCAGGTCGAGCACCCCGGCGAGCGAAACCGCAAGCGTGATGCCGGGATCGTCGGCCGCCAGCCGCAACGCCAGCTGCCCGCCCGCCGAATGCCCGAACAGCACGATCCGCGCACCCGGATGCCGCTCCCGAGCCGCCGCAACCCCGGCCGCCACGTCGGCCGTGGTGGCCGCCCAGCCGTGCCGGTCCGGCCGGCGGTATTCGAGGTTCCAGCCGATCCAGCCCCGGTCGGCCAGGTCGATCGCCAGCGCGTCCATCAGGTCGGCCGCCCAGATCGACCGCCAGAACCCGCCGTGAATCAGCACGCCGACTGTGGATGGCGCCCCGCCGACTCGTTCTTCCGCCCATTGCTCCGGGTGATCGCCGTAGGCGATCCGCTCGGCCGGCCGCCGCAGCCGATGCACGGCATGCCGAACGGCCCACACCAGCCCCCACACCCCGCGGCCGTGTAGATGGTTCGCCCCGAGGACCGCGTCGGCGACCGTGAGGTCATACCAGACCACCGAATCGGGCGCGTCGCCGATCAGCGCCGAGTCGGCCGGCAACGCCACAACCGGCCCGTCATGTCCCGCGACCGCGGCAGCCGTCTCGACCGGCCCGCTCGCGACCACCGTCCGCAGTCCCACCCCCAGCTCCTTGGCGGTGGTCTCGGCCAGCGACACCAGCAGTTCCCGGTCGGCCACGAGACCAGGCCCGAGCACCAGCAGCACTTCCACGATCAGCTCCTGACCAAGAGAGGCAAGACTTCGGAACCGAGCAACTCCACCCCACGATCGTCGGTGAGCCCGTGCGGCGTCCCGAACTCGACCCGCTGCACCCCGGCGTCGATGAGAGCCTGAGCCTGCCGAGCAACCTGCACGGGCGTGCCGGAGAACGCGAACCGATCCAGCACGTCATCCGGGATGAGCCGCCCGGCCTCCGCGTGCGAGCCCGTGTCGACCAGCCGGGACACCGCCGCCACCAGCCCGTCCGGCAGTGTCACGGTCGGGTCCAGGTCGGCGACGACGGCCAGGTACATGGCGACTTCGGTGCGCGCCTTGGCCCGGGCCGCCTCGCCGTCGGTGTCGACGACGGTGACGGCGCCCAGCACGATGCCGACCTCATCGTTGCCGACGCGCGAGCGGATCACCGGGACCATGTCGGGGTTCGCGCTGCCGCCCACCTTGATCTCGTCGGCGATCCGCCCGGCGAGCGCCGCTCCTTGCGGCCCCCAGGCGCCGATCAGCAGCGGCGGGTCGGGGCGATAGCGGTGGTAGCGCAGCACGGTGCCCGGCGAAAGGCTGAACATGCTCCCCGCGTACGCGTCGGAATCGCCACGCAGCAGACGCCGGACCACCTCGGCCGCCTCCGTCAGCGCGGTGATGGGCCGGGGCTGGGGCAGGCCGACCGCGCCGAGCCACGTGCCCCGGGCGAGGCCGAGATAGGCGCGGCCATGCGAGGCGAGATCAAGCGCGGCGACCTGGCCGGCGATTTCATAAGGAGCCATCGAGTACGGGTTGAGGCACGCGGGCCCTAGCCGCACGCGGCTGGTGGCGGCCGCCATCTCCAGCAGCGGGAAGATCGGCGGCTGGTACATCAGGTCCCCGAACACGGTCAGCACATCGAAGCCGGCCTCCTCGGCGGCGCGCGCCAGCCGGGCATAGGTGCCCGCCGGTTTGTCGCTTTGCAGACCAAGGCCGATTTCCGTACGCATCAGGTGAGGTCCGACGAGTTCATCCGCCGCTTCTGAGTGCGCGAGACCCGCATGACGAGACGCTCGCCGGGGTCCGGGCAGATGAAGTCGGAGTCCTGGGCGAGCCAGTCCCCGGCCGGCAGGTCCCGCTGCTTGGCGGCGAGGAACGGCAGCACCGAGGCGAGCGCGTAGACGCAGAAATGCTTGCCCTCGGGAATGGTCAGGTGCGCGCTCTCGGTCAGCTCGAAGTAGTCGCCGACCGCCATGCCGCAGACCGACCGCCCTTCGATCCGGTCGACGCAGACCCGCAGGTCATAGATCTCCATGTCGCCGTCTTGATCGCTCATGATGCCTCCTCCTCATCGAGTGACACGAAGTCGTCAGGCCGCCCGATGTCGCCGGGGCGGCCGCTGTCGTCGAGCCGCACGACGACTTTGCCAGTGGTGCGCCGGGTGGCCAGGTCGGCGAGCGCGGCGGGCGCTTCGTCCAGCGGGACCACCCGGCTGACCGGGGGACGCACCTCGCCGGAGGCGCACATCCGGAACAGCTCGTCGTAGGCGTGCCGCACCGCGTCCGGCCGGGCCGACGGATACCGGGATCCCCAGGAGACGCCGATCAGGTCGGTGTTGCGGCCGATCAGCCGGCCCGGGTCGACGGGCGGCGGTGGCCCGGCGGCCATCCCCACGCTGACCAGCCGTCCCTCGAAGGCGAGGCAGTCCAGCGATCGCCCGAGCAGGTCCCCGCCGACCGGATCGATCGCCACGTCGACGCTGTCGAAAGCCTTCTCGAAGTCGTCGTAGCCGACCGCGACCTCGGCGCCCTGAGCCCGGCAGACGTCGAGCTTGGCCGGGCTGCCGGCGGTGGCGACCACCCGCGCGCCGCGAGCCACCGCCAGCTGGATGACCGCGATGCCCACCCCGCCGGCGCCGGCATGCACGAGCACGGTCTCACCGGCCGCGACCCGAGCACGCTCGAGCGCGAACCACGCCGTCTGATAGGTGACCGGCAACGCCGCAGCGGTAACCGGATCCACGTGCGACGGCCGCTCGACCACCAGGCGGGCGTCGATGGTGACCGACGAGCCGAGCGCGCCGTGCGGCAGCGCCGGGCAGGCCAGCACCTCGCGGCCGAGCAGGTGCTCGGCGCCCGGCCCGGTCTCGACGACCCGCCCGGCCGTCTCGACGCCCGGCGTCATCGGGAAGTCCGGCCGCACCGGATACTCGCCCCGGCACAGCATCACGTCGAGGAAGTTCAACCCGGTGGCGCGGACCGCGATCCGCACGAAGCCGGGCGAAATTTCCGCAATATCGGGGACGTCCGCGACGCGGAGCACGTCAGCAGGCTCGCCGAACGACGTGGCGATCAGCCGCCGGGTCACGGCCGCACCAACTCGGAGTGGTGGTGCACGATGCGCCAGCGCCCGTCGATGCAGCGCAGCACATCCGTCACCCGGCTGTGCTGCTCGGGACCCGTGTCGGTCTCCCGGGCGACCAGCAGGTAGCGGGCTACCCCGAACGAACCCCACACGTCGATCCGCTTCTCGGTCGCGGTCAGCACCGCTAGGCGGGGTCGCCGGCCGGCCGAGTCCCTGGTCGTGCGGTACTCGTCCAGCTCCCGGCGGGTGCGCAGCGGTCCGGGCAGGTGGGTCTCCCAGGTGGTGACGTCCGCGTGCAGGTGCTCGTCGAAGCGGTCGCGGTCCCCGGCCAGGAACGCCTTGTACATGTCGTCGATGCCGGCGGCGATGGCGGCCGCCCCGGCCTCAGCGAAGCTCACTCGGACTCCCCATCCCTCACGACAGCGCCGCCCTTCATCACGAAGCGCACCCCGCGGAACGCCGAGGCGTCCTCGAGCGGGTCCTCGGACATCGCGATCAGATCCGCGTACTTGCCCTCCTCGACCGTGCCGAGGTCGTCCTCGGCGCCGAGCCAGCGGATCGGCCCGCGGGTCGCCGCGTGCAGCGCCCGCGCCGGGCCCAGCGAGGAAGCGAGGTTCTCCAGCTCCCGTACGGTCGCGTTGGTCCCCTCGAAGGACCAGAACGGCGGCATGTCGCTGCCGAGCAGGATCTCCACCCCGGCCTCGACCGCCATCGCGAAGCTCTCCAGGTGCCGCGGCCCCGCGCCGAGCGACCGGCACTGCATCCACTCGGGCACGCCCAGCTCGTCGAAGAACTCCTTGCAGCGCGTCACCAGCAGCGTGGGCACCAGCGCGGTCCCTTGCGAAGCCATCGCCCGCGCCACCGCGGGGGTGAGCTGGTAGCCGTGCTCGACGCAGTCCAGCCCGAGCGCCACGGCCGCCCCGATCACCTCGGCCGGCCCGGCGTGCGCGGTGACCTTGCGGCCCCAGGCGTGCGCGGTCTCGATCACCGCGGCCATCTCGTCGGCGAACAGCTGCGGGGTCGCGATGCCCTCGTGCTCGCCGGCGATCCCGCCCGAGATCATCACTTTGATCAGGTCGGCGCCGGCCTTGATCTGGCTGCGCACCCCGTGCCGGAACCCGACCGGGCCGTCGCACTCGAGGGTGTCGCCGCTCTCGTGGCCGTGCCCGCCGGTGCAGACCAGCGCCCGCCCGGCGGTGAACATGCGCGGCCCCGGCACCCGGCCCGCGGTGATGGCCCGGCGTAGCGCGAAGTCGGCGTGATCCTTCTCCGCGACATTGCGGACCGTGGTGACGCCGCACTCGAGCGTGCGGCGGGCGCCGTCGGCCATGTAGAGGGCCAGGTCGTGCGGGCCGAGGTCCTTGACCCGGTCGCCGCCCTTGCCGGGCAGCGACAGCGAGAAATGGGTGTGCATGTTGGCCAGGCCGGGCGTCACGAACGCGCCGTTCAGATCACGCTCGACGACCGGTCCCGCTTTGCGGGCCGTGGCGGCGACCGACGCGTACGGGCCGACGGCCGCGATCCGGTCGCCGGTGACCCACACCGCGGCGTCCTTCTGCGGCGGCACCCCGTCGAGCACCCTGGCGTCCAGCACGGTGCAGTTGGCGAGCAGCTGGCTCATACGATCACCCCGTACACATCCCGGGCCGCCTCCGCGGAGACGTACCCCTCGTCCATGTCGTGGCGGACAGCGGCCGGGTCCCGCCCGGCCGGGTCGCCGTGCCCGCCGCCGCCGGCGGTCAGCAGCGTCACCCGGTCGCCGGCCCGGACCGGCGTGCGCTTGGTGCTGACCCGCCGTTCGCGGGCGGTGCCGGGGAAGACGACGACGGTGTTCGGCTCGGGCTGCCGGCCGCCGTCGAGCGCCCACGGCGCGCTCTTCGTCTTCTTGATGACCGAAAGGAATTCGCCGTCGGTCACGAACCGGATGTCCCGGCGCAGCCCGCACCCGCCGCGGAACCGGCCGGCGCCGCCGGAGTCGGTGCGGATCTCCACCCGCTCGAAGAACATCCCGGTCTTCGCCTCGAGCACCTCGACCGGCGTGTTGCGGGCCTGGGTCTGGCAGAGGTGGTTGGCCGGGCCGATGCCGTCGTGGTCGGGCGCGCCGCCCCAGCCGACCGGGTCGTTGTTGCTGACCGCGAACATCTGCCCGGTGTCGGGGTGGGTGCCGACCATCATGAAGCCGGGCACGTCGCCGCCGCTGGAGGCGGGCAGCCGGTCGGACATGCCCTGCGCGAGGGCCTTGTAGATCAGCTCGAGCGCGACCGTGCCGGTCCACTGGGTGAACGTCGCCGCCGGGTAGACGGCGTGGAACAGCGTGCCCGGCTCGGCCAGCACCCGCAGCGGCGCGAAATGGCCGGCGTTGGTCTGCTCCTCCGGGGTGGTGATCGCCTTGAAGGCGACGCGGCAGGTCGCGATGGTCGCGCCCAGAGGCAGATTCACCGGCCCGGGTACGGCGTCCGACGAGCCCGCGAAGTCGACGGTGAACGTGCCGTCGGCGATGGTCACCGTGGCCCGCATCAGGATCGGCTCGTCGCTGACCCCGTCGTCGTCCAGCCAGTCCTCGGCCGTCCAGCTGCCCTGCGGCAGCCGCGCCACCGCATCGGCCGCCGAGGATGCCGCTGCCTCGACAAATCGGTCGATTGCCTCATCGACCCGATCTCCGTAGAGGGAAAAGATCTCGGCCACCCGCCGCTCACCGGTCCGCAGCGCGGCGATCTGGGCATGCAGGTCGCCGAGCACTGCGTCCGGCATCCGGGAGTTGAAGCGGATCAGCTCGTGGATGTCGTGGACGGGCTCTCCCCGCGAGTAGACCTTGGTGCCCGGAAATATCAGGCCTTCCTGGTGCATGTCAGTGGAATCCAGGACGTAGCCGGGGTCCTTGGCCCCAAGGTCCATCCAATGGGCCCGGATGCAGAGGTAGGCGACCAGCTCCTCGGCGACGTACACCGGGGCGAACATCGTCGCGTCGTAAGAGTGCGCCGCATTCCAGTAGGGATAGTTGAGCAGCACGATGTCGCCGGGGGAGAGCTCGCCGACGTATTCCACGCCCTTGCGGATCGAGTAGTCGTTGGCGCCGAGGAACCGGGACAGCCCGGTCGACTCGGCCACCAGCCGCAGCGACCGGTCGTAGATGGAGATGCCGAAGTCGTGCACCTCGTAGATGACCGGGTTGAACGCGGTGCGCACCAGCGCCGCCCGCATCTCCTCGGCCGCCGACGCGAGATGACTCCGGATCACTTCAACCGTGGCGCCGTCAGCCATTGAGGTCGACCCCATAGACATCGCGGGCCGCCTCGGCCGAGACGTATCCCTCGGCCACGTCCCGCCGGACGGCCGCCGGATCCCGGTCGGCCGGGGTGCCATGCCCGCCGCCGCCGGCCGTCAGGATGGTGATCCGGTCGCCGGGCACGACATTGACGCGCTTGGTGCTGACCCGGTGCTCACGGTCGGTGCCGGGGAAGACGACGATCTGGTTCGGGTCGGGCTGCAATCCGCCGTCCAAGGCCCATGGCTGGGTCTTGGTCTTCTTGATGACGGTCAGGAACTCGCCCGGCGTCACGAATCTGATGTCCCGCTGCAGCCCACATCCGCCGCGGAACCGCCCGGGGCCGCCGGAGTCGGTGCGGATCTCCACGCGCTCCATGAACATCCCGGTGCGGGCCTCCATCACCTCGATCGGGGTGCCGCGGCCGGTCGCCCCCGAGACGTGCGTGGCCGCGTCGGTGCCGTCGTGGTCGGCGGTGCCGCCCCAGCCGACCAGGTCGTTGTTGCTGACCGCGAACATCTGGGCGGTGTCCGGGTGGATGCCGACCATCATGAAGCCGGGCACGTCGCCGCCGCTGGAGGCGGGCAGCCGGTCGGGCATGCCCTGGGCGAGCGCCTTGAGGATCAGCTCGAACGCCACGATCCCGGTCCACAGCGTGAACGTCGGCTGCGGGTAGACGGCGTGGAACAGCGTCCCCGGCTCGGCCCGCACCTCGAGCGGCGCCACCGTGCCGGCGTTGGAGGGCTCGTTCGGCGAGGTCAGCGACTTGAGGATGACCTTGCAGATCGCCTCGGTCGCGCCGAACGGCATGTTGATCGGCCCGCGGGTGGCCGGCGAGGAGCCCGCGAAGTCGACGATGAACCTCTCGTCCGCGATGGTCACGGTGACCTTCATGAGCACCGGATCGTCGGTGATGCCGTCGTCGTCGACGTAGTCCTCGGCGGTCCACGTCCCCTGCGGCAGCTGCGCGAGCGCGGCCCGGGTGCGGGCCTCGCCGTCGGAGATGATGTGCTCGATCGCGGCGAGCACGGTCTCCCGGCCGAACTTGGCGTAGATCTCCAGCAGCCGGCGCTCACCGGTGCGCAGCGCCGCGATCTGCGCGTGCAGGTCGCCGAGCACCGCGTCGGGCATGCGGGAGTTGAAGCGGATGAGCTCGTGGATGTCCTTGACCGGCTCCCCGCGCGAGACCACCTTGGTTCCCGGGAAGATCAGGCCCTCCTGGTGCATGTCGGTGGAGTCGAGCACGTAGCCGGGATCCTTGGCGCCCAGGTCCATCCAGTGCGCCCGGATGCAGAGGAAGCCGATCAGGTCGTCCTCGTCGAAGACCGGCGCGAACAGGGTCGCGTCGTAGGCGTGGGCCGCGTTCCAGTACGGGTAGTTGAGCAGCACCACGTCGCCGGGGTGCAGATTCTCGACGCCCACGTACTCGACGCCCTTGCGCAGCGAGTAGTCGTTGGCGCCGAGGAACACGGTGAGCCCGGTGGCCTCGGCGACCGGCCGCATGTGCGCGTCGTAGACCGACAGCCCGAAGTCGTGCACCTCGTAGATGACCGGGTTGAACGAGGTGCGGATCAGCGTGGCCCGCATCTCCTCGGCGGCCGACAGCAGATAGCTGCGCACCACCTCGACACGAGCACCGTCCAGTGTGGTCATGCCGCGACCTCCAGTGTGACAACCAGGTAGCCGTGGGAGTCGACAGTCACGCGCTGCCCGCTCGGCACCACCGTCGTGGAAGTGCCCTCGTCCACCAGCGCCGGACCCGAGAAGGTGTCGCCCGCGCGCAACGATTCCCGGTCGTAGACAGCGAAGGGAACGATGGCTCGGGTCCCGAAGTCGTAGGCATCCCGGTGAGTGCGGGGAATGGCGCCGGCACCGGATTCAATAGTGGGAAGAGCCGGCCGCGACGTGCGGCCGATCCCGCGCACCCGCAAATTGAGGATCTGCAACGGATTGCTCATCGTGTGGCCATAGCGCGCGTGGTGCAGATCGTCGAAAGCCTTACGCACGGCCGCCGCGTCCAGGACAGACCCGACGGTCACCATGAGGCTGTGCTCCTGGCCGAGGTAGCGCAGCTCGAACTGCCGCTCCAGAACCCCGTCACCCGACGGAACGCCTTGCGCGGTCAGCGATGCCACCGCCTCGGCCTCGGTCTCCTTGAACAGCGGCTCCAGCGCCGCCAGGTCCGCGTCGTCGAGCGTGGTCATCACCGTACGGCTGAAGTCGTTGACGATGTCGGCGGAGAGCATGCCCCAGGCCGAGAAGCCGGACGGCGCGAACGGCACGAGCACCTCGCCGATGCCCATCTCCCGGGCCAGCAGCGGCGCGAGCAGCGGGCCCGCACCGCCGAAGGCCAGCAGCGAGAACACCCGCGGGTCGTGTCCACGTTCGACGGTGATCTGCCGGACCGCGCCGACCGTCTTGGCCAGCAACACGTCGAAGATGCCGGCCGCCGCCTCGGGAACGCTCAGCCCGAGCGGCTCGGCCAGCTGCGAACGGATCGCGTCGCGGGCGGCCTCGTCGGCCAGCCCCATCTCGCCACCCAGGAACCGTTGCGGGTCGACGAATCCGAGCACCACCGCCGCGTCGGTCACCGTCGGCTGGGTGCCGCCGCGGCCGTAGCAGACCGGGCCGGGCGCGGCGCCCGCGCTCTGCGGCCCCACCTTGAGCAAACCCCGGTCCAGCCAGGCGATCGATCCGCCGCCGGCGCCGATGGTCCGGATATCGTACGTCGGGATCAGCAGCGGAAAATGCTCGAGCTGGGCCTCGTACGCGGCGACCGCGCCGCCCTTCTCGATGACGCAGGCGTCCAGCGAGGTGCCGCCGATGTCGAAGGTCAGCAGATTGTCCCGGCCCAGTTCCTCGGCGAGGTAGGCGGCGCCCACGATCCCGCCGGCCGGCCCGGAGAGCACGGTGTGCGTGGGCGAGGTCTTCGCCACCGCGCCGGTCATCGAGCCGCCGCCGGAGCGCATGATGAGGAACCGCCCGGCGAACCCGCCCGCGGCCAGCCCCGCCTCCAGCTCGTCCACGTACCGCTCGAAAATCGGCCGGATGTACGCCTCCAACACGGTGGTGCTGGTCCGCTCGTACTCCCGGTACTCCCGCACGATGTCGGTGGAGAGCGACAGGCTCACCTCCGGGTAGGCCTCGCGGATGATGCGGGCCGCCTCGCGCTCGTGGGTGGGGTCGAGGAACGAGTGCAGGAAGCAGATCGCGATCGAGGTGACCCCCTGCACCTCGACAAGTTCACGTGCGGCTGCCCGTACGGAAGAAGGGTCTAGATCTTGAATGACCCGGCCCTTGTAGTCGAGACGGCCCGTCACGCCGGCGGTGAAGCGGCGCTGCACAAGGCTTTCCGGGCGCTGGTAGCGGAAGTCATACATGTGGTCGGCGGGCACGTTGCCCCGGCCGATCAGGAAGATGTCCCGGAACCCCTCGTTGGTGATGATGCCGGTGTTGCCGCCGCGCCGCTCGAGGACCGCGTTGAGGCCGAGCGTGGTGCCGTGGATGAACAGCTCCACTTCGGACAGGTCCGTGCCGAGCGCGGCGATCGCGTTGAGCACACCCTCGGCCGGATGCGCCGGCGTGGTGGAGGCCTTCCGGAAGCGCACTTCGCCGGTCCGGGTGTCGAGTTCCATGGCGTCGACGAAGGTGCCGCCGATGTCGACGGCCAGCCGCACGGGACGGTCGGTCATGAGGTGCTCTTTCCGATCAGGGCGGGCAGCTCGGGGACGCGCCAGCAGGCGGCCCGGCTCTCGCCGTACGGCTGAAGGATCTGCTCCTGGGAGCGGCAGGCGTCGGTGACGAACGGGCAGCGGGCGGCCAGCGCGCATCCGGCCGCCGCGTCCGCCTCGTCGAGGTCCTTGACCAGCGCGACGTCCGCCGTCCGGGTCTCGCCGAGCCGGGGCGCGCTGCCCAGCAACGCCCGCGTGTAGGGATGCTTGGGATGGTCGAAGACCTCGTCGACCGGCCCTTCCTCGACGACGCGGCCGAGATAGAGCACGACGACCCGGTCGGCGAAGCCGCGCACGGTGGCGAGGTCGTGCGAGATGAAGACCGAGCCGTGCCCCGCGTCCGCCGCGACATCGGCGATGACATCGAGGATCTGCGCCTGCACGGTGACGTCGAGCGCGCTGGTGGGCTCGTCGAAGACGATCAGGTCGGGCTCGCCGACCAGCGCCCGCGCGATGCCGATCCGCTGCGCCTGCCCGCCGGAGAGCTCATGCGGCAGGCGGTCGAGGATCGCCGGGTCGAGCTCCATCCGGCCGAGCGCCTTCTCGACGCGTTCCGCGCGCCGCGTCGTGGAGACCTTGGCGGCGCGCAAGGGCTCCGCGATCGAGTCTTTGACCGTACGCCGAGGGCTGAGCGACCCGACCGGATCTTGGAACACCATCTGCGCCCTGGTCCGCTCGGCCCGGCTGAGCTTCTGGACGTCCTTCCCACCGACGGCGACGGACCCTTGCGAAGGCTCGACGAGCCCCATGATGAGCTTCGCGAGGGTGCTTTTGCCGCAGCCGCTTTCCCCCACGACCCCGAGCGTCTCGCCGGCCTTGAGCGTGAGGCTCACTCCGCGCAGCGCATGATGCCCACCAGACCCGAACCGGCTGCGGTAAACGACATGCGCATCCTCAACGGCAAGCACAACCCGGTCTGCTGCTTCTCTTGCGGCCGTGACCGATTTCTCGACATTTATGACGCCGAGCTCACCATCCTGCGGGTGGAAGCAGGCGAGCGACCAGCCCGCGGCCAACTCTTTCGTCGGTGGGCGGGTGGTGCGGCATTCCTCCGTCGCGTGGGCGCAGCGCGGGACGAAGGGGCAGTCGTGCGGCGCGTCCTTCAGCAGCGGCATGCCGCCGGCCGTCGCGACCACGCGGCCGCCGCTGACGTCGGGGACCGAGCGCAGCAGCGCGCGGGTGTAGGGGTGGGCCGGCTCGCGCAGGACCTTCGCCGCCGGGCCGGTCTCGACGACCGTGCCCGCGTAGAGGACGACCACGCGGTCGCAGACCTCGGCGATCGAGGCGAGGTCGTGCGAGATCAGCAGGACGCCCCGGCCGTCGGTGTCGGCGGCGTGGCGGAACTGGCGCAGGATCTCGCGGGTCAGCGTCACGTCCAGGCCGGTCGTGGGCTCGTCGGCGATGAGCAGGCCGGGCGCGCACCCGGTGGCCAGCGAGATCATCACCCGCTGGGCCATGCCGCCGGAGAGCTCGTGCGGGTAGGCCTGCAGCCGCTGCCCGGGGTTGCGGATGCCCACCGAGGCGAAGAGGTCCTTCGCGCTCGTGGCCGCCTGCTCGGCCCCCATCTCCTGGTGAGTCACCAACCTGTCGATCAACTGCCGTCCGACCGTACGCGTCGGTGAAAGCGCACCCCGCGGATTCTGGAAGCAGATCGCCGCTCCCCGCCCGCGATGCGAAGCGAGCGCGGCGGCGTCCATCCGGAGCACGTCGGCGCCGTCGAACCCGACGCGGCCGCGAGCCTCCGATCCGGGCGGCAGCATGCCGACGATCGCCCGCGCGACCATGCTCTTGCCGCCGCCGCTCTCGCCGACCAGGCCGACCACTTCGCCGGGCGCGACCGAGAAGCTGACGTTGCTGAGCGCCGCGACCTGACGGCCGGGCCGGCGGATCACCACCGTGAGATCCGAGATGTCGAGCATGGTCACCGCCTCCGACTGTCCGCGCGTTCCTGCAGGCCCTCGCCGAGCAGGCTGAAGCCGAGGACGCAGACGAGCAGGGCCAGGCCGGGCGGCACCGAGGTCCACCAGCGGCCGGCCACGACGTCCGACGTGCCGAGGCTGATCATCGAGCCCCACTCGGCGGTCGGCACCGTGATGCCGAGGCCGAGGAAGGACAGGCCGGCCAGGGTGAGCATCGCCCAGCCGCAGTTCAGCGGGGCGATCACCCGGACCGGGGTGAGGCTGTTGGGCAGCAGGTGCCGCCAGAGGATGCCGAAGGTCGAGGTGCCGGAGGTCTTGGCCGCGTCGATGTAGGGCATCTCGCGTAGCGTCCGCACCTCGGCGCGTACCAATCTCGCGTACGCGGGGGCGTTGACCAGCGCGATCGTGAACACCAGGTTGCCGAAGCCGTCGCCCAGCAGCGCCGCGACCGCGAGCGCCAGGATGAAGGTGGGGAACGCCTGGAAGATGTCGACGATCCGCATCAGCACGTCGTCGATCCAGCCGCCCAGGTAGCCGGCGAGCAGGCCGAGGAACGTGCCGGCCACGACGGCCAGCGCGACCGCGCAGACCGCGATGCCGAGGTCGATGCGGCCCGCGTGCAGCACCCGGCTCCACACGTCCATGCCGTTGCCGTCGGTGCCGAGCAGGTGCTCGCCGCCGGGGCGGGCCAGCGTGCCGGACGGGTCGATCTCGGTGGGACCCCACTTCGACAGCAGCGGGGCGAAGACGGCGGCGAGCGCGGCGACCACCAGGATCGTCGTGCCGACGACGATGAGCGTCCGGGCGAAGCGGCCGTCGCGGCCACCGATGGTCACCGGGGCGAGCTGGACCTCGGCCATCAGATCCTCACTCTCGGGTCGAGCATCGCGTGGACCACGTCGGCGATGAGGAAGACGAGCACGTAGCAGAGCGCGAAGACCAGCACCGACGCCTGCACGACCGGGTAGTCGCGGTAGAGCAGGCCGCGCAGCGCCCACTGGCCGAAGCCCTGCCAGGAGAAGACGTACTCGACCAGGACGGTCGAGCCGATCGCCGTGCCGAAGACCAGCGCGGCCAGTGACGGCAGCCGGACCAGGGCGGCGCGACGCAGATATCCGCGCAACAGGGTGCGCTCCGGGAGGCCGTGCGCGGACGCCGCCGCGTACGCCTCGGATCGGAGCACCTCCAGGGCCGACGCCCGGACGCTGCGCAGCAGCGGCGCCAGCACCCCGATGACCAGCGTGAGCACCGGCAGCACCAGATGCGCGGCCGCCGACGCGGCGGCCGGCCCGTTGCCCGTGATGATCGCGTCGACCAGGTCGGCGCCGGTGATCGGGGTGAGGTTGGTGTCCGGGTCGACCCGGCCGCTCGGCGCCGGGAACCAGCCCAGCGCCGCGTAGCCGACCAGGATCAGCACCAGGCCCAGCCAGAACTCCGGGATCGAGTTCCCGAACAACGCGAACACCCGTACGGTGTGGTCGCCGACCCGGTCGGCCCGGCGCGCCGACCAGATGCCCAGCCAGATCGCCAGCAGCACGGCGATCGTCACCGCGATCACCACGAGCTCGAAGGTGGGCCCGATGCGCAGCGCCATCTCGTCGCGCACCGGGGTGCCGCTCTGGATCGACGTGCCGAAGTCGCCGGTGACCAGGCCCTGCAGATAGTCGAGGAACTGCTTCCACAGCGGCTGGTCGAGGCCGAACCGGGCGCGGGCCGCCGCCGCGTCGGCCTCGGTGGCGTTGGGCCCGAGGATGCTGCGGATCGGGTCGCCCGGCAGTACCCGCACCAGCAGAAAGGTCAGCACGACCACCCCGAGCAGGACCGGGATCAGCTGGAGCAGCCGGCGACCGACGAAACGCAGTACCCGCATCGAATCAGGCCGTCGCGCTCAGGTACCGGAGGCGGGCCAGGCCGTCCATCGGCTGCACCCAGCCCGACACCTTCTCCCGTACGGGAAGATTGAAGTTGGGCTGACAGATGATCGCCCAGGGTACGTCGGCGGCGAGGATCTCCTGCACCCGCGCCCAGAGCTGCTTGCGCCCGGCGTCGTCCACGGTCGTGTGCGACTTCGTGTAGATCTCCTCGAGCTCCGCGTTGGTGTAGTTGGAGTAGTTCAGCGCGGCGCCCTTCACGAAGCTGGTCGCCAGCATGTACTCCACGTCGTTCACCCAGAGCTGCCCGGTGGTGATCTGCAGCGGGATGCTCTTCTTGGTGCGCCGCTCGCCGAGCGTGGCCGGGTCGAGCGGGGTGAGCTTGAGCGTGATGCCGGCCTTCGCGGCCTCCGACTGCACCTGCACCGCGATCTTCTGCTGCTCGTCGTTGCTGGCCTCGAAGACCAGCTCGGACGAGATGCTCGGCTTGCCCGCGGCGGCCAGCGCGGCCTTCGCCTTGTCGAGGTCGTAGGCGTACGGGTAGCCCGTCTCCGCGTAGCCGGGCATGTCCAGCGGGACCAGGCTCTTGGTGGGCCGCGCGTCCCCGCCGTACACGTTCTTGATGATCTGGTCGTAAGGCACCGCGTAGGCCAGCGCCTTGCGCACGTTCACGTCGTCGAAGGGCGCCGTGGTCACCGACATCTGGATGGCCACCTGGTTGTTGCTGGCCGCCGAGAGCACCTTGATGCCGTCGGCCTTCTTCAGGTCCTGCAGGTCCTGGCCGGTGATGCCGAGCGCGATGTCGATGTCGCCGGCCTGCAGCTGCAGCCGCTGGTTGGCGGCGGCCGGGACCACCGAGATCCGGATCGTCGGGGTCTTGGCCGGGTCGGGGCCGGGGTAGCCGGTGTTCGCGCTGAGCTCGATCTCCTGGCCCTGGGTGGCCTTCGCGACGTTGAAGTAGCCGCCGGTGGGCGCGTTCTTGGCGAACCACTCCTTGGCCCACGGGTCGGCGTCGGTCGCATGCTTCTTGGCCTCGACCGAGTCGAAGACGTACAGCGAGATGGCCTGGATCTGCTTGGTCAGCGCGCTCGGGAACTCCTGGTGGAACTCGACCGTGTAGTCGTCCTTGACCACGACCTGCTCGGCCTTGGTGAGCCCGATCGTCCGGTAGATGCCGGCGACGTTCGCCTGCGCCGCGAACGCCCGGTCCTTCGACCACTTCACGTCGGCGGCCTTCATCTCGTTGCCGCTGGCGAACTTGACGCCCTTGCGCAGCTTGAGCGTCCAGACCTTCTGCGAGGCGTCCGGCTCGAACGACTCGGCGAACGTCGGGGAGATGTTCTGGGTGTCGAGGATCTGGCTGTCGCCGGCCGTCGTGACCCCGTAATCGATCATGTACGGGTACACGTTCTTGAACAGCATCAGCGCGGTCAGGTCGAACCCGACGAAGTCCTGGTCCCAGCTCGACAGGTAGCTGGAGACGGCGATCTTCAGCGTGCTGGCGGCCGGCCCGGCGGAGGCGCCGGACTTCGGTTCGGACTTGCTGCCGGCCGCGCACGCGCCGGTGGTGAGCAGCAGAGCCACGCTGCCGCCGAGCTGCAGCAGTCCGCGACGGGAGATTGTGTTATCTAGGCGCACAGAGCGATCCATCAGGTGGTCCTCCTGGAGCCGATCGGCTGACGGCCCGTCGAGCGGACCTGCACGACGTTCTACCGGATAACGTGAGAGTGAACAAGAGTCTCGAGCTTGTTCACCACCGGATGACTACTTTTGCCGAAGGGTCTAGCCCGAACGGCCGATGACCTGCGCTAAAAGAGTTCACACGCGTTCACGTCCCTGATACACGCGTGTGTTCACGGCAAGCTTCGCGGACCGCCGGGCGGCGCCTGGTACGCAACGCCTACCGTATGACCGTGACGACTGAACGGCCCGGCGATCAGGGGATAGTCCGCTGGGCGGCACCGGGCTCGGGCGAAACCGCCACGACGGTGTACGACGGCACCTTCCATGAGCCGGCCGGCGGAATGACCGAGTTTCTCCTGGTCTACAAGTTCGGGCTGGCCGAGATGAACACGAAGGTGACCATCCTGGCCGAGGAGCTGGCGCACAAGGGCCGCGGCAACCCCATCGAGCACGTGCTGCCCCGCCTCAAGACTCCCGCCAGCATCACCGCCAAGGCCCGGCGCATCGACTGCCCGCTCACCTTCGAGGACCTGAAGGCCCGGATCCGCGACATCGCCGGCATCCGCATCGTGTGCAGCTTCGTCTCGGACGTCTACACGGTCGCCGAGATGCTCACCCGCCAGCCCGACGTGCACCTGGTGGTGACCAAGGACTACATCGCCGAGCCCAAGGAGAACGGCTACCGCAGCCTGCACCTGATCGTCGAGATCCCGGTCTTCCTCTCCGACCGCGTAGTTCCCGTCCCGGTCGAGGTGCAGCTGCGCACAGTAGCGATGGACTTCTGGGCGAGCCTAGAACACAAGATCTACTACAAGTACGACCCCGACATCCCGCCCGAACTGCGCGACGAGCTCTCCGCGGCGGCCGCCGACGCCGCCCGCCTCGACCAGCGCATGGAACGCTTGCACCGCGAGATCCACGGCCCCCGCCGCTAGTGTCCGTCAGCGCGCCTGGAGAGCCTTGGCGGTGCCGGGGTGCCCGGAGCCGAGTGCCGTCTGACGGTGTTGTACGCATTGACCTCCGCCTCGTTCGGCGGCGGGTTCTCCTCGGTCAGCACCGACCACGCGGGTCGCAGCTGTGGCGGTGACCGGGGCGGAGCCGGCCCACCACCCGAGCCGGCGGCCAGCTCGGCGAGGTCGGCGGTCGCGGAGAGGCGGTCCCCCCCGCGTACGATCAGCCGTCCTGGCGCGGCCGGTCAGCGGGGTGGGTCGGTGGAGGTGCTCGTCGACGAGGTTGGTGAGTTCGGCGGGTTTGCGCCCGTGCCGGTGGAGAGCAGCCCGGCGACGGCCGCGCTCGCGATCGCGGTGCCGAAAGTCGTCGCGACGGCGATCAGGACTGTGCCGACCGGGGCGGCCAAGGCGCGGAGGCTGCGGACGTTGCGCAGGCGGTACCAGTGCTGGCCGGCCAGCAGCGCGAGGCGGCGTTCCCAGGCCAGGCCGAGGAACAGGCACAGCACGACGACCTGGCCGGTGCGGATGGCGAGCGCCAGGAACATCTGCGGCAGCGTCGTGATGCCGGTGCCGTCCGCGACGCTGGGGTTGATCGAAGAGAGCACCGAGAGCAGCTCGGCCGGCAGGACCAGGAGCACGAGGGTGTTCGCCTTGCGGATCGGGTTGCGGCCGCGCAGGAGCGAGTAGAACAGCCCGTACAGCCCGGCGTAGACCAGCCAGCGCACGGTGTGGGCCACGATGAGGGTGAGCTGCAGGGGAGTGGCGTTCACGACCGTCGCCAGGTCCGAGGTGAGCAGCGTCCACCACTCGTAACCGATGATGAGCGCGGCCACCGGCAGCGCACACAGCATTGCCGCGAGCGCCGACTCCACCGGCTTGGCGGCGCCCATGGTGGCCAGCGCGTCCTCGACCGGAACGCCCTCGATGCTCTTCGTCGCCCGCGATGCGGCGTCGTCGAGTTGCTGCTGACGCTCCTGATGCTGGCCGAGGTCCATGGTGTGGTCGCGCAGCCGGGCCGGGGCCGACCGGTAGCTCTGCTGCGCGCACTGCTCGGCCAGGCGGCGGTCGGCCTCGGCGCCAACCAGCCGGCGGTGGGTGTCGCTGTCGACCCGGGCCAGGGTCACCGCCTTGCCCCGGCCCCGCCAGGGGGCCAGCAGCCACCAGGACATCATGAGCAGCACCGTGGCGACCGCGTTGAACTGGACGAGGCGTCCGCGGTCCGTGGCCACGACCAGGAGCGCGGCGAGCGCCAGGGCCCACACCGTCACGTTGCCGACCACGGTGGAGTGCGACGCCCGCAGGTAGAGCACGGCCACCAGCGAGGCCAGCAGGGCGACGTCGAAGACCAGGATCGCCGCCGACGCGGCATCGACGGCGGCGCCGAACGGCGGCACCTGCTCGATGCCGATGAGCGAGCGGATCAGGGGGACGAAGAGCACCAGCCCCACGAGGAAGGCGGCCCATCGCAGCGCCGGACGGTTGGCGGGGGCGCGGAACGCGACGGTCACGCATCCGACGCCGAGCGCGCCGGCCGCGACCAGGAAGGGCAGGCCGAGATCGACGAGGGAATCCGTGGCCAGGATGCTCGAAGCGATGGTGACCAGGCCGAGGAACAGCCCGAGCGTGACGCCGGTCAGCCACGCGGTGCGCTGCCACGCCGCGTACAGCGCCGCGACCGCGACCGCGAGCAGTGCCGCGAACGCCAGAGAGTCGGGATCCGCCGAGTAGGAATCCCCGTAGATCATCATCGCCGCGCCCACCGCGACCAGGGCCAGCGCGGACGCGATCAGCAGCCGCCGCCGGACGTGTCCGAGGTCCGGCCCGGACAATCCGCTCGCTTGCCGGCCCCGGACGGCCAGCAAGGCGACGGCCGCCGCGGCGCCGAGCTCGCCCCAGTGCCACTCGTGCGGGTTGAGCCACGATCCGAGCAGGAGCCAGAGGGCGAGCGCGACCGCGATCACCTGCGCGCCGACCCACCAGAACGCGCCCCGGAACCGGCGCAGCGTGACGACGATCGCCAGCCACGGGCCGAGCACGACGATCATGGTGAGCAGGGAGTTTCCCGCCGTCGTGAGCCCGAGAGCGTCGAACGGGCCGTGCGGCGGGCCGCCGAGGAAGCGAGGGTCGGGGTCCTTCTCGTACACGGTCACCGAGACGCCGGTGGGCGGCCCGTCGAAGACGACCCGGTTGGCGTCCTGCTCAACCACGTCGCCGCCGGTCACGCCGACGATGGACGCGCTGTCGCTGCGGACCGTGAGGATGCGCCGCTCGGCCGCGGCGGCGGCCTGCCCGGATTCGTCGACCCCCGGCGCCCGTTCCAGCTCGAAGGTGCCGGTCATCGAGTGGGTGCCGGCGCCTCCACTGCCGTAGCGCAGCGTGCTCGTCACGGTCACATGCGCGGGGCCGCCCTTGATCCGCTGGACGGTCACCGGGTCGCTCTCGGCCTCGCCGTCGCCGCGCGCCACCCAGCCCACCAACTCGTCGCCGCTGACCTCGCCGGTGACGAGCGGCATGAACAACGGGTCGCCGGGGTCGATCACGAACTCGTAGACGCCGCGCGCGACGTACCCGTAGAGCGAGTTCTGCCGGAGGTCGGGCACCTTCTCGATGGTGACCGTGGCGACCACGGTCCGGCTCGGATGGGCCGCGGCCTTCCACGGTTCTTCCTCGACCGCGTCGCCCGGGCTGGCGGCTGCGGGGGACAAGCCGATCACTCCGAAGCCGAGGCCCGCCGCCATGAGCGCCGCGGCCACGCCGACCGCGCCGAGGCTCAGCCGCCAGGCGTCGAACCGCACCCCCACAAAGGGAAGGTAAATCGGTTCGCGGCGACCGGCCGCCGAAAGTCGCTCACCCGACTGCGACCCCGATCAGGGCGCGGTGAGCAGGTAATCGTCGGCGTCGTCGTTCCAGTTCAGCGAGACGGCGCCGTTCGTGGCGGCGGCCTTGCAGAATTGCAGGAAGCTCCGGTAACCCAGCTTTTTCTCGCTGAAGTCGGGGACCACCTTGCGCACCTTGTTCTTCAGGCCGGAAAGGGCGACCCGGCCACCCAGATCGGCGACCACCGAGCGCAGCAGGGCGAAAGCCTGCTCCCGGTCGCCGCTTTCCGGCAGGGTCACCTCGGGGTCGCCCTTGGCCGAGCCGGGGATCAGCTCGACCACATTGACGCCGGCCAGGTGCCGCAGCAGTTCGCCGAAGGCACGGAAACCGTAATCGGCCTCGTTGAAGGTGGGGTCTTTCCGCAGCAGGGTGCGCTTCAGGGTCGAGGCCGTGACGGGGCCGCTAGAACTGCTCTGCAAACCGGCCACGGATTGCGCGACAAGAGCCGAGAGAGCATTCACATCGCGTACGGGCTCCGCCTCGATCTCCGGCTCGGGAGCGGGCAGGACGCCCTCGAGGCGGTCGTAGTAGAGAAACTCGTCGCACGCCGGGGGCAGCAGCGCGGACGTGGATTTCTCCACGCCCACGCCGATGACGCGCTTGTTCAGCTCGCGCAGTTTCTGCACCAGCGGAGTGAAGTCGCTGTCGCCGGTGCACAGCACGAACGTCGAGATATAGGTGCGCTCGAACGCGGTTTCCAGGGCGTCGACGGCCATTTTGATGTCGGCGGCGTTCTTGCGCGAGGCGCCGAGGCGCTGCGGCATGTCGATGAGCTCGATCTGGGAACGGGTGAGCATGCGGCGGTCCTCATCGAAGAACGACCAGTCCGCGTACGCCCGGCGCACCACCACGCGGCCGCGCTCGGCCAGCGCGTCGGCGACCGGCCGCATCTCGAACGGCGCGCCGAGGTGCTCCCGGGCGCTGATCGCCAGGTTCTCGTAGTCGATGAACAGGGCGATGCGTTCCTCGTGATCCACGCGCCCAGCCTACTGCCGTCCTTCACTCGCGCTTGCGGATCTCCTCGGCCGCCTGCGGCACGACATCGAAGAGGTCACCGACGACGCCGTAGTCGGCCAGCTCGAAGATGGGCGCCTCGGGGTCCTTGTTGACCGCGACGATGGTCTTGGAAGTTTGCATGCCGGCCCGATGCTGGATGGCGCCGGAGATGCCGAGTGCTACGTACAGCTGAGGGGAGACGGTCTTGCCGGTCTGACCGACCTGGAACTGGTGCGGGTAGAAGCCGGAGTCGACCGCCGCGCGGGACGCGCCGACCGCGCCGCCGAGCAGGTCGGCGAGCTCCTCGACGAGCTTGAAGTTGTCGGCGTTGCCGATGCCGCGGCCGCCGGAGACGACGATCGAGGCCTCGGTGAGCTCGGGACGCTCGCCCTTCTTCTCGGTCACCCGCTCGACGACCCGGGTGAGCTTGTCGGCGTCGGGGATCTCGACCGCGACCTGCTCGATCACCGGCGTGGCCGGGGCGGGGGAGGGAGCGACCGAGTTGGGGCGGATCGTGACGAGCGGCAGGCCGCGGGTCACCCGCGACTTCACGATCACGGAGCCGGCGAAGATCGCCTGGGTGGCGGTGCCGTCGGGGTCGAGCGCCACGGCGTCGGTGATCAGGCCGTTGTCGAGCTTCACCGCGAGGCGGGCGGCGATCTCCTTGCCCTCCTGGGTGGAGGCCAGCAGCACCGCCGCCGGCTTCCTTTCCCGTACGAGGTGGGCAACGGCGCTCGCCTTCGGGGCCACCAGGTAGTCCCCGAGGCCGGCCGCGACGTAGATCTTCTCGGCGCCGTACTCCGCGAGCTTGTCGGTCTCCGACTCGGCGAACACGACGGCGCTGGGGGTGCCCAGCGAGCGGGCGAGGGTCAGCAGCTCCAGCGTGACCTTCTTGACGCCGGCCTCGACCACGACCAGAACCTCAGCCATATCGGATGTCCCTCTCAGACGAACTTCTCGGTGGCCAGGTAAGCGACCAGCTGTGTGCCGCCCTCGCCGTCATCGGTGACCCTGGTGCCGGCCGCGCGCGGCGGACGCGTTGCGAACCCGAGCACGGCGCTGGTCGCCTCCAGCGAAGCGGGGTCGACGCCCAGGTCGGCGAGGGACAGGGTCTCGACCGGCTTCTTCTTGGCCGCCATGATCCCCTTGAACGACGGGTAGCGCGGCTCGTTGATCGTGTCCCACACGCTCACGACCACCGGAGTGGCGGCCGTGACCACCTCGTACCCGTCATCGGTCTGCCTCTGGGCCGTCAGGCGATCGCCGTCGGCCGTCAGCGACCGGGCGCCGGTCAGCGCCGCCACCCCGAGCCGCTCGGCCAGCATGTGGGGCATCACCTGCACCCGCCCGTCGGTCGACTCGGCGCCGCACAGCACCACATCGGCGCTCAGCCGGCTCAAAGCCGCCGCCAGAACCTTGGACGTCATCACCGCGCAGGAGCCGTGCAGCGCGTCGTCGGTCACGTGGACCGCCCGGTCCGGGCCCATCGAGAGCGCCTTGCGGATCGACTCCGTCGCCGAGGGCGGGCCCATGGTCAGCACGGTCACCTCGCCGCCGTGCGCCTCCTTGAGCTTGAGCGCCTCCTCGATGGCGTACTCGTCCATCTCGTTGACGATGTTGCTCGCCGACGCCCTCTCGACGGTGTTGTCGGTCGCGCTCAGTGAGCGGGCGGAGCTCGAGTCGGGCACCTGCTTCACCAGGACGACGATGTTCATCGCGAGGCTCCGATCGGCGCGTCGAACACGAAACCCTCATAGCCGTTCGTGACCTGCTCGGTACACCGTTGCTTGTAGCGGTCGAACCCGCCGATGTAGATCATGAAGACCCGCGGCTTCCCGGGGATGTTGGCGCCCACGTACCAGGAATCGGCCTTGTTGTAGAGGGTGTGCCCGGCGGCCTCCTCGACCTCGAGGTTCCACCGCCGCTCCCACTCGGGCGCCGTGTCGATCCGGTGCCGGCCCGCCGCCTCCATGTCGGCGATGAGCCCGGCCACGAAATCGACCTGCCACTCGCCCGCGGTGATCATCTGGGCCAGGACGCCCGGGCTGCCGGGCCCGTGGATCATGAAGAGGTTGGGGAAGCCGGCGACGAGGAAACCGAGGTACGTCGTCGGGCCGTCGGTCCACTTGTCGCGCAGGTCCCGGCCGCCGAGGCCGGTCACGTTCATCCGCGTCATCGAGCCGGTCACCGCGTCGAAGCCGGTGGCGAAGACGATGATGTCGAGGTCGTACTCGCCGGTGGTGGTGCGCAGACCGGTCGGGGTGATCTCGGCGATCGGATTCGCGCGCACGTCGACGAGCTTCACGTTGTCGCGGTTGTAGGCCTCGAAATAGCCGGTGTCCATGCAGATGCGCTTCGCGCCGATCGGGTACGTCTTGGGGCACAGCATCTCGGCGACCGCGGGGTCCTTGACGAGGCCGCGGATCTTGTCGCGGACGAACTCGGCCACGACCGTGTTGGCCTCCAGGCTCGTCCCGATGTCGCTGAAGGTCCGCATGAAGAGCAGTCCGTTGCGGGCGGCCCACGCCTCCTCGAGGATCCGCAGGCGCTCCTCGGGCGTGTAGTCGAAGACCGACCGGTACTGCTCGTTCTCCATGTAGGACGCCGCGAAGTTCCCGAACATCGCGGTGCGCCGGTCCTGGTAGTTCGCCTTCCACGCCTGCTCGTACTCGGGGTCGGTGGCCCGGTTGTAGGCGGGGAGGCTGTAGGCCGGGGTCCGCTGGAAGACGGTCAGGTGCTCGGCCGTCTTCGCGATCACCGGTACGGCCTGGATGCCGGTCGAGCCGGTGCCGATCAGGCCGACGCGCTTGCCCTCGAACGGGACGCCGTCCTTCGGCCACTTGGAGGTGTGGAACCACTGGCCGCGGAAGGTGTCGAGGCCGGGGAAGGCCGGGACGTTGGTCGCGTCGAGGCTGCCGCAGGCGGCGACGATGTACTTCGCGGTGGCGGTCCGCCCGTTCTCGGCGGCGATGTGCCAGCGGTTCTCGGCCTCGTCGAACCGTAGCCGGTTGACCCGGGTCTCGAACTCGATGTGCTCCCGCAGGCCGAACCGGTCGGCGACGTGGTTCGCATAGGCCTCCAGGTCGGCCTGGGGGGAGAAGTACTCGGGCCACTTCCACTCCTGCTGGAGGCCCTCATCGAACGAGTACGAGTACTGCATGCTCTCGATGTCGACCCGCGCGCCGGGATACCGGTTCCAGTACCACGTGCCGCCGACGCCGTCGCCCGCCTCGAAGCACCGCAGGCTCAGCCCCAGCCGCCGGATGCGGTGGATGGCGTAGAGGCCGCTGAATCCCGCCCCGACGATGACGACGTCGTACTCCTCCGAGCCTGTCATGGCTGCCTCCCGCGCCTTGGTTACGAGCACGTTAACCACTCAGTAGTCACGCCGTCAATCGAATGGTGAAAGCGTTCGCTTCCGATGTGGATGCCCGCCGGTGGATCTTGATAACTTGGCGCGCGCTCCGCGCGGCCTTTCATCAAGCTCGCGCCGAGGCGCGCAGGGTCGCGACGGTATGAGCGGGCTGAGCGGGCTGAGCGGGCTGAGCGGGCTGAGCGGGCTGAGCGGGCTGAGCGGGCTGAGCGGGCTGAGCGGGCTGAGCGGGCTGAGCGGGCTGAGCGGGCTGAGCGGGCCGAGCGGGCCGAGCGGGCCGAGCGGGCTGAGCGGGCCGAGCGGGCTGAGCGGGCTGAGCGGGCCGAGCGGGCCGAGCGGCGGGGCGCGCCGGAGGGCGTTGCGCGGCGGACGCCGCCGGCGAGCCTTGATGAGTTGGTGCGTGCTCTGCGCGGCTTTTCATCAAGGTCGCGTCACGTCGCCGCCACGCGCGAGCCGCTTTGATGAGTTGGCGTTCGCTCCCCGCGACGGCTTATCAAGATCTGCGCGCCGCCGCCTGCTGTGCCCTGCCGCGTGCCCGCCCAGCCCGCCGCGTGCCGCCCCGCCCGCCGCCCCGCCCGCCGCGCCGCGCGGGCGAGGCTGCGGCCGCGCGTGGGGCTTGATGAGTTGACGTTCGCTGCGTGCCGCGGCTTATCAAAATTGCGCCGGTGTGAGCGGCGGGGTGAGCGGCGGGGTGAGCGGTGCGCGGCGGGGTGAGCGGTGCGCGGCGGGGTGAGCGGTGCGCGGCGGGGTGAGCGGTGCGCGGCGGCGAGCGGTGCGCGGCGGGGTGAGCGGTGCGCGGCGGCGAGCGGTGCGCGGCGGGTTGGAGGGTGCTCGGCGCGGCGGTGCGTGTGGAGTGGAGGCGCGGGAGGGGTGGGCTCAGTTGGGGGGCGGCGGGCCGGCCATCAGGCCGCCGTCGATGTAGATCTCGGAGCCGGTTATCCAGGAGGACTCGTCGCTTGCCAGGAAGACATGCAAGTCGGCGATGTCCGAAGGTGTGCCGTGGCGGCCGATCGGCGGGTGCGTCGCCACGCCGTCCGAGCGGCCGAATCGCAGCGACGCGGTCATCGGCGTGTCGACGCCGCCCGGGTGGATCGAGTTGACCCGGATGCCCCACGGCCCCAGCTCGACCGCGGCCACCTTCGTGACGCCGCGGACGCCCCACTTGGAAGCGCCGTACGCCACCATGTTCGCCAAGCCGACCAAGCCGGCGGTCGAGGACGTGTTGACGATCGAGCCGCCGCCGCGCGCCCGCATCGGGGTGGCGACGGCCCGCATGCCGAGGAAGACGCCGCGCAGGTTGACCGCGATGATCCGGTCGAAGCCCTCGGCGGACTGCTCGACCAGCGGCGCGGTCCGCCAGATGCCGGCGTTGTTGAGCAGGATGTCGATGCCGCCGAACGTCGCCTCGGCCGTGCCCACGACGGTCTCCCAGCTGCGTTCGTCGCTCACGTCGTGGCCGACCGCGACGGCGTTGTCGCCCAGTTCCTTGGCGAGCGCCGACGCCGCTGGGAGATCGATGTCGGCGAGGACCACGCGGGCGCCCTCGGTGACGAATCGGCGCGCGGCCCCGGCCCCCATTCCCATCGCGGCGCCGGTGATGACTGCGACCTTGCCCTCGAGCCTGGAGACCATGTTTCTGCCCTCGCGTCAGCAGTGAACCTTTTTCAACGTGGCCAGGGCCCGCTGCGCCGGCGCCGGTCGACGGCTCGGCGGCTTCAGGACCGTCGCCAGGTTGAAAAGGTTCATCGGGTGGCTTTGTAAAGGCAAGCTACCCACTGACGCGACACAGTGTCAATTAAAGAAGCATCAGGCCTTGCGACGGCGCTTGGGCTCCTCCGCTACCTTGCCGATGACGGCCATCCACGTGGTGGCCATGACGTCGAGCACGCGGCGCTCGTCGAACTGCTGCCCGCGCAGGAACAGCTCGAAGTAGTAGCGCAGCGGCGCGAGGAGAACGCTCGCATACACCTCCGCGTCGCGGGCGCTGAGCGTCGGCGTGCCGTTGCGCAGCGCGTCGGCGAGCTCGGCGACCTCGGTGCTCTGCTGGGCGACCCGCAGCGCGAGGATCTCGGGCTCGATGGACGCGGCCTCCTGGACCGGCCGCGAGTACGGCGCGATCGTGTTCCACTCGCGCATCGCGAGGGCCAGCCAGCCGCGGATCGAGGCGGTCGTCGGGCTGTGCGCGATCGGGCTGAGGTCCGCGTACACCTCGTGGAAGTGGTCCTTCCCCCGGTCGATGAGCTCGTTGATCAGCTCGCTTTTCGACTTGAAGTGCAGATAGAAGGTGGCGCGGGTGGCGCCGGCCCGATCGGCGATCTCGTCGACCGTCGCCTTCGCGTAACCACGCTCCGCGAAGATCTCGATCGCCGCGTCGATGAGCCGCGTCCGGGTGAACTCCCGCTGCGCCGCGCGCATCCGCCCGCGGGGGCGGACCCGGCTTTCCGCGGCCTCGGTCGGGGCTTCGGGCGTCGTCGAATTGGCCATGCGCCCATTCTAGGCACTGGAACCAGCGCACACACACGGGTCGCCACGTCTATAGAAAAGACACAGTGTCAAACGTATGCTGCGGTGGTGAGAAGAGCCGTGCCGCCCGGGATCACCCTCGCCGTGCTCGCCCTCAGCGTCTGTGGCTACTCGCTGGCGGCCACCCAGTTACTCCCCGCACTGCCACACCTGCAGGTGGCGTTCGACGCCTCGCCCGGCGCGGTCGCCTGGGTGTTCACGGCATATCTGCTGGTCTCGGCCCCGGCCACGCCGCTCGCCGGCCGCCTCGGCGACATGTACGGCCGCCGCCCGGTGCTGGTCGCGGTCCTGACCCTGTTCCTGATCGCGTCGGTCGGCTCGGCGCTCGCCCACAACCTGCCCGAGCTGATCGCGTGGCGGGCGCTGCAGGGCCTCGGCGGCGCCGTCGTGCCGCTGGCGTTCGGCGTGGTGGCCGACGTGATGCCCGAGAAGCGAGTTTCCCTGGGTCTCGCGATGCTCGGCGCGATGCTGGCCATCGGCGGCTCGGTCGGGCTGCTGCTGGGTGGTTTCCTGGTCCAGCACGCGCCGGTCAGCGTCATCTTCTGGACCTCGGCCGGCTTCGGCCTGGTCGGCGTCGCCGGCAGCCTGCTGACCGTGCCCCGGGCCACCGAGCGCGCGCCGGGGAGGCTGGATGTGTCGGGCGCGGCGATGCTGGCCGTCGGGCTGGTGGCGCCGCTGATCGGGGTCAGCTTCGCGCCGCGCTGGGGCTGGGGCGACCCGCGGACACTGGCGCTGATCGTGGCCGGGCTGGTCGTGCTGCCGCTGTGGTGGCGGTTGCAGTCCCGGCGCCCCGCGCCCCTGGTCGACACCACGCTGCTGGCGAGCCGGCCGATCGCGGCGACGATCCTGGCCACCATGGTCATGGGCTTCGGGCTGTTCGGGGCGTTCAGCCTGGTGCCGCAGCTCGCCCAGGCGCCCGAGTCGGTCGGCGGCCTCGGGTTCACCGCGCTGGGCGCGGGCGTGCTGATGCTGCCGACGGCGACGGTCAACGCCGCCATGGCGCCGCTGGTCGGCCTCGTGAGCCGGGCGCACGGCTCCAAGCCGCCGCTGCTGGCCGGCGCGCTCATCGCGGCCGCCGGGCTGGCCTGGCTCAGCGCCCGGCACGAGAGCCCGGCCGAGATCGCGATCGGCTGCGGCGTGCTGGGCATCGGCTTCGCCGCGTCGCTCGCCGCCGCGCCGAACATCATCGTCGGCTGGGCGCCGCGCGACCGGACCGGCGCGGCGCTGGCCGCGAACACCCTCGCGCAGAACCTCGGCTCCTCGGTCGGCTCGCAGGTCGGCGTCTCGATCGTGGCCTCCCGGATCGGCGCGGACGGGCTGATCCCGGCCGGCTACACCTGGGCGTTCGCGGTGGCCGCCGGCATGGCGGTGGTGGGCGCGGGGCTCGCCGCGCTGGTGCTGGAGCCACCAGTTCAAGTCGAAGAAGCCACTCTCTTGACGTAGTGTCCAGCGAAACTACGCTTAGTCCATGGGATACTCATACGATCCAGAGTTGGCCGCCATCGTCGAGGTGCTACCGGCGCTCGACATCAGCGATCTGGCCGCCGCGCGCGCCCAGATGCTCCAGATGGGCGAGCAGATGCCGGCCTTCGAGCCGCCCGCCTCGCTCGACATCAGTAAGCGCTCGATCCCCGGCCCGCCCGGCGATCCCGACGTCGAGGTCACCGTCATCCGACCGCGAGGGGACCTAAAAGGGAGGCCCGGCCTGCTGTGGATCCACGGCGGCGGCTTCGTCCTCGGCGACGTCGAGGGCGACATGCCGCTCGCGACCGGCCTCGCCGAGGGCGCCGGCGCGGTCGTCGTCTCCGTCGAGTACCGCCTCGCCCCCGAGCATCCCTTCCCGGCGCCCGTGGAGGACTGCTATGCGGCGCTGAAATGGACCGCGGAGAACGCCGCCGAGCTCGGCATCGACGCGAGCCGCCTGGCGGTGGGCGGGCTCAGCGCGGGCGGGGGACTGGCCGCCGCCGTCGCCCTGATGGCGCGGGACCGTGGCGGGCCGGCGCTCTGCTTCCAGCTGCTCGACATCCCCGAGGTGGACGACCGGCTCAGCACGCCGTCGATGAAGCAGTTCACCGACACCCCGCTGTGGCACCACCCCAACGCGATCCTCAGCTGGGAGGCGTACCTCGGGCCCGGCCACAACGGCGACACCTCGCCGTACGCGGCGCCGTCGCGGGCCACCGACCTGAGCGGGCTGCCCCCGGCGTACGTGGTCACGTGCGAGTTCGACCCGCTGCGCGACGAGGGCATCGAGTACGCCCAGCGGCTCATGCAAGCGGGCGTGCCCACCGAGCTGCACCACTTCCCGGGAACGTTCCACGGCTCGTCGGGCGCCGGCGTGGGCACGGCGATCTCCGACCGGATGGCCGCCGAGCGCACGGAAGCGCTCCGGAAAGCGCTCCAGAAATGAGAAGAGGCCCGGCGGAGATCCGCCGGGCCTCACCTCAGACCGTGTACTTCAAGAGCGTTATCTCGGGATGGTCCTCGAACACGGGCTTGACCGGCATGCCGACCTGAAGTGACGACGGGTCGACGCCGACCATCTCGGTCGTCAGCCGTGGCCCCTCGGCCAGCTCCACGACGGCCAGCAGCTGCGGCACCGCGTCCTGCCAGGGCGGCGCGGTCGGACGGTCCGCCACCGTGAAGGTGTAGAGCGTGGCCTCGCCCGACACCTCCCGCCACTCCAGGTCGTCGGCCAGCGTCCGCGGGGCCAGCACCCGGGGATAGAAAACGTACTGCTGCGCCGACGGCGAGTACTGGATGCGCAGCTTGTGTTCCCGCAGCCCGTCCCAGAACGGCTGGGTCACCGGAGTCGGCTCCGGCATCGGCTTGTCCATGTACGGCTCCTCAATCGCCCTGCAGGACGAGCGCCACCTGCTCGCTCATGATCCCGCCGTTGCCCGATACGAAAGCGCGGTTGCAGTCGCGCACCTGCGCGTCCCCGGCCCGGCCCATGATCTGCCGGGCGCCGTCGACCACGTGGTGCATGCCCCCGGCCATGCCGGCCTGCCCGAACGACAGCTGCCCGCCGGCGGTGTTGAGCGGGAAGTCGCCGGAGAAGGTCAGGTCGTGGGAGGCCATGAACTCCATCCCCTTGCCCTTCTCGCAGAACCCGGCGTCCTCCACGCTCATCAGCACGGTGATCGTGTAGCAGTCATAGATGGACGCCATGTCCATGTCGGACCGCTGCAGGCCGGCCATCCCGAACGCCTTGTCGGCCGCCTTCGAGATCGGCGAGCGCAGCAGGTCCTCCGCGTACGTCGGCGTCTTGAAGGCGATGTGCTCGCCGAATCCCTTGACCCACACGGGCCGGTGACGAGAACGCCGGGCGACGTCCGAGCGGGCCACGATCACGCCGGCGCCGCCCATGCACGGCATCACGATCTCCAGGCGGTGCAGCGGGTCCGCGATCATCGGGCTGGCGAGGACGTCGTCGATCGTGATCGGCTTGCCGTAGAAGACCGCGTCCGGCGTCGCGCACGCGTTCGTGCGCTGGTCGGCCGCGATCTTCGCGACGGCGCGGGGGTCGTAGCCGAACTCGGCCGCGTACCGGCGCGCGATCTGCGCGTACGGCGCGTTCTGCCCGAGGTTCCCGTACGGGATCTCGAACTCCGCCTGCGGTGACCCGAAGTTGTTGCTCGAGGCCCCGAAGTAGCCGAACTCCTTGGGCGCCCGTTTCGCGGACGCCGGCAGGTTGTACGCGCCGGGCACGATGACCAGCACCGCCTCGCACAGCCCCAGCTCGATCGCGGCCGCCGCCCGCCAGACCATGCCGGCTGACGTGGCCCCGCCGAGGTCGACGACTTCGCCGTAGTTGATCGGGATCCCGAGGTACTCCGACAGCGTCGCCGGGGCGAACATGTCGGACTCGGCGATGCCGTGGGTGACCAGCCCGTCGATCGACGACCCGTCCAGCCCGGCGTCGTCCAGCGCCGCCTTGGCCAGCTTCGCGTACTGCTCGATGGTGAACAGCTGCGGCCGGGTCGGCTTGCGTTCCGGGGGAAGCTCCACGAAGCCGACGATCGCCGCCTCGCCCCGAAGCCCCGGCCCCGTCACGCCGGCCTCCGAGGCAGGGCCACGGTCGCGGTCCCCGGCATCAGGATCTCGGCCTCGCCCTTCTCGCCGTGGATGGACAGATCCACCAGGGTCTGGCCGTTCTCCTCCCGCCGGCCGGTGACCGTGCCGACGAACCGGAGCTCCTCGCCCGGGTACGCGCTGGCCCGGTTCTGGATCGAGTAGCGGACCAGCCGCCCACCCGGCCCGATCCAGTCGGTGAGAGCGCGGGCCAGCAGCGCCGCCTGCAACGGGCCGTGCACGAGGATGTCGGGGTAGCCCTCGACGTCCCGCGCCCAGGTGCGGTCGTAGTGGATGCGGTGGCCGTTGTAGGTGGCGGCGCTGAAGAAGAACATCTGCGTCGGGTCCGACGTGATCGTGAGGGTGGGGATCTGATCCCCCTCCTGCACGTCGTCGAAGAAGATCTGCGAGCTCATGGCGACCTTTCGAGAAGTTACGGGCGGGCGATCATCGAGGCCTTGTTGACGGCGACCACCGTCCCGTCCTGCCGGGTGTACGTGGTCGTCGACGTGACCAGGACGAAGGAACCGGACCGGCCCTTCTTCTCCTGGATGTCGGTGACCGTGCGAACGGCGGTGATGACGTCGCCGTCGTAGAGCGGCTCGTAGAACGTGATGTCCTCGCCGCCGGCCATCCGGCGCGGGCACTTGGGCAGCGGGATGTCGCCGGAGCCGGTGCCGCCGGGGATGCCGTCGGGGCGGAGCTTGTCGAGGTCGGCCACGCCGAGCACGACGTACTGGAAGTACAGCGGCGGGGCGATCACGTCCCGGTAGCCGGCGGCCCGGGCGTAGTCGGCGTCGAAGTACAGCGGGTTGCGGTCCTTGACCGCGGCCGCCCAGCGCTGGAACTCCTTCTTCACGACGATGCCCGAGTTTTCGTGGGTGACCTTGCCGATGAAGGCCCGGGCGTCGTCCCCGATCAGTGGTTCTTCCTGTACCTGGGTCACAACAAACCCCTTACTTGTAGGACTTGAACTTGACCTGCCCGTTGAGGTCGATCGTGTCGACCGTGGACAGCGCCTTGGCCTTGGAATCCCACTTGCCGATGACCATCCCCTCGACGAGGTAGGGGTCGTCCGGGGTGGTCTGCAGGGTGAGCCCGTCGATAAAGATGATCTTGGAGAGATCCGGCTTGAGGTTGTGCGCCGCGTCCATCACATCGGCGCGGGTCACCGCCGGCGCGTTGGTGACCGACTGGGCGAACAGCGCCGCCTCGTTCCAGCCGCCCACGCCGGCCGATACCGGCAGCTTCACGTTGTTCTTGGAGAACTGCGGCTGCACCCACTTGCGGAACGTCGCCACCTTGGGGTCGCTCTCCAGCTTGGGGTCGTCGACGTTGATGCTGCTGCCGGTGAGCAGCCCGTCGCCGGCGCCCGGGTTGAGCTGGGACAGCTGGGACACGGCGATCGGCGCGGCGATGATCTGCGGCTTCCACTCGGGGTGGCCGGAGATCAGGTTGATCGACTGCAGCATCTGGGCGCCGAGCGCGATCACGATGACCACGTCCGCCTTCGTGGCCGCGAGGGTGGTGACCTGGCCGGACAGGTCGGCGTCGGTGGTCTCGAAGGTCACCTCCTTGGCGATCTTCACCTGGCTGCCGGCGATGCCGTCCTTGAACGAGCCGACCTCGGCCTTTCCGTAGTCGTCGTTCTGCGACATGATCGCGACGGTCGCGTTCGGCGAGTGCTCCTTGAGGTAGTTGGCGTAGGTCAGGCCCTCGCCCGAGTAGACCGAGACCGGTCCGTTGATCGCCCACGGGTAGCTCGGGTCGCCGAGCTCGGGAGCGCCGGCGGTGGCGAACATGTCGGGGACGCAGCCGTTGTTCACGATCGGGCGGATGGCCTGGTTGGCCGAGGACCCGACGATGCCCAGCAGCGCGAAGACCTTGTCGTCGTCGACCAGCTTCTGCACGTTGGCCTTGGTCGTCGCGACCTGGTACTGGTCGTCCTTGTAGACGACCTCGACCTTGCGCTTCTTGCCGTCGGCGCCCTGGATGCCGCCCTCGGCGTTGACCATGTCGAAGTAGCCGAGCATGCCCCACAGGCCGACGCCGACCGTGGCGAACGGGCCGCCGAGCGCGCCGCTGTAGCCGATCTTGATGGTGTCGTCGGTGACGCCGACGGTCGGCTGGTAGCCGGTGCAGGTCTTGGTCAGATACGTGGTCTTGTCCGAGCCGGAGCCCCCGCCGGCCGCGCTCTGCGAGACCGCCCCGCCGCCGCAGCCGCTGGTCACCAGCGCCAAACAGGCCGCGACCGAGAGAAAGTGCAACCTTTTCATGATCAAGTCCTTCCTGAAAACGGGTGTGGAAGGCCGTCCCACCGGCGACGCCGACGGGTTTAAGAGGAAATGGTGGAATTTAGACGAGCTCTTTGGCAGGCAACTCGGAAACGGGAGCGGAGCGAACCCGGGTAGGTGGCAAAGGGCCCCGGATCCGGGCGGCCAGCTTGGCGAGCAGGCCACCGAGCCCCTGCGGCAGCACCAGCAGGATGAGGATCAGCACGACGCCGTAGATCAGCGGCGTCAGCAGCGGGCTCGCACCCACCGCGCTGATCGTCTGCGGCGCGTACACGATGAACAGCCCGCCGAAGATGGGGCCGATCAGCGTGCCCGCGCCACCGATCGCCATGCCCGCGAGCAGGTAGATGGCGAGCAGCACGGAGAAGTCGCCGGGAGCGACGAACTGGTTGGTGACCACGAACATCCAGCCGGCCACGCCGCAGAGCGCGGCGCTGCCGCCGAAGACCAGGACCTTGGTCACGCTGACATTGATGCCCACTGTGTGTGCGGCGATTTGATGATCCCGTACGGCGATGAGCGAGCGCCCGATGCGGCTGTCGAGCACGTTGCGCACGATCACCCAGATGACCACCAGGCCGGCGAGCAGCACCCAGTAGTCGAAGGCGACGCTGGTGATGCCCCACGAGGCGGGGGCGGTGAGCGGGTCGACGTTCATGCCCGGCGTGCCGCCGGTCAGCTCGGAGAACTTGACCGGGATGGTGGGGAAGATGATGGCGATCGCCAGAGTGGTGAGCGCCAGCCGGATGCCGGTGATCCGCAACGCCGGCAGGCCGGTGAGCGCGCCCAGGACGAAGGCGAGGAACACCGCGGCCGGCAGCGCCGCCCAGTACGACCAGCCGGCGTGCTGCACCAGCAGGGCGGTGGTGTAGGCGGCGAGCCCGATGTAGGCGCTCTGTCCGATGGAGACCTGCCCGGCCAGCCCGGACAGCAGGTTGAGGCTCATGACGCCGATCGCCGTGTAGATCACCTGCTGGAGGTTGACCAGCGTGGGACCGCCGACCCCGAACGGGAGGTACGCGGCGACGGCCAGCAGGACGAGCCAGGCGGCGGGAACGGCGGCCCGCCGCGCGATTGTGGTGTTCATACGCGTTCCACCTGCCGCTTTCCGAACAGGCCCTCGGGCTTGACGAGCAGGACGATGATGATCGCGGCGAAGGCCACCGCGAGCTGCAGCTGCGTGCCGATGAACGAGATGTAGCCGCCGGCGAGGGCCTGGATGACGCCGAGCGCCACGCCGCCGACCAGGGCGCCGACGTAGCTGTCCATCCCGCCGAGCACCGCGGCCGCCATGCCGTACAGCAGCAGGGTTTGCATCATGTTGGTGCTCAGGAACAGGTCGGGGGCGACCATCGCGCCGACCAGGGCGCCGAGCGCGGCGGACAGGCCCCAGCCGAACGCGAGCATCCGCGACGGGTTGACGCCGAGCAGCTGCGCCGAGGTCGGATTCATCGCGGCGCCGGTCATCGCCAGGCCGATCCGGGTGCGGGCGAACAGCAGGCGCAGGCCGGCCGCCACCAGGATGAGCAGGACGATCGAGCCGAGCTTGTGGTACGAGATCGAGACGCCGCCGAGGTGCCACCGGCCGGCCGGGAACGGCGATTCCAGCCGCTGCACGTCGAGGGTGAACAGCCAGCCGGCCAGGGCGTTGATGCCGAGGAACAGGCCCATCGTGACCATCGACTGTCTCAGGTGGTCGGCCTTCTCGAACGGCCGGATCACGAACCGTTCCAGCCCGGCCCCGAACACGAAGCCGAAGATCATGCCGCCGATGATGGCCACCACGATGGGGAAGCCGAGCCCGCCGCCGGCGAGCTCCCAGATGATGAAGGTGCAGAACATCGCGATCTCGCCGGTGGCGAAGTTGAGCAGGCCGGTCGCGCGGTAGACCAGGACGAGCGCGAGCGCGATCGACCCGTACAGCACGCCGCTCTGCACCCCGTCGATGAGGCGTTGGATGAGCAGGGTCATCGTCAGCTCCCCAGGTAGGCGCGGCGGATGCCGTCGTCGTCGAGCAGGTCGGCGGCCTTGCCGTGCAGCACCACGCGACCGGACTCGAGCACATAGCCGCGGTTGGCGATCTTGAGGGACAGGTTGGCGTTCTGCTCGACGATCAGCATCGAGGTCCCGAACTGCTTGTTGATCGCCTCGATCTTCTGGAACAGGCTGGCGGTCACCATCGGCGCCAGGCCCATCGAGGGCTCGTCGAGCAGCAGCATCCTGGGACGGTTCATCAGCGCCCGGGCGACCGCGAGCATCTGCTGCTCGCCGCCGCTGAGGCTGCCGGCCGCCTGCTTGCGGCGCTCGGCCAGGATCGGGAACAGCTCGAACCAGGTCTCGAAGGCGTGCCGCTCGCGGCGACCCTTCAGCAGGTGGCCGCCGATGCGCAGGTTGTCCTCGACCGAGAGGAACGGGAACGTGCCGCGGCCCTCGGGGATGTGGCCCAGCCCCAGTTTCGCCCGCGCGTCGGGCTTGCTGCGGCTGATGTCGGCCCCGCCGAACCGTACGCGTCCCTTGCTGCCGATCAACCCGCTCAGCGCCCGCAAGGTGGTGGTCTTTCCGGCGCCGTTGGCGCCGAGGACCACGACGATCTCACCCTCGTCGACGTGGATCTCCAGGTTTTCCAGTACGGAGATCGGGCCGTACCCCGCCGAGAGACCGGTCGCCTCCAGCATCGCCATCGTCATGCTGTGCCCTCCTCTGGCATGCCCTTCTGGCCCTCGCCTGCGAGGCCGTCCGCATGTGCCGCTGGGTGCCGCTCGGTGCAGGCGGTCATGCCGACACCCCCAGGTATGCCTCGATGACTGCGGGGTTTTTCGAGACCTCGGCGGGGGTGCCGGTGGCCAGGACCGTGCCGAGGTTGAGCACCACGATGTGGTCGGAGATCGACATCACCAGGCCCATGTGGTGCTCGACCAGCACGATCGTGACGTCGAACTGCTCGCGCACCCGGGCGATGTAGCCGCCGAACTCGGCGACCAGCCCGTGGCTGAGCCCGGCGGCCGGCTCGTCGAGCAGCAGCAGCCGCGGGTGCGACATCAGCGCCCGGGCCAGCTCGACCCGCTTGAGGATGCCGAACGACAGGCTCGACGCCGTCACGTGCTCGTACTGCTCCAGTTCGAGATGCTCGAGGATGTCGAACGCCTCCTCGCGCAGCCGGCGCTCCTTGCCGCGCTGCCCGAACCCGTGGGTGGCGCAGCTGACCAGCCCGGTGGTGTGCCGGTTGTAGCCGCCGAGCAGGACGTTCTCCAGCACTGTCTGGCGCGGGAACAGGGCGAGGTTCTGGAACGTGCGCCCGACGCCCAGCCGCGCGACCGCGTGCGGCCGCTTGTTGCGCACGTCCACGCCGTCGACGAGGATCCGCCCCGCCTGCGGCCGGTAGAGCCCGCCGACGCAGTTGAAGAGGCTGCTCTTGCCGGCGCCGTTGGGCCCGACCACCGCGCACAACTGGCCGCGTTCCACCTGGAAGCTGAGCCCGGCCAGGGCCCGCACGCCGCCGAAGCGCAACTCGACGTCCTGGACGTCCAGCATCGGGGCGCTCATGCGAACTGCTCATCCGTGACGAGGTGGCGGCGGACGAGATCGTCGTACTGCGCGTCGCCGTACCCGAGAAGGGTTTTGTAGACGTATTCGTTGTCCTCGCCGAACCCGGGCACGGGACGGCCGAACGCGAGGTCGAAGCCGTCGGCCCGCCACGGGTGTCCCGGGTAGCGGTAGGTGCCGACCGACGGGTGCGAGCGTGCCTTGAACCACTCCCGCTCGGCCAGATGGGGGTCGGCCAGCAGGCGCAGTTCGCTCATCACCTCGCCGGCCGGCACCCCGGCCGCCGCCAGTAGCCGGACCACGTCGTCCGACGACTGCGGCGCGCACCAGTCGGCGATCGCGTCGCGGATCGCCCGCGAGTTCGCCCGCCGGCCCTCGGCGGTCCGGCCCAGCTGCAGCCAGGCCGCGTCGCCGACCACCCCGGCCAGCGCCGCCCAGTCCCGATCGTCACGGATCGAGACCACGATCCATCGGTCGTCCTCGACGGTCCGGAATGCGTCCTGCAGCAGGCCCGGATCGGTGTTGCCGAGCACCGCGGGCATCCGGTCGTTGATCTGGTAGTCGAGGAAGAACTCGCCGATGTCCTGCATGACGTTCTCGGCCTGGGCGAACTCGATCAGCCCGCCCCGGCCGGTGGCCTCGCGGTCCCACAGGGCGGCCAGCACGGCGAAGGCGAGGCCGGCCGGCGCCGACTCGTCCATGTGGTAGTTCTCGCCCGCGCTGTCCGGCGGCTCGCCCTCGTACCCGTCCATCGCGGCGATGCCGACGAGCGAGTTGAAGTTCGGGCCGTACCCGAGGTAGTTGCTCATCGGGCCGGTCATGCCCATCGGCGGCATCCGCGCGACGATCAGCCGCGGGTTGAGCTCGAGCAGGCGGTCGTGGCCGAGCCCGAGCTTCTCCAGGACGCCGTTGGTGTTGTTCTCCACCAGCACGTCGCTGATCGCGATGAGCTTCAGCGCGGCCTCGTGCCCCTCGGGGGTCTCGAGGTTCATGCAGGCCGCGAGTTTGTTGCGCGAGTGCCAATTGAAAAGAGCGGTCCGATCGTACGGCCGGGGCTCCGGCTTCCCGTCCGGATAGGTGTTGCGGCTCCACCCCGCGCTCGCCACCGCCGCGTTCGTGGTCCGCGCGGAGGCCTGCCGGCTGACGCGGTTGTTGCCCTCGATCCGGATCACCTCCGCGCCGAGGTCGCCGAGCAGGGCCGTCGCGCCCGGCCCCGACCACACCACGGTCAGGTCGACGACGCGGATTCCGTCGAGGGGAAGGTTCCTGTCGGTCATGGCTGCACCACGCTCATCTCCAGTTCGGCGGTGACCTCGGCGGTGTGCTCGCCGAGCCGGGGCGCCGTGTGCCGGATCTCGAAGCCGTCGCGCATCCGCCAGGGCGCGCCGAGGTAGTCCAGCGGCCCGGCAACCGGGTGCTCGGCGGTCACGAACGCGCCCCGCTCGCGGAAGTGCGGGTGGACGAAGAGCTCGTCCATCTCCAGGAACGCGGTGCACGGGATCCGCGCCGCCTCCGCGTCCGTCATGATCTGGATCTTGGGACGGGCCGCGAACCAGGCCTTGAGGTAGTCCATGAACTCGTCCCAGTCGTCGCCCAGCTGCGGGCGGTTCAGGAACTTTCCCAGGAACGGCTCGTCGCCCGCGCCGATCAGCCGGATCAGCCGGTTCCAGAACTCCTGGTTCGTTATGTAGATCATCACGAACCCGTCGGCGGCCCGGAACGGCCCGGTGAAGGTGGCCGCCCCGCGGTGCGCACTGCGGACGCCGCGCGGCGCGTTCACCCCGGAGTACTCGGCCGTCAGCAGATAGGACGCCCGCCGGTCGGCGCTGGAGAGCAGGACTTCCTGCCCCGAGACGTCGATGGTCGCGCCCCGGCCGGTGCGCCGGGCGTGGTACAGCGCGGCCAGCGTGGCCTCGCCGGCGGTGCGGCCGATCGTGTACTGCTCGAGCAGGCCGGGCTTGCGCTGCGGCGCGCGGTGGGCGTCGCCGGTCGCGTTCATCGGGCCGCCGGCCGCCTGCAGCACGATGCCGGTCGCCTCCCGGTCGCGGTACGGCCCGGACTGGCCGAATGGCGAGATCCGGGTGACCACCAGCCGGGGGTTCGCCTCGCGCAGCTCGTCCGGGCCGAGCCCGAGCCGTTCGAGGTGGCCGGGCCGGAACGACTCGACAACTGCGTCGGCCCGCTCGAGGAGCCGCTTGACCAGGCTCAGGCCCTCGTCACTGCGCAGGTCCGCGGCGATCGAGCGCTTGTTGGTGTTCAGGTGGAGGAACAGGGGGTTCGCCTCGGGGTCGGGCGTCTCGCCGGGTACGAGGGCCCAGTGGCGGCTGTGGCTGCCCGCACCCGGCTTCTCGATCTTGACGACGTCGGCGCCGAAGTCGGCGAACAGCTTGGTGGCGAACTCGCCCGCGACCCACCGGGAGAGGTCGACGACGCGCAGGCCGGTGAAGACCTGCCGCCGGGTGTCCGCGCGCGAAGGAGTGGACGTCATCTCGATCCGCCTACCGCGCCAGGCCGAGCTCGCGCTGCAGCCAGCCGGCCGCGACGTCGGCGGTGCCGCCCTTGATCTCGGTGACCTTCGCCCGCTCCGACCACAGGTGCAGGTCGGTCTCGCGGACGTAGCCCATGCCGCCGTGCAGCTGGTGGGCGTTCAGCGTGGTCCACTTGTACGCCTCGCTGCTGTGCATCTTGGCGATGGCCGTCGCCCGCCGGGCCACGTCGCCCTGCCCGAGCCACCACACCGCCTGGGCCGCCGACAGCCGCGCGCCCTCGATCGCGATGCGCATGTTGGCGACGTGGTGCTGGGCCGCCTGGAAGCTCGCGATCGGCCGCTTGAACTGCTCGCGCACCTTGACGTAGTCGACCGTGCGCTCGAGCACCGCGGTCGCGCCGCCGACCATCTCCATGCACTGCAGGGCCACGAACGCGTTGGCCACCCAGGCCAGGTCGTCGGTGGACAGGCGGTCGATCACCTCGGCGTCGGTCGCCGGGTAGTCGTGCAGCTCGACGCGGGCCTGCTTGTCGCCGGCGAAGCTGGCCAGCGGGGTCACCTCGACGCCGTCGCGCGCAGGGTCGAGCAGGACGCCGATCGTGCGCTCGGGCTGGGGGAAGGCCGAGGCGCGGGCGGTGACCAGGATCGTCTCGGCGGTGGCGCCGTTGCCGACGAACATCAGCGTCCCGCTCAGCGACCACCCGCCCGCGGTGCGCTGGGCGACCAGGCCCGGGCGCAGGTCGGCGGCGTCGGACGGGTTGCCCACCGCGGCGGTGGCCCGCAGGTCGCCGCTGACCAGGCGGGGCAGATAGGCGGAGCGCTGCTCCTCCGAGCCCAGCTTGGCCAGGGCCACCGCGAACTGGAGGGTGTCGTAGACGGCGGTCGGGCACAGCGCCCGGCCCGCCTCGGCGAAGACCAGGCCCAGCTCGAACAGGCCGGCCCCCTCGCCGCCGTACTGGTCGTCGACCGCGATGCCGAAGACGCCCGCCTTGGCGAGGGTCTTCCAGAGGTCGGCGGGGATGCCGTCGGACTCGGGCTCCTTCATCTTCCGGACCAGGGCCGGCGGGCACGCGTCGGTGAACAGGTGCCGGAGCATCGTCGAAAGTTCCTGCTGTTCCTCGGTGAAGGTCAGTCGCATGCTCAAATGCCTTTCGATTCAGCGCCCGTAGCCGGGCATGCCGTGTCCGCGTTGGGCGATGACGTCGCGCAGCACCTCGTTGGCGCCGCCGCCGAAGCGCAGCAGGGGAGCGCTGCGGTAGAGCTTTTCGAAGCCGCCGCCGGGAACCGCGAACGGATCGGAGCCGCTGAGCACGCCGTCCATGCCGAGCATCTGGGTGCCGAGATCGGCGATGCGCTGCCGCAACTCGGAGGAGAAGATCTTCTCGGCGGTCACCGCGACCGTCGGGATGCCGCCCGTCTCCAGCAGCGACGAAGCCTCCATGCCCATCAGCACCGCGACGTCGACGTCCGCCTCGAGCTGGGCGATCCGGCGGCGGACGTCGGGGTTGTCCATCGGCCGCGTCCCGTCCGAGCGGACCACCCGGGCCGCCTCGATGATCTCGTCGACCGCGCGGCGGAGGTCGCCGGCGTTGGTCAGGGCGCCGCGCTCGAGGTCTAGGGCGCCGGTGATGTACTGCCAGCCGCGGTTCACCTCGCCGATCAGGTTGGTGCGCGGCACGCGTACGTCGGTGAAGAAGGTCTCGTTGGTGCGGAAGCCGTCCCAGGTGATCAGCGGGCGGATCTCGATGCCGGGGGTGTCGATCGGCACCATGATCACCGAGATGCCCCGGTGCTTGGGCGCCTCCGGATCGGTACGCACGCAGAGCCACTCGTGGCTGGCGACGTGCGCCTGGCTGTTCCAGATCTTCTGGCCGTTGATGACCCACTCGTCGCCGTCCAGCTCGGCCTTGGTGCGGAGGCTGGCGAGGTCGGTGCCGGCGTTGGGCTCGGAGTACCCGACGGCGCAGGTGATCTCGCCGCGGGCGATCGGCGGCAGCCACTCCTGCTTGTTGGTCTCGGTGCCGTTGCGCATGATCATCGGCGCCACCGAGGTGACGGTCAGGTCCGGCCCGGGCGCACCCCAGTACTCGAACTCGTTGACCAGGATGTGCTGGTAGATCGGGCCGAGCGCGAGGCCGCCGTACTCCTTGGGCCAGTTGAGCCCGAACCAGCCCTTCTCGCCGACCTTGCGGCGGAAGTCGACCAGGACGCCGTCGTTGGACTCGTAGCCGCGCTCCTTGCGCAGCGTCAGCAGCTCCGGCGAGAAGTTCTCGGCGAGGAAGTCGCGTACCTCCTCGCGCCAGGCGCGCTGGTCGTCGTCGAGTTCGAATTCCATAACGTCTCCTGTTCGGCTCAGTTGAAGAGCAGGCTCACGCCCAGGGCGGGCACGACGTCGGTCTTGGACCAGCCCATGCCGGCCGGTGTGATCGGAAGGGCGGCGGGCGCGGGGGCCTCGACGGCGATGCCCCGCACGCCGAGGCGGTTCCCCGTGCCGTCGTCATAGGCCGTCTCGCGGAGCAGCAGCAGGTGCGCCCCGGACGGCCAGCGCAGCCGGACCAGGTCGTCGGTGACGATCAGCCGTTCGGCCCGCAGCACCTCGCAGAACAGCCGCGCGGCCCGATCGAGATCGCGCACCCGGACCACGAGGTACGACAGGGCGGACGGCTCGCCGCCGGGCTCCCCGTCCCACGGGCGGGGGAGCAGCAGGTCCCGGCCGGACCCCTTGGTCGGGTCCCCGTCGCCCTGCGCGACCTGGACGAGCACGCCGAGGCCGGTGTCCCGCGGGTGCAGGAAGCCCTCGTGCCAGCCCGGGTTGTCCAGCGACACCAGGACCGGCTCGATCCCGAACGCGTGCACGTCGCGCAGGACCGCCCGCAGGTTGTCGGTCTTGAAGGTGATGTGGTGCGGGCGGTTGGGCCCGGTGGCGAGGAACTTGCCGACGAACGAGCCGCCCCGGTCGGGCTCGGTGAGCAGCTCGATCCGGGTGTCGTTGCCGTAGGCCAGCTGGCACGCGTTGAAGGCCGGCGTGCGGATGCCGTACCGCCAGCGGCCGCCGAGCGCGTCGACGAGCACGTCCTTCGGGTCGGTCCAGGAGGTCACGGCGATCGCCAGGTGGTCGAGGACGACCGATGGAGGTGCCGGAACGGGTTCGAGGGGTGATTGCGCCATGACTTCCCCACCATTCAGATAGCTCACCAGTCCAGATAGGTGAGCGTGTATCCAGTGAGACGACATAGTGTCTAGGCTTCAATTGATTGAGGAATCTAGAACTGGCTAGACACTGTGTCAAGAAGGTTTCCGGGCGTTTACAAACAGCGCCGAACCGGTGTTCTGTACTCCCATCACCGTCCGCGACGGGTGGAGGATGAGATGGGCGAAGCCGTGAGGGCCGACCGGGGAGGTTCCGCGATGACCGAGGCAGCCGAGGATGACGCGCTGACCGTCTCCGCGCAGACCTTCGCCACCGAAATGACCCGGCTCGGCCGGATTCTGCGGGCCGCGCGGGGCGACCGGTACAGCCTGGAGACGCTGGCCGAGCGCTCCGGGGTCAGCGCCGGGCTGCTCAGCCAGATCGAGCGCGGCATCGGCAATCCGTCGTTCCAGACGCTACTGCGCGTGGCCGGCGCGCTCGGCATCTCGCTGGTCGAATTGGTCGACTCCAGCAACTCGGCCGACGCCCCCGACCACTATGTGGTCCGCCGGCATGAGCGGCGGACCATGGCGTGGCCGCTCGAGCAGATCTCCTTCGAGCTGCTCACCCCGCGCGGGCAGCGCGAGGTGAACGTGCTGCGCTCGGTGCTGCCGCCGCGGTCGAAGGTGCAGGGCTTCTACGACCCGAAGTACTACCGCGGGACCGTCTGCCTGTACGTGCAGCGCGAGTCGGTATCGGTCGGCATGGTCGACGGCAACCGGGTGCTGCACACCGGCGACACGCTGACCTGCCGCAGCGAACAGATCATCACGGTCGGGAACCCCGGCGCCGTGGCGGCCGAGCTGCTGACGATCACGACGCCGGGCGGGCTCTGACCCGAGTTCCGACGGTCCAACCATTCGATTGACAGTGTGTCTAGTGCATGCTTCGATGAATTGAAGGTCGGCCCGGCGGGAGGCGTCATGGAGATCGGCGAGAGCAAAGAGGACGTCGCGGCGAGCCTGCGCAAAGTGGGCTATCTGGCCGACCCCACCACCGCCGCGACGGTGCTGCTCGCCGAGCGGCTCGGCCGGCCGCTGCTCGTCGAGGGCCCGGCCGGCACCGGCAAGACGCAGCTGGCCAAGAGCTTCGCCGAGGTGACCGGCCGGCGCCTGATCCGCCTGCAGTGCTACGAGGGCCTCGACGAGGCCCGGGCGCTGTACGAATGGGACTATCGCAAGCAGCTGCTCGGCATCCAGGGCGGGTCGGTCGAGGGCGTCTTCGGCGAGTCGTACCTGATCGAGCGCCCGCTGCTGGAGGCGATCCGGGCGAGCGACCCGGTGGCGCTGCTGATCGACGAGGTCGACCGGCTCGACGTCGACACCGAGGCGCTGCTGCTCGAGGTGCTCGCCGAGTTCCAGGTCTCGATCCCCGAGCTCGGCACGATGCGCGCCGCACAGCGGCCGGCGGTGTTCCTGACCTCGAACAACAGCCGCGACCTGTCCGACGCGCTCAAGCGCCGCTGCCTCTTCCTCTACCTCGACTACCCGACGCCCGAGCGGGAGGCCGAGATCGTCCGGTCGGCGGTGCCCGATCTGCTGCCGCACCTGGTCGACCAGGCCGCCGCGATCCTGCGCAGCCTGCGCCGGCTGGACCTGCGGAAGGTGCCGTCGATCTCCGAGACGCTCGACTGGTGCCGCACCCTGTGCGTGCTCGGCGTCGAGGAGCTCGACGACGCCGCCGTCGACGGCACGCTGCAGGTGCTGCTCAAGTACCAGAGCGACATCGAGGTCGCCCGCAAGGAGCTCCTCGGCGCTTAGCTTTGCTCGATGAACGCCAAAGCCGCGTTCATCGCCTTCATCGAGGAGGGCGTGGCGAAATGATCGGTGCGCGGCAGCACCACCAGCGAGGCGTCCGGGAGCCGCTCGGCGAGCCGGGTCGCCGGCCCGGCGAAGTCGTCCTCGCCGATGACGAGCAGCGTGGGATTGGTGATCCGGCTCAGGTCGACCGGCGTGAGCGGCCGCTGGGGCCGGCGCAGCACGCCGGCCAGCGCGCCGCGGTCGGCCCGGGGCGCCGACACCAGGCGCCGGAAGACCTCGGACGCCGGATCGGCCGCGGTGGCCGTGCCGTCGAGCGTGCCCATGACGTCGGGCAGCGGGCGGGCCGGGTCCGGTTCGGCGAGCCCGGTGACCGTGTCGCCCACGCCGAGGATGACCAGCCGGCGGAACCGGGACGGGTCGTCGGCGGCCAGGCGCAGCAGGATCAGGCCGCCCATCGAGAAGCCGATGGCGTCGACCGGCACGAGGCCGGCGGCCGACGAGAAGGCGTGCTCCTCGAGACCCTCGTAGCCGCCCGGCGCCGGGCCCGCGTGACCGAGCAGGTCGCGGCCGACGACGGTGCGTCCGAGATCGGCCAGCACGTCGACCCAGCCGTTGCGCCGCCAGTCGTTCGCGAACGAGGAGCCGAAGCCGTGCACTAAAAGCACGGCCGGTCCATTAGGAAGACGGGATGTAGAGTTGTTGGACACAATATCCAGCTTCGCAAACGAGCTGCGCCGTGTCGAGATCCCGATCTCGATGTCCGAGCTCACCGACGCGGTCGAGGCGGCCCGGACGATCCCGCTGCGGGAGCGGGACGACCTGCGTGTCGCGCTGCGCGCCACGATGATCAAACGCAGCGAGCACCTGGAGGCGTTCGACGTCGTCTTCGACCTGTTCTTCGGCGACGTGCGCTCCCTGCGGGCGGGCACCGACGCTTTCGCCGGCCTGAGTGACGACGAGCTCACCGGGGTGCTGCACGACGCCGTGCTGGCCGGCAACCGCCCGGTGCTGCGCCGGATCAGCGAGGCCGCGGTCGACCGCTACGCCGAGATGGAGCCCGGTCGTCCGGTGGCCGGCCGCGCCTACCTGTTCCGGGTCCTGCGCCGGCTCGACCTGGAAAATCTGGTGCCCGGCGACGACAAGACCCTGGCGGGCCGGTTGCGGCGCGACCAGGTCGAGGCCACCATCGCGTACGTCCAGGCGACGGTCGAACTGGAGATCCGCCGCCGCCTGGTCGCCGACCGCGGCGCCGAGGCGGTCACGCGCCTGGTCCGTCCGCCGCTGCACGACGCGATCGGCTTCATGAACGCGTCGAGCGCCGAGATCGCCGCGATGCGCCGGGGGATCGAACCGCTGGTCCGCAAGCTCGGCCTGCGCCTGGCCCGGCAGAAGCGCCTCGGCCGCCCGGGCCGGCTCGACTTCCGCCGCACGATCCGCTCCGCGCTGTCCACCGGCGGCACCCCGGTGCAGCTGAAGTTCAAGCCGCCGGCCAAGCCCAAGCCCGAGCTCGTCGTGATCGCCGACGTCTCCGGCTCGGTGGCGACGTTCGCGCGCTTCACCCTCCAACTGCTGTACGCGATGCGCCTGCAGTTCCGCCGGATCCGCACCTTCGCGTTCATCGACGACCTGGTCGAGGTCACCGACGTGCTGGCGAACAGCGTGACCGCCGAGCAGGCGTTCGCGACGATCACCGCCGATCCGCGGCTGATCTGGCTGGACGGGCGCTCGGACTACGGCCACGCGCTGGAGACGTTCGACAAGCGGTACGCGCCCACGACCCTGACCGGCACCGCGACCGTGCTGATCCTGGGCGACGGGCGGAACAACTACCGGGCCGCGCAGGAGGACCGGCTGCGGGTGCTCGCCCGGCGGGTCGCCCACGTCTTCTGGCTCAACCCGGAACGCCAGGTCAACTGGGACACCGGCGACTCGGCGATCCACCTCTACGCGCCGTACTGCGAGCGGGTGGTCGAGTGCGCCGACCTGGCCCAGCTCCGCGACTTCGCCGACCACCTCGTCTGAAGGGCACCACATGGGCATTGCGCAGATCGTCGCCACCGTGCTGGCCGGCGCCGTCACGATCACGGCCGTCGTGCTGGCGGTGCGGGCGGTCCGGACGATCGTCTCGGTGATCGTCCGGGGTCAGCCCGACCCTTCCCGCTTCGTGCGTCCGGCGGCACGGGCGAAGATCATGCTGCGCGAGACGCTCGGCCACACCCGGATGCTCAAGTGGTCCGTGATCGGCGCGGCGCACTGGTTCGTGATGGTCTCGTTCCTGGTGCTGTCGCTGCTGGTGCTCGAGGCGTACTTCGAGGTGGTGGATCCCGCCGGCGGGCTGCCGGTCATCGGGCACTGGGTGGTCTACGGGCTGGTGACGGAGTGGCTCGGCGTCCTCGGCCTGGCCGGCATCCTCTATCTGATCGTGGTGCGCCAGCGCGCCAAGGGCGGGCGGTTCCTGGGCTCGACGATGTGGCAGGCCTATTTCGTCGAGGGCGTCATCCTCGGCGTACTCGTCTGCGGGTTTTTGATCCGGGGTTTCAAGGTAGCCAACGACACCTTCGAGTTTCCGGCCTGGGCGACGCCGCTGTCGCACGCGGTGGGCTCGATCCTGCCGAAGGCGGGTGACGGCCCGACCTGGGTCGCGTTGGTCAAGCTGCTGATCTCGATGGGCTGGCTGATCACCATCGGGCTGAACCCGACGATGGGCGTGGCCTGGCACCGTTTCCTGGCGTTCTTCAACATCTTCTTCAAGCGTGATGCGCTGGGCGCGCTCCGGCCGATGATGAGCGGAGGCAAGCCGCTCGACTTCGAGGAGGCCGACCCCGACAAGGACCGGTTCGGGGTCGGCGCCATCGACCAGTTCACCTGGAAGGGCCTGCTCGACTTCGCCACCTGTACGGAGTGCGGCCGGTGCCAGTCGCAGTGCCCGGCGTGGAACACCGCCAAGCCCCTCTCGCCCAAGCTGATGGTGCTGTCGCTGCGGGATCACGCGTTCGACGTGCTGGCCATGGCGGAGAAGGACCAGCCGTTGATCGGGGACATCATCGACCCGGACGTGCTCTGGTCGTGCACCACTTGCGGCGCCTGCGTCGAGCAGTGCCCGGTCGACATCGAGCACGTCGACCACATCGTCGACATGCGCCGCTACCAGGTACTGATCGAGTCTTCGTTCCCCAGCGAGGCCGGCGTGATGCTGCGCAACCTGGAAAACAAGGGCAATCCGTGGGGTGCCCCGCAGAGCACCCGGGAGGACTGGACCAAGGGCCTCGACTTCGAGATCAAGAACGCGGCCGAGGGTGACTTCGAGTACCTGTTCTGGGTCGGCTGCGCCGGCGCCTTCGAGGACCGCGCCAAGAAGACCACCCGCGCCGTGGCGAGACTTCTGCACGAGGCCGGCGTCGACTACGCGATCCTCGGCGAAGGGGAGACCTGCACCGGCGACCCGGCGCGCCGGATCGGCAACGAGTTCGTCTTCCAGATGCTCGCCCAGCAGAACGTGGAGACCCTGCGGGAAGCGAACGTCAAGAAGATCGTCGCGACCTGCCCGCACTGCTTCAACACCCTGGGCAACGAGTACGAGCAGCTCGGCCTGAAGGTCGAGGTCGTGCACCACACCCAGCTGCTCGCCCATCTGGTCGCCACCGGCAAGCTCACCCCGGTCAAGCAGATCGAGGGCGAGCTGACGTACCACGACCCCTGCTACCTGGGCCGGCACAACCGGATCTTCGACGCGCCGCGGGAGCTGCTGGGCGACATCCAGGAGATGCCGCGCCACCGGGAGCGGTCGTTCTGCTGCGGCGCGGGCGGCGCCCGGATGTGGATGGAGGAGAAGATCGGCAAGCGCATCAACATCGAGCGCACCGAGGAAGCCCTCGCCACCGGCGCCAAGACCATCGCGGTCGGCTGCCCGTTCTGCTCGACGATGATCGGCGACGGTGTCACCAGCAAGGGCGAACAGGAGAACGTCGAGGTGGTGGACGTGGCAACTGTGCTGCTTCAACGGCTCGATCTGGGGGTATAGCCGTCGCCAACCTCCCGCCCAGGAAGTTGATGAGTGTATGCGCCCCCTCCGCTCCACCCACGTCACCGGTAGCCCGAAAAGCATGATCGTCTACGACCGTTGGGGAGAATTCGGCCGGCCGGTCCTGCTGCTGCACGACGATCCGCACGACCGCACGGTGTGGTGGACGCTCGCCGCCGACCTGATCGCCGTGGCGAGCTGCACCGTGGTCGCGCCCGACCTGCCGGGGCACGGCCTGAGCCCGGCCCGCGCCGACTGCCCGCCCGAGCGACTCGCCCGTGACCTCGACCGCCTGGTGACCGGGCTCGGGCTGCTGCGCGCGCCGATCGTGGTGGGTCACGGCGCGTCGGCGGCTCTCGCCATGGCGTTCGCCGACGCGTACGCGACGCGGTGCGTGCTGACCTTCGACGAGGACCAGCAGGGGATCGAGGACGCGGTGCTGCGAAGCGTGGGCCGGTCGGGTTCCATGCTGCACCTGACCGACCCGCAGGGCTTCGCGGCGGAGATCCGGACGCTGCTATGAGGCCAGCAGCCGGCCGACGTTCTCGGGCGCGAAGAACTCGGCCGGCGACGTCACCCCGGAGTTGAGCCGGGCGAACGCGTCCATCGCCGGCTGCTTGCCGGCGATCCCCGAGACCAGCCCGATCATCTGCTCGTCCGGCGGCTGCAGCGACGCGATGCCCAGCGTCATCTGATAGACCGGCATCGCCCGGGCGTCGCGCCGGGTCTGGTAGTCGCCCAGGGCCTGGGCGTACGGCACCCGGCCGCTCAGCGTCTCGTCCAGCGACTGCGCGAGCTCCTCGGCGTCCAGGAACGCGTCGGTGATGCCCTGCGCGGTGATGAAGTCGCGGCTGTAGCCGGCGTCGCCGACCAGCGCCCAGCCCTCGCCGAACGGCACCCGGAAGTAGTTTGGCACCGACGAGCCGACCAGCTTCTCCTCCCGCTTGGCGCCGCGGATGCGCTCGAGGAACGCGGGAGCGGACGCGAAGGCCGCCATCAGCGTCTCCTCCACGTTGTCCCGGTGCTCGACGAGCTCGGCGTGCGGCCAGCCGCCGATGACCAGCGTCAGGTCGTCGTTGGTCGGGCACACGGCCCAGCCGCGGCCCGGCCGGCTGTACGCCTCGAACGTGTCGGTCGGCAGGTTGCTCCAGTACGAGTAGTAGCCGACGGTCAGCGGCGGCACGTCCTCGTACGCCGCGGCCCCCACCGCCTTGGCCACCACCGAGTTGCGGCCGTCCGCGCCGACCACCACGCGGGCCCGCTCGGTCACCCCGCCGGCGCCGCGGATCCCGGTCACCTTGCCGTCCTCGACGAGCACCTCCTCGACCACGAAGTCCTCGCGGATCTCGGCGCCGGCCGCCCCCGCGGCGTCCAGCAGGATTTTGTCGAGGAACGTGCGGCGCGGCGCGTACGCGTACGGTGAATCGCTCGTGCCCGGCGCCCCGGCGAGCGTGACCGGACCGAAGTCAAAGGAGTAGCGCCCGACCGGCGGGCAGCCGGTCGCGGTGACCTGGTCGAGCAGGCCCCAGCGCTGCAGCGCGGCGACGCCCGGCGGGTGGATGACGTGGGTCGAGACGGTGTCGCTCGGAAAGGTCGCCCGGTCCACCAGCAGCGTCCGGTATCCGCGGCGGGCGAGCAGCATCGCGAGCGGCGACCCGGCGCAGCGGGCCCCGACCACGATGACGTCGTACGTCGAATCGATCATCAGGCCATAGTGGTCGATGATTGCGACCCCTCAAAAGAGGGCACACGCGATCTCATGTCCCTTGCAACGATCCGCACCGACGTCCCGGCCCGGCTCGACCGGCTGCCGTGGGCGCGATGGCACTGGATGATCGTCATCGGTCTCGGCACGGTGTGGGTGCTCGACGGCCTCGAGGTGACGATCGTCGGCAACCTCTCCGGCCGGCTCTCCGAGCCCGGCAGCGGCCTCGACATCACGCAGAGCCAGGTCACCGGCTTCGGCGCGGCGATCTACGTGCTGGGCGCGTGCTGCGGCGCGCTGTTCTTCGGCTGGCTGACCGACCGGTACGGCCGCAAGAAGCTGTTCATGGTCACGCTCGCCGTCTACCTGTTCGGCACCGCGATGACCGCGCTCTCGTTCGACCCGTGGTGGTTCTTCCTGTTCCGGTTCGTCACCGGCGCCGGCATCGGCGGCGAGTACGCGGCGATCAACTCGGCCATCGACGAGCTCATCCCGGCCAAGCACCGCGGCCGCATCGACCTGATGATCAACGGCAGCTACTGGCTGGGCGCGGCGTTCGGCGCGCTGCTGACCGTGCCGATCCTGACCCAGCTCCCGGTGAGCTGGGGCTGGCGGGTGGCCTTCGGGATGGGCGTGGTGCTCGGGCTGGTGATCCTGCTGGTCCGCCGGCACGTGCCGGAGAGCCCGCGCTGGCTGTTCATCCACGGCCGCGCCGAGGAGGCCGAGGCCCTCGTCAAGGGGGTCGAGGAGGAGGTCGAGCGCGAGGATCACGTCACTCTCGATCCGGTGGACCGGACCATCGAGATCCACCAGCGCAAGTCGATCGGCTTCGCCACGATCGCGAAGACCCTGGTCACCAAGTATCCGAAGCGGGCGACCCTCGGCTTCGCGCTGTTCATCGGGCAGGCGTTCCTCTACAACGCGATCACCTTCGGGTACGCGCAGATCCTGCAGACGTTCTTCCACGTGCCGTCCGGCAACACCGGCTACTACTTCGCGGTGATCGCGGTCGGGAACCTGGCGGGACCGCTCCTGCTGGCGCCGCTCTTCGACACGGTCGGCCGCAAGATCATGATCACCGGGACGTACGTGATGTCCGGCGTCCTCCTGCTCGGGACCGCGTGGCTGTTCAACCAGGGCTCGCTGAACGCGACCACCATGACGGCCTGCTGGTGCGTGGTGCTGTTCTTCGCCTCGGCCGGCGCGTCCTCGGCCTACCTGACGGTCAGCGAGATCTTCCCGATGGAGACGCGGGCGCTGGCGATCGCGTTCTTCTACGCGATCGGCACGGCGGTCGGCGGCGTCACCGGTCCGCTGCTCTTCTCCGACCTGGTCGGGACGGGCAAGGTGGGCGACACGGTGCTCGCCTTCGTGATCGGCGCGATCGTGATGATCGCCGGCGGGCTGGTGGAGGCGATCCTGGGCGTGAAGGCCGAACGGCGCAGCCTGGAGGACATCGCGACGCCGCTGACCGCCGCGGAGCAGACTTGATCGCATGCTTGCGGTGGCTCATCGGGCCGGTAACTCCGTCGCCGGCCTGAGGGCCGCCCTCGCGGCCGGCGTCGACCTGGTCGAGTTGGACGTCAACCTGCGGCGGGACGCTCTGGAGGTACGCCACGGGCGGGCCCGCCGGGGCGCGGTCGTGCCGCACCTGGCCGAGATCCTGGCGGCCGCCGGCGACGACCCGCGCCTGATGCTGGATCTCAAGGGCCGCTCGCTCGAGGTCGCGTCCCGGGTCGCGGCGGCGCTGCGCGGCGGCCCGCCGGTGGCGGTCTGCACCAAGCAGTGGGCGATGCTGGACGCGTTCGCCGGCGACCCGGAGGTGCGGCGGATCCTCTCCGCCGCCAACCGGCTCCAGCTCGCCCGGTTGCGGGCCCGCCTGCGCGGTCAGCGGGCCGACGGCGTCTCGATCCGGCTGCGGCTGCTCACCGTCCCGATCGTGGCCGAGCTGCACCGCGCCACCGACCTGGTGCTGGCCTGGCCGGTCGACACCGCCGCCGACCTCGCCCGCGCCGAGCGGCTCGGCGTCACCGGCGTGGTCAGCAAGAGTCTGCCGCTGCTCAGCCGGCTCGCTTGAGCTCGTACATCTGAGCGTCGGCCCGGTGCAGCAGGGCGTCGTCGACCGGCCCGGCGGCGCAGCCCACGCTGGCCCGCACGACGACCCGGCGGCCCGCGATCGGGGCCGGCGTCCGCAGCGCCTCCCGGAACCGGGCGGCCACCCGCTCGGCCCCGGCCAGGTCCGTGCCCGGCAGCAGCACGGCGAACTCGTCGCCGCCCAGCCGGGCCGGCAGCCCGTCGCCGCTGCAGCCGCGCAGCGCCTCGGCCACGTGCAGCAGCACCTCGTCGCCGGCCGCGTGCCCGTACGTGTCGTTGATCGGCTTGAACCCGTCCAGGTCGATCAGCAACATCGCGGCCTCGTCGCCGCGCAGCTCCCGCATCCGGTCGGTGAGCAGGCGCCGGTTGGCCAGCCCGGTGAGCGCGTCGTGGGTGGCCTGGTGCTCCAGTAGGTCGTGGGCGGCGCGCGCCTCGGTGATGTCGCGGGCGTTGCTGACGATGCCGTGGACGCCGGCCTCGTCGAGCAGGTTCATGGCGACCACCTCGATCCAGCGGTACGAGCCGTCGGCGTGCTGGAAGCGCGCCTGGTAGCTGATCTGCGCTCCGGGCCCGCTGTACAGCACCCCGAGCCGGCTCCGCAGCTCGTGCCGGTCGTCCTCGTGGATGAACTCCACCAGCGGGAAGCCGTCGAGGTCCTCGGGCCGGTGGCCGAGCACCGGGAGCACGGCCGGGGTGACGTAGCGGAGCTTGCCCTCGGCGTCGCAGATCGAGGTGATGTCCGAGGAGTGCCGCAGCAGCGACTCCAGCCGGTTGCGCTGGCCGTCCAGGCGGTCCAGCAGCCGGTTGTTGTCCCGCAGCGCCAGCGACTGCCGCACCGCCACCAGCACGAAGCTGATGAACAGGCCGGTCACCGCTACCCAGCGGCGCGCGACGCTGCCCTCGTGCAGCGCGTCGACGAGCACGCCGAAGACGATGGCGGTGGCCGCGTACGGAAAAATGCTGAATCGCCGTCGCCGCCCGGTCTGCCGGCGGATCCGGGGGTTCTTCTCCTGCAGGCGCGCGGCCGCCGCGATCAGGAAGCAGGGCAGCAGGATCAGGACGGCCTGCACCGAGACCAGGTCGTCCCGGACGCCGGACGGGATGATCATGCTCGTGAGGCTCTGGATCAGGGCGCCGCCGATCATCGCGGCCGCCGCCGAGCCGTGCAGCGGGCTGTGCCCCGAGCGGCCCAGCCGCATCGCCACGAAGACGCCCAGCATGAGCACGGCGAAGCCGGACATCGCGGTGGCGAACGCCGCCGGCCCGGCCATGGCCAGGGCGGGCCGGGACAGCAGGCACCAGGAGAGCACGCCGGCCGCGCTCAGCACGGTCGCCGCGTCGAGCGCGAAGCGCAGCCGGGACGCGCCGGAGACGGCGCCGATCGGGTAGGCGAGGGCCACCGCCACGACGACCAGCGTGCCGGCCACCGCGGCCGCCGACTGCGCGGCTATCGGGGTGAGGGTGCCCGGCGTGCCCCGCGCGAGAGTGAGCGCGATCTGGCTCAGGTCGCCGGCCGCGAAGATCGCGGCGGCCGCGGCCATGGCCCGCCAGAAGCGGCGCTCGGGCGCCTCGGTGGCGGCCCGCCCGGCCCGGCGGGCCAGCAGGAACAGCGCGATGTCGAGGGGCGGCAGCGACAGCCAGGTGACCAGCACCTGGGTGCGGGCGCCGGCCCCGCCGGCCAGGAACCACAGCGTGGTGGCGAGCCACCAGACACCCAGACCGGCGACGACCGGGTCATGCCACGGTCGCGCGCGTACGGCAGCAGGCATCGGTTCTCCCGATCGAGGGTCTTGACCAGACGCTGATCGGCACGGCCCACAAAGATCTGAGCATTACTCGGCGGTCAACGCTGGACGCAGGCCATGATCACGAGAAGGGGGACGATGCGCTCGGGCGGGACCGTGTAGCGCGCGCGGCCGGTCGTGCGCAGCCAGCCGGCGGCGGTCAGCTGGCGGACGTGGTGATAGAGCTGGCCGGTGCTCTCGATGGCGTCGATCGCCTGCAGCTCGGCGGCCGAGCCCGCCCCGCGCAGCACCTCGCGCAGGATGCGCACCCGCGCGGGGTGGGCCAGCGCCGCCAACGCCGGCGCCTGCTCCGCCCAGTCCCACTCGAGCAGGCCCTCGACCGGCGCGCCCTGCTGCCACTCGTAGTGCTCGCCGCCCGGCAGGTCGACCAGCCCGGTGAAGAGCACCGCGCCGGGCTCGGCGGCCAGCTCGCGCAACTGCCGCAGCGCCCAGAACTGGTCGGGGTCGTCGCCGGCCGGGGCGGGCCGCACCCGCGGCGCCTCCAGCGCGTCGAGGCGCTGCTCGACCCGGGTCAGCCTCGCGGCCAGCTCGTCGGGTTGGGTCACGAGCATTCCTCCGTTACTTTGGAAGTACGTAATTCCGAAGTCTAGCGCTCGGGAGGAAATCATGGCTCGCCTGGCCGCCCGCGTACGGATTCCGTTGCTGTTCCTGGTTGTGCTGGTGATCTTGGGCCAGCGGGTGTTCCCCTACGACATCGCCTGGTGGGTCTCGGTCCCGCTGCTGGGCGGGGCGATGGCGCTTTACTTCTTCGTCGGTCGCGTGCGCGCCGAGCCGGTGCTCGTCGAGCCGCCCGTCCGCGGGCCGTGGCGCGCGGCGAACAGTCCCGCGAGCCGGGTGCCCAGCCATGGCGTGCATGCCTACGGCCAGACGTACGCGATAGATCTTGTCTTTGATCGTCCCGGAGTTTCGCGTCCCCGGCGTCCGGCCGATTTCCCGGGCTTCGGTCAGCCCCTGTTCGCGGCGGCGGGCGGCCGCGTGGTGCGGGTGTCGCAGTGGCAGCGCGATCACTGGGGGCGCACCTCGGTGCCCGGCGTGCTGTTCCTGCTGGCCGAGGGCATGGTCCGGGAGCTGTTCGGCGCGGGTCGCGTGATCGGCAATCACATCGTGATCGACCAGGGTGACGGCCGCTACGCGCTCTACGCCCACCTGCGGCGCCACTTGGCGATGGTCCGCCCCGGCGATCGGGTGGCGGCCGGGCAGCAGCTGGCGAGCTGCGGGAACTCCGGCAACTCCAGCGAGCCGCACCTGCATTTCCAGCTGATGGATCACCCGCGGCCGACGTTCGCGGCGGGGCTGCCGTTCGAGTTCGCCGGGGGCGTGCCGGCCAACGGCACTTTCGTCGCCACAGAGAGTTCGTTACAGTCACTGTAATGAGAGTCGTCTTGGTGACCGGCGCGAGCCGGGGGATCGGCGCCGCCACCGCGCGGGGTTTCGCGTCGGCCGGCGCCGCGGTTGTTCTCGTCGCTCGGGATGCGCAACGGCTTGGTGCGGTGCGCGACGAGATCGAGGCGGCGGGCGGGGTGGCCGTCGCCGTGCCGGCCGATGTCAGCGAGCTCGCGGCGACCGAAGAGATGGTGGGCCGGGCGGTCGGTGAGTTCGGGCGGCTCGACGTCGCGGTGAACGCGGCCGCCGCGCACGGGTCGCGGCCCCGGCCGCTGGCCGACGTTCCGCCCGAGGAGTTCGACGCGGCCCTCGCGGTGACCCTGCGCGGGACGTTCCTCTCGATGCGCAGCGAGATCCCGGCGATGATCGCGTCCGGCGGCGGCGCCATCGTCAACGTCGCCTCGACCGCCGGCCTGCGCTCGATCTCCGGCCTGGCCGGCTATGTCGCCACGAAGCGAGCGCTGATCGGGCTGACCGAGAGCGCGGCGCTCGACTACGCCGCCCAGGGCGTGCGGATCAACGCGATCGCGCCCGGCCCGATCCACACCGAGCAGCTCGACCGGGCCGGCGCCGCCGCGCGCGACCACGTCGCCAGGGCGGTCCCGGCGCACCGGCTCGGCACCGTCGACGAGGTCGCGGCCGCCATCCGCTGGCTGTGCGAACCGGATGCCGCCTTCGTCACCGGCAGCACGCTCGTCATCGACGGTGGCCTGCTCGCCGGGACACCCACCTTCGCCTGAAGGGAGAGCGCGGCGCCGCTCGTCTTACGGCCAGCCGGCCAGCCCACCCGCGAGCAGGCCGAACGCCTCCTCGGCCGCGGTTCGCATCCGCCGGTCGAGTGCGGCCGCGGGCTCGCCGGCGAGCAGCCCCTCCCGATAACCGGCGATCACGGCCTGGTGCACCGCGATGAGCGCCTGCGCGGCCACAGTGGGCCGCAAGTCACCGGGCGGCGCGCCGGACGAGGCGGCGATCAGATCGCGGAGCCGCTCGGCGTAGCGGGCCAGGATCTCGCGCTCGCGCACCCGGAGGGCCGCGCTGGAGGCGAGCATGGCGGCGAGCGTGGCCGCCCGGGGTTGGGCGCCGCGCGCGTACGTGTGAAGAAGAAAATCCCGGACGGCGTCGAGCACCGAGGCGCCGGGCGCCCGCGACCGGACCGCCTCCAGCAGGGCGGCCTCGAAGGCCTGATCCCCCGAGTAGACCAGGTCTTCCTTGGTGGCGAAGTGGTTGAAGACCGTCTTCTCGGTCACGCCGGCGGCGGTGGCGATCTCGACGACGGAGACCTTCTCGAAGCCGCGCTCGGCGAACAGTTCCATGGCCGCGGCCGCGATCCGGGCGCGCGTCTCTTCCTTGCGCTGCTGACGCACATCGTTCATTACCGTCACTGTAAGCCGCGCGCCGTCCCGCCGATCACTGCGGCCAGTTGGTGTTCTGCAGGCGGCGCAGGCGAGCGGCGGCGCTCACGTGCAGGACGATCCCGGCGATCAGCGTGAAGGAGCCCAGCGCGGCCAGCGCGAAACCGACGGCGCCGAGCGGGATGCCGCCGGCGATGTCCGGACCCAGCGGAGACGGCGCCGCGGACGGCGGCGTGTTCGGGTCGAGGTCGGGAATGGCCTGGATGAAGGCGATCACCCCGTACCCGAAGAGGCAGAAACCGGCGGCGAGGCAGAGGAAGCCGAAGGTGACCAGCCGCCGCCCCTTGGTCTTGGTGGCGGAGATGTCGGCGAGGAAGCTCTCCCGCTCGGCGCGGATGTAGTTGAACTGGTCGCGGCCGGCCATGTTGATCTGGTGGGCGTTCTGCTGGCCGGCCTGGAACGAGACGTCGGGCCGGAAGTCGGCGCCGGGAGCGACGACCCGGGCGTTCACGCTGCCGAAGGAGACGACGTCGCCGGCGCGGATCTCGGCGGAGCCGTGGATCCGCCGGCCGTTCACATAGGTGCCGTTCAGCGAGTCGAGGTCGTGCACCGTCATCCGGCCACCGCCCACCTCGATGGTCGCGTGCCGCCGGCTGACCGTCGGGTCGTCGAGCCGCGCCGACGGATCGCCCTCCCGGCCGACCGTCGTGGCCGGCCGCAGGAGGATCCGGATGTGGCTGAGGTGCGGCGTGGTCACCTCGAGGACCGGCTCGGACACGGGAACCTCAGCGCAAGAGGTTGAGCACTGCCGCGCCGGCCGGGCCGAGCCAGCGCCCGAGGGTGGTGAGCGGCCCGGCCAGCGCCGCGCCGGCCGTCGCCAGCGCGCCGTAGCGGCTCAGCGCCGCGGTCAGGCGCTCGATGCGGCCGGCCGCCTGCTGCCGATCCGGCTCCCCGGCGGCGAGCTCACGCTCGACCGCGACGGCGTCGGCCCAAACCTGCTCCCGTACGCCCGGGGGCAGGGCCACCTGCGCCACGGCAACCCGCAGAGCTCGCGCGGCGGCATACGCGTCGTGCGACCCGATCACCGTGCCCTGCGGCCCGGTGTTGTATTGATCGCCGCCGGCCATATTGATCTGCGCGGCATTCTGGTTATTGATGTTGAATACCATGGCTACCTCTTCCGAGGCCCCGGCGCCATTCCGTGCGAGCCAGCAAACTCAGTGAAATGGTGGCGACGGCCAGCCCGATCACGATCACCCATTCCAGCGCGCCGCTCCCGTTGTCGGGATCCCACCCGGTGAGCGCCTCGATCCACTCGCGCGAGATCACCGTGACCACGGTCAGAACGGCCGTGATCGACGCGAGGACCACCTCGGCCCAGAATCGTGGTGGCAGTCGGCGTGATCGATTCATGGCTCCATTCTTTGCCGAACCGGATCGTCATTCCCGGCACCGTCCTAGATCCGACCGCGGCCGTCGCACGTTGGGCGTAATTTCGGTGACGCCCTACAGAGGAGCCGCTATGGCGAGCAAATTGATCGCGTCGACGGGGAAAGTGTCGGAGTTGCGTGTCATCGAGTTGCGCAGCCGCCACGGCCCGCCGGACGACCAGATCGATGTCGAGGTCGTGGCGAAACTCGACTCCGTCCCCGACCGCGGGCTCGGCTTCCAGCTCCGCGACGACGACAACCGGCCGGTGCGGCAGGGCATGCTCGACCTGCTTCGGGACGCCTTCACCACCGGCTGCCGCACCCGGATCGAGTACTCCATCGACCTGGACGCCGGCAAGCACAACGGCACCGTCGTACGCGTGATCCTGCAGAAGTAGCGGCCATGGCGCCCGATGCCAGAATCATCGTCACCGGCCAAGTGGACGAGCCGAGGGCCGGCGTGCGGGCCTGCCTGGCCCGCGGCCACGCCGGCATCGCGACGGCCGACGCCGGCGAGGACGGCCGGTTCGAGCTCTCCGCCAGCGGCCCGGCCGGACCACTTCTGCTGCTCGTGCTGGCCGAGGGCCGCGACGCGGTGCGGCGGCGCCTGGCGGTCGAGCAGCCCGAGTCGGCGGTCGATGTCGGCCGGCTCGAGCTGGTACCGGTGGAGTTTCCCGCGGGCGTACACGGAATCCTCTGGGACGAGGACGCGCAGGCGCCCATCCCGGGCGGCGCCGTCACGCTCTCCGCCGGGGACAGAGCCGTCGCGGGTCCGGTCCGGGCCGATCCCGACGGCGCCTTCACGATCCGGATGAGCTGCGACCGGCCGCTGCCGCCGGGCGATTACCTGCTGGATGCCGTCGCTCCGGGCTTCGCGGCCACGGTCCGGTCCGTGCGGATCGCCCTGGAGCCGTCGGTCACCGCGGTCGGCCGGATCGACCTCGATCCGCTCCCGCGCAACGACTGAGAGAGGCGTCGTGCGAATCACTCCGATCGGCCCGCGGCGCGACAACACACGCTTCTCCTTCGGCGGGGACTACCAGTCGGTCTCCGGCAAACAACTGTGCATCGCCTGCTCCCCGGACGGCGGTCACGTCTACCTCGGCGGCCAGGCCGGCGTGTGGCGTTCCGTCGACGGCGGCCTGCACTGGGACCACGCGGAGTGGCCGCAGCCGCCGCAGGATCGGCCCCGGCCGGCCGGCGCGCTGCCGGTGACCAACGTGTACGACCTGTGGGTGCACCCCGACCGGCCCGACGTGGTGCTCGCGGCCACCGGCCGCGACTTCCGGCGCCCGGAGGCGAGCGGCGTCTATCGCTCCACCGACGGCGGCGAGACCTGGGCGTTGGTGCACCAGTTCCGCGACGGCGCCGGCAACCCCACCATCGTCAGCTCGTTCGCCGGTGCCCCGGACAACGCCGAGCTGGTGTTCGCGGGCGGGTCGGGCGGGCTCGCGGCGAGCGAGGACGGCGGCCGTACCTGGCGCGCCATAGTGGTCGCGCCCGCGGCCGCGGTCCACCACGTCCTGGTGGGCGCGTCCGTCGGGGGCGCGCGGCACGTGTACGCGTCCGGGTCGGCCTTCTGGCACTCGGCGGACGGCGGTGTCACCTGGCGCGTCGACCCCGGTGGCCCGGCCATCGGCGCTCCGACCGACGGGGTCGGTGAGAGCTCCCGCGCGACCTGCCTGCACCCGGCCAACCCCCGCATCGTGTACGCGCGCCGGGCCGTCCGGGTCGGCGACACGAACGTCGAGGAGTTGCTGAAGGGAACGTTCCCCGTGGGCGACGGCCCCGGCAGTTGGACGCGGTTGCCCAACCCGCCGATCGGCTACGCCGGCACGACCGCCAGCGGCGCGAGCTTCGTGCTCGTCCACCGCGCGCCCGATGGCCAGCTGCTCTTCCTGGTCTCGGACCGCCGCACCACCCATCTGGCAATCGGCGAGCCGAACGAGGCCGGGGACTGGGCCCGGATCGACGGCGACCCGGTACACGTCGATCCGCACGGCATCGCCGCGAGCCGTGACCTGCGACGCAGCACCGCGCCGTCGATGGGCCGGCTGTTCCTGATCAGCGACGGCGGCGCGTACGTGTCGGCCGACGGCGCTCGCACCTGGACCCAGGGCCTGGGCCTGTCCACGCTGGGTCTGGTCAACGCCGCCGTGCTCTCGGTCGCCGGCCGGCCGCAGGGCATCTGTCTGCAAAGTGGCGACAACTCCGGCTTCTACAGCCGCGACGGCGGGACGACCTGGGCGACCCAGGACTACGTCGGCGGCGACAACGACTGCACGTTCGCCGATCCGCGTCAGCCCGACCGGCTGGTCGTCTTCGCGCCGCGCGCCGGTAACCGCGAGATCTTCCTCTACACCGGCCCGAACGGCGCGGTGCCCGACGCCGCCCGCGGCACCACCCAGCGGCATCGCGTCAAGGGGCCGCCGTTGGAGGACGGCCAGGACAACGCCCTCTGGAACGCGGTGAGCGGCTTCTACTTCGCGGGCTACCGTCCGCTCGTGCTGACCGTCGCCGGCGAGCAGCCGCTGCCGGACGGCGACTTCGTGGTGATCTGGACGCAGTTCGCGGCCGATCGTGCCCTGCTCCTGCGCACCACCAAGCTCTCGGCGCTGACGGCGAGCGAGGACTGGGTGACCACCGCCGTCGCCGACGGCCCCGGCGTGAAGGTCTTCCGGCAGGGTCCGCCGCTGCCGGTCACCGTCGATGTGGTCCAGGCGAGCGGGGGACACGCGCGGCCGACGTTCACGGCCGGGGAGTCCGGCGGTTCCCGGCGTGCCTTCCGCTGGCGATCCGGCATGGCGGGCTGGGCGCCGCTGGTGCCGTCGACCGGCGAAGGCCCGCGGCAGGCGGTCCGGTTCTTCGCCGACCCCTACCGCCCGGAGCTGGTCTACGTGCTGGACACCGATCACGTGTGGCGTACCGACGACGGCGGCGGCCATTGGGTCGTCGACGCCGGCCTGGAGCGCGTGCTGACTCTCGACGGTTTCTCGTTCTCGCAACGCGGCTCCGGGGTGCTGCTGCGTGACATGGCCTTCGATCCGCGTCTGGACGCCCGGTTCGCGGCCGGCCCGCGCGGCGTCTTCCACACGGCGGACGGCGTCGGCTGGCGGCACCTGGCGTTGAGCTCGGCGCTCGGGGCCCAGGTCAACGGCCTGTTCTACGATCCCGGCGTCACACCGTGCGACCGCGCCCTGTACGCGTCGACGACCGCCCGCGGACTATTGCGCCTCCACCCGCTTCCGCCCGAATGGGACACCCCGCAGGGCAGCGTCAACGCCGCCACCGGTCATCTCACCGAGCTGCGGGTCCACGAGCTGCACGGCGGGTTCGGCCCGCCGACGGACCACCTCGACGCCGAGGTGGTGGTCCAACTCGACGCCGAGCCGGGCAAGGCCTTCGGTTTTCCCCTACGGACCGGGCACGGCGAGGCGCAGGCCCGCGGCATGCTCGACCTGCTGCGCGACGTGTTCCGCGCCGGCCGCCGGGTTCGGCTCGAGTACGTCCGGACCGGCTGCCGCACCGGCACCCTGATCCGGGTCGTCGAGCCCGGCTGACCTCATCGTGCCGGGTCCACCGGCGGAAGCGGTTTGCGGTGCAGGATGGTCAGGCTCGCGACCGCCCGCGTCAGCACCACATAGAGCCGGTTCCGGCCGCGCGGCTCGGCGGCCACGATGTCGGCCGGCTCGACGACGATCACGTGGTCGAACTCGAGGCCCTTGACGAGGGCGGCCGGCAGATAGGCGTCCGCGGCGATGACGGCCACCGTCGCTTCCTCCGGGATCGCGGCTACCGCCTCCCGCACCGCGGCGTCCAGATCGTCGGTCTGGCGGATCGAAAGCTCGCCGCCGGGGCGGTAGGAGCGGGTCGGTGTGAGGCCGGGCGCCAGGTACTGCGCCGCGTAGTCGGCGATCACCTGCGGCACCCGGTAGCCGGTGTTCAGCTCCAGCGTGCGGGACTCGCGCTTGCCGAGCCGCTCGACCAGCGCGGGCCACGAGCCGGCGGCCAGCGGATGGGTGGCCTGGCCGAGGTCGCCGACGATCGTCATCGAGGCGTGCTCCGCGCGGCGGGCGATCATCCGGCACTCCATCGGCGACAGATCCTGCGCCTCGTCGAGGATCACGTGCAGGTAGGGCTCCTCGGCTGGGCCGTCGTCGGGCTCCTCCACCGGCAGCGGCTCCGCCAGCAGCGGAACGTAGCCCTCCTCGCCGTGCGGGTCGTAGCCGTCCGTCCACCCGACGACCCGGTGACCCTCGCGCAGGATCACCATCTCGGACCACCGCTGCGCCGCCGCCACCGCGTCGTTGTCGATGCCCGGGCCGGCGACCGCGATCGGTGTCGGATGGCCCGGCGCGTACAGCTCCCAGCCGTCGCGCAGGCCGCAGGACAGGACGAAGGTGCTGACCGTGCGGGTCCCGGTCGAGAGCTCGCGCAGCTTCCATTCCGGCTCGGTCACCCGCGCCGCGACCGGCGCCTCGCCGAGGAGACCGGCCAGCTCATCGAGCAAGGGCACATCATCAACGGCAAATTCTTTCCCGTACGAGGTGGCAAGCGTCCTCGCCGCATCGGCATCCAGGCCCACCACCCGCGCCGGATCGGCGAGCCACCCGAGGACGCCGGCCGGGGTCAGCGGCGGCCACCAGGCGAACAGGAACTCGTGGAACTCGCCGCGTCCCGCGATCTCGTCGATGAAAAGCTGCCGGTCCAGGTGCTCGCCGTCCACCTTGGACCACAGCGCCCCGATCAGGGCCGCGGCGGCGGCGCGGCGCGCTGCGTTGGGCTTGGCGGCCTTGGCGCGGACCTTGCGGCGGGCCCGATCCAGGTCGCTCGCGTCGAGTTTGAGCACCTGCCCGGCGTACACGATGCGCATTTGACTTGGGCTCTCGGGCGGCGCCTGCCAGATCAGCTCGGCGAGGACCCCGAGCATGCGATCGTCGCCCTTGACGCGGGCGACCTCGGCCGGATCGCGGCGCTCCGCGACGACGCCGTCGACCAGCTCGCCGATGGCGCGCAGGTGCACGCTGTCCTCGCCCAGCGACGGCAGCACCCGGCCGATGTAGTTCGTGAACACCGTCGACGGCCCGACCACCAGGATCCGCCCGTCGGTGAAGCGGCCCCGATCGGTGTAGAGAAGGTACGCCGCGCGGTGCAGCGCCACCTGCGTCTTGCCCGTGCCCGGCCCGCCGGTGATCACCGTGACGCCGCGGGCGGGCGCCCGGATCGCCTCGTCCTGCTCGCGCTGGATGGTCGTGACGATGTCGCGCATGTGCGGCCCGCGCGAGCGACGCAAGGCGGCCAGCAGCGCACCCTCGCCGAGAACCCGCAGGTCACCCGTGTCCTCGGCGAGCACGTCGTCGTCGAGATCGAGAACCTCCTGCCCCCGGCAGATGATGACCCGGCGGCGCAGCACGCCGAGCGGATCGCCCGTGGTGGCACGGTAGAACGGCGCCGCGGCCGGCGCCCGCCAGTCGATGAGCAGCGGCTCGGTGCCGTCGCGGACGCCCAGCCGTCCGATGTGGTACGTCTCGTGGTCGTCGAAGTCGAGCCGGCCGAAGACGAGCCCCTCCTCCTCGGCGTCGAGGGCATTGAGGCGGGTCGCGGCCCGGTGGACCAGGGCGTCGCGCTCGACGAGCCCGGTGGCCGGTCCGGCGGCGGCCCGGCGATGACCCTCGTGGGCGAGCGAGCCGGCCCGTTCCCGCATGGCGTCGAGCCGTGCGTAGACCCGGTCGACGATTTCCTGCTCGGCGGCGATCTCCAGCGTTCTGACATCGGGCACGACCAGAGCATATGTGCTGGTCAGCGCCCAGAAATCATCATCTGCGACGATTCGGGCCGGGTGGTCGGGCGGTTACAATGGAGGTGGCGAGCAGGACGGATGATGAACGGGTGACCCTGCGCCGGCCGTACGCTGATCGCCTGTTCTTCCTGTTTTTCGGCGGTTTTCTCCTCGCCGGGACCGTGCTGCTCGCCGGTCTGCTGCTCGACGACGACCTCAGCTGGGCCGGTTGGCTCTACCGCGGCGTCGCGGCGCTGTTCGCGCTGTGGCTGGGGATCTTCTCGCTGCGCTATGCGGTGCTCCCGTTCCGGATCGACATCGACCGCCTCGGCTGGACCGTGCGGACCCCCGACCTCGACCGCTACCTGCGCTGGGACGAGATCGACAAGGTGGCGATCGCCCCCGGCCCCAAACGGTCCGAACGGCTGATCGTGGTGCCGGCCACCGGCGTGACCCTGGACGTGCGGCACAGCGCGCGGGCCACCCTGGACGATCGGCCGGCCGTGGAGCTCTTCCGGTTGGGTGAGGTGGCCTACGACGACGGGCGCCTGGCCCGCGACCTGGCCGAACTGGCGGGCGACCGCTTCCAGAACCGCGTGGCCCGCCTGACCCTGCCGCTGGGCCGCCAACTCAGCCCGTTCCCCGGCCCGCTCGACCACGCGCGCTTGCGAAGGTGGCTGAACAGGCGGACCGCCCTGCTGTTCACCGGCTGGTACCTGCTGGTCCTGCTGCCCGCCCTGGCCATCGTGGACCTGGCCGCGACCGCACACGAGCTGCTCGGCGCGGTGGTGCTGGTGGCCGCCCTCATCGGCGTGGCGGCCGCCCTGATCCGGGCCGCCACGATCTTCAGCGACTCCCGGCGCCTGGCCCACACATCCGCGTCGATAGACGGCCCCTACCTGGTGACCTCGGCGTATGACATCAAGCGACGGATCCCGCTGCAGTCCGGCGAGGTCGCTGTGCTGCCGCCGGGATCCAAGCGCGGGTACGGCAAGGCATGGCTCCTGACCGACACCACCCCTTGCCTGCTGCTGAGCTCTCCCCACACCGGCCACGTGCGCAGCGCCGACGACTTGCGCATGCTGTCCGCCACCCTGAGCGAGTCCCCGCACGACTCCGATCGGGCGGCGGCCCTGGAGCTCGACCGCCTAGCCACGTCTTCGCTCGTCACCGTGCCGCTTGATCGCGCACAGCTCTCACCCGCGCCCGCCTCGCCTGCGCCAGTCTCTTCCGCGTCTGCCTCTTCCGCGTCTGCCTCTCCCGCACAGATCTCTCCCGTGCAGGCGGGTACCGCGGACGGCGCCAATCTCTGGCTCGCGCTGACCGCGATCGGCCGGGTAGTCGGCTGGCTAGCAGTTGTGGCCACCATCGCACTGGCCGGCGGCACGATCGTCGACAACTCCTCCTTCGTGGGCCCGGCCCTGATCCTCGGCGCCGCCGCCCTGTTCGGCGTGTGGATCCTCTACGCCCTGTACCGCATCCTCGGCCTGCTAGGCGCCCTCATGAGGTTCGCCGGCCGGGCCTTCTACGCTCGTGGCTGAACGGGGTTATGGCGGCGACGCCCCGGTCAGTAACGTGTGGCCATGACTGAGAACGCGCGGCCCCGGCCCCTGCTCCGCACGGTGGTGGGCGAGGCGCTGCGCCGCCATCGGCAGGAGCAGCAACGCACCCTGGCCGAGGTGGCCCGCGAGGCCTGCGTCTCAGTGCAGTACCTCTCGGAGGTGGAGCGCGGCCGCAAAGAGCCCAGCTCGGAGATCCTCGCCGCCGTCTGCGACGCCCTGCAGATCGACCTGTCCGAGCTCGTGGTCGAGGTCGGGCAGGAACTCGCCTTCGACCGAGTCCCCGCCGAGGTCGTGCGCCTACGCCTAGCCTCGATCACGTCGATCGCCCCCGCCCCGATGGCGCCCCCGGCACCCCGCTCCAGCACCACCATGCTCATGGCCGCCTGACCAGCCGCCCACCGCCCCACCGCACATCCAGCCGCCGACGCACCGGCTCGCTCACCGCCTCGCTCACCGGCCGGTCGCCCAAGCGGCCGAGCACTCGTGCGCCCGTGCGCCCGTGCGCCCGTGCGCCCGTGCGCCCGTGCGGCCGTGCGCGCGTGCGGGCTGGCGCGCCCGGGCCTCAGGCGGTCGAGACCCGAGCGGTCGAGCGCGCGAGCGCCCAGACGCCCCAGCAGGCGAGGGCTTACGCGGACGAGCGCGCCCAAGCACCGAAGCGCCCCAGCGCGCGAGCGCCGCAACGGACGAGCGGCCGACGTCGTGCGGCGCGACGGCCCAAGCGCCCCAGCAGGGAGCCGCCGCAGCAGGGGAGCGGCCCTAGCGGGGGAGCGGCCCCAGCGGGGGAGCGGCCCCAGCGAGGGCGGGGACTCAGCGCGGGGGAGCGGCCTCGGCGGGGAGCGGCCCGGTGAAGGAGCGGCCGAGCGCTCGGCGCCCCAGCGGCCCCAGCGCGCAGCGGGCGAGGGCGGGCGCCCGTGCCGCCCCGCGCCCCGTGCCCCGCCGGGTGAGCCCCCAACGGCCGGTCGCCCAAGCGGCCCAGTCGCCGCGGGGGCTGCTGCCTTGTGGGCTGGCGGCCTCGCGGCGAAGGGCCGGAATCAGGCCGCGCTGTCCAAGCGATAAGCCCGCGCCTCCCTCCGGGTGATGACCTTGTCGGCCAGGCCGTAGGTGACCGCCTCGGCGGCCGTCAATGTCATGCTGCGGTCGGTGTCGGCCCGGATCTTCGAGACCGGGTGGCCGGTGTGGTCGGCCAGGATCTGGTCCATCTCGGCTCGGACCTTGGCCACCTCCTTGGCCTCCACGGCCAGGTCGGGCAGCGTGCCGCGGGCCTGGCTCGACGGCTGGTGCAGCGTCACCTTCGCGTGGCGCAGCACCGACCTCTTGCCGGGGGTGCCGGCCGCCAGCAATGCCGCGGCCGCGGACGACGCCTGGCCCACGCAGATGGTGGCTATGTCGCAGCGTACGAAATGCATGGTGTCGTAGATCGCGGTGAGCGCGCTGAACGAGCCGCCGGGCGAATTGATGTAGAGGCCGATCTCCTGCTCACCGCTCGACTCCAGGTGGATGAGCTGGGCGATCACGACGTTGGCCACGCCGTCGTCGATCTCGGTGCCGAGGAAGATGATGCGGTCGGACAGCAGCCTCGAGTAGATGTCGAAGGCGCGCTCGCCGGTCGCGGTCTTCTCGATGACGGTGGGGATCGTGTACTGGCTCATACGCCCAGTCCCATCGGCTCGCGGGTCATGGCCGGTCGCACGTCGTCGACGCTGTCGAGGATGTGGTCGATCAGGCCGTACTCCCGGGCCTCCGAAGCCGTGAACCAACGATCTCGCCGGCTGTCCAGCTCGACCGTCTCAAACGGCTGGCCGGTGTGCTCGGCGGTGAGCCGCAGCAGCAGCGTGCCGATGCGCTCTAGCTGCTCCGCATAGATCTCCACGTCGGCCGCGGTGCCGCCGAAGCCGGCCGAGCCCTGGTGCATGAGGATCTGCGCGTGCGGCAGCGCGAACCGCTTGCCGGGCGTGCCCGCCGTCAGCAGGAACTGGCCCATGCTGCCGGCCAGGCCGAGGGCCAGGGTGCTGACGTCGTTGGGGATCAGGCGCATCGTGTCGAAGATGGCCAGGCCGGCGCTCACCGAACCGCCGGGGGAATTGATGTACAGGCTGATCGGCGCACGTGGGTCTTCCGCCGACAGCAGCAGCAACTGGCCGCACAGCCGGTTGGCCACCGGGTCGTCGACCTCGGCGCCGAGAACGATGATGCGCTGGTGCAGGAGCCGCGAGACCACCTGGTCGTCGACGGGCACCCCGGTCGGTGTTTGCATGACGTCTCCCTCGTGCTTGGCCGGAACTTCTGGGTCCACCTTCCGGCGGGGGGAAGCTCCGGGCCAAGCCGATCTGCCATCAGCAGATGAGGGCCTCGAGGCGTCTGCCAACAGCAGAAAAGGGGGCCACTAAGCCACGAGTTCGCGCACCATGGGAGCGACCTTTGTGCCGAACAGCTCGACCGCCCGGGTCCGGGCGCTGACGCTCTGCGCCCCGGCCGTGTAGATCAGGTCGAACCGCCCGACGTCGAGCGCCTTGACCGCCTTGGCGATCTTGCGAGCGACCGTGTCGGGCGAGCCGATGTACAGCGACCCGTGCGCGACCTCGGCGTCGAACTCCGCACGCCGCAGCGGCTGCCATCCGCGCAGCTTGCCGATCCGGTCCCGGATCACCTTGTACGCGGGGTAGAACAACTCCTTGGCCTCCTCGTCGGTGTCCGCGATGAAGCCGGGCGAGTGCATGCCGATCGGGTGCGCGACCGTGCCGAGCTGGTCGGCGGCCCGCTTGTAGAGGTCGATGTACGGCGCGAACCGGTCCGGCTGCCCGCCGATGATCGCCAGCATCAGGGGCAGGCCGTAACGGGCGGTGCGGACCACCGACTGCGGGGAGCCGCCGACGCCGACCCACGCGTCCAGCCGGCCCGACTCGGTCTTGGGGAAGACGTCCGCGTTCTCGAGCGCCGCCCGGGTCGTGCCGCTCCACGTCACCGGCTCCTCGTCGAGCAGACGCACGAACAGGTCGAGCTTCTCCTCGAAGAGCACGTCGTAGTCGGTCAGGTCGTACCCGAACAGCGGGAACGACTCGGTGAACGACCCCCGGCCCAGAATCGCCTGGGCCCGGCCGTGGGACAGGGCGTCGACGGTCGCGAACCGCTGGTGCACCCGGACCGGGTCGTCCGAGCTCAGCACGGTTACGCCGGAGGCGAGCCTGATGCGCTTGGTGCGGGTGGCGATGCCGGCCAGGACCGTCTCGGGGGTGGAGATGGAGTATTCCGGGCGGTGGTGCTCGCCGAGGGCGATCACGTCGACGCCGAGGTCATCGGCGAGCACGGCCTCGTCGACGACCTGCCGGATCGCGGCGGCGTGGGAGACGGGTACGCCGGAGTCGTCGACCGGCACGTCGCCGAAGGTGTCGAGACCGAGCACGAGATCACTCATGATGCTGTCCTCCTGTAATTGACATGTCAATCATGCGATCGGCAGGTCGAACGCGGAGGACCGCGAAGTTATGCCCGGGTCTTGCGCAGCAGCAACACGCGGTGGACGTCCTTCCAGACGGCCGCCAGCGACCAGGTGCTGACCGAGGTCACGAGCGACGACCTGGTGACCTTGGAGCCGCCGGCGTGCTCCTGCGGGCACGGATCGCCGGGCGACGGCGCCGGGGTGGTGCCCGAGATCCCGGCGTGCGCGCCGTCGATCCGGAAACCGGTCACGTCGCGGTAGCCCGAACTGGCGCGCGTCACGCTGACGTTCAGCTCGTAGTGCCCGTAGTCGTGCTGGTGCACCATGCGGAACGGGCTCCCGCCGCACGAGACCGTGTAGGTGTCCTCGCCCCAGAACCCGTGCTGGAAGGCGACGCCGGCCGCCCGCGCGGACAGCGTCGTCGCGGACCAGCCGAACGCCTCCCGGACTTCCGTCGCGCCGACATAGCCCGAGTTCGTCGATGGGTCGAAGGTCACCGGCGCCGGCGCGAGGCCGACGGCGAGGGCCGCGCCGGCGGCGGCGAGTTGGGGAAGCATGTCCGACTCCTGACCTTGGCCTGCGTTTTCATCGCAACTAACGATCATTCCCGCCGCGCGGCATGCCTCGCTGAGAAACGCGACAAGGACAAAGACCCCTATCCCGTACGGTGTGAGCACCGCCCTGTTCAGTGAGTGGCGGTGATCAGCCTGATCGCGACGGTGGCCAGGATCAGGCCGGTCACCCGCTCGATGCGGGCCTTCACCCGCGGGCGCTTCAGCCAGCGGCCGAGCCGCTCGACGGCGGCGACGTACAGGCCGAACCAGGTCAGGTACAGCGCCGCGAAGATCACGGACAGCAGGGCGGCCTCGGCCCGCGGCGAGCCGCTGTCGGTGCTGAGGAACTGCGGGAGGAAGGTGACGAAGAACAGCGCCACCTTGGGGTTGAGCGCGTTGGACAGGAATCCCTGCCGCAGGTACGCGGTCCGTCTCGCCGGCGTCGCGCCCCGCTCCTCGGCGACCGCGGACTGGCGTGACCACAACATCTGCGCCGCCAGGAACAGCAGGTAGGCCGCACCGACGATCTTCAGCACGGTGAACGCCGTCGCCGAGGCGAGCAGCAGCGCCGACAGCCCGAGCGCGGCGGCGCCGGCGTGCACGCTGAGCCCGAGGACGCCGCCGACCATCGTCAGCAGCCCGCCGGCCCGGCCGCCGACCAGTGCGTTGCGGGTGATCAGGGCCTGATCCGGCCCGGGCAGCATGATCAGTACCAGGGCCGCGATTGCGAACGTCATCATGGCTCGACCCTGCCGCCCGCCAATCGATAAGTCCAATGCCAGTCTTCGCCCCGATGCATGCCTAAAATTTATGGATGGTGACCCTGGTACAGCTCCGGGTGATCGACGCCGTCGGCCGGCACGGGTCGGTCACCGCCGCCGCGAAGGAGCTGCTCTACACCCAGCCGTCGATCAGCCATCAGCTGTCCCGGCTGGAGTCGCAGCTCGGCGCCCAGCTGGTGCAGCGGGTCGGCCGCGGCATCCGCCTGACTCCCGCCGGCCGCCTCCTGGCCGACCGCGCGTCCGAGATCATCGGTCGCGTCGACTCGGCCACCACCGAGCTCGCCGCCCTGGTCGGTCTGAACGCCGGGCGCGTCCGGCTGGCCGGCTTCAACTCGGTCATGAGCTCGCTGGTGCCGCAGGCGGCCACGGTCCTCGCCCGGCGGCATCCCGGCCTCGAGCTGGGCCTGACCGACGTGCACCCCGAGGAGGCGCTGCAGCAGCTACGGTCCGGCCGCGCCGACGTCGCGCTGATCTTCCGCTACGACGACACCACCCCCGAGGACGACTCCATCCGCCTGACCCACCTGCTCGACGACCCGCTCTACCTGCTCACCACCACCGGCGGAACGGCACTGACCGACCACGCCCGCACCCCGTGGATCGCCGGTTGTGAACGCTGCCGCAGCCACCTGGTCGAGCTGTGCGAGGGCGCCGGTTTCACCCCGCGCCTGTCCTACACCACCGACGACATGGTGGTCATGCAGAGCCTGGTCGCGGCCGGCATGGGCGTCACCACGATCCCCGGCCTGGCCCTGCGGGCCCACCGCCACCCGGCGATCACCGCGACCCGCCTCCCGGTCCCACCCCGCCAGATCTACGCCGCCACCTACGGCGAGCCCCCCGACCCACCAGCGACAGCGGCGCTGCTGGCCGCCCTGACCGAGGCCGCCAACGCTTGAGCAATGTCAGCGGTCGCCTACCAGCTCGTCGATCTCGGCCAGCAGCTCGTCGCAGCGATCATTGGCCTCCGTCCCGCCGCTGGGCAGAGGCGACGGCTCTTCGTCGTCGCGCTCGGGGCGCCGTGGCTTCGGATGCGGCGGTGGCGGCTGCGTAAGGATGAACCGGCGACGCGCGGCAGAGACGGCCCGCGGATCCTCCGGACCCGCTTCCACATGAGACCGCTCGGCGGTGCGTTGCGACTGCGTCACGCCGCCCAGTCTGCTCCTCCGGGCGCCATGGTCACCATCTATCCGTCGGAGCGGCCCGAGGCGATCGCCGCCGCGTGGGCGCGGTCCCGGGCGCCCAGCTTGGCGAAGATGGAGTTGATGTAGCTCTTCACCGTGGCCACGCTCAGGAACAACTCCGCCGCGATCTGGGCGTTGTTGTGCCCCAGCGTGATGGCCTCCAGCACGTCCGTCTCGCGAGCCGTCAGCGCCGGGAACCGTTCCCGCAGGCCGGGCCGCGGCGCGAACCCTTGCACCAGCCGGTCCGCGATCTCCTTGGCGAACGTCGCCTGCCCGGACGCCACCGATCGCACCGCGGCCGCCAGTTCCGCCCGGCCGGCGTCCTTGGTGAGATAGCCGCGGGCCCCCGCGCGCAGGGCGCCGGCGAGGGATTCATCGTCGGCGTAGGTGGTCAGCACCAGAACCGCGGTCCCAGGCGCCTCGGCCACGATTCTGGCGGTGGCGCCGGCGCCGTCCAACCGGGGCATGCGCAGGTCCATCAGGACCACGTCGGGCCGCAGCGCCAGCGTCCGGCGCACCGCCTCCTCGCCGTCCGCCGCATCGCCGACCACCTCGATCCCCTCGGCGAGGCCCAGCAGCGTGACCAATCCGTCCCGCACGGTTGCCTGGTCGTCGGCCACGAGCACCCGGATCATTCCGCCGGCCTCCCGGGCAGGCGCAGGACAACTTCAAAAGACGGCCCATCTCGTACGGTCATAGTGCCGCCCGCCTCGGTCACGCGCTCGCGCATGCCCGCCAGGCCGTGACCACCGCCGGGCGAGGCGCCCGCGTCGTGGACCGTCGGCGTGGTCGCGGTGATGGTCAGCATGGTGTCGTCCCAGTCCAGATCCAGGGTGGTGGCGGCGCCGGGCGCGTGGCGCCGGGCGTTCGTGAGCAACTCTTGCACGGCGCGGCGGACGGCGGTGCGGGACGCGGCGTCCAGGGTGCCGCGGTCGGCGTCACCGCGGACGGCGATCTGGCCGCCCAGGGCGCGGTGGGCCTCGGCGAGGGTGGCGACCACGGCGGAGAGCGGCTCGTCGGGCTCGCGCAGCGCGGTGACAGCCTGCTTCGCCTCGTTCAGACCGGAGACGGCTAGCTTGCGCGCGGCCTGGACCCGGTCGCGGGCCTGGTCGGCCTGGCCCGACTCGAGCAGCGCGTCGACCGCCTCCAGCTGGATGACCAGCCCGCCGAGCGAGTGCGCGAGCACATCGTGCAGGTCGCGGGCGATGCGGGAGCGCTCGGTCAGGGCGGCGACCTGGGCGCGCTCCTGCTCGACCGCCAGCCGTTCCTCGAGCAGGGCGCGGGACTGCTGCTCCGACATGCGGTACTGCCGGCGGCTCAGCCCGCCGAAGCCGCAGACGCACAGCAGCGACACCACGCCGAAGACGGCGCCGCGCTCGGCCGGTTCGATGAGCAGGCCCACGCCGACCAGGACGAGCGAGCCCGCCGTGGCCGCCCCGACCAGGCGCAGCGGGATCACCGGGGCGCCGGCCAGGGCGAGCAGGGCGACGGCGGCGGGGACGAACGCGATGACGTCGGTGGTGACCCCGGCGAGCGAGCCACCGGCGATCATGCCGAGGTAGAGCGCCGTGCGGACCCGTACCCATCGCTCGGGACAGAGAACGGCCAGCGGCCAGAGTGACCAGGCCACCCAGGCCGCCACCGCCAGTGCCGCCGGCGCGTCGCGCAGCGACCGCTGGGCGAGGTCGGCGCCGATCAGCGCGACGCCGGCCAGGTTGAGCATCACCGCCCAGGGGCGACGCGCCGGGAACTGGGGCACGGACTTATCTTCCGGCCATCTGCGGCGTGCGGCGCGGCTGGCGCGCCGAGACCACCAGCGCGCTCGCGGCCCGGTTGAGCGCGAGGACCAGCAGGATCGTGCCGGTGGAGACGGCCAGCACGGAGCCCATCCGGTGGCCGGCGACGTCGAGCACCACCCGGACCGCGATCAGGCCGATCCAGATGCCGACGCCGAGCCACCCGGTGCGGCTCTCCATCATCCCCGGGTTCGTGGGTGAGGGGCGGAACCGGGCGATCCGCCCCATCAGCGTGCCGGAGGCCACCGCCAGCAGGCCGGAAAGCCCGAGGATCACCACGTCGACGGGGTGGACCGTGGTGTTCTGTTGCGCCATCGAGAGGACACCGGCGACGCCCAGGATGAGCGGCAGCTTCCACATCCGCGCCGGGTCGACCGGGCGCCAGGAGAGCTGCTTGGAGCAGATGTACGCGATGATGACGAGGCCGATGCCGAGGTTGATCAGAGCGCTTGTGGTCATGCCTCGAGAGTCGGCTTCCCAGCCCTTTTCGCGTACCACCCACGGGTGGTGATCGGGGTGGTACCTCAGACCTGGCCGGCGCCGCCGTCGACGTAGATCTCGGTCCCGGTCATGAAGGTGCTGGCGCCCGAGGCCAGGAAGGCCACGGTGTCGGCGATCTCCTCGGGCCGGCCGAGCCGGTTCATCGGCACGCCCGACGCCAGTCCCTCGAGCAGCTGCTCGGCCGCCTCCGGGTCGGGGGCGAGCCCGCTCAGGCCGGGCGTCGCGATCGGGCCGGGCGCGATGCTGTTGACGCGGATGTCCCGCCCGGCTAGCTCGGCGGCCCAGCTGCGCGTGAACGAGCGCAGCGCCGCCTTGCCGGCGGCGTAGACGCTGAAGGCCGCGGCCCCCTTGACGTCGATGTTCGAGCTGGTCAGCACGATCGAGGCGCCGCGGTTGAGCAGCGGCAGCACGGCCTGCACGGTGAACAGCGTCCCGCCGACGTTGGTATTGAACGTGGCGGCGTAGTGCTCCCAGCTGATGTCGCCGAGCGAGGCGAACTCGCCGCCGCCCGCGTTGGCGAACAGGACGTCGAGCCCGTTGCCGCGGTCCCGGACAGCGGCCGCCACCCGGCCCAGGTCGTCGAGGTCGGCGACGTCGGCCCGGACCCCGGGTGGCGTTCGCGCCGATCGCGGCGACGGCCTCGTCGAGGGCGTCCTTCCGGCGGCTGCTGAGGAAGACGTGCGCGCCCTCGGCGGCCAGCCGGCGGGCCGAGCATGTACACCGCGCACGGCAACAAGGAGGAGCTTTTCCGGCGGGCGGTCGCGCGCTACGCGGAGGCCGACATGGCGTACGCCCGCGAGGCGCTCGCCGAGCCCACCGCGTACGCGGTCATCGAGAAGTTTCTGCGGGCGAACGCCGACGCGCTCACCCGGCCGGACCGGCCGCACGGCTGCCTGTCGATCCAGGGCGGCCTCGCGAGCGGCAGCGACGACGGCGGCGCCGCGCGGTTCCTCGCCGCCAGTCGGCTGGCCGGCGAGCGCCGGCGTCGACCGGGCGAGCCTGTACGCCACAGTCGACATCGCGTTACGGGTTTTAAAGTTCGAGTAGGGCCTTGCCGCGCAGATCGCCGCTCTCGAGGCGGGCGTGCAACTCGGCGACGCCGGCCAGTGGCGCGATCGTCTGGGGCTGCAGCGCGAGGTCGCCGGCGGCGAGCCGGTCCATGACCTGCCGCAGGGCGCCCGGGACGCCTTCGGGCACGACGTTGGAGAGCTCCACGCCGAGCTGCGGCCCACGCGGGTCGGAGAGCGTGATGACCCGCTCGGGGCCGCCGGCCGCGGTGATCGCGGCGCCGAGGTCGGTCCGGCCGGAGGCGTCGAAGACCGCGTCGACCCGCTCGCCGTAGGGCTTCGCGTAGTCGACCGGCACGCCGCCGAGCTGCTCGACCACGGCGAAGTCGGCCGGACGGACCGCGGCGACGACCGTGGCGCCGCGGGCCACCGCCAGCTGGGTGGCGATCCGGCCGACCGAGCCGGCGGCGCCGAGCAGCAGGAGGGTCTCGCCCGCTCCGAGATTCAATTGATCGAGTACGCGTGCCGCGGCCTCGCCGGAAGCGGGCAGCGCCGCCGCGTCGGCCCAGGAGACACCGGCCGGCTTGCGCACCCAGTAATCGGCCGCGACCAGGCCGGCATAGCCGCCGAGACGCGGCAGAAAGACGGCCACCTCGTCGCCGGCGCCCACGTCGCGCACCCCTTCACCGACGCTCTCGACCACGCCGGCGGCCTCGAAGCCCAGCACCGACCCGGCCCCGGCCGGAAAGACGCCTTGGAGGTGCCCGGCCCGGATCGCCAGATCGGTCGGCCCGACACCGGCATAGCGCACCGACACCCGGATCTGCCCGGCACCCGGCGCCGCGACCTCGATCTCACCGAGGCGCAGCACCTCCGGCCCGCCGAACCCGTCAAGCATCACAGCTCGCGTCATGTGCCCGACCCTATGCCGATCACGGGAGATGCGAACCGTGCCGCCCACCACACACGCGGTCGGGCAGCGGGCTCACGCGTACGGGTGTAGAAAGGCCCGATGAGCGTCCCCCAGCCTTTCCACGACCTCGACGCGTACGTCCGGCTGCCTCGCCTCGGCGGGCTGTGGCTGTCGCCGGACGGGCGGCGGCTCGTTGTCGGCGTGGGCACGCCCGACCGGAAGAACACCCGCTACGTCACCGCGCTGTGGGAGATCGACCCCGCCGGTGAGCGGCCGGCGCGGCGGCTGACCCGCAGCGCCAAGGGTGAGGCGGCGGCGGCTTTCACGCCGGCCGGCGACCTGCTCTTCACGTCGGCCCGGCCCGAGCCCGACCCGGGGGAGGACGACGACGACGAGCCGCGGTCGGCGCTGTGGCTGCTGCCGGCCGGTGGCGGGGACGCCCGGGTGGTGGCCAAGCCGCGCGGCGGCGTGCAGGGCCTGGTGGTCAGCGAGTCGGGCACCGTGGTGGCCGGCTCGGCGTTGCTGCCGTCGGCCGAGAGCCTCGACGGTGACCGGGAGCTGCGCAAGAAACGCAAGGAGGCGGGCGTCTCGGCGATCCTGCACGAGGAGTATCCGATCCGGCTCTGGGACCAGGATCTCGGCCCGGACCGGCCGCGGCTGGTCGCGGGCGAGCTCGGCGCGGGAGCGAGCGCAGGCGACGGCGCGGGAGCGGGCGCAGGCGAGGGCGCGGGAGCGGGCGCAGGCGACGGCGCGGGGGCGGGCGAGGACGACGAGGCGATCGAGCTTCGCGACCTCACGGGATACGCCGGGCGGGCGGTGAGCGACGAGTACGGCTGGGACATCACGCCGGACGGCCGCACGGTGGTCGCGGTGTGGACGGTGGCCGAGCGCGGCGGCTCGGAGCGGCCGACGCTGGTGGCGATCGACGTGGCGACCGGCGAGCGGCGGGTGCTCGCCGACGATCCCGACCACGAGTACGCGCAGCCGCGCGTCTCGCCGGACGGCACACGGGTGGTGGTCGTCGTCTACCGGCGGTCCACACTGGAGGATCCCGGCGACGAGTGGCTGGCCCTGTTCCCGGTCGACGGCGGCAAGCCGGAAGACCTGACCGCGGGCTGGGACAGGCATCCGCACAACGCCCGGTGGACGCCGGACGGCGCGGCGCTGATCGTGTCGGCCGACGACGGCGGGCGCGCGCCGCTGTGGCGGGTCGAGGTGGCGACCGGCGAGGTCACCCGGCTGACCCAGGACCACGGCGCGTACGGTGACGTCCGCATCTCGCCGGACGGGCGGTGGGCCTATGCGCTGCGCAGCGCCATCGACAGCCCGCCGACCCCGGTCCGCATCCCGCTGGCGGGCGCCGGCGACGCCGAGCCGCTGAACGGTCCGGCGCCGGCGCTAGCCGTACCCGGGAAATTGGAAGAAATCGCGGCGGAAGCCGCCGACGGCACGCCGCTGCGCGCCTGGCTCGCGGTCCCTGAGGGCGAAGGCGACAAGCCGCTGCTGCTGTGGATCCACGGCGGGCCGCTCAGCTCGTGGAACGGCTGGTCCTGGCGGTGGAACCCGTGGCTGGCGGTGGCCCGTGGCTACGCGGTGCTGCTGCCCGACCCGGCGCTGTCCACCGGCTACGGCCACGGGTTCATCAAGCGCGGGTGGGGCGATTGGGGCGACAAGCCCTTCACCGACCTGATGACGCTGACCGATGCCGCCCTGCAGCGCCCGGGCATCGACGCCGGGCGCACCGCGGCGATGGGCGGCTCGTTCGGCGGCTACATGGCGAACTGGGTGGCCGGGCACACCGACCGCTTCGACGCGATCGTCACCCACGCCTCCCTGTGGTCGCTCGAGCAGATGATGACCACCACGGACGCGGCGTTCTACTGGGCGCGCGAGCTCGACGCGGCCCGGCTGGAGGCGAACTCGCCGAACCGCTCGGCCGACGCCATCACCACGCCGATGCTGGTCATCCACGGCGACAAGGACTACCGCGTGCCGATCGGCGAGGCGCTGCGGCTGTGGTGGGACCTGCTGTCGCGGGCCAGGAACGAGGACGGTTCGAGCCCGCACAAGTTCCTGTACTACCCGGACGAGAACCACTGGATCCTCAAGCCCGGCAACGCCAAGGTCTGGTACGAGACGGTGTTCGCGTTCCTCGACCACCACGTGCGGGGGGAGGAGTGGCGGCGCCCGGAACTGCTCGGATGAGTTTCCTCCCGAGCGATGCCGAGATCAGAGCCCTGCACGAGCGTCTCGCGCCGGACAGCGCTGCCTTGGAATCGGTGTACACGCACTGCGAGATCGTGGCGGAGATCGCGGCCGGGCTGGCCGGCCCCTCGCTCGACGCTGACCTGGTGCGCGCCGGCTGCCTCGTACACGATATTGGTGTTTATCGTCTTGACGGCGCATATATCAGGCATGGGGTTATCGGGTACGGGATGATGCGCGAACTTGGCTTCTCGGAAGTGCTGAGCCGGTTCTGCGCTCGCCACACGGGGGTGGGTATCACCCGGGAGGACATCGTGGGTCAGGGTCTGCCGCTGCCGGCCGGCGATTATGTCGCGGAGACCGGGGAGGAGCGGCTGGTGATGTACGCGGACAAGTTCCACAGCAAGACCAGCCCGCCGGCGTTCGTCACCGCGGCGACCTATGCGCTGGACGTGAGCCGGTTCGGAGCGGGCAAGGCGGCCGCCTTCGCCGCGATGGTCGCCGAGTACGGCGAACCGGATGTCGCGTCGATGGCGGCCGCCTACGGGCACGCCCTCCGCTAAGCCTTGACCAGCTCGGGCGTGGGAGCCGTCGTCTTGGCGGGCCCCGGGAGGACGAACGAGAGCAGCACCGCGACCCCGGTGAAGCCGACCGTCCACCAGAACGCCGTGTCGAACGCCTCGGTGAGCGAGCCCGACCCGGCCGCCGAGGTGGCCAGGATGACGGCCAGCAGGGCGACCCCGGCCGAGCCGCCGACCTGCTGCGCGATGCGGGTGACGATGCTGGCGTGCGGCACCTGCTCGCGCTCGAGGCCGACGAACGCCGCCGTCATCAGCGGGATCATCACCATGCCGAGGCCGAGGCCGCGCACGAACAGCGTCACCATCAGCGCCCAGGTCGCGGTGTGCGCGCCGGCCAGCGCGAACGGCACGGTGGCCAGGCCGACCAGCACGAAGCCGAGGATCGACACCCAGCGGGCGCTGAAGCGTTCCAGCAGGCGCGCGGCAACCGAGCGGCTCAGCAACGAGCCGACGCCCTGCGGGATCAGCAGCACACCGGCGGCGAGGGCGTCCATGCCGCGCAGCTCCTGCCAGTAGAGCGGGAGCAGCAGCATCGCGCCGTAGAGCGAGGCGCCGGAGAGGAACATCAGCGCGGTCGCGGCCCAGGTCGAGCGCGAGCGCAGCACCTCGAGGTCGACGAGCGCACGGCCGCCCTTTTGCAGGGCCCAGAACACGAACGCGACCAGCAGCGCGGCGCCGCCGAGCAGCGGGACGAGCACGTCGGTGTGGGCGAAGCCGCCGTCGCCGCTGACGTTGGACAGGCCCCAGAGCAGCGCGACCAGTGCCGGCGACAGCAGCGCCAGGCCCACCAGGTCGAGGCGGCCGCGGCGGCCGGGCTCATCGGCCGGGATCAGGCGGGCGGCGAGGACCAGGCCGATCAGGCAGAGCGGCACGTTCACGAGGAACAGCCAGCGCCAGTCGCCGACGCCGAGGATCAGGCCGCCGATCACCGGGCCGAGGATCGGGCCGACCGCGATCGGCAGCGCGACCACCGACATCATCCGGCCGCGGTCGCGTTCCGAGGTGGCCTGCATGATCATCGTGGTCATCAGCGGGATCATCGCGCCGCCGCCCAGCCCCTGGACCACGCGGAACGCGATGAGGCTCTCCGCGCTCCAGGCCAGCGAGCAGAGCACCGAGCCGAGCAGGAAGAGGGTGAGCGCCGTCATCCAGAGCCGCTTCGCGCCGAGGCGCCCCTGCAGCCAGCCGACGGTCGGGATGACGACGCCGAGCGCCAGCAGGTACGCCGTGCTGACCCACTGGATCGTGCCGACGCCGGCGCCGAGGTCGGTGCCCAGCTCGTGCAGGGCGACGCTGACGATCGTGGAGTCGAGGATGACCGCGATGCCGCCGGCGAGGACCGCGACGGCGGTGCGCAGCGCGGTGGGGTCGATTTTCGGAGTGGACATGGGGCGCCGCCCTTAAGATGCGCGAGTGTATCTTACAACGCAACCATAGGTCGCTAAGGTAAGATACGCAAGTGCATCTTAAGGGCGGCGCCAAGCGGCACCTGAGGGGTCAGGCGGTCTGGTCGTCGACCGACGCGCCACCCGCGCTCTTCTGGATCGAATCGATCGTGTTCAGCGCGGACGCCTTCTGCTTGTAGGACTCGCTGGTCGCGACAACCTGCCCATTGGTGGCCACGAGGTTGAAGCGGAACTCTCCATTGGTGGTCTTCTTCACCACGAACTTCATCGAATCACCTCCGCCCCTCAGGTAACCGTTTTGCCGGTTCTCAAACGGGCATGGTGGTGCCGTGCAGACGTTCCTGCCGTACCCGGGTTTCCGGGAGAGCGCCGCCGCGCTCGACCCGCGGCGGCTCGGCAAGCAGCGGGTGGAGACCATCCAGGTGCTCCGGGCACCGGCATCACGGCCGTGCGCACTCAGCGGGAGCTCGCGGCAGCCGGCGCGCTGCCGCCCTGGCTCGGCGAAGCCGAGCTGCACCGCAGCCACCGGTCGGCTTTGCTGCGCAAGGATGCCGCCTACTACCGGGACGTCTTCACCGATGTGCCGGATGACCTTCCTTATGTATGGCCTTCGCCTCGTACATAGCGGCGTCGGCGCGGGCGATCAGCTCGTCGGGGGTGTCCGTGCCCGGCGCCGACCAGGCGACGCCCACGCTGGCCCGGGGAACCCCGCCGTCGTCCTTGCCCACGACCGGTATCAGGCCGGCGCCGATCCGCGCGGCCTCCGCCGGTCCGGGCACGTCGTGCAGGATCACCAGGAACTCGTCGCCGCCGATGCGGCCGACCACGCCGGGTGGCGGCACGGCCAGGCGCAGCCGGGACGAGACCTGGGTGAGCAGTTGGTCGCCGGCGGCGTGGCCGTACCGGTCGTTGACCTGCTTGAAGCCGTTGAGGTCGAGGAACACGACCGCCGTGCCGGACTGCGCGGCCTCGACCGCCTCCTGCAGGGCGGCCATCGTCGCGGCGCGGTTGTGGCAGCCGGTCAGCGGGTCGAAGGTGGCCCGGTGCCGCAGCTCCTCGCGCAGGCGCACGTCCTCGGTCACGTCGGCGAGGCAGATGATCGCGCCGGTCACCGCGCCGTCGTCGCCGGTCAGCGCGCGCAGGTTGGCCCGGATCCGGCGCACGCCCCGGCCGGGCTCGCGGCTGCCGTACTCGATGTCGACGTCGTTGCCGGAGCCGAGCACCTCGGCGATCGCGTAGTCGGCGGCCGGGCGGTCGGCCGGCAGGATCGGGTCGAGCTGGTCGCCGAGCACGTCGCCGGCCCGGGCGCGCAGGGCGCGGGCCGCGCGGTCATTGAGGTAGGTGATCCGGCGCTCGGCGTCGATCTGCAGGATGCCCAGCGGCAGCGTCTCGGTGAGCCTGCGCATCAGCTGCTCGGCGGCGCGGACCGCCTCCTGGGCCGCCATCTCGTCGGAGATGTCGAGCATCTCGGCGATCACGCCGGGGCGCTCGGGGTCGGCCAGGTGGTTGTGGTTGGTGATCTCGAACCAGACCGCGTGCCCGTCGCGGTGCAGGTGGCGCAGGCGCACCCGCCGGGCCGAGCCGGCCGGGGTGCTCAGCATGTCCATCCAGCTGGCGATGGCCCGCTCGTGGTCGTCGGGGTGCACGATCTCCAGGCTGCGCACCCCGGCCAGCTCGGCCGGCGAATAGCCGAGCAGCGGCGCGACCTCCGGCCCGGCCTCGGTGATCACCGCGGTCTGGTCCTTGTGCACGGTCACCAGCCGCGGCCGCACCTCGTCATGCGTCAGCGTGAGTTCGGCGGAGTGGTCCTCCATGCCGGTGATCAGGCCGGCGTAGACGCCGAGCCGGTGCGTGACGTCGATCAGGTGCAGCCGGACCTGGTGGTCGGGCGCCGCCAGCAGGCGTATGAGACAGTTGCCCACGCCTTCGTGCAGCGCCCGATGCCAGGTCTCGATGACGATCCGCTGGTCCTCGGTGATCACCAGGCCGAGCATCGACGTCGGCCCCTCGATCGGCCGCAGGCCGGTCGAGGCGAGCTCGTCCGGCAGTGGCACGAACAACCCGGTCGACGACACCGCCGCGATGTACGCGTCGGAGTGCTGGGCGAGCGTGGCGGCAAGGACGGCATCCCTGCCCGCGGGATCCATCAACCGGTCTTCGGCCATGCAGCGTCCGATCGGCAGCCCGCGGGCCCGGGTGAGAAAAGTCAGGTCATTCCTTGATGCCGATGTTGTCGATCGGCGGGGTGCGCAGCAGCCGCCGCACCGGCCAGATCGTCGAGACCAGGGCCAGCGCGGTCACCCCGCCCAGCACGGCCACCCACCCGAGCGGCGGGATGTACGGGATCGGGTTTCCGGTCAGCGCCAGCACGATCGAGCCGAGCGTGAGCGCCGCGATGGTCGCGCCGATCAGGACGGCGGTGCCGAGCAGCCCGGCCTGCTCCGCGTTGACCATCCGGCGGATCTGCCGCCGGGTCACCCCGACCAGCTGCAGCAGGGCGAGCTCGCGCCGCCGGGCGAGCGCGGCCATCACCATCGTGGTGGACGCGGCCAGCGCCGCGTACCCGAGCATCACCCCGATGAACATCCGGTTGAGCCACGCGCCGATCGCCAGGTCGGTGCCGATCATCCGGGTACGGGTGGCGGCGTCGAGCACCGCGCTGCGTGGGTGGCCGGCGCTCCACGCGGCCAGCGAGGCCGCGCCGCCGGGCCCGGTGCGCACCAGCACCTCGTCGTCGGCGTCGCGCGGGAGGTGGCCCGCCACCGTCTCCTTCGCCAGCGTCACGTCGCCGAATCCGAGCCCGCGGCGATAGATGGCGACGACCTCGAGCGACGCCGGCGTGCCGTCACCGAGCCACAGCGTCGCCGTGTCGCCGACGTGCCAGCCCGACGAGGACGCCTGCATCGCCGAGAGCGCCACGGTTCCCTTGCCCAGCGCGGCGAGGCTGCCCTCCAGCACGCCGAGGTCCATCGTGGCAGCGACGCCCGCCGGGTCGACCGCCTGCGCCGCGACCGGCTCGATGCCGTCGAAGGACTTCACCACGATCGACGTACGGCGAATGCCGGTGGCCGCCTGCACGCCGCCGAGCGCGCGGATCTCGGCCGCCGAACCGCCCACCACGACCCGGTCGGCGAGCGTGCCCACCCGGTTCTGCGTGGTGGTCTGCCGGGCGAGGTTGTTCTGCAGGAACCACACCGACCCGCCGAAGCCGACCGCCAGCACCAGCGCGGTCAGCACGGTCGCCATGCCCTGCGCGTTGGCCCGCAGGTTCTTGGCGGCCAGGTAACCGCTGGCGTGCCACACCCGGTTGAGCACCGGGGTCAGCAGCCGGGCCGCGAAGGCGTTGATCCAGGGCGCGAGCAGCGCCACCGCGAGGACGAACAGATACAGCATCCCGACCGCGCCGGCCAGCGCCGCGGTGGCTCCCGTGAGCGCGGCGGTGAACCCGCCCGCGGCGCCCGCCGCGATCAGCGTGAGGACGCCGAAGACCAGCCGCACCACGCCGCTGCTCTTGGGCTCGACGGCGATCTCGCCGAGCGCCTCCACCGGCTTGATGCGGGTGACCCGGCGGCCGGCGATCAGCGCGGCGAGCACCGCCACCAGCACCGCCGTGCCGACCGCGACGAGACCGGCGATCGGCCCGCCCGCGAGCGGGAAGCCGGCCGGGATGAACCCGCGGTCGATGAGCTCGCCGTGCGCCCAGCGGGCGGCGAGCAGCCCGCCCGGCACGCCGACCACGGCGGCGACCAGGGCGAGCAGCGCGGTCTCGGCCATCAGCATGCGGCGCAGCTGGCCCGGCGTGGCGGCGACGGCCCGCAGCAGGGCCAGATCGCGGCGTCGATGCCGCACCGACAGCCCGATCGTGCCGGCGACGACGAAGACGATCAGCATGACCACGTAGCTGCCGAACGCGGAACCGGCCTCGATGAGCAGGGTGCGAGCGGCGAGGCCGTCCGACTGCTCGGCGTCGCCGCGCCGATCTCCCGTGTACGTCCCGGCGCCGGCGACCCGGGCGGCGGCGTCCACATCGGACGTGCGGACGCCGATCGCGTCGTACCGTCCGGGATGCGCGGAAAGCCGGGCCGCCTGGGCGCCGGTGAAGAAGACCTGCGGCGCGCCGGTGTCGACGGTCGAGGTCACCCGGTAGGACTGGATCGTTCCAGCGACCATCAGCTTGAGGTGGTCACCGGTCGAGGCGCCGAGCCGGGAGTCGGCCACCACCTCGTCGTCGGTCTTCGGTGCGGCTACCGGCGGGCCGCCTGCGAAGGCGTACACGTCGAAGGAATGACCGATCGCCTGCGGTGAGTCGATGATGATCCGGTCGTCGCCCGCGACGGCCGTGACCCCCGGCGCCTGGCGGAGCTTCGCGACCAGCCCGGCGTCGACGGTGCCCTCGGGCAGAGCGGCGGTGGCGGTGGTCGTGTCGCCGCCGAACTCCTTGTAGGTGTGGCTGACCTCCCGGTTCGCGACGACGAGGTCGGCGGCGCGAAAGAGCGTCGGCGCGGGGTGGTAGCGCACGCCCGACTCGACGAGCGTGCCCAGCGCGGTCAGGATGAGCACGCCGGCCACGAGCGCGATGAGTGTGGCGACGGCCGGCCCGGCGCGGTGACGCAGCAGCTTGGCGGCGAGGGCGGTCATCGCGCGACCCTCCGATCGAGCGAGGCCAGGTGTTCCGCGATGCGGGCGGCGCCCGGCTGCGGCATGTCCCCGACGATGCGGCCATCGGCCAGGATCAAGACCCGGTCCGCGTACGACGCGGCGACCGGATCGTGCGTCACCATGACGACGGTCTGCCCCGCCTCGTCGACGGCGGCCCGCAGCAGCGCCAGCACATCGGCGGCGGTCCGCGTGTCGAGCGCACCGGTCGGCTCGTCGCAGAAAATCACCTCGGGCCGGGTGGCCAGGGCCCGCGCGATCGCGACCCGCTGCTGCTGCCCGCCGGAGAGCGCCGACGGCCGGTGGCGCAGCCGGTCGCCGAGCCCGACCCGCTCGACCACCTGCCGCAGCCACGCGTGATCCGGCCGCACGCCGGCCATCCGCAGGGGCAGCACGATGTTCTCCTCGACGGTCAGCGCGCCGATGAGGTTGAAAGCCTGGAACACAAAGCCGATTCGCGTACGGCGAAGCTCGGTCAACTTCGTCTCCGACAATGTGGACAGTTCCGTGTCACCGATGAACACCCGTCCCGAGCTGGCCCGGTCGAGCCCCGCCGCGGTCTGCAGCAGCGTGCTCTTCCCCGAGCCGGACGGCCCCATCACCGCTGTGAAGGTGCCCCGCTCGAAGGCGGCGTCGACCTCGTCCAGGGCGGTGACCGGACCGTAGACCCGCCTGAGTTTCTCCACGCGTACCGCGGACATCGTCATGCCTTCCGTGTCGTCGTTGTGGCGCACGGAAAACGCTAGGGAGGCGGCCGGCCCGCAACCATCCAGCCAGATACCGAATCGGAGGTACAGCAGGCTGTACCCGAAGAGTGGTGCCAGGTGGATTGGCCCCGGCCGGCGCGCTTCGTAGCGTCATCGGCATGAATGACGACTACAGCATCAGCCAGACCCCTTCCGAGCGCCGCGGCGGCGCCCTGCGCCCCATCCTGTGGGTGCTCCTGATCCTGAGCGCCGCCACCAACGCCGTGCTCTCGTCGGTCGCCAACCCCTTTGTCAGCTCGGCCTTCGGGCTGGTGGCCCTGGCCTGCGCGACCACGCTGATCGTCCACCACTACCGCCACCGCGCCCGCTGACCCTTCCGATTCGGTGCGCACGCAGAACATGAGCAAAACCACTGAAGCCTCATGTTCTGCGTGATACGAAATTGCGTGGCGAACTCACATCCTGAACACCGGTCGCGACCTGCGTGTTTGCGATGTGAATGATCTTGCCCTAGGCTCTCTCTGCGGGTGTACTGTGCCCGCACAAGGCCTCGACTGACGTCGAGGCTTTTTCTTTTGGTCTTCGAGGCCCCGCTCGCATCTCGCGAGCGGGGCCTTTCGTGTTTATGGAGGAAGGTTTCGATGTCCGAAGGGACCCAGTTCCCCATCCCCACGCCGGTCGTCATGGCCGTGGTGATCGCCGTCAGTGCGCTCATCGCCATCGCCATCACTGCTTTTTTGCTCAACCAGATCGCCAGGCGGGCGCTCGACAAGACCACTCCGGACGGCGTTGAATCCGTCATCCATGCGCTCGGTACGCTGATTGATCCGCTCCGGATGTTCCTACCCTGGGCGCGAGGTTTCCGGGTGCGTCGGCCGAAGAAGGAAAAGCCCACACCTTCCACGGAGGACCGGAAGTGAGCAGCGGGAGCAGGCGTCTGTCGGATGAGACCGGCGAGTCCGCCGTCGGAGATCTGGTTGGCGAAGCCCTCCTGGCCGAACTCCAGTTGCGGATCGCCGACGAGACCGGACGGGACATCATCCTCGGCGCCGTCGGACTGGAGATGTCTCATCGAAACCTGGCTCTCGCGCTTAATACCGACAGGGCAAGCCTGAGCGCGCGCTTCGCTGAACTGATCAGTATGTTGCGCGAGGACCCGGAGATGGCGGCAAAACTGCGAGATCTTCGCCGTGCCGGCCGAGTCGAGAACTTCCTGACCCTCGCGGTTCGGCTCGGACTGCAGCGTTGGTTCTGTGCTGCATGCGGCTCGTTCATGGTGCAATCCGAACTTGGCCGCCCGCGGCGAACTTGCGGGAGCAGGTGCCGAGTCAGGCTTTCGCGCGCGAAGGGCAAGACCAGCGTGAGTGCTTCGGTGATTGACCGCCCGGTCGGCCCGGTCAAGCTTGCGCCTTCGTCGGATTTGTTGCTTCACCAGTTGAGGCGGCCCCTCGACCTGGGAAGGCGGCACGACTTCGCCCGGATCACCGGCCGTCAGCTGTACGAACGAGCTGTCGTGCTCTTGGGATTCGGCTGTGACATCGCGCTGACTTCCGCGGACATCGCAGCGCTCGACGTCGAAGATGTGGTTCGCAAAGCGGGGGGCCTGGAGGTGAGGTTATTTCGGAAGGCGACCCGGCCGACCCAATACGTCACCGTGGCGGCCAGGTGCGACCAGGCTATCTGCCCAGCTGCGGCACTACTCGCCTGGAAACGGCATTTGGCAGCAGCCGGGCATCGATCCGGGCCCTTGTTCGTACGGCTGCATGCCGACCCGGCGAAGAGAATGACTGGCCGGCAGGTAGCCGAGATCATCACACGCAACACGCGCCTTGCCTTGAAGGATCGGAAGCTTGATCATCTCAAGACCTCTGCCCCGGTGCGGTCGTTGATCGAGTAGCGACAGCTCGCTAGGCCAGATCCAGGCGGGCCACCGAGGTCACCTTGCCGGCTTTGATCGTCACGACGGCGGGCCAGGGGGAGGTGCCGTCGGTGGTGGTGGAGAACTCGCGGAAGCTCACCGGGCACGTGCCGGCACGCGTACGGGAATCCCGGCATTTTTGGGGGTTCCTGCGGTAGTCCAGGTAGGCCGGCTTGTCGGCCAGGGGCAGGCTCACGGCCAGCGAGCTGGTGGCCGGGACGTATTTCTGGGAGCACCTGGGGGAACTGTCGGCCAGGGCGAAGCGCCGGCAGTACTCACGGCCGGAGAGGAACTCGGTGGGTTCGACGATGGCCACGCCGCCGGCGTCGTAAAGGGTCCACATGCCGGCGGTGAACTGCGCGTCGCCGGTGGCGAAGGGCGGCACGGCGGGGGCGGCCGGGTCGGCGCCGGACCGTAGCTCGGCGTCGGTGTAGGTGACGCGGCCGGTGGAGGCGCCCAGCAGGACTCGGCCGCTGACCAAGGCGGACTCGGTCAGCATGCCGTCAAGGACGTCGGCACCGTCGATCGCGACAGTTGCGGAGCGGTCGGTGGTCGCCAGCGAGATGCGATGGGCCTTGCCGGGGGCGGTGGGGCGCTTGGCGGCCGCGATCGGGCTCACGGCGCCGCCGATGGTGCTGGCCAGGCGGACCTCGCCGGGGCAGATGGTGGCGAGGTAGCCGTCGCGGAAGTAGTTGACCAGGTTGCCGTCCTCGCCCACGGCGCGGAAGACGATCGCGGCGCAGGAGCGCGCGTCGGCCAAGGTCGCGCTGACAGCGATGGTCTGGGTGGGTGGAAAGACCACGTAGGGAGTGAGGGCGCACATCGCGGCGTCGGCTGTCTTGGCCGTTACGCGCAAGCCGTTGCGGTAGGTGCAGGTGCCGTACTGGTCGGTGGACGTGTTGACGAAGCCGGGGCCGCGCAGGGCGTCGAAGAGGGACGGGCCGGCGACCGCGGCGGGCGCCGACGGCGGGGGAGGGGCCTCCGCCGGCGTGGGCTCGCGGTTGCGCAGGACGGTGCCGGCCCCGACGGCGGCCACGGTGGCGAGGGCGATGGCCGTGATCGCGGCGGTGCGGCGCTTGCGGCCCCGCTTTTCGAGGGACCAACCGGTGCCGGTGCGGTAGTGGGCGGCGGCCTCGGCCTCGCGGCGCAGCTCGATCGGGAGCGAGGGAGCGCTGGGCGAGGAGCCGGAGACGAGGAGGCGGTCGAGCAGCTCGGGCGCGCTGGGGCGGTTCGAGGGGGACTTCTCCAGCGCGGCCAGGACCAGCTCGGCGAGGTAGGGCGGGAGGTCGCCAAGGCGGGGTGGCTGGGTGAGGATGTGCGCGGCGGTGACGGTGGGGATGTCACCGCCGAAGGGGGTGCGGCCGGTGCCGGCGTACGTGACCAGCGCGCCCCACGCGAACACGTCGACGGCGGGCGTGAGGTGGTGGTCGGCGTCGGTGTCGAAGCGCTCGGGCGCCATATAGGCGAGGGTGCCGACCATCTCCTCCGCGCGGGTGTGGAAGGAGGTCGGCTCGAGCGGGCGCGCGATGCCGAAGTCGATGACCTTCGGGGTGCCGAGGGCGAACAGCACGTTGCGCGGCTTGAGGTCGCGGTGGATGACGCCGGCGCCGTGGATGGCGGCGAGCGCGGTGGCCACGCCGACCGCGACGCCGTGCAGGCTGCCGCCGGTCAGCGGGCCGCGGTCGTCGACCACCTCGCTGAGGCTGGGCCCGTCGACATATTCGACCACCAGGTACGGCGTGACGTGCTCGGGGTCGGCGTCGAGGACCTCGGCGGTGCAGAACGGCGGCACCTGGCGGGCCCGGTCGACCTCGCCGCGGAAGCGGGCGCGGAACTCGGGCTCGTGCGCGTACTCGGGGCGGATCACCTTGACCGCCACCGGGCGGCCGGTCGGCGCCGACGCCAGGAAGACCGAACCCATGCCGCCCTCGCCCAGCCGGGACAACAGCCGGTAACGGCCGATGTACCGAGGGTCGGTAGGGCGCAATGGGGCAGGCACGACAAGACAACGTACCTTGTTCGCCCGGTAATTCATTGACATCGATGACTCGCGCCCGACAGCGTTGTCAGCATGGTCGGTCGCGGGTTTGTCGGTCTCATGCTGGTTGCGGGCTTCGCGGCGGTGCCGCACGGTGCCGCCCCTCAAAATGCTGTTATTTCTGGTAATGCGCGGTTTGAGGTGCTCTCGCCCACGTTGATCCGCACGGAGTACGCGCCGGACGGCAAGTTCACCGACGCGGCGACGTTCAACGTGATCGGCCGCGACAAGTTCACGCCCACGACGTTCCGCAGCAGCACCACGAACGGGTGGCTCACCATCGACACCGGCGCGGTGACCCTGCGCTACCAGGTCGGATCGGGCGCGTTCACCACCGGCAACCTCACCGTGCGCCTCAACGCCGGCCGCCAGGTCGTGCAGGCCGCGCCCTGGGCCGGCCACGTCACCCCCGACTGCGCGCTCGCCACGCTCTGCGAGGCCGAGTCGCTCGCGCTGCGCGGCCCGGGCGTGGCGAACGACCACGGCGGCTACACCGGATCGGGCTTCGCCGCCGGATTCCAGTCGACCGGCGACTCCCTGGGCTTCGCGGTCACCGCCTCCGGCACGTATCAGCTGAGCCTCCGCTACGCCAACGCGACCGGCGGCGATGGGCAGAACACCACGCGCACCCTGACCGTAACCGTGGACGGCGGCTCCGCCCGTACGATATCGATGCCTCCGACCGGAAGCTGGGATACCTGGGCCGTCGCGACCGCCTCGCTCGATCTCGCTGCCGGCCGGCACGAGATCGCCATCGCGCGCACCGCCGCCGACTCCGGCAACGTGAACATCGACAGCCTGGCGGTGGTCCAGCCCGGCGGCGCCTTCCCGGCGCCGACCACGCCGCGGCCCAAACCTTGTGCGTTCGGCACGCTCTGCGAGGCGGAAACCGGGTCACTCGCGGGCGGCGCGGCGCCGGCTCAGAACCATAACGGGTACGCCGGGAGCGGCTTCCTCGCCGGCCTGGAACGCGCCGGAGCGGGCGACGCCATCACCGTCACCGGAGTGCCGAGCGCGGGGACCTACCGCGTGCAACTGCGCTATGCCAACGGGAAAGCCGGGGCGCAGCCCGTGCAATCGCGGACCATCACGGTCAACGGGGCGACCGCCACGCTCGCGCCCACGAGTGGCTGGGACTACTGGCGTACGGTGTCGATCCCGGTCTCTCTCGCGGCCGGAACCAACACGGTGACGCTGGGCTGTCCCACCGACGCCAGTTGTAACGTCAACCTCGACACCGTCGCCGTCACCACCGCGGACGCGCCGCTGCTCGCCCCGCACGCGCCGCTCGGCGGCTACCGGCGCGGCCTCGACGGCGTCGACGGCGGCGCGCTCACCGCGCCCGGCCTGCTCTACCAGGACGGCTGGTCGCTGCTGGACGACTCGCTCACCCACCAGGACGCGTACGTCTTCGGGTACGGCCAGAACTACGCCCTCGGCCTGCAGGACCTCTCGACGCTGACCGGCCCGACGAAGCTGCTGCCGCAATGGGCGTACGGCGTCTGGTACTCCGAGTACTACGACCGCACCGCCGCCGGCTTCCAGCAGATCGTGCAGCGCGCCCGCGCCGAGGGCGTGCCGCTGGACGTGATGGTGGTGGACACCGACTTCAAGGCGCCCGACAAGTGGAACGGCTGGACGATCGACCCGGCGAAGTTCCCCGACCCGCAAGGCTTCGTCAACTGGCTGCACGCGCAGGGCGTGCGCACCGGCTTCAACATCCACCCGAGCATCCTCGGCTCCGACCCGCGCTTCGCCGCCGCGCAGGCCACCGCGAAGGGCAAGCTGCAGCGGGTCGGCTGCAACGGCGGCGCGGACTGCTACGTCTTCGACTGGGGCGACCCGGACCAGCTCGCCGCGTACCTCCAGTTGCACCGGCAGCTCTTTCCCGGCAAGCCCGACTTCTGGTGGCTGGACTGGTGCTGCGACGGGTCGCGGTCGTCGAAGGCGGACGTCACGCCGGACGCGTGGATCAACCAGAAGTACGCCGACGAGACCGGGTTCGCGTTCTCCCGGGCGTACGGGTCGCTGCAGGCCGGCGGTTACAGCGGGCCGACCGCGGTGCCGACCGGGCCGTGGGCCGACAAGCGCACCACCCTGCACTTCACGGGCGACACCACGTCGAACTGGGAGACCCTGCAGTTCGAGGTCGGCTACACCGGCGGCGAGTCGGTGGCGACCGGGCTGGCCGCGGTCAGCCACGACATCGGCGGGCACACCAACGGCCTGCAACAGCCGGGGACCGAGCCGGGCAGCACCAAGCTCCCCGACGACCTGTACGCCCGCTGGGTCCAGTTCGGAACGTTCCAGCCGATCGACCGCCTGCACTCCAACCACAGCGACCGCCTCCCCTGGCAGTACGGGCCGGCCGCCAACGCGTCGGCGAAGAAGTTCCTGAACCTGCGGAAGACGCTGCAGCCGTACACGTACAGCGCCGCCGCCGAGGCGACCCGCACCGGCACCCCGATCGTCCGGCCGCTCTATCTGGCCTATCCGACCGAGCAGGAGGCGTACGCGACGGCCGGCGCCGAATATCTCTACGGCCCCGACATGCTGGTGGCCCCGGTCACGACGCCCGGGACCTCCGCCACCACCACAGTCTGGTTCCCGCCGGGCAGCACCTGGACCGACTACTTCACCGGTAAGCGCTACGCCGGCGGGACCACCGGTCAGATCACCACCACGCTCGACACCATGCCGGTGTTCGTCCGCAGTGGAGGCTGACCGCCCCCCTTACTTGGCAAGATCAGCAGGGAATGATGCCGTCCACCGGGGACCAGCCGACCCCGGTCAGCTGCTGGGCGTACGCGGCCGGCATGTTCCACCAGCTGCCGTCGGTCCAGAAGTACAGCCACGGGCGGGTGCCACGGGTCTGGTTGTTCACCCAGGAGCCCATCGTGACCCACGGGATGTAGTTGTAGACGCCGCAGTCATACATGTGGATGGAGTCGCCGGTCTGCCGTTCACCGCTGTAGGCGCAGAAGTAGTAGTAGGCACAGTAGGAGGCGGCGAGGCCCCGCGGCTGGGCCTCGCCCGGCACGGTGAGGTAGAGGTCGGCGCCCTTGAGCGCGATCGTGTTGAAGCTCTTCTGGGTGGCGCCCTTGCCGAGCTTGGCCAGGTACGCGTTTGCCTTGCCCTGCAGCGAGGCCGACTGCTTGGCGGTCAGGCCGGCCGAGCGGGCCTGGCCGGCGAAATCGGCGCGGACACTGGACGCCGGCGCGGTCGCGGCGAAGTCCACCTTGCCCGAGCTCCCGGGGCTGTCCGGCGCGGCGGACGGCGGGCCGGCGACGAGCAGAGTGGTGGCGAGCGCTAGCAGTGTGCTGATCATTTGTGCCTCCCCGTTTGGTGTGGACCGAGCATCTCCGGGGTGTCTTGACACGAACTTGACACGGCTTTCTTATTTTGATCGGTAGGGTTCGATGGATGGAGTTCCGGCTGCTGGGGACGCTGGAGGTCGCGCACGGGTCCTCGATCGTCGCGCTTGGGCGGCGTCGTGGTGAGCGCCTGCTGCTGGGACTGTTGCTGCTGGAGGCGGGCCGTCTGGTCGCCGTCGACCGGCTGCTCGACATGCTCTGGGACGACCAGCCGCCGCCCAACGCCGCGGCCATCCTGCAGACCCACCTGGCCCGGCTGCGCGCGGTGCTCGATCCTGCGCGGGACGGTGCCCACGGCATCCGGCTGCTGCGCAGTGGCGAGGGCTACGTCGCCGAGGTCGACCCGCAGCGGGTGGACGCCCACCAATTCCACACGCTGGTCGAGCGTGGCCGGCAGTCGGCCGACCCGGCGGCGCGCTCGGCCGTGCTGCGGGAGGCGCTGGCTTTGTGGCGCGGGCCGCTGCTCGACGGCCTCGCCTCCGACCGGCTGCGCGACCGCATCGGAACCGGCCTGGCCGAGCTGCGCCTGGCCGCGTGGGAGATGCGCGTCGAGGCCGAGCTGGCGTGCGGGCGGCACCACGACGTCATCCCCACGCTGACCGGGCTGGTCGACGAGCACCCGGCGCGGGAGCGGCTCACCGCCGCGCTGATGCTGGCTTTGCACCGCGCCGGCCGCCGCACCGAAGCCCTCGAGACCTATCGGCGGGTGGCCCGGCACCTGGCCGACGAGTACGGCCTCGACCCGGGCGCCGGGCTGCGCCGCCGGCACGAGGAGATCCTGCGCGACGACCCGGCGCTGGCGGCCCCGGCCCGCCTCTCCGTCACCCCGGCGCACCTGCCGGTGGCGCCGCCGGTGTTCGTCGGCCGCGAGGCGCATCTGAGCGAGCTCGACGGCGACGCCGCGATCATCTCGATCGGCGGCACGGCCGGGGTCGGCAAGACCGCGCTGGCGGTGCACTGGGCGCATCGGGTGGCCGCCAAGTTCCCCGACGGGCAGCTCTACGTGAACCTGCGCGGCTTCGACCCGGCGGGCTCGCCGGTGTCGCCGGCCGAGGCGATCCGCGGCTTCCTCGACGCGCTCGGGGTGGCGCCGGCCCGGGTGCCGGACGAGCTGCCGCAGCAGGTCAACCTCTACCGCAGCCTGATGACGGAGCGGCGGATGCTGTTGCTGCTCGACAACGCCCGCGACGCCGACCAGGTGCGCCCGCTGCTGCCCGGCTCGCCGCGCTGCCGGACCGTAGTGACCAGCCGCAACCAGCTCGCCGGCCTGGTCGCGATCGAGGGTGCCCGGCCGTTGGCGCTGGCGGTGATGCCGGCTGCGGAGGCGCGTGACCTGCTCGTGCGGCGGCTCGGCGCGGACCGGATCGCCCGGGAGCAGGCCGCGGCCGAGCAGATCATCGATCGTACGGCTCGTCTGCCGCTCGCCCTGGTGATCGTCGCGGCCCGCGCGGCGATGCAGCCGGACCTGCCCCTGGACGCGCTGGTCGACCGGCTGGCCGAGCTGGCGCCGCTGGCCGAGAGCGATCCGGCGACCGACCTGCGGGCGGTGTTCTCGTGGTCCTACGAGCGGCTCGGGCCGGCGGCCGCTCGGTTGTTCCGGCTGCTCGGCACCCACCCGGGGCCGGACTTCACGGCGGCCGCGGCGGCGGCGCTGGCGGGCGGGCCGGTGGAGGAGGAGCTGGCCGAGCTGCTGTCGGCGAACCTGCTCAGCGGGGACGGGCGATACGCCTTCCACGACCTGCTGCGGGCATACGCGGCCGGGCTGGCCGCGGCCGACGACAACCGGGCCGCCGCGCACCGGCTGCTCGACCACTACCTGCGGCAGGCTCACGCCGCGGCGCTGCTGCTCGACCCGCACCGGGATCCGCTGGAGCTCCCACCGCCGCCGGCCGATCCGCCCGGCGCGGGGCTGCCCGGCACTGAGGCGGATGCGGCGGACTGGTTTGCGGCCGAGCGCAGTGTGCTGCTCGGCGCGATCCGGCACGCGGCCGATCAGGGGTTCGACACTCATGCCTGGCAGCTCGCCTGGGCGCTGACCAACGTGCTCGACCGCCTCGGCCGGTGGAGCGACCTGATCGAGACCCACGAGGTGGCGCTGGCTGCGGCTCGCCGCCTCGGGGATCCGGGCGGTCAGGCGCACGCGCACCGCGGCCTGGCCCGCGCCTACACCCGGCTCGGCCGCTACGACGAGGCGTCCGAGCACTTCGACGAGACGCTGCGGCTGTTCGCCGACGCCGGGGATCGGGCCGGGCTGGCCCGCACACACCTCAACCTGGGCCAGGTCCACGAGCGGCAGGGGCGGCACGCCGAGGCGCTCGAGCAGGCGCTGGGCGCGCTCGACGCCTACCGCGAGCTGGGACACCGGGCCGGGCAGGCCCGTGCGCTCAACAACATCGGGTGGTCGCTGACCGGGCTCGGGCGCTACGCCGAGGCGCTGGCCCGGTGCGAGGAGGCGCTCGCCCTGCACCAGGAGATCGGCAACCGGGTCGGGGAGGCGAACACCTGGGACAGCGTCGGCCACGCCCACCACCATCTGGGCCGGCACGCGGAGGCGGTCGCCTGCTACGGCCGGGCGGTGGCGATGTTCCGCGAGGTGGGCGACCGCTTCAACGAGACGGAGGCGCTCACCCACCTGGGCGAGGCGCGCCTCGCCTCCGGCGACCCGCTGGGCGCCCGCGCGGCCTGGTCCGACGCCCTCACCATCCTCGACGAGCTGAGCCGCCCCGACGCCGGCGCCCTCCGCGACCGTCTCGCCGCCCTGCTGAGCGGCTGACCACTCGATCGGGTGAACCGATATCACGTCGACGCGCGTTCATCGCACTCATCTGTGTAGGCCACGACGACCTCGTTGAAGGATCTGATGTGACAGACGATGCTGGACCCGCCGACCGTCTTTCCCACCGCCGCCCGACGCGCGATCCTTGGTCGCCGCGTGGTGTCGTCGCGGTCGTGAACACGATGTTGCTGGGGGTGGGCGCGGTGTTCGTGCCTGAAGAAAGGTGGCAACCTCATGGCTCCGGCGGACCCGACGCTGGCGCACGCCGTCCCCGAGCCTGGAGGAGGCACGTCGAATCGTGCGCGACGCCCGGCGCCAGGTGGAAGCATCAAGCCACGACCCCACGCGCGGCTAGGCGGTTGAGCGCGCCCCGATCGCGAGCGCGCGGGCCAGGAACCGGGGCTCGGCCAATGCGCTCGGGTGCGCCAGCATCGCCGTCACCTTGCCCAGCTGCTGGTTCACCCGCTGGTCGCGCATCGACGCCTTGAAGATGCGGCCGCTGATCCACTGGATCGCCTTGTAGCCGCGCGGATACGGCCCGTCCACGTGGGGGAGCGCCAGGTCGGCCATCGTGGACACCTGCCACGCGGCGTCGACGATCACCTTGACGTCGGCGAAGTAGGAGCGGGCCGGGCGGGCCAGGTCGGGGTCGCCGCGCAGGTACTCGGACAGGGCCGACGCGTGCAGCATCGCGGAGGTCATGCCCTGGCCGTACACGGGATTGAAAGACGCCACCGCGTCGCCCGCCGCGACCAAGCGCGACGGGAACCGGCGCAGCCGGTGGAACTCACGGCGTCGGCTGTCGGCCTGGTGGTAGGTGATGACCTCGCCGACCTGCTCGGCCGTCGTGGCGACCTCGCCGAACTCGGGTGGGAAGTCCTCGACGCAGCGCCGCCGGAAGTCGAGGTCGTCGCGGTCGGGGCGGTCGCCGGCGTAACCGGAGACCAGCATCGTCCACCGGTCGCCCTCGATCGGGGTGAAGCCGCCGATCCGGGCGACCTTGCCGGGGCCGGGGTTGGCGACCGAGATGCACGACCACACCGACGGGTTCGCGGGGCGGCGGAAGAGAGCGGTGGCGTAGTTGAGCTTGATGCCCATGCGCTTCATCTCGGGCTTGGGGAATCCGTTCGCCTCCAGCCAGTCGCCGAGCCGGGAGGACCGGCCGGTGGCGTCGACGACGAAGTCGGCCGGCTCCTCGCCGCCGTCGAGGCGCACGCCGGCCACCGCGTCGCCCTCGAACACCAGGCCCTCGGCCCGGGCCCGGAGGAAGCGCACGTTTGGCAACGCCCGCACGCGTTGGCGGATCAGCGACTCGAGGAACGGGCGGCTGGAGATGAGGGCGGCCGGCGGGGACTCGGACGGCGGATCCTGGCGCAGCCGGCCGTCCAGGTAGAAGCGGTTGGTGCGGGGCGGCGGGTTCACCGCGCCGGCCGCGAGCGCCTCCTCGTAGAAGCCGGGGAACCAGCGCTTCAGCTGGTTGAGGCCGGAGGGGAGCAGCGCGTGCACCTGGCTGCCCTGCGGCACACCGAGTCGCGGCTCGTCGCCGGGCAGATCGAGGTCGTCCCGCTCGACGATGAGGACTTGTTCGGCGTGGTCGCTGAGCACCCGGGCGGCCATCAGCCCGGCGACGCTGCCGCCCAGCACCACGGCTTGCCGTAACAGCACTTGCTGGCCGGTCGGAGGCTCGGACGTCGAGAGGGCGGCGAAGCGGCGAGCGGCAGGCATTCGCTAAAGATACCTGTCGATTATTAGTTAAGACGTGACTTATATAAGCGGACGGTGTAACAATGCGGGGCATGAACTCCCGGATCGGGCCCGTCGAGCGGGCCACCAAGCGCTCGTGGGACGAGTGGCTGGCGTTCATGGAGCGCGCCGGCGCGAGCGAGCTCGACCACAAGGCCATCGCGGTCAAGGTGTTCTACGAGCTCGAGGGCACCGGCATCGAGCCGCTCGGCTGGTGGACGCAGGCGGTGACTACCGCGTACGAGCAGTACATCGGCCGCCGCATCCCCGGCCAGCGCCCCGATGGAACGTTCCAGATGAGCGTCAGCCGGTCCACCAAGCTCGGCATGCCGGAGCTGATGGAGGCCTGGGTCGCTTTCGCGCCGGCCGACGAGTTCGTGGCCGGCGCGATCGAGGGCGAGCCCAAGGTGAGCGGCACCGAGCGCCGCATCACCTGGCGGGTCAAGGGCGCCGGCGGCTCGCAGATCATCGTGACCAGCGAGCCGAAGCCCAACGGCACCGCCTCGCTCATCGCGGCCCAGCTGGGCCTGCCGTCGCCGGAGCTCAACGACGAGGCGCGGGCTAGCTGGACGGAGGCTGTCGCACGCTTTCTCCGAACGCTGCCACCGCCTCGATGACGTAGCTGTAGCGCAGCGAGTAGTACAGGTCGAAGCCGTGCTGGCCGCCGGGCAGCTCGACGTATCGGACCGGCTGCGAGCTCGCCGCGCGCAGCCGGCCGGCGAAGTCGCGGGCATCCTCGACCAGCGTCAGGCTGTCGTTGGCGCCGTGCACGACCAGGAACGGCGGCGCCTCTCCGATGTGGTCCAAAGGGGACGATCCCGGGCCGGCGATGCGGCCGTAGTAACCGCCGAAGCCGATCGCCGCGTCGATTGCGGTGTTCTCGCCCTCGAAGCCGGGCTGGAACGCCGGGTCGTTCGGCGTCAGCGCGAGCATCGCGGCCATGTGGCCGCCGGCCGAGCTGCCGGAGGCGATGATCGTACGGGGATCGCCGCCGTACTCGCCGATGTGCGACCGCACCCACGCGACGACCTTCTTGCCGTCGACGTGGTGGTCGGGAAAGCTCGCCGGCGCGAGGCGGTAGTTGGCGTTCACGCACACCCACCCCCGCGCGGCGAGCTGGTTGAGCATGGCGCGCGCCTCCCGGTTCTTGCTGCCCATGCGGAAGCCGCCACCGTGGAAGAACACCAGGACCGGCCCGCCGCCGCGGCGATCCCGGCGGTGGTACACGTCGAGCAGGTTGTGCTTGCCGGCGTCGCCGTACGGAATATTGCGCACCAGCGCGACGTCCCGGCGGCGCTTGACCGTCGGCGCGAGCAGGATGTGCGCCCACGGCCGGCGCCCGAACGTGAGGCCGAACGCCGCCGGGGTGCGCAACGCCCGCTCGATCAGCACCGCCAGCCCCACCACGGTGAGCACCGCGAAGCCGAGCACCTCCAGCCCGCCGGGTGAGTCGAGGTCGCCCTGCGCGAAGGCGAGCGCGCTGATCGCCACCAGGATGTAGATGCCGACGAACGGCAGCTCGTTGATCTGGAGCGTCACCCAGAAACTCCAGTGCGACGGCGTCGTGTGCGGCGGCCGCGGCGCGACGATGGCGGTGGCGGTGCAGAACGCCAGCAGCGCGACGGGGATGGCATATCCGATCGGCATGCCCACGACGCTAGGACAACCGCGAGCCATTCGTCAGGTCCAATTCCGGCCCGGTCGAGTAGACCGCTAGCCACGATTGTCCGCTGTAGGTCGGGCGGATCTCGGCGGCCCCGAGCAGGCCGCTCAGCTCGTCTCGGGTCAGGAAATGGTAGGACGACGTGCGCAGGATCCGAGCGTTGATGACGCCCACGACCAGCAGCGGCAGGATGAAGCGCCACAGCGCGAGGATGCCGTGCTCGCGCACGATCGGGCCCATCCGGGCGCCGGCGCGCGGGGTGGTGAGCACCAGCCGGCCGCCCGGCGCGAGGCGGCTCTTCAGCGTGGCGAGCGTGCGTGCCGGGTCGGCGAGGGCGTAGAGCACGTGCCCGCAGACGATCACGTCGAAGACGCCGCTCACCTCGGCCAGGTCGCCGTCGAGGTCGGCGCGCACGTACGTGGCGCCCGGGTTCTTGCGCTGCGAGCGGCGCAGCATCGCAGCCGACAGATCGGCCGCCACGATTTCGCGGGGGTGTTTCGCGGCCAGCGCGCGCGTCAGGTTTCCGGTGCCGCAGCCCGCGTCGAGCACGCGCCCGGGCCGCTCCGGCACTTCCCGGGCAATTTCCAAGACCATTTTCTCGTACGGGCGCAGCCGCGCGACCGCGTCGTAGCAGCGGGCATAGACGTCCCACAGGGCGGTGTTCACACCCGGATCCCGTCGTCCATGAAGTCCGCGACCTCGTCGTTGCCGGCGGCCCGGATCTGCGCCGTGAAGCCGTCCACCGCGCCCCACGCCGGATAGACGACCGTCTCGGCGCGCACGCCGGGATAGGCGCCGGCGAGCCGGATCGGCCGGGCCCCGACGGTGACCGCGCCGGGCAGGACCCGCTCGAGGGTCGCCCGCACCGCCGGGATCACGCTCATCACCCAGAGCCGGTCGCCGCGGCGCACGCTGTCGTGATAGATCGCCCGGTACAGGTGCAGGGTGGCGATCAGCGGCACGTGCGGCGCCTTGGCCACCCCGGACGGCTCGGCTATCAGCTCGGACGGGCACCCGTCGAGCGCCGCCGGCCGGTCGTCGCCCATCAACCGCAGAGTGGGCAGCGACCCGCCGCTGACCTTCGTGGCCACGGCGACGAGCCGGCCGCCGGCGTCGTACGTCCCGAACCAGCGGACCCGGTGGGCGGCCGCGCGGTCGTGCCACGGCAGCCAGCCCTCGCGCGTCAGCGCCGCCGCGGGGAGGTGCCCGCTCCGGACGTACGCGTCAGCCTGAAGCCCTTTGGCCTCCGCCAGCGCGACCGGTTCGACCAGCGCGCGGCACTCGAAAGCCCCCCGTAACACCGGCCCATGGCATCACACCCGGTCAATGGCCGCCAGTGCCGCGCCGGTCAGCTCGATCGAGCGCACGCGGTCCGCCGTCTCGGGCGCCTGATGCGTCGTGATCACCTCGTCGGCGTGCACGCCGGCCGCGAAAGCCGTCAGGTAGTCGCGGACCTCCTCGGGGGTGCCGGCGACGCTGTAACGGGTCATCGACGCCAGCTGGGCGCCGTTCGGCGAGGCCAGGAACTCGTCGATCTCGGCGTCGGTGAAGTTGCGCCCGACCCCGCCGCGCGAGATGAACGCCCGGGTGCGCGCCCGGTAGGCCACCTTCATCTGCTCGGCCGCGACGTCGCGGTCCTCGGCGGCGAAGACGTTCACGCCGGCGATCACGTAGGGCTCGGCGAGCTGCTCGGACGGCTTGAAGGTGTCGCGGTAGAGCTCCACCGCCGGGTGCAGCGCGTCGGGGGCGAAGTGCGAGGCGAACGCGTACGGCAGGCCCAGCTGGGCCGCGAGCCGCGCGCCGAACAGCGACGACCCGAGGATGTACAGCGGGACCACCTCGTCGGCCCGCGGCACCGCCTGCACGCCCGGCACCCGGCTCTTGCCGGTGAGGTAGCCCTGCAGCTCCAACACGTCGTCGGGGAACGTGTCGGCCGCGGTGGGGTCGCGGCGCAATGCGAACTGCGTGTTCTGGTCGCTGCCCGGCGCCCGGCCCAGGCCCAGGTCGATGCGCCCGGGGTGCAGCGCGGCGAGCGTGCCGAACTGCTCGGCGATCACCAGCGGCGAGTGGTTGGGCAGCATGATGCCGCCGGCGCCGAGCCGGATCGACTCGGTGCGGTCGGCGATGTGGCCGATGAGCACGCTCGTGGCCGACGAGGCGATGGTCGGCATGTTGTGGTGCTCGGCGTACCAGACCCGGCGGAAACCGCTGCGCTCGGCCGCCCGGGCCAGCTCCACCGAGGCCGCGAAACTTTCCCGCACCGACCGGCCGCGCTGCACCGGCGCGAGATCGAGCAGGGAGAGGACAAGAGGCATGATCCCGACCCTAGCTCTGCGGTAGGGGGTAGAGATTGGCTCCGCGGTGTGACGACCGGCACCGGATCCGGTACTTACGCTCCGCGGCATGAGATCCCTTGTTGCTTTCCTCATCGGCGCCGATCCGCCGCGGCCCGGCCGCTGGCGCATCGCCATGGTTCCGGCCGTCGCGGCGGCGGCCTATCTCGCGTACGGCGGCACGACGTACCTGGATCTGAAGTCCGGCCTGCCCTGGGTGCTGTGCGCGCTCGGCGGCCTGGCCCTGGCCGTGCCCATGGCGCTGGTCGTGACGCGGCCGCTGCTCGCCTGGCGGCTGGTCTGGCTGGCCTCGGTGATCACGGGCGCCGCGGTCCAGGCCCATCACCACACCCCGTTCTCGTGGCATCCCGCCGTCCTGGCCGAGCAGGTGGTGATCCTGTTCGTGGTGGCACGGCGGCTGCCGTACGCGGTGAGCCTGTGGGCGTGGGCGAGCATGGCCGGCCTGGTCTGCCTGTCGTTCTTCCCGGCCGACCGGCTGCCGCTGATCGAGCTGATCACCCTGATCACGGCGATGGCATGGGGCCTCCGGGGCCTGCGACTCCGGAAGCCCCACGACGCTCACGCGGTGGAACTGAACTCGAAGGTGCCCGCTCCGACGGAGTAGACGTCGAAGAGGCCGTCGCGCTGCAGATAGGTGGCGCCCGGCCTCATGGCCGTGCTGGCCGCCGACGCCGAGGACAGTGGCATTCAGACCTGGCCGCCGGTCCCCCAGAGGCGGCGCATGAGGTCGAGGGCGCCGGCGGTCATCGGAGGACCGTCACGGTGCAGGTGCCGCCGCGCACGATCAGCCGGGCGTAGCCGTCGATGACCGTTGGCCGCACGGCGTGGCCGTTCACGAAGACCTTGCCGGCCGGGACCGCGATGGTGCCGGAGGTGTGGCGCGGGGTGGTGACGCGCAGCTCGAACCGATGACCGCTCGACGTCCAGGCGGCGCTGATGTCGCCGTACTTCGTCGGCACGACCCCCTTGGCCCACGCCAGCCGGCCGGGCCGGGGCTGGATCAGCCAGGTCGAGTAGCCGGCGCCGACCGGGCTGACGCCGAGCACCTGCTGGGTCAGCTGCACCGTCGGGGAGGCGGCCCAGCCGTGGGCGAGGCTGGCGGTCGCGCGGTTGACGCCGCCGTCGTTGTTCTTGAACTCCCACAGCCCGCCGGTGTAGAGCGGGTTCCGCGGGTCGACCATCGGCCCCCAGGTGCGGCGCATCAAAGAAAGTGCGCCGTCGACGTCGTTGACGGCGAAGCGGCCGGCGGTCTCCATGCCGTTGCCGAACGGCTCGATCGTGTGCCCGGTCGGGTCCTGCAGCCCCGGACCGAGGATCGCGCCGTACGGCGTCCACAAGGAATGCAGCGCTCGCAGCACGCTTGCCCGCCGGTCGGCGGGGACGAAGTCGTATTGCAGGGCGAGGGCGTTGGCGTCCTCGACCATGACGCCCGGGTGGTCGGTGCTCTGCCCGTAGGCGCCGAGGGCCGGATTCCAGAGGCGCGCGTTGACCGCGGTCTTGATGGCGTCGGCCTTGGCGTCGTAGATCGTGGCGTCGGCAGGGGAGCCGACGGTCCGCTCGAGCCAGGCCATCTCCCGCAGCAGGATGTAGTAGTCGATGCTGTACTTCGTGACCTCGCCGGTCTGAGTGGCCTGCCAGAAGTCGCGGTCGTTGGAGGCCACCAGGTTGTTCGCGGTGCGGAAGGTGTCGTTGTAGGCCAGCTCGCGGCGCAGGCTCGGCAGCAGCCCCACGATGTAGTCGCGATCGCCGGTGTAGCGGTAGTAGTCGATGGCTGCGCGGGCGCCGTACCCGGAGTAGTTGTTCGAATAGAACAGCGGCGACCCGGCCGGCGAGGTGCGCTTGGCGAAGTCCGGCGAGCCGGGCAGGGCGCCGTCGGCGCGCTGGGTGGCGAACAGCGCGTCCAGCGAGGACTTGAGGTACGCGGCGCCGACGTCGCCCAGGGTGTTGATGATGGTGGGTCCCTGCACGAGCAGGTCGCCGGTCCAGATGCTGCGGTCGCGCTTGGCGCCGTCGTAGATGCGGGCGTCGGGCAGCCCGTTGAGGCCGGCCGGCTTCATGTTGAGCTGCAGGGTGTAGGCGCCGGAGTACCACATGCGGTTGAGCTGGTCGTCGCTCGACAGGAACCAGCCGCGGTAGTCGCGCGCGGTGGCGTGGTAGGCCTGGAAGTCGACGGTGAGCCCGGACAGCGTGACGGTGCCGGGCGTGGTCAGCGTGAGCAGGATGAACCGGAACCCGCCGTGGAATCCGCCGGCGATCGGGCCGGGCGCGGTGACCTGCAGCGTGTCGGGTCCGCCGACGCCGGCCAGCCCGCGCGACTCGTCGGAGGCCGGCGCTCCGGGCGTGGTGGCGACGGCGGCGCCTGCGGCGACCGCCTGGTCGAGCGATCGGTCCAGGTCGATGGTGCGAGCGGTGGCGTCAAACCCGATGATCGTACGAGGTTGAGCACCGCCGAACGTGATGGTGTTGCCGACCTCGAGGCCGGTGGCGGACGCGACCGTCACCTGGGTGGCGCCGGCCGGGGCGTCGGCGGTGGTCGTGGTGGCGGCCGGGCGGCGCAGGTACTGCCGGGCCTCGCCGGTGATCAGGGACAGTGTCGCCGGCCCGCTGACCTTGGCGATGTCGAGGCGGGGAGTGCCGGCGATGTCGGTGCCGAAGTCGAGCACGATCGACGCGGGAGTCCGGCCGGCGACGGTGGTCAAGGTCGTCGTTCGGCCGTGGTGCGTCACCAGGCCGCGTCCCTCGGTGCGGATCGCGGTGACCTGGGTCGACGCCGGGCCGAGGACGTAGGACTTCCAGGAGTGTGGGGAGGCCGTGGCGGGCGGCGCTGCGGCGAGCACCAGCCCGACGGCCAGCGCGGGAATGAGGGCATGACGAGACAACGTCGTTCCCTTCTCTTGTAACGTTTCACTCGGATGGGAAACGTTTCCCAAGTTCCTTGGAAGTTAGGGGGAGATGACGCTGCCAGTCAAGGGCAACGTTACCCAACGGGGCCCGACGTGCGTCGGACGACCAGCGTGGGGGAGAGCTTGACCTGCACCGTCCGGCGGTCGTGCTCGCCGATCCGGTCCACCAGCAGCCGGGCCGCGTTGGCGCCCATCTGCCGGCCGTCCTGGTCGACGCTGGTCAGCGAGACCGGGCCGAACGCCGCGAGCGCGCTGTTGTCGTAACCGACCACCGAGATGCCGCCGGGCACGGACAGCCCCGCCTCGGCGACGGCCTCCAGCGCGCCGAGGGCGACCACGTCCGCGCCGGCGAAGATCGCGGTGGGCCGCCGCGGGCGGGCGAGCAGCTCCTTGGCGCCGAGGTAGCCGCCCTCATGGGTGTACGTGGTCGAGGCGATGTCGATCTCGTCGGCGAGGCCGTGCGCGCGCATCGACTCCCGGTAGCCGTTGGCGCGCTGGGCGTTGGGCATCTCGACCAGCCGCACCGGGTCGGTCTCGTGATGCTCGATGTGCGCGATCCGGCGGTGGCCCAGGCCGGCGAGGTGCTCCACGACCAGGGCCGCGCCGGCCACGTCGTCGTCGGTGACCGTGTCGTAGGTGGCGGACGACCCGTGCCGGCCCACCACCACCGTCGGCACGCTGCGCGCGACCGAGTTCAGCCGGGTTCGCGAGGAGACCGGGGCGATCAGGACCAGCCCGTCCATGTTGCGGTCGATCATCGCCTCGATGACCCGGGCTTCCTCCTTCTCGCCGTTGCAGCCGGGGGCGAGCAGCACCTGGTAGTCGGTGCCGCCGAGCTGGGCGGTGATGCCGTCGAGGATGTCGGCGAAGAACAGGTTGCGCAGCTCGGGCAACATCACGCCGATCGTGTACGTCTGCCCGCGCAGCCCCCGGGCCGCGGCGGACGGGCGGTACCCGAGCTCGGTGATGGCCTGCTGCACCTTGGCGCGCATGGCGGGGCTGGCCCCGTACGCGTTGCGCAGCACCTTGGAGACGGCCGTGGTGGACACCTGGGCGTGCCGCGCGACGTCGATGATCGTGACCCGCCGGGGCGCTGATCTCGGCACCGGACCTCCTCGTGCTGCGGGGGTTTACCGGGTTGAGCGTACTGATCACCCCGTCTTGTAAAACGTTACACACCCTCCTCTTGACGATTTTCGTCATCTGCTTCTAAGGTCGGCGAAACATTTTGGAAAACGTTACCCACACTCCGCCGGCCGCTGCGGCCGCCCGTCGTGAAACGCTTCAACGAAGTGGGTTCCCGTGACAATCGATCTGAAAGCCCCACCCACGGCCCGGGCCGTGCCCGCGACGCGATCGCGGCGCCGGACAGTTCCGCCCTGGTGGTTCGTCCTCCCGGCCATGCTCCTGTTCGCGTTCGTCGTGCTGGTGCCGAGCGCCCGGGGCGTCTACTACGCCTTCACCGACTGGGACGGCCTCGACCCCTCGTTCGCCTTCGTCGGCCTTCAGAACTTCGCCGACATGCTGGACGATGCCGACGCGCTGCAGGCGGTGTGGCACACGATCCTCATCGCGGTCGCCATCACGATCATCCAGAACGGGATCGGCCTGCTGCTGGCCCTCGGGGTCAACACGATGATCAAGACCAGGAACTTCCTGCGGGTGCTGCTGTTCGCCCCGGCCGTGGTCACCCCGATCGTCACCGCCTACCTGTGGCGCAACCTGCTGGGCCCGGACGGCGCCGTCAACAGCCTGCTCGGCGCGGTCGGGCTGAGCTCGTGGCAGCAGGACTGGCTCGGCAACCCGCGCCTGGCGCTGTGGATGATCGTGCTGGTCATCGTGTGGCAGTTCGCCGGCTACTCGATGGTGATCTTCCTGGCCGGGCTGCAGTCGATCCCCCGCGAGATCTACGAGGCCGCCGCGCTCGACGGCACCGGGCCCTTCCGCCGCTTCTGGTACGTCGTCCGCCCGCTGCTCGCGCCGGCCATCACGATCAACCTGATGCTGTCGATCATCGGCGGGATCAAGCTGTTCGACCAGGTGTACGCGCTCACCGGCGGCGGCCCCGGGCACGCGACCGACACCATCTCCACCCTGATCTACAAGGACGCGTTCACGCTCGGCGAGTTCGGCTACAGCATCGCCCTCGCCGTCGTGCTGACGGTCATCGTCGCGATCGCCTCCGCGGGCCAGTACACCGTCCTGTCCCGCAACGAGAGGGCGGCGTCGTGAACCGCTACACCAAGCGCACCCTGCTCCTCGAGATCGTCATGGCCGCGGTCGCGATCGCGTTCGCCTTCCCGGTGTACGTGCTGGTCAACCTGGCCCTGCGGCCGTCGTCGGACACGTCCTCGCCGATCCGCCCGACCACCTCGCCGACGCTGGACAACTTCGGGCAGGCCTGGCAGCAGGGCGGCCTCGGCGGCGCCCTGATCAACAGCCTGGTGGTCACCGCGGTCAGCGTGCTGATCGTCCTGGCGGTGTCGGCGCTCGCGGCCTACCCCCTCGCGCGGTCGACCGCCCACTGGTCCCGCGGCACCTTCTTGCTGATCATGCTCGGCCTGATCCTGCCGTTCCAGCTCGCCTCGCTGCCGCTCTACCAGACGATCCGCGATCTCGGACTGCTCGGCTCGGTGTGGGCGCTGGTGCTGTTCTACTCCGGCCTGCAGGTCCCGTTCACGACGTTCCTCTACGTCGGTTTCCTCCGGGCCCTGCCCCGCGACTTCGAGGACGCCGCCTTCATCGACGGCTGCACCCCGCTCGAGAGCTTCCGGTACGTCGTCTTCCCGATGCTCAAACCGATCACGGTCACCGCGCTGGTCCTGAACGCGGTCAGCGTCTGGAACGACTTCTTCACGCCGCTGCTCTACCTGTCCGGCAGCACCAACCAGACCATGCCGGTCGCCATCGCCGGCTTCTTCGGCCAGTACGTCTCCGACTGGAACCTCGTTTTCGCCGCCCTGCTGATCAGCATCGTCCCGGTGCTGGCGGTCTACCTCGCCCTGCAACGCAGCATCATCAACGGCTTCGCCGGAGGACTCAAAGGATGATCCCGTACCCCGCCTGCGGCTGGTCGATCGCCGGCGACCGGCTCACCGTGACCGCCACGGTGCCGCCGGGCAGCACCGCCGTCCTCGAGATCCCCGCCTCCGACCCCGGCAGCATCCGCGACGAGCACGGGGCACCGACCGCCGGGGCCACCCTCCGGCTGACGTCCGGCCGCTTCACCTTCACCGCTCGGACCTAGGAGAAATCATGAGAGCACGCATCCTTGTGGCCGCATTGACCGCCGCCACCCTTGCCGCCTGCAGTGGTGGCACCAACGCCAACTCCGGCGGTGGCGGCGACAACAAGACACTGACCATCGCCTCGGTCGACCAGGGCTCGATCGAGAAGGTCGTCGACGCCTTCAAGGCCGCCAACCCCGGCGTCACCGTCAACCTCACCACCGCCGGCGCCGACCAGTACCAGCAGCAGATCCGTACGCAGCTGTCCTCCGGCACCGCCCCCGACGTGATGACCGTCTGGCCCGGCAACGGCAATCCCGGCGCCACGTACGTCCTGGCGAAGCCCGGCTATCTGCTCGACCTCTCCGACCAGCCGTGGGCCGCGCAGCTGCCCGACTCGTTCAAGAAGGTCGCCCAGTACGACGGCAAGACCTACAACGCGGTGTTCGGCCTCAACGGCATCGGCGCGGTCTACAACGACGACGCCATGACCAAGGCCGGGCTCACCGCGCCGGGCACCTGGACCGAGCTGCTCGCCTTCTGCAAGGCGGCCGCGGCCAAGGGCACCCCCGCCTACGCGCTCGGCATCCAGGACAACTGGGTCACCCAGCTGGTGCTGTACTCGCTGGTCGCCACCACCGTCTACGGCGCCGACAAGGACTTCGACGCCAAGATGCAGGGCGGCCAGGCCACCTTCGCCAACTCGCCGTGGACCACCGCGATGGCCAAGTACCAGGAGATGAGCAAGGCCGGCTGCTTCCAGAAGAACCCGCTCGGCACCAGTTACGAGGCCAGCCAGACGCTCGCCGCCACCGGCAAGACGCTCGGCATCGTGCAGGGCAACTGGGTCGTCGCGCTGCTGAAGGGAAAGAACCCGAGCGGCAAGTTCACCATCAAGGCGCTGCCGGCCACCGACGACCCGGCCGGCTTCCTGATGCCCGCCGCGGCGGGCGCCGGCTACGGCGTGAACGCCAAGGCCAAGAACAAGGAGCTCGCGCTCAAGTTCATCACGTTCGTCATGTCGCCCGCCGGCATGAAGACCTTCAACGAGGCCCAGGGCAGCCTGCCCACTCTCACCGGCGCGGGCACGACCGTCGACCCGGGCCTGGCCGAGCTCACCACGTACGTCAAGGACAACAAGACCGTGCCGTTCATGGACCAGCTGTGGCCCAACGCCAAGGTCCAGCAGACCATGCTCAGCGGCCTGCAGGAGATCTTCAGCAACCAGTCCAGCCCGGACAAGGTTCTGACCGCGATGGACGCCGACTACAAGGCCGGGTCCTGACGCCGTGACCGGCTTCCCGGACGGCTTCCCGTGGGGGAGTGCCACCGCGGCTCACCAGGTCGAGGGCGGCAACGTCAACAACGACTGGTGGGACTTCGAGCACGACCCGGCAACGGCCGCCCGGGAGTCGTCCGGGGACGGGATCGACCACTACCACCGCTACGCCGACGACTTCGCGCTGCTGGCGTCGCTCGGGCACAACGCGCACCGGCTCTCCCTCGAATGGTCGCGCATCGAGCCGGCGCCGGGGGAGTTCAGCCGGGCCGCCCTCGCCCACTACCGGCGGGTGCTGACCGCGCTGCGCGACACCGGGATGACGGCGCTGGTCACCCTGCACCACTTCACCCTGCCGAGGTGGTTCGCCGCCCGCGGCGGGTGGCTCGGCCCGGACGCGGTCGCGACCTTCACCCACTACTGCGCCCGGGTCGCGGCCGAGCTTGGCGACCTCATGCCGTACGTGTGCACGATCAACGAACCGCAGATGGTCGCCCTGCACGGGTATCTCGAGGGCTACCACCCGCCCGGGATCACCAATCCGGTGCTGTGGAAGCGCGTGGGCGGCGTGCTGACCGAGGCGCATCTGGCCGCGGTGCACGCCGTCCGGGCGTACGCGGAAAGCCGTGTCGGACTGGCGGTCCAGCTGCCGCTGCTGGCGCCCGCCCGCGACGACGACGCGTGCCGGGAGCTGTGCCGGGTGATGCGGCACGAGATCGTCGACCGCCACCTGGACGCCCTGTCCTTTCCCGACGGCGGCGACTGGCTCGGCGTTCAGTACTACCGCAAGCAGTGGGTCGACCCGGCCGTGCCCACCTTCTTCGCGCCACCGCCGCCGGGCAGCCAACTGACGCAGATGGGCTGGGCGGTGTACCCCGACGGACTGCGGCAGATGCTGCACCGGGCCGCCCGCACCGGCTTGCCGCTGATCGTCAGCGAGAACGGCATCGCCACCACCGACGACGAGGAGCGCGTCGACTACCTCACCACCCACCTGGCCGCCGTCCGGCAGGCGATCGGTGAGGGCGTCGACGTGCGCGGCTACCTGCACTGGTCCGCCTTCGACAACTTCGAGTGGAGCGAGGGATACCGGCCTCGCTTCGGCCTGATCGCCATCGGCGACGACTTCACCCGCACTCCCAAGCCCAGCGCATATGCCTTCATGAAAGCGAGGACCGATGGGATTAACGCGTAGAACGATGATCGGCGGGGCGCTGTCCATCGCCGCCGCGATGCCGCTGCCCACGCCGGCGGACGTGGCGGCAACTCGGCACGGCAAAGTGCGCGGGCGACGCCAGGACGGCATCATCAAGTTCCTCGGCGTGCCCTACGCCACCCCGCCGCTCGGCAAACTCCGGTTCCAGGCGCCGCGGCCGCCCCGGCACTGGTCCGGTGTGCGCGATGCCGTGGACTTCCCCAACCCGGCGTACCAGGTGGCCGGCGCGGAAATGGGACCCGGCCGCCGGATGCCGGCGCCCTCGGAGGACTGCCTCTACCTCAACATCTGGACCCCCGCCGCCGACCGCAAGCGCCGGCCGGTGATGTTCTACAACCACGGCGGCGGCTACATGATCGGCTCCGGCTCCGCCACGGGGCAGGACGGCACCCACCTGGCCCGGCTCTACGACGTGGTGGTGGTCGAGTCCAACCACCGGCTGGGCCTGCTCGGCTATCTGTACCTGGGCGACGGTCACGCCGCCAACCAGGGGATGCTCGACATCCTGGCGGCGCTGCGCTGGACCAGCGAGAACATCGAGAACTTCGGCGGCGACCCCGGCAACATCATGGTCTGGGGCGAGAGCGGCGGCGGAGCCAAGACCGCGGCCGTCTACACGATGCCGGCCGCCGCGCCGCTGTTCCACAAGGCGTCGATCGAGAGCGCCGCGCCGCTGCGCTTCCCCACCCGCGAGGGCGCGATCGCCCGCTCCGAGCGCACCCTGCACCTGTTGGGAGCGACCGTTTCCCAGCTGCGGGACATCCCGGCGTCGCGGCTCCTCGAGATCCAGGTCTCGGAGGCCGCCAACGGCGTCGCCCCCTGGGGCGACCCCGGCCCGCTCCCTGGCTTCGGCGCTTTCGTCGACGGCCACGTCATCCCCCGGCACCCCTTCGCCGACGGCGCCGCGCCCTATGCCGCGGGCAAGCCGCTGATGGTCGGCACCTGCCGCGACGAGATGGTGTTCTTCAGCCTCTTCGGCCCGCCCGACATCTTCCGCATCGACGAGGCCGGCCTGCGCCGTGAGCTCGGCGGCACCTACCAGGGCGCCGAGCTCGACCGGGTCATCGACACCTTCCGCCGCTCCCGCCCCGGCGCGACCCCCGCACAGCTCTACTTCGCCATTACCACCGCACCCATCTGGCGCGACGCCATCAAGATCGCCGAGGCCAAGGCGGCCCAGCACGCCGCGCCGGTGTTCATGTACCAGCTCGCCTACCCGGACCCGACCCTGGTGCCCGGCACCGACTTCCCGTTGGGCTCGCCGCACGCCTCGGACATCCCGATGAAGTTCGCCAACGTCGCCGCCGGCCAGCTGCCGGGCAAGCTCGCGACCGCGCGGCACATGAGCGGGCTGTGGGCGGGTTTCGCCCGCCACGGCCACCCGGTCGCGGCCCAGGTGCCGAGGTGGCCCGCCTACACCCCGAGAGACCGAGCCACCATGCGGATCGACGCCACCTGCAAGGTAGTCAACGACCCGGACCGGAGCGAGCGGCTGTTCTTCCGATGAGCGACCGCCCGCCCGTGAAGCAGACGCCGCCGGCGCCGGCGATCAGGAGGGCGTTCACCCGCCGGCGGTGCGGCTCGGGGACGAACGACATCGTCCGGGGCATGCCCCGCGACAGGCAGCCCCGGAACGGCGTCGTGGTGCGCTAGCCGAGCCCGCTGATCGCGGCGACCTCGGCCGGGGTCAGCTCCAGGCCCGCCGCCGCGACGTTCTCCTCCAGGTGGGCGACCGAGCCGGTCCCCGGGATCGGCAGGATCGAGGGCGATCGGGCCAGGAGCCAGGCCAGGACGATCTGGTACGCCGTGACGCCGTACTTCTCCGCGGCCGCGCGCACCGCGGGCTGGTCCTCGTGGCCGGAGATCGGCGCCCACGGCAGGAACACCAGGCTCTCCTGCTCGCACAGGTCGACCAGCGACTCCGACCGGCGATCGTCGGCGTTGTACCTGTTCTGGATCGACACGATCGGAGTGACGCTCTGGGCGGCGCGCAGCTGCTCCTCGGTGACGTTGGAGACGCCGATGTGCCGGATCTTGCCCTGCGCCTTGAGCTCGGCCAGCGCCCCGATCGAGTCTTCGAGCGGCACCTTGGGGTCGGGCCGGTGGAACTGGTAGAGCGGGATCTGCTCGAGCCGCAGCCGTCTCAGGCTGCCGTCGAGCGCCTGCCGCAGGTGCTCCGGCCGCCCGTCCGGCACCCACTGGCCGGGGCCGGGCCGCACCAGACCGCCCTTGGTGGCGATCACCAGGTCTTCCGGATACGGATGCAATGCCTCGGCGATCAGCGTCTCGCTGACGTCCGGCCCGTACGAGTCGGCGGTGTCGATGAGGTTGACGCCGAGCTCGACCACCCGGCGCAGGACGGCCCTGGCCTCGTCGCGGCTCTTGGGCTCGCCCCAGATGCCGTCCCCGGTGATGCGCATCGCGCCGAACCCGAGGCGGTTGACCGTGAGGTCACCGCCCAGGTCGATGGTGCCCTGTGTTGTGCTCACGCAAACAAACCTAGCGCCCGAAGGAGAACCGGCGCTTCTTCTGTGGACGGAAGCCCTGCAGGGTGTCCGCACCCTGCCGCAGCCACCGGGTGCCCCGGCTCGGGCCGCGCCGGGCCTCGATCACGTCGCTGAGCTTGCGGGCGCCGGCCACGGCCAGGGGAAGGGCGATCGCCATGATGACGAAGCGTCGAAACAGATTCAGGATCATAGGGGCGGATTACCCGCAAACGCCGCCACCTATGCGTCGGTCGTAGGTGATCACCGGTGTCGCCTGCCGTACGTGCTACCGGCAGGGATACTGTGCGGCATGGAAGGGCGCTCATGAGTCTGGAAAAGGTCGTTTTCGGCTTCTTCGTGCTGCTGGCGGCGACCCTGAACCTCGGGTTCTTCATCGGCCCGATCTCCGATCCGGCGATGCACAACGTCTACGAGCTGTTCGCGGCCGTGGTGGTCAGCCTGATCGCGACCGTGCTGAAGTTCGGCGACCGCACTCAGATCGGCGCGGTCCACCTGGCCACCAGCCTGGTCGCCGACCTGCAGCTGATCGCGGCCGCGCTGATGTGGGCGTACGCCACGCAGATCTCCTCCGCGGGGCCGGACGCCGAGGCGATGGCGGGCGTGGTGTCGCTCTCCGGCGGCGCGCTGCTCGCCAACCTGGTCTCGGTCGTCCTGCTGGTGATCGAGACCACGACCTTCCACCGCCGATGAGGGGGTCGCGGCGCCGCCGTTTCTCCCCGCGGTACGCCGAGACGTCGCCGACGATCTTTCTGCTGCTGCGGCGGATGCGGGCGCCGCTGATCGTGCTGATCGTGATCTTCTCGGTCAGCGTGCTCGGCCTGACGATGATCCCGGGGCAGGACGCGGCCGGGCAGCCCACCCGGATGAGCTTCTTCGACGCGTTCTACTTCATGAGCTACACGGCCACGACGATCGGGTACGGGGAGCTTCCGCACCCGTTCACCGGCGCACAGCGGCTGTGGGTCATGGCCACCATCTATCTGACGGTCATCGGCTGGGCGTACGCGATCGGCTCCTTGCTCTCGCTCTTGCAGGACCGCACGTTGCGCCAGGCCATCGCGCTGCGCCGCTTCTCCCGCACGGTGACCCGGCTCCGTGAGCCGTTCCTGCTGCTCGCCGGGTACGGGCAGACCGGGCGGATCCTCGGCCGGGCGCTCGACTCGCTCGGCCACCGCCTGGTCGTGCTGGACCTGCAGGCCGAGCGGGTCGACGCCCTCGACATCGACGCCTACCACGCGGACGTGCCGGGGCTGGTGGGCGACGCCGCCGACCCGCGCACCCTCGACTTCGCCGGGCTGAACCACCCGCGCTGCGAGGGTGTGCTGGCGCTGACCGACAACGACGAGGTCAACCTGGTCGTGGCGATGACCGCCGCGCTGATCCGCCCGGGTCTGCCGGTCATCGCGCGCACCGTGTCGCCGGCGATTGAGCATCGGATGCAGGCGTTCGGCTCGCCGGCCGTGGTCAACCCCTTCGACCGGTTCGGCGATCACGTCCGGCTGGCGTTGCACGCGCCCGCCTCGTACCAGCTGATGTCCTGGCTGGTCGGCGGCCCGGGCGCGGAGCTTCCGGAACCGGTGCGCATGCCGACCGCGGGCCGCTGGGTGATCTGCGGGTACGGCCGGTTCGGCCGCAAGGTCGTCGAGGACCTCCGCGCGGACGACCTGGAGGTCACGATCATCGACCTGGGCGAGCACGAGGACGAGCCGGCGGTGATCGAAGGCGACGCCTCCGACCCCGCGGTGCTGCGCCAGGCGCGGCCCGGCGAGGCGGTCGGCTTCGTGGCCGGGACGGACAACGACACCACCAATCTCTCCCTGGTCGCCGCGGCTCGCCGGGTGAATCCGGGCCTGTTCGTCGCCGCGCGGCAGAATCGTCCGGCCAGCGCGCCGCTGTTCGAGGCGGCCGGCGTCGACTGGGTGGTCGTGCCGGCCGAGGTGGTGGCCCGCGAGATCTACGCCCAGCTGAGCACGCCGCTGCTGTGGCGCTTCCTGCAGGAGATGCCGGGCCGTGGCGACGCGTGGGCGAAGCGATTGCTCGACCGCCTCCAGGCGCACTGCGGCAGCCGCCTGGGCAGCGTCTGGAAGTCCACCCTGAGCGACGCGGAGACCCCGGCGCTCGGCCCCTGGCTGCAGCGCGGCCACGCCCGCCTCGGTGACCTGCTCCGCAGCCCCCGGGACCGGGACCGGCCGGTCGCCGCCGTGCCCCTGCTGGTGCTGCGCGGCGACGGCGCGGTGCTGGGCCCGGACGACGACGAGCGGCTGGCCGCGGGTGATCAGATTCTGTTCGTGGGCAGCCCGGCATCGCGGCGCGCCCTGACCGACACCATGACCAACCGTGCAGTGAGCGAATACGTGCTGTATGACCGCACGGTGCCGGCCGGGTGGCTCTGGCAGCGGGTAACTCGCCGCTTCCCACATGCGGGCTGAAGTTACCGGCGGTTCACAGGTGGCATCACGGGTGGTCGCTGGCGTAGCTTCCGATTAGCTCGCGTGGATGGAAGGACCCGTTTGACCGCGATCTTCGGCACGTCGCCGGGGTCACTCTCGGATCTCGAGGTGATCTCGCAGCTCGGGCGCGGGGCCGACACGGTCGTCTACCGCGTGCGCCGCCTCGGCGCGGAGTACACGCTGAAGATGCTGACCTCCACCGACGCGCAGGCCCTGACCACCGTGCGCCGCGAGGCTGCGCTGCTCGGCTCGGTCGGCCACCCCCTGCTCCCGCGGATCTTCGAGGTCGGCCAGACCTCGACGGGTCCCTATCTGATCCTCGAGTACATCGACGGCTTCCCCCTGTCGCAGACCCTGCGCGGCGGCCGGCTCGACGAGCAGACCGCCGTGCGGCTGGCCATCGACGTGGTGGAGCCGCTCGCCGCGGCGCACCGGGCCGGCCTGGTCCATCGTGACGTCAAACCGGACAATGTGATCGTCGAGCCGATCGGGACCGGCCGGCTGATCGACTTCGGACTCGCCGCGCGGGGCGGCGCGCACGAGGGTGTCGCCGGGACCCTGCTCTACAGCGCCCCCGAGCAGACCGGCATGCTCAAGCGCCCGGTCGACGGCCGCTCCGACCTGTACGCGCTGGGCGTGCTGCTCTACGAGTCCGTCACCGGCCAGGTGCCGTACTACGCGAAGGACGCCGGCGAGCTGATCCGGCTGCACGCCACCGCGCCGATCCCCGACCCGCGGGCGCACTGCCCCGAGCTCTCCGCCACGATGGCCGCGATCGTCGCGACGCTGATGGCCAAGGACCCCGACGACCGCTACCAGAGCGGCGAGAGCCTGCTGGCCGACCTGCGCCGGCTGGCCGAGCAACCGCGCGCCACGTTCGCGGTGGCCTCCGACCAGCGCGGGGTGCAGCCGAGCGGCCCGCAGCGCCTGGTCGGCCGCGACGACGAGGTGGTCACGCTGGCCCACCGCTGGCTGAAGGCCCGCGACGGCGGCGGGGGCGCCGTGGTCGTCGAGGGCCAGGGCGGCGCCGGCAAGACCCGGCTGGTCCGCGAGCTGACCAACGCGGTCGCCTCCGACGGCGACCTCACCCTGTACGGCAAGTGCGTGCTCGACGACCCGGTGCCGCTGGCGCCCCTGCGCGGCGCGGTCGAGCGGCACCTGCGCAGCGTGGACCGGCTCCCTTCGCCGGAGCGGGAACGTGCCGTCGAGCAGCTGCGCCGGGCGGCCGGTCGCGGCGGCCCGCTGCTGCGGACGCTGTCGCCGCTGCTCGCCGACCTGGTGCAGGCGCCCGAGCTGGGCGAGCAGAACCGTCACGAGCAGTTCGTCAACGCGGTCGCGGCGTTCCTGTTCGGCCTGGCCGAGGAGTTCGGGTCGGCCGTCCTGCACATCGACGACGTGCAGTGGCTCGACGAGCCGACCCGGCGGGTGCTGCAGCGGCTGACCGGCCGGCTGTCCGTCACCCCGCTGCTGGTCATCGCGACGAGCCGGGACGACGACGGCAACGAGACCGCGCTCGAGCGGTACCGCACCGACATGGAGGCCGCCCTCGACACCCGGATCTCGCTGGGCCCGCTCGAGCAGGACGCGGTCGAGCAGCTGGTCACCGAGCACCTGGGCGCCGTCCGGCTGCCCACCGAGCACATCGCCGAGCTGGCCGCGCGGGCCGGCGGCAACCCGTTCACCATCGGCGAGTACGTCCGCGCCGTCCTCGACGCCGGGCTCGTCGCCCCGTCGTGGAACGGCTGGCGGCTCGACCTGGCGAGCCTGGACCGCCTCGAGCTCTCCGGCGACGCGGTCGACCTGGTGCTGCAGCGCATCGACGGCCTCGGCGGCGACAGCCACCGGCTGCTGGCGGCCGGCGCGGCGGCGGGCCGGTGGTTCCCGGCCGAGCTGGCCGCGGCGGTCTGCGACATCGACCCGCGCCGGGCCCGGTCCCTGCTCGCCGAGGCGGAGTCCCGGCGGCTGGTGGCGGCCGCCGGCACCGACGGCTATCGCTTCCTGCACGACCGGATCCGTGAGGCGCTGCTGGTCGGCCTCGACGACGCCGCGCTCCGCGGGTTGCACCAGCGCATCGCCGAGGTCCTGGACGCCGCCGCGCCCGGCGACCCCCGCTACGTCTACGCCGTCGCCCGGCACTATGCGCTCGGCGAGACCGGCCGCCGGCCGCAGCGGGTCTACTTCAGCGGCTTCGCGGCCGGCAAGCTGGCCCTGGCCGAGCATGCTCCCGCCGAGGCCCGCGAGTTCCTGGAGGTCGCGGCGCGGGCGGCCGCCGGCGCGCGGGTCACCCCGCCACCCGACTTCTTCCTCACGCTCGGCACCAGCTGCGCCCGCGCCGGCCGGTTCGGCGAGGCACACCAGCACCTCGACCAGGCGCTGCGCGGCGAGCCCGACCGGCTCGGCCGGGCCGAGATCCTCGCCCAGGAGGCGATGGTCCACAACAGCGCGTGGAACCCCGACCGCGCCTTCGAAGCATGCCGCCGCGGTCTCGCCGAGTTGGGCTCGCCGCTGCCCCGCGGCCGCGTCGGCCTCACCCTGACCACGCTCTGGTCGGTGCTGGTCGGCCTGTTCATCGGCCGCACCAAGCTGGGTTTCGGCAACGCGAGCGGGCGCGCCCGGGAGCGCTACCGGCTGCAGGCGGTGCTCTGCGACATCGCGACGCTCGCGCTGTCGATGCGGATGCGCCGGATCATGCGCGCGGTGCTGAGCCTGCGCGCCCTGCACCCGATCAACCGGCTCGGTCCGGGCCGGGAGTACGCCCAGCACATGGCCGGCCTCGGCGTGATCGCCGACGTGGCCGGCCGGCGCAAGCTCGCGACCGGCCTCTACGACCGGGCCGCCGAGGTCGCGGCCCAGGTCGGCGACCCCGAGCTGGTCGGGTTCGTGGAGTGGAAGCGCGGCGCCGGCGGCTATCTGAGCGGCCGCGACGACGAGAGTCAGGTGTGGAGCGGAGCGCTGATCGAGCACGAGCGATGGCTCGAGCTGGGCGACTACCTCACCGGTGTGTCCACGATGAGCATGAAGTTCTTCAAGCGCGGGTGCACCGCCGAGGCCGAGGCCTGGTACAAGCGTGGCCGGGCGCGCCTGGGCCCGGGCGCGGAGGCGGAGGGCGCGGCGATCGGGGCCGTGGCCGCCGTGCTCGCCGCGCTGCGGGGACGGCCCGAGGAGGCCGGCGCCCGGATCGAGGAGATGCGGCGCTTCCTGCGGGCCAACCCCGACAATCCCATGCAATTGATCAATCTGTACGGCGCCCAGATGGTCGCCCTGGTCGAGCAGGGTCAGCTGGGTGAGCCGTTCGAGCGGCTCACCGCCGAGTTCGCGACGCTCGGGCTGAAGCCGAAGGCGATGGTCCCCGAGCAGCGGGTCTACTACGTGTGGGAGGCGCTGGGCCGCCTCGCCAAGTGCCGCGCCGACGGGGCTGATCGTGCTCCCGCACAGGCCGCCGTGGCCGCGCTGGCGACGATGGCCGACACCAAGCCGCTGCGCGCCTTCCATCTGGTGACCCGCGCCGACCTCGAAGTGCTCGACGGCCGGCCCGAGGACGCGCTGCGCACCCTCGGCGGCGTGGAGGTGACGCTGGTGCCGCTGGACGCGCCGCTCATCGCGTACGAGACGGCCCGGGTCCGCGCCCGCGCGCTCACCGCCCTCGACCAGCGGGCCTCGGCCGTGCAGCAGGCCAAACTCGCCCAGATGATCGCCATCGAGCAGCACTGGCCGCAGCGGTCCCAGTGGGTCTCCGACGAGTTCCGGGTCAGCGCCCACGCCTCGACGCAGCCCGGGTCGGTCACCGTCAGCAGCGCCGGCCGCGCCGGGCCCCGCACCCCCGGCAGCGACCCGGGCCGCTACCAGCGGCGGCTGGAGGCCCTTCAGCAGGTCAGCCTCGCGTCGGCGACGGTGCTGGATCCGGCGTCGCTGTCCCGCGTCGCGCTCGACGAGACCCTGCGCATCCTGGGCGCCGAGCGGGCGTACCTGTTCCTGCTCGACCGCGACCGCGACGAGCTGGTCCCGCACGTCGGCCGGGACGCCCGGGGCAACGAGATCCACGAGCTGACCGGGTACAGCACGACGCTGGTCGACCGGGTCCGGCACACCGGCGAGCCGCTGGTGGTGACCGGCAGCGAGGAGGGCGTGGCCCTCGGCTCGCACAGCGTGCAGGTCCACGGCCTGCGCAGCATCATGATCGCGCCGCTGAAGTTCAACGGCATCCTGCGCGGCGTGGTCTATCTGGACAGCCGGATCGCCAAGGGCGTGTTCACCAGCGCCGACGTCGACATCCTCAAGGCCATCACCAACCACGTCGCGGTGTCGCTCGAAACCGCCCGGGCAGCCCAGCTCGAGGTCGAGGTGCAGGCCGCGCGCCGGCAGCGCAACGTGGCCGAGACCCTGAACGCGGCGATGGCCGACCACAGCTCGTCACTCGACCCCGACGAGGTGATGCGCCGCCTGCTGACCAGCCTCACCCGGACGCTGGGCGGCGACACGGCGGTGCTGCTCACCGGGCCCGGCCCCGACGGGCTCGTGGTCGCCGCCTCGCACGGCCCGGCCGCGGCGGTCGGCTCCCGGCTGCCCGTCCCGCCACCCGACCTGCTGGAGCTGACCGCGCCGCGGGTGCGCTCGGTGTTCCCGGGCGACCGTCCGCCGTTCGGCGGGCTGCTCGGCGTCCCGCGTATCTGGTGGGCGGTCCAGGTGGCCCAGCGCGGCGAGCCGTACGGGATCCTGCTGGTCGGCGCGACCGGCGAGGGCGTGATGACCGAGGCGCAGATCCAGATCGCCGCGGCCATCGCCGGGCAGGGCATGACCGCGTACGAGAACGCCCGGCTGTTCAGCCAGGTGCGCCGGATGGCCACCCGGGACGGCCTGACCGGCCTCTACAACCGCAACCACTTCTTCGGCGAGGCGGGCCGGCTGCTCGACACCGCGCCGCGGAAGATCGCGGCGATCATGGTGGACATCGACCACTTCAAGAGGATCAACGACACGTACGGCCATCCGGTCGGCGACGAGGTGATCCGGGTCGTGGCCCAGCGCCTGCGCGACACCATCGGCGCCGGCGACGTCCTGGGCCGGTACGGCGGCGAGGAGTTCGCCGTGGTCACCCCGCAGTCCGCGATGCCCGCCGCCGACCTGGCCGGCCGGCTGCACCTGGCGGTCTCGGGCCACTCGGTGCCGACCGAGGCCGGCACGCTGCCGGTCACCATCAGCGTCGGCCTGGCCTGCCCCGACGGCAGCGACCAGGACCTGCGGCAGCTGCTGGCCCGCGCCGACCGCGCGCTCTACGAGGCCAAACAGACCGGCCGCGACCGCGTCTGCCTCGCCCCCTGACCCGCCTAGCGCACGACCACGCCGTTCTGCGGCTGCTTGTCGCGAGGCATGCCCTTGAAGACGTCGTGCCCGACCATGGCGAGGAACGCGAACTGATGGAGGTTCGCCCTCCGCTTGTCGGGCACAAGCAGCCAGCCGACGCCGCCGATCAGCGTCGAGAGGCAGACCACCAGGAAGCAGGCGATCATGAGACCGCGCGTGAGAGCCGGCGGGATCAGCCGCGTCACCCCGAGCAAGCCCACGACGAGCATCGACAGCCCGGCGAGGAGCGTGTACCGCAGGCCGCGGATGTAGGCGCGGTACGCGGGCTCTCGGCGAAGCCAGACCGGTCGCTGGGTCATGCCCCATGTAAGCAGGCCGCGCCGGCAGAGGTAAACGCCGGCTCGGACGCCGTCGGGCAGCTCGGGCTAAGTCACCAGGCCGCGGCGGTAGGCGTAGACGACGGCCTGGACGCGGTCGCGCAGGTCCAGCTTGGTGAGGATCCTCGACACGTACGTCTTGACGGTCTCGTGGCTGATCACCAGGGTCGCCGCGATCTCGCCGTTGGAGCGGCCGTCGGCGATCAGGCGCAGGACCTCCAGCTCGCGCGGGGTCAGCGGGATGTCGTCGGGCGTGCCGCCGGTCGGGCGGATCCGGGCCGCGTACCGGCCGACCAGCTGGCGGGTCACCTCGGGCGCCAGCAGGGCCGCGCCGGAGGCGACGGTGCGGATGCCCTGCAGCAGCTGCGGGGGAGGGGCGTCCTTGAGCAGGAAACCGCTGGCGCCGGCGCGCAGCGCCTCGTAGACGTACTCGTCGAGGTTGAAGGTCGTCACCACCAGAACCTTGACCGGCTCGGCCACCCCCGAGCCGGCCAGGAGGCGGGTCGCCTCGATGCCGTCGAGCACCGGCATCCGTACGTCCATCACCACGACGTCCGGCCGCAGCCGGACCGCCAGATCGACCGCCGCCCGGCCGTCGCCGCACTCGCCGACCACCTCGAGATCCGGCTGCGCGTCGATGATCGTCGCGAAGCCGGTGCGGATCAGCGCCTGGTCGTCGGCGACCAGGACCCTGATCACGCGGCGCTCCCGGCCGGGATCGTCGCCCGGACCACGAAGCCGCCACCGGGCCGTTCCGCGGCGCTGAACTCGCCGCCGAGCAGGTCGATCCGCTCGCGCAGGCCGGCCAGCCCGCGCCCGCTCCCGCCCGGCGACGCCGCGTCCGATCCCGAGCCGTCGTTGCTGACCTCGACCTGGATCTCCCTGGCGCCGTGCCGCACCCGCACCTCCGTGTTGCTGCCGTGGGCGTACTTCAGAGCGTTGGTGAGAGCCTCCTGCACCACCCGGTAGGCGGCAACCTCGGCGCTGCCGGCCGCCGGGCGGGAACTGCCCTCCTCGGTGAGCCGCACCGGCTGCCCGGCCCGCCGGGTCTGCTCCACCAGCTCGCTCAGCTCGCCGACCGACGGGGTCCGCGGCTCGGCGTCGTGCTCGGGCTTGAGCAAATCGAGCAGGTGCCGCAGATCCGCGATGGCCCGCCGGCCGGTGTCGGTGACGGCGGTCAGCGTCTCGTCGAGGCGCTCCGGCGCGGCGGTCAGGTAGCGCGCCGCCTCAGCCTGCACCACCATCGCCGTCACGTGGTGGGTCACCACGTCGTGCAGCTCCCGGGCGATGCGCGTGCGCTCGGCCGTACGCGTGGCCTCGGCGACGTGGCGGCGGCGCTCGTCCTCGGCGGCGCGGGTGGTGCGCAGCCACGCCCCGATGCCCCACGCGATCGCCAGGATCAGGTAGAACGTGACGAACCCGGCCAGCCCCTCGGACGATCCCTTGCGGTCGAGCGCCACGGCCAGCGGCACGTAGGCGAGCGAGGCGACGACCATCGTGGTGCGCCGGAACCGCTCGAGGTGGGCCGCCGTGCTCATCAGCGCGATCGGCAGCGCCGCGCCGGCCGCCGTGTGGTACCCCCGCAGCTGGTCGAGGGCGAAACCGGCCGAGACGAGCGTGAGGCAGAGCAGGGGCCAGCGGCGGCGCACGGCCAGCGGCAGGCACTCGAGGGCGATCACCAGGGCGGTCAGCGCGTCCCACGGCCGGTCCGGCAGGTCGCCGAGCTGCGTGCCCTTGCCGCGCAGCCCCGGCGTCACCGACCCGATGACCAGCGCCAGCCCCAACGGGAGATCCCGGACCGTGACGTCGAGGCGACGCCACAGGTCCGGGATGCGCCGGAGGTCGATCACCGGACGACCGTAGCGGCCGCGACCTCGCCGGCGCGACGGCGGGGGACGATGTGGCCGCGGCGGCGGGCCAGCCACATGAAGACGATCGTCGCGATCGTGCCGGCCAGCACGGTGTAGATGCTCGCCTCGGGGCCGAAGTCGCCGCCGCTGAGCAGGGTCGGCCCGGACATCGCGCTGTCCAGCAGCCCCTGCGGCGTGTTGCTGCCGGAGACCTGGGTGCCGAAGATCGCGCCCTCGGCGAAGTTCCAGCCGAAGTGCAGGCCGATCGGGAGCCACAGGCTGCGGGTCGCGGCGTAGGCGGCGCCCAGCATGCCGCCCGCCTCGATGGCGATGGCGATCGCGCCCCACAAGGTGGCGTGGGCGTTGAACAGATGCGAGGTTCCGAACAGGAGCGACGTGAAGACGAGGGCGATCCAGGTGCCGAAGCGCCCCTCGGTGATCCGGAAGAGGATGCCCCGGAAGAGCAGCTCCTCGGTCACGGCCGCGGCCGCCGAGAAGCCGAACAGTGCGATCGCGCCGGCCGCCGAGCCCCAGCCGACCACTTCGTAGCCGCCCAGGAACGCGATGTTGGCGATCACCGCGGCGAACATCCCGATCCCGAGCAGCGCGCCCCGGCCCAGGGCGCCGGCGGCGCCCTTGCGGGCCAACTCGGTCACCGGGCGCTTCTCGGTCCGGCCGACGACCCATCGGTACGCGAGAAGCGCGAGCACCGCCGTGCCCAGGCCGAGGATGAGGGTGAGCGGGGTGTTCCAGTTGGCGGCGGCTACGGCTTGGCCGCCGGCGAGGGCGACGATCGCGACTACGATGAGCTGCTTTACCAGGCGCATGACGACTCCTTGGGAGATCCCGCGGCGGGGTGCTGCGGACACGTCGAACGCTATGGATTTGGCGAGCTCAAATAATCACCGCGCGGTGGACACCTGGTTGTAGCTCGCGCGGGGGACAGGGGTGGGGCCGTTGCGTGCGAGGTTGTCTGTCGCAAAGTGGCGCTATCTTTTTTGCCACAAACCGTCCCCCACCCTGTTTGGGTGGGGACGAGTGAAGCACTCGGCACCGACATTTTCCGGCCGCTATCCACAGCCGGCGCTCGACCCGGCGGGATCTTGATGAGTCCCCGTTCAATGCGGACAGGAACTCACCAACCTTGGCCGCGTGTCCTCCGTCACCGCCCGATATAAGGGGACATTCCTGGCTGGCGTGGCGCAGGAGTCCCACGCAATGAGCGGCACGCTCAGCTGCTGAGACACGATGTCGGCATGTGGGGCCTGCTTCCCACGAACTGAGAGCGGCCACCCAGATAGCGGGACGGCGTAGCGAACGCCGATCACCGTGATCAACGGAAGTTGTTGATCACGGTGGGCGTCCCCGGCCCACCCCCACCCCGGTAGGGAGGGGCCAGGAAAGCACGGCAGTATGACACTTTCTGGCCGCTGTCCACAGGCTCAGCCGACCGGGCCGGAGGCGAGCTTGACCGAGGCGGAGTGGGACTGGCCGTTCAAGTCGGTCCAGCCGATCTTGACCTTGTCGCCGGGGTGGTAGCGGTCGAGCACCGAAGTCAGCGCCGTCGCATCATCGACCGTGGTCCCGGCCACCGAGGTGATCACGTCGCCGCGGGTCAGGCCGGCCGACTCGGCGGGCGAGCCCTCGACGACGCCGAGGACGACCGGGCCACTCGAGCCGGTGAAGCCGCGGTTGTTGCTGCCGGCGGTCTGGATGCCGAGGTACGCGGTGGCGCCGATGTGGATCACGTCGGACGCCTTACCGGCGCGGATCTGGTCGGCGATGGTCGTCGCGGCGGCGATCGGGATCGCGAAGCCCTGGCCGCCGCTGGCCTGGTACTGGAAGCCGGACGACGCGGCGGTGTCGACCCCGATCACCTCGCCGGAGGTGGTCAGCAGCGGGCCGCCCGAGTCGCCGGCCTGGATGTCGGCGTCGACCTGGATGAGGCCGGTGAGCTTCTCGGAGGAGCCGCTCGACTCGTCCTCGGCGGTGATCGACTGGTTGAGCGCGGTGATCACGCCGCCGACCGCGCTGGGGGTGCCGCCGGTGCCGCCGGCGTTGCCGATGGCGACGACCTGCTGGCCGGCCTTGACCGTGGCCGACGAGAGCGTGGCGGTGGCCAGGCCGGAGGCGTTCGAGAGCTTCAGCACGGCGATGTCGCCGGAGCGGTCGTAGCCGACCACGGCGGCCCGGTAGGCCTGGTGGTTGCCGATGTCGGTGACGGTGATGCTGGTGGCGCCCGCGACGACGTGGTTGTTGGTCAGCACGACGCCGTCCGAGCCGATCACGATGCCGGTACCGGCGGCCGCCGCGTTCTGGGCGCCGAGGACCGTGTCGATGTCGACCAGCGCGGGGTCGACCTTGGCCGCGACGGCGGAGATCTGACTGTCGGAGGGACCGTCGGAGGAGGTGCTGCCCTGCGAGCCGCCTCCAAAAGGAGAGCCGCCGCCCGGAGACCCCTGAGACCCACCGCTCCCCAAGGGAGGGGAGTAGGGCAGGACCGGCGACGAGTTGCTGGCCGGCGAGGCGACCGGGTGCAGCGCCCAGCCCGCCGCGAAGCCGGCCGCCCCGACCATCGCGAGCAGGGCGACGCCGCCGCCGATCGCGGCGACCAGACGACCCCGGTGCCGCTGCGGAGGCTGCGGCGGATGCGGATACTGCTGCCACTGCCCCGGCGGTGGCCACCCACCCGGGGCGGGCTGATAGGTGAACTGTTCGGGAATGGTCACCACTCCCTTGTACTGCCGCTTTCTTGAAGTGGGCTGACAGTTCCCTGGAGGCACTATGAGGGGGCGAATCCGGTCCGGTAGGCGAGGACGACCACCTGCACCCGGTCGCGCAGGCCCAGCTTGGTGAGGATCCGCGCGACGTGCGTCTTCACCGTCGTCTCGGCCACCACCAGCTCGGCCGCGATCTCGGCGTTGGACAGGCCGCGCGCCATGAGCCGCAGCACGTCCCGCTCCCGGTCCGTCAAAAGATCGAACTCGGCCGGAGGTGAAACGGGAACAGGCGTCGCGAACCGCTCGACCAAGCGCCGGGTGATCGACGGCTCGATCAGCGAGTCGCCGGTGGCCGCCGCCCGCACCGCCGCGATCAGCCGGCTGGACGGCGCGTCCTTGAGCAGGAAACCAGCCGCCCCGGCGCGGAGCGCGCGGTAGACGTACTCGTTCTGGTCGAAGGTCGTCAGCACCACGACCGTGGGCGGATCGGGCTGCCGGAGGATCTCCTCGGTGGCGGCGAGCCCGTCGAGCCCGGGCATCCGGATGTCCATCAGCACCACGTCCGGCGAGGCCAGCCGGGCCTGCCGGATCGCCTCGGCGCCGGTGTCCGCCTCGGCCACCACCTCGATGCCGTCCTCGGCCTCCAGGATCACCCGGAAGCCGGTGCGCACGAGCGTCTGGTCGTCGGCGATGAGCACCCTGATCACGCCGGTGATTCTGCCGTCCGCGGCGTCGTCGCCGGGTCATCCCTGAGGAGGATGCGGCGCGCCGAAATCGTCCTCGCGGAAGACGAGGGCCACGACCGTCGATCCCTAGCGTCGAGGGCACCGAAACGAACAGGGGGAAGACAATGAAGCAGATCCGTCCTCTCGACTACGTGCTCGCGGCTCTCATGTCCGCAGGCGGCGTGTTCCTCATGGTGGAGAACATCGTCGCCGGCGACGACTCCTCGCTGATCCACCCGGTCGACACCACCTCGTGGCTGATCGTGCCGGCCTTCCTGCTGGTCACGATCCCGATCCTGTGGCGACGCCAGAACGCGGCCGTGGTTACCTGGGTCACCGCGGCGGCCGCCGCCGGGCATGTGCTCGCCTTCGGCTGGCTCACCCGCTGCGGCGTGGTGCTGCCGCTGGCTTTCGCGCTGTCGTACGCGATCGCCCGCTTCGCCCGCGGCCGGCGCGACCATCTGATCGGCCTGGCCGGCGTGGTGGTCCTGCTGGTGGTCATCCTGCTGCGGGACTCCTCGGCCGACCTCGCCGGCGCGCTGCCGATCGCTCTTCCGGGCGCCGCCCTCTTCTACGGCGCCGGGCTGCTGGTCCAGAATCGGGTCAGCAAGAAGCAGCAGCCAGAGGCCGTCCGCGCGACCGTGTGAAGGAGCGCGATCATGAGTGAGGCCATCAAGGGTCGCGACTGGCTCCTCGCGGGCGCCCTCACGGCCCTGGGCGCCGTGCTGGCTCTGATGAACGTCACCGCCACCGGCGACGACCCGGCGATGGCCCACCCGATCGACACCCACTCGGCCTGGCAGCTGCCGGTCTTCGTGGCGGCCTTCGTGCCGGTGCTGTGGTGGCGGCGGAGCGTCCTGGCCGCCACCTCGGTCGCTCTCGGCGCGATGGTGCTGCACGATCTGCTGTTCGGCTGGGTGACGCGATGCGGGGCGGGGCTGCCGCTGGCGTTCGTGCTGGCGTTCCTCGGGGCGCTGTCCTATGGGCGTACGAAAGCGTGGATTTGTTGTGGGATCTCCGCCCTGCTCACGGTGGCGGTGCTGATCGTGGACGCCTCGGCGGGGCCCGAGGCGATGATCCTGGCCCTGCCGGTGGTGCTGATCGTCTTCGGCGTGGGGCGGGCCGCGCGGCATCGCACGCTGCTGAACCGGCAGCTCCGGGCCCGCGACGAGGAGCTGCGGCAGTTGCGCGACGACCGGGCGGCGCTGATGGTGGCCGACGACCGGGCGCGGCTGTCGCGGCAGCTCGACGGCCTGCTGCAGGAGCGGCTCGACGAGCTGACCAGGGCGGCCGAGTCGGCGGACGGGCTCGCTCCGGCGCAGGCCCGGGCGCTGCTCGAGTCGATCGAGACCGGCGGCCGGCAGACCATGGACGACATGCGGGAGATCGTCGGGCTGCTCCGCGGCGGCGAGGTCGATCTGGATCCGGCGCCGACGGTCGCGCACCTCGACGCCCTGCTGGCCCGCCGTCGCGAGGGGCAGTCGAAGCTGACCGTCAGCGGCGACCCGCGCTCGCTGCCCGCGACGGTCGAGCTCTCCGCGTACCGGATCGTGGAGTACCTGGTGAACGCCCTCGACGACCGGCCGGTGCAGGTGACCGTGCGGTTCGAGGACGACGCTCTGGAGATCGTCGTGCAGGGCTCGGTGGGGCGCGGCGCGGTGCTGCGGGCGGCGGTCGCACGCGTACGGGAAAGGGCGAAGCTGCACGCCGGCTCGGTCGACGTGAAGCTCGCCCGGGGCTCGGCCCGCGTCCTGGCGCAGCTGCCCGTGCTGGGGTGAGACCGTGCGCTGGCTCGCGATCCCGCTGGTGCTGCTCGTGGTCGTGCTGCCGACCGCGTGGCACGGGTCGTGGAGCGTGCTGACCGTCCTGCTGGCGGCGAGCGGGCTCGCGCTGCTGTGGTGGCGCACGCATCCTCGCGCGGTCGCGCTGACCGGCGCCGCCCTCTGGCTCGCCGGTGCCGCATTGGCCGATTACGGCTGGTTCCCGGACACCGCGTTCGTGATCCTGGCGCTGCTGTCCACCGTGGCGGCCCTCGGCTTCCGCAGCCGCTGGGCCGGGCTGGGAGTCGCCGTCTTCCTGGTCGCCCTCTTCGTGCTGGTGGGCGACTCCAACCCGGTCCCGTTGATCATCTTTGGGGTGCCCGGGTTTCTCGCCGGGACCGTGCTGCGGCTGCGGCGGGAGACCGCCGCGCAGCTCGCCGAGCGCGGCCGGGAGCTCGAGGAGGAGCGCGAGCTCTTCGCCGACCTGGCGCTGCGGCACGAGCGGGCCCGGATCGCGGCCGAGCTGCACGACATCATCGGCCACGCGATCAGCGTGATGATCATCCAGGCGGCGGCCGGGCAGCGGCTGGTCGAGCGGGATCCGGACGGCGCGCGGCAGGCGTTCGCGGCGATCGCGGAGTCGGCCCGGCAGGGGCGCGGGGACCTGCGGCGGCTGGTCGATCTGCTCGGCGGCGCCGAGGTCGACGGTCCCGATCTGGCGCTGATCGACGAGGTGGTCACCCGCGCGGCGCGCAGCGGTCTCGACGTGTCCTGCCGCTTCGAGGGCTCGCGGGAGGCGGTGGCGGCGCCGGTCGCGCACCTGGCCTTCCGGGTGGTCCAGGAGAGTCTCACCAACGCCTTGCGCCACGCCCCGGGATCCGCGGTCCGGGTCCTGCTTCGCGATTCCAAGACCGATTTGATCGTACGGGTGGAGAACGACCCTTCCGGCGCCGCGCCACCCGGTCTGCCGGGCACCGGCCGCGGGCTCACCGGCCTGCGGGAGCGGATCCAGCAGCACGACGGCCGGTTGACGGCCGGACCGGACGGGAGCGGCGGCTGGGCGGTGGAGGCCGTGCTGCCGGTTGCAGGATTCCGCAATCTGCCCCGCGAGGGTTCCGCTCGGCATTGATGGATGGTGTTCTGATGCGGCCGGTCATCACGGGGGCGACCGGCCACATTGGCGGGGGTGGGGTATGCCGGCGGATGCGGGGGTGATCCCGGCGCTCACCCGGTGGGGCCTGTCGGCCGACGCCGACCTGGTCTTCCGGGCGCTGGCCCTGCTGGGCCCGGCCGACGGGCACCGGCTGGCCCGCGAGCTCGGCCTGGCGAAGGCCAGGACGAAGTCGGCGCTGGACGAGCTCGCGGCCGCCGGTGCCATCGCCGCCTCGGGGGGCACGTGGGCGGCGCGCGACCCGGACGAGGTCGCGCGGCGCCTCCGGCGGCGGCAACCACCTCCGCCGCCGGAGGCGGACCGGTGGCGGCAGCACTTCGCCACCATCGAGGGGCTGGCCGGGGTGGCGCCGCCGGACCGGCACGCCCGGCTGTGGCCGAGCCGGGCCGCGACCCGCAAACGGGTGGCGCAGCTGGCCGCCGTGGAGCGCCACGAGCACCTGACCATCAACAACGAACCGGTGATCAGCGCCGAGTCGATGTCGGCCGCGCAGCCGGTCGACCGGCGACTGGCCGCCCGGGGCGTACGGCTGCGGGTCATCGACCGCGACCGGCCGCCGCTGCCCGCCACCTCCGGCCCGCCGGTGCCGCTCGGCCCGGTCCGGTACGTGGCGACGCCGCCGATGAAGCTGATGGTCTTCGACCGCAAGGTCGCCCTGTTCCCGGCCGACCCGCTCGACCTCGAGCGGGGCTACGTCGAGGTCGCCGACGAGTCGTTCGTGGCGGCCCTGTGCACCCTGTTCGAGCGGCTCTGGGCCCAGGGCCGCGACCCCCATCGCCAGGAGGTGATTCCGATCGACCTGTCGCCGCGGGAGAGCGCGCTGGTCGGTCTGCTCGCCCTCGGCCACACCGATCAGACGGCGGCCGACGAGCTCGGGCTGAGCCCGCGCACGGTCGCGTACACGCTGCGCGCCCTGATGGACCGCATGGGCGTGCGCAACCGATTCCAGCTCGCGCTGGCGCTCGGCGCCGCCGGCGCGGTCCCGCCCGAGACCTGGCAGCCCACCGAGGAGAACCGGCCGACATGATGAGAAGAACGCTGGCGTGGATCGCGGCCGTGACCGCCGCCCTGCTGGTGGGCCTGCCCGGCGTGGCCCGGGCCACCACCGTCTGGACCCCGGCGAGTTGCGCGACGGGCTCGTTCGGGCCGGTCACCGTCGACGCGCTCGGGCACTACATGGTGCCCGCGCACATCGAGCTGTGCGAGCCGTACCAGGCGCGCTTCAACTATGGGATCGCGCTGTTCCTGAACGACGGCACGGTCCCGACGGTCACCGGCAACAAGCTCCAGTCGTACGCGTCGGCCGACGTGATCGCCGAGACGCTGCCGCGGGACTACCCGGTGCCGGCGTTCGCCTTCTGCCTGATGCGCGACACGCAGACGCGGGTCGCCTGCGTGCGGATCGACACCGCCGCCGACGGCGCCGCCACCAGCGCCCCGCTCGCGATCGACGACCGCCTGGTCGCCGATCCGGTCATCTTCCTGCGCAAGCCGTTCACCATCCTGCCCAACTACTGCGCGACCTGCGTGTCCATCAACTGGTGATCATCTGTGGGGCGGCGGCGGTGGCACCGTCGACAGGTCCGGGGGCTCGTCCGGCCAGATCAGCAGCACCCGGCAGGGCGCGTGGTCGATGACGAAGCGGGCGTGGTGGCCGATGCTGTGCGGGCCGAGCCGGGTGTGGTCGCCGTCGCGGGCCAGCACCAGCAGGCCGGCGTCGGCGCACGCCGCGATGACCTCACGCTCGATGCGGCCCTGGCGGGCGACCTTGCGGGCCGGCCGGCCCAGCCGGGCCTCGGCGGCGTCGAGCAGCGCGGTCTGGCCCTCGGTCAGGACCTGCTCGGCGGCGCCGGCGACGTCGTAGCTGAGGCCGCGCCCGAGCAGGCCGGCGCGGGCGCCGGCGACCGCCTGCACCGTGTTCACATCGATCACGTGCAGCAGCGTCAGCTCCGCCGAGGGCAGATCGCGTACGGCGTCCACGGCGGCCTGCCACGTCCCTTCCGTGACCCAGACGACAACCTTCATCGGAGGACCGTAGCCTCGCCGAGGTGGATCCGCAGCATGTCGCCGGCATGTTCACCGTTGAGGTAAGCGCTTTCCGTAGACAGTGACGTCCATCGATATTAGGCTCCGGGCATGCGTACTCGCCTGCTCACCGTCGCCGTCGGCATCGCGGCGGTCGTCGCCGGCACCGGCGCGGCCGCGGCTCCCCCCACGTCCCCTCTCCCTTCCACACTTGCCCGGCCCGCCGCCGATCACCCCGAAGTGCGCGGCGCTCGTGCACCGATCAGGGGCACGGTCGCGGGGTCGACCGGCGTGGCGGGGGCCGCTGCCACCCGATTCGAGAGCCTCACGCGGCAGCGAGTCGCCGCTCAGGAGTTCCACACCGCCTGGGGCACCGCCTTCAGCCAGCCGCAAGCCAAGGGGATACGGGCCACCCACAGCGTGCTGACCGGCGCCGGCACCACCACCCGCGGCGGCGAGTACATCTACTCGCCGACCTCGCTGAGCCCCGGCGGCGCGTGCATCGAGATGACGACCGCTTACACGCCGAGCGGACCGCTGCTCTGGGCGTGGGACTGGTGCGGCGGGAACGCCGGCGTCGGCAAAGCGGTGTCCATCGGCAGTTCGTTCCTCGCGACCTACACGACGACGGTGAACGGGCTGCCGGCGTACAGCTTCGAGGTCAGCCAGACGAACGCGTCGACCAACGCGTGGACGTCGTATCTGTACAACTTCAGCACCCACGCGTACGAGACGTTCTATTCCAGCTCGGGCAGCTACGACCTGGGCGAGACGTGGTTCGGCTGGGACATGTTCGAGATCTACAGCACGATCAACCCGTCCACCGGCGCCGGCTACTACTGCGCCGGCATGGCCGGCAAGTCCTTCGACGCCAGCTCGATCTCGGTCAAGCTCAACGGCGCGTGGCAGACGGCGACACCATCAAATTCCTATTCGTACGGGAATCCGCCGCCCTCGGGAAGCAGTTTCCAGTGCCCGAAGCTGTCGTTCGCGATGAACAGCCCCAACAATTGGTGGAGCGCCCGCATCGCGAGTTGACGGGTTCGATCCGGCGCAGCTTCAAGGACGCCATGGCGCATGCCGAGCGTGTGCTCGACGACGCCGAGCGGGTCAGCCTCGACGTGCCCTCGGCCGCACTGCGCCGTTCCTCGACGGTGCTGCTGTCCGGCCTGGCCGAATACGAGCTGGTCGACGGCGGCGAGCCGGCCCTGACGCTGCTGCCCGCGGCCGGCACCGATGCGGTCGGCACCGCAGCGGCCGGCGGGGGTGCGGCTGCGGGCCGGGTGTCCGGCGGGGATGTGGCTGGCGGGTGGGTGGCGGGTGATGCTGTGCGGTGGGGCGGCGGGTTGAGGGCGGGGTCGAGGTGCGGCTGGTGGCGATGACATCGTCCACGACTGTTGCCTCGATCAGTGGGCCGTACTCTTTCGGCGGTTGATGCCGACCTGCTCGGCCGGCCGATCGAGGGGTCCAAGGTTGACTTGCGGCGGGTGCCGCTGCGGCCTTGGGAGATCCGGACGCTGCACCTGCGGTCGGAGAGTCGATGACCGGGGAAGAACTGCGGCTCTGGGCTCCGGCTGGGGACGCCACCCCGGCGGACCTGGCCGTGCGGGGCCTGGACAACCGTCGACGGACGACTGCGGGCCGAGGCCGAGTTGCGTGCCCGGCGGCCGGTGTCGATCGTGGTGAGCTGCGGGGATCGGCGCGTGACCGCGGATCTCGTACCCGGGAAATCTTGGAGCTGGAAATGACCGCACCGCACGAGACCATCGCACCGCCGACCGGGGCCGAGCCGCCGAGGGCCCGGCTGAGGACCACGGCCGGCGCGCTGTCGCTGGACGGCGTCTGGCAGTTCAGTCTGGACGGTGCGCGGGGCGAGATGCCGGTTCCCGGGCAGTGGCAGCTCAACGGGTACGGCGCGCCCGCGTACACGAACGTCCGTTACCCCTTCCCGATCGATCCGCCGCACGTTCCGGCGGACAACCCGGTGGGCGAGTACCGGCGGACCGTGCGGCGTCCGGCCGACTGGGACGGCGGCCGGGTGCTGCTGCGGTTCGACGGCGTCGACTCGTGGTTCGAGGCCGAGATCAATGGCACGCTCGTGGGTCGGTCCACGGGCAGTCGGCTGACCGTCGAGTTCGAAGTCACCGCGCTGCTGACCGGCGCCGAAGACGAACTGGTCGTGCGGGTGCGGCAGTGGAGCTTCGCGAGCTATGTCGAAGACCAGGACCAATGGTGGCTGTCCGGCATCTTCCGATCCGTCGCGCTGCTGCACCGCCCGGACGGCGGCATCGATGACGTACGGGTCGTGGCCGATTACGACCATCTGACCGGCGACGGGATTCTGCGGGTCGAGGCGTCCAGCAGCCTGCCGGTCAGCTGGGAGATCCCCGGCGTCGAGCTCGACGGCGATCGGGTCGCGGGGGTGCGGCCGTGGTCGGCGGAGCAGCCAAACCTCTACCGCCTGCTCGTGCGCACCGACGCCGAGACCGTCTCGCTCGACATCGGCTTCCGCACGGTCCGGATCGAGGGCGACCGGCTCACGCTCAACGGCGCGCCGCTGACTTTCCGCGGCGTCAACCGGCACGACTTCGATCCCGCGACCGGGCGGGCGGTCCCGCGCGAGCGGATGGAACACGACGTCGCACTGATGAAGCAACATCACATCAATGCCGTACGGACGAGCCACTACCCGCCGGACCCGTACTTCCTGGAGCTCTGCGACCGCCACGGGCTCTACGTGATCGAGGAGTGCGACATCGAGACGCACGGCTTCTCGCTGGTCGGCTGGCGGGGCAACCCGTCGGACGACCCCGCCTGGGCCGGCGTCTACCTCGACCGGATGCGGCGCATGGTGGAACGCGACAAGAACGCGCCCAGCGTCGTGATGTGGTCGCTCGGCAACGAGGCCGGCTGGGGACGCAACCTCGCCGCGAACGCCCGCTGGACGGCCGGGCGCGACACGACCCGGCCGATCCACTACGAGGGCGACGCCGAGTGCGAGAGCGTCGACGTCTACAGCCGGATGTATCCCGGCTACGACGAGCTGGAGGCGATCGGCCGGCACGACGAGCCGGCGCTCGCCGACCCCGGGCGAGACCGGCGTCGCCGCGGCCTGCCGATGATCATGTGCGAGTACGGGCACGCGATGGGCAACGGGCCGGGCGGGCTGGCCGACTACGAGGCCATCATCGACGCGCACCCGCGGCTGGCCGGCGGCTTCATCTGGGAGTGGATCGACCACGGCATCGCCTCGGAGGGCGCCTACCGCTACGGCGGCGACTTCGGCGAGGCCGTGCACGACGGCTCGTTCGTGATCGACGGCATGGTCTTCCCGGACCGGACGCCGTCACCCGGCCTCGCCGAGCTGGCCGCCGTGAAGACTCCGGTCCGCTTGCGGATCGACGGGGACGATCTGGTAGTCGAGAACCGGTGGAGCTTCACCACCACCAAGGATGTGGTCTTCTCGTGGTCAGGTGAGGCCGACGCCGGTGTCCTCGAGGTTCCCGTGGTGGCGCCGCTGGCGTCGCACCGGCTCCACCTGCCGAAGGCCGCGCTCATGGTGACGGCGACGGTCGAGGGGGCCGTGCTCTCACGCGCGCAGAAGCGCCCGGCCGCCACGGCGCAGTCGGCCCACGAGCGCGCCGCGCCGGAGCTTTCGGGCTGGGGGCGTTCTGACCCGGCGGCCGGGCATTCGATCCAGCCGGAGCGGCTCGGTCCCTTCCCGATCGCGAGCATCGCCCTCGACACGTGGCGGGCGCCTACCGAGAACGACCGGTTCTCGCTGGAGAAGACGTGGCGGGCCGCCGGGCTGGACCGTCTTTTGGAGAGGGCGGGCCGATATCTGCCGGCGGGGCTCGACAGCGGGTTCGAGATGACCTACGGCTGGTCGGCCGTCGGCGACGCGGTCCGGCTCGATGTCGAGATCGAGCGCCTCGGGGAATGGCGGCTGCCGCTGCCCCGCCTGGGCGTGGCGCTCGCCCTGCGCACTCCCGCGCCCGGCGACGTGCGATTCGAGTGGTTCGGGCTCGGGCCCGGGGAAAGCTACCCCGACTCCCGCTCGGCCAACTGGCACGGGCGGCACAGCCTCACCGTCCGCGAGGCGCAGACCCCCTACGTGGTGCCGCAGGAGAACGGCAACCGCTCGGAGGTCAGCTCGCTGCGCCTGGCCACGCCCGAGGGTGGGCTGCGCATCGAAGGGGACAGTCCGTTCGAGGTGGCCGTGCGCCCCTGGTCGACCGCGGAGCTGGAGCGGGCTCGGCACACCAACGAGCTCGTCGAGGGGAGCCTGCTCTGGCTGCACCTCGCGGCCGGGGTGACCGGGCTGGGGTCGGCGAGCTGTGGGCCGGCCGTGCGTCCGAGTGCGGAGTTCCGGGCGTCGCGGGTCCGGATGGGCTTCACCTTCGAGGCGTTCTAGGTGCTCCTCGATGTCACCGATTTCGGTTCCCTCGACGATGCCGGGCCCGCCATCCGTGCGGCCCTGCGCGTCGCGAGGGCCACCCCGGGCCCGGTGGTGCTCCGCTTCCCGCCCGGCGAATATCACGTCTGGCCGCAGGAGGAGAACCGGCGCGAGCTCTACGTCTCCAACACCGTCGGGGCCGACCCGCGGCATCGCATCAAGACAGTCGCCATACTCATCGAGTCGATCGACGACCTCCTTCTCACTGGGGAGGGCGCCCGCCTTGTCGTGCACGGTCTGCAGACCACGTTCGCGGTCCTCGACTCGGCCCGGGTCCGCGTCGAGGGACTCGAGTTCGACTACGCCGTGCCCACCGTCGTCGACGCCACTGTGGCCGACGCCGGCCCGGGCTTCCGGCTGATCCGGGTCCCCGCCGTCACCCGCTTCACCGTCACCGGGCGGTCCGTCCTCTGGCACGGCGAACCCACTCCCGCCGGTGGTTTCGCCTGGTGGGGACGGAACGGGCTCGACTACACACAGGTCTTCGACGTTGCCGCCGGGCGTGCGCGGCGGGTGGACAACCCGCTGTTCCGCGACGTCGCGGCGATGCATCGGGTGGGGGAGCGGGAGGTGCGGATCGAGTACGGGCACCGCGCGCAGCCGTACGATATGGGGCTGGTTTATGCCATGCGCCGGACCGTGCGTGATCATCCCGGCGCGCTCATCACGGGCAGCGCCGACGTCACGCTGTCCCGGCTGCGGTTCCGCTACCTGCACGGATTCGGGGTGGTCGCGCAGCACAGCCGAGACCTCACGGTCGAGGACTGCGAGTTCCGTCCCCCGCCGGGCACCCGGCGGCACAGCGCCGGGTTCGCCGACTTCCTGCAGGTCTCCGGCTGCTCGGGCCGGGTCGTGGTGCGCGACAGCGTCTTCGACGGCTCGCACGACGATCCGATCAACGTGCACGGCACCTACCTGCGGGTGGCGGAGCAGCCGCGGACCGACACGTTGCTGCTGCAGTTCGCCCACCCGGAGACGGCGGGGCTGGCGCAGTTCACGCCGGGCGAGCGCTTCGAAGTGGTCGACCGCGCCACCCTGCGCCCGGTCGCCGAGGCCGGCGTGCGCGACGTCCGGCAACCCGGCGACCCCGGGGAGCCGCTGACCAGCATCGTCCTCACCGCCGACGTGCCGTTGCCGGCCGGGCTCGCCGGCGTCAGCGCCGTCGAGAACGTCTCCCGCACCCCGAGCGTCGAGATCACCGGCAACGTCTTCCGGAACACCCCGACCCGGGCCGTGCTGGTCACCACCCGGCGGCCGATCCGGATCGAGCGCAACCGCTTCGAGCGCCCCGGGATGGCCGCGATCTACGTCTCCGCCGACGCCAACGAGTGGTGGGAGTCCGGCCCGGTGCGCGACTTGACGATCCGCGCGAACGAGTTCATCGACCCCGGCGGTCCCGCGATCCTCGTCGACCCGCGGGCGCCCCGCGTCGACGAGCCGGTGCACAGCGGCATCCTGATCGAGGAGAACCGCTTCGAGCTCGACGGGGTCCCGGCAGTCGACGCCACCGCGACGAGCGGCCTGCGCCTGCACGCCAACGCCAGCCTGCCCGCCACCGCCACCACCACAGCCACCGCCGAGGTGCGGTTCACCGCCTGCCGCGACGTGGTGATCGACTAGTCCTGCCCACCCTCGTCGATCCAGCGCCGCAGCAGGGTGGCGCTCTCCTCCGGCCACGACCCGTCGCACGGCATCGAACCGCGGGCGACGGCGCCGAAGATGCGCTCCGCGTGCTGTCGGACGTCCGCGGCCGACCAGAGATCGAACATCCAGAGCATGGAGTTGCGGTCCTTCTCCCGGAAGAGCGGACGAATATCCGTCTCGAAACTCAGCATGTCCTCTTGACCGAGCAGTGACGCCGGTTGTGACACGCCCGCCGATCGGGTTAGCCCGGTCGGACGCCCACGTGCGGGCGACTGACCTGCGGCTTTGTGGTCGGCATCATCCCCGGCATGAGTTCGTGTGTATCCGGTGCCGACGGCGAAGCCTCCTGACGGGCATGGGTTGGGTGATGACGGCGGCCGCGGGGGCGGCCGCCGCGTGGGGGCTCTCCGACTTCCTCGCCGGCCTGCTGGCGCGCCGCTTGCCGGTCCTGACGATCCTGATCGGGTCGCGGATCGCCGCTATGTTGCTGGCGCTGCTGGTGGTGGCCGTGCGGGGTATACCGCCGGTCTGGGACAACCGGTTGTGGCTGGCGGTCGCGGCCGGGCTGGTCGGGCTGCCGTCGATGGGCCTGCTCTACCGCGCGATGCGGGACGGTTCCCCGGCCGTGGTGGCGCCGGTCGCCGCGGTCGCGGCGGTGGTCCCGGTCGGGTGGGGCCTCCTGCACGGCGAGCGCTTGGGCGTAGGCGCCGCCCTGGGAGTCACGATGGGCCTGGTCGGCGCCACAATGGCAAGCTGGCCGGTGCCCAGCGGCGACCGCCACGTGCCCGGCGGCGACCGCCACCTGCCCAGCGGCGAGCGGCAGGTGCCAAACGGCGAGCGGCACGTGCCCAGTGGCGAGCGGCAGGTGCCCAGCGGGGAGCGCCACGTGCCCAGCGGCGAGCGCCACTTACCCAGTGGCGAGAAACGCCTACCTGACGGCGAGCGGCGTCGCATGCAGCGGTCGGCGAATCTGTGTGCGCTCGGGGCGGCGCTCGGCTTCGGCGTCTATTTCGTGCTCCTGCCCGAAGCGGGCGCGACCGACCCGGTCTGGGCGCTCGCCATCGCCCGCATCACCGAGGGCATCGGCGCGCTGATCCTCGCGCTCGCCCTCGGCCGCTGCGACCGCACGCTGCTCCGGGCTCCGATCATCGCGGTCGGCGCGACCGACGCCGCTGCCGACGCCGCCTTCCTCGCGGCCGCCGCGGCCGCGCTCACCCCGGCGGCGGTGGTGGCGTCCCTCTACCCGGCGGTCACGCTGCTGCTCAACCGCTCGCTGTTACGCGAGCGACTGCACACCGTCCACCTCTACGGCGTGGTGGCCGCCGTCTTCGCCGTCGCCTGCCTGGCTCGATGACAGCGCGCGGTGACGGCGGGCGGTGACAGCGCGCGGTGACGGCGGCGGCGGTGGCGCGCGGCGGTGGCGGGCGGTGACGGCGGGCGATGAGGGCGCCCGACGACAGGAGCGGGATGACCGCGGCCGACGGAAGGCGCGCGATGAAAGACGCCCATCAACGGTGGTGTTATGCCCACCCCTGATCGGCGTGGTCGCACCATCGTGGCGGGCGCGCTCGGATCCGTACGGTCGAAGGCATGCTTGACCAGCTCATGCCGCTTGTTTCGTCGCCCTGGCTCTATCTGATCGTGTTCGCGGCGGTGGCCCTCGACGGCTTCATCCCGATCGTGCCGTCCGAGACCGTGGTGATCGGTCTGGGTGCTCTCACGGCGACCGGCCGCCCCCACCTCGTCGCCCTCGCCGCCGCCGTGGTGGCGGGCGGGATGGCCGGCGACCGCGTCTCCTACCTGCTCGGGCGCAAGGCGGGCGGCCGGATCCGCAAGGGGCGGCTGGGCGCGGCGAAGCGAAAGGCGGAGCTTGCGCTCCTGCGTCACGGCGGGGTCGCGATCCTGGTCGGGCGATTTCTCCCGTACGGCCGGACCGCCACCGCCATGACGTCGGGCTCGGTGCGGCTGCCTCGCGGACGGTTCCGGCTGTTCAGCGGGCTGGCGAGTGCCGCCTGGGCCGCGTACGCGATCGGCCTGGGCCGCCTCGGCGGCGCGACCTTCGCGCATTCACCGCTGCTGGGCGCCGCCTTCGGCATGGTTCTCGGGCTGGTCTTCGCCGCGTTCCTCAAGCGCTCGTATCGCGGAAATGATCTCGGGGAAGGTGCCGACGGCGGCGGTGACGTGCGCGGCCTCGAACTCGTCGAGCCGGCGTACGCCGCTCTGCAGGCAGGCGATGAAGGCCATGCCGGCCCCGCCGGCGGCCACCGCGTCGCCCGGTGAGTCGCCCACGTAGACGCATTCGCCAGGGTGGAAGCCGGTCTCGGCGAGCAACTCGTCGAAGACCCGGGGGTCGGGCTTGCGGAAGCGGGTGTTGCCCTGGTGGTAGGCGCCGGTCACCCGACTTGCCAGGGCGTGGTCGGGCGCGAGCAGGTGCAACACCTCCGCCTCGGCCCGCGAGGTGAGCAGCAGGACCGTGCGGCCGCCCTCGACCAGCGCGTCGAGGGCGGCGAGGTTCTCCGGCGGGATCACGTCGAGCCGGCCCTCGGCGAGGTAGCGCCGGTTCGCGGCCGGGAACAGCTCGGCGAACCGGCCCAGGTCGACGCCGGGCGACCGGTGCGGCATGGCGTCCAGCAGCGGCTCGCCCCACGTGGCGAGGTGCGCCTGCCGGGTCATCGGGGCGCGGCCCATCAGGGCGAGCACCTCGTTCTCCAGGTCGTACGAGGCGGCTTCGGTCAGGCTCAGGGTGTCGTCGACGTCAACGATCACTGCTCGGATCACGGTCCGAGCGTAGGGCGGAATGGCGGTAGCTGTAGAACGCGTACACGATGATGCCCAGCACGAACCAGACGGCGAACCGCAGCCACGTGATCGGGGACAGGAACGTGATCAGCCAGATCGAGAAGATCACGCCGATCGCCGGGACCACGGGCATGGCCGGCAGGCGGAACGAGCGGGGCAGGTCGGGCCGGCGGTAGCGGAGCACGATGACGGCGACGCAGACGACGACGAAGGCGAGCAGGATGCCGATGTTGGTCAGCTCGGCGGCCTCCTCGATCGGCAGGAACCCGGCGAACAGCGCCGAGACGACGCCGGCGATCCAGGTCACCCGGCTGGGCACCTGCCGCCGCGGGTGCAGGCGGGCGAACCAGGACGGCAGCAACCCGTCGCGGCTCATCGAGTACCAGACGCGGGTGACACCGAGCATGAAGGTGAACATCACGGTGAGGATGCCGACGATCGCGCCGACCGCGATGATGTCGGCCAGGCCGGAGAGCCCGACCGAGGCGAACGCCGACGAGAAGCCGCTCTCCGGGTCGATCTCCGTGTAGTGCTGCATGCCGGTGAGCACCAGGCAGGCCAGCACATACAGCACCATCGAGATGACCAGCGACCAGATGATGGCCTTCGGCAGGTGCCGCCGGGCGTCGCGGGACTCCTCGGCGGCGGTGCTCATCGCGTCGTAGCCGAACACCGCGAAGAAGACGGTGGCCGCGCCGGTGACCGCGCCGCCGAAGCCGAACGGGAAGAACGGCGTGTAGTTCGCGGTGTTGATGTGGAACGCGCCGACCACGATGACCAGCAGCACCACCGCGACCTTGATCCCGACGACCACGGTCTCGGCGCGGGCCGCCGTGCGGATGCCCTGGTTCAGCAGGTACGCGATGAGCAGGCACAGCAGCACCGCGAACAGGTCGACCACGTGCCCGTCGCCGGTGCCGGGCGCGCCGAGCATCCAGCCGGGCAGGTGGATGCCGACGTCGTCGAGCAGGAACGAGAAGTAGCCGGAGATGCCGATCGCCACCACCGAGACGATCGCCGTGTACTCCAGCAGCAGGTCCCAGCCGATGAACCAGCCGACGATCTCGCCGAGGACCGCGTAGCCGTACGTGTAGGCCGATCCGGCCCGGGGGATCAGGCCGGCGAACTCCGCGTACGAGAGGGCGGCGCATGCGGACGCGACGCCGGCGATCAGGAACGAGATGACCACGGCCGGCCCGGCGGTCTTGTTGGCCACCGCGCCGGCGAGCGCGAAGATGCCGGCCCCGATGATGCCGCCCACGCCGATCGCGGTGAGCTGGAACAGGCCGAGCGAGCGTTGGAGGCCGGTCTCCTCGTCGCTCACGATGTCGTCGACCGGCTTGCGGCGGAACACGGACGTATCCATAAATCTCGATACAACTCCTGCGTCTCGCGCAGTTCAACCGTTCACAGGAAGTCCGAGCGCGATTCACGCCCGCGTCGGTCAAGATCCCTAGCTTCGGTTTGTTCCAAGAGCTCAACCGAAGGAACCACATGAGAACAAAGGCCTTGCTGGCGGGCACCCTCGCCACGGCCGCGTGGCTGCTCGCGTCGCCGGCACCCGCGAATGCGGCGCCTGCCACCGGTGGGATCCCGCTGATCGACACCGCCGAGAGGATCGGTCCGGGGATCGACCTGAAGCACGTGCAGGCGCTCGACGCGAGCGGCTGGTACGACGCCCGCTTCCTGACCGTCGACCTGTCCAACCGCGCGGTCAGCACCGACCTGCTGACCTCCGGCCCGGTCGCGTCCGGCGGCCCATTGAGCACCGCCGCCAACAAGGCCGGCGCGGTGGCCGGCGTGAACGGCGAGTTCTTCGACATCGGCAACACCAACGCGGCGCTGGGCGGCGAGATCCAGAACGGCCAGCTGCTGAAGACGGCCGACGCCAACGGCCGCCAGCACGTCGGCGTCAGCAAGGACGGCGTAGCGCAGCTTGTGGATCTCGCCGTCGACGCCAAGGCGACGTTCGCCGGCACCGACCACAAGGTCCTGACGATCAACGCGGCCAACGGCGGCGGCGTCCCGGCCGACGGACTCGTCGCCTTCACCGCGGGGTGGGGCACGGCCGGCCGCAACGGCGGCTTCACGAGCGTCGACGTCGCGCAGGTGGCCGAAGTCGTGGTGGCCGGCGGCAAGGTCGTCTCGGTGGCGCCGACCGGCCCGGCCGGCTCGGGCGCGATCCCGGCGGACGGCTTCGTGCTGGCCGGGCGGGGCACCTCGGCGGCCGCGCTGCGCGCGCTGGCCCCCGGCGACCCGGTCACGCTCTCGTACGGACTGTCCAACGACGCCTCCAAGGCGATGAAGTTCGCCCTCGGCAACGGCGGGACCGTGGTCTCCGGCGGCAAGGTCGTGCCGGGCCTCGACACCTCGATCGCGCCGCGCACCGCGCTGGGCTTCAAGGACGGCGGCCGCACGCTGGTGCTGGCCACCTGGGACGGACCGGGCGGCACCGGCAAGGGCGGCGTCGGCATCGACAAGGAGGCGCGCGACCTCGCCGCGCTCGGCGTGCAGACCGCGGTCAACCTGGACGGCGGCGGCTCCAGCACGATGGTCGCCCGCGAGCTGGGCGACACCGAGGCGACCGTACGGAATGTGCCGTCCGACGGCCACGAGCGCAACGACCCCAACGGCGTCGGCGTGTTCGTCTCCCCGGGCGACGGCAAGCTGCACGACCTGCTGATCGATTCCGCGGCCGGCGACAAGGTCTTCCCCGGCCTGCACCGGCCGCTCGTGGCCAAGGGCGTCGACAACCACCAGACCCCGGTCGCGGTGAACCAGAAGTCGGTGCGCTGGCACGCCGTCGGCGGGTCGATCAAAGACGGCGTGGTCAGGGCCGGCAGCAAGAAGATCTTCGTCACGGCAAGTGAGGGGCACGAGATCGCCGCGAAGAGGATCGAGGTGCTCGGCGCGCTCGACCAGGTGGAACTCTCCGCCGAGCGGCTCAGCATCGCCGACGCGACCGCCGACCAGGCCGCCACGGTCAGCGTCACCGGGCGCGACAACCAGGGCTACACCGCCCCGATCGACCCGTCCGACCTCAAGCTGACGTACGACCACAGCGTCGTGGAAGTCCAGTCCGTCGGCGGCAACCTCAAGGTCGTCCCGCTGAAGGCGGCCGGCACGATCCTGACCGTCACGGTGGCCGGCAAGTCGGTCCAGCTGCCGATCACGATCGGCGTGCAGAACGTCACCGCGTACGAGTTCAGCGACGACGTCCTCGCCCGCTGGCGCAACAACAGCACCGCCGCGACCACCTTCTCGAAGGACCCGGACGGCCTGAAGATCGACTTCGCCGCGATGCGCAACGTCGGCATCTCCGCGACCTCGGTCGCCAACCGGGTCACCGTTCCGGGCCAGCCACTGCGCCTGCGCGTACGGATGAAGTCGAGCATCGCCGTGCCGAGCGGCCTGACCTACGTCGGCTACTACGACGGCAACGGCAAGGCCTCCGGCGTGTACGGCACGGCCCTGGTCCCCAGCGCCGACTGGCAGTACGCCACCTTCACGCTGCCCGGCAACACGGTGTTCCCGATCTCGATCTCGAGCTTCCAGGGCATCAACACCAGCGTGGCCGCCCAGAAGGCGGGCACGTTCGTGCTCAACCGCATCGAGGCCGACGTGCCCACCTCGATCGACCTGCCGGCCGAGCCCGCCCTGGTCGCCGACCGGCTGATCTCGGCCGACGGCACGCTGTCCTCGTCGAGGAGCACGTGGAACTTCGCGTCGATGTCGGACGTGCAGTTCACCGCCGACAACCCGGCCCTGGCCCAGGTGGCGACCGCCGAGATCCGGCGGATCCGGGCCACCAAGCCCGATCTGGTGATCCTCAACGGCGACATCACCGACCGGGGCCTGCCGCAGGACCTCTCGCTGGCCCGGCAGGTGCTCACCGACGCGGGCTGCGACCTGGTCCCGGCCGGCCAGGAGCCTTCTGGCAAACCCGGCACGGTGCCCTGCTACTACGTGCCGGGCAACCACGAGTCCTACGGGCTCAACAACACCCAGTCGGACCTGACCAACTTCACCAAGGAGTTCGGCCGGCCGTACCGGACCTTCGACCACAAGGGCACCCGTTTCATCCTGCTGGCCAGCTCGCTCGGCACGCTGCGCGGCACGGCCTGGGATCAGTGGCCGATGTTCCAGCAGGCCCTCGCCGACGCGCAGCGCGACCCGTCGGTGCGCAACGTGGTCGTGGCCGCCCACCACCCGGTGGACGACCCGGCCGAGACGAAGTCCAGCCAGCTCGGCGACCGCACCGAGGTCGCGCTGATCGAGAAGCTGCTCACCGACTTCCGCAGCAAGACCGACAAGGGCGCGGTCATGCTCGGCTCGCACGCGCAGATCGCGAACGTCCACCGGATCGAGGGCGTCCCGTACTTCGTGCACCCGTCGTCGGGCAAGGACCCGTACGGCACGCCGGACCGGGGCGGCTTCACCGGCTGGGTCGACTGGTCCGTCTCCCGCGACAAAAACGAGTGGCTGGAGGCCGACGTCCGCGCCTTCGCTCAGTCGATCACGCTGAACGCGCCGGAGACGCTCGAAAAGGGCACTACGAAAGAGCTCAGCGGCAGCATCGTCCAGCCCGAAGGCGTGTCGACCGGCACCCGGGTGGTGCCGCTGCGCTACCCGATGTCGGTGCACTGGAGTGGATCGCGCAACCTCGCGATCGGCAGCGGTGACCGGGCGATCGCCGAGGCCCGCCACAGCGGCAAGGTGGCGATCCTCGACCCGGTGACGCGCAAGCTGACCGCGCTGGGCCGCGGCCAGGTCACGGTGACCGTCACGAACGACTCGATGCGGCCGTACACGGACGACGCCTCGCTCGCGCCGGTTGCGACATCGAAGACCATCCAGGTGAAGTAGCCGAAAGCGACATCGAAGGTCTTGACTGGTCAGGCGGCGGCCGACAACGTTGTCATGGGCATCCCCACTCCCTTGAAGGAGTCCCATGATCAAACAGTTGGTCGCCGTCCTGATCACCGCCGCGTCGATCACCATCCCCGCAAGCGCCGCCGCGGCGGCAGGAGACCTCGTCACCGGATTCGAGTCCGGCCAGACTCAACCCACCTGGACCAACAGCGTCGAGAGCAGCGCCGGTGTCGGCGGCTACTGCTGCGGCCTGACCGGCATGGAGAGCGGCACCCGCACCGAGACCGCCCACACCGGCACCACCGCGCTCATGTATTCCGGCTCGGATACCAGCGCCACCTCGAGCTTCTCGTACAACCGGATCCTCGACGTCGACATCCCCGTCGCCGCCGCCACCACACTGTCCTATTGGGTGTATCCGCAGAGCGGCGGCAACCTCGACGTGGCCGTGGACCTGGCGTTCACCGACGGCACGTTCCTGCGCGACTCGGGCGCGGTCGACCAGCACGGCGTCCGCGTGCACCCGAGCTTCCAGGGCAGCAGCAGCGTGCTGAGCTTCAACACCTGGAACTACGTCACCTCGGCGATCGGCGCCACGGTCGCCGGCAAGACGATCGACCGGGTGCTCATCGGCTACGACCGGCCCGAGGGGACCGGCACGTTCCGCGGCTACTTCGACGACATCAGCATCACCGCCGACGCCGCGGCCGCCTCCCTCGCCGATTACGTCGACACCCGCCGCGGTTCGAACTCCGACTTCAGCTACTCGCGCGGCAACACCTTCCCCGGCGCGACCGTGCCCAACGGCTTCAACTTCTGGACGCCGGTGACCAGCGGCAACAGCGACGGCTGGCTCTACCAGTACAGCGCGACGACCGTCCAGGGCTTCGCGATCAGCCACGAGCCGAGCCCCTGGGTCGCCGATTACGGGCAGCTGCAGGTGATGCCGATGACCGGCAGCATCAAGGCCACGCCGGACGCCCGCAAGTCCACGTTCAGTCACGCCAACGAGGTCGCAAAGGCCCATTACTACAAGACAAGGCTTGACACGTACGGCATCACGGCCGAGATCGCACCGACGGACCACGCGGGGGTCATGCGCTTCACGTTCCCCTCCGCCTCCGAGTCGGTGATCCTCTTCGACACCATCGACAGCGCGAGCGGCTCGATCACCGTTGACACCGCCGGGCGCACCATCTCCGGATACACCGACCAGAACGGGCAACGGCTCTACTTCTCGGCCGCCGTCGACCACGCCATCGCCGCGACCGGCCAGGTCAGCGGCGGCGGCGCCACCAGTTGGATCCGCTTCGCCACCACCGCGAACGAACAGGTCACCCTGCGGATGGGGACATCCTGGATCAGCGTGGCCCAGGCCGCCGCGAACCGCACCCAGGAGGTGGGTTCGAAAACCCTTGATTCCGTACGGGATGAAGCGGCCGCCCAGTGGAACGCCGTCCTCGGCAAGGTGGCCATCGAGGGCGCCACGACCGACCAGCTGGTGACCTTCTACTCCAACCTGTACCGCGTCTACATGTACCCGAACAACCGCTCCGAGATGGTCGGCGGGGTCCGCAAGTACTTCAGCCCCTACGACAACCAGCTCCGCGACGGCCAGATGTACGTCAACAACGGCTTCTGGGACACCGCCCGCGCCGTGTGGCCGCTGTATACCTTGCTGTCGCCGACGAAGACCGGCGAGATGCTCGACGGATTCGTCAACGTATACAAGACCGCCGGTTGGACGCCGAGCTGGTCGGGCCCGTGGAACAAGGCCGTCATGCCGGGCACGAATCAGGATCTGGCGTTCGCGGACGCGTACGTGAAAGGCATCCGCAACTTCGACTACCAGGCGGCGTACGCGTCGGCGGTGAAGAACGCGACCGTCTACTCGTCCAACGCCAACGGCCGCTCCGGGCTGCAGGTCTCGCCGTTCAAGGGGTACCTGCCCTCGGACGTACGCGGAGACTCGCTCTCCTGGACGATCGAGGACGCCACCAGCGATTTCGGGATCTACCAGATGGCCACCGCGCTCGGGAAGACCGACGACGCGGCGTACTTCCGCAATCGCACCCTCGATTACGCCAACCTCTATTCGCCATCGGTCGGCTTCTTCCGCGGCAAACAGAGCAACGGCAATTGGCGTACGAGTGACGCCGACTTCAAACCGCAGTCGTGGGGCTGCGAGTACACCGAGGGCAATGCCTGGCATTACGCGCTCCCGGCGCCGCAGGACCCGCAGGGCATGGCCAACCTGTACGGCGGGCGCGCCCAGCTCTCCGCGAAGATCGACTCGGTGATCGCAGCCTCCCGCGACTACCTCCCCGGCTGCTACGGCGGGGTCATCCACGAGATGCGCGAGGCCTACGACACCAACATGGGCCAGTACGCGCACGCCAACGAGCCCATCCACCACATGCTCTACATGTACAACTACGCCGGCACCCCGTCGAAGACGCAGAACCAGGTGCGCAACGTCCTCACCAAGCTCTACAGCTCGGGCGCGGGCAACGGCAACGGCTACCTCGGCGACGAGGACAACGGCCAGATGTCGGCCTGGTACGTCTTCAGCGCACTCGGCTTCTACCCGGCCCGGATGGGCAGCACCGACTACACGATCGGGGCGCCGCTCTTCCCGAAAGCCACGATCACGCTGGAGAACGGCCGGACGCTCACGGTCAGCGCGCCCGGGGTGAGCGACACCAACCGCTACATCCAGAGCGCCACGCTCAACGGCGCCGCCTACACGAAGAACTACCTCACCCACGCCGACCTGACGGCCGGCGGGACGCTCACCTTCACCATGGGGTCGAGCCCGTCCTCCTGGGGCACCGGCGACGCGGCCATCCCGCCGTCGCTGACCACCGGCACGGCCGCGCCGGCGCGGCTGACCGATCGGGCCACCGGCGGCACCCTAACCGTCAGCGGCGAGAACGCCCCCAACGAGGCACGCGCCGCGCTCACCGACGACACATCGCTGACCAAGTGGCTGACGTTCGCGAACACCGCCACCATCACCGATCAGCTCACCGGCGCGGTGGCGGTCAAGCAGTACACGCTCACGTCCGCCAACGACTTCCCCACCCGCGACCCGCGAGACTGGACCCTGCAGGGCTCCAACGACGGTACAAATTGGACGACGGTCGACACCCGCACCAACGTCGACTTCGCCGACCGGCGCCAGACCCGGCCGTTCGCCGTGTCCGGCAGCGCTTCGTACTCGCGCTACCGGCTCGTCGTCTCCGCCAACCACGGCGCCGCCGAGACCCAGCTGGCCGAGCTGCAACTGCTCGGCTGACGCAAGCCGGCCCGGGGTTCCGCCGCCGTCCGGCGGAACCCCGGGCGACTCCCAGGGCCTACGGCTGGATCGGCAGGATTCCGCAGGTGGAGATCGAGGGCAGACCGGCCAATCGGTTGGTGAGCCAGTCCACCGCCGTGCCCTGGTCGCTCAGCAGCGGCCCGAAGTGGTTGAGCAGCGGGCTGATCGCGTTGGGCAGGATCACCGGGGCGTAGACGACGTCGCCGCCGAGGCGGCACCAGTCCACGGCCATCGTGCGCGCCTGGGCGTGCGGCACGAGGTTGTCCATCACGCCGGTGGCCACCCGGACGACCCCGGTGGGCTTCTTCGTGCCGATGAGCTGGTCGCCGATGAAGGCCTTGAGGCGGGGCTCGGCCGCGATGATCTGGGACAGCGACTGGCCGGTCGTCGTCCACGAGGAGCTGCGCTGGTAGGCGTACCCGAAGAGCGCGTCGCCGACGCACATGGTGGTCAGGTCCTTCAGCGCGCCGCGGCCGGCGGCGCTGAGGTATTTGTCGAGCAGCGGCTGCAGCTCCGGCTCGGTCTGGGCGAACCCGTTGACCGCCCAGCCCAGCGCGCCCACCAGCTCGGTGCCGTCGATCGCGGCGGTGACCGCGGCCAGGTTGGCCGGCGGCGCGCCCGAGTACGTGGCCTTGAGCCTGACGTCGGGAGCGTAGGACGACTGCAGCTCCGCCGCCGAGGCGACCGCGCCGCCGCCCTGGCTGTATCCGTAGAGCCCGACCGCCGAGCTCGCGGTGAGCGAGGTGCCGGAGAGCGCCTTGGCGGCCCGGGCGGCGTCCAGCACGGCGTGGCCCTCGTCCACCCGGTTGACGTAGGTGTGCAGCCGGTCGGTCGCCCCGAGCCCCGCGTAATCGGTCTCGACGACGGCGATGCCCTTGGCGAGCAGCCGGTACATGGCCAGCACCTCGTACCCGATCGACAGGGTGGTCTGGTTGTCCTCCGTCCCGATGATCAGGCCCTTCTGCAGGGCCAGCGAGGTGGAGCACTGGTCACCCTGGCCCATCGTGCCGGGCGCGAGAACCACCAGCGGCCGTGCGCCCTGTCCCCGCCAGGAGGCGGCCGGTTCGACGTAGGCGCCGGTCACGGCGACCGGGCCGCCACCGGCGTCGGTGGACTTGTACATGATCCGGGTGGCGGTGCCCGGGAGGCGGGAGTCGATGCCGGGCAGCGACAGCGCGAGGGGGAGGGGCTCGCTGCGGATCAGCGCGCCGTTGGCCGTGGGCAGCGTCGCCGGCGGCGTGTAGAAGTCGGGGATGGTGACGCCGCGGGAGACGACGGCGGCCGAGGCGGGGAGCGGCGCGAAGCCGGCCCCGGCGAGCGTCGCGGCCAGCAGCGCAGCGGGTATGCGAAGACGAACGGACATGTCCAGCCTCCTGGGTTACCGCAGTGTTACCGGACGGTAACCAGGCGAAATGAGACAATCCAGAGGCTCAAAATCTCATTCCGGCGAGCGCATGCAGCGACGCGGGAAAGGCGGAGACGCCGCGGGTGGCGTCCCTTCCGGGAGCGTCGGCGATCACAGCCGGCGAATGAACCTGTCGTCGACCGGCGGTCCAGATCCAGCGGGACTGCGAGATGCGGTCGTTCTCGAAGACGCGACGCTTGCCATGGCCCGGGTTGCGCGTGGTGCGGCTTCGTGGGCCCGTGGCGGTTGTCGCCGGCCGGGCTGGATCGCCATGGCCCGGGGTCGTGCGTGGTCGGCCGTCATGCGGCCCGTCACCCGCCGCCTGCCTCCCACCTCAGCGCCCGGTGCACCTCAGTGCCCGGCGCACCTCAGTGCCCGGCGCACCTCAGTGCCCGGCGCACCTCAGTGCCCGGCGCACCTCAGTGCCCGGCGCACCTCAGTGCCCGGCGCACCTCAGTGCCCGGCGCACCTCAGTGCCCGGCGCACCTCAGCGCCCGGCGCACCTCAGCGCCCGGCGGCCTCAACGCCCGTCGCATCTCGCGCCCTCGCATCTCGCGCCCTCGCATCTCGCGCCCTCGCATCTCGCGCCCTCGCATCTCGCGCCCTCGCATCTCGCGCCCGGCGCACCTCAGCGCCCGACACACCTCGTGCCTGGCGGCCTCGCGCTGAGATCTTGATGAGTACCTGTTAGCGGCGAACGGGAACTCATCATCGTTGGCGGCGCTCGATCAACTGCTGGTGGCTATAAACGGATATTTCCGGCGCGGGCGCCGGAGGGATCTCGCACAGTGGACGGCTCGGCCAGTTGGCGGGACGTGGGGCCAGCATGCGGGACCAGATCCTGCTGGGTGAGAGGCGCCGCCACATCGCGGGACGTAACCGCGAGCGCGACGGGCCGCAGCACCGCAACCGCCCGCGACCCGGGCCATGGCAGCCCAGCTCAACCACCGATTGCCGCGACGGGCCGCACGACGCCGAGCCACGCACGCGCCCGGGCCATGGCAGCCCCGCGCAGCCGGCGACAACCGCGACGGGCCGCACGACGCCGAGCCACGCACGCGCCCGGGCCATGGCAGCCCCGCGCAGCCGGCGACAACCGCGACGGGCCGCACGACGCCGAGCCACGCACGCGCCCGGGCCATGGCAGCCCAGCGCAGCCGGCGACAACCGCGACGGGCCGCACGACGCCGAGCCACGCACGCGCCCGGGCCATGGCAGCCCAGCGCAGCCGGCGACAACCGCGAGGGGCCGCACGACGCCGAGCCACGCACGCGCCCGGGCCACCGACGACCGCTCAGTCGGTGATGGCGCGGGCCCAGGGCAGGAGGATCCGCTCGGCGGCGACCAAAACGTAGAACAAGCCGACGCTGATCGCGGCCAGCAAAGTGATTGCGGCGAAAGCGGTGCCGGTGTCGGCGCCGGCGTTCTGGATCACGTAGCCGAGGCCGCCGGTGGAACCGGAGAGCTCGCCGACCAGAGCGCCGATCACGGCGAGCGGCATGGCGGTCTTCAAACCTACGAAGATCTGGGGCATGGCGGCCGGCAAGCGGAAGCGCGTGAGGATCTGCCAGCGTGACGCGGGGAGCGAGCGGGCCAGCTCGATCATCTCGGCGGGGGTTCGGGTGAGGCCGGCCACGCAGGCCAGCAGGATCGGGAAGGTGCACAGGAGCACGACCATGACCACCTTGGGGCCTTGGCCGAAGCCCATCCACACCAGCAGCAGCGGGGCGAAGGCGAGCTTGGGGACGGCGTTGACGGCGACGATGCTGGGCATCAGGGCGCGCTCGATGGTCTCCGAGGTGGCCAGGAGGCCGCCTACCGCCAGGCCCAGGCCGACGGCGATCAGGTAGCCCTGGATGACCTCCAGCAGGGTGGTCACCGCGTTCGAGGCCAGGTAGCCGATCGAGTTGACCAGGGCGGTGACCACCTGCGGCGGGGTGGGGGCCAGGTAGGACTCGATGCCGAGGACGATGATCGCGGCCCACCAGGCCGCGATCATCGCCACCGCGCCGAGCGCGGGCAGAAGGATCCGGGTGATGATCGGTTTGCCTACTTCTTGGCTGTGGGGATCTCGTACGTGACCACGTCGTCGGGGCTGAGGCCCGCGGGGATGATACCGGCGCTCTGGATCACGGCGATGTTGCGGACGACCCGCTGGCGGTCGAGGACGCCGATGGCGCCGCCGCTGTTGGCGCTCTGCACGTACGGCTTCATCAGCGTGGTCTCGGCCGCGGCGACCTTGGCGGGCTGGAGTTTCTGGTACTTGGCGTAGATCTCGCCGGCCTCGTCGGGGTGCTCCAGCGCGTACTGCAGGCCCTTGAGCATGGCGTCGTTGAACGCCTTCACCTGCTTGGGGTCGTCGGCGAGGGCCTTCTTGGTGACGGCCAGGCCGTTGCCGTACAGGTCGGTGAGGTAGGTGCTGAACGGCATGATCACGGCCTGGCGGCCCTTGGCGGCGTTCTCGACGGCCGGCTTGCCGACGGCGAACTGGGTGGCGGCGTCGATGCTGCCGGCGGCGAGGTTCTGCGCCATCTGTGCGGGCGGCATCGGCACCCATTGGATCTTGCTGGCGTCCACGCCGGCGAGTTTGGCGTAGGCGCCGAAGAGGGTGTAGACGACGCCACCGGGGATGTAGGCGATCTTCTTGCCGGCCAGGTCGGACGGGCGGGAGATCCCGCTGTCGCTGAGCGCCATGATGCACGAGAGGTTCAGCTGCTGGACGGCGCTGACCACGGTGAAGTCGGTGAACGTCTTCTCGCCGTACGCGATGAGCGCTGCGGTGATGTCCACGATGGCGTAATCGGCCCGGCCGGACTGCAGGAGCTTCAGGTTCTGCTCGGTGCCGTTGCCGGGCTGCACCTTGACGTCGAGCCCGGCCTCCTTGAAGAACCCCTTCTCCATGGCCACGTAGATGTACGCCTCGCGACCCTGCACACCGGCGCCGGTCAGGTACGTGACCGTCTTCAGCGCACCGCCCGCCGCGGGGGCGGCCTTCTGTTCGGTGCCGCTGCCGCCGTCGCACGCGGCCAGCAGGGTCAGCGCCGCAACAAAGGCGAGCGCGCGTCGTCGTACGGAAATCATGCCTTCCTCCGACCCATCGTCGACAGCAGGAGAATCCCGCGCAGGACCACGCGCGGATCGAGTGCCAGTTCGGCCAGCAGGTCCAGCTCGTCGGCGGTCATGCCGGCGGCGATCAGGCGCTCGCGCTGCTCGGTCGAGCCGGCCCAGGCGAGCAGCGCCGCCCCGGTGCCGCCGCGCCACGAGCCCTGCCAGCTCTGCGTGTCCACGTCTTCGAGGCCGGCGTCCTCCATGGCGCCGAACAGCCCCCGGCACCACGTGGGGTCCTGCCCGGCCGAGCGCAGCACCTGGGAAAGGGCCGTCTCGTAGTGCGCGAAGATCTCGTGCAAGCGCTGGTCGGGCGTGGTGAGGACGGCCCGGGTCCAGTTGGTCTCCATCTCCTCGATCACCAGCACGCCGCCCGGCTTCAGGGCGCCGGCCAGCCGGGCGAGGATCTCGCGCCGCTCCGGCAGGTGCTGCAGGACCGCGCGGGCGTGGATGCCGTCGAACTGGCCCGCCGGCAGGGGGTCGACGAGAATGTTGTGCTCGAGGACGGTCACTCCGGAGTGTTCCCGGATGTGCTGCGGGCGCACGTCGGTGGCGATCACCTCGCCCCGCGGCCCGACCCGGTCGGCCAGCCATCCGGCGATCGTGCCCGCCCCCGCGCCGATCTCCAGCCAGCGTGCGCCCGGGGCGACCCCCGCCTCGGCGAGCCGGCTGGTGGTGAACGGGTCGTGCATCTGCCCGAGCGCGTCCAGCAGCGGCGCGGCGGTGGGCCGGTCGTTGCTGAACGCGTACGGTGTCCCGGCGTCCCGGACGGCCATAGGCATGGACCATTCCTCTCGACGTTTTTGTTGACGATTTCGTTGATGTTGATCAACGTCTCGAAGCGCCTGCTAGTTTGACGGACGTCGATGGGACGTTTCACCCGCCCTGTAGGGATCTTTCGGAGACGTACCGTCCAGCTGAAATGTCCAAAGAAAAAACTTGAAAAGTGCCCGTACGTACCGGCACGGTTGTCGATGTGACCAAGCCTCTGCCGAACGAGCGACTGCGAGCGCTCATGCTCCAGCGCGGAATAAGCACCGAGGAGTTGGCCGCCAAGTGCGCCATCGACACGAAAAGCGTCGAGCGCTGGCTGTCGCACGGGCGCGTGCCGCATCGGCAAAATCGCTGGACAGCGGCGAAATTGCTGGACGCCGACGAGACCTATCTCTGGCCCAGCATCCTGACCCGGGGCGTCCAGGGCCGGGGCGCCGGCCGGTCCGAGCTGATCGAGCTGTACCCCGATCGGGCGAGCGTGCCGCGCGAGACCTGGCTGCGGCTTCTCGGCGAGGCAACCACCAATGTGGACGTTCTGGTGCACTCCGGCACCTTCTTCGCGCAGGTGCAGCCGCGCATCGCCGACGAGCTCGCCGAGCGGGCCCGCGAAGGCGTACGCGTAAGGCTCTGTTTCGGTGATCCGGCCTGCGCCGCGGTGGCGGTGCGCGACGAGGAAGAAGGCCTGGGTAACACGTTGTCGGCGCACATTCGTGCGAGTTTGATCTACTACCGCAGCCTCGTCGGCGTCGAGGGCGCCGAGATAAGGCTGCACAATACAACTCTTTACAACAGCCTTTTCCGGTACGACGATCAGTTGATCGTCAACCCGCACGTCTACGGCAGTCCGGCCAGCCTGAACCCCGCGATACGCCTTCAGCGGATCGACGGCGGTCTACTATTCGATCTTTATTGCTCGGCCTTCGAGCGTATTTGGAACGCGGCGGAGCGGTGGCAGGGATTCGATTGATGAAGCACAGCCTGTCCTTCGAGCCGTTGTCCCCGGTGTCGTTCCTGGACCGCTCGGCCGAGGCGCACGGCGACCGGATCGCCGTCGTCGACGGTGCGCGCCGGTGGACGTACGCGGAAATGCGCGACCGATGCCGCCGCCTGGCCGGCGCCCTGGCCACGCGGGCGCGAGGGCGTCCGGTGGCGGTGCTGACGCCCAACACCCACGTGCTGCTGGAGGCGAACTTCGGGGTGCCGTGGGCGGGGGTTCCGCTGGTCGCGGTGAACACCCGGCTGTCGGCGGGGGAGATCGACTACATCCTCGCGCACTCCGAGGCCTCGATCCTGATCCACGACTTCGACGACGTCGCGGCCCAGCTGCGGACACCCGTGGAGAGGATCAGCGCGGGGGAGGAGTACGAGCGGCTGCTGGCCGATGCGACGCCGCGCGTGATCGAGCCGGCCGACGAGCGTGGCCTGCTGTCGATCAACTACACCTCGGGCACGACCGGCCGGCCCAAGGGCGTGATGTACCACCACCGCGGCGCGTACCTGCAAGCCGTCGCCATGGCCGGCCACACCGGACTGTCGCCGTCGTCGGTGCACCTGTGGACGCTGCCGATGTTCCACTGCAACGGCTGGTGCTTCCCGTGGGCGGTGACCGCGGCCGGCGCGACCCACGTGTGCCTGCCCCGGATGGACCCGGCCGAGGTGTGGCGGCTGATCCGCGACGAGCGCGTCACCCACCTCAACGGAGCGCCCACGGTGCTGTCGATGCTGGCCTACGCCCCCGAGGCGGGCGACGGCGTGCCCGGCGGCCGGGTCGTGCGGGTCGCCACCGGGGGAGCGCCGCCGTCGCCGGCCATCCTGCGGCGGATGGCCGAGCTGGGCTTCGACGTGACCCACCTCTACGGCCTGACCGAGACGTTCGGCCCCGCGATGATCTGCGACTGGCGGCCCGAGTGGGACGCGCTCGACGTCGACGGCCAGGCCCGCATGAAGGCCCGTCAGGGCGTGGCGAACATGGTCAACCTGACGCCGCGCATCGTCGACGCGGACGGCGCCGACGTGCCCGCCGACGGCAGGACGATGGGCGAGATCGCGCTGCGCGGCAACACCGTGATGCTGGGCTACCTCAAGGATCCGGACGCGACCGCGGCGGCCGCTCCCGACGGCTGGTTCCGCACCGGCGACCTCGGCGTCCGGCACCCCGACGGCTACATCGAGCTGCGCGACCGCCTCAAGGACGTGATCATCTCGGGTGGCGAGAACATCGCGTCGGTCGAGGTCGAGCAGGTGATCGCCGACCATCCGGCGGTGCTGGAGGTCGCGGTGGTCGCGGTCCCCGACGACCACTGGGGCGAGATCCCGGCCGCGTACGTCACGCTGAAGGAAGGCGCAAGCGCGACCGAGGAGCAGATCATCTCGTACGTCCGGAGCCGGCTAGCCCATTTCAAGGCGCCCAAGTCGGTGACGTTCGGCGACCTGCCCAAGACTTCGACCGGCAAGATCCAGAAGTACGTGCTGCGGGGGCGCCCGCCCGGCGAATGATCTGCGGGCCCGCCGGGTACATCGCCGGGCATGACTGCCGGACCGGTCCACGTGCACGACCGGTACCGCCTGGGCCGCACGCTGGGCGCGGGCGGCATGGGTCGTGTCTGGCAGGCCCGCGACGAGATCCTCGACCGGGACGTGGCGCTCAAGGAGATCCTGCTCCCGCCCGAGCTGCTCGACGCCGACCAGGAGGCGCTGCGCCGGCACACGCTGCGCGAGGGGCGGGCCGCGGCCCGGTTGTCGCATCCGGGTGTCGCCCAGGTCTACGACGCTTTCGAGTCGGACGGGCGCGCCTGGATCGTGATGGAGTACGTGCCGTCCCGCTCGCTGCAGGAGGTGCTCGACGCGGAGGGCCCGCTGCCGCCGCGGCGGGTGGCGGAGATCGGGCTGGCCGTGCTGGACGCGCTGAAGACGGCGCACGCGGCCGGGGTACGGCACCGCGACGTCAAGCCGGCGAACGTGCTGCTCGCCACCGACGGGCGGGTGGTGCTCACGGATTTCGGCGTGGCCGCGGTGGACGGCGAGAGCCTGGTGACGAGTTCGGGTCTGGTGATGGGGTCGCCGCGGTACATGGCGCCGGAGCGGGTGCGCGACGGCGAGACCAGCGCGGCCGGCGACCTGTGGTCGCTGGGGGCGACGCTGTACGCGGCGGTGGAGGGCCGTCCGCCCTATGCGGGCCGCTCGGTCATGGAGACGATCACCGCGGTCGTCGCGGAGGAGCCGCGGCCGGCCCAGCAGGCCGGCGAATTGCTCCCGGTGCTGGAGGGCTTGCTGCGGAAGTCGCCCAAGGAGCGCATCGACGCGGAAGAGGCGGAGAAGCGGCTGCGAGTGGCGCTCGAAGCACCGATGGAAGCGCCTCCCGCGCCGGACCCGTCGCCTGCGGCCGCCCCGTCGCCGGCGCCGCCCCCGGTCACCGCGCCGCCCGTGTCGGACCGGTCGCCCGCGCCGCCCGTGTCGGACCGGTCGCCCGCGCCGCCCGTGTCGGACCGGTCGCCCGCGCCGCCCGTGTCGGACCGGTCGCCCGAGGTCGCCCGGCCGCCGGCGTCGCACCCGCAGGCCGCGCCGCCCGTGTCACCGGCGCCTTTGGCGGCCCGGCGGCGGCGCCTGATGCGGGCGCTGATCGCCGCCGGAATCGTGCTCCTGCTCGTCGCCGCCGGCGTCACATGGTGGGCGTTGCGGTCCGATGCGGACAAACCGACCGCTGACCCGCCGGCCTCCGCGCCGCCTGTCACCTCTGCCGCCCCGTCGGCCGAGTCCTCGTCCGCGCCCTCATCCGCCACCTCGGCCGCCGCACCCGCGACCGTCAACGCCACCTCCGCCGCCGCTTCCGGCTCCGGCGGCGAGCGGCCGGCTCTCCCCGCTGGCTGGAACCTCTACCGCGACCCCACCGGCTTCTCCCTCTACGTGCCCACGGGCTGGAAGCGCAGCAAGGAACACGGCATGGTCTACTTCCGCGGGGCCGGTCGCGTGCTCGGGATCGACCAGACCAAGCAGCCACAGTGGAACCCGGTCGCCGACTGGCGCGGCAAGGCCGACTACCGCGTGGCCCGCGGCGACTTCCCCGGCTACCACGAAATCCACATCCGTGAGGTTGGTTACTTCCGCAAGGCGGCCGACTGGGAGTTCACCTTCGACCGCTCCGGCGTGCGGCAGCATGTGAACAACCGCGGAGTGGTGACGTCGGCCCATCAGGCATACGGCATCTACTGGCAGACGAGCGACGCCGAATGGGCGGCCGCCCAGAAGGATCTGCGCCTGGTGTTCGCCAGCTTCCGCCCCGCGGCCTGACCGGCTGGGCAACGGAAGAGGAGCGGGTTGTGGAACTGGGGATGGCATTGCCGACGTCCGGATCGCTGGCTTCGGTACCGAACATCAAACGGGTGGCCCAGGAAGCCGAGCGCCTCGGGTACGCGGCGCTCTGGACGTACGAAAGATTGCTCCGGCCGATGGCGAAAATCCTGCCCGGACCGGACGGGGATCTGCAGCGCATCCCGGCGGAGTATCGCGAGACCTACGAGCCACTCGAGACGCTGAGCTACGTGGCCGGGCTGACCGAGCGGATCCGGCTGGGCACCAGCATCGTGGACGCCCTGCTGCACGTGCCGGTGGTGCTGGCCCGGCGGTACGCGACGCTCGACCAGCTCAGCGGCGGCCGGGTCATCGCCGGGATCGGGCAGGGGTGGATGCCGCAGGAGTTCGCCACCGCCAAGGTGCCACTGAAGCGTCGCGGCGCCGGTTTCGACGAGGTGGTCGCGGCGATGCGGGCCTGCTGGGGGCCGGATCCGGTCTCCTATGAGGGGCGCTTCTACGCGATCGAGGCGTCCGAGCTGAACCCCAAGCCGGTCCAGGCGCACCTGCCGATCATCATGGGATCCAACTCCGAGGCCGGCCAGCGCCGGGCGGCAAGGATCGCCGACGGGGTCAACCCCAACGCTTTCTCGTACGAGCAGATGGTCGCCTCCGTGCGGACGTTCCGGACGGCCGCCGCCGAGCTGGGCCGGGACGCGGACGCGCTACCGGTGATCGCCCGCGCGAACGTGCCGATCACCGCCGACCCGCTCGGCGACGGGCGGCCGTACCTCGGTGGCTCGCCGGCCGAGATCGCCGGCGACGTCAAGCGGCTCGACGAGGCCGGCGTCGACCACGTGCTGTTCTACAACGTCGCGCCGGACGGCATCGAGAGCCACCTGCGCCTGATGGCCGAGCTGCGCGAGCGCGTGGCTTTCTAGGGCGGGCCGACCAGGGTCAGCACCGACTCGAGCGGGGCGAACCCGTCCGGCATGCCGGGGGTTCGCCACGAGCCGGCCGGCGCGTGCGGGGGCAGCCACTCCGGTCGGAAGATCCCCATGGCCAGGTCGAGGTCTTCCAGATGCTTGCGCAGGTCGTCGGTGAGCGGCGCGCGCAGGTGCTCGGCCCACAGCCGTACCCGCAGGTCGCGGACGGCGTCGCCGGTGCTGACCAGCGCCGCCGTCAGCTCGGTGTCGACGCCCGCCATCGAGCGGCTGAACAGGTTGGCCGAGCCGACGGCGGCGAACCGGTCGTCCACGATGACGATCTTGGAGTGGACCGTGAGGTGCTCGACCCGCCACAGGCCGACGTTGCGGCGCAGCGGCTGCGGCAACGGCTCGAGAAGCTTCTTCTGCAGGTCGGCGTTGATCGTGCCGTTGATCAGCGGTGACCCCTCGGCCGGGTCGCGGCTGCCCGAGCCGAGCAGGATCACCTTCACCCCGCGGGCCGCGGCCGCGCGCAGGTGCGCGTACATCTCGAAGCGCCGGTCGCCGCCCGGGTACTCGCGGAAGTACTGGTCCTCGATGTAGACGTAGCGCCGCGCGGCGTTGATCGCCTGCACCAGCGTGAGGTAGACCTCGTGCACGCCCTCGGGGGCCACGTCGCTGTAGTGCCGCCGCTCCCAGGGCAGCACCGAGTCGATGTACCAGGGGCCGACCGACCGCAGGACCTGGCAGGCCTCGCCGGGCGCCGCGTGGTCGGGCTGGGCCGGTGGCGGGGCGATCTCGGGCGGCATGCTCGACGGGTTGAGCACTTGCAGGCCGCGCACCGCCGGCCAGACGTACCGCTTGCGGGGCAGGTTGATCGCGCCGCTCCACCGCATGCGCAGCACATTCCAGACGTCGGCGGCGGCCGGGCCCTGGATGATCGCGCCGGCGTCGTGCCAGCCCCATCGGCCGCCGCGCACGGACTGCCGGTCGTGCGGCGTCTCGTCGACCCGGTTGGCCACGTAGTCGATGCCGCCGACGGCCGCGGTGATCTCGGTGCCCCGCCGGACCAGCGTGACCTTCTGATGGTTGGAGCCGATGCCGGAGCCGGACCAGTCGAGCAGCACGCGGTTGGCCAGCGGCGGCGGCGAGCCGTTGGCGCCGCGCCAGCGCCGCAGCCGGTGCGCCGAGCTCACGTTCTGGTGGAACGGGCCGATCGTGGGGCGGGCGATGCTGCTGCTCACCACCGCGCCGGCCAGCAGGACCCGCACGTCGACCCCGCGGCTCGCGAGCCGGGCCAGCACCCGGCCGAGCGGCTCATAGCCAGGATCGCCCTTGCGCTTCCCGGTCAGGTCCATCTCCGGTTCCAGCTGCAAACCGCAGATGTACGCCGCGTCGCCCGGCTCGAGCGAACTCAGCATCTCGCGCATCCGCAGCATCCAGCGGCGCCCGTCCACGACGGGCTCCACCGACGAGTTCTCCCGGTGGGCCGTCACCGCCGGGGACAGGTACGCAGCAACAAGATCGCCGAGCGACGCCATGGTCGGAACCATATAACGGCCGCCGCGGTGGAACGACCCGGTGACGGTGCCTTCCTAACCTGCGCCGAAAGGGGGTGGAGCCGATGAGCCTGCACACCGATGTCCTGCGGCAGGCGCTACGCGAGGATTTCGCGGACGCCGACGACGAGGAGCTGGAGGACGCCCTCGCCGAGATGGTCGCGGGCATGGATCCCGCGGAGGCGTTCAACTTCGCGAAGGCGCTGAACCAGATCGGCCACAGCGCGGGGCAGTTGCTGTCCGATCCGGCGGTCGCGTCGGTGGTGCGTACCGCGGCGCCGATCGCCGGGGGCGCGCTCGGAACGGTGATCGGAGGGCCGGTCGGTACGGCGCTCGGCACCCAGCTGGGGTCGCTCGCGGCGGGAGCGTTGCCCACTCGGCCCGCGCCGCGTCCCGCCCCGGTCCCGGCCGCCCCGGTCATGGCGGCCCCAGCCATGGCGGCGCCGGTCATGGCCGCGCCTTTCCCGGCCGCGCCTTTCCCGGCCGCGGGGGCACCAGTTATGGCCGCGCCGGGCATGGTGGCGGCCCCGGGCGTGGTGGGCGCGCCGGGTGGCTCGGCCGTGGCCGGCGGCTCGCCGGCCGCCGCTCAGGCGATCATCATGGCCAACCAGCGTGACCTGCTGCAGGGCCTGCTGCAGGCCGCGCTCGGCCAGTACGGCAAGCAGACCGTCGGCGGCGTCCCGGTGGCGCAGCTGCTCAGCTCGTTCGGCCGGCTCGTCGAGCAGGCGGCCGCGGACGCCGACGAGCTGAGCTACCTCTATCCCGGCGACGACGGCGAGAGTTTCCGGTCCGGACCGCCGCCGACGCCGCAGACCGTGTACACGAGCCTCGTCGACGCCGATCATCTCGAGCTCGCCGAGGCCCTCGACGAGGAATGGGACTGATCATGGCGGAGCTCGACGATGTGATGGCCCTGCTCGGGCAGGTGATCGCCGATCCGAGCGCCTTCGGCCAGCGGCTGGCCGAGCAGGCCGTGGCCCGGTTCGCCCAGGGCGCCGAGCCCGGCCACGTGGAGGCCGATCGGGTGGTCGACATGGCCTCCTTCGCGCCGAAGCAGGACGACAGCAGTGTGCTCCTCGCCGCGGCCCTGGGCGCCTGCGCCTGCTGGGGCGCCCAGGTCACCTGCCCCAGCTGCCACGGGGAGGGCTCGGCCGGCTGGACCGAGCCCGACGTGGCGCTGTTCCAGAAGTTCGTCGGCCCCGCGGTGGAGCGGCTGTCGGCGGCGGACCTCACCAGTGGAGGAAATCGATGAGCATCAGCGTGCTGGACAACTACGAGACCGAGGACTTCGACAGCGAGGCCGAGGACTTCGACAGCGAAGCCGACTACGACGGCGAGGACACCCGATCGGATGCAGCCCGCCGCCGGCGCGCCCGCCGCGTCCTGCTTGAACGGCAGCGCCTGGCCCAGCGCCGGCGCCTGCCGCAGCCGGTCACCCGGCCCGGGCCGCCGACCGCGCGGGCGACCGTCGCGGCGATCCGCAACCTGGACCTGAAGACCAAGGTCGGCGAGGACGAGCTGCGCCAGTCCCTGGAGGCGGCCAACCGCCGGGCCCGGATGGCCGGGTACGTGACCGCGACCAGCGTGGCCGTCGACCAGGCGCTAGACACCTTCGCCGACGACCTGGACGGCCACGACCTGGTCCGCAGCCTCATCCGCGTCGCGCCGCTGCTGCTCCTGTCGCCGCAGCGGACCCGCCCGGGGGTGGAGGGCTATCTGCTCGACCCGCGGGTGCTCGGCGGTGCGGCGGTCGCCGGGATCGCGGCCGTGGGCGCTTTCCGCAACCGCAACTCCGGCGTCGACCACATCGAGATCAACACCCCGGCGCCGCCGAACGTGGGCGACAAGGGCCGGTTCGTCGGCGTCGCGGTGGACGGCAAGGGCCGGGACGTCGACACGACGATCACCTGGGCGAGCGCCGACACGAACCTGATCAAGGTGGCGTCCAACGGCGACTTCGAGGCGATCGCGCCGGGAACCGCCCGGATCACGGCCGAGGCGAAAGGCGTGCGGCAGAGCTTCTTCGTGACCATCCAGGCCAAGGGCAACAACTACCAGGCCCAGGCGACCGGGGACGGCGACGCCTCCGGCGGCCGCGCCCGGAGCGGCCGCTCGGCCGGCGGGACCGCGTAGCGGCTCGCCATGGACCCGGCGCTGTGGGAGCGGCTGCGGGCCGAGGAGGGGGCCGGCGAGGACCGGGCGATCGAGGCGATCATCCGGCTCCGCCGGCCCGACGCCGAGATCCCGGGCGTGCGGATGGTCGCCCGGTTCGGCACGATCGCCACCTGCCGCATCGCGCCCGGCGACGTCGTGGCGGTGCACGACCACCCGGAGGTCTTCAGCCTCAAGGCGGCCCGCCTCGTCGGCCCGGTCCGGACCGCGGCCGGGCCGCCCGGATCAGAGCGGCTCGCCGATCTACGCCGCGCGGCCGGACCAGAACGTCCGGGCGACCAACGTCGGCCGCCCGGAATCGGGGTGACCGGCGCCGGGGTCGTGGTGGCCGCGCTCGACTGGGGCGCCGATGTGGATGCCGCCGCGTTCAAGCGGCCGCCGGAGGCCGGCGGCGGCACCCGGTTCCTTGCGCTCTGGGATCAGCGCGGCGACGGCGACGGACCGGATCCATACGGGTACGGCACCGTCCACGACAGCGCCGCCATCGACGCCGCCCTGCGCACCCCACGCCCGTACGAAAGCCTCGGCTATCACCCTGGCGACGCCGACCGGGGCAACGGCACCCACGGCACCCACGTGCTCGACATCGCCGCCGGCAACGGCCGGGGCGGCGGCCCGGCCGGTCTCGCCCCCGAGGCCGGCCTGGTCTTCGTGCACCTCGCCGACCGTGACACCGGTGGGCTGGCCAACCTCGGCGACTCGGTGCGGCTGCTCGAGGGCGTGGACTTCGTCCGGCGCACGGCCGGCGACCGGCCGTGGGTGCTCAACGTCAGCGTCGGCCGGCACGGCGGACCGCACGACGGCACGACGCTGACCGAGCTGGCCCTCGACGCCCTGCTCTCGGAGGCGCCCGGCCGCCTGGTCGTGCAGAGCACCGGCAACTACTACCGCGCCCGCACCCACACCGCCGGGGTGCTGCGTCCGGGTGAGACGCACACCTTCACCTTCGACAGCCAGGCCGGCGACCCCACCCCGAACGAGCTGGAGATCTGGTACGCCGGCACCGACGAGCTCACGGTCCGCATCGACCCGCCGGGCGGCGCCGGGGGCCGGCCGGTCCGGCTCGGCGAGCGGGCGGAGCTGACCGCCGGCGGCCGGGTGATCGGGCGCGTCTACCACCGCGAGCGCGACCCGAACAACCGCGCCCGGCACATCGACGCGTTCCTCGACCCGACCGGCCTGGCCGGCGCCTGGACCGTCACGCTGGAGGCCCGGCGGGTGGTGGACGGCCGGTACGACGCCTGGCTGGAGCGCGACGACTGCAAGCACTGCCAGGCGCGGTTCGCCACCCGCGACAGCGTCCGGCACGGCACGACCGGCACGATCGCCAACGGGCACCTCCCGCTGATCGTCGGCGCCTACGACGGGCACGACCCGCGCCGGGCACCGGCCACCTTCTCCAGCGCCGGCCCGACCCGCGACGGCCGCCGCAAGCCCGATGCGGCCGCACCCGGCGTGGGCGTCCTCGCCGCCCGATCGTCCGCCGCCGGCGACGAGCGCAACGGCGGCCTGCTGGTCCGCAAGTCCGGCACGAGCATGGCGGCGCCGCACGTGACCGGCGCGGTGGCGCTGTGCCTGGAGCTCGCGGGCCGGCGGCTGACCGCCTCGCAATTGCGCGAAGCCGTGCTGGACACCTGCGACGCGACCGGGGCCGGCGACCGGCTCGGCCGCGGCTGTCTCAACGTCCCGAAGCTGATCTCGAGGGTGCGGCGGCTCGTCGCGCCCGGCCCGGAGGAGTCGACCATGAGCTACCTGCCCGCCGCGCCGTCGATCACATACCGCGAATGCCTCTACCGGCCGGGAGGGCCGGTGGCCCGCTGGGTCGGCGAGCGCTACGACATCGTGGCCCGTCCCGGCCACACCCCGGCCACCGCGCCGCGCCGGGGCGACCTGCTGCTCGAGGTGGCGCTGGGTTGGCCTGGCCCCGGCCGCTGCGTTGTCCTCGACGAGCCGCCCGAGGCGCCCGACAAGCGCTGGCCCGCCGGCCGCCTGCTGCTGCGCCCTCTGCCCGACGCCGGCGAAAGAGACCGACTGCCCGACGGCGGCGGGTCGGACAATCCGCTCATTGAAGAGCCCACGGCGGAGGACGCCAACGCGCCGCATGTCGTGGCTGCGCGCGAGAAATGGAAGCGCATCTTCGGCGGCGACGAAGTGCTGCGCAAGGTCGAGATGCTGGACATCGCCGATGTCCCGTCCCCGGCGGTGCGCACGGCCGACTTCGACGCGTGGACCAACTCCGCCACCCGCATCTACCTGGCGCCCGGCGCCGCCGACGATCCGCTCAAGCTCGAGGTCGTGCTGCGGCACGAGGCCGTGCACGCCCGGCAGTTCCGCAAGACCGGCCGGCCCAAGACGTACACGCGGATGATGCGTTACGAGCGCGAGGCGTACGCGGAAATCTCGCAGTGGCTCGCGCAGCGGGCCAAAAAGGACCACAGCGAGGGGCTCGTCGCGCTCCGGGAAGCGGTGGACGGCCAGCTCAAGAAGTTCACCGACGAGATCGACCGGGTCCGCCGCACGATCACCGACGACAACGCGATCAACGACGCGTACAAGAGCTTCCTCACCGGCGGCTACCTGCCGGCCCACGCCGCCATCGACGACCTCTACGACCCGCCGGCCGCGCCGCGCGAGTCGGATGACGAGCTAGTGGCCGAGATCTGCGGGATGGACGAGGTCGAGGAGGGGGACGACGAGCCGGCCGAGTTCGCCGGCGGCGAGCACAAGAACATCGGCGACACCGCCTCCGGCAAAGAGCTGACGACCATCCCGTACGGCGATCCGCCGCAACAGCTGACGTTCGGCGATGTGCTCAGCATGGCGGGGGACTACTTCGGGACGTACGAGGAAATGCGTGATCTCGGCGCCACCGCGGCCGGCCGGGCCGAGCTGACCTGGACCCGCTGGCTCTGCCTCGACCTGGAACGGGCCGGTGAGCCCGAGCCGCCGGCCCCGGAGGCGGCGAAGAAGCGCGCGGTCGACCGCTATCGCGAGCTCGCGGCCCGCAACGTCTCCCACTTCTCGGCCGGTGGCACCGGGTGGCAGGCGTACTCGCTGTGGCATGCCCGGGCGATCACGGACGCGCTGGAGGCCGGCCGCAACGGCGACGACGCGATCTGGCGTCGCGCGCTGACCAAGGAGGCGTTCGGCGACCACTTCCTGACCGACCTGTTCGCGGCCGGCCACGTGCGGATGCCCCGGGCCGAGATCCGCGCCTGGTACGAGCGGCGCTTCCCGGGCACCGACCGCTTCGTCGAGTACATGGCGAGGTTCCTCTTCGACCGGCTCGACGAGCGGCAGCAGATGCCGCAGCTGCTGTGGTGGTTCGGCTGGGTGACGCGGTCGGTCATGGAGGACCGGATCCGCGCGCTCGGCGGCACCGCGATGAGCTCGTTCTCGCTCGGCGACATCGTGTCGCTCGCCCTGCACGACCTCGACAACAAGGGGCTGGCGGTGATCTCGGAGGTCGGGCCGGACGGTCATCCGGTGCCGGGCGGCTACTCCTGGACCGCGATGGGCGACGGTCACCTCGGCAGCAATTCCCAGGGCATCACGACGAATGCGATGGCCACCGCCGCGGTCATCGGCTCGCTGCGCGATCTGGAGCGGGTCCGCGGGGCCGGCGTCGGCCAGGGCGCGGCGCCGATCACGACCGCGCGCAAGGCCGACCTGGTCCGCGCCGCGCTCGGCCCGGCCGGTTTCGCCGCGAAGCCGTTCGTGCCCCGCGCCGATCCCCGGCCCGGCGCGAACACGCCGCTGACCACGAGCGACGGCAGCCGTGCCCCGCTTGAGTGGCGCTGGGGACAGCTCGGCGACGCGGCGTACCGGGCGGTGGACGACACGTGCAAGCACCGGATCGCCAACGAGCTGGCCGCGCTCACCCGTACGGTCAAGGACCGGATCGACGCGCCGCTCGGCCTGCGCGTCAACGGCGTCCGCGGCGCCTTCGGCGCCTTCGTCCGGTCCCTGCGCGCCGACGGCATCGTCGCGATCGAGAAGGCGGTGGGTCACCCCGCCCGGTGATCGGGGGTGGCCAGCCGGTTGAGGGCGAGCGCGCCGACCAGCAGCCCGAAGTCGCGCAGCGCCACGTCGTAGTAGTTCGCGGCGATCAGCAGGTTGACGATGATGCCGGCCAGCCAGAGCGCGACCACCAGCGATCCGATCCGCGGGCGCAGGGCGACCAGGACGCCGGCCGCGATCTCGATCACGCCGACGACGTACATGAACTGCTGCGCCGTGCCCGGCATCAGGTCGTCCACCCACGGCGCGAGGTATCCCGGCCAGTCGGTCATCAGATTGAAGAACTTGTCCAGCCCGAACAGGATCGGGGCGGCCGTGAAGACGGTGCGCAGCAGCACGAACGCCTGCTGGGTCGGGGTGCTGGTGCGGAGGCTCTCGGTGACCATGAACTTCTCCGTTCTTCTAAAATACCATTTCCCGTACGCTAGAAAGCTCGTCTTCTAAAGTCAATAGCGCCGTGCTTTACACTCGGGATCATGGCCACTCGCCCGCTGCCCGACCGCGTCGCCGCCCTGGCCGCCCTGGACGACCCGATCCGCAAGGCCGTGTTCGACCTCGTCGCCCGGTCGGAGACGCCGGTGGGCCGCGACGCGGCCGCCGAAGCGCTCGGGGTCAGCCGCCGGGTCGCCGCCATGCACCTGGACCGCCTCGCCGAGCAGGGCCTGCTGGAGTACGAGTTCCGCCGCCCGGCCGGCCGAGGCGGCCCCGGCGCCGGCCGTCCCGCCAAGCTGTACCGGCGCGCCGACGACGAGGTGGCCGTGTCGGTGCCCGAGCGGCACTACGACGTGGTGGGGGAGTTGCTGGCCGCCGCCGTCTCCGAGTCGATCGCCACCGGCGCCGCGGTCCAGGACGTGCTGGGCCGCACCGCGTACGAGGCCGGCCGCGCGACCGGCGAACGGGCCGCCGGCCTCGATGCGGCGCTGACCGAGGCCGGCTACGAGCCCGAGACCGACGAGTCCGGGGCGGTGGCGCTGCGCAACTGCCCGTTCCACCGGCTGGCCCGGCAGTACACCGAGTTGGTGTGCGGCGTGAACCTGGAGCTGCTCAGGGGTGTCACCGCCGGCACGGCCGCGAGCGTCCGCGCCGTCCTCGACCCCCAGCCCGGCCGCTGCTGCGTGCGACTCGTCAGCGCGCCCGCATGACCGAGTTGACGGCCCTGCTGACCGGTCCGGACCCGGAGCAGGCTGAGGAGGCCGCCCGGCTGGTCGACCTGATCGTCGAGGACAACTACGAGGTCGCGCGCGAGGTGGCCTACCTGATCGACCACCTGCGAGCGCCGCGACCAGGTGATCCGCCCGGTCCTGCAGATGTTCTACGACGCGTGAGCGTCACCCGATCGGGTGACGACGGGTCGACTGATCGTCAACCCCAGGAGCTGTCCGACCTGGGCAGCAGGCGTTATAGGGCCTGATCAATGCAACTTGCAACGCTATGCGACGGCGCGGTCACGTTGTGACACTGTCCCGCAGCGGGGAGGAGGAACCCGGCGGGAGGAGCCCAGCATGAACCACGGTGAGCGTGAGCTTCAGGACCGACTCGGTACCCGGGAACGGGCCGACACCTTCTACGCACGGCAGGTCCTGTCCCACCTCAACGACGCGATGCGCGGCTTCATCGGCCGGCAGGAGATGATGTTCCTGGCCACCGCGGACGCCGGTGGCGGCTGCGACAACACCTTCCGGGCCGGGCCGCCCGGGTTCGTCCGGGTGCTCGACGAGGAGCATCTGAGCTGGCCCGAGCTGCGCGGCAACGGCGTGATGGCGAGCCTCGGCAACATCACCGAGAACGCCCGCGTCGGGCTCCTCTTCCTCGACTTCGCCGAGACCATCGGCCTGCACGTGAACGGCACCGCCGAGATCGTCGAGGACCCGGACGCCGACCAGGCCGGGATCCCGCCCGGCCAGCGCGCCCGCCTCTGGGTGGTCACCCGCGTGCACGAGGCCTACATCCACTGCGCGAAGCACATCCCGCGCCTGGCGAAGATCCCCCGCCAGCGGCGCGCTCCCGGCACGGAGCAGCCCAAGAAGAGCGACTACTTCGTGCCGGGAGTGCCTTCCCCGTCCAGGACGGAATCTAAGCAATGCGGAACGCTGTGAAGGACGAGTTGCCGGTGGTGGCGTCCTGCCGGGCGCCCACCGCCCACTCGGTGGACGGGCTCGCGAGCGCTACCGCTCCGAGCGTGACCGAGCCCGTTCCGCCGCCCGTGGGCACCGGCGTGACCGACCAGGACGTGCCGTTCCAGTTCGCCAGCGCGGGCGCGCCGGCGGCGTCCGAACCGGCCACCCAGACGTCGTTGCCGGACCGGGCCGCGACGCTGTTCAGCGACGCGAGCGGCGGGGCCGCGACGGTGTTCCAGGCGGAGCCGTTCCACCGGATGACGAACGCGCCACCGTTCGAAGCGCTGCCCACCGCCCACGCGTCCGACGCGGAGACGGCTGCGACGTCGTACAGGAAAGTGCTTCCGTTGTTGGGGGTTGCGACCTGAATCCAGGCCGAGCCGTTCCAATGCTGGATCATCGACTGCCGGAACCGGTTGCCGTAAGGCAGGTTCAGCGAGTAACCGGCCATCCAGACGTCATTGCCGGAGACGCCGTCCACCCCGGTGACGAAGTTGGTGCGGGTGCCCGGGCTCGTGGTCGGCGTGGTCACCCACGTGGTGCCGTTGTAGTGCACCGCCAGCGTCTTGCGGAACGTCGACCCGCCCGACGCGGTCTGGCCGACCGCCCACGCGTCGCTCGCCGAGAACGCCTTGGCCGCCGTGAGCTCGGTGTCGGTGCCGGCCGGCTTCGGCACGGCCTGCCTGCTCCACGCCGACCCGTTCCAGCGCAGTGCGACCGCGGTCTTCTCCCCGCCCGACGCCGCCGTGGACTGGCCCACCGCCACCGCGCTGGTGGCCGAGGTCGCGTCCACGTCGGCGAGGAACGCCCAGCTGTTGGCGCCGCCGTTGAGCAGGTCGGGGCTGGCGACGATGCTCCACCTCGTACCGTTGAAACGCTGGACGATCCCGTTGCCGTTGCCGCCGACGGCCCATCCGTCGGTCGCCGAGACCGCGTCCACCCCGGCGAAACCGCCGATCGTGCCGGCCTGGCCCGCCGGGACCTGGGTCACGGTCGCCGCCCAGGCCGGCCCGCCGGAGGCGACGATGAGGCCGCCTACCAGCGCCGATCCGGTCACTTTCAGGAATGTGCGTCGCATCGGATTCCTCCTATCCGCCGCTGCCGCGCATCGCGAGCGTGCGGTCGCTGATCGAGCCGGCCTCGTTCAGGTCCCAGCGCGTGCCGGTGGCGAAGGCGGTGGGCCCGCCGGTGGCCGCGACCGAGTAGAGAAGGCCGCCGATCGGCTGCTGCGGCACGGTCTCGCTGGTGAACGCGGTGCCGTTCCAGCGCTGCACCAACGGCTGGCTCTGGCCGGCGGACGAGGAGTAGCCGACCGCCCAGACGTTGCCGGCGGCGCCGGACACGCCGTACAGGATGTTGTTGCCGGAACCGCCGGTCGGCGCGGTGGGCACCTCGCTCCAGGCGGTGCCGTTCCAGTGGTACGCGACCGGCGCCGCGTAGCCGTTCTTCGAGCCGACGGCCCACACGTCGTTGGCCGACAGCGCGGTCACCGAGTGCAGGAACGTCCCGGTGCCCGACTCGGGCAGCTCGGTCTCGACCCAGTTGGTGCCGTTGTAGTGAACCGCGAGCGGGTGGGCGAGCACGCCCTTCTCGCCGATGTTCGAGTAGTAGCCGACGGCCCAGAGGTCGTTGGCCGCGGTGCCGGCGACGCTTTCGAGGGTGTTGCCGGAGGTGCCCGGGTCCGGCGCGGTGACCTGCGTCCACGCGGTGCCGTTCCAGTGCAGGATCAGCGCCTCGCCGTGCAGCGAGGTGTCGTAGTACCAGCCGACCGACCAGGCGTCGGTGGCGGAGACGGCCTTCACGCCGTACAGCTGGCGGAAGTTGACGCCGGGCTGCGGTGTCGTGACGACCGACCAGGACGTGCCGTTCCACCGCATGGCGAGGGCGCTGCGCGGGGCGCCGTTCACGCCGGCCGACCCGTTGGCGTATCCGACCGCCCACGCGTTGGTCGCCGTGGAGGCGTCGACGTCGTGCAGCTCGTTGTAGTACTGGGTGGCGTTGGGGCTGGTGACGGTGGACCAGGAGGTGCCGTTCCAGCGTTCGATCAGGGTGCGCGGCGCCGCACGGGCGGTGTCGTACCAGCTGCCGACCGCCCACGCGGAGGTGGCCGACAGCGCGGCGCTGCCGTAAAGCTCGTTGGCGATGGTGCCGCGGTTGGGTGTGGTCAGCACGGACCACGAGGTGGCGGCACTGGCTGGGGTGGCGGCGACCGCCGCGAGCGCGAGACCCGCGGTCGCGGCGAGGCCGGCCTTGTATCCCTTTCCGGACATGCGGCTGACGATGGCACCGGGCTCTGGAACGAACCTGACGTGATGCTGAAACGGATCAGGCCTCGGGAATGGCCCGGTCGAAGATGTCGCGCTCCAATTCCGGGTCGGGGCCGTTGCGCACGCCGAGGTCCAGGCTGTCGACGCGGGACATCTCCTCGCCGGTCAGCTCGAAGTCGAACACGTCGAAGTTCTCGGCGATCCGGCCGGGGTTTGTCGACTTCGGGATGGCCGACCGGCCGTGCTGCAGCTGCCAGCGCAGCATGGCCTGGGCCGGGGTCTTGCCGTGCGCGGCCGCGATCGCGCCGATCGCCGGATCCTGCAGGACGTTGCGGCGCTCCTCGCCCCACCCGGGATAGAACGTGATGCCGCCGATCGGCGACCACGCCTGGGTCAGGATCCCGTGCTCGGCATCCGCCTTCTGCACGTCGGGCTGGCTGAAGTAGGGGTGGAGCTCGATCTGGTTGACCGCGGGCACCACGGTCGTGCGGGCGAGCAGCTCGGTGAGGTGGTGGCGCATGAAGTTGCTGACGCCGATGGCCCGCACGTTGCCGTCGGCGAGCAGCTTCTCCAGCGCCTGGTAGGCCGCGACCGTGCGGTCGAAGCGGTCCGGCGCCGGCTGGTGCAGGATCAGCAGGTCCAGGCGGTCGACGCCGAGCTTGCGGGTGGCCTTCTCGAAGGCGTGCAGCGTCTCGTCGTACCCGTAGTCGCTGACCCACACCTTCGTCTCGATGAACACGTCGGCGGGGTCGACGCCGGAACGGCGGATCCCCTCGCCCACCTCACGCTCGTTGCCGTAGGCGGCGGCCGTGTCGACGTGCCGGTAGCCCACGCGCAGCGCCGCCTCGACCGCGGCTGCGGTCTCCTCCGGCGGGCTCTGGAAGACGCCGAGGCCGAGCGCCGGCATCGTGACGCCGTTGTTGAGCACAAGTTCTGGGGTCATGCCCTCGACGCTAGGCCCGTCGCGGCCGGAGTGCGGGGTACCAACAGAACCCCCTTGGCCTCACTCGCCGCGGAACACCGGCGCGCGTCGCTGCAGGCTGGCTTCGATGCCCTCGGCGCTGTCCCGGGTCGCCCACAGCATCCTCTGCTCGGCCAGCTCGTGCTCGAGCGCCTGCCGCACCCGGGCGGCGAGATCGCCCCGCAGCGTCGTGCGGATGGAACGCACGGCCAGGGGCGCCGACGAGGCGATCTGGAGGGCCAGTGCATGGCTGGTCTCGCGGAGAAGGCCCGGCTCCGCGAGCCGATCGACAAGCCCGACGCGTACGGCTTCGTCAGCGCCCACCCGTCGAGCGGTCAGCAGCATGTCGGCCGCGAACTGACGGCCCACCAGCTCGGGCAGCGTGACGGTCAGCCCGAAGCCCTGGTGGAAGCCGAGCCGTGCGAAGTTGGCCACGAACTTGGCCGACGCGTCGGCGACCCGGAAGTCGGCCGCGCAGGCCAGGCCGAGCCCGCCGCCGACGGCGCTGCCCTGCACGGCCGCGATCATCGGCGTGCGCACCTCGAAGAGCCGGATCGCGTGCCGGTAGATGCCCTGCGCGGCCGCGGCGCGATCGCGTACGAAATCGGTGTCTCCTAGATCGGCGCCCGCGCAGAAATGCTTGCCCTCGGAGGCGAGGACGATCACCCGGCAGGCGGGGTCGTCGTCGAGGGCCAGGGCGGCATCGGCGACGCGGCCGAGCAGCGACTCGTCGACGTGATTGGCCGGCGGGCGGCGCATCTCCAGCAGGGCGACGCCGTCCGCGACAGTGACGGAGAGATCGGTGCTCACCCGGCGACCCTATTTCACCGGCGGCTCAGCTCCGGGGCGGGGAACAACTGGCGGAAGGTGAAGGCGTCAGGAGTCGGGCCGCCGGCCTGCAGGCGGCCGAGCCGGGAGATGCCCTGACGCAGGGTGGGGACCTTGCCGGCCGGGATCCACCACAGCACCAGCGCGGCCTGGGCGCCGTGCGGGTGGAACCAGTCGCGGCGGCGGCGCAGGTACTCGAGGTGCTCGGACTGGTAGGCGTACGCCCGCAAGTGCTCGGGGGACTCCCAGACGGAGAGCGTGTAGATGCGGCTCGGGTCGGTGGGCGCGGCGATCGTGCCGTCGCCACTGTCGCCCACCAGCCGCCAGACGAAGCCGGGCGAGCGGTCGGCCAGCGCGTTCATCAGCGCGATGCCCTCGGCGAAGTCGGTCATCGACGGGTCTTCCAGCGGGGCTCGGAGGCGGGCCGTGTTCATCTGGGCCAGGTGGAAGTCGCTCATGACCTCACCTCATCAGGTGCCCGCTCTAATGTCAACGGATTTACTTTTTAGAGAGCGTGACGCAGCATCGCCCCGCCGCCGGGTCCATCCGGGCCGTCCACTCGCTCGTGCCGTCCAGGAGGCCCTCGATCATCGCCAGGTTCATGCCGCAGATCACCGGCGGGAACTGCTCGGCCAGTCGATGGAAAGGGCAGTTCCGTAGCTCGATCCGGTCCGGGGCGCCTTTTACCGGGACATAGCCGTGTTCGGCCAGCAGGTCCATTACGTCCGGATTCTTCGGGATATTACGCGCGTGCCGCTGCGCTACTTTGTAGAGCATCTCCTCGGCGCCGGCCTGCTCGAGGGCCTCCGCGAGCAATTCGGCGGCCGCGCGGTAGGCACGCGGCGGCACGCTGACCGCGTGCTCCGCCGCCGCGAGGTGGTACAGCTTGGCGGGACGTCCGGCGCCCGGGCCGCTCTTTCCCGACCTTCTCGCGTACGAGACCTCGAGCAGCCCCGCCGCCACCAGCTTGTCCAGGTGGAACGCCGCCAGCGTGCGCCCCACGCCGAGCGCCCCGGCGACCTCGTCCCGCCCGATCGGCCCGGTCCCGTCCGCCACCACCTGATAAGCCTGCCTGCGCACCCGGTCGGTGAGGCTGGCCACGGCGTCGAGGTCGTGCAGGTCTTCGGTCGTCACGCGCCCATCGTATTGCCAACCGCATTTGTCGGTAGAGACCGAAGTCTCGGGGCCGTAGGTTCCTCCCATGAGCGCTTTGGTGGCCGCGGCCGTGACCGTGATCTTCTGGGCCTCGGCCTTCGTCTCCATCCGCAGCGCCGGCGCCGCCTACTCACCCGGCGCCCTCGCGCTCGGCCGCCTGGCCACCGCCGCCGTCCTGCTCGGCGCGTTCGCCCTGATCCGCCGGGTCGGCTGGCCCGACCGCCGCGCCTGGCCCGGCATCCTGACCTCCGGCCTGCTCTGGTTCGGCGGCTACATGGTCTTCCTCAACTGGGGCGAGCGCCTGGTCGACGCCGGCACCGCCGCCCTGATCGTCAACGTGGGGCCGATCCTGATCGCCCTGCTCAGCGCGCGCCTGCTGCACGAGGCGGCGCCGCGCTCGCTGTGGCTCGGCATTGCGGTGTCGTTCGCCGGCACCGCGGTCGTCGGCCTGTCGATGTCCAGCGGCGGCAGCTCCTCGCTGCTCGGCGTCCTGCTGTGCGTGCTGGCCGCCATCACGTACGCGATCGGCGTCGTCTCGCAGAAGCCCGCGCTGCGCTACGGCAGCGCCCTGCAGATCACCACGTACTCCGCGCTGGTCGCCACGCTCGCCCTGCTCCCGTTCTCCGGGGTGCTCCTCCACGAGGTCGCCGACGCGCCGGCGTCCGCCACCCTGAACATGATCTATCTGGGCGTCGGCCCGACGGCGATCGCGTTCACGACCTGGGCGTACGCATTGGCCCGCACCAGCGCCGGCAAACTGGGCGCGACGACCTATGTGGTGCCGGCGCTCGTGGTCCTGATGTCCTGGCTGTTCCTGGGCGAGGTGCCCGGCTGGCTCACCCTCGCCGGCGGCGCGCTGTGCCTGGCCGGCGTCGCGGTGTCCCGCCGCCGGAGTGGGCGGTCGGCAGCGCGGGTGGTGGCTCGGGAGGAGAGCGCCCAGGTCCGCTGACGCGGCGGCCGTTCACGCCGCTGATCGGCGTCAGTCCGCTGCCCTTCGTTTGCCGCGCGTCAACTTGTGGTAGATCGCGGAACCGACACCCCACCACCCCACCCTGGTCCGGGTGGGCCGAGTAAAGCACGCGGGACCGCCCAACAACTGATAGCAGCCGCCACATAGCGGGACCCCCGGCGCTACCACGCGACAGGCGCGACCGGCCGCGCCCACCGCAAACACCCGTCCCGTGCCGCGACGACGGACCATGCGACGGCTCCCGCGGCGAAGGCGCGACCAAGGTGGAAGAGCGGCGAGGGGCCGCTCTTGGTGGTGGGTGTATTGGTGGCCGTCGTGTGGGCGGCCGGCGGGTTTCACTGACCCGGGACCGGGCGGCGTAGCGGGATCGGGTTGTCGTCCGGGAGGACGGCCCAGGTGCGGGCGGTCAAGGGCGCCAGCAACTCGGCGCAGCGCTCGGTGTCCGCCTCGCCCAAGCGGTGCCACGGGCCGGCGGCGAGCCGATCGGTGAGTGCCTCGACCCCCTCGTACGCGGCAAGACCCTCGGCCGTGACCTCACCACTCGCCGTGAGCCAACCCCGGTCCTCCAGCCGCCCCGCGGCGGCCTCCCACTCCTCGTCGGTCCAGCCGCGAGCGGGCTGGGTCACCTCGCGCAAGCGGCCGCCGTCGAGGCCGACCCGCCACACCAGCGACTCGCAGCCGCCGACGCCGGCGGTGAGCAGGGCGGCCACGTGCCCGTCACCCCGGTGCTCGCGCAGGATCGTGGCGGCGTGCCAGAGGCGCACGACCGGATCCGTCGGCCACGGCAGGTCGGCGTGGGCGGCGGCGAGCACGCGACCGGGCGTGTCCACCGAGCGTGCCGCGGCCTCCAGCAGGTCGGCGGCGTCGGCCACGGCGGACGGTGGCAGGTCGGTGAACAGGTCGTTCAGGGCCGCCGCGGCGCCGGCGGCGCGGGCGGTGACGGCGTCCTGGGGCGAGATGCGCGACCACACGCTCGGGAACGCGCGGGTCACCATCGCCGGCGCGAAGCCGAAGAACGCGGCGGTGACCGGGCCCGGGCCGATCGGGCCGAGGGCGGCGGCCCGGCCCGCGAAGTAGCGGCGCCAGAAGCCGGTCAGCCCGGCCGCCTCGAAGGCCTCGGCGGCCTGCGGCGTGAAGTAGGTGACGGCGTGCAGCGGCTCGAAGAGCGACCACAGGCGGCGCGCGGTGGACGTAGTCATCCTGGTAGCCAAACGACCACGTCGCCCAAGGTCAAGCCGGAAATGCTCGAAAGACCGCCCGAACGCCCTTGGCGGGAGCGGGACGGCGGTCGACGCTGGCTCTATGTCAGACCTGTCGGAGGGGCCGATCCCGGATCAGCGGGCCGAGCCGAAGCTTCCGGCCACTCCTGCGCCGGGCACGGACACCGCCGGCCCGGCCCTGCTGCAGGCCGGTGGCAACGCCGCCCTCGCCCGACTGCTCCAGAGCGTGCCGGGCGGCCCGGCCGCCCTGGCCGAGTTGAGCGGCAACGCCCAGGTCGCGCGCCTCGTCGCCCCGCCCGCGCCGGGTGGTGGCGGCGGCGCTCCGGCCGGGCCGCTCACGGCGGGGGCGCACGGCGAGGGCGTCCGTGACGCGCAGATCAAGCTCAGCCGGGTGCAGGCCTCCGCGTTGCCGCTGACCGAGGACGGCCGGTTCGGCCCGCTGACCGAGGCGGCGGTGCGCACCTTCCAGACCAGCGTCGGCATCGCGCCACCGACCGGGGTGCTCGACGCCGCCACCAAGACCCGGCTCGACGCGGCGTTCGCGGCCCTGCCGCCTCCGGCGCGCACGCCGCTCTCGCTGGGCTCCGCCGGCGCCGACGTCGGTTTCGCCCAGCAGAAGCTCAACGCCCTCGGCGCGAGCCCGCGGCTGGCGATCAACGCGCAGTTCGACGGCGCGATGCTGATCGCGGTGCTCAAGTACGAGGTCGGCACGCTGAGCCGGTTCCCGACCGGAACGGTCGACGCCGCCATGTGGGCCGACCTGGACACGAAGGTGAAGGGCGGTTTCGTCGCGGCCGAGGGCGCGAGCGCCACCCCGGTCGAGCAGCACACCGGCAGCGGGACGGCCAACTCGCTGGGCACCCAGGTCGCCGGCACCTCGCTGCACCCGGTCACCGGTGTCGGCGGGCTGACCAGCGGCCCGGCGGTGCACGAGCTCCAGCAAAAGCTGAACCGCGCCGGCGCCGCGCCCGCGCTGAAGGACGACGGCGCGTTCGGGCCCAAGACGCAGGCCGCGTTGCAGGCGTTCCAGAGCGGGCGGGTGCCGCCGCTGGCGGCGACCGGCACGGCCGACAAGGCGACGTGGGACGCGCTGGACGCGGCCGCGCCCGGCTCGATGACCGGCGCCGTCGAGCGGCAGTGGACGGAAGAGGTCGGCGGTCACACGTTCGGCCTGACCGGGGCGAACGCGTCGCGATACTCCTGGGAGATCCAGAAGACCCGGATGGTCGTCACTGCCAAGATCAACTTTGTCGGGCTGCCCGCGCCGGCCGCGTGGTTCGGGCACGTGGAGTCGGTGTGGAACCAGTACATGGGCGTGGACACGGTGTCGAAGAAGTCGATGCCGATCGACTTCAAGATGACGCGCGGGGCCGGCGGCGACTCGAACACGGTCTCGGTGGTGGCCGGCACCGGGCGTGCCAACGCGGGCAAGTGGTTCGCGGGCGATCCGAACGCGGCGACGACCATCCCGCACGAGTTCGGTCACCTGATCGGCTTGCAGGACGAATACCAGCAGCACCCCGGCGACTTCGTGCGGGTCACCGGGCACGAGCCGCCGGTCGGCGACGCGACCGGGCCGGGCGTGCCGGCCGCGACGATCGCCGCGAACCTGCAGGCGGCCATGCTGGCCCGCAACTCCGTCAACGCCCGCGCGGCCAGCGTCGGGGCCGGCGTCAAGGAGGGCGCCTTCGCCCAGCAGGTGGTCGCGGCGTACGCGGCGATGCCGACCGCGACCGTGCCGGCCGTGGCGGGGCTGCCCGGGCCGCCGCCGGTGCCGGGCCAGCCCGCGATACCGCTCTCCGGCAACCTGCTCCGCGACCTCGACGCCGCGCTGCCGAACGACAACGACCGGTACGAGACCATCCAGCGCTTCAGCTACTCCAGCGGGTCGATCATGGGCGACCCGGGCCGCGAGAAGGACCCGCACGACCACGGCGCGCAACCGCGTCACATCGCCGAGTTCATGGCTATTCTCGGCCGGGCACTGGGCGGCACCTGGGAGGCGAAGCGTCGATGATCCTGCGGCTCGTGATCGCGGACGGCAGCCAGTCGCCGGCCGTGGCGGAAAGCGTCGAGGTCGCCGAGGACGGCACGATCTCCGGCTGGCGCAGCGTGAGCGGCGGCGGGGTGGGCTGGTTCGCGGGGCAGCTGCCGGCCGGCGAGCTGGCCGAGGTCCGCGCGCTCGTCGACGCCGCGGGCCCGGCGCCGTCGCCGGTTCCGCCGCCGCCACCCGACGCGGGCGACGAGGTGCTGGAGCTGGAGGCGACCGGTCCGGTCTCGATCGCCGGCATCAGCGACGGGCCCGGCGACTGGCCGCGTCTCGCCGCCGGCTCCCGGCGTCTGCTCGACCGGTTGACCGACTTCCCGCGAGCGGCCGTGACGGTCGAGCCGGCCGACCCTTCCGTTGCGAGGCTGCTCCACCGAGGTGCCGACCCTTTGCGTCTCGACCTCGGCACGATCGCGGTGCGGGCGACCGCGTGGGTGGGTTACTACGAGCCGGCCGGCGACTGGTCCGGCGTGATTGAGGGGCCGGGCGAGATCGAGGCGGGGCCCGGATGGACCTACGACATCCCGATCGGGCTGGGCGACGGACCTCACCTGGCCGTCGACTTCGCCATCCTGAGCGGGAAGACGCGGGTGCCCGTCCGGGTCAAGTACGAGCCCGCCCTGACCCAATGACGTCGCCGACCTCCGTACGGGAGGCGACGCCCAGCTTCCGCAGGATGTTCGAGACGTGGACGGCGGCCGTCTTCGGTGAGATGTAGAGCCGCCGGGCCAGCTCCGCGTTGGTCAGCCCGTCGCTGATCAGCATCGCGACCTCGCGCTCGCGCGGCGTCAGCGCGGCCGGGCCGGTGACCGCGGCCGGCGCGTCGGCCGGGGCCATGCCCAGCAGGGTGCGCACGTGTTCGAGCTGGGCCACCCGCCAGCCGCCCCACTCGGCGAGCAGCGGCGCCGCCGCCTCCGCCTGGGCCGTGGCTTCCACTCGCTTGTCGGCCGCGAGCAGGCAGCGGGCTGCGCCGACGCGTACGGTCCCGCGGGTCGCCGGGCCGAGCACGTGGGCCTCGGTGATGGACAGATAGCCGGCCAGCGCCTCGGCGTGCCGGCCGTGCGCCTCGGCGAGCTGGGAGTCGGCGAGGGTGCGGTAGGCGTCCCACACGTCGTCGTCGAGCAGCGTCGCGGCCATCAGGTCGAGCCGCGGCGTGGGCAGGCCGATCTCCAGCGCCGCCGAGATCAGGTCGTGAGCGCGCTCGCCGCTGCGCCAGCTCTCCTCGGCCAGGGCCGCGAGCAGCTCGTCCAGCAGCGCCTCCGCGCGGGGCAGGTCGCCCCGGCGGCAGGCTAGGTGGAAGGAGAGGCCGGGAATCGTGGTGGCCGGGTTGTCGGTCAGCTGCGCGAGGTCGTTGATGAGCTCCTCGACCCGGTCCAGCTCGCCCGCCTCCAGATAGAGGCCGGCCAGGAAGACCCCGTGGTAGTCGGCCCAGCGACCCCGCCGCTGGAAGCCGCGGTCCTGATCGCGGCCCTCCTCCAGGGTCGCGATCGCGGCGCGCAGGTCGCCGGCGCGCACCGCGAGCCGGGCCCGGCCCTGGAAGTAGGTGGCCACCGCCAGCGACTCGAAGCCGGCCCGCTCGGCGTCGACGCGCATCCTCTCCAGGGCGGCGGCGTGCTCGTCCGGCGAGGTCGGCGGCTCGCCCTGCACCAGGTGGTTGAGGGCGTGGGCCGCCAGCACCCACTCGCCCGCCTTCTCGGCCTCGTCGACGAGCGCCGACAGGATCTCCCGGCCCTCGGCGGCGGTCTGCGGGTGCTCGCTGAGGGTCGCGCCCTTCTCCAGCTGGGCGGCCAGGCGCACGGCCGGCAGGTCGAACTCGCTCGCCAGGGCCAGCGCTCGGTCGGACCAGAGCAGCGCCGCCTCGAACTCATCGCGCAGGTACGACGACTGCGCGATCGCGGTCATCGCCCGCGCCTGGTCGGCGCCCGGCGGGAGCTGGGCGATCAGGGTCTCGATGTGGTGGGTGAGCGCGCGCATCTCGTCGGTCTCGCGGGACTCCCAGGCGATGCGGACGAGAAGGTACAGCGACTCGGCCCGGTCGGTCGTGCTGGTGGCGAGGTCCCGCCAGCGCCGGCCGTACCGCAGGGCGTCGTCGAGCAGGCCGGCCAGCCACGCCGCCCGCGCGGCCGCGGCGAGCAGCTCGGTGTCGTCGGGCGCCTCGTCGAGACCCATCTCGGCCAGCTGCAGGGCCTGATAGGCGGAGCCGATGGAGAGGTAGAGCGCGGCGCCGCGGCGGGCCGCCTCGATCATGTCGTCGTACCGGCCGGCCCCGCGGGCGTGGTGCGCCACCATCGCCGGGTCGGAGGCGCCGCCGCGCAGCAGGGCCTCGAGCGCGGCCTCGTGCAGCCGGCGGCGCTGCCGGGCGAGCATCTGGTCGGCGATCGCCTCGCGCACCAGCGCGTGCCGGAACGCGAACTCGTCCTCACCCGACTCGACCAGCACGCCCCGGGTGACCAGGTCGCGCAGCACGGCGATCAGCTCGTCCTCGCCCGCGCCGGTGACGTCGGCGAGCAGGTCGAACGGGATGCGGTGGCCGAGCACGGCGGCTGCCTCGACGACGCGGTGGCTGACCGGCTCGAGGTCGTCGACCTGGCGGCGCAGCACGTCGGCGAGGCTCCAGGGCAGCGGCTGCTCGACCAGCGCCTCCACGTCGTACCCGGGCAGGGCGCGCAGCAGCTCCTCCAGGAAGAAGGGATTGCCGCCGGTGCGATGGTGCAGCGCCGTCGCGGCGCGCAGGGGCGCCGGAGCGCCGGTCGCGGCCGCGAGCATGGCCGCGGTCTGCGAGGGGGTGAGGCGATCCAGCCGTACGTGGGTGACGGTGTGCCGGCGTTCCAGGCGCGCCAGCAGGCCGGCCACCGGCTGGCGGCGGGACACTTCGTCCGGCCGGTACGTCCCGATCAGCAGCCGGGACCCGCGCTGGTCGGCGATGCGCTCGAACAGCGCGGCGCTTTCCGAGTCGGCCCAGTGCAGGTCCTCGAAGACGATGACCGCGCGGGCGTCGCCGACCAGATCGGACAGGATCGAGAGCCCGGTGTGCAGGCGCTCGACCGGGCTGCGCGCCGGGTCGGTGAGGGCGGCCAGCTGCTCGTCGTCGACGTCCGGGCGGCCGTCGATGGCGTCCAGGAGCACCTCGTACGGCCGGGCGAGCGACCCGGGCTCGGCCTGCCCGACCAGCACCACGGTCTCGGCCGGCAGGGTGGCCAGCAGCTCGTGCACCAGCCGGGTCTTGCCGATCCCCGGCTCGCCCGCGATGATCGCCACCGCCGGCTCACGCGAAGAAGCGAGCCGCGCCAATCGGCGCAGCTCGCTCTCTCTCCCGATCATCACCGGGCTGGCACCGCCGCGGATGGCTCGCACGACGCCAGCGTACCGGTGGGCCGTCCCCGCACCGCTTGGCTTTTCCGGCCCTTGCGGGCCCGGCGGGCGCTGCTCAGCAGGCTCCGCTTCTCGTTCTCGGCGATCAGCTCACGGTGCCGCTCGTTCGCCAGGGTCAGCATCAGGTCCGCGTGGATCAACATGGCCTATCTCCTTCGTCATCCGGTGATGTATCCATCTTCGGCTGACGGGAGCCCTGCCACATCGGCAGCGATTGCCTATCTTCCCAGCTCAGAGGTGGTCTAGGAGGGGTGCGTAGGCGGCCTAGGTATACCTAGATCCGGCCAGCTCGACCAGGCGGGCGAGGTCCGTCGCCAGCGACTTCTGCACGTCGTCGCCCCTGCGCCGGGCCCACTGGCGGGCCCGGCGGCCCTGTAGGTATGCGCGCACCCCGCGCCCCGACGGCCAGCGGCTCGTCGAGGCGCAGGTACTCCATGCCGGCTAGCCGCTGTATCCGGCGAAGATGCGGCTGAACTCGTACGGCTGCTGGGGGATGTTGGTGCACATGTAGAGCGCGCCGTTGCAGGCGTTCTTGTCGCGGCCGAGCTCCCAGAAGCTCAGCATGCCGAGGTGCTTGCCCTGCGCGAAGGTGACCAGCTGGCGAGCGTCCGCCTGGTCGTAGATGTGGCCGTCGTCGTTCTGGCCGAGCATCGGCGTGACGCCGACCATTTTCCAGACCTGAGCATCCGTACGGCCGGGGTACAGCCCCTTGAGTTGGTTGAAGGTCGAGTTGGCCGCGTCGACGGCGAAGTTGCCGTAGTCGCCGGTGCGGTAGTAGTCCATGGCCATGACGTTGACCAGGTCGACGGTCACGCCGGCGTCGCGGGCCGAGCGGATCACGCCGAGCCCGTCGGCGGTCAGGCCCTCGGGCAGCACCGGCAGCGTGAACGAGACCCGCAGCCCCGGGTTGGCCCGCTGCAGGGCGGCGAGTGCCTGGGACCGCCGCGCCACCGAGGCGGGGTCCGCGGTCGCGCTGCCCTCGATGTCGAGGTCGATGAACTTCAGGTTGTAGGCGCTGACCACGGCCTGGTACTCGGCCTGCAGCGCGCTCACGCTGGTGCACGCCTGCGCCAGCTCGATGCCCGTCGCCCCGCCGAACGAGATCTTCACGTCGCCGCCGCGGGCGCGCACGGCGTCGATCTGATCACGGGCCCAGCCCTGGCGCGGGTCGTACGCGTTGAACCACATCGCCTTGCAGGCGGACGCGGTGATGAACGCCAGCGTGACGTTCTTGAGGTTGCCGCTGCTCACCATGGTGGGCAGGCTCGGCGTCGGCCAAGCGCCCATGTCGACGTACGGGGCGTGTGCCAGTCCGCCGGTGGTGGGCGGCGGGGTGGTGGGCGGCGTGGTCGGGGGAGTGGTGGGCGGGGTGGTGGGTCCGTCGCAGGCGCCGAGATCCTCCCAGAGCGACGCCGCCGCGACCGGGTTCCACCCGGCGCCGACCGGCGGGGTGTGCGCGACGCGCGCCCGGTAGAGCCGCCCGTTGTAGGTGACCTGAGCCCCCGCGGCGTAGCTGGTGCCCTCGGCCCACGCCGGGGCGGAACAGGCCACCATCACCACCGCGCCCGCGGGGGCGGCGGCGAAGGCGGGCGACGTCACTATTCCCGCCGCGATGGTCAAGGCGCCCACGGCCAGCGCCACCCAGCGGTGCGAATGCCTCATCGCATCTCCTTCAGCTCGACATCATTTCATCGAGCTTGATGGATGCGGCAACAAACTGTCAACACTCTTAATTATTAAGCCCTCAGGGCTTGCGGGCCACCGCTCCGTAGACCGAGACCTGCGCCTCCGACGGCTGCGGATCGGTGGGCTCGCCCAGGTCGGGCCGCCATGAGGGCAGGATCCGCACGCCCGGGTCGACCAGCTCGAGCCCGTCGAAGAAACGCTCGATCTCCGGCCGGGGGCGGACCTGCATCGTGACGCCCTGCTTGCGGTAGACCTCGGCGATCTTCCCCCACGCCTCCGGCCGGAAGTCGCCGGTCAGGTGGGACATCGCCAGATAGCTGCCGGACGGCAGCGCCGCCAGGAGCCGCTCGACGATGGCGCGCGGATCGTCGTCGTCGCCGATGAAGTGCAGGATGGCGATGAGCAGCAGGCCGACCGGGCGGTTCAGGTCGAGGGTGTCGCGCAGCACCGGCGAGCCGAGGATCGAGTCGACGTCGCGCAGGTCCGCGTCGATGTAGTCGGTCCGGCCCTGGGGATCGCTGGTCAGCAGGGCCCGGGCGTGCGCCAGCACGATCGGGTCGTTGTCCACGTAGACGATGCGGGCCGCGGGGTTGATCCCCTGGGCGACGTGGTGGACGTTCGGCGGGCTCGGGATCCCGGTGCCGATGTCGAGGAACTGGTCGATGCCCTGCTCGGCCAGGAACCGGACCGCCCGGCGCAGGAACAACCTGTTCTCCCGGGGCGGGATCCGGCTGTCCGGGTTGGCCTGCAGGCCCTTCTGGGCCGCCTCGCGGTCGGCGGCGAAGTTGTCCTTGCCGCCGAGCAGGTAGTCGTACACCCGGGCCGGGTGCGGACGATCCGTGTGCAGGTTCACCTGGGCGATCATACGTCCTACATGGACCGCGATGGGGTTCCCTACGGACGGTGATTGATCTACTTTGCTGAGTAATCAAAGCCGACGCTCGAGATAGGAAGGACACATCGTGGTGTCTCGGTTCTCACGAAAACGTCTTGGCGCCGCGGCCGTGGTGGCCGTTCTGATAGGTGGCCTCGCGGCCGCCGGCCCCGCACAAGCCTCGTCCGGCAAGGATCCGGCCAAGGCGGTCACCCTCGCCGGGGTGATGCGTCATCTGCTGGCGTTCCAGGTGATCGCCAAGCTCAACGGCGACACCCGGGCCTCCGGGACGCCCGGGTTCGGGCGCAGCGCCGACTATGTCGCGGCGCTGTTGAAGGGCGCCGGGTACCGCGTCACCCGGCAGCCGTTCCCGTTCAACTTCTGCTCGGACACCGGGTCGTCGTTCGCTCAGAACACGCCCACCCCGACCACCTACGTCGACCAGGTCGACTACGACGTGCTCGACTGCTCCGGCAACGGCACGGCGACCGGCCGCGTCGTTCCGGTGGACCTGCAGCTGACCACCCCGAACACGAGCAGCTCGGGCTGCGAGGCGGCCGATTTCGCCGGCGTGGCCGGCAACATCGCCCTGGTCCAGCGCGGCACCTGCCCGTTCGGGCAGAAGGCGACCAACGCCGAGGCCGCCGGCGCGACCGGCGTCATCATCATGAACCAGGGCAACACCACCGGACCGGACCGTCAGGATCTCTTCTTCGGCACCCTGGGCAATCCGGTCGGCATCCCCGCCATCTCGGTCTCGTACCCGCAGGGCGTCGCCTTCGCGGGCACCGCGGATCTCACCGTGACGATCACGACCGAGACCGTGGCCGAGGTGCGCCAGACCGAGAACGTCATCGCCGAGTCCCGCTACGGCGACCCGGACGAGGTCGTCATGACCGGCGCCCACCTGGACTCGGTGCCGGCCGGGCCGGGCATCAACGACAACGGCACGGGCAGCGCCGGCATCCTCGAGGTCGCGCTGCAGATGAGCAAGCAGAAGACCAAGAACAAGCTCCGGTTCGCCTGGTGGGGCGCCGAGGAGGCCAACCTGGTCGGCTCGACGTTCTACGTGAACAGCCTGACCGAGCAGGAACGGGCGAAGATCGCGCTCTACCTCAACTTCGACATGATCGGCTCGCCCAACTACACGTTCGGCGTGTACGACGGCGACGACTCGGCCGCCACCGGCGCCGGCCCCGGACCGGCGGGCTCGGCCCAGATCGAGGCGGTCTTCCAGGACTTCTTCGCCGCCCGGCACCAGGCCACCTCGGCGGCGGACTTCACCGGCCGCTCCGACTACGGCCCCTTCATCGCGGGCGGCATCCCGGCCGGCGGCCTGTTCACCGGCGCCGAGGTGGAGAAGACCGAGGCCGACGTCGCGCTCTGGGGCGGCGTCGCCGGCGAGCAGTTCGACCCCTGCTACCACGAGCACTGCGACAGCCTGACGCCCGAGCGCGACGGCGCCGACGCCGCGCTCTACGCCCAGCTCCGCCGGGCCTACCCGCACCAGTTGATCGGCAACATCAACACGTTCGCGCTCGACACCAACGCCGACGCGGTCGCGACGGCGGTGGCCAAGTTCGCCCAGGACACCTCGTCCATCCCGCCGCGCACCGCCGCGGTGGCCACGTTCGCCCGTACGGCGGGCGGTGACGCGGCCGGCTGACGCTGTCACAAAGCCGCTGTCACAAAGCCGCTGTGGTGCCCGGTCTTCCTCATCGAGATCACGATGAGGAGGACGCCATGAGCACCACAGTGGTCCGCGACGTGCCGCGCCGATCGGACGACGACTCACCGCCGGGCCGGCAACCCGGGCAAAGACGCCTCGGGTTGCCGGCCGCCACCGCGCTGGTGGTCGGCTCGGTCATCGGCACCGGCGTGTTCGCCCTGCCGTCGGCCCTGGCCGGCTTCGGTCCTGTCTCGCTGGTCGCGTTCGGGCTGGTGACGGTCGGCGCGATCGCGCTGGCCCTGACGTTCAGCTCGCTCAACCGGCGGATCCCCGGGTCCGGCGGCCCGTACCTGTACGCCCGGGAGGCCTTCGGCGACTTCGCCGGCTTCCTCAACGCCTGGAGCTACTGGATCACCGCCTGGGCCGGCAACGCGGCCATCGTGGTGGCCTGGGTGGGTTACGTCGAGGTGTTCTGGAACACCTCGCACGCCAAGGTGTGGTCGATCGTGATCGCGCTCGCCGGGCTGTGGCTGCCGGCCGCGGTCAACCTGGCCGGCATTCGCAGCCTCGCGGCGGTGCAGGTGGTCAGCACGGTGCTGAAGTTCGTGCCGCTGCTGTTCATGGCGACGGTGGGCCTGCTGTTCGTCAAGTCCGCCAACTTCGGCGAGTTCAACGCGAGCGGCGGCTCTGTGCTCGGGGCCATCAGCGCCGCGGCGGCCATCGCGCTGTTCGCGTACATCGGGATCGAGACCGCCTCGGTGGCGGCCGGCCGGGTCGTCGACCCGCGGCGCAACGTCGGCCGCGCGACGGTCATCGGCACCCTGGCCTGCGCCGTCGTCTACATTCTCGGCACCGTCGCGGTGTTCGGCACCGTCAGCCAGGACGCGCTGATCGCCTCGACCGCGCCGTTCACCGACTCGGCCAACGCCATCTTCGGCGGCGAGTGGGCCGGCGACACGGTGGCGGTCGCGGCGGTTGTCTCCGGGTTCGGCGCGCTCGTGGGCTGGACGCTCGTCGTCGGCGAGATGCCGCAGGCGGCCGCCCGCAACCGGCTCTTCCCGGCCCGGTTCGCGCGGGACAGCCGGCGCGGCGTTCCGGCGTACGGCATCGTCATCGGGACGCTGCTGGCCTCGGCGCTGACGGTGGTGAGCTACACCAGCTTCGCCCGGGTGTTCACCACCGTGGTGCTGCTGTCGGTGCTGACCGCGGTCATCCCGTACCTGTTCTCGGCTGCCGCCCAGCTGTACTGGCTGCTGACCGGGGGCCGCCGCCCCCGCCCCGCGCACCTGGCGCGCGACCTCGTCGTCGCGGGCGTCGCCCTGCTGTTCGGCTTCTGGGCGCTGGCCGGCAGCGGATACCAGGCCGCCTACTACGGGTTGTTCTGCCTGCTGCTGGGCCTGCCCGTCTACATCTGGCTCAAGGTCGGAGAACCGCGATGACACAAATGAGGAACCTGACCGTCGGCATCGACTCCGAGATCGGCGCGCTGACCGAGGTGATCGTGCACCGCCCCGGCCGTGAGCTCGATCGGCTCACCCCCGCCAACGTCGCCGGCCTCCTCTTCGACGACGTGCTGTGGCCGAGCCGCGCCCGCGCCGAGCACGACGCGTTCGTGCAGGCGCTGCGCGACCAGGACGTCACCGTCCACCTGTTCGGCGAGCTCGCCGGGGCGCTGTCCACGCCGGAGGGCCGGGCGTTCGCCCTCGATCGCACGGTCACCGCCGAGCGCCTCGGCGCCGGTCTCGCCCGCGAGGTCCGGGCCCTGTTCGACGACGCCGGCCCGGCGGAGCTGGCCGAATACCTCGTCGGCGGGGTCACCAAGTCCGACCTGTCCCCGCTGACCCGGCCCAGCCTCACCTGGCAGGCCCTGGACATCGACGACTTCGTGCTGGCGCCGCTGCCGAACACGCTCTTCCAGCGCGACAATGCCGCGTGGGTCGGATCCGGGGTCACCGTCAACCCGATGGCCAAGGCGGCCCGCCGCCGCGAATCGATAAACACCCGCACCGTGTACGGCTACCATCCGCTGTTCCGGGACGCGGACTTCACCGTGCACTACGGCGGTGACGACGCCGACCACGCGCCGGCCACACTGGAGGGCGGCGACCTCCACGTGATCGCCCCCGGAAGTGGTCCTCGCCGGCATGGGCGAGCGCACCACCCCGATGGGCGTGGAGGCGCTGGCCCGGCGGCTGTTCGACGCCGGGCAGGCCCACCTGGTCCTCGCGGTCGAGCTGCCCAAGGCGCGGTCCGCAATGCACCTGGACACCGTGCTGACCATGATCGACTTCGGCACCTTCGTGGCCTACCCCTACCTCGACTGGGACGAGGTCCGGTGCTGGCGGCTGACCCCCGGTGACGCTCCGGGCGAGCTCGCGGTGGAGCCGAGCACCGGCCTGCCGGCCGCGCTGGAGCAGGCGCTCGACGCCGGCCCGGTCAAGCTGCTGATGGCCGACGCGGACCGCAGAAGCGCGCAGCGGGAGCAGTGGGACGACGCCGACAACTACCTGGCCGTGGCACCCGGCGTGGTCATGGGCTACGACCGCAACGTCGTCACCAACACGCTGCTGCGCCGGCACGGCATCGACGTCATCACGCTCGACGGGAGCGAGCTGGGCCGGGGCCGTGGCGGCGCCCGGTGCATGAGCTGCCCGGTACGCCGCCACCCGCTCGCCGAGCAGAAGGAGACCCGATGAACCTCCTGCGGGATCTGGACCTGGATAAGCCGCGGTTCCTCGACCTGCTGGCGCTGGCCGCCCAGCTCAAGCGCGACAAGGAGCGCGGCAGCGAGGTTGCCCGGCTGGGTGGCCGGAACATCGCGCTGGTGTTCGAGAAGAACTCGACCCGGACCCGCTGCGCGTTCGAGGTCGCCGTGGCCGACCAGGGCGGGCACACGACGTACCTGGGGCCCGAGGGCTCGCATCTCGGGCGCGAGGAGTCCGTCGCCGATACCGCCCGGGTGCTGGGCCGCCTGTACGACGGCATCGCCTTCCGCGGCTACGCCCAGGACACCGTGGAGCAGTTCGCCCGGCACGCCGGCGTTCCGGTCTGGAACGCGCTCACCGATCAGTGGCACCCGACCCAGAGCCTCGCCGACATCCTGACCATGACCGAGCACTACGACGGCGCCGTCGAGGACATCGCGCTCTGCTTCACCGGTGACGGCCGTGACAACGTCGCCCGGTCGCTGCTGGTCACCGGCGCCCTGCTCGGCATGGACGTCCGCATCGCGGCGCCCGCGGGCCTGCAGCCGCCGCCGGACGTCGTCGCCGCGGCCGAGGACGCCGCCCGGTCCAGCGGCGCGCGCCTGCTGGTCACCGACTCCCTCGGCGAGGCGGTGCGCGGCGCCGACTTCGTCTACACCGACGTGTGGGTCAGCATGGGTGAGCCCGACGACGCCTGGGCCGAGCGGGTGCCGGCGCTGCTGCCGTACCGGGTGACCGAGGACGTGCTGGCGGCCGGCGACCGGTCGGGCGTGCGGTTCATGCACTGCCTGCCGGCGATCCACAACCGCGGGACCGCCATCGGCGCGCGCCTGCACGAGCAGTTCGGCATCGACTGCGCCGAGGTCACCGAAGAGGTCTTCGAGTCGAAGCGGTCGATCGTCTTCGACCAGGCGGAGAACCGGATGCACACCATCAAGGCCGTGCTCGTCCGGGCGCTGGAGGGCTGAGCCGTGCGCCTCGTCATCGCCCTCGGCGGCAACGCCCTGCTGGAACGCCGCGACAAGCCCGACGCCGAGGTGCAGCGCGAGCACGTACGCCGTGCCGCGCTGTCCCTCGCGCCGCTGGCGGCCGACCATCAACTGATCCTCTGCCACGGCAACGGGCCGCAGATCGGCCTGCTCGCCCGGGAGAGCGCCGCCGACCCGGCGCTGAGCCGGCCGTACCCGCTGGACATGCTCGGCGCCCAGACCCAGGGCATGATCGGATACCTGCTGGTGCGGGAGCTGGCCAACGCGGGGGTGGACAAGCCCGCGGTGGCGCTGGTGACCCAGACCGTCGTCGACCCCGGCGACGACGCCTTCGCGGCGCCCACCAAGTTCATCGGCCCCGGCTACTCCCGCGAGCAGGCCGAGGAGGCCGCCAAGAGGCTCGGCTGGATCGTGGCGCCCGACGGAGAGCGGTGGCGGCAGGTCGTGCCGTCGCCCGAGCCGCTGCGGATCGTCGAGGAGGAGACGATCCGAGCCCTCGTCGACCGCGACGTGGTCGTGGTGTGCGGCGGCGGGGGAGGGGTGCCGGTGGCCGAGGACGACATCGGCCGGCTGACCGGCGTGGAGGCCGTGGTGGACAAGGACATGACCGCCGCGCGCCTGGCCCTGACGCTGGGCGCGGACCGGCTGCTGGTGCTTACCGACGTACCGGCGATCATCCGCGGGTACGGCACGCCGGAGGCCGAGCCGATCCGGGTCATCGACGCGGACGCGCTGGCGGAGATGCCGTTCCCCGACGGCTCGATGGGCCCGAAGGCGGAAGCGTGCGCGTGGTTCGCCCAGACCACCGGTCGGCCGGCGGCGGTCGGCGCGCTCACCGACGCCGCCGGCGTGCTGGCCGGGCGCACCGGCACGACCGTCACGCCACCGACGGCGCGCAGGTGACGCTCGCGGCCAGCAGGTTCTCCAGCTCGCCCAGGTCGCCGGTCTGTGCCGCGGCCAGGAACGCCCGCACCAGGCGTCGGTGCGCGGCCGGGTGCACCGGCCGGGCGCGGCCGCGGGCGAGCGCGACGTGCGCGCGCCGCACCAGTTGCCCAGCAGGTTCATGATCGTCCCCCTCAGGCCGCCGGCCGCATCCGGCGGTACGCCTGGGATCACGATCGCCTGCCGTGCCGGTGCGCCGAGCCTTTGGGAGTCCGTGGTCGGCCCCGTGGCCGTGGCGCGGGGCACCACGGGCCGGACGGGGGACCTCGCCGCCGCGTCGAGCGACGGCGAGGTCCTCGGCGGTCAGGCAGCAGCGCCGTAGACGCCCACCTCGACGGTGTCGACGAACGAGCAGCCGCTGGCCTGGCTCGGGCAGGCGCCACCCTCGTCGGCGACCTGCGTGCCGAGCATCGTGTAGCGCACGAACCGCACGCCGGCCGTACCGGCGGACAGCGTCACCGCGTTCATCTTGTCGCGGTTGGCCGGGCCGAAGTGCCCGGTCGCCGCCACCGTCCAGGCGGCGCCGTCCGCGGACGTCTCCACCCGGTAGTCGCCGGTGGACGAGCTCGGGTCGTCACCGCAGTTGCCGGTCGGGTTGATCTCGATCGACGTCAGGTCGACCGCCGACGGCAGCTGGATGGTGACGAACCGCGGCTCGATCGCCGTGCCGCCGGTGATGACCGCGTCGCTGCTCCACCCGCTGCCCTGGGACATGTCGATCGTCTGCCCCGGGCCGCAGCCGAAGCCGCTGTAGTCGTCGCCGTTGAAGTCGGCCACCGTGGCGCCGCCCTGGGACGCCGCCCAGTCGCGGCGGACGGTCCAGTCGACGGTGGCCGGTTGCCTGGTCACCGTGACCGTCTTGACCTGGCGCTCGAATCCGGCGCCGCCGGCCGCCACCTTCGGGTACGTGCCGACGAAGATGTTCTTGATCCGGTACCGCCCGGCGGCGTCGGTGACCGCGGCGTAGGAGCCCGCGAACCCGGAGCTGTGCCCGCCGAACGTGACCGAGACCCCGGACGCCGGCCGTCCGCTGCCCTGGTCGATGACCGTGCCGCTGATCGAGCTCTTGGCCGAGTGCGGCGACGGCGGCAGCGAGAAGTCCTCGATCGGCGCGGTGTCCGAGCCGTCCACCGCGGCGGCGAAGAAGCCCATGCCACGGTTCGCGAAAACCTTCCAGATGTCGCGCTGGTGCCGGCCACCGGCCACGACCAGGTCGGCCATCAGGATCGAGTTGCGCATGTCCAGGTACGACGGGTCGGCGGGGGAGAGTTCCATCGCCCGGGTCACGAGCGACTCGGAGAGCCGGTAGCCGAGCTTGGTGCGCAGGTCCCACAGCGTCTGCGCCCAGATCTCACCGTCGGCGTGCACCTCGGGACCGCGCCGCGAGATGTGGCCGAAGTCGCCGTACGTGTAGCCGCCCGGCCCCGCGGTCGGGGTGCCCGGGCAGACCGTCGCCGGCGCGCCGACCGTGCAGTCCAGCGGCTCGGTGCGGATGGTGTTCGCCCCGGCCGTGGTGTACTCGAAGATCACCAGCTCGCCCGGCGCGCGAGTGTCCCGCTCCAGCCCTTCCTTCTGCAGGTAGTCGTAGGCGTACCAGTCGCTCCACGCCTCGCCCATCGCGCCCGACTGCGGACCGTTGAGCGTGGACACCCCGGCCGCGTCGACCACGAGCCGGTTGGACAGCCCGTGGGTGTACTCGTGGTAGACCGACGACGCCTCGTTGCCGACGTCGGACGGCACGTACGGGTCCTCCGACGCCGGCGTGTTCGGGGCCGGCTGCAGGTACATCTGCATCGTCGGCGACGTCCCGTCGGGCGGGGTGGACATGTTGGCGTTGTCGACGTGGTCGCCGTCCGGGAAGCCGTTGTCGGTGTTCGCCCCGTCCAGGTCGTTGGCCTGCACCGGGTCGCCGTCGCGGGTCTCGAAGTTGCCGGCGGCGCGGGTGAAGCCGATCGGCGCGGCCAGCAGGTGGTCGTGGAAGACCGAGTTGAAGTACAGCAGCTGGGTGGCGTCCATCTCGCGGTTGTCGTTCCACGAGTACGCCACGAACGGGTCCCACGTGCACTGGAACTGAGCCGAGCACAGCTCGCCGCTGAACTGCTTCAACGGATACCGGAAGTGACCCGGCGAGCTCGGCCCGACCTCCTCGCCGGCGTCGGCGACGTTGTTGTCGTTGAGGTCGGAGAAGACGTGCGTGGAGTTGCCGGTGAGGTTGGTCGCGTTCGGGGACATCCACCGGCTCAGCGACACCCGCCGCTGCTTGCCGCCGGCCGGGGCGCCGGGGTAGTTGTCCCACACCAGCGCGTCGGGACCGGCGTCGTTGTCGGTGAGGCTCTGCCGGTAGAGGACGCGGCCGTTCTCGGCGTCGATGACGTGCAGGTACCCGGCCTGCATGGTGAGCGTCTGATAGCCCAGCCGCAGGCCGGCCACGGTCGGGAAGGCGACCAGGTGGGCCTTGTCGCTGGTGGTGGACCGGGTCTCCCGGGCATCCCGGCGGGCGGTGTCCAGCGCCTGGCCCGCGGTCAGCCGGGCGCCGCCCAGCTCGTCGGGCATCTGCCGGACGGGCGAGCCGGTCATCTGGATGAGCGCGCCGTTGCGGGCCACGTCGGCCCGGATGCCGTTGCCGAACACCGGCACGTCGCCGACCTGCTGCAGGAAGCTCAGGTGGTGGGTGCCCTCGATGTCCACGTAGTCGCGGCGCAGCTTCAGCGTCGCGGGGTCCACGCCGAACAGGTCGGCGTGGGTCTTGAGGTAGTCCTGGGCGACCCGCACGGCCGGCTTCCGCGACGGCCCGGTGAGGAAGCCGTCCAGCCGGGCCACCTGCCGCGGCGTGCCGGTCAGCCGGTCCAGATCGACGATCCCCTGATCGCCGAGCTCGGAGCGCATGTCGACGGCCGAGGCCGGCGCCTTCGCCAGGTTGCTGCGGAGCGTGCCGATGACCGCGGGATCCCGCCGCGCGTCGTAGTCTCCCGGAGCGGCGGTGGTGTCCGCCGTCCGCGTGGTGTGTGGTGCCGCCGTCGCCGGTGCGGCGCTGATCGCGGCCGGCGTGATGCCGACGGCCAGCGCCGCGGCCCCGGCGAGGGTACGTCTGAGGTTGTTCTTCACCGAGCCAGCCTGGCAAACCTATTGATCGACATCAACGGGTCAGACGGGTACGGTTTCCAGGCTCCGCCACAGGTACAGGCAGGCGCGGCTCCGGTACGGCCGCCACGGCTCCCCGAGCCGGGTCACCGCCGCCGCGTCGGGTGGCGCGGCGAGCCCGTACGCGGCCTGCACCGCCTTGCGGATCGCGAGGTCGCCGGCGACCAGGACGTCCGGCCGGTGCAGGTTGAACACCAGAAACACGCCGGCCGTCCAGTCACCGATGCCGGCGACCGCGGTCAGCTGCCGCCGCACTTCGTCGTCGGGCAGCTCCGGCAGGCGGTCGAGCTCCAGCGTGCCCGCCGCGACGTGCTCGGCCAGCGAGCGCAGGGCGCGGGTCTTCGCGTGCGACAGGCCGGCCGTGACGCGGAGCGCGTCGAGATCGACGGCGAGCAGCTCCTCGGCCGTGGGGACCCGCCCGTCGAACCGGCCGGTGATCCGCTCGTACATGCGGCGGGCCGCGGCCGTGGAGAACTGCTGGCTGACGATCGCCAGGATCAACGCGCCGAACCGGTCGCCGTTCGCGTGGGGTGAATCCAGCGGCCCCCATTTCCGGATCAGCATCCGCATGACCGGGTCGGCGTCCGACAAATGCCGATCCGCCGGGGAAAGACGGGCGTAGGGGGCCATGCGCCGACAGTACTGGCGGGGCGTGGATAGCCTCGGAAGCATGTTGACCGCCGAGCGAATGAGCATGTGGCGCGGCCGCTACCGGCTGGCCGCCGACGGGCGGCCGGTCGCCGTGTGGGATCCGTCGTGGTGGCGGACCGGCGGGGACTTCGAGGTCGACGGCCGGCGGTTCCAGGTGCGGGCCAACGGCTGGGGCACCAAGTACCGGATGCTCGACGAGATGGGCAACGAGGTCGCGCTGATCGAGAAGGCCGGCCGCAAGCAATGGACCGTGCAGGCGGGCGGCCGCACGTACGAGTTCCGCCGCGCCTCGTTCTGGGGCAACCAGCAGGAGCTGCTGGCCGACGGGGCCAAGGTCGGCTCGCTGCGCCGCACCAGCGCCTGGTCGGGCGCCATCGAGGCGGACCTTCCCGGCATGCCGCTGCCGGTGCAGATCTGCGTCGTCGGCGTCCAGATAGCCATCTGGCAGGCGCAGCAGTCCGCCGCCTCCGGTTAGGCAGCCTCGGGAAGCTCCACCGTGGTGGTGACCCGCACCAGGGCAGGGGAGCGGGGTGTCGAGCCGAAACCGAACCGTACCGGTGGGTCGACGTCGGTGAGGTGGCCGAGATCCACGCCGTCCAGCACACAGCGGGCCGTGGTGACGCGATGCAGGTCCTGCGCGGCGTACCACTCCCGGCGGCCGTTGCCGGCGCTGCCGTAGGTGCGCACGCCCCGGAGGAGTCGTGCGGGCAGGTCGATGCACCGGACCCACGGCAGCTGCCGCGCCAGCGGCGGTGGCACCGAGCGCAGCAGCAGGCCCAGCCGGCCGCGGCCGCCGGTGGTGAACCTCAGTTCCAGCGGGCCGGCCGTGACCGCCCACGCCGTGCCGGACCGCTGCACCGCGATCGGGACGGTCCGGACCTCGTCGAACGAGTATGTGCCGGCGACGAATCGCCCGAGCTCCGCGGTGGGCGCCAGCAGCATGCGGTGACCGTCGGCCCGCTCGACCATGACGTCGGTGACGGGCCCGAACGGGGAGCCCGGCCAGTGCCCGAGCACCAGCCGGGTCCCGCTCGACGTGCCGAGGCCCGCGATCCACCCGTCGAAGAGCATCCGTGTGCGGTCCACCCGGCCCGTCGTACCCGGGCTAAGGGGTTTTGAACTGCTCGGACGGCTTGCCGTCCATGTAGTCGGCGACCGTGTTCCACACCGCCGGGTTGATCACGTCGTGCTTCATCTGGTCCTTGTGGGCCTGCCAGTCGGGGTTGACCATGTAGCCGGCCACGACGATCGAGGTCGTGCCCACCACCAGCGACGCGGTCTTCTCGGCGTCGGTGGTGCCGGTCTTGCCGAAGATCGGATGCCCGACCGCCCCGCGCGCGCCCTTGGCCGTGCCGGTGCCGCCGCAGCTGCCGAGCTGCGCCTGGTCGCCGACCGGGCAGCGGGCCGCGTCGATCGTCTTGCGGGCCACCTCGGGCGTGGTCGCCTGCTTGCAGCTGGGCTGCCCGTTCTTCAGCTTCTCGCCGGTGTGGGTGGTGATCTGCTGGATCGGCGTGGGCTGGCAGTACTTGCCGTCGGCGGCCAGCGTCGCGTACGCGTTGGCGATGTCCAGCGGTGTCGACGCGGAGACGCCGAGCGTGAACGAGCCCCAGTCGTGGGCGGACTTGGTGGCCAGGTCGTTGTCGTTGGACTCGCGGAACTGGACGCCGAAGCGCTTGGCCACGTCCACGACCTTCTCCGCGCCGATCCTCTCCTGCAGCGGCACGAAGTACGTGTTGACCGACGCCCCGAAGCCCGTCCACATGTTGTACGGGCCCTTCTCCTTGTCGCTGGAGTTGGACGGGCAGTAGTGGCCGCCGCACGCCGCCGGCGCCGCGGAGTCGAGGTAGAGCGGCGAGACGTACCGGGGCGTGGTGGTGATCGAGTAGTCCAGCCCGAAACCGTTCTCCAGGCCCGCGACCATGGTGAACATCTTGAACACCGAGCCGGCCTGGTAGCCGTGGATGTCCCCGCCGCCGGTGACGATCGGGTTGGTGGTGTTCGGGTAGGTGGCCCGCGCGCCGGCTTTCCGCTTCGCCGGATCGGAGGAGAGCGGGTTCGGGTTCGCCGCGGTCGGCAGCTTGAACTTGCGGTTGGCGGCGAGCGCCAGCACCTTGCCCGTGCCCGGCTGCACGGCCGCCAGCAGCAGCGCGTTCACCGAGTCGTCCTTGCGCTGCTGGAGGACGCGCTTGCGGGCGTCCTTCTGCGCCTGGACGTCGAGGGTGGTGACGATCTTGTAGCCGCCGCTGCGGAGGCGGCGCTCCCGCTCGTACTCGTTGGCCCCGAACGCCGGCTGGCTCATCCACCACCGCTGGAAGTAGTCGCAGAAGAAGCCCCACTCGTTGCGGGACACGGCGGTGCAGCCGTTGCCGACCGACCTGGTCGTGTGCGGCACCGCCTCGGTTTTGGCCGTGGCCGCCTGGTCCGCCTTGATGTAGCCGAGCGACAGCATGTCGTTGACGACGTAGTCGCGGCGCTCCTTGGCCAGCGGATAGCCGTCCTTGGTGGTCGGGTCGTACAGCGAGGTGCCCTTTACCATGCCGGCCAGCAGCGCCGCCTCCGCGACGTCCAGATCCTTGGGCTTCTTGCCGAAGTAGACCTGGCTGGCGGCGTAGATGCCGTAGGCGCGGTTGCCGAACGGCGCGATGTTCAGGTAGCGCTCGAGGATCTGCTGCTTGGTGAGCTGCTTCTCGAGCTCCATCGCGTACTTGATCTCGGCGAGCTTGCGCTCGGTCGTCTTGGCGGTCGCGGCCACGACCTCGGCCGGGCTGGTCGCCGAGTACGACAGCGACATGCGCACCACCTGCATGGTCAGGGTGGACGCGCCCTGCTGGTCCCCGCCGTTCTGATTGTTCACGAACGCCCGGGCCAGGCCCTTGAAGTCGACGCCGTTGTGCTCGTAGAACTTGTGGTCCTCGGCCGCGACGATCGCGTTCTGCATGTTGACCGAGATGTCCTTCAGCGGCACGTCGCTGCGGTACTCGTCGTACATCACGGCGATCTGCGTCTTGCCGTCGGACGCGTAGACCCGGCTCATCTGTGGCGAGGTCTGCTGCTTGAGCTCGCTGGGCAGCTCGGCGAAGCCCTCGGCGCCCGCCTTGGCCGCCAGCCCCGACAGCGCCGCCGCCGGGAACGAGGCGGCGGCGAGCACCAATCCGGCGAGCAACCCGCACATCAGCAGGGAGCTCAGATTTGTCAGCGGATGGCGCTCACGGAAGCGTTTGCGAAAAGGCACGGCGGCCAGGCTAGCCGCCGAGACCAAACCGGCTTGTCGGGCATTTCCTTACGAAGCGCCTGGCATACCCCGATGTTGCACCGCCAATCGGCGAATAACTGTGTTGATCACCACGGCCGAAAAGATTCTTGACAACGTTGTCAGCGGGGGCGAGGCTGACGATCTCTGGACCTCTCCCCTGGAGTTGTGCATGAAGTTGATCGGCGGCCCCCTCGCTGCCTCACTCGTCCTCCTGATGCCGATCGGGCTGCTGGCCGCACCGACCGCGGCGAACGCCGCGGTCACGCCCGGCAGCTTCGGCTCCTCATTCGAGACCACCGACCCGCAGCCCGCCGCGACCACCACCGAGGTCGGCGCGGACGGCAAGCCGGTGCAGGGCAACCTGACCGGGTCGGCCAGCGCCGCCCTGCCGGGCAGCCTGCTCAAGCAGGTCACCGCGGTGACGGCGAGCGCGGAGAACGCTCCCGGCGAGACCGCCGTCAAGCTCAAGGACAGCGACTCGTCGACCAAGTGGCTGGCCTTCAGCCGGACCGGCTGGGTCACCTACCAGCTGGCCGCGCCCGTGGCCGTCGCGAAGTACTCGCTTACCTCGGCGAACGATGCCGCCACCCGGGACCCCAAGGACTTCACCCTGCAGGGGTCGAACGACGGCTCGGCGTGGACCGATCTGGACACCCGGACCGGCCAGACCTACGCCGGTCGCTTCGCGACCAACGTCTACAGCTTCACCAACACCACCGCGTACGCGTATTACCGGCTGAACATCACCGCGAACTCCGGCGACTCGATCGTCCAGCTCGCGGACTGGGACATCAGCGACGGCTCGAACGTCCTGCCGCCCGCCACCCCGATGATCAGCGTGGCCGGCACCGGCCCCAACCGCGGTTCCAACCAGAAGCCCAACGCCGGGTTCACCGGCGTGGCCTCGCTGCGGTACGCGGGCGGCGCCCAGACCGACGGCCGCTCGTACGCGACCAATAAGCTGTTCGACGTCAGCATCCCGGTCGGCCCGAAGTCCCGGCTGACCTACAAGATCTTCCCCGAGCTCACCGGGGAGAACCTGCAGTACCCGTCCACGTACGCGGCCATCGACCTGCACTTCACCGACGGCAGCTACCTCAGCAAGCGGTCCCCGGTCGACCAGCACGGCAACGCGCTCACCGGCGCCGGCCAGGGCGGGTCGAAGACGCTGTTCGCCGACGAGTGGAACGCGGTGCAGTCGGATCTCGGCGCGGTCGCCAACGGCAAGACGATCGACCGCATCCTGCTCGCCTACGACAACCCCGGCGCCACCGCCGCCACCCGCTTCCAGGGCTGGATCGACGACCTCGCCGTCGTGGGCTCGCCGGCGCCGATCGACGGTTCCGCGCTGACCAACTACGTCGACACGCGCCGCGGCACCAACGCGTCCGGCGGCTTCTCGCGCGGCAACAACCTGCCGATCTCGGCGGTGCCGAACGGCTTCAACTTCCTGACGCCGGTCACCAACGCCACATCGGACTCGTGGGAGTACGTGTACCAGCGGGACAACAGCGCCGCCAACCTGACGATGCTGCAGGGCCTCGCGATCTCACACGAGCCCAGCCCGTGGATGGGCGACCGCAACCAGATGTCGGTCATGCCGGTCGCGGCCGGTGGCAACCTCACCGGTCAGCCGAGCACCCGCGCGCTCCCGTTCAGCCACGACGACGAGATCGCCCGGCCCGACTTCTACAGCGTCAAGACCCAGAGCGGCCTGACCGCGCAGATGTCGCCGACCGACCACGGCGGCGTCATGCAGTTCACGTATCCGGCAAATACCGCCACCGGTAGCCTCGTCTTCTGGAACGGCACGTTCACCATCGGCACGGACGGGACCCTCACGGGCTGGGTCGACAACGGCAGCGGTCTGTCCGCCGGCCGTAGCCGGATGTTCTACGCCGGCACGTTCGACCGGGCGCCGACGGCGACGGCCGCCGGGAGTGCCACCTTCGATCTGGCGGGCGGCCCGGCGGTCACGCTGCGCTTCGCCACGTCGTTCATCTCGCTCGACCAGGCGAAGAAGAACCTGGATCTCGAGGTCACCGGCAAGAGCCTCGATCAGGTCCACGCCGCCGCGACCGCGGCCTGGAAGGACCGGCTGGGCCGGATCGAGGTGAAGGGCGCGACCGAGACGCAGCTGGTCAGCCTCTACTCGAACCTGTACCGGCTGAACCTGTACCCGAACTCGCAGTCGGAGAACACCGGCACCGCCAAGGCGCCGCACTGGCAGTACGCGAGCCCGGTGTCGCCGGCGACCGGCGCGTCCACCCCGACCACCACCGGCGCGAAGCTCGTCGACGGCCAGATCTACGTCAACAACGGGTTCTGGGACACCTACCGGACCGTGTGGCCGGCGTACTCGCTGCTGTACCCGGACATCGCGGCCAAGATCGCCGACGGGTTCGTCCAGCAGTACCGCGACGGCGGCTGGATCGCCCGCTGGTCGTCGCCCGGTTACGCCGACCTGATGACCGGCACCAGCGCGGACGTCGCGCTCGCCGAGGCGTACCTCAACGGCGTCAAGCTCCCCGACCCGCTCGCGGCGTACGACGCGGCGGTGAAGGACGCGACGGTGGCCTCCGGCCGCAGCGCCGTCGGCCGCAAGGGCATCGAGACGTCGCTGTTCCTCGGCTACACGCCGACCTCCACCGGCGAGTCGGTGTCGTGGGCCCTCGAGGGCTTCATCAACGACTACGGCATCGGCAACATGGGCGCGGCGCTGGCCAAGGACCCGCACACGCCGAAGGCGCGGCGGGACCAGCTCAAGGAGGAGTCGCAGTACTTCCTCGAGCGGGCCCGGAACTATGTCAACATGTTCGACGCCAAGACGGAGTTCTTCCAGGGTCGCGACGCGGCCGGCACCTTCCTCGACGGCAACCCGCTGGACTGGGGTGGCGTCTACACCGAGACCGACGGCTGGAACTACGCGTTCACCGCGCAGCACGACGGCCAGGGCCTGGCGAACCTCTACGGCGGGCAGAAGGAGCTGCAGAAGAAGCTCGACGAGTTCTTCGCGACGCCGGAGAAGGCCGACCACCCGGGCGGCTACAACGGCACGATCCACGAGATGCTGGAGGCGCGGGCGGTCCGCATGGGCCAGCTCGGCATGAGCAACCAGCCCTCACACCACATTCCTTACATGTACGACTACGCCGGCGCGCCGGCCAAGACGCAGGCCCTCGTACGCGAGATCCTGCGGCGGCTCTACGTCGGCAGCGAGATCGGCCAGGGCTACCTCGGCGACGAGGACAACGGCGAGATGTCCGCCTGGTACATCCTCAGCTCGCTGGGCCTCTACCCGCTGCAGAACGGCTCGGAGAACTGGGTCATCGGCTCGCCGCAGTTCAGCCAGATGACCGTGCACCGCAAGTCCGGCGACATCGTCGTCAAGGCCACGAACAACAGCACCAAGAACGTGTACGTGCAGAGTGTCTCCGTCAACGGCCGGACCCAGCGCGGGGTCTCCATCGACTCGTCGGTCCTCGACTGCGGCGGCACCATCGAGTTCAAGATGGGCCCGAACCCGTCGTCGTGGGGCACCGGCCGCAACGACGCGCCGGAGTCGCTGACCAAGGGCAACGACGTGCCGAAGCCGTTGCAGGACACCACCGGTCCGGGCCTCGGCACCGCCACCGCGACCGGCGGGCAGGACGCCGCCAAGCTGTTCGACGACTCGTCGGTCACGCAGATGGCCTTCACCTCCGGCACGCCGCAGGTCACCTGGGCGTACCGGGGTGGCAAGCAGGCGCCGACGTACTACACCCTCACCTCGGGTGCGAACGCCGGCGATCCGGCCGACTGGAAGCTGCAGGGCTCCCGGGACGGGATCAAGTGGACCACTGTGGACTCCCGCAAGGGCGAGGTCTTCGCGTGGCGCAACCAGACCCGGCCGTTCCGGATCGACCGGCCGGGCCGCTTCCAGCAGTTCCGCCTGGTGGTCACCAAGACCACCGGCGCGGAGAACGCGAACCTGGCCGAGATCGAGCTGCTCTCCGGCGGCGACGTCCAGCTCGGTGGCGGCGCGGTCACGGTGACCGCCGCGGCCGACGTGCCGGCGCGGGCCGGCGCCGCGGTCTCGGTGCCGCTGGCCACGGTCACCGGCGGCACGGCGACCGAGTACCAGGCCACGGTGGACTGGGGCGACGGCTCGCCGGTGACCGCCGGAACGACGGCGCTCAGCTCGCGAGCGGTCTACGGCGTCAGCGGCTCTCACACGTACGCGAAACCCGGCTTTTATCAAGCCTCGGTGACGGTGACCGACGGGACCAGCCAGGATTCCGCCACGGTCGGTGTCGATGTGGCCTACGTGCCGGAGAACGGCCTCGTCGCCGCCTTCGACACCGTCTGCATCGGCGACGAGGGTGTGCTCGCCGCCAACTGCGACGCCAAGAACTGGGCCTACTCCCGTGCCGCGCTCGCGGCGGGCGGCGTGACCCAGGGCAAGGCGACGCCGGTGCCCGGGACCGCGCTGCGGTTCACGCTGCCCGCGACCCCGGCCGGACAGCCGGACGACGCGATCGGCAATGGCAAGACGATCGCGCTCGACCTGCCCGCCGACGCCAAGAGCATCTCGTTCATCGGCGCCGGCACCCAGGGCAACCAGAGCACGACCGGCACGGCGAAGTTCAGCGACGGCAGCACCGCCACGATTCCGATCCAGATGAGCGACTGGACGCTCGGCGGGAACCCCAACGGCACGCCGTCCTACGGCAACATCATCGTTGCCCGGACCGCGTACCGGCTGCTCGGGACCAGCCGGGACGGCGCGCAGCCGTTCCTGTTCGCCACCGCGCCGTACCAGATCCCGGAGGGCAAGACGCTCGTCTCGGTGACCCTGCCGACCCAGTCCGGTGACCCCGGCTCGGCCGGCCGGATCCACGTGTTCGCCGTCGCCGACGACGGCACGCCGGCGCCCGCGCTGGCACTGACCGCCGGCAAGGACCTGACGGCGACCGCCGGGCAGGAGCTCACGGCCGGCCTGGGCGCGGTGAGCGGCGGCGTCGCCGACGCCACCGGCTACCACGCCCGGGTCCAGTGGGGCGACGGCACGGCGCCTTCCGACGCCGGCGTCGACGCTTCCGGTGCGATCAGCGGAACCCACACGTACGCCCAGCCGGGCACCTACACGGTGCACGTGACCGCGTGGGACACGCTGTCCAGCGGCACCGCCACCCTCGAGGTGACGGTGGCCAAGTCGGCGGCGCAGGCCGCGGTCGCCACCACCGCCAAGGTGGCTGAGCAGCCCGCGCCGCCGGCGTACCAGCCGGAGGCGACCCTCTCGGTCACCACCGGCCCGCGCGGCACGGCCGTCACCGTCGACGGTTCCGGCTTCGCGCCGAACGAGGTCGTCACCGGCACCTTCGGTGACGGGCTCTCCGCCACGACCCTGCGGGCCAACGCCGACGGCGTGGTCTCGGGCGAGACGGTGAGCGTGCCGGGCGCGGCGACGCCGGGCCAGACCGGCATCACGCTCTCCGGCGCCGACTCGGCCACCAGGGTCGAGCTGCCCTTCACAGTCACCAAGTAGCCGTGGTCACGGAGGCCCCCGCCGGCGCGCCGGCGGGGGCCTCTCCGCGTCAGATGGGTCCCACGTCACGCCCGGCCGAGCAGCCGGAGCGGGAATACCGCGCGTAGCGTCGGGCTTAGCCCCGGCCGGCGGCCTCCACGTCTCAGCACCATGCTGCGGGAGGTTTCCATGAGAGGGACAAAAGCATCGCACAGCGCAGCCGCGATCCTGCTCGTCGTCGCCGGCGCACTCGCAGGCTGCCCGAGCTCGTCCGGGTCGCCCTCGGCGACCGCGACGCCGGCTCCGGCGGCGTCGGGCGGGTCCACAGTCGAGATCGACAACTTCGCCTTCACTCCGGCCACGCTGACCGTCTCCCCGGGGACGTCGGTGACCTGGAAGTTCGACGACTCCACCGAGCACACGGTCACCGCCGACGACAACTCGTTCAACTCCCAGCCGATGGGCGCCGGCCAGACCTACGAGCACACCTTCGCGACCGCGGGCACCCTGAGCTACCACTGCTCGATCCACCCGTTCATGAAGGGATCGATCGAGGTGCGGTAGCCGACTGGCATGTCGCATGGGCGTCAGACCCGATGCCCGAACGCCCGGCCGCTGTCAGCCTCGGGCGATGGTTGCCAACATCGGGGGAAACGCGCTGGTGCTCGGCGGAAGCATCGCGGGCCTGCTGGCCGCGCGGGTGCTGTCCGACCGCTACGCCACCGTCACCATCGTCGAGAGAGATCACCTGCCCACCGCGGCCGAGCAGCGGCGGGGCGTGCCGCACGGGCAGCACGTCCACGGCATGCTGCCGGGCGGCCTGGCGGTCATCGAGCGCCTGATGCCGGGCTTCACCGCCGAGGTGACCGCCGGGGGCGGGCTGACCGGTGACATCCTGGCCAACGTCCGGTGGTACCTCAACGGGAAGCCGCTGCGCCGCACGACCACCGGCCTGATCGCCCTGTCGGCCAGCCGGCCGCTGCTCGAGGGGACGATCCGGGACCGGGTGCGGGCACTGCCCAACATCAAGATCCTCGACGGGTACGACGTCACGGGGTTGATCACCTCGGACGAGGGGGACCGGATCACCGGCGCCACCGTGGCCGGCCGGGATGACGGCGCATCGCGCGCCGTGCCGGCCGACCTGGTCGTCGACGCCACCGGCCGCGGCTCGCGGACGCCGCGATGGCTGGCCGAGCTCGGCTACGAACAGCCCTCGGCCGACCGGGTCGCCATCGGCCTCGCGTACACGTCCTGCCTGGTCGCGGTGCCGGACGAGATCTTCGGCGATGACCTGATCATCGTCACCCCGCGCTTCCCGGGCCAGCGGCGCAGCTCGGTGATGCAGCGCCTGGAGGGCGGCCGGGTCCTCATCACGCTCGCCGGGGTGCTGGGCGAGCGGCCGCCGGTCACCCACGACGAGCTCCCGGGGTACGCCGAGACGCTGGCCACGCCGGACACCTACGACGTCCTGCGCGCGGCGAAGCCTCTCGGCGAGCCGGTGACGTACCGGTTCCCGGCGTACATCCGGCACCGCTATGACCAGCTGGGCCGGTTCCCGGCCGGGTTGCTCGTCGCCGGCGACGCGACCTGCGCCTTCAACCCGGTGTACGGCCAGGGCATGTCGGTCGCCGCGATGAACGCCGCCGCCCTCGGCGACGAGCTGAGCCACGGCGGCGAGCCCGACCCGTACCGGTATTTCCAGTCCGTCGCCCAGGTCCTCGAGACGCCGTGGCGCCTGGCCGTCGGCGCCGACCTGGCGCTTCCCGGCGTGACCGGCCCGGCCCTTTCCGAGTCGCCGCTCACCCCCGACTACCTGCGCCGGCTGCAGCTGGCCGGGACGGAGGACGCCGATCTGGCCGCGGTCCTGCTGCGGGTGACCGGCCTGGTCGACCCGCCGCGGACCCTCCTCCGCCCCGACATCGTCGAGCGCGTCGAGCGTCGTCAGGTGGCGACGAAGGTGTAGCTGCCGGAGGGCAACGCCCAGCTGCCCGCACCCTGCGGCACCGCCTCGGCCGGTGCCGAGACCGAGCCCGCAAGCCGTACGGTCGCGGTCGTGTTGGGCGGGACGACGACCCGCAGCGTCAGCGTGGCGCCGCTCCGGCTCCACGACGAGCTTGCCGGGCCGTACGCGGTCTGGAGAGACGCCGACGCGGACGTGAGCGAACCGCCGGCCTTGGGTTCGATGAGCAGCCGTTGATAGCCCGGCGTCGCCGGGCCGAGGCCACCCACCCCGCGGTAGAGCCAGTCGCCGACCGAGCCGAGCCCGTAGTGGTTGAACGAGTTCATGCCGGGATCCTGGAGCGTGCCGTCGGTGCGGATGCCGTCCCACCGCTCCCAGATCGTGGTGGCGCCCCGGGAGCTCATGTAGCCCCAGCCCGGATAGCCCGGCTGCTGGAGGATCCGGTACGCGGTGTCGGCGTGCCCGTGATCGGCCAGCACCGGCAACAGGTTCTCCACGCCCATGAAGCCGACCGACAGGTGGCCGCCGCGAGCGTCCACTTTGGCCGCCAGCTTGTCGGCGACCGCCTGCTGCCGCGCGGACGGCACCAGACCGAAGGCGAGCGCGAGCACGTACCCGGTCTGGCTGTTGTTGCCCACGGTGCCGTCGGCCGCGACGAAGCGGCCGGTGAACGCCGCCGCGATCTGGTCGGCCAGCGTGCCGTAGGACGCGGCCTCGGCGGTCCGCCCGGTGGCCGCCGCCATCCGCGCGACGAGCCGGGCCGACCAGCCGAAGAACGCGGTGCTGGAGACGTCGTTGGGGGTGCCGTCGTCAACGTTCAGCCAGTCGCCGTACGTGGCCTGGTTGCGGATCAGGTCGGCGCCGGCCGTCGAGCGCAGGTAGTCCACGTACCGCGCCATGGCCGCGAAATGCCGGTCGGCCACGGCGAGGTCGCCGAAGCGCTGCCAGATCGTGTACGGCACGATCACGCCCGCGTCGGCCCAGCCCGCCTTGCCCGCGCCGTCGATGACCGCCGGCGCCACGTCGGTGAACGCGCCGTCCGAGCGCTGCGCGTCCACCAGGTCGTCGGCGAACTTGGCGAGCAGCCCGTGGGTGTCGAAGTTGAACGTCGACGTCGCCCCGAACGCCGCGATGTCCCCGGTCCAGCCGAGCCGCTCGTCGCGCTGCGGGCAGTCGGTCGGGATCGAGAGCATGTTCGAGCGCGCGCCCCACACGATGTTCGACTGCAGTTGATTGACCAGCGGGTCGCTGGTCTGGAACGTTCCGGTCGCCGATCCGGCGGTCCAGGCCGCCAGCCCGGTGAGGCTGTCGGCGGTGGGCGTGCCGGGGAACCCGGTGATCTCGACGTAGCGGTAGCCGTGCACCGTGAAGTGCGGCTCGAAGACCTCCGGCGCGCCGGTCCCGGCCAGCGTGAAGGTGTCGGTGGCCTGGGCGGCGCGCAGGTTCGCGGTGTAGAGCGTGCCGTCCGCGTCGAGGATCTCGCCGTGCCGCAGCGTGACCTTCGTGCCGGCCGGCCCGGTCACCCGCAGCCGGTTCCAGCCCGCGAAGTTCTGCCCCAGGTCGGCGATGAACACGCCCGGCTTGGGCTGGGTGATCGAGCGCGGCCGGAACTCCTGCTGCACGGTGACGCCCGGATCGACCTGCGCGACCAGATGCGGCAACCCGGCCGTCCGGACCGTCACCGGCGCCCCGGCGGTGCCGCCGATCCGGGCGTCCTGGTCCTCGCCGTGGTAAAGGTCGTCGGCGACGATCGTGCTCGGCGCGGCGGTCCAGCTGCCGTCGGTGCGCACCTCGGCGCGCGTGCCGTCGGCGTACTCGATGGCCAGTTTCGCCGAATACCACGGAGATGTGCCGTAGCGCTGACTGCCGGCGAAGCCGATGTTGCCGGAGTACCAGCCGTTGCCGAGCAGCGCGCCGAGGGTGTTGCCACCGGTGCGCAGGCGCGCGGTCACGTCGTATTCGCGGTACTGCAAGCGCTTGGTGTAGTCGGTCCAGCCGGGCGCCAGGCGTTCCTCGCTCACCTTCGAGCCGTTGAGGTAGGTCTCGTGCAGGCCCAGCGCGGTGGCGAACAACCGCGCCCGGGCGACCGGCTTTCCGACATCAAAGGCTTTGCTCACGTACGGCGTGGGATTCGTGACCGAGACCTGGTTGCCCCACGGGCCGGCCCCGAGCGCGGCGGTGGCCTTCGCGGCCGGCCACGAGGAGTCGTTGAAACCGGGCTGCTCCCACCCGGACGGGCCGGTGGTCGAGGCCTTCCACGTGCCGTCGGTGACGACGGTGGCGAGCTTGGCGATCACACTCGCCGGGCTGTCGGTGGTGTTGGTGGCCGCGATGGCGAGGGTGTTGCTGCCGGCGCGGGTCGGGACGGTGACCGTGGTGGCGCGCTTCCACGAGTCGGTCACCCGGCGGGAGGCGCTGACCTTCGCGCCGTTGAGCCACACGTCGGCGGTGTCGTCGCCGGTCACCACCAGCGTCGCCGTCCCGGCCGCGGCCAGGTCGAACGTGCGCCGGAAGTAGCGGGTCGCGGCGGGGGCGGTGGTCGCCGGGTCGCCCTCGGGATACCAGATCCACGACGCGCCGGTGAGGTTCGCCGTGGCAGGTGCGCCGACGAAGGCGGCCTGCCACTCGGTGGCCGGGTCGAACAGGCCGGTGTCGAAGGTGGCCGGCGCGCTCCACGCGCTGGGCCGCCCCTGGGAGTCCCAGACCCGGACCCGCCAGTGGTAGGTGCGGTTGCTCGCCGGCGTCGGGCCCTTGTAGGCGACGTCCACGCTCTGGTTCGAGGCGACCTGGCCGCTGTCCCACACGTCGGCCGCGCCGGGCGAGGTGCCGACGGTGACCTGGTAGCGGCCCTGCACCTGGGCGGTGGCGGTGGCGGAGAGCCGCCAGCCGAAGCGCGGTTGCCGCGCGTCGACACCGGCCGCGTTCGTGCGGCGCTCGGTGGTCAGCCCGGCCGCGGTGACCGGCGAGGCGGCGGCCGGGTCGGGCGCGGCGACGTTGCTCGCCCACGGCCCGGTCCCGTACGCGCCGAGGTCGCGGGCGGCCACCCAGGTCTCGGGCACGCCGTTCGCCGCCTGCCACGCCCCGTCGGTGACCAGGTCGGCCGTGCCGGCCGCGGAGACGACCCGCAGGTGGCCGAGCAGCCCGGCCGGCCCGGCGCTGGTGTTGCGGACGGCGACCCGCAGCGTGTTGCTGCCGGGCCGCAGCGCCGCGGCCAGGTCGACGTAGCGGGCCTGGCGCCAGGAGTCGGTGACCCGGTCGGAGCCGGCCAGGTAGGTGTCGTTGAGCCAGACGTCGGCCGTGTCGTCGCCGGTGACGACCAGCTGGGCGTCGGAGTACGGGCCGGCCGGCGCGGTGAAGACGCGGCGGAGATAGCGGGTGGCGGCCGGCGGCTGGTCCTCGGGGTACCAGATCCAGTGCGCGGCGTCGAGGCCGACGGGCGCGGCGGCCGAGGCGGGCGCGGGGGTGGCGATGACGGTGAGGGCGGCGGCGATCGTCGCGAGCACGGCGACCAGGCGTTTTACGGCCATCCTGATTCTCCTCGTGGGGAGCGAGGTATTGACACGTTTCAATGCCAATGATGAATACAGGCTAGGGTCGCGCTCGTGATCGTTTCAACCAGGGGCACGCAGGACTGCCCTTTCAGACCGTCTCGGCCGAAACACCCGTAGTCACGGTCGACGCGAATTTTGATTCGATGCGGATCGAAGTCTTCCTCTCACTCCGCATCGATGCCTACGTTCCGGGACGGGCCATAACCGGTCCACTTTGCATCCGGGCCGCCCCCGCGTCACCCGCGGGGCCGGCGTGATCACCCCGGAGGTTCAATCGATGCGAAAAGTCGTAGCGGGATTGCTGGGCCTGAGCCTGGCGTCCGGAATGGGCGTATCGCTCAGCCCGGCCGCCGTGGCCGCCCCGCCGTCGGACAGTTCGGCCGCGGTCCCCTCGGTGAAGAATGGCGCGGAGGCGGGCAGCGACGAGCTGGTCGGCGCGCTCGAACAGAAGCGGCGGACATTGCGGGAAAAGGCCGTCAGCGATGTCCTTTCCGGTCGCGCGAAACCGGAGAGCCGCAACGGCAGCACCGTTGTCAAAGTCGGTCAGAGCGCCGGCGGCGGCGCCTTCGGCCGCGAGTCGCGCCACCGCCACGGCGGGCGCGACAACCGCGACCAGTACGTCGAGCTCGCCCGGGAACGGACCGACCGGATCTTCGTGATCCTCGCCGAGTTCGGCAACGAGCGTGACCCGCGCTTCCCCGATCAGGACACCGATCCGGCCACGGCCGGCCCGCAGCGCTTCGACGGGCCGGTGCACAACCAGATCCCCGCGCCCGACCGGGCGGTCGACAACACCACCGTCTGGCAGGCCGACTACAGCCGCAGCCACTACCAGAACCTCTACTTCGGCAAGGGCCGGAACGTCGAGTCGGTCAAGACCTACTACGAGACGCAGTCGTCGGGGCGGTACAGCGTCGACGGCACCGTCACCGACTGGGTCAAGGTCAAGTACAACGAGGCCCGGTACGGCCGTTCCGGCGACGACCCCACCGACGAGAACGGCGACGACCCCAACGTCTGCAACAGCAACGTCTGCAACACGACGTACGACCTGGTACGCGACGCCGCCAACCAGTGGGTCGCCGACCAGCTCGCGATGGGTCGCACGAAGGCGCAGGTCGTGGCCGAGCTGAAGACCTTCGACCAGTGGGACCGGTACGACTTCGACGGCGACGGCAACTTCAACGAGCCGGACGGCTACCTCGACCACTTCCAGATCGTGCACGCCGGCGGTGACGAGGCCGACGGCGACCCGTACCAGGGCGAGGACGCCATCTGGAGCCACCGGGCGTTCGCGTACGGCGACGACGAGGGCGACCGCGGCCCGGCCGGCAACCTGCTCGGCGGCACCGAGATCGCCGACACCGGCCTGTGGATCGGCGACTACACGATCCAGCCCGAGAACGGCGGCCTGAGCGTGTTCGTCCACGAGTACGGCCACGACCTCGGCCTGCCGGACGACTACAACGTGCTCGCCGGCGGCACCGGCAACAACGAGTACTGGACGCTGATGGCGCAGAGCCGCCTCAACGCCAAGGGCGAGCCGCTGGGCACCCGGCCCGGCGACCTCGGCGCGTGGAACAAGCTGCAGCTCGGCTGGCTCGACTACGAGACGGTGGTGGCCAAGCAGAAGCGCACCCTGACCCTCGGCCCACAGGAGTACAACAGCAACAAGGCTCAAGCGGCCGTGGTGGTGCTGCCCAAGAAGACGGTCACCACCGAGTTCGGCGCGCCGTTCGCCGGGGCCAAGCAGTACTTCTCGGGCAACGCCGACGACCTGCGCAACTCGATGACCCGCCAGTTCGATCTCACCGGCGCGAGCGCGCCGGCGCTGAGCTTCAAGGCGCGGTACAACATCGAGGAGGGCTTCGACTACCTGTACGTGCGGGCGTCGCTCGACGGTCAGAAGTGGACAGCCCTCGACGGCACCGTCAACGGTCAGCCGTTCATCCGGGACGGGGCGAACCCGCCGCGGCCGGCCATCGGCGGCTCCACCGACAACCAGTGGGTGGACGTGTCGGTGCCGCTCAGCGCGTACGCCGGCAAGAATGTGTATCTGCAGTTCTACTACCGCACCGACGGCGGTTTCTCGGCCGGCGGCTTCTTCTCCGACAACATTCAGGTCACCGACGGCGGCACGGTGCTGTTCAGCGACGACGCCGAGGGCGCCTCGTCGTGGACGCTGAAGGGATTCAGCACCGTCGGCACCAGCGCGACCGGTCAATACGACAACTACTACATCGCCGGTTATCGGACGTATGTCTCGTACGACCAGTACCTCAAGACCGGCCCGTACAACTTCGGTTTCCTCAACACGAAGCCGGATTGGGTGGAGCACTACTCGTACCAGCAGGGCCTGCTGATTTCCTATTGGGACCGGTCCCAGGTCGACAACGACACCAACTGGCATCCGGGCGTGGGCCGGAACCTGTACATCGACGCCCACCCGCGTCCGTTCTACCGGATGGACGGCCTGCCGTTCAGCGCCCGCATCCAGGTCTACGACGCGCCGTTCTCGCTCCGCAAGGCCGATTCGTTCACGCTGCACATCAACGGCCAGCCCTCATACGTACGAGGTCAGGCCGCGCAGCCGCTGTTCGACGACACCCAGAAGTACTTCTACGACGAACTGCCGAACCAGGGAGTCAAGCTCCCCGCGGTCGGCGTGAAGATCCGCGTGCTCGAGGAGAAGGGCACCTCCGCCAAGATCCGCATCTCCTGAGCTGAGGGTGGCCCGGGAGCCGATGCTCCCGGGCCACCGCGTCACTTCATGATGTGCGTGAATTCGTAGGGCCGCTGCGCCACGCCGGAGCAGTCGTCGGATCCCGCGACGCCCGGGCAGCCGCCGTTGTCGCGGCCCAGCGCCCAGAACGACAGCTCGCCGATGCGGTGCTCGTGCGCCCATCGCGTGACGGCGCGGGCGTCGGCGAGCGTGAAGACCTCCAGCGGCCCGGTCTCGCCGCCGGAGCCGTAGTCGTCGATCCCGATCATCTCGGTGATGCCGACCATCCCCCACAGCTGCGCCGCCGAGCGGTGCGGGTAGAGCTCTCGCAGGGTGCCGACCAGGCCGTACGCGGCGGTCTTGGTGTCGGCCGCCATGTCGTGCGCCTGGTCGTCGTAGTAGTCGAAGGTCATGATGTTGACGATGTCGACCCGGACGCCGTAGCGGATGGCGCTGGCCAGCACGTTTATCGCGTTGGGCTCGAGCCCGGACGGCGCGGTCGGCAGCGTGTAGACGATCTGCAGCGGCCGGTGCTGCCGCTCCGCCCACCGCTGCACCAGCCGGATGGCCTGGTTGCGCCGGTCGACGGCGGCGGTGTTGTCCAGCGAGGCATCCTCGATGTCCATGTCGAGCCGCGTGACGCCATAGGTGGTGATCACCTTCTGGTACGCGGCGGCGATCCGGCCCACGTCGGTGCAGCTGTCCGCGATCTCGGTGGCGGTGCTGTCGGCGCTGTAGCCGCCGAACGACGGCACCACATCCCCGCCTGAGGCGCGGATCCGCCCGATCTCCGGCCCGTAGACGGACCGGTCCACGGGCGTGGCCGGATCGCCGTTCCACAGCACGTCACACGACCCGGTCGCCGCCGTCTGCAGGAACGCCATGGTGAGGTAGCGAGCCCCCGACGCCTTGCTGACCTCGGCGGGGTTGGCGTCGGTATAGGTCTGGAAGTACGGCGCAAACACATGCGCAGGCAACGTCCGCTGACTCCCACCGGCATATGCAGCACCCGGAATCGCCCCAGCCGCGAGCACCGCGACGGCGACAGCAGCCCCGCAATAGTTAAGTAGTTTCACAATCAGACCGTAAGATCGACCGCCACCCATGTCAACGGCCTTCAATGGCCAGCTTCACAGAGCGCGGCGCCCGCGGCCCTCCCGTGGTGCGGCGGGCGACTGCCCCGGCGGTGGGGTTGGGCGCGGCGGTGGGATTGGGCGCGCTCTGCGGCGGCCGCTTCCGGGTGGCGGGATCGTGTCCCACCTTCCGGCCGACCGTCCCGGAGGGCTGGATCCGCGGCCCGCATCGCGGGATGGGCTGAGGCGCCCCGCCAGAAATATCCGTATTTATCTGTCGGCTGAACCGGCAGCGCGGCCAAGGGTGATGAGTTCCCGCACCCAGGAGCCTGTTGCTTTTTGGCTTCGGGTGGTGGCGGGTCTGGCCTGATTGATCCATGCCTGTCACCATTTACTGGTGGCGAAACGGTATCGGCCGGTGGATCGTGATCAGGTGTTTCTGTTGCCGCCGTCGATGATGGATTGGCTGCCCGCGGATCATCTGGTGTGGTTCGTCATCGACGCGGTCGGCGAGTTGGACACGGCCGCGTTCCACGCCCGGGCCCGGCTCGGCGGGGTCGGCCGGCGTGGCTATGACCCGGAGATGCTGCTCACTCTGCTGGTGTATGCGATGGCGCACGGGGTGCGTTCGTCGCGGCAGATCGAGCGGTTGTGTCACACCGATGTCGCGTTCCGGGTCATCTGCGCGTCCGATGTGCCGGACCACACGGTCCTCGCCCGGTTCCGGCAAGACCACGAGACGGCGCTGGCTGACCTGCTGACCGCGACGCTGCTACTGGCCGCCCGCCTGGGCATGGTCCGGCTCGGGGTGGTCGCGTTCGACGGCACGAAGATCGCCGGGAACGCGGCCCGTGACGCCAACCGCAGCGAGCAGGGCTTGCGGCGCCTGGCCGAGCAGTATCTGGCCGACACCGCGGCGACCGACGCGGCCGAGGACACCGAGTTCGGCGGGGACGAGCGGGGTGATGAGCTGCCGCCGAGGCTGCGGGACCGGTCCGGGCGGGCTGCCCGGATCCGGCAGGCCCTGGCCGAGGCCGAGAAAGCGGGCGCGGCCGAGCGGGCCCGCCGGGACGCCGCCGAGCAGGCCGGCGCCGACTACGAACGCAACCTCGCCGACCCGGACCTGAGCGTGTTCGGGCCGCCGCCGAAGACCGCGGACCCGGTCGCCGCGGCCCGGGCCCGCTGGCAGCGTGAACGCGCCCGGATCCAGCGCCGCGCCGACGCCTGGCACGAACGGGCCGCACGGACCCGCGCCGCCGGGAACCAGCCCCACGGACGCCCGCCACTGCCCGCCGACCAGCACTGCCGGGTCAAAACCGCGAAAGCCGCCTACGACGCAGCAGCCGTCGACGCCGGGACCGGCGCCGCTGAGGACCCCACCACAACCGACACGCCAGGGCCACGGGTGAACCTGACCGACCCCGACTCCCGGCTACTGAAAACCCGTAACGGCTGGCTGCAGGGCTACAACTGCCAAACCGCCGTCAGCGAAGACCAGTTCTTCCTGCACGCCCAAGCCACCCAGGACGCCAACGACGTCCAGCAATTCGAACCCACCCGCACCGCCATCACCGACCTCGCCGCGCACCTGACCGCACACACCGGCCGCACCGACCTGACCATCGGCGTCATGATCGGCGACGCCGGCTACGACAGCATCAACAACCTCACCTGCCACGGCCCCGACCGGCTCATCGCCGGCACCACCAGCCGCCAACTCGGCGACCACGCCACCACCAACCCGGCCACCGGCCAGCCACCCGAACACGCCACCATCCGGCAAGCCATGAACCACCGGCTACGCACCACCGCAGGCCGCAACCTCTACAAACGCCGATCCCCACTCGTCGAAGCACCCAACAGCTGGCTCAAAGACCGCCGCGGACTCCGCCAATTCCTGCGCCGCGGCCTCACCGCCACCAACAGCGAACTCCGCTTCGCCGCCGCCGTCACCAACCTCCTACGCATCCACACCCTCACCACCGAATAACCCCAAACCCCCGGGGGCCTCCAGCCACCACCCAGGCCCAGCCCCGGGCCCGGACGTCCCGCACCGACAGCCAGCCAGCGAAAAAGCAACAGGCTCCCAGCAGACCGCAACTCCTCAAGATCTAACGGGCTGGCCGCCACCAGCCTTCCGGGCCCGGCGCAGCCGGCATAACGGGAGCCCACCGAGCCCACGACCCGGCCGAGACCGGCCGCACCCACCGCAACCACGCACGCCGCGCGCCATGGCGAACCCGGGCCGCCCACCGAGCCGAAGCCGGACGGCGGGCGCGAGGCTGCACCCAGCGAAAGATTCTGAGGGCAACCGGCGCGGTGCGTCGCTTGGCCCACCACCCAGGCCGGCCCGCGGAACTGGATCTCCTGCCCTGACCACAGCGCGGCAGCCAGACCACGAAGCCAGAGGTGAGCCGTCCAGCTCAGCCATGCACCCAGCGGTGAGCAAGCCAGAACCTGGCCGTCACCCCGCCCCGAACCGTCACCCCGGTAGCGAGTTGACGCGGCGCAGCCAGGAAAGGCGGGAGCGGCGGGCCAAGACAGAAAGGGCGGCGTCCGGGACCATCCCGTCGAAGCCGTGGAACCCGCCCGGCCACACGTGCAACTCGGCCTGGCCGCCGCAGGCCCAGATCCGAGAAGCGTATGCGACATCCTCATCGCGGAAGGTCTCGGCCGAGCCAACGTCCACATAGGCCGGTGCCAGGCCGCTCAAGTCCGAAGCCCGCGCCGGCGCGGCGTAGGGCGACACGTCCGGCCCGCCGCGTGCGTCGCCCAGCAAAGCGGTCCAGCCGAACTCGTTGAACTCGCGATCCCACACGCCGAGCCCGGCCATCTGCCGGGCCGACACCGAGTCGTTGCGATCGTCCAGCATGGGACAGATCAGCATCTGCCCGGCGAGGGAAGGCCCTCCGCGGTCCCGGGCCAGCAACGCGACCGCAGCAGCCAGACCTCCGCCCGCGCTGACCCCGCCCACGACGATGCGGGATTCGTCGATCTCAGAAGCCTCCGCTGCCCGCAGCAGCCCCCGGTAGCAGTCCTCGACCGGGATCGGATGCGGGTGCTCGGGCGCCAGCCGGTAGTCGACCGACACCGCCACCATGCCGAGCTCGAGCGCCCAATCCAGCACCAGCGGCATGTCGGTGCGCGGGTTGCCGGCGACCATGCCGCCGCCGTGGATGAAGTAGAGCGCCGGCGCCGGCTCGGTGAGGCCGGCCGGGATGCAGTACAGCAGGTCGCCGTCCTCCCGCAGGCGGAACGCGCCGTCCCGGGCGAGAGCCTCCAGCGTGGGCGGCTCCCGTCCGGGCACCGGCCGCCGCATGTCGGCGAGGTTCGGGTGGGCGGGCCGCACGGCCCGGATGGCGGCCAGCGCGGCGCCGAGCTCGGCGTCGAAGGGCGGTGGCGAAAGCGTCATGCCGTAATGGTGACGTCGATGTCGCCGCTGTGCGCAATGCGCAGCACGTGGACGCGCCGGGTCGCGTCGGCCAGATACGTCCGCGTGGAGGTGGAGATCGTGGCCCGGCGCGCCGAACCCCAGCGGATCGCGATGGTCGCCCCGGCCCGCCGCAGCACCAGACCGTCGGCGGTGGCGGTGACAGTGGTGTTGTAGGGGACCGGCGTGCCGTCGGTGAAGGCGACCGTGTCGGAGGGCCGCAGCACGAGAGGGATCTGCTCGGTCGCGGCGGTCGTGGCACGTACGGTCCTTCGGACCGAGCTGTCGGTGAAGGTGAGCGTCGTGGTCACCCTCGCGTCGGGCGTACGGTAGTCGACTCGGTCTTTCCCGTACGTGGCCACGAGGTTCCCGGCGGCGTCGGGGTTCGCGCCGGTGGGAACCGTGGCCCAGCACCCGGTCGTGGTCTGCTGGGCGTGGATGACCGTGCCGGCGGCCGGATGCCAGAGGAACCCGGTGCCGCCCTTGACCGTGGTCGAGGCGCGATCGCCGAAGAACGCCCCGAAGTAGAAGCCCGGCTTCCGGACGAACAGGAAGTCCTGATTGGTCGCGTCGTCGCGGCGCAGCTCCCAGAAGCGCCGCGAACGCAGGTACGGCAGCCCCGCGATGGCGGCCTTCTTGACCGGCGAGGGCGGCAGCAACTCCGGGTACATGGCGTGGGTGATGATGCGCGGCGAGGTGTCCTGCTTGGCGAGCGCCGGCACCGGCCCGGGGAGCGCGGCCCACCGCGCGCGGGCGGCCGCCTTGCCTTCCCGCGAGGTGTAGAACGCGGCGAGCGCGGGCGCGACCGGGAGGAACGACGAGCCGAGCGTCTGCCGGTCGGTGTCGCCGATGACGTCGTCGTAGTCGGAGGCGGCGGTGCGGGCGGAGACCGCGTAGTAGGTGAGCCAGCCGCTGCCGTCGGGCTCGCGCAGCATCACGTGGCCGAACCAGTCGGCGAACCGCCGGGCCATCGAGGCCGCGACCGGGCTCGCGGTGAGCCGGAAGTATTCGGCCAGCTCCGGGAGCATGACCTCGAAGTTGTAGTTGACGTCCATGCCGGTCGGCTCGTAGAAGAAGCCGGCCGGGCTCTGGCCGTGCCGCGACAGGTAGAGCACCCGCTCGGTCAGGCGCGCCCGCAGCGCCGGGTCGGAGAACTGGGTCAACGCGAAGGCCGAGCCCGCGAGCCCGGCGGTGACCTGGTTGGCGTAGTGCACCGGGGGCGTCCAGATCGCGTTGTCCGGATTCAGGAGCCAGCTCATCGCCGTACGCAATGCGCTCGTGATCTGGCTCTGTCGTTGCCGTAACGCGCCCGCCTGGCGCAAGTTTCGCAGGGTTTTCGCGAGGTAGCCGATGCCGAAGCCGGTCGGCGCCAGACCGTGTTCGTCCACGTTGTACTCGGGGAACGAGCCGTCGGGGTGCTGCAGGGAGAGGTAGTGGCCGATGGTGGCGTCCAGCGCGGCCAGCAGCGCCGTGTCGCGGAAGTACGGGTTCCAGCGACGGGAGTTGGCGTAGAACCAGCTCAACGTGAAGACGTGCTCCTGGACGCGTGCGTTGGTCGGCACGCTCGGCGTGCGCCACCAGCCGCCGCCGAAGAAGCCGCTGTCGTCGACGTCGCCGACCATCGGCGCGAGCGTGGCCAGATAGGGCGCGTAGCGCTGCTCGGCCGGGAGGAAGAGCCGGCGATCGGGGGAGACGGGTGGCAGCGCTGGTGCCGCGAAGGCGGGGGCGGAGATCAGGAGGGGAGAGGCGGCGGCGCCGGCCGCGGCGGCGAAGAGAGTTCGACGAGCAACCATGCGTCGAAGTTTCGGCAGGGTTACATCGGCGGTCAAGATGATAATACGAATTAGTTCGGTGCTAATACCTATTAGTCCTTGACTTCGGCTTCCGCGCCACCACACCATGTGAGCCACACCCGGCTAATGCGTATCAACGCAGCACAACGAGGGGGTCCGGTGGCGCGACGCGTGACCCAGCAGGACATCGCCCGGATGACCGGCGTCAGCCAGGCCACGGTGTCGCTGGTGCTCAACGGGCGGGACGACGGCGACGTCCGGATCGCCCCCGAGACCCGCGACCGGGTGCTCGAGGCCATCCGCCGTACGGGATATGTGGCCGACCCGATCGCCCGGCGCCTCGCCGCCCGGCACAACCGCATCCTCGGCGTCTTCACCTACGAGTCGGTGTTCCCCGCCGGCACCGGCGACTTCTACCACCCGTTCCTGGTCGGCATCGAGGAGTGCGCCGAGCGGATCGGCTGCGACCTGCTGCTGTTCACCAGCGCGCCGGTGGTCGACGGCCGCCGCCGCATCTTCCACCAGGACAACCGGCTGCGCCTGGCCGACGGCTGCATCCTGCTCGGCCAGTGGCTCGACCCGGACGAGCTGGCCCGCCTGGTCGACGAGGGCCCGGCCTTCGTCAGCGTCGGCCGGCGCGACGACGCCGGCGGCCCGGTGCCCTATGTGGGCGCCGACTATCCGGGCGCGACCGCCGCCCAGGTGCGCGCGGCGGTGGAGCTCGGGCACCGGCGGCTGGTCTACGTGGGGGAGGGGACGACCGGCCCGGAGTCGCACGCCGACCGCATGCGCGGCTTCCTTTCCGCCGCCCCGGAGGGCCGGCATCTGCCCGCCCCCGACCTTGACGCGATCGTCGCCGACGAGAGGACCTGTGTTTTCGTGGAGGAGTTCGCCGACGGCGTGGCCCTGGCCCGGCAGGCGGCCGAGCGCGGGCTGCGCGTCCCGGAGGACCTGTCGATCGTGACGCTGGGCGATCCGACCCGGCCGGCCGCGACCGACATCGACTTCACCGGCTTCCGCATCCCGCGCAAGCAGATGGGCTGGCAGGCCGTCGAGGTGCTGTCCGGGCTGCTGGAGGGCGGCTCGGGCGGGGCGGCGCAACGGATCCTGCCGTGCGAGCCGGTCGCCGGGACGACGCTGGCGGTGGCCCGTGCGTGAGCTCCATGCGGACGTCGTCGTGATCGGCGGCGGCCTCGGCGGGGTGGCGGCCGCGCTGGCGGCGCTGCGGGCCGGGCGGTCGGTGCTGCTGACCGAGGAGTACGCCTGGCTGGGCGGGCAGTTGACCAGCCAGGCCGTCCCGCCGGACGAGCACAGTTGGGTCGAGCAGTTCGGCGTGACCGCCAGCTATCGGGCGCTGCGCGCCGGCATTAGAAATTACTATAAATCCCATTTCCCACTGACAGATCGGGCACGGGCCGAGCGCTGGCTGAATCCCGGAGCGGGGCATGTCAGCCGCCTGTGCCACGAGCCCCGCGTCGCGGTGGCAGTGATCGAGGAAATGCTGGCGCCCTACCGCGCGTCGGGCCGGCTCACGGTCCTCCAGCCGGCGACACCAGTGGCTGCGAGCACCGACGGCGACCGGGTGACCTCGGTGACGGTCTCCCTGCGGACCGGAGAAAGAGTCCTGACCGGAAAGTACATCTTGGACGCGACCGAGACCGGCGAGCTGCTCCCGCTGACCGGCACCGAGTACGTGACCGGCTTCGAGTCGAGCGCCGACACCGGCGAGCCGAGCGCCCCCGAAGTCGCCGATCCGATGAACATGCAGGCGTTCTCGGTCTGCTTCGCGGTCGACCACGTGGACGGCGACCACACGATCGACCGCCCGGCGTCGTACGAGTTCTGGCGTGACTATCAACCCCCGTTCTGGGGAGCGAAGCTGCTCTCCTGGCAGACGCCGAACCCGCGCACGCTCGAGCTGTCGACGCGCAGCTTCACCCCCAACCCCGACGACGACCCGTGGCTGGTGCAGGCCGACCAGCGGCGCAACCCCGGCGACGGCAACCTGTGGACGTTCCGCCGCATCGCGGCCCGCCGCAACTTCGCCGACGGCTTCTACGCCAGCGACATCTGCCTGGTCAACTGGCCGATGATCGACTACTTCGAGGCGCCGATCGTCGACGTGCCCGACGCCGCTGTCCACATCGCGAAGGCCCGGGAGCTCTCCCGCTCGGTCCTCTACTGGCTGCAGACCGAGGCGCCCCGCGCGGACGGCGGCACCGGCTTCCCCGGGCTGCGCCTGCGCGGCGACGTCACCGGCGGCGCGGACGGCCTGGCCATGGCCCCCTACATCCGGGAGGGCCGCCGCATCCGCGCCGAGTACACGATCGTCGAGCAGGACCTCTCCCTCGAAGTGCGCGGCGACAAGGGCGCCGTCTCGCACGCCGACTCGATCGGCGTCGGGATGTACCGCATCGACCTGCACCCGTCGACCGGCGGCGACAACTACATCGACGTGGGCTCCTGCCCTTTTGAGATCCCGCTCGGCGCGCTGCTGCCGCAGCGCGTCGAGAACCTCCTGCCGGCCGGCAAGAACATCGGCACCACCCACATCACCAACGGATCACACCGGCTGCACCCGGTCGAGTGGAACACCGGAGAGGTGGCGGGCTCGCTCGCCGCCTTCTGCCTGGACCGCGGCTGCGATCCCCGCGCGGTCCGCAACACCCCGGCCCTGCTGGCCGATTTCCAGGAACGCCTTGTCTCCGACGGCGTCGAGCTGCGCTGGCCCGACGTCAGCGGTTACTGAAGGGACGCGTCAGATGAAGAAGACCGCGGCCATCGCCGCCATAGCCCTGCTCGGAACCATGGCCGCGTGCGGCGGCGGCGACACGGGCGCCGACGGCCCGGTCACGTTGCGGATGACCACCTGGTCGGCGAACGAGGCGCACGTCAAGCTGTTCAACGAGATCGCGGCCGAGTACAAGACGACCCACCCGGACGTGACCGTGCAGTTCGACGCGTTGCCGGTCGACACGTACACGACGACTTTGACCACCCAGATAGCCGGCGGCAACGCGCCCGACCTCGCCTGGATCCTGGAGGGCTCGGCGCCGGACTTCGTCTCGTCCGGTGCGCTCGCGCCGCTCGACGATTCGATCGAGAACCCGTCCGAGCTCGCCGCGAGCGCGACCGCGCTGTGGAAGCAGGACGGCAAGCTCATCGCGTACCCGTTCTCGACCTCGCCGTTCGGGGTTTTCGTCAACACCGACATGCTCGCCAAGGCCGGGCAGCAGCTCCCCACCGGCGCGGACTGGACGTGGGACAACGCGATCGCGGTGGCCGGCGCCACCGCCGCCAAGACCGGCAAGCAGGGCCTGGTGCCGCGCGACTTCGACTACAAGGACTGGACCAACCTCGCGCCCATCTTCGACGGCTGGGGCGCCCAGGCGTGGTCGGACGACGGCAAGACCTGCGGCTTCGACCAGCAGCCGATGACCGACGCGATGACCTTCATCCACCAGGCGATCTTCACGAAGAAGGCCATTCCCGGGCCGGGCGTGGCGGCCGACTTCTTCGCCGGCGAGTCGGCGATGACCATCACCCAGATCTCCCGGGCCTCGCTGCTCAAGGACGCCAAGTTCAAGTGGGACCTGGTGCCGCTGCCGGCCGGGCCGAAGGGCAAGTACTCGGTCATCGGCCAGGGCGGCGTGGGCGTGCTCAAGCAGGGCAAGCACGCCGACGCGGCCAAGGAGTTCCTCAAGTTCTTCACCAGCGACGCCAACTCGGCCAAGCTCGCCCAGTTCTTCCCGCCGCCGCGCACCCCGCAGCTCAATGCGGAGACCCTGGCCAAGACGAACCCGCTGCTCAAGCCGGAACAGCTGCAGACCGTGGTGATCGACGGCATCGCGAACGGCGTGGTCAAGCCCAGCCACGCCAACAACGCCCAGATCAGCCAGGCGGTGCGGGCCGCGCTCGATCCGATGTGGAAGGCGGACGCCGACGTGCCGGCGGTGCTCAAGGGCGTGTGCTCCGCGATCCAGCCGCTCCTATGAACTTGAAAAGGCGCGACCAGCTCACCGCGTACCTCTTCATCGCCCCGCAGCTGGCCGGCACCGTCGCCTTCGTGCTCGTTCCGCTCGTGCTGGTCTTCTGGTACAGCCTGCACGAGTGGAACGTGCTCGCGAACACGTTCACCTTCAGCGGCGCCGACAACTACCGGAAGCTGCTGGACGACCCGAACGTCCCGCACGTGCTGCGGGCCACGGCGCTCTTCTCGGCCGGGCTGGTGGTGCTCAACCTGTCGCTGGCGCTGCTGCTGGCCGTGCTGCTCAACCAGAAGCTGCGCGGCACCACGTTCTTCCGGGTGCTGTTCTTCTCGCCGGTGGTGGTGTCGCTGGTCGCCTGGACGATCGTGTGGCGGTTCATGCTCCAGGACAACGGCGGCATCAACGGCTTCCTCGACCTGGTGGGCATCGACGGCCCGAACTGGCTGCGCTCCGGCGGCACCGCGATGGCGGCGGTGATCGTGGTGCAGGTCCTCAAGAACGTCGGGCTCAACATGGTGCTGTTCCTGGCCGCGCTGCAGGGCGTGCCGGTTTCGCTCCAGGAGGCGGCCCGAGCCGACGGGGCCGGGCCATGGACGGTGTTCCGCCGCATCACGCTGCCGATGATCAGCCCGACCATCCTGCTCACCTCGGTCATCACCGTGGTCGGGTCGTTGCAGGTCTTCGCGCAGATCGCCGTGCTCACCGAGGGCGGCCCCGGCACGTCCACCACGGTGCTCGTCTACTACCTGTACCAGCAGGCGTTCCAGTTCCACGCCTTCGGCTACGGCGCCACCCTGTCGGTCCTGCTCTTCCTGATCGTGCTGGTGCTCACCGTCGTCCAGTGGCAGCTCCGCAAGAGGTGGGTCTTCCATGAGTCGTAGGACCAGGCTTTTCACGTACGGGATCCTGCTTGTCCTCTGCGTGCCGTTCGTCTTCCCGACGTGGTGGATGGTGACCAGCTCGCTGAAGCCGAACGCCGACATCTTCGGCCGCGCGCTCTGGCCCTCGCGCGTCTCGTTCGAGGCCTGGCACGACGTGTTCACGATGCAGCCGTTCGCCCGGCAGTACTTCAACAGCGCCTACATCGCCATCGTGGTCACCCTGGGCACGCTCGTGGTCTCGTCGATGGCCGGGTACGCGTTCGCCCGCATCCGCTTCCGCGGGCAGAACGTGCTCTTCCTGGTGGTGCTGACCGGCCTGCTCATCCCCAGCGAGGTGACGATCGTCCCGCTGTTCCGCATCTTCAACTCGCTCGGCCTGATCGACACGCACTGGCCGCTGATCCTGGTGCCGGTGCTGGGCGCGCCCAGCGTCCTGGCCACCTTCATCATGCGGCAGTTCTTCGTCACGCTGCCGGTCGAGTTGGAGGAGGCCGCCCGCATGGACGGCCTCGGCCGGCCCGCCATCTTCCGCCGCATCGCGCTGCCGCTCGCCCGCCCCGCCCTCGGCGCGGTCGCCATCTTCACGTTCCTGACCAGCTGGAATCTCTACCTCGAGCCGATCGTCTACCTGTCCAGCAAGTCGATGTTCACGCTGCCCCAAGCCCTGACCCAGTTCACCGACCCGTACCAGGGCCAGCTGTGGAACGTCCAGCTCTCCGCGGCGTCGATGACCGCCATCCCGGTCCTGATCGTCTTCGTCATCGCCCAGCGCCAGTTCATCGAGGGCCTCGCCCATACCGGCCTCAAGGGGTGAGCGGCTCCAGGGTCACCGGGAGGGCGTCGAGGCCGAAGACGATCGACGCCCGGCGCATCGGCAGGTCGGCCGGGTCGACGGCCGGGCGCATCGCCGGGAAGCGCCGCACCAGGGCCGGGTAGGCGGTGCGCAGCTCCATGCGGGCCAGTTCGGCGCCGACGCACCGGTGCAGGCCGTGCCCGAAGGCCAGGTGCGACCGGCCGGTGGGCCGGCCGACGTCGATCCGGTCCATCCCCGGGCCGAGCACGCCGTCCCGGTCGGCGCCGCTCAGCGAGCACATGATGATGTCGCCCGCCTTGATCGGCACGCCGGCCACCTCGAGGTCGTGGACGGCGAACCGGGGAAACGCGACCTGCACCACCGTCAGGTAGCGCAGCAGCTCCTCGACCAGCGCGTCGGCCGGCTCGCCGGACCGCAGCGGCTCGGCCAGCTCGGGCTGGGTCATCAGCACCAGGGCGCCGAGCGCGAGCATGCTGGCGCTGGTCTCCAGCCCGCCGGTGAGCACGCCGTCGGCCAGGGCGGCCAGCTCCTGGTCGCCGAGCTCGTCGCCGTGGTCGCGGATCAGCGCCCCGATCAGCCCGTCGCCCGGGTTCCGGCGCTGGTCGGCGACCAGGCCGCGCAGGTACGCCTTGGACTCGTTGATCGCGTCGAGCGGCGCGTAGGCGCCGCCCCCGAGGTCGAAGCGGGCCGCGCTGAACTCCTGGACCAGCGCCCGGTCGGCGTATGGGACGCCGAGCAGCTCGCAGATGGTCAGCGCGGGCACCGGCAGCGCGAACTCCTGCAGCAGGTCGACCGGGCCGTCGATCCGGGCCATCGCGTCGAGCCGGTCGCTGACGATCGTCTCGATCCGCGGCTGCAGCCGGGCCAGCCGGCGCATGGTGAACTCCGGCGTGACCAGGCGGCGCAGCCGGGTGTGCATCGGCGGGTCGGTCATGCCGAGACCGCCGGGCTCCGCGGCCGCCGTGAGCCCGATCTGGGCGGCGAACCGGCCGAAGTCGTTGCTGAAGCCGTCCGTGCTGCCGAGGACCGCCCGCACCGGCTCGTACCCGGTGGCCAGCCAGACGCGGATGCCCAGCGGAATCGGCAGCCGGCTGACCGGCGACTGCTCGCGCAGCTTGCCCACCTCGGGCACCGGGTCGAGGCCGTCGCGGAACAGCGGGAAGAGCGAGCTGTCCGGCAGCATCGACAGCGAGCCGTCGAACGAGACCGGGCCGGTCTTCCCGCCGAATCGGCGGGCGACCCACCCGAGCAGGCGCAGCCGGACCGAAGAGTACGTCTGCAAGTCGCCCTCCAGACCGCCGTGGTTCGTCCCCGTGAGATACCGCGCCTCTGATGGTGACCCCAAGATCCGGTTGCCGCAGTGAGGCCCATCACGGGAAGGTTTCGAAACCCTCGACGATTTCGGCAAGGACGTGCGCGGCTTTCCCGAGCCGGCCGGGGTCACCCTTTACACCAACCTGGTCGGCTCACCCATGAGCGGCATGTTCCAGCCTACGAACTACGGGTCCGGCGAGAACGACTTCCCGGCCACCGTCAATCAGTACGGCGGCGGGCTCACGGTCGGCCTGTATCTGTCCGACCCGGCGCAGACCCCGCCTACGACCCGGCGCAGTACAAGCAGGCGTACCGCTACATCGCCCGCCGCATCCGCCAGCTCGGCGCCCGCCTCCGCCAGTCCCTCGCGCTACCCGGCCGCGGAAGCGCGACGGCGTGGGCGGAGGCGACCGTACCGCGGAACGCCACGGTGACCGTGCGCCTGGACAGCGGCGATGTCGTCTGGATCGACTACCTGAGAACTAGGTAGCCGAACGGCGGCGGACCACGATGCGGCCACCGCCGGCCGGCGCCACGGCGATGCCTCGGCTGTGCGGTCGCTCCGGCCGGTCGGTGGTCGGCTCGATCACGAAGTCCCGCAGGATGGTGCGCAGCACGACCCGCATCTCGAGCGAGGCGAAGGCGGCCCCGATGCACCGACGCACCCCACCGCCGAACGGGATCCAGCCGTACGTCTCGGCATGCGGCCCGGCGAACCGGTCCGGGTCGAAGCGCCCGGGGTCGGGGAACAGCGTCTCGTTCTCGTGCAGCAGCGTGATGCAGGCGGTGGCGACGGTGCCGCGGGGGAGGGTCCACCGGCCGATCCGCAGGCTGTCGGCGCGGACCTGCCTCGCCGTGATCTCGACGACCGGCCGGACCCGCTGCACCTCCATGACCGTCGCGTCGAGCAGCTCGTTGCCGCCGGAGGCCAGCCGCTCCAGCACCGCGGGGTGGCGCCGCAGCCGCTCGAACGCCCAGGCCAGCGTCGTCGCCGTGGTCTCGTGCCCGGCGGTGAGCAGGGTCAGCAGCTGGTCGGCGATCTGGCCGCGGCTCATCGGCGAGCCGTCGTCGTAGCGGGCCTGCACGAGCAGGGCGAGCACGTCCTCCCGCTCGTCGAGGCGCGGATCGGCGGCGGCCCGGTCGATCAGCGTGCCGACGATCTCGTCGTAGCGCCGCCGGTAGCGGTCGAAGCGCGGGCCCGGCCCGTATCCGCCGAGGTCGCGGCGCACGATCGGCAGCACCGCCAGGATCGAGCCGAGCTTGACCGCCTTGGGCAGCAGCCGGCGCAGCTCGTCGAGCTCGGCCCCCTCGGCGCCGAAGACGGCCCGCAGGACGACGTTGAGCGTGATGCGCATGGTCGACGGCATGACCGGGAAGGACCGGCCTTCCGGCCATGACTTCGTCTCGCGCGCCGTCTCGCTTTCGATGATTTCCTCGTACGCCCGCAGGCGGCGCCCGTGGAACGGCGGGGTGAGCAGTTTGCGCTGCCGGCGGTGCTCGTCGCCGGTGATGGCGAAGAACGATCCCTTTCCCAGCACCGAGCCGAGGTTCTGATCGGGGGTGTCGGCCAGCTCGGGGCTGGTCTGGAAGAGCTCGCGCACCTCGGCCGGGTCGGCCAGCATGACCATGCGCCCGAGGTTGAGCGAGTCGACGGTGAAGGCCGACCCGTACCGGCGGCTCAGCCGGCGCATGGTGGCGCGCCGCGAGACCGCGAAGCTCAGGGCCTGCACCACCCGGGGAGAGTGCGGACCGTCCGGCAGGACCGCGTGGGTCGCGGTTGTCGCTGTCATCGCCCACCTCCGCTTGGTACGTTCGCGTACCGCCCCACGGTACGTTCGCGTACCAGCCGCGCACAAGACCGTCGTCAGGTATTAGCGTGTGCAACGTGACGACCACTGACGTGGACACCTCGCATCGCCGGCGGCTGATGGAGGGTCTGGCGGCGTGCATCCGCACCCGGGGGTACGCGGAGACGACGGTGGCCGACATCGTCCGGGAGGCGCGCACTTCCCGGCGTACGTTCTACGCGCAGTTCGCCGACCGCCAGGAGTGCCTGGTCGCCCTGCTGCACGAGAGCAACCAGCGCACGATCGCCCGGATCGTCGCCGCGGTCGACCCGGTCGCCGCCTGGGAGGTGCAGGCGCGCCAGGCGATCGAGGGCTGGATCGCGGCGGTCCAGGCCGATCCGCCGATCACCCTCAGCTGGATCCGCGACGTGCCCGCGCTCGGCCAGGGCCGCGCCCGGCACTTCCAGCGCTCGACGATGCGCTCCTACGTCGAGCTGATCCAGGACCTCACCGACACCCCGCACCTGCGCGCCGCCGGGGTGCGGCCGCCGTCCGAGCAGCTCGCCACCATCCTGCTGGGCGGCCTCCGCGAGCTGATCGCCACCGCCGTCGAGGACGGCCACGATGTCGCCACGATCGTCGCTCCCGCCGTGGAGGCGACCCAACTGATGCTGGGCCCGCGCACCTGATTCCCGACCCGAGGGAGCTCACCATGGCCGACTACCCCCGCGGCTTGTCCGCGTTCTCGCTCGAAGGCAAGAAGGCCCTGGTCACCGGCGGCAATCGGGGCCTCGGGTACGCGTTCGCCCGGGCCCTGGCCGACAGCGGCGCCACCGTGGCGTTCGTCGGGCGCAGCGCCGAGGCCAACGAGATCGCGGTGGGCCGTCTCAAGGACGAGGGCATCGACGCGTACGGGATCAGCGCCGACCTGACGGCGGAAGAGCAGGCCGATCGGGCGGTCGACCAGGCCGCCGAGGCGCTGGGCGGCCTGGACATCGTGGTCAACAACGCCGGCGTCTGCTTCCACAACCCGGCCTGGGACGCCACCGACGACGAGTGGCAGCAGGTCTTCGATCTCAACGTCCGCGCGGTCTGGAAGGTCAGCCTCGCGGCCGGCCGTCACCTGCGCGCCACCGGCGGCGGCGCGATCGTCAACATCGGCTCCATCTCCGGCCTGATCGTGAACCGCCCGCAGGCCCAGGCGCCCTATAACGCCTCCAAGGCCGCCGTCCACCAGCTGACCAAGTCGCTGGCCGCCGAGTGGGCGCCGCACGGCATCCGCGTCAACGCGGTGGCCCCCGGCTATGTGAAGACCGAGATGGCCCCGGTGGACCGCCCCGAGTTCCAGCGCATGTGGATCGAGGACGCCCCGCAGCGGCGCTACGCGTCGCCCGAGGAGATCGCGCCGACCGTCGTCTATCTGTGCTCGCCGGCGGCGGCCTTCGTCACCGGTTCCGTCGTGGTGATCGACGGCGGGTACACCGTCTTCTGACGCGAGGAGGGGTCGCATGGAGCTGCGCGTTCACCGCCTCCCGTGGCTGGCCGGCGAGTTCCTGCCGCGACCGGCCCCGCCCCGGCGGGAGTGGTGGGAGGAGCAGCACGCCACCCGGCGACACGCCCGGCACTGCCTGCCGCTGACCATGGCGAACTCGCTGGGCTTCACCGTCCACTCGCCGTTCTCCTTCCGGGTCAGCTGGGACGGCGACGTCCACGGGCACGCGGTCGTCGAATCGGACGATCCGATGGCCCGGGTGAGCGCCCGCGCGGCGCCGGCCTCGTTCACGCTCCACCCCGGATTCGTGGTGGCGACCGACCATCCCGGCGAGTTCGTGCGCGTCGGCGGCGTCCCGAACCGCATCGCCCCGGCCTGGGTCGCGATGGAAGCCCTGATCGAGGCTTGGTGGAACCCCGCCGAGTTCAGCATCGTCTGCCTGCTCACCCGGCCCGGGACGGTGACGGTCGCCGCGGGCGACGCGGTGGCCCAGATGAACGTGTTCCTGGCCGAGGCCGGCGGCGCGCGGCTGCGGGTCGACGACAGTCCGCACGCCGAATGGGAGGCGTGGCAGCAACGGCGCGGCCGGCCCGAGTACGTGAAGGACCTGGACTACCTGCGCGGCCGGCACCCGGACGGCCGGCCGGTCGAGACCCACTACCCGTCGTGGCGATCGGTGTCCTGATCGCAGGCCGCCTCGCGGGGCGGCACGTGCACCGCCAGGCTGAGCCACCGCGGTCCGAGGCGTGCCATCGAACGCTCGGCGGCACACCGCTCGAGGAAGGCGCGCAGCGTTCCGGCGTCCACAGCGTCGGCCCGCACCTCGGGCAGGGCGGCCAGCGTCGCCAGCAGCTGGGAGCGGTCGCAATGCCGGTAGACGGCGGCCCGCCACCCGGTCAGCACCGTCCAGACCGGCGCCGCGACGCCGTAGCGGCTGTCGGCCAGCCGGATCGTGCCGTCGTCGCCCTGGCTCATCGTCAGCAGGCCGCGATCGGGCTCGCGCCGCCAGGCCAGCGCGGCGGCGATCGCCTCGCGGGCGTACGCGTCGGCGGCGCGGCCGTCCGGGTAGTCGAAGTCGAAGTAGTAGGCGATGCGGCGTGCCGCCTCACCGGCCTCCGGATAGAGGTGGTGGAACACCGCCATCGGCCGCACGCCGGTCAGCCCCCACTCGCCGGGGCGCTCGAAATACGGGCTGAACCGGTCCATCCGCACCGGGCCGTACCCGGCCGGCGGTTCCAGGTGCCACAGCGCCGGCAGCAGCTCGGCGATCTCCCGGTAGTCGTCGGAGGTCTCGCCGGGGAAGCCGTACATGAGGTTCCACAGTGGGCGGACGCCGTACTCGGCGCACCACTTGAGCAGCTCGATGTTGCGGGCCGCGGTGGTGCCCTTGCGCATCAGCGTGAGGACGTGGTCGGAGAAGCTCTCGATGCCCGGCTGCACGCGGGTCACCCCGGCGTCGCGCAGCAGCCGGACCTGCGCGCGGGTCAGGGTGGCCTTCACCTCCCAGAACAGCCGCACGTCCAAGCCGGCGGCGGCGAGCTTGGGCAGCACCGTGCGGAAATAGCGCGCGTCCAGGATGTTGTCGACCACCCCGAACTCCGCGACGCCGTGCCGGTTCCGCAGCTCGGCGAGCTCGTCCAGCACCCGGCCCGGCGACTTGCTGCGGAACGCCATGGTGCCGCCGTTCAACCCGCAGAACGTGCAGTGCGCCCGCGCTCCCCACCAGCAGCCGCGCGCCGTCTCGACCGGCAGCGTGGGCCGGATCGCGGCGCCGGCCGGCGTGCCGGACAGCTGGGCGAAATACGGGTCGAAGCACGGCGTGGGCACCTCGTCGAGGTCGCCGATCGGCGGGGCCGGCGCGCCGGCGCCCCGGGCGGCCCCGGCCACGGTGACGCCCGGGATGCCGGTCACCGGCCGGCCGGCGGCGCGGGCGCTCAGCACGGCCGGGAAGGACCGTTCGGCCTCGCCGGAGAAGACCAGGTCGACGAAGGGGAACAGGCGCTGCAGCGCCACGCCCATCTCGCCCTCACAGTTCGCGCCGCCGAACGCGACGGTCACCCCGGACCGGCTCCGGCGGATCCGCGCGGCCAGGGCCAGCGACGGCAGCTGCTGGTGGAAGACCGAGGTGAAACCGACCAGGGTGGGCGCGGACCGGTGCACGGCTTGCAGGCTGTCCTCCAGAAACGGTTCGACCGCCGTACGGATGGAACGCAGACGCCGCACGTCGGCGTCACCCAGTCGCCAGGTCCGGCGCAGCACCTCGTCGAAGTAGCGGTCGTCGGCGTCCTCGCGGCGCCCGTACAGCGCCTCCGCGAACAGCCACTCCCCGGCGAACGCGGTGTGCGGGAGGTCCATCACCCACTGGTAGTCGCGGTGGCCGACCATCTCGGCGAACCGGAACGTCCGGTAGCCGGTGTCGCAGGCCACCCCCGCCCGGTCGCACAAGGCCCGGAGCAGGCCGAGGGCGAGCGACGGCCGGTCCAGCGCCCCGAACGGCATGCTCAGCAGCAGAACCCGCTCGATCATGGCGCCCCGGCCGCCGGTGCCAACTGGTCCCACCGCAGCCGCAGCGCGGGCGGCGCGGACAGCGGCGCCGTGCTCCGCTGGGTCCACAGCACCGGCCGGCCATCGGTGCCGCGGGCCAGCATCGCCCGCCGTTCCAGCCGCAGGCCGGCCGGCGGAACCGCGGAGGGATCGATCTGGTGCGCCGGATCGGCCGCGCCGGCCCGCGGATCGGCGAGCAGGTCGCTGACCGGCGCCGGGGCCAGCACCGGTTCCGGCCCGGCGAGATCGGCGACGCGGGCCTGCACGAACCGGCGCCGTCCGCCGGAGTCGTCCAACTGGTATGGGTGCCAGCCAACCGGGACGTCACTGGTCGGGAGATAGGTGTACGCGAGGGCCTGCTGCGCGTCGATGCCGTCCGGCGGGGCAGCCACCGGACGGTCCGGGGTGGGTATCTCGCGCCCGCCGATCCGCCGTTCCACCGCCCACAGCAGGTTGGCGTCCTGATCCTCGCCGAGCAGGACGGTGTCCAGCACCGGGCCCTGCAGGGGCGTGCTCGCCGTGGCCCAGACGGCGAGCGAGCGGACGTCCAGGCCGTCGACGGCGAACAGGGTCCAGCCATCCTCCGGCGGCACGACCGGCCAGTTCTCGCCGAACGAGTCGTGCACCGCGACCTCGTGCAGGGTCACCACGCAGCCGCCCTGGGACGCGACCGGGAAGGTGAACCAGTCGTCGGAGTGGCCGCAGACCAGGTCGACGAGCAGGGTGGTGCTGACGTGGGCCCGGTCCGGCGGGTAGCCGCCGATGTCCACCTTGGCGTTCTCGATCTGCCACCAGCGCGGCGCCGGCGCCCCGCGGTAGGTGGCCCGGCCGGTGAGCACCGACACCGCCGGCGGCGGTTGCGCGGGCGCCGGGACCGGGCCGGAGGCGTCCACCGAGTACCAGTCGAGCGGGCCGCCATCGTGCCGGCGCAGCCGCAGCTGGACATCGCCGGCCGGTAGGTCGGCGTCGTAGCCGAACTGGGCCGGGTTCCACCGGTCGGCGGGCTCCGGCTGCGGCGGCGGGTCGGGGAACAGGGCCGGGTCGAGGCCCAGCTCGGCGCGGCGCCGCCAGAGGACGCGCCCGTCCGGGCCGCTGCCGTCGAGCACGTCGTACGGGGCGGGCAGCCCGGCGAGCAGCAGGCTCGGGTCGTCCGGGAGCGGCACGGCGGCGGCCACCCGCCGGCCCGCGGTGATCCGCCGGCCGGGCGTCCAGTGGTCGCCGGGCTCGGACTCGACGATCGCCTCGACCGGCGTGACCCGCGGATCGGCGGCGACATCGCCGACGGGCGCGGCGACCGGGACGTAGGAGGCGCGATACTCCACGCGTACGGGGGAGGAGGCGTTGCCGCCCTGCTGCTCCAGCATCTGCCAGCCGCGCCCGAGCATCCAGGCGGGATCGGCCAGCTCGGCGGCGAACCCCCGGGCCAGATCCTGCATTAGCGGCTCGGACTCCAGCCGTAGCAGGCGGTCGTAAACGATCATCGGGGCCGCCTCCTCAGGCCGGGCTCGGAGCCGAGGGCCGGCTCGCGGTCAGGGGCCGGCTCGCGGTTGACGGCCGGGCCGGGGTCGGGGGTCGGGTCGGGGGCGAGGGGGACCGCCAGCGGGCCCTCGGCGGGCAGCAGGGCGGCCGGCAGGATCGCGTGGGCGGCGGCCAGGTCGGCGGGTCGGGCCATCCGGGCGTGGGCGAGCTCGCGGGTCTCGGCCACGATCGTGATCAGGTCGGCGGGCTCGAGTGGACGGTCCGGGTCGGGCGGGACGGCGAGCAGGATCGCCTGCGGGGGCCGCGCGGTCGGCGCGTGGAAGCCGAAGACCGCCGAGGTGGCGCCCTCGGCCGCCGGGATCGTTTCCTCGAACCGGTCGATCAGGCCGACCGCGACCTCCGCCCCGGCCGCCATCCCGTCGAGCTGGAGTCCGGTCGGCGCGTAGGCCGCCACCAGCGGCGGGCCGGTCCCGTCCCGCTGCCACGGGTCGACCGGCCGGTTGGACCAGGCCACGAACGCGTCCCCGGCGCCGGCCGGGGCGGCCGCGGCGAGCTGGTGGGCCTCCAAGCGGGCCAGTGGCTCGCGGACAGCGGCCACGACGGTCAGCCACCGGTCGTCCAAGTCGGGCGTGGCGGCGAGGCCGGTCGGCAAGTCCGCGGCGGCGACCCGGCCCAGCACGGCCAGCCGTCCGGTCGGCGTGACCAGGTCGGCCAGCGCGGCGATCAGGTCGGCGCGGCTCAGCCCGGCGCCGTCGGGCGGGGCCGCGTCCACCCGTTTCGCCAGGAGCTCGGCGGCCCGCGCCGCCGGATCGGGAACGCCGTCCTCGGGCACCACGCCCCAGCGCCGGGCGGCGATGAGCGCGGCCGCCCGGTCGTCGGGCGAGACGGCCCGCAGCCGGGCCAGGATCGCCTGGGCGATCTCGCGCACGTCGCGGTAGCGCCGCTCGATGAGGCCGGCCGGGCTCTCCGGCGGCGGCGTGCGCCCGATCAGCGCGGCCAGCCGCACCGCCTGCCGGTGCCGGGCCGAGCCGGAGCGTTCGACGATCTCGCCGCCGCCCAGCGGTTCCGCCGGCCGCTCGACGATCTCGCCGCCGCCCACGGATTCCACCAGGCGCTCGAGGTCGTCGACCGCCAGCGCCAGCGTGTCCACCGGCTGCATCCGCAGGTCGGCCAGCGTGACCGTGGTCGCCGCCCCGACCTGCCAGCGCCAGTCGGCGGGAGCGCCCAGCTGCGCGGCGAGGAACGCGGCGAACGCCGGGTCGGCCACCGTCGCGGGTGGCACCTCGCTGAGCGCGGCGGCGTCGGCGGGCAGCGCGACCTCCGGCGGCGCCGGCAGCACGATCAGGCAGGCGCTGGAGACAGTGCGGCCCGGGCGCCGAGTCCGCAGCACCGAGAGGTCCGGCGGCCGGGCCAGGCCGGCGGCGGCGTCCATCGTGGCGCCCGCGCTCTCCCCTCGCCCTTCCACCACATCGAAGACCGCCTGCGCGATGAGCAGATCGCCGTACGCGTCGAGGCCCGCCCGCAGCCGGTCCAGGCCGGCGCGCGCGGGGCCGGGCAGGCCGAGGGCGCCCGGATCGGCGGCCAGCACCGCCCGGCCGTCGCACACCCGCCGGCCCGCGTGCTCGGCCCGGATCGGGAAGTCCCGGCGCAACCGCAGGACGGTGGCGCCGTCGCCGACGATCCGTTCCACTTCCAGGCCGAGCACCTCGGACAGGTGCAGGCCACCGCGCACGGCGGCGCCGAGCCGGTCGGCCGTGCGAACCGTGCCGGAGCTCAGATCCATGTGCCAGCGGTCCGGCTTGGGGTCGTTCCGGGCCCGGTCCCGCAGGATCATCGCGGTGGTGGCCTGCGCCTGCGACGGGGCGTGCAGCAGCCCGCCGCCGGTCGGGCCGGGCTCGCCGGTGCGCGGCGTGTCCACCCAGCCGTACGCGCCGAGCCGCCTCCGCGCGCCGGCCGCGCCCAGTGCCCGCAGCCGGCGCAGCGCCGGACCGGTGACCCACGGGTCGATCCGGAACGTGCTGGTGTCCAAGGTGGCGCGCAAGAGTCGGTCGAGGCGGCCGGCGTCGGCGTCGGCGAGACCGGCCACCGCGGTCAGCCCGGCCATCACCCGGGCCGGGCCGGCGGTCAGGTCGGCCGGGGCGACGGCGCGGATCCAGCGCTCGAGCGGCGTCTGCTCGGTGTCCTGGCGGAGCAGCGCGTCGAGCCAGGCCGACCAGTCGCCGAGCTTGGCGTGCCCGACATCGCCCACCGCCACCTGCAGGGCGCGGATCGCCAGCCGCAGCAGCAGGCTGTCGGCCGGCGTGCCGAGCACCTCGGTGGCCAGCCGTCGCGGGTCGGCGAGCAGCGCCGGGTTCGCCGCGGTGGCCTGCAGGAGGCGGCGCAGCATGGCCCCGGCGGTGTCGCCCGCGGCCAGGCTCGCGGGGCTGACCAGCGGGAGCGGGACGGCGGTGCTGCCGCCCACCGACGCGTACCGCCGTCGCGGGTCCAGGCCGATCTCCTCGGCCAGAGCCGCCTGGTCGCCCCAGCCGTTGCGCACGTCGATCCAGTCCTCGAAATAGCCGAGGAACAGCATCGCCATGTACCAGAGCTGCAACGGGCGGCTGTCGCGGTGGCGGTAACCGGTCGACGTCGGCACCTGCGCCAGCCGGTCCAGCAGGCCCTCGGTGTCCGCCCCCAGCACCGTGCCGCGCTCGCGAGCGGCCCGCGCCCACCGCTCCCGCAGCACCCGGAGCGCGCCGATCATGCCGGCCTCCACCGCCGGGTCGCCGGGAGCCGGTCGCCACTCGGCCAGCGAGGTCACCGGCAGCAAGCCGTACGGCTGATCGCCGATGCGCAGCGGTGGCCATGGTCCTTCCGGGCACAGGTTCCCGGCGGCCCAGGCGGCCGCGGCCTCGGCGTCCGGCAGGCGCCACACCGACGTCTGGGCGAACCCCCACAGCGCCGGCCACAGCCCCGCGGTCAGGTGCTCCGCGTGGGCGATGTGCTCCGGATCGTCGTCGAGCAGCACCCGGAACGCGTCCGGCGACCCGGTCAGGGCGGCGCTGACCGCCCGCGAGCTCGGGGTGGCGGGAGCGGAGAGCGCGTCCAGCCAGCGGTCCGGATCGTCGCCGAGATGCGCGGCCGGGGCGGCGTCCACGGTGTTGGTGGGATCGCCGGGCGACAGCAGGCCGAGCCGTCCCGCGGCCGCGTGGGCGGCGAAGAGCCGAGCCGGCTCCTGGTCCGTCTCGCCCAGGCCCGTCACGTACAGCGTCTCGATCTCGCCGGGGAAGTCGGTCAGATCGATCTCGCCGGCGACGCCGGCCTCGACCGCCTCGTCCCAGGACTCCCACCAGCGCCGGTCGTCCGGGTCGCTCGGGTCGGGCAGGTCGGCGCGGATCCGCTCGGCCCGCACGTCGAGAGTGAGCGCGAGTTCCGGCGGGGTGCCGGCGCGCACCAGCCACACCTGCAGGTGCGGCGGGAAGAACGGGATCTCCGGCAGGCGGGCGGTCGCGCGCAGGTCGTCCGGCCGGCCGTCGCGGAACGACTCGAGCAGCCAGACCGCCCGGCCACCGCCGACCTGCCCGGCGAACGCGCGCCACGCCTGCCGGGCGTCGGGGGCGCCGGGCTGGTCGCCGGCCACCGCCAGGTAGCGCTCCAGCAGGTCGAGCTCGCCGGCGCGGGGCAGCGGATCGTGCCGGTCCAGCCACGGCTCGTCGGGAATCACCCGCAGCCGCAGCCGGGCGCCGTCGAAGCGGGTCTCGATGCGCAGCGGCAGCAGCACGCCGACCGTGTCCGTCATGGCAACTCCTCGGGCATCAGGTCGGCGCCGCCGATCAGCACCCGCACGGGATCGGCGAAGGAAAGCTCGGCGAAGTCGGCGCCGTTCGTCGCGGCGGCGGCCGCCGCGACGTCGTTGTGGAAGCGGTAGCCGGCGGCGGGTTCCTCGAAGGCCACCCAGAACCGGCCGAACGTCGCGGGGTCGAACCCGCGGAAGCCGAAGAACATCACGTCGGATCCGATCCGGCCCTGGAACGACGGCAGGACCCGGCCCGCGTCCGGCGCGGGGTCGCGGGAGAAGTCGGGTTCGCCGTCGTGCTCGGCGGAGAGCAGGTAGACGAGCGTGGCCGGGTACCGCAGGAACAGCTGCCCGCGCGCCACCAGCACGGCGTGCGGGCCGGCCGGGCCGTCCGGCTGGTTGAGCGGGTCGCCGAGGTCCGCGGTCGCCGGCCACTGCCGCACCGGCCGGATGTCGTCGGCGGGCTCCCCGGCCGCCGTGTCGACCTGACCCCAGAAGGTGCGCAGCGGGGTGCAGCCGGCGGCGATCGGCAGGTTGCGCCAGCGCAGCTCGGCGAGGAACTGTCCGTTGAGGCCGAGCAGCAGCGACTGGACGAAGGTGGCGTTGGTCTGCATCCCGACGACCCGGTCCCGCTCCAGGGCGGCGGCGCCGGGCAGCAGCCAGTCCGGCGCGGTGTCGGCGAGCATCCGCCAGGCCGGCGTGGTGATCCGGAAGCAGAGCTCGGGCGGCGCCTCGGGCGCCTGCGGGTCGAGACCGTCGAACCGGTCCAGCACCCGGGTGCGGGCCGCGGCGTCCGGCCGGGTGGGGTCGAGCGCGGCGTCGACCCCGGCGGCCAGGTCGCCGAGGCGGACCGGCCGGCACGGCGGTGGCGGGCCGAGCGGCTGGCGCAGCGCCCGCAGCAGCCCGACCAGCTCGGCCTGGCTCTCGGTGGGCGCGGTGTCGTTGCGGATCGGGTCCGCGAACCCGGACACCGCGGCGGCGTCGCGCGGCTGGTCGACGAGGGCGGCGAGCAGGCCGCTCAGATAGCCCCAGGGCAGCGGCTTGCGTTGCCCGGCCAGGTCGCGGATCTTCCGCACCACCGCGTCGATCAGGGCTTGGTCGTCCGGCCCCGACTGGGCGCGCACGGTGGCGAAGGCGGCCAGCAGCTGTGGTGGCGGCAGGGGCGGGGGAGGCGGCGGGGGTGGGGGCGGCGGCGGGGGTGGCGGCGTGATGACGGGCGACGGCGTGACGATGGGCGACGGGCTGACGACCCCGACCGCCGGCGCCGCGCCGCTTGCCGGGCCGGCGAGCGCCTGCGCCAGCTGCCGGATCCGGTCGAAGAAATCGGCGGCGCCCAGCCCGGCCGGGCGGAACCCGATCTCCGCCTCCTGGTCGCCCGGCGGGCACCGGTTGGCGGCGTGCAGCACGGCCACCGGGTCGAGCGCGGCCGCGTCCGTGCCGGAGCTGCGCGCCGGCCCGGGCCGCAGGATGCGGCGGCAGGCCGACGAGAAGATCCCGGCGGGCAGCGGCCGGTCGTCGGCGGTGGCCAGCGCGGCCAGCGTGCCGTCGCCGGTGACCGTGCGGCGCAGGGCCGGGCCGAGCACCCACAGGCGGCGCAGCGCGTCGGCCGGGAAACGCCGCCGCCACAGCGACCCGCTCGCGGCCAGGCCGAGACTGAGGTCGCGGATGCGCTGCGCCGCCGCCTCGGCGGCGCCCAGCTGGTCGGCGGCCTGCTGGATCAGCTCCTCCTGCCGGGTGACGCCGAGGTCCAGCCCGAGGCCCGCAACGCCGCGATGCCGGGGGTCGCCGTTGACGGTCCGGCCCCACGCGGCGCCGGCCACGTCGGCCCGCCAGTCCTGGCCGTACCGGGGGAGGCCGAGCACCGGGCGGCCCCGGTCGTCGTGCGCCGGGGTGGCGAGCGTCGACAGGTCCGCGGCGACCTCCGGGGGCAGGGCCGGATCGGTCGCGTCGCGCCGGATGAGGGCGCCGCGCACGGCGAGCGTCGCTCCCGGCGTACGCGGATAACCCAGCCCGGCCGACCCCACGCCCGCGCCCGCCGTCCCCGGCCTCAGGCGCCGGGCCAGCGCGGCGAAGTCCCCGCCCGGCCCGGTCCGGAACCGCCACGAGTCGTAGACCGGCAGATCCGCCCCGCCGGCCGCGGTCCAGGCGTCGCCGCCGTCCGCGCCGAACGCGGGAACGAGCGCGGCGACGTACTCGGTCTCGGGCTCCAGCGGGCGCGGCGAGAGGATCCGGGCGATGTCCCGGCCGGTTCCCCGCTGCACATGCGCCCAGCGCGCCGAGCCGGCGAGCGGATGGGCCGCGCAGACCGGCGCGGCCGGCCGCACGCGACCGTCCACGATCGGCAGTTCCGCCTCGGTGCCGACGAGCAGCGCCAGCCAGGGCCGGAACACCAGGTCGGCGGTGCCCGGGTTGGCCGCCGGGGTGTACCGCCAGGGGAGTGAGGCGTCGGCGAGCTCCGCGTACGGGCACTTGGTGGTCTCGGCGTCGATGGCGCCCGGCTCGGGGAACCGCCGGCGGACCGCGCCCGGCTGCAGGCCGGTGACGTCGCGCGGGCCGGCGAGCAGCACCGACAGCGTCGCGGTGTCCTCGCCGGTGACGGCGCCGCTCGCGTCGCGGGCGGTGAGCGTCGCGTCGAAGGTGACCCGCGGGCGGCCCGCGTCGACCGCGGTGACCAGGTCACCGACGGCCGGGCGGACCCAGCCGTGGAAGTCGATGCTCTCCGGCATGCCGCCCCCTAGAAGTCGAAGGTCGAGACGCGGTCTCCGGCTGCGGTCGCCACCGCGTCGTTGGCTCGCGCGAGCTGATGGGCCTGGGCCTCGGGCAGACCGGAGCCGGTCGTCGTGCCGTCGGCGGCGGTGACCGTCCACGCCTCCGGGTGGGCCGTGATCGCCGGTTCGATGGCGGCCGGGGTCGCCACGCCGCCGCGCTCGTCCACCGCGGACGACATCCACGGCGGCATCGCGGTCCCGGTGACCTTGCTCGGCGGCCCGGCCGTCCGGTACTGCTCGTACTCGACGGCGTGCGCCACCGGCCGGGACGCCGTCTCGTCCCCGGCGCCCCAGGCGAGGCCGCTGGGCAGCTCCTCGACGCCACGCCGGTTGAGCGCCTCGCTCTCGGACAGCTCGGTGAAGCTGCCCGGCGCATACCAGTCCCGCGTCGCGGTGGCCGGCCGCGGGCTGGCGACGGTGATCGTCTCGTGCCGTTCCACCGGCGCGCCCTCGAACCGCTCCAGCAGCAGGCCCAGCGGCGCGCGCCGCTGCTCCCAGGTGAGCCGGCCGATCGGCACGAGCACCGGCGGAGTTCCCTCGGCCGCCGGGGCGAGCCCCACGTACGGGTCGTCGCCGCCGCTGGTGACCAGGTTCGACGGCAGTCGCAGCTCGGCGCCGAGCTCGGGCAGCACGCTGGTGATCGGGTGCGCCTCGGGCGGGGTGCTGCTGCCTAGGGCGAAGGTCGCGTTCCAGCAGATCTCCAGGAACAGGATCTCGAAGCAGAGCTCGCCGGTGAAGGTGACCGGCCCGGGACCGGACAACACACCGGTGACCCGTACGCCGGCCAGCGTGGTGCCGTGGAACTTGACCTGCACGCTCGCCTGGAACGCGAACTCGAACCAGAAGGGCTGGAACCGGATCAGCGCGTCGAAGCCGAGGAACCCCTCCGCGGTGATCGGGCCGGCGTTCACCACGACCTGCACCGCCGCCCCGAACTGCACGGTGTTCGTGGTGAGCGCGAAGTAGGCCTCGAAGCGCAGGTACAGCTCGTCGGTCGGCTGGCCGCGGCTCATCGCGACCCGGGTGAGGCTGGCCGGGAAGGCGAGCGGCGCCGGGTCGTACGCCGGGTGGAACCCGCCGATCGACAGCACCAGCGACGGCTGGTCGCCCCAGCAGAGCCGGAAGGCCGCGCCGCCGGTGAGCTCGAAGACCTCCAGCAGCTGGCTGTCCATCAGCACGGCGTCGAACTCGAGCACCTTCTTGGCGAAGTCCAGCACGCCCAGGATGTCCAGCCGGATCTGCAGGTACGGTCCCTCGCCGGACGGGTTCTCGATCGCCGCCCGGGCCGAGCCGAGCAGCACGATCCGGCTCGGGCCGGGCAGCTCGATGATGATGCCCAGGTCGAGCCGGACCAGGGCCGCCCAGGAGAGCTGGACGGTCGGCCCGACGACGGTCACACCGGGCGCCACGGGGAACACCGTGCCCAGCTCCCGCAGCAGCAGCGGGGCGTTGCGGACCGGGTCCTCCGGCGCGAGGACCCGGCCGACGGTGCCGGAGGCGAACGACTGCCGCAGCGCGTCCACGTCGACCCGGCGGTTGAGCCCGAGCAGGCCGCCCACGCCGTTGAGCGCGATGCCGAAGCCGAGCTGGATGGCGGGGAACTCGGCCCGCAGCAGGATCAGCAGCGCGAAGCCGGGCAGGCCGGCCGGCAGCTTGGTGTCGAGGATCCCGATCGCGGTGATCCCGAACGTGCTGATCTTGAGCTGGAGGACGCCGGAGTAGCGCCCGGCCGGCTCGTCGAACTCGATGAAGCCGCCGCCGGTGACCGGGCCGGCCTCGACCCGCATGCCGATCCCGCGCGGTGGCAGGAAGCGGACGCCGAGGTTCACCGGGCCGAGGTTGCCCTGGCCGAGGGTGATCACGACGGCGGCGCCGACACCGTCGACGGCGGCCGCGAACGGGCCGAGGGCGATGCCCGCCGAGATCCGCGCGCCCACGCTCAGGCCGGTCTGGTCGATGCCGAGTCCGATGTCGAGGCGGTCCAGGCTGACCGGGCCGAGCTGGACGGTGAGCGGGATGCTGATCTCCAGCGCGGCGCCGGCGCGCACCGTGAGGCCGTCGCGCGGGTTCCAGTCCGCCGCCAGGTCGGCGGCGCCCTCCAGGGTGCCGGGCAGGAATGCGCCGAGGAAGCTGTCGGCCCCGCCGAGCGCGACGACCAGCCGTCCACCGGTGACCTCCGCGGCCACACCTGGCGCGAACTCCGGGGTGCTGCCGCTGCCGCCGGTGGCGGTGCCGGTGAACCGCAGGGCGATGGCCCGCGCCTCCAGCCGGGTGCCGCCGGCCTGGCCGAGCAGCACGATCGCCGGGTCCAGCCGGGCGCCGCTCAGGCCGACCCCGAAGGAGACCGACAGGCTGCCCTGCGGCGGCCGCAACTGGACCTGGAACGGCGGCGTGACCTGCGCGGACAGTCCCACTTGGAACTGGCCGGCCGCGTCGGTGACGACCGCCCACGTCGCGTTCAGCGGCAGGCTGCGGCTCACCTGCGCGGCGCCGCGGAACCGGAGGCTGACGTCGAGCTTCGGGTCGGTGGCCGGGTCGGTCAGGTGCATCTCGAACAGCCCGGCCTCCAGCACGGCCGGCGTGCCGGGCGCGTTCAGGAGCAGCACCGGCCAGCCGAAGCCCTCGTCCAGGAAGAGCCGGATCCGGTCGAGGAAGCGCACCTCGTCGACGCCGTCGGGGCTCCAGCCGAGCGCGTCCCGCGCGTACTCCTCGGGCCGGGTCAGCAGCACCGGCAACCGGTCCAGGCGCAGCCGCCGCCGTTCGTAGGCCGGGCGCAGCGGATCCGCCGGGTCACCGGGCTCGGCCACCCGCTCGATCAGGCCGAGGAGCTCGATCAGCGCCGCCGTTCGGGGCACCGCGGTCCGCAACCGATCGACGATGAGGAACTCCAGCAGCCGTGCCGGCAGCTGCGCCAGGACCGCGACGACCTCGGCCATTTGCGCGTCGGTCAGATCCGCGTCCGCGCACAGTCGCTCCACCGCCTCGGCGAAGGTGACGATCGCCGCGATGATCTGCCGCACGGTGTCCAGCAGCCCGGTCGCCGCCGCCAGGGCCGCGTCGCTGTCGTCGCCGGCGATCGCCTCGATCAGGTCGGCCAGGTCGGGCGCGAGGTCGTCGGCGAGGCCCGCCGCGTCGGCGAGCGCCCCGACCACGTCGTCGGCGTCGGTCACCACCGGCGGCGGGCGCAGGCCCAGATCGGCCAGCAGCCCGGCGGCGCCGCCCTCGTCGACCCGCTCCCGCAGCAGGGACAGCGCCGCGCCGAGCTCGCGGGCGATCAGTTCCAGGGTCCCGGCCATGGCGGTCAGCCGATGAGCCCGGCGGCCCGGGCGACCCGGGTGAGCGGTTCGGGGGCGAGCAACGCGAGCAGGGCGTCGCCGTGCGCCGCGATGTCGCGCCGCAACGCAGCGCTGCCGTTGCGGGCGAGCGCGTCGAGGAAGGCCCGCACCCGGCCGCGGACCGGCGCGAGATCCATGGCGAGATCCTGGCGCCACGGACCGGGTGGGACGTCGGCGAGCGTGCGTAACCCGCGCAGCAGCCGGGGGCCCTCGAGCCGGTGCCAGGTGACGGCCACCCGCGGGCGGCCGTCGATCAGCGCGCGTGCCTCGGCGAAATGCAGGCTGATCAGGGCGGTGAGCGTGGCCGTCTCGGGAAGGCCGGCCAGCCGGTCGACGAAGGCCATCGGCGTGCCCGGCCCGGGCCGCGGGCCGGCACCCGATCCGGCGAGGGGCGCCGGGACCGGCGGCGGCGCCGGGAGGTTCGGCGAGACCGCGTTGGCCGCGTCCACCTTGCCGTATCCCCACACCGGATCGTAGGTGGAGGGCCCGGGATTGCCGTCCGGCCGGCGGGCGGTGGACCGGAGCCGCGGCTGAAAGGCGTCGGATTGCAGCGTCGGTTCGCGCTGCATCATCAGCGCGATGACGCCGGCGACATGCGGAGCGGCCATGCTGGTGCCGGTGTTCGTCATGTACTCGTCGGTGCAGCAGTCGCAGATCTCGCCGTAGCTCTCCTTGACCTGCTCGGCCGCTTCCGGTCCGATGTCCGCCCGCGCCGAGTAGATCTTGGTGCCGGGTGCGGTGAGGTCCGGCTTCTCGATGTGGTCCGGGTTGGGCCCGCGGACCGGCCCGCGACTGGAGTAGTCGGCGATGCCGCCACCGAAGAGGCCGAAGATCAGCGGCTTGTTGTAGGAGCCGACGGCGATGGCCCGGTTCGCGGTGGCCGGCGTGGTCACGGTCGTCGCCGCGGTTTGATGCGAGGTGAACATCAGCGTCTTGTCGAAGGTCAGCGCCCAGATGTCGGCGCTGGTCGAAACCGGCTCGGTGTTGGCCAGGCGGATCGCGAAACGGGCCGGGCGGGCGGACGGGAGGCCCTCCGTACGGGCGAGCGTGAGGTCGATCCAGACCCAGTTGTCGTGGTTACGGACGTTGTTGCGGAACGATCGGATGGTCACCTTGTTCGGCTTCGCCGCCCCGGCCGGGAAGGTCCAGGAAACTTCCGGGCCGTCCGGCGTGGCGAAGGGACTGACCAGCGTCTCCAGCAGGCCCGGGACGACGAAGGCGACTTCGAGGTCGCCAGTGCCCGGATACCAGATCTCGAAGCCCACCGAATCCGGCCACGCGTCGGGCATGGTGAACTCCACATCCTCGGCGTTGGCCGCCCCACCCGGCGCGACGGTCGCCCGTGCGTGGTGGTCGGCGTCCCCTTCGTTGCCGGCGGCTACCACGAGCGCCCGCGCCCGGTTGCCCGCGAACGGCAGCAAGGCCGCCTCGACCAGCACCTCCTCGACGGTGTTGCCGTCGTGCGGCCCGGCGTTGGAACCGCGGCTGTAGTTCACAACGACCGGCCGATCGAGATCGTCGGCGATGCGCCAGATGAAGTTGAGCGCGTAGGTCAGCACGGACTGCGGCAGCGGGTTCGGGTCGTCGGTTCGCCGGCAGCGGATCAGGATGAGGTCCGCCTCCGGCGCCACGCCGACGAAGTGGTTGCCGACGCATCCGGTGCGTCCCCGGCCGTTGCCGGCGGCGATGCCGGCCACGTGCGTCCCGTGCCGCGTCCCGCTCACGACCTTCTGCTGCCGCCGCCGGTAGTGGTCGTCGCTCTCGCCCGCGTCGCGCGGCGGGAAATGTGGCCGGAGCCAGGACGGCAGCGGGTTGGCTTGCAGCGCCGCGGTGATCTGGCCGTTGTCCCATGCCCAGCCGAAGTTGAAGGGCTGCGGCGGCGCACCCGTCGCCGGCGCGGTCACGAACTCGTCCTGATCCCAATAGGCCAGTACCCGGCTGCTGTTGTCCTGCTTCCGGAAGGTCGGGTGGGTCAGGTCGAATCCGCCGTCCACGACGGCGACGATCACGTCCCGGCCGGTGAGCGAGAGCGGCGGGCGCTGCACGACATCGGCGCGGATGTCGGGCACGCTCTCCTCCAGCAGCGGTTCGTGCCGGGCCGGGGCCTCGACGAACTCCACCTGATCCAGATCGGCGAGCTCGCGCAGCCGCCCCGCCGGGACCGTGCCCGCGGCGACAGTCGCCTCGCGCCGCGGGTGGGGCGACACCACCATCGGGGTGAAACCCACCGCGACCAGCGCGTCGATCGAGCCGGTGAACAGCACGTGCACGTCGACCCGGGGCTCCGGCTCATCGGCGAACCGGGCCTGCCGGCGGCTCATCCGGTCGAGCAGTTCTTCGAAGGCGGGGTCGAGGCTGCTCATGTCGTCTCCTGACCGGGAAGGGAACTAGGGCATCTCGACGGCGCCGATGTCGCAGGCCGCGCCCTGCGGCCTCGGCGTTCCGCGCTGGTCGAGGCCGGCGCAGGCGGGGGCGGCGGGCCCGGCGTCGATCGCCGGGCTGCCCGCGAGCAGCTCATGGGTGGCGGTCGGCCCGCCGTTGGCCGCGAGCGGGCCCAGCAGCGGGTCCTGGCCGCTGAGGTCGCCCGTCCCGGCGAGACCGCAGGTGACGCCGCGGTCGAGGTTGTGGCCGGCCGAGGTCAGCACGCCGCTGCAGTTGGCGCCGGCGCCGTCGAGCACGGTGCCGCCGATGGTGAGGGCGGCGCCGGCGCCGTTCACGATGCTGCTTCCCGTGGCGGCCGTGTTCCCGTGCAGGGTCGTGGCCGTCACTGTCGTGGTGCCGCTCGTGTTCCGGATGCCACCGCCCGACGTGGTGCCGTCATTTCCGCTGAAAGTGCTGGTCAGGACGATCAGCGAGCCCGTGCCCGTGTTGATGCCGCCGCCGGACACCAGGGCCAGGTTGCCGGCGAACGTGCTGCCGGTGACCCGCATGGCGCCCAGGTTGAAGGCGCCGCCGCCGGCCCCGGTGGTGTTCGTCTCCAACGTGCTCGCCGTGACCGTGGTCGTGGTGCCCAGATCGGTGAACAGCCCGCCGCCCCAGCGCGGGGCGGTGTTTCCGGTGAGCGCCGACTCGGTGACATGCAGCGTGCCGCCGCTCCAGATGCCGCCGCCGACCGCGGTGGGGTCCGTGGCGGCATTACCGGCGATTCGCGTACGGAGCAGGTCGGCGTACGCGTCGAACTCGACGTAGATGCCGCCGCCGCCCACGTCGGTGGCCGTATTGCCGGTGACGGCGACATCCGTCAGGGCGGTGGTGGACGCGCGGTTACCGGACACTCCGCCGCCGGCGCTGGCCCGCCCGCCCCGGACGATCGATCCCGACGCTTCCAGGTCACCGTTGTTCGCGATGTTGCCGCCGTGCGAGAGCGAGCCGAGCAAACCATTGCGCATCTCGACGTCGTGCATGACCATCCGCGGCGGCGCCGGCTCGAGGTAGTCGCCGACCAGCACGTTTCCGCCGTCCTCGGTGGTCGGGGGATTGCCGTTCTCGATCGTCAGGCCCTCGAGCATCACGCTGACGCCGGGCCGGGTGTGACCGAGGGCGTGCCAGACCCGGTCGCCCAGCCGCCGGCCGACCCCGCCGATCACGGTCGCGGCGTGCCCGCCGCCGATGACGGTCAGGTCGTCGGTCACGTCCAAATCGCCGGTGGCGGCCGCGTCCTCGCCGGCACCCGTGATGATCAGCGGGATCCGGGCCGGCCCGACACGGATCTGGTCCGGGCCGGGGCGCGCGTTGGCCTCCATGACCGCGGCCCGGAGCGTGCACTGGGTGGGTACGGCGGTCTCGCAGATCCCGTTCCCCGGCTGGGCGTCCACGGCGTCGACGGGACTGTTGACCACGTACGAGTCGGTCTGCCGCTCGAAGGCGCCGATGTCGCAGCGGGCGCCCTGCGGTCGCGGCACGCCGCGCTGATCGGTTGCCGGGCAGCGGGCCGGATCCCCGGCGTCGACGGCGGGGCTGGTCACGGCCAGGGCGTGCGTGCGCGTCGGCCCGATCGAGTAGGCCAGCGACGCAAGGCCCGGATTGGCGTGCTGCAGGTCGCCGGCGGCGGTGAAGCCGCAGCTCGCGCTGTCCTCCAGGTTGTGGCCAAGGGACACCACCGGCCCGTAGCAGTTCACCCCCGGCACGAACGCGCTGTCGGCGACGATGGTGTTGACGGCGCGCACGGTCCCGCCGGCGGCGGCGAGGTTGATGAGGCCGCCGGTGTTGCCGGCGATGGTGACGTTGACCAGCGAGGTCGGACCGCCGACGAGCAGGCCGCCCGGGTCGCCGGTGTTGCCGCTGATCGTGACGTTCTCCAGGACGCTGTTGCCGCTGGTCAGCAGGCCGCCGGCCGGCAGGCCGCCGGCGTTGCCGGAGGCGTGGTTGCCACTGATCGTCGTGGCGGAGAAGCGGGCGACGCCGCCGGTGAAGACGCCGCCGGAGTCGCCGGCCGCGCGGTTTCCGGCCACGGTCGACCGGTTGGTCAGCAACGTGCCGCGGTTGGCGACGCCACCGCCGCTGCGCTGGGTCTCGTTGCCCTTGATCGTGACCGTGGTGAGCTCGGCACGCGCCGTCGGCGACTCGACGGCCAGGCCGCCACCGTTGCCGGTGGCCGTGTTGCCGGTCAGGGTGCTGGCGTCCAGCCGGAGCACGCCGAGGGTGCGGACGGCACCGCCGGCGCCCGTCACGGCCCCGCCGGTCACGGTGAGCCCGGACAACTCGGCGACGATGCCGGCGCCGGCCGGATCGACATCGAAGACCCGATCCCCGCCAGCCAGCCCGCGGCCGTCCACCATGGTCCACCGGGCGCCGTTCCCGGCGATGGTCACGTCGTCGGTGACGTCCAGGTCGCCGAGGAACCCCTGGTCCTCGCCCGCGCCGGCCCGGGTCAGCCGCAGCCTCTCACCCTTGTGCGCCGGAGACAGCGGCGGAAAGGCGATCCGGTCGTGCCCCGGGTTGGCGTTCGCCTCCTCGACCGCGGCCCGCAGCGTGCAGCCACCGTTGACCGCCTGGCACACGCCATCGCCCGGGCTCGTGTCGGGCTCGTCGACCGTCCGATCCACCACGAGAGTGAGCGGCACCGCTGCGGATGCTGCCGCTGGCCAGCCGGCATATGCGGCGGTGAGCAGCACGGCCACGGTGGCGGCCCCGGCGCGCAAGCGGGCACCGTGCCGCGTCGAGGTGCGTCCGGTCATCCGTTCAGCGTCTCCGCCGGCCGGCGCCATGTCCCTCCGGCAAGTCCCCATGGCATGGCGCGGATCGGAATGCGGGAGTTCCCGGATGCGCCGCCACCCCCGCGTGCGCTACCGAATATGGATCCCGGCCGTGCTCGCCATGGAGGACCGCCGTGCCGGACTTGAGGTTCATCGCGCGAGTGACGGCCGTGCTGCTGACCACGGGCGGCGCGGCGCCACGGTCGTGGTCCGGCCGGCGGCGGTTGCAGGCGGTGGTTCAGGCGCGTCTCGGCGGGGATCGGAAGGCCGCCGCGCTCCTCGCCGCGGCCGGCGAACGCCCCCGGCCCGACCTCGCCGCCGCGCTCGCCGCGCAGATCCGGCGGGTGGCCGAGGCCGACCCCCGCTTCGCCGTCGCGCTGCGGCAACTCGTGGTGGACGCCTACGCCGAGCCGGGCGTCGCCGACGGCCTCCCCGACCCAGCACCCCTGGTGGAGTGATGGGTCAGGGTGGGGCGACGCCGGCCTCGGTGAGGTAGCGGACCAGCTGGGTTCGCGAGGACAGGCCGAGCTTGCGGTACACGCTGGACAGATGGGCCTCGACCGTCTTGCGGGACAGGAAGATGGCGGCGGCCACCTCGGGGTTGCTCAGGCCGCGGGCCACGGCCGTGGCGACCTGCAACTCCTGCGGGGTCAGCCGCCCGACCGGGCTGGGGTCGCGGGCCGGGCCGGGCGGGCGCTCCCCGGCGGCCGCCAGTTCGGCCGCTGCCCGGCGGGCGTAGGGGTCGGCGCCCAGGCGGCGGAAGACGGCCAACGCCTCCCGGAGCGTCGCGCGCGCCTTCGCGGGACGGCGGTGGCGGCGCAGCGCCTCGGCGTGACACTGCGCGCTGCGGGCCCGCTCGAACGGGTCGCCCACGAGGCGATGCAGCTCGTCCGCGGCGGCGAAATGGGCGTCGGCCTCCTCGGGGTCCTCCGACAACATCCCGTGGCAGCGCTCGGCCACCGCGCGCGGCGTGGGGAGGCCGGTCGCGGCGGCTCGGCGGTCGAGGTCGGCGAGGCAGCGCTCGGCCTCGTCCACGCGGCCGCATCGCCAGTACGCCTCAACCAGGTCGGGCTGCCAGAGGATCGCGTTCGGGTTGCCGATGCCGTTCGCGCCGGCGAAGTCGCGGACCTCCTCCAGGTCCGGCACCGCCCGCTCCGGCGCCCCGGCGGTCAGGTGCAGCAGGCCGCGTACCCCGCCCTCCCACATCGCGAGGCCGCCGGTGCCGAGCGGGCCGGACATCCGCGCGGCGCGGTCCAAGCGGGCCGCGACCAGGCCGGCCCGACCGCGTACGGCGTCCAGGCGGGCCAGCAGGACCAGGGAGAAGCCGATCGTCAGCGGCAGCCGGGTCTCCTCGGCCAGACGCAGCGCCTCCTCGGCCCGGGCGTACGCCTGCACCCAGTCGCCGGTGCGGCGGTCCACCTCGCTGCGGTAGTTGAGCGCGTGACCCAGGGTGGCCAGCTGCCCGGCCCGGCGCGCCGCGTCGATCACCCGGTCGAGCAGCCGGCGCGCCTGATTCTGCTCCTCCGACCAGTGGTAGCAGGCCCCGATCAGGCTGAGCACGAGCGCGTCCGCGACCGGGTCGAGCGCGCTTGCCGCCGCGTCCAGGGCCGTTCGCGCGGCGGCCGGCTGCCCGCCGAGGACCAGTGCCTGCGCCAGCACGGCGCCCGACCGGGCCAGCACCTCCGGGTCGCCGGCGGCCTCGGCGAGCCGGACCGCCCGGCGGCAGGACTCCTCGGCCGCCCGGACCCGGCCCTCGGTGAAGATGGGCAGCGCCGCCTCGCAGAGCAGCCGGGCGGCCCGCCCGGGGTCGGTGGCCGCGGCGGCGTCCGCCGCCGTGGTCAGGACCTGCAAGGCGATGGCGGGCGTGCCACGGGTGATGAGCGCCCGGCCGCGCATCAGGTCGACGTCGGCGGCGGTGCGGGGATCCGCGGTCAGCATGCGCGCGTGATCGAGCCAGGAGGTCGCCTCGTCCAGCCGGCCGCCGCCGAGCGCGTCGGCGCCCGCCTGCAGCAGGCGGCGGGCGCGGCGCTCCGGGTCGGTGGCGAGCTGCGCCGCCCGGTAGGTGACCCGGGCCGCGGCGGCCAGCCCGGACCGGTCGCGCATGCGCCGCGCGGCCTGCTCGAGCTCGTCGGCCAGGTCGTCGTCCGGCGCCGTGGCCGCGATGGCCCGGTAGCGCAGCCGGGTGTCGTCCGCCGAGGAGGCGATCAGGGCCTGGTAGGCGCGCCGGCGCGCCCAGCCGCCGGCGGCGCTCTCGACCGCCGAGCGCACCAGCGGGTGGCAGAACCGCACCCGGTCGCCGTCGGTGACGATCAGCCCGGCGGCGTCGGCCGGATCGAGGACACCGGGCGGCAGGCCGAGCGTCTCCAGGGCGGCCAGCAGCACCGGCACCTCCGGGGCGGCCGCCAGGGCGAGGACGAGCAGCGCGGTCCGGGTGTCCTCGGGCAGCGGGCCGAGCTGGTCGGTGAAGGCCCGGGTCAGGTCGGCGCCGAGCGGCAGCGCGTCGGGCAGCGGCCGGACGCCGGCGAGCTGCTGCTCGTCCAGGTGAGCCGCCACCTCCCGCAACGCCAGCGGGTTGCCCCGGGTGGCCTCCCACATGCGGCCGGCGACCTGCGGCGCGATCGGGGCGCCGCGGAACTGCTCGGCCAGCCGGCCGCTGTCGGCCGCGTCGAGGCCGGTCAGCGCGAGGCGCTCGAGGCCGCGGATGTCCAGCTCGGCGGCCGCGCCGTCGCGGACGGTGAGGAGCATGCCGACCGGGTCGTTCGCCAGCCGGCGGGCGGTGAAGGAGAGCACCGCGGCCGATGCCGGGTCGAGCCAGTGCGCGTCGTCGGCCACCACCAGCACCGGCAGGTTCTCGGCGGCCACGGTGAGCAGGGTGAGCGTGGCCATGCAGACGGCGTAGCGGGCGGCCGGCTGTGCGGCGGCCTCCAGCGCCAGCGCCGTGCGCAGCGCGGTCGCCTGCGGCGGGGGCAGCTTGCCGATCAGGGGCAGCAGCGGGCGCAGGGCGTCGCCGAGCGCCACGAACGGCAGCTCGGACTCCGACTCCAGCCCGACGGCGCGCAGCACGGTGCAGGCGCGCGCCTCCGCCATCGCGCACTCCAGCAGCGCGGTCTTGCCGATGCCCGGCTCCCCGGCGATCACCAGGGCGCCGCCCCGGCCCTGGCGCAGGCCGTCGAGCAGCGCCGCGACGCGGCCACGCGGGGCGTCCCGGCCCACCAGGGATACGGCACCAGCCACAGCCGGCACAGCCATATCCCTCATTCCCACGCGGCCCGGACATCGTGTCAATCGCCGATCCGACCCAACGCCCGGCCGGACGGACAGGCCGTACTCCTCTTTCCGGATATGTCCGTAATTACCATGACTTGTTAGTTTTGGAGAAGACGCAGCCAGCGTCGGCACCAGCGGAAGAAGGACGCCCTATGACGCAGGACCGCCGCATGACCGTCCGCTCGACGCCCGACCGCCGCCGCAGCGAGCCCGGTGGCCCGCGCCGCGCGCCGCTGGTGAGCGTCGTCATCCCGGCGATGAACGAGGAGCTGAACCTGCCGCACGTGTTCGGCGCGCTGCCGGCCGGGCTGCACGAGGTCGTCCTGGTCGACGGCGGTTCGGTCGACAACACCGTGGCGGTCGCCCGGCAACTGCGCCCCGACGTCGTGGTGGTGCGGCAGACCCGTACGGGAAAGGGAAATGCTCTTGCCAGTGGCTTTGCCGCCTGCACCGGCGACGCCATCGTCATGATCGACGCGGACGGCTCCACCGACCCGGCCGAGATCAACCGGTTCGTCGAGGCGTTGATCAACGGCGCCGAGTTCGCCAAGGGCTCCCGGTTCGGCGAGGGCGGCCACAGCCACGACATCACCCCGCTGCGCCGGGCCGGCAACATGGGCCTCAACATGTTCGTCAACCGGCTCTTCGGCACCAAGTTCACCGACCTCTGCTACGGCTACAACGCGTTCTGGCGCCGCGCCGTACCCGTGATGGATCTTCCCTCGACCGAGCTGCCGGCCCCCGCCGACGGGCGCAAGCTGTGGGGCGACGGCTTCGAGATCGAGACGCTGATCAACATCCGGGTCGCGGCCAGCGGCATGCGGGTGCGCGAGGTCTCCAGCATCGAGCACCTGCGCATCCACGGCATGAGCAACCTCAATACCTTCCGCGACGGCGCCCGGGTGCTGCGCACGATCCTCAGCGAGTACCGCCGCCGCGGGGCCATGCGCCGTACGGAAGCGCTCGTTCGTGCCGTGGAGTCCGACAAGGTCGTGCCGGTGCTCGCTGTCCCCGGCGGCAAGTGGTACGGGACCGTGGACGCCCTGCTGACCGCCGAGACTCAGATGCCGCGCGCTTCGTAGATCCCGACGGCGGCGTCGGCGTCCTCGCCGTAGGTCCGCTGACCCCGGAAGACGATCAAACTGCCGATCACCAAAGGCAGCAGGACCACCGTGTACGCCCAGCGCAGCGACCCGGTGGCGTCCGAGGCCAGGCCGATCAGCCACGGTCCGAGGGCGCCACCGAGGGTGACCAGCAGCTGCAGCACCGCGAAGCCGAGGCCGCGCCGGTGTGCGGCGACCACGTCGGCGTTGGCCGCGGTCAGGTTGGCGATGGCCGCCGAGAAGCCCACGTTGGCGAGGGTGAAGCAGATCGCCTGCGGCCCGAGGGCCGGCACGCCGACCGCCCCGGCCAGGAAGACGGTGCCGAACAGCAGCGACCAGCCGCCGATCGCCACCCGCCGCCGGTGGTGGCGGTCGCCGAGCCAGCTGCCGGCCAGGATCCCGGCGACGATGCCGACCAGGCCGGCGCCGCCGCCGATGGCCGCCGCCGAGGCCTCGGGCAGGCCGAACTCGCGGGCGTAGAACGACGGCATCCAGAAGAACAGGCCGCCGAGGCCGAAGAACAGGATGCTCAGGCCGGTGATCACCGAGCGCAGGGTGCGGATCCGCAGCAGGGTGGCCAGCTGCGCCCGCATCGGGGCGGCCGGCTCGGGCGCTTCCACCTCGGCGGCGGCCGCGTCGTCGTACCAGCGGGAGAGGCTGTCGCCGACGCCGCGCACCGGTTCGCGGACGGTCAGCACGAGCAGCGCGATCACGATGCCGGGGACGGCGATCAGGAAGAACCCGGTGCGCCAGCCGACGGTCTGGGCGAGCGCGCCTCCGGCGATGACGCCGATCGGCAGCCCCGCGAAATAGGCCATCCGCTCGTAGCCGTACGCGCGGGCCCGCCCCGGCCCCGGATAGAGGTCGCCGAGCAGGCTCGACGACGGCGGGTTGTAGAGCTGACCGGCCGCGCCGAGCAGCACCCGCACCGCGAAGAGCGTCGCGTACGACCCGGCCAGGCCGGTGCCGACGGTGAGCAGCGCCCAGACCGCGACGACCGCGGCGATGGTCCAGGTGCGCTTGCCGGTGTCGGCGAGCTTGCCGGCCGGCAACAGCAGCACGATCGCGGCGAGGGCGCCGGCGGTGGCGATCGCGCCGCCCGCGCTGTCGCTGAAGCCGAACTCCTCCTGGATCGTCGGCAGCGCCCCGGCCAGCAGGTTGTATTCCACCCGGTCGATGGCGGCGACGAGCGCCACGCAGATCGCCGGCCACCACCCGAACGGCGCCCCGGCCCCGCGCCGGACCGCGATCGGCCGCCGCCCCGGATAGGCCGCCACCTCGCGGGTCTGGGCTTCGATCATGCCCGGCACCCTACCGTTGGGAAACGGTGTTTCGCCAGGGGACACAAGTCTCACCTTCCCGGGATGAGGCCCTTCCGCCCGGTCGTGCCGATGCTGAGGGGATGACCGAGGACAGCGGCTTATCCGGCCGGCGCATGAGGTTGGCCATCCTGCTGGCGATGGCGATGTTCGTACTCGTCGTGGACACGTCGCTGATGAACGTCTCGATCGCGGCCGTGGTCCGCGATCTCGACACGACCACCAGCGGCGTGCAGTCCGCGATCGCCCTGGAGGCGCTGGTGTCCGCCGCCTTCATCCTGATCGGCGGCAAGGTCGGCGACCTCATCGGGCGCAAGCGCGCGTACGTGCTCGGCCTGCTCGGCTACGCGATCGGCGCGCTGGCGATGACGCTGGCCCAGAGCCTCACCGTGGTCATCATCTTCTGGGCCCTGGTCGGCGGGATCGGCGCGTCGCTGCTGCTGCCGTCCATGCAGTCGCTCATCCACGGCAACTTCCAGGGACCGGCGCAACGGCGGGTCTACGCCCTGGTCGGCGCGGCGGCGGCGATCGCGGCCGCGGTCGGGCCGCTGCTCGGCGGCTTCATCACCACCTACCTGTCGTGGCGGGTGGGGTTCGGGCTCGAGGTCGTGATCATCGTCTGCGTGCTGTCCGGCATCGGGCTCGTGCGCAACGTGGAGTACACCGGACCGCGCGAGATCGACTTCGTCGGCTCGGTCCTCTCGGTCATCGGCATGGGCGGCATCGTGCTCGGCATCCTGGTGTGGCAGGAGGGCGGCGAGTCGGTTCTCGCGCTCATCCTGCTGGGCGTGGCGGCCATGGCCGGTTTGGCGTACTGGCTGGTGCGGCGCACGCGCGCCGGCAAGCCGCACCTGCTGGACCCCGGCCTGTTCAAGTCGGCGATGTTCCGGGTGGGCATCTCCCAGCAGCTGCTGCAGCAGATCGCACTGGGCGGCCTGATGATCGCGCTGCCGATCTACCTGCAGATGGTCCTCGAATACAGCGCGATGCTGGCCGGCCTCTCGCTCGCCCCGCTGTCGCTGAGCATGTTCGCCGTGGCGCTGCTGGCCGGCAAGAGGGCCGGACGGCGGCGCCCGGCGAGCATCGTCGGCACGGGCTTCCTGCTCGTCACGATCGGGGTGGCGCTGCTGATCCCGATCGTGCCGCGGGCCGACTTCGGCTGGGGGCTGCTGATTCCCCTGGCGATCGCCGGCTCCGGGCTGGGCATGCTGGTGTCGCAGCTCAACGACTACACGCTGTCACCGATCTCCGAGGAGCGGGTGAGCGAGGCCGCCGCGGTGAACTCGGCGGGCGGCTCGTTCGGCCTGTCCTTCGGGCTGGCGTTCGCCGGCGCGATCATGCTGGCCACGCTGTCCTTGTCGTTCACCAACAAGGCCGAGGCGAGCACCGTCCTCTCGCCGGCCCAGCAGACGCAGGTGGCTCAGTCGCTGGAGGAGAACGCCGAGGTGATGACCAACACCCACCTCGACGAGCTGCTGGACGGTCAGACCCCGGAGGTGGAGGCCGAGATCCTCCGGATCAACACCGAGGCCCGGCCGGTGTCCCTGCAGATCGCGCTGCTCGTCCCGCTGCTGGCGGCGTTGCTGGGACTGCTGAACTCCATCCGCATGCGACGCCTGCCCGACCCCCAGCCGTCGAACACGGACGGCGTCGTCCTGGGCTGATGGTGCAGGGCAGGTCGCCCGCCCCTTCCCGACTTCCCCGTGCGCTGTGCGCAGCCGGGCGAGGGGCGACCTGCCTTCCCTGCAACGGGATCAATAGTCGTTGCCGGACCTTGTACGAAGCATGCAAGACTTGGCGCGCTCCTTGTGGAAATCTTGAATCCCCTGTCCGGAGGTCAGTTGACGGCGCAGTTCGGGGTGCTCGGCGCGGTGGAGGCGCAGATCGCCGGCCGGCCCGTCGCCCTCGGGCATGCCCGCCAGCGCAGCGTCCTCGCCGTGCTGCTCGTCGAGGCCGGGCGGCCGGTCACCGTCGACCAGCTGATCGACCGGGTCTGGGGCGCGGAGGCGCCGCAACGGGCCGCCGGGGCGCTCTACAGCTACCTTTCGCGGCTGCGCACGGCCGTCGCCGATGCCGGCATCGGGATCGAGCGCCGGCCCGGCGGGTACGCCCTGACCGTCGATCCGCAGACGGTGGATCTGCACCAGTTCCGCCGGCTCGTCACGCAGTCCCGGGGCGCGGAGTCGGACCGGAACGCCGCCGAGCTGATCACGCAGGCCCTCGGCCTGTGGCGGGGCGAGCCCTTCGCCGGGCTGGACAACCCATGGCTGGACGGTATGCGGCAGGCGCTGCTGGGTGAGCGGTTCGCCGCCGAGCTGGACCACAACGACGTGCTGCTCCGGCTGGGCCGGCACGGCGAGCTGCTGCCGTCGCTGTCCGCCGCGGTGGCCGGGCATCCGCTCGACGAGCGGCTGGCCGCGCAGGTGATGCTCGCCCTCTACCGGTCCGGCCGCCAGGCCGACGCCGACGAGCAGTACCGGCGGATCCGCCGCTGCCTCGCCGACGAGCTCGGCAGCGATCCCGGCGCCGGGCTGCGCCGGCTGCACGAGCGCATCCTCGCCGCCGACCCCACCTTGATCGCGACGTCGGCGCCGGCGATGAAGCCCGCCGCGGTGCCCGCGCAACTGCCCGCCGACGTGCGCGCCTTCACCGGGCGCACCGAGGAGCTCGCCGTCCTGGACAAGTCGCTGGCGCCGCCCGAGGGCGACGAGCCGCCACTGACCGTCATGCTGCTCTCGGGCACGGCCGGGGTGGGCAAGTCCGCCCTCGCCGTGCGGTGGGCGCACCGCGTCCGCGACGCCTTCCCCGACGGCCAGCTGTACGTGAACCTGCGCGGCTACGACGCCGAGCAGCCGGTGGCGGTCGGCGACGCGCTGGCGGGCTTGCTGACCGCGCTCGGCGTGCGCGGAACGGAGATCCCGCCCGGCGTCGAGGAGCGGGCCGGGCGGTACCGGTCCGAGCTGACCGGCCGCAAGATGCTCGTGCTGCTCGACAACGCGTCCTCGGTGGAGCAGGTGCGGCCGCTGCTGCCCGGCACCGGGTCGTGCCTGGTGCTGATCACCAGCCGCGACGCGCTGCCCGGCATGGTGGCGATCCACGGCGCCGAGCGGATCAACCTGGACCTGCTGCCCCTGCCGGACGCGGTGGTGCTGCTGCGCCGCCTGATCGGCGGCCGGGTGGACAGCGAGCCGTCCGTCGCCGAGGACCTGGCCCGGGCCTGCGCCCGGCTGCCGCTGGCCCTGCGGATCGCCGCCGAGCTGGCGGCGGCGCGCGCTGATGTCTCGCTGGCCGAGCTGGTCGGGGAGCTGGGCGACCATCGCGTACGGCTGGATCTGCTCGACGCCGGCGATCCGCGCGCCGAGGTCCGGGCCGTGTTCTCGTGGTCGTACCAGAACCTGCCGGCCGACGCGGCCCGGGTGTTCCGGCTGCTCGGGCTGCACCCGGGCGAGTCCGCACACGTCGAGGCGGTGGCGGCGCTCGCCGGCATCGACGCCGGCGAGGCCCGGCGGCTGCTCGGCGTGCTGGTCCGGGCCAGCCTGGTGCACGTCGGCCGGGGCGGGCGGTACGCCATGCACGATCTGCTGCGGGCGTACGCCGCGGAGCTCGCCGTCGGGCACGACCCCGAGGCGGACCGGCGGGCCGCCCTGACCCGCCTCTTCGATCACTACCTGGCCGGCGCGGTAGCGGCGACAACCGCGTTGTACCCGGAGGAGGGCGCGGCCGCCGGCGATCCGGAGGCGGCCCGCAACTGGCTCGAGGCGGAACGGCCCAACCTGGCCGCCGCCTGCACCTACGCCGCCGCCCACGGCTGGCACCGGTTCGCGATCACGCTCGCCGGAACGCTGTTCCGCTACCTCGACGCCGGCGGGCCGGCCGCCGAGGCGGTCGCCGTCACCGCCTCGGCCGTGTCGGCGGCGCTGGCCCTCGGCGATCGGGAGGCGCAGGCGCGGGCGCTCTCCGATCTGGGCCGGCTGCACCGGCGGCAGGGCCGGCTCGACGAGGCGGTCGCCACCTACCAGCGCGCTCTGACGCTGTACGCCGATCTCGGCGAGCGGGCCGCCGAAGCGGTGGCGCTGCGCAACCTGGGCAGCGTCCATTGGCGGCTGGGCGACTACCGGCGGGCCGCCGACCACTACCGGCGGGCCTGGTCGCGCTACCGGCAGCTGGGCGACGAGGCCGGGCAGGCCGACGCGTCGGTCCAGCTCGCCCTGGTGGAGGCCCGGCTCGGCGACGAGACCCCGGCCGCGGAACGTCTCCGGTCGGCCCTCGAGCTCTACTCCCGGCTCGGCGACCGGTTCAGCGAGGCGTACGTGCTCTCCCATCTCGCCCGGATCTCGCGCCGGCCGTCCGATCTCGACCGGGCCGCCACCCACCTGGAGCGGAGTCTCGCCGCGGCCAAGCAGGCCGGCGACCGGACGGCGGAGGCGTACGTGCTCACCGATCTCGCCGCGGTGCGGGCCCTGAGCGGCCGGCTCACCGAGGCCGCTGGTCACCTGCGTCGCGTGGTGGTGCTGCACCGGCGGATCGGCGACCGCGCCAGCGAGGCCGAGGCGCTCAACGACCTCGGTGAGGTCCTGCGGGCCGCCGGCGACACGGCCGAGGCGCGTGCCCAGCACGAGCAGGCGCTGATCCTGGCCCGGGAGATCGGCGACCGGTACGAGCAGGCGCGCGCCCACGACGGCATCGGCGACCCGGAGCACCAGGATCTCGCCAAGCAGCTCTTCGCCGACCTGGCGGCGCCGGGATGACGGGACGTCAGACCCGGACGACGCCCGCGACCCACAGCACCGTCACCGGCAGCCCGCGGTCCCTCGCGTAGGTGACGACGTCCGCCGTTCCGCCGAGGCCCCGTGACGGGTGGCCGTCCCACACGGCGAAGAGATGGTCGCAACGATCCACCAGAGCCTGGCCGGCGGCGAGGAACGCCTGATCGCTGGGCTCCGGGTAGGGCATCGTGGTCACCGTCGCCGCCGCGCGCCGCAGGTCCTCGAACCGGCTCCGGCTGTCGTCAGCGATCAGCGAGCCGGCGTAGCCCTCGCACGGCAGCACCACTTCGAGCGTGCCGCCGGCCGCCAGGACGTGCGCGGCGAACAACTGGTCGGCCCCGTCGGCGAGATTCGACACACCGTGCGGATGCGAGCCGTCCGGCAGCACCCGGCTCCAATGCCGGACCGCGCAGTCGACGACGCGCGGCGGGAGGATCCGATGACCTGTGACACCGAATCGCACATCGACCTCCGTATCGGCCCTCGTCAGACTGCCTCGCAGCATGACGATACGATCCCTTGCCTTTTCTCGTGGGGCGCTGGCATGCACAATCTGTCGTCGCAGCACGTGCCGACTGCCAGGGGACTTGCCATGACCTTCGATGGGTTCATCTCGTACAGCCACGCGGCCGACGGGCGCCTCGCGCCCGCGGTGCAGCGTGGTCTGCACCGTCTTGCCAAGCCCTGGCACCGCCGGCGCGCGTTGTGGATCTTCCGGGACCAGACCGGCCTGGCGGTGACCCCGGGCCTCTGGTCGTCCATCCAGACCGCCCTGGACGGCTCGGAGTACTTCGTGCTGCTGGCCTCGCCCGAGGCCGCGCGGTCGCCGTGGGTGAACCGGGAGATCGAGCACTGGATCGCCACGAAATCGGCGAATCGGATCCTGCCCGTGGTGACCGACGGGGAGTGGGCGTGGGACGAGGACCGCGGCGACTTCCGCGAGGACTCGACCGCGGTGCCGCCTGCGCTGCGGGGGGTGTTCGCCGAGGAGCCGTTCTTCCTGGACCTGCGGTGGGCGCGGGGCAGCGAGCACCTGAGCCTGCACCACTCCCGGTTCCGCGACGCGATCGCGCAGCTGGCGGCCCCGATGCACGGGGTGAGCAAGGACGAGCTGGAGGGCGAGGACGTCCGGCAGCACCGGCGGGCCAAGCGGCTGCGCTCGGGGGCGCTGGTGACCCTGCTGATCCTGGCACTGGTGACCTCGCTCACCGGCCTGTCGGCGGTGCGCAACGCCGAGCGGGCGAAGGCGGCGGCGGCCGAGGCGTTGCGCCAGCAGCAGGTGGCCGACACCCAGCGCGACAGCGCCCAGCGGTCCGCGGAGGAGGCGCGCCGGCAGCAGGAGCTGGCGCGGCAGCAGCAGGATCTGGCCGAGCAGCAGCGGACCCGGGCGGCGCAGGCGGCGGCCGTGGCCGACAAGTCCGAGCGGCTGGCGCGGGAGCAGCAGCAGGTGGCGCAGGAGCAGCAGCGGGCGGCCGGCCAGGCGGCGGCCGAGGCGCAGCGCCAGCGGCGGCTCGCCGATCAGGCGGCGTCGCGGACGCGCGAGCAGCAGCGGCTGGCCGCGGAGGCCTCCGAGCGGGCGAAGCAGGCGGCCGAGCGGGCGAAGCAGGCGCAGGCCGAAGCGCAGCGGCTGGCCCGGATCGCGGCCGAGCAGCGCCGGCTGGCCGACGAGGCGGCCGCCGAGGCCGCGGCCCAGCAGGCCAAGGCCGACCAGCAGCAGCGCATCGCGGTCAGCCGGCGCCTGATGAACCAGGTCTCCTCGATGGTCGGCGCCGACCCGCTGACCGCCCTGATGCTGGGTGCGGCCGCCCAGCAGATCAACCCCGACGTGGCGACCCGCCGCCAGCTCACCGGCGTCATCACGGCGACCCATTACGCCGGCACGATCGGCGGCGTGACAGCGGCCCGGTACGCCCCGGACGGCGTCCTGGTGGCGCTCGGCAGCGATGGCCGGGTCGGGATGTGGAACGTGAAGGATCCGCGCAAGCCGGTCCGGATCGGCGCGCTCCCGGGCACGTTCGCGGCCGACGACGTCATCGAGCTCAGCATGGACGGGCGGACGCTGGCCGTCGGGACCAGGCAAGAGGTGGCCATGTGGGACCTCACCGACCGGTCCCGCCCGGCCAGGCTCGGCACGGTGCCGACCGCGCGCGCGGTTTCCGCCGTCGCGTTCCGCGGCGACGCGGCCGTCCTCGTCGTGGGTGACGTGCGCGGCGCCTCGACCGTGTGGGACACGAGCGACCGGATGCATCCCGAGGAGCTCACCACGCTGACCGACGACGACAGCTACGGGGTCGAGCGCCTGGCGTTCAGCCCGGACGGGCGTCGTCTCGTCGTGGACAAGGGCCGGTTCATCCCGGTCTTCGACCTGTCCGAGCCGTCGATTCCGATGGATGGACCGGTGTTCCTCACCTTCGGGTTCACGCCGATGGCGTTCAGCCCGGACAGCTCGACGCTGGCCGTGGGCGAAGCCGACGGAACGGTGTATCTCTACGACATGCGGGGTGACGGGCCACCCCTGGTGATCCGTCCGGACGATCCGGGCGCGCCCGCGCCGGCCACCCCGGCGACGCCCACCACGCCGGCCACGCCGGACGAGCCCGGCGGCATCGAGCCACCCCCGCCGCTGCCGGACGACCCCGACGTCGGGCCGTTCGACAAGCTGACCGGCCTCTCCGGCCAGATCACCGCGGTGGCGTTCAGCCCGGACGGGAGCCTGGTCGCCGCCGGCGACCGGAACGGCATGACGACGGTCTGGAACCTGACGAGCGAGATGACCGCCGGCGACTTCGCCACCGTCCGGGCCGGCGGGGCGATCCGGACGCTCTCCTTTGACACGCGGACCGGAGTGCTGACCACCGCGGACGCCTCCGCGACCGCGACCCTGTGGAACGTGACGGGCCCCGGCGCTCCGCAGCCACTCGCCATGGTCACCGCCCCGGCCAGTCACCGGGCCACCGTCTTCGGCTCGGACGGGCACTCCCTGGTCGTCGCCGGCGGCGACGGCAAAGCGCGCACCTGGGACATCGCCGACCCCGGCCATCCCGTCCGCCGCGCCGACGTGGCCCTTGGCAGCGGGGTGGTCCGGGCGGTGCGGTACAGCCCGGACAATCGCAAGGTGGCGGTCGTCGCCACCGACGACCGGACGCTGACGCTGGCGGACGCGACCCGGCCGGACCGGACGACGACGCTCGCCGTCGCCGGCGCCCCGGTGAAGCAGACGAGCGCGCCGGCCTTCAGCCCCGACGGGCGCACCATGGCCGTCATCTCGGGCAGCACCACGCTGATGCTGTGGGATGTGACCGACATCGCCCGTCCCGTCCTCCGGTCCAGCGTGGGCGGTGACTTCGGCGGGATGCTGAAGTTCGGCCCGGACGGACAGGTCGTGGCCACCTCGGGCTACAGCACTCCCGCGATCACGCTGTGGAACGTGGCCAACCGGGCCGCCCCGGGCCGGCTCGCCACGATGCTCGGCCACAGCGGCGACATCTACGCGATGGCCTTCAGCCCCGACGGACACACCCTGGCAAGCGGCGGCCTGGACGACACCACCGTGCTGTGGGACATCACCAAGCGCACCGTCCCGCTCCGGCTCGCGACGCTGACCGGCCACGCGAGGTGGGTCACCACGCTGGCGTTCAGCCCGGACGGCCGCACCCTGGCCACCGGGGGCGGGGACCTGGCGGTGATGCTCTGGGACACCTCCATCCCGGCCGTGCCGGTCCTGCTCGGCCGGCTGCGGACTCCCTCCGGCCAGGAACCGACCGGGCTGGTCTTCCGAGCGGACGGGCGCACGCTGGCGGTCCCCGCCGAACCCGGCGGAAACGTCTCGAGCGTCACGCTGTGGAGTTACAACAGCCTGAACACGCTCCGCGCCGACCCCGCCATATACGCCTGCGCGGTCACCGGGCGCGGCCTCAACGCCGACGAGTGGGCCCGCTACATTCCGGAGGTCAAATACCGGCGTACGTGCGCCCGCTGACCCGGGGGCGCCTCAGCCGCCGGCCTCCAGGATGTCGCGGAGCTCGCCGGCGGCCCAGCACTTCAGGGCCGACCCGAGGGTGCGCCGCAGCTGCCCGGTGACCATTACCGTGCGAACCGGTGAATCCGGGTCGTCGGACTCGATGACCAGCTCGCAGCAGGCCGAGCCGCCGCAGGTCGGCACGTACTCGATCAGCACGTCCAGGCGGGATCCGGCGTGGACGGTGGCCGGGAACGGGCTGCTGACGATGCGGAACGTGAGGCAGCGGTCGTCACCGCATTTATGGTGGTGTACGCCCTGACACGGGCACGGGGGCTTGAACGCCACCCGGGTCACGTGCAGGTCGCACTCGCCGGTGTTGCACACCGTCAGGGCCTGGCGGGCGTGCCGGCCCAGCTCGACCGGGCCGAAGTCGGCGCTGCCGGTGACGGTCAAGCGCCCGGTCGGCGCCTGCCCCCGCAGGGTCAGCACCTGCGGGCCGGTGGGGTCGTTGCTGAACACGGTCACCGTGGCGGTCACCGGGCCGGGCGCCTGGGGCGCGAACCGGATCGGCACCGGCACGGTCGAGCCGGGCGCGACGACGAGCGGCCAGGAGTCGACGTCCGGGGGCACGAAGTCGGGCGTCGAGGAGGTGACCGCGCTGATCACCAGCGGGCAGGAGCCGGCGTTGTTGACCGCGAGGTCGCGGTCGGCGAACTCGCCGGCGCAGACCCGGCCGTAGTCACCGTGGTCCGGGATGATCACCTGGGCGTCGGCGACCCCGCCGATGCCCGAGGCGAGCAGGTCGACCACCGGCGCGCCGGGGTCGTTGCTGCGGATCCGGATGGTCGCGGCCTCGGCGATGCCCGGCGTGGTGGGGGTGAACGCGACGGTGAAGTCGAGCTCCTCGCCGGCCCGGATCGGCACCGGCGTGCCGGGGAACGGCAGCACCGAGAACCCGGTCGAGCCCAGCACCCGCTGGACGTCGTGCACGACCAGCTCGCTCGTGCCGACGTTGAAGACCTGGATCGTCAGATACTGCGGGCCCCCGCAGGCCGACCCGAAGCTCAGGTCGCGCTCCAGGTTCACGGTGATCGCCGGATGATCGGGCCGGACCAGCTCGAACACGCCGCGCCCGTAGGTGGCCGCCCGCAGCACGTTGCCGCCCCGGCCGATCACCAGGTCGGTGACGGGCGCCCGGGGGAAGTGGATGTCGTCGAGCACCGTCCAGCTGATCCCGCGGTCGACCGATCGCAGCACGCCCAGGTCGGTGCCGACGTAGATGGTGGTGGGCGTGTCGGTCCCGTCCAGCGCCAGCGCGCCGTGCGGCACGTCGAGCGGCGGCGAGATGTCCGTCCAGGCGGCGCCGGCCACGGTCGTCCGGAAGACGTGGCCCTGCTGCCCGGGGCCGGGGCCGTTGAAGCCGCCCAGCACGCAGAAGATCACGGTCGGGTCGGCCGGGTCGAACTCGGCCCGCAGCACGGCGCGGGAGGGCAGGTTGCGGGTGATGTCGGTGAAGGTGGGGCCGGCGGCGAGCGCGTCGGTGGACACGAAGACCCGGCGGCCGACCGCGACCACCACGCTGCCGGAGTCGGTGGGCGCCACGGCCGGCTCGGCGACGCCGGCGAAGCTGCCGACGATCCGCCAGGTGCCGCCGGCGTCCTGGCTCTGCCAGAGGTTCTGGTTGCCGCTGACGTAGACGGTGTCGGCGGCGCCCGGGTCGGTCGCGATCGGCGACAGGTAGCAGCCGGCGTCCGAAGTGGTGCCCCACGGCGTGACCTCGGCCCAGTTCGTCCCGTCGTCGTCCGACCGCCACACCCGGGTGCAGGGCGCCGGCGACCAGAAGCCGCTGGTGCAGTACATGCGGCCGGCCGTGCCGCCGTCGTACACGACGTCCCAGCCGTCGCCGCCGTTGGTGCCGGCCCAGCGCAGGCCCGCGTTCCCGGCGGTGGTCTCGACCTGGTTGTCCTGCAGCGCGGCGACCGAGACGCTGGCGGTGGCGTCGGGCCGCACGTCGAGGTTGTAGATCAGCGCGGTCTGAAGGCCACCCGAAGTGAGGGGCTGCCAGGTGGCGCCGGCGTCGGTGGACCGCGACGGGCCCCCGTCGGTGCCGCAGTAGACGACCGACGGCGCGGGCGCGGCCTGCGGGACGAACGTCCACGCGTGGGTGTCGGCGTGCAGGCCGCCCATGCCGGTGAAGGTGGCGCCCGAGTCGGTGGATCGGGCCTGGCCGACGCAGCCGAACACGATGATGTCGTTGGCGCCGTCCCCGGGCGAGGCGGGGTCGACGGCGAAGTGGAAGCTGTAGCCGCCCTGGGTGCGCGTGGGCATGCCGGTCGCCGCCCGCGCCGTCCAGGTGGCGCCCTGGTCGGTGCTCAGGAAGAGCCCGACCGGGTCCGGCGCGCCGCCGTTGCCGGCCAGAGAGGCGTACAGCACCTGGACGCCGCCCGCGGCCGGCGGCGAGGCCGGCGGGGCGATGTCGACGACGGCCTTGCCGAACGACGCGGGTGGCGGGCCGAGGGCGGTGGCGACGGCCGGGGTGGCGGCGGTGAGGATGGCCGTCCAGTTGCGGCCGCCGTCGGTCGACTGGAAGACGCCGCGGCCGGTGATGCCCGCGTAGAGGATCCGCGCGCCGGCGGCCGAGCTGCGGTCGAGCACGAGGGTGCGGGCGTCGCCCGCGCTGCCGGCGCCAGGCGTCCAGTTCAGGCCGCCGTCGGTGGAGACGAACACGCCCCGGGAGGAGGCGAGATAGACCGTACGGGAGTCGGCGGGGTCGACGATCACGACGTTGATCGACTGTCGGAAGAACTGGCTGGCGTTCCCGACGTTGTCGGCCGGATAGCCGCTGCCCAGCCGCACCACCGTGGCCCCGCCGTCGGTCGACTTGTAGAGCCCGGCCGCGATCTGCTGGGCGACGCGGCTGCTGGTGCCGACAAAGATCGTGCTGGTGTCGTTGGGATCGAACGCGATGCCGCCCGGCTCGCCGACGCCCAGCGCCAGCTGGCGGTCGAACAACGGCGTCCAGTGCGCGCCGCCGTCCCGGCTGCGCCACACCCCGCCGGCCGCGGTGCCCTGGTAGAGGATGTCCGGGTCGTTCGGGTGCACGGCGATCACGGTGGTCAGGCCGTTGTCCTCGCGCCCGCTGCCGGACACCATCGGGCTGGGCCCGCGACGCTCCCACACCGTCCCGACGAGCGTCATCGTCCCGGCTCCCACGCCCCGCCCGTGTCGTCGCCCGACTCGTCCTCGTGCGCGACATCCTCGGCCGCCGGGGCCGCCGAGCGTTCGGGGGCCGCTGAGGTTTCGGGGGCCGCTGAGGGGGCCGAGCGCTCCCGGACCGTGTCGCCGGTGGCCTCCGCGGCCGGCTGGCGCACCGCGCCCGGGAGCTTGTGGAACTCTTCCAGCGCCCGGCCGTACGCGTCGGAGGTGGGCGCCGCGCCGCCGCCGATCCGGCGCTCCACATAGTCACGGTGGATCCGCACCGGGTCCGCGTCCGGGTTGCGGCCGAGCTGCGGGGTGTCGCCGGAGCCGTTGTCGCCGTCCTTCTTCCGGGAGGCGCCGGAGCGCTTGCGAGGAGGCATGCTTCGCACGCTCCTCCGCGGTGGTGAGGCCGTCAATCGGCCATCACTCCGCCCGGTGGCTGTTGTCGGAGGTCCGACAACCGTGGCCGGTCAGACGCCGGCCGGCTGCTGCTCCTGGCCGAGATCGACGAGGCGGATCCGGGGGTCGCCGTCGAGCCGCACCTCGTACGCCGTCGGCGGCCCGCTCCGCGGCCAGCGCGCGCCCACCACCGTGGCGGTCCGCCCGCTCAGCCGGATGGGGGCGCCCGGGGCGCTGAGCCGGTGCGCCGCGAGCAGCACCGCGTCGAGGGTGTGCCGGGCGCCCGGCAGCGAGCCCCGCAGGCTCACCGTCCGGAGCTCCTGACCGAGAGTGATCACCACCTCGCCGCGCGCGTCGCCGGCGGCGAGGGCCGCCTCGACCCTTCTCCACAGCCGCCACTGGTCGTCGTCGAGCAGCAGCCGGGCGGCCCGGTCGAGGCCCGCGCACGTGATGTCGACCGCCGTCTCCTCGCCCAGCTCGGCCACCCACGCCAGCTCCTCGGCCGCCGGCATCAGGGCCGGCGACTCGTGCGCCACCACGGCATAGAGCATCGCCAGGACGGTCTGCCGGTCGCGGCCGTCGTAGAGCCGGCCCGCCGCGGTGTGCAGGCGGGGGAAGCGGGCCACCAGGTGGGCGGCGCGGCCCAGCGGGGGAGCGGCGGCGTCGCGGGTGTCGCGCACCCGGGCGTGGAACGGACGTTGTTCGCGGTGGGCGAACACGAGCGCGCGGTGCGGGTCGGCGATCAGCCGCGCCGCTACCGAGTAGGGCACTCCCATCTGGGCGGCGAGGGCCCGGATGGCGCGCCGGCGAGCGCGGTCGTTGGCCTGGCGGCGGCGTTCTGCTCCGGTCATGGCGTTCCCCCTTTGGTCGATCGTAGGTTCTCCGTTGTACGTTGAGGGGGCAGCCGCGCCTGCACGAGCGTGCGAGCCCCCCACGCGGGCCCGCGTCGACGCCAAGAGGCTCTGACTCAGCGCACACCACCCTTACGCGCGCCCCCGTGCGCCGACCGGGTGGGGTGCGTGGGGCCTCGCCACGAGGACGTGAGTCTCGTGTTCGAACGATTCACCGACCAGTCCCGCCGGGTTGTCGTGCTGGCGCAGGAAGAGGCTCGTCGCCTCGATCACCACTTCATCGGCACCGAGCATCTGCTGCTGGGCCTGATCAGCGAGGGCGACGGCGTGGCCGCGCAGGCCCTGACCGAGCTGGGCGTCACGCTCGACGCCGCCCGCCTCGAGGTCGAGGAGGCCGTCGGCCGCAGCGGCGAGGTGCCGGGCGTGCACGTGCCGTTCACCCCGGCCGCCAAGAACGTGCTCGAACTGGCCCTGCGTGAGGCGCTCAAGCTGGGCCACAACCACATCGGCCCCGAGCACATCCTGCTCGGTCTGGTCCGGGAGCGCGCGGATGTCGCGGTTGGGGTCCTGGTCGCCCTGGGTGCGGATCCGCGACGCGTACGGGAAAAAGTGCTCTTGCTCTTGTCGGGGCACCCGGCCCTGGCCGCCCCGCCGCCGGCGACCTCGGCCCTGCTCGACCAGTACGGCGAGAATCTCACCCAGCGTGCCCGCGACGGCGGCCTCGACCCGGTGGTCGGCCGGGACCGTGAGATCGACCGCATCATGGTCGTGCTTTCCTGCCGCACCAAGAACAACCCGGTCCTGGTCGGCGAGCCCGGCGTCGGCAAGACCGCGGTCGTGGAGGGCCTGTGCCGGCGCATCGTGGCCGGCGATGTGCCCGAGACATTGCGCGCCAAGCAGGTCTACACCCTCGATCTGGGCTCTCTGGTGGCCGGTTCGCGCTACCGCGGCGACTTCGAGGAGCGCCTCAAGAAGGTGGTCAAGGAGTGCCGCACCCGCGGCGACGTCGTCCTGTTCATCGACGAGATCCACACGCTGGTGGGCGCGGGCGCGGCCGAGGGCGCGATCGACGCCGCCTCGATCCTGAAACCGATGCTCGCCCGCGGCGAGCTGCAGACCATCGGCGCCACCACGACCGCGGAATACCGCAAGTACTTCGAGAAGGACGCCGCGCTCGCCCGCCGCTTCCAGCCGGTCACGATCGACGAGCCGACCTCGGCCGAGGCCGTCGAGATCCTCAAGGGCCTGCGCGAGCGGTACGAGAAGCACCACCACATCTCGTACACCGACGGCGCCCTCACCACCGCGGTGTCCCTGGCCGACCGGTATGTCGCCGACCGTTTCCTGCCGGACAAGGCGATCGACCTGCTCGACGAGGCCGGCGCGTGGGCGCACTTGCGGCCCAGCGGCGACGGGAAGGTCGGTGGCGAGCAGATCGCCGAGGTCCTGGCCACCTGGACCGGGATCCCGGTGCAGCGGCTGACCTCGTCCGAGACCAAGCGGCTGCTGCACATGGAGGACGAGCTGCACAAACGGATCATCGGGCAGGAGGAGGCCGTGCGTGCCGTCGCGCGGGCGATCCGGCGTACGCGTGCCGGGTTGAAGGATCCGAAGCGGCCGGCCGGCTCGTTCATCTTCGCCGGGCCGTCCGGCGTCGGTAAGACCGAGCTCTCCAAGGCCCTGGCCGAGTTCCTCTTCGGCTCCGAGGACGCGCTGATCCAGCTGGACATGTCCGAGTTCCACGACCGGCACACGGTGTCGCGGCTGGTCGGCGCGCCGCCCGGGTACGTGGGTCACGACGAGGGCGGCCAGCTCACCACCCAGGTCCGGCGCAAGCCGTTCTCGGTGGTGTTGTTCGACGAGATCGAGAAGGCCCATCCCGACGTCTTCCACACGCTGCTGCAGGTGCTGGAGGACGGCCGGCTGACCGACGGCCAGGGCCGGGTGGTGGACTTCAAGAACACGGTGATCATCATGACCACCAACCTCGGCACCCGAGCGGCCTCCAACCCGGTGTCGCTGGGCTTCCAGCCCGACGGGTCGGACGACCGGATGTCCGAAAAGGTTCACGACGCGCTGAAGCAGCACCTGCGCCCCGAGTTCCTGAACCGGGTCGACGACACCGTCGTGTTCCCGCGGCTGACCGAGGCCGACGTGCTGGCGATCGTCGACGTCATGCTGGCCCGGATCGACCTGCGGCTGCGCGACCGGGAGATGGGCGTCGAGGTCACCGAGGCGGCCCGCCGTCACCTCGCGGCCAAGGGCTTCGACCCGTCGCTCGGCGCCCGGCCGCTGCGCCGGGCCATCCAGCGCGAGGTGGAAGACGTCCTGGCCGAGCGCATCCTGCACGACCAGCTGCGGCCCGGTCAGGTGGTGGTGGTCGACTGCGAGGGCTCGTCGCTGGTCTTCCGGGAGCTGGTCAGCCTGCGACCTGTCGGATGAACTCGGCGTGGCCGGCCTGCAGGACCTGGTTCAGCCGGTCCACCTCGTCCTCCGCCGGCTGCCGCTGGAACTCGACGTCGACCATGAAGTTGTTGGCGACGACGCGCACGTCGAAGCGGGCGAGCAGCCCGTCCGGCGTGCGCGACACCACGAAGTCGCGGTACGCCTCCTCGAGCGCGGCCCGCGCCCGGGCGCAGTCGCAGTCCTCGCCGTCGAGAAGGGCGACCAGGTGACCGCGGGCCGCGCTCGCGGCTTCGTCGCGCGGATCCATGACGGTGAGGCACTCCTCGAGCGCCGCGCGCGCTTCGGCCAGGCGGCCCAGGTGCTGCAGGCAGATCCCGTAGGCGGCGCCGACGTGCCCGAGCAGCACCCGGTCGTCGCCGCGGCGGGCGGCCGCGAGGGCCGCGCCGAACCGCTCCGCGGCCGGCTCGGCCCGGCCCGCGTCCTGCAGCGCCAGTCCCCAGTCGAACAACGCCTGGCTGATCCCCTCGGCGCGGCCGATCCGCTCGGCGCGGGCGGCCGCGTCCTCGTACGTGTCAAGGCTCTTGTCGGTCTCTCCGGCGGCGCTCAGCGCCCGGGCGAGATCGGTCGCCGCCGAGACCGCCTCCTCGGCCAGGTCCTGCCGGTCGTAGGCGGCGAGCACCCGCCGCAGCGCCGCGACCCGGCCGTTGTGATCGCCGCGCTCGCCGGCCTGCTGGGACAGGGCGCCGAACGTGCTCACCGTGGCCGCGTGGTCCGGGCCGAGACGTTCGCGCAGCGCGTTCGCCAGGTGGGCGACCAGCATGTACGCGGCCGCCGGGTCGATGTCGCGCTGGACCCGGGCCACGGCGATCGCGGCGACCCGTTCCACCTGCTCGTCGGGCAGGTTCTTCAGCGCCGGGAACAGCGGCCCGGTCCGGCCGTCCGCCTGCAGGATCACTCCGCGCAGCGCGACCGCGCTCGCGACCCGCGGGTGCCCGGCGCCCTGGAAGATCGGCACCGCCTCGTCGATCGCCTCGAGCGCGCCCGCGAAGTCGCCGAGACGCAGCAGCACGTCGGCGAGGGGTTCGAGGCCGGCCGCGTAGCCGAGGTGCTCGCGCCCGAAGTGGGCCAGCCGCCCCTCGCGTGACTCGCGCAGCGCCTCCGCCGCCTCGTCGAGCCGCCCGCTGAGCGCCAATGCGATGCCCAGGTTGAGCCGGTACCCGAGGTGGCGCTGCGGATCCTCGCCCGGCGGCGCCGAGACCGCCGCCCGGAAGCACTCGGCCGCCCAGGCCGGCTGCTGGGCGCGCAGCAGCACGTTGCCCATGTCGGACTGCGCGGTCGCCCAGGCGGCGCTGCCCTCGCCGTGCTCCTCGGCGGCCCGGCGCACCGCGCGCTTCATCAGTTCCTCGGCGTCGGCCACGCGACCGGCCCGGAGCAGCGTCAATGCCTCGTCGAGCAGGCTCATGGAAGCTGAGGAAGCGTTCATGGCCGCGGAGTGTAGCGGGGTCGGTTCGCCCGTCCGTGCGCATGGTGCAAACGGAGTACAGAGACGTATCTCAAAACATCTATCCGCCCGATATCGTCCCCGGCTCATCTGAGGTCGCCGTACGGGGGAGGCATCGGTGAAGCGCCGAAGCATGTCCAAAAACGTTGTCGCGTTCGTTCTGCCGGTAGTGCTGGCCCTGTCGTGCCTCGAGGTCGGCAGCTCGCCGGCCGCGGCCGATCCCGGCGCCGCGCCGGGCGCCCGCACCTCGGCGCCGAAGCAGAAAGCGGGCTCCGCCGCCGGCCGCGGGCACCGGACCGCGGCGACGGCGACCGCCGCCAAGGGCGCCGCGGCGCCGAAGACGCCGCCGCCCGTGCCCAAGGGGATCCCCGCGGTCGGGCTGGAGCAGAAGCTGCCGGAGCCGAAACAGCCCACGGCCGCGCCGGTGCCGAACACGCTGACGCCGGCCGCCGAGCAGAAGCCACCCGGCGTGGTCGGCGGGTCGCGCGAGAACTCCGGGCGCCGCACCGGCCGGTCGACCGTCTTCGACAACCCGGACGGCACGCACACGCTGCGGTTCTTCTCCGGCACCAGGTATCTGCCCGATGCCTCCGGCGAGATGCGCGAGGCCGACCCCACGCTGAGCCGCGGCGCCGACAAGCGGCTCACCCCGCGGCTGGCCGCGAAGTCCTCGATCGCGCCGCGCGCCGACGATCCGGTGCTCGCCTCGGTCGACGCCGGCGGCGGCGCGAAGGTGGGCTTCCAGCTCGACGGCGCCGGCCCGGCGGCCGCGTCGGTCAGCGGCGCCACCGCGTCGTTCGCCGAGGTGCGCCCCGGCGCCGACCTCAAGCTGACCACCCTGCCGGACGGCATCAAGGAGGACATCGTCCTCGACGGGCCGGACTCCCCGACCAGCTGGCGCTTCCCGCTCATGGTCGAGGGCCTGACGCCGGAGCTGGCGTCGCCGCAGTCCGGCGTGCTCTTCAAGGACCAGGCCGGCGCCGTGAAGGCCGCCATCGCGCCCGGCTTCATGACCGACTCGGCGAGCGTCCCGGTCGTGTCCCGCGAGGTCTTCTACACCCTGGAACGCGACGGCGACGGCTGGGCGCTGAAGGTCGACATCGACCGGGCCTGGCTGCGCGGCAGCGCCCGCAAGTTCCCGGTCACGGTGGACCCGTCGGTGCGGTTGATCGCCTCCGGGTGGGACACCGTCACCACCAGCGCCTCGAACCGCGACTACTCGCTCGACGAGGTGCTGGGCGCCGGCACGTTCGCCGGCACGCAGTACGCCAGCTACGTGACCTTCGACTTCTGGTCGAAGCTGTCCTACAAGTACATCCTCGGCGCGTCGCTGAACCTCTTCAACGACGCCTCCCTCAACTGCAACGCCGCCTCGTCGAGCGTCTATGCGGTCCGGCAGAGCTGGGGCTACGGCGTGATGGCGTGGCCGGGCAAGACGTACGACTCGGCCAGCCCGCTCGCCACCGTCAACCAGCCGAGCAAGGGCTGCACGACCAGCAGCGGCACGATCGTGCAGCCGGGCTGGCACACCTGGCAGCTGCCCCGCGCCCGGTTCACCCGGTGGGCGCACGGCGAGGACCTGCCGATGACCGGCTTCACGATCCGGCAGGCCGCGGGCACGACGCACCGCTCCTACTACTCGGCCAACACGCCGGCCCCCATGGGCCTGCAGCCCTACCTCGACGTGACCTACTCCGACGTCGGCGCCGACTACTCGCTGCCCAGCACGACGTTCTCGCCGCCGGTCACCGCCACCTCCAAGGGCGGGATCACGGTCCGGATCAAGAAGTGGGGCGCGGCGGCCTGGACGCCGACCAACGGCTACAAGCTCGCCGTGATCGTCAAGAACTCGGCCGGCACCCAGCTGTCCCGCACGCTCTACCCGATGCCGGCGACCGTCGAGTACGGCTGGAACGTCGACGTGCCGGTCGAGGTGGGCCCGGTCCCGGTCGGCACCGGCTATCAGCTCAAGCTGACCATGGTCGACCCCGCCGGCAAGGACTTCGACACCACGTACTCGGTGCCGGCCGGCGTGACGACCTTCAACGTCGGCAACGGCCCGCCGATCCTGACCAGCAAATATCCCGCGCACAACGGGTATGTGGACAAGCTGCGCCCCGCGCTCTGGGCCGGCTACAGCGACCCCGACAACTTCCCGGCCGGCGCGGTGGGCAAGTACTCGTTCCGGATCTGCAACGGCACCCCGGCCGCGCCGACCGGCTGCCAGTCCTCCGGCTGGATCACCAACGCGGCCTGGCAGGTGCCGGCCGGCGTGCTGGCCTGGAGCAAGCAGTCGTTCTGGTACGTCACGCTCAACGACACCCAGAACACCAGCCCCGAGTACGGCCCGTTCTCGTTCACGCCGATCGTGGCGCAGCCCGAGATCACCAGCCATCTCGCCGGCGCGCCCGACGACGCCGACGCGCCCGGCCTGAACCCGCAGGTCGGCAACTACGAGACGACGACCACCGACGCGGCGGTACCGGCGGTCGGGCCCGCCCTCTCGATCGAGCGCACCTACAACTCGCAGGACCCGCGCACCGACGGCGCGTTCGGCCCCGGCTGGGCCAGCCCGCTCGACCAGCGCCTGGTGGTGGACGGCGACGGCTCCGGCAACGTGGTCGTGACGCTGTCCACCGGCCGTACCGTGCGGTTCGGGCTGTCCGGCAGCGCCTACCAGCCACCGCCGGGCATGAACCTGACCCTGGTGCGGGTGGCCGGGCCGCCGGTGTCGTGGATCCTGCGCGATCCGTCCGGCTCGAAGCGCACCTTCGACGCGGCCGGCCGGCTGGTCACGGTGGAGGACGCCAGCGGACGGAAGCAGACCTTCACCTACGACGGGACCAGCACCCGGCCGAGCCGGATCAGGGACGAGGCCAGCGGGCGCTCGCTGTGGGCGACGTGGGTCGGCAGCCGGCTCACCGCGGTCGCCACCGACCCGCCCGCGGCCGGCGCCGCCGCCCCGACGTGGACCTACACGTACGACGGCGCCAAGCTCAGCAAGGTCTGCAGCCCGCTGTCGGCCACCTCGTGCACCAGCTACACGTACGTGACCTCGTCGCACTACCGCTCGGTCGTGCTCGACGACAACCCGGCCGGGTACTGGCCGCTCAGCGGCTCCGCCGCGAACCTCGAGAACGTCGTGGCGCGCAGCCCCGACGAGAACAAGGCGACGGCCCGCAACGTCACCTCCGGGCGGCCCGGCGCCCTGTCCGGCTCCCCGGACGGCTCGCTCGGCTTCACCGGCGCCACCGACAGCTACGTGGCCCTGCCGGACAACCTGCTCGGCTCGGGCGTCGCGTTCAGCATCGAGCTGTGGTTCAAGGCCGCGGCCGGCAAGAGCGGCGTGCTCTTCGGCAGCCAGTCGGTGCCCGCGCCGGCCGTGCCGCCCTCCGGCTGGAACCCGAACCTGGACATCGGCACCGACGGCAAGCTGCGCGGCCTGGTGTACACCGGCGCCTCGTCGGACTCGATGGTCTCGCCCGGCGTGGTGAACGACGGGCTGTGGCACCACGCGGTGCTCACCGTCGCGGTCGACACGCAGACGCTGTACCTGGACGGCAATCAGATCGGCCAGATCACCGGCAAGGCCCTCAAGCACTTCGACATGAGCCGGCACCACGTGGGCAACGGCTACACCAAGAACTGGCCGCTGGCGTCGACCGGCTACTTCCCGTTCACCGGCGACATCGACGAGGTCGCCTTCTACCGGCACCCGCTGGCGCTCAGCCAGGTCAAGGCGCACTACGCCGCGCAGGCCGCGTCGACGCGGCTGGCCACCGTGGTGGAGCCCGGGCCGTTCACGGCCACCACCGCCGGCTACGACCACGCGTCCGGCCGGATCACCACGATGACCGACCGCAACGGCGCGACGTGGACGCTCGACCCGCCGACCGTGGGCGACCGGGTCCGCGTCGTCACGCTGTCGTCCTCGGCCCGCGACGCCATCACCTACACCTACGACGCCGACCACAACGGCCGGATCATCGCCCGCACCGACAACTTCGGCACCGGCGACTGGGAGTACAACGAGGCCGGCTTCGTCTACAACTACACCGATCCGAACGACCACACCCGGTTCTTCTTCACCGACGACCGGGGCAACCGGACCGCCGACATCGTCTGGTACAACGGCGACTTCCGGTACCGCTACTACGGCTACGCGTTGTACGCGGACCCGCTCGACCCGCGCAACGACCAGCTCCTGTGGGCGAGTGACGGCCGCGACCGCGACGCCTACTCCGACGAGCACCGCACCTGGTACTACCGCGACGACAAGGGCCGCCCCACCGGCGTCATCAGCCCGAAGCTGCCCGGGCAGCTGGACTGGACCGCCCGCCACGACTACTTCTACACCGACGGAACGCAGGCCGCGATCGGCGGCGGCACCGCCCCGCCCGGTCTGGTGCGCGTCGCGAGCAACATGGCCGGCGGCTGGACCTGGTACTACTACAACAGCGTCGGCGACCTGGTGAAGACCGTCGACCCGGCCGGCCTGACCACCGAGGTCACCTTCGACGCGATCGGCCGCCCGACCGCTTCCAAGGTCACCGGCAGCGCGGACGGCACGACCGCCGACTACGGCACCACGACCACGACGTACAACGCGGCGTCGCTGCCCGACACGGTCACCTCGCCGGGCGTCGTCAACCCGATCACCGGGGTGACGCACACCGCGCGCACGAAGTACACGTACGACGCGAGCGGCCGGACGAAGCAGGTCGACACCAGCGACACCACCGGCGGCGACGCCACCCGGACCTGGAAGACCGGGTACGACCCGGCCGGCCGGATCACCTCGTCGACCACCCCGGACAACGCCGTCACCAGCACCGACTGGGACGCGGCCGGCAACCGGATCCGGGAGACCCGGCCGGGCGGGCAGGTGCTCGAGTACAAGTACGACGACGACGGCCGGTTGGTCGAGACCGCGGGTGTCGGCGCCGGGGTGGACCCGATGGACCCGGCGGCCACCCGCATGGTGGTGGAGTCGCGGGCGTACGACCCGGCGGGCCAGCTCGCCACGGTGGTCGACGCGATGGGCCGGGAGACGGCGTACACGTACTTCGAGACCGGCCTGGTCGAGAGCGTCAAGCACGTCACCCGCAACGCCAACGGCACGGTCGCGTCCACGCTGACGCAGCAGCAGAACGAGTACGACTACGCGGGCAACCTGGTGCGCCGCACCGAGGCCGGCGGCGTCGTGCGCGACTTCATGTACGACAACGGCGGCAACCTGATCCAGGAGGTGCTCGACCCGGCCGGGCTGATGCGCTCCACCTCGTACCAGATGCGGGGCGACGGCCAGCCCAGCTCGATCGTGTCCGGCAACGGCCTGGCGGTCGACGTCGACACACCCGGCGAGAAGGCGATCCTGACCGACGGCGGTTCGCTGATCGACGGGACGCGCGCCCGCTACGCCGACGGCGCCACCTCCTTCACCTACAAGTTCACGCTGCCGTCCGACACGACCGGCGCCAGCCTGATCACCGACATCGCCAACCAGTTCCTGGTCGAGACCAGCCCCAACAACAGCACCTGGACCAAGGTGCTGGAGGAGACGCGGGACATCCGCGACGGCTCGAACCGGGCCGTCCGCACGATCGACCTCACCCCGGCCCTCGCCGGCGGCAAGACGATCTACCTGCGGGTCCGGGACAGCCAGCCGGCGACCGGCTGGGGCGGCCGGGTCAAGCGGTCGGAGCTGCGCTTCCAGCGGGCCGGCGCGCCCGCCGAGTCGGCCTCCTTCAGCTACGACGCCATGGGTCGCGGCACGACCACGACGGTGACCGACCCGGCGGCGAACCCGCAGGCGCTGGTCACCACGATCAAGCGCGACCCGCGCGGCCTGCAGACGTCGTTCACCGACCCGGCCGGCGCGGTCACCACGTACGCGTACGACAAGTCCGGCGAGCTCGAGCGGACCGTCGAGCCGGCGCGGCCGGTGTGGCGCGACGGCGTGGCCACCGACAACCTCGCGCCGGCGTCGGTGGTGGGCCGCAACACGTTCGGCGAGGCGACCGACACCCGCGACGCCAACGGCGCGGTCATCCGCGTGGCGCGCGACGCCGTGGGCCGCGGGACCCAGACCACCCTGCCCGCGTACACCCCGCCCGGCGGCGTGACGATCGTGCCGGTCGAGGCGACCGAGTACGACGAGCGGGGCCTGCCGAAGAAGGAGACCGACGCGCTGGGCCGGGTCACCGGCTACGAGTACGACAAGAACGGCTGGCTGACCAAGGTCACCGAGCCCGACCCGGACGGCGCCGGGCCCAAGACCACGCCGGTCACCCAGTACAAGCGCAACCGGCTGGGCGAGGTGCTCGAGACCGTCGACCCGCTCGGCGCGCGGCGGCTGGCCACCTACGACGACCGGGGCAACCAGATCACCGACACGGTGACCGAGCGGTCCGGCGACACCACCTACTACTACACGACCACGATGGCGCCGGACGCCCGCGGCCGCACGACCGCGGTCACCTCGCCGCGCAACGACACGACGACCACCGTCTACGACACCGCCGACCAGCGGGTGAAGGTCACCGACGCGGACGGCGTGGCGACCGAGTTCCGGTACAACGCGACCGGCCGGCCGATCGCCGAGATCGTCGGCGGCGCGCTGGCGACCGGGTACACCTACGACAGTCTGGGCCGCACCACCGCGGTCACCGGCCACACGGTGAGCGGCGGCGTGCTCTCCGCCGCGCTGCGGACCAGCCGGACCAGCTACGACCGGGACAGCCGGGTGTCGCGGGAGACCACCGCCGAGGGCCGGATCACCGACTACACGTACGACGCGAGCGACCAGGTGCGCACGGTCACCCAGCGGCGGGTGACCGCCGACGCGGCGACCACGATCACGGTGAGGGCCGACTACGACGCGGTGGGCAACCGCACCCGCACGACCGACGGCAACAACAACGTCACCGAAACGCGCTACAACGACTGGGCCGCGCCGGTCGAGGTGCTGGAGCCGGCCACCGCCGCGCACCCGGCGGCGGCCGACCGCACCTGGACCACGGCGTACGACAAGGCGGGCCAGGCCGTCCGGATGGGCCTGCCGGGCGGGGTGACGGTCGACCGCACCTACGACGGGCTCGGCCGGATCACCACCGAGACGGGCAGCGGCGCCGAGGGATCGACCGCCGGCCGGTCGTTCGACTACGACGCCAACGGCAAGCTGCTGAAGGCCGGCACGCCCGGCGGGGAGAACACGTACACCTGGAGCGACCGCGGTCTGCTCACTCGCGTGACCGGTCCGGGCGGCGCCCAGGCGGCGTTCGGCTACGACTCCGACCAGCGGATGACCACCCGCAGCGACCTGGCCGGCGCCACCACCTTCACCTACACCGGCGCCGACCGGCTCAAGACCGTGACCGACCCGCTGGTGTCGAAGACGCTCACCTACGCCTACCGCACGACCGGCGAGGTGCAGTCGGTCAGCCAGGGCACCGGCGCGGCGTCGCGCAGCTACGGGTACGACAACCTCGGCCGGCTGGCGAGCGACACCCTGACCGCGGCGAACGGCACCCAGTCCGCCAAGGTCACGTACGCCTACGACAACGACGACCTGCTGATCGGGACCACCGCGACCGGCATCACCGGCGACGGCGCCAACGGCTACGGGTACGACGGCGCCGGCCGCCAGACGTCGTGGATCCGGCCGGACGGCTCGACCGTGACGTACGGCTACGACAACGCGTCCAACCGCACCTCCGTCGCGGTCGGCGCGAGCACCCGTGCGTCGGCCTTCGACGAGCGCAACCGGCTGCTCACCGCTACCGGCGGCAGCGAGCCCGACGTCGCCAACACGTGGTCGCCGCGGGGCACGATCCGCAGCACCGCCGAGGGCGGCAGCACCACGGACTACACGTTCGACGCGTTCGAGCAGATGGTCACGGCGGCCAACCCGGGCTACACGGTCAACTTTGCGTACGACTCCCTCGGCCGGGTCGCCACCCGCAACGGGGTGGCCTTCGGGTACTCGGACCTCGGCAACGCGCCGGTCGTCGTGCCGGGCGGCAAGGTCTTCCGTGACCCCGAGTCCCGGCCGCTGTCGGCCACTCTCGACGGCGGCGCCGGCCGGAGCCTGTTCCAGGACGCCCGGCATGGCGACCTGCGCGGCTCGTACGATCCGGCCGACGGCGCCCTGAGCCGGTCCGCGGTCTACGACCCGTCCGGCCAGGTGGTCGCCTCCTCGGCCGAGCGGCTCCCGCTCGGGTTCCAGGGCGGCTGGTCCGATCCGCAGACCGGCCTGCTCAACGCGCACGCCCGCTGGTACGACCCGGCGGCGGCCGGCTTCACCTCGCGCGACACCTGGACCCTCGAGCCCGATCCGGTGGCCCAGGCCAACCAGTACGGCTACGGCAACGCGAGCCCGCTGAACAACGTCGACGCGGATGGGCACAACCCGCTCGTCCTGCTCGGCGGCGTGTTCCTCGGCTCCAATCCGGTCGGCTGGGGAATCCTCGGCGTGGTCGCGGTGGTCGGCACCGGCGTCCTGATCTACCAGGGCTACCAGTGGAACGAGAACCGGCAGTGGGCCGACAGCGCGAGCAGCTGGGACGGGCCCGCCACCGCCACGCAGACGAACCCGTACGCGGCCTCGCAGGACGCCTACGCGGCCCGGCTCAACGCGGCGGCCCAGGCGCAGGCCGCGGCGGCGCGGGCCCAGGCCTACGCCAACTACCAGCAGGCGGCCACGCAGGCGCGGATCAACGCCCGGGTGGCGCAGATGACCGCGGCGTACAACCAGTACCTCGCGGCGAGACTCGAGGCGGCGCGGGCGCAGCGGATCGCGCTGGAGAAGGCGCGCACCGAGGCGCAGCTGAACATGCTCGACCAGCGGGCGGCCGACCGGGCGGCGGCGATCCGGGCCGCCAAGCCCGGCGCGGTCGGCGCCAACGTGGTCAAGCCGCCCGCGGCCGTCGCGCTGGTCGGCGGCGCCGGCTTGGTGACCAACATCGGCGGGACGGTCCAGCTGCCGGGCACGGTGTTCGCCGGCAGCGACGGCAGCGACGCGGCGAACACCGCGGCCGCGGCCGGCGCGGTGGCCGCCACCGAGGGTCTGAAGATCACCGGCACGAAGGACCCCAACGGCTGCGGCGACGATCCGAAGGACATCATCCAGGAGATCGCCCAGGGCGTCGCCGACGAGGGCCTCGACTCGATCGACGCCGACATCACCGACGCCCAGCGGGCGCTGTACGACGAGGAGGGCTGGCGGATCTGGCGGGATCGCGGGCACATCGTCCACAACCGGACCAACGAGCGTCTCCAGGATGCCTACCCGGACCGGTTCAAGTACAACCGGCGTGGCGTGGACTTCTTCGACACGCTGACCAAGAAGTGGATCGAGCTGACCACGCCCGGCGCGGTGTCGAGCCACAAGGCCAAGGGCAAGGACCCGACGAAGTCGAACTACGACCCGAAGTACCTCACCTGCGACTACTCCACGTACAAGTTCAAGCCGTAGTTAGGGTGGTCCCATGGAGCGGATCAGCATCGACCACGAGGATGTGGTGGGAGCCGACTACTCGGGCCGGTCGCTGGACAAGTTCAGCGCGCAGGGCTCCACCTTCACCGACTGCAAGTTCGATCGCGTCAAGGTGGGGGATGCGTCCTTCGGAGCGGGAACGGAGCAGTCGCTGTACGTCGGCTGCTCCTTCGACCGCGCGTCGCTGACCTCTCTCGTCGGATACGTTCGCTTCGTCGGCTGCACGTTCCGCAACGCGCGGTTCGTGCGGCCGGGGGCCGACTATCTCGAGTTCGTCGACTGCTCGTTCACCGGGCGGACAACCGGCCTCGAACTGCGCGGCGCCCCGCACGGGGCGCAGAACAGATACGAGGCCACTCTCCGGGGCCTGGCCCGGCAGGGCAAGCCCGAGCCGCCCGGCTACCGGGAGCTCGCGCTGCGGCCGAGCAACCAGATCCACGGCAACGACTTCGCCGGCGCCGAGCTGGTCGGCGTCAGTTTCCGGTTCGGGGTCGACCTGACCGCCCAGAAGCTGCCGACCGGCGACGACTACCTCTACCTGCCCGATGCCGCGGCGGCCGTGCGGCGGGCCGTCGCGGCGGCCGAGCAGGAGCCGTCGGAGCTGGCCGGCAAGGCCAAGTTCTTCCTCGAGGACGTGCTGCAGCGGGAGATCGACTACGGGCAGCGGCAGCTCTTGCTCCGCCCGAAGAACTACGAGCGGAGCAAGGTCGTGCCGCCCCACATCCTGCTGGCGGTTGAGCTCCTCAAGCGATGACAGCCTCCACCCGGACGACGGCGCCGGGGGAGGCGGGCGGCACGATCGTGCCGTCGATCCGCTCGCCGTTCACGAACAGGGACGCCTCGCCGGCCCGGCGGACCGTGATCTCGTAGGTGGCGCCCCGGAAGAGCCGGGTGGCCCGGAAGCCGTCCCACTCCGCCGGCAGCGCCGGGTCGATGCGCAGGCCGGTCAGCTCCGGGCGGATGCCGAGGATCCACTGGGTGATCGCGACGAAGTTCCACGCCGCGGTGCCGGTGAGCCAGGAGTTCTTGGCCTCGCCGTGGGTGGGCGCGTCCCGGCCGGCGATCATCTGCGCGTACACGTACGGCTCGCAGCGGTGCGCGTCGCTGATCGCCTCCCGGACCGACGGGTTGATCCGCCGGTAGTAGTCGAAGGCCCGGTCGCCGTTGCCGACCATCGCCTCGGCGATCATGATCCACGGGTTCGTATGGCAGAAGATGCCGGCGTTCTCCTTGTAACCCGGCGGGTACGAGGAGATCTCGCCGAGCTCGATCCGATAGCTCGAGTACGCCGGCTGCTGCAGGACGATGCCGTGCGGGGTGGCCAGCCGCTCGGCCACGCTGTCGAGGGCCTGCGCGGCCAGCCCGTCGTCGAGGCCGACCCCGCCGAGCACGCACATGCCCTGCGGCTCGATGAAGATCTGCCCCTCGTTGTCCTCGCCGGATCCGATCGCGCGCCCGTGGAAGTCGTACGCCCGGCGGAACCAGGCGCCGTCCCAGCCGTGCTCGAGGATCACCGCGGTCATCTTCTCCGCGGCGGCGCGGTACTCGACCGCCTCCGCCTCCAGCCCGCGCAGGCCGGCGATCGCGGCCAGCTCCTTGGCGGCCAGCACGAACTGCCCGGCGATGAAGACCGACTCGGCCGCGCCGCCGCTGACGTTCTCGGTGGTCTGGAACGGCTCGCCGGGCGTATCGGAGAAGCAGTTGAGGTTGAGGCAGTCGTTCCAGTCGGCCCGCCCGATCAGCGGCAGGCCGTGCGGGCCGAGCCGTTCCTGGGTGTAGCGCACCGAGCGGCGCAGGTGCTCGTAGAGCGGCACTTCGCTGTCCGGCGCGTTGTCGAACGGCACCGGCTCGTCCAGGATCGACTCGTCGCCGGTCTCCTTGACGTACGCGGAGACGCCGAGCACCAGCCACAGCGGGTCGTCGTTGAAGCCCTGCCCGATGTCGTTGTTCCCGCGCTTGGTCAGCGGCTGGTACTGGTGGTACGCCCCGCCGGTCGCCATCTGGGTGGCCGCGATGTCGAGGATCCGCTCGCGGGCGCGCTCGGGGATCATGTGGACGAAGCCGAGCAGGTCCTGGTTGGAGTCGCGGAACCCCATGCCGCGGCCGATCCCGGACTCGTAGAAGGACGCCGACCGGCTCATGTTGAAGGTCACCATGCACTGGTACGCGTTCCAGATGTTGACCATCCGGTCGGTGTCCGCGTCCGGGGTCGTCACCTGGAATCCGCCGAGCAGCCGGCCCCAGTACTGGCCGAGCGCCCCGAAGCCCTCGGCCACCGTCTCCGGTCGCAGCCAGCGCTCGATCACCTTTTTGACAAACCGTTTGTTGAGCGTCTGCGACCCTGGCGGGTCGAACTTCTCCGCCTTCGGGTTCTCCGCGTACCCCAGCACGAAGATGACCTCGCGGCTCTCACCCGGCGCGAGGGCGAGCCGGACGTGGTGGCTGCCGATCGGCGCCCAGCCGTGCGCCACCGAGTCGAAGGCCGCGCCGCGCTCGACCGCCGCCGGCTGGTCCCAGCCGCGGTACGCGCCGAGGAAGGTCTCCCGCTGGGTGTCGAATCCGGCGAGCGGCTCCGAACAGGCGAAGTACGCGAAATGGTCGCGCCGCTCCCGGTACTCGGTCTTGTGGTAGATCACCCCGTCGGCGACCTCGACCTGGCCGGTGTTGAAGTTGCGCTGGAAGTTCGTCGCGTCGTCCTGCGCGTCCCAGAGGCAGAACTCGACCGAGGAGAAGAGCGAGAGCTCGGCCGCCGTGTCGCGGTCGTTGGTGACCCGGACCCGCCAGACCTCGAGGGTCTCGCCGAGCGGCACGAAGTAGAGTGTCTCGGCCCGGATCCCGCTGCGGGCGGAGGAGATTTTCGTGTACGAGAGGCCGTGGCGGCACTCGTACTCGTCGAGCGGGCTGCGGGTGGGCTGCCACGACGGGGACCAGAAGTCACCGGTGGCATCGTCCCGCAGGTACAGGTAGCGGCCCCCGACGTCGAACGGCGCGTTGTTGTAGCGGTACCGGGTGAGGCGGCGGAGCTTGGCGTCGCGGTAGAACGAATACCCGCCGGCGGTGTTGGAGACGATGCCGAAGTACGCCTCGGTGCCGAGGTAGTTGATCCAGGGCAGCGGGGTGTCGGGCCGGTCGATCACGTACTCGCGACGCTCGTCGTCGAAGTGTCCGTACCGCATGAGGTCCTCCGTTTTGGGAGCGCTCCCGAAATGCTAGCTTGAACATCGGTTCTGGTCGATCGCCCTCGAGGAGACCGTGTCATGCGGAGAGCCTTAGTCGCCGTTCTCGCTGCATTTGCCGGGGTGCTCGTCGCGGCCGGCCCCGCCGTCGCCGCCGTGCGCCCCGCTCCGGGCGCCGGGTTCGTCACCCGGTCCGGCAGCACGCTCAAGCTGGGCGGAAAGCCGTTCCGCTTCGGCGGCACCAACAACTACTACCTGTTCTACAAGAGCCGGACGATGGTCGACGACGTCTTCGCCGACGCCAAGGCGGCCCGCTTCGGCGTGATGCGGACGTGGGCGTTCGGCCTGATCGGCAACGCCGACGGCAGCAACTCGGTCGCCCCGGCGCCGGACGGCGTGTACTTCCAGTACTGGGACGGCGAGAAGCCGGCCTTCAACGACGGTCCCAACGGGCTCGAGCGCCTCGACTACGTCATCCAGGCGGCACAAAAGGCCGGGCAGCGGCTGGTGCTGCCGCTGACCAACAACTGGTCCGACTTCGGCGGCATCGACCAGTACGTGCGCTGGCGCGGCGCCTCCTACCACGACGACTTCTACACCGACCCGGTGATCAAGGGCTGGTACAAGGACTACCTCGAGCACATCCTCAACCGGGTCAACACGATCACCGGGGTCCGGTACAAGGACGACCCGACGATCATGACCTGGGAGCTCGGCAACGAGCCGCGCTGCAAGGGCTCCGGCGTCTACCCGCAGAGCGACCACTGCACCACGGACACGCTGACCGGCTGGGCCGGCGAGATGACGGCGTACCTGAAGTCGCTCGACCGCAACCACCTGGTGAGCGTCGGCGACGAGGGCTTCTTCTGCGACGGCCCGGACGCGCCCGACTGGATCGACAACTGCGGCGAGGGCGTGGACAGCCTAGCGCTGGCCGCGCTGCCGTCCGTCGACGTGATGTCGTACCACCTGTACCCGGACAGCTGGGGCAACCGCACGCCGCAGTGGGCCGACGACTACATCACCCGGCACAACATCGCCGCCAAGAGGCTCGGCAAGGCCGTGATGCTCGGCGAGTTCGGCTGGAAGGACAAGGCCACCCGCAATCCGGTCTATCAGGACTGGCTCAACACCTTCACGCGTACGGGTGGGAATGGCTTCTTGTATTGGATCCTGTCCGGCTCGCAGGACGACGGGACGCTGTATCCCGACTACGACGGGTTCACCGTGTATTGCCCGAGCCCGGTCTGCACCACGATCTCGAACGCCACCACCGAGATCGCCTCCGGGCAGCGGTCCCTGCCGCCGGTCGCCGACAACGACACCGCGATCACCGAGGCGAACACCCCGGTGACGCTGCAGCCGGCCGCCAACGACATCGCGTACCGCACGAAGGTCCGCCCGGCCGGCATCGACCTCGACCCGGCGACCGCGGGCCGGCAGACGACCGCCACCGTCACCGGCGGCGCGTTCGCCGTCGGCGGCGCCGGCGCGGTCACCTTCACCCCGCAGGCCGGATTCGCCGGGAAGGCCGCCGTTTCGTACGTGATCCAGGACCAGGCCGGTCGATGGTCCAACGTGGCCACCGTGACCGTCACGGTCAAGCCGGATCCGGCCGCGGCGCAGCTGCTCTACTCGTTCGAGGACGGCGTCGAGGGCTGGGCCTCCGCCTCGTGGCAGACCAACGCCGGCACGGTCGAACAGACCACCGAGTTCGCCACCGAGGGCACGCACGGCCTGCGCATCGCGGCGGCCGACGGCGGCTGGTTCGGCGTCACCTTCGCCGAGCCGGTCGACATGTCGGGCCGGTCGGCGCTCAAGTACGACCTGCGCACCAGTCCCGCCGCCGGCACCAATGCGGCCATCGCGGTGCAGACCGGCGCCGGGTTCGCCTGGTGCCAGTCCGGCTTCACCTGGATCAACCAGGACACCACGACGACGGCGGAGATCGACCTGCAGAGCGCGATGTCCTGTGACAGCACGGCGCTCAGCGACGTCCGCGTCCTGTGGGTCTACATCAACCCGGGCACCGTCGACCTGGACAACGTCCGCGTCGAGTGAGCTCAGGAGACATACCACGCGGCGGTCGCCGGCGGCAGGGTGCCGTCGCCGGCGACCGGCCCGCTGGCCAGCAGCAACCGCGCGCGGCGCAGATCGCTGGGCGCCGCGGCCGGCCGCTCGCCGGCGTTGACCACGCAGAAGAAGTCCGGGTCGCGCCGGAAGGCCAGCACCCCGTCGGCGGCCGGCAGCCAGGTCAGCGCGCCCCGCGCCAGGGCCGGCAGCGCGGCGCGGTGGCGTAACGCCGCGCGGTAGAGCGACAGCATCGACGCCGGGTCGCCGGTTTGCCGGTCCGCGGTCAGCTCCGCCCATCCAGCCGGCTGCGGAAGCCACGCGCCGCCCGGGCCGAAGCCGAACGGGGGCGCCGTTCCCGACCACGGCAGCGGCACCCGGCAGCCGTCCCGGCCGGTCTCCGCGCCCCGCGTGCGCCGGAAGGACGGGTCCTCGCGCAGCTCGTCGGGCAGGTCCTCGACCTCCGGCAGGCCGAGCTCTTCGCCCTGGTAGACGTAGGCCCCGCCGGGCAGGGCCAGCATGAGCAGCGCCGCGGCCCGGGCCCGCCGGACGCCGGCTGCTCCGCCGCCGTAGCGGGTGACGTGCCGGACGACATCGTGGTTGGACAGCACCCAAGTCGCCGGCGCGCCGACTGCGGACAGCGCTTGGATGCTCTCGTCGACGGCTGCCCGAAGCGCCTTGGCGTCCCACGGCGCCAGCAGGAAGGTGAAGTTGAACGCGGTGTGCAGTTCGTCGGGGCGCAGGTACCGGGCGAGCCGGGCCGGGTCGGCCACCCAGATCTCGCCGACGAAGGTCCGGTCGCCCGGGTAGCCGTCGCTGATCCGGCGCCACGCGCGGTAGACGTCGTGCACTTCGTCGAGGTCCCAGTGCGGGTGTCCGGTCGCGGCCGGACCCGACGGGGCGTGCCCGGCGCCGAGGTCGGGCATCTCCGGATCCTTGGCCAGGCCGTGCGCGACGTCGATGCGGAAGCCGTCGACGCCGCGATCGAACCAGAACCGGAGGATCGCCTCGAACTCCGCGCGCACCTCGTCGTTGGTCCAGTCCAGATCGGGCTGCTGCGGCGCGAACAGGTGCAGGTACCACTGCCCGTCGGCGACCCGGGACCAGGCGCGGCCGCCGAAGGCGCTCTGCCAGTTGTTGGGGGGAAGGGAGCCCTGGCCGTCGCGGAACAGGTACCGGGCGCGCTCCCGGCTGCCGGGCGGCGCGGCCAGAGCGGCCCGGAACCAGGGGTGCTCCTCGGAGGTGTGGTTGGGCACCAGATCGAAGAGCACCCGCAGACCGTGCGCGTGGGCGTCGCGGATCAGCGCCTCGGCGTCGGCGAGCGTGCCGAAGCGCGGGTCGACGTCGCGGTAGTCCGCCACGTCGTAGCCCGCGTCGGCCTGCGGCGACGGGTAGAACGGATTGATCCACAGCGCGTCGACGCCGAGATCCCGCAGGTACGGCAGGCGGGACCGGACGCCCGGCAGGTCGCCGATCCCGTCGCCGTCGGAGTCGGCGAAGCTGCGCACGTAGACCTGGTAGATCACCGAGCGGCGCCACCAGGCGTCCATGCCCGTCTCCCTCCCGGTGGATCAGTCGGTGGCCAGCAGGTTCTTCCCGGACGACGGGTCGAACAGGTGCAGCTTCGCCGTGTCGTACCAGAGCCGCGCGTTGTGGCCGCGCCGGACGTCGGCCGCGGCGTCCAGCCGGGCGGTGATCGACGTGCCGCTGCCGTGCAGGTCGTTGCCCGTGTCCTTGGCCAGGTCGTCGAGGTCGCGGGAGTGCGCCCCCTCGCCCTTGACGGTGAAGTACGCGTAGACGTCCGATCCCATCGCCTCGACGATGTCGATCGGCACGTCGAAAGTCGCTCCCGGCTTGTCGCCCACCATGCTGGCGTCCTCGAAGTGCTCCGGCCGGATGCCCACGATGACGTCGCGGTCGGCCCCCGAGCTCTCCAGCGCCGACCGGGACCGGTCGGGCAGTTGCGCCTCGCCCAGCGCCGTCACCACCGCGCCGTCGCGCAGCTTCCCGGGCAGGAAGTTCATCGACGGGCTGCCGATGAAGCCGGCCACGAACAGGTTCGCCGGGTGGGCGTACAGGTGCGCGGGGGTGCCCACCTGCTGCACGACGCCGGCCCGCATGACCACCACGCGGTCGCCGAGGGTCATCGCCTCGGTCTGGTCGTGCGTCACGTAGAGCGTCGTAGTGCCCAGCGATTTTTGGATGCGGGAGATCTGCGTACGCATCTGGACCCGCAACTTGGCGTCCAGGTTGGAGAGCGGCTCGTCCATCAGGAAGGCCTTGGGGGAGCGGACGATCGCCCGCCCCATGGCGACGCGCTGGCGCTGGCCGCCGGAGAGGTTGGCCGGCTTGCGGTCCAGGTGCTGGGTCAGCTCCAGCATCTCGGCCGCCTTGTCCACCTTCTCGCGGATGGTCACCTTGTCCATCCCGGCCAGCCGCAGCGGGAAGCCCATGTTCTCCCGGACGGTCATGTGCGGGTACAGCGCGTAGGACTGGAACACCATGGCGATGTCGCGGTCCTTGGGCGCCTTGTCGTTCACCACCTGACCGTCGATGATCAGCTTCCCGGCGGTGATGTCCTCCAGGCCGGCCACCATGTTGAGGGTGGTCGACTTCCCGCAGCCGGACGGGCCGACCAGGATGATGAACTCGCCGTCGGCGATGTCGAGGTTGAAGTCGTCCACGGCGAGGGACCCGTCGGGGTAGCGCTTGACGACATGCTCGAGAACTATCTCAGCCACTTCAGCTCCTCTTCTCCTCAGCCCTTGACGGCGCCGGAGGTCAGGCCGGCGACGATGCGCCGCTGGAAGACCAGCACGAACAGCACGATCGGGATGGTGATGACGATGGCCGCCGCGGCGATCGGCCCGGTCGGCTTCTCGAAGGTGGTGGCGCCGGTGAAGTAGCTCATCGCGGCCGGCACGGTGCGCGCCCTCGACGTCGAGGTCAGCGAGAGGGCGAACAGGAAGTCGTTCCAGCAGGCGATGAAGCACAGGATCGCGGTGGTGAACACGCCGGGCATCGCGAGCGGCGTGATCACCTGCCGGAAGGCTTGGTAAGGCGTGGCGCCGTCCATCTTGGCGGCCTTCTCCAGATCCCAGGGGATCTCCCGGAAGAACGCCGACAGCGTGTAGATCGCCAGCGGAAGGGCGAACGTGACGTACGGAATGATCAGGCCGGGCCAGGTGTCGAACAGCCCGATCGCCGTCTCGATCTTGAACAGCGGGGTGACCAGCGCGATCTGCGGGAACATCGAGACCAGCAGCGCCATCGCCAGGATCGCCGCCTTGCCCGGGAACTGCAGCCGGGCGATCGCGTACGCGCACATCGTGCCGACCACGATGGCGATCAGCGTGGAGATCAGGCAGATCCCGATGGAGTTGATCAAAGCGCGGACGAAGTCCTCGTTCTGGAAGATCGCTTTGTAGCTCTCGCCGGTCGGGCTGACCGGGAAGTACTTGCCGTCGTTGAGCGTCGCGGCGTCCTTGAGCGACAGCGAGAGCAGCCAGAACACCGGGACAAAGGCGTACAGCAGCACGAGGATGTTGATCCCCCACCACATCAGCTTGCGGTTGGTCGTCGCTGGTTGCACGGCTACCGCCTCCCACCCGGGTCGGCGCCCGGCGCGGCCGCGCCGAACAGCTTGATGAACGCGAACGCGATGATCCCGGTGGTGATGAAGATCAGCACCGACATGGCGGAGCCGATGCCGAGATTCAACCCGCGGATCAGGTTGCTGTAGGTCACCATCGACACCGAGCTGGTGTGGTTGGCCCCGCTGGTGAGAATGAAGATGTTGTCGAAGACCCGGAACGCGTCGAGCGTGCGGAACAGCAGCGCCACCAGGATGGCCGGCTTGATCAGCGGCACGGTGACCATCCAGAAGCGCTTCCAGGCCGATGCGCCGTCCATCGACGCCGCCTTGAGCAGGTCTTCGGGGACCAGTGCCAGGCCGGCCATGAGCAGCAGCGCCATGAACGGGACCGTCTTCCAGACCTCGGCCAGGATGATGATCCCGATCGAGCTGCCGAACTTGGTCAGCGGCGCCGAGCCCTCCGGCGCCAGCCAGCCCAGGTCCTGCGTCCAGGCGAAGCGCCAGGAGAACGCGGCGACCACGGTCACGATCGCGTACGGGACCAGCGCCGAGGTGCGCACCAGCCCGCGGCCGACGATCGTGCGGTGCATGATGATCGCCAGAATCATGCCCAGGGCCAGCTCGAGAGCCGCGCTGACCACGGTGATGAGCGTGGTCACGCCGAACGCCGTCCACCAGATCGGACTGGACAGCACGGTGACGTAGTTGTCGAACCAGATGAACTGGTTGTCGTTGGGCTTACGCAGGTCGGCCTTGTTGAGCGAGAGCCAGATCGCGTACAGCACCGGGTAGGCGGTGACCGCGAGCATGATGATCACCGCCGGCGCCACCAGCATCAGGCCCAGCTTGCGTTCGGCCCGCTTGGCCTCGTTGAAGCGCTGGCGGGCGATCTGGGTGGTTTCTTCTTCGATCTGCAGGTCGGCCGACTCCGCGGCCGCCGGGGTCGGCGTAGCGGTCACGGCAGGATCCCCTTGCCCTCGATCGCGGCTTGAATCGCGCTGCGAAGCTTGTCGGCGGACTTCTGCGGGCTGATCTTCCCGGGGGGAGACAGCGTGGTGGAGACGATCGTGGAGATGTTCTGGTAGACCGGCGACACCGGCCGCGGCACGGCGTTCTTCAGCTCGGTGAGCATGGCGTCCTTCATCGGGTACGCCTTGATGAACTCCGGCTCGTCGAAGACGGTGGCCAGGGCCGGCACGTCACCGCCGTCGAGCGCGGCGCTCAGCGCGTTCTTCTCGTTCCGCAGGCACATGCCGGCCTCGAACGACTCGGCCGGGTGCTTGCTGTAGGTGCTGATCGCGTAGTTCATCCCGCCCAAGGTCACCTTCGGCGCCCCGCCGTCGACCGACGGGTAGGGGGCGAAGCCGAGGTCGTCCACGATGTCCGGGTTCGCCTCGCGCATGGAGCTGAGCACGTACGGCCAGTTCAGGGAGAACGCCGACCGGCCGGACTGCAGGTCGGCGAAGACCTCGGGCTCCTGCGCGTTGGACAGCGACGGGCTGGTCACGCCCGAGCTCGCGAGCCGGCGCATCATGGCCAGAGCCTGGACGGTCTTGTCGTCGATGGTGGGCGCCGAGCTGTCCGCGTTGACCAGCGTGCCGCCGTACGCGGTCACCAGGTTGTTGATGTTGACGACGTAGCCCTCGTACTGGGCGGCGGTCAGGCCGATCTCGTACGGTTTGCCCTGCGCCTTGAGCTGCTGCGCCATCGTGAGCATCTCGTCGAAGGTCTTGGGCGGCGTCGGCACCAGCGACTTGCGGTACCAGAGCAGCTGGACGTTGGTCGTGCGCGGGATGCCGTAGAGCTTGTCCTTCCAGGTCGCCGTGTCGATCGGTGGCTGCAGGGTGTCCTTTGTCGCCTGGGCCTTCTCGTCGCCGGTCAGCTCCCGGATCCAGCCGGCCTCGGCGAACTCGGCGGTCCAGGTCACGTCCATGCCGAGCAGGTCCATGCCGTCGTCGTGCGCGGCGAGCCGGCGTACGAACTGGTCGCGCTGGCCGTCGGCGTCGCTGGGGAGCAGGTTGCCGACGATCGTGTAGCGGCCGCCCGCCGCCTGGTTGCAGTCGGCGATGATCTTGTCGAATCCGGTGCCGCTCGCCCCGCCGTACAGGTTGACCACGGTCCCCTCCGGACCGCTGGAGCAGGCCGCGAGCGATGCCATGAGGGCGATCACGCCGAGCGTCGCCGTCGGTCGTGCCGGATGGTGAAGCCTCATCGATCCTCCGTCCGTCGAAACCTCCGATATGACGTAGATCACATCCGATTTTCAGACTGCCAGATCCAGGTAGGAAGCGCGAGTCGAGCTGCTAACCCGGTTTTGCGATCAACGACCGCGGGCTTCGAACTTCACCTCGAGGGCGGTGAGCTCGGCCCGGCCCTCGTCCGCGCGGTCCGGGACCAGGAGCAGGGTGGCTGCCCGCTCGAACCGGGCGCCGATCCGCTCGAACTGGCCGGCCGCATCGAGGAGCGTGGCCGGGTCGCGGGCGAGCCGGCCGTGGGCGCGAGCCAGCGTGGCGGCCGCGAAGTCGTTCTCCGCGCCGGCCCGGGCGACGCCCCGCAGCACCTCCGGCGCCTCGGGCAGTCCGGCCGCGACGGCGAGCTCGGCGCCGGCGGCCCGGGCGTAGGCGGCGTACCAGGGCTCGGGCAGGTCGGCGACGGCCCGGCTCACCAGTTCGCCGACCGTAGCGGCCGCCGGGCCCCGGTGCAGGGCGAGCCGCGCGTCGGCGTAGGCGGCGACGGCGACGACGAAGGACGAGCTCGGCTCGCCGGCGATCTCCAGGGCGCGCTGCTTCCAGGTCTCGTACCGGCCGTCCCCGCGCAGGCCGTGCACCAGCGCGGCGGCGTACGCCTGCGGCGCCACCCACCGCATCAACGGCAACCCGTTGCGCTGCCACTCGTCCCAGGCCGCGTCGGCCCGGCGCAGCGCCTCGTCGAAGCGGCCGGCCAGCGCGAGGGCCAGCACCCGCCGCGTGCCGAGATAGGGGTAGGCGCCGCGCTGGTCGTCCTCGCCCTCGCCGGCGTCGTCGACGGCGGCGTGCAGGTCGCCCGCGCCCACGGCGTGCGCGGACGCCATCAGGTAGGCGTCCATCACCTCGACCGTCGCGTACGGCTCGTGCCTCGGTATCCGGGCGAGCAGCGGCAGTCGTTGCTGGGCGATCCGGTGCGCCGCCCGCAGCCGCCCGGCCCGGGACTCGGCGGCGGCGAGGGCGTCCAGCGCGCCGTGCAGCAGGATCGGGTCGTCCACGCCGCGGGCGGCCGCGACCGCCGCGCGGGCCAGCTCCGGGTCCGGCGCGTGCAGGTCGGTGCCCGGCGCCGCCGCCCAGGCCTCGGCCGAAGCCAGCAGCGCGGCGGTCTCCGGGTCGGCCGGCGCGGCGGCGTCGCGCGCCTCGGCCAGCAGCACCCGCGTCTGCTCGGCGGAAACCCGGAGGGGCTGAGCGATGAAGCGGTGCGTGAGCACGACGGCGTGGGCCAGGGCGCGGGCCCGGGTGACCGGTTCGGCGCCGGCCCGGTCCGCGAAGTCGATCAGGTGCTGGTAGCCCTGCGCCCGGCCGGCGATCCGCAGGCCCGCGGCCGCCGCGTTGCGGGTGTCGGTGAGCGCCTCGGCGGGGTCCGCCGCCAGCAGCGCCGCCGCCAGGTAGTGGCCCTGCGCCTCGGCGAAGAACCGGCGTGCGAAGGTCAGGCCGCCCAGCAGCCGCATCAGCGGGTGCGCGTCGGGGCCGGCCCCGTACAGGGCCGCGCGCAGGTCGTCGGCGATCGCGTCGAAGTCGCGCTCCCAGTCGCCGTCGGACCGGTGCCGCAGCGCGCCGGCCACCTCCCAGACCCAGCGCCGGTGTCGCTGCCGGGCCGGTTCGTACTCGTCCTCGGCGTGCAGCCGCTCGATCGCATAGGCCCGGATCGTCGCGAGCAGCCGCCACCGGCCGTCGACCCGGTCGAGGGCGACGAGGTTCTTGTCGGCCAGCCTTCCGAGCAGGTCGGCGGCGGTCGCGGACGGGATGCCGGTGACCGCCGCGACGGCCGGCAGGTCGAACCCGCCGGCGAACACGCCCAGCCGCCGGAACAGCGTCTGCTCGTCCGCCGCCAGCAGGTCGTGGCTCCAGCCGATCACCGAGCGCATCGACCGGTGCCGGACGGTCGAGCCGCGCCCGCCGGCGAGCAGGCGCAGGTAGTCGCCGAGCCCGGCGGCCAGGCCGGGCCCGCCGAGGGCGCGGCTGCGGGCGGCGGCCAGCTCGATCGCCAGCGGCAGCCCGTCGAGCCGGGCGCACAGGTCGGTCACCACGGCCGGATCGGCGTCGCGCTCGGCGCCGGCCGCGGCGGCCCGCTCCCGGAAGAGGCGCTCGGCGTCCGAGCCCAGCGGCAGCGGTCCGATGGGGACGGTGTGCTCGCCGGGCACCGCGAGCCGCTCCCGGCTGGTGGCCAGGATCGTGACGGTGGGGCAGAGCGTGAGCAGGGTGTCCGCGAACGCGGCGACACCGTCGATCACGTGCTCGCAGTTGTCCAGCACCAGCAGGGTGCGGCCGCGCCCGAGCCGGGCCGTGATGGCCGCCTCGAGCGACTGCTCCGGGCCCTCGGCGACGTGCAGCGCGGCCGCCACCGCCTGCGGCACCGACTCGTCGCGGGCCGGCACCAGGTCGACGTACGCGCCGCCGAACGGGAATCCCGTCCCGGCCTCGGCCACCACCGCCCAGGCCAGCCGGGTCTTGCCGGCGCCACCCGGTCCGACCAGGGTGACCAGCCGTTCTTCGGCCAGCAGGCCGAGGATCTCCGCGCGCTCCCGGACCCGGCCGACGAACGAGGTCCGGGCGACCGGCACGCCGCTGACCGTCCCCGGCGCCGGCGGCGCGTTGTCGCTCCCGGAGCCGGCCAGCGCGGCCAGCTCGGCGCGGCCGGTCACGCCGTACTTGCGCAGCAGCGACGACACGTGTCCCTCGACCGTGCGCACCGAGATGTGCAGGCGGCCGGCGATCTGGGCGTTGGACTGGCCCGCGCCCAGCGCGGCGAGAACCTCCGCCTCGCGGCCGGACGGCCGGGTCGTTCCGATCACGCGCCCATCATGCCCTGTCGATGCGAGCACACGTGGCGGGCAGGTGGTGGACACGTGGCCGCCACGGATGCCCCGGCCACCCGCCCCGGCGAGGCTGTTCGCCGGGCGCAACTCTGGGGGGACTGTGGTGGTTCGAGGAAATGGCCGGCAATGGTGGCTCGCCGCGGTGGGGGTATCGGCGGTGATCGCGGCGTTGGCTTGGGTGGTTCCTAAGGGGACCGAACCAGTGGCCGAGGCGGTCCCGGCTCCGGTGATGGTGAAGGAGCTGAGCACGCCGACCCGGTTGGTCACGGCCCAGCCGGACGGCACGCTCCAGGCCGTGCTGACCGTCCAGCCGGCCGGCACCGATCCGACGCTGGAGCGCCGGGCGGACGGCCGGCTGGCGCCACGGGAGATCGGCGCCGAGCTGAGCTTCTCGCCGGGCGGGCGCGGCACGCCGCTGGTCCGGTTCGGAGCGCCGGGCCGATCGTTGGCGCTCACCTGGCCCGGCCTGCTCCCGGCACCCGTCCTGGCCGGCGGGACCGCCACCTACCGCGAGGTGCTGCCCGGTGTCGACCTCGTCATGCGGGCCGAAGCCGATGGCTACGTCCAGCATCTGGTGGTCAAGAACGCCGCGGCCGCGCGCAGCCGGGCCCTGAAGCGGATCCGGCTCGGCCTGGCCACCGACGGGCTACGGGTCGAGGTGACCCCGTCCCGGCGGCTGGAGGCCCGCGACAAGGCCGGCAAGGTGGTCTTCGCGGCGGCGGCGCCGACGATGTGGGACGCCGCCGGCACGCACGCCGGCGTGGGGGTCGAGGCCGGCGCCACCGCGCTGACGCTGATCCCGGATCGCCGGCTGCTCACCGGCGGCACCGCCCGGTTCCCGATCACCATCGACCCGGACTGGCGGACGTTCGGCCAGCAGGGGTGGACGAAGGTGTTCTCCGGCAAGCCGGACAGCGCCCATTGGAACGGCGGCAACGACCTCGACAACTGGGCCAAGGTCGGCTACTGCGACTGGCCGGGGTGCAACGGCATCGGGGTCGCCCGTACCTACTGGACCTTCGACACCAGCTTCCTGAACGGCAAGCGGATCATCAGCGCGAGCCTGGACGCCACCATCGCGTACGGCCCGCAGTGCCGGACCGACGAGCACAAGCTATTCGCCACCGGGGGCATCGGCGGCGGCACCACCTGGAACAACGCTCCGCAGGGCTGGGAGGTCGGCAAGGCGTCCGCCGGGTCGAACTACACCGGATGCGAGGGCTACAAGGGCATCGGGTGGAACGTGGCGGGCGCGCTGAACACGTCCGGCTGGTCGACGTTCTACGTCCGGGCGACCGACGAGGGCGACAAGTTCGCGTGGCGCAAGTACGACGGCGCCGCCACCCGGATCACCGTCAACTTCAACACCCGCCCGAACCCGCCGGCCGCGATGACCACCGACCCGCCGCTCGATCCGCCGTGCAAGTGGTGCGGCGGCGTCCGGTACTTCGGCGACAAGACCATCCGCCTCAAGGGCCAGCTCTCCGACCCCGACAACGACCAGCTGACCGCCATCTGGGACGTCTACGGCGGCCCGGCCAAGGAGCACCGCGAGGGACCGACCCTGGGCTCGGGCAACACCTTCAGCACCGTCCTCGACCTGAGCGGGCGGGAGAACCAGACGGTCAGCTGGACGCTGTGGGGCCGGGACGGGCCGGACGGCGGCGACTGGAAGAACGGTCCCGGCCCGTTCGTCGTCGACCTCACCGGCATCCCCAACGAGCCGGGCGTTACCGCCGGGCTGTATGAGCAGGACAACCGGTGGCACGGCGGTGTGGGTGTGCCCGGAACCTTCACCTTCGATCCCGGCGACGTCAACCTCAAAGACGTCGACCACTACATGTACGACTGGGCCACCCCGCCGGCCAAGAAGGTCGACGCCGACGCGCTGGGCGGCAAGGCGACCGTGCAGATCGCCCCGATCGCCGACGGCGTGCAGACCCTGTACGTCCAGAGCGTCGACCGGGCCGGGCACGAGAGCCCGATCAAGGAGGTGCCCGTCCACGTCCGCGCCGGCAACGGGCCGCTCGGCCAGTGGCCGATGGAGGGCAACGCCAAGGACACCGCGTTCCTGGGCGACCGGCACGGCACGCTGAGCGGCGGCGCGACCTACGCCGGGGGAGCGGTCGGCACCGGCCTGCGCCTGGACGGCACCGGGCAGATGACGGCGCCCACCGTGGTGAAGACCGACGCCAGCTTCTCGGTGTCGGCCTGGGTGAAGCTCGACAACGTCGACGACCGCTGGATCAACGCGGTGGGTCAGATGGGCGTCAATCAGTCCGCGTTCGTTCTCCAGTACGCCGGTGACCGCAAGCGCTGGGTCTTCTCGATGCCGCGCACCGACGAGAAGACGCCGACGGAATGGGATTTCGTGACCGCGCCGGCGGCGCCGATGGCCGGGCAGTGGACGCAACTGACGGGCGTCTATGACGCGTACGGGAAAAAGGTCCGTTTCTATGTGGACGGTGAGCTCGTCGGCGCCGTCGCGCGTCCGACCCCGTGGAACGGCACGGGCGAGTTCTATGCCGGGCGCGGGCTGGTGGGGTCGGTGGACGAGGTCAAGGTGTACGACCGGGCGCTGACCGACGGCGAGGTGCGCGGCGCGGTGAGCCGGGACAACGTGCAGGCCGGCTACTGGAGCCTGGACGAGACCGCCGGCACGACCGCCCGGAACGCCGCCGGTGGCGAGATGGGCGTGCTGCGGGGTGGCGCCCGGTTCGTCGAGGGCGGCGCGGTCAACGGCGCCGTGCAGCTGGACAACCCCGGCGACTACGTGACGACGAGCGGACCGGTGCTGCGCACCGACCGGAGCTTCTCGGTGTCCGCCTGGGCCTGGGCCGACCGGGCGCCGGGCGGCTCCGACGCCGCCACCGTGGTGTCCCAGGACGGCGCCGTCACCAGCGGCTTCATGATCAATTACCGCAGCGACAAGGACGGCGACATGTGGGAGCTCGCCGTGTCTTCCGATTCCATGGTGCGCAGCGCGCGCATTGCCAAGACGGGTGAGTGGACCCACCTCACCGCGGTCTATGACACCGGACTCAACCAGATCCGGGTCTACGTCAACGGAACCCTCGCCGGATCGGCCCCGCGCACCACCGGAGTCGACGCCACCGGGCCGTTCCTGCTCGGGCAGGGACGATGGCAGGGCAACGTCACCAACCCGTGGCGCGGCGGGATCGACGAGGTGCGGGCCTACAACCGGGTCCTGTCGGCCGACGAGATCCGCGGCCTGGTCAGCCGGGACGGCGTGATGACCGGCAACTGGAAGTTCGACGGCAACACCCAGGACTCCTCGCCGAAGGCGATCCACGCCACCGCGATCAACGGCCCGGACTACACCGGCGGACAGGCGAGCATGCCCGACCCGAACGACCTCGCGCTGCGCCTCGACGGCTCGGCCAAATGGGTGCAGGCCCCGCACGCGGTGGACACCGACCGCAGCTTCTCGGTGGCGGCCTGGGCCCGGGTCGACAAGCTCGGCTCGCTCCCGGCCGTGCTGTCGCAGGACGGCAACCAGGTCAGCGCGTTCAAGGTGCGGGCCCGGTCGGACGGCCGGTGGGGGTTCGTCATGTTCGCGGGCGACGTCGTGGACGACGGCACCAAGCGGGACGAGGCGGTCGGCGACGCCATCCAGCTCGGACAGTGGACGCATCTGGTGGCGGTGTACGACGCCGGCGCGCACCAGATCCAGCTCTACGTCAACGGGGTGCTGGCCGGCTCGGCCGCGCACACCCAGACCTGGAACGCCACCGGCGGTTTCCAGATCGGCCGGGCCAAGTGGGCCGGCGGTCCGGTGGAGTACTTCACCGGCGCCATCGACGACGTGGCGGCGTACTCCCGGGCGCTGTTCGCCTCGGAGATCCAGGCGATGGCGGGCCGCGATCTGGCCCTCGTCCACAATTACGCCCTGGACGAGTCCGGCGGCCGCAACGCCGCCGACGGGGTCGGTGCGCGCGGCGCGACGGTGACCGGTGGCGCGTCGTTCGCGCCGGGCCGGGTCGGCAACGCGATCACCCTGGACGGGACGAGCGGCGCGGCGGTCACCTCGGGCGTGGACGTGCGCCTGGACCAGTCGTTCACCGTCTCGGCCTGGGTCAAGCTCCGGCAGAAGGACTGCGACCTGGACGCGGTGCCGGCCTGCAAGGTGGACGCGGTCACCGCCGACGGCGAGCACACCAGCAAGTTCCGGCTCGGCCACATCGTCGACGCCGACAACAACGCGTACGGGGCCTGGCTCTTCGAGATGCCCGAGTCCGACGCGGCCGGCGCCCGGGTGACCAAGGCGGCGGTGTCGACCGAGCCCACCGACCTCGACACCTGGACCCACCTTGTCGCGGTGTACGACCAGCCGACCAAGAAGATCTGGCTGTACGTCAACGGGGACCGGGTCGGCGACGGCACCCTCAACACCCCGTGGCCGGCGGCGAAGGGCCTGGCGATCGGGCGGGGCAAGGTGAAGGACGCGGCCGGCGAGTACTGGCCGGGCAGCGTCGACGACGTGCGGCTCTACACCGGGCCGCTCGACTCCGACCGGATTCTCGGGCTGTTCCACTCGTACCCGGCGCAGGCCGCCTCGGCGCTGCCGGAGGCCGACGCGGCCTGGTGGAAATTCGACGACAACGCCGGCACGAGCGCTGCCGACAGCAGCGGCCGCGGCCGCACGGCGACGCTCAAGGGCGGAGCGACCTGGATCGGCGGACGCAACACCTACAGCTCCTGGCTGGACGGCACCTCCGGCTACGCGCAGACGGCGAGCGCGGTGCTCGACACCACCCACAGCTTCTCGGCCACCGCCTGGGTCTATCTGACCCAGGCGGGGACCGCCAACACCGCCGTGCTCGCCCAGGACGCCGGCCGGCTCAGCGCGTTCTCGCTCGGCTACAACGGGACCACCAAGACCTGGATGGTGCTCGCGCCGCAGGTCGACAAGGACAACCCCGGCACCGCGGTGAACATCCTCAACTCCACCGAGACCGCCGCGGCCGGCGCCTGGACCCACCTCGCCATGGCCTACGACGCCGACCTGCACCAGCTGCGGCTCTACGTCAACGGCCTGCTCTCGGCGACCAAGGTCGGGGTGACGGTCCTGCCGTCGTCCGGTCCCATGTCGATCGGGCGGGCCAGGTGGAACGGCGCGAACTCGGCCTTCTTCCCGCGCGGCATCGACGACGTCCGGGTGTACGCCCGCGCGCTCGGCGACGGCGAGATCCGCAAGGTTCACGACGACACCCCCGAGGACTGGTGGGGCTTCTACCGGTTCGACAAGGGGAACGGCGTGGACACCAGCTGGCGCAAGGCCGACGCCGCGATCGTCGCCGGCAGCAACTTCGGGGTGCCGGCGGTGAGCGGGCAGGCCCTCCAGCTCGACGGAGCGAGCGGCGGGGCTACCGCGCCGTTCGGCCTGCAGATGCTGGACAGCTTCACGGTCTCCGGCTGGGCCCGGCTCACCCGCGGCGACCTGGTCGCCACCGTGGTCAGCCAGGACGGCGACCGGGCCAGCGGCTACGCGCTGCAGTACCGGCCGGACCTCAAGCGGTGGGTCTTCGGCGCGGCGATCTCGGACAGCGACGGCGCCCCGCAGGCCTACGCGGCGGCGCCGGAGCAGGCCGTGCTCAACCAGTGGACCCACCTGACCGGCGTCTACGACTTCCCGGCCCGGCAGTTGCGGCTCTACGTCGACGGTGAGCTCGCCGGCGTCCGCGACCGGGTCGTGCTGTGGCGGGCGACCGGCAAGGTGGCGATCGGCCGGGCCAAGGCCGACGGCAAGCCGTCCGGCTGGTTCGCCGGCGCGCTCGACGACGTGCGCATCTCGGACGGGATCGTGCCCGACGCCGAGCAGGCGGCCCGCGGTGGCTGGGCCGGCCCGCCCGCCGGCCAGATCGGCCGGTTCCTCAACGGATCGGGCGACCACTACACCGGCCCGACCGGCCAGGTCCGCGACGGCTACCACTTCGAGGGCACCCTCGGCACGGCCGCCGCCGAGGGGCCGAACACCCGGATGCTCTATGCCTGCCGGGCCGGCGCCGACGGGTTCACCTCGGTCCAGGCCGACTGCGAGGGCGCCGAGAAGGCCGGCGACGTCGGCCTGGTCTACACCCAGCAGCCGGAAAACATCCCGACCATCGCCGTCTATCGGTGCGCGAGCGGCGCCGACCGGTTCGAGTCGCGCGTGGACACCTGTGAGGGCGGGACCAACCAGGGGCTGCTCGGCTACACCGTGGCCTACGGGACGCTGACCCGCTACGTCCTGCCCGGCTTCGACTCGACCAGCACCACCGACGGGCCGCCACCGTCGTACGGATATCCGGGCGCCCAGGGCCTGTTGCTGCTGGCCGCCGACCCGGCCACCCAGCGGCTGCTGAGCTGCCAGGACGGCATCGACCAGTTCCTCTCCACCGACGCCGCCTGCGAAGGCAAGTCCGTGCTCGCCTCGGTCGGCCGGATCTGGCCCGAGGCCCCACCCGGACTCGACAGCCGGCCGATCTACCGATGCCGGATCAACACGGACACCTTCGTCTCGCTCGACGCCGCCTGCGAGGGCCAGGTCGTCGACAAACAGCTCGGCTATGTCCTGACCAGCGTGCCGGCCGTGACGGCGGTGTTCGCAGCATGACCGGACGGGAGATCTTCATGCGATCCATCCGCTTCGCCCTCGCGGTTCTGCTCGTCGTCCCGCTGATCAACGGGGTGGTGCGGCCGCCGATGGCGCTCGCGGCCACCGGCCCGTCGGTGCCGCTGCCCACGGTCGGCTCGACCCCGGTGGAGAAGCAGACCATGCGGGCGCAGCCGCCGGATCAGGCGAGCCAGGACGCACTGCACGGCAACCAGGCGCCGTCCGCACAGGTCAAGGACGGCGCCGGCACCAACGAGGCCACGCCGCTCGCGCCGTCGGCGAGCTGGCAGGTCTCCACCCAGACCGGCGACTTCAGCTGGTCGTACCCGCTGCGGGTGCCGCCGGCGCCGGGCGGGCAGGAGCCGGAGCTGGCTCTCTCGTACGCGTCGTCGGCCGTGGACGGCCGGACCAGCGCCACCAACAACCAGGCCTCGTGGATCGGCGACGGCTGGAGCCTGTCACCCGGCTTCGTGGAACGGTCCTACCGTCCGTGCGCGGACGACGACGCCGGCGACGTCACGCCCCCGAAGGCCGGCGATCTCTGCTGGGGCAGCTGGAACGCGACCGCTTCCTATGGCGGCGGAGCGGGGATGCTGATCCGCGACGAGTCGACCAAGGTGTGGCACAACCGCAGCGAGGACGGCTCGCGGATCGAGCTGCTCACCGGCGCGGCCAACGGCGACGACGACGGCGAGTACTGGAAGATCACCACCCTCGACGGGACGCAGTACTTCTTCGGCTCCCGGCCCGAGACCAAATCGGCCTGGACGGTGCCGGTCTTCGGCGACGACACCGGCGAGCCGTGCCACAGCTCCGCCGGGTTCGCCGCCTCGCACTGCGCGCAGGCGTGGCGGTGGAACCTGGACAAGGTCGTCGACCGCAACGGCAACATGATGGTCTACACCTACGACCAGGAGACCAACGCGTACGGGCTGAACAACGCCGACGCCGCGGTCCCGTACGTCCGGGGCGGCACGCTGCGCCGGGTCGAATACGGGCTGCGGGCCGACGACGCTGCGATCCCGGCGACCGGCCGGGTCGAATTCACCGTCGCCGACCGGTGCGTGCCGGGCAGCGATTGCGTGCCGGAGAAGAAGGACAACTGGCCGGACGTCTCCTGGGACGACAACTGTGCCACCAGCTCTTGTGCGGATCAGCATTCGCCGAGCTTCTGGTCGGCCAAGCGCCTGGCGCGGATCACCACCCAGGTCCGGCGGGGCAGCACCTTCACCGACGTCGACCAGTGGACTCTCGACCAGCAGTACCCCGACCCCGGCGACGGCGGGAAGGCCGCCCTGTGGCTGCGGAGCATCACACACACCGGCCTGGCCGGCGGCTCGGCCTCGCTGCCGGCGGTGACCTTCGAGGGCACCAAGATGGCCAACCGGGTCTACCAGGCCGACGGGTACGCGCCGCTGATCCGCTACCGGGTGACCGGCATCGTCTCGGAGAGCGGCGGCGTCATCACCGTCACCTACGCGCCGCCCAACTGCGTCCCCGGCGCCTCGATGCCGGCCGATGCGAAGACCAACACGCTGCGCTGCTTCCCGCAGACCTGGAGCACCAAGTTCCACACCCCCCGCACCGACTACTTCCAGAAGTACGTCGTGGCCGAGGTCAAGCAGACCGACCGGATGAGCAGCAGCACCGAGCAGGTCACCGCCTACTCGTACGGCGCCGCCGCCTGGCACTTCAACACGGCGGAGTTCATGAAGGACGACAAGCGGACCTGGGACGAGTTCCGCGGCTTCGGCGACGTCACCGTCCGCACCGGCACGCCGGGGGATCCGGGCGGCCAGATCGGCAAGACCCGGCATTGGTACTACCGCGGGATGGGCGGCGCCGTCGACCCCAGCGAGGGCGACGCGCGGGCCGACGAGGACTGGCTGCAGGGCTTCGAACTCGAGTCGGCCACCTACCTGGGCGACACCGATCAGGTGGTCGAGAAGACGATCAGCGACCCGTACTGGAAGGGTCCGCTGGCCACCCGCGGCGCGTACAAGGCGTATCTGGTCCGGACCGGCGCGGTGCGCCGGTACACCGCGCTGGCTTCCGGCGGGTGGCGCACGACGAGCACCAGGACGACGTACGACGGCCGCGGGCTCGCGATCCAGTCCGACGACCAGGGCGACACCTCCACCGCGGCCGACGACCGCTGCACCACCACGACGTACGGGGTGTTCGACCGGCCCGCCCGGGTGGTGACCGTCGGCGTGAAATGCGACGCCACGCCGGTCTTCCCCGCCGACGCGATCAGCGACACCAAGTACACGTACGACGCCGCGGGCAACACCGTCCGGACCGACGAGCAGAGCGAGCACGCGGCGGGCGCCGATCCGCAATACGTGACCACGAGCAGGGCCGGGTACGACCAGCACGGCCGGGCCACCAGCACGACCGACGCCCGGGGGAAGGTCACCCGGACGGCCTACACGCCGGCCCTCGGCGGGCCGGAGACGCAGACGGTGGTGACCAACCCGCTCGGCCACACCGTCACCACCACGCTCGAGCCCGCCTGGGGCAGCGCGACGATCGTCGACGACGCCAACAACCGCCGGACCGAGACGGCGTACGACCCGCTCGGCCGGGTCGCCGCGGTCTGGCTGCCCAACCGCCCCCGCGCGGACAACGACGCCAGCTCCACGTTCGCGTACCGGATAAACCGCGACAGCCCGTCGGTGGTCAGCACCACCACCGTGGGGCCCAACGGGAACTACACCACGGTCAACACGCTGTTCGACGGGCTGCTGCGGCCACGGCAGAAGCAGACCCCGGCGGTCGGCGGCGGGCGGCTGCTGACCGACACCCGCTACGACTCGCAGGGCCGGGCGTTCAAGACGAGCGCGCCGTACTTCAACGACGCGCCGGTCGACGACCAGCTGTGGCTGGCCGCCGACTCCGCCATCCACGAGCAGACGGTGACCCGGTACGACGGCGCGGGCCGGGAGGTCGCCGAGATCGTCTACGGCCGCGGCGCCGAGTTGCGGCGCACCACCACGGCGTACGGCGGCGACCAGGTGAGCGTGACCCCGCCGGCCGGGGGCACCGCGACGACCACCATCAGCGACGCCCGCGGACGCACGACCGAGCTGCGGCAGTACCGGAGCGGGGCGCCGGCCGGCGCGTACGACGCCACCACGTACACGTACACGAAACGGGGTGACCTGGCGTCGGCGACCGACGCCGGCGGCAGCATCTGGCGCAACACCTACGACCTGCGCGGCCGTCTGGTGAAGGTCGACGACCCGGACAAGGGCGCCTCGGCCATGACCTACGACAACGGCGGGCTGCTCAGCACATCGACCGACGACCGGGGGGTCACGCTGTCGTTCGGCTACGACGACCTCGGCCGCCGGACCGCGGTGACGTCGGGCACGGCCACCCTCGCCGCCTGGACCTACGACACCGCCACCAAGGGCAAGGGCCGGCCGGCCTCCTCGACCCGGTACGTGGGCGGGGCGGCGTACACCCGGACGATCGGCGCCTATTCCGCGCTCTACCTCGCGCTGGACACCACGGTCACGATCCCCGACGCGGAGGGTGGCCTGGGCGGCGCCTACACGACGTACGCCAAAGCCAATCCGGACGGCAGCGTGTACGCCCGGACGCTGCCCAAGATCGGGAACCTGCCGGCCGAGACGGTCGGCCTCGGCTACGACGACCTGGCCAACCCGACGACGCTCACCGGCAGCGCCACCTACGTCGGCAAGACCGAGTACACCCGGTACGGCGAGCTTGAACGGGTGCACCTCGGCGTGACCGGCAAACGGGTCTGGCAGTCCTACTACTACGACACCGACACCCGCCGGCTGGACCGCACCGTCGTCGACGCCGAAGTGCCCCGGCCGGTGCAGGCGGATACCCACTACACCTACGACCCGGCGGGAAATGTCACCTCGGTCGCCGACACCGACGACGTGCAGTGCCTCGGGTACGACTACCTGCGGCGGCTGACCGAAGCGTGGACGCCGGCCGCCGACTGCGCCGCGGATCCGGGCACCAGCCTGCTCGCCGGGGCCGCGCCGTACTGGCAGTCGTTCACCTACGACGCGGTCGGCAACCGGCTGACCGAGACCCAGCACGCCGCGGCCGGCAACACCGTCCGCACCTACAGTTATCCGGCCGACGACTCGCGCGAGCTGCGGTCGGTGACCACCGTCAAGCCGGGCGGCGCCACGAAGGACGAGTTCGCCTACGACGCCATCGGCAACGTGGTCACCCGCGCCGGGCAGACGCTCGACTGGGACCCGGAAGGGAAGCTGACCAAGGTCACCGAGGCCGGCAAGTCCACCGAGTACGTGTACGACGCCGACGGCAACCGCCTGATCCGCCGCGACCCGACCGGCCGCACCCTGTACCTCGACGGGCAGGAGCTGCGGCTGGACAACGCCTCCGGAACGCTGACCGGCACCCGGTTCTACCAGCACGCCGGCGCCACGGTGGCGGTGCGCACCGGGGCGGGCGTGACCTGGCTGGCCGCCGACCACCAGGGCACCGCGCTGGTCGCCGTCGACAGCGTCAGCCAGCAGGTCACCAAGCGGCGGCAGACCCCCTTCGGCACGGCCCGCGGCGATGCGGTCCCGGCCGCCTTCCCCGGGGAGAAGGGCTTCGTCGGCGGCACCGCCGACTCGTCCACCGGCCTCGTCCACCTCGGCGCCCGGGAGTACGACCCGGCGGTGGGCCGGTTCCTCTCCGTCGACCCGGTGGCGGCCCTCGACGATCCACAACAGATGAACGCGTACGCCTACGCCGCCAACAACCCGGTCACCATGTCCGACCCCAGCGGGCAGTACGCGCCGTCCTGCAACAAGTTCGGCGACTGCATGGTCGGCAAGAAGGGGCCGGACACGTGGGCGCCGCCGCCACCCGGTGTGCCCACGGCCAGCACCCGCAAGACGCCGGCGACCCAGCCGTCCTGCAACAAGTACGGCGACTGCCGGGTGGGTGCGCGGGGCAAGGCGCCCGCGCCGGTGCCGAACTGCGACAAGTTCGGCGACTGCCGGGTCGGTTACAAGGGACCCAGCATCGAGGAGCTCGCCCGCCGCGCCGACCGGGTGTCGTGGGAAGACAACCGCAAGGTGGGGCCGCCGCTGCCGCCTCCCGAGGAGAAGTGCACCAGCTTCATCTGCGGCGTCTGGGACAACCTCAAGGCGGTAACCAACAGCAGCGCCTACAAGTGGATCGGGGTCGGGCTCGGCGTGATGGCGATGTTCGGGTGTGCCGTGTGCGGTCTGGTCAGCATGGGCATGAACATCGCCGCGACCGCCACCAACTGCAGCAACTATTTCTTCGGCGACGGCACGTCCGGCGGGGACTGTGCGACCGGTGCGGCCTCGGTGGGCCTCGGCACGGTCGCCGCCGGTCTGGGCAAGGCCGCCAACGTCATGTTCAGCGGGGGCGCGAAACTCTACGCGAGCGGCCACCCCATCGCCGGGGCGGTCGTCCAGGCGGTCTCGTCCGGCCCGCGCACCTATGCGGCCGTCAACTCGGCCGCGTCGCTCGGCATCGACACGATCGACGCGAGCGGACTGCCGAAGCTGGTCAGCGGCGGCCCGCCGAGCTGCGAGATCAATCTCCAATGCTAGACACCTGGTGAGGCGGGGTCGGGTCGCGCGTCGGTCACCGTGCGCGCGGCCCGGTCGCGGCTTCAGCGGGTGGCCGGGGCGGGGGCGCCGTGGCCCGAGGGCCGTGCGTGGTCACCGTGCGTGCGGCCGGTCACGGTGGGAAGGGTGGCTGGGCTGGGTTGCCATGGCCCGGCATCGTGCATGGTCACCGTGCGTGCGGCCGGTTGCGGCCCTGGATGGTCGCGACGCGGGCGTCCACATCGGTCACATTTCCGACCGGCCGAAGAGCCGGACCGCCGGCGCCGGGAGCGGGATGCCGGCCATGTCCTGGCCGGTGAGGAACGCCCGCACCAGTGTGGTGGTGGCCGCGAGCATGCGGCCGGGCTCGATCGCGGTGCGGTCGAGCATCGGCCGCACCGGCGAGTCGGGCGCGAGCGGCAGGAACGCGATGTCCATGAAGCTCAGGTGCGACGCGCCGGCGATCTCGAACGTGTGCGTGGGGCGGCCGTTGCGCTGGACGGCCGCCCAGCCGTCGACGGCGATGGCCTTCTCGGCGGCGAACCACTCCGGGTCGGGGGCCATGCCCGCGGCCACGGCGGCCTCCGGCGCGATGTCGAACTCGGGGTGCGGCGCCAGCACCTGGAGCACCGGCCGGGGCACGCCGAGCCGCCCGACGTCGGTCCACACCGCCCCGTCCAGGTTGACGGCGGCCGTGCAGCGGGGATCGTCCCGGCACCACTGCATGGCCGCCACGCCGCCGAACGAGTGCCCCATCGCGGTCAGCCGGCCCAGGTCCAGGCGCCCGGCGAGCGGGTCGTCGTGGTCGAGGGCGGCCAGCCGGTCGGCGAGGAACGCCAGATCCTCGGCCTTGTAGCGGCACACGTCGGCGCGCCGCGCGAACACCTGCCGGTGCGCGCCGGCCTGCGGCCCGAGCGCTCCGGCGATGGCGGCGGGGTTCATCGGCACGACGCGGCCGTCGGTGAAGACGGTCACGGCCGTCTCGTACGTGTGGTTGACGCCCACCACGACGAAACCGTGACTCGCCAGCTCCTCGGCGGTGCCGGAGAGCAGCAGCGGCGGAAAGCCGCTCGGCGACAGGAAGACGACCGGGTAGGCCTCGTGGCTGTCGGCCGGTGGCGCGGCGTCGACGCTGCGGGACTTGAGCCCCTTGGCGCGGATGCCGAGCATCTGGGCGACCGGGTCCCAGGCGGCCGGCAGATAGTCGGCGGGGGCGGCCGGCGAGGGGCCGCATGGATACCAGATCCAGGTCACCAGCGACCGGGGCTCGGACGGCTCGGCCGCGTACGGATCGGTTCGCTTGTGGTCGGTCCAGTCGCGCACTGTCCGGCCCACGGCGTGGGGGCCGGTCGGCGGCGGTAGGGCTGAAGTCACGACGGAAGCACCTCCTCGGACGCCTGCATCCACGGTAACGGATGGCCGAAACCTTTTCGGCCACGATGAGCCCAGGTGGTAAGGCCTTGCCGAAAAGGTTTTCGTCCTACATGATGTCGGGGCAGTGACGGTCGTCGATGGCGTGGGCATCGCGCGGCCACCCCACCGAGCCGCAAGGAGAAGGACCATGCGGAAAGGACTTCGCCGGATGCTCGTCTCGGCGAGCACCGCCACGGCGGTCGTGCTGGCGGTCACCAGCGCTGTCGTCGCCCACGCCGCGGCCGCCGGCTGCCAGGTGACCTACGCGGTCAGCTCGCAGTGGAGCGGCGGGTTCGGCGCCAGCGTCACCATTACCAACCTCGGCGACCCGATCAACGGCTGGACCCTGCGGTGGTCCTACACCGCCGGGCAGACGGTGACCCAGGCGTGGAACGCGACGGTCGGCCAGAGCGGCGCCGCGGTCACCGCCACCAACGTGAGCTACAACGGCGCGATCGCGACCGGCGGCAGCGCCTCGTTCGGCTTCAACGGGTCCTGGACCGGCAGCAACCCGGTGCCGACAGCGTTCACCGTTAACGGCGTCGCCTGCACCGGCTCGGTGACCCCGACGACCGCGCCGACGACCCCGCCCACGACACCGCCGACAACCCCGCCGACGACTCCGCCCACGACGCCACCGACGACCCCGCCGACGACTCCGCCCACCAACGGCGGCCCGCCGGCCGTTCCGGGCACCCCGGGCACCTGGGCCGCGGTGCCGGTCAACCCCTACAACGGCGGCGCCGGCACGTTCATGTGGCTGCTCACCGACGGCAGCATCCTCTCCAACGGCAGCGACCTGCACCAGTGGGTCAAGCTCGTGCCCGACCAGTTCGGCGACTACACCAAGGGCACCTGGAAGCAGCTGGCCACCAGCCCGTACGGGGTCGGCGCCGCGCAGGAGCAGCTCCTGCCGGACGGCCGCTTCTACCAGGCCGGCGGCGAGTACGTGTACCAGTGGCCGTCCGGCAGCTCGTCCAACGACCACAACGGCGTGCAGCTCTACGACCCGGTGGCCAACACCTGGACCCTCGGCCAGTCCGGCCTCTACGGCAACCTCTGGGACACCGGCACGGCCCACCTGAAGGACGGCCGGATCGTGTCGAGCGACCAGCGGCAGGCCCGTACCCAGATCTTCGACGGGAAGACGAACAAGTGGACCGCCGGCCCGAACCGGCCCGCGCCGGCCGCCGAGGACGGCTGGGTGCCGCTGCCGGACGGCTCGATCGTCTCGATCAGCAACGGCGGCGCCTACCGGTTCGATCCGGCCGCGAACGCCTGGTACACCGTGGCGCGTCCGCCCTCCTCGTACGCGAACGGCAGTGTCGACACGTCGACCGTCACGCTGATGTACGACGGACGGATCCTCGCCATGGGCCACAACACGTCGGTCATCTACACGCCCGGCGCGCGGCCGAGCGACCCCGGCTCGTGGCAGCAGGGCCCGGCGATCCCGCAGGGCTCGTTCACCGACGACGTGTACGCCACGCCCGAGGTCAACGGCAAGGTGATCTTCGATTCGGTGCAGTGCAGCTGGCTGACCAACGAGTGCGGCTCCGCCTCCGGCGCGAACATCAACGAGTTCGACCCGGCCACCAACACGATCGCGATCATCAGCAAACCGCCGGACTCCCGCGGGGCGCCGGTCAACTTCATTAACCTGCCCAACGGTCAGGTGCTGGCCGCCGCGGGCAGCCGCAACTGGGTCTACACGCCGATCGGCGGGCCGCGCGACGCCTGGCGGCCGACGGTCACGTCGATCACCGGCAGCGGCACCTACCACCTGTCCGGCACTCAGCTCAGCGGGCTGGTGAGCCTCGGCGAGGACGACTACCAGAACCCGCAGAACTATCCGATCGTCTACCTGAAGGACGGCGCCGGGCACGTCTACTTCGCCCGGACCTTCAACTTCAGCTCGATGATCACCAGCCGGGCGGGGGAGGCCCAGACGGCCGACTTCACGCTGCCGTCCGGCCTGCCGCGAGGCAGCTACACGCTGTACGTCTCGGCGTGCGGCGTCTCCTCGGCCGGCTACTCCTTCACGTACTGAGATGACCCGATTCCGGATCGCCCTGCTCGCCGCCACGACGGCCGTCGTGGCGGCGGCGGGCGCCTTCGCCTTCGTCCGATCCGGCGCTTCGGCCGCGATTCCGGTGCCGACCGAGCGCGAGGCGCGGGCTTTGATCGACAAATATCGCAGCGACGCGGCCGCCGGCATTTCCAAAACTATTCGGTACGCCGAGGCGGTGAGCACCATCGGCGCGTGCTCCGATCCGGCCGGCACGTACACGATCTCCTCGCGCTACAGCATGATGCCGCCCTCGGGCACCGAAGGCGCCGCGGCCGTCGACGCGCTGCGGCAGCACTGGGCCGATCTCGGCTACCGCGTCGTCGTCGACGTGCCCGGCCAGAACTCGCAGCTGCTCACCGAGGACCCGGCCACCGGCTTCCGGGTCGGGATCAGCCAGCGCGCGGCCAGCTTCCTGCGCCTGGTCGTCTCCTCGCCGTGCCTGACTCTTCCTTACACGCCGGCGCCTCCCGTTCTTCCAGAAGAGCAGGCTTCCGTACGGGAGGAGTACCAGCGCTACGTCGCGGGCGTCCTGGACCAGCTGACCCGGGATGTGACGGCGCTGCGGTCCGCGGTTGCGGGATCCGACCGTACGAAGGCCCGCGCCGCCTGGCTCATCGCCCAGCTGACCTGGGATCGGGTCGGCGCCGCCTACGGAAGCTTCGGCGACTACGCGGACGCGATCGACGGCCTGCCGCAGGGGCTGCCCGGCGGCGTGCGGGACCCGGACTTCACCGGCCTGCGCCGGATCGAGTACGGGCTCTGGCACGGCGAGGCGCTCGGCGTGTTGCGGCCCCTTGCCGACGCGGTCGCCGAGCAGGTGGCCGCGCTCCGGGCCGACCTGCCCGGCGCGACCCCGGACGCGATCGACCTGCCGCTGCGGCTGCACGAGATCCTCGAGGACGCACTGCGCTTCCACCGCACCGGCCTGACCGACATGGGCGCCGGCTCGGGGCTCGCCGAAACGGCCGCGAGCGTGGATGCCACCGAGGCGCTGCTCGACATGTTCGGTCCGTTGCTCGACGAGCGCCGCCCGGACCTGCGCCCGGCCGCCCGCACGGGACTCGAACGGCTCCGGCACGCGCTGGCCGTACACCGGGATGTCGATGCCGCCCTCGGCGGCGTCCTGGAGACCCTGGCCGGCGCGCCCGGCCTGCTGGAGGTGACCGGATCGTGAGCGTCAGCCGCCGTGCCGTCCTCAAGCGCCTCGCCGTGGGCGCGGCCGCCGTGGCCGCCCTGCCGCGCACCGAATCCATCGTCGAGGCGCCGGCTTTCCATGGCCCGCACCAAGCGGGGATCTTCACCCCGCCGCAACGCAACGCCGTCTTCGCCGCCTTCGACGTCGCCGGGCCATTGCGGCCGGTGCTGCAGACCCTCACCGCCCGGGCCCGCTTCCTCACCACCGGCGGTGACCCGGCCGCCGGACCGATCACCACCCCGCCGGCCGACAACGGCGTGCTCGGCCCCACCATCCCCGCCGACGGCCTGACCATCACCGTCTCGGTCGGCGCCTCGCTGTTCGACGGGCGCTTCGGCCTGGCCGCCCGCAAGCCGCGCTCGCTCACCGCGATGGGGGTCTTCCCGGGCGACGCGCTCGACCCCGCCTGGTGTCACGGCGATCTCCTGCTGCAGATCTGCGCGGACAACGCCGACACCGTCCACCACGCGCTGCGCGACATCGCCCGCAGCACCCGCGGCAGCCTGCTGCTGCGCTACCGCCGCACCGGATTCCTCAGCCCGCCTCGGCCGGCCGGCACGCCACGCAACCTGATGGGCTTCAAGGACGGGACCAGCAACCCGGTCGAGGCCGAGGGCGCCGGCCTGGTCTGGGCCGGCGCCGGCGAGCCTGCGTGGGCAGCCGGGGGTAGCTACCAGGCGCTGCGGTTCATCCGGATGCACACCGAGTTCTGGGACCGGGTGTCGCTGGCCGAGCAGGAGGCCATCATCGGCCGGCGGCGGGACAGCGGGGCGCCGCTGGACGGCGTCGAGGAGCGGGACCGGCCCGACTACGAGCGGGACCCGGCGGGCGCGCTCACCCCGCTCGACGCGCACATCAGGCTGGCCAACCCGCGCACCGCGGACACGGCGAACAGCCGCATCCTCCGCCGCCCGTACAACTACGACGACGGCCTGGTCCCCGGCGGCGACCTGGACGCCGGCCTGATCTTCTGCTGTTACCAGCAGGACCTCCGGCGCGGCTTCGAGGCGGTCCAGACCCGGCTCGCCGACGACCCGCTCAACGACTACATCCGCCCCTTCGGCGGCGGCTACTTCTTCACCCTGCCCGGCGTGACATCCACCGAAGACTGGTACGGCCGCGCCCTGCTCGCCTAGCTCGGCCGCCCGCGCGCTCGGCTGTTCGGGCGGGCCGCGCACGTGTTCCATGGCCACAACCTCGAATTCGAGGACATGGGCATGATGGGCGTCTTCTCCGTTCGCTCCTAGGCCAGACTCCAGATGACGCCGGCGGTGCCCGCGAGAACGCAGTAGATGGCGAACGGGTTCAGCGTCCTCGTCTCGAAATACCTGGTGAGGAAGCGCAGCGACACGTAGGCGGCGACCCCGGCCACCAGGCTGCCGACCAGAACCGGCCCGAGGATGCCGCGCCCCTCCGGCCCGGCCAGCTCGGGCAGCTTCAGCACGCCCGCGGCGGCGATCACCGGAGTGGCCAGCAGGAACGCGAACCGGGCGGCGTCCTCGTGGGAGAGCCCGCGCAGCAGCCCCACACCGATCGTCGAGCCCGAGCGGCTGATGCCCGGCAGCAGAGCGAGGATCTGCGCCGACCCGATGAGCAGCGCCTGCCCCCACGACAGAGACGCGATCCGCCCATCCGGCGCGGCGTCACTGCGCCCGTCGCCACTGCCCCCGTCACCGCCACGGCCCGCGCCGCCCTGGCCCGCGCCGCTGTGGCCCGCGCCGCCCTGGCCCGCGCCCGCGCTGCTGCGGCCGGCCGAGACTCCGTTGCCGGCCGCGGTGCTGACATGTGTCCCGTCGCCGCCGACCAGCGCCGGAACGCGCTGCCGGCTGCGTAGGCGCTCGACCGAGGCGAGCAGGATGCCGTTGAGGATCAGGAAGACCGCGGCGGGCAGCGGCCTGCCCAGCGCGGTCCGCACGATGTGCTCGAGGGCCAGCCCGGCCAGGCCCACCGGGATGGTCGCCGCGATGAGCAGCCAGGCCAGGCGCTCGTCGGCGTTGGTGATCGACCGATGCCGGACCGAGGTCAGGAGACCGCGCACGATCCGTACCCAATCGGCTTTGAAAAACCAGACAAGCGCGACGGCCGTCGCGACATGGACCGCCACCACGAAGGCGAGATAGGGCGAATTGTCGGCACTCATGCTCAGATCGGCCGCCCACCGCCCGCCGATCACCGCGGGCAGCAGGATGCTGTGGCCGAGGCTCGACACCGGGAACAGCTCGGTGACACCCTGCAGGAGTCCGATGACGATCGCCTCGGGATAGGTCAGTGACGCGTGGTCCATGGCGGCGGATCGTGCACGGACCGACCTGAAGTTTCCCTGAAAGCGGGCCAGCATATTGACTTTGATGGGTGCCGGGATCGAGGCTCGGGTCACGGATGGGAACGCTCCCACTTACCGTCTGATCAGGAGTCCGATGTGTCCTTATCTCCTCTCTTACGGCTGGCCGCCGCGGCCGCCGGCGTCGTGGTGACCCTGGCTCTCAACCCCTCTCCCGCGGGCGCCGTCATTCCGGACGGCACCCGTTTCTACACGCCGCGCCCCGACCCCGGCGCGGTCAAGCAGATCGTTCAGCTGACCGTGACCGGGCAGCGCGGGCTGGCCCGCAAGATCCACACGATGATCGACACGCCGCAGGCGGTCTGGGGCACCGGCGGCTCCGGCCGCTCGCTGACGCAGTCGGTCAAGGCGGAGGCCAAGCGGGCGGCCGCCAAGAAGGCGCTGCCGGTCTTCGTCGCCTACAACATCCCGTTCCGGGACTGCTCGCAGTACTCCGCGGGCGGCGCCACCTCGGTGGCCGAGTACAAGGCGTGGATCGACGCGTTCGCCGCCGGCATCGGGGGCCAGCCGGCCGCCGTCATGCTCGAACCCGACGGCCTGGGCATCATCCCCTGGTACACCACCATCAACGGCAACCAGGAGTGGTGCCAGCCGGCCGAGGCCGACCCGGCCACCGCCGCCTCCGACCGGTTCGCGATGCTCAACTACGCGGTGGACCGCCTGGGCGCGCTGCCGCGGACCAGCGTCTACCTCGACGGCACGCACAGCGCCTGGCTCGGCACCGGCGACATCGCGGATCGGCTGGTCAAGGCGGGCGTGGCCAAGGCCGACGGGTTCTTCCTCAACGTGTCGAACTACGAGACGACCGAGCGGCAGCTGAAGTTCGGCAACTGGATCTCGAAGTGCGTCTACTACGGCACCAGGGGGCTGGCCGAGAACCGCGGGCACTTCGAGCGGTGCGCCAGCCAGTACTACCCGGCGAGTCCGGGCGACTTCAGCACCTGGCCGCTCAGCGACGCCTGGTACGACGCCAACGTCGGCAACGTCTCGCCGCACAAGCTGGCCCACTTCGTCGTGGACACCAGTCGTAACGGCCAGGGACCGTGGACGGCGCCGGCCGGCGTCACCTGGCCCGACCCGCAGACCTGGTGCAACCCGCCGGACCGCGGGCTGGGGCTGCGCCCGACCACCAGGACCGGCGACCCGCTGGCAGACGCGTTCCTGTGGGTCAAGACGCCCGGACAGTCCGACGGCCAGTGTGACCGCGGCACCGGCACCGGCCTCGATCCGGCTCGCGGCAACACCGCCGACCCGGCCGCCGGCGCCTGGTTCCCGCAGCAGGCCGTGGAGCTCGTCGAACTGGCGAACCCGCCGCTGCGCTGACCAGCGCGGTGCACCACCCCTTTTGTCGGAAGGGGTGGTGCACCGTCGTCATGGCGACAGATCAGCCGTCGTACCCCGGATTGCGGCGAGGATCAAAGCATGACCGTCCATCTCCGGGGGAGCGCCGCGCTCGCCGGCCAGCCGGCCGACGGCCCGCTGGACCATCTGCGGACGCTTATCCGGGCTCTTCCGGTCCCCACCGCGCCGCTGACGTTTCCCAGCCGGGAGGCGGCGTTCGGGCTGGCCCTGATGGACCTGTCCTTCCGGCTCGACCACGTCCCGCGGCTGTCGGAGCACCTGACCCTGATGGATCGCGGGCACATGAGCCGGGCGATCAGCGTCGACGTGGACCTCGACCTGATCTCGGGACCTCTCCGTGACACGCTGATGGTGCCCGGGGACGGCGCGTCGCTCTGGGTGCCGGTTTCCCGGTACAGCCGCCGTGATCTCGCGCCGGTGGCGATCAGGGACTCGAGTGGCGAGGTGGTGCCGCGGCTCTCGCATCGTGACGCCAACCGGTTCACCGCCGCCGCGTTCGTCAAGCTGCTGCAAATGCTGATCAACGCCCATGACGACGTCTCGGCGCCGGCCAGCGCGATCCACCAGCTACGGCACACCCATCAGCGGTCGCGCTGGCTGATCGAGGCGGCGATCACCGAGCTGATCATGGTTGGCTCGCCGGCGGGGCAACGGCTGCACACCCCGCTCGACCATGCCGAGCTGCTTACCGGAAAAGGCAGCTCCGAATCCGTACGAAATCTTGCTCTGCTCGGTCTTGATGCTCTTTTCCCGGCCGAGGTGATTCCGTTCGCGCGCCTGCTGCAACTCGCGACGCGGCAGTACATCCTGGTGGCGCAGCTCGGGCTGGACCGGCCGCGGCGGTTCCTGACCTGGGAGGCGCCGCTGCTGCCGGCCCAGCATCGCCCGGCGCCGCTGCAGTCGCTGGCCAAGAACGTGCTGCCGGTGAACCGCGAGTTCGTCGTCGAGTACGAGACCGAGATTCCCCGATCGGTCAAGGCGTACCACCTGACCCTGGAGGTCCGGCAGGAGATCAGCGTCCGGCGGTTCCTGATGTCCAGCGACGTCGACGAGGAGTTCGTCGAGGTGCTCGCCCAGGATCTGGAGTCGGTGGCCCAGCGCGCCGAGCGGCTCGGGACCTACCACAAGCTGCTCGAGCTCGAGATGCAGGGGATCGCGTCGCGGCTGGCCGAGCTCGGCCGGCGACGGCTCGTCGACATGACGAGCTACGAGGAGTATCTCGCGCGCCTGCCGATCCCGGTCGGGCCCGGCTCGGCGCCCCCGCTGCGCCGGCTGACCGCCGACCAGGTCATCCAGGCGCTCTCCGCGGGCGACTGCTCCCTCGACGTGCTCGCGGCGTTCTGCGCCCACTACTCCGCCGACGGCATGCAGCACCTCGCCCGCAGCGGGCTGGCCGGCCCGGCCCTGCGGAACATCGCCGCCGGGCTGCGCGCCGCGCAGGTGAGCCGGGACGTCACCACCGACAACGACCCCCGCGAGCACGGCGCCCACGCCCACTGGCGCCGCCCGTCGGTGGAGCTCAGCCCGCAGTCCACCGAGCCGGTCCGTGTCTTCGCGTTCATGGCCCTCGCCGACGAGGCGCCGGCCCTGATCGAGAACATCACCCGGATGGTGGCCGGCCTGGCCCTGGTGGTCCTCGCGATCGGCACGTTCCTGTCCGGCGGCGTCGAGTGGCTCTACTCGTCCGAGGTGTCCGACGGCTTCGTGCCCGAGCAGGCCGACGCCGTCGTCGCGGTGCTTCTCCTGGTGCCCGGCCTGCTCCTGGCCCGGCTCGACCTGCCCAGCACCAAATCGGTGCTGGGCCAGCTGCACAAGTTCCAGCGGATGCTCGCCGCGGCCTCGGTCGCGGTCACCACCGCGCTGGCGATCGCCGTCGGCACGGTGCAATCGGACCACGAGATGACCAGGCTGTTCCAGCTCGCCCTCGCCGTGCTGATCTTCATCCTGGTCTGCTGCCTGTGCGAGTTCTACGCCCGGCGGATCCACCGCGGCAGCGCGGTGCCGCGGTCGACCCGGGTGCCCCGCTGGCTCCGCGACGCCCGGCGCTCCACCCGGCGCACCGTCGAGCCGGACGACTTCTTCGACGCACGTGGTGAGGTGTGAGATGACGGTGCCCGCGAATTTCACCAAGTCGTCCGAGCTGGCCCAGATCGCGGCGGAGGCGGCCGGCACCTACTTCTCCTCGGTCGAGTTCACCCTGACGCACGGCTACGGCCCGCTGCCGACCTCGGTCATCGGCGACGAGCCCGACAAGGAGGACGTGACCGCCTGGCCGACCGACTTCTGCCACTTCTCCGCGGCCGGGCTGTCGGTGTCCACGTCGATCTGGCCCTCGACGATGTCGGCGTTCAGCGGCCGGGTGCAGATCGGCCAGGTGGAACACGCCGGCGCCCCGGACACCTACTCGTACTCCGGGCACGCCGTGCCCAATCCCGGCTTCCTCAACCAGTCCACCCGCAAGGTCGAGGTCCTGATCACCCTGGGCAACACCCACTGGTCGCCGACCTACCGGGAAGCGCTCATGCAGGCGCTGGTCATCGAGAAGCTCACCGGGCTGGCCGGCCAGCGCGGCGCGCCGGTGCTGCACCTGCACACCCCGGTCGCGCCAGTTCCGCAGATCAGCCGGTCCGAGCGGGGCGACGGGTCCAACGAGCGGCTGCGCGACGCGATCGGGCCGTGCCTGCGGTTCTCGATCGGGGTGGATCCGAAGATGGCCGAGGCCCGGCTGGACTTCGAAACCGAGCTGGCGGCGCTGGCCGAGGAATACGGCTTCGGTCTCAAACTCGACGATCAAAGGCTTAATCGCGTACGGGGGGAGTGGTTCACGATTCGGGGATTCGACCGGGAGCGCTACCGCCAGGCGCGCAGCCGGTTGTTCCCCGAGGCGCCGGTGCTCACCCCGAAAAGGGCGGTCATCGCAAGCATCGTCGGCCCATCGCGGGCCGGCACGACCGCGGCGACGGTGCAAGCCCTGCGCGAACGTGGCGTCGGTGTGCTGGCCGCGTCCATCTCCAGCATGCGCAAGACGACCTTCATCAACCTCGTGCTCCCCGTCGCGGCCGACACTCCCGACACGCTTCCCCAGTGGACCGGCGGCTGGCTCGACGCGCTGCCGCGACTGAGCGCCTTCGCCGGCCACCGTCCCGGCGCCGCCGGCGAATCCGACGAGAGCGTGATCGCGGACTGGAAGGTGGCGCTGAGCCCGGTGATGCGCTGCTCGTACCCGCCGTCCAGCCAGCAGACCGGCGCCACCGCGACCGGCCGGGTCCCGTACCCCATCTGGCTGTGGTGGCAGCTCCCGCACCGCACTGTCGACACGCCGGCGCTGCTGGCCGAGGTCCAGGCCGCCCTGCAGCCCTACACCCGGCGATGCGACATCGCCTACGCCCAGTCGCGCTTGTGCCGGGGCGACGTCGTACGCGGCCGGGCCAAGCTGATCGTGATGCTCTCCCAGGAGCACCGCGACCACGAGACGGTGCAACGCCTGCTGACCGACGCCACCGAGGCGGCCCAGTTGCGCATCCGCGAGTGGCTACCGGCCCTCGGCCAGGTCGACCCCAGCAAGATCCGGCTCCGGTTGTCGCCCCGCGAGCGCTGGCTGACCTACGCCGGCATCTCCGCCTGATCGAACTTGATCGATCAACCCCCGGACTGCGCTTAGAGTAGCCATGCGGGAACTGTGTGCTCGGACTCTATTGCTCGGGGGACCCGGATGCTCTTGACGAGACATCGCATCAAGGAGTCGCACCTCGATCTGCTCTGCCACGGCTACGGAAGCGCGGATCTGACGGAGGCTCTCTGGCAGACGGAGTTCAGCCGCCGCTTCCTGGTCTTCCACTCCGTCGTGGACCTCCTCGCCGGCCGGCCCGAGCTGCTGGGGCCGTTGCCGCCGCCGGCCGCCTCGCTCGACCTGCTGATGGCGATGGACGCCTCCGACCGGGCGATGTTCCGGGACCTGCTGCTGCACCCGCAGGTGGGGAGCTGGGCCGCCTACCTGCTGCGGCGCGCCCAGGGCCTCGCGAAGTCCCCGGCGCCACTGTGGGTGGACGCCGGCGTCTTGCACGCCTTGGCGTTCGTCGGTGCGGTCCGGCAGCGCCGCGAGTGGGCCACGGTCATTCCCGCCCGCGACGGCAAGGCGATGTTGCCGGGCCTCGGCATGGCGGTCTTCCCAGCCCAGTTCCCCGGCGGCTTCCCTGCCGGCGAGGCCGTGCTCCCCGCCCGCGAGGCCTGGGAGACGGTCGAGGCCGTGACGAGCGGTGGCCGGGTGACGCTCCGCTGCCGTGGGCGGGAGCTGTGTATTTCCGCCGACGGCCGGAGCTGGTCGGGCGACGCCCAGTGGTGGGAGCTGCGCCGCCTGCGGGTGGGCTCCGGTCCCGTCCTCGCCGTGACGCTCGACGACATCGACCCGTACCGCGATCTCAGCGACCCCGTCGAGCCGCAACGCCTGTCGCCGGCCGGCCACGACCGGTGGGCGTCGCTGCTGACCGAGGCGTGGGCGATCCTCTGCGCCCACCACCCGGCTTCCGCCGACGCCATGGCCGCCGGCGTGGTCTCCCTGGTGCCCCTGGCCGACGGCGGCGGCGGTGAGGCGAGGAGCGCGTCGACCGGCGAGGCCTTCGGCAGCGTCCTGGTCTCCGAGCCCGGCGACGCCCTGTCCCTGGCCGTCGCGCTGGTCCACGAGTTCGCCCACATCCAGCTGGGTGGACTGCTGCATCTGTTACCCGTGACCGTGCTGAGCGAGCAGGAGACTCTCTACGCCCCCTGGCGGGACGACCCGAGGCCGCTGCCCGGCCTGATCCAGGGCATCTTCGCGTTCACCAACATCACCGCGTTCTGGCATGCCCAGGCCGAGGTCAGCTGCTCGCCCGCCGACGAGTTCGCGTTCGCCCTTGCCCGCCGTCAGGTCGAGCAGGCCCTGCGGGAGGTTGCCGGCTCGAACGCGCTCACCGAGACCGGCGAGCGCCTGATCGGTGGCCTGACCGACCGGGTCTCCGGGTGGAGGTCCACCCTGGTCGCCGAGGCCCCCGCCCGTGCGGCCGAGCTGGTCGCCGCCGGCCATCGGATCGGTTGGCGCCTGCGACACCTGACTCCCGCGAAGGAGAGTGTGGACCGCCTGGTCGCTGCCTGGTCGCGCGGCGAAGACGCACCGTCCGTCGACCCCGGGTACGTGGTCGCCACTGGGGAGAGGCAGTGGTCCCAGGCGCGGCTGGCGCTGGCCCGCCGATGGGTGGCCCGAGGCGACCAACCTCTGACCGATCGCCTCCGCGCGCTGGGCGCCGACGACGCCGACGCCGACCTCCTGCGCGGCGAACGCACCGTGGCCGCGGCTGCCTTCACGCGTCGCCTTCGCGCCGATCCCGATGACCTCGACGCCTGGAGCGGTCTCGCCCTGGCCGCCGCTGGGCCTGGGGCCGTTGTCCTGCGCGAGCATCCCGCGCTGGTCCGGGCGGTTCATCGTAGGGCCCTCAGGCCGGCCCTGGATCCGATGGCCCTGGCGACCTGGCTGGCAAGGCCTGTTTGAAGAGAGGGAATCTGCTGTGGATCTCGATAGCCCGGAGATCGAGACTGATTTGATCGACCTAACCGATACTTCTCTTCACGATCTCTGCGAAACCGACCACCGAGTGCTCGAACAGTCGAAGGCCGCCCTGCTCGGGCAGCTGGAGCACGCCCGTTACAACTTGGGCACCGGGCCGCCCGGGCGCATCGACTGAGGCTACGGAAGGCGGCGGCCCTGAGGTCGCCGCTATCCGTGACTTCGCGCGACTAGAGGGGCATCGGGTCGACGTCGCAGTCGGCCCGCAGGTTCTGCAACGCGTTCAGCGTGGCCGGATGACGCTCGCCCAGGGCCCGGCGCAAGCTCGCCAGGGTGTCCGAGAGAATGCGATCGGCTTCGGCGACCCGCCCCAGCGCCCTCAGATCGAGGGCCACGTTGACACTGCAGGCGAGCGTCGAGGGGTGATCGGGGCCGAGGACGCGCTCCGACCGCGACAGCGTGTCGATGTCGTGTTCGTTGGCGTCGCTCACGTCCCCGACCGCGAACAGGTCACTGCTGTAGTTCGTCGCGCAGATGAGCGTGACTGGGTGGTCGGCGCCCAGCGTCTCCTTCAGGATGCTCAAAGTCTCCTTGTCGTGGGCGAGTGCCCTGTCGAGATCGCCGTCGAGACGGAGGACGACCGCGAGGTTCGTCCGCGCCGAAAGCGTGTACGGGTGACGCGGCCCGAACAGTCGCAGATACCTCTCCAGCGTGTCCTCGCCCAATCTGCGGGCGCCTTGCAGGTCTCCGTCGTGGCGACGGTCGACCGCGAGGTCCAGCGCGGTCGCGATGGTCTCCGGATAGTCGTCGCCGTAGCGACGCTGGTATTTGTCGAATGTCTCGCTCGACATCTGCAGGGCTCCCGGGTGGTCGCCGGCTTTGCGGCGCGCCACCGACAGGGCCCGGGCCATGCGCAGCGTGGCCGGAGCACCCTTGCCAAAGATCTCCGCGCTCCGGGTATAGGCGGCCTCGTGTTCCTTGCGGGCCGCCACGTAGTCCCCGGCCTCGCGCCGGTCGATCAGGAGGTTGTAGAGCGACAGGGCAGCGGCGTCACTGTCCGACCCGAGCACATTGGCCAGACGGCGGTAGTTGTCACGGTCTACTTGCTCAGCTTCACGGAACCGGCCCAAAAACCGCAGATTGACTCCGAGGCTGTTCGCTCCCTGCAACGTAACGGGATCCTCCTCGCCGAAGTTCCGTCGGGCGATCTCCACAGCTCGCTGATCGAGCTCCAGGGCGGAGCCGAAGTCCCCGGCCACGCGCAGGTCCTTGGCGACGATTTTCATGGCGTCGAGAGTGCCCTCATCCTCGTCGCCGAAGGACTCCCGATAGAGGTCGAGGGTCTGTTGGTTGAGCGCCCTGGCCTCTTCGTACCTGCCGTTGATGGAGTACATCCAGCTGAGCCATTTGGCCAGACGCAGGGTATGCGCGTCGGCCGGCCCCCGGTCGACCTTCCGGTGTGCGAACGACTGCTCGGCCAGCGCCTCGCTGCCTTGGTGGTCGCCGTAGTAGTACAGGTACTGCGTGACGCTGAAGACGAGGTCGTGCACGCGGGGCTCATCCGACGAGACCGCGTCCGATGCCTCCAGGTGCGGTCGGATCACGCTGTAGCGGTCCCACTGAGTGCGCCGGCTCGGATCGATGGGGTCGGCGTTCGCCAGCAACATGTGCGCACCGCGACGCATGCGTTTCTGCTGGTCCGGATCCATGCTGTCGACGAGCACCAGCCGGATGAGACGGTGAATTTGCAGCGTGTTGTTCCGGTGGTCGTACTTGCCCAGCGCCAGCTTCAGGATGTCGCGGATCGCGCGGCCGATGCTGTATGTGTCGCGCAACATGGCGTCCAGCTCCGGCGTGATGTCGGTCCCGCTCCAGCCGGTGAGGAAGCTGCGGGAGATCGGTTCCGGAGCGAAGAAGGAGCACACCTGCAGCAGCTGAAGGGCGCCCGGGTTTTCCGCGGCCAGCTTCTCGAGCGACATGCTCCACGCGGCCCGCACAGCGAGCCGGTAGTCCGGCGGCGGATCGACGTCGAAGAGCTCCAGTCGCTTGTCGCTGAGCAGGCGGAGGTATTCCCCCGGCTCCATCCCGGTGGTGGCTCGCCAGGCAGAGGCCGCCTCGATCGCGAGAGGCAGGTCGCCGAGCGCGTCGGCGAGACTCTCCGTGTCCTCGTCGCTGAGATCGCCGTGGCGGTTGCGCAGGTATGTTCTGCTTTCCTCGCGGGTGAAGACATCGACCTCGAGGGCACGCGTGCCACGTTCCCAGTCCGGGTTACGGGAGGTGACCAGGATCCGGCCGGCGCCACCGGTCGGGAAATACTTCCGGACCTCGGTGGGATCCTCGGCGTTGTCGAATACCAGAAGCCAGTCGCGATAGCCGGTGACGCCGGTGCTCAGCGCTTCCTGCACCGCGGGAACTGCCGCATTGGCCTCAGGGCTGACATCCAGTTTCAAACGTTGCGCAAGTTTGGTCAGCGACGTCAGGATCTGACCGGTCTCTTCGGCCGGGATCCACCAGACCAGGTCAAATTCCTCGCTGTGCCGGTGCACGTATTCAATGGCGATCTGAGACTTTCCGACACCGCCCATGCCGTGGATCGCCTGAGGCAGGACGGCGGTCTGGCGTCTCTCGCTCAATTCCCTGTGAAGGGATTCGAGAAATTCCTCTCGACCGGTGAAATCCGGATTTCTCTGCGGTACATCTCCCCATACTTGAGGAAGCCTTTGGTGGGCGATCCCCAGGTCGGTGACGGGAGCCATGTCATCTCCAATTTCAACATTCGTGTCGCCATGGGTTGCCGGTACCGTCTCGGCGTCGGCTTCAGGAGCGGGCGCAATATCGTCAACTGACATGAATCTTGTTCGCGTGTAGTGCAGGTTATCCATATCACTATTTTCGTCGCGAAAGCCACCAACCTGACCTTCGGGGGCGTCCGGGTCCAGTCCCGGTGCCACTTGGTCAGGCGGCTCGAGCCGCTCGGCGACCTGGAGGGCCCAATCCCTGAGCTCAGCGCCGGGGGCGCCGTCCAGGTCGGCCGCAACCCTGCACAAAAAGGTCAGCGCGGTGGTACCTGCTTGATCGGCGGCGAGCTCGAAGGCCTCCACGAGATCGGCTGGGGGCCTGGTGAAGCCGGAAATCGCCGTCCGGGCTGTCTCGCGCCACACGGCGTCGTCCACTTCGGCCGAAGCCTGCCGGAGGAGCTGGCGTACCCGCTGGCCCTCACCCTGCAGCAGGAGGCTGGCCAGGCTCGCGTTGTCGATGAGGGCGCACGCCAGCCGAGTGCCGGGCGCGTCCGGCGCCATGACGATCAGGGCCTCCTTGAGAGCGCGGAGCCCTCCGCGTGTACCTGTGCAGGCGAGGACGATCTCCGTCACGTGGGTCCGGGCCTGGTCGCGTTCCGGGACGTCGGGGAATGCACGGATGTCGCGCCGGATCAGGTTTATCAACAATCGGCGGTCGGCCAGGCTATGCGTGATCGGCACGTCGACCAGCGCGGCTACCAGAGCCTTCCGGAACTCCGAAGCAGGGTCTTTCTCGGTGGTGTGGGTCAACGTAGAGCCCCAAAATGTTGCGATGACGTGGGACGACGCACCTCAATGAGTGTCCGGACCTAACGAATAGGTTGGCAGCCTACTGGGTCGTGACCCAAGACCCAAGGGCAGAGTCTTACAGCTGAGGACATTATGAGCCTGTCATCAGCTGCATTAATGCAACTTGCATGGAAAGACGGGCCATGCCCGAGTATGTGCGCGGTGCGAGCGACGCCGCAAGTAGATCGGGGGGTTGCGCCCCGACCGTGGTAGAACGATCAGTCAATATTCGACGTAATGGTCAACCGTGCTGGCCAGGACCGAGCGGGACGCTCGGTCCTGGCCGTTGGCTACACGCCGGCGGCTGCGGTGACGGCTCGGCCGGTGAGGATGCGGACCAGATGGCGGCGGTACTCGGCGGATGCGGTCACGTCGTCGCGTGGGGAAGTGCCCTCCGCCGCGGCCATGCATGCCTCATTGATCGCGGCCGGGTCGGCGGCGCAGCCGGTCAAAGCCTGCTCGACCGCGGTTGCCCGCAGCGCCGTCGGGCCCATGTTCGTCAGCGTCACGCGGGCCGACTCGATGCCGCCGTCGGCGCGCTTCACCATCGCGGCCACGCCGACGATCGCCCACGACTGCACGACGTGGTGGAACTTCTCGTAGTGCGAGCCCCAGCCCTCGACCTTGGGCACCTGGACCTCGACGAGCACCTCGTCGTCGGCGAGCGCCGTGGTGAACAGGTCCACCGCGAAGTCGGCCGCCGTGACTGTGCGACGGCCGGACGGTCCGGCCAGGACGTACCTCGCCTCCAAGGTGGCCGCCGCCGCGGGCAGGTCGGCGGCCGGGTCGGCGTGTGCCAGCGAGCCGCCCAGCGTGCCGCGGTGGCGGATCTGGCGGTCGCCGATCGTGGCCGCCACCGTGGCCAGCAGCGGCGCGTACCGGCGTACGAGCGGCGATGTCGCCACCTCGTCGTGGGTGGTCATCGCGCCGATGACCAGCGAGTCGCCCTCCTCGCGGACGCCTCGCAGCTGTGCCACGCCGCCCAGGTCGACCAGCACGCTGGGGGCCGACAGCCGCAGCCGCAGCACCGGAAGCAGGCTCTGGCCGCCGGCCAGGATCTTGGCGTCGTCGCCGGCCTCGGCGAGCGCCGCGACCGCGTCGTCCACGCCGGCGGGGCGCAGATAGTCGAAGGCAACCGGGATCATGACCGTCCACCATCCGTTCCCGCTGTTCTGATCGCCCGCCAGACCCTTTCCGGCGTGCACGGCATCGGGACGTCGCGCACCCCGAGCGGGCGGAGCGCGTCGACGATCGCGTTGACCACCGCGGGGGTCGCCGCGATCGCTCCGGCCTCGCCGACGCCCTTGACGCCGAGCGGGTGTGTCGTCGCCGGGGTCTCGGTGCGGTCGCTCACTATCTCTGGCAGGTCGGCCGCCGTGGGCGGCGTGTAGTCGACGAAGGAACCTGTCAGCAGCGTGCCGGACTCGTCGTAGATCGCCTCCTCGTGCAGCGCCTGCGCGATGCCCTGGGCGACGCCGCCGTGCACCTGGCCCTCGACGATGGTCGGGTTGATCACCTTGCCGACGTCGTCGACCGCCACGTACTTGCGGATGGCCACGTGCCCGGTCTGCGTGTCGACCTCGACCGCGCAGAGGTGCGTGCCGTGCGGGAACGAGAACGTCTGCGGGTCGAAGGTCGCGTCCGCGTCGAGCGTCGCCTCGACGCCGTCCGGCAGGTCGTGCGCCGCGAACACCGCGAAGGCGCAGTCGGCGACGGTCTTCGCCGCGTCCGGCGTGCCCCGCACCCGGAACGCGCCGCCGGTGAACTCCAGGTCCTCGTGGCTGCATTCGAGCATGTGGGCGGCGATCGTACGGGCCTTGTCGCGCACCTTGCGGCACGCCTCCACGAGCGCTATCCCACCGACCGCGAGCGAGCGCGACCCGTACGTGTCAAGGCCTTTGTATGAAGAGCGCGTGTCGCCGTGCAGGACCTCGACGTCGTCGAAACCCACGCCGAGCTCGTCGGCGACGATCTGGCTCCACGCGGTCTCGTGCCCCTGCCCGTGCGGGCTGGTGCCGGTGACCACCTCGACCTTGCCGGTCGGCAGCACGCGTACGGCCGCCGTCTCCCAGCCACCCGCCGCGTACCGCAGCGCGCCCAGGATCCGCGACGGCGCCAGGCCGCACATCTCCGTGTACGTCGACGTGCCGATGCCCAACTGCACCGGGTCGCCGGACGCGCGGCGGTCGGCCTGCTCGGCGCGCAACTTGTCGTAGCCGAGCAGCGCCAGCGCCTTGTCGGTGGCGGCCGCGTAGTCGCCGGAGTCGTAGACGAGTCCCGCGACCGTGGTGAACGGGAACTCCTCCTTCTTGATCCAGTTGCGGCGGCGGATCTCGATCGGGTCGACGCCGAGCTCGACGGCCAGGTCGTCCATCGTCCGCTCGATCGCGTAGGTCGCCTCCGGCCGCCCGGCGCCGCGATAGGCGTCGGTGATCGTCGTGTTGGTGAACACGCCGTTGCACTCGAAGCGGTAGGCGGGGAACTTGTAGATCGCGTTGTACATGAAGGCGCCGAGGATCGGCACGCCCGGGCCGACCAGCCCGAGGTAGGCGCCCATGTTGGCGATCAGCTTCACCGAGATGCCGGTGACCGTGCCGTCCCGGCGCGCGGTGAGCCGTACGTCCTGGATCATGTCGCGTCCGTGGTGCGCCGACAGCATGGTGTCGCTGCGCGTCTCGGTGTATTTCACCGGGCGGCCGATCCGGCGCGCCGCCATGAACGTGATCAGCTCTTCCGGCGTCACCTGGAGCTTGCCGCCGAAGCCGCCGCCGACGTCCGGCGCGATGACCCGCACCTTGTGCTCGGGCGTGCCGGTGAGCAGCGCGTAGAACACCCGCAGGATGTGCGGGATCTGGGTCGCCGACCAGATCGTGTACTCGCCCGCGCCCGGGTCGACGATGACGCTGCGCGGTTCCATGAAGGCCGGGATGAGTCGCTGCTGGACATAGCGCCGCTCGATCACGACCTCGGCGTCCGCCGCGGCGACGTCGCTGCCGGTGCCGGCCTCCGCGGAGTCGAAGACCCACGTGTACGACTTGTTGGTGCCCTTGTCGGGGTGCACGAGCGGAGAACCGTCGGCGAGCGCCTGCTCGAGGTCGAGCACCGGCGTCAGCGGCTCGTAGTCCACCTCGATCGCTTCGAGGGCGTCCAGCGCGCTGGCCTGGTCGCGCGCGACGACGACGGCCACGGCCTCGCCATGGTGGCGCACTGTGCCGACCGCGAGCGGCGGCCGGTCGGGGTGCACGATGTCCTCGGTCACCGGCCACGCGCACGGCAGGCTGCCCTGCACGTCGGCCACGTCGGCGCCGCTGAACGCGGCCACCACGTTGGGCCGGCTCAGCGCCGCCGAGGTGTCGATCGAGGTGATCCGGGCGTGCGCGTACGGGCTGCGCAGGATCGCCATGTGCAGCAGGCCGGGCAGCGTGATGTTGTCGGTCCAGCGGGTGCGTCCGGTGATCAGCCGGGCGTCCTCCTTGCGGCGGCGGGCCGCGCCGACCTCGCGGTCGTCGGTGACGGTCACGACGACACCTCCTGGGTGCGGAGCTCGGCCGCGGCGGCTTGCACGGCACGCACGATGTTCTGGTATCCGGTGCAGCGGCACAGGTTGCCGGACAGGCCGTCGCGGATCTCGTAGTCGGTCGGGTCCGGATTGTCGCGGAGCAGGTCGACCGTCGACATGATCATGCCGGGGGTGCAGAACCCGCACTGCAGGCCGTGCAGCTCGTGGAAGGCCCGCTGCACGGCGTGCAACGAGCCGTCGGGAGAGGCCAGGCCCTCGACGGTCGTGATGCTCGTGCCGTCGGCCTGCACGGCGAGGACGGAACAGCTCTTGACGCTGCGGGCCGGCGTGTCGGCGGTGCCCATGAGCACCGTGCACGAGCCGCAGTTGCTCGTGTCGCAGCCGATGACGGTGCCGACCTTGCCGATGGTCTCGCGGAGATAGTGAACGAGGAGAGTACGTGCCTCGACGGTGTCGATGTACTGGTCGCCGTCGACGGTCACGGAGATTTTGGAGGAGGAAGACACGGCGCCTCCCGCGGGTGGCCGAGAATCGGCCCGCGGCGGACGCGCACGGGCCACGCACTACGGGTGAGTTTCCTCACACGCAACCGAGCGCGCAAGGTCAGATCGACACCTCGCGCAGCAGATTCTCGATCGCCGCGATGCTGTGCCCGGCGACCAGGGCGTCCACGTGGGGCAGCACCGCGGCCAGCCCGCCCGCCGTGGGTGCGAAGCCCGGCCGGCCGGCGTGCGGGGTCGCCCAGATCAGGCGGTGCGCGAGCCGGCGTACGTGTGCCGCCGCCTCGCCGAGAGGAGCGGGATCCCCTCGCTCCCAGCCGTCGCTGAAGACGACCACGACGGCGCGCCGGGCGATGCCGCGATGACCGTGCCGGCGCAGGAACTCGTTGAGCGTGTCGGCGAGCCGGGTGCCGCCGCGCCAGTCCGGGATCGCCTGCCCGGCCGCGAGCAGCGCCGCCTCCACGTCGCGGGTCAGCAACGACGGCGTGACCCGGGTCAGCCGGGTGCCCAGGGTGTAGACCTCCGTCCATCGCGGACGGCTCCGGACCAGGGCATGTCCAAGGCGCAAGAGCGCATCCGCGTACGGCGCCATCGAGCCGGACACGTCGGCGAGCAGCACCAGCCGGCGCGGCCGGGGACGGCGGGCGCGGCGGGCCAGCGTGCGGGGCTCGCCGGCCGCGCGCAGCATCGCCCGCATCGTCCGCGGCGGATCGGGCCGTCCCCGGTGCCACGGCCGGTGCCGCCGGCCGGGCCGCCGCGGATCGACGGCCGCGGCCAGCGCCAGCAACCGCATGGCCTCGGTCCGCTCGGCCGCCGACAACGTGGCCAGGTCCCGGTGGCGCAGCACCTCCGCGTCGGCGGCCTGGACCGCGAGACCCGGGTCGCCGGCGGCCGCCTCGTCCCGGGCCGTCTGCGAGCGGAAGAGCGTGCGCTCGGGCAGCCGGCGCACCTGCCACGGGGTGCCTTTCGGCTCGGCGTCCCGGGTGAACCCGGCGAACGCCGCGTCGAACCGGGCGATGTCGTCCGGCGAGCCGCACAGCGTCAGCCGGGCCGCCCAGTACAGGAGCTCCGGTCCGGTCGCGTCCACCGCCCGGTACATCGCCTGGACCCGGTCCGGCGTCGCCGGCACGCCCGCCGCGCGCACCGCGGCCACCAGGTCAAGGAGCATCCAGCGCCTCGCGTACGCGGTCGATGTCCTCCCGCACCTTGAGCACCGCGCCGAGCGTCATGACCGTGATCTCGGTGCTGAGCGTGTCGGCCCCCAGCGCCCCGATCGCCGCCGCCCAGTCCACCGCCTCGGCCACGCCCGGCGGCTTGACGAGGTCGAGCGCGCGGAGCCGCGCGGTCGCGGCGGCGATCTGCACGGCGAGGCGCTCGGTCACCTCCGGCAGCCGCAGGCGCAGGATCGCCGCTTCCCGCTCCGGCGTCGGATGCCCGACCCAGTGGTACAGGCAGCGGCGCTTGAGCGCGTCGTGCACCTCCCGGGTGCGGTTGCTGGTCACCACCACCAGCGGCGGCTCGGCCGCGGCGATCCGGCCCAGCTCCGGGATGGTCACCGCGGCGTCCGCCAGCAATTCGAGCAGGTACGCCTCGAACTCGTCGTCCGCCCGGTCGACCTCGTCGATGAGCAGCACACAGGGCGCCTGCTCGATCGCCTGCAGCAGCGGCCGCGCGACCAGGAAGCGCCGGTCGTACAGCCCGGCCTCCAACTCCTCGGCCGTCCGGGCCCCGCCCGCGGCGGCCTCCACCGCCCGCAGGTGCAGCACCTGGCGGGGGAAGTCCCAGTCGTACAGGGCCTGCGCCGCGTCGAGCCCCTCGTAGCACTGCAGCCGGACGAGCGGAAGCCCGGTCGCGTCGGCGAGGGCGCTCGCGAAGGCGGTCTTGCCCACGCCCGCGTCACCCTCGAGAAAAATGGGCCGGTGCAGCTTGAGCGCGAGAAAGCCGGCGACCGCCAGCCCCTCGTCGGCGAGATAGCCGGCCGCGGCCAGCGCCTCGGCCAGGGCGGCGGGGTCGGCATATCCGGGCACGGCTCCACTATGCGCGCGCCGAGATCCGCTGGCTACCTCTTGGTCAACTGACAGAGGATGTCAGTGATGCGGTCCTAGCGTCGCGGCATGGCGAACAACTTCGATTTCTTCATCGGTGACTGGACCTCGAAACAGCGCCGCCTGCGGGACGTTCTGGCCGGCAGCGACGACTGGTACGAGTTCAGCGGGATCACCCGCTGCTGGAGCGTGTTCGACGGTGGTGGCAACGTCGACGAGGTCAAGTTTCCGGAGCTCGGCTACACGGGGCTCACGTTACGGATCTTCAACCCGGCCACCGAGTTGTGGTCGATCTACTGGGCGCGCAACGACACCGGGCTCGCGCTGCCGCCGACGGTGGGGCGCTTCGACGCGGACGGGGTCGGCCGGTTCTACGACGACGAGGAATGGAACGGGCGGCCGATCCGGGTCCGCTACCAATGGACGGTCGCCTCGGCCGACGCCTGCCGGTGGGAGCAGGCGTTCTCGACCGACGCGGGCGAGACGTGGGAGACGAACTGGGTCGCGGACTTCACCCGGGCCGGTTGAAATCAATCACATTCCCAGCGGAAATTCCTCACGTCAACTAATCTGCGGGGCATGGCCTCATTCAACGACACGGTGATCGAGAACTTCCGCGCGAGCAAGGGCGTGCTCGGCGGCCACTGGGAAGGAAAGACGACGCTTCTGCTGCACACGCCCGGCCGCAAGTCCGGCAAGAACTTCGTCAACCCGCTGGTCGCGGCGCCCTACGAGGACGCGTACATCGTCTGCGGCAGCGCCGGCGGCGCGCCCGGCGACCCGCAGTGGGTCGCCAACCTGGAGGCTGTCGACGGCCCGGTGACCGTCGAGCTGGGCGCGGACACCGTGAAGGCCGAGCACCGCGTGGTCCGGCCCGGCCGCGACGACGACTGGGACAAGCTGTACGGGGTGTGGCGCGCGTACTGGCCGGACGCCGCCGACTACGAGACGAAGACCGACCGCAAGTTCCCGGTCGCCGTGATCACCGTCCACTGAAGTCCGAACAGGACTGGTTAGGCCGCCACCCGTCCGGTTAGCGTGCGGTATGAAACGCGCGCTGGTACTGGGCGGTGGCGGCGTGACCGGCGTCGCCTGGGAGATCGGGATGCTGGCCGGTCTGGCCGAGGCGGGAGTCGACCTGACCGGCGCCGACGTCATCATCGGCACCTCCGCCGGTTCGGTCGTCGGCGCTCTGGTGGCCGGCGGCCTCGACCTGCCGGCGATGTACGAGGGCCAGCTCGCCCCGCCGACCGCCGAGATTCCCGCCCGGCTGGGCGTGACGATGCTGCTGCGCTGGGCCTGGGCCGCGGCCGGCCGGCGTGACGAGCAGCGGGCGCGGGCCCGGATCGGGGCGATGGCGCTGGCCGCGCGAACGGTGCCGGAGGACGATCGCCGCGCGGTCATCGCCGCCCGGCTGCGGAACGAGGACTGGCCCGAGCGACGCTTGCTCGTCACCGCGGTCGACGCGCGGACCGGCGAGTTCGTGGTCTTCGACCGCGAGCAGGGCCCCAGCCTGGTCGACGCGGTGGGCGCCAGTTGCGCGGTGCCGGGCGTGTGGCCACCGGTCACCATCGGCGACCGCCGCTACATCGACGGCGGCGTGCGTTCCCCGGTCAACGCCGACCTGGCCGCCGGCTACGACCGCGTCGCGATCCTCGCGCCGGTGACCGCGAGCTTCGGCCCGTCGGCCCGCACCAGCCGCCAGATCGCCGCCCTCGGCACGCACGTCGCCCTGATCCGCCCGGACAAGCAGGCAAGGCGCGCCTTCGGCCGCAACGTCCTGGATCCAGCTCGCCGAGCAGCCGCGGCCCGAGCCGGCAAAACCCAGGCCAAGCACGATTCCGTACGGGTAGCAGAGGCCTGGTCCGGCGCGGCCTGACGCAGTGTCAGAGGCCGAAGATCGGCAGACGGGGGAGGGCCGGGCGGTCGAGCCAGGCGGTGAGCAAGTCGTCGACCGGGCCTCGGGCGAAGCGGCGGGCGTGCTCGCGGAACTCGTCGGTTGTCACGGTCGCGTGCTGGTGTTCGGCTACCCAGGAGCGCAGCATCGCGAAGAACGCCGGGTCGCCGATTCTGGTGCGCAGGGCGTGCAGGGTCAGCGCGCCGCGCTTGTAGACCCTCGGGTCGAACATTCGTGCCACGCCGGGGTTGGCGATGACGATGGTCGCCGGCTGCGTGGCCAGGCGGGCATGCCACTCGGCGGCGTGGATGTCGGCCGAGGGGCCGCCGGAGGCCGCGGACCACAGCCACTCGGCGTACGTGGCGAAGCCCTCGTTGAGCCAGATGTGCCGCCAGTCGGCGACCGTGAGGCTGTTGCCGAACCACTGGTGGGCCAGCTCGTGGGCGACCAGCCGCTCGTGGGTGCGCCGCCCGTCGAGGTGGTTGCGCCCGAAGACGGCCATGCCCTGCGCCTCGATCGGGTCGTCCAGGTCGTCGTCGGCGACCACCACGACGTACTCCCGGAACGGGTACGGCCCGAACAGGCCCTCCAGCGTCGCCATGATCTCGCCGTGCCGGGCGAAGTCGTGGCCGAACACCGCCCGCAGCCGGGGCGGGATCGCGGCTCGCTGGGTCACCCCGCCGGCGGCCAGGTCGACCAGCTCGTACCGTCCGACCTGGACGCTCATGAGGTAGGGGGCGGTGGGCTCGTTCCGCTCGTACACCCAGGTCCGGGTGCCCGCGCCCCGGCGGCGGGAGACCAGGTCGCCGGTGACCACCACGGTGTACGGCGCCGGCGCCGTGATCGTGACCAGATAGGTGGCCTTGTCGGCGGGCCGGTCGTTGCACGGGAACCAGGACGGCGCCCCGTTCGGCTGGCTGGCCACCAGGGCGCCGTCGGTGAGCTCGTCCCAGCCGATGTCGCCCCAGCGGCCCGAGATGGGGACGGGCGTTCCGCCGTACCGGATCTCGGTCTTGAATGTCGTGCCGTAGGCGATCGGGCGCTCCGGCTTGATCTGGAGCTTGCCGAGCCGGTGGGTGAATTTCGCCGGCTGGCCGTCGACCCGCACGCTCTGGACCCGGAAGCGGCCGAGGTCGAGGCTGAACCGGGACAGCGCCTGGACCGCCCGCGCCGTGATTATCGCTTTCCCGGCGAGCCGGTTCGTGGTGACGCGATAATCAAGATCAAGATCATAATGGAGTACGCGGTATCCGCCGTTGCCGTGCGCGGGCAGGTACGAGTCAGTCGAGTAATCGGCGCCAGCGGTGGCCCCGACCGGGGTCATTTTCTGCTACCCAAGCCTGGTCCTACGGACGGCGGAGCCCAGTTCGCGATCGGGTTGCCGAGCCACCTGCTGTCCGCGGGCACGGCGTCGCCGCGGGTGACCAGCGAACCGGGTCCCACGGTGGTGCGCGCGCCGATGCTCGCGCCGGGCAGCACGATGCCGTGCGGGCCGAGCGTCGCGCCCGCGCCCAGAGTCACCTCGTCCATGCTCATGATCCGATCATGGAACAGGTGGGTCTGTACAACACAGCCCCGGTTGACCGTGGCGCCCGGCCCGAGCCGCACCAGGTCGTACTCCGGCAGCCAGAAGGTCTCCAGCCACGCGCCCCGGCCGATCTTGGCGCCGAGCGTCCGCAGCCAGATGTTCAGCAGGGGAGTGCCGGTGGCGAACCGGAACAGCCACGGCGCGGCGAGCACCTCGACGAACGTGTCGGCGAGCTCGTTGCGCCAGACGAACGACGTCCACAGCGCGTGCTCGGTCACCCGGAACCGGCCCACCAGCAGCCACTTCGCGGCCGTCGCGGTGAGCGCCGCGACGATCGCCGCGACCAGCAGCACCGGCCCGGCGGCGAGCGCGGCCACCCAGCCGCCGGCCGCCTGCCAGATCCCGGTGAGCGCGACGAGCTCGCCGGCCGCGAGCACGCCGGCGAGCATCACCGGGACGATCCGGCACAGCTCGATCGCGGCCCGGGCCAGCTTGAGGCGCAGCGGCGGGTCGTAGGTGCGGCTGGCGTCGGCGGCCTCGACCGTGCGGCGCAGCGGCATCGGCGGCGCGCCGAGCCAGGAGGAGCCCTTCTTCGCCTTGCGCGGCGCCGACGACAGCACCCCGACCAGGCCCCGCTTGGGCACCGACCGGCCGGGCGCGGCCATGCCGGAGTTGCCGAGGAAGGCCTGCTTGCCGATCCGGGCCGGCGCCACCCGCAGCCAGCCGTGGCTCAGCTCGTAGGTGGCGACCATGGTGTCGTCGGCCAGGAACGCGCCGTCGTCGACGGTCGTCATCGCCGGCACCGCGAGCACGGTCGAGGCCTCCACGTTGCGGCCCACCTTGGCGCCGAGCAGCCGCAGCCACACCGGCGTGAACAGGCTGGCGTACATCGGGAAGAGCGCGAACCGGGCCATGCCCATCAGGCGCTCGGTGGTCCACACCTGCCACGCGACGCGCCCCCGCACGGGGTAGAAGCCCTCGCGGATCCCGAGGCCGAGCAGCCGGACCGCCACCAGCACGATCAGGGCGTACGTCAGGAGGTAGGCGACGGCGCCGACCGGGGCCCACAGGGGCGAGACCGCCAGCAGCTCGAGGGCCGGGATCACCGCCGCCACCGGCAGCAGGCCCAGCAGCTGAGCGGTCAGGCTGTAGACGGCCACCCAGATCCTGGCCCGGTGCTGGGGACGCTCGGCCGGCCAGGCGGCCGCGCCCTTGGTGGCGCGCACGGCCGGCGAGCCCGCCCAGCGCTGGTGGGCCGGCACCGCGCCGGTGACGGTCGACCCGGCGGCGATCTGCGCGCCCTTGCCGATCCGGGCGCCGGGCATGAGCGTGCTCCGGGAGCCGACCCGGCTGCCCGCGCCGACCCGCACCTTCCCGACCCGGACGACGTCGCCGTCGAGCCAATGGCCGGACAGGTCGACCTCGGGCTCGATCGCCGCGCCGCGACCCAGCTTCAGCAGCCCGGTGACCGGCGGCGCCGAGTGCAGGTCGACGTCGGGGCCGATCTGGGCGCCGAGCGCCTTCGCGTACGTGATCATCCAGCCCGCGCCGGTGACGCCGGTCGCGCCGGTCAGCTCCGCGAGCCGCTCGGCCGCCCACAGCCGCAGGTGCACGCCGCCGCCGCGCGGGTAGTCGCCCGGGCGTACGCCCCGCAGCAGCAAGCGGGCCCCCGCGGCCGCCACCGCGATCCGCCCGGGCGGGCTGAACAGCAGCACCCAGGCCGCCGCGATCCACCACCAGGAGACGTGCGGCGCCCACGGCACCAGGAGGTTGCCCAGCGCCGCGAGGACGCTGGCCCAGCGCAGCCCGACCAGCGCGAGCATCGGCAGCATCAGCAGGCCCTGCAGCAGCCCGGCGCGCAGGGGAGTGGGCCGGACCTCGCGGCGGACCGTGGCCGTCGTGTCCAGCGCGTCGATCGCCGCCGCCATCTGCGACAGCCGGGGGTTCTGGTAGACGCCGGCCACCGACACCTGGGGGTGCGTCTGGCGGATCCACGCGACCAGCTGCGCCGCGCCGAGGCTGCTGCCACCGCTGCTGAAGAAATCGGCGTCGGCGGCGTCCGGCCGTAGCCCCAGAATCCGCTCCCAGCCGCCGGCCAGCCACTGTTCGGTCGCCGTCAGCTCGGCGGCGGCGTCGCCGCCACCGGAGACCAAGGGCCAAGGCAGCGCCGCCCGGTCCACCTTCCCCGACGTACGGGTCGGGAGCGCGTCGATCTCGGCCAGCAGCGGGACCAGCGCGGCCGGCAGTTGCTCGCGGATCCGCAGCGCGGCGGCGGCCGCGTCGAACCCGTCGCGCGGCACGACGTAACCCACCAGCAGTTGGTTGCCCGCCGCGGTCCGCTTCACCGCGGCGGCCGCGCCGGCGACGCCGGGCAGCGCCTGCAGCGCGGCGTCCACCTCGCCCAGCTCGATCCGGCGCCCGCCCAGCTTGACCTGCTCGTCGCCCCGGCCGAGGAACAGCAGCCCCTCCGGCTCCGCGCGCACGATGTCGCCGCTGCGGTACGCCCGCTCCCACCCGAGGGCGGACAGCGGGGCGAACTTCTCGGCGTCCTTCGCGGCGTCGAGGTAGCGGGCCAGGCCGACCCCGCCGATGACCAGCTCGCCGGTCTCGCCCATCGCGACCGGGACGCCGGCCGGGTCGACCACGGCGAGCTCCCAACCGGCCAGTGGCAGCCCGATGCGCACCGGACCCTCGCCGGTCATCCGCGCGGCGCAGGCGACCACAGTCGCCTCGGTGGGGCCGTACGTGTTCCAGACCTCGCGTCCCTCGACGGCCAGCCGCTCGGCGAGCTCGGGCGGGCACGCCTCGCCGCCGAAGATCAGCAAACGGACGTCGTCGAGCGCCTCGACCGGCCACAACGCGGCCAGGGTCGGGACCGTCGACACGACGGTGATGCGCCGCTCGACCAGCCACGGACCCAGATCGACGCCGCTGCGGACCAGCGAGCGCTCGGCCGGCACCAGGCAGGCGCCGTGCCGCCAGGCGAGCCACATCTCCTCGCAGGACGCGTCGAAGGCCACCGAGAGGCCCGCCAGCACGCGGTCGTGCGGGCCGAGCGGATTCTCCTCGGCCAGGAACAGCTGCGCCTCGGCGTCGACGAAGGCGGCCGCGGCGCCGTGCGTGACGGCCACGCCTTTCGGCGTGCCGGTGGACCCGGAGGTGAAGATGATCCAGGCGTCGTCGTCCGGTCCGGGCCGTCCGGGGCTTCCAGACGGCGTACGGCGCAGCGTCACGCTCAACCCGTCGCCGATCACCGCGGCGACATCCGCCTCGCCGAAGACGAGCTCGGCGCGCTCCTCGGGGTCGTCCGCGTCCACCGGCACGTAGGCGGCGCCCGCCGCCAGCACGCCGAGGATCGCCAGGTAGAGCTCGGCCGTGCCGGAGGAGACCCGGACACCGACGCGGTCGCCGACGCCGATCCCGTGCTCGCTCAGTCGCGCGCGCAGCGTCTCGATCTCGTCGGCCAGCTCGCGGTAGGTCAGCTTGGTGGCGCCGGTGTCGAGCGCGCGGGCGGCCGGATGGGCCTGCACCGTCGCGTCGAGGATGTCGACCAGCGTGCGGCGGACCGGTGCGGAGTGCGAGAGGAACAGCGCCGGCGCGGCCGGTACCTCGGCAAACGTGGGGAGCTCGATCAACTGCAGATCAGTCGTCACGGTCACCGGGCGTGCACCATCCCTACCTCACGGGTCAACGTCGGCCAGGCGCGTGACACTCAGCCGCCCGGGGCAGCGTTCAAAGTTACGGGAAGGAAACGGAGAATGACGGCTCAATGACGGATTCGTGTCGACTGACACACCGTTCGTATGGTCACAGCCACCCGGCGCGGCGCAGGACCCAGTAGAGACCGCCGGCGGCGAGCAGCATGAACAGGATCACGCTGGGATAGCCGTATTGCCAGGTCAGCTCGGGCATGTGAGCGAAGTTCATGCCGTAGATGCCGGCGATCGCGGTCACCAGCGCGGCGATCGCCGCCCAGGAGGCGATCTTGCGCATGTCGTTGTTCTGATCGACGGTCAGCTGGGTGAGGCAGGCCTGCAGGAGCGCGTTGAGCACGTCGTCGAAGGCCACGACCTGCTCCACGGCGGCGGAGTGGTGGTCGGCGACGTCGCTGAAATAGCGGCGGATCTCCCTGGGCAGGAACTGCTTGCTGCCGGCCAGGGCGGCCAGCGGGCGCTGCAGCGGGAGCACCGCCGCCTTGAACTTCATCAGCTGGCGTTTGAGCTGATAGATCTGCTCGACCGTGACCGGCGACCCGGACGCGAACACGGCCACCTCGATCAGGTCGACGTCGGTCTGCATCGCGGCCGCGATGTCGACGTAGACGTCGACGAGGCGATCCAGGATCGCGTGCACCACCGCCCACGGCCCCTGGGTCAGCGTCACCGGGTCGGAGCCCAGGTCGGCGCGCAGCGAGCCGAGCTCCATGACAGTGCCCTGCCGCACGGTGATGACGAACCGCGGGCCGACGAAGAGGCGGACGAAGCCGGTGCTGACGATCTCGCTGGTGGCGGTGAACCGGTCGTGCTCCACGTACTGGGCGGCGCGGACGACGAGGAACACCACGTCCTCGTACCGCTCGATCTTCACCCGCTGCTCGCGGTGCAGGACGTCCTCGACCGCCAGCGGGTGCAGGCCGAACACCTCGGCGAGGCGGGAGAGCGCGGCCTCGGTGGGCTCGTGCAGGTCGAGCCAGACGAAGGCGCCGTCCTGGGCCTGGGCGCTCTCGTAGAGCCGGGTCAGATCGGCGGCCGAGCCGGGACTCTCGACGGCGACCCCGTCGACGAACAGGTCGCAGCCCACGATCGCGGTGTGGTCGGCGCGGCGTCGCCCGGCCGGCTGGGGCGGTTGCCAGTTGCGTCGGACGTCCAAGACTCGTCACCCCCGACCGGGAGCCTACTGGGGAGTGGGGAGATGTTGGGCGGCCGTGAAGGCCACGCTCAGCAGGCCGGCCCGGGTCTGGACCTGATAGCGGGTGCGGCCCCGCTTGACGACGGTGCCGGCCAGGCCGGCGTACCGGCCCGTACCGGTCAGCCGGACCCGCTCGCCGACCTGGATCGGGATGTGCGCGGGCCTCGGCGCGGACCGGTCGGCCCGGATGCGGGCCAGCTCGGCCTCGTAGCGGGGGTCCATCGGAGCGGGCCGGCCGCGATGCGACCAGGTGTAGATCGCGGCGGCGTCGAAGCCGCGCGAACAGCCCCGGCACGACTTGACGCGGATCGGCCGGCGGTGTGCCGTCGTACGGTGACCGGCCGGGCAGACGCCCACCCACGGCCCGTCGACACTGGGCGCGTCGGCCGGCATGCAGCGCTGACCCGAGCAGCCGATCCGTCGCGCGGTGGCCCGCCAGGCCCGATCGTGGCCGTGTCGCGGCCCGGTCAGGGCGTGGGCGATCTCGTGCAGAATCGTCTCGGTGACCTGCTCGGCCTCGTAGAGGGAGATCAGCGGCCGGGACAGCCCGATCTCCTTGCGGTCGAAGCGGCAGACTCCGGCCCTGGTCTTGGCGTTGTCGTACACCAGGCGCCACCCGGTCAAGCCGTGCCGGGCCATCAGGCTCGAGGCCAGCCGGCTCGCTTCCCTCAGATCCAACCCCGTGCTCCCCGTCGACTCGCCAACGCCGGCCAATCGTGCCACGCCGGCCGCGGAGTGGTGTCAGCCCGCGTGGCGTGGGTAGACAGTTGTCGATGGCTCTAGGGCGGGAGGGGATCGTGAGCGCGACCGTTGCGGCTCGCCGCCTCCTGCTCATGATCGGGTTGGTCGTGGCCGCCTACTTCGCCCTGACCCTTCTCGATCACGCGGCGCGGGCCGATGACGGCCTGCCCGATCCGACCGCCTCCGTCGAGAAGGTCATCGCTGACGCCGAGAAGGCCAAGAAGGTCACCGTTGACGCCGCGAAGGACCGGGTGGCTCCGAAGCCCAAGGTGGAGCGGCAGAAGACCACGGTCAAGAAGCGTGCAGTGCCGACCTTGAAGGCGGAGGCCCGCCGAGTCCCGCCCGCACACGTGAAGGCGCCGACCGCGCAGGTGAAGGCGCGGCATGCGCAGGTGGCGGTGCCGGCTGTGCAGGTGAAGGCGAAGGTGCGGAACGCGCCTGTGGCGGTGTCGACCGCGCAGGTGAGGGTGCGCACGGACGTGGCCAAGGTGCCGGTCCGGCACGGCACGTCTCGGGTCGAGGCGCTCGCCGGCCGCGCGCTTACGGCTGTTCCGCAGCTGAATGTCCCGCCGCGACTCCCGGTGATCTCGAAGCCGCCCGCACTGCCCCTCTTGGACACCCCGCCGGCCCTTCCGGCGGCGCCCTCCGTCCCGTGGCTGCGGCTGCCTGCCGTTCCGCTCTCGCCGCAGGCCGTTCTGCCGCCTTCGCTGCAGGCCGTTCAGCCGTCGTCGCTGCCGGTGGGACTGCCATCGTCGCTGCAGGCGGGTCAGCCGCCGTCGCCGGCCGGATGGCAGCCGGCGCCCCTCCTGGTGCCTGCGCCGATGGCGACCGCATCATTTGCGCTGCCCGACATTTCAGATATGTCGACTGATGTTGGACAGCATGCCAGCCCTCGGCGCGATGGGGGCACGGTGAGCTCGGCGCCGGGCGCGCCGCGACCGCCGGCGTCGCCGCATCCGGGCGACAACCTCGCCGGCGTCCAGCTCCGTGACGCCGGTGGCGGCGCCGCACCCGCGATGGGCACCGTCCCGTCCTCCTGGCGACCCGAGATCGAGGCCGCCGCCATCACCATGCCCGCCCACGCGAGCGCCTCCGGGCGAACTGTCCGCTACAACGGCCCTCCCAGCTGATCCCGCGGTCCGGAATCGGGCCGACGCCGGTGAACCGACCCGGCGACGGCATTCCCACCGCGACTTCAGACCCTGGCTGGGAGGCCATCGTGATCCGCATCCTGCTCGTCGAACCCATGAACCTGCTCCGTGGCGCCCTCGCCGCGACCTTGTCATTGGAAGAGGACTTCACCGTTGTCGGCGAACTCGGCTGCCTCGCCGAGGCGCTGAACCTCGCCCGCGCCGTGCCCCCGGACGTGGCGGTCGTCAACGTCGGGCTGCTGGCCGGGGACGGCCTGCGCCTGCTCACCCGGCTCAGCGTGGAGCAGCCGGGCTGCGCCACGCTCGTGCTCGCCGGCCCGGACGCCCCGGCGCAGCTCAACCGCGCGCTGGACGTCCAGGTCCGCGGCGTCTTCGGCACCCAGGCCCGGCCCTGTGAGCTGGTCAGCGGCATCCGCCGGCTGGCCCGGGGCGAGCGCGTCATCGACGCCGGCCTGGCCGTCGCCCTGGTCGCCGCGCCCCGCAGCCCGCTCTCGCCCCGGGAGCTGGACGTGCTGAGCGTCGCCGCCTCCGGTGTGCCGTCCGCGGAGGTGGCCGCCAAGCTGCACCTGACCGCCGGCACGGTCCGCAACTACATCTCGGTGATCCTGCGCAAGACCGGCGCCCGCAATCGGCTGGAGGCCGTCCGCGTCGCCGAGGACGCGGGCTGGCTCGTCTGAGGCCGGCCAAACGTGACGATTGTCAGCCGTGCCGATGACAGCGCTCACTGGTCCGTGCCGGCGCAGACATCGAGGCTTATCGGTGACAAACGTCTACCAGCAGGAGGAACGATGACATCCCGGCAACGGCTTTCGATGATTGTCGTGGCATTGCTCGCGACGTTGGGGCTTGCCACCGTGGGCGCGATGCCGGCCGGCGCCGCCCCGAGCGCCCAGGCCGCCGCGCCACCCGTGACCACCGCCGTCCCCAGCGTGCCGATCACCGGCACCTTCACGGACGCGGCGGGTGGCGCCGGCACCTTCGTCGGCAGCTTCACCCCGTCGAGGTTCGCGGCGCCGAACGGAAACCTCGTGGCCACGGGCACCCTGACCGGCGCCCTCACCGATTCAGCCGGCGGCGCCGTCGGCACGGTCACCCAGACTGTCAGCGCGCCCGTCGGCGTTGCCCAGGCGACCTGCCGGGTTCTGGATCTGACTCTCGGCCCGCTGCACCTCGACCTGCTCGGCCTGGTGGTGGACCTCAACCAGGTGCACCTGACGATCAACGCGGTGCCGGGACCCGGCAACCTGCTCGGCAACCTGCTCTGCGCGATCACGCACCTGCTCGACGGGAACCCGAGCGCCGGCGCGCTGGCCGCGATCCTCAACGCCCTGCTGGCCCTGCTCGGTCAGCTCTGACCCCGGAATTGGACCGAGGTGACGGCCGCGCCCATCCGGGCGCGGCCGTCACCGGGTCGCGGGGTAGCCCGGGATCTGCCGGCGTTGCGTCGCGCTCGCCGCCCAGTGCCCGAGGTCCAGGAGCCCCGCGAACACGACCCAGAACCACTCCCAGCCGGTCAGGCCGATGCCCGGGGTGTAGAGGATGACGTACATCAGGGTGGCGAACGGCAGGAAGATGATCCCGAGCAGCGGCCAGATCCAGGTGTCGAAGGCCGCGTTGACCAGCGCCGGCCGGGCGACCCAGACGATGAACAGGCCGAGCCGGGGGAAGAGCCCCGCGAACAGTGCGAACAGACAGCCCATGGCCCTTGATGATCGGGGCCGGGCCGGGGACGGGCTTCATCCCGGCCGGATGAGGCCGGTGAGCCGCCCGTACCGCAGGCTTTGACGGTGCTGGGACGGAGATGCGCGGTACTGCTGTCTCTGCTCCTCCTGGCCTGGAGCGCCCCGGCGGCGGCGCCGGCCGTCGCGTTCGGCACGATCGAGGGCGGCGGTCAGCACCGTGAGCACGAGCGCCTCACGCGCGCCGCCCTGGCCTGCGCGAACGGGGAGCCGGACTGCTTCGAGCCGGCGACCGCGAACTACCTGGCCGGCCACGACCGCGAGTTCGGCGCGGTCGGCGCGCCCGACAGCGACGAGATGGCCGACCCGGCCGCGCATTGCGACAACGCCGACTACCTGGCCGGCGGCTATCCGCAGACCCGCGACCAGGCCGCCGCCACCTTGACGAACTGTGTCGAGCACCTGCGCGCGCAGTTCCGGAGGGGGCTGGACAGCGCGGAGGGTCTCCTCGACGACGAGGGCGAGGTGATCCCGGAGGAGGTCACCGCCAGCCCGGAGTGCAACCCGAAGGAACGGGAGGAGACCCGCGCCAAATGCGCGACCATCGAGGCCTTCGGGCGGGTGCTGCACGGCGCGCAGGACTTCTACTCGCACAGCAACTGGGCCGACCAGGCCGATCCGGCCCGGCCCATCGGTGACGACAACCCGCCGGGGCTGCACCGGCCCGGGCCGAGCCCCCTGCTCGACCTGCGCGGCGCGGCGGTCGCGACGCCGCCCGCGGACTTCACCACCGGTTGCTACGTGCTGCAGGACCGCGTGCCGGGCGTCGGCGCGTGCGAGCAGCGGATCACCCACGCCGCGCTCAACAAGGACCGGGGCCTGATCGACCCGGTCACCGGGCGGGCCACCGAGCCGGGGACGCCGCGCGGCCAGGTGGCTACCAACTTCGCGGACGCGGTGGCCGGGGCGATCGCCGAGAGCCGCCGCCAGTGGCAGGACTTCCGGGCCGGACTGACCGCCCGGTACGGCGAGGACCGGGCCGCTCGAATGGTCTGCGCTCTCACCCACGACGACCCGGCGAGCGCCTGCCAAGGGCCGCGTCGTAACGGGGTCGCCGTCGTCATCGTCGTCATCGTGGGCCTCGCAACAGGAGCCGCGGCCATCTGGCTGGCGCGCCGGCGTCGCTAAATCGCGACTTTTCTTCACTTACCCGATTTATTCGGGCTAGGTTTCGGACGGCACCATTGTCCGGTCCTCCGGAGGCACCCCACCATGAGCTCTCGGCGCCGACGTGACTCCTGGCTGGCGCGGATCTGCGTCGCCATGATCTGGATCTTCGCTGGCGCGGCCGGTCAGGTCGTTCCCGCGGAGCAGGCCCTCGCGGATCCGGTGGATCCGCCCACCGGCGCGGTCGAGTGGGTCAGGTTCACCCCCGACCCCGGCAACGAACTGGTGGAGGTGACCTGGGCGCCGTTGGACCCGGCCGGCTTCCACGACAGCCAGACCCAGGCCTACGAGGTGCACATCACGGCGCCGGACGGTGCGGACATCAGCAACGGCTGCGACGCCTTCATCGCGGACACGGCGTGCTATTTCACGACCGACAGGGGTGGTGTCTACACCGCCACCGTGGCCGCCAACAACGAGGGCGGCACGAGCACCGACTCGACCCAGGGCACCGACACCGTGGTGCTCGACGCGCCCACCGGCCAGGTCGCGCAAGTCGACGCCGTCAGCACCTACGACCCGGACCACGACCGGGCCGATGTCAACATCAGCTGGGACGCCATCGCCCCCGACGCGTGGAGCTTCGGGAGCTACCAGACCTACACCGTGAGCATCGACCCGCCGGACGGCGTGAGCGCCGACCCGGGCTGGTGCTCCGGCAACTACGGGGACGGGGACCGCCTCTGCCACTTCACCGCCACCGCCGCGGGGGACTACACGATCCGCGTCACGCCGGTCAACGAGGCGGCGGAGGGCACGCCCACGGAAACGACGGTCTCGGTCGGGCTGAAGCCCAGTGCCGCGGTCGGCGATCTCACCGCGACCCCGGGCGACGGACTCGGGTTCGTGCAGGTGCACTGGGACGCGCTGGCCGAGGGTGACTGGAACGGCGACATCCACCACTACGACGTCCAGATCACGCCCTCCGGCGACGGCGTGTTCGCCGACGACTGCCATCGCTGGGCCGACGAGGACGCCACGGCGGCCACCGGCTGCGCCTTCACGGTCAACGCCACCGGCACGTACACGGTCACCGTGACGGCCGTGAACGAGCTGGGCGCGAGCACGCAGTCCAGCAGCCGCGACGTCCAAGTGACGCTGGGCGGGCCGACCGGGCCGGTGAGCGATCTCGCGCTCGAGAGCGACCCCGGATCCGGAGTCGTCGACGTCAGCTGGACCCCGCTCGCCGAGGACGCCTGGAACGGCGCCCAGTCCCGGCACTACAGCGTGGCCGTCGCCGAGAACAGCGTCGGGCCGGTCTCCGACCCGGGGACCTGCCTGCTGGAGATGGACCCGGATGCGTCGAGCTGCTCGTTCCCCGTTCCCGTCGGCGGGTACTACTCGGTGCAGATCGTGGCCATCAGCGAGGGCGGCGTGAGCGAGCACGCCGGCCGGGGCATCGCGGCGGTTCTCGCGCCGACCGGCACGGTCGGACCCGTCGAGGTCACGAACACGCCCGGGTCCGGCGAGGTGCGACTCTCCTGGGCGCCGATGACGGAGGGCTGGGGCAACGCCCAGCAGCCCAAGTACGAGGTCGCCATCACCGGCGGCGGCACCCTGGCCGGCAACACCTGCGACTCCGTTCCCGCCGGGCCCGAGCCGTCCTGCTCGTTCACGGCCGGCGCGCCCGGCCCGATCTCGGTTGTCGTGAAGGCGGCCAACGAGGCCGGCCCCGCGGCCGACGGCTCGTCCGCCGACGGGGTCATCACCCTGGCGCCGACGGCCACGGTGAGCGGCCTGACCGCGACCGCCGACCCGGACACGTCGACGATCGCCGTGCAGTGGACGAAGCTCGGCGATGCCGACTGGCTGGGCAACACCAGCAGGGCGTACCGGGTGGCGGTGATCGGCCCGGACGGCGCCGAGATCTCCGACGACACGTGCACGGTCGGCGACATCCCCGACTCAGAGCCGTCGAACTGCCATCTCCATGTCTCGCGCGGCGGCCACTACACCGTGACGGTCGTTCCCGTCACCGAGAGCGGCGCCGGCATCGGCGAGCCGGCGAGCGCCACCGCGCACCTCGAGCTCGCGCCGGCCGTGCCGGTCGCGACCGTGACCGGCCTGCAGGTGCAGCCGGCCACCGGGAACGCCACCATCCAGGTCAGCTGGGATGCCGTCGCCGCCGACGACGACGCGTGGAACGGCGCGGTCACCACGCACGACTACGCCGTGAGCATCACCGGACCGGACGGCGCGGCCGTCGATCCCGGCACCTGCACCACCCTCTCATCCGCGTCGTGCCACTTCTCCACCGACCGCGGTGGCGACTACACCGTCCAGGTCGCGCTCGTCAACGAGGCCGGTACCAGCTCGAACACCGCCAGCAACACCGGGCACCTCACGCTCGATGCGCCCTCCGGCCAGGTCGGCTCGGTCTCCGTGGACGTCATCGACGGCTCGGCCGTGCAATTGAGCTGGTCCCCGCTGGACGAGAGCGGCTGGAGCGAGGGCGAAACCCGCTCGTACGCGGTCGCGATCGGCGGTGGCCTGCACCTGACCGAGAACACCTGCGAGTCGGTCCCGGCGACGGAGAACTCGTGCTTCTTCGCCTCCGACACCTCGGGACCGTTCACGGTCACGGTGAAGGCGGTCAACGAGGCCGGCCCCGCGACCGCCGGCACGTCCGAGAGCGGCACCATCGCCCTCGAACCGAGCGCCGCCGTGTCCAACCTGCACACGAGCACCTCGCTGAACTCGCCGACCGTCACCGTCACCTGGGACCAGCTGACGACCGGCTGGGAGGGCGGCGACGAGAAGACGTACGCCGTCAGCGTGAAGGGGCCGTCCGAGGAGGAACTCCCCAACGACGGCTGCACGATCGAACCGGTGCTCGACAACCCGTCGCCGGCCTGCACGTTCGACGTGCCGGTGGGCGGCGACTACATCGTCTACGTGCAGGCGGAGAACGAGATCGGCGTGGGTCCGTCCGTGGACGAGACCGCCCACGTCACGCTCAAGCCCACGGCCACTGTCGAGGGAGTGACGGTCACTGCCACGCCCGGGTCCTCGACGGTGAACGTCGGATGGGACCGCCTCACCGACGCCGACTGGAACGGCGGCGCCACCCACAACTACGTGGTCACGTTGCAGGCGCCGGCGGGCGTGGTGCCGGGCGCCAACACCTGCGCCACGGTGGCCGACGAGGCGGACCCGCACTGCAGCTTCACCACCGACACCCCGGGCGCCTACGGCGTTCAGGTCCGGGCGGCCAACGAAGCCGGCACGTCCGAAACCGCGGGCACCGGCACTGGCACCCTGGCCGCGGGCGTGCCCGCGGCGGCGACGGCCGTGTCCGGGGTGGGCGGCGTCAACGCCATCACCGCGTCGTGGACGGCGGCGGTGGCCACCAGCCTCGCCGGGGTCAGCTCCTACACGGTCAGCGCGGTCGCGGACGGCTACCCCGTCAAGACGTGCGCCGGCACCGTGATGACCAGCCCCTGCACGATCTCCGACGTGGCCGCCGGCGTCCCGTACGCCGTACGCGTGGTGACGAACGGCCCGGGCGGAACCTCCTCGCCCGCCGGCAGCACCGAGGATGTCGTGCCGACCGGCGCGCCGAAGGCGCCCGCCGCGGTGCCCTCCGACGCGGTGCCCGCCGGCACCGGCACCTCCGAGCCCGGCGCCAGCATCACCATCACCGGCAGCGGCTACGCGCCGTTCTCCACCGTCGTGTTGTCGCTGTTCAGCAACCCGGTCTCGCTGGGCACGGCGACCGCCGACGTGAACGGCGACATCTCGGTCACCGTCTCGCTGCCGCACGGCACGCCCACCGGCAGCCACACCCTGCTCGCCACCGGCCTCGACGCCAACGGCGACGTCCTCAACCTCGCCAAAGCGGTCGCCGTCACGGTGGCCACGACGCCACCGACGACGCCGCCCACAACACCGGCGACGACGCCGCCGACCGCCACGACGCCACCACCCACCGGCGTGGTCGCCTCGCTGACCGCCCGGCAGGTCGCGCCCGGCACCCGCAGCGCCGTGGTGACGTGGGCGGCCGGCCAGGTGTCCTGGGGCAACGGCACCGGCCGTAAATACGAGGTCGGCGTGAGCGGCCCGACCGGCGCCCGGATCACCGGCTCCTGCGCGCAGACCGTCGACGGCGCCGCCACCTCGTGCGAGTTCGCCACCGACCTCAACGGCGCCTACACCGTACGCGTGACCGCCGTGACCTCGGCGGGCCCGAGTGCCCAGTCCGCCACGACCGGTGTGACCGTCAGCACCGCGCCGGGCGCGCCGACCGCGGTGACCGGCACCCCGGGCCCCAACTCGATCAAGGTGAGCTGGCAGCCGCCGGTCCAGCAGGGGGCGGGAGTCAGCGGCTACACCGTCACCGTGACCGCGCCCTACCACCCGGTCCGCGGGTGCGGCTCGGTCACGAGCAGCCCCTGCACCGTCACCGGGCTGGCGGCCGGCGTCCGGTACGTGGCCCGGGTGGTGGCCACCGGCAGCGGCGGCAACTCGCCGATGGCGTCCTCGGCCACCACGATCAGCCCGGCCGGTGAGGTGTACGTGCCGGCGGCCCTGCCGGCGAACGCCGTGAACAACGGCGCCCGGGTGGCGAGGCCGGGTACCAGGATCGTCGTCAACGGGGCCGGCTACCGGCCCGGGACCCGGGTGCGGATGACCCTCTACCCGGGCGGCACGTCGCTCGGCGCCACCACGGCGTCGCCGCGCGGCACCGTCTCGTTCGGCGTGATCATGCCGGCGCGGAGCTCGATCACCGTGCTCACCACCGGGCTCGCCCCCGGCGGCGGGGTTCGCTACCTGGCCACGGCCCTGCGCCCGAGCGGGACCGCCGCCGCGGCGTCGACCGGCGGACCGGTCCGGATCCACACGGCTCCGGTCAAGCTGACGACGAGCTGGTCGGCCTCCGTCCTGGCGGTCACGGGGAGCAGCTCGGGGCCGCTCATCATGGCCGGCTTCCTCATGGTCATGACCGGCGTTCTGCTGACGACCATGACGACGCGTCCGCGGCGTACCGCCCCGAAGCACGGCGCCCGGAGGCGCGGGTGAGGTCAGCGCAGCGGGAGCTCGGTGCGGTCGCCGGCCGGGCGGGGGCCGAAGATGCGGCGGTCGGACTCCTCGATCCGCAGGTCGTTGATGCTGGCCTCGCGGCGGCGCATGAGGCCCTCGGCATCGAACTCCCACAGCTCGTTGCCGTAGCTGCGCCACCATAGGCCCGCCGCGTCGTGGCACTCGTACTGAAAACGTACGGCGATGAGGTTGTCCTCGAAGGTCCAGAGTGACTTGCGCAGGGCGTAGTCGAGCTCGCGGTCCCATTTCGCGGTGAGGAAGGCCTCGATCTCGGCGCGCCCCGTGACGAAGACGTCCCGATTTCGCCAGACCGAGTCCTCCGTGTACGCGAGCGCGACCCGTGCGGGGTCGCGAGTGTTCCACGCGTCCTCGGCGGCTTGCACCTTGGCCGTCGCGGTCTCGCGGGTGAACGGCGGTAGAGGCGGGCGCATGGGGAGAGCCTAGCGCCGTGCGCGTTCGGGTGATTCCGGCTCGGGTTGGTTTGAGCACGGGCCATGATGGGAACACGGTCGCCCCCACGACGGGCATTCGCTCGAGGAGGAAGCCGATGCAGGCCGTTTCGGTCGGCGCGGACGTCGATGGCTCACTGGCCGTGGTCCTGCGCGGTGAGCTGGACTTCACCAACGCGGGCGAGATCGCCGCCGTGATCCTGGAGTCGGTGGCGGACAGTCGTCCGCTCGCGGTTCGCGTCGACGTCGCCGAGGTCAGCTTCCTGGACTCCTCCGGCATCGGCGTCCTGGTCCATGCCATGCGGGCGGCCGAGGAGGTCTCGGCGAAGTTCGAGGTCCAGAACCCGCGGGCGAAGGTCCTCGACCAGCTGCGCCTCAGCGGGCTGCTGGAACCGTTCGGCCTCAGCGACGCGTCGGGCTGACGGGACATGGACGGCAGCGACGGATACGCCCAACGCCTGGCGGAGCTCGGCGCGCGGATCGAACAGGCCCGGCTGAGCCCCGAGATGGTCTGCGAGCGCGCGGCCGGCCTGCTGGCCGGTCGGATCGGATGCTGCATCGACGACGCCCACGCCCACCTGCGGATGCTCGCGGCCCAGCGGGACTCGGACGTCGGCGCCGTGGCCGCCGCGGTGATCGCCACCCTCGAGACCCGGCGGCCGATCCCGTCGACCGGCCTGGACACCGTTACGCCGGAGGCGCCCCGGAGCGCGCCCCGCTCCCGGCGACCGGCGCCCGCACCGGCCGGCGCGAGCGTCCCGGACTGGGCGGCCACCGTGCAGCAGCTGCTCGACGCGTTGCCGGGCCAGCACATCGTGGTCAGCCCGCAGCGCGACGGCGGCGGGCAGATCGTCGATTACGACGTCACCGCCGTCAGCCCGTCCGTGGTGGACCTGGCCGGACGCACCGGGGCGCAGCTGATCGGCGACCAGGTGAGCAACGTGTACCCGGGCATCGTCGACGGGCCGGTCTGGCGGGCGTGGGCCGACACCGCCGCCGACGGCCAGGCGCGCACCGTCGCGCCCGTACGCTATCTGCACCACGACGACGGGCACGCCACCGAGCATCTGCTCACGGTGCACGTTCAGCCGGTGGGCGAGGGCCTGCTCAACACGTGGATCTACCAGGACGAGCATGCCCGGCTCGCCGAGCGGATCGCGCAGACCGAGCGGCTCGGCCTGCTGGGCTGGGGCGAGTGGGATCTGATCTCCGACGCCACCGTCTGGTCCGAGGGCCTTTACCGGATCTACGAGCGCGACCCGGCCGACGGCCCCATGCCGCGGGAGGAGTCCGAGGCGCTCGGGCTGCCCGAGGACGAGGCGCACCGCCGGCACGCGGCGGAGGCGTTCGGCCGCGGCGAGACCGTGGACGTGACGACCCGCGCCCGCGTCAACGGCGAGGTCAAATGGCTGCGGGCCGTGGTCGACGCGATCCGCGACACCGACGGCCGTCCGGTCAAGATCTACGGCATCATCCAGGACGTCACCGCGCGCGAGACCAGCCGCATGAAGCTCGCCGAGGTGCAGGAGGAGCTTCGCGAGCACCAGCGGAGCCTGGCCGCCGAACACCGGGTGGCCACCCAGCTCCAGCAGATCGTGATCCCGATCCCGGAGGCGCCGATCGAGCTGCCCGGGCTGCGGGTGGGCGTGCGGTACCTGCCGGCCGAACAGGCCAGCCGGGTCGGCGGGGACTGGTATCACGCCGCCGCCGACGGTGACGGCACCATCATCCTGGCGGTCGGCGACGTCGCCGGGCACGGCCTGCACGCCGCGACCACCATGGCGCGGCTGCGGCACGCTCTCGCCGCCCTGGCCGTGACCACGACCTCCGACCCCGCGACGCTGCTGACCCACCTCAACGTTCTGCTCTGCACCACCGAACCCTGGATGACCGCTCCCACGGCCACCGGCATCGTCGCCCGCTACGAGCCGGCCAGCCGCACCCTGACCTGGGCTCAGGCCGGGCATCCGGCCCCGCTGCTCGTCCGCCGTGGCCGCACCGCCGAGCTGGCCCGGCCGTACGGGCCGCTGCTCGGCGCCCTGCCCCAGGCCACCTACGCCACCGCCTCCTGCACGCTGAAACGGGGCGACCTTCTGGTGCTGTACACCGACGGGCTCGTCGAGAACCGATCGGGCGGCGTCGGGGAGGGGCTCGGCCGGCTGATCGAGCTTCTCGACAGCCTCTCCGCCAGCGCGCAGCCCATGGAGGACTTCCTCAGCCGGCTGCGCCGGGCCAATCCCGACGACGACACCTGCGTCCTGACCGCCCGTCCGCATTCCCGGCCCTCCGACCCGCGATGAGCCTCCTGCGCCGGGAGTTCAGCCTGCGCAGCCTGGTCGAGCTGCGTCACCAGATCGAGCTGAGCGCCCACGACAGCGGGCTGAGCGACCTGGCGCTGTACCGCTTCGTGGTCGCGGTCAACGAGATCACCACCAACGCCGTACGCCATGGGGGTGGCCACGGTCTTCTCGAGCTCTGGCGCACGACGAGCCGCCTGCACTGCCGCATCTCCGACCACGGCCCCGGCCTGCCCGGCGACCACCGGGCCCACCGGCCCTCCACCCACGCGACCAGCGGGCGCGGGCTGTGGCTGGCCGAGCAGAGCTGTGATGACCTGACCATCGAGACCGGGGTTCGGGGCACCACCGTGACGCTCTCGACGAGCGCTACTTCCCGGCGATCAGCCGCTGGGCGAGCGCCGGGCTGAAGACGCCGGCTCCGGTGGTGGGCGCGATGCCGCATTTGCCGTCCGAGTTGCCGGGGTTGGTGATCCAGAGCTCGAGGGCGGCCGGGTTGGCGGTCGACTGCCGGCCCAGTTTGCGGCCGCCGGGGTTGCACCACTGCCCGTTGCCGCCGTTGCCGTTGCGGCTGGTGTCGATGACGTATCCGGCCGGCCGGCGCAGCGCAGCCTTGACCCGTTCCGCGTAGCGCCGGGAGTCGGTGGTGCCGATGTAGTTGGAGACGTTCACCGCGAAGCCGCGCACCTGGGCCACGCCCGCCGAGAGGAGCCGCTTCGCCATCGTCGCGGGACTGATCCAGTCGGCGTGGCCGGCGTCGATGTAGGTCCACGCCTTGGGCGCCTTCTGGGCCAGCACCCGGGTGGCGGCGTTGAGCAGCCCGAGCCGGGTGGCGATCTGCGCCTGGCTCATGCAGCTGAAGTCGCCGAGCGCGTCCGGCTCGAGGACGACGATTGCCGGCCGGGCGCCGATCGCCGTCGCGAACCTGGAGATCCACGTTTGGTAGCTCGCCGCGTCGGCCGCCCCGCCCGCGGATTCCGCGCCGCAGGCATCGCGGCCGGGCAGGTTGTAGGCGACCAGGACCGGCAACATCTTGGCGGCCGTCGCCGACCGGGTGTAGGCCGCGACCGCCTTGCCCACGTCGGCGTCGCTGGTTCCGGTGAACCAGTGCGCCATGGGCTGACGACTGATGGCGGACCGGATGGCGGCCGCCCGCTCGTCCTTGGGATGTGCGGCGACCCAGAGGGCGGCGGGCAGCTTCGGGTCGATGAAGAGCCCACGCGTACGGCTCAGCGGGGTGCTCGCCGGCTGTGCCGCAGCGGTGCTTGCGGCCGTCGTCGAGGGCGCGTCGGCCGCCAGCAACGGCATCGCGGCCACGACCGCCGCCAGGAGCACCGCGGCCCGTCTCTTCACGCCCTGCCTTCGGCCGGCCGGCGCCGGACGTGAGGAAATCAGGCCTCCTGGTACGCCGGCACCCCGAGCAGCTCGTCCACGGTGACGAACCGGTAGCCGCGCTCCCGCAGCCCGTCGACGGTGAGCTTGACGGCCCGGACGGTCTGGGAGCGGTCGCCGACCCGCCCGTCGAAACCGTCGTGGAAGATCAGGATCGTGCCCGGTCTCGTCCGGGCGATCGCGCGGCGGGCCATCGCGGCGCCGTCCCGGTGGAAGACCTCCAGCGGATGGCCGAAGACGCCCGCCACCGGCTCGAGACGCTCCCGCCGCAGCATGCGCAGCAGGGCCGGCTGGCGCCACAGCCACGGCGTGCGGGCCAGGGCGGGGGTGCGGCCCAGCCGTTCGCGCAGTACGTCCTGGGTCTGGCCGACCTCGCGGCGGAAGGCCCCCGGGCGCAGGTAGGTGGTGAAGCGGTGGGTCAGCGAATGGTTCCCGATCACGTGGCCCGCGGCGGCGATCCGGTCCGTCGTCGCCGGATAGCGCCGCACGCACTGCCCCACCTGGAAGAACGTGCCCCGGATGCCGCGGCTTTCCAGAAAATCGACAATCTCCGACGTGTACGGCTCATTGGGCCCGTCGTCGAAGGTCAGCGCGACGACGCGGTCCTCGGGCGCCGCGCGATAGGCGTAGCGGCCGAACACCTGCGACTGCGGGAGCATGAACAACGCGTACGTGACCGCGACCGGCACGACGAGCCAGAGCGCTACCACTGGAGGCGGCTCTCGCGGAAGACCGGCGCCGAGCCGATCACGCGTCTGCCCGTCACCCGGTTCAGCAGGTACGCGGACAGGTAGTAGACGACCAGGCAGACGAAGACGTTGTAGAAGAAGCCCCGGTTGAAGCGCCGGCCCGAGGTGTAGGTCGGGTTGGAGTGGTCGTAGATCACGCGTCCCTCGCGGCGCATCCGGCGCAGCAGGTCCAGCTCGTCCCCGCCCTGGGTCAGGGTGGTGTCGTAGCCGGTCCAGCGGTCCCGGCGGAAGGCGATGTTGGTGGCGGAGACGTAGCAGGTGCGACCGGTCGCGCGATAGACCGCGTGCACCGCGCCGAAGAGCGTGCGGGCGAAGACGCGGCCCCACCGCGGGCCGTCGTGGTAGCGGCACGGGCCGACGACCGCCACGACGTCCCCGGACTCCTGGAAAGAGCGGTCGATCTTGGAGAGCCAGTCCTTCGCGTACGTGGTGTCGGCGTCGGCCGAGACGACGATCTCGCCGGTGCTGGCGGCGGTGCCGGCCTGCCGGGCGTTGCACACGCCCGGGCTCGGCTCGGTCACCACGCGGACACCCAGGTCACGCGCGATCTGCGCGGTGTCGTCGGTGCAGTTGTTGTCGACCACGACTATCTCGTACGGACCGGGGAAGTCCTGGTTCCGCAGGGAAGTGATCGCATCGGATATGTAGGACGCCTCGTTGTAGCACGGGACGACGACGCTGAACCGGATTGTCATGGTCATCAGCGTCGGCGCGCGGCCATACCGAGAGCCATCCATGATCACCCCGATACGGCCCTGATTTCTGCCTCTCAGCTCGCGGGCGTCCAGTGCGGGTCGCGGCCGAGGTAGCGCAGCAGCTCCGCCGCGGCGCCGTCCTTCTCGCCGGCCTCCAGCGCGACGGCGTAGGCGCCGTACTGCCGCAGCGGCTCGACGATCGCCTGGGCCACGGGCATCAGCTCGGCGGCGAGGTCGTCGTCGAGCGGCGAGGGCTGACCGGCCGCGACCGCGATGTCCCAGGCGTGGACGGCGGCGTCGAGGGCGGCGGCGCCGGCGGCCGTGGCGGCGGGCAGGACGCCGTGGGGGAGCGGGGTCGGGGTCGTGCCGGCCGGGTCGACCGTGGCGAAGGCGGCGGCCGACGCGGTGAGGGTGGGCTCGACCAGCTCGGCCGGAGTGCCGGCCAGGGTGCCGGACGGGGTGAACGGATTCTCCGTCGGACCGCCCTTTCCGGTGATCGCCGAGACGTAGGCCAGCTGGTCGCCGGCCGCGTGCTGAAGGACCTGGGTGACGTTCCACTCGGTGCAGGGAGTGGCCCGGCCGAGGTCGGCGGCGGTCAGAGCGGCGGTCGCGTCGCGCAGGGCGGTGTGGGAGCGGTCCAGGATCGTCCAGGTCGTCATGTCTTCTCCTCGAGTCTTGCGGAACGGAACGTTCCGCTTCGTTTAGAGTAGCGGAACGCTCCGTTCCGCACAAGTGCTAACCTTTGATCCATGGCAGAGGCACTCAGCGGGCGGCGCGCCCAGGCCGCCCGGAACGACGACGCGATCCTCGCCGCCGCCAAGGCGGTCTTCATCGCGGAACCGGACGCGCCCATCGGCGAGGTCGCCCGCGCGGCGGGCGTCGGGATCAGCGCGCTGTACCGGCGCTATGCCAGCAAGGAGATCCTGCTCGCGACGCTCTGCCTCGACGGGCTACGCCGCTTCATCGCGATCACGGAGGCGGCGGCGGAGGTGAGCGACCCCTGGGAGTCGTTCGTCGAGTTCCTGCGCGGCATCGTCGACGCCGACGTCCACTCGCTGACCGTCCATCTCGCCGGCCGGTTCACGCCCACACCCGAGCACCGCGAGCTCGCAGTGCGTGCGGGCGTCCTCGGCGATGAGATCCTGCACCGCGCCCAGCGGTCCGGCGCCGTCCGCGGCGACCTCGAGAGCACCGACCTGCCGATGATCTTCGAGCAACTGGCCGCCATCCGCCTCGGCGACGACGACCAGATCCGCGACCTGCGCCGGCGCTACCTCGACGTGCACCTCGCCGGCCTGCGATCCGAGGCCATCGCGTACGGCACGTTGCCCGGCGCCGCGCCCACCCCGGCCGATCTCGGCGCCCGCTGGAACCGCGCCACCTGACCGCCTGGCAGCACCTTCCTACGCTGATGAGGTGCAGCTGACCGAGTTGAGCGTCATGGGCTTCCGGACGTCGGTCACCGTGTTCCGGCGGCCCGGCGGTGGCCTGCGCTGGGTGGTCATCCCGACCATCCACATGGGGCACGCCGACTACTACTGGGCGATCTGGCAGCGGTTGCGCTCCTGCCAGGCCGTCATCGCCGAGGTCTGGGACGGGCCCAGCTCGACCGGGATGACGTACGCCAACGCGATGCGCCTGGCCCGGCAGCGGGCGAGCCGCGACCTCGTGCCCCAGGACATCGATTACGGCGCTCTCGGCGTACCGATCATCTTTCCCGACGCCTACCTGGCGCCGAACGCCGACCCGGACCGCCGGATGTCCCGCGAGGAGCGGATGAGCTCGACCATCATGACGCCGATTCTCGCCCTGCACATGGCCCTCACCGGCGACCGCGACTGGCTGGCCACCACCTCGCTCGAGATCCACGACCACACCGAGGTCCGGCGGGACGCCAGTGACGTCAAGCGCGAGGACCTGCTGCTGGGCGTGATGCACGAGATAGACGGCGAGTTCGCCGCCGAGGACATGGAGGTAGCCGTCGTCTTCGGCGCGCTGCACATGCCCACCGTCGTCCGCGAGCTGACCGGAAACCTCGGCTACCGCGTGATGCGGGGCGCCCAGTGGCTGACCGCGATCGACTACGACGAGCCGCCGCACATGCGCAAGCCCTCCCTGGACGGCTGGATGGACTGGTAGCGCCCGCGGTCAGGACGGGGTGTACGGCGCGTCGGAGATCAGCGTGATCTCGGGCTGGCCCTCCGGCCCCCGTCGAACGGATACACCTGGGCGCCCCCGCCGGAATGCCGACCCCGTCGCAACGCTGACGAAGGTTGTCAATCGACTGGCTGAGATATCGTGGGCTTGATCCGTACTTGCTGAACCGGCCGTTGAACAGGACAAGCAGGACTACCCGCATTGCTCGAAGACAACCCCGACGACCTGTACGAGAACGCGCCGTGCGGCAACCTGTCGGCGTTGCCCGACGGCACGATCGTCAAGGTCAACGCCACCCTCCTGAGCTGGCTCGGCTACACCCGGGACGAGATCGTCGGGCGTATCCGGTTCGGCGCGTTGCTCACCGCAGGCGCACGTATCTACTACGAGACGCATTTCGCCCCTTTGCTGACCATGCAGGGTGAGATCAGCGGCATCGCGCTGGATCTGCGAGCGAAAGACGGCAGCAGGTTCCCGGTCCTGATCAGCTCGCTGGTCAAGGCCGGCAGCGACGGGCAGCCGCAACTGGTTCGCACCATCGTCTTCGACGGCCGGGACCGCTGGGCGTACGAGCAGGAGCTCCTGCGTGCCCGCCGGGCCGCCGAGCGGGAAAGCAACCGCCTGCGCCACCTGGTCTCCGACCTGCAACGCAGCTTGCTGCCGGCGGTCCTGCAGACCCCGCCGGGCCTGGAAACCGCAGCCCATTACCGGATGGCCTCGGCCGACGAGGTCGGTGGCGACTTCTACGACCTGTTCCCGATGAACGACGGCCGCTGGGGATTCTTCCTCGGCGACGTCAGCGGCAAAGGTGTCGAGGCCGCCGCCGTGACCGCTCTCGCCCGGTACACCCTGCGGGCCGCCGCCGTCTACGACCCGGATCCCGCCGCCGTCCTGCACAACCTCAACCGGGTCCTCTACCAGGAGTATCGGCACGACGCCCGCTACTGCACCCTGGTCTTCGGCATCCTCACCCTCCGGCCGGACGGCTTCCGCGCGGTCATCGCCAGCGGCGGGCACCCCGATCCGCTGGTGCTGCGCGCCGACGGAACCGCCGAGTACCACCGCACCAAGGGCCGGCTGGTCGGCGTGTTCCCCGGCTCCGTCTACACCAACACGATCGTCGACCTGCGGCCCGGTGACACTCTCGTGCTCTACACCGACGGCGTCACCGAGGCCCGGGCCAGAGCCGGCCCGGCCGCCGACCCGCGCTACGGGGTGGACGCCGTGGCCCGATTCGCCGCCGACCTGGCCCCGGCCGGCGCCGCGGCGGCCATCGACGCCTTCGTCGACCTGCTCGACAGTTTCGGGGAAGGCCTCGACGACGACACCGCGGTCATGGCGATCGGCGTGCCCCCTCCCGCGCCGCCGGCGGTCAGGACGGGGTGATGAGCCGGGTCTCGTAGGCGACGACCACGGCCTGGACGCGGTCGCGGAGGCCGAGCTTGGCCAGGACCCGGGCCACGTGTGTCTTCACGGTCGCCTCGGAGAGGAAGAGGCGGCCGGCGACCTCGACGTTGCTCAGGCCCTGCGCGACCAGGGTCAGGACTTCGCGTTCGCGGGGTGTCAGCGCGGCGAGGTCGCGGTGCAGGGGCGTCTCCCGGGGCTCGGGCGTGGCGAAGCGCTCGATGAGCCGGCGGGTGATGCTCGGGGCGAGCAGGGCGTCGCCGTCGCGGACGATGCGGATCGCGGCGACCAGGTACTCGGGGGTGACGTCCTTGAGCAGGAAGCCGCTGGCGCCCAGGCCGAGGGCCGCGTAGACGTAGTTGTCCAGGTCGAACGTGGTCAGCATGATGACGCGCGGCGGGTCGTCGGCGGCGAGGATGCGGCGGGTGGCCTCGATGCCGTCCATCGCCGGCATGCGGATGTCCATGAGCACCACGTCGGGGCCGGTGCTCCGGACCGCGTCGACGGCTTCGGCGCCGGTCGCGGCCTCGGCCACCACCTCGATGCCGTCGGCGGTGAGGATCATCCGGAAGCCGGCGCGCACGAGCGCCTGGTCGTCGGCGATCACGACTCTCAGCGGCTCGGTCATCGGCTCTCCAAGGGTAGCTGGGCCTGCACCCGGTAGCCGCCGGTCAGCCGGGTGGTGGCCTGCAGGGTGCCGCCGTAGACGGCGAGCCTCTCGCGCAGCCCGGCCAGGCCACGCCCGGTGGAGGTGGCGGCTTCCGGAGTCGGCCGGCCACCGGTGTCGGTGACGGTGATGCGCAGTTCGTCCGGCGAGTATGCGACGTCGACCGTGGCGCGGGCGCCCGAGGCATGCTTCACCGTGTTGGTGAGGGCTTCCTGCACGACGCGGTAGGCGGCGAGCTCCAGGCCGGCCGGCAACGGGTAACTGTCGCCGCTCGTGGTGACGGTGACGTCGATGCCGGCGTCGCGGACCCGGTCGATCAGCGGCGGCAGCTGGGCCAGGCCGGGCTGCGGGGTGAGGGTGTCCTCGTCGTCGGCCGCGGCCAGCAGGCCCATGACGCCGCGGAGCTCGCCGAGCGCCGCGCGGCCGCCCTCCTCGACCGACAGCAGGGCGTCGCGGGCGGCCTCGGGCGCGCTGTCGAGGACCTTACGGGCGGCGCCGGCCTGGATGACCATCATGGATACGTTGTGGGTGACGATGTCGTGCAGTTCGCGGGCGATGCGGGCGCGTTCCTGGCGGGTGGCGTCGCGCAGCGCGTCGGCCCGTTCGTGGCGCAGCCGGTCGGCCCGCCGGCGCCAGGTCCGCATGCCGTTGACGGCCAGCCCGATCGGCAGCAGCACCAGGAACGGCACTGAGGCGACCGGGACGATCGGCACCGCGAGATCGGGGAACGAGCTGTACAGCAGCGCCGCGACCGGCAGCGCGGCCAGGGCCAGCAACCGGTAGGGGCTGTACGCGGCGGCGCTGTACCCGGCGATCACGCAGGCGTAGAACGAGACGCGCAGGATGTCGGTGCCCGGTGACTCGCCGTGCAGCGACAGCACCGTGATCCCGAGGATGACCATGAGCGTCGCCAGGGGATAACGACGGCGGAAGAGCAGCGGGAGGATCGCGGCGACGGCGATCCAGCCCGGGCCCTGCGGGTCGACGAGCTGATACTCGGGCGGCGGCAGGGGAATCGGCGGCATGTCGGGGAAGTCCGGCAGCGGCACTGCCCTGGCCCCGTCGCTGGTGGTCTCGAAGAAGTGCCCGGTGATATCGGTGCCGCTGAACGCCGCCAGCATGAACACCGCGACCAGCAGCACGTCGAAGGCCCAGTTGCGCCGGGTCAGCCGCGGCTGCGGGCCTTCCCGGCGCAGCGCCGTCACGAAGCGGCCCGGCGCCTTCATGAAGCGGCTCAGGGCCAGCGAGGGAACAGCGATCACCGGCTCATTGTGTCCGCCCGGGCAAAGCGCACGCATCCATCTCCCGACTACGCCGCAAGGATGACGCCGCCCCGCGAATCCCCTCTCGCGGCCGACGACCCGTGCGCCCGGGTGTCCCTAGCGTCCGTTTCCATGATTGACGTCGTAGATGTGAGCCGCCGCTACGAGGGCGACCAGGCCGCCCTCGACCACCTGAGCCTGCACGTAGCCGAGGGGGAGTGCCTGGCGCTGCTCGGTCCGTCCGGCAGCGGCAAGTCGACCCTGCTCAACCTGATCGCCGCCCTCGACCGCCCCACCGACGGCACCGTCACGGTCGGCGGCACCCGCGTGGACCGGCTGAGCGAGGCCGCCGCCGCCCGCTACCGCCGCGCCACCATCGGCCTGGTCTTCCAGTTCTTCAACCTGCTCGACGACCTGACCGTCGCCGACAACATCCTGCTGCCGGCGCAGATCGCCGGCCGGCCCGCCGCCCCGTCCCGCCAGCGGGCCCGCGAGCTCCTGGAGACGCTCGGCATCGACCGGCACGCCGACGCGTACCCCGGCCGGCTCTCCGGCGGGGAACGGCAGCGCGTCGCGGTCGCGCGGGCGCTGATGAACCGGCCGCCGCTGCTGCTCGCGGACGAGCCGACCGGCGCGCTCGACACCGCCTCGGGCGCGGAGGTGCGCAAGCTGCTGGTCGACCTGCACGCCGACGGCCAGACGATCGTCCTGGTCACCCACGACGAGACCCTCGCCTCCACGGTGGCGACCCGCACCGTGCGCCTTGTCGACGGGCAGGTGGCGGCGTGAGCGCCATCCGGACCGTGGTGCGCGGGGCGCAGCGGCGCCGCGTCGCCACCATCGTGATCGTCGCGGCGACGGCGATGGCGGTGACCGCGACCGTCCTCGCCGGCCTGCTGCTGGCCGCGTCCTCGGCGCCGTTCGCCAACGCGTTCGCCCAGCAGAACGGCGCCCACCTGACCGCGGTCTTCGACGCCGCGAAGACGACCAAGGAGCAGGCCGCGGCCACCGCGTCGCAGGCCGGGCAGGCGACCGGCCCGTTCCTGGTGGCCACCGCCGTCGTCAAGGAGGACCCGAGCACCCCGCCGACGCCGCCGATGAAGGTCGTCGGGCGGGCCGACCCGAGCGGCGACCCGATCGACAAGGTCACCCTGCTGTCCGGGCGCTGGGCGCAGACCACCGGCGAGATCGTGGTGGCCCGCACGAACCTGCGGATCCCCACCGGAACCACCCTGCAGCTGCGGGACGGCTCCACGCTGAAGGTGGTCGGCGAGGCCCGGTCGCTCAGCCAGACCGCGCAGGGCTGGGTGACGCCCGGGGAGGCCGCCGCGCTCGGCCAGACCGGGTGGCAGATGCTCTACCGGTACGCCGACGCCGGCACCGAGGCCGCGATGAACACGCACCAGGCCGCGCTCGGCGCGGGCGTGCAGACGCAAACCTGGCTGGAGGTACGCAACGACGCCGCGCACCGCACCCAGCTGTTCGTGCCGCTGCTGAGCGCGTTCGGGCTGATCGGCCTGGCCCTGGCCGCCCTGGTCATCGGCAACGTCACCGCGGGCACGGTCGCCTCGGCCACCCGCCGCATCGGCGTCATGAAGGCGCTCGGGCTGACCCCGTCGCAGGTGGTGCGCGCCTGCATGGCGCAGGCCCTGATCCCCGGCATGATCGGCGCGGTCCTCGGCATCGTCGCCGGGGACTTCCTCGCGGTGCCGCTGACCGCCGACGTCGCCGACCTGTTCGGCACCGTCCCGATGTCGGTCACGCCGTGGGTCGACGCCGCCGCGATCGTCGCCGCGATTCTGGTGATCGCCGGGACCGCGGCGCCGGCCGCGTGGCGAGCCGCCCGCTTGCGTACGGTCGATGCCCTTGCCGTAGGCCGCACCCCGCACAGCGGCCGTGGCCGCGTCGCCGCCCGCCTCGCCGCCCGAACCCGCCTGCCGAGGCCGCTCAGCCTCGGTCTGGCCCAGCCGTTCACCCGGCCCGCCCGGCTGCTGGTCATGCTGCTGACGATCGCGCTCGGCACTGCGGCGGCGACGTTCGCCATCGGCCTGGCCAGCTCGCTGCGCCACGTCCAGGCCGCCGACCAGAAACCCGACAGCTCCGCCGACGTGCTCGTCCTGCCCGACCCGGGCGTCAAGGCGGACCCGCAGGCCACGATCGCCGCCGCGCAGGGAACCGGGCAGTACTACGGCCGCGGACCCGCCGACATCGCCGTCGACGGGCTGCGCGAAGCCGCCCGGGGCACCATCACCAGCGGCGACGCGAGCTGGGCCGGATACGAGATGCTCGACGGCCGCTGGTACACCGGCCCGGGCGAGGCGGTCGTCAACACCGCCTTCCTGACCGCCACCGGCAAGCACATCGGCGACACGGTGACCGGCGCCGGCCACGAACCGCTCATCCTGGTCGGCGAGGCGTTCGACGGCAGCGCCAACAACCACCTCTACACCGACATCGCCAGCACCTCCGGCCCGAAGCCGATGCTCGCGTGGTACGTCAAGCTCGTGGCCGGCGCCGACCGCACCGCCTACATCCAGGCCATGCAGGGCAAGAACCTGCACGCCGAGGCCACCCGCACCGAGGGCCCCGACGGCACGCTGATCATCCTGGACTCGCTGACCGCCCTCCTCACCGCGCTGCTGGTCTCGGTGGCCGGGCTCGGCGTGCTCAACGCGGTCGTGCTCGACTCGCGCGACCGGGTGCACGACATCGGCGTACACAAATCGGTGGGGATGACGCCGAAACAGACCGCCGCGATGGTCGTCGCGTCGGTCGGCATTCCCGGCCTGATCGGCGGTCTCGCCGGCGTTCCCGCCGGTTACCTCCTGCACCATTGGGCCGTGCCCGCCATGGCACGTGGCGCCGGCATCCGTCTTCCTCAATCAACCATTGACGTGTACGCCGCCGGCCTGGTCGCCGCGCTCGCCCTGGCCGGACTGGTCATCGCGGCCGGCGGCGCCCTGCTCCCGGCGGGGTGGGCCGCCCGCACCCGCACGGCGGTGGCGCTGCGCACCGAATAACGCTCAGGCGGCCATCCGGGCGGCGAGCCGGTCGACACGGTAGATCCGGCGCCCGTCGACCCAGAGCCACCCCCGGGCGTACGCCGTCCGGCCGCGGATCTCGAGGATCTCCAGCTCCACGATGATCCGGCGGTCGGACGGCACGACCTGGCCCCGATAGGTCCACTTCAGCGGCTCGCCGAGCGCGACCGGCTCGAAGCGCCCACCGATGCCCCGGTCGGTCAGGTACCACTGCAGCAGCTGGCACATCGCCTCGACGCCGAGCGAGCCGGGCATGACCGGGTCCTGGAAGAAGTGGGCCTTGAAGAACCAGTCGCCGGCGTCGACGTCCTTCTCGGCCCGCAGCCGCCCGAGACCGGCCGCCCCGCCCTCGGGCCAGTAGCCGGTGATCCGATCGAGCATCGAGAGCATCGGCCCGGCGGGATGGCGAAGCACCGGGAGGTTCTCGCACGGCTCGGCCAGGCGCGCGCGCTCGGCCGGCGTCGGAGGCAGGCCCGGCTGCTGCGCGAAGGCCGTGGTGAGGAAGTACCCGAACACGGCGGTGCCGCTCAGCAACGGCTCCCCATCGGCGTGGCACTCGATCCGGAACGTTTCGATGATCATTCCGGCGGCCCGGGACACGTCCGTCAGCTCGGCGCGCGTCCGCACGACACGGGTGCCCGGCCGCACCTCGCGCCGCACGAGCAGTTCCCCGTCGAGGTTGCGGAACAGCAGCTCCGCGTCGATCTGCACCGGGCTGCCGACGTAACAGCCCAGCCACCCGCAAGGCTGGAGGGCGACCTCCATCAGCGCGGCCGCCGGCATGGTGGAACCGGCGAAATACCAGGCCTCATCCGGTACGTCGTACTCCGCCACGACCGCGCTGCCGACCGCCATGCCCTGGTACGGGCCCTCGACCGCGGTGACCCTGCTCATGAAGTGGTACGGCGGCCCCGGCAGGCGCGGTCCGCGGCGCGCGCCGGCGAACGCCTCGGCCATCGGCCCGAGCCCGTCGGCCGGCCGGCCCCACGCGCACGCCAGCAGCGACGCGTAGCCGAGCGGCAGGTCCCCGAGATGCGCGACCGGCCGCGTCTCGCGGTGTCCGGCGAGCCCGCCCAGCGCCGGCAGCGGCTCGGCCAGCGCGGTTCGCTGCACGGCGGGCGGCCCAAGATGCCGCCAGTGCTCGAGCGGCCAGTCCGGCACCAGCCGCACGGCACAACCGGCCACGTGCAGCGCCTTCACGCCGTCGACGGTGACGAGCACGTCCGCGACGGCCGTCGGGAAGGGACCATCCGAAATGGAGGAAATGAAGACTTCGTACGTCAGCTGTCGGCTTTTTGGAGTGACCTGTCCCCGGCAGCGCATCCGCGCGACCCGCCCCGGCTCCGGCTCGAACCGCCAGCCGTCCCGGTCGATCGTGTAACCGCAGGCGGCCAGGTAGAACGAGACGGCTTGGAAGCAGGCCTCCGACATGAGAGTGCCCGGCATGCAGGGGTCGTTGTGGAAGTGGCCGTCGAAGAACCAGTCGTCCGGGCCGACGGCCGTCTCGGCCCGCAGATAGCCACGCTCCCGATCGAAGACCGATATCTCGTCAAGCAGTCGCAGCCGCCCCGATCCGATGCGCGGCGTCCGCACATGCGCGCGGGTCGCCTCCCACCCAGCCCCGAAACACTCGTCCGGGCGCCCGTCGGCAAAGGCAGTGACAGCATCAAAATCAAAGGCCTTTTCCCGTACGCCTTCGTATCGCGCGACGGCCGGGGCGTCCCAGAGCACCCCTCCGCTGCGGCCGAGTTCCTCGTCGGTGAAGAACCCCGCCTGGCCGTTGCGCACCGTCAGCAGCAACTCGTCGCCCACATGGCAGTCGTACTCGAAGAAGAAGAGCCGAACCGACCCGTGCGCGACATGCCGCAGAACCCGAATCTCGAAGCGGAGCGTCTGCTCAGCGCCGGGCGGCGGCCCGTGGAACGTCACGTCGCTGCCGAGCAGGCGATAGACCCGCTCGCTCCGGTTGTGCAGGTCGGCGCCGAGCCAGCTGATCAGCAACAGATCGGCCTGCCCCGCCTCGACAACCAGCCCCGCCGGCATCCGCCCCGCCGCGTCGAGATACCACGAATCATGGTGCACCTCGGTCTCGGTCCAGATGGTGCCCTGACCCAATGTGCCCTGACCCAGCGTGCCCTGCACGGCGTCGATCCCGAGGACTCGATCGGCGAGCAAAAGAGGCGGACCGGGCATCCGGGTCTGCCGCACGTCAGCGTCCTGAACGGCGAACGCGGGCCCGAACAACTCGGAGATCCGCCCGGACGCAAGGTGTTCGAGCTGCGCTCGATCGAACCGAGGCCCGGGGAACCCTTTGGCCGCCGATGCCTCAGGCCGAGCGAGCGCGGAGACGGCCGCGGCCCGACCGCTCAGGAATCGGGCATGCGCGGCGGCCTGGATTTCCAGGTATTGGTGGTGCGCGGCCGTGATGGAAGCGCGCCATTCCATAGCGGCCGAGACGGCTGGATCGTGTCGCGGCGTCGAAGGACGGTCGATCGGCATTGGCGCCAGGTCCGGGGCGGGCTCCATCACCGTGTATTCGTCGGCCGGTATCGGGGCGGGGAGCCGCTTGGGCAGGCTGATCGTCGGGCCGGGCGGGACGATCGTGGGCGTCGCGAAATAGGTCGCGAGCGCATCGTGCCGCACCGGGACGCCCGCGGCGGCCAACTCCGCGACCGCCGACGACACCGACCACACGCCTTGCCCCGGCACGGCGTCCAAGGCCACCGCGACGTGCTCCCGCCCGCCCAGAATGCGGCGGATCCAGCCCGTGCACTGCGCCGTCGGCCCGTGCTCGATGAAGACCCGGACGCCGTCATGCCAGGCACGCTCGATCAGGTGGGGAAAGTCGACGGGCGCGAGCATCTGCTCGGTGATCGCGTCGGCGGCCGACTCCGCGGTCGGGTGATACCAGTCCCCGGTAGCCCCGCGATAGAACCGAATTCCCGGCACGGTCCTCGTGGGCCGCCGATGCAGGGAATTCCAGCGCTCGCGCACCTCCGCCACCTCCGGAACGTGCGCCACCAGAAGCCGGAGCGGCATGCGTGAGCCCGCCTCGAAGCGCTCGGCGAACGCCGTACAGGCCTTCTCCTCCCCGGCCACCACGCAGGTCCCGGGATCGCACACCGCCGACAGGTACACGCCTCGCTCCTCCTTGAGCGTCGCCCGCACCAGTTCCGGGTCCGCGGCAAGGAGATAGCCGGCCCAGCGCTCACCCGCGATCCCGTTGCGCTCCCAGTAGCGCCGGACCGCCCGCAGCTCGCCGCTCAGATCGTGCGTGAACACTCCGTCGGCCCGTGCGTCGGCCGCCATGGCCGGCCCATCGGTCCAGGCCCCCAGCGCGACGAGAGCGGCCGATTCCCCGGAGGAGTAGCCCAGCGCGGCATCCGGTTCGACGCCCAGCACTTCGCGGGAGATTCGCGTGTGCAGCCCCGAGAGGAATCCGACCGCAAGGATCTCGTCGAGCGGCTCTGGTTCCGCATGCCCGTCGTAGAGCCACGAGACCAGCGGCGCCCCGTCCACGCCCGCCAGCTCCGGAGCGAACGCGAGCACGAGATCGGCCCCCATGCCCCGGTAGAAGGACGTGCTCATCGGATAGACGAACGCGGTCTCCCCGCCGATCGGGCTCTCCCGAAAGGCCACGCCCGGAGGCCGCAGCGCCTCACCTTCGAGCCAGGCGCGTGCGCCGTCAAGCTGGCCGGCGAGGTGGGCAGGATCGCGGGCGAGCACAGCCAGGCGAGCCGGCCCGCCATCACTCTCAACGCCGGCCGACACGGCGGCACGCACTCCCGCCCGGTCCGCGCCCGAGTAGAGGTGCAGCCGTGGCACGGGACCCGCTACCCACGGCGCGGCGTCGGCAGCACGCAGACGGATCCGAGCGGGCGAAGCGCCGAGCACAGGCGTGACGACGTCCACGGTCGTAGCGCCGAGGCGAGGCAGAGCCGGCTTTCCCGCCCGCGGCCGGGCGCGATGCCGCAGCGCGAGGGCCGCGACCGCAACGTCGAGCAGACCGACAGCAGCGTGCGGCGCGCCGAAAAAGCCGCTGGAGATGCGCTCGGCCGCGTCACCGGCCGTCAGCTCCGAGACGATCGCGGCTTCCCGTTCGTTCGGGGCATCGCCGTTGTCCCGGTCGATCAGGGCGATGATCTGATCGCCGTCGCGTCGCGCGTCGTCCCGGCGCTTGAGCACGAGGATGACGGCAGCGTCGGCCGGTTTCCCGGCCAGGCCGAGCTGCGCGACGGCGGCTCGGTGCACGGTTTCGTCGGAGAGGTCGACCGCACCGACGAGCGCGGCGTCGATCTCCCCGGCCCGCAGTGCTCGAGCCGCCAGCTCCAGCGCCGCGATCCCCGAGGCTTCCTCGGCGCTGACCGCAAAGCCCGGCCCTGAGAGCCCGAGTTGCCCGCCGATGCGGTTGGCCACGATGTTCGCCATGGCGCCCAGCACCCGTGCGGCGGTAAGCGCCGGGCTGAACTCGTCGCCGGTCTGGCCAGCGGCCTCCAGGCGGAGGCGGGTAGCTGCGCGGGCGATCTCAGGGTCGCAGCCCATGCCCATGAAGACGGACGTGCGCTCCGGCGGAAGGTCGATGCCGCGGACAGCGTCGCGGGCGGCTTCCAGCGCGAGCACCTGCTGGCCCAACGTCTCACCGAGATCGCGCGGCGGATAACGCAGGTCATCGAGCGCGACCTTGATGGCGTCCGGCGCCGCGCCGGGCACCCGCCCACCCATGAGGGCGTCCCGGAGCCCATCGGCGTTCACATCCCCGACGCGAGCGCCGATCGCGACGATAGCAACGGCGTCCGACGCCGAGGCGTCGGCAGAGGCGTGGGCAGAGGCGTGGGCACAGGCAGGAGGCGGGAACGAGGCCGGGGCTGCCGACGGGAGACCGGGCGCCGCGACGGTGAATGCCGGCAGGCCGTCGTAGGCCTCGACGATCAGGTGGGCGTTGTTGCCGCCGAAGCCGAAGGCGCTGATTGCCGCGCGCCGCCGCGGCCCGCGCCATGGTTCGTTCGCCTGCAGCAGGCGCAGGGGGCCGTCGCGCAGCTCGTCGATGGGGTCGGTGGCGCCGACTGTCGTCGGGAGTATGCCATGGTGGATCGCGCCGAGGAGCTTGAGCAATCCGGCCGCGCCGGAGGCGGTCAGCAGGTGGCCTACGTTCGACTTGGCCGAGCCGATCGGCAGTGGCTCCGGCCGCTCGCCGAAGTGCCGGGCGGTCGACCTCGCCTCCACGGCGTCGCCGATCGGGGTGCCCGTGGCGTGGCATTCCAGCAGCTCCACGGTCTCCGGACCAAAATCCGCCATTTCGTACGCCGTACGCATGGCTCGGATTTGGCCTTGTTCCGCGGGCTGGAGAAATCCGCCGGTGCGGCCGTCGTTGGACAGGCCGATGCCGCGCACGACGCCGAGGACCGGCACACGCGCGGCCACCGCGTCGCGCAGTCGCATGAAAGCCAGCAGCGCGGCGCCCTCGGCGGGAATCAGGCCGTCGGCCCCGCGGTGAAACGGCCGGCTGCGTCCTGAAGGGCTCAGCGCGCCCAGCGCCGCGAACCCGGAGTCGATGATCAGCCCGTCGCAGCCGCTCACCGCGCCGGCCAGCATGAGGTCGGCCGTGTTGTCGTGCAGCCGGTCGCATGCGATCTTGATGGCGTAGAGCGCGGAGGCGCAGGCCGCGTCGAGGGCGAGCGATCCGCCTTCCAGCCCGAGGGCGTTCGCCGCCGTGTGCGCCCACAGCCCAGAGCAGAAGCGGCCACGCGGGTCCAGGCCGCCGGGGTGACCGTCGAGCCAGACGCGTTCGGCGTACGCGGCCAGGCTCCGGCTCGGATACCCCAGGTTGCCGAGGATCAGGCCGGTGCGAGCCGGGTGCGCGTGGTCGCCGGCCTCGATCAGCGCGGCCCGGCCGGCGTGCAGCACCCATTGCAGCGCCGGGTCGTAGGCGGCGACCTCGCCCGCGAAGTCGTCCGGATCGAAGACCTCGGTGAAGCCGCGGACGAGACCGGCCGTCGCGCCCGCGGCGAGCGAACCCGGCGGCAGCCGCCAGTCCTCCGGCCGCACCGCGTCGAGGTCGACCCGGCCCGACGCGATGTTCGTCCAGAACTGTTCCGGGCTCAGCGCTCCCGGCAGCACGCAGCCGCGGCCGACGATCGCGATCGGCTCGAACCCCGGCCCGGCGCCTCGAGACCTCGCCGCCCGGGGCGTGTTCGAACCGGAAGTGGCGGTCACGTGCGAGCCGCCGGTGCTATGTCGGGGCGCCGGATCAGGCTGACGCCGAGCAGTTCGGCGCGGACCGCACCGTCCTCGTCGAGCAGCGCGATGTCGCAACGCGTCTCGTCGGCGGCAACGGTCACGGCACGCACGAGGCAGCGCAGCGTCGCGGGTGCCGGCCCTGGCCGACGGACGTACATCGCGTCGACGCCCATGGGCAGTGTCGCGTTACCGGTGACGTGCTCGGCCCACAGAACGGCGGCCTGCAGAGCGCCGTCGACCGCGGCCGGGTCCGTACGCCAAGGAGCATCGGGCCAACCCGCCGCCCGCACTCCGACGACCTGCGCCTCGGCGCCACGCCGGGACAGCCCCCGCACCTCCCGAAGCACCTGGAACCGGGGGCCGTGGAACAACGCGGCGGACTCGTAGACGGACGATCCGGCGAAGGACTCCATCTCGGTCGGCGCCGTCCATGTTCGCGGCCGTTCCGGGGCGACGAGCCTTGCCCGGAAATGATTTCCGAGGCGCAGTTCGTCGGCCGGGGTGACCTCGATGGTGAAGCGGTGAGAGCCCGTAGCCAGATCGGAGAGCTCGATCCGATGGAGAACCCGGATATCGGCCAGCGCGGTCGGGTGGCTCAAGTGACGCGCGTGCCCGGCGGCCGCGAACCACTCCACCGCCATGGCCAGCGGAAGCACGGGCACACCGGCCGGCGCGTGGTCGGCCAGGAAGCCGTGCGTGCGCGCGTCGACGACGGCTTCGGCGGCGAATCGCGGCCGGGCCGGCTCGGCGAAGGCGCCGCCGGTGAGAATCACCTGGGCCGCGTAGCCGGGCGTGCTCAGCTCCGCGACGAAGGCGCGCGCGCCCGCTTCGAGCGGGATGAGCCCGACCCCGAGGTTCCGGAACTGCGCGGCATGCGCGGCGGTGACCATGCCCGCGTCCCAGGGCCCCCAGCCGATCGCCCGCACCCGGCAGGACGGCCGCCTCAGCTGCTCGGCGTGGGCCACCTGGTTGAGCACCTCGTTGGCCATCGCATAGTCGCACTGCCCCGGGTTGCCGTAGCGCGCCGCGACCGACGAGAACAGGCACAGCAGCTCCAGCGGATCGGCGGCTGTCGCGTCGAGCAGGGCGGCGAGCCCGGCGACCTTGGTGGCGTAGACGCGGTCGAACTGGTCGTCCGTCTTGTCGGCGATGCGCTTGTCGGCGAGGACGCCGGCCCCGTGCACGAGCGCGGTGATCGGCCCCCACTCCTGTCGCGTCCGGCTCAGCTCACGGTCGAGCGCGGCCCGATCGGTGACGTCGACGGCCGCGTACCGCACGGTCGTCCCCGCACGCTCGAGGCCGGCCAGCGTCGCCCGCACTTCCCGGCGGGCCAGGATGGCGCGCGCCTGGGCCGTCAGTTGGGCCGGCGTGTGGGCGCCGTCCCGCTCGGCCAGCAGGCGGGTGAGGGCTGGCTCGTCGCGGGCCGGCGCCACGAACTCGGGCTCGTCGACGAGTGCCGTGCGCCCGAGAAGCAGCATGCGTGGCCGGCACTCAGCCGCCAGCGCGAGCAAGGCGGCAGCGGTGACACCACGCGCGCCGCCACTGACCACGAGGACCGAGTCCGCATTGAGCCGCAGATCTGTCCCGATCGGGGCTTCGGTGTCGGTCAGGACCCATCGCGTTCCGTCGGCGCGAAGGCCCACGTCGGGGGTCGGCCCGCCGGTGAGCAGTTCGGCGACGATGGCGGCGGCGACGTCGTCCGGGCTGCGGCCGCCGCGCTGGCAGTCGATCGCCTTGGCCGCGACCGCGGGCCATTCCCGGGCGGCGGTCCGGGCGAGCGCTGCGAAGCCGCCGAGCCAGGCGCGCTGCGGATCAGGGTCCATGAGCCCGAAGCAGCCGCCGGTGTCCTGCACGGTCACAAAGACACCGCAACGGTCCGCCACCGCGCGAGCGGCCTGAAAGGCGAGCCGGGCGGCCGGTCCGGCATCCGACGCCGGTGCCAGCCCGCCGAGCAGGATCACACCGTACGCGTCGCCCGCGGGCCTTTCCTCGGCAGTCGCGGTGATGCCGTTCGCGCGGAGTTGCTCGACCACGGCGGGCGCGAGCGCACTGCCCCCGTCGATGACCGCGATCGGTCCGTCCCGGAGACCGGCCAGCGCCAGCCCACAGGCGGGCGCCGCGACCGGCTGGACCTGTAATCGAGGCAGCCCGGGAGTGCTCGGGATCCCGCGCATGACGTCATCCAGCGTGCGCGCCTGGAACAGCTGAGCCATCTGCGCCGAATCGGTCGCCGGCAGCCCCACCGCGCGCTCCCGGACCGCCGCGAAGATCTCCACCTTCTTGATCGAGTCGATCCCGAGGTCGGATTCCAGATCCATGCCGCCGTTGAGCATGTCCACCGGATAGCCGGTCTTGTCGGCCACCACGGACAACAGCAGCCCAAGACTTACCGGTTCGCCCGCCCGCTCAACCGCCGCTGGGGAAGCCGTGGGCGGTTGAGCAGCCGGCTGCTGAGGGGGCGGAGCCTGGAGGTCCAGCTGCTGGACCGGCTGCGGGTGGCCGCGCGGCTGGAAGGGCGGCTGCTGGAGGAGCTGCGGCTCGACGGGCAGCGGCGCGAGGAGCTGCGGCTCGACGGGCGGTGGCTCGACGGGCGGTGGCTGGAGGAGCGGTGGCTCGGGAGTGCTTGGCGGCAGGGCCGGCAGGGTGGGCGGCGGCTGCCCGGCGAAGGCGGCGAACGTGCTTTCGGCCATCTGGAGGAATGCCTGGTGCGATTCGGCGAGAACGCGCTGGAAATGCGTGTGCGCCTCGGCGGTCTGGCGCTGCATCTCCTGCACAGCCGCCAGCCACTCGGCGCTGCGCAAGGGCTCGGGTTCGGTCATCGGGGCGAAAGGCTCCAGACGGGTCGGTGAGGTCGCTCGGATCGGTGCCGGCAAGTCCCGCTCGGGGGCGGGAGGCGCGACGGTCGGCTCGTGGGCGGCGATGGGCGCGGGCGGCGCGCCGGTCGGCTCGGGGGTAGCGATGGGTGCGGGAGGGACGACGGGCCGCTCGGCGGCAGCGACAGTCGCGGAGGGCGCGACGTAGCCGGTCCCGTTCACGCGCACCGGCATTCGCGGTCGCGTGGCCTGAGGCGCCGGGTTCGGCAGCAGCTTCGTCAGATCCATCGCTACGCCGTGGATCGCTAGCCGGCCAAGGGCCTCGTAACAGGCGGCCACGCCGTCGCGGCCGCGGCGGTCCAGTGGGACCGCCAAGTGTGGCCGGTCGGCGAGGATCCGGCCGATCAAGCCGGTGAGCACGGCGCCGGGCCCGACCTCGACGAAGGTCCGCACCCCGGCGGCGTACATCGCCTCGATCTGCTCCTGGAACATGACCGGCGAACCGGGGTGCCGGGCGAGCGCGCGCCGGATCGCCGCCGGCTCACTGTCGTAGACGGACGCGTCGTGGTTGGCGTACACGTCGATCCGCGGCGCGGTCAGCGAGAGCGTCGACAGGAAGTCGTGCATCGGCGCCTCGACCGACTGCATCAACGGGCTGTGGAAGGCGGCCGAAACCGCGAGGCGGCGCGCGGCCACACCGTCCCGGGCGAGTCGCTCCTGCAGCGCCTCGATCGCCCGCACGGTCCCGGAGACCACCGTCTGCCGGGGCGCGTTCCGGTTCGCGATCCAGACCTCCGGGGTCGCCGGGATGTCCCCGTCCGCGTCGATCGCGAGCATCGCGCCCGGCGAGGCGTCGACCCCGGCGAGCAGCGCGCCCCGGTGCTTCGCCAGGCGCAGCAGGCTTTCCGCGTCCATGACCCCGGCCGCGTGCAGCGCGACCAGCTCGCCGAGGCTGTGCCCGGCCACGCAGGAAGGCGCGAGCCCGACCGACGAAAGCAGCGCCAGCAGCGACAGGCTGTGCGCGGCGAGGGCCGGCTGCGCCCAGCGTGTGTCGGTGAGCCGCCGTTCCCGCGCCGCGCGCTGGTCGTCGGTGAAGGCCGGTGGGGGAAAGACGACGTCGGCCAGCTCGGCGCCGGCCACGAAGTCCCACACGTCCTGGGCCGCCGGCACGGCCTGGGCGATCTCGGCGCCCATCCCGACGTACTGCGAACCCTGCCCGGGGAAGACGAACGCCACCCGGCCCGGCGAGACCGGCCCGTACTCGTAGAAAACCCCGCCGGGAAGGGCGAAGGACTCGGTCGGCCGCCGCACGGCCATCTCCACGGCCCGGTCGAGCGCGTCGCGGCCGGTCATCGCCAGGCGGCACGGCTGAGCGGCGTCGAAATCGGTGGCCGTGGCCAGCTCGGCCGGCGAGTCGGCGCTGATCACGACGAGGTCGGCGCCGGCGTCGAACCGGGCGGGGGCGTTGCCGTCGCGGTGCTCCTCGAGGGTGACGTGGAAGTTGGCGCCGCCGAAGCCGAAGCTGGAGACCGACGCCCGCCGCGGGTGGTCGGAGCGCCGCGTCCACGGGCGGGCGACCGTGTTCAGGTAGAACGGGCTGTCGTCGATGCCGAGGCCGGGGTGGGGCTCGCTCACCTTGATGGTCGGGGGGAGCGTCCGCTGGTGCAGGGCCAGCACCGTCTTGACGAGCCCGGCCGCGCCCGCCGCCGCCTTGGTGTGCCCGATCTGGGACTTGATGCTGCCGAGCGCGCACCATCCGGTGTCCGGCCGGCCCGTCTCGCCGAAGACGCGGCGCAACGACTCGAACTCGGCGGCGTCCCCGGCGCGGGTCGCGGTGCCGTGCGCCTCGACCAGGCCGACCGTGTCGGGGCCGTACCCCGCGGACTCGTACGCCCGCCGCAGTGCCCTCTCCTGCCCGGTGGCCATCGGCGCGTAGATCGCCCCGCCCCGGCCGTCCGAGGAGGTGCCGAGCCCGCGGATCACGGCGTAGACGCGGTCGCCGTTCCGCTCGGCGGCGTCCAGCCGCTTGAGACCCAGCATCGCCAGGCCCTCGCCGAGCATCGTGCCGTCCGCGTCGGCGGCGAACGGGCGCGCGTCGCCGGTGGGGGAGAGGGCCGGCGTCTTGCTGAAGCACACGTACATCAGCGGGTTGTTCGTCACGTCCACGCCGCCGGTGACGACCAGGTCGGCCTGGCCCAGGGCCAGCTCGTTCGCCCCGGCCGCCACCGCCGCCAGCGAGCTGGCACAGGCGGCGTCCACGGTGCAGTTGGTGCCGTGCAGGTCGAGACGGTTCGCGATCCGCCCGGCCACCACATTCGACAGCAGGCCGGGGAACGAGTCCTCCTGCCACGGCGTGTACTGCGCAGCGATCGCATCGCAGATCTCGCTCGCGTCGGGCGCGGAGATCCCCTGAGCGAGCAGGGCCTTGAGCCACACCGGGCGCTGGATGCGCGCGTCCATCGTCCCGACCCGGCTGAGGGTGGAGCTGCCGAGGATGACGCTGACGCGTTCCCGGTCGAGCGGGCCGGCCAGGTTCCGGTCGAGGTCGGCCAGCAGCGCGTCGGCGACCGTCAGGCCCAGCAGCTGCGCGGGGTCGACGGCCGCGAGCGTGGCCGGCGGCAGCCCGTGGGCGAGCGCGTCGAACTCGATCTCGGGCAGGAACGCGCCGCGGTTGCTGTAGGTCGTGTCCGGCGTCGCCGGGTCGGGATCGTAGAATCCGTCGGCGGGCCAGCGGCCAGGCGGCAGCTCGGTGATCAGATCCTGGCCGGTGACGATGGTGCGCCAGAACTCGGCCGTGTCGCGCGCCCCGGGCATGAGGGCGGCCACCCCCACGACGGCGATCGGTTCCATGGCTCTCCTCAGGACAGCAGACGTGGACGCGGGGCGAAGGCCTCCCCGGGCACCGGGACGCCGAAGGACCGCAGCTGGTGGGCCCGGGTCACGATGGCCGCCCCTTCGAGCAGGTTCAGGGCGATCTGCACGACCGTGCGCCGCGCGGGCCGGGCGAGCGGGCTGCCCGCGGCCCACCGGTTGAAGGCGCCGATCGCCGGGCCGCACCAGATCTGGTAGTCCGCCATCCGGGTCGGCTCCCCGGTGATCGCCCACCGGCTCGACAACCCCAGGTAGGAGCGGAAGACCAGCGCCATCCGATGGTGCGGATCGCGTTCGGCCCGGCCGACCTCGCGCGGGTCGCGGTCGAGCCAGAACTGGCGGGTCTGCTCCCAGGAATCCTCGAAGGTGGCGCGCAGGACGTCCTTCTCGATCCGCTCGCGGGTGGGGTCAGGAATGTCGGCGAGCGACGGATATGCCAGGTAGGTCTCGTAGAGCTGACTCGCGCGCGCCGCGAACAGGGTGCCGCGCCGCAGCACCTGCACCTTGATGCCGTACTCGAACATGTCGGCGGCGGGCGCCATCGCGACGTCGGCGAGGTCGGCCTGCGCGAGCAGGCCCTTCGCCGCTTCCGAGAGCCCGGCCTCGCGCGCGAGCTGGTTGATGGTGCCGGTCACGACGTACGCGGCCCCGGCGGCGAACGCGGCCGCGACGCCGGCCGGATCGCCCATCCCGCCGGCGGCACCCACCCGGATCGGGCGGGAATATCCGTTTCGCCGCACCAGCTCGTCGCGCAGCGCCCTGATCACCGGCAGCACGACGGCCAGCGGCCGGTTGTCGGTGTGGCCGCCGCTGTCCGCCTCGACGGTCACGTCCTCGGCGAGCGGCACCCGCGCCGCCAGGGCGGCCTCCTCCGGCGTGATCTGCCCGCGCTCGGCCAGTCCTCGCAGGATCTCGGGCGGCGCCGGGGAGAGGAACTTCGCGGCGACCTCGGGGCGGGAGACCTTGGCGAACAGCTGCCGGGCGCGCACGATGCCGCCCTCGGCGGTGGCGTCCGGGCGCAGTCCGGCGACCGCGCAGCGGACGACCGCCGGGGTCAGCTCCATGTAGGCGGACGCCGAGACCTTGGGCACCGCCGCCCGCACGAGCAGGTCGACCAGGCGCTCCTCGTGTCGGGATTCCGACGGCGAGTGAATGAGGTTTACACCCCAGTTGTCCTGATCGGGCAGGCTGCGGCGCAGCTCCTCGACCGCCCGCTCGATGGCCGGCATGGCCAGCCCGGCCGCTCCGAAGAACCCGAGCATCCGGGCGCGGGCCATCGCCACCACCGAGGCGACGGTCGCTATGCCATTGGCCATCTCCCCGGCCACGTACGGAAACCGTACGCCGTGGGTCTGGTTGAAAGACCGCTCGCCGAGCCACTCGGGATAGAGGCCGGGCAGCGCGCCGACCAGCTCAAATCCTTGATCCACGCCGCTCGGCAGCGGCCCGCCGAGCCGGACCGCGGGCTCGTGGCCGGCCCGGTCGCGCACGATCTGAACGGGCTCGCGAAAGCGGTGAACAGCCTCGACGATGCCCGCGGGCGAGAAGTCGGCCGCACGCGGCGCAGGCGTCGCCATGGGCCCCACGGTAGCCCCGGCCGTTTCCGATCGCCAAGGTCCATTTGGGATGGTGGGTGTACCGTCCGCAGCGTGACCGCGAGCCTGTTCGCCACGATGGTCGAGCGCCTCGGCGTCGCTCCTCGGGCACCCCTCTACTCGTTCCTCGATCGCCACGGCCGGGAGGTGGACGCGGCCGACTGCGAGGAGATCGTGCGGCGCGCGGCGGGCACGGCCGATCTCCTCCAAACGGCCGGGGTCGGTCCCGGTGATCCGGTCCTGCTGATCTTCCCGCCCGATGACGGTCTCGACTTCGTCGCGAGCTTCTTCGGCTGCATGCTGCTCGGCGCGATCGCGGTTCCGGTGGCGAGCCCCGATCCGCGGCATCTCGACCGGGAGCTGCCGAAGCTCCGGCATGTCGTCGAGGACAGCGGCGCTCACGTCGCGCTCACCCACGCTAAGTACCGCGCGCTCATGACGCTCGCGTCGGTGCGCGACGGGGTGACGAGTCGCCTGCGCGGCCGCGAGACGGCAAGCCTGCCCAAGCTTTCCTGGCTCTTGTCGAACCGTGCGAGGCGCGCGGAGCCGGCGGAGGCCGCGGCCCGGCTCGCCCGAGCGGCGAGCACGTTCGGCCCGGATGCCATCGTGTATCTCCAGTACACCTCCGGCTCCACATCGGCGCCGAAGGGCGTCGTCGTGCGCCACCGCAACCTCGTGCACAACCTCGAGCTCATCGCCCGCGACACCGAGGTCGACAGCGAGTCGGTGCTGGTCGGCTGGGTGCCGCTCTTCCACGACATGGGGCTGGCCGGCGGGATCCTCAACGCGATGTACACCGGCGCGCGCTGCATCGCCTTCTCCCCGCTGACCTTCCTCGCCGCCCCTCGTCTTTGGCTGGAGACGATCGATCGGTACGGCGGCACGCACATCGCCGGACCGAACTTCGGCTACGAGTACGTGCTGCGCGGGCTGCGCGACGGCGACGCGTTCGACCTCTCGTCGCTGCGCGCCACGCTTCAGGGCGGCGAGCCGATGCTCGCGGCGACGATGGATCGCTTCGAAACCGCGCTCACGCCGATGGGCTTCGACCCGAAGTCGTTCTGCAATGTCTACGGCATGGCCGAGGCCGTGCTCTTCGTCTGCGGCGCGATCGGCCGCAAGCCGACGATGCTCCACGGCGATCGGGCCGTGCTGGATCGCGGCGGCATGATCGTCCCGCCCGCGCCGGGCGCTCCGACGGTGACCCTCGTGGGTAGCGGCGTCCCCGACGCGGGGCTCGGCGTGTCGGTGCTGGCCGTCGATCCCGAAACGCGCCTGCCGCGGCCGCCGCACGTCGTCGGCGAGCTCTGGGTCTCGAGCGCCAGCGTGTCGACCGGCTACTGGGGACGGACCGCCGAGGAGAACGCGGAGACCTTCGCCGCGCGCCTGGCGATCGACGACGACCGCCGATTCCTGCGCACCGGCGACCTCGGGGTGATCGGCGAGGACGGCGAGGTGTTCGTGTGCGGCCGCCTCAAGGATCTGATCATCGTGGGCGGGCGCAACATTCATCCGCAGGATCTGGAGGCGGCGGTGGTCGCGGCCGATCCGATCCTCCGGCCGGGCAACGCGGTCGCCTTCGGCGTACGGGTGGACGGCGTCGAGCGGGTCGTGGTGGCGGCCGAGGTGCGACGGAAGGCCTTGCAGGGCGCGGAGCCCGTCCCGCTCGACCGTGCGGTGGCCGCGATCCGGGCCGCGGTGGCCGCGCATAGCGGCGTGCAGTGCCACGAGGTCCTGCTGATGAAGCCGGACAGCCTCCCCAAGACGACCAGCGGCAAGCTGCAGCACGGGGTGTGCCGGGAGCGCTGGGCGAACGGCTCGCTGCGCTCGTCGGCGCTCTCTCACCCGGCGCGTCCGGACACCCGAGAGGTGGCACAGGACTCGGGCTACGTGCTCCGGCTGCTCCAGACCGAGGTGGCGGCCGTGCTGCAGCTGACCGACCCGGGCGACGTGCCGGTTGACGTGCCGCTCCGCGACGCCGGGCTGGACTCGCTCGGCATGATGGACCTGGCCAAGCGGATCGAGGATCGGACCGGGGCGTACGTGTCGCCGGCGAGCGCCTCCGACGACGCGACCCTGCGGGAGTTGGCGGCCCTCGTCTTGCGTCAGCCCGTCGAGCCCGCGGAGGCGGCGCGGCAAGGGACGGGCGAGGTCCCGCTCAGCGCCGCGCAGGTGCACTCCTTGCGCCTGGGACAGTGGAACTGGTGGAACCGGGCGGTCCTGCTCGACGTGCACCGGTCGCTCACGCCGGAGCGTCTGAGCCGGGCCGCATCCGCGCTGGTCGCGCGGCACGAGGCGCTGCGCCTCCGGTTCCGCCGGGACGACGACCGCTTCGCCCAGCACTACGGCGACATCGAGGGCAGCTTCGCCGTCGAGTCGGTCACGGTGCGCGAGCCCGATGAGCTTCTGCCGTTGCTGAGCGACCAGCATCGCCGGCTCAGCGTCGAGAACGGCCCGGTGATGCGTCTGCTGCTGGCCGAGATCGGCTCCGAGCAGCGCCTTCTCGTCGCCGTCAACCACCTCGTCATGGACGGCGTCACAATGGGCATCCTGATCGACGAGCTGGAGCGCCTCTGCGAGCTGGACGAGCGGGGTGAGCGCCTGCATCTGGCGCGGGCATCGGCGCCGTTCGAGGCGTACGCCCGCTGGATGACCGGCTTCGCGCGCGAGGGTGCGGCCGCCGATCTGGATTTCTGGCGCGCCCAGCTCGAGGTGCCGCCGCCGGCCGCCTACGACTCGCGACTGCATCCGGGCCCCAAGATGAAGGACATCGCCACCGTACGCCGTTACCTGATGCCCGACGAGACGCGCGCGCTCCGGAACGCGCGGGTCGACGGCGCCGGCCAACGACGCGCACCGATCGCGACCACGCTGCTCGCGGCGCTGGTGCGGACCGCTCAGCGCCAGTGGACCTGCGGTCGTCTCGTGCTCAACCTGTCGAGCTCGGGGCGGCAGTCGGCGGTGCACGGCCTCGATCTCTCCCGGACGGTCGGCGACCTGCATTGCACCTTCCCGCTCGCCTTCGAGGACAGCTCCGCCCAGAGCCCGGCCGAGACGCTGGCCGCGGTGAGCGAGCGGCTCACCCGCGTCCCCTCGGCGGGAGTTTCGTTTGACGCGCTCACCTATCTGAACGACGATCCCGACGTGAAGACGAGCATCCTCGATGCGCCGGCCCCGACATTGTGGTTCAACTTCCAGGGCGAGGTGCCGACGCGGAGCAGGAGTGGCCTCTTCTCGCTGCGCGACGCGCCGCTCGGCGACATGTGGGATCCCGAGTGCGGCGTGAAGCAACCGCCGCTCTACCTCGAATGCTCCATTGTCGAGGGTGTGACCCGCCTCGACTGGTACTACTCGCCCCGCCACCTGCAGTGGTCGGGAGCGGAGATCGACGAGTGGGTGACCAGGTTCTCCGGAGAGCTGCGGGGCATGGTGCGAGATGCGGGCCGCTGACCGCGCCTTCGCCGCGACCTTCCGGCACGTCTTCGCCTTCTCCCTACTGTACGAGGACTCCGAGGTCGACAACCGCGTCCTGGGCCTCGACTTCCGGTCGCGAGTGCTGGCGGTGAGCGGTGCCGGCTGTGGGGTGGCGGGCCTGCTGGCCGCTCATCCGGCGCGCATCGACGCCGTCGACATCAATCCGCATCACCTGGCGCTGGCCGCCCTCAAGGTCGCGGCGACGCGGCAAGTGACGTCCTACGACGAGTTCTATCAACTGCTCGGCCGGGGGCGGCACGGCGATCCGGAGCGCACTCTCCAGCCGTTGATGGCCGAGCTGCCGGACTGGGTGGGGCGTTACTGGCGCGCGAACCACCGCCGCTTCCGCACCAACCTGTACGCGGAGGGGCTGGTCGGAACGTTCCAGCGGTGGCTCCGGCGGAAGCTGGGGATCGACGCCGACTACCTTCGAGCCCTGCAACAGCTGCCGCCCGCCGAACGTGTCGAGCGCCTGTCGCCGGTTCTCACCTCGCTCCGGCGCGCGTGGCCCGCCCGTACGATGGTCAACACGCCTTTGCTCCTCCTCGGCATCGGCGTCAACTTCGAGCAGCGGCAGCGCAACCTCCGGGCCAACCGGGCGGCGACCATGATGGAGGTCGTCACCGCCCATTTCGAGCGGCTCGCGCAGACCGACCTGGAGACGAATTGGTTCGTCTGGGTGGGGCTGACCGGGGAGTTCAACCACGACCACCCCGACGCGGTGCCGCCCTACCTGCGGGCCGAGAGCCATAAGCGCGCGCTCGAAGCGCCGACGCGGGTGGGTTTCCACCGCGAGTCGCTGCAGCGGATGCTCGCCGAAGCGACGCCGGGGCAATGGTCCCACTTCTCCCTCTGCGACGTGCTGGACTGGCTCCCGGCCGACGCGCAACGGCAGCTCCTCCACCGGATCGCGCGGGTGGGCGGGCCCGACGCGCTCGTCCTCACTAGGAGCGTGGAAAGCGACTGCGTCGTGGAACGTGCCGGCCTCGCGGATCTGTACGAGCGCGTCGAGCCCGCCTCGACGGAGGCGACTGAGCAGGAGCGTACGCGGCTCTACGGGCGCGTCAACGTCTACCGGGTCGTCGGCGGCGCATGACGTCCGAGGGGCAGGCCGCCCATCGAGCATTCCTCGATCGGTACTACCGGCTCACGCATCACGTGTACGACGTGTCGCGTAAGTACTTCCTGTTCGGCCGCGACGGCGTGCTCGAGCGCCTGCTCGCGAGCGACTGGACGACACTCGTGGAGCTCGGCCCGGGCACCGGCCGCAACCTCGCCCGGCTGCACCGCCGGCGGCCGGGCGCGACGCTCGGCGGGCTGGAGGCGAGCGAGGTCATGCGCGCGCACGCCCGGCGCCGCTGTCCGTGGGCGCGGATCGAGCCGGGCTTCGCCGAGGACGGAGATATCGGGGCCGTCCTCGGCACGCCGCCGCAGCGCATCCTCATGTCGTACTGCCTGTCGATGTTCATGGACAAGGAGCGGGCGATCGCCAACGCGCGCCGGCATCTCGCGCCCGGCGGCGAGCTGTGGGTTGTCGACTTCTCCGATCTGAGCGGACTTCCCACCCTGCCGCGACAAGCGATGCGGAAGTTCCTCTCCGCGTTCCACGTCGACGCGGTGCCGGACGACCTGCTGGGCAGCCATGTCGAGCACGGACCCCTCCGCTACTTCGTCGTCGCGCGGTTCACGGCATGAGCCGCCACTGGGTGAACGGGGTGTCGTATCAGGTCTCGGCCGGGGAGGGCGACCGTGTGCTCCTCATGATGGCTGGTTACGGCCGGTCCGGGAGCAGCTGGATTCCCTGGCTCGAGCGGGTGGGGCCGTTGCCGTTCCGGGTCGTGCTCCTGGACCATCGCGGCACCGGGGAGTCGGCGCGCTCGTCGCGGCCGTACGCGTTGACGGCGCTGGCCGATGACGCCGCCGCCGTGTTGCGGGAGACCGCCGGGGACGCGCCCGCGATCGTGGTCGGCGACTCCATGGGCGGCATGGTCGCGCAGCACCTCGCCCTCCGGCACCCGCGACTGATCGGCGGGCTCGTCCTGTCGGCCAGTTCGGCGCGCGCCGGGGTGTCGCCGGCGTTCGTCCGCTCGCTTCCGCTCACCGTCGCCGCCGCGATCTCGAAGAACGTTCGTGTGTGGGCGATGTGCGATCGCCTGCTCGTCCACGAGACGAAGAGCCGGAGCCAGGCGCACGATCTCCTCGCCCCACTTCGGGAAATCCAGCGGAGTGAGCCCTACTCGCGCCTCAACTCGGTGTTGCAGGCGATCGCGATGTCGTCGCATCGGACGGATCGCCGGCTGGCCGCGGTCCGCGTGCCGGTCGAGGTGATCGCCGGGGCCGGCGATCGCGTGCTCTCGCCGGACAACTCACAGGCCCTGACGGCGTGCTTTTCCGATGCGCGATTGACGATCCTGCTCGAGACCGGTCACGCGATCGCCTTCGAACGACCGAGGGCGCTTCTGGACGCCATCACGCGGCTGGCTGCCCGCTCGGCTCTCTGAGGGCCGTGGGAAAGAAGGCCGCCCGGCAGAGGAGCGGCACGAGCAGGAGGCTGTGCAACACGAACTGCGCCCACGCCCCGCTTTGGCTCTGATATGAGCTCATGTACGTACGCTCGCGGAACACGATGTGCGACAGCTCCTGAGCCACCGTGCCGAAGACCAGCAGCCCCACGGAAATCGGCCAGCCGAGCACCGGAAGAACGAGGTAAACGGCGAGCACGACGCCGGTGTAGAGAATCGACATCAGCGCGGTCTGGTCGGGTGTCGTGTACGCGCAGAAGAACGCGTAGATCGCCGCGGCGAACGCCACCGCCACCGCGGGCGCCGGCACGAAAGCGCCGACGAGGCCGAAGATGCCGAGCAGGCCGAGCCCGGTGGTGATGAGGTGGACGACCACGTTCCCCGTACGTCGGTGGAAGCGGACGAAATCCCGGAACGTCTCCTCGAACCGGTAACTGTCGCCCAGGTGCCGCTTCGTCGTTTCCTGGCACAGGACGAGCACGTAGAAGGCGACGTGGCCGACCAGCAGGGGCCACCACGCCGCCCGGAACGGCGCGGACAGAGCCAGACCGGCGAACCCGATCAGCTTGCCGACGATCATGGGGTGCGGGATCACGCCGTACGGGAAACCCGTGATTTTGCTTGTCGGCACGACGCCGAACTCCGCGCCGAAGTAGGTGCGGTCCGATCCGAGCCGGAGAAAGGCGAGCCCCGACAGCCCGAATCCGAGGACCGCGACGACGAGTGACGGCACGTCGAGCCCCGTCCGCCCGTACTGAAAAAACAGCGTGCCCAAGGCGACCAGCTGGAACAATGTCGCGTCGCGCGCGAACTTGCCGGGCTCCACCGCACGGAACGTGTAGGCGAAGAAGTAAAGGAAGTAGTGGACGAAGCTGAAGACGTAGACCCGCTCGGTCGGATGCCCCGAGCTCACGCCCCAGAACAGCAGAAGCACGAGCAGGTTCAGAACGCCGACGTACTGCAGGAAGAGCGGATAGAGGAACGTGCTGACGTTCACAACCGCGCCGAGGAACTTGCCGACCGCCGACTGGGGATTCTTGCTCGCGACGAACAGCTGCCGCGCACGCCGGTTGTACGTCGCGTTCCACCCCGCGAAGAGCCCCTGCACGGGCGCGAGCCACCGCGGGGCGATCGCGTAGTGCACCTTCAGGCAGATGCGGCTGTCTTCCAGCAACTCGTCCGCGTCGCCGCTCTTGGTGATGTAGTGGATGTCCCGGTTGTAGTCGAACCAGCAGTACTCGCCGGTGCCGAGCGTGCTCCCGCGCTTCTGCGCCACGAAGATCGTCGCGACGCGGTCGTTCCCCCGGATGACGACCAGGCACCGCAGGAGCGTCAGGAACGGCAGGAAGGCGAACGGCCCGTCGATGTGATGCTGGAGAAAGGCGTGGTCGGAGCCCTTGGCGCCCATGTTCGAGACGTAGACCTCGTTCATGTCGCCGACATTGTGGACCGTGCACCCCGGGAACGCCTCGAGGATGCTCGCCCGGATCGCCTCCGAGCCGGCCAGGGCAGCGAACGCGTCCCGCTCGGCCGGCGGCAGCTCGGCCTCCCAGACGTGAAAGGTCTCGCGCCGATCCAGCTGCTGCCGGTCCACATAGGCCAGCATCGTCTCGAGGTGGCCGGCGTGCGCCTCCTCGACGGAACCAATCCCGGGCTTCACACCCGTACTTGTACCACCCGGGCGGGGGTCGCGGGGGTATCGATGACGTCGATGTCCTCGTCGCCGGGCCCTGCGCGGTCCTGTTTAATCTCCGCCCATGGCGCATTTGCGGGGGAAGGTCGTCCTGATAGCCGGAGCTTCGACCGGCATCGGCCGCGAGGTGGCCCTGCAAGCGGCCCGGCGCGGCGCCTCGGCCCTGGTGGTGAGCGCTCGTAGCGCGGAGCGGCTGGAGACGCTGGCCGAGCAGATCCGGGCCGTCGGCGCCCGCTGCTGCGTCACCGCGGTCGACGCCACCGACGCGGCCGCGGTCGAGGCGTCGCTGGCCGCCGCCGAGGCCGAGGTCGGCCCGATCGACGTCGCGCTGCTGAACATCGGCGCCGGCCCCGAGTACCATCTGGCGACCGCCACCGCCGAGCAGATCACCGCGGCCATGCGCGTGAACTACGACGTGACCGTGAACTATCTGGCGCCGCTGACCGCCCGGATGCGGGGCAGGGGCGGGCTGATCGCCCATACCAACTCGCTCGCCGGCCTGATCGGCGTCCCTATGCAGGGCCCGTATTCGGCGGCCAAAGCGGCCGTCCGGATCCTTCTGGACACCTACCGCACCGAGCTGCGGGGAAGCGGCATCCGGTTCCTCGCCATCTACCCGGGTTTCGTGGCCACCGACCGAACCCACGACGACGGCATCCCCGCCCCCTTCGAGATCAGCACCGAGGAGTGCGCCGCCCGCGTGATCCGAGCCTGGAATCCGGCCGCCGTGACGTCGCCTTCCCCTGGCCGACCGCCACCCTGACCCGCACCCTGCGACTCCTGCCCAAGCCTTTGGCTTCCCGGATCATGCTGAGATTCGTCCCCGCCGGCTGGCTGGACGGGGACGGGCCGAGTGGGTAGGACTCAGCCGCCCACCAGGCGGGTGACATCCGGTTCCGTCGTCAGGTAGCCGTACTTGAGCGCCAACTCGGCGGTCCGCCGCAGCAGAGGCGCCTCCACATCGGTGCTCCACTCCGGCAGCACGACGTGGGCGGCCACCTCCGGCGTCAGGTTGATGTAGGTCGGCAGGATGCGGCGTACCTCGTCGGGATGGCCCTGGGCGTACGTCAAGGACTCGTTCATCGCCTGGCGGAACCGGTCCACCACGCCGGGGTCGGACGCGGCGAACGACTCGCTGGTGAAGTAGGACGCGACCGGGAAGTGCGGCGCCACCAGCGGATAGGGCCGCAGCAGCACCTTCGCCCCGCCGTTCGCCTTGATCGCGCTGGCGAACGGCTCCACCGCCCAGGCCGCGTCGACCCGCCGCTGGGCCAGCGCGGCGCCCATCTCCGGGAAGGAGACCTCGACGAACTTGATGCGGGTGATGTCGACGCCGCTCGCCTGCAGCGCCGCGTTGATCGACAGCGGGCCCACGTTGTTGAGGTTGTTGACGGCGATGGTCTTGCCCACGAGGTCCTTGGGTGAGCCGATCTTGCTGTCCGCGCGCGTGAAGATCGCCGCGTAGTCGCCGTCGGCGGCCTGGTTGCCGGCCGCGACGATGCGCAACGGCAGCCCCTTGGAGGCGCCGATGAGCAGCGAGGTGTTGTTGGAGAAGCCGATGTGCTGGTTGCCGGAGACCACCGCCGCGACGATGAGCGAGCCGCCCTGGCGGGGTTTCGGCGTCACCTGCAGCTGCCGCTTGGCGAAGAAGCCCTTCTCGATGCCGAGGTAGAGCGGGGCGATGTCGATGACGGTCACCACCCCGACGTCGAGCCGCGTGACCGCGTCGTCCTCATCGGAGTCGCGGGAGCAGGCCGCCGCGCCGGTGACCAGCACGACGGACAACACGGCGGCCAGGGTGCGGTGGACGGGAAACATGTCCCACCCCCTTCAGACGATTGCCGATTCCAGGGTCTCCGGGGCGAACAGCTCCTCCGGCTTCAGGCGGCGGGCCGCCAGCCCTTGGGCGTACGCGTAATCCAGGAATGTTTGGAGCGTGTGGCGGTTCGGTTCCAGCCCGTAGGGCCAGTAGTCGTGGCCGAGCAGCGCCCGGGTGCGGGCCACCTCGTCGTGCAGCCAGGGCAGCATGTACCGGGCCGCGGCGGTCTCGTCGATGCCCTCGACGCACAGCGCCCGGGCGCGTTCGAAGGCGTCCTGCAGCGACCGCGCCAGCCAGCGGTCGCGCTCGTACACGTCGCGCCGCAGCACCACCAGATGCATGATCGGGAAGATGCCCGTCCGCCGGTAGTAGTCCTCCTCGACCGGGCGCGCCGGTTCGAAGAGCCGATCAACCCCCAAGTTCAAGCTCTTCGGCGTACGGGGTGAGTACAGCGCGTCGATTTCGCCGGCGACCAGGGCCTGATCGAGCGTGCGCCCCGGCGGCAACGGCTCGACGCGAATCCCGGCCGGCAGCTCGAGGGCCACCTTCTCGACCCGCCCAGGCGCATGCAGCCCCCCGGTGACGTAGGTGACCGACTCGATGGGCACGCCGTGCTCGTCGGCGAGAATGCCCCGGATCCAGACGTTGGCGGTCAGCTGGAACTCGGCGACCCCGACCCGCCGGCCGGTGAGTTCCTCGGGCTTGGTGATGCCGGCGGCCGCCGAGACGTAGATGCCGCTGTGCCGGAACATCCGGGAGGGGAAGACCGGCAGCCCCACGAACGGCGCGTCCCGGGTCAGGCCCACCACGTAGCTGGCCAGCGACATCTCGGCGGCGTCGAACTCACGGAACCGGGCCATCCGGAAGAACGTCTCCTCCACCGGCTGCGGCAGGTAGGTGAGATGCACGCCGGCGGGCGTCACCCGGCCGTCGCGGAGGGCTTCCGTGCGGTCGTAGCGCTCACACGCGAGCGTGAGGGAAATGCCCACCACCACACCGTACGCATAGGCTAGCGTCGATGGACAACTTTACCGCTGAGCGGAAGCTCGTCGCCGACGCCTGTCGGGTGCTCGCCGCCCGCGACCTCGCGCCGGGCTTCCTCGGCCACGTCAGCCTGCGCGTCGACGGTGAGCGGCTGCTCGTGCGCTGCCGTGGCCCTCACGAACGTGGCCTGGCCTGGACCACCGCCGAGGACATCCGGCTGATCGGCCTGGACGGCTCGCCGGGCGCCCGCGGCGAGCTCGACGGCTGGACCGCGCCCCACGAGCTGCCGCTGCACACCGCGGTGCTGCGCCGGCGTCCCGACGTCGCCGCGGTCGTGCACGCCCACCCGGAGAACGTGGTCGCCGCCGACCTCGCCGGCCTGGCGATCCGACCGATCTTCGGGTCTTTCGACATCCCCGGCGCCCACCTGGCCGCCGGCGGTGTGCCGGTCTACCCCCGGGGCGTCCTGATCCGCACCGCGCCGCTGGCCCGGGAGATGACCGCCGCGCTCGGCGACCGCCCGGTCGTGCTGCTGCGCGGCCACGGGCTGACCAGTGTCGCTGCGGATGTTCCCCGGGCGGTCCTGCAGGCCCTGTCGGTCGATCGGCTGGCCCGGCTGGCTTTGGCGGTAGTCTCCGCCGGCGGCGTGCTGCGCGACCTGCCGCCCGAGGATCTGGCCGAGCTACCCGACCTCGGCCCGGGTCTCACCGACATCGCCTGGCGTCACGAGCTCGAAGCGGGCGGTCACTGACCGGCCGGCGTGGGGCTGGGATCAACCGTGGCGGCCCAGGAGGCCAGCAGCGTGAGCGCGTGCGCGGTCGGGGAGTCCGGCTCGGCGGCGTAGATGGTCATGGTCAGGCCCGGCTCGGCCTGGAGGTCCATGGTCTCGTACGCGAGCTCCAGGTCACCCACGATGTGGTGCCGGAAGTGCTTGGTGCCGGTGCCGTGGATGCGCACGTTGTGCGAGCCCCAGCGGCGGCGGAAGTCGTCGCTGCGGGTGGAGAGCTCGCCGACCAGGTCGTGCAGGCCCTTGTCGTGCGGGTCGATGCCGGCCGCGGTGCGCAGGTTGCCCACGGTCAGGTCGGCGAAGCGGTTCCAGTCGGGGTAGAAGCGGTGTGCCGCGCTGTCGAGGAACGTGAAGCGGGCGAAGTTCGGCGGGGTGGCCGGGTCGGCGTACAGGTCGCTGAACATGGCCCGGCCCAGGTGGTTGCAGGCCAGCAGGTCGGCGCGGTGGTTGATGACCATGGCGGGGGCGGCGATGGCGTCGAGCGACCACTGCAGGCTCGGTCGCATGGTCCACTGCTTCGGCCGCCGGCTGGGCCTCAGCAGCGCGCCGGCGCCGTTGGCCTCCTGGGCGAGGCGCATCAGGTGGGCGCGTTCGACGTCGTCGAGCTGCAGGGCGCGGGCGATGGCCTCGAGCACTCCGGCGGAGACCCCGGCCAGCTGGCCGCGCTCGAGCTTGGCGTAGTACTCGACGCTCACCCCGGCCAGCATGGCGACCTCGCTGCGGCGCAGCCCGGGCACCCGCCGCGTCCCGGCGGTCGGGAGCCCCGCCCGCTCCGGCGTGATCTTGGAGCGGCGCGAGGTCAGGAACTCGTGCACCTCGGCTCGGTTGCTGTTCACATGCTCGACCGTACGGCGTGCCGCGCTCACCAGGGGTGTACTGCCGGTACACCTTTCGTCAGGAACTCCCTGGCGGGCTTCGGGCACGGCAAGCTCAGAGCATGCTCAAAGTCAACGCCATCGCCGCCACCTCCGCCACCGACCCGCTCGTGCGCACCACGGTCGAGCGGCGCGATCTGGGGCCGCGCGATGTTCTCATCGAGATCCGGTATGCCGGGATCTGTCACTCCGACATCCACACCGTGCGCGGGGAGTGGGGTGAGATCGCTTATCCGCAGACGGTCGGTCACGAGATCGTCGGCCGGGTCATCGAGGTCGGCAACGAGGTCACCCGTTTTGAAAACGGCGCCCGGGTCGGCGTCGGCTGCATGGTCAACTCGTGCCGCGAGTGCGAGAACTGCCGGGCCGGCCACGAGCAGTACTGCACGGCCGGCAACACCGGCACCTATGCGAGCGTCGACCGCGACGGCACCATCACGCAGGGTGGTTACTCGACGCACATCGTGGTCGACGAAGACTTCGTCCTGCGGGTGCCCGAGGCCATCCCGTACGAGAAAGCAGCGCCCTTGCTTTGCGCGGGCATCACGACCTATTCGCCGCTGGCGCACTGGAACGCCGGACCCGGCAAGAAGGTCGCCGTGGTCGGCATGGGCGGTCTCGGCCACATGGCGGTCAAGATCGCGGCCGCGATGGGCGCCGAGGTCACCGTGCTGTCGCAGACGCTGAGCAAGAAGGACGACGGCCTTGCGTTCGGCGGCGGGGACTACTACGCCACCAGCGACGCCGCCACCTTCGAGGCGCTCAAGAACACCTTCGACCTGATCATCAACACGGTCAGCGCGCCGATCGACATGACCGCCCACCTGGGCCTGCTGCGCCTGGACGGCACCCTGGTCAGCGTGGGCGCCCCGCCGCAGCCGCTCGAGGTGCCGGTGTGGGCTCTGTTCGGCAACCGTCGCTCGTTCGCCGGCTCCGGCATCGGCAGCATCGCCGAGACGCAGGAGATGCTCGACTTCTGCGCCGAGCGCGGCATCGCCCCGGAGGTCGAGGTCATCGGCGCCGACCAGGTCAACGAGGCGTACGAGCGGGTGCTGAGCTCGGACGTCCGCTACCGCTTCGTCATCGACGTCGACACCCTGCGCTGACCCGGCCTCACGGCTTGCGCGCCACGCCGCCGATCATCGTGTAGTAGCTGTCGGTCTGCTCGGCCTTGTCCTTGTCGTTGGGGCGCCACTCCGCCAAGGGCACCAGGCCGGGCTCGACCAGCTCGAAATCGCCGAAGTACGCCTGGACCTCGTCGCGCCGCCGCCAGCGGCCCGTGCCGAGGGTCTCGTTGAACACCCGCTCGGCGTCGACCACTTTCGCCGCGACCTCCGGCTGCTCCTCGGCCGGGTCCCAGAAGTGGATGATCGCGAGGTGACTGCCGGAGGGCAGGGCGTCGCGCAGGGTCGCGGCGACGGCGCCCGGGTCCTCGTCGTCGTTCAGGTGGTGCAGGATCGACAGCATCAGCAGGCCGATCGGCTCGGTGAAGTCCAGCTGGTCGCGGACGACGTCGTGATCGAGGATCTGCTGGGGCTCGCGGATGTCCGCCTGCACGACGGCGGTGGTGTCGTTGCTGGCGAGCAGCGCGCGGCCGTGCACGAGCACCATCGGGTCGTTGTCGACGTAGATGACCCGGGTCGCCGGGTCCACGCTCTGCGCCACCTGATGCACGTTGGTGTCGGTGGGCAGGCCGGAACCGAGGTCGAGGAACTGCCGGATGCCGACGTCGGCCGCCAGGTAGTGCACGACCCGGCGCAGGAAGGCGCGGCAGGCGCGGCCCGCCTCCTGGGCGTCGGGCATGATCTCCAGCGCGCGCTGCGCGACCATCCGGTCGATGGCGTAGTTGTCCTTGCCGCCGACCATGAAGTCGTACACCCGGGCGACACTCGGCTTCGTGGTGTCGATGCCCGGTGGAGCCCACTCTTCGTTCACCACGACGGCGCTCCCTCTCTTGTGGACCCGGCCGATGCTGTCGCACAGGGTAACGGACCGGCGGCCCCCACGGTTGCCGCGGTCGGCGATAGCCTGCCGAAGTGAAGACGATGAATGCCTGGCTCGCCGCGATCGCTGCCGGCCTCTGCCTGACCGCCGTCCTCCCCGCCGTGCCTGCCTCCGCGGCGGGCACGCAGACGATCTACATGAACGCCTCCGGGTCCGACGCGGCGTCGGGCGCCACCCCGGCCACCGCGGTGAAGACCCTCGAGCGGGTCGAGGCGCTGGTGGCGGCCGGGCCGGCCGACCAGGACGTCGAGGTGCGGATCCACGCCGGCACCTACGTGACCCAGGGGATCACCTGGCAGGCGTACCGGCCGGGCCACACGATCTCGTTCATGCCCGACGACTACCAGATCGGCGGGGGCGGCTCGTCGATCGCCGCCCGCCCGGTCTTCCAGAACGCCCGGGCCAGCGGCTCCAACCGGTACATCGCCGGTTACTGGTTCTACGCCTGCGCCGGCGCGACCGGCACGCCGCTCGCCGACGGCGGCACCTCCGGCCTGCGGTTCTACTACCTGCAGGTGCAGTACTACGCGTCCGGTGGGATCTCCCTCGACGGCTCGGCCGGCTCCTGTGGCGGCGGGTACAACCCGTCCTCGGGCCCGGGCCTGCCGTCGGCGCGGGGCCTCGACGGGAACACCGTCTTCGGCATGGTCTTCACCTCGCTCGGCAACGCCTACACCGGCGGCCTCTGCGGCGACGCCGACTGGCCGCGCTGCGGGTACGGCGCCATCGTGCTGACCGAGTCGTCCGGCAACCGGATCGCCAACAACCATTTCGTCAACGTGCGCAACAGCGAGAACAGCTACATCCACGCCATCTACGTCACGCACAAGAGCTCGTCCAACCAGTTCACCGGCAACAACGTGACCGGCGTCAGCAGCGACCCGGTGAAGGTGCGGGACGCCAGCAACTACAACACCTTCGACTCCAACGTCTTCGGCGCTAACGACTTCCTGCGCTCGTCGACGCCGCCGGCGGCGCACTACCTCGAAGAGGTCGACACCGCGAGCGGTCAGTGCTCGTCGTATCACAACCGGTTCACCAACAACGATCTCGGCACGTACCTGATCGGCAGCTCGGCGAACCTGCCCACCTGGTACCTCTACCCGGCCGGCGCGACCAACCCGGGCGCCGCCGGCTGCCCGGCCCTGCCCGCCGGCGAGACCCGCCTGACCACGGCGAACAACGCCTACTAGCCGTCGGCCTCATCCGCCGCGGATGGCGCGTCCGCGGCGGATGATGCCGCACGGTGGTGGGATGTCCGGACAGAGTGAGTACGCGACCGAAACGCCCTGGATGGGTGTCCTGGTGTTCGGCGGGTTGATGCTGTTCCTGCTGGGCGCCTTCCACGTGATCCAGGGCATCGTGGCCCTTTTCAACGACACCTTCTACATCGCCCGCAAGGGCGACCTGGTCGTGGCCGGCGACTACAAGGCGTGGGGCTGGCTGCACCTCGTGTTCGGGGTCGTCGCCCTTGCCGCCAGTGTCGGGATCTTCGTGGGCGCGCTCTGGGCCCGCGTGGCCGGCGTCGCGGTCGCCGTGGTCAGCGCGCTGTCCAGCATGCTCTTCATGCCGGCCTACCCGGTCTGGGGAGTCATCATGATCACCTTTGACGTCGTGGTGATCTATGCGCTGGTCGCCCACGGGAGCGAGATGCGCGGCGCCAAGCTGTGATCGCCGCGCGGCGTAGCGGCTCGATCATCGGTCGTGGACGGACCGTATGGCGCGCGCCGGATTGCCCACGGCGACCACGTCGGCCGGGATGTCCTTGGTGACGACCGCGCCGGCCCCGATCACCGAGTTGTCGCCGATGGTCACGCCGGGGCAGATCACCGCCATGCCGCCGATCCACACGTTGTCGCCGATCGTGATCGGCAGGGCCGCCTCCCACTTGGCGCGGCGGGGCTCCGGATCGACCGGATGGGTCGGCGTCAGCAACTGCACGTTCGGCCCCATCAGCGTGTCGTCGCCGATCCGGATCTCCGCCACGTCCAGCGCCATCAGCCCGAAGTTGATGAACACCCGGTCGCCGACGTGCAGATGGCTGCCGTAGTCGACGTGCAGAGGCGGGCGGATGTCCACCTCGTCGCCGATCGAGCCGAGCAGCTGCTCCAGCAGCTTCCGGCGGCCGTCGGGGTCACGCGGATCGCTGTCGTTGAACGCCTTGGTGAGCACCATCGCCTGGCGCATCTCGGCTTCCAGCTCCGGATCGGCGCCCCGATAGAGATCGCCGGCCAGCATCCGCTCGCGCATCGAGCGCACGTCACCTTCGAGCGGGTCGTCAGAGGTCATGCGTACGATCGTACGCATCGCTTGGTCAGCGGAAGTGACCGAGGAACGTCTGCCGAGCTCGTCTTCGACGGTAAATTCCACGCTTGTAGAAGTCAACGCGTGGTGAACTACGCGACGTTCTTGGTAAAGTCCTCAGCTGTGGAATTCGCAGCTCGCCGCCCCGCCGGTCGCCCCGCCGGCAGCCGCGCCGGTGACAGTGGCACCCGCGACGCGATCCTCGCCGCCGCTCGCGAGCAGTTCGCCGGCAAGGGCTACGACGGGGCTTCGCTGCGGGTGATCGCGGCGGCCGCCGGCGTCGACACCGGCCTGATCCGGCACTTCTTCGGCAGCAAGGACGACCTTTTCGACGCCGCCCTGGAGATGCCGCCCGCGGTCATCGAGCGGATGACGCAGGCCCTCGGCGGCGACCCGGAACACCTCGGCGAGCGCCTGGTCGATGCGTACCTGCGCCTCTGGGAGGACCCGGCCAGCGCCGAGGCGCTGCTGGCGATCGCCCGCTCGGCCATCTCCTCCGACCGCGCCGCCGACCGCCTTCAGGCGGTGCTCGGCGCCCGCTTCCTCGCCGAGATCGCCCCGCGCCTGCGGCAGCCGGACGGCGCCGAGCGGGCCGCTCTCGCCGGTTCGCACCTGCTCGGTGTCGCCATCGCCCGGTACGTGGTGCGGATCGGCCCGCTGGCCGCCATGGACCGGGCCGAGCTGATCGCCCGGTGCGCGCCGGCCATCCAGCGCTACCTGATCGGCTAACATCGACAGCCATGAGCGGATCTGGTTCCGGCCTTCCGGCGAGTTTGGACACTGGTCAGCCACATAGCGCCCGGATCTGGAATTACTGGCTCGGCGGCACCGACAACTTCGCCGCCGATCGCGCGGTCGGTGACCAGGTCAAGCAGGTCTATCCCGAGGTCGTGGAGGTCGCCCGGGCGTCCCGCGCGTTCCTCGGCCGGGTCGTGGGGTTCCTGGCCGGCGAGGCCGGCATCCGGCAGTTTCTCGACCTCGGCACCGGCCTGCCCAGCGCCGGCAACACCCACGAGGTCGCCCAGGCGATCGCGCCGGAGGCCCGGGTCGTCTACGTGGACAACGACCCGCTGGTGCTGGCCCACGCCCGCGCGCTGCTGACCGGCGACGGCGTCACCGACTACGTCGACGCCGACGTGCGCGACCCCGCGCGGATCGTGCAGGCGGCGGCGAAGACTCTCGACCTCACCCGCCCGGTCGCCGTCATGATGCTCGGCGTCCTGGGCAACGTCGCCGACGACGACGTGCCCGGCCCGGGCGAGATCGTCGCCGGGTTCCTCGCGGCCGTGCCGTCCGGCAGCTATCTGATCGTCAACGACAGCGTCATCACCGCCGCGACCGCCGACGCCGTGCGCACGGCCCGCAACAGCGGCGCCGACTACCACCTGCGCACGGTCGAGCAGATGACCGGCTTCTTCGACGGCCTCGAGCTGGTCGACCCGGGCGTCGTTCCCACGCCGACCTGGCGCCCGGAGCCCGGCAGCGACCCGAAGGACCTCAACGTCTACTGCGGCGTGGGCCGCAAGCCCTAAGGCTTCCGGGCGACCCCGCAATACACCGCGATCGGCTCCGGCGTCTCACCCGTGGGACGCCAGAGCGGCGTCGAGACCACGCCCGGCTCGACCAGGTCGAGGCCGGCGAAGAACTCGGTGATCTGCTCGACCGTGCGCAGGTGGTAGTTGGCGCCCTCCTGCTGGGCGGTCTCGACCGCGCTGTCGTTGGCCGGGGTGGTGATGCTGTCGTTGATCGCGAGATAACTGCCCGAGGGCAGAGCATCGACGATCGTACGGAGGATCCGCGCCGGGTTGTCGGAGTCGGCGATGTGGCCGAGGATGCCGATCATCACGACGGCGATCGGCTTGGTGAAGTCCAGCAGGTCGGCCGCGGCGTGCAGGATCTTCTCCGGGTCGCGGACGTCGGCGTCGATGTAGCTGGTCTCGCCGGCCGGATCGCTGGTCAGCAGCGCGCGGGCGTGGACCAGGACCAGCGGATCGTTGTCGACATAGACGATTTTCGACTCGGGGGCGATGCGCTGGGCCAGCTCGTGCGTGTTGTCGGCGGTGGGCAGGCCGGTGCCGAGGTCGAGGAACTGCCGGATGCCGGCCTCGCCGGCCAGGTAGCCGATCGCGCGGGCGAGGAACCCGCGGCCGGCCAGGGCGAACTCGCGGATCTCGGGCAGCTGGCCGAGCACGGCGTCGGCGGCGTTGCGGTCGGCGGCGAAGTTGTCCTTGCCGCCGAGCAGGTAATTCCAGATCCGGGCGCTGTGCGGCTGGTCGATGTTCAACCGGGACTGCAGGTCGGGGTCGGAACTGGTCATCGATCCGCCTTCCTCGGGAATCTGTGGTCCTGCTCCGCAGCAGCATACTGTCCACTGTGCTGGCCCGGTTCCCCGGTCGGCCGGTTCATCAAGCGTTGACTTCTACGGGTGTGGAATTTTATTGCAGGGGTCGTGAGCCCATCGGTCGTTGAGGTGGAAGGGCTGGTCAAGTCCTTCGGGTCGTTCCGGGCGCTGGACGGGCTCGATCTGCAGGTCGCCGAGGGGGAGGTGCACGGCTTCCTCGGGCCGAACGGCGCGGGCAAGTCGACCACCATCCGGGTGCTGCTGGGCCTGCTCCGGGCGGATGCCGGGCACTGCTGCGGGCCGCGCTCAAGCAGGACGTACGAAATATCGGTCCTTGGATCGTCCTGATCAGCGCGTTGTCGGCGTCGTCGGTCCTCGGGTACGCGTGGGTGTTCCCCGACCTGGACGACCGGCGGGAGCTGGCGGCCACGCTCGGCGCCAACCCCGCGCTGAGCCTGATCTTCGGCCCGGCCCGCGACCTGCTGACCGCCGACGGGTTCAACGCCTGGCGGGCCGGGGGTCTCGGCGCCTTCTTCGCCGCCCTCATGGCGATCTTCATCGTGGTCCGCAACAGCCGCGCCGACGAGGACTCCGGCCAGGCCGAGTTGCTGGCCTCCGGAGTGATGGGCCGGCAGACCCGCCTGGCCGCCGCGTTGATCATGGCGACCCTCGCCTCGATCGTGCTCGGCATCGTCTCCTGGCTGATCACCGTCGCGTGCGGCGGTGGCTGGCTGAGCTCCCTCGCGCTGTCGGCGACCTTCACCGCCTCCGGGCTGATCTTCGCCGGCGTCGCCGGGATCGCGGCGCAGATCGGCTCGGACGCGCGCACCGCCAACAGCATCGCGGTGGCGACCCTGGGCATCGCCTACATCGTGCGCGGCTACTTCGGCGCCAGCGAGGCCTCCGCCTGGACCGCGTGGCTCACCCCGTTCGGCTGGCTCGAACAGGTTCGCCCCGCGACCGGCAACAACCCCTGGCCGCTGCTGCCGGCGCTCGCTCTCGCGATCGTGCCGGCCGCGGTGGCGCTGGTGTTGCACGCCCGCCGCGACTTCGGCCTCGGCATGATCGCTCCCCGGCGCGGTCCGGCCCGCGGCGGCTGGGTGGCCGGCGTCTGGGGCCTCGCGGTACGGATCAACCAGGATCCTCGGCATCAGCCCGCTGTGGCACGTCCCCAACGTCACCGTCACCAGCCCCGACTGGTCCGGCCTGGGCTGGGTCACCCTGGTCACGCTGGTCCTGACCGTCGTCGCGTTCGCCGGCTTCCGCCGTCGCGACGTCATCTGACATGAAACCGTCAGCCCGCCACGTGACGAGCCGATTCTGAGGCCATGACCGTGAGCACCCGCCGAGCCTGGATACGGCGTGGTGCGGTTACCGCCGTACTCGTCCTGTTCGCGGTCGAGCTGGTCCTGGGCTGGCCGTCGCTGGCTTCGGCGTTCTCGCAACTGCGGGCGCCGCATCCCGGCTGGCTGGCCGCGGCGGTGGCGGCCGAGATGATCGCGATGGGCTCGTACGCGCGGATGCAACAGTTCCTGCTGCTCTCGGCGGGGCTCCGCGTGCCGATCCGCCGCAACGTCGCCCTGGCCTACGCCGCCCACTCGCTCAACGAGACCCTGCCGGGCGGCCCGGCGTTCTCCACCCGGTTCAACTACCAGCAACTGCGCCGCTTCGGCGCCACCCCGGCGGTCGCCTCGTGGTGCATCGCCCTGTCCGGCATCCTGTCCACCGCCGCGCTCGCCGTAGTCACGGCCGCCGGGGCGTTGGCCTCGGACGGCACGCCGCAGTGGTACAGCCTCGCCGGCCTCGTCGCGGTGATCGTGCTGATCGTCCTCGGCGTCCGGCAGGTGACCCGCCGCCCGGAGATGGTGGAGCCGCCGGTCCGGGCGGTGCTGGCCCGGGTCAACCGGCTGCGCCGCCGCCCGCCCGCGGAGGGCCTGGACCGGGTCCGCGCCTTCGTCGGGCAGCTGGGCACCGCCCGGCTCACCCCCGGGCGCGGCGCGGCGGCCGCGATCTTCGCGGTGCTCAACTGGGGCCTGGACGCCGTCTGCCTGTGGATGTGCCTGCGGGCGATCAGCGACGACCCAATCAACGGCACCCAGGTGCTGCTGGCGTTCTGCGCCGGCATGGCCGCCGGCACCGTGACCATCATTCCGGGCGGGCTCGGCATCATCGACAGCGCGCTGATCCTGGGCCTGGTCACCGGCGGCGTCGAAACGTCCGCGGCGATCGCCGCCGTGGTCCTCTACCGCATCATCAGCTTCGGCTTCATCATCGGTGCCGGCTGGATCACCTGGCTCGTGATGAGGGGCCGCCGCGAGGACACCCCCGCACCGACGCCCGCCGCCGGCGCCGATCAGACGGTGATGACGGTCTCGCCCGCCGGCTGACCCTGGTCGGCGAGGCCGCCTCAAGCGCGAAGCGTGGCGAGCTGTTCGGTGAAGCGGGCCATCGCCTGGCGATACAGCGAGGCCGCCCAGCTCACCCGGGCCACGCCGAGGGCGGCCAGCTCGGCGAGCGGCGGCGTCCGCGGCAGCCGGATGACGTTCACCGGGCCGGGGACCTCCGAGACGAAGCGGCGCAGCGCGTCCGGCTCCCACAGCCCGATCGGGTAGACGCAGTCGGCCCCGGCCTCGAAATACGCACGGGCTCGCCGCACCGCCTCGGGAACGAGCGCCTCCTGGAGCTCGAGCGCCACGCCCGTGCGGAAGACGTCGACCCGGGCGTTGATGACCAGGCCGTAGCCTTCCGCCGAGGCGGCCTGACGAACCGCCTCGAGCCGGCCTGCCTGCTCGTCGAGATCGCGGAGCCGGCCGGTCGAATGGTCGGTGTCCTCGAGGTTGCATCCCGCCGCCCCCGCCGAGAGCAACGCGGCCACCAGCTCGGCCGGCTCCATGCCGTAGCCGGCCTCGGCGTCGACCGTCACCGGCGCCTCGACCCCTCGGGCGATCCGCGCGGCGGCGGCGAACATCTCGGCGGCCGGCGCGCCCTCATGGTCGGCATAGCCGAGCGCGGCGGCCACCCCGCTGCTGGTCGTCGCCACCACCGGAAACCCGGCGGCGACGACGGCTCGCGCCGTGGCCACGTCCCACACGTTCGGCAACAACAGCGGGGCGCCGGGGACGTGCAGAGATCGCAAGCGGTCGCAGGCGCTCATGCCCGCACCCTACGCCGCCGCTGGCCTCGTCGTTTGCGGGAGATTTCAGCGCCGCATCAGCGCCGCGCGGACCATGACGTGCGTCAACGAGGCACGGGGAGGGGACCCCATGAACCTACGAAGATCGGCGGCCGCGCTGGCCGGGATCCTGCTGGCGGTGGCCGGGGCCGGAGCGCCGGCCGCGGATGCGGCGATCGTGAACTCCTGGCCGCAGTACGGCCACGACGCGCAACACACCGGCACCAACCCGGCGGAGCACGCTTTCAACACCGGCAACATCAAGAACCTCAAGGTGACGTCCAAGGCGCATGTCGGTGACACCGTCCTGGACCGCAACGGACCGGTCGTCGCGAACGGACGCATGTACATCGGCGGCACGGACGGCAACCTGTCGGTGTTCGCGGCCGGCGGCTGCGGCGCCGAATCGTGCGAGCCGCTCTGGCGGGGATCCATCGGCGACGGCACCATCAACTTCACGGTGGCGGTCGCGGACGGCTTCGTCCTGGTCGGATCGCCGAACATCCACGCGCTGTTCGCGTTCCCGGCGGCCGGTTGCGGCGCCGCGACGTGCAAGCCGGTCTGGACCGGCACGATGCAAGACGGCGCCACCGGCTCGGTCACGGCCTCCGGCGGCATCGCGTACGTGGGTGACATCAGCGGCCACCTGTACGCCTTCCGCACCACCGGCTGCGGACGCGCCACCTGCCCGCCGCTGTGGACCGGCATCGGGCTGCCCAACGAGGCACTGGACACCCCGGCCGTCGGCAACGGCTTCGTCTACGTGGACACCTTCCTGTCCTCGCCGGAGCTGTTCACCGGCCGGCTGCTGACCTTCCGGGCCGGCGGGTGCGGCGCCGCGACCTGCAAGCCGGTCTGGACCGCCGACATCGGCGGCCCGGGATCCGGCGTGACCGTCGCCGGCGGCACGGTGTTCACCAACTCCTCGACGCTGTTCGGCGAGGGCACCAACACCGACTTCCACCTGATGGCCTTCGCCGCCGGCGGCTGCGGCGGCCCGGTCTGCAAGCCGCTGCGCACCTACTTCACCTACGACACCGGCGTCGACGGATCGCCGACCGTCGCCGGCGGATACGTGCTGGCCAGTGGCAACGCCGACGACCTGCGCTTCATCGGCGGCGTCTTCGCCTACCCGGTGGACGGCTGCGGCAAGCCGCAATGCCAGCCGGCGTGGATCGGAACCAGCTTCGCCTTCGCCCCGGCGTCCCCGCCGGTGGTGGTCGGCGACGTGATCCTGGTCGCCAAGGGCCCGGCTTCCGGTTTCCCGGTCGACTCCGGGTTCTTCACCTACAACCTGCGTGGCTGCGGCGCCGCGCTCTGCCCGCCGATCTCGCTGGTCCAGATGGGCGAGTCGCAGTTCTACAACGGGGGACCGCTCGCGGTCGCCGGCCACAAGATTTTCATGGCCTCCAACGACAACACGGACGGCCACACCAACGTGTACACGGCATCCCTGCCCTGATGGAGCTCACGGCTCCCGGCCGCCACCCCGGCCGGGAGCCGTGCCGCCGTTCGCGCAGGCCGCGGCCAGGCCGGGGGTGAGGGGAACGTGCGGGATCAGCATCGCCTGCACGGCGTGGTAGAGGTCGGGCTTGCCGCGCCACGTCGACGTGGCCGGCCGGTTGCCGGTGTCCAGCTCGTGCCACCACGAGCCGTGTTCCTCGTCCACGAAGTTCTCCCGGACGTACGCGGACCAGGTCTTGAACTGAACGGCGTAACGTTCCTCGCCGGTGCGCGTGTGCAGGGCGGCGGCCGCGGCGATCGCCTCGGCGGCGACCCAGTGCATCCGTTGCCGCACCACCGGGGCGCCGTCCCAGTCGGTCGTGTAGACGAACCCGGGCGCTCCGTCGACCGCCCAGCCGTCGGCGACGGCCTGGCCGAACAGGGCCTCGGCCGCGGGGAGCAGCCACGGCTCGGCCGCCGCCCCGAGGGCCGCCTCGACGTGCAGGATGAGCCGGGACCATTCCAGCGCGTGGCCCACCGTCGCGCCGTACGGCTTGAAGGGGTCCTGCGGGCGCTCGCGGTGGTAGTCGAGCCGGGGATTCCATCGGGCGTCGTAGTGCTCCGGCAGCCGCCACCCGTGGGTCCGGCCCCAGCCGACGGCCCGCTCGGTGATGGACAGGGCGCGCTGGAGGCATTCCTTCTGGCCGGTGGCATCGAACGCCGCCAGCATCGCCTCGACCGCATGCATGTTGGCGTTCAGCCCGCGGTAGTCGTCCCGGTGCTGCCACTCGGTGTCCCACTCGTCGGCGAACATGCCCTGTTCGGCCTCCCAGAAACGCCGCACGAAGGTGTCGACCGCCTCGGACAGCAGCGCCTGCGCGCCCGGCCGGCGCGCGTGGGTGGCGGACGCGGCCGCCAGGACCACGAAGGCGTGGTCGTAAGCGGACTTTCCCGGCGCCGGCCGGCTGTCGGGGCCGACCGAGGGGTGCCAGCCGCCGTGGCGCCGATCGTGGAGAACCCCGGTGAGGCCGGCCAGCGCCGCGTCGGCCAGCGGCCCGGCGCCGGGCATGCCGAGCAGGTCGCCCAGGCTGTAGACGTGCGCCATCCGCGCGGTGATCCAGGTGTACACCGGGGCGTCGAGATCGGGCGTGCCGTCCGCGCGGAGCCAGGCCGCGCCGCCGAGCGGATGGGGGAACGCGCGTCCGAAGTCGAGCAGCGCGAGCCAGCTGTGGTCGAGGGTCAAGGAATCCTCCGTGTCGACGCCGGTGGCCCGGCGACGAACGCCGGGCCACCGCTGGTGAAGCTAGAACTTGATCTCACCCTGGTTGTAGACCCGGGGCAGGAAGTACGAGGTCTGGATCTCGGCGTTGCTGTTGTTGCCGCGTAGCTGCTCCGACCAGATCATGAAGTACGTCCACTTGGGCTGACTGTCGAGCAACGCCGCGGTGGGCACCTTGCCCATCTCGGCGATCGCGATCGGCTTGCCGCCCGCGATCGACTGGATCTGCGAGTAGTCGCCGCTCGACGGGTAGTTCTTGTACCACGCGTCGAGCGTCACGACGTCGACGTAGTTGCTGCCGGGGTAGTAATTGGACCAGCCCCCGGCCGGGTTGTCCTGGACGTTCCAGACCCAGATGAGGTTGTCCAGGCCCTGGCTCGCGAAGTAGTCGCGCATCTGCTGGTACAGCTTCAGCGAGCCGTTGGCGCCGGGGCGGTGGCCCCACCAGTTCCAGGACTCGTTCATCTCGTGGAAGGGGCGCCAGAGCACCGGGACGCCGGCGTCCTTGAGCTGCTTGAGGTAGGGCACGACGGCGGCCATCCGGCTGCGCCAGGTGTTGCTGAGCGCGGTGCCGGCGGTGACGATCTGCTGGAACTGAGCGTCGCTGATGCCGGTCTTGACGCCGCCGTCGAAGTTGCAGGTGGCGCCGACGGTGGGGGAGCAGGCGTGCCAGGTCAGCGCAACCAGCGATCCGTTGGCCCATTCGGTCTTGGCCTGGTTGACGACGCTCTGCCGGTTGGCGATGTCGTTCGAGGTGAACATCATGTCGCCGCCCCAGAGCCCGGGCCATTGCCCGGTGATGTCGTGCACCTGCTGGGTGTACTGGCCGGGGGAGGTGGCCGGTTCCTTGTTGTGCTGGCCGCTGACGATGTGGTTGCCGGTGATCGACTTCAGGTAGTTGATCACCGTGGTCTTCGACGTCGCGGCGAAGGCGTTCGCCGGACTCGTGATCGTGACGGCGGCGACCACCGCGACGCCGGCGACCAGCGTCGCCGTCAGCGCGGCGACCGGGAATCGGGGGACTTTCATGGGGGAGTGTCCTCCTTCGGGACGGGGTCGGGGGACCCCTGCGCAGCCCATGTTCAAGCCCATGTTTCGCCGATGTCAATAGTTACATTAATAATTTAAGAACTCGCGAGTGTGCCCGGGAGCGACGGAAGCCTGCACCACCAGCGCCGCGGCGCCGATGCCGGCCGCGTCGCCCGGCTGGGCCGAGATCTCGACGGCGACGCTGTGCCGGCGCCGGGAGTGCGCGGCGCGGCCGAGGTGGGCGCGCAGCCGGCGGGCGAAGATGGATCCGGCGCGGGCCACGCCGGGACCGGTGAGCACGAGACGGCCGAGGTCCAGCAGGTTCACCATGGAGGTCACGGCCGTGCTCAGCCGCACGGCCGCCCGGTCGAGCACCTGGTAGGCGTCCGCGTCGCCGTTGACCGCGGCCCGGGCGATGGCGTCGTAGGCGCTCGACTCGCTGCCGTCCAGTGGCAGCCGCGCGGCCAGCGCCGGGTCGGCCCGGCCCGCGGCCACGACCGCCCGCATCGAGGCGTACTGCTGCACGCAGCCCCGGTTGCCGCACGGGCAGGGCAGGCCGTCGTGGTCGATGGACACGTGGCCGAGCCCGCCGGCGCCGAAGCTCGCCCCGCGGAACAGCGCGCCGCCGAAGACGAAGCCGGCGCCGATGCCGGTGGACAGGTAGATGCAGCCGAACGCCTGCTCGCGGGAAACGCGGCGGCTCCAGAACTCGCCGAGCGCCGCGGCCGCCGAGTCGTTCTCCACCAGAACCGGCACCCCGAGCCGGGCCTCCAGCTGGGCGCGCACCTGGCCAAGGTCGGAGCCGGCGGGCGAGGGCTCGGCGCCGGCGGGCGAGCGGCCGGCGCTGGCGGGCGAGCGGCCGGCGCTGGCGGGCGAGCGGCCGGCTTTGGCGGGCGAGGGGCCGGCGTCAGCGGGCGCGAGGTCGGCGCCCGGCGAGACGATCGCCAGGCCCTCGATGCGGTCGCGCGGCAGGTCCAGGCCGCGCGTGAAGTGCTCGAACCGCTCGCCCAGATCCTCGTCCGGCCGCCGGGGCACCGCCTCCCGGCCGACCACTCCGCCGGTCAGGTCGATCGCCAGGCACGTCAGCGTCTCCGGGCCGAGGTGGAAGCCGACGCCGAACCGGCTCGCCGCGCTGATCGCGATGAGCTTGCGCCGTCGGCCCAGCACGGAGTCGATGGAGCCGACCTCGTGGATGATGCCGTCCGCGATGAGGTCGCGCACGATGTTCGAGATCGACGGCTGGGTGAGGCCGGTCAGCTCGGCGAGCTCGACGCGGCTGACGGCCACCGACGACCGGATGACGTCCACGACGAGCGCGCGACTCCCCGGCCCGGCCGCGGGCGCTTCTCGACGTGCCATGGCGGCATGTCTACCAGGCAAGACGCGCTCGAGGCAAAAAATAAATTAGTAATCTAACCTTGACACCGTTGTCATCTCCGTCCCATGCTGGGCGCCTCAATCGACACCCAGTGGACGGATGCCACCATGATCAATAGACGGAATCTCTTCGGTATCGGCGCCGCCGCGGCGCTCGCTCTGGTCGCCGGCTGCACCGGCGGGGCCGGCGGCGACGACGCCGGCTCGACCGGCGACTTCTCGGGCGACGTCAAGGGCACCATCACGGTCCTGACCAACCGGACCGACCTGGTGAACACGACTCTGCCGGCGTACGCGAAGAAGTTCGAGGCGAAGTACCCGGGCACGACCGTCCAGTTCCAGGGCGTGACGAACTACGAGGGCGACGTCACGACGCAGCTCAGCGGCGGCGACTACGGCGACGTCCTGCTGATCCCCAACAGCGTCGCGCGCGACGAGCTCGGCCAGTTCTTCGAGCCGCTGGGCAAGCTCGACGACCTCAAGCAGAAGTACCGCTTCACCGACGAGAAGTCGTACGACGGCCAGGTCTACGGCCTCTCCCTGGGCGGCATCGCCAAGGGCCTGGTGGTGAACAAGAAGGTCTGGGCGCAGGCCGGGATCACCGCGCCGCCGAAGACGCCGGAGGAGTTCCTCGCCGGGCTGCAGGCGATCAAGAAGACCGGCGCGATTCCGTACTACACCAACTACAAGGACGGCTGGCCGCTGAGCGAGTTCAACAACCAGCGCGGCATCCTCAACCAGCAGGACATCAACAACACGTTCCCCGAGGACGCCACGCCGTGGCAGCCGGGCAAGGTCCAGTACATCACCGACGGCCTGCTCTTCGACATCGTGCACGGCGGGCTCAGCGAGAAGGACCCGCTCACCACCAACTGGGAGAACTCCAAGCCGATGATCGCCACCGGCAAGGTGGCGGCGATGCTGCTCGGCTCCTGGGCCGTGCCGCAGATGCAGGACGCGGCGAAGACCGCGGGCGCCGACCCGGCCGACATCGCGCTCTGGCCGTTCCCGTACCAGACCGGCGGCAAGTTCCACACCCAGATCACCGGTGACTACTCCGCCGCGGTCAGCAAGAACTCGAAGAACAAGGCCACCGCGCGGGCGTGGCTCGACTGGTTCGTCACCGAGTCCGGCTTCGCGACCGACCAGCAGGCGATCCCGACCCCGGTGAGCGCGCCGATGCCGCAGGTGATCCAGGACTTCCAGAGCGCCGGCGCCGAGCTGCTCGACCTGCCGGCCGCGACCACGAACAGCGGCAAGGAGGACCTGATCATCAAGGAGTCCGAGATCGACCTGACCGGCAACATCTACCGGCAGAAGCTGGTCGACATCGCCCGCGGCGCCGCGAAGGGCACCAAGGACTCGTACTTCGCCGACCTGAACAAGCGGTGGGGCACCGCGCAATCCAAGGTGATGAAGTGACCGCTCAGGTCATGGAGCGTGCCCGGTCCGCCGCGAAGGTGGACCGGGCACGCAAGAAGAGGCACAGTCCCTGGCTCTATCTCGCGCCGGCGCTGATCCTGCTGATCACCTTCACGTACGTGCCGGTCGGCAACATGATCTGGTACAGCTTCCACAGCTGGGACGGCCTGCGGCCGACGATGGAGCCGGTCGGCGTCGACAACTACGTCCGGGTCTTCACCGACGAGCAGTACTGGCGGGTCTTCCTGATCAGCCTCTACTACTTCGCGGCCTCGTTCGTGCAGATCGGCATCGCCCTGTACTTCGCGGTGATCCTGTCGTTCAGCACCCGGTTCCGCAATCTGTTCAAGGGCATCCTCTTCTTCCCGTACCTGCTCAACGGCGTAGCCGTGGGGTTCGTCTTTCTCTATTTCTTCCAGCCGGGCGGCACGCTGGACACGATCCTCGGCGGCCACACCCCGCTGTGGCTGGGCGACCCGGACGTCGCGAACTTCTCGCTGGCCGGCACCTCGGTGTGGCGGTTCACCGGGCTGACCTTCGTGCTGTTCCTGGGCGCCATCCAGTCCATCCCGGGCGAGATCTACGAGGCGGCCGAGATCGACGGCGCGAACCGCTGGCACCAGTTCCGGCACATCATCGCGCCCGGCATCCGGCGGATCATCAGCCTCTCGTTCATCCTCGCGATCTCCGGCAGCCTGTCCGCCTTCGAGATCCCGTTCATCATGACCGGCGGCGCGAACGGCACCGCCACCTTCGTCATCCAGGCGTACCAGACCGCTTTCCAGTTCCGGAAGATCGGGCTCGCCTCGGCGATGGCGGTGGTCCTGCTGCTGATCGTCCTGCTCGTCACGTGGATCCAGCGCCGGCTCGTGCCGGACGAGGAGGTGACGCTCTCATGAGCAAGTTCGGGAAGTACTCCTCGCTGGTGCTCGCGTCGCTGGTTGTGCTCGTCCCGCTGGTGGTGGTGCTGTTCGCCTCCTTCAAGACCCACACCGAGTACGGCAGCACCGGGCCGCTCACCCCGCCGGAGAACTGGTTCAACTTCCACAACTTCGCGACGGCGTGGACCAACGGTCATATGCTTCGCGGCTTCGTGAACACCACGATCATCCTGGCCGTGTCGCTGGCCGGCACCGTTGCGGTGGGCACGCTCGCCGCGTACGCGATAAGCCGCTTTTCCTTTCCCTTCAAGCGCCTCGTCCTGGGGCTGTTCCTGGTGGCGGCGCTCGTGCCGGGTGTGACCACGCAGGTGGCGACCTATCAGATCGTCAAATCCATGGGCCTGGTGGACACGCTCGGGTCGGCGATCGTGCTGTTCATGGGCACCGACATCGTGTCCATCTACATCTTCATCCAGTTCATCCAGTCCATCCCGCGCAGCCTCGACGAGGCCGCGGTGATCGACGGCGCGTCCCGGTTCACCGTGTACCGCAAGGTGATCCTGCCGCTGATGAAGCCGGCCATCGCCACCGTAGTGATCATCAAGGGCATCGCCATCTATAACGAGTTCTACATTCCGTTCCTCTATCTGCGCTCGCCCAACCTGAACGTCATCTCCACCGCGCTGTTCCGCTTCAAGGGGCCGTACGGCGCGCAATGGGAGACGATCGCGGCCTGCACCATGATCGTCATCATTCCGACCGTCGTGGTCTTCCTGTTGCTGCAGCGCTTCATCTACAACGGCGTCACCGCCGGATCGACCAAGTAAGAAAGGACGCGCGCATGCTGCACGCACAGGACCTCGGCGGCGCTTGGGATCTGCGAGGCGCCACTGTGGACCCACTGTCGGGGCTGGTGCCGGGCTGTGTCCACGTCGACCTCATGAACGACGGCCGGCTGCCGGACCCCTTCCTGGACGACAACGAGAAGGCGGTCGCCTGGGTCGGGCACACCGACTGGGAGTACAGCCGGGACCTCGCGTGGGACGGGCCCGGCCACGAGCGCGTCGACCTGGTCTTCGACGGCCTCGACACGGTGGCGGCCATCGAGCTGGGCGGCGTCACCCTCGGCGCGACCCGCAACATGCACCGCAGCTATCGGTACGACGTGACGGCCTTGCTCGACGACGGCGCCAACTGGCTCAGTGTGCGGTTCGAGTCGGCGTACGCCGAGGCGGAACGCGTACGGGAAAAGCTCGGACCGCGACCCAACGCCTACCCGGAGCCGTTCAATTTCATCCGCAAGATGGCCTGCTCGTTCGGCTGGGACTGGGGCCCGACGCTGGTGACCGCCGGCATCTGGCGGCCGGTGCGCCTCGAAGGGTGGAGCACCGCCCGGCTCGCCACTGTCCGTCCACTTGCGACCTTGGACAAGACCGGCCGGCTCGACCTGACCGTCGACGTGGAACGCACCCGCGAGCGTGACCTGCGCGCCCGAGTGCTGCTCGACGAGCTCGAGATAGCCACGCTCGACCTGCCAGGTGGCGTCATCACGAAGCACGCGGTCATCGACGCCGGCGCGGTGCAGCCGTGGAATCCGCGCGGCTACGGCGAGGCGACGCTGTACAACCTGACCGTCGAGCTGCTCGACGGCGACGAGGTGCTCGACCGGTGGGAGCGCCGCACCGGCTTCCGGACCGTCGAGCTCGACCGCGCCGGCGGCGGATTCGTCTTCCATCTCAACGGCTCGCCGGTGCTGGTGAAGGGCGTCAACTGGATCCCGGACGACATCTTCCCGTCCCGGATGAAGCGGGAGCGCTACGAGCGGCGGCTGCGCGAGGCCGCCGATGCCGGCGTCAACCTGATCCGGGTGTGGGGCGGCGGCATCTACGAGGCGCGCGAGTTCTACGAGGTCTGCGACGAGCTCGGCCTGATGGTGTGGCAGGACTTCCTGTTCGCCTGCGCCGACTATCCCGAGGAGGAGCCGCTCTACTCCGAGGTGGTGGCCGAGGCCCGGGAGAACGTGACCCGCCTGGCGCCGCACCCGAGCCTCATCACGTGGAGCGGCAACAACGAGAACCTGTGGCTGCACGAGGCGATGGGTTGGGAGAACGGCCATTCCTGGGGCGCCCGGTACTACCTGGAGACCCTGCCGGCCATCGTCGCCGAGCTGGATCCCAGCCGGCCGTACCAGGCGGGCAGCCCCTGGCCGGGCCGCCCCGGCCTGCCGCCGAACGACCCCGCCCATGGAACGTTCCACTCCTGGGAGGTGTGGAACCGCGAGGACTACCTGAACTACCGCGACTCGGCGCCCCGGTTCGTCGCCGAGTTCGGCTGGCAGGCGCCGCCGGCGTGGACCACGCTGCGCGAGGCGGTCTCCGACGACCCGCTGCTGCCCGGTTCGCCCGGCGTCCTGCACCACCAGAAGGCCGAGGACGGCAACGGCAAGCTGGCCCGCGGGCTCGCCCCGCACTTCGGCGCGCCCTCCGGCACCGAGGCCTGGCACTACCTCACCCAGCTCAACCAGGTGCGGGCGATCCGCACCGGCGTCGAGCACTGGCGCTCGCAGTGGCCGCACACCGGCGGCTCGATCCTGTGGCAGCTCAACGATTTGTGGCCGGTGACGTCGTGGGCGGCCATCGACGGCGCCGGGCGGCACAAGCCGCTGTATCACGCGCTGAAGGAGCTGTTCGCCGAGCAGGCGCTGACCTTCCAGCCCCGCGACGGCGGCCTGGTCGTGGCCGTCCTCAACGACCACCCTGCCGAGTGGACCGGGCCGTTGCTCGTCGAGCGCCAGGACACCGGCGGCGCGGTGCTCGCCACCGTCACCCAGTGGGTCACCGTGGCCGCGCGGTCGGTGACGCTGATCCCGGTGCCGGTCGCGGTGGCCGAGTTCGGCGACCCGGCCTCCGAGTTGCTGGTCGGCCGGTTCGGCGACGTCCGCGCCTTGTGGTTCGCGGTCGAGGACCGCGAGTTCACGCACGACGACCCGGGCCTCACCGTCGACGTGCACACCGTCCCCGGTGGCCTCGACGTCCACGTCCAGGCGGTCGGCCTCGCCCGCGACATCCTGCTCCAGCCCGACCGCATCCACCCCCAAGCGGTCGCCGACAAGGGTTTCGTCACCCTTCTGGCCGGCGAGTCCGCCGTCTTCCACGTCCGCGCGCCCCTGGACCTCGACCCCGCGTCGGTCAAGGCCCCCTGGGTGATCACCAACCTCTCGGCGGTGTTGTGATGAATGCCAGACGGATCTTCGGTGCGGCGCTGGCCGTCACCGTCCTTGCTACCGGGCTCGGCGCGCCGGCTTCCGCGAAGCCCGATTCCTTCGTGAAGCGCGTCGGCTCCCACCTCGAACTGAACGGGAAGCAGTTCCGCTTCGCCGGGACCAACATGTACTGGCTTGGCCTCGACGAGAACGTCGGCGGCGTCGACTACCCGACCTATTTCCGCATCCGGGACGCGCTCGACACGGCCAAGGCCATGGGCATGACCGTCGTGCGCAGCCACATGCTCGTGTCGTCGGGCAGCCCCAAGACCTTGCTGCCCTCGAAGGAGGCCGGCTACAACGACGACGCGTTCGACACCATCGACTACGCCATCGCGTACGCCGGGAAACTCGGCCTGCGTCTCGTACTGCCCCTGACCGACAACTGGGCCTACTACCACGGCGGGCACGCCGACTTCACCAAGCCGTACGGTCTGCCGGAGTCCGCCTTCTACACCGATCCCCGCGTGATCGCGGACTACCAGGCGTACGTCTCGCACGTCATGCACCACGTCAACATGTTCACCGGCAAGCGGCTGATCGACGACCCGGCCGTCATGGCATGGGAGCTGGGCAACGAGCTTGAGGGCATGACTCCCGACTGGATCAACGCCAACGCGAAGCTGTTCTCCGACTGGGCGCCGCGTCAGCTGATCGCGGCCGGCCGCCGCTTCGACATCGATCCGGACACCCTGGCCGCCCCCGACGTGGACATCGTCGACGTTCACTACTATCCGCCGACGTCCGCGAAGGTCGCGCTGGATGCGGCGACGATCGCCGCATCGGGCAAGGTCTACATCGCCGGCGAGTACGCGTCGACGTCCGCGTCCCCGGCGTTCTTCGAGCCGCTGATCGCCGACCGGAACGTCAGCGGCATGCTGTCCTGGTCGCTGTTCGGCCACAACGACCGGTACGGCTACGTGCAGCACGACGACGGCTTCACGTTCCACTACCCCGACGGCGCGGCGCAGATGGCGTACGCCAAGGCTCTGGGTGCCAGGCCGGCGACCCGGCCGGTCGGCGTTCCGCTTGTCACCGCCATCACCAAGGCGGGCGGGTTCAACGTCCTGCAGTGGCGGGGCGCGGCCGGCGCCGACGGCTACCGGGTGGAGCGCCGCACCTCGTACGGCGGCTGGCGTCCGGCGCACAGTGGCTTGCTCACCGACGACGACACTCCGTGGCAGGACCGCACGGCCGCAGGCGACGCCTGGTATCGCGTTGTCCCGTTCACCGACGGCAAGGCGGGCGTGGCATCCGAGCCGCGCTTCGTCGGCGCCGGAGAGACCGTCGTGACCGATCCGGCGGCGACCCTCTCCAGCAACCTGATCATCCGTCCCGACGGCACCTTCCCCGCGGATGCCGGCGTTGCCTGGGCGAGCTGGCCGGTTCCGGGCGCCCGCCGGGCCGAGTTCGAGGTGGTGGCTTCCCACCGTCCCGATCTGGCGGTTCAGATCTCGGACAACGGAACCACCTGGCGTACGGTGCGCTCGCGGGTCGACGGCAACGGCCCGTACACGATCTCGGCGACCGTCGCGGCCGGCCACGTGCGGCTGGTCTGGCCCGCGTCCCGGACCCGGACCGGCCTGGCCCTGGCCACCTTCTGGGCCGCCGATCCGGCCCCGGTCACCCACCGGCCCGCGGCGTTCGCCGGGACCGCGCCGGCCCCGGGCGCCACCGGCGTCATCGGCCCGCAGTCCTTCTCCTGGGCGACTTCCGCGGGCGCGGGCTACTACACGCTCACCGTCTCCCGTAACCGGAACCTGAGCGATCCGGTGCTCAGCGCGACCACCAACGGCACGACCTACGCCCTCGCGCAGGGCCTCGAGCCGGGCACCACGTGGTACTGGAGTGTGCGGGCCACCAACGCGGCCGGCAGCACGACGACTCCGCTCGCTTCCTTCGAGACGAGGGCCCGCCCGGCGGCGCCCGCGACGATCGACGACTTCGAGGGGTACGCCGACGACAGCGCGCTCGCCGCGGCCTATCCACGCAACCCCGGCGGCGACGTCATCACCCCGACGCTGGTCGCCTCGGGCGCCGGCCACGCGATGCGACTCGACGTGACCGCGGGAACGGCCGGCTACGCGGGCGTCAGCCGGACCTTCGCCCCGATGGACCTCTGGGGACAGGAGGGCATCGAGCTCCGCCTGGATCGTTCCAGCACCCAAGGGAGCATCTCGATCCAGTTCGTCGCGAACGGGCTGTACTGGGAGGCCACGCTTCCGGCGGGCACGCCGAGCGGGGTCGTCCGGGTGCCGTTCACGGCGTTCGCCCAGCCGTCCTGGGCAACTTCGGGGCCGCTTGACCTGCGGCACTTCACGCAGTTGTCGTTCTACGTCGGCGGTGGCGGCACGGGTCGGCTCGTCGTGGACGACGTGCGGGCGTATCCGATCTAATGCGCCGCGGTATGGCCGGGGGAGATCGACGCCTGCACCGCCAAGGCGGCGGCGCCGATCCCCGCGGCGTCCCGCGGCTGCGCGGACAGCTCGACGACGACCTCGTGGCGGTGCCGGGCGTGGGCCGTCCGGGCGAGGTGGGCGCGCAGCCGGCGGGCGTAGATCGACCCGGCCACCGCGACGGCCGGCCCGGTGAGCACGACGCGGCCCAGGTCGAGCAGGTTCACCATCGAGGTCACCGCCACGCTGAGGCGCTGGGCCGCCTCGTCGACCACTGCGAAGGCGGCCGCGTCGCCGCTCACTGCGGCGCGCGCGATCGCGTCGTACGCCGCCGCGACCGTCCCGTCGAGCCGCAGCCGGCCCGGCAGGTCCGGATGCTCGCGGGCGGTGTCGACGATGGCCGCCATCGAGGCGTACCGCTCCACGCAACCGCGGTTCCCGCAGGGGCAGGGCCGCCCGTCGTACTGGATGGACAGGTGGCCCAGCTCGCCCGCGTCGAAGCTCGCGCCACGGAACAGCGCGCCGCCGAAGACCAGGCCGGCGCCGATCCCGAAGTTCAGATAGACGCTGCCGAAGGACTGCTCGCGGGAGACCCGGCGGCTCCAGAACTCGCCGAGGGCGGCGGCCGCGGCGTCGTTCTCCACCAGAACCGGCACCTTCAACCGGTCGGCCAGGGCGGACTGGACCACGAGCAGATCGGGGCCCTCCGACTCGTGACCCGGGCGGGCGGTGGGCGCCACGATCGTGAGCCCTTCGATGCGGTCGCGGGGCAGGTCGAGGCCGCCGGTGAAGTCGTCGAAGCGGGCGGTGAGCTGCTCCGGCAGGTCGGTGCCGTCGAGCGGGACGACCTCGCGGCCGACCACCCCGCCGGTGAGGTCGATGGCCACGCACGTGACCGATTCCGGTCCGAGCTGGAACCCCAGCCCGAACCGGTTGGCCGGGTTGATGGCGAGCAGCTTGCGGGGCTTGCCCCGGGCCGAGTCGGTCGAGCCGGTCTCGTGGATGACGCCGTCGGCGATCAGATCGCGCACGATGTTGGAGATCGACGGCTGGGTCAGGCCGGTCATCTCGGCGAGCTCCACCCGGCTGATGGTGGTGGCCGATCGGACGACATCCACGATCAGGGCGCGACTGCCCGGCCCGGCAGCTGGCGTTTCTCGACGTGCCATGGCGGTACGGTATCGCCTGGGCGAGGAGAACCGGAGGAACCGTGACACAGGCGCAGCGGCGGGTGGGTCTCGTTCTCGCGCGTGCCTCGCGAGTGCTCGGCGAGGAGCCGTTCTACCACGAGTTCCTCGAGGGCCTGGAGCGCGTGCTCACGCCGGCCGGGGTGTCGGTCCTGGTCAAGGTGGTCACCGACCGCGACGCCGAGATCCAGACGTACGAGCGCTGGGCCGCCGACGAGCAGGTCGACGGCGTGGTGCTGGTCGACCTGTCACCCGGCGACGACCGGGTCGACCTGGTGCACCGGCTGGGCCTGCCCGCGGTGGTCCTCGGCGCGCCGTCGACGGCCTCGGGCCTGCCGACGGTGTGGACCGACGACGCCGGTTTCGCCCGCGAGGCGATCCGCTTCCTGGCCGAGCGCGGCCACGAGGTGATCGGCCACATCAGCGGCCCGATGTCGTTCGCGCACACCCAGCTTCGCCGCGAGGGCGCGGAGGCCGAGGCCACCGCGCGCGGGGTGCGCTTGCTGCATGCCGAGGGCGATTACTCGTACGAGTCGGGCCGCGCCGCCACCGCACCGGTCGTCGCCGGCGGCGCGACAGCCATCGTCTGCGACAACGACGTGATGGCCCTCGCCGTGCTGGACGAGCTGCGCGAGCGCGGCGTGAAGGTCCCCACCGACATCTCGGTCATCGCCTGGGACGATTCCGCCCTCTGCCAGCTGGCCGTGCCACCCCTGTCGGCGATGAGCCACGACGTGGGCCGCATCGGCGAGCTGGCGGCCCGCGCCCTGCTCGACGCCATGGCCGGGGTCGCGCCCGCGATCTACGAGGCCCCGGCGGCCCACCTGGTGACGCGGGAAAGCACCCGCTGAACCACCGGCCGCGCCGTCAGGGTGTGCCCACGCCGACCTCGGTCGACTTCACGAGGGCGGTCACCGCGTCGCCGGCGGCCAGGCCGAGGTTCTCGGCACCCTTCCCAAGAATGAGTAAACGCGATTCTGCGGGCCGGAAGCGCGTTTCTTCCCAGCATCTTCGGCCGTATTGGCATCAGAAGGGTCGCAGTTGCATCATGACCGTATGACTGCCGGCGCCCGTTGGGAGACCGTCCTGGACCTTCTGGCCGGCGCCCTGCCGGACGAGGGCCGGTTGATCCTGGTCGACGGCGCCGGCGACCGGGCCGCGTTGGTGGCCGACCGGCTAGCCGGTCGGTTCCGTGCCGAGGGCCGCACTTGCGCCCGGCTCACCGGCGATGCCTGCACCAGCGCCGCGGACGGCTCGCGCGCGCGTGCGGCGGGCACGATCGTGATCGCCAGCGGGCCGCGATGGCGTGACCACGTACCCGCCGGCGCCTGGCATCTGACCATCTGGGTCCGCACCTCGCCGGACCACGCCGGCGACCACTCAGATGCCGTCGTGGATTTGCTCGACCCGGGCTGGCCGGTGATCCGCCACCTCGACCCCTGGCTCGTCCCGGACGAGGGCTGGCACCGGAGCGAGCCCCGCGCGGCTCGCTCAGTCCCGCTCGGCGGTCGGGATCGTTGACGGCGGGGCCGCCGATCTGTTGTCGCCCCCATCCCTCCTATTGAGCCGATGGGAAATGAATACTACGGTCACGGCATGCTTTCATCGAAGCCCATGTCTCGCCGTACCGTCCTCGCGACCGTCGCCGGCGCGGGCGCCGCCGCCGTGCTGAGCCCGTCGTCCGCCGGCGCCGCCGCGCCGCGGGCCGACACGCTGCTCGAGTGGTACGACCTCAACGCTTCCACAATCGGGGTCATCACCGGGCCCCAGCAGGTGACCAACAGCCGCACCTGGGCCATCGCCTGGATCGCCGCGTGGCGCGCGGTGGCGGCCGTCCGCCCGGGCGCCGAGGCCGAGCTCGCGCTGGCCGCCGCGGTCCACCAGACCCTCATCGGCACCAACCCGGCCGCCGCCCCGGCCCTGGACGCCGCGCTCGCGGCCACCCTGGCCCGGCTGAGCGTCCGGCGCGCGGACTGGGCCGTCGCCGCCGGCGCCGACGCGGCCCGCGCGGTTCTCGCCGAGCGGGCCGGCGACGGCCTCGACCTGGCCTCGGTCAACCGGCCGTTCACGCCGCCCGCGGCCGCGCCCGGCGTGTGGCAGCCGACGCCGCCCGCGTTCGCCGCGGCGGTTCAGGCGGGGCAGGGCGACGGCCGGCCGTTCCTGGTGCGTAGCGTGGAGCCGCTGCAGCCGGGGCCGCCGCCGGCCCTGGGCAGCGCCGTCTACCTGCGCGATCTCGCGGAGTCGCGGGCGGTGGGCGCCCTGGACAGCGCCGTACGCACCCCGCAGCAGCTGGCGGTGGCTCGATTCTGGTCGCAGACCTCGCTCAACGGCTTCACCGGGGCGCTGCGCACGGCCGTCGCGCCGCACGGCTCGCACGCTGCCGACCGGCGCCCCCTCGTGCACCGGATCGCGCTCGTCGCGCTGTTCCACGCGGCGACGATCGACGCGCAGATCACCACGTACCAGGCGAAGTACCGACACCTGTTCTGGCGGCCGGTCACCGCGATCCGCACCGGTTCCGTCGCGGCGGACCCGTCGTGGACGCCGTTGATCGCCACCCCCGCGCACCCGGAGTATCCGTCGGGGCACACCACCTACGCGGGCGCGGCGCAGGCCGTGCTGGAGGCGCTCGCCGGGCCGCCGCGGGCCGCGTTCTCGCTGACCAGCGTGGTGGCGACCGACGTGACGCTGACCTACCGGCGATGGTCGGAGCTGACCCGGGACAACATCGACGCACGCGTCTGGGAAGGCGTGCACTTCCGCAACACGGACGAGCTGGGCGCCGCCGTCGGCCGGCGGGCCGCCCTCGCCGCGCTCGCCAGCTGGCGCAAAGGCTTGACCCGTACGCCGAGGTTCGGGTTTAGCGTCGCGGGGTGATCGGCACCAGGGGACACCTGCGGGGCCTGCCCGTCTTCGACCCGTCCACCGCGCCGGACCGGCCCGGCATGCTGTTCGTCGACTGGCTCATCGCCGCGGTGGACGCGGCCGACAGGCAGCGCAAGCACACTCGGCTGCGCTACACGCGCACCGATTCCGGGTGGGCGCGTGAGCTGCTCTGGCCGTAGATTCGGCGGCGTGGAGCTGCCCCCGACCGTCGACGCCGTGGTTTTCGACTGCGACGGCCTGCTTGTCGACACCGAGACCTGCTGGACACGCGCCGAAACGGCGATCTTCGCCGAGCACGGGCACGGCTTCGGCCCCGACCGGAAGCAGATCGTCATCGGCCGTACCCTCGAGGACGCCGGGACGGCCATGGCCGGCTATTTCGACAGACCGGGCGAGGGTCCGGAGCTCGCGCGGCGCCTGCACGACCTCGTGGCCGTCGAGCTGAAGGCCGGCGCCGACGCGCTGCCCGGTGCCCGTGCGCTGGTGGCCGGCCTGCGCGGGCGGATCCCGATCGCGGTGGCCAGCAACAGCCCGCGCCCCTTCGTCGATGCCGCCCTGAAATCCGCGGGGATCGACGACCTGTTCGAAGTGGTCGTCACCGCCGACGACGTCGAGCACCCGAAACCGGCGCCCGACCTCTACTTGGCAGCCTGCGCCCGGCTGGGCGCCGACCCGGCCCGGTCGATCGCGTTCGAGGATTCCCGCACCGGCGTCGCGTCGGCCCAGGCCGCCGGCATGTACGTCGTCGGGGTCCCGTCACTGCCCGGCGTCGCCCCCGACACCGACGCGGTGTTCACCTCGCTTGCCGACCGGACGCTGACCCGGTGGGCGGCGGCAGTCCGCTAGGCGACCCCGAGCGGGCCGTCCGCTGGCCGACGTTTGCGGTGACCCCCAACGGCCCGTCCGCTAAGCGACGTTGGCGGTGACCGCGAACGGGCGGTCCGCGCTGAGCCGCCCGGCGATCGACTTGATGATCTCGCCGGAGCGCACCGCCGCGTTGGAGAGCAGCGACGCGGTGATGCCGTGCGAGTGCTCGGTGCCGCCCTGCAGGTAGACGCCGGCGGTGACCGACGGGCCCGCCGCGATCCGGTAGTCCCGGTCGACCACGGCCCGGCCGAACTCGTCCCGCCGGTAATGCCGGGCGGCGTCGCCGAGCAGCGGGAACGGGTCGACCGGCTGGTATCCGGTGGCGCAGATCAGCACATCGGCGTCGAGCGTCGACAGCTCGCCGGTGGTCAGCGTCTCGATCGTCACCTCGACCCGGTCGTCGGCGGCCTCCTTGGCGCCGGCCAGCCGGGTCACGTTGAGCAGCCGCAGCCGCCGGACCCCGTTGACCTTCTCCCGGTACGAGCGCCGGTACAGCTCCTCGATCAGGTCGTTGTCGACCACCGCGTAGTTCGTGTTGCTGTGATAGTTCATCAGCATGGTCTTGATCTCCGGCGGGGCGCCGAAGTAGTCGTCGACCGCGGCGGGGTCGAAGATGCGGTTGGCGAACGAGCTGTCGTCGGCGGGGGAGTAGCCGTAGCGGGAGAACACCCCGCACACCTCGGCTCGCGGGAACCTTTCGTGCAGGAATGCGGTGACCTCGGCGGCGCTCTGCCCGGCGCCGACCACCACGAAGCGGGACGGGGCGGCGCCGTCCAGCCGGCCGATGTTGGTGAGCAGGTCGCGGCTGTGCCAGATCCGTTCGGACGCGTCCACCCCGGCCGGGATCTGCGGCCGCAGCCCGGTGGCGACGACCAGGTTCCGCGCCCGGTATGAGCTGACCCCGCCGGCGTGCCGGACCAGCACGTCAAAGGCTTCGATCACCCCATCGCGTACGACCGGGACGACCTCGCCGACTTCGTGGCCGTACTGGACCATGTCGTCCACCTTGGCCGCGGCCCACTCCAGGTAGTCGTGGAACTCCACGCGGAGCGGGAAGAAGCTCTTGTGGTTGATGAAGTCGATCAGCCGGTCACGGTCCCGCAGGTAGCACAGGAAGCTGTACTCGCTGGTCGGGTTGCGCAGGGTCACCAGGTCCTTGAGGAACGACACCTGCATGGTGGCGTCCTCCAGCAGCATCCCGCGGTGCCAGCCGAACGAGGCCTGACGTTCCAGGAAAACCGCGGTGACGGGATCCTGGCCGGCGCCTGCGTTGTGCTCCTTCACGGCTATCGCCAACGCGAGATTGGACGGACCGAAACCGATTCCCACCACGTCGTAGACCGGAATTGCACCCTGCGGAGCGGGCTGTGACATCGGCAGTCCCATTCGTCAGGCGCCCCCTTTCGGCGGCGCGAAGCTAGGTTAGACTAACCTAACTTTTGCTGATGTGGATGGGCCAGGAGGAACCGTGCGGGTAGTCATGTTCGGGTACCAGACGTGGGGTCACCGGACCCTGCAAGCCCTTCTGGACTCGGAACACGAGGTCACGCTCGTGGTCACCCACCCGAAGAGCGATCACGCCTACGAGCGCATCTGGAGCGACTCGGTCGCCGACCTCGCCGCCGGGCACGGCGTGCCGGTCGAGGTGCGCGACCGGCCCGAAGACGACCTGCTCGGCCCGCTCAAGGAGGCTGACCCGGACGTCATCGTGGCGACCAACTGGCGTACGTGGATCCCGCCCCAGATCTTCGCGCTGCCCCGCCTCGGCACGCTGAACGTGCACGACTCGCTGCTGCCCAAGTACGCCGGCTTCTCGCCGCTGATCTGGGCGCTGATCAACGGCGAGAAGGAGGTCGGGGTGACCGCGCACATGATGGACGGCACGCTCGACGCCGGCGACATCGTGCTGCAGCGGTCGGTGCCGGTCGGCGACCGGGACACCACCACCGACCTCTTCCACAAGACCCTCGACCTCTTCGGCCCGATCACCGTCGACGGGCTCGCGTTGATCGCCTCCGGCCGCACCGACTGGACCCCGCAGGACCGCTCGCGGGCGAGCTTCTTCCACAAGCGGTCCGAGGAGGACAGCCGGATCGACTGGACGTGGACGGCCGAGGAGCTGGACCGGCTGATCCGCGCGCAGTCCGACCCGTACCCGAACGCCTATGCCTTCCACAAAGGCGAGCGCCTGCGGATCGTCGCGGCGCACGTCTCCGACGGCATCTACGGCGGGACGCCCGGCCGCATCTTCTACCGCGAGGGCGACGCCGTGGTCGTCGTGGCCGGCGCCGAGGCCCGCCGGGGAACCAGCCACGGGCTCGCGATCGACCGCATCCGCCTCGACGACGGGACCGAACTGCCCGCCGGCGACTACTTCCGCTCGATGGGCGGCTACCTGACCTCCCGCCCCTGATCCACCGCTTTGCGAAGGGCCGCGCCAACGGGGCCCGGATGCCACGCGCCCTCATTCCGGACTGTCAGGAGCGACGCATGCACGACACGATCGAGGCGAACCAGTGGTCCAGCGGCGGCCCGCTCACCGTCGCCCCGGCCGCCTTGCCCGATGTCTTCGCGGCCGTTGCCCGGCGCGATCCGGACGCGGTGGCCGTGGTCTTCGAGGACACCGAGATCAGCTATGCGGAGCTGGACGCGCGGGCGAACCGGCTGGCCCACCTGCTGATCGCGCGGGGCGCCGGGCCGGACCGGGTGGTCGGCCTCGCGGTGCCGCGCTCGATCGAGATGATCGTGGCCGAGCTGGCCGTGCTGAAGGCCGGCGCCGCCTATCTGCCGCTGGATCCGGCCGACCCGGCCGAGCGGCTCGGCTACCTGATCGCCGACGCCCGTCCGCTCTGCCTGGTCACCACTTCCGAGGTGGACGATCGCCTGCCTCATCCGGAGGGTCTGCCGCGGTTGCTGCTCGACGACCCCGCCGTGGTCACCGAGCTCACGCGGGCGGCGGCAACCGATCCCGTACGGGATGGGCTGCGGGTCGAGCACGCCGCGTACGTCATCTACACCTCCGGCTCCACCGGCCGGCCCAAGGGCGTGCTGCTCACCCATGCGGGCGTCGCCAAGCTGATGTCCACCCAGTTCGAGCGGTTCGGACTCACCCCGGACGTGCGCGTGCTGCATTTCGCCTCGCCCAGCTTCGACGTCGCGTTCTGGGATCTGGTGCTGGCGCTCTGCTCCGGTGGCCGGATCGTCGTCGTGCCGGCCGACCGCCGGGTCGCCGGGCCCGCGCTGACCGAGTACGCGATGCGGCACCGGACGAACTTCATGATTCTGCCGCCGGCGCTGCTGGCGGCTCTGCCCCCGGAATGCGAGCTGCCGCCGGGCATCCTCCTGGCCGGCACCGAGCGGGTCTCGCCCGAACTGGTCGCGCGCTGGGCGGACGGCCGCCGGATGTTCAACGCGTACGGGCCGACCGAGGCCACCGTGAACTCGACGCTCGGCGAGTGCGACCCGGCCCGGATCGACGGCTCGTCGGTCCCGATCGGCCGCCCGGACCCGGCCACCGACGCGTACGTGCTGGACTCCGCCCTGCGCCCGGTCGACCCCGGCGTCCCCGGCGAGCTGTACCTGGCCGGACCCGGCCTGGCCCGCTGCTACGTGAACCGGCCCGACCTGACCGCCGAGCGGTTCGTCGCCAACCCGTTCGACGAGGCCGGCGGCCGGATGTACCGAACCGGCGACGTCGCCCAGTGGCGCGAGGACGGCCGGCTCGACTTCCTCGGCCGGGTCGACGACCAGGTCAAGGTCCGCGGCTACCGGATCGAGCTGGGCGAGATCGAGTCGGTGCTCGCCCGCCACCCGGGCGTCGGGCAGGTCGCGGTGATCGTCCGCGACGAGCGGCTGGCCGCCTACATCGTTCCCGCCGAGGCGCCGCAGGAGACGGCCGAGGCGCAGGTTGCCGAGTGGAAGGAGCTGCACGAGCTGCTCTACCAGGCCGGCCGGGTGGAGCGTTTCGACGAGAACTTCACCGGCTGGAACTCCAGCTTCGACGGCTCGCCGATCCCGCTGGAGCAGATGCGCGAGTGGCGGGACGAGACAGTCTCCCGGATCAAAGCCCTTGCCCCGCAACGAATCCTGGAGATCGGGGTCGGCAGCGGACTGTTGCTGTCGCGGCTCGCGCCGGATTTGGAGAGCTACTGGGGGCTCGATCTCTCCGAGGAGGCCGTCGCGACGCTGCGCGCGGCCACCGCGGACATGCCCGGCGTGGTGCTGCGCGCGCAGCCGGCCCACGACCTGACCGGCGTGCCCGAGGGCCACTTCGACACGGTCGTCATCAACTCGGTGGCGCAATACTTCCCGAGCGCCGACTACCTGACGTCGGTGCTGCGCGCGGCGGTCACCCGGCTCGCTCCCGGTGGGCGCATCTTCGTGGGCGACGTGCGCAATCTGCGGCTGCATCGGGCCCTGCACGAGGCGATCGCGGCGGCGCGGCCCGGCCACGATGTCGAGGCGGCCCTGCGGGCCGAGCGCGAGCTGCTGCTGGATCCGGATTATTTCGCGACTCTCGGCATGCTCACTGCTGACGTACGCGTGAAGCAGTCCCGCCACGACAACGAGTTGACCCGTTACCGGTACGACGTCGTGCTCTCGACCGCGTCCCCGGGCGACCAGCCGGTGCACGCGTGGACGGGGCTCGACGACCTACGCGAACTGCTCTCGGCGAACCCGCAGCGGGTGCGTGTCACCGGAATTCCCAACGCCCTGCTGGGCTTTGCCGACGGTGTCACCGCCGCCGGCCTCGCCGCCCTGAGCAGTCACCACGTCGCGGTCACCTGGAACGGCGACTCGCTCACCGGCGCGCTCGACGCCATCTTCCAGCTCGGCGAGGCGCCCGCCGGCGACTACCGGCCGGGCGCGACCGTGCCGCTCGCCAACACCCCGGCCGCGTTCACCGACCCGGCCGCGCTCGTGAAAGCGCTTCGCCTGCACGCCGAGTCCTGGCTGCCCGCCTACATGGTGCCGACCGGATACGTGCTGCTCGACGCGCTGCCGGTGCTCACCAGCGGCAAGCTCGACCGGGCCGCGCTGCCCGCCCCCGACTTTGCCGTGCTGGCCACCGGCACCGCCCCGCGCACCCCGCGCGAGAAGGTTCTCTGCGAGCTCTACGCGGACGTGCTCGGCGTGCCGGGCGTCGGCATCGACGACGACTTCTTCAGCCTCGGCGGCGACAGCATCGTCTCGATCCAGCTCGTGCTGCGCGCCCGGGCCGCCGGTCTGGTCTGCACCTCCCGCCAGGTCTTCGAGGCCCGCACGGTGGCCGCCCTCGCCGAGGTCGTCACCGAGCTGGAGACCGTCCGCCCGGAGTCGCCGGACGACGGGATCGGAGAGATCCCGTTCACCCCGATCCTGCGCTGGCTGGACGAGACCGGCGGCGACCTCACCGCGTTCAGCCAGTCCATCGTGGTCACCGCCCCCTCGGCCGCCACGGCCGACGATGTGGCCGCGCTCCTCGCCCAACTGACCGACCGGCACGACCTGCTCCGCGCCACCCTCGACCGGCCGGCCGGCATGCTGCGAGTCGCGCCGCGGGGAACCGTCGCACCCTGGCTTCGGATCGCGGCCGAGGGAGCCACGATCGCGGCCGAGGAGGAAGCGGCGGCGCGGCGGCTCGACCCGGCCCGGGGCGTGATGGCCCAGGCGGTGTTCTTCCCGGCGTCGCGCGAGCTGCTGCTGGTGGTCCACCACAGCGTGGTCGACGGGGTCTCGCTGCGGATCCTGCCCGACGACCTGGCCGCGCTCTGGCAGCGCCGGGCGACCTCGCACACCGGCACCTCGTTCCGCCGCTGGGCGCTCGGGCTCCGCGAGGCGGCCGGCCGCCGTGCCACGGAACTGCCGTTGTGGCAACGGATCCTCGACGGTCCCGACCCGGCGCTCAGCCACCGGCCGCTGCGCCCGGTCGACGACCTGGCCTCGGTGGCCCGGCACACCGTCCGGCTGCCGGCCGGCCGCACCGAGCCGGTCATCACGAGCGTCGCGGCCGCCTTCAACGCGGGCATCAACGACGTTCTGCTCACCGGTCTCGCCCTCGCCGTCGCGAAGTGGCGCGGCGGCGGCGAACGGTCCGTGCTGATCGCCCTCGAAGGCCACGGCCGCGAGGAGCAGGTCGTGCCCGGCGCCGACCTCGCTTCCACGCTCGGCTGGTTCACCAGCGTGTTCCCGGTGCGCCTCGACCCCGGTGACGCCGACCTCACCGACGCGCTCGCCGGCGGACCGGCCGCCGGCGCCGCGCTCAAGCGGATCAAGGAGCAGCTGCGCGCGATCCCCGACCACGGCATCGGATACGGGCTGCTACGCCACCTCAACCCGGACACCGCACCGGCCCTGGCCGCGCTGCCCGCCCCGCAGATCAGCTTCAACTACCTGGGCCGGTTCGCCGCCGGATCGGGCGCCGACTTCACCCCGGTGGCCGGGCACGGGATCCTGGCCGGCGGCTACGACCTGGGCATGCCGGTCGCGCCCTACACCCTGGAGATCAACGCGTACGTGCAGGACACCGCCGACGGACCGGCACTCGGCGTGACCTGGGCCTACCCGCGGGACCTGCTCTCCGAGGAGGCGGTCGCCGAGCTGGCCGACGGCTGGTTCGCCGCGCTCGGCGCACTGGTCGGGCACGCCCGCGGCCCGGCCGCCGGCGGGCTCACCCCGTCGGACCTGACGCTGACGCTCAGCCAGGACGAGATCGACGAGTTCGAGAACGAGTGGGAGCTTCCGTGACCGCGCCCGCCTCCCGCATCAGCGACATCCTGCCGCTCACCCCGCTGCAGGAAGGCCTGCTGTTCCACACCCAGCTGGCCGCGGACGGCCCGGATGTCTACACCGGGCAGCTGACGGTCACGCTGACCGGCCCGGTCGACGCCGACCGGCTGCGCGCGGCCGGGCAGGCGCTGCTCGACCGGCGGCCCAACTTGCGGGTCGCCTTCCGCCGCCGCAAGAACGGCCAGGCCGTCGCGATCGTGCCGCAGCACGTAGCCCTGCCCTGGACCACGATGTCGCTGGCCGCCGAGGAACTGCCCAAGTTCCTCGACGACGACCTAGCCACCCGCCTCGACCCGGCCACCGCCCCGCTGCTGCGCCTCGCGCTGGTCTCGCTGGGCCCGCACGACCACCGCCTAGTCCTCACCCACCATCACCTGCTGCTCGACGGCTGGTCGATGCCGCTCCTGCTGGACGAGCTGACAGCCCTCTACCGCGGCGACGCGCTGCCACCACCCGCCGACTTCCGCACCTACCTGGCCTGGACCGCCGCCCAGGACCGGCCCGCCGCCACCAAGGCCTGGCAGTCCGCCTTCGCCGACCTGGACGGCGCCACCCTGCTGGCCGCGCCGTCCGGCCCGTCCGCGCCGTCCGCGCTGGCTGGGCCGTCCGCGCTGGCTGGGCCGTCCGCGCTGGCTGGGCCGTCCGCGCCGGCTGGGCCGTCCGCGCCGGCTGGGCCTTCCTCGCCGGCGGGGCGGCCGACCGTCCACGCGGTGGTGCCCGACCGGGTGCTGCGCGACCTGCCGGCCGGGCTCACCTCCCGGTTGACCGCGCTCGGGCGGGCCGAAGGGCTCACGCTGAACACCCTCGTGCAGGGCGCCTGGGCGATCGTCGTCGGCGCGCTCACCGGCCGCGATGACGTGGTGGTCGGCGCGACCGTGGCCGGCCGGCCGCCCGACCTGCCCGGCTCGGACACGATGATCGGCCTGTTCCTCAACACGATCCCGGTCCGGGTCCGGCTCGACCCGGCCACCCGGACCGTCGACGCGCTGCGTGGCCTCCAGGACGGCCAGACCCGGCTGATGGACCACCAGCACCTGGGCCTCGCCGAGATCCAGCAGCTGGCCGGGCACGGCGAGCTGTTCGACACGCTCACCGTCTTCGAGAACTACCCGCTCGGCTCGTCGCTGCCGTCGCCCGGCGGGGGAGCGCGGATCACCGGCGCGTCGATCCGGGACTGCGCCCACTATCCGGTGACGCTGACCGCCCGCCCGGGCGAGCGGATGCACTTAGACCTGGAGTACCGCGGCGACCTGTTCACCGCGGCCGCCGCCGAGCGGCTCCTGGACCGGCTCACGACCGTCCTGACCCAGCTGTGCGACGCACCGACTGCCCTGCTAGCCAGGCTCGACGTCCTCGACCCGGCTGAGCGCGCCGACCTGCTCGACTTGGCGCCGCCAGCAACGGCCGAGCGTGCCGAGCTGCTTGACGCGGCGGCGCCGACAGCGGGCGTCACCATCCCGGATCTGCTTGCCGCGCAAACCGGACGGACCCCGGACGCGGTGGCTCTGGTCGCGGGCGGGCGCGAGTGGACGTTTGCCGAATTCTCCGGGTGGGCCGGTGGGCTGGCCGCCCGGCTGCGAGCGCTGGGGGTCGGCCGGGGAGACCGCGTCGCGCTCGCGCTGCCGCGGGCGCTCACGCCGCAGGCGATGTTCGGGGTGATGAGCGCGGGCGCCGCCTACCTGCCGCTCGACCTGGACCAGCCTTGTGAGCGCATCGCCGCCATGCTCGAAGACGCCGCGCCCGCGCTCGTCGTCACCGAGGAGGGGGTCGAGCTGCCCTGGGACGGGCGGCGACTTCATGTCTCGGAGCACCTCGAGCCGGCCGACGCCCGCACGGGGGCGATCGAAGCCAGGGACCCGGCATATGTCATCTACACCTCCGGCTCCACCGGGCGGCCCAAGGGTGTCGTGGTGCCGCACCGCGGCATTGTGAACCTGTTCGCCTCGCACCGCGCCCGGTTCATGAGTGGGCCGAAGCGGCGGGTTGCCCACGTGGCCTCGTTCACGTTCGACGGCTCGTGGGAGCCGCTGATCTGGCTGCTGGACGGGCACACCCTGCATGTGCTCGACGCCGACGTCTACCGGGACGCGGCGGCCACCGTCGGCTATCTGCGTCAGCACGGCGCCGGCTTCCTCGACGTGACGCCCACCTATCTGCGTGAGTTGATCCCCGCGGGCGTGCTCGACGCCGGGCTGAGCATGCTGCTGGTCGGGGGCGAGGCGACCGATCCGCAGCTGTGGCAGCAGATCTGCGCGGTCGACGGCCTCGACTGCTACGACCTGTACGGGCCGACCGAGGCCTCGGTGGACGCGTACGGCTGGCACGGTCCCGCGCGCGACGCCTACCGGCTCGACAACGTCCGGACCTACGTGCTGGACGCGGCGCTGCGGCCGGTGCCGCCGGGCGTCCTCGGCGAGCTGTACGTGGCCGGGCCAGGCCTCGCCCGTGGCTACCTCAACCTCCCGGGGCTGACCGCCGAACGGTTCGTCGCGGATCCCTTCCACCCGGGCCGGATGTACCGCACCGGCGATCTGGTCCGCCGCAACGAACACGGCGTCCTGGAGTTCGCCGGCCGCGCCGACGGCCAGGTCAAGGTGCGCGGCTTCCGCATCGAGCTCGGCGAGATCGAGGCGGCCCTCGGCGGCCAGTGCGCTGTCGTCGTCAAGGCGGAGCGCCTGATTGCCTACGTGGTCGGCGGGCCGGTCGACGTCGAGGCATTGAAAGGCAAGCTGCCCGCGTACATGATTCCGTCGGCTTTCGTCGAGGTGGACGCCCTGCCGCGTACGGTCGCCGGCAAGCTCGACGTGGCCGCCCTGCCCGACCCGGAGATCGCGGCGCCGGCCGGTGGCCGCACCGCCCGCGGCACCCGCGAGCAGCAGCTGTGCGACCTGTTCGCCGAGGTGCTCGGCATCCCCTCGGTCGGCATCGACGACGACTTCTTCGCGCTCGGCGGCCACTCGCTGTCGGTGATGCGCCTGGCCGGCCGGGTCCGCGCGGCGATGGGCGTCGAGCTGCCGGTGCGGGCGGTGTTCGAGGCGCCGACCGTGGCCGCGCTGCTGCCGCGCCTGGTCGGCTCGACCCGGGCGCCGCTGATCGCCCGGCCGCGACCCGACCGGCTCCCGCTCTCCTATGCGCAGCAACGGTTGTGGTTCCTCTACCGGCTGGAGGGGCCGAACCCGACCTACAACATCCCGATCGCGTGGCGGCTGCGCGGGCGCCTCGACACCGAGGCTCTGACCGCCGCGGTCACCGACGTGGCCGGCCGGCACGAGACGCTGCGCACGGTCTTCGCCGAGGAGGACGGCGAGCCGTTCCAGCGGGTGCTGCCGGCCGGGCCGGTCCCGATGCCGGTCGAGCAGATCGCCGAGGGCGACCTGGCCGAGCGACTGGAAACCCTTGGCGCGTACGGGTTCCGGCTCGATCAGGAGCCCCCGCTGCGCGCCCGGCTGTTCCGGGTCGCTCCCGACGAGCACGTCCTCGTCCTGCTGCTGCACCACATCGCCGGCGACGAATGGTCGGACGTGCCGCTGCGCCGCGACCTCGTGGCCGCGTACACCGCGCGGTGCGCCGGCCTGGCGCCGGCCTTCCCGCCGCTTCCCGTGCAGTACGCGGATTTCGCGCTCTGGCAACGGGATCAGCCGCTGGACATCGAGGGCTGGCGGAAGACGCTCGCCGGTCTGCCCGACGAGATCGACCTTCCGGCCGACCGGCCACGCCCGGCGGCGGCCAGTTACCGCGGCGACGTCGTGCGTTTCGAGCTGCCCGCCGAGGTGACCGCCCGGCTGAGGGCGCTCGCCCGGAACACCGGCACCTCGATGTTCATGGCGATGCAGGCGGCGGTGGCCGTGTTGCTGACCCGGTTGGGCGCGGGTACCGACATTCCGCTGGGCTCGCCGGTGGCCGGGCGTCCGGATGCGGCGCTCGACGATCTGGTCGGCTTCTTCGTGAACACCCTGGTCCTGCGGACGGACACGAGCGGGGACCCGTCGTTCCGGGAGCTGCTGTCACGCGTACGGGAAACCGATCTTGCTGCTTTTGATCGTCAGGACGTGCCGTTCGAGCATCTTGTCGAGGCGTTGAACCCGGTGCGGTCGCTCGGTCGGCACCCGCTGTTCCAGACGATGGTGTCGTATCTCGGCGAGGCCGACAGCACTTGGCATCTGGGCTCGCTGCGGGTCGAGACCGAGCACGTCCGTCAGCACGTGGCCATGTTCGACCTGTCGTTCGACTTCTTCGAGACCCGCGACGGGGTCCGCGGCGAGCTGGAGTTCGCCACCGACCGCTTCGACCCGGCCTCGGCCCGCGTTCTGGTCGAGCGGCTGCAGCGGGTCCTCGCCGCCGACCCCGACACCGTGGTGAGCCGGATCGACGTCCTCGGAAAGGAGGAACGCGTTAGCCTGCTGGCCTCATCGCACGGAGAAGCGGCGACCGGGTCCATCGTGGACATCTTCGAAGCGCAGGTGGCCGCTACGCCGCAGGCCGTTGCGCTGGTCTCCGGCGGCCGCAGCTGGACCTTCAACGAGCTGGACGAATGGTCCTCGAGGCTGGCCGGCGCGCTGGCCGCCGAGGGAGTCGGCCGTGGCGATCTGGTCGCGCTGGCCACCGCCCGTCCGCTGACCGTGCCCGCGATCCTGGGCGTGCTGCGATCCGGGGCGGCGTATCTGCCGTTGGACGCCAATCAACCGGCCGATCGAATCGGTGGAATCCTGGACGACGCCGCGCCGGCTTTGCTGGTCGGCGATCTGAGCGTCCCGTGGGACGGCCGCCGCCTGAACCCGGCGGTGCTTCCGGAAGCGCGGCACGACTGGGTCGCCGTTGAGGCCGACGACCCGGCCTACGTCATCTACACCTCCGGCTCGACCGGGCGGCCCAAGGGCGTGGTGGTCCCGCACCGCGGCATCGTCAACCTGTTCCACTCGCACCGCGATCGGCTGATGCACGGCCCCAAGCGGCGGGTCGCGCACGTCGCCTCGTTCACCTTCGACGGCTCGTGGGAGCCGCTGATCTGGCTGCTAGACGGCCACGCCCTGCACGTGCTCGACACCGACGTCTGCCGGGACGCTGCGGCGACCGTCGGCTACCTGCGGGAGCACGACGTCGATTTCCTCGACGTGACGCCCACCCATCTGCGCGAGCTGATCCCGGCCGGGGTGCTCGACGCCGGCCTGAGCATGCTGCTGGTCGGCGGCGAGGCGACCGATCCGCAGTTGTGGCAACAGATCTGCGCCGTCGACGGCCTCGAATGTCACGACCTGTACGGCCCCACCGAGGCCTCGGTCGACGCCTACGGCTGGCACGGCGTTGCGCGCGAGCCCTATCAACTCGCCAACGTGCGTACCTACCTGCTCGATGCGGCACTGCAGCCGGTGCCACCGGGCGTGCTGGGCGAGCTCTACGTGGCCGGTCCCGGCCTCGCCCACGGCTATCTCAACCGGCCTGGGCTGACCGCGGAGCGGTTCATCGCCGATCCCTTCCAAGAAGGCCGCATGTACCGTACCGGCGACCTAGCCCGCTGGAATGCCGCGGGCACGCTGGAATTCGCCGGCCGCGCCGACGGTCAGGTCAAGGTGCGCGGCTTCCGGATCGAGCTCGGCGAGATCGAGGCGGCGCTCGGTGGGCAGAGTGCGGTCGTGGTTCGTGACGGCCGGCTGGTCGCCTATGTCGTGGGCAGCCGGGTCGATCTCGACAAAGTGAAGAAAAAGCTGCCCGACTACATGATCCCGGCCGCATTCGTGGAGGTCGACGCGCTTCCCCGCACGGTGGCCGGCAAGCTGGACGTGGCCGCCCTGCCGGCGCCCGACCTGTACGTGCTCAGCCAAGGACGGGCCGCCCGCAGCACCCGCGAGCAGCAACTGTGCGACCTGTTCGCCGAGATGCTCGGACTGCCGTCGGTGAGCATCGACGACGACTTCTTCGCGCTCGGCGGCCACTCGCTGCTGGTGATGCGCCTCGCCGGGCGGGTCCGCGCGGCGATGGGCGTCGAGCTGCCGGTGCGGGCCGTCTTCGACGCGCCGACCGTGGCCGCGCTGCTGCCCCGCCTGACCGGCGCCCTCCGGGAGCCGATCACCCCGCGATCCCGGCCCGCGCGGGTGCCGCTTTCCTTTGCCCAGCAACGGTTGTGGTTCCTCTACCGGCTCGAAGGCCCGAACCCGACCTACAACATCCCGATGGCGTGGCGGCTGCGCGGGCCGCTCGACCGGGCGGCGCTGACCGCCGCGGTGCGGGACGTGGCCGAGCGGCACGAGACGCTGCGGACCGTCTTCCCCGAGGTCGACGGCACGCCGTATCAGCACGTTCTCGACGCCGGGGCGGTGCCGGTCGCCTTCCCCGCGGACGGTGACCTGGACGCCGCGGCCGAGCACGCGTTCGAGCTCGACCGGGAGACGCCGCTGCGGGTCGACGTGTTCCCGGCCGGGCCGGACGAGCACGTGATCCTCCTGCTGCTGCACCACATCGCCGGCGACGAGTGGTCCGAGGCGCCGCTGCTGCGGGATCTGAGCATCGCGTACGAGGCCCGGCGCGCCGGTCACGCGCCGTCGTTCGTCCCGCTTCCGGTGCAGTACGCGGATTTCGCGCTCTGGCAACGAGATCAGCGGCTGGACATCGCCGGCTGGCGGGAGGCGCTCGACGGGCTGCCCGACGAGATCGACCTTCCGGCCGACCGGCCGCGACCGGCCGAGGCGAGCTACCGCGGCGAGGCCGTCGAGTTCCGCCTGCCGGACGCGGTCGCCCGCGATCTGCGCGATCTGGCCCGGAGCACCGGCACGAGCGTCTTCATGGTCGTGCAGGCGGCGGTCGCGATCCTGTTGACCCGGTTGGGCGCCGGAACCGACATCCCGTTGGGCTCACCGGTGGCGGGTCGTCCGGATGCGGCGGTCGACGACCTGGTGGGGTTCTTCGTGAACACGCTGGTTCTGCGTACGGATACGAGCGGTGACCCGTCGTTGCGGGCGCTGCTCTCGCGCGTACGGGAAACGGATCTTGCAGCTTTTGATCGTCAGGATGTGCCGTTCGAGCATCTTGTCGAGGCGTTGAATCCGGTGCGGTCGCTCGGGCGGCACCCGCTGTTCCAGACGATGGTGTCCTACCTGCCTGGGACCGGCGGCAGCTGGCGCCTGGCTGACCTGGACGGGCGGCCGGAACCGGTGGGGCACCGCTCGGCGATGTTCGACCTCTCGTTCGACTTCGCCGACGCGGCCGACGGCGCCGGCATCGAGGGCACCCTCGAGTTCGCCACCGACCGCTTCGACCCTGCCTCGGCACGCACCCTGGTCGAGCGGTTGCAGCGGATCCTCGCCGCCGACCCCGACACGGCGCTGAGCCGGATAGACGTCCTCGGAGTGGAGGAACGCGCTCGCCTCCTGTCGGCTCCGACCGGCCAGGTGCAAGAAGGGTCCATCGTGGACCTTTTCGAGGCGCAGGTGGCCGCCACGCCGCACGCGGTCGCGCTGGTCTCCGGCGGCCGCAGCTGGACGTTCGCCGAGTTGGATGAATGGTCTTCAGGGCTGGCCGGTGCGCTGGCCGGGCGGCACGTCGGGCGAGGCGGCCTGGTGGCGCTGGCGACCTCCCGCCCGCTCACCGTGCCCGCGCTGCTCGGCGTGCTCCGGTCCGGGGCCGCGTATCTGCCGCTCGACGCCTACCAGCCGAGCGACCGGGTCGCCGCGATCCTGGACGACGCCGCGCCCGCGATCCTGGTCACCACCGACGGGCTCGACGTCCCGTGGACCGGCCCGCGCCTGACGGCCGGCGACGCCGCGCTGCCCGGCCGCGGCGTCCGTGCCTCGATCGGCGGGGACGACCCGGCATATGTCATCTACACCTCCGGCTCGACCGGGCGGCCCAAGGGCGTGCTGGTCCCGCACCGCGGCATCGTCAACCTGGCCGCCACCCACGCCCGGCGGCTGATGCCCGAATCGCCGAGGCGGGTCGCGCACGTCGCGTCCTTCACCTTCGACGGCTCGTGGGAACCGCTCGTCTGGATGCTCCACGGCCACGCCCTGCACGTCCTGGACGACGACGAGTACCGCGACGACGCCGCCCTGGTGGGCTACGTCCGGGAACACCGCGTCGACGTGCTCGACGTGACGCCGACCTACCTGCGCGAGCTGATCCCGGCCAGGATCCTCGACGCCGGCCTGAGCGTGCTCCTGGTCGGCGGCGAAGCCATCGATCCTCAGCTGTGGCAACGGATCTGCGCCGTCGACGGCCTCGACTGCCACGACCTCTACGGCCCCACCGAGGCCTCGGTCGACGCCTACGGCTGGTCCGGGCCTGATCGCCGCTCCTACCAGCTGGACAACGTCCGCACTTACGTCCTCGACGCCACCCTGCAGCCGGTCCCGCCCGGCGTGCTCGGCGAGCTGTACGTGGCCGGCGCCGGTCTCGCCCACGGCTACCTCAACCGCCCCGCCCTGACCGCCGAGCGGTTCGTCGCCGATCCCTTCCACCCCGGCCGGATGTACCGCACCGGCGACCTGGCCCGCTGGAGCCGCGATGGCGTGCTGGAGTTCGCCGGCCGCGCCGACGGTCAGGTCAAGGTGCGCGGCTTCCGCATCGAGCTGGGCGAGATCGAGGCGGCGCTGGGCGGCCAGAGCACGGTCGTGGTCCGCGAGGGCCGCCTGGTCGCCTACGTCGTCGGTGGCCCGGTCGATCTTGACGAGGTAAAACGCAAGCTGCCCGACTACATGGTCCCGGCCGCGTTCGTCGAGGTCGACTCGCTGCCCCGTACGGTCGCCGGAAAGCTCGACGTCGCCGCCCTGCCGGCGCCCGACTTCACCGGGCTCATCGGCGGCACCGCCGCCCGCAACGAGCGCGAGCAGCAGCTGTGCGACCTGTTCGCCGACGTGCTCGGCCTGCCCGCGGTCGGCGCCGACGACGACTTCTTCGCCCTCGGCGGCGACAGCATCGTCTCGATCCAGCTGGTCAGCCGGGCCCGCGCGGCCGGTCTCGGGATCAGCCCGCGCGACGTGTTCCGGCACAAGACCCCGGCCGCCCTCGCCCAGCTGGACGTCGCCGAGACCGTGACCGTCGCCGAGGCGCCGGGCGAAGCGTGGGGGAGCGCGCCGCTGACCCCGGTGATGCGCTGGCTGTTCGAAGTGGACGGCCCGATCGAGGGCTACCACCAGTCGATGCTGCTGCACGCCCCGGCCGGCGCCACCCCGGAACGGCTCGCCGAGGCGATGCGGGCGCTTGCCGATCGGCACGACATGTTGCGCGCCCGCATCACCGCCGACGGCATCGAGATCCCCCCGCCCGGTGCGCCGATCGCCGAAGCCATGGTCCAGGCGGCGCTCGCCGGCCCGTACGTCCGGCTCGTCCTCCACCACCTGATCGTCGACGGCGTCTCCTGGCGGATCCTGCTCTCCGACCTCGCCGACGCGTGGCACGGTAGGGCGCTGACCCGTACCGGCACCTCGTTCCGGCGCTGGGCCCGCGAACTCGACCGGCTCGCTCGCGACCCACGCGCCGAGAGCCAGGCGCCGTACTGGGCCGAGGTCCTCGACGGGCCGCGCGCCCCGCTCGGCCGCCGCGAGCTCGACCCGACCCGCGACACCGTCGGCACCTGCGACGAGCACACCGTCACGCTGCCGCCGGCGGAAACCGAGCCGCTGCTGACCACCGTCCCGGCCGGCTTCCACGCCACCGTCGAGGACGTGCTGCTGACCGGCTTGGCGCTCGCCCTGCGCGGCTGGGCCGATCACGAGGGCTGGCTGGTCACCCTGGAGGGGCACGGCCGCGAGGAACAGCTTGTGCCGGGCGCCGACCTGTCCCGGACCGTCGGCTGGTTCACCACCGAGTACCCGGTGCGGCTCGACCTGGGCGCCGAAGACCCGGCCGACGCGCTGAAGGTCGTCAAGGAACGGCTGCGCGCGGTGCCCGACCACGGCGTCGGCTACGGCCTGCTGCGCTGGTCCCACCCCGAGAAGCCGCTGGCCGGGCGGCCGCAGCCACAGATCGGGTTCAACTACCTCGGCCGCTTCGCCGCCGGCGACGCGAGCGACGAGGCGTGGGAGCCGGCCGGCGAGGGCTGGGGCGGCGGCGCCGACGAGGACATGCCCGCCGACTACCCCCTGGAGATCAACGCGATCACCGAGGACCACCCCGACGGGCCCCGGCTGGCCGCCACCTTCACCTGGCCGCGCGGCCTGCTCGCCGCCGAGCAGGTCCGCGAGTTGGCCGACCGGTTCCGGGCCGCCCTGCGGGCGCTGGCCACCGGCGCGGAGAGCGGCGGCTACACCCCGTCCGACCTGGACCTGGTCGAGCTCAGCCAGGACGACATCGACAGCCTCGAGGCCGACTTCGCGGACTTCGAGGCCGAGTGGGAGACGCAGTGACCAAGAAGCCCGGACTCCAGGACGTCCTGCCGCTCTCGCCGCTGCAGGAGGGCCTGCTGTTCCACGCGCTGTACGACGCCGACAAGCCGGACGTCTACACGGTGTCGATCGCCCTCGACCTCACCGGCGCCCTCGACGTCGACCGGCTGCGCGCGGCCGGGCAGGCGCTGCTGGACCGGCATCCCAACCTGCGGGCCGGCTTCCGCCGTACGGCCAAGGGCACCACGGTCGCGGCGATCCCCACCCGGGTGCCATTGCCGTGGTCCTTCAACGAGAGCGAGCCGGAGGCTCCGCGCTTCGACATGACCCGGCCGCCGCTGCTGCGGATGGCGCTGACCCGGCTCGCCGACGACGTCCACCGCCTCGTCATCACCCACCACCACATCCTGCTCGACGGCTGGTCATCCCCGCTGCTCGTCCGCGAGCTGTTCGACCTCTATGCCGGCCGGGAGCTGCCGCCGGTCACCCCGTACAAGAACTATCTGGCCTGGCTCAGCCGCTGGGACAAGCAGGCCGCCATCGCCGCCTGGCGGGAGGCCCTCGCCGGCCTGGAAGAGCCCACCCGGATCGCCGCCCCCGGCGAGCCGTCGGTCCCGGACTCGGTCGAGACCGCGCTCCCCGAGGAACTGAGCGCCCGCCTCACCACCCTGGCCCGCACCCACGGCTTCACCCTCAACACGCTCGTCCAGGCCGCCTGGGGCCTCCTGCTGGCCCGCACCATCGGCCGCGACGACGTGGTCTTCGGCGCCACCGTCTCCGGCCGCCCGCCGCAGCTGCCCGGCGTCGAGTCGATGATCGGCCTGTTCATCAACACTGTTCCGGTCCGGGTCCGGATCGACCCCGCCGAGCCCGCCCGCGACCTGCTGATCCGCCTGCAGGACGAGCAGGCCGCGCTGATCGAGCACCAATACCTGGGTCTCGGCGACGTCCAGCGGCTGGCCGGGCACGGCGAGCTGTTCGACACGCTGACCGTCTTCGAGAGCTATCCGGGCGGCCCGGCCGAGCCGGTGGACGGGTTGCAGGTCACCGAGGCGTACGACGAGGACGCCACCCACTACCCGGTGGTGCTGATCGCCGAGCCGGGCGACCGCATCAACCTGGAGATCCGGCATCGGGCCGACGTTGCCGCGCAGGGACTGCTGGACCGGCTTGTCCGCATCCTCACCGCGATCGCCGACGACCCGGCGCGTCCGGTCGGCCGCATCGACATCCTCGACCCGGCCGACCGCGCCCGGCTGCTCGGCGACTGGGCCGGCGGCACCGACGGGATCGAGCTCACCACCTTCCCGCGCCGGTTCGCCGAAATGGCCGCCGCGTTCCCCGAGCACGTCGCGATCGTCTGCGGGGACGAGCAGGTCACCTACGCGGAGCTCGACGCCCGCTCGGCCCGCCTGGCCCGCTCGCTCGCCGGCCGGGGCGCCGGCCCCGGCGAGGTCGTCGCGGTCGCGCTGCCCCGCTCGGCCGACCTGATCACCGCGCTGGTCGGCGTGCTCCGCTCGGGCGCCGCCTACCTCGCGCTCGACCTCGACTACCCACCCGAGCGCCTGCAGTACATGCTCGACGACGCCCGTCCACTGTGCACGGTCACCGCGGCCGACCTGCCCGGCGACGGACCGCGGGCCGAGCCGCGCGAGCCCGGGCCGCTGGACGCCGCGTACGTCATCTACACCTCGGGATCGACCGGCCGGCCCAAGGGCGTCGTCGTCACCCACGAGGGCGTGGCCAAGCTGCTCGCCACCCAGACCCGGCGGATCGGCATCACCGAGCACAGCCGGGCCCTGCAGTTCGCCTCGCCCAGCTTCGACCTCGCCTACTGGGAGATGGGCTGGGCGCTGCTGTCCGGCGGCACCCTGGTCGTCGTGCCGGCCGAGCTGCGGGCGCCGGGCGCGCCGCTGGCCGACTACATCGTCAAGCACGAGGTCACCCACCTGGCGCTGCCGCCGTCGGTGCTCGGCGCGCTGCCGGCCGACGTGGAGCTGCCGCTCGACGTGCACCTGATGGTCGGCACCGAGGAGGTCCCGGCCCGCCTGGCCGAGCGGTTCGCGCCCGGCCGGCACATGTTCAACTGCTACGGCCCCACCGAGACCAGCGTCAACGCCACGCTGTGGGAGGTCGCCCCCGTCACCACCGGACCCGTGCCGATCGGCGTGCCGGACCCCGGACAACGCGCCTACGTGCTCGACAGCGGCCTCAACCCGGTGCCGCCGGGCACGGTCGGCGAGCTCTATCTCGGCGGCCTCGGCCTGGCCCGCGGCTACCTCAACCAGCCCGGGATGACCGCTTCGCGGTTCGTCGCCGATCCCTTCCGTGGCGGCCGGATGTACCGCACCGGCGACCTGGTGCGCTGGAACGAGTCCGGCGCGCTCGAGTTCGTCGGCCGGGCCGACCACCAGGTGAAGATCCGCGGCTTCCGGGTGGAGCTCGGCGAGATCGAGGCCGTCGTCGCGCGCCAGGAGGGCGTCCGGCAGGCCGCCGTGGTGCTGCGCACCGACGCCGGGATCAAACGCATCATCGCGTACGTCGTGGGGAACGCCGATCCGGTCCGATTGCGTACGGACGTGAGCGCGATCCTGCCCGACTACATGGTCCCCGGCGCTTTCGTGTCCCTCGAGAAGCTCCCGGTCAGCGTCAACGGCAAGCTCGACCGGGCCGCGCTGCCCGCACCCGACTTCGCCGCCGGCCGCACCGGCCGCGAGCCGCGCACACCCCGCGAGAAGCTGCTGTGCGACGTCTTCGCCGAGGTCCTCGGGGTCGCCGGGATCGGCATCGACGACGACTTCTTCGCACTCGGTGGCGACAGCATCATGTCGATGCAGCTGGTCGGCCGGGCCCGCACCGCCGGGCTGGTGCTCTCGCCCCGGCAGGTCTTCCAGAACCGCACCCCGGCCCGGCTGGTCGCGGTGGCCGGCACGGTCACCGGCGCCGACGCCGTGCCCGCGAACCTGTCGCTGGTCACGCTCACCGAGGCCGACCGGCGCGAGGTCGCCGGCCTCGGCTTCGACGTACGCGAGGTGCTGCCGCTCTCGCCGCTGCAGACCGGCCTGCTCTTCCACACGCTGCTCGACGACGCCGGGCCGGACGTCTACACGGTCCGGATGGTGTTCGAGCTGAGCGGCCCGGTGGACGCCGACCGGCTGCGCGCCGCCGCCCAGGCCCTGCTCGAACGGCACGGCAACCTGCGCGCCTCGTTCCACCACCTCGCCTCGGGCACCGCGGTCAGCGTCGTCCCGGCCACGGTGACCGTCCCGTGGACCGAGGCCGACGCCCCGGACGACGTTGCCTGGCAACGAATCCTCGACGAGCAGGGCCACCGGTTCGACCCGGCGGCCGGCCCGCTGGTCCGGTTCGCCCTCGTGCACACCGGGCCGGACACCCATCGGCTCGTGCTGACCCACCACCACCTGCTGCTCGACGGCTGGTCCCGCGGCCCGCTGATGGCCGAGCTCTCGGCGCTGTACCGGGATCCGTCGGCGACCACCACCGGCCGCCCGTTCCGCGACTACCTCGCCTGGCTCGCCGGGCAGGACCGGTCCGCCGCCGAGCAGGCCTGGACCGCCGCGCTGGCCGGGCTGGCCGAGCCCACCCGGGTCGCCCCCGGTGGGCCGCGGGAGGCGCTGCGCCCCGAGGTCGTCGAGGTCGAGCTGGCCGCCGATCGCACCGCCGCGCTCACCGCGATCGGCCGGGCTCGCGGGCTCACCCTCAACACTGTCGTGCAGGCCGCCTGGGCGCTGCTGCTCACCCGGCTCACCGGCCGCGACGACGTGGTGTTCGGCGCGACCGTCTCGGGCCGCCCGCCGCAGCTGCCCGGCGTCGAGTCGATGGTCGGCCTTTTCATCAACACCGTTCCCGTACGCGTGCGCATCGACCCGGCCGAGCCCGCGCACACCCTGCTGGACCGCCTGCAGGACGAGCAGTCCGCGCTGATGGAGCACCAGTACCTCAGCCTCACCGACATCCAGCGGATCGCCGGGCACGGCGAGCTGTTCGACACCCTCGTGGTGTTCGAGAACTATCCCGACGACGACACCACCGGGGACGGCGGGCTGCCGGTCACCGGCACCGACGGCCACGACGCCACCCACTATCCGCTCACGCTGATCGCCGAGCCGGGGGAGACCCTGCGGCTCGCGCTCGAGTTCCGGCCCGACCTCTTCGATCCCGCCCTCGCCGCCCGCCTGGCCGACGGCCTCGTCGCGTTGGTCGACGGACTCGCCGCCGGGCTGGACGCGCCGGTCGGCCGGATCGGGCTGCTCGACGCGCCGCCGGCCGGCGGCGCCGGCCCGGTGGTCGCGCTGTCCCCGGCCACCCTGCCGGAGCTGGTCTCCGCGCAGGTGGCGGCCACGCCGGACGCCCTCGCGCTGGTCGGCCCGGCCGGCGAGAGGCTGACCTACCGCGAGCTGGACGCCCGGATCGACCGGCTGGCCCGGGTGCTGACCGCGGCCGGCGCGGGCCCGGAAACCGTGGTGGCGCTGGCCCTCCCGCGCTCGATCGACCTCGTGGTGGCGATCCACGCCGTGGTGCGGGCCGGCGCTGCGTACCTGCCACTCGACCTCGACCACCCGGACGCCCGTCTGGCCGGGATGCTGGCCGACTCCCGGCCGGTCGCGGTGCTCGCGCACGCCGCGACGGCCGGCCGGCTGCCCGCCTCGTCCATTCGGCTCGACGAGCCGATCGACGACCCTGCGGTCGCTCTCACCCCGCCGGGGCCGCGGAACCCGGCGTACGTCATCTACACCTCCGGCTCGACCGGCGCGCCCAAGGGCGTGGCCGTCGAGCACGCCGGGATCGTCAACCGGCTGCGTTGGATGCAGCACGAGTACGCGCTCACCGGCGCCGATCGGGTGCTGCAGAAGACCCCGGCCGGGTTCGACGTGTCGGTGTGGGAGTTCTTCTGGCCGCTGATCGCCGGCGCCACCCTGATCGTCGCCAAGCCGGACGGCCACCGCGACCCCGAGTACCTCGCCGGGCTGATCCGCCACGAGGGCGTCACCACCGTCCACTTCGTCCCGTCGATGCTCGCCGCTTTCCTGCCCTCCGCGGCCGGCTGCACGAGCCTGCGCCGGGTGATCTGCAGCGGCGAAGCCCTGCCCACCACCCTCGCGAACCGGTTCGCCGAGATCCTCCCGGAGGCCGGGCTGCACAACCTCTACGGCCCGACCGAGGCCTCGGTCGACGTCACATACTGGGCGGCCGCTTCTCTTTCAAGCGGGACGAGCGTGCCGATCGGCGGGCCGGTCTGGAACACCCGGGTCAGCGTGCTCGACGACGCGCTGCGCCCGGTGCCGGTGGGCGTGCCCGGCGAGCTCTACCTCTCCGGCGTCCAGCTCGCCCGGGGCTATCGCGGGCAGCCCGGCCTGACCGCGGGGCGGTTCGTGGCCGACCCGTACGGCGAGCCGGGCGAGCGCATGTACCGCACCGGCGACCGCGTTCGCTGGACCGCCGAGGGCGTCCTGGAGTTCCTCGGCCGCGGCGACGGGCAGGTCAAGATCCGTGGGCAGCGGGTCGAGCTCGGCGAGATCGAGGCCGCGATCGACAGGCCCTGCGCGGTGGTGGTCCGCGATGGCCGCCTGGTCGCCTACACAGTAGGACCGGCCGACATCTCCGGGCTCCGTGAAAAGCTGCCCGACCACATGGTGCCGTCCGCGTTCGTCGAGCTGGACGCGCTGCCGGTGAGCGTCAACGGCAAACTCGACCGGGCCGCCCTGCCCTCGCCCGACTTCGCCGCCGCCACCACCGGCACCGCCGCGCGGACTCCCCGCGAGCAGCTGCTCTGCGACCTGTTCGCCGAGGTCCTCGGGATGCCGTCGGTCGGCGCCGAGGACGACTTCTTCGGCCTGGGCGGGGACAGCATCGTCTCGATCCAGCTGGTCGGCCGCGCCCGGGCGGCCGGACTGTCGCTCACCCTGCGGCAGGTGTTCCAGCTGCGCACCCCGGCCGCGCTGGCCGCCGCGGCCGGATCCGCCTTCACCGCCACGGCCGGCGAGGGCGCGCTGGTCGAGCTGACCGACGCGGAGACCGCCGAGATCGCAGGCCTGGGCCTGGACGTGGCCGAGGTGCTGCCGCTCTCCCCGCTGCAGGCCGGACTGTTGTTCCACGCCGCGTTCGACGAGGGCGGCCTCGACCTCTACACCGTGCAGATGGTGTTCGACCTGCCGGCCACGGTCGACCCCGAGCGCCTGCGCGCCGCCGGGCAGGCCCTGCTCGAGCGGCACGCGAACCTGCGCGCCTCGTTCCACCAGCTCGGCTCCGGCCGCCCGGTCGCCGTGGTGTCCCGGCATGTCAGCCTGCCGTGGGCCGTCGCCGACCTGGGTGACGACGACGGCGAGGCCTGGGAGCGCTGCCTGGCCGAGGAGGGCCGCCGCTTCGACCCGGCCACCGCGCCGCTGCTGCGGATGATGCTGGTCCGGACGGCCAGCGGCTACCGGCTGGTCCTCACCCACCAGCACATGCTGCTCGACGGCTGGTCCCGCGGACCGCTGATGGAGCAGCTCGGCGCCCTGTACGCCGGGCAGGCGGTGGAAGTGACGCCGTACCGGAACTTTCTGGCCTGGCTGGCCGGGCAGGACCGCGTCGCGGCCGAGGAGGCCTGGCGGGCCGCGCTCGCCGGCGTCGAGGATGCCACCCGGCTCGCCCCGGCCGACCCGCAGCGCGAACCGGCCGTTCCCGAGCTGCTCGACCGCGAACTGCCCCGGCACGTCACCGATGCGCTCACGGCGCTCGCCCGTACCCGTGGCCTGACGCTGAACACGCTGGTGCAGGCAGCGTGGAGCGTCGTGCTCGGCCGGCTCACCGGCCGCGACGACGTGGTCTTCGGCGCCACCGTCTCGGGCCGCCCGGCCCAGCTGCCCGGCGTCGAGTCGATGATCGGCCTGTTCATCAACACCGTGCCGGTCCGCGTCCGGATCGACCCCGCCGAGCCCGTCGAGGCGTTCCTGACCCGGCTGCAGGACGAGCAATCGGCGCTGCTCGACCACCAGTATCTCGGGCTCGCCGACATCCAGCGGCTGGCCGGCGCCGGCGAGCTGTTCGACACGCTGCTGATCGTCGAGAACTACCCGGACGGCGACGACTCCCTCCTCGCCGCGGCCGAGGCGGGCGGCCGGGATGCCACGCACTATCCGCTGACCTGGGTGGTCGACCTCGGCGAACGCTTGCGGATCGGCTTGGAATACCGCCCGGACCTGTTCACCGGCGCGGTTGCCGAGCGGATCGTCGCCGCAGTGACAGCGGTGCTGACCGCGTTTGCCGTCGACTCTTCGCGCCCGGTCGGCCGCCTCGATCTGGTCGCCGGCGAGAACCGGGAAGGCTGGAACCCGGCCCCGATCACGCGGACCGACGACCCCACCGTCGCCGAGCTGTTCGAGCGGCAGGCGTCCGAGTCGCCGGACGCGATCGCGGTGGTGTGCGGGGAGGTGCGGTGGACATTTGCCGAACTGAACGCGCGGACCAACCGCCTCGCCCGGCTCCTGGTCGAACGCGGCGCCGGTCCCGAGGACATCGTGGCCCTGGCCCTGCCGCGCGCCGCCGACGCCATCACGGCGATCCTCGGTGTGCTCAAGTCCGGCGCCGCTTACCTGCCGCTCGACCCGGCCTACCCGGCCGCGCGGATCGCCGCGATGCTCGACGATGCCAAGCCGAAACTCCTGGTCACCGCCGAGGACGTGGACATCGCGGCGGAGGTCCCGCGGGTGCTGGTCGACGAGAGCGAGCACGCCGGCGAGAACCTGGAGGGCCGCGCGAGACCGCAGCATCCGGCGTACGTCATCTACACCTCCGGCTCCACCGGCCGGCCCAAGGGCGTCGTGGTCACCCACCGGAACCTGGTCAACCTGTTCCGCAGCCACAACGCCCAGCTGCACCGGCCCGCGCGCGCGGCCACCGGGCGGCGGCACCTGCGGGTCGGGCACGCCTGGTCGTTCGCGTTCGACGCCTCCTGGCAGCCGCAGCTGTGGCTGCTCGACGGCCACGCCCTGCACATCGTCACCGAGCCGACCCAGCGCGACCCCGAGCAGCTGGCCGCGCTGATCCGCGACGAGGGCATCGACTTCATCGAGCTGACCCCGTCGCATTTCGCGCAGGTCGCCGACGCCGGGCTGATCCGCGACGGGATATGCCCCCTCGCGGTGGTCGGGGTCGGCGGGGAGGCGATCGCCCCCGCGTTCTGGGAGCGGCTGGCGTCGCTGCCGGACACCGAGGCATTCAACCTGTACGGGCCGACCGAGGCCACCGTGGACGCCCTCTCCGCCCGGGTTGCCGACAGCCGTACGCCGGTCATCGGCCGGGCCGTCGGCGGCGCCCGCGCGTACGTCCTCGACCACGCGCTGCGGCACGCGCCGGCCGGGATCGCCGGCGAGCTCTACGTGGCCGGGGCCGGGCTGGCCCGCGGCTACCTGGGCCGCCCCGGGCAGACCGCCGAGCGGTTCGTCGCCGACCCCTACGGCGCGCCCGGCGACCGCATGTACCGCACCGGCGACCTGGTCCGCTGGACCGCGGACGGCCGGGTCGAATACCTCGGCCGGGTCGACGAGCAGGTCAAGATCCGGGGCTTCCGGATCGAGCTCGGCGAGATCGAGACCGTGCTCGCCGCCCAGCCCGGCGTCGCCGAGGCGGTCGTGATCGCCCGCGAGGACCGCCCGGGTGTCCGCCGGCTAGTCGGCTACGTGGTCGGCCCGGACGACCTCAACCCGGCCGTGCTGCGCGCCGCGGTGGCCGCCGAGCTGCCCGACTACATGGTCCCGGCCGCGCTGATCCGGCTCGACCGGCTGCCCACCCTCGCCAACGGCAAGCTCGACAAGGCCGCGCTGCCCGCCCCTTCGGTTACCGGAGCAAATGCCGGCCGGGAGCCCGCGAACGACCGCGAACGCGCGCTCGGCGAGGTCGTGGCGGCCGCGCTGGGCCTGGACACGGTCGACGTCGAGGCGGACTTCTTCGCGCTCGGCGGCGACAGCATCGTAGCCATGCAGCTGGTCGGCCGGGCCCGCGCGGCCGGCCTGCGGATCACCCCGCGGCAGGTGTTCGCCGAGCGCACGGTGGCCGGGCTCGCCCTGGTCGCCACCGCGCTCGACCCGTCCGGGGAGCAGGCCGCCGACGGCGTCGGGTCGTTGCCGCTCACGCCGGTGATGCGCTGGCTCAGCGAGGTCGAGGGGCCGATCGCCGGCTTCAACCAGTCGGCGGTGGTGCAGGTCCCGGCCGGCCTCGGCTGGGAGCCGCTGCTGGCCGCGCTGCAGGCGGTCACCGACCGGCACGACCTGCTGCGGGCACGGCTCGACCGCACCGGCGACTGGTCTCTCGTGGTGCCGCCGGGATCCCTTCCGACGTCCGCGTTCTGCACCCGGGTCGACGTTTCCGGACTCGATGAAGGCGGACTGTGGGACGCGGTGGCCGAGCAGGCCCGGATCGCCCAGGCCGCGCTCGACCCGGACAACGGCGTGATGATCCGGGCCGCCTGGCTGGACGCCGGGCCCGATCGCCCGGGCCGCCTGCTGCTGCTCGTGCATCACCTGGTCGTCGACGGCGTCTCCTGGCGGGTCCTGCTGCCCGAGATCGGCGCGGCCTGGCGCGACGCGGTCGCCGCCGGCACCCCGGCCACCGGCACCCCGGTCGCCGCGTCCGGCCGCATCCCGGTCGCCGTGGCCGCCGGCACCTCTTTCCGGCGGTGGGCGACCGGGCTCGCCCAGGAGGCGCTTTCGCCGCGGCGGGAGGCCGAGCTTCCGATGTGGACCGAGATCGCCGGAAAGGGCGACCCGCTACCGGTGATCCGCCCGCTGGACCCGAAGGTCGACGTGGCCGGCACGCTCAAGGACCACACCCTCGCCTTGCCCACCGACGTCACCGAGGCGCTGCTGACCACCGTGCCGGCCGCGCTCGGCGCGAGCATCAACGACGTGCTGCTCGGCGCCCTCGGGGTGGCGGTGGCCCGCTGGCGCCCCGGCGGCGCGGTGCAGGTCGCGCTGGAGGGCCACGGCCGCGAGGAGCATCTGGTGCCCGGCGCCGACCTCTCCGGGACGGTCGGCTGGTTCACCAACATCTTCCCGATTCTTTTGGACACCACCGGAATCGACCTGGCGGCCGGGGGAGCGGCGGTGGCCGAGGCGGTGACCCGGGTGCGCGAGCACCTGGCCGCGCTGCCCGACAACGGCATGGGCTACGGCCTGCTGCGCTACCTCAACCCGCGGACCGGGCCGGCGCTGGCCGCGCTGCCGCATCCGCCGATCCAGTTCAACTACATGGGCCGGTTCGACTTCCCGGAGGCCGAGGACTGGGAGTACGCACCGGAGGCGGAGGCGGCCGAGAACGGCGCCGACGACGCCATGCCCGAGACGTACGAGCTGGTCGTCAACGCCCAGACCGAGGACCGGGCGACCGGCCCGCAGCTGACCGCCACCTGGGCATGGCCCGACGCCGTGCTCGCCGAGAAACAGGTTCAGGACCTGGCCGCGGCCTGGTTCGACGCCCTGCAAGCCCTGGTAACCCACATCCGCACGAGGAGTATCCGATGAGCACCAACCCGTTCGACAACGCCGACGGCACGTTTCTCGTGCTGGTCAACGACGAGAACCAGCACAGCCTCTGGCCGGTCTTCGCCGAGGTGCCGGCGGGCTGGCGCACGGTGCACGGCCCGGCCGGGCGGCAGGACTGCCTGGACTACGTGAACGCGAACTGGACCGACATGCGCCCGCAGAGCCTGATCTCCTAGCCGGAGGGGACCAGCGCGCTCACGCCTGGGCGCGCTGGTCCGACCAGGCCTGCCAGAGCACCGCGTACGGCCCGTCCCGCAGGATCAGATCCTCGTGGGCCCCGATCTCGACGACCCGCCCGGCCTCCATCATGACGACCCGGTCGGCGGCCACCGCCTGGGTGAGCCGGTGCGCGACGATCAGCGCCGTGCGGCCCTCCAGCGCGGCCGTGGCGGCCCGTTCGAGCAGCCGGGCGCCCGCGCTGCCCGCCTCGGCCGTCGCCTCGTCCAGGATCGCGACGGGCGGGTCGGCGAGGATCAGCCGGGCGAACGCCAGTTGCTGAGCCTGAGCCGCGGTCAACACGTGGCCGCCCGAGCCGACCTCGGTGTCCAGGCCGTCCGGGAGCTGCTCGACCCAGCCCAGCGCGTCCACCTTGGCCAGCGCCGCCCGCACATCCTCCTCGGAGGCGCCGGCCCGGGCCAGGCTCAGGTCGTCGCCGAGCGGCCCGGCGAACACGTGCACCTCCTGGGTGATCAGCGCGACCTCGCCCGCGGGCACCTCGACCCGGCCCGCCGTGGGCTGATGCACCCCGGCGATCATCTTGGCGAGGGTGGTCTTGCCGGCGCCGCTCGAGCCGACCACCGCAACACGCTCACCCCGCGCGATCCGCAGATCGACATCGGCCAGCACCGGGCGTCCGGCGACATAGGAGTAGCCCAGGTCGCGAACGACAACGGCATCCGCACCCTCGGCGACGGCAGCCAACCCCTCGACGGCAGTCGCCCCCTCGGAGACGGCGGGGTCCGCGAGGCCGGTCGGGACGGCGGGGTCCGCCAGGTCCGCGACGCCGACCAGGCGGTTCAGGCCGGATGCGGCCGCCTGCGCGTCGTCGGCCAGCGCCAGCGCGGTGTTGATCGGCGAGAAGAGCCCGTGGAAGTAGAGCGCCGCGGCGGTGGCCGTGCCGATCGAGACCACGTCGCCGCGCACGAGGAAGAAGCCGGTGGCCAGCACGGCGGCGAGGCCGGCGAACTCGGCTACGTGCAGGCGCGCGTAGAAGCGGGTCTGCAACGCCACCCCGCGCAGCAACAGGTCGACCGCCTGCTCGGACTTCGCGCCGACCCGGTCCCGGTGCTCGGGAGCGAGCCTGAAAGCGCGGATGGTCGGGGCGCCGTCGATCGTGGCGAGCAGGTGGTGCTGCTGGTCGGCGACCGCGATCCGCTGCCGGGCGTAGAGCGGCACGGCCCGCCGGGCGTACCACCGGACCGTGTAGGCCTGCACCGGCACCGCGATCAGCGCGGCCACCAGGAAGCGCCAGTCCAGCAGGGCCATCCCGGCCAGGGTGAGGACGATCGTGAGCATCGCCCGGACGAACTCGGGCAGCGCGCTGCGGGCCGCCTCGGCGATCACCGTGACGTCGTTGGTGACCCGCGAGGTGAGGTCGCCGGCGCCGGCCCGCTCGACCTGTTCCAGCGGCAGCCGCAGGGCGGATTCGACGAAGCGCTCGCGGAGCCCGGCCAGCATGGTCTCGCCGACCTGGGCGAGCAGCGCGAAGCCGATCCCGGCCAGCGCCGCCTCGCCGATCGCCCCGGCGATCAGCCCCGTGCCGGCGAGCAGGAAGTCGGCCGTGTCGCCTCCGGAGGTGGCCAGGTCGACGATGTGGCCGAGCAGCGGCGGGGTGACCAGGCCGGCGATCGTGCCCGCGATCAGCAGCAGCATCGCCCCGGCCAGGCGGCGCCGGAGCGGCCGGACGAGGACCTTCAGCTGGGCGCGGGTCCGCCGCCCGCTGGCGATCGGCAGCAGTGCGGCAGTGCTCATGCTAGGACGGTCTCCCGGTATTCGGCGTCGCCGGCGACGAGCCCCGCGTGGGTGCCGTCGGTGTGGACCTTGCCGTCGCGCACCACGATCACCCGGTCGGTGACCGCGAGCAGCGCCGGGCTCGTGGTGATCAGCACGGTGGTGCGGCCCGCGCGCATCGTGCGCAGCCGGCCGGCGATCCGGGCCTCGGTGACCGCGTCCACCGCGGTGGTCGGGTCGTGCACGACCAGCACCGGCGGCTCCCCGGCGAGCGCGCGGGCCAGCGCGATCCGCTGCCGCTGGCCGCCGCTGAGCGAGCGCGCCCGGTCGTCGAGCATCGTGTCGAGGCCGTCCGGCAGGGTGCGGGCCACCTCGTCGGCGCCGGCCGCGGTCACCGCCGCGTCGACCGTGCGCGCGTCGGCCCGGCCGCCGAGGGAGACCGCGTCGCGCACGGTGCCGTCGAAGATGTCGGTGTGGTGCTCGGTGGCCAGCAGCGCCGCCCGCAGCGGTTCCGGGGCCAGCGCGGTCAATGCCAGGCCGTCCAGCTCGATGCGACCGTCGGCGGGGTCGTAGGCGCGGCCCAGCAGGCGAACCAGGTCGGCGGCGTCGGCCGGGTCGCTCGCCACGATGCCGACCAGTTCACCGGGCGCGACGTCGAGGTCGATACCGCCCCGGATGCCGCGGAGCGTGAGCTCACCCCGTACGGGATGGATTGGCTCTTGATCTCCGCCCGCGACCGCCTCGGGTGAGTCGAGGACGGCCTGCACCCGCCGGGCCGAAGCCCGGCCCTGCGCCCAGTCGGCGCCTACCCAGGCGAATGTCGACATCGGATTGACCAGGAACTGGGCCAGTCCGAGCGTGGAGATCAGCTGGCCGACGGTCAGATCGCCGCGGACCGCGAGGAGACCGCCGACGACCGCGACCACGGCGAGGAACGCGCCGCTGAGCGTCAGCACCACGCCCTGATAGGCGGCCTCGGCCCGGGCCGCCCGCACGGTCGCGGTCAGCGCGCTGCGGCTGCGCTGCCGGTAGCGGCCCACCGCGGCGTCCTCGGCCCGCAGTCCTTTGAGGACCCGCAGGCCGGCGACCAGATCGGCGGCGATGCCCGAGGCGTGCGCGCCGTGCTCCTGCTCGGCCTCGCTGCGCTCCTCGAGCGGCTCGCCGACCTTGCGGGTCAGCCACAGCAGGGGCGGGGTGCCCAGCAGGACCAGCAGGCCGAGCGGGATCGAGATGTTCAGCAGCAGGACCGCCGCGAAGATCAGGCCGAAGCCCGCGGCGATCGCGTAAGTGACCGCGACCGCCACCGCGCCGACCCGGGCGGCGTCGCTGGTCGCGATCGACACCAGGGCGCCGGGCAGCCGGTCGGTCTCGGCGCCGCCACGCTCGTGCAGCACCCGGCCGGTGATCCGCATCCGCAGCTCGTGCGCGGCCCGCTCGGAGGCGCGCTCGCCGAACCGGGCGCCCCAGCGGTAGCTGTAGCTGAGCGTCACGTAGACCGCGGCCAGCACGCCGAGCCAGAGCACCAGCGCGTCCACGCCGCCGTCGATCGCCTGGTCGATGATCACACCGATCAGGAACGGGACCGCGGCCTCCCCGGCCTGATGCCCGGTGACCATCGCGGTCCCGAGGATCAGATCGCGGCGCTGCCCCCGCAACGCTTCCCGGAGCACCTTCACGCGGACACCTTGGCGGACCCCGCCCGGCGGCGCTCCCGGCTGGCCGGCACGACCATCGGGGTGCCGGTCTCCGGGTCGTCCATCACCCGGCAGGGCATCGCGAAGACCCGCTCGACCAGCTCCGCGGTCATCACCTCGCCCGGCGCGCCCTGGGCCAGCACCTCGCCGTCCTTCATCACGATCAGCTCGGTGGCGTACCGGCAGGCGTGGTTCAGGTCGTGCAGCACCGCGACGATGGTGCGGCCCTGCTCGTGCAGCTCGGCGCAGAGGTCCAGCACCTCGAACTGGTGGGACAGGTCGAGGAACGTGGTCGGCTCGTCGAGCAGCAGGATCGGGGTCTGCTGGGCCAGCGCCATCGCCAGCCACACCCGTTGCCGCTGCCCGCCGGAGAGCTCGTCGACGAACCGGTCGGCCAGGTCGGTCACCTCGGTCTGCCGCATCGCGCCGGCCACCGCCGCCTCGTCCTCCGGCGACCACTGCCGCAGCAGCTTCTGGTGGGCGAACCGGCCGCGGGCGACCAGCTCCTCCACCACGATCCCGCCCGGCACCACCGGCGACTGCGGCAGCATGCCCAGCTGCTTCGCCACCTGCTTGGACGGGTACGAGGCGATCGCCTGCCCGTCCAGCAGGACCGCGCCGGACTGCGGCTTCAGCACCCGGGCGAGCGATTTCAGCAGCGTGGACTTGCCGCAGGCGTTCGGGCCCACGATGACCGTGAACGAGCCGTCGGTGATCCGCACGTCGAGCTTGTCGACGATCACCCGCTTGTCGTAGGCCAGGGTCAGGGTCTCCGCCTGCAGCCGCGGGTCGTTCGTGCTCATGCCACTCTCCGTCGCTCGTGGATCAGCAGCCAGGTGAGGTAGACGCCGCCGAGCGCGGCGGTGACGTTGCCGACCGGGATGTCCCCGCCCGGCCACGCGTGCTGGGCGAGCCAGTCACTGACGCTCAGCAGCGCCGCGCCCATCAGCGCGCCGGGCAGGATCCCGGCGTGCGGCGAGCGGGTGAGCCGGCTCGCCAGCGGCCCGGCGGCGAGCGCCACGAACGCGATCGGCCCGGCGGCGGCGGTCGCTCCGGCGGCGAGCCCGACCGCGCTCAGGGCCAGGATCGCGCGACTGCGCTCGACCGGAACCCCGTGCAGGACGGCGGTCTCGTCGCCGAGCGCGAGCATGTCGAGGTGCCGGCCGTGGAAGAGCACCAGCGGCAGCAGCACCGCGACGGCGACGCCGACGATAGCGACCTCGCTCCAGCCGCGGCCGTTGGTGCTGCCGATCAGCCAGACCTGCGCGGCGACCGCCTCGTCGAGCCGGGCGCGATAGATCAGGTAGGAGTTGAACGCCTCGAGCAGCGCGGAGACGCCGATGCCCATCAGCACCAGGCGGAACGGCTGCACACCGCGGCGGAACGCGAGCAGGTAGATCGCGACCGCGGTGAGCAGGCAGCCGGCGATCGCCCCGGCCGCGACGGTCAGCCCGCTCGCGTCGAACAGCAGGATCATGATCACCGCGCCGCTCGCCGAGCCCACGGTCAGGCCCACGAAGTCGGGGCTGCCGAGCGGGTTGCGGGTCAGGCCCTGGAAGATCGTGCCGCTGGCCCCGAACGCCGCGCCGACCAGCAGCGTGACCAGCACCCGGGGCAGCCGCAGCTCGTACACGATGAAGTCGGTGCTCGCGTCGCCCCGCCCGATCAGGCTCTTGAGCACGTCGAGCACCGGGATCGGGAAGTCGCCGGAGGTCAGGCTGACCACCGAGATGGTGAGGGCGATCAGCAGCAGGACGGCGCCGACGACGAACGACCGCAGCGGCAGCCGCAGCGAGACACGTCCAGATCTTCCGCGTACGACGATTCGCCGCGCGCCCCCGACGCGGCTCAGCCGCAACCCCGTTGACGTCACAGGGCACTCAGCCGGCGTCGGCGGCACAGCGCGATGAACAGGGGCGCGCCGAGGAACGCGGTCACCACGCCCACCGGCAGCTCGGCGGGGGCCACGGCGACCCGGCCCAGCACGTCGGCGGCGAGCAGCATCGTCGGCCCGAGGACCAGCGCGTAGGCCAGGATCCAGCGGTGGTCGGAGCCGACGAGCAGGCGGGCCGCGTAGGGCACCGCGAGGCCGAGGAACCAGATCGGGCCGGAGGCGGCGGTGGCGGCCCCGCAGAGCAGGGTGATCGCGACCATGCCGAGCGCGCGGATCCGCGCCGGGTGCGCGCCCATCGCGGTGGCCGACTCGTCGCCGAGGCTCAGCGCGTTCAGCTGGCGGCCGAGGGCGAGCGCGAGCAGCACGCCCACCACGATGAACGGCATGAGCTGGGCCACGACCGCGGTTTCCCGATCGCTCAGCGAGCCCACGTCCCAGTGCCGGTAGCGGTCGAAGACCTCGCGCTTGGACACCAGGATGCCCCAGACGATCGCGCCGAGCACCGAGGTGAACGCGACCCCGGCGAGCACTTGCCGCTCGGGCGTCGGGGCGCGGCCGGAGCCGCCGAGAGCGAACACGGTGACCGAGGTGATCCCGGCGCCGGCGAAGGCGAACCAGACGTAGCCGGTGGGAGAGGCGACACCGAGGAACGCGATCGCCAGCACCACCGCTGTGGAGGCGCCGAGGTTGACCCCGAGCAGGCCGGGCTCGGCCAGCGGGTTGCGGGTCAGCGCCTGCATCAGCGTGCCGGCCAGGCCGAGCGCGGCGCCCACGCCGATGCCGAGCACCGTCCGAGGCAGACGCAGCTGGTGCACGATCACCGATTCCGGTGTCCCGTCGTCGTGCCACAGCACGTGCCAGACGGTGGACAGGCCGATGGTGCGGCTGCCGACCGCGATGCTGAGCGCCACGGCGACGCCGAGCAGGGCGACTCCGACGGCGAGCCCGGTCCAGCGGCGCGTGCTGCGTTCGGCAACCTTGCGAGCCGGCGCCTCGCGTACGGCTGCGGTCACCGGTCACCCCTTTGAGGTCGTGCGATTAGGTGAGGCTAACCTACACTGCGGGCTGGGGCCATTCCCTGGCGGCCTCGCTCGACGTAGAAAGGATCAGCCGTGCGGCTAACCCATATCCGGCGGACCCTCGTCGCGACGGCGGCGACCGGGCTCCTGCTCTCCCTCGCGGCCTGCGGCGGGAGCACTGAGGAGCCGGCGGCGTCCGCGGACAGCGGCGCCCCCGCCGCCAGCGCGTTCCCCGTGTCCATCGAGAACAAGTACGGCACCGCGACCGTCAAGGCCGAGCCTAAGCGGATCGTCGTGGTCGGCCTGGTCGAGCAGGACGCGCTGCTCTCGCTGGGTGTGGTGCCGGTGGCGACCTCCGAGTGGTTCGGCGAGAAGCCGGGCGCCATTTGGCCGTGGGCCGAGGCCGCCCTCGGCAGCAACCCCAAGCCGCAGGTGCTCACGCAGACCGACGGCATCCCGGTGGAGAAGGTCGCGGCGCTGCGGCCGGACCTGATCGTCGGCATGTACTCCGGCCTGACCAAGGACGAGTACGACAAGCTGTCGAAGCTCGCCCCGGTGATCGCCCAGCCGAAGGGCCAGGTCGACTACGGTGTCTCCTGGCAGGAGGTCACCAAGACGGTCGGCAAGGCGGTCGGCAAGGCCGAGCAGGCCGACAAGGTCGTCGCCGACGTCGAAGCGAAGATCGCGGCGGTCAAGGCCGCGAACCCGAAGTTCAACGGCGCGACCGGCCTGATGGCCACCACGTACGAGGGCTACTACGTCTACGGCCCCGAGGACCCGCGCGGGCGCTTCCTCACCGATCTCGGCTTCAAGCTGCCGGACGGCCTGGCCGAGGTGACCGGCAAGGAGTTCGGCGCGAACCTGAGCAAGGAGCGCACCGACCTGCTCGACACCGACGTGCTGATCTGGCTGGTCGACAAGTACGACACCGACAAGGCGAAGGTGCAGGCCGACCCGCTGTACGCGAAGCTCAAGGTGAAGACCGAGGGCCGCGACATCTACCTGGAGAACGAGGAACTGGTCGGCGCGGCCACCTCGTTCATCACCCCGCTGAGCCTGCCGTTCCTGCTGGAGAAGCTGACCCCGCTGCTGCAGGCCGCGGTCGACGGCGACCCGGCCACCGCGGTGGGCCGCCCGGCCGCCTGACCCCGGCGCCGTCACGGCCGGTCCGCACCTCGCGCGGGCCGGCCGTGACGATACTGGTCCGGTGACCGGAGTTTGGCTGTTGCACGTCGACCTCGACCAGTTCTTCGCCTCGGTCGAGGTGCTGCGCCGTCCCGAGTTGCGCGGCAAGCCGGTGATCGTGGGCGGCGCCGGCGATCCGGCTCAGGCGCGGGCGGTCGTCGCGACCGCCTCCCGGGAGGCGCGGGAGTTCGGCGTGCACTCCGGGATGCCGATCCGGCTCGCCGCCCGCAAATGCCCCGACGCGGTGTTCCTGCCGACGGACATGCCCGCCTACGAGGCGGCGTCGGCCCAGGTGATGGCCACCTTGCGGTCTTTTCCCGTACGCCTGGAGGTGTGGGGCCTCGACGAGGCGTTCGTCGGCGGTGACATCGGCGATCCCGAGCGCCTGGCTGCGGAGCTCAGGGCGGCGATCCTCGGCGAGGCCGGCCTCACCTGCGCGATCGGGATCGGCCGCAACAAGAACCAGGCGAAGATCGCGGCGCGCTTCGCCAAGAAGGACCCGTCCGGCATCGCCACCTTGACGGACGAGACATGGATGCCGGTGATGGGCGGCCGGCCGGTCGGCGATCTGTGGGGTGTCGGCCCCAAGACGGTCAAGAAGCTCGACGAGCTCGGCCTCACGACGGTCGCCGAGCTCGCCGCGGCCCGCCTCGAGACCCTGACGCCGCGCTTCCCGCCACGGGCCGCCAAATGGTTGATCGTCGTCGCCCGCGGCGGCGGCGAGACCGAGGTGGTGACCGAGCCGTGGGTCGCCCGGTCGCGCAGCAAGGAGGTCACCTTCGACCGCGATCTGACCGAGCGCGCCGAGATCGAGGAGCAGCTCACTCTTCTGGCTCGGGCGCTCTGCGCGGAGGTGGTCGCGGCCGGCCGGCAGGTGATCCGGGTCGGCGTGAAGGTGCGGACCGCGTCGTTCTTCACCCAGACCCGCGAGGCGAAGCTGCGCGAGGGCCCGACTATCGATCCCAACGTGGTCGCCGACGCCGCGCTGACGGTGCTCGGCAAGTTCGAGCTGAAGCGCCCGGTGCGGCTGCTCGGCGTACGAGCGGATCTTCGGTTGGACGACTGACTCAGGCAGCGCTGGGGAAGAAGCATTCGATGCGCAGCTCCTGCAGGGTCACGTCCTGCGGCGTGCCGAGCGTGGTCACGCTGGAGAAATAGTCGAACTGCCGGCCGTCGCGGGCGAACCGGACCGGCACGATGGGCAGCTGAGGCGTCGTCGGGTCGGTGTCGGCGACCGAGGCGGGGACGCCGGGGTAGGCGAGCACCTCGTCCAGGATCCGCTGGGCGCGCTCGTCGGTGACCCCGCCCAGCGCCTCCCGGCGTACGCGTCGGACCAGGGCGTGCGCCACCTCCGGCCAGTTCGTGACGTGCGGCCGTACGCCATCGGGGTGGAACATCAGCCGGAGCACGTTCGCCGGACCGGGGACCGGCTCGTGGCCCTCGAGCAGGAAACCGAAGAACCGGTCGGCGGCCGCGTTGGTGTGCCGGATGTTCCAGTCGCGGTCCATCACCACGGCCGGATGCGGCTCCTGCTGCCTCAGGATGGCCTCGATCGCGCCCTGCACGGCGGCCAGCGCCGGCGCGTCGAGCGTGGACTCCTGGTACTCGGGGGCGAAGCCGGCGGCGAGCAGCAGCGTGTTGCGCTCGCGCAGCGGCACGCCGAGAACCTCGCTGAGCCGCAGCACCATGGCCCGGCTGGGCCGGGCCCGGCCGGTCTCGATGAAGCACAGGTGCCGGATGGACACCGCGGCCTCGGCGGCGAGCCCGAGTTGGCTCAGCCGCCGAGCCTTGCGCCACCGCTGGACCAGGGCGCCGACGTCGCCGCTCATACGGTCAGTATCCGTCGTGCCAAGCCTGGGCCCGGAACTGCGGCTCCAGCGGCGGATCGGCGAGGTTGCCGGTGTAGTTGGCCATCGTCGAGATCGCCAGCCCGGTGAGCACGTCGAGGAGCCGCAGCTCGTCGAAGCCGGCGGCCGTGAACGTCTTGACGTCGGCCTCGTCGAGGTGGCCGCGCTTGTCGATGAGCGCGCGCGTCGTGGCGGACAGGGCGGCGAGCCGCGGATCGCCCGGGAGCTCGCCGCGGCGGATGGCTTCGACCGCGGATTCCGGGGCGCCGTGGGCGAGCGCCAGCGTGGAGTGGAAGGCCACCGCCCAGGCGCAGCGGTTGGCGACCGCGTTGGACAGCAGCAGCACCTGCCGCTCGGCGTCGGTGAAGGCGGTGCCGCCGAACTGCCCGAACGCGGCGACGAAGGTGCTGATCAGGGACGGCGAGCCGGCCATCGTGGCGGCAAGGTTGGGAACGAGGCCGAGCGCGGCGTTCAGCTTCTCCAGCGCCAGCCGGGAACCCTCGGGCGCCGTCTCGACGGTGTGCATCGGGTATGTCGTCATGCCGGAAACACTGGCCGGTTCGCCGAGCCGAACCAATTCCCCGGCAGGTAAACGCCTACGCTGTGATCATGACTTCCCGGCCCGTCCGCATCGGCGTCCAGCTCCAGCCGCAGCATGCCGAGTACCGCAGCATCCGGCGTGCCGTCGCCGAGGCCGAAGAGCTCGGCACGGACATCCTGTTCAACTGGGACCATTTCTTCCCGCTGTCGGGCGACCCCGACGGCCTGCATTACGAGTGCTGGACGATGCTCGCCGCCTGGGCCGAGCAGACGTCGCGCGTGGAGATCGGCGCCTTGGTCACGTGCAACAGCTACCGCAATCCCGACCTGCTCGCCGACATGGCGCGCACCATCGACCGGATCGGCGACGGCCGGCTGATCCTCGGCATCGGTTCCGGCTGGGCCGAGCGGGACTACCAGGAGTACGGGTACGAGTTCGGGACCGCCGGGAGCCGCCTCGACGACCTCGCCGAGGCGCTGCCGCGGATCGAGGCGCGTCTGGGCAGGCTGAACCCGCCGCCGACCCGGAAGATCCCGGTGCTGATCGGTGGCGGGGGCGAGAAGAAGACGCTGCGCCTGGTGGCCAAGCACGCCGACATCTGGCACAGCTTCGGCGACGCCGAGACGATCGCGCGCAAGACCGGGATCCTCCGGCAGCATTGCTCGGCGGTCGGCCGCGACGCCGCTGAGATCGAGGTGTCGGCGGCGGTGTACGGCAAACCGTCCGACACCGGCCCGGCCCTGCTGGCCCAGGGCGTCACGCTGTTCACCGTGGAGGCGGACGGCCCCGACTACGACCTCGCCGAGCTGCGCGAGTGGCTTGCCTGGCGGGACACGATCAACGGCTGATCGTGTCGTGTTCCGGGGTTCCCCGATCGTCTTCTTCATAGAGAGCTATGGAGGCGGTGGCGCTATGTCGGAAATGGGCAAGAAACGGGAGCTGTACCGAGCCCTGGTGGATCGAGTCCTGAAGGGCGAGGGCCGGGCGCCCGCCCCCTTGCGGGAGCAGGCCTTCCGCAACGAGGGCGGGCCGGGGCCGGTGGGCGTGCTGATCGGCAAGGTCGCCGCGACGCCCGTACGGGTCGCCGATGACGACTTCGCGGCGGCGACGATGTCCGGCCTCAGCGATGACCAGCTGTTCGAGCTGGTGATCTGCGCCGCGGTCGGCCGGTCCGCACGGCTGTACGACGCCGGCTTGGCCGCCCTGGCCGAAGCCGCCGCCGACGGAACGGCCGCATGATGCGCCCGGACGTCCTCAACCACGGGTACCGTCCGGCCACCAAGCTGTTGTTCAAGCTGATCCGGATGTTCTCCGGGCATCCGGTGCCGGACGCCGCGAAGCTGGTCTTCTACCGTCCGGATTTCTACGGCGCCCGGGCGAAGGCGTTCACCCACGCGGCAATGCGCGGACCCTCGGCGTGGTCAGTGGCCGATCGCGAGCTGATGGCGGCCTACATCTCGCAGGTGAACGGGTCCGCTTTCTGCATCGGCGCACACACTGCCACCGCCCGGCGCGCCTACCAGGACGGACCGCTGGTCGCCGCGGTGCTGGCCGATCTCGAATCGGCACCCATCGGCGAGCCGTTGCGGGCGACGCTTCGGATGCTCGGCAAGCTGACCGCGGACGGAACCGTAAGCGCCGACGACATGCGGCGCGTCCTGGCCGCCGGCGCAACCACCCGACAGGTCGAGGACGCGCTAGCGGTGTGCGCCGCCTTCGACATCACCGGCCGGCTCGCCGACGCCTTCGCCTTCGAGGTGCTCAGCCGTGAGGGCTTCGAGGCGGGAGCCAAGTACCTGCTCAAGCGGGGCTACAGCTGATGCCTGTCGGCCGCCCTCCAGCGACATCTAGAGACCTTTCGGCGTCAGGGTCTGGCCGGTGTTGGTGGGGATAGACCGGTTCCGGTGAGGTAGCCGTCGATCAGATGGGTGCGGTGTTGCATGCGTTTGAGGCGGTTCTTCACGGCGATGGCCAGACTGCCGGCGGTGCGGGCGGGCAGGTTGGCCAGGCTGCGTTTGAGTCCTGACCAGGCTTTCTCGATGGGGTTGAGTTCGGGCGCGTAGGCGGGTAGCCGGTAGACGCGTAGCCAGGGCCGGGCCGCGATCAGCGCCCGCATGCGGGCTGACCGGTGCGCGGACAGGCCGTCCCAGACGAGCACGATCGGCGCCTGCAACTGCCGGTGTGCGGCGTCGAGCAGCCGGGCGAAGTCGCGTTCCCGAAAGCCTTTCGGCTCGCCTTTACGGCCCCGGCCGGAGGTTTTGGTGCGGTAGATCAGCCTCGATCGGTGGCCGGGCCGGTAACAGACCAGTCCGGCCACCGAGACTCGGGCGTTGCCGGTCGCGGTGACGTGCGCGATCGGGGTGACGCCCTTGGGCGCCCAGGTGGCGGCTTTGTGCGGTTTTAGCGTCTGGCCGCACTCGTCGGCGAAACAGATCCAGGCGGCCCGTCGTGCGGCGACTCTTTTACCGCCGGCCACTGGTAGCGGCGCCAATGCGCGATCGCAGCCTCGTCCCGCTCGATCGCCCGGTACGACGGCAACTGGCTGGTCCAGCCGAGCCGCCGCATCGCTTCCCACGCCGTGGTGACCCCGACCCGCACGTCGAACATCGACGCGATCAACGCCACGATCCGGACCAAAGTCCACCGCTGATCCTCGCCGTAACCGGCCGCAGCCGGCCCCTGCTCCAGCCGGGCCTTCAACTGGGCCAACTGCTCATCCGACAGCTTCGGACCCGGCCCGCACGGACCCCGCGACGCCAACGCGCCGGTACCGCCGGCCACCCAGGCCCGTCGCCACTGATACGCCGATTTCGTCGACACCTCGAGCAGCCCGGCGACCTCGACCGCCGACCTGCCCTGCCCGAACAACACCGCCGCTCGCTGCCGAACCCGCTCTCGCCGTCCCCGTTCCGCCTGGTCAACGCCACCGCCATCGCCATACCGCATGCGATCAGCAGACCCCGAAACCGCCCGTCGGCACGATCACCCACAAGCGTCACAGTGGATCAGACAGAGACCCTCAATCCGAAAGGTCTCTAGAACAGCTCCGGAATCTCGACGACGCCCGGGAGGACGTGGGTGGGGCCGGCGTCGGCCAGGGATTCCTGCGAGACCTCGCCGGTGAGCACCGCGACGACCAGAGCCGCGCCGGCGTTCCGGCCCGCCTCTACGTCGCGGACGGTGTCGCCGGCGACGAGGACGCGGCGTACGTCCTGGACGCCGGTCGCCTCCATGGCGTGGAAGGTCATGTAGGGAGCGGGGCGGCCGGCGGCCACGTCGTCGATGCAGACGACCGCGTCCAGCGTCGCCGGGCCCCAGCCGATCGAGGCGAGCAGCGATGCGGTGGTCTCGCGGTCGAAGCCCGTGGAGAGGGCCACCTTGACGCCGGCCGCCCGCAGGGCGGCGATCAGCTCGGTGACGCCGGGGAACGGAACGGGCGGACTTTCCTGGTACGCCGTGGCCAGCCGCTTGCGGAAGTCGGCGAACGCCTCGTCCACCACGGCATCGCTCGCGTCGGTCAGCAGCGCCTGGATCGCCGCGCGCTTGCTCGCGCCCATCCACGCCTCGATCTCGGCGGGGGAGGGGTCGCCCCCGGCCGCGCGCACGGTGTCGGCCAGCACGCGGTACACCGTGCCGCCCTCGTTCACCGTGGTTCCGGCTACGTCGAACACGACCAGCTCGATCATGGGATGGACCTTTCCGGGCGGGGGCGTACGGAGGTGTGCCAGGTGCGCCCGAACAGCGGGCGGCCCTCGGGGGCGTTGTCGATGGTGAAGGTGACCCGGTCGGGGCGGTACCGGTCGTCGGAGTACTCGAAGGCCTCGCCGCCGCTGGTGTACGCGATGCGCACCTCGCGCAGCAGGGGAGCGCCCACGGCAACGCCGAGCAGCTTGTGATCGTTCTCGTCGGCCTGCACCGCGTCGATGGTGTGCCGGGCCACGCCTATCCGCAGGCCCTTGCCGATCAGGTGCTCGTAGATCGAGCCGCTGTCCGGGTCGTGCTCGAACAGCAGCGAGCCCCAGGCCCGGACGAACGTCGTGCGCTCGACCATGACCGGCTCGCCGGCGAGCGAGCGCTGGCGCAGCAGCTGGACCACCGGCTCGCCGGCCTCGATGTCGAGGTGGTCGGCGATGTCCTGGTCGGCGCGCCGCCGGGCGATCTCCACAGTGTTCTGCCCCGGGGGCAGGCCGAGCATGTGGGCCCAGCGGGAGAACGACACGAACGAGTCGAACGGCTGCGCGACCTCGCGGCGCAGCACGGTCGGCGACTTGCCCCGGCCGCCGGAGATGAGCCCCTCGGCGCGCAGTGAGGCGAGGGCCTGGCGGACCGGCCCGCGGGAGCCGCGCCACTGCAGGCACAGCTCGGACTCGGACGGGACCGGCGCGCCGACCGCGAGCTCGCCGGACAGGATCCGGGCCCGGAGGTCGGCCGCCACGCGTTCGTGCAGCGGTGCTTCCACGGAAGATGACAATACATGTGGCCGGCGCTGCCGGAACAGGGTAGATCTCCAGCAAATAGGCCCGTTTTAACGACGGGTAAACGCTCGCGGTCTAGCTGGCCGCGCGTCTTGACCCGGCGGAACGGCCCGGTCGAGCATGCTTGTCATGACAAGTCCCCGCCCCTACGACGTGCTGATCGTCGGCGCCGGTGTCGTCGGTCTCGGCCATGCCGTGCACGCCCTGGCCCGTGGCGCCCGCGTCGCCGTGGTCGAACGCAATCCGCGGGCGATCGGCGCGTCGGTGCGCAACTTCGGCCATGGCTGCGTGACCGGCCAGGCCGGCGACGCGCTCCGCTACGCGATGGCGGCGCGGCGGGACTGGTTGCGGCTGTCCAAGGAGGCGGGCTTCTGGATCCGCGACGCCGGCACCGTCGTGGTGGCGCGGGCCGATGACGAGTACGAGGTGCTCGAGGACTTCCACGCCGAGCGCGGCGACGACGTCGTCCTGCTCGACGCCGCGGCCGTACGGGGTCGCGTGCCGGTCGCCGGGGATGTCGTCGGCGGCGCATGGCTCCCCCTGGACCTGCGTGTCGACGCCCGGGAAGCGGTCGGGTCGATCGCGGCCTGGCTCGCCGGCCGGGGAGTCGACTTCCACTGGTCGACCTCGGTGCACGGCGTCGAGGGCGACACCGTCCGCACCAGCCGTGGCGCCTTGCGGGCGGCCGACGTCGTCGTCGCGGTCGGTCACGACGTCGACCGGCTCTACCCGGAGGTGGCGGCCGGGCACGAAGTGCTCCGGTGCGCCCTGCACATGCTCGAACTGGACGACCCGGCACACACCACGGTCGACCCGGCCGTGCTCACCGGCTGGTCGCTCCTGCGCTACGACGGTTTCGCCGTCAGCCCGGCCCTCGAGCGCGTGCGGGAGCGGCTGGCGTCGGCCGACCCGGCCGGCGTCGAGGCCGGGCTCAACCTCATGTTCACCCAGCGACCGACCGGCGAGATCGTCTTCGGCGACACGCACGACTACGCCGACGCGATCCCGCCCTTCCGCGCCGAGCAGCGCGACGAGTTGCTGCTCAGCCACGCCCGCCGGCTCTTCGGCAGCGATGCCCTCCGGATCCGCGCGCGCTGGCGGGGCGTCTACGCCTCGGCGCCCCAGCCCTTCCTCATCGAGACCCCGACCCCCGGCGTGCACGTCGTCTCCGTCACCGCCGGCATCGGCATGACCACGGCCTTCGGCCTGGCCGAGCACGTAGTCGAGAACCTTCCCACCCCCTGAGGACTGACTGCCATGAAGATTCGACTTCTCATCACCGTCCTTGCCGCCGCGTCGCTCGCCGCCTGCGGTGGCACCGGCGGCGACACCCCTGCCGGCAGCTCCGGCTCGAGCGGCGGCGCCGTCACCGTCTACAGCGCCGACGGCCTCGCCGACTGGTACAAGCCGCAGTTCGATGCGTTCACCAAAAGCACCGGCGTCAAGGTCAACTACGTCGAGGCCGGCTCCAGCGAGGTCGTCAGCCGGATCGAGAAGGAGCGCTCGAACCCGCAGGCCGACGTGCTCATCACGCTGCCGCCGTTCATCCAGCAGGCCGACAAGGACGGCATGCTGGGCGACCTGGGGGTGGACACCGCGGCCGTCCCGGCGACCGACAAGGCGGCCAACGGGCACTGGACCGCGCTGGTCAACAACTACTCGTGCTTCATCGTCAGCACCAAGCAGACGACCCCGCCGAAGACCTGGGACGACCTGCTGGCGGCCACCTACAAGGGCAAGCTGCAGTACTCGACCCCCGGCCAGGCCGGCGACGGCACCGCCGTGCTGATCCTGCTCCAGCACGTCATGGGCAAGGACGGCGCCCTCGCGTACCTGAAGAAGCTGCAGGCCAACAACGTCGGCCCGTCCTCCTCGACCGGCAAGCTGCAGCCCAAGGTCTCCTCCGGCTCGCTGGTCGTGGCCAACGGCGACCTGCAGATGAACCTGGCCTCGATCAGCAACGACAAGTCGGCCTTCACGGTGTTCTTCCCGGCCGAGGCGGGCAAGGCGCCGCAGACCGTCGCCCTCCCGTACGCGATGGGCCTGACCGCCAACGCGCCGCAGGCCGCCAACGGCAAGAAGCTGATGGAGTTCCTGCTCTCCGCCGACGCCCAGAAGGCAGTGTCGTCGGCGGCCTTCGGCATCCCGGTGCGCAGCGACGTCACCCCCACCGACGAGAACTTCGCCGCCGTCCAGAAGGCCGTCAAGGGCGTCGAGGTCTACCACCCGGACTGGGACGCGGTGCTCGCCGAGCTCGACGCCGACGTGGCCGCCTATAACAACGCGACCGCGAGCTGAGTGACGACGATGCCCGAGGCCATCCGCTTCGACGACGCCTGCGTCGACTACGGTCGCACGAGAGCGCTGACCGACTTCTCCCTGACCGTCGATGCCGGTGAGACGGTGGCGCTGCTCGGGCCGTCCGGATCCGGCAAGTCGACCGCCCTGAAGGCGCTGGCCGGCTTCGAACGTCTCACGTCCGGCCGGGTGTCCGTGGCCGGCCGGGACGTCACCGGGCTGCCGCCGTACGAGCGGGGCCTCGGCATCGTCGTCCAGCAGTACGCCCTCTTCCCGCACATGCGGGTCGCCGACAACGTGGCCTTCGGTCTGCGTGCCCGCCGGGTGCGCCGGTCGGAGGCGGCGACCCGGGTCACCGAGGTGCTGGAGATGGTCGGCATGGCGGGGTACGCCCGCCGCTACCCGGGCGAGCTCTCCGGTGGCCAGCAGCAGCGGGTCGCGATCGCCCGCGCCCTGGCGATCTCGCCGCAGGTGCTGCTCCTCGACGAGCCGCTGTCCGCCCTGGACGCCAAGCTGCGCCAGGACATGATCGGCGAGCTGCAGCGGCTCCGGATCGACCTGCCCGACATCGCCATGCTCTACGTGACCCACGACCAGGTGGAAGCGCTGAGCCTGGCCGAGCGCATCGTGGTCATGCACGACGGCCGGATCGTGGACGCCGGTCCGGCGGGCGGGCTGTACCGGCAGCCACCGTCGTCGTTCACCGCTTCCTTCCTCGGTGACGCCAACCTCGTGCCGGCCACCGTGGTCGGCGCCGGGCTGGTCCGGGCCGGTGCTGTCACCGTACGATGCCCGACTGCTGGTTTTGATCTTGATGACCCGACGCTGCTCTGCTTGCGGCCGCATGAGCTCGGCATCGGGGACGGCTGGTCCGGGCGGCTCACCGCGGTGCAGTGGCGGGGCGCCAACTATCGCCTCTCGGTGGATCTCGACGGGCTCGGGCCGCTGCGCGTGGACGTCGGCTCGGTGAGCACGCTGCCCGAGGTCGGGCACCCCATCTCGATCACCGCGGCCGAGGGCGCCGGGGTGCTGGTGCCGGACGGGGTGCGGGCATGACCATCGCGCTGGAGACCACCGCGCCCGGCGACACCACGGTCCGCGTCCGGCGACGACCGGCGCTCGGCGGGATCAGCCTCGTCGGGCCGCTCGCCGTGCTCGGCCTGCTGTTCATCTATCCGCTGGTCACCGTGGTGCAGCAGTCGTTCCAGGATCGGCTCGGCCGGCCCGCCGGCGCGGTCGCCTGGCAGACCGTGCTGCGTTCGGCCGCGTTCCGCGAAGGCCTGGTCAACACGATCACGACCGCGATCGGCGCGACGATCGGCTGCGTCCTGCTCGGCACCTTCATCGCGATCGTGCTCGCTTTCGTGCCGTTCCCCGGCTCGGCGGCGGTGTCCCGGCTGACCACGGTGATCCTGGCGTTCCCGTCGTTCTTCATCGCTCTCTCGTTCGCCGTCCTCTACGGCCGGGTGGGCGTGCTCAGCTCGGTGATCGAGGGCCTCACGGGGCGGCCGGAGGCGCTCGGCGGGTTCATCTACACACGCTGGGCTGTCCTGCTCGCCGAGATCACGTTCTACACGCCGTTCGTCGTCCGCCCGGTCCTCGCCGCCTGCCAGCGGATGCCGATCGAGCAGTTGCGGGTCGCGTCGAGCCTGGGCGCGCGGCCCTGGACGGTGACCCGCCGGGTGCTGCTGCCCGAGCTGCTGCCCTCGATCGTCGCCGGCGCGAGCCTGTGCCTGATGCTCACGCTCAACGAGTTCGGCATCGTGCTGTTCATCGGCGCCAAGGGCGTGATCACGCTGCCGGTGCTGATCTACACCAAGGGCATCGTCGCCTTCGACTACCCCTCGGCGGCCGTGCTCGCCTGCGTTCAGGTCGCACTATCGCTGATTCTGTACGTGTCGGGGCGCGTGCTCGCCGCGCGGATCGGAGGCCGTCGTGCTGCTCTGGACTGATCGCGGCCGGCGTGCCGTCGTCGCCCTGTTCGCCGTCGTCGTATTCGTGCTCCTGGTGGCGCCGCTGCTCGTGGTGCTGGTCGCGTCGCTCGCCCGCAGCTGGAACGGCGTGCTTCCGTCGTCGCTGACCGGCGCCCATCTGCAAGAGGCCCTCGACGCGGAGAACCTGGCGAGCCTGTCCACCAGCATCCAGACGGCGCTGATCGCCGGCCTGGCCGCCGTGGTGGTCGGCGCCTGGGCGGCCCTGGCGACCGATCGCCTGCCGCGGCGGCTGCGCGCCACCAGCGACGCGCTGTTCCACCTGCCCCTCGCCGTGCCGAGCGTGGTTCTCGGCTTCGGCATGCTGGTCGCGTTCAGCCGGCAGCCGATCCTGCTCAACGGCACGAAATGGATCGTGATCGCCGTGCAGACCATGCTGGTGCTCGCGTTCGCCTACAGCACCGTGTCCGCGGCCCTGCAACGCCTGGACCGGCATCTGCTCGACGTCGCCGCGAGCCTCGGCGCCCGGCCGGCTCGTGTCCTGACCCGGGTGACGCTGCCGCTGCTGCTGCCGTCGATCACGGCGGCCGCCGCGCTGGCCGTGGCCCTGTGCATGGGCGAGCTCGGCGCGACGATCATGGTCTATCCGGCGAGCTGGCGGACCATGCCGGTCAGCATCTTCGCGTTGTCCGACCGCGGCGACGTGTTCGGCGCCAGCGCCGACACTTTGCTGCTGCTGGTCGCGACCGGCCTGCTGCTCCTGGGAATCGGCCGGATCCGGGTGGGTCAGCGGCGGACGTAGTCGTGGATCCGCGGGATCCAGGTCGCCAGGCCCGGCACGGCCCGACCGACCACCTTCGCGTCCTCATCGGCCCGCCGCAGCGCGATCGCCGCGGCGGCCTCCGGCCCGGCGGCGAAGGCCGTGACCTCGTCCGGCGTCATGACGTCGCCCTGCCGGGCGAGGCTGAGCCGGCTGGCCTCGGAGAGCTCGTAGTCCTCGGTCGCGGCCAGGTACCGCTTGGCCGCGACATGCAGGCCGACCAGATCGGCCACCCGGTCGCCGAAAAGCGGCCGCACCGCCTCGGCGCCGGTCCGTGCGTGATCGGGATCGTCGCCCCCGACGGCGTGACCGATGTCGTGGACCAGCCCAGCCAGCTGCAGGCCGAGGTCGCCCGGATAGCGGCCGCGCAGGATGTCGGCGCACTGCAGGCCGTGCGCGAGCAGGTCGACCGGATCGCCGAGCGGCGGCGGCGCGTCGAAGACGCCGTCGAGCGCCGCGAACGACTTGGCGAAGGCATCGACATCCGTGAAGGCGATCATGCGGCAAGCGTACGGCGGCGCCGGCGAATTCCCGGAAACACCGAAACGGCGGCCCGCTGAACCAGTCGGGCCGCCGTTCCGGCAAAAAGCGTGGATCAGAGCGCGCGGATGTTTTCCGCCTGCAGGCCCTTTTGGCCCTGGGTGATGTCGAACTCCACCCGCTGGTTTTCGTCGAGGCTGCGGAAACCGCTCGCCGAGATCGCGGAGAAGTGGGCGAAGACGTCGGGGCCGCCGCCGTCCTGGCTGATGAAGCCGAAGCCCTTGTCGCCGTTGAACCACTTCACGGTGCCTGTAGCCATGTCTGCTCCTTCGCAGGCTGTTCGAGAATGCCTTGTGCAGACTCGTACGCCGCCGCGTTGATCACCCGCGCCGAAACGACACGAAAAACGAAAAAGCGCCTGGATAGGCTCAGATAACCCATCAGGCGCCGGAAACGTCTACGGAAATCAAAACTGCAACGCCGCAAAGTTAGCACAGAATTTGTCGCAAGACGCGCTGATTGGCAATGCGTGACCCCCGTCACAACCGGCCATCGCCGGATGGTGCGAGTAGGGTTGGCGCCACTGGCTGGACCGCCAACACCAGAGGAGACACGTCAACTTTGCGCGAGCCCACCAAGTCTCTTCGGGAGAAGGGCTCAGAAAGTTTCCACGCCGCGCTCGCCGCGATCTTGGCTGCTGGCCTCGACGCCGCTCTCGAAGCGGAGGACTACCCGCGAGCGGTTCGCTTCATCAATCGCGGCTTCGCCGAAGGCACGCCGCAGCTGGGCTGCGACCTCCTCTGCCGGGCCATGGCGTTCGTCGGGCCGGCCCGGACGTGGACCGTCCAGCTTGCTCCTCTCGCCCATGTGCGACCACGATCCGTCCCGCAAGGCGCTGCTTTCAGCGAGGTGGGTGGGCCGGGACCAGCCGGACCAGCTGGGTGACGTGCCGCGGGGTGAGCTCCTCGAGGCTGTGCGCGCCGAGCAGCTTCATGGTGCGGATTATCTGCTCGGTGAGGATCTGGATGGTGCGGTCGACGCCGGGGCGGCCGCCGGCCATCAGGCCGTAGAGGTAGGCGCGGCCGATCAGGGTGAACTTGGCACCGAGCGCGATGCAGGCGACGATGTCGGCGCCGTTCATGATGCCGGTGTCGACGGTGACCTCGACGTCGGCGCCGACCTCGCGGACGACGGCGGGCAGCAGATGGAACGGGATCGGGGCTCGGTCGAGCTGGCGGCCGCCGTGGTTGGACAGCACGATGCCGTCGACACCGAAGTCGGTCAGCTTGCGGGCGTCCTCGACGGTCTGCACGCCCTTGACGGCGAGCTTGCCGGGCCACATCTCGCGGATGATGCGCAGGTCCTCGTAGCTGATGGTGGGATCCATCGCGGCGTCGAGCAGCTCGCCGACGGTGCCGCCGGTGGAGGACAGCGAGGCGAACTCGAGCTTGGGCGTGGTGAGGAAGTCGTACCACCACCAGGGGCGCGGGATGGCGTTGCCGATGGTGCGCAGGCTCAGCTGCGGCGGGATCGAGAAGCCGTTGCGCTTGTCGCGCAGCCGGGCGCCGGCCACGGGCGTGTCCACGGTGAAGAAGAGCGTGTCAAACCCCGCTTTGGCGGCGCGCTCGACCAACGCGTACGAAATCTCGCGTTTTTTCATGACGTAGAGCTGGAACCAGTTGCGCCCGGTGGGGTTGGCCTCCCGGACGGTCTCGATGCTGGTGGTGCCGAGGGTGGACAGGCAGAACGGGATCCCGGCGGCGGCCGCGGCGGTCGCGCCGGCGGTCTCGCCCTCGGTCTGCATGAGCCGGGTGAAGCCGGTGGGCGCGATGCCGAAGGGCAGCGCGGAGGAACCGCCGAAGACGGTGGTGGAGGTGTCGACGTTGGCGACGTCGCGCAGGACGTTGGGGTGGAATTCGACGTCCTGAAAAGCCTGGCGGGCGCGCGACAGCGACAACTCGCCCTCGGCGGCGCCGTCGGTGTAATCGAACGCGGCCCGGGGAGTGCGGCGCTTGGCGATCGCCCGCAGGTCTTCGATGGTCAGCGCGGCGTCGAGACGCCGCTTGCGGGCGTCGAGCTGCGGCTTCTTGAAGCGCATGAGCTCGAAGATCTCGGCGGGCTTGGGGATTTGTCGCTGGACCACCGGTGCCTCCTCGAACGCTGACGGGGACTATAGCGAGCGCACCACGATCCCGCGGCGTTCGGCAAGCCCGCCGGTCCAGGGGTGGACCGGCGAACCCGCGGATGGCCTAGGGATACTGGTTGTCGAGCAGGCCGTTGAGGTACTTCTCCACGTTGGTGTAGCCGGTCTTGTCGAAATCGCCGCCGGCGTCGTTGGCGGACGGGTTCAGGCCGTACTTGGTCTCCCAGGCGTCCGGCATGCCGTCGCGGTCGGTGTCGGCCTTCGGCGTGCCGCCCGCCAGGGTGCCGTAGCCGCTGTTGCCCAGGCCGGTGGCGCTCTGGTTCGACCACAGGTCGCCCTTGGCGCCCAGCGACGTCACGTCGGCCACCACGAGCTTGTCCACGTCGTCGCGGGGAACGGCGCCGGCCTTCGCGATCACGTCGGCGTAACCGGCCGCGGCGCCCAGCGTGGGAATGCTGGCGGTGGTGGGCGAGAACGGCGCGGTCAGCTCGGTGGCGCCGCCGCGGACGCCGGCCGCCGAGCCGTTCAGCGCGCCGTCCTTGTTGCTGTCCAGCCAGTTGTCCTTGTTGTAGATCTGCTGGTTGCCGGTTTGGTAGTAGTAGTTGGAGGCGCTGGTGGTGCGCGGGCCGGTGATGAAGTAGTTCCCGACCACGTCGTGCAGGAAGTGCCCGCTGGAGTTCCCGGCGGTGTAGCCGGCCTGGTAGTTGTAGACCACGTTGTTGACGAACTGGGTGTTCGCCTTGGCCAGCGGGTTGCGGTTGTGCGAGTTGGCCCAGAGGTTGCGCCACCAGGTGTAGGGCCCGGTCTCGGTGTGCGCGCCGAACTGCTGGCCGATCGGGTCGGCGTCGATCGAGTACTGCACGGTGATGTTCGAGGCGCGGACGGCGTCGATGTTGTTCCAGGCGCCGAACTCGATCGACACGTGGTCGAAGATCAGGTTGCTGGCGTCCAGCCAGTTGATGCCGCTGTTCTTCTGGTCGGCGTCCTGGGTGCCCATGCGGAACCGGAAGTTGCGGACGATGACGTTGGTCCCGCTGTTGAAGGAGACCTCGCCGCCCTGCACGCCGACGCCGCCGCCCGGCGCGGTCTGCCCGGCGATGGTGATGTTGCTGTGCACCAGCACGGTCGAGGACAGCTTGATGTAGCCGCCGACGTCGAAGACGACGATCCGGTTGTTGGCGCTGACCGCGTCGCGGAAGGAGCCCGAGCCGGAGTCGTTGAGGTTGGTGACGTGGTAGACCGTGCCGCCGCGGCCGCCCGTGGCCGCCGCGCCGTAGCCGACCGCCGTCGGGAACGCCTTCACCGGCCCACTAGGGGGAGGCGGGGTGGTGGTCGGTGGTGTCGTGGTCGGTGTCGTGCCGCCGGTGCAGGCCGTTCCGTTGAGGGTGAAGGCATTCGGTACCGGGTTGCTGCCGGTCCAGGTGCCGTTGAAACCGACCTCGACCGACGCCCCCGTACCGATCACGGCGGTGTAGTCGGCGTTGGTGGCCACCACCGAGCCCGAGGCCGGGCTGGCGGTGAAGCCCCAGGACTGCGTGATGGTCTGCCCGGCCGGGAAGGTCCAGCCGAGCCGCCACCCGTTGATCGGGTCGCCGAGGTTGTGGATGGTGATGGCGGCGGTGAATCCGCCGGTCCACTGCGAGCTCACCCGATAGTCCACCTGGCACCCGGCGGCCGCCCGGGCGGTGGTGGCGACCGCGACGGACGCGAGGACGGAAAGGGAAGCGACGGCGGCGGCCGCGACGGCTCGTTTGCGGTTCATGGACGTCCTCCTCACGCGCTGGTGCAGGTCAGGGCCGGCGTCGTGGCCGTGCCGGTGGCAAGGAAGCCGAAGGTGGTCGACGCCGAGGCGGCCAGAGCGCCGTTGTAGGACTCGTTGGCCACCGTCACGGCCGTGCCGCTGGTGGTGAGCTTGCCGTTCCAGACCTGGCTGATGGCCTGGCCGCTGCCGAGAGTCCACCGCACGTTCCAGCCGCTGATGGCCGAGCTGCCGGCCGTCACGGTCACCTCACCCTGGAAGCCGCCGTCCCACGTGTTGGTGATCCGGTAGGCCGCGCCACAAGCGCCGGCGGGCGGCGTCGTGAGCGGAGTGGTCGGCGGGGGTGTGATGGAGGTGATGGGCGGGCTGCCCTGAGCCGCGTAGTCGAGGTACTCCTCGATGTTGCGGAAGCCGTCGCCGTCCGCGTCGCCGTTGTGGTCGTCGGACGCCGGGTTCAGGCCGCTGGCCGACTCCCACGCGTTGGGCATGCCGTCCCGATCGGTGTCCCAGCCACTCGGGCTGCTCACCTGCGCGGCGTTCCACAAGTTGTTCCACTCCGTGGAGTTCGGGTTGTTGATGACCCCGCCGCTCGTGTTCTTGGTTTCGCTGACGACGCGGGTGTCGACGGCGTCCCGCGACCAGTAGAAGGCGCCGGCGTTGGCCAGCACCCGGGTCAGGGCCGCACCCGCCGATTCATTGGTCATATTCGGTACGGCGAACCGCGCCGACTTGTGCGTAGGCACGCCGGTGTACCGGTCCCACGCGATGTCCACCCCGTTGGTCAGGTTCGCGTCGCCGTCGTAGTCGGCCCGGTTCCCCGAGATGTAGGCGCTGGTGCCGGTCTCCCCGGTGTAGACCTCCGGGCTGCTGGAGTTCTGCCGCAGGTAGGTGTTGCCGACGAAGTTCGCGTTGGCCAGCTGGTTCTCGCCGCTGTACCCCTTGCCCTCGAAGATGACGTTGTTGCTCCACTCCACGTTGTTGACCGCGCCGGTCTCGTTGCCGAGCCGGGGCAGGCGGCTGAGGTGGTGGGCGAACAGGTTGTGGTGGTAGGCGATGTTCGATCCGGTCACGTCGCTGCCGACCAGCGCGCCGTAGCTGTGGCCCTTGTAGTTCAGCCCGTCCGACACGACGGCGTACTGCACCGTCACCTGCCCGGCGGCGTCGCTGGTGCTGATCCCCTCGTCGTCGGCCCAGCTGACCGACACGTGGTCGACGATGACGTTGTCACCGGTGATCCAGATGCCGTCGTTGGTCGCGGTCTCCGGGTTGGCCTGGTCCTTGCCGGGACGGAACTTCACGTGCCGCAGGATGATGTTCTTGCCGGTGACCTTGGTGGCCTGGCCCATGATCGTGATGCCTGGCTTCGGCGCGGTCTGCCCGGCGATGGTCAGGTTGCTCGAGTTGATCGTCAGCCAGCCCTGCCGCCCGGCGGGGGAGAGCTTGATCGTGCCGGCCACGTCGAAGACGATCGTCCGCCCGCCGCTCGGGGCGTTGTTGATGCCGTACCGCAGCGACCCGGCGGCCGGGCTGCTCGCGTTGTCGGTGAGGTTGGTGACGTGGTAGACGTCGCCGCCCCGGCCGCCGGTGGCGTACATGGCCGGGCCGGCGGCGCCCGGGAACGCGGCCACGGTGGCGGCGCTGGCGGAGGGGCTGGTCGCGATCAGGCCGGCGAGGACGAGGGCGCCGGCCGCCGCGGCGGACAGGAGAGTTCGTGAGGACATCTTGGGAGCGCTCCCATAGTCGACGTGTTTCTGTCGTAGATGTCTGATCTCCTCGCGGATAACACGTTCGGGGCGATAAATTCACCAACTTCAATCAAAGAGGCTCCGGAGTCAGCGCAAGCTGCTGCGTGGGCGCGCCGGGGCACGCCACCGACGACACGGATTTATCGGCGGCGCGCCCCGGCGCGGCTGGGGGAGGGGTCAGTGCCCCTGCGGGTACGGCCGGTCGATGACCGTGCCCCGGACGCGGGTCTGGGTGTGGCGCTCGACGGCCGGGTTCGGGGAGCCGCCGTCCGGCTCGCCCCAGACGATATCGACCTGATCGCCGACGGCCGCCTCGGGCGCGATCGAGCCGAGGGAGATCCAGCCGCGCACGTTCGCGGAGTAGATGGTGAGCATGGCCGCGCCCACCAATGAGCCGTCCTTCTCGACGCGGTCGAATTGGCAGGCGGTGTAGAACGCGGCCGGCATCTCCAGGTACTTGAACCGCTCCGCGCCCGGGTTGTAGTAGCTGGCGACGATGCGCGCTACGTCGTCGCGGTCCCAGAGCACCCACGCCTTGCGCTTGTGCGGCTCGTCCTTGCGCGCCGCCAGGCCCTCACGGCCGATGTAGTCGTGGTCGTACTTGATGACGTGCCCATACCCGAGGTCCCACGGCGTCAGGTAGTAGTCCTCGATGTCGTCGGCGACCAGGCTGCCGCCCAGCGCGAGGTTGCCCTCGAACGAGCGCGCGGGCATCCACTGCCGGAAGGCCTTCATGTCGTCGCCGGTGTAGGTGGCCGGCAGCGTGTTGGCGATCCAGCCCGACTCGGTGGCCACCGACGCGTACGCCCGCGAACCGATCAGCCGCAGGCCGAAGGAAGCGCCGGCCTCGACGATCGTGTCGCGCACCGCCTCGAACTCGGCGTAGGGCCCGGTGAACTCGTACCCGGGGAAGCCGGACATGCGGTGGTTGAGCGCCCGGACCTCGTGGTTGCCGATCTTGAAGCGGCCCATGTGGAAGAACGGGATGTCGGGCATCGGCCCGCCGTTGACCTTCTCGAAGATCGCGGCGGCGTGCGGGCCCTGCAGCTGCAGGCGGAACAGCTCGCGGCCCTTCGGGTTCTGCACCGTACGCAGATCCTTGCGCACCTCGACGTCCCAGTCCCCGGTCTCCGCGTTGAACTCGACCCAGTTGAGCGCCGGGGGACGGCCGACGATGCGGACGTGGTGGTCGGCGATCCCGAACAGGATGCAGTCGCCGATCATGTAGCCGTCCGGCCGTACCGTGATCAGCTGCTTGGCGCTGTCCGTGCCGAAGCCCTTGAAGCTGTTGGCGCCGAGGCGCTCCAGCAGCCGGTACGTGTCCGGGCCCTGCACGATCAGGTCGGTCATGTGGTGCGACAGGTCCATCAGCGCCGCGCTCGTGCGCCAGGCCTCCTGCTCGTCGCGCCAGTTGGTGAACTCGGGCTGGATGGGGAACGGGTAGGCGCCGGAGCGCCCCTGCCGCAGCAGCTTCAGCGCGCCGCCGGCGTTGGTGATCTCTTCTTCGAGGCTGGCCATGGGCCGAAGTTATCAGTCATCTGAAAACTTTTGAAGACCTTGTAATGCGATAAGGCGCCTGGCATTGTGCCCAGCATCTCGGAAAGGAGAGGTCATGCACGCGCGTCTTCTGCTCACCATCGGCGTGGCCGCCATCCTCGCCACCGCCGGCTGCGGTGGCGGCTCGTCCAGCAACGACACCAGCGGGGATGCCCAGTCCGGGGCGCTCCCGCTGCGTATCGCCTACAACGCCAACGCCACCAACACGACCATCGTGGTGGCCGACCAGCAGGGTTTCTTCGCCAAGAACGGGCTCGACGTCACGCTCACCCCCACCCAGAACTCGGGCGCGCTGCTGCCCGCGGTCGGCAAGCAGTTCGACCTGGTCACGGTCACCCCGCCGTCACTGCTGCAGGCGGCGGCGCGGGGTCTCAAGCCGATCCTGGTCGCCGCGCAGAACGTCGAGAATGCCACCGACAAGCGCGACAGCTATGTGATCGGCGGCCCCGGGATCACCTCGATCGCCGCGCTCAAGGGCAAGGCGATCGGCGTGCCCGGGCTCAGCGGCAATCTCTACGAGGGCGCGGTCATCCTGCTGGACAAGGCCGGCCTCAAGAAGACCGACGTCAAGTTCCTGCAGGTGCCGTTCGCCGACATGGCCGCCGCGCTGAAGTCCGGCACCATCCAGGCCGCCGTCACGATCTTCCCGTTCAACGGCCAGATGCTCGGCCAGGGCGGGACCGACATCGGCAACCCGATGGACCTCACCGGCACCGGCGCCGACGCGCTCGCCGCGGGCTGGATGGGCAACGCCGACTGGGCCGCCAAGAACAAGGCGACCATCGACGCCTTCAACAAGGCCCAGGATGATGCCCTGGCCTGGATGAAGGCGAACGACGCCGCGGCCAAGCAGGTCCTCGTCAAGGACTTCAAGCTGCCCGACGCGGTGGCGGCGAAGTTCCCGATCACCCAGTGGGTGTCGTTCGAGCCCAAGGCCGCCTACCTGGAGCCGTGGATCGAGCCGATGAAGAAGGTCGGCGACCTGCCGGCCGGCTTCAGCACCCCGGCGAGCGAGCTGGTCTACCAGGGCTAGGCCCGGGCCACCGGCCACGCCCCCAGGTACTCCGGCTCCTCGCCCTCCAGGGAGACGGTCAGCTCGCGCAGCCGGGCGATCATCTCGTCGTGGGCGCCGTCGGGCAGCGCTTCGTCAAGCAGGCGGTCCACCTCCGCCATGCGGGCGCGCCCGTCGGCGACCCCGGCGAGGCCGGTCTCGGTGAGCTCGTGCAGGATCACCCGGCGATGCACCGGGTGCGGGAGTCGGCGCGCCCAGCCGAATTTCTCGAGATGGGCCAGCGCGGTGGTCACGCTCTGCGGCGTCATGTGGAAGCGGCGGGCGAGGTCGGAGGCCGACATCAGGCCGAGCTCGTCGAGGTGGACGGCCAGGCCGAGCTGGGTCACCGTCACGCCCAGGCCGTCGAGCGCGTCCTGAGCCTGGCGGTGCACGGCCTGCTGGGCGCGATAGAGCACGTAGGGCAGGCCGTCCTGCCAGCCCGGTGCGGCCGCCTTCGCCATCGTCGATCTCCGTTTCCTCAGCATCTGCTCAGCAATCTTATTATGTTTCAGGTCCTTTGAAAGTTTTCAGGTGCCTGTTAACTTCCTCTCATGACCGCCCGCTTCGACGACCTGACCACCGGCCGCGCGCTCGCCTTCCCGGCCCCCGACCGGGTGCTCGCCGCCGGCAGTCTCGCGGACGTCATCGGCGTACTCGATGAGGTTGATCTTGAAACCGCGAAGGGCGCGTGGGCCCACGGCTTCGTCTCCTACGACGCCGCCCCCGCCTTCGACCCGTCGCTCACGGTGCACCCGCCGGCCGCCGACGGTCCGCCCCTGGTCTGGTTCGGGCTCTCCGACCGCCACCCATTCCAACCCCAAGACCTTTCCTTTCGTACGCCTCCGTCAGCGCCCTGGGAACTGGAGTGGAGCGAGGGCGAACACGCCGGTGCGGTGGCCCGGATCCGCGAGCACATCGCGGCCGGCGACGTCTATCAGTGCAACCTGACCACGCGGCTGCGAACGCCGTACGCGTCGGATCCGCTTTTGCTTTATGGCGTCCTGGCCCAGGCTCAGCGCGCCGCGCACAACGCCTACCTCGACACCGGACGATTCGCCGTTGCCAGCGCGAGCCCGGAACTGTTCCTGGAATGGTCGGGCGACCGCCTGCGCACCAAGCCGATGAAGGGCACGGCGCGGCGATCGGCCGACCCGGTGACCGACGCGCGGAACGCGCGGACGTTGCGGGCCAGCCCCAAGGAACGCGCCGAGAACCTGATGATCGTCGATCTGATCCGCAACGACCTCGCGCGGGTGGCCGCCGTCGGCAGCGTCGACGTGCCGCGCCTGCTGACGCTGGAGCGGTATCCGACGGTCTGGACGATGACCTCCGAGGTGACCGCCCGGCTGCGGGCCGGGGTGGGGCTGGCCGGCGTCTTCGGCGCGATGTTCCCGTGCGGCTCGATCACCGGCGCGCCCAAGGCCCGCAGCATGCAGATCATCCGCGACGTCGAGGACGGCCCGCGCGGCGTCTACTGCGGCGCGATCGGCTGGGTCGCGCCGCCGTCGGCGCCGATCCGTGCCCGCTTCAACGTGGCCATCCGCACCGCCGTCGTGGATCGGGCCACGGACACGGCCACCTACGGCGCCGGCGGCGGCATCACCTGGGACTCCTCGCCCGCCGCCGAATGGGCCGAAGTGCTGGCCAAATCCGCGATCCTCGGCACCGTCTCGCCCCGCACCCTCTCGGCTCGCACCCTCTCGGAGAACCTGACATGACCATCGACCTGACCGCCGCCGAAAAGGCCGCCCGCGACTTCCTGAGCGCGCTCGACATCCCGACCGACGACGAGTCGATGGCCGACACCCCGAGGCGCATGGCCAAGGCGTACGCGGAATTCTTCACCCCGCGCCCGTTCGACCTGACCACGTTTCGCAACGACGACGGCTACGACGAGCTGGTGGTGGCCCGCGACATCCCGTTCCGGTCGGTGTGTGAGCACCACCTGCTCCCGTTCCACGGCCGGGCCGTCGTCGGATACCTCCCCGAGGGCCGCATCCTAGGCCTGTCGAAACTCGCCCGCGTCGTCGAGATGTTCGCGCTGCGCCCCCAGGTCCAGGAGCGCCTCACCAAGCAGATCGCCGACTGGCTCGACACCCAGCTGTCACCCAAGGGCGTCGGCGTGGTCCTGGAGGCCGAGCACACGTGCATGACCCTGCGCGGCGTCCAGGCCATCGGCTCCACCACGGTCACGTCGACCATGCTCGGCCGGCTGCGCAGCGATCCCCGGTCCCGCCAGGAGTTCCTCGCCGTGGCCCGCACCCGATAGGCCAGGACCTCGCTTCGCCCGCCGATAGGGCCGCTGACCTCGCCGGATGGCCGGTTTCGCGCCACGCGCGGCGATAGGCTTCTGGTGCGGTCGCGCGATGCGCGGTCTGCTTCCGAGGGGGACGGCATGGCGAGCCAGCCGGCTCAGGGGCCCAGCGATCAAGCGGCGGTTCTCGCGTCCGCCCCGGAGGCGTACGTCGCGATCGACGGCGACGGCCGGGTGATCACCTGGAACGCGGCCGCGGCCACGACCTTCGGCCACCATCCGCACCAGGCCACCGGCCGGAAGATCGACGAGCTGATCATCCCGGAGCGGTACCGGGAGGCGCACCGCGCCGGCCTTGCCCGGCTGACGGCCGGGGGACCCGGCCGGGTGCTCGGCCAGCGGGTGCAGGTGTTCGCCCGGCACCGCGACGGTCACGAGTTCCCGATCGAGCTGACCCTGACCGTCACCGGGAGCGGGCCCGATCGGGTGTTCCATGCCTTCGCCCACGACGTCACCGCGATCCACCGGGCCGGCCGGTTCACCGCTGTCGAGGCCGCGGTGGCCCGGGGCCTGGCCGAGGCGCCGTCGAGCGGCGTTGCCGCTTCCCGCGTCGCCGAGGCGCTCGGCGAGAAGATGGCCTGGCCGGTGACCGAGCTGTGGCTGGCCGACGACGAGCGGCAGCTGCTCGTGTGCGCCGCCCGGCACGTCACCGGCGGGCGGCGGCTCGGCCGGTTCGCCTTCACCGAGCTGGAGCCGGGCGTCGGCCTGCCCGGCCGGGTCTTCGCCCAGGCGCGCCCGGGCTGGATTCCCGACCTGGCCGCCGACGTCGGCTCGGTGCGCAGCCGGGCCGGCGCGCGCATCGGCCTGCACGTGGCCGTCGGAGTGCCGGTGACCAGCGGCGGGCACACGCTGGGCGCGTTGTGTGTCTACGGCGACCGGGTCGAGGATCCGGAAGACACGTTGATCGCCCTGCTCGGTGGGGTGGCCGCGCAGGTCGGCCAGTACCTGGAACGGCGTCGTGCCGAGGAGCTGGCCATCGAGCTGGCCCACACCAAGGACGAGTTCCTCGCGCTGGTCACCCACGAGCTCCGCAACCCGCTGTCGGTGATCACCGGCACCGCGACCCTGCTCGACGAGGACCTCGAGACGTTGACCGTCGACCAGCAACGCGAGCAACTGCGCACGATCACCCGCAACGCGCACCGGCTGACGGTGCTCGCCGACGACCTGCTCGACCTCGCCCGGCTGGAGTCCGGCCACCTGGCGGTCCAGCCGGTCGCCACCGACCTGTGCGGCATCATCGACGAGGCCGTCGAGGCCCTCGAGGGCTCGGCCCGCCACAAGGATCTGACCATTGCCGTGCACACCCCGTCCCGGCTGGGCCTGCACGCCGATCCGGACCGGCTGCGGCAGGTCGCCGACAACCTCATCGGCAACGCCATCAAGTACACGCCGGCCGGGGGCAGCATCACGATCACCGCGGCCGAGGCCGACGGCCGGATCACCTGGACCGTCGCCGACACCGGCATCGGCATCCCCGCCGCGGAAAGGTCCCGCGTGTTCCGGCGCTTCTACCGGGCCTCCACCGCCCTCGATCACCGCATTCCCGGCACCGGTCTCGGCCTGGTGATAATCCGGACCATCATCGAACGTCACCACGGCCACATCGGCCTCGCCGACCAGGAAGGGCCGGGCACCGCGTTCACCATTCAGCTGCCGGTCAAGCCCCCGCCGGGCTGAGCCGCCAGGATCTGGTCGACGACCTCGGTGAGGGTTGCGCCGACGATGTCCGGCTGCCGGCCGAGCGGGCTGGCCACGACACCCGGCCGCCGCACGAGCGCGGCCCGGCAGCCGGCGGCCAGGGCGCCCGAGACGTCCCATGCGTGCGCGGCCACCAGGCGTACGCCGGAAGTGGCGACGCCGAACCGCTCGGCGACCGCGAGATACGGCTCGGGCGCCGGCTTCAGCCGGCGCACCGCGTCGGCCGAGAGCACATCGTCGAACAGGTCGCGCAGCCCGGCGTGCGTGAGCTGGGCCTCGGCCACCGCCTGCACCGAGTTGGTGAGCGCGGCCACCCGCAGGGTCGTGCCGCGCAGACGGGCCAAGGCCGCCGGCACCTCGGGATGCGGCGGCAGAGTGGACATCCCGTCGACAATCGCCGTGGCTTGCGCGTCGCTCAGCGTGGTGCCCATGCGCTCGGCCAGCATCCGGAGCGCGGCGTGCTGGGCGGTGGTGAAGTCGACGTACTCGCCGGTCAGGCCGCCCACGAAAGACAGCTGCAGCATTTGTGCGAACCACAGCGGCCGCAGGGCCGCATCGCCGAAGGCCTGCTGGAACGGCTGGTCGAGCGCGGACAGGTCGAGCAGGGTCTCGTTGACGTCGAACGCGACAACCGTCACCACGGGGTGCTCTCCTTCTCGGTCGTGGACTGCCAGGAGGCGAGCAGGCGCAGGCTGGCCGCCGACGGCGAGCCGGGCTCGGCCGTGTAGGTGACCAGCGTCTGGTCGGGGTCGTCCGGCGCCCGCAGCGCCTCCTGCGCCAGCAGCATGGCGCCGGCGATCGGATGGTTCACCGTGTAGCTCGCGTGACTCTTGTCGGCGACCGGGCGCTCGGACCACAACTGACGGAAGAGCTCGCTGTGCAGCGTCAGCTCGCCGACGAGCTCGGCCAGCAGCGGATCGTGCGGGTGCCGGCCCGCGTCCAGCTGGAGGAACGCGACGATGTCGCGGCCCTTGCGCCGCCGCTCGGGAAACAGCGCCCCGAGGTGCTCGTCGAGCAGGATCAGGCGGGCGAAGTTCCGCTCGCGTGGCGGCAGCGCCCGGAAGTCGGTGATCAGGGCGGCGCCGAGCGGGTTCCAGGCGAGCACGTCGGTGCGCCGGCCGACGACGAACGCGGGGACGTCGGTCATGGCGTTCAGGAGCTGGCGTAGCTGCGGCCGGACCCGCTGCGGCGGGGCCGGCCGGCGCGGGGCGCGGCTGGGGCGGGCGAGGTTGCGCAGGTGGGCGCGCTCGTCGTCGGCCAGGCGCAAAGCGTTGGCGACCGCGTCGAGCACGGCGTCGGAGACGTGGGCGCCGCGGCCCTGCTCCAGCCGTACGTAGTAGTCGACGCTGACCCCGGCCAGCTGGGCGAGCTCCTCGCGGCGCAGGCCCGGCACCCGGCGCCGCGTGGGGAGCGGCCGCAGCCCGAGCTCCTCGGGTCGCAGCCGCGCCCGCCGCGAGCGCAGGAACTCGGCCAGGTCGGCGTTCCGGTCCATCGATCCAGTATGGCCGCGCCGCACCCGGCGAGCCTGGTACTGCCGGACCCAGGTTGACCGGTGCTCGGGGGGTAGCCGCCGCGGGCGGCCAGGCCTAGCTCGCGTTCAACAGGCCGGCGCCGAGCCGGGTGAGGGTGTGCCGCACGGTGTTGCGGTGGCGGCGGCTGACCACCAGGCCGGCCTGGCGCAGCACGGTCGCGTGCTGGCTCGCTCCGCCGGGCGAGATACCCAGCCGGCTGCTGGAACAGCGACGGGTTCGTCAACCACGGCGGCGGCTGGATCCACTCGGTGCCGGCTGGTCGGAGGACGATCTCGCGGCGGCGGTGATCCTGGTGCTGCGGCCGGACCGCTGGATCGCCTGGGCCGACTGGGACTGACCCTCACCGCCGTGCGCGGCCGTAGGCGGCGAGGGCGTGGAAGGCGGCCTTCGGCGTCCACGAGCCGTCCGGCAGCACGCGTACGATGCCGCGGGCGGCCAGGTCGTAGTCGTGCTCCGGGTCGTCCGTGGTGGGCAGGTGCCGGTTGGCGAAGGTGTACACGAAGGCCGCCTCGACGCCGCCGGCCTCGTAGTCGCGCAGCAGGTCGATGAGGTAGCGGGCCTGGCCCTCCTCGTCGCGTTCCAGCTCCGCGGTCAGCTTGGCAGCGCGGCCGTGCTCGTCGTACGTCACCGGCTCGGCCGCGCCGGCCACGTCGGCGGCGCCGCGGAAGGTGCAGCAGCCGAACTCGGTGGCGGCGTACGGCTTGCCCTGGCCCACGGCCGCCGCCAGTGACTGCGGGAACGCGGCGGCGTTGGTCGCGTCGCGGTAGCCGGCGTCGCTGGCGATGATGTCGAAGGCTTTCCAGTCCACGTCCTCGAGCGGGATCGAGGCGTACCCGACCGGCCCGCCGAACCGTTCCCGCACCGCTGGCACCGCCTCGGCCAGGAAGTCGCGCACGGCGGCGCGGGCGGCCGGGATCGCCTCCCGCATCCGCATCGGATCGGTGAACAGCGCCATCCGCTCGGCCAGGTCGCGGCCGGGCAGGAAGCCGTCGGTGAACATGGCGATCTCGGAGCCGGTGAGGTAGACGACCGAGGCTCCGGTGCGCCGCAGTCGCTCGGCCCGTTCGGCGCCGTCGAGGACGAAGGCCATCAGCTCGTCGCGGTCGAGCCCGTTGGTGAACGGGCAGTACCAGACCTCGAGCCCGGCCTCGGCGGCGAACCGGGCGGCCAGCTCGAGCCGATCCTGAATCCCGCCGGTGATCCGCACCGCGTCACAGCCGAGCTCGTCGCGGATGACGCGCAGGTCACGCCGTACGGTATCGGGGTCGAACGGCTCGTGGGTGGTCGATCCGGCGCTCACAAAGCCGGTGTCGTAGTTCATCCCGAAGATGCGCATCTCCCTAGGGTCGTCGCCCGCGCCGGGACCAACAAGGCGAACGAGACCTGGTCCTCGCCTTACGGAGCGATCGAGCGCGCCACGGCCACGGCCGGGCGTCCCTCGTCCGGTTGACGACAGGACTTCCCGGCGGTCCGCACCTATGCTGCGAGTGTCCGGGGAGGAGCTGCGTAGCGGTGATCACGGGAGGGCAGCGGCGCCAGGGCAATCTGCCGGCGGAGCTGTCGAGCTTTGTGGACCGGGTCGCCGAGCGGGCGGCCCTGAAACGGCTGCTGACCTCCTCCCGGCTGGTCACGGTCACCGGCGTCGGCGGGGTCGGCAAGACGCGTACGGTGTTGCGGGTCGCGGCCGAGGTGCAGCGCGCCTTCCCCGACGGCGTCTGGCTGGTCGACCTGTCCCCGCTCGCCCAGGCCGACCTGGTGGCCGAGACGGTGGCGCACGCGCTGGGCCTGCACGACCAGTCGGCCCGCCCGCAGACCGAGTCCCTGGCGGAGTACCTGGAGTTCCGCCGCCTGCTGCTGGTGCTGGACAACTGCGAGCACCTCGCCGACCCGTGCGCGCAGCTGGCCGAGGCCCTGCTGCGGGCCGCCCCGGCCCTGCAGATGGTGGCGACCAGCCGGCAGCCCCTGGCGGTGCCGGGCGAGCACGTCTTCCCGCTGCTGCCGCTGACCGTGTCCGACCGGGGCGGGGCCGATCAGGGCGGGGCCGATCAGGGCGGGGCCGATCGCGGCGGGGCCGATCGGGAGCCCTCCCCGGCGATCGTGCTGTTCGCCGAGCGGGCCCGGGCGGCCTCGCCGGTCTTCGCGCTGACCGGGGAGAACCAGGCCGCGGTGGCCCGGCTGTGCCAGGGGCTGGACGGTGTCCCGCTGGCCATCGAGCTCGCCGCGGTGCGCACCCGGGCGCTGCCCGTGCAGCAGATCGCGGACCTGCTCGAGGGCCGGTTCGCCGACCGGTTCGCGCTGCTCAGCGGCGGCGGCCCGATGGCCGGGCGGCACGAGTCGCTGCGCACCGCCATCGACTGGAGTCACGACCTGTGCACCCGCGCAGAGAGCCTGCTCTGGTCGCGGGTCTCGGTGTTCGCCGGCGACTTCGACCTGGAGGCCGTGCGGGAGGTGTGCGTGAGCGATCGGTTGCCCGGCGCCGACGTGGTGCGGCTGGTGGCCGGCCTGGTCGACAAGTCGATCCTGCTCTGCGAGGAGCGTCCGGCCGGCGCGCGCTACCGCCTGCTGGACACCCTCCGCGAGTACGGCCTCGACCTGCTCCGCGCCGGCCGGGAGGAGCCACAGCTGCGGCGCCGGCATCGGGACTTCTACCTGCGGCTGGCGCAGCGGTTCGACGCCGAGTGGTGCGGGCCCGGCCAGGTGGCCTGGTACGAGCGGCTCAGGCGGGAACGGGCCAACCTGATGGCCGCGCTGGACTTCTGCCTCGCCGACCCGGCCGAGCACCAGGCCGGCGTCGAGCTGGGCGCGGCGCTGCGGTACTTCTGGTTCGCGTGCGGGCACCCGCGGGAGGGCCGGCGCTATCTCGACCGGCTGCTCGCGCTGGAGCACGCGCCGAGCGACGCGCTGACCAAGGCGCTGTGGGTGAGCGGCTGGATCACCATGGCGCAGGGCGATCTGGACGCCGCCGAGGCCCGTCTCGCGCAGTGCCGGCCCCACGCCGAGGCGAGGGGCGACATCGAGGCAACGGCCTGGGTCGCGTACGTCGCCGGCGGCTGCGCCGTGTTCCGCGGCGAGCCGGTGCGCGGGCTCGCCCTCGCCGAGGAATCGGCGGCCCTGCACCGCAACGGCGGTGACCCGGCCACCGGCCTGCTCGTCGCGCTCGCGGCGCAGTCCATCGCTCTCGTGTTCGCCGGCGAGTTCGACCGGAACGCCGCCGTCACCGAGCAGACCTGGGCGCTGTGCGACGAGCATCACGAGCTCTGGATGCGCTCGTACGCCGACTACCTGCGTGCCCTCGGCGAGATGGGCCGTGGCGACCCCGGCGCGGCGGTCGGCTACGGCCGCGCCGCGCTGCGCTTCAAACGGCAGCTGGGCGACGTCGCCGGCTGCGCCATGTCGGTGGACGTGCTGGCCACCGCCGCGGCGGCCCTCGGCGAGGCAGAGCGGGCCGCCCGCCTGCTCGGCGTCGCACACCGGCTGTGGCAGTCCGTCGGCCGTCCCCAGTTCGGCTCGCCCGACCTGGTCGCGGCCCGCACGCGTGTCGAGCAGCAGTCCCGGGAGAAGGCCGGCGACGAGGGTTTCGAGACCGCGTACGCCGACGGCCTCACCCTCGACCTGACCGCGGGCGTCGACTACGCGGTCGGCGAGCCGGCGCCCCGGCCGGCCGAGGTTCCCGAGCAGTGGGCCGGCTGGGCGCCGCTGACCCGGCGGGAGCGTGAGGTCGCGCTGCTGGTCGCCGAGGGCCTGACCAACCAGGCGATCGCCGAGCGGCTGGTGATCGGCCGGCGGACCGCCAACACTCACGTCGAGCACATCCTGACCAAACTCGACTTCACCTCGCGCGCCCAGATCGCCGCCTGGGCCGCGGCGCGGCGGGGTACTAGGCCCCCTCCCGGCTCGGGGGCCAGCACCAGTGAATCGCGCGGCCCCGGCGAGCAGGCTGATCCCTGACACCAGCGCAAGGGAACAGGGAGAAGCTCATGCAGCGACGGACTATCCTCACCGGAACCGCACTCGGCGTGACTAGCGCCGCCTTCGGACTGTCCCGGCCGGCTCAGGCGGCTCGCTCCGGCCCGGCGACCCGTGACGTCGTCGCGATCCGGGGCGTGACCGTGGTCGACGCGGTGGGCGGCGCCCGGCGCGGGCAGACCGTCCTCATCCGGGGCGACCGCATCCTCGACGCCGGTCCCGCTCACCAAGTGCCGGTGCCGCCCGGCGCCACGATCGTCGACGGCGCCGGGAAATACCTCATCCCCGGCCTCGCCGACATGCACACCCACGCCACCGGCATCGACGACACCGATCCCGAGCTGTACGTGGTCAACGGCGTCACCACGACGCGGCAGATGTCGGGCAGCCCTGAGGCCCGCGACTGGCAGCAGCAGATCGCCGGCGGCGCCCGCATCGGGCCTCAGTGGTCGATCGGCAGCCGGATCGTCGACGGCTCGCCGTCCCTGTGGGACGGACTGGATGTCGACGGGTCGATACATGTCGCGGTCGCCGATCCGGTGCAGGCGCGGGCCGCCGTACGGCAGGAGCACGCCACCGGAGTCGCGTTCATCAAGACGTACACCCGGCTCACCCGGGAGTCGTTCGTCGCGATCACCGACGAGTGCGGCAAGCTCGGGCTGCCGTTCCTCGGTCATGTGCCCGACTTCGTCGAGCTGACCGAGGCGAGCGACCGCGGTATCCGTACGATCGAACATCTTTTTGAAATTTGGTATGACACGTCGGCCGAGGAGAATCGCCTGCGGCGGGGCGTCGCCTCGGTGCCGATCGGCTCCGGCGACTACAACGGCTGGTTCAACCGGATGCAACCGTACGAGTACGCCGCCGCCCGCAGCTACGACCGGCGGAAGGCCGAGAAGGTGTTCCGCCGGGTCGCCCGCAACGGCACGTTCGTCACGCCGACGCTGGTGCTCCACGAGTCCAACGACATGCCCGAGCGGATCGACCGGCACGACCCGCGTTACAAGTACTTCAGCGCCGACATGATCGGCTACTGGGACTGGGCCCTCGACAACCTGTACCTGCCCGGCCGGACCCCGGCCCAGATCGCCCAGTCGGAGGATCTGTTCCGGCGCCGGCTCAGTCTCACCGCCGACCTGGCCGCGGCCGGAGTGCCGCTGCTGGCCGGGACCGACCTCGGCACCACGTACCTGATGCCGGGCTTCAGCCTTCATGACGAGCTGGCGTTGCTCGTACGGGCCGGGCTGAAGCCGATCCAGGCCCTCGCCGCCGCGACGCTCAACCCGGCGCGCTATCTCGGCCGGCGCGACCTCGGGGTGGTCGCCCGCGGCGCGGTTGCCGACCTGGTGCTGCTCGACGCCGACCCGCTGCACGACATCCGCAACACGACCCGCATCAACAGCGTCTTCGTCCGCGGCCGGCTCATCGACCAGGCCCAGCGACAGCGGATGCTGGCCGACATCGAGGCCACGGTTGGGCAGGTCAGAGAATCGGCGCCGGTCGCCTACCGCGGCTGCCCCTGTCACGGCCCCGCGCAATCGATTGCTGTCGCATCTTGATTTTGCCGAGATCGCTGGCCTAGTCTCCGAGGACACCGAGTTGCAATCGATTGCGGGAACAGCCCATGCGCATCGAAACCGACGACCTCGCCGACTATTACCTGGCCGAGACCCTGGACGGCCTCTACACGCCGTACGCGCTACGCATGCCGCCCGGCGACGGACCGCACCCGTTCGTGTTCGTCGCCTACGGCAACGGCGGGGGCGGCATGGAATGGCTGCGCGACCGGGTGCACCGCTTCCGCCACGTCACCGACGTGCTGATCGAGGCCGGGTACGCGTGCGCGTGGGCCCGCTACCGCACCGAGGTCGAGCTCGGCTACCAGACCGGCGGCGAGCTGCGCACCGACGTACGGCAAGGCATGGAGCTGATGAGCCGGGCGCCGCTGGAGTACGAGGACGAGGTCGCCATCCTCCGGCATGTGGCCAAGCTGCCCGGCATCGACGGCGACCGGCTGTTCCACCTCGGCGTCAGCCACGCCGGCGAGATGCTGTTCAAGCTGCTCTCGCAGTACCACGGCCTGCTCCGGGCGGGCGTCGCCGCCGAGCCCGCCTCGCACGAGCTGCTCACCCTCAACCTGCACGACGACGACAAGGTCACCGTCACCGACGGCCTGCGCGACATCGAGACCCTCGAGATGCGCAGCGTCGAGCGGGCCCGCCGCGCGATCACCGAACCGGCCGAGGTGTCCCGGCGGCTCGGCGGCGTCGACATTCCCGTCCTGGTGCTGGGCCGCGAACAGGACGAGCTGCAGGGCATCTTCCGTCTCACCTACGAGCTGCTCGCCGAGAAGCGGTCCGACGCGGAATGGCGTTCGTGGAGCCACGACATCCACGGCTACATCTATCCGGAGGGTGAACCCGATGGCGTCCAGCGCGAAGCCCTCGAGGTCATCGTCGACTTCTTCGACCGCCACCGAGGCTGATGTCGTCGTCATCGGGGCGGGCCACAACGGCCTGGTGAGTGCCGCCTACCTGGCCGAGGCCGGGCTGCGGGTGCTGGTGCTGGAGGCGGGCCACCTGCCGGGCGGCAACACGATCACCGAGGAGCTGACGCTGCCCGGCTTCGCGCACGACTCGTGCTCGTCCGCGCACGTGCTCATCCAGTCCAACCCGCTGCTGGCCGACGACGAGCTGGGCCTGTTGTCCCGGTGGGGCCTGCGCTACGTGCACACCGATCCGGCCGTGGTGCTGCCGCGCGCCGACGGCGAGACCATCGTCGTGCACCGCGACCTGGACGCCACGGCCAACGAGATCGGCAAGTGGTCCGCGGCCGACGCCTCGGCGTTCCGCGAGCTGATGGGGGAGTGGACCAACGGCCTGGCGGCAGCTCACGGCCGTTGGTCGTCCGGCTTCCCGGCAGACCATGACGCGTACGAGCAATTGCGCGCCCGATCGGCGTGGGACGTCATCCATGAGCGGTTCGAGCATCCCGCCGTACGCGATCTGATGGTGTGGTTGTCCCTGGCGACCATTCAGGATCCCCGCCGGCCCGGCACCGGCGTCCTCCCGTCCTCGATCACCGCGGGCCGGTTGCGGTTCGGCTGGTCCACCCCCGTCGGCGGCTCGGGGGCGCTGCCGGCCGCGCTGATCCGTCTCCTCGAGGCACGCGGCGGCGCCGTGCTGTGCGACGCCGCGGTCGCGCGGATCGAAACTCGGGACGGCCGGGCCGTCGCCGTGCACACCGCCGACGGCCGGCGCTTCACGGCCCGGCGTGCCGTCCTCAGCAGCGCCAGCCTGGCCCGCCTGCCGGAGATGCTGGACACCGTCCCCGATGACGTCGCCGCCGCGAGCGCCGCTTGGCGGCCCGGCCTGAGCGTGTTCGCCGTGCACGCGGCCCTGACCGGCGACCTGACCACGCAGTCGGCGGCGGCCGGGTTGGGCAGCACCGAGGGGATCGCCCGCCAGCTCGACGCCTTCTACCGCGGGGAGACCGACGCGACCGACCCGTGGCTCCTGGTCGTCAATCAGACGGTCGTCGACCCTTCCCGGGCGCCCGCCGGCGCCGGAACCTTCAAAATCCTGACCATCGCGCCCTGGGACCGGGCCGACCGCCGCGATTGGGCAGAAGCCAAGCACGAGTACGCCGGCCAGATCGTCGACCGCGTCCGCGAGCGGATAGGCGGCCTGGGCCCCGCAGACATCCTCGCCATGCGCGCGGAATCCCCGCGCGACGTGGCCGCCCACAACGTCCACAACCTGGGCGGCTCCTGCCACGGCGGCGAGTTCGTGCTGCCGGACGGCCGGTGGCTGGCCGGCTGGCCGTCCTACACGACGGGCATCGACGGCCTGTTCCTGACCGGTTCGACCAGCCACCCGGGCGGCAGTGTGAGCGGGAGACCCGGCCGCAACGCCGCACGCGCGGTACTCACAGAACTCGGCATGGACCCCTCCGCGGTGATGAGTTCTCGCTGACCGCCTCGATCGGCGATCGTGATCGGTGCGATTGCCGATCGGATCTCGATCGACGACGCGGCGCCGGCGTCCAATGTGCGGGAGGGCTCGATCGAGCAGATCTCGCAGGGACGAATGAGGGGGCAGAAATGTCCGACACCGACCGGAGCAGGGCAGTCGTCAGCGACTACATCGCCTCGTTGCAGAAGGGCGATATCGACGCCCTGAGAGCCAGCTTCACCCCGGACGCGACCTGGTCGCTGCGCGGCGACCTGCCGGTATCCGGAACGTGGACCGGGCCGGCGGAGATCCTCGACGGTTTCCTGGCCGCGATGGTGGACCGCCTGGATCCCACCAAGCCACTCACTCAGGAAGTCCGGGGAATCGTCGCGGACGGCGACACGGTCGTCGCGGAGTGGACCAGCCATGCCACCACCCGCGACGGCCGCCCCTACGAGAACGACTACGCCGTCGTTTTCGTGATCCGTGACGGGAGGATCGCCGCGGTTCGCGAGTACTTCGACACGGGCTACGCGCGGCGGGTCCTCTTCGGCGGTCCAGAGGACGATCAGTCGTGAGCCGCTGCCGCGCAGGCCCGGAGCAGGGGAGCCACCGTTCGTGATGTCTCGTCCTCCCGGACCGCCAGCATGGTGGGCATGACGAGCTCGGGATCGGTGGGCCGGAACACGACCTGCGGCAGATGCAGGGTTCGAGCATGGGTCTCGTACAGCACGGTCCAAGTCGCCGGGCCCGCGGCCATCGCGGCCAGCGTGTTCTCCAGCGTGTCCGGGTGAGCTCCGGGCGCCGGGGTGAAACCGGTCGCCGCGCAGGCGCTCAGCAGGAGGTCGACCAGCGGCGGGTTGAGCCGGCGGGAGACGATCCGCAGGGGCAGCTCGGCCAGGTCGGGCAGCCGGACGACGCTCGCCCCGGCCAGCTCGTGCGTGGCGGGCAGCGCCACCAGCAGCCGGTCCTGCCACACCTCGATGAGTTCCACGCCGGGCGCGGACGGCACCCCTCGCACGAACGCGGCGTCGAGCTGCCCGCCGGCGACCCGCTCGAGCCGGGCCCGGGTCGGCGCGCTGACCAGGGTCACCTCCGTCTCCGGCCAGGCCGCGCGGAGCTCGTGGAGCACCCGTGCCAGCCGGTCGCCGAGGCCGGTGCTGCTGCCCAGCCGCAGGCTCCGGCTCGTCGGCGCCGCGACCGCCAGCCGGGCCCGGTCGGCGGCCATCAGCACGGCGCGCGCCTCGGGCAGCAGCCGGCTCCCGGCGGCGGTCAGCCGCACGGTCCGCGCCGAACGGTCGAACAAGCTCACGCCCAGCTCGCGCTCCAGCCGGGCGATCTGCTGGCTCACCGCGGGCTGCCCGATCGACAGGCTGGTGGCGGCGCGGCCGAAATGCAGCTGCTCGGCAACCGCCACGAAATACTCGAACTGGCGCAACTCCATGCTATTCCGCCGCCCGGGCCCGTGCGCGGTGGGCGCGCACGCGGGCGCGAACGCCGCAGCGCTCGTCCGAGCACCAGCGCCGGCGGCCTGTGTGGTCGATGAAGATGCCGGAGCAGGTGTCGTCGCCGCAGGCGTGCAGGCGCTCCCGGGTCGGGCCGGTGAGGTCGGCGGCCGCCTGGCGGGCCAGCCGGGCCAGGGCGACGGACACGTCGCCGGGCGGGGTCAGCCGGAGAGCCGATCCCTCGCGCGTGATCCCGAACGGCTCATCCGCGGCCAGCGCTCCCTGCAGCTCTCGCACGTCCTGAGTCGACGGCGCCTGCCCGCGCATCGTGGCGGTGGCCACGCGGTGCATGGCCTCGCGCAGAGCCCGCGCCGTGTCGACGTCGGCCGTGGTGACCTGCGCGACAGGCTCCATCCCGTGCTCGCGGAGCCATGCCCTCAGCGCGGCCGGGCCGGCCAGCATCTCGACCTGCTTGGCCTGGTAGCGGCCGAGATGTGTGCCCAGGAAGTCCAGCCAGTCGGCGCCGTTCCCGGTGCGGAACTCACTCATGCCGCCCAGTGTAACGGGTTGACACGTTACGAGCGACGGGGCACGTTGTAACGCATGAAGTCGTTACAGATCGATCGGACCGGCGCTGTCTTCATCGGGGTGTGGAGCAGCGGTTACATCGGCGGCTCGCTGGCCACCTCGGCGATCGCCCCGCTGGCCGCCAACCTGTGGCGGTTCGCCATCGGCGGCATCCTGCTGGCCGGGATCGCCCGCCGGCGCCGGGAGGCGTGGCCGCGCGGGCGGGCCCTCGGCGCCGCCGCTCTCGTCGGAGCGTTGCTGTTCACCGTGCAGTTCGGCGGCCTCTACCTCGGCATGGCCAACGGCACTCCGGCGTCCACGACCGCGCTGATCGCCTGCTCCGCGCCGCTGATCGTCGCCGCGGCCGGCGCCGCGCTGGGGTGGGACCGGCTCGCCGCGCGGCAGTGGATCGGCATCGGGTTGGGCGTCGCCGGGGTCGCCGTCACCCTGGCCGACCGGCTCGGCCGCCCGCCGACCGCGACCGCCTTCGCCTGGACCCTGCTCGGCCTGGCCGGCCTCGCCTCCGGAACTCTCCTGCAGGGCCGGCTCCGCACCGGCGCCGGTCCCGCCGCCCTCGCCGCGACCGAGATCGCTTTCGCGACGCTGGCGATGGCGGCCTGGGCGCCGCTGGAAGGCTCCCTCGCCGTCCCCGGCACGCCGCGCGCGATCGGGTCGCTGCTCTGGATCGCCCTGATTCCCGGCGTGCTCGGCCCCCTGCTGCTGTTCGCCCTGATCAAGCAGCGCGGCGCCACCCGGGCCAGCAGCCTGCTGTTCGTCGTCCCCGCCGTCACCGCGATCGCGGCCTGGCCGATTCTCGGCACCCCGATCGGACCCACCACTGTGGCCGGCCTGCTCGTCGCGGCCGTGGGCCTGCGGCTGACCCTCCAGACCCCGGACCGCCCCCGTCGCCGGCTCGAACAGGCCACCCCGCCTGCCGACGCACGATCGTCCTCCCTCGTGCCGCACCCGGACCGCCGCGAAGTGCCGCACCCGGACCGCCGCGAGGTGCCGCACCCGGACCGCCGCGAAGCGGCCTGACGGGGCCGCCATGGGCCTGACGGCGCGCTGGTCGCGACGGGCTGGCGGGGGCCGGCCGCAATGGGGCCTGACGGCGCGTCGGCCGCAGCGGGGCGTGGCGGCGTCGGCGGCACTGCGGCCGAGCCGTTCTCACCCCGCTCGGCATGGGCCCCACGCCGCTGACCAGCCGTTGTACGATCTCGCCGGCATGAACGCATGTCGATGTCTACAGAAAGCAGACAAACATGATTAAAGGATTGAACAAAGTCGAGGTCATCACGATCTTCGTCGAGGATCTCGCCGAGACGCGGGCGTTCTACGAGAACGTCTTCGGGCTCGAGGTCGTCTGGGCGGACGATGCCTCGGCGGTGGTCCGCCTGGAGAACATGATGATCAACATCCTTCGGGTCGACCGCGCGGACACGCTCGTCGAGCCGCGGGCGGTCGCCGGGGCGGAGGCCGGCGTGCGCCTGTTGCTCACCATCGCGGTGGAGGACGCGAACGCCGTGCACGAGGAGCTCAAGCAGCACGGCGTAACCATCCTCAACGGCCCCGTCGACCGCCCGTGGGGCCGCCGGACGGTGGCGTTCGCCGACCCGGCGGGCAACGTCTGGGAGGCCGCGCAGATCCTGACCCAGGAATAGTCGATCCCGGCCGGCGCTGCTTGCGGGCGGCGCCGGCCGGGTTCACCGAAGTGGAGCGCTACAGCCAGCCCGCCTCGGTGGCGATCCGGATGGCGTCGACACGGTTGCGGGCGGCCAGCTTGGCCATGGCGGAGGCGAGGTAGTTGCGGACCGTGCCGTAGGACAGGAACAGCTCCGCCGCGATCTCCCGAGGCTCCGCCCCGGCCGCGTACCGCTGCAGGACCGCGGTCTCGCGGGGCGTCAGCGGGGTCGGGCGTTGCCGGAGCGCGGCCGCCGCGGACGTGGGGTCGATGACCGGCTCGCCGGCGGCGACCCGGCGGATCGCCGCGATCAGGTCGGCGGCGGGGGTGTCCTTCAGGAGGAAGCCCTTGGCGCCCGCGTCGAGCGCGGCGCGCAGGTTGCTGGGCCGGGCGAGGCCGGTGAGGATCAGGACCGCGCAGGCGGGGACCCGGCGGCCCAGCTCGGCGGTGGCGGTGATGCCGTCGACCCGGGGGAGGTCGATGTCGACCACGGCCACGTCGGGGCGGTGTTCCAGCGCGGCCGGGACGATGCGGTCGCCCGACGACACCTCGGCCACCACGTCGAGGTCGTCCTGCAGCCGCAGCAATGCGGACAGGGTCTCGCGCAGGATGCCGGTGTCCTCGGCGATCATCACACGGACCACGGCGTTCCCCCTCGCGCTCCGGGCAGCTCGACCGTCATCACGAAGGGCAGTTCGACCATCATGACGAAGGTGCCACCGGTGTGCCGGCTGGTGAGGACCCCGCCACCGCCGGCGACGCGGGTCCGCAGGTTGTCCAGGCCCTGGCCCGTCCCGGTCCCCGGCACCGGGGCGGCCCCGTCGTTGCTGACCCGGAGGCGGACCAGGCCGTCGCCGGATTCGACGGTGATCGCGCACTGCCGCGCCTGGCTGTGCCGCAGGATGTTGGTGGTCGCCTCCCGCAGGACGATGGCGAGGACATTGTCCACGGCTGCCGGCACGGCGTGGCCGGCGCCGGTGACGTTGACGTGGATCTCGGAGGACGTGAGCAGGTCGGTCGCGAGCGCGAGCTCGGTGTCGAGGGACAGCTGGGGGCGCTCACCGGCGATCCGGGCGGTGTCGGAGCGTACGGTGGCGCAGACGTGGAGCAGTTCGCCGAGCTCGCGCGCCGCCCGGGCGTCGTCGCGTCCGATCAGCGCCGCGATCAGGTCGGACTTCAGCGCCACCGTCGACAGCCCGAGCCCGAGCAGGTCGTGGGTGTCGCGCGCGAGGCGCAGCCGCTCCCGTACGGCAGCGACGGCGGCCAGATCCTCGCGGCGGTGGGCGAGCTGGACCGCCAGGCCGGCCAGGCGTGACAGGCCGTAGGCCATCAGGCCGAAGCTGGCGCTGATGGCGCCGGTGTAGACGGCCCGGAAGACCTCGCCGGAAGCGTAGTGGGCGTAGAGCGCGGGCACGCTGACAACGGCGGCGCCGAACCACCACCACCGCCAGACGCCCGGCAGCAACAGCAAGCCGGACGCGGCGAGGAAGGCGACGAAGATCATTCCGAAGTAGCCCACGACGGGGACCTGGGCATAGGTCATGACGGCGAGCAACGCCAGCGTGTACGGCCAGTGCCGGGGTTTGCCGCGGCCACTCCCGGCGCCGGCGTGGTACCACTGCAGGGCCAGGATGCCCAGCGAGACGACCACGGCCACGAGCACCGCGGTGGCGAGGTGCTGACGCGGCGCCGGCGGCTCGCCCGACGGCATGGTGACGTTGAGCAGGTTCTGCGTGGCGAACAGGGCCACGACCGTGACGAGCACGGCACGGGCGGTGCGTGGCGCTGTCATCGGGCGCGACGACTCGTACGATAAATCGCTGTTGATCGGATCGTTGGCGTGCAGGCGCCGGCTCTCGGCCGCGGCCTGCCGGGCGATCACACCGGCCGCCGCGATCTCTCCCCGGGCGTCCTCCGGCGTCGTAGACAGCCACCGCAGCGCGGCCCGGGCGTGCTGGGCCACCTGCTGGATGCGGTCCCCGATCAGGCGCCGCAACTGCTCCTGCGTGGCCAGGCGTTCCCGATCGACCGCGGCCGCCGCCAGTTCCTCCTGCGCCGCGCCCAGGTCGCGCACCGACTGCGACAGCCGGGAGAGGCCGAACAAGCCCAGCGCTACGTCGGCGAACGCGACCAGGACCCAGACGCCGGCGTTGATCGCCGGCCGGTACGGAACCCCGACGACCTGCACCCACAGGGTCGCTTCCAGCGCCAGCAACGCCCCCAGCAGGAGCCAGGACCGCGGCGCCGGGACCAGCAGCAGGACCAGGCCGCCGAGCAGGCCGGACATGCCCGCTACCCAGCCGTCGCCGAACAGGACGAACGGCACGTAGGTCAACAGGGCCTGACCCGCGAGCAGCCACCATCGCCATCGGGTCCACGCGTGGGCGGCGACCCCGCTGACATACCAGACAGGCAACACGAAAAGGGCAGCCACGAACGGCAGATACGCGTACGTCTGATGCACCGCCGCGTCGGCGCACCGGGCAAGCAGAAGGGTGGCCAGAAAGCCGAGCGAGATCAGACGGGTACGGGTGACGTCGGCGTCGACACCGGGCGAGCTCACGATCGTCACGCCGTCCGAGTCTAGGTGGGGTGCGGTGCCCGGGCCGCTATGCAGATTGCACGTCTTCGGATGCTTGACGCACTACCGGTGCCGCGCGCCGGCCGGGCACCGTTCTTGCTCATGACAATCTTGATGGAGCGCCGCTCCAGCCGCCTGATGTGGGCGATCCTCGGGCTGGTGCTGCTGGCCGACGCCCTCGACGTGATCGATGCGACGGTCACGAACATCGCCGCACCCACCATCGCCCGCGAGCTCGGCGGCGGCGAGAGTTTGATCAAGTGGTTGGGTGCGGCGTACATGCTCGCCATGGGCGTCCTGCTCGTGGTCGGCGGACGGCTGGGCGACAAGTTCGGCCAGCGACGGCTCTTCCTGATCGGCATGAGCGGGTTCACCGCGGCTTCGGCGGTCGCCGGGCTCGCACCCGGCCCGGCCCTGCTCATCGTCGCCCGGGTTGCGCAGGGAGCGTTCGGCGCATTGCTCCTCCCGCAAGGCATGTCGATCATGATGAAGGCGTTCAGCGGCGACATGCTCGCCAAGGCGTTCGGGCTGTTCGGCCCGATTCTCGGCCTCTCCAGCGTCGGCGGCCCGGTGCTGGCCGGATTCGTCATCGGCGCCGACCTGTTCGGCCTGTCCTGGCGTCCGATCTTCCTCGTCAACGTCGTCCTCGGCGGCGCCGGGCTGGTCATCGCGGCCAGGATCCTGCCGCGGGACGACGGCGACCGGTCCACCGTCGTCGACGGCTGGGGCTCGGGCCTGCTGGCGGTGACCATGATCGGGCTGCTGTACGGCCTGATCGAGGGCTCGACCAACGGCTGGACCGCGATCCCGGTCGCCTCGATCGCCGCCGGCCTGCTGTCGTTCGCCGCCTTCGCCCGCCGTCAGCGCACCGCGACCCACCCGCTCGTCACGCCCTCGCTCCTGCGCAACCGCGGTTTCACCTCCGGAATGCTGGTGGGCCTGACCGTCTTCGCCGCCGGCACCGGCCTGATCTTCGTGCTGTCGCTGTTCATGCAGGAGGGGCTGCACGCCGGCCCGCGGGACGCCTCGCTCGGCCTGGTGCCGCTCACGCTGGGGCTCATCGCCGCCGGGTTCGCCGCGATGGGTGGCCTGGTCGCCAAGTTCGGCCGCACCCTCGTCTTCATCGGCCTCGCCGTCGTCCTCGCCGGTTGCGGCTGGGTCCTGGCCCTTGTCGATCGCTCCGGGACGAGCCTCGGCCTCGGGGCGCCGGCCCCGGCGCTGTTCGTCATCGGCGCCGGCATCGGCCTCTGCTTCGCCACGATCCCGGCCGTTGCCCTCGGCGACGCGAGCCCCGAGGAAGCCGGCAGCGCCAGCGGCTCGCTCAGCTCGATCCAGCAGCTCTCGTCGGCGATCGGCTCGGCCGCGGTCACGTCGATCTTCTTCCAGGCCGCAACCTCCGGATTCGGCCACGCGATGAAGGTCAGCCTTGTCGTCGTCCTGGCCGTCACCGCCCTCAGCCTGCCGGTCGTCGCGCTGATGCCCCGCGCAGCACCGTCAGACCAATAAGGACACGATCCGATACCAACCCACGACGCGCTCGCCGTGAGTGGTTAATGTCTCGCCAACGGTGACCAGCCGTCACTGAGTTTGCCCGTACCCATAGGACGAGGTGAATTTGATGCGTGCATCAGGGATGCAGGCAATGAGGCTCCGGACGGTCATCGCCGCCGGTGCCATTGCGGCGCTGACGATCGGCGCGGCCGGCTGTGCGAAAAGCGAGCGCGACAGCGGCGGCGACGAGGACAAAGCCGCTTCCGGCGGCACCTTCATCTTCGCGGGTGCCGGTGATCCGAAGAACTTCGACCCGATCTTCAACGATGACGGCGAGTCGTTCCGGCCGATCCGGCAGCTCTACGACACCCTCGTCACCCACAAGCCCGGCACCGCCGAGCTGACCGGTGGCCTGGCGGAGAGCTGGACCAACGACCCGACCGGCAAGATCTGGACGTTCAAGCTGCGCCAGGGGGTCAAGTTCCACGACGGCACCGCGCTGGACGCCGCGGCGGTCTGCGCCAACTTCGACCGCTGGTACAACATGAAGGGCGAGGCCGCCCAGTCTCAGATGATCTACTACGCCGACGTGTTCGGCGGCTTCGCCGGCAGCCCGGACGCCGTCTACGACAACTGCAAGGCGCAGGACGCCGGCACCGCGGTCGTGACGATGAAGAAGCACAAGGGCGCCTTCCCGGGCGCGTTCGCGCTCACCGCGTTCTCCATCGCCAGCCCGGCCGCGATGAAGCAGTACGACGCCGACAAGGTGACCCAGAACGGCGACTCCTTCTCGTACAGCGCGTTCGCGAACGAGCACCCGACCGGCACCGGCGCGTTCACCTACGGCGGCTGGAACAAGGCGACCGGCGAGATCACGCTGAACAAAAACCCCGACTACTGGGGTGACAAGGCCAAGATCGACAAGATGATCATCAAGGTCATCAAAGACGAGAACACCCGCAAGCAGGAGCTGCGCGCCGGCACGGTCCAGGCGATCGACTTCCCGGCCCCGGCCGACCGCAAGGCGCTGGCGGCTGAGGGATACAACGTGCTCGACCGGCCCGCCTTCAACATCCTCTACCTGGGCATCAACCAGAAGAACCCGAAGCTGAAGGACCTGCGGGTGCGCCAGGCGATCGCGTACGCGTTGAACCGCGCTCAGCTGGTGCAGACCAAGGGCCCGGGCGGCTCGGCGGTGGCCGACGAGTTCATGCCGAACACGGTGCTCGGGTACGCCCCGGACGTGCAGAAGTACGACTACAACCTGGACAAGGCCAAGCAGCTTCTGTCCGAGGCCGGCGCGACCGGCCTGACGCTCAACTTCTACTACCCGACCGAGGTGTCCCGCCCGTACATGCCGAACCCGCAGGAGATCTTCACCGTTCTCGCGAACGACCTGCAGGCGGCCGGCATCAAGGTCAACGGTGTGCCGCGGCCGTGGAACGGCGGGTTCAAGGACGACGTGCAGCAGTTCGGCAAGCAGGACCTGCACATCCTCGGCTGGACCGGCGACTACAACGACCCGGGCAACTTCGTCGGGACGTTCTTCGGCCGGGCCAAGGACGAGTTCGGCGACGCGGCGATGACCGACATGTTCGCCGAGATCGGCAAGGCCGACGCGACCGTCGACCAGACGGCCAAGAAGGCCGCGTGGGAGCAGGTCAACCGCGACATCGCCACCAAGTGGCTGCCGGCCGTGCCGATCTGGCACGCCCCGCCCGCCCTGGTCACCACGAAGAACGTGGAGGGCCTGGTGCCGAGTCCGCTGACCGCCGAGCAGTTCAACACCGTCTCGCTCACCAAGTAGGGCACCGCCGCGCGGCCCGGACCGGGGACGATCTCCCCGGCCTGGGCCGTTCGGCGCAATTCCAAGAAGGACCTTATGGCGAGAATCGTCCTACGCCGCCTGATCCAACTGGCCATCACCCTGATCGCCCTGATGACCCTCGTCTTCTTCTGGCTTCGCAGCCTGCCCGGCGGACCGGTCGACGCGCTGCTCGGCGAGCGCGCGACCCCGGAGAACCGGGCCCGGCTGACCCGGGCCCTCGGCTATGACCAGCCGATCTGGATCCAGTACGGCCGCTTCCTCAAGAACGTGGTGACCGGCAACTTCGGCAACTCCATCCGGACCGGCGAGCCGGTGATGGACGTGATCAGCCGGTCCTTCCCGGCGACCGTCGAGCTGGCCATCGCGGCAATGATCATCGCGGTCGGGCTGGGCATTCCCCTGGGATACCTCGCGGCCCGGCACCGCGGGCGGGTGCTCGACAACGCCACCATCGTCTTCACGCTGATCGGCATCTCGGTCCCGATCTTCTTCCTGGGCTACCTGCTCAAGGACTGGCTGACCCAGGGCATCCACGTCTTCCCGCCGTCCGGCCGGATCACCACCGGCATGGACAACACCGACGTGACCGGCTTCTTCGTCCTGGACGGGCTGCTGACCCGCGAGTTCGACGCCTCGGCCGACGCCATCTGGCATCTGGTGCTGCCCGCGCTCACCCTGGCGACGATCCCGCTGGCGATCATCATTCGAATAACCCGGGCGAGCGTGCTGGACGTGCTGGACGAGGACTACGTCCGTACGGCGGAGGCCAAGGGCCTGCGCAATCCCACCGTCCGCAAGCGACATGTGCTGCGCAACGCCATGCTGCCGGTGATCACCATCATCGGGCTGCAGACCGGCGCCCTGCTGGCCGGCGCGGTGCTGACCGAGAAGGTCTACAACTGGGGCGGGCTGGGCACGCTCATCACCGACTCGATCAGCGGTAGCCGCGACTATCCGGTGCTGCAGGCGCTGATCCTGCTGGCCGCGGTCGTCTTCATCCTGGTCAACCTGGTGGTCGACCTCTCCTACGCGATCATCGACCCGAGGGTGCGTGTGCGGTGACCGGAGGAATCTCGACCCTCGCCGAGCACAAGCGCCGCCGGATCGAGGAGCTGACCGAGCGCACCACCCAGGGCGGTGGGGTCGGGCTGCTCCGCGACGCCTCCCGCCGGTTGGTGCGCAACCCCACCGCGATGTTCGGCGCGGCGATCATCCTGCTGTTCCTGATCATGGCGATCTTCGCCCCGCTGGTCGCCCCGCACGACCCGGTGCAGCGGTTCCCGGAGCTGACCAGGGACCTGACCGTCGACAACATCCCGGGCGCCACCGCCGGGCACCCGCTGGGCAGCGACCCGCTCGGCCGGGACTTCGCCTCGCGGATGGTCTACGGCGCGCGGCAGACGCTGATCGTGGGCGTGCTGGCCACGACGATCGGCCTGCTTCTCGGCGTGCTGCTCGGCGCGCTGGCCGGCGCCATCGGCGGCTGGGTGGACGTAGTGATCATGCGGTTCACCGACGTGATGCTGGCGCTGCCCAGCCTGCTGCTGGCGATCACCCTGGTCGCCCTGGCCAGCGAATCCACCCAGTGGACGGTGATCATGGCGGTCGCCATCGTGAACGTGCCCATCTTCGCCCGGCTGCTCCGCGGGTCGATGCTGGCGCAACGGGAGAGCGATCATGTGCTCGCCGCCCGCGCGCTGGGCGTGCGGCGGCGGCACATCGTCACGCGGCACATGCTGCCGAACTCGCTCACCGCGGTCATCGTGCAGGCCACCCTGACCTTCGCGGTGGCGATCCTGGACGCGGCGGCGCTGTCGTTCCTCGGACTCGGCGACCCGGACATCAACCGGGCCGAGTGGGGTTTGATGCTGGGTGTGGACGGTGTGCGGTACTTCGAGGTCCGCCCGGAGCTGGCCTACTTCCCGGCCCTGGCGATCATTCTGGTGGCTCTCGGCTTCACCCTGCTCGGCGAGGGTATGCGCGAGGCGCTCGACCCGAAGAACCGGCGGTGATCCGTGATGCCTCTGCTCGACGTACGCGATCTCTCGGTGGTCTTCCAGCAAGGCGCGAAGCCGTTCACCGCGGTGGACGGGGTCAGCTTCACGGTGGAACCCGGCCAGACGGTCGGGCTGGTCGGCGAGTCCGGCTGCGGCAAGTCGGTCACCAGCCTGGCGATCATGGGGCTGCTTCCCCGGCGCGGCAACAAGGTCGCGGGCGAGGTCCGCTTCGAGGACACCGACCTGCTCAAGCTGCGCCCGCAGGAGATGCGGGACCGGCGCGGCCGGGACATCGGCATGATCTTCCAGGACCCACTGTCCTCGCTGAACCCGGTGATCCCGCTCGGCCTGCAGGTGGCCGAGGTGCTGGAACGCCACCAGGGCCGCACCCGGCAGGCGGCGCTACGGGAGGCCCGCAGGCTGCTCGACGCGGTCGGCATCCCCGACCCGATGCGGCGGCTCAAGGAATTCCCGCACCAGCTCTCCGGCGGCATGCGGCAGCGGGCGCTGATCGCGATCGCCCTGGCCTGCAAGCCGCGCCTGCTGATCGCCGACGAGCCGACAACGGCACTGGACGTGACCATCCAGGCGCAGATCCTCACGCTGCTCAAGGAGCTGGTCGACGACTCCGGCACGGCGCTGATCATGATCACTCATGACCTGGGGGTGGTGGCCGGGCTCTGCGACAGCGTCAACGTCCTGTACGCCGGCAAGGTGGTCGAGCGGGCCGAGCGCCACGAATTGTTCGCGGCCCCGCGGCACCCGTACACCCAAGGCTTGTTGCAGTCGGTGCCCCGCCTGGATGTCGACCGCGGCGGACGGCTGCACCAGATCCGCGGCTCGGTCAATGACAACATTCCCTGGCCGGAGGGCTGCGCCTTCGCGCCGCGCTGCGATCGGGTGATCGACGCCTGCATCGGCGAGACGGTGCCGCTCGAGCCCACCTTCCGCGGCGGCGCGCTGCGGTGCACGAACCCCGTACCGCAGGAGGTGCCGGCGTGAGCGACGCCTTGGTGGAGATCGACGACTTGAAGGTCCACTTTCCGATCAAGAGCGGGCTGCTCCTCAACCGTACGGTCGGATGGGTCTACGCCGTCGACGGCGTGACGTTGAAGATCAAGCGCGGCGAGACGTACGGCCTGGTCGGCGAGTCCGGCTGCGGCAAGTCGACGCTGGGCCGCGGCCTGCTGCGGCTGGTCGAGCCGACCAGCGGCGGGATCACCTTCGACGGCACCGACGTCCGCGCGCTGGAGGGTGAGCAACTGCGGCTCTTCCGCCGGCGCATGCAGATGGTGTTCCAGGATCCGATGTCGAGCCTCGACCCCCGGCAGTCGGTGGAGTCCCTGCTGGTCGAGGGCCTCAAGGCGCACGGTCTGCACAAGGACAAGGCCGGCATGCGTACGAGATTGCGATCCACCCTGGACTCGGTCGGCCTCCCGGAGTCGGCGCTGAACAAATATCCGCACGAGTTCTCCGGCGGGCAGCGGCAGCGCATCGGCATCGCCCGGGCCCTGGTGCTCGGCCCCGAGCTGATCGTGGCCGACGAGCCGGTGTCCGCGCTGGACGTGTCGATCCAGGCGCAGGTGGTCAACCTGCTCGGCGACCTGCAGGACTCCCTCGGCCTGACCTACCTGATCATCGCGCACGACCTGGCGGTCGTCCGGCACATCTCCGACACCATCGGCGTGATGTACCTGGGCTCGCTGGTCGAGGAGGCCGACGGCGACCAGCTGTACGAGCGCCCGCTGCACCCGTACACGATCGCTCTGCTCTCGGCCGTGCCCATCCCCGACCCGTACGTGGAGGATCAGCGGGAGCGGATCCTGCTGGCCGGCGACCTGCCGTCGCCGGCCGACCCGCCGAGCGGATGCCGGTTCCGCACGCGCTGTCCCTGGTCGCAGAGCCGCTGCGCCGAGGAACGGCCGGAGCTGCGGGTCTTCGACGACTCGGGGCAGCGGGTGGCCTGCCACTTCGCCGAACAGATCCGCAGCGGCGAGCTGAGGATGCACGAGGTGCGTGCGGAGGTGGTCCGCCCGGATTCGGACACCGCGCCCGGGGTGGGCGCCGAGCTGATCCAGACCCGGACGGACCTGCCCGCGCCCTAGGTTTACAGGGTGACCAGCTGCGCGTCCGGGAAGCGCGGCGAAGGGCGGTGCAACAGGCCGTGCCGACCCGGTACGAGAACAGCTTCAAGACCCTCTGGGCGTGCAGTAGGAAGCCTGCGGCGACCGCCTCTCTAGGCTGGGAGGATGAAGGTTCTGTCTATCCAGTCGGCGGTCGCCTACGGCCACGTCGGTAACTCCGCGGCCGTGTTCCCCCTGCAGCGCATCGGTGTCGAGGTGGTCGCCGTGCCCACGGTGAACTTCTCCAACCACACCGGCTACGGCGCCTGGCGGGGCCCGCTCCTGCCGCCGCCGGAGGTGGCCGAGATCCTCCTCGGCGTCGAAGAGCGGGGCGTGTTTCCGCAGATCGACGCCGTGCTGTCCGGGTATCAGGGCGGGGTGGGCATCGGCGACGTCATCATCGACGCGGTGCGCCGGGTGAAGGCCGCGAACCCCTCGGCGGTCTACGCCTGCGACCCGGTCATGGGCAACGCCAAGTCCGGATGCTTCGTCGCGCCGGAGATCCCCGCCCTGTTGCGCGACCGGGTCGTGCCGGTGGCCGACATCATCACGCCGAACCAGTTCGAGCTGGGCTTCCTGACCGGCACCGAGCCGGCGAGCATCGAGTCGACCCTCGCCTCGGCCGACCTGGCCCGGGCCATGGGCCCCTCGACCGTGCTGGTCACCAGCGTGGAGCGCCCCGACCGGGAGGAGGGCACGATCGAGATGCTGGTCGTGGACGCGGCCGGCGCCTGGCTCGTGACCACCCCGCACCTGCCGTTCAAGGCGAACGGCTCCGGCGACGTCACGGCCGCCCTGTTCACCGCCCACTACGTGGCGACCGGGAACGCGGCGTTGGCGCTGGAGCGTACGGCCTCGAGCGTCTTCGACCTGATCGGGACCACCTACCGGTCGGGTGAGCGCGAGCTCCAGCTGATCGAGGCCCAGGAGTTCTACGCCCACCCGCGCATGCAGTTCACCGCCAAGCAGGTGCGCTGATACCCCGAGGGCATGCGCCGAAGCGCTCGTCGGCGATCTGACCGACCCCGCGCTGCGGCGTACGGCGAGATGCCGGGCCGGCTCAGGCCGTAAAGTCGGGCGTTTTCCGGCCGATCGACAGGACTGTGACCCAACGATCCGGCAAGGCTTGGCTCTTCTGCCTCGCTGTCGGCATCGTCGCGTCGGTGGTGATCGCGTTCGGCGGTCACGCCTGGTCGGCCTGGTGCGCCGCCGCGCTGCAGGCATCGGCCGGGCTGGTCGTTCTCGCCGGCATTCGCCGGCATCGGCCGCCACGTCCGGCGTTCTGGGTGGTGACGGCAACAGGCCTGATCTCGTACGCGGTGGCGCAGCTCCCCTATCGCACGGGCGACGACGCCTGGAATGTCCGTATTCCGTTCGGCGGCGTCGGCGACTGGCTGCTGTACCTGGCGTTCGGGCTGTTCACGGCCGCCCTCGCGATCTGCGCGCTCGGCGGGCAGCGGGCCGGCAGCCGCCGCACCGACGCCATCGACGGGCTCGTGGTCGTCCTCGGGGTGTCCGCGGTCAGCTGGCAGTTCATCGCCGAGCCGTTCCTGACCACCGGCGGCCTCGACGCGTGGCACACCGGGTTGTTCTGGTTCTACGAGCTGTTCGAGCTGGCCCGGATCGCGCTCCTCGCGCTGATCTTCATGTCCCCGTCGGCGAACGGGACCGTCCGGCGGCTGGTCCTGACCGGCATGTCCCTGCCGATCGCCGGGGACATCCTCTTCACGTACGCGGCGACGACTGGCACCGCCGTACCCGTGCAATGCTTTGATCTTCTTTGGCTTCTGGGGACCGTGACGATCGCGGCCACCGCGCTGCATCCCGCGATGGGCGCCCCGGTCCGCCTCGGCCGGCCGGGCGACACGTTGTCGGGTTCCCGCCTGGTGATTTTCGTCCTGCTGACCGCGGTGATCCCGATCGTGACCGGGCTCAATGACATCACCGGGGTCTCGGTGTCGCCGGGCAGCCTGGCCGAGGGCGCGTGGATCCAGATGATCCTCGGCGTGAGCGTCGCCGTCCTGCTCGTGCTGCGGCTGGGCATGCTGAGCTCTGTCGCGCAGCGTCGTTCCGCGGCCCTGGAGGACGCGCTGCGCCAGCAGCAGGCGCTGCGCGAGGAGCTGGAGCACCGGGCCACCCACGACCCGCTGACCGGCCTCGGCAACCGGGCCGCTTTGATGACGGCCCTCGACGCCGCGGTCGGCACCCACGGCTGGCTGATTCTCTTGGACCTGGACGGATTCAAGAACGTCAACGACACGTACGGTCACCCGGTCGGCGACGCCCTGCTGGTGGCCCTGGCCCGCGACTTCACCGCCACCCTGCCGCCCGCCGGCCAGGTGGCCCGCCTGGGCGGCGACGAGTTCGCCTTCGTCCTGCCCGGCAGCGACGAGGCGGAGGCGACCGGCCTTGCCGCGCGGGTCCTGGTGCTGGCCGCCCGCGAACGCCACATCGACAGCGCCACGATCAACGTGTCGGCCAGCCTCGGCCTGCAGCCACTCGACCTGAGCGTCGACACGGCCGCCGCCCTCCGCGACGCCGACATCGCCCTTTACGCGGCCAAGGGCGGCGGCCGCAACCAGTACCGCATCAGCGCCACTTCAAGACCGGCCTTGGTCGCGAGGTGAGAGGACCCGCACGACTGGCCGGCGGGGGAGGTCAGCGATGCGGGGCCGTGCGCTCCAGCCACGAGACCGGGCTGGCGCGGACGGCGTCGACGGAGACCAGGGCCGCGCCGATGACGGCCGCGTCGGGGCCGAGCGGCGCGGAGCGCACCTCGGCGCGGGACCAGGTCGCCGGGGCGCGGCTGTCCAACTCGGCCTGGACGTGCTCGCCGATCCAGGCGGCCAGCAGCGAATAGGCGCCGTCCAGCAGGACCATGTCCACCTCGACGATGGTGAGCAGCGTCGCGATCGCCCGGCCCAGCGTCGTGCCGGCGAGCTCGAGGGCGGCGAGGACCTCGGGCGAGCCGGCGTCGGCGAGCGCGTCGACGGTGACGGCGGGGGTCTGGTGGGATCGGGTGCCGGCGCGGCGCGCGGCCTCCGGCACGGCGGCGAGGATCGCTTCCAGGCCGGCCGTGTGTTGCACGCAGCCGACGGCGCCGCAGGTGCAGCGCCCGCCGTCGGCGAGGACCGGGATGTGGCCGAGCTGGCCGCTCCAGCGGCGGGCGCCGTCCAGCGGCACGCCGTTGAGCACGATGCCGGCGCCGAGGTCGAAGTCGCCGAACACGCAGACGAAGTCGCGCAGCTCGGGGTCGCCGGCGTACAGCTCGGCCAGGGCGGCCAGGCTCGCGTCGTTGTCCACGCCGACCGGCAGGTCGTCGCCGATCGATGCCCGCAGCGCGGCGCCGGCGTCGAAGTCGTGCCAGCCCAGCCCGGAGAGCGACCGCACGACGCTGTGGTCGCGCACCAGCCCGGGCGCCGCAAGGGTGGCGCCGACGACGGTGAGGCCTTCGGCGGCGGCCGCGGCGATCGCCTGGCGGGCCATCGTGGCGAGGTCCTCGACGGTCTGCTCGGGGCCGCCGCGGGTGCGCGGGGCGAAGCCGAGGTGGCGCACCGAGCCGGTCAGGTCGACCACGCACGCCGTCAGGCTGTCGACCCGGATGTCCAGGCCCAGGCCGGCCGGGCCGGTGCGGGACAGCAGCAGGCCGACCCGGGGCCGGCCGGTGCCGCCCGACCGGTCCGGGCCGGCCTCGACGATCAGGCCGCCGGCGAGCAGGTCGTCGACGATCCGGGTGACCGTCGGGCGGGTCAAACCGGTGGCGCGGGCCAGCTCGATCCGGGAGATCGGCACGCCGCGGGCCGCGACGATGCGGTGGAAGAGCAGCGTGAGGTTGTGCGCGCGCAGGTTCACCTGCCGCACCGGCTCCGCCGCGGCCGGTGCCGCGCGGTAAACCGAGCGCGTCACGAGGCCAGCCCGGCGGCGCGCTGGGCGGCCTGCTCGGGGGAGAGGATGCCGTCGGCGACGACCACGACGAACCGGCGGGTCAGGGTGTCGCCGGCGGCCAGCTCGAGCGGCTCGTCCCAGGCCAGCGCGGAGCCCACGCCGACGTAGTCGCGGGTGCGCACGAACCAGCGGTCGGCGCGGGTGCGCTCGGTGGCGCCGATGAAGACCAGCGACCACGGCGGCGTGCCGGAGGCCGGGCCGGCGAGCAGCAGCCAGGGCGAGCGGGAGCCGTGTGCCGCCTCGGTGCCCTCCCCGGTCGCGGTGGCCACCCGGCAGTCGCGGGCGGCGGTGGCGACGCGCCAGAAGAAGCCGCCGAACCCGGCGCCGGCCCGGCCGAGGACGGCGGGGCTGCGGATGGGCAGGGTGCGGCCGGTCGTGTTGGTGAGGACGGACTCCCAGTCCAGCGCCCACTCCCGCGCGTCGAGCTGCCGGGCCGCGAGGGTGCGCCGCTCGGCCAGCAGCTGCTCGCGGTCGATCGCCGTCCAGCGCAGCGAGTGCGCGAGGCGGGCGGGTCGCTGCTGGATCCAGCGGAGGTGCTCCTGGGTGCCGTGGTTGTCCAGCCAGGCGGGGCCGTGGCCGGGCACGAAGGTGCGGCTGCCCCAGAAGTTGCTGCCGCCGACGTCGGCCACCGGGAAGCCGGCGCCGAGATGATGCCGGTGGGTGGCCGGCTGCGCCTCGGTCCCGACGGTGCCGGCCAGCGTGCGGACGGGATGCAGGAAGGGCCGCGGCGCGAGGGCGATGGGCAGTTCCGGGCGCCACGTGTACTCGGCCACCACCAGGTCGCCGAGACGCAGCGGCGCCGAGTCCGTCATGCCGAGCAGGATAGTCGGCAGCGACTTAGTTTCATGGATTGACATAAACAAATGCCGAGCCGATAATCGATCTCCGTGAATGCGTCAGCGGGAGAACCCATGACCGACCAGGTAATCAGCCGGCGGCAGGCGCTGCGATTGGGCGGGGCGGCCGGCCTCGCCCTCGGCCTCGCGGCGTGCGGCAAGGGCTTCGGGGGCGGCGGCGGCGACAGCACGAGCGGCACGACGCTGAACATGGTCTGGTGGGGCGACATCACCCGCGCCAACCTGACCCAGGCCGCGCTCGACGTCTTCCACCGCCAGTTCCCCGGCATCACCATCAAGACCGAGTACCAGGACAGCACCCCGTACAAGGACAAGCTGGCCACCCGCTTCGCGGCCGGTGACCCGCCGGACCTGATGGCGATGCGCCTCGACAGCGTGGGGGAGTACGGCGGCCGCGGCGTGCTGCTCGACCTCAACCGGCACGCCGACGCGCTCGACCTGAGCCCGCTGAGCGCCAACGTCAAGGGGCTCGGCACCGTCGGCGCGGCCAACTACGGCGTCGCGTCCGGGCTCAACACCATCGGCTTCATCGTCAACAAGGCCGTCACCGACAAGTACAAGGTGGCCATCCCGGACGGGAACACGTGGGGCTGGCCCGACCTGGCCGCGTTCGCCCGGGAGCTGAGCGCCAAGACCGGGCGGAAGATCTACGGGACGGGCTTCGAGGCGTACACGATCGCGAATTTGATCGTCTTCACCCGGCAACGCGGCGAGGACTTCTACACCGCGGACGGCAAGCTCGGCCTCACCCAGGGGACGCTGGTCGCCTGGTTCGACATGATCGAGGCCATGCGCCGCGAGGGTGGCTTCCCGCCGGCCGGGTTCTTCGAGGAGATCGGCTCCTCGGCCGACCAGTCCTACATCGCCAAGGGCACCCTGGCCTCGCAGATCATCCCGACCAACAACTTCCTGTCCTACAACAAGGCCTGCGGCGGGACGCTGGTGCTGCTGCGGCCGCCGGGCGAGACCCAGGGCAAGCGGCGCGGCCAGAGCATCGACACCCCGGCGCTGTGGTCGATCTCGGCGAAATCCAAGCACCCGGCCGAGACGCTGAAGCTGCTCAATTTCCTGATCAACGATGCCGAGGGCGCCAAGGCGGCCGGCACCACCCGCGGTGTGCCGGCGAATCCGGCGGTCGCGAGCGCGATCAAGGCCGGCCTCGCCCCGGACGACCAGGTCGCCACCGACTACCTCATGGGCCTGCAGAAGGAGACGCTGCCGGCGCCCTACGTGTATCCGAAGGGGTCCAGCACCCTGCAGCCGACGCTCAAGAAAATCTCCACCGAGGTGGAGTTCCGCCGGCAGTCCTCCGCCGAAGGCGCCAAGCAGTTCCTCACCGAGGCGCACAAGGCGCTGGGTCAGTGACGGCGGTCCTGCCACCGCCGGTGGTCCAGGCCGTCGCGGCCCCGCCAGGCCGGCGGCGGCGACGGCGGCGGGACCGCGCCGGATACCTCTTCCTGCTCCCGTGGTTCGCCGGGATGGCCTTCACGGTCGTCCCGTTCTTCGCCTCGCTCTATCTCGCGTTCACCGACTACAACCTGCTGAACGCGCCCAACTGGGTCGGGCTGGGCAACTTCCGGGAGATGCTGCACGACCCCACACTGCACGCCGCGCTGCGGGTGACGTTCCTCTACACGTTCGTCTCGGTGCCGCTCTCCCTCGCCGTCGCGCTGCTGGTCGCGATGGCGCTCAACCACGGCATCCGCGGGCTGGCGATCTACCGCGCCGTCTACTACCTGCCGTCGCTGCTCGGCGGCAGCGTCGCGATCGTGCTGCTCTGGCGCTACATCTTCGGCCCGACCGGCGCCGTCAACGACATCCTGGGCGTCTTCGGCATTCCCGCGCACGGCTGGACGACCAGCCCCGACACCGCGCTGTACACGCTGATCCTGCTGCACGTGTGGACGTTCGGCTCGCCGATGGTGATCTTCCTGGCGGCGCTGCGGCAGATCCCGGCGATGTACTTCGAGGCCGCGGCGGTCGACGGGGCCGGGCCGTGGCGCCGCTTCCGCTCGATCACCCTGCCGCTGATCAGCCCGATCATCTTCTTCAACCTGATCCAGTCGCTGATCTCGTCGTTCCAGACGTTCACCCAGGGCTTCGTGCTGAGCAACGGCAGCGGCGGCCCCGGCACGTCGACGCTGTTCTACAACCTCTACCTGTACCAGAAGGGGTTCTCGGAATTCCGGATGGGCTACGCCGCCGCCATGGCCTGGGTCCTGCTGATGATCATCGCGAGCTTCACCGCGCTCAACTTCCTGGCCGCCCGGTACTGGGTCTTCTACGAGGACTGACGATGCCCCGATTCGTCCGCCACATCATGCTCTGCCTCGTCGGCGCGGTCATGCTGTACCCGCTCGCCTGGCTGGTCTCGGCCTCGCTCAAGCGCAGCGACACGATCTTCAAGGATCTGTCGCTCTGGCCGTCCACTTGGGACCTGTCGAACTATCCGCGTGGCTGGACGGCGCTGAGCCAGCCGTTCACGGTCTATCTGCTCAACTCGCTGATCATCGTGACGCTGGCGATCGTCGGCAATCTCTTCTCGTGCTCACTGGCCGCGTACGGCTTCGCCCGGCTCGATTTCACCGGCCGCAAGCTGTTCTTCGCCCTCATGCTCGGCACGATGATGCTGCCCGGGCACGTGCTGCTCGTGCCGCAGTACATCATGTTCGCGAAGCTCGGCTGGATCAACACCTACTATCCGCTGCTGGTGCCGCACTTCCTGGCCACCAACGCGTTCTACATCTTCCTCATGGTGCAGTTCATGCGGGCGCTGCCGCGCGAGCTCGACGACGCGGCCCGCATCGACGGCTGCGGCCCGTTCCGGACCTTCTGGAAGGTGATCATGCCGCTGTGCCGGCCCGCGTTCGCCACCACCGCGATCTTCACGTTCATCTCGGTCTGGAACGAGTTCTTCGCCCCGCTGATCTACCTCACCGACGACGACCTCTACACGGTGCCGCTGGCGCTGCGGCAGTTCATCGACTCCGAAGGCCAGAGCCACTGGGGCCAGATGTTCGCGATGTCGTTCGTCTCGCTCGCCCCGGTCATCGGGTTCTTCATCGCCGGGCAGAAATATCTGGTCCGGGGCATCGCGACGACGGGTCTCAAGTAGATGGATCGCTATCGCAACCCCGTGCTGGACGCCGATTTCTCCGACCCCGACGTCATCCGGGTGGGCGACGACTTCTACCTGGTGGCGTCCAGCTTCGGCCGGGTGCCCGGGCTGCCGATCCTGCACAGCCATGATCTGGTGAGCTGGCGGCTGATCGGGCACGCCCTCGACCGGCTTTTCGATGTGCCGCAACCGGGTTGCGGCGTGTGGGCGCCGGCGCTGCGGCACCACGACGGCCTGTTCTGGATCTTCTATCCCGACCCGGACCGGGGCATCTTCGTGCTCACCGCCGAGTCTGCGGCGGGGCCGTGGTCGCCGCCAAGGCTGCTGAAGGGCGGCCGCGGGCTCATCGACCCGTGCCCGCTGTGGGACGACGACGGCAGGGCGTACCTCGTGCACGCCTGGGCCCGGAGCCGGGCCGGCTTCAACAACCGGCTTACGCTGCACGAGATGAGCCCGTCGGCCGGCGCGCTGCTCGACGACGGCCGCACGGTGATCGACGGGGACGCGCTGCCCGGGTATCGCACGCTCGAGGGACCCAAGCTCTACAAACGCGACGGGTGGTACTGGATCTGGGCGCCGGCCGGCGGCGTCCGCGACGGGTGGCAGTCGGCGTTCCGGTCCCGCTCGATCGCCGGGCCGTACGACGGCCGCATCGTGCTCGCGCGCGGGGAAAGCCCCATCAACGGGCCGCATCAGGGTGCGTGGGTGGACACGCCCGGCGGCGAGGACTGGTTTCTGCATTTTCAAGACCGGCACGCGTACGGGCGAGTGGTGCACCTGCAACCGATGGCGTGGGACGGCGACGGCTGGCCGGTGATCGGCAACCGGGGCACGCCGGTGCTCACCCACCGCCGGCCCGGGGTCGCCGGTGCGCCGAGCCGCTTCCCCGAGGTGCCGGAGTGGTTCTGGGCCGCTAATCCCGACCCGTCCTGGCTGACGCCGGCGCCCGGCGGCGGGATGCGACTGGCCTGCGCGCCCAGCGACGACGGCGATCTGCGGCGTCGGCCCAACGTGCTGGGGCGGCGGTTGCCCGGTTCGCCGGTCACCGTCCGCACCTCGCTACGGCTGAGCTCCACTTCGGACGCGTGCCGGGCCGGGCTGGTGGTGCTCGGCACGGCGTACGCGTGGATCGGGGTGGTCCGCCGCGCCGGAAGGACGTATCTGACCTGCCGCACGGCCGAACCCGGCGGCCCGGAGGTCGACGCCGCGCCGCCGGTCGAGCTGCCGGCGGACGTGCCGGTCGACCTCGGGCTGCACGTGGCGGAGGGCGACCGGGGACGGTTCCTGGTCGACGGGGTTCCGGGGCCGCCGTTCACCGCGACGGCCGGGGTCTGGGTGGGCGCCACGCTGGGTGTGTTCGCGAGCGGCGAGGCGGGCTACGCCGACTTCGGTTACCCCGAGGTGATTCGTTGACGGCCGACGAGGCGGCCAGCGTCCCGCTCCTGCACCAAGGGCGCGCGGTGGCCGACTACCGGTGGCGTCCCCGGCTCGCCCACGACCTGGCCCCGCGGCCCTATCTGCATCCCGTCCGCACCCTGGCCGGCACCGAGGTCACCGAGCACCTGCCGGCCGACCACCCGCACCACCTCGGCGCCGGCGTGGCCGTGCCCGACATCTCCGGCGCCAACTTCTGGGGCGGCCGCACGTTCGTCGCCAACCGCGGCCCGGTCATGCTCGCCAACCACGGCACCCAGCAACACCACAACTGGCTGCACCGCGCCCCCGGCGAGGTCGTGCACGAGCTGCGCTGGTGCGGCCCCGACGGCGCCGAGCTGTTGCGCGAGCGGCGGCGCATCGCGGTCCTGCCGGCCGGCCCCGGCTGGGCGGTGGACCTCTCGTTCGAGCTGACCAACCGGACCGCCCTGCCGATCACCTTCGCCAGCCCCGCCACCAAGGGCCGGCCGGGCGCCGGCTACGGGGGATTCTTCTGGCGGGCGCCGCGCACACCCCAGGGCGTACGGGCGTACGGCCCCGGCCCCGGCGGCGAGAAGGGCCTGCACGGCCGCCGCACGGCGTGGCTGGCCCTGACCGGGACCGGCACCAACGGCCGCCGCTGGACGCTGGTCTTCGTCCAGGCCGGGCCGGACGGCCTGGACGACCCGTGGTTCGTGCGCACCCGCGACTACCCCGGCATCGGCTCGGCGCTCGCTTGGGACCGTCCGCTGCTGCTCGCCAGCGGCGACGCCGTCAGCCGCCGATTCCTGATCGTCGTGGCCGACGGCATCCTGCCGGCCCGCGGCGCGGCCGAGGCCGCCTTCGCCGCGCTGCGGCACGTCGGCGGGCCATATTAATCGACGCTCTTGACTGTCTGGACGAGTTAGGCAAACCTCTGTAACAAACCTGGTTTTTGTGATCCCCGCTCCTCTCGCGCATCTACTCCAGTCGATCCGTCCCATCATCCGTCCCCGGAAGGATCCGTCATGAGAAGGAGAACAGCCGGCGCCTTCGCGCTGTGTGCGGTCGTCCCGGCCGTCACGGTCGTGGTGTCGGCGTGGCCGTCGGAGGCCGCCACGACACCCGTCGCCGGCGGCGTCTACACCCTGTCCTCGGGTGCGAGCGGCAAGTGCCTCGACTCCACCGGCACCGGCAACGGCGCGGTGCTCCAGCAGATCGCCTGCAACACGGCGGCGGCCGACCAGCAGTTCCAGGTCGTCGCGCAGAACGGCGCGTACGGCCTGGTCAACGCGGCCGGCGCGAAGTGCGTCGACGTGCCCTACTCCACCACCACGGCGGGCACGCAGCTGTGGACCTGGACCTGCGGGGCCAGCGCCAACCAGACCTGGACATTGACCGCATCCACCGCGGCCAGTGGCAAGTACGTGATCAAGAGCGCCGCCACCGGCCTCTGCGTCAGCGACAAGGACGGCTCGACCGCCGGCGGCAACCCGATCGTGCAGGAGGCGTGCTCGGACATCGCCCGCATGCAGTGGTCGTTCAACGCCGTCTCCGGGACGCCGACCACCGCCACCGTGGCGTCCGACGGCACCGGCAAGTACAAGACCGTGCAGGCCGCGATCGACGCCGTGCCGGCGAACAACACCACCCGCCAGGTGATCACGATCAAGGCGGGCACCTACCGCCAGGTCGTCACGATCCCGGCGAACAAGCCGTACATCACGTTGCAGGGGCTGGGCAGCTCGGCGTCGCAGACGACGCTGGTCTACAACAACTCCGCGAACTGCTGCGGCACGTCCGGAAGCGCGAGCGTGTTCGTCTACGGGCACGACTTCGTCGCCACCAACCTGACGATCTCGAACGACTTCGACGAGGGCTCGGTGACCAGCGGGCAGCAGGCGGTGGCGCTGCACCTGAACGCCGACCGGGCGGTCTTCAGCAACGTGCGGCTGCTCGGCGACCAGGACACGCTGCTGGTCAACGACAGCACCCGGGCGCTGTTCACCAACTGCTACGTCGAGGGCACTGTCGACTTCATCTTCGGCGGCGGCACCGCGGTCTTCAACACGTGCTCCATCTACGAGAAGCGCAGCACCGGCGGCCCGATCACCGCCGCGAGCACGGACGCGGCCAAGACGTACGGCCTGCTGTTCTACAAATCCACGATCACCGGTGCGGCGAACAACGTCACCCAGCTGGGCCGGCCGTGGCGGCAGGGCGCGCAGGTGCTGTACCGGGAGTCGTCGCTGAGCGCCACGATCAAGACCGCACAGCCCTGGACGGACATGTCCGAGAACACCTGGAAGAACGCGCGGTTCTTCGAATACAAGAACACCGGTTCGGGCGCCACGACCAACGGCAACCGGCCGCAGATGAGCGACTCGACCGCGGCCAACTACACCCCGCAGAAATACCTCGCCGGTACCGACGGATGGAGCCCGCTGTGAAGACGAAGCTGATCGTTGCGGCCGCGGTGGCGGTCGCGCTGGTCGTGGTCACCCCGCTGTCCTCGGAGGCGGCGGTCGCACCGGTGGCCGGCAGCACGTACACCCTCGCCTCGGGGGCGAGCGGGAAGTGTCTCAACGCGGCCGGCACCGGGAACGGCGCCCTGCTGCAGCAGCTCGCCTGCGCCGGGCAGCAGTTCAAGGTGGTCGCCCAGAACGGCGCCTACGGGCTGACCGACGTGGCCAGCGGCAAGTGCGTCGACGTGCCGAACTCGACCACCGCGTCCGGCACTCAGCTGTGGATCTGGACCTGCGGAGCCAGCGCCAACCAGACCTGGACGTTCACGGCCTCGTCCGCGGCGTCCGGGAAGTACCTGCTCAAGAGCAACTCCAGCGGGCTGTGCATGAGCGACAAGGACGGCTCGACGGCCGGCGGCAACCCGATCGTGCAGGAAGCCTGCTCGGACATCTCCCGGATGCAGTGGGCGTTCAACGCCGTCTCTACGTCCGGCCGGACATGGTCGAACACAGCCGACGGGTTCGCCCAGGGCACGACCGGCGGCGCGGGTGGCACGACGGTCACGGTCACGACGTACGCCGATCTGCTGAAATATGCGACATCGAGCGCGGCCTACGTGGTGCGCGTCAGCGGGACGATCACCGTACCGACCTACGGCTACGAGATCCCGGTCGCGTCGAACAAGACGATCATCGGGGTCGGGGCCTCGGGGCGGATCAAGGGCGGTGGGTTCTTCCTCGGGACCGGGATCCACAACGTGATCATCCGGAACCTGACGATCGGGGACACCGCGGTGGCCTCGGATGATCCGGATGACAAGGACTTCGATTACGACGGTATCCAGATGGACACCGCCGATCACGTGTGGATCGACCACAACACGTTCACCAACATCAACGACGGCTACATCGACTCCCGTAAGGACACGTCGTTTGTGACGGTGTCGTGGAACCAGCTGGGCAACCACAACAAGACCTTCGGGATCGGCTGGACCGAGAACGTGACGGCCCGGATGACGATCCATCACAACTGGCTGCACGACACCAACCAGCGCAACCCCAGCGCCGACAACCTGGCGTACGCGCATCTGTACAACAACTACCTGCAGAACATCAGCTCGTACGGCAACTACTCGCGCGGCGCGACCAAGATGGTGATCGAGAACAGCTACTTCGATCACGTGAACAACCCGTACTACCCCGACTCCACCGCCCAGTTGAAGCAGACCGGAAGCGTGGTCGTCAGCTGCACCGGCCGCCAGGAGACAAGCGGCAGCGCGTTCACCCCGAGCAGCTTCTACTCCTACACCCTCGACAGTGCGGCCAACGTGCCGTCGCTGGTCAAGACCTACTCCGGGCCTCAGGCCAACATCAGCATGTAAGCCGCTTGACGTTTTCCCATATGGGAAATTATTGTGGCTGCCGTGGCACGAGCAGCAACGACGTCGGATGCGTTCAACGCGATCGCCGAGCCGCAGCGCCGGGACATCCTGGCGCTGCTTCGCTCGGGTGAGCGGCCGGTGACCGACCTGGCCCAGCAGCTGGGGATGAGCCTGCCGGGAGCTTCCAAGCACCTGCGGGTGCTCCGCGAGGTGGGGCTGGTGCAGGTCCGCGGGGCCGGCAAGCAGCGCCTCTACGGCCTGGATGCCCGCGGGTTGCGGCCGATCCACGAGTGGGTCGGCGGGTTCGAGCAGTTCTGGACCGGGAGTTTCGACCGGCTGGACGCGTACGTGCGGGAGCTCAAGCAGAAACGGCAGGGAGAATGACGTCCGACCGAGAGATTGTGATCTTCCGGGTGATCGACGCGCCGCGGGAGCTGGTGTTCGAGGCGTTCACCGAGGTCCGGCACCTGGCGCGGTGGTGGGGTCCGGAGGGGTTCAGCACCACCACGCGGTCCTTCGAGTTCCGCGTCGGCGGGGTCTGGGATTTCGTGATGCACGGGCCGGACGGCAACGACTATTCCGAGTGGATCACCTGGACCGAGATCGTGTCGCCGGAGCGGATCGCGCTGCTGCACGGTGAGCACCGCGACGACCCGGACGCCTTCGAGTCGGTCCTGACGTTCGAGCCCGGCGGTGCGACGACGCGAATCGTGATGCGCACTGTCTTCCCCACCCAGCAGCTGCGCGACCAGGCCGTGGAGAAATATCACGCGATCGAGGGCGGCGAGCAGACGCTGAGCAACCTGGCGGCCTACGTCGCCGAGATCGTCCGGAACGGAGCGGAGGGCTGATGGCCGGCAAGGTGTTCTTCAGCGTGTCGATGTCGCTGGACGGGTTCATCGCGCCCGGCTCCCTCGGGGAGCTGATGGGCAGGCAATGGATGGAGCTGCAGGCGTGGATCTTCCCGACCCGGTTCTTCCGGGAGAACCTGAAGCTCGGCGGGGGCGGTGAAGAAGGGCAGGACAATGACATCGTACGGGCGACGTACGAGCGCACCGGCGCGAGCGTGATGGGCAAGCGCATGTTCGACGCCGGCGAGCGGATGTGGCCGGAGGAAGCGCCGTTCCACACGCCGGTATTCGTCGTGACGCACGAGAAGCGCGACCCCTGGGAGCGGCCCGGTGGCACCACGTTCCATTTCGTCAACGACGGCATCGAGGCCGCGCTCGACCAGGCCCGCGTGGCCGCCGGCGACCGCGACGTGCGCATCGCCGGCGGCGGCGAGACGATCCTGCAGTACCTGAACGCCGGGCTGATCGACGAGTGCACGATCGCGCTGTCGCCGGTGCTGTTCGGCTCCGGAGTTCGCCTGTTCGACGGCGTCGACGCGTCGAGGGTCGCGCTGGAGCCGATCCGCTCGGAGCCGTCGCCGCGGGCGACGCATTTGACCTACGCCGTACGCCGGCGGTAGCGGGTCAGGCGAGCGCGAGCAGCCACTCGGCGTTGAGGGCCACGTCGTCCCAGCGGTCGCGGGTGGTGCAGTAAGCGATCGAGCCCAGGCCGATGTGGATCCGGTACGCGCGCAGCGCCGCCGGATCCGGGTTCCACCGGCGCCCGATCGCCGCCTCGATGTCGATCGAGGACCACTGCGGATGCCAGCCCCAGCAGTAGAGCAGCCAGGCGGCGTCGTAGAGCGGATCGCCGAAGCTGGCGCTGCCCCAGTCCAGGACGCCCGAGATCCGGTCGCCGGTGGCCAGCACGTTCCGCTCGAGCAGGTCGTCGTGGATCATGCGGCGCTCGTCGGGCAGGTCCGGCGCGAGCCGGCGCAGCGTGGCCAGGCCGCGTTCGAACGGCTCCAGGCCGATGTCGGACGCGGCCAGGGCGGCCCGCCAGCCCGGCACTCGCGGCGTCTCGTGCTCGACCGCGAGCAGGTATTGCGGCCAGGAGCGGTAGGGCGCCGTGCGGGACTCGTCCCAGACGCCGTAGCCGCGGCCGCCGACGTCGATCCGGCCGATGGCGTCCATGACATCGAACAGGTCGGGCAGGACGGCGTCGAGGGCGCCCGCGTCGAGATCGTCGAGCGGCGTTCCGGTCAAGCGCTCCGAGACCGCGTACGCCCACCCGGCTGTCTCGCCGCGGACCGTGACCTCCGGCACCGGTAGCTTGCCGCGTGCAGCCGCGCCCACGGCCTCGTCCTTGGCGAAGTCCCCGCCGTGCCGGCTGACCCGCAGCACCATCGGCCGCCCGGCGACCGTCAGCGCGTACGCCGTGGACCAGGCCCCGGCAGCCAGCGGCTCCGGAGCGCTCGTCTCGCCCAGCACGGTCCGGGCGACGTGACCGGCCACTTGATCGGGATGATCCATCCGGCCACCGTAGCCGCGCGGTGGAGGATGGCACTCGGTGCCATTCAGCCTGCACCCGGTGCCATTTGTGCTATGGTCCCGCCATGGACGTCTCCGCCGCCCCGCCGGGCGCCGGGCCGGTGCGCGAGCGGCTGGCCACGGCCGCTTTCGCGCTGTTCGCGGAGAAGGGGTACGACAACACGACCATCGACGAGATCGCGGCGGCCGCGGGCGTCGCGCGGCGCACCTTCTTCCGGCAGTTCCGGTCCAAGGAAGACGTGATCTTCCCGGACCACGACTCGGTGATCGAGCGGGTGCGGTGGTACCTCGCCTCCTCGACCTCCGCCGACCCGGTCTTCGTCATGGCCGAGGCGACCCGGCTGATCTTCGAGTCGTTCATGGCGACCCCCGAGCGGACCCTCGCCCGGTATAGCCTCACCCGCGTCGTCGGCCCGCTGCGGGACCGCGAGATCGCCAGCGTGGCCCGCTACGAGCGCACGCTGAGCGACTACCTGCGCGGCCGGCTGCCCGACACTCCCGAGGCCGCCCTGGCGGCCCACGTGGCGGCGGCGTCCTTCGCGGCCGCGCACAACCAGGTGCTGCGCGAGTGGCTGCGGGCGGGCGGCGTCAAGGACGCCCACCCCGCGCTGGATGCCGCCCTGGCCACCGTTTCCGGACTCATGACGCCGCTGATCGCCGGCGTCGGATAACGACAGGAGCGCGATGAACATCGTCGTTTTGGTGAAGCAGGTGCCCGACTCCGGTGCGTCGCGTTCGCTCGGCGCCGACTTTTCGGTGGACCGCGCGTCGGCGAGCAATGTGATCAATGAGATGGATGAGTACGCCATCGAGGAGGCCTTGAAGATCAAGGAGGCTCATGGTGGTGAGGTGACGGTGCTGACGATGGGTCCGGCGTCGGCGTCCGAGTCGATCCGTAAGGCGCTGTCGATGGGTCCGGACAAGGCGGTCCATGTGCAGGATGACGCGTTGCACGGTTCCTGTGCCGTTGCTACCTCGAAGGTGCTTGCTGAGGCGTTGAAGACGCTGAACGCGGATCTGATCCTGGCGGGTTCGGAGTCGACCGACGGCCGGGTGCAGGTGATGCCGCACATGCTCGCCGAGCGGCTCGGGATCGCCGCGCTGACCGGTGCTCGCAAGCTGACGGTGGATGGTTCGCAGCTGACTGTCGAGCGGCAGACCGATGAGGGGTATGAGGTGGTCACGGCGGCCACGCCGGCGGTGGTGAGTGTGTGGGACACGATCAACGAGCCGCGGTATCCGTCGTTCAAGGGGATCATGGCGGCGAAGAAGAAGCCGGTGCAGACCCTCTCGCTGGCCGATCTGGGCGTGGCCGCCGACGAGGTGGGTGCGGCGGGCGCGACCAGCGAGGTGCTCTCGTTCACGCCGCGTCCTTCGCGGTCCGCCGGTACGAAGATCACTGATGAGGGTGATGGCGGCACGCAGCTGGTCGCTTACTTGGCCACCGAGAAGTTCGTCTGAGGGGGAGGCTGTCATGGCAGAGGTTCTGGTTGTGGTGGAGGCCTCCGCGTCGGCTGGGGTCAAGAAGGTCACGCTGGAGATGCTGACGATCGCCCGCTCACTGGGGACGGTTTCGGCGGTGGCGTTCGGTGAGGTCGATACCGCGAGGCTCGGCGAGTACGGCGCTGAGAAGGTCTACGTGGCCGCGGGTGACGATATCGACGGCTATCTGGTGGCGCCGAAGGCGAGCGTGGTGGCCGAGCTGGTCAAGCGGGTGCAGCCGGCGGCGGTGCTGCTGGCCTCGACGCAGGAGGGTAAGGAGATCGCCGGTCGGCTGGCGGTGAAGCTGGACAACGGTCTGCTCACCGACGCGGTGGCGGTCGACGCGGATGGCACCGCGACGCAGGGCATCTTCGCCGGGTCGGCGACGGTGCAGGCGAAGGTCACGCGGGGTCTGCCGATCATCACGATCCGGCCCAACTCCATCACGCCTGAGGCCGCACCCGGCGCCGGTTCGGTGGAGCAGCTGACGGTGGCGGTCTCCGACGCCGACAAGCTGACCAAGGTGGTGGAGCGGGTGGCGGAGAAGAAGGGCTCGCGGCCGGAGCTGACCGAGGCCTCGATCGTGGTCTCCGGCGGCCGCGGGGTGGGTAACGCGGACAACTTCAAGCTGGTCGAGGAGCTCGCTGATCTGCTCGGCGGGGCGGTGGGTGCGTCCCGGGCGGCGGTGGATTCGGGGTTCTATCCGCATCAGTTCCAGGTGGGTCAGACCGGTAAGACGGTCTCGCCGCAGTTGTATGTGGCGCTGGGTATCTCCGGTGCGATCCAGCATCGGGCCGGTATGCAGACCTCGAAGACGATCGTGGCGGTGAACAAGGATCCGGAGGCCCCGATCTTCGAGCTCGCCGACTACGGCGTGGTGGGTGACCTGTTCAAGGTCGTACCCCAGGCCGCCGACGAGATCCGCAAGCGCAAGTAGCGGCCGGCCGCCGCGCCCGTCGTACTCGGCATCGGGTCACGGCGCGGCCAGCGCCTCGGTGGGGGAGAGCCGGGCCGCCCGGATCGCCGGGTACAGGCCGGCCAGCCCGCCGATGACCACGGTGGCGCCGATCGCGCCGCTGGTCGCCCACGCGGGCACGACGGCCGGCCAGGCCTGATACGCGGCGTATCCCGCGGTGATCGCGATGCCGAGGAGCACGCCTCCGGCGCCGCCGATCGTGGAGAGCAGCAGCGATTCGGCGAGGAACTGCACCCGGATCTGCCCGCGGGTGGCGCCGAGCGACCGTCGTAGCCCGATCTCCGCCCGGCGTTCGAGTACCGAGATCACCATGGTGTTCGCGACGCCGACGCCGCCGACCAGCAGGGCGACCGCGCCGAGGCCGAGCAGCAGCGCGTTCAGGGTGCTGTCGGCGGCCTGCTGGGCGGCCAGCGCATCGGACGGCTTCGAGACGGTGACCGCGCCCGGATCGGCCGGGTCGGCGGTGCGGGCGAGCACCGCGTGCACGGCCTCGACCTGGCTGTCGTCGGATCGGGCGTAGACGGTGGTGGCCCGGCCGTCGAACGGGAACAGGCGGGTGGCCGCGTCCCAGCCGATGAGCACGGACGCGTCCAGCTCGGGGGCGAGCGGGGCGCGGCCGAGCACCCCGATCACGGTGAACCGCACGCCGCCGACCAGGATCATCGTCTGCGCGCTCGGCCGGCCGACACCGAGCCGATCGGCCGCGTCGGCGCCGAGCACCGCAGCCGGATAACGGGCGGTCAACCCGTTGAGCCAGGCGCCGCGGCGGATGCCGGCGCCGACCGTGGCGGGCAGGGTGAGCCGCGCGGCGAGCACGGACAGGCCGTTCGTCTCCACCCGCGGGATCCGGTCGGTGCGGTAGACCCGGGCGCCGCTGACGGCCCCGGTCGCGGAGACCGCGCTGACCGGGCCGATCCGGCCGATCATCGCCTCGGCCGGTGCGGGCAGGGCGGCGGGCCGGCCGTCGACGGTCTGTCCCGGCGCGACGGTGAGCAGGTTGGTGCCGAGCTCGGCCAGCTGCCGGTGGAGTTGCTCGCGGGAGGACGACGAGATCCCCACGACCGCGACCATGGCGGCGATGCCGATGGCGATCCCGAGCGCGGACAGCAGCGCCCGGGTGGGCCGCGTGCGCAGGCCGGCCGCGCCGACCCGGACCACGTCGGCGGGAGCGAGCCGGGCCGGGTTCAGCACGCGACGGCCTCGCTCTCGATGCGCCCGTCCCGCATCCGCACCTGCCGGTCCAGCTGGGCGGCGAGGTCACGGTCGTGGGTGATGACAACCACGGTCGTACGGGTGGCGTGCAGCTCCCGCAGCACGGCCATGACTCCGGCGCCGGAAGCGGTGTCCAGGTTGCCGGTCGGCTCGTCGGCCAGCAGCAGCGCCGGCTCGGCGATCACCGCCCGGGCGATCGCGACCCGCTGCCGTTCCCCGCCGGACAACTCGTGCGGCTGATGGCGGAGCCGGTGCCCGAGCCCGACCCGATGCAGCGCGGCCTCGGCCCGGCGGCGGCGTTCCCGGATCGGCACTCCCGCGTAGAGCAGGCCGTCCGCGACGTTGTCCCGGGCCGAGGCGCCGGCCGCGAGGTGGAACTGCTGGAAGACGAAGCCGATGCGGAAAGCGCGCAGGGCCGACAACTGCCGGTCGGAGAGCCGGGACACGTCGTGCCCGTCGACCGCGACTCGGCCCGAGGTGGGCCGGTCCAGGGTGCCGAGCATGTGCAGCATGGTGGATTTGCCGGAGCCGGACGGCCCGGTGACGGCGACGAGCTCGCCGGCGCCGATGCTGAGCGTGACGCCGTCGAGCGCGCGTACGCCGCCCGGGTAGACCTTGGTCACGCCGGCCAGCTCGATCATCGCGGCATCCCCACGGTCAGCCCCTCTCGCAGCCCTTCGCCGCTGACCTCGACCCGCCCGCCGGCGAAGAGCCCCGTGGCCACCCGCAGGTGTCGGGTGGCGTGGCCGTCGACGACTTCGACGCCGTAGCCGCCCTCGGCCAGCGCGACCAGCGCGGCGATCGGCACGGTCAGGACGTTCGCGCGCTCGCCGGCGACGAAGGAGACGGTCACGACGGCGGATTCCAGGTCGGCGGCCGCGGCCGGGTCGCCCAGGGACACGGTGGCCTCGATGCGGGTGACCGGCTGAGTGTTCTGGCCGGTCGGTTGCTCGACGACGGTGTGCACGCGCTCGACCCGTCCGGCGACGTGCTTGCCGTCCGGCATGGTGACCTGGACGCCGGCCCGGGGGCGAGCCAGTCGCTGCTGAGACACCTCCAGGTCGACGGTGACCACCCGGCCGGCGCCGGTGTAGCGCAGGACCTCGGCGCCGCCGCCGGTCGACTGGTTGACGCCGGCCGTGACGGCGTCGACCCGGATCGGCCCGGGGGCGAACACCACCCGGCCCAGCTCGACCGTGCCGGTGCGGGGCAGGCCGAGCTTCCGCTGCCAGCGGCGAACCGCCGCGGCGGTCGCCGCCGTGTACCGGTCGTCCGCGGTGAATCCGCCGAAGCCCAGCGCCGTGAGGTTCGCCTCGAGCTGGCGGACGTCGCGCCCGGTCGTGCCCGGCCCCACCGTGCGGTAGGCGGCGACCAGCCCGTACATCAGCACCGCCGGCCGGTCGTCGACCCGGTAGATGGTCGCGCCCCGCCCGATGGCGTCGCCGGGCTGCGGGAGCTGGGTGATCACGCCGGGAATCCGGCCGGCCAGGGTGGTGTGGCCGCTCCAGCCGAGCTGGCCGGCTTCGTCGAAGGTGTCGTGCATGGTCTGGCGGGTCACCTGAGCCGTAGCCGGCGGCAGATCGGACGCGGGCGGCTCGTCGCGCCCGCCGCCGCCGAACCCGGCTGCCGCCGCCGCGGCGGCGCCGCCCGTGAGGACCGCCGCCGCGGCCACCGCGGCCGTCCGGAACCGGCGCCGACCCCGGCCGGTCATCAGTTTGTCGCCGCGGGGCTCGGCGTGAACGAGCGGGTCAGGTCGCGGCAGGCCGCTCTGGCCGCGTCGAAAAGGGGATTCTGCCGGACCGCGTCGGGCACTTCGGCGTGCCCGTCCGGGTCCGGGTCGGGGTAGTCCGCCAGGCCGTGCTCCCGCATGCACTGCGACTCGTACCGGGCGGCCGCCGCCTTCTGCGCCCCGTCCGGCCCGGTGAGCACCGGCCGCAGCGCGCGGCAGGCCTGCTGTGCCCCGGCCAGCACAGTGGTGTCGACTTTGGTCTTGTCGACCCCGACGATCCGTACGTTGTCGCCGGTGACCTCCGGATCGGGATAGTCGGGCAGGCCGTTCTCGCGCATGCACCGCGCGTATCGGAGGCCCTGGTCCAGGAAACTGAGCGTGGCGGTCGGGCTCGGCGTTGCACCGCTGCCGGCCGAGGCCACATTCTTGTGTCTGGCGGGCTCGCCGCACGCGGCCGCCCAGACCAGCACGAGCGGCAACACGGCGGCCGCGATCGCGTATTTCTTCACAGCTGGCTCCTCCGATCCCCTGATTCGTCCGCCGATCAGTGGAGCAGCGCGCGGGCAACAGTGCCGTTACAGCGGCTGTAACGCGGGTGTAATGCCCCGGCGACGAGACTGCGGGTGGGGGTGCCGAGTGCGGGTGTTGCTGATCGAGGACGAGCCGTTGCTGGCCGAGCAGGTCGCGGACGGCCTGCGCGACCAGGGCATGGCGGTCGACCTGGCGGCCGACGGCCTCGACGGGCTGCACAAGGCCGGCGCCAACCGGTACGACGTGGTCGTCCTCGACCGCGATCTGCCGCTGGTGCACGGCGATCAGGTGTGCACGGCGCTCGCGGCGGGGGGCTCCGGCGTCCGGATCCTGATGCTCACCGCGGCCGGCGAGGCGTCGGACCGGGTGGCCGGGTTGCTCCTCGGCGCCGACGACTACCTGCCCAAGCCGTTCGTCTTCGACGAGCTGGTGCTGCGGATCCGGGCCCTGGCCCGGCGCGCCACCAACGCGCCGCGGGTGCTGCGGCGGGCCGGGCTGAGCTTCGACACCGCCCGCCGGGTGGTGACGCGGGACGGCCGCGTCATCGCGTTGACCACCAAGGAGCTGGCCGTGCTGGAGATCCTGATGACGGCGGACGGCGCCGTGGTCAGCGCCGAGGACCTGCTGGAGGGGGCGTGGGACGAACACGCCGACCCGTTCACGGCGACCGTCCGGGTCACCCTCGCGCGGCTGCGCCGCAAGCTCGGCGAGCCGGCGCTGATCGAGACGCTGGTGGGAGCGGGGTACCGGTTGTGAGGCCGCCGTCGATCCGGTTGCGCTTGACCCTGATGTACGCGGCGGTGCTCGTGGCCATCTGCACGGGGTTGCTCGCGCTCAACTACGCCCTGCTCTACCACCGGCTCTACACCGACCTCAGCGCGCCGAACGGGCTCCAGGTGCAGAAGCTGGAAGGCGCGCCGCCGGAGGCCGCCGACCGGGCCCGCGAAACGCTCGCCGTGTATCACGCCCGCCAGGCCGAGATCGCCGCGCTGCGCCGCCAGACCATGGTGACCACGATCGGTACGTCGGCGGCGGCGCTCGCGGTCACCGCGTTGCTCGGCGTCGGCGCGTCGTGGATCGTGACCGGGCGGATGCTGCGGCCGCTGCGCACACTGACCGCCGCCACCCGCCGCATCTCGCACGACCGGCTGCACGAGCGGGTCGCGCTGACCGGCCCGCCGGGCGAGCTGAAGGAGCTGGCGGACACGTTCGACGAGATGGTGTCCCGGCTGGAGGCGTCCTTCACCAGTCAACGGCGGTTCGTGGCGGACGCGGCGCATGAACTGCGAACCCCGCTGGCGATCGCCCGCACCGGCGCCGAGGTGCAGCTGGCGAAGCGTTCCAGCACGCCCGAGCAGTGGGAGGCGATGGCCCGCCGCGTGCTGACCGCGACCGGCCGCGCCGAACGCATGCTGGACGGCCTGCTCGCCCTGGCCCGCAGCGACAGCGGCGTGCTGGCGGCCGAGCCGCACGATCTGTCGGTTTCCGCCGCGGCGGCGCTCAGCGATGCGGACGACGAGGCCGAGCGCGCCGAGTTGAAGACCACCACGGATCTGCGCCCGGCGGCGGTGACCGGCGATCCGGCGCTGCTGGACCGGCTCGCCAGCAACCTCATCGACAACGCGGTACGGCACAACCAGCGGGCCGGCTGGGTGGAGGTATCCACCGGAAACGGCGCGGGCGGCGCGACACTGACGGTGCGCAACGGCGGTGACCGGATCCCGGCCGACGAGGTCGACCGCTTGTTCGAGCCGTTCCAGCGGTTGGCGCGGAACCGGCCGGCCGGCTCCCGCTCGACGGGTCTGGGGCTGGCGATCGTCCGTTCGATAGTCCGCGCCCACGGCGGCACGGTCGCCGCGACGCCGAACGACGACGGCGGCCTTACCGTGACGGTTACCTTGCCGACCGGATGACCACCTACGGGCCCGCGACCCTGTCGTCCGAGGTCGCAGCAGCCCGCGCGCTCGCGCGACCACGGGATCCATCACAGATCGCGACGGCGATGCACCACCAGGGCTGCGGCGATGAAGATCAAGGACCAGATCGCGTACGCGAGCCAGGCTTCCACCGCGGAGGTGTAGAGCGACCCGAGGAACCGGGGCGGCCCGTACGCCTCGGTCAGGCGTTGCCAGGCCGGGATGAGCATCGTGTGATGGAGTTCGCGGGTGACGTTCTGCCGGGTGCTCAGCAGCTGGGGCGCCAGCACCAGGAGCAGGATGCCGGTCACGTAGACCGTGCCGGCGTGCCGCAGGAGCACCGCGAGAGCGAGGCCGACGAGGGCGCACACCGGTCCGATCAGCGTCGCGGCCAGCAGTGCCGTGGCGGTGCCCGGGCCGGTGAGCGAGGCGTTCGCGTCCCGCCCGGCCAGGATGAGCTGCGAGACGGCGAAGGCGGTCAATGAGGTGAGCGCGCCGGCGACGGTCCAGACGGCGGCGGCGACGACCGCTTTGGCCGCCAGCAGCTCCGAGCGGGCCGGGACGGCGACGGCGGTGACCCGGAGCAGGCCGCTGCTGTACTCGCTGATCATCGCCGAGGCGCCGGCGCTGGCCGCCACGACGACCAGCACGAGATATCCGGCGAGCGGGAACGCGTCGCCCAGCGCGAACCCGTGCGTGCGCTGTTCCTCGAGGCTGTAGGACGGAAAGTTCACGTAGTCGGCGTGCGCCGCCACCGCCGCCGAGCCGATCACCACCGCAGCGGTGAGGGCGAGCGCCCACCAGGTGGAGCGCAGCGAGCGGGTCTTGAGCCATTCGGCCGCGATCACGTCGCGCATCACGCACCCCCGGCCCGGTAGTCGACGCTGCCCGAGGTGAGCTCGAGGAACGTGTCTTCCAGCGAGCCGTCCGGCCCGGCCAGCTCGGCCACCGGACCGCGGGCGAGCAGCCGGCCCTGCCCGACCACGACGATCTCGTCGGCGGTCGCCGCCATCTCGCCGATCAGGTGACTGGAGAGGAACACCGTGCGACCCTCGGCGGCCAGCCGCCGGAACAACCCGCGGATCCAGCGGATCCCTTCGGGATCCATGCCGTTGGCCGGCTCATCGAAGATGAGCACGGGTGGGTCACCGAGCAGTGCGGTGGCCACGCCGAGCCGCTGTCGCATTCCCAGGGAGTACGTACCGACGCGGCGTCCCGCCACTGCGGACAGGCCCACCTCGCCGAGCACCTCGTCCACCCGTCGCCGGGGCAGGCCGTTGCTGCGGGCGAGCGCGGCCAGATGGACCACGGCGCTGCGCCCGGGATGTGCCTGCTGGGCGTCGAGCAGCGCCCCGGCGTGCCGCAGCCCGCGCCGGTGCCGCCGGAACGGCACGCCGCCGATCGTGGCGTGTCCGCTCGTCGGCGCGTCCAGCCCGAGCAGAACGCGCAGGGTGGTCGTCTTGCCGGCGCCGTTCGGGCCCAGGAAGCCGGTGACCTGTCCGGGCCGCGCGGTGAACGACAGGCCCGCCACCGCGGTGGTGGCGCCGTAACGCTTGACCAGCTCGTCTACTTCAATCATGCCGGTACGGTCCCGCGCCGTGGCCCGTCCCGTCATCGCCCCGGGGACGGCATCGACTACCGACCACGGTCGTCATACCGTGGTCCGATGCCGGCCGGCGGTCCCGTCGATACCATCGGCCGTATGCAGGGCAAACCGCGTCGTCAAGGGCTGCCGTGGGTCGTCTGGGTCGAGCTGATCTGGGGCGCCGCGGCTTTCAGCGCCCTGCGCGCCCACTCCGGGCTACCGGGCATGCCGACCGGCCTGCCCGGTCCGTCGGCGTGGGGCTGGGCGCTGGTGACGGTCGCGGTCGTGAGCGCGCTGGCCGCGGGCGCGCTGGCGCGTCGCCGGCCGCTGGCCGGGGTGTGTGTCCTGGTCGTCTCGGCCGTTGCGATCGTGACGGTGGTCGGCCAGCGCGGTCTTGCCAGCTCTCTGGAAAGCTCGCTGACGCTGTTCCTGTTCGCGGCGGATCTGGTGCTCGGCTACGTTGTCGTCACCCAGCCGCCGTGGGCGTGGCTTGCCGCAGCCGTCCCGGTGCTGGCCGCGCTGCCGGTCGCCGGCTATCTCTCGGGGGCGCCGACGCATTGGACCGTCGGGGTGGCGTACGCGGTGTTGCCGGCCCTCGTGGCCGGTCTGGTCGGCTTCTCGATCCGTCAGGCCCGGGATTATGCACGCCGGCTCAGCGAGCAGACAGCGGCCCAGGCCGTGATCGCGGAACGGCTGCGCATCTCCCGCGAGCTGCACGATCATGTCGCGCACAGCGTCGGCGTCATCGCCTTGCAGGCGGGGGCGGCGGCCCGGGTCATGGACACCCAGCCCGACCGGGCCCGGGAAGCGATGCGGGCCGTCGAGGCCACGAGCCGGGACACACTTTCCGGCCTGCGCCGGATGGTCGGCGGGCTGCGCGTCTCCGGCGATGGCCCGGCCGAGTCGCCGCCGCTGCATCCCGCGCCGAGCCTGGCCGACGTCGACGATCTGGTCGTGACGACCGGCGCGGCCGGCATCGAGGTCGACCTGTGCTGGGCCGGTGACCGTCGCCCGCTTCCGGCCGACGTGGAGCTGTCGGCCTACCGGATCATCCAGGAGTCGCTGACCAACGTGTTGCGGCACGCCGATGTCGCGGCCTGTCGTGTTCTGGTCGAGTTCCACCCCGCCGAGCTGGCCATCGAGGTGACCGACGACGGCCGCGGCGGCGGGTCCGGGCCGCCCGGCTACGGCCTGGCCGGCCTGCGGGAAAGGGTCGCGCTGCTGCACGGCACGATGACCGCGGGCCCACGCCCGGCGGGCGGGTTTCAGGTGGCGGCGCGTCTGCCGGTCGAGATGCGGGTGGCGGCGGCATGACCATACGCGTGCTCCTCGCCGATGATCACGCCCTCGTGCGCACCGCCCTGCAGATGGTCCTGACCGACGCCGACGGCGTCGAGGTGGCCGGCGAGGCGGGAACCGGCGACGAGGCGATCCGGCTGACCCGGGAACTGCGACCGGACGTCGTGGTGATGGACATCCGCATGCCCGGCATGGACGGCATCGAGGCGACCCGCCGGATCACCGCCGAGCCCGAGCCGCCCCGCGTCGTCGCACTGACCACTTTCGACGACGACGAGTACGTCTACGGCGCGCTGAGCGCGGGTGCCTCGGGTTTCCTGGTCAAGGACATGGCCCTGGAAGACATCGTCGCCGCGATCCGGGCGGTCGCCGCGGGGGACGCGCTCATCGCGCCGAGCGTGACCCGCCGGCTTATCGAGCTGATCGTCAAACGCCCCGAACCGGCCGTGGCCGCCCCCGCTCTCGACGGCGTGACCGAGCGGGAACGCGAAGTCCTCACGCTGATCGGCCGGGGCGCGTCCAACGCCGAGATCGCCGACCGGATGCACATCACCACCGCGACGGTGAAGAGCTACGTCGGCCGGCTGATGACCAAACTCGCCGCGCGAGACCGCGTCCAGCTCGTCATCGTCGCCTACCGCACCGGCCTGGTGGTCCCTTGACGACCCGTTGTCGTTTCCGTCCAAGACGCTCGCCGCGGGCGCGATCTACATTGCACCCGGCAACTCCGCCGAGCGTGAGGAGACAGCACCATGCGTGACCTGGTCTACACCGGTTTCATGTCGCTTGACGGCGTCGTCGACTCGCCCGGCGGCCCGGCGGAGGGGCATCGCAGCGGCGGCTGGGTGGTCAAGGACCTCGAGTTCGTCCCGGAAGCGTGGTCGCTGAAGGGCGAAGAGCTCGCCGAGACGACGGCGCTGATGTTCGGCCGCCGCAGCTACGAGGCCTTCGCGCCGTTCTGGCCCACCTCCGAGGACCACGCCGGCTACAAGGAGCTGCCCAAGTACGTCGTGTCGGCCACGCTGCCCGACGACGCCCTCGTCGGCGGGTGGGGGCCGACGACCATCCTGCGCTCGACCGACGATGTCGCCGCGCTCAAGGAGGGCGACGGCGGCGCGATCTTCATTCACGGGAGCGCGGAGCTGGCCCGCCGGCTGTCGGATGCGGGCCTGATCGACCAGTACAACCTGCTTGTCTTCCCGGTGCTGCTCGGCGCCGGGAAGAGCGTGTTCGGCCGGGCCGACCGCGACAAGTACATGCTCGAGCTGCGGGAGTCGGCAAGCTACTCGAACGGGATCCTGAAGCTGGTCTACGCCGTCAAGCGCTGATCCAGATCGAGGGCGATCGCGCCGCCGGCCCCCTCGCGCAGCTGCCCGGCGGTGCGTCCGACGTACGAGCGCAGCGCCCGGGCCAGGTGCGGCTCGTCGAAGTAGTCGAGTTTGGCGACGACGTCGGCGGCCGTGCTGCCGGCCGCGAGCAGCGCAGCCGCCGTACGGGCTCGCTCGATCTGCCGGACCGCGCCCCGCGTCAGCCCGGTCGCGGTGCGGAACCGGCGCTCGACCGTGCGGCCCGAGACGGCCGGGCGTTGACCCCGCAGCACGTCGGCGACAAGCGGGTCGCGGACCACGATCCCGCCTCGGACGAGCCTTTCGACCAGAGCCTCGGCGTCGTCGGGGCCGGGCGTCTCCCAGCGCGCGCCGTCCAGCCGGAACGTCCGGCGGGTGGTGTCGGGCAGCTCGATGCCACCGTCGACCAATGCCGGCGTGGGCACGGCCCGCAACGAGGTGCCGACGCCGAACTCGATGCCGGTGAAGGTCGCGCCCTCGGGCACCGGTGCCGTGCTGGTCCGCGTTTCGGGGCCGGTGATGGTCGTGTACGCCCGGCCGGCCCGCTCCCAGAACACCAGCCCCCAGCGCACCCCGGCGACCGACGTCATCTCGGTGACCTGCTCGCTCGTACACGTCCACACAGTGTCGACCCACGGCGAGTCGGACCGGCGCGTCGTGAACCGCAGCTTCACGGGCCGAAGAATACGCTCACCAGTCCAGGGCGGCGGGGACGAAGGGCTCGTCCTCGACGGCCGCCTTCCGGGCGGCAAGCTGGGTCGACGTACACCTTCGCCCGGTCGGCCCCGCCGGTGGCGACCGCGCCCGGCTGGAACACCTGCACCGAGACACCGAAGTGGCGCGCCTCGATGGCGAGCGTCTCGGCAAACGCCTCCAGGGCCCACTTGCTTGCCGCGTACGTGCCGATGAGCGGGATCACCAGGCGTCCCTGGATGCTGGAGATGAACACGATGCGACCGGCGCCCCGCGCGCGCATGCCCGGCAGCACGGCTTGCGCGACCCGCAACGCGCCGAACGTGTTGAGCTCGAAGATGCGCTGGACTTCCGGCAGCGGCACGGTCTCGACCGGGGCTCGCAGGGTGTCACCCGCATTGCTGATCAGGACGTCGAGGGGCCCGGCGGCCGCGACCGCGGCGTCGACCGACGCCTGATCGGTCACGTCGAGCCGCAGCCGCAGCGCCGCCGGGTCACGTCACGCCCCAGTTGCACCCGGGACGGAGCAGCGTGAAGCGGAAATGAAGCGGGCGCGTTCTAGCGTGCGCCCATGTTGAGAAGACCGTTCATCGCTCTGCTCACTGTCACGGCCCTGGCAACTGCCGTGGCCGGCTGCGGCAACGACGGCTCCGCGGCGGGGAGCTCGACCGACAAGATCAAGGTCGGGGTCATCCCGATCGTCGACGTGGCGCCGATCTACCTGGGCGACGCCCGGGGCTTCTTCGCGAAGCGGAACATCGAGCTCACCATGGAACAGGCCCAGGGCGGCGCCGCCATCGTGCCGGCCGTGATCAGCGGTCAGTACCAGTTCGGCCTGAGCAACGTGGTCTCGCTGATGCTGGCCGAGTCGAGGAACGTGCCGATCAGGATGGTCGCCAACGGCAACAACGCGACCGGCGACCCGGAGAAGGACTTCGGCATGATCGTGGTCAAGGATCCGGCCATCCGCTCGCCCAAGGATCTCGTCGGCCGCACGATCGCCGCGAACACCCTGTTGAACATCACCGACACCGCGGTGAAGGAGATCATCCGCAAGGACGGCGGCGACCCCACCAAGGTCAAGTTTGCCGAGATCGGCTTCCCGGACATGGCCGCCGCGCTCGACGGCGACCGGGTGCAGGCCATCTTCGTGGTCGAGCCGTTCCTCGCCGCCGCCCAGGCCAAGGGCTGGCGCACGATCGGCGCGCTGGCCGACGTCGACCCGAACCTGTGCGTCTCGACGTACTTCACGTCGCAGCAGGTCATCCAGACCAACCCGGACCTGGTCAGCCGGTTCACCGCGGCGATGCGGGAATCGCTCGCCTACGCCCAGGCCAACCCGGACGCGGTGCGCCAGATCGTCACCACATACACGTCCATCAAGGAGGATGTCGCGGGCAAGATGACGCTGCCGCAGTACCGGCCCGAGATCGACCGCGCGTCGGTCGACAAGCTGAACAAGCTGATGGTCACGGACGGCCTGCTCGTGGCCCCGGTCGACCTCGACAACTTGCTGCCGTGACCATGCGAGCGTTGATCATCGGCGGCGGCATCGGCGGGCTCGCGACGGCGTTGAGCCTGCACGCGGCCGGCATCGAGACCGAGGTGTTCGAGCAGTCGCGGGAGGTCGGCGAGCTCGGCGGCGGCATCAACATGCTGCCGCACGCCACCAGGGCGCTCGCCGAGCTGGGCCTGCTCGACGATCTCGACGCCGTCGGCGTGCGCACCCACGAGCTGATCTACACCAACCAGCTCGGCCAGGAGATCTGGCGCGAGCCGCGCGGCATCGAGGCCGGTTACGACTTCCCGCAGTTCTCCATCCACCGGGGACAACTGCACGGCATCCTGTACGCGGCGGCGCGCGACCGAATCGGCCCGGACCACATTCACGCGGGCCACCGCCTGGTGGGCTTCGAGCAGGACACGTACGGCGTCACGGCCACCCTGGCCCGGCGCGACTCGGACGATGCGACGATCGAGGCGCGCGGCGACGTGCTGGTGGCGGCCGACGGCATCCACTCCACCGTGCGCGGGATGCTGTACCCCGACCAGGGCCCGCCGTCCTGGAACGGCGTGCTGATGTGGCGGGGCGCGGTCGAGTACCCGCGCTTCCTCACCGGCCGCTCGATGATCATCGCCGGCGGCCTGCAACGCGCCAAGCTGGTGCTCTACCCGATCTCGCACCGCAACGGTCCCGAGACGGCGCTGCTGAACTGGGTCGTCTGCGTCAAGCTCGGCGATGGCTCGCAGCCGCCGCCCCGGCGCGAGGACTGGAACCGTCCGGGCCGCGTCGAGGACGTCATCCCGTACGTCGAACGCGAGTTCCACCTGCCGGAGGTCGACGTGTCCGCGGTGGTGCGCGCGGCCGGCCGGTGCCACGAGTTCCCGATGTGCGACCGCGATCCGGTGCCGCGCTGGTCCTTCGGCCGGCTGACGCTGCTCGGCGACGCCGCCCACCCGATGTATCCGGTGGGGTCCAACGGGGCGAGCCAGGCCATCCTCGACGCTCGGTGCCTCGCTCCGCTGCTGGCCCGGACCGGCGACGTCGCGGCCGCCCTGCGCGCCTACGAGGCCGAGCGGCTGCCCGCGACGGCCGCCATTGTCCGCGCCAACCGGCGCGGCGGCCCCGAGGGGGTGATCGACCTGGTCGCCGAGCGGGCGCCCGACGGGTTCACGAGCATCGACGAGGTAGCGAGCCGCGCCGAGCTCGAGGCCATCGTCAAGGGCTACTCGACGATGGCCGGCTTCGACCAGACCCAGGTCAATCGGTGAGGTCGATGGCTCGCTTCGCGCGCTCGCCCGACTCCTCCGAGGGACCCCGGCCCGGGTTCTCGGTGGCCAGCGCCTGGTTGAGTGCCACGAAGGGGCGCATCCGCCGCTCGTAAGCGGCGTAGCCGGCGACGTGGTCCCCGCCGGCCGCGGCCAGCTCGGCAGCCAGCACGTAGCCGCCGACCAGGGCCAGGCTGGTGCCCTGGCCGCTGAGCGGGGAGGCGCAGTAGCCGGCGTCGCCGACCAGCGTCACCCGGCCGCGCGCCCAGGAGTCGATCTTGACCTGGGCCATCGCGTCGAAGTAGAAGTCCGGCGCCTTCCACATGCCCTCGAGCATGTGGGGCACCTCCCAGCCCATGACGGCGAACCGCTCGGCGATCAGCCGCCGCTGCGCGTCGGCGTCGCGGTAGTCGTACGCGATCGGCTCGGACATGAAGCCGAGATTGACCCGCAGCTCGGTGTTGTTCCGGGCCGTGTAGACGGCGCCGCCCAAGTCACCCTGGTTGAACCAGAGCTGCCACTCGTCCAGCCCCAGGAAGTTCTCCATGGTGAACACCGACAAGTAGGTGCCCAGGTGGTGCAGGTAGTCCTCCTCGGGACCGAATGCTCGCCGGCGCACATTCGAGTGCAGCCCGTCGGCGCCGACAACGAGGTCGAAGGTCCGCGGCGCGCCCCGCTCGAACGTCACTCGCACGCCGCTGTCGTCCTGGTCGAGCGCGATGATCGAGTCACCGAAGAGGTACTCGACGTCGTCGGCGGTGTGCCGATAGAGCAACTCTGTGAGGTCCTCGCGCAGCACCTCGACGTCGTCACTGTCGAGCCGGCCGCTGCTGGCCGCGTACTCGGTCGAGCGGGAGAGCTCGTTGCCGTCCCCGTCCAGCATGGACATCCCGCGCATCCGGGTGCGCATCGCCCGGAGGTCGGACAGCAGTCCCATCCGGTCGACGACGTCGAGCGCCGTGCCGCGTACGTCGATGGCCTGGCCGCCGGCGCGCATCGCCGGCGCGCGCTCCACGATGGTGGCGGTGAAGCCCCGGCGGCGCAGCCAGTAGGCCAGGGCCGGGCCCGCAACGCTCGCACCGGAGATCAGGACGTTCCGCATGATGCCTCCTCAGGATGACGCTGTACGCCACTGAACGTACGTCGTACACTCAGACTCGAACAGGGTCTGGCCAGCATTTCAGTGCTAGGGCAGCCATCTTCTGTACTAGGACAGGAGAACCGATGGCCGAGCCGCCGTACCGGCGCATCGTCGCCGACATCCGCCGCCGCATCGCCTCGGGCGAGCTGCGCCCCGGCGACCGGGTGCCGTCCACTCGCCAGATCGCCATCCGGTGGGGCGTCGCGCCGGCTACCGCGACCAAGGTGCTGGCGACGCTGCGCCAGGAGGGTTTGGTCCACGCCTCGCCGCGGGTCGGCACGATCGTCGCCGCGCCGGATCCGGGGGTCCCGGCGGTCGCCGCCGAGCGCGACCTGAGCCAGGACCGGATCGTGCGGGTCGCGATCGAGCTCGCCGACGCCGAAGGGCTGGACGCGCTGTCGATGCGCGCGCTCGCGGCCCGCCTCGGCGCCTCGACGATGTCGCTCTACCGGTACGTGGCGAGCAAGGACGATCTGGTCCTCCTGATGGCCGACGCCGCCTTCGGTGTCGAGGTGCCGCCCGCGACGCGCCCGGCCCGCGAATGGCGCGAGGAAGTGGCCGACGCGGTGCGGACACTGTGGACGCTGCACCGGCGGCATCCGTGGCTGGCGCACCTGAGCCCGCTCAGCCGGCCGCTGCCGCTGCCCCGGCTGCTGGCGCACGGTGAGCGCATCCTGGCCGCGCTGGCCGGCGCCGGCCTCGAGCCGGTGGCCGCGTTCAACGTCGAGGTCCTGCTGTACAGCTACGTTCAGGGCCTCGCCGTGAACATCGAGCGGGAGGCGCAGGCCCAGGCCACCACCGGCCTGTCCGACGACGAGTGGCTGCGCCGGCAGGGCCCGGCGTTGGACGCGATCACCGCCTCCGGCACCTACCCGGCGTACGCCCGGCTGTTCGCCGCCTTCGGCCCCGGCGGGTACGACCTGGACCTGGACCGCCTCTTCGAGCAGGGCCTGGCCCTGATGGTGAACGGCTTGACCCCTACCGCCGGGCCGGGCAGACGGTGACCTGGGGCGGGGACGGGATCCGGGCCGCCGGCGAGCAGTCGAACCGCTGATTGATCAGCGCCTGCACGTCCGGCGCCGACTTCGCGAGGTTGAACCAGCCGTTGTGCACGATCAGGTATTGGGCGTTGCTGTCCGCGGTCAGGCAGCGCAGGTTGTCGGCGTAGCTGGGGCGGGCGCGCAACCGCGGGATGATGGCCCCCCGCTGCAACCACAGCGGCGACGGGTACCGGCACGTCGTCGGGTTGCCCATGGCGTGGTTGTAGCTGCCGAACGTCAGATACAGCACCTGAGTGTCCGGGCCGAGCCGCTGGCCGAGGCCGGCCAGGCCCCCGTCGGTCGAGCGGCCGATACGGACGTTGTAGTCGTAGCTGCTGAACGCGTACGGGTAACCCGGCAGCACGGCCGGCAGCAGCGCGAAGCAGAGCGCGACCACACCGGCCGACCACGGCAGAGGCAGCCTCATCCGGCCGGCGAGGAACCAGGCGATAAAGGCAAAGGCAACAGCGGTGATCTCGTACGCCCAGACGACCGGCCCGGCGTGCGCCAGTCGCCAGGAGGCGCTCTGGTGCAGCAGCACGAGGCTGACGCCGGTGACGAGCACCGTGGCCGCGGCCAGCGGCAGCCGGAACCCGGGGCAGAGCATGAAGGCAGCCCCGCACACCGCCACGGCGAGCACGACGGTGGACGCGAAGTGGTAGTTGAAGAACTCGGCCTGCCCGTACGCGGGGGCCAGCGACAGCGCGCCCGCGACCACCGCGGCCGCCGCGCCCACCCAGCGCCGACGGCCGGTCTCGCGGCTGATCAGCGCCGCCGCCGCGGCCGGCGCCACCACCAGGATCGGGCTGAGCACCGCCGCGTCGCCGATCGCGAAGCGCAGCTTCCGCAGGTCGGTGATGTGGATGCCCTGCGGTTTGCTGTGCACGAGGTTCGCCAGGTCGCTCGCCCAGGTCCACTCCCAGGGCTGGAAGTGCTTGGTCAGCAGGTACCAGAGCGCGACACAGACCACCGTGGACAGCGCCGTCCACGCGGCCCGGCGCCGGTCGAGCACGAAGATGACGACCAGGGCGATCAGCGCGATCGGGAACGTGGAGAACTTGACCGCCACGACCAGCATCGCGGCCGGCCCGGCCAGCAGCGCGCCGACCCACGGCCGCCGGGGCGCGCAGGCGGCGCCGACCGCCAGCGCGGCGGCGAGCGCGGCGGCCCAGTCCGGCTGGAGGAAGTGCCAGGGCGGCGCGGCGATCAGCGCCAGGCCGGTGGCGCCCGCGATCCCGGCCGCCGCCGGCCGCCCGGCGACCCGACGGACACCCAGGAACAACACCGCGGCGACGGCGACGACCAGGAGGTACGCCTCGATCCGGAGCACCAGGCTCGTCGTGTTCCCCGACGAATCCCCGACGAGCAGGAGCCGGCCCTTGTCGAGCGCCGCCATCAGCAGTTTGTAGGCGAGCGGCCGGGACACGAAGATGTCCCAGACGCTGACGCCGCCCCGCCCGGCCGTCTCGAGGCAGCCGAGGGCGTACCGCACATCGCCGTTCAGATCCGCCAGACTCGCCACCACGATCGCCGCCGCCGCGGCGAGCGCCGCTATTCCCCCGTGCAGCTTTTTCATCAGACCCTTCCGGTCGCCCGTCAGGCCCATTGTCGTTGCCACACGGCGGCGGTGGGGGCCCGTGCGGCCCGGCCGGGGAATCGGTCAAGTCCTGCGGCGAACCCAGGTAGCCTTTGACCTGGGTATCTGTGATGCGTGGGAGGCGATGGCCGTGGGCCCGGGGAGGGTTGCGGGACGGCCGGAGGAGGTCCCGGTACACCGAGGTTTGTGGGTGTACGCGGCCACGGTGATCGCCGTCGCCCTGGTCGTCGTGCCGATCGCCGACCACCGCCTGGCCGTTCACCCGAACCTGATGATCGCGTTCTTCGTCCTCATGGCGGCGGCCGATCTGCTGACCGCGCATCTGCTGGTGCAGCAGTTCCTGGCCGGTGGCCGGCTGGCGACGCTGGGCCTGTCGTCGGCCTACCTCTATTCCACGTTGATGATGGTGCCGTACGCCGTGGTCTTCACCGGTATGCAGCGCTCGGGCGCCGGCTCGGTCTGGGCCGAGGTGTGCTCGCCGTGGCTCTCCCTGGCGTTGTTCTGGGGTTTTCCGGTCGTGGTGGCCGCGCAGCAGGGGGTCGTCGCGGCGTTACCGGCCCGGTTGGGCGGGCCGGCCCGGACCCGGCGGCGGGCCGCGGCTGCGGTCGCGGCCGGTGCCGTGCTCGCGCTGGTCGTCGTGGTGACCAGCCTCGTCGTGGGCGCCGCGGACCGGCTGCCCCGGCTCTATCAGAGCGGCACGCAGACCCCGGCCGGTCGATGGATGGTATGGGCGGCGCTGCTGACCACGGCGGCGAGCCTGCTGGTGGTGAGCCGGGATCTGCGCCGCCGGCCGGCGGTGGAGCGGTGGGTCGTCGTGGCGATCAGTTCCTCGCTGGCCACCGCCATCCTGTATCTGGCCGCGCCGTACCGCTACACGCTCGGCTTCTATGCGGCGCGGGTGACTCTGTTGATCTCGTCCGGGGTGGTGCTGCTGGCTTTGCTGGCCGAAACCGCGAATCTCTACCGCCGGCTTTCGAGAGCCCATGAAGACCTCGACCGGGCGCACCGCGAACTGAGTTGCCGGGCCGAGCATCTGGCCACGGCCAATCGGGATCTGGAGGCCGCGGGCAGCTGGAAGAGCGACGTCATCGCCACTCTCACCCATGAGATCAACCAGCCGCTCGCCGTGATCTCGGCCTATTCCGAGGAGTTGACTCAGGAGTGGGCCGCCATCACCGACGACGAACGCCGCGCCGCCGTTCAAGCGCTGGGCAATCGGGTCAACCAGTTGCTCGACATGGCCGCGCACCTGCTCGTGCTCTGTCGCGCCGAGCCGGGCGAAATCCACACCCAGCCGGTCGTGCTGCCGATCGAACAGGCAATGATCAGGGTCACCGACAATTTGACCAAGCAGGCCCGCGTACGGGTCAGCGTCAGCTACGGTCCACCCGGCACGGCCGTGTGGGCCGACCCGGTGCACACCCACGAGGTGCTGACCAATTTCGTCACGAACGCGGTCAAGTACAGCCCCGGCGACATCCACGTGTCGGCGGCCCTCAACGACACGGGCAGCGATGTCCTGTTCGCCGTCACCGACGAAGGCAACGGGGTGCCGCCGGACTTCGTCGAGCACCTGTTCGACCGCTTCACCCAGGCCGAGCAGCCCGGGGGAGCGAGAACCGGCGCCGGTTTCGGGTTGTACCTGTCCAGGCTGCTCGCCGAGGCGAACGACGGCCAGGTCTGGTACGAGGACGTCGTGCCCCACGGCAGCCGGTTCGTGCTGCGCCTGCCCTGCGCACAGCGGAGCCCGGAGGCGGAGGCTTCGCTGGATCTCGCGCACCGTGAGCTTCCCTCGCGCTGACGGCTGAGGGATATAAGCATTTCGATATCTTGTGCCTGGTGGCACGTTCCTGTTCTCCTACGGCCAGCCGTGAAAGCGGCCTCGACCCTAGGAGCCCCCCATGAGACTCAGAACGGTGACGGCAGGACCTGCCCTAGCTGTTTTCGCCGCGACGGCGCTGACGCTGACACTCAGCGCCCAGCCGGCGGCGGCCTCGCCCACCTCCCTGCTGGCCGCTCCGCCCACTGTCGACGTCAACAGCGTCAACGCCCACCTGCAGCAGCTGCAGACCTTCGCCACCAACAACGGCGGCAACCGGGCCACCGGCACCGCGGGTCACACCGCGACGACGACGTATCTGCAGCAGAAACTGCAGGCGGCCGGCTTCACCGTCACCGTGCAGACCTGCACCACCTGCAGCGGCTCCGCGAAGAACATCATCGCCGACTGGCCGGGCGGCGACACCAGCAACACCTACATGTTCGGCGCGCACTCCGATGGCGTCTCGGCCGGGCCGGGCATCAACGACGACGGCTCCGGTACGGCCACGCTCCTCGAAGCCGCGCTGCAGCTGGCCGCGAACCACCCGACCATGACCAACCACCTCCGGTTCGGCTGGTGGGCCGGCGAGGAGCAGGGACTGATCGGCTCCAAGTTCTACGTCAACTCGCTGACCACGGCCCAGAAGACCGCGATCAAGGCGTACGGCACCTTCGACATGGTCGCCTCCACGAACGGCGGCTACTTCGTCACCGGCACCGACGCGATCGCCGTGAAGCTGCGTGCGTACTTCACCTCGATCAACGTGCCCACCGAGACGTCGACCGAGTGCTGCAGCGACGACGGCTCGTTCCGCAACGCCGGCATCCCGTCGTCGATCAACTCCACCGGGGCCAGCTTCACGAAGACCAGCGCCCAGGTGGCCAAGTGGGGCGGCACCGCCGGGCAGGCGTACGACTCCTGCTACCACAAGGCCTGCGACTCGTACCCGTCGAACATCAACACCACGTCCCTGGGCCGATGGGCCAACGCCGAGGAATACGCCCTCTGGACTCTCACCACGGGCAGCGCGCCGGCCAACGACTTCTCGGTGTCGCTGAGCCCGGGCACGGGCGCGGTGAACCCGGGCTCCTCGACCACCGCCACCGTGAGCACCGCCACCACCTCCGGCAGCGCGCAGACCGTCACGCTGACGAGCTCCGGTGCTCCCGCCGGTGTCTCGGTGAGCTTCAGCCCGGCGTCGGTCACCTCCGGTGGTTCGTCGACCATGACCGTAGCGACCACCACGGCCGCGGCACCCGGTTCCTACACGATCACGGTGACGGGTACGGGCTCCGCGGTCCACAGTGCTTCGTACACGTTGACGCTCAACGGGACCGGCGGATGCACCGGCGCCGGCCAGAAGCTCGGCAATCCCGGCTTCGAAACCGCAACGACGCCCTGGACCGCTTCGAGCGGAGTCATCGGCGCGAACACCGGCGACGGGTCGCCGCGAACCGGCACCCGCGACGCGTGGCTCGACGGCTACGGCTCGACCCACACCGACACCCTGTCCCAGTCGGTGACCCTTCCCGCCGGTTGCAGCGCCTACACGCTGTCGTTCTACCTGAAGATCAGCACGGCCGAGACCACCACGACCAGCCAGTACGACAAACTGACCGTGCAGGCCGGCACCACCACGCTGCAGGTGTTCTCCAACCTCAACGCCAGCGCATACACCCTGCGCTCGTACAATCTGGCCGCCTTCGCCGGGCAGACCGTGACCATCAAGTTCACCGGCGCCGAGGACTCCTCGCTGAAGACGTCGTTCGTCATCGACGACACCGCGCTCACCGTCAGCTGACGCACCCGGACGATGCCGCAGGCCCGCCCTGCGGCATCGGCCCGGCTACTGGCCCGCGATGGCGCGCAGCGCGTCGAGCACCGCCCGGACCGAAGCTCGGTGCAGCGTCTCCGGCCTGGTCAGCACGTCGATGTAGCGGCCGGCCGGCAGGTCGGCGAGCGGCCGCAGCACGAGCCGCGGGTCCGGCGTCGTCGTGTGGCCGGGCAGCAGGGCGAGCGCCTCGCCGGCGGCGACCACCGACGCCGCGACCGTGAACTCGTTGATCCGGTGTCGGATGTCGAGGGGCCGCCCGGCCACCGCCGCTATCGCGGTCAGCAGCCCGGTCAGCGGGAACCCTTCGTGCACGCTGATCCACGGCCAGGCGCTGACGTCGGCCGCGGCGAGCCGGTCGCGCGCGGCGAGCGGATGGCCGGCCGACATCGCGACGTACAGCGGCTCGTGGATCAGGGGGATCACCGTGAGCCGGTCGGCGGGCCAGGGCGGACTGTGTGCCAGCCGGTGCGCCAGCACCAGGTCGTAGTCGCCGACCAGGGCCGGGAAGTCGGCGCGCGCCACGTCCTCGTCCGCGAACCGCACCGGCGGCCCACCGGTCCCGGCGAGTCGCGTGATCAGCGGCGCGAACCAGGTCAGCCCGGCGCTGTGGAACGCGGCCACCGTGACCGGCGTGTCCGGCGCGTCCAGGTAGTCGCCGACGGCCCGGGACGCCCGGTCGAGCGCGGTCATCACCTCGACCGCGGCGGTGGCGACGGCCCGGCCGGCCTCGGTCAGCACCAGCCGCCGCCCGCTGCGCTCGGTCAGCGGCACCGGCGCCGACCGTTGCAGGACGTTGAGCTGCTGGGACACCGCCGACGGGGTGATGTGCAGCGCGCGGGCCACGGCGGCGACACTGCCTCGTTCGCCTAGCTCGCGCAGCAGCCTCAGATGGTACGGATCCATTAGCCCTACTACATCGTCGATTCAGCAGATGGCGTCTTGTCTACCGTATCGGCGGGCCGCAGGCTTCCGGTGTGGCAGGGGACCTTTTGCTGTTGGCCGTGGCGGCGATCTGGGGCAGCAGCTATCTGGCGGCCAAGACGCTGGTCGTGGCCGGCGGTGTGCTGGTGGTGCTGGCGCTGCGCTATCTGGTGTCGATGGCGGCGATGCTGCCGCTGATGATCGGCCGGCGTCCGGCACGCGGCGAGGTGTGGGTGGGGCTTCTGCTCGGGTGCACGCAGGCGTCGGTGCTGGCGCTGGAGACGTACGGCGTCTCGCTCACGAGCGCCACCAACGCCGGCGTCCTGATCAGCCTGACGATCCTGCTCACCCCGCTGCTGCAGGGTGGCCTGCCGCCGCGGTTCTTCCTGGCCGCCGCGGTCGCTACCGGGGGAGTGGTGCTTCTGGTCGCGGGGCCCGGATTGCGTACGCCGTCGGCCGGTGACGCCTTGATGCTGGCCGCCGCCGTGGTCCGCGCCGTTCACGTCACGCTCTCCGGGCGGCTCAGCCGGCCCTCCTACGACACGGTCACCCTGACAACGTTGCAGACGGTGGTGGGCGCGGTCGTGTTCACCGTCGCGGCCGGTCCGGCGCTGCTCCCGGCGGCCCGGGGTTTCGGCGCCGGCGAGTGGCTCGGCGTGCTCTACGTGGCGCTGGGCTGCAGTGTCTTCGCGTTCGTGGTGCAGCTGTGGGCCGTCCGCCGCACCTCGGCCGCCCGGGCGAGCCTGCTGCTCGGCACCGAGCCGGTGTGGGCGGTCCTGATCGGCGTCAGCCTCGGCGGCGAGCACCTGACCGTCCTGGCGGCGGCCGGCATCGCCCTGGTCCTGGCCGGCACCTTCTGGGGCCAGCGGGTCGAACGCGCCCACCGCGGCGGCGCCTACCAGCCGGCCTCGACGGGTGCGCAGGCCAGGACCGCTTCGCGGACGGCGGCGACCCGCGCGGCGGCCTCCCGCTCGTTGAGCCTGCGCAAGCCTTCGAGCAGGTCCCGCGCCCGTGCTGTGTCCGCGTCGGAGCCGAGCAGCCAGGAGGTCGCCGCGGCCACCACCGCCGAGTCCGGGCCGGGTCTGTCGTCGGGGCAGGCGAACGGGAGAACACCGACGTTGCGCAGCATGTAGCCCTCGATCCGGTCGACGTCGGTCAGATGGCCGTCATCGTCGATCGTGAGGGGTATGAGCAGCGTGTCCGAGGACTGCTCAACCGGTTTCTTGTCGGGGTCGAGGTACTCCTGAGCCCGGCTCGGCCCGTTGGGCAGCCGGGCGAGCTTCGCGATCGCCGCGCGGGCCGGGGGCGTCACCTCCGGCAGGATGCCGCCGTGCACCCGGGCCACGCAGACGCGTGGCGCGTCGTCGGTGCAGACCAGCTCACGAGCGACCGGGTCGATCGGCTTCTCGACGAAGGTCGATCCGCCATGGAGGAGCAGAACCGCGGCGGCGGCTCCGAGTGCCGGGGGCAGCAGGGCCATCAGCCGGTCGCGCCGGCCGGCGGCGGCGAACAGCAGCGCGGCGCCGGCGGCCAGACCGGCCAGATAGAGCACCTGGGCGACGCTGAACCGCTCGGGAATGGTCTCGAAGTCGCTGGCGCCGCCCAGGCCGTACGCCGGAAACAGCAGGCGGCTCAGCCACTCCCGATGCCCGGTGAGTCCCGGCGCGGCGAGCGGCGACGCCATCGACACGATCGCGAGGATCGGAGCGGTCGCCACGTAGGGCAGGATCCGGCCGACAGCCAGGCCGCACCAGGCCCCGGCGACCACGGCCAGCGCGCCGACCACCACCACTCCGGTGAAAGCGCCGGCCGGCAGGTACCGCGCGATGGCGATGATCCGAAGCGCGGCCAGAGCCGTCGCTCCGGCGTACGCGACGAACATGGCGATGCCGAAGATCAGCAGCAGCGGGACGACCTGCTGAGCGCGCGGACGCGGGACACTGGCGAACAGCTCGCCGACTCCCGCGCGATGTTCACGCCGGCCCTGCCAGGCGCCCGCGGCCATGGCGATCCCGGCCAGGAGCGGGAGATACCACCGCTGGTCCAACGCCAGGATCATGTACCCGGAGGTCCACCGCTCGCGGGCGGAATACAGCATCCAGGTGCCGCTGACGATCAGCGTCAAGGCGGCCCAGAGCGCGGCGGAGCGGCGCAGCTCGATACGGATGATCCTCACACCAAGAAAGACGTCGCCGGAGGCGGCTGCGGGTCGCCGTTGACTATGGCGCGCGTCACATCCTTCCCGGTTTTTCGCTGATCCGGCGTCGCGGGCCGTACTCCACATTGGATGCCGACAGGTCCCCCTCTCACCCAGAGGACTTGCCCGTCATCTGCCCGATTGAGGTCACATGCGAAGAAAACCGAGGTCCATTCGCTCGAAGATCGTTCTGGCCCTGCTGGTGCCGGTCGTCGCCCTGACCGGGTTGTGGGTGATCGACGTCAAGGCGTCGTTCGCCGACGCGAACGCGTTGCGCGACACGTACAACACGCGGGACAACGTGAGCCTGCCCTGCGACCGGATGGTGGCCGCGCTGCAGGCCGAGCGGACCCAGTCGGCGGAGTTCCTGGCCACCCTCGACGGCGACGCCGGCGCCCTGCGGACGCGAAGGGCGGCGACCGACGCCGCGATAGCGCAGTTCCAGGAGCTCTCCCGCCGTTACCGGGGGAGCGGGGTCTCGTCCGACATCACGCGGTCGCGGTTCGCGGACATGGCGACCAGCCTCGACTCCCTGACCCTGGTGCGGGCCAGGATCGACGCCAGGGATGCCACGCTGACCTCGATCCTCAGCGGCTACACCGGCATCATCCGGACCGCGTTCAGCGTCTCGAACGCGGCCGCGGCCTCCAGCGACCCGCTGGTGGAGCGGGTCATGCGCACGATGGTCGCCATGCGCCGGGCCGGGGAGCTGCTCTACCAGGAGGACGCCCTGCTGACCGGCGCCACCACCGCGGGCCGCTTCGGCAATGGGGAGTACCTCCAGCTCATCCAGATCGTCGGGGCCCTGCGGTTCCAGATCCCCACCGCCGGCTCGACCTTGCCGGCGCCCGACCAGGCGCTGTTCAAGAGCATGCTCAGCGGTCCCGCCTTCGCGGCGCTGCGGACGGCCGAGGATCAGATCATCGGGAACGGGCGTTCCGGTGGGCCGGTGACGATCACCAGCGAGGTCTGGAAGGCGACCTCGACCCCGGCCCTGGGTCAGCTGTTCGCCTTCATGGCGGACGGCTACGACCACGCCGTCACGTTCGCGCGAGAGGCTCGTGATCGGATCCTGATCCGTTTCGGCGTCTCCGGCCTGCTCGGCCTGCTCGCCATCGTGCTGTCGCTGGTGCTGGCCGTGCACATCGGCGGCTCGGTCGTACGGCGGCTGTCCCTGCTCCGGACGGCGGCCACCGAGCTCGCCCGCCAGCGCCTGCCGGAGCTGGTCCGGCGGCTTCGGGCCGGTGACCGCATCGACGTGGACGCCGGCGCGCTGCGCCTGCGCCTGGGTGACGACGAGATCGCCGAGGTCGGCGCCGCGCTGACCGACGTGCACCTGAGCGCGGTCGAGTCGGCGGCCGGGGAAGCGGCCATGCGGCACGACATGAACAAGGTCCTGGTCAACATCGCCCGGCGCAACCAGGCGCTGCTGGACCGCCAGATCGAGGCGCTCGGTCCGGTGGACGGCGCTGACGTACGCGCGTACCAGCTGGCTGTGCGGATGCGCCGGCACGCGGAGCATCTGGTGATCCTGGCCGGCTCCGCGCGGAGCCGGCGCGGGCTCGGCGCCGAGCCGCTCGCCCGGATCCTCGCTCGCGTGGCAAGCGAGATGGAGCACGCCGAGCGGGTCGCGATCGGACCGATCGTGGATGCCGAGGTGCCCGAGCACGCCGTTTCCGACCTCGGCCACCTGATCGGTGAGCTGCTCGAGAACGCCACCACCTTCTCGGCGCCGGACACGTCGGTGCGCTTGTCGGCCCGGCCGGGACCGGACGGGATCGTGGTGGAGATCGAGGACCGGGGGATCGGGATGTCGCCGGCCGCGATCGAGGAGACGAACCGGAGGCTGGCACAGCCGCGGGAGTTCGATCCGGCCGAGAGCGCCCGGCTGGGCCTGTTCGTGGTGGCGACGCTGGCCGCCCAGCACGGGATCGGCGTGACCCTCGGCCCCACCGGCGAGGGCGGCATCCGCGCGGTGGTGACCCTCCCGGCGGCGCTCGCCGTCCCGGCCGACGAGGCGCCGGAGGTGGCCTCGACGAGACGGTCGGACGCGTCCCGGCTCGTCGGGATAGGAGTCCGGACCGGCCGTCGCCCTCGGCACGCCTGACGCGGGATGGTGCTCCGGCGCGGAACCGGAGCACCATCACCTCATCGGCGTGTCTTGGGCAGGTCGAACTGGTCGGCGGAGCGGCAGTCCTTCTGGTTGCCGATCGCGGCCGGGCCCAGTTCCTCGAGGGCCGCGCGGGCCCGTTGCCGGCCGAGGTTCCACGCGTACCAGGGGTCGGGTTCCTTGAGGTCCTCCGCGATCCAGCTGAGCGTGCACCGCCGTACGGGATCAGGCAGTTTGGTCAAAGCGGGAGTCGCGTCGGCCGAAAGAGCACGCAGGTACCAGGCGTCGATCTTGCCGGAACCCTGGTAACGGGCCGCGTTGCGGCTGGCCACGTAGCCCTCGGGATCGAGGGCCGCGAGACCGAGCAGCATCACGACGGCGAGACCGACGGTGGTCGCGGGGATCCACTTGCCCTGCCACTTGATGCCGGCGACCGCGATCAGCACGAAGATCACGCCGAGCAGCATCTCGGACGACATCACGAAGATCCGCTCACCGGTGAAGCTGTAGACCCGCTGGTACTCCCACATCCGGGACAGCGCCGATGCCACGATGACAACGCTAAGAGCACAGAGCAGACCAAGGAGTACGCGTAGCAGCAGACGTTCCCTCGACTGGTCCCGTTTCGCCCAGCGGGCCAGGCTCGCGATCAGCGCCAGCGACAGCAGCGTGACCGCGACCAGTTGCCAGAAACCGCTGCGGGCGTATTGCGAGTAGCTGAGCCCGGCTGTCTCCAGCACGTGCCGTCGTCCACCGAACAACACCGTGAACTGCACCGCCACGAAACCGGCGAAGAGCAACACCAGCGCGGCGCAGGCCGGGGCCCACTCGATCAGGCCGAGCCGGCCCTTGCCCTCGGTGTCCAGGCCAGCCGTCGCCGGCGGCGCGGTCAGCGTGTAGATCCCGGCGATGGCGAGCAGACCTCCGGCCACGGCCAGGAAGATCCACAGGAAGATCGAGCCGATCGCGAAATCGGGGATGGCGTCGTCCAGCAGCTCGGAGAACGCGACGTCGGCCGACGACAACAGCGCGCCGAAGACGAGCAGCACCACGACGGTGAGGGCGACCGAGAAGAAGGCCCGCCGGGCGATTCCCGGGTTGGTACGGCCCGTTTTCAGGTGCCTGCGGACCCACGGGATGCCGACGAAGGCCGCGTACGGGGCGGCCACCAGGCTGAACAGGATCGACCGGACCTGCCGGCCGCCGACGATCGCCAGCGCGGTGCAGCCGATCGCGCCCAGCACGCTGAAGGTCACCAGCCACCACGCGTTGCGGAACGCCAGGATCAGCAGCAGGGCGAGCGCCGCCGCGGCCCAGCCGGACCGGACCAGCCGCTCCTTGCGCGGCAGATCGGCGGACCGGTGGACGCCGAACGCCACTCCCAGCGTCAGCATCAGCCAGCCGAGGAACCAGCCGATTCCCACCCGGTCCAGCGGCAGGAAGATCAGGAAGCCGAGGGCGCCGGCGAGCACCCCGGCCGGGACGGCCCAGCCCTGGTCCTCGTTCGGTCCGGGCCAGCTCTTCTTGCGGAACTTCTGCCACGGGGTGGGCGGCCGCTCGTACGTGCCGAACGGGCGCATCGGGTACGGCGGCCCATACGGCTGCGGCTGCGGAGCCGGCCGCTGCGGGGCCGGCCGCTGCGGGGCCATTGGCTGCGGCGTCTGTGGTGGTGACGTCTGTGGTGGTGACGTCTGCGGTTGCGGCGTCTGCGGTTGCGGCGCCTGCGTCTGCGGAGCCGGCGCTTCGAGGTCCGGCCGCGGCACTGCCCGGGCTGCGGGGGCCGCGCTCTCGGCCGGTGCGGGAGCCACCTTGGCCGGCGCGGCCGCGGGCTTCCCGGGTTGTTCGGCCGGCCTGGTGACGACCGGAGCCAACGCCTGGGCCGGAACCATCGGCACAAAGAGGGCATACCCCCGCGTGCCAGATGGGATCTGGACCGGAATCGCCCATGCCGTTTCCCCTTCGGCCCCCGGCCAGACCATCGACGGGATCGCGTCGGTGGGTGGCATGACCAGCAGTTGGGGCGCCGGCACAGGCGCGTCTTTGCCCATGTCCACGGGAACGGCCGTTGCCGCCTCCGCGGGTTCCGACTGCTCTGGTGGCAGATCCGCCACTGCACCCTCCTCGATTGACCGGTGCGCACACCGTAAGCCGTACGCACGGCAATTTCTACGCCGGGACGGGTACGTATCGCCGCGACGCCCCAGCGGATTGGCACGGATGCGGGAGGTGCTCGAGCCGTCGCCGTCAGAACGTGGCGATCGGGTTGACCGGGCTGCCGGACGTGCCGGCGAAGCGGACCGGAGCGACGGCGAGCTGGAAGTCCCATTGGCCGAGCTCGGCCGCCGTCGTCGCGCACGCCTCCAGGTCGCAGTTGTCGACCATCCACAGGCCCATGGCGACGAGACCCACGGCGTGCACCGGCATCAACACGTCTTCAAAGCCCGAGGGCTGGACGTCCTGCGGTGTGTCGGCGCCGATGAGAGCGACCTGGCGTTCCCGCAGCCATGGCAGGCAGGACGCGTGCCAGCCGGCCTGCGTGAAACCGGTGGCCGGGCCGCTCTCGTGCCGGGCGCGGCCGTAGCCGGTCCGCAGGAGCACCGCGTCGCCGGAGCGCACCCGCACACCCTGGCGACGCTCGGCCTCCTCGAGATCGTCGGGAAACACACCCTGGCCCGGTTCCAGCCACGGCACGTCGCGGACCTTCGCGATGTCGAGCAGGACACCACGCGTGATGATGCCGTTCACTGCCGCCGTGACCGCCGCCCACGCCGATCCGGTCGCGGCGTCCACCATCGAGTGCGATCGCCCGTTGTACATCGTGCCGTCCCAGAAGATGTGGCACGGCGAGTCGAGGTGGGTGATGTTGTTGCCGTGGAACGTGAGGCCGAGCCGCTCGGACGAGAAGCCCCAGCGCCGGTCGGCGTGGAAAGCGGGCGGCATGGTGGCCGCGCCGGGCATGTCGACGGCGCGCGGGCAGGTCGTCGTCGACCGTTCCATGTCTTCCGGCACGGCGACCTCCCAGGCGCACGACACGCTCCGGCCGTGCCGCACGGCCCGCGCCGCCGCCACGCGGACCTCGTCGGTGATGTGGTTCAGGGTTCCGAGCTCATCGTGGTCGCCCCACCGTCCCCAGTTCGACAGCGAGTCGAAATACGCGAGCACGTCGTCCTGCGTGGCCGTCATCCCGGCATCGACCTCTTTCCCTCACGCGGTTTCCCTCGGACGGTGAGAAGCACCGCTTCCGGTGCGGGGAGGCGTCATGCTCCGCGCAGCAGCGCTGCCATCTCGGGAAGTTTAAAGAATTCCGCCGTCGCCAGCGCGGAAGGCGTTCCGCCGTCCGGGTCGGCGCCGGCGGCGAGCAACGCCTTCACCGTCTCGGCGTTCTGCCGGAAAACGGCGGCGGACAGCGCCGACTGACCCCGATCGTTGATCCGATTCGGGTCTGCCCCCTGCTCGAGCAGGGCGCCGACCGTGCCGGGATGATTGTGGTAGGCCGCGAGGATCAGCAGCGTGTCGCCCGTGTCGTTGGTGAGGTCGGCCGGCAGGCCGGCCGCGACGGTACGGATCAGCTCGTCGGTGTCTCCGCAGCGCGCCAGGTCGAACATGCGCCGCGCCAGCGCGATCACCTCGTCATCCACCTCGGCCACGGCGCAGGAGATACCCACGATCCTCGCCGTCATGCCTGGCGCGTTTGTCCTCGTCAGCCGATGCTGTAGTGCGGGGCGCCGACGGTGTACAGGAGCAACGCCAGGGTGAGCCGCGAGGGGCGCCCACCTCGCGGTGAGCGCCCCTCGGGAAGGTGCCGATGGATTACCGGTACGTGATGTCGCTCTTGTTCACCTTGCAGTTGCTGGTGTTCCAGCCCTCGCCGAGGTACTTCGGCTCGCTGCCCTTGGCGACGCCCTGGTACATGCCGCAGACCACCGCGCCGGAGTTGACGGTGACGCGGGTGATGGTGGCCGTGTCGCCCCAGTTGGTGTTGATGCCGACGACATAGTCGACGCCGGTCAGCAGCACGTTGTTGACCACGACGTGGCGCTGGTACGAGTTGGTGCAGTTGCCGCAGCCGCGGTACAGCTTGCCGGCGCCGTTGAGGTAGAAGCCGGAGATGTTGACGGTGCCGTTGCCGTTGTGCTGGAACGTCTTGTCGCTGCCGTTCCGGGCGCCGCCGCCGATGACGTAGCTGGTGCCGCCGTTGGTCTGCAGGAAGGTCGCGGCGTCCTCGCCGATGTCGTTCCACCAGACGTTCCGGATGGTGCAGGTGCCCAGGCAGTGCACGCCGTCGCCGGCGGGGGAGCCGAGGATGACGTTCTGCAGGGTGCCGCCGTTGGCGATCTCGAACATCGGGTCCTGGGACTCGTTCTGCGAGCCGTCACCGATGCAGCAGTAGGTCTTCATACCGCCGTCGAAGGTCCCGGAGACCGAGATCGTGCCGGAGACCGACGCCGAGCCGGCCGAGGACGGCCATTGGCCGGTCGGGGTGCCGGGGTTGCTGGGCGGGCTGGTGGTGGGCCCGGTCGTGGGGCCGGTGGTGGGGCCCGTGGTGGGTGTCGAGCCGCCGCTGGAGTAGGTCTCGAACTCGGCGATCCGCGGCGCGCTGGACGCGCTGGTGATCTCGAACGTGAGCTTCTTCAGCGATGTCGACGAGAAGTTGATGGTGCTCGGGCTGCCACTGCCGCTGGCCAGGACGGAGCCGGTGTCGTAGTTGAGCAGCCGCCACGCGCTGATCGAGCCCCCGCCGGAGGCCTGCCTGATGACGGCGGACGACACCGTCATGGCACTGCCCCATTTGACGGAGACGTAGCCGGTGGCGCTGGCCGGCGACCAGTAGGTGCCGGTGTTGCCGTCTTTGACGTTGCCGTAGCTGGTGCCGCTGGCCTTGCTGGAGCCGTCGGCGCCGCCGCTGAGGCTCAGGTTGTCAGCGGCCGAAGCGTAGGACGTGGGCAGCATCAGCGTGATTGCGGCTGCTGCTGCGGCGGTGGCTCCGCAGGCGACCCATCGGAGCGCGATTGGCCTCTTCATCAGTTGTCTCACCTCGTTGTCGGTAGCGCGGTTGCGGTGGGTGGACTACCACAGGTAAGCGCTTTCCTGGAGAATAGAGACCGATCGATGCCAAGACAAGGAGGTGTCCGATCTGCCCGTTGTGGCGACGCCGCTCAGGTCAGCTCAGTCGTCGTCCGTCGCGTCGACCTGTTCGGCCACCTGGTCGAGGTCGATGCTGCCCAGAGCCTCGTACCCGGGCCTCAGCGCCTCCCAGTACTCCGGAATCGACATGAGCTGGGACGGGGTGGCGAGGCCGTCGCGGAGTTGCTCGCCCATTTCGCGAAGTATCGGATCGTCGCTTTCCGCCAACATCTTCGTCACGAGGCGCCGGCGCAGTTGGTCGTCGTGGAGCAGGCCGCGATAGCGCGAGTTCTCGACCTTGGCGAGGAGCGTCTCGATCGTGACCGGGTCGTGCTCTTGATGATCCATCAGGCCCAGGCCCTCTCCGGGGGTGTTCCCGCGGGCGGTCAACGCGGCACCGGCGGGACCGGCGGGATCTCGGGCACGGGAAATTCGCCGCCCACCTCGCCGAAATGTTGCAGCGAGCTTTTCAGGGTCGATGCCAGCGCGTCGAACTTGGCGACGTAATCGATGATCTGGAGGACGAGGCGGACCACGCGGGCCACCTCGGCGGCGCCCCCGATGGCGGCGAGCGCGGCCGGCGGGAGCCCGAAACCGGTGGCCGCGGATCCGCCCGCCGTCGCGCCGGCCGCCGCCGCGAAGATGGCCGCGTCGGCGATGCCGCTGAGCAGCGACCCGATCGTGTCGGCCAGCTCGAAGGCCCCGCGCGCGGCATCGCGGTACATCTGGCCGAGGCCGTCCAAGGTGGATGCCGTGGTGTCGAGGGTCTTCGCCATCGTGAAGAAGTACGCGGACGCGGCGTCGCCGGCGTTGCCCATCCACACCGACAGGATGCCCTGGCCCGTCCACCCGAGATTGGTCGCTACATCCCGAAGGCACCACTCCAGCTGATTCATCACGTGCCCGAGGCGGGCCATCCCCGCCCAGTCGCCGCAGATCGGCTTGAGAACGACCTCGTACGGGTCGTAGGCCCGGTCGCACATCCCGATCTTCGAGGCGAGCGCGGTCACCTCGTAGATCGCTGTGCGGAGCGAGGCCGCGGGGGAGATCATGTCGTGCCATTTCGGCTGGTAATCCAGGCCGTAAGCCGAGTCGTCGAACGGCACATGGTCGAGCCGGCCCCGGGGTTCTCGCACATCGTGCAGCGGGACGAGGTCCCGGTTGCCGGGGCCGGGCTGAGGCGCCGGCGCGTCCTTGCTCTCCGCCGCGACGTTCACCCCGGGCATCGTGGCGTCGATCTTCTCGGCGCCGGCCTGATCGGTGCGTGCGTAATAGTTGCGGGAATCTGTTATCGCGTCCGCCGCGGCCGGCAGTGCGTTCTGCCCGACGTTATTGAGGAAAGCGAGAACGCTCCATCGGATCCGGTTGCTCTCGTCCTGGACGATATTGATGATCCCGTCCAGTATCCAGAAGATCTTCCCATTTTCCTCGAAATGGTTCCTGGCGGCGATGACATCGTCCGCCGCGCGCTCCACCATCCTTTCCGCGGCGGTCAAACCGTCGGCCTCGACATAAAAAGTCATCGGGGATCGTCACCTCGACCGGCCGGCGTCATGGTTTCCGGCCGATCACTGCGCCGTTCGCTCCCGCCGCCTCGAACCACACCGTGCGTATGTCCTGGAAGCCCAGTTCGCTCAGCCACGCGCTGTACTCGGCGGGTGTGTAATTGCGGCCTTCGGTCTCGACCAGCATGTTGAGGCTCATCAGGGCCGCGGCCGGCGGGCCGGTTCGCGCGTCGTTGACCAGCAGCTCGGCGATGATCACCTGGCCGCCGCTCGGTAGTGCGGCCCAGCATTTCCGCAGGATCGCGCGGCAGCGGTCCGCCGCCCAGTCGTGCATGATCATGGAAAGCAGGATGGCGTCATGCCCGCCGGGCAGCGCGGTGTCGGCGAAGAAGTCGCCGGCGACCGTCTCGATCCGGTCCGCAAGGCCGGCTTCCTTGATCTTTCCGGTGGCGATGTCGGCGACCTTCGGCAGTTCGTAGACCGTCGCGGTCAGGTCGGGGTAGAGCCGGCACAGTTCGATGTCGAACGCCGCTGAGCCGCCGCCGACGTCGAGCAGCCTGCGTCCGCCGCTCAGGTCGACGGCCTGGCCCAGCGCGCGGGCGGTGAACGTCGAAAGCGAGTGCATCGCGTCCCAGAACACCTCGAGCAGCCGGGGATCCTCGCTGTCGAACATCGAGCTTTGCCGGTCCGGATCCCAGGTGGTCGGGCGGTTCGTACGGATCGCCTCGGTCAGCCTGCCCCACCCGGGATACAGCCGCTGGTCGAGCATCTGCACGAAGCCGCCGAAGTAGTAGGGCTTGCCGCGGACCAGGAACTCCTCGGCCAGCGGGCTGTTGACATAGCGGCCGTCGTTCTTCACGAGCAGCCCGAGCGCGGCGCAGCCGGTGAGCAGCATCTCCGCCGGTCGCTCCTCGATCGCGAGCGCCTGGGCGAGCCCGGCGGACGTCGTGCCGGCCGTGCCGGACAGGCGGGAGAACAGGTCGAGCTCGTGGGCCGCGGCGAGCGTTTTGAAGGCCCAGAACCCGGTCGCCAACTGCATCAACGGGATGGGCGACAGTGCTCGATCGGCGTCCGAAATCATGAATCCTCCATTCAGCGGGCCGCTCCGCTCCGACGCTACGGCGGACTTGGTAGCCTCGGCAGGTCCAACCTTGGCCGTCACGGGCAGACCAAATCGCCGGAGTGCCCATGGAGCTGTTCCTCGACCCGGACGACGGGCGCGCCCTGAGCACGCAGCTGTACGACCAGATCAGGGAGGCGATCGCCGACGGGCGGCTACCGCACGGCGGGCGCCTGCAACCCTCGCGCCTCGTGGCCCAAGAGCTCGGCATAGCGCGTTCCACCGTCACGGACGCCTATGCCCGGCTGACCGCCGAGGGCTACGTCGAGGGCCGCCGCGGCGGTGGCAGCGTCGTCCAGGGCCACGCCTCGCCTCCACCCGAAATGGCCGAGGCCCCGACCGCGCTGGCGCCGACCGCCCGGGCCGCCGCTGTCCGGCGCTACGGCGTCGGCCTGGAATCGCACCCGCGCTACGACCTGACCGCGGGGCGGGTCGACGCCCGGCTGTTCCCCCTCGCCGACTGGCGACGCTGCACGAACCGGGCCTTGACCAGGCTTGCCCGCGACGTCGGGTACTACGGCGACCCGGCCGGCAGCATCGAGCTGCGCCGCACGCTCACCCACTGGGTCACCCGGTCCCGTGGGGTCGCCGCCACGGCGGATCAGATCGTGGTCACGCACGGCGCCGGACACGCGACCTACCTGATGGCCCGCGTCCTGTTACGCCCCGGCGACGTGGCCGCCGTCGAGGAACCCGGCTATCCCCCGATCACCACCATGTTGCGTTCCGTGGGCGTCGAGGTGGTGGGTGTCCCGGTCGACGAGCATGGCCTGGTCGTGGACGCGCTGCCCGACGCGGCGCGGCTGGTCCACGTGACGCCCTCGCACCAATATCCGCTCGGCGCCGTCCTCAGCCGGCAACGCCGGCTCGCACTGCTGCGCTGGGCCGGTCGTCGCGGCGCCGCCATCATCGAGGACGACTACGACAGCGAATTCCGCTACCAGAACCGGCCGCTGGAGCCACTCCATCGGCTCGACCGCGACGGAGTGGTGATCTACGTCGGCACCTTCAGCAAGATGCTCAGCCCGGCGCTGCGCATCGGGTTCGCGGTCGTCCCACCCGGGCTCGTCCCGGCGATCACCGCGATCCAGCAGGCCGTCGATTTCGGCGTGCCGCCGGTGACCGCGCAGACGCTCTGCGCCTTCATCGAGGACGGGTACCTCGACCGCCACCTGCGTCGCACCCGCAAGGTCTACGCCGGACGGCATCGCGCTGTCCGCGCGGCTGTGGCCGCGCTGCCCGACTCCTGCCTCACACCCCTGCCCAGCCACGCGGGACTGCACATGACGCTGCTCGCCCCCGACGCACCGGACGACGAAGAGCTGAACGTACGGTCGACGCGGCACGGACTCCAGCTCTCCTCCCTGCGGCGGACCTACCAGCACAGCCGGCCCCAGCCCGGCATCGTCCTCGGCTTCGGTGCGATCTCCACCCCGGACATCCCGTACGCGATAGAGCTCCTGGCATCGCTTTATCGCTGAGCCGGCGGCGCGTCGTGCAGACGCTTGCCGTCCGACGCCAGCTAGACCACATTTCGGGTCTGGCCGAAGCGTTCTCCGGTGACGCCGGCGGCAATCCACACTCGTGACCGACTCACCTTCTTCAGGAGTGTTGCGATGGTTGCCGATGTGGTGATCGCGGGTGCGGGCCCGAACGGGCTGATGCTCGCCTGCGAGCTGAGCCTGGCCGGCGTACAACCCGTTGTGCTGGAGCGCCTGTCCGAGCCGCGCCGGGAGAACCGGGCGAACGGTCTGGTCGGCCAGGTGGTCCGGATGCTCGATCGCCGCGGCCTGTATCGACCACTGACCGGGCGATCCGAGCCGCCGCAGCCGATCCCGGCGTTCTACTTCGGCGCCGTACCCATGGACCTGCACGTGCTCGCGGACAATCCGTTTTACCTGTTGCCCGTCCCACAGACTCGTATCGAGCGGATACTGGCCGAACGCGCCGCCGGTCTGGGTGTCGAGATCCGCCGAGGCCACGAGCTGACCGGGCTGACCCAGCACGCCGACCGTGTCACCACCGAAGTTACCGGCCCGAACGGGCGTTATGAGATCAGCAGCCGCTACTTGATCGGCGCGGATGGCGCGCACAGCACGACCCGCAACCTCGCCGGCATCGGATTTCCCGGCGCGGCAAGCGACGACATCGTCACCCGCATCGCGGAGGTGGCCGTGCCCGATGAGCTCCACGACCCGGCCACCGGTGGGTTGAACCTGCCTGGCTATGGCCACATCGCACCGATGTACCACCGCACCGAACACGGCGTCTTCGCCTACGCGCGGATTCCGTCCCGGCCGGATCTGGTGTTCACCGTCGAGTGGGGGATCGGCACGACCGACACCGATGCGCCGCTGACGCCGGCGGAAGTCCACGACAGTATCTACCGCGTCATGGGCGCGGACCTGCCGTTGCGGCCACCCGATGGCCGGGGACCGCATCGGTTGGATCGGTCGATCGGCGTCAACACCCGCCTGGCTGAGCGGTATCGCGACGGCCGGGTGCTGTTGGTCGGCGACGCCGCGCACGTGCACTTCGTGATCGGCGGGCCGGGGCTCAATCTCGGCCTGCTGGACGCGGTCAACCTCGGCTGGAAGCTGGCGGCCGAGATCCAAGGCCGGGCGCCGGCCGGGCTGCTCGACACCTACGACACCGAGCGCCGTCCGGCCGGTGAGCGAGTAGCCATGCACAGCCAGGCCCAGCTCGCGCTGTTGGCCCCGGGCCCCGAGGTCACGGCACTGCGCGAACTGTTCACCGAGCTACTCCGTGACCAGCACACGGTGGCGCACATCGCGAACATGATGGCGGGCGCGGACATCCGCTACGAGATGGAAGGCCGCGATACCCACTTCATGGTCGGTCGCTGGGCTCCCGATCTGGTCCTCAAGACCGACAACGGCACGGTCCGGCTCGCCGAGCTGACCACGAACGCCCGGCCGCTGCTGCTCGACACCACCGAGGACGCATCGCTCACCGGGGCGGCGGACGGGTGGCTCGACCGGGTCGACACCATCACCGCCCACGCCATGAACGCTCCGGCCACCGCCCTGCTCCTGCGCCCGGACTGCTACGTCGCCTGGGCCACCGATACCCCTCACCCGGATCACCGCGATCGGGAATCTCTGTGTTCCGCACTCGCCACCTGGTTCGGCCCGCGCTGACCACCACCGGCGCTCGATGACGGGGTGTTGAGCCTGATGAGGTCCAGGCCGAGGACGGTCGCGCGCTGGATCGCCGCCTTGCCGTCGCGGCGGCTGGAGATCAGGCGGGCCGCTCGCAGGGCCGCGCTGTGCTCCGACGCCGACGCCGCGCTGATGCCGAGCCGGCGCGCGATGTCACCGATGGTGTGCTCGGTGGACAGCAGCCGCAGCACCGCCGCCCGGGTCGCCCCGAGGATCGCCGCGAGGGAGTCGGACTCGGCGCCGGCCCGGATGCTCAGCACGGCCGGGGCGGGGTACGCCAGCAGAACTGGTTGATCGGGCAACTCGCCCACCAGCGGCGGTCCCGCCCAGAACGCGGCCGGTGTGATCAGCAATCCTCGCCCACCCAACCGGACCGTGCGGTCCTGCGGGCTGTCGATCAGCAAGCAGTCTCCGCACCACCTCGCCCCGGGTATCACTGTGATCAGCGCGGCGCCGATCCCCCGGCACGCCAGCAGCCGCCCGTGCTGCGCCAGTTCGCTCTGGTGGTTGGCCTGGACATCGGGCCAATACGGCTGCATCGCCGCCGTGAAGGCGGCTTTCGCTCCGTGCATCAGCACCCGTCCGGCGTCGCGGTCCCCCTCGAATGCGTAACGGGGCAGAAGTGGAACACCCGAGTTGGGGGCGCTGAAATACAGCGCCATCTCCTCGCGCAGCCGCTGAGTGCCGAAACTCAGAAACGTTTCCATTCCTTCGTCGAGGTCCGCGCTGACGGCGAAAGTAGGCGACAACGCCCAGGAGAAGTGCTCGCCGATCTGACTCACCGACGGCCGCGCCGACTGCGGGATCGCCGCGAGCGCGTGGCTGCGCCACCGCGCCCCCCACGGCGCGCGAATACCCCGGCGAAGCGCGAGGGCCACGAACTTCAGCTCCAGCATCGGAGCGGGCTCGGGCAGGAACCGCGTCGACGCGAGGTCGCCGGGGGTGAACAGGATTCGCAGCATGCCGTCCCCCTGACAGTCACGCCAAGTCTCCGTACCCGAGAGCCCTGCCCCTGACACCGCTTCCTGAAACTTCTCACCTGTGCCAGATCCAATTTTCGGGCTCGGCCGAAACGTTTTTCGAGGACCGAGGCGGCGCGCCACAATCGTGGCCGATTCCGCCGTACGAGGAGAGTTGCGATGCGTTGCCGAATTTGTAATCGCCGGCACCGGTCCGAACGGATCGATGCGTCGTGAACAGCGCGAGACCACACCGCGTGGCCGGAACCATCCTGTCGGAACACCGGACCTCGATAGGCCTTATCCGATACCGACGGTGTCAGGGCGCGATCACCGTGGAACTGCTCCCGCTCGACGAGCCGGCCTCGATCCTGAACGTGCTTTCAATGCCGGCCACCGCCCGAGGGAAGGGCCATCCCTCCTGATCTTGATCATCCAGGGCGCGGACCGGGGTCTGCGCGCGCCCCGGCTGACCGCCGCCGTACGACTGGTCGAACAACGACTGGTCACGACCGCCTGACGGTCAGCCGGCGTCCTCACCACGGACGTGGACGTCGGCGCCGCCCTCGCGTAGCTCCTCGGTGACCTGCTTCTCGGTCATCGCGACCAGATGGGTGTCCACGGCCGCGTCGGAGCTGAGCCGCTCGTAGACCGTGTGGACACGTTCGTCGAGTTCGGCGCGATCCACCTCGGGGAAACGCTGCCCGAGAGTCTCGACTTCACGCTGCAAAGCGGTTTCAGGGTCCACGAGACCGCCGCTGCTGGCTGGTTCCGTCATCGCACACCTCATTTCGGCGCCGGTATCACCTGTTCGCGTAGATGCCCGCCTCGCGCCGTCGCCATGCCGTCGTTCGCTCAGTGTTCACCTCCGAGGCCCTGCCGGCTCGGCGGCGTCGGTGCAACGTGAAGGCATCGATCCTCTGGTGTCAGGCGGCGGCATGATCATCTTGGTCGTAGGAACCTTGGGACTTCTCGGTGCGACGACGTGGTCCGCGTGGGATCAGCCGGTCAGCCGCTACCCGGTTCTGCAGCGCCGGATCACCGGCGTCGGCCTGGCCCTGAGCGTGGTGGCCCTGATCGTCATGATCGTGGTCGGCATCGTGACCGGGCCATGATCCTGTGAGGTTCGACCAGCCGCGAATCACTCGACGCGAGCTCGCAGGGAGTCGATGACCTCGCGTGCCGTGACGATCGCGTTCGCCCGCCTTGCCGGCGACGGCTCGTCGAATGTCGAGATCGCCGGCCAGTTGTTCCTCAGCTCGCGCACCGTCGAATGGCACCTGAGCAAAGTGTTCGCCAAGCTAGGCGTCACGTCCCGCCGGCAGATCCGCCGGGCCCTGGCCCAGTCTGGTTGACCCGGGGTTTCTACGGGCGCGACGGGCCCGGCGCGCTTACAGACTGTGGTCGATACCAAGCGACCACAGGAGGTCACCATGAGCGACACCGGCCAGGATCTGGGCTACGACATGAAGCTCGAGGTCGTGACACTGCCGGTCTCCGACGTCGACCGGGCGAAGAGCTTCTACCAGAGCCTCGGATGGCGGCTCGACGCCGACTTCGACCTCGGCGAGGTCCGAGCCGTTCAGTTCACACCACCACACTCGAACTGCTCGATCTCGTTCGGCAAGGGTCTCACCACCGCCGCGCCGGGCTCGTTCCAGCGGCTGGAACTGGTCGTCGACGACATCGAGGCGGCCCGCAAGGATCTGACCAACCGCGGCGTCGAGGTCAGCGAGCCGTTCCACCGCGACGGCGGCAACCTTCAACCGGGCGTCGACCCGCAGCGGCGGTCCTACCTCACGTACGCGTCCTTCTCGGACCCCGACGGCAACGGCTGGCTGCTGCAAGAGGTCACGACGCGGCTGCCCGGCCGCACGTGGCAGGGCTGATCCCCGATGAACGAGGGGGGATTCGAAGCGTCGAGGCGCACCATTATCGGCGGCCGCGCCGGTGGGGCCGGGTTCGGTATCCGGGGCACCGCATCTGCCGGCCGGATTCCGGAAGACGTTCAGCAGCCGCTCAACGTCCAGGCCTTCGTTGTGCAGGACTGCAAGCACTTCGTCGCCGAGGAACAGCCCGCGCGACTGCTGGCCACCCTCATCCCATTCCTGAGCTCGTAACCGGACAGCTCCAAGGGGGCACGCCGTGGAACAGTTCCAAGTCAACCGGGTCTCGCCGTCGTACTGGCGGGTGACCTTCGACAACGGGCCGGTCAACCTGCTCGACCCCGACACCGTGGACGAGCTCGCCGAGCTCATCGCGAGCATCGAGAGCGACCCGGACCTGACCGTGGTCGTGTTCCGCAGCGACAAACCCGGCTACTTCATGGCGCACTGGGACTTCCTGTCCGACGCGAGCCGGGTGGCGGCGATGCGACCGGGGCCGACCGGCCTCCATCCGTACCTGGACAACTTCGTCCGGCTCAGCAAGGTCCCGGTCGCCACGATCTCCGAGATCCGCGGGCGCACCCGGGGCGCCGGCAGCGAGTTCGTGCTGGCCACCGACATCCGCTTCGCTTCCGACAAGGCCGTCCTCGGCCAGTTCGAAATCGGCGTGGGCGCGGTCCCGGGCGGCGGCCCGATGGCACGGCTGGGCCGGTTGGCCGGCCGGGGCCGCGCGCTGGAGATCCTGCTCGGCGGCGACGACATCCCCGCCGAGCTCGCCGCCGCCTACGGGTACGTGAACCGCGTTGTCCCGGACGCGGAGATCGAGGACTTCGTCGACGCCTTCGCGCGCCGGATCGCGGCATTCGACAAGGTGGCCGTTACCGGCATCAAGGAGCTGGTCGACGTGGCCACCCTGCCGGCCGACGACGAGCTGGCGGCCGGCCTGACGGCGTACTTCGCCACTGCCGGCCGTCCGCAGCACCGGCCGTTCGCGGAGCTGCTGTTCAAGAACGGCCTTCAGCAACCCGACGGCGTCGAGACCGACCTTGGCACCGCGATCGGCGAGCTGCGACAGCGACAGGAGGGAGACAAGCCGGCATGAGCATCGTCCTGGTTGTCACCGTCGTACCCGCTCCGGAGCATCGCGATGAGGTGATCGCCGCCTTCGAGAAGGCGATCGCCCGAGTGCATCAGGAGCAGGGAGTCGAGGTGTACGCGCTGCACGAGGGTGCCGATCGCCTCGTGATGATCGAGAAGTACGAGTCGGAGCAGGCCAGGGCCGCACACGCCAAGGGCCCGGCTCTGGCCGGCCTGCTCTCCGCCCTGGACAGCAAGCTCACCACCAAGCTCGACGTGCAGGTCCTGACACCACACCCGTTCGGCGAGCCGGCGAAAGGCGCCATCTGACGGGGGTGTGGTGCTCGTCTCCGCCGAGGCGGAAGCCTTGGCCGAGGCGACCGGTAGCCGACTGATGTTGCGCGGACGGATCGCGGTGGCCAACTGGCGCGGCCACGACGCCGAAGCCGTCGCGCTCACCAAGGCGCGCCAGGACGACGTGCGACGCCGTGGTGAAGGGCTCTGGTTCTTCGTCAACGACTGGGGCAGCGCCCTGCGCTACAACGGGCTGGGCCGGTACGCGACGGCGAATGGCTGCGACGCGAGCAGCGCCGCGTCGATGCGCGCACACGGCTCCGCTTCGCACACGACATGTCCATGCGCGATTGACGCAACTATCTGGTTGCTATAGGTTGAATAGCAACCAAGTAGTTGCTATAAGGGTTCGGGCGCCAAGAACGGCGACCGGAACACCGGGAGAAAGGGATAGTCATGACCGGCAATGCGCAGAGCCTGCCCGCGGTCGTCGACCGGGCGACCTTCCAGGCCGAGCTGGACACGCTAAGGGTCAGGGAGAAGGCACACACCCGCGAAGGGGACGCGATCGCGGCGGCCCGGCGGCGGCTGCCGATGGTGGAGGTCGACGCCACCATCGAGGTGATCGGTCCCGGCGGACCGATCACGATTCTCGACGTCTTCGACGGCCGCAAGCAGCTCATCGCCTACTTTCACGCCTGGTGGCCCGACCGGCCCGCCGCGCAGCAGTGCGAGGGCTGCACCTTCTTCAACTGCCAGGTCCGCGAGCTGTCCTACATCCAGTCCCGCGACGCCACGTACGCCGTCCTCTGCAAGGGCCCGTACCCGGAGAGCGTTCGTTACCGGGACTTCCTGGGCCTGGACATGCCGTGGTACTCGGTCGAGACGACGGCGCCGCGACTCCTCGAGGGTCGTGACTGGCAGCGTCACCACCTGGTCTGTTATGTCCGCGACGGCGAGCGGGTGTTCGAGACGTACTACACCGGCGGACGCGGCGTCGAGATCATGGCACCTACCCACGGGCTGCTGGACATGACCGTCTACGGACGCCAGGAGACGTGGGAGGACTCACCCGACGGCTGGCCCCAGCCCTGGGGCGACGCCAGGAACCCCGAGGTCTGGCGGATGAACGGACGCCCCATCGCCCAGTGGTCCCGCATCGAAGCCGGCCGCTCCGACGACCTGACCGCCGGACCGGGCCGGCCGTGACGCGTACAGCGCGGAAGCGACAACCGGGAATCCGTACGCCATGTCGTAGGTGTGCGCCGCCCGCAGCGCCGCCAACTGCTCGGCGCGCTCGCCACGCGGGTCGTTTTGCGAGATGAGGTATTCGGGCATCGTCCTCTCTCCTCGGGGTAGCGAACGAAATCGGATGGCATGGTCACCATGCCTGGCGCTGCCCCCAACTGGTTCGAACCCGTGAACGCCCTGGGCGTACCCCGGGGGTGCTAGCGGGCCGATCTCCACAAATCAAGGGAATCGAGGCGGCCCGCGCCGGCGGCAGGCGAGTCATCCAGGTGGATCACATGGCCCGTGACGCCGTGGCCCTCATCGCTCAGGAAGTAGGCGATGACGTCGACGCGGCCGTCCGAGCTGGGCTCTTCGACATCGACGGATATCCCGTTGACGGTGATGTCGCGGTCGCGAAGTTCGAGCGCCAGCGCGCGCGTCAGCATGTCGACGGCAGCAGTCGCGGTGGCGCTCGCTCCGTACCGGGGCAGCGCCGGCATGGCAACGGACTCGGGTCCACCCGCTCGTACGGTCTCCGGCGCGGCGACCGACTCGATTCCCATGAAGGTCACCTGGATAGTGCAGGCGCGAAGAAATCGATCAGCAGTTGGTTGACGTTTTGCGGGTCGTCGTGGTGGACCCAGTGCGAGGCATTGGACAGTCGCTCGACACGATCGAGGCCGGGAACGTCGTCGTGGTGGGGCTCGGCCAGTTCCTGCCCGAGGTACGCATCGCGCTGTCCCCAGATGACGAGCGTGGGAGCTTTGATGGGATGAATCGCGGCTTCGGCCTCTTTGGCCGGGGTGCGGACGGAGGAGCGGTAGTAGTTGATCATTCCGGTGGCCGCGCCCGGCTGTGACCAAGCTTCGATGTAGTGGTCCATGTCCGCCTTGGTGTACGGCGGGCGGGCGTCGTGCAGGAAATGCCGGAAGAAGTGCCAGTTGTTGGCGTGCACGACGGCGTCCGGCAGGTCGGGCAGCGCGAAGAAGAAGAAATACCACGACTTCCTCAGCTGGCCGGGATGGTGCAGCCCTTCCGACAGCTTTCGTGGGTGCGCCGCGTTGAGGATGGCCAGCCGGTCGACGACGTCGGGGTGGTTCATCGCGGTGGCCCAGGCCACGCTGCCGCCCCAGTCGTGGCCGGCGATCATCGCCGACTGCGCGCCGCGTTCGTGGATCAGGTCGCGGATGTCGTCGGCAAGCTTCTTGAGGTCGTAGTCGCCGACGTCTTTCGGCCGTGATGACAGGTTGTATCCGCGCATGTCGGGCGCGACGACCCGGAATCCCGCGACGGCGAGTGCTTTGATCTGCAGCCGCCACCCGTACCAGAATTCGGGAAATCCGTGCAAGAGGACGACCAGTGGTCCGTCGCCTGCCTCGACATAGTGCAATCGCACCTCGGCGAGGTCCGCGTAGCCTTCGCGAACGCCGCCGAGCCATGGCCCCTGCTCGGGGTGCTTGTCCTCGGCGCGATGATGGGCAGTGCTCATCGGTCCTCCTCGCTGGACGCGTTGTTGCGTGGTGGCGGTCAGCCGAAGACTGCTCCCAGCAGGGACGACTCACACCCGTGAAGACCCTGGTCTCGTCCCTGGCCTCCAGATCGGCGAAGACGCGCCATCCGGCGGCCAGTATCCGAACCAGGGTCGTGACGGGCGCGACGGCCCGGCGATACGGACACGCTTGTGCCGAACGAAGCCGGCACCCGATCGACTCCAACAAGGAGGAGAGATGGACTACTCGGAGCGACTCGACGCACTTCAGCAGCGCGTCGCGGCAACCAAGGCGGCAGCGCAGACCGCCGCCACCGAGTCCCGCGAGCAGATCGGAAAGCGCATCGACCAGGCCCAGCTCGACATCGCACGGGCCGTGCAGAACGCGCAGAAGCAGACCGAGCTGGCTGCCGACAACGCCCGCAGCAAATGGGCCCAGATGAGGGATGACGCCTCGGCAAGGGTCGATGACGTACGGGCCAAGATCGCGGAACGGTCGCGGCAGCGCGACGTCAAGCTCGCCGTCCGCGACGCCGACAACGCCGACTCCGACGCGGCCGACGCCCTGGACTTCGCCGCATGGGCCGTGGACAACGCGGAGCTGGCCATTCTGGACGCCATCGACGCCCGTGCCTACGCCGACGAACTCGCCAGGTCGGCCTCCTGAGGCGAAGATTGCCATGACAAGTGCTGCAGGTTCGACCGATGCTGCTCGTCGTGCTGGCGTCGCTGGGCGCGTTCGGCGAGCCGCCGGAGATCGTGTTGTCCGGCATCAACCGCGGCGCCAACACCGGCCGGGCCGTGTTGCACTCCGGCACGGTCGGCGCGGCGTTGACGGCGGCGAACTACGACGCAAGGGCTTTGGCCGTCTCGCTTGACGTGATCGCGCCCGGCGAGGTGGGCAGCGGCGGGGCGGCCTTCTCGGTCACCGAGGACGCGCGGCTGTATTGGTCGACTGCCGCCGAGGTCGCCGCCGACCTGCTGGAGGACTGGCTGGCGGATGCCGAGCCGGGCACGGTCGGCAATCTCAACGTGCCGGACCGGCCGGTTGCCGACCTCGCCGGCCTGCGCCGTGCGGAGCTGGCCGCGTTCGGTCAGGTGCGCATGGCGATCGCCGACCACGGGACGGATTTCGCCCGGATCACGCTCGAGCAGGGCGAGCCGGCTGCGGAGGGCACCGATGTCCGCCTGCTCGGCGAGGGGTACGCCACCTTCACGGTGCTGGAGCCGATCCGAGCGGCCGCGCACGTCGCGATACCAGCCCAGCGTGCCCCGCGCGTCCGCCGCCTCCGCTGAGAGAACATGGCGCGCGCTGATCTGGCGTGCCACTCACACCCGTGAAGATCCCGGTCTAATCCCTGGCGCCGTTGTGCAGGGCGTCGCGAAGCTCGCGGCGTGAGCTGACGCCGAGCTTGGTGAAAACTTTCCGCAGATGCCATTCGACGGTGCGGGCGCTGACGAACAGCTCGGCGCCGATCTCGGCGTTGGTGCGCCCGTCGCGGGCCAGGCGGGCGATGTGCTCCTCCTGCGGGGTCAGCTCGTTGTCCAGGGTGATCTGCTTCTTGCGGACCTTCTCGCCGGTGGCGCGCAGCTCGCGGCGGGCTCGGTCGGTGAAGGCGCCGAGGCCCATCGCGGTGATCATCCCGTACGCGATCTGGAGTTGACGGCGTGCGTCGAGGCGCCTTCCTTCCCGGCGCAGCCACTCTCCGTACAGCAGGTGGGTGCGGGCGAGGTCCGGCCGTAACCGGGTCCGGGACAGACGTGCGATGGCCTCGTCGTAGCAGCGCTCGGCCTCCTCGCCGGCGCCGAGCAGCGCCTGGCAGCGTGCCGTGATGCCGGCGGCCCAGTCGGAGGTGTCCAGGGTGTAGGCCGACAGGCGATGCAGCGCGTCCTTGGCCGCCGGCATGTTGTCGCTGCGGGCGGCGGCCTCGATCAGCTCGGTGAGCGCGAACGGGGCCAGGAAGGAGTCTTCCGCCCCGGCCACCTCGTCGGCGGCGTGGAAAGCGGTGCGGTAGCGGCCGGCGCCGTTGTCCAGGACGGCGGCCGCCAGGGCGGCGATCTGCAAGGCATAGCCGTCACCGCGTTCGACCTGTTCGTGTTCGACCTCGGCCATCTGCGGTGTCAGCTCGATCGGGCGGCCCTGATATGCGGCGAGCAGCCGGGCGCCGTACGCGGCCATCCGGACGCCGGTCGCCTCCTTGACGGCGTCGTGCTCGGCCACCACGGCGGCCGCGGCCTCGAGGTCGCCACAATGCGTGGTCATGAATCCGTGGTAGTTGAGCGAGAGGACCAGGGAGGTGAGCGCGCCGGACGTGCGGGCGAGCCGCACCTGGCGGGCGCTCAGCTCGGCCCAGCCGTCGGCGTCCCAGGTGGCGAAGGCGGCGGTGGTCGCGCTGCGGCCCCACTGGAGCCAGTCGTCGGCGGTGACGCGATCGGAACGGAACAGCTCGACCGCTTGCCGCAGGCTCGGCGCGGCCGCCGCCCGCCCGTTGATGATCGTGGTGGCGAGGCCGTCGAGGAGCAGGTCGGCGGGCCGGGTCTCGGTGGGGTGGGGCGCGGCGAGCGCCGCCCGGCAGACGGTGCGCAGGTCGCCGCCCGTGGCCGCGAACTGTCCGGCGAGCACCGCTGCCCACCAGGCCTGCAGGTAGGTGTCCCGGGCCAGCCGTATGTCCAGAGACTCCAGCCGCGCAGCTGCCCGCAGCAGCAGTACGGGCGCGTGGCGCCCGGGATTGGCCGCGGCCTCGATCTGCCCGGTGAGCTGCTCGGCATGGGCACGTTGGAGGTCGTCGGCGGCATTGGCGGCCGCCTCCGCGGCAACGGCGCGGGCCGCGTCGAACGCGCCGGCCTGCAGGTGCGCCAGCGCCGCCGCGTAGGCCCGGTCGGCGCGGCGCGCCGGGTCGGCGGTCAGCGCGAGCGACCGCTGGAGGAAGGCGGCCGAGGCGGCCAGCCCGGCGCGGGTCTGCGCGGTCTCGGCGGTGCGCTCGAGTTCGCGGGCGAGCTGTTCGTCGGGCTCCGCGGTGGCGGCGGCGAGGTGCCACACCCGCCTCTCCGGGTCGGCCCGGGCATCGGTGGCCTGTGCCAGGGCCTGGTGCATGGCCCGGCGATCGCCCGGTGACGCGGCGAGGTAGGCCGCCGACCGCACCAGCGGATGACGGAACCGCACCGCGGCGCCGATCTCCAGCAGGTTCTCCGCGCCGGTCAGCTCGGCGGCGTCGAACCCGATGCCCAGCGCCTAGGCGGCCCGCCACACCAGCGCCGCGTCGCCGGTGGGATCGGCCGCCGCGAGCAGCAACAGGTGCCGCGCCGATACCGGGAGGGCGCGGACCCGGCCCAGATAGCGGGCATGGACGTGGTCGGAGACGGTGGTCGACGCCGGCACGGCGAACCCGCCCGCGAGCTCGGCGGGACTCATGTCCTTCGGCAGCTCCAGCAGGCCGAGGGGGTTTCCCCGGCTCTCGGCCACGATCCGGTCGCGGACCCGCGGGTCGAGCTGCCCGGAGATGGTCGCCCGCAGCAGCGCCCGGGCGTCGTTGTCGGTGAGCCCGTAGAGGGTGAGCGTCGGCAGACCGGGAAAGGCCAGGTGGTCGCCGGACTCGCGGGCGCCGATCAGCAGCAGCACCGGCTCGGCGAGCAGGCGACGGGCGACGAAGCCGAGAACCTGGAACGAGGGCTGGTCCAGCCATTGCGCGTCGTCGACGAAGCACACCAGCGGGCGCTCGGCGGCGGCCTCGGCCAGCAGGCCGAGCACGGCCAGTCCGACCACGAACCGGTCCGGCGCGTTCCCGGCGGCCAGGCCGAAGGCCACCCGGATCGCCTGCGCCTGCGGCTCCGGCAGCGCGGTGAGGTGGGGGAGCAGCGGCGTGCACAGCTGATGCAGCGCGGCGAGGGGCATCTCCAGCTCGGACTGGACGCCGGCGATCTGGATGACCCGGCAGCCGGCCGCCTGCCGGGCGGCGTAGTGCAGCAGCGCGGTCTTGCCGATGCCGGGCTCACCGCGGACCACAAGCACGCCACCTGTCCCGGCGCGCACGGTGTCCAGTGCGTCGTCCAAGGCGTTGCGCTCCCGGGTGCGACCTCTGAAGGCGGGCACGCTCCTCAACATAGGACCGGGATCGGACCAGGGGGAACCCCTGGTGTGACGCGCGACGGTCAGGCGGGACATTCGGTCACATGGCTGCCGACCGGCGGGTTGCGATCGTCACCGGAGGATCGCGCGGCATCGGCAAGGCGACGGTCCACCGGCTTGCGGCCGGCGGCTACCGGGTCGTCGTCAACTATCTGCACGATCGGCGAACGGCCGAGGACGTCGTCGACCAGATCCTCGGGGCCGGCGGGGAGGCGGTGGCGGTACGCGCGGACGTCGCGGACGAGTGGGACGTGGCCCGGCTGTTCGCGGAGACGTCGTACGTGTTCGGCGGCGTCGACATAGTGGTGCACACCGTGGGCGGCCGGACGACCGCCGCGACGCTGCTCGTCCACCGCCAGGCCGCGCGCGATCTGCGGGACGGCGGCACGGTCGTCAACTTCGCCGATGTGGAGCTGCCCCGGACGCTCGCCGCCGAGCTGCGACTCCGGCGGATCACGGTCGTGGGAGTGGCGATCGAGGCCGGCGGCCCGTGCGACCCGGAACGGGCCGCGGACCTCGTCGCCCTGCTGGTCAGCGCCCGGCGCGCGCCGCCGCGATGATCAGCCCGGCGACCTTGTCCGGGTGGGACGCCGGCGACGCGTGGCTGGATCGGACCTCGATGGTGGTCGCATGGCTGCGCCTGGCCATGAAACGCTCGAGGTCCGGGTTGATCATGCGGTCCTGGGTGGAGACCAGGGCCCACGACGGCAGCGTCTTCCAGGCCGGCGGTCCGGCCGCCTCCCCGAAGCACTGCGCGGCGATCGGCTTCTGCGTCGCGGCGAGCACCCGCGCGTCCGCCAGCGGAATGTCCGGCGCGAAGTTGGCCGGGATCGCCGCCGGGTCGAACCATAGGAATCCGAGAGAGTCGGGCTGGGCGAACGCCAGCCCGGGCGGCGCCGGGAACCGTGCGTTGAGGCCACCGATGGTCTCGCCCTCGTCCGGCGCGAAAGCCGAGGCGTAGACCAGGCCGACCACGTTCGGCACGCCGGTGGCCGCGCCGGAGATCACCGCACCGCCGTACGAGTGCCCGGCCAGCACGGTGGGGCCCTGCAGCCGCTCGGCCAGCACATGCCTGGTCCAGGCCACATCGTCGGTCAGCGAGGTCATCGGCAGCTGCGCGGCGACCACGGTGTACCCCTGGCGCTGCAGAATCGCGATGACCGCGTTCCAGCTGGATCCGTCGACCCACGCCCCATGCACCAGCAGAACATTGGCTTTCGTACGGCCGCCGGCGCTCGCCCGTCCCGGCGCGGCCAGCCCGGACGTCGCCACGGCCAGCGCGGCCGAGCCCCTCAGGACGGTTCGCCGTGTCGTCATGCCCATCATTCCCCCCTTGACGCGTTCGGTTCCTTTCCGCGTCCAGAGTCGAGATCCGTTGCCGGGGTCGCACCCGTGGATGCCCTGGTCCCGTCCCTGGCCGCCGGCTCCTTCGCTGGTGGCGGGCTCAGCACGACCTTGATTGTGGCGGCGATCGGGATCGCCATGATGACGCCGGCCAGGCCCAGCAGCGTGCCGCCGGTCAGCGCGACGAGCAGCACGGCCGCCGCCGGCATGTCCACGGTGTTGCGGAAGACGCGCGGCACCAGCAGATAGTTCTCGGCCAGCTGGTAGAGGGCGAAGAAGATCACCACGATGATGGTCCGTGGCCACAGGCCGACGGTGAACAGCGAGACGATCACTTGTCGACCACGACGTCCAGCACGTACGCGCCGCGGGCGTGGTGACGTTCCGGCAGCAGCCACATCACGCCGCGGCGCAGGCGCGGCAGGTCGGCCATGAAGTAGATGGTCAGCACGAGCACGGTGAAGGCGGAGGAGACCGCGCCGACGAAATGCTGGAAGAACCCGACGGCGCCGGTGGCGAGCGTGCCGGGCAGGGCGCTCACGGCCGAGGTCAGCCGGGCGGTCAGGTGGTACCGATCGGTGATCTCGCGTACCTGCCGCGAGTCCTCGGTGAGCTTCTGCAGATAGGTCGGGGCGCGGCGAGCAGCACCGCGAGCACGCCGCAGGTCCCCGCTACGGCCCACCGGAACACCGTCGCGGATCTCAGAGCTCGCCGCCGAGCTCGCTGGCCAGGCGGTCCGGGGTGAGGCCCAGCTTGAACAGCAGCTCGACATCCTTGGGGTCGTCGAGATCGATCCGCTCCGGCAGGTGCTCCTCGAGGGCCGCGGCGTGATCGGGCCCGTAGACGCGGCGCAGGACGTAGAGGGCATGAGCCTTCGTGAATGCGGCCATCACTGCATCTCCGCTCGCTCTTTGATCCCGCGCAGCATGCGCCGCATCATCGCGTAGTCGGCGACCTCCATCAGCACCACCGTGATCACCGTTCCGGGGCGCCGCCAGTCATAGAAGGTGTTCAGCCGGGCCACCAGCCGGGTCTGCTCGCCGTTCAGCGGCGTCAGCCGCCAGCACCAGCTGCGTGCCCGGCTGCGCCACAGCAGCCACTGCGGCTCGTCGAAGCTGTCCACGATGAACGACAGCCGCTCGGACGGTTTCATAACCCAGGGCAGCCATTGGCCGGGCTCGATGTGCTGCAGCTCGGGCACGATGTACCGGACGCTGGGGCGGGCGAAGTTGTCCAGCAGGTCGCTGGCGTACCAGCCGGCGCGGCCGCACCCGACCTGGACGAGCCACGGCCACACCCGCTCGGGCGGCGCGGCGATCGTGATGGCCCGGGTGCTGCGGTACTGCGCGCGCGGCAGCAGGCCGTCCCCAGGCATCGGCGCGGCGACCTCCGCCGGGTTGGCGCCCCAGGTCTGATGCCGGCGCCGTCGCAGCGGGGCGACGACGAACTTCGGCAGGTCGGCGACGACGGCTCCGATTTGGCGGACGAGGTCGGCCGCAGTCGGCAGCGGCGGCTTCCATGTCGTTGTTTCGGGGAACTTTCTGGACATTTCACTACCGCCCATTTCTCGCGAATGGAGCGCCGGAAACCCACTTATCGTTCCGTGCAAGAGAATATGCGCTGGGAAAGATGGTCGACCAGACCCGGCATGTCGCCGCCACGCGCCGCGCGGACAAACGCCCTGAGAAGCCGATCTCGCTCCGCGGGATCGACCGGCTGGTGGCGCCCTTCCCGCAGGTGCCTCCGCGCCCGGTGCGCCAGCTGCCGTGCGTTTACTTCGCTGAGCTCGAGCACCCCGGCGATCTCGCGGAACGGGTATCCGAACGTCTCGTACAGCACGTAGACGGCACATTCGACGGCGGAGAGCTGTTCCATCAACAACTGGATCGCGACCTTGAGCGCCTCGCCGCCGTCCGGCTCCGGATCTGCAGCGACACAGAGGTCCGGCAGCCATCCGCCGGCGCACACCTCGCGACGCGCGTGGGCCGAGGTGACTGTGTTGAGCGCGAGCCGCCGCGTGGCGGTGACGAGAAACGCGGTGGGCGACCGGACCGCCGCCCGGTCCGCGGTCTGCCAGCGGATCCATGCGTCCTGGACGACGTCCTCGGCGTCCGCCGCACAACCCACGATCCGATGGGCGATGCCGAACAGCCGGGAACGGACGCTCTCGAATTCGGCGGGCGCCCGGTCGAGCGGCTCGACGAGTCCACTTGCGCTGGCAACCACGGTGATCATCCCCCTTTCCGTGACCTGACCCGAGAATCGCCGCCGGACGCCGGCCTGTGTCGCCAGTCACCACAGGCGATGGGAGCAAGGCGATTGACGTGATCGGAAGGCCCGCATAGCGTTCGGAACGATGTCGACGAGCCCTGCGCTGCACGATCGACGCGACGAGCGCGAGGCGCTGGATCGACTGATGGCGAGCGTGCGGTCGGGTCGGAGCCAGTTGCTGGTCCTGCGCGGCGAAGCCGGGGTCGGCAAGTCGGCGCTGCTGGACTATCTGGTGCACAACGCCTCCGGTTGTCGCGTCGCGCAGGCGGCGGGCCATGAGTACGAGACGGAGCTCGCGTACGCGGGCCTGCATCAGCTGTGCGCCCGGTTGCTCGATCTCCGCGACCGGCTGCCCGGCCCGCAGCGGGACGCGCTCGCGGCGGCCTTCGGGCTGAGCGCGGCTTCCGTCCCGGATCGCTTCGTGGTGAGCCTCGCGGTGCTGGGCCTGCTCTCCGCGGCCGCCGAGGACAAGCCGCTGCTCTGGGTGATCGACGACGCGCAGTGGCTGGACAAGGCCTCGGCGCTGACTCTCGCGTTCGTCGCACGCCGCCTGTTCGCGGACCCGGTCGGGCTGGTGTTCGCGGTCCGGGAGCCGGCGAACGTCCCGGAACTGAAGGGCCTGCCCGAGCTCGCGCTGGGCGGGCTGGGGGACAGCGACTCCCGGGCGCTTCTCGACGCGGCTCTCCCCGGCCGCCTCGACGAGCACGTGCGGGACCGCATCGTCGCCGAGTCGCGCGGCAACCCGCTCGCCCTGCTCGAGCTGCCCCGAGGTTTGACGCCGACCGAGCTCGCCGGCGGGTTCGGGGTCCTCGACGCGACGCCGCTGGCGAACCGGATCGAGCAGAGCTTCCTGCGGCGGCTCGACGCGCTCCCGGCGGAGACTCGACGGCTGCTGCTGGTCGCGGCGGCCGAACCGGTCGGTGACGTGTCGCTGCTCTGGCGCGCAGCCGGCCGGCTCGGACTCGACGCGGGCGCCGCGGCGCCGGCGCAGTCGGCAGGGCTGATCGATCTGCGGGGCCGGGTGCGGTTCCGCCACCCGCTGGTGCGCTCGGCGATCTACGGAACCGCCACCCTGCCCGAACGGGAGCAGGCGCACCGGGCGCTCGCCGCCGCCACCGATCCGGACACTGACCCGGACCGCCGCGCCTGGCACCGTGGGCACGCGACGACTGTCCCGGACGAGGGGGTCGCCGCGGAGCTGGAGCTCTCGGCGGGGCGGGCGGCCCATCGCGGCGGCATCGCCGCGGCGGCCGCGTTCCTCGAACGGGCGGCGGAGCTGACCCCGGACCCGGCGGAGCGTGGCCGGCGCGCGCTCATCGCCGCGACGGCCACCTCCGAGTCGGGGGCGCCCGAGGCCGCGCACAAGCTCCTGTCGCTGGCGGGGCTGTGCCCGCTGGACGAGACTCAGCGCGCGCAGCTCATCCGCGTACGCGCCCAGATCGTCTTCGCTCTCCGGCGCGGCACCGACGCCCCGCCTCTGCTGCTCGCCGCCGCCGAACGGCTCGCGCCGCTCGACAGCGCGCACGGGCGCGAGACATACCTGGAGGCTCTCGAAGCCGCGATCCACGCCGGCCGTCTCAACGAAGCCGGGCCGCACGAGGTCGCCGCGGCGGCCCGGGACGCCCCTGCGGCCGGGCCGGCGCCACGACCGATCGACCTTCTCCTCGACGGCCTGCTGACCCGGTACACGCGGGGCTACGTCGCCGGCACGGCGCCGTTGCGGGCGGCCCTGGAGGCGTTCGGGCGGGAGCTCGGCGGCGACCAGCACGCGATGCGGTGGTTCTCGCTGCCCTGGATCGTCGCCGGCGATCTGTGGGACGACGACGCGTGGCATGAGCTGGCCACCCGGGCCGTCCGGCGGGCGCGCGAGGCCGGCGCGCTGCTCGCCCTGCCGGCGGCGCTGGGGCACCGCGCCGCCGTCCACCTGCACGCCGGCGAGTTCGCGGCGGCCTCGTCGCTGGCCGAGGAGGCCGATGCGATCACCGAGGCCACCGGCAACGCCCCGGCGCGGTATGCCTCGCTGCTGCTGGCGGCGTGGCGCGGCGCCGAGACGGCGCAGGACGAGATGGACCGGGGCTATCGCAACGCCATCGCGCGCGGCGAGGGGCGCGCCGCCGGTGGGTTCGGTTACGCGTCCGCGGTGCTCTCCAACGGCCTCGGCCGGTATGAGGAGGCGCTGGCGAGCGCGCGATCGGCCTGCGAGTACGACGACTTGGGCATCACCGGGTTCGCCCTGGTCGAGTTGATCGAGGCGGGGGCGCGCAGCGGCGCCCATGAGGAAGCCGCCGCGGCCCTGCGACGTCTGGAGGAACGCACGAGCGCGGCCGGCACCGACTGGGCGCTCGGGGCCGGCGCCTGGTCGGCCGCCCTGTTGCGCGACGGCAAGGCCGCCGAGTCCTGCTATCGCGAGGCGATCGAACGGCTCGCGCGCACCCGGGTTGCCATCCACCTCGCCCGCGCGCATCTGGTGTACGGCGAGTGGCTGCGCCGCGAGAACCGCCGGACCGAGGCTCGCGAGCACCTGACCGCCGCGTACGAGATTTTCGACGGCGCCGGCGCGCAGGCGTTCGCGGAGCGCGCGCGCCGCGAACTGCTGAGCACCGGCGCGACCGCCCGCAAGCGCAGCGTGGAGACCCGCGACGCGCTCACGCCGCAGGAAGGGCAGATCGCACGGCTGGCGCGCGACGGCCTGTCCAACCCCGAGATCGGCGCCCAGCTGTTCATCAGCCCTCGAACGGTGCAGTACCACCTGGGCAAGGTCTTCACCAAGCTCGAGATCACCTCGCGCGGTCAGCTGATCCGGCTGCCGCAGAGCCGGTTCTGACCGGCGTCGCCGCCATCGTCCGGAAGCGGCCCGGACGATGGCGGCAACCCCGAACCGGCTGATCACGTCGTCGCGTCCGCAGCGGCGAGGATCATCCTGGTGACGTCGTCGGGACGCGTGATGAGCGTCAGGTGGCCGGCGGTGACCCGGGTGATGCGAGCGCCGGCCCGGGTGGACATCTTCTCCTGCAGGGCCCGTGGGATCACGTTGTCCTGCGTCCCGATCAGCGACCACGACGGAATCGTCTTCCACGCCGGCGGCCCGGAGACCTCGGTGAACTGGTTGACGGCGGCGGGTCGCTGCGTGGCGTGCAGGATCCGCGCCTCCTTCGGCTCGACGCCGTTGGCGAAGCAGTTGATGTAGCCCGGGTACGGCGGGTTCGCCTCCCAGCGCAGGTAGAGATCCACGCCGCCGTCGTAGGGCACCTGGTTGAAGCCGCTCTCGGTCACGCAGGAGCCCGACGTTCCGACCAGGACGCCGGCTGACTCGCCCTCGTCGGGCACGAACGCGTCGATGTAGACGAGTGCCTTGACGTTCGGATTGCCCGTGGCCGCGTTGGTGATCACGAACCCGCCGTACGAATGGGCCACCAGGACGATCGGACCGGAGATCGTCTGCAGGTAGCTCCTGAGATATGCGGCGTCGGTGACCGGCCCGCGCAGCAGGTTGGGCGGAGCGACCACCGTCTGGCCCCTTCCCATCAGGCGCTTGATCACGGAGTTCCAGGACGACGCATCGGCCCAGTCGCCGTGCACGAGCACGATGGTCGGACGCTGTTTGGCCCGCGACTCGGCGCTTGCGGACCCGCCCGTGCCGAGCGAGGCGAGCCCCGCGAGAAGCAGGACGGGCCCGATCAGAAACGCGCCGCGACCAGCCAGTTTGCGAGTGAACATCGAAACCCCCTTCGGAAATTGGTGTCCCGATGAGGGTCCCGCCGACCCGGCTGGCTCGAATCCGCCACTACGCCAGTGCGGCTCGCCAGCGGCTCCCTGCCGTCACGTCCGGGCGTGGCTCGTCGCCCACTCGAGCGCGTAGTCGGCGACCTGTTCCCAGCCGGGCTCGACCCCGGTGAAGTGGGAGCGCTCAGGGAACTCGTAGAAGTCGGTTGTCGCCTCGGAGTTGTGGTACTTCTTCGCGTTCGAGCGGATCACCGCGGGTGGCATCAGGTGGTCCTGGCCGCCGGCGATGAACAGCAGCGGAGCTCGGTCGTCCAGGTCGTAGTCGACCCAGGTCTCCTGATGGCCGGGCTTCCAGTTGGCGATCAGGCCGTAGGACCACACCCAGCTGCCGGGCGCCGGGATGTGCAGGCGGTCGTAGGCCGCGTCGGATTCCTCGCGGCTGACCGTGTTGGCGAAGGCGTAGTGGAACTGCTCCTTGGTGAAGCCCACCGCGCGGTGCCGGTTGGCCGGGTTCTTGAGCACCGGGAACAGGGATCTGATCTGGGACGGCGGGTTCACCCGTACGCCCTCGGGCGGCGCTGAGTCGATCGTCACCCCGGCGGCGCCCAGGCCGTGGTTGATCAGGATCTGGGTGAAGGTCCCGCCGAAGGAGTGACCCATGATGATCGGCGGACGGTCCAGGCTCTCGATCACCTGGGTGAGATGGTCGACCGTCGCCGGGACGGTGGCCTCGGCGATGATCTCGGGCTTCTCCCGCAGCCCTTCCACCTCGATCTCGAATCCGGGGTATGTCGGCACGATGACCTCGTGTCCCTTCGCCCGGTAGTGCTCGACCCAGCGGTCCCAGCTCCGGGCGGTCATCCACAGCCCGTGGATCAGCACGATCGGTAAGGCGTCGGTCGTCGGCTGGCTCATGATGCTCCTTTCGATGTGGGCTCAGGTCATCGTCGGGTCCTCGGAAGGCCGTAGCTTCACCCCGCGAGGATGAAGTCCGTCAGGCGAATTGGCTGTACGCCGCGGCCCAGAGGGTGTGCCGGTTGCCGTACGCGGGATATCTCGCCAGCATGCGGTCGATCAGCTCCTGCGGGGTGCCGGAGTTGGCCACGGCCTGGTCGAAGTCCTCGAGGTAGCGGCGAGACTGATCGAGCACGCGGCCGGCGTCGTCGTCCGGGGCGTCCGGGTCCTTGTGGCCGGTCACGATCGTGGCGGGTTGGAAGGCCGCGATCGCGTCCAGCGATGCCAGCCACGCTTTACGGGACTCCGGGGTCGAGTTCCACAGCCACATGTGGATGTTGTTGTACGCGATGTCGCCGGAGCACACGGCGCGCAGCTCCGGCACGTACGCGATGGTCGCGAGGACGCCGTCGGCGCCGCCGATGGCCCGCAGCTGGATCGGGCTGTCCTCGACGTCGAGGTCGCCGGCGCCACTCCAGGAGGGCACCGGCGGCGAGGCCGGGAGTTGGCCGGCGAAGAAGGCGTTCCATCGCTGCATGGCCGCCGGCGAGGTCTGGCCCCGGGCCTCGTCGACGACCTGCCGGTCACAGGCGATCAAACGGCTTTCGGGGTACGCGTCGAGCAGCGGCCCGGCGCCGAAGAAGTGGTCGAAATGGCCGTGGGTCACGACGATCGCCCGCAGTCGCTTGCCGGACTGTCGCAACCAGGTCACCAGCCGGTTGCCTTCGGCGGTGGTCGCCAGCGCGTCGACGAGGATCGCGTCGCGCTCGCCGGCGATCAGCGTCGAGGTGCTCGCCGGCCAGGTGGCCGGGCGGCGCACGTCCCAGCCGGGGCCGGGCGGGATCGGCTTGTAGCCGCTGTTGAGGACATCGATCGAAAGCATCTCCGTAGCCTGCGCGGCTTCCGGGGTCGTTCGCGCCCGGCAAGCCACTGGTCCCGTCCCACGGGCCTGCGGACCAGGGTTTGCACGGGCGCGACCGCGGCGCCGCAAACCGTACGTTCACAGCCGACCGGAAGGAGTAGAGCGATGGCTCATCTCGACAGCCACCACCGCACCACGCTGCGGAAGATCCTCCAGCACACGGGCGGCCACAACATCGAGTGGCACGACGCGCTCTCCTTGCTACGCGCCGTCGGTTCCGTCACCGACCACGGCGACGGCAAGGTCGCGGTCACGGTCGGAACGCAGTCTCTCGTCCTCGAAACACCCACGCACAAGGACGTCGACCTGCCGACAGTCGTCGAGCTGCGCCGCATGCTCACCGCGGCCGGATACGGCACCGAGGCGTGACCATGGCCGGCTTCGATCTGGAGACCATTGCCGTACGGGTCGAGGGCGCCGTCCTCTTCGCCGAGATCAAGGCGCCGCCCATGAATCCCCTGGGCCCGGAACTCGTACGCGATTTCGTCTCGCTGATCCAGCGCGCCGAGGCCGACGAGGCGATCCGCGTGCTGGTCTTCACCAGCGGCGATCCCGACTTTTTCATCTCGCATGTCGACCTGACCCGGATCGCGGAGTACCGCGCCGAGGCGGCGTTCGGCCTGCTACCCGGCGGCGGCGCCACGCAACACCTCACCCGGCTGATGGGCCGTGGCCGCGCGCTGCCCGCCGACCAGCTCGCGCCACCGGAGGACTTCCGCCGCGACTCCGACCTCTTCGGTCAGGGCGCCGCCGAGCCGGCAGCACAGCGATTGATCGGCGCCGCGTTGCAGCGTGGCCTGCAGACCCGCGACGCGGAGATCGACCTGGGGCAAGCCCTGGTGTCGGTCCTCGCGGCCGAGGAATGATAGATCGATCGTGTCCGGCGAGTCGTCACGGTCCGTCACGCAGTCATCGAGGCTGTTGGGTCAAACAGTGCTGATCATCGGTACCTGTACCGGCGCCGGCCTCGCGACCGCCCGCCGGGCGAAGGGCGAGGGCGCCCAGCTGATCCTCACCGATCGCCGTGCGGGGCCGCTCGAAGACCTGGCGGACGAGATCGGCGTCGAGGCGACCGCGGCCTTCGACGAGTCCGATGTCGATCAGCTCCGGGCGTTTCTCGACGGGCTGCCCGGCCATGTCGACCATGTGTTGTTCAGCGAGATCGATCTCGCGCGGGCGTACGGTGCGCTCGACCAGTTCCTGCTGCCGATCTGCATCGCCCGTTACGCCCAGCAGGAGATGCGCGACTGCGGCTCGCTGATGTTCATCGCGAGGTCTCCGGCGCGGCGACCCGGCGACGGCCAGATGCTCGCCGCCGTGGCCGCGGTCGCGCTGCCCGCGATCGTGGCGAACCTCGCGGTCGAGGCGGCTCCCGTCCGGGTCAATCTGATCACCTGCACGCCCGCGGACGATCAGCTCGGCCACGTGGCGGCACGCGCGGTGCAGCTCATGGTCGATCCCGCGGTGACCGGGGCGATCCTCGACCTGAGCTAGTCGGCGAGCACGGTGTGGAGGTACCGGCGCGAGCTGATGCCGAGCTTCGTGTAGATCTTCCGCAGGTGCCATTCGACGGTGCGGCTGCTGATGAACAGTTGCGCCCCGATCTCGGAATTCGTTCGCCCTTCGGCCGCCAGATGCGCGATCTGCGACTCCTGGGGCGTCAGCTCGGTGGGTTCTTCAAAACCCCGCTTGCGTACGGTCGCTCCGGTCGCCGACAACTCGTGGCGGGCCCGTTCGGCGAACAGCTTCATGTCCATCGCGCTGAACATCTCGTACGCGATCTCCAGCTCACGGCGTGCGTCGACGCGGCGGCTCGCCCGCCGCAGCCATTCCCCGTACAGCAGATGGGCTCGCGCCAGATCGCCGCGCATCCTGGTCCGGCTCAGGCAGTCGATCGAGCTGCGGTAGAGGCTCTCCGCCCGCCCGCCGTCGCTCAGCAGGGCGCGCGAGCGTGCCTCCACCCCGAGCGCCCAGTCCGTGTGAGTTGCCTGGGTCTTCTCCGTCAGGCGGGCCAGGCTCCGATTCGCCAGCTCGGTCTCGCCCACGCGGGACGCGGCTTCGATCAACTCGGGGAGGGCCCAGTTCTCGACGACGACCTCGCGGTAGGCAGCCGCGTCGCCGGCGGCGGAGAGCGCGTCGTGATACCGGCCGCTGCTGTTGCCCAGCACCGCCGTGGTGTATGCGCAGATGGCCACCCCGATGCCCTCGCCGCGGGCGGTCGCCTCCTCGCGGGTCCGCGCGATGAGGCGGTCGGCGTGACCGCCGCGGCCCTGCCACGCGGCCACGATCAACGCGCCGTACGGGGCCGCGGCGATGCCGGTTGCCTCTTCCACCGACTCGGTCTCCGCGACGGCCGCCGCCGCGGCGGTCAGCTCGCCGCAGAACACGAGCACCGGTGTCTGGGAGCTGAGGGCCAAGGCCACCTCGCTCAGCGCCCCGGCCCGGCGGGCGATCTCGACGTGGTGCCGGGAGAGGACGTACGCCCCCTCGTCGTCCCACATCTCGATCGCGACGACGCAGCCCAGCCACAAGCGGCGCAGCTGATCCGGGGGCGGCGTCCAGCCGGCCGACATCCGCCGCACGGCATCGCGGGAGGCGGGAACCGCCGTGGCGTAGTCGTCGGCCAGCGCGATCAACCCCTGGAGCAGCAGATCGGCCGGGCTGGGCTCGGGCCCGATCCGCCCGGCAGCGTTCCGGGCGGCCTCGGCGATCTCGGGCAGGCCCAGGCTCTCGTTCAGCCGGGCACCGAACAACGCGGCCGCCAACGCGTCCAGATAGGTTTCGCGAGCCAGGCGCTCATCGAGTGGTTCGAGCCGTCGCGCGGCCGTCAGCAGCAGCGGCGGCGCTTCCGTGCCACGGCTGGACGCGAAGGCGAGCTGGGCGCGCAACAGATCGCTCTGCGCCCGCTGGAGCTCGTCGACCACACCGTCGGTGGCCAGCGTGAGCATCCTGCGCGCGGTGTCGAACGCGCCCGCCTGCACGTTGGCGAAGGCCGCGCCCAGCGCCCGGCCGCTGCGCCGGGCCGGGTCCGGGGTCAACTCGGCCGCCCGGGACAGGAACGCGCCGGCGGCGGCGAAACCACCTCGCGACTGGGCCCGGCCGGCCGACCGTTCGAGTTCCGCGGCCACGTCCTCGCTGGCCGCCTTGGTGGCCCGGGCCCGGTGCCACGCGCGGCGGTCCGGATCGGTGCTCGGATCGGTCGCCTCGGCCAGCGCGCGGTGCGCCCGCTGACGCTGATCGGGCGCGGCCGACCGGTACGTCGCCGATCGCACCAGCGGGTGGGCGAACTCCACCCGGGCGTTCAGGCGGAGCAGGCCGGCCGCGACCGCGGGCCCGGCCGCGTCCAGGTCGATGCCGAACCGGGCGGCGGCCGCCGCCAGCAGGCGTGGATCGCCGAGCGGTTCGGCGGCCGCGATCAACAGGAGCTGCTGGGTCTCCGGCGGCAGTGCGGCGACCCGCTGGACGTAGCTCTGCTCGACCTTGCTCGACACCGGGTGGCTGTCCGGGAGGCCGTACCCACCGGCGAGATCCTGACTTGTCCAGGTATGCGGCAGCTCGAGCAGGGCGAGCGGGTTGCCGTGACTCTCGGCCACGATCTGATCGACGATCTCGGCGTCGATCGGACCGGTCACGTTGGTCATCAGCAACGCCCGGGCATCGTCGGCGCCCAGACCGCCGACCGGCAACGCCGGCAGTCCGGAGAGCACCGTGTCCCCGACGCCGGTCCGGGCCGCGCAGACCAGGGCGATCGGCTCGGCGAGCAGGCGCCGCGCGACGAACGCGAGGACCTGCGCCGACGCTTGGTCCAACCATTGCGCGTCGTCGACCACGCAGGCCAGCGGCTCGTCCTCGGCCACCTGATCCAGCAGGGTCAGGGTGGCCAGCGCGACCAGGAACCGATCGGGCGGCGCCCCCGAGCTCAGGCCGAACACGACAGCGAGGGCGTCGCGTTGCGGCCGCGGCAGCCGATCGAGGCGATCCAGTACGGGGAAGCACAGCTGATGCAGGCCGCTGTAGGCGAGCTCCATCTCCGACTCGACGCCCACCGCCACCAGGTGCTGCCAGTCGGCCAGGTGTCCCGAGAGGTAGCCGAGCAACGCGGTCTTGCCGGAGCCGGGATCACCGCGCAGCACGACGACCTGACTGCTGCCCGCCCGGGCGTCGGTCAGCATCTGGCGCAGCAGCTCGCATTCGCTGCGCCGGCCGCGAAGAGCCGGCTCCGGCATTGCATGTGACATGGCCACCGCCCGGCGCGTTCGGTGACTGCACAGTTGCAAGCACCAATCGACGAGCATGGCAGCCCGGCAACCGGCGCCGCATCACCCAGTCAGAATGATCAGCGCATCGCCAGATGACGTAGTTTGTCGGGGTTGATGACGGTGTGGATGGTCTCGATCCGGGGTTCACCGTCGGTATCGGCGACCTGAAGGGCGAACACCGCGCGCAGCTGGGCGTTCTCGTCGAGGACGCAGGCGCCGGGCTGCCCGTTGACGTACTGCGGTCGTACCAGAAGATTGTCCCTCTCGGCGAGGCGGAACAAACCGAGGAGGAACCGGGCCACCCGGTCCCGGCCAATGACCGGTTGGGTGACGGCGGGCGGCTTGCCGTTGCCGTCGGCGTGGAACCGGACGTCGCGGGCCAGCAGCGCTTCCAGCTCGGCCAGGTCGCCGGCGTGGCAGGCGGCGAAGAACCGGCGCGCGAGCTCGTCCCGGCGTGCGCGCGGAACCTCGAAACGGGGAAGGCCGGCGTCGAGGTGCGCACGGGACCGGGCCAGGATCTGGCGGCAGTTCGACCCGGTCTTGCCGACGACGGTGGCGATCATGTCGTAGTCGTAGGCGAAGACCTCGCGGAGCAGGAACACCGCCCGCTCGACCGGGGAGAGCCGCTCCATCGTGGCCATGAACGCCAGCGAGAGGCTCTCGTTCAGCTCGGTCCGCACGGCCGGGTCGCCGGAGTCGTCCACTCCGAGCAGGGGCTCGGGAAGCCACGTACCCACGTATCTCTCGCGCCGGACACGGGCGGAACGGAGGTGATCGATCGCGAGCCGGGTGGTGACGGTCGTCGCATACGCGTCGGGCGTGTCGACCACCGTGGTGTCGCGATGCATGCGCAGCAACGCCTCCTGGGTGATGTCCTCCGCGTCGGCGACGCTGCCCACCATCCGGTAGGCGATGGCGAACATCAAGGGCCGCAGCTGGGAGTAGCTGGTCGCGAGGTCGGCCATACCCGCATCAAAACACGCCGCTGTCACAAGCGCCGGGTGGATCTCGTCGGAGGGGTCGACACAACGATGGGAGGGCATCATGCGAGCAGTGGTGATCACCGGTACGTCGTCCGGAATCGGCCGGGCGTGCGCGCTGGCTCTCGACGCCATGGGTATGCGGGTGTACGCGGGTGTGCGACGACCGCAGGACGGCGCCGCGCTGTGCTCGGTCGCCTCCGACCGGCTCACACCGATAGTCGTCGACGTCACCGATGCCGAGTCGATCGGCGCGGCCCGGGACCTGGTGGCCGGGCAGGTGGGCGGGGAGGGACTGGCCGGTCTGGTCAACAACGCCGGGACGACCGTCCCGTGCCCGGCCGAACATCTGCCGCTGGACGTGTTCCGGCGCCAGCTCGAGGTCAACCTCACCGGCCATCTCGCCGTCATCCAGGCGTTCCTGCCGATGCTGCGGAGCGCGCACGGGCGGATCGTCAACGTCAGTTCGGTCGGCGGACGGGTGGGCACGCCGTTGATGGGCTGCTACGCGGCGGCCAAACACGGCCTCGAAGGGCTCAGCGACAGCCTCCGCCTGGAACTGGGCCCGCTGGGCGTCCACGTGTCGGTCATCGAGCCGGGATTCATCGCCAGCTCGATGCCGGCGAAGCTGAAACGGGACACCGATGACTGGCTCCGGCGGCTGCCGGGGGACGGCCGGGACACGTACGGTCGGCAGCTCGCGGCGATGGCCACCCGGATCAGCCGGGAGGCGACCGCCGGTTCCCCGCCCGACGTCGTCGCCGGCGCCGTCGCGCATGCGCTGACCAGCCGCCGTCCCCGAGTCCGCTATCCGGTCGGCGCCGGCGCGAAGCGTCTCCTGCTCCTGCACCGCGTCCTGACGGATCGGTTGATGGACCGCGTCATCGGCCACGCCACCGGTTATCAGGGGTGATTCGCATGAACGTCGCATTGTGGTGCGCCCAGATCCTGCTCGCGGTGGTGTTCACCACCTCCGGGATCATGAAGTCGACCCTGCCGAAGGACGACCTGGTGGCCCGCGGGCAGACCGGAGTGCAGTTCTTCCCGACCCCGGCGATCCGCCTCATCGCGGCGAGCGAGCTGCTCGGGGTGCTCGGGCTGATCCTGCCCTGGCTGACCGGCATCGCCCCGATACTCACACCGATCGCCGCGGTCGGCCTGGCGATAGTCATGCTCGGCGCGATGACGACCCACATCCTGCTGCGCGAACCGAAGAACATCGCGATAACCGTCACGATTTTCCTGGTCTGCGTCTTCGTCGCCGCCGGCCGTTTCGCCGGCTGAAGCCGATGTGAAGCGGGTTTCTGATTGTCTTCCACAGTCGCTGACAATCAGGAGGACTCGTGCGAACTCACAGCATGCTCAGGGCGTTCGTAGCATTCATCGGCCTGGTACTGGCGGTGCCGACCGTGATCGCCACCTCGCCGACGTCGGCAAGGGCCGCACCGGACGTTGTGGCAGCCGCGGCCTGGAACCCTCGGGTCGTTCCGCTCTACTCCAACGAGACCAAGGTTGCGCTGGACTCCGCGGAAGCCCGCAAGCGCTTCCTGGATCTCTGCCAGACCGAAGACCTCAATGGGTACGCGTGCATCACCGTGGGAGATGGCGACGGAACGCATTCCGGCTTCGCCATGTTCAAATGCGGATGGCGGAAGGTCTACGACTTCATCAACGCGGGCGCACTCGTGAACAACCAATACGGCGGCGCGAGGGTGCGGCTCTACAACGCGGCGGAAGCGGAGATCGCGTCGTACGGAAACGGCAGGTTCGGCATCCCCAACGAAATCTTGTACGCGACGGAATGGATCAGCATCTGCTGAACCAGCCGCCTGGAAGCAGCCGCCCGGCGATGATCCGGGCGGCTCGCTTCTGACCTCAGCCGGCGTCGGTGACCCGGTAGTTGCCCTTCACGATGAAGAAGTCGGGGCTCGCGGCCGCGTTGGGGCCGCAGCCCGGGTCGGCAACGGTGCCGGTCGAGAAGTTCAGCTTGTCCGCCACGACGGTGCCGTCGCCGTTGTCCTGGACGCCGATGACCACGTAGTTGCCGCGCTGCCAGCTGTTGCTCTCGCGGCGAGGCCCGCCGGAGAGCACGATCTTGCCGGTCAGGTACGCGGTCTTGCTGTCGACCACGAGACAGCTCGACATGCCCGTCGCGTAGGTGCCGTCCGGGTAGGTGATGGTGAACGCGCCGAGCTGGCCGCGCTGGTTGCCGGCCGCCGCCAGGTAGGCGGTCGGGGTGCCGAACTGCCCGAGGGTGCCGGTGCCGATCACCGACTCGACCTTGGTGGCGGCTTGGGCGCCCATCGCCGGCATCGCGGCGAACGCGGTCACGGCAGCGGCAGCGGTCAGCAGAAGTTTGCGCATCGTCGTCCTCACGGGGGTTGATCGTCGTTCAGGACGACTTTCTATCCGCCGGCCGTGACCGTGCGTAATGGCCCGTACGGACGGGAACACCACCGGGTCGGTCGACGCCGAAAACTGTTGTGGCGCAAGGGGTTTCGGGTTCGATTGAGGCTACTGAGCCCACCGGTGCCGGTGAGTCGGCCGGGCCCTATGCCGTGATCGAATCCAGCCAGCGCCAGTTCTTGCGATAGCGCCCGGACCAGTGGCCGCGCACAAGGGTGCGTCCGGCTTGATGTCAGCCGGCGCTCAGATGTGGGGCGCCGACGGTGAAGAGCAGCAAGGCCAGGCTGGCCACGGTGACGGCAGCCCGCAGGAGGCGCTGCCGGGACGACGTACGCTTCATGGAAGTCCTCCGGTATCAAGATCAGCCGATGCTGAAATGCGGAGCGCCGGTCGTGTAGAGCAGCAGCGCCAGGGTGGCCACGGTGAAGACAGCGAGTAGGCGGCTCACGATGTCCTCGCCTAGCCGGTGCTGATGTGCGGGGCGCCGACGGCGTACAGGAGCAACGCCAGCGTGGCCAGGGTCGAGAGAGCGATTCTCAGGTGCCGGATCATGATCAGCCTCCGCTGAAATGAGGGGCGCCCACGGTGTAGAGCAGCGCCGCGAATGTGGCCAGGGATGTGAGGGTCGGCCAGAGTTTCTTCATCGGTCAGCCTCCGCTGGTGGCGAGCACGACTCGGGCGGCAGCGTTGGGGCGTGATCGGCGCATGGCCAGGACCACCAGTGCGCACGTGCCGCCCGCTATCAGGACGTCGCCCGGGCTGGCGATTTTGTCGACCAGGGGCACGGGAATGATGTCGGCCAGCGCGGCCAGCCGGGTGCCCGCGTCGGCGGGAACGTTCTTGGGTCCCTGCAGTCCGGGCGGCAGACCCATGCCCGCGGACGCCGCCGGGTCGTACGGCATACGGCCGTTCAACCCAATGACCAGGGCGTTCATTGCCGCGCCCAGCACGATGACGGCGCCCGCCACGCGGATGGCGGCAGGCCAGGTGCGCAGGTTGACGGCCAGCCAGGCCAGCACGATCGCAAAGACCGGGACGAGCATCGGTACGCCCAGGTCGTCCTCGAGGAAGCGACGCACCCCCGGCGCGAAGTACTGGGTGAACTGGACCGCGGCGGCCAGCCATACCAGCCAGAGCGCGCGAATCCGGACCGTACGGAATCCGGAAAGTCGCCCGCCGCTCAGGTAACCGATGATCACGCCGGCGGCCGGTGGGAACACGGTGAGTAGGAAGAAACTGAACGACACTTTGCCTCCCCCGCGGGGTGAGGAATCCGATGCGTCGTTCCTATCCCTGTACGCGCCCGGGAACTGCCACCAAGTCGACAAACCCGGGCTGCGGACACAAAGGACGGACGGCGACCTCGGAGGCTTATCCTCCCGCGGTCGAGGTGCCGACGACCCGGTTCCGGCCGCCGCGCTTGGCGGCGTACAGGTTCTCGTCGGCGCGGGCCATCAGGTCCGGCATGGTGTCGTCGCCGCACGGGGACGTCGCGACGCCGATGCTGGTGGTCACGGCGAGTTCGCCGGTGATCGGCCCCCACGCGTACGCCTCGAGTTGTCGCCGCAGGCGCTCGCAGCGCCGGTGTGCCTCGCCCGCGTCGACCCCCGTCAGGATCAGCACGAACTCCTCGCCGCCCAGGCGGGCCACGATGGACGCCTCGGCCTCGGCCAGCAGCACGCTCACCTGCTTGAGCACCGTGTCGCCGGTGCTGTGCGACAGGGTGTCGTTGATGCGCTTGAAGTGGTCGAGGTCGACGATCGCGAGCGACACCGGCTGCCGGTCGATGCGGGCCGCGCCGAGGATCGCCGGCAGCTTCTCGTTGAGGTACCGGCGGTTGTAGAGCCCGGTCAACGCGTCCCGGTAGGCCATCTCGCGGAAGCGCTCGTTGTCCTTGCGGGCCTCGGTCGCCTCGAACACCGTGTGCAGCGCGTGGGCGCGAGCTTCGCGTTGGATCGAGCGAAGTGAGGCGAAGAGGGCATGGAAGATCCGATATTCCTCGTACGCCTCCTCGAAGCGTCCCGTGGCCGCGAGCAACGCCGCCTTCTCCTCGTGTGCCCGCATGCGCACCGTTTCGAGCCCGCGTTCCTCGCTCATCGCGAACGCCGCGTCCAGAGCGACCTGGCACGCGTCGTGCCGGCCGTCCAGCCGGCGCGCCTCGGCCAGGGTCAGCAGGCATTCGGCCAGCGCGTCGCCCTCGTCGCCGCGGACCGCCGAGTTCTCGTGCAGGACCGCGCCCAGGAGTTCCTCGACCACGGCGTAGCGGCCCGACATCATCTCGACGCGGGCCATCGTGTCCAGTTCGTTCGCGGTGAAGGCGCGGCCGCAGTGCGACAGGGTCTCGCGCATGCGACCCACGAACGCCCGGGCGCCCGCGTCGTCGTCGTTCTCGTAGGCGATGTAGGCGACGTTGTTGAGGATGTGGAGCGCGAGCTCGAACTCGCCGGTCGCCGTGGCCAGGTCGAGCGCCTCGTCGAACCGGCGCTGGGCCTCACCGGCGGATCCGTTGTCGTCCAGGGCCACCGCCAGGGACATGAGGTGCCGGGCCCGCAGCGCGGGGGCGGCGCTGTCGGCGAGGTTCGACACGCACTGCACCGCGTGCCGGAGTGCGTCCGCGAGATCACCGATCTGGCGATGGAAGATCGCCATCTCCCGGTGGGCGCGGGCGAGGAGGTTCGGGCTGTCGTGCAGGACCGCCCAGTCGAGAACGCGGCGGGCCAGGGCGCCGCCCTCGGCGGAGCGGCCTTCGCGCAACAGGACGCCGCACTGCAGCAGCATCGCCCGGTGCGCCAGCTCGGCGTCGCCCAGCTCGGCCGCCCGGAGCTCGGCCGTGACCGCCGGTGCGTGCAGGGTGCGGAACTGCGACACCGAACGGCTCTCCAGCTCCGCGATCACCTCGGCAAGCGCGGCCCGGTCCGTGAGCGCGTCCATCGTCGTCACTGCATTTCCCCCTCCCGCGTTGCGGCCGGGCACCGGTGACCCGGGCCCGGCCGTTTGCCGACGTTCACACTGCCGGCGGAATCAGTTCCCGCCGGGCGTGCCGATCACGGTGGCGGGGCTGCCGGGCACCTTGATCACCATGATCTTCGCCGCCTGCTGCGTGGTCGAGGAGCTGTCCGACCCGCCGCCGAGGGCCGATCCGACGACGCCGGCTGCGCCGGCGGTCAGGGCGACACCGGCCGCGACCGCGGCGACAGTTGAGAAAATTCGGGAGCGCATGCTGTTCCTCCGTAGCTCAGGTGGGGGACCTGAAGGCAACGATCAGCCGCCCCGGTTGCAACCGAGATGCCGTTCGGGTGCGAGCAGGTTGCTACCCCCCGAGGCCGCGGCGATCAGGGCTCCCGGCGCCGAGCGAACGGTCGTTGCGTCCGGCAATACCTACCAGTACTATGCATTGCACTTCTAGGGATGCCGGAATGAGGTCTTGTGAAAGTCGCAAAGGATCTGGTGGCCGCCTCGGCGACGCCATTGGTGCTCGGCATCCTGGCCGAGGGGGAGAGCTACGGATACGCCATCCTCCGGCGGATCAACGAGCTGTCCGGGGGTGAGCTGGACTGGACCGAGGGACTGCTGTACCCGTTGTTGCACCGGCTCGAGCGCCTCGGCCATGCGGAGTCGAGCTGGCAGTCGGTCACCGGCGAGCGGAAGCGCAAGTACTACCGCATCACCGAGAAAGGCCTGGCCGAGCTGGCCGAGCAGCGCCGGCAGTGGGACACCGTCGTCGACGCGCTCAAGGGGATCTGGCACGACCGGATGCCGCTGACGGTGAACCCGCTGGAGGGCCTCGCATGACGGCGCCGGACGGTCAGAAGGAGCTGGAGGCGCAGTTCGCGCAGTGGCGTCAATACGTGCTGCGCCGCAAGGAGCTGCAACAGCTCGACGCCGACGAGCTCGAAGACCATCTCCGCGGCTCCGTCGACGAGCTCGTCGCCGCCGGCCTGAGCCCCGATGAAGCGTTCCTGGTCGCGGTCAAGCGGATGGGCAGCCTCGATGAGCTCTCCCGCGAGTTCGCCCGGGAGCATTCGGAACGACTGTGGAAGCAGCTGGTGCTGACCGCCGACGCCGGCAGCCCGGTCGCCGGCGCGCGCTCCCGGCGGGACCTCTGGGCCATGGCAGTCTGCGCGGCGGGCGCCGTGGTGTCCGTCAAGGTGCCGGCATTGTTCGGGCTGAGCTTCGACGACGACGGGTCGTTCTACGCAAGAAACTTCGCGTTGTTCGCGCTGCCCTGGCTGGCGGCGTTCCTGGCCTGGCGCCGGCAGGCCCGGCGGCCGGTGATCGCGATCCTGGTGGCGCTGTTCGCTCTCGGCATCGTGGCCGCCAACGCCTACTCGCTGGCCGAAGACTCGCAGTCCGTCGTCGTCACCAGCATCCACCTTCCGATCGCCCTGTGGCTCGTGACCGGCCTGGCCTATGTCGCCGACGATTGGCGTTCCTCCCGCCGGCGCATGGACTTCATCCGCTTCACCGGCGAGTGGCTCATCTACTTCGTCCTCATGGCGCTCGGCGGCGGCGTGCTCTCCGCGTTCCTGTTCAACACCTTCAAGGCCATCGGGATTCTCCCGGAGGACTTCATCTCGAACTGGCTTCTCCCCTGCGGCGCCGTGGCCGCCGTCGTCGTTGCCGGGTGGCTCGTCGAGGCCAAGCAGAGTGTCGTCGAGAACATCGCGCCGGTCCTCACTCGACTGTTCACCCCGCTGTTCACCGCCGCCCTGCTCGCGTTCCTCGTCGCCGTCGTCTGGACCAGCCACGGCATCGACGTCGACCGCGAAACGCTGATCCTGTTCAACCTTCTGCTGGTCGTGGTGCTGGGGTTGCTCCTCTACTCGCTCTCGGCCCGCGATCCGCTGGCCCCGGCCGGCGCGTTCGACAAACTCCAGCTCGCGCTGGTGGTCAGCGCGTTGGCCATCGACGTGCTGGTGCTACTGGAGATCACCGGGCGCCTCACCGACGAGTACGGAAGCACGCCCAACCGGGCGGCCGCGCTCGGCGAGAACGTCATCCTGCTGGTCAACCTCGCGTGGTCGGCGTGGCTCCTGCTGGCCTTCATCCGCCGGCGCAGGCCGTTCGCGGCGCTCGAACGGTGGCAGACCGGCTACCTGGAGGTGTACGCGGCGTGGGCCTGGATCGTGGTCCTCGTCTTTCCTCCGCTGTTCAGCTACGTCTGACCGCTCGGGCTCAGTACGGGATCGGCTTGTATTCGACGTTCTGCCCGAGGCCCTCGACGCCCACGATCTCGGCCGGCGTGTTGCGCACCCGCAGCCCGATCGCCTCGGCCTCGGCGAGCGTCTCGTCGGAGTACTTCGACCGCTGCCAGACCTGGATCATGTACTGCCGGGTCTTGAGGTAGTCGACGTACCGGGCGAGGTGCTCGTCGTCGGCGCCCAGCGCGGCGAACAGCGCGATCCGCTGCCCGTCCTTCGGCGCGAGCAGCCATTTCGGGTACCGCTTGACGTCGTTGAAATGCGGCTGCACGAAATTGAGCGGCCGTCGCAGAATGGTGCCGGCCGCGCTGTGCGATACGCGCATGTTCCAAACGCCAAGATCACCCACGCGGGTACGCAGCTGTCGCACCCGGCCCTCGGTGGTGTTGACCTTGTTGTGCGAGCCCTCGCGCACATTGAGGCCACCGGAATGGCTGTAGTGGTCCTGCAGATAGATGCCCAGCCGGATCTGGGTGTAGGGCGACCGCCAGTCCGGGGCCTTGCCGTCGAACTTGTCGGTGTTGTCCTTGTGGAAGCCGGGGGTGCCCTCGCGGATCGCGACGATGCTGTCGCCGTAGTAGACGACGTCGTCGCGATCCAGGATCTGCTTGGCGACGTCCAGCATGCGCCCGTCGGTGATCACACTGCTCAGCTCGGGGTGCGACAGGAGATCGCCGCCGTGCTTGCCCACCGACGCCAGGGAGCGCTTGCGGAAGTCCTCGATCTCCTCGGGCGAGTACAGCCCCCGTACGATGGTGAAGCCTTTGTCCCAATATTCTTTGACATTGACACCGGCAACGGAACCCACGTTTGTCATCCCCTCCGTGCCCGCCGGCGCCCGGCGAGCGGATCCTGGCTTGGCCGGTGTGCACTCCACCACACCTCGCTCCCGAGTTCAAGTGATCAACTTGAATAGGTACGAAGAAATAGAAGTCCGGCAGCGCCACAGCGGAAGATCGCATGAGCGTGGAGTCCGTAGCCGGAATCGAACCGGCGAACACCCGCGTTGCGGGCGGAGCCCTTGACCACTCGGGCATACGGACCAGACGTGCCATGGTGCGGGATGAGGGATTCGAACCCCCTCAGCGAAGCGACCGGTTTACAGCCGGCCCCGACTCTCCATCGTCGGCGATCCCGCTTGCGGTGACGGACCGGAGTCGAACCGGCGCTTCCAGCAGTCCTGGTCGGGCTCGAACCGACGTTCTCCTGGTTGAGGGCCAGGTGAGCTTTGCCGACAGCTCCACAGGACCATCAGATGCTTGCTGAGCTGCTCGTCGTAGACACGAGAACGCCGCCCGGTCCCGGTGGGATGGGCGGCGCGGTTGCTAGCGGGTTGAAGGCTAGCCGCACCACCGGTGCCGGGCCTGGTAGTGGCCGGGGCCGCTTAGGTGGACCGGTCGCTCGATACAGGTCATGACGGTCTCGCCGAGCGGCTGTTGCCGCTGGGTGAACCTTCGCCACGACATCATCGGAACTCCCGGATCGGTGGATGTGCTCGGTGCTGATCACCACGGTAGAACACCGGTCGCGCATGAGCGAACACATATTGGAGCACTGATTTCGAGAACCAATGCGAACTCGGATCAGCCTTCCAACGGACGCCGGTCGCCAGGTCAGACTGTCAGCGGCCTGCACGTGGGCGCCTTCGGCGGGCAAGGTTGGCCGAGCAGGTTGATTGTTGCGTCCTTCGGCAGCGGGAGCTCGAGCGGCGTTCGGGCTGCGCCGTCTTGCTGTGAACCCGGCGGTTGGAGGCAGCCGCGGCCGAGCCGGGTTGCCCAGGGGCGCTCCGCTGTATCGCCGAACTCAGCCGGGACAAGTTGGCCACGGTGATTGCTGGCGTGGCTGCACCTTTGGTTTGCTGAGGTGAAGCCTCGCACTCTGCGGGCCGGTCGACATCGTAGTGACATGTGGGTCCGCAGCGAGGGTGAGTGTGAAGAGAGTCGCTCAAGCCGTCATCGTCACTGCTTTGTCCGCAGTAGCGCTTCCCATCTTGATCAACATTTTGACCGGCGGTACGCTCACGTCGCTCCGTTCCAATGGGGGTAAACTCCAGTGGGCGGCGGTGGCGGCGCTATTCATCGTTTTGGTGGCGCTGACTCTATGGCCTCGGGTTCGAGGGCTGATCACACCGATAGACCCGCATCGAATCGATCACCCTCGCAATGCACGAAATGCGATGGAGCAGGTTCGGAAGTACGTTCAGCAGCGGATTGAGGGGTCTCTCGCGCAGCGTGCCCGCATCGAGCTCGGATTCGACGAACGCCCGGACGCGGTAGCCCCTCCCGCGAATCTGGTACAGCGAGTCCAGAGCAACGAGCTGACCATCGAGCCGGGCACACCCATTCGAAAGATCTACGACGAACTGCAGGGTGTCATGCTGATTCTAGGGGCGCCCGGCGCAGGCAAGACCACATTGCTCCTGGACCTGGCGGCCTCGCTCGCCGAGGACCAAGACCAAACCGGCGCGGTCGTTCCGGTGGTCATCGACTTGGCCGAGTGGGCCGACATGACGAAGCAGGGCCTCGGCCGTACCGATGCCTTCTGGTTACTACGTCGATTCTGGCCGCGTAAACTGCCGATGCCGGATTGGGTACAAGCCTCCCCGACCGGCTTCCGTGAAAGGCAGACGACCGAGGAGGACGACAAGCAGTTCCTCGACTGGTTATTGGACACTATTCATCGGCGATTCAAGATTCCGGCAACAGTCGCGCAGGCCTGGCTGACTGCGGGCCGCCTAGGTCTACTTCTCGACGGTCTCGACGAGGTGCTGCCCGCGAGCCAGGAGCAATGCATCACTCTCATCAACCGACTGACTGCTCACTATCCAATCAGAGATCTCGTCGTGTGCTGCCGGGAAAATGACTACGAGCGACTGAGGCAGCAACTGCGCCTCCAAGGAGCCCTCGCAATCCGACCTCTGACGCCGGAGCAGGTAATCGCCTACGTGACATCAGCGACTGTCGACGATGTTCATGCTGTAGCCGACGTACTGAACACTGACCCCGAACTCATGGAATTGCTGACCACTCCGCTGATGATGAACATCATGGCGTTGGCCTACGGCGGCGGCAGGATTGGCCCCCTGGCTCGCAACATCGGCACGAACGCACGGCGGCGGGAACTCTTCGACGCATATCTGGTCGAGGTCATCGCACGGCGAGTACACCCACGGGCCAAGTATCAAGCCCTCGACGTTTTACACTCTTTGCGGATTCTCGCGGCGACCTCGATCCGCCTTGGCGACGGACCAATCGTGCGTCATCCCGACGTCGACACATGGGAAGTGGTTCTGCCGCGGCGGACGGCATGGTTTGCCAGCATGATCGTGATGCCTGTTGCAGCCGTGAGCTTCATGGCCGCAGCCACATTCTTGATAACCGCCCGGACCGATGTAGTAACGGGAATGGTCTCGGCATTCAGCGGTCTTCTCGTCTTCCGCAGGCTCAATGACGCGTCTGCCGCGCCTCGACGGCCGGGCCGTCCCGGAGCGTTTCGAGTAGGACTTGCGCTGGTAGCGGCTGCTGGTATCGGGGTCGGGCTCGCGTTGGGTGCGGTGATCGCGGCTGAACACTTTGAAACTGCGCTGAGATTTTTGCACGAAACGCTGATGAAGGACTTGATCGGTCTCCTGTTCGTGACGGTGGGCATTGCGGCCGCCATGATCCTGTTCGACAGTGAAGATCGGGCAACGGCGCTTCTGGCGGGCGGCGCCACAGGCTTGGCCGCAGGGATCGCCGCGTTCATCCGACCGGAGCCGGCTCTCCGCGGATACGCACTTGGCCTGCTAATCATCGCAATCGGGACCGCAGTAATGCACGTCCTATCGTTCCGAACCCAATCTGGGCCCCACGGCCAGCACTTGAGATCGATGATCTGGCGTCGACACGGTGGACTGCTTCCCCTGTTTGCGGCATGCGTCGCCTACTACCTCGGTGCGGATGCCAGCCCATACTTCGCCCTGACGCTGCTTGGCTGTGCCGGATCCGTATTGCCGGCGGTCCTCATCGGACAAGTGGCCATCGTTGTCTTCAGGTCTCCGCTGGTCTCCGTACTTCAAGGCCTCGTCGGCGACGCGATGCCCTGGCGTCGCCGATTCCTTCGGTATGCGGTCGATCGGTGTGTCCTACTGCGCACTGACGGTGAATACCGCTTCGTGCACATTCTCGTCCGCAATCATCTCGTGCAGAGCGATCTCGATCAATTGGCTGAAGCCATTGGCCGGCGGAGCGCGCAGATGGAGCGGAGTTAGCGAGCTCCGAATACGCTGGCGCCTGGGCGGCCGACCGCCAAACGGCAGGGCGTGATCCGCCCCGTTCACCGACCGGCCAGGTATTCGCGAATCCGTACGTGACGAAACTGGTAGGACGAGCCGACCCGGCGCAGAACCCCGCGCCGGTGGGCATCGTCCAGGAAGTCCAAGAGACGCCAGGGCAGTTCGCTTCCACCGCACCCTGACCGACGAATGGGCCTACGCCAAACCCCACACCAGCGAAAAGCCCGACGCAGAGCCCTACCCGGCTGGCTACACGCCTACAATCACCACCGCCACCACACCGCCATCGGCGGATCACCCGCCAGCCGCGTGCCCGACCTCTCTGGGCAGAACACCTAGCCCGTCCGATGGGACGCTCTTGATAGCAGGCGCGGTCGGCGGTGCTGGCTGGGCACGGTGGCGCGGCCCCGGGGACGGTCGCAAGGTGGCCTGAGAACATCTTGGCCTCCGGCCAGTGATCGCCTCGGCCCGGATGCCTTGCTGACCATCGCTCGAGTCCGGCCCTCGCGCTCGCGGGCCAGCACGCGCGCCTCGCCGACCGCACGGTCCACGCGGCGGGTGCCTCCGCCGCCCGAAGGACGTGCCCGGCAGAACTTCCTCGCGGTTTTATCGCCGGCGGTGACCTATCCGCCGGCGGGTTCATGCGGGCCGTCGCGTGGACTCCGTTGGTGCGGGCTATCGCGCAAGGCAACGCCCGCGCTATTCGTTCGGGTTGATCTCGCCGCGCAGTTGGGGGAAGACGTGGGACACCTTGTTGATCAGGTATTCGCCGTACGTGCCGGTGAAAGCTTGGAGGTCCTGACCGTCCCAGCGGGGAACGCCGTCCGGGTCGCTCGCCGCGCGTCGGGGTAGCGGGGGGATCTCGGCGGTGAAGTCCGGGTCGAGGAAGAACGGGAAGGACAGCCGGTCCCGGCCGCTGAGGTTACGGACGCGGTGCGGAGTGGACCGGTACCAGCCGCCGGTCAGCCGGTCGAGCATGTCGCCGATGTTGCAGACGAAAGCGCCGGGAACCGGGGGCGCGTCGATCCAGCCGTTGGCCGACCGTACCTGCAGACCGCCGTTGGCGTCCTGGGCCAGCAGGGTGAGCAGGCCGTAATCGGTGTGCTTGCCGACTCCCCAGTCGTCGCTCCCCGGTGGCGAGGGCGGATAGTGGAAGATCCGGAACAGCACCGTCGGGTCGGCCGTGTACCCGTTGGCGAAGTAGTCAGCGTCCAGGTCCAGGCTGAGCGCGACGCCGCGCAGCACGGCCTGCCCGGTCGCGGTGAGCGTCGCGAGGTACTCGAGCACCGCCTCCCGTAGCTCGGGCACCTGACGGGGAAAGAGGTTGCCGCCGTGCAGCGGCACGCCGGCGCGTACCCGGGGGTCGCCGGCATCGAGCTCCGCCCCGAAGTACAGACCTTCCTTGCGGTCCGGCCGGCCGGAGGTCAGCTCGGCGCCCATCGGGAAGTAGCCCCGCCAAGCCGGACCGCCGTGCCGCATGGCGATCTCCATCTTGTCCGCCACCGGCAGGCCGAAGAACCGCCGGCCGGCGGCGTCGAGGCCATCGAGCAGGTCGTCCGGTACGCCGTGGCCGACGACGTAGAAGAAGCCGCTGTCGCGGCAGGCTCGCTCGATCTCGCCGGCCACCCCGCGCGCGGCCGGTCCGGACCACCGCACCAGCGGGGACACGTCGACAACCGGCAGCGAGTCGATGGCGGCACCTCATTCCACTCGACCCCAGCCTAGTGACGTGTGCTTCACCCCGGGGCTCGCGGGTGAAGCACACGTCAACGCAGGGGCCCGGTCAGCAGACCTTGCGGAACTGCGCGCTCTGCACGTTGGCCTTGACCTGACCCGATCCGGCCGTCCCGCTGTTGGACGCGTAGGCGAACATCTTGATGTGCACCTCGGTGGGCGCGTCCAGAACCAGGAACGTGGAGATCGCCAGCGTCGGGTCCTGAGTCAGGGTGGCGCTGTCCGACTTGGGGATCATCACGCCACCCGCGGTGACGTTGTTGGTGAAGTCGGAGTTGATCGTCGCGCCCTTGACGACGGTCATCGTGCCGGTCAGGAACACGCCGGACGGCAGCCAGGTGTCGTTGTTGTTGAAGCCCGTGAAGCCACCGATGACGCGGGCGTCGTAGGTGCCCGCCGGCAGGTTCACGCTGCCGAAGTCGGTGGCCCCGGCGCGAATGCTGCCGCCGACCTGCGTCAGCGTCTTGACGCTGGGCGAGATCGTCGAGATCGTCGCGGTGCACACCGGGATGGTGGTTGGTGTGCTGTACGACTGCAACTGCAGGGTGAACCGTGTCCGCGCCGAGCTGTAGACGGTGAGCCGTCCCCGGCTGTCCAGCGGGACGGTCGCCGTGCCGGACGCGCTCTGACCCCGCCGGTAGCTGACGGTCGCCGCGCCGGTCGGCCGGTTGCCGGTCGTGTAGACGGTCAGGCTACCCGAGGACGCGGGGTTGATGCTGGTGATCTTGACGACCGCGCCGGTGGCGTTCGACGGCACCGCCGTGCCCGAGAAGGTCCGGCCGGCGACCTGGATCTTCGTGGCCTCACCGCCGCCCAGCGAATCGCCGGGAGGGGCGACGATGTAGGGATTCGAGGGCGTCGGCGTGGTGTCCGCGTTGGCGACGCCAACGGCGGCGACACCGCCGGCGACGACAGTCGCAACGGCGGCGGCGAGGGCGTAGCGCCGGCCTCGGCCCTTCTTGACCACGGTTGATGTGCTCTCGTTCATGGGGGGAGTTCCTCTTCAAGATCGCGCGGATCGATCGGCTGATCGACCGCTCTCCCCCTGAACAACGCCGGCGGAGCCCACCCGGACGCGGTTCGAACGGTCAGCCGGCGCTGTAGTGCGGGGCCCCCACCGTGTAGAGCAGCATGGCGAACGCCGTGAGGGCGAGCAGCGCGCGGAACGTACGAGACATGAGTTTCCCTCCGGTCAGGCCGTGGGTGTGCCGGGAAGCAGGCGCAGGACCCGGCCGTGGCCGGTCAGGTGTGGCCGGCCGGCCAGGAGCAGTTCGAGGGCGGCGCGCGGGGTGAGGCCGGGCTGCTCGTAGCAGAGCCGGGCGACCGCGCCGCTGATCTGGGGCGCGGCGAAGGAGGTGCCGGTCCACATCGCCCAGGCGTCCGCTCCGAAGGTCTGGTCGGGCTGGCTCGGGTCGCGCTCCGGTGGGTAGACCCCCGCGACGAACGGCGAGACCACGCCGACGCCAACAGTCGAGCACGTGAGCCAGGGCCCGCGGCTGGAGAACGGCGCCGGCTGGAGGTCGTCGGTCAGCGCGCCGACCGCGACCACCTGGTCGAAGGCGGCGGGATAGACCGGCTCGGCGTTGCCCATGTTTCCGGCGGCGGCGACGATGAGGACGTCGGGATAGGCGGCGGCGATGTGCTCGACGGCGGCGCGCATCGCCGGCGGCGGGGTGCCGTCGGCCGCGGGCGAGCCCAGCGACGCGTTGATGATGGTCGGAACGCCGGCCCGGTGCCCGTCGGCCGCCGCCGCGAGGAGCGCGGTGGCGACGTCGGTGTCGGTGCCGAGGCCGTCGCCGCCGGTGAAGCGGTAGGCCACTATCTCGCAGCGCGGCGCCACCCGCTGCACGATGCCGGCGGTGAACGTGCCGTGGCCGGCTCCCCAGTCGAGCCGGCCCGCCGCGGGCATGATGTCGAGCGGATCGGCGTGCCCCACGGCGCGGGCGAGCCAGCCGTCGTTGCGCGCCGCGGCGGCTATGCCGGTGTCGACCAGCGCCACCCGTACGGGCGCGGGCGTGACCGCCGTCGGCGGAGCCAGCGGTTCGGTGCCGTGAGGATGGTCGTCGGCTTTGATGACGTAGCCCAGCGGGACGATGAGGTGGGGTGCGGCGTCGATGCCCCGCTCCCGCAGGGCGGCCGGAGTCTGGGCACTGTGGATGATGCTGGGCAGGGCCCCACCGCGGGTGCTCACGCTCAGCTGTCCGCGGGCGACCAGCACCTCGGCGCCGGACGGGTTCCGGTAGCGGTCGAACGGCACTCCCGGCGTGGCTGCCTGCCGCGCCTGGAGCCGATCGAGGATCTGCCGGGCCCGCTCCGGCGCGCCGGACAGTGCGCGCATCTGCCGTACGGCATGGGCCCGGTCCGCGGCGAGCTGGGCGGTACTCCGGTGCTCCGGGAACTTCCAGGCGGCTTGCCGGGCGGTGGCGCGGCCGGGCAACCCCACCGTCGCCGCGCTCAACACACCGCCGACCAATAGGGTCCGCCGACCGATCCGATCCATCGCTACGCCCCCGTTTCGAAGATCTGGAATCGAGCAGGAGCGTAGCGGCGCCGCCACGTCCCCCACCGTCAGTTCATGGACACATCCACCTCGGCGGCCTGTCCGGAATCCGTCCCGCTTTGGAGGCCGTCCATCAGGATGTTCAGCAGGCGGCTCGCCCTGGCGGCGTGCTCGGGCGGGCGGGCCACGGTGAAGATGCCGATGAGGCCGGCGGCGATGTCCTCGGCGGTCACGTCGGCGCGGAGTTCGCCGGTCACCCGGCCGGCGGTGAGGATTTCGTCGATGGCCGCGAGCAACTCGGTCTGGGTCTGGGTATGGGCGATCTCGCCAGATTCGATCATGGTGAGCAGCGTGTCGAGCATGCCGTTCTTGGTCGCGATCCAGTCCCCGAACAGCTCCATCCAGCGTCGCAGCGCCGCGGGCGGGGGAAGCTCGGCGAGTAGCTCGCGGGCGCCGGTGGTGAGGCGCGCGACCTGATCGCGGTAGACCGCGTCGACGAGGGACTCGCGGGTGGGGAAGTGCCGGTAGAGCGTGGCGATGCCGACTCCGGCTTCGCGTGCGATCGCCCGCATCGACGGTTCGGTGTCGGCCGCGACGAACACGCGGGTCGCGACTTCGAGCAGCTGGTTGCGGTTGCGCGTCGCATCCGCCCGCAGCACGCGAGCTTCCGGCTCGGCCAAAACGGATCACGCTCCGGTTGTGGTACGGTGCCTGTTGGAAACGGAGCATAGTCCGCTTCTCGTTGCCATCGGTAGTCGCTCGAGGAGACAAGTGAACACGCAACGACCCAGCGTCACCACGCCGGCGACCGTGAGCCGGGCGATTCTGCTCGAGTCGTTCGGCGGCCCCGAGCTTCTGCGACTTCGCGAGGTGCCGGCACCGCAAGCCGGTCCAGGGCAGATTCGCGTACGAGTCAGCGCGGCGGGACTGAACCCGATGGACTGGTTCATGACCTCCGACGCGGAGACCGCCACCCGATTCGGCTTGAGCCTGCCGTCCAGGTTCGGAACCGACTATGCCGGGGTCGTGGATCAGGTCGGTGACGGCGTGACCGAGTTCGCCGCCGGCGACCGCGTGTTCGGCGGCGCCCTCTCCCGCGCGGTCGCCGACCACGTAGTGATAGACGTGGCGGGAACCATCGCGGTCGGCGGCGACGCACACCGTACGCCCGACGGCATCGACGACCGCACGGCCGCCACCCTTGCCATAGCGGGGTGCACAGCCGCCGCCGCGCTCGCCGTTGTCAACCCTGGCCCGGGCGACACGTTGCTCATCGGTGGCGCGGGCGGCGGTGTCGGCGTGTTCGCCGTGCAGCTCGCTCGCCTCGCGGGCGCGCGGGTGATCGGGACGGGATCGGCGACGTCGGCCGATGCTCTGCGTGCCCTTGGAGCCGAGCCGGTCACCTATGGCGACGGCCTGGTCGACCGGCTCCGTGCCCTGGCTCCCGGCGGCATCGCCGCGGCCATCGACCTGTTCGGAACGGAGACGGTGCACGCGGCGAGAGAACTTGGCGTTCCGGACGAGCGCATCACCACCATCGCCGCACGGATCGACGGAATCACCTCGGCAAACGGTGCCAACGCCGCCCCCGGCGCCATCGAGGAGATTGCTCGCCTGGTCGCGGCGGGTCAGCTTCGGGTGCCCATCGCGGCAACCTTCCCGGTCGAGCAGATCAGCGCCGCCGTCCAGCTTCAAGCCGGCCGGCACGTACACGGAAAGGTCGTCATCGACCTCCACTTCCAGTCATCACCCGACCTGTCATGACCTGATAGCCGACTCGCGGCTCAATGGCGACTCTCGGGCCTGGCGCGGTTCCCGCGGGTCCGCCGAAGGTAGGGCGGTGGATCTACGTCCCCTTCGAGGCGCACTGGCGGCCGCGGTGGTCATCGCCGCGCTGGCCGGCTGCAGCGCCCATCACAAGCCTGCCGCCGCGGCGACGACCCCGGCCGCCGTCGTTCCCAGCGCCGCCCCGCTCAGCAGCCCGAGCGCGGTCGCGCTGGCCGGTCAGCTCAAGGCCGGCACGGAGGCCGGGGTCCGCGCGGCCATCGCCATGCCGAGCGGCCAGCAGCTGGACCCGAACGCGGCCCAGCAGTTGGCGGCGCTGGGGACGATCAGCTTCGACCTGTCCACGTTCACGTACATCGACGGGCAGACCGCCACGGTGCGCGGCCATGTGGAGAACCCGGCCGGCGAGTGGCTCTTCACCCTCACGTACGTGTCATCGCAGTGGAAGCTCGTCGACGGGAGGCCCGCATGATCCGCCGCGGGCTGGCCCTGATGGTCCTGAGCGTGCTGGCCGTCCTGCCGCTCGCCGCGCCGGCTTCCGCCGCTGCTCCCAGCTGCCAGGGCAAACCCACCGATCCGGGCAGCAACCAGTCCGCCAACCGCCGGCCGGTCATCTTCGTCCACGGCTGGCGGGCCAACGGCGGCGCGCTGCAGAAGGCCGGCAAGGCGCTCGACGCCCTGCTCGACCACCGGATCCAGCCGTTCTACTTCGACTACGGCGTCCAGGACACCACCTGGGCCGCCGACCCGATCGTCTCCGGCTGCCTTTCGCAGTACATCGAGAAGGTGTCGGCGGCGTACTACAAGAAGGGCGGCGAGGGCCGGGTCATCCTGGTCGGGCACTCGATGGGCGGGCTCGCCTCGCTCTACGCCGCGACCGGCAACGCCCGCGCCGACATCGGCGGGCTGCTCACCTTCGACACCCCGTACCTCGGCAGCGAGTTCGGCGACACCGGCGTGGCCGGCTGGTGGCAGGGCGTCCAGCAGAGCCTTGGCCCCGCGATCGCGCCGCCGGTGGGCTCGGACGCCCAGATCTGCCTCGGTGAGCACCGCGACGGCGCGCCCCTGGCCAAGAACTGCAAGTGGCCGCTCCCCAAATACCTGCCCGCGGCGACCCCCGTCACCACGATCGCCGGCGACGTCACGATCCGCCGCAAGTTCGGCGGGATCACCCTCTACAACCAGCACCTCAACACCGACGGCGTGGTGTCGGTGCCGTCCTCGAACGGCTACCTGTCGATGGCCAAGAGCGCCGACCGCCCGAAGAAGGCCGACGTCACCACCAGGACCATCGGCTGCGTCTACAGCACGGATGCGCTGCTGGCCGCCGTCCTGCCCACCGCCAACGCGTCGCTGATCCACCAGATCGTCGCCGACATCAGCTCGGCCGAGGGCCTGTTCGGCCACGCGACGCTGATGGCGCAGTTCGCCCCGTGCGGCCACAGCAACATCTACAACGACGAGGGCGCCCAGAAGCAGGCCGCCGCCGCGCTCAAGCGTTACCTGGACCTGCTCGAGCCCGGCACGTCGATCGTCAACCTGGCCCCGGTGACCCAGGCCGGCAAGGTCGCCCAGGGCTGGACGACGGTCGACCTGACCGGCGACAACGGTCCCGCGGGCGTCGACTGCTCGATCAACGAGGGATCGCCCTCGGCCATCCTCGGCGACATCTACTACTGCAGCCCGGTGGCGGCCAGCGCCGACGCCTGCTGGGTGGCCGACAACAAAATCACCATGCTGTGCCTGACCGACCCGATGGCCAAGAAGGTCGAGATGCTCCCGGCCGGACCGGACGGCATGCCGACCGGCCCGGCGTCGCACGCTGAGGAGGCGTTGCCGATCCGCCTGGACCTGGACAACGGAGACCGCTGCCGCCTGCGAAACGGCGGTAGCTGGGGCGGCCACTATCCGGACCGGATCGGTTGGTACGGCTGCGAGAAGGCCCAGGCGGTGTGGGGCACCGCCACGAAGGGGATCGACAAGTCGAAGAAGGCCTGGACCGTGAAGACAGGCGGCGAGACGGGGCCGCTGACCGCGCACAAGGTCCGCAAGGCCTACTACGTGGCCACGGCGCCGTAGCGCCTCGGCCCGCGGCGGCTGTGCACAAGGGACCCCGGCGACCAGTGCCTATGGCGTACGCTCCCACGTGATGTGGAGACTCGTCATCGGGCTGGTGCGAGCCCGTCCCGCGCAGGTTCTGACGATGCTCGTCCTCACCGCTCTGGCCGCCGGGGTTGCCGCGGCCGGCCCATGGTTCGCCTACGCGAGCATGAGCTCCGCCGCCGCGGCCGATGTCGCCGCCGCCCCGGCCGAGCAGCGCACGCTGTCGGTCCGGCAGAACATCCACATCGACGGCGATCCCCGCGCCGCCATCGACCGGTTCGTCGGGCAGGTCCGCGACATGGTCGCGTTGCCGTCGGCGGAACCGGTCACCGGTCTGACCCTGGGCATGAACCTGATTCGCGGCCTGCGTTCCGACACCCTGCCGGTGGCCTACCGTGACGAGTTCTGCGCCCACGTGCAGCTGCAGGGACCGTGCCCGGCCGCCCCCGGCGAGGTGGCGATCAGCGCCACCGCCAGTCAGCGGCTCGGGCTGCGGCCCGGCGACCAGGCGATCGAACAGGTCTCGCTCGCCGGCCAGCAGGTCAGGTTCCGGATCGTGTCGATCTACACCCCGGTCGAGCCGGACGGGCCGTACTGGAGCAACCGCCTGTTCCGCGCGCTCACCGGCTTCGACCCGGTGTTCACGCCGATCGAGACGTTCCGGCTCGCCCCGCTGGCCAACTCCACCGTCACGTACGACGTGCAGGTGCCCGAGGAGCTCCTGCGCTCCGACGGCGGCTACGACCTCGCGTCGGTGCTGAACACCGCCGGCGCCCGGATGGGGCGCGAGGAGCTGTCACTGATCAACGCCAGCGGGCCGTTGCTGACCGCGGTGGCGCGGGACCGTTCGACAGTGCGCACCACGGTCACCGTCTCGCTGGTGCAGGTGCTGATCGTGGCCTGGTTCGCGATCGGCCTGGCCGGCCGCTACACCGCGCGGGACAGGCGCGGGGACACCGCTCTGTTGAAGCTCCGCGGCGCCACCCCGGCCGGCCTGCTCCAGCTGGCCTGGGGTCAGCATCTGGTCCCGCTGATCGCCGGGGCCATCGCCGGGCTGCCGCTCGGCTTCCTGATGGCCCGGACGCTCGCGGGGGCGGTCGGCAACCCGTCCGATCGGCGGTCGGCGCTGCTGCTGTCGGTCGCCGCGGCCCTGGCGGTGCTGCTCGGCGGGCTGCTGGTGCTGGCCGTGCTGGAGGCGCTGGCCCAGCGGCGGCCGGTGGCCGAGCTGCTGCGGCACAGCACGTCCACCCGCGGCGACTGGAAGTCCGGACTGATCGATCTCCTGCTGCTCGCCGTCGCGGTCGGCGGGATCTATCAGGCCCGGGTCGGCAACGACGCCGGCGGGTTCGCGCTCGCCGCCCCGGCCCTGGTCGCCCTGGCGGTGGCGGTGCTGCTGGCCCGGCTGCTGTTCCGGGTCGCCGACCGTGGTGGCGGCGCGGCCCTGCGGTCCGGCCGGCTGCGGCTGGGCCTGACCGCGGCGCAGATGTCCCGGCGGCCCGGTGCCGACCGGTTGTTCGCGCTGGTTGTGGTGGCGGTGGCGATGTTCACCACGGCGCTGGGCGGGTGGCTGGCCGACGGCGAGCACCGGGCCATCCGGAGCGCCGCCGAACTGGGCGCGCAGCGGGTGCTCACCGTGCAGGCCACCAACCGCACGGCCCTTCAGGAGGCGGTCCGTCGCGCCGACCCGCAGGGAAGGCAGGCGATGGCGGTCGTCGTCGACACCACCCAACTGCCCGCCGTTCTGGCCGTCGACAGCTCCCGGCTCGCCGCGGTCGCCCGCTGGCGTCCCGACTTCGGCTCCGTGACGACCCTGCCGTCGGCGTCCGCCGACGACCCCGGTCCGGCGCCGGCGCCGTCCATCACCGGTGACCGGCTGACCGTACGGGTGACGCACACCGGCGATACGCCCGCCGCCCTCGGGCTCGTGGCCCAGCACGAGGGAACCGGGGTCGCCGTCCGGGTCTCCTTCGGGGTGCTCGGGGCGGGGGAGCAGACGGTGAGCGCTCCGGTGACCGGCTGCACCGCCGCCCCCGGCTGTCGCATCGTGCGCTGGGAGGTGACCGCGCCCGGGCCGCTGGAACGGGCGCGGGCCGCCGAGTTCCCGACCACGGTGACCGTACGCGGGCTGACCCAGGAAAACCCCACCGCGACCGTGCTGGACGGCGCGGCGATGTCCGACATCGACCGCTGGCGGGGCGGTGCGTCCGGTGGCGCGATGGACATCGACACGTCGCGGGACGGACTCCGGATGGCGGTCGACGAGAACCTGACCGGCTCCGTCCCGGCCGACTACCGGGTCTGGGCCGTCGACGTCGGGCTGCCGCTGCCGGTCGTGCTCGGCGGCGCGGTGCCGGACGACTGGAGGTTCGGCGAGCCCGGCCTGTCGCTGCTGGGCGACGGGATCACCCCGGTACGGGTGGCGGGAACCGCCCGGGCGCTGCCGGTGCTCGGCTCCGACGGGGTGCTGGCCGACCTCGACGCGACCCGCCGGATCATCGGCGACGCCCCGACGACGGGCACCTTCCAGGTCTGGCTTTCCCCGGACGCCGGGCCGGGCGTGATCGGGGCGCTCGAGCGCAACGGGCTGGCCGTCCTGCACGACGAGTCGGTCACCGGCCGGGCAAGCCGGCTGGCGCACCAGGGCCCGTCGGCCGGTTCCCGGTTCATGCTGCTGGCCACGTCGATCGGATTGCTGCTGGCGGCGCTCTCCATCGCCGTCGCCGGGGCAGTCGACTGGCGTACGCGTCTCGGCGAGATGACCGCCCTGCGGGTGCAGGGCCTGCCGCACCGGGCCGCGGTCGTCGCCAGCTGGGCCGGTACCGCCGGGCTCGTCCTCGCCGCCGTCGCCGGGGGACTGATCGCGGCGACGCTGGCCCGGCCGCTCGCGCGTACCGCGGTGCCGCCCTTCTCCGACGGGTGGGCGGTGCTCGCCCCGCCGGGCCCGCTGAGCGCCGCCGCGGTCGCCCTGGCCGCTCTGGTGTCCCTGGTCCTGCTGGGCCTGGCCGGCTGGCTGTCGACGCTGGCCCTGCTGCGCCGCGTTCGCGAGGGAGCCCCGTGATCTCGCTCGTGCTCGCCATGCTCTGGTCCCGCCGCGGCCAGGCTCTCACCCTGGCGCTGCTCGCGCTCTGCGCGGTCGCGGCCGCGGTCGCGGCGCCGGCCTATCTGACCGCGGCCGACCGGGCGATCGCCGTCGGCCAGATCGCCAACGCGAGCTCGGCCGAGCGCAGCCTGGCCATCGTCGGCGTGCAGAACGACCGGGACGGCGACAACCAGATCGATTTCGAGGACATCGGCTCGGCCCTGATCGAGCTGCCCGGGTTCTCCTATATCTACGCGGCCGAGTTCACCGCGATCGGCCTCGAACCGGGCCGGCAGGACGCCAGCCGGTTCGTGTTCCGCCAGGACACCTGCTCGCACGTCCGGATGGTCAGCGGCCGCTGCCCGGCCGCCGAGGGCGAGGTGATCGTCGGGACGGCGACCGCCGCCCGCCTGCACCTGGCGGCCGGCCGGCCGGTCACCCTGCGGGCCGGCAAGTACAGCAACGATCCGAACAGGCCCGGCTACGTCCCGGACGGCAAGCCCAAGCAGCTGGTGATCACCGGGGTCTACCGGGTGACCGCGCCCGACGCGACGTTCTGGGGCACGCACGGGTACTTCACCGCGGTCTCCGGGCTCGGGCCGGGCGAGCCGATCTTCACCAACGCGGCCACGTTCGACACCATGGACCACGGGGACACCGCGAAGGCCATCGACGGCACGGCCGGTCCGGACGCGCTCGACCCGGACAACCTCGGGGCGCTGCGGGGTGGCCTGGCCACACTGGACTCGGACCCGGCCGACCTGGGCTCGTCGCTGCAGATCACGACCGAGATCCCGGCCATGCTCGACCGGATCGAAACCGGCCGGGCCGCGGCCCATCTGCTGGTGCCCGTGCTCGCGGTGCCGCTGGTGCTGCTCGCCTGCTTCAGCATCTTCCTGGCCGTCGGCTACGGCACCGAGGCCCGGCAGCCCGAGCTCGCGGTGGTCGCGCTGCGCGGCGCCCGCTGGTGGACCCGCTGGTGGCTCGCGATCGGCGAGAACGTCGCCGCCGTGGCGGCGGGCGCGGTCGCCGGGTGCGTCGCCGCCCAACTGATGGTCAACGCCGTCTCGACCGCCCGCCTCGGCGCCGGCGTGGAGCCAGGTTGGAGCTCGTTGCGGTACGCGCCGTACGCCGCGCTGGCCGCGCTCGCGGCGGCCGTCCTCGCCCAGCGCCGGCAGCTGCTCCGCCCGGTCGCCACCCTGCTGCGCCGCAACGCCGTCGCCGGCCCGCGCGTGCCGGCCGTCGAGGCGGTGGTCGTGCTGCTCGCGGTCATGGCCACGGTGCAGCTGGTGCTCTCCGACGGCACCCTGACCGGTGTCGGCCTGCTGGCGCCCGCCTTCCTGATGCTGGCGGTCGCGGTGCTGGCCGCCCGCCTGTTGCTGCCGGCGGTCACCCGGTACGCCGTGCGCGCGCTCGACCGCGGCCACCTCGCCGCCGCCCTGGCCGCCTTCCAGCTGTCCCGCCGTCCGGGCGCCCAGCGGCTCTTCGCGCTCCTCGTCGCCACGGTCGCCGTGGCCGGGTATGCCGCCTGCGCCATCGACGTGGCCAACGGTGGCCGGGCCGTGCAGTCCCGCCTCGGGGTCGGCGCCGACCGGGTCCTCGACGTCGGCAACGCGGTCTTCCGCAGCCAGCTGCTGACCGCGGTCCGCAACGTCGACCCCGACGGCCGGTACGCGATGGCGGTCGTCCGGCTGCCCAAGCTCGGCCCCACCGAGCCGCCCGGCCTCGCCGTCGACGCGACCCGCCTGGCCGCGGTCGTGAACTGGCCGTCCGGCGACATCCCGGCGGACAGGCTGGCGAGCCGGCTGCACCCGCAGGCCGCGGCGCCGCTGATCTTCCCTGGCTCACCGGTCGCTCTCGAGGTCACCGGCAGCGGCCTGGACGCGGATCAGGACCTCCGGCTCTCGGCCGCGGTCTCGTCGACCACGGGGGCCGGCGACGCGCTCGTCCAGCTCGGCCGGCTCCGCAACGGAGCGTCCCGCTACCAGCAGCGGGTGCCGGCGTGCGAGAAGGGCTGCCGGCTCAACGGCCTCCAGATCGTCCAGGGCGGCGCGGTCGGCAAGGTCACCGGCCGGCTGGTGGTCCGCTCGCTCAGCACGGCCGACCCGACCGGTCCGCTCACCGACCCGGCCCGCTGGCGGATGCCCCGGCACGGCACCGTCGGCGCCGACCCGGCCGGTCTGAGCATCACCCTGAACGCGCCCGACGGCCTGCTGGGCGGCGCCTGGATCAACCCGGCCGACACGCCGTACCCGCTTCCCGCCGCCTGGTCCGGCGCCGCCCCGATCGACGGTTCGATCACCGGCGTGGGCGGCGGCCCGCAGCCGGTCACGCCGGCCGGCACGCTGTCGGCGGTGCCGCGGCTGGGCCGCCACGCGACCCTGGTCGATCTGGAATGGGCCGACCGCCTCGCCACCGACGTCGGCCGCGCCCTCGAACCCCAGGTGTGGCTGGGCCCGCGCGCGCCGGCCGACATCGTCGACCGGCTCTCCGCCCAGGGCCTGCAGATCACCGGCGATACCCGCACCGACCAGGTCGTCCGTCAGCTCGACCGGCAGGGCCCGGCGCTGTCGCTCTGGTTCTACGCCCTGGCCGGCGTGCTGTCGGTCCTGCTCGGCGGGGGAGCGCTGGTGCTGGCGGCCGCGGTGGACCGGGCTCGCCGGGTCGAAGACCTGTCGGCCCTGCGCAACCAGGGACTGCGACGGGCGCCGCTCGGCCGGGCGACGAGTTGGACCTACCCGGTCCTGGTCGCGATCGCCTCGGTGGTCGGGCTGGTCACCGCGCTGATCGCCTGGCTGGCGACCGGCTGGGCCCTCCCGCTGGCCGGCATCGACCCGCCCGACCTACCCTTGCCGTCCCGGCCTGGACCGGCCACCGTGCTCGTCGCGACGGTGCTGGTGTTCCTGTTCCTCGTCCTGGTGGCCGCCGCCACGGGGCAAAATCTGCGCCGCCGGGTCAACGGCAGGAAACGACCGGCATGAACGTGCCCCGGGGATGGCCTCGATGACGGCCAGCCCGGTGGGCGAGCCGGTCGGGACGATCCGCCGGATGCTGAATCCGGACTCAGCGAGCAGCAGGCCGAACTCGTCGCGGGTGCGTTCGCGGCCGTTGAACAGCAGCAGCATCAGCAGATCCATCCGGATCGCGGCGGGCACGTCGCGGGCCAGCTCCGGCATGACCGCGTCGACCACCAGCAGGCGGGCGTGCGCCGGCATGGCCTCCCGGCAGCGCCGCAGGATCCGTCCGGCGTCCTGGTCGTGCCAATCGTGCAGGACCCGGGACAGCAGGTAGGCGTCGCCGCCGCCCGGAACCGACTCGAAGAAATCCGCGGCCACGAACGTGCACCGCTCGGTGAGATCCGCATCGGCCATCTCGCCTCGCGCGCGATCCAACGTTGCCGGCCGGTCGACCAGCGTCGCGGTCATCGAGGGAACCGCCCGGAGCGCGGCGCGGGCCATCAGGCCGGGGCCGACGCCGACATCGACGAGATGGCCGATCCCGTTCATGTCGTAGGCGGCCACCACGGCGTCGGCCTCGTGCTGGGCGCGGCCGGCCATGGACGCTTCGAACGCCTGGCGGTGCGCCGCGACCCGCTGTAGATGGGCGAAGAACGACTCACCGTACGTCTGCTCGAAGGCGTTCCCGCCGGTCCGGGCCGCACCGAGCAGACCGTCGGCGGCGGCGTAGTAGAGGGCGCCGCGCGCGAGGATCGGCCCGCGCTGCGATCCCGGTACGCCGTCACGCAGATACTCACCCAGCGGGCCGAGCGAGAACCGGCCGGACTCGGTCTCGGCGAACACCTCGGCCGCGCACAGCCCGCGCAGGATGCGGGTGACGGCGCCCGGGTCGGCGCCGACCGCCCGGGCAACGGCCGGCCCGTCGGCGGGACCAGCCGCCAGCACATCGGCCAGCCGTAGCTCAGCCGCGGCATAGAGCAGCTGGGTGACGAGAAAGCCGTCAGCCAGCTCCACTAGCCGCCACGACCCGGCGGTGAGGCTCACCGTCGCATGGTGCCGCCGGTGTGACGCCACAAAGGCTCTTGCGTTGGAGATCCGACAGCCACCGCTTCAGCGCGGCGGCCTGCTGCTTTGCCGAGGGAGGATCTGGTACGGAATGGTGACCCGTCGCGGCCGGCGCCGGGGCTCGGCGATCCGCTCGATCAGCAGGTCGATCGCCGCCTCGGCCAGCCGGGCCTTGTCGATGCCGACGGTGGTCAGCGGCGGCACGGCGTAGCGCCCGTCGGTGATGTCGTCGTAGCCGGCGACCGAGACGTCATCGGGGACGCGGATCCCGCGGCGCCACAGGGCGTTGAGCGCGCCGAGCGCCTGCGAGTCGGTCAGGCAGAAGATCGCGTCGGGCAGCTGCCGGTGGTCGAGGTACTGGTCGAGCGCCGCCGCGGCGGCGGCGGTCGTCCAGGTCGGGTTGGGGATCTCGAGGTCGGCCGAGGGGGCTAGACCCGCGGCGGTCAGCGCCTGCCGGTACCCCTTCCGGCGCAGGCGCGCGCTCTCCGACTCGAACAGGCCCAGCATCGCTATCCGGCGATGCCCGAGGCCGATGAGATGCTCGACCATGTCCCTGCTGGCCGCCACGTTGTCGACCCACACATGGTCGGTGGTGTCCTGTTGCACCTCGCCGAGGAACACCATCGGCGGGGTGGCCGGGGTCGGCTGGAGGGCGACGCTGGTGAGGAGCACCGGGCTCATGATCAATCCGTCGACCAGGTGCCGCCGGGCTCGGGACAGCAGGTGGCGCTCCCGCTGGTAGTTGTCGAAACCGGTCTCCTCGATCTGCACGCCGAGATCGCGCCGGGCAGCGGCGAGAGCGAACTCGCGAATCAACTCCGCCGAGTAGGGCGTGCTCAGATTTGGTAGCGCCAGGCAGATCAGGCCGGTGCGACCGTTCCGCAGGCCGCGCGCGGAGAGGTTGGGAACGTAGTTCAGAGCGGCCACGGCCGACTCGACGCGGGCGCGCACCTCGGGGCTGAAGCGGCCGGTGCCGTTGACGACGTTCGAGACGGTCTTCGCCGAAACCCCGGCACGGAGCGCCACGTCGCTCAGCGTCACACGCTTCGTCATATGGAGGGCTCTTGCCAATGAGGCCGGCGGGACACAATCATAAGGATAACTGCCCGGTTCAACGTTGAACCACCACCTTTAGCAATGCGGGACTGACCATGACAAGTGGTACGTCCACCTGGCTGGCACCCGGCCCTGCCGGAAACTCCCCGGCCGTACTGATCTGTCTCCTCGGTCAGTTCCAGGTGTTCAAACAGGGACAGCGGCTACCGCTGCGCCATGGCGGCAAGATCAAGTCCTTGCTGTCGGCGCTGGCGCTGCACGAGCACCAGCAGGCCACGCGGGACGCGCTGCTCGAGGCACTGTGGCCCGGGATGGATCTCGACCACGCGAGCCAGTCGCTGAACACCCTGGTGCACGCGCTGCGCCGCCTGCTCGCCGACGCGCTGGCCGGCGATCCGCCGCTGATCCGTACGGATGACGGCTATCAGCTGAACCTCTCGGCCGGCATCGATGTGGACACCCTGCGCTTCGACAGCTGTACGGAACTTGGCTCCCGTCAACTCCGGATGGGCGACCGGGCCGGCGCCGCCGCCACGTTCGAGGAGGGGCTGAGCATCTACCAGGGTGATCTCTGCCCGGGCGGAACGAGCCTGAACGTGGTGATCGAGCGGGAGCGGTTGCGGGCGCTCCACCTGGGAGCGCTGGCACACCTGACGGACTACTACTTCGACCTGGGCGACAACGGCACGGCGCTGCAGTACGCTCACCGCCTTCTGCTGGCCGATCCCTGCCGGGAGGACGCGCACCGCGCGGTCATGCGCTGCTACGCCCGGCTCGGCCAGCGGGCCCAGGCGATGAAGCAGTACCGGCTGTGCCGCGACATCCTGCGCCGCGAGTTCCAGGCCGCGCCGGAGCCGGCGACCGACGACCTGTTCGCGCAGCTGCGGCGGGGTCATCCGGCGGTATGACCTCAGTCAAACCTCAGTCAGTTCTCACCGCGAGGGCGTAGACCGTCGAGGTGGCCTCGAACGATCACCGGTACGAAGACTCGCTCGCCGACCGGCGGGTGGTCGCCTTGGTGCTCAGGATCGTGCTCGACCGCCGGGGAGTCGTCCTGCAGGGCGAGGTCGTCGATGCCGCCACCCACGACGGTCAGCGCTTCGCCGGTTGGGAAGAGCTCGTGGCGACGGTCCGGCGGTGTCTCGGGCAAGCCGCGGGTCGATGAGAGGACGGAGCTCATGAGTGCACCGCTGTCACGCCGTACGATATTGAAAGGCGCCTTTGCCGGCCTCGGCGCGGTCTCCCTCGCCGCCTGTTCCTCCCCGGTGGGCGCTGGCATCGCCGGCAGCCAGCTCGACCCCGGCACCATCGATTACTGGAATCTCTTCGGTGGCGGCGACGGCGTCCGCATGCAGCAGATGGAGGACGCCTACCGCCAGGCCAACCCCGGCACCCCGCTGCAGGCGGTGACGCTGGCCTGGGGCAATCCCTACTACACCAAGCTCACCCTCGCCACGGTGGGCCGGAAGCCGCCGAACGTGGCGGTCGCGCATCTGACCCGCATGAAGACGCTGCAGTCCGCCGACCTGCTGGAGGAGCTCACGCCGGCGGACCTTGCCCGGCACGGCATGTCGGCCGAGATGTTCAACCAGCGCGCCTGGAACGCCGGCCTGGTCGACGGCAGGATCTACGCGATCCCGATCGACACGCACCCGTTCGTGCTGTTCTACAACACCGAGATCTGCGGGAAGGCCGGACTGCTGGACGCGGCCGGCAACCTGGCGCCCATCCAGGGGCCGGACGCCTTCACCGAGGCGCTGACCAAGGTGCAGAAGGTGACCGGCCAGTACGGCGCCACGCACGGGATCAACGCCGACACGGCGACCCCGTGGCGGTTCTTCCAGACGCTCTATTCACAGCTCGGCGGCGAGGTGCTCAGCGACGAGGGCACCAAGGTGGTGCTGGACGACGCGAAGGCCATGCAGGTGCTCACCTTCATGCGTGGGCTCACCGTCGAGAGGAAGCTGATGCCCGGCAGCATCGACTATCAGGGCGCGATCGCCTTGTTCGCGAACGGGGCGTCCGGCTTCCACCTCAACGGCGAGTGGGAGATCAGCACCTTCCAGACCGCGAAGATGCCGTTCGGCATGACGCTGGTGCCCAACGTCTTCGGCGGCACGTACGCGGTCCAGGCCGACTCGCACACGCTGATCGTCCCGCGCGGCGGCGTCGCCGCCGAGGGTCAGCTGGACCGGTCGCTGGGCTTCATCAAGTCGATGCTCGACCAGAGCATGACGTGGGCGCAGGGCGGCCACATCCCGACCTGGCTGCCGGTCGCGCAGAGCGACGCGTTCAAGAAGCTCACCCCCCAGTCGAACTACGCGGCGGCCGCCGACTCGGCGGTGTACGACCCGCCCGGCTGGTACTCCGGCTCCGGCTCGGACTTCGAAATCATCATGGGCTCGGCCATCGGCGCCGTCGAGGCCGGCCAGCTGTCGCCGGACGCCGCGATCACGCAGATCCGGTCCAAGCTCTCCGCGCTCGCGAGCGCCGCGTCGCCGGTCTGAGGAGGTACGCGCCGTGACCATCACCGCCGATTACGAGACCACCGAGGACCGGCCGGTCCGGCCCGTCGACACCGACACCACCCGGGTGACCGAGCACGGCCACGCCAAGCCCGCGTGGCTCATGATGGCGCCGTTCCTCGCGCTGTACCTGCTGTTCATCATCGGACCGTCGATCTACATGGTCGTGATGAGCTTCTTCAACACCAGCCTCACGAAGCCGGGCCTGGGCGGCTTCGCCGGGTTCGGCAACTTCTCCGAGGCGCTGAGCAGCTCGGACTTCTGGGCGTCGATGTGGCACACGATCTGGTTCACGATCCTCACCGTGCCGCCGCTGGTTGTCCTGGCCTTCGTCTTCGCGCTGCTCGCCGACCGCGCCCGCCGTGGACGCTGGTTCTTCCGGCTGGCGTTCTTCCTGCCGTACATCCTGCCGTCGGCGGTGGTGGCGCTGATCTGGATCTGGCTGTACACCCCGGAGCTCGGCCTGCTCGGCAAGGTCGTGACGAGCCTGGGCTTCGACGAGCCGAACTGGCTGGGCGGCCCGAATCTGGCGATGTGGTCGCTGGCCTTCGCCACGGTCTGGTGGACGCTCGGCTTCAACTTCGTGCTCTACCTGGCCGGCCTGCAGGACATCCCGCGGGACCTGTACGAGGCCGCCTCGATGGACGGCGCGACCCCGTGGCAGCAGATCCGCCGGATCACCATCCCGATGCTCAGCCGCACGACCTCACTGGTGATCGTGTTGCAGATCATCGCGTCGCTGAAGATCTTCGACCAGCCCTACCTGATGACCAGCGGCGGCCCCAACTTCGCCACCCGGCCCGCCCTCCAATACGTGTACGACATGGGCTTCACCGACTTCCGCACGGGTTACGCCGCCGCGGTGTCGACACTGTTCTTCATCCTCGTGCTCGCCGTGTCCGCCGTGTGGGTGTTCCTCACCCGCCGTCAGGAACAGGGGTTGTGAGATGACCACGCTCGCCACTGACACCGGGGTACGAAACGGCACGCGTCCGGAGGTGACCCAGGCCGCCGTCGATCGCCGGCTGAGGTTGTTCAACGGCGTCTGCGTAGGAGTGCTGATCGCGTTCGCGCTGATCTGGCTGGTCCCCCTTGCCTGGGCCGTCGACACCGCGCTCAAGCCCAACGCCGAGACCACCAAGACCACGTGGTGGATCGACAACCCCACGCTGGAGTCGTTCCGCACGATCTTCGCTCAGGGCGACATCTGGAACTGGTACGCCTCCAGCTTCATCACGTCGCTGACCATCGCGGCCGGGACCGTGCTCACCGGCAGCATGGCCGCGTACGCGCTCTCCCGCATGCGCTTCCGATACCGGTGGGTGGTGTTCTGGTTCATCCTGATCGGCATCATGATCCCGCAGCAGGCGCTGATCGTTCCGCAGTTCCGGGAGTTCGGCGCGCTGCATCTGCTGAACACGTACTGGGCGGTGATCCTGCCGCAGATCCCGTTCGCCATCGCGGTGTTCATCTTCAAGCAGTTCTTCGACGGCCTGCCGCGCGACCTCGACGAGGCGGCGCGCGTGGACGGCGCCGGCTTCTTCCGCACGTACTGGCGCATCGTCCTGCCCCTCAGCCGGCCGGTGGTCTCCGCGGTGGCGATCTTCACCTTCGTGTGGAGCTGGAACAACCTGCTCTGGCCGCTGCTGGTGTTGTCGAACCCCAAGCTCATGACCATCCCGGTCGGCCTGGCCACCGTCCAGGGCAGCTACGGCATCCGGTACGCGGACACGATGGCCTCCGCGATCCTCGGCGCGCTTCCACTCGTACTCATCTTCCTGTTCTTCCAGCGCCGCATCGTCGAGGGCATCGCCGGCACCGGGCTCAAGGGGTGATCTTTTGAATCGCGCGTCCCTCACCGTCGACCCTGCCTTGCGAGTCTCCGATGTGGACCCGCGGCTGTTCGGATCGTTCGTGGAACACATGGGCCGGTGCGTCTACACCGGCATCTACGAGCCCGGCCATCCGAGTGCCGACGAGGCCGGATTCCGGCAGGATGTGGCCGGCCTGATCCGTGAGCTCGGCGTGCCGCTGGTGCGCTACCCCGGCGGGAACTTCGTCTCCGCGTACAAGTGGGAGGACGGCATCGGCCCGCGCGAGCAGCGGCCGCGCCGGCTCGACCTGGCGTGGCGGTCGATCGAGACCAACCAGGTCGGCGTGGACGACTTCCTGCGCTGGTGCCGGAACGTCGGTAGCGCGCCGATGATGGCGGTCAACCTCGGCACGCGAGGGCTGGACGCCGCGCGCGACCTGGTCGAGTACTGCAACCACCCGTCCGGCACCTACTGGTCCGACCTGCGCCGGGCCAACGGTTCGGCGCAGCCGTACGACGTGAAGCTGTGGTGCCTCGGCAACGAGATGGACGGGCCGTGGCAGATCGGCCACAAGACGGCGTACGAGTACGCGCGCCTGGCCGCCGAAACTGCCAAGGCGATGCGCCGCGTCGACCCGGGCATCGAGTTGTCCGCGTGCGGAAGCTCCAACCAGCAGATGCCCACGTTCGGCGGGTGGGAGGCGACGGTCCTCGAGGAGACCTACGACCTCGTCGACTACGTTTCCCTGCACACCTACTACGAACAGATCGGCGACGACCGGGACAGCTTCCTCGCGCGCGCGGTGGACTTCGATCGCTTCATCGACGCGGTGGTGGCAACCTGCGATCACGTACGGGCGAAGAACGGTCACCGCAAGCGCATCAATCTGGCGGTCGACGAGTGGAACGTCTGGTACCAGAGCCGCTTCGCCGGTGAGGAGAACCTCGACTGGGCGGAGGCGCCGCGCCTGATCGAGGACACCTACTCGGTGACCGACGCGGTCGTCGTCGGCGACCTGCTCATCACGCTGCTGCGGCACGCCGACCGGGTGAAGATCGGCTGTCTCGCCCAGCTGGTCAACGTCATCGCGCCGATCCGCTCGGAGCCGGGCGGCCCGGCGTGGCGGCAGGCCACCTTCCACCCGTTCGCGCTGACCTCGCGGCACGGCCGGGGCACGGTGCTGCGGACCGACGCCGTGGCGCCCACCCACGAGACCGCGGCACAGGGAGAAGTCCCCGTCCTCGCCGCGGCGGCCGTACGGGACGAAGAGTCCGGCGAGGTCACGCTGTTCGCCGTCAACCGGGACCAGGGGCAGCCCCTGACCCTCGACCTGGATCTGCGAGCCTGCCCCGACCTGACGGTGGGGAAGCACCTGGCCGTCTACGACAGCGACCCGGAGGCGGTGAACACCGCCGAACAGCCCGACCGGGTAGCTCCGCGCCCGCTCGAGGACCTCAAGGCGTCCGGCGGCCGGGCGACCGCTGTGCTGCCGCCCCTGTCGTGGAACATGATCCGGCTCTCGGGCGACCGCTGAGGTTCGGCTCATCCGGGGCGCATCTGGGCGCGCAGGGCCTCCAGGTCCATGCTCGTCCAGTGCTCGACAATCTTGCCGTCGCGGATGCGCATGATGTCGATGAAGGACCACTCGACGTGGTTGCCGGACGGCCCTCCGTCTCCGCGATTGCCTGGCCCTCGGGGCGGTAGACCGTTGCCCGGTCAGGGCAGGGTGATCGGGATGAGCGCGTCCGGGTCGTTGATCAGCACCTGCCCGCCGAACGGCGGCCGCTGCGTGATCCACACTTGGTGGTTGCCGTTGCCGACCTCGTCGTCGACCGGTACCGGCTTGTCCGACGCCACGAAGGTGAACGGCATCGAGATGCGCGATCGTGCCCGTGGTCCGGCGACCACACAAACGAAGGTGGTCTCCTCGGGACCCGTGGTGCAGCCCGCCCAGTCGGCACCCGCCGGCTGAACCTGGCCCGGCAGGATCAGCCGGATCTCCAGCCGGGCGACGTCGACGTCGCCGTCGTTGCTCACCGCCACCGTCATCCGGCCCGCGAACCCGCTGCCGATCTGCCGGAACGTCAGCACCGACGGGACGACGGACAACCGGGCCGCCGGTGACTTCGCCGGAAACGTCGTGGGACCGTCCACCTGCCGGAACCGGCCCTGCCGCCAGGCGTACGTGCGCCACTGGTTCGGCACGGTCTCCTCGCCGCCGTCGGTGTACTCCTTGGCCACCAGGACCGCGACCCGGCCACCACTGCGGGCCTCGATGTGGTCCATCATGGCGAACCCGTCCTGGGTGCCGACGATCCGGCCGATCGGCCGCAGTTCCCGGCCGTCGAGCCGGTACGCGACGACCTGGCTTCCGCCGGCCTCGGGCCCTTCGCCACACATCAGGTGAGCCACGTAGTCCTTGGCGCCGTCGTGGTCGACATCCACCGCGACGTACGACAGGACGTTCACCGGCCGATGCTGGTCGTTACTCTCCTGCCCGCCGTCGGTCAGGGTTATCCACCCCTCGCTGCAACCGCTGCCGGCGGTGGGCCCCCAGTCGGGCACAGTGAGCGTGGCGGATCGGAACGGGCCCAGGTCCGGCTGGCCGTCGGGTTGCTCGGCCGGCAGCCGGGTCGGCGACGGAAGGACCGACGGGTCGGACGCGATGGGGGTCGCGGCGACCGTCGCGGTCCCGGACGGTTCGCCGGCTCCGCTCGCGCAGGACTGCAGAGTAAGGGCGAGGCACATCGGCGCCGCGACAATGCGAACGGCTCTCGACTTCATCGAATGACCCCCATGAATTGGTGGCTCGCCGCACAAGGTAGGGCCACGGCGCCACCCGAGCGCCGCGCCGGTCGCCTGACGGTCACGATGCGCGTACGCTCCGGAGCGGAATACATCCACGATCGTCTAATCCGCGGGCCCAAGGGGGTGCGGCGAGATGGTGAAAATGCGGGCAATTGCCGCCGCGGCGGTGGCAGTCACGCTGTTCGGCACCACGGGCGCGGGGAGCGCGCCCGGCGGGCCACCATCCGTTGAGGAGCGGGTCAACGCGCTGCTGGCCCGGATGACGTTGTCCGAGAAGCTGGAGCAGCTGCAACTGCTGCCCGACTTCATGGTCACCGACGACGAGGTACGCCGCGGGCTCGGCTCGGCCTTCAGCCTCACCGACCCGGTGCGGATCAACCAGCTCCAGCACATCGCCGTCGAGCAGTCACGGCTGCACATCCCGCTGTTGTTCGCCTTCGACACCATCCACGGCTTCCGCACCGTCTTCCCGATCCCGCTGGGCGCCGCTAGCAGCTTCGATCCGTCGGTGGCCGCCGACGACGACCGGATCGGGGCGCGCGAGTCCGCCGCGGTCGGTCTCAAGCAGATCTACGGCCCGATGGTCGACGTGTCGCACGAGCCGCGCTGGGGCCGTATCGCCGAGGGCGCCGGCGAGGATCCGTACCTGGGCTCCGTCTTTGCCGCCGCGCGGGTGGGCGCGGCCCAGGGCAAGGACTACAGCGCGCCGGACAAGGTGATCGCCAGTCCCAAGCACTACGCCGCGTACGGGCAACCGGAGGGCGGCCGTGACTACAACACGACGGACCTGTCCGAGCAGCGGCTGCGCAACCTGTACCTGCCGCCGTTCCAGGCCGCCGTCCGGGCCGGCGCGGACACGGCGATGTGCTCGTTCAACGCGATCAACGGCGTGCCCGGCTGCGGCGACCCGTACACGGAATCCGGGATCCTCAAGGGGGAATGGGGGTTCGACGGCTTCATCGAGAGCGACTACACGGCCGTGGCCGAGATGCGAGCCTGCCCACCGGTCCGGCCCGACAGCGGTCCCTGCGGTCACGGCGTGGCAGCGGACGGGCCCGACGCGGCCGCGCTGGCCCTCAACTCCGGCACCGACTCGGAGATGACCAGCACGTTCCTGCGCGACTACGGCGCCGAGCTGGTGGCGCAGCACCGGATCTCGCGGAGCCGGATCAATGACGCCGTGCGGCGGATCCTGCGCGTGAAATTCCGTGCCGGGCTGTTCGAGCACCCGTATGTGGACGTGTCCAAGGCCGAGGCCGCTCAGCTTCTTCCGGACGCGGTTGCCGCCGCCCGGCGGGCCGCCGGCCGGTCGATGGTCCTGCTGCAGAACACCGGCGCGACGCTGCCGCTGGACCCGGCCAAGAACACCGCCGTGATCGGCCCGCTCGCCGACGACGGCCACGCGATGCTCGGCCCGTGGTGGGGCATCGGCCGGGACGAGGACGCGGTCACCACGCTGACCGGGATCCGGGCGCAGAGCACCGGGACCACGACGTACGCGCAGGCGTGCGCTTTGCCGCACACCGAACCCCCGGACTACGACCCGGCCGCGGATTGCCCGGGGGACGGGTTCGCCGAGGCAGTCGCCACCGCCCGCCAGGCCGACCAGGTCGTGCTGGCGCTGGGCGAGTCGCGCGAGATGAGCGGCGAGGCGGCCGCCCGCAGCGACCTGGACCTGCCGGGCCGGCAGCAGGAGCTGATCGACGCGATCAAGGCCACCGGCAAGCCCTTCGTGGTCGTGCTGTTCAACGGCCGCCCGCTCACCCTGGAACGGGTCGCCGCGTCCGCGCCGGCCGTCCTGGAGGCCTGGTTCCCAGGAGTGCAGGCCGGCAACGCGGTCGCCGACGTCCTGTTCGGCAAGGTCAACCCCGGCGGCAAGCTGCCGGTCTCGTTTCCCCGGCGGATCGGGCAGGTGCCGATCTACTACAACCACGAGCCGACCGGCCGGCCCTGCGACGTCGGCCAGAAGTATGTGTCGCGGTACCGCGACCTGGACAGCTGCGATCCGCTCTACCCGTTCGGCTTCGGCCTGTCCTACACCACGTTCTCGGTGACGAACCTGCGGCTCAGCACGGCCACCGTGGCGGCGGACAAACGGCTGACCGCCTCGGTGGACGTGGCCAACACCGGCACCCGCGCCGGCGACGAGGTCGTCCAGCTGTACGTGCACGATCCGGTCGCGAGCATCTCGCAGCCGGTGCGGCGGCTACGCGACTTCGCCCGAGTGACGCTCCAGCCCGGCGAGCACCGCACGCTCAGCTTCACGCTGGACCGCGACGACTTCGGCTTCTACGACAACCACGGCCGGTTCATCGTCGAGCCCGGCCGCATCGACGTGTACGCCGGCGACAGCTCGACAGCCGAATCGACCGCATCGTTCACCGTGAGGAGCCCGCGAATCTAGTCGTCGAGGAGTTGCCGCTCGGTGGCCCAGACGGCGATCTGGGCCCGCGAGGTGAAGTCGAGTTTTGTCAGGATGTGCTCGACGTGGGTGTTGGCGGTGCGCCGTCCGATCACCAGGCGTTCGGCGATCTGCTGGTTGGTCAGCCCTTCGGCGATGAGCACGGCGACCTCGTGCTCGCGCCGGGTCAGCGGCGCCCAGCCGGCGGGCGGCGGGACCGCCGGCGGGGTCGAAGGCTCGTCGAGCGCGTACTCGATGCCCGCTTCCCGGTCCAGGCCCAGACCGTCCGCGAGCGCCGCGTCGAAGCCGCGATCGCCGAGCTTGGCCCGGGCCTGTTCCTCGACGAGGGCGCGGGTGGCGGTCATGCCGGCCGACCCCAGCTGGGGCAGACCGACGGTCTCCCAGATCCGCTGGGAGACGCCCAGTAGCCGGACCGCCCGTTCGGCTTCGCCCAGAGTCGCGGCCGCGGTGGCCAGCACATCGACCGCCATCGCGCAGCCCGCGCTGTCACCCAGCTGCCGTTTGAAGCGCAACGCGTCACGGGCATAGCGCACGGCGACGCCGGGGGCGCCGCGCCCCACCTCGCCCAGGGCACGCAGGTAGTCGGCGTAGGAGCGCATCCAGCCCGCGCCCCGTTCGTCGGACAACTGCCGGGTTTCCTCGGCGATCGCGATCTCCCGGTCGAATTCCCCGGCGAACGCGAGCGCGATGCTCTGCGCGGCCAGCCCGGCGAGCAGGCCGGTGCCCAGATCGCCGCCGTTGCGGTGCCGGTCGACCGATTCCTCCGCCAGGGCGACCGCCAGCACCGGATCGCCGTGCAGCGTCGCGTCGGCACTCTCCAGGTAGGCGATCCAGCCGGCCGCGGTGGTGTCGGCCTGCGCCGCGGCGAGCGGGCGGCACTGCGCGACGCGGGCCTTGGCCGCTGTCTCGTCGCCCTGACTCTGGGCAACCCAGGCGCAGACCCACAGTGCCTTGGTCAGCGCGGGGCTGGGCGCCTGGTCGAGGCCCAGGGCCAGGTCCAGGTAGTGCCGGCCCTCCCGGCAATGTCCGCAGGCGATCCAGAAGTAGACCAGCGCCGCGGCCATCTCCAGGCCGGCCTCCTGCTCGGCCGGATCGGACAGGCTGAAGTCGAGCGCCGCCCGGATGTTCGAGTGCTCCCGGCTGAGCCGCAGGTACCAGGCGATCTGGTCCGGGCCGCACCACTCGGCGTCGAATCGGCGGGCCAGCTCGAGGTAGAAGTCGCGATGCCGGCGCCGCAGCCGCCGCTCCTCGCCCGTTTTCAGCAGGAGCTCCAGGCCGTACTCGCGGATGGTGTCCAGCAGCCGGTAGCTGGCCCCGGCCGCATGCGTCTCGCACAACAGGATCGACTTGTCCACCAGGCCGGCCACCAGCCGCACGATGTTCGCTCCGGCTAGCTCGCCGTCGGCGCCGACCTGCTGCGCCGCGGCCAGGTCGAACTGACCGGCGAAGACCGACAGCCGGGCCCACAGCAGCCCTTCGGCCCTGGTGCACAGCCCATAGCTCCAATCGATCGCCGTACGCAGCGACTCGTGCCGGCCGCCGATGCCCGCGCCGCCGCGGCTCAGCAGCGTGAACCGGTCGTCGAGCAGGTCGGCGATCTGCCGCACCGGCAACGCGCGGGTGCGCACCGCGGCCAGCTCGATGGCCAGCGGAATACCGTCCAGCCCGCGGCACAGCCGGTCCACCGCGTCCTGGTCGGCATCGGTCAGTGCGAAGCCGGGTGCGGACGCCCGGGCCCGCTCGACGAACAGCGTCACCGCGGCGTCGTCCACGGGCAGCGGCGGCAGCGGGAAGACGTGCTCGCCCTGCACGCCCAGCGGTTGGCGGCTGGTCGTCAGCACCCGCAGGCCGGGTGCCGCGCGCAGCAGCGAGTCGATCAGCTCCGCGCACGACTCGGCCAGGTGCTCGCAGTTGTCGAGCACCAGCAGCAGCCGGCGACCCGCCAGGTACTCGGCCAGGATTTCCACCTGCGGCCGGGTCGACTGGTCGCGGAGCCCCAGGCTCTGGCCCACGGCCTCCACCACCAGGTCGGCTCGCGCCAGCGCGGACAGGTCGACGAACCAGGCGCCGTCCGCGAAGGCACGCTGGACCTCGGCCGCGACACGTAGCGTCGTGCGGGTCTTGCCCACCCCGCCGACGCCGGTGACCGTGACCAGGCGGGCGGCAGTGAGCAGCCGCTTCAGCGCCGCGCGCTCGCCGACCCGGTCCACAAAGCTGGACAGCTCCGCGGGCAGGTTTCCCCGGAGTCGTGGCGCTCGCGTAGTTTCCGGCACACCAGCCTCGCTCGACGGCGACTCACGATTCCCCGCAGCATAGACATCGGCATGAGCCCTGTCGTCAACTCAGCACGATCGGGTGAAAACAGTCAAGTACGAGCCGCCCCCGGCCTGGCAGGCTCGAGCAGGTGAGCACGTCGGACACCTTCGCGAGCTTCGTCTCCTGCTTGGCGGGAGCGCTCGACGAGCATGGGTTGCAGAGCCCGGATCTCGCGGCGAAGTTGCATTTGTCCCGGTCGCATTTCGACCGGCTGGTGGCGGGGGCCGCCGGCGAGACGCCGGCCCGCTTCCGCCGCCGGGTGCTGCTCGAGCGGGCCGCCTTCCGGCTGCTCGACCCCGACGCCAGGGTTATCGACGTGGCTGTCGAGGCGGGCTACAGCTCCCACGAAGCGTTTACCCGTGCGTTCGCCCACGCCTACGGCGCCGCCCCGCGAGTGTGGCGGCGCGAACCGACGACGGTGCTGCTGGACGCGCCGAACGGTGTTCATTTCCACCCGCCGGCGGACCTGCGGCTGCCCTCACTACGAAAGGTTGCGTCGATGGATCTCGTGATTCGGATGGTCGAGCACCACGTGTGGCTGGTCGGAGAAATGATCGAGCGGGCCGCGAGGCTCGACGACGCGGTGCTGGACCGGCCGCTCGCGACAGCGAACGCCGACGTCGACGACGACCCGACGCTGCGGTCGCTGCTGTCCCGGCTGGTCGGCCAGATGGACATGTGGAACCGGGCCATGGCTCTGCAGGACTACGACTGGGCGGTCGAGAACGGAGAAACCGTCTCCAGCATGCGCCGTCGCCTCGACGAAGCGGGGCCCGCGTTCCTCGACCAGGTGCGTCGCACGGCCGCGGACGGCCGGCTCGACGACACGTTCGTCAGCCTGCAGGACACCCCCGCGAAGGTTTACACGTACGGCGGCTTGATCGCTCATGTTTTGACCTTCGCGGCCTATCGCCGAACGCTTGTCGTGGGCGCTCTGGCCACGGCCGGATTCGATGATCTCCACTTCGGCGACCCCCGGGACTGGGTCGCCGAGGGCACCCACGCCGGCTGAGGAGCTGCGATGCGCCTGCCTTACGAAGAGCCGCTGACCGTGCTGGCGCCGGCCGAGCCGGTCCTGCCCGAGCCGCCACGACGGGGTGAGCCCGGCGGGCCCCCATGCACGATCTGCGCCGGGACCAGCCGGCCGCCGATCTGGTCGGACGCGAACTGGACCCTGCACCCGCCGGCCGGAAGCAGCCTGCCGGGCACCGTCTGGCTGGCAAGCCGGGTGCACGTGGACTCGTTCGCCGACCTGCCCGGCAGCGTGGCCGTCACCTTCGGACCGGTCGCGGCCCGGGTGGAACGCGCGATTCTCGGGTGGGGGAGCTTCGCGCGGATCCATCTCTACCGGTGGGGAGATGGCGGGGCACACTTCCACACCTGGTTCCTGCCCCGCCCGCTCGGGATGCTCGACGCCGAAGGCATGATGCTGCCGCTCTGGGAGGACGTCCTGCCCAACCGCCCCGACGAGGAGCTGGTCGCCGCGGCGAAGGCCATCGGCGCCGCGATGGAAGCCAGTGACTAGCCCGCGAAGGCGTACGGGCGGGCTCCGGCGACCCCGGCATCGACGGCGAACACCGCGCCGGCGCCGGATTCCGCCTCGTTGCCCAGGCCCTCCCGCGACGTGGTGATGAACAGCGTGGTGCCGTCGTCGAAGGCGCACGCGGTGGTCTGCCGGGCCGGCACGGCGATCCGCGCGGTCAGGGTGCCGTCGCTCGCGTACCGGTGGATCGCGCCGCCCTGCCACAGGGCCACCCAGATGCCGCCCTCGGCGTCCAGGGCCATCCCGTCCGGCTGGCCGTGCTCGGGTTCGATGGTCGCCAGGGTCTCGCGGTCGCCGAATGTACCCGTGCCGGGGTCGAAGGCGTACCGGTCGACGCGGCCGGTCGGGGTGTCGTTGTAGTAGGCGTGATTACCGTCGGCCGACCACTGGATGCCGTTGGAGATGGTGACCCCGGTCAGCACCCGGTGCACGCTCAGGTCGGGGTCGAGCCGGTAGAGCACACCGGCGCCGGGCGTCACGTCGTACGCCATCGTGCCGCAGTAGAACCGGCCCCGCGCGTCGCAACCGCCGTCGTTCATCCGGATCGCCGGGTCGTCGAACGCGGTGATCGGCGGGCCGTCGGGGGTGAAATCGGCCGTGTAGAGCTGAAATCCGCGCTCGGTGGCCAGCACGTAGCCGCCGCCGGCCCGTGCACGGATCGCGGCCGCCACCCTGCCCACCTCATATCGCGAGACGGCCGGCGTCACCGCGACCACCGCCCCGGCCAGCATGTCGACCACCAGGAGCCGACCGGCCGCCGCGTCCCAGAACGGGCCTTCGCCATGCTCGGTGACCACGTCGGTCACCTGTCGCGCCGTTGTCATATCCACCCGCCGTCCACGATCCACTTCTGCGCCGTGCACGACCGGGAGTCATCGGCCGCCAGCCACAGCATCATCCGGGCCACGTCGTCCGGGTACAGCTTGCCCGGCAGACACTGGTTGCGCACGATCGACGCCTCCGCCTCCGGGGTGACCCAGTGCGTCAGCTGCTTCTCCGTCATGATCCATCCGGGCACGACGCAGTTGACCCGGATCTGCCACGGGCCGAGCTCGCGGGCCAGGGTGTGGGTCAGGCCCTCGATGCCGGCCTTCGCGGTGATGTACGCCGGGAGCTCGAGCAGGTCGATGTGGGCGCTGATCGAGCCGAGGTTGATGATCGACCCGCCGCCGGCGTCGCGCATGCCGGGCGCCACCGCCTGAGCGGCGAAGAAGTGGTGCCGTACGTTGACGGCCATCCGGTCGTCCCACAGCGCGACGTCGAACTCGCCGACGGGGTGACGCCGGTCGTCGGCGGCGTTGTTCACCAGCACCCGGATCGGGCCGAGGCGGTCGGCGGCCGCGGCCAGCGCCGTACGCAATGCTGGAATGTCCCGGACGTCGCACGGCCGGAACAGGACGTCCTCGCCGAGCTCCCGCTGCAGGGCGGCGCCGCGGTCCTCGTCGATGTCCACGAACGCCACTCGCGCGCCCTGGCCGGCGAGCTGCCGCACGAACTCCTCGCCCAGCCCCGACGCGCCGCCGCTGACGAACGCGACCCGGCCGCTCAGGGACGGGTAGGTGGCGTACTCGGCTGTCATTTCGCTCTCCTTGACCCCGCGTCGCCGACGCTCGTATGCTGCCGTCCGCACCGATACTTTCGCAAGTATTACGAAACTTTCTTGGCGGGGTGAGCCGGTTGGCGATGACGAGGCGCATCCGGGCGGCGGTGCTCGAGCGACCGGGCGCCGGGCTCGCCATCGAGGAGCTGGACCTGGCCGATCCGGCCCGCGACGAGGTGCTGGTGCGGATCGACGCGGCCGGGGTGTGCCACAGCGACTACCACTACCTCACCGGCGACCTGCCCAGCCGGATGCCGCTCGTGCCCGGGCACGAAGGCGCGGGGGAGGTCGTCGCGGTCGGGGCGGACGTCACCGCCGTACGCCCGGGTGATGTCGTTGGTTTGATGTGGCGACCTCGATGCGGCCGGTGCCGGCACTGCCTCGGCGGACGACCGGCGTTGTGTCAGTCCGGCGCCGTCCACGCCGCGTCCGGCGGCCTGCAGGACGGAACCTCCCGCTTGCGCCGGCCCGACGGGACGACCGTGCACCACTTGATGGGCGTCTCCTGCTTCGCCGAGTACGCGATCGTCTCGGAACGAGCCGTGGTGCCCATCCCGCCCGGCGTGCCCGCCGACATCGCCGCCATCACCGGCTGCGCGGTCGTCACCGGCGTCGGCACCGTCCTCAACGCGATCGGTCCGTGCGCCGGCCGGGGTCTGGTGGTCTTCGGCGCGGGCGGCGTCGGGCTGTCCGTCGTGATGGGGGCGGTGCTGGCCGGGGCGTACCCGATCGTCGCGGTCGATATGGTCACCGAACGGCTGGAGGCCGCCACCCGGCTCGGCGCGACGCACGTGGTGAACGCCGGGTCCGGGGACGTCGCCGCGGCCCTGACCGACATCGACGGTTTCGACTACGCCGTCGAGGCGATCGGGCGACCGGCCACTCTGCGTCAAGCCTTCGACGCGTTGCGGCCCGGTGGCACGCTGGTGGCCATCGGGCTCGGCCCGGCCGGCCAGGAGCTGAGCCTGCCGCTGAACCCGCTCGTGCAGCGCGAGCGCCGGGTGATCGGCAGCCTGTACGGGTCGTCCAACCCCCAGCTGGACGTGCCGAAGTTGTTGTCGCTGTACCAGGCCGGCCGACTACCCATCGACCAACTCGTGGGCACGCACTACCCGCTGGACCGCATCGACGACGCGATGACCGACTTGATCGGCGGCGCGGTCGGCCGCGGCATCATCGTCCCGCATCAAGGTCTTTAATCCCGGTGCTGCATCGGCCGCACGTCGACCGGCGCCCCGGGCAGCCCACCCGGCGTGGCCCGGTAGTCGGGCACCCCCACGCACGTGAAGATCAGTGCGTCCAGCGGCGCTCCGACCAGCGCCGGGATCTCGCTGTCTAGGAAGGTCATTCCGGTCGCGCTCGCACCCATCGCGTACGCGAGCAGGTGCAACCGCCCCTCGACCAGCCCCGCGGCCAGCTGCGCGGCCCGGTACCCGCGATCGTCCAGGCTCGCGACCTCGGCCGCGGTGATCACCACAAACGCCGCGTCCCGGCTCAGTCCCTGGTCCAGGCTCACCCGGTAGAGCTCTTCGCGCTGGTTGCCCGTGCGCACGGGCGTGCGGAGATCGGGCCAGTGGTACACCCCCGGTGCCACACCGTCGACGTCGTGCACCGCCACGAACTGCGGCAGATCGATTCCCCGTACGGCGACCGCCAGGCCCGTGGTGAGCACGTTCTTCGGTAGCCCGCGGGTCGGATCCATCCGCCGCTGTGAGCCGCGGGTGAGCACCACCGCCTCGACCGGCGCGCTGTTTTTGAGAACATCGACCGGATCGCCCTCCGGCCATGGCTCGCCCAGCACGGTCGTGTCCCCGGCCCGCTGCGCCGCCGTCTCGAGGGGGAACTCCAGCGGATCCCCGTCGACCTCGCCGGCGGCCGCCGGACCGGTCGGCGTCAGCGCCGGCGGCCGCGAGCCGAGCCCGACCACGGCGACCGGCCATTCGTGTACGCCGTCCGCGCCGACCAACTCGGTGACCGTCCGGTCGGGGAACGTGGTGCGGAGCCGCGCCGGGATCCCGGCGGAGTGGGCCAGGGCCAGGGTCTGGGCCAGCATCGTGCCCGCGTCCCAGTAGATGTGCCGGTAGCCGCGCTCGCGATACCGCCAGCCGGTCCGCCACGGGACGCCGGTGACCACCATCGCCACGTCGCCGCCGCTCGGCGCCGGCGCCACCCGCACCAGGGCGTGCGCGGCGGGGTCGTACCAGTGCACGCCGGCCGGAAGACCCGGGACATCCTCCGGGACGAGCACGTAGACCTCGAGCGGGAAACGGCCACCGGCCGAGCCGGCCGCGCGGAACAGGTGAGTGATCCCGTTGCGGCGCTTGGACGTACGCACGACGCCGGCGGACAGGTACAGCAGCCGGGCAAGATGCGGCAGGTCGAGGTCGCCGGCCCTGACTTTCGCGGTGCCGGCCAGCACTTCGATGGCCGACGGCTCCGTGGACGGCAGGTCACGCGGCAACTCCACGCGCGGCAGGTGCCCCGCGTACCGCTTGTAGAACAGCGGGAAACGGTCGAAGTCGTTGGGCTTCAGATCGAGAACAAGACGCGGGTCGGAGATGACGTCGTCCCACTCCCGTCCGGGCTCGTATGAGGTCAGCCTGTGCAGAAGCTGGGTTGGTGTCTCCACCGATCCGACTTTAGAGGGTCGATCACAGGGTGTATGTACAGCTTATGTGCGGCTCATGTACCCGCGACTCCTAACGTGATCGAAAGCCGCCCTCCAGGCGGGACATCGGCACTGAAGAAACGGGGTATCGGCATGAGACGTCGGTCCGGCCGCGCCGCGGTCGCCGTGGTGCTATTCCTCCTTTCCGTTCTTTCGCTCGCCGCTCCGGCGCAGGCCGCGCCGCCGTCGGCCGATCCGGCACGGCCGGCGGTGGCGGCGGCACGCCAATCGATCCGGCAGCACGTCGTCAGCCCGCGGGTGGCGGTCGCTTGCAGCGCCACCTTCCGCTGTTCGTCACCGCTGAGCGGGCAGGTCCAGCAGCAGTGGAATTGGTGCGGCCCGGCGAGCGCCACGACGGTGCTGACCAACTGGGCCGTCCCGGGTGTGGCCCAATCCTGGGTGGCGAGCCGGGTGGGCATCGACGAGTTCCGCTTCGCGCTGCCAACAAGCATGGACAACGCCATCAACGAGAAGATCAACGCGTATTACGGTCAGACGCTCAACCCGTACAGCGCCTATGCGAATATCACGAATAGCAACCTGTGGAATTCGGTGCGCGGCGGCGTCTACTACTTCGATGAGGTCTACATCATCACCGTGTACGCCCACAAGATCTGGTACCCGAACGCGGGCACCGGCATTGCTCATTACCTCGTCATTTACGGCTACAGCGATCAGGCGCAGGGCTACATGGTGTGGGATCCGGCGGCGGGCAGCCTCGGCGGTTCGCACCATCTCGGCAAGAACGATTGGGAACGGGTCGCCTATCCGGGCCGCTTCGTGATCGGCCCGAACTACATCTGAGGAGTTGTGGACCGATGAGGTCATACCGGCGGGCGTGGTTCGGATTCGTGGTGACGGCATTGGCGAGCCTGAGCCTGCTCAGCGGGCCAAGCATGCCGGCGCAGGCGGCGCCGGCTCCACCCGGGGCGGTGTACAAGACCGCCGACAACTACTGTCATTACCGCAATTGGGCCGGCACCTTCTACTGCGGAACGGGCCGCATTTGGACCAGGTTGGACACCTATCCGCAGGTGTTCGTCATCGGTCCCAATCTCAAGGTGTACACCCGGTGGAGCACCGCCACGACCCTCACCGCATGGTCGGACGCTTTGGGCGGCACGTGCCGGCCGGAGCGGGGTTTGGTGATGGTGGTCCTCAGCGACACGACCCTGCAGTTGCAATGCGTCGGCAGTGACGGCTATTGGTGGTACATCTATCGGGGGCCTACCGGTGGTTGGACGGATTGGGATCGGCTCTGACCGGATGGGAGCCCCGCCCTACGACCCGGCTGGTCGCGGGGCGGAGCTTCGCGCGGACCCTGGCGGAGTCCTGGTCGGGGAGAAGGTCGAGGATGACGAGGGCCTGCCGCCAGGCATTTCTGGCCGCGTCATACCGCCCTGCGGCCCGGCGCGTGTCACCGAGGTGCTCGAGCGTGTCGGCTTCGTGGAACCGGTCCCCGACCGCTCGGTACAGCCGCACCCCACGGCGGAACCACGAATCGGCCGCCGCGTACCGGCCCATCCGGTGAAAGGCGTATCCCAGAGTGTCCGACACGGCCGCCTGCCCATGCCGGTCTCCGAACCGCCGGTTCAGCTCGAGGGCTTCCCGGCAGTGCCCCACGGCGAGCACCGGGTCGTCCAGCCGGGCCAGGTACCAGCCGATCTGATTGAGCGTACGAGCCTGCCCGCCGACATGACCGATGCCGCTGAACAGGGCCAGCGCTTGCCGCGCGTGCGCCAGCGCCCGCTCGTCGTCTTGGCAGCGGCCACTCATGGCGGCCAGATGATGGTGGACAATGGCCTGCCCGAGCTCGTCGCCGGCGCGTACATGAAGGTCGAGTGCCTGCTGGAGATGGTGACTCGCCGCCGTGGTGTGGCCCAGCCGGTTGTGGGCGGTGGCGAGGATCCTTTGCGCCAAGCCGCCGGCGGCGAGGTCGGGTCCGCCCTGGGTGGCCGCTACCGCAGCCTGGCCGATCCGGATCCAGTCGTGCCAGTACCCGGCCCGGTAGAGGAACGTCCACATCGTCCAGGCGAGCTGCCACGCGTGCTGGGACCAGCCACCGCCGGCGGCATAGTCAACGAGCGCGAGCAGCACCGTGCGTTCCGCGATGAACCAGGCGTCCGCCTCCTCCATCTTGGCGAACGGCTCCGGGCGGGTACCCGGTGCGGGCGGATCAAGGCTGATCGGATCGAGCGACGGGTCCTGCAGCCGGTGGCCCGCATACCCGGTGTGCAGGTAGTGGTCCAACAACCGTCGCAGCGCCCGCCGGCGTTCCGGCTCGGGATCGACGGTGCCTTCCACGTCGGCGGCGTACGCGCGGACCAGGTCGTGAAAGGTGTACCGGCCGGGTTGGTGTTCGGTGAGCAGATGCGCGCGGGTCAGCTCGGTCAACAGGGTCCGAACGGAGCGGGCGTCGACGCCGGCCAGGCTTGCCGCGGCCGGAGCCGTGAAGGTCGGGCCAGGATGCAGCCCGAGAAGCCGGAACAACCGCGCTGTTGCCGGGCCGAGCGCGCGATACGAGCACGAAAGCACCGCGCGGAGATCGGTGGCCGAGTCCTCGCTGGTGAAGGCGTCCAGCCTATGACGGGCGTCGCGCAGCTCCGCTGCAAGCACGCTCAGTGGCAGCTCGGGGCAGGTGGCGGCGCGGGAGGCAGCGAGTGCCAGCGCGAGCGGCAGCCCGGCGCACGCCTCGACGATCTCGTCCTCGGCGGGGTGTTCCGCCGGGACCCGATGGAGCCGCCCGAGCAGCATCGCGCGCGCGTCGGCCCTGGTCAGCAGACCAAGGATCAGCGGATGCGCGCCCTCGCCGGCGACCAGGCCCGGCATGAGGTGGCGACTGGTGATCACCACCAGGCTGTTCGGCGCGCCCGGAAGTAACGGGCGGACCTGCTCGGCGGACCGGGCATTGTCCAGCACGATGAGCATTCGCCGGTCGGCGAGCAGGCTGCGGTACAGGCTGACTCGGGCATCCGAGCCCGTCGAGCTCCGGTGTGGCGGCACGCCGAGGGCGTCCAGGAAGCCGCGTACCGCGTCGTCTGTGCTCATCGGCGCCGAGGTGGGATCGAAACCGCGGAGGTTCACATACAGCTGTCCGTCGGGGAAGGACTGCCGGACCTGGTGCGCCCAATGAACGACGAGGGAGCTCTTTCCGACACCCGCGGTCCCCGACACCGCGGCGACGACCATCGCGGTGGGCTGATCACCGACGGTCGCCATGATCGTGTCAAGGTGGCGCAGCTCGTCGCGGCGCCCGGTGAATCCATGGACGTCGAGCGGAAGCTGCGCCGGGACGGGCCGCTCGACGCTGACGGTGTCGGCCCCGCCGCGCTGTTGCGGGTCCAGCCGGGCGTCGACCTCGCCGCGCTGTTGCGGGTCCAGCCGGGCGTCGACCTCGCCGCGCTGTTGCGGGTCCAGCCGGGCGTCGACCTCGCCGCGCAACATTGCCTCGTGCAGCCGTCGCAGCTCGGCCTGCGGCTCGACGCCGAGCTCGCCGGTGAGCACGGCGCGTGCCCGACGGTAGACCGCCAGCGCGTCGGCCTGCCGGCCCGAGCGGTACAGGGCGCGCATCAACTGCGCAGCGAACCGCTCCCGGTACGGATACCGAGCCACCAGGTCAGTCAGGTCCGGAACGAGATCGGCGTCGCGTCCGAGGAGAAGATCGGCCTCGATCAGGTACTCGGTGGCCGTCAGGCGATGGTCGCACAGCCTGGCCTCGTCGGCCGCGAGGATCGCAAGATCAGGGACATCCTCGTACGGCCGGCCGCGCCACAACGAGAGAGCGCGGGCCAACATGGCCCGTCCGCCGTCCACATCGCCCCTGTCGACAGCGACACATCCGCGGCTGACCAGGTCAACGAACTGGACCCGGTCGACCTGGCCAGGCTCGGCCACCAGGGCGTAGCCCGGTTGTCCCCGGCCCTGCACCAGGCCGTCGCCGATCAGCGCCCGCAGGCTGTGAATGTACGTGCGCAGGTTGGCCCGGGCTGACTGCGGCGGGGCCCCATCCCATACGAGATCCAGAAGCGCATCCGTCGAAAGAACCTGTCCGCCATGACACAGAAGCACCGCGAGAAGGAGCCGTTGCTTCGGCGGACCGGCCGGGAGCAGCGCGCCGCCCAACCGCACCTCCATCGGTCCGAGCACTCCGAACCGCAATTGGCTGACCTCGACGCGGCCTCCCATCGGGACAACATAGATGAAACCCTCGCGACCGGGTGGCGCCTTCACGACATGAGCGGAGTCGGCCCTGGTCGCCGGTCGCGGCGCCTCGACGTCGGAAGACCAGGGCCGGTGCCGCGCCCACAGGCTGGCTCGACCTGCTCCTCGGGCAAACTCTTCGCAGCCAAGGCGGGGGGCAGGATCGCGTCGACGCCTTCGTCCACGACCTGCCGGCCACGGGTGATCATGAGGTGCGGCGGCTGCTCCTGGCCGCGCCAGCCGCTGACATCGGTGCCCTGCGGCGCGTGCCGGGCGATGAAGTCGGCCATCGTGGTCAGCAGTTGCTGGTCGGTGAACGGGGTCCACCCGTGCGGTTGGCCCACGCCGTAGAGGAACTGGAAGTCGGGCGCCGGCGAGGTGAGGGCGTTGGTCCGCTGCTCGAAGTACGCGACACCGTTGTTGAGGAAGTAGGTGTCCTCGGTGCCGACGTAGACGGACAACCGACCGGCGATCTTCGGTCCGAGCCTTGCCCAGTCGGTCGCGACGATCGACGAAAGGTCGAAATGCTTCTTCCAATAGGCGGCCACGGTGTGGTCGATGGCGCCGGTGCGCTTGTCCCAGATCGGCGCCGGGTATCCGTCCTTGCCCTGTGGACCGAACACCGCCTGCCAGATGTCCCATTGCCCTTGGCTGCGCCCGTGCGAGGCGACCGCCCGCTCGTACGCGTTCTCCTGCTCGGTGGTCCACCAGGTGTCGCCGGTGTTTCCGCGGGCTGCCGGCCGCGGCACCGACACCCAAGAGCTGCCGGTGACGTACGCGTTGGCGTCGGCGTAGACGTCGATCACTTGATGGGCGCGGAAGTCCATGGAGTCGGGGAACCCGGCCCAGGCACCGGCGTACGTGTCGGGGTAGAGCACCAGCGACGCCGCAGCGATCCACCCGCCGGTCGACCCGCCGGCGACCACCCGGCCCCAGCGCTGCCCGATCGTCCGGAACGACCTGTCGATGGCCGGAATGAGCTCCTTGTTGATCGCGTCGCCGTACGGGCCGAGATTGGCCGAATTGGCGTGGTAGGAGTCGTCGTAGAACGGGTTCTCGCTGCGCACCTGCACGGAGATGAACCGGGCCGCGTCCGCCGACATCCACCACTGGGAGAAGGGATCGCCCAGCGACTCGTCGAAGCGGTGCGGGTTGGCGCGCGGGAAGTGGCGCGCGATCAGCTCCATGGGATAGCGGACGTGGCGGTTGGCGGGCAGGTCGTAGCCGGCCGGCAGCAGGATGTCGGCGCCGAGATAGACGTCGCGGCCCCAGAAGCGGCTCAGCAGCGCGGAGCGGATCTTCAGGTGCTTGACGTGCGCCGAGTCGGCCGGGTTGCCCTGCTGGCCGGTGCCGCCGGGCGGGATCGTGCCGATCGGCTCGATGACCTGGTCGAGCGGGATGCGCACGGTCTGCGCGTGGCCGGTCAGATGGACGGTACGCGGCGTCGAGTAGACATTGCCCGGCGAGTGCCAGATGTCGCCGCCGTCGCCTTGCGGCCAGTGCACCTGGACGACCGACCCGTCCGAGCGATGGTTGGTCTCGTAGGTGCAGAAGAACGCCTGCACCACGTAGTCGCCGGCCGGGATGTCCTCGAACCGGTCGAGCGGGTAGCCGACCACCGCGGCCCCGGAGCGCAGCAGGATCGGCCGGCCGGGCACGGCGTGCGACACGTCCTGGCCGAAGAACGGCACGGTGATCGGCTCGAGGTTCTGCAGGTAGTCCCGGGGTTCCGGCGTGTCCGGGCTCAGGTCCGACGCCCGAGCGATGATCACGAAGGCACGGCCGGCGCCGCTGTACGTCCCCGCCGCCAGCGTGAGCGAGAACTCCGGACCGGGCCGCCCGCCCGCCTGAGCGGCGCCGGCGTCCGACATGGTCACCAGCCCGCCCACCGAGGCGAACGAGCCGGTCAACACGAAGCGCCGGCTGAATCCGGCCTGCCCTGCAGCCATGATCTGTCTCCCGTCGCCGCGTCTACGCATCCTCCATCGAAGACGATAAGGCGACCCGGGTGGCCGGTGCGCCCCGATCGGCGCGTACGAGGCTCACACCAGCGCGGGTTAGTTGTGCGCCGCGTTCATCATTCCCGCTGGTCCAGCCACTTCAGAATCGCCGCAGTCGTTTCCTCCGGCTTCTCCTGCTGGATCCAATGACCGCAGTCCAGACTGACCACTTCCACATTCGGCACGAATTCCGTCAGTCTTTCAGCCCTCGCGACCGTGTCGCGGTCGCCGTAGATCATGAGGGTGGGCTGTCGGACGATCGGGTCCACGTCCGCCAGTAGGCGCCAGTTGCGGTCCAGGTTTCGGTACCAATTGATTCCGCCCGTGAACCCTCCCGATTCGAAGGCGGAGACGAAGACGGCCAGTTCGCTGTCGCTCATGACGGGGTCACCGAGTGGGGTTTCCGCTCCGGCGAGGTTGATCAACGCATTGCCCGGCTGAGGCTCTGCGAGGGGCACGTTCTTCCGGTACAGGTTCCGAAGGAACTGGGATGTGTTCTCCTCGAACACGGCGTCCGCGACGCCCGGCTGCCGGTTGAAGTGGACGAAGTAGAAGTCGGCGCCGAGCACGGCCTCCATGAGCTCGATCCAGGGCATCTCTCCGCGCTCTTGGTAGGGCACGCTCAGCGCTACCACGCCGTTGACCCGGTTCGGGTGCAGCAGGGTCAGGCCCCAGACGACGAACGCGCCCCAGTCATGGCCGACGAAGGTGGCATCCTCGTAGCCGTAGTGATCGAGGAGGGCGACGAGGTCACCCGACAGGTGCTCGATGTCGTAATCCGTCACTTCGGCGGGACGGGACGAGTTGCCGTAACCCCGCTGGTTCGGGACGATGACGTGGTAGCCCGCTGCCGCGAGGGTGGGCATCTGATGGCGCCAGGAGAAGGCGTGCTCCGGCCAGCCGTGACAGAGCACGATGGGGTTCCCCGCGTTCTGCCGGCCGGCTTCGAAGACTTCGAGTTCCACACCGTTGACCGAAATGCGGGTGGGCTCGGGAAAATCGGTTGTCATGCCGGTATCTTGCGGACCGATACCGGTCACCTCCTGACCGGTTTTGGTGGAAGTGTTGCCGGGGTGCGAGCCGACCGGTTGATGGCCATCCTCCTCCTGCTGCAACATCGCGAGCAGGTGACCGCGGCGGAGGTCGCCCGGGAGCTGGAGATCTCCGAGCGCACCGCCCGCCGCGACCTCGACGCCCTCGGCATGGCCGGCGTGCCGGTGTACTCCGTGCAGGGCCGGGGCGGCGGCTGGCGCCTCGTGGGAGGCGCCCGCACCGACCTGTCCGGGTTGACCGCGAGTGAGGCCCGCGCCCTGTTCCTGGTCGCCGGCCCGGCCTCGTCTGTCACGCCGGCCGTGAAAGCGGCGCTGCGCAAACTCGTCCATGCCCTGCCGGAGCCGTTCCGGGCGCAGGCCGAGTCGGCGGCGTCGTCGCTCGTCACGGACCCGCAACGATGGGGGTCGAGCCGGGTCGAGACCCGACCGCCTCGCTTCCTCGACGAGCTCCAGGACGCGGTGATCCGCGGTGTCCAGGTCCGGCTCGGCTACGTCGACCGCGAAGGCACCGAAACCGAGCGAACCGTCCACCCGCTGGGCATCGTCGCCAAGGGCCCGTCGTGGTACCTCGTCTCCAACACCGAGACCGGCCGGCGGACCTTCCGGATCGACCGCGTGTCGTCCGTCGACCCGACCGCCGATCCCGTGCACCGGCCCGAGGACTTCGACCTTGCCGAGAGCTGGCGCGCGATCGCCGACGAGGTCGAACGCAAGCGAACACCCCTCGAGGCCCGGGCGATGTGCGCGCCACACGGGATAGACGTGCTCCGGATGGGGTTCGGCGCTCGACTCGAAGTGGGAGGTTCCACGACCGACGGCCGCATCGAGATCGTGATCCGCGGCAACGACGAATACATACTCGCCGGCGAGCTTGCCGGGCTGGTCGAATACCTCGAGGTGACCGGCCCTCCGCGTGTGCGAGACCACCTGGCATCGATCGGCAACGCGCTCGCCGAGCGATACGGCTCAGACCGCCACTGACGTCGTACGGCAGAACTGCTCGCACGACACCACGACGAGATGAGCGCCATCTACCCGCCCAGCTCTCCCGCCTCCGTAACGACGAGCTGTGAGCAAGGATGCCGCTCGTCATCGACGCGGCAAGGAGCAGCGTGAGCTCGGATCACCCCCCGGCCTGAGTCGACCGGGCTCAGCGTCGGATGCGGTAGCGGATATGGGTGGCCTCCGGCGTGTCGATCACCCGGACGATCTCCAGCTCGACGAGCGACGGCAATACGTCGAACAGCCGGCGGCCGCGACCGAGCAGCACCGGGATCAGATGGATCTGCACCTCGTCCAGCACTCCGGCCTCGATCGCCCGCTGCCCGGTGTACGCACCGCGCACCTGTACGTCCCGGTCCCCGGCGACGGCCTTCGCCTGCGCCATCGCGCTTTCGATCCCGTCGGTCACGTACGTCACCAGGGGGTAGCCCCAGCGGGCGGCCGGCCCGGGCGGGCGGTGGCTGGGCACGATGATCGGACGGCCGGCATGACTACCGCCCCAGTGATCCATCAGCTCGGCGGTCCGCCGTCCCGCGAGGACCGCACCGGCCTCGCTCCACTCGTCCCGGAACTGCTTGACCGGTCCCGACGGCTCCCCGTCCGCGTCGCCCCACTTGTGCAGCCGCTCCCCGTCGTCGCCCCCGAGGAAGTCGTCGGGATCGGCGATGTAGCCATCAAGGGACACCGACATGTCGAGTACGGAAATGGGCACCTGGCCTCCTCGGTGAGCTGCGAGCGGATCATCGCTAGTTTGGTCGGATGCGCGTGGCATTGTTCTGTCAGTTCGGTGAAACTGCACCGGTGCTGGCGAGGCGATTGATGGCGAGGCGTTCCTCGTGCTGACCGTCGACCTGCTGGGCCCGTTGCGGGTATCGGTCGGCGGGCGGGCGGTCGAGCTGCCGGCCGGGCGGTTGCGCGCGCTGCTGGCGGTGCTGGCGATGTCGGCGGGCCATACCGTGCCGCTGGAGCGGTTGTCGGCCGCGGTGTGGGGCGCTGGTGCCGGTGGTGACCAGCGGGCCAACGTCCGCACGAACATCAAGCGGTTGCGTCGGGCCGTCGGTACCGCGGGTGAGCAGCTGGTCGCGGCCCGTCCGGGTGGCTACCTGCTGGCCGTGGAACCGGACCGGGTGGACGCGCTGCGGTTCGGCCGCCTGCTCGACGAAGCCGCGGCGGCGCCGGACCCAGCAACGGAACGATCTCGGCTGGCCGCCGGCCTGGCGCTGTGGCGCGGCGTACCGTTCGACGGGATCCGGTCGGACTGGCTGGAGCTGACGGTGGCCCCGGCGCTGTGGGAGCGGTACCTGACCGCGTTCGAGCGGCGGATCGACCTGGAGCTGGCGGGCGGATCGCGCCCGGACGCGGCGGAGGCGGCGGAGTTGGCCGAGCGGCATCCGCTGCGGGAGTCGCTGTGGGTGCGATTGCTGCGGATCCTGGAGGCGGCCGGCCGCCCCGCCGAGGCGTTGGAGTTGTACGAGACGATCCGACGCCGGCTCGCCGACGAACTCGGTGCCGACCCGAGCCTGGAGCTCCGGCAGGTGCACGCCGACCTGTTGGCGCACGGCGCGCGGACCGTGCCTGGCGGGCGTGCGGTTCCCAGGCAGCTGCCGGCCGCCGTCGAGGGCTTCGCCGGGCGGGAGGCGGAGGTGGCGGCGCTGGACGCACTGCTCGGCGCGCTGGACGGCAGGACGCCGGGGTCCCCGCGGGTCGCGGTGATCGCCGGTACGGCCGGTGTCGGGAAGACCACGCTCGCCGTGCACTGGGCGCACCGGGTCGCCGACCGGTTCCCGGACGGTCAGCTCTATGCCGGGCTGCGAGGATACGACGCGTCGGGGGAGGCGGTGGCGCCGGAAGCGGCGATCGTCGAGTTCCTTGTCGCGCTGCAGGTGCCGCCGCACCGGCTGCCGGCCGGCGCGGCCGCTCAGGCCGGGCTCTATCGCAGCCTGCTGGCGGGGCGGCGGATGCTGGTGCTGCTGGACAACGCCCGCGACGCCGATCAGGTCGCCCCGCTGCTGCCCGCGGCGCCCGGTTGCCTGGTGGTGGTGACCAGCCGGGACCACCTCGCCGGGCTGATCATGACGTACGCGGCGCGTCCGCTCGCCCTCGACCCGCTCCCGCCGGATGAGGCCAGGCGGTTGCTGGCGAACCGGCTCGGCCCGGATCGGATTGCCGCCGAGCCCGCCGTCACCGAGGAGATTGTCCGCGGCTGCGCCGGGCTGCCACTGGCGTTGGCGATCGTCGCGGCCCGCGCCGCGATCCGTCCCACCCTTCCGCTCGGTGCGCTCGCCGATGAGCTCCGCGACGCCCTCGGCGCGCTGGACCGCGCCGTCGACGTGCGGGCGATCTTCTCGTGGTCCTACCGGACGCTCGACGAGCCGGCGGCGCGCGTGTTCCGGCTGGTCGCCGGCCTGCATCCCGGCTCCGAGAGCACAGTTGCCGCGGCCGCGAGCCTGGCTGGCGTCCCCGAATCGCAGGTACGGGCACCGCTGGCCGAGCTGACCCGCGCCACCCTGCTCACCGAGGTGGCCCCCGGCCGTTACACGTGCCACGACCTGCTGCGCTCCTACGCCGCCGAGCTGTGCGAGACGCACGACGCGGACCGGACAGCCGCGCGGCGCCGCGTCGTGGACCACTACGCCCAAACCGCCTACGCCGCCACGGTGCTCCTGCACGGGCACATCGACGCGGCCGTCCCCGACCCGCCCGCCGCGGGCGTCTGCGTCACCGCCTTCACCGGACCCGACGATGCGCTTGCCTGGTTCGCGGCCGAGCGTCCCGCCCTGCACGCCGCCCTGACCCTCGCCGCCGACCTCGGCCTCGACCGGCACGCCTGCCACCTGGCGCGGGCGTTGTTCGACATCCTGCACCGGCTGGGTCGCTGGCACGACCGACCCGGCACCCAGCAGGCCGCCGTGGCCGCCGCCCGCCGGCTGCGCGATCCGCTGGAGGAGGCCCGCGCGTACCGGAACCTGGCCGTCACGCTGGCCGACCTGGGCCGCTTCGACGACGCCCACCGCAACCTCGACACGGCCCTGGACCGGTCCCGGGACGAGCCCGCAGGTCAGGCGTGGACGCACTACCACCGCGACCTCGTATACGCCATCCAGGGCCGGGAGGCCGATGCGCTCGCCGCCGCCCTGCGCGCCCGTGACCTGTTCGAGAGGCTCGGCGACGACGTCGGCCGCGCCATCGCGCTCACCAACTGCGGCTGGCACCAAGGCCGGCTGGGCGACCGCGACCGGGCCGTCGACCTGTTGGAGCGGGCCCTCGTCCTGCATCAGAAGCTCGGCAACCGCGCCCACGAGGCCCACACGTTGTCCTGCCTCGCCGACACCCGACTGCAGTCGGGCGACCCCGGCCGCGCCGCCGACTACTACCGGCCGTCCCTCGACCTGTTCCGGGAGCTCGGCGACCGGTACGCCGAGGCGAGCCTGCTGGCCCACCTCGGCGCCTGCCACCACCTCGCCGGGGACCCCGAGGCCGCCCGCGAGCAGTGGCGCCAAGCCCACACGCTCCTCGACGACCTCGACCCGGACACCGCCGACCAGATCCACGCCCAGCTGTCACTCACCGACAGGTCCATCGCCGACGCCTTCCGGCGAAGCCAACGCCGCTGAGGGTGGTTGCAGCTCCGATGCCGCGTCGCGTACTTATCGCTCTGTCGACAACGCCGTACGGCTCGCACAATGATTGCGACGACGATTGCGCCGTCCGCCTGCAGCCGGGGACAAATCGGAGGCGTTTCATGCCCGCCAGTGATGATCACCATGCCGCGATCGATCGACAGACCGGGCCCTTCGACACACTGACCGGGGCGCTCGGGGGCCTGTTTGTCGGGCACTGTCTGGCCTCCGTGGCCAGGTTCAGCGTCGCCGACGCGCTCGACGACACGCCGCGGACGGCCGCGGAGCTGGCCGAGGTTACCGGGGCAAATCCCGAGGCCCTCGGTCGTGTGCTTCGCCTCCTCGCAGCCCACGGCGTCTTCGCGGCCGGCGATGACCGCTTCACCCACACCGGCGCGTCGCGAATGCTCCGTTCCGACCATCCCCTGTCTTGGCGTGACTTCGTGGCAACATTCGGAACCGAACGTACTGCAAAGCAGCTGGGTTACTTCGACTACTCACTCCAGACCGGACTCCCGGCCGCGAACAAGCTGAACCCGGACGGGTTCTTCGCCATCCTTCAGAGTGATCCCGAGGCGGGCCGGGTCTTCGACGCCGCGATGGTCTCCAAGGCGCGTATCCAGGTCGCGAGTGTCCTGGCCGCCTACGACTTCTCGGACTGCGGAACGATCGCCGACATCGGCGGCGGCCGAGGACACCTACTGCAGGCGGTGGTGGACGCCGCCGAGCGAACCACGGGCATCCTTTTCGACCTGTCCCCGGTGATCGAGCGTGCCGCGGAGATCGCCTCCGATCGGCTCACACTGCAAGCTGGCGACTTCTTCAAGGATCCGCTGCCAGTCTGCGACACCTACGTGCTCATGGACGTGATCCACGACTGGGACGTCGAGCGGGCCACGGCGATCCTGGCCGCCGTACGGAAGGCCGCTGCGCCGCATGCGCGGCTGTTGTTGGTGGAAAGCGTCATCCCCGACGACCCTGGGCCCGACTGGTCCAAAGCCATGGACATCATGATGCTCATCCACACCGGGGGCAGGCAACGCACCCGAAGCGAACACGAGTCGCTGTTGCAGACCTGCGGTTTCCGGCTCGAGCGGGTCGTTGCGACGGCATCGGATATGTCGATCCTCGAGGCGGTGTGTGCCTGACCGGGCCGTCGTCGTCTGCATCGTCTCAGGACCGCAGCAGCCCCTCCTCAGTGAGAATCAGGGAAAGGATCTGGACACACCCGCGGTCAGCAGGGGCTACCATCTCTCGGAAAGGTCGGCCACGAACGGCGATCCCGCTATTGCGCCGATCTAATTGCGGATAATGGCGCTATCGGAGCAGGCACATTGCGTTGCTTGGCCAAATTACATGCCATCGTTGCGATTTAGGCCCGGCATACTCATCTCGGCAGATACTCGGCGCGTCTCGCGTCGCGCGCCTCAGCCCAGGAAGCCCGCGCTGTACGCCACGGCGAAGCTGACGGCCACGGCAACGGCGCCGATGAGCAGCACCCACAGCCCGCAGCCCAGGCTGGACCGCCCGTCGCCGACCAGCTCCGCCTCGGTCTCGGCCGGCTCCCGGCTCACGATCAGGTAGCGGCCCCGGCGGGGCATCGTCAGCCCCGGCACCCCGCCGTCCAGCATGGCCGGCTTCCCGATCACGTGCAGGGGCTGACCAGCCGCGATGTACTCCTCGAGAACGCCCACCTCGTCGACTCGGCGGCGCGCGCCCGGCCCCACCAGGCCGCGTTCGATCGCTGCCCGCAGGTACGGCCCCGGCTCGTCCCGCTTCGCGGTCAGCTCGTCGACGGCGCGGTGGACCAGTTGCTCGCCCGGCTGGCCTTCCGGGATGCGTATGCGGCGCCAGAGCGGTGGATGTCCGTTGAAGAGGAACGCCTCGAGGAAGTTGCCGGCGACCGCGGCCGTGCCGGTCGAGTCCGCCACACCGAACGGCTCCCCGAACGTCTGCTCGAACAGCACGCGCAGCTCGCCCCGGTCCTCCCCGAGGCTGCGCCGCGTGTAAACCATGGTGCGGCACCACACCGCGGGCGTCCCGTCGAGCAGGGTGCGAACCGTCCCAGCCGGCCCCGGCGCGGTCAGCCCGAACAGGGCGTACCGCTGCGGAAGCGCGACGCCGAGCCGTACGGCCGCGGCGGGCGAGACGGGATGCCGCCGAACCCACCGGGCGTCGCGCCGGCTCTTCACCGACAGCCAGACGAGGACGGGGGCCAGCATCAGCAGCCCCACCCCGAAGCACGCCGCAATCGCAACGACGAACGTCACTGCGCCAGCGTAAGAGCTCCGCGCTACCCGCCCGGCGTGAGCCAGTCGGTGGCGGTCATCGGGGAGACCAGCGCCTGGCCGCCGGGCGTTTCAGCGCCGCATCAGTTTCCCTCCAGCGGGCGGTGGCATCGTCCGGCTATCGAACGTGAGGGGGAAACGTGAGAAAGGCACTTGTGGCCGCCGCCGGCTCGGCGGTGGCCCTCGGCGTGGTGGTCGCTACCGGTGGTCCCGCGTGGGCCGCCACCGCGACCCAGATACCGGTGGCGTCGACCGGCTTCTTCGGCGGGTTTCTCGGCGTGGACGCCGTCTCACCTTCTGATGGGTGGGCTGTCGGCGGCAACGGCAACGGGGTGATCCAGCGCTTCAACGGTACGAGATGGAGCGTGTTCCCGAGCCCGGACCTGCTCAGCGGCGGCGCGAACAGCTGGGCCGACCTGAGCGGGGTCGACGCGACGTCGGCCGGATCGGCGGTCGCCGTCGGCAACACGACGGCTGCCAATGGTGGGGCCAAGTCGGCCGTCGCCCTGCGCTGGAACGGTACGGCCTGGAGTCGGCAGGCGTTGCCCAAGCCGGCCGGGACGGACACCGAGTTCTCCGCGGTCAAGGCGTTCTCGGCGAGCGACGCCTGGGCGGTCGGGGAGACGGCATCCGCCGGCTCGACCTTCCGCAAGACGCTGGCGATGCACTACAACGGCACCTCCTGGAGCGCCGTGCCGACGCCGAGCGCGGGCACCCGTACCAACTTCCTGACCGCGGTCGACGGCGTCTCGACGCGGGACGTCTGGGCCGTCGGGTATTCGCTGAACCTGCCGTACGGCAACAAGATCCGGCAGTCGCAGATCCTGCACTGGGACGGCACGGCGTGGACCCAGGTCGCCAGCCCCAACAACGGCAGCACTTTCCTGTACGACGTGGCGGCGCTCTCGGCGACGGACGCGTGGGCGGTCGGCGTCGGCACCAGCGGCGCGGCCCTCGTCGTACGGTGGAATGGCACCTCGTGGAGCACCGTCGCGGCGCCGCCGCTGGTGAACCTCGGTGGAGTGACCGCCAGGTCCGCGACCGACGTCTGGGTGACCGGGGCAGCCGCCGACGACCCGAGCAAGCCTGCACTCGCCCACTGGAATGGAACCACGTGGACCGTCACCCCGGTGACCGTGACCGGCGGCGTCGGCATTCCCACGCTCGGCGCGATCACGACCGCCGACGCCACCACCGCATGGGCGGTGGGCGGCCAGTGGGACCCCACCACCGGGCAGTCGTCCTCGATCGCCTTCCGGGTCGTGGGCTGAGCCATGAGAGGGAACAAAGCCATGAAATCATCCATCAGCCGGCGCCTCGGCGTGGTGCTCCCGGCGGTCGGCGCCGCGCTTGTCCTGACCGCAGGTGGTGCTCTCGCGGCACCGACCTGGGTCTCGACACCGACCCCGGACCAGGTGCCCGACGGCGTCCCGTTCAACAACGTGTTCAACGCCGTCACCGCCCGGACCAGTACCGACGCGTGGGCGGTCGGCACCTTCGAGCGGGCGAACGACGACGACGGCTCGGCCATCCTGGCCGAGCATTGGAACGGCACGACGTGGACGGCGCTGCCCACGCCCAACGTCTTCCGGTTCAACGAGAAGCTGAACGCCGTGTCCGCCTCGGCCGCGAACGACGTCTGGGCGGTCGGCTCCACCAACAAGACCGGGTTCGCGCACACCGACCCGATAACGGCGCACTACGACGGCCAGGCCTGGAGCCTGGTGCCGGTGCCGGCCACCACCGGCGGGTCGAAGTCGATCCTGTTCGGTGTGGCCAACCTGGGCGGCGGCAACGTCTGGGCGGTCGGCCGCAGCGAGGCCAACCGGGCGCTGATCGAGCATTGGAACGGGTCGGCCTGGACGATCATCCCCGCGCCGGTTCCCACCGTGCCGTCCGGTAACACGTTCGTCGGCACCACGCTGAACGGGATCTCGGCGCGGTCCGCGAACGACATCTGGGCGGTCGGCTACACCCAGGGCGCGCAGGGCACGAACGCCAACAAGTTCACGCTCACCATGCACTGGAACGGCTCCACCTGGACGGTCGTGCCCAGCCCGAACCCGGCGATTCCGACCCCGGCCGGAACTACCCAGGTTCTCAGCAGCGTCGTGTCGATCTCGGCCAACGACGCCTGGGCGGTCGGCGGCACCAGCGACATCTCCGGCTTCCAGCCGGCCCGGCCGATCGCGATGCACTGGAACGGCGCCAGGTGGTCGCTGACGACGCTGCCGAACATCGGCAACGGCGGGATCGCGTCGGTCACCGCCAACTCGTCGACGAGCGTCTGGGCGGCCGGCGGCCCGGGTGATCCCGGGACCGTGCTGCACTGGAACGGGACGTCGTGGGCGCCGGACACCACCGTTCCGACCGGCCCGGCCGGCTCGACCACACTGCGTGGCATTGCCGCCGTGTCCGGTTCGGCGACCGAGGTCTGGGCGGTCGGCAACACCGTACCGGCCGACGGAAACAACCGCGCGTTCGCGATGCACCGCTCCTGACCGGAACCATCACCGCGGTCCGGCCCGCCTCCCGGGTGAGCCGGACCGCACTCCGCCGACAGCGCGGCGCCTTTCGGCCGCTGTCAGCCGTGGACGACTTCCTGTTCCCATTGCTGGCGGGGCTGGGTGTGCAGTCGCCAGTAGTGATCGGCGATGCACGCCGCGCGGCGTGCGTTGCTAGCCCCCGGCAGGGCCTCTGGCATTGAGCATTTCCAGCAGCTTGACCGTTGTGTTCCAGCTGCGAATGGTCATCGACTTGTAGAGTGGTGAAGACATCATCGAGTTTAGCCGGCTCTTTGTGCGCTGAGCGCTGAGACGCTGCGAATAGACGACACCATTGCCGGGCCAGACCCTGTCGACACCCTCGCGTGGATTGAAGATGGCCATCGCCTCGGCGGCCTCGATGCCCATCAGAAAAATCGCGTCGGTGTGGTATTTGTCCGGCTGGTCACCGAAGCCTTTCGGCCTGTGGTCCACGACCGCCTGGAGTTGATCACGCGTGATGACCAGAACTTTGATGAGATCGCTGTCGAGCTTGAAAGCCTTGGGCAGCGCCGCTTCGATTCGAGTCGCTATCTCGTCGGCGTCCCGGTCCGATGTCACGACGACGTTCCCGCTGGCGATGTAGGTTGCGGGGTCGGAAAAGCCGAGCCCTTCCAGGCACTTTTTCAGCTCCGTCATGGAAACCTTGTTCTTGCCGCCGACATTGATGCCGCGCAAAAGGATCAGGAACGTCTTCACCTCGTCCACTGTACCCACTACCGAAGGGCACGCAAAGTTACTCCCGCCCGCGCAGAATAACTCGAGGACCGGTCGAAGAAATCGCAAAACAAACCCCGGACCGGGCCCGGCCGAACGCACTGATCTCGACCAGCTCCGCTCGGGCGGCGCGGCCTTCAGCCCTGCACGCCGGTCCGTACCAGGGCGAGCAATCGACGAGCGTGGGCCGCGTCGACCGCGGTCAGGGCCACGCCGGTGGCCAATGCGAGCAGGTCTTTTGCGGTCAGCCCGGGACGCAGTTCCGGGGCGGCCCGGGCCACGAGCGCGGCGGCGGTCTCGGTGATCGTCTGATGCCAGCGCCCGGACAACTCGGCGCGCCGTCCGGCCGGCCCCTCGGTCGCGGCCATAGCCAGGGCACGCTTGGTCGTCACATGCTCGACATACGCGTCGAGCCAGGTGAACAGGTCGGCTTCGGCGCCCAGCCTCACCAGACGGTCGACTTCGTCGGCGTAGACCGCCACGAGCAAGTCGGCCCTGGTCGGGAAGTGGCGGTAGAGCGTGGCGTTGCCGACACCGGCCCGTTTCGCCACCTCGTCCAGCGGCACCTCGGCGCCTCGCTCGGCGACCAGCTCGCGAGCCGCGGAGAGCAAGCGGTCGGCGTTCCGCGTGGCATCCGCTCGGGCCATGATGTCTCCTTCCGACGGGAAGCGCTTGCTAAACGGGGATGCCCCCAGTTAAATGGGGGCGTCCCCATTTCGATGATACGGGAGGACCTCGTGGCTCTCATCTCGAGCGACCGGCAAGCCATCACCGATTTGATCAACATGCACGGCCACCTCACCGACCGGGGCGCGTTCGACCGGATGGACGAGCTGTTCGCGCCGGACGCGGAGTTCGACCTCAGCGACTTCGGGCTCGGCGTGCGGGCTGGGCTGGCAGCGATGAACGACGCTATTCGAGCGGTCGAGGAGCACCCGGTCGCACACCACGTGACCAACATCGTGCTGACCGAAGGCGACGACGGCACCGTCAACGCGATCAGCAAAGGCATCGGCATCGGCGTGAACGGGCACTGTGGCAGCGTCGTCTACGAGGACGTGCTCCGCGCCGGGCCGGCCGGGTGGCGGATCATCCGGCGGACGATCCGCCCGCGCCGGGTGCCACTGCATGCCTGAGCTCCGAACCTGTTCAACGCGGCTCAGGTGACGTGTAGGGCCAATGCCGTAAGCGACAGCGCCAGAAAGACCAACGGCGTCGGCAGTGGCTTGAGATCGTGGTGGCGCACGTGCGCCACCACGGCCAGTACGAAGTAGGCGGCCAGCCCGCCGGCAGCGGCCACGCCCAGCGGTTGCCACCACAGACCGGCCACGAGCCCGGCCGCGCCGGCGATCAGGATCAGCGCCAGCAGGTTCAGCCGCTGCTCAGGCACACCCACGCGGCGGTAGGTCTCGACAACGCCAGGGGCATGGCTGAGTTTGCGGCCCGCGGTGACCAGCAGCAGCACCGCAAGCACCAGCGACACGGCGACCGTCATGGGCCGCCACCCCCTCAATCTAAACGTTTGTACAATTTACTCCGTGAGCCCACAGCGCAGCAACCGGACCCAGCTGATCGACGGCACCCTGCGATGCCTGGAGCGCCTCCCGCCCGAGCGGGTCACCGCTCGCGCCATCGCCGACGAGTCCGGCGCCAACCTCGCCTCGATCACCTACCATTTCGGCTCCAAGGACGACCTGGTCACCGAGGCAGTCGTTGCCGGGCTCGACCGCTGGCTGACGGAGATCACCGATGCGCTGGCCGGCACGCACGATTACTTCCGGGCCATGCAGATCGTGGCCACCACCCGGCACCGCCACGCCGGGCTCGCCCGCACATTCCTCGCCGCGCTGGCCCGGGCCCCACACGACCAGCGCGTCCGGGAGACCCTGGCCACCGGCTTCCGCCGCACCCGCCATACCGTCGCATCGGTGCTCAGCACCGGCACCGACACGGCCGGCATCGACGCCGCCGGCCTCGCGCTGGCTCTGTTCAACGGCCTGCTCTTCCAGACACTGGTCGACCCCGCTCTGGCCATCGAGGGCGACCGATTCCGCGCGGCCGAAGCCCGCCTGCACCAGGTGGCCGCGGCGGACTAGATCACTCCGCGGTCGTCGAGCCGAAGCGCATCATCCTCGGTGACGAAGCGGGCCAGCGAGCCTTGCATATCGGTCAAGACCGGCAGCAGGCCGGTGATTTCCATGGCCTGCAGCGGGAGTCCTTTGACCCCGGTAACGGTGAATTGCCTGCCACGGTCGCAGGCTAGGAGCTTGGCATTGACGAGGATGGCGAGTCCGGCCGATCCGAGGAATGACACTGCTGCCAGGTCCGCCCGTACGTGGTCGATGTCGGGACGATCGAGTGCGGAGGCGAACACGGCGAACACATCGAGGCTGACGCTCATGTCGATTTCACCGGAGACGCTGACGGTGCAGGTCCGTCCCTCGTGTGTGACGTCGTAGTCCCAGATCTCGTCGATCATGCCTCACCTCCAGCACCCACCCCCATTTACCGCCACGATAGGCACCTATCATCGGACTCCCGAGTTGTCAACGCCGTCCCGGTGCAGTCAGTGTGGATCAGGATCACCAGGCCGTCGTCGCGGGCAGCACGGGTAGCATGGGTTGCGCTGAGCGTGACCGCTCTGCCGACCCCCGAGCACGATCAGCTCCCCGAAGAGTTGCGGACCGCCGCGCAGTGGGCGCAGGATCCGCCGACCGAAGGCGGGGGTTACTGTGGATCATTAACAATCCGACGATGAGGCTGCAAATGGTCAATGCCCAGGAGTTCGCGCGGCGGCTGAGTGCTCTCGGAGCCGATGCGTTCACCAGCGACGACGTCGTCGACCTGGCGACCGCGGCCGATGTTCGCATCAGCGCTGACCTCGAGATCGACGCTGCTGTGGCGCAGCGCTTGCTCGACCAGATCTCGCCCACCCTGCCGGTCACCGGGGCCCAGATCGCGGCGTCGCAGTGGCCGCCACCGAAATCTTCCCGTCCGGCGGCGCCTTCGGTGTCGTTCTCCAGCCCCGGCGCCGTCGACGGACCGGCTGATCAGCCGACCCGACCCCGCAGTTCCGGGCCCGCGCGTGGTGGCCGGCGACCCGGCTCTCGACGAACCGGCAGGTGACACTGCAGTCCCAGTATTTCGGCAGTTCGCGTTGCTCGATCGGACGATGGCGCCGACGAGTGGTCGACCAAAGCTGGCAGCGGACCTGGACTCTCTACGTGGGCAGGGGCATGGCCGCCGCAGACCATGACCTACGAAGAGGACCGCCCGTCTCGTGGCATATCGGCCGGGCCTGGCGCGGCTTGGCGAGCGGCGCTGCCGTAGGTAGAAATGCAGTGGTGAAAAGAGCTCTGTTGCACGCCATGGTGGCCGGTGGTCTGGCGCTCACGATGGCGGCGTGCTCGTCATTGTCCTCGGGCGCGTCCGAGCCGCCGCGCGAGACGGTGCAGCCGTCCTCGGGCACCGTCGACGTGCCTGCCTTGGCGCCGACGGACGTGCGCCCGCCGGCCGGGACCGCCGCGGCCCCGTTCGACCAGACGAGGACCCTGATGGCGCCGCCCGGCTGGACGATCAGCGTGTGGGCACGGCTGCCCGGCGCCCGCCTGCTGGCCTGGACCCCCGACCGCCGCCTGCTGGTCTCCCGGCCGAAGTTCGGCGACGTCGTCGCGCTGACCCCCGGCGGCTCCGTCCCGTCGCAGAGCACGTTGGTCGGCGGCCTCGATCAACCGCACGGCCTGGCGTTCAGCGGCACCACGCTGTACGTGGCCGAGAGCGACCAGCTGGACTCCTTCACCTACCGCAACGGCGCGGTGTCGGGCAGCAGGGTCGTGGTCGACGGCCTCCCCGACGCGAAGAGCCCCGAGCTGGGCGGCGCCTACGCCCACGCCCTCAAGAGCGTGGCGGTCGGCAAGGACGGCGCCCTCTACATCTCGGTCGGCTCGACCGGCAACATCTCCGCCGACGACCGCGACGCCGACCCGGAGCGGGCCTCGATCCTCCGCGTCCCGCCCGGCGGCGGGAAGGCCTCAACCTTCGCCCGAGGCGTTCGCAACGGCACCGGCCTGGCGATCGATCCCGACGGCGGAGTCTGGACCGCCGTCAACAACCGCGACAACATCGGCTATCCGTACGCCGGCGACGACCGGGGCAAGGTCATGCAGTGGTACGTGAACGACCAGCCTCTGGAGCCCCTGGCCCGCCTCACCCAGGGCCGCGACCTCGGCTGGCCGTACTGCAACCCAGACCCCGACCTCCAGCCCGGCAAGAAGGACTCCCCGCTGAGCTACACCAACCGCCCCTTCGTCCGGGACATCCAGACAAATCCCGATGGTACGAGGCTGGACTGCGCCACCTTGCCCCCGGTCGAGCAGGGGATGGGCGCCCATTCGGCTCCTCTCGGCATGAGCTTTGTGACCTCACCCGGCCTGCCCGGCGGTTACGGCCCCGGCGCCCTGGTGGGCGTCCACGGCTCGTGGAATCGCAAGCCACCCCGCCCGCCGGAGGTGTCCTTCTTCGCCTGGAAGGACGGCGCCCTGGGCCCCCAGCGGACACTGCTGACCGGCTTCCAGAACGCGGACGGCTCCCGCTGGGGCCGCCCGGTCATGGCAGTCGAGGGTCCCGACCACGCCCTCTACGTGAGCGACGACCTGGCAGGCGCCATCTACCGCGTCACCACCTCCTAGCGGGTCTGGCCATTCATGGCCGCCAGGTACTCCTGCCGGTTCAACGGATCCGGAGTGGTACGTCGTCGCGTCGGTGGTTCGCCGCGCACCGGTTGATACCCGGCGAATATCGACTCGATCACGCCGTCTCCGTTCGTGGCGGCCGGCAACCTGCGCTGCAGCGCTTGGACATCTCTGGCCGGCAGTTCGGCCTCGATACTGATGTCCTCACCGCGTATCAACTGTGCCTGGACCGCTGCCCCTTGCTGGGCGAGCATGGCAAGGACGCTGCCCATACTCGTCGCAGGCGCGTCGATCCGCGCGTGGGACATCGGCTCGCAGACGTAGGTACCGGCGTTGTGCAGAGCCTGCATCAGTACGAGGGGCGTCAGCTTGCGGAAGTCGGCGGCGGTACTCAGCGGTCCGCGTCTCGACGGCGGCCCGTCGGCGATGCTGTAGTTGCTGCTGGTCATGGTGACCAGGCAGTCGTTCACCGCCCAGCCGTACAGACCTTCCTGAAGGGCGGCGCGGACGTACTGCTCCATGGCGCTCGCGAACTCATCGATGTTGCGATAGACGTACAGCGGCACCGACTGGAAGCCGACCTCGAGGCGGAACTCGAATCCGGTCGTGGCCGGCTCGACGCGCAGGCCGATGGCGGCGTGGAAGGGGTTGGTCGCGCTGTTGAGGATCTCCTCCGCCGCGCCGGTGCCGGTCGGCCGCTCGATGTACAGCGGGGTGGTCTCGCGAAACGTCACCGCGATGCCGTAATCGGCGGCGAGCGTCGCTTCGATGACTTCCTTCTGAACTTCGCCGTAGAGCGAGACGGCCAGCTCGCCGGACGGCTCGGAGCGGATGTTGATGAGCGGGTCCTGCTCGACGAGCTGTGCGAGGGCGGCCCGCAATGCGACATGCTGCTCGTGCCGGTCGGGCGCGATCCGGGCTTCCAGCGTCGGCGGCGCGAAATGATGCGGCACCGCATCCTCCTGTCGCAGGCCGATCGGCTCGCCGATCCGGACGTGAGCGAGGCCCCACAGCTTGCCGATATCGCCTGCCCGGACGGCGCCCTGGCGCACCCACGCCCCGCGCTCGAAGACGCTGATCCCGGTAACTTTGTCCTCGTCGTCGTGCACGCGATCGCGTACGTGCAAGGCTCCCGAGAACATCCGCACGTACGCGATCTTCTCGCCGCCGGCACCCCGCTCGATCTTGAAGATGCGGCCGGCGCACGGTCCGCGATCGTCACGCTCGGCCACCGGCAGCAGGCTGATCAGCCCATCCATCAACTCGGGGATACCGGTGCCGGTCGCCGCCGAGCCGACGTAGACCGGGTACACGAGTGACTTCGACGTCTGGTCCGCGAGCACCGCTCGCAGCCGAGCCTTCGTCACAGCTGCCGGGTCGGCGATGTACGCCTCGAACAGTGCATCGTCGTAGTCGACAAGCGCTTCGATCAGCGCGGAGTAGAAGTCGTCCGGGGCCGGCGTGACGGTTGCCGCCGCGCGTGTGCCCTCGTCGATGGCCCGGGTCAACGGCACCGCACGGACGGCAAACCGGCGTTCGATTCCGCGCAGCACCCCAGCCACATCGGCACCACCGCGGTCGATCTTGTTGATGAATATCAACGTCGGCACCCGCAGGCGCTGCAGCGCGCGCATGAGCACCCGCGTCTGCGGCTGAACACCCTCCACCGCGGAAACCACCAACACCGCGCCATCGAGTACGCCGAGGACGCGATCCACCTCCGCGATGAAGTCGGGATGGCCGGGCGTATCGATGATGTTGACAGACACATCCTCGATCACCAGCGAGGCGATCGCCGAGCGGATCGTAATGCCACGGCGGCGCTCCAGATCGAGCGAATCGGTCAGCGTCGTACCGTCATCGACACGTCCGATCGCACCGATGGCGCCTGCCTCGAAGAGCAGACGTTCGGTCAGTGTCGTCTTACCAGCGTCGACATGCGCCAAAACGCCAAGATTGAGCGTGCGCGACAACAGCCACATCCTTCGAACCGGCGGACAGGTTTTCGAGAGACATGACAGCTGAGCGCATTCGGACTCCTAGTGTTCGGCTTCAATCCAGGCCAGCTTCGCACGGGCCCGGGCGGCGAGCGACCTATTTGTGCACGACGAGGTCAACCCAGCTCGACGCCGGTCACCTTCAGCGTGATCTGGCTGTCCTTCGCCGCCGTGCGGGCTTGCTGGTCGTTCTTCCCGGCCGGGGTCGCCCCGGACATCACGATCCGCCCCGTGTCGGGGCCGGACCCAATCCCGGAGATGTCGTACGAGATGACCCAGGCGCCGGTGACCGGCCCGGTGTAGGTCACCTCCGGGTGCCAGGTGACCGCGCAGCCTGCGTCGCCGTAGCAGGTCTGTTGGGTGATCTTCGCTGTGAGCTTCACGTTGTCCGCCGTAGGCCCCGTCGCCTGGGCGCCGGCCTCGGCCACCCGGGTCTCGGCGGCGTCGGCGCCGGCGGTGTCCTTGTCGTTGTTCAGGAACGCGCCGGCGATTCCGGCCCCGGCGCCGAGCACCAGCACGACGGCAACGCCGCCGAGAACCGCGGTCGAGGCGCGACGGCGCTTGCTGGGCTGCGGCGGGTACGTCATGAAGTGACACGGTGACCGGGGCCGGTCGTGGCGTCGAGGTCTGCGAGTCAATCCCGGATGATCGGCGGCAGACCGTGGACAGTCGGCGCACCTGACTGAGCGACCGGAGGCTGTCGGTCGGCTGGCCAGACGATAGCCAAACCAGCGCCCGGCCGCCGGGCGTTTCAGCGCCGCATCAGTTTCCCTCCAGCGGGCGGTGGCACCGTCCGGCCATCGCCTTTCAGGCCAGCTCTATCGGAGGTCCCATGAAGAAGCGGCGGTCGATCGTCTTCACGTTATCCGTCATGCTTGTCGCTACCTCTCTTTCCTTCGTCCAGACCGGACCGGCCCACGCAGCGACCGAGCCGAACCAGGTCACGAACGTCACTGTCAGCCAGGCGGACGGGTTCACCACCGTGGCCTGGACGCCGGTGGACGGCGCTACCGACTACCAGATCGAGCGCACCGCCGTCGACGCCGACGACACCCCCACCGCAACTCCCACCGTCGTCGGTGTGTGGCGGCCCAACCGCCAGGTCAACAACGGGTCGCCGACCTTCGCGGACGCCGGCTTCAACCCCGGCGATCGGTTCCAGTGGCGCGTGCGCGCCCGGATCGGGACAGCGGAGCAGCCCTACTCGACCCCCGTGTTCGGCACCACGCTCCCGCCACCGGGTGACCCGGGCATTCCCGGGCAAGACCTGCGTACGCAGTGGGAGACCACCCGGGCCGCGCAATTCACCAGCGACGTCAACGAATTCGCCTACACCGCGGCCGTCGACCGGCTGAGCGACCGGATGCGGGTGGTCGAGATCGGCCGGACCGTCCAGGGCCGGCCGATCAACATGTTCGTCATCGGTCTTCCGGCGCCGCCGGCCACTCCGGACGCCGTCGCCAAGACCTCGCCGCTGGCGATCAACTGCAACGTGCACGGCAACGAGCCCAGCGACCGGGAGGCGTGCCTGATCATGGCCCGGCAGCTCGCGTTCGGCACCGACGCGCGGACGCTGGACCTGCTCCGCAACACCACCGTGCTGATCATCCCGTCGATCAACGGGGACGGCCGGGCCGCGGACACCCGGGGTAACTCGACCGGGCAGGACTTGAACCGGGACTACTCACTGATCCGGCAACCGGAGACCGCGGCGTACGTGCGAATGCTGCGCGACTACCGCCCGGTGGCCGGCTACGACGGTCACGAGTTCAGCAACAATCAGGCCGGTGACCTGCCGATGCTGCCGCCGCGGCACCAGAACGTAGCTCAGCCGATCTTCGACGAGTCGCTCGACATGATCGAGAACCACATGTACGTCCAGGGCGCCAAGGCCGGCTGGTGGCCATGCCCGTACGGCTGCCAGAACGGCGGACCCGTGGGCCTGTCCGAGGAAACCATCCTCCGCAACACCCTCGGCCTGAAGAACACTGTCAACTCACTGCTCGAGCTGCGCAGTGCCGGCGGCCCGACCCGTCCCGACGAGACCAACGCGGCGAACAACCGGCGACGCAAGACATTCTCCGCGCTCTGGACGTTCAACTCGTTCCTGGACTTCCACCGCGCCCAACTCCTCGACATCCGGGCGGCCCGCAGCGCGGCGATCCAGTTCCAGTCCGGCAACTCCGGCCGGATAGTGTTCCGCGGCTCCCGGATCATCCCCGCGCACCCCGCGCCGCACCCGGGTGAGGCGCCGCCGCCCGCCGACCAGCCGGGCCCGGACCAGATCCTGGACAACGCGCCGTGCGCCTACAAGCTCACCGACAAGCAATACAACGGCGGGCGTACGGACGGCCCCGGCGGCATCGGCACCACCGTCGCCCAGCGGATCGCCGATCACGGATGGAAGGTCGTCCAGGTCGCCGACGGCTTCATCGTGCCGCTGGCCCAGCCCGAGCGTGGCCTGATCCCGTTGCTGCTGGACGGGCAGGCCGCGGAGCCGTGGGTCAGCGCCGAGCGGGTCTTCCCGACGCTCACCGGCCCGCAACCCCTCCCGCTGACCATCAACGGGTTCGCCTGCCTGTCGGCAGCCACCGTCAACGGCGGGGTCACCGTGCGCCCCGGCGGGACGCTCATCGCCACCGGCTCCACGATCGGCGGCCCGCTCACGACCGACGGCGCCGCCGGGGTCTTCCTCGGCAACACGCAGGTGCGTGGCTCGGTCCAGGTCGGCCGCACCGCCGGCCCGGTCTCGCTGATCGGCTCGCCCCTGCTGGGCCAGGTAACCCTGGCCGGCAACATCGACGGCGGCGCGCCGTACCTGGCAGGCAACACCATCTCCAGCACGCTGAGCTGCACAGGCAACCTTCCGGCGCCGACCGACCTCGAGGTCCCCAACAAGGTCATCGGGGCGAAGACGGGGCAATGCGTGGCCCTCTGAGTCAGATCGAGAACCGGCGGAGCAGGTCAACCAACCACTCCGCCGGTTCGCCGGCCGCGCGAGTCAGGCCTCGTTTGGCTCGCGTATGACGGCAGGGTCGACATGGCGTCAGAGTTGTAGGCCGACCAGTTTGGTCAGGAAGCGGTCGAGTTGGTCGGTTATGGGGGGCCAGGGCAGGTCGGGTTCGTTGATGCGCTGAGCCAGCATGCCGTTGACGGCGGTGCGCAGGTCGATCGTCACGGTGAGGGCGTCGTCGCGCGGGGCGACGCCGGCGTCCATGCAGCGTTGGACCGCGGTGCGGGTGCGTTCCACCATGACCTCCTTGAACGGCATGCCGAGGCGGCGGTGGACGGCGCTTTCGTGCAGCACCTTGTAGAGGCCCGGGTGGGTCTGGGCCCATTCGGCCTGGGCCAGGATGCGGGCCCGCAGCTGCTCGGCGGGGTGGTCGTGGGCGCCCTCGGCGGCGTCGCCGGCGGCGACGAGTTCCTCGTGGCAGCGCTCGGTGGCGGCAAGGACGAGTGCGTCGCGATCGGGAAAGTAGAGGTAGACCGAGGTCGCGGCGACGGAGACGGCGCGGGCGATCGCGCGGAGCGACAGCGCCTGATCGTCGCCGAGTTCGTCAAGCATGCGCACGCCGGCCGTCAAGATCTCCTCGCGTAGCAGGTCGCCCTGCCCGCGGGTGTTCTGCTTGCGCCGGCCCCTGGTGTCCATCCCGGCAAGAATAGCTGTACAGCTATTGCGCTACACCTGTACTTCAATCATGCTCTTGTGTAAGACAAGTTCCTGCCCGTTTGCTTAAGGGGATCGCTATGCCGTTGACACTCCACGAGGCACAGGCAGTCATCACCGGCGCACACGAGCGTGCCGCCGAGATAGCTGCGTCGGTGACGGTCGCTGTCGTCGACGAGGGCGGACACCTTCAGGCCCTCGGCCGCATGAACGGCGCACCGCCGCTCTCAGCGCAGATCGCCGAGGCCAAAGCGGCCAGCGTTGCGCTCTTCCGCCGCGACGGTGCCGCACTGCGCAAGATGAAGGAGACCTCGCCTGCCTTCTTCGCCCAGCTCGATCGGGCCGTGTGCGTGCCGATCCTGGCGGGCGCCGGTTCAGTGCTCATCGTGCGGGGGGACACCGTCCTTGGTGCGCTGGCGGTGAGCGGCGGTACCGTGCCTGGCCAAGACGACGAATGCGCTGAAGCTGCGCTTGCCGTCTTCGCCCCCTAGCCGCGATCCGGACCGCCGGCTTCAGAAGCATTGGGTATGAGCGCTGATGATGGTCCGACTTCGGCGCGGGAATGCCGGCGAACTGTCATGACCGCCAGTGGGCGTACGTTGATGCCCTCGGCTTCGGGTGCACGCCGACGGCCCCTAGGCTTGTTGTCGAGCGGCTGATCGACATCGTCAGGAGGGCTCATGCCGGCCGGAAGGCGTGCGGGGTCCGACGGTGAGCAGCGCCGCGCACAGATCATCACCGTGGCGCAGCGGTCGATCGCGATGCTCGGGTTCGAGGGTCTGCGGGTGCGTGACGTCGCCGATCAGGTGGGCATCAACATCGCCACGCTGCACTATTACTTCCCGTCGAAGGAGTCGCTCGTCAAAGCGGTGGTCGACCGGATCCTCGGCGACCTCGAGCCGGTCCCGCGAATCGACCCTGGGACAGATCCCGAGGCGGTGCTGGCCGAGCACATCAAGCGCATCCTCGACCGTTTCGAGGCCGACCGGGACGGGTTCGTGGTGCTCAACGAACTCAACGCCCGGGCGGGGCGGGATCCCGAGCTGCGCGCGACCCTGCAGGCCAACGACGAGGCTTGGGCCGGGTTCCTGCGGCCGCTGTTCGCTTCGGGACGGGAGAACGGTCAGTTCCGTAGCGATCTCGATCCCGACGCTGCCGCCGCGATCGTCATCGGGTTCCTCAAGAGCCTGCTCTCCCAGTTCGGCCTCACGCCGGAACTGACTCGTCGGGCGGCCGACGAGCTTCTGCGGTCGGTCTCCGTCCGCAATCGCGGCTGACGTCTAGTCTGATGAGTTCCCGGCACCAGTGCCGGGAGCCAGGCACCGCGAGGTCGTGATGTCAGCGCGAACGTCCTTCGAGCGCGGCACGGAAGCGCGCATAGCGCGGTGCGCCGATGAACCGCCAGATCAGCCCGGCCGGGCCGGGCATGTGCTTCTTCAGCCAACGGGTTCCGCCGTCAGGTTGCGCGGCGAGGATCGCGCCGAGCATGTTCCATCCCTGGCCCTTCGGGGTGGCCTGACGGCCGTGCTTGCTGAACCAGTTCACCTCGGGCTGAGTGACCACGTGCTCGATGGCGGGAACGATGTTGGCCTCCTCGTCAGGAAAGTGTGCCCTGAGGGCGGCCGAGACCTTCTCGAGAGCGTCCCGGACCGGGGCGGCGTCGGATCTCTCGGCGGAGTCCCGCCAGGTCGGCGCCGCCCGATCGAGCGCATCGAGATGGATGAGCATCTGGGCGTGCTGGATCTTCATCCGCTCGACGTGCAGCGCGCATGCCGGAGCTCGCCGGTCGATCATGTCCCATAGCCGTGAGTCTTCGCCCTCGTGGTGCGCGTGCAGCGCGTTGGAGATCAGGTGGAGCTGTGCGGCGACCACCCGTGCATGGCGGAGGTCGCCTTCGGCGACGCCGTCGACGAGCCCGACGGCTTCCTCGAACGACCGTAGGAGCATGCGGTGGATCTCGAACATCCCACTGGCGTCACAGATCTTGGGGCCGTCGAAGCGTGGTGCGGTCATGAAGGGTCCGTTCCCGAATCGGCTGTGCTGACCTTCAGACGATATCAATCAAGTGCTTGATTGATATCGTCTAGCAGTGCGTGACCTACAAGACACCGCAGCAGCTGGAGGCGTGCATCTGAGGTGTAGATAGTCAGCTCTTCGGTGATCCGCCCGACGATGCGACCCTCGGGGAACATCGGGTTCTCGGCGCTCGCCGCGGGGTAGTGGGAGGCATGTCCTGGCCCCACATTGCCCGCATGAGTCCCGCCCAGCGGCACATGACCCGCGCCGCCCCCAGCGCGTCCGGCGGATTCACCAGCGCAACGGTGTCGGTCTGCGGTCTGCGCCTGCATCTGCGGCAGCGCCTCGATCCCGCCGGTACGGCACCGGTGTGGTTGCTTCTGCACGGACTGGCCGTGTCGCACCGGTATCTCATGCCGACCGCAGCCGCGCTGCCCGGCTCGGTGTACGTGCCCGACCTGCCCGGCTTCGGCCTCTCCGGCAAGCCGGTCCGGGTGTTGACCGCCGAGCAGCACGCCGAGGTCATCGCCACCTGGATGGACGCCGCCGACCTGAGCGGCGTCCACGTGCTGGGGAATTCGTTCGGCTGCCAGATCGCCGTCGAGCTCGCGATCCGCCGCCCCGACCTGATCGCCTCGCTCATCTTGGTCGGGCCGACCGTCGACCCTGCCGCCTCGACTCCCGGTGCTCAGATCCGCCGCTGGACGCACGACATGCTCAGCGAGGACCCGCACCAAATACCCATGATCGTCGCCGACGTTCGGGACGCCGGACCGCGGCGCATCCTGCGAACGCTGGCACACGCCGTCGGCCATCACATCGAACGCCGCATCCCGCTGGTCCGGGCGCCGATCCTGATCCTGCGCGGCCAGCACGACCGGATCGTCCCTGCCGGATGGGTAGCCCGCGCGGCGTCTTTGGCCCGTACCGCCCGTACCGTTGAGGTCCCCGACGCGGCACACAACGCCGTGACCACGGCCGGCTCGGTGGTCGCCGCCCAAGCTGCCGTCTTCGCCGCGACTCACACCGCCGTCGAGACAACGAAGGAGCCCCCGCTCGACGACCGTCGGATGCCGGTGGAGCACACCACGTCGGCCGAACAAGCCCGACGCCTGACCGAGCAGGTTCTCCGCGACTGGAACATGACCGAGCGAACCGGCGACGTGCTGCTGGTCGTCACCGAACTCGTCCAGAACGTCACCCGGCACACCGATGACGGCGGCGAGCTCCATCTACATCGTCAGGACGATGCGGTTCTGATCGAGGTCACCGACACCAACCCGCAACCGCCACGGTTGAAAGCCCCTTCGCGTGCCGAGCCGGGTGGCCGCGGGCTGCTCATCGTCGCCGCAACCGCACGCCGATGGGGCAACCGGCCGGCCCGCTGGGCCGGCCGCGCCGGCAAGATCGTGTGGGCGGAAATCGCCCGGCGGCTACCGGACTGACCACAAACCTCGAGGTCGGCATAGTCCCGCGGCGAAGGGGAAACCGGGGACGTATGACATCACCGACCTGGCCAAGCGAGTCCTGCCGGGCATGGTCGTCCGCAACTCGGGCTCGGTACTGTTCACCTCGTCCGTCGCCTCGATGATGCCGGGCACGTATCAGGCGGTCTACAACGCGTCGAAGTCGTTCGTGCAGTCGTTGGGCGCCATGCGTGCCGACGTGACATCACCGCGACCGCCAGGGAGGTTACCGGTCATCGGTTGGTCAGCCGCTCCATCTGCTCGGCGTAGCGGGCGCCCTGGATCTCGACCTGTGCCGTAGCCTTGCCGATCTCGGCGAGGTCGTCTGCGGTGAGCTCGACGTTGGCGGCGCCGATGTTCTCTTCCAGACGCTCGAGGCGGCGGGTGCCCGGGATCGGCACGATCCACGGTTTCTGGGCGAGCAGCCATGCCAGGGCGATCTGCGCGACGGTGGCGTTCTTGCGGGCGGCGATCTCGCCGACCTGGTCGACCAGGGCCTGGTTGGCCTTGCGAGCGTCTGCGTCGAAGCGGGGGATGGTGGCGCGGATGTCGCCGGGCGTGAAGTCGGTCTCGGCGGTGATCTTGCCGGTGAGGAAGCCTTTGCCGAGCGGGCTGTAGGGGACGAGGCCGATGCCGAGCTCTTCGCACATCGGGATGATCTCGGCCTCGGGGCGCTTCCACCACAGCGAATATTCGTTCTGCAGCGCGGTGACCGGCTGCACGGCGTGAGCGCGGCGGACGGTCGCGGCGGCGGCCTCGGACATCCCGAAATGCTTCACTTTGCCGGCCTGGATCAGCTCTTTGACGGCGCCGGCGACGTCCTCGATGGGTACGTCGGGGTTGACGCGGTGCTGGTAGAACAGGTCGATGTGGTCGGTTCGCAGCCGCTTGAGGGAGGCGTCGGCGACCCGCTTGATGTGTTCGGGGCGGCTGGAGAGCCCGGTCTGGTTGCCGTCGGCGTCGAAGGCGAAGCCGAACTTGGTGGCGATGACGACCTGATCGCGTACGGGTTGCAGGGCTTCTCCGACGAGTTCTTCGTTGACGAACGGCCCGTAGACCTCGGCGGTGTCGAAGAAGGTGACACCACGCTCGACGGCGGTGCGCAGCAAGGCGATGTTGGCGGCCCGGTCCGGCCCGGGTCCGTAACTCTGGCTCATGCCCATGGCGCCGAAGCCGATCGCCGAGACGACGAGGTCGTTGCCGAGGGTGCGGGTCTGCATGAACGGCTCCTTCTAAAGGGTGATCTCGTCGAGGGCGCGCAGGGCGTCGAGGGTGCGTGGGTAGCCGGCGAAGGGCAGCAGCTGGGTGATGACGGCCGGCATTGTGGCCCGGTCGTTGCCGACGTTGCTGTTCCCATCTCGACCGTACGTCGTGCCGCGCTCACCAGGGGTGTACTGCCGGTACACCCTTCATCAGGGACTCCCGCCGAGGGGTCGGGCGAGGTTGTCTGGGAAAGCCACTTCAAGGAACGACCAAGGAGAAGATCATGCGTGGTGTCGTCCTGCACGCGGCCGGTGACGTCCGGGTGGAGCATCGCGACGATCCCCGGATCGAGCAGCCGACCGACGCGATCATCCGGGTGTCGGCTGCCTGCGTCTGCGGGTCGGACCTGTGGCCGTACCGGGGTGTCGACAAGGTCGACGGTCCGGCCCCGATGGGTCACGAGTACGTGGGCGTCGTCGAGGAGGTGGGCAGCGAGGTCACCAGCGTCCGGCCGGGCCAGTTCGTGGTGGGCTCGTTCTGGGCCTCCGACAACACGTGCGAGATCTGCCGGGCCGGCTACCAGAGCGCGTGCCTGCACCGGGTGCCGATGGGGGCACTGGGCGCCCAGGCCGAGTACCTGCGCGTGCCGCTGGCCGACGGCACCCTGGTGGCCACGCCCGAGCTGCCCCCGGCTGAGCTGATCCCTAACTACTTGGCCGCCTCCGACGTGCTGGGCACCGGATGGTTCGCCGCGGTCGCCGCCGAGGCCGGGCCGGGCAAGACCGTCGCGGTCGTCGGCGACGGCGCGGTCGGGCTGCTGGCGGTGCTGGCGGCTAAGCAGCTGGGCGCCGAGCGGATCATCGCGATGAGCCGGCACGAGCCGAGGCAGCGGCTTGCGCGGGAGTTCGGCGCCACTGACATCGTCACCGAGCGTGGGGAAGAGGGCATTTCCAAGATCAAGGAGCTGACGTACGGGCTGGGCGCGCACTCGGTCGTCGAAGCGGTCGGCACGCAGGAGTCGATGATGCAGGCGATCCACTCGACGCGGCCCGGCGGGAACGTGGGTTTCGTCGGCGTCACCCATGACGTGAGCCTGCCCGGCATGGACATGTTCTGGTCGCTGGTGCGCCTGCAGGGCGGCCCGGCACCCGTACGCCGCTTCCTTCCCCACCTGATGGAGCTGATCGGCGACCGCAGCATCAACCCGGGCCGGGTCTTCGACCTGGGCCTGCCGCTCGACCAGGCGGCCGAGGGCTACGCGGCGATGGACGAGCGCCGCGCTATCAAGACTCTTCTGCGCCCGTGACACTTACGGGAACATCACCATGCTCACCGTCAACGGCTGTCTGTCACCGAGTCGCTCGTGGTCGGTCACGAGATCGTCGGCGTGGCGGCCGAGGTCGGCGCCGAGGTCATCAAGCACGCTGTGGGGACCCCGGATCGGTGTCGGCTGCATGGTCAACTCGTGTAGCGAGTGCGAGATCTGCCGCGATGGGCAGCGAGTCAGTCAGTGTTCGTTTGCGCAGTCTGGCGCCATGTTGAGGATATGTTGCAGGTTGATGAGGGTCAGTACCTCGCGTACTCGTTGATGCGCTCGGATGATCTCGATTTCTGCGTTGGCCTGTTCGGCCTTCCGTCGGCAGATCAGGAGAGCACGGATACCGTCGGAGCCCATGAACGTCACCCGGGCCAGGTCGAACGCCACACGCCGCGGGCGGTGCGTGCTCACCAGGTCGGTAAAGACGCGTTCCAGCTGTGCGTAGTTGTCGCGGTCGATCTCGCCGGCAACCGTCACCGTCGCCGTGTCCGATGTGGGAGTGGTCACCTCGACGATCAGGGCAGCATCAACGTACTCATGATCGAAAATCATGGTAGCAACAACCTTCTGGGGTTCGGCCGTGGTAACCGGGTGCAATCACCGCGCGCGGGCGGTGATGCCGAGACGACGAACCTTGAAGGCGAGCAACCCCGACGTGGTGCTGTAAGACCACCGTACGCCCCCGCCATGAAAGCGCCGTCTGCGTGGCGTTGCTTTCATTCGCCGGGCGTCGGGCTGACACTTCACTCCGACCGTGGCTGTCAACACACCAACACCCAGCACGCCCGCCTCGCCCGCAGGCACGCGTGCGGCTGTCGGTCGGCCGGTGCGGTCAATGTCGGGACAACGCAGCCGGAACGTATTCCGGATCAGATGAATGCAGGTAGGCCAAGCTGTCGCGATTCGGTCAACGCCGCGACTTCGGTGATCGACGGTCGGTGGTTCATGGTCCTTCCCGGGTAGACCTGGGACATGACCGAGCTCTTCGAGACGTATGAAATCTATCTCGCCGCGTGCAACGACCGCGCGTGGACGACGGTCGCTGGCTTCGTGCATGCCGCGGTTCTGGTCAACGGCGTTCAGCGAACGCGGGACCAGTACGTCGACGACATCAGGAAGACGATCGCCGTGTTTCCCGACTACACGTGGGAGATCCGGCACGTCGTGGAGCGGGCGCCCTGGCTCGCCGTCCATCTGCACGACACGGGAACACGGCATAGGCCGTTCCTTGGCGCCCCGGGCGACCTGTCGCCCGTTGAGACCGACGAATTCGCCATGTATCGGATCACCGACGGGCGGATCGCCGAGCTGTGGGGCACCGCGGACAACGCTCGCCTTCTAACCTCGGTAACTGCGACATGACGGCGGGCAGGCGACCTTGGCGCCGCTGCGCGGCAAGGCCACATCCATCGAGCTTCGTGAGGCCCCGCCCGACGGCAGCCTCGCATGGGCACAGCCGCTGAGAACGCGATCACAGGCGGGCACATCAACGAGCTGTGGGCGCGAATATCCCGGCAGGCCTCCGCTCCCGATCTGCCGAGTAGATCAGTATCCAGGACTGCAAGATATTCTGCTTCCATTGGCGATCAAGGCGATCTTGTGGGCGACCTTCACCTCGCCACCATCGTCGTAAACGTGCGAGACATGGAGCGAGCGGTGCGCTTCTGGACCCTTGCTCTGGGTATCAACGGCGTGAAGCGGACTGGGACACGGTGTCCTTGCAACTGACCGACTCCGTCGCGCGGGAACCGGTCCGCCTGGATCTCGACCTTTACACCGATGCGCAAGCGGCGCAGGTCGAGCGACTCGTCGAGCTGGGCGCCACCCGGGTCGACGACTGGCGCTATCCCGACAATGCTGACGTCGTGGTGCTACGAGACCCTGATGGAAATGAGTTCTGTGTCATCGGCCATGCACAGCTCTGATTTCGGCAACGGCGCGCCCAACGCCCTTGCCGCCGTGACGCTCCGTAGCGCGCGACTCGTCAGACACGGACAGCGGACGCGTGAGAATCCGAAACGTGTTAGCGGCCAGGGCCTCACTGTGCCGGCGCTGCGCGCCGGGCACCACGAAGCCGTGCACTGGCAGCGCACCAGACGGTTGCGCTTGACCGACCACAAGGTAAGCCCTCGCTTCGTGTTTCTCGATCAGCCTCTGGAGACGACTCAGATCGGCCCGGACAGCTTCATCGATGCCTACCCGACCGCCGCCAAGCCTCAATTCGAGGCGTCGAAAGCCGGCGACACGGTCCGGATCCAGCTGACCCGGCAGGACGCCGGGTACCAGTCGAGCCTCGAATGGCCAACCCCGGACTCCGCACCGGTCGAGATCGGCCCCGCCCTACTCGACGTTCTAGAGACCTTTCGCGGTCAGGGTCCGGGCGGTGTTGGTGGGGATAGACCGGTTCCGGTGAGGTAGCCGTCGATCAGATGGGTGCGGTGTTGCATGCGTTTGAGGCGGTTCTTCACGGCGATGGCCAGACTGCCGGCGGTGCGGGCGGGCAGGTTCGCCAGGCTGCGTTTGAGACCTGACCAGGCTTTCTCGATGGGGTTGAGTTCGGGCGCGTAGGCGGGTAGCCGGTAGACGCGTAGCCAGGGCCGGGCGGCGATCAGGGCTTTCATCCGGGTGGAGCGGTGCGCGTTCAGGCCGTCCCAGACGAGCACGATCGGCGCCTGCAACTGCCGGTGTGCGGCGTCGAGCAGCCGGGCGAAGTCGCGTTCCCGAAAGCCTTTCGGCTCGCCTTTACGGCCCCGGCCGGAGGTTTTGGTGCGGTAGATCAGCCTCGATCGGTGGCCGGGCCGGTAACAGACCAGTCCGGCCACCGAGACTCGGGCGTTGCCGGTCGCGGTGACGTGCGCGATCGGGGTGACGCCCTTGGGCGCCCAGGTGGCGGCTTTGTGCGGTTTTAGCGTCTGGCCGCACTCGTCGGCGAAACAGATCCAGGCGGCCCGTCGTGCGGCGACTCTTTTACCGCCGGCCACTGGTAGCGGCGCCAATGCGCGATCGCAGCCTCGTCCCGCTCGATCGCCCGGTACGACGGCAACTGGCTGGTCCAGCCGAGCCGGCGCATGGCTTCCCACGCCGTGGTGATCCCGACCCGCACGTCGAACATCGACGCGATCAACGCCACGATCCGGACCAAAGTCCACCGCTGATCCTCGCCATGGCCGGCCGCAGCGGGCCCTTGTTCCAGACGGGCCTTCAACCGGGCCAGCTGGGCGTCCGACAGCTTCGGACCCGGACCTGCCGGCCCTCGCGAAGCCAGCGCGTCGACACCGCCGGCCGCCCAGGCCCGCCGCCACTGATACGCCGACTTCGTCGACACCTCCAGCAACGCGGCGACCTCGAGCGCCGACCTGCCCTGCGCGAACAACAGCGCCGCTCGCTGCCGCACTCGCTCTCGCCGTACCCGTTCCGCCTGGTCAACGCCGCCACCGTCGCCATATCGCATGCGACCAGCAGACCCGACACCCGCCCGCCAGCACGATCACCCACAAGCGTCACAGTGGATCAGACACAGACCCCCAACCCGAAAGGTCTCTAGAGCGCGCCGGTCAGGACGAGAACGGCAAGAAGGCGCACGACTTGGCGGAGCAGATCCGTGCGTTCCTTTGCCAGGCAGAGGAACGCCGATACGAGATGGTCCGAGACGCGTTGCTCCGCGACGGTAGTGTCCTGGGGTGATGTGGAGCGTAGTAGCCCCGCTGGCGGTGGCTCAGGTCCGCGATGACTTCGGTGTCGAGGTTGGCGAGCTGCGGCCGCATCCGGGCGGGTTCGAAGCGGACGCCTTCACCGACGGGCGCTGGTTCGTGAAACTCTGGCGTCAGCAGCCAGACAGTGACGCCGCACTGGCGCTGACCGCTGAGCTGGCGGCTCGGGGCCTCCCGGTTCCTGCGGCGCAGCGAACTCTCGACGGCTCGTACACCTCTGCGCACCTTGGTCGGCGCTACGCGCTGTTTCCATTCGTCGACGGCCGCCAGGCAACCTGGGACGACGCCGACGCGATCGCGCGGGCGATGCGTACCGCGCACGAGATCACCGACCTCCTGCTGCCCCGCACCGACATGGACGAATGGTGCATCGAGGCGCTGCGTGACCGGCGCGACCACCCGTGGATCGTCGACCGTCGTGACGAGGTCATGGCCAACGTCGACCGGCTCGAAGCGGTGATCGAAAGGGCCCGCGTGATCGACGTTCCGCACGTGGTGTGTCACCGAGACTTGTTCCCGCACAACGTCCTCGTCGGCCGCGACGGTAGCGTTGTGGCACTACTCGACTGGGGTCAAATGATGCTGGCGCCGCGTGAGCACGACGTGTTCGCCGGCTTGTGCGGGCCCGACCCCGTGCGCTTCCTGAGTGCGTACCGCGCACAGCGGCTCGACCTCACGCACCTCGAGTACGCCCGGCTCGCCCGCTCGCTTCGCGATATCGCCGTTCGCGTCGACAACGAGGTCGACCTGGACGGCATCAACACATGGGGCTTCGACGGATTGCGCCGAGTGGACGCCGACCTTGTGCTCGCCCGCCCTTTTTGCGATCGCTGAAGTCGGCGGGAGCTGCGAGACGGCAGGAAGATCCGAGCCGAGGCCGGCCGTGGCCGATCAACGTGTTCACGCTACGGCTGTCGGGTTGTCGTTCCGGCCTGGGTCAGGACGCGGACCGCCAGCGGCCGATCGAGGCGAGGCCTACCACGGCCACGGCGGCGGCGAGCAGAATCGCGATCACCGGTCCGCGTCCGCCGCCGGCAGGCTCGGCGGAGGAGGCGACCAGAATCAAGGCCGCGACACCCAGCGCGGTGCCGAGCTGCGCAGCGGTGTTCAGGACGCCGGTGGCCATGGAGACATGCTCCCGGGGCACCTTGGTACCGAGGTCGTTGCAGCCCACGGACGAGGTGCCCAGGCCGTAGCCGAGCAGCGCCAAGCCGATCACGGTGCCGGCGACCATATCGAGGGTGAGAGCGACAACGACATTGCCGAGGGCGAGCAGAAAAAGGCCGAGCATAATGGTCTGGCGGTTGCCCCACCGATGTGTGACTGGTCCCGCGAGGACGGATCCGACCACCACGGACACGCTGAGCGGCAGCAGCATCAGGCCTGCCTGCAAGGCCGACTGCCCGGCAGCCTCCTGCAGATGGAGCGTCAGCAGTACCGCGGTCGAGCTGGTCACGGCGGTATTGATGAAGGAGCCCAGCGAGCAGGCGACGAGCCGTGGCTGCCGCAGCGCCGACAGGGGCACGATCGGTTCTCTGTGCCGGGCCAGCCGGACGAACAGCAGCCCGGCCAGCAGGACGCCCGCAGCGACGGCCAGCGCGCCCACCATGCGGTGCGCCGGTTCCTGCAAAAGCGCGGCGCCGAAAACCATCGCCATCACCGAGGCGGTCAACAGCAGGGCGCCGATCACATCGATGGAACTTGACCGATCTGTCTCCGGCTGGGAACGCACCCAAACGATGACTCCGGCGCCGAGCAGGATCGCCACGGGAATGTTCACCCAGAACACGGCCCGCCACCCGACCGTGTCGGTCAGGTATCCACCGAGGAAAAGGCCGCTCGCGCCGGCGGCAGCGCCGGCAGCGCTCCACCATCCCAGCGCCCGTGCCCGGTGATCGGCGCGGGAAGCGGTGGCCAACAGCAGGCTGAGCGCGGCCGGCACCGTGAGGGCGGACGCCGTGCCCTGTACGGATCGGGCCAGCACCAGCTGCCAACCGTGGTTACCGGCCCAGCCGATGACGCCGGCGACCGCGAACACGGCCAGCCCGGCCATCAGAAGCCGCCGGTGTCCGAACTTCTGGGCAAGCCGCGCCCCCAGGACGAGCAGACCGCCGAAGAACATCGCGTACGCCGTAGCCAGCGGAGCGGCCAAGGCATCGGAACCGTGAACGGCGCGGATCATCGAGGGAATCGCGACCACCGCACTGGTCACGCCCATGACGTCGACGAACTGCACCATGCAGAGCACCGCCACCGCCCATCCCGCGCGGGTTCGCGACAGCTCTGGTCCAGGCGAGGGCACCCCGGTGCGTTCAGGCCCGCCATCGGCAGTCGTGCCCAGCGACGGCCTCTCAACACGAGCCCCGACAACGGGTTTGTCGCTCATTCGACCGTTTCTACCCGTCGACGTGCGTGACTATGCAGGACCGCACCACACGGCCGGCACGTCCGCAGCCCCGTGCCGGCCGCTCACGGTCACCCACATTGTTCTGCCTGGCAGCGTTCAGATGGAACGCCGGGGAGCTCGGCGTCTCGCCGCGCCGAGCTCCCCGGAGATCGGAAGCCAGAAGAACGCGTTGAAGGCGGCGATCACCACGACGCCGTGTACCGGCAGCAGGGCCCCGAGCAGGGTGCCGAGACCGAGCCAGACCAGTGCCAGCTGGAAGCGACGGTGGATGGCGCGGGCGCCGGCTGGATCGATCTTGTGGAGCAGCCCGTGCCGCTCCCGGCGGGCATACCACCAGATGATGTTGAACACCACCGCCGCCACCTCGAACACGACGCCGTGCAGGACGACAGCGACGCGCTCGCCGTGCCCGTCGCGGAAGGCGTCGGCCAGCACGGAGGCGGCGAACGGCAGGAATGCGATGTCCATCAGCAGCACGGTGTTGAGGAACAGGATTGTGCGGTCGGCGTGCCGGATATGGTCGAACATGACGTGATGATTGGCCCAGACCTGGCCGATGAGCATGAAGGTGATGATGTAGGCCAGGTAGGAGGGCCAGAGTTCGGCCAGCCCATGGAGCAGATGCCGGGTGTCCTCCGGCGGATGGATCTCGAGGACCAGCAGCGTGACGGCGATGGCGATCACGCCGTCGCTGAACGCGACGAGCCGTGCGGGTTCGCGCTCGGCCCGCTCAGGGGCGGGGTCGGTTCCTTCGGTCACGAGCGATTCCTCTGAGGTCGCGGCGTCGATGAGGTCGTCCATCATCCACCCGCCTGTGGTCGCCGACGGGGCCGAGGCTCGCTGCGGACACCGAAGCACCAATCCAAGTCCGTAACGTTCCTCGACAACCCGCTCGCGGCGCTCACCGTGATGATTGTCGACGTGGGCGTGGCCGAGGGAGTCGGCGCCTGGGGTCTGACCATTGCTATGGCAGTCGCCCTGCAGGAATCGCGCCTACGGAACTTGCATTACCTCGGGACTCGAGAGCGGGGGCGCCGATCAGGAGGAACCAGACGAACTTGCGGGTCATGACATTCAACATGCTCTCGCCTGAGCACAGTGATTGGATCCGGCGACGGCCGGTCATACAGGCAGCGATTGCACGGTGGCGCCCCGATCGCGCCATTCATGTGGTGCTGGCCGGGGACTTCGACGACACCCCCGACTCTTCCATCGTCCGGTTCTGGACGGGAAAGCAGTCTTTGCATGGCATCAGCGTCGCTTACCATGACACGTGGGCCGCAATAAATCCGGACGACGCCGGGCATACGTTCACGCCGATGAATGCGTATGAACGGGCTGGGGAGATGTCGCTGGAATTGGGTCGCCGGATCGATTACGTCATGGTCCGGTGCGCCTGTCCGACAATTCCAGCGACGCGACCCGGTCTCCCTGACGAAGGAGCGGGCGTCCGGGCGATCGGACGATTCATCAAAGCCAACGTTTGACCCCGCGGCGGCACAAATCCGTGGGATTGACGACATGTCTTCAGTAATCCTGAAAGGATTTGTCGCGGGGGTGCTCAGTGATGATTCGGCGGTTGCGTCATTTTGGCGGCAGTCGGCTGCTGATCAACGTAGCTGTAGTCGTCATGCTGGTCGCCGTAGCCGGGCTGGGCTACGTGGTCTCGTACCGGCAGGAGACAACGGCGAGCCGGGCGCGCCAGGCGCAGCGCCTCGTTCAAGCTGCTCAACAGGTGAAATACCGGGTGGCGGACTTCAACGGGTGGCAGACCGCGTACGCCTTCGACATCACCCGCGGCCTGCCCGGCGCGGCCGGCGACTCCTCGCCGAGCCGCGCCATGTTCCTCCGCTCGGCCGCGGCGTTCGATGCCGACCTGACCGCCTTGCAGGCGTTGGCCCGTTCTCCCGATGTCGCACGTGCGGTCGGCGGCGTCCGGTCCGCCTTCACCGAGTTCATGAACGTCGACCAGGAGATCCTGCGGCTGTACCGAAGCGGCAACGGCGCGGACCGCGAGGCCGCAGCGAACCTGGTTCTCGGCCGGGAGATCGAGCTGTACAACCTGATCGCGGCGAGCTGTGACGCCGCTGTCGCCCTGTCGACCTCGGCGGCGGACGCCGACTTCGCGCACCTCGGCGCGGTGGGCGGCTCAACACGCCTGTACATCATGGCACTCAGCGCCGCCGCGATCGCCCTGGCGGTGATCGGCGTGGTGCTCGCGGAGGCACGCCGGCGGGTGATCGCCGAGCACGATCGGCAGGTCCAGCGGATGGCGAGCCTCGGGCAGCTCGCCGGCGGGATCGCCCACGACTTCAACAATCTGCTCAGCATCATCCTGAACTACACGGCTTTCGCCGCCGAGGCGGCCAAGGAGGATGAGACCCGCGAGGACCTCGCCCACGTGCGCACAGCGGCCGAACGGGCGGCCGGCCTCACTGCTCAGCTGCTCGCCTTCGTCCGGCAGGAGAAGCCGCGCGCGGAGGTCCTTGACGTCAACGAGATGATCGCCGAGACGCACACGCTGCTTGCGCGCACCATCGGCGAGCACATCAACCTGGTCACGGTGCCGTCGCCGACCCCGCTGACGATCTCCTTCGACGGCGGTCAGATCCAGCAGATCCTGGTCAACCTCGCGGTGAACGCCCGCGATGCGATGCCGGATGGTGGCACGCTGGTTATCGCGGCCTCCGCCGTCGACATCGAGGCCAACCAGGTCGACCTGCGGCCGGAGCTGAAGCCGGGACGATACGTTCAAGTCCTGGTCAGCGACACGGGCACCGGGATACCTCCCGACGTCGCCGCTCGCATCTTCGAGCCCTTCTACACCACCAAACCCAGAGGCCGGGGTACGGGACTGGGCCTCGCCACCGTGCAGCGCATCGTCACGGGGGCCGGTGGCAGCATCGACGTCTGCTCCAAGCCCGGCATCGGCACCACGTTCCGGGTGTACCTGCCCGCTGTCGAACCGCCGGACGATTCGGAGCTGGTGAGCTCGACCAGGGCGCCGCGCGGCCGCGGTCAGCGGGTGCTGGTAGTCGAGGACGAGCCGGTCCTCGGGGCGAGTATCGCGCGCATCGTCGGCAACGGCGGATATCGCGTACGGTCCGCGGTAAGCGGCCCCGAGGCCATCGCCGAGTTCGAGCGCTCCGGCTGCGATCTGCTGCTCACCGACGTCGTCATGCCCGAGATGTCGGGCACGCGGCTGGCCGGGATCCTGCGGCAGACGCATCCCCTTCTTCCAGTGCTCTACGTGTCCGGTTACACCGAAGGGACGGTCGGCGCCGCGCGCCTTCTCGAGCCCGAGGCCGTCCTGATTGAGAAGCCCTTCTCTGCCAATCAGCTGCTCATCGCCGTCAGCGACGTCCTGCGGGAGGATGGGGGCGATAGAAATTTCGCCGCTGGTCAAGTAGCCGCGGCTACGGAGTGAGCGGTGACGCCGGGCCCTGGAATGGCGTCGGCCGGGCTCTCGGCCATCGGCGGCGACGCCACCGCGGTGGGTGCCTCGGTCATGATGGAGTGGTGTCACCGCGACGGCGTTTGCTCCTGCTCGTTGTGGCCGGCGTAGCCGTGGCCGCCCTGCTCGTTGTGGTCGGTTTGCGGCTGCTCGGCGGCCGCGCGGGCGACGGCGGCCGCCCCGACCAGGCGCTGCCCGGCACCGTGGTCCTGGTGCCCGGGTACGGCGGCAGTCAGGCTGGGCTGAGCGGGCTGGCCGAACGCCTGCGGCGCGAGGGCCGCACCACCGACATCGTGACGTTGCCCGCTGAGGGCACCGGTGACCTGGCGGCCCAGGCCGAGACGCTGGACCGGGCCGTCCGGGACGCGCTGCGCGACGGTGCCCCTTCGGTCGACGTGATCGGCTACTCCGCCGGTGGCGTGGTGACGCGCCTCTGGGTCGAGCGGCACCATGGCGCCGGCGTCCGCCGGGTCGTCACGCTGGGGTCGCCGCTGCACGGCGCGCGGATCGCCGGCGTCGGCGCCGCGGTTGCGCCGGACGCCTGCCCGCAGGCGTGCCGTCAGCTGGTTCCCGGCAGCGACCTGCTGCGCGACCTGACCGGGCCGCTGCCCGAGGGCCTGCCCTGGATGTCGATCTGGACGGAGAACGACGAAACTGTGCAGCCGCCCGACTCCGCCCGCCTGCCCGGCGCGGTGAACGTGCCGCTGCAGAGCATCTGCCCGTCCTCCCGGGTCACGCACGGCGAGCTCCCCACCGACCCCGACGTCACCGCGCTGGTTTTGGACGCTCTCGCCGTCGCGCCACTGACCGCCCCGACCGCCTGTCCCTGACTCCGCGATCAGTTCGCGATGTCCTTGGTGAGGAAGTTGGCCCAGGCCGCGCCGAGCAGCACCGCAAGGTAGACCAGCTGGATGCCCGCGCCGCGCTCGATGTCGCGCCACAGGACCGGCTCCCGGAAGAAGTCGATCCAGGCCAGCCAGTAGCGGGTCGGCAGGTACGGCCGGATCGCCGCCGCGGCGTCCAGTGTGACCAGGACCTGGCTGGTCACCAGCACGGCCAGGGCGCCCATGGCGGCGCCGAGCGCCGAATCCGTCACGGTCGAGAGAAACAGCGCGATCGCCGCGACCCCGAGCATCGACACGACGATGTACGCGACCGTGCCCAGCAGCCGCATCGCCAGGCCGGCCGGCGTGATCGTGACCCCCGACAGCGACGTCACGTCCGGCGGCAGGGCCACCCCGGCCGAGCTCGTGGACACCCCGAACAGCAGCACCCCGGTGACGTACGAGGTGACCAGCACGGCCAGGATCGCGAACAGCACGAAGACGATCAGAGAGATCAGCTTGGCGACCAGCAGCCGGCTCCGGCCGACCGGGCGGACCAGCAGGTAGCGCAGCGTGCCCGCGGACGCCTCGCCGGCCACCGCGTCGCCGGCCAGCACGGCCACCGACACCGGCAGGAAGACCGGCAGCACCAGGGCCATCGCGGCGGCGGGATAGAGCGCGCCGTTGCTGAGCACCGCCGACAGGAACGCGCCACCCTGACCGGGCGGCGGGGGGATGCGGGTGGTGGCCAGGAAGATCGCGACGATCAGGGGAAGGGCGCAGAGCAGACCCGCGATCACGTACGTCCGCGGGCGGCGGAACAGCTTCGCGAGCTCGACCCGGATCACCCGTTCGCCTCCACCCGGTCCGAGCTGGTGGTGGTCGCCTCGAGCACGACCTGTTCGAGGGTGCGCAGCTCCGCGGCGATCGCGGTGACCGTCACCCCGGCGCCGACCAGCTCGGCGTTGAGCGCTCCCGGGTCGTCGTGCCGCACGGTGAGCTTCTCGCCGTCGCGGTGCTCGACCCGGCCGTCGAGCAGCGACGCCACCCGCTCCGGTGTGGGCGTGGCGACCCGGACCCGTCCGGTCGGCGCGCGCAGGCTGTCCAGGTCCTCCTGCACCACGAGGCGGCCGCGGTCCATCACGCCGACCCGGGTGCAGAACGCGTCCACCTCGCCGAGCAGGTGGCTGGAGAGGAAAACCGTGGCGCCGTCGCGGTTCAGCTCGCCGAGCAGGTCACGGATCTCTCGGATGCCGCGCGGGTCCAGGCCGTTGGTGGGCTCGTCCAGGATCAGCAGCCGCGGCCTGCGCAGCAGCGCGCCGGCCAGGCCGAGCCGCTGCCGCATGCCGAGCGAATAGGCGCGGACCGGGCGGCGGTCGATGCCGGCCAGGCCCACCCGCTCGAGCGCCTCGCCGACCCGCGCGCGCCGGTCGCGGCGGCGGCCGCCCGGCCCGGCCGCGTCGAACAGGGCCAGGTTGGCGCGACCGGACAGGTTCGGGTACGCCCCCGGGCCCTCGACCAGGGCGCCGATCGAGGGCAACACGTCACGGACCCGACGGGGGACCGGATGCCCGAGGACCTCGATCCGGCCGCGGGTCGCGAACACCAGGCCGAGCAGCATGCGTACGAGGGTGGTCTTGCCCGAGCCGTTGGGGCCGAGCAACCCGTACCGGTCGCCCTCGCGCACCTCCAGGTCGACGCCATCCACCGCGACCGTGCGGCCGTACCGCTTGGTCAGGTCATGGGTGACGATCATCCTGGCACCTCCGCCAGGTCGACGGCGACGCGGCGCAGCAGGTCCGGGCCGACCAGGCCGGCGACCAGCAGCGTACGGAACCCGTTGCGCACCACCAGCAGGTTGAGCAGCCCCGTCGTGATCATCGCGGCGTCCCGGCCGCCTGGCACCGGAACCTCCTGACCGAAGGTGTCGATCTGCCGGAACGCGGCGTTGCCGAACCGGCCCGGCAGCCCGACGGCGACGAAGGAGGCCAAGCCGGTGCCGTACACGCCGGCCGCCGCCACATCGGAGAGCGCGTCACGCCGCGGTACCCCGCCCAGCACCGGCGGCAGCGACACCGGCCGCCACCGGTTGATGGTGCCGAGGATGTCCGGCGCGTCGGCCTCCGTGTAGCCGATGCCGGCACGGGGAGCCGGCGGCGTCAGCACGGCCGGGTCCGGGGTATCGAAGTGGATCTCGAGGAATCGGGTGACGAACACCGGCCGCACCCCGCCCTTGGCCGTGATCTCGGCCTGCAGAGGGAGCCCGTGCCGCGGGTCGGCCCAGATGTCCACCTGCGCCACGGTGGTGTCCGGGCCGGTCGGCACCAGCCGCAACCCTTCCGCGGCGACGCCGGCAACGCGCTTGGCGCCGAGGTCCTCGACGCGGTCGCCCGCCGCCGTGGCGAGCAGCCGGCGAACCAGCTCGGGCGGGGTGAGGTCGGCTGCCCGGGGGAGCCGGAGCGCCGCGCCGCCGTTCACCCGGGTGATCTGGTTGTCCCCGAAGTCCCAGACGAACTGGGCTTGCGGGGTCTGATAAACGTCGCGCTCGGTGCCCTCGCCGAGCACGTCGACGCGCCAGCTCTGCGGGGACGCGTACCACGTACGCATCTCGGTGGTGCCACTGAGCAGCGCGGACACCTGCGTGAGGTTGGGCAGCGAGGGCAGCCCGAGCAGGCCGGTGCTCTGCGCGTACCCGTGATAGGCCTCCGACCCGGAGGCGGCGATGCGATCCCGCAGCGCCGCCGGGTCGTGCCCACTCGCCCGGACCGGCCAGGCGCTGATCGCGACCGGAACGGCCGCGAGCGCGAGGATCACCCCGAGCACGAGCGCCCACCTGCGCAGGCCTTGCGCAGTGACGACGGTGCGGCCGATCCCCATAGGCCTGCAAAGGTACCCACGATCGGCGACCTCATCCGATGCCCGGACGGCAGTTGCGATTCACCACGTCGTCGGTCGAGTGACCTTTGGCGGCCGGCAACCGAAAGGGCCGATGACATTCGTGGGCGAGCTTCGCGCCGGCGCCGACTTCCTGGACGCGGCCAAGGCGATTCTGCGGCAGGAGCGACAGCGGCTGGCCGTCTTGCTGCAGTGTCCGCATGAGCTGGTGCTGGTCGGCGGCAGTTCGCTGCCCGGCACACTCACCAAAGGCGATGTCGACCTGCACCTACGGGTATCGGTCGACGCTTTCACCCAGGCTGTGGCCGCGATGAGTGACGTCTACGAAGTCGTACTTCCGGAGATCTGGGCGCCGACCTTGGCGACATTCGCCGCCAAGGCGGCGCTGCCGACCGGGATCGCGGCCACCCCGGCCGGCTCGGAGCACGATCTGCGCTTCACCCGTGCGTGGCAGCGCTTGGCCGCCGACCCAGCGCTGGTCGACGCATACAACGATGTCAAGCTTCGCCACCGCGACGACCCGCGCGAGTACGAACGCATGAAGTCCGCGTTCTTCGACTCGTTGCAAGCGTAGGAGCGGCGTGCGAGGAGGAGCGTCAGCGAACCGACCACTGGGTGAAGGGATCGGGCTGGTCCCGGCGATCCCGGCGGCGGAAGTCGAGGGCTTCGCGCCAGGCGGCGCGTGGGGGATCAGCGGCGGCTTTCCGCGAGCCCGCGCTCGCGTACGGGATCGGCCGTCATTCCGCGGCGGTGGCCGATGAGCGCGTCGATCGACCATTGGCCAGCACCCATGACCGCGATGATCAGGAATGTCCAGGCGTAGAGGGCCGGGGTGACGCCACCGTTCTGGACGGGCATGAGCGCCTGCGGCTGGTGGACGGTGAAGTAGGCGTACGCCATCGAGCCGGAGGCCAGCAGGGCGGCGGGCCGGGTGGCCAGTCCGGCCAGGACCAGAGTGCCGCAGACGAGCTGGATGAGCGCGGGCTGCTCGCCAACCGTTACCGGAACCGCTTTCTCATCTGGGCGTGCGCGCTCGGCGGCGCCGGCGTGGCGCTGACAGGGCTGAGCCGCCACGGCCAGAGCAGTGGCCGCGACGCCGGCGTTCTCGTCCGACCTCAGCGACTGGTCGAGTTTCCCGCGGGAGATCGCCTCGTCTCGCACATAGCCAACCGTGACGGCAGCCGCGAGGAGAAACGACGGGCCTGGCTGGACTGTCCGTGTGACGTACGAATCGGTTCAGGGCGAGACGGCCGAGACCAAGCAGCCCGAGCAGATGGCGGCCGGACTGTTTCCCGCCGAGCCTGTCACCGATCCGGTCGGCGCGCCGGGGCGGCGCCGGCCGGCGCGGAGTCCTGGGCCAGGGCCATCGCTCCGACGAGCGGAGCGTCGTCGGCGAAGCGGGCCTTGGCCAGCGCCGGCGGGAACGGCACCGATCGGCGCAGGGCCGCCGCGACGCGCGGGATGATGTGCTCGGCGGCGCCCATCATGCCGCCGGCCAGGACCACTCGCTCCGGGTCGACGACGACGCAGAGATTGGCGATGGTGCGCGACAGCGTCTCGATGGTCTCGTCCAGCAGCCGGGCAACGCCCGGTTCCGTTCTCAGCTCGAACAGTTCCGCGGCAGTCACCGGCCGGCCCAGCAATGCGGCGCCGCGCCGGCTCAGGGCCACGCCGGACACGATGTCCTCCAATGGCGCGTGCCCGTCCGCGAAGCCGGGATCGGTGTCGTTGTCGCGCAGATAGCCGATCTCGCCGGCCGCGCCGTGCGCGCCAGGCACGACCCGGCCGCCGACGACGAGGGCGGCGGCCAGCCCGGTGCCGAGGTTGATGTACAGGCCCACGTCGACCCCGCGTAGCGCCCCCCAGTGCAGTTCGGCGGCGGCGCCCGCGTTGACGTCGTTGTCGATCGCCACCGGGGCGTCACCGAACTCGGCGCGTAACAGCGCGGGCAGGGCCATGCCGTCCCAGCCGGGTACGTTGGGTGCGAGCCGGACCCGGCCGTCGCGCAGCACGCCGAACGTGGACACGCCGACTGCCGCCGGGCCGGTCAGCAGGGTCCGGGCGGCTTCGAAGGTGCGGCGCACGGCCTGCATGGCGCCCGATTCGCCGAGGGTCCGCAAGCGGAGTGTGGCCTCGGGGCGGCCGTCGGGGGAGCCGACGGCCGCCGTGGCGATCGCGATCTTGGTGCCGCCGAAGTCGATCGCCAGGACCCGGGAGTCCGTCATCGGGGCTGACCGCGCCGGGCGAGGGAGTCCACGGCGACGGCGACCGCGAGGACCGCGGCGGTCACCATGTAGCGCACCGAGGAGTTCACGTTCAGCAGCAGCATGCCGTTGGTGATGGCCTGGATGACGAGGATGCCGAGCAGGGCGGCGTAGGCGCGCCCCCGGCCGCCGAACAGCGAGGTGCCCCCGATGACGGCCGCGGCGATGGCCATGAGCAGGGTGTCGCTGCTGCCCGAGCTCTGATTGACGGCGGCGAGGCGGCTGGCGGCCAGGATGCCACCGGCGGCGGCGAGCGCGGAGCCGGCGGCGAAGGCGATCACCCGGATCCTGGTCACGTTGATGCCCGCCCGCCGGGCCGCCTCGGCGTTGCCGCCCACCGCGTACATGTGCCGGCCGAAGACGGTGTGCTGCAGGATCAGGTCGAGCGCCACGACCAGGGCGGCGAAGATGACCAGCAGCAGCGGCACGCCGCGGTCGGCCGTCAGGACGAGCACGACGGCGGCCAGGGCGATCGCCAGACCGCCGAAGCGTACGGCCATCCGGAGGACCGAGGTCACCGGCAGTCCGGCCGCAGCCCGCAGCCGCCGGTTGACCAGCGCGCTGGTCGCGCTGACCGCGACGATCAGGACGGCGGTCAGCCAGGCGACCGGCGCCGGAAGCCAGCTGTCGCTGAGCTTCGCCACGAACCCGTCGAAGGGCAGGTTGATGGTCCCGCCGCTGCCCAGCAGATACAGCATCAAGCCCTGCCAGCCGATCAGCCCGGCCAGCGTGACCACGAACGACGGCATGCCGAGCCGGGTGAACATCCAGCCGTGCAGCAGCCCGATCAGGGCGGCGCCGGCGAGCGCCGTGGCGATGGCGAGGATGGGCGGCCAGCCGTGGTTCACCGACAGGATGGTCATGATGACCGCGGCCAGGCCGCTGACCGACCCGGCCGACAGGTCGATCTCGCCGAGCAGCACCACCATGATGATGCCGAGCGAGATGGTGCCGGTCGCCGCCATCTGCAGGGAGAGGTTGGTGAGGTTCTCGGCCGACAGGAAGCGGTCGTTCAGCGAGCCGAACACGACCGCGATGACGACCAGCCCGGCGACGACCGGCCAGGCGCCGAGGTCGGACCCGCCGCGGCCGATCGGCCGCAGCGGCTTGCGCAGCATCAGGGAGAGGGCGGTCATGCGGTTTCCTCCGATGCGCCGGCCAGGGCGGCGCCGCCGGTGATGGCGGCCACGACGGCCTCCGGGGTGGTCTCGGCGGTGCGGAACTCGCCCGCGTTGCGGCCGAGCCGCAGGACCACGATCCGGTCGCTGACGGCACGGACATCGGCGAGGTTGTGGGAGATGACGAGTACGGCGAGGCCACGGTCCCGCAGGCGCCGGATCAGGTCGAGCACCTGGGCGGTCTGCTCGACGCCGAGCGCCGCCGTCGGCTCGTCCAGGATCACGACGCGCGGATCGGCGACCAGCGCCCGGGCGATGGCGACCGACTGACGCTGACCGCCGGAGAGCATGGCGACCGGGACCCGGATGTCCCGGATCCGGACGTCCAGGGACGCCAGCAGGTCGCGTGCCGCTCGTTCCATCCGGATCGGGCGCAACACCGACCAGCGTTGCCGTTCGGCGCCGAGGAACAGGTTGGCCACCACATCGAGGTTCTCGCAGAGGGCGAGGTCCTGATGGACGGTGGCGATGCCCAGCCGTTGCGCCTCGTGGGGGTTGCTCAGGCCGGCCGGGCGGCCGTCCAGCTCGACAGTTCCGCTCTCCGGGATGACGACGCCGGAGAGGACCTTCACGAGGGTCGACTTGCCGGCGCCGTTGTCACCGACGAGGGCGACGACTTCGCCCGGCGCGAGGTCCAGGCTCACCTCGTCGAGCGCCTGGACCGCGCCGTACGCCTTGGAGATCGCGTTGGCGGAGAACACTATTGGATGCCCTGTCGCGCGCATGCCGCCTTCACCGGCGGAGTGCAGATGTCGGCCGCGGTGTAGAAGCCGTCCTTCACGATCGTGTCGTTGATCTTGTCGGCGGTCACCGGGATCGGATCGAGCAGGAACGACGGGATCTTCGCCGTACCGTTGTCGACGTTGGCCGGCGCGGCCGGCTTCTGGTCGTGGACCACCCCGACGGCCAGTTCTGCCGCCTTCTCCGCCTCGCTGCGAATGTCCAGGTAGATGGTCATGTACTGCTCGCCGGTCAGGATGCGCTGCACCGCCGCGAGCTCGGCGTCCTGGCCGGTGATGGGCGGGACGGTGGCGTAGCCCGCCCGCTTCATCGCCGCGATGGCGCCGCCCGCCATGCCGTCGTTCGCGGACAGCACGCCGACGATGTTGTCGCGGCCGAGGGCGGTGATCGCCTGTTCCATCTCCTGCTGGGCCTTGTCGGGGCTCCAGTCGGGAGTGTCGAACTCGCGGCCGACCGTCACCTTGCCGTCGAGCACGTGGTGCGCGCCGGTCTTGTAGTCGGCCGAGCTGGGATCGGTGGGCGATCCGTTGATCATGACGATCTTTCCCTTGCCGGTCGTGCCGGCCTTGCCGAGCGCGTCCAGCAGCGCCTGGCCCTGCATCTCGCCCACCCGGACGTTGTTGAAGGAGACGTAGTAGTCGTAACTGATGCCGGAGATCAGCCGGTCGTAGGCGATCACCGGAACCTTGGCCTGCTTCGCCCGGTTGACCAGGGACGCGACCGCGCCCGCGTCGACCGCGTCCAGGACCAGAGCGTCGGCGCCCTGAGTCAGCGCCGCCTCGACCTGCTGTTGTTGCTTGGCCGCGTCCTGGTCGGCGTTGAAGTAGAGCACCTTGCAGTCGGCGCACAGGGCCTTGACCTTGGCCTCGAACAGGGGCCGGTCGAAGGCCTCGTACCGGGTGGTCTTGGACTCGGGAAGGAAGAGGGCGATGGCGGCCGCCTTCTTCGAGCTGTCGGAGGCGTCTGAATTGTCCGCAGCACCGCAGGCACTGAGGAAAACGACGGCGGCGGTGGCTGCGGCTGCTGCGGCGAACCTGTTGGCTCTCACGGTGCACCTCTCTTCCGAAGGTTTGAGGAGCATCGTCAGCCACCCGGTCGCCCTTTGGCAATGTCCTTTACGAAATTGATAAATGAGATTTACGAAGTGGTGTGGCAGCCTGTAGGACGTGCAGAGCAGTGCGACAGCCAGTACCACGGCCGTTCTCCGGGTGATCAACGAGCGGGCCGTGTTCGCCGAGATCTTCCGGCTGGGGAAGGCGTCGCGCCCGGAACTGGCGGCGATCACCGGGCTGTCCAAGCCGACCGTGGCCGTCACCCTCAACAACCTGGAGGACGCGGGACTGCTGCGTCAGGTCGGCCGGCGGGCCGGGCCGGCCGGTCGCTCCGCCCTGCTCTACGAGGTGCGCCCCGAGGCCGGCTATGTCCTCGCGGTGGACATCGGGCGCGCCTTCGTGCGTACCGCCCTGGCTGATCTCGTCGGCGACATCGTCGCCCGCAAGGAGGAGCCGTCGCACGGATACCGCGAACAGGACCTCGTCACCCAGCTCACCCGGCTCGCCGACGAACTGGCCGGCGCCGCCGGCATCACCCGCCACGACATCACGCTCGCTGTCTTCGGCACCCCCGGCATCCACGACAAGACCGACGGCTCGCTGCACCTCGCGCCGAACCTGCCCGGCTGGGAGCGGCACAACAGCGTCGCCCAACTGGCCGGCGTCACCGGCGCGACCTACGTGGTGGAGAACGACACCAACCTCGCCGCGATCGGCGAGGCCACCTACGGGCTCGGCCGCGGCGTCCGCCATTTCGTGTACGTGCAGATCGGCACCGGCACCGGCATGGGCATTGTGATCGACGGCAAGTTGTACCGCGGCACCCGCGGTGCCGCCGGCGAGATCGGGTACATGCCGGTCGGCGACGGCGACCCGCTGCTGGACGAACCGGGATCCCGCGGCCGGGGCATGTTCGAATCGGTCGCCTCGGCCGCCGGCGTCGTCGCCACCTCCCACCGCCTGGGTCTGGTGGACGCGGTCACCGCGAAGGAGGTCCTCGACGCCGCCCGGGCCGGTGACGAGGCCGCCCTGCGCGCGGTGGACCGCGAGATCGAGTACGTGGGCCGGGCCCTGGCCGGCGTCACCGCGGTGCTGGATCCGGAGCTCGTGGTGCTGGGCGGGGGAGTGGCGGGCCACGCCGGCGATCTGCTGACCGGCCCGCTGCTCGAACGGCTGGACCGCCTGGTCGCCTTGCGCCGGCCCCGCATCGAAGTCTCCACCCTGGGCACCGACGCGGTCCTGCTCGGCGCCCTGGCGTCCGGCCTGACGGCCGCCCGCGACCTGGTGCTGGACCGCGCCGAGCCGCCGACCCCCCGCTGAGCCCGTCGCGGACCTGACCGGCGCGGCGGGTCTCGTCAGCCGCGCAGGAACAGCAGCACGCCAGCGCGAAGCTGCCCCAGGCGATCGGCGCCACGTGGCAGGCTGTCGCGTCCCGGCGCGACCGCCGCCGGTTCCCACCGCCCGGCCGGATGATTCCGGTCGGCGGTCACCGCCTGCACCTTCAGGTGACCGGCCCGCAAACCGCGGCCCCCACCATCGTCCTGGAAGCGGGCATGGCGTCGATGTCGGCCAACTGGGCCTGGGTACAGCAGGAGCTGACCCCGCAATTCCGGGTCGTCTCCTACGACCGGGCCGGCCTGGGCTGGAGCGAAGCCGGTACCGGGCGCATGGACGCCGCCTCCAGCGCCGAGGAGCTGCACACCGCACTGGCGGCGGCCGGTTGCCGCCCTCCGTACGTGCTGGCGGGCCATTCCTACGGCGGACTGGTCGTCCGGGCTTTCGCCGATCGCCATCCCGATGACGTCGTCGGGCTCGTGCTGGTCGACGCGTCCCATCCGCAGCAATGGACGCACATCCCCGCCTCGCGCGGCGCACCGTCGCCTGGGCCAACCGGCTCACCGCGGCGCTCGCGTACGTCGGACTACTGCGCCTGTTCCGCGCCGAACGGCCGTACATCGCGGGTCTTCCGGCCCGTCAGTACGCCGAGATGCGCGCCTACCTGGCGCGACCGGACGGCTGGCTGGCCGGCGCCGCCGGTCTGCTCGCCTGGGACCGGCAGTCGCGCGATCAGGTCGATGCCGCCCGTGACCTCAGGAAACTGCCACTGATAGTCCTCAGCGTGACCGAGCAGAGCCGCTACGGCGAAGTCTTGACCAGCCTCCAGAACGAGCTGGTTCAGCTGTCCACCAACAGCCGGCACATCACCGTCGCCGGAGCGACCCACTACACCCTGGTGTCCAAGAGCAAGTACGCCGCCGCGGTAACGGACGCCCTCCGGCGGGTCGCCCGGCCATCCGAATCACTCGGCGACCGGTAGCAACCCCGGTCTCGTGTGCGTCCGTGGTCGTGGCATCGCCGTGGAGTCAGGTAGCGCCGGTCTGCTGGCGGCTCTGGAGGTCCCGGTTGTGCTGGAGGGCCTCCTCGAGTTGGTCTTCGAGGATGATGATCCGGCAGGCGGCTTCGAGGGCGGTGCCGTGATCGACCATCTCGCGGGCTCGTACGGCCAGCCGCAACTGGTAGCGGGAGTAGCGGCGGTGTCCGCCGGCGGAGCGGAACGGGATGATCAGTTTCGCCTCGTCGAGGCGGCGCAGGAAGTCTTGCGAAGCGCCCACGATCTCGGCGGCGCGGCCCATCGTGTAGGCGGGGTAGTCGTCATCGTTGAGCATGTCGTCGGATTGGGCCATACATTCCTCGTCATGAACGAGGGCCCCGGCACAGAAACGCGCCGGGGCCCAGGGTTACGGCTTGAATACACCATCTACCGACAGGTTCGTCGGGTTCTCTTTTCCGCACCGTGCCGCCCTCGGCGGCGGTGCGAGGATCGCATAAGCGTGACCGGAGACCACCTCACGTTCGATGGGACAACGGTGTCCACCGCAGAACTGCAACCATGTTCTGACGGCGGGCGATCCAACGGCGTCCAGCCCTCCCTTTCCTCTTTTCCGATACTGCCGTGCTACCCGCCGATGCCGGAGCCCACGCGACTTCATGGCCCCGCACACGTGCGGCGGATCCTTCCTGCATCAGGCGGAGCCCTGAACCTGCATCGGCCCCACCTGCGGTTGCCCTGACCTGGAGTTACGTCAAGGTCTTGTCGTACACCTGCCATGCTGCGTGCGGTGATGTGGTTCCACCGCGTTACCGAGCGAGCCGCGAGAACTTCCGGGCCCTGCTTCGACACTCGGCCTGTTACGTCGGCGTCTTTAACCGATCTCTGTCGTCAACGGAGGCAACATTACCCAGCTCCACCGAGAAAGTCTAGTCTCGGCGGACTAGATTTTCTCGGCGCTGCTCACCGGTTTTGCTGCGCCCGGGGCCCCCGGATGCAGGACGGCGCCGGTCGTGATGGGTTCCACGGCAGGGCGGCCGAGCGTGGGTGCCGTTCAGGTCTTCTTCGCGCGCCGGGTCTTGCGTGGGCGAGTCGTCGGCCGGCTGGGTTGGCCGGGGATGTCGAAGTCGGGCTGGTGCGAGTGACCCTCCCCGTGGTGGTGGTCCGGAGGCGGCGCCGGGGGCGGGGGCGCCGGTGGGTGGTCGAGCCGGATCCACAATGCGCTGCACGGTATGCCGCAGTCGTCGACGACGAAGAGCATGTACCAGCCGGGTGGCGCCAGGTTGGGGTTGTCGGTGACGTCGACGGTGATGCTGCAGGCGTCACGGCACACGATGGGCAGGTCGATCAGTCGCTGGCTGGGGTCGTCGGAGTGGGTGGTGGTCATGGGCCGGATCAGCTGGGCCCATCGGAGTGTCATCGCCGAGGGTGTGCTGACCTCGACGGTGGTGCCGTAGTGCCACTCGGTGGGCGCCGACTCCAGCAATGGTCGTGGGCCCTGGAACAGGTAAGGCGGGTGGTACAGCTCGAGGCGTAGTTCGTCGTCGCCGCGGTCGGGGTTGGAGCCGGCGGTGACGACCCGGCCGTCGGGGAGCAGGAGGGCAACGGAGTGGTAGAGACGGGAGACGGCGGCTTCGGCGACCGGTCGGATGGTGTTGGTGGCCGGGTCGTAGATCTCCGCGAGGTGTACGGCGTCGCTTCTGGTCTCGCCGTGCAGGCCGCCGCCGGTGATCAGGACGGTGCGGTCGGGAAGGATGACGGAGTTGCACAGGCCGCGAGCCTTGGCGAGGTCGGGGCCGGGCTGGAAGGTGGCGCCGGCGGGTCCGCCGGCCAGGTCGATGATGTCGGTGTGGTTGGTGGCCGCGGACGAACCGCTACCGCCGATGACCATGACGCGCTGCGCCTGTGCCGGCGGCAGCAGGACGCTGTTGCCCTGGTCGCGGTTGCCCTTGTCGCGCAGGCCGGAGACGGTTTGCTCGGCGCCGGTCCACGGGTCGATGACGCGCCCCTCGACGGTGGCGTCACCCAGCTGCTCTCCGGTGTAGAACAGCCGGCCGTCCTGGAGCAGCAGCAGGTGCGGGTACAGCGGCAGCGCGGTGGTCGCGGGTAGTTTGCTCCAGCCGTGGCCGGGGTGGAAGACCTCGTTCGGCGCCGAGATCCCGGAGCTGGCGACCGCCCGGCCGTCGCCCATGCTGACCACCGTCGGGTACCAGCGCTGCTCGTCCATGTCGTCGACGCGGATCCATTGCCGCAGCGTCGGGTCGAACAGGTACGCGGCTCGTGAGCCGACGAAGTTGTCGTACTTGTCGGTGCCGCCGGCGACGAGGACCTTGCCGTCGGCCAGGACGGTCTGTCCGGCGCAGAACACGTCGAACGGGCAGCCGGGGTCGTAGAAGGTGCCTTCCTCGTAGTCCCACACGACGCTCTTGACCAGGTGGGCGTTGAAGTTCGGCACGTTGTTGCCCGACCCGGCGAAGAACAGGACCTGGCCGGTGTGCATGAGGACCGCGTGCACCGCCAGCACGTGGGAGTCCACCGGCAGCAGTTCCCAGTACCCGACCTCGGCGAGGTGGCACGCGTCGACGGGGTCATGGGCCGGCATTCCGGGCATCGGCGGCGTCGTGGGCGTCCCCGGCATCGACGGATCGTGGCGGTGGGGTATCGCGTCCGTGGGCATACCCGCGCCGGCAGTCCTGGCGGAGCTGCGGGGGCCCGGCCGAACGTCCTTCGGGTGGTCATGGTGGCCGCCGTGGACGTGCCGGGTCAGCTTCTCGCATGCCTCGCAATCGGCGTCCGGGTCGTGTCCGCAGCACCGGGTGTGCCCATGGTCATGGCCACAGCATGGTCCTGGGGGCTCGTCCACCTGGTGCGCGTGGTCGTGGTCGCACTGCTTCGGATCGCAGTCGCTGTGCGGCTGCGAATGATCGTCGTGGCGGTCCTGATGGGCGGCCGGGCCGAGGATGCCACAGCAGAGGTTGTGCGGTCTGGCGTGCTGGTGCGGGTCGTGGTCGTCGTGCGCGCAGTGACCGCAGCGCGCAAGATCGACCCAGGGGAGGTCGTCGTGGCTTTCGTCCAGTAGCGGGCGGAGGTCCGGCGACCAGGCGGTCTTCGGGTCGACCCACAGCCAGTCCCGGGAGCGGACCAGCCCGGCGAGGCCGGACATCATGTGCTCTTCGAGATGACAGTGGAAGAGGAAGTCGCCCTTGACCCGTACGCGGCAGGCGTCCGCGGACGGATCGCATTGCAGCTCCTCGAGCGAGCGGGGCAGCCGGAAGGGCGCGGGCACGACAGTGTCCGCGGTGAACCCTTCCGCCGGGCTGAGACCGTGCACGTCGGCGGCGCCGCCCGGGGGAGCGGGCAGCTGCCAGCGCGCCGAGTGCGGGTGGAAGTTGTGCCACACCGAGCCGAGGTCGAGATTCAGTACGTGCCAGCGCAGGCGCTGACCGGCGTCGGCCTCGATGGTCGGGGTGTTGCCGACGAAGGCGCGTCCGTTGAGGCAGTACGTGAGCGCTCCGCCGCCCGGGGCGATGACGATGTGGTCGAAGTTCTGGGCGAGGGTCCACACCACCTTGTTGCCGGGGCGTACCGAGACGTTCGGCGGCACGAAGCTGTTGTCCCGAATCTCGACGGCGCGGTCACCGGCCGGCGCACCCGGGTCGACCACGACAGTGCCGGACATGGTCGGGCCGTGGATCTTGCAGTGGTACGCGACGGTGCCGGGCGCGGTGAAGGTGTGCTCGAAGGTCTGTTGCGGTGTCGCCTTGTGCAGCGTGGGGCTCTCGAATGTGTCGACGGTCGAGGGCGCCTGCATCGCGTGGATGATCATCGGTACGTCCAGCGCCCGCGGCGCCGCCGGTTCGCGGACGATCAGGGCACCGAACAGGCCACGGTTGACGTTGGCCTGGACCATGCGGACGTGGTCGTGGAAGGCCCAGACCCCGATGGTGTCCTCGGTGACGTCGAACGTGTAGGTCCACTTGTCTCCGGGCCGGATCTCATCGCTACGCCGGCCGAGCCGGCTCTGGATACCGAAAGGCCACGCGCCGTCGGAATCGATGCCGTATTCCACGCCGTGGACGTGCAGGCTGTGGCAGTCATCCGGGTCGGCGTTCAGCACGTGAATGTGCAACCGCTCGCCGGGCTCGGCATACAGCACGGCCCCGGGGACGCGGCGATACCAGGGCGGCTCGTTGACGTCCGCCGGCACGATCTTGGCGGTGTTGGGGATCAGGTAGTGGTCGTCGAGGTATTCCCGATAGACCAACGCGTCCACCGTCGCGGCGGCGATCTCCTCCGGCCGGGCCCGCCCCACCTCGTGACCGGGCCCGCGCATGGCATCGCGCCCGTACCGGCGGCTACCGACGATCGGCGCCAGGGGGCTGTAACCCGTCAGCGGCTCGATCCGCAGGAACACATCACGGCGATGCACCCGACCCGACATTGGCGTGCTCCTCACTGACGGCGACGACCGGATGGAATGAACGCGTACGCCGCAGGATCGTGCAGTTCAGGGTAGGTAGCCACGGGGCCCGGGCCGCTGAACTGTCGGGAATTCACTTCCCACGCCCGAGACGGCGGGGGCCGCGCCGCAGCCCGCCCGGTATCCGGCCATTGCCGGCAGCGGAAGGGCAAGGAGCGGGATCCAGTAGCGTATGACGTACGCTAGTGTTAGCGTACGTCATACGCAAGCGAATGAGGCGTATATGCCGGCTCAACGCACGGGCGCGCCAAGACGAGCGCCGCGGAACACGCTTTCTCGCTCGGTGATCGTCAAGGCGGCGCTGGAACTGATCGACACCGCCGGTCTCGACGCGGTGACGATGCCGAATGTCGCGCAGCGTCTCGGGGTCGGGACGATGTCGCTCTATCGCCACGTCAATGACAAGCGCGACCTCGTCGACGCGGTTGCCGAGCAGGTCATGGGGCAGATCGACGTCCCGGACGGCGCCGCCGACGACTGGGAGGGCCGCGTTGTCGGCTACCTGCGAGCGCTGCGCGACGCGGTCACCGCTCATCCCGCGCTCGGGCGCATCCTCGCCGACCACGGGCTGACGGTCGGACCCGTCTTCACCCAACTCGAGACTGTTCACGGCATCCTGATCCGGGCCGGCTTCGCCCCCGGCGAGGCGGTGCGGGCCTTCTACAGCCTGTTCACGTACGTCTTCGGCTCGGTCATGTGGGAGTTGCCGCGGGTGCACCAGCAGCCGGAGGAGGCGTACGTCTCCTCGTGGCACGCGGCCATCGATGCACTCGACCCCACGGACTACCCGCATCTGCACGCGCTGCGCCCGGAGCTGGCATCGGCCGCGTCCGCCGACCAGTTCGAGTACGGGCTCGGCCTCCTCGTGGAATCACTCCGTACCCGCGCCTCGGCAGGAGATGGGCTCAGATGAAATTCACCAACACGATCACGATCGACCGCCCGCTCTCCGAGGTGTTCGCGTTCCTCGCCCACCTCGAGAACCTGCCGCTGTGGAACTATGCGATCAGCGACACCGAGAAGATCTCGCCCGGCGCGGTCGGTGCCGGCTCGCGCTACCGGCAAACCCGGACGGTTCCCGCCCGGGGTAAGGAGACGTTCGAGGTCACCGAATTCGAGCGCGACCACCGGCTCTCGATCCGGGGCTCGCTCGGACCCTTCCACTCCGAGGTCACCTATCTGCTCACCCCGGCCGAGAACGGCACCGTCCTCACCAACACCATCAAGCTCCAGCCCTCAGGTCCGATGCGGCTGGTCGCGCCCCTGGCGGCGCCCGGCGTCAAATCGGCGGTCGCTGCCAACCTCGGCGTTCTCAAACAGCTCCTCGAAGAGCGGCGGCCGGCCGACCACGGATGACCGAGCCAGGTGAAGTCATGAAACGGCGATCGCCGGGGCAACTCGGGAGCTCGCGTACGTCCCGGCGACGCGCGCCAGCTCGTGGCCGCGTCCGCTCATGTATCTCTGCCGTACCCAGGAGGTGAAGGCGGCGAGCGCGGCCGGTGACGAGGTCGGCGACCAAGGCTCTTCCTTGTTCACGTCGAAATAGGTGAGCAGCTTGAGGTCGGGGTACGCCCCCGACCGCAGCGCCGTGTCCATGCCCTTGAACCACCGGGCCTTGTCGCCGCCGTCCTCGGTGGACGCGAACTCGGCAATCATCACCGGCCGGCTCGGCGCGATGGCGCGTGCCTTGGCGTACGCGATGGCGAAGGTCGCATCGAAGCTGGTCCAGTGGTCGCCCGCCGGGTCCCACGATGGGCCGGAGCCCCAGTTGTATCCGTCGATTCCGACCCAGTCGACGTATCGGTCCCCGGGGTAGGCGCCGGCCGGGTCGTTGTAGGGCGCGTCCGGCGAGGATCCGTTGTTGTACGCCCACACCCATTGCACGTTCCGCGCCCCGGCCGCCAGGACGAGGTCATGTACGCGCCGGTACGCCTGCACGTACAGCGAGGGGTCGTTGTTGTTGTTCGCGATGCCCCACGGGTACCAGTTGCCGTTGAACTCATGTCCCCAGCGGACCATGATCGGCAGCCGCACCGCGGCGAACTCTTTGGCGCGTGCCCTGATGTACGTGTCCCAGGTGCCCTCGATGACGTCGGTCAGGTGGATCTGCCCGGGGTCGTTCGGGCCGAGCGCGGTGTTCCACGGTTCCCAGGTGTAGTGCGGCATGACGCCGCGCCGCCAGAGCGCCTTTGCCTCGTTCGCCGGGAACGCCAGGCCGCTTGCCCAGCTGTCGAACCACATCACGCCGGCCGGGCGGACACCGTAGAGGTCTTCGACGTTCGCCGCGATCGCCGTGGGGGCCTCTTCCCGGAAGACGCCCAGGTACCGAGTGGGGAAGGAGTCCCGGCAGGCCGGCGCAGCCTGGGCGCCGGCGGCATCGGATAAGGCCAGCGCCACCGCGCCCGCCGCCGTGCCCAGCAGTGTTCGCCTTCGCATGTTGCCTCCCCAAACGGCGCTCCGAACTGGAAGCGCTTCCAGTTGAAGGTACGAGGCGTTCCCATCGATGTAAAGGCCGACTCTGGAACATCTACATCTTGACGAGGCCGTGTCGTCGAGGTTACAAAACTTGTCATCGAGCGCTCTCGATTGAATATACCGGAAGCGCTTCCAATTCCGTCGAGTAGGAGGCCGCAAATGATCTTCATCCGAACTCGCGCCCCGAAAGTGTTGGCCGCCGCGATCCTCTGTACCGTCGCCGCCCTGGCGGCGCCCGGCGCCGCACCGGCCGAAGCTGCGATCGGCCCCAGCTTCGTCGACAACTTCGACGGATTCGACACCGGCCGCTGGTACAAGGCCGACGGCTACAGCAACGGCAGCATGTTCAACGCCGGCTGGCGCGCCGACCACGTCTGGTTCAGCGGCGGCGTGATGGGCATCAACCTGGACACCCAGTCCTGCCCCGGCGGCTGCTCCGGCAAGCCCTACGCCTCCGGCGAATATCGCACCACCGACCTGTACTCGTACGGCCGGTTCGAGGCGCGCCTGAAGGCCGTCAAGAACCCCGGCACCGTGACCTCGTTCTTCAGTTACACCGGGCCCAGCGACGGCCAGCCGTGGGACGAGATCGACGTGGAGATCCTCGGCAAGAACACCACGCAGGTGCAGCTCAACTACTTCACCAACGGCGCCGGCGGTCACGAAACCGTCATCAACCTGGGCTTCGACGCGTCGACCGGCTACCACAACTACGCCTTCGAGTGGTGGAACGGCGGCACCATCAACTGGTTCGTCGACGGCGCGCTCGTCCACCAGGAGAACGGCTCGCGCGGACCGCTTCCCACACATCCGCAACGCATCATGATGAACCTCTGGCCCGGCATCGGCGTCGACAGCTGGCTGCAGCCCTTCAGGTACCCGGGCACCAAACTGACCGCCACGTACGACTGGGCCAAATACACCAAGTACTGATCGGCCCGAGGCCCGCCCCCTGCTGCTCGGTACGCTGAGCAGCAAGGCGCTGGTTCGAGCGGAGGGGGCCCGGGTATGTCGTCGCCGGTCCCGTCGCGGCCACCAACGCTCGACGAGGTAGCCAAGCGGGCGCAGGTGTCGCGCACGGTGGCCTCCCGAGTGATCAACAATGGGCCGCACGTCAGCCGGGCCAAGCGAGACGCGGTGGAGAAGGCGATCCGCGAACTCGGGTTCACACCGAACCGGGCCGCGCGGGCTTTGGCGACTCGCCAGACCGGCGTGGTTGTGCTCGCCGTTTCCGGTGACGGACCGGGAGTGTTCGCGGATCCGTTCTTCGGGCAGATCATGGTCGGCGCGTCCACCGCGCTGGAGAAGACGGACCTGCACCTGATGCTCAGCCTGGCCACGACCGGTCACGGCCAGCGGCGGCTGGAGAACTTCCTGCAGACCCGGGGAGCCGACGGGGTGATGCTGGTAGCGCTGCGCGGTGACGATCCGCTGATCGATATCGCGGCGCGATCCGGACTACCGACCGTCTTCATCGGGCTGCCGATGAACGGGACGCCGCCGTTCTACGTCGAGGCCGACAACGCGGGCGGGGCGCGGGCGGCCACCGAGTACCTGCTGCGCGGTGGCCGTCGCCGGATCGTCATGATCACCGGACCGGACGACACCGCGGTCGGGCGGGAACGCCGTCGCGGCTACACCGAGGCGCTGACGTTGGCAGGACTGCGGCCCTACGCCACCGAGCCCGGGGACTTCATGGAGGCCGGCGGCGCAGCCGCGATGCGTACGCTGCTGAAAACGCACCCGGATCTCGACGCGGTGCTCGCGGCGAACGACAACATGGCGGCTGGGGCGTTGCGGGTGTTGCGCGACGCCAGCCGTACGGTGCCCGGCGATGTTGCCGTTGTGGGGTTCGACGATCTGCCGATCGCGTTGCACACCGCTCCGAAGCTGACCACGATTCATCAGCCGGTGCAGGCCCTGGGCCGCGAGGCCGCCCGCATGCTGGTCGAATTGCTGGACGGCGCGCAGCCGGAACCGTTCATCCTGCCCACGAAGGTGGTCGTGCGGGAGTCGGCCTGAAGTGCGGTATCTGCAGGATCGGCCCCGAGTCACCGGTGGCGGCGTTGCAGGTTGCGCAGCGTCGCCGCGTTCGCGTAGCCGACCTGGTGTGCGATCTGTTCGACGCTCAGGTCGCCCGTACGTCGCAAATAGGCGGCCTGTTGGAGACGTAGCCGGTGGACCACGCCGAGGGGGCTGAGCCCGAGCGCCTGCTTGGTGCGCCGCTCGAGGGTCCGGCGGGTCACCCCGATCGCGGCGGCGGCGACCGCCACGTCGAACGGCTCGGGCAGGTGCTTGCGGACGTGGCGTTCAAACGCCAGCACCAGCTGGTCGTCGTGGGCCATCTGGTCGTACGCGACGTAGGCCGCCTGCGACGGGCGTTCGTCGATCACGAGCAGCCGGCGACCTGCCGAGCGAGGTCGGCGCTCACCGTACGGACCAGGGTCAGCGCGAGGTCGATGTGCGCGAACGCGGCCCCGGCCGTGATCACCGAGCCGTCACGTGAACGCGGCCGGAAGCATGGTGGTGGACCGCGTCGCGACGATAGCCGTCGATAACGAGTGTCGTCGGGGGCGGCATCCTGGACGTGGGCGGAGGTCACGGCGGCTATCGGTGCCGCCGACGGGCGCGTGCGAAGCCGGCCGCGCCCAGGAGCAGCACGATGCCGACGATGAGCTGGGGCACCGCCATTCCGGCCCGCATTCCGAACTCGAGCGAACCGCCGAAGCGGGGCGGGAAGCCGTCGTTCATCGGCAGCACCAGCAGCACCAACGCCAGGTAGCCGGCGGTGAACAGCAGCAACCCGACGTTGCGCTCCAACCAGACCAGCACCAGCAACGCCACCCCGATCATCCCCCACGGCATGACCAGCCGGTCCAGCACGAAGTACCAGTAGGGGAGCGGCGGGTTCGGGTACGGGTGGCTCCGGAAGTACAGGAACACGGCGAGCCAGGCGGCGGGAAAGACCACCGTCGTCACGGCGCCGGTGATCGCGTACGGCAACACCCGCGCGCCCAGCCCCCGCGCCCGGGCGGCCCGCAGGTAGCAGAGGGCGATGATCGCGTACGCCAGCACCATCGCGGCCGGCCAGTAATAGAGCATGCCCCGGCGCGCGAACTGGCAGCCGCCCTCGGGCAGGCAGTTCACCCACATGCCGAACCAGTCGAACGGGATCGCGAGGAGGGTCGTCGCGCCCAGCACCAGCAGCGCGGCCCAGGTCATCCGCTGGTCGACGCGCACCCGGTGGGCGAGCGCGCGCACCTCGGCCAGCAGCCGGCGCGGATCACCGTCGGCGGACACCGAATCAGTCGTCATGCCAATAGGTTTCCACAGCCAACCTGTCGGCGCTAGTAGCAAACCGAGGCCGTGCAAACTGGGCCCGATCACATATGGCTGCCGAGGTGCAGAACGTCGCGCAGTTCGCAGCGTGAGGTGGCGCCTCGCAGCGTGAGGTGACGCCGAGTTTTGATCCGGCGTGAGCGCAGCGCCGCAGCCGCTAGCCAGGCGAGCAGGGCGGTGGCGGCGAGCAGGTAGAGGACGCCCGATCGGGGATCGGTCGCGACACTCCGCATGATCCTCGCGAGCACGTGCCGACTGCAGGACGTTCAGCCAAGCGTCTCGATCAGCCGGAACCGCTGGGTGACGACGAGGGTGTCGTCGTCGAAGTGGGGCACGAAGCCGAGGTACTCGGCCACGAAGTCGCTGCGGAAGAAGTCCTCGTGGGCGGATCGCCAATCGGCGGCGTCGCGGTAGCCGCGGCCTTCGGCGTGGGCGTACGCGTCGCCGACGGCCCCGATCTGCTCGGTGGCGATCCGGGTCAGCTCGATGACCGCGACCGGTTTCCCGTCCGAGTCGATGACGCTGTATCGCTCGCCGGCCGCGGGCAGCGGCTCGCCCTCCTTCTCGTAGATGGCGGGCAGGCCGGTCATCGCCGTCTTGGTGCCGGCGAGGATCGCGCTGACGCCGGAGTCGCGCAGCGGGCCGGGCTCGGCGAGCTCGAGGATCTTCATGCCGCGCCGTTGAAGCGCAGCCAGTGACCCTCGGAGATGACCTCGACGACGCCGTCGACGACCTTGATGGCGGTCTGGTCGTCGGTCGCGTAGGCCGGGACGCCGATCTCGGCCGCCCACTTCTCCGCGGCGGCCGTGGTGTTCTCGGGGCAGTCGGGCACGTCGAGGTGCGGGAAGATCGAGAAGCCGACGAGGCCGAGCGCGGTGTCGCCACCGGTCGGGTTCCAGCCGACGAAGTCGTCGCCGATGCGCGGGGTCAGCACCATGCTGCCGGCGCTGAAGCCCACGTAGACCTTGTCGCCGAGCGTGGGCAGCAGGTCGAGCAGGCCGGACTCGCGCATCCAGTGGGCCAGGTAGAGCGCGTCGCCGCCGTTGACCAGCAGCACGTCCGCCTCGCGTACCCAATCGACCCACTTGTCCCGGTCGATGCTCGGCAGCGCGCTCAGCTCGAGCACGCCGACGGACTTCCAGCCCAGCTCGGTCATCGGGTTGCCGCCGCGGCCGCTGATGAAGCGCCACGCCCCGGCGGGCCTGGCCCACGGGTGGCCGTACGACGCGGTCGGGATGGCGAGCGCGACGCATTCCTCGATCGGCTTGCCGAGCAGGTCGAGCAGCGCCGCGTGGATGCTCGGGTTCTTGACGCCGGAATCGGTGAGCAGGAACTTCATCGTGCCCTCTCAGTAGCGGTAGTTGGTTTGGCCGAACGGGTCACCCTTGTCGTGGCCGTACGCCCGGTCCGGCGTCACCTCGAACATGACCGGGCCGGCGCCGGGGACGTGCGCGGCGAGCCCGCCGTCGCGCACATCGAGCTGCCAGCGGCCGTCCCAGCGTTCGCGGTAGAGCTCGGCGAGCCGGTGCAGCAGGGCGTCGTCGGTGACGGGCGCCGCGGTTCCGGCGACGGCCACGTCGAGGCCGCCGTCCCAGGCGGTGTCGCCGGCGAGCACCAGCACGTGCGGGTTGGCCTCGAGGTTGGCGTATTTCACCTCAGTGCTGCCGGTATGGAAGTAGACCTTGCCGTCGTGCACGACCGGCACCATCGGGGTCGCGTGTGGCCGGCCGTCCGGCCGGACGGTGACGATCCAGGCGATCTGCGCCGCGGTCAGCCGTGTCTCGGCGGCGGCCCACGGGACGGCCTGGGACTTCTCGTCGCTGTAGCGGCGGTCGAGCTGCTCGGTAGTCGGTCTCACCGCGTCCCCCGAAACTGATTGCAGTTCGAAAGTGGTCGCGGTCACGCTAGCACGACCGGTTGCGAAGTACCATCAGCGCGTGGGAAAGCACAGGTCGGGATGCCCGATCAACCTGGCGGTCGAGGTGCTCGGCGATCGGTGGTCGCTGGTGGTGCTGCGCGACATGATGTTCGGCAACCGGCATTACTTCCGCGAGCTGCTGACCGGCTCCGAGGAGGGCATCGCCTCGAACATCCTCGCCGACCGGCTGCGGCGCCTGGTCACCCACGGCCTGCTGTGGCGCACGGACGACGAGACCCACCGCCAGAAGATCCGCTACAGCCTCACCGAGCCGGGCGTGCAGCTCGTCCCGGTGATGGCCGCGCTCGGCTCGTGGGGCCGGCGGCACCTGCCGGCCAGCCACGAGCTCTCCGTGCGCGCCGAGCTGCTCGAGCAGGGCGGCCCCGAACTGTGGGACCGCTTCATGGACGAGCTACGCGAACAGCACCTCGGCATCTCCCGCCCAGCGGGCACCCCTTCGGTCTTCGCCGAGCTGCAGGCGGCGTACGAGGCCGCGGTCGCGGGCGGCACTCTCGAAACGACGACGTAACCGCCGCAGCTTGTCGTCGACCGGGGTGCGTTTTGCCTTTGATCGCTGGGTTGGCGGTGCCGCCCGATGCGGGCAATATCGCGCCTGGGCCGCGGCCGGCACTTGTCTCCTGCGCGTGATCAGGTCGGGGGCGGGGGCACACGCCACACGGTGACGTCACCGTAATCCTCGGGGGTGCCGAGCACATAGGACAGCACTCGGCGCACGGCAGCCTGATGCGGCATCTGCGGCAGCAGGACGACCACGCCGGCGTGCCAGTAGCGCAGATCGGCCAGCATCGTCCGGCGGAGGTCGACGCTGGCCGGCGGGAGCGTCCCGGTGCGGCGCAGTTGGTCGAGGGCGGTGACCGTGAAGCGCGGCGGCGGCGACCACGAGCCCTGGTCGTCCGCGGGCGGGTTCCGCGGGCCCATGAAGTATCCGCGCGGCACCGGGAACGCGAAGGTGTTCAGTGCCGCGATGCGCATGGCCGCCCCGCCGGTGCGCATCTTCGGCAGGGGCACGATCACTACGGTCTGGTCGCCGTGCACGTACGACCGCCATGTGCCGTCGGCGAAGAACGCCGGCATCGGCGGGGCCGGCGAGGTCGGCAGCGGCTTCGGGAACAGCGGCACGAACGCCAGCGCGATGCCAGTCCAGTACGGCACCCGGGCGAACCACCGGAAACTGTGCACCCGGTCGGCTGCCAGCGCCATCAGCACGCCGGCGATCGTGGTGCTCGCCAGCGCGTATCGGGGCGTTGTCACCAAGTCGAGCAGCGGGACGCGGGTGACGAAGGCGAATGGCGAGCCGGCGCCGGTGGTTGTGGTCCGGTCGACGCGGAACTGGGTGCCGAATGACAGGACCAGCATGACAAGGCCGGCCAGGGCGGTGGCGCGGACGGCTGCCGACCGCCACAGGATCGCGATCGATACCAGGATCATGAGGCAGGCGCCGGGGCCCCAGAAGACGCTCTCCTCGGTGACGCTGCCGCCGTTCGCCTCCCTTGCCCGGGCGACGCTGCCGGCGATGGCGCTGCGCGGGAACGCGGCGACCGAGCGCAGCGTGGTGGGGGACGTGCCGACCGGGAAGGGCAGCCCGGTGTAGTGGCCCGGCCCGTGGAACTGCTGGTAGAGCGGGTAGGCAAGCAGGAGGCCGGCGACCAGCCCCGCGACCGCCAGGCCGGCCACGAACCGGGGGCCCGCCTCGAGCGTCTCCCGCCGGCGCATGGCCGCGTACGCGACGGCGATCAGCGCCATGGTGATCGCCAGCAGCAGCAGGAACTCCTCGCCGACGAAAGCCTGCAGCGCGATCAGCACGCCGAGGGCCGACCCGCCACGCAAGAGCCGGCCCGGCTCGCGCAGCCGGATCACCTGCCAGACGATGAACGGGACCACGAACCCGCAGGCCAGGTTGGGCTGGCCGTTGGCGTGGGCGAGGAAACCGGGGGCGAAGCCCGTCCAGAGTCCGCCGATCCAGGCGGCTGGCCCGCTGCCGAGCAGGTGCCGCCGCAGCACCCACCACCAGGCGGTCGCCGTGCCGGCCAGGGCACCGGTGGCCATCAGCGCCACGGTGACGGCCGGGCCTAAAGCGTGGGTGAACGGAGCGAGCGGGATGCTGATCGCCAGCACCGAGGTGTTGGCCATCATGTTCACGCCGGTCGGGACGTTGAGCCGGGTGAGGTAGAACGGCGTCTCGCCGTGGTAGACCACCCGCTCGCCGTGCGCCATCATTGCCAGGAAGAACTGGTGGTCGTCGCCGTGCAAGAGCACCTGCCCAGCGGGGGCGGCCCACAGGCCCCGCATGATCCAGACGGCCAGCAGCAGATAGCTCAGCACCGCGGCGACGTCACCTGCCGCCCGGCGCGCGGATGCGGGGGGCACGCCACCCATCATTACTCAGCCGCTACCTGCTCGATGGCCGAGGTTTCGGCGGAGCTCTTCGACGCCGGCTTCTCTCGCAGTCAGCCGACCGTCAGCACGAGCTTTCCGCGCAGGCCGCCCGCCAGTACCCGCCGGTGCGCGTCGGCCGCTTCGGTCAACGGCATCGTGGCCGCGACGCGCGTGCGCAGACGTCCCGCCGCCACCTGCTCCACCAGGTCGGCCAACAACTTGCGGTCGAGCCGGATGAGTTGCAGTTCCTGGCGCACACCCCGTGCCGGAACGATGGGCGGCGTGGGCCGGGTCGCCACCAGGATCCCCCAGTCCTCGACGGCAGCGGCCGCCGCCTCGCCGAGGGGGACCGCGTCGAACACCACCGCCACCGGCCCTACCCTGGCCAGATCGGCGGAACGGGAAACTACCTCGTGCACGCCGAGACTGTGCACCCATTGCTCGTCCCCGTTGCTGGCCTGCGCCAGGACGCGGTAGCCACCCTGAACGGCGAGCTGCGTGGCGAAGCCGCCGACACCGCCGCTGGCGCCGGTGACCAGAATGCTGCTGCCGGCCGGAAGCATGGCCGGTGACACCAGTGACAGCCCCTGGTGTGCGGTCTGGGCGTTGAGCGGCACCGTGGCGGCGGACACGAAGTCGAGCCCGTCCGGCAACCGCACCAACCAGTCCACGCCGGCGGCCACGAACTCGGCATAACCGCCGGGTACGCCCCGAGTCGTGTACCACGGAATCATCCCGACAACACGGTCACCCACCTCGAAATCCGCCGTGTCGGGACCGACCGAGGCCACCTCGCCGGCGATATCCCAGCCGGGTGAGAACGGCGGAACATCCGGCCCAAGAGGGATTTCCCCGGTGGTCGCGGCCACGTCAGCCGGGTGAACACAGACCGCGCGGATCCGCACCACTACCTGCCCCGGACCCGCCTCAGGCTCGGGCAGCTCGGTCAGTTGCAACACCTCAGGACCGCCGAGCGCGGCCGCCACGACTCCCAGCACGCGTCCACTCTAGACGCCCGCCCACCGCCTCGTCCCGGCCGGGAACACGCCGACCGTGCCACCCGCGCACCGCGACCCCGGCGGCCACGGCGAGCGGGCGACCACTGGGCCGACACTTCGAGTTGCTGTCCAAGTTTGCGCTTCTGCACTGAAATGCTGAGAACCACCTCTGTCGGTGCCGACAGCGCGGGTTCAAAGGCCGGGCAGCACCCGGCGGCACAATCTCGTGCGGCGTCCCGGGCAGGCCGGCAGCGGCCCGCAGGACACCGGCGCCGACCTCCGCGGCCGGTCGGCGGCCGCGCCCTCCGCAACCAGATGCGCATCAGCGCACCGCGGTGTCCTCCCCGGCGGTCAACCACTCGCTCGCGGTGGGCGGGGAGGCGGCCGGAAGGCCGACCTGAAGCAGAGCGCCGCCGCGAGCGGAGCGGGCGACGGTGACCCGGCCGCCGTGGGCGTCGACGACCCGCTGCACGATCGACAGCCCCAGACCGGAGCCCGGCGACGCCCGGGCGCTGTCGGCACGGTAGAACCGGTCGAACACCCGCGGTACGTCGGCGGCGTCGATACCCGGGCCGGCGTCGTCGACCTCGAGCACCGCCCACGCGCCCTCGGCGAAGAGCCGGACCTGGACCGGCCGGTCCGCGGGGGACCACTTGCCGGCGTTGTCGATGAGGTTGAGCACAGCCCGCTGCAGCGCGGCGGGCCGCCCGCTCACCCACACGGAGCTCACGTCGAGCGTGACCTCGATGTCGGGCATGCGCGAACGCGCCCGGGTCGCGGCGGCCACCACCACGTCGGCGAGGTCGATCAGCTCGGTGTTCTCGTCGCTGATGTCACCACGGGCCAGGTCGGTCAGCTCGGCGGCGAGCGTGCTCAGCTCGGCCACCTGGGCGCCGAGATCGTGGAGCAGCCGGGTCCGGCTCTCCGCCGGCAGCGCGCTGTCCATGGTGCCGCGCCGATCGAGCCGGATCAGCAGCTCGACGTTGAGGCGCAGGCTGGTGAGCGGGGTCTTGAGCTCGTGCGCGGCGTCCTCGGCGAGCAGCCGCTGGGCCTGCCGGGAGTCCCGCAGCGCGGCGAGCATGTCGTTGATCGACTGAGTCAGCCGCCGGATCTCCCCGCCGCCCTCGTTCGGGATGTCGGCGTCGAGATCCCGGGTCTGCGCGACATGTACCGCGGCGGCGGTCAGCCGATCGATCGGGGCCAGCCCGGTCCGCGCCACGGCCCGCCCGACCAGGGCGCCGCCGGCCACGCAGAACAGCCCGATCAGCAGCATGCCGAACCCGAACTCGTTGATCGGGCTGTCGTCGGCAAGGTCGGCCACCTGAACCGCGCCGTCGCCCACCCGCAGCGTGTAGACGCGGTAGCCGTCATCCCAGTCGGTCGACTCAAGCAGGTCGGTAGCCGCGCCTTGCGCCACGCGCCGGGCGTCCTCGCTGACCGGGGGCAGCGCCGGCTGGCCGGCCGGCGTCCGGGTCGAACCGTCGGGCAGGATGACCCGCACCAGCCTGCCGGATCCCGGGTACGGCGGCAGCGGGACCTGCGCCAGACCGGCGCGCTCCGCGTTGGTTGCCAGGACGCGGGAGTCGGCGTGCAGCTGATCCGCGGCGGTGGCCCGTAGCTTGCGGTCCATCAGCTCGCTGGCCACCTGGAAGGACACGAACACGCTGACCGCGATGGCGGTCGCCGCGATCACCGTCATCCTGGTCCGCAAGGACTGCCGGCGCCACCACCGGATCCACCGGCGCGGCCCCCGGCCCCCGGACCTGGTCACGGAGGAGTCTCCCGCAACGTGTATCCCAGTCCGCGCAGCGTGTAGATCAATCGGGGCTCACCCTCGGCCTCCATCTTGCGGCGCAGATAGCTCACGTACACCTGGAGGTTGTTGGCGGTGGTGCTCATGTCGAAACCCCAGATCGCCTCGAACAGCGCGTCGCGGCTCAGCACCCGGGTCGCGTTGCGCACCAGGACCTCCAGGAGGGAGAACTCGGTCCGGGTCAGGCGCAGCGGCCGCCCGCCACGCCACGCCTCGAACCGGTCGGGATCGAGCCGCACGTCGGCGAACGACAGGACCGGCGACTCCCCGCCGGCCGGCGCGCGCCGGCGCAGCAAGGCCCGCACCCGGGCCAGCAACTCCTCGGTGGCGAACGGCTTGGGCAGATAGTCGTCCGCGCCCGCGTCCAGCCCCGCGACCCGGTCGGAGACCTGATCCCGGGCGGTCAGCATCAACACCGGCAGATCCCGGCCCGCCGCCCGCAACCGCCGGCAGGTCTCCAACCCGCCGAGACGGGGCATCATCACGTCCAGGATCAGCAGATCCAGCGTGTCGTCGCCGGCCCCGGTGACCCCGTCGAGTACGGCGAGACCGTTGGCGACGGTGCTGGTGTCATACCCCTCGACCTGGAGCACCCGCTCCAGCGACTCACGGATGGCCGCCTCATCATCCGCGATCATGATCCGCACGCCGGCCCACCCCTCTAACCGATGCCTTCGACGCTCATCCTCCCTGATCAACCTGAGGTCAGTATTAAAGACGCTGCCGCTTTGCCGTGCTCACGGATGCACGACGACGGCTGGACCTTAGCCGAGCAGGCCGGCGACCTGTCACCAGACGGGATGCACCCCGCCGGGGTGGCCCGGCAGTACTCCGGGCCCGCGGGGCGGATCGAGAACTGCCAGATCGGCGTCTTTCTGGCCTGCCGCTTGATGCGGGACTCGCGTTGATCGACCGGCAGTTGTATCTGCCCGCGGGAATGCCGGCTGCGCGGGCGACGCGTTGCAACGACGACGTGGTCACCACCAGCATGGGCCGCGTCCGCGTGGACGAGCTGATCGCCGGTTTGCCCCGGCGGGCCTGGTCGCGGATTTCGGCCGTCCGGGTGCTCACGGGCCACGCGGGTCTCTCCGGCGGCCCGGCCGTGGGCACTGGCTGCTCGCCCGACGCGGTATGAGTACTGGCGCGCTGGCCTACTACGTCTGTTACGGGCCGAGGAAGACCCGCGCCGGGCACGGGAGAAGACGCGGGACGGGCTGGCTACCCGTCCCGGATCTCGTCCGTGCCGGCGCGTTCACCGTTGCAGTACGGGCTCCCGGTCGTCGGCGAGCGAGTGCCGCCCTGTCGGCGGCCTATCCGCCGCTGGCCGGGACAGTCGGCTGGGCCACCAGATCCGGCGGCCGATCAGCAGGGTGAGGGCGGGCACCAGGACCGACCGCACCAGCAGGGCGTCGAGCAGCACACCGAAGGCGACCAGGAACCCGAGCTCAACCAGCATTACCAGCGGAAGTGAGACGAGGACCGCGAACGTGGCCGCCAGGACCAGGCCGGCCGAGGTGATGACGCCGCCGGTGGCGGAGAGAGCTTTGAGGATGCCGTCTCTGGTGCCAAGGCGCACGGTCTCCTCCCGGGCCCGGTGGGTCAGGAAGATGTTGTAGTCGACGCCGAGTGCCACCAGGAACATGAAGGCCAGCAGAGGCACCGAGTAGTCGATGCCCTTGAACCCGAGGATCGTGTCGAAGATGAACACGCTGCCGCCGAAGGCTGCGGCGAAGGAGACGATCACGGTGGCCATCAGCACCAGCGGGGCCACCATGGCGCGCAGCAGCAGCCCGAGGATGATCAGGACGACGGCGAGTACCAGCGGGATCACCACCTTCTGGTCGCGCCTGGTGGTCACGTCAGTGTCGAGGTGCTCCGCGCTCGGCCCGCCAACGATCGCTTCCGCCCCGTTCACCGTGTGCACGGCGGTGCGCACCCGCCTGATCGTGTCGTACTCCGCGGTGGTGTCCGGCGCGTCCTTCGGGAACACGGAGATGTCGACCCAGCCCCCCTTTGTCTCACCCGTTTCGACCTGTGCCACGCCGGGGGTGTGCATGACTACGTCGAGAACCTGCTTCTGGTACGCCGCACGAGTGAAGACCGTCATCGGCTGGCCCCCGAGCTCCGGGAAGTGCTCGCGCAGAACGGTGAAGCCGGTGACCGATTCCGGCGTGGACAGGAACTGGTCCTGCTCCCGCAGGATGCTGGTGTTGCCCATCAGCCCGACGGCGAGCACGCCGAGGACTCCCAGCGAAGCGAGCGTCGCCACCCACCGGCGGCGGCTGATGGCGGCGCCGAGGCGTCCCCACAGCCCTGGCTTCTGCCGCATGGCCGTGCCGAACCGTGGGATGGCTGGCCAGAAGATCCGCCGGCCGAGCACCACGAGCACCGCCGGGAACAGAGTCAGCATGGCCACCAGGGCGCACAGGATGCCGGCCGCACCGATCGGGCCCAGCCCGCGGGTTTCGTTCAGGTCCGCGGCGAGTAGGCAGAGCAGGCCGGCGATGACAGTGGCCGCAGATGCGACGATGGCCGGTGCCGCGCCGCGAAGCGCGTGCAGCATCGCGACTCGGACGTTTTCGTGCTGGTGCAGTGCCTCCCGATATCGGGCGATGAGCAACAGCGCGTAGTCCGTGCCGACGCCGAACACCAGAATCGTCAGCAGTGCCGAGTTCTGGCTGTTGATCACGAGGCCGAAGCCCTTGACGAGCAGGTAGACGGTCGCCATCGAGGTCAGCGCGGCCACACCCACCGCCACCAACGGGATGAACCACAACACCGGGCTGCGGTAGGTGAGGATGAGCAGGATGGTGACGACGATGACGGTGGTGAGGAAGACCTGCACGTCGATGCCGTCGAAGACAGCGTCCATATCGGCGTCGATCCCTGCCGGGCCGGTCACGTCGAGGTCCAGGCCGGCGGGGCGGTCCTTCGCGGTGTCACGCATCGGGCCGATGAGGACCGCCGGTTCGCCGTAGCTCGTGCTCACGTTGAGGGTGAACATTGTCGCCTTGCCGTCGTTGGAGATTTGCGTCGGCGGGCCCTCGTCGTTCTCGCCGGCCGGCGGCGTCACCTTCGGCGGGTACCGCGTGGCCAAGGTGTTGTAATGACGCTCGACCGCCGCACGGTCGTCGGCGGTGACACCGCCGGCCCGGTGGTACACGAAGATGAACGTGTTTTCCTCACCACCGGGAAGCTTGTCCTCCAGCGCCGCCACCTTGGTGGAGTCGGCACTGGCGGGCAGGGCGTCCACGGCCCTGTCTTTGGTCACCGAGCTCAGCTTCCCGCTCAGCGGCACCATGACCGCCGCCAGCGCCACCCACAAGCCGATCACCAGCCACGGCACCCACCGGCTCGCCAACCGGCCCGGCGGCGTTTCCTTGGTCGGGGCTACGTTGACTGCCATCTTTCCTCCTACGCCAGCGTTACATCGCTTGTCCGACGCCGACTTCGTACCGAGTGAATCTGAGACGATCATTAATGTGCTGATCAGACCGGTTGACAGCCGTTGGGTCGGATGAGAAAGACGTCGACCGGTCCGTGCGGGCGGTGACGGTGTTGACCCGTGCGGTCCACGCGGGTGCAGCCGCGTGGTCGACGAGGCTCAGCAGGAGCGCGCGCACCTTCCGCAGCAGGTCCGCCGACCGGGTAGCCGCAGTCACGACGTCCGGGTCGGACAGCATCAGGGCGATGTAGTCCCGAGTGGGCCGCAGCAGGCGCGCCGCGACTGTGTGTCGTTGGCGTCCAGGCGCAGCCGGCACTGACGTCCACGGCCAGGACCAGCCGCCCGCGCGCCGCGGTAGCGGCAGCCCACCGCATCGGTGAGCTCGAACAGCCATCTGGGCCGATCACCGCGCATCATCGCAGCTCACCGGTCCGCAGAGCGAGAACGCAACGGCCCGTACTCGCGCGGTCGGGCAGGTGTAGAAGTCCAACACGCGGACGCATGCGCCGGGGCGCCCGGCTCGGACGACCGACCTGAGCATTTCTAACGTTCGTCTCAGATTCACTAGGTACGAATTCGGCGTCAGACAGGCGAGGTGATCCGTCGGCAGGAAGCTGGTGATGACAGTGGATGCAGCGCCGTCAGGAAAAGCGCCGCCCGGTCTATCCAGATTCGGAACGTCCACCGTGGCTCTGGCGACGGCGTACCCGGTCGCCGCCTGTGGGCGTCGCACCCCCACAACAATGCGGGGCACGCCCAGCCGGCCCGCACAGCACGCACGCGGGCGGGCTGTTCCCGGACTCCGGGCAGGACGCGGAAACCCCTGGTCCCGGCCGGCACCGCTTCAGCGGGATCAGGCGCCGAGGTCGTCGTGGGGGCACGGCTCGGGTGGAGACCTGGGCGACGAAGGCTCGATCTGACGCATCTCGCAGACGGATGCCGTACGGACACCGCACCACACAAACACCGGAAGAGAGACTGACATGAACTCCATGGGACGCCGTAGCTTCCTGGCCGCAGCCACGGCACTCGGTATCGGCGCCGGCGTGTCCACGCATGCCATCGCCTCGGCAGTGAGCGACGACAAGACTCCGAAAAAGGCTCCGGACCAGAACGCGGACAGTACCGCGGACATCTACCAGCGAGACCGGGACCTGCCCTTCATCGGCGCGGAGGAGACATTTTCAACTCCTGAGTTGTTGAAGCTGAACTCCATCAATGCGGATCATATCGCGTTCCTTACGGAGATTGGTCTTGCGGATCTAGGACAACGCCGCATCGACGACATGGACACGGGGGGACTCAACGTTCAAATCCTCTCTGCCCATACACCGTCCGTACAAAATGTCCCTGGGAAGAAGGGCATCGACTTTGCCTATCGTCTCAACCGGCTACTTGCAGAAAGGCCGATCGCCAAATATCCGGGCCGCTTCAAGGCTTTCGCCACCCTGCCCTTGCAGAGCCCGGAGGCGGCGGCGGACGAACTGGAACGCTCGGTTAAGGAAGACGGCTTCTTGGGCGCGCTGACCAACGGACACATCACGAAGAAGTATCTCGATCATCCCGATTTCGAGCCGGTGTTGGCACGTGCCGTTGCTCTCGATGTGCCGATCTACCTGCACCCCGGCTATCCAGCTGACGAGATCTTCAAGATCCTTTACGACACCACGCGGCCTCAGTACACGAAGGAGTTCCAACCCTACATTTTCAGTGGATCCGGATATGGCTGGCACCAGGAGGTGCTGACCCAGTGCATTCGGATGATCACGTACGGGGTCTTCGACAGATTCCCCAAACTGAAGATCATCATCGGCCACATGGGCGAAGGTCTTCCCTTCTACTACGAGCGGATCGTCAATGACATGGGCGAGCCGACCGAAAGCTCACTCAAGAAGCCCTTCGCACAATACTTCCAGGACAACTTCTGGATCACCACCAGCGCATTCCCCCAGACCCATCTGCTCACTCTCCTGCTGAAGCACATAAGCGTGGATCGAGTGATGTTCGCAACCGACTATCCGTTCGCGGACATAAAGGAGCAGACGGACTGGTTCCGCGGAGTCGATCTGCCACGCGAAGACAAGGAAAAGATCGCGTTCCGAAACGCGGAGAAACTGTTCAAAATGAAAGTAGCCGTGAAGTGACGCGCCGGCATCGGCAGCAGTAGTGACTCTCCTGAGATCCTCAGCGCGCCGACCCGCTCGGTCATCGACAGCGTGGTTCACGAGGGCCCGCTGCGGATCCCTGGCAGACCCTCGCCCCGCCCACGTCTCCCCGACAATCACCACGCCATCGCCTGGTCACGCCTGGACGCCGTCGGTGGCGAGCACAGCATTGCCACCGACGGCGAAAAGCGAACCCGGTGCTGCTGCGGTACCAAGCCTTCCCGCCGGTGCGCGAGGGCTCGAGCCGGTGTTGCCGATGATGACCGAGGCAGGCCGGGAACTGGCCACAAGGCCCTCGGCGTGCCATCGATCGATGGCAGTGTTGCCCGTGTCGGTGCGATACCTCCGTGCGGGCCGACTCCGACGAGCACGAGTTTGAGTTCCCCCCGTTTTCACGGAGCGGTGATTACCTGCTTCCGGTCGGGGCAGGGGTGAGGTTATCGGGCTCTGCCTGGACGTGCCAGACGGTCTCGTATTCGTCCGGGCTGAGGTAGCCGAGTTCCTTCTGGATGCGGCGGGTGTTGTACCAGCCGTCGATGTAGGTGAAGATCGCGTTCTCGGCCTCGTCGCGGGTCCGCCAGCTGGTTCGGTAGACAAGTTCGATCTTCAGCGTCGCCCAGAAGTTCTCCATCAGCGCGTTGTCGAACGAGTCGCCGACTGATCCCATCGACGGCCGGATCCCGTTGTCCCGCAAGCGTTGCGAGAAGCGGAAGCTCGTGTAGTTCGAGCCGCGGTCCGAGTGGTGGATCAACTGGCCGTCGCGGACGTCGCGGGAGAAGATGCCCTACTCGAGCGCGGCCAGGATCAGATCGGTGTCGCACCGGTCGGAGATCTTCCAGCCGACGATCCGGCGGGAGAACACGTCGCGGACGGCGGCCAGCCAGAACACACCCTCGCCGCACGGGATCCGGGTGGCGTCGGCTACCCAGAGCCGGTTCGGCCGGTTCGCGGTGAAGTTGCGGTTGACCAGATCCGGCGCCGGCGTATGCGCGGGGTTCTGCCGGGTCGAGCCGCCGCGCCAGCCACGCCGCAGGAACGCCCCGTGCCAGCCCTGACCGGCCATCAGCCGCTCGATGCGTTTACGGCCGACCCGGATGCCGTCGCGGCGCAGTTGCCGGTGGACGCGGTCGGCGCCATAGGTGAACTCAGAAGCTTCCCAGACCTCGTAGATGTTGGAGATCAGGCCGAGGTCGACCAGGTCCCGGTCACAGGGCTGTTCGGCCTGCTTCACCCACTGGTAGTAGGTCGACTCGGCGATGTTCAGGACCCGTAGCAGGAGCGCGACCGCGAAGCGGTCACGGTGTTCGTCGATGAACCTCATGACCGTCGCCGGGTCGGGCCGAGCTCCGACGCGAAATAACTGGACGCCGCGCGCAGAATCTCGTTGACCCGGCGCAGCTCAGCGACCTCTTCCCGCAGCCGCCGGTTCTCCTCGGCCATCTCGCTGGTGGGCCGGTCATGACGCTCGCCCGCGTCGGCCTCGGCCTGCCGGATCCAGTTGCGCAACGCCTCGTGATGCACGTTCAACTGCTCCGCCAGCCGCCGGATCGTCGGCTTCGGGTCCGACTCGCGATACAAGCGCACGGCACGCGCCCGTAGCTCGTCGGGGTACTTCTTCGGTGCGGCCACAGGACTTCCTCCCCATGATCAGTCGATCATGCTTGAGAAGCTCCGCCAAACCGGGGGGAACTCAAGTTCGCCGGCCCGGGTGCTCGACCCGGTCACGACAGCGCGGAGCGACGTCGAACGGTGTCCGAAGCCAAGGACACAACCCTCTGGAGGAACCATGCCGAATAGCAGTGTCGGAGAGAGACTCAAACCCCCACGTCTCTGAGCTCGACAAACACGAGAACAAAGTCGGGACACCCACAAAGAACGCGCAGGTCAAGCCATGATCAACTGTGTCCGGAGGGGGACTTGAACCCCCACGCCCGATAAAGGGCACTAGCACCTCAAGCTAGCGCGTCTGCCATTCCGCCACCCGGACCTGCACTACAAACCCTACCCAGCGCCGCACCCCGATTTTGCACCGGGGATCGGCGTCCCGGCGGGCCGCACAGGAGAGAACTTTACACGGCCCTCGGCGGGGGCTCCACGAGGGGTGGGGTGTGGGACATTCCGGTGCATATGGGCGCTCGGAAGGGCCCGGCCTGGCGTGAAAGGCGCGTACCGGGCAGCATGACTCGCGTGTCGCAGCCATCCCCCCTTGCGCCGGCTCGGCAGCAAGCTCAATCGCTGGCCGAGTCCGGCGATCTTGTGGGTGCCATAGCTCTGCTGGAGCGGGCTGTCGCGCTGGGGAAGGTCAACCTGGCTGAGGGGGATCCGGACGTCCTGCGTACTGCGCTGCAGTTGGGGCAGACGCTGCAGAAGGACGACGATCCGATGGCGGCGCGGCGGGTGCTGGAGGAAGCCTACGGGGCGGGGCTGTTCCGGCTGGGGGACTCCGATGCGCTGATGCTGGAGATCTCGCACGAGATCGGCGTGGTGGCCGAGGAGCTGGGCAACAAGCACGAGGCGCGCAAGGCCTTCAGCAGGGTCGCCGAGTGGGGGCCCGCCACGCTGGGTGGGGGGCATCCGGCGGTCGCGCGGGCGCGGGCTTATCTGGGGCAAGGACAAGACGCTCCCGTACGGCCGGAGCACGCGCCCCAACCGCAATCGGCTCCGCCCACGAGCTCGCTCCCGGCACCTCAGGCGAGCGCCCCGTCAGCGCCTCAGACGAGCGCCCCGCCAGCGCAGCCGACATATCAGCCGAGCACCCCGCCGACGTATCAGCCCAGCGCCCGCCCGACGCCTCAGCCAAGTGCCTCGCCGGCGCCCCAAACGAGCGCCCCGCCGGCACCTTGGCCGAGCACCCCACCAGCGCAGCCGACGTATCAGCCCAGCGCCCCACCAGCTCACCGGCCCTCGGATCGCCAGGCAGACGAGGAGCCGACGACGGCTTTCGCGGCGATCGAGGAGCCCACCACCACGCTCCCGCCGATCACCCAGCCTCCAACCCCAGCCATCCAGCACCCGTGGCAAGCCCCCCAGCAACAGCAAATGCCGCAACCCCAGCAACAGATGCCACAACCTCAACCGGCTTATCCACAGCCCCAATTCCCCCAGCAAACCTGGCACGAACAACCCCCGGCCTGGGCCCCACCCCACCCCCAGCGAGCTTTCCCGAATCAGGCGCCTGCTCACCCGTACGATCAGAAAGCGAAGCGTGGCCTAGGCATCTTCGCGGCCATAGCCGCGGTCCTGGCCGCAGTGATCGCCGTGGCCGCGCTTGTTTTCGTCCTTGCCAACCGGTCGGGTGACAAAAACGACTCGGATGTGCCAACTCTGGGTGGTAAACCGCCGACCGATGTGGCCATCAACGACGAGGGTACGAGCATCAAGGTGACCTGGCAGGACCCGGCCAACGGGAGTGTCTCGTTCCTGGTCGCGATGGCGCAGCCGGGGCAGCAACTGAAGCCCGTGGGCACGCTGGGACCTGGGCAGACGTCGTACGAGATCAATGCCTTGAGCCCCACGTTGAACTACTGCTTCGCGGTGGTCGCGGTGTATCGCGACAACAAGTTCGCCACCTCGCAGCAGTCGTGCACGGATCGGCCTAACGCCCCGAAGTAGTGGATCACGCTCCGCGACCGGAGTTGTCCACAACCGTGACTTCCGGGTATCGGCACTCATCCACCTCCCCCTATGATGGCCTGCGTCCTTGCGGAGGGGGTCCGTCAAAGGAGGAGGATTGCCGTAGTGACCAGCGCAGATGGCGCCAGTACGGAGGGTGTGCGGGTGACCGCGCAGCGACGTCGGTGGCGCAGTCGCGGCTATCTCGTCACGATGGGGACCGTCGTCGCGCTCGCGGGTGGGCTTGGCCTCACCGTGCTCGGGCTGGGCTCGGCCGATCAGGCGGTGGCCAGTTTCGACGCCGCGTCGTGGGTGTTCAGCCGGTCCAAGTCGGAGGTCGCGCGGATCAACGGTGTGACCGCCAAGGTGGACACCCGGGTCAATGTGCCGGACGCGCGCGGGCATCAGCTGGAGATCTCGCAGACCGACCGGTTCGTGATCCTCCGCGACGTGCAGACCGGGCGCATCGGCTCGATGGACCTTACGACCCTGCACCAGTTCTGGGTGGACTCCGGCAATCCGGGCTTCGGCGTGCGCGTCGCCCTCGACGACGACTCGGCCTTCGTGGTCGACACCGTTCAGGGCAAGGTGCAGCAGATCGACCCGCAGACGCTGGCCCCGATCGGCGCGGAGATGCGCTTCCCGCCGGGCATCACGGGCGGCGTCTTCGACGGCAAGGGCCGGCTGTGGATCGCGGCGCCGAGCGAGGGCACCATCACCGCGGTCGCCCCGGCCGCGTCGGCGTCAAAATCCCCAAGTCAAGGGCCTCATATCGTACGGACGGAAGCGGTCGCCGCGGCCAGCCACGACCTCGCGCTCTCCACGCTGGACGACGGCGTCGCGGTGCTCGACCGCACCACCAACGCGCTGGCCACAGTCCACGGTGACGCCAAGCCGGCCACCGTGACGCTGCCGCTGGCCGGGCTGGGTTCGCTGGCCTCGCACACCGACGGCCGGTCCGTGCCGGTGACCGTGACCGATTCGCGGCACGTCTACGTGGTCGGCGACCAGGGCATGCGGGCCGACTTCGCGGTGCCCGGCACCGGCGCCGAGCTGCAGCCGGCCGTGGCCTGGCAGGGCTACTTCTACGTGGCCGACGACGCCGGCACCGTGCACGTCTTCGACTCGGCCGGCAAGGCGCAGAAGGACATCTCCTTCGACCGGCCGGGCGGCAAGCTCGAGCTCGAGGTCCGCGAGGGCTACCTGTTCATCAACGCTCCGAACTCGTCGGTGGCCCAGGTGGTCGACGACGCGCACAAGGTGCGGGTGGTGGACAAGTACGCCGACGACGTGCTCGGCGGCGACCCACCCAAGACCCCGCCGGCCGTGACGCCGCCCCCGCCGAAGCCCAGGAAGCCGGTCGCCTCGAAGCCGGGCGCGCCGCGTAACGTGCGGGCCGCCGCCGGCAACGCCGAGGCCCGGGTGACCTGGCAGGCAGCGCCGGAGAACGGCGCGGCCATCACCCGGTACGTGGTGGAGGGCGCGGGCAAGACGTTCCAGGTCGGCGCCGACCAGCGGTCGCTGACCGTGACCGCGCTGACCAACGGCGAGACCTACCAGTTCGCCGTGCACGCGGTGAACAAGAAGGGCGACGGCCCGACCCGTACGAGCAACAGCGTGAAGCCGACGGCCGAGGTTCCGGACGCGCCGACCGCGGTCACCGCCGAAGCCAAGCCGGACGGGACGGTGGCGGTGAGCTGGCCGGCGGCCAACGGGCAGGGGCTGGCGATCAAGCGGTACACGGTCACGGCCATCTCCGAGGGCGGCAGCGCCCCGATCGGCGACGCGACCGAGACGTCGCTGACGATTCCGGCGGGCCAGCTCGAGTACGGCAAGCAGTACGCGTTCACGGTCGTGGCGGTCAACGAGCGCGGCGCCGGTTCGAAGGCGTCGCCGCCCAGCGGCAGCGTCGTGCCGTTCACGCTGCCCGCCCGCCCGGAAAACGTCCAGGCCGCCACTTTGGGCGACGAGGCCGGCGCGGTCGGGGTCACCTGGCAGGCCCCGGCCGACAACGGGCGCCCGATCAGCAAGTACGTCGTGTCCGCCGGCGGCAAGACCGTCGAACTCACCGACGGCAGCACCGCAGCGACGCTCACCGGCTTCGACAATGGGCAGACCGTCGCCGTCGAGGTCCGCGCGGTCAACGAGGCCGGCCCGGGCGAGGCGGGCACTGCCACGGCCAAGACCCTGTCCACGCCGAAGGCCACGATCACCGGGGTGAACCCGACCGCGGTCGCCGCGACGGTCTCGTTCACCGTGGACGCGGGCGGCGGCACGGCGACCTGCTCGGTGAGCGCGTCCGGCGCGGGCTCGGCGTCCGGCAGCTGCAGCTCGCTGACCGTGAGCAAGCTGACCGCCGGGACGGATTACACGTTCACGGTGACGGCCAAGAACAAAGCCGGCAGCGTGACGACGACGGCCAAGGCCACGACCGACAACCTCGCCGGCACGGCCACCTGCAACAACGGCCAGGACGGCGACACCGCGACCTACTGCGACAAGGACGTCAGTGGCCGCAACGGCAACGAGATCTTCAGCACCACCCAGCAGGACAACGACAAGCAGGTCGGCTGGGCCAAACCGGGCACCAAGCTGACGGCGTATTGCAAGAAGTCCGGCGAAGTGGTGTACGCCTACATCTACAACAACGAGAAGCGCAGCACCTGGTGGGTCCAGGTCAACTATTCCGGCAAGAACTACATCCCGTGGGCGTGGCTCAACCTCGACGGCGGGGACGACATCAACGACCTGAAGACCTGCTGAGGACCGACCCACGTGCACACCGAACCTCTACCGCCGCAGCACATCGAGGGCTTCGCCCGGGTCGCCGCGGCACTGGCCGACCGGATCGGCGCGGTGGTGCTCGGCAAGCCCGAAGTCGTGCGGCTGGCCGTCACCGCGCTGTTCGCGCAGGGGCACGTCCTGCTCGAGGACGTGCCCGGCGTGGGCAAGACGACGCTGGCCCGGGCGCTCGCCGCGTCCATCCAGGGCCAGTGGCGCCGCATCCAGTTCACGCCCGACCTGCTGCCCTCCGACGTGTCCGGCGTGACGATCTTCAACCAGGCGAGCCGCGGCTTCGAGTTCCACCCCGGCCCGGTCTTCGCCAACATCGTGATCGCCGACGAGATCAACCGGGCCTCGCCGAAAACCCAGTCGGCGTTGCTCGAGGTGATGGAGGAGCGGCGGGTGACGGTGGACGGCGTGCCGCACCCGGTGCCACAGCCGTTCCTGGTCGTGGCCACGCAAAACCCGGTCGAGATGGACGGCACGTACCGCCTGCCCGAGGCACAACTCGACCGCTTCCTGGTGAAGCTGTCGGTCGGCTACCCCAGCGAGGAGGTCGAGATAGAGGTCCTGCGCGGCGCCGCGATGCGCTCGCCCGACGCCCTCGAGCCGATCACCGACACGGCGATGATCGGCGAGATGGTCCGGATGGCGATGCACGTCCACATCGCCGACCCCCTGTACGGCTACGCGGTGCGCCTCGCCGCCGCAACCCGCAACCACCCGCAGGTACGGGTCGGGGTGAGCCCGCGCGGGGTGATCGCGCTGACCCGGGCGGCGTGCGCCTACGCGCTGATCCAGGGCCGCGGGTACGTCCTGCCCGAGGACATGAAGGAGCTGCTCGGCCCGGTCTTCGCCCACCGGATCCTGTTGTCGGCCGACGCACAGCTGCGCGGCGTGACAGCAGCCGAGGTACTCGACGACGCGGTCCGCTCCGTGCCGGTCCCGCTCCCCGACAGCAACCGCGTCACGGCCGGGGCGTGACCGGCCCCAACGGCGCCCCCGCCGAGCCGCCTCCCGCCTCGCAACCGGGTGCGCCGTTGGCCTCGCGGCCGGGCGCGCCTACCGCCGAGCCGCCGCTGCCGGTCGGCAGCGCTCCGCCGACCGGCAGCGGCCCGGCGCGCTTTCGGGTGAGACTTGGTGGCGTTACCGGGCGGGGGATCGGTCTTTTGCTCGGCGGAGCGGTCCTGCTCTTCGGCGGGTTCCGCTACGGGTATCCCGACCTCGCGCTCTTGGGCGCCGTCGCGCTTGTGGCACTCATCTGCGGGGTCGTTTTCGCGCTGTGGCGGCCACGGCTCGGCGTCGAGCGGGCGGCCGACCCCGACCGCGTGGCCCGGGGCGAGCCGGCCCGGATGACGCTGACCGTGAGCAACACCAGCCGCGTCCGAGGCGCCAACCTCATCGCCGCCGATCGGTGCGGCCCCACGACCGTGCCGGTTCCGCTGTTGCGCCTGCGTCCCGGACATGACACCACCGTGGACTACCCGGTACCGACGAGCCGGCGCGGTGTGGTGCCTATCGGTCCGCTGAAAGTCACCCGCGGCGACCCGCTCGGGCTGATCACGCTGGCCCGCACCTACGGCGGCACCGCGTCCGTCTGGGTCCACCCGCGCATCCATCTGCTCCGAGCGGTCCCAGCCGGCATCTCGCGCAGCCTCGACGGGCGGATCGACAAAGTCCCGCACGGCACCATCACCTTCGACTCGCTGCGCGAATACGTGGTCGGCGACGAACTCCGGCGGGTCCACTGGCGCAGCTCCGCCAAGGTCGGCGAGCTCATGGTCCGCGAACAGCTCGACACCTCCGAGCCCACGATCGTGGTCCTGCTCGACGACCGGGCCGTGGCCCACCCCGAGCTGCGCGACGGCGTAGCCGACTCCTTCGAGGCGGCGTGCGAAGCGGCGGCCTCGATCGTCGCGGCCGCCGTGCGCGAAGACCTGCCCGTCTCGCTGCACCTGGTCACCTCGACGGCGACCGGCCCGTTCCTGGACGTGCTCACCGAGGCCACCCTGGCCGACGGCGAACTCGCGGCCACCTTGCGGCGCCTGCGCGCTCAGCGCTTGGGCGACACCCTCGTCTTCCTCACCGGCCCCGGCGGGCGGCAGGACCTCGGCGCGGTCAGCGGGTTGCGAGGGCCTTATCCGGTAGTGCTCGCGGGCCTGTTCGGCGACCGGGACGCGGCGCCGGTCTCCAGCGGCGACGGCCTGATCGTCATCGAGGCCGAGAACGGCCCGGAGTTCGCGGCAGCCTGGGACGGGGTGCGCGGATGGTGACGAGCGGCGGCGCGCGCCGGGCCGCCTGGGTGCGTGCGCTCGTGGTCGCCTCCGCGCTGGCGGGAATGATCGCGCTGGCCGGTTTCGTGCTCGGGCGGATCTACGCGGACTCGCTGCTCGTCCTGCTCGTCGCCGGCGCCGCGCTCGGGTCGGTGGGGCTCGGCGTGGGCGCGCGCCGGCTGCCCAACTGGGCGGTGGCCCCGATTTCGGCGGTGCTGCTGGCCGCGTACACCATCGTGGTCTTGAAATGGGCCGCAGGCCGCGCCGAGATGACCGGGCCCCTGGCCAAGATCGCCCGTGACTCGCTCGCGAACGGGATCCCTCGGCTGCTCACGGCCATGATCCCGGTCGAGCCCACGCCGGACACCGTTGTCGTGCCGGTCATCGCGGCGTGGCTGGCCGGCCTCGCTGCCACCGAGGTGGCGGTGCGCGCGGGGCGGGTGCTGCTCGGGCTGGTGCCAGTGACGGCGCTCTATGCGGGCGCACTCTATGTGGTCGGGCCGAACGCCTCGGCCGCCGGGTGGGCGACGCTCGGTTTCGCGGGACTGGCGATCGTCGCGATGGCGACCAGCAACCGGCCGGCGCAGGTCGAGGGGCCGTCCAAGGTGCGGGGGAGCGCGGCAGCAGCTGGGCTCGTGGCGGTGCTGGCTTTCGCGGCGGCGATCGGGCCCTGGGTCGGCGGCCAGGTCTCGGCGACGCCGGTTGATCCGCGCCGCTACGTGCAGCCGCCTCAGGTGGACAGTCTCGACGAGAGCCCGCTCAACCGGATCTCGGGCTGGATGCTCGACCCCCGCCAGCGCCTTCTCGAAGTTTCGGCCAGCGACAAGAAGATCCGCCTGCGGCTGGCCGTGATGCCCGACTACGACGGCATCACGTGGCGCGTCGGAGCGACCTATCGCAATGCCGGGCGCGTGCTTCCGCAGCAGCCGCGCCTTGCGGACACGGCAATTCATACCGTACGCCAGCAGATTACGATCGACGGTCTCACCGGCCGACTCCTCCCCGTCGTGCCCACGCCCACCGAGATCACGGGTGCGAGGGTGGCCTTCGACTCGGGGACCGGAACCCTGATCCGCCCCGAGCAGTTGGCCACGGGACTACGGTACGACGTCGTCTCCGAGGAGCAGACCCCCGATCTCAACCTTCTGCCAACAGCAGATGTGCCGTCCGGCGGCGCCGTGGCGCGCTACCTTTCGGTCGGCGCCAATGTTCCCGACCAGCTTCAGCGCTTGTCCGACCAGCTGGCCGACGGCAACGGCGCCGCCTATGACCGCGCCGCCGCCATCGAGGACTTCCTAGCCGAGCACTACCGCAAGGTCGCCGACGCGCCGAGCGGCCACGCGTACCCGAATCTGACCTTCTTCCTGTTCGGCCCCCGCGACCAGGGCGGGCAGGTGGGGACGTCGGAGCAGTTCGCGGCTTCCTTCGCCGTGCTCGCGCGCCTGACCGGCCTGCCCAGCCGCGTCGTGGTCGGCTTCGACGCGCCGGCCGCGGGCGGCACCGTGACCGGCGGGGATGCGATCGCCTGGCCCGAGGTGCTCTTCGACGGCCTGGGCTGGGTCCCCTTCGACCCGATGCCGAAGAGCAAGAATCCCCGCCCGGTCGAGGAAGACTTCACCCCGAAGCCCACCAAGCCCCCATCTCCGCCCTCCGAACCACCACCCACCGTTTCGCCCACTTCGTCGTCGGCGCCGCCGGCCGCGCCCGCTGCCGCTCCCGGTGGCGGCCCCGGCACGGTCGTGGTGGCCGGCGGCGCGTCCGGCTCGGTGCTGCTTCTGATGGGTGCCGCGGCGCTGACCCTGCTGACGATGCGGAGCTCGCTGCGCCGGCGTCGGCTCCTGGCCGGCACGCCCGACGACCGCATCGCCGGGGCGTGGGCGGAGCTGAGGGATGCCTTGCGCCTTGCGGGCCGCCCCATGCCGTCCCACCTTGCGGCGACAGAGGCGGCCGCGTACGCGGTTTCGCCCGCCCCACCACGACGGAGCCGCTTGCGCCGAGCCACGCCTTCGTCGGCACCCACCTCGTCGCCCGCCTCTGCCTCTCCTTCTGCGACGCCCGCTTCTGCTGCGTCGCCCGCTTCTGCCGCGCCGCCCTCTCCTTCCGCGCCGCCGTTGCCTCCGCTCGACGCACTCGTTGCCGGCATCAACACCGTCGGCTTCGCGCCCGGCGCGGCCGACGACGGCCAGGCCTCGCGGGCCAGCCAACAGGCGGTCGACTACGCCACCGCGTTGCGCGCCCGCCGCTCCTGGTGGCGCCGAATCTGGTGGAGCATCCACCCCGGCCCGCTGCGCTGGCACCGCGATTAATTGCGTTGTCCTGCCGCCCGATGCTCCCTACCGTAGAGAACATCACCGATCACCCCGGTTCAGGAGATTCCCGATGATGTCGCAGAGTTCCGTCAGCAAGCAGATTCGGAAACGGTAGCGTCGGTCGTTCTCCTTGCCGCCGCTCCCGCATCCGGGGCCGGCGGCTTTTTCGTGTGCCGGCCACCGTGGGAGCTGATGTATCAGGCTGCATGGCCGGCTCTGACGCTCCCGCCGAGGAGGGCTGGCCGAGTCAGGTCTAAGGCGGCGGATTGCTAATCCGCAGCGGGGGCGCACGCCTTCGCCGGGGGTTCGAATCCCTCGCCCTCCGCGATGTCGCCGTAGCTCAGCAGGTTGGAGCGCCGCCCTGATAAGGCGGAGGCCGGTGGTTCGACCCCACCCGGCGACACGACAAAACTGAATGGAGACGCCAGCCGATGGGCGCCGGCCGCGGTCCCGAAAACCGTTGGGGTTAACCACCCGTGGGCGTTCGACTCGCCCCGTCTCCGCAACGCGCCGCTAGCTCAACTGGCAGAGCTGCTGACTCTTAATCAGTAGGTTCGGGGTTCGACTCCCCGGCGGCGCACTTCTACCGGGTACGACGAACAGTCGATTAGGACTCACGTCCTCTTGATTCTATGGAGGCGTCGGAAATCGATCGCTCCCAGCTCCAAGCTGAGCTTAGTCCTAAAGGAGGCAGGCTAGATCCTCGGCGGGCAGCATCGAGCAGCTCAGCGGCAAGCCGACCACTAGCGCCGTGTACATGGCACTATTCCAAGCAGTAGTGGCACCAAAATACTGGCTGATGCAGGCTTTGGCTTCCGGAGTGTCGGTGCCTTCCGCCGATGCAACGTCCTTCAGTCGACGCACGACGCCTTGAAGTGCTCCAAGGATCTCGGAACTCGCTTTGAGTCGCGCATCACGCTTCCACTTATTGCGCTCGCGTCTATCGGCCGTCAGTGCAACAAGTAGGCCACCGGTGATCGCCAGAAGACCACCTACGAGGGGCCCCAAGATAGGTTGCATCTGCCAAGTGTGCCGGTCACCCGCAAGTCGGGCGCGAGTGTCTGCCTGGGTGACAACCAAGGGCATCAGCGGCGGTCGAGCATCGACCTCAGCGGACCGTCCGAGCAGCTCACCTGAGATGTGACCGCACGTCATCGCCATGATCTTTCCTTGACACGGATGCGGTCCGACCGCGAGGGGCGTGGGGTTTCCCCCAATGAATCGCCGGCCGTGTGCCCGCAATGTGGAAGCAACACCATCCGGATTTGTCCACGGGCGGGAACCTCTGAGGAGGATCCACATGAAGGCCAATCTGAAGAAACCCATCGATCGACCAGAAGCGCGGCGAACAAGCGCCGCCGAGGCCGGTCTTGTATGGTCAACGAACTCGGGTAGGGCAGTTGGGATATTCAAGAAGGCCGTCGTTTGTTCGCCTCGTGAGGTCGAACTTGCCAAGTACTTCTGGTCCACGGGCGCCTGGCACGGGCCGTCGAACTGGCGCTGATGCCAACGTCCATGCGCGCGATAATGTGATGCATGGTCCTGCTCGGCCGGGAACGAGAGCGCGCCATCTGCCTTACGACGCTGATGGACGATCCGGCCCCGGCTGGTGTGGTCATCGTCGGTCAGCCGGGGATCGGCAAGACGACGTTGCTGCGCTCGGCGGTGAGGGATGTGACGGCGTCCGGGCGGCGGGTGCTACACACTACCGGTCTTTCCGGTGAGGTCGACGTGCCGTTCGCGAACCTGGCCGACCTGCTCGATCGTGCGGCTCAGGAGGTGCTGCCGGAGCTTCCCGCGGTGCAGGCCAACGTGCTCGGTGGCGTCCTTCGCCTCGGGCGTCTGCCCGGGCAGCTCGACGATGGCGTGATCTCCCGTGCGATCGTCAATGCTCTGCGGGCCTTGGCCCGGCGCTGCCCGGTGGTCGTCGCGATCGATGACTCGCAGTGGCTCGACGCGGACACCCAGCGTCTGCTTCGCATGGCCGCCGCCTGGATCACCGATGTGCCGTTGGCCTGGCTGCTCTCGGTGCGAGCGAGTCAGGAGCGGACGGGGCTGGCGCACGTTGCGCTGCACGAGTTCGCGGCACGGTCGGTCAGGATCGACCTGGGGCCGCTCGACGGGGGTTCGCTGACCAGCCTTGTCGTCGATCGGGTCCCCGGGCCGTGGTCGCCGGTCCTGGTGCGCAGGATCATTGCGCTGTCCAGCGGAAACCCTTACACAGCCATAGAACTGGCCCGCGAAACCGTCGCTGCTGCCGGATTTCACGCGTCTGAGGCCACAGTGCCGGCGTCGCTGTCGAACTCGCTGAAGGCACGGCTGCACCGACTGGACCAGCCGGTGCAGCGGGCGGTGCAGGCTGTCGCACTCGTGGCCCGGCCGTCACGCGGACTGCTCCGATCGCTTGCCGCCGGCGAGACGGACAACACGGACATTGCGGTGGACGCGGCAATCGACGCCGGTGTGCTGCAGGTCGTGTCGGAAAACGGGGTTCTTGGCTGCTCGCATCCTCTTCTGCAGCAGGTTGCGATTTCGACGATGGACACGAGACGCCGCCGCCTCCTGCATCGCCGGCTGGCCGCTGTCATCGAGGATCGGGATGAGGCGGCCCTGCATCTGGCGGCCGGCACCGACGAACCGGACGAAGGGGCCGCATCGACGCTCGAAGCTGCGGCTGTCCGCCTCATGGAAACGGGCATGCCGGCTCGCGCCTCGGGTCTGGCCGAGGCCGCCGTGCGACTCACGCCCGGCGCGCCGAACTTTGACATGTGGCGTCGCAGGCTTCTGGTGCTCAGAAGCCTCGAGGCGGCCCATGACATACCGCGGGGCGAGACACTGGTCGCCTCCTGGTCCAGGGAGACACCTCCGCCGGACCTGCGCGGATTCTTCAGCCTTATCTATTCGTCGTTCTCGGACATGCAAACCCGCTTCCAGTTGGTGGTCCGCGCGGTCGGGGAACTGGCCGGCAATCCCAGCGGCGCGGCGTATGCGGGGGCGAGGCTGGCCCGTTGCCTGGTGGATGAGGACTGGCGGGTCGAAGAGGCACGCGGTCACGCCGAGCAGGCTGTTCTGGCGGCGCGGGCCTGCGGCGAGCCGGGCATTCTCAGCTGGGCTCTGTCCGTGCTCGCCGACGTTCTGGGCCGGGAGGGCGACCCGGACGCCGGGCGGCGTATGCGTGCTGCCGTCTCCATGCAGGACGAGCACGGCCTGCCCTTGCCCTGGATGGCTCCGCACACCGCGCTCATCGACTGGCACCTACGGCGGGGAGAGCTCGCCCCGGCGCGGGAACTGGTCGACGTGCTGTACGAGGCAAACGAGCGCAGCGGCCGCTGGGGCGGGGCCGTGCGCTGGTGCCTCATGCAGATCGCGTGGGCAAGCGGGCGCTGGGAGGCTGCCGAGGAACACGCCGACCACTACGTGCAGCACGCTCGCTTCAGCGACAGCAATGCGACCGCGTCAACGATGGCCACGTGCCTGGTACGCGCGGGGCTGCTTCCAGCACCGCAGATGCGCGACGAGCTTGTGGAGTCCATCCACTTCGCCGAATCAAGGCAGGACCGAGTAGCCGCGACATTCCTCCGGGGTATCGCCGCCGAGTTCGAGTTGTCGGTCGACGATCCTGCTGCTGCCGCCGCCTGGCTTGCGCCGGTAGCCGACTTGCTCCGGGACCGGACGTTCGTGGAGTTTCTCCTGCCCACGTTCGAGGGCGACCTGATCGAAAGTTGGCTGCGCCTGGATCGCCACGACGAAGCCGTCGAGCGATTGCAACTCCTGCGGGAAAGCGCCGAACGACGTGATGAACCCTGGGCGAAGATCGTCGGTCTGCGTTGCGCCGGTCTGCGTCTTCTTTCGGAAGGCGAGCCCGGCGCCGCCGCCGGGGCGTTGGAGCGTGCGACGGCCGGGGCGCGCGAGCTAGGGCTACAACTCGAGCTGGGCCGAGGGCTGCTTGTACTCGGACGTGCCGACCGCCGCGCCCGCCGGCGACGCGGCGCGGCGACCGTCCTGGACGAGGCGATCGCCATCTTCGAGGGCCTCGGGGCACGGCACTGGCTGGGCCAGGCGCGCGCCGAGCGTGCTCGGCTCGAACACGCCGCCCCGGAGTTGCTCACAGCGACGGAACGACGGATCGCCGAGCTGGTCGCCTCAGGACACAGCAACGCCGAGATCGCCGCCGCCCTTCAGGTCAAGGAGAAGACCGTCGAGGCCAACCTCACCCGGATCTATCGCAAGCTCGGAGTCCGCAACCGCGTGCACCTCGCTCGAGCCGCAGCGGCCGGATACAACGGGCAGCAGCGGTTTCGGCGGGCGTGAGCTAGCTGCCGTAGATGCGGCTGGGAGTGATGAGTACGGCCGCGCGGCGTTGTTCGCGCATCGTGCGGTCGTACTCGTCCCAGTTGTCGTGGGTGCCGCCGGCGGCCGTGAAGATCTCGCGGAGCAGCAGGCGCAACTCCTCGGCGTCCAGCTCGTCGGGGCCGGCTATCTCGGCTCGGCCCTCGACGGTCGCGTACTGCCAGCCGTTGCGGAAGGCGACCGACAGCTGGGGGCGTGCCCGCAGGTTGGCCAGCTTGACCTTGCCGTACGTGACGAAGGCCAGGCGGTCGCCGACGATGCCGGTGTTGACCAGCGAGGACTGGATGGTCTGGTCGGCGCGGAGGGTGGAGACGATGGCCAGGCCGGAATCCTGGCGGCTCAGTTCCCATGCCGCGGACAGTGTGATTGCCACCCTGGCAGCCTAGATCGGGACTTAGGTCCCTGTCGCCGGGTACGGCGGGCGGGCGAGGCTGATCGGGTGGAGAAGACATCGCTGGCCGAGCTGGCCGAAAAGAGTCTCGCGGAGGCCCGGAACGTGCACAGCGGGCGCAGCGCGCACACGGTGCACGGCGGGCATGCCAGCACGCTGCGGCAGACGGTGATCGCGCTGCTCGGCGGGCAGCGGCTGGACGAGCATGAGAATCCGGGCGAGGCGACGCTGTACGTGCTGGCGGGGCGCGTGCGGCTCTCCTCAGGCGGCGAGGGGCAGGAGGCGGCCGCCGGCGATCTCCTGATGATTCCGGACGCGCGGCACGCGCTCGACGCTCTCGAGGACAGCGTCGTGCTGCTGACGGTGGCGAAGCTGCCCTGATTAGGGTGGTGGGGTGACCCCATGGGAGGCCCTTCGAGGGGCGGCGGCGCTCGGGCCCTACTTCGTCTGGGAGCCGTGGGAGGCAGGCCACGGGTGGCGGCCGCTGAGCGAGCTGCTGGACGCCGACGTGGTGGCGGAGCGGGTCGGGGTCGCCCGGCAGACGCTGGTGCGGATGTCGGGGCTGGGCGTCGACGAGATCGGGGAGCGTGAGGTCGCGTCGATCATGTTCCTCGGCTGGGCGTCGCGGCTGGTGTCGCCGCTGGTGGGGGCGGTGGCGACGACGGGAGTGCTGCCGCGGGCCGAGATCGGGCAGCTATGGTGGCGGCCGGTGGAAGGCGGCCCGCTGCCGGTCGCCTACGACCGAGTTGCCGCAGCCGACAAAGCAGACCTCGACGTCGTAAAGGCATTGCTCCAGGTCGTTAGCAAGCGATTCTCGCTGCCGGAACACCTGCTCTGGGGAAATGTGGCGTCGGCGCTGGGCGGGGCCGCGGGGATGATCGCGGACTCGGCGCCGGAGCATGCGGCGAGCGCGGCGGCGGCGGTGGAACAGCTGCTGGGACAGGCGCCGCTGAAAAACACGGCGGTGCTCGAGCAGCCGGATCCGGAAACCGAGCGGTGGTTTCTGGTGCGGCGGAACTGCTGCCTCTACTACCGGATCCCGGGCGGCGGGAAATGCGGCGACTGCGTGCTGACGCCGGAAGCGGTCCGGCGTCAGCACTGGCAAGCGGTGCTCAGAAATCGTCGTCGAAGCTGACCGTGCCGGTCACCCCCACCTGGTACGCGGAGACGCGGCGCTCGAAGAAGTTGGAGAGCTCCTGCACGTCCTGCAGTTCCATGAAGACGAACGGGTTCTTGCTGCCGTAGAGCGGCTCGATGCCCAGCACGGCCAGGCGGCGGTCGGCCACGTGCTCGAGGTAGGAGCGCATGTCGGCCAGGGACATGCCGGAGACGCCCTGCGCCAGCAGGTCCTCGGCGAACTGGACCTCGCAGTCGACGGCCTCGGCGAGCATGTCCCGGACCTGCTTCTCCATGTCGGCGTCGAAGAGGTCGGGCTCCTCGGCTCGCACCTGCTCGACCACGTCGAATGCGAAGGCCATGTGCATCGACTCGTCGCGGAAGACCCAGTTGGTGCCGCTGGCCAGGCCGTTGAGCAGACCCCGCGAGCGCAGGAAATAGACGTACGCGAAGGCGCCGTAGAAGAACAGGCCCTCGATGCACGCCGCGAAACAGATGAGGTTGAGCAGGAAGGCCCGCCGGTCGTCCTTGGAGGAAAGTTTGCGCAGTGAAAAGACCGAGTCGATCCACTTGAAGCAGAACTCGGCCTTGCGGGCGATCGACGGAATGTTCTCGACAGCGGCGAAGGCCTCGAACCTCTCGGTCTCCGAGGGGACATAGGTGTCGAGGAGGTTCAGGTAGAACTGGACATGCACGGCCTCCTCGAAAAGTTGCCGCGAAAGGTAGAGCCGGCCTTCGGGCGAGTTGACGTGTTGGTAGAGGTTGAGCACGAGGTTGTTCGCCACGATGGTGTCGCCGGTGGCGAAGAAGGCAACCAGTCGCGAGACCAGGTGCTGCTCGGCGGGGGAGAGGCGGGCGAGGTCGGCGAGGTCGGAATGCAGGTCGACCTCCTCCACCGTCCAGGTGTTCTTGATGGCGTCCTTGAAGCGGTCGAAGAAGTGCGGGTACTTCATCGGCCGCAGGGTCAGGTCCATTCCGGGGTCGAGCAGCATTACTGGCAGGCCTCACATGACTCGGGGTTTTCCAGGGAGCAGGCGACCGCCTCGACGGGTGCTATGGAAACTGTCGCTTGCTGGATGCGCGTGGCGGGCCGCGAGCGCAGGTAGTAGGTCGTTTTCAGGCCCGATTTCCAGGCATGCAGGTACATCGACGAGAGGCGGCCGATGGTGGGCGCGCTCAGGAACAGGTTCAGCGATTGCGACTGGTCGATGTAGGGCGCGCGGGCGGCGGCCAGATCGATCAGGGCACGCTGCGGGAGCTCCCACGCGGTCCGGAAAATTTCGCGTACGTCTTGCGGCAGCTCGGCGATCCCCTGCACGGAACCTTCGGCGCGCTTGATCTGCTCCCGGATCGGCGCGGTCCACAGGTCGCGCGCCTTCAATTCCCGTACGAGGTAGTTGTTGATCTGCAGAAACTCGCCGGACATGGTTTCGCGTTTGAACAGGTTGGACACCTGCGGCTCGATGCATTCGTAGCAGCCGGCGATCGAGGCGATGGTCGCCGTGGGGGCGATCGCGATCAGCAGGGAATTGCGCAGGCCGGTCGCGGCGACTTGCGCTTTGAGCGCGGTCCATCTTTCCGGCTGCGCCGGCGTGGCTCCCCACAGGTCCGGGTGCAGGTCACCCTGGGCGGCGCGGGTTTTCTCGTACGCGGGATGGGGTCCGAATTTCGCGGAAAGCGCGGCCGAGGTTTCCAGGGCGGTGAGGAAAATTTCCTCTTGGACGCGGGTCGAGAGCTCGCCGGCTTCGGCGGAGTCGAACGGCAGGCGCAGCGTGAAGAACGCGTCCTGCAGGCCCATGAGTCCGAGGCCGACCGGGCGCCAGCGCGGATTCGAGGCGGCGGCCTGCGGCGACGGGTAGTAGTTGATGTCGATGACCCGGTCGAGGAACACGACGGCCGTGCGAACAGTCGCGCGCAACTTTTCCCAGTCGACGCCGTCGGCGGTGACGTGGGCGCCCAGGTTGATCGAGCCGAGGTTGCAGACCGCGGTCTCGTCGTCGCTGTTCACCTCGAGAATTTCCGTGCACAGATTGGAAAGGTGAATAGTGTTCCCGGGCGCGCCGGTCTGGTTGGACAGCGCGTTGGACCGGTCCTTGAACGTCATCCACCCGTTGCCGGTCTGGGCCAGGGTGCGCATCATCCGCCCGTACAGATCACGGGCCTTGACGGTTTTCACGGCCTTTTTCTCGGCGTTGCGGTAGGCGAGGTCGAACTCCTCGCCGAACAGATCGGGAAGCTCGGGCGCGTCGGAGGGATCGATGAGCGACCAGTCCTCGTCGGCCTCGACCCGGCGCATGAACTCGTCGGGGATCCAATTGGCCAGGTTCAGGTTGTGGGTGCGGCGGGATTCCTCGCCGGTGTTGTCGCGCAGCTCGAGAAACTCCTCGATGTCCGGGTGCCACGGCTCGAGATAGACGCAGGCCGCGCCTTTCCGGCGACCGCCCTGATTGACGGCGGCAACTCCGGCGTCGAGCGTCTTGAGGAACGGGACGATGCCGTTGGACTTGCCGTTCGTGCCCCGGATCAGCGCGCCGCGGCCCCGGATGCGCGTCCATGAGATGCCGATGCCGCCGGAGAACTTGGAAAGTTTCGCGACCTGGTGGTACCGCTCGTAGATGGAATCGAGCTCGTCTTTCGGCGAATCGACCAGAAAACACGACGACATCTGGGTGTGCCGGGTGCCGGAGTTGAACAGCGTCGGCGAGCTGGGCAGGTACGCCAGCGACGACATGAGCCGATAGAAGCCGATCGCCTCGGCCGGCGTCTCGGAAAGGCCGCAGGCGACCCGGAGCAGCCAATATTGCGGAGTTTCCACGACCGTTCGCAGCTGCGGGTGACGCAACAGGTAGCGATCGGCCACGGTGCGCAGGCCGAAATATTCGAGTCTCTTGTCCGCCGAGGCGTCGATCGCGTCGTCGAGTTTCCGCGCGTTGCGCGCCACGAATTCGGCGGTCGCGTCGCCGATCAGGCCGAGGTCGTGGCCGTAGCGGATCGACTGGCTGAAACTGGCGACGCCTTGCAGGCGAACTTCCTTGTCGACGTACGCCGAAAGCAGCCGCGCCGCAAGCCGCGAATATTGCGGCTCCTCGCCGATCAGCTCGGCGGCCGTCTGGATGGAAAGTTTGTCGAGCTCGGCCGTGGTGGCGCCGTCGTAGAGCCCGCTGATCGTCTTGGTGGCGACCCGCAGCGGATCGACCTCGTCCAGGTCGGTCACCCACCGCTCGACCGCCCGCACGATCTTGTTGACGTCGACCGCTTCGAGGTCGCCGTTGCGCTTGCGCACCTGCATCTCTTCCGTCCCCCCTCGTGGTGAGGACGCGCAGGCAGACGCCACCGGCCGCTTGTTCCGTGCCGCGGCCGCGTGATGGCGTCGGCCGTCCCGCGCGGCCTCCGACCGCCGCACACCGGGCGGCATGCGGCGCGCTGGCAGGTCTTCGGACTCGTGGGCGTGCTGCTCGCGCCTACCGGCCGTCGCTTCCCAGGCCCGGGCCCAGTGCTCGTGACGGCTTTCGTTCCCACTCACCGCTGCGGGGCAGTCCCGGATTCCCACCGGGTTCCCTCTTGCCTCGACGCTCCTCATCGGAGCGCCGAACCAGCTGCGGGAGACACCATATATGGGTACGGGGGTGCCAGTGCAACCCCAGATGATGTGTCGGCGTGTCGCATTACGGAGATCACCGCGCGTGTGCGAAGCTCGGGCATCCGGTGACTAGGGGAGGGGCACACGGTGACCGACGAGAGGCCTCCGCTGAGCGACTTGCCGAGGTTCGTGGAGTGGGTCCGCGACGGCTACGGATCAACGCTGGTCGAATCGCGGCGGTCCGCCGAGGATCGAGCGCGCGAACTGCTGGACGCTTCCGCCGGCGCGATGACGACGGAGCAGGCGCTGGAGCTGGGGCGGCTCTTCAACACCGGCGAGTGGGACGGCGTCATGCACTACAACCGGTTCAGCCCCGCCTTCGTGGGAGCCACGATGAGCCGGGTCGTCGACCCCCTCGACGAATTCAACCAATGGACCGAACGGCTGTGGCGGCGCCCGATCGACGAGTCGCTGTCCTTCGTCGACCAGATCCTGAAGAGCGCGCAGGTGTTTCCCGGCGCGGGCCGGTCCTATCCCACGATGCTCATGTACCTGCGCGATCCCGCCCGGTACGTCATCTGGCTTCAGGTCACCCATCAGGCCCTGGTGGCGCTGGGCCGGCTCACGGAATCGCGGGGCCGAGGCGGTGGCGTCGAGCGATACCAGCGCTATTGCGAGGCGGCCCAGCGATTCGCGGCCGAGTTCGGGCTGGCGCCGCAAGAAATCGACGCGGTGCTCGCCGCGGTCGCCCGCGAGCAGCAGGCCGTTCCGGCGCCGCCCGTCCCCGGTCCGGTGAATGAGCCGCATCCGCTCACCAAGGTCGCGGAGACGACGCATCTGCCGCTTGACCAGCTGGAGGAATGGGTCGCACTACTCAACGACAGCAAGCGTCAGGCGCTGCTCTACGGCCCGCCGGGCACCGGCAAGACCTTCGTCGCGGAGGAGCTCGGCCGCCATCTCGCCGGCGCGGACGGGAAGGTCGAGACGGTGCAATTCCATCCGTCCTTCTCCTACGAGGACTTCATCGAGGGTTTGCGTCCGGCGCCGGGGGTCGGCGGCACCATCGGCTATCAGGTGCGGCCGGGGGTGTTCAAGCAATTCTGCGAGGACGCCAGGAAGTCCGAGGCGACGCATGTCTTCATCATCGACGAGATCAATCGCGCCGAGCTGGGCGCGGTTCTCGGCGAGCTGATGCTCCTGCTCGAATACCGGGTCACCAAGTCGGTGCTGCTGCCGTATTCGCAGGAGCGGTTCTCGGTTCCCGGGAACGTCGTGGTGCTGGCCACCATGAACACGGCGGACCGGAGCCTGGCGCTCGTCGACTTCGCATTGCGCCGCCGATTCCACGCGTTCCAGGTGCTCCCGAGCCGCGATGTGCTGAGCGGGCACTTGGGGCAAGGCGAGTCGGCCGAGCTGGTGCTGAGGTTCTTCGACCTGATCCAGCAGGCGGTCGGCAATCCGGACTTCGCGCCGGGCCATTCGTACTGGATGGGCGACGATGCCACCGCGGCGGGGCTGTTCCGGATCTGGCGGTACGAATTGCTGCCGTACCTGACGGAATACTGGTTCGAGCACCGCTCGCGCCTGGACGACCTCACCACCAGCGTGACCAAGATGCTGTCCGAGGAAGCCTGACCGTGGAGGTCGTGGAGTATCGGCCGGCGCTGCTTCCGCTCGCGGCCGCCGAGCTCGACTACCTGCTCGGGCTGGTGCGCGCGAACTCCGGATCGCGTGTCCTGCAGAGCATCACGCCAACGCGGGAGCCGGGCGTCTTCGAGGTCACGCCGGGGTCCTTCGTCGGCCGGCTGGGGCTGCCCACCGGCCGCTGGATCGACTTCCGGAGCCGCTTTCCGCTGAGCGACGTCGTGCAGCTCATCCGGCAGTCGGGGCGCCGGCCCGTTCGCGCGGACACGCTGCCGGTGGATGCCGCCGCACGCCACTTCCTCATCGACGCCATCGCCATCGCGTACGCCCGCGAGGTCGAGCATTTGGTCGGCCGTGGCCTGGCCAAGGGGTACGAGCCGGTGCGCCACGAGCGGCCGCCCTACCCGGGCCGGCTCGACGTCGCACATCACGTCGGCAAGCTGGGGGCGCGCCCGGACCGGCTCGCCACCATCGCCCGGCGTCTCACGGTCGACATCCGGGAGAACCAGGCGCTCGCGGCGGCCCTCGACGTTCTTACCCACGTCCCGCTCGACCGGGACGCCGCGGTGCGTATCGCGGCCCTCGGACCGGCGTTTCACCGGGTCTCGCGCCGCTCGTGGCGGGCCGAGGACGTCGGGCGGATCCGCCTGACGAACCTCACGACGCACTACCGGCAGGCGCTGGCGCTCGCCGAGACCATATTGCGGTCCCAATCGCTGGCGCCGACGTCCGCGGGTCTTGCCGGTGGATCCCTTCTTTTCCACATGCCGAAGGTCTGGGAAGCCTATGTGGCGCAGTGGCTGCGGCGAACGTGGCCGCATCACGACGTGCGCGCCCCGTATGCCTTTCCGCTCACGAACGACGGGCAGAAGGCGGAGGCCGATGCGACCGTCTGGGACGGCGGCCGGCTCGTCGCGCTCTACGACGCCAAGTACAAATGGCCGGACCACGCGCCGGACCGGGCCGACGTCTACCAGATGGTGACCTACTGCGAGCGGCTCGGTCTCACCGAGTGCACGCTGGTCTACCCGGTCGCGGCGGAGCGGCCGGCCGTGACCGTCGGCTCGCGGACCGTCCGCGTGCTCGGGCTGATGCCGAGCCTGGAGAAGGGTTAGCGCAGCCGGACCTTCACGCCGGCGGAGAGGAACGAGTCGCGCAGCTCGACGGCGGCGAGTTTCGTGCCTATCGGTACGTCGAAAACCAGCGTTCCCCGTGCCGTGCTTCCCGGGCCGATCGGCTCCAGGAATGCCTGGACGTCGACGTTGACGGGGGACTCGGCGCTTTCGTCGTTGGCGTGGGCGATGTTCTTCACATCCCATGCTGTGGGGGAGCCGTCGCCGAAAGTTTGCGCCTCGGTTCCGAGGTTCTTGACCGTCAGCCGTACGAGGCAGTATTCGCCTCGGGCGCGGCGCATGATCGGGCCGCTGATCAGGGTTCTGCTGCCGCACGAGACGCGGGTGACGGTGTACTCGAGTTTTCCGTCCGGGACGGGGGTGTTCAGGCCGGCCGCTTTCGGCTGCGCCGTTGGCGTCGTCGCGCCTTGCGCATGTGGGTAGAAACTTGCCAGCGCGGCGACGGCGAGGGCCAGCGTGGAAAGGGCGGCGACGGCGCCGAGCAGCAGCGGGTCCCTCTTCGGCACGACGGAGCTCCAGGCGGGCCGGTGCGGGCTGGTATGCGCGGCCGGCCACCAGCCCTGGAGACCGGCCGCGCATACGCCCAACGGCGCTCGTTGCTACCTCGGCGTCGACCTAACGGTTGGCTTCGGCTGCTGTCTGACGGAGGCGGGCGTGCATGCCTTCGTAGGCGTTGACGCCACCGAGGTATTTCTTCTGGACTTTCGCCAGCATCGTGTAGTTCGGATCGCAGACGTTGCCGACCGGGGCGGTGCCGGCCTGGCTGATCAGTTGGTAGGCGTCGAGGGTATCGAGTCCGGTCATTCCGGCGGTCCAGGTGATCAGGTCGTGCTGGCTCATGCGGTACGCGTCCTCGAGTGGGCGCGCGGAGCCGGCCGACATCAGGGAATCGTCGGTTTCGAAACGCGGGGTGGGGGTGGCGGCGCCCTTGATGACATCGAGGATCACGACCGTGTTCATCGCTGCCTCGACGGCGGTGCCGCAAACCTCGCCGTCGCCTTGGCGGCAATGGCCGTCGCCGAGCGCGAAAAGGGCGCCGGGAACGTTGACGCCGAAATAGGCGGTGGTGCCGGCGCGCAGTTCCGGGGTGTCCATGTTGCCGCCGTGCACGTCGGGGACGATCGTCATTCTCGACTCGAACGCGGCCGGCGCCACTCCCGCCGTACCGTGCATGGGGTCCAAAGGAAGCTCCATGCTGAAGTCGCCGCGCCGGGCGTGATAGCGCACCGAGCCGGCGTCGACGTCCACGTCGTAGCGCCAGACCACCTCGTCGAGCGGCGGATGCAAAGTGGCCGTGGTGTGGGTGCCGGTCAGCGCGCCGAAATGCGGAAAGGTCGACGAAACCGCCCAGTCCCGCGCGGGCGTGATGGAGACGAAATGCACCGCGAGGGTGTCGCCGGGCTCGGCGCCCTCGACGAAGAACGGGCCGGTCACCGGATTGAGATAGGGGAACTCGCAAACCACCGAGGGGAGGTCGGTGACATCCTGCACGCGGCCGCCGAAACAGTCCTCGGTGTACAGCTCCAGAATGGTGCCCGGCTTGACGCTGCGAACCGGCTCCCGTCCACCAAACGTATACGACAATTCTGAAATGTCGGGCTTGTACTTCACGATGACGACTCGCTCTCCGAGGTAAGGCCGGCCAGTTGCGGGCGCCGGCCGCTGACGTAGAACGAAATCAGCACTATCACACCGATGCCCAGCCAGATGAATCCGAGCGTCTGCGCGGCGATGTCGGCGTTGATGACCACGTAGAGCAGGATCAGGAAGCCGATCACCGGCACGGCCAGGTGCCGCAGCCAATCGCGGCTGTGCTGCCGCACCACATAATGCACCACCACGGCGACGTGCAGCGCCAGGAAAGCGGTCATCGCGCCGAAATTCACCAGCGTGGAGAGCAACGAAATGCCGTCGTCGCGGCTCGCCATGTAGAGGCCGAGCGCCAGGGAAACCGCGGCGACCAGCAGCGTGGCGTTGGCGGGAACCTTATGGCGCTCGTTGATTTTCGCGAGGAAACGCGGCATCTGACGGTCGCGGGCCATCGCGTAGAGAAGCCGGCTGGTGGCCGCCTGCGCGACCAGCGAGTTGGCGAAACCCCAGGCGATCGCCGTGGCCAATGCGGTCAGGTTGGCCAGCCATCCGCCGCCGGCCGCACGCGCCGCGTCATAGAAAGCCGTCCCCTCCGGGTCGCCATTTTCCAAAAGACCAGGAGCATCGGGTACGAGCAGAGCAGCCACCCAGGTCTGCACGATGAACAGGGTGCCCGCCAGCAGAAGGGCGCCGACCATCGCGCGGCCGATCTGGCGTGCCTCCTCGCGGCTTTCCTCGGCGAGCATCGAGATGCCGTCGAAGCCGAGGAACGAAAGGACCGCGATCGATACCGCGCCGAAGACGACCGACCATTCGAAAGTGTCGGCGTTGAACAGGGGCGACCAGAAGTTGCCGACGTGGACCTTTCCGGAGAACAGGGCCCAGAGGCCGACGACCAGGAAGATCGCGAGGACGATCAGCTCGGCGACCAGCATCAGCTTGTTGACCCGGGCGGTCATCTGGATGCCGAGATAGTTGACGACGGTGTTGAGCAGGACGAACGCGACCAGCCACAGCCAGACCGGTATCCCCGGCACCAGCGAGTGCATGGCCACGCTGGCGACGAGGTAGAGCAGGCCGGGGACCAGCACGTAGTCGAGCAGGATCACCCAGCCCGCCAGGAAGCCGACGGGAGGCGCGATGCCGCGCCCCGCGTAGCTGTAGACCGAGCCGGCCATGGGAAAGGCACGGACCATCTGGGCGTAGGACAGCGCCGTGAACATCATCGCGATCATGCCGATGACGTACGCGAGCGCGACCATCCCGCCGGAGCCGCTGTAGACGCTTCCGAAGATCCCGAATGGCGCGATCGGCACCATGAAGATCAGACCGTAGATCAGCAGGTCGGTGAAGCTCAGCGATCGGCTGAGCTCCTGCCTGTAACCGAACTGCTCGAGTTCTGCCACGGCGTGAACATTATTGCAAATGTTTCGATGGGTCACGCGTCTCTTCGGTTGAACATGATCAGTGCTGTGAGCAGGGCAAAGGCGGTAAATGCGGCGAACACGGCGGCCGATGGCCAGCGGGCGAGCATGGTCAGCTCGGTGGCGCTGCCGCCGGACGCCTCGCCCGCGAAAGTCACTAGCTGCATGCCCGCGGTGAACGGCAGAAACCTGGCGTACGGGGCCACCCAGTGGAACGACGGGACGAACTGCAGGCGCAGGATCACCTGCTCGACCAGCATCGGGACGGCCAGGATCACCACCAGCGGGCCGGGCACGCCCCGGAAGAGCTGGCCCAGCGCCACGCCGAGCACCGACCAGAGCAGCGTGAGCAGCACGTACCCGATCAGGATCTGGCCCAGCGGCGGCTCGGACAGGTCGGGGAAACGGTGCCACACCAGGATTCCGGCCACGAGGTTCAGGGCCAGCGAGGCGATCGCGGCCACGACAGCGGTGGCGCCGACGACCAGAACTTTCGCGAAAAGCAGCGGGGTTCGTTGCGGCATCGCGGTGAGCGTCGGCTGGATCGTTCCGTAGCGGTAGTCGTGGCCGGTGGCGAGGATCCCGATCGCGGCGACGAACGCGGCCAGCAACGGGATCGGGAGCGAGGCGCCGCCGGCCGTGGCCACGTCGGCGACGATCTCGGCGCTCAGCGGGAGCGTGCGCGACCCGTACGCGAAAAGCAGCGAAGCCAGAGCACTCAGCGCAAGCCCCGATGCGAACAGCCAGTAACTTGACCGCAGGGTGCGCAGTCGCACGATCTCGTAGCGCAGGGCCTCGCTCATAGCGTGTCGTCTCCCGTGGCGGTCATGAACGCGGCCTCGAGCGAGGCCGTCTCGGTGGTCAGCTCGTGCAGGACGATCCCGGCGCGGAACGCGGCCTCACCGACCTCGGACGCCTCGACACCGGAAACTCGCAGCGCGCCGTCCTCGAATGCGACGTCCTCGCCGTCGAGCGCCGCCGCGAGTTCGGAAAGCCGGGGGCTGCGCACGACGACGGTCGAGCGGGTGAACTCGCGCACGAAACCGTCCACATCGCCGTGGTAGATCATCCGGCCGCGCCCGATCACCACCAGCCGGTCGGCCATCAGCGCCATCTCGGGCAGCAGGTGGCTGGAGACGAAAACCGTGCGTCCCTCGGCGGCCAGGGACTTGAGAATGTCGCGTAACCACAAGATGCCGTGCGGGTCCAGGCCGTTCGCGGGCTCGTCGAGGATCAGCGTGCCGGGATCGCCGAGCATGGCCTGTGCCAGGCCGAGCCGCTGCCCCATGCCGAGCGAGAAACTTTTCGGCTTGTGCCGCGCCACGTCGGCCAGGCCGACCATCTCGAGGACCTCGTCGACCCGGGCGTAGCCGATGCCGCTGCCGGCCGCGAGCATGCGCAGGTGGTTGCGGGCGCTGCGGGTCGGGTGGAAAGCGCGCGCCTCGAGCACCGCGCCGATCTCCCGCATCGGGTGCCGGATCGTGGTGAACCGGCGGCCGTCGAACAGCGTCGCGCCCTCGCCGTGGTCGAGGCCGAGCATCAGCCGCATGGTGGTGGACTTGCCGGCGCCGTTCGGGCCGAGGAACCCGGTCACCGTCCCGGGCGTCACCTCGAACGAGAGGTCGTCGACGGCGGCCCGATCGCCGTACCTCTTCGCCAGTTTCGTTGCCGTAATCATGGAAGTGAACCTAGGTTCGCGTGCGAATGCGGACATCGGTCCGTCGACGGGGGCGAACCCTTACTTTCGACAGGGGCGGGCGCGGCCGGCGGCTTTGTATCGTGAGCCGATGTGGCTGTTCACGCTGGTCGTCGCGGCCGGGCTGGCGCTGGGGAACCTGCTCCCGGTGAGCACCGGGTGGGCGCCGTTCGTGATGGTCGTGCTCGCCTACGCGGCCGGCCGCCGGCTGGCATCGCTGGCGCAGGCGGTCGGAGTCTTCGGCGCCGTCGCGGTCGCCGGGCTGGCGCTGGCCTTCGCGCGGACCGGCGACCCGATCTCGGCGTGGTCGACGATGGCGCTGGTCGAGCTGTTCGCGGCGGTGCTGCCCTGGTGGGCCGGGCGCTACCAGCGGTTGAACGCCGAGCGGCGGGAGCGCGAGCACGAGATCGTGGCCGGGCAGGCGCGGTTGCGCGAGAGGGCCCGGATCGCCCAGGACATGCACGACACCATCGGGCACGAGCTGGCTCTGATCGCGCTGCATTCGGGCGCCCTCGAGGTCGGCGCGGGCCTGAGCGACGCACAGCGCAAGACCGCCGGCGAGCTGCGATCACATGCGGTCCGTGCGACCGAGCGCTTGCATGATCTCGTACGGGTGGTGGGCAGCTCCGACGCGGCGGCCGGTCAGGTGCCGCCCGACGAGAGCATCGAGGACCTGCTGGCGCGGTCGGCGGCGGCCGGGATGCCGGTCCGGCTCGTGCACGAGGGCGCGGCCCCGCAGTGGCCGCCGATGACCCGGCAGGCCGCGCATCGGGTGGTGCGGGAGGCATTGACCAACGCGGCGCGGCACGCTCCGGGCGCCGCGGTGGTCGTGACCATCGCGGAGGACCGGATCGAGGTGACGAACGAGGAGAGCGTTGCGCCGCGCGGCCGCCCTGGCGGTGGGCAGGGGCTGATCGGGCTGGACGAGCGGGTCCGGCTGGTGGGCGGGCAACTGGCGGCCGGGTCGCGGCCGGGCGGCGGCTGGCTCGTGAGTGCCACGCTGCCGGCCGGTTCCGCGCCAGTACCGCCAGTCTCCTTCGACGTGGCAGTCAGCCGGCGGATCACCCGGCGCCGGCTGCTCCAGACCGCGGCGCTGCCGGTCGGCGTGGTGCTCGCGCTCTTCGCGGCCTTGGTCGCCGGGCAGGTGGCGACGGTCCGGCGCACCGGGCTCGCCGACGGGCGATACGCCGCGCTGCGGGTCGGGCAGCCGCAGGCTCAGGTGGAGCCGCTGCTGCCGCCAGAGACCACGCAGCGCTTCCGGTTGATCGCCGAGCCGGCGCCACCGGCGGGATCGACGTGCCGCTACTACCACGCCGGGGCGGCGCTGACCGACCTCGAGGCCCAGGTCTACCGGTTGTGCTTCGCCGCCGGCGTCCTGGTCAGCAAGGATCGGCTGGAGAGGGCGTGACGTGCCGGTTCGAGTCTTGATTGCCGATGACGAGGCGATGGTCCGGGGCGGGGTGCGGGCGATTCTGGGCTCCGATGACGGCATCGAGGTGGTCGCGGAGGCGGCGGACGGGCATGCGGCCGTGGAGGCGGTGCGGGCGCATCGGCCCGATGTCGTGCTGCTGGACATCCGGATGCCGGGGCTGGACGGGCTACAGGCGGCCGAGGAGATCGGCGCGGTGGCGCCGGGCACCGCCGTGGTCATCCTGACCACCTTCGGCGATGACGAGTACATCGGGCGGGCGCTCGCGGGCGGGGCGGCCGGGTTCCTGCTCAAGGCGTCCGACCCACGGGAGCTGATCGGCGCCGTGCACGCGGTCGCCGGCGGGGCGGCGTTCCTGTCGCCGATGATCGCGCGGCGGGTGATCGACGGCTACAGCGACGTGGGCCGGGCCGGCGCGGCACGGGCCCGCAAGCGGATCGGCGCGCTGACCGACCGCGAGCGGGAAGTGCTGGCGCTGATCGGCGCCGGGGACTCCAACGCCGAGATCGGCAAGACGCTGCACCTGGTCGAGGGGACCGTCAAGGCGCACGTCAGCTCCATCCTGATCAAGCTGGACGTGCGCAACCGGGTGCAGGCCGCGATCGTCGCCCACCAGGCCGGGTTGGTCTGACCGCGACGAACTCCTTCCCGAAGGGGCACCTCTCGTTGACTCTTGACGGATTTCGATGTTTGGATCTGTGCAGGAGGTGTGCGGTGATGTTTGCACGAGTGGGAATGGTTGCTGCCCTCGTCGCGACGTTAATGGGCGTTCCCCTGCGCGAGGCGCCTTTGCTCGACCACGCGGCGCTGCTCGGGGACACGCCGGACAAGGCGTGGTACGAGGCGAACATCCCGTTCGTGGACGTGCCGGACGCGGCGATCCGCGACACCTACTACTACCGGTGGCGCACCTTCAAGGAGGCGCTCAAGTACACCGGTCCCACCGACGGCTGGATCGTCTCGGAGTTCCTCGGGCCGGTCGGTTACTCGGCGCCGTTCGGCGGGATCGACGCGGCGGCCGGGCATCACATCTACGAGGGCCGGTGGCTGCGCGACCAGCGCTACCTCGACGACTACCTCGACTACTGGCTGACCGGATCGGGGTCGGGGGCGAAGCCGGCCACCGAGGATCTCAACAAGAACACCACCGACTGGGCGCACCAGTATTCGTTCTGGGCCGTGGACGCGGCGGTGGCCCGGGCCTCGGTCAGCGGGGACTGGAAGTTTCTCACCGATCGCTTGCCGGCGCTGCGCAAACAGTACGAGGGGTGGAAGGCCACCAACTTCGACAGCGCGAAAGGCCTGTACTGGCAGACGCCGGTGTGGGATGCGATGGAGTTCACCGCGAGCTCGTATCAGGGCTCCGACCCCTATCACGGCGGCGACGGCTATCGGCCGACGATCAATGCTTATCAGTACGGCGACGCGAAAGCGCTGGCCGCGGTCGCCCGCAAGGCCGGATTGACTTCCGTGGCGGCGCAGTACGACGCCGAGGCCGCCCGGCTGCGCTCCGCCACGGAGAAGGCGCTCTGGAACGGCGACTTCTACAAGCACGTGATGCTCGACGGTCGCGTCATCGCCGACCGGGAGGAGATCGGCTTCGTCCCGTGGTACTTCCACATGCCGCCGGCCGCCGATGCGGTCGCCTGGGCGCAGCTGACCGACCCGCAGGGATTCGCGGCCACCTTCGGCCCGACGACCACCGAGCGGCGCAGCCCCTGGTTCATGCACGACGCGCTGACTGGTTGCTGCCGCTGGGATGGGCCGTCCTGGCCGTTCGCGACGAGCCAAACGCTGACGGCGCTGGCGAATCAGCTGCTCGACTACCCGGCGCAGTCCTATGTGAGCGTCAACGACTACATCAAGATCCTTCACGGGTACGCCTTGACGCAGCGCAAGAACGGCCGGCCGTACGTCGCCGAGGCGCACCACCCCGACGAGGATCGCTGGATCTACGACGGCGCCGGGCACAGCGAGGACTACAACCACTCGACGTTCACGGATCTGGTGTTGTCGGGGTTACTCGGGATTCGCCCTCAAGCCGGAGACTCGATCCGCATCGCGCCGCTCGTGCCGGCCGACTGGTCGCGTTTCGCGGTGGAGAATCTCGCGTATCACGGCCATGACCTCACGATTCTCTGGGATCGCGACGGCAGCGCGTACGGGAAGGGCAGTGGTTTTCAGGTTTTGATCGACGGCGTCGTGAAACTGCGTCGCGCGACGCTGGGCGATGTGACGGTCCCGGTGTCTCTGGTTGACCGCGCTTCGCAGCCCGAGCTCGTCGACGACGCGGCGAACGTGACCGAGACCGGCTATCCGCTGGCGACGGCCTCCTACACCTGGCACGGCGACACCCCGGCGAACGCGATCGACGGCCAGGACTTCCACCTGGACGTGCCGTCGACGCGCTGGACGAGCTACGGCTCGCCGAATCGCAGCGACTGGCTGGCGGTCGACTTCGGGGCGGCCACTGTGGTCTCGGATGTGAAGATCGATTTCTACGACGACGGCGGCGGCGTACGGGTGCCGGACTCGTATGCGCTGCAGTACCAGGACGCCTCGGGCGCCTGGCTCGAGGTGACCGGCCAAACGCGCGACCCGGTCACGCCGGTGGCCCGCGCCCTCAATCGGATTCGGATCTCGCCACCGCTTACGACCGATCGGCTGCGGGTCGTGATGTCGCGGGCTGACGGAGGAGCGGTCGGGATCACCGCGCTGCAGTCGTGGCGGCAGCCGGATCCGCGGGTGACGGCCGGCTTCACGACGCCGAGCCTCGCCGTCGACGCCGGCAAGACGGTCGCCGTGCAGGCTCGCATCACCGGACCCGTCACGAGGACGAGCCTTCAGGTGCCGCGCGGCTGGACGGCCCGCCAGCTCGGCGCCTCCACGTGGCAGGTTTCGGTCCCGGCCGGCGCGGACCCCACGGCTGGGCTGCCGATCCGGCTGCTGGCCTGGTCGGCCGGCGGGGTGACGAGCGCGCTGCTGCCCACCCGCTACCAGTTCGACCCGGCGAATTACCCGACGGTGACGTGGGACGACGACTTCTCGGCCGACCGGCTGGCGTCGTACCGGATCGACCACCCCGCGGCCGAGCCGTCGCCCCGCCTCGCGGTCGCCGATGGCCTGCTCACCGCGTCCGCCGACGCCCGAGCCTTCGCCGTGCTGGCCGCCCCCGCCGCGGGCGAGGCGGTGATCGTCGAGCCGGCCCGCTTCTCCGGCGCGTCGCCCGAGGACAGCCTGTTCCTGGGCTTCTCCGCCGGCGACCGGGACAACGCCCTGGCCTGGTACAACAACCACTTCGGTTCGTCGGGCGTGGACGTGCAGGCTGGCGGCGTCTCCCAGCCGTCGTCGACCGGCGGCTGCTGCGCCGCGTTCCGCTGGTCGCCGGATGATCGATTCGCGGTGCTGTCTCAGTGGGGCAAGCTGATGACCTGGGCCGAACACGACGGGAAGTGGGCGCTCATTCACACCGCGCCGGTGAGTCCGCAGGGGTCGCCGGCCTTCGGCCTCCGGCTGGACGGCGGCACGATCGCCCTCGACCGGGTCACCCTCCGGAGCCGGTGAACGCGTCCCGGAAGCGTTGAAGAGCGAGCTCGGAGTCGCCGGACGCCCAGGCTTCGAGTGCGACGACGCCGTCGTAGTTCAGGCGGCGGAGGGCACGGGCGATCGCGGGGTAGTGGATCTCGCCGGTGCCCGGCTCCTGACGGGTGGGCACGTCGGCGACCTGGATCTCGCCGATCAGCGGCAGCGCCCTCTCGACCAGGCGGATCAGGTCTCCCTCGCCGATCTGGGCGTGGTAGAGGTCGAGGTTGAGCCGCAGGTGCGGGCTGCCGACCGCCTCGACCAGCGCGATGGTGTCCGCCGCCCGCCAGAACGGCGTGCCGGGGTGGTCGACGAGGTTGAGGTTCTCCAGGGTGAAGACGCGGCCGGCGCGCTCGCCCAGTTCGGCCAGGTAGCCGGTCATCGAGGAGATGGTGGCGCCGGTCTTGGCGAGGGCGTCGAGGTCCTTGGTGTGCCAGTTCCAGATCTCGACCTCGAAGCCGTCCGCGGCGATGCGGCTGACGCGCTCGGCGAACGGCAGATCGAGGAAGAGCATCTCGGCGCAGGCGGCGAGCCTCATTTCGCCACCGCCGCCGGCCTGCCGGTGCTCGCCGATTCGGCGGCGGCCAGGGCGATGGCCAGCGCGGCCCGGCCGTCCTCGCCGGTCACGGCGGGCGGGACGCCGGTGCGGATCGACTCGGCGAAGGCGGCCAGTTCGGCGGCGTAGGCCATGCCGAACAGCTCCTGGTCGCTGCGGGAAGTCTCCACGGTGCGGCCGTCCGCGCCCGAGAAGGTCATGCCGGTGCGGCGGCCGTCGCCCATGGTGGCCATCCCCGCGGCGCCGAGCACTTCACCGCGTACGTCATAGCCGTAGCTCGCCTCGAAGCAGGCCTCCGCGATGCCGATCGCGCCGTTGTCGAAGCGGACGGTGACGACGGCCGTGTCGAGCAGGCCGCGGTCGCGCCAAGCGGGTTCCACCAGGGCGTCCGCCGTGGCGTAGACCTCGACGGCGGACGCAGCGGGGTTGAGGAAGCGCAGCGTGTCGAAGTCGTGGATCAGGGTCTCCAGGAAGATCGTGCCGGGGGCCACGCGGGACGGGTCGAAGCCGCCCGGGTCGCGGGTCAGCGAGCGCAGCAGCCGCGGGGTGCCGACGCTTCCCGCGTCGATCAGGGCGCGGGCGGCGGCCCAGTCGGGGGCGAAGCGGCGGTTGAAGCCGATCTGCAGGTGCACGCCGGCGGTGCGGCAGGCGTCGATGGCGCGGTCGGCGTCGGTCAGGGTCAGGGCCATCGGCTTCTCGCAGAAGACGTGCTTTCCGGCCGCGGCGGCGGCGACGATCAGCTCGGTGTGGAAGCGGGCGGGCGCGGCGATGACCACGGCGTCGATCTCGGAGTCGGCCCAGACCTGGGCCGGGTCGGTGTAGACCCGGGAGGCGCCCAGGTCGCCGGCGCCGGGGGCGGGGTCCGCGACCGCTACGAGGCTGGCGCCCGGCAGGCGTTGGCTCAGGGTGCGGCCGTGGAAGGAACCCATCCGGCCCGAGCCGATCAGCGCGAATCTACTGGAACGTTCCATACGAACGAGGCTGCGTTCTGGTGCCGGCGGCGTCAAGGTGAGGACTGGAACGTTCCAGTATTTGTCACTACGCTTATTCCCGTGCGAGAGGAACGCAGGCCGACGCTGTCCGATGTGGCCGCCCGGGCAGGGGTCTCCAAGTCGCTGGTGTCGCTGGTCATGCGCGACGAGCCCGGTGCGGGCGCCGAGACCCGCCGCCGTGTGCTCGAGGCGGCCGACGAGTTGGGCTACCACCCCGACAGCCGCGCGCGGCTGCTGCGCAGCGGTCGCACCAAGCTGCTCGGCGTCGTCTTCGGCATTCAGCACGCCTTCCACGCCGACCTGGTGACCGACCTGTACAAGGCCGCCCGCGAGACCGGCTACGAGCTGGCGCTGAGCGCCGTCACCCCCGATCGCGACGAGCGGGAGGCGGTCACCGGCCTGCTGCAGGACCGCTGCGAGGCGCTGATCCTGCTCGCGCCGCAGTCCACGGCCGCCGCCCTGGGACGGCTCGCCGAGCGGATGCCGGTGGTCGTCCTGGCCCGTGACGTACGGGCGTCCGGGGCCGACGTCATCCGCAACAACGACGCCGGCGGCCTCCACCTGGCGGTCGACCACCTGGCCGGTCTCGGCCATCGCCGGATCGCCCACATCGACGGCGGCCGTGCCGCCGGCGCCGCCGAGCGCCGCCGCGGATACCGGGCCGCGATGAGCCGCCACGGCCTGTCCGACGAGGAGCGCTTCATCCGCGGCGGCCTGACCGAGGAGGACGGCGCGGCGGCGGCCCGGCAGCTCCTCGACGACCCGCCGACCGCCGTCACCGTCTTCAACGACCGCTGCGCGACCGGCGTCCTCGACGTGCTGACCCGGGCGCGGGTCGCGGTCCCGGGCGACCTGAGCGTCGTCGGATACGACGACAGCTATCTGGCCCGCCTCGCCCACATCGACCTGACCACGGTCGCCCAGGACACCGCCACCCTGACCAGGCTGGCCGTGGCTCGCGCGATCGACCGGGTCGAGGACAACCCGGTCGATCACCGCGAGATCGTCGTCCCCCCGCGTCTCGTCGTCCGCGGCACGACCGGCCCTATTCGCTGACCCGGGGCGCCGGCGTGTCCAGGGCGGCGTGCGGCGGGTGGATCTTCTGCCGGCGCGAGCGGTGGTTGCCGATCGTGACCGCGGCGAGGCCGCCGGCCAGCACGCACAGGATCGCGCAGATCATCGAGGCGGTGTGGAAGCCGCTGGAGAACTTCGCGGGCTCCAGATAGGCGTCCCCGGTGAGCCCCGCGGCGGCCGGTAGCACCGCGACCGCGATCAGCGCCGCGGCGCGGGCCACGTCGTTGTTGACCGCCGAGGCCACACCCGCGTGCTCGGAAGGAACCGCGCCCAGCACCGTCGAGGTCAGCGGCGCCACGGTCGTGGCCAGGCCGAGGCCGAGCACGGTGACGGCCGGGAAGACCTGGGTGAGGTAGTCGCCGCTCTCGTCGATCCGGGTGAACAGGGCCAGGCCGAGGCCGACCAGGATCGGCCCGAGGCTCATCTGCAGGCGCGGGCCGATCCGGGCCGCGAGGGCACCGGAGCGGGACGAGAGCAGCAGCATCAGCACGGTCACCGGCAGCAGCGTGAGCCCGGCCTGGATCGGCGAGTAGCCGGAGACCTGCTGCAGCGCGATCGGCAGCAGGAACAGCGCGCCGCCGAGCGCGGCGTAGACCGCGAAGGTCACCACGTTGGCGGCGGTGAACCGGGTGGACGCGAACAGGTGCAGCGGCAGGATCGGCTGTCGCGCGCGGCGTTCCCAGGCGACGAACGCGACCAGCAGCGCGGCGCCGGCGATGATCGCGACCCAGCCGTCACCGCCCTGGATCAGGCCGTACGTGAGCCCGACCAGCCCCAGCGTGACCAGCACGCCGCCGGTCAGGTCGACGCGGCCGGTGGCGTTCGGGTCGCGCGACTCGGGCACGTAGCGGCGGGCGATGATGCCGACGGCCAGCGCGATCGGGATGTTGACGAGAAAGATGAACCGCCAGGACGCGGACTGCACGAGCCAGCCGCCGAGGAACGGCCCGAGCGCGCCGGCCACGCCGCTCAGCCCCGACCACGCGCCGATCGCCTTGGCCCGCTCGCCCGGGGCGAACGACGCCTCCAGGATCGCGAGGCTGCCCGGCGTGAGCAGGGCCGCGCCGACACCTTGCAGCGCGCGGCAGGCGATCAGCGTCTCCGAGGTCGGCGCGATGCTGCTCAGCACCGAGGCGACCGCGAACCAGTACACGCCGATCGTGAAGATCCGGCGGCGGCCGTAGCGGTCGCCGAGCGCGCCGGCCACCAGCAGCAGACCGGCCAGCGTCAGCGTGTAGGCGGTGAACACCCACTGCAGCGGCGCCAGGTCGGTCTGGAAGTCGCGGCCGATCGCGGGCAGGGCGATCCCGACGGCGTTGGCGTCGACCTGGGTGATCACCGAGCCGCCGATGCACGCCGCGAGGACCCACCGGCCCACGGCGCTGCGGCTGGTCAGACCCTCTTCCACGGCGACCGTCGCGGTCATCGGGCCACCTCGCGGATCGCGTCGGCGAACGCCTCCGGCGCCTCCTGCGGAAGGTTGTGGCCCGCGTCGTGAACCTGGCGGTGCACGCGGCGGCCGAAGAAATGGGCCGCACCCGCGCTGCCGTCGGTCGCCGGGAAGTTGCCGTCGGCGGTGCCGTCGAGGGTCACGGTGGGCACGCCGATCGGCGGCAACTGCGCGAGCGCGGCTTCCGCCGCTGCATATTCTTGCGCTCCGAGGGCACGGCCGAGCCGATGACGGTACGAGTGGATGACGACGTCCACGTAGTCCGGGTTGTCGAACGCGGCCGCCGCCCGGTCGAGCTCGGCGTCCCCGAAGGTCCACTTGGGGGAGTTCCGCCGCCAGATCACCTTGGCGATCTCGCGCCGGTTGGCCGTCAGCCCGGCCCGGCCGCGCTCGGTGAGGAAGTAGAAGAAGTACCAGAATCCGGCCTCGAGCTCGGCCGGCAGCGGGTTCGACGAGGCGGCGATGTCCTGGATCAGGTAGCCGTTGACGGAAACGAGCCCCGCGACACGTGACGGGTGCAGGGCCGCGGCGACGCAGGCGGCCCGGCCACCCCAGTCGTAGCCGGCGAGGATCGCGCTCGGGATCCGCAGGGCGTCGAGCAGGGCGATGACGTCGGCGCCGAGCGCGGCCTGCTGCCCCGAGCGCGGCGTGGCCGGGCTGAGGAAGCGGGTCGGGCCGTGCCCGCGCAGGTAGGGCACGATCACCCGGAAGCCGCCGTTCGCGAGCAGCGGGGCCACCTCGGCGTAGCTGTGGATGTCGTAGGGGAAACCGTGCAGGAGGACCACCGGCCGCCCGTCGGCGGGGCCCGCCTCGTGGTAGGCCACCTCGAGCAGGTCCGTGGTGACGCGCCGAATCGGAAGGTTGGTCATGCCCCTTTCGACCGGACGGCGGCCGGATCTGTGACAGCGACCCGGGACATACTGTCGCGGTGAGTAGTGAATCTTCCTCGTCCGAGCGCCTGGTCTTCTTCACCGACGCCGTGGCGGCCATCGCGATCACCCTGCTCATCCTGCCGCTCATGGAAAGCGTCTCGGAGGCCGCCGGCGAAGAGAGCTTCGGCGAGTTCGTGCACCACCACGTCGGCCAGTTCGGGGCGTTCGCGCTGAGCTTCGCGGTGATCTTCCGGCTCTGGTGGGCGCACCACAACCTCTTCCGGCACGTACAGCTGCTGCGGACATGGGTCGTGCGGTGGAGCCTGCTCTGGACGTTCGCCATCGTGCTTCTGCCGATCCCGACGGCGCTCATCACCGCGTACCGGCCGACCGCAGGCACCGTCGCGCTCTACGGCGGCGCGTTGTGCCTGGCCAGCGGGTCGCTGCTGATGCTCGGCTGGTACGCCCACCGGCATCCGGAGCTCAGCGAGGACCGGACGCCGGTGACCCGCGAGCAGGTGCTCGGCTCGGCGGTGGCGTTCGGCACCGAGCTGGTCGCCACCGTCATCGGCTCGGTCTTCGCCGAGACGATCAACTTCTGGGCCTTTCTGCTGATGTTCCTGGCTGGCCCGATCCAGGGCGCCGTCAAGTCGCGCTGGCGTCGCGCCGACCACTGAGCGCCCATTCCGGGCCGCGGATCGCCGCCACGACGACGCCGCGAAGGTAGGAGGAACCGACCCGCTCTTCGACGGCCGCGCTGTCGGCGTCGGACAGCAGGTCGCTGTAGCGGATCATCAGGTAACGGCGGCGGACGCGCCCGATCCGCCGGTCCCGCAGCAGCCGCCCGAACGACTCGCCCGCGCCGTAGCCGTCGATCAGGTCGAGCGTGTCGATCGCGGCGACCCTGTCGGCCGGCTCCGCGGTGGTGTCGGCGATCGAGGTCAGCAGCGCGATGGCCGCCGCCTTCGGCAGCATGCGCGCGGCCGCGGCCCGTACCCGGTCCGGCGCCGCCCCGGCGGCCGTCAGCTCCGCGACAGCGGCGATCAATTCGTCCGGCAGGAGTCCGGAATCGGCCCGGAAACTGGCCAGCCGGTCGATCGCGTCGGCCCGCAACCGGGCCGGCGCGGTCGCCTCGACGGCGAGGTCGTACAGCGGATCGGCTGTGCCCGCCGCGCTCAGTGCGACGGTGGCCGCGCGCAACCGCAGGCTGGCGCGGGACCCGGGCGCGGCCAGCTCGGCCAGCAGTCGGCGACCGGCGACCCGGTCGACGAGGGTGAGCCCCCGGGCGGCCCGCATTCTCGTACGCTGCCGTCGCCGGCGCTGGATGGCGGTGCGCCGCAGCAGTTCCGGGCCGAGGGGATCGGCCAGCGCGGACAGCGCGACCGCGGCCTCGATGGTCCCGCGCTGTGCCAGGCGGCGGAGGATGTGTCGCGACCACTCGTCGCCGAGGCGCGCCAGCAGGTAGGCCGGCTCGACCTGCCGGTACGAGCGGATCTGTCGGGTGCCGAGCCATTGACGGAGCCGGGGGACGGCCGTGGTGTCGCCGGCCTCGACCAGATCGGCGAGCACGATCGCCTCGATGCCGGGATGCATCGGGACGTCGACGAGCCGGCGCAGCTGCTCGGGTTCGCCGAGGGCCGCGAGCCGCCGCGCCGCCGCGACCCGCAGAAGGATCGGGCCGGGGTGCTTGACGAGCCACATCAGGGGCTCCCGGTCACCGAGCTCCGCGCAGCGGGCCGCCGCGCCGAAGGCCATCGGCAGGTCCGGGCGGCGGTCGACCACCGCGCGCAGCGCGTCGCCGGCCGTCGGGTCATCGCGCCGGAACAGCTGGATCGCGGCCGCGTACGTCCACGCCGGCGTCCCGGCGGATCCGGCGCCGAGCTCCCGGAGCAGGCCCGGCTCGCCGATGTCGGCCAACGCGACCGCCAGCTGGACGCGGTGGTAGGGGTCGAGATCGGCGGCCTCGGCCATCGCGCGCAGGGGAGCGAGGTCGCCGGCGGCGGCGAGCTGCTGGGCGGCCGCCACCCGATCGGCTTCGGTGGCACGGGCGTCGGCCAGGCGCTGGGTGAGCGCCTGCCGGGCCAGCGGACCCAGCGGCCGGTTGACCGGCTCGGCGTCGGCGGCCAGTGGCACCCGCAGATTCGGATCGACCCGGCCGCCCCGCTCGTGCAGCGTGTCCGCGATCCAGGACCGCACCACCTCGTCCGCGTGCTCGGCGGCCGCGCGTAGCAGCTCGTGCCCGGTCGCCACGTCCACGTCGGCGATCCGGTCGGCCACCAGCGCCCGGGTCCACGACGACGCGTCCGGATCCCGCGCGACGGCGGCCATCCGCTCGATGACGTCGCCGTCGAGGCTCAGCTCGCCGAGGACGCGCAACGCCTCCGGGGCGGCCTCGCCCTCGTTGGCGACCTCGCGCAGCAGCCGCCCTACCACGCGCTCCCGCGTCGAGGGATGCACCGGGATCCCGTCGGCGAGCAGGTCGCCGGCGGCGAGCGCGTCGGACAGGCCGGCGACCAGCGCGTCCGAGTCGGGCCGGCGGGCGGCCGCGAACGCCGCGAGACTGCGCGTGGCGGGCTCGGCCACCCACTTCGTCCAGGTCGCCTCGTCGAAGGAAGCGGCGAAGTACTCCGCGAAGCTCTGGTGCGCGAACACCACCCGGTTCCGCCGCATCGTGCATACGCCGGTGACGAGCAGCAGTTCCCGTACGAGTCGGTCGCTTGACGGCCCGAGGCCGTGCGGCGCGTGAGCGTCGATCCACGATGCCGCGACCTCGGTCAGCGACGCGTCGGGATCGGCCAGCCAGGCCGCGCCGCACGCGTGCAGCAGCCCGCCCACGTGCTGGCGGATGTCGGAGCAGAGCCACGCGGCGACCGCCGCCCCCGAAGGCCCGCGCGAGATCAGCTCCGGTTCGACCGCCTCGCGGAAGCGGTCCAGCGACCGCCGCCCGTCGAGCAGGTGGTCGACGAACCGGTCGTAGAGGGCGGCCCGGCTCGACGGTAGCGTCCGGTCATCCGCCGACTCGTACACCAGCGCCGCGATGGTGGCCAGCAGCGGCACCCGGGCGACCGGCCCGAGCCGGGCGCCCGCCACCCGCGCCAGGAAACGCCCGGCGGTCCGGTCGGCGCGCGGCCGGTCGTCGGGGAAGCGGGCCGCGAACCAGCGATGCGCGAACTCGTCGAGCTCCCGCCGGTCGAAGGGGCGCAGGTCGTACACGCCGACCTCGGGCCCGTGCAACTCGGCCAGCTCGGCCGCGGCGAGCGGGCGGCAGGTGACGACCATCCGGTACGGCCCGGGGTCGGCGAGCAGCCCGCGGATGCGCCACAGCACCTCGGACCGGCTCTCCGGCGCGACCACCTCGTCGAGTCCGTCGATCAGCACCCGCCAGACCCCGCCCGGCGGCGCCTTCTCGAAGAGGGTGGGCGGCACCTCGACGGCGAGGTCGCGTCCCGCCGCCCGGGCGAGTGCTTCCGGCAGCCGCCGCCCGACCAGATCGGAGGCGGGCAGGATCACCGCGATCTCGCCGCGCCCGCGCCGCCCCCGCGCCCGCCCGGCGAGGTCACCGGCGACCGTCGCCAGGAAGGTGGACTTTCCCGCGCCGGCGTCGCCGAGCAGCACGGCGTGCCGGTGCGCGGCGAGGATCCGGCCGGCCTCGATCGTGCGGGGCGTGTCCCCTTCGAGGGTCGCGCGCGATCGCACGTACAGGTCGGTCAATGCCGGCACATGCTCCCCGAAGAACCGGTACCGGTGCTGCCGCGCGTCGGCAACCTGCGCGGCGAGCAGCGCCGTCACCCCGGAGTCGGCCGGCCGCCGGAAGAGCTTGCGCCGGGCGAACCAGAGCGCGGCCAGCGCCGCCGCCCCACCCACAATGGACGCGACCTTGTCGCCGGTGTCCAGGAAAGAACCGAGCGAGGCCATCGCCGCGATCCTAGCGAGAGCTTTCTGCTGATAGCAGATGAGCACGCCCGGATGAATCGATGTAAGACGGCGGTCGGCAGCACAGTGGACATCTAAAATGCGTGGATGCCTCCCGACCTCGCCGATCGGCGATCACGGCGGCGAAAGCCGTCGGAGGCCCGCTCCGCGCCGTCGTCGATTCCCGTCGGGCCGTCGATCGACGACCCACATGAGATCCGATACTTCCGCCGTTTCGCACCGTCTTCGCCGACGCGGATTACAAGGCCGTCAGGCGGCTGGGCGAGGAATATCTCTCGCGTAACCCCAGATCGGTGTCCTAGCTCGCCAGCCGTAACGAGGAACCGTCGCGGACGTCCGCCAGGTAGGCGGCCAGTGCCGTGGGGTCAGCGTGCTCTCCCCGCAGAAGCGGCTCAGTCAGATTTTCCCGCTCGGCATCGGGCAGCGGCTCCAGCGCGATCCGGAAGCCGAACACGGCGGCGATCTCCGCCAGCGTGCCGAGGGTGGGGTTCACATGGCCCGCGGTCAGCAGGCGCCGGATGGCATCCGGGTTCGTTCCGATCGCGCGGGCCAGGGCGGCCTTGGACAGGCCGGCCGCGGTCCGGGCGTCGTCGAGCTCGTTGATGATCCGGTCCACGGGTTCGGATCAAGTAAATGACGATTCGACCGCGCGCAACACCGTGGATCCTGGCCTGGCGGGCGAGCAGACGGCGGTGACGGCCGCGGGCCGCACCACTGGGCCGGCGCTGAGTTCACCGTGGACGGCGGATTGACCACGACCCTCTGAGTTGCTTTTCCCGACGCAAGTTCAATCTTTGCAAAGAACAGTCTCGATATTGCGTGACTGTGTCGCGGACGTTACGGTCGGCCTAGTTCCTCAGGTACCCCGCTCCATGCGTCCCGGTCTGGCGTCCCCTCTGCCAGAGCGGTCCTCGGCATGGGCGACATCCCCGGTCGTCCGTCGAAAGCGAGCAACACCAATGACCAGACGAAGGCTTGGCGCCGCACTTGTCGGCGCCGCGCTGCTCGGCCCTCTGCTGTACGCGAGCCCGGCCCTCGCCGCTGCCACCGGCGGCGTCGGCGCGACACTTCCCTACGTGGAGGTTCAGGCCGAGAACGCGACCACGAACGGCACGATCATCGGTCCGTCGGCGGCCTACAACACGCTCCCGTCGGAGGCGTCCTACCGCAAGGCGGTGACCCTCAACTCCGGGCAGTACGTCGAGTTCACCTCGCCGGTCGCCACCAACTCGTTCGTGTTCCGGTACAGCATCCCGGACTCGTCGGGCGGCTCGGTCTACACGACGCCGATCAACTTTTCGATCAACGGGGCCGGGTCGACGGCGTTCACCCTGACCAACGCGTACAGCTGGTTCTACGGCGGATATCCGTTCACCAACTCGCCCGGCAGCAACCCGCACCACTTCTACGACGAGGCGCACCGGCTCTTCCCGACCTCGTATCCGGCCGGCACCAAATTCCGGTTAACCGCCACCACGACCACCACGGTGGACCTGGCCGACTTCGAGAGCGTCGCGGGCGCCCTCGGTCAGCCGTCCGGCTCGGTCTCGGTGACCAGCAAGGGCGCGGATGCGACCGGCGCGGGCGACTCGACCGCGGCGTTCAACTCGGCGATCCAGTCGGCCGGCGCGGGCGGCACGGTGTGGATTCCGGAGGGCACTTTCAAGGTGCCGGGGCATATCGCCGTTAACAACGTGACGATCAAGGGCGCCGGCATGTGGCGCTCGACCGTGGTCGGCGCGGCGCCGGGCTTCTATGGAAACGACGCGCCCAACGCGAGCACGAACGTTCACCTCGCCGACTTCGCGATCTTCGGTGACGTGCAGGAGCGCAACGACGGCGCGCAGGTGAACGCGGTCGGCGGCGCGATGAGCAACTCGACCGTCGATCGGCTCTGGATCGAGCACCTCAAGGTCGGCGCCTGGATGGACGGCCCGATGGACAACCTCGTCTTCTCGGGCATGCGGATCCGCAACGTCACCGCCGACGGCGTCAACTTCCACAAGGGCGTGACCAACTCCAAGGTCACCAACTCGGACATCCGCAACACCGGCGACGACGGCCTGGCGACCTGGTCGGAGGCGGTGGCCGACGCGAACGACTCGTTCGACCACAACACCGTGCAGTACCCGATCCTCGCCAACGGCATCGCCATCTACGGCGGTCACGACAACTTCGTCACCGACAACCGCGTGATCGACTCGGGCCTCACCCAGGGTGGCGGCATCCACGTCGCGCAGCGTTTCGCGTCCACGACCCTCGGCCGCACCGACGTGCTGCGCAACACGATCATCCGGTCCGGCAGCCTCGACCCGAACTGGCAGTTCGGCGTCGGCGCGCTCTGGTTCGACGCCCGCGACGGCGCGATGACCGGCCTGACCAACGTCGACAACATCCTGATCCAGCAGAGCCCGTTCGAAGCCATCCAGTTCGTCTCCGGCTCGCAGATCTCCAACGTCAAGATCAACAACGCGACGATCCAGAACACCGGCTCGTACGTGGTGCAGGAGCAGGTCGGCGGGTCGGCGACCATCTCCAACAGCACCGCCACCGGCACCCAGGGCCCGGCGGCCGTCTACAACTGCGGCGTCGGCTTCACGCTGACCGACGGCGGCGGCAACTCCGGGATCTTCGGGTCGACCGCCTGCACCCAGGTCACGAACCCGGCGTTCCCGCCCTACCTGCCGGACAACGGCTCGTTGATCTCGATCTCGCCGACGACACTCGGCTTCGGCACGGTCGCGACCGGCTCGACCAGCGCCGCGCAGGCGGTCACCGTCACCAACTCGGGCTCCGCCGCCGCACCGGTCAGCGGGATCTCGATCACCGGCGACTTCTCGCAGACCAACACGTGCGGTAGCTCCATCGCGGCCGGCGGCTCCTGCACCGTGACCGTCCGCTTCGCACCCACCGCAGCCGGCTCGCGCACCGGCAACCTCACGGTCACGGCGTCCGGCATCACCAACACGATCCCGCTCTCCGGCACCGGCGTCGCGCCCGGCCCGATCCTGACCGCCAGCCCGTCGAGCCTCTCCTTCCCCGGCACGGTCGTCGGCGCCACCAGCGCCGCGCAGGCGATCACGGTCACCAACACCGGCACCACCGCGGCGACCGTCTCCGGCGTCACCGCAAGCGGTGACTTCACGCAATCCAACACCTGCGGGTCGGTTGCGGTGGGTGCTTCCTGCACGGTCACCGTCACCTTCAAACCCACCACGTCGGGTACGCGTACCGGCAGCGTCACGCTGTCCAGCAACGCCAACAACAACCCCGTCACGGTCGCGCTCACCGGCAGCGGGATCGGCAGCACCACCAACGTCGCGGCCGGCCGCCCGGCCACCGCCAGCTCCCAGGTCAACTCGACGCAGGCGGCCACGACCACCACGGACGGCGACGCGAACACCTATTGGGAGAGCGTGAACGGCGCGTTCCCGCAGTGGCTCCAGGTCGACCTCGGCTCCCCGTACGCGATCGGGAAGTTGACTTTGAAGTTGCCGCCGTCCTCCGCCTGGGCGACCCGCACCCAGACCTTGTCGGTGCTGACCAGCACCGACGGCTCGAGCTTCGGCACCGCCGTGGGCTCGGCCACCTACACCTTCAATCCCGCGTCCGGCAACACGGCGAGCATCACCGTGCCCGGCACCAGCGCCCGCTACGTGCGGGTCAACATCACGGCGAACTCCGGCTGGCCGGCCGGCCAGATCTCCGAGCTCGGGGTCTATCCCGCAGGTTCGTCTCCCTCCGGGCCGTCCTTGAGCGCCAACCCTGGCTCGCTCACCTTCGGTTCGCAGGCGCTGAACACCACCAGCGCCGGCCAGCAGGTCACCGTCACCAACAGTGGCAACGCCGCCGCTACCTCCTTCGCGGTGGCAGTCAACGGCGACTACGCCCAGTCCAACACCTGCGGCACGTCCCTGGCGGCCGGCGCCTCCTGCACGGCCACCGTGACCTTCCGCCCCACCGCCTCCGGCACCCGCACCGGCACGCTCACCGCCTCCGGCGGCGGCGCCAGCACCGCGGTCACCCTGACCGGCACCGGCGCCGGCACCACCAGCACCAACCTGGCCGCCGGCAAGCCCACCAGCGAGTCCAGCCACAACGACGTCTACCCGTCCGGCAATGTCACCGACGCCGACCAGAACACCTATTGGGAGAGCACCAACAACGCCTTCCCGCAATGGGTGCAGGTCGACCTGGGCTCCGCCCAGAGCGCCTCCCGCGTAGTCCTGCAGTTGCCGACCGGCTGGGGCTCCCGCACCGAGACCCTTTCGGTCCAGGGCAGCACCAACGGTTCGACCTGGTCGACGCTCAAGGCCTCGGCCGGCTACACCTTCAACCCGTCCGCCAACAACACCGTGACCATCACCTTCACGGCGAGCACTCAGCGCTACTTCCGCCTGAACATCACCGGCAACTCCGGCTGGCCGGCGGGCCAGATCTCCAGCTTCCAGATCTGGAACAGCTGACCAAGTAAGCGAGCGCCCCGGGGTTCCTTTGAGCCCCGGGGCGCTCCACCGTCTAAAGCTGAGGCGGCCAGGACCGCCAACGATCGGCGGTCGGCGGCGCCGCCTCGATCACCTCGCGCAGCATCTGCGCCACCTCGCGAAGAAACTGAAGCGCAGCCGCATCGGACGTGTCGTCGAGCACCCAGTTGGCATCCCAGGCGACGAGGTGCGCGAGAGCCCCCGGCTCAGCCGGCGGATCCGCAATGACCCGCTCGAGCGCCCACAGCTCCCGTTGATGCGAACGGATGTTCACCTGCGCCAACTGCGCGAGGTTGTCGCGGGCTTCCTCGAGGTCGGCGGCGTCGCCGATCTCGGTCGCGAGAAAGCTGCGGACGGTCTCCATCGGCGGCACTGCCAGGAGTTCTTCGGCCCGCCTCCGTAGCTGCTCACGGATCTGCGAGGAATCCATGCAATCACCCTAACGCCGCCGGGAAGGAGGTCTTGATGTACACATCCGGCGGATCGGAGCCGGGAACGACCTTGAGGACGAGGCGCACAGCACTGGTGGTGACGTATTGCGCCTGAGGTGGACCGGCGCCGCCCATGCCGCGGTTGACGAAGCCCTCGCCGATACGGTGCCCGGCGTCGAAGACCGCCTCGTGCTTTCCCTCGATCGCCAGGTCGGAGCGAATCCGCTGCCAGTTGCTGCTGACGTACTCGTTGATCGTCCGGTGCATCGTCGTCCAGTCGAGCCATCTCGTCGACGCGTTGGCCGCGTGCGGCCACCCGTCGCCGTAGATGCGGCCCTCAATGGTCTTCACGTCCGGGATGCTCCGGAGCGGCACTCCGGGGCCATGGTCGCGTGACGTGTGGGCATTCTGTGCGGTGTGGGAGCTGTCGTTGGCGACGACATTGAACTTCAGCGGGTCATCGCTGAGGTTGCCGTAGTTGGTCTCCCACCGGCTCAGCTGGATGTCGTCGTCGCTGCGAGCAGCGGACGGCGCCGGCGGTCCCGGCGGGAGAGGGCCGGCTCCGCCGTCGGCGGTGGGTCGGCCGTGGCTGCATACCGCGGCGACCCACCGCTCAGCCTCGGCGACGCTCCCAGGCCCGCCGCTACCGCCGGCGCCATGAGGTCGCGGCGGCGGCCCGCCCTCGTCCGGTGGGTCTTCGCCGCCGCCGTGGGGGGACCGCGGTCGGGGAGGCATCGACAGATAACGCTAGGTGTATCTGTCAAGTGCGCAGCGCTACGGCCGCTCCCGGAGTGGCCCGTAGTTGGCGCGGAACATCCTCTCCCCAAACCGACGCAGCACCAGATTGCGCACCGGCCCCGGTAGCGACCGGCTCCGGTCGCGCCGGTGGGTCTGTGCTCGCACCCACTCCGTACGCGGTCGCCGCCGCTCCTCGAAAGCCCGCAACGCCCCCTCGATCGTGTCGGATCGGGACAGGGCCGCTGCCAGCACCAAGGCGTCCTCCACCGCCATCGCCGCGCCCTGCGCCATGTTGGGCGACGTGGCGTGGGCCGCGTCGCCGATCAGCGTGACCACCCCGCGCGACCAGCGGGGGAGCGCTACCTCTTCAAGAGGCGCCCGGTGGGCCTCGGGCGCGTTGGCCAGCAGCTTCGGCACCGGATCGGCGAACGCCTCGACGTCGCCCTCGGTGTAGCAGTACACCTGCCCGTCGCCGATCGGGATGGTCAGGAAGGCGGCGTTCCGCCCCAGCATCAGCGACCAGACCGGCGACGTGTCGGGCCACGGCACCACGAAACGGCGGCATTGGAAGCCCAACGGCCGCGCGGAAACGCCGATCAGGATCTGCCGCACCGAGGAGTGCACGCCGTCCGCCCCGATCACCAGGTCATATTCCAAGACGCTGCCGTCGGCGAGGACGACCGAGCCGGAAGAGTCGACCGAGGACACCGTGCATGACCAGCGCACGAGCACGTCGGCAAGCAGGGCCTGGTGCAGTGAAGCCCGGTGCGTCGCCAGACATGGGCCGACCCCGTGCCACAGCGAATCCACCGGCAGGTCCATCAGCGGGCGGCCCCGGTGGTCGCTGATCGTTTGTCGCTTGATCTCGGCGGCCCGGAAGCCCGTGACGCCCAGGGAAGTGAGCGCCCGCACCGCGTTCCCGGGCAGGTAGATCCCCGCGCCCTCAGTCCGAGCGGCCGCCGCGCGCTCCACGACCTCGACGTCCGCGCCCCACGCGCGCAGCGTCCGCGCCGCCGCCAGGCCGGCGATCCCGGCCCCCACCACCAGCACCTTCACCCCGTGTCCTCGCATGCGACCGAAGCTAGGCGTGCCACCTTCCCGAATCCTTATCGGACTTCTTCCGCCAGCACCGCGATCGCTGCGTCGAGGCCGGCCGCGGCGCCGTCACGCCAGGCCGCGTCGAAGGCCGCCGCGGGGAGCGCGTCACGCCCGGCGGACACGAGCGCTTCGAACCAGACCTTGAGGAAGGGCATCCATCCGGCCGCGACTGACTCACGCGCCGTCTCGGCCGAGGCCGCAAGCCATATCGTACGGGATAAATCGCCCCGAAACGCAGCAACCTCCGCCCCCATCTGCAGGCAGATCGACAGTCCCCACCGATGGTCGAGGCTACGGAATCCGGAGATCGCCGCCCGCAGCTCATCAACGCCCCCGGCATGGTCGCCGGTTCGCCACGCAGCCCCGGACCGGACGATGTGGATCCACGCCAGCCCTTCCGGATTCCCGGCCGCGAGCAGATCCGCCTCGCCCTCGTCGCACCGCTCGATCGCCGCCGCGAACCGCGACCGGGCGAGATCGGTGGCCCCGAGATACATCAGCGCGAACCCGGCCTGCCCCCGATCCCCGGCCGCCCGCGCCTGCCGCACCGACTCTTCCAGCACCGCAACCGCCCGCGCCGTGTCCCCGCCGTAGAAGGCAGCCAGCCCCGACGTGGTCAGCGCCCGCGCGGCACCCGCCACATCGCCGGCCTCCCGGCTGAGCGACGCCGACTCCTCGGCCGCCAAGGCTCCCGCCGCGAAGTCCCCTTGAATCACCGCCAGCCCGGCCGCACTGTCCAACGCCCGCGCCCGCACCAACGGCGGCACCCCCGGCCGCAGCGCCAGCGCCCGGCTCAGCCACTCCCGCCCTTCGCGGTAGTGCCCATGCCGATCCCACAACGGATACAGCGACCCGGCCAGCCGCACCGCCGTTCCCGCGTCCCCACGCGAGAGAGACCACTCGAGCGCCGCCCGGATGTTCCCGTGTTCCGCCTCGAGCCGCCGCAGCCAAACGGGTTCCTCCACCCCGCGCAGCCCTCGCCGAGCAGAAGAGACAACCCCCAACGTGTACGCCGCATGGCGATCCCGCACGTCGTCGGCCACCGTGTGCGAGAGCGCATACGCCCGCACCGTCTCCAGGAGCCGATAGCGCGCCCCATCCCCACTCACGAGCGACTTCTCGACAAGCCCCGCCAGCGTCCCGGCGACCGACTGGCCGCCGCCCGCGCCGCCGTCGCCCGCGCCGTCGCCCGCGTCGCCGTCGCCCGCGCCGTCGCCCGCGTCGCCGTCGCCCGCGCCGCAGGTGTCGCCGGCGCTGCCCGCGCTCGCGCCGACCGCCTCGGCCGCTTCGAGCGTGAAGCCGCCCACGAAGACACCGAGCCGATCGAACAACCGCCGCGCCGGCGGATCGAGCAGGTCATAGCTCCAGTCGAGAACGGCCCGCAGCGTCCGGTGCCGCGGCGAGGCCGTCCGGCTTTCCCCGGCGAGCACCCCGAACCGGTCGCCCATCCGCTCGGCCACCTGCTCAGCACCCAGCGCGGCAACCGCTGAGGCGGCCAGCTCGATCGCGAGCGGCAGCCCATCAAGCCGACGACAGATCCGCGCGGCCGCCTCGGTGTGGGGGAGGTCGGTGGCGAAGTCCGCGACTCGCGCGGTCAGCAACCGCACCGCGTCGGCCGTTTCGAGACCACCGACGGGCCATAGCTGCTCGCCGGTAACGCCGAGGTGCTCCCGACCCGTAGTCAAGATTCGCAGGCGGGGGCACGTCGCCAGCAGGTGGGAGGCGAGCGTGGCGACGCCGTCCAGGAGGTGTTCGCAGTTGTCCAGCACCAGCAGGCCGGACGTGTCGCGCAGGCGGTCGGCTATCAGCGACGTGAGCGTTCTCTGCGGATGCTCGCGCACGCGCAGCGCGGCCGCCACCGCCGGCGCCACCTGGGAAGCCCGGGTGAGCGCGGCGAGCTCGACGAACCAGGCCGGCCGGCCCGATGCGACCTCCACCGCCAAGCGGCTCTTGCCGGCGCCGCCCACGCCGGTCAGCGTGACCAGCCGGCCGGCGCGCAGGCGGGCACGGATCCCGGCCAGGTCGCGCTCCCGGCCGACGAAGCTGGTCAGCGGCGCGGCGATCGGCGCGGGCAGGTCGAGCGCGGGGTCCCGGCGCAGGATCGCGGTGTGCAGCCTGGTGGCGGCGGGAGCCGGGTCCACACCGAGCTCTTCGGCGAGGATCGCGCGCCCCTGTTCGTACGTGTGAAGGGCCTCCGCCTGGCGCCCGCACCGATGAAGCGCAAGCATCAGACGCTCGCGCAACCCCTCGCGCAGCGGATGGTCGGTGACCAGCGCGCTCAGCTCGGCCACGACCAGAGCATGCCGGCCGAGCGCCAGATCGGCCGTGAGCCGGTCCTCGAGCGCCTGCAACCGCAGCGCCTCGAGCCGGACCGCCTCGGCGCGCGCGAACGGCTCGCCCGCGAACTCGCCGAACGCGGGACCGTGCCACTTGGCCAGGCCCTCGCCGAGGCGGTCGCGAGCCAGGGCGACGTCACCGGAGCTGAGCGCCTCTGCTCCCGAATCAAAAAGGCGTTCGAAGACCCGGGCGTCCAGCTCGTCGTCGGCGACGATCAGGCGGTAGCCGCCGTCACCCGAGAGCGGGCCGGGATGGTCCGGCCGGAGCGCGGCGCGCAGCTCGCTGACCCGTACGTGAATCATCTCGCCCGCGCTGCGCGGTGGATCGTCGCCCCACAGCGCCTCGGTAAGCCGGTCGGCCGAGACTGTCTCGCCCGGCTGGACCAGGAGCGCGGCCAGGAGCCGCCGGTGCCGCGGGCCACCGAGCGGTAGCGGCGTTCCCGCCCGCACCGCCCGCACCGTCCCGAGGACCTGGAACTCCAAGCGCTAACTCTCCGTGAGGACGCCGTCCGATTCGCGGTACTCGGCGCCGGTGGAGGGGCAGACCCACAGGCCGTCGCCCTTGGCGGTCAGCGGCTGCCCCGCGCGGCCGACCCAGCCGATGCGGCGGGCCGGAACCCCGACAACCAGGGCGAAGTCGGGCACGTCCTTGGTGACCACCGCGCCGGCCGCGACCAGGGCCCAGCGTCCCACGCTGACCGGCGCCACGCACACCGCCCGGGCGCCGATCGCCGCGCCCTCGCCGATCGTCACGCCGACCGCGTGCCAGTCGTCGCCGGTCTTGAGGCGGCCGTCGGGGGTGACGGCGCGCGGGTACTGGTCGTTGGTCAGCACCGCGGCCGGGCCGATGAAGACGCCGTCGGCGAGGCGGGCCGGCTCGTAGACCAGGGCGTGGTTCTGCAGCTTCACGTTGTCGCCGATGACGACGCCAGGGCCGACGTACGCGCCGCGGCCGATGTTGCAATTGTCCCCGAGGGTCGCGTCCTCGCGGATCTGGGCGAGATGCCAGACCCGGGTCCCGGCACCGATCGTGGCCCGCTCGTCGACGTCGGCGGTCGGCGCGACGGTGACGCCGTCGCGGGCGGGATCGGTCATGGCGGGGTACCTCCACGGGAGTCGGTGAACCGGCGTCGAGGGTAGTGCGGACCGACGGCCACCAGTGGTCGGAAATCCGACGAACTGGCCAAAGGTCCGCCACCGGAGGACCGACAGTCGCACCGGCGGCAACCGAAGGTACCGGACTGACCTCCCGGCTCCGCCGGATTTCCGTCAGCGCTCTGGCGGCGGACCGCGTGGGATCGATAACTTGCCGTCGACCCGGCGTCGGGTGTGCGCACGCGCGCCCCCGCTTTACCGACGAAGCCGACGAAGCCTCGGCTTCCAGAACGAAACGGATGTCTGTGACACCTCCGCTTCCCGTGTCTGACGAACCGATCGGAATCGCCGTCGTCGGGGCCGGCTACTGGGGCCCCAACCTCGTCCGCAACTTCCAGGCGTCGCCGGCCTTCCGGCTGCGCTGGCTGTGCGACCTCGACGTGGACCGCGCCAAGCGGGTGCTCGGCGGCTACTCGACCGTCCAGGTCTCGGGTGACCTCGACGAGGTGCTCGCCGACCCCGAGGTGAAGGCGGTGGCCATCGCCACCCCGGCCGGCACGCACCTGCCGGTCGCCATGGCCGCCCTGCGCGCCGGCAAGCACGTGCTGGTCGAGAAGCCCCTCGCGGCCACCCACGAGCAGGGCCTGCAGCTGGTCGAGGAGGCCGAGAAGCGCGGCCTCACGCTGATGACCGACCACACCTTCTGCTACACCCCGGTGGTGCTGCGGATCCGCGAGATGCTGCACTCCGGCGAGCTCGGCGATCTGCACTTCCTCGACTCCGTACGGATCAATCTCGGTCTTGTGCAGCGCGACATCGACGTGGTCTGGGACCTCGCGCCGCACGACCTGTCCATTCTCGACTTCGTGCTGCCGCCGGGCGTCCGCCCGGTGGCCGTGGCGGCCCACGGCGCCGACGGCATCGGCGCCGGCCGGGCCTGCGTGGCATATCTCACGCTGCAGCTGAACACCGGCGCGATCGCGCACATCCACGTCAACTGGCTGTCCCCGGTGAAGGTCCGCACGACCATCTTCGGCGGCTCGAAGCGCACCCTGGTCTGGGACGACCTGAACCCCAGCCAGCGCCTGGCCATCTACGACCGCGGCGTCGACGTGGCCTCGCCGGACGAGCTCGGCGACGAGCAGCGGCGCGACATTCTCGTCTCCTACCGCTCCGGCGACATGGTCGCCCCGGCGCTGGTCGAGCGCGAGGCGTTGCGCACCATGGTCGAGGAGTACGCGCGGGCCATCACCACGGGCACGCCGGCGCTGACCGACGGCCGGGCCGGGCTGCGTGTGCTCGAGATCCTCCAGGCCGCCTCGCGCAGCCTGGCCGAGGGCGGAACCATGATCAAGCTCAACGAAGGGCACATGGCGTGACGGGCGTACAGATCGAGGGCTCGCGGGCCCTCGTCACCGGCGGTGCGGGCACGATCGGCTCGCACGTCGTCGACGAACTCATCCGGGGCGGGGCGGCCGAGGTCGTCGTGCTCGACAACTTCGTGCGCGGCCGCCGCGAAAACCTGGCGTGGGCGCTGGAGAACGGTTCGGTCACCCTGGTCGAGGGCGACATTCGAGACCAGGCACTCGTACGGGAGGTGACCGCCGGCAAGGATCTGGTCTTCCACCTCGCCGCGATCCGCATCACCCAGTGCGCCGAGGAGCCGCGTCTGGCCAACGAGGTGCTCGTCGACGGCACGTTCAACGTTGTCGAGGCCGCCGCCGAGGCGGGTGTGAAGAAGCTCATCGCCTCGTCGTCCGCCTCCGTCTACGGCCTGGCCGAGGAGTTCCCGACTACCGAGCGGCACCACCCGTACAACAACGACACGTTCTACGGCGCCGCCAAGGCCTTCAACGAGGCCACCCTGCGCAGCTTCCACGCGATGAAGGGCCTCGACTACGTCGCCCTGCGCTACTTCAACGTGTACGGCCCGCGGATGGACATCTACGGCCTGTACACCGAGGTGCTGATCCGCTGGATGGAGCGCATCGAGTCGGGCACCCCGCCGCTGATCCTCGGCGACGGCCTGCAGACCATGGACTTCGTCCACGTCGCCGACATCGCCCGCGCCAACATCCTGGCGGCCCGGGCCGACGTCACCGACGAGGTCTTCAACATCGCCAGCGGTTCGGAGACGAGCCTCAAGGAGCTCGCGCAGGCTCTCAGCGACGTCATGAAGTCCGACCTCGCTCCGGAGCACGGCCCCGCCCGTGCCGTCAACGGCGTCACCCGCAGGCTGGCCAGCACCACCGCCGCCGAGGAGAAGATCGGCTTCCGGGCCGCCATCGACCTGAACGAGGGCCTGCAGGGCCTCGTCGACTGGTGGCGGACGTCGAAATGAGCGAGCAGCGCAAGATCCCGGTCATGATCCCCATGCTGGGGGAGGAGGAGGCCCAGGCCGCCGCCGAGGCCGTCCGCTCCGGCTGGGTCGCCCAGGGCCCGCGGGTCGCCAAGTTCGAGCAGGAGTTCGCCTCGTTCGTCGGCGCCGGCAACGGTGTCGCGGTCAGCTCCTGCACGACCGGCCTGCACCTGGCCCTCGTGCTGCTCGGCATCGGCCCCGGCGACGAGGTCGTCGTGCCGTCGCTCTCGTTCATCGCGACGGCGAACGCGGTCCGCTACGTCGGCGCGACCCCGGTCTTCGCCGATGTCGAGCTGGCCACCGGCAACCTCACCGTCGAGACGATCGACGCGGTCCGCACCCCGCGCACGCGGGCGGTCATCGCCGTGCACCAGGGCGGCGTCCCGTTCGACACCGTCGCGCTGCGCAAGGCCACCGACGACTGGGGCATCGGCCTGGTAGAGGACGCCGCCTGCGCGGCGGGCTCGACCGCGTACGGGCAGCCGGCCGGCGCCGGGGCCGCGGTGGCCGCCTGGTCGTTCCACCCCCGCAAGGTCATCACGACCGGCGAGGGCGGCATGATCACCGTCGACGACGCCGACCAGGCCGCCCGCCTGCGCCGGCTGCGCGAGCACGGCATGAACGTGTCCGCCGCCGACCGGCACGCCAGCAAGCAGCCGGTGCTCGAGGCGTACCTCGAGACCGCCTACAACTACCGGATGACCGACATCCAGGCCGCCGTCGGCCTGGTGCAGCTCGGCCGGCTCCCCGGCCTGGTCGCCCAGCGGCGCGAGCTGGCCGCCCGCTACCACGAGCTGCTGGCCGGCATCGACGGCCTGGTCCCGGTGCGCGACCCGGAGTACGGCACGACCAACTACCAGTCGTTCTGGGTGCTGCTCGACGGCTTCCCGGCCGGCCGGGACGAGGTCCTCGCCGAGCTGGCCGCCCGGGGCGTCTCGGCCCGCCGCGGCATCATGGCGGCCCACCTCGAGCCGGCCTACGCCGACATGGCCCCGGTCTCGCTGCCGGTCACCGAGCGGCTCACCCGCGACTCGCTGATCCTGCCGCTGCACCACGCGCTGACCGCCGACGACCAGGACTACATCGTCGGCATCCTGCGCGACCTGGCGGGCCGGTGAAGGACCTCGTCATCGTCGGAGCCGGTGGCTTCGCCCGCGAGACGGCCGCCGCGGCAGCGGCGGCCGGCTTCCGGGTCCTCGGCTTCCTCGACGACAACCCGGACCTGCACGGCACGGTCCGCTCCGGCCTGCCGATCCTCGGCGAGGTCTCCCGCGTGCTCGACATGCCGGAGGCCGCCGTCGTGGTCTGCGTCGGCAACCCCCGCAACTACACCGCCCGGCGGAAGATCGTCGAGCGGCTCGGCCTGCCCGCCCACCGGTACGCCACGGTCCTGCACCCGAGCGTCTCGATCGGCGCCGGCTGCGACGTCGGCCCGGGCAGCGTGCTGCTGGCCGGCACGGTGCTCACCGCCGACGTCGAGGTCGGCTCGCACGTGGCGGTCATGCCGCAGGCGGTGCTCACCCACGACGACCGGATCGAGGACTACGCCACCATCGCCTCCGGCGTCCGGCTCGGCGGCGGCGCGGTGCTCGAGACCGGCGCCTACGTCGGCGCCGGCGCCCTGGTCCGCGAGGGCGTCCGGGTGGGCGCCTGGTCGCTGATCGGGATGGGCTCCGTCGTGCTGACCGATGTTCCCTCCGAAGAGATCTGGGTCGGCAGTCCGGCCCGCAAACTACGCAGCGCCGATGTGACGGCCTCCCCGAGGAGTTAACGAACCATGACCCGAATCCCGCTCGTCGACCTGGCCGCCGCCCACGCGGAGGTGGCCGAGGAGGTCGAGGTCGGCTTCAAGCGCGTCATCGCCAACACGGCGTTCATCGGCGGCGCCGAGGTGGCCGCGTTCGAGCAGGAGTACGCCGCGTTCTCCGGCGTGCCGCACTGCATCGGCGTCGCGAACGGCACCGATGCCCTCGAGCTCGCGTTCCGTGCGGTCGGCGTCGGCCCCGGCACCGAGGTGATCCTCCCGGCCAACACGTTCATCGCGACGGCCGAGGCGGTCGTGCGTACGGGTGGCAAGGTCGTCCTGGTCGACTGCGACCCCCGTACGTATCTCATCGATGTCGAAGCCGCCCTCGCGGCCATCACGCCGGCCACCCGCGCGATCGCGCCCGTGCACCTCTACGGCCAGATGGCTCCGGTCGAGCAGCTGAAGGCCGGCATCGCCGGCCGCGACATCGCCATCGTCGAGGACGCGGCCCAGTCACAGGGCGCCAAGCGGCACGGCATCAGCGCCGGCGTCGACGGCATCGCCGCGACAAGCTTCTACCCCGGCAAAAACCTAGGCGCGTACGGCGACGCCGGCGCGGTCGTCACCTCTTCTCCGGAATGGGCGGAGACCGTGCGCACACTGGGCAGCCACGGCGGCCTCAAGAAGTACCACCACGACCTGATCGGCGTGAACAGCCGCCTCGACGGCCTCCAGGCCGTCGTGCTGCGCGCCAAGCTGGCCCGCCTCGACGACTGGAACGTCCGCCGCCGCGCGGCCGCCGCCCGCTACGAGCAGCTGCTCGCCGGCCTGGACGTCGTCACCCCGGCGACGCTCGACGGCAACGAGCACGTGTGGCACATCTACTGCGTGCGCGTCCAGCGACGCGACGAGGTGCTGGCCAAGCTCAACGCCGCCGGCATCGGCGCGGGCATCCACTACCCGTTCCCGATCCACAAGACCGGCGCGTTCGGCTACTTGGGCGGCTCGTTCCCGAACGCCGAGGCGACCGCCCCGGAGATCCTGTCCCTGCCGATCTACCCGCAGATCACGCCGGAGCAGCAGGAGCGGGTGGCCGAGGCGCTCGCCGAGGCCCTCCGCTAGCCGTCACGAGACCGGGGAGAAATTCGGGATGGCTTCAGCGCAAGCCTCCGGCGGGGACCGCCGGCTGCCCTCACTGACCGGCCTGCGATTCATCGCGGCGTTCGCCGTCTTTGGGCTCCACGTCTCGGCCACCAAGCTGTTCGTCGACCCGCAAGGAGCGCCGGGCGTCCTCAATTACCTGTTTCGGCAGGGTGCGACGGGTGTCTCGTTCTTCTTCGTGCTCAGCGGTTTCGTGCTGTGCTGGTCGGCCCGGCCCGGCGACACCATGCGCCGCTTCTGGCGTCGCCGGGCGGCGAAGGTCTACCCCAACCACTTCGTCACGGCGTTGGCCGCCCTGATGCTGGCGGTGGTGGCCGGCGCCGTGACGTTCTCGGCCGCCTCCACAAACTTTCTGCTGCTCCAGGCTTGGGTGCCGGACGAGAAGATCTTTTATGGGCTGAACACGCCGAGTTGGTCGCTGTCGTGCGAGGCGTTCTTCTATCTCTGCTTCCCGCTGCTGCTGCGAGCCTTTGACCGGCTGCCGCGGCGCGGGCTGTGGCCGGTGACAGTGGCGGCGTTCGCTGCGGTGTGCCTCATGCCGCTGGTGGCGCTCGCCCTGCCGGACAACCTGCACTACTGGTTCGTGTACGTGTTCCCGGTCGCCCGCATGTTCGAATTCATCATCGGCATCCTGCTCGCCCTGATCCTGCAGAACGATCTCTGGATCCGGCTTCCCGTACTCCCCGCCGCCGCGCTGGCCATAGCCGCCTATTTTGCCTCGGGCTATCTGCCGCTCGGCTTCTCGTACGTGGCCGGCACAGTGGTTCCGCTCGCGTTGCTGATCCCAGCCGTGGCGGCCAGTGACCTTCGCGGCGAACGCTCATTCCTCCGCAATCGCACCATGATTTGGCTCGGCGAGGTGTCCTTCGCCTTCTACCTGGTCCACCAGCTGGCAATCCGCATCGTGGATCGTGCGCTGGGCGACCGCGCGTGGTCCGACCCGGCAGGCATGCTGGTGTCCGTTCTGATGCTGGCGCTCGCCCTGGCCGGGTCATGGGCGCTGTACCGGATCGTCGAGGTGCCGGCGATGGCCCGATTCGCCGGGCGTCGCACTGCGCCCGTGCCGGTCGCGGCGCAGCCGGTTCAGGCAACCTGAACGTCGCACCGTTCCGCCCGATCTGCCACAAGATCGGGCGGAACGGGCCACGGACCCCGACCGGGCACCCGGGTAGCGTCAGCGCTGGCCTGGACCAGGCAGGGAAGGAAGTACGCACGTGTACGTGACGCTCCGGGATCGTCCCGGATCCGACGAACCGGCGGCGGCGGGTAGCACCGTCAAACGGGTCTCGTCGACGGTGGTGCTGCTCGGTGTGGTCAGTCTGCTCACCGACGTTTCGTCGGAGAGCGTGAACTCGGTCCTTCCGCTGTACCTGACCGCCGTGGTCGGGCTCAGCCCCGTTGCGTACGGCTTCCTCGACGGCATGTATCAGGGCGTCAGCGCCTTCGTGCGCCTCGCGGGCGGCTACGCGGCCGACCGGGGCGGCCACCCCAAGTGGGTAGCGGTCGTGGGATACGGGGCCTCGGCCGTCAGCCGCATCGCGATGCTCCCGGCCCACGGCTTCGCCGCGATCACCGGGGTGGTGACCGCAGACCGGCTTGGCAAGGGGCTGCGAACGGCGCCGCGCGACTCGCTCATCGCCGCCTCCAGCGACCCGAAGATGCTCGGCCGGGCGTTCGGCGTGCACCGGATGCTCGACACGGTCGGCGCCGCAATCGGCCCGCTTGTGGCGTTCGCCCTGCTGGCAGCGGTGCCCGGCAGCTATGATTCCATTTTTGTGGTGTCGTTCGCGTTTGCAGCGATCGGCGTCGTGGTGTTGTTGCTGTTCGTGCCCAACATGCGTACCACTGTGTCGGCGGCCCGGGTCGGTTTCCGGATGGTGATGCGAGAGGTGGGCGGCCGGCGGCTCCGCGGCCCGCTGATCGCCGCTACCGTGCTGGGCCTCATGACGGTGGGCGACGGCTTTCTCTACCTCTCCCTCCAGGAGCGCGACGACTTCGCGGCCAAGTACTTCCCGCTGCTCTACGTCGGCACCAACATCGCCTATCTCACACTGGCCATCCCGCTGGGCCGGTTGGCCGACCGGGTCGGCCGCAGCAAGGTTCTGCTGGCCGGGCACGTGGTCCTGATCGGCTGCTATGTGCTGGCCGCCCTGCCCGCCGGTGGCCTCGGGCTCACACTTGTGACGCTGGCGATGCTCGGGGTGTTCTATGCGGCGACCGACGGTGTGCTGCCGGCCCTCATCAGCAAGCTGGTCGCCGCCGACGTACGAGGCAGCGGCATCGCAGCCGCGCAGACCGTCCAGGCAGTGGCCCGGTTCGTCTCGTCGGTGGTGTTCGGTCTGCTCTGGAGCATCCAAGGCCCGACCACATCGCTGGTCCTGTTCACGGCGTTGCTGGCCGCGGCGGTGCCTCTGGCCGCCTGGCTGCTGCGCGGTATCGACCGCTCGCCCGCTGTGGAGGTTGCCGCGTGACCGTGCGGCAGCGTGTCTCTGTCCTGGCCGCAATCTTGGTTCTCGCCGTTCTCGGCTCGGTCGCCTTCGTGTGGAAGGCGCACAGCGACCGGGCCAAGACGCTCTCCTCCGCCCCGGCCGTGGTCACCGGCGGCGACCTCGCCACCGTGAGCAAACAGCCCCGGATGATCTTCCGGAGTACGGCGCTGGGCAGCGAGTACGGTCGGGTCGCGATGGTGCCGTTGTCGAACACGACCGGCCCGCGCACGTTCACGCCTCAGTCCTGCGAGCGCGTTTATGCGACTGCCGTCGACGCGATCTGCCTCTCCGCCGACCGTGGCCTGGTCACCACCTACAAGTCCCAGATCCTCGACAGCTCCTGGTCACCCGCGCACGACCTGCCGCTGACCGGCCTGCCCAGCCGGGCCCGCCTGTCGTACGACGGGTCGCTGGCCGCCACCACCACGTTCGTCTTCGGCGATTCGTATGCCAACCCGGGCAAGTTCTCGACCCGCACGGTGGTCAGCCGGAAGGACGGCACGACCATCGGCGACATCGAAAAGTTCAAGTTGACCGTGGACGGCAAGGTCATCTCCGCGGCCGACAAGAACCTCTGGGGCGTGACCTTCGCCGGCAACGACAACGACTTCTACGCCACGGCCGCCTCAGGCGGGAAGACCTGGCTCGTCAAGGGCAGTTTGTCCGGAAAGACGGTCACTGCCGTACGCGGCGACGTCGAGTGTCCGTCGCTTTCGCCCGACGGCACTCGCATTGCCTTCAAGAAGCACGGTGACTTGCCGGCCGGGAAGTGGCATCTGGCGGTTTACGACCTGCAGACCGGGAAGGAGACGCTGCTGGCCGAGCAGAACAGCGTCGACGACCAGGTCGAGTGGCTCGACAATCAGACGATCGTCTATGGGTTGCCCCGAACCGCTGACAACGGTGCGGCGACCAGCGATATCTGGCAGGTTCCGGCCGACGGCAGCGGTAGCCCGCAAGTGATCGTGCGGGACGCCTGGTCGCCGGTCGTCGTGCGGTGACGTGCGCCGGTAGGGCGTAACCCGCTGCGAACCGACTGCCTGTCTTCCGGATTCGCCCCTCGTAGCGGGTCTGTGATCCGACAAACCTATCCTCAGAAATCGACGATTGTGACGGTGTGCGCGCGGCCGACGCCGGGTGCGTCCTCGCAGGTCGCACCCGATCCATTCCCCGGGTCGACTGAATGGTTGAATCGTGTCCTCCGCTCGGGTGGAGGAAACGATTTTGACGGTCGATTACCACGACCCGCGGCCGTCATTACGGTCGCTCATCATTGTCCGTACTTTCGGTCGCCCTCCGTCACGGAGGGTCTCCCACTCTCAGCTGAGAGGCGCCACACAACGTGAATAGAGCAGACGAGGGCAGCGGCGTGCGAGCCGCACTATTCGGACGGTTCGTCCGGTCGCGGACGCGCGGTGCGTCCGCAGCGGCCGGTTTCAGTGCCGTTCACCCCGGTTCGGGTCGCACCCGGTCCAACCGGAAGATTGCTTCCGTTGCGGTTGCGGTGACCGGTGCGTTGCTGCTTGCCGGGATGATTGGCGTCTTCATCACGCCGGCCTCGGCCGCCACCTGCTCACCGAACCCGGTCGTCTGCGAGAACCAGAAGACCGGCACACCTCAGGATCAGTGGGACATCGAGGGTGCCGGCGACGATGAGCTCCAGGGCTTCGCGACCGACATCAGCGTCAACGCCGGCCAGACCGTCTCCTTCAAGGTGCGGGCCGAGGCGGCGTACACGATCTCGATCTTCCGGCTGGGTTACTACGGCGGTGACGGCGCGCGCCTCGTGCAGACGCTTCCCGGCAGCTACCCGGCGCAGAACCAGAACACCGCGTGTGTGACGGACTCGGCCACCCAGATCTACGACTGTGGCACCTGGGCCGTCTCGGCCACCTGGGCGGCGCCGGCGACGTCCGTCTCCGGCGTCTACTTCGCGCTGCTCAAGAGCGTCGACACCACGCTCAACTGGTCCAGCCACATCTCGTTCGTCGTGCGCGACGACAGCAGCACGTCCGACGTCATCTTCAAGACATCGGACGCGACCTGGCAGGCCTACAACCTCTACGGCGGCTCGGACTTCTATTCCGGGCCGCAGGGCCGGGCGACCAAGATCAGCTACAACCGCCCGTTCGCCACCCGTGGCTCGACGGACGGTCGCGACTTCCTGTTCAGCAACGAGTACCCGACGATCCGATTCATGGAGCGCAACGGGTACGACGTCACCTACACCACGGATGTGGACGCCGACCGCCGCGGCGGGCTTCTGGCCAACCACAAGGTCTTCCTGTCGGTCGGCCATGACGAGTACTGGTCGGGAGCCCAGCGCACCGCGGTAGAGGCCGCCCGCGACAGCGGCACCAGCCTCGCCTTCCTGAGCGGCAACGAGGTCTATTGGCGCACGCGCTGGGAGACCAGCAAGGACGGATCCAACACCTCGTACCGGACGCTCGTCTGTTACAAGGAGACCTGGGACGGGGTCAAGAGCGACCCGACCTCCGAGTGGACCGGCACCTGGCGTGACCCCACCTTCAGCCCGCCCTCCAACGGCGGTCACCCGGAGAACGCGCTCACCGGCACCGCCTTCATGTCCAACTCCGACGATCTGGCCCTCCAGATCCCCGCAGCGCAGGGAAAGAACCGGCTCTGGCGGAACACCTCGGTAGCGAGCCTCGCAGCCGGTGCCACTGCCACCCTCGCTCCACACACCGTCGGATACGAATCTGATGAGGATCTCGACAACGGCTTTCGGCCGGCCGGTCTGATCCGGCTCTCGACGACCACAGGCGCCACTCCGGAGTATCTGACCGACTTCGGCAACGTTGTGACGCCCGGTACCACCACTCACCACATGACGATGTACCGCGCGTCCAGCGGCGCGCTCGTGTTCGGGGCAGGCACCATCCAGTTCGGCTGGGGCCTCGACGCCGAGCACGACAGCTCCTACGACGCGGAACCCGCCGACGTGCGGATGCAGCAGGCGTTGGTGAACCTGCTGGCCGACATGAAGGTGCAGCCCGCGACCCGGATGAGCGGCCTTGTCGCCGCCACCGCTTCGACAGACACGACGGGACCGACCGCGACCGTCACGTCGCCGGCGTCGGGCGCGTCGGCGGCCAACGGCGCCAAGGTCACCGTGACCGGTACAGCCGCGGATAGCGGCGGCGGTGTCGTCGCCGGCGTCGAGGTCTCCCTCGACAACGGCACCACCTGGCACCCGGCTACCGGCACCACGTCCTGGACCTACACCGGGAATCTCACCGGTGACGGCACCGGCACGATCAAGGTGCGGGCCACCGACGACAGCGCCAACATCGGCGCGGTCGCCACCCGGACGGTGACTCTTACCGGGTCGACGAGCCTGTTCGGCGATCGGGTCCCGGCCACCCCGGCCTCCAGTGACACGGACGCGACCGAGGTCGGCGTCAAGGTGATCCCGCAGACCGACGGTTTCATCAAGGGTGTGCGCTTCTACAAGGGCGCCGGCAACACCGGCACCCACGCCGGCAATCTCTGGTCGGCCGACGGCGACCTGCTGGCCAGCGGCACCTTCTCCAGCGAGACCTCGACCGGCTGGCAGACGCTGCAGTTCTCCAACCCGGTCCCGGTGGTCGCCGGCACCACGTACGTCGCCTCGTACTCGGCGCCGAACGGACACTTCGCCGCCGACCAGTGGGCGTTCATCTACAACGCCTGGCAGGCGCCACCGCTGACCGCGCCCCGCAGTCAGGACTCGGGTGGTAACGGCGTCTTCGGGTCGGTCGGGCAATTCCCGGTCAACTCCTACAAGGCAACCAATTACTACGTCGACGTGTTGTTCGACTCGTCGGCGCTGACGGCACCCACCGTCGTGACGGTCACCCCGACGCCGAACGCCGTCTACACGGCGACGTCGACGACCGTGACGGCGACGTTCAGCAAGCCGGTCAACCCGTCGACGGTCCAGTTCACGGTGACGGCGAGCGGTGGCGGAACGGTCGCCGGCACGACCTCGTACGACTCGACTTCGAAGACGGCCACCTTTACGCCGGGCGCGGCGCTCGCGGCCGACAAGAAGTACACGGTGAGCGTGACCGCGTCGGACACCAACGGCAACGCCATGGCGTCGCCGCAGACCTGGTCGTTCACCACGGATCCGGGCTCGACCACGATCAACAAGCTGTTCTCGGCGACCGACACCCCGGCCACGGCCGCGGTCAAGGACTCCGGGTCCATCTCGCTCGGCGTCAAGTTCACGCCGAGCAGCGACGGCAAGGTGATCGGCGTCCGCTTCTACAAGGGCAGCGGCAACGGTGGCACGCACACCGGAAGCCTCTGGTCCTCGACCGGCAGCCGGCTGGCGACGGCGACGTTCGTCAGCGAGTCGGCCAGTGGCTGGCAGTACGTCTACTTCGCCGAGCCCGTGCAGGTGTCGGCCGGAACGACGTATGTCGCGTCGTACTACGCGCCACGAGGCAATTACGCGTCGACCAGTGGATTCTTCAACAGCAACTGGACGAACGGCCCGCTGACCGCACCGTCCGGCAACAACGGCATGTACCAGTACGGCTCCGACACGTTCCCGACCGGCAGCTGGTCGAACACCAACTACTGGGTCGACGCGCTGTTCGTAGCGGCGCCGCCGCCGCAGCAGCCGACGGTTCCCGCGGGCGCCGTCACGGTGTTCAACTCGGCCACGCCGACCAACCCGAACTGGAACGACTCGGGTAACGTCGAGCTCGGTCTGCGGTTCACCTCGGACGTGGCGGGAACGGTCGACGGCGTCCGGTTCTACAAGGGCACGGACAACGTCGGCACGCACACGGCGACACTGTGGTCGGCGTCGGGCACATCGATCGCAACCGGCACGTTCGTCGGCGAGACCGGCTCCGGCTGGCAGACCATGCTGTTCTCGGCGCCGGTGCCGATCACTGCCAACACCGCGTACGTCGTGTCCTACTCCGCACCGAACGGGCATTACGCCGTGGATGTCAACGCCCTGTCCTCCCCGGTGGTCAACGCACCGCTGAGGTCGGTGGCCGGCGGTGGGTCGTACGTCTACGGGGGAGGGTTCCCCTCCAATGCGGTCAACCACAACTATTGGGTGGACGTCGTGTTCACGCCCGGTAGCTGACCGGCCGAAGTCGAGAGGAGATCTCGTGGGGTTCCGGGGACGAGTCCGTTGAGGATCGGCGTCGGGGAGGACGGCTCGCTGTTCTCCCGCGCCGGCAAGGCGCTGGCGTGGAGCTTCATCGGCACCGCGGTGTCGAAGTTCAGCACGCTGGCCATCGGCATCGTGCTCGCCCGGGTCCTCGGACCCCACGAGTTCGGCACGTTCGCGGTGGCGACCGTGGCGCTGCTCGCCCTGCTCAGCTTCAACGAGCTGGGGGTCAGCCTGGCCATCGTGCGATGGCCGGGCGACCCCCGCGAGATCGCCCCGACCGTCACCACCATCTCGGTGCTCGCGAGCACCCTCATCTGCGCCGCCTGTTACCTCGGCGCACCCGCTTTCGCGTCGGCCATGGGCGCGCCGGACGCGGCGCCCGTGGTCCGGGTGCTCGGTCTCAGCGTCATCGTCAGCGGCATCGCGGCCGCGCCCGCCGCCATGCTGCAACGCACCTTCCGGCAGGACCGCAAGACGATCGCGGATCAGATCAGCGCGTGGACCAGCGCGCTCATCTCGGTCGGCCTGGCTCTGGCCGGCGTCGGGGCGATGAGCCTCGCCGTCGGCCAGCTCGTGGGCTCCGCGGTCGGCGCCGCGCTGTTCATCGCGTTCGCCCCGCGCTCGCTGCGGTTCGGCTTCGACCGGACCAAGGCGCGCGCGTTGCTCAAGTTCGGCCTGCCGCTGGCCGGCTCCAGCATCGTGGTGTTCGCCTCGACCAATGTGGACAAGGTGCTGGTCGGGGCCGTCCTGGGCCCGGTGCCGCTGGGCTACTACGTGCTGGCCGCCAACCTCTCGAACTGGCCGGCGACCATGTTCTCGCTGCCCGTGCGCTCGGTCGCTCCCGCGCTGCTGTCCCGCCTGCAGGGCAACCCGCCGGTCATGCGCAAGACGTTCCTGTCCACCGGCGGCCTGCTCGCGGCGATCACGCTGCCTGCCTGCGTGGTGCTGGCGGCCGCAGCCGATCCGATCATCACCTTCGTCTACGGCGCGGCCTGGCAGCCGGCCGCGGCCGTGCTGACCTGGCTGGGGCTGCTGGCGGCGCTGCGCATCTTGTTCGAGCTGGTGTACGACTACTTCGTCGTCCTCGCCCACAGCCGCGTCGTCTTCACCGTCCAGGTCATCTGGCTACTGGCGCTGATCCCCGCGCTGTGGGCCGGCGCCCATTACGGGGGCGCCGCCGGCGCCGCCTTCGCGGCCTTCGCGGTCGCGGCCCTCGTGGTCGCGCCGATCTATCTCTTCGAGCTGTCCCGCACCGGCATAACCACATCGTCGGTGACACGCCGGCTCGGCCCGGCCTTCCTCGGTTCGCTCGGCGTCGCCGTGGTGGCGGCGCTGGCCGCCCGCTTCATCTCGGTCGACCTGCTGGCCATCCTGGTCGCCGGCGTGGCCGCGGCGGCCGTGCTCGGGATCCTGCTGTACCGCATGCGGGACACCGTGAAGTCGCTGCGGTCGGTCGGAGCCACGGACGAGGTCGCCGTGGCTCCGGTCTCGGCCTAGCGCTCGTCCTCGGGCTTCTCGAGCGCGGTCTTGGCCAGGTTCACGGCGTTGAAATCATCGGCCTTGCGGGTGCCACGCACCGAGCGGTAGCGCTGGCGCACCTTGTGCCCCAGCACGCCGGAGGCCGAGCTCAGGCCGGCTCGCGCTTGCGACAACGCCGGTCGGCCGGGCGCGCTGAGCGCGGCGCGATAGATCTCCTCCTGCAGCACCGCGGCCCGCTGGAGGCTGAACCGGTCGACGGCCAGCCGGCGGCCGTAGTCGCCGAGGGCAGCGCGCTGGGCCGGATCGGCCACCAGGCCGCGCAGGATCGCGGCGAGACGCTCGTGGCCCGCCCCGGGATCGTCGGCCACGCCGTACCATCCCTGACGAAGGAACAGGTCGCAGCTGTCCGGCGTGAGGAGCTTCCAGAAGCCCTGCTCGCCCTGCACCACGAGCGGCTTGGCGAACGCCAGCGAGCGTAGCGCCGAGCCGCCCATGCCCAGCATGACATCGGCGGCCGCGTACGCCGGCCGTGGATCCATCATCTGGCCGGTGAGCACCACGGCCCGGCGCCCGGCTCGGGCGTTCGCCTTGGCGGCTCGCTCCTCGACCTGGTCGCGGGCGGTGCCGTCGCCGACCACGACCAGCCGGACCGGAAGGTCACGCGCGAGCTCACCGACCACGTCCACGGCGGTGAGCACGCCCTCGAGCTTGAGCTCGGGCACCAGCCGGCAGATCACCACGATGTCGACGACCGGACCGGCCGGGTGGTCGTCGACCAGGCCGAACCGGGAGCGGAAGTCGCCCGCCGGATGGCCGGGAGCGTTGGCCACCACGTCCACCGGCGGCTCGATCAGGTAGGTCGGGCCCCGGCGGCCGGCCGCCGATCGCTCCTGCAGGGCCTGGGTGCCGACCACCAACGGCATGTCGTCAGGCAGGAAGGGGGCGACGGCCATCGACATCACCGTGCACACCGCGGCAGCGCGTCGCGCGGGGAAGGTCGCCGCCGCCGCCTCCAAGGCGGGCGGCCACTCGTAGCCGTGAACGATGTCGACGCCTTCCTCCCGGATCAACCTCCGGAGCTGGCGGGTCACGGCCGGTGACGGCCGCCGGCGGTCCTTCGGGATCGACACATGCCGAAGTCCTAGATCGTGGACGAGCCGCACGAGGTCTCCGTTGTCACCGATCACCGTCACGTTGTGTCCGAGGTCACGTACCGCGCCGGCGAGCTCGATGGCGTTCAGCTGGCTCCCACCCATCGCCATGTCATGCGGGTAGACCAGCACGTTGAGTCGGTCCTGTCCCATTTCCCCACCTGTTGTTCGTCGACTGGCGGAGATTCTAGGAACTGGCGGCGCGGTCCGGCACCGTCGAACGGTTGTCGTCCGGTTACCGACAGCCGATGCGTGACGCAGGACAGATAATTGCCATGTTCCGGCCTTCCGGTGGATGACTGAACCAGATGCGCCATCGCTAGGCTCAGCGTTGATTCGCGTCCGGCTAGCATGCGTACCACGTCCGGGATGACGCGGACAGTGACCGGCGAGGAGAAGCTGCAAGGTGGATTTCTGGGACCTGACGAAGCTGGTGTTCCGGCGCTGGTACATCGCTGTGCCGTTGCTGCTCATCACCGGTTTCGCCGCCGTGTACACGACGCACACCGTCAAACCTGACTACAAGGCGACGGCGTACGTCCAGCTCGTCCCGCCGCCCGAGGCGTCGATCGCGAAGGACATCAAGACCCTGCGCAACCCGTGGCTCGATCTCGGCCTCGGCGCGCTGAACACGGCAGCGACGTACGCGACGGTCGACAAGAAGTTCCTCGATCAGCTCAGGACCACGGGCATGAGCGACAACGTCGTCATCACCAACGGGTATCCGGCGCCGATCGCGACGGTCGAGGTGATCGGCAGCAGCCAGCAGATGGCCACGGCCACCGCCGATGTCGTGGTCAAGCGCTTCAACGACATCGTCAAATCGCTGCAGGACGACTACGCCGTGCAGACTCCGGGCCGGATCCTCACCCGCCGTCTGGACACCGGCAACAACCTCGAGGAGACCGGCGGCAAGGTCAAGCGGGCACTGGTCGCCGTGGTCGGTGCCGGTGCGCTCCTCACCGCCGGGCTGACGATCGCTTTCGACGCGCTGATGAGCGGTCGGTTCCGCCGGCGTGGCAAGCGAGGTCAGTCCGACGTGGGTAGTGGGCCGGTCGAGGTGGCGAAGAGCAGTGCCGAGCCAGTGACCACGCCGACGGGCTCCCCCGGAGACCGGACGGTGAAGATCAACGTTCCCCCGCAGGCGTCGGCCCGTCAACAGCCCGTGGTTCCCGCCGTCCCGGCGGTCAATGGGAATGTGCCGGCCGCGGCTGGGAGCAACAACGGCAATCGCGCCGCCCGCCGGGCCTCCGAGGCGCCGCCGGACGCCACGATCGTTCTGCCATCGACTGTCTACGGCAAGCGGGCCCAACGCAAGGACACTGAGCGTTGACAATCGCGCCGGCCGCCATCCATCCCGGTGACTTAGAGCCATCCCTGCTGAACGGGCACACTTACCTCACCCGTCGGCGGATCATGAAGTTGGACGCGGCGACGCTGATCAGCCTCATGCTGGTGCTGCTCACTGCGATTCCGGCACGGCTGATCGTCCCCGGCACCACTGAGGTTGGCCGCCCGGCCTTGGTCGTATGCTTGCTTCTCTTCAGCTGGTGGGTGCTGGTTCGCTTCAATCCGAACCTGGTGTTGGTAGGGCCTCAGCCGATGCGATGGGCGCTGCTCATCTATTGGCTGTCCATCCTCGCCTCGTACGGGGCTGGATTCCTCCGCGGTCTCACCGCGATGGAGGCCAACTCGGCGGACCGATGGCTGATAGGCACCGCCGCATTCAGCGGCCTCGCTCTCGCGGCCGCTGACGGCATCACGAACTGGGAGCGGTTTCGCAGCGTACTGCGCGCGTTCGTCTGGTGCTCCGCCTTCCTCGCCTTCGTCGGTCTGGTCGAGATGGTTCTGTCTCGCGACGTAACCCAATATCTGACGATCCCCGGGTTGGCGGAGAGGAGCGTGGCGCCGCCGTTGCAGGCACGTGGCGGCGGCCTTCGTGTAGCAAGCAACACCACGCATTACATTGAATTGAGCGCGGTGCTGGCCACGGCCCTGCCATTCGCGATCCACCTGACCCGGTACTCGGTGACGAAGGTCCAGCGACGCATGTTCGCCGTCGCTACGATCCTCATCGGCGCCGGCATCCCGGCGACCATCTCCCGAACCGGCATCATTGCGGTCGGCATCATGGCGCTTTGCCTGATGCCCCTGTGGACCTGGCGCCTGCGTTACAACGCTCTGATCAGCTGTCTGGGGTTGCTCGGTGTGCTCGCCGCGGCCAAGCCATCCTTCGCGGCAACTTTGCTGGACATGTTCACAGGCTTCAACGATGACCCCAGTATCACATCGCGGACCGAGCGATACGAGCTCATCGGCTATTACTTTGCGCAGAGACCATGGCTGGGCCGAGGAACGGGTACCTGGGTTCCGCCGCAGTACACGTACTTGGACAATCAATGGCTTGCCACAGCGCTCTGCAACGGAATCATCGGTGTTGCCGCGCTCGCGCTCCTGTTCATCTTTGCGCTGACGCTGTCGCTGTTGGCGCTCAAGCGTGCCACGACACCAGAGGACAAGCATGTGTGCGCGGCACTAGCCAGCACCCAGCTCATCGCAATGTTCGTCTCGGTGACTTTCGATTCGCTCTGGTTCGATACGTACGCCACCGTGGTGGCGCTGGTGATTGGGCTCTGTGGCGCCGTCTGGCGATTCACTCACCCCGCACGTCAGGTTCGAACATCGACCGTGGGTCACTGAGACCCGTCCGGTCAACTCGTGCGAGTCGGCTGCGTCAGCGACGATCCAGCTCGAGAAGCGCAGCCAGCGTATCGGCCCGGCGCGACCAGGAGTGTTCGCAGGCGAACGCGCGGCGACGCTGCGCCGACTCGACGCCCCGCGCCGCAGCAAGTTCTTCGCTGACCGCGGCACCGAACGCGTCCGGTTCCGCCGCCACTCGGATCAGATCGGTGCCGAGCCAATCGTTGGCCGGAAGCGGCGTGGACACTACATGCCGGCCGGCGGCTAGGTACTCGAGCGTCTTGAGCGGGAAGCTCGCGCGGTTGAACGCGGTGTCCGCGTACGGGGTGAGGCCCACATCGATCAGGCGGAGGTAGGAGGGGAGGGCCGCGAACGGCTTCTCTCCCACCCAACGGACGTTGGGCCGGCCACACAGCGCTTCAAACCGTTCGGTCCGGTATCCCGGCACGGCCGGACCCACCATGAGCAGGGATGTGCCGGTGTCGGCCACTGCCTCCAGGAGGCGGAGATCGATGCGTTCGTTGAGGTAGCCGACGAAGCCGGCGATGGGGCCGGGCAGGTCGACGTCGGAGGCGGGAGAGGCCTCGTCGACGTTCTCGTATGCCTCCGGCAGGCATCCGTTCGGAATGACCTCAGCGCTCCAGCCCTCGTCGGCGTATCGCTTCTGCAGCCCTGGCGAGACAACCGCGACCGCGTCCGCGCCGGCGATCGTGCGAGCCTCGTCGCGGAGTAGGCGTTCGCGCGACTCACCGAAGAGCTCGGCGCCCGCGGGCAGGTCGTCGGTCGCGAAAAAGACCCGGCGGCGGGCCGGCACGGTTGACCACAGCGGCGTCGCCCGGCATGACACGATGCCGGCAACCGTGCCGAGCCGCCCGAAGAGGCGCCGGATCGCCGAGCGTGTGCCACGCTCGACCAGGGGGCCGGTCAGTCGGTTGAGAACGGGCCGGCTCATTCCGGGCGTCACCCGGGTCACGACCCGCGCCAGTGCCGGATCGAGCACCTCCAAGGGCGCCCGTTCCGACAACGTCGATGCAAGGGCGGGATTTCGAAGGAAGGTCAGTGTGGACACCGGCGGCTCGACGTACAGGACGGGCGCGTGACGGCTCAGGGCCTGAGCCATGTGCCGGTCGGTACCAGCGGGCCCGTACCACGAGGTGGTGGCGAAATAGACGACCAGATCCTCGAGCGATGCTTGCAGACCCGAAGATCCCATTTCCGTCCTCACGGTGTGATGGGCCGGCCGGTGTCGGCCCAGACGTTGTCCCGCCATTCGTTGCCGCTGCCGTGCTCGTCCCAATGCGCTACCGGGCCGAACTGGCCGCTCTGCGGGTGCACCTCGCGGCTGAAGACGTTGCCGACGACCTTGACGTTGTACGCGGAGCCCTTGTCCCCGGCGCCGCCGTACAGGGCGTACCCGCCCCCGGCCAGCAGGTTGTCTTCGATGATCGTGTCGTGCTGCACGCCGAAGTCCTGGTAGAGGGCAACGGCGGACGTCTGATCCAGGGTGTTGACCACCGTGTTCCGGCGGATTACGAGCTGTTGCCCGGAGCCCGGTCCGGAGTCCGACTCGATCATGTCGGTGTGGTCGCCGTCGAAGTACGCCGGGTCGTGAAGATAGTTGTCCTGGATGAGACCGGCGCTCGTGGTGATCGCGTCCGTCACCTTCGACACCTCGGTGCGCAGGACGGTGATGTTGCCGCCGAGATTGAAGATCCCGTGCTGAAGGCGGGCCGATCCGTCGCCACGGATCTCGCTGTCCTGGACGACCAGACCACTCACGTTCGCCCGCTGAATGATCCCCCACTCGCCCGCGGTGATGACCCGTGAATTCTTGATAGTCACGTTGTTGGCCTCGACGCTGATGTCGGCGCGGATGTCGACGCCGTTGATCACCGTCCCGGCCTTCTGTACCCGCAGGACCGTGGACGAGGGCGCTTTGAGTTTGGCCCCTGCCGGTACGCCCGTGTTGCCGGCCCCGGGGAATGAGCCGCGGGACGGCGGCGCCTTGGTCGCCTCGGTCTTCGGCGGCCGGGCGCTCGTCCGGCTCGGGCTGGCGGAGGCCCCCGCGCTGGGCGTCACCGAGGCAGATGCGACGGCGCTGGGCCGGACTGACGGCGCCGCAGCCGGACTGGCCGACCGCGGCGAGAGGGAGGTGGCGCTCTGGCCCGTCGCCGCTGTCGGCTCCTCGTCTCCCGACATCACCCAGCCGATCACACCGAGTGCGAGCGCGACGACGATACCGAGAGCCGCTCCAAGGACGATCGGCGTCCGATTCCGCGTTGGCAAGGGATCCTCCCGGGTGGGCGACACCGGCACTTTACCGGTGGCCCGATGCGGGATGATTGTCCATCCGGACGTCTCCGGGCGGCGTGCGTACCGGGCGCCGTGACACGTTCGGTCACCTCGCGTCGCCGGACGGCCGAGCTCGGCTGCGTTTCTGCTGCCGGGCCGACGTGTGTTTTAGTACGCTTCGTCGCGGTAAGCCGGGCTGAAGACAGGCGCCGGCCACGCCATCGCCCAGCGAGCGGTTCGCAGGTTCGCCACTGTTACGCGTACGGGTGAATCGTCACACTCGGCCGACCGGGCGGCGACCTCGTCCCGACGGCCGTTTCGGGCCATCCGTCCGGAGCGTCCTGCGCCGGGGATGCGACAGTCGGTGGTGCCCGGTGGCGGCTAGCGACAATACTGCGTGCGTGATCAGCGTCGTGGTTCCCGCTCACAACGAAGCGCCCGTGATCGGGCGGCTGCTACGCGGCCTGCTCGCCGGTGCGCGCCCCGGCGAGATGGAGATAGTCGTCGTGCCCAACGGGTGCACCGACGACACCGCCGAGGTCGCCGCGTCGTTCGGTCCGGCGGTCATCGTGGTATCCCTGGCCGAGCCGGGCAAGTACGCGGCCCTGCGTGCCGGTGACGACAACGCGACCGGCAATGAGGTCGTGTACCTCGACGCCGACGTCGAGATGGACGCCGGCAGCCTGCGCGCGCTGGCCGCCGCCCTGGCCGAGCCGGGCGTGCACGCCGTTGCTCCGGAACGCGTCGTTGCCCTGGAGCGCTCCTCCTGGCTCGTGCGGTGGTACTACGACGTATGGCAGGAACTGCCGGGCGTGCGGGAAGGGCTGTTCGGCCGCGGCGTCATCGCGGTCTCGCCCGAGGGCCGCAAGCGCCTGCGCGATGTGCCGGACGTGATGGGGGACGACCTCGCCGCCTCGGTGGCGTTCTCTCCGGACGAGCGGATGGTGGTCCCCGGCGCAAGGGTCGTGGTCCACGCCCCGCGCACGGTGGCCGATCTGGTTCGCCGGCGCGTCCGGTCGGTCACCGCGACCACCCAGCTGCAACGGGCCCGGCCGGGCACCGTCGACTCGGCGCGCACCTCGCGCGCCGACCTGATCGGGATTCTGCGGCGCCGGCCCGCGTACGCGCCGAAGATGGCCGTCTTCCTCGCGGTGACGGTGGTCTGCCGGCAACGGGCCGCTCGAGCGATCCGCTCCGGTGACTTCACCACCTGGCTGCGTGACGAGAGCAGCCGCGCGGCATGAGCGCGACCAAACCGCCCACCGTCGTGGTGACGGTCGTGACCTACAACAGCGCTGCCGTGCTGCCCGGGCTCCTCGACTCGCTCGAGGAAGGGATGCGCGGGCTTGACTGGCGGCTGATCGTCGCCGACAACGCCTCGGCCGACGAGAGTGTCTCCATCGCCGAGAAGCTCGTGCCGGACTGCCGGATCGTGCAGACCGGGCGGAATGCCGGCTACGCCGCGGCGTTCAACGCCGCGCTGCGCGAGGCGGGGGAGTACGACGCCGTCCTGATCCTCAACCCGGACGTACGACTGAGCGCCGGCTCGGTAGCCACCCTGATGGCGCGGCTCGGCGGCGACGTCGGCATCACCGTGCCGCGCATCCTCGACGAGGAAGGCCACGTGGCGCTGTCGCTCCGCCGGGAGCCGACGGTCGGCCGGGCGCTCGGCGAAGCGGTGCTGGGCCAGCGGGCCGGGCGATATCCCGCCCTGGGCGAGACGGTGGTCGACCGCGACACCTACTTCCGGGACGGCCCCGCAGACTGGACCACCGGCGCCGTGATGCTGATGTCGCGCGCCTGCCTGGAGGCGTGCGGCCCGTGGGAGGAACGGTTCTTCCTCTACTCCGAGGAGACCGAGTTCGCCTTGCGGGCCCGTGACCGCGGTTTCCGGACCACGCTGGTGGCCGCGGCCGAAGTCGTGCACATCGGCGGCGAGTCGCGGGTCTCGCCGGCCCTGTGGAGCCTTCTGACGGTCAACAAGGTCCGGCTGTACCGCATGCGCCACGCGGCGCCCGCCACCGCCCTGTTCTGGTCGGCTGTCTTCCTCCGTGAGGCCTCCCGGGCCGCCCTCGGCCACCCCCGCAGCCGCCGGGCGGCGGCAGCCCTGCTGTGCCCGTCGCGGTTGCCGTTCCCGCCGTCCGCCTAGCGTTCGAAACAGCTGGTTAACGCCCACGTCAATTTCTCTTGGCGTGGGCGTCTTCGTGACTGCAAATCAGCCCTTTCCGCCCGTGCACTCACCATCGCCGGAACGGTCGGATCCGCGCTGGCCGTTCCGTGAATCGGGGAGACCCGGTCGGGCGAAGAATTCGAAAGCCCTTGGACGAATCGGACATGTCGCGATGTCGGCTTGGCGTCATATCTTCCGTTGCGGCAAGGGTCCTCAGTAGGTTCGCTGTCGGCTTTGCCGAACCTGTGCCCTGCCACCGCGGCTGTCCTCATTGGGCGCACGCGCCGCCCCCGCCCTTCGGAAGGACGACATGACGCCAGCACCAGCGAGATTCGCCCATCTCGACGCGGAGACGACCGAACTGACAAATCGGCTCATAGCCCTCGCGTCGCGGGGACTGCCCAAGATGTACAGAGCGGACAGCGACGAGTTCGCGTTCACTCGCATCTTTTCTACCGAGAGTGACCGGGTCGCTACGCGACTGTCGGGCACGAGCCTTCGGTACGCGGCGATCGTCGCGCTCGGCGTCCGCTGGCTGCCGGCCGATGAGCAGCGCGCGCAGCTCGGCGGCCACACCCTCGAGGACTTCATCGCGTTACTGGTCAAGCGACAGGCAGTGAGCACCAACCTCGGCGACATCGCTCTGATCGCCTGGGCCGCCGCCGAGGCCGGCCATCCGCTTCTGCCGGACGCGATCCGCCGGCTCGGCGAGTTCGACCGGCGCACGGCCCCGGAGTACGTGGTCGAGTGCGCCTGGGTCGTCTCGGCGCTCGCCGCCGCGCGTCACCACCTCGACGTCGAGGAGCATCTGGCCCAGGCCCGGGCGCGCCTGCTGGGCAGCGTCCACCCCGGCAGCCCGGTCTTCCCGCACGTGACCGGCCCGGGCCTGGTGAAGTCCTATCGCGATCACGTCGCCTGCTACGCCGACCAGGTCTATCCGATCCAGGCCCTGGCCCGGCTCCACCACTCCGGCGACGACCCCGAGGCGCTCGCCGCCGCCGTGCGGACCGCCGATCAGATCTGCCGCCTGCAGGGCCCCGACGGCCAGTGGTGGTGGTTCTACGACGCTCGCACCGGTGAGGTCATCGAGGGCTACCCGGTCTACTCGGTCCACCAGCACGCGATGGGCCCGATGGCGCTGAACGACCTCACCGACGCCGGTGGCGGCGACTACAGCGAGGCCACTCGCCGCGGGCTGCGCTGGCTGCTCGGCCCGGCCGAGCTCGGCCCGCGCCGCGGTGGCGACCCGATGCTCCTCGACGACGAAGGGCTGACCGTCCGCAAGGTCTACCGGGGCGACCCGCGCAAGGTCGTCCGGGGACTGCACACGGTGACCACGCGTGCACGCTCCGGCCTGCGTCTCCCGGTCATCGACAGCATCTACAAGCCGACCGATCTCGACCGTGAATGCCGGCCGTACGAGTTCGGCTGGATGTACTACGCCTGGCTCGCCCAGTTGCCCGCTACCGACAACGAGGGACGGGTGAGCTGAGATGGTTGCGGAGAACGAGCTTCGCTCCCTGCCGCGGCCGCGGCAGGAGCTTTTCGGTGTGCCGCTGGACGCCCTGACCCTCGGCGAGACCGTGGAGCTGTGCATGGGCGCGGTCAAGACCGGGGATCTGCTCGAGGTCGGCGTCGTGAACGCCGCCAAGATCGTCAAGATGCGCCACGACCCGGCTCTGCGCGACGCCGTCACCGGCTGCGACATCATCGTCGCGGACGGACAGTCCGTGGTGTGGGCGAGCAAGGTCCTGCGCCAGCCGCTGCCCGAGCGGGTGGCCGGCATCGACCTGTTCCAGCGCCTGCTCTACATGGCCGAGCAGCAGGGCCGCTCGGTGTACTTCCTGGGTGCCCGGACCGAAGTGCTGGACCGCATGATCGAGCGGATCCGGTCCCAGCACCCCAGCCTACGGATCGCCGGCAGGCACCACGGCTACTACGGCGACGACGAGGCGCCGGCGATCGCCGATGCCATCAAGGGCAGCGGCGCCGACCTGCTCTTCCTCGGCATGACCTCGCCGAAGAAGGAGGTCTTCGTGGCCACCCACGGCGCCCGCACGGGCGCCAAGGTGGTCCACGGCGTGGGTGGCTCGTTCGACGTGCTCGCCGGCGTGGTCAAGCGGGCACCGCGGGTATGGCAGCGGATGGGCTGTGAATGGCTCTACCGCGCCCTTCAGGAACCGCGCCGGCTCGGCAAGCGGTACCTGACCACCAATGTCGCCTTCGTCGGCCTGGTCGCCGGCGAATGGGTTCGATCGTTCCGTTCCGCCCCGGTGAACACCGGCGAAAGCAACTGAGGAGACTGCACATGCGAGTCGTCATCGCCGGACAGGGCTACGTAGGGCTGCCGCTGGCCGTCCGCGCCGCCGAGGTCGGCCACGAGGTCGTCGGGTACGACGTCGACACCCTCCGCATCGGCCGTCTCGCCGAGGGCGAGTCGTACGTCGAGGACATCCCGGCGGAGCGGCTGCGGGCCGCGATCGCGAGCGGGCGGTACAAGCCCAGCGCCGACCCGGCCGACTGCGCCGGTTACGACATCGCGATCATCACGGTGCCGACGCCGCTGCGCGACGGGGCGCCCGACCTGTCGTACGTCGAGGCGAGCTCCGAGTTGCTGGCCGAGCATCTGCGTCCGGGCGCCACCGTGGTGCTCGAGTCGACCACCTACCCCGGCACCACCGAAGAGGTGGTCCGCCCCATCCTGGAGAAGTCCTCGGGACTCGCGGCCGGTGTCGACTTCCACCTCGGATTCAGCCCGGAGCGGATCGACCCGGGCAACCCGACCTGGACCGTCGTCAACACGCCGAAGATCGTGTCCGGCGTCGACGAGGAGTCCCGGGCCCGGGTCAAGGGCTTCTACGAGACCGTCGTCGAGACCACGGTGAGCGTCGCGTCGACGCGGGAGGCCGAGCTCGCCAAGCTCATCGAGAACACCTTCCGGCACGTCAACATCGCGCTGGTCAACGAGATCGCGATGATCTCCAATGACCTCGGCATCGACGTGTGGCAGGCCATCGACGCGGCCTCCAGCAAGCCGTTCGGTTTCATGCGGTTCACCCCGGGCCCGGGCGTCGGCGGTCACTGCCTGCCGATCGACCCGTCCTACCTGTCGTGGCGGGTGCAGCGTGCGCTCGGCCAGAGCTTCCGCTTCGTCGAGCTGGCCAACGACATCAACAACCACATGCCCGACTACGTGGTGCGCCGGCTCATCGACGCCCTGAACCGGCGTCAGCGGTCCGTGTCCGGCAGCCGCATCCTGCTGCTGGGCCTGGCGTACAAGAAGAACACCGGCGACGCGCGCGAGTCGCCCGCCGTCCGCGTGGTGCAGCTGCTCCGTCAGATGGGTGCCGAGGTCCGGGTGGCCGACCCGCACGTGGTCGAGGCCGTGCACGGCGCGGCCGACCTCACCATGGTGCAGGCGGACGCCGAGGAGCTGAGGGCGGCCGACGCGGTGGTGCTGCTGGCCGACCACGACGCCTTCGACTACGAGCTCATCGCGGCCGAGTCGAGCTACGTTCTCGACACCCGCCGCCGGCTCACCGCAAGCGCCGCGGTCGAGGTGATCTGAGCGTGCCGCGGATCATCTGCGTGGCTGGTGCGCGGCCCAACTTCATGAAGGTCAAGCCGGTCATGGACGCGCTCGAGGCGCGCGGCGCCGAGGTGGTGCTCGTCCACACCGGGCAGCACTACGACGCGGCGATGAACGACGTGTTCTTCGCCGACCTCGGGCTGCGTGCGCCCGATCGCCACCTGGGCACCGGATCCGGCACGCACGCCGAGCAGACCGCTCGCGTGATGACGGCGTTCGAGCCGCTCGTCGACGAGCTGCGTCCGGACGCGGTCGTGGTGGTCGGCGACGTCACCTCCACGCTGGCGTGCGCGCTGGTGGCCGCCAAGGCCGGGGTGCCGGTCGCCCACGTCGAGGCCGGCCTGCGCAGCCGCGACTGGGCCATGCCGGAAGAAATCAACCGGGTCGTCACCGACCGCCTCAGCGAGCTGCTTTTCGCCCCGTCTCCGGACGGTGTGGACAATTTGCGCGCCGAGGGCTACCACGACGACCAGATCCACCTCGCCGGCAACGTCATGATCGACACGTTGTACGCCAACCTCGACCGGGCGCTCGCCTCGGACATCCTGCACCGCTACGAGCTCACCCCGGGTGGGTACGCGCTCGCGACGTTGCACCGGCCGGCCAACGTGGACGATCCCGCGATGCTCGGCGCCCTGTTGACCGCGCTCGGCGAGGTGGCTCGGGAGCTGCCGGTCGTCCTGCCGGTGCATCCGCGCACCGCGGCCCGGCTGGAGCTGGCCGGGCTGCCCGCCGGTATCCGCCTGGTGCCGCCGGCCGGATACCTGGACTTCATCGCCCTGCAGGCGTCGGCCCGGCTGGTGCTGACCGACTCGGGCGGCATCCAGGAGGAGACGACGGCGCTGGGCGTTCCGTGCCTGACGATGCGCGACTCCACCGAGCGCCCGATCACCGTCACCGAGGGCACCAACACCCTGGTCGGCCGCGACCCGGCGCGGATCGTCGGCACGGCCCGTCAGGTGCTTGCCTCGCCGCCGGCGAAGCGGGCGCCGGCCCTCTGGGACGGTCACGCGGGAGATCGCATCGCGGATGTGCTGCTGGCCTACCTGGCCGCACCGGTGCGGTTGCGGCCGACGGATCTGCGGGAGACCGTCGTCGGCTCCTGAACGAGCCACTTGAGATGGTTGCGGCCCGATCCCCGGCAGGGGGTCGGGCCGCTTTTCTTGGCGAGCTTAATGTTCCCCAAAACCGCGATAAATAGGCTGTGTACCGAGTATCGCGGAGGAAACCGACGCACTCCTGAGCCATTCCCGCTGCGCTGCATTCCGGAACGGCCGAACGGTCGGGGAATTCCGCTGATCGGCGGCCGTCCGAACCCGGGACGGCCAAGATCAGTTCCGTCGACCGGGCTGATTGTTCGCGCACTTCACCCGCACCGTTCAACCCTGTCGGCCAGGCGACTGATACTGCCGTCTGCGTACTGCGATATATCTGCTCAGGAGTTCTTCGCTCGCAGAGGCTTGCGGCGTTCCGTCCATCGTCCAGACCACCGAGGGCCGCAGCGCAGCGCGTCTGCGGCGGGAGGCGATTCCCTTGCGCAACCTCATCACGTTCCGGTGGCGGTCGCTGCTGGTGTTCATCCTCGTCGCCGCGGGACTTCCGCTCATCGCGGCCGGACCGGCCGCCGCCGACGCCTGCGCACCGTTGATCAACCCGATCGCCTGCGAGAACAGCAAGCCCGGCACGCCGGCCAGCACATGGGACATTTCCGGCTCCGGAAGCACGGCGCTCCAGGGCTTCAGCACGCAGATCAGTGTCAACGCCGGCGAGACGGTGAACTTCAAAATCAAGTCCACCGCTACGTCGTACCGCCTCGACATCTACCGGATGGGCTACTACGGCGGAAACGGCGCACGGCTGATCACCACGGTCAGTCCGGTCGGTCGCCAGACCCAGCCGAACTGCCTGAGCGATTCCAGCACCGGGCTGGTCGACTGCGGCAACTGGGCGGTCTCGGCCTCGTGGGCGGTGCCGTCCACCGCGGTCTCCGGCATTTACTTCGCCCGGCTCGTCCGGACTGACGGCACCTCCGGCGCCAGCCACATCCCGTTCGTGGTGCGCGACGACTCCAGCCACTCGGGCGTCGTCTTCCAGACCTCCGATTCGACCTGGCAGGCCTACAACCAGTACGGCGGCAACAGCCTCTACGTCGGCTCGCCGGCCGGGCGGGCGTACAAGGTGAGCTACAACCGGCCGATCACCACCCGCGGCACCGGAGCCGAGGACTTCGTCTTCAACGCCGAGTACCCGATGGTGCGCTGGCTCGAGGCCAACGGGTACGACGTCAGCTACATCGCGGGTGTCGACGCCGACCGCAGCGGCGCACTGCTGAAGAACCACAAGGCGTTCCTGTCCGTCGGCCACGACGAGTACTGGTCGGGACAGCAGCGGGCCAACGTCGAGGCGGCCCGTGACGCCGGAGTCAACCTCGCCTTCCTCAGCGGCAACGAGGTCTTCTGGAAGACCCGGTGGGAGCCGTCGACCGACGGCTCCGCCACGGCGTACCGGACGATGGTCTGCTACAAGGAGACCCACGCGAACGCCAAGATCGACCCGACCGCGGCATGGACCGGCAGCTGGCGCGACCCCCGGTTCAGCCCGCCCGCCGACGGCGGCCGGCCGGAGAACGGCCTGACCGGCACGATCTTCAAAGTCAACGCGGGCACGGTGAACCTTCAGGTTCCCGCGGCCGACGGCAAGATGCGACTCTGGCGCGGCACCACCGTGGCCACCCAGGCGGCCGGCGCCACCGCCACCCTCGGCTCCGGAACGGTCGGCTACGAATGGGACGACGACGAGGACAACGGCGCACGCCCGCGCGGCCTGATCCGGCTGTCCAGCACCACCTCGACCAGCGCTGAGGTGCTGACCGACTTCGGCAGCACCTATGCGTCGCCGGGCACCGCGACCCACAACTTGACGATGTACCGCGCGCCTAGCGGAGCGCTGGTGTTCGGCGGCGGAACCGTGCAGTGGTCCTGGGGTCTGGACAGCAACCACGACCGGGGCTCCGGCGCGGCCAGCACACCGATGAAGCAGGCCACCGTCAACCTGCTCGCCGACATGGGGGTGCAGCCGGGAACCCTGCAATCCGGGCTCACCGCGGCCACCGCCTCCACCGACACCACCGGCGCTTCCGCGGCCATCGCAGTTCCGGCGGCCGGTGCGACAGTGCAAGCCGGCTCGGCCACCGCCATCTCCGGCACTGCGACCGACGCCGGCGGCGGCGTCGTCGGCGGCGTCGAGGTGTCGACCGACAACGGGGCCACCTGGCACCCGGCCAACGGCCGCGCGAACTGGACGTACACGTGGACGCCCGGCAGCACCGGAGCCACGACGATCCGGGTCCGGGCCACCGACGACAGCGGCAACGTCGGCGCCGACGCGACCCGGCCCGTCACCGTCGGCGCCCGCACCTGCCCGTGCAGCATCTGGAGCTCCAGCCTCACCCCGGCGACCCCGGCCGACCCGGACAACGTCGGCACCGAGGTCGGCATCAAGTTCCGGGCGGACGTCGCCGGGCAGGTCACGGCGATCCGGTTCTACAAGAGCAGCACCAACACGGGCACGCACGTCGGGCACCTGTGGACGGCCGGCGGCACCCAGCTCGCCAGCGTCACCTTCTCCGGCGAATCCGCCTCCGGCTGGCAGCAGGCCAACCTGTCCACCCCGGTGACGTTGACCGCCGGTACGACGTACATCGTGTCCTACTACGCGCCGAACGGTCACTACGCGGGTGACGTCAGCTACTTCGCCCTGCAAGGCGTCGACAACGCGCCGCTGCATGCGCTCAAGGACGGCGCCGACGGCGCCAACGGCGTCTACCGGTACGGAACCGGCTTCCCGACCGAGGCTTGGGGTTCGGCGAACTACTGGGTCGACGTCGTCTTCAGCCCCGGTGGCAGCACACCCGACACGACAGCGCCGACCGTGACCACCCGGACTCCCGCCTCCGGCGCGACCGGAGTGGCGACCACAACCACAGCCGCCGCTGTCTTCAGCGAACCGGTGCAGAGCAGCACGGTGGTGATGGGTCTCAAGAACGCGGCCGGCACGACGATCGCGGGCAGCACGGCGTACAACTCCGCCACGAACACCGCGACGTTCACGCCCACCGCCGCGCTCGCGGTGAACACCACCTACACCGTGACGGTCAGCGGCGCGAAGGATGCCGCGGGCAACACCATGACCGCCACCTCCTGGTCGTTCACGACCACGGCCGGCACCACGCCGCCGACCGGCACGACGTACACGGTCTGGCCCGCCACGGCCACCCCGGGCACGCCGGCCGACTCGGACACCGCCGCGGTCGAGCTCGGTATGCGGTTCCGGTCCGACGTCGCCGGGCAGGCCACCGGAGTCCGCTTCTACAAGGGCAGTGGCAACAGCGGCACACACGTCGGGCACCTGTGGAGCGCGACCGGAACGCTGCTCGGCACGGTGACCTTCAGCGGCGAGTCGGCCACCGGCTGGCAGACCGCTACGTTCGCGACTCCGGTGACCATTGCCGCCAACACCACCTACATCGTGTCCTACTACGCCCCGGTGGGTCGTTACGCCGGCGACACCAATTACTTCGCGAACAACGGCGTCGACAACGGTCCGCTGCACGCGTTGCAGGACGGCGCCGACGGGGCCAACGGGCTTTACCGGTACGGCGCCGGCGGGGGTTTCCCCACTGACACGTGGCAATCGGCCAACTACTGGGTCGACGTTGTCTTCCTGGCCCCCTGAGGAGAGTGACCTTGAAACGAACAGCAGACCGGCCGCGGCGCCTGGTTCCCGTGCTGGTGGCTTGCCTGGCGCTGGTGGCCGGAGTGCTCGTCGCGCCGGAGGCGGCGGCCGCCGCCACCTGTCCCTGCACGATCTGGCCCAGCACGGCCGTACCGGCTACTCCATCCGACCCGGATCCCGCGGCGGTCGAGGTCGGGGTGAAATTCCGGTCGGACAACGACGGGTTCGTGACGGGAGTGCGCTTCTACAAGGGCAGCGCCAACACCGGCACCCACGTCGGCCACCTGTGGTCGGCGACCGGCACGAACCTGGGCACCGTCACCTTCACCGGTGAGTCCGCTTCGGGCTGGCAGACCGCCACCTTCGCCAGCCCGATCGCGGTCAGCGCGAACACCACCTATGTCGCGTCCTACTACGCGCCGAACGGCCGGTACTCCGGTGACGAGGGGGCGTTCGCCTCCGCGGGGGTCGACAACGCCCCGCTGCACGCGTTGCGCGACGGGGTGGACGGGCCCAACGGCGTCTATCGCTATGGCACCGGCGGTGGCTTCCCCACCAGCTCGTGGCAGTCGGCGAACTACTGGGTCGACGTTGTCTTCACCACGTCCGCCACCGACACGACGCCCCCGACGGTCAGCGGCACCAGCCCGGCCTCCGGGGCCACCGGAGTGGCCACCAATGCCACGGTCAGCGCCACGCTGAACGAGACGCTGCAGACCGGCACCGTGGCGCTCGGGGTGAAGGCGGGCAGCGCGACGGTGGCCGGCACGGCCGCCTACAACGCGACTACCCGGACGGTCACGTTCACACCGTCGGCCGCCCTCGGCACGAACACGACATACACGGCCACGGTCAGCGGGGCGAAGGACACCGCCGGCAACACGATGGCCCCGTACTCGTGGACGTTCACGACAGTGGACTCGACCGGCACCGCCTGCCCGTGCACGATCTGGCCGTCCACCGCGACCCCTGCCACCGCCGCGGCCAACGACAACAGCGCGGTCGAGGTCGGCGTCAAGTTCCGCGCCAACACGGCCGGCTACATCACCGGCCTGAAGTTCTACAAGGGCAGCGGCAACAGCGGCACGCACACCGGCTCGATCTGGAGCACGGCCGGCGCGCGTCTGTCGACCGTCACCTTCACGGGTGAGAGCTCCACCGGCTGGCAGACCGCCACTCTGCCGAATCCGGTCGCGGTCACGGCGAACACGACCTACGTCGCGTCGTACCACACCGACGCGGGCTTCTACTCGGCCACCGGCAACGGCCTCTCCACAGCGGTCACACGAGGTCCGCTGACCGCGCTTGCCAACGGCACCGACGGCGGCAACGGCGTTTACAAGTACGGCGCCAGCAGCTACCCCAATGAGAGCTACCAGTCGACGAACTACTGGGTCGACGTCGTCTTCAACAACACGGCTACCGACACCACGGCCCCGACGCTGATCGCGCGTGGTCCGTCGGCCGGCGCCACCGGGGTGGCGGCCACAACGGCGGTCACCGCGACCTTCAGCGAGCCGGTCACCGCGTCCAGCGTGACGCTGACCGGACCGTCCGGCGCGGTCGCCGGCACGGCGGCGTACAACTCGAGCACCGCCACGGCCACGTTCACCCCGTCCACCGCGCTGGCCTACTCGACCGCGTACACGGTCACGGTGAGCGGTGCCCGCGATGCGGCCGGCAACGTCATGACGCCGGTGACCTGGGGCTTCACCACCGCGGCCGCGCCACCGCCACCGCCCGACCAGGGACCCGGTGGTCCGGTGCTGGTCATCAAGTCGACCGCGACCGGCGCCAGCGGGTTCAGCTCGTTCCTGGCCGAAGTGCTGCGCACCGAAGGTCTCAACGAGTTCACGACCACCGACCTGTCCACCGTCACCGCTGCGACCCTGAGCCAGTACGACGTGGTGCTGCTCGGCCAGACCCCGCTCACGGCCGCTCAGGTCAGCATGTTCACCACCTGGGTCAACGGCGGCGGCAACCTGATCGCGTTCCGTCCGGACGCGCAACTGGCCGGCCTGCTCGGGCTCACCTCCGCGGGCACCACACTGGCCGAGGGATACCTCAAGGTCGACACCACGTCATCGCCCGGCGCGGGCATCACCAACCAAACGGTCCAGTACCACGGGACTGCCGACCGGTACACGCTGAACGGCGCCCGGGCGGTCGCCACGCTGTACACGAACGCGACCACTGCCACGACCAACCCGGCCGTGTCCCTGGTGAGCGTGGGCGCCAACGGCGGTCAAGCCGCGGCGTTCAGTTTCGACCTGCCGCAGTCGCTGGTCTACACCCGGCAGGGCAACCCCGCCTGGGACGGCCAGGAACGCGACGGCACGTCGCCGAGGCGCTCCGACGACCTGTACTTCGGCGGCAGCGCCACCGACTGGGTCAACCTGTCGAAGGCCGCCATTCCGCAGGCCGACGAGCAGCAGCGGCTGCTGGCCAACCTGATCGGCGCGATGGACCTCGATCGCAAGCCGTTGCCGAAGTTCTGGTACTTCCCCCGCAGCCTCAAGGCGGTCGTCGTCGCGACCGGGGACGACCATGCCACGGGCGGCACCTCGGCCCGGTTCGCCCAGTACGCGGCGAACAGCCCGGCGAACTGTGTGGTCGACGACTGGCAGTGCGCCCGGTACACTTCGTACGTCTTCCCGAACACCCCGCTGAGCAACAGCCAGGCGGCGTCCTTCCAGTCGCAGGGCTTCGAGGTCGGCCTGCACACCAACACCAACTGTTCCGACTTCACGCCGAGCTCGCTGAACGGGTTCTACACCGACCAGCTGGCTTCCTGGCGCTCGAAGTACACCTCCGTGCAGGGTCCGTTCACTAACCGCACGCACTGCATCGTGTGGTCGGACTGGTCGAGCCAGGCCACCACCCAGGGGGCCAATGGAATCAGGCTGGACACGGACTACTACTACTGGCCCGGGTCCTGGGTCGCCGACCGGCCGGGCTTCATGACCGGCTCCGGCATGCCGATGCGCTTCTCCGGGAAGACCGGCGGGCTCATCGACGTCTACCAGGCGGCCACCCAGATGACCGACGAGTCCGAGCAGAGCTACCCCTTCACGATCAACACGTTGCTGGACAACGCGCTGGGCTCGCTGGGCTACTACGGCGCCTTCACCGCCAACATGCACACCGACGCTGACACCGAGTTCGAGAGCGATCAGATGCTCGCCTCGGCGCAGGCGCGCGGCGTGCCGCTGATCACCGCCAAGCAGCTGCTCACCTGGGTGGACGGGCGTAACGCCTCGTCGTACTCGGGCATCTCGTGGTCGGGCAGCAACCTCTCGTTCACGGTGAACGTGGGCTCGGGCGCCAACGGCCTGACCGGCATGGTGCCCACGCTCGGGCCCGGCGGGCGGACGCTGACCACGCTGACCCGCGCCGGCTCGGCGGTCTCCTTCACCAGGACGACCATCAAGGGCGTCGAGTACGCGATGTTCACGGCCGCACCCGGCGCATATGTGGCGGCGTACGGCAGCGCGGCGGCACCTGCGGTCACCGCGACGGTCCTCGCGGCCGGCGCCACGACGGCGGACGTCACGCTCGGCGGGACCACCGCCGGTCAAACCACGGTCGAGTACGGCACGGACGCCGCTCAACTGTCCGCGAAGGTCGTGGACGGCACCCAGGCGGCCAAGCGGACCGTGCAGATCGAGGGGCTCAAGCCTGCCACCACGTACTGGTACCGGGTGCGGGTCACCTCACCGGGCGGTAAGACGACGATCTCGCCGTTGCACCGACTGGTCACCGAGGCCCCGGATGCGAAGGCGCCGAGCACCTCGACGGTGACCGCGCTGTCGCGGCCCGACGGCACGGCGACGGTGTCCTGGCGGACGGACGAGTCCGCCGCCGCAACCCTGCAGGTCGGCGAGAAGGCGAACGCGCTCGCCGACTGGCCGGGCGACCTCGAGGGCCGGCAGCACAGCGCGACGGTGACCGGGTTGAAGCCGCAGACCACGTATTACTACCGGGTCCGCAGCGTCGACGCGTCCGGCAACACGACGGTCTGGCCCGCGGTGGGCCAGCCGGCGGCGACGTTCGTCTCCGCAGCGGTTGGTGTGGCCGACTACACCCTTGCCGGCCTGCGCACCGGCACGGCCAACCACACCACGGTCGCCGCCGACGGCGTACGGCTGTCCGGCAACGCCCGGAGCGGCAGCATGGTGTCCCGGGTCCTTGACGCGGGACAGATGGTCACCTGGGATCGGCTGTCGTACCAGGCGTCGGCTCCCGCGGGCACGACCGTCCGGCTGTACATCCGCACCGGCAGCACCTCGGCCCCCGGCGCCGGATGGTCCGGCTGGAAGCCGGCCGGCCAGGGTGACAGGGTCGTGGGAGGGTCCCGGTACGCGCAGTACCGGGTGGAGTTGACCCGCGACAAGAGCGGCGCCTCGCCGGTCCTGCACGGGCTCGGCATCACCTCGGACGCGAAACCATTGGACACACCGACCGAGACGCAACGGTAGTCAGGTAACTGCACCGCTCCACAGCGAAGAGCCCCCGGCCGCGGCCGGGGGCTCTTTCGTGCTCGGCCGGGCGAGCGCGGTGAGGTTGTCACAGGTGATGAGCGAGGACGCCGACAACACCTGCCGCAAATGCCACGTACAAGAACGCCGGACGTCCGACGTCACCCGTCTCCGGGGGTGGCACCGTCGAGTCGTGCAACGCCCCAACGCGTACGGAGTTCAGGTCCTCCTCGATCGTTGACGGAAGGTCCCGATAACGCTTGGCCAACAGTGGCAACCAGTAGGGACGGTCGTACCTCGCCTGAAACACCTCGCCCGTGGCCCGGACGAGAATGGTGTTGGCTCGCACCTCGACGGAACTCACCTCGTGCCAAGCCAGCCGCCGCACTCGACTACCGTCGACCACGACCAGGCCACCGCGGTTCCAGCGGAGCTGCGGCCGGAAATCGAATCGCCAGAGTGCCTCGAGAAACGCCGCGAGCAGCGCCACCCAGACGACTGGTTCCGCGGCGCCCGCCCAGGGAAGCGGTACGTACGAAGCCGCCAGCCAGACCAGAACGACCGTCAGGACGACGGCCGACCATCCCGTCAAGCGGTTCGGCCGGATGACCCGGACAGCGCTTTGCTCCTCGGGTGCCATACCCGTCGGGTCTCCTTCGCGTCATCTGTCGTACTGCGGTCGCCGGAGGACGCGGTGGCGGGCGGGGTCCGTCATCAGCTTTCGGTCGCCACATGGCAATGCCCCGGATTATCCATCCGGGGCATTCCTGCTGGGAAGAAAGAACGGCTCGCGCTAGTAGGCGCCGGAGCTCCGCGCGACAGCGCTGACGGTGCGGGCCAGGATGGCGAGGTCCATGGAGAGCGACCAGTTCTCCACGTACGTCAGGTCGAGCCGGATCGACTCGTCCCAGGAGAGGTCCGAGCGGCCGGAGACTTGCCACAAGCCCGTCATGCCGGGCTTGACCACGAGCCGGCGGCGCATGTCGGCCGGGTAACCGGCGACCTCCCGGGCGAGCGGGGGCCGGGGGCCGACGAGGGACATGTCGCCCTTGAGCACGTTTATCAGCTGGGGCAGCTCGTCGAGGGACAGACGTCGAAGCCATCGGCCGACCGGGGTGACCCGAGGATCGTGCCGCATCTTGAACAGCTCGCCGTCGGTGTCGTTGAGGTTACGCAGCTCCTGCAGGCGTGCTTCGGCGTTGACGACCATCGTGCGGAACTTGTAGAGCTCGAAGAGCTGGCCGTCCTTGCCGACCCGTTCCTGTTTGAAGATGGCGGGGCCGCGCCCGTCGGGGCCGAACTTGACGAGCAGGGCGAGCGCGAGCAGCAGCGGGGAGCTGAGCGTCAGCAGGATGAACGCGCCGACGCGGTCGAAGGCGTTCTTGATGAGCCGGGAGCTGCCCTTGAGCCGCGGGTGCTCGACGTGCAGCATGGGCAGGCCGTCGACCGGGCGGATGGTGGTGCGGTCGCCGGCGACGTCGACCAGGGTGCTGGCGACGATGAGGTCGATCTCGTCGCGTTCGAGCTGCCAGGCGAGGCGGCGCAGCGCGGGGCCGTCGAGCTCGGGGCAGGAGAGCACGACAACCGTGTCGGCGCCGGAGAGGCTGACCGCGGCCGCGACGCCGTCGAAGTCGCCGTAGATCTCGGGCATGCCGGTGACCGCCTCGCAGTCGGCGATCTGGCTGGCCGGCACGCAGGCGCCGAGGATGCCGAGGCCGTGGTGACTCTCCCGGCGCAGCCGGCGGGTCATGTCGGCGACCGCCCGCGCGTGCCCGACCAGGATGACCCGGTGCAGACGGTTACCCCGGGCCCACGAACGGTGCAGCATCTGCCGATAGGCGTATCGAGCGGCCAGGCCGAGAGCGGTGGCAAGAGGAACCGCTATCAGAACGTATCCACGCGCCAAACGCAGGTCGAACGCGAATGAAAAAATGGCCAGCGTAGCAGTGAGGCCTAGTCCGGATCGAACTACTCTCGCGTATTCGTCGGTGCCGACGAACAGGTGCCGCCCCTCGTGGGCCCGGTTGAGCGCCAGCACCGCGATCCAGGCAAGTGGGAAAAGCAGCGTCAGCAGCAGATAGACCAGCAGGAACGGAGCAGGGCCGTAGTTCCCGAATCGCAGGAACAGCGCCGAGCCGGCCGCGGTGAGCCCGACCGCGTAGTCGATGAGGTACAACCCCCAAGTGTACCGGCCGCGCCAGTCGGGGCGTGGGGCGGCCCGGCGAAACCCCGCTGGCCGAACGGCTATGAGCTGGGGTTCTTCCTCGGTGATCTCGACTGTCGACCCCGGGTCGATCGTCTGCACGCCTAGCCTCCGTCATTGATGGCGGTCAACCACGGTCCGTTTTCGTGCCCCTGTCGGACATGCCGGCCGAGGCGGTGTGTAACTAGTTCAGATTTTCACCGTCGGGTGCTGACCCGGCGGACTCCAACGGAGAGCCTGCTTAATCCGGTGGGTCACGCGCTACACCTTTCCGTGCGAGAGGAATGGCGAATCGGATGATGCCATTTCCAAACGCGTCGCAGGCTGGTCAAATCGGGCGTACCGGAATATTGCCATATTCCGGAACTTAATGTTCTCTAAATGTTGGAGTGAACCTGCAACTCTTACTCCAAAGCACGGTACGGGTCAATCGTCCGAAGAGGACATCGGTATGTATTAAATCCGACCACGTTCCGCGATATATGTGTTGCAGGCCTCATATAGCGGCAAGAGTCCCGTGGCCTGCGCCTCTGCCAGCGACGGCGCCGCGGCGTCCTTGGTGGACAGTGACGGACTGGTGGTGGGCCAGGCGATCCCGAGCTCCGGGTCGAGCGGGTCGACGCCGTGCTCGTGCCCGGGGCGATAGGTGCTCGAGCAGAGGTACGTCACGGTGGCGCCGTCGGTCAGCGAGCAGAACGCGTGCCCGAGTCCTTCGGCCAGATAAACGGCTTTTCGCTCCCGATCGTCCAAAGGAACGGCCTCCCAGGCGCCGAAAGTCGGCGAGCCCACGCGGATGTCGACGATCACGTCGAGGATCGCGCCGGAGACGCATGTCACGTACTTGGCCTGGCCGGGCGGCACGTCGGCGAAGTGGATGCCGCGCACGACGTCGCGGGCCGAGGTGGAGAGGTTGGCCTGGGCCAGGTCGAGCGGGTGGCCGACGACCTCGGCCAGCTTGTCGAAGCGGTACCACTCGAGGAACACGCCGCGGCCGTCGCCGTGCTGGACCGGCGTGATCTCGAAAGCGCCCTCGATGGTCAGCGGCCGGATCTTCACAGCGCGCCCCCGAACTTACCGGAATCGAGCAGTCGCATCAGGTAGTCGCCGTATCCGCTCTTCAGCAGCGGGGTCGCCAGGGCGCGCAGCCCGTCGTCGGAGACGAAGCCGAGCCGCCACGCCGCCTCCTCGATGCAGCCGATCTTGAGGCCCTGCCGCTCCTCGATGACCCGTACGTACTCCGACGCCTGCACCATCGACTGGAACGTGCCGGTGTCCAGCCAGACCGTGCCCCGGTCGAGGACGGTCACCTCGAGCCGGCCCTGCCGCAGGTACTCCTCGTTCACCGCGGTGATCTCCAGCTCGCCACGCTCGCTGGGCACCAGCTTCTCCACGATCCGCACCACGTCGGCATCGTAGAAGTAGAGCCCGGGAACGACGTACGTCGACTTGGGTTTGTCCGGTTTCTCCTCGATTGAGAGAACCTTGCCGTTGTCGTCGAACTCCACCACCCCGTAGCGCTCGGGGTCGGCGACCGGGTAGGCGAAGACCCGGCCGCCCGACGGCGAGGCGAAACGGGCGAGCTGACGGCCCAGGCCCACGCCGTGGAAGATGTTGTCGCCCAGCACCAACGCGACGGGCTGGTCGCCGATGAAGTCCGCGCCGATCTTGAACGCCTGGGCGATCCCGTCGGGGCTCGGCTGCACGGCGTACGAGAGGGAGAGCCCGAGGCTGCTGCCGTCACCCAGCAGCCGCTGGAAGAGCGGCTGGTCCTCGGGGGTGGTGATCACGAGAATTTCCCGGATCCCCGCTGATACCAGAGTGGTAAGCGGGTAGTAAATCATCGGCTTGTCGAAGATCGGCATCAACTGTTTCGACATCGCCATCGTAATGGGCCACAGTCGTGAGCCGGTTCCACCGGCGAGCAGGATTCCGCGCACCGAAGGAGACTAGGCAGCGCACGCAAGACGCGTACACTCGCCAGCCGTGCAGATTTTCGTGACCGGGGGTGCCGGTTTCATCGGTTCGGCCTATGTCCGGGCCCTCCTGCAGGACGAATACGCCGGCGCGGCAGGCGCCTCGGTGACGGTTCTGGACCTGTTGTCCTATTCCGGTAATCGAGACAACCTCCCTCTGACGGATTCCCGACTGCGATTCGTACAGGGTGACATCACCGATTCGGCCCTTCTTCGCGAGCTGTTGCCCGGGCATGACGCCGTCGTTCATTTCGCGGCCGAGTCCCATGTGGACCGCTCGATCGCGGGCGCGCTGCCGTTCGTGACAACCAACGTGCTGGGCACCCAGACGCTGCTCGACGAGGCTCGCGCTGCCGGCGTCGGCCGCTTCCTGCACGTCTCCACCGACGAGGTGTACGGCTCGATCGACGAGGGCTCGTGGACCGAGACGTGGCCGCTCGCCCCGAACTCGCCGTACGCGGCCTCCAAGGCCTCCTCCGACCTGATGGCGCTGGCCGCCCACCGCACGCACGGCATGGACGTGGTGGTCACCCGCTGCTCCAACAACTACGGCACGCATCAGTTCCCCGAGAAGGTCATCCCGCTGTTCGTCACGAACCTGATCGACGGCAAGCAGGTGCCCCTCTACGGCGACGGCGGCAACGTGCGCGACTGGCTGCACGTCACCGACCACTGCCGGGGCATCCAGCTGGCGCTGGAGAAGGGCCGCGCGGGCGAGGTCTACAACATCGGCGGCGGCACCGAGCTGAGCAACCGCGAGCTCACCGGCCGGTTGCTCGAGGCATGCGGCGCCGGCTGGGAGATGGTCACGCCGGTCACCGACCGCAAGGGCCACGACCGCCGCTATTCGCTGGACATCACCAAGATCAAAAACGAGCTCGGGTACGAGCCGCAGGTCACCCTCGAGCAGGGGCTCGCCGACACGGTCAGCTGGTACCGCGAGAACCGGGCCTGGTGGGAGCCGCTGAAGGCGCGGGCGGCCCTCTGATGCGCTGGCTCGTCACCGGCGCCGGCGGCATGCTGGGGCGTGATCTCCAGGTGGCCCTCGCCGAGGCCCAAGAGCTTGACGTGTACGCGGCCACGCGCGCCGATCTCGACATCACCGATCTTGCCGCGGTGCGCGATGCCGCTCTTGGTGCCGATGTGGTGCTCAACGCGGCGGCGTGGACGGACGTCGACGGCGCCGAGGCCGCGGAGGAGTCGGCCACGGCGGTCAACGGTGACGCCGTACGCGTGCTGGCCGAAACGGCCGGAAAGCGACTGATCAGCGTTTCCACCGACTATGTCTTCGACGGCGCGGCCACCGCGCCGATCCCGGAGGGAACCCCGCACGCGCCGATCAACGCCTACGGCCGCGGCAAGGCGGCCGGCGAGCGCGCGGTGCTCGCCGGCGGCGGGTACGTCGTGCGCACCGCCTGGCTGTACGGCGAGCACGGCCCCAACTTCGTGCGGACGATGCTGCGGCTCGCCGCCGACCGGGACACCCTCGACGTCGTCGACGACCAGCAGGGCTCGCCCACCTGGTCGCTCGCCCTGGCCCGCCAGCTGGTGGCGCTGGGCCGCGCCGCGGTCGCGGGCCGCGCCGAGCCGGGCGCCTACCACGGCACCGCGGCCGGCTCGACCACCTGGTTCGGCCTCGCCCGGGCCGTCTTCGAGGAGGCCGGCCTCGACCCCGCGCGGGTACGCCCGACGACCAGCGACAAGTTCGTCCGCCCGGCGCGGCGCCCGGCGTACAGCGTGCTCGGCCACGACCGCTGGGCCGGCACCGGCGTCGGCCCCCTGCCCGATTGGCGGGCCATGCTGACCGAAGCGATGCCTTCGTTGTCGGAAAGGTGACCTCGGCGTCCGGGCCATCCTCGCCGGCCCCCGTCCCGAATACCTATCGAGGGACAGAACCCTTCCTGGCTATCCGACGTTTGTCAGGTATGGCCCGCAGGGGACGGGGGTTGCCGGTTCCGGTGGAAACCCGGAGGCGATCACTAGCGAGCCAGGCGCACTCTGAGGCAACAACCGCACACGACATCGGAGATGATCGAAATGCGAAGCCAGCTTCTCGCCGCCCGCGCGGCCGCCCTGTTCGCCAGTGACCTGCCGACCGGCTCCCGCCCGAGTTTCTCCGCGGTTAGCACCGCGATCGCCACTTCCGTCCACGCGTGCGGGGGCACCCGCGGTTGCGTGGCCATGATGGCCGCCGCCTACGGCGACTACCCGGAGACGTCAGCCCCGCGCATGCGCTGGGCGCTGAGTGTCGCCTCGATGATGGCGCCCGGGGCCGTCCGGCCCGAACCGGACAGGGAGCTCATCGCGGCTTGATCCGCCGGGTGTTTGGTCTCCTGAGATTTCGCTGAGTGATGGGGGTCACCCTGTCGGAAAACGGGATGCCTCGCGAACTGCATCAATGGCAGTATCCAGGCCATACACACAGTGATCGCGATCTCTGGAGCACCCCGTGACTGATCAAGCGGCTGCTGCGCCGCCCGAGAAACTGGACGCCGCGGTATTCAAGATTGCCGGCGTCGTAGTGCTCGGCGCCGTGATGTCGATCCTCGACATCACCGTCGTGAGCGTCGCGCTGCCGACGTTCCAGACGGAGTTCAACGCGACGTACGCCGAGGTCGCGTGGACCCTCACCGGCTACACCCTGGCGCTGGCCACCGTGATCCCGCTCAGCGGGTGGGCGGCCGACCGGTTCGGCACCAAACGTCTCTACATGCTGGCCCTGCTGCTGTTCACCGCCGGGTCCGTGCTCTGCGCCACCGCCGGCTCGATCGAGCAGCTCGTGGGCTACCGCGTGCTGCAGGGTCTCGGCGGCGGCATGCTCATGCCGCTGGGCATGACGATCATGACCCGGGCGGCCGGCCCCAAGCGCATCGGCCGCCTGATGGCGGTCCTCGGCATCCCGATGCTGCTCGGCCCGATCGGCGGCCCGATCCTGGGTGGCTGGCTGATCGAGGCCGCGAGCTGGCACTGGATCTTCCTGATCAACCTGCCGATCGGCATCGTCGCGCTGGTCTACGCGTTCTTCGCGCTGCCGAAGGACAGCCCGGTGCCGTCCGAGTCGTTCGACTTCGTCGGCATGCTGCTGCTCTCGCCCGGCCTCGCGCTGTTCCTGTTCGGCGTCTCGTCGCTGCCGCAGGAGGGCACGATCACCGCGCCGAAGGTGTGGATCACCATGCTGATCGGCGCGATCATGATGGTCACCTTCGTGTGGTACTCGTTCAGGCCCCGGCACCCGCTGCTCGACCTGCGGTTGTTCCGTAACCGGCGGCTGACCGTGTCGACCGTCGCGCTGTTCGTGTTCATCATCGCGTTCATGGGCGCCGGCCTGCTGTTCCCCAGCTACTTCCTGCAGGTGCGGGGCGAGTCGACGCTGCACGCGGGTCTGCTGATGGCCCCGCAGGGCATCGGCGCGATGCTCACCATGCCGATCGCGGGCATGCTCGCCGACCGGGTCCCGGTCGGCCGTACGGTCCCGTTCGCGATGGCGTTGATCGCGGCCGGCTTCTTCACGTTCACCCAGGTCGGCGTCGACACGTCGTACGTGCTGCTGTGCGGCTCGCTGTTCGTGATGGGCCTCGGCATGGGCGGCACGATGATGCCGATCATGACCTCGGCGCTGCGGACGCTCGACCACCACGACGTGGCCCGCGGTTCGACGCTGGTCAACATCCTGCAGCAGATCGGCGGCTCGATCGGCACGGCGACCATGTCGGTGATCCTGACCAGCCAGCTCAACCAGTCGCCCGACATCCCCGGCGCGGTCAACCCGCAGACCGGTGAGCCGGTCACCGAGGCGGGCGCGGCGATCGCCCATCAGCAGGGCATCAACCTGCCGATCCCGCCTGACATCATCGAGCGCGGTCTGAACTTCGTGGCCGACTCGTTCGCCACGACCTTCACCGTCGGCTTCTTCCTGGTGCTGGCGACGTTCATCCCGATCGCCTTCCTGCCGCGCAAGAAGGAAGAGATCCCGGCCGGCGCGACGGACTCCGCCGATGCCCCGGTGATGATCCACTGAAATTCGGTCGCCCGCCGTGGGCGATCTTCGTACCCTTCCTGAAACAGCGATGACGGGGGAGGGGGCCAGCGATGCGTAACCGCAGCGCCGCCCTCACCCCCGTTTCGCGTTTCGAGCTGATTCTCGTCTCCGGCGTGCCCAGTCCCGGGTGCGCCGCCGGGGCTGGACGAGCCTGACCACCTTCGTGGCCGGGCTGGGCGCTTTGTCCCATCCGCCCGAATCGGAAGACCGAGAATCATGCGAGTCCGCAACCTCGGCATCCTCGCCCACGTGGATGCCGGCAAGACCACCCTGACCGAACGCGTCCTGTTCGCCACCGGCGCCACCTACAAGCGCGGCGAGGTGCACGACGGCACCACGGTCACCGACTTCGACCCGCAGGAGCGCGACCGTGGCATCACCATCTTCGCGGCCGCGGTCAGCTGCGACTGGGCCGGCCACCGCCTCAACCTGATCGACACCCCCGGCCACGTGGACTTCGCCGACGAGGTCGAGCGCTCGCTGCGGGTGCTCGACGGCGCGGTGGTCGTCTTCGACGGCGTGGCGGGGGTCGAGCCGCAGACCGAGGCCGTGTGGCGCGTCGCCGACCGCTACAAGGTTCCGCGGATCGTCTTCGTCAACAAGCTCGACCGCCCGGGCGCCGACCTCACCCTGGTCGTCGAGTCGATCCGTACGCGGCTGCACGTGGAGCCGCTGGTGACGCAGCTGCCGATCGGCGTCGAGGGCGCGCTGGCCGGCGTGGTCGACCTCGTCGGCATGCGTCGCCTGACCTGGCTCGACGGCATTCTCCGTGAGGAGCCTGCCGCCGACGCCGACAGCCGGACGGCCCGGAAAGCTCTGGAGGAGGCGGTGGCCGAACGGCACGGCGGCGCCCTCGACGAGCTGGGACGCATGTCGGACGCGACCCTGCGGCGGGCCCTGCGCGACCTCACCGTCTCCGGCGAGGCGGTCGTGGTGCTGTGCGGCTCCGCGTACCGCCAGATCGGCGTCGAGCCCCTGCTCGACGCGGTGGTCGACTACCTGCCCGCGCCGGCCGGCAACCCCGGCACCCATCTGGCCGCCCTGGTGTTCAAGGTGCACGCCGCCCGCACCGGCCGGCTCACCTACCTACGCCTCTACGAAGGCACGCTCCGAAAGGGGGACATCGTGTGGGACGCGACCGGCCAACGACCCGAGCGGATCTCCCGGATCCTCCGAGTCCAGGCCGACCGCCACACCGACATCGACCAGGCGACGGCCGGTGACATAGTCGCGCTGGCAGGCGTCAAGGCGTCCCGTCCCGGTGCCACGCTGTGCACCCGAGAGCACCCGGTGCTCCTGGAACAGCCGCGCACGGCCGAGCCACTGGTCTCGGTCGCGGTGGAGGCGCACACCCCCGCCGACGGGCAGCGCCTGGGACCGGCGCTGGCCGCGCTGGTCGACCAGGATCCGTCCCTTTCCGTACGCGTCGACCCCGAAACCGGCCAGACCCTGCTGGCCGGCCTGGGTGAGCTGCATCTGGAGGTAGCCGTGACGAAACTGCGCCGCGACGCCGGCCTGGCCGTGACGGTGGGCCGCCCGCGGGTTGCCCACCGGGAGACCGTCGTCCGGGGCGTGACCGGTTTCCGATACCGCCACGCCAAGCAGGACGGCGGCGCCGGCCAGTTCGCCGACATCGTCCTCGACGTGCGCCCCGGCGAGGGTTTCTCGTCGACGGTGACCGGCGGGCGGGTGCCGGCCGAGTTCGTCCGGGCGGTCGAGGCCGGCTGCCGGGAAGCTCTCGCCGAGGGCCCGCTCGGCGGCCACCCGGTGGTCGGCGTGCAGGTCACGCTGGTCGACGGCGGCACCCACCCGAAGGATTCGTCGGAGCTCGCCTTCCGCACGGCCGGCAAGCTCGGCCTGCGGCAGGCGCTCGCTTCCTGCGAGATGGTGCTGCTCGAGCCGGTAGCCGACGTGACGGTCACCGCCCCGACGGAAACGCTGGGCGGCGTGCTCGGCGACCTGGCCGCCCGCCGCGGCCAGATCACCGACACCACGGCCGGAACGGTGACGGCGACGGTCCCGCTGGCGGCGCTGTTCGGCTACACGACGAGGCTGCGCAGCCAGACCCACGGCCGCGGCACGTTCACCACCCGCCCGGCCGGCTACCGCCCCGCCGCCTGAAACAGGCACGGCCGCGCCCGCTGCAAACGAGCGTGGCCGCGCCCCGCCGGGAAGTGTGCGGGCCTCGAACTCCGCCAAGGTCGAGGCCCGCCTCCCGCCGCCCCCGCGGAGCATCACCCCGCATTAGTCGCGCTCAGCCCGGCGTCAGGCGAAGATTTCGCCGGCCCGGGCCTTCGCCAGCAGCAGCGCCGGCGGCGCGAACCGATCGCCATACCGCGCTGCCAGCTCGCGCGCCCGGTCCACGAAACCAGGCAGCCCGCCCGGGTACTGGTTGATGTACTGCAGCACCCCGCCCGTCCATCCGGGATAGCCGATCCCCAGGATGGAACCGACATTCGCTTCCGGCACCGAGTTCAGCACGCCCTCGTCGAGGCACTTCACGCTCTCGATCGCCTCGATGAAGAGGAAGCGCTCCTTCAGATCCTCGAACGGGACGCGCGCATCCGGCCGTGCGAACGCCGATAAACCTTTCCACAACCCGGTGCGCCTGCCGTCCTCGTACGTGTAAAAACCCGCACCGGACGAACGGCCCGGACGCCCGAAATCGTCGATCATCCGATCGACGACCTCGTCCGCCGGATGCGTGACCCATGCGTCGCCGAGGGCCGCCTGGTACTCGCGGCGGATCTTGCGGGGGAGCGTCAGCGTGAGCTCGTCCATCAGCTGCAGGACCGGCGCCGGGTAGCCCGCCTGGCTGCTGGCCTGCTCGATGCTCGCCGCCGGCACGCCCTCGGCCAGCATCGCGATGCCCTCGTTGGTGAAGGTGCCGATCACCCGGCTGGTGAAGAAGCCCCGGCTGTCGCCCACCACGATCGGCGTCTTGCGCAGGAGCCCCACTACGGAGAGTGCGCGCCGCAGCGCTTCGTCGCTTGTCTTCTCGCCGGGGATGACCTCGACGAGCGGCATCTTGTCCACCGGTGAGAAGAAGTGCAGGCCGATGAAGTCGCTCTGTCGCCGCACGCCTTCGGCGAGCACCGTGATCGGCAGTGTGGACGTGTTCGAGCAGAGCAGCGCATGTGGCGCCACGACGTCCTCGATCTCGGCGAAGACCTTGTGCTTGAGCCCGACGTCCTCGAAGACCGCCTCGATCACCAGGTCCGCGCCGGCCAGATCGGCCAGGTCCGCGGTCGGCGTGATGCGGTCGGGCACGCTGGGGTCCTTCGCACGCTTCTCCGCGTACGCCTTCCCGCGCGTCGCCGCCTCGAGGGAGACGTCGCGCAGCACCACCTCCAGGCCGGCGCGGGCACAGACGTACGCGATGGCGGCGCCCATCATGCCGGCGCCGAGCACCGCGACCTTGCGCACCGGCGGCACCTCACCCACGTCGCGGCGGTTCACCGTGTTGAGGTCGTAGAAGAACGCCTGGATCATGTTCTTCACCGTCTGCCCGGTGGCGAGCGAGGCGAAGTAGCGGCTCTCGATGTCGAACGCGGTGTCGATGTCGAGCTGAGCGCCCTCGACGGCCGCGCAGAGGATCGCCCGGGGAGCGGGGTAGGGCGCACCCTTGAGCTTCTTCTGCAGGTTGGCCGGGAACGCCGGCAGCTGCACCAGAGGGACGCCTCCGGGGATTTTGAAACGCGGCTGGTCCCAGGGTTGGACGGCGTCGGGGTTGGCGCGAATCCAGGTTTTCGCCGCCGTGATCAACTCGTCGGGCGAGGCGACCAGTTCGTCGATCAGGCCGAGCTTGTGGGCGGCCGCGGCCCGGTGGCGAACGCCGGTTAACAAGACCTCGGTCAGCGCGGTGGCCAGGCCGAGCAGCCGCACCGTGCGCACCACGCCGCCGCCGGCCGGCAGCAGGCCCAGCGTGACCTCGGGACACCCGACCTCCAGCTTCGGGTCGTCGAGCGCGATCCGCCGATGGCAGGCGAGCGCGATCTCCAGCCCGCCGCCGAGCGCCGACCCGTTGAGCGCCGCCACCACCGGGCGCCCGAGAGTCTCCAGTCGCCGCAATTGCGCCTTGACTTCCGTGGCCTGCCGCATCGCCTCGTCGGCCTGGCCGGGCCCGATCTGGCGGAGCCGATCGAGGTCGCCGCCCGCGAACCACGACTTCTTGGCGGAGGTGATGATGACGCCGGTGATCTCGTCGCGGGACTCCTCGAGGCGTGCGACCGTGGCCGCCATGCTCTCGACGTACGCCTGATTCATGGTGTTGGCGCCTCGCGCCGGATCATCCAGGGTGAGCACGACGATGCCGTCCTCGCCGCGTTCCCAGCGGATCGTGCCGCTCATCGGATCACCTCCACGATCGTCGCCGCGCCCATGCCGCCTCCGATGCAGAGCGTGGCCAGGCCGTAGCGGCCGCCGCGCCGTTCCAGTTCGTCGACCAGCGTGCCGATGATCATCGCGCCGGTCGCGCCGAGCGGATGGCCGAGGGCGATGGCGCCGCCGTTGACGTTGACGATCTCGGGGTCGACCTTGAGGTCGTCGACGAAGTGCAGCACCGCGGCCGCGAACGCCTCGTTCATCTCGACGAGGTCGAGGTCGTCGACGGTGAGGCCGGCTTTGTCCAAGGCTTTGCGGCAGGCCGGCGCCGGCCCGGTCAGCATGATGGTCGGGTCGGCGCCGCTGAGGGCGGCCGAGACGATGCGCGCCCTCGGCGTCAGGCCGGCCCGCTCGCCGGCCTCCTGGGAGCCGACCAGCACCAGCGCCGCGCCGTCCACGATGCCCGACGAGTTGCCGGCCGTGTGCACGTGGTCGATCCGCTCGACCCAGTGGTATTTCTGCAGCGCCACCGCGTCGAAGAAGTCCATGTTCGCGAACGACGGTTTCAGTGCCGCGAGACCGTCCATTGTGGTTTCCGGACGCACGTGCTCGTCGTGGTCGAGCAGGACGAGGCCGTTGCGGTCGCGGACCGGCACGACCGACCGTTGGAAATACCCGTTCGCCCAGGCGTGCGCCGCCCTCTGCTGCGATTTCAACGCGTACGCGTCGACGTCGGCCCGGGAGAATCCGTCCAGCGTGGCGATCAGGTCGGCGCCGATGCCCTGCGGCACGAAGCCCGTGTTCAGATTGGTCTCGGGGTCGAGCGCCCACGCGCCGCCGTCCGAGCCCATCGGCACCCGCGACATCGACTCGACGCCGCCGGCGAGAACCAAGTCTTCCCAGCCTGAACGGATCTTCTGCGCGGCGAGGTTCACCGCCTCGAGCCCGGACGCGCAGAACCGGTTGACCTGCAGGCCGGCCACGGTCTCGGGCAGGCCGGCGGCGAGCGCCGCGGTCTTGGCGATGTCGGCGCCCTGCTCGCCGATCGGGGAGACGACGCCGAGCACCACGTCGTCGATGGCGGCCGGATCGAGGGCCGGAGCGCGCCGGAGCAGCTCGTCGATGAGGCCGGTGACCAGCGAGACCGGCTTGGCGCCGTGCAGCGAACCGGTCTTCTTCCCCCGCCCCCGCGGTGTGCGCAGGGCGTCGTATACGTACGCCTCCTGGGTGCGAATCATGGTTAACTTTTTCCCGTGTTTCGGCTCGTTGTCAAGGCTGCCGATATCCGTCAGACGCGAATCGGCGCTAACCCGCGTACGCTGTCCGGGTGCATAGCCCCACCGTCGGCCGGCAGCGGCCCAAGGACCGCAAGGACCGCATCGCCCAGGTCGCCGCCGAGCTCTTCTGCGAGCGGGGCTACCACGGCGTCAGCCTCGAGGACATCGCCGGCGTCGTCGGCATCAGCGCCCCCGCGGTGTATCGGCATTTCGAGAACAAGTACGCGATTCTCGTCGCCGCGACCCGGGACCTGATCGACGCGACGCTGACCGCGACGGCTCTGCCGTTGCGCGAGGATGCGTGGGACTCGCTCGACGATCTCCTCGACGCGCTCGCCCGTCTCGCGGTGACGCATCGCAAGACCGCTGGACTCTACCAGTGGGTGTGGCGGCATCTGACCCGCGAGCACCAGGCCGAGGTCCGCGACGACCTCGACGAGCTGGTCCGCCGGGTGTCGGTGTCCCTTTTCGAGGCCCGTCCCGACCTGGGCACCGCCGACGCGGAGGCGACGACGCGGGCGACGTTCAGCATCTTCGGCAGCCTCGGCACGCACCGCGCCGTGATCGCCAAGGGCCGGGCCCAGCAGCTGCTGTTCCGGGCCGGCCGCGCCGTGCTGCAGGCCTCGCCGCCCACGCCGGTCTCGGGGTTCGCCGTCGGCGACCCGCCCGTGCGGGTTCCGGTCGGCGCCCGCCGCGAGATCATCCTCGCGGAATCGGTCCGCCTCTTCCGCATGCACGGCTACCACGACGTCAACATCGAGCTGATCGGGCACGCTTCCGGCATCAACGCGTCCAGCGTCTATCGTTACTTCCCCGGCAAGGCGGACATCCTCGCCGCCGCGTTCTACCGCGCCTCCGAGCGGGTCACCGAGGCTACGACGATCGCTCTCACCGGCGCCCGCGACGACCGTCAGGCCCTGCGCCGCATGATCGAGTCGTATGTGGATCTCACCTTCGAGCGCAGCGATCTCGTCACGGTCTACCTCGCCGAGAACAACAACCTGCCCGAGGGCGACCGGCACGAGCTGCGCAAGGTGCAGCGGCTGCACGTCGAGGAGTGGGTGCGGCTGCTGGTCGCCGTCCGGCCGGGCCTGGTGGCCGGGGAGGCGCGCGTGCTGACGCACGCGGCGCTCAACCTCGCGACCGACCTGAGCAGATGGGCACGCTTCGACCGCCGTACGGGGATGGACCGTCACCTCGTACGTCTCATGAATGTCGTCCTCCACGCATAAGTTAATCTACTTTCGCAGCCACCGACGGGTCTGAGGTGCGAAAAAATCGCGCCATACGCTCGGAGGTCTTCCCAAGAAGTTAACCGTCGTTTACGTTGCCGGAATGGAAGACGGTCTCTTCGGCGACGACGCGGTCATCCGGCGCGTGGCGCGCGAGGGGCTGCTGCTCGCCGGCGGTGGCCGGGCCACGCTGCTGCAGATCGCCCACCCCGGGGTCGCCCAGGGGGTCTACGACCACAGCGACTTCGCCGACCGGCCGCTCGACCGCCTGCGCGGCACGCTGAGCTACGTCTACGGCGTCCTCTTCGGCACTCGCGAGGAGGCGCGCGCGATCAGCCGCGCCGTCGCCGCCATGCACCGCCGGGTGACCGGCCCCGGCTACTTCGCCGACGATCCCGCCTTGCAGGTCTGGGTCACCGCCACGCTGTACGACACCGCGATGGTGCTCTATCAGCGCGTCGTCCGCCCGCTCTCCGCGGCCGACGCTGACGCCTGCTACCAGCAGTACAGCGTCCTGGCCACCTCGATCGGCTGCCCTTCGTCGGCTTGGCCGGCTGACCGGGCCGCGTTCGAGGCGTACTGGGACCACATGATCGGCACGCTGCGCGTCAGCGCCGAGGCCCGGGTGATCGCCAACGCGCTGATGTGGCAGCGCAACCTGCCGATCCCGCTGCGAACCGGCGTTCCGCTCAACCGCTTCGTCACGATCGGCCTGCTGCCGGCGCCGATCCGGGCGGGCTACCACTTCGCCTGGTCGCCGCGCCGGCAGCGCCTGCTCGACCGCGGCCTGGCCGCCACATCGGTGGTCTACCCACACCTGCCGCATCGCGTCCGCGACGCGGCGAAGGACTACTACCTCAAGGATCTCCGCCGGCGCTTCGACCGGCGGCGTCACCCGATAACCACCTGAAACCCCTTCCTTGCTTCCGATGGCTGAGGAGGCCGCGTAATGGATGACACCCTCGCCCGGCGGTGCGCCGAGACCGCCCGAGGGCTGACCGTTCCCGCCCTGCTCCACCGCAATGCCACCGAATTCGCCGACCTGCCCGCCCTCGGCATGCTCGGGGGCGAACGCGTGCTTACTTGGCGCGAGTTGCGCGACGAGATCGCAGCACTTTCCCGTGGCCTCGCCGACCTCGGGCTGCGCGCCGGGGACCGGATGCTGATCATGATGTCCGGCCGCGTCGAGCACTGGATCGCCGATCTCGCGGCCGTCCACCTCGGCGCCGTGCCGTCCACTGTGTACGCCACGCTCGCGCCCGACCAGCTGCGCTACCTGGCAGAGCACAGCGCCGCGCCGTTCCTGGTCCTCGAGAGCTCGGAGATGGTGGCCCGCTGGAAGCCGATCCTGGACTCCCTGGAGAACCCGCCGCGGGTCCTTGTGGTCGACGGTTCACTTCGCGAGGCCGCTTCGCGCGGAGCCGAGCTCCACCAGGCCGATCCGTCGGCCTTCGAGCAGGCCTGGCGGCAGGTGCAGCCGTCCGACCCGGTCACCCTGCTCTACACGTCGGGCACCACCGGGGATCCGAAGGGCGTCGTTCTCACCCACGCGAACGTGATCTATCAATCCGTGACGCTCGAGGCGACCGTGACCACCCCGGACCACCCGCACTCGCTGGCGTACCTGCCGCTCGCGCACATCGCCGAGCGGATGCTGGGCATCTACAACCCGATCTACCGGGCCGGGCACGTGACGATCTGCCCCGACCCGGCTCAGCTGCTCGCGGGCCTGGTCACCGTGCGGCCGGTGTCGTTCTTCGGCGTGCCGCGCATCTGGGAGAAGTTCGTCGCCGGGCTGCAGGCGCAGCTGGCGGTGGCCGATCCGGCGGTGCGGGGCGCGGTCGCGGCGGCGAGCGCGGTGGCTTCCGAGGCCTATGAGCTGCGCGGCGCCTCGCGTGCGATTCCGCCTGAACTTGCCGCGCGCTTCGAAGCGATGGACGCCCAGGTGCTCCGGCCGCTGCGGGCCAAGCTCGGGCTCGACAACATGCTCTGGGCGGGCAGCGGGGCCGCGCCGATCCCGGTCGAGGTGCTGCGCTACCTGGCGGGCATCGGCGTCGACGTGCTCGAGGTCTGGGGAATGACCGAGACGACGGGCACCGCGACGATCAACACCCCCGACCATTTCCGTACGGGCACGGTCGGGCGCGTCAATCCGGGGATGGAGTTGCGGCTCGCCGAGGACGGGGAGATCTTCGTCCGGGGCCCGCTGGTCTGCGCCGGATACCTCCGCGCCGACGGTGGGGTGGAGCCGGTTGTGGACGACGAAGGATGGCTCGCGACCGGGGACGTGGGCGTGCTCGACGAGGACGGCTACCTCACGATCACCGACCGGAAGAAAGAACTGATCATCAACTCCAGCGGGAAGAACATCTCGCCGGCCCAGATCGAGAACGCTCTGCGCGCGCACCCGTTGATCGCCCAGGCGGTGGCGATCGGCGACCGCCGGCCGTACGTGACGGCCTTGATCGTCCTTGATGAGGAGACGGCGCCGTTGTGGGCCCGCGCCCACGACATCGCGGACACGACGATCGCTTCACTTGCCGCGCATCCGCTGGTGCTCGAGGAGATCTCGTCGGCGGTCGCCGCGGCCAACGAGAAGCTGGCGCGTCCTGAGCAGGTCAAGACGTTCCGTGTGCTGTCCACCGTCTGGACGCCGGTGAGCGGCGAGCTCACCCCGACCTTGAAACTGCGGCGCCGGATCGTGGCGGAGAAGTACGCGGCCGACATCGACGGGCTGTATCAAGCCGGGGAGTGATCAGGATCCATGCGGGGCCGGTCCGCAGCGCTGCGCGGGCCGGCCCTGGTGCGTGTCGGGGCCGATCCGCGCGTCGCTTCTGGCGAGCCCCGGCGCGGTAAAGCGATCGTCAGACGCGGCGCAGGTGTTCGGCGGGGAGGTCGGGGCTCGGGGCGGGGGCGCCGAGGTCGGAAGGGCTGTAGCCGGTGGGGTAGCCCGGATAGGTGCGGTTGCGCTTGGAGACGCCCAGGAGCGAGTGGCGGCGCGGTGGGAACAGGCGCAGGGCGGCGGCTCGCGCGCGCAGTCCGGTGGCGGCCGCCTTGCCCACCCAGGCGGGGGCGGGGTCGAAGCCGAAGGCGGCGAGCATGCGGGGGTCGAGCATGCCGCGGACGCCCAGGCGGACCGCGGGGCGGAGGAACGCGGGGAACCAGGCGGCGAAGAGGCCGACCGTGTACTCGCCGATGCGCCGGTTGGTGTCCGAGTAGACGAAATGGCGGGCCTCGTAGTCCCGCTTGAAGGCGGCGTACGTCTCGTAGTCGTCGGGGATGTTGTGAATGTTCATTCGCGTGCCGACGGCGCGGTAGTAGTGGAAGGCCGCCTCGCGCTCGTGGGGGTGCAGCGGGCGCCAGCCGTAGGAGTCGAGCCAGTCGATGGGGTCGTAGATGAAGGTGGAGAGGACGTAGAGCATATCGTCGTTGGTGATGGCGTAGCGGCCGTGGGCGCGGTTGACGACCCGTAGGGCCTCGCGGCCGCGAGGTGATTCGTAGCCGTGGGCGGCGATCTCGGCCATCAGCAGCGCGGTGTCGTCGTAGCGCTTCTGGGGGCGCTTCTCGAACTCGCCGGTGGCGGCCAGCAGGCGGGAGATGCTCGGCACGCAGTAGGTGCGGAACAGGGCGAACTCGAGGGCCCGCGTGTAGTCCCAGGGGAACTCCACGCCGGCGGAGATCTGGTAGATCTCGAGGTGGTCCCGGGACGGGTTCAGGGCGGCGATCCGGTCCCGGTTGCGGTAACGGCGGCGGGTCATGCGGTCATCAACTCCCTCACCTGGGCCAGCAGGCGGGCGGAATCGCCTACCGGGGTCACGTTGAGAACAGTTACGCCGGATTCGGCGAAGGCCTGCAGACGATCGCGTACGTAGGACGCCGTGCCGACGAGGCTGGTTCGTTCCAGAAGCTCGGCCGGGACGGCGGCGGCCGCCTCGTCCTTGCGGCCGGCCAGATACAGCTCCTGGATCTTGTCGGCCTCGGCCTCGTAGCCGTACCTGGCCACCAGATCGTGGTAGAAGTTGCGGCTGCGGGCGCCCACACCACCTACATACAGGGCGATCAGCGGCCGAGCCAGATCCCGCAGGCCCGTGACATCGTCGCCGATCGCCAGGAGGCCGCCGGCGACCACCTCCAGAGGGGGCATGTCGGGGGAGCGGCGGGCAAGGCCGGCGGAGAGGGCGGAACCCCAGACGTCGGCCGCCTTCTCCGGGACGTACAGGAAAGGCAGCCAACCCTCCGCGAGCGCGGCAGTGAGCCGGACGTTGCTCTCACCCAACGCGGCGATGTAAATCGGGATTCGGTCGCGGACCGGGTGCGTGAGCATTTTGAGGGGTTTGCCCAGACCACCGGGGAGCGGCAATTGGTAGATGCCGTCGTGCTGCAGGATTTCGCGCCGCCAGGCGGCGCGGCAGATCTCGATGATCTCGCGGGTGCGGGCGACCGGGCGGTCGTACGGCACGCCGTGCCAACCCTCGATAACTTGTGGGCCGGACGCGCCGAGACCGAGGATCGCGCGGCCCCCGGAGACGGCGTCGAGGCCCGCCGCGGTCTGGGCCAGCAAGGCGGGCGTGCGGGAGAACAGCGGCAGGATCGACGAGCCGATCTGGACCCGCTCGGTTCTCGCGCCGAGATAGCCCATGATCGTGGGGGCGTCGAAGCCGTACGCCTCGGACACCCACACGATGTCGAGGCCGGCGCGTTCCCAGCTCGCTACCTCGTCCGCGGCGGCGCGCGGGTCACCCGCGTACGTCAAAGAGGTGGACAGGCGCATCGCCCGGCTCCTTCGGGTATTTGATATTTGATAGCGTCTGTCGGATGCGACCCCAGCTTTCCGAAGAGGTAGCGGCCGCGCTGCGCGAACGGATCATGTCGGGCGAGCTGCGGCCCGGCGCCCGGGTGCGGCTCGAGGAGGTCGCCGCCCAGCTCGGCGTCAGCATCACGCCGGTCCGCGAGGCGCTGCTGACGCTGCGCGGCGAGGACATGGTCGTGCTCGAGCCGCGCAAGGGGTACGTGGTCGCGCCGCTGTCCAAGCAGGATGTCGTCGACCTGTTCCAGCTTCAGGGCGACATCGCGGGTGAGCTGGCGGCCCGCGTCGCCGAGCGGATCACCGACGCGCAGCTGGACGAGCTGACGGTCGCGAACCGGGCGCTGGTGCGGGCGGCCCGGGCCCGCAAGATCGAGGACGTCGAGCGGCTGGAGTACGAGTTCCACCGCACGATCAACCGGCTGGCCGAGGCGCGCAAGCTGAGCTGGTTCCTGCATACGGCGACGCGGTATACGCCGGCCCGGTTCTACGCCTCGGATCAGGCGTGGCGCGAGGGCATGCGCTCGGACCACGACATGTTGCTGCAGGCGTTCGCCGACCGGCACGCGACGGCCGCGCGCACGCTGATGACCAGCCACTTCACCAACGGCGCCGACCTGCTCATCAAGCACCTCGACGACCTGGGCATCTGGACCTGAGCGGCCGCCCGACCGCGCCACAGGTCCGGCGCGAGCCGGCGCAGCGTGGCCAGGCCGCGTTCGAACCGTTCCAGGCCCGGCACTGTCGGCGCGGGCGTTGTGCGGACGGTCGGGCGCTGACGGGGAGCCGCCGGTCATCGGGCTCCACGGGCGTGCCGTAGCCGGAAAATCTTGGCGGCCCGGTCGAGGACCGCCTGGTCGCGGCCGAGGCGCATCAGGTCCATCGGGGCGGCGAACCGGCGCCATGTCACCGACTGGGGCCGGCTGAACTCGCGCAGGCCGTCGGGGCCGTGGATGCGACCGAAGCCCGAGTCGCCGACGCCACCGAAAGGCAGGGCGGGAATGGCGGCGAAACCGAGCACCCCATTGACGGAGGCCGCGCCGGTGCGGAGGCGGCCGGCCAGAGCCACCGCGCCGCGACGGTTGGCGGAGAAGATCGAGGCGGCCAGGCCGTAACGCGAGTTGTTGGCCAGGCGAACGGCCTCGTCGAGGTTGTCCACAGGGTTGACGACCAGGGTGGGGCCGAACGTCTCGTCGGTCATCGCGGCGCTGTCCTCGGGGACCTCGGTGAGGATCACCGGCTGGATGTACGGCGCATCGACCGACTCGGTGCCGCCGACCACGGCCTTGCCGCCGTGGGCCAGCGCGTCGGCGATGTGGTCGCGCACGATGTCGACCTGCGTGGCCACGGTCATCGGCCCGTAGGGAAGCTGGCTGGGCTCGAGTGACTCGGCGATCGCCTTGAGGCGGGCGAGGAAATCCCGATAAACCGGTCTCTCCACATAGACCCGCTCGACGCCCGCGCAGGTCTGGCCGGCGTTGCCGAATCCGCCGAACGCGGCGGCCTTCGCGGCGGCGTCCAGATCGGCGTCGGCCGCGACGATCATCGCGTCCTTGCCGCCGCCCTCGATCACCACCGGCGTCAGCGTCTGCGCGCAGGCCGCCATCACCTTGCGGCCCGTGGCCGCCGATCCCGTGAACGCCACCTTGTCGGCGCCCGCCGAGCAAAGCGCCGCCCCGGTCTCACCACCGCCGGTCACTACCTGCAGGACCGCCGCGCCGACACTCGCAGGGTCTAGCGCCGAGGGACCCGCCGCCGTAGAGCCCTCCGCCATGGTGCCCGTCGCCGCGGAGTCCCTCGCAATGGTGCCCGTCGCCGAGGAGTGCGTTGACGGCGAGGAGTGCGTTGACGGCGTGGAGTGCGTTGACGGCATGGAGTGCGTTGACGCCGAGGAGTGCGCTGACGCCGTGGAGGTCGCGGTCGCCGCGGAACCCACCGCCGACGCCCACGCCTCGGCGAGCCACACGCCGGTCTTCGGCGTGTGCTCGCTCGGCTTGAACACCACCGCGTTGCCGGCCGCCAGCGCGTACGAGATCGAACCCATCGGCGTATACACCGGGTAGTTCCACGGGCCGATCACGGCGATCACGCCCAGCGGCTTGTAGGAGAGCGCCGCGCCCTGGTCGGCCGCCAGCAATCCGGAACGGACCCGGCGGCTGCGCAGGACCCGGGAAGCGTTGCGGGCGGCCCAATCCAGGTGCTCGACCGCCAGCATCACCTCGAGCAGCGCGTCGCCGACCGGCTTTCCGGTCTCCTCGCTGATCACCGCGGACAACTCGTCGGAGCGGGCCGCGATCACCCGTTTCCAGGCGAGGAGGTGGTCCCGGCGCTCCCGGAAGGACAGCCCGCCCCACCAGCCGGCCGCGGCACGCGCGCGGGTGACGAACGGTTCGACGGCGACCGACGTGGTGGCGACCATGACACCCTCCAGATTTGATATTTGATATGTTACGGTCGCTGTCAATCCCGGCGGTGACCGAGGAAAACCCGGCGAAGGGGATTGACATGGATCTCGATCTGACCGATGAGCAACGCGCCTTCGCCGAAGCCATAAACGATTTCTGCAAGCGTGAGACCGGCACCCGGCAACAGCGCGACCAGCTCACCGACGGCGGCAGCCACGCGCACAACCAGGCGCTCTACCAGAAGCTCGCCGATCTGGGCTGGCTCGAGGTGGGCGCCGGCGCGGGCAGCATGGTCGACACCTGCCTGTTCCTCGAGCACACGGCCTACGGCATGGCGCCCATCGGCGGCTTCGCCACCTCGGCCATCGTCGCCGGGGCGATCGAGCGTTTCGGCACCCAGGCCCAGAAAGAGGCGGTGCTCGGCGGGGTCGCGGCCGGACGGACGTACTCGATCGCCATGTCCGAACCGGAAGCCGGCTCCGACGTCGCCGCCCTCGCCTGCCGCGCCGAAGCCGCCGACGGCGGCGGTTTTGTGATCACCGGGCAGAAGACCTGGTGCTCCAACGCGCACTTCGCCGACGCGATCCTGCTGGTCGCGCGCACCTCGGGCGGGCCCGGCGACCACGACGGCCTGACCATGCTGCTGGTGCCGGGCGACGCCGAGGGCCTGCGGGTCAGCGGCATCGACACGATGGGCGGGCGCGAGGTCAACGACCTGTACTTCACCGATTGCCGCGTGCCCGCCGACGCGGTGGTCGGCGCGGTCGACCAGGGCTGGCGGCAGCTGATGGCCGGCCTCAACCTCGAGCGCCTGATCCTCGCCGCGCTGATGCTCGGCACCGCGCGGCGCGCCTTCGACGACGCGCTCACTTATGTGCGGGAGCGCCGCCAGTTCGGCCGACCTGTCGGAACGTTCCAGGCCCTGCGCCACCGTCTCGCCGACCTGGCCACCGAGATCGAGTGCTGCAAGTTACTCGTCTATCGCACCGCCGAGCTCGTCGACCGCGACCCCGCGCGCGTGCTGCCGCGGGAAAGCTCGATGGTCAAGCTCAAGACCACCGAGGTGGCGCGCGAGGTCGCGCTGGCCGGCATGCAGATGATGGGCGGCTACGGATACGCCACCGAATACGACATGGAACGCCACGTGCGCGCCGCGCTGGTCTCCACCGTCTACGGCGGCACGAGCGAGATCCAGCGCGACATCATCGGCAAGACGCTCGGGCTATAGCTTCGCGGCGATGATGGGCGCCAGGCGGTCGGCCAGCTTGCGGTGGCCGGCGTCCGTCGGGTGCGTGCCGTCGGTGTAGTCGGCGGTGGTCAGCCAGCCTTCGGTCGGCACGTAATAGACATTCGCGTCGCCGGCCGCGTTGCGGGTCTGTACCGCCGCCTGGGTCTGTGCGCCGAAGCGCTTGCAGAGCGTTTGAAGGGCAAAGACTTTCGCGTACGGGTACTTCGCGCGCACCTCTTCGAGCAGATGCAGGTAGTGGGGCTGGAACGTGGTGGTGTGCGTGCCGTGGGCGAGGTCGTTGGTGCCCAGGTTGATGACCACCGCGTCGGCCGTGTAGCGGGAGAAGTCCCACGCCGGTGAGGTGGAGGCGCTGCTCAGCTTGAGGAAGTAATCCTCGAGTCCCACGCACCCGTCGGCTGTGGTCACCAGGCAGGCGCCGCCCTGGGCGATCTGCGTGTGCCGGGCGCCGAGGCGCTCGCCGATCAGCCACCCGTACGCTGTCAGCGCGTTTTTCGAGGTCGTGGTGCCGACCGTGATCGAGTCGCCGATGAACTCGAGAAGCTTGGCGGGCCGCGGGAGCGCGTACGTCGAGGCGCCCGAATCCAGGATCAGGCCTTGGAAGACCGCGTCGCCGTGATACGAGCCCGCCACCACCCGGTACGAAACGCGCAGCGTGTGCCGCCCGGACGCCAGCTTGGTGGGCGTGAGGTCGACCGTACCCGTGCGGTTGGTCAGGTATTGATCTTGACCGCCGTCGATGCTGTAGAAGAGGTCGATGCTGTTGCGCTGCTTGAGTTTCACGGTCGTGCCGGTGAAACCGGTGGTGAGGTAGGCGCCGGCCCAGGCGGGGACGTAGGCGGCGGCATTGCTCGTGTTCCAGCGCCCGACGTAAGCGATATTCGCATCGGTCGGCGAGCCGTCGCCGGTGGCCGCGGCGGCCGGCTGTGCGACGGCCCCGGTTGCCAGGAGCGTCAGGGCCGCGACTGTGGACAGCCGCCGGAGGTGTGCCATGGCTCGGTCCTTCCGTGGATGACTCGGGAGCGCTCCCATATTTATAGCAGTCAATATATGCGGATCGTGAGGGAGAATGTTGACCATGGTTGCCTTCGAGCTCGCGGTCCAGGACAAGTACGGCCTCACGGTGGCGGCATGCCTCGCCGCCGAAGGGGTGGACCGGATAGAGCTGTGTTCCGCGCTCGCGCTGGGCGGCCTCACGCCGTCACTGGGCCTGATCCTCACGGCAGCCGCGGCGCCGGGCATGCCGCCGGTGCATGTGCTCATCCGCCCGCGGCCCGGCGGGTTCGTCTACACGCCCGACGAGGCGGCCGTCATGACCGCCGACATCGGCTATGCGGTGAGCGCAGGCGCGGCCGGGGTGGTGGTCGGCGGCGTCCGCGACGGCAAGGTGGACACCGAGCTGATGAAGCGTGTCATCGACGCCGCGGGCGAACGGCCGGTAACTTTCCACCGCGCCTTCGACACGCTGGAAGGCCCGGCCGAGGCGGTGGAGACCCTGATCGATCTGGGCGTCGCCCGGATCCTGGCCTCGGCCACCGACCTCGCCACCCTCGCGACCGCGGTCGAGACGGCCGCCGGAGGCATCGAAATCATGGCGGGCGGCGGCGTGCGCCCGCACCTGGTCGAAAAGATCGTTCGCACCGGGGCGGACGCGATTCACGCTTCCGCCAAGCACACCGTCCCCGACCCGGGCGGCCTCGACGGCGAGCGCACGCGCGAGACCACCGACGAGGAGGAGGCGCTCCGGATCATCGCCGCCCTGCGAGCGGCGACGGCCTAGCGCCGCCGAGCGGTGCCCAGCTCATCGCCCACCTCCGCACCCACCGCCGCCCGTCCCACCCGCCATGCGGGGCGCAGCGGCCGGTTACGGCTGGCGACGGTCGCCGTGAGGGGCGCTGGATGACGGCCGCCGTGCGGGGCGGTGGGTGATGGTCGCCGGGCGGGGCGGTGGGTGATGGTCGCCGTGCGGGGCGGTGGGTGATGGTCGCCGTGCGGGGCGCTGGGTGACGGCCGCCGTGCGGGGCGGCGGCCGGTTAGCGCCGCCGCGATCACCGCCGGGCGGGGAGCGGCGACGCCTTGGCTTCGCCGAAGCGGACCTGGGAGACCGGGCGGAACCGGTCGTCCAGCGTGACGAGCAGGCTGATCAGCAGCGAGAAGAACAGTGCGGCTCCGAGGTTGAGGTCTCCGCCGACCTTGTTGATCAGCCAGCTCGCGCCGACGACGAGCCCGGCGTTGACCACCGCTCGCGCCGCGAACGACGCCGCGGCCGACTCCACGCTGCCGGCCCGCCGGGCCACCGCGAGGCTGAGGGCCACGTTGACCACCACGAACGCGCCGATGCCGATGAACAGCTCCAACTCGCTGGACCGCACGCCCGGCAGCACCTCGCCGTAGATCACGCAAAGCAGCCCGATGAGCACCACCATCTCGAGTGTCGACGACGACCAGACCCGCCAGTGCGACGAGACCCACTGATCGCGCTCGGCCGCGGTGTCCATCTCCTCCGGCAGCGGATCGGCCGCCACGCGCCAACTCCAGGCCGGTGCGGGCAGCCGCGGCCACAGCCAGAGCCATACCCACAGCGCGGCGGCGATGATGAGCACCGCGAGGACCGGGCCGAGCCACGGGTAATCCCGCAGCGTGTCGGTGAAGTCGAGTTGCGCGACGTGGATCCACCACTCCTGCGGCAACTTCACGAAAATCCAGATGCAGGCGGCGGTGATCACCCACCGGCGATAACTCACGGTCGCCGGGTTCCAGCGCAGACGCACGATCTCGTACGCGATGAAGAAGTACTCGAAAGTGTTCGGGAAGATCAGCAGCAGCGGGCGCCAGTCGAGCAGTTCGAACAGCACCACCCCGGCGAACCGGTAGAAGAAGAGGAACCGTGCGACCTGGAACGCCGGATAACTTGTCCAGTTCCGCAGGACCGTGAGGTAGGCGACGGACAGGTAGAACATGTCCATCGCCTTGTCGTAGCCCTGATAACCAGGCGGGTCGTAGCCGAACCACTGGAAGATCGTCTGGTCGATGCCATCGAGGATCAGCGCCGCGACGATCGCCGGAAGCGGCCAGCGCGGGATCAGCAGCGGCACGACGAAACGTGCCCCGACCACGGCCAGGAAGACCAGCGTCGCTTCAGCGCTCATGCGGGACCTCCGACCCGGAATTCCCGGATCGTCGCAGGCCACCGCGGCCGTACACAAGATTTGGGCCTTGCTTTCATCTGTTGCGGATGAGTCCCGGGTGCCGAAAGAATGGCGGCCACAGTGGAGTGAGGTGATCGTCGATGACCGACGAGGTGGACTCCGGAGTGCCGCAGACCGCGCGAATCTGGAATTACTGGCTGGGCGGGACCGACAACTTCCCGGTCGACCGGGAGGTGGGCGATCAGATCCGGCTGGCCTTCCCGCAGATCGTCGACAACGCCCGGGCGTCGCGCGCTTTCCTGGTCCGCGCGGTGTCGTGGGTGACCGAGGCCGGCATCCGCCAGTTCCTGGACGTGGGCACCGGCCTGCCGACCGCCGACAACACGCACGAGATCGCCCAGCGCATCGCGCCGTTGTCACGCATCGTCTACGTCGACAACGATCCGCTCGTGCTCGTGCACGCCCGGCAGCTGCTGACCAGCGATCCGGCCGGGGTGACGCAGTACATCGACGCCGACGGCCGCGACTCGGCCACCGTGCTGGCGCGGGCGGCCGAGACGCTCGACTTCACCCAACCGGTCGCGCTGATCATGTCGGGCATCCTCGGCCACGTCACCGACGACGACGTGGCCCGGCGCATGGTCCGCGAGTATGTGGCCGCGCTGGCGCCGGGCAGCTACTTCATCGCGCTGGACGGCTCGCACAGCGCCGAGCACGGGGAGGCCGAGAAGATCTGGAACGAGCAGGCGAATCCGCCCTATCTTCTGCGTAGTCACGCCGAGTTCAGCGGCTTCTTCGACCGCCTCGAGATGGTCGAACCGGGAGTAACTTCGGCACCGCTGTGGCACCCGTCGACCGCCGACGCCAAACCGCTCGACGTGGTGTGCGGAGTAGCGCGGAAACCCTGATCGTCGGCCGCGGGGCGCCGGCGGCGGGGCGCCGGCGGCGGGGCGCCGGCGGCGGGGCGCCGGCCGCAGGGCGCCGGCCGCGGGGCGCTGGTCGCGGGGCGCTGGTCGCGGGGCGCTGGTCGCAAGGCGCTGGGCGCGGGGTGCCGGGCGTAGCGCTGGCACTGGGGCGTGGGGCGCGAGCCGCCGGGTGTGAGGCGTTGGGCCGGGTGTGGGGCGCCGGGCGTGGGCGTAAAGAGTGCTTGCCGGTTGTCGGGCGGAGGCGCTACTCGCCCGTGGTGGCGGGGGCCGAGCGGGTCGCGTGCAATGCCGCCAGCAGCTGCAGGCGGTCGGCGTCGGCGGTGCCGGGCTCGGCGGTGAAGACCAGCATGACCGGGCCGGGGTTGCCGGGCAGGGGATAGGTGTCCCAGTCCAGCGTGATGTCGCCGACCTCCGGTACGCGGAAGCTCTTGGTGCCGCTGACCGACTCGCGGACGTCGTGCCGGGCCCACAACCGCCGGAACTCGGCGCTGCGGATGCTCAGCTCGCCGACGATCGCGGTGGCGCGGGGATGGGTGGGGTCGGTGGCGACGGCGGCCCGCATCATGCCGATGTAGTCCAGGGCTTGGCTTTCCCAGTCGGGGCACGTCCGTTCGCTGGTGAAGGCGTCGTCGAACATCAGCAGGAGCATGTTGAGCCGGTCGGGCGGGTAGCCGTCGGGGTCGCCGAGCAGCGCCTCCGCCATCGGGTTCCAGTCGAGCAGGTCGAGGTGCCGGCCGAGGACGACCGCCGGAGTGTCCATCACCCGCAGCAGCCGCCGCGTGCTGTCGGGCACGCGTTCCGGCGCGCGGCTCACCGTGGCGGGCATCGGGCGGCGGGCGGCGTGGGCCAGGGTGAACATGTGCCGGCGTTCCTCGTCGTCGAGGCCGAGCGCGCCGGCAAGCGACTCCAGGACGTCGTCGGACGGGCGGACCTCGCGGCCCTGCTCCATCCGCTGGTAGTAGTCGGTGCTCAACCCGGCCAGCAGGGCCAGCTCCTCGCGCCGTAACCCGGTGACCTTGCGCCGCCCGCCCGGCTCGAGGCCGACATCGCGCGGGTGCAACCGGCCGCGCCGGGCGCGCAGGAAGTCGCCGAGCTCGCGAGCGTACGGGTGGGTCATGCCGCAAGTGTGCCGCGCCGCCGGGCACGCAGGGTAGGTCCCGCAGACCTAGGCAAGCCAGTACGACCGGCCCGGGATGTGAACGACTTAGCGTCGCCGAATGACCATTAACATCGCCGTCGTGACCGGCGCGAACTCGGGCCTCGGCCTGGTCACCGCCACCGAACTGGCCCGCCGAGGCGCCCACGTGGTGCTGGCCGTCCGCAACACCGCCGCCGGCGAGGAGGCCGCCCGCCGGATCCGCGACGCCATCAAGGGCGCCGCCCACATGACAGACGGCGGCGCCCGGGAAGCGGCACGCTTGGGCAGCCGCGTTGAGGTGCGGGAGCTGGACCTGGCCTCGCTCGTCTCGGCTCGCACGTTTGCCGCGAAGCTAGCCGCCGACTTCCCGGCGATCGATCTGCTGGTCAACAACGCGGGAGTGGTGCTGCTCGGACCGCGCCGGACCTCTGCCGACGGCTATGAGCTGCAAATCGCTACTAACTTCCTAGGGCACTTCGCGCTGACCGGGCTGCTGCTCGGCAATCTGGCCGCGGCGTCGCAGGCCCGGGTGGTCAGCCTCAGCTCGATCACGCATAAGAACGCGCACTTGGACTTCGACGATCTGATGTTCGAGCGTGGCTACCGGGCCGCCACCGCCTACGGCAGGTCCAAGCTCGCCACCACCGTGTTCGGGGTCGAGCTGGATCGTCGGCTGCGGGCCGTCGGATCGCCGGTCGTCAGCGTGCTGGCCCACCCCGGTCTCACTCGCACCAATCTGACCCCACGGGCCTGGGAACACCGCGGTCGGCTCGGGCAGATCGTCGCGAGGGTTGGCCTGGTGGCTACTCAGTCGGTGGAGCAGGGGGCGCAGCCGCAGTTGCGCGCCGCGACCGGGGCGGGAGTGCGGGGCGGCGAGTTCTTCGGGCCGGCCGGGCTCTGGGAGACCCGCGGCCCGGTCACCGACGCCAAGCTCAGCCGGGAGGCCGCCGACCCGGCGGTCGGCAAGCGCCTCTGGGCTGCTGCCGAGGAGCTGACCGGCGTCAGCTACCTCTGAGCCCGGACGGCGCCGGGCGAGATCAGCGGGCGCTGGGTGGGATCGGGGGTGGCGGGTGAGAGCGGCAGATGCCGGCGGGATCGGCGGGCGCCGGGTGGGATCGGTGGATGCCGGGCGGCGGGCGGCGGGTGAGATTGGCGGATGCCGGCTGGATCGGCGGGCGCCGAGGCGGTCCGAGGGCGCGGCGGGATCGGAGGATGGGGGTGAAAGCAAAGGATGCAGGCGAGTGCGTATCTAGGCACCGGGCTTTGCCATAGCGTCGGCGGGATCGAGATGTCGAAGCAGCCGGGAGAGTATGGGCATGGCTGACGATTTTCAGTACCACATCGACCACCACGGCAGCCTGGTCCGGCCGGCGGAGCTTCTTGCCGCGTGGGCGTCGGGGGACGCGCGGGCCATCGCCGCGGCCGAGGAGGAAGCGGCCGTTGCCACCGCGCACGAGCAGCGTCGGCTGACCGTGTCGGCGATCAGTGACGGGCAGTTCCGGCGGGAGCACTTCGAGTCCGTCGTCTACGACCACGTCGACGGGTTCGAGGAAACGAGCGGCGACCACCCGATCGCCGCGCTGGCGGGGATTTCCGCGGCGCGGAGGAAGGCAGTGGCCGGCAAGCTTGCCGCTAAGGGGCGGATGGCCGAGCATGAAGTCGCGCCGCTGCTGAGCACGGTCGACCGGCCGGTGTTCGTGACGCTGCCGTCGCCGGGGCATCTGGCGCTGCTCAGTGACCCGTCCGCCGACCCGGCGACGGTGGCGCGCACGGGCGAGGAGCTCGCGGCGATCATCCGGGCCGAGGTCGCGGCATTGGCCGCGCAGGGTGTCGCGTACGTCGCCCTCGGGAACCCGCTGCTCGTCCCGCTGCTCACGGTCGAGGGCCGGGCCCAGGTCAAGGACGCCGACGCCCTCCTGGAAGCGGTGGTGAACGCCGACCGGGCCGCGGTGACCGGCCTCGACGCGCCGCAGCACTTCCGGGTGGGCCTCGACCTGACGGACCACGGCCCGCTTCCCACCACCGGCGCCGGATACGACGAGGCGGCGCTCGACCGGCTGATCGCGGGGACGCCGTTCAACCGGCTCGCCGTGGACTTCCCGCGCGATCCCGCCCGGCGGCTGCCGTTCGACGACATCCCGGCCGGCATGGCGGTGAGCTTCGGCATCGTCGACGCCTCCGCGCCCGAGGCCGAGTCGATGGACGACCTGCTCACCCTGGCCGACGAGGTCGCCGACCGGCGCTCGCTCGATGATGTGGCGTTCGCACCCAACTCCGGGTTCGCGCCCTCGGCCGCCGCACCTCTGCTGAGCGCCGAGCAGCAGAAAGTGAAGATCCAGTTGGTCGAGATGGTGTGCCGCTACTACTGGGGCAACGAGATCTGATGCGGGCGACGGGACTGATTCTCACCTCCTTCGACGAGCCGGCGGCGCTGCGGCCGTTCGAGGTCGCCGAGCCGGCCGACGACCAGCTGCTCATCGAGATCAAGGCGTCGTCGATCAATGCGTTCGACTGGAAGGTCGCCGAGGGCTCTCTCAAACACGCTTTCACGTACGAGTTCCCCGTGGTCATCGGTCGCGACTACGCCGGAATTGTCCGAAAAATCGGCCAAGGCGTGACTAAATACCAAGTTGGCGACGCCATCTTCGGCTACCTGGGCGGCCCCAAGCTGCACCGGGGCACCTTCGCGACTCATCTGATCGTGAACGAGAACGATGCTTCACCGTCAAACCCGAGAGCGTCGACTTCGCGGAGGCGGCCTGCCTGCCGTTGAGCGGTGTGGTCGCGCTGCGCTGTGTAAAAGAAGTTGATGCAGCGAATGTGGTGGTCGTGGTGGGCGCGCCCGGCGGAGTCGGCAGCCTGGCGGTCCAGCTGGCGGCGGCGAAGGGCGCACACGTCGTGGCGTCCGGCCCGGAAGAGGACGAGACCTACCTGAAAGATCTGGGCGCCACCGACGTCGTGGCCCGCGAAGGGTTCGCCGAGTCGGTTCGCAAGCTCCACCCTGACGGCGTCGATGTCCTGATCGACCTCGTCAACGGGGGAGAAGCCTTCGCCGAGTTGCTCGACCTGGTCAAGCCGGGCGGCCGGGTGGTCTCGGTGCACCGGGCCGCCGACCCCGCGCTCCTGGAGCCCAGGAACCTGACCGGCGCCAACGTCATGAGCAACCCCGACCGTGACCTCCTCGACGAGCTGGGCCGGCTGGTCGCGGCCGGCACGCTGCGGGTGCCGATCCAGGAGACCCGGCCGCTGGACGACGTCGCCCAGGCCCTGGCGACCGCGAAGACCAAGCACACCCGGGGCAAGACCGTCATCAGCATGTAGCAGGCAACAGGAAAGCCCCCGCCGGGATCGGCGGGGGCTTCCTCATGCGTGCGGAACCTAGGCCGGCCAGCGCCGGAGGACCACCTTCTCGGCCAGGCCGATCACGAGGTTGAGCAGCACGCCCACCACCCCGATCGTGGCGAGCAGGGCGAAGGCGCTCGCTACTTGGAAGCTCTGCTGGTACTGCACCAGCAGGTATCCCATGCCGCCGGTCGCCACCAGGAAGTCCACCAGCAACGTCACGATCAGGCACACCGGCACCGCCACCCGGATGCCGACCACGATCTCGGGCAGCAGCGACGGCAGCACCACCTTGCGCAGCCGGTCCCAGCGGCTCAGCCGCAAGCATCGGGCCATCTCCAGGCGCATCGACGGCACCGCGGCGCGCGCGGCGGCCGTGTTGAGCAGGATCGGCCAGATCGACCCGTACACGATGATCCCGATCTCGGTCTTGCTGTTGGCCTGGAAGAGCACCAGCGCGGCGGGGACGATCGCGGCGGCGGGCGTGGCGCGGATGAATTCGAACAGCGGGTTCAGCGCGCGGCTCAGGCGCCGCGAGGAACCGAGCGCCATGCCCAGCAGCACGCCCAGGACCGTGGCGAGCAGCAGGCCCAGCACGAAGAGCTTGAGGCTGGTGCCCAGCGCCGGCCACAGGGCGCCGCTCTCCTCGATCTGCTTGAACGAGTCCCACCACGCCGACGGGGGCGGGGTGGTGATCGAGTCCTTGGTGCCGAACAGCTGCCACAGCACGATGACCAGCGCGATGGGGACCAGGCCCCGCAGCGTACGCAAGCTCATTTGCTGCTCCTCTCCGACACCAGCGCGATGCCCGGGAACAGAAGACGGAACGCCCGGATCAGGCCGGCGTTGATGATCAGGCCGAGCACGCCGACCAGCAGCACGTAGACCCACATGCGGGCCGGCTGCATGCCGCTCTGCTCGAGGACCAGCTGGTTGCCGACGCCGCTCTGCAGGCCCAGCATCTCGCTGACCACGCAGACGACCAGCGCGGTGGCCAGCGACAGCCGCGCGCCGATCAGGATCGACGAGCCGGTCGCCGGCAGCACGATCTTGAAGAGCGTGGCGGTGCGGCCGAGCTGCAGCGTGCGGGCCACGTCACGCAGGCGCGGCGTCACCCCGCGGACGCCGCCGGCCGTGTTGATCAGCATGGGCCAGAGCGCCGCGTACGCCCCGAGGATGACCTCGGTCAGCTCGCCGGTGCCCCAGACCAGGATCGCGATCGGGATCAGCGCCACCACCGGCAGCGACCGCAACATGTCCACGGTCGCGTAGCCCCAGGAGGCGACGGTCGGGTTGAGCGCGATCAGCAGCCCCAGGATCAGCCCGGCCCCGGCGCCGATCACCCACGCCATCAGCACCATCTGGATGGTGTGCAGCAGCGCCTCGCCCAGCCCGCCGTCGGGGCCGAGGAGATCCAGGAAGCCGTGCCAGATGTCGACCGGCGTGGGCAGCGTCGAACTGCCGATCAGCTGCCAGACGACGAGCAGGCCGGCGATGACCGCGATGCCCGGCCAGTTGACGCGCTTAAGCAGGTCGGCCATAGCGCAGCACCTCGGCGAGCTCGTGACGGGCCTCGTGGAAGCGCGGCAGGTCGCGGGTGGCGATCTGGTCGCGCGGGCGCGGCAGCTTGGTGGTGACCTCGTGCACGATCGACCCCGGCGAGCCGTGGATGACCAGCACCCGGTCGGCGAGGTAGACCGCCTCGTCGACGTCGTGGGTGATGAAGATGATCGTCTGACCGGTCTGGGCCTGCACGTCCATGAGCTGGTCGTGCAGGGTGCCCTTGGTGATCGCGTCGAGCGCGCCGAACGGCTCGTCCATCAGCAGCACCTTGGGCTCGACGACCAGCGCGCGGGCGATCTGCACCCGCTGCTGCATGCCGCCGGAGAGCCGCCACGGGTACTCGCCGGCGCGGTCGGCGAGGCCGACGATCTCGAGCGCCTTGTGCACGCGCTCGTCGCGCTCGGCCTTGCTCACCCGGCCCTCGAGGGGCAGGGCGACGTTCCTGGCCACGGTCCGCCAGGGCAGCAGCGCCGTGCCGTAGTCCTGGAACACGGTGACCGCGTCCCGCGAGGGCCCGGTGACCGGCTTGCCGCCGAGCAGGCTGTTGCCGGTGGTCGGCAGCTGCAGCCCGCTGAGCACGCGCAGCAGCGTGGTCTTGCCGGTCCCGGAGGGCCCGATGATCCCGATGATCTCGCCGGCGTGGACCTTGGCGTCGATCTGACGCAGGATGTCGCGACCGGTGGGACCAGCCGGAAGCTTGACGCACACATCGCGCAGTTCGAAGACGACGTCATCCGCCGTCAGACGTTCGCTCATGTCTCGCTCCGTAATTGCCGTACCGGCGGCCGAGGGGGATCGGCCGCCGGCGTAGGGGAAATCTCAGTCCTGGTAGACCAGGTCGCTCGCCGCGGTGGTGAAGCTCGACGGAAGGTCGCCGACCTTCTTCATCGGCTCGATCCAGGCTTCGAGGTACTCGGGCTTCGCCTCGAACGAGACGTACTGGGTGACCGGGTACTTCTGGGCCACCGCGTCGGGCAGCTTGAAGTCTTTGACCAGCACCTGCTTGGCCGCCGCGTCGTTCGCCTGCATCCAGGCCAGGGCCTCGTCCTGGGCCTTGTTGAACGCGTCGATGGTCGCCTTGTTCTTCTCGGCCCACGGCTGGTAGCCGAGCCAGCCCGCGGACAGCGCGTCGGATCCGGTGCCGCTCAGGTCGGTCGGGCTGCCCAGGTCGGCGCCGCCCTGGCCGAGCAGCACGTTGCCGAACGGGAAGATCGTCACCGCCGCCTGGATGGTGCCGGTCTTGAGCCCACCCGCCATGTCGGCGAACGGCACCTGCAGGAACTTCACATCGGTCTTCTTGAGGCCGGCCTTGTCGAGCAGGATGACCGCGCCCTCGTACAGGTTGCCGCTCAGGCTCGGCACTCCGAGTGTCTTGCCCTTGAGCGCGGCGATCGAGGTGATCCCCTGACCACCGATCAGGTAGCTGTTGCGCTTGTCCTTGGCGTTCTCGACGTTCTGGCCCGCCACCAGGACCGGCTTGAGCCCCTGCGCCGCGGCCTGCAGAAGCGACGGCGGCGTCACGGTGATCAGGTCGAACTGCTTGCCGATCGCCGGGATCAGCGCCGCCGAGTTCTGCGTCGCGGTGAGCTTGACGTCCAGCCCGTTCTTCTTGAAGAACCCCTGCTGGTCGGCCACCACGATGGTGGTGTTGGTGGCGTTCGGGTTATATGCGATGCGAAGCGTGAGCTGCCCGGATTGGCCGCTCGCGCTGTTGGTGGTGTCGTTGCTCGACGAATCGCCGCCGCAGGCCGCGGTGGCCAGGGCGACGGTGGCGGCAATCGCGATCATGGTCGCGCGGGCGCCGGGCTGCCGGAAACGCACGTGCATCCGACCTCTCCTCTCCGTGTCAGGCCGGGTGGGATTCGCGTCACGCAGCCCATCCGGTGGCCACGATGCTGCCCGTTGCGCGTGTCACGTGGGTGCAACCTTAGGGTTACGAAATGTCGCCCTCAAAGGGCACGTCGTGCGACGGGAAACGAGAGAAGCTTTAGCTTCGCGTCGCCTCCAGCTTGGCGCGCACGTCGCGCTCATCCGGGTGGTTCAGCTCTTTCAGGATGCGTACGGCCTCAGCCCACGCTCCCCGGGCGGCGGCCGGATCGCCCGACGCCTCGCACGTCTCCCCGAGGTGCACGAGGATCTGCGCCTCCGCGTACCGGTCGCCCAGATCCCGTACGAGATCGATCGCCTGCCGATAGCTGTCCGCCGCCTCCTCGTGCCGCCCCAGGTGGTGGTGGGCGTAGCCGAGGCTGTCCAGCACATCCGCCTCGCCGCGCCGGTCGCCGACCTGACGGTTCAGCACGAGCGCCTCATGGCAGTAGCCGATCGCCTCCTCGTAGTTGCCGAGCATGTCGTTGTGCCAGCCGAACTGGCTCAGCGCGATCGCCTGCCCGCGCGGGCTGCCCGCCTCGCGGTAGAGCGCGAGCGCCCGCGCGCTGTGCTCGAGCGACTCGGCGTACCGGTGCTGCGAGCCGAGCAGATAGGCGAGCGTGTTGTGGATGAAACCCTGCCCGGCCGCGTTGCCGGTCCGCTCGTACAGCGCGGCCGCCTTGTTCAGCTGGGCGCGGGCCTCCTCGTGCCGGCCGAACGCGATGTGCGTGCGCCCGACACTGCGGTACGCGAACGCGCGGGCGGTGAGGTCGCCGAGGCGCTCGGCCGCCTCCGCCGCGATCGTCCAGAGCGGGATCTGCTCGTGCCACAGCCCGCGCCGGAACAGGAACGTGTCGAGCCCCCAGGCCAGCTGCCAGGCGTGCGCGTCGTAGCCGTTGCCGGCGGCGTAGCGGGCCGCCGCGAGCAGCACCCGGTGCTCGGCGGCGAGCCAGTCCATCGCCTCGTGGTGGTCGGCCAGCGGGGCCGGCTTCCCGTCGCCCAGCGGGATCTCCATCGGGTCGCGCGCCGGATAGAGCAGCCGGTCGGCCGCGTGCGCGGTGTGCGCGTAGTGGTCGAGCAGCCGCTGTGCGGCTTCCTTGGTGTCCGTTTTGTCGAGGCCGGCCGCGTACGCCCTCAGCAGGTCGTGGAAGACGTATCGGCCCGGTAGGTGCTCGGTGAGCAGGTTGGCGTTGAGGAGCTCGGCCAACTCGCGCCGGGCATCGTGCCCAGCCAGCGCGGTTGCGGCGGCCGTGCCGAAATCCGGCCCCGGATGCAGCCCGAGCAGGCGGAACAGCCGCGCGGCGGGCGCGCTCAGCGCCGCGTACGAGCAGTCGAACACCGCCCGCACCTGCAGGCCCGGGTCGCCCGTGTCCAGCGCGTCCACGCCGGACTCGCGCAGCTCGGCCGCGAACCGGGCCAGCGGGAACCTGCTCTGCTGAGCCCGCGCCGCGGTGATGGCCAGCGCCAGCGGCAGCCGCGCGCAGGCCTCGACGATCTCGTCGACCGCCCCCGGCTCGGCCGCCGTGCGATCAGCGCCGAGCCGCCGCGCGAGCAGGTCGCGGGCCTCCTCATCGCTGAGCACGTCGAGCGCGACCGGCCGGGCGCCCTCGGCTGCGAGCAGGCCGGTGAGCCGGTTGCGCGAGGTCACCACGGCCACGGCCCCGGCGGTCGCGGGCAGCAGCGGCCGTACGTGCTCGGCGTCGCGGGCGTTGTCGAGCAGCACCAGGATCCGCTTGCCGGCCAGCAGGCTGCGATACAGCGCGGCCTGCGCGTCCAGGCCGGCCGGCACCTTGTCGCGGGCCACGCCGAGCGCGTCGAGGAAGCCACGCACCGCGTCGGCGGGATCCATCACCCGGCCGGCCGGGTCGAAGCCGCGCAGGTTCACATACAGCTGGCCGTCGGGGAACCGCCCCGCCACCGTGTGCGCCCAGTGGACGGCGAGCGCGCTCTTGCCGACCCCGGCCATCCCCGACACGACGAAGATCGGCGCCGGCTCTTCCAGCTGGGCCAGCTGGCCGGCCCGGCCGGTGAAGCCGAAGACGTCGGCCGGCAGCTGGGCGGGCCCGGCGACCGGATCCGGCCCGCGCAGGATCGAGCGGTGCGCGGCCTGCAGCTCCGGGCTCGGGTCGGCGCCGAGCTCCTCGACCAGCCGCCGGCGCACGGTCTCGTAGTGGGCGAGCGCCTCGGCCGGCCGCCCGGCCGCGGCCAGCGATTTCATCAGCACCGCCGCGAGCGACTCGGTCAGCGGGTGCTCGGCCGCCAGATCGGCCAGCACGGTGACGGCCGCGGCCGGATCGCCGGCCCGCAACTCGGCCTCTCCCCAGGCCACCGCCGCGGTCAGGTGCTCCTGCCCCCACGCCTGCCGGCACTGCGCCACCCACGGCCCGCGCAGCCCGCCCAGGGGCTCGCCGCGCCACAGCCGGACGGCCCGCCGCAGCAGCTCCAGCCTTTCGGCGTCGCCCTCGCGGGGGTCGCGGGCCTGCGCGGTGAGATGACGCAGCACGTGCAGGTCGACGCTGAGCGGGTCGGCCTCGAGGGTGTAGCAGCCGGCCGCGAACGTGAGCGGCACGTCGCCGAGCGCCTGCCGGATGCGGGTCACGTGCGCCTGCAGCGAGGCCCGGGCGCCGCGCGGCGGTTCGTCGCCCCAGACCCGGTCGATCACCGTGTCGACCGGCACCGCCCGCCCGGAGTCGGCGGCGAGCACGGCCAGCACGGCCCGCTGCCGCGGCTGCCCGGCGTCGACCGGACGGCCGCCGGCGCGCACCTCGATCGGACCCAGCAGCCGGAACTCGATCACTTCGCCCCCCACAGCGTCGGCCACAAGAATCCCACAAGCGATTCGAGGGGCGGCATCCGCGACGGTGTATGTCCACGGGGGCTGGAATGCGGCTGCCGAACCCCAGATCGGCAGCCGCGCTCCGGCATACGGCTATGATCCTGTGCCGCGGCGTTTCCCCGCGCCGCGTGATCGCCCCCCGGCGAAGGGATCACCTCGTGAATCGGCACTTGGGCGTCGTCGTCCGTGTCGCGGCCGTCGTGCTGCTCGTCGTCGGCGCGGCCGCCGGTTACCAGCTCGGCAAGGGACGGCACGTCGAGCCGCTGCGCGCGAGCGCCTCGGTCGATCTGATGCAGGCCGAGGCCGACGAGGCGCAGCTGCTCAAGGCCCGGCAGAACCAGCACGTCGCCGCGCGGGCGTGGCAGCGCGAGGCGGAGACCGAGGCGGCCGGCAAGGCAGCCGCCGAGGCGAAGAGCGCGGCCGGGAAGGCGCACGCTCTCGCCCAGCGGGTGGTGGCCAAGAAGGCCGAGGACAAGGCGAAGAAGGACAACGCCACGGTCCCGTACAACGGGCCGATCCCCACGTCCTGCAAGGAGTTCACCGGCAACCGGGCCACCGGCTGCGCGCTGATGCTCGAGGCCGGCTTCGCGATCGACCAGTTCCCCTGCCTGAACAACCTGTTCAACAAGGAGAGCGGCTGGAACCACAGGGCCGCAAATCCCAATGGCGCGTACGGGATTCCGCAGGCGTTCCCGGGCAGCAAGATGTCCTCGGTCGCGGACGACTGGAAGACGAACCCGGCCACCCAGATCAAGTGGGGCCTCGGCTACGTCAAGGGGAAGTACAAGACCCCCTGCGGCGCCTGGTCACATTGGCAGTCGGCGCACTCCTACTGATCCTGGTTCTTGGGCGTCGGCGGGTGCTTGTCGTGGCGCGGCTCCTGGCGGGTCTTCGCATCGGTGAGCCGTCGCCGCAGGTCGTCTCGCACGTCCATGATCGCGGCGTGCAGGTCCTCCTCGCTCGACGTGGTCACGATCTTGTCGCGGCCGCCGATCCAGCATTCGAGGGTGACTTTCTGACCACGCGCCTCGCGGTCCTTGACCGAGATCTCCAGGTCGGTCGCGTCGGCGTGGAATGAGGCGAGCCGGGCGTCGAGGGTCGCGCACTGCTCGGCGATCCAGTTGCGGTCACCCTGGCTGAAGCCGGCGCCCACGCGCAGGCATTCCTCGACGGTGGCCGGGTTGGTCACGGCGCTCATCTGACCTCCTCGTTTTCGGGACAACCCGGACTTCCCCGAAGATCATGCTTCACAAACACGTAACGAGAATGTTGAATGTATGGGAGCGCTCCCACTCGTGAAGGAACCCCCCATGCGCCGTGTCCTCCTCGTCCTCGCCCTGCTCGCAACCGCGCTGGTGGTCGGTCGCCCCGCCGAAGCCGCCGGCGCCTACAACTACGGCGAGGCGCTGCAGAAGTCGATGTTCTTCTACCAGGCCCAGATCGCCGGCAAGAAGCCCTCGTGGAGTCAGGTGTCGTGGCGTGGGGACGCCGCGGTCAACGACGGTTCTGATGTGGGTCTGGACCTCTCCGGGGGCTGGTTCGATGCCGGCGACCATGTGAAGTTCGGTTTCCCGATGGCGTTCACGACCACGATGCTGGCCTGGGGCGCGGTCGAATACCGCGACGCGTACGTGTCCTCCGGGCAGTTGACCTCGTTCTTGAACAACCTGCGGGTGCCCAACGACTACTTCATCAAGGCGCACCCCTCGGCCAACGTGCTCTATGGCCAGATCGGCAAGGGCGACGACGACCACAAGTGGTGGGGACCGGCCGAGGTGCTGCCGATGGCGCGGCCCTCGTACAAGATCGACGCCACCTGCGGAGGCTCGGACCTGGCGGGGGAGACGGCCGCGGCGATGGCCGCGAGCTCCATCGTGTTCCGGCCCACCGATGCCGCGTACGCCGACAAGCTGCTCACCCACGCGAAGCAGCTGTATACGTTCGCGGACACGGTGCGGAAGGCGTACAGCGACTGCATCACCGACGCCGCCTCCTTCTACAAGTCCTGGAGCGGATACCAGGACGAGCTGGTGTGGGGCGCGATCTGGCTCTACCGGGCGACCAACGACGCCACCTATCTGGCTAAGGCGGAATCGTCCTATGACGCCCTTGGAACCGAGCCGCAGACCACAACCCACTCGTACAAGTGGACGATTGCCTGGGACAACAAGCAGTTCGGGGCGTACGTGCTGCTGGCCAACCTGACCGGAAAGCAGAAGTACATCGACGACGCGAACCGCTGGCTGGACTGGTGGACGGTCGGGGTCAACGGGGAGAAAGTTCGTTACTCCCCGGGCGGGGAGGCGGTGCTCGACAGCTGGGGATCGCTGCGTTACGCGGCCAACACGGCGTTCGTCGCGCTTGTGTACAGCGACAAGACCTCCGACGCGACGCGCAAGACCCGCTACCACGACTTCGCGGTCCGGCAGATCAACTACGCTCTCGGGGACAACCCGCGCCAGTCCAGCTATCTGATCGGCTTCGGCGCCAATTCCCCCAAGAACCCCCATCACCGTACGGCTCATGGCTCGTGGTGGGACAACATGACCGTTCCCACCGAGACGCGTCATGTGCTGTACGGCGCCCTGGTGGGCGGACCGTCCTCGCCCGACGACGCCTACCAGGACGTACGGTCCGACTACGTGATGAACGAGGTCGCGACCGACTACAACGCCGGATTCACTTCGGCGGTGGCGCGGCTCTACAAGGAGTACGGCGGCGCGCCGCTGGCCGGCTTCCCGAAGGCCGAGACCCCCGACATGGACGAGATCACCGTGGAGACGACGGTGATGCAGAACGAGCCGCGCGACACCGCCCTCAAGGTGATGATCTACAACAAGTCGGCGTATCCGGCGCGCGCCCTTACGAGCTCGTCGTACCGGTACTTTTTCCGCCGCGAGGGCACGGCCGCTCTCGTCGTGACTCCCGGTTACACACAGGGCTGCCCGTCGCCTTCGGCGGCCAAGCAATGGTCCGGGGACATCTGGTACGTCGAGGTGAACTGCGCCGGGTACACGATCTCGCCGTCCGGGCAGTCGCAGCACCGGATGGAGGTCCAGTTCAAGGTCGGCGTGGCCGACGGCGGCACCTGGGACCCTTCGAACGACCCGTCGTATGTGACCGGAACCTCCGTTAACAAAAACGTCCCGCTGTACGAGGCCGGCAAGCTGATCTGGGGCCAGGAGCCCGGCACGTCGTCGCCGACGCCCACTCCGAGCCCTACGGTTTCGACCTCCCCGACGCCGTCGCCCAGCCCCACGGTTTCAACATCCCCGACGCCCACGCCGACCGGTACCGGCTGCCGGGTCACTTACAGCGCCAACGACTGGGGGAGCGGCTTCACCGGCACGGTCGCGATCGCCAACACCGGCGGCACGGCCTGGAGCTCCTGGACCCTCGGCTTCACGTTCCCCGGCAACCAGAAGGTCAGCCAGGGCTGGTCCGCGACCTGGACCCAGACGGGCGCCCAGGTGACCGCCACGAGCCTCTCCTACAACGGCGCCGTCCCCTCCGGCGGCTCGACGAGCGTCGGCTTCAACGGCACCTACACCGGCAGCAACACCGCCCCGACCACGTTCACCGTGAACGGCACGACCTGCTCCAGGGGGTAAGAAAGCGGCGGGGCGGGCCCCGGGCGGCCCGCCCCGCCCTTCGGCTATTTGCAGGTCCAGGTGAACGCGCCGGACGGGAAGGTCAGGTCGGCCGCTATTCCCAGGGTGTAGCCGCCGAAGTGGCGGGCGTCGTCGCTCATGGCGGTGATGTCGAACGCGGCGTTCGGCGGCAAGCCCGGCGGGATCGGCAAGGCGAACGGCTGCCGGCCGACGAAGACTTGCGGGTGGGCGCTGGCGGAGTTGCCCGGCACGACTGTCGCGTTTTCGCCCAGCTGCTGCCAGACGCCGGTCGCCGGTGCGTAGCGGTACCCGCCACTACCGAGCAGCTCGACATAGATCCAGCCATTCCGGTACGCGACCGGGTGGAACATCGGGGCGCCGGCCGGCATGGATACGGCCTTGGTCCGGCCGTCGGGATACCAGAGCAGCAGAGCGCCACGGTCGGCCGAGTTGCCGATGACGAGGCCGTCGTCGGCGACCAGGTAGGCGCCCTCGGCGGTCCGGCCGTCGATGTCGGGCAGCCGCTCCGGCTCGGCGTCCGGCGACGACCATCGCGCCCCGAACGACGCGCTCGTGTCGGCGGGGTTGCCCTCGCCGACCACGACACCGGAGCTGTTGATCGCCTTCGGCTGAGACGCACCCTTCATGGTGACCTCGACGCCGTCGCGGATGTAGACCGGGTGCAGCGCGTCGTAGCCGACGGCGATGCCCGAGGAGTTCACCGCGAACATCCGGATCTCGCCACGGCCGGCGAGCTCGGTGACGAGCCGGCCGTCGTGCCAGATCACGGTGCCGGTGGTTCGGCTGGCCATCGGGTTCTGCGTGCCGACGTACCAGCGTCCGGTCGGCTCGCCGCCGACGATGGACACCGATTTCGTCTTGCCGGCCGGCAGCGCCGTGGCCGTACACGATGTCGGCACGGTCGGGTCGGCCGGGGCCGCCGGTGCCGGTGCCGGCTTCTCCTGCGGACGGCCGGCGCGCTGCACGAGCGTCACACCGCCGATCACGACGGCCGCGACGACCGTCGCCGCGGCCGCGGCCGTGCCCCAGTTCCGGCGGCGCCGCGTCCGGCGGCCGTCACGCACGGCCCGGTCCAGGTCCACCTTGGTGGCCGGGCGGGGATCCACCTGCAAGGTGCTCAACGCGGATGTTCCGTACTCTTCGTCATTCATCGGGCACCTCCGGATCCGGCGTGGGTGAACGTGCGGTCGCCCAGGATGCGACGCAGGGTGGAAAGGCCGTGGGAGGTCTGGCTCTTCACGGTGCCGATCGAGCAGCCCAGGATCTGAGCCACCTCGGCGACCGGCAGGTCGTGCAGGAATCGCAGCACCAGCACCGCCTGCTGGCGGCGCGGCACCTGGGCGAGCGCGGCGCGGACCACGGCACGGTCATCCGCGTTCGCCTGCGGCGGCGCCGGCGATTCGGGCGCGGCGCCGAACAGCCGCACCTTCCACCAGCCGCGACGCCGGTCGTCGAGGAACGCCCGCACGAGCATCGCGTGCGTGTATGCGTCGAGATTCTCGACCTTGCTGGCCCGCGACCAGGCCGCGTACAGCTTGGTGATCGTCTCCTGCACCAGGTCGTCGGCCTGGTCGTCGTCCCCGGACAACAGGATGGCCAGGCGTCTCAGCGCCGGGATCCGCCCGCCCGCGTACGCCAGGTAGTCACGTTCTTGATCTTCATCCATCGCCTCTCCCCGCCGATTCCCTCACTAGACGGGGATCGGCGTCAAAAGGTTGTATACGAAAGGCGGGCGGGTCCGAGTGGACCCGCCCGCCTTTTCTAGTGCCGGCTCAGCTGCCGAAGGCCTGGAACTCCGCCGCGCGTACGTTGAGCGCCTGCGCGCTCGCGGTGCCGCAGTCGGTGTTGGCCCGCGGGTCGTTGTCCTGCTCACCGGCGTAGTCGGGACCGCCGGTGCACTGGTTGGTCAGCACCTCGAAGCGCAGGTGCGTCGCGGTCGTCGGGCGGATGTCGAACGACCGCACGATCAGCTCGGGCGCCCGGGGGCGCGGCGCGATCGACGGGAAGGCGTCCGCCTTGCTGGTGTAGACGGTCTTGAAGTCGGCCGCGGACGAGCACGTCACCGTGGCGGACGCGGTGCACGCCGACACCCGGAACTGCCGCAGCGCGGAGAACCGGCTCTGGACCGCGCCGTCGGGGTCGGTGGCGATCTGCGGCCGCAGCATGGCGCTCACCTGCACCCGCCGGACCTTCTGCGCCCCGCCGGCCAGGTCGACGGTGACCTGCTTGCCGGCCACCGGGCTCGCCAGCGACGCCCAGTTGGTGGCCTCGTCGTCGTCGACCAGACGCGCCAGGTTGATGCCGTCGCCGGTGGCCACGGCGCCCGCGTTGCCGGACGCCAAGTTATGCGGCATTCGTACGGTCAGCCGGGACGGCTTGGCCCAGCGGAACGAGGTCGCCTTCACGCGAGCCTCGCCGTAGCCGGGCGCCTGCGCGATGAACGTGTAGGTCCCGGGCACGAGCGAAACCGTGTCGGGCAGCGCCGTCGCCGGGTCGGTGTCGGCCACCGCCACGGCCCGCGCCTGGTAGTTGCCGACGAACAGCTTCGCGTTCGGCACCGGCCGGCCGTACTCGTCCACCGGCCGGAACGCCACGGTCGCCTCCGACGCGTACGGCGAGGAGAAGCTCGGCGTCGGGTTCACGTCCCCGGCGCCGACGCTGGCCGCGCCCTCGCCCAGGCCGCGCTTCGCGAACGCGTTCCACAGCAGCGCCTGGTTGGCCCCGCCGAACCGGACGAGGTCGGCGCCGAGCATCGCGTCCCGCGCGTCCACCATGCTGTTCGCGCTGTTGGCCATCAGCAGGAACGAGTCGAACGCCAGCTGCACCCAGCGCCGGTTGCCCGGGCAGGACGTCACCGGCGTGCGCCCGGCCGCGCAGGACTTCTGCAGCGACGGCGTGCCCGCGCCGTACTTCTTGATCATCGCGGCGCGGATGTCGAAGTTCGTCGCCGTCCACACCTCACCCGAGGCGTGCACCTGCAGGCCGACGAAGTCGTAGTCGATGCTGCTGTAGTTGAGCGGGCTCTGGCTCATGTTGTAGTTGCGGATCCCGGCGATCGGGTCGGACGTGACGTACTGGCCGACCGTGTACGCCCGGATGCCGTGCGGCGCGTAGCCGTTCTCGTTGAGGTACTCCATCGCCAGCTGGTCCGACCAGCTCTCGCTCATGCCCTGCGGGGTGCTGACCCCGGCGTCCGGCCCGGCGACCATGCGGTTGGTGATGGCGTGCGTGTACTCGTGGCCGATGACCGACATGTCGTAGTCGCCGTCCACGCACGGAGCGTAGAACGAGCCGGCGATCGGCTGCCACAGGTACATGTTGGTGATCGGCGCCTCGCCGTCGGGCGGCGTGATCTGGTTGGCGTTGTCGCGCGCCGCGAAGTCCGGCGGCCCGCCGCTGATCCCGCCGGCCTGGGCGTTGCCCTGCTCGAAGTCGTTGCCGAGCCCGCCGCGCCCGAAGTTGTCGTCCTGCATGTTCCAGGTCTTCTCGGTGAAGCCGAGCTGATAGGCCCAGTCATGCATCCGGTTGTGCATGGCGAACAGGTTGGCCCGCGCCGCGTCGATGTCGTTGCGCTGCGCGCTCTCGAACACCGTCGGCGAGCACTTCTCCTTCTGCCACTGGTTGGTCCACTTGTAGTCGTAGTCACGGCTCGGCTTCGCCGTCGCCGTCTCGGTGCCTACGGTGAAGGGATCGCTCGAGTTCCAATTGTGTACGGCCACAGCATTGTTACCGAGCGTCGTGTACGTGGGCGCGCCGTCGAGCACATCCCAGGCGTTCGGCGACGACGCCGTCCCGATCACGTAGTCACAACCCCGCTGCGGCGCGAAGCACCACGTCTGCCGGGTGTCCCGGGACGAGTAGTCCACCGGCGGCGAGGAGGGGAACGCCTCCCACTCGGCGTTGTCGTGGTCGGCGTCGACGATGTCCTCGCGCAGCAGCACGCCGCCGTCGCGGGCGTCGACATAGGTCGTGTACGCGACCGGCTCGGCCCCGCCGAGATTCGCGCCCAGGGTCACCTGGTACGCCGCGCGGGCGCCGCGGTCCGCGGTGGGCACGGCGACGAGGCGGTTCGCCATGACCGTCGGGCTCGCGATCCCCGCGTCCGCGGCTGCGACGCGCTGAGCGTCGGCCGCCGTGAGCGTGGCCGGCTGGGGTGCGGCCGCGTCCCGGGCCAGCGACGAGCTGACGTACCAGACCTGGCCGTCGCGCACGCCGACGGCGAGCAGGCCGTCGTGGCCCGCGACCAGGTCGCCGAAGCGCTGCCGGAAGATCACGGCGGCGCCCGTGCCCAGCGGCGCGGAGGTGAGCAGGTCGAGCGCGTCCGCGCCCCGGTCGGTCAGGCCGAGCACCTCGCGGTTGGCGTCCACGTAGGCGCGGGCGGCCGCGATCGGGTCGGACGGCAGGCCCGCCGCCAGCGGTTTCGCGGCCGGCGTGAGCGCGGCAGGGGTGCCGAAGCTGTTCCAGCGGGCCTTCGCGCCCGCCGAAGCCGCGAGCGACCGCTGCCGTTCGGTAGGCGCGATCTGCCCGCGGCGGTTGTCCTTGGTCTTGTCCAGGTGGTCGTCACCAGGCGTGCGGGCAGCCTCGGCTCGTGCCGGCCCGCCGGGCGCCGCCTGGCCGCCGGTCGGCAGCCCGACGACGACAAGCGCGGTGGCGAGAAGCATCGTGGCGGCTGCCGGTAACGCACGGGATGGTGTGCGCACGGTCCCTCCTAGGTCGAACGGTTATACCGGTCGCCTCGATCCGACCGCACCTGGATGTGCCACGGCATGGGCCGAACATCCAATTTAGAGAGTTGTCGATCTATCGATCGTCACTTGCAGGGCGGGTCGTACGGCACGTCGGTCCCGACGTAGGCGTTCCACTGCTCCGGCGTGATCTTGTCGCCGCCCAGGCGGCAGAGCGTGTCGACCACCAGGCCCGGGTCGATCGCCCACAGCTCGGTGCTCTCGCTCCTCTTCACGGCCAGGAACCGTCCGTCCGGGCTGAACGCCACGACGTCGAGCCCCGAGAGATCCGGCACGACCAGCGATGTCCGCACGCGCGGGAGATCCTGGCGGCCGATGTCCCAGAGATCGATCTCGTCGTTCTCGGTGTCGCCACGCAGCGCGAGCGTCTTGCCGTCGGCGCTGATCGCGATCAGGGTCTGGTTGCCGCCGCCCCCTTGGCCGAGGAATACGACCGGAGTCACGGACAGCCCGTCGGCGCCGACGGTGAAGTCGCGGACCTGTTGCGTTGTGTCGCCGGCGATCAGACGCTTGCCGTCCGGCGTGAACAGGCCGTTGGTCAGCCCGCCCGCGGTGGGGAAGGTGAACCCGCGCAGCGCGCGTGGATGGGCGGGATCGGTGAGGTCCTGGAGGATGATCTCTTTCCGGGTGAAAGCGGCGATCATCGGAGCCGTGGGGGAGAACGCGATGTCCCAGGTGAGCGCCGGGAACGACGACAGGAGCCGGGGCCGGGACGGGTCCGCGACGTCGAAGATCTTCACCGAGGGCTCCACCTCGGGGTGCGGCACCCTCTCGTGGTCGGCGACGGCGAGCAGCCGGCCGTCGGGCGAGAAGGACAGCGCCGCGGCGCCGTAGTCGAGGCCGGTGGTGATCTCGGCGAGCGGCGGGCCGCCCGGCGCGCTCGTCGACAGCAGCACGACGTGCGGACGCTCTTTCACGATTCTCGTGGCGGCGGCCACGGCGCCGTCGGGGCGGAACGCGAAACCACCCCCGGACTCCTGGCCGTACCATTTGTCGACGTCGCCCGTGGTGGCGACGGTGCCGGCCAGCTTGGGGTGCCGGGGGTCGGAGAAGTCGAGCAGCCGGGTGCCGTCCCGGCCGCTGTGCTCGGCCATCAGCGGTGGCCCGGCCGGGTTGAACCGCACCCGGATCGAGAACCCGTTGGGCCCGGCGATCGTCGTCGCGACCGGGCCCGACCGGGCCGGATCGGTGACATCCCAGACGAACACGCCGGCCGTGCCGGCCACCGCGACCGTCCGGAGACCCGCGGCGTCCGGGCGGGCGAGCAACGCCCCGGTCTGCAGGCTTCCGCCGGTCGCGATCGGCATCTTGGCGCTGGGCTCCAGCGTCGACTGTCCCTTGGCCTCCGGCAAGGTTGTCTTCCCGCGTACCCAGGTCTGCACCCGGCCCAGATCGCACGAGGTGATCACAGCGTGGTCGAGCAGGAGGATCGCGTGGATGCGGTCGCAGTCCAGCTCGGCCGGCTGCTGGTAGACCGAGTGGGGACGGCCCGGGTCGGATACGTCGTAGAGGGCCGGGATCTCCCTTTTCAGAGCCGGCGCGTAGATATTTTTCCTGAGCGTGGCGAACGCCAGCCGTTTGCCGGTCGGGTCGAAGGACACCCGGTGCTGGATCATCCGGACGCCGTCCTCGAGCGGCGCGGTCGACCCGGTGAGCCGGGCCCGGGCCACCGGCCGCGCGGGGTCGGTCAGGTCCCAGAGCCGGACCGTGCCGTCGGCGCCGCTGCTGGCCATGAGGCGCCCGGCCGGTGCGAAGGTCACCGAGTCGACCCGGCCGCGGTGACCTGTCACCGGCGCGAGCTCGCGGGGCGACGCCGGGTTCCCGGTGTCCCACAAATGGATCTTCCCGCCGGTCCCGGCGCCGGCGAGCACCCGGCCGTCGGACGAGAACGCCAGGGTGGTGATGCTCTTGGCGTCGGTCGGCAGCGGCCGCACCGGCACGGGGCGGCGCGGATCGCTGATGTCCCAGAGCCGCACCTCGGGCCGGGGAAGCTCGATCTGCGGGAAGCCGGCGAGGACGGCGGAGTTGTCCGCGCCGGGCGGCCCGACCGCCGCAGCCAGCAGCCTGCCGTCCGGCGAGACCGCGACCGGGCCGGTGAGCACCGATGCGACGCGGGACAGCGGCGTGCTGGAGGCCGTGTCCCACAGCAGCAGCTCCGCGCCGGTCGAGAGGGCCAGGACGTTCCCGGCTCGGCCGGAGGCCAGGTCGAAGACCTTGTAGGCGGCGGCGAGCTGGCCGGGGATGCCGGCGCTGTTCAGCACGGCCTGGCCGCCCTGGGTGCGGTCGAGCCGGTAGGCCGCCGTCGCCAGTTGCTTGGCAAGGCCGGGCTGGTTCTCGCGCATCCGGGCCACGACGCCGGCCAGGGCGCGGGCCTGTGCCTGGTTGCGGGAGATCTCGGCCTCGGCGCGCTGCTTGCTGCTCTCCCGCTGGGCCAGCACGGCCACGGCCGCGCCGGCGCCGGTCAGCACCAGCAGCACGACGAGGACCGCGGTCACCATCCGGCGGAGGCGGGTCGCGCGCTCTTCGAGGCCGGTGGAGGCGGCGAGGAAATCGGCCGAGGCGGGTGGGAGGTCGTGGGACTGGGAGCCCTCGCGGGCGGCGGCGAGGCGGCTGCCGCGATACAACAGGCCGGAGTCGCGGCCGCCACTGGCCCAGTTGTCCGCGTCGGCGGCCAGGCGCTGGCTGATGAGCAGCCAATCCCGGTCCTCGTCGAGCCACTCGACCAAGCGGGGCCAGACTCGCAGGAGGGCCTCGTGGCTGAGCCGGACCGAGTCCTGGTCCTGGGTGATGAGGCGGGCGTCGGTGAAGGCTTCCAGGGCCAGGCGGTCGTCGTCGGTCCTCAACAAATCGTCGCGCGACGTAGGCCGTACGGTGTCGGGGGTGTTGTCGCCGACCTGGACCAGGCGCGGAAGCATGCGCCGGAGCGCCTCGCGCGACCCCGCGCCCAAGCTCTCGTAGACGCGCTCGGCGCTGGTCGCCACGGCCAGCTCGACCCCGCCGGCCGCGCGATAGCCACGAACGGTGAGCAGGTTGCCCTCGCGGTGCTGCCACGTCGCGAGCAGCGTGTGGGAGAGCAGCGGCAGGCGGTCGCCGGTGCCGAGCTCGTCGAGGATGAAGTCGGCCAGGCCGTCCGCCAGGCTGAGGTTCGCCACCTTGGCGGGGCCTTCGATCGCGGCGCGCAGCTCGCCGGCGTCCATGGCGGTCACCAGGAATTGGTGCTCCAGCGCGGATCTCAACTCGGGGCGTTCGGCGGCCTGACCGTAGAAGTCGGCGCGCAGCGCGAGCACGACCAGGTGGAGGTGCGCCAGATCCTGCAGGGCGGCAAGGAAACGAGCACGCTCCTCAGTGGACTTGCACAGGGTGAACAGCTGTTCCAGCTGGTCGACCACGAGGACCGAGCGGTCCGTTCCCAGGCGGGCCCGCCGCAGGGCATCCGTCGGCTGTTCGCCCGGGGTGATGGTGGCGACGGGCCGGCCGGCCAGCGACGCCACGAGGCCGGCCTGCAGCAGCGAGGACTTGCCGGAACCGGAGGCGCCGACCACCAGCAGCGGGCGGCCCGCCTCGGCCGCCTCGCCGGCGCTTTCCAGCAGCGCCCGGGCCAGCTTCTCGCGTCCGAAGTAGACCTTCGCGTCGTCGACGCCGAACGAGGCGAGGCCGGGATAGGGGCTGTTGCCCTCGCCGGGCGGCTCGGGCTCGCGGGACGGTGGCGCGGCGCGGTTGACGGCGAGCACGAGCGAGCCGGCGGTGTCGCCGATCTGCCGGCGGGGGAGCGGCGCTCCGGCGGCCCGCAGCCGGCCCCGCAGCCGGTCGTAGACCACGTCGAGGGTGAGCAGGTGGGCGGCCCGGTCGTCGCCGTCGCGCAGCAGCGTGACCAGGGCGCCGGTGAACGTGGTGAGCTCGGCGTCCGAGGGGGCGTCGGCCAGGTTTTCGGCGGAGGCGAGCACGTAGGCGCCGTGCACGGGCGGCGGGGTGAAGCCGGTGGGCGCCGCGTCGGGCAGCTGGGCGCGGCCGGAGAAGCAGCAGTCGAGGATCAGGACGACCGTGGCGGCGGGCGAATCGGCGATGGCCTGGCGCACCGCGGAGAAGGCGAGCGCCTGATGGCCGCTCATCCCGGCGGTCAGCGTGTCGGTGCCGGCGGCCGCCAGGTGCAGCTCGCCGGCGGGGTCGAGCAGGCCGTGGCCGACGAAGTAGACCAGCAGCACCGATTCGGCCTCGGCGGCGGCCTGGGCGACGGCTTGCGCCATGTCGATTGCTTGCGGTGGGTCGATGATGACGCGTACGGCGTCCGGCGCGACCCCGCAGACGTCGGTGAGGGTCGCGGCGACCGCGTGTGCCCCGCGCGCCGCCGCGGGCACCGGCGGCAGGGCCGGCCCGGTGTGGGTGGCGGTGCCGATGACCAGGGCGCGGACGCCGGGGCCGGTCAGGTCGGTCACGGCGGCTCGATCTCGCGGGCGAGTCGCTCCATCTCGGTGCGCAGGGCGGCCATGTCCACGCCCTTCACCCGGGACGCGGTGATCTCGAAGGAGCTGCCGTCGGGGCGCTCGACCTTGACCGTGATGTCGGCGCGTTGCTGCCGCAGCCAGGTGACCAGGACCGTGACCAGCGCCGCCGCGGCGCCGCCGGGGCCGACCGCGACGACCAGCGCTTCCAGCATCGGGCCGAGCTTGTCGTCGGCGGGCGGGCTGTCGCGGGTCGTCACCCGGCCGCGCAGGGCAGGCTCGTCGACGAGCCAGGAACGCAATCCCCGCAACGTGTCCGCGTCGCCCGCCGTGATCGAGACGTCCACGCATCGATCCTAGTGGTAGTGGTCCAGATCAGACAGAACGGCGGCCCGGGACTGGGTTTCCCGGGCCGCCGGCACGCCGCCGACCGCGAGGAGTGAGACGTCGGCGTGTCTGGCCGCCCGGGTTCTGGGGGCCCGGGCGGCCCATCAGAGCTAGGGTGTCCAGGGGGCCGTGGACACCCAGCTCACGTCGTCGGGCCAAGCGGTGGCGGAGTTGTAGGTCGAGCCGCCGTGGGCCGCGATGTACAGGCTGTTGTTGTAATGGCGCAGGTAGCGCAGCGAGAAGTTGTACGACATGTACGAGTTGCCCTGCCCGTTGACGCCGGCCTGCGGGCAGAAGGTCGCGTCGTTCGCAAACAGCGCGCTGCCGTCGTTGGCGTTCAGGTAGAGCTGGTAGTTGGAATGCCGCAGGTAGCTGCCGGACGTGTTGCGCGACTCGAACGAGACGCAGGCGCTGTTGGCCAGCCCGGAACGGACGTACCAGGTGGCGTTGGCCTTGTCGGTCGCCGAGCTCGACGAGGAGACCACGCCGGTGGAGACGGTCGTGCCGGAATGCGTGATGTACCGGGTGGTGCAGCACGCGGTGGTGGCGCGCAGCGAGATGGCCGAGCCGACGGCCGGGCCGGGGCGGGCGACGGTCGCGTACCCGGCGGCGGTGATGTTGGCCTGGACCGAGTTCTCGGTGGCGTCGGACGGGTAGCCCGAGGTCATCACGCCCTCGTAGAACGTGCCGGCGGCGCTGACGCTGTTGTCGCCGCCGATGCCCAGGATGATCGCGCCCTCCTTCTTCATCGGGTTGTAGCCGGAGACGTTGGGCCGCACGCCGTTGTAGTAGGTGGACAGGCCGCCGGACTGCGCGTTGCCGGCCCGGATCGCCCAGTGGTTGGGCTGGCCCTTGACGATCGCGGTGAGGAACCGGTGGCTCACCGACGGGTTGCCGGCGTTGTAGCCCGCGTTGACGCCCGAGAACAGGCCGTTCTCCAGGTCAGCCATCACCCACGGCCCGTTGCCGGCGCCGTAGCCCCAGCCCTTGCTGTTGCCGAAGTAGATGGCCTCCATGTGGCCGTTGCCGGTGTCCAGGCTGCTGGTCTCGGCGTTGCCGTAGTCGAAGCAGCACCCCCCGTTGTAGTGCGTGCCGTCGAAGATGGAGTACATGCCCTCGGGCTGGTCGCCGGTGGCGATGCCGTTGGTGGAGTTGTCGCGGTAGCCGGTTCCGGGCGAGACGAAGACGCCGTACGCCTTGTGGCCGCCGACCGTGACCGGCGCCGCGACCGCGTTGGCGAGGTTGTCGTAGCCGCCCGCGGCCGGGCCCTGGAACCCGCCGGGCGGCGCCTGGGTGAGGTGGTTACCCCTTCCGGACTGGTCGTAGATGATCGTGATGACGCAGGAGGTGCCGGCGCAGAACGAGTCCTGCGCGGCGGCGTTCGCGACCCCGCCGGCCGCCAGCGGCGCGATGTTCTGGGTCGCGTTGTCGGAGGTCCGGCGCACTTGGTAGAGCGAGCCGGCGTAGGCGCCGTAGAGGGCGCGGGTGGTGCTGTGCGCGGCGACGCAGGGGGTGCCGCCGGAGGCGTAGATGTCGCAGGGCTGCGTCGTGGCGGCCTGCGCCGGGGCGGCGCCGGTGAACAGCGCTGCCACCAGTACGCCGGCGGCGGCGACCGGGAGCAGGGCTTTTCGCGTACGGGAACGTGCCATTGCTGACCTCTTCCGTGGCGTGGGGGATGCGGCTCTGCCGGACCGGCGTCGCATCGGGGAGAGCGACGGCGTCGGTCCGTGGAGGCAGGGGGGAGCCTGACGCGGACGGTTTGTGAACGTTAACATAGTTGTCACATCCACAGTGGGCAATGGCTAGTTGAAGGGTGGGCGGTTGACTCCGTAGAGGGCGTGGATCTGGGAAACGCGGATCTCGATGCGCCAGATCTGGGCGCCGATCGCGCCGAGGACCGTGGTGGTGCCGGTCAGGCCCCAGAACAGGTTGTGGCCGGGATCGAGCGCGGCGAACAGGCCGCAGGCGGCAGTGGCGGTGCCGCCGAGGATCAGGCACAGCCGGCACTCCTGGAGGCCTTGGAGGTAGCGGCGATGGGCCATCGGCACCTTGGCGAAATGCGAGGGCGGCGACCACTTCGTCGTGATCCACAACGCCAGCGCGAAGAACAACCACAGCGCGGCGACCGAGAAGTTCCAGGCCACCGTGTTGCCGAGGAAGAACGCGGGCGGTATCTCGAGCCCCGCCACCGCGAACGGAAGGAAGCAGTCGAGGAACGAGGGCGCCCACCGGATGAGGATGCTCAGCGTGAGGTAGTAGTAGAAGATCGCGACGAAGACCATCATCAGCGCGATGCTCTGGCAGATCACCAGCGGGGACGGACTGGGAAAGGCGTTCTGGGCCAGCAGCGCCAGAGCGACGCCCTGGATGATGCTGATGATGGTGATGAAGCCGTTCGGCGACATCTCCAGCGAACGGCGAATAAGAACGTCGCGGGTGAGGGCCTGAATGGCGCCCCCGCGCTGGACGTCGAGCACTTCGGGATATGGTGTCTCGCGTTCGAGAAAATATTCGCGCAGGTGCGGACTTGATGCGGAACCGCCCTGGTGGTACGCCCGTGGGCTCGCTCTGTGCCGTGCCCGGGGTGTCGGTGAGTCGCGTGATTCGATCGCCACGTCAAACATCATGAACCCGCGGTCAATACCATTATCTCGATCTAGCGGGAACCTTTAGTAATCCTTAAGTGATCTGCGTTTCCGCAGTTCTTCCCGCATATCCGGCGTGCCAATGCCGTTACCTGGCTAGTCAGGCAACCGCATTGGCGAAAGCGCAGGTCAGCGCCCGTCACGTCGCTGCTGGTGCGGCGGCGGTGACGCATGGTCGCCGAAAACGGAGGGTAATCGCGTCGCGGTGAGCGCGCAAAGGGACGAAAGCGCCTAACTGTCGCAAGCGGTGCCGTCGCCGTCGCGGTCCAGGTCGTAGATGTCGCTGCCCACGACCGTGACGGGCCCGTCGACGTAGGCGGGGCCGTTCCCGCTGCCGCCCGCGCAGTCGACGTCGGAGGCGATTGGCACACACGGTGTGTAGTTGGGATCGCAGCCGTTGGACGCGGGCTTGGTGCCGACCGCGATCACCTTGGTCACCGGCTTCTTGGTGACGGTGTCGCTGATCAGCTTGCGGCCGGTCTCCTTGCCGCCGGTCATGGTGACCTCGTAGGTCAGCGTGCGCACGCCGGCGACGCCCTTGGTCGTCACCTTGGTCTTGCCCTCGGCGAGGTTGTCGTCGTCGACCTTCTTCGTCGCGAACGCGACCGACTTGGTGACCTTCACGGTCTTCTTCGTGACGGCTTTCGTCGTGACGAGCGGCGCCGGCGTGGCGTCACTCGACCCGGTGGCGGCCGGGTCGACGGTGACGGACTCCGTAGTGGGTTCCTCGACCGGCGCGTCTCCCACGGCCCCCGCCTCGGCGGCCGCGGGCGTCTCGACGATCGCCGGCTTCGGATCGCCGGACAGCGCGCCGGCCACCGCCGCGCCCCCACAGCACGGCAGCACCAGGGCGGCCGCGATCAGGCCGACCCGCTGGATCGGCGACAGCCGGGCCCAGAAGCCGGGCCGCTGCGGCGGTGGTCCCCACAGGGGAGTCTGACTCGTCACCGCGCCAGTGTGGTTTCCGGCGCTGACCGGCAGAACCGCCGTTCGGCCGACCACCCCTCCCACGAAAGATCCGAAACATGAACACTTCTTACGCGTAGTTGCGCAGCAGGTGGAGCGCCGTCTCGGCGTACGGCCCCTGGGTCCGCAAACCGGAATCCGCCGGCGCGAGACGGCGCGCGCCCACCCGGCAGAACGCGCCGGCGCTGCCGGTGATCGACGACGCGGCCGCGGGATCGCCGAACCGCCACACCGAGCCGTCCGGCGCGGTCAGCTCGGCGAACACCTCGGGCGCGGGCTCGCCGGCCAGGCGGAACGCGTACGGCAGGGTGCTGTGCCCCAGCCAGGCGATGTGCCGCAGCCGCATGGTGTCCGGATAGTCGAGGCCCAGCGGGGTGGCCACGTCGAGCGCGTGCGCCCAGTGCTCGGCCAGCCGGGTCGTCGCCAGCGTGCGCGGCTTGAACGCGGCCGCCACCCACCGCACCGGCGCCTGCGGATCGGCGGCCCGCAGCGCGGCCACCGAGGCGCGGCGGGCTGTCCGCCAGCGCTCGAAGACCTCGGCGGGCGGCGCCGGCTGGCTGCGGACCATCGCCTCCATGGCGCTGTCGACCGAGTCGCCGAAGACCGCCCACTCCAAGGGCGCCCCGCTCACCGCTAGCGTCACCGCCTCCTCGGTCTGGGCGAGGTGCAGCACCACGTCGGCCACGCTCCAGCCCGCGGCGGCCGACGGCGCGACCCAGTCGGCGGGGGAGAGCTTGCTGAGCAGCGCCTCGATCTGATCCTGCTCGGCCTCGAGATCGTCCACGACATCCGGCGAAGTCATGCGACCATACTGCGCCGGGAACCCCGGCCGGGGGAACCGCGTGTACTGAGCATGGTGGTTGCGACTATGGCGGTCGACGAGGGCTCGTCACACGCGGAGTTCGAGGCGTTCTACCGGGCCAACGTGGACCGCGTCTACCGGGCCCTGGCGGTGACGCTGCGCCGCGACGACCTCGCGCAGGAGGCGGCCGACGAGGCCATGGCGCGGGCGTACGCGAAATGGGCGACCGTGCGGCACCTCGACAACCCGGCCGGCTGGGTGTTCCGGGTCGGGCTCAACTGGGCCACCTCGTGGTGGCGCAAGGTGCGCCGGGAGCGCCCGCCCGCCGATGACGCCGACCACCCGCAGCACGCGCCGTCCGACACCGCGGTCGTGGCGCGCGACGCCCTCGCCGCGCTGCCGGCGCCCCAGCGGGCCGTCGTGACCTGCCGGATCCTGCTCGACCTGAGCACCGCTGAGACGGCCGCGGCCCTGGGCCTCAACGAAGGCACGGTGAAGAGCCGGCTCTCCCGCGGCCTGGCCGCGCTGCGGACCACCCTGACCGACAAGGAGTGACGATGAACGAGATTCCCCGAGAGGTCGAGGTGGCGGTCCGGGCGGCGGCGAGCGCGACCGGCGGGTACGCGGGCAAGCTCGACAACGTGTACCGCCGTGCCCGGCGGAACCGGCGCCGGCGGCTGGCGGCGACGTCGGCCGGCGTGGCCACGGTGGTGGCGCTGGCCGGCGTGGCCCTGGCGCTGCGCTCGGTGGAGAAGCGCGAACCCGCCCTGCCGCCCGCGACCGGACTGCCGAGCCCGTCGGCGGAGGTGCCCGCCCAGCGGCTCATGCTGGACGGCGCCAATGGCGTCTACGAGTCGGGGCCCGGGCTCACCGTCGACCTCAGCGGCACGACGAGGGTCGGCGAGCTCGTGCCCGGCGACGAGATCCTGCCGCATTGGGTGGACGGCGCCGACGGCTGGGACCGGTTCGTGGGGCTCGACGACGGGCGGATCGTCGCGCTCGGCGCGCACGACCTGATGCCCGGCACGCCGCGCTCCGACGGCGTCGACGTCGAGGGCCTGCAAATCAACCTGGTGGTCACCGCGGCGGACGGCGCCGTTCAGCTCAAGCGGGACGTGCGCCGCAAGGGCGAGGCGGTGTCGATGCTGACGGCCGACAGCACCGCGGCGTACCTGTGGCGGCCGGCCGGCCTGGTCGAGCACGACCTCGGATCCGGCCGGGAACGGGTGCTGGTGCCGCACAAGGCGCTCGGCGGCGGGATCCGGGCGGCCGACCTCGTGGGGAACCGGCTGGTGCTGGTCCGGGACTCCGCGCCGTGCACGCCCGTGCTGTTCGACACCATCTTGGGGCAGCAGATCGACCAGTTCCCGCTGCCGACGCTCAGCTGCGCCTGGGTGGGCGCTGTGCGTCTCTCGCCGGACGGGGAACGAGTCGCGCTCACGTACGGGAAAAGCGATCGCGCCCAGGGCGAGCGCGTCACCGGGATCCGCTTCTCGGACCGCGCGATTCTGGTGGATCAGTGGATCGCGAGTCGCGGCGGGAAGGTCGATCAGCCTCTCGTGAGCTTCGCCTGGCAGGACGCGACGACGCTGCGCGGCGCGGTGGTCCCGGTCGGGCCGGGAACGTCGAAAATCACACCGTTCCTCATCACGACCAGCTGATAACGTCCCGATCATGACGTTCGCCGCCACTCCCGCGGTCACCTTCGCCAGTGGCGGCGAGACGCTGCTCGGCGTGCTGCATCTGCCGGGCGGCGACGGGCCGCACCCGATTGTGGTGCTGCTGCACGGGTTTCCGGGCAACGAGCGGAACTTCGACCTGGCGCAGGAGCTGCGCCGCCAGGGGTACGCGGCGCTGGTGTTCCATTACCGCGGCTCGTGGGGCGTGGGCGGCGACTGGTCGTGGGCGCACGTCCTCGAAGACGCGGCGGCCGTGGTGGCGGCGGTGCGCGAGGATCCCCGGCTCGACCCGCGGCGGGTGGCGGTGGTGGGGCACAGCGTGGGCGGGTTCGCGGCGCTGATGACGGCGGCCGCGGATCCGGCGGTCCAGGCGGTCGCCTCGGTGGCCGGCTTCGACCTCGGCGCGGCGGCCGCTTCGCCGCACGCTTCTCTCGTGGCGGACTGGGCCGGCGAGCTGTTGCCCCTGCGGGGGACCAGCGCCGAGGCTCTGGTCGCCGAGATGGAGGCGGCCGGGCCGTCGTGGCAGCTGGCCGGGCTGGCGCCGCGGCTCGCGGGGCGACCGGTGCTGCTGATCGGGACCGGTCGCGACCCGGTGTCGCCGCCGGAGGTGCATCACCATCCGCTGGTTTCGGCGTACGGCGGGAGCCGGCTGGAGCATCACGTCTTCCCGACCGATCACGCGCTCTCCGACCACCGGGTGGCGCTGTCGCGGACGGTTGCCGAGTTCCTCGACCGGCATCTGTGATCGCGCGGCTGCTCACCGAGGTCTTCGCGCCCGCGGTGCTGGCCGCCGTGATGCCGGTGGTGATCGGGGCGCACGCCGGCAACGTCGGGTGGGGGCTGGTGGGCGCTCTGTTCTGCGCGGTCGTCCCGTACGGGATGATCTTGCGCGGCGTGCGCCGCGGCAGCTTGAGCGACCGGCACATCGGCGTGCGGTCGCAGCGGACCGGGCCGCTGCTGTTCGGGCTCGGGTCGGTGCTCGCCGGGATGGGGCTCCTGGCCGCCGGCGGCGCGCCGCGTGAGCTGATCGCGCTGATCGTGGCGTCGTTCGCCGGCGGAGTCATCGCCACCGGGATCAACCATTTCTGGAAATCGAGCATCCACACGGGAGTGGCCGCCGGGTCGGCCGTCGTGCTGGTGATCGTATTCGGACCGGTTCTGCTGACTTCCGCGGTGGTGGTGGCGGCCGTGGGGTGGTCGCGGGTGCGGCTCGAGGACCACACAATCGCCCAGGTTGTGGTGGGGGCGGCGATCGGCGCGGTCGTGGCGGGCGTCGTCTTCGGGCTGTTGCGATAATCGCGGGATGGCCGGGCAGACCTATCGGGAGATGCCGCCGGTCGCCGCGCTGGCCGGGCACGTCTCGATGACGTGGGTGCAGCAGGTGGGCGCGACGCCGTACGTTCATCGCAGCGTGCCCAGCGGCGGGGTCGAGCTCGTGTGCCGGGTGGGTGCGCCGCCGTTCGTCGTCGGGCCGCTGACCGGGCCGCGAATCGAGACGCTGGCGCCGGGGAGCACCGTGGTGGGCCTTCGCTTCCGGCCCGGGGCGGCGGCTGCGGTGCTCGGCGTGCCGGTGCCGGAGCTCGTGGAGGCCGGGGCGGCGGGTGACCCTTCCGACGTTCTGGCGGCCCTGCAAGAGCTGGTGGGCCGGCGCGTGGACGCGGTGGACCCGCTCGTGGCGGAAACAGTGGGCCGGCTGATGGCCGGGCGGACCGCCGGCCTCGGCTCGATCTGGTCGTCGCTGGAGGTGTCCGAGCGGAGCTTCCGCCGCCGGTGCCGGTCGGCGATCGGGATGGGACCGAAGGCGCTGCACCGGATTCTGCGGTTCCAGGGCTTCCTCGCGCGGGCGCAGGCAGCGCTGGCGCGGGGACGGCGCCCGGCCGAGGAGGGACTGGCCCGGCTCGCCGTCGATGCCGGCTACGCCGACCAGGCCCACCTGACCCGGGAGTGCGTGCGGCTGACCGGGGACACGCCGCGGCGGTTCCTGGGCGACGTCGAGCGGTCCTGCGGGTGCGGGCACGACCACGGGGTGTCGATGGCCGTTCTGTTCAATAACGGCGGTCCCAGCCGGCCTTAGCTTTCGGGTCATGAAGATCCTGGTTTCCTGTACGTCCGGGGAAGACGTTGCCGAGGCCATCGCCCGGGCGCGGCGGGACCGGCTGGCCCGCGCGGTCCGCAGCGGCGGGCATTGCTTCGCGGGCCGGTCGTCCGTCGACGGGATCGTCATCGACGTGTCGCCGATGCGGTCGGTGTCGGTCTCCGGTGACGTGGTGACAGTGGGGGCCGGCGCGCGGCTCGGCGAGATCTACGAGTCGCTGGCGGAGCACGGCCTGACGATCCCCGCCGGGTCCTGCCCCACGGTCGGCATCGCAGGGCTCACCCTCGGCGGCGGGTTCGGCTTCCTCGGCCGCAGCCGCGGCTTGACCTGTGACAGCCTGCTCGCCGCGCGGGTGGTGCTGGCCGACGGGCGGACGGTCGACTGCGACGAGCAGCGTGATGCCGACCTGTTCTGGGCGCTGCGGGGCGCGGGTGGAGGCCAGTTCGGCGTGGTCACGTCGCTGACCTTCCGGGCCGGTCCCACGCCGCCGGACACGACCTTCCGTCTTGCCTGGCGACCCGCCGACGCGGTCAAGGTGATCGAGGCGTGGCAGGACTGGGCGCCGGACGGGCCCGACGAGCTGGCCGCGAGCCTGCTCCTCACCGAGGAGGGACCCGTCGTCTTCGGGTCGGCTGCCGCTGACTTGCTTGATGCCTTTGTCGCGATGGCCGGCGTCGAGCCGCTGTCCGCGGCTCCGTTCCACGAGGAATTGGCTTTTCGCGACACGTTCAGCAAATCGGGGTTCTTCCGCCGGCGGGTGCCGGCGGAGGCGCTTGTGGAGCACTTCTATGGCGAGCGGGTGCCGGGACAGCGCCGGGAGCTCGACTTCACGCCGTGGGGTGGCGCCTACAACCGCGTTCCGGTGCGTGCCACGGCTTTCGCCCACCGGGACGCGAGGTTTCTGCTCAAGCACTCGGTGACGGCGGTCGGCGACGCTCGAGAATGGCTGCGCCGTTCCCACGCGCTGGCGGCGCCGTGGGGGACCGGCGGCGTGTATCCGAACTTCCCGGATCCTTCGCTGACGGATTGGGCGCGGGCCTATCACGGGGTCAACTACGCGCGTCTGCGACGGGTCAAGGCGCGGTACGACCCGGACGGCTTCTTCCGGTTCCACCAGGCGATCCCACCGGCCGAAAAGGTTTCGACCGAGATCATCCGTTGACACTGTAGAAACCGAGATTTCGGCGGCACCCACACCGCGTCGGCGACCATCGGCGGCGTGTGGTCGCTGGGCCGCATCCGCACCACCGTCACCCTGACGCCGGCGGTCCTGGGCGGCGCGCCCGGCGTGACCGGCGCACCCACGCCGGTGACCGTGACGACCTGGGCGCTGCCGTGGCCGCAACTCCTGCTCGCCGCGGCCATCGTCGCGGTCGCTCTGGTGGCCCGCCACCGCCGTCGCCGCTTCCGCCGCCTCCTCGCCGAGGTTAGTGAGGGTCGCTGACCGAAGCGGAGGCCGGGGAGGGTCGCTGACCGAAGCGGAGGCCGCGGAGGGTCGCTGACCGAAGCGGAGGCCGGGGAGGGTCGCTGACCGAAGGCGAGGCCGAGGAGGGGCGCCGACCGAAGGCGAGGCCCCGGGAAGGTCGCTGACCGCATCGGCGATCCCCCACAAAACGGACCGGGCGCGTCGAAGGAGACGCCGAGCGCCTACCCTCGTCGCATGGCAGCGGATGATCGGCCGATCGGGTTCGCCATAGTGACGGGCGCCTATGTCGCGGCCGGGCTAGCCGCGTGGGCCGTCGCCGCCGCGGTGGCGGGCGCCCACCCGCTGGTGGTCACGCTCGTCGCCGACCTGGCCGCCACCGTCGTCGTGTTCGGGGTCAGCGTGCTGGTCCGCAACGCGAGCCTCTACGACCCGTACTGGAGCGTCGCCCCGCCGGTGATCGTCCTGGCCTGGGTGTGGTGGCGCAACGGCGGCGATCTCGCCGCCGTCAGCGAGCGTCAGCTCACGGTTCTGGTGCTCGTGCTGGCCTGGGCGGTGCGGCTGACCGCCAACTGGGCGTCGTCGTGGCGGGGCCTCACCCACGAGGACTGGCGCTATGTGCAGCTGCGCGAGCAGCGCCCGTCCTGGCTGCCGTTCTGGGTGGTCAACCTCGTCGGCATCCAGCTGATGCCCACGCTCGTCGTCTTCGCCGGCCTGCTCTCCGCCTGGCCCGCCGTGACCGTGCTCGACCGTCCGCTGGGGTGGCTGGACGTCCTGGCCACGCTGGTGGTCGTGCTGGCCGTGGTGACCGAAGCGGTCGCCGACCGGCAGGTGCGCTCGTTCGCCCGCGATCCCGCCAACCGCGGCCGCGTCCTCGACCGGGGCTTGTGGCGGTATTCGCGGCACCCCAACTACCTGGGCGAGATCGCCTTCTGGTGGGGGTTGTGGCTGTTCGGGCTGGCCGCCGCGCCCGGCTGGTGGTGGACGGTCCTCGGCCCGATCGCGATGGTGCTGCTGTTCGTCTTCGTCAGCGTGCCCCTGATGGATCGCCGATCGGTCCAGCGCCGCCCGGCGTACGCCGATCACATGCGCCGCGTGCCGGCGCTGCTCCCGCTGCGTCTCCACCGCGGGGTCTGACACTTTCGGCCGACCCGCCATCTGTCCCCGGATCGAGGCGAGACCGGCTTCCGTATCCCTATCCTCCGGGTCGTGATGATCGTCGTTGCCCCGCTCGCGGGACTCCTGCTGGGGTTCCTCGACTTCGTGTGGATCAAATACGTGCCGTTCCCGCTCGGCGGCCTCGGCAATTCCATGGCGGTGTGGGCGGTGGCAGCCTTCCTTGTTACCCGGCGTTCGCGGTGGAACTTGCCGGCAAGCGTCATCGGCGCGGTGATGATGCTGGTGGTCGCCGTCCCCGCCTACTACCTGGCGGCGGCGCTCATTCAAAACGACGAGCTTTCCCAGGCGTACGCGTCATACGCGCTGATCTGGATGGCCCTGGGTGTGGTGGCCGGCGGGATTTTCGGCGCGGGCGGCTACCTTGCGCGCGTTCCCGGGCGTCTCCAGCGCGTCGCCGTGGCGCTTCCCGGCTCGGTGTTGTTCGCCGAGGCGGCGATCGAGCTGCTCCGCGCCGGCGACCCGTCCTATGGCGTCGCCGAGCCGCTCATGTTAGCCGCGATTCTCATCGCTCTCGGCGTGGTGGTGTCGCGTCGCGCATTGCTGTTCACCATTCCGCTGGCCGTCCTCGGTTTCGTGGTGTTCTCCCTCACTGGTTTTCGCTGAGTTTCGGGGGTGCCATCGGCGTAGCCTCGTCCGGGAAATGAACGCGCGATTCGATGATCTGATGTCCGGGAGTGCGGTGGCCTGCCCGCCGCCGCATCGTGTCCTGGTCGCCGAGCGGCCCGACGAGGTGGCCGGGGTCCTGGCCGAGGTCGAGGCGTCCGGGGAATGGGCGTACGGCTACGTCTCCTACGAGGCCGCCCCGGGCCTGGATCCACTGCTGCCGGCCTTTCCGCGCGGCGAAAGTGAACCGCCGCTCGCATGGTTCGGCCTCTGCGACGAGCCGCAGCCGGTCCCGGTGATCGCTTCGGTAAGCCCTCGCCCGACCCGATGGACGCTCGATTGGAGCGAGGGCGAGCACCGGCGCGCGGTCGAGGCGGTCCGGAAATACATCGAGGCCGGGGAAACATATCAATGCAATCTCACCGGCCGGCTGCGGGCGGCCTTCGAGGGTGATCCGCTCGACCTTTATGCGACTCTCGCCGCCGCACAGGGTGGCGCGCTCAACGCGTACGTCGAAATGGGCTCTTTTGTTGTTGCCTCCGCCAGCCCTGAGTTGTTTTTCGAATGGGCCGGCGACCGGGTGCGGACGCGACCGATGAAGGGAACCGCGGCGCGCTCGCCCGCGCATGACGAGGAGATCGCCCGGCGGCTCCGGAACAGCCCGAAGGAGCAGGCGGAAAACCTGATGATTGTCGACCTGCTGCGCAACGACCTGGCCAAGGTCGCGGCGACCGGCAGCGTCGAGGTCACCGAGCTGTTCGCGCTGGAACGCTATCCGACGGTGTGGCAGATGACGTCGGAAGTGGTCGCGCGGCTGCGCGAGGATTGCGGGCTCGTCGACATCTTCCGGGCGCTTTTCCCGTGCGGCTCGGTGACTGGGGCGCCCAAGCGCCGCAGCATGGAAATCATCCGCGACCTCGAAGGCGGCCCGCGCGGCGTCTACTGCGGCGCGGTGGGCCTGATCGCGCCGCCCTCGGAGCCGGTGCGAGCCCGATTCAACGTCGCGATCCGCACCGCCGTCATCGACCGCCGCACCTCGACCGCCGTCTATGGCGCGGGCGGCGGGATCACATGGGGCTCCGACCCGGCCGCGGAGTGGGCCGAACTGCTGACGAAGGCGTCGATCGCCGGGCGGCTGTGAGCCTGTTTCAGGTGCAGGGCGTCCGTCGTGGTTGGATCCTTGGATGCGCATGTCCCTCGATGTTCGCCGGGAGCCCTGGTGAACGCGGGCCGGTGGGCGGCCGCGCTGCTCTCCGTCGCTGGAGCCGTCCTGCTGGTCGACCGCACGGTGCCGGCCGCGGATCTCTCCGCCGTCGTCGCGCGGTGGTGGCCGCTTGCTCTGCTTGCTCTGGGTGCGATCGGTGTGCTGCGGCTGCTGCCGGCCTCCGGCGCGATGACCGGTCCACTGTTGCTGGTGATGGTCGGTGGCGTCGCCCTTCTCTTCACGCTCCGGCCACTGCCTGGCTGGGCGGGCCCGTTGGTCCTGCCGCTGCTCCTGCTGGCCGGGGGGATCGGGCTCTCGCTGGTGGGCCGGCGGGAGCGTGCGGCGCAGCCGGACGACCCCACCGTCCGGCGGGAGGTCTTGGTCGCCTCCGGCAACCCGCTCGAGTGGGATCCGGGTCAGCAGCCGTTGTTGCTGATGCGGTCGCTGGTCGGAGGCTGTCTGTTGACAGTCAGGAAAGGTCCGGTCAAGGGGATGGTGGACATACGGGCCGCGTTGTCCGGCATTGACGTCGTCGTCCCGCGAGGATCCACTGTGCACCTGTATGCGCGTGGCCCAGGCCTTCGTCGAACCGTCACCGCGGACGAGGCTCCGCCGGACGTCGCCGATTTGCGAATTGTCGTGCTGTCGGCGTTCTCGACGTTGAACGTCAGGGCTGGTTCCTAACGGCGAACCGGTGCAGGGCCTCTATCACGATCGTCATGTCGGAATCCGTGGGCGCGTACCGCACCGAGGCAGTAGTGTCGCCCATCCACAGTCGGCGCAGATGGTCGTTGACAGTCCGCTCCGCGGCGGTGTCGGGCGGCATTTGGAGGCGCATCTCCTGATAGAGCCGCAGGCGGTAGACATCGATGGCGGCTCGTACCGCGGCGCCGTAGTTCTCCGCCGCGGCGAGGGCCGCCCGGTAAGCGACAACAGCGCCGATCAGCAGGGCAAGGGGCAGCCACCACCACAGGGAGAACCTGATCAGGAGGCCGAAAGATCCCACGCCGGCAACGGCCAGCGAAAGGCAGAGCCGGCAGGCGGTGTCCAGTTGATTGCGGTGCAGGTTGACGTAGGACAGAACCGCTTCGGGCAGGGCGTAGTGCAGTCGCGGCCAGAGATCGATCGCGCGGATGCCGTACGCGGCTCCGGCCCTTTCCTCGAACGCTTTGAGCCGGTTTCCGAGCGACATGGGAAGGGTCGCCGCCGGGAAGTGCTTCAACTCATCCTCGGCCTCCGCGGCCTCCGGCAGGTCTTCGTACGCCTCCATCAGGAACATCAGCCGGTCCCGTCGGCGCTCCTGCAGCCAACGGCCGAGATCGCCGAGTCTGCGCGTCGGTCCCCAGCTCGCCCAGTACCCCTCGAGCAGCCGGATCGAGGACAGCTCGAACGGCTCGAGCAGCAGCGCGCCCACCGCGACCACGGCTACCGAGATCGCGGCGCCCGCCCAGCCGTAATCGCGTGCGCGATCCACCATCGTGCCGAAATCGGGAGAAGTCAGGGGTGCTCCGCTGAGAATCAGCGCTCCGATGAGACTGACAAGGAACGCGGCCGGAAGGGCGTTGACGAGCTTGAATCTTGTGGGAAGGTCGCCGACGGCCTCGATGGGTGAGGTCATGAGCGATCCCGCAGGTGAGCCGGGCACCGGAAGTCCTCCGGGCCATGAATTCCGGGCTGGTATTCCACCTCGACCGAGGGATTTGGGCACCCGCGCTTGAAGCAGCGAACGCTGATCTTCTCGCCGAAGGCGGCCATTCGCCGCTCGCCGGGATGTCGCGAGCAGAATGACCCGAGTGCCTGAGCCTCGTGGATGAAGCGTCTCCAGCCACAGTCGACACGTTTGCACACCGCCAGGTACCCAGGATGCTTGCCGGGGAGGTTGCCGGTCGCGAGGCCGAGCAGGGTGGCCAGCAGGCCCCACAGGGCTGAACGCATGTGGCACCCCCACCTCGTCTTGAGGACGGAGAGACGCTATGCCATTGCCCACCGTAATTCTGTCGCTTGCGAGACAGTGTCAGTGATCGGGGTATTTGCATGCGTTGGCTAGACACGTCCGCATGCGCAGACTACTGGGGTCAACGCTTCTGGTCATGGCATTGGTGGTGGGGGCGGCCGGGCAAGCGGCCGCCGCGCCGCCGCAGGCGCCGTCGGGGAAGGGCGACGGCGGATGGTCCGTTGAGGACGGGCGGCTCGTCTGGCGGGCCGACAGGAAAGTGCCGATGGGGGACGCCGCCGTCGAATTCTGGGCGGGGGACAAGCTGCTGGGCAGGCCGCGACCGGCGGCCGACGGAAAGAGCTTCAGCCTCGACCTCGGCAAGGTGGAAAGCCTCGATGAGCTTTCCGTCCGGGCCGGCGGCAAGCGGATAGACAAGGCGCCCGATACCCGGGCGCTGAAGAAGAGCAGCATTTCCGCGGGGCCGGACACGCAGGCGGTCAATGCCGTCGATCCGGGAAAGCCGGGCCCTTACCGTTCCGTCACCGGCGAGTACGACCTGGCGCCGGTCAAGCTCCCGGATTTCCCGGAGAAAGTGGAGATGCGGGCCGTCGTGGTGGCGCCCGTGGGCATCAGCGGGCCACGGCCGCTCGCGCTCTTTCTGCACGGCCGGCACACGGTCTGCTATCGCGGCGCCGACGAGGACGTCCCGCAGGAATGGCCCTGCCCGGAAGGCACCGAGCCGATCCCGAGCTATCGCGGCTATCTGCAGGCGCAGCGGCTGCTGGCCTCGCAGGGATACGTGACGGTGTCCATTTCGGCCAACGGCATCAACGGGCAGGACTGGGATTCCGAGGACGGCGGCGCTCAGGCGCGGTCGTCGCTGGTGCGACTGCACCTGGCGAAGTGGGCCGATTGGGCCGGCAAGGACCGGTCAAAAGCGCCTTCGATCGTACGGGCCGCGCCCCGGCCCGACATGGCAAAGGTGTTCCTGATGGGACACTCGCGCGGCGGCGAAGGCGTCAGCCGGGCCGCCATGGACACGCTCACGCCGCCGCCCGCGGCTCAGGACGGTTACCACGGATCGGTGCGGTGGACGGTTCGCGGACTGTTGCTGATCGGGCCCACGATTTTCGGCCACGACCCGGTTCCGGACGTGCCGTCGGCGACGATTCTGCCGGGCTGCGACGGGGACGTCTCGGACCTGCAGGGGCAGATGTTCGTGGACGCCACGCGCGGGGTCAGCGCGGGGAAGGCGTTGCACAGCGCCCTCTACGTGGTGGGAGCGAACCACAACTTCTTCAACACGGAATGGACGCCGGGACAGTCGGCGGCGCCCTCCTTCGACGATTTCTGGAGCGGTGACGAAACGGATCCGCTCTGCTCACCGGGGCAGCCGACGCGGCTGACCGCGCCGCAGCAACAGAATGTGGGCGCGACCTACATCGCGGCGGCGGCCCGGCTGTTCGTGGCCGGCGATGACCGGGTGCGGCCGTTGCTCGACGGAAGCGGCCGGCGCGTGCCCAGCGCGTACCCGGCGAAGGTGCTCAGCCACGCACTCGGCGGAAATCGCGCCGCCCTGCTCGCGCCCGATCCCAGCGTGCGGGTTTCCGCCGGTGGGCGGATCTGCGAGCAGATCAGCGACGACGAGGCGAAAGCCTGCCTGGACCCGGAAGCCGTCAATCCGATGGGGGCGCATTTCACAGCCTTCTATCCGGTCGTCCCGGAGGAAGGGCGCTACGCGGCGGAGCTGAGTTGGAGCGCGGCGGGAACGCCGATCCGGTTCACCCCGGCAAAGACGGTCGACGCGCGCGGCAGTCAGGCGCTCGCCATGCGGGTGATCGTGCCGCCGAATTCGACCGGAACGAGGCTCGGCGTCACCGTGGTAGGGGTCGACGGGCGGCGGACTCAGCTCGGCGACGTGCGGATCGACGGGCTGCCCGGAACGCAGTTCACGACCTCGTATTGGGGTCAGGAAGTGCGGGTGCCGTGGCGCGGCGGAAAGGTCGCGGCCGTCGAGCTGACGCCGCGGACGACTGCCGGCAAGGCATGGCTGATCGACGCGTGGGGCTGGAATCCGGGTACGCCGGATCCGCGGGAGAAATCGTTGCCCCGCATCGACATCGGCAAACTTGTGGTCGCCGAAGGTGATTCGGGAACGAAGACCTATGAGGTTCCGGTGAAGGTTTCCGGGCACGGCGGTGCCGTGGTGCGGCTCTTCCTGCTCGACACGTCGACCTTCGTGGTCAAGTCGTGGCTCGCCACCGTGCGGCCGGGCGATCGGACCATCAAGGTGCCGGTGTCGGTCACCGGGGACACGCTGTACGGCGAGGGCGAGGCCACCTGGCTGCTCGCCAAGGCGCAGAAGGGCCTCGTGATCGGGGACTATCTCGGCGGGATCGACGTGACCAACGACGACCCGGCGCCGGTGTTCTCGGTGGCGTCGACCTCGGTCAGCACGGCCGAGGGCGGCACGCTGACGTGGCAGCTGTCGCTGTCGGCGCCGACCGAGACGGGCTACTGGGCCGCCACGTTCGTGCAGCCCCTCGCCTCGGGGGTGGAGCTGTCCACCACCGACGTGGACGCGGAGTGGTTCGAGCAGAACACCTTCGAGTCGGTCCTGCCGTCGCGGCCGCTGTCGGAGACGACGCTGACGCCGTACACGTTCTTCGAGCCGGGGGCGACCACAGCGACGCTGACCGTGCCGACGATCACCGACGACGTCGCCGAGCCCGACGAGCAGATCTCCCTGAAGTTCTTCGACCCGGAGGGCGCGCCGGACCTGACCGGCACGGTCACCGACTAGGAAGTGAGGCGGGCGTCCCGCGAGGGGCGCCCGCCGCTATCAATATCCGCTGGACGCGGAGGCGGCGCAGAGGATCACGTAGCCGACCGTGCCGATCGCGCCGATGATCAGGCCGGCCATGGCCAGGCCCTCGCCGCCCTCGTTGCGCTGCTGGATCTGCTGGCGGGCCAGGAAACCGAGCACCAGGCCCGCCGGTGGGAAGACGAACGCGAAGACCAGCGCGAGGATGGCCATCGTGTTGGTGGGCCGCGCGGCCACCGGCGCCGGGCCGGGCTGCCACGCGCCCGGCTGCTGGTAGTGCTGCGGCTGCTGATAGCCGCCGGGATTCCACGAGCCCTGCGCGGGCCCGGGCGGCTGCTGCTGCGGCGGTGGCTGCTGCTGCCAGCTCGGGGGTGGCGCGTCGGGCCGGTTCCAGGCGGCGTCGTCGCGGTCGGTCATCGTTGCCTCCTCATGTCGTCTCGCCTACCCAGCGACCCCGCCCCCGGTCGAAGGTTCTGAGCCCGTCGTTGATGTTGCCCGCGGAGAGCGCCTCGACCATCTGCCGGTAGGCGTCCAGCGGAAGGTCGGCGGAGAGCGCGAACTGCGCGCCCGAGCCGGCCTCCTCGATGACGACGACCTGCGCCTCCTGTTTGCGGTCGAGCCGCCGCTGCACGAAGCCCCGCAGCGACTCGAAGGCCTGCCGCCCGGCCTGCTCGAGCATCGTCTTCACGATGATCTCGGCGGGCACGGTCAGCAGGAGCAGCCAGGTGAACTCGGCGGCGCCACGGCGGGGCGGCATCCGGCGCACCGCGGGATCCCAGCCCCAGTCCCGCAGCTCGGCGCGGATGTCCGCCACCTCGTCCGGGGCCAGACCCGGGTTCACGAAAAGCTCGACGTCCTCGGTCATGCCCGCTCCCAGACGCGTACGGTGTGGTCGGCGTGCGCCGTGATCAAAGACTTCTCCGCGCGGCCGGCCACGGCCGCGACCGCGCCGCCCACCTCGGTCCAGGCGTGCGGGCGCTCGTCGTGCCACAGGCGCGCGATGCCGTCGGCGCCGCCGGTGACCAGGCGGCCGTCGGCGGTGAACGCGACCGCGCCGACCGCGGAACCGTGGTTGAGCCGGCCCTGCACCTCGCCGCGCGCGTTCCACAGCCGGGCCACCCCGTCGGCGGCGCCGGTCGCCAGGATCCGGCCGTCCGCGCGGAACGCGACGTCCAGCACCGCATGCGGGTGCGGGAAACGGGCGGCGATCTGGCCGTTGGCCCCGAACAGGCGGAGCAGGCCGTCGTCGGCGCCGGTGGCGATCCAGCGGCCGTCCGGGCTGAAGGTCGCGGCGCGGACATCGCCGGGCTGGCGCGGGCGGCCGCCGTTGTCGACCTCGGGGCGGTGCAGCAGGCGCAGGCGCTCGCGGCCGTAGCGGTCGGCGACCAGGGCCATGCCGCCCGAGCAACCCACCACCAACAGCGACTCGTCGGGGGAGAAGCGGACGCAGCGGCCGGCCTGGCCGCCGGGCGTACGGAAGTTGAGGGTGGCGGTTTCGGTCTCGACGTCCCAGACGCGCACGACGCGGTCGTCGTGGACGGCGGCGACGAAGCGGCCGTCGCGGGTGACGGCGATCGAGCGCACCGGGGCCGGCCGGTCGGGGAGGCGGCAGCAGCGGCAGACCTGGGCGCTGTCGAGGTCCCAGCAGAGGATCTCGCCGTGCTCGCCGGCGGCGAACAGGCGGCGATGAGCGGGGTCGACGGCGACGGCGTGGACCGGCCCGGGGTGGGAGAAGCGATGGGTCTCGGTAAGGCCATGGCCGGTGGGCTGTGGCCTTGGCTCGGGCGGCTTGGGCCGAGGTCTTGCCGGGGCCATTTCCGGCGGCCGCTGCTCCGGCGGCCGGTTTTCCGGCGGATGCACCGCGGCTTTGCCGACAACCGGCGGCGTGGGCGCCTTCATCGTGCGCACCAGATCGTTGGCGCGCCGCAGGTTGTCGGTCTGCGTGTCCGCGGGCGACACCCTCGACGCGTCCTCCACCTCGAACACATCGGCGTTGCGGGAGCGCAGATAGAGCACCGGGGTGCCCCACTCGAGGCTGCCCGGCTGGGTCATGTGCACGGTGGTGCGCGCGTCGGTGACGGCGCGGTCCAGCGACACCCCCGACGCGATCGCGCCGTACAGGGCCTGCGCGAAGATCAGGGCCGCCGGGTCGCTGATCTCGTACTGCATCGCCACGGCCGCCGGGAAGCCGCGCCGGATGAAGCTGGCCGCCGGGCTCGCGAACGTGTCCACCCCCGACGCCCGACCCGACTCGCAGGCGTTGAGCACCGCCAGCCGCAGCGAGCCGTTGTCGTGCAGCAGCCGGCCGAGGTCGGTCGCGTACACGTGCCGCGCGCCGCCGTCGTCGTCGACGAACTCCAGATAGCCCTCGCCGCGCGCCTCGTCGAAGCCGCCGTGCCCGATGAAGTGCAGGATGTGCCACGACGCGCCGCGGGCGGCCTTCCACAGGTGCTCCCAGCCCGAGCCCTCCAGCCAGCTCAGCTGCACCTGGCTGTCGCCGAGCGGGGCGAGCGCCGCGGACAGCGCCTCCTTTTCGGCCGCCACCTGCAACTGGTCGCGGTCGTCCGGGTGGCTGATCACGCCGAGGATCCGCAGCGGCAGCTTCACCGTCACCGGCGCGACCGGCTGCATCACGTCGAGGTAGCGCACCACCGGCAGGTTCAGCGCGAGGTAGTCGCCGCGGCGCTTGTCGTAGAGGAACTCCCACGGCAACTGGGCAAGCGTCGTCCCGCGGATCCGCAACATCAACTGAAAGGGGGTACGCGTGCTTTCCGCGTGCCGCAAACTGATCTCGAACAGCTCCCGCGATTCGTCGTGCAGAACCGCGTCGCAAAGATCGGTTCCCAGTTGCCGGATCGGCGCTTCCAGCCGCCCCGCCGACCCGCGCGTGATCAATTGCGCGCCGGACCGCAGCACATTGGTCTCGACCGCTTGGAGCCGCCGCGCCTCCGGCTCCGGAAGATCAAGCCGGAAATTCGTCTCGCCGAACGGCGACTGGCACGTCAGGTAGTACACGCCAGGGGCGTGCTCCACCAGGTCGAGCTGGACGACCACCGCTTCGGGCGACATGAGAACGACCTCGATAAAGGGCGAATGACCTGGCGAGCCTAGCCCCTCTGCCGGTCGAGTCAACGTCACCCCATCGACTCTTTCGGTGTCACTGCCCGGACAAATATATTGCGCATCGGGCAATTTACTAAGATTGATCTCCGTGGGCTTGCAGCGAATGGAGATATTCCTTGGCAAATGCCTCCGTCGCCACCGGGGACATCCGGGCGAGCGCGGTGAGATCCACAGCCTCCAGCCGGTTCTCCAGAAGCGACAGCACGTTCGCCGGGCTGCCTTCGGCCGGCAGGTGCATCGCGATCGTCGCGAGGGTGTCGGTGCGGATCTTCTCGTCGACGATCGCCGCGGCCGCGGCCGCGGCCCGTAGCGGGTTGCCGGCCTCGGTTATCGCCAGGCAGAGCGGCGCCAGCATCCCGTCGCGCGCCGCCTCGTCGCCGATCCGCAGCACGAACGCCTCGGCCGTGCCGGCGTCACCGGCCCACACGAGCTCGCTGACCAGCTTGCGCAGCACGAGCAGGCCGGAGGTCAGGCTCCGCGCGATCCGGAGCGCCTCGTCGGCGAAACCCGACTTCGCGAGTTGCTCGACCACGCGGTCGCGGGTCACCTCGAGCCGCTTGCTCTCCGGGATGGACTCCGCCACCGCCAGCGCCCGTTCGGCGTCGCCGACCCGCGCGTACGCCTCGGCGATCCGTGTCGTCACGCGGCCCCGCGCGTCCGGTTCGGCGACGCGCCGCGCCGCGGCTTGCGCGAGGTCGGCCAGCCGTCGCAGCGCATCGGCGTCGCGGTCGGCGACCTGGGCGAGCCCCTCGGCGAGCAGGATCCGGACCCATGCTCGTTGCGCCGGGTCCTCGATCGCCCGGGCGATGAGCTCGCCGTTGTCGGCGACGTCGCGCGCGGCCGCCGGTTCGCCCGCCCGGGCCAGCGCCTCCGTCACCTTCGCCAGCGCGAACACCTGCGGCGTGCGGTCGGCGATGCCGTGCGTGGCGCTCTCGGCCCGGAACGCCGTCAGGCGAGCCCCGCCGGCGTCCCCGGCCGTTGCCAGGCCGCCGGCGACCTCGGCCATGGCCCACACCTGCCGGGCGGGGTTGGCGACGTCGCGGGCAAGCCGCAGCGCCTCCTCGGCGCTCCCACCGGCCGCCACCTCCTTGGCGAGGTCGATCAGGAACAGGTCCCGCTGGGCCGGGTCGGTGATGAGCCCGGCGACCTTCAGCGCCCGGCCGGTGTCGCCGCCGAGAGCCAGCGCGCGGCCCACCGCCCGCGCGGTTGCCTCCCGTTGAAGGCGGCCGGCGAAATCCCGGGCGATGGCCTCCGCGCGGTCCGGGTCGGCGCCCCGCGCGAGGATCTCGGCGACCTCGGCCAGGCACGACTCACCGCCCTGCTTCCGGGCGGCCTCCTCGGCCGCGGCGCCGTCCCCGGCTTTCGCCGAGAGGATGGCGATCGCGGCGAAATGCTGGCCGCGCGGATGTCCGGGGGATTCGCCGGCGATGGACTTCGCCTCGTCGGCAATGGACTTCGCCTCGTCGGCGATGGCGAGAGCGTTCGCCACGCCCCCGGACGCGAGCACGGCTTCGCCGACCGTGGCGAGGCTCGCGGCCCGCTGTGGCAGATCGCCGATCGACGCGCTGGTCTTACGGGCCCGGTCGAGGACCTCGCTCGCGGTCGCGGTGGCCCCGCAGGCCGTGAGCGCCCCGGCGAGCTGAACCAGGCTCGCGACGTGCGCGACCGGGTCGATCACAGTGCGCGCGATGTCCTCGGTCCGCTCGGCGAGTTGGCGTGCCGTCTCCGGGGCGCCGGCCCGGGCCCGCGCCGTCGCGATGCGGGCGAGGATCCGCGCCTGCCGGGAACGATCCCCGGACAGCTCGCAGAGGCGCTCGGCCCCGGGGACGTCGCCCGCCGCGGCCAGCGCGCCGGCCATCACCTCGGCGACCCGCGAGACGCCCCAGTTGCCGGCGAGTGTCTCGGCTTCGGCCACGATCGAGCGCACGGCGCCGGCGTCACCCGATCGGGCGAACGCGGTGATGATCGGCAGCACGGCGTCCAGCGCCTCGGGGCGGTCGTCCATCGTCCGGGCCGAGGCGAGAGCCCGGGCCGCCACCTGATGCGCCGCCTCGCCGTCGCCCGATTGGGCCAGCGCCTCGGCGACCAGCGCCAGGGTCCGCGTGCGCTCGGCCGCATCCTCGATCGACCCGGCCCGGGCGGCGACGGCGAGCGCCGCCTCCCCATCACCGATCCGCCGGAGAACACCGGCGATCGCGCCCAGCATGACCGGCCGATCCTTCGCGGCCACGGCCGACGCGATCACACCCTCCGCCGCGGTGGCCGACAAGCGGGCGATCTCCCGCGCGCCCGCCACCTCCGCCGCTCGCGCGACTTCGAGCAGCACCATGGCCTGCGTCGTGGTGGGCGCCAGGGCAAGAGCGATCTCGGCGGCCCGCGCCATCCGGCCGCCGCGCACCGCGGCCGTCGCGATCCGGCTCAACGGGTCGCCGCCGAGGCGCTCGGTCCGGCTGTGCGCTTCGCCGCCGCCGCGGTCGGCGTCGCGTTCGACGACGGCGAGGGTGACGCGGAGGCCGCCGTCCACGTCACCGGCTCGGGCGAGCGCCTCCGCCACATCGAGGAGCAGCCACGCCCGCGGGTCTCCGTCGTCGAGCTCGCCGGCGGCCTCTTCGGCGGCGCGGGCGGTCTCGCGCGCGGCGTCGCCGGCGCCCGATTCGGCCAGGGCCCTGGACACCTTGACCAACGCGGCCACACGATCCTCGGCCCGGTCGAGCTTCGCCGCCTGAGCGCGGGCCGCGGTCGCGCGACCGTGCCGGGCCAGCGTCTCCGCGACCCGGGTCCGGGTCACGATCCGCGTGGCGCGGTCGATCGTCTCGAGGACGCGGTCGGCGCCGTCGGCGTCACCCGCGTGGGCGAGCGCGTCGGCGATCTCGGGCATGACCCAGGCCTGGCGTACCGGATCGGTGACCTCCCGGGCGGCCGTCTCCGCGTGCGCGCCGAAGTCGCGGGCCACCGCCGGGTCGCCGGCGCGCGCGACAGCCACCGCGATCCGGGCGTGCGCCCGAGCCCGGTCCTCGGGGTCGGGAAGGGAGCGGACGACCGTGTCCGCCCGGTCACGGTCACCGCGTTCCGCCAGCGCCAGGGCGACGGCGGCGAGGGCGCGGCCCGGGTCGCGCAGCGAGTGGGCCACCGCCTCGGCCCGCTGCGGGTCGCCGGACCGCACGAACTCGACGGCGACCGTGGTCAGGGCCGTCTCCTGGGCCCGCTTGTCGGCGATGGACCGTGCGATGACCTCGGCCCGGGCCAGGTCCCCGGCGAGTGTCCAGGCCTGGACCAGCTCCTCGGGGAGGTTGGCGTTGCGCTCGACGAGGTAGTGCCGGTGGGCGGCCAGCCGGCCGGCGGCGGCGAGGTCGGGCTCCTCCTGCGAACGCAGCGCTTCCTGGACGAGGGCGATCTCGGCGAGGGCCGCCGTGTCGCCGTTGCCGACTCCCATCATGCGGTTGTGGCGAGCGGCGTCCGTCGCGTACGAGATCATGCGGTTGATCTCGGTGGTCTCGTGCAGCATGCGGAAGTAGCCGCGCAAGAGGTATTCCGGGGTCGTGGCCGGCCAGTCGCGCTCACGGTAGGAATCGGCCCAGTCGTGCAGGCGCCGGCGGAACTCCGACAGGCGCTGTGGGCCGATGAACCGGATCGCCTGCTGCTGCAGCTCCTCATGACCGAGCACGTAGACGGCGGTCGCCGCGTCGCGCCGCTCGGAGCGCGAGGCGAACGTGCGTCCGGAGACCGCGTTGAGAAGGTCGTCCATCTCCCAGGCCGGCTGGGACGTGAGCTCGGCCAGGTCGGCCGCCGAGAGGCCACCGCCGGCCGCGCAGATCAGTCCGAGCAGATCCTGTTCGGCGGGGGTGCCGCGGAGCAGGCGCTTGAGCTCGTCCTGCGCGTAGTGGCGGGCCCCCTCGGCGTGCGGGGACTGGCTGAGCGTGCAGATCTCGGCCGCGCGGCGCAGCGGATGACGGGGCGGCACGTCGGACGGTAGGCGCGGGTTCAGCCGGCTGGCGACGACGATGCGCATGCCGGGTGTGGGTGACTCGGGCAACAACGCGGCGATGCTGTGCGTGCTGCCGTCGGCCTGGACGCCGCGATCCTCGTCGAGACCGTCCACCAGCAGGACCAGCCGCTCGTCCCGCTTGCGGCACGCCTCGTCGGCCTCGGTGAGCAGGCCCAGCAGGTGGGAGTAGCGGGTGGCGTCGGTCAAGTAGTCGGGGATCGGCAGGCCGGTGATCTCGGCCAGCTGCTCGAGCACCACGTCGACGAAGGCGACCCGGTCGTCGTTCCCGGCCCAGCGCGCGGTGACGAAGAACGAGACGACCCGGATCCCGGGCGGCGGGTTCAGCGCGAACGTGGCCATCAGCGCCGACTTGCCGGTCCACGCGGGAGCACGCCACCACATGTACGCCGCCGCCGGTTCCGCCCGGTCGCAGAACTTGGCGAGCCGGGCCAACTCCTCGTCGCGGTCGAACAGCTCGGGCGGCGCGATCTGGCGCACCTGCTCGGCATAGCGCGACCGGGCCGGGGCGAGCGCGCCGACGTTGACCGTCCCGACCGCGCCCGTGATCGCGACGCCACCGCTCTCGGCGGTGGCGTCCCCGGATTCGCGGACGAGGGGCCTCTTGTCGGAGAACACTAGGGGCGGCCGTCGATCCCGGAGTTCGCGATGCCGCCGTCGGAGGCCCGGGCCTCGCCGGTCGAGCGCACGGCGCCCTCGCCACCGACGACGCCCGAGTTCGCCCGGCTGCCGGGGCCCTGGGCGGTGGCGGGGCCGGTGCGCACGGCCCGGGCTGTGCTGCTGCCCCTGGTGGCCCGCCAGGCCTCCCAGCACGCGGCCGTCAGCGCGGCGACGCCGAGGCCCAGGCCGAGCGGCCACTTCCAGCCGGCGGTGAAAGCGTTGCCCAGCACGCCCGTCACCACTCCAAGCAGGACCGACACGCCTGCCGCCACGCCATGCCGCACACCATCACCCGCCCGCGATAGCCCGTCCTTCCAGTGTGCGGCCCGCGTCAATCGTTCGCTCGTCGCGGGGCCGCGACGATCGGACGGCGAGGGCGTTCGCCATGACGACCAGGGCGATGCCGGCCCAGTGGTGCACGTGCAGGACCTGGCCGAGCAGCGCCACCCCGGCGAGGGCGGCGAACACCGGGTGGACGCTCATGAAGACGCCGAAGAGGCGGGGCGGGACGAAACGCAGGACGATCAGGTCGGCGGCGTACGGGACGGCGGAGCTCAGGAGGCCGGCGATCAGCGCGTACCCGAGGCCGCCGTGATGCAGGGTCAGCAGGACCGGCAGGTAGAGAACGGCGGAGATGGACGTGGCGACGGCGGGCGCCTGGAGGCCGGGGAGGCGGGCGCCGGCCACGCGGTTGAGCACGATGTACGCGGCCCAGCAGGTCGCGGCCAGCAGGCCGAGGCCGATGCCGAGGAAGTCGCTGGACGAGCCGGGTAGGACCAGCACGTAGACGCCGAGGCAGGCGATCACGGCGCAGAGCAGGTCGAGACGGGTGCGGGAGCCGGCCAGCGCCACGGCCAGCGGGCCCAGGAACTCCAGAGTCACCGCCAGGCCCAGGCCGATGCGGTCGATGGCGGTGTAGAGGCTGAGGTTCATGGTGGCGAAGACGACCGCCAGCAGCAGCGTCGGCCACCACTGCGGCCAGGTGAAGCGCCGGACGTCGGGACGCGCGAGCGGGAGCAGGACGGCGGCGGCGACCACCTGGCGTACGGCGACGACACCGGCCGGACCGATGAACGGGAAGGCATGGGCGCCGACGGCCGCGCCGATCTGGTTGCTGGCGGCGCTGCCGAGCATGGTGGCGACGCCGGCGGTGGTCCTCGCGTTCATGGGGCAAGCGTCGGCCTCCCGCGCGCCGATGAGAAATGCGCGACGCGGGCGACCTATACGCTGCACGCATGAATGTGCAGCTGCGTCAGCTCGAGGCGCTGGTCGCGGTGGCCGACGCCGGCACGTTCACGGACGCGGCGGCGTCGCTCGGGCTCTCCCAGGCGGCCGTCTCGCGCGCGATCGCGGCTCTGGAAACCGCTTTGGGCGTACGGCTGCTCGAACGCACGACCCGGCACGTCTCGCTGACCGCGACCGGCGCCCGGGTGCTGCCGGCCGCGCGCCGCGTGCTGGCGGAGGTCGCCCATCTGGAGCGGACGGTCACGCCGCCGGCGGAGCTTCGCGTCGGGTACGCGTGGGCGGCGCTGGGCAAGCACACGCGGCGCCTCCAGAAGGCGTGGGCCGCGGCGCACCCGGACGTGCCGCTGGTGTTCGTGCAGTCCGGCACCGCGACCGCCGGTCTCGGCGAGGGCCTGGCCGACGTGGCGGTGATCCGGCGTCCGCTCGACGACGCCCGGTTCGACACGGCGCTGATCGGCGCCGAGGCCCGGTACGCGGCGGTGGCCACCGACAACGCGCTCGCCCGGCGCCGCTCGGTGCGGATGGCGGAGCTCGCCCGCTACACGGTGGCGCTGGACAGCCGCACCGGCACGACCACGCCGGGCCTGTGGCCGCCGGGGGCCGCGCCGGTCTCCACCCGCGAGTCGCACGGGGTCGACGAGTGGCTCACGCTGATCGCGGCCGGCCAGGCGGTCGGCGTCACCTCGGAGGCGACGGCCAACCAGAACCCGCGCCCGGGCGTCGCGTATCGGTCGGTCCGCGACGCCCCGCCGATCGAGGTGCGCCTCGCCTGGTGGCGCGACGATCCACCGACCCGCCTGGGCGAGTTGCTCGCCCTGGCCCGCGCCGCCTACGGCTGAACGCGCCCGCAGCGGCGCGGCGCCCCGGCGGCTCAACGCCCTACGGCTGAAGCAGGTCGGCGACGCCGGCCTTGTCGAAGGCGGCGCGCACGTCCTCCGGGGTCTCGGTGAAATGGGCCCAGCTGTCGATGTGGGCCGGGACCACGCGGGTCACGCCGAGGATGCGGGCCGCCTCGACCATGTCGGCGGCGGAGAGGGTCAGGTTCGCGTCGCCGACCAGCGGGGTGCGGGCGGCGCCGCCGAAGAGGACGGTCACGTCGATCGACGGGAAGCGGGCGGCGATCTCTTCGACCACGCGCAGCGAGGCGTTGTCACCGCTCACGTACAGCGTGGGCTCGCCGTCGGCCTCGAGGACGAAACCGGTGACCGGGCCGACGAGGTGCTCGGTGCCGTCGGGGCCGTGCTGGGCGGGGACCGCGGTGACGCGTACGCCATGGTCGAGCTGAACGGTCTCCCAGGGTGACAGGCCCCGGACCGGCCGGCCCAGCCGCGAAGCGGCGGCCGGAGTGCTCAGCACGAGCGGCGCGGCCGCGGCGAACTCCCGGCCGCGGCGATCCAGGTTGTCGGGGTGCTGGTCGTGGGAGAGCAGCACGACGTCGACCGGTCCCGGCTCTCCGGTGGGCGGCGCGGTCTTGGTGAGCTTGCGGTCGCCGATCGGGTAGTCGCCGGGCTCGTCGAACGTCGGGTCGGTGAGAAACGTGAGGCCGCCGAGGGGAAACTCCACGGTCGGGCCGCCGAACCTGCGGAAAGTCATGTGCCCATCCTGCTGCGGCGCCCGCGAAAACCGCAGTGGCTGGAAAGCCATCGTGCGATACGTTCAAGCCATGACCGTGGTCGGGGTGATCGTCGGCGCCGACGCGCCGATGCTGGAGGTCGCGGTCGCGCCGCGGGTGTTCGGCATCGACAAGCGATTCGACGTACGCGTCGCGGGCGAGCACGACGCCCCGATGCTCACCACCGCCGGCATCATGATCACCGCGCCCTGTTCGCTGGGATCGCTCGACGAGGCCGAGATGATCATCGTGCCGGGCTGGGGCTGCCGGGCGGCCCGCCGATCCGCGGCGAGATCCTCGAGCTGCTGCGCCGCGGCCACCTGGCCGACCCGGAGCTCGACGTCGACCGCCTGGCCGCCGCCGCCCACGTCAGCCGCCGCACCTTCGACCGGCGCTTCCGCGAGGCGGCCGGCTGCTCGCCGTTGCAGTGGCTGCTGCACCAGCGCGTCCTGCACGCCCAGGACCTGCTCTCCGGAACCGACCTGACCGTCGACGCGGTGGCCCGGGCAAGCGGTTTCCGCGACGGCGTGGCGATGCGCCCGCACTTCCGCCGCATCCTGGGCGTGTCACCCCAGTCCTACCGAGCCAGCTTCCGCCCCGTCTGAGCCCGCGCTGCCTGAGCCCGCGCTGCCCTGAGCCCGCGCTGCCCCGAGCCGCGATGCCTCAGCCCGCGGTGCCTCAGCCCGCGCAGTCGGAGATCGCCTGGTCGAGGATCTCGAGGCCCAGGTCGAGCTCGCCGAAGGACGAGGTCAGCGCCGGCGCTATCCGGAACACGCCGCCCATCTTGGGCAGCTGCACCACGTTCATGTGCAGGCCCAGCTCCAGGCAGCGCCGGGTGACCGCCGCGCCCAGCTCGTCGGCCGGCTGCCTGGTGTCGCGATCGACCACCAGCTCGAGGCCCACCAGCAGGCCGCGCCCGCGCACATCGCCCACCACGCGGTGCTTCTCCTTGAGTTCGTTCAAACCCTTCATCAGGTACGTCCCCAGCTCGGCGGCCCGGGTCTCCAGCCGTTCGGCGGTGAGCACGTCGAGCACCGTGTTGCCGACCGCCGCCACCAGCGGGTCGGACACGTGCGTGGTGAAGAAAAGGAAGCCCCGCTCGTGCGCGGTCTGCTCGATCTCGGCGCTGGTCACCACGGCCGCGAGGGGCAGGCCGGCGCCCAGCGTCTTGGAGAGCGTGAGAATGTCGGGGACCACGCCGTCGCGCTGGAACGCATACCAGTCGCCGGTGCGGCACAGGCCGGTCTGCGCCTCGTCGAGGATGAGCAGGCCGCCCCGCTCGTGGACCTTGTCGCGCAGCGCGGCCAGGTAACCCGGCGGCAGGTCGAGCACGCCGCCGGAGCTGAGGATCGGCTCGGCGATGCAGGCGGCGAGGCTGCCCACCGACTGCGCGTCGAACAGCTCGAACGCGTAGTCGAGCTGCCGCCGCCAATCCAGCTCGCCGTCGGGGGTGGTGAAATCCGGCCGGTACGCGTTCGGGGTGGGGATGGCGAAGTTGCCCGGCGCGGCCGGACCGTACCCCTTGCGGCCGGAGCTGTAGGTGGCGCCCGCCGCCGCCTGCGTCATGCCGTGCCACGACCGGCCGAAGGCGATGATCTCGTGCCGGCCGGTGACGAGCTTGGCCATCCGGATCGCGGCCTCGTTGGACTCGGCGCCGGTGGTCAGCAGCAGCACCTTTTCCAGCGGGTCGGGCAGCGAGGCGGCCAGGCGGCGGGCGAGGTCGACCACCGGGCGGCTGAGCATGCCGCTGAACAGGTGGTCGAGGGTCGCGGCCTGCCGCTGGACGGTGGCGACCACGGCCGGATGCGAGTGGCCGAGGATGGCGCTCATCTGCCCCGACGTGAAGTCGAGCAGGCGGCGGCCGTCGGCGGTGTAGACGAAGCTGCCCTCGGCCCGCTCGATGATCTCGGGGACGAAGCGGCCCGCCCCGGAGTAGCGGACCAGGTGACGCTCGGCGTCGGACCAGAACGAATCTGCCATGTCTCGACGCTACGAAGGCTGGAGCGTCAGGTCCATCTCACATTTTCGCCGCTGCTGTTAAGCTGCGCCGCACAATGCTCAATCCCTGGCGGTTGCGCCTGCTGGTCGATCTCGCGACGTACGGGACCGTCCGGGCGGTCGCGCAGCGCGGCAACCTCAGCGCCTCCGCCGTCTCCCAGCAGCTCGCCACGCTCGAACGCGAGACCCGCACCGCGCTGTTGGAACGCACCGGCCGCCGGGTGCGGCTCACCGCGGCCGGCGTGCTGCTGGCCGGCCGCGCCCGGGAGATCCTCGCCGCCATGGACGCGGCCGAGGCCGAGCTGCGCGGCCTCGCCGACGAGCCGGCCGGCACGGTGACGCTCGCGGTGTTCCAGAGCGCGGTGCACGCCCTCGCGGAGCCGGCCGTCGCGCGGGTCGCCGAGCGGCACCCCGACGTCACCGTGGTGCTGCTCGAGCTGGAGCCGCACGAGAGCATGCCGGCGCTGCGCCGCGGCGACGTGGACGTCATCATCACCACGACCGACTTCACCGGCGCCGAGCTCGACCCGGCGATCGACCTCGTGCCGATCGCCGAGGACGCGGTCGTGCTGGTGTTGCCCGAGGACCATCCGCTGACCGAGCGCGAGACCGTCGACCTCCGAGCGTGCGCCGATCAGCGGTGGACGTTCGACGTGACCGGCTCGTACATGTCGGAGCTCGCCACCCGGCTGTGCCGGGAGGCCGGTTTCGAGCCGGCCGTGATCTGCCGGTTCAACAACTACATGATCGCGTTGCAGCACGTGGAGAAGGGCCGCTCGATCGCCCTGCTGCCCAGCCTCGCCGCCGACCCGCGCTATCGCGTCGCGGTGCGGCCGCTCACCCCGCCGGTGACGCGCCGGATCACCGCGGCGATCCGCCGGCCCGCGACGCCCAGGCCGGAGATCACCGCGGTGCTCAGCGCGCTGCGACGCTACGGCGCTAGGCAGGCACTGCCGGAAGACCCGCGAGCGCGGCCTTGACCGCGTCGCCGGACAGCTCGTGGTCGACCATGTCGCCGGCCAGGAACGTGCCGTAGGCGGGCAGGTCCAGGTGGCCGTGCCCGCAGAGCGCCGTCAGGATGACCTTCTCCTCGCCGGTCTCCTTGCAGCGCAGGGCCTCCTCGACGCAGGCCGCGAGCGCGTGGGTCGGCTCGGGCGCCGGGATGATGCCCTCGCTGCGGGCGAACCGCACGCCCGCCTCGAAGCACTCGCGCTGCGTCTTGGCGACCGCCTCGATGAGGCCGAGCTCGTAGACGTGCGAGATCAGCGGGGACATGCCGTGGTACCGCAGGCCCCCAGCGTGAATGGGGTCGGGGATGAACTCGTGACCCAGCGTGTGCATCTTCATCAGCGGCGTCATTCCGGCGGTGTCCCCGAAGTCGTACGCGTAGACGCCCTTGGTCAAAGAGGGACAGGAGGCGGGCTCCACGGCGCGGATGGTGGGCGACATGTTGCCGGCGAGCTTCTCGCGCAGGAACGGGAAGGCCAGCCCCGCGAAGTTGGAGCCGCCACCGGTGCAGCCGACGATCACGTCGGGAGTGTCACCCGCCTTGGCCAGCTGGAGCAGCGCCTCCTCGCCGATGATCGTCTGGTGCAGCAGGACGTGGTTGAGCACGCTGCCGAGCGCGTAGTTGGTGTCCGGGTTCTGCGCCGCGACCTCGACGGCCTCGCTGATCGCTATGCCCAGCGAGCCGGGGGAGTCCGGGTCGGTGGCGAGGATCTTCCGGCCGGCCTCGGTCAGCTCCGAGGGCGACGGGTGGATCGTCGCGCCGAAGGTCTCGATCATGATTTTCCGATAAGGCTTTTGATCGTACGAGGCGCGCACCTGCCAGATTTCGCAGTCCAGCCCGAATTGGGCGCTCGCGAAGGCCAGTGCCGTTCCCCACTGGCCCGCACCGGTCTCGGTCGTCAAGCGGCGTACGCCCGCGGCCGCGTTGTAGAACGCCTGCGGCACCGCGGTGTTCGGCTTGTGCGAACCGGCCGGCGACACACCCTCGTACTTGTAATAGATCTTCGCCGGGGTGCCGAGCGCTTTCTCGAGCCGCCGGGCGCGGTAGAGCGGCGACGGCCGCCAGAGACGGTAGACGTCGATCACCTCGTCCGGGATGTCGACGTACCGCTCCGCGGTGACCTCCTGCTCGATGAGCGCCATCGGGAACAGCGGCGCGAGGTCGTCGGGGCCGACCGGCTGGAGCGTGCCCGGGTGCAGCACGGGCGGGGGAGGCGCGGGCAGATCCGGCACGATGTTGTACCACCGGCGCGGCATCTCCGATTCGGACAGAAGAATCTTGGTGGCGTCGTCGCTCATGCCCCGATCATCGACCATCCATCCGCGCCGCGGGAGCACCCGGTTGGATGCCGGCCCGGGAATCGTCCGGCTCGCCGGCCGGCAGGGTGAAGCTGAAGCGCGTTCCGCCGCCCGGATTGTCGGTGGCGGTGATGACCCCGCCGTGCCGGGTGACGATGCGCTCGCAGATCGCCAGCCCGAGGCCGGTGCCCTGGTAGCCACGGTGGGCGGCGGCGCGGTGGAACGAGTCGAAGATGTGCGGCTGGTCCTCCAGGGGGATGCCGATGCCGCGGTCGGCGATGGTGACGGCCCACTCGTCGCCGGCGCATCGCTGGGCGGAGATGTCGATGCGGGCGGGCTGGCCGGGCGCGGTGTACTTGAGAGCGTTGCCGATGAGGTTGTCGAACAGCTGGCGGATCATCCCGCGATCCGCCCGCACCACCGGCAGGGGCCCGGTGTAGATGTCGGGGAACAGCGTGGGGGCGCCGTCGATCTTGCCGCCGCGCAGGTGGGCGGTGCGCTCGTTGAGCACGTCGGCGACGACCTCGTCCAGAGCGATCGGGCGGCGGTCGAGGGTGGCGTCGCGGGCGGTGGCGTACGCGAGCAGGTCCTCGATGAGGGTGCGCATCCGGTTGACGCCCTGCCGGATCCGCTCGACCTGCGGGTGCAGCTCCGCCACCGGATCGCCGTCGGCCATGCCCTCGTCGACCAGCTCGGCGTAACCCGCGACGCTGGCCAGGGGCGCCCGCAGATCGTGGGCCACCACGCCCGCGAAGGCCCGCAGCTCGTTCTCGCGCTCGCGCAGCTCGCTGATGTCGTAGATGGTGGCCACCGCGCCGGTGACGCGCCCGCCCGGGTCGCGCAGCGGACGACTGTGCACCAGCATCGCCACGCCGGCCCCGTCGGCGGTGTGCGTGACGATCTCCATGCCGGTGACCTGCTCGCCGCGCAGCGAGCGGGCCATGGGCAGTTCGTCCGCTCCGACCGGGGTTCCGTCCGGGTGCTCGTACCGGCCTACCGCGGCCCGGTCGACGATGGTCACCGGGGGCTCGGCGTGCGCGACGGCGGCCCGGGCGGCGTGGTTGGCGTGCACGATGACGCCGTCGTTGTCGCAGGTCAGCACCGCCGGCTCGAGGGCGTCGAGGACCTGGGCCAGGAAGGCGCGCTGGGCGTCGCGGTCGTCGTGGGCCGCGCGCAGGTCGGACTCGATGGCCTCCCGCCGCGCGAGCTCCCGGCGCAGCGCCCGGGCGTTCTCGGCCAGGCCGGCGGTCGCGGTCTCCACCTGGGCACGGGCCCGGCGGCGGCCGGTCGCCAGCACGGCGACCAGGGCGGCCAGCAGGCAGCTGACCGTGCTGCCGCCGACGGCCACGGTCCCCGGCATGTTGTCGTCGGCCCCGGGCAGGGCGCGGCCGTGCGCGGCCATGTGCAGCTGCCAGCGCCGGTCGGCGACCGTGAAGCTCAGATCGCGGGAGATGTCGCGCCGGCCCTCGACCGGCGCTGTCAAGGTGGCGACCGAGACCTGGTCCTGGTTGCTGTTGAGCGCCCGCAGGTTGATGTCGAGCAGCTGCTGCGAGACGCGCTGCAGGGTGGCGGAGGCGAAGCTCTGGCCCCGCAGGCCCATCAGCACCCAGCCCCGGAATCCCCGGCCGCCCAGCGCGGACTCCAGCCCGTACACCGGGACGGCGAGGACGAACGACATCTGCCGCTCGGTCTCCGGCAGGTTGGCGTCCCGCAGCAGGTGGTAGGCGTCGGACACGGCGGGCAGGCCGCTGCGGCGGGCCTCGTTCAGCGCCGCGGTCGGCGCCGGCGCCTGCGAGACGTCGATGCCCGCCCCGGACACGCCCGACCCGTCGAGCGAGGTGCCCAGCACGGTGAAGATATGTTCCGGCGCCGTGCCCTTCCTGGTGAGCACCAGATCGGTCGCGCCGCGGGAGCGCCAGAACGCCTGCACCGCCGGGATCTGCGCCTCGGTGGCGGGCACGATGTAGGCGATCGAGACCACGCCGGCCAGCCGCATCGACGCCAGCGGCTCGGTGAAGCCGTTGAACTTGTCCGCGGTGAGCTCGTTGAACGATCCCGCGGCGGCGGCGATCGTGCGCAGCGTGTCGACGTAGCGGCGGGCCTCGGCGGTGACGGCCTCCTGAGCCTGCCGGGCACGCCGGTCGAGCTGCTGCTCGGCGGCGCGCCGCTGCCCGCCGGCCAGGGCCGCGGCGACGGTGACGGACAGGGCGGACCCGCCCACCGCCACCAGCGCGGTGAGCGCGACGACCGAGCGCAGGCCCGGGACGCGACGCCTCACACAGACCCCATCGGCAGGCGGCTCGCCCGGCCTTACCCGGGTGCGGACCAGTGCATTGCACGGGCGCGACGCGGGTGATGGGCGGGCCATGGTGGGAGCACACAACGACAGGGGGAATGGGTCATGACGCCACATTGGCTGCACGGGGCGGAAGCGCGGCTGCCCGTCGAGGGCGAGCTGCCCGGCTTCGACGGCGCGACCGGCTGGCTCAACTCGCCGCCGCTGACGGAAGAGATCACGCGCGGGAAGGTGGTGCTGGTCAACTTCTGGACCTACACCTGCGTCAACTGGCTGCGCCAGCTTCCGTACGTCCGCGCGTGGGCCGACAAATACACCGACCAGGGCCTGCTGGTCGTCGGGGTGCACACGCCGGAGTTCGGCTTCGAGCAGGACCTCGAGAACGTCCGCCGGGAGGCGCGCGGCGACCGGGTCGACTACCCGGTCGCGCTCGACAACGACTACGCGATCTGGCGCGCCTTCGACAACCACTACTGGCCGGCCATCTACCTGGCCGACGCCGAGGGCATGATCCGTTACCACCACTTCGGCGAGGACGAGTACGCCCGCACCGAGATGGCGATCCAGCGGCTGCTCGGCGACGCCCGCAGCGACGTGGTCACCGTCAAACCGCGACCGATCGAGGAGCCGGGCGACTATCGCACCCTGCGATCGCCGGAGAACTACACCGGGTACGCCCGCAGCGAGCAGTTCCGATCACCCGAGGGATTCGCGCCCGAGCGGTCGCAGCAGTACACCGTTCCCGACCATCTGGGTTTCAACGACTGGGCGCTCGGCGGCCAATGGACCATCGGGGAGCAGGCCACCACGTCGAACGCGGCGGGCGGCCGGATCCTCAACCGCTTCCACGCCCGCGACCTCAACCTGGTGATGGGCGCGGCGGCACCCGTACGGTTCCAGCTGCTGCTCGACGGAGAGCCGCCGGCCGCGGCGCACGGCGACGACCTCGACGCCGACGGCTACGGCACGATCGGCGACCGGCGGCTCTACCAGCTCGTACGCCAGCCCGGCCACATCGCCGACCGCACCGCCGAGATCACCTTCCTCGACCCCGGCGCCGAGATCTACTCGTTCACCTTCGGCTAGCCGCCTCGGGCGGGACGACCACGCCCTTCACGTCGGCCATGTACTTGTCCCCGGCAGCGACGGCTTCCTCCGGCGAGGCGCCGCCCTGCCGGGCGACGAAGTACGCGGCGTACCAGTCCCACCAGTCATGCGGCGGGGCGACCGCCTCGAACGCGCCGTGGTGCTCGGCAGTCTCCTTCAGGAGCAGGGCGGTGTCCGCGACAACCTTGTTCGTGTCTTCACTCATGGCCCTTACGATGGCCCACGCGGCGCCGGGGTCGCGCCAGTGGAAAACCCTGGCCCGCCCACGGGACGGTCAACCGGCCTCGCGCAGGTGGGTCATGGCTTCCTCGAGAGCGCCCACCGGCTTCGCCGTGCCGGTCGCGCAGGCCGAGGCGTACCTCTGCAACTCGATCTCCGCGGCCGTGAGGCGCGGCTCGAGGCCCGCCAGGCTCACCTGCAGGCGCCATCCCTGCAGCTCGATGCCGGTCAGGTGGATGGTCAGCACGTCGTCGACGCTCGTCCCGGCGACCGCGCCCTCGGTGGCCCGGCCGATCTCCTTGTCCAGCTCGTCGAGGCCCCGGTCGAGGTCGCCGACGTAGGTGGCCCACGCCGCGGAGTCGACCGCCGCCGAGCGTGCGTGCGCCTGCGCCAAGCCGCCGCGCAGCCGGTCGAACGAGTGACGGATGGCGCCGGCGAAGCGGGGGTGGCGCTGGGCGGCCGAGTCGGCGGCGCCGGTGAGGTGCCGGTCGACCTCGGCCACCCGGTCGTGTGGTGTGCTCATCTGCCGGAAGCTACGAGGTCGAGGTGAACAGCGGGTGCGCGCACCAGCAGGTACCCGATCATCCAGAGCTCGCCGATCGTGGCCGGCACGACGAGGACGTCGGCGGCGGCCGGCAGCACGTAGGACGCGAACGAGCTCAGGACGTACCCGGCGCCGCCCACGACCAGCAGCCAGCGCAGGGCGCCGCTGACGCAGAAGCCCATCGGGATCAGCCACAGCCCGAAGAAGATCCCGCCCACGGTCCAGAGGTGGCCGCTGACGAGATAGAGCAGCTGGACGTTGCCGGCGGCGTCGCCGAAGGGCTGGTCGGCGATCTCGACCGCGGCGCCGAGCATGGCCGCGCTGACCAGGATCGCGACGGAGTTGACCAGGCCGAACGCGGCGATCCCGGCGGCGTTGACCGGGTGCGACTCCCGGTAGAGGCGGTAGAAGCCGGCCGCCGCGAGCGCCTGGGTCAGCACGACGAGCAGCTCGAGGACGACGCCGGTGCGGGCGAGCGCCAGGTGGTCGGTGAGGTGGGCGAGGGTCGCGGCGGGGTCGCCCGCCTCGAAGAGGATCGGCCGGATCGTGAGGAAGCCGGCGGCGCCGGCCACGGCGAGGGCGAGGTAGAGGAGTCCGGTCGCGCGGGCCGTAGTCTTACTATGTAAGGTAGCCATACGTTGTAAGGTAGCCGACGTGTCAAGGGAGCCGCTGACTCGCGATCGAACCCTCGCCGCCGCGGTCGACCTGGCCGACGCCGAGGGCCTCAAGGCGCTGACCATGCGCCGCCTCGCCGCCGACCTGGGTGTCGAGGCGATGTCGCTCTACTACCACCTGCCCGGCAAGGTCGGCCTGCTCGACGGGCTGGCCGAGCGGGTGATCGCCGAGATCCGGGCCGCGATCGGGGAGGAGAGTGGCGATTGGCGGGAGCGGCTGCGGCACCGCTTCCTGCGAGCCCGCGAGGTGATGCTGCGCCATCCGTGGGCGCCCACTCTGCTGGGCTCGCTCCCGAGCATCCCGCCCAGCCTCTACGCGTACTACGACGAGATCGTCGGCACGCTGCTGGCGGCCGGCTTCACGCCCCGGCTGGCCCACCGGGCGATCCACGCGTTCGGCACGATGGCGCTGGGTTTCGTCCAGGAGCTGTTCACGCCGGACGCGACCGATGTCGACGCCGCCGAGGACGACCTGGCCGCGATGGCCGCGGCCGTCCCCAACCTGACGACGATGATGGCAGCCGAGATCCACGCGGCCGGCGATCCGACGCTGGGCTGGTGCGACAGCCAGGTCGAGTTCGAGTTCACCCTCGACCTGCTCCTCGACGGCCTGGCCAGGCTGGCCTCCGCGTCGCGGGTCTAGGCGTCAGGGGCGCAGGCCGGCGGCGACCACCTCGACCAGTTTGCCGACGGCGGCCTCGTCGGGCATCGCCGCGGCGGCGGCCAGGGCGAACAGGCAGTAGTTGGCGAGCTGGCCGGGCTCGGCGTCGGTGCGGACGGCGCGCGTGGTGGTGGCCTCGGCGATCAGGCCGGCCAGGAACGAGTGCAGCCGCTCCTGAGCGTGACCGGCCTGCTCACTGCGATGCACCAGCGCGAACAGCTGGTCGTCGTGATGGGCGTGCACCGCGCGGGCGTACGCGATGAGCACTGCCTTGAGGCGCGTCGCCGGATCCTGTCCTTCTTCGTTGGCCGCGGCGAGCTGGTCGAGATGCTGGGCGATCTGCTGTTCCTGCCAGGCGGTGACGATCGAGGCGACGTCCGGAAAGTACTTGTACAGCGTGGCGCGGCCGATGCCGGCGTCCTTGGCGATCTGCGACATCGTGACGGCGGCCGGGCCGTGCGCGCGGACCAGCGCGGCGCCGACATCGAGGATCGCCTGGTGCACCGCCTGCCGGTGGCTCTCGATCGTCGCGTCCCACAGCTTCGGCATCCCGCGATCATACAATCCGACGGGATCCGACGATGTGTATTGACCTGAAACAAGTTGTATCGCAAAATCGGCGGAGGCGAGAGTTTGGAGGAGTCATGGCATTGGCACGCAGGCTGCTCGGCGACCCGCACGGGCCCGCCGACGACCACAGCGGTGGGTTGATCACCGCGCCGAGGCGATACGAGCTGATGGCCGGGGCGGCGTTCCTGGGCCGGCGGCGCAAGGCCTACGACCGGCTGGTCGCGCTGGCCGGCGTCACCGCCGGCGAACGGGTGCTGGACATCGGTTGCGGCACCGGTTATCTGACGCGCCGGGCCGCGGTCGCGGCCGGCGCCCGGGGAGGTGTCGTCGGCGTCGATCCGTCACCCAACATGATCGCGTACGCCCGCCGCGCCGCACCCCCGACGTGCGCCTTCCACGTCGCGGAGGGGCGGCAGGTGCCCGAGGAGGGCGAGTCGTTCGACGTGGCGGTGTCGAGTCTCGCGGTGCACCACATCCCCGCCGAGCAGCGGGCTGAGACCTTCGCGGAGATCTTCCGGCTGCTGCGGCCCGGCGGGCGCATGCTGATCGCGGACTTCCGCCCGCCGACCGGCAAGATCGGCGGGCGGTTCGTCGGGTTGACGGCCGGCCACGCGATGCAGCACGACGCGGTCGAGGAGCAGGGGCCGTCGATCGCGGCGGCCGGGTTCACCGTGGTCGGCGAGGGGGACGTGCGGCCGTTCCTGCATTGGGTGCGGGCGCGCCGCTGACTGGTTCTTGCAGGTCATTGGCAGTTACCGCGTTGTCGCACGACTAGTGCAGGGCATAGGCTTCGCACCATGCGGGAATCCACTCACGATCATGGCCACCACCCTGCTCGTTCTGCTCATGAGCACGGCCACGGCGGCGGCCTGGGGCATCGCCTCCGGCACATGGTCACGCCGCACTCGCACGACACCGCCGACAAGGTCGACCCGGCCATGGAGGCATCGCGCGAGGGCATGCGGGCGCTGTGGATCTCGCTGGCCGGGCTCGGCGTCACCGCGGCGCTGCAGGCCTTGATCGTGGTGTTCTCGGGCTCGGTCGCGCTGCTCGGCGACACCCTGCACAACGTGGCCGACGCGCTCACCGCGATCCCGCTGGGCTTCGCGTTCTGGTTCGGGCGGCGGGCGGCAACCCGGGCCTACACGTACGGTTTCGGCCGCGCCGAAGACCTGGCCGGCATCGTCATCGTGCTGGTCATCGCGGCGTCCTCGGTCGCCGCCGCCTGGTTCGCCGTCGAGCGCCTGCTCAACCCGCGGGAGATGACGCACCTGCCGTGGGTCTTCGCGGCCGGCGTGATCGGCTTCCTCGGCAACGAGATCGTCGCCCGCTACCGCATCACCGTCGGCCGCCGGATCGGCTCGGCCGCGCTGGTCGCCGACGGCCTGCACGCCCGCACCGACGGATTCACGTCGCTCGCGGTCGTGCTCGCCGCCGGCGGCGCGTGGCTGGGCTGGGGCTGGGCCGACCCGGTGGTCGGGCTCGCCATCACCGTGGCCATCGCGTTCGTGCTCAAGGACGCGGCGCGCGAGGTCTACCACCGCCTCATGGACCGGGTCGAGCCTTCGCTGGTCGATCAAGCTGAGCAGACCCTGCGCGGCGTCCCCGGCGTGCACGGCGTCTCCGGGCTGCGCCTGCGCTGGATCGGTCACCGCCTGCACGCCGAGGCCGCGATCGTCGTCGACGCCCGGCTCAGCCTGCTCGACGCCCACGAGATCGCCGCCGACGCCGAGCATCAGCTCACCCACGGGGTGCCCAGGCTGACCAGCGCCACGGTCCACGTCGACCCCGACAGTCACCCCGGCGAGTCCCACCACACCGACCTTTCCCACGACCGCCGCGACCGCCTGGCCGACACACCCCACTGACCGAGCCGGCCCGCGGGCGTTGATGATTTGGCGTGCGCTCCGCACCGGCCCGCGAGCGCTGATGATTTGGCGTGCGCCCCGCGCCGGCCCGCGGGCGTTGATGATTCGGCGTGCGCTCCGCGCCGCAGATCATCAAGATCGCGAGCGCGACGCGGGTGGGCGCTGCGGCGGTGGTGGGCGTTGATGAATTGGCGTGCGCTCCGCGCCGCAGATCATCAAGATCGCAAGGAGGAGGGGGCGGCGGCTCGGCATCCGGGGAAAACGGGGGGCTTGGCGTGAAAGAGTTCGGGCGGTGCCGGACATAGCTGAGGGTGGACCTGGTGAACGTGGACGCGCGCCGGCGGCGGTTCGAGGAGCTGGCGCCGGGGTGGATCGAGGCCGTGCGGCGGTATCTGGCGCGGCGCACCGATCCGGCGACCGCGGATGACGTGCTCTCCGAGACGCTGCTGGTGTGCTGGCGGCGGCTCGGGGAGGTGCCGGAGGACCACCTGCCGTGGGTCTACGCGGTGGCGCGCAACTGCCTCGCCAACGCCGAGCGCGGGCGGCGGCGACAGGAGCGGCTCGTTGCCCGGATCTCGGCGGTCGATCCACCGCCGCAGACGGTGGACGGGCCGGGGGAGAGGGACGACGAGGACCTGGCCGCGGCGCTCGCAGGGCTGCGGGCCGAGGACGCCGAAGTGTTGCGGCTGTGGGCGTGGGAAGACCTGACGGCGGCGCGGGTCGCGGTGGTTCTGGGCATCACGGCCAACGCGGCGAGCATCCGGCTGCATCGGGCCAAGCAGAAACTTCGCGAACAGCTGCGAAAGCTCGGCGACCCGGGCGGACATGAGGAGTCGACAGAGGGGAGACGGCCGTGACCGACGACGACCTTCGCGCGCGCCTGCGGCGGGCCGACCCGGCGGCGTCGCTGCCGGCGCTCGACCCCGACCGCGTCTCGCGACTCCTGGGAGAAACAATGACCTCATCGGCCGGTGCGGCACGAATCCAGAGATGGCGGCTTGTGGCAGTTGCCGCCGCTGTCGTGGTGGTGATCGCGGTGGGCGCCGGCTGGCTGCTGACCCGGCCCGATGACAAACCGTCGACACCGCAGGCGGGCGGCCCGGCAGCCTCGGCGACCACGGATGCCGGTGTCACCAAGTTGACGCTCACCGCCGTACGCGCGAAATGTCGTGAGCCGGAACCGGACCTCCTGGCGCAAGCTGCCGATTTTGCCTTTGCCGGCACGGTGACCGGCATTGCCGGGAATGACGTGCTGCTGAAGGTCACCAAGGTCTACAAGGGCGTGGCCACCGGCCAGGTGGAGGTGGCGCAGGCGGGAGACAGTTCCGAGCAGATGCTGGGGAGCGGGAAGTTCGAGACCGGGAAGGATTATCTCGTCGCCTCGGCGCAGGGTGTGGTGATGATCTGCGGCTTCAGCGGCGAGGCCGGCCTTCCCGGCCTGCGCGATCTTTACGACAAGGCCTTCTAGCCCCAGACCTCCGACGCCGTCTCGACGATCAGGCTCAGCTTGGCGACCTCCTCGTCGTAGGAGAGCGCGTTGCCGTCCACGGTCGAGGAGAAGCCGCACTGGCCGGAAAGGCACAGCTGCTCCAGCGGAATGTATTTGGCGGCCTCGTCGATGCGGCGTTTGAGCGAGTCCTTCGACTCCAGCTCGCCGCGCTTGGTGGTGACGAGGCCGAGCACGACCATCTTGCCGGGCGGCACGAAACGCAGCGGGGCGAAGCCGCCCGAGCGGTCGTCGTCGTACTCGAGGAAGAAGCCGTCGACGGCGAGCTCGGAGAACAGGGCCTCGGCGACGAAGTCGTACCCGCCGGAGGCCGCCCACGACGAGCGGAAGTTGCCGCGGCACATGTGGGTGGTCACGGCCAGTGAAGAGGGGCGGTCGGCGATCGCCGCGTTGATCTGCCTGATGTAGCGCAGGTGCTGGTGTTCCGCATCGTCGCCACGCTCGGTCAGCAGCTGCCGCTGCGACGGGTCGTTGAGATACGCCAGGCTGGTGTCGTCGAGCTGCAGGTAACGGCAGCCGAGCGCGGAGATGCGGCGGACCTGTTCCGCGTACGCCGCGGAGAGGTCGGCCCAGAACTGCTCGTGGTCGGGGTAGACGGCCGGGTCGATCGCGGCGAAACCGCCACGGTAGTGGACCATGCTGGGCGACGGGATGGTCAGTTTCGCCGTCACGCCGGGGTCGACGATGCCGGCGAGGAACGTGAAGTCGTCGCCGAAGATGGTCTCCTCGAGGCGGACCGGGGAGTCGATGGCGAGCGCCGCCGACTCGAAGTCGAGGTCGCCCTGCTCGTTGCGGAAGTGGACCTGGATCTTCTCGTCGGTGGGGTGGATGCCGCCGAGGCGATAGATGAAGTCCATGTGCCAGGAGGTGCGGCGGAACTCGCCGTCGGTGGCCGAGCGCAGCCCGACGTCGCGCTGCATGCGGACGACGTCGCGGATCGCTTCGTCTTCCACGGCGCGCAGCTCGTCGGCGTCCAGCTTGCCCTCGGCTCGCTGCTGCCGCGCGTCGAGCAGGCGTTGCGGCCGCAGGAGGCTGCCGACGTGGTCGGCGCGGAAGGGCGGGGTGTCGCGGAGCGTCATTGCAGGTAACCCCCAAAGACGTAAGGAGAACCGGATCATACTCCCGGCCATGTCCGGAAAATACATGAAATCCGATTTGTACCTTGTTTCAAAGGCATTTCCAAAAAATCATGAGGCACATTTCGGCTGGCCGCGACGAAGATCCGCCACATCTGGATCGGTCGATCGGCTAACGGTCGTGTGCGACTTGCCCGGGGGCAGTAAGTTTTTGAGCTGGACAAAAGAAAAGCAATCCGCGACGCCGGCGGCTCCGAATGGACACGAAGGCGTAGAAGGGTAAGTAGCGTCCCGTTTCTCTGGCGAGGTGGAGTCATGATCCGGGTTCTGGTGGTGCGAGACGAGGGGTATTTCGGGGTCCCGGTGCGCGCGCTCATCGAGTCCAAACCCGACATGCACTACGTCGCGACGTTGCCGCTCGACGGCGGCCTGGTCGAGCGGGCGGTGCAGCTGTGGCCCACGGTGATCGTCTTCGACACCGAGTACATGGTCAGCCAGCTGCTTCCCTTCGCCACCGACCTGCACGGCGCGATCCCGTCCTGCGCCATGCTGGTGCTCTCCGACCCGGCCAAACGCGGCATGCTGCCGCCGCGGCGGCGCGCCGCCGGGCTCAATTTCCTGGTCAAGGGGGCGTCCGAGGCGTTACTGGCCGATTCCGTACGGCGTCTGGCCAGCGGCGAGCGCGTCGTCTCGCCGATGCTGCAGGCCGCCTCGCTGAACGCCGACCGGTCGCTGAGCACGCGCGAGCTCGAGGTGCTCGGGCTGGCCGCCGAGGGAGAGTCGGTCAAGGACATCGCTAGCCGTCTCTATTTGTCGGGCGGCACGGTGCGTAACTATTTGTCGGCGATCATTTCCAAGACCGGCGCGCGCAACCGCCTCGACGCCATCCGGATAGCCCGAAAGGATGGCTGGCTGCACTGAGAGGAACGTACCGTGGGCAGGGATGCGAAACGACCAGTACGTCATCCCCGGGCCGCCGGTGCTCCTGCCCCTGGGCGTACTCATCATGGTCATTTCTTTTCTGGTCTTGCGCCGCCGCGGTGAATTGACCATGACACGGCTGCTCGTGACCTGGCTCGCGGGCTGGTACGCGGTGGCCGTGCTCGGCGCGACTCTGCTGCCGCTGCACCTGTCCTTCGGCGGCGATCCGCAGCTCTTCCGCATCAACCCGTTCCCGCTCACCCATGTCCGCCCGCGCGACTCGCTGCTGAACGTGGTGATGACGCTGCCGTTCGCCGCCGTCCTGCACGTCGTCTTCGGCATCCGCGACAAGATGCGGGTGATCCGGCTCGGCTTCCTGATGAGCCTGGCGATCGAGCTCACCCAGGGCGTGCTGATCCTGACCGTGCACGACAACCGCTGGGCCGAGGCGAACGATCTGATCGCCAACACGCTTGGCGTCTATCTGGGATTCGTCGCGTTCCAGTGGCTGCTGCGCCTGCCGCTGTTGCGCCGCGTCGTCAAGGACGCGGTGTGACTCGGCGCAGCCCGGCCTGCTCGTAGACCCGGGCCACCTCGCCGGCCAGGTGGTCGGCGTCGTAGCAGGCGCTGGCCGTGCGGGGCGGCAGGCGCCGGAAGTTCCGTTCCTCGCAGCAGAGCAGCTCGGCCCGCAGCGCGCGCGGCAGGGACTCGCGGTCGTGCGGGGTCAGGCGCTTGACGCCCTCGACGGTGGGGCGGAGGCCGAGCGGCTCGCAGCGGGCGTAGAGCGCCGGCAGGCCGGACGCGAGGGCCTCCAGCACGACGAGGCCGAAGGTCTCCTCGGACGGGGACGCGAAGACGTCCATGGCGCAGAGCGCCTCGCGGGCGTGGCCGACCGCGCCGGCGAAGACCACCCGGTCGGCGATGCCCTCGATGGTGGCGAGCTTCGCGAGGGCGTCGCGGGCCGGGCCGTCGCCGACGAGCAGCAGGGTGGCGCCGGGGACCTCGCCGAGCGCGCGGATGAGGCGGTCGAAGCGCTCGGCGGGCTCGAGACGGCCGATGCCGCCGACGACCGCGGCGTCCGGCGCGATGCCGAGGCGGGCCCGCGCGGCGGCCCGCAGGCGGGGGTCGAAGCCGAACTCGCCGGCGTCGACGGCCTTGGGAATGACCGCGATCCGCGAATCGGGGACGCCCCACTCGCGCAGCTGGGCGGCGATCGCGGGGCAGGGCGCGATGGTGACCCGGCCCAGGCGCTCGCCGGCCAGATAGAGCCGGTCGCGAAAACGGCCGCGGGACCGGCCGCGCCCGGTGTCGAGCACGTCGTGCCGGCCGTCGGCGGCGGTCAGGTCGTGCTCGGTGGCGACCACGCGCGGCACCCCGGCCAGGCGGGCGGCGAAGCGGCCGGGCACGCACGCCTGGCGCATGTGGGTGTGCACGAGGTCGAAGTGCCCGCGGCGGATGAGGCGGCGCAGCGGGCCGACGGTGGAGAGGTCGCGCCGGCCGCTCAGGTCGTGCACCGTGGTGCCGCCGGCGCGCAGCGCATCGGCGACGGCGCCCGGCGGGGAGAGCGTGACGACCTCGCTCTCGTGCGGCAGCCGGCTCACCAGGAGTCGCAGCTGATGCTCCGGTCCGCCGGCGGACAGCGCGCTGATCACGTGCAGCACTCTCATGCCGACTCCATTTTCATGACACCCCGGAATCGACGCTGCCAAACAATTCGCCACGAATAACAGATGCAAATGTCACGGGAAACATGAACACCTCCTCACGTCTGCCGAAATCCGATCAGGCACGTTGGATAGTCCGAAAGTGCTGGTAGATGCACGTGAAATAGGTAACGCGAACATCTCTCATGTTGCTCGTGACAATTGCTACTGTGCCGCGAACCGCGAACGAGGGACGCTCCGGAAAAGACAATTTCCGGAGGGATTCCCATGGAGGTACGGAGGGCCGCGCCTGGTGAATGGCGTACGGGCACCCCATGGTCGATGCTTCTGTGGGCTGCCCTACCAGGCCGGGCCGCGCGGGCCGGCGGCGACGCGCTGGCGCTCGCGATCGGGATGCTGATCGCGACGCTGCTGCGCCACGACGGCCGCGTCGAGTACCTCAACTGCGGTGGCCTCCTCGAGCTCGCCGCGGTGGCGGCGGTCGTGCAGACCGTGGCCGGCATCCAGTTCGGGCTCTACACCGGACGGTGGTCGTACGGCTGCTTCGAGGAGATCGCCGCGCTCGCCAAGACCGCCGCCGTCACCACGCCGGTGGTGTTCGTGCTCGACACGCTGCTGGGCCGGCTCGTGCCGCGCTCGGCGATCATCGCTTCCGGCCTGATCGTGCTCGTGCTCGCGGCCGGAATCCGGTACGGCGCACGCCTGCTGCAGGACTCGCGCCTGCGGCCGTCGCCGGAGCAGGGCAGCCGGGTGGTGGTGATGGGGGCCGGCGAGGGGGCGGCCCAGGTGGTCCGCGCCATGCTGCGGACACCGTCCAGCCCGTACGTGCCGGTTGCCCTGCTCGACGACGACCCGCGCAAGCGCGCCCTGCGGGTGATGGGGGTGCCGGTCACCGGGAACCGGCACGCGCTGCCCGAGGTGGTGCGCCGGTTCCGCGCCGACGCCGTGCTCATCGCCATTCCCAGTGCGGGCGCCGATCTCGTACGGGAGCTGAGCACGCTCGCCGGTGAGCTGAACGTGGACCTCAAAGTGGTCCCGCCGGTGGTGGAGCTGTTCGGCCGCACCGTACGCATCGAGGACATCCGCCCGGTCTCGCACGCCGACCTGCTCGGCCGTCGTGAGATCGGCATCGACCTCGCCGCGATCGCCGGCTACCTGGAGGACCGCCGCGTGCTCGTCACCGGCGCCGGCGGCTCGATCGGTTCCGAGCTGTGCCGCCAGGTGGCCCAGTTCCACCCGGACAGCCTCGTGATGCTCGACCGCGACGAGTCCGGCCTGCACGCCGTGCAGCTCTCGCTCGACGGCCGCGGCCTGCTCAACGACCGCAACCTCGTGGTCGCCGACATCCGCGACCAGCAGCGCCTCGACGAGGTGTTCCGCGAGCACCGGCCGCAGGTCGTCTTCCACGCCGCCGCGCTCAAACACCTGCCGCTGCTCGAGATGCACCCGTCCGAGGCGCTCAAGACCAACATCATCGGCACCTACCAGATGCTGCAGACCGCGCTGCGGCACGGCGTCGAGCGGTTCGTGAACATCTCCACCGACAAGGCCGCCGACCCGTGCAGCGTGCTCGGCTACTCCAAGCGCATCACCGAGCGGCTGACCGCGGCCGCCGACGAGTCGGAGTCCGGCACCTATTGCAGCGTCCGGTTCGGCAACGTGCTGGGCAGCCGCGGCTCGGTGCTCACCGCCTTCGAGGCGCAGGTGGCCAAGGGCGGCCCGATCACGGTGACCGACCCCGAGGTGTCGCGCTACTTCATGACCGTGCAGGAGGCCGTGCGGCTGGTCGTCCAGGCCGGCGCGGTCGACAGCACGCGCGAGGTGCTGGTGCTCGACATGGGCGAGCCGGTGCGGATCGCCGACGTGGCGCGCCGCCTGGCCGCCACGGCCGACACCCACATCCAGGTCGTCTACACCGGGCTGCGGCCCGGCGAGAAGCTGCGCGAGGTGCTGCTCGGGCCGGGGGAGGAGGACCGGCGGCCGCACCATCCGCTGCTGTCGCAGGTGCCGGTGCCGCCGCTGGACGGCGCGGTGCTGTCGCTGCTCGACCCGGCCGCGCCCCGCAAGGACCTCATCGCGGTGCTGCGGTGGCTAGCGGAGAGCCCGGCGCTGACGGTGGCACACAAGAACGGGAGGCACTGATGCGAGTCGTCATCGTGGGCCAGGGCTACGTGGGCCTGCCCCTCGCCGTGCGGGCGGCCCAGGCCGGGCACGACGTGGTCGGCCTCGACGTGGACGAGGAGCGGGTCAAGCGCCTCGCGGTCGGCGAATCCTATGTGGACGACATCGAGGACGCCGAGCTGCGCGAGATCCTCGACGCTGGATCGTTCCACCCGGCGAACGACCCCCGCGCCTGCGCCGGCTTCGACGTGGCCGTCATCTCGGTCCCGACGCCGCTGCGCGAGGGCCTGCCCGACTTGTCCTTCATCGAGCAGGCGGCCCGCACCCTGGCCCGCTACCTGAGGCCGGGCGCCACGGTCGCCCTCGAGTCCACGACCTATCCCGGCACCACCAACGACCTGGTCGCACCGCTGCTGGAGGAGGGCTCGGGCCTGGTCGCCGGCGTCGACTTCTACCTCGGCTACAGCCCCGAGCGCATCGACCCCGGCAACCAGGAATGGACGCTGGTCAGCACGCCCAAGGTGGTCTCCGGGATAAACGCGGCGTCATTAGTAAAAATCCGGGCGTTTTACGGCAGCGTTGTGGAGACGACCGTCCCGGTGAGCGACTGCCGCGTCGCCGAACTGGCCAAGCTCCTGGAGAACACGTACCGGCACGTCAACATTGCGCTGATCAACGAACTCGCCGTCTTCGCCCACGACCTCGGCATCGACGTCTGGGAGGCGATCGACGCCGCCGCCAGCAAGCCCTTCGGCTACCAGCGCTTCGTCCCCGGACCGGGCGTAGGAGGCCACTGCCTCCCGATCGACCCGTCCTACCTGTCGTGGCGGGTGCAGCGCGCCCTCGGCCAGAGCTTCCGCTTCGTCGAGCTGGCCAACGACATCAACAACCACATGCCCGACTACGTCGTACGACGCCTGGTCGCCGCCCTCAACCGGCGGCGCAAGGCCGTCAACGGCTCGACCGTGCTGCTGCTCGGCCTCGCCTACAAGCGCAACAGCGGCGACGCCCGCGAGTCGCCGGCCCGCCGGATCGCCGCGCTGCTGCTCGAGATGGGCGCCGACGTGCGCGCCGCCGACCCGCACGTGGTCGAGGACGCCCACATCGACCGCCGCGTCACCCGCGTGCTGCCGACCGCGGAGCAGCTCGCCGCCGCCGACGCCGTGCTGCTTCTCGCCGACCACGACGCCTTCGACCTCGACCTGGTCGTCCAGCACGCCGGATACGTCCTCGACACCCGCCACCGCCTCACCGGCCCGACCGTGGAGTCGCTATGACCCGGACATTGTGGGATTTCGCCAACCGGCTCGCCGCCGCCATCGCTCTCGTCCTGCTGGCGCCGGTGCTGCTCGTCATCGCCGCCTGGATCCGCATCGCCGACGGCAAGGGCGTGCTCTTCGTCCAGGACCGGGCCGGCCGCGACGGCGTGCCGTTCCGGATGCTGAAGTTCCGCACGATGGTGCACGACTCGGTGAAGATGGCCCGGGAGATCGGCCTCAGCGACCCGTTCGGCCTGCTGCGCGACGACCCGCGGATCACCCGGTGCGGGCGGTTCCTGCGCCGCACCAGCCTCGACGAGCTGCCCCAGCTGGTCAACGTGCTGACCGGGCGGATGGCGCTGGTCGGCCCGCGCCCCGACGTGCTGCCGCAGGTCGCGAACTACTCGGCCGAGGACCGCCGCCGCCTCGAGGTCAAGCCCGGCATCACCGGCTGGGCGCAGATCAACGGCCGCGAGGACATCGACTGGGCCCAGCGCTTCGTGCTCGACCGCTGGTATGTCGACCACTGGTCGCCCGCGCTCGACCTGCGCATCCTCTGGCGGACCGCGGTCTCGCTGCACCGCGCGGAGCCGCCCGTCCACGTCGACGAGCTCAACATCCAAAGGGCACAGGCCCATGAGGTACGCCGTGCCGCGTGAGATCGGCTCGGAGTTCCACTGGGATCCGGCTTTCCTGAGCGCCGCCGGCGACGATTGGCTCCCGGCCCGGCACGAGCTGTACGCCACCGGCTGCGGCGCCCTCAGTTCGCTGCTGCGGCACCTGAATCCGCTCGGCCACCTCCACATCCCGTCGTACTTCTGCATGGGGGTGGCCGAGGCGCTGGCGGCCGACGTGCCGATCGCCTTCTACCGGCACCTGCCCGACGACGGCGGCCCGCAATGGGAGACGCTGCACGCGCGCGACGGCGACGTCGTGCTCGCCCAGAACCTGTTCGGCCGCGACGAGGGCGAGCCGTGGAACGACTGGATGGCGGCGCATCCCGGGGTCACCGTCGTCGAGGACCATTCCCACGATCCGCTCAGCGCCTGGGCGCGAGCCAGCCGCGCCCCGTACGCGATCGCCTCGATGCGCAAGACGCTGCCGGTGCCCGACGGTGGCCTGATGTGGTCGCCGACCGGCCGGGAGATCCCGCGGCCGGAAGGCCGCGCCGGCGACGGCGCCCAGCTCAAACTCGCCGCCATGCTGCTGAAATCGGCCTGGCTGGACGGCCGCCCGGTCCACAAGGAAGCCTTCCGCGCCCTGCAGCAGCGCGGCGAGCGCACCCTGCTCGGCAGCGCCGGCCCGGCCAGCCCGTTCACCGCCGCCGTGCTCCCGCTGCTCGACGCGAAAGGCTTGCGGCAGAGGGGAATTGACAATGCCCTCGCGCTCGCCGCCGAGGCGCCGGTCCGGGCCGGGCCGTTCCGCGCCCAGTTCCTCTGCTTCTCCACCACCGAACGCGACGCCCTGCTGCGGCACCTCGCCGCCGAAGGCATCTACGCGCCGGTGCACTGGCGGCAGGACCCCGAGGGGCTGTGGAGCGGGGACGACGAGGCGGCCGAGCTGGCCGCGTGCATGCTCACCATCCCCGTCGACCACCGCTGCTCAGCCGACGACGTCCGCCGGATCGGGAAGGCGCTGCTGGCCTTCGGCTGGCCCGCCGAGCCCGGGCCGGCGCCGAGCCCGGCTCCAGCGGCGTAGCGTCAGCGCCCACCGCAGCATCGCCCGCGGCGGCCCGCCCTGCGTCGTCACGTGCAGCAGGTAGCGCCACAGCGGGTACGCGCCGCGCCGGTTGGACAGGGCGTAGGAGAACTGCTTCCCGGGCAGATCGCCGTGGTCGGGCATCCGCTCGAACCACTCGCTGCTCGCCTTCGCCGCCTCCTGCAACGGCGCCAGCTGCGAGCGCCGGCGGTCCTCGTAGCGCTCGAGCGCCACCGGCAGGTCGTCGGCCGTTTCCAGGGAGGTGGCCAGTGCCATCGCGTCCTGCATGGCCAGCTTGGTGCCCGAGCCGATCGCGAAGTGGGTGGTGTGCGCGGCGTCGCCCATCAGCACCACGTTCCCGTGGTCCCAGCGTCGGTTGGTGACCCGGCGGAAGGTCAGCCAGCCGGTGCCGCCGGTCTCGGCCCGCTGGTCGATGAGCGGCTCGCCGTCGAGATGCCGGGCGAAGATGGTGCTCAGCCGGTCGCAGCCGTCGCGGCCGGTGAGCTCACCGAAGCCCAGCCCCTCCCACGTCTCGGGCGTGCACTCCACGATGAACGTGCTCGCCTCGTCGGTGAACGGGTAGGCGTGGAACCAGATCCAGCCGGCCTCGGTCTTCTCGAAGCCGAACGTGAACGTGCGGAACACGTGCGGCGTGCCCAGCCAGATGTAGCGGTTGCGGCCCAGCTCGACCTCGGCGCCGAAGTGCTCGGCGTCGCGCTCGCGGATGCGGCTGCCGGCGCCGTCGCACGCCACCACGAGGTCAGCCGGCGGCAGATCGGACACATCGGCGCGGTAACGAAGGTCGACGCCGAGCTCGGTGGCGCGCTCGGCGAGGATGTCGAGCAGCCGGTGCCGGCCCAGGCTGAAGCCGTACCCGGCAAGGTAGTTGACCGGTTTGCCGGTGGCGCGCACCTCGTACTCGTCCCACTTGTAGGCCGCGTCCCAGATCCGCTGGGCGCTGACCGGGTCGTGCCGGAACAGGTCGTCGAGCAGGTCGTCCCAGAACACCACGCCCCAGCCGTAGGTGACGCCGGCCGGGTTGCGCTCCAGCACGGTGACCTGATGCCCGGCCTTCGTGGCCAGGACCGCGAAGTAGAGACCGGCGGGGCCGCCGCCGACGCAGGTGATCCGCATGGTGGCTCCTATCGGTAGGACGGGAAAGTGGCGGCGAGATCTTCCGGGTCCGCTTGCGGTTTCCGGTCATTGACCAATTTCTCGTACGCCGGCGCGTCGGCGACCACGCGCCAGGTGTGGAAGGGGTGCCGGCTCGGCGAGAAGCCGGACTTGTACGAGAACAACGAGTCGTTGGCGCCGCCCTTGCCCCCGCCGAGGTGGAAGACGGTGTCGCCGCGCGCCTTGCAGAACCGCCGCACCTCGTCGTAGAGCATCTCGTCGGCGTACCGGCCGCGCGCGCGGCGGGTGGAGGAGACGTAGCCGGTGGCGATGCCGTCGTGCTCGAAGAACGTGTTGCCGCCGACCACCTCGTCGCCCTCGAGCGCGACCGCCAGGTGCATCCGGTCACCGACCGCGTCGTGCAGGGCCGCCAGATGCTCGTACGTGAAGAAGTAGTAGTCGGAGGCGCCCACCCGGCGCATGTTGTCGTGGTAGACCGCGACCCACTCGGCCAGGCGGTCCCAGTCGTCGAAGACGACCTTGGTGCCGGCCCGGCGGGCGCGGTTGATGTGGTTGCGGTGGTCCGATCGGGTCTGGCTCCACATCTCGTCGAGGCTCACAGCCAGATCCATCGAGACCGTCTCCCCGTGCGTGACCAGGCAGCCATGCTGGCTCAAGACGCCGAGCTCCGCGTCGAGGAGGGGATGCATCCGCACGAAAGCGGTGACGATGCCTGCCTCCCGCAGCGTCTCGATCATGTTGGCGCAGGCCCGATCCCAGAAGGCGGGGTCATCGGTCGAGCTGACCGGCGCGGGATAGCCGTAGGGCGACAGGGCATCGCGCAGGTCGCTCTCCGGGATGTCCCGCACGATCAGCGGCATGAGGAAGACCTGGTCGCCCTCGGCGTGGTGGAATGCCGCCGGCGATCCGCCGTAGAGACCGGCGTCGAGGACCACATACGCCGGCTCGTGGTACATGTCGTGGCGGAGCCGAGGCAGGGCCGAAGCCCATTCGGGCGCCTCAGGCGTGATCAGAGACATCATCCCCCCTTGAGAATCCGGGCGTTGAGCGCCATGTTGGCGGCGAACTGGTCGTTGACCACCCGGTGGTCGTCGAGCCGAAGCTGCGCGCCCGCGTCGAAGCGCCCGAGCTTGACGAAGCCGTCGGAGAGCCACCCGTTGTCGGTGCCGCTGCCGTCCACGTATCCCTTGTAGGTCGTGCCCCCGGGCCAGACCACCTTCGTGAGCAGCGAGGCGAACGCGGCCATCTCCGCCCCCGTCCAGCCGGCCTCCGCGACGTACGCGATGACGCCGTTGCCGTGACTGACGTCCTGCCCGGGCCTTTTCGCCGAACCCCAGCGATCCGACCAGAAATAGGCGGTCGGCTCGACCGGATTGCGGCGCAGCTGACCCCGCAGCCGCCGGTCGATGGCGCCGGCGACCGACTGGTAGCGCGCCTTGCGCGCGGTGTCGGTGGTGACCTGGGCGAGGTTGTGCGCGATCAGCGCCCAGTGCGCCGCGAGGTGGGTCCGGTCGCGGTAGATGGTTTCATCCGCTCCTCGCGAGTACCACTTCTCGAAGACGTTCACCTCGGCGAAGTCGAGCAGCCGCCGGTAGCGCTCGCCCTGCACCCGGCCGTCGCGCATCGCGACCAGCAAAGCGGTGCCGTAGCGCCAGAAGTAGCTCTCGTAGAGCGGCACCTCGTCGCCGCCCTCGCCCGACTTCGACGACGCCCAGCCGAGGTAGTTGTCGTGGAAGCTGCTGTGCCGCAACGACTTCGACGGCGCCGCCGCGGTGGCGACGTTCTCCACGAACTGCAGCGCGCGGTCGAGGTAGCGGTTCTCGCGGGTCGCCCGGTACATCGCGACGCACGAGTCGACGGAGTAGGACAGGTCGTAGTGGTCCCAGCTGTCCGGCGACTTCGACATCGGCGTGCTGTTCGCGTACTGGTAGTCCCAGCTCTGCATGAAGACGTTCGTCCAGTCGGCGACCGTGCGGAGCTTGGCGGTCGGCGGCGGCGAGGCCGGCTCGGCCGGCAGCGGCGTCATCATGGCCGGGACGTCCTTGTCGTGCCCGCAGGCGGCCAGCGCCGCGGCCGCGACGCCGAGCGTGAGGAAGCTCCGCCGGGTGGTCATGTCAGGACCAGCTTTCGCGAAGGGACGACCGCGGCCGCGGCGGCCAGCGCGGCGAACAGCCACGCGAGCCGGGCGTCGTAGTAGTCGCCGGAGAACAGGCTGCTGAGGGCCACGAAGACGGCGGCGGAGGCGGCGAAGCCGGTTCCCCGGTGACCGCGGATGGTGCCGGCCCAGAGCACGATCGCGGTGATCAGCAGGCCGATTCCGATGAGCCCGCCCTCGGCGGCGACGCCGAGCAGGTAGTTGTGCGGGTACTCGACGCCCTGGTTGACGCCGATCGTGCCGTAGAAGCCGTCCAGCCCGGTGCCGAGGACGGGATGGTCGACGGCGAGCTTCCCGGCGGCCTGCCAGATGCTGGTGCGGTCGGAGAGGTAGTGGTCCTGCACGGTCTGCTCGACGAACCGCTCCTGGAACAGGCTGGTGAACGCCGGCGGCGCGAACTGCCAGGCGATCCCGGCCGCCACGACGAGCCCGACGCCGGCCGCGACGACCGGCGCGGCCCGCAGCCGGTGCCGCAGCCTCAGCAAGGCGGCCGCGCCGACCGCGGCCCCGGCCAGCAGGCCCGCCCGCGAACCGGAGAGCACCGCGGCTAGCAGGAACAGTGGCACCGCCCCGAGAATCCACAAGCGACGGTAGTGCAGATACAGCGCGATCGCGGCGATGATGCCGAGGATCTGGATCCGGACGAAGACGTTGGGGCCGCCGCCGAAGGCCGAATACCGGCCCTGCTCGCCGGGGCCGTTGATGAAGATGGCGGCCAGCGCGAAGACGATCCCGGCCGCGTAGAACAGCCAGAACGTGGTGCGCACGACCGACTCCGGGTCGCCGATCGCGTACAGGTAGAAGGCGACGGTCAGCGCGGCCATCAACACTAGATCGAGCGTCTGCGGGCCGACCCGGGCGGCCGACGGCGCCCACAGGCCCGAGGCGATCTGATAGAGGAAGAACAGCACGGTCGCGATGAGCCAGCCCTCGCGGCGCTCCTGGCCGACGGCGATCCGGGGGCGGCGGGCGATGTCGACCACGAGCACGGCGAGCGCCGCGGCCAGCCCGATCACGCGCAGGTCGACCCAGGCGAGGTCGGGGAAGCCGGCCCGGTCGAGCGTGAACCGGCCGCCGATCGCGACCAGCATCAGCACCAGCGCGGGCGCGAGGAAGACGCGGCGGCTCATAGCCGGTCACCCGCGAACCGGGTGATGACGAGCGCGAAGACCAGCCCGGCGCCGTAGCCGATCAGCGAACCCCAGGCCGCGCCGGCGATGCCGTGCGCGGGGATCAGCAGCAGGTAGCAGGCGAAGCTCACCACGAACCCGGCGATCTCGGCGGCCGACACCAGCGTGCCGTGGCCCTTCGCGACCAGCAGGCCGAGGCTGATCCGGGAGAGCGCGTAGAGCCCGGCCGCGAGCACCAGCGGCAGCACGACGGCCTTGGCGGGCGCGTAGTCCTCGCCGAAGACCGGCACGATCAGCAGGTAGAGGCCGCCGGCCACGATCGGCGCGACCACGAGCACGTAGAGCGCCGCGGCGACCACGATCGGCCGGGTGCGCAGCTTCCCGTCGCGGTGCGCGGCCCGCCAGCGGCCCAGCCGCGAGTCGGCGTAGGCGCGCAGCGGCCAGGCCAGCAGCTCGGTCATGGTGGCGACGGCGGTGTAGAGGCCGAGCGCGGTGGTCGATGCCAGCGCGGGCAGGGCGAGCCGGTCGGAGCGCAGCATCGCCATGTTGGAGATGGCGGCCGGGAACAGCGCGACGCCCTGGCGCCGCACGAGCCGGTTCTCGTCGCTGACGCCGCCGCCGGGCATCCGCAGCCAGTAGATGACGTAGCCGAGCGTGGGCGCGAGGCAGGCGACGATGTAGGAGCCGAGCCACAATTCGGGGCTGTCCACCCGGGCCAGGAACAGCACGGCCATGACGGCGAGCAGCAGGATCGACTCGATGACACGCGAGGCCAGGAAATCGTGCACGCGCCCGGCCGCGATCGCGACCGAGCGGCTCGCGAGGCTGGCCGCCTCGACGATCGCGAAAATGGTCACCAAGGCGATCACGACCGGGCCGGGGGTGAGCCGGCTGGGTGCGATCATCGCGTACGCCGCCGCGGCGGCCACGCCGAGCAGCGCCGGCGCCACGAGCAGGCGTCCGTAGAGCCGTACCGCCGTGGCCGGCGGCACCTCGTGGTAGGCCGCCACGAAGCTGCGCTCGGTGCCCAGCAGCAGCGCCTGGGTGGCCAGATAGACGACCTGCAGCAGGAGCGCGACCTCGCCGCGGTGGGCGGGGGTGAGCGCCCGCACCATCATGATGTTCGCGGCCAGCGCCACCACGCCGATGAGAAGCTGCGACGCGACCAGCTGGACGTAGGGCTCGCGCAGCCGCTCGCCGAGCCAGCCGATCGGGTCGCGTCTCTCAGTCGCCTGCGTCATCGTTCTGCGCTTGCTTGCTCTGTACCGGCAGGTTTTCCGGCTCGGGTGTCCCGTCCGGCCGGATGGTGACCACCGTGGCCTGACCGCGCGGCTTGTTCACCCGCGCCCGCCCGCTGACCGGACCCGGATCCGGCGTGATGACCATCGTCTCGGCGGCCTCGCCGTCCCCGGTGACCAGCCCGAGCCCACCCGCGCCGGGAACCGCGGCCCGGTCCTTGTGCCAGCCGGTCCCGCTCGGCAGCTTGCGCGGCAGCGCGTTGAGGACCGCCCCGGCCAGCTTGGCCCCGACCCGCTCGAGGAGGTCCTTCGAGCGCTGGACGTCCGCGACCGGCGTCCGGTTGGCCCGCACCACCAGCAGCGAGCTGTCGGTCACCTTGCTCAGCACCACGCCGTCGGCCACGCCGTGCAGCGGCGGCGCGTCCACCAGCACGACGTCGAAGGTCTCGGTGAGCGCCCGGACCGCGGCGCCGAGCCGCGGCGAGGCGAGCAGCTCGCCCGGGTCGGCCGCGGGCATCCCGCACGGCACCACGGTGAGCCGCCCGTCGAGCGAGTCGCGCAGCACCTCCCGCACCGACGCCCGGCCGGCCAGCACGTCGGCCAGCCCGGGCCCGGCGTCCAGCGCCAGATAGCGGCCCACGCCCGGGGTACGCAGGTTCGCGTCGACCAGCACCACCCGCGAGCCCGTCTCGGCCATCGCGATGGCGAGTCCGCAGGCGACCGCCGTGGTGCCCTCCTTGGCGTGGCTGCCGGCCAGCATCAGCGAGGAGCCGCGCGATCCCCGATCCGTCTCGGGGAGCAGGCTGCGCAGTCGCCGGAAGCCCTCGGCCAGCGCCTCGCCGGGCAGACCCGACGAGCGGCCGATCGAGATGACGCCGACCGCGCCGAGGCCGAGCCGGCGCAGGTCGTCCTCGTCGCTCACGGTCTTGCGGGTGGCCTCCCGCACGGCGACCGCGATCGCGCCGACCAGCAGGCCGAGCACGGACGCGAAACCGAGGTTGCGCACCAGGTTGCTGGGCTCGCGGGTGGTCACCGGGTCCTGGGCGACGGTGACCGACGGCTTCGGCCCGTCGGCCGCGGCGGGGCTCGGCGGGTCGAGCTGCTTGGCCAGGACGACGAGCGCGTTGGTGGCGGTGGTGACGATCTGCCGGCTGCGGGCGGCGTCCGGGTCGGTGGCGGTGACCACAAGCAGGTCGGTGCCGTCCTGCACCTGCGCCGAGAGGCTCGCGCGCACCTCGTCGGCGGTCAGCGGCGGGCCGATCTTGCTGACCACGTTCGAGGCCACCCGCGGGCCGGTGAGCAGCGCGATGTACGAGTTGAGCCGGCTCGCCTTGGCGTCCGGGTCGCCGGTGCCGGTGGTGATGAACAGGACCATCGACGACCGGTAGGCCGGCGGCGAGGACAGCGACAGCCCGGCCGCCACGCCCGCCGCGATCAGCACCGGGACGAGCAGCCAGGGCCATCGGCGCCGGCAGGCACGCACATACTCACGCAGCTCCAACGCGGTCCTCCGCCCGGGTCAGCACCTGTTCGAACTGGTCGAAGAGCAGATCGCGGGAGAAGCGCTCGACGGCCAGGCGGTGCGCGGCCTCGCGGGCCCGGCGCAGCCAGTCGGCGTCGCGCAGCCGGTCGGCGAGCAGCTTGCCGGCCTCGTCGGCGTCGCTCGGGTCGAGCACCAGCCCGGCGCCGGTCTCGCGCAGCAGGTCGGCCTGCCAGCCGCCGTAGTTGACGGCGATGGGCCGGGAGGCGGCGAGCGCGTCGAAGAACTTGTTGGCCGAGTTGTCCCACAGAGCGCGGATCGGCCGCACGAAGCTCGACGACATCGTCGCGGCGCCGAGAATCACCGGCAGGTCGGCCTTGGGGACCTTTTCCCACATGTGCACGGTCGTGTCGAGCAGCCCGTGCGCGGCGGCGAGGGCCTTGGTCGACTCCCATTCCTTGCCGTGCCCGACGATGAGCACCTGGATCTCCGGGTCGAGCTCGCGCATCCGGCGCGCGGCCCGCACGAGGTATTCGACCCCGTTCACGGCGCCCAGAGCTCCGGTGTAGACGATCAGCGGCCGGTCGTCCAGCCACCGGTGCTCCTCGCGGAAGGCTCGCACCGCTTCCGGCCGTACTCCCTGGAACAGCTCCAAATCCGCGGCGTTGGGGATCATCGTGACCTTGGTTTGTGGCCGGCGGGCGGTCACGCCCGCCGCCATGCCCGGGGAAAGCGCGACCACCTCGGTGGCGTTGCGGTAGGCGAAGTTCGCGAGACCGCAGGCCAGCCTGCGCGCCAGCGGATGACGCAGCGCGCCCATCTCGATCGGGACCTCCGGCCACAGGTCGCGCACCTCGAAGACGAACGGCACGCGGCGCAGCTTCGCGGCGATGACGCCGGGCACCGCGACCGTCAGAGGCGTGCTGGTGGCGAAGACCAGATCGGCGTCGAGCCGCGCGGCTTTCGCCGCGGCGAGCACCATGAACTCACCGAAGGCGCGCAGGCGGCGGGCATAGGACATGTGATTCGAGTACGGGATGGGGAACCAATGCACGGTGACGCCGTCGTCCACGGTGACCCGTCTGGGGCCGCCGCCGATGTCGGTGGTGATGACGTCGACCGTGTGGCCGCGCGCGACGAGCCGCCGCGCCTGCTCGTAGGAGCGGATCCCGCCGGTCATCCCCGGATTGCAGTAGTACTGGTGGATGTAGACGATGCGCAATGCTCAGCCCTCCCGCACGGCCTCGACGACGCGTTCCCGGTCGTGCTCGGTGAGCGCCGAGCCGCTCGGCAGGCACAGCCCGCGGCGGAAGAGGCCGGCGCTGACCTCGCCGCCGCGCATCACGCAGTCCTGGAAGACCGGCTGCAGGTGCATCGGCTTCCAGGCCGGCCGGGCCTCGATGTTGTGCCGCGCCAGGCGCGCGAGCAGCTGGTCGCGGTCGGCGCCGAACTTCTCCGGGTCGACCAGCAGGCAGGTCAGCCACCAGTTCGGCTCGCCGTAGGGCGCCACCGGCATGAAGGTGAGGCCGGGCAGGTCGCCGAGCGCCTCGTGGTAGTAGCGGGCGGTCTCGCGCCGGGCGGCGATCATCTCGGCCAGCCGCTGCACCTGGCCGCGGCCGACCGCGGCAAGCAGGTTGGACAGGCGGTAGTTGTAGCCGACCGTGCGGTGCTCGTAGTGCGGGACCGGCTCGCGGGCCTGGGTCGCGAGATGCCGGGTCGTGGTGGCCACCCGGGGGTCGTCGGTGAGCAGCATGCCGCCCCCGCCGGTGGTGATTATCTTGTTGCCGTTGAAGGACAGCACGCCGGCGAGCCCGAACGAGCCGGCCGGCCTGCCGCGGTAGGACGCGCCCAGCGCCTCGGCGGCGTCCTCGATGAGCGCTACGCCGTAGCGGTCACAGGCGTCGAGCAGGGGCTGATAGTCGGCGCACTGGCCGTACATGTCGACCGCGACCACCGCGCGGGGGAGCTGGCCGGCGCCGGCCCGGGCGCGCAGCTCCTGGGCGACCAGCGCCGGGTCGACGTTCCAGCTCTCCGGGGTCGAGTCGAGGAAGACCGGGCGGGCGCCCAGATACATCACCGCGTTCGCGGTGGCGGCGAAGGTGAACGAGGGGACCAGCACGGTGTCGCCGCGGCGCACGCCGGCCGCCACGAGCGCGAGGTGCAGGGCCGCGGTGCCGCTGGCGAGGGCCACCGCATGGCGCACGCCGACCAGCTCGGCCACCTGGGTCTCGAACGCGTCGAGGTCGGGACCGACCGGCGCCACCCAGTTGGAGTCGAAGGCTTCCAGCAGCAGCTTGCGCTCGACGTCGCTGACGTCGGGCGGCGACAGGAAGATGCGCGTGTCACTCATGAACCCGTGTCCTGACTGCCAGCAGCGGCCACGCCGGGTGCAGCCCCTGCCGATGAATCCACATCGGAGAGTCGCCGACACGCATGGCCGGCCGCAGCGTCGTGGCGAAACTGCGATAGCCGGACTCGCGCGCCGCGGTCACCTCACGCCTTCCGACGTCGACGGCGGGATTCCCGTACGGCGCGGCGAAGTCCCTGATCGCGGTGCCGAGCTCGTCCTCGAGCTCGGTCCTCGAATCGGCGATCTCCCGCACGGCGGCCTCGTCGTCGCAGTCGGCGAGCCGCGGATGGGTGATCGTGTGCGAGCCGAAGGTGTGGCCGGCCGCCAGCAGATCGCGGCAGTCGGCCCAGGAGAGGTTGCCGGGCTGCCCGATCAGGGCGGTGGTGACGAAGAAGGTGGCCGGAACGTTCCGCTCGGCCAGGATCGGGGCGACCACGTCCCGCCAGCTCGCGTGGCCGTCGTCGAAGGAGAGGCAGAACATCGGGCCGTCCAGCCGGCGCCCGCCGGTGAGCACTTCGAGCGCCGCGTCCCAGGAGACCAGCGGGCCGAGCTCCGCGAACGCGGCGAGGTGACGGCGCAGGCCGGACGCGTATTCCGGGAGCACGTCGTGGTAGAAGGGGAAGTACAGGCCCGCGGTGGCCGGCAGCCGCTTGCGCGCGCCGGCCGGGGCCAGGATCCGGCCCTGCAGCCGTGGCCGTTGCCGCAGGCGGCTGCGCAGCCCGAGCTCGTTCAGACGTCGTTGGATCGGGGTCGGCGACCGCATGTTTCCAGGCTGACAAATGCGTGGCCGGTCGCGTCAGTAGCAATTGTCATATGGAATGCGAGGGAAATTCATATTCAATTAATCGCGCCCGAACGGTCCTTGCGGAATGGGCGAGCGGCGGCGCATCATCCGGCCAGGACGACAATTTTCCCCGGGGGAACTGATGCTGGAGTTGCGACGGGCCGAGCCCTCCGCGTCGCTGTGGCGCGAGCGCGAGGCGTACGCGGATCGCCTGCTCTTCCACACGCCGCCGTGGCTGCGCTTCGTCGCCGAGGCCCAGCGGGCCGAGCCCGTGCTGGCCACCGTCCATGACGGCGCCGCGACCGTCGGTCATTTCACCGGCCTGATCACGAAGCGCTTCGGCCTGCGCATCCTGGGCAGCCCGATGGCCGGCTGGACCACCTCCTACCTGGGCTTCAACCTGCTTCCGGGGGTGTCCCGGCATGCCGCCCTGGCGGCGCTTCCGGCGTTCGCCTTCGGTCAGCTGGGCTGCGCGCACCTCGAGGTCCGCGACCGCTTCGCCACTCCCGGCGATCTCGATGGCCTCGGCATGCGCTGGGCCGACGCCCCGACCGCCGTCATCGATCTCTCCCCGTCCGAAGATCAGTTGTTCGGCGCGATGGCATCGGCCTGCCGCCGCAATATCCGCAAGGCCTCCCGCAGCGGCGTGATCATCGAAGAGGCCCACGAGGACCCCACATTCGCCGACGATTTCTACGATCAGTTACGCGACGTTTTCGCCAAACAAAATCTCGTCCCGACCTATTCGATCGACCGGGTCCGCCAGTTGATCCGCAATCTCGAGCCGTCCGGCCGCATCCTGCTGCTGCGCGCCCGCGACCCCGAGGGCCGCTGCATCGCCACGGCGGTCCTGCCCTGGTACCACCGCACCATGTACTTCTGGGGTGGGGCTTCCTATCGCCCCGATCAGCACCTGCGCCCCAACGAGGCATTGATCTGGCATGCGCTTCGGTGGGCGCGCGAGCGGGGAGTCACCGAGTTCGACTTCGTGGGGGGCAATTCCTACAAGGAGAAGTACGGCACCACCGAGGTCCCCGTGCCATGGGCCCGTCATTCCCGCTCGCCTTTGGTCGCCGGCCTGCGCGACGCGGCCAAGGAGGCTTTCGCGTTGCGGCAGCGCACTTTGGCCCGCTTCACCCGCTCCGGCCCAGCCGACGACGGCCGGCCGGCGACCCGCGCCTCACGCTCTATCTGACCATCACCAGTGATCACTGTCCCCGGCTGGCCGGATCCACCCTCGCGAACCGCAACAGATCGGTCATGTGGAAGGAGCCCGGCACGGCGGCCGCCAGCGTCGGCCGCCACTGCGGGTTGGCGCTGACGTACGACCCCGGGTCGAGTTCCAGCAGGCCGGCGAAGACCTCGCCGACGATCCGGCCGCCGACCGGCCCGAGGTGCAGGCCGGAGGCGAGCATCTCCGCCTCGGCGAGCACGTAGTACCAGAGCGGCGTCTGGTTCTCCAAGGCCACCCCATACCCTGCCAGTTCCTGCAGATGCAGCATCTCGAAGCCCATCGTCTGGGCTATCCGCTGCCCGGCCGGCAACGACCAGGTGACCTGTCGCAACAGGTTGCGCTGGGGCAGCGAGACCGGCGGGGCGCCGTCCGGGATGGTGCCGAGCGGCAGCCGGAACAGCGGGGTGGAGATCCGGCGGTCGATGCGCTTGTTCAGCCGTACCTGTCCGTCGCCGAAGTCGAAGAACGTCTGCCAGCCGATGAAGCGGCGGCGCGCCCGCCGCCCGCCGCGCAGGTCCACCGGGTCGGCCTGGCCCTCGCCGCCCGGGTCGAAGATGAAGCCGAAGAACGCGCTGCCGTCGGGATTGCCGGCGAGGTTGGCCCGGTACGACGGACGCACCTGGCTGTGCCCGAAGCGGTACGCCGCGCCCTGGAACTCCACCGGGATGTACGCCGGTCCCGGCTCGGGCCGGTACCACTTGCGCCCGTTGGTGAAGATGTCCTGCACGGCGGCCGTGCCGATGGTCTGCGGCAGGAAGTCGTGCACGATGATCCACTGGTAGTGCCAGGTGACCAGCTGACGGGCCTGCGCGAAGCGTTGCGCCGTCGGCACGCCCTGGGCGGCGAGCTGATCCACCACCCGGTTGTGGAAGAGGATGAACGCGGCCTGCAGGCCGGCGATCATCAGGTTCTCGTCGTTGCGCGGGTCGGCGATGATCGCCGTGCCGTCGGCCGACCGCGGCAGGTCCTCGAAGAGGCCACCCGACTCGATGCGCAGGTGGATGCGGTCGGCCTCGTACAGCTGCGGATGGGTGGTCGGCCCGCCGCCGTAGACGGAGTCCAGGTCGAGGGCGGGCGTGCGGGCGTTCGGCGACTGCTCGGGCGCGGTGGGCACGCCGAGCGCCGACGTCGCGTCGAAGGTCATGTCGTGGTCGAGGAACTGGCCGAGGAACGTGACGCCGGCCGTCATGGTGGGGTTGTCCTGGTTGTTCGCGCTGAGCGCCGGATCGGTGATCAGCAGGATCGGCCCGGCGGCCAGGTTGTCCCGGGCGTCCAGCAGGCCGCCGGTCCGGCCCATGTCGACCAGGGCGTCGTGCCGGCGCTGGTCGACCACGGGAAGGAACGGCGGCAGGTCGGTGAAGATCCGGCCGAAGCGGTTGGCGGGGACGGCGGCGGCGTGGGCCGCTGCCGCGGGGCCGGCCATGGCGCAGACCGGCCCCACCGCGAGCGCGCCCGCGGTGCCGGCTCCTACGCTTGCGAGGAAGGTGCGGCGGCTGACCGCACGGGACTCTTTCTGTGGTGCCATGCTCCACCTCCGGCCACCGGTGTCTCGGTGGAGTGACACCGTGTGGCGCGAGGGAAGTCTGGAACCACTCAAGCGTGCACAAACAGATCCCAAGGGTTTCTTGTATAGACGTGTGCCAATTCAGATGACCGTTTTCACGGCTGCTGGACGGCCTTGGTGATGGCCCATGCCGCGTTGACGAGCCCGATGTGGCTGAACGCCTGCGGGAAGTTGCCCAGCAGCTCGCCCGTGGCCGGGTCGATCTCCTCGGCCAGCAGGCCCACGTCGTTGGCGTAGGACGCCGCCCGCTCGAACACCTCGCGGGCCTCGGCGACGCGGCCGGCCATCGCCAGCGCCTGGGCGAGCCAGAACGTGCACAGCAGGAACGTGCCCTCGCCGCCGGCGACGCCGTCCACGCCGGACTCGGCGCGGTAGCGGTAGACCAGCCCTCGCGAATCGGTCAGGCGGGTGGCGATCGCGTCGATGGTGGCCAGCACGCGCGGGTCGTCGGCCGGTAGGAAGCCGACGATCGGCATCATCAGGGCCGACGCGTCGAGGGTGTCGCCGCCGAAATACTGGGTGAAGGCGCCGGCTTCGGGGTGCCAGCCCTCGGAAATCACCTTCTGCCAGATCTCGTCGCGGGCAGCCTTCCAGAAGGGCACGTGATCGGCGGCGGAGAGGCGGTCAGCGAGTTTGAGGGCGCGGTCCAGGGCCACCCAGCACATCACCTTGGAGTAGAGGAAGTGCCGGGGCTCGCCGCGCACCTCCCAGATTCCCTGGTCGGGGTCGCGCCAGCGGTTCGCGGCGGTGTCGGCGAGGGCCACCAGGAAGGCGCGCATGTCCTCGTCCATGTCGGTGATCTTGTCGGCCAGCAAGAAAGCGGCATCCAGCAGTTCGCCGTACACGTCGATCTGGGCTTGTTGCCACGCGCCGTTGCCGATCCGGACGGGGGCCGAGTCGCGCCAGCCCGCCAGGTGCGGCAGGGTGCGCTCGGACAGGTCGTGCTCGCCGCCGACGCCGAACATGATCTGCAGGGGCTCGACGGCGCCCGCTGCGGCGGTGGTCATGAAGGCGAAGAAGTCGCTGACCTCGTCGGGGCAGGCGGCGACCCAGAGGGCCTCCATGGTGAAGCTGGCGTCGCGCACCCACGAGTAGCGGTAGTCCCAGTTGCGTGAGCCGCCCACCTCCTCGGGCAGCGACGTGGTGGCGGCCGCGACGATCGCGCCGCTCGGCTGGAACGTCAGGCCCTGCAGGACGCGGCCGCTGTGGTGCACGAGCTCCCGCCACGGACCCTCGTAGTTCTGGTGCAGCGCCGACCACGACCGCCACGCCTCGGCCGTCTCGTCGAGCCGCGCGAGCAGGTCAGCCTGGTCCCAGATGTGGGCGGGCGTCTCCTCCAGCGTGGAGCGGTGCAGGCCGAAGGCGTACGTGTCGCCGGCGGACATCCGAAACTCCGCGACACCCGTCGAGCCGGTCAGGGTCAGCGGCACCGGCGACGACAGCACCAGCCATTCCGCCCCGCCGCGAGCGGTCACCCCGCCGTCCACGGACGACAGGAGAGGCCGCAGCAGCCCATATTCCGGTCGCGGCGCATATTCCATCGATAACTCGATAAATCCGGACAAAACCCCACAGCGGCGTACGAGCAGGTGCGGCGCCCCTCGCCCCAGAGCGTGCCCGCGATTCCCTTGCCCCATGGCGAGCGCATCGGTCAGAACGAGAACCCCCGACGAGCAAGTAAAGGTCGTTTCCAGAACCAAAGTCCGCGAAAGATAGCGCCGGGAAACCGACAAAATCGCGCGGGGAGTCAAAGACCAGTGCCCGGCCGAGGAATCGAGCATTCGCCCGAACAAGGAAGGGCTATCGAACCGCGGGCAGGTCATCCAGTCGACCGACCCGTCGGAGGTCACCAGCGCCGCCGAATGGCAGTCGGAGAGCAGCGCATGGGACGCGATCGGAACCGAGCTCACCCTTTCGGCACAAACTGCTGGCCGCCGTCGATGTCATAGGTCGCGCCGGTCAGCGCGGTATTCGTCATCAGATGCACGGCCAGCGCGGCGACGTCGGCCGGCCCGACGACCCGCCCGATCGGCAGCGTGTCCCGCAATTGTTGCCGCCTTTTCTCCAGGTCGTCGCCGAGCAGCCGGGCCGACAGCGGCGTGTCCACGAAACCGGCCGCGATCAGGTTGACCCGGATCGGCGCGATCTCCAGCGCGAGCCCCGCGATCAGCGACGGCTGTGCATTCGTCATCGCCGATGTGACGGTCAGTCCGGGCGCCACCTGCCGGGCGCCGGTCCCACCGATGAACGTGAGCGAACCCCGCACCTTTCCGATCGCCGCCCGCCCGATGTACAGCGGCAAAGTCAGCTCCATTCCGACGTGCCGCCGCGCTTCCTCGAGGTCGAGATCCTTGAGCAGCCCGTAATACGGTCCGCCCGCCGTCACGAAAACGTGATCGATCGGCCCGGGAAAATCGTCGAAGAATCCCTGCAGCTGTACGGGGTCGGTAGCGTCGAACGCCGCGGTGCTCAGCGCGTCCACGTCCGCCGCGGCCTCCTTCAGCCGATCCGCGTTCCGGCCCGTGATCACCACTTCGGCGCCCTCGGCCCGGGCGAGACGTGCCGTTTCCAGCCCCATGCCGGCGCTGCCGCCGAGCACGACGACCGTCTGTCCATCCAGCTTGCTCATTGTCTGACCCCCAGGGAGGTGGTGGCGGGAAGCGCGCAGCCGTGGTGCGGCGCGGGCGCGGGAATCGGGGGCGCCGCGACGGCGGCCCGGCGATCGGAGACGAACACGGCGGTGACCACCGCGGAGAGCACGCAGACGACCGCGAGCACTAGCATGGCGGGCCGGAAGCCGTCGACGAGGGCGTTCGCGAGATCTCCGCCACCGGCGCCGATCAGCAGCGGGACGGCCGCGACGGCGAGGACCGCGCCGACCCGGGAGGCGGCGTCGTTGACGGCCGAGGCCTCGCCCAGGTCGGCGTCGTCGACCGCGGCCAGCACGGCGGCGGTCAGCGGGGTCACGGCCAGTCCGAGGCCGAGACCCTGGAGCAGCACACCGGGAAGGATCGCGGAGGCGTATGTGTCACCGGCATTTGCCTGGGAAATCCACGCGAACCCGGCCGCCACCGCGACGATCCCCGCCACCATCAGCCAGCGCGGCCCGATCCGGGGCACCAGGGCGCCGCTGATCGGTGACAGCGCGAGGAACACGATCGAGTTGGGGATCGCGGCGGCGCCGGCCTCGGCGGCCGAGTAGCCGAGCACCAGCTGCAGTTGGAGGACCAGCAGGTATCCGCCGGCCGCGAGCGCGCCGTAGAACAGCACGGTGGTCACGTTGATCGCGTCGAACTGGCGGGACTTGAACAGCGACAGCCGCACCATCGGCGCCTTCACCCGCCGCTCGACCGGGGTGAGCGCGACGAGCGCCGCCACCCCGACGATCCCGGTGACGACCACCGCGGCGTCGGCCCAGCCGGACTCCGCGCCCCGGGTGAGCGCGAAGATCACGCCGCCGATGCCGAGGATCGCCAGGATCGCGCCGGCCGCGTCGAGCGAGAGGGGCCGGGGCTCGTCGGACGTCTCCGGCACCCAGCGCAGCGCGAGCAGGGCCAGCAGGATCAGCGGCACGTTCAGCAGGAAGATCCAGCGCCAGCCGGCGTGGTCGACCAGCCAGCCACCGGCGTACGGGCCGACGGTGGTGCCGATCGTGGCCAGTCCCGCCCAGAGCCCGATGCCGCGCGCCCGGTCCTCGACCCGCAGCGTGCCGTTGAGCAGGGCGAGGCTGGTCGGCACCACCATCGCGGCGCCGGCGCCCTGCAGCACCCGGGCGGCGACGAGCACCCCGATCGTCGGCGCCACCGCGCACAGCACCGACGAGCCGAGCATCGCCAGCAGCCCGATGATCAGGATCCGCCGCCGGCCGAAGTGGTCGGCGAGCGCCCCCGAGAGCAGCAGCAACGCGGCCACGGTCAGGAGGTACCCGGTCAGCGCCCACTGCAGGCCGGCCACCCCGGCGCCCAGGTCGCGGCCGATCGCCGGCACCGCGACGTTGACCACGTTCGCGTCGAGGAAGCCGACCATCGACGCCAGGACGGTCGCCGCGATGAGGGCTTCGCCGACGCGGCTGCGCAGCGGGGTGGTGGTCATTTCTTGATGTCCGCCCGCAGCGCCTTCAGCGCCCCCACGAAGATCTCGGAGAACGTGGGGAACGGCTGAATGGTGTCCCGCAGCACGTCGATCGGCACGTGCGCCCGGATCGCGACGGTGGCCTGCTGCAGCCATTCACCCGCCTCCGGCCCGAACGCGTACGCCCCGACGAGGCGCTCGCCGTCGCTGAGCAGCGTGAGGAAGCCGTTCGACTCGGCGTACTCGCGGGTGTACGTCTCGGTCTTGGCGATCTCGTTCAGCTTCGCGGTGCCGCTGAACGCGGCCTCGGACGTGCCCACCGCGGCGGCCTGCGGGTCGGTGTACGTCACCCGCGGCACCGCCTCGTAGTTTGCCTCGCGCACCTCGCCGAGGATGTTCGACGCCACCACCTCGCCCTGGTACTTGCCGACGTGGGTGAGCAGGAACTTCCCGGTGGCGTCGCCGACCACCCAGAGGTTCTCGGCCGCCCGCAGCCGGGCGTCGTGCGGGATGCCCCGCGGTCCGCCCTGGATTCCCACCGTCTCCAGGCCCAGGTCGTCGATGCGGATCTTGCGGCCGGTCGCGACCAGGAGACGGTCGCCCCGAAGCTCCCGGCCGTCGTCGAGGACGAGCACGTAGTCGTCGCCGTCCTGGCGCGCGGCGGTCGCCCGTACGCCCAGAATGATCTCGATGCCGTCTCGCCGCAGCACCTCGGCCAGCGCATCGCCCAGCGCCGCCGGCTCGCGATCGAGCAGGCGCGCGCCGTGCTGCACGACCACCACCTCGCCGCCGAGGCGCCGCACCGCCTGGGCCAGCTCGACCCCGACCGGACCGCCACCGAGCACCAGCAGGCGCCGCGGCACCTCCGTCATCGAGGTGGCCTCGCGGTTGGTCCAGACGCCGTCGAGCTCGGCCAGCCCTGGCACCGGCGGGAACGCCGGGTCGGAGCCGGTCGACAGCACAACGTGCTCGGCCGTGTAGCGGACGCCGTCGACCTCGACCGCGCCCGGACCGGCCAGACGGCCGTGCCCGCGGATCAGGTCGACGTTGTTGTCGGTCAGCCAGCGGACGGCGCCCGCGTCGTTGTGGTCGGACACCATGAAGTCGCGCCAGGCCAGCGCGGCCGCGACGTCGACCTCGGCGGTGGCGGCGGCCTCGCGCGCCTCGTGCACCGCCTCGCCCGGCCGCAGCAGCGTCTTGGACGGGATGCAGGCGTAGTAGGAGCACTCGCCGCCGACCAGACGCTGCTCGACGACGGCGACCCGCAGGCCGCCGTCGACGAGGTCACCGACGCAGTGCTCGCCGGGCGCGCCCGCGCCCAGCACGATCACGTCGTAGTCGGGCATGCTCAGCGGCCCGGGAGACGCTTGGTGATCTCCTGCAGGACCCAGCCGTTGCCGTCCGGGTCGCTGAACGAGGCGAACGACGAGTAGCTCCTGCGCTCCGGGTCCGGCCCGTCGACACGGCCGTCGGCGCCGGCGTGGTGGAAGACGCCGCCCGCGTCGTGGAACACCTCGCTGACGTCGACGCCCTTGCCGGCCAGCTCCGCGCGGGCCGCCACCACGTCCTCGACCACCAGGTGCAGGCCCTGCGAGCTGCCCGGCGCAGCGTTGCTCAGGCCGCTGCCGAAGATCACCGAGGCGAGCGAGCCGGGCGGGGTCAGCTGGATCACCCGGAACTTGTCGTCGGTCGCGAAGTCGGCGTCCAGTCGCCATCCGAGGCCCGTGTAGAACTCCTTCGCCCGGTCGACGTCGGCGACGGGAATGACGATGACCTCGAGTTTGTAGTCCATCTCTCAGAACACCTCTTCTGCGCTGTGGTTGCCTGCGGGATCACGTTGTCATGCACGGGCCGGGCTTCGCCCCAGGGAAAAACACTGGTTCGATACCGGGCCCGGGGGCGGGACAGTGGGCCCATGAGATCCGACATCGTTCCGGGCGGGATCTTTCCCGACTACGAGCTGCCCGACCACACCGGCGAGCTGCGCCGGCTCAGTGAGCTGCAGGGCCGCGACCCGATGATCCTCACCCTGGCCCGCGGGCACTACTGCCCCAAGGAGCACCAGCAGCACCTGGCGCTCGCCGCCTTCTATCCCAAGATCGCCGTGGCGTACACCCAGATCGTGACGATCGCCACCGACGACCACCACACGATCCAGGAGTTCCGCGCCTCGGTGGGCGCGCAGTGGCCGTTCCTGTCCGACCCGGGCCGCACCGTGCAGCGCGACCTGGACATCCAGGAGTACACCGACCCCGAGAACGACCCGATGATCCCGCACACCCTGGTGCTCAAGCCCGGCCTGGTCGTGCACACGATCTACAACGGGTACTGGTTCTGGGGCCGGCCCTCGGTCGACGACCTCTGGCTCGACCTGCGGGCGGCGACCCGGGAGGTCCGACCCGACTGGGACCTGGGCAAACCCGGGCTGCGCGAGGCGTGGGAGGCGGGCGACCGGTCGCTTTTCCATGGGTACGACCGGAAGGCGCCGGCGGAAAACGGACCGGTCCCCCGGCTGTCAGCGCACGGGTGACAGCCCTGCTGGACCAATCGTCGAGGTTCCGAGCGATGCGCCCGGGCACGAACTCAATGTTGTTGATGATGGTGTGCACCTTCGTCACCACTATCGCGTTTACCCGGCGCCCGGTCAGCGGATCATGTTGGCGAGGGCGTTCGGGTGCGCGCGAGTCGTTTTCAATGACGCGCTACGCGCACGCCGAGAAGCCCACGAGCGCCGGTGAGCGTCGGGGCCCAGGATCTCCGCGCCACGGTTCAGGTCGCGCGGAGACAGCCGGCAGGCGATCCGATTCACCGCCAACGCCCACTTCAAGGTGCTCGGAAACGGACGACTGCGCTTGCCGAAGATCGGCGACATTGCGGTGCGGTGGTCCCGACGGCTGCCCGCGGCCCCGAGTTCGGTCACGATCGTCAAGGATGCGTAAGACCGACACCCGTGCCGGCGGCGCGCAAGGAAGCGGCAACCCACCTGGACGCCGCGTGTCCTACACACAGCGTGGAGGGGATCTCCGTCCCATCGAGCGGAGAGGACGTCACTTGATGGAGGCGCCGCGTAGCTGGCGTCGCGAGCTGATGCCGAGCTTGCCGAAGACCTTGCGCAGGTGCCACTCGACGGTGCGTGGGCTGATGAACAGCTGGGCGCCGATCTCCTGGTTCGACAGCCCCTCGCGGGCGAGCCGGGCGATCTGCGCCTCCTGCGCGGTCAGGTCGTTGGTGGTCTCGGCGGTGCGCTTGCGCACGCTCGCCCCGGTGGCGGCCAGCTCGCGGCGGGTCCGCTCGGCGAAGCCGTCAGCGCCCATGGCCTGGAGCATCTCGAGCGCCCGGGCCAGCTCGGCGCGCGCGTCCACCCGCCGGCTCTCGCGGCGCAGCCACTCGCCGTACAGCAGGTGGGCGCGGGCGTGCTCGGCGCGCAGCCGGGTGCGCCCGAGCCGCTCGATCGCCTCCCGGAACAGGTCCTCGGCGTCGCGGCCCTCGCTCAGCAGGGCCCGGGAGCGGGCCTCGACGCCGAGCGCCCAGTCGCTGCCGCTGGCCTTGGCCCGCGCGGTGAGCCGGTCGAGCGCGTCGGCGGCCACATCGGGGCGGCCCTGCCTTACGGCCGCCTCCACCAGCTCGGGCAGGCCCCAATTCTGGGCGGCCAGGTCGCGCGGGTTCTCGGTGGCCCGTACGGCGGCCTCCAGGCCCTCGTCGTACTGGCCGAGGCCGTTGCAGAGTACGGCGTGCGCGTAGTGGGCGACCCCGACGGCGATGCCCTCGCCGCGCTCGTGCGCGTCCCGCAGGCCGTTCTCGATCAGCTCGATCGCGTCGCCGGCGCCGCGCCAGGCGGCGATAAGCAGGGAGCCGTTCGGCTCGACGGACTTGCCGGTCGCCTCCAGCGTCGAGCGGGCCTCGGCGATCAGGGCGGTGGCGGCCCGGAGCTCGCCGCGGAACGCGTACACGTGGATCTGCGACCCCAGGGCCATCGGGAGGTCGCTGAGGGCGCCGGTCTCGCGGGCGATCCGCAGGTTGCGGTCGGCCAGGTCGCACCAGTCCTGGTCGTCCCAGAGCTCCAGGGCGAGCACGACTCCCTGCCAGAGCCAGCGCAGCCGGATGCCCGCCGCGCCCGTTCTGTCCGGCGGCGCTGCGAGACTCTTGTCGGCGCGCAGGGCGGCCAGTGCCTCGCGGCTCAGCGGCACCGCGGTCGCGTAGTCGTCGGCCAGCGCGGCGAACGCCTCCAGCAGCAGGTCGCCGCCGGTGGGGCCGGAACTGGGCGGACGGGGCGCGGCCCGGGCGGCCCTGGACGCCTCCGCGGTCAGCGCGCCGTCGGTGAGCCGGCCGCCGAACATCGACGCGAGCAGGGCGTCGAGGTACGCCTCGCGGGCCGCGCCGAGGTCGACCGGCTGCAGGCGGCGGGCGGCGGCCAGCAACAGCGGCGCCGCCTCCTTGCCTTTGCTCGTCGCGAACGCGAGCTGCGCCCGGACCAGGTCGATCCGGGCCCGTTGCCGCTCGTCGAGCGGGCCGCCCCGGGCGACGGCGAGCATGGCCCGCACGGCCTCGTAGGAGCCGGCCCGCACGTTCGCGAACGCGGCGTCCATCGCCCGGCGCAGCCGCGCCCGCGGATCCGGGGTCAGCTCGGTGGCCCGGGTGAGGAACGCGGCGGCCGCTGCCAGCCCGCCCCGCGACTGCGCCCGCCCGGCCGACCGCTCCAGCTCGACGGCCACCTCCTCGTCCAGGTCGGCGGTGGCGTGCGCCCGATGCCAGGCCCGCCGGTCCGGGTCGGCCGCGGCGTCGGTGGCCGCGGCCAGGGCGTGGTGCACGCGGAGACGGTCGGCGGTCGGGGCGGTGCGATAGGCGGCCGAGCGGACCAGCGGGTGGGCGAATTCGACCCGGCCGTGCATCTGGAGCAGTCCGTCGTCGACGGCCGGGATGGCGGCGGCCATCTCGACGCCCAGGGTCTCGGCGGCGCGGTGCAGCAGGACGGGATCGCCGAGCGGCTCGGCGGCGGCGGCCAGCACCAGCAGCCTGGTGGCTGCGGGGAGCCGTGCTATGCGGCGTACGAAACTTTGTTCTATCCTCCCGGCGACCTGATGGCCGGCCGGAAGGCCGAACCCACCCGCCAGATCCGCCGCGGACCACGTGCGCGGGAGCTCGAGCAACGCGAGCGGATTGCCGTGGCTCTCCATCACGATCTGGTCGGCCACTGCCGCGTCGAGCGGCCCGTGCACCCCCGCGAGCAGCAGCCGTCGCGCCTCGCCCTCGTCGAGCCCGCCGATCGCCAGCTCCGGCAGGCCGGGCAGGAAGTCGTCGCCGGCGCCGGTGCGCGCCGCGCAGACCAGCGCCACCCGCTCGGCCAGCAGCCGCCGCGCCACGAACGCCAGGACCTGCGCGGACTGCCGGTCGAGCCAGTGCGCGTCGTCGACCACGCAGGCCAGCGGCTGCTCCTCGGCGGCCTCGGCGAGCAGCGTCAGCGTGGCCAGGCCGACCATGAGCCGATCCGGAACCGGGCCCGCGGCCAGCCCGAACACGGTGGCGAGCGCGTCGCGCTGGGGAGCGGGCAGACGGTCGAGATGGCCGAGCAGGGGCGCGCAGAGCTGTTGAAGGCCGCTGTACGCCAGCTCCATCTCGGATTCCACGCCCACGGCCGAGGCGACCCGCCAGCCTTTGAGGTTTTTTGTCAGGTGCCCCAGCAGGGCGCTCTTGCCGGCGCCGGCGTCTCCGCGCAGCACCAGGACACGGCTGTCCCCGCCGGCCACCTGCTCGGCCAGCCTGTCCAGCGTGGCGCTCTCCCGCGCACGACCGAGCAAAGCCATACCGCCCCCATAGGCGATTCTTGCCGCTTCCGGGGGCGTGCGGGGATGTCAGTTATGTGGGCTGGCGCACGTCAGCGGATCCTCCGGTACTCCACCTCGGGCCGGCCCGGTCCGCCGTAGCGGGGGTTGCGCACCACCTGGCCGGTCTCGGCGAGGTGCTCGAGGTAGCGCCGCGCGGTCACCCGGGAGGCGCCCATCCGCGCGCCCACCTCGGCCGCCGACAGGCCCAGCGTCGCCGCCCGCAGCACGCCCAGCACCAGGTCGAGCGTGGACTGGTCGAGCCCCTTGGGCAGGCTGTCGCTGTCCGGCGCGCCGCGCAGGGCGGCGAACGCGCGGTCGATCTCGTGCTGGGCCGCCACCGGCTCGGCCCCGAGCACCTGGCTGCGGTACCGGGCGTAGCCGAGCAGCTTCTCCCGGAAGGTCGCGAAGGTGAAGGGTTTCAGCAGGTAGTGGGTCACGCCCAGCGACACCGCCGAGCGGACCACCGCCAGGTCCCGGGCCGAGGTGACGACCAGGACGTCGGTGCCGATCCCGGCCACGCGCAGCTGCCGGCACAGCTCCAGCCCGAACATGTCGGGCAGGTTCAGATCGAGCAACACAAGATCAACTGGGGTGGCGCGCATCGCGGCCATCGCGCGCTGAGCGGTGTGCGCGACAGACACCACTTCAAAACCTTCAACCCTTTCCGTGTACGCGGCATGCGCCTCGGCGATGATCGCGTCGTCCTCCACCACGAGGACTCTGATGGCCGTCATGCCGGCACCGGAAGGCGGATCGCGACGACCGCGCCGCCGCCCGGCCGCTCCCCGACGGCATAGCTGCCGCCGTGCCGGTCGGCCACCTGCCGCACCAGCGACAACCCGACGCCCCGGCCGTTCTCCTTGGTGGACCAGCCGCGCTGGAACGCCGCGCGCACGTCGCGGGCCGGCAGACCCGGGCCGCTGTCGCTGACCTTCACCAGCACCTCGCCGTCCTCCTCGACCACCAGCACCGTCACCGTCCGCGGCGGGTCGGTGCCGGCCACCGCCTCGAGGGCGTTGTCCACCAGGTTGCCGACCACCGTGAGCAGGTCGCGGCTCGGCAGCCGCGCACCGTCCAGGCGGGACGCATCATCCACGATCAATTGCACGCCGCGCTCGGCGGCCTGCGCCGACTTACCCAGCAGCAGCGCCGCCAATGCCGGCTCGTCGAGCGCGCCGACCACCTGGTCGGTGAGCTGCTGGGCGTACGCGAGCTCGGCGGTGGCCAGCCGCAGCGCCTCGTCGGTGCGGCCCAGCTCGACCATGGTGAGCACGGTGTGCAGGCGGTTGGCGGCCTCGTGCGCCTGCGCGCGCAGCGCCTCGGTGAGCCCGCGGACCGAGTCGAGCTCGCCGGTCAGCGCACGCAGATCGGTGTGGTCGCGCAGGGTCAGGACCGCCCCGATGAGCTGGCCCTGCGAGCGGATCTCGCGCTGGTTGGCGACGAGGACGCGGTCGCCGGCCAGCACGGGCTCGTCGTCCTTCATCTCACGGCCGCTCTCTCCCGGCGCCGGCGCCAGAATGGCCGCGACCTCCGGCGGCAGGTCCAGCTCGGACACCGGCGCGTCGCCGGGCAGGTCCAGCAGGCGGCGGGCCTCGTCGTTGACCAGGGTGACGCGGCCGTCGCGGTCGACCACCACGAGACCCTCGCGCACCGAGTGCAGGACGGCGTCGTGGTACTCGTACATCCTGGTCATCTCGGCCGGGCCGAGACCGTGGGTCTGGCGGCGCAGGCGGCGGTTGAGCAGCCACGACCCGGCCGCCGCCAGCAGCAGGGCGAGCGCGGTCGGGATCAGCACGGCCTGGCCGCGGCTGAGCAGCTTCTGGTTGATCGCGTCGGTGGTGATGCCGACCGAGACCAGGGCGATGACGGTTCCGCTTCCATCGCGTACGGGAACGACCGTCCGCACCGACTCGCCCAGCGTGCCGGTGTGTTTCTCGACGACGCGGCCGCCCGCGAGGGCGGCGTCGATGCTCCCGATGAAGGGCTGGCCGATCAGTTTTTCTGTCGGGTGCGAGTAACGGGTCCGGTCTGTGGCCATGACCACGACGAAATCTGTGTGCGTAGCGAGCCGGATCGACTCGGCGTACGGCTGCAGCATGGGGGACGGCGCGGGGCCACGAACGGCCTCGACCACCGCGGGGGAGCGCGCGACCGCCTCGGCGATGCCCACGACCTGGTCGATCGCGGCCTGCTCGGCGTCGTCGCGGGCGAGCAGGACGGCGCCGGTCGTGCCGATCGCGACGAGCAGAGTCACGACCAGCGCCTGGAGCACGAAGAGCTGCCGGGCGATGCTCCCGCTTCTCACTGGTGACCAAAATGAACGCAAGCGTGCCCCTCGGGTGAGACGTAGGACACATTCTGCGTCATGGAGACCCAGACGCCCTCCCCGCGGGTCAGGCGGGACCGAACGCATTTCCTCTATCTGGCGGTGATCGTGGCCGTCGTCGCCGGCGTGGTCGTCGGCCTCGTCTTCCCGGACCTCGGCGTCGACCTCAAGCCGCTGGGCACCGGGTTCGTGAAGCTCATCCAGATGATGATCGCCCCGGTCATCTTCTGCACGATCGTGCTCGGGGTCGGCTCGATCCGCCAGGCCGCCAAGGTCGGCCGGGTCGGCGGCCTCGCGCTCGGCTACTTCCTGATCATGTCGACCGTCGCGCTCGCGATCGGCCTGGTCGTCGGCAACATCATCCACCCCGGCGCCGGCCTGCACCTCAACGACACCATCGCGGCCGCCGGCCAGAAGGCGGTCGGCACCACCGCTTCGGAGGGCACCGCCGATTACGTCCTCGGCATCATCCCGACGTCACTGTTCTCGTCGCTGACCTCCGGCGAGGTCTTGCAGGCGCTGCTGGTGGCCCTGCTGGTCGGTTTCGCCGTGCAGGCCCTGGGCCGCCGCGGCGAGCCGGTGCTGCGCGCGGTCGAGGTCCTCCAGCGCGTCGTCTTCAAGATCCTCGCCATGATCATGTGGCTGGCGCCCATCGGAGCATTCGGCGCGATCGCCGCCGTGGTCGGCGCGACCGGCGTCGACGCGCTCAAGAGCCTCGCCCAGATCATGCTCGGCTTCTACATCACCTGCGCGATCTTCGTCTTCGGGATCCTCGGCCTGATCCTGTGGAGCTTCGCCCGGGTGAACATCCTGCTGCTGCTCCGCTACCTGGCCCGCGAGTTCCTGCTGATCCTCTCGACGTCGTCGTCGGAGACCGCGTTCCCCCGGCTGATCGCCAAGATGGAGCATCTGGGCGTCAGCAAGCCGGTCGTCGGCATCACCGTCCCCACGGGCTATTCGTTCAACCTGGACGGCACGGCCATCTACCTGACCATGGCGTCGCTGTTCATCGCGGAGGCCCTGGGTGACCCGCTCTCGGTCGGCGAGCAGATCTCGCTGCTGGTCTTCATGATCATCGCCTCGAAGGGCGCCGCCGGCGTCACCGGCGCGGGTCTGGCGACGCTGGCCGGCGGTCTGCAGAGCCATCGGCCCGACCTGGTCGACGGGGTGGGCCTGATCGTCGGCATCGACCGCTTCATGTCGGAGGCGCGCGCCCTCACGAACTTCGCCGGCAATGCGGTCGCCACCGTCCTGATCGGCACCTGGACCGGCGAGATCGACCGCGAGCGGGTGGGCCTGGTCCTGGCCGGCGACCTGCCTTTCGACGAGTCGACCATGCTCGACGACGACGAGCCCGGCGACGGCTCGCCCGAGCCCACTCACGCCGGCTCGGCCGAGCCCACTCACGCCGGCGCGGCCGAGCCCACTCACGCCGGCGCCGAGGCAACCGCGTCGAGCGCGTCCAAGCCGACCACCTGACGCGTCCCCGCCCTCGCCCGCCGTCCCGTCCCCGCCCTGCCACGTCTCGCCCTGCCCATCTCGCCCTGCCCATCTCGCCCTGCCCCGTCTCGCCCTGCCCCGCCCCCGCCCTCCCCGTCCCCGCCTTTGTCGTTACCCGGAACTCGGCCGGCCGTCCTCTCCGCCAGAAGGGCGGCCGGCCGCTCCGCGCCTATCGCATTGCAGTTGCATTGCGACGGGAGTATCGTCTTTTGCAATGCAACTGTATTGCAAAGGAGTTGGCCATGTCGGTGATCCCGTTGGCCCAGGCAACGTCGGTAGCCGTGGCCGGTGGCAAAGCGTCCGGCCTCGCCGAGCTGATCCGGCTGGGCGAGCGGGTGCCGCCGGGCTTCTGCGTCACCACCGACGCGTACCAGCGTGGCGAGCTTCCACAAGCGGAGATCCTCGCGGCCTATGAAGCGATGGGCGCCGGCCCGGTGGCGGTGCGGTCCAGCGCGACCGCCGAGGACCTGCCGGACGCCAGCTTCGCCGGGCAGCACGACACCGTCCTCGACGTCACCGGCGGCGCCGAGCTGTTCGCCGCGATCGAGAAATGCTGGGCGTCGCTGCACTCCGAGCGCGCCATCGCGTACCGGAAGGCCCGCGACATCGACCCCGCGATCGTGCGGATGGCCGTCGTGGTTCAGCGGATGGTCGACGCGGCGGTGGCCGGAGTGTTGTTCACCGCCAACCCGGTGACCGGCCGGCGCACCGAGATGGTCGTCGACGCGGCCCCCGGGCTGGGCACCGCCGTCGTTGACGGCTCTGCACCGGTGGATCACTACGAGCTCGACGACTCCGAGCCGTCGCAGCGTGGCTGCCTGAGCCCCGACCAGCTGGCCGAGCTGCGCGCCACCGGAGAGCGGCTGCAACGCGAGCTCGGCGCCCCGCAGGACGTGGAGTGGGCCATCGACCATGACGGCAGGCTGTGGCTGCTGCAATCGCGGCCGATCACCACGCTGTTCCCGCTCCCGCCGCCGGCCGGGGGTCAGCAGCCTCGCGTCTACCTGGAGTTCGGCAACGTGCAGGGCATGCTGCAGCCGGTCACGCCGATGGGCATGTCGACCCTGAAGAAGACCGTCGCGGCGATGGCCGCCTCGATCGGCCTGCGGGTGGAGATCACCGACATCGGCGGCCGGCTGTACGGCGACCTGAGCGACCTGGCACGGCATCCGATCGCCCGCAGGCGGCTGGTCAAGCTGATGGCGGTGGACTTCGGCCCACGAGCGCAGGCGGTGATGGAGCACGTGCTGGCCGACCCCCGGTTCGCCGCACAGAAGGGAGGCTCGGCCCGCCGCAACGCCGCGCTCGCGAATGGCCCGGCTCGCGGCGAGGCCGCGCCCGCGAATGGCCCGGCTCGCGGCGAGGCCGCGCCCGCGAACAGCCCGGCCCGCAAGAAGGCGTCGCCGGTGCGAACGGCCGCGCGGGGCGTCAGCGGGGTCCTTCGTGCGCTGGCCCGTCCCGAGGCAGCCCGTGAGCGGGCGGCCGGGGCCGTGGAGCGGATCCGGCTGGCGTCCGCTCCGAGCGGGGACCTGCGCACGGCCGCCGACCGGCTGCGGTATGTGCAGGCGGACGGTCCGGCCGACAGCGGCGATGACCTCACCTGGCCCATCGTCGCCGGGATGCTTGCCTCCGCGCTTCCCGCCCAGCTTCTCGGGGACGTGGCCCGCCCGGGGGAGATCCACACCGTCCTGGGCGGGATGCCGCACAACGTCACCATCGAGATGAACCTCGCGCTCTGGGAGCTCGCCACCCGGGCCGGCGAGCACCGCGACCTGCTGCTGGGCACGCCGCCCGCCGAGTTGGCGGCCCGATATCTGCGAGGCGACCTGCCGGACATCGGGCTGGACGCGTTCCTCGATGCCTACGGTCATCGTGGCGTCGCCGAGGCCGACCTCGGCGTGCCCCGCTGGGCGGAGGACCCCACACCGGTCCTGGCCGTCATCGCCAACTATCTGCGCCTCACCGACCCCGACCAGGCGCCCGGCCGGCGCTTCGACCGTGCCGCCGAGGCCGCCGAGGCCGCGCTCGCCGACCTCACCGCGCGCGCCCGGCGGCGCCGGCCGGTGCGCGGACGCATCGCCGGCTTCCTGCTACGCCGGGCCCGAGCACTGGCCGGCCTGCGGGAGGCCGGCAAGTTCGCCGGCCTCTACCGGTTGCAGGCCGTGCGCCGGGAGCTGCTCCTTCTCGGCGCCGACCTGACCGCCACCGGGGTGCTCACCGAACCGGACGACATCATGTTCCTCACCCTCGACGAGGTGGCGACGGCAGTGCACAAGGGCGCCGACGACGCGGCGGGCGGGGCGCACGAGGGCGCGGACCTGCGGGACATCGTGGCAGCCCGTCGGGCGGAGTACCGCCGCGAGTCGCGCCGCCGGGCCGTGCCGGTCGCGCTGCTCTCGGACGGCACGGACATCGAGGCCGTCCTGCCCGCTGCCTCTGCGCCCGCAGCCCCTGCGCCCGCGGCCGTCCTGCCCGGGGTGGCCGGTGCGCCTACGGCAATCTTGTCGGCGGCGACCGCGCCTGCGGCCCTACCGCCAGCGGCGGTCGTGTCCGAGGCCGCCAGTGGTCGAGCTGTTCTGCGCGGGGTCGGCGCGTCCGGTGGACGCGCGACCGGACCGGCCCGGGTTGTGCGCGATCCGGCCACCGCCGTCGTCGAGCCGGGGGACATCCTGGTCGTGGCCACCACCGACCCGGGCTGGACTCCGCTGTTCCTCACCGCCGCGGCGCTGGTCACCGAAACCGGGGCGGTGATGGCGCACGGGCCGACGGTGGCCCGCGAGTACGGCATCCCGGCCGTCATCGGCGTCCCCGGCGCCACCGCGCGGATCGTCACCGGCGAGACGATCACCGTGGACGGCGCGGCGGGGACTGTCACCCTCGGCTCGTGACACCATCCGTGCCATGCCCAAGAAGGTGGACCACCAGGCGCGGCGGACGCTGATCGCGGACGCGCTGATGCAGGTCGCGGCGGAGCAGGGTCTCGAGGCCGTGAGCCTGCGTCATGTGGCCGCCGCGGCCGGGGTCTCCGCGGGCATGGTGCAGCACTACTTCCGTACGAAAGACGAAATGATGGCGTTCGCGCTGGCCGTCGTGCGCGACCGCAATCAGGTGCGGGTCACCGAGGCGATCGGCCGGCTCGGCGCCAACCCGGCGGCGCGCCTGCTACTCCGTACGATGATCGCTGCTCTTCTTCCTCTCGACCAGGAGAGCCGCGCCGACGGCCGGGTCGCGCTGGCGTTCCTGGCCTACACGGCGGTGCGTCCGGCGGCGGCCCGCGAGCTGCGCGACGACACCGCCCAGATGGTCGGCTTCCTCGCCACGGTCCTGCCCGGCCCGGACCCCGCGGCGGACGCGGCCGGCCTGCTCGCCCTCATGGAAGGCCTCGGCGTTTACCTGCTGGGCGGCCAGTACACGGCGGAGCAGGCTCTGGGCGCGTTGGACGCCCAGCTGGACCTGCTCTTCGCCCGCTAGCATGCGGCACATGAGTGGGTCGCCGTTCGCTGCCAAGCCGACGCTGATCGGGCCGAAGGTCTCACTCCGGCCGTTCCGCACCGAGGATCTCGAACCGATGGCCGCCGCGCTGGCCGACCCCGAGGTGCTCCGATTGACCGGAAGCATCCACTCCTCCGCCGACGGCAGCCCCTGGCCGCAGATCGACGACCGCATGCGCTCCTGGTACGGGTCGCGCAACGACCAGCCCGACCGGCTCGACCTCGCCATCGTCGACAATGCCACCGGCCGCTGCGTGGGCGAAGTCGTGCTCAACGAATGGGAGCCGGCCAACGAAGCCTGCAACTTCCGCATCCTCATCGGCCCGGACGGTCGCGGCCGGGGTCTGGGCACCGAAGCGACAAAGCTGATCCTCCGGTACGCCTTCACCACGCTCGGCCTGCACCGCGTGGGGTTGGAGGTCTTCGCCTTCAACCCGAGGGCCCAACGGGTCTACGAGAAGGCGGGCTTCAAGGTGGAAGGCGTCAAGCGGGACGCCCTCAAATTCGACGATCAGCGAGTGGACTCGATTGTCATGTCCGCGCTGTCGCCGGAATGGACGGAGGTAGCCTGACGCCTCATCCGCGAATCGGGGAAGGACGCCGCTGTGCTGTGGAGAAGAATCGCCGTTCCGGCTGTCATAGCGGCGACGGTCGCGATCGGGGCCTGCGGCGGCTCCGGCGACAAGACGAGTGAGAGTGCGGCACCGTCTTCGGCTCCCAACACCGGGCAGATCTGCGACTCGCTGGTCGACTGGGCCCTGGCACTCACCGCCCGCGACGACGCGGTGTCGGCCAAGTTCTTCGAAGCGCTGACCGCCGACGACGGCACATTTACCCGGGACCAGGAGACGACGATCCGCCGCGAATTCTTCCAGAAACAGGAACAGAAGATCCGGGCCCTCGCCCGGACGGCCACCGATCCGCAGGCCGAGAAGGCCCTGACCACGTTCGCCGACAGCTGGGCGGCCCTGCCGCGCGAGCCCGGCGGACGAACCCAGCCCGGCCGCGAGCCGATCGACGCCATGTGCCCCGAACTTGAAGCCCGGATCGCCGGCGCCACAGTGAAGGCTGGCTGATCCATGGCATCGTCCGGCCGAGAACCGATGGTTCTCGGCGAGGCCGTTCTCGTCCGGCAACGCGTCAGCTGGCCCAGACGGACACTCGCCCTCGATCAGGCGAGAACCGATTTGCTCTGATCTGCTTGACGGCGGCGAGGATCGTGTCGAGGCGGCCGTCGAGCGGGCCGCTCAACTCCAGCACCGGCGTGTTTGCCCAGGCGTCCAGCGGATCGTCGTAGACCAGGTCCAGCAACGCGTCGTTCATGCGTGACCGGAGGCCCGGCAGCTCGGCCGGCGGCAGGATCCGTTCGGTCTCCGGGGTGATGACTGTGATGACCAGGAGGTCGAGGTTTGCGAAAACCGTGCCGTCGACCTCCTCCGCCGGATCGGCGCCCGCCGCGGCCATGTAGGCGAGGTAGTCGAGCGGCGTCCGATCGAAGACGGTCGGCGGTGGCGAGGTGCGGAGGCTGCGCGCCGAGCGGGCCAGCAGGGCGCGGTAGTCGTCGAGCGAGGGCGGGAACTGGAACTCGTAGCCCTCCTCCTCCAGCAGGTAGTAGGGCTCATCGGCGGCGGCGTGGCCGGGCAGGCGCTCGCACAACGCTTCGACGAGCGTGGTCTTCCCCGTCCCGTGCGTTCCGGAGATTCCGATCCGCATCCGTGCTCCCGCCTCCGGAAAAGGCCGATCCTAACCGCGTGCGTCGTAGCCCCACTTGCGCCGCGCCTCGGCGAGGCTCAGGGCGTAGGCGCCGTGGGGCACCGGCTCGTCGGTCTCGAGCAGGATCGACGGTCCGGGGTAAAAATCGTCGTCGAACGGGTGCAGGCCGAGCGCGGCGCAATAGTCGGCCAGCATGTCCTCGGTGAATCGATCGGCGATCTTTCGCCGGGCGTAGGCGGCCTCGTCCTCGAAGTCCTGAACCGTTCCGGCCGCGTCGAACCGCCACCGCTCGCCCTCCCGGATGACGGAAATAGTCCGGACGTAGTTGAGGAAGTCGGTTTCGATCGGCGCGAACAGCTCGAATTGGCGGGCGCCGAAGCGTTGCGGCACGCCCGGCGCGCCCCGGGAATCGGAGATCGAGGAGACGACGAGACCCTGTACCCGCATGGTGCGGGCCAGATAGCCGACGGTAGTGACCTGGTTTCCGCCCTGATACAAGCAATCCAGCACGGCCGTCCACCGCGGATTACGGGTCGCCACGACCAGGTCTCGTGGCGCCGCGCCGCTGATCAAGGGCTGCAGGCGAAGCGCGTTCTCCTGCAGCCCACCCTCGAACGAGGTGACACGGACCTGCCGGCGCAGGTTCTCGAGCCACTCGCGCAGGCTCTTCGCGACCTCGTTCACCGGAGCTTCGAGGAAGCCGATCCTGGACGTCAGCGGAGCCAGGGACTCACCGAGCAGCATTACCTCTTCCCCTCAAGGCCTGGTCAGACTTCGGTCCGGTGGTGCAGGCGGCTCAGGTGCAGGCCCCACGGGTGGTCGGCGCGGACGCTGACCACGTACCAGTCACCGTCGAAGCGCTCGAAGACCTGGCCGTCCGACCAGCGCTTGCTCATCGGCGCCACGTCGGGACACCAGGCGAATCCGGCGTACGGCGCCATGGCGGGGCTTTTGGTCGCATAGATCATGCAGCCCTGTTGCCAGCCCACCGACTCGAACCTGTAGATACCCACACCCCAGGGCGGGGGAGGGTTCCAATCCGGCGCGGCGGCCTCGTCCGCGGCCCAGCGCTCGAGCTCCGCCCGGTGCAGCGGGAACAGCGCCCGCCCGACCAGGTCGCCGGACGCCACCGCGACGCTGGCCACGAACACCACCGGCACCACGAGCAGCGGCCACCACTGCCGGAACCGCCGTTCCGGGAGCGACCCGAGGTACGACCTGCCGGTCACCGCCCAGGCCAGCCCGACCGCGAACCAGGCCACCAGCGCGGTAACCACCACGCCGTAGTAGCCGCCGGGCACGCTGACGCCCCACAGCAGCAGCGCCACCGCTACCACCGAGGCGGCCATCGGCCACCACGGCGCCCGCCGTCCTCGCATCTCCACGCAACCCCCTAAGCCGAGCCGCCCGCCAGACCCCAGCCGCCCGCGAGACGAGCCACCCGAGAGAGCCAAGCCGCCCGTGAGGGTAGCCACCGCGCGCCCGTTCCTTGATCCGCATGCCGGACGGCCGCGACCTCAGGGCTGGGCGCCGTCGGAGTGGGCGCGCTGGTAATGGCGGCGGGCCTTCAGCTTGTTGCCGCAGGTGGCCATCGAGCACCAGCGGGCGCTGTTGGACTTGCTGCGGTCGATCAGGAAGAGGGCACATTCCTCGTTGGCGCAGGGCCGCAGGCGGCCCGGGCGGTTGCGGTGCAGATCGTCCCAGGCGATGACGGCGTCGACCAGGACGGCGCGGGCGCCGTGCAGGTCGACGGTCCACTCCAAGCCGTCGCGGGTGATCGACGGGCGGGACACGACGCCTTCCAGCAAGGGGGAGAGCGCCCGGGGCGGGAGGTCGCCGCGGACCACGGCCTGGAGCAGATCGCGGCCCTCGCGCAGCACCGCCGCGTCCTCGGCCCGCGCCGGGATCTTGTGCGCGCGGAGCCAGCGCCGGGCCGACTCCTCGTCGGCCAGCTCGTCGGCCGGTGTGCCGGCGATCACCGGGCTGCTGTTCAGCAGCGCCAGCAGGACAACCTCGTCCGCCGCCATATCTAACCCCCAAAGCTCGCTTGACAGGTTACACGAGCGAATGGCACGGTGCTAACCATCAAAGTGCACCAAGGAGGTTAGGTCATGACGCAGGTTCATTTCCGCTACGCGACGGTCGACGGGCGGCGGCTCTTCTACCGGGAGGCGGGGGACCCGGCCGAGCCGGCGATCGTGTTGCTGCACGGGTTTCCGACGAGCTCGTTCATGTTTCGCGAGCTGATCCCGCGGCTCGCCGCCGACTACCACGTGATCGCGCCCGACCACCTCGGCTTCGGGCTGTCGGACGCGCCAAGCGCCGGCGAGTTCGCCTACACGTTCGACGCGCTCACCGACCTCACGGCGGGGCTGCTGGCACAGCTGGGCGTCCGGCGATACGCGATCTACGTGCAGGATTACGGCGCGCCGGTCGGGTGGCGGCTGGCGTTGCGCGATCCGGCGGCGGTCGCGGCGATCGTCACGCAGAACGGCAACGCGTACGAGGCGGGTTTCGTGCCGAGCTTCTGGGAGGGCGTGTGGGCGTACCACAAGGACCGCAACCCCGAGACGGAGGACGCCATGCGGCAGGCGCTGACCCGGGAGAGCATCCGCTGGCAGTACCTGACGGGCGTGCCCGACGAGACGCTGGTCGACCCGACCGCGTGGGAGCACGACGTCGCGCTGGTCTCGCGGCCGGGCAACGACGCCGTGCAGCTCGACCTGTTCAGCGACTACGCGACCAACCCGCTGCTCTATCCGCGGCTGCATGAGTACTTCCGCGAGTCCCAGGTGCCGCTGCTCGCGGTCTGGGGCCGGGGTGACGAGATCTTCGGGCCGGATGGCGCCCGGGCCTTCGCGACCGACCTGCCCGACGCCGAGATCCACCTGCTCGACGGCGGTCACTTCCTGCTCGAGTCGGCCGTCGACGACGTTGCCGCGCTGATGCGAAACTTTCTCGCAAAACACTCTTGGTAAACGGGTCCGCGCGAGTTTAGATATGCGCGGAGGTCGATGAATGATGGTCGCGCGCGCGTTGGTCGTACCCCTGCTGCTCGCTCTGGTCGTGCCGCTGAGCGCGACGGTCCCCGCCGAAGCCGCACCCACCACCCAGGCCGTGTCTTTCGTGCCGCCGCTCAGCACCCGCGGGCGCTACATCGTGGACGCCAACGGGGTGCGCTTCAAGCTGCGGTCGGGCAACTGGCACGGCGCGAGCGGCACGTGGAACGGCAGCGGGGACGTCAACGACGACGCGAACCATCACGCGGGGGAGAACTCACATCGCCTCCCGATGGGCCTGGACCGGGCGCCGCTGGGGCGAATCGTCGCTAACTTCCAGGAGCTCGGGCTGAACAGCGTCCGGCTGCAGTTCTCCGACGAGATGCTGACCGACACCCGGGTTGTGGACAGCGCCGATGTCGCCGCGAATCCGCAGTTACTTTCCAAGACACCGCTGCAGGTGTACGACGAGGTCGTCGCGGCCCTGACCGGCGCGGGGCTCGCGGTGATCCTCAACAACCACACCAACACGACCAAGTGGTGCTGCGGGGTGGACGGCAACGAGCGGTGGAACTCGAGCCAGTCCACCCAGCAGTGGGAGGAGAACTGGCTGGCGATGGTCCGCCGCTACCGGGACAACCCGCGCGTCGTCGGCGCAGACCTCTACAACGAGGTGCGCCGCGACGTGTGGGACGACCCGAACTGGGGGAGCGGCGACGAGCACGACTGGTTCGCGGCCTCGCAACACCTCGGCGACCGGATCCTGCGCGAGGCCAACCCGAACCTGCTGATCATCGTGGAGGGCATCAACTGGACGGGGATCCCGGTCGACGGGTTCGCACACGGACGCCCGACGCTGACGCCGGCCAGGTGGCTTTCGCACACGCTCGTCGCGTCCGGAAAGCTGGTGTATTCGGCGCACTTCTACGACTACACCGGCCCCAATCACAGTGGGGCGACCGGGATCGGCGAGACCAGCGACCTGCGTTACCGCGACTTCACCCGGGAAGAGCTGTTCACCGTGCTGACCCGCGACGCGTTCTTCGTCTCGGCGGAACAAGGGCAGCATTTCACGGCGCCGGTGTGGATAAGCGAGTTCGGCGTCGACGGCAACGCGGCGGAGGGTTCGAAGCAGCGGCAATGGTTCGTCAACTTCGTCGACTACCTCATCCAGGCCGACGCCGACTTCGCCTATTGGCCGGTGGTGGGGCTCTCGGATACGCGGGCGGCCAACGACTGGGCCCTGATATTTCTCGATGAATCCGGGCAAGTATCGTACGGCGACGCGTGGCGGGGCGAGATCTGGAACCGGCTCGTCGGCAGCGCGGGCCGCACGGGCGTGGTCGATCCGGTGACGCGCTGGTCGATGCTCAGCCCGGACCACGGCGACTTCATCCAGTCCTCGACGATGCGGGACCGGCCCGACTGGGATTCGGGCGCCCGCAAGGCGGCCTGCCCGGACGGCCAGCGGCTCGCCGGCCTGGCCCACACCGGCAACCGCGGGCTGTGCACCGATCTCGCCGCCGCGGTCACCGGCTACGAGGTCGTGAAGGACGAGCGCTACGTCACCACCGACTGGGCCTCCGGCTACAGCAAACTGCAGTGCCCCGCCGGGGCGTACGTCATCGGCTATTCGGTTCGCGGCGCGGCGATGTCGAGCGTGCTGTGCGCGGCTGCGGCAGCACCGCGAAACTCCGGCCGCACTTTGTGGTTCGACGGCGGTGACAACCGGCCGGCGGGCAACCCGGGCGGCGACTTCGCCACCGGCAACTACAAGGGGCAGTGCGCGGCGGGGGAGCACGTGGCGGGCGTCGCCTACACCGGCCGCATCGGCAAGTCCCGCACGCCGGACGCGCTGTACTGCCGGTCGTAGAGGGCTGCCGGGAGGCCGCAGGGCTTGAAGAGGCTCGGGTCGTGGAAGGAGACGATCCGGGAGATGCCCGCGGGCGTGATGGTGAGCACCTGCAAACCGTGCGGAAGATAATGCCCGTTCGCCCCGCCGGCGTAGACCGCGAGCGCCGGCTGGCCGTTGGCTGTCGCCGGCAGCGTGCGGATCGCGCCGGCGCACTCGAACGGGGTGGTGGTGAGGAAGCGGGCAACCGCCGCGCGGCCGGCGAACCACGAAAGGTGCGGCGGCATCTCCATCGTGACGTCCTCGCGGAGCACCCGAAGCAGCTCCGCGGTGTCCGCGTCGGCGAAGGCCCGGGCGTACCGGTCGAGCAGTGACCGGTCGGCCGGGTCGGCAGGTTCCGTGACCATGTCCTCGGTGAGGCCGCTGCGGGCCAGCTGCGCGCGGGCCCGGGCGAGCGCGCTGTTGACCGCGTCGACGCTGGTGCCGAGCAGGTCCGCGACCTCGGCGGCGTGCCAGGCGAGCACGTCGCGCAGGATCAGCACGGCCCGCTGCTTGGCCGGAAGGTACTGCAGGGCGGCCACCAGGGCGAGCCGCACGCTGCTGCGGGTGGTGACGATCGTGGCCGGGTCGGCGTCGGGCAGGGGCTGGACCCAGACGACTTCCGGACCGGCGACGGCCAGCGGCTCGCCGGGGTCGCCCGAGGGCCCGAGCCCGGAAGGCAGGACCCGCCGGCTGCGATGCTCGAGCGCGGTGAGGCAGGCGCTGGTCGCGATGCGGTACAGCCAGACCCGCAGCGACGACCGGCCCTCGAAGCCGTCGAAGCCGCGCCACGCCCGTACGTATGTCTCCTGAACTATGTCCTGGGCGTCGTGGACCGAGCCCAGCATGCGATAGCAGTGCGCCAGCAGCTCCCGGCGGAACGGCTCGGTAAGCAGCGAGAAGTCGGCCTGCGTCATGTCGATGCAGACCGGGGAGCCGCCCGGAACTGATCGGTCCCGGCGCCCGATGTGTCCAAGGCCACGCGCCGACCAGTTCGAGTCCTCGGCCAAGTCCTCATTCGCGAAGCAACGAAAGCGAGAAGCAGCGAAAAGCGAGAGGACAAACCATGACACACGAGCAGACCGTACGCGCCGTGATAGACGCCGTCTCGGAGGCGTGGGCGGACAACGACGTCGACGCCTTCGTGGCCCACTACGCCGAGGACGCGACCGCGGTCCTCCCCGGCTTCGCGCTCCTCAGCAAGCCCGTGATCCGCACCGCGATGGGGGCGGCCTTCGCCGGCCAGCTCAAGGGCACCCGGCGGGTCCACCGCGTCCAGGGCGTGCGCTTCCTCGACGACGCCACCGCGATCGTCATCACCCGCAGCGTCACCGTCCCGGCCGGCGAGGACGAGCCGCCCGCCGACCGCTGGTCGATCGCGACCTGGGTCCTGTCCCGCCGCACCGGGCCGTGGCTCGTCGAGGCCTACCACGACTGCCCCGCCGCCTGACATTTCTTGATCGAGGAGAGAACGATGACAGACCTGAAGGGGCGCACCGCCCTCGTGACCGGTGGCAGCCGCGGGATCGGCGCGGCCATCGCCCAGCGGCTCGCGCACGACGGCGCGGCCGTGGCGCTCACCTACGCCAGCGCGGCGGACAAGGCCCGGGCCGTGGCCGGCAAGATCGAGGCCGACGGCGGGCGAGCGCTGGTCATCCGCGCCGACAACGCCGACCCGGACGAGGCAGCCGGCGCCGTCGAGCAGACCGTACGGGACCTCGGCGGCATCGACATCCTGGTCAACAACGCCGGCATCTTCACCGGCGGCCCACTCGACGCGATCACGCCGGCCGAGCTCGACCGGATCATCGCCGTCGACGTCCGCGCGGTGTTCCTCGCCTCCCAGGCCGCCGCCCGGCACATGACCGAGGGCGGCCGGATCATCACCATCGGCAGCGTTCTGACCGAGCGGGTCCCGGTCGAGGGCATGACCGTGTACGCGATGTGCAAGGCCGCCCTCACCGGCCTGACCCGGGGCCTCGCGCGTGACCTGGGTCCGCGCGGGATCACGGCCACCGTGGTGCACGGCGGCCTGATCGACACCGACATGAACCCGGCCGACGGCCCCGGCGCCGCCCTGCTCGGCGGCTTCCCCGCGCTCGGCCGCTACGGCGTCGCCGAGGACATCGCCGCCACGGTGGCGCACCTCGCCGGGGACGCCGGCCGGTACATCAGCGGCACCGCGATCACCGTCGACGGCGGATTCGCCGCATGAGTTCGACGACGGCGCAGCGATGGGTGCTCGGCCTCAGCTCCCTCGCGTCTTTCGTGGTGGTCCTGGACATGCTGGTGGTGGCGACCGCGCTGCCGGCGATCCAGCGCGACCTCGGCGCCTCGCTCGAGGACCTCGAATGGACCGTCAACGCCTACACGCTCAGCTTCGCGGTCCTGCTGATGACCGGGTCGGCGCTGGGCGACCGGTACGGGCGGCGCCGCGTCTTCGCGATCGGGCTCGGCCTGTTCGCCGTGGCCTCGGCCGCCTGCGCGCTGGCCACCCAGGCCGGCTCGCTGATCGCCGCGCGAGCCGTGCAGGGCGCCGGCGCCGCGATGATCATGCCGGTGGCGCTGGGCCTGCTCAACGGCGCCTTCCCGCCCGAGCGGCGCGGCTGGGCGACGGGCGTCTACGGCAGCGTCACCGGGCTGGCCGCGATCGCCGGCCCGGTGCTGGGCGGCCTGGTCACCCAGCACCTCGCCTGGCAGTGGATCTTCTGGCTGAACGTTCCGCTCACGGTGATCGCGATCCCGCTGGTGCTCGGCCGGATCGCCGAGACCCACGGACCCGGCGGCGCGCTGGACCTCCCAGGTCTGGCCCTGGCGGCCGCGTCCGCGCTCGGCATCACCTGGGCCCTCGTGCGCGGCAACGCCGCCGGGTGGGGGAGCGCCGAGATCCTGTCGACGCTGGCCGGCGGGGTCGTCGCCGGCGGCCTCTTCATCGTGCGGGAGCGGCGGGCGCCCGCGCCGATGTTGCCGATGAGGTTGTTCCGCTCGCCGGCCTTCTCCGCCGGCAACGCCGCGGTCTTCTTCATCAACGCCTCGCTGACCAGCGCGATCTTCTTCACCGCGCAGTTCCAGCAGGTGGCGCTCGGCCACGGCGCGGTCCAGGCCGGCCTGCGGCTGCTGCCGTGGGGCATCGCGCCCTTCCTCATCGCTCCTCGCGCGGGTGCGCTCACCGATCGCATCGGCGAGCGGGCGCTGGTCGTCATCGGCACGCTCCTCCTCGGCGCCGGCATGGGGTGGATCGCCATAATTTCCCAACCAGGCATCCCGTACGCCACGACGGCCGTGGCGATGGCCGTCGGTGGGATCGGTTTCTCGCTGGCTTTGCCGGCGGTCACCAAGTCGGTCGTCAGCCGGGTCGCGCCGCCGGACATCGGCCGGGCCTCCGGCGCTTTCAGCACGCTCCGGCAGCTCGGCGGCGCGTTCGGGGTCGCCCTGACCGGCGCCGTCTTCGCCTCCGCCGGCGGCTACACCACCGCGCGCCTGTTCGCCGACGGCTACGTCCCGGCGATGGCCGTCTCCGCCGCGCTCGCGTTCGCCGGCACGGCCGCGAGTTTCTTCCTGCCGCGCTTGTCGTATTCCCGGCCGCCTCTTCGTCATGAAGGTCAAAGACCAACGGAGAGGACCGCACCATGACCGACGCCGTCATCGAGAGCATCGCCCGGCCCGAGCGGAAGCTGTCCGGATCGTGGCTCGAGGTGATCGCCTCGAACCTCGACTACCACCGGGCGACCTTCCTGTGGAAATGCTCGGGCCTGACGGAGGCCCAGCTGCGGCAACGATCCGTGACGCCGTCGGAGTTGACCCTGCTGGGGCTCATGCGCCACCTCCAGGGGGTCGAGCAGTACTGGATCCAATGGAAGCTCGCGGGAACGGTCATTGCCGATGATGGCGACGAGGAGTCCCCGGCACCGGCCGAGAAGGTCTACGCGAACTATCTGGCGGCGTGTGAGAAGTCGCGCGAGGTGTTCGCGAAGGCCACCGAAGACCTGTCCCGCACGGTGCCGAACCCGGAGTTCGGCGATACGGACGTGCGGTTCGTCCTCGCGCATCTGATCGAGGAGTACGCCCGCCACGCCGGCCACGCGGATCTCCTCCGCGAAGCCATCGACGGCGCGACGGGCGAATAACTCCTCGTCGGGGCCGGCGTCAGCCGCGGTAGCGGAAGACGATCCGGCCCCGGGTCAGGTCGTACGGGCTCAGCTCGACGAGCACCCGGTCGAACGGAAGGATCTTGATGTAGTTCTTACGGATCTTCCCGCTGATGTGGGCCAGCACCTTGTGGCCGTTCTGGAGCTCCACCCGGAAGGTGGCGTTGCGCAGGCACTCGAGGACGGTGCCCTCGAGCTCGATGCCCTTGGAGTTCCGTGCCATCGTCACCACCGGACCAGTTCGAGGTTGCTGCCCGTGCGGCGGGCGGCGATGCCGTCGAACAGCGCCGTGGCGGCCACGTTGGACTCGGTCACCTCGGCCGCGGCCGTGTCCTTGCCGACGTGGTGCAGCGCGCCCAGCGCGTGGGCCAGCAGTGCCCGGGCGATGCCCCGGCGCTGCCGGTCGGCCCGGACGGCGACCAGCCCGATCCGGGGCAGCCGGGTCACCGTCGCGACCCGCAGCAGACCCACGTACTCGCCGGCCTGCGCCGCCACCGCGTACTTCGACGGGTCGAGCACCGGGCGGGCCAGCACCTCGGACGGCATGTCCTGCCAGTTGCCGACCTCGTCGCGGATGGTCCGGTCCAGATCACGAAGGGGGACCTCCTCGGCGGTGCCGAAGGCCTTGATCGTCACGCCCGGCGGCGGCAGCGCCGAGTCGAGACCGGTGGCGGCGGGGTCGGTGGGCACGGCGTACTCCCACTCGCGGCGCCGTGTCGTGAAACCGGCGCGCCGCCAGCGGCCGGTCAGGTCGTGGTCGGCCTCGTCGACCACGGTGTGCAGCGGCTTCGGCAGGGCTGCCAGCATGGCCCCGGCCAGCCGGTCGAACGCTTCTTCGCGCCACGCGTCGATGCTGACGAACATCCGCCCGTCGGGCCGGCGCCACGCCTCGCCGCGACCGACGACGAGGTCGTCTTCGAGGGCGTGCCATTGGCCGGGAGCAACGCGCGAAATCAGCACGGCGTGGCTGAATTCCACAGGATTCACAGGTAGTGCCTTTCGGGATCGCCTGGTGCGGGGCGCTCCCGGCGACACCTACGTCAGTGGCCGGCCCGTGACGACGAGGGGAGCACCCACATCGATACAAACGTTCACGGGTCTCACCTCCTCGCACAGCGTCACGGCGGGAAAAAGTTACCACTCGCGCCCGGCTAACGCCCGCTATTTGTGACCGGGGTCAGCTCGAACACCGGATGGCGGTCCGCCTCGGCCACAAAATCCTCGACCGGCGAGTCCTTGTTCGCGTCGAAATACGGTCGCGTGGCGGTGGCGACGGCGATGTAGCGCTTGAGCACCGGCCCCGCCTCAGCTGCCGACAACTCCCGGACGGCGTAGTCATGCCGGTCCCCGCGCCGCGCCAGACTCACCCGCCCGGCGGCACGAGCGTTGTATACCCAGGACACCACGCCGTACGGCGACACAAGCCACCGTCGCTCCCCATCACGAACGATGGTCGCCGGATGGGTCAGACTCCGCCCGCTCTTGCGGCCGATAGTCGTCAGCATGTACGTGCTCGGCACCACCCCGGCCCGCACGAACACGCCCATGATCGCGTCCCCGATGCGACGCCCACGACTGCGACGGAACTCCACACCCCAGCCTGTTCCTCAAGTCCGGGCCGGTCAACGGGAAACCCAGGTCATCTCGGTCGTCCGCTCATGCGGGACTTCACTCCCATTGATGCCGCTGTCTTATGTCGTAGTTCTGCCCGAAGTTGGCGTCCCAGTAGTCCATTCCGGTGTCCAGGTTCCGGTAATATACGGCGAATTCTCCCCTGCCGAACGCCGCAGGGCTGGTGTTCCGACCAAAAATCCACTTCTCGAGGATCCCGCCCTCTCCGACTTGCCGGCTGAAACTGGCAGGTATGTCCAGGTAGCTCTGCCAGCCGTTGTCCGAATGGCGGATGCCAACACTCTTGTTGTAGGAGAGGTTGTTGACAAGTATTTCCCCACCTATACCAGTGACATACGACGAGCCCGCCGTGCCGCCATAAACAAGCTCGGCGATGTTCAACGCCACATTGCCGCCGGTCAGCCCGGTCACGGATGGCGTCAACGAGTAGTTCGCGAGATTGTTGTTGTCCCAGTATGTTGCACCATTTGCGGAGAAGCTGATGGCGAACTCAACGAAGGGATTGCCGCCGAAGTCGAGTGCGGGATCGAGGGCGAACAGGTCGCAATTACCCTGGTTGAGCTTCCATGCGAGAGATCGATCTTTCCAGGCTCCCAATTCTCGGTAATGAATTCTTACGTCTTTGGTGTACGCCACATTTCTTACTTTGACCCATGCGTTCAGGTACGAGTGGACCTGCCCCGCGCCGCCGACGAGACTCAGAGAAGCCATTTTGAGCCGTACGAATCCATTGCCCATGGTCCGCTCCAATCCTCAAATTGGCAGTTCCACGCTGAACGGTAGCGCTGACGACTGGCAGTGTCGATCGGATCATGGACTCGACCCGAACGCGCCGGCGGATCGTATTGCAGATTCCGCTGGTCTGCGGAGAAGGGCTGGGTCGTCGAAGCCAATATTGTGTATTTGTCGACGTACTGAGATCGGCACATCCACCGAATACGGCTGGCCCGGCCCGGTCTATCATCGGGGTGTGATCAACGGTGCGCACGTGATCCTCTACAGCCGCGACGCCGAGGCCGATCGGGCGTTCTTCCGGGACGTGCTGGAGTACCCGAACGTCGACGCGGGTGACGGCTGGCTCATCTTCAAGACCCCGCCCGGTGAGTTGGCCGTGCACCCGACCGGCGAGGCGCCGGCGCAGGAGTTCTACCTGATGTGCGACGACCTGGCCGCGACGATGGCCGAGCTGGGCGAGCGCGGGGTCGAGTTCACCGGGGAGCCCAGCGACCGCGGCTGGGGGGTGCTGACCGGCATCAGGCTGCCCGGCGGGGGAGAGCTGGGCCTTTACCAGCCCCGCCACCCCACCGCCCACTCCTTGCCGGACTGATCGGGTCAGTCGGCGAGCATCTCCGCGAACTCGGCGGGATCGATGATCGGGATGCCCAGCTTGGCCGCCTTCACCGCCTTTGCCGTGGTCGTCTCGGCGGTGACGAGCGCGGTGGTGGTCGCCGAGACGCTGCCGGTGGCCCGGCCGCCCAGCTGCTCGATGCGCTCGCTGACGGTCGTGCGCGTGTAGCCGGGGACGCTGCCGCTGACCACGTAGGTCTTGCCCTCGAGGGGCTGGCCGCCGGTGGACTCGGGGACGCTCATGGTGACGCCGGCGGCGGCCAGCCGGTCGATCACGCCGGACATCGCGGCGAGGCCGTCGACGACGTGCTGGGCCTTGATCAGGCCCATCTTGTCGATCTCGGCGATCTCCTCGACGGTGGCGGCGCGGAGCGCCTCCATGGTCTTGAAGCGGGCCGCGAGCCAGCGGCCGACGCTGCGGCCGGTCATCCGGATGCCGAGGCCGGTGATGACGCGGTTGAACGGCTGGGTCTTGCTGTGCTCGAGCGACGCGACGACCTTGGCGGCGTTGAGCTTGCCGAGCAGCACGACGCCGCCGGCCTTGGTGTTGCCGACCGGCAGCTCGGCCAGCTGCGCCTCGGTGAGGGTGTACAGATCGGCGACGTCGTTGGCCAAACCCGCGTTGACCAGGGCGACGCAGAGCGCCTCGCCCGCGCCCTCGACGTCCATGGCCTCGCGACTGCACCAGTACTCCAGCGCGTTGGTGGCGCTGCACGAGGCGGTGTGGCAGCGCCAGAGCAGGCTGGACTTGTCCCACGCCTCGCCGCACTGCGGGCAGGTCTCGGGCGGCGTCCACGGGGTCAGGCCGTGCGGCTGCTCGCCGATGGGCGCGGTGACCCGCGGGATGACGTCGCCGGCCCGCCACACGGCGACGGTCTGGCCGATGGCGAGACCCTGCTCCTCGACGAACTTGGGGTTGTGCAGCGTCGCGTACGTGATGGTGGTGCCGTCGACGAAGACCGGGTCGAGCACGGCCCGCAGCGAGATGCGCCCGGTGCGCCCGACCCGCACCTCGATGTCGCGCAGCACCGTGGAGCCGGTGTCGGCGGGGTACTTGAACGCGGCCGCCCAGTACGGCGTGCGGCTGCCGGAGCCGAGCCGACGGCGGGTCGACTCGAGGTCGGCGGTCAGCACCGCGCCGTCGATCGGGAACTCGAGGCCGCGCCGCAGCTCGCCGATGCGCGCGATGGCGGCGAGCGCGGTCTCGGCGTCGCCGGCCACTTCGTTTTCCCCCGTGGCGAGCCGGCCGGCCACGGGGAAGCCGAGCTCGACCGCGCGGCCCATGCGCTCGCGGTGGGAGTCGAAGTCGCCGGAGATGTCGTACGCCGCGAAGGTCATCGGCGTCTCGTACGTCCGGTCGACGCTGCGGATCGAGCCAGCGACGGCGCCGCGCGAGTTGATGAACGCCTTGGCGCCGGCGGCGACCCGGTTGGCGCTGGCGGCCTCGAAGTCGCCGACGGTCATGTAGACCTCGCCGCGGACCTCGCCCGTCCACGGGGTGCCGAGGCGGGCGGGCAGGCCGGCGATGCCGCGCAGCACCTGGGCCGTGACGTTCTCCCCGGTGCTGCCGTCGCCGCGCAACGCGGCCAGGGCGAGCCGGCCCGCGGCATACTCCACCCGGATCGCGAGCCCGTCGAGTTTCACCTCGACGAGGCAGGGGTCGCCGCCGAGGCCCGCGACGAACGCGCGCACCTCGTCCTCGCCGGTGACCTTGCCGAGCGACATCATCGGCACCGGGTGCCGCACGTCGCCGCCGCCCGACACACCCGCCGCGACCCGCGTGGTGAGGCCGCGGTCGTCCCACTCCGGATGGGCCTTCTTCGCCTCGGCGATGCGGTCGAGCAACGCGTCGTAGTCGGCGTCGGTCATCAGCACGTCGCCAGTGTCGTAATACGACCTCGCGGCGACCTGCGCCTGGTCGACCGCGGCGGCGAAGCCGGACTCGGTGAGGGCGGGTTCCGTCATGCCGACAACCTACGTCCCCGGTACGACAAAATCGGCTACCGGGCGAACCGTTCCCGGCGCACCGTCGGCCGGCGGCCCCGGATGGTGCTGTGCCGCATCGCCACGATGACGCTGTCGGCCGCCGCCTCCGGGACCTCGACCAGCGAGAAACGGTCGGTGATCTGGATGGCGCCGATCTCGCGGGCGCTCAGGCCCGACTCGCCGGCGATCGCGCCCACCAGATCCTGCGGACGCAGGCCGGCCCGCCGGCCGATGCCGAAGAAGAGCCGGGTGACGCCCGGCCGATCACGTCCGCCGCCACCGGCCGGGCGGGTGTCCTTGCCACGCGGAGCGCGCTCGGCCGCCGGCGTGGGGATCTCGTCCTCGTGGGCGTCGCCGCCGGCCGCCTCGTGCAACAGCCGTATGGCCGCGAGGGCGATGTCGTCGACCTCGAACTCGCCGGTCAGCGAGTCGAGCACGACCCGGTACCGCTCGAGGTCGTCGGTTTCCAGGCTGCTCTGCAGCGCCGCGCGGGTCAGCTCCAGCCGCCGGGCCCGCAGGTCCGTCACCGTAGGCAGCTTCTCCAGCGTGATCCGCTGGCCGGTGAGCCGCTCGATGGCCTTGAGCATGCGCTGTTCCCGCGGTTCCGCGAGGGTGATCGCGCAACCCTCGCGGCCGGCCCGGCCCACCCGGCCGATGCGGTGCACGTACGCCTCCGGGGCGGACGGCACGTTGAAGTTGATGACGTGGGTCAGCTGCTCCACGTCGAGGCCGCGAGCCGCCACGTCGGTGGCCACGAGCAGCTCGGTGCTGCCGCCGCGCAGCCGGCCCATGACCCGGTCGCGCTGATCCTGGCTCATGCCGCCGTGCAGGGCCTCGGCGCGGTATCCGCGCCCGTTCAGGGCCTCGGTGACCTGGTCGACCTCCTCCCGCGTACGGCAGAAGACGATCGCCGCCGACGGCGCCTCCACGTCGAGGATCCGCCCGAGAGCGGCCGTCCGGTGCGCCCGCGCGACGATGTAGGCGCTCTGCCGTACCAGCGGAAGCTCGTCCGGCGAGACGGCCTTGCGGCCCATCGTGATCCGGACGGGGTCGCGCAGGTGCCGGCGGGCGATGCTGTCGATCCGGGGTGGCATCGTGGCCGAGAACAGCACGGTCTGCCGCTCGGCGGGCGTCTCGGCCAGGATCGCCTCGATGTCCTCGGCGAACCCCATGTCCAGCATCTCGTCGGCCTCGTCGAGCACGACGGTGCGCACCTCGCCGAGCTGGAGCGTCTCCCGCTCGATGTGATCGAGCACCCGCCCGGGCGTCCCGACGACGACGTCCACGCCGCGCCGCAACGCCTGCAGCTGCCGGCCGATCGGCTGCCCGCCATACACCGGCAACACGCGTACGCCCAGGTCACGGCCGTACCGGTGCACCGCTTGCGACACCTGCTCGGCCAGTTCCCGGGTGGGCACGAGAACCAGCGCCGCCGGTCCCGCCTCCGACCGGCCGGCCTCCAGCCGCTGCAGCACGGGCAGCGCGAACGCGGCGGTCTTGCCGGTGCCGGTCGCCGCCTGTCCCACCAGGTCGTTGCCGGCCACCAGCGGCGGGATCGCCTCCCGCTGGATCGGCGTCGGTTCCTCGTAGCCGAGGTTGGTCAGCGAACGGAGCAGCTCCGGGCGCAGTCCCAGCCCGGCGAAGCCCGCCTCGGACTCCAACGGATCGTCTTCCATGACCACAACAATATGAGAGCGCTCAGGACCGGGCCGCACGGCGTCGGAGCTGCTCGAGGTCGGAGCGGATCAGCGCCGTGTCGGGATGCCCGGTGGCCGCGGCGTGGGTCGCGGCCGCGTCGAGGAGCTCGATCGCACGGTCGAGGGCGCCGGAGTTGGCGAGGGCCACGCCGAGGGCGTGCGAGGTGTCCAGGGTGTCCGGGTGCGCGGGGCCGAGGCTTGCGGTCCGCCGGCGCAGCACCGACTCCAGCAGGCGGATGCCGTCGGCCGACCGGCCGGCCGCGACGTAGGCGAAACCCAGGGTGTGCGCGGCGTCGAGACCGACCGGGTGAGCTTCACCCAGCAGCCGTACGGCGCCGGGGAGACCGGGTTCCAGCAGCGCGACCGCGGCGGCCGGCCGGTCGAGCTCCAGCTCGGCCTTCGCGCTCTCCAGGACGGCGTGAAAGGCGTCCCGCGACGACCCGGCGCCGGACGGCAGGTTCCGCAGGAGAGCCGCGGCCCGGCCGGGATCCCCGTTGCTGCGGTAGGCGCTGGCAAGGTTGGTGGTCAGGATCAGCGAGTAGCGATCAGCGTCGCCGTGCGCGGCGATCCAGCGGTCCCGGATCGACTCCAGCCGGCGGATCGCCTCGCCGGGCCGGCCGGCCTCCTCGTAGGCGCAGGCCAGGTTGTTGGCGCAGGCCACCATGACCGGTTCGAGCGGCCCGGTCAGGTCCTGGGTCTGTTCGTAGAGGCGGATCGCGACCTGCAGGTCGCCCTCCCCGTGGTGGGCGAGGGCGAGGTTGTTGGCGGCGGCCAGGGTGTCGGCATGGCCGCGGCCGTACGCCCTGAGGTACGCGTCCCGGGCCCGGCGCAGGAGCCCGGTCGCCGGGGCGCCCTGCCCGATCAGGTAGAGACCGGTCACGTTGAGCAGCCCGGCCAGGTCGGGCGCGTCGCGCGCCGGGTCGGCCCGGTCGGCCAGCGCGGCGATGTGCGGGTGCAGTCGCCGCCATTGCGGCCAGGTGTCCGGCTCGTCCGAGCCCGGGACGACCTTGCTCAGGCACAGGACCGCCTTCGGGAGGAACCGGTCGTCCCGCACGACCGACTGCAGCAGCGGATTCACGGTGATCGTCGACCTGCCCTTGTCGACGGCGACCAGGCCGGCGGCCGCCAGTCGCGCGATGGCCTCGGCCGCCGGCTGCGGCTGGCCGATCGTCCTTTCGATCAGGTCGAAGGGGATGGCCTCGGCGTACCAGGCGAAGATGCGCAGGATGTCGCCGGCCAGCCGGTTGTCGTCCAACTGGCCGAGGGTGGCCCGGAACGCGGAGGCCACCGGGCTCAGGGTCGCGCCGCCCGCGGTGGCGAGCAGCGATCGATGCACCGACGGGCTGAGCGGCACCCGCTCCAGGAAGGCCGCGACCAGCTCGAGGGCCAGCGGATGGTTGCCCAGCGCGCCGCAGAGCTCCGCCGCGCCCGTCACCGGGCCACCGCGGGCGAGCAGTCGGCGGGCGGCGTCGTCGCTCAGCGGCCCGAGCGCGATGACCGACGGGGTGATCCGCCGCCAGCCGAGATCGGTGCGGCTGGTGACGACGACACGTCCGCCCGTGGCGCCGACCCGCCTCAGCAGGTCGCCGACGTCCGGCAGCGCCCGGACGTCGTCGAGCACGAGCAGCCAGCCGGAGTGGGCGGCGAGCCAGGCGGTCGCCCGGTCGGCGAGCGCGCTGGTGGACAGCGCGGTGGCCAGCCCCGGCTGCAGGGCGCCGGCCAGGGCGGCGAGCCCCAGTTCGACGTCGGCCCGGCTCGTCGCGTTGATCCACCACACCGGATTGCTACGGCCGGCCTGATCCTTCGCGTGCTGCGCGGCGAGGGCGCTCTTGCCGATCCCGGCGAGCCCCTGGACGACCTCGACGGGTGCGCGGCCGAGCCGGGCCAGATCGCCGTCCCGTCCGACCAGGCGATGGGGGAGCGGCGGCAGGTTCACCGTGCGGTCGGGCGCGGCGATCGAGGCGACCGGCTGGAGCGCCTCCGGCGGGAGGACGGTCTGGATGTTCGTGGTGTTGTCGCCGGTGGCGATGATGCCGAAGTTGCCGGCGGAGACCCGCACGGACCTGCGGCCATCCATGCCGAACATGGTCGACTCCCGCGTCAGTTGTAGAAGAAGATCTTGAAGTTCAGGTCGTCGCCGGTGCCGCCCCAATAGCCGTCGCCGCTGGCCTTGCCGAACATCGCCGGTTCCCGACGCTGCAGGTTCCGCAGCACGGCCTCGGCCGTGTCCAGGCTCGTGCGGATGTCGTCGGTCGGTCCGGCGGCGAAGACTTCCACGAAGCCGGCGCGTTTCCCGCTCAGTCCGCGCTTGGCCAGCTCGTTGCGTACGGCCGTGAGCACCTCGCGCTCGGCGGCCGCGGAACGGCGAGGGCTGCGCAGGTCGGAGGGCTTCACGGCGACGCGGAACTCCACGGGCTTGTCCATGCCCGGCGGAACCGGCGTCGCGGAAACGGACGGCTTGACGGGCGCCGGCGCGCTCGCGGGTTCGACCGGCGAGTTCGCGAGGCCGACGAGGACCAGCGCCAGCACGAGATCGGCCACGAGCCAGCCCGCCAGGATCGCGCCGCGGCCCGGCCTCACCGCGGGTCTTCCCGCCGGGCGACCTCCATGCGCGGCGCGGGAACGATGTCCGATCCGGACGGTGCGGCCGTCTCCCGTACCGCGTCTTCGAACCGGGCGGCTGCCGCGGCCGGGCCGAACTCAGGATCTTCGTCGGCGAACAGGCGGGACAGCTGGGCGGCCGTGGCGTGGAACTGGCCCAGCAGATCGGAGACGTCCTTCCCGGCCAGCGCCGCGTCGACGATCTCGTCGGCGAGCAACCCGAGCTTGCGGGCGAGCCGCGCCGAGTTGCGGTGCAACCCCGCGGCGCCGCCGCCCGCACCGGCGGAGAGCCCGGCGAAGTAGTCGATGGTGGACTGCAGCGACGCCTTCAGAAGCGCCGCCGACCGGGTCAGGCGGTCGCGGGCCCCGGCCGGCAGGGCCAGGCTCAGCGTCGCCTCACCGATCAGGCTGCTCAAGCGCACCCGCAGGCGCTGCGCGCGGCCGTCGCGCAGGTCGCGAACCATCCGGCTCACGAGATACAGCGCCGCCGCGGCCACCACCGTCAGCGCGACGGTCCGGGCGGTGTCGCCCAGCGTGGGAATCGTCTGCCCGAACCCTTGCTGCCAGCCGGCCAGGAAGGAGCCTTCGGAGTGGGCGCGAAGAGCTTCATACAACTGCCAGGCGACGTACGCGGGGGGCGCGAGGACGGCGAGGTCGCGGAGGATCTCGAGGAGCCCGAGCGCCGCGCCGTCCCGGTCGGGGAGCAACCGGTCGGGCCCGAAAGCCGAGGCGAGATCGACACCGGCCAGCGTCCGCGCGTCGTCGCCCTTCAGCGCCGCCGCGAGCTCCTGGAACGGCCGGCCTCGCGCCCCGAGGCCGTTGGCAGTCTTCTCGAGATCGGCGGCGATTTCCTGAATATCCCTCAAGGACAGACCACCCGGCGTCGCGTCGTCACGACTGCATCCTCGGGGAGTCCCGCGACACCGTCCATCCACCGACCCGGTGATGGCGGGATGGCCGGTTTCCCGTCGATCTCGTCCGTCTCAGGCATAGCATCGCCTCGACCTGGTTCATCGGTGACCACGCGGGGGCGGTCATGAGGGCGGATAAACGACAGTGGGGCCGCTTGGCGGCGGCAATGGTCCTGGCCGGGGCAACGCTCGCGCCGGGCACGCCGGCTCAGGCCGACTCCAGCTCCAATCATGTGACCGTTCCGGCCGACGGGAGCTGGGTGGACACCGGGATCGACGTGACGGCCGGCGGCTCCTTGGAGATCACCGCGTGGGGCCGATGGCGGGACGGCGCATACGAGTCGGGCCCGAGCGGCTCCGGCAAGGCGTGGCCCGACAACTTCTTCAATCTGTCGGACATCGGCTTCTGCGGGGTCTGCGCCCGGACGATGACTCCGCGCTGGGGCGCGCTCGAAGGGTATGTCGGCTACGACCCGCCGGCGCCCGGCAGCTACACGTCGCCGGCGGTCTTTCCGAGGGCACGGAAGGTCTTCTTCGTCGGCGCGATCTACGAGGCGTCGCCGCAGGAGTCCGGCCGGCTCTGGCTCAACAAGAACGCCGACGCCTACAGCAACTACACGGTGGACAACAGCGGCAGCGTCACCGCCCACATCACGGCGTCGACGCCCTGGGGCGGCGGCAGCCCCGAAATCCCGCAGCCCGGCGGCAATCCGGTGTTCCCGCCGCCAACGGGCAACCCCCAGATCCCGCTGCCCACCGTCAACCCTGGGTTACCCAATTGGTACTGCCTCGGCGGCGTCCCCGGCAGCTGCAACCACCCAGGCTGAAGCCGGCCCGGGAAGCACCCCCGGGCCGGCGGGAACGTCAGGTCGCGATGCAGCTCGTTCCGTCGGGGCCTTCGCCGATCTTCGTGGGCTCGTCGCCCGTGTCGTTGCCCTCGAACAGGTCGCACAGCGAGATGTCGTCGCCGACCAGGGTCACGCCGCTGAGCGTCACCTTGTCGCCGAGGTTGACGTTGATGCCGGCCAGGGTGCCGCCCGGCGCCGTCGCCGTCACGTTCGTGATCGTCGTGGTCCGCGGGGCCTGCGTGGAGCAGTTGCCGCACGACCGGTACAGCTTGCCGAAGTCGGAGACCGCGAAGTTCCGGATCGTCACCGACCCGCCGGCGCCCCGGTTGTCCTGGAACACCTTGTCGTCGGCGGAGGCCGCGCTGCCGCCGTCGACGACCACGGTGGCGTTCGTGCCGCGGAAGGTCGCCGCGTCCTCGCCGACGTCCTCCCACGTCACGTTGCTGAGCGTGCAACTGCCGGCGCAGTGCACACCGTCGGCCGCCGGGCTGCCGATGACGACATTCTTCAGGGTCGCGCCCGCGGCTAGATCGAAGAGCGCGTCCTGTCCCTCGTCCTGGCCCCCGTCGCCGAGGTCGCCGCCGCCGACGAAGCGCTGTCCCGCGCCGTCGAACACGCCGGTGACCTGGATCGTCGACGTGACCACCTGATCGGTGGCCGCGGAGGCGAAGTTCGTGAAGACCACCGCGGCGCCGACACCGACGACGGCAACCGCGGCAGCAAGGAGTCTTCTTCTCATGCCGGCAGTTACGGACGGGAACAGGTAAGCGGTTTCCTGCCTAAGCGAGATTTAAGTCGGACCCGTGCCACGACCGCCACAGCGCGGCATACTCCCCGTTCGCCGCGACCAGGGAATCGTGGCTGCCCAGCTCGGTGATCCGGCCGTCGCGCATAACCGCCACCTCGTCCGCGTCGTGCGCCGTCATCAGCCGGTGCGCGATCGCGATGACCGTCCGCTCGTGCAGCACCGCCGCCAGCGCCCGCTCGGCCGTGCGGGCCGCGGTCGGGTCGAGCAGCGCGGTCGCCTCGTCGAGGATCACCGTGTGCGGGTCGGCCAGCACCACCCGGGCCAGCGCCAGCTGCTGGGCCTGCGCGCCGTCGAGCGGATGCTCGCCGAGGTCGCGGTCGAGGTCGTCGGCCCAGTCCGCGCCGACCGTGGCGAGCGCGCGCCGCAGCTCGTCGTCGGGCGCGGCCACCATCAGGTTGTCCCGCAGCGTTTCCCGGAAGACGTGGTGCTCCTGGGTGACTAGCACGACCTGGCGGCGCAGCTGGTCGGGCGGCAGGTCGGCGATCGGCACGCCGCCCGCGGTCACGCTCCCGGCGCCCGGCCGGTCGACGCCCGCGATCAGGCGGCCCAGGGTGGACTTGCCGGCGCCGGAGAGACCGACGATCGCGAGGCGCTCGCCGGGACGTACGGTCAAGGTCACGTCGTGGAGGACGTCACGACCTTTCTCGTACGCGTAACGCACGCCTTTGATCTCGATGCGGTCGTCCCGGGGCGCTTCCGTCGCGGCGGGCGGCGGAACGGGAATGGCGGCCAGCCCCTCGACCCGGGCGAAGGAGGCGCTGCTGCTCTGCAGGTTCTCGATCCAGATGAGCAGGGTGTCCAGCGGCCCGACCAGCTGGCGCAGGTAGAGCACGGCCGCGCCGACGGTGCCGAGGCTGACCTGTCCGTCGAGGTAGAGCAGCCCGCCCAGCAGCAGCACGAGCACGGCCGGCACCGCGTACGAGGTCTCCACGAGGGGGAAGAAGACGCTGCGTAAGGCCAAGGTGGCCATCCGGGTGCGCCTGGTCTCGGCGATCGCGGCGTGACCGGCGTCGAGCCGCCGCTGCCGCAGCCCGAACGCCTCGACGGTGCGGGCGCCCTCGGTGGTGGCGGCCAGTTCGTCGGCGAGCCGTGAGTTCGCCGCGCCCTCGGCCAGATACGCGTTCCGGGCGCGCTTCAGGTACCAGCGGGTGACGAACCAGATGCCGGACAGGCCGAGCACGCCGACGCCGCCGAGCAGCGGGTTGACCACCAGCACCGCGGCGATGATGAAGATCATCTGGACGAGCCCGACGAGGATGTTCGGCAAGATGTCGCGCAGCGTGGTGGCGACCGCGTCGATGTCGGTGGTGCCGCGCGCGGCGAGGTCGCCGGCCGGCACCCGCTCGATCACGCTCGCCGGCAGGCCGAGCGCGCGGCGCAGGTAGCCCTCGCGGATGCGGGCCGCGGTGCGCTCGCCGAAGCGGTAGGCGATCGCGAGCGCGTATCGGGACAGCAGCATCTGGGCGATCGCGCAGCCGAGCACGCCGAGCGCGAGCCGGTCGACGTCGTCCACGCCGCCGCCGGTGGTGACCGTGTCGATGACCCGGCCGAGCAGGAACGGCCCGCCGAGGGCGGCGATGGCGGCCAGCGCGTTCAGCCCCACCATGGCGGCGACCGACGGGCGGTCGGCGGCGAGCAGGCGCAGCGCGGCCCGCCCGACGGCCCGCTGGTCGGCGATCGGCAGCGAGGAGCTCACTCCTGTTCCCCGAACACCCGGGTGACCAGCGCGCGGTAGCCGGGCTCTTCCAGCAGGAGCGAGCGGTGCGTGCCGGTGGCGGCGACCCGGCCGTCCACCAGGTAATGCACGACCTCCGCGCGGTCGAGCAGCACCGGCGAGGTCGTCGCCACCACCGTGCCGCGGCCTTCGCGGGCCGCGACCAGCCGCTCCGCGATGGCCGACTCGGTGTGCGCGTCAACCGCCGAGGTCGGCTCGACAGTCAGCAGCATCTCGGGGTCCGCGTGCACGGCCCGGGCCAGGCGTACGCGTTGCCGCTGGCCGCCGGAGAGGTTGCGGCCGCGCCATTCGATCTCGCGGCCGAGGTCGGTGGCGACGTCCTGTGCCACGGCGGTGTCGATCGCGGCGCGCACCCGGTCGTCGCCGGGCTCGTCGCGACCGGCCACCACCTCGCGCAGCGTGCCGGCGAACAGGTCGGCGTCCTGGTCGGCCACCAGGATCCGCTTGCGCACCTCGGGCAGGGCGAAGTCGGCCAGGGGCCGGCCGCCCCAGGTCGCACGGGTCGGACCGTAGCGGCCGAGCCGGTCGACGATCGCCCCGGCGTCCTGCGGGCTGTTGCCGGCCAGCGCGGTGAACCGGCCCGGTTCCGCGACGACGCCGGACTCCGGATCGGCCAGGGTCGCCGGCCCGTCGAAGGACGCGCCGGCCGGGGAGTCGGAGGGGAGCCGCAGGAAGTTGGTCACCCGCCGCGCGGCGACCAGGCCGTGCACGGTGTCGAAGCCGCAGAAGATGAGCACGTTCACCGGGATGACCAGCATCGCGGTGTACCCGTACACGGCGATCAGCTGACCCACGGTGATCTCGCCGGTGGCCGCCAGGCGGGCCGCCATCCAGACCACGACGGCGAGGAACACGACCGGCAACCCCTCGCCGAGGGCGCCGATCCAGCTGGACGGGCCGCCGACGCGGTAGCCCTGGTCGCGCAGGGCCGCCGACTGCCGCTCGTACCGCTGCTCATGGATCTGTTTGCCGCCCAGCCCGTTGAGGATGCGCAGGCCGCCGAGGACATCCACCAGACGGGCGTTGAGGTGGCCCTGGTGCTCGCGGTAGCGCGACCCGGCCCGCTGGGTGCGGCGCAGCAGCGGCGCGACGGTCAGCGCGAGCACCGGCACGCCGATGAGGACCACCAGGGCGAGCTTGGGCGACGTGCGGTCGAGCAGGATCGCGATGGTGGTGTACGCGACGATCGAGGCCACGCCGACACCGCCGACGTTCATGGCCCGGCCGATCGTCCAGACGTCGGAGATGCCGATCGTGACCACCTCGCCGGCCGTGACCCGCCGGGGGAGCGCCGCGCCGAGCCGGGTCGCCTGCGTCATCACCAGGTCGGCCGTGCGCAGCGCCGCGGCCAGCCGCAGCTTCGTCATGCTGCGGTGCCGCATGATCCCGAGGCCCGCGCTGGCCACGCCGGTGACCAGGACCGCGAGGCACCAGAAGACCAGCGCCTCGACCTTGTGCGGGTGCAGGCCGCGGTCGATGGCCTGCGAGATCAGCCAGGGGGTGAACGCCAGGCTCAGAAACCAGAGCGAGCCGAACATGGCGCCGAGCCCGACGCGTCCCTTGTATTCGGTCGCCAGCCACCAGAGAAATCGAACGGGTCCCCGTGTCATCACCCGGCAATCCTGCCAAATGTTTCGAAAACTCTTCGGGATTTATCGGCGGGCTTCCTAGCGTACGGGGATCGATCCCCCTCGAAAGGGCAGTCCCCCACGCTGCGTAGATCGCTCCTCGCCGCCGCGGCCCTGCTGGTCGCCGCCGTCCCCTTCGCCGCGCGAGCCGACGCCGCCATCCCCGCCGGCCGCATCACTTTCGTAGTCGGGCAGAACACGCCTGACCTGACCGCCTTCAAGCAGCAGGTGCTCAACGCCGACCCGTCGTTCCCCCGGCCGGGCGGCGTCACGCTGTACACCAACATCACGCCGGCATCTGCAACGGGCTGACCGCGACCTGCAACCTGAACGGCAACATCAAACAACTTCAACCAGACCCCTGTCGGAGTATCCGGGTGCAGGCCGCGGTCGAGGCACCAGAAGACCAGCGCCTCGACCTTCTTCCGGTACTCGTCCGCGAGGCCTGCCAATCAGGCTTTCACGCTCGAATTCCACGCCGGATCGGCCACCGGCCCGATCATCGCGGCGCCCGGGCCGCTGGGCACCGGATCGGTGAATACGTACAAAGAGGTCCCCTTCAACGTCAGCAACCTGCCCGCCGGGACCACGTCGATCACCGTCGTGGCGCGCGCCAACGACGGCGGCGACGTGCTGACCCTGGACTGGTTCCGTCTCCTCTGATAGGCGAATGACCATGACCACCACCGGCAGGCCGACGCTCGCGGCGATCGCCAAGGAAGCCAACGTGGCCGTGTCCACGGTCTCCAAGGTGCTGAACGGGCACACCGACGTCGCGTCGTCGACCCGCAAACAGGTCGAGCGCCTCCTCGCCGACCGGGGCTTTCGCAGGCCCCGGTCGGCGCGGCACAGCGCCCGCCGCCCCGACCTCATCGACCTGGTCATCAACGAGCTCGACAGCGTGTGGGGCCTGTCGATCCTCACCGGCGTCGAGGAGGTCGCCGAACCCGCCGGCTAGGCGCCTCGCAGCGGGCGGAAGGCCGCCCGGAGCTCGGCCGCGAACAGTTCCGGCTCCTCCCAGGCCGCGAAGTGCCCACCCCGCTCGGCCTCGCCGAAGTAGTTCAGCGTGGGGTAGGCCTGCTCGGCCCAGCTGCGCGGCGTCTTCCAGATCTCGCCGGGGAACGCGCTGAAGCCGACCGGCACCCGCGGGTCCGGCAGCGGCTTGCCGCCGGCGGTGGGCGCGTCCGGTCCGTAGGCCTCCCAGTACGACCGGGCCGCGGACGTGCCGGTGCCGGTCAGCCAGTAGGCCGTGATGTTGTCGAGGATGTGGTCCCGCGTGAGGTTGCCCGAGGGCCGGCCGTCGACGAACGCGCCGGCGATCTTGTAGTACGCGTCGGTGTCGTGGTCGATCATCCAGGCGGCCAGCGCGGCGGGGGAGTCCAGCAGGGCGTACCCGATGGTCTGCGGCCGGGTGGCCATCTCCACGAAGTAGCCGTTCCCGCTGCTCTGGAAGGTCTTGATCGCGGCGAGCGCCGCGCGTTCCGCGTCGCCGTCGCTGGGCAGCGCCGCCGGGTCGTTGAGCGCCGGCACCAGCAGGTTGGTGTGGATGCCGGCCAGCCCGTCGGGGCCGATCCGTCCCATCGCGTCGGTCACGCCCGCGCCGACGTCGCCGCCCTGCGCCACGTAGCGGTCGTAGCCGAGCCGGCTCATCAGCTCGGCCCAGGCCCGCGCGGTCCGGGCGAGGTCCCATCCGGTCTCGGCCGGCTCCGCCGAGAAGCCGTACCCGGGCAGCGACGGCAGCACGAGATGGAACGCGTCCGCGGCCGCGCCGCCGTGCGCGGTCGGGTCGGTGAGCGGCCCGACGGAGTCCAGCATCTCGATGACCGAGCCCGGCCAGCCGTGCGTCATGATCAGCGGAAGTGCGTCCTCGTGCCGCGACCGCACGTGCACGAAGTGGATGTCAACGCCGTCGATCTCGGTGGTGAACTGCGGCAAGGCGTTCAGCCGGGCCTCGACCCGCTGCCCGTCGTACTCGGTCGCCCAGTACTCGCGGAGCGCCTGCAACGTGGCCAGCTGCACACCCTGCGAGCGGTCGCCGACGATCTCCCGGCTCGGCCAGCGCGTCGCCGCGAGGCGCCGCCGCAGGTCGTCGAGCGCGTCTTTGGGGATCTCCACGGTGAACGGTCGGATACTCATGTCGCACACTGCCTCTCTAAGGCTTCCGGGACACCCCCAAGCCTGGCCATCTCGGCAGGAGCTCGCGCCCGTGAAACACCCTGGTCGTCCCGTTGCCAGGGAGCACTGGCGCGGCCAGTTGCCGGGGGAGGAACGGCAGGTCGGCGACCAGCGCGGCGGAGACCCGGGCGGCGTGGCGGGCCGCGATCCGCTGCGGGCCGTTGCCGTCCGCCATCGCCGTCGTGCCGTCGGCGTGGTCGCTGATGCCCCGGACCGTCAGCACCGGCACCCGGCTCACGTGGCCCGCGCGGGCCATGCCGGCGCTCTCCATCTCGATCGCGACGGCGTCGTTGTAGCTGCGCTTGAGCTGTTGAAGCAGCTGAGTCTTGCGCGAGTTCAGCACGACCTCGCCGGCGACGACCGGGCCGAGGTGAACCCGGAAGTCCTGGATCGGGCGAACCACGAACCGGGCGCGCTGCAGCAGCTCGTTGTCCGCCTCGAAGACGCGCGGCCGGTGCAGGAAGCCGTCGTCGTCATCCTTGCCGCCGTGGTAGCCGTAGACGCGGGTGGCGACGACGACGTCGCCCACGTCGATGTCGTCGCGCAGGGCGCCGGCGACGCCGACGAACAGCATCGCGTACGGGCGGAAGCGCGCGATGGCATGCCCGGCGAGCACCGCCGCGCCGTCGTTGCCCTCACCGATCTCGGCGACGGCCACCCGGCAGGTGCCGCCGTCGATGACGCCGACCTCGAACTGCGTGCCCGCGTCGTCGGAGGCTCGCCCCACGTCGTGCAGATGCGCGCGGAAGGCGGCGTACTCGACCGGCAGGGCGGTCAGAACCAGCACGTCGGCGTCGGTCTGCGTCGCCATGGGCACCTCACTCAGGTTCGGGTTTTCCCGATCCTGCGCGCGGCCCGGGTCACCCGTCAGCGTCTCCGGACGGCGGCGGACGGCGCCGGACCGGACAATGAGGCGATGGCACTGCGGGATTTCTGCGCGCGGCTCAAGGAACTGCATGTGCAAGCGGGCGGTCCGAACGTCGACGCGATGACCTCGGACGTACGGTTCCCGTTGCGGCGCACACAGGTCTACCAGGTCCTCGGCGGGACGGTGCGCCGCCCGCCCTCGTGGGAGTTCGTCGCCGCCTTCGTGGCGGCGTGCGACCGCTACGCGCGTGATCACCACCGGACCGTATCGGTCAGCACCGATCTCGGCTGGTGGAGCGCGGAGCACAACAAGCTGGTCATCGCCGTCGACCGTGAACGCCGCGCCGCCGAGTCCGCGGAGGACGCCGACCGCCCGGTGCCCGAGCAGCTGCCGCCGGCGGTGGCGAACTTCGTCGGCCGCGAGGCGGAGCTCCGGGAACTGTCGGGCCGGATGGAGGCCGCCGGCACGACCGGCGCGCCCATCGTGATCTCGGCGGTCGTGGGCGCGGGCGGCGTGGGCAAGACCGCGCTGGCGGTGCGCTGGGCACACCAGGTCCGCGACCTGTTCCCCGACGGCCAGCTGTTCGTCAACCTCCGGGGCTTCGATCCCGGCCACGTCGTGGCGGCGGCGGACGCCCTGGCCGGGTTCCTGGTCGCGCTGGGCGTGCCCGAGGCGGAGCTGCCCGCCTCGGCCGACCAGCGGTCGGCCGCGTTCCGGACGCGGGCCGCCCGCCGGCGCCTGCTCGTCGTGCTGGACAACGCGGCCGACGCCGAGCACGTCCGGCCGCTGCTGCCCGGCAGCGGCGCCTGCGTCGTGGTCGTGACCAGCCGCAACAGCCTCAGCGGCCTGGTCAGTGTGGACGGGGCGAACCGGCTGACGCTGACCCCGCTCGGCGCGGGCGACGCGGTCGCCCTGCTGCGCGATCTGATCGGCGCCCGGGTGGAGACCGAGCCGGCCGAGGCGGCGGTCCTGGCCGGGCAGTGCTGCCGCATCCCGCTGGCGCTGCGGATCGCCGCAGAGCTCGTCGCGTCCCAGCCCGGCGTGCCGCTGCGGTCGTTCGTGGCCGAGCTGGCCGACGTGACCCGCCGGCTGGACCTGATGGACGCCACCGACGACCCGCGCAGCGCGCTGCGGGCGGTGTTCTCCTGGTCGTACCGCAACCTGCCGCCGCCGGTCGCGCGAGCCTTCCGGCTCGTGGGCCTGCACCCGGGCACGACCGTGACCGCGGCGACCCTCGGCGTCCTCGCCGGCGCCCCGCAGCGTGTCGCACAGGGCTGGCTCGACCATCTCGTACGCGTCAGCCTGGCCCACGCCTCGGGCGGCGGTCATGTGGCGATGCACGATCTGCTGCGCGCCTACGCCCGTTCGCTCGGCGAGGAAGCCGACTCCGAGGAGGAGCGCAGACAGGCGCTGGACCGCCTGGTCGAGCACTACGTCCGGACCGGCGCCGAGGCCGTGCGGGCGCTGTTCGACGAGGAACCCGACGGCGGGGACGCCGAGTCCGCGCAGGGCTGGCTCGACGGCGAACGGCACAACATCATCCTCGTCGCCGGATTCGCCGCCACGAACGGATGGCCGGTCGCGGCCGGCGACCTGTCGAGCTCCTTGTGGCGCTACTTCGTCGTGCACGCCCATTTCGAGCAGGCCATGGCCATCCACACCCACGCGCTGACCGCCGCCCGGACGCGTGGCGACCTCGGCGCCCAGGGGCGCGCGCTGGGCAACGTCGGCATGGCCTACTGGCTCGCCGGACGCAACGACGAGGCGCTCAAGCAGATGAACGAGGCGCTGCAGATCTTCACCGACCTCGGCGACCAGACCAAGGTGAGCACCGCGCTGGGCATGCTCGGCACGATCAGCGAGGCCCTGACCCGCTACGACGACGCCGCCGGCTACTACCGCCGGTCCCTCGAGCTCGCCCGCCCGCTCGGCGACCGGATCAACGAGGCCAACGCCCTGGACAACCTCGGCAACATCGAGGAACGGCGCGGCAACTATCCCGCCGCCCTCGACCTCCACCAGCAGGCCCTCGACATCTTCGTCGCCGAGGGCGACCGCGACCGGGAAGGCATCGCCCTGCTCAACTTCGGCGGCGTCCGCCAGCGCCTGGGCCGCCACCACGAGGCCCGCGAGCGCTACACGGCGGCGGCCGCCCTGTTCCGCGCCATCGGCGACCGGTCCTCGATCGCCAACGCCCTCACCGGAATCGCCGCCGCCACCGCCGCGCTCGGCGCCCCCGCGGAGGCCCTGCCCCTCCTGCACGAGGCCCTGGCCGCCTGCGCCGACGTCGGTGACGTGCCCCAGCAGGGAGCCACCCTGGCGACGCTGGCCACGGCCCTCGCCACGACCGGCCGGCTCCCCGAGGCCGCCGCGGCGGCCACCAAGGCACTGGAGATCGCGCGGAGCTCCGGCGACCGCCATCGCGAAGCCGAAGCCCTCATCGCGCTCGGCCAGGTCGCGCTCTCCGCCGAGCACTACGCCGAAGCCGCCGAGCACTTCGCCGTAGCCGCCGACGTGGCCGCGTCGACCGGCGAACGCGACGAACAGGCACGCAGCCTGGCCGGCCTCGGCCGCACCCGGCACGCGACCGGCGACCGCGACGGCGCCCGCCGGCTCTGGCGCGACGCCCACGAACTGGCCCAACAGCTCGGCACACCCCTGGCCGCCGAGATGGCGGCCCTCCTCGCCGAGGGCTGAGCGCGGCATCGTCGCCCTCGCTGTCTTCCCGGGTGGCGGCTCGCGCGCAACAATCGATGTTGCCCGTCAGTCGATCGGGAGGTGCGCATGTCCGTCACCGTCACCGTCACCCCGTCACGTTCCGTCCGGCTCCTCGCCCGTGTCGCGTCCGCGCTGAGAGCCTCGCCGGCCGGGGCCGCGCCGCCGCCGTCCCATCCCCGGCACGAGGACGCGCTGGCCGTGCTGAGCGCGACCCGCGGCGTGATCGCCCGGGGCTGGGTGCAGAACACCTGGTACGTCCTCGAGACCCCCGCCGGTCCTCGCCCGGCCCGGCAGCGCTTCCTCCCCAGCCGCCTCGACCGCAGCCGGGTCGTCGGGGCGTGCCTGGTCGGCGCGGTGATGCACGGCGGGTGGCAGCTGAGCCCGCGGGCGGAGTACGCGTACCCGGCCATCGACGCCCTCTGGCACACGCTCTTCGACGCCGGCGCCGCCGGGAGCGCCGACCCCGTGGGCCCGATGACGCCGCCGCTGGTGCGCGCGGCCCGCGTCCGCGACCTGACCACCTGGAACGACCGGGGCCACCGGGCCAAACACGAGGTACTCCAGCTGCTGGACCTCACCATCGCCCGGGTGTCGAGCCACCGCGCCGCGGCCGTCGACGCCTGACCGCGCGCCGGATTGCTACGGTCCGGTGCGTGGAGATCGTGCTTGATCCGCCGCGCGGCGCCGGTCCGCTCCGGCTGGGGATGACGGCGGCGGAGGCCCGGGCGGCGCTGGAGACGCTCGGGGTGCCCTCGCCGGCCGGCCGGGGCGAGCTCTCGCTGCACCTCGGCAGCGGGCTCGGGCTCAGCGTGGGGTTCGGCGTCGGCGCCACACTCGATCGGGTCAACGCGATCGAGGTGTGGCGTCCGCACGAGCGGGACGTGGTGCGCTTCCGGGACGTGGACGTGTTCGGGGCGCCCGCGCTCGAGGTGGTGCAGCGGCTCCGGCGCCACGTGGCGATCGCGCCGAACGAGGACGATGACGGCTTCACCGCCCGGGAGTCGTACCTGGCGCTTTGGCGGCCGTTCGCGGCGGACGACGATCCCGACGACGCCGAGGGCTACTTCTTCCAGTCGGCGCTGATCGCCCGGCCCGGGTACGACGACACCCCGGCCGAGGCGGCCGCCCGGCTGGCCGCCGGCGGCGAGCCGGGTTACTGAACCGGGGCGGCGGCGGTCCTGCGCGTACGCTCGTGTCGTTCCGGCCTCGACGAAAGCCTGCCTGCCTTGACCGCTAGAGATCGGCACGGGGAGAGTTCGCCCCGCATCCGGGATGTCGCCGCCGCGGCGGGAGTCTCGCACCAGACCGTGTCGCGGGTCATCAACGACTCGCCCAACGTGCGGCCGGAGACCCGCCGGCTGGTGGTCGAGGTGATGGAGCGCCTGCAGTACCGGCCGAACCGGGCGGCGCGGGCTCTGGGGCTGGGCCGGGCGCGGGCGGTCACCGTCGTCACGGCCAACACCACGCTTTACGGGTACGCGAGTGTGCTGCAAGGCGTCGAGGAGGCCGGGCGGCTGCTGGGGCTGGCGGTGGGCGTACGCGTCGTGGAATCGGACTCGGCGGCGGACGTGCGGCAGGCCGTGGAGTACGTGAGCGACCCGACCGCGGGCAGCCTCGTGGTGGTGGCCTTCGACCCGGCCGGCGCGGGAGTGCTGCGGGAGCTGCCGGCGGACGTGCCGGTGGTGGCGGCGACCGAGGCCGGTGGGCTGGCGGGGGCGGGCTGCCGCATGATCTTCCTCGACGAGCGGCAGGCGGCGGCGGACGCGACGCGGCACCTGCTCGATCTGGGGCACCGCACGGTCCATCACGTCGCGATCCCCTCGGAGGCGGGGGCGAGCGCCCGGGGCGCGGGCTGGCGGGAGGCGCTCGAGGCGGCGGGGCGCGCGGTGCCGGCGGTGCTGCCGGCCGGCTGGGACTACCGCTCGGCCTACCTCGCGGGGCAGCGGCTCGCAGCCGACCGGAGTGTCACGGCGATCCTCTGCGGCAACGACGACACCGCCCTCGCCGTGCGGCGCGCGCTGCACGAGGCGGGCCGGGATGTGCCGGGCGACGTGAGCATCGTGGGCTTCGACGACGTGCCGGGGGCGGCCTACTGGACGCCCGCGCTGACCACGGTGCGGATGGATTTCGGGGCGCTGGGCCGGCAGTGCGTGGCGGCGCTGGCGGGGGAGCCGGAGTCGGCGCCCGAGCCCCCGCGCCTGGTGATCCGCGAGTCGACCGCATCACCCAGGTAACAAACCGGTAACGGCCTCTTCCCGTCGTGGCGTGTGACCGGTCACACTCATGACCGACAATGTGACCGGTCACATCGGCCAAAGGGAGGGCCATGAGATCGAGAAGAGCAGCCATGATCGGCGTGATCGCGCTGGCGGCCACCACGATCGCCACCCCGGCGAGCGCGGCGGCGTCGACGCTCACCGTGGACCTGGCGACGAGCACGGGCGCGCTGCGCTACGGCGCGACGGGCTTCCTGTACGGGCTCGGCGACGAGGGCGTCCCCGACGAGACCATGCTGGCGGCCCTGAAACCGCAGGTGACCGCCCAGAAGGCCCCGGACGGGCTGCAGCACCCCAACGGCGACGCCCTCAAGATCGCCCCGATGTTCAAGCGCACCGGCGGCCGCGACATCCAGATCTACATGCAGGACGTCTACAAGCAGTGGCCGTACGAGAACCTCGGAATCGCCGACTACCTCGCCAAGGTGGACACGATCACCCGCAAGGTGGTCGCCGACCCGTACCGAAGCTCGTACGTCTACGTCCCGTTCAACGAGCCCGACGGGATCTGGTACTCCGGCAACCTCGCCGGCCTGGAGGCGGACTGGAGAACCGTGTTCCAGAAGATCCGCTCGATCGACTCCACCGCCCGGATCGCCGGGCCCAACTTCGCCTCCTACCGCTCGGCCGATCTGCGCGCCTTTCTCACGTACGCCAAGGCCAACGGCGTTCTCCCCGACGTGATGACCTGGCACGAGCTCGGCAACGACTTCTTCACCAGCTGGCAGAGCCACTACAACGACTACCGCGCGATCGAGTCGAGCCTCGGCATCAGCGCGCGGCCGATCACCATCAACGAGTACGGCCGCTCGTCCGGCGACCTCGGCGTCCCCGGCAACCTCGTCCAGTTCGTCGCGAGGTTCGAGGCGAGCAAGGTGGACGGCTGCCTCGCTTACTGGACCACGGCGGGCGGCCTCAACGACCTGGTCACCCGCAACAACCAGGCGACCGGCGGGTGGTGGCTCTACAAGTGGTACGGCGAGCTGACCGGCAACACGGTCGCCGTGACGCCGCCGAGCGGCTCGCTGCAAGGGCTGGCCGCCGTCGACGCCGGCAAGAAACAGGCCCGGGTGATCTTCGGCGGCAACAACCCGGCGTCGGGCACCTACGACACCAACGTCGTGGTGAAGGGCATCCCGTCCTACCTGGGGACGACCGTGCACGCGACGGTGTGGGGCGTCGACACTTCCGGGCTCAACCCGTCGGCCGGGCCGTACGTGGTCAAGGAGGGCGACTTCACCGCCTCGGGCGGGCAGGTCACGGTCCCGCTGACCGGGCTCAAGGGCCAATCGGCGTACCAGATCGTCGTCACGCCCAACGGTGACGTCGCTCCCGCCCGCCGCTACGAGGCGGAATATGCCGCCATCGGCGGCACCGCGAAAATCGTGAGCACCTATTTCGTCGAGGGTTACGGCGCGAGCACCACCGCGAGCACGAAGTTCGTCGTCTCGGTGCCGTCGGACGGCTACTACAACCTCGGGATCCGCTACTCGGCCGGGCCCTACACCGGCGCGCCGGCGGACCGCTCGATCCGGGTGCGGCTCAACGGCAGCGACCTGACGACGGTCGCGCTGCCCGGTACCGCCGACTGGAACACGTGGAAGACCGCCACCACCAAGGTCTACCTACCGGCCGGCATCAGTCGCGTCGAGTACAACGCATACGCGAGCGACGACCGCGACGCCGTCAACCTGGACTACCTGGATGTCGCGGCGACCAGCGGAACAGTCACGGCATACGAGGCCGAGACCGGCACCACGCTGAGCGGGACCGCCGTCGTCGTCAACGACGCGGCTGCCTCGGGCGGCAAATACGTCGGGTGGGTGGGCGCCGGAAGCGCGAACACGGTGCGCTTCAACGGGATCAGCGTCCCGGCGGCGGGCCGCTACCGCCTGGTCGTGAGCTACGCGAACGGCGAGCTCGGCGACGGGGCGACCAACTACAACAGCAACATTGTCGACCGGTACGCCGAGATCAACGGCAAGCGGGTCTACTTCCGCAACACGCTGGGCTGGTCCAACTACTGGACCCGGGTGGTCGACGTGGACCTGGCCGCCGGCGCCAACACCATCACGTTCGGCAACGCATCCAGCGGTTACGCGCCGAACATCGACCGCATCCAGATCGCCGCGCCGGTCGGCTGAGCACACCACGGGGAGTTGTGCAGTGAGGGTCACCTGGGGACATCGCGCCTTCCGGCTCGTCATCGCGACGCCGGACGACGGGCCCGCGGCCGTGTCGTTCCTCGCCGGCGCGCACGTTGACGGTCATGTTGACAGACATGTTGATGCATTGACTGCATCAACATTGACGGCATCAACACGTCAACATGTACCTGCATCGGAGGGGCACCCGCAGCCGCTCGTCGAGGTGCTCGCGGCCGGCTTCGGCCGGGCGCACGTCTCGCAACGCTTCTCCGACACGGCCATCGGGCGCGGCCTGCGCTACACAGGCCACGCGGAGAGCCGCGACGGCGCCTGGCACGAGCTTCGGCTCGACCAGCGCGACCCGGTCAGCGGCCTCGCCGCCCGGGTGACCCTCCGGTCGGCGGCCGGGGTCGCCGCCTGCCAGGCCACCACGACCCTGACGAACGAGGGCGCCGAGCCGATCCTGCTGCTCGGCGTCACCTCACTCGCCCTCGGCCTCGAGCACAACCCGATCGACGACCTCGACCTGCTCTCCGGCGAGAGCGAGTGGCTGGGCGAGGGGCGGTGGACGAGGCGGGCGCTGCGCGACGGCCTCGTCCCCGACCTCGGCCTGGCTCTGCACGGGCAGTCCGGCCGCGGCCGGTTCGCGCACGTCAGCACCGGCACCTGGTCGACCGGCTCGCACCTGCCGGTCGGCGGCCTGATCGAGATCCACCAGGCAGAGCCGCAGGAACCGGTAGACCACCACTACCGGCGCCGCGGTGACGCCTGGCTCTGGCAGGTCGAGCACAACGGCCCGTGGCGGTGGGAGACCGGCGAGCGGCTCGCCGGCGCCTACCTGGCGCTGCTCGGACCCACCGACATCGACCATCAATGGCAGCAATGGCTCGCGCCGGGGGAGTCCTTCACCACGGTGCCGGTCTCGCTCGCCGTTTCGCCGGACGGCCTCGAGGGCGCCGTCGCCGAGCTGACCGCCCACCGCCGCGAGCTGACCCGGCCGCACCTCGACCGGGCCGAGCTCCCGGTCGTCTTCAACGACTACATGAACACGCTGATGGGCGACCCGACCACCGCCAAGCTGCTGCCGCTGATCGACGCGGCGGCCGAGAGCGGCGCCGAAGTGTTCTGCGTGGACGCCGGCTGGTACGACAACAGCACCGCGTGGTGGGACAGCGTCGGCGAATGGCAGCCGTCGCAGACCCGGTTCCCGCGCGGCATCGAGGAGGTCATCGCCCGGATCCGCGGGCGCGGCATGGTGGCCGGGCTGTGGCTGGAGCCCGAGGTGATCGGGGTGCGCAGCCCGATGCGGGACAAGCTGCCCGCCGAGGCTTTCCTGCAGCGCGGCGGGGTGCGGCTGGTCGAGCACGGCCGCTATCACCTGGATCTGCGGCACCCGGCGGCGGTCGCGCACCTCGACGAGGTCGTCGACCGGCTCGTCGAGGAGCTCGGGGTCGGTTATCTCAAGCTGGACTACAACATCGACCCGGGCGCCGGCACCGACCGGGACGCGGACAGCGTCGGCGCGGGGCTGCTCGGCCACAACCGGGCCCAGCTGGCCTGGCTCGACGGCCTGCACGACCGGCATCCGGGGCTGATCCTGGAGAATTGCGCGTCCGGCGGGATGCGGGCCGACTACGCGCTACTCAGCCGGATGCAGCTGCAGTCCACCAGCGACCAGCAGGACTGGCGGCTCTATCCGCCGATCGCGGTGGCCGCGCCGCTCTCGGTGCTGCCCGAGCAGGCCGCCAGCTGGGCCTACCCGCAACCCGAGATGAGCGACGAGCAGATCGCGTACGCGATGGTCACCGGCCTTGCCGGGCGGCTCTACCTCTCCGGGCGGCTCGATTCCATGAGCGGCGGGCAGCGGCGGCTCGTGGGTGACGGCGTCGACGCGTACCGGAAAATCCGCGCGGAAATCGCGACCGCGGCACCCACCTGGCCCCTCGGCCTGCCCGCGTGGAACGACGCCTGGCTGGCAATCGCTCTGCGCGCGCCCGGGGTCACCTACCTGGCGATGTGGCGCCGTCCCGGCGCCGCCCGCAGTGTCACCCTTCCGCTCTCCCAGCGCGTCACGGCCGACGTGCTCTACCCCCGCGAGTTGCCCGCCTGGACCACCGAGTGGTCGGCGGGCGGGCTCACCGTCACCGCGCCCGGCGACGAACCCTTCTCCGCCCGGCTGTTCCGCCTCCACCCGAACGAAGGATCGCTATGAAACGCATACTCGGCGCCCTTGCCGGCCTGACCCTCCTCATCGGCGTAACCGCCTGCAGCGACCCCGGCGCCACGACCACCTCCACCGGCGGCGACACCGCGTGGGCCGACCCGGCCGCCAAGCTCGACGGGGTCAAGCTCACCATCTGGGCCGCGCAGAACAGCAACACCGTGCCGGCGAAAGTTATCGAGGGTTTCCAGCAGGCGACCGGCGCGACCGTGCAGGTCGTCACCGTGCCCGACCCGTACGAGCAAGGTGTGCAGACCAAAGTGGCGACCGGCGACAAGCCGGACCTCGCCTTCTGGCAGCCGACCGCCTCGATGCTCACCGCCATCAACGCGAAAACGAATCTGCAGCCGCTGACCGGCGCGCCGTGGCTTTCCTCGCTGGATCCGAAACTGCGCGACATCACCGGGCTTCTCGGCGACACCCGCTACGCGGCGCTGGTGACCAGCCCGGCCGTGGAGGGCGTCTACTACAACAAGGAAGTCTTCGCGGCCAACGGGATCACCGCGACGCCCAAGAGCTTCGACGACATGATCACACTCGCCCGGCAGCTCAAGGGCAAGGGCGTCACCCCGTTCTACGAGATGGGCGCCGACCGGTGGGCCACCCAGTGGTGGGTGCAGGTGCAGCTCGCCGACGCGGCCAAGAGCGGCCTGTGGGACCGGATCAACAACGGCTCGGAGAAGTTCACCGACCCGACCGTCCTCGACGCCATCAAGAAGTACCAGGGGCTGATCGGCGAGGGACTGTTCAACAAGGACATCAAGACGGCCAAGTTCGAGGACCAGGGCGCCGCGCTGCTCGACGGCAAGGCCGCCATGGTCGTCCAAGTTAATTCGTTTTTCGGGCAGCTGCAGGCGAAGGCCGACACCGCCACGCTGGACAAGAAGATCGGCTTCTTCCCCATCTCGCCGACCGGCAACGTGGGGACGTTCATCCCGGACCAGTCCAACGCGCTGGTCGCCTTCAAGACCGGGGACGCGAAACGCGAAGCGGCAGCGCGCCAGCTCCTCGCGTACTGGATGGGTCCTGGTTATTCGGATTTCGTGACCGACCGGAAGACCGTTTCGCTGGAGACGAGCGTCGCCAACCCGCCGGGCGTGCCGCAGGCGCTGCTCGACGTGCACGCGTCGCTCGGCAACTCGGTCGGCTCGATGCAGGCGCTCGCCGTCGCCAACCCCGACCTCTACATCAACCTGGCCGACATGATCGCCGGGACCATGAAGCCGGACCAGGTCGCCAAGGCCACCCAGGACCAGTTCGCCCAGCTCGCCAAGGCCGCCGGAGCCACGGGCTTCTGATGGCCACCGCAACCGTCTCCCGGGCCCCCGCGCGGCCGGCGATGCCGCCGCGCCGCGCGGGGAAACCCATCGGCCGGGTCACGCACCCGTTGTGGTTCCTGATTCCCGCGTACGCCGTCCTGGTTGTGTTCTTCGTGCTGCCGACGGTCTTCAACTTCGTGTACGCGTTCACCGACTGGTCCAGTTTCAAGAGCGCGATCAACCCGGTCGGTTTCGACAACTTCACCTCGCTGGCCGCGGACGGCACGCTCTGGCGCTCGTTGCGGATCACCCTCGAGTACGCGTTGTTAGTGGCCGTTTTCCAGAACGTCTTCGGCTTCGGCCTGGCGGTGCTGCTCGAGCGGGACACGGTGGTCAATCGGATTTCGCGCACGTTCTTCCTGCTGCCGGTGCTCATGTCGGCGCTGGCGGTCGGCTACATCTTCCAGGCCCTGCTCAAGCCGACCGGCCTGCTCGCCGACACCACGTGGACCCTGCTGGTCGTCTCGCTGATCCACTCCTGGAAGTGGATGGGCCTGTCCATGCTGATCTACCTGGCCGGGCTCAAGACCATCCCGCTCGACCTGGTGGAGGCGGCCTCGATCGACGGCGCCTCGCGCTGGCGGTCGTTCTGGCGCATCCGGGTGCCGCTGCTCGCGCCGGCGATCACCTTCAACGTCGCCACCGCGCTGCTCGGCTCGATGAACGGCTTCGACATCGTGCAGGCGACCACCGGCGGCGGCCCGGCGCGGACCACCGAGATCCTCAACATCTTCATCTACCGGACCTTCGGCCAGGGCCTGTTCGCCCAGGCCACCACGATGAGCCTGGTGCTGTTCCTGATGGTGGCGCTGCTCGCGTTCCCGGTCATCTACGTGTTGCGCAAGCGGGAGGAGATCCTGTGAGGCGCCTTCAGCCCGTCGCCGCCCTGTTGTTAACGGCGGTTCTCATCGGCGTCCCGCTGTGGCTCGTCGTGGTGACCGCCGGGAAGTCGCAGGGGGAGGCGGTCGACCCCGACCTTTCGCTGCCCTCGCACTGGCAGCTGCTCGACAACCTGCGCACGGTGTGGACGGAAGCGGACGTGCCGGCCGCTTTCCTCGGCAGCGTGCTGATCGTCGCGCCGACCGTCGTCCTGGTGCTGATCCTCGGATCGATGGCGGCCTGGGTGCTGGCCCGCCGCGGGTCGCGGCTCACCGCGATGCTCTACGCGCTGGGAATCAGCGGCATCATCCTGCCGCCGGCCGTCGTCACCGTGGTGCTTCTGCTGCGGCAGCTCGGCCTGGCCGGCACGGTGATCGGGATGATCTGCGTCTACCTCGGCATCTACCTGTCCACGGTGATCTTCTTCGTCACCGGCTTCGTCCGCACGATCCCGGTCGCGCTCGAAGAAGCCGCGCAGATCGACGGCGCCGGCCCGCTGCTCGTCTTCCGCCGGGTCGTGCTGCCGTTGCTGCGCCCGGTGCTGGCGACCGCCACGATCCTGATCTGCCTGTACGTCTGGAACGACGTGTTCTACGCCTTCTTCGTGGTGGGCGGCCGGCTGGACACCCTGCCGCTCAACCTGTTCCGGGTGGCGAGCGCGGGGCTCTACCTCAACAACTGGCACCTGATCTTCGCGTACGTGATCGTGATGAGCCTGCCGCTGGTGGTGGTCTTCACGGTCGCCCAGCGGCGGGTGATCTCCGGCATCACCGGGGGCGCGGTGAAGTAGGCGCGCGCTCGGCCCGGGCCGTTAACGGCCCGGGCCGGCGGAGCGTTCCCGGTTACTTGGGGTCGTTGTTGAACTTCGAGGTGGCCCAGAAGTAGCCGAGCACGGTGAGCCCGACGCACCAGGCGATGGCGAGCCAGCCGTTGTGGCCGATCGGGGTGCCGAGCAGCAGGCCCCGGAGGGTCTCGATGGCCGGCGTGAACGGCTGGTACTCGGCGATCGGCTGGAACCAGCCGGGCATCGAGTCGACCGGGACGAACGCGCTGGACAGCAGCGGCAGCAGGATCAGCGGCATCGCGTTGTTGCTGGCCGCCTCCGCGGTCGGGCTCACCAGGCCCATGCCGACCGCGATCCAGGTCAGGGCCAGGGCGAACAGGACCAGCAGACCGAACGCGCCCAGCCAGTCCAGCACCGTGGCGTCCGTCGACCGGAAGCCGATGGCCACCCCGACCGCGCCGACGAGCACCACGCTCAGGACCGACTGGAGGACACTGCCGACGACGTGCCCGACGAGCACCGAGCCCCGGTGGATGGCCATGGTGCGGAAGCGGGCGATGATGCCCTCGGTCATGTCGTTGGAGACCGACACCGCGGTCCCGATCACGGTGCTGCCGATGGTCATCAGCAGCAGGCCCGGCACCAGATAAGCGATGTACTTGGCGCGGTCGGGTGGACCGCCGTCGATGCCCGCGCTCAACGTGTCCCCGAAGATGAAGACGAAGAGCAACAGCAACATGATCGGGGTGAGCAGCAGGTTCAGGGTGAGCGACGGGTACCGCCGCGCGTGCAGGAGATTGCGGCGCAGCATCGTGGACGAGTCGCGGTAGGCGAGGGCGATGGTGCTCATCGGAGGGCCTCCATGGGCTGGGTGAGTGCGAAGAAGACGTCGTCGAGGTCGGGGGTGTGCACGGTCAGTTCGTCGGCCAGCACGCCGGCGGAGTCGAGGCGGTCGAGGACGGTGCGCAGCTCCTGCTGGCTGCCGCCGCTGGAGATCTGCATCGACAGCGACTCGTCGTCGCCGGTGGCGTCGACCAGCGCGAGCAACGCCGACTGGTAGGCGACCGGGTCGTTGAAGCGGAGCCGGACGTGGCCGCCCGGGACGAGCCGCTTCAGCTCGCCGGCGGTGCCCTCGGCGGCGATCTTGCCGTCGTGGAGCACGGCGATCCGGTCGGCGAGCTCGTCGGCCTCCTCCAGGTACTGCGTGGTGAGGAAGACGGTCACGCCGTCGGCGACGAGCTCGCGGATGATCTGCCACATGTTGTGCCGGCTGCGCGGGTCGAGACCCGTGGTCGGCTCGTCGAGGAAGATGATCCGGGGGCTGCCGACCAGGGTCATCGCGATGTCGAGGCGGCGCTTCATGCCGCCGGAGTAGGTGGACGCGGGCTTGCTCGCGGCCTCGACCAGGTCGAAGCGCTTGAGCAGTCCGGCGATGACGCGCCGGCCCTCGCCGCGGGGCAGGTGGTGCAGGTCCGCCATGAGCAGCATGTTCTCCTCACCGGTGATCAGGCCGTCGACCGCGGAGAACTGGCCGGTGACGCCGATGGCGGCGCGGACCGCCTGCGCTTCGGTGGCCGGGTCGTGGCCGCCTACGCGGACGTCGCCGGCGTCCTTGGAGATGAGCGTGGAGAGGATCTTGACGGCGGTGGTCTTGCCGGCGCCGTTCGGGCCGAGCAGGGAGAAGATCGTTCCTTCGGGCACGGCCAGGTCGACGCCGTCGAGCACGACCTTGTCGCCGTACGACTTGCGCAGACCGTTCGCCGAGATGGCCAGGGTGGTCATGAGGGATGTGCTCCTTAGAGGCTGCGGGCGGTGATGTCGCCGTGGGCGGTGGTGGCGCGGATGTCGAGCTCGTTGGCGCCGTCGTTCTTCAGGGAGTTGCTGACGCGGCCGTAACCGGTGCCGGCGTCCAGGGCGGCGGAGACGCCGGGGGCGGCGGCGACCGAGATGTCGCCGGACTGCGTGGTCAGGACGACCCGGCCGGCGGCGGCCTCGGCGATCCGGATGTCGCCGCGGGCGGTGCTGATCTCGGAGGCCCCGCCCACCCGGCCGACCTCGACGTCGCCGTCGATCGCGGTCAGGCGCAGGCTTGCGGCCTCGTCGATCTTGATCTCGCGGTACGCGCCGTCGAAGGCGACCTCGCCGAGGCGGCCGACGCCGCGCAGCTCGGAGGCGGCGGCCTTGCCCTCGACCCGCGAGCCGGCGGGCAGCTCGACGGTGACCTCGAGGGACCCCGAGGGGCCGAGGAGCTGGTTCTTGGGCTCGGCGGTCCGGATCCGCAGGACGCCGTCGGCGTACTCGACGGTGGTCTGCTCGGCCGCCTTCGTGTCGCGGCCCTTCGAGGCGTCCAGGGGCCGGATGTCGACGGTGGTGTCGGCCCGCTCGGTGGCGACGAACCGGACGCGCCCGGCGGGGATGTCGAGAACGGCGGAGATCGGGGAAGGGGTGTCGAACTTCTGCATCGTGGGCTCCTTGTGCTGGTGTTTCTGACATGGGAAACGCTACGTTGCGTTCACAGAGCTGGCAACACGCCTGTTGCGTATGGAACAGATAATCGCAGGTAAAAGCCATGATTTCATTGCAACGGCTCTGAATTTAACGCAACGGCGAGAGGTATTGGCGTTGCAATGGATGGGAAGTGAACGCTCCCGCGCGCGGAGGAACAGCGCCCCGGCGGCGAGCAGCCAGATCCGGGTGCTGTTCACGACTCGTTCCAGAGCTCGTAGAGGTGCGTGCGCCCGACCGGGCGGAAGCCGAAATGCTCGCGGGCGGCGAGCAACTGGTGGTCGTCCTCGGCCGTGGCGGCCTCGATCTCGGTGACGTGCGGATGGACCTCCCGCAGCCGCTGGATGAGGCCGGCGTTGACCCAGAGGCCGAGCCGCCGGCCGCGATGGCCGGGCAGCACGGCCGGCCCGTACTGGCGGGCGCGGGGCTCGGCGAGCGCGCCGACCACCGCCACGGCGTAGGCCGCCAGGTCACCGTCCGCGTCCGCGGCGGTCAGCAATGCCCGGCCCGGGCGGCTCGGGGTCCGCCACAGCTCGTCGACGCGGGGCGTGCCGTTCAGGTCGCCGGTCCAGTGGGTCAGGCGGTAGCCGGGATGCTCGGCGTCGACCAGCTCACCCAGCCAGGCCTGGTGGACGTCGCAGTAGGTGAGCAGGTCGTGGCGCTGCGACCGGGTGTGGCGGAAGCCGTGCCGCCGGCAGAACGCCTCGCCCGGCGAGCCCTCGGCGACGCCCGCGAGCAGGCCGAGACCGGTCGACTGCTCCCGGACCGCGGTCAGCAGCCGGGAGCCGATCCCGCGGCGCCGCCACTCCGGCTCGACGTGCAGGCTCAGCTCCGCGGCGCCCGGACTCATGAGCGCGGGCACCGGCCGCACGCCGGCCACCCCGGCGACGGTCCCCCCTGCGGCCACGGCCTGCCACCGCTCCGCGACCATCTTGATCATGGGTTCGCTCATGGCATCACGATCACCTGAGTGATCGGTGGTGAACAATGTGAAAGATTGAACCGCCGGATAAGCCTCCGGTTATCGATGGGAGAAACGGCCAGGTGGAGCTACGCGACATCGAGATCTTTCTCGCGCTGGCCGAGGAGCTGCATTTCGGGCGTACGGCCGAGCGCCTGCGGGTCTCCCAGGCGAGGGTCAGCCAGTCGATCAAGCAGCAGGAACGCCGGATCGGCGGCGCCCTGTTCGAGCGGACCAGCCGTAACGTGCGCCTCACCCCGCTCGGCGAGCGGCTCCGCGACCGGCTCGCCGCCGGTTACGGCGAGATCATGGCCGGCATCGCGGAGGCCACCGCGGCCGCCCGCGGCGAGACCGGCACCCTGACCGTCGGCACGTACGACAACCAGTCGCGCGAGATCGCGGCCGTCCTCGACCTGTTCCGGCAGCGGCACCCGGGATGCGAGCTGCGCATGCGCGAGGTTGTCCCGACCGACCCGTTCGCCGGGCTGCGCGCCGGACGGGTCGACATCGCCGTGCTCTGGCTGCCGGTCCGCGAGCCCGACCTGGTCGTCGGCCCGGTGCTGTTCACCGAACCGCTGGTGCTGGCGGTCGCGCCCGACCACCCGCTGGCCGGCCGCGACCGGGTCGTGATGGAGGACCTCGGCGACTACCCGGTGGTCCAGCCGGACGGCCCCATTCCGGACTACATGTGGCGGGCCCACACCCCGGCCGTCACGCCGGCGGGGCGGCCGATCCGGTCCGGAACTCCGGTGGACACCCTCGCCGAGGCCTTGACGGCCATCGGCGGCGGCAGCGTCGTCTCGCCGATCGGGGCCTTCACGGCCGCCGCCCGGCAGCCCCACGACGTCGTCTTCCTGCCCCTCGCCGACACGCCGACCCTGGAGTACGCGCCGGTGTGGCGCAGCGCCGGCGAGACCTCGCTGGTCCGCGCCTTCCTCCGGGCCGCAAGCGAGGCGGTGTTGCCCCCGGCCGCGACACTTTGAGGCATGCCGATCACCGAGTACCACCGCCTGGCGCGCACGCCGCAGCTCCGCTGGTGGAAATCGGTGCTCGGCACGCTGTTCATCGTCGCGGGCGGGCTGGCCCTCGCGATCGGCCTGATCGTCGTCGCGGCGATCGTCGCCGTCCTCGCCGGCCGGCCCCTCGACGCCGACGGGCTGCCGACCCTCGGTCCGCTCCCCGACCTGGCGCTGACGTTCCTCGCCGTCGCCGCGCTGCTGCCGCCCACGTTCGCGGCGGCGCGCTGGATCCAGGGCCGCCCGGCCGGGACGCTCTCCTCGGTGACCGGACGGCTGCGGTGGCCGTGGATGATGGCCTGCTTCGGCGTCGCGGTGGTCGCGGTGGGGATCCTGCTGGGGGCGTCCGCGTTCCTGCCCGCCGAGTCCTCGTCCGCCGATGGCGGCGAGAGCCTGGTGGGCTGGCCGACTTTCCTGGTGTCGGCGCTGGTGGCCGTGCACGTGGTGCCGGTGCAGGCGGCGGCCGAGGAGTACGTCATCCGGGGCTGGCTGATGCAGGCGATCGGCGCCTACTTCAAACGGCCGTGGCTGCCGATCGCGGTGCAGGCCCTCGTCTTCGCGGCACTGCACGGCTGGGGCACGCCCTGGGGCTTCGCCGACCTCGTCGTGTTCGGGGTCGTCGCGGGCTGGCTCACCGTGTGGACCGGCGGCCTCGAGGCGGCGATCGCGCTGCACGTGGCCAACAACCTGCTCGGCACCGTGCTGCTGGCCGCCTTCGGCGACCTGAGCACGGACGAGACCGCGGCGGACATGCCATGGCAACTGGTCGCCGTCGACGTTCCGGTGCTCATCGCGTACGGGATGATCGTGGTTTTCCTGAAGCGCCGCCTACTCGCCGGCCGCGGGAATGACCGGAACGGTGCCCTCGTAGGCGGACCGGAAGCGCGGATGCACCCAGCGGTAGCGGCTGTCGACGCGAAAGCGGACCAGACCGCCGAAGCCGGGGTCGACCTTGCCCAGACGGTCTCGCAGGACGCGCAGCAGCCCGCTGTCGAGCCGAACCGGGCCCTGAGCCCCGATGGTGTCGACGCTCTGAGGTCCAAAACCGTCCCGGGCGTAGAGAATGTCGGCGCCGTCGGTGACGGCCTCTAGCCCGTCGCCCATGTTCTTCAGCTGTTCGCCGAGCGCCGTCCGCCAGGCCGCCGTGTCGGGAACCCCCAGATCGACCGCGCCGACGGCGACCGGCAGCAAGGCCCGCAACACGACGGACATGGCCTTGATCATCGGAGCGGCGGCGACTACCCAGTCGCGGGGCAGGCTGAGGTCGTAGACGCCCAGGGTCGAATCGGCGCCGAAGAGCGCGTTGACCGGAAGCCGGGAGTGCTCGCACCACAACGTCACCCGCAGCCGGCGGTGCGTCCAGCCCGGCCGCAGCAGGCTCGCGTCGAGGAACTCGACGGTGAAGAGCGTGGGGCCGTCGCGGGACTCGTCGTCGAGCGCGGAGACGAGTTCCCGGTAGCGGTCCTCGACCTGACTGACGGCCCGCTGCGTCTCGACACCCATGGATCGGACGATGTCCAGGGTCTGCCGGGAGCTGCGCTCCACCGTCTCGGTCACCTCACGCGCCTGAGCGTTCACCACGTCGAGCACCTCGGCGAAGCGGGGGCCGATCAGAGCCTCCACCGCGTCGGCGATCCGCTGGTCCCGCTCGTTGGCCAGCACCACCACGGTGGACAGCAGCTCGTCGATCTCTTGGAAGGACTGGCAGCGCGGGCAGGGGCTCTTCGGGTAGCCCTCGCGTTTCGTGGCGATCAGCGTCTCGAGGTTGTACAGGCCCGAGCCGGGCCGGTTGGTTCCGCATCGCGGGCCGCAGGGCACGAGCACGCGTACGGCGAGGCCGGGCCAGAAGTCGGCGATGTGCTCGCGGACCGCCTCGGTCAGCCGGTGCAGCAGATACTGCGGATAGGCGGCCCGGACCGTGATGGTGAGCATGTTGCGATCCATGGTCAGCAGTGCGCGGCCGTGGATGTCGTTGTCCAGCACCAGACCTGTCTGCCAGTGGCGGCTGCGGGAGTGCTCGAAGCGGCCCAGCGAATACCGGTGCAGCCGGACGATCAGGTTGAAGATGAGGCCGGTCGGAGTGGCCGGCTCGCCGTCCTGGTCGACGATCTGGCAGACCTGGCTCTGCTGGTGCAGGCCTTCGCCGTAGCCGTACCAGCATTCGAGGTCGGGCTGTACGCCGCCGACCAGCTGAGCGACGAGGCTGGTGGGCTCGTCGACGGGTGACTCCGTGGCGATGCGGTAGGAGATCTGGAACTTCTCCATGAGATGCAGGAAGACCGGGTGAAGAGCGGGCGGATATCGTACGGGCCGCTTGCTGTCGTGCCAGATGGTGGCAAGACGGCGGTGGGCGAGGAGGCCGCCGGACCCCCTCGTCGCGGCATCGTCCAGGACGTAGCTGATCGCCGTGCTGAGCCAGTCGGCCTTGAAGATGACAATGCCGCTGAGGTCGGTGTCGTCGCTGTAGAAGATCCAGTGGCCCAGCGCGCTGCAGCTCGAAGCGAGGGAGCGGGCGCTGAGGGGAGAGAGGCCGTGGCCGGCGGCCAGGCGGGCGTAGTCGGCGTAGGCGAGGTAGGTCGTGCCGCTCCTGGCCACGGCCCGGCGAACCTCGATCCAGCTACGGGGATAGTGGCGCTTGGTATGGGGAAGATACGCGGCGCTGTCGGCGAGCGCGGTCAGCAGGGCGGGTATGCCGGTGCCGGTACGGCTGTCGACGTGATGGAAGCCGGCGATGACGCGGCCGAAGCGCCGGCGCAGGTTGGCCTCGTCGATCCAGGCGCCCCGCTGGCCGCTGTCGGCGTGGGTCGCTACGACGTGGATGCGGACATCCTCGCCGGCGCGGTTCCGGATGAGATCGATCCAGTAGTCGACGAAGCTGACCTCGGGTCCCCGGCGCGGACTCCAGACGACGACGTAGACGGCCGGTGCGGTGAAGAAGAGCTGGTGAGTCGGGCGGTAGTCGGGCTGTCCGCCGAAGTCCCACGTGTTGAGCGTGAGCGTGCCGTCCGGCCGGTCCACCAGGACCGGTTTGATCTCGATGCCGTGCGTGGTGGATCGGCGGTCGACGAACTCCTCCTCGCGCATGGCGGCGAGCAGGCTGCTCTTGCCGGCCTCGCCCTCGCCGATCAGGACCAGCTTGGCCTCGCGCAGGACGGTGCCTTCGTCGTGGAGCAGGCCGAGCAGGTTGGACAGTTCGTTCGCGCCCTCCTTGTAGGCCTCCACGATCTCCGGCTGCAAGGGGTTGCCGTCCAGGCGCAGCCCTTCGAGCGACAGGTCGCGGACCGACGCCGGAAGCTCACGAATGTGGTTCCCGCCCAGGTCGATGACCTTCTGACGCGAGCTCAAGCACTCGGGGAATTCTTCGACCAAGTTGTTCGAGACGTCGAAGGTGGCGAGCCGGGGAATCTCGCGCAATGCGTCCGGCAGTCTGGTGAGCTTGTTCCCCGCCACACTCAGGTGGGTCAACTTGGTGAGCTTGCCGATCGATTCCGGCAAGGAGGCGATTCGATTGCGGTCCAGATGGAGTTTTTCCAGGTGGGTGAATTCTCCGATCGACTCCGGAATTGCCGAGATCTGATTGTCCTCCAGGCTGAGAAGTCTCAACTCCGTGCAATCGAACAGCCATCCGGGCAATGTCTCGATGCGATTGCCGGCGGCGTACAACATCCTGAGGACGCGCTGGCCGGCCAGGAACTCCGGCAGCGCATCGATGCCGACGTTGCTCAGGTCGAGGCGGCACAACTTAGGCATTTCGCCCAGCCATCCGGGGACCGCGGTGAGGTGGTTGTGGTCGATCGTGAGGTTTTCGAGCGCGGTCGAGGCGCGCAGATCGGGGAGTGTGGCCAGCCGGTTTCTGGAAACGTAGACCTCGGTCAGGCGACGTAGGTTCGACAGGGATTCCGGCAATGTGGTGAGCTCGTTGTTGTCGGCCGAGAGGACAGCGAGCGAATGGATCTCCCCGATCGACTGGGGAAGTTCGGCGAGTTTGTTGCGCGAGAACTTGAGCGTTCGCACACGCTTGAGGTTGCCGAGGGATTCGGGCAGCCTCGACAGGCTGTTCCCTGACCCGTTGATGCTTTCCAGAGTGTCGATCCGCCCGATCCACTCGGGAACTTCGCTGATCTGGTTGCCGCCGAAATTCAAATCTTGGAGGCCGTCGATCCGGGTGATCGATGGTGGTAGTTCGGTCAGTTGCATCCCGGTCAGGCGCACTGCTTTCTCGCCCGCTCGGACGGCCTCGGCGATCGCGCGCTCAGCGGCCTCGGACATCGAGCTGAACTCCTGCCTTCGACGGGACCCCTCGGCACTCATCAAAACATCGGGCCAGGGCTATGGCCACCGCCTGTTCCGTCGAGCGGGTGATTAGGTTAGCCTCCCCTAACATGAGTGAGTCTCGCCTGCGGCTGCGGAAGCCGATCGATCCGCATGTTCTGCTGCTCGAGGTGACCGGGCGGGCGCAGGTCTCGCCGAGCGTCGTGCGGGTCACGCTCGGGGGAGAAGGGCTGGCCCAGTTCACGCCGCAGGGCTTCGACCAGTGGTTCCGGTTGTTCCTGCCGCGCGACGGGCAGGAGTCGCTGCGTCTGCCGACTCGCACCTCGAGCCTCTGGTACGCCCAGTATCTCGCCACGCCGAAGCCGAAGCGGCCACACGTCCGGAACTACACCGTGCGGGCGTTCCGGGCCGACCCGTACGAGATGGATGTTGATTTTGTGATCCATGCCGGCGCCGACGGCAGCTGCGGTCCCGCGACGGGTTTCGCGCTCGGCGCGGAAGTGGGTGACCAGGTCGGGCTGCTCGACCAGGGTGTCGGCTACAACCCGCGCCACCCGCACGATTGGATGCTGCTGGTGGCGGACGAGACCGGGCTTCCGGCCGTCGCGGGGATCTGCGCGTCGCTGCCGCCGCAGGCGAAAGGCGTGGCCATCGTGGAGGTCCCGACCGACGCGGATGTGCAGGACATCGAGGTGCCGCCCGGCGTGGAGCTGCGGTGGCTCGCCCGCGACGAGGCGGCAGCGGGCCACGACGTTCCGGGGCGCCTGGCGCTCGCGGCGCTGCGCGAGGCCGCGCTGCCCGAGGGAATCGGCTACGGCTACCTGATCGGGGAGTCGCAGCTGGCCACGGGCGCGCGGCGGCATCTCGTCGAGGAGCGTGGGTTCGCCAAGGCGCACCTCGATTTTGTCGGCTACTGGCGGCACGGGCACGCCTACATGTAGCGGCCTCAGGACATGACGGGGAAGAGGTCGGTCGATGCCCGTCCGGTCGCGGCCTCGATGAACTCCACCGGCGGCGCGATGTGCGCGATCACCTCCGCGGTGTGGGCGAGCCCCACCGCCGGCACGTCCGGTTCGTGGCCGAGCGCCCGCTGCACGTCGAGCAGGTGGACGGTCGCCTCCAGGATGCCGATGCTGACCGCCTCGCCGAGCGGCAGCACCGCCCGGCCGAAGTAGTCGATCGACACGTCCCCGAGCTCCCGCGCCTCGGCGATCGCGTGCGGCCCGGTCGTGGCGAACTGGTCGACCAGCTGCTCGACCGTGTACTTCTCGGCGTCCTCGCGCCCGGAATCGGCGACCCGGTCACGCGTCGTGTTGGCGATCCCGTCCGGGACGTTGAACTCGGCGAGCAGCGCCGCCGCGGTGTCGTGGGTGGCCGGCGCGTCGGTGACGCGGCCGACGAGTATCGAGAATCCGAACGGCCATCCGGCCGAGTGCGCCCAGAGGGCCCGCAGGTCCCAGCCGTCGAGCCGGGTGGGCCGCCGCCAGTCGGCTTCGGTCAGCCCCTTGCCGGTCCCGGCCCAGACCGACCAGAGCGCGTCGAGTGTGGTGAGACGGTCATCGATGGACATTGCTCGACCTTAGCCACAACGCGGGGTCACCGTGAGTAGGCGCGACCATTCCGATTTCCGTGAGGTGCCAAAGGTGGGCGAGGGTCTCGGCCAGCGCCATCCGGCGCAGCAGCCCGTGCAGCGCGTCCCAGCCGCGCGACCAGGTCAAAGACGCGGCGATGTGCCAGGCGGTGGGCTCGTCGAGCAGGTCCACCGCTCGCATGATCTCGGCGTCGCGTTTCTCGTGATGCGCGATGATGTCGTCGGTGCGGCCTTTCAGGCCGCGGAATCGCCACTCGTGCGCGGGGAGAGCTTCGTCGGCGTCGAACGCGGCCGTTTTCCGCAGAGATGACACGTACGCCCCGAGCGGGTCGCCCGCCGAGGTGGGCAGCACCGCGATGTTCGGGGTGATGCGGGGGAGCACGTGATCGCCGGTCAGCAGCACGCCCGCGCCGGCGTCGTGCAGGCACAGGTGGCCCGGGGTGTGGCCGGGCGTCCAGACCGCGCGCACCGCCCGGCCCGGGAACGGCAGCAGGTCCCCGTCCTCGATCAGCCGGTCCGGCTCGGCCATCGCGAGCAGCGCCTCGACGCGATCGGCCGCCACGCTCAGCCCGGCGAGCTCCTCCTCCGGCACCCCCTGGTGGCGGAGCCAGCCCGGGTCGATGCCGGGGTGGCGGCGGTCCTTCCAGGCGCGGCCGGGCAGGTTGGCGGCCTCCAGCGGGTGCATGCCGATCCACGCGCCGGAGACCTCGCGAAGCCAGCCGGTCATGCCGTGATGGTCGGGGTGGATGTGGGTGAGCACGATGCCGGCAACGTCGGCCGGGGTGGCGCCGGCCGCGGCCAGGCCCTCCGCGAGGATCCGCCGGCCGTCGGCGCTGTCCCACCCGGGGTCGACCAGCAGGATGCCACCGTCCGCGACAAACGCGTAGGACAACGTGTACCGCATCGGATTTCCGGGGATCGGCACCGGGATCGACCACAGATCGGGCCGGGGCTGCTCGACCGGGGGCAGCACGCGCCGCAGCCAGGCCTCGCGCTGTGCTTCCCCCGTCACCACCATCATTGGTCAGACTAACCCGGGCGGGAGTGACGCCGGGTGGGCCGCCCACGCCGCCACGAGGTCGCTCATCGGCGGGGATGAGCACGGCCCACCCGCGCCGCGCGCCACAGGGTGCCAGGAGCGTTTCGGAGCCGGTTCAGGATTTGTTCAGGCTCTCCCGCGTCGCCGGCGCGACGTCGATCTCCCGCATCGCCGCCGCGTACTCGTCGTAGGCCCGCCGTGCCTCCCCGTGCCGCCCCGCGGCCGTCAGCGCCCCGATCAGCCCCAGATGCGCGGCCTCGTCGTACCGCTCGCCCGCGACGATCCGCCGGTACCACCCGGCCGCGGCGTCGGGTCCCGCGCCGATCGCCAGCCGCCGCAACACTTCCCGATGCAGATCGGCGAGCGTGACCCGGGCGCTCTCGTCCCCCACGCACAACTCTCCGGTGTAGAGGGTCGCGACGGCTTCGAGGCGGGCTTCGTCGCGCGGCGCCGCCAGCGCGGCCCGAGCCGCAGCCGCGAACGCCGCGGTATCCAGCGCCACATGCCGCGTATCCAGCCGTACGCTGTCCTCGTCGGCGGCCAGAAAATGCCCCGCCGGCCTGGCATGCCGCGGGTCGAACACCCCACGCACGGTCGACACGAGCACCGCCAGCCGCCTCCCCGCGACAGCCGCCTCCGCCTCCGGCCACAACGCCTCCGCAAGCGTCTGCCGCGAGATCGGCCCGCCCGACCGCGCCGCCAGCAGTTTCACGAGATCCCGCGCCTTGCGTGACTGCCACGCCGCCGTCGGCACAGCCTCCCCCGACAACAGCACGGCAAACTCCCCGAGCGCCCGGACCGCGACCTCAGCGGTGGGTGGCGCGCCGAGCGCGGCCAGAGGTCCGGCGATTTGCCAAACCCCATCCCGTACGCCCAAAGCATGCAACCGAGTGCGCGCCACCGCTTCCGCCGGCCAATCCCCGGTGAGCCGCCCCCGCACGACGGCGTTCATGGCCGCCGCCAGCCCGTTGCCGACCTCGCCCCAGATCGCCGCCGCCTCGGCCAGATCGGACAGCCGCCCCGCCACCGACCGCTCGTCCGCGAGCGCCCCCAGCTCGAGAGCCTCCGCCAGCCCCGCCGCGTCCCGCCGCCGCCCGGCTTCGGCCTTGGCCCGCGCCGCATGCCCAGCCGCGGCCGGGCGATCGTCGGAACAGAGCGACACCCAGCCGGCCGCCAGCTCCGGCACCACCGCACCGCCCGTCGGCGACTGGTCAAGCGCTTGTTTGGCCGCGCGGCCCGCCTCGGCCGGATCGTCGGCGAAGACCGAGCGGGCCAGGCCGGCCCAGGCCTCGGTGAGGACCTGGGCGTTCGCGGTCGGCTCGGCCAACACGATTGCCTCGCGGTAGGCCGCCACCGCCTGGCTCGCCAACCCCAGCTGCCGATGCACCCGGGCGATGGTGAGCAACCCGAACGCCGCCTGCGGCGACCCCATCCGCTGCCACCCGCTGAGCGAGGCGTCCGCGTCGTCCCGGGCCCGGCGCAGCTCGCCGAGCCCCAGCCACGCCTCGGCCCGGTTGTGCCGCGCGAGCGCCAGGAACTCCGGCATCCCACCGTCCTCGCTCAGCCGGATGGCCGCGTCGAGCTCGGCGATCGCCGTCCGGTAGCGGCCTTCCTCGAGCAGCCGCGATCCCACATTGCTGCGGATCCGCACCTGCTGGCGCACATCCCCCGCACGCTCCGCCGCGGCGAGCGCGAGCGCATAGGCGTGCTCGTTGGCGGCTCGGTCCCCGGCCCGATAGGCGCCGAGCGCCTGCGCCACATATGCGGCGGCCTGGGCGGCGTCGTCCTGGCTCTTCAGCGCCTCGGCCACCGCCAGCTCGGCGAGCCGCCGCACGTCGTCGCCGCCTTGCGCCCAGCTGAGCGAGGCGCGCGCCGCCAGCAGTTGCGCCCGGTCCGCGGCCTCGGTGGCGTCGTCGTCCCGCGCCCGCGCATAGACGCGCGCCGCGGCGTCGAACTCGCCGCGCGCGTGCAGCAGCACCCCGGCCCGCCAGGCGTCCGCCACCGGAACGGGACCCTTGGGCGGCAGGTCCTCGTGTTCCCTCACCATCGGGGAGCACCGTACCGAACCGTCGTCCCCGAACACCCGCCACGACGACCGGATCCGCCGTCGGATCCAGGACACGGCGTACCGGGTCCGACTTTGTCGCGCGCTTTGCTCTGCTCACCCATACGCACCACCACCGGCGCGGCGGGTCACCGAGCCGTCGGCGGCGCCTTGCCGGCGGCGGGCGCGTATTGGTGCGCAGAGCAAAGCCGGCGGCGCTGTGGCTGACGGTGCCGCCACGGACCCGTGACGCCGCGACCGGCCTGGCCGGCCCGGCCTGGCCCGGCCACGCCGTGGACGGCCTGGCCCGCCTTGCGCGGTCACGCCGCGACCCGGCTGGCCCGGCCTTGCGCGGTCACGCCGCGACCCGGCTGGCCCGGCCTTGCGCGGTCACGCCGCGACCCGGCTGGCCCGGCCTTGCGCGGTCACGCCGCGACCCGCCTGGCCCGGCCTTGCGTGGCCACGGAGGCCGGCCCTCGCTGACTGGCGGCTGGGCGGGGCCTCGTGCCCGGAGGCGGGGCGGGCTTCTGCCCGGAGGTGGCTAGCGCTGGTCGTCGGCCGCCATCAGGCTGCGGGCCACCTGCAGGTCGGTGATCAGGACGTTGGCCCAGCCGCCTCGGAGGGCGGCCCGGATCGCTGTGCTCTTGCGGGTGCCGCCGGCCACGGCTACGCGGCGGGGGACGGCGCGCAGCGTGTCGGCGGCGATGCCGAGGACGCGGTCGTCCAAGTCGGAGTCGATGTGCACGCCGTCGGAGTCGAAGAAGCGGATGCACACGTCGCCGACCGCGCCGGCCGCGCGCAGCGCCGGCAGCTCGTTCTCGGCGACCGCGTTGCCGCTCTCGCGCAGCAGCGGCGACGGCTCGACGCTGCCGATGCCGACCAGCGCCATGGTGAGGTCGTCGCAGGCGCGCAGGACCGGCTCGATGTTGGGGTCGCTGACGAACATCTGCCGCATGTCCCCGGACGAGAGCAGCCCGGGCGCCTGCAGATAGACCGCCTGCGCGCCGGTCAGCGCCGCGAGCCGGCCGGTGATGCGGGTGGCCTGGGTCTGGGCGGTGACGTTGCCGACCCCGCCGATCATCTGCACCACCTGGTCGGCGACCGGCGTGGGCCGCGGGTGCATGGCCTCGACGGTGGCCAGGATCGTCGAGCTCCACGAGGAGACGCCGATCCGCTCGCCGCCCATGAGCGTGGTCTCCAGGTAGACGGCCGCGGCGGCGCCGAGCGCCCTGATCACCTGGGCCTCGTCGGCGTGGTCGTCGGTGTCGGCGACGATCACCTCGGTGACGCCGTACGCCTGCTCGATCTGCTCCTCGAGCTCGGCATAGACGCCCCGCGGCGCGATCACCGTGGTGCGCACTATGCCGAGCTCGACAGCCCGCTTGAGCAGCCGCGAGACCCGCGGCTGGGAGATGTGGAGCTGCTCGGCGATCTGGGGTTGCCGCATGCCGCGCTCGTGGTACATGCGCGCGACCTTGGTGAGCAGACGGATCTGATCAGTGGCGATCTCCGCCGCGTAGCTGTCCACCATTACGGCCCTCCCGTGCGTTCGATTACGCGCAGCTAGGAAGAATATCCATTCAACCTCGGATGTGAAGAGCTACCTCACCGTGACGATCACCCGCTGGTAGTGCTTGAGGGCGGGCGTCCCGTTGTCGGTCACCTCGAGGATGAGGTGGATCGTGTCGCCGCTCTTCGCGTCGGCCGGCACCTGGAACGACGTCGTGGGCGAGGTCGCGTTCGACAGAGCAACCGTTCCCGCGTACGTGTCGGCGTCGGTGTACTGCCACCAGCGGTACCCGAGACGATCGCCGTCCGGGTCCGCGCCGCGACCATGCAACGTCACCGTCTGGCTCGTGCGAGCGCGGAGGTTCAGCCCTTCCCGTACGGAAGCAATGGGGTTGTGGTTGGCATCGCGATAGCGCGGGGTCGTTCCCCAGTCCGCGCGGGCGGCGAAATCGTTCTGCAGGTCGGCGACCCATCGGGTCTGCGGGTACGCCCGGTCGGCCGCACCCGAATTCGGATTCACATCGGTGGTGTCGATCCAGCCGGTGGCGTTGGGCGCGAACCGGCCACCCCAGCCGCCGTAGGTCGGGTCCTCCGACGAGCGCAGCCCGTTGAAGTCGAGCAGGTAGAGGAACGACGGGGAGTCGCCCTCGGAGATGAAGTCGTGAACGGCGTACGTCAGGTTCTGGTCGGGCCGCCACCGGTTGTTCTGGTCGTCGCCGGGGGTGGGCTTGCCGTCGCGGTAGGTGCGGTACTCCTGAAGTAACGGACCGTGATTGTTAAGGAGGTTTTGCTCCATGTAGGGCGCCTTCAGGGCGTACTGGAGGTCGGCTGGCACCTGCCGCGTCCACAGGTAGGCGAAGCTCCAGAACTGGCTCTGGTTGTCGACGATCTTGAGGTCGGGCCAGTTCGGTTTGATGTAGCCGTTGAGCGTCGCGTCCTGGTCGAGGATGTTGTAGATCACGACCTTCTGGCTGATCTTGCGCTGCAGGGCGGGCCACTTACGGGTGCCCTGGTACTGGTCCTGGATGGACTTGAGCGCCCGCGCGGTGGTGTTCAAACCGCCCCACGACTGGATGTAGAGCGGGCCCTTGTCGTCGTCCAGGATTGTCTTCCTGATCCAGTCGGAGCCCTGGGTGTCGTGGTCCATCTCGCCGACGTTGTCGATGTTCCCGATCTTGTAGAGCGAGCGCAGCTTGGCCGGCGAGGGGTAGCCGGAGGCGTGCTTGCGCAGGTTGGGGTAGATCTTCGAGTACAGGTCGATGTAGTGGCTGAGCCACTCGGTGCCGGTCCAGCGGAACGGCGCGACGTCGGCGCCGTTGCCGGCGTAGTGGTAGCGCGAGCTCGAGTAGACGATGCCCTGGATGTCGAATTCGTTGGAGTAGTACAGGAAGCGGATGAACGAGTCCATGTCGTCCACTTCGCCGTCCTGGGAAACGATGATCCGCGGCTTGTCGTGGCCGCGATCGTGAGCCTGCGCCGGCACGGAAATCGCCAGCGGCAGCGTGATCGCCAGGGCCGCGGTGGTCAATAACCGCCCCAATGTCCGAGTCTGCAACGTACGTCCTTCCGGTAAGGGGAGTGGAAGAGCGACGAATAGAAATTCAGTGCTGCATCGGTACCGCAACAGGACCGTAATCATGACGTCTGCCGAGAGTCAAGAACGCCACCCGTTGACAACGACGACATCGAGCGTTCACAGTAGCTGCATGGCCAGTCGCCTATGAATGGATATTCAGCATGAAGGTGATCGTACGCCGGGCAGTGGCCCTCCTCCTCGCGGCAACGCTGACGGCGGCCTGCTCCAAAGTGCCGGGCGTCTATGTGTACGAGAAGGACGGGCAGGCCACCGCGGCCAAGTCCGGCGCGAACGATCCGAAGACCTACGTGGCCGACAACTGGTCCACCAAGATCGTGCCGACCGTGCACGACAAGGCGGTCGACGTCGCCACCGTGGCCGCGGCGGTCGCGAAGGACCCCGAGGCCGCCGGCAAGCAATACGGCCACCAGGCGGGCACCGGCAGCCCGTACGCGTACATGGTCAAGGGCTCCGGCACGGTGACCGGCATCGACACGTCGGTGCCCACCGGCCCGATGACGGTCCAGGTGGGCAGCACGAAGGTCACCATCGCGACCGGCCCGGTCATCGCCGGCACCGCGATCCGCGACGGGGTCGGGTTCGTCTCGTTCGGCGACTTCACCAACCAGATCGACTATGCCGAGGCGGCCAACCAGATCAATGCCAAGGTCAAGTCGGACGTGATCGCCAAGGTCGACCTGAAGAGCATCAAGGGCAAGAAGGTCGACTTCTACGGCGCGTTCTCGGCGCTGAGCCCCGGCACGATCTTCCTGGTCCCGACCGAGCTGACGGTGACGCCGTGACCGCCGAGATCGTGGAAGCGCACCACATCAGCAAGAGCTACGGCGGCGTCCGGGCGCTCAAGGACGTCACGTTCACCGCCTACCGCGGCAAGGTCAACGTGCTGGTGGGGGAGAACGGCGCCGGCAAGTCGACGCTGATGAAGATCCTCTCCGGCTCCGAGCAGCCGACCAGCGGCGAGATCCGGCTCGACGGCGAGCCGGTGACGCTGGGCAGCCCGCGCGCCGCCCAGGCGCTCGGCATCGGCATCATCCACCAGGAGCTCAGCCTCTTCCCGAATCTGTCGATCGCCGAGAACATGTTCGCCGGCCGGGAGCTGCGCCGCGGCCGGCGTTTCGTCGACTCGGCCGCCCAGCGGCGCCGGGCGAAAGAGGTCCTCGCCCGGCTCGGCCAGGGCGATCTGAACCCCGACGAGAAGGTGGGCGACCTCCCGATCGGTCTTCAGCAGCTCGTCGAGATCGGCCGGGCGCTGCTCGAGGACGTCCGCGTGCTGATCATGGACGAGCCCACCTCGGCGCTGTCCAACCACGAGGTCGACGTCCTCTTCGAAGTGATGGCCGATCTGCGCGAGCAGGACGTCACGGTCATCTACATCTCGCACAAGCTCGACGAGTTCCGCCGGATCGGCGACTGGGTCACCGTGTTCCGCGACGGCAACCTCGTCGCCCATGAAGCGATGAGCCGCACCGACACCGGGTGGATCGTCCGGCAGATGGTCGGCCGCGACCCCGACTCGCTCTACGTCCGCAACAGCTCGGCTGTGGGCGACGTGTTACTGGACGTTCGCGACCTCAGCGTCCCCGGAACCGTGCCCGTCCACAACGTCTCGCTGACCGTGCGCGCCGGCGAGGTGGTCGGCATCTACGGCCTGATGGGCGCGGGCCGCACCGAGCTCGTCGAGTGCCTGATGGGCATGCGGCGCGGCGTCGGCGACGTGCTGGTGCGCGACAAAATGGAAAAAGAGGGCACGGTGCAGGCCCGGATGGCGGCCGGCCTCGCCCTGGTGCCCGAGGACCGGCAGCGCGACGGCCTCGTGCAGACCATGTCCGTCCGCGACAACATCCTGCTCGCCACCGTGGCCCGCCTGACCCATGGCGGGCTTCTCTCCGGCGGTGCCGAGCAGAAGACCGCGGCCGCGAAGGTCAAGGACCTGGCCATCAAGATCCCCGGCCTGTCGGCGGCGGTCACCGCGCTGTCCGGCGGCAACCAGCAGAAGGTGGTACTCGCCCGGGCGCTGCTCACCGAGCCGGTGGTGCTGCTGCTCGACGAGCCCACCCGGGGCATCGACGTCGGCGCCAAGGCCCAGATCGCCGCGCTGATGGCCGACCTCGCGGCGCAGGGCTTCGGAGTGCTGTTCATCTCCTCCGAGCTGGCCGAGGTGATCGCCATGGCCGACCGGGTCCTGGTCATGGCACGGGGCCGCATCACCGCGGAGTTCACCGCCGAGAACGTCACCGAGGAGGCCCTCGTGACCGCCTCCGCATCCGAAAGCGTCCTGGAGGCCTCCTCATGACCGACACGCACGTCGCCGCCCCGTCCCAGGCCGCGGCGCCCGAGCCGGGGCCGGCCCGCAACCCGGCACTGGCCAAGGCGGCGTTGCTGCTGCTGCGGGGGCGCACTCTCGTCGTACTCGTGCTGCTGGTGATCTTTTTCAGCGCGATCTCGGGGGAGTATCTGACCCAGAGCAACCTCATCCTGATGACGAAGCACGTGGCGATCAACGCGATCCTCGCGATCGGCGTCACCTTCGTGATCCTCACCGGGGGCATCGACCTGTCGGTGGGCTCGATCGCCGGGCTGGCCAGCATGGTCGCGGGTGGTCTGCTGTTCAAGGGCTTCAGCGTCCCGGGCGGCACGATCTTCTTCTCGGTGGCCGTGGTGATTCTCATCGGGATCCTGGTGGGCGCGCTGGTCGGCGCGGTCAACGGCCTGCTGATCACCCGGTTCAAGGTCGCGCCGTTCATCGCCACGCTCGGCATGCTGTACGTCGCGCGCGGCCTCGCCCAGCTGCACAGCAACGGCGGCACCTATCCGGATCTCGCGGGATCGGAGGCGCGGGGCAACACCGGCTTCTCGTTCATCGGCGTGGACAGCGTGCTCGGCATCCCGGTCGCCGTCTGGATCATGATCCTGGTCGCGATCGCGGCCATTGTCGTGACCACCAAAACCCCGTTCGGCCGCCGGATCTTCGCGGTCGGCGGCAACGAACGGGCCGCGATCCTGGCCGGCATCCGGGTCAACCGGGTCAAGATCGCCGTGTACGTCATCTCCGGCGCCTGCGCCGCCCTGGCCGGCCTGCTGCTCACCTCCGAGCTGGGCGCGGCCTACCCGGACACCGCCACCACGTACGAGCTCAACGCGATCGCCGCGGCGGTCCTCGGCGGCACCGCGCTCAGCGGCGGCCGCGGCACCATCATCGGCACCGTCATGGGCGCCTTCGTCATCGGCTTCCTCAGCGACGGCCTGGTCCTGGTCGGGGTCTCCACCTTCTGGCAGTCCGTGGTGAAGGGCGCCGTGATCGTCTTCGCCGTCATCACCGAGCAGGCCCAGCAGCGCCTGCAGACCGGTCTCAATAAACGAAAGGGCTGATCCTTGATGTTCAGAAAGATCCTCCTGGCCGCCGGTACCGCCGCGGTTCTGGCCCTGGCGGCTTGCGGTTCCTCCTCGGATGACAAATCCGGTGATTCGGGCAGCACCCCCGCAGCCTCGAAGCTGATCGTCATCATCACGCCGTCCCCGGACAACGTCTTCTTCAAGGCCGAGCAGGACGCCGCGGCCGCCCAGGCCAAGAAGCTCGGCTACGAGACCCTGGTCCTCAGCCACGACGACGACCCCACCAAGCAGAGCCAGGAGATCGACACCGCGATCTCCCGCAAGGCCGCCGCGATCATCCTCGACAACGCGGGCGCGGACGCCTCGGTCGCCGCGATCCAGCGGGCCAAGGACGCCAAGATCCCGACCTTCCTGATCGACCGTGAGATCAACAAGACCGACGTCGCGGTCGCCCAGATCGTCTCCAACAACGCTCAGGGCGCCGGCCTCGGCGGCCAGGAGTTCGCCAAGCTGATGGGCAACAAGGGCGAGTACGCCGAGCTCACCGGCAAGCCCACCGACACCAACGCGGGCGTCCGCTCGCAGGGATACCACGGCGTGCTCGACCAGTTCCCGGACCTCAAGATGGTCGCCCAGCAGAGCGCGAACTGGGACCAGGCCGAGGCGCTGCAGAAGACGCAGACGATCCTGCAGGCCCACCCGAACATCAAGGGCATCATCGCCGGCAACGACACCATGGCGCTGGGCGCGTGGGCCGCGGTGCAGGCGGCGAAGAAGGACATCGTGGTCGTCGGCTTCGACGGCAGCCCCGACGTCGTCTCGTCGATCCTCAAGAACGGCATCAAGGCGACCGTGCTCCAGCCGGCCAGCAAGATCAGCGAGATGGCAGTCGACCAGGCCGACGCGTACATCAAGAACGGCAAGGCCGACCAGCCCGAGAAGCAGTCGGTCGACTGCGTGCTGGTGAACCCGGACAACGCCAAGCAGGTCAACAACTTCGCCGTCACCACTTCCTGATCTTCGTGGCGAGAAGGGCGGGCCGCGTTGCGAAATGCGGCCCGCCGTCAAAGAAAGGAAACAACCTCGATGCTGGTCGCCGACCCCCGTTCCGCTCGCGAATGGCGCCGACTCCGGCAGGAGATCGCCGACGCCGGCCCTGAGCGACGCCGCGAGTTACTGCGGGAGCGGGCCAACCAGTCCCGCGCCACCGACCTGCGCATGATCGGTCATGCCGGCCTGGGCCACGTGGGCGGCGACATGTCCGTCCTCGACATCCTCACCACCCTGTTCTTCGCCGTCCTGCGCGTCGACCCGGAGAAGCCCGACTGGCCCGACCGCGACCGGTTCGTGCTCAGCAAGGGCCACACCGCGGGCGCCCTCTACGCGACGCTCGCGGCGGCGGGCTTCTTCGCGACCGAGGAACTTGAAACGTTCGCAGCCCCGATGTCGGCGCTCAACGGCCACCCCAACCGGGTCAAGGTGCCGGGCGTCGAGACCAACACCGGCCCGCTCGGCCACGGCCTGCCGATCTCGGTCGGCATGGCGGTCGCCGGGCGCCTTTCGGGCTCCTCCCGGCACGTCTACGTGGTGCTCGGCGACGGCGAGCTGCAGGAGGGCAGCAACTGGGAGGCCGCGATGACCGCCGGGCACCGCCACCTGGCCAACCTCACCGCGGTGGTCGACCGCAACCGCCTCCAGCAGGGCGCCCGCACCGAGGAGACCAACACGCTCGACCCGCTCGACGACAGATTCCGCGCGTTCGGCTGGGACGTGCGCGTCGTCGACGGGCATGATCATCTTGAGCTGCTGGACGCGTTCACCTCGCCTCGCGGCGAGCGTCCGACCTGCATCATCGCCAACACGATCAAGGGAAGGGGCGTCTCGTTCATGGAGGACCGCGTGGAATGGCACCACAAGGTGCCGTCCGTCGAGCAGATCTCGCTGGCAACGGCGGAGCTGGCCCGATGAGCGCGCAGGTCCTCTCGTCCGCCGAGACCTTCGACTGCCGGGTCGCCTTCGCCGAGACGCTGATCGAGCTGGCCCGCGAGGACGAGCGGATCGTGGCGGTCTGCAACGACTCGGTCGGCTCCAGCAACCTCGTCGGCTTCCAGAAGGAGTTCCCGGACCGGCTCATCAACGTCGGCATCGCCGAGCAGGACATGGTCGGGGTCGGCGCCGGCCTCGCGCTCAGCGGTTACGTGCCGTTCGTGTGCGGCGCGTCGCCCTTCCTCACCGGCCGCGCGCTGGAGCAGATCAAGGCCGACGTCGCGTACTCGCAGTCGCCGGTCGTCCTCTGCGGGATGAGCCCCGGCATGGCGTACGGGGAGCTCGGCCCCACCCACCACTCGATCGAGGACCTCTCCTGGCTGCGCGCGATAGCCGGGCTCGGCATCGTCGTCCCGGCCGACCCCAACGAGACGCGTCTGGCCGTCCGCTGGGCGGCGTCGGCGGCCACGCCGGTCTTCCTGCGCGTGGGCCGCTTCAAGGTGCCGGCCGTCACGGGCGAACGGCCATTCACTTTCGGCACGGCGACCCGGCTGCGCGACGGCTCGGACGTCACCGTGGTGGCCACCGGCACGATGGTCTCCCGGGCGCTCGAGGCCGCCGAGGAGGCCGCCGAGCAGGGCGTCTCGGTGCGGGTGCTGAACATGTCGACGATCGCGCCGCTCGACGAGGAGGCGATCCGCTCCGCGATGCGCGAGACGGGCGCGATCGTCACCGCCGAGGAGGCGACCACCACCGGCGGGCTGGGCGCGGCGGTCGCGGCAGTCGTCGTCACTTCCCGCACTCCGGTGCCGATGCGCATGCTCGGCGTGCACCGCGAGTTCGCCCCGACCGGCAGCACCACGTTCCTGCTCGAGCACTTCGGCCTGACCGCCGCGGACATCCGGCAGGCCGCGATCGGGCTGGCCCGCGAAGATGCCTGATTTGGTCCTCGCGATCGACCAGGGCACTTCATCGACGAAGTGCCTGCTGGTCGACCCGTCCGGCGCGATCGTGCGGTCCGCGAGCGCGCCGGTCCCGATCCGTTATCCACAGCCCGGGTGGGTCGAGCAGGACGCCATCGAGATCCTCGACAGCGTCCTCGCGGCCGCCACGGAGTGCCTGTCCGGGGTCGGGAAGGGCGCGGTGCGGGCGGTCGGGTTCAGCACGCAGCGCGAGTCGGCGGTGGTCTGGGATCCGCGCACCGGCCTGCCTTCGGGGCCGGTTCTGGGCTGGCAGGACCAGCGTTCTCAGCCCATCTGCGACGCGCTTCGAGACAAAGATCAGGCCCATCGCGTACGGGAGATCAGCGGGCTCCCGCTCGACCCGATGTTCAGCGCGGCCAAGCTGCGATGGCTCCTCGATCGCGCCCCTTCGTCGTCCGTGGTCGGTACCGTCGACGCCTGGCTCGTTCACGCGCTGACGGGCAGCCACCAGATCGAGGTGGGTAACGCCTCGCGCACTCAGCTGCTGGACGTCCGGGCCGGCGTGTGGAGCCCGGAGCTGCTCGATCTGTTCGGGATCCCGGCTTCCGCGCTCCCCGTTGTTACTCCATCTTCCGGGTCGCTGGGCATCATCGGCGAGCGCGGGGGAGTCCTCGAAGGGCTGCCGATCACGGCGGTGCTCGGTGACTCGCACGCCGCCCTCTACGCCCACGGCGCCGCCGGTTCCGGTGGTGTGAAAGTCACCTACGGCACCGGGTCGTCGGTCATGCGGCTCGGCTCGTCCGACTCCGAGGCGGTCTGCCTCACCGTCGCGTGGGACGACTGCCTCGCGATGGAAGGCAACATTCGCTCCAGCGGCGCCACCGTCGCCTGGCTGGCTTCGCTGCTGGGGGTCTCCGCCTCGCAGATCGGGCAGATGGCCGCTTCCGCGTCGAGCGACGGCGTCTTCGTGGTGCCGGCCTTCGGCGGGCTCGCCGCGCCCTGGTGGGACGACGCGGCGGTCGGCGTGATCAGCGGCCTCACCCTCGGCACCCGGGCGCCGCAGCTCGCCCGGGCCGCCATCGAGTCGATCGCCCACCAGGTCACCGATGTCGTCGACGCGATGGGCGGCGCTTCCTGCCTGCTCGCCGACGGCGGGGCGAGCGAGAACGACCACCTCATGCGGATCCAGGCCGACCTGGCCGGCGTGCCGGTGCGGCGGGCCCGCGCCGCCAACCTCTCGGCGCTGGGCGCCGCCTTCCTGGCCGGCGGCTTCACCGGCCTGTCCCTCGACTACGACGACTTCGATCCCCGTCCGATCGACCCGGCCGTCCGCATCGCCTGGCGCGACGCGGTGGCCCGGGCCCGCACCCCCTCTGGAGGGAGCTGACATGTCCGAGTACCCCCGCTTCGGCGCCGGCCTGTGGCATTTCGCCACCTACGTCGACCGGTACGCCTCCGACGGCTACGGCCCGGCCCGCACCACGCTCGAGGCCATCGAGCTGGCCGGCCAGGTCGAGGACCTCTCCGTGGTCGACCTCAACTACCCCTTCACCCCCGGCGTCGGCCTCGGCGAGGTGAAGGACGCCCTCGCCGCCCAGGGGCTCACCGCGATCGGCATCACCCCCGAGATCTATCTGCGCAAGTTCAGCCGCGGTTCCTTCACCAACCCCGACCCGGGCGTACGCAAGGCCGCGCTCGACCTCATGCACGAGGCGGCCGGCATCGTCCGCGAGCTCGGCGCCAACTATGTGAAGATCTGGCCCGGCCAGGACGGCTGGGACTACCCCTGGCAGGTCGACCACCGCACCCTGTGGAAGCTCGCGGTCGACGGCATGCGCGAGCTGGCCGGCGCCCACCCCGACCTCAAGTTCGCCATCGAGTACAAGCCGCGCGAGCCGCGGGTGAAGATGACCTGGGACTCGGCCGCCCGCTCGCTGCTGGGCATCCAGGAGATCGGCCTCGACAACGTCGGCATCCTGCTGGACTTCGGCCACAGCCTCTACGGTGGCGAGTCCCCGGCCGACGCGGCCCAGCTGATCATCGACCATGGCCGCCTGTACGGCATGGATGTGAACGACAATTTGCGCGGCTGGGACGACGACCTGGTGGTCGGCACCGTGCACCTCAGCGAGATCTTCGAGTTCTTCCACGTGCTGCGCAAGAACAACTGGGACGGCGTCTGGCAGCTCGACCAGTTCCCGTTCCGCGAGGACTCGGTCGACGCGGCCCGCACGTCCATCACGTTCCTCAAGCGCATCCACCGGGCGCTCGACCGCCTCGACGAGACCGCGCTGGCCGAGGCGCAGGAGCGGCAGGACGCCATGGCGACGCAGCGGATCGTGCAGGACGCGCTGTTCGGAGAGGTGCCTTCATGATCCGCCGGTTCCTCGCTGTCGCCACGGCGGCCGGCCTCGCGCTTGCGGGCCAGGCCGTTCCCGCATCCGCCCACTCGTCGTCGCACCCGTCGAAGCCGCGCACCGTGGTCACCACCGACATGGAGCAGGACGACCTCGCCTCGCTGATCCGCTACCTGCTCTACACCAACGACGTCGACACCGAAGGCATCATCTACACCAGCGGCCGTTTCCACTGGGCCGGCGACGGCAAGGGCACCGAGTTCTTCCTGCCCGGCCGCGAATACAAGACGCCGCAGACCTCGTGGCGCTGGACCGGGACACGCACGATCCAGGATCAGGTGCTCCCGGCGTACGCGAAGGTCTATAAGAATTTGAAGACGCACGACCCGGACTATCCGTCGCCGGCCGCGCTGCTCTCCAAGGTCAAGGTGGGGAACATCGACTTCGAGGGGGAGATGAGCCAGGACACCGAAGGCTCGAATCTCATCCGGAGCCTGCTGCTCGACCACGACCCGCGGCCGCTCTATCTGCAGGCGTGGGGCGGCACCAGCACCATCGCCCGCGCGCTGAAGTCCATTGAGGAGCGATACTCCGGTTCGCGCTCGTGGCCGCGGATCCGCGACGCCGTCTCGTCGAAGGCCGTGATCCTGGCCAGCGGGTTCCAGGACGAGACCTACGCCGATTACATCTCGGTGCAATGGCCGGCCATCCGGGTCGAGCAGATGTCGGCCGGGTACGCGACCTGGGGCTACAACTGCAACTTCGGCAACACCGGCAACGTACGCGGTCTGCCCGCCGACCGGGTCTACTTCAGCGGGGCCTGGATCCAGCGGAACATCCAGGTCGGGCCGTACGGGTCGCTGTACCGCTCGTGGCTCGACGGCCAGTCGATGCCCGGCGACCAGCTCGACATCTTCGGCGACCCGGTGGCCGCCCAGACCGGATGGTGCCCGCCGCTCGGCAAGTACGACTTCCTGTCCGAAGGGGACAATGTCGCCTTCAACATGCTGCTGGACACCGGGATCCAGGCGCCGGAAAATCCGCTGCTCGGCGGCTGGGGCGGCCGGGCAACGCAGACCACGGCGTCGCCCAACCTGTGGACGATGGTCCCCACCGAGAAGGACGCCACCGGCGCCGACGTGGCGAACTACACGACGCTGCGCTGGGCTGCGGCCGCCCAGAACGATTTCGCGGCCCGGATCCAGTGGACGCTGACCCGCCGCTACTCCGACGGCAACCACGCGCCGTCGGTGCGGATCGCCCAGGGCGCGTCGGTGCAGGCCCGCCCCGGCTCGACGGTCCGGCTCACGGCCCGGGTCTCCGACCCCGACCGTGACAGGGTCGCCACACAGTGGTGGCAATACCGCGAGGAGGGCACCTACCCCGGCGCGGTGGCGGTGTCGGCCCACGGCGCCGTCACGGTTCCCCCGGACGCGAAGCGGGGCCAGACCATCTCGGTCATCCTGCAGGGCACCGACAACGGGGAGTTCCCGCTGACCCGCTACGACCGTGTGACCATCCGTGTGAGCTAGGCCGGTGAAGAGCAGGCGGCGTCGGCCGCCTGCTCTTTTCACGCGGGTGGCTTCAGCTCGCGAGCTCTTTCACGCGGGTGGCTTCAGCTCGAGCGGGAGCTCGGCGGTGATTCGCGTGCCCCCGCCCGGCGGGCTGTCGACCCGCATCGAGCCGCCGAGCGCCTCGACGCGGTCGCGGAGACCCACCAGCCCCGAGCCGCGCGGATCCGCCCCGCCGGCGCCGTCGTCGTGGACGGTCAGCACGAGGATCTGGCCGCGCCGCACGAGGGACACCTCGACGCGGGCGGCGCGAGAGTGCTTGGCCGCGTTGGCGAGGGACTCCGAGGCGACGAAGTAGGCCGCCGCCTCGATCGGCTCGGCCGGTCGCACGTCGAGCGCGATCTCCAGGCCGGCCGGGATGGCGGAGCGGCGCGCCAGGGCCCGCAGGGCCGGGCCGAGGCCGCCCCGGGACAGGATCGCCGGATGAATGCCGCGGGCCAGCTCGCGGAGCTCGTCGACGGCGGCCACCAGGCCCGCCTCGACCTCGGACAGCTGGGCGCGCAGGTCGTCCCGCTCCGGTGGCAGGTTCGCCTCGGCGGCCCGCACCGCCAGCGCCAGCGAGACCAGCCGCTGTTGTGTGCCGTCGTGCAGGTTGCGCTCGATCGTGCGCCGGGCCTCGTCCGAGGCGGCCACGATGCGCCGGCGGGAGGCCGCGAGCTGCGACCTGCTCTCCGCGTTCGCGATGGCGGTCGTGACCAGATCGGTGAAGTTCCCGAGCCGCCGCGCGGTGTCCGGCGGCAGTTCCTCCCGGGAGTTCACCGTCATGACGCCCCACAGCTCGCCCTCGACGACGATCGGGCTCGCCACGGTCGACACGATGCCGAGCCGGTGCACCTCGTCGGCGATCTCGCTGGCCGCCGCCGACCATTCCAGGGGGTCGATCCGGCTGGAGCTGCCGGTGCGGTGCACGGCCGCGGCGGCCAGGGCGTCGTCGGTCGCCCAGCGGGTTCCGACCGGGATGCCGATCTCGTCCGAGGCCCCGGCCAGGACCACCTCGGAGGGGTCGTGCTCGAACCGCAGCACGCCGGTGATGGCGTCGAACGTGGCCGCGACCGCCGCGGTGACGGCGGCGAGCACCTCCGCCGGCCGGGCGCCCTCGGCGACCAGGGTGGCGATGCGCCGCAGCTCGGCCTGTTCGCGCTCGGTGCGGCGGAGCTCGGTGACGTCGCGCCCGACGCCGTACAGCACGCTCTGCCCGGGGAACGGCGTCGCCGTCCACTCGATCCGGCGGATCGAGCCGTCCGCGCAGACCATCCGGGTCTCGTACGTGAAGGGCTGCGCCCCACCGGCCGCGCGGCGCAGCTGTTCCCGGGCGCCCGCGCGGTCGTCCGGGTGGATGAGCTCCAGGAACGGCCGCGCCAGTGCCGCCTGCTCCGGATAGCCGAGAATCGCCTCCACGGCCGGGTTGATCCGCTTCCAGAACCCGTCGTATCCGGCCAGGATCACCATGTCGGGGGAGAGCGCCAGATATTGCTCGAATTCCCACGTCACCGTCTGATCCCCCCAAGATTCGAGATCATTGTGCCCTGCCGGGGGCCGGATGTAACGGACAGGCACGTCACAGCTCGCGCAAAACCGCAGGTCATAGCGTCCGTCCGTGACCAAGACCCGGGACCGGTACTTCGACCTGCTGCGCGTCCTCGCGATCGTGCGGGTGTCGGTGTACCACTTCTTTCCGCTCGCCGCGCTCGAGCTCGCGTTTCCGTCGATGGGCGTGATGTTCGCGCTCGCCGGCTCGCTGATGGCCAGTTCGCTCGGCCGCCAGCCGGTCCACCGGGTGCTTTACGGCCGGGTGCGCCGCCTGCTGCCGGCCCTCTGGGTGCTCGCGGCGGTGGTGGTTCCGGCCATGTTCCTGGTCGGCTGGGACGAGAGGCCGCCGCTGTGGCACCTGGTCGCCTGGATCGTCCCGTTCGCCGACCCGCCGTCGAGCACGTGGGGTCTCCAGGCGGCCGAGGTGCTCTGGTATCTGGTGACCTACCTGTGGCTGGTCGCGCTGACGCCGGTGCTGCTGTGGCTGTACAAGCGCGCGAAGTTAATGACGATTCTCCTGCCGGTCGCGCTCGTGGCCGTGCTGACGGCGTACGAGATCCCGGTCGGCGCCGTGCAGGAGGTCGCCACGGACCTGTTGGTCTTCGCGGCCTGCTGGATCCTGGGTTTCGCCTACCGCGACGGTTCGCTGCGGAAGGTGCCGGGCCGGCTGGTCGTCGTGGTCGCCGCCGCGTGCATCACGGGCGGCCTGTTCTGGAGCCAGACCCATCCCGACGCCGGTGGACTCAAATACATTCCGGTCGCCTACGCGTTCTACAACGCCGGGTTCGTGCTCGCGCTGCTGCGCTGGCAGCCGCGGATGGGCTGGCTGACCCGACGCCCCGGCCTGGACAAGTGGGTCTCTCTGATCAACTCGCGGGCGGTCACGATCTACCTGTGGAACAACGTCGCGATCGCGTTGTGCTACCCGATCGGCGATGCGCTCCAGGTGTGGCGTCTCGGCAAATTCTTCGAGATCGGGTACGTCGTTGTCGCGCTCGCCTTGCTCGCCAACGCCGTGCTGGTCTTCGGCTGGGTGGAGGACCTCGCCGCGAGGCGTCGCCTGCGCTTCCTGCCCTGGCCCGCGGACCCGGCGCCGGCCTCGGCCTCAGTCGCGGCCTCGGCCCTGGCGTCCGTCGCGGCCCCGGCCTCGCCGTCCGTCGCGGCCTCGGCGTCCGTCGCGGCCTCGCCGTCCGTCGCGGCCCCGGCCTCGCCGTCCGTCCCGGCCTCGCCGTCCGTCCCGGCCCCGGCCTCCGTCCCGGCCCCGGCGGAGTCCGTGCAGGCGGCCGTGCCCGTGACGACCACGATGTCGCCGCAGGTGGTGCCGGCCGGCGCGACGACCGGCCGGGCGGCGGTGCCGGCCAACGGCGTCAGCCGGCGCTGAGTCGGCGGTCGGCGCCCAGGGGGCGCCTGGTGGGTCCGGCGGCTCTCAGGTGGCGCCGCGCGTCAGTCGGCGCTGAGGTCGCGGCCCAGGAAGGCGACCGAGACCGCGAGGGCCGCCACCGCCCAAGCGATGAAGACCTCGAGGCCCCACGGGTCGCCGCGGGCCGCGTCCAGATATGACGAGATCGGCAGTTCCCAGTCGAGGTGGCCGACCATGCCCTCGACCACGACGAACCAGACCGCCAAGCCGAACAGCAGCCACGACGACCGGCGGACGAGCGCCGCCACCGACGCTCCGAAGATTGCCATGATCGGGACGACGGTCAGCGTGTGCACGTAGGTGTTGCCGCCGTCCTTGACCAGCGCGGTCATGCCGCTGAGCGCGGCCACCGCCCAGGACACCACGACCGTCGTGGCGACCTGCGCGAACAGCGTCGTCAACCGCTTCGGCCGGGCCAGGTACATCAGGGCGACCGTGCGGTGCTGGTGATGCTGGGCGACGGTCAGCGCCGAGATGCCGAAGGCGCCCAGGCCGGCGAACAGCGCCCAATAGTCGGCGCCCAGCACCCCGAAGGCGGCCGCGACGAAGCCGAACAGGGCGATCGACACCCAGCTCGAGCGGATGGTTGCCATCCGGTACAGCTCGCTGCGAATGAGGATTAACATCAGGCGCCCGCCAGCTCGAGGAAGATCTGTTCGAGGTTGGGCGTGTCGGTCAGCAGCTCATGCACGGGCACCCCGGCGGCGAAGGCGATCTCGCCGGCCTCCTCCGACGACAGCCCGTCGACCGTCAGGAAGGGACCGTCGTCGCTCGTCACCTTCGCGCCTGCGCTCTCGAAGGCCTCCCGCAGCCGCTGCGGGTCCCGGCCCCGGACGAGCACGCATCCCGACCCGTAGAGGCTCTCCAACGGCCCCTCGTGACGCAGCCGCCCGTTCGCGATGATCACCACGTCGTCGATGAGCTGCGCGAGCTCGGCGAGCAGGTGGCTGGAGATGAGGACGGTGCCACCGCCGTACGCGTGCTCCCGCAGCAGCCCGCGCAGCCAGGCGATGCCCTCGGGGTCGAGGCCGTTGGCGGGCTCGTCGAGGATCAGCACCTGGGGCTCGCCGAGCAGCGCGGTCGCGACCGCCAGGCGCTGGCGCATGCCGAGCGAGTAGTCGCCGGTCCGCGGGTGGGCGGCGTCGGTCAGGCCCACCTGTTCGAGCAGCAGATCGACCCGCGCCCGGCTCGCCCCGGCCAGCATCGCCTGCGTGACGAGATGCGCCCGCCCGCTCTGCCCGGGGTGGCTGATGCCCTGTTCGAGCACCGCGCCTACCTCGCGTAGCGGTTGCTTGAGGTCGGTGAAGGGCCGGCCGTCGATCAGCGCCGCGCCGCCGGTCGGCCGGGTCAGCCCGAGCAGCATGCGCAGCGTGGTCGTCTTGCCCGAGCCGTTGAGCCCGAGGAACCCGGTGACCCGGCCCGGCAGCGCCGTGAACGAGAGCTCGTCGACCGCGCGCACCTTCCCGTACGCCTTGGTCAGCTCGATGGTCTCGATCATGGCCCGCCACTATAGGGGGCGTAGCGCAACCTTCACAGCCCCCGCCCGTGGCCCGGCCGCGGCCGTGGACAGCGCGGCCCGCCACCGGGACAGCGGGAACTCGTGCGTGACCAGGCCGTCCGCCGGGTACGCCGGATCGCCCAGCCACTGCACCACCTGCGACATCGCCGACCGGCCGCCGAGCGCCGGCTCCGGACCGGAGTTGATCGTGCCTTGGACGGTCAGCTGCCTGTTCCACACCAGCGACCAGTCGACCCGCTGCCGGCCCGCCCCGCCGACCAGGACGAGCATCCCGGTGGGGCGCAACAGGTGCAGCGCCAGGTCGATCGTGTCCGGCTGCGCCACGCAGTCGAAGACCACGTCGACGCCCTGCTCGAGGATCGGGGTCCCGGCGACGCGCGGCCGGATGACCCGGCCGCCGTGAATCTCGGCTAACTTCTCCACGACCTCGGGGCCGGAGGCCATGGTTCTGGTCGCGCCGACGTTCTCCGCCTTGAAGCGGCCCGGCCCCACCACCGTGATGTCGAGATCCGGATGCAGCCGGCGCAGCGCGGCCGTCGTCAGCAGCCCGATCGTGCCCGGCCCGATCACCACGGCCCGGTCGCCGCGCCGCTCCCAGCGCAGCGTCGCGTGCAACCCGATCGAGGCCGGCTCGGCCAGCACCGCCCGCGCGGCGGCCATGACGCCGACCCGGTGGAGCTGGCTCTCGTGCGCCGCGATCAGCTCACCCCAGCCGCCGCCGAGGGCCGCGTCGAAGCCCTGCGCCGGGTTCTGCCCTCGCTCGCAGACATTCGGGTGGCCCTCGCGGCAGGACCGGCACGGCTCGAACCCGCGGTGTGCGCAGGGGAGGACGGGATCGACCACGACCCGGTCACCGGCCTGGACCGCGGTGACGCCCGGCCCGGTCCAGTCGACCACCGCCACGATCTCGTGCCCGAGGATCTGCTTGCGGGCGGTGTAGAAGGCGCTCAGCACCGGCGAGTTCTTCGCGCGGGCGACGGCGAGGTCGCTGCCGCAGATGCCGCCGAGCTCGGTGCGCAGCAGCACCCACCCCGGCGCCTTGGGCAGGGCGGGCGCCGGCAGGTCGTCCCGGAGCGAAAGCAGCCCGAACGGCGCCCGTCCCTTCGTGGCAGCCGTCAGCAGGTACCGGGGAACGGACAGGTCGGCGAGAACGGCGCGCATCGATCGATGATGCGCCTGCCCGACAAGGGCACACAAAAACCGCGGCGGCAAAGCCGGCCGGGAACATCGATCAATTCAACTTCTGACTAGGTCTTGCGGGTGACCGGGAGATCGCCGAGAGTGCTGCTTATGACGGAGATCGGCGTCCCCACCACGCCCGCGGGCTACTGGCCCGATGTGGAGACGGTCCCCCGCGCGCCACTACGCGGGGCGGCCGCCAAGGCTCTGCTGCGGTTCGTCGCCGGCCGGGTGCCGGTGCGCGTCGTCACCGGCGACGGACCGCCGCCCCCGAGCCCGCCGCCCGTCCTGCGCCTGCGCCGGCCGGAGGCGTTCCACCGGCGGGTCGGCGCCACCGGCCTGATCGGGCTCGGCGAGGCCTACCAGGCGGGCGACTGGGACACCGACGACCTGGCCGGGCTGCTCACCGCGGCCGCCGCGGCGATGAGCGGGTCGCTCGGCCGGTATCGCAAGCTCGCCCGGCTGCGACACGTGCCGTGGCTGCAGTGGGCGCACGGCGCCCGCCCGAAGTCCGACGAGGAGAACACGGTCGAGGGCGCCCGCCGCAACATCCAGCGGCACTACGACCTGTCCAACGAGATGTTCGCGCTGTTCCTCGACGAGACCATGACGTACTCGTCGGGGTTGTTCGCCGGCCCGGAGGACGACGACCTAGCCGGCGCCCAGCGCCGCAAGATCGACAGGTTGCTCGACCTGACCGGGGTCGGCGACGGCACCCGGGTCCTCGAGATCGGCACCGGCTGGGGCGAGCTCTCGATCCGGGCCGCGAAACGCGGCGCGCGGGTGCACACCATCACCATCTCCACCGAGCAGCAGGCGCTCGCCCAGCAGCGGGTGGCCGAGGCCGGGGTCGCCGACCGGGTCACCATCGAGCTGCGCGACTACCGGCACGTCGAGGACGCCCAGGGGTTCGACGCGATCGTCAGCGTCGAGATGATCGAGGCGGTCGGCCGTAAGTACTGGCCGTCGTACTTCGGCGCCATCGACCGGCTGCTCGCGCCGGGCGGCCGGGCCGGCATCCAGGCCATCACCCTGCCCGACGAGCGGCTGCAGTTCGCCGACACGTACACGTGGGTGCAGAAATACATCTTCCCCGGCGGCGTGATGCTCTCGGTCGAGGAGGTCGAGCGTCAGCTCGCCGCCGGCACCGGGCTGCGGCTGGCCGACAAGCGGGCCTTCGGCTGGAGCTACGCCAAGACGTTGCGGCTGTGGCGGGAGAACTTCCTGTCGAACGCCGATCGGGTCCGCGCGCTCGGCTTCGACGACATCTTCATCCGTACGTGGGAGTACTACCTGGCCTATTGTGAAGCGGGATTCGTCTCCGGCGAGATCGACGTGTACCAGCTCATCCTCGACCGGCGGGCATGAGCGCGGCCCGGTAGGCGTCGAGGGTCCGCTCGGCGAAAAGGGCGGGCGTCAGGCCGTACGCGATCTGCCTCGCCCTCGCCGCCGTCTTGCCGTCGGTGTCGTCCAGCGAGGCCCGCAGGGCCGAGGCGAGGGAAGCCGGCGCCGGATCGGCCAGCCGCACCGCCTCGCCCAGCGGATGGCCGGCCGCCAGCTCGCGATCGACCATGACGATCGGCAGCCCCGCCAGGGCCGCTTCGTGCAGCACGATGCCCTGAGTGTCCGTCGTGGACGGAAAGGCGAACACGCTCGCCGAGCGGTAGGCGGCCGGCACCTCCGCGCCGTGCAGGGTGCCGGTGACATCGACGTGCTCGGTTAACCCGCGTTCGCTGAGTCGCCGGCGCAATCCGAGGCGGGGCGAGACCGGGCCGGCCAGGACGAGCCTCGCGTCCGGCCGATTCCCTCGCAGCAGCTTGAAAGCATCGAGCAGCAGCGGGATGCCCTTCTCCGCGCAGACGCGGCCCACGAAGAGGACGACCGGTTCGTTGCGCGCGGCCTGCTCCCCATGATGGCCCGGGGGAGTGGCGATGACTCGCACCTTGTGGGCGTAGGCGCCGGCCGTCCGGCAGTGCCGCAGCGCCGTCGCGGTCGGCAGGATGATGACGTCCGCGGCCTCGAAGACCCGCGCGTTGGCCGCCTCGACCGCCGCGTACTTCCCCCGGCCGCGGACCCGTTCGCCGTGCGGCAGATAGCGGGCGTAGAGCGCGGTGCCGGCCCGGATCACCGGGGTGGGGAAGTGGTAGAACGCCGAGTAACCGTGCATGTCGGTGTGGTAGGTGTACACCGCCGGAATGCCCATGAACTTCGCGACCGACAGCCCCGCGGCGCCCAACGGCCCCGGCGTGTGCACGTGCGCGATGTCCGGCCGCCATTCCTCGACGCGGCTCCGCAGCCCGCGCATCGGAAACAGCGCGAACCGGAAGTCACCCATCCCCGTGTCCAGCGACGGCACCCGCCCGCCCGGTCGCCACAGCGGCCCGGTGCTGGTCACCAGGCTCTCGTGGCCCAGCTCCTCGAGCTGGTCGACCAGCAGCCGGACCGACGTCGCGATGCCGTTCACACCGTCGACGGCCGCGTCCGAGAAGTGTGCGATCCTGACCACGTGGCCGCTTCCTCCGCACGTCGGAAAAGTGACCTGAAGGTACCGGCCGCCGCCGCTTTCGTCGTCCTCGCCGCGGGATTCGGCGCTCTCTGTCTCTTCTGGACGTCCGGCGTTCACCCGTCGTCGCTGCCCGGCCTCTTCGACTTCGCCAGCGCCACCTGGGGCGACGCGCTCGCCCTTCCGGCGATGACAGGCTTCCTCCTGTACGCGGTCCGCGCGCTCCCCGCCGCGCGGGGTGACCGGCCGTTCGCCCTCGTCACGGCCGTCCTCGCCGGCGCCCTCGGCCTCGCCTCCCAGGCCCTGTGGCTGGCGGCCGGCAACCCGCGCCCCAACTGGACCCTGCCCCGCCCGCATCGCTTCACCGCGGCCGGCTGGTACCACGCCGCCTTCGTCACCGCGATGTGCGCGGTCACCGCCGCCCTGCTGGCCCTGGCCCTCAACCGGATCACGCTGGCCTCCCGCCGCCCTCGCCCGGTCGTGGCCGCGATCGCCGCCGGGATCGCCTGCGGCCTGGTCTTCATCGCCCTGCTCGCCGCCGACTCCGGCGCCACTCCCGGCGGCGCGGGCCTGGCCGGTGTGCTGCTCGCCCTGGTGGCTCTGATCGCGGTCGGCGGCACCGTCATCGCCCGCCGGGTGGCACCTCGGTGAGCATGACGTTGCGGACCGGTTGCCCCGCTCAGCGCGCCGGCCGGCCGGGCCGAACGGGCAGGCATGCGTCTGACGATCCGGTCCCGTGCCCTGGCCGCCGCGCTCACCGTCGTCACGGCGCTGGCACCGGCGTCGGCCGCCCTCGCCTCTCCCGCGTCCTCGTCCGTCGATGCGGGCCTGCGGGTCATGCCGCTCGGCGACAGCATCACGTTCGGCAAGGGTGACCCCACCGAGAATGGCTACCGCGCCGCCCTCTACTCCTGGCTGAGCCGGCCCGTCTCCTTCGTCGGCTCGCAAGTGAACGGCGCCACCGCGCACGAGGGCCACCCCGGCTGGCGGATCGCCCAGCTCACCGAGCTCATCGACGGGTGGATGGCGGACGCGCGCCCCGACGTCGTGCTGCTGGACATCGGCACCAACGACCTGCTCCACCACGACCACGTCGACGAGGCGCCGGACCGCCTGGTCGAGCTGATCGACCACATCGTCACCGCGAACCCCGACGTCCGCATCCTGCTGGCCGAGCTGCTGGTCGTCGACCGCGGCCACGAGGCCGACTTCGAGTGGTACAACAGCACGCTGCCCGTGGTGGCCGCCCTCTTCCCGGACAACGTCACGCTGGTCGACATGGCCCGCGTGCCGGTCGCCAACACGGTCGACCACGTCCACCCCAACGCGCTGGGCTACCAGCAGATGGCGTACCAGTGGTACGAGGCCTTGCGCGGCGTCCTGCCGCAGGGCCGCGAATGGCGCCCGGTCACCAGCCCGTTCTAGCTCTTCCGGAACGGGGCCAGGGTGGCGCGGATCAGGCCGGCCGCGCCCCAGTCGTTCTCGAACTGGGCCACCACCGCGAGGTGCTGGCGGAGCTGGACGATCGGCATCCGGTCCCGCCAGTCCTCGTCCAGGCCGGTCAGCTCGGCGTAGACCGCGAAGAACCGTTCCGCCTCGGGCGGCGGCGAGGTGGTCCACACGTGGGCGAGGTCGACCTCGGCCCACATGTAGGACACGGCCGGGTCGATCAGCGCGGGCCGGCCGTCCGCGGTGGCCATGACGTTCTGCGTCCACATGTCGCCGTGGGTCAGGCAGGCCGGCTTCACCGGCAGCAGATCGGGCAGCCGTTCACATAGCCGCTCCAGCGCCGCCCGGTCGCCGGCGTCCAGTGCCGCCTCGACGCGGGGCTCCCTGAGCCACCGCAGCAGCCGATGCCGGGCGAAGAAAGTGAAGCCGTCCTCCTCCCAGCTGTTGACTTGCCGGCGGCGGCCCAGCCAGTTGTCGCGGTGCCATCCGAAGCGCGGGTGCGTTGTGCTGAGGTGCAGCCGGGCGAGCGCGTGCGCGAACTCCTCCCAGAAGGCCTCGCTGCTCGGTCGCGGCCGCAGCACCGACAACACGAGCAGTTCGCGGCCGGCCAGGATCACCTCGGGCGTCGCCATGCCGCCGAGCTCGCGCAGGGCGGCCAGCCCTTCGGCCTCCGCGGCGAAGACGTCATCGTCCGGGGCGTCGGCGAACGCCTTGACGAACAGCGGCGGCGCGTCCCGCCGGGTCGCCAGCCCCGCGAGGGCCGCAAGCCCACCGGTCGCCGGCTCCACGCTGACGACATCGCGCATTCCGGCCCGGTGCAGGCGCTCGAGCAGGAACGGGGTCACTCGCTCTCCGGCCCGCCGCGGCCGGCGAGGTAGCCGTCGCGCACGATCCGGTGCACTCCGTGCAGATAGGCCTCCGGCGACTCCGGCGTCAGCGTGGCCAGCCCGTCCACATACCGGTTGAACATGCTGAACGCCGAGGCGATCAAAACCGTGTCGTGGATCTCGAGGTCGGTCGCGCCCTCCGCCCGCGCATCGGCGACCAGCCAGGCGGTCACGTTGCGCCCGTCTTCCCGTACGGCGGAGGCAATGCGCAACAACGCACGCAGCTTGGGCGTTATCGGCGCCGTCTCCAGATCGGCCCGGACCTCGTCGACCAGCCGCACCCCCTCGGGCAGCTGAGCCGCGGCGAACGCCGCGTGCGAGGCGGCGCAGTAGGCGCACTCGTTGAGCTCGGAGACGTAGGCGGCGATCAGCTCCCGCTCACCGGGCGCCAGTGTGCTTGGCCCGCGCAGAAGCACCTCGGCCAGCATCATGAGCGGCCGCGCGGTCTCCGGCCGGTACTGCAGAAGCCCCTGGATACCGGGGAAGAGCTGCTCGTCCACGCCAAGGTCGATGTGCGCCATCGGTGCAGGATAGGTCGCGATCCCCGCCCCGGGAAGCCATCAGCCGCCGGCTCCCGGCCGGACCCACGCCTGAGCCCGCCCGCCGCGGATGGTGACGACGCCGTTCTCGAAGAACTGAACCGCATCGTCGTCACTCTCGGCCAGCCGCTTCTCGACCTCTCTCGGAAAGCCCAGCGTCCGTTCCAAACCGGGCGACGACGCGAACATCTCGATCACGGCCTTCCGGACCTCGATCGTGCGCTCGCGTTTCTGCCAGGCGGCGGCGAGGAAAGAGGCGCGGCGCCCCGACGTCGTGTAGATGGCGCCGCCCTCGAAAGCCTGGTAGCCGCGTCGCAGCCCTAAGGCGTAAATCCGCGAGTCGACCTCTTCCGCGATCGGCAATCCCATCGAACCGACGGCGCCCGCGAGTTGTTCGTAGCGGGCACGAATGCTCGATCTGACCGCGAAGGTGCCGTGCGTGGAGGTATAGATCGTGGCTGGGCCGGAGTCCTCCCCGCCCGATCCGGTGAAGTCCTGTCGGCGGCCTGAAGTTCCGTGCGGGGAGACGACGTCGACCGCATCGTCGAGCGGGAATCCCAGCGGGCCCATGATGCGGTTGTGGGCCTCGTGATACTCGAGCATCTCCGCGAATACCCCGACTGCGACGAGCCGCCCGGGGCTGCGAAGGCTTGCCGCGTAGACCATGCCACCTTCAAACGGTTGATGGAGAACGGTGGTGAGGGTGTGCGAGACGCTGTCCGCGGGCCTCGTGGGAAACCCCAGCTGACCACCGGTGCCGCCCATCCGGTCGTGGTAGGTGAGGAACGGCTTCTGTATCGCGGCGAAGCCGTGCCGCTCGGAGCAGTACAACGTGGCGCCCTCTCCGCTCGGACCCTCGAAGCGCTGGAACGTGCCGTCCGTGCCGGACGGCGACCGTTGGGCCCGTCTCGCCACGCCGAGAGGAAACCCCAGCACACCTTGTACGTCGGCGGCCGGCGGCGGGACCACGGTGGCGCCTCCCCGCGCCGACCAGAGGATGGCGCCGTTCCGGTGCCGCTGGCGGTAGCCCTCGGTCCCGAGCCCGGACGGCCCGGCGTGCTCGATCTGGCCGACCCGCTCGCCGAGCTCCACCCGTGCCGCCTGCTCACAGGCGGCTATCGCCGCCGAGGCTGCCGGAAGGTTCTCCAGCCAGGGCTTGACTGCCTTGAGCTCCGCGACCAGCTCTTGGGCACGCCTGTGGTTCATGTGGGCGAGCAGCGAGACCGCGAGCCCTTCGTCGTCGGCGAGCACAACCTCGAGGATCTTCAGCGCCTCGTCGACCGGAAGCCGTGCCAGAGCCACGACAGCGTCATCGCGGGACAGTCCCTTGACCTTGTCGGCGGCACCATGCGAACTGAGCGCCGCCAAGTCGATCGGCGCCTGCTGCATGAAGACGTTGGTCTGGTGGTTGTTGTCGCCGGCCTGGATGCCCTGGCCGTGGCTCGCGTCGACCACCGTTGATCACCTTCCGTGAGGGAGCAGCACCGATTGTGACACTCCCGCATGGATCAGGTGGTCAGCCGAATGTCGACCTCTGCGGCGGTGGGCAGCGAGCCGCGCGCGCCGAAGCCCTCGGTGGCCAGCGCGCCCGCGGCCGCGGCGAAGCGGACGGCCTCCGGAAGCGGGCGGCCGTCGGCGAGGGCCACAGCTAAGGCGGCCGTGAAGGTGTCGCCGGCGCCGGTGGTGTCGACGACCGAGGCTTGGACCGCGGGGACGAATGTGGGTTCACTTCCGGCGGTGTGGATCTCGCAGCCGTCGGCGCCTCGGGTGACCACGACGGAGCCGGCGCCGGCGGCCAGCAGGGCGTCGACGCCGCCCAGGGCCGCCGCCTCGGTCTCGTTGGGGGTCAGGACGGTGCACAAGGCGATCAACTCGGGCGGCAGGGCAAGGGCGGGCGCGGGGTTGAGAATCATTTGCCAGCCGCGGGCGCGGGTGGTGCGGGCGGCGGCGAGAATGGCGGGGACGGGCACTTCCAGGCAGGCGACGACTACCGCCTCGCCATCGATGGCCTGCAATGCCGCATCGACCTGGGCGGGGCCGACCGTCGCGTTGGCGCCGGCGATGATCGCGATCGAGTTCTCGCCGCTGTCGTCGACCAGGATGACGGCCACGCCGGTCGGCTCGGGCACGGTTCGCAGGCCGGAAAGACGTACGCCCCGGGCCTGCAGGTCGGTGACCGCCGATCGGCCGTAGGAATCGTCGCCGACCGCGCCCACGAAATGGGTGGTGGCGCCCAGCGCCGCCGCCGCGGAGGCCTGATTTCCGCCCTTGCCGCCCTGCGTCTGCGCGAAGCGCGCCATCGCGACGGTCTCGCCCGGACGCGGCATCCGGCCACCCGCCGCGACCAGGTCGACGTTGACGGAACCGACCACGATCACGGTGCTCATGAGCTCATTCCAGTGTTCGCCAGACCGTCGGTGAAGCGGCGTTGCAGCGCCAGGAACAGAATCAGCATGGGCAGCAGCATGATGATGCCGGCGGCCGCGTTGAGGACGCCGTTCTGCACGTAGCTCTGCTGGAACGCGAAGAATGTCGTGGAGACCGGCATCGACGAGTCGGATTGCAGGAACGTGACGGCGAACAGGAATTCGTTGTACGCCGACAGCGCGGTCACCAGGGCGACCGTGAGCAGGCCGGGCAGCGCGTTGGGCAGCACCACCCGGGCGGCCACGCGCAGTTCGCCGGCGCCGTCCATCCGAGCAGCCTCTTCCAACTCGCGCGGCAGCGTCAACAGGAAGGCGCGCAGCAGCAGGGTGGCGAACGGCGAGAACACCGCGACATAGATGATGACCAGTCCGAGGCGGGTGTCGTAGAGGCCGGCCCGGGTCCAGATGTAGAAAAGTGGAACCAGGAACATCTGCATCGGCAGCGAGCTGGCGACCAGCAGATACCCGAGGACCAGGCCACCTCCTTTCACATTCAGGCGCGCCATTGCGTACGCGGCGAGCCCGGCGACCAGAAGAGTGCCGGCCACGGTCCCGGCCACCAGAATCAAACTGTTGAGCAGGCCCCGGCCCATGGCCGCCTGGGTCCACGCGTCGGAGAAGTTCGACCACAGCAGGTGCGCGGGCGGTCCCAGCGGATCGTCGGCGAGCTCGGATTGCGTCTTGAAGGCCGCGAACACGAACACGATGAGCGGCCCGACGGCGAAGGCCAGCAACAGCCCCAGGAACAGCCAGCCGATGGTGAGACGGGGCCTCATGCGTCCCACTTCCTTACCCGTCGCAGGAACTGATAGACGAGGACGACGACGGCGCTGAACAACGCCATCACCACGCCGATCGCGGAGGCGTAACCGGCCTCCAGATTGCTGAACGCGTTCCGGTAGAGCAGCGTGCTGAGCACGTCCGTGGCGCCGGCCGGGCCGCCCTGGGTGAGGATGTAGACGAAGTCGAACGCCAGGAACGACCAGATGATCGTCTGCACCACGAGGAAGACCAGCGTCGGGCGGATGCCGGGCAGCGTGATCGAGCGGAACTGCCGCCAGGGGCTCGCGCCGTCGAGCGCGGACGCCTCGTAGAGGGCCGGGTCGACAGACTGCATCGAGGCCAGGAAGACCACGACGAGGAAGCCCCAGAACGCCCAGGTGTTGACGACCGCCACCGAGCCGAGCGCCAGGTCCTTGTCGCCGAGGAAGTTAGGCCCGATTCCGGAGTCCGGCGACAGCAGGTTCTTCCAGACGGCGGCGCTGACCACGCTGGCCACGGTGTAGGGGATGAAGTAGGCGAGGCGGAACAGCACCTGGAAACGGCGGACCCGGGACAGCAGGTACGCGCCGAGCAGGCCCAGGACCATCGGCATCACGAGGCTGATGACCGTCCAGACGATGGTGTGGCCCAGCGCCGAGCGGAACTCCGGGTCGCCGAACATCCGGGTGTAGTTGCCCAGCCCGATCCAGTTCGCGCCGCCGACGCCGGCCCAGTCGGTGAACGAGTACCAGACCGCCTCGGCCGCCGGCACCAGGATCACCGCTAAGTTAACCGCCACTAACGGCAGCATGAAGAGCCAGGCGGTGAGGTGTCGGCGGCGGCGCCGACGGGACGACGGCGCCGGCGGGTTCGGCGACACGGCCGGGGCCGGTGAGAGCAGGGCGGTCACTGCGGCAGGGGCGGGACGGCGCCGGCCGCGAGCTCGGCGGTGAACAGGGTGTCGATCTGCTTGCAGTACTCCTGCGGGCTCACGTCGCCGGTGATGACCTTCTCCCAGCCCTGGACGATGTAGGTGTCGGTCTTGGGCGGGAAGAACGTCCAGGTCGTGTAGCCGACGTTCGGCGCGCCCGCGATGGCGGAGAAGAGCGCCGCCGTGCGCTGGTCGATGTCGGCCGGGAAGTCCGACGAGGCGATCTTGATGGGGGCGAGCCCGGCGCCGACCTCGGCGAGGCCCTTGGTCTGCCGCTTGGGGTCGGAAAGCAGGAAGTCGACCAGGGCGGCGGCGGTGTCGAGGTTCTTGGAGTGGGCGTTGACCGAGTACGTACCGCCCAGCGACAGCTCCCAGACCTCCTCGGGCACACCGTCGCGCAGGGAGGGGATCGCGCCCCACTGCCATTTGTCGAAGAACGGCTTGATCTCGCCGAGGCCCCACGTGCCGGTGAAGTTGAACAGCGCCTTGCTGTCGGCGAGCTGCTTGTACTGCGAGCTGAACGTGTTGGTGAAGTATCGGTCGACGCTGCCGCCGAGCCAGCCCTTCGTGAAGTAGCCCTTGAGCTGGGTGATCGCGTCGACGAAGACCGGATCGGTGAACTTCGCCTTCCCGGCCAGGGCCTGCTTCAGGGCGTCAGGGCCGGCCGCGTGGTTCAGGATCACCGAGACGTGCCACTCGTTGGCCGCTTGATAATCGGCGTTCCCGGCCGCCACCGGCACGATGCCCTTGCCCTTGGCCTCGGCGCAGAGCGCCTCGAAATCCGATCGATTCTTCGGGTACGCCCAGCCGTGCGCCGACAGAGTCGCGGGGTTGTAGAAGGCCAGAAGTGATTCGTAGTTCGAGGGCAGCGCGTACAGCTTGCCGTCGATCACGCCGGTCTGCAGCGCCCACGGCAGGATCCGGTCGTTCCACCCCAGCTTCTTGGCGAAGTCGTCGAGCGGCGCCAGATAGCCGGCCTGGGCGTACGCCCGGATCTGCGCCGGACCGTTGGCCAGCACGATGTCCGGGCCGGACCCGGCCGCCAGCGCGGTCTGCACCAGCCGGTCGATGGTGTCGAACTGCTTCACCGACAGCTCGACGGTGGCGGCCGGCTTCGTGGCGTTGAACGCGTCGACGATGTTCGTACGGAAGAAGGTCTCTTGCTCTTTGGAGGCGAAACCCGACCAGTATTCGAGCTTTCCGGTGGCCTTCGCCGTCGAAGGCCCCGAACCGCCGGCGGCGCAGGAGGCGAGGAACGCGGTGAGGGCGGCCCCGCCACCGAGCTGGAGAATTTGACGGCGCGAAAGTGAGGTCATGAGGAGCTCCTCTGAGCGGGGAGAGAGATGGCGGGTGCTGATTCCCGGACCTTGAACGCGCCCGGGACGACGATCTCCCGGGCCGGTCCGTCGAGTTCCCCCGTGATGCGCTGGAGCAGGAGCCGCCCGCAGACGGTGCCCTTCTCGTAGGCGCGGTTGTCCACCGTGGTGAGCGCCGGGCGCACGAGTTCCGCGGCGTCGATGTCGTCGAATCCGATGACGGCCACGTCGTGCGGCACGTCGCGGCCGGCCTGGTGCAGGGCGTCGAGGACCCCGATGGCGGCGAGGTCGTTGGCGCAGACCACCGCGTCGACGTCGCGTCCGCCGGCAAGTGCCTCGGTCATCGCGGCCCGCGCCGCCGGCCGGGTGTAGTCGCACTCGATCACCAGCCCCGGGTCGAGGGTGAGCCCGGCGCCGAGCAGCGCGTCCTCGTAGCCGAGGCGGCGCAGGTCGGAGGGGCCGACGCCGGGCGAGGCGCCGGCGAACGCGATCCGGCGGCGCCCGTCGCGCAGCAGGTGGCGGGTGGCCTCGGCGACGCTGACCCGGTCGTCGCCGACCACCCGGTCGGCCACGCCCTCCACCGGGGCGGGCATCGGGCCGAGCATGACCACCGGCGTGTGCGGGTCGATCATCGCGGCCAGCTCCACAGGCGGGGTGCGGAACAGGTCGATGATCAGGCCGTCGACGCTGCGGGCGAGCATGTCGCGCAGGAACGCCGCCTCACGGGCCGCCTCACCGTCGGTGCTGCACACGACGACCTGGTAGCCGGCGTCGCTGATCGCGTCCTGCACGCCGCGGGCGACCACGGGATAGAAGGGGTTGGTGATGTCCGGGACGATCAGCGCGACGGTCTGGGTGCGCTGGGTCCGCAGGCCCTGGGCGAGCACGTTGGCGCGGTAGCCGAGGCGCTGCACGGCCGCCTCGACCTTGGCCTTGACCTCCTCGGAGACCGGGCGGTGGCCGCTGAGCGCGTGCGAGACGGTCGTCGGGCTGACCCCGGCGGCCTTCGCGACGTCGGCGATGCGCGGTCTGGACATCTCGGTCCCCTTTGTCAAGCAAAACGATTTGCGCCCGACGGCGGGATCTGCCGTGGTCATGGCAGTGTGAATCCGCGATTACTTGGCTGTCAACGCCTGGTTGGAACGATGTTTCGCCACCGAAACGACCTCTGGCACGCAAATCCATTTGCGCTTAGCGTGGGCCGCATGGACCACCAGTTGCGCGACCGCATCCGCGGCGCGGTGCTGGGACAGGCCATCGGCGACGCGCTCGGCGCGCCGACCGAGGGCATGACCCGCGCCGCCATCCGGGAAGCTCACGGCCGGGTCACCGGCTTCCTCTCCGACGACCCGGCCGGCACCGACGACACCGAGTACGCCGCGCTCACCGCGCGGATCCTGCTCACCTACGGCCCAGCGCTCACCGCCGAGGACGTCTCCGCCGAATGGGAGCGCACCCTCGCCCACCAGGAGGGCGGCTTCGCCGGCGGCGGCTTCAGCGAGATGGAGGCCATCCACAACCTGGCCCGTGGCCTGCGCGCGCCCGCCTCCGGCGGCGACAACCACGAGCTGTGGAGCGACGGCTCGGCGATGCGGGTCGCGCCGATCGGCGCCTACTGCGCGGGAGATCCCGCGGAGGCCGCCCGGCTGGCCGGGATAGACGCCCAGGTCAGCCACGCGCGCGACGGCATCTGGTGCGGCCAGGCGATCGCCGCCGCGGTGGCCGCCGCGACCGCCACCGAGGACTGGCGGGTGGTGGTCGACGCCGCGGTGGCCGCACTGCCGCCCGACTCCTGGTCGGCCCGGCTCGTCACCCGCGCGATCGCGATCGCCACCGGTCCCGGGACCGCTGACGAGCGCTACGACGAGCTCGAATGCCGCATCGCGATCTTCCACTACCCGTGGGCCGACGTGGCGCCCGAGGCGACCGCGCTGGCGATCGGCGTCTTCGCGATCGCCGAGGGCGACTACGTCGAGTCGGTGCTGGGCGGCGTTAACATCGGCCGCGACGCGGACACCATCGCCGCCATGGCCGGCGCCATGGCAGGCGCGCTGCGCGGCGCCGCTTCGATTCCCGCACGCTGGTCGGAGCGCATCACGGAGCTGCGGGGGAGCTGCATTAAAGCAACGGCCGGCGTACGGCTGGAAGCACTGGCCGACGAGATCGCGGCGGCCGCCTCGACGCGAATGCCGGTTCACGCCCCGCCGCCGCCCGCCGGTCCCGCCTCCGCTGCGAATGCCGCCTCCGCCGCGAATCTCGCCTCCGCCGGCGATCCCGACGAGAAGGGAACAGTCGCATGACGTTGCTGGATCGGGCCGAAGGGGCTCTGCTCGGGCTGGCCGCGGCCGACGCGGCGAGCTTTCCCGCGCTGTACCACCGGGAGATCGCCTTTCCGAAGCGTCGCCGGCTGCTCTGGACCCAGGCCCTCGACGGGGACGCCGAGCGGGTGAACAAGCTTCCGCTGCCGTTCACGCTCAGCGGCGACCCTGCGGCGATGGCGTTCGGGCCGACCGACGACGCCGAGCAGGCCGCCCTGGCCGCGCAGGTGCTGCTCGCCGGCGGCGACCTCTTCGACGCGTGGTGGTCGATCGTCGAGCCGCAACGAGACTCCTTCTGGGGCTCGGTGGCCGACATCTCCGCCGTCAAGAACGCCGCCGACGGCCTGCGCCCGCCGCACACCGGCAACGACAACCCCCACTTCTACGACGACTCCTCGGTGATCCGAGCGGTGCCAATCGGCATTCACTTCGCGGCGGATCCCGCGCGCGCCGCCACGGTGGCCCGCGACCTCGCGATCATCACCAACGCCGAGGTCGGCGTCGACGGTTCGGCCGCCTTCGCGGGGGCCGTCGCCGTTCTGGTAGGCGGCGGTCACATGCAAGAGGCCGTTAACTTCGCGCGCTCGCAGATCGTCGCCGACTCGTGGCTGGGGCGGAAGTTCGCCCTCGCCGAGCGCATCCTCGACGAGGCCGGCGGCGGTCCCTTCGCGGCCGTTCCCCGGTGGACCGACGAGGTGGGCAACGCCGAATACAACTTCGGCAACGCGGTCGCCGAGACGCTGCCGCTCGCGCTGCTGATCGCCCGGTCCACCGCGAGTTACGCCGAGGCGCTCGGCGTGGCGGCGCTGATCCCGAAGCAGGCCGACACCATGCCGGCCATGGTCGGGGCCCTGCTGGGCGCGGCCACGGGGGCGTCGGGCCTGCCGCCGCCGTGGACCGGTCCGGTCGAAGAACTGCGCGGAGTCTGCGTCCCGTCGACCCGCGGGGTCCGGCTGCGTGACCTGGCTGCGGCACTCGTCGCGCACGCCACGGGAAGCGCGGCCTCGAACGCATCCGCCGGCGGCGGTGTGCGCGGCGCGGATGTGGGGGCGGCGGTTCCGTCCGCCGGACCGGGTGAGCCCGGCGGGGATGTGGCGGCGGCTCCGTCCGCCGGACCGGGTGAGCCCGGCGGGGATGTGGCGGCGGCTCCGTCCGCCGGACCGGGTGAGCCCGGCGGGGATGTGGCGGCGGTTCCGTCCGCCGGACCGGGTGAGCCCGGCGGGGATGCGGGGGGTTTCCGTGCCGCATGACCCCATCGACCCCGCTGATCTGCTGGCCCATCAGATCGCGGCGCTCCGGGAGACCGGCGTGGTGGTGCCCGACGGCGCCGGACTGGCTGAGCTGGAAAGCCTTGTGGTCTCAGAGACAGAAGACGAGCCGTCCTCGTTCGAGAAAATTGTCGCGACGACGCCGAACGTGCCGTCTCTGCCGGTGGACCGCGTGGTTGTTCTTGATCGGATTCTTGCCGGCTGGCTGGGGCGATGTGCGGGGAACGGGCTGGGCAAGCCCTTCGAGTCGGCGCTGTGGACGCCCGCGCTGATCCGGGACTATCTCAAGACGGCGGGGGCGTGGCCGCTTGTGGACTACGTGCCGGTAATTGACCCGATGCCGTCGCGGTTCGTGTTGCGGCAGGACTGTTTCCGGACCACTACCAGGGGAAACATCGACGGCGTCACCCGCGATGACGACCTGGACTACACGCTGCTCAACCTGCTTCTGCTGGAGCAGCACGGCCGGGAGTTCACCACCGAGCAGGTCGGGTCGATGTGGCTTTCGCTGCTGCCGTTCGGCAAGACCTTCACCGCCGAGGCGGCCGCCTATCGCAACCTGGCCACCGGCGTCGCGGCGCCCCGGACGGCGACCGTGCTCAACCCGTACCGTGAATGGGTCGGTGCTTTGATCCGGGCCGATATCTTCGGTCTGGTGTCGCCCGGCCGCCCGGCCGAGGCGGCCCGGATGGCCTTTCTCGACGCCCGCCTTTCGCATGTGCGCAACGGAATCTACGGCTCGATGTGGGCCGCGGCGGCGGTGGCCGCGGCCTTCGGCGCCGCCACCCCGCGCGAAGTCGTCACCCGGGCCCTCGCCGTCGTCCCGCGCCGCTCGCGCCTGCACAAGGCCCTTGCCCACGTGCTGGACCTGCACGCCGCCGGCGCCGGCTGGGAAGCGGCGATCGACTGGATCCACCGGATGGATTATTACTACGTCCACACCATCAACAACGCGGCCATCATCGCGGCCGCCCTGCTGTGGTCGGACGGCGCCTTCACGACGGCGGTCGGCCTCGCGGTGAGCTCGGCCTACGACACCGACTCGAACGGCGCGACGGTGGGGGCGATCGCCGGCGTGCTGGCGGGCACCGGCGGGATCCCGGCGCATTGGACGGAGCCGCTGCACGACCGGTTCACGAGCGCGCTGAGCGGCCACGCCACGTCGTCGATCGCGGAGCTGGCCGCGCGGACGTACGCCCTGACCGGGTAGTCCCTACTGCGGGGTGCGGCAGGACTGTCACAATCAGTGCTGCTCCCTGACGGAAGGTGATCAACGGTGGTCGACGCGAGCCATGGCCGGGGCGTCCAGGTCGGCGATCACAACCGGCAGACGAACTACTTCACCGCGCCCGACCTCGGCGCGTTGAGCCCGCACCGCGCGGCCGCGAAAGTGAAGGAGCTTTCGCTGGACGACGCGGCGGTGGCGCTGGCCCGCATCCCGCCCGCGGACGCCGCGGAGATCGTGAAAGCGCTGCTCGCGGAGGACGACGAGCTCGCGGTGTCGCTGCTCGTCCACATGCACCGGGGGCGAGCGGCGGACATCGTCGCCGCGGTCCCGGGCGCGCCCGGGTGGCTGGCGCGGCTGCCATCGGCGTGGGCCGCGATCAGCGCGCTGGATACCGCGGCCCTCGGCAAGCCGGTCGGGGAGATCATGCACACCGGCTTGTCGCCGCGTCGCCGCACCGCGTGGCGGCAGGAGTTCGAGCGGGGAACGATCTACTACGTCGATCGCGTGGTCGTGGTCTCCGGCGAGATCCGCGAATATCACGACGGTCATGGGTGGTTGGGGCTTCCCGTCGGGCCGGCGTCGGGAGTCGGCTCGCCGCACGGGACCACGGGGACTTATCAGCGGTTCGAGTCGCGCCGGGCCTATCCGGCCGAGAGCAGCCGGCTCGATCCCGAGGACGATTTCGGCGCCACCGTCTACGCGTCGCCGCACGGGACGTATTCGTCGTCGGGGGAGGTGGGGCTTCACCATTACCGCCGGGGCGGGGCGGGCGGTGCGCTGGGCTTTCCCACCTCCGATGAGGCCGAGGGGCGGCAGAGCTTCGAGGGTGGGGTCATCCAGCTGACCGAGCGGGGGCCGGTGACGGTCTCGGGGGCCGTCGCGGAACTCCTGTCCGGGGATGGCGATGTGGTGCGGCGGCTCGGGCAGCCGGTTGCCGATGCGCAGCCGCTGGGCACGGGGGCCGAGGATCGGGTGCAGGCGTTCCAGCATGGACTGGTGACGGTGCGCGACGACGTGGCCGAGGCGTGGCTCCGGCCGAAGCGCGGTGTCCTCCGCGTGGCGGTCGGTGGTGGCCCGGGCGGTTCCACCGGCTATGTGCTGTCGCCGGACGGCCGGCGGGCGGCGGCTTCGAACGGGCAGTCCGTCGCGGTCTACGACACGTTCGACGGCAGCCAGGTCATGACGCTGACGAGCGAGTCGGGACGGGTCGGAGCTCAGCTCGCCTTCGACCACGACGGCCGGTTCCTGGCGAGCGGGTCCAACGATGGAGCGCTGACGGTGTGGGATTCATCGGCCGGCGACCAGGCCGGCGTTCCGCTCATCGGCCGTGGCCGAGTATCCAAGCCGGTATTTTCCCGGGCTGGTGTCCTGGCGTTCGTGCGTTCGGTCACGGTCCATCTGACCGATCCGGCGACCGGTGCCTCGCGGGGAGAGCTGATTTCCGTCGGTGATGCTGTGACCTCCCTGGCGTTCAGCCCTGACGGACAGATGCTTGCCATCGGGTTGGCGAACGGGCAGATCCAGTTCGCGAGTGCCTCCGATCCTGGCCCTTGGTTGCCGGAGGCGCCGGTGGCTCTCGAGTTCTCGCCCGACGGCCGAAGGCTGGCGGCCGGTGGGCCGGACGGCGTGGCGCTGGGGGAATTCGGGGGACACCGCCCCGAACGGCGACTCGGAGCGGTCGGGTCGGTGACGGCGCTGCGATTCTCGCCCGATGGCCAGATATTGGCGGTCGCCACGCAGGACGGGACGGTGCAGTTCGTCGACCCCGGCACGGGGGACCGGGTCGGCGATCCGGTCGAGGATCTGGGAGGCGCCGTGCGCGGGCTCGCTTTCGGACCCGATGACAGCCTGGTGGCGCTGGTCAGGCCCGCCGACGCGAGCGGGCACGACAAGGCCGGCCGGGCGGTGATCTACTGGCTCACACCGCCTGCACCCTGAGGATGCGCTGCAGCTCGTCGGCCAGGACCCAGATCGCGCTGATCCGGCCGTCGTCGTCGATGGTGAGGACGTCGATGCCCAGGCCGGTCACCAGCAGGCCGGTCGGGGCCAGGTCACCCAACGGGGTATGCCACACGCCGGTGTGGCGGGCCCGGTGCCGGAAGGCGACGGTCAGCTTGCCCGGCGCCTCGACCCGGTCGACGATCTCGATGTCGTGCTCGGTGAAGGCCTCGTGGAGGGTGCGCGCCCGCTCGACCAGGTCGCTGACCGGCATCGGGACGCCGTTGATGGTGACCGGGTCGGTGTAGAGGGCGGAGAACGCGGCGACCGGGTCGTCCAGGGTGTCGGGCGGGAACCGCCACAGGGTGAAGAGCTGATCCTCGAACGCCACGGCATCACGCTAGCCGCGCGAGCGCTCGGTCTCTACAGTCACAGTCGGTTGTGCTGGATGACAGAAGGTGATCAAGGTGACGGGCGTCGAGGTGGTCCTGGCAGCGCTGGCGGCGGGGGCCGGGGCCGGCAGTGGTGACGTGGCCAAGGCGGCCATGATGGACGCCTATACGGGGTTCCGCGACCTGGTGAAACGGCGGCTGGGCGGCCGGTCGATCGAGGCGGCGAGCCCCGAGGTGCTGCGCGGCGAGCTGATCGCCGCCGGCGTGGACCGGGACGAGCAGATCCTGGCGGCGGCTCATCAGGTGCTGGCGCTTTCGCGGAACGTGTACGTCCAGGACGCGAAGGGTGTCCAGATCGGCGACCACAACACGCAGCACAACACGTTCGGCTGACATGGCCGAGGTCAACCGAGGCCGGGGCGTCCAGGTCGGCGACCAGAACACCCAGACCAACGTCTTCATGCCGTCGCAGTCGCAGCCGCTCAATCTGGGCGCGCTCAACTGGCATGTCGCGGCGACGAAGGTGCGGGAGCTGTCGCGGGACAACGCGGTGGTGGCGCTGGCCGCCGTGCCGCTCGCGGACGCGGTGGGGATTCTGGCGATCGTGCTCGGCGAGGCCGAGGGGGTGGCGGTCTCGCTGCTCGCCCACATGAATCCGGCGCGATGCCGCGAGCTCGTCACGGCGCTGAAGCGGCAGCGGCCATGGCTGGAGCAACTGCCGGCCGCCGCGGCGGAGATCGCGGGCCTCGAACGGAAGGCGCTCGGGTCGTTGGGCGAGCGCACCGGTCAGGTGGAGCACATCGGTCCCTCGACTGAGGGAACCCATGGGTACCGGCAACCTCACCGGAACGGGCAGATTCTCTGGTCGCCGCGCCGCGGCGCGCTCGAGGTGCAGGCTCCTCACCTGTACGACGGCACCTCCGGCGTCCTGAGGTTCCCGCTGGGATCGCCGGAGCCGGCGCCACGCTCGGCGCAGGGCACGGAAGGCACGTTCCAGCGGTTCGAGGGCGGCGCCGCGGTGTATCGGACCGAGATGTACGGCGTGCGCGCGATCTTCGGGTTCATCGGCGCGTACTACCGGGAGTCGGGTGGCCCGGCCGGTCCGCTCGGCTATCCCGCCGGCGCCGCGGAGCGGATCGGTCCCTCGCGGCATGGCAAGAGGGCGGGCTGGTCCAAGAGATTCGAGGGCGGCACCGTCTACCGCGTGCCACGCGAGACCGAGGGCTACGACTCGGTGTCGGTGTCTTCCGAGATCGCCGACTACCACCACGCCCAGGGCGGGGTCGCGGGCCGGCTGGGATTCCCCACCCGGGAGGCCGTCCGGGTCACGTCGAGCTTCGGGACCGAGGCTGTCGGCCAGACCTTCGAGGGCGCAACCGTCTTCGTGTCGCGGCACGGCACCTTCATGGTCCGGGACGCGGTCGGCACCCTGAACGTCCGGCTCGGTCTGCCGAGTTCGGAGGAGAACGACGGCCGGCAGGACTTCGAGGGCGGCGCGATCTTCTCCTCGGCTGACGGCGAGTTCAGCGTACGGAAGGGCATTCTGGAGCCGGCGCGGCGATTAGGCTTCCCCACCACGGCTGAGCAGCGCCTGGGGGAGAACGCGGACGACTTCGCCCAGTTCTTCGAGAAAGGCGTCATCACCGTACGGGATGGCGTTGTCAGATCTTGGGTTTCGGCGCTGGAGGAACCATGGCCGTAGCGGTGGCCGCACCCCATGCGGCTGCGGTGGACGCCGCTCGCGAGGTGGTCGCCGGCGGAGGAAACGCATTCGACGCGGCGCTCGCCGCCGCGGGGGCGCTCGCCGTCGTCTATCCGCATCAGTGTTCGGTGGGCGGTGATCTCGTGGCCATCGTACGGCCGGCGGGCGGGCCGCCGAGGGCGGTGCTGTCCATCGGGGCCGCCGCCGCGAACGTGGACATCGCGGGGCTGCGGGCGGCCGGGGCGGAGATGCCGTTCGGCGGGCCGCATCCCATCACCGTGCCGGGGATCGTGGCGGGGTGGGCGGAGGTCGCCGGCTTCGGGGCGCGGCTGGGGCTGAAGGAACTGCTCGCGCCGGCGATCCGGCTCGCCGAGGAAGGCGTGCCGTTCAGCCCGGGGCTGCGCCGCGCAATGGCGGATCGGATGGACGCGATCCGGGCCGATCCGGGACTGTCCGCACTGCTGCTCCGCGGGGACGACCGGCTGGTGCAGCCGGTCCTCGCCGGGACGCTGGCCGAGATCGCGGCCGACTGGCGGGTCTTCTACGAGGGCGACCTCGGGCGGCGGCTCGCCGGCGGGCTCCGGAAGCTGGGCAGCCCGCTGGTGGCGGCCGACCTGGCGGCGCATCGGGCCGAGGTGGTCGCGCCGCTGACCCGGGTGCTGGACGGGGTGACCTGGCATGCCGCGCCGCCGCCGGTGCAGGGGCCGACGTTTCTGGCCGTGCTGGGGGCCGGCGACCTGGTCGGCGCCTCCCGGCGCGCCCGCCGAACCAGGGACTCGCTGCTCGGTGACCCGCGCACCGGGCCGGTGGACCTCGAAACGATGCTGGGTGGGGACGCGGCGCCGGGGAAGGAAGGTCCGCGGCCGGGCGGCGACACGGTCGCGGTGACGGCTGTGGACAGCGACGGGAACGCGGTGACGCTCATCCAGAGCCTGTTCGAGAGCTTCGGCTCGGGGCTGCTCGACCCGGGGACCGGGATCGTGCTGCACAACCGGGGCGCCTCGTTCAGCCTCGACGCCGGACACCCGGGGCGGATAGCGCCGGGCAGCCGGCCGCCGCACACGCTCTGCCCGACCATGGCGATCACCGGGGACACCGTGGTGGCGCTCGGCTGCATGGGCGGGCGCAACCAGCCGTGGATCCTCGCCCAGGTCGCCGGCGAGACCGTCGGGTCGGACGACCTCGCCGGGCTGCTCGCCCGGCCGCGCTGGGTCTTCGACGGCACCCGGGTGCTGGCCGAGGCGGGAACGCCGGGCATGCTCGCGGCCGACGAGATCGTGAACGGCCTCCACGACCGCGCGGGACACATTCAGGTGTGCCGCCTGCGCGAGGGCGACCTCGCGGCCGCCGGCGACCCGCGCGCCGACGGGCTGGGCGCGGTCCTAGGGGAGTAGCTGGTCGAGCGCCGGCGGCTTCTTGAAGATGCCGTCGGTCCGGCCGAGCTGGGCCACCTTGTCGAGGGAGGCGCGGTTGATGTCCTGCGGCCAGTTCGGGAGGATCATGCCGATCCGTACGGTGTCATTGATCGGCGTGTAGGTGCCGACCACGTCGCGCACCTCCTCCGGGTGGGTCTCCGAATACTGCAGCGACTCCTTGATCGCCTCGGTGAAGTGGGTGACCAGCTCGGGGCTCTTGGTGATCTCGTCCTGGCTGGTGAAGTAGAGCGCCACGGTCAGGTCGGGCGCGGTGTCGACGAAGTTGGACGCGAGCACCTGAGCGCCGGAGACGACCGCCTCGGAGAGCTGCGGCTCGACCACCCAGATCGCGTCGACCTTGCCGTTGCGCAGCGCGCCGTTCATCGTCGGGAACGGCATGGCCTCGAACTTGATGTTCTTCGGGTCGCCGCCGGCCTTGCGCACCGACTGGCGGACGGTGGTGTCGCCGATGTTCTTCAGCGTGTTGACCGCGACGGTCTTGCCGACCAGGTCCTTCGGCGTGCGGATCGGGCTGCCGTCCTTCACCACGATCGCGGAGAAGTCGCGGCCGGCCCGGCCGGTCGAGGCCACGCCGCTGGCCACGCCCTTGAGCGGCGCACCGTCGGCCTGCGCGGCCATCAGCGAGGTCACGTTGGCGAATCCGAACTGGTACTTGCCGCCGAGCACGCCCTTCACGATCGGCCCGCCGCCCTGCTCCTGGACGAGGTTCAGGTCGATGCCGCGCTTGCTGAAGAAGCCCTTCTCCTTGCCCAGGTAGATCGGTGCGACGTCGATGATGGCGATGACGCCCACGTCCACCTTGGTGCCGGCCGGCTCTTCTTTGGCGTCGTCGGACGTGCACGCCGACGACGCGAGAAGCGTCGCCAGCACGCCGACGGTGGCGAGGATCCGACGCATGCTGCGCTCCCTGAAGAAATTCGGCGCATTCGCGCCCGGCGCACGTTACCGCGAACTCCGGCCCAACAACACAGAGCGAACGGTCAGAGTTGCTGTTCGTAAGGGAATGACGATGACGGATTGTGGTCGGCCATGCCCTGGTGACTCAAATGTCCGGAGTTCACCAATCGTGCAGCGTCCCGTCCTCAAGGCGGTTAACGGGGAGTGATGCCGGGCGATACGGGTATTTCGCCGCGAGCGATTCGTCGATGTCGATGCCCAGCCCGGGCTCCTCGGCGGGGTGGAGGTAGCCGTCGGCGTACGTGTAGCCGTGCGGAAAGACTTCGTCGGTCGCCGCGGCGTGCGGCATGTACTCCTGCAGGCCGAAGTTGGGGATCGCCAGGTCGAGGTGCAGGGCCGCGGACATGCAGACGGGGGAGAGGTCGGTGGCGCCGTGCGAGCCGGTCCGCACGTGGTGCAGGGCGGCCAGGTCGAAGATGCGGCGCAGGTGGGTGATGCCGCCGGCGTGCACGACCGTGGCGCGGATGTAGTCGATCAGCTGCTCGCGGATGAGCCGCTCGCAGTCCCAGATCGAGTTGAAGACCTCGCCGACGGCCAGGGGAGTCGTGGTGTGCTGCCGGATCAGCCGGTAGCCGTCCTGCAGCTCGGCCGGCACCGGATCCTCGAGCCAGGTCAACGCGTACGGCTCGAGGGACTTCCCGAGCCGGGCCGCCTCGATCGGGGTGAGCCGGTGATGCACGTCGTGCAGCAGCCGCAGCGTCGGCCCGAACTCCTCCCGCACCTTCGCGAACACCGAAGGGATGTGCGCGAGGTAGTCCGGGGTGGACCACACGGCCTCGGTCGGAAGGGCGGCGGAGGCGGGCTCGTAGAGGGGCTTGTCGGTCACGCCGTAGATATCGGAAATATTCGGCACGGGGGCCTGCACCCGGACGGCCCGGTACCCGCGCTCGACGAAAGAAGCGATCGACGAAAGCAAAGCCTCGGTGGAGGAACCGCTGGCATGCCCGTACACGGAAACCCCGGAGCGCGACCGCCCACCCAGCAGTTGGTAAACGGGAAGCCCGGCCACCTTGCCTTTGATGTCCCACAATGCCGTGTCGACGGCGGCGATCGCGGTCATCGTCACCGGCCCGCGGCGCCAATAGGCGCCCTTGTAGAGGTACTGCCAGGTGTCCTCGATGCGCGCCGGATCGCGCCCGATCAAAAGCGGAATCACATGCTCGTTCAGGTACGCGGCGACCGCGAGTTCCCGCCCGTTGAGGGTCGCGTCGCCCACTCCCGTGAGCCCGTCGGACGTCTCGATTTTGAGCGTCACGAAGTTGCGGCCCGGGGAGCAGACGATCACCCGGGCCGCCTCTATCGTCACGAGGGATCCTCCTTGACCCGCGCCACCAATTGGGTCGGATTGACGAAGCGCAGCGCGATGACCAGCAGCACCAGCATCATCGAGGTATAGATGACCGCCATGGCGTCGACTGACTGCTGGGCCCGGATCCCGGCCGCCGACATCGAGTAGTAGAGGGCCACGACCAGCGTCTGCGAATCGGGTCCGGCGGTCAGGAACGTCAGCTCGAACATCCCGACCGTGCGCACCAGCACCAGGATCGACGCGGCGAGGATCCCCGGCACCAGAAGCGGCGCCAGAATCCGCAGGAACACCTGCCAGGTGCGCGCCCCGCACATCCGCGCGGCCCGCTCGATGGCCGGGTCGACCTGCTCGATGAACGGCGTCATCGTGAGAATCACGAACGGGATCGACGGCACGAGATTGGCGAGCACCACGCCGGCCATGTGCCCGGCGAGGCCGTATTTGTAGAGGACCGTGGCGAGCGGAATGCCGTAGGTGATCGGCGGCATCAGAATCGGCAGCAGGAAAAGCAGATAGAGGATCCGGCGGCCGGGGAAGGTGCGGCGGGCCAGCACGTACGAGGCCGGCACGCCCACAAGCACCGAGATGCCCACCACCAGCAGCGACACCTCGATCGTCACGATGAGGACGTCGAGCAGCGTGAATTCGGTCCACGCCTGGCCGTACCACTGTGTGGTCCAGCCGTCGGGCAGCCACGTGTCGAACCAGCGGCGGCCGAACGAGCTGACCAGAACCGAGAAAATGACGCCGGCCAGCATGACGAAGAAGAACGCCACCGAACCCCAGACCAGCCAGGCGCCGGGCGAGGCGACGATGCGGCGCCGCTCTTTCACGTCCTGTTCGGCGACGGCGACCGCGGTCATCCTTTGCCTCCCGTCGATCCGGTGTAGAACAGCGTCCGCAACCCGAGTACGGCCGCCACGACGGCCAGCTCGACCACGCCCATCACCACGGCGATGGCACTGGCGAGCGGATAGTCGAAGGATTCGTAAGCGGCGTGATAGGCGGCGATGGAGATGACCCGCGTCGACCCGGCCGGGTCGCCCACCAGAACGGCCGAGGGAAACACGCTGAACGCCAGCACGAAGGTGAGGCAGAACGTGGTGGCGAGCCCCGGCGCGAGCAGCGGCAGCGTGATCCGGTGGAATCGCGGCCACCACCCGGCCCCGAGCGTCGCCGCGGCCCGTTCCAGGGTCGGGTCGATGCCGGAGAGATACGACAGGATCAGCAGGAAAGCGAACGGGAAGCCGGTGATCACCAGGGAGAAGAACACGCCCCAGTAGTTGTTGGTCAGCCGCAGCGGCTCGTCGGTGATGCCCGCCGACATGAGCGTCCGGTTGAACCATCCGGCCGGGCCGAGGAAATTGAGCAGACCCTCGGCGGTGAGCACCGTGCCGAGCGTGATCGGCACGACCAGAAGCGTCGTGAGGAGACGCTTCCCGCGGAAGCGGCCGCGCATCCGGTAGGCGATCGGCACCGACGCCGCGACATTCAGGAACGCCGCCGGAAGGGACAACTTCAGCGTCGTCCAAATGGTGTCCCGCTGATACGCGTCCTCGAAGAACGCCTTGTACGCCCCGAGAATCCCGCCCTGTTCCGGTTGGAAGGACAGCCCCAGCCCGTACGCGAACGGATAGACGAAAAGGATCAGCACGCACAGCAGCGCGGGCACCAGAAGGAGAAGTTGCCGGTCGACACCGCGCTCGGCCAGGCGGTGCCGGAGCGCGGTCACTTGCCGGCCCCGAAGACGAGCACCCGTGACGGGTCGGCCACCACCGAGATCTTGTCACCCGGCGCCGGCCGGTCGACGGCCCGCAGGTGCAGCATGACCCCCTGCGGCGTGCGCGCCTCGACCGCCAGCTCGCGCCCCTGGTACTCGACGACCTCGACCGTGGCCGGCACGCCGTCCTCGCCGACCTGGAGGTCCTCGGGACGGATGCCCGCGACGACCTCGTCGCCCGGGGACAGCTCGCCGACCGCCGTGCCGCGCAACGCCATGCCGGCCCCCTCGACCGTCACGACGTCCCGCGACACGGAGGCCACCCGCATCGGGAGCAGGTTGCGGTACCCCATGAAGTCGGCGACGTGCCGGTTGGCGGGCCGGGTGTGCAGCTCCTCGGGCGTGCCGACCTGCTGCACCCGGCCGTCGCGCAGCACGACCAGGCGGTCGGCCATCGACAGCGCCTCCTCCTGGTCGTGCGTGACGTACACGGTGGTGAGGCCCAGCGACTGATGCAGCCGCCGGATCTCGGTGCGCATCTCCAGGCGCAGTTTCGCGTCCAGATTGGAAAGCGGCTCGTCCATGAGGACCAGCGACGGCTCGAGGACGATCGCGCGGGCGATCGCGACGCGCTGCTGCTGACCGCCGGACAATTGGCCCGGCAATTTCGTGGCGTGCTCCTCGAGGCGTACGAGTCGAATCGCCTCGTCGGTGCGACGCCGGACCTCGGCTCGCGGCAATCGCCGCATCTGCAGCCCGAAGGCGATGTTCCGCCGCACCGAAAGGTGCGGGAACAGTGCATAACTCTGGAACACCATGCCGAATCCGCGGCGCTCCGGCGGCAGCGTGTCGATCCGCTTGTCGTCCTGCCAGATGCTGCCCTCGGAAAGCGGGAGCAGCCCGGCGAGACAGTTCAGAGCGGTCGACTTGCCGCAGCCGGAGGGGCCGAGCAGGGCGATGAACTCGCCCTTCCCGATGCCGAGGCTGAGGCCGGACAGCGCGTCCTTGCCGCCGAAGCGCCGCGTGACCCCATCGAGGCGGAGCCAGCTCACTTCTTCACCTTCGCGCCGCCGATCTCGCGGTCCCATTTGTCGAAGGCGGCCACCAGCGATTTCGCGTCCAGCGGCACCTCGAGGGGATTGTCGGCGATGAGTTTCTCGTACTCCGGGCGGCCGAATTCGCCCAGAGCCTGCTGGCTCTCCTGCGGCGCCATCGCGAGCGTCACGTCCTTGACGGCCGGGCCGGGGTAGAAGTAGCCCTTGTCGTAGGCCTTGGCCTGCTGGGCGGGGGTGAGCATGTCCTTGAGCAGGTTGAGGATCGCGGCCTGCTTGTCGACGTCGACACCCTTGGGAACGACGGCGTAATGCGCGTCGGTGACCCAGTGGAAGCCCGCCAGGGTGCCGACCGCGGCCTCCTTGGGCACGGTGCCGAGCACCCGCGGGTTGATGTCCCAGCCGGTGGTGCTCGCGATGATTTTCGCCGAGCCGTTCGCGAGGTTCTTCATGGTCTCGCTGGTGGTCGACGGATAGAGCGTCACGTATTTGTTGAGCTCGGCCAGATAGGCCCAGGTCTTGGCCCACCCGTTGACCGGATCCTTCGGATTGCTGTCCTTCAGCAGATAGGGAAGACCCATGAGGAACGTACGGCCGGGGCCGGAGTTGCTCGGTCGCGCGTACTGGACGGCGCCCGGGTTCGCCTTGGCGTAGGCCAGCAATTCCTCGGCGGTCTTCGGCGGGTTCGGCACTTTGGCCGGAAGGTATTCGATGAGCGGGCCGGACGGGTAGTAGGCGACGGTCACCCCGAAATCGCCGGCGAGCTTCTGCATGGCCGCGGCGCCGTCCAGGTAGTCGTTCATTCCGGGCAGGCGATTCGCGTACGTCGGAAGCACCGGAACCCAAAGACTCTGGTCGATGCCCGCGGCGAGGCCGTCCACACCGGTCAGCACGAGGTCGATGTCGACGCGGCCGGCGTTCTGCTGGGCCTTGACCTTGCCGACCAGCTCGGGGGCGGTCGCCTTGGAGTAGGTGACCTTCTCGATCTGGTCTTTGTTCTTCGAGACGAACTCGTCGATCATCCCCTGGGTGAGCTGGAGATCTCCGGCCACGTCGAGGATGTTGAGGGTGACGGCCTTGCCCGGCTTGTCGGGGACGGGGCCGTCGGTCTTGGCGCTGCTTCCACCGGGCTTGTCCGGCGCGCCACAGGCGGTCAGAACGAGCGCCGTGGCGGCCGCTGCTGCGAAAAATCCGATTTTTCGGGACATTGGGGTATCCCTTCGTTTATTTGGGGGCGGGGCCGGTGGAGTCGCGCACCATCAGCTGGGTGGCGAGCTCCCGCCGGGCCGCGGTGGAGCGGTCCGGGTCGGCCAGGAGTTGCAGGAGCAGGTCGACGCCGGCGCGGCCGGACTGCTCCTTGGGCAGGGCGACGGTGGTGAGGGCGGGGTGGACCATCGCGGCCAGCGGGATGTCGTCGAAGCCGAGCAGGCTGATGTCGCCCGGCACCGCGACGCCGCGGGCCGTGAAGCGGTTGAGCAGGCCGAGGGCGACTAGGTCGTTGTAGCCGATCACCGCGGTCGCGCCGGAGGCGAGCACCTGATCGGCGGCGGCCACGCCACCCTCGAACTGCGGCATGACATTGCCGATCTCGATGAGCTCGATCTCGGCGGCGGCGGCCTTCAGGGACCGCAGGCGCTCCCGGTTGGCCCAGGAGGAGCGGGGGCCCGCCACGTACGCAATGCGGCGGTGGCCGAGCGCCGTGAGGTGGCTGACCGCCTGGCGCATGGCGTCCGGGAACTCCGGGGTCACCGACGGCACGCGGGCGATGCGCCGGTTGACGAGTACGACCGGGGTGTCGGCGACCAGGGTGCGCAGCTCCTCGTCGGGCATCCGCGGCGAGCAGAGCACGATGCCGTCGACCTGCTTGGACAGCCGTCGCACGAGGCCGGCCTCGGCGGCCGAGTCCTCATCGGTGTCGGCGAGGAAGACGGCGTAGTCGGCCTCGTGGGCGCGGGCCTGCACGCCCTTGACCACGCTCGGGAAGAACGGGTTGCCCAGGTCGGGGACCAGCAGGCCGATATTGCCGGTGCGGCCGGTGCTCAGGCCCCGGGCCGCGCGGTTGGGGTGATAGCCGAGGGTGGCCGCGGTGCGCCGGACACGCTCGCGGGTGTCGGGGTGGACCAGCTCGGGCAGGGTGAGCGCACGCGTGACGGTGGACGCCGAGACGCCGGCCGCTCGGGCCACGTCTTTGATCGTCACCGCCATGCCGCCCCCTTGCTGGAGTTAACGGCCAGTTTGAAATCCATTTCGGATCGATGTCAAGGCATCGACCACGATCTCTTCAAGATCATTTGCGGCGTGCGGTGATTCTTCTGAAAACGTTGGCGATCTTGAGACGCTCGCGGTCGCCGACGTAGTAGTGGGTGCGTCCGTTGCGGCTTGACGGTGGTTGGGCTTGGCGTGCCATGGCCCGGGTGTGCGCGGTGTGCGGTGGGTGCGGCCCGTCGCGCTTGGGCCCGGGCTCATTGTGCCTTGGGATTCGAAATAATTGGCATGATCGAACGGATGTTTGGGCTTACCGCTGCAATTCCTGCGGTGAGATAATTTGGTATGCGGCAGTTGGAGTTCTTCACCAAGTCTCAGTTGGCAGTAATGCGTGATCGAACCCTCTCGCGCCGCTATTCTCCGGAGGCGGAAGCGTTTCGCCGCGAGCATGACGTGCATCGGGCTTGGGGGCTCGGGCAGCGCCAAGCGCGGAAGTTGCGCCACCGGCGCGATCGGAGCGAGGCCGTCCGGGCGGCGCAGGTCGCGGTCGCGTCCGCTCGGGCAGCTCAAGCAAAGGCTCAGCCGCCGTCTTCGTCGCCCGTGCCTGGTCCCGCTCCTGCTCCTGCTCCTGCTCCTGCTCCCGCTCCCGTGCCCGCGCTGGCGCCGGCTCCCGCTCCCGTGCCCGCGCTGGCGCCGGCTCCCGCTCCCGCGCTGGCGCCCGCTCCTGCTCCCGCTCCCGCGCTGGCGCCCGCTCCTGCTCCCGCTCCCGCGCTGGCGCCCGCTCCTGCTCCCGCGCCGGCGTCCGCTCCCACGCCCCCTCCCACGCCGTTTTCTGTGCCCGCGCGGTTGTCGGCGCCTTTTTTCCGCCGGCATGCGATCGCTCTCCGTATCAGACAATTCGAGGCGCTTTCTTCCGGGGTTGCAAGGCGCATTTCGCCGACGGCTTTCTGTGTCTCGGAATTGTCGTTGCGGCGGCCTCTTGCCGGCACTCCGCAAATGACATTCGTTCGGGGGTTGAAACCTCAACGAGGCCTGCGACCATGGCCTGGGCGGTGCTGTTGGCCGCGTGGGCTCGGCTGGTCTGGAGGCGAGCGGGCGGGGCTCGGGGGTTGCGTGAAGGGGCGTTCGCAAGATCGGGGATCGGCTACGCTCCGCGGCGTGAATGCGGATGTTGACGACGAGCTCAGGCGGCTGGCCGACGATCCTGCGTTTCCGCACCGGGATGCGGCGCGGCGGGCGATCCGGTTCCGGGACGGGGGTGATGTGGCTGATCTTGTTGCTATCGAGGATGACCCGCATCCCTGTCAGAGCACCGACGTGCTCTTTGCGATGGCGGGGGCGCAGCGGGCCTGGCTGAACTGGGTGCCTATGCCCAGTGAGGCGATCATCAACGTGGCCGACGAAGTGGGGCGGCGGCGGGCGCAAGGGGAGCAGCTGGAGGTCAGCGGGCTGGGGCTCTCGGCGGCGGAGCCGCCCAGTGCGATGACCGCCTGCCAGCGGGTTGCCGGGCCCGTTGAGGTGGGGATCGCCGAGTTTCCGCAGCCTGACATCCGTACGCCGGTGCGGCCGGTTCGGTATGCGGTCTGGCGCTACGACGGGGAGAATCCGGTGCCTGCGGTTCCGGCGCCGTCGGGCGAGGCTGTGCGGGTGCTTCATGAAGTGGCGGGCGAGCCCTGGCCCTCGCTGCTCAGTGGGTATCTTCAGGCGGCTCCGCTCGGCAAACTGCCCCTTGATGAGCTGCTCGGCCTGCTTGCGCACCTTCCGGGGCCGCCCGACATGCCGCGGTGGCGGCACCTTGCCACTACCACGCCGACGTACTGGTACCGGCTCCTTCAGCCTTGGGTGTGCCTGGGGATTCTGCACCACGCCTCCGATGAGCCGTGGCTGGTGTCGACGCGGCGCGAGGTGCTCATGGATCTGGCCTTCGGGGTCGAGGACTGGGTTTCCGATGCGGCGCTGTTCGCGCTGGTCACGGTCGCGTTCCGGGAATCGGAGCAGCGGGATGAGGTGCGTGCGCTCGTGCGCGCCCGCCTCGACGCGGCGATGGGGGCGCCCCGGCTCGTGACGATCGAGGAGTCGCTGGCCCGGCTCATGCTGGTCACCCCGGGCTGCACCCCGGACGACCGGGCGGCGGCGGAGATCGTGCTCGCGCGGGCCGAGGCTGGCGAGGAGGACGAGACCGGAGGCGGCCGCGGGGATCGGGCCCGGCCGGAGCCCAAGAAGCGCCGCTGGTGGCAGCGCAGGGGATAGCAAGGCGAACCCGCATTGCGGCAGGACGGCTGCGGCGGGAGCGACCGCCGGGAACGGGCGCGCGGCGGGAACGGGCGGCGCCGCGGACGGGCGGCGCCGCGGATAGGGCGGGGAAGCCCGGCGGCGCTGTGGTCCGGTCCCGCACTACCAGGCCACAGCGCCGCCCCTAACTGCGGGTAAGGCTTGAGGGACAAGACGTTAGTCCGCTCCGTGTACTTGATCTTCATCTGGCCTGACGGTCATGGCTGGCCGTCCGTCGGGTGCTGGATGGTCCGACCAGCCGTTTTCGCTGTGTGCTACCTGTGATCTCAGTGCCGGACCGGGTCGGCCAGCAGCGGTGGGTAGACGGTGGAGGGCCGGCCGTCGACCGTCGCGCCGGCGAACTGCAACATCGGGGCGGTGGCGGCGTTCAACGCGTACGGGTAATTGAGCTCGGGATTTGATGCCGCATCGAGTGTGGCGGTCTGGTCGGGCGTCAACGCGAGCGAAAGAGCCTCGACGTTGGCCAGCAGATGCTCCAGGCGGCGCGGGCCGAGGATGGGCGCGGTGACGGCGGGCCGGCCGAGCAGCCAGGCCAGCGCCACGGCGGCCGGCGAAGTCTCGACAGCAGCGGCGACAGAGGTAACCGCGTCGATCACCGTGAATTGCGCGGCGCTGGGGCCGCCGGTGATCTGCCCGCGATACGTGTCGTCGGCGCTGCCGTCGCGGCGGTACTTGCCGGACAGGTAGCCGCCGGCGAGCGGGCTCCACGGCGTCAACCCCATCCCGGCGTCCAGCGCCAGCGGCACGATCTCGCCTTCGACCGTACGGGCGAGCAGCGAGTACTCCACCTGCAGCGCGATCACCGGCGTCCACGAGCGCAGCAGCGCCACGGTCTGCGCCTGCGCCGTGTACCAGGCCGGCGTGTTCGAGAACCCGAGATAGCGGACCTTCCCGGCGTGCACCAGGTCGTCGAGCGTGCGCATCGTCTCGTCGACGGGAGTGTGCGCGTCCCAGTTGTGCAGCCAGTAGATGTCCAGGTAGCCGGTCCGGAGCCGGCGCAGCGACTCCTCGACCTGGGTGACGATCGCCTTGCGCCCGGCCCCGCCCGCGTTGGGGTCGCCGGGGTAGAGGTTGCCGAAGAACTTGGTGGCCAGCACGACCCGGTCGCGCAGCTCGGGCCGGGCCGCGAAGTAGTCGCCGAGGATCGCCTCGGAATGGCCGTTGGTGTAGAAGTTCGCGGTGTCGATGAAGTTCCCGCCGCGCTCCAGGTAGGCGTCGAGGATCTTCGAGGCTTCGGCGGCGTCGCAGCCCCACCCGCCCTCGGTGCCGAAGTTCATGGCGCCCAGCGCGAACGGGCTGACCCGAAGGCCCGAGCGGCCCAGCGTGCGGTACTGGTCGAGTGACATGTTCCTGCTCCTCGTGGAAGACGTTGAATCCATGACATCAGGACGACCAGGAAACAGGTAGAACGATCCTTGCGAAGACTTGCCCGATTCTGCTCAGATGAGCAGATGCATGACGAGCTGACCGCCCTCATCGCCCGGCATGCGCGCCCCGACGGGCGCACCCCGATCGACGGCGTCCTGCTGTCCAAGGTCGACCGCCCGGGCCCGCCGGAGACGTCCACCTCCGGCACCGTGTTCGCGCTCATCGCCCAGGGCGGCAAGCGCCTCGTGCTCGGCGACCGGGTCTTCGACTACGGAGCCGGTCAATACCTGGTGGCTTCGGTCGACCTGCCCGTCAGCGGGCGCTTCACCGGGCCCTCGCTGGGCTTCGGGCTCGAGCTGCGGCCCTCGGTGATCGCGTCGCTGCTGACCGAGGCGGATCCGCCGCGCGGGCCGGTGCCCTCCGGGATAGCCGTCAGCGACGCGTCCGCCGACCTGATCGACGCCGTGACCCGGATGGTCCGGCTCATCGAGCGGCCGCGTGACCGCGCGATTCTCGCGCCGATGATCGAACGGGAGATCCTGTGGCGGCTGATCACGGGAGACCAGGCTGCCACCGTACGGGAAATGGGTCTTGCCGGAAGCTCTCTCACCCGCATCAGCAAGGCGGTCGCCTGGATCCGCACCCACTATGCCTCCCCGTTCCGGGTCGAGGATCTGGCGCGCGAATGCGGGATGAGTGTCTCCGCGTTCCATCGAGGATTCCAGGCGGTGACCGCGGTGAGCCCGATCCAGTTCCAGAAGCGGATCCGGTTGCAGGAGGCGCGACTGCGGCTCGCGACGTCGGGGGACGTGGCGCGGGCGGGATTCGCGGTGGGCTATGAGAGCGCGTCGCAGTTCAGTCGCGACTACCGGCGGCTGTTCGGGGTGCCGCCGAGTCTTGATCGGGTCCGCTAAGGTGCGTCGATGCCTGGCGAAAGTAGGGGGGAGCGGCCGGTGGTGAGCGAGACGACGCAGGAATGGTTCCGCGGGCTGGTGCGCGAGACGCAGGCGCGGTTCGGGGAGCTGAGCCGGCTGCAGGAAGAACCCGAGCGGTTCCGGGCCCCGGTCGAGCGCGACGGCGTGATCGTGACGGTGGCGCCCGGGGGCAATCTGGTCGGCCTGTCGCTGGAGCCGTCGGCCATGCGGCTGAGCGCCGAGGAGCTGTCGGCGGCGATTCTGCGGGCGCAGCGGGACGGTCTGCAGGAGGCCAACCGGCGCTATGCCGCCGCCGTCGACGAGGCGACCGGCCGGGCCGTGGATGTGTCGGCGCTGGTCACACAGCGGATCGACACTTCCGCGTTGCGGGACCACGCCGAGGAGCTCGACCGGTGAGCGACCACGTGCACGTCCAGGCCGAGCGGCTGCGCCAGAGCCGCGACTTCCAGCGCGAGCAGGCAAACAAGGTCTCCGAGATCGCCTGCCAGGTGCGGACCACCGCCACCGTCGGCAACGCGTTCGGCAAGGTCGGGGCCATGGCCGGGCTCGAGTCGTCCTATCTGAGCTGGGTCGAGGGCGAGGCCTCCTCGATGGAGGAGCTCACCCGCATGCTCACCGACCTCTCCGACGGGCTCGCGTTCACCGCCGACGACTACGACGGCGTCGACCATGCCGCCGCCGACCGCGTGGGCCGCTCCTACCGGGCCGGCTCATGAGCGGCAGCGACCTCGCGAGCGGCTACCAGAACGTCCGGGACACCGCCGGCGCGGTGATGAACCCGATGGGCGAGGCGATCAACAGTGGCCTCGACTGGCTGCTCACCCCGATCGTCTGGCCGCTGCTGCAGGTCTTCGAGCAGGCGGTCGGCGACCCCGATCAGCTGGACCACCACGCGGGCACCTGGAACACCACGGCTCAGTCGCTGCGCGACCTCGCGTCGGCCCAGCGCGCCGACCTCGACTCACTGTCCGGGCAGTGGCAGGGCGCGGCGTTCGACGCGTACGCGGCGCGCATACAGGCCCTGGTCCAGGGCCTGGAGGGGGCGGCCGACGAGATGGCGCGCACCGCCGACAGCCTCGGGGACAGCGCCATGGACCTGCGCAACGTCGAAGAGATGATCAAGACGATCATCCGCGAGCTGGTCGAATGGCTGGTCATCACCTGGCTGGCCGCGCAGGCGCTCGCGCTGGTGACGGCGGGCGCGTCGGAGGCGGCGGCCGCGGTGGCGTCGGCGGCCGAGACGGGCATCGCGGTCAGCCGCGCCACCCGCCTGCTCGCCCAGCTGCACCGGGCGCTCGAGGCGTACAAGGCGTTCATGGAGGCGCTCAAGGCCCTCGGCACGATGGGCAAGATCGCGGCCTGGACGCTCAACAAGATGTACGGCCCCAAGCACTGGATCAAGGTGGGCATCAAGGCGACCACGGGCCTTGACGGCTCGATCGTCGGCGAGGGCCTGGAGTCGTTCGGCGACCTGGTGGTGGGCTCGGCCGCCGACGAGTACGACGACCGCCGGTCCGGCACCGACGGCGACGCCACCGGCTGGCGCCGCACGATCAGCGGCGTCGTCGACCCGATCGCGGACCGGGTGCCATGAGCGCGCCGCGTCGCACGTCTTCCGCGCGGGAGCAGAGGCCGTGACCGATCCCGTCGCGCAGAAATACGCCGAGCTGCAGGCGCGGGTCGGCGAGCATCTGCATCCCGGCGAGACGTTCCGCGGGGCCATCTGGGTCACCCGCGCCACGTCCCGCCCGTCGGCCGGCGAGGTCGCGCGCCAGGAGCTGGGGCCCAAGCGCCTGCTGGAGTCGATCGCCACCGAGGCCGTCGGCATCGACGAGGCGTCGACCGGCCCCGACGCGTACGGTGACGATCGTCGCGGCGTCCTCGACGGCCGGCCCGGAAGCGTCGCCGCCCAGCTCGACGCCCAGGTCCCGCTGCCGACCGCCGCCCGCGCGCTCGCGCTGACCGACCACCGCCTGATCGTTTTCGAGAAGTCGGCGCCGCCGCCCGGACCGAAGCGCTCCTGGCTCGCGAAGGCCGGCGATCTGGTCCGCAACCAGCCGTCCTCGGAGCCGCTGCCGCCGCTGGCCCCGCGCTGGGAGGCCCCCCAGCACGCCCTCGTCTCGGCCACGGTCGGCGGCGGCCGGATCCACCTTGGATTCGGCGACGGCTCGCGCCTGAGCCTGGTCACCCCCGAGGTCCTCGCGCACCGGTTGGTGACCGCTCTAGATCATTGACATCCGTGGACCTCTGCTGCCAGAGTCGGCCCCACGCTTGATCACGATCGTGGGGAGCACGGCATGCCGTTCCGGTCCACAACGCCGGCGCGCGCCGTGTCCACGGCGGTCGCCGAGATCTCGCGGCTGGGCCTGACCGCCGTGGTGGCGGCCTTCGGCCGGACCACTCAGGTCACGCTGCTGCGCGATGGGACCGAGGTTGCGGTCGGAGGCGGCAGCAGCGTGGCGAGCGCCTATTTCGAGGCGCTGGAACGTCATCTGATGTCGGCCGCGCGCTCGTCGGTCCTGCTGCCGGCGCGCGAGGTGGCGGCCCAGCCGGCGCTGGCGGCCGACCTGGTGATCCAGCGGTGGGCCCGGGAGTTCCCGGCGGCGAGGGCGGCCTGCGCCGCCTACGGCGACGTGCGGTATCCGACGTTCCTGGTGGACCCGCGTTACTTCCAGCACCCGGTTCCGGGCGACGACATGCATTCGTACGCCGGGCTGCTGCGTTATTCGTCGAGCCTGGGCACGGCGGCCGGCTCGGATGCGGCGGAGGCCACCTACCACGGCTTGTGCGAGCTGATCGAGCACGACGGCTTGAGCCACGCGCTGCTGCGCTGGTACGTCGCCGGCCTCGCCGACGCCGACGAGGTGGCGCCGGACGCGGCGCCGGCCGAGAGCCTTGCCGAGGCGGAGCGGGCGGTGGGCGGTCCGGTGCGGTTGCTGGACGTGACAACGGACCTCGGGGTGCCGGTCTACCTCGCGATCGGCGGCGGTTGGCTCGGCGCGGGCGCGTCGGCGTGGGGGAGCGTTGCCGCGGGTCGGGCGCTTGACGAGCTGGCCCAGCTCAGTGGCGCCGCCGTGCCCGGTCAAGCGACCATTAATCCGCCGTCGCCGCATAAATCCGAAAAATCAGGCGGCCTCGGGCGATGGCCGGCTCTGGAGCGATGCGCTCGCCTGCCGCTCGACGGCCTCGCGTTCCGGCAGGTCGTCCTGCGCGGCGATCCGCCCGGCGGTGGCTCGGCCGATGGTGGCTCGTGCGGCGAGGGCTCGGCCGATGGTGGCTCGTGCGGCGAGGGCTCGGCCGATGGTGGCTCGTGCGGCGAGGGCTCGGCCGATGGTGGCTCGTGCGGCGAGGGCTCGGCTGCTTGGGGACTTGCCGAGGTCTCCCGCGCGCTTGCCGCCCACGGCATCGCCCACCACACCCGCGAGATCGCGCCGCCCGGCTCGCTGATCTCGGTGACCAGCACCATCGCTCCCGGTCTGGAGCGCTTCAGCCTGGTGCGGCACGGCGACCCGGTCCTCCCGACCGGTCGCGGCCGGCGCCTGTGGCCGTCCCGCGAGAACGCGGCGGCCTGAACCCGCACACGAAACAAGGAGAAGAGCATGGCGAACGCCATCACCCCGATCCCGGCCGAGCGCGCCCCGGAGGCCGGCCCCCGCCCGAAGCCGGTCAACTCCTGCTTCCACCCGGGCGACGACCTCGCGGCCGCCCCGGCGCTGCCGCTGACCGCCGCCGAGGAGCTTGAGCTGGCCGACCTCGACCGCTGACCGTCGCCGACGAGCGCGAGCCCGGCCGGCGAGCGCGAACGGGCCGCTGATCGGAGAACGGCGGGGACCGGAAACGATCGGTCCCCGCCGGCCGGTCAGAGCTCGAAGCGGCTCCCCACCGCGTTCGGCCGGAAGGCACCGGGCAACGCGGCCGCAAGGGCGTGCTGGGCCTTCCACGATGTGCAGTGGGCCGGTACCAGCACCAGCGGAGCCTCGTCGACCAGCGCGGCCACCGTCTCCGCCACGATCGGGCCGTCGCGCAGGTGGAAGCCGCCCAGCAGCGCGTAGAGCCGGGAGATGCCGGTGAGCCTCTTGGCGTACCGGATGATGTTGATGATTCCGGAATGGCCGCAGCCGGTGAGGATGACCAGGCCGCGGTCGCGCACGTGCAGGACCACCGCCTGGTCGTCGTGGACCGCCTGGTCGGGCGCCCACGCGCCGTCGCGGAACGCCTGATGCGCGGCGGGCATGCCGGTCTCGAACGGGGTCGTGCGGTCGACCTCGCCGGTGACCAGCACGGCGTTGTCGAGCAGGAACGAGGGCTGGCGCTCCTCGACGATGGTGAAGCCGGCGCCCTCGATCGCGGAGCGGCTCGGCGTCGGCATCTCGAGCGTGCGGTCGGGCGAGACGATGCGCCGGCGCAGCCAGAAGTCGGGGTGCAGGAGCACCGGCACATTGGTGGGGCCGAGCCGGTCGGCCAGGCCGTTGAGGCCCATGGTGTGGTCGAAGTGCCCGTGGCTGAAAACGATCGTCTCGAAGCTGTCCGGGCGGATGGCGAGCCGGTCGAGGTTGCCGACCAGCCCGTCCCGTGAGATGCCGGTGTCGAAGAGGAGCCGGCGGCCGCCGACGTCCAGCATGGCCGAGAATCCGTGCTCGGCCCGGAGGAAGTCGTAGCTCTGCTTCTCCTCCGCGAGCTCGGCGGGGAGCACCGCCAGCGGGCCGGCCGTCCCGGCCAGTCCCCAGCGCCGCACGAGACCCTCGTCGGGGAGCAACGCGTCCGACGAGTTGTCCATCAGCGTCGTGATGTGCACGCCGTCGACCGGCGCAAGGCTGATCTGCTGCACGTTCCGGAGCCTACGCTTCCTGGATGGACGCATTCAGCCGCTTCGAACAGGCGGGCTGGGCCGCCATCGCCACGGACTACGAGCGCTCGCTCGGCCGTGTCACCGACCGGGTGGTCGGCGACCTGCTCGACGCCGCCCGGGTGACCGCGGGCACGCGGCTGCTCGATCTGGCCTGCGGGCCCGGGCAGGCCACCGCGGAGGCGGCCGGACGCGGCGCCACGGCGGTCGGCATCGACCTCTCGCCGGCCATGGTCGCGCTGGCCCGCACGCGCCATCCGGCGCTGGAGTTCCGGGAGGCCTCGGCGGAGGAGTTGCCGTTCCCGGCGTCCAGTTTCGATGCCGTAGCGGGCAACTTCCTGCTGCACCACCTGGCCGAGCCGCGCATCGTGCTGGCGGAGTGCGCGCGGGTGCTGGCGCCGGGCGGCCGGCTCGCGCTCACCGCGTGGGACCTGCCCGAGCGGGCGCGTTTCGTCGGCGTGCTCGTCGACGCGATCGCGGAGGTGGGTGCGGCGCCGCCGCCGGGGCTTCCGGCCGGTCCGGACTTCTTCCGCTACGCACGCCCCGGCGAGATGGCCGCGCTGTTCCGCGAATGCGGGTTCACTTGCGAGGTTTCCACAGTGGCGTTCGAGCTGGTGATCAGTGCCGGTGAGCTGTGGGACGGATTCATGGCCGGCACGGTGCGCACGGCGGCGCATGTCCGAGGGCAGCCGGCGGCGACACGAGAGCGGATCCGGGCGGCCTTCGATCGGCACGCCGCCCCCTACGAGCGCGGTGGCCGGCTGGCGATTCCCGTCTCCGCGGTCCTGGCCGCCGGCGAATTCGCACAGACGAACATCGATCCGAAGGCGCCCGGGATCCGTATTTCGTAGCGGACGACCGGAGGTGCCCATGCTCGACAGACTCCTCTCCCGCAGCGGACCCGAAGTGCCGCCGGATCTCGTGGTGCCCCCACCGGTCATCGACGAGCCGACGCAGAAGCTCAAGGTGCTGCCGACCATCCCGCAGCGGGTGGCCGGCCGGGCGGTCATCGTCTACGAGCAGGCGCCGCGCAAGCCGTGGCGGCTCTGGGTCTTCACCGCCGTGCTGGTGTCGCTGACGATCGGGGTGGTGCTCGGTCAGGCGGAGGCGTTCCAGCCGACCTCACGCCGGCCGAGCGCGCAGGCCGCGGTGGTGCCGCCGATCATCGGCAGCACCGCCCCGACGCCGGTCTCGCCGCTCACCGCACCGCTGGGCCAGGCGAAGGCGCTGGTCTTCGAGGTGTCCGGGACCGCCACCGTCGTCCACATCGCGAGCGCCAACCTGGGCGATCAGCTTTACAGCATCATCGGGATCGGCGGGGGAGCGGCGCCGCTCGTCACCACCTCGGCGCGGGGGCCGCGACTCGAGCTGGCCCAGACCGGCGCCGAGATCCGGCTCACCAGTAAGGTCGCCTGGACCGTGCGCCTCACCGCGTCCGCCACGGATCAGGACATCGACATGCGCGCGGGCGGCCTGGCCGGCATCGAGCTCGGCGGCGTCACCGCGCGCGCCGCATTGACCCTGCCCAAGCCGAAGGGAACGGTGAAGGTGACCGCGACCAAGCAGGTGAGCGAGCTGCGCCTGGCGACGGCCGGCGCGATCCCGGTGCGGCTGCGGCTCACCGCCGGCGCGGACGTCGCGGTGGTCGGCGGCAAGACCCAGCGCAAGATCAAACCCGGCACGACCCTCACGCCCGGTGGGTGGCGATCAACCAAGATTCGGTACGACGTGACGACCGCGGCCCGCGTCGGTTCGATCTCGACGGCGCGCCTGTGAGCTATCGACCCGGAATGGGCTTGTCCTGCTCGTCGTAGGCCACCACGTTGACGGACCCGCCGTCCTTCCAGTCGCCGGTGCGCCCGGCCGGGGCCGGCTCGGCCACGAAACGCAGGTCGCCCTTCTTGACCACCGCCACCTCGGCCATCTTGCGCCCCGGCGTCGCCCGCACCGCGAGGCCGCCGTCGAGCGCGACCTCGGCCCGGGCCGTGCCGGCCGGCAGCAGCCCGAAGACCAGCGGCTGGCTGGTGCCGTGCAGCACCGCGATGTCCAGTGTGTACTGACTCATCAGGCTCGACGTGGCGCAGGTGTGCGAGGCCGGCACGCCCCGGCTGCGCAGCTCCAGGCACTCGCCGTGGTCCTTCTCGCGCACCTGCACGACCGACCAGCGCGCCTCGCCGACCGCCCCGCCGGCCAGCAGCCGCGGCTCGCTGCGCTGCTGGAACATGCTGTCCAGCCGATCGCAGCCGCCGACCAGCGTCAGCACGGCCGCCAGGGCCAGGACTCGTCTAATAGACACGGATCTCACCACCTCGGGCGTCGTGCAGGACGATCGAGATCACCTCGGCGCTGTCGCCCACGCCCGGCACGTGCAGGGCGTACAGCCGGTTCGCGCCGCCCCCGGCAGCCTTGGTCGCGGCCGGCCGCTCCTTGCCGTCGGCGAGGGTGAGCACGACCTCGGCGGCGGCGGCCGGCACGATGCCGAAAAGGATCCAGTCCTTGGTCTGATCGCCGCCGTCCTCGGACACCCGCACGACCTGCCCGCCGGCGAGCCAGCCGTCGCCGCCCGCGACCTTCGGCCACGCGCAGTCCTTGCCGGCGGTCCGCCAGCGGGTGAACTCGTCGAAGTTCGTCTCCCGCTCGAGCCGCGCGCACTCGCCGTTCCCCGAGGAGCCGGTCAGCCGTACCCGGTAGTCGCCGCCGGGAAGGTCGAACGCGAAGACCGAGCTCTTCCAGTCGGCCGAGCAGTAGGTGAGCCCGCCACCCAGCACCAGAAACAGGACGACCACGACTGCCGCGGCGCGGCGGGGTCTTGAACTCACGCGCTCACGTTATCGACCGATCGCAATGACCTCAGACGGTAAAACGTCCCACGATTGCCCGCAGATCGGCCGACATCTCCTCGAGCTGCCCGGCCGCGCGCGTCGCCTCGCCGACGCCGACGGTGGTGAGCTGCACGGAGGACGCCACCTCGGTGATGGTCGACGCGACCTGGCTGCCGGCCTCGGCCACGTTGCGGCTCATCTCGTTGGTGGTGACCGTCTGCTCCTCGACCGCCGACGCGATGGTGGTCTGGAAGTCGTTGATCCGTCCGATGATCTCGCTGATCTCCTCGATCGCGGTCATCGCCCCGGTCGTGTCGGCCTGGATCGCCGCGACCCGGCTGCCGATGTCCTCGGTCGCCTTCGCCGTCTCCTGCGCGAGGTCCTTCACCTCGCTGGCCACGACCGCGAAGCCCTTGCCCATCTCGCCGGCCCGCGCCGCCTCGATCGTCGCGTTGAGCGCGAGCAGGTTCGTCTGCTCGGCGATCGCGGTGATCACCTTGATCACGTTGCCGATCTCGGCCGACGAGTCGCCGAGTTTCGCCATCACCGTGTTGGTGGTGGCGGTGACGTCGACCGCGCGGGAGGCGACCTGAGCGGCCAGCGTGGCGCTCTCGCTGATCTCGCGGATCGACGCGCCCATCTCCTCGGCGCCGGCCGCCACGGTCTGGATGTTCGTCGACATGAGCGCGGCGGACTCGGCGACGGTCCCGGCCTGAGCGGCGCCGGCCTCGGCGCTGCGGGCGCTCTCCCGGCTGGTGCCGGCCAGCGACCCGGCCGCCTCGCTCAGCTCGTGCGCATGCCGGCCGAGGTCGCCCACGGTCTGCCGCAGCGTGCCGGTGGCCCGGCGCAGGCTCCCGGCCATCCGGCCCAGCTCGTCGCGCTGGTCCACGTCGGCGTCCTTGGTGAGGTCGCCGTCGGCCACCGCGTCGAGCACCACCGACACCTTGCGCAGCGGCACCACGATCATCCGGGCCACCACGAGGGCCAGGAAGATGCCGAGCGCGAGCGCGATGGTCAGCGCGATCACCAGCGCCGTGCGGGTGGTGCCGACCGTCGACCCGAACTCCGGCCCGGCGATCAGCGCCTGGTCGGCCCGGGCGATCTCGTCTTTCAGCAGGCCCTCGTACGTCTTGCGCAGGTCCCGGTTGGCGTTCATGGCGGCCTTGACCGCGGCGCCCTTGTCGGTCAGGTAGGTGGTGAACTCCGCCTCGACCGCGGTGAACCAGGCGTCGGTGGCCGCTTTGATCTTGTCGACGGTGGCCTGTTCCCCGGCGTCGCCGAGCGCTCGCGCCGACGCCAGGCTCTTGTCCACCTCGTCCTGGCGGCCGAGCGCCTCGTCCTTGAAGCTGGCGTCGCCGGCGATCAGGTAGCCGCGCTCGTCGTTCGCCGCCGCCTTCGCGGTCAGCGCCGCGTCGTTGAGGTTGGTGATGTAGGGGACGCCGCGCTGCAGCTCGCTGTTGCGCGTGCCCTGCAGGTCCGCGATCCCGACCAGCGCCATCGTGCCGGTGACCAGCGTCCCCGCGATCGCCACCCCGGCGACCGCCAAGATCTTCCCGGACACCTTGCGGTCCCGCATCCATCGTCCAGCACCCATGCCCGACCTATCGGCACCCGGTTCGGACGGCTTAGCGCGGTCAACAATGCATTTCCATACGTGGAAATATGGCGGCTGGTCCTGCTTCCGACCGGAAGGACGAGCACCGATGTCCGTCACTCCGTTCCATCGCCGGGTCTCAGTCCGGGCCGGCGCCGCTCTTGCCCTGCTCTCCGCCGCGTTGGCCGTCCCCCAGGCGGCGGCCGCTGCCTCGCCCTCGACCGGCCTGCGGTGGGCCGCCTGCACCGAGGAGGAGCTGCTCGGCTTCGACTGCGCCACCACCCCGGTGCCGCTCGACTACGACAAGCCGCACGGCGCGACCACCACGATCGCGCTCGCCCGCCGCCCGGCCGGCGACCCGGCCCACAAGATCGGCACCATCTTCGTGAACCCCGGCGGCCCGGGCGGCGCCGGCCGCGGCATGGTCACCGTGGCCGACCAGATCGTCGCGCCCGATGTGCTGGCCCGCTTCGACATCGTCGGCTTCGACCCGCGCGGCATCGGCGCCAGCGACCCGGTCGAGTGCTTCAAGACCGACGCCGAGGCCGAGGCGCTCTACGAGCAGATGAAGATCGTCCCGCTCTCCAGGGCCGAGATCGCGAGCACCATTCGCGCCAACCTGGAGTACACGCGGGGCTGTGTCGCCAACGCCGGGCCGCTGCTCGAGCACATGAGCACGCTCAACGTCGCGAAGGACCTCGACCGGCTCCGCCTGGCCGTCGGCGACACCAAGATCAACTACATCGGTTTCTCGTACGGGACATTGATCGGCGCCACCTACGCCAACCTGTTCCCGTCCCAGGTGCGCGCCGTGATCATCGACGGCAACGTCGACCCCGACCAGCGCACCAACCGCCGGCTGGCGAACAAGTTCGAGCGGGCCGGCGGCTTCGAGCTGGTGCTGTCGGCGTTCCTGCGCGAGTGCGACAAGGCGACCACGACCTGCGCGTTCACCGGTAACGCGCGGGCCAAGTTCGACCGGCTCCGCGACCGGCTGCGGCAGGGGCCGGCCACGCTGCCCGAGCTGGGCACGGTCACCATCGACGACCTGACCGACTTCATCTCCGGCAGCATGTACAACGTGGCGGACTGGCCGGACACCGCGGCCACGCTGCAGTTCGCTTACGACGCCCTGTTCGGCGGCGCCACCGCGTCGACGCTCGCGGCCCGCACGCTGCCGAAGGCCCGGCCCGGTCCGGGTCGGTCGGCCGACGCGTACTCGTACAACGGCAACGACTCGTTCCTCGCGGTGAACTGCGCCGACGCGCCGCTGCCCCGCAACCCCGCGCTCTACCCGGCGATCGCCGAAGCCTTCGAGGCCGCCAGCCCCACGTTCGGGCGGGCCGAGGCGTTCGGCGAGGTCGCCTGCGCGAACTGGCCCCGGATCGCCGAGCGCTACCACGGCCCGTGGAACAAGCGCACCGCCAAGACGGTCCTGGTGGTGAACCCGACCTACGACCCGGCGACCCGCTACGACTTCGCCGTGCGGATGACCCGGGAGCTGGGCAACGCCCGGCTGCTCACGCTGGACGGGTACGGGCACACGACCCGGTACAGCGCCTGCATCACGGGTTGGTACTCGCGCTACCTGATCGACGGCGCCCTGCCACCGGTCGGGACGCGCTGCTCGCAGGATCTGGCGCCCTTCCCCGCCGCCTGAGCGCTCACGTCCGGATTCGGGCTGGGTACTCCACCCCACCCCGTTCACCCGGATTCCAGGGGTCGTCGCAACACCTCGTTCTGAGGGGTTTGTGTGATGGAGCAGGTGGTCCGGGATGGGTCGGTCGACTACGCCGGTCGGTCGTTGTTGCGGCGGGAGGCCTACCTTGCTCTGGTGGATCAAGGCATGGGGTTCCGGCGGGCGGCTCGGATTGTCGGGGTTTCCTATCGGCTGACTAAACGCTGGCGTAACGGGCCGAAGCCGATCAGGTCGGCCGCTGAGCGTTCGGTGCGGGGCCGGTATCTGAACGCTGACGAGCGTATCCATATCGCTGACCGCCGCCGGGAGCAGGCGTCGGTCCGGCAGATCGCCGCGGAGCTCGGCCGGGATCCGTCCACGGTCAGCCGGGAACTGCGCCGCAACGCCCATCCGGACAGCGGGAGCTACCGGCCGTATGCGGCGCAGCGGCGGGCCGAGGCCCGCCGACCCCGCCCGAAACCCCGCAAGATCGACGCTAGCCCGCAACTGCGGGCGCTGATTCAGGACGGCCTGGACCTGCGGTGGAGTCCGGAGCAGATCGTGCGACGCTTGCGCCGCGATCATCCTGACCGGCCGGAGCTGTCCGTGTGTCCTGAGACGATCTACCAGGCCCTCTACCTGCAAGGCCGCGGCGGTTTACGCCGCGAGGTCGCGGCCGCGCTGCGCACCGGGCGGGTGATGCGCCGCCCCCACCGCAGCGCAGGGCAGCGCACCCCGCGGATGGCCACCGACATGATCATGATCAGTGAGCGGCCGGCCGAGATCGAGGATCGGGCGGTGCCCGGGCACTGGGAAGGTGATCTGATCATCGGCAAGGGCAACAAGTCCGCGATCGGCACCCTGGTCGAACGGCACACCCGCTACCTCATGCTGGTGCACCTGCCGGACGGGCGACGGACCCCGGACGTGTTCCGCGACGCCTTGATCACCACGATCACCACTCTGCCCGCGCATCTGCGCCGGTCGTTGACCTGGGACCAGGGCAGCGAGATGCACCTGCACCACCAGTTCAGCCTGGCCACCGACATGAGCGTCTACTTCTGCGACCCGCATTCACCCTGGCAACGCGGCACCAACGAGAACACCAACGGCCTGCTGCGGCAGTACTTCCCGAAATCCACCGACCTAGCCGTGCACAGCCGTGAACACCTCGACGCGGTCGCGGTCCAACTCAACGGCCGGCCCCGCAAAACCCTCGGCTGGGACACCCCCGCCGAACGCTTCGCTAAACTCCTCACCCAAGCCAACTGACCAGCAGTGTTGCAACGACCCCCAGAAACCGCCTCACTGGGTGGGGCAACTGAAGCAGATGGCTACGACAATTTTTCGCCGTTATCCACACGGCTCAGCTCCGGAAGCGCGCTACCGACAGGTCGGCCGGCACGGGTTCGCCCGCGCCGGTCACCGCGCCGGCCGCCAGACGGGCCAGGGCCGGGGCGATCTGAATGCCGTAGCCGCCCTGGCCCGCCACCCAGAACAGGCCGGGCGCGGCCGGGTCCGCCCCGGTCACCGGCTGCCGGTCGGGGGCGAAGGTGCGCAGGCCGGCCCACGCGGTCTGCACCGAGCGCAGGTCCAGCGTGGTCGCCTCGTTGACCCGCTCGATGGCCAGCGCCACATCCTCGTCGAGCGGGCGGGCGTCGCAGGGGTCGCTCGGGGTCTCGTCGGCGGGGGAGACCAGCACGCCGGCGCCCTCGGGGCGGAAGTAGAACGTCTCGCCTATGTCGCCGATCAGGGGCCACGAACGGTCGACGCCGGCCGCGCGTGCTACTGCGGCGGTGCGGCGCATCGGTTGGAGGCCGATGGGCGGCACGCCGAGTGCGACCGCGACCCGGTCGGCCCAGGCGCCGGCCGCGTTGACCACGGTGGTCGCCGCGACCGGCCCGGCCGCGGTGTCGAGCAGCCAGCGGGCGCCCTCGCGGCGGCCCTTGCTGACCTCGGCCTTGAGCAGCACCTGCACGCCGCGACGGCGGGCGCCGCCCAGATACCGCTGGTGCAAGCCGAGCACATCGATCTCGAAGGCGTCCGGCTCCATCAGCGCCGCGGCGCACCAGCCCGGCCGCATCGCGGGGAAGTACTCGGCCGGATCCGAGGCGATGAGCGTGGGCTGGGCCTTCGCCATGGCGTCCAGCCGGTCGAGCTGATCGGGCGGCGCCACCCACAGCATCGGCCGCGGGGTGAGCAGGCCGTCGAAGTCCGGCCGGGAGTCGGTGGTCAGCCGGCGCACGCGGGGGCTGCCGTAGCTCTCCAGGAACATGGCCGCCGAGCGACCGGTGGTGTGGTAGGCGGGTTGACTCTCCTGCTCGAGCACCACGACGGTCGCGCCGGCCGACAGCTCGTGAGCCACCGAGACACCGGCCATGCCCGCGCCGATGACGGCGACGTCAGCTTCGATCTCCATGCCTCATTGTGCGGTCGCCTACCGGGGTTCGGGGCAGCCCCCGGGTGGTCCCGGCGTAGGCGGTCCCGGCTTGGGCTTGTCCTTGGCCCACTTCACCTGCCACACCTTTGACCCGGTGGCGCTGGTGACACTGTAGATCGCCGCACCGTTGGCGAAACACACCCGGTCGACGACCGACGGCTGCGGCATCTGCAGGACCAGCTTGACCGGTTTCCCGTCCCCGCCGCCGGGGAGCACCTCGAACTGGTCACCGCGCGGATCACTGGCGTTCTCGCAGCGCATGACGAGGAACTCCTCGGCGCTGCCGTCCCCGTTCAGGTCGTAGTGGTCGATATGCGGGAAGACCGCATCGCGGAGGCAACTTATTTCGCTCCCATGTTTCATGTTCAGGTCGTTCTTCGTGGAGCTGTCCGGAGTGGCCCAGCCGCATCCGGCCAGTAACAGGACAGTTGCCACGGATACGAAGCGACGCATTTTGGGACCCCCTTCGCTTTGTTCCAGGCTGGGGCAGCCGGAACGCCGCGCGCCAGGGATCCGGTGTCAGTTGCCAATCGTCTGCCAGTTCAGCCGAGCACCGCGCGATCGGTCTCGCGATAAGCGACCTGAGCGCCGTCGAAACGCACGGCCGTCCACGCGAAGAATGCGCCGGCCCCGGTGATCAGAATGCCGCACCAATGATCGTCGGCACCGTACTCGATCTCGAACCCGAGGCGCCGCTGGTCGGACTCCCGCCCGACCCCGACCGTGATGTCGACCGCGTGGCGATGTGCCGCCAGCCAGTCGAGGCCCTTCTCGCCGTTGAACCGGCCCCACGCCGCATGCGATCGCGGGGAATAGCGCAGCTCGACTCGCCCGATGATGTGCCGCTTCGCCGCCAGGGCGACCCGTGCGACCTGGACCGTCACCGCGTCGACGTGGCAGCCGGAGTCCATCGGGTCACTGCCGTCCGCCACCTCCTGGGCCGGCCAGGGCGACTCGGCGCTGTCCTCGCCCGCCGCATAGACCAGTCTCCATCGATCTTCCCATTCCGCCGGATCGCCGCCGCACGCCTCGACATAGGCCGTTGTCACTTCGAGCGAGGGCAGAATCTTTCCCTGCTCCGCCGCCGAGATCGTGGTGTGCGAAAAGAACGTGCGGGCCGCCAGGGCGCGCCGGCTTTTGATGCCGGCCGAGATCCGCAAGCGCTGGAGATTCTCGGCGAAACGGTGAAGATCGTCACTCATGATCGGGCCGCCCCCCGGTGAGTTCGTCGTCCCGGCAATTGCATCCCGGGGCCGGCGCCGGTGGCAACCTTCTGTCAACTTGCCACGAAACCCTTGTCGAGGGCGCCGGGCCGGCGCCCTCGAGCCGTCAGGGGATCGGCGGGAAGGTCTGTTTGATCAGTTGGAGGCTGTCGAAGCGGTAGAAGTCGCAGCTGGTGGCGTCGGAGCGGGCGGTCGTGTAGAAGGCGTGCACGCCGGTCGGGGTGGAGCCCAGGCCCAGGCGGAGGCTCGACTGGTACCACTGGGTGCAGCCGCCGCCGGACGGGTTGAAGGTCAGGAACGGGGTGGCGGCCGGGCTGTCCAGGCGCAGCTCGACGGTGCCGGAGCCGGTGGCGCAGGAGCGCCACGTCGCGTAGCCGCTGGTCTGGCCGGGCGCGCCGAAGTCGATGCTGTCGAAGCGGACCCAGTCGCCGGGGGAGAAGGCGATCGCGTGTCCACCGGAGGCGTTCGCGTCGGCCAGGACCCGGACGCCGTGGGTCGCGTCGAAGCTCTCGGCCTCGATGAGCGACCCGAACGGCCGGGTGGGGGACGCGGCCGTGGCGGGGGTGGCGGCCAGCAGCGTGAGCAGGGCGGCGCCGACGACGGTGAACAGGGATTTGACGGTCATGACCCTCCTTCAGAGGACGGTGCAGGCGGTTCCGTTGAGGGTAAAGGCGGACGGGACCGGGTTGCTGCCCGTCCAACTGCCGAGGAAGCCGAACGACTGCGACCCGCCGGCGGCGATCGAGCCGTTCCACGAGGTGTTGGTGACCGTCACGGCGGCGCCGCTCTGTGCGGCCGAGCCGTTCCAGAGCTGCGAGATCGTCTGGCCGCCCGTGAAGGACCAGGCCAGCTTCCAGCCGGAGATCGCGCCGCTGCCGGTATTGGCGATCTTCACGTCGCCCTGGAAGCCGCCGGGCCAGCTACCCGTGACGCGATAGGTGACCGCGCAGGCGCCAGGAGTGGCGGTCGGCGGCGTGGTGGGAGGAGTGGTGGGCGGCGTCGTGGGAGGAGTCGTGGGCGGCGTGGTGGGAGGGGTTGTGGGGGGCGTGGTCGTGCCGATCTTGGTGGGGTCGACGACGCCCCAGTAGGCCGACTTCGCCTGCAGCCGGGTGTCGAAGAGCAGCGGGGCGTCCTTGCGAGCCACCGGATACGTGTCCAGCCAGGTGTTGTCGTCGGCCAGGCCCCACAACGTCACCGAGGTGATCGCGCTCGCGTACTTGCGGAACAGCGCGAACATGTCGCGGTACACGTACGCCTGCTGCAGCAGACGGTCCGCGGGCGGCGCCGGGAAGCTCTCGCCGCTGTTGGTGTAGATGCTGACGTCCATCTCGGTGATCTGCTGCTCGACGCCGAGCGGGACGAACTTCTGGATCATCGCCTCGGTGTCGGCGATCGACGGCCAGCTCACGTTGATGTGCATCTGGTGGCCGACGCAGTCGATCGGCACGCCTTCGCCCTTGAGCTGGGACACCAGGTTGTAGAGCTTGTCGCGCTTGGCGGCGACGTTGGTGTTGTAGTCGTTGATGCAGAGCTTCGCGGCCGGCGCCACCTCGCGGGCCACCTTGAACGCCGTGCGGATGTAGTCGAGCCCGGCCACGGTGAACCAGCTGCTGCGGCGCAGGCCGTCCGACTGGTTCTCGTCGATCACCTCGTTGACCACGTCCCAGGTGCCGATCGTGGTGCCGTAGTGGGCGGCGACGTTGCGGATGTGATTGTCCAGTCGCGACAGCAACAGCGTCTTGTCGGCGGCGGTCCCGGTCATCGCGGTGCCGTCGGCGCGGGTGAAGACCCAGGAAGGCGTCTGGTTGTGCCACACCAGCGTGTGCCCTCGCACCTTCATGTTGTGGGCTTTCGCGTACGCGATGAGGGGGTCCGCCTGCGTGTAAGTGAACGTGTTCTCGCTCGGCTCGGTGGCGTCCCACTTCAGCGCGTTGCCCGGGGTGACCGAGTTGAAGTGCTTGGCGAGCAGATCGCCGTGCAGGGTGACGGTCTCGGCGCCGGTGATCGCCGCGCCGACCGGGAAGTCGGTGACCACGTCCTTGACCGAGGGGATGCCGGTCTGGATCGGCAGCGCCGGGACGTAGCTGATCGTCACGTCGTCGAGGTACAGCGACCCGGTGGAGGACGCCGTCTCGACGTACACGTGCAGGAAATCCACGTCGGCGGCGAGCGTGTAATGCCCGACCAGGTTGACCCAGCTGCCGTTGGTGACGGCGGTGTTGCCCACGACGGTGTCGTAGGACGCCGTGCCGTCGGTGTGGCGCTCGACGCTGAGCCGGGCGTTGTCGGAGCCGTCGGCCATCCGCACCCAGGCGGAGATCGTGTACGAGGTGCCCTTCTCGAAGGTGCCGAGCACGTCCAGCGAGGGCCCGTTCCAGGCGGCGGTGCGGCCGGTGACCGAGAGGCTGTGCGTACCGCCGTGGGCGACGGTCGTGCTGTTGGCCAGGATCTCGGCGTTGCGGCCGGTCCAGCCCTGCACGGTGCCGTCCTCGAAGGTGCTGGTCAGCACGGTGATCGGGGCGGGTTCGTCGGCCGCGCTGGCGACCGTGGTGACGGTGACTGCGGCGATGGGGGCCGCGACCAGGACGGTGGTCACGGCGAGCCGCGCGAGAGCGCGCATCTGCGGGGTCCTTCGGGGGCCAAGGGTACGCGGATGAGAAAGTGACGCTCATCGTTACATGGGAGCGCTCCCAGAACAATGCTTCAGCCCAGCGGGGCGCGGACCAGGAACGAAGTCCCCCGCGCGTCCCCCTGCTCCACCCGCATCTCGTTTCCCACGTGCCGCACGAGTTTCCCGCGTTGCCCCAGCGCCTCCAGCGTGGCCGACCCGCGCGCGAACCCGCCCCGCAGGCAGAAAGTCGCCGCCTGCCGGAACGCGGCGCTCGGCTCGGCGACGCCGGCCTCGAGACGTCCGGAGGCGTCCCGCAGGTACCGCCCGTCGGCGGCCCGGAAGGAGAAACAATCGGTGGCGGCGAGCCCCGGCTCCGCCACGAACGTCGCCGCCCGCCGCGCCGCGGCCGGGCTGCCCGCGCTCACCTCGGCGAGCGCCCCGGCGTCACCGTCCACCGCGACGAAGCGCCCCTGGCTGTCGGCCGCCTCGAGCGACAGCGGGCCGCTCGCGATCTGCTCACCTCGCCGCGGAAGCGGTGGTGGCAGCCCGTTCGCCGCCTGGGAAGGCGCCGACACGGTCCAGCCGGCCACGATGGCGGCGACCCCCAGCGCCAGCGCCACCGCGCTCACGGCCACCGCGACCGGATGAGCCCGCACCGCCCCCAGAAACCGGGCGACGCGGGCGGCGAAGGTGTCAGTGTCGGCGTGAGGCAACGAAATGTCCCGATCCGTGGGCTGCCCCGGATCGTACCCTCACACGTGATGGCGCCAGCTGTGCTCCGGCTCGTACGAGAGAAGCCTCTTGGCCTTGTCGATCGACAGCATGGTCTCGTGCTCTCCCAGGTCTTTGCGCACCTCGACGCCCGGATAGACCTCGGCCGCCAGGCTCGCGGAGGAGCGGCTCATCACCGTGTCGGCATTGGCGATGATGAAAATCTCCACCCCCGTCGCCCGGTAGTCGAGGGCCTTGCGCACCGCCTGGGCGCCGTCGCGGGCGTCGATGTAGCCCCACAGGTTCCACTTGCGCCGCGAGGGGTCGGCGTCGAAGGACGGGAACTCGGCGTAGTCCTCGACGTCCATGACGTTGGAGAAGCGCAGGCCGATCATCTTGAGCTCGGGGTTCCAGCGGCAGAACTGGGCCGCCATCGTCTCCTCGAGATGCTTCGCCAGGGAGTAGCGGGACTCGGGGCGGGCCGGATACTCCTCGTCCACCGGGATGTACGGCGGCGGGGTGTCGAACGGCAGGCCGAGGACGGTCTCGCTGGACGCCCACACCACGTTGGTGATGCCGGCGGCCTTCGCGGCGGCGAAGACGTTGTAGGTGGCGATGATGTTGTTCTGGAACGTGGCCGCGTTGCCGGTGATGCCGGGCGCGGGGATCGCCGCCAGGTGCACCACGGCGTCGATGCGGTCGTACCGGTCGTCGATCGCGGTGAGCGCCTCGATCGTCTGCCCGTAATCGGTCAGGTCGATCCGGATGTCCGGCCGCTGCGCCGCCGCGTCCAGGTTGACCACCTCGTCGCCGGTCTCCCGAAGATGGGCGACCACGGCCCGGCCGAGTTTGCCGGTGCCACCGGTGACCGCGATCCGCATCGTGCCTCCAAAAATGTCGTAGCCAGATGCGAGCGTAGCGATGAGTTCCGGTGGGCCGCCCGGTCAATAGGGGCAAGAATCGAGACGAGGAGCGAGAAGATGAGCTACGCGGACGTCAACGGCATCAACCTCTACTACGAGACCCACGGCGAGGGCCGCCCGCTGGTCCTGCTGCACGGCGGCCTGGGCTCCGGCGAGATGTTCGCCGCCAACCTGCCCGCGTTCGCGGCCAACCGGCAGGTGATCCTGCCCGACCTGCAGGGCCACGGGCGCACCGCCGACGTGGACCGGCCCCTCGACATCCGGCTGATGGGTGACGACATCGCGGCGCTGATCGACCACCTGGGCCTCGACCGCCCCGATGTCGTGGGTTATTCGCTCGGTGGCGGCGTCGCCATGCAGGTCGCGTTCAACCACCCGGAGAAGGTCGGTCGCCTGGTCAGCGCAAGTGCTGGCATCCGGCGCGACGCGACGTACCCGGAGATCCTCGGCCAGCAGGGCCAGGTCAACGCGGCCGCGGCCGAGTTCATGAAGGAAACCCCGATGTGGGAGCTCTACCAGCGGGTCGCGCCGCGCCCTGAGGACTTCCCCCGCCTGCTCGACAAGATCGGCGAGGCGATGGCGAAGGACTTCGACTTCACCGAGCAGGTCCGCGCGCTCTCGGTGCCCACGATGATCGTCGCCGGCGACGCCGACATGTGCCCGCCGAGCCACTTCGTCGAGGTCTTCAAGCTGCTGGACGGCGGCCTGCGCGACGGCGGCTGGATGGGCGAGGGCCGGTCCGCGGGCGGTCACGCGCTGGCGATCCTGCCCGGCGTCACTCACTACGCGATGGCGGATTCGCCGCTCTTCCCGGCGGTCGCGCTCGACTTCCTGAAGGAGAAGTAATTTGACTGATGCTGCCGCCGGCGCCTCCGGGGATGATCAAGGCATGAGCACAGCCAGCAGGGTCGCGATCGTCACCGGCGGTTCGCGCGGGATCGGCCGTGAGGTGGTCGAGCGGCTCGCCCGCGACGGGTTCGCGGTGGTGATCGACTACGCGGGCGACAAGGCCGCCGCCGACGCGGCCGTGGCCGAGATCTCCGCGACCGGCGCCCAGGTCTTCGCCGTCCAGGCCGACGTCGCCGACGAGGCCGCGATGCGGTCGGTCTTCAACCAGGCCGAGCAGCGGTACGGCGGCGTCGACGTGGTCGTGCACTGCGCCGGCGTCATGCCTCTCGCCCCGCTCGCCGAGCTCGACCTGGAGGTCCTCGACCGGGTGCTGCGGACCAACGTGCGCGGCACCTTCGTGGTCGACCAGCTGGCCGCCCAGCGCGTCCGGGCCGGCGGCGCGATCGTCAACTTCTCCAGCTCGATCACCCGCTTCGCGCGGCCGGGCTACACGGCGTACGCGGCCAGCAAGGGCGCCGTCGAGTCGATGACCCTGATCCTGGCCCGTGAGCTGCGCGGCCGCGACATCACGGTCAACACCGTCGCGCCCGGCCCGACCGCCACCGACATGTTCCTGACCGGCAAGTCCGACGAGCTGATCGCCCGGATCGCCGCCGAGCCCCCGCTGGAGCGCCTCGCGCACCCCGGCGACGTGGCCGAGGTGGTGGCGTTCCTGGCGGGCCCGGGCCGCTGGGTCAACGGGCAGGTCATCTACGCGAACGGCGGCGCGATCTGAGCCCTCAGGGGCCGGCTTTCGCCGAGCGGGTGCGGGCCGCCTTCCGTCGCGGCGACAGCGACGAGGTGGTGCGGATGAGCCAGGCCGAGCTCAGCCGCGCCCGCGCTTCCGGCGACCGGCCCGGCGAGGTCGAGGCCCTGTACGCGCTGTCGCGGGTGGCCGCCCGCGGCGGTGACCTGCCCGGCGCCGAGCGGCTGGCCGGGGAGGCGCTCGTGGCCGCGATGCGCGCCGGCGACCGCGGCCTGGAGGAGCGGCCCCGGCATGTGCTGGCCGCGGTCGCCCGGATGAGCGGCGACCTGCCGCGCGCCCGCGACCTCTACAAGGCGAGCATCGCGCTGAACCGGCAGCTGGGCAACGCCGAGACGGTCAACTCGGAGTACCACAACCTGGCCTTCACCGAGTTGCGCCTGGGCAACATCGAGGTGGCCCGGGAGCTGTTCGCGGCGGGCCGGCAGGAGGTGTTCCGGGAGGGCTGGGACGGGTTCGTGCCGTACGTCTGCGTGGCGGCCGCGGCGCTGGCGTCAGCCCAGGGCGAGCACCGGCGGGCCGCCTTCATGCTCGGCGTGGCCGACGGCGCGTTCGCGGCCCTCGGCCAGATCCCCGACCCCGACGACGCGGCCGAGCTGGCCACGGTCCGCGCCGCCGCGCTGGACGCGCTGGGCGAGGAGGCGTTCACCGAGCAGTACGACCAGGGACTCGTCGTGCCGCCACGGGAGGCCTTCCCGGGTTGAGGGGGCCGCGCTCGAAGCCGTCGAGGTTTGATGACTTGCCGCTCGGGCCGAACCGCACGTCATCAAGATCTGTGAGCGGGCCGAGGCGCGGCCGGGAGGCAGGCCGAGCCGCGGGAAGGGCCGAGCCGCGCAGGGCTGGCGGCGGCGTGCTCGGGGGAGCCGGCGCCGATCGAGAACATCGCGTGCGGCAGCGCCGTCAGCGCGACCGGCGCGAGGTCGCTGTCAGGGGCGCTCGGTGCGGACCGGGTCGCCGCGGACGAGATCGTCGTGGACCTGCCACCGGGCGGTGGTCAACGCCTGGGCCGCCGCCGCGTCGCCCTGCGCGAGGCGGGCCCGGAGCTGGCGCATGGCGAGGCCGCGGTTGAGCGTGAACTGCCGCTCGGTGTCGACCACCACGACCAGGCCGGACGGGCGGTGGGTGGCCCGGCAGGCGGTGCTCGCCTTGTTGCGGTGCTGGCCGCCGGGACCGCCGGTGCGGCAGGCGACCACGTCCACGTCGGACTCGTCGAACGGCGTGCGCGGAGCGTTGACATCGACGGGATGGGCGATCACGTACCAGTTCTTGCGGCCGTGGCCGCGCCGGTACGGGCTCGGCGCCTGCCAGCAGAGCGTGCCGGTCCACGAGGCGGCGAAGGCGTCGTCGGCGATCCGCAGCAGGATTGAGCGGAAGGTGCCCGGATGGTCGCCGGGTACGGCCTGGACGCGCGTCGCCACCACCTTCCGCCGGCGTGCCTCCTCCTCGAGGCGGCTGGTCAGCCGGGCCACGGCCCAGGAGCATTCCTCAGGGCCGCGGCCGGCCGAGACGAGCAGGTGGATGGTCATCGGGTCTTGTAGGTGACCAGCGGGACCGTGGCCACGATCGGGGTGGCCAGGCCGTGGCTGGTGAGGTCGCCGACCACCTGCTCGATGCGCTTGTAGGCGGTCGGCGCCTCCTCGAAGAGCAGCTGCCGGTCGCCGCAGACGACGATCGAGCCGACGGGTGTGCGGCGCAGCTCGGCGACCGTGTGCTTGGCCTTGCCGCGGCGCAGGGCGTCGGCGCGCGACATCTTGCGGCCGGCGCCGTGCGCCACCGAGAAGTTCGCCTCGGGGCCGGCGTGGGCCGCGACCAGGAACGACCGCGTGCCGCGGGTCCCGGCGATCAGCACGTCGCGTCGGTCGCCGCGGGCGGCGCCCTTGCGGTGCAGATAGACCCCGTTCTCGTACGTCACGAGGTTGTGGCACTCGTCGACCAGAGGCTCCTCGGGTGCGGCGCCCAAGGCCCGCGCCACGCGGTCGGCCAGCACCCGGCGATTGCGCGACCCCCACCGTACGGCGTCGTCATGCTCTTTGATGTAGGTCTCCGGATCGGGGGCGGGACCCGCGCCGTGGACCTCCGTGTGGCGGCGGAGGATGCGCTCGCCGATGCCCCGCGAGCCGCTGTGGACGATCAGCAGGAGGTCGCCCTTGGCCAGGCCCGGACGGTCGGCGAACACCTCGTCCACGCGGGCGAGCTCGACGAAATGGTTGCCGCGGCCGAGCGTCCCCAGCCCGTCATCGCCGAGAGGCTTGTCGAGGTCCGGGAAGCGGGCGGCGAGCTTCTCGGGGGAGGGGCGCTTGAGCCGGATCGGGAAGACGGCGATGCCGCACCCGATGTCGGAGCCGACGAGGAACGGGTAGAGGACCGTGGAGGTCATGGCGGCGCCGATCGGGGCGCCCTTGCCGGGGTGCAGGTCGGGCATGCCGGCGACGTGCAGCATGCCGTCGAGCGCGGCGACCTGGTGGCACTGGTCGACGGCGGAGGACTCGATCCAGCTGGAGGGTGAGGCGAAAACGCGCACGGTGGCAGACAAAACTTCCTCAGGTTTCTCGAGGCTTCCGGGACTCGGTGGAGGAGATGTCAGCGCGTCATGACGGGAAGCATCCCCGGGCGGCGAACCCGGGGCAATCGATTTACCGGCTCACCGGCTTGACGTAGCGGCGGCACGGCACGTGGATGCCGGTGGCGACGTAGTCGAAGCCGCCGTCGTCCTTCCAGCCCGAGCGCTCGTAGAAGCGGCGCGCCCGCGCGTTGCCGGGGACGACCGCCAGCCACGCGACGCCGTGGCCGTTGGTGGCCACCAGGCGCTCGGCCTCGGTCAGCAGGACGTCGGCCACGCCGCCGCCGCGGAAGGAAGCGTCCAGGTAGACCTGCTCGACCTCGTCGGCCACGACCATGACGAAGCCGGCGACGACGTCGCCAACCTCGGCCACCGTGGTGTCGGGGACGCGCTCGGCGGCGCGGGCGCGGAACGAGTCGGGCGTGCGGGCGGCGATCAGCTCGTCGGGGACGTTGCCGAGGTGGCCGTCGCGCCAGCCGGTGTGCCAGATCATCGCGATGCGCGGGGCGTCGGCGGCGCGGGCGCGGCGCAGCGTCACCGGCGGCATGTGCAGCAGGTCGTGCAGGCGGGCGGTCAGGGTGGCCAGGCGCTCGTGGGCGGACGGCTCCGAGCGCGGCGAGAGGCGGAAGTCGCGCAGGCCCGGATAGACGGCCTCGAAGCGGGAGCGGGCGGCGCGCATGGCCTCGTCGTCGGTGGCGTCGGCGCACAGGCAGGCGGCGATCTGCCACATGCGCTGCTGCCAGGTGAAACCGGCGCGGCTCTCGGCGGCCAGCAGCGTGGAGAGGTCGGTGGCGGCCCGGCGGGCCTGGTCTCGGGTGGTCATGACGAAATACCCCCGGTCGAAACGTCGACGGTCGCAAATGGACGCTACCGCAGGCAACCCCGTCCGGGCCGGAAATCGCCCTTCCGACACTTCATAGATGTTGATCTATTGAGCCGGAAACATCTATCGGCGTCCATCGCTGACTACGGGGGTAAGTGATGTTGAGACGGCTTGCCGCGCCCGCGGCTCTACTCACTCTCGCGCAATTCCTGGTGGCTACGCCGGCGTCGGCCGAGGTGCCCGCCGCCCAACCGAAGAAACCCGTCGTGGCGCCGCCGGGGCCGGGTCCGGTCGACCGGGCGCTGCCCAGCTCCTCGGCATCGGGGCACGGGCTGGCCAAGGGGGAACGGCCGCCGGTCGTGCCTCCGGGCATCAAGGCTTCCGGAAAGCCGGCCCGTGTGAAGTCGACACGGCTGGCGAAGCCGCAAGTCCGGGCGCTGGACGCGCCGACGACGCCCGGCCCCGGCGCGCGGGACGTGCTGCTGCGGTCCGGGTTCGAGATCGCCGACACGTCGCTCGTGCTGTATTTCGACTCCGACGACACCGCCGACTGGCAGACCTGGAAGGCGACCGTCTTCGACCCGGCGACCGGCACCGCGCAGGAGTCGGCGTCGCTGGCGGCTTCCGACCTCGCGAAGTGCACGACGCCGCGGGACTTCTGCCGCACCTTCGGCGCGAAGGACGGCTGGGTGCTCGAGGACGGCCACGACTACTTCGCGACCGTCACCGTGACCAAGAAGGACGCGACCGAGGTCGTCTCCGAGCCGTCCGCCAACGCCAAGGCGCGGGCCACGATCGAGCCGCCCGCCATCCCGGCCGACCAGGCCGCCGGCTGCGCGTGCGGCAACGTGCTGCACCCGACCGCGGTCGGGCAGGCGGTGCGCGGCGGCGGGGTGAACACCGGCACCGGCTCGTTCACCTTCTCCTCGAACGACCTGCGGATGGCCGGGTTCGGCGTCACGTTCGACGCGGTGCGCCGCTACTCGTCGACGAACACCGGCGCCGGATCGATGGGGCTGGGCTGGGCGTGGAGTTACGACGTGCGGGTGATCCCGCCGGCCGGGGACGCTACCGCGGTGACCGTGCGTGCCGACGACGGCGCCCAGGTCACCTACGGTCGCAACGAGGACGGCTCGTTCAAGCGGCCGGCCGGCGTGCGGTCCAACCTGAGCGCCACCGGCACCGGCTGGAAGCTGGTCACGCCGGCGCAGATCACCTACGCCTTCGACGGCACGGGCCGGCTCACCTCGGTGAAGAACAGTCGCGGGCTGGGCCTGACGCTCGCCTACACCGCGACCCAGCAGAAGATCACCGACGCGGCCGGCCGGGTGGTCACCGTCGACCTCGGCAGCGACGGCCTGATCCGCAAGATGAGCCTGCCGGACGGGCGAAATGTCCGATACGGCTACACGAACGGCCAAATGACGGCAGCGACCGATGCTGACGGAAATACCTGGAAATATCAGTACGTCGGCACGCTGCTGAGCAAAGTCATCGACCCTGAGCAGCGCACGCAGGTCAGCACCACGTATCAAAATAACCGCGTCGCGAGCCAGACCGACGCCCTCGGCAAGATCACGACCTTCGCCTGGGACGCCGGCAAGCAGGAAGCCACCACCACAGACCCGGACGGCGTCGTCTACTTCGACGGCTACCGGGGCAACGTGCTGGTCTACAGCCAGAACGGCAACGGCGACACCACCAACCAGCGCTACGACCAGCAGATCGACCCGACGCTGCTGGTGGACGCCAAGGGCAACCAGACCGTCTCGGCCTACGACGGCGCCAGCAACATGGTCAGCCAGAGCGCGCCCGAGCCGTTCAACTACACGGTCAGCAACACCTTCGACCCGCACAACAACCTGACGTCGCACACCGACGGGCTGGGCAAGACGTCGACCTACGGCTACAACGCGTTCGACGAGATCCAGCGCATCACCGATTTCGGCGACAACACCACGATCCTGACCGTCGACGACCGTGGCCTGGTCACCGCGATCACGGACCCGAGGAACAAGAAGACCACCTTCGCGTACGACGCGGCCGGTAACCTCATCGAGCGGGCCACGCCGCTGGGTGAGAAGACCGGTTTCGGGTACGACCAGGTGGGCCGCCCGGTCAGCGAGACGGACCCGCGCGGCACCGTCGCGGGCGCGGACCGGGACGACTTCACCACACGGTACGTCTACGACAACCTCGATCGCCTGCGGAAGACCTACGACCCGGGCAAGCGGGAGCCGTGGATCACCGAGTACGACGAGCTCGGCCAGGTGGTGCGGGCGGTGGACCCGCTCGACAACGCCACCACGTACTCGTACACGAAGGTGATCGGCCGGACCGCGAGCGTGACCGATCCGACCGGGTCGAAGACCGAATACACCTACACGGCGGCGGGTCGTCGTTCCTCGGTGACCGACGCTCTCGGGGGCAGGACCACGCTCGCGTACGACAACCGCGGCAACCTGTCGACGGTGGTGTCGCCGCGCGGCAACGTGAAGGGCGCGAACCCGGCGCAGTTCACCACCACCTACACCTACGACTTCAACAACAACCTCGTGCGGGCGCGCCGGCCCTACCCGGGCGGCGGGTTCGTCACCGTCGACGCCGGCTTCGACGAGATGAACCGGGGCGTGACCAGCACCAACGCGTTCGGCAAGGTCACCACCACGAAGTACGACAACAACCACCAGGTGACCTCCACCGTCGACCCGCTCGGGCAGGAGACGTCCTTCTCGTACGACGAGAACGGGCGGCCCACCGCGGTCACCACCCCCGGCGGCAGCACGCTGAAGTCCGAGTACGACGCGGCCGGCAACCCGATCGCCCGGACCACCGGGACCGGCGGGAAGACGACCTGGGCGTACGACGACGACGGCCGGGTGCTCACCGCCGTCGAGGCGCGCGGCAACGCCGAAGGGGCGAACGCGGCCGACTTCACCACCTCGTACGCGTATGACCGGGCCTCGAATCTCACCAGCGTGACCGACGCGCTCGGCGCGACCACGCGCTTCGGCTACAGCGCCGTCAACAAGGTGGTCAGCAACACCGATCGGGACGGCAACACCACCACGCTGAGCTATGACGACGCGAACCGGCTCACCAGGGTCGTGGCGCCGACGAAGGCCACGACCAAGTACGAGTACGACCGGGTCGGCCACGTCGTCAAGCGCGTCGACCCCAACGGGCACCTCGGCAAGTACGGCTACGACGCGCTCGGCCGGATCGCCACCGTGACCGACGCGATCGACCGCACGTCGAGCTACGCCTACGACGCCGAGGGCAACATGATCCGCTACACCGCCCCCGGCTACGGCTCGAGCGACGCCGCCCAGCGCAGCATCGTCAACACCTTCGACCTGCTCGGCCGCCAGGTCGGCCAGGACCAGGGCGCCGGCGACCTGATCTACGCCTACGGCTACGACGCCGACAACCGGATGACCAGCATGGCCGACGCGAACGGGCTGCGGACCATGTCCTACGACGCCGACGACCAGCTCACCCGGGTCAGCCGGGACGGGCAGGACTTCTCGTACGGCTACGACGCCGACGGCAACGTCACGTCGCGCACCTGGCCGGACGGGACGAAGATCGCCGCCTCCTTCAACGACGCCAACCAGATGACCTCGCTGTCCGCCTCGGACGGCGTGGCGGGCTCGGCCGGCGTCAGCTGGAGCTTCGGCTACGACGTCGCGGGGCGGCTCACCAAGACGACGCTGCCGGGCGCCGTCACCGATCGTTCCTACGACCGGGCCGGGCGGCTCGACGATCTCAACACCACCCAGGGCGGGAACGTGCTCGCCCGCTACCAGATCACCCGCGACCCGGTGGGCAACCCGACCGCCATCACCACGACGCGGGGGACGGCGACGCAGGATGTGCGGTACAGCTATGACGCCGCCAACCGGATTACGTCGGCCTGTTACAACGCCTCCGGCTGCGCTGACTCGGTCAGCTACAGCTACGACGGGGTGGGCAACCGCCTCACCCAGAAGCTGAGCGGCACCGCCGGCTCCGGCACCACGAAGTACTCCTACGACGACGCCGACCAGCTGGTCGAGGCGTACAGCCCGGAGCGGACCGGCGGCAACACGATCAAGTTCCAGTACGACTCCCAGGGCAACATGATCAAGGCCGGGTCCGACTCGTTCGCCTACAACCTGGACAAGACCATGGCCTCGGCGACGGTCGGCGGCAAGCAGGTCAGCTTCAGCTACGACGGCCAGGGCCTGCAGATCGGCGCGATCTCCGGCAGCGGCGCCGACGTGGCGACCCGCACCTGGAAGCAGGACATCAACGGCACGATCCCCTCGCTCGCGCTCGAAACGGTCAGCAAGGGCGATTCGTCGACCACCCGCGGGTTCCTCACCGATGCGGGCACCTCACCGCTGGCCATGCTCACTTCGGACGGCGCCGCCACGTACGTCCCGGACTGGCTCAACGGGGTCGCCGATGTGCTCGACGACAGCGGCGCCGTGCTGGCGGCGTACGACTATGACCCTTATGGAAATGCCCGGACAAATGGGACGGCGGCCTCCGTCGCCGGGGCCGGCACCGACAACCCGGTGAAGTTCGCCGGCGGCTACCAGGACGGCCAGCTGGGCTCGCAGTACTCGTTCCCGGCGCGCACCTACGACCCGTCCACCGGCCGGTTCGGCGGCACCGACCCGGTCGCCCGGCCGTTGCGGGCCGGCGCGGTCTCCACCTACGGCTACGTCGAGGGCCGGCCCACGGTCCTGCGCGACCCGTCCGGCGCCAGCTCGGACCCGGACCACGACGCCGCCGAGGAGCTGGCTCTCGAGCAGCTCGACCCGAAGTACGGGCCGTGGAACGTCTACGCCGCCGACGTGCCCGGCCGCCGCCAGCTGCGCGGCGTCAGCACCGAGATCTGCATCCCGACCTTCGACCCGCAGCCCGGCGAGCCCGCCAGCAGCTGCCCCGACATCATCGCCCGCTTCGGCGCCCAGACGTTGCTCTGGGAGGTCAAGCACGGCACCGACCAGCTCTCGGCCGGCCACCGCAGCCAGCCGATCCGCGAGTACTTCAACGCCAACCAGGTCAACCGCTACCTGCGCTCGCTGACCGCGGCGGGCTGGCCGAACCCGCGTCCCGGCCCGGACATCGTGCCGGCCAGCCGGGTCGACTCGCGGGGCACGCTGACGATCTTCTCGCGGGTCGACTGGGCGGCCTGGGCACGTCCCGGGGCGCGCCCGGCCACCGATCCGGCCAACGCGTCCGGGATCATCTACTACTTCCGGGTCCCGCCGCCGCCGGTGCCGACCGGCAAGCCCACCGGACGCCCGACCCCGGGCGCCACGGAGGAGCCGACCGAGGAGCCGACGTCCCGCCCGGTCGACAAACCGGTGCAGTCGCCGGTGGACGAGCCGGTGGTCGCCGGGTCGTTCCTGGAGGACGCGTTACTGATCGTCGCCGCCGTCGCAGTAGTGGCGCTGGTCATCGTCCTGTTGCCCGAGGAGATCCTGGTCGGGGCGGCGGTCGCCCTGTTCGGCTGGGCCATGTCGTGGTAGTTCGATGAGTTCGCGCGGCCCCGGGTAACCTCCGGGGTCGCGCTCTTTCCCGGAGGACTCACACGATGGAGATGCCGCAGGCGGAGTTCGACGCCGTCGACTACTTCGTCCACGAGCGCGGCCGGGCGCCGGCCCCGCCGCCGCAGCTGGCCCTCTACCTCGACTACGACCACGACTCGCTGTCCGAGGTGTTCCCGCAGCTGCTCGACGATCTCGCCGCCACCGCGCCCGGCGTGCGTCCCGTCGCGGCCGGCTGGGCGCTGTCCCGTTCGCCGTCCACGGGCACCGACACGTGGACGGACGACACGCTCGACCGCGTGATGGCGGCGCTGCGGACGGGCCGGCTCGAGATGCTCCAGATCTCGTTCGCCGACTCCGCGGACCGCCGGCTGTCCCTCGCCGTCGACGCCGTCCCCTCCGATCCCGCGGCCGGTCAGGGCGTCTCGGCCAGCTCGGCGCAGCTGTGGACGGCCGCGGAGGCGGAATCCCTGCTCGATCTGATCGCCAAGCAGCGCGGCCTGCGGACCGCCGCGATCACCTGGGACCGCACCGGACTGCACAGCTCGGCCTGGGAGCTCTGGTACGACGTGCTGCCCCACGAGATGGTCCGCCACACCCGCGATCACGTGCGCGGCTACTACTGGGCGGTGCTGCTCACGGCGGGCCACCTGGCCCGCCTGCCGGATCTCCAGCAGCGCGCGGAGGCGGCGGGCTTCGTCGTGGTCCCTCTGGGCGACGCTTTTCTCGTACGCGATCCCGCGCCCATCGCCGATTTCGACGACACCCGCCTCGCGGCCGCGAAGGAGCTGTACCGCCCGGTGCTGCTCGACCGCGAGTACATCTGCTACCAGGGATACCCGCTGCGGATCGTCCGCGACCCGGGCACCGCCTTCCGCAAGGTCCCGCCGGGGTCGCCGTTTCCCCAGCTCACCTGAGGCCGTCCAGGATGGTGCTCAGGTTGTGGTGGAAGGTCTCCCCGGGGTCGAGGTGGGCGCCCTCGATGACGAGCCGGGCGACGGTCGGGTAGCGGCCCGTGTCGAGCATGCGTTTCACGTACGGCCCGAGGGTCGCCTGCCACGCGGCCTCGTCGGTCCCGGTGGACCGGGCGGTGCGCCGCTCGGTGACCTCCCGGCGCAGCGCCCCGACGAGGAAGCCGTTGAGGGCGCCCAGGGCCCGCTGGAGATCTTCGATACCGCGCACGCCGGGGGCCTGGCTGAGCGCCGCCGCGGTCGACTCGCCCACCGCGAGCGCGTGGGGGCCCAGGTGCGGCCGCGCGCCGAGCACGTCGGCGAACCACTCGTGGTCGAGAGCGGCCGTCCGCGTCCGGTGCACGATGGCCAGCACCGTGGCCCGCCAATCGGCTTCCGGGCCGGCCTCGGCGATCTCGGCGTAGACCGCGTCGACCATCAGATCGAGCAGCTCGGACCGGTTGGTCACGTAGTCGTACAGCCGCATCGGGCCGACGCCGAGCTCCTTGGCGATCTTGCGGACCGACAGCCCGTCGAGGCCGTGCTCGTCGGCGATCCGGATGGCCGTGGCGGCGATCTTCGCCCGGCTCAGCGGCACCGGCGCCGCCCGCGGCTGCGGCTCGGGCCGTTCCCAAACCGGCAACCCTTCGCTACCGTACGGCGTATCCACGAGGTACAGCGTACGCTAAGGAGATGACGATGCGCATCGCGATCGCCGGTGGCGGCCTCGGCGGCCTGACCCTGGCCCGCATCCTGCACCGGCACGGCATCGGCGCGGTGGTCTACGAGCGCGAGCCGAGCCGATCCGCGCGCTCGCAGGGCGGCATGCTCGACCTGCACCCGGAGTCCGGGCAGCACGCCCTGGCCGAGGCGGGCCTCACCGCCCCGTTCCGGTCCGAGGCGCGGCCGGAGGGCGAGGAGCATCGCATCCTCGACCCGGCCGGGCGCACCCTCGTGCACCACGTGCCGGAGCCCGGCTCCTTCGCAGGGCGTCCCGAGATCGACCGCCGCGTGCTGCGCGACCTTCTGCTCGATGCGCTCCCCGGCGACGCGGTGGCCTGGGACCACCGGATCGTCGCGGCGGCGCCACGACCCGGCGGCGGCTTCGAGCTGACGTTCGAGGGCGGCCGTAGCGCCGACTGTGACCTCCTCGTCGGCGCCGACGGCGCGCGCTCGGCCGTCCGGCCGCTGCTGACCGATGCGAAGCTGTCGCCCGTGGCCACCCTGGTCGAGCTGACCATCGGCGACCCCCGGCCAGACGTGGCCGGCCTGGTCGGCCCGGGAAATCTCTGGTGCATGGGAGTGAGCCGGATCCTGGCGGCGCAACGCCTCGGCGACGGCAGCATCCGGGTCGGGATCACCCTGCCCGCGGACGATCGCGACCTGGACGCCTACCGCGGCAAGCGGGCCCTGCTGGAGATCTTCGACGGCTGGGATCCCCGCCTCACCGCGCTCATCCAGGCCGGCGACGGCGATCCGAACCCGCGCCGGATCGATGCGATGCCCACCGGCACGCGCTGGGACCACCGGCCGGGAATCACCCTCATCGGCGACGCCGCGCACCTCATGCCGCCGGTCGGCGAGGGCGCCAACCAGGCCATGCTCGACGGCGCCTCGCTCGCCGCCTCGCTGGCCGGCGCGATCGCCGCCGACCCGGACTCCGCGATCCGGGCCTACGAGGAGGAGATGTTCGCCCGGATCCACCCGATCGCCGAGATGTCGGCCCGGATCCAGGCGATGATGCTGTCGCCGACCGCGGCGGACGACATCGTCCGCTTCTTCTCGCGGCGGGCCGCCGAGGTGCCGTGATCAGGCGCCGCCGCGGCGGCGGGCTCGGTACTCGGCCACCACCAGCTCGGTCAGCTCGTCCAGGGTCACCTCCGGGGTGGGCTTGTCGAAGGTGATGGCGCCGTGCTGCAGCAGGTTCACCCGGTCGCAGACGTCGAGGACCTGGGCGTAATTGTGGGCGATGATGATGACCGAGACGTCGCCGCGCGCCTTCAGGTCGCGGATCAGGTCGAGGATCAGGGCGCCCTCCTTCGCGCCCATCGCCGCGAGGGGCTCGTCGAGCAGCAGGATCTTCGCGTCGGAGTAGACGGCGCGGGCGACCGCCACGGCCTGCCGCTGGCCGCCGGAGAGCTTGGCGACCTCGGAGCTCACGTTCGGGATGTTGACACCCATGTCCTCCAGGTGGGCCCGGGCCAGCCGGCGCATCGCCCGGTTGTTGAGCAGTGGGCCGACCCTCAGCTCCCGGTTGAGGAACATGTTGTGGAAGACGGAGAGCTCGTTGATCAGCGCGAGTCCCTGGTAGACCGTGTCGATCCCCAGCGAGCGGGCGTGGTCGACGCTGCGCAGCACCACCTCCTCGCCGTTGACGACGATGCGGCCGGCGTCCGGCCGGTGATAGCCGCAGATGACCTTGATGAGGGTGGACTTGCCGGCGCCGTTGTCGCCGATCAGGCCGAGCACCTCGCCCTGTTCGAGGCGCAGCGACACGTCGCGCAGGGCGGTCAGCGCGCCGAACCGCTTTGCCACGTGCTCGACCTGCAGGACATCGGTCATCACGTGCCTCCGGTTCGCCGCAGGCGCGACAGGTACTGGTTCGCGATCATCGAGAGCAGGATCGCCGAGCCGAGAATGATGTTGAACGGGTTCGCGCTGATGCCGATCAGGTTGAAGCCGTTCTGCAGCTCGGCCAGGATCAGCGCGCCGAGCAGCGCCCCGATCACCGTGCCCGAGCCGCCGGCGAGCGCGGTGCCGCCGATGACCGCCGCCGAGATCGCGGTGAAGGTCAGCGCGGTGCCGCCGCCGATGTTCGGGTCGATGCTGTTGATCCGGAACGCCTCGAGGATGCCGGCCAGCGCGCCGAGCATGGCCGCCATCATGAAGTTGCCGATCTTGATGCGGTTCACCCGGATGCCGGCCTCGGTCGCGCCGATCAGGTTGCCGCCGACCGAGATCGTGTGCAGACCCCATCGCGTACGGGTGAGCACCACGTGATAGACCGCGACGACGCCGAGGCACCAGATCAGCGACGACCAGTCCCCGGCACCGAAGATGGTCTGGATCTTGCCCTGGGCCTCCTCGGGGATCTGCGCGGGGTAGGCGTGCGAGGTGGTCAGCAGGATGCCGAGCAGCAGGTAGTACGAGCCGAGCGTGGCCACCAGCGACGGCACCTTGAACTTGGTGACGATGAAGCCGTTGCAGAACCCGATGAACGCCGAGATGGCGAAGGCGATCAGGAACGCCGGGATCACCGGGATCCCGTAGATGTCGACGGCGTAGTGGACGAGGAACGGCGCGAGCGCCGCCACCACCCCGACCGAGAGGTCGATCTCGCCGGAGACCAGTAGCAGCACGATGCCCACCGCGACGATCGCGGCCGGCGCGGTGGCCTGCGCGATGTTGCGCAGGTTGTCGTGGGTGAGGAAGACGTCGTTGGACGCCCGGAAGTAGATCGCCATGGCGATCGCGACGATGAGGACGCTCGCCTCGCGCCAGCGCACCAGCACGGTGCCGCCGTGGCGGAGCAGCGTCAGGAGACGCCGGTCGCGTTGGGCCGGCGTCTCCTGCTGCCTGGGAAGGGTCCCGGTCATGCGTGGGCGATGGGTCCGGACCGCTCGACGAGCTTGACGTCCGTGGACGAGCCCTCGTAGCGGGTCTGGGTGTTCTGGTACTGGGCGACGTTGTCCTTCGTCACGAACAGCAGGCCCGTGTTGGTCTGCGGCGGCGAGATGAGGCCCCCGGAGACCTTGAACAGGTAGAGGTAGAGCACCGGCAGGAAGCCCTGCAGGTACGGCTGCTGGTCGATCGTGTAGTCGAGATCGCCGGACTTGATCGAGGCCAGGGTCTCCGGGATCAGGTCGAAGCCCCCGGCCACCTTCAGGCCCTTGCCGCGCATGTCGTACTTCTTGACCGTCTGGCCGACGGCCTGGGTCGAGCCGGCGTCCACGGCGAGCATCCCGGCCAGGCCGGAGTGCCCCTGGGCGTACGCGTCGATGATGGACAGGCCCTTGGTGACATCGGCGTTGGTGGCGACCGCCGTGAACTTCACCGCGCCGCCGGCGTCCTTGAACGCCTGCTGCGCGCCGTCGATCCGCGGCTGGATGTTGAGCTGCCCCGGCGTGGCGATGAACCCCACCACGTCGCCCGACTGCACCTGGCTCAGCGCGCGCTGCCCGAGGGCGTAGCCGGAGTCGAAAAGACCCTGGCCGACGTACGTGAGCCGGTTGGTGCCCGGGTCGTCGCGGGCGCCGTCGGCGTTGTACGACACCACCGGGATGCCGGCGTTCAGGGCCTGGTCGACCGGCGCCTTGAAGGCCGACTTGTCGACCACCGCGATCGCCAGGCCGTCGGCCTTGCCGCTGATCGCCGTGTTGGTGGCGTTGACCATCTCGGCCACCACCGAGTTCTGCGAGCCCGTCCACTGGTACGAGCAGCCGAGCAGCTTGCACGCGTCCTCGGCGCCGTACTGGGTCGGGGTGAAGAACGGGTTGGTGGTGACGTGGTTGACGAAGACGAATTTCCAGTTCGGCGTCTTCGGGAAGTTCCCGATCGCGTCGGAGCTGGTCTTGGTGTCGTCCTGGCTGCACGCGGAGAGTAGCCCCGTTGCCGCGAGCGACGCGCTGGCCAGGCCGGTGCCGGCGAGCAGCCGGCGGCGGGTCACCCCGCGGGGATCGAGTTGCGCGGCCGCCCGCTCGACGACCTCGGGAATCTCGGGCATGTCACGCCACGCCGAGCTGATAGATGGTCGTGGTGCGGTACGTCTGACCGGGCCGCAGGACCGTCGACGGGAAGTTCGCGTGGTTCGGCGAGTCCGGGAAATGCTGCGTCTCCAGGGCGAAGCCGTCGCCCTGCCGGTACATGTGACCGCTTGTGCCGACCAGCGTGCCGTCCAGGAAGTTGCCGCCGTAGAACTGGATTCCCGGCTCGGTCGTGTAGATCGTCAGCTGCCGCCCACTCGCCGGGTCGGTGGCCCGCGCCGCGAACTCCAGCTTGCGGAAGGTCGGGTCCTTGCGGTCGAGCACCCAGTTGTGGTCGTAACCGCGGCCGATCACCAGCTGCGGGAAGCCGTCGCGGTTGCGGGCGCCGATGGCCGTGGCCTTGCGGAAGTCCATCGGGGTGCCGGCGACCCGGTCGAGCGATCCGGTCGGGATCAGCGTCGCGTCGACCGGCGTGTAGCGGCTCGCGTTCAGCTGGAGCTTGGTCGTGTCGATCGTGCCCGTGCCCTCGCCGGCCAGGTTCCAGTAGTTGTGGTTGGTCAGGTTGATGATCGTCGCCTTGTTGGTGGTGGCGACGTAGTCCATCTTGATGCCGTGATTGCGGGTCAGCGTGTAGGTGACCGTCGCCCTGAGCTCGCCCGGGTATCCCATGTCGCCGTCGGGGCTGGTGAACTGCAGCTTCAGCGCCACTGCGTCGTGGGTCTTGATCGGGGTGGCGGCCCAGACGTGCTTGTCGAAGCCGACCGTGCCGCCGTGCAGGCTGTTCGGGTCGTTGTTGATCGGCAGGTGGTACGTGACGCCGTCCAGCGTGAACGTGCCCAGCGCGATCCGGTTGGCGTACCGGCCGGTGATGCAGCCGAAGTACGGGCTCTTCGCCACGTAATCGGCGAGATTGTCGAAGCCGAGCGCCACGTTTGCGGTGCGGCCGTGTTTGTCGGGCATCTCGATCGACTGGAGAATGCCGCCGTACGTCAGGATCTTGACGCGGATGCCGTTGTTGGTGAGCGTGTAGATGTCGACGTTCTCGCCGCCGGCCAGCGTGCCGAACGCGCGTTTCGTGATGGTCGCGGATCCGCCGGCGTACGAGGTGGACGCGGACACCACGCCCACGCCACCGATCATCAGCATCACCGCGCCGAGCCGGACCGCGGTCCGGCCCAGGGAAATCTTGTGCATCGTGCCTCGCCTCTCTCAGCGGCGCCACGCCCTTCGCGTGGCAGGGCAGCATGCAATGAGGGCGACCACGGGGAGGGGGAGTCGACACCCCGAGGTGGGGAGAGGAGCGCTTCGCCTGGCCCAACGGGAAAACCGGCCAGTAACATAGGCGAAACCAAGAGCGCGGAGTCGACGCTACAATTTGCTCTCTGGCAATGTCAACAGTGGTATTTGTCGATCTTTTGAATTGCGGTTTTGGTGCGTTTCCGCTTTTAAAGAATCAATACTTTCGTACGACGAAGGCCGCCCCCCTTTCGGTGAGGGCGGCCTTCGTTTGTGTGTCGTCAGGCTTGCGCGTCGGGCGCGCTGTTGAGCTCCTGCAGCTGCTGGTTGACGTGGCTGCTCAGCGCCTGGTGGTAGCTCTGCGCGAGCTGGCCCAGCCGCTCGATCTCGTCGAGCAGCGCGGCCCGCTTGGCCCCGATCTGGCTCATCGCCTCGGTGTGGTTGCGCCGGGCGTCGGTCTCGATGGTCGCGGCCTTGAGCTGGGCCTCGCTGGTGATCTGCTCCGCTTTCGACTGGGCGCTGGTGATCAGCGACTCGGTCTCGCGCTGGGCGTCGCGCATGTGCTCGTCGGCGGTGCGCTGCGCCATCATGAGCACCCGCGAGTTCCGCTCGTCGTCACCCACCTGGGCGAACGACCCGGACGGCGTGGCCGCGCGGGCCCGCTCGAGCTGGGCCTGCATGCTCCGCGCGTTCTGCTCGGCGCGGGCGCGGGCCTCCTCGAGGCGCTCGAGCTGCGCGGACAGCTCGGCGAGCTCGGAGCTCATCACCATCGTCGAGGCCGCGCCGGCCGGGGCGGGACCGCCGCCGCGGTCCATCCGGTCCCGCAGGGCGCCGTTCTCCTCGAGCAGGCGGATGAGCTCCTGCTCGACCTCGTCGAGGAAGGCGTCGACCTCTTCCTCGTCGTATCCACGCTTGCCGATCGGTGGCTTCTTGAAGGCCACGTTGTGGATGTCAGCTGGAGTGAGCGGCATCGTGCTCCTCGGGTTTGGTTCGTCTCGGTGGTGCAGCGCAATATCGTACGCACCCCACCTGTGCGTCCGCCCGGTGGGCGTGATCACTCACGCTACTTTGCGGCGTTTTGTAGCAGTTCGATGATCTTCATCGTGACCGCGGGCTTGTCGGTCTGGCCGCATGCGGTGTAGCGGATCACGGTTTTCCCGGACGTGAGCACGTAGACGAACGCGTCGCTGCACCGGCCGAGCCCGGTGGGCTGCTTGCCCTCGGCCGGCAGCCGCGGGTCGGCGAGGAGTTTCTGCAGCTGGGCCATCTGATCGCCGGTCAGCTTGCCGCTGGAGGTGACGTTGCCGTCGCTGGAGCGCTGCCAGGAGCCGTCGGACCTGACCTCGATGCTCTGGTCGATGCCGGCGATGCCGCCCTGCTTGACCAGTTTGACGCCCTTGACCGACGCGGTGGCGGTGGCGGTGGGTGGCGGGCTCTCGCTTGTCGGGAGGGTGACCGGCGCGGAGGCCGAGGCCGAGGGCGGCGCCTCGGACGAGGGCTCGGCGCTCGCCGAGACGGGCGGGGCCTGGGTGGGCTGGGGCGTGGCGGGGCTGTTGCCGCCGCACGCCGCGACGGCGAGCACCAGCAGGGCGGCAGCGGCAGCGGCGGCGCGGCGCGCAACATCGAAAGGCATCGTCACTCCCGGTCGAAGGGGGCCGAACCTATGCGTACGCGTCAATGGTGTCAATCAGGCGGGGGACAGCGCCGTCGCCAGCTGGCCCGACCACGCCCGCACCACCCGGGCGCGCCGCCGGGAGTCGTCGGTGAGCACGTCGGCCAGCGCGAGACCGCGGGCCATGTCGAGCGTCGCCTGGATCAGGGCACGGACCGACGGGTCGCTGTCGTCGGCGCCCAGCAGCCGCACGGCCCGCTCGTGGACGCCGCGGGCGAAGCGCCGTTCGAGGGGCAGCACCGCCAGGCGCAGCGCGGGATCGGCGGCGGCGACGGACCAGACCTGCAGGGCGGCGCGGAACAGGTCACCGCCGATGATGGCCTCGACCAGGCCGCCGACCACGGCGTGGACCCGCTCGGGGCTGTCCGGTGCGGGCTCGGGCAGGGCGTCGAGCAGCGCGGCCCGCTCCTCGAACATGTGCTCCAGCGCTGCGAGGATGAGTGCTTCCCGCGTACGGAAATGGTGTTGCACCGCGCCCCGGCTGATGCCGGCCTCGGCGGCGATGAAACCGACGGTGGAGACCTCCCAACCGTGGGTGGCCAGGCAGCGGATCGTCGTCTCCAGCAGGCGGCGGCGGGTGGCGCGGCTGCGGTCCTGCTTGGTGCCGGCGAGCTCGGTCATGCGGGCGCCACGACCGCGAGCGGCGTGCCCTGGGTGACCTGCTGGCCCACGACGACCGGCAGCGAGGCCAGGACGCCGTCAGCCGGGGCGTGGACGGCGTGCTCCATCTTCATCGCCTCCAGCCAGACCAGCGGCTGTCCGGCCGTGACCTGGTCGCCCTCCTTGGCGCCGACCCGCACGACGGTGCCGGGCATCGGGGCGACCAGCGCGCCGGAGGGGATCTGGGCGGCCGGGTCGGGGAAGCGCGGCACCCGGCGCAGCCCGACCGAGCCCTGCGGGCCGTCGATCACCAGGCACACGTCGTCGTCTTCGCCGTATCGGCCCACCAACCAGGTGCGCTGGACGCCGTCGACCTCCAGGACCACGCGGTCGGCTGCTGCTTCGACAAGCGATGCCGCCATGCCGTCGACTTCGAGGCCCTCGCGACCGAACCGGTAGCGCACCTCGATCTCGTCCTCGCCGTGGTGGTAGGACCGGCTGCGGTGGCCGACAGGGATGTTGCGGAAGCCGCGTCCCTTGCTGATCGCCCAGTCCGCTAGCGCCGCTACCACGGCGGCTGTTCTCGCGTCGCTCTTTGGGGCCAGCGTCGCCGGGAGATTGTCGGCATAGAAAGCCGTGCTCGCCGTGCCGTCGAGGAACGTGGGGTGCAGGAGGCTGGCCACCAGGAGGTCGCGGTTGGTGGTGACGCCGTGGATGCGGGAGCGGCGCAGGGTCGCGGCGAGCCGGCGGGCCACGGTCTCCCGGTCATTCCCGTACGCGATCACCTTGGCGAGCATGGCGTCGTAGTGGGTGCCCACGACGCTGCCGCTCTCGACGCCCGAGTCGAGCCGGATGCCGTCGGTCGTGGGGATGTCGAAGGTGACCAGGGTTCCGGTCTGCGGCCGCCAGTCCGCGGCGGGGTCCTCGGCGTACAGGCGCGCTTCGATCGCGTACCCGTCGATCTTCGGCTCCGGACCGCTCAGCTTGCGCCCCGCCGCGACGTCGAGCTGCAGGCCGACCAGGTCGACGCCCGTCACGCACTCGGTGACCGGGTGCTCCACCTGCAGGCGGGTGTTCATCTCGAGGAACCAGAAGTTGCCGGCCTCGTCGGCGAGGAACTCGACGGTGCCGGCGCCGCGGTAGCCGACGGCGGCCGCGGCGTCCCGGCCGGCCCGGAGCAGGCGGGCGCGCAGGTCGCCGCCGATCCGCTCGACCAGCGGGGACGGGGCCTCCTCGATGACCTTCTGGTGGCGGCGCTGCAGGGAGCACTCGCGCTCGCCCAGCGCCCAGATCGTGCCGTGCTCGTCGGCCATGACCTGGACCTCGACGTGGTGGCCGCGCTCGAGGTAACGCTCGCAGAAGACGGTGGGGTCGCCGAACGCGGCGGCGGCCTCGCGGGCGGCGGAGGCGACGGCGTCGGGCAGCTCGTCGAGGGCGCGGACGATGCGCATGCCCCGGCCGCCGCCGCCGGCCGAGGCCTTGACCAGGATCGGGAGGTCTTCCTTCTTGACCGTGGCGACGTCGAGACGGTCGAGCACGGGGACGCCGGCGACGGCCATGCGCCGCTTGGATTCGATCTTCGAGCCCATGACCTCGATGGCCTCGGGGGTGGGGCCGATCCACGTAAGGCCGGCCGCCTTGACCTTCCGGGCAAAATCGGCATTTTCCGATAAGAAGCCGTATCCGGGGTGGATGGCGTCGGCATTCGCCTTCTTGGCGGCGGCGATGATCAGGTCGGCTTGGAGGTAGGTGTCCGCGGCGGACAAACCGGGCAGCCTGATCGCGCTGTCGGCCTCCCGTACGTGCGGCTGGTCTTTGTCGGCGTCGGAGAAGACGGCGACCGTGGCGAGCCCTCGCTGCCGGCAGGTCGCGAAGACGCGGCGGGCGATCTCGCCGCGGTTGGCTACCAGGACGCTTGTGATCATTTTCTGCCTCACCTCCTTCACCTCCTTCACATCCGGAAGACGCCGTAGGACTCGGCGCCCTGGATCGGGGCCGAGTGGATGGCGGACAGCGCGATGCCGAGCACGTCGCGGGTGTCGCGGGGGTCGATGATGCCGTCGTCGTAGACCATCCCCGACAGCACCATCGGCATCGCCTCGGCGGTGATCTGCTGCTCGATCATCTGGCGCACGACCTGCGCGCCGTCCTCGTCGAAGGGCCGGCCGCGGGACAGCGCCGACGCCTTCGACACCAGGTAGGTGACGTCGGCGAGCTGCTGGGCGCCCATCACGGCCGAGCGGGCGCTGGGCCAGGAGAAGACGAAGCGGGGGTCGTAGGCGCGGCCGCACATGCCGTAGTGGCCGGCGCCGTACGAGTTGCCGATCAGCACCGAGATGTGCGGGACGGCCGAGTTGGACACCGCGTTGATCATCATGGCGCCGTGCTTGATGATGCCCGCCTGCTCGTACTCCCGGCCGACCATGTAACCGGTGGTGTTGTGCAGGAACAGCAGCGGGGTGCGGGAGCGGTTCGCGAGCTGGATGAACTGGGCCGCCTTCTGCGCTTCCTCGCTGAACAGGACGCCGTTGGCGTTGGCCAGGATGCCGATCGGGTAGCCGTGCAGCCTCGCCCAGCCGGTGACCAGGCTGGTGCCGTACAGGGGCTTGACCTCGTCGAAGTCGCTGTCGTCGACGATCCTCGCGATGATTTCCCTCGGGTCGAACGCCGTTTTGAGGTCGGGCGGGACGATGTCGAGGAGTTCCCCCGTTTTGAGCCGTGGCGGCTTGCTCTCGGCGGGCGTTTTGCCGCTTTTCTCCCAGTTGAGTCGGGCGACGATCCGCCGCCCGATCCGGATCGCGTCCCGCTCGTCCACCGCGTAGTGATCGGCGAGCCCCGACACGCGGGCGTGCATCTCCGCCCCGCCGAGCGACTCGTCGTCCGACTCCTCCCCGGTGGCCGCCTTCACCAGCGGCGGCCCTGCCAGAAACACCTTCGACCGCTTCTCGATCATCACGACGTGGTCGCTCATCCCCGGCAGATAGGCCCCGCCGGCCGTGGAATTGCCGAACACCAGCGCGATCGTCGGGATCCCCGCCGCCGACAGCCGGGTCAGATCCCGGAACACCGCCCCGCCCGGGATGAACACGTCCTTCTGCGTCGGCAGGTCCGCCCCGCCCGACTCGACCAGCGCGATCAGCGGCAGCCGGTTGGCGAGCGCGATCTCGTGCATCCGCAGCGTCTTGCGCAACGACCACGGGTTGCTCGACCCGCCCTTCACCGTCGGGTCGTTCGCCACCAGCAGACACTCCGCCCCGCTGACCACCCCGATCCCCGCCACCACGCTGCCGCCGACGTTGAACGGCGAGCCGTAGCCCGCCAGCGCCGCCAGCTCCAGGAACGGCGAGTCCAGATCCAGCAGCAGCTCGATCCGCTCCCGGGCGGTCATCTTCCCGCGCGCGTGATGCCGGGCCACCGCCTGCTCGCCGCCCCCCGCCACGGCCTTCGCCGTCTCCGCGCCGATCTCCGCCAGCGCCGCCAGCATGGCCTCCCGGGCCGCCCGCGCCTCCGCCGATGAAGTGTCGAGTGTGGACCGCAGGACGGTCACCGCGCCTCCTCCTCCAGAAGCCGAACCGGAATGTCGACGTGCCGCGAGCGCAGCCACTCCGCCAGCCCCTTGGCCTGCGGGTCGAACCGGGCGTTGTAGGCCACGCCCTCACCGAGCAGCCCTTCGATCACCACGTTGACCGCGTAGATGTTCGGCAGCCGCGTGATGCGCACCGGCAACTCCGCGGTCTCCGGAAGCAGCTCACGCACCGTCTCCTCAGAGATCAAATTCTCCAGCCACGGGTACGCGTCAGCCCGGCGCACCCAGATCCCGACGTTGGCGTCGCCACCCTTGTCGCCGGAGCGCGCCCCCGCGACCGTGCCCAGCGGCAGCCGCCGGCTCCCCCCTGTGGAAATCTCCCCGGTTTTGTCATACCCAGGTGCTCTACTCGGCCCCACCCGAGAACGGGTGGGGGAGGCTTGCGGACCGCCCCCTGTGGACAAAACCGAAAAAGTGTCAGACCCGGATGGTTGACTCGGCCCCGCCCAGGACGGGGTGGGCTCCGACCCCGCGGGCTCGCCCCGAGCGGGCTGCGTGGGCTCGGGCTGGGCGGGCTGCGCAGGCTCGGGCTGGGCGGGCTGCGCAGGCTCGGGCTGGGCGGGCTGCGCGGGCTCGGGCTGGGTGGGCTGCGCTGATTCGGCCAGGGCGGCCTCGGGCTGGTCCGGCTTGGGCGACATGGGGCCGGGCGCGGCGGGCTCGGGCGAGGCGACCAGCGGCGGTCCGAGCAGCGGCTCGAGGGCCTGAAACGTCGGCGGCGCGGGGATCCGCTCGACGGCGCCGTCCGGCAGCACCACCTCGTGCACCGGCTCGTTCTGCGGCACATAGCCGGCGGTGAAAACGCCATACGGATGCGCCCCACCCGGCGGCGTAGTCGCAAAAAAGCCCGGATACGAACCCAGCGCCACCTCCACGGCGGCGTTGCTGAAGGCTCGGTCCACGTTGCGCCGGTCGGGGTCGCGGGCGACGGCCGTGAGCAGCGCCGACGCCTGCTGCTGGGTGGGGGCGTCGGTGACGTCGAGCCGGGCGAGCGTCCAGGTCAATGACGCGGGCCGCCGCGTCAGCCCGGCCTCGAACTGCTGCCGGAAGAGGACGGCCTTCGCCTCGACGTCCAGGCCGGTGAGCACGACCGTCATCTCGTTGCGGAAGCCGCCTACCCGCGTCCGGGAGACCTTCAGGTCCGGCGGGGGCGGCTCACCGCGTACGGGAGAAATCGCCACCCGGTCGGGGGCCTCCTGCCGCAGGGTCACGCTGTCCAGGCGGGTTGTCACGTCCGGTCCGGCGTAGCGCGCATCCTGCACCTCGTACACCAATTGGGCCGTGACTGTCCCGACGGTGACCGCGCCGCCGCTGCCGGGGTGTTTCGTGATGACGCTGGAGCCGTCCTCGAAGATCTCCGCGATCGGAAACCCCGGTCGCATCAGGTCGCTTATTTCGGTGAAAAATGGGTAATTGCCGCCGGTTGCCTGCGTCCCGCACTCGATCACATGGCCGGCCACGGTCGCGCCGGCTAGCTGATCATAAGAAGAGCGGCCCCAGCCGAAGTGCGCGATAGCCGGCCCGATCACCAGGGAGGCGTCGGTTACGCGCCCGGTCACGACGATGTCCGCCGACATGGCCCGCGCGATCCCGAAAGCCCCGAGATAAGCGTGCGATCCCGGCCCGAGCGAGTCGCCGCGCACGAGCGCGATCCGAGGGGAGAGCCCTTGCTCGGCGGCAACCGACTGGATCGCGGAGACGAGAGCGGACGGGTTCACCCCGCCCGCGTTGGTCACGATGCGCACCTGGCGGTCGAGCGCGAGCCGCAAGCAGTCCCGCAGCTGGCTCAGAAAGGTTCGCGCATACCCGGCCTGCGGGTCCTCGCGCAGGTCGCGGGAGAGGATCAGCATGGTCAGCTCGGCGAGGTAGTCGCCGGTGAGCACGTCGAGATCGCCGCCCTCCAGCATCTCCCGCATCGCGGAGAGCCGGTCCCCGTAGAAGCCGGAGCAGTTGCCGATGCGGATCATTCGCCGAGGCTCGCACAGCCGGGAAAAACAAGCAAGCGCGCTTGTTTTTGGGCAGCCCGGAAAGCTACCGTGCGGTAATGCGGCTCAACGAGGACCACAGCGCCTTCCGGGACAGCGTCCGCCGGTTCGTCGACACCGAGGTCAACCCGCACGTCGACGCGTGGGAGGCGGCCGGTCGCGCGCCGCTGCACGACCTGTTCCCCAAGGCGGCCGCGCTCGGCCTGCTCGGCCTCGAATACGACCCGGAATACGGCGGCGAGGGCGCCGACCCGAGCTTCCAGCTGGTCGCCGCCGAGGAGTACGGCCGCATGCACGCCGGCGGCGTCGGCATGGCCCTCGGCGTCCAGGCGATGATGGCCACCCCTTCGCTGCACGAGTTCGGCTCGGCCGAGCTCAAGGAGCGCTATCTGAAGCCCGCGATCGCCGGCACCGCCGTCACCGCGATCGCCGTCACCGAGCCCGACACCGGCTCCGACGTCTCCCGCCTGCGCACGCGTGCGGTCCGCGACGGCGACGACTGGGTGATCACCGGCCGGAAGGTCTACATCACCAACGGCGCCCAGGCCGACTGGCTGTGCCTGCTCGCCCGCACTTCCGACGAGGGCGGTTACCGCGGCATGTCGCAGATCGTGGTGCCCACGACGGATGTCGAGGTGGCGCGCACCTTCGACAAGCTCGGCAACCGCTGCTCCGACACCGCCGAGCTGGTCCTCGACGAGGTTCGCGTGCCGGTCGCCAACACCATCGGCGCCGTCGGCCGCGGCTTCCAGCAGCAGATGCGCCAGTTCGTCACCGAGCGCATGTTCGCCGCCTACACGACGGCCGGCCAGTGCCAGTACGCCCTCGACCGCACCCGGGCGTTCGTGCGGGACCGGCAGGTCTTCGGCCGCCCGCTCGCCGACCGGCAGTACGTGGCGTTCCGCCTCACCGAGCTCCAGGCCGAGGTCGACCTGCTGCGCAGCCACAACCTGCAGGCCTGCGAGGCGCTGATGGCCGGCGAGGACATCACCCGCATGGCCACGGTGGCCAAGCTCAAGGCGGGCCGCCTGATCCGCGAGGTGGCCGACTGGTGCCTGCAGTTCCACGGCGGCGCCGGCTACCTCGAGGAGACGTGGACCGCGCGGATGCTGCGCGACGTCCGCCTCACGTCGATCGGCGCCGGCGCCGACGAGGTGATGCTCCAGGTCCTGGCCCGCCTCGACGGCCTGCCAGCCTGAGAAACGCCGCCCGCGAGCAGCCGGGCGGCGTGACCAGAATCGGGATTTACTTGCCGTAGTTGTACGAGCCGCCGGTGCCGGGGACCTTGGTGGGCAGGCCCTTGCGGGCCCGCTCGCCGCGGATCGTGACGTCGATGATGTCCCAGGCGGTGCCCAGCACCAGGATCGCGATGATGCCGGCCGACAGCCAGCTCTTCACGTCGGCGGCCGAGCCCAGGTCGGCGAACTGCTGGAACTCCGGGTTGAAGAACTGGTCGGTGGCGAGCAGCCACACCATCGGGACCGTCGACAGCAGCGACACGACCGCGTTGGCGACCGCGACCGTGCGGTTCCACGTGCCGAGGCGCCACACCCAGACCGTGTAGACGCCGCGCAGGGCGAACGCGACGATCAGGAACGGCCACCAGAAGGACCAGTTGGCCGGGTCGAGCACGGGGACGTCGGTGAAGGTGAACTGCTGCAGGATCAGGGCGGCGATCAGCAGGACCGGCCACGCGATGCCGGCGGCCAGCTGCGACGTGGGCATGCCGCCGGGCTGGTAGCGGGGCAGGTCCTTGAGCGACCATGTGGTCTGCAATTTCGTCTTGGCGCCGCCGGAGCGCTCGATGATGAAGAAGACCAGCGTGGTCCAGAAGACCATCTGGGTGCCCACGCTGAGGATCGTGGTGATGGCCGTGCCGATGACCTCACCGAACTTGGGGTCGTCGAAGAGCTGGACCACCACGACCACCGCCACCACGATCGGCAGCACTGTGGACAACAAAGTGATGGTCAGTTTGCGCCAGGGTGTGTAGAGCGCCGGGCCGATCAGATAGTTGGGCCGGCCGGCGTAGCTGTCGGCCAGCCGGTCGGGGTCGCCGAGCTCGGTGAGCGCGGCCTCGACGGCGGCCTCGCGCGGCTCGCCGGCGTCGACCCGGGCATCCACCGCGTCCTCGATGGAGGCGCGCAGCTCGCGGTCGATGTCGGCCCGCTGCTGCTCGGGGACGCGACGAAGGGCGGTGTAGACGTAGCGGTCGACGAGACTGGTCATTTCGCGCTCCCCGTGGTCCGATCGAGATCGGTGATCGCCTTGTCGAGGCGCGCCCACTCCTCGCGCAGCGAGGTGGCGATGGCGTCGCCCTCGGCGGTCGTGCGGTAGAACTTGCGCGGCCGCGCCTCATCGGTGTTCCACTCGCTGGTCAGCAGCCCCTGCGCCTCGAGCCGGCGCAGCAGCGGATAGAGCGTGTTGGCCTCGACCTCGAAACCGGCCGCGCTCAACGTCTCCAGCAGCGAATAGCCGTAACCCGGCTCCCGCAGCACGGTCAGACTCGCCACGACAACCGTGCCGCGCCGCAACTCTTGGAGGTGCCCCGAGAGCGTCGCATCCATTGTCATGTCCAACACCATACTGTGTCTCACACACTATGGCAACCCACTACAGCATTGTGCGATCGGGTACGCGACAGAAGGCCGTCGCCGGGGGACCGGCGGTCGAACGATGGAGGTTCGAGATGACGGCTGGAGGGATCATGACCACTCCCGAGAACCCACAAGACCTGCCCGAGGTGCCGGACACCGACGAGGAGCCGACGTCACCCACGGATATCGGCGAGGCCGATCCGCACCCGGCGGAGAAGCCGCACAGCGAGGCCGCAGGGCATGGCGACCCGGAAAACATCGGGCGCGGCAACCCGCTCTAGAAGCCGGGCGGACCGCGTCGCCGCGCTCTACGCCGCCGGGGTCGCCGCCAACCAGGACGCCCGCCCGGCCCTGGCCGTCCGCCGGCTGCGCGCCGGTCTGCACCTGATCGACGAGATGCCCGGCCAGGTCGATCCGGGGGCGCACGGCCGCCTGCTGGTCAGCCTCGCCTGGGCGGAAGCCGAACGCGGCGACGTGGCGCTCGGCTTCCGCCTCGTCGACCGGGCCGAGGCGACGCTTCCCGTGCCGCTCAAGCCGATCGCGCGTGCCCAGCGCGCCCTCCTGCTGACCCGCAACGGGCAGGCCGGCGCGGCGCTGTCCGAGTTCACCGCCGCGATCGGCGGCCTCGGCGACCCCCACGACCTCGTCAAGACCCTGACCAATCGCGCCGTGCTCCACCTCGAGGTCGGGCGCATCGGCGCCGCCCGCGAGGACCTCGACCGCGCTCTGCGCCTCGCCGACCGGCACGGGCTCGACGCCGCGGCGGCCCGGGCGCTGCTCAACCTCGGCTGTCTCGAGGGCGTCGCCGGGGATCTGCCCGGCGCGCTGCGGACGCTGACGGTCGCGCGGACCGCCTTCGAGCGGGTCGGACTGGCGACGATCCTCTCGGTGGTAGCGCTCGAGCAGGCCCGCGTGCTGATCGGCGCCGGCCTGTTCCGGGAGGCCGACCGCGAGCTCGACGCCGCGATGCGCCAGGCGCATCGGGAGCGCCAGGGGCACACGTACGCGGACGCGCTGCAACTGCGGGCCGCGGCGGCCCTGCTGGCCGGTCGGCCGGTCGACGCCGCGGAATGGGCGCGGCAGGCCCGGAAAGCCTTCCTCGCCCGGCGGAACCGGCGGCAGGCGGCCCTGTGTGCGCTCCTGGAGTTGCGCGCCTCCGCCCACCGCGAAGACCTGGCCGGCCGGCTCCGGCGGCTGGCAGCCGAGCTCCGGGACCTCGACCTGCCGGAAGACGCTCGCGTGGCGGCTCTGCTGGCCGAGCGATGCCGGCTGCGCGGCGCAACGGCCGGGCGAGAGCGGCCGCTGCGCGGCGCGGTGGCCGGGCGAGAACGGGCGCGGCCCGCCGATGGTCCGCCGGGCCGTTTCGACGGTCCGCCGGGCCGCTTCGACCGGCTCGACACCCGGCTGCTCTGGCGGCTCACCCGTGCGGAGCTGGCCCAGGCCGCCGGCCGACCCGCCGAGGCCGCCCGCCATTTGCGCGCCGGAATGGCGGCCCTGCACCGCCACCGCGCCCACCTCGGCTCCTTCGACCTGCAGACCGGTGTCGCCGCGCACGGGCGCGAGATCGCCGCGGCCGGGCTCGCTTCCGCCCTGGCCGGCGGGTCGCTGTCCGCGGTCTACCGCTGGTCCGAACGGGTCCGCGCCCAGTCGTCGCTGCTGCTGCCGGTGCGACCGCCCGACGACCCGGAGGCCGCCGCGCTGCTGGAGGAGCTGCGCCACAGCCGGTTCGTGCTGCGGGAGGCGGAGCTCGCCGGCCGGCCGATCCGCGAGCTGCACACGCGAGTGGAGCGACTGCACCGACTCGTACGGGAAAGGTCGTGGTCTTCGCCGGGATCGAACGGCCGGAACGGATCCGCCCCGGCCCCGCTCGGGGCCGTCCGCGCCGCCCTCGGTGACGCGGCCCTGGTCGCCTACCTGCGTGACGGCGACGCCCTGAGCGCGCTGGTGGTGACAGCCGGCCGCACCACGCTGACCGCGCTGGGCTCGGCGGCGCGGGCCGAGCAGGCGGTCCTGCGACTGCGCGCCGACCTGGACACGCGGGCGGGCCGCGCCATGAGCGGCCGGCTCGCCCGGGCCGTCGCCCTGGCCACCCGGCACGACGCCGCCGCACTCGCCGGGATGATCCTCGATCCGCTGCTGCGCCGGACCGGCGATCGCGACCTCGTCGTGGTCCCGACCGGCCTGCTGACCACCGCACCGTGGGGCCTGCTGCCCGCCTGCCGTCAGCGCCCGGTCACCGTCGCGCTCTCGGCCACCGCGTGGCTCGCCGCCGTCCGCCGCGTTCCGCCGCCCGGCCCCGCGGCGCCGGCCTTCGTGGCCGGTCCCGGCATCCCGCGCGGCGAACAGGAGATCCGTTCCGTGGCCGCGCTGTATCCCGGAGCTCGCGTGCTGACCGGGGCGGCGGCGACACCCAGGGCCGCGCTCGGCGCGCTCGACGGCGCCGGCGTCGCCCACCTCGCCGCGCACGGCCGGCACCAGGCCGAGAACGCCCTCTTCAGCACCCTCGACCTGGCCGGCGGGCAGATCCTGGGCTACGACCTGCTGGGGCTGCGCCGGCCGCCGGCTCTGGTCGTGCTCTCCTGCTGCGAGCTCGGCCTGACCGACATCCGTCCGGGCGACGAGAGCTTCGGCATCGCTTCCGCGCTGCTCTCCGGCGGCGCCGCGACGGTCGTGGCCAGCGTGAGCCGGGTCGGCGAGGAGGAGGCGGCTGCCCTGATGACCGGCTTCCACCGGGCGCTCACCGCCGGCCGTACCCCCGCGGCGGCCCTGGCCGAGGCATCGCCCGCGGGTTTCGTCTGCCTCGGCAGTTAAGGCCTTGACGGCGGCGGCTAATTGGATTAGCTTTTAGCTAACGACATTAGCCACGGAGGCTGACATGACCGAGTTCCTCACCGTCGACGGCGGCACGATCGCCTACGAGATCAGTGGCGCCGGGCCGCTGGTCGTTCTCGCTCAGGGCATGGGGGACAGCCGCAAGGCCTACCGCTTCGTCGTCCCGCAGCTGGTCGCGGCCGGCTATCGGGTCGCCGCCACCGACATCCGCGGCACCGGCGAGTCGAGCGCCGTCTGGCCGTCCTACAGTCGCACCGACATCGCCGGCGACCTGATCGCCCTGGTTCGGCACCTCGGCGGCCCGGCCGTGCTGGTCGGGCACTCGATCTCGGGCGGCGCGGTCACCATCGCCGCCGCGCAGGCGCCCGAGCTGGTCGAGGGCATCGTCGAGCTGGCGCCGTTCACCCGCAAGCAGTCGATCAGCCTGGGCGGCCTGCGGGTGAAGCGGTACCGCACCGGCATGACGCGGCTGTTCGCGACGGGCATCCTGGGCAGCGTGAAGTGGTGGCACAAATATCTCGACGTCGCCGTTCCGGGGCGCAGGCCGGCGGACTGGGCGGAGCAGCTTCGGGGCATGGCGGCCATGCTCGGCGAGCCCGGCCGGATGAAGGCGATGCAGAAGATGGGCCAGTCCGCACCGACCGACGCGGGGGAGCAGCTCGGCAACGTCCGCGTTCCGGCGCTCGTCGTCGAGGGCACGCTCGACCCGGACTGGGCCGACCCGCGCGCCGAGGGCGAGGCGATCGTGGCGGCGATGCCGGCCGGCATCGGCAAGCTCGAGATGATCGAGGGCGCCGGGCACTACCCGCACACCCAGTTCCCCGACGAGACCGTGGCGCTGCTGCTGCCGTTCCTCAAGGCGTACGCCCGTGCCTAGGGCCGGACTCGACCCGGCGGCCGTGGTCGCCGCCGCCGCCGGGCTGGCCGACGAGATCGGCCTGGCCAACGTGACGATGGGCCTGCTGGCCGAGCGGCTCGGGGTGCGCGCGCCGTCGCTCTACAAGCACGTCACGAGCCAGGCCGACCTCAACCGCCGGATCGCCGTGCTCGCGCTCACCGAGCTGGGCGACGAGCTGCGGGACGCGCTGCAGGGCCGCTCGGGCCGGGACGCGCTCGCGGCCGCCGCCCGCACGATGCGGGCGTTCGTGGTCGAGCACCCCGGGCGGTACTCGGCCACGATCCGGCTCAACGCCGACGGGCCCGAGGATCCGATCGCCGTGGCGGGCACCCGGGTCCTCGGCTCGCTGGCCGCGGTCCTCACCGGATACCCGCTGGGCCCGGCCGACACCGTGCACGCGATGCGCATGATGCGGAGCCTGTTCATCGGCTTCGCGGTCATCGAGTCGGCCGGCGGCTTCGAGATGGACACGAGCGTCGACGACAGCTTCGAGTGGCTGATCGCCTTCGTCGACCGCGGGCTTCAGGCGACGGTGAACGGCCGCGACTCGGCGACCGCGCGATAGCCGTCGTCAGGGAGCAGCCGCAGCACATAGCGCCCGGGCGACAGCGAGCCGGAATCGATCGTCAGGCCGCCCTCGACGCGCCCGCCGGTGTACTCGTACGTCAGATAGTCGGCCGCGTCGGCGCCGACGCGATAGACGGCGATCCAGTCGAGTCCCATGCCCGGCGCGTTCGACCACCGCACGCCGATCGGCTCGCCTTTCCGGACCGAAGACCGGGCGGTGGAGACCTGGGTGGGTTCGCCGGCGGGATAAACCCATATTCCCGTACGGGTGAGCACAGCACCATCGCCGGACACCAGTGCGACCTCGTGCTCACCCCGGGCCAGCCCCCGGGTCGGCAACCGCACCTCACCGTCGCGCCGGCCGCCCGTTCCCGCGGCGGCGACGGTCCGCCCGTGCGGGTCGCGGAGCTCAACCCGTACGTGTGAAGAAGCGGGAGCGTGGAATCGGACCGCGACCGCATCGCCCAGGGTCACACGCCGCGCGGCGGGGGCCACCAGCACGGGCGGCGGAGCGGGCCTGGTGTCCAGAGTGGACACGACACCGCGATGGTCGGTCGGATAGGGGCTCACGACTTGCTCGCCCACCACGCGGGAGGCCACGGTCCGGGCGGGACCGGCCCGCAGCACCCAGTCGATGCGATCGAAGACCTCGTGCGGATCCGACTCGGGCCCGCCGGGAGTCCACGTGAATCCGGGATCCCGCACCGGATCGGGGTGCGCCTCGCGGTACGTGTCGGCCAGTCCCGCGTCGAGCAGCGCCGCCCCGGCCGGCCAGCGCACCGGGTACGGCACGTCCGGCCGCACCTTGGCGACGGCGGGCGTCCAGTCGAGCGGCGACGGGCTGTTGAAGTCGCCGGTCAGCACGACGGGGATCCCCTTGGCGGCCAGGGCCGGCAGCGTGCGGGCCAGATCGCGCACGGCGGGCAGCCGCACCGATCGCTCGAGCTCGAGCACCTCGTCCTTGGTGCCGCCGTCGCGCACGAGATACGGGCCGTACGGGTCGGACGGCAGATGCGTGTTGGCGACCGCGACCACCTTGCCCGGCGTGACCTCGACGAACACGTAGCGGCCGTCGGCGCCGGGCGGGTCGACGATCGGGAAGCGGGACATGACGTGCGCGTGGTTGCTGCCGTGCCAGCCCAGGTCGGCGGCGATCCGCTCGGTGTTGCGCTCGGGCTCCTGCAGGCCCACGATGTCGGCGCCGCTCGCCCGGATGACCCGCTCGACCTGCCGTAAGGTGGCCGGGCAGCCGTCGGGGGTCGCGCAGAAGTCGCCGGTCGCGAGGTCGAGCTCGTCCCCGCCGTAGAAGATGTTGAGCGACAGCACCCTGATCTGCGTCGTCGCGTCATGGTGCGGTGCGGGCGCCACCAGGGTCGCCGCCGCCGTCAGAGCTGCGAGAAGTCCGCGCACGAGAGCAGGCAACCGCAGGCGGGCTACCGGGAGGCGGCGATCTCGCGGTCGTACCGTTTCATGATGGTGAATCCCTCGCGGCTGACCGCCTCCATGCGGCCGCGCCAGAGGATCCAGCGGGCGACGCTGAAACCGGGATCGGACCCGCCGGACCAGTCCACGAAGGTGCGTCCGTGCTTGCAGGCGGCCACCAGTTGCGGCCCGGCGAGCCGGAACCACGCGACGGCGGCCGGCACGTGCGGCTCGCCGTCGAAGGCCTCCAGCGCCAGGCCGACGGTCCGCAGCCCGAGCCGCAGGAAGTCGATCCCACCGGCGGTCAGCGTGGCGGCGAAGGCGTTCAGGCTGGTCCACTCAGGGCCGGGATGCGGTTCGGCCCAGGCCGCTTGCATCGCCGCGCCGAGGTGCGGCAGGTCGGGGAGGCGCTCCCGCACCCCGAAGACCAGCGGCGCGACACTCTCATCGGCGACGGCGACCACGGTCTGCCATGCGGCCCAGAGAACGTCGTCCGGTGTCGAGGGCGAAAGCGGCGCGACGAAGGCCGCCACGTCCCCGGCCGCGACCACCCCCGGGTAGTAAGCGAGAGCCTCCTCGTAGTTCATGGCCTCGATTCTTCTTCAACGCCGTCGTGCTCCTGCTCGCCGCCCTCGCCGCCGAAGTGCGAGCGCGGCCGCGGCCACGGATGCGGTCACCACAGCCAGCAGGGTGAGCAACCTGGCCGGGGTGAGCGGGCCGGCCGGCTCCGGGCGGGTGGTCTCGGCGATCCAGCCGCCGAGCAGGTCGGTGCGCGCGGCGAAGTCGGCGCCGGGGTGCGGGCAGCCGGGTCCGGTGCTGACCACCGCCCGCAGCGTCGCCGTCCCGTTCTTCGCCTCCGAGAAGTACGGGCCGCCCGAGTCGTGCAGGCAGGCGCTGGTGTCGCGGCGCGGCCGGCTGCCCGAGACGTCGAGCAGCGAGTCCCGCACCTGACCCACGACGAACACGCCGGTCCGCAGGCCGGGCGACCCGGCCGACTCGTCCCCGGTCGTCAGGCCGTACCCGGTCAGCCGCAGCTTGTCGCCGACCTTCGGCGGCGTGTCGCCCAGGCGGATCGGGGTGATGTCGGTGACGGGGGAGTCGAGCTCGGCGAGCGCCACGTCGTCGTTGTCGGGAGCCTGGAAGGCGTCGACGACCTCGACCTCGTGGCCTCCCACCGAGGCCGTGGTGCGGGCGACGGTCCGGTCGACCCGCTTGCCGGCGGCGTCGCGGAAGCAGTGCCCGGCGGTGATCACCCAGCGGGGCGCGATGAGGGCCCCGGAACACCAGCTGTCCCGGGTGCCGCCGTCGGTCGTCGGGATGCCGGTCATGGTCAGCTTGGTCGCGAACCGGTATTTGCCGGCCGGGACGTGGTCGCCGTGCGCGATCGCGGCCGCGGGTCGCGCGGGCGCCACGAGCAATGCGGCGGCTACCAGCGGGATGACGAGGTAGTTTCGGGACACGGTGAAGATGCTGCTGCGAGGGCCGTCGGGCGGGCGTCAGCGGAGCGTTTACGAAACCTTTATCCCCGCTGTGCGAGCCTGGCGCATCTTGCGACGAGTGGAGGACGAGCGCGTGCGGGTGCTGCTGGCCGACGACGAGCGGATGCTCGCCGACACGGTGGCCGAGGGGTTGCGGCAGCGGGCGATGGCCGTCGACGTCGTGTACGACGGGGACAGCGCCCTCGAGCGGCTGGACGTCAACCGGTACGACGTGGCCGTCCTCGACCGGGACATGCCCGGTCACACCGGCGACGAGGTGTGCCGCCGCATCGTCGACTCCGGCGCCAACACGCGGGTGCTGCTGCTCACCGCCGCCGCCGGCATCCGCGACCGGGTCGAGGGCCTCGGCCTGGGCGCCGACGACTATCTGACCAAGCCGTTCGCCTTCGCCGAGCTGGTGGCCCGCCTGCTGGCTCTCTCCCGGCGCTCGACCCCGGCGCTGCCGCCGGTCCTGGAGCGCGACGGCGTCACCCTCGACACCACCCGCCACACCGCCTCCCGCGACGGCCTGGTGCTCTCGCTGTCGCCCAAGGAGTTCGCCGTCCTCGAGGTGCTGCTGCGGGCCGCCGGCCAGGTGGTCAGCGCCGAGGACCTCCTCGAGCAGGCGTGGGACGAGAACGCCGACCCGTTCACCAACTCCGTGCGGGTCACCATCATGACCCTGCGCCGGAAGCTGGGCGACCCGCCGGTGATCCACACCGTGCCCCGGGTCGGCTACCGGCTGGGCTCGTGACGAAGTGACCAACCGCTCCCCGGCCCGGCGGATGCTGCTGGTCTGCGCCGTCCTGCTGGTCGCCGCCCCGTTCGTGCCGCGCGTCGCGGACGAGCTGCTCAACCTGTGGAGCGACTTCGTCCCGTCGCCGTGCAGCCCAGTCCCGGGCGGCGACTCCTCGTACTTCTGCATCCAGCTGTTCCGGCATCCCAGTGTCGTCCCGCTCGCGGCACGCGTACTCGTGCTGGGCCTTTTGCTTGTGGCCTGTCTCGCCGCGATCCGGTGGAGTCTGCAGCCGGTCCGCGACCTGATCCCGATGATCGCCGACGTCGGCCCGCAGAACCTCGGCCACCGCTTGCGGCCCGGCCAGGGCCGCGGAGAGCTCGCGGCGCTCGGCCGCGGCATCGACGACATGATGGACCGCATCGCGGTGGGTTACGACGCCCAGCGCCGGTTCGCCGCCGACGCCTCGCACGAGCTGCGCACCCCGCTCGCCGTGCAGCGCACGCTCATCGAGGTCGGCATGGCCCGCGACCTCAACCCCGACCAGATCGCCCTGCTCGCCGCGCAGCTGCTGGAGACCAACCAGCGCAACGAGCGCCTGATCGAGGGCCTGCTGGTGCTGGCCGAAAGCGACCGCGGCCTGGTCTCCCACGCGCCGGTGCGGCTCGACGAGGTCACCCGGGCCGCGGTCGACGCGCACGAGTCGCGGGCCGCCGAAGCCGGCGTCACGATGACCTGCGAGCTGCTGCCGCGGGTGGTGACCGGCGAGCGGGTGCTGCTGGAACGCCTGGTCACCAACCTCGTGCAGAACGCGATCAAGTACAACCGGCCCGGCGGCACCATCGACGTGCGGGTCGGCGCCAACCCCGCCCTGGTCGTCGTCAACACCGGCGACGACGTGCCGCCGGAGGAGGTCACCGGGCTGTTCGAGCCGTTCCACCGCCTGGCCGGCACCCGCATCGACCACAGCGGCGGCGCCGGGCTGGGGCTGTCGATCGCCCGCTCGATCGTCCGCGCCCACGAGGGCACCATCGCGGCCCACTCGACCGGCCACGACGGGCTGCGGGTGCAGGTGTCCTTCCCGGACGCTTCGCTGACCTGACCCTTACACGACGCTTACACGGCGCGCCTAGCGTGTGCCGCATGACGGACCGACGCGTTGTCGCACATGTTCTGCGGCGGCTGACCTTCGGGCCGACCGCCGCCGAGGTCGATGCCGCCGCGCGGGACGGCCTGCCGGCGACCGTGGACCGGCTGCTCGCGCCTGCGTCGGTGGAGCCGCCGGCGCTGGGCCCGGACCCGATGGCCTCGCTCGCCAAGGGCGCCTCCCGCGAGGACCGGCAGAAGGCCCGCCAGGCGGCCACGAAACAGGCCACCGACGCTCTCGCCTGGTGGGTCGGCCAGATGGCCGCCCACGGCGGCGTCGCCACCGAGAAGCTCACGTTCTTCTGGCACGGGCATTGGGCGACGAGCGTGCAGAAGGTGCGCTCGGCGGGGCTCATGCTGGGACAACAAAAGACCCTGCGACGGTACGGGCTGAGCACCACCGGCCCGCTGGTGCGGGCCATGCTCCGCGACCCGGCTCTGATCCTCTGGCTCGACGGGCAGAAGAACACCCGCAAAGCCCCGAACGAGAACCTCGCCCGCGAGGTGATGGAGCTGTTCACCCTCGGCGTCGGCAACTACACCGAGGACGACGTGAAGGCCGCCGCCCGCGTCCTCACCGGCTGGGTCGTCGACCGCGCGGCCGGCGCCGGCCACCTCGACGCCAAGCGGCACGCCACCGCGCCGGTCACGCTGCTCGGCCACACCGGCCCGCTCGACCTGGACGGCTTCGCCGACCTGCTGGTGCGCCACCCCGCCCACGTCCCGTTCCTGGCCGCCCGGGTCTGGCTGCGCTACGGCTCCACCTCCCAGCCGGCGCCCGCCGCCCTGACCGCGGCCGGTAACGACGTCACCGCGATGCTGCGCGCCCTCGCCCTCGACCCGGCGTTCCCGCAGACCGCCGGCCACCTGGTGAAACAGCCGGTCGAATGGCTGGTCGGCGCGGTGCGCCAGCTCGGCGTCGACCCGGCGAAGGGCCGCAAGCAGATCCTGGCCGGCCTGCGCGCGCTCGGCCAGGTGCCGTTCCGCCCGCCGAGCGTCGGCGGCTGGCCGGCCGGGGAGGCCTGGCTCACCACCGCGGCGGCCCAGGCCCGCCTGCGCACCGGCCAGGCCCTCGTGGGGCTCGCCCCCGCCGTGGTCCAGCAGCTCGCCGAGTCCGGCGCCGCCGACCGGCTCGACGCCCTCGCGCACGTGCTCGCCGTCGACGCGTGGACCGACCGCACTGCCGCCGTGCTCACGCCGGCCGCCAAGGACCCGCGCCGCCTGCTCGCCATCGCCCTGGCCACCCCCGAATACACCGTCCACTGAGGAGGATGCTGTCATGGACACCCTCACCCGTCGCCGGTTCCTCGCCGCGAGTGGCGCGGTCGTGGCCGCCGGGGCCGGCGCCTACGCCCTCTCCGACATCCTGCGCACCTCCGGCGACCGCGATCCTTCGGCGCGAACCCTCGTGCTGGTCACCCTCTACGGCGGCAACGACGGGCTCAACACCGTCATCCCGTACGCGGATCCCGCCTACGCGGCGGCGCGGCCGGCCCTCGCCTACAACGCCGATCAGGTCCTCCGGCTCGACGACCAGTTCGGGTTCAACCCCGCGATGAAGGGCCTGCATCAGGCGTACGGGAAGGGCCGCCTTGCCGTTGTTCGCGGCGTCGGCTATCCCAAGCCCGATCGCAGCCACTTCCGATCGATGGACATCTGGCAGTCCGGCCGGCCCGACCACCCCGAGAACACCGGCTGGCTCGGCCGCTGGCTCGACGCGTCCGGCGGCGACCCGCGCCTGGCCGTCTCGTTCGAGCCCGTCCTGCCGCCGCTGCTGGCCGGCGCCCACAGCGCCGGCGCCACGGTTCCCGGGGGCGAGCTCAAGCTCCCCGCTTTCGTCACCGCCGATCAGCTGACCGCGCTGGGCCGCGCCGACCCCACCGAGCCGCCTGCCCGCGCCCGGGCCGCCACCTGTTTCACTGACCTGACCCGCATCCAGGACCTGATGGCCGACGTCACTGCCTCCGCCGCCTCCTCCTCCTCCTCCTCCGACGCCGGTGACTCCGATGAGGAGCCCGCCGCGACCGCCACCGGAGGCGCCAGCCAGCCCCTGGAGGCCCAGCTGGGCCTGGTCGCCAAGTGCGTCGAAGCCGGCGCCGCCACCCGCGTCTACTCGGTCTCGCTGGGCGGCTTCGACCTGCACGCCGACGAGAAGACCGCCCAGGAGTCCCAGCTGACCAAGCTCGACAAGCCCCTGGCCGCCTTCGCCGACCGCATGTCCCGCACCGACGCCGGCCGCAACGTGGTCATCGCCGTCTATTCGGAGTTCGGCCGCCGCGTCACCGCCAACGCCTCCGACGGCACCGACCACGGCACGGCGTCGTCGATGTTCCTGCTGGGCGCGGGCGTCAAGGGCGGCCTCTACGGCGAGCCACCCAGCCTGACCGACCTCGACCAGGGCGACCTGAAGTACACCACCGACTTCCGCGACGTCTACGCCACCCTGCTGGCCGACGTCCTCGCCACCGACCCGGCCCCGATCCTGAATGGCTGGCAGAGCCACCTACCAACCGTCTTCTCCTAGCCCACCATCCTTCTCGCCTGGCGACCTTGATGATTCCGCGTGCGCTGCGAGCAGCAACTCATCATGGCTGGGCCGCCGCACTCGCTTGTGTTGCCCGGTGCGCGCGATCTTGATGATTCCGCGTGCGCTGCGAGCGGCAACTCATCATCGCCGCCCGGCGCCCGGCGCCCGCGCCGCCCGCGCCCGGCGCCCGCGCCCGGCGCCCGCGCCCGGCGCCCGCGCCCGGCGCCCGCGCCCCGCGCCCGGCCCCCCAAGCTCCGCGCCCGGCCCCTGCACCCTGCGCTCGCTCGGTGGCTCGCGCTCGGCGTGACGCCGCCTCGCTGCCAGCGCCACGCGACCTTGATAAGTTCGCGCGCGGCGAGCGGCAATTCATCATTGCCACGGCTGCCAGCGGCTTCCGCAGGTGACCTTGCCACGGCTGCCAGCGGCTTCCGCAGGAGATCTTGCCACGGCTGCCAGCGGCTTCCGCAGGAGACCTTGCCACGGCTGCCAGCGGCTTCCGCAGGTGACCTTGCCACGGCTGCCAGCGGCTTCCGCAGGTGACCTTGATGAATCGCTGCGCGGGGCGAGCGGCGGTTCATCACGGCTTCTCCGCCTTCGCGACTAGCCACCGCGACGGGCCGCGCGTGGCGCAACCGCCCAGGCGCACGGGCCATAGCCCGACCGACCGCCGTGGCATCGCGCTGCGCCGGCAGCTTGCCGCACCGGGGGCGGGGCGGCGCCGGTTGTGGTGGGTCGCTCAGCCCGGCGGTCGCGGCACTTGCCGGTGTTGCAGTGAGGTCGCGGGGCGCGCCGGGGGCGGTGGCTGCTGCGGTTGGGGGCTGCCCGCGCTCGTACGGTATCGAGGGTTTGGAAGTTATTTCTCGGTGCCGTCGCTGATGAGCATCTCGGGGTGCTGGCCCAGGAAGTCGCGGAGTTTGTCGTTGGCGGTGGCCTGGAACAAGTCCTTGGTGTCCTGGGTCGCGCCCTCGCCGCTGCCGTCGGAGGACTTGGCGAACGTGCCGCCGTTGGTCTTGATCGGGATCAGGTCGGCGGCGGCCAGGCCCTTGAGGCCGAAGATGAAGTCGGAGACCTCGACGCCGTGGGTGTCCATCTTGAGCGACGAGCCGGCCGCCTTCAGGATGTTCGCCACCTTGGTCGGGTTGGTGATGATGCCGGCGCTGGTCGCCTTCTTGGCCATGGCCCGCAGCAGCTGCTGCTGGTGGCGCTGCCGGTCGTAGTCGCCGTTGGAGGAGTGCCGGATCCGGGAGAACTCGAGCGCCTCCCACGGCTGCATGTTGCGGCAGCCCTTCTTGAACCAGAGCGCGTTCTTGGGGGCGGTCTGCGGGTCGGCGCCCTCGGCGTACTTCACCTTGCCGTCGACGATGATGTAGTGGCTCGACCAGACGTCCTTGTCGACGCACATGTAGACGCCGCCCATGGCCTCGAGCATGCCCTTGAAGCCGTCGAAGTCGATGACCACGACGCCGTCGAAGTTGATGCCGGTCAGCTCGTGCACGGTCTTGGTGGCCAGCTTCGCGCCGCCGGTCCAGCCGCGCTTGTTCTCCGAGCCGATCGCGTACGCGCCGTTGATCTTCCCGGTCTGCGCGCCGGTGCCGAGCGTCTTGTCGGCGGGGATGTTCACGATCATGTCGCGCGGGATCGAGATCATGTACGCCTGGTCGTGCGCGGCCGTGATGTGCAGGATCATCATCGTGTCGGAGCGGGACGTCTCGCCCTTCTCCTCCCAGCCCTGCCGGGTGTCGAGGCCGAGCATCAGCAGGTTCATCGCGCCCTCGGGGAGCTTGCCGCTCGCCGTGACGCTGCTGCCGCTCTCACCGTCGAGGACGCTGGACGTCGTCTGGATGTCGTGGGTGAGCTGGCCCATGAAGTACTTGACACCCACGATGCCGCTGACGCTGAGCACCGCCAGGAACGCGCCGAGCGCGGTGACCGCTTTGGCCCAGAAAGGCGACTTCTGCTTCTTGCCTTTCAGGGCGGGCACCGTGCCGTTGCTTCGGGCGGGCTGTCCCGGCATGCGTCAACTCCTCCGGACACACGAATGACACACGAACGAGCGCTGCCGGGCGCCGACATCGCAGAGAAACAGATATATCTTCACGTTGCGATAGTCAATCGGCCGTTGGGGCGCAACGGTTCCGTTGTGACCGCTTGTGATCCTTTGGTTCCGGAACGGGATCTTATTGACCCGGCTCGATTCGACCGGTCACGATCCCGTAATCATCGCCAACTGCGGCGAAATGCGACGAAGGGTCACCGACTCATGCGCCGTACCCGTCCCACCGCCCGGATTGTCCTTGCGTCGGCAATCGCCGGGATCCTCATTGTGGTCCCCGCCACACCGGCCTTCGCCGACCCTCCCCACAACCTCCCGCAGAACGCCGGCGGCTACGAGCAATCGTTCTCCCCGGCCTACGACTACGACACCGACGGCTGCTACGCGGTGCCCGCGATCGGCCCCGACGGCACCCTCAACGGCGGCCTCAAGACCACCGGCGCCGTCAACGGCAGCTGCCGCGACCAGTGGGACCTCGACAACTCCCAGACGTACGCCCGCTCGAAGTGCAACAACGGCTGGTGCGCGATCGTGTACGCCAGCTACTTCGAGAAGGACCAGGCCGTGGCCGGCAGCGGTCTCGGCGGTCACCGGCATGACTGGGAGCACGTCATCTCCTGGGTCAGCCAGTCGTCCAACCAGGTCGAGTACGTGACGACCACCCAGCACAGCTCCCAAGTGACCTACACCCGCTCGCAGGTCCGCTTCGACGGCAGCCACCCGAAGGTCGTCTACCACAAGGACGGCGCGTCGACCCACTTCTTCCGGCTGGCCAACACCAACGACGAGCCGCCGGAGAACCACTACCACAACTGGCGCTATCCGCCCCTGGTCGACTGGAGCGGCTGGCCGACGGTCGCGCTGCGCGACAAGCTGATGGCCGCCGACTTCGGCTCGGCCACCATCAAGATCAAGGATGGCTCGTTCGAATACCTGCTCGGCGTCTCCAAGCCGGCCGGGATCCCTTTTGATCCCAACGCGGCCGGTAGCTAATCCCCACAGAGGGCCGGCGGCTCCTTGCCGCCGGCCCGGTCCGCCGGCGCCGCCACCGCGCACAGCCGCCGGATCGCGTCGTCGGGGTCGAGCCGCCAGAGCCCCACCGTCCAGTCGTTGAGTCCGGCGATCAGCATGCGGCTGTCGGCGCTGAAGCGGATCTGCCCCCAGTTGTTGGAGTTCCCGCGCACCTCGGCCACCTTCGCACCGGTCTCGGCGTCCCACAGCACGATCAGACCGGGCTCGGTGTCGGTAGCGGTGGCGAGCAGCCGCCCGTCCGGCGACCAGACCACCCGCCTGAGCGCCACCGGATGCGAGCCGATGTCGCGCACCGGGCTCAGTCCGTCCACTTTGAACACGCGTGCGGTCGTGCGGGTCGTGACCGCGAACGAGGACGAGTCGGGGCTGACCGTGATCTCGTCCAGGGCCTCCGCGTACAACTCCCGGGAGCCGGCCAGACTGAAGTCCGGCACCCGGAAGCGCCAGATGGCGCCGTTCTGCGAGTCGGGCCGGTACTTGTCGATCACCCGGTTGGCGGTGACCAGCAGATTCCGTCCGTCGGGGGTGAACGCCGGTTGCATCGCGAGGTAACCGGACAGCCGGAGCTCGGTGACCTTCGCAAACGTGCGGGTGTCCCACACCACCACGTCGACGTCGTCGCGGTCTTGCACCTCGTCGGATCCCAGCTTGGGGGTGTCGCGCGGGTTGGTGACGACGGCCAGCATCGAGCCGTCGGGGGAATAGGCGATGTTGCCCGGGTAGAGGGTGGCGTCGAGCCGCAGGGTTCGCCGCAGCTGCTGCTGCCGGTCGTATAGCAGCACCTGGCCACCCTGCGCGAAGGTCGCGGCCAGCGAGCCGTCCGGGCCGTAGGCCAGCCCGAGTGGGCCGTCGTCGGCGGCCACCCGCAGCGTCGAGCGCAGCCGGCCGTTCCGGGGGTCCCAGATCCGGATCGCGGGATCGTTCGAGCCGGTGGCCAGCCAGCCGCCGGCCGGGTCGACCGCCAGATGGCCGACGACCTGCGGGTGGGGGAGCGCCGGGCCGGCGATCCGCATGAGCGTCGGCGGATCGTAGGTACCGGCGAGGGCGAGCAGTTGCCCATCCGCCGAGAGCCCGTAGTCGTTGGGCAGGTTGGTCATGTTGCCCAGCTCGTTCAACATGCCGCCGACGGTCAGGCGCAGCGTCTCGCCCTTCACCGAGCTTCCGATCAGCACTGTGCCGTCCGGGGTGACCGCGAACTTGCGCAGGCCGATCCCCGGCTGCGGCGGCGCGCCGGACGAGTCGGTCAGGTATTCGACCTTCCACCCGGTCGTCCGCCGGCGGGCTTCCACCGGACTGAGTTCCTTCAGCCCGGAACTGAAGAGCGTGTCGTCGGCCGAGAACCCCACCGCGGCGGTGTCCGGGATGCGGGCCAGCGTGGTCACCCGGCGGCGGTCGAGGAGCGCGCCGCCGGCCGGCCCGGCCACCGCCAGGTAGGCGGCGTCGGGGCTGACCGCGAGGTCGATGCCGGGCGACACCGGGCTCGGCACCGATCGGCGCAGCGACCCGGTGGCCGGATCCCACTCGCCGATCGCCCAGTCGTCGACGTTCCGCGTGGCCAGCAGCGCCGATGAGTCGGGCAGCCACGCGACCCCGCCGAACGCGTCGAGCCGGCGTTGGGTGCCGGTCGCGAGAGTCCACACGGATACACCCCGCCGGTCGTAGGAGGACGAGGCGAGGTACTTGCCGTCCGGCGAGAACTCGAGCCAATGCATGTTGACGGTGGGATGCCGCATGGCCGGGCCGGTCCGCTTCAGCGTGCCGGGGTCCCACAGCTCGATGTCGCCGTTCGGGTAGCCGACCGCCACCAGCCGGCCGTCGGAGCTCACCGACACGTTGCCCGCGCCGGTGCGGGTGCCCAGGCGGCCGATCATCGTCGTCTGCTGGGCGTAGAACAGCGCGCTGCGGGCCTCAGTGGTCGGCGAGGTGTGCCAGGCGTTCAGCGCCTTGTCCACCGACGACAGCGGGTCGCTGTAGTGCTCGGTGCGGGACTCGGCTGCCAGCTGGCGGGACAGGGCGAGCCGCCCGTTCGCGCGCGCCTGGCGGCTCTGGTCGAGCGCTACCAGGCCGCCGGCCACGACGAGCAGCAACGCGACCGCCAGCCCGGCCACCAGACGACGCAGCCGTTGGGTGGTGCGCCGTTCGGCGAGCTGCCGGGCCTCGGCGGCCGCGGTGGAGGCGGCCAGGAAGCGGCGCTGCGCCTCGGGAAGCTCCGCCCGGTGTCCCGCCGCCACGGCCAGGCTCGCGCCCCGGTAGAGGAGGTCGGGATCCTCGCCGGCCGCCTGCCACTCGCGTGTGGCCTGGCCCAGCCGCTGACGCAGCAGGATCTCCTCGCGGGCGTCGGCCAGCCAGCCCGAGAGGCGGGGCCAGCCGTCGAGCAGGGCCTCGTGGCTGATCTCGACCGTGTCGTCGCCGGCGGTGACCAGGCGCTCGGCTATCAGCGGGCGCAGCACCGGCATGTTCACCTCGGCGAGGGCCGCGCGGCGCCGAACGGCAAGGCCGTCGACGATCGTGACCAGGCCGAGGAGCTCCGCGCGCAGCGCCTCGCGGGCGGGTTCGGTCAGGGTGGCGTACACGTGCTCGGCGCTCGCCGCGACGGCCCGGCGGATGCCTCCGGTCGCGTGGTAGCCGGCCACGGTGAGGGTGTCGCCCTCGCGGCGTTCCCAGGTCGCGCGCAGCGCGTGCGCGAGCAGCGGCAGCGCGCCCGGCTCGTAGTCGCGCAGCAGCACCTCGACCAGCCCGGGCTCGATGTGCAGTCCGGCGTCGCGGGCGGGGGAGGCGATCGCGCGCCGCAGCTCGTCGTCGTTCAGCGGGCCGACCACCACCTGGCCGGGACCCAGCAGGGCGGCCATCGGCGGCAGCTCGGTGCACTGCTGATAGAAGTCGGCACGAACGGCAATGATCAAAAGCGTTTCGGGTACGGCGGTGAGCGCCTCCACGAAGGCCACGCGCTCGGCCGGGTCGGGGCACTGGGTGAACAGCTCCTCGAACTGGTCGACCAGGACGATCCGGCGACCGTCGGGCGAGAGGCCGGCGCGCAGGGTGGCGAGGGGCGTGGGGCCGGGCGTCATGATCAGCCAGGGCCAGGCGCCGCTGCCCGCGCCGAGGCCGTCGGCGGCGACCAGGGGAAGCAGGCCGGCCCGCAGCAGCGAGGACTTCCCGGCGCCGGACGCCCCGACGACAACCAGGGGAGGACCGCCCAGCAGGTGTTCGTCGAGGCGGCCGACCAACAGCCGGACGAGCTCCTCCCGCCCGTGGAAGAACGGCGCGTCCCCGATGTCGAAGCTCGCCAGTCCCGGATACGGACTGATATTTCCGGCATGTCGGGTGGGCTGGATTTCCGGCTCGGGATCTCGCAATGACCGGATCAGAGAAGTCGTGGCCGCCAGGGCTCCGAGCACGCGCGTCGTGTCCCGGCGCTGCTCCTCGATCTGCTGGTTGAGACCCAGGCGGATCTCGTCGAGCACCCGCCGGTTGTCGGCCGTCAACGCGTGCAGGCTCTCGAAAGCGGCGGCGAACTCCTGCCGGCTCTCCGCGTCGGCGGCCAGCAGCGTGGCCTCCACCGCGCCGACCGCCTGCAGCAGCGCGGTCAGCTCGTCCCGCAGCCCGGTGTCGCCGGCCTCCAGGCGGGCCAGCAGTTCTTCCGCTACCGCGTCCCGCCATTCTTCCCCGGGCGACCGGGCGGCCGTCGAGGCGAGCGCGTCGGCGAGGTAGTTGCTGCCCATCCCGCCGAGCTGGTTGAGCGCGGCGGAATACTCGGCGGGGGCGCCCAGCGCCGCGCCGGCGATCGGGGCGACCGCCGACGCGGACAGGAAGGCGAGGATCGCGTACGGGGTGGCCCGGCGCACCCCGGAGCCGGTCGCGCGAACCCAGGATCGGATGCCGTTACGGGCCCGCTCGGCGGGGGAGGGCGTCGTGCTCATCGACGCTCATGGTGTCATGGAGTGTCCATTGTGTTCCTCTGCCCAGCGGGCAGCCCGCACAGTGTTCACCATCAGCATGGCGATCGTCATCGGCCCGACCCCGCCCGGCACCGGCGTGACCCGGGCGGCGATCCCTTCCAGCTCGGCCGTGCGCACGTCGCCGGCCAGGCCGCCCTCGAAACGGTGGATGCCGACATCGATCACGGTTGCGCCCGGCTTGACATGCGCAGGGCCGATCAGACCGCGTACGCCCGCCGCCACCACCAGGATGTCGGCCTCCCGGGTCACCGCCGGCAGGTCCACGGTGTGCTTGTGGGCGAGCGTGACCGTGGCGTCCTTCTGGGTCAGCATCTCGGCCATCGGGTGCCCGACCAGCGCCGAGCGGCCCACCACCACGGCCCGCGCCCCGCGCATCTTCACGCCCTCGGACTCGAGCAGCTCGATCACGCCGCTCGGGGTGCACGGGCGCAGGCCGTACTCGCCGCGGGCCAGCAGGCCGGCGCTCTGGGTGGTGAGCCCGTCCACGTCCTTTCCCACCGGGATCCGGTCGATCAGGGCGTCCGGGTCCAGGTGCGCCGGCAGCGGCAGCTGGAGCAGGATGCCGTGCACGGCCGGGTCGGCGGCCAGCTCGTCGATCACCGCGGCCACCCCGGCCTGGGAGGAGTCGGCCGGCAGCGACCGGTGCAGATCCCGCATGCCGGCCTCGCGGACCGCCTTGCGCTTGCTCGCGACGTACACGGCGCTGGCCGGGTCGTCCCCGACCAGCACGGTGGCCAGGCCGGGCTTGTCGTCCAGCAGGGCCACCTCGGCGGCGACCTGGGCACGGACCCGGGCGGCGGCCGTCTTGCCGTCGATCTTGATCACCGAAGACCCCTCACGCGAAGACGATCGTGTGGTTCTCGTGCCGGATGACGCGGTCCTCGCTGTGCCACAGCACCGCCCGGGACAGCACGTCGCGCTCCACGTCGGCCCCGCGGCGCTGCAGGTCGGCGACGGTGTGCGCGTGGCTGACCCGCACCACGTCCTGCTCGATGATCGGCCCCTCGTCGAGGTCCTCGGTCACGTAGTGCGCGGTCGCCCCGACGAGCTTCACCCCGCGCTCCTTGGCCCGCGCGTACGGCCCGGCGCCGATGAACGCCGGCAGGAACGAGTGGTGGATGTTGATGATCGGCACGCCCACCTTGGCGATGAAGTCCCCGGAGAGGATCTGCATGTAGCGGGCCAGCACGATGAAGTCGACATTTCCCTTGAGCAGCGAAAGATGCTGGGTCTCGGCGGCTGACTTGTCGGGGCCGGCCGACGGCACGTGGAAGAACGGGATGCCGAACGCGCGCACCTCGCCGGCGGTGTCCGGGTGGTTCGAGATCACCATGGAGACGGTGATCGGCAGCTCGCCCCGCCGGTGCCGCCACAGCAGGTCGAGCAGGCAGTGGTCGGCCTTCGACGCGAAGATCGCCACCCGGTGCGGGATGGACATGTCGCGGAGCCGGAACTCGAGCTCGAATCCCTTGCCGAGCTGCGCCTTGAGGTCGTCGTCGATGTGGGGCAGCGCCGCCTTGAGGTTGTCGAGGCTGAACACCGTACGCTGGAAAAATGCCCCGCCGTGGGGGTTGTCGCTGTATTGGTCGAGCGACACGATGTTGGCCTTGTGCTTGCTCAGCACCGCGCCGACCGCCGCGACGATGCCGGTGCGGTCGCGGCCGTGCACGATCAGCGAGGCCTGGTTGTGGGTATGTGTGAGTGACGGCGCCTGCAGCGGTGCTTCCTGGGTGATCGTCACGTCAGCCCTCCGTTCCTGAAGTCCGTGATCCAGTCCGACGTGGCACGCAGCCCGCCGAACGTGTAGAAGTGCAGCTTGACCTCGCCGTGGCGGGCCGGGTGGTAGTCGGTCGCGAGGGTACGCAGGAAGCGGTCGGGGCCGGCCGTGCCCATCAGGTTGGTGAGGGACAGGCCATACTTTCGGGCGATCGACGCGCTGGTGCCGACGCCGAAGCGGCCGGCGAAGCGCAGCAGGCGGCGGACGCCGGCCGGGCCCGGGACCCCGATCCGGACCGGTGCGTCGATGCCCTTCTCCCGGGCGGTCTCGATCCAGTCGAGGACCGGGTCGACGTCGAAGCCGAACTGGGTGATGATCTCGCTCCGGAGACCACGCCGGGAGATCGCCGCGTGCTTCTCGGTCAGCGACGACCACAGCTTTATATCCGAAATATCGGGATGTCCTTCTGGATATCCGGTAATGCTCACCTTGCCGACACCGTACTCCTCCAGCGCGCCGGACTCGATCACCGACAGCGCGTCGCCGTACGGTCCGTGCGGCTCGCTGGGATCGCCGCCGACCACGAAGATCTCGCCCGCGGCGCCCTCGGCCCGCAGGGCCGAGAGAAACTTTCGCAACTCGCTGTCGGAGGTCAGGCGCCGGGCCGAGACATGCGGCACGGGTACGCCTCCGTGCAGCTTGACCGCTCGGGCGGCGGCCACCCGCATCTGGAGGTCCTCGTTGCCGAGAAAGGTGACGTTGATCCGCGTGCCGGCCGGGATCGCCGCCTGCTGCAGGTCGGCGACGTCCTTGCCGGTCATTTCCAGGGAGAAGTCGCTCAGCAGCCGTAGTTCGTTCGCGATGGGTGCCTCGGTCATGCTGTCAGTCCCTGCGGTACTGGGTGCGGGCGTGCTCGTTGTAGGGCGCGGGCTGCACGGTGGCGCGGATGCGGGGGAGGCCCAGGTCGGCGCCGGCCGGCGTGCCGGGGCCCGGGTGGTCGCCCCAGACGACCTCGACCTGGGTGCCGGGGGTGGCGTGCTCGAGGTCGATCAGCGAGAGCGCGATGACGGCGTCGTAGGGCGCGAGCGACGCGGTGTGATACGTGGTCCCGGCCAGGCCGTCCTTGGTCTCGATGCGGTTGCGGGCGTAGCTGAGCACGAAACCGTTGTCGGCCTCCACGAATTCCCGCACGTCGTCGTTGTCGAAGACCAGGGTGACTTTCTGGAAACGTACGGAATCCTTGGCCTCTTGCAGTGCCTCGCGGCCGATGAAGTCGTGGTCGAGGTGGACCAACCGGCCGTAGCCCAGCTCGTAGGGCGTGACGTAGTAGTCCTCGATGTCGTCGGAGTAGAAACTTCCGTGCAGCGGGCGCTGCCCCTCGATGCCGAAGAACGGCAGCCACCGCCGGTACTCCGCGAGACCGGGGTGGGTGTAGATCGCGGGCGTCGGCGACGGGATCCAGCCGCTCTCCACCGACGCCGTCGTGTAGGCCAGCGCCCCCACGTGCACGAGCCCGAAACTTTCTCCGGCTTTCACAAGGGCGTTTTTCACGTACGGGGCGTCCGCGCCATCGCCGATGAACTCGTAACCCGCCTGGCCCGCCATGCCGTGGCGCAGCGCCCGGAACGTGCGGCCGTCGAGCGTGACGTCGGCGGTGTGGAAGAACTTCGTCGGCGGCAGCGGCCCGCCGAAGACGCTCTCGACCAGCTCCTGTGCCTGCGGACCCTGCAGCTGGTAGCGGAACAGGGCGGGGTCTTTCCCGTCCTTGCGGAAAGCCGAGGAGGGATCGGTGCGGAAAGTTACGTCGTAGCCGCCCTGCTCGCCGTGCCACTGCACCCAGTGCTGGGAGGCGGGGACGCCGCTGAGCGTGTACTCGTTCTCGGCGCGGCGCAGCAGGATGCCGTCGGTGACGATGAACCCGTCCGCGTTGACCGGGACGATCTGCTTGGCCTGCCCGATCGCGAACTTTTCGTAGTTGTTCGCGGTGACCGCCTTCAACAGCTTGGTGGCGTCGGGGCCCTCGATGAACAGGTCGTACATGTGGTGCGAGAGGTCGGAGATCGCGACGCCCTCGTGCCAGGCCTTCTGCTCCTCGCGCCAGCCCACGTACTCCTTCTCGACGACCTCCGGGTTCCACGGCTGCGCGCCCGGCTTCCAGAGCATCCGCATCGGTGAGCCGGCCTTGTCGATCCCGTCCTGCAGATTCATGCTGCCTCCCTGGTCAAGGGGTACTTAATCGAGCTAGCACTAAATCGAGCTAGTGACGAAAGCTACAGGCATGTTTCGGGATCTGACAACCCCCGGTAACGTGCAGCCATGACCGAGACCCCGCGCGCGACGCTCAAGGACGTGGCCGCGGCCAGTGGCGTCTCCCGGGCGACGGTCAGCTTCGTTCTCAACGACACGCCCAACCAGACGATCTCGCCGGCCACCCGCGAGCGGGTGCTGCGCACCGCGCGAAACTTGGGCTACAAACCGCACGGCCTGGCCAAGGCGCTGCGCGAGGGCGCGTCGCGCATCGTGGTGCTGCACATCGAGAGCAACCTCGAGGGAAACTATTCGCGCAGCTACATCCACGGCCTCGACCAGGAGCTGGCGGCCCACGACCACGTCCTGCTGGTGCGCCACGGCCCGCCCACCGATTCGGCGACCAGGCAGATCCTCGACGCGATCCGCCCCCGCGCGGTCCTGCGCTTCGGCGAGATCTACCGCACCGGCCACGAGCTCGAGGACGTCGGCGGCGGCTGGCACGACGGCCTGGCCGCACACGCCGCCATGCAGATCCGCTACCTGGCTTCCCGCGGCCACACCCGCATCGCCCTGGCCACCCCGGTGGATCCGCCGCTGGGCGAGGTCCGCTTGCGCTTCGCCGACCAGGCCGCTTTGGCAGCAGGGATTCCGCCGCTGGTCTCATTCGTCATGCCGCGCCCCCGGCCGGCGGGCGCCGATGCGCTGGCGGCCTTCCGCGCCGACCACCCCGCGGTGACCGCGATAGCCGGCTACGACGACGACACGGCCCTGCGCACGCTGACCGCCCTGCAGGATCTGGGTTTGTCAGCCCCGGCCGACCTGGCCGTGATCGGCTTCGACGACACCGAGTACGGCGCGCTCGCCACCCCCGCGCTGACCACGATCCACATCGACGCCGAGGCCCACGGCCGGCGAGCTGCCCGCACGGCTCTGGGCCTCACCACGACAGGCTTGGACCCCACCCACGGCGAGGTCATTACCCGCGACTCTGCCTGACGACTGGCGGGAGTGCGCCGCTGAGTTCCGGGTCGGCGTCCGTCGTGGCCGGGGTACGCAGCGCGGGCATCGCGGCGGCGGCCAGCAGCAGGATCACCGCCCCGGTTGGCGGGAGCCGGCGCAGGATCGCAGCGGTGCCGGCCGACTGGCCCGCGCCCGCCGACCGGTGGATCAGGTCGGCCAGGCTCAGGGTCAGGGCGCCGCCCACCTGGCGGAACAGGCCCAGCGTGCTTGTCGCGGTGCCCAGGTGGGTGGGCGGAACGGCGTTCTGGATCGCCACGGTCAGGCCGGACATGCTCGGGCCGATGCCCAGGCCCATCAGGAGCATTCCCGCCGGCAACGTGGTGTCCGACAAGCGCGTGGCCAGCAGCGCTCCGCAGGCAAGGAACAGTGCCCCGGCCAGCAGCCACGGGCGGTGACGGTGGGTGCGGCCGATCAGGTAGCCGGTCACGACGCTGCCGGCGACCATCCCCAGCAGCAGGGGATAGATGTGCAGGCCGGAGTCGGTGGCGGAGACGCCGCGGGCGGTCTGGAAGTAGCGCGGCAGGAAGATGATCGCGCTGTAGAGGCCGAACGCCGCGCCGAAGGCGCCCAGGGCGGCCGTGGTGTAGCCGCGTACCCGGAACAGGTGCAGCGGCAGCAACGGCTCGGCGGCGCGGCGCTCCACGTGAACAAATGCCACGAACAAGACCGCTGCCAGGGGCAACAGCAGCGCCGTCTCGGAGAGGCCCAGCAGCAGCGCCGAGACCGCGCCGGTGAACAACGCGATGCCGAGGTAGTCGGGGCGGATCCGGGCGGCGGGCGCGGCGACGCGGGGCAGGCGGGTGGCGATCAGGAAGAGGATCACGATCCCGATCGGCAGGTTGATCAGGAAGACCCAGCGCCAGCCGGCGTGATCGGTCAGGTAGCCGCCGGCGAGCGGCCCGCCCACGTAGCTCAGGCCCATGACGCCGCCGAGCATGCCCTGGACGGCGCCCTGGCGGCCGGGCGGGAACGTCTCGGCGGCCAGCGCCAGGCAGAGCGGCATCAAAGCGCCGGCGCCGAGGCCCTGCACCGCCCGGAAGGCGATCAGCGACGGCATCGAGAAGGCGGTGGCGCAGAGGACCGAGCCGGTCAGGAAGACGGTGATGCCGATGAGCAGGAGGGGGCGGCGGCCGTACCGGTCGGAGAGGCGGCCGTAGAGGGGGCCGCTCGCGGTGATGCTCAGCAGGTACGCGGTGACCACCCAGCCGTAGCCGCCGGTGCCGCCCAGCTCGGTCGTGATGCGGGGGAGGGCGGTGCTGACGATCGTCTGGTCGAGCAGGGCCAGGAGCATGCCGCCCACGACGGCCAGGAGAAGAGGCATAGGTCGATACTGACAGGTCAAAAATGACCTGTAAAGTATGGAGCATGTCTCTGCGGATCGCGTTGCTCGGCATGCTGGCCGCCGGTGGGCCGTCCAGCGGCTACGACCTGGCCAAACAATTCGAGGGCTCGCTCAGTCACGTCTGGGCGGCGCGGCACAGCCAGATCTATCCGGAGCTCAACAAGCTGGAGGTCGACGAGCTCGCCACCGTCACCGACGACGGCGCGCGGGGGCGGAAGGTCTACACGATCACCGACGCCGGCCGGTCCGCCCTGGACTCGTGGCTGCGCACCACCGAGGCGCGCCAGCGGGTGCGCAGCGAGTCGGGGCTGCGGATGTTCCTGCTGCCCCTGCTGCCGCCCGGGGAGGCGGTGCCGCTGCTCCGCCAGGAGGCGGCCCTCTATGCGGCCCAGGTGGCGGAGCTGGAGGCGGAGCGCGAGCGGCACAGCCCGCCGACGAAGCCGGGGCGGAATGGCTGGTATGCCCTGGACCTGGGCATTCGGCAGATGACGGCGATCCGGGACTGGGCCTCGGAGACAGCCGATCACCTGGAAGGGCTTGGAAAGTAGTTTCCTATCGGTTTAGACTTTCCTGGCAGGAAAGGGGAGAGTCATGCTTGATCCGATCGATGCCGAGCTCGCCCTCGCCGAGGTGCGGGTGCGCCGGTCCCAGGCCATCGACGCCAGCTCCGTCCCGACGTGGTTCTGGCCGGCGATCGGCCTTCTGATGGTGCCCTTCGTGGCGGCGGTGGAGAGCGAGCGGCCGTGGCTGGTCGCGCTGGGCTCCGTCTCGTACGCGATGGGTCTCTCGATCTTGATCGTGCTGGTCGTGCGGCGGGCGCGGGTGCAGGTCCGGGCGGCCCTGCTGGGTGTTCGGGGGTTTATGGCGATCTTCGGGTTCAGTGCCCTGATGGTCGGCGCGGGGCTCGGGATCGGGATGACGCTCGAGGCCGCGGGCGTGCCGTTCCCGGCGACCCTCGCGAGCATCCCGGTCGCCATCGGGCTGGCGGTCGGCGGCCCGATGCTCATGGGGTTCCTGCGGCGGCTCATGATGTCGCGCCCGCTGGCGGGGTCGCGGTGACCGCACCCGGCTTCGACGAGCTCATCCACGCGCCGACCCGGCTGTCGCTGGTGAGCTTGCTGGCGGCGACCGAGTGGGCGGGCTTCCAGTACCTGCGCGACGCCGCCGGCCTGTCCGACTCGGCGCTGTCGAAGCAGCTCACGACCCTCGAGGAAGCGGGCTACGTCGAGATCCACAAGAGCTTCGTGGGGCGCCGGGCGCGCACCGCGGTGCGGCTGACGCCGGCCGGCCGCCGCGCGTTCGAGGCGCACGTCGCGGCGCTGCAGGAGATCGTGGCCCGCGCGGGGCTGACCGTGGTGCCCGACTCGTTGTAGCCCCTCGGGAAACGGCGTGGCGGTCCTGGCCACGGCGCGAGGAGCGGTCGTGCGCATTCCCGACGTGTACGGGCATCCGCGCGACATCGACTACCCGAGCCGGGTCGAGATGGCGCACGAGGTGCTCAACGGCAGCGTTCCCTTCGCCGAGCATGCGCTGCTGTATCGAATCGACTACCGGGACGCGGCGGCGGCGCTCGACTTCGTGGTGAGCCGGGAGCTGACCGGCGCCTACAACGCGGTGCCCGACGCGGCGGTCCCGCCGACCAACGGCGAGGCGTTCGCCGCGATCTGCGCGTCGCACGGGTGGCCGCCGCTGACCTACCGGGGCGAGATCGCCACGCCGACGGTGGCGGTGAGCTCGGCGAAGCTCCGTGGTGCGGGCTTCTCCTTCCGCCACTAGGTGCGTCTTCACTAGGCGCAGATCACAGTCAACTCGGGCCTCTCCCTGCCGATCTTGCCTGGCAGACAACCGCTATTGCTTGGCGGACAACTGCTCTTCCGGGCGGGATGAGGGGGCGAGGTGCACAACCGCTGGTTCGCGCGCGGCGCCCTGATGCTGGCCCTCGCGGACGTCCTGCTGATCGTGCTGGGCATGCGCGCCGGCTTCCCGAAGCTGGTGGTGTGGCTCCCGGCCGTCGGCGGTCCCGCGCTCGCGGTCGTCGCTTTCCGCCGTGCGGCCGCGCTCACCGAGGGTGCGTTGCGCACGTTCTGGCGGCGCCTGTCGTACGGCATGGGCGCCGTGGCGGTCGCGGCGGTGAGCCAGACCATCGACGTCGGCACCACCGACTACTCCGGGATGCCGCCGATCGGGGCGCGCACCCTGCTGCTGTACGTCATCGGCACCATCCTGGCGATCTCGGCGCTGTTGCGGCTGCCCGGCGGGGGCCGCAGCTGGCGACAGCTGACCACGGCCGTGCTCGATGTGGCGGTCGTGGCGGTGACGGCGGGGATCGCCTCGTCGCAGTACGTCGGCTGGTTCATCGACCGGTTCGGCGTCACCGCGTCCGCGTGGTGGCTGAACATCGCCATGATGGCGATCGCCGTCGCCGGCGTGGTGGTCGTCGTCAAGATCATGGCGGCCAGCCAGAGTCCCGTGCCGCGCGCCGCCCTGTGGTGGCTGGCGCCGGTCGGGCTGTGCGGGCCGCTCTCGACGATCCTGATGTCGCTGCTGAGCCCGTGGCCGCACCTGAACGGGAGCGCGGCTGTGCTTCCGTTCGTGGGGTTGTGCGGGGTGCTGGCGGCGCGCTCTTCTTCATCCGTTTCATTCGCTTCATCTGCTTTGTCCCGTCCCTCGACGCCTCGGCGCGGCACCGCCATTCCGCTGGTCGCCACCGGCCTGACCAGCGTTCTGCTGGCCACCGTCCTGCTGCGGACCGGCCACCTGAGCCTCGTCCAGGTCGGCGGCACCACGCTGCTGCTGCTCGTAGTGGTGGCCCGGCAGGCGGTGGCGCTCGCCGAGAACGCCACCCTCCTCGACACGGTCGCGAACCAGGCCATGCACGACGACCTCACCGGCCTGGCCAACCGCCGCCACTTCGCCGCCGCCGTCCCCGGGGCACGCACCGTCGTGCTGATCGACCTCAAGGAGTTCCGCGCCCTCAACGACGGCCTCGGCCCCGACGCCGGCGACGCGCTTCTGATCGCTTACGGGGCGCGCCTTGCCGGGCTCGCCGGCGCTTTCGACGACCGGGCGCTGGTTGCCCGGCTGGGCGGCGACGAGTTCGGGGTGCTGCTGTTCGCGGACCCCGACTCCTCCCGCGATTTCGCCGACCGCCTTCTGGAGGCCGCGAGCGAGCCGCTGCAGGCCGCCGGCCACGAGGTCCTCGTCGACGTCTTCGTCGGCGTCGCCTCCGCCGGTCCTGCCTCCATCGGTCCTGCCTTCGCCGGTCCTGCCTTCGCCGGTCCTGCCTCCGCCGCTCCTGCCTCCGCCGGTCCCGCCGCGGCCGGTCCTGCCGCCGCCGAGGTGCACTCCGCTGACCTGTACCGCCGGGCCGAGCTGGCCCTGCGCGCCGCCATGGCGTCCGGCGGCCGGTTGGTCCGCTACGACGCCTCGCTCGAGCGCCAGCTCAGCCGCCAGGCAACGATCGCCGCCGACCTGCGGCGGGCCCTGACCGCAGGCGAGTTCCACATGCTCTACCAGCCGATCGTCGAGCTCCCCCACGGCCATCCGACCGGCGTGGAGTCGCTGATCCGCTGGACCCGCCCCGACGGCACAGTAGTCTCTCCCGCCGACTTCATCCCCGTAGCCGAGGACACCGGCCTGATCGTCGAGCTAGGCGCCTGGATCATCGACACCGTCTGTGCCCAGGCCGCAGCCTGGCGGCTCACCCATGGCCCGGATGCGCTGCACTCGGTCGCCGTCAACGTCTCGGCGCGCCAGCTGCTCGACCCCGGCCTGCCCGACCTGGTAGCCGCCTCCCTGGCCCGCCACGGCGTCCCCGCCCACCAGCTGACCATCGAGATCACCGAGACCGCGGTCTTCGGCGGCGGCCGAGCCCTGGCCACCGTGACCGCTCTGTCGGACTTGGGCGTCAGCATCGCCCTGGACGACTTCGGCACCGGCCACTCGTCGCTGGGCCTACTACGCACCTGCCCTGTAGACGCCATCAAGGTCGACAAGTCCTTCGTGGACGGCCTGGGCGGCACCCCACAGCAGGAAGCAATCGTCACCGCCCTGACCGGCATAGCCGAAACGATGGGCTTGCGCACCGTAGCCGAGGGCGTAGAGACCCCCGAGCAGGCGCAACGCCTGTACGAGCTGGGCTACCGCCACGCGCAGGGCTTCCTTTTCGCCCGCCCCCTCCCCGCCGCCGAAATCGACGCGATGCTGCAGAAGACACACCAAGTCGCCTAGCCTCAAAAGTCATCAAGATTTCAACAGCGCCCCCGGTTCGAGATTGGCATGATCGAACGCCTGTTCGGGCTTACCGCGGCATTTCCCGGGGTGGAATAATTTCGGTATGCGGCAGCTGGAGTTCTTCACCAAGTCCCAATTGGCAGAAATGCGTGACCGCACTCGCTCGCGCCGCTATTCACCCCAGGCAGAGGCATTCCGGCGCATGCACGAGCGGCATCGCGCTTGGGGCCTGACCCAGCGCCACGCGCGAAAGCTACGCGACCTACACGGCCCCGCCAATCCACGGCCGGCGCCGCCCACGACGGTTCCCGCCCACCGAGCTCAACCACAAGCTCAACCGCCGTCGCTGCCCCAAACCCCCACGCCGGCCCCGCAGCCCGCACCCGCGCTGCAGCCGACGCCCACGCTGCGGCCCGCGCCCGCCTTGCAGCCGACCCCCGCGCTGGAGCTCGCACCTGCGCTGCAGCCGACGCCCGCGTCGCAGCCCACATCCGCGCTGCAACCCGCGCTCGCTCCCGCAGCGGCGGTCACGCCCGCGGCGCCTAGGCGACCGCGACCGTCCACGCCGCCGCTGATGCGCGCCTCGCAACCTGCGCTTACACCAGCGCTGCGGTCCGCGCCGCTGGCACCGTCCGGGCCGCCACCTAAGCTGCGGTCCGCGCCGCTGGCACCGTCCGGGCCGCCACCTGAGCTGCGGTCCGCGCCGCTGGCACCGTCCGGGCCGCCACCTAAGCTGCGGTCCGCGCCGCTGGCACCGTCCGGGCCGCCACCCAAGCTGCCGTCCGCGCCGCTGGCACCGTCCGCGCCGCCGTTGACGCTCGCGTCGCCACCTGGCTGCCGCCCGCGCCCGGCAGCTGTCCGCGTCGCCGCTCATGTCCGCGCTCACGCCCGCGTCGCCGCCCGCATCCGTGTCACCGCCTGCGCTGACGCGCGCGCATCGCCGCTCATGCGTCCGCCCTTGCGCCCGCGTCGCCGATGTCGTCCGCGCGCCTCGCCGCGTGCGCTCACGTCCTCACAGCCGGCGCCGTGCTCACGCCCTCGTTGTCTCCCGCGCCGACGCGCGTGCCGGCTGCCGAGGCCTCGTGGGACGTGCGGGGGCGCGCGGGCCTCGGGGATCTGCGGCGGGGCGGGATTCGCTGTATCGCCGGCAGCATTCGGTTGTCGGGTGGGTCGCGCTAATCGAGCGGTTTCGGGAGGTGTCGGCGAGGATTTCGGTCGTATTTTTGTTGGGCCGGTGCGCATTCAATCGCGATCGGTGACAGCATTTTATGCGAGGGCGCGCCAAGACTTCAAATTCTGGGGCGGGTGTCGCGAAAGAATTGTTTTAGGGTCGCGGAAGCGGTCGGGGTCAGGCTGGGGCTCGGCGGGACTGTTTGGCTCGGTACATGGCCTCGTCTGCGTCTCGTAGCAGGCGGTCGGCGTCGGCAGGAGTGCCGCAGGCTACGCCTACGCTTGCGCCTACCGTTACGGCCGTGTCGTTGAGTTGGATGGGCTCTGCTACCGCGGCGGCTATCAGGTCTGCCAGCATCTGGGCTCTCGTTGGGTCGGCTGCTGGCAGTAGCACCGCGAACTCGTCGCCGCCCAGGCGGGCTACTGTGCCTGCTCTGCCCAGCAGGGCCGTTACGCGGCGGGCCACCGTTACCAGGACCTCGTCGCCTGCGTGGTGGCCGTGGGAGTCGTTGACCTGTTTGAAGCCGTCCAAGTCGATCAGGAGCATGCAGATCTGGCGGTCGGGCGGGGTCTCGCGTACTCGCTCCTGGAGCAGCACGCGGTTGGCCAAGCCCGTCAGGGCGTCGTGGGTTGCCTGGTGGCGTAGCTCGTCCTGCAAGTGTCTCGCGTCGGTGATGTCGCGGCCGTTCCAGACGACGCCTCGGACGCTCGGGTTGCCTCGCAGGTCCGTGGCGATGACGTGCAGCCAGCGGTGGGTGCCGTCCTCGTGGGTCACGCGCAGGTCGGCCTCGGCGGTGCCGTCGGTCAGGCTTTCCGTCAGGGCGTCCAGGATCGGGCGGTCGTCGGGGTGCACCCGGGTGGCCAGGGCTGTCGCCGCCACGGCGCCGGCCTGGGCGCCCAGGACACGTTCGGCCGCCGGGCTCACGTACTGGATGGTGTCGTCCTCGTTGACGACCACCGTGAGGTCGGACGCCTGCTGGACCAGCGCGCTGAACCACTCGCGGCTCGCGCTGATCTCGGTGACCAGGCGCTCGTTGTCGTGGAACGCGGCCTGCTGCCGGGCCAGCACCAGCGCCGTGCTGACCAGCACGCCCGCCGCCACGCCCCAGATGCGCATGTCGGGATCGAAGGTGGCCAGCGCCGCCACCAGCAGCACCTGGGTGCCGGCCACCGCCGCGTACGGAAGCCGGGAGAAACCCTGACCGGCGGGCGTGACCCGGCGCCCGGCGTGGCGGCGGTTCAGGACCTCCTGCATGCGCAGGCTCACCGGCACCAGCAGGCAGGGGATCAGCTGGAACAGGTAGATCAAACGGGACTCGGCATGGCCGGTGAGCAGGGCGGCAATGGGCGCGCCGATCGCCGTGCCGGTCACTCCGAGGGTGCCCACGAAGCCGGCGGTGCGGTGGAACGGGGCGGAGTCGCTGAAGATCAGCTTGATCAGGCCGAACGTCACCAGCAGCATCACGGCGGCGGTGGCGGCCGCGGGCAGACGGTCGGCGACCTGGCCCGCGACCAGGAAGTACCAGAGGAACGCGGCCACGGCGGTGAGTACCGTTGCCGCGTCGAGCCACAGCCGCAGGCGCTGCCGGCCCGCGCCGCCGAGCGGATGGAACAGCATGGTGATCACCACGATGACCATGCCGCCGACGACGAAGGCGGTCTGCACGGGGCTGACGTCGCCGGCCGGGCGCCCGGTCGCCACCAGGATCGTCTGGTACGTGTCGGCGACGGTGCTGCAGCCCATGGCGACGGTGACCGCGCCCCAGAAATGGCGGGCGTGCCGGCCGATCCCGGGCATGCGGTACAGGCGCGCGGCCAGCGTGACGGTGAAGACGTCGATGCCGGCCTGGACCAGCCAGCTGGAGAGCGCGCCGCCCGGCCCGAGAAGGAACCACGGCACCATCAGCACGCCGGCCACCGCCAGCGCGCGAAGGACCGGATCGGCGGGCAAGCCCCGGATATGCCGCATCCGGTCAGTACATGGTGGCCCGGTTGCGGGACGGGTGCAGGGTGATCGCGGCTGCGTAGCGGTCGGTAGCCTCGGCGGATGACCTCCTCGGCGCCGGACGACGCGCAGCTTCAGCAACTGGGGCCCGGGACGTTTGCCTGGGTGCAGCCCGACGGGACGTGGTGGATCAACAACGCCGGCGTGATCGCGGGCGACGACGGCGTGCTGCTCGTCGACACGTGCGCGACAGCCGAGCGCACGACGCGTTTCCTCGATGCGGCGCGGGCGGCTACCGGCGGCGCCCCGATCAAGATGACGGTCAACACCCATCAACACGGCGATCACACGTACGGGAACAGCCTGTTGCCTGTCGAGACGGTGATCATCGGCCATGAGCGCATGCGGGAAGGCCTGCGGGTCGACCCCGTCATAGACGGCTGCCCGCCGTTCTGGCAGCCGGTGCCCGACTGGGGCCCGGTGACGCGCCGCCTGCCCGACGTCACCACCTCCACCGGACTGACCCTGCACGTCGGCGGCCGCCGGGTCGAGCTGATGCACCCGGGCGGCCCCGCCCACACCACCGGTGACCTGATCGCCTGGCTGCCCGCCGAGCGGCTGCTCTACGCCGGCGACCTGGTCTTCTCGGGACTCACGCCGCTGGTCTTCATGGGCTCGGTGACCGGCGCGCTCGCCGCGATCGACTGGCTGGCCGGCCTGGGCCCGGCGACGCTGGTGCCCGGCCACGGCCCCGTGCTCTCCGGTGCCGGCATCGAGCACGTCCTCGACGAGCACCGCCGCTACTACCGCCTGGTCCTCGCGATCGCCGAGGACGGCATCGCCCGCAGCCTGTCGCCGCTGGAGGCCGCCAACCAGGCCGAGCTGGGCGAGTTCGCCGGCTGGGCCGACGCCGAGCGGCTGGTGCTCAACCTGCACCGCGCGTACGCCGACCACGCCGGCAGCGACATCGACCTGATCGCGGCCTTCACCGACGCGACCGCCTGGCTGGGCGGCCCCATGTCCACCTCGGTCTAGAAGAGCATCAGCTTGAAGACCTCGACGCCGGTCGCGTATTTGGTGCCCAGCCGGGTGCCGGTCTGCCGCGAGAAGCCCTCCAGGAACTCCTCGGCGTCGAAGTCACCGCTGCCGAGCCCGCGCAGGTAGGCGGCGTGCGCCTCGAGCGACTGCACCCCGAGGTCGAAGGTGTCGGTGGTGTCGACCGCGTGCTTCGACCGGGGTGAGCCGCCCGCCCACACCTCGCGGACGCCGCCCCACTTCTCCAGGCCCTCCTCCTCGATCTGCTCGCGGAAGATCCAGCGGTTCCCGGCGTCCCGCGCGGCGTCGAGCACGGCCCGGCCGGTCACGATGTGGTCGGACATGTTGAGGGCGTTGCCGTCCTCGTCCCAGCTGTCCCGGAAGTTGTTGGTGATGACGATTTCGGGCTGGTACTTCCGGATCACCCGGGTAAGAGCCCTTCTAAGATCAACCCCATATTCGAGTACGCCGTCCGGCAGCCCCAGAAACACAACTTCGTCGACACCCACGATCTGGGCTGACGCGCGTTGCTCCGCTTCGCGGGTCTCCTTCGCCTCGTCGGGGTCCATCCCGTCGATGCCGGCCTCGCCACTGGTCAGCAACACGTACGTGATCTGCTTGCCCTGTCTTGTCCAGCGGGCGATGGCGGCCGCGCCGCCGAACTCGAGGTCGTCCGGATGGGCGACGATGGCGAGGCCGCGCTGCCAGCTCTCGTCGACGGGCTGCAGCGGGTTGGGCACGGTGGGAGCGTCACCAGTCATCCGCCCATCTTGCTCGCCGCCGGCCCTCAGCGGGGGTACGTCGCGCCGTTGACGTTCACCTTGAGGGCGTAGACCGACGTCGTGGCCGTGATGAAGAGGTGGTTGCGCCGGGCGCCGCCGAAGACCAGGTTCGAGGCGATCTCGGGGACGTGCAGCTTGCCCAGCAGGGTGCCGTCCGGGGCGAAGCAGTGCAGCCCGTCGTGGGCGGCGGCCCAGATGCGGCCCTCGGTGTCCAGGCGCAGGCCGTCGAAGGTGCCGGCGTCGCAGGAGGCGAAGATCTCGCCGCCGGAGAGTGCCCGGCCGTCGGTGACGGTGAACCGGCGGATGTGCTTGCGCCGCGAGTCACCGATGTAGAGCGTGCCCTCGTCGGCGCTGAAGGCCAGCCCGTTCGGCCGGTCGAAGTCGTCGGCGACGCGGTGGACCTCGCCGTCCGGGGCGATCCGGTAGACGTGGCAGCCGTCGAGCTCGGGGTCCGCGCGGTGGCCCTCGTAGTCGCTGTCGATGCCGTAGCTGGGGTCGGTGAACCAGATGCCGCCGTCCGAGTGCTCGACCACGTCGTTGGGGCTGTTGAATCGCTTGCCCTGGTACTGATCGGCCAGCACGGTGAGCGACCCGTCGTGCTCGACCCGGGTCACCCGGCGGGTGCCCTGCTCGCAGTTGACCAGCCGGCCGAGCCGGTCCAGCGTGCGGCCGTTGGCGTAGTCGGCCGGCTCGCGCAGGGCGCCGACCGCGCCGGTCGTCTCGTCCCAGCGCAGCACGCGGTCGTTGGGGATGTCGCTGAAGACCAGATAGCGCCCGGCCGGCACGTAGGCGGGGCCTTCCGTCCAGCGCCCGTCCGCGAAGACGCGCTCCATCCACTCGTCGCCGCCGACCCGCGCGAAGCGCTCGTCGAGAACCTCGAACCGTGCCCTGACCTTCTCCACAGCGGAGATCCTAGGGGCCCGGCGCATACTACGGTTGACGTTATATACCGCCGAAGATAGTGTCCTCGGTCATGCAGGAACCCACGTTCTTGATCCTCACCGCCCTCGCGGCCGAGCCCGCCCATGGTTACGGCGTGATCCGGGCCGTCGAGCAGCTGTCGCAGGGCGAGGTGGTGCTGCGGCCCGGCACGCTCTACGGCGCGCTCGACCGGCTCACCGAGCAGGGCCTGGTCGAGGTCGAGCGGGAGGAAGCGGTCGGCGGGCGCTTGCGGCGGTATTACCGGCTCACCGACTCCGGCGCGGCGGCGCTCACCCAGCAGGTGCGGCGGCTGCGGCGCAACGCGGACGCGGCGGCGACCCGGCTGCGCATCTCCTTCGGGGGTGCGCGGTGAGCGAGCGCCACTACCGCCGGCTGCTCTGGGCATACCCGCGGGCCTATCGGAGCCGCCACGGCGACGAGATGGTCACCACCCTGCTCGACATGGCCGAGTCGGGTCGCCGGCCGGGCCTGGGGCTGAGCGCGCACCTGGTGCTCTGCGGGCTGCGGCAACGGTTCCGGCTGCCCGCCCGGCGGCCGCTCGCCTGGTTGGCGGCCCTGCTCGCGGCGGTGGCGCTGGGCGCGTTCGGCGCCGCGGCGGGCACCTGGCTGGGCTGGCAGACGGCCGTCGCCGTCCCGTCCGACGGCGAGCTGCGCGCGCTCAACGCGGCGATGACCGGGATGCCGGCGCCGGCCGCCGTCTATCGGGAGCCGTCGGCGATGAAGGGGCCGGGCGCGCTGGTGCGGGCCGACGGCACCAGCGACTACTCGGCCGAGCGCGCCCGGGCCGCGCTGCTGGCCGACGGCTGGCGCATCACGTCGTTCCGCGAGACCGACGGCGCGATCCTCGCCAACCCCGATCCCGGCGCCGACACCGATCTGAGCCCCGAGACCGATCTGAGCGCCAAGGCCAGGTTCGACGCGCTGCTGCCCATTCCGACCAAGTTCCTCGACTACACGGCGACCAAGGGGGATCTGAAGCTTCAGGGCGACGGCTCCGTCATCGTCGGCGGCGCCGAGCTCGGCCTGACCGGGCAGGCGATGTGGGCCACCGAGGTGTGGCCGCTGGAGGCCGTCGCCGTACGGCCGCTGACCGTCGCCGGCGCGGTGGTCGGCGTCCTCGCGGGGTGGCTGCTGGCGGCGGCCGCCGCGTATCGCCTGCGCGGCACCGGGCGACCCCGGCGGTGGCTGGCGACGGTGCTTTCCGCGGCTGGGCTCGCCGCGCTGGCCGTACCCGTCTATGAGCTCTACCGCGACGCCTATCAGGTGCTGGTCTATGCCCACGGCTCGCCGTACCCGTACATCGTCGACGGCCCGGACGACGGCCGGGTGACCCTTTTCTGCACCGTCGTCGGGCTGCTCGCCATCGTCATCGCGGTCGCGGCAGCGCGGCCGGCGGGGGAGGGCCGCGAGATCAGAGCCTGAGCGCGCGGTGCAGGAAGACCTCGATCGTCTCCAGCGTGGGGCGGCCGGTGGTGTGGCCGGGCGAGACCGCGGCCGGCGGGTGCGAGGGCGACACGATGCCCTTGCTGTGCCCGACGCCCGGGGTCACGTAGAGCGTCGCGGGCACGCCGGCCGCCGACAGCGCGTCGAAGAGCAGCTCGCTCTGCTGGACCGGCACCAGCTGGTCCTGGTCGCCGTGGGCGATCAAAAACGGCGGTGCGGTGCTCGAGACGTACGAGATGGGATTGGCCTTTCGCACTTTGGCCGGACAGGTGACGATGGGGCAGCCGAGGAGCGCCGATTCCGGGGAACGCGGGTCGGCGTGGCAGGACGTGAGACCGAAAGACCTGTTGAACGACGTGCACGCGCCCGGGATCATGTGCGCGTCCATCTGCAGGAAGTCGATGGGGGCATAGAGGTCGATCACCGCCTGGACGTCGCTGGGGTACCCGGTGACGCCGACGCGACCCTCCAGCGCGCGATCGTTTCCGGTCAGGCCGGCCATGGCGGCGGTCCAGCCGCCGGACGAGTCACCCATCACGGCGAAGCGGCGGCGGTCGATCCCGAACGCGGCGGAGTGGGCGCGCAGCCAGCGGATCGCCGCCTTCACGTCGTAGAGCTCCGCGGGGAAGCGAGCCTGACGGCTCGAGCGCGTGGAGACGCCGGCGACGACGAAACCGGCGGCGGTGAAGAAGGGCGCAAGATCTTTCGCGTACGCCTTGCCGTCGTCCCCATACCAGCCGCTGCCGCCCATGACGATCAGCAGCGGGCGCGCCGAGCCGCGGGAACGGTCCGGGATGTAGAGGTCGAGCAGATGGCCGCGGGACCAGGTGGGCTGCGCGGACGCGTACGAGATGTCGGTGTAGGTGGTGAATCCGCCGCCGGAGCGCGCGGGCGCGGGATCGGCGGCGGCAAGGAGGGCGAGGACGGCTATCAGGCCGAAATATATTTTGTATCGCGCCATGACCTGTCCCCCTTTGACCGATCATGACGGGTCGGCGCAACTCGCGGCCATCCGGCAGAATGACCGTTTGTCACAGCCGGTTTCTCCTCATGGGCGGACACATGGAGGACGTGTGGGCCATCTCGCCGCGCGACGCGGCGGGGAGGGTGACCCTTACGTTGCGATCCGGCCCGCCGCGCCCGCTGGTGGCCACCCTGACCGCCGGCGAGATGACGTCCGTCGCCGCGGTGCTGCCGGAGGTCGCCGAGGTGGTGCGGCGTGGCGAGTTCAGCCGCGTCCAGCTGGGGGCGGCCTTCCGTACGGCGATCGGCCGGGACCCGTTCAAGCAGGTGAGGGCCGCGCGGCGCCTCTTTCCGTGGTGGGCCGATCTCTGTTACATCGTGGTCGGTACGGACTTTGCCGCCCAGAACCACAATCTGTGGCTGCGGCTGGCCGGCTACGCGGTGGCCGCCGTCGCCGCCGCCGACCTGGTCCGGCAGGGGTGGCGCCGCCTCAGGAGCGGGATCGCTGCACGGCGCGGGCGACGAGGCGGGACTCGATCGCCAGCTGGCGGAGCATCCCGCCCAGGGTCACGTCGTAACCCATGAAGAACAGGCCGGGGCGGGCCGGCTCGCCGCCGTGCACCAGCGGCACGCCGGTCTCGTCGAACAGCGACGTGTCGTCGAACAGGTCGCGCAGGCCGGTACCGTAGCCGGTGGCGGCGACGACGGCATCCGGCTCCAAGCTGGTGCCGTCCGCCAGCCGTACTGATGTCTCGGTGAAACTCTGCACGGCCGCGACCGGCCGCACCCGCCCGGCCACGACGTCGCGGACGATGCCCACGTCCTGCAGCGGCACGTAACGCTTGGTGCGCAGGCGGGTCTTCAGGCCCTCCGAGGGGCGGTCGATCCCGTACGGCCGCAGGTCCGGCATCTCGACCCGGGCCATCATGGCGGCCATCGGGTTGAAGACGCGCTCCGGCAGGCGGCCCAGCAGGAGGCCGTTCATCTGGGCGGGCCAGCCGGCCGTCTCGCGGCGCACGATGTGCGGCGGGGTGCGGATCGCGAGGCTCACCGACGCGGCGCCGCCCTCGGCCAGGTCGGTGGCGATCTCGGCGCCGCTGTTGCCGGGGCCGACGACGAGGACGTTCTGGCCGCGGAAGGGCTTGGCGTTGCGGTACTCCGCCGAGTGGATCAGCTTTCCGGTCCAGTCCTCGCGGCCGGGCCACTGCGGCAGCTCGGGCGTGTGGAGATAACCGGTCGCGACGACCAGGGTCCGCGCCGACTGCTCGGAGCCGTCCTCGAGCCGCAGCGACCAGCGATCGCCGCCCGGCTTGATCGCCGCCACGGTGGTGCCCGTGCGCACGTCGATTTTGAAGCGTTCCGCGTACGCCTCGAGGTAGCGCACCAGGTCGTCGCGCCGCACCCACCGGCCGTACTGGCGCGGGATCGGGAAACCGGGCAGGCCGGACAGGCTGCGGATGGTGTGCAGGCGCAACCGGTCGTAGCGGCCCCGCCAGCTGGCGGCCACCCCCGGGCCACGCTCCAGGACCACGCAGTCCACGCCGCGAGCCTTCAGCTGAGCCGCCGCCGCGAGACCCGCCGCGCCGGCCCCGAGCACCATCACATCCGCCATGCGCAGAAGTGTGCGCGACGATCCGTTCGTTGGCTACGCCGGGTGGCTGCTATCCGCCGTTGCCGGACCGCCACGCGGCTCAGGCGCTTGGCGTGAGGCGGGCGTGTGGCACCGCGTAACGGATGTGGCCGGCGAAGCCGGTCGTCGTTGTTGCCATGAACAGGGAATTCAGCAGGGCCTCCTCGACGGCCTCCAGCACGGCGGCGAAGGCGGGTTCGAGGTCGGACTCGGGCGCCGCGGGCTGGTCGCGCGGGGCGGTGGTGAAGGCGATCGCGTAGTCGCCGCTGCCGCCGGCGAAGTCGGCGCCCACCCGGCCCATCGCGAACACGGCGCGGCGGGCCAGCCGCCCCAGCTGCCGTGCGTCGAAGCGCCCGTCGGTGGCGACGACGATGACGCAGGAGTTTCCGTCCGGGTGCGGGGCCTGCGACGGTACGGGCGTGCCGAGCACCCGGAGCACCCCGGAGAAGTTCGACTGGACCAGCGCCCCGACCGTCACCGGGCCGTGCGAGGTCGGCGCCAGCCGGGACGCCGTGCCGATGCCGCCCTTGAAACCGAGCGCGACGGTGCCGGTGCCCGCGCCGACGGCCCCTTCGGCGGGGAGGCCGTCCGTGGCGCCGTCGAGCGCGGCGAACACGTGCTCGGCGGTTATCGGCCGGGCGCGGATGTCGGAGAGAAAGCCGTCGTTGGTCTCGGCCACCACGGGATTGAGCGACCGCACCGATTCGCGGCCCGGCCGGCCGAGCATGTAGGTGATGACCGCGTCGGCCACCCGGAACGTGGAGAGCGTGGCGGTCAGCAGCACCGGCGTCTCGATCTCGCCCAGCTCGGCCAGCTGCGTCGACCCCACCATCTTGCCGTACCCGTTGCCGACGAACAGGCCGGCCGCCAGGGCCAGCCGGTCGGGCACGACGGCCGTGACGCCGGTCCGGATGCTGTCGCCCTCGACAAGCGTGGTGTGCCCGACCCGGACGCCTTCGACGTCGCTGATGGCATTGAGCGGCCCGGTCGCCATCGAGCCCACGACTGTGCCGAGCTCCCTGGCGCGTCGCGGCGCCTGCATCGGATCAGGATAAGAGCTGGCGAACGGTCCGCCGACACGTCATCGTGGCAACGTGATCACCATTCAGCGCGTACGGGTGCGGTGGGGCGCGGCGTCACGCGGCGTTCAGCACGCCAACCTTCGCCGTGGCCTGAATCGCTCGGTGGTCCTTCCGGCCGCGCTCCCGGTGGGCGACGTGGCCGTACACGATGTGCTGTTCGATGAAGCGGTTGGTTATCGGCGGCAGGACAGGACGCTCGGCGGTGGGGTCGAGGCGGCCCGCGAGATCGGCCTGTGGCTCACGATCGAGGACTCCGCCGTGATCGTGGAACGTCTGCCCAGCCAGGCGGCCTACCCCCGCGATCGCGGCAAGGGCCGCCTGTTCACGCTGGCGCCGGGGCAGGTGGGGCGCTACCGGGCGAACTTCCGGTTCAGGGTCACTCAATGCCAATGCGACCCGAGCTGGTTCTACGAGGACTGGGTGATCCGGGTCGGCAACGAGCCCGGCGGGCCGGACTTCGACGTCGACGACCGCGTGCATCTCTACGGCGGAGCGAGGCGGCCCCACTGACCTGCTTCCTACCATCCCCGGCGTTTCCGGAAGTCTCGCCCACGTGGCCATCCGGGCGGCGACGGAGGAAGCGACGCCCAGAGGTCGTCGAACCGGCGACGCGCCACCGCGCCTCGCTGCGATGCCCGGAGCTCTGTGAGGAGGGCGAACTTCCGATCACGAACTCGGTTGACCACCTCTTGCAGCGGAGCGCGGAACACGGACAACATGGCGCCTGCCAGAGGCGAGGCGTAGGTAACCAGTTCCTTGACCGCGGCCTGCTCACTACCGGCCGGACCCACGCCGATGGAATCCGACAGCCGGACACCGTACCGTTGCAGCTCGGCGATCGACCGTTCGATCCGCCGGCGATCGCCGTCGAGTATCGCCCTGTCGACAACCTTGCAGTATTGCCGGAACTGGATCGCTTGCCGGCTCGCTCGCACCTCCAACGCGATGGCAATGCATTCGCGGCGGCTTCGTGCGCGCTGCAGGATGGCGTTGGCAACCAGCGGCAGGGCCACAGGGAACGCTTCGAATCGGAGCGCTGCGTTCACCGCCTCGTCGCGCCGGGCCTCGGTGGCCTCGATTTCCCGGACGATGGTCTCGGCGAAGGACCGCCGCCGCTCACCGGCGAGTAATGCACGAACGGTGCCCGCGCGGACGTGGTCGCCATGGTAGGAAAGTCCTCGATAGTCGGCGATCAGCAGGTAGTAGATGGCCCGGAGAAGCGCGTGCGCTGCGAAGAACTCGCCCACACCGTCGCGCGGCACACTGTGAAACCTGCCCAGATTGAGATTGATGGCGTTGTCGGCCTCTTCAACGACGTCGGCGCCGCGGAGGCCCAGCGTGTGCCAATCCAGATCGTCTTCGAGTCGGCCGGCCATGCCGTCAAGGTAGAAGCTGTCGTTCTCGATCAAATGAAGGATCTTGTGAATGGATTGTTCCGATCCGCGCACAGTGATCCGTTCCAGATTCGCAGCGATCCCGGCGGTCGTGACTTCCTCACCGATGCTGGTGGTCATGATCTCTGCCAGCTCCGGAATCTCCGTCACCGCTTCGAAGGACATCCTCCGGGCGGCGCTAAGGAGCCAGAAGCGTGCGTTCTCGGTTGTCGGTGGAAGCGACCGGAAGACGTCGATCCCCAGGCCGAACATCCCGCCGACGGGCACGGTCGCCAATTCGAGGTCCGCTCCGATCACCACTCGGTCGTGAAGAACGAGCGCCTCGACCAAAGAGGTGATCGCGTGAAAGGCCAGTTCTCGATTCTCGGTCAGCTCGACGCGGTCGAACGAGTTGGATTCCTCGCAGCCGGCGAACAGTAAGGCGTGCCGGAAGGTCGAATCGTCCAGCAGGATATTTCCGATATTGCTTCCGCGATCGCCACGCGTGAGCTCGGCAACGACAGCGTCGCTCGGGGTTCCGCCGTTGAACCGCTCGCGGAACCGGCGATTGCGTTCCACATGCCGTGCGTCCGCTTCGTTCTCCGCCCGATGTTCCTCTTCCCAGGTGGACGAGCGTGAATCTTCTTCTGGGCTTTCGGGCATCGGGTTCCTCCGCTCAGCCGTTGGCGAGCATAGGCCGATGCCACCCCGCGCGCGGGGCAGGGATTGGTCGTCCCTGCCCCGCCGGTGTGCGATAGGCGTCAGTTGCTCATTGCGAAGGACGGGTGCGGGGGCTGGTTGTAAGCGGTGTTCTGCCAGGCCACCGCCTCGCGGTACATCCGGTCCTGCATCAGCGACACGTGGGAGATGCTCGTGGCGTCCGTCGTGCTGAAGATGCGCAGCTTGGTGTTGTCGGTCGTGGGCCAGATGACCTCCTCGCGCCAGTCGCCGAGGATGTCGGCCTGCAGGCTCGGGGTGGACTTCGTGCCGTTGTTGGAGTGGACGCCGCTCGCGGTGAGCAGGCGGGTGTCCGCGCTCGTGCCGTACTTGTCGATGTGGGTGCCGTCCAGCAGCTCGCGCTGGGCGTCGCCGTCCCACCAGATGACGAAGTTGGCGCTCGACGGCTTGCGGCCGATGTTCTGGCCGGTGCTGCTGTAGAGGCCGGAGACCGCCGACGACCAGGACTCGGCGCCGGGGCTGCCGGCGTAGATGTCGTCGGAGACGCCGCGGCCGTTGTCGCAGCCGCAGGACGGGTTCGACCAGATTATGGCGCCGGTGCGGGCGTCGGCCATCCACGCGGCGAGGCTGCCGGTGTTCTCGTCGACGTGGAACTCCTCCAGGCCGGAGCGCGACGGGATCAGGTTGCCGACGTGCATGGCGTCGCCGTGGCCCTGGCCGTTGACCCACAGGCCGGCGCCGTTGTCGTCGATCGCCATCGAGCCGTAGATGATCTCGTCGCGGCCGTCGCTGTCGACGTCGGCGATGGACAGCTGGTGGTTGCCCTGGCCGGTCCACTTGGAGCCGTTGGTGGACGAGTTGCTGTCGAAGGTCCACTTGCGGGTCAGCGTGCCGTTGCGGAAGTCCCAGGCGCTGATCGTGCTGCGCGTGTAGTAGCCGCGGGCGGTGATCAGGCTGGGGTAGGAGCCGTTGATATAGGCCGTGCCGGCCAGGAAACGATCGACCCGATTCCCGTACGAGTCACCCCAGGCCGAAACGGTGCCGCGCGCCACCAGGTAGTTGACGGTCGACATCGCCTTGCCCGTCTGGCCGTTGAAGACCGTCAGGAACTCGGGGCCGGAAAGCACATAGCCGGAGGAGTTCCGGTAGTCGGCGGACGAGCTGCCGATGACCACGCCGGTGCCGTCCTTGGTGCCGTCGGCGGTCTTCATGGCGACCTCGGCCTTGCCGTCGCCGTCGTAGTCGAACACCTGGAACTGGGTGTAGTGGGCGCCCGCCCGGATGTTGCGGCCCAGGTCGATGCGCCAAAGACGGGTGCCGTTGAGCTTGTACGCGTCGACGAACACGTTGCCCGTGTAGCCCGACTGCGAGTTGTCCTTGGCGTTGGACGGGTCCCACTTGAGCACGATCTCGTAGGCGCCGTCGCCGTCGAGGTCGCCGACGGAGGCGTCGTTGGCCGAGTACGTGTACGACACGCCGTCGGGGGTGGTGCCGCCGGACGGGATCTGGATGGGGACGTCCATCGAGCTCGCGGCCAGGGTGGCGGTGGGCGCGGCGGCCGCCAGCGTGGAGGCGCCGGACGGCACGACGCGGTAGGCGGCGGAGGCGGCCCCGCCGGCGTCGGTGAAGTTCGTCCGGGTTGTCGTGGTGACGCGTACGCCGTCGCGGTAGACGTCGAACGAGGCGCCCGCCGGATCGGAGGCGAGCAGTCGCCAGGACAGGAAGTTGCCCTTGGTGGACCGCATGCTGATCAGGCCGCGGTCCAGGTTTTCGGTGGTCCCCGCGGAGGAGGCTCCCGCGGCGAGACCGGTGGTGGCCTCGGCGGCGAGACCGGTGGTGGTCCCGGCGGCGAGGCCGGTGGTGGTCCCGGCGGCGAGGCCTTTGGGGGCGAGGCCGTCGGTGGTGGCCGCGAAGGCGGTGGGCCCGACCGCGACGGCGGTGGAGCCGGCCGCGGCGAGGACGACCGCGGCGGCGAGGATGCTGACACGTTTCATTTCTCGCGTTCCCCTACTCGGTGGGTGATAGGCAAGCGCTTTCCCGGCAAAGTAGTCCTCGCATCGAGAAATGTCTATCTATGGGAAGATCTGGTAGGCAGGAGGAGTGAAAGCTCTCGTGGTACGCGGCGGATGGGAGGGGCACCGGCCGGTCGAGGCGACCGAGCTGTTCGTCCCCTTTCTCGAGAACAACGGCTATGACGTACGGATCGAGGAGTCCCCGGCGATCTACGCCGACGACGCCGAGATGTCCGAAACCGATCTGATCGTCCAGTGCATGACCATGTCCACGATCGAGCGCGACCAGGTCGCCGGGCTGCGGGCGGCGGTGCGGCGGGGGACCGGCTTCACCGGCTGGCACGGCGGCATCGCCGACTCCTACCGCGCCTCCTCCGACTATCTGCAGCTCATCGGCGGCCAGTTCGCCACCCATCCGAGCAAGGAGCCGGCGCAGTGCGGCGGCACCGAGGAGGACAACTTTCTGCGATACACGGTGACCGTTACCGAACTGGGCAAGGCGCACCCGATCACCGAGGGCATCGGCGACTTCGAGCTGGAGACCGAGCAGTACTGGGTGCTGCACGACGACCTGATCGACGTCCTCGCCACCACCACCCACCCGGTCCGGCCGTGGCACCCGTGGCATCGCCCGATCACTTCGCCCGCGATCTGGACCCGCCATTGGGGCGACGGCCGCATCGTGGTCACCACCCCCGGCCACAGCCTCGACGTCCTCGCGAACCCGAACGTCCGCACCGTCATCGAGAGGGGCATGCTGTGGGCGACCCGCACCGCGTCGGGATCGTAGGCGTCGGTTACATATCCCAGGCGTACCTGCGGACGCTCGCCGGCCACCCCCGGGTGACCATCGCCGCGGTGACCGATCTGGATCCCGCCCGCTCGGCGGCTTTGGTCGCCGAGTTGCCCTCGGCGCGCGCCCTGCCGCTCGAAAGTTTCCGCGAAACCGGCGTCGAGACCGTGCTCAACCTGACGATTCCCGCCGCGCACGCGTCGGTTGCGCTGGGTGCCATCGGTCATGGTTTTCACGTGTACGGCGAGAAGCCGCTCGCCGCGTCCCTGGCTGACGCGTCCACGATCCTCGAGTCGGCGGCCGCCGCCGGGCTGACCGTCGGCTGCGCCCCCGACACCGTCCTCGGCACCGGGATCCAGACCGCGCGGGCGTTCATCGACGGCGGCGGCGTCGGACGGCCCGTCGCCGCATCGGCCGTCATGGTGACGCCCGGTCACGAGCGCTGGCATCCGAACCCCGACTTCTACTACCAGCCCGGCGGCGGCCCGCTGCTGGACATGGGTCCCTACTACCTCTCTGCCTTGGTCCACCTGCTCGGCCCGATACAGTCGGTGACCGGCGCCGCGAGCCGCCCCCGCGACGCCCGCGCCATCCAGACCGGCCCGCGGGCCGGGGAGCGCATCCCGGTCGAGGTGCCGACGCACATCTCCGGCGTGCTCGAACACGCCGGCGGCGCGCTGTCGACGATCACCACGAGCTTCGAGGCCGTCCGCACCACCGCCGCCCCCATCGAGATCCACGGCGAGACCGGCACGCTCGCGGTCCCCGACCCCAACAGGTTCGACGGCGAGGTCCGCGTCTTCCCCCTGGGCGCCTCCGAGTGGCAACCGATTCCGATCGCGGCCGGCTACGTGGACGCGGCCCGGGGCATCGGCCTGATCGATCAGATCAATGAATCCTCACCCCGGGCCTCGGGCGCGCTCGCCCTGCACGTGCTCGACGCGATGACGGCGCTGCTTCGTTCGGCCGAAGAGGGCCGCCGCATCGATCTGAGCACTACGGTCGAGCGCCCCGATCCGGTGCCGCTTCTAACCGCCGACGAGTGGTCAGCTGGTTAGGATGGTCAGCCGCTGGGTGGCGCGCGTCATCGCGACGTACTGGTCGACCGCGCTCCACCTCTGCGGATCCACCAGGACCACGAGGTCGAACTCGAGGCCCTTCGCCAGCTCGGGCGTCAGCGACCGGACGCGGTCGGTCCCCGGGAAAGTTTCGTCGCCGATGACGCACGCGACACCTTCGCCTTCGGCGTGCTCGGCCAGCCAGGCGTCCACGATGTTCCGCAATTCAAGGACACTTTCGCGTACGACCGGGAGGCCGCTCCGCCGAATCGACGTGGGCACGTTGGCATCGGGCAGGACGGCCCGGATCACCGGCTCGGCCTCGGCCATGACCTCCTCGGGGGTCCGGTAGTTGATGGTCAGCGACGCCATCGTGACCCGGTCGAGGCCGGCGCGCTCCAGGCGCTCCTGCCAGGTCTCGGTGAAGCCGTGCCGGGCCTGCGCGCGGTCCCCGACGATGGTGAAACTGCGCGACGGGCAGCGCAGCAGGAGCATCTGCCACTCGGCGTCGGTCAGCTCCTGCGCCTCGTCCACGACGATGTGCGCGAACGGGCCGGCCAGCCGGTCGGGCTCGGCGCGGGGGAGCACGGTGTCGTCCTCCAGGGAGTTGCGCATGTCCTCGCCGCGCAGCATCGTCCAGAGGCCCTCACCGTCGTCGTACGTGTTGGCCTCCAGCAGGTCGTCGATGACCCGGGCCATGCCCTCGCGGTGCCGGCGGGCCGCGGTGTCCTGCTGCTGCCGGCGGCGGGACGACCCGGGGTCGCCGAGGCGCTGCCGGGCCGCGTCGAGCAGGGGCAGGTCCGCGACGGTCCAGGCGCGGGCGTCGGCGCGCTGGAGGGCACGGATCTCGTCGCCGCTCAGCCAGGGGGCGCATTTGCGCAGGTAAGCCGGCACCGACCACAGATCGGCGACGATGTCCTCGGGGTCGAGCAGCGGCCACGCCCGGTTGAAGGCGGTCGCCAACTCTCGGTTTCGCGCCAGCTCCGCCCGTACGGAATCGTGGTTTTCCTCGCCCTCGTAGCGGTCGGTAAGGACGGTCAGCAACTCCTCCCAGACCTCGTCGCGAGCCTCGTTGTGGGGCGTGCCCGGACCGGGGACCTCGAACGCCTCCGCCCAGTCGGCGGCGCTCAGCCGGAGGTCGGCATCGCCGGCCGTGACCGTCATGGGCTTGGCCGGGGGCTCCTCGTAGAAGCGAACGGCGGCCTCGATCGCCTTGACCAGGCGCGCATCGGACTTGAGCCGGACTCTTGCCGGATCCGTCTCCTCGGTCGCGACGGCGCCCTCGGGGACCAGATCGCGCAACGTGCAGGTCTGCACATCTTCCTCACCGAGGCTGGGGAGCACATCGGATACGTAGGCCAGATAGGGCTCGTGGGGGCCGACGAAGAGCAGGCCGCCGTGGCGCTCGCCCAGTCGCGGGTCGGAGTAGAGCAAGTAAGCGGTGCGGTGGAGGGCCACGACGGTCTTGCCGGTGCCGGGACCGCCGTCGACGACCAGGGCGCCGCTCGAACCGGCCCGGATGATCGCGTCCTGGTCGGCCTGGATGGTGCCGAGGACGTCGCGCATCCGGCCCGAGCGGTTGACGCCGAGGCTGGCGATGAAGGCGGACTGGTCGTCGAGGGCGGCGCTGTTCCGGAGGCCCTCGGCGGTGAAGGCCTCGTCCCAGTAGTCGGTGATGCGGCCCCGGGTCCAGCGGTAGCGGCGGCGGGCCTTGAGCCGCATCGGGTTGGCGTGGGTGGCGCCGAAGAAGGGCTCGGCGGCGGGGGAGCGCCAGTCGACCAGCAGGCGGGCGCCGTCGCTGTCGGTGAGGCCCAGGCGGCCGATGTAGACCGGGTCGCCGCCGTCCGCCGGATCCATGCGGCCCAGGCACAGGTCGAGGCTGTAGCGGCTCAGGGTGCGCAGGCGGGCGGTCAGGCGGCGGACCTCCTGGTCGCGGTCGAGGGCGCGGCGGCCGATGCCGCCGGGCGCCTTCTTCTCGGCGTCGAGGCGCTGGGTGAGGTCGGCGATCGAGTGCTCGAGGCTGGCGGCGATCGCCGCGAAGTGCTTCTCGTCCGCGGTGGTGAGCGCGGGGTCCGCCTTGGCGGCGAGACGTGCGGGAAGGTCGAAGACGCTGGTGGTCATTTCCGGTCGCACTACGCGAAGCTCCTATTTACGCAGGTTCTTGGCCTAGGCGACGATTCTGAGCCATCACCGGGGTCTTGCCGCAAGCCCCGGGTTGCGATATACGTTAGTAGTGGCGGGGAGTTCGGCTCCTCGCTTTTTTGCTGCCCACGTCTTGGCCTAGCCTCCTAGGATGCCCGGTGGGTGGTGCCCTGTCGGCGTTTCGGATCTTGATGATCTGCCGTTCGCCGCGAACGGCAGATCAGCAGAGCAGCGGCGGCGCGGCTCTGCGGCGGCCGGCGGGTTGCCTCGTTGACGCTCACGCGCTGTCGCGGCGTGCCTGGCGGCGGGCGTTGGTGGCGCGGGTCGAGGCTCGGCGCTTCTGGAGGTCGGGGGACTTCGGGCGGGAGGTTGAGCGCTGCGGGGCAAGGCGCGGCGCTGGCGGGGGAAGCGGGGCCGGGACGGCCAGTTCCTCGGCGACGCGCTCGGCGTGCAGGGCGTCGGCGCTGGCCTGGGCGGCCACCGCGAGCTGACGGCTCACGCCGGCGAGGATGTTCTCGAAGAGCTCGGCCTTCGCGCGGGCCCGGGCGTTGCGGGCGTGGGCCTTGCCCCGCCCGCCGGCGCCCTCGATGCTCGCGGCGGCCTGGCGACGGTACTGCTTGACGAACTTGTCGCGCTGGCGGCGGGCGCGGGCGTGCAGGTCGATCAGCTCGTCCTCGTCCATGCTGGTGAGCCGGTCGGGCCTCAGCTCCCGCACCACCGCGAGCTCGTTCTCGGCCAGCGTCCCCAGCAGCGCGTCCATGCTGTCCCCCTCGTGCCGTCGATCCGGAGCCAAGCGCCCAGTCTTGTTCCCGATCTCGGCCCGCACCTCCTTCGTCAGGGGTGAAAGCGCACGTCGGCCAGGTTTCGCAGGAGCAGGGCCTCGGCCAGGCAGATGCGGCCGAACTCGCGCAGGTCGAGGCTCTCGTCCGGGGAGTGGGTCCGGGAGTACGGGTCCTCCGCGCCGGTGACCAGGATGGTGGCGCCGGGGTAGAGGGCCTGCAGGTCGGCGATGAAGGGGATCGAGCCGCCCAGGCCCATGTCGACCGGCTCCGCGCCGTCCCAGGCGGCGCGCAGGGCGGCCCGGGCGGCCTCGTGCACCGGGCCGGAGGTGGTCAGGCTGCTGGGCTGGCCGGCGTACTCCAGGGTCACGGTCACCTGGGCGCCCCACGGGGTGTGCTGTTCCAGGTGGGTGCGCAGGGCCTGCCAAGCCGCTTCGGCGTCGTCGCCGGGCGCGACCCGTACGCCAATCTTGGCTTTTGCGGTCGGCACCAATGCGTTGGGCGCGGCGTCGGTGGGTGGCGCGTCGATGCCCAGGACCGAGATCGAGGGCTGGGTCCAGTTGCGGCTGGCGATGCTGCCGGCGCCGATCAGGCGGACGCCGTCGAGCATGCCCGACTGGCGGCGGAAACGCTGCTCGGGATAGTCGAGGCCGGTGTGGTCGTAGCCGGTCAGGCCGGCCACCGCGGGCGAGCCGTCGGCGTCGTGCAGGGTGGCGATCAGGCGGGCCAGCACGGTCAGCGCGTCCGGGGCCGGGCCGCCGTAGATGCCGCTGTGCACGGCGGATTCGAGCGTGCGCACCTCGACGTAGCAGTTGACCTCGCCGCGAAGCGAGGTGGTCAGCGCCGGCACGCCGATGTCCCAGTTCGTCGAGTCGGCGATCACGATGACGTCGGCACGCACATCGCCGGCGTGCTCGCGAAGGATGGCCGGGAGGGTGCGGGAGCCGTACTCCTCCTCGCCCTCGACGAACACGACGACGCCGACCGGCAGGTCCTCGCCGAACGCCCGCAGCGCCGCGACGTGGGCCATGATGCCGGACCGGTCGTCGGCCGTGCCGCGGCCGTAGAGGCGGCCGTCGCGCTCCACGGCCTCGAACGGGTCGCTGGTCCAGCCTCGGCGGTCCACGGCCGGCTGCACGTCGTGGTGGGCGTAGAGCATGACGGTGGGCGCCCCCGGCGGCGCCGGCCGGTGGGCGATCACAGCGGGCCGGCCGCCGGCGCTGACGATCGCCGGGTCGAGGCCGAGATCGCGCAGCAGGCCGGCGACTACCTCGGCGGACCGGTCGACCGGCGCGGGGTCGAAACCGTCGAAGGCAACGCTGGGGATCCGGACGAGTTGTTCGAGGCCGGCGCGGGCGGCGGGCAGCTCACGGGCGACGGCGGCCCGCAGGTCTTGCTCGGAGAGGGTCATGGCGAGCCTTGATTCCCGCAGCCCAGGTCGTTGGCACGCCGATCGCGCGTGACCATCGGCACGGGCCCGGAAATGAACCCAGTAGGGTGCGGTCATGCCGCCTCAGCGCCGCGATGCTGCCCGCAACCGGGAGCGTCTGCTTGCCGCGGCGCGGCGGCTGTTTGCCGAGCGGGGGCATGACGTGCCGCTCGAGGAGGTGGCCCGGGCGGCCGAGATGAGCCGGACGACGATCTATCGGAACTTCGCCAGCCGCGAGGAACTCGCGGCCGAGGTGCACGAGGACAACGTCGCGCGGATCGAGCGGCTGGCCCTTTCGCTGCGGGAGCGGGACGACGGGGTCGTGGTGCTGTTCGACTTCGTGCTGGGGATGCAGGGCGAGCATCGCAGCCTGACCCGGATTCTCTCGGCGGCGGACATCGAGCTGTTCACGTCGCTGTCGGAGCGGACCGTCGCCGCCTTCGTGCCGTTGGTCGCGCGGGCTCAGAAGGCGGGTGTGCTGCATCCGGGCGTCGGAGTGGAGGACGTGATGCTGGCGTTCTCGATGGCGGGCGGGGCGCTCGCCGACCATGCCTTCTCGGGGCGGCCCGAGGTGGGGGACCGGCTGCGGGAGATGCTGCACCGGGCCCTGTTCAGCCGCGGCTGACGACCACTTCGGTCTCCGCGTCGTGAGGTAGCGCCGAAGCGGTGCCGACGATGAAGTGCGCCCGCTGCCACGGCCGGTCGTCCAGCAGGAACGGCACTTCCTCGGCCTCCCACTCGTCCCAGAGACGCAACGCCTCGTCGACATCCCGGCCCAGCTCGGCCATGTCGCGGTCCATGCCGCGGCGTTTGGCCTCGGCGAAGTCGGACTGCACCCAGACCATGACGTCGACGAAGGGTGCCAGCGCCCGGCGGGACACACCGACGCCCTCGATGAGCACCGTCGTCGCGTCGGGAGACACGTCGATGTGGCCCGCGCGGCCGTCCCTGTCCCAGGCGGGCGGGCGGTAGTGGACCGTGTTGCCGGTGTGCAGCGGCTCCAGGACGCCGGCGATCATCAAGTCGTCCCAGCCGAAGCGCGAATGCGCCCACGCGACATCGTCGGAATGCACGACGGCAGCCGGACGCATCGCCCGGTGGAGACGCTGGGCCAGGGCGGTCTTGCCTCCTCCGCCGCGGCCGTCGACGGCGATGACCCGGGGGCGGCCGGCCGGCGTTCCGGCTTCCCGGGCCAGCGAGCGGGCGAAGGCATCGAGCGACTCGACGCGCCAGGGACCAGCCGCCGGCTCACCCGGCCCGAGCTTCATCGCCCCGCACTACCCGGGTAAGAGCCGCGGCACACCCGCGGGCGGCTGGCTGTTCGGTGCGGGGTATTCCGGCATATCGGCTGAATACCGGGTGCCTGTGGTATCCGTACGATGTCGCGGGTGATCGCCGGGATGTTCCGCCGTGCGGCGCCACGGGTTGGCGCCGTCCTTTTGCTGGTCGCCGCGAGCTCTGCTGTCGCGGCCATGACGACGGGTGCGGTGGCCTCGGTGGTGCACTGGGCCGGCTTCGTGCTGACGTTCGCCGCGGCGGGGTCCAAGCACTGGTGGCGGTACGTGCGGCACGGCGAGCCGGCGCCGTGGCGGGTGGAACACGAGGGCACCGCCGCGCCGTTCGTCACCGATCCGGGGCGGGATCGGACGGGATCGAGGCCGAGGCCCTCCTGGGCCCGCGACGTGAGCTCGCGGTAGGTCAGGTCGCGGAGAGCAGCAGGGGGAACGCCGCCAGGTAGGCCACGCCCAGGACGAGACCGTCGCGGCGGGTGAGGCGCCGGCCGCGGATCAGCAGCACTCCGGCGAGGAGGGCGCCCGACATCATGACGATCACCAGGGTCGCCTGACCGTGCGCCACCCCGGCCCGGTCGGCGAAGCCGATCACCGCGCCGCCGGCGAGGCCGTTGAACAGGTTGCTCCCGAACAGGTTGCCGACCACCAGGTCGGACTCGCCGCGGCGTTGCGCCTGGATGGTGGTGACCAGCTCCGGCAGCGAGGTGCCGATCGCCACCAGCGTGAAGCCGATGACGGCCGGTGACACGCCGAGCGCGGCCGCTCCCGCCGACGCGCCGACGACCAGCATCTGCGCGCCGGCCAGGACGCCGGCCAAGCCGAGCAGGGCGCGGAGCGGCTCCACCCACCACCGGCCGGCCGGCTCGCGGACGTCCTGCGCCGGCTCCGGCTGGTCCGCTCGTGCCCAGCGGATCAGCAACCACAGCGCGACGACGCAGGCCGCCGCCAGCACGACGGCGGCGCGGACGTCGAGTCCGGACAGGGTGAGCAGGCCGAACAGCAGGACCGAGGCGACGGCGAGCGGGACCTCCCGCCGGATCACCGACGTCGCGACCGGGACCGGAGCGATGACCGCGGCGATGCCGAGCAGAAGGCTCAGGTTCAGGATGTTCGAGCCGACCAGGTTGCCCACGGCCAGGCCGGGCTCGTCGCGGACCGCGGCCAGCCCGGACACCAGGAGCTCCGGCGTGGAGGTGCCGAGCCCGATCACGACGACCCCGATCACCACCGGGCTCACCCGCAGCTGGCGGCCCAGGCGCGACGATCCGAGGATGAGGTGGTCGGCCGCCCAGGTCAGCAGGACCAGGCCGATTGCGGTGAGCAGGACGTACACGACCATGGCGGCCCCCAGCCGACGGCGAACACTCACGCCGACCAGGCTTCCCGGCACACCTGCGGTCACCATATCCGCTGCGCGCAACGGTGTCTGTCGATTGACGCGCTGTGATCCTGCCCATCAGGATCCGCCTGGCGTCCGGCGTGTGGCAGCCTCGTGAAGGTGCGCCGCCTGCCCCTGTACGCCGAGACCGCGCTCGCCCTCGTCGCGGGGGTCGCGGCCTTCGTGCTCACCGCCGTCGTCGGCTCGTTGCTGCGCGACCATGTGCCGCAGGTGCCGGCGGTGGCGCTCGGCCTCGTGCTGCTCGCGGGAGTGCTGGCGACGGCCCGGGCGCTGGGCATTCTCTACGCGCTGCCGGTCGGGGTGGCGGCGATCGAGGCGTTCGACTGGTTCTTCCTGCCGCCGCTGCGCGACTTCGACGACTCCGCCGCGATCCTGCTCGGGCTGTTCATCGTGATGTCGGTGATCGTCGGCTCGGTGGCGACCGCCGCGACCCGCCGGGCCGTGCTGTCCGAGCGGGCCCACGGCGACCTGCTGGACGAGCAGGTCGCGCTGCGCCGGGTGGCGACGCTCGTGGCCGGCGGCTCGGCGCCCGAGGACGTGTTCGGGGCGATCGCCGACGAGCTGGCGGGGCTGATCGGGGCCGAGTCGACGTTCGTCACCCGGCTGAACGAGCCCCCGGAGTCGGTGACCGTGGTGGGCTCGTTCGGCGGGCTGACCGAGGACCTGCCGGTCGGGCACCGGATCGTGCTGACCGAGGCCATGCTGCTGAACCGGGTGGTCACCACCGGCGAGGCGGGGCAGCTGACTGGGCCGGCGCTGCGGGACGGGCCGTTCGGCGCGCTGGTCACCAAGCTTGGCATCCGGGTCGTGTTCGCCGCCCCGATCGTGGTCGGCGGCCGGCTGTGGGGCGTGGTGGTCGCCGGCACGGCCCGGACGGCGCTGCCCGAGGGCACCGAGGCGCGGGTCGGCGACTTCATCCACCTCGCGCAGCTGGCCATCGGCAACGCGCAGGCCGTGCAGCAGCTGCGGGCGCTGGTCGAGGAGCAGGCGTCGCTGCGCCGGCTGGCCGTGCTGATCGCCCAGGACTCGGCGCCGGAGCTGGTGTTCGCGGCGGTGACCAAGGAGGTGCTGCGGCAGTTCGGCAGCGGCACCGCCCGGATGATCCGCTACGAGCTGGACGGGTCGGCGACGCTGCTGGCCAACGAGGGGACGACCGGGCCGCACGTACGGGTCGGCCATGTGTGGGAGGGCTACCCGCCGGAGGGGATCACCGCGACGATCCACCGCACCGGTCAGACCGCCCGGGTGCACAACTTCCAGGAGTTGCCGGGCGGCGAGAAGTACGCCGAGGAGGGGCTGGTCTGGGCGGTCGGGATGCCGATCCACGCGAACGGCCGGCTCTGGGGGATGATCGCCGTCGGCTCGGGCGAGGGGCGGCTGCCGGACGACCTCGAAGGGCGGCTGGCCGAGTTCACCGACCTGGTGGCGGTCGCGGTGGCGAACGCGCAGAGCCGCGCCGAGCTGATCAGCTCCCGGGCCCGGATCGTGGCCGCCGCCGACGAGGCCCGCCGGCAGATCGAGCGGGACCTGCACGACGGCGCTCAGCAGCGGCTGGTCGCGCTCGCGCTGCGGTTGCGCACGGCGGCGGAGGGCGATCTTCCGGACCTCGCCGCCGACCTGCTCGTCGTGATCGACGAGCTGCGCGAGCTGTCCCGGGGCATCCACCCGGCCGTGCTGTCCGATTCCGGCCTGCGGCCGGCATTGCGGGCGTTGGGCCGCCGTTCGCCGCTTCCGGTGGAGATTGACGTACGGCTGGACGGGCGGCTCCCGCAGCCGGTGGAGATCGGCGCGTACTACGTGGTCTCCGAGGTGCTCACCAACGCGGTCAAGCATGCCGGCGCCACGGTCGTCACCGTCGACGCGTCGGTGCAGGACGGCCGGCTGGTGCTGGTGGTCAGCGACGACGGCTCGGGCGGCGCGGACCCGTCGCGCGGCTCCGGCCTGGTCGGGCTCATGGACCGCATCGAGGCGCTGGGCGGCACGATCGCGGTGCGCAGCCCGGCCGGCGGGGGCACGACCATCACCTGCCGGGTGCCGGTTTAGTGGGGCTAGCAGGCATGCGCGAGCAGATACGCGCTGTCACCCTGATCCGGTGACACTGCGCTGCCTGCTCGTCGACGACAACGAGCATTTCCTCGCCGCGGCTCGTGACCTGCTCGAGCGGGAGGGCCTGGTCGTCGCCGGCACCGCCGGGCGGATCGACGAGGCGGTGGCGCTCGCCGCCGAGCTGCGGCCCGACGTCGCGCTGGTCGACATCAACCTGGGCGGCGAGAGCGGCTTCGACCTGGCCGCGCGCCTGCACCCGACCCCGGTGATCATGATTTCGACGCATGCCGGCGACGACTACGAGGACCTGATCGAGGCCAGCCCCGCGATCGGCTTCGTCTCCAAGATCGCTCTGTCGGCCCGCGCCGTCCGGGATCTGCTCCCCACTACCGGCTAGCCGGTAGAGGAGAAGTCGGGCTGGCGGCAATGTGCCGGCCCGGTCCCGTTCGCAAGGCTGTGTCACGTGGGAACACCAGACCTGCTCGGCCGCCGGCGAGAGCGGCACGACCTCGACGAGGTGCTGCGCGACGTGCGGGCCGGGCACAGCCGGGTGCTGATCCTGCGCGGCGAGGCCGGCGCCGGCAAGACCGCGCTGCTCGACCATCTAGCGGGCCGGGCCGACGGCCACCGCGTGCTGCGCGCCGCCGGCGTCGAGTCGGAATCCGAGATCGCCTACTCGGCGCTGCAGCAACTGTGCGCGCCGCTGCTCGACGGCCTCGGCCGGCTGCCGGCGCCGCAGCGGGACGGGCTGAGCATCGCGTTCGGGCTCAGCGCCGGCGTGGTGCCCGAGCTGATGGTGCTGGGCATGGCCACGCTCGGGCTGTTCGCCGAGGCCGCCGCGGCCCGCCCGGTGGTCTGCGTGATCGACAACGCGCAGTGGCTCGACCGGCTCTCCAAGCTGATCCTGGCGTTCGTGGCCCGGCGGCTGGGCGCCGAGTCGCTGGCGCTGGTGTTCGCGGCCCGCGACACCGACGGCGAGGACCTGCTCGAAGGGCTGCCGGAGCTGCGGGTCGACGGCCTGCCCGAGGCGGACGCGCGGGAGCTGCTCGACGCCGTGCTGACGTCACCGGTGGACGCCCGGGTACGCGACCGGATCGTGGCCGAGACCAGCGGCAACCCCCTGGCGCTGCTGGAGCTGACCAAGGGCCTGTCGCCGGCCGAGCTGGCGTTCGGCTTCGGCGGCTTCAGCACCCGGCCGCTCGCGGGCCGGATCGAGGAGGGCTTCCGCCGGCGGATCGCGGCCCTGCCCGCCGACACCCGCAAGGTGCTGCTGGCCGCCGCGGTCGAGCCGATCGGCGACGCGCCGCTGCTGCGCCGGGCGATGGAGAAGCTCGGCGTCGGCGACGAAGCGGCTGTGGTGGCGCAGAGCGAAGGGCTTATCGAGATCGGGGCGTGCGTGCGGTTCCCGCACCCGGTGGTGCGCTCGGCCGCGTGGCGCTCCGGCAGCGCCGCCGAGCTGCGCGAGGTGCACGCCGCGCTCGCCGAGGTCACCGACCACGCCCAGGACCCCGACCGGCGGGCCTGGCATCGGGCGCACGCCGCGGCCGGGCCGGACGAGGAGGTTGCCCGGGAACTGGAGCTCTCCGCCGGCCGGGCCCTCGACCGGGGCGGACGCTCCGCGGCGGCGGCGTTCCTGGAACGGGCGGCGGCGCTGACCCGCGACCCGGGCCGGCGCAGCTCGCTGCTGGTGTCGGCGGCCCGGGCCCGGTTCCTGGCCGGATCGTTCGCGCTGGTGCCCGACCTGCTGGCGGCGGCCGAGGTGGGCCGGCCCGGCGACCTGGACCGGGCCCGCATCGAGCGGCTGCGCGCGCAGGTGGCGTTCGCGACCACGCACGGCCGGGAGGCGGGCCGGCCGCTGCTGGCCGCGGCGACCCGGCTGCGCGAGCTCGACCCGGCGGCGGCACGCGACACGTTCCTGTCGGCGGTCGGCGTGGCCGTGTACGCGGGCCGGTTCGGCGGGGACGACCTGCGGCGGGCGGCCGAGGCGGCCCGCGGCGCGTGGACCGGGCGGGAGGCCCCCGACCTGCTGCTGGCCGGGCTGGTTTCGTGGGTGCTCGACGGGCGCGCGCAGGCGGCGCCGCTGCTCTGTCAGGCGATCGACATGCTGGGGCCGGACGACCTGGGGCTGACCTGGCTGACGCCGTTCGTGGCGCTGGAGCTCTTCCGGATGGATCTGCTGGGCCGGATGAGCGAGCGAGCCGTCCGGCTCGCCCGGGACACGGGGACACTCTCGGTGCTGCCGACCGCCCTGGCCGTCCGGGCCGGCAGTTTCGTGTACGCCGGACGCCTGGCCGACGCGGCGATCGTCCTCGACGAGGTCGACGCCGTCGCCCAGCTCACCGGGGGATCGGTGCAGCAGGCCGGTGGGCTGCTGCTGGTCGCTTACCGCGGGCGCGAGAAGCCCGCCCTGGAAGCCATCTCGGCGAAGCTGACCGACGCGGAGGCCACCGGGAACGGACGGCTGCACACGCTGGCCCACCACCACAAGGCCGTCCTCTACAACGGACTCGGCAACCACCGAGCGGCGCTGGACGCGGCACTCGAAGCGGGCCGGCACGAGGACCTCGGGCTGCATTCGTGGACGCTGGGGGAGCTGATCGAGGCGGCCGCCCGGTCCGGGGAGCACCAGATCGCGGCCGACGCCCGGGAACGGCTCGGCGACCGTACGAAAATCGCCGGAACGTCTTGGGCGCTCGGAGCGCAAGCGATCGCCGATGCCCTCGCCGGGCCCGCGGAACAAGCCGAGGACAGCTATCGGGAGGCGATCGAGCGGCTTTCGGCGCCCGAGACGGCGATCGAGGGGTATCGGGCGCGGCTGCTGTTCGGGGAGTGGCTGCGGCGGGCCTCGCGGCGTGCCGAGGCTCGAACCCACCTCCGGGCGGCGCACGAGGCGTTCACCACGATGGGGGCGGAGGCGTTCGCGGACCGGGCGGGCCGGGAGCTGGCGGCGGCGGGGGAGCCGACCCGGATTCCGCGGCAGGTGGTGCGCGACCGGACCACGCTGACGTCGCAGGAGTCGGTGATCGCCCGGCGGGCGGCGGCGGGGCAGACCAATGTGGAGATCGGGGAGGCGCTGTTCCTGAGCCCGCGGACGGTCGAGTGGCACATGCGGAAGATCTTCGCGAAGCTCGGCATCCTGTCGCGCCGCGACTTGCCGGGCGCGATCGGCGGGAGCTGACCTCTGCTCACGCCGCGGGCTTCGCGGAGCGGGCGAGGAATGTGACGCTGGCCGAGCTCGACCGCGCCCTATAGTGGGTGCGACGCGTGGAGGAGGCCCGAATGCTGCTGGTACCCAGGCAGTTGCTCCGCTCCGGGATGACCGGGAACGTGCCCTACTACGGTGGCCGTTTCACGCCGGCCCAAGCCTGGGCGGCCTCCCACCCGGCTGGGGCGCCGACGACCGCGCCACCGGCCGCCGGGCCGGCCAACCGGGCGGCGCTCGACCACCTGCGCGATTCCGGGGTGCTCACCGCCACCGAGTACGACGAGCTGCTCGGGCGGATCGGCCGGTGACAGGCCCGGTCCAGGTCCTGGTGGTCGGATTCGCCGAGTTCGTCCACACCGGAGAGGTGATGGCGGAGCTGGAGCGGCTGCGCCGGGAAGGCACCGTACGGCTGCTCGACGTCCTGCTGGTGACGCGGGCCGAGGACGGGACGATCCATACGCTGCCCGCGCCGGCCGGCGCTCCCTCGGATATGGGCACGCGCGTGACCGCCATCCTCGGCGGGCCACAGGACGACGCCCCAGCATCGGGCGAAGTCCCCACCTGGTCACTGGCCGACGCGATCCCGGTCGGCGCCACCGCCGCCGTCGCGCTCATCGAGCACCTGTGGGCCGCGCCGCTGCGCGCGGCGATCCACCGCGTCGGTGGCACGGCGCTCGACGAGACCTGGCTCGCGCAACAGGACGTCGATCGGCTGGAACAGCTGATCACCTCAGCCGACAACTGAGCACGAGCGCGCGCCACCTTTGAGACCGCCACGAGGGGCGCCTTTCGTCAAGCTCTACGCGGCGTAGGCCCGCAGCATGACCAGCGCGCCGTCGAGCGCCACCTCCAGCGGCTCGATCGAGTCCTTCGCCTGCATCACCAGCAGCCCGCCCTGCAGCGTCGCGAACATCGCCAGCGCCAGCCGATCCGGCTCGGCGTCGGCGCGCAGCAGGCCGCCGGCCCGCATCCGCCGCAGCCCGGCCGCCAGCAGCTCGCACCACCGGTCGGCGTGCCCGGCGACGTCGGCCGCGAGCTGCGGATCGGCCGGCGCCACCTCGTTGACCAGCGCCGTGATCGAGCAGTACTTGTGGGTGAGACCGCGGTAGTGGTCGACGACCGCGTCGCGCCAGCCCTGCCAGGACTCCCACGTGTCGAGGTGGTCGATCCACGGGCGCTGGGCCTCGAGGACCCGCGAGCTCTGGAACGCCGCGATCGCCGAGACGAGGTCGCTCTTGCCGCCGGGGAAGTAGTGGAACAGCTGGCTCTTGCTGGTGGCGGTGCCGGCCCGGATGTCGTCGAGGGTCATGCCCCCGACACCGCGGTCGAGGATCAGATCGGTGGCGGCCCGCACAATCCGGTCCCTGGTCGCGGCCCCTTTGGCGGTCAGGCCCGTCACTAGTGGGGGCTCAGCTTCACGGTGGGGGCGGCCAGGCCCTCGAACCACGACGCCTCGCGCACGGTGTCGAGGATCCGCTGCTGGCCGGCGGCGTCCTGCCGGTCGATGAACAGGATGCCGTCGAGGTGGTCGGTCTCGTGCTGCATGCAGCGCGACAGGATGCCGTCGCCGACCACCTGCACCGGGTCACCGTGCTTGGTGTATCCCTTGGCCAGCACGTTCATCCGGCGGCGAGTGTCGAGGTAGATCCCGGGGATCGACAGGCAGCCCTCGAAGCCGTCCTGGGTTTCCTCGTCGGGGAAGTCCAGCACCGGGTTGACCAGGTGGTCGAGTTTCAGGTCGTTGCCCGGCAGCTCGGGAGCGATCGCGAAGACCCGCAGGCTCACGCCGATCTGCGGGGCCGCGAGGCCCGCGCCGCGGGAGGCCGCCAGGGTCTCGTTGAGGTCCTTGACCAGGCGGTGCAGCTCGGCGTCGAAGTCGGTGACCTCGGCCGCCGGCTTGCGCAGCACCGAGTCGCCGACCTTGCGGATGTCCAGCACAGTCATGTCGACAAGTCTCCTCTCCGCTCACTGGACTGTATAGTCCAACGATGGCGAGGCTGGGCGTTTCCGTCCATCTTTCCGGCCGTGATGCCCGCTACTCCGTCGACGGCTTGATGCGGTAGCGCAGGTGCAGGACGTCCGAGGCCTCCCGGGGCTGGACCAGCTCGAACTCCACCGGTTCCGCCGGGAGGCCGTCGAACAGGCGACGGCCCTGCCCGAGCAGCACGGGGACCACATGCAGGTCCAGCTCGTCGACCTCGCCGGCGCGAAGCAGCGCCTGCGCCGCGCCCGCTCCGTGCACCATGGCGACCCCGTCCCCGACCGCGGCCCGGGCCAGCGCGGCACACTCGGCGACGTCGGTGACGAACCGGACGGTGCCCGGCGGCGTCTGGTCAGGGACCTGATGAGTCAGCACGAAGATCGGCACACCGTCGTGGTGGTCGCCGCCCCAGTGGCCGGCCAGCTCGTACGTCCGGCGGCCGGAGATCAGCGCCCGGGTGGCCATGGCTTCCGCGTACACCTCGCCGCTGGGGCCGGGGTCGTTGCGTTTGTCGAGCCAGTTGAACAGCCGGAACCCGCCGGCGCCCATCGGCGCGTCCGGCCCGTCGTCCGGACCCGCGACGAAGCCGTCCAGCGACACCGTCATGTCCACCCGAATCTTGCCTGTCATCTCCGTCATGAACAGACAGACCGCGCAGCTTGTCGAGAGTCATCGCCGGATCGCATTGCAGTCGTAACGGAGAAGCTGATCCAGCAACTGCCGCGTGACCGCTGACACCCTGGCGCGGGCATCCCCGGTACGTCCCAGGGAGTCCACCAGGGTGCCGCACGGGCTCGCCCGTACCCCCTGGTGGGCAAACGTGGACTCCATCAAGAGAAGACCTTGGGGGGATCGACGTGAGCCTTGCAGTGACCAGCTCTCCAGACAGCGCCGCCGCGGCCGACGAGGCGCGGCTGACCGCGCTGCACGAGGAGTACGCGCCGGTGCTCCTCGGCTACCTCGCCGGGTTCACCGGCGGCAGCCGGCCGGCCGCCGAGGACCTCCTGCAGGAGACGATGATCCGGGCCTGGTGCAACCTCGGCTCGCTGCCGACCGAGCCCGAGCACACCCGGCGCTGGTTCTTCACCGTCGCCCGGCACGTGGCCATCGACGCGATCCGCCGCCGCCGCGCCCGGCCCGTCGAGGTCGACGCCCTGGACACGGTCCCCGCCCAGCACGCCGACGAGACCACCGACACCGTGGTCGCGCTCGACTCGCTGCGCGGCGCGCTCGGCTCGCTCAGCACCGACCACCGCGCCATCCTCGCCGAGCTTTACCTCAAGGGCAGCTCCACCGCCGAGGCCGCCGAGCGGCTCGGCGTGCCGGTCGGCACCGTGAAGTCCCGCGCCCACTACGCGCTGCGGTCACTGCGCCTGGCCATCGTCGGTGCGCGATGAACCCGCTGAAGGTGGGCTCGCACACGGTCGAGCTGGGCGGCCTCACCCAGCGCTACCACGTGCGCGGCCGCGGCGGCGCGGTGCTCGTGGCAATGCCGGGCGGGCCCGGGGTCGGCTGGGAGTACCTGCGGATGCCGGCCGTCGAGCAGCGCATGACGGTCGTCTACGTGGAGCCGCTGGGCACCGGACAGTCCGGCCGCCTGCCGGGCCACCCGCACGGCTACACCCGCGACGTGTACGCCGAGGCCCTCGACCGCCTCCTCGACCACCTGGGCCGGGAGAAGGTGTTCCTGCTCGGCCACGGCTACGGCGGCAACGTCGCCCAGCTGTACGCCGCGCGCCGCCCCGAACGGCTGGCCGGCCTGGTCCTGTATGCGAGCACCCCGGTCAACGGCCCGGAGCACATCGCCGAGACCTCCCGCCAGCTCAGCCAGTTCGTCCGCCGCAACCAGTGGAACCCGGAGCTGCCGGCGGTGCTCGACGCGATCCGGTCGCTGGATGGGCTCGCTGACGACGACCGCTTGGGCGCGGCCGTGCGCGGGCTGTTCCCGGCCTGCGTGGCGCACTACTGGGCGCGCAAGCGGGAGCTCGGCCCGCTGCGGGCGCGGCTGCGGATGACGCACGTCTCCGGCCTGGACGCGGTCGGGCTGCCCGAGGTCATCGACGACCGGGCGCTGCTGCCCGCGATCGGCGTGCCGGCGCTGGTGGTGACCGGCTGCTACGACATCTACGGCGGGTTGCGCTGGGGCCGGGAGCTGCACGCGCTGATCCCGGGGGCGCGGCTGCTGGTTCTCGCGTACAGCGGGCACATCGGCCACGTCGAGGAGCCGGAGCGGTTCGCCGAGGGGATCGCCGGCTTCGTGCGGGGCGCGGAGGGGCTGGTCACGACCGTGCCGGCACGGCATGTCGTCAAGGTGCCCCAGCTAGGAGAGCAGCACGCCGGATCCTATTCGAGCGGCCGCAGACCGGCCCCGTCCGCGACGTAGGCGCTCGCCAGCTCCTTCGCCCCGGCCAAGCCCATTACACCGCGCCCGATCGATGCGGGAGTCGGCGCATTCGGCAGGTTCGCCGTGAACTGCTCCAAGGTCAAATTCGATTTCCCCGCGTACGCCCGGATCGCGGTATCGCCGATTTTCGTGCCGGGCGTGATCACGGGCAGCACGGTCGTCATCGCGATGCCCAGGTTTCTCGCCTCGGCCGCCGCGTAGCCGGTGATCAGCCGTACGGTGGCCTTCGCGCCCGCGTAACCGCCGCTCAGCGGTGAACCGCGCAGCTCGGCCGCGCTGCCGAACATCACGACCGTCGAGCCCGGCGCGAGCGGCAGCCGCAGCGCGGCCCGCAACCAGGCGAAGGCGATCCGCACATCCGTGTGCCAGTTCGCCGAGAAACTCTCCCACGTGTGCGCGGTCAACGGCCGCATCTCCGGCACCGCCCCCGCCGTGATCACGAGCAGATCCGGGCGGTGCTCGGCCAGCACCTTCTCGGCGAGGCCCTCATCGGTGGCGTCGCCCGACACCCCGTCGATCCCGTCGAGATCCCGCGCCACCGGGGTGACCCGGGCGCCCGCCTCGCTCGCCGCCAGGGCCACGCCGCGACCCAGGCCCCGGCTTCCACCGACCACAACTACCGACTTCATCGTTCCTCCCAGCGTGTGTTGGTCAGCTGGGTAGATCCGGGGCGGCCGGCCGAATCACCGGCTGCCCGAACATCGGGAACAACTCGGGCTGAAGGAAGATGTGGATCCGCCGGACCCCGCCGCGATCGAGCTCGAGCACCTGCAGCGCGTGGGCCTCCCGGCCCAGATACATGGCGAAGGTCGGCTGCCCGTTGGCGCCCGGTGTCACCGGAAGCATCGCGAAACGACCCGCTTGCCGGAGCACATGGTGGCCGAGGAATCCGAGAACCGGGGTGCGCCCGGCGAACCACGTGGCGTGGGGCGGCATCTCCAGGGTCACGTCCTCCCGGAGCAGCGTGGCGAGCGCACCGATATCGGCGTGTTCGAACGCTTCCACGTACCGGAGCAACTGCTTTTGAACGCCGGGACCAACCTGCTCACTCATCTCGTCGGGATCCGGCGCCTCCCGCGAGATGCGCTCGCGGGCGCGCACCAGGGCGCTGTTCACCGCCACGGTCGTCGTGCCGAGAATGCCGGCCACCTCGTCGGCCGGCAGCTCCGCCACGTCCCGCAGGATCAGCACCGCCCGCTGCCGGGCCGGCAGATGCTGCAGCGCCGCCACGAACGCCAGCCGCACCCGCTGCCGGTTCCCGGCCGCCTCGGCGGGATCCATCGGCAACGGACCCACCCACGGGGTCTCCGCCGGCGCGGACCGGGCGCGCGGCAGCCAGTCGGGCTCCGGATCGCCCAGGCCGGCCGGCAGGAAACGCCGCCCGCGCTGCTCCAGGAACCGGAGGCAGACGTTGGTGGCGATCTGATGCAGCCAGGTGCGCATCGACGACCGCCCCTCGAACCGGTCGTAGCCCCGCCAGGCCCGCACGAACGCCTCCTGGACGGCGTCCTCGGCGTCGGCCGCCGACCCGAGCATCCGATAACAATGCGCGAGAATCTCCCGCCGAAGCGGCCCAGCAGCCGCCGCGAAGCTGGTCTCGTCCCCCACCATCCCGACATTACGCACCACGCGCGCACCTCCTCGTACCGGTTTGGATCCGCGCGCGCAGCGGAACTCACCGGCTTCGCAGAAGCAAAGGTGCCGCCCGGGAACAGGCGCCCCGAGCGGGTGGCCAGCGCCGGGCGGGGGGACTCGCGCGGTATCGCGGCGGATTGCTGGATGACGGCCGGGTGGTCGGGCCAGGCCGGGAATCGGGGTGAAAACCGGTTGCGCTGGCGCTGGGGTGTGATGGGGTCGGCGTATGTCGATCTCGATGGAGCGTGCGACGCCGGAATCTCTGGGCGAGGTCGTCGAGGCGGTGGCGGGCTGGCAGCACACCGGCGGGCCGGTGCAGCTTCACCCTGGTGACCTGGGATGGAACTGGAGCCATGGCGCCCCGGCGCTGGCCGGCGCCGTCCGGGTGTGGCGCCGTGGCGGGGAGATCCTGGCCGTCGGCATGGTGGACGACAAAGCGGGGCTGATCCGCATGGGTATCGCCCCGAGCGTCGGCGGCGACGCCGCGTTCGCCGCCAGCGTGCTGGCCGGCCTGGCGGATCCGGTGCGGGCCGTCGAGGCTCGTTTCGGGGATGCCTTTCGCGATCTCCTGCGTCGCAGCGGCTGGGTGGCCGATGAGGCGTGGACCCCGTTGGCTCGCGAGCTGACCGAGCCGGTGCCGGACGGCGGGCTCCGGGTCGAGGTCGTCGGCGGGCACAACGTCGGCGATCGGGTCGCGGTGGGGCGGGCCATGTTCCCGACCTCGACGTTCACCCTGGAGCGCTGGCGCGCGATGGCCGCCGCCCCGCCGTACCGCCGGGCCCGGTGCCTGGTCGGTTACGACGGTGACGGCGCCGCGGTCGCAGCGGTGACGGTGTGGTCGGCGGGGGAAGGGCGGCCGGGTCTGCTCGAGCCGCTCGGCGTTCATCCCGATCACCGCGGGCATGGGTACGGCCGGGCGATCACCCTGGCCGCGGCCGCCGCCCTGCGGGAGATGGGGTCGTCCAGCGCGACTGTGTGTACCCCTAGCGACAACGCCGGTGGCGTGGGCGCGTACGTGTCGGCGGGTTTTCGGCAGCTTCCGGACGTCACCGACTTCCGCCGTACGAAGTGACGGCCGTTGCGGGAACCCGCAAATCCGTTCGCCCGGTGGCGCGTTCGTTGACCGCTTGAAGTGGTTGCCCGCACGCTGCGACCACACGGCGGGAACCCACCCGCCGCGTCACGAACGGGGGCTTCATCATGCGTGTTCCTCGGTTCCTCGCCGCGCTGGCGATCCTCGGATCGCTCGCCTTCGCCACGCCGGCGGCGGCCGCGCCGCCAAGTGTGCCGGCCGACTCGGCCCGAGCAGCGGCCGCCTTCTCCGTGCCGGTCATCCGCAGCCTCGACGCCGACGCCGCCGGCAAGTGCCTGGACGCCTACAACTGGGGCGCCGGGCCGTGGGTGCAGATGTACCCGTGCCACGGCGGGGCCAACCAGTTCTGGACGCTGTACAAGGGCTACGGCAACGGGACGTTCGACATTTTCTACACCTACAACGGCGTGAACAAGTGCCTCGACGGGGTGGCGGGGCACGGCCAGCAGCTCACGGTGTGGAATTGCGACCGCACCACGGGGCAGCGCTTCAAGCAGCGCGGCTCGGAGCCGGGGGCGATGGTCTTCGAGAACGTGCGCTACCCGGGCGAGTGCCTGGACGTCTCCGACTGGGGTCGCGGCGCCGCGGTCATCCTGTTCACCTGCAACCTGGCGCCTAACCAGGCCTGGTCACGGTTGTACTGAACACCTGGTCCGGGCTCTCCACGTGGGCGTTGTGGCCGAGCCCGGCCAGCGTGGCGACTGGTACGCCCAGCTCCGCCAGCTGCTCGCCGGTGTTCATCGGGTCGTGCTCGCCCCGGGCCAGGGTGACCAGCGCCGCCGACCGCGCCACGAGCCCGGCCATGTCGGGCGCGCCCACGCCGAAAGCGCGCGGGTCCAGCGCCAGCCGCCACCTTCCGTCCTGCTCGCGGACGCCGGCCCGCACCGCGGGGTCGTCGTCGGCGAGCAGGCCGGCCAGGCCTGACACCCGCAGGTGCCGGGCGACGGCCTCGTCGCGCGAGCCGAACCACGTCACCGGCCGCTCGGCCAGCGCCCGGGCGCGGCCGAGCTCCTCATCGCTCCAGGTAACCTTGATGCCGAGGCCGACCACCCCGGCCATCGGCAAGCGAGCGGCCAGGGCCAGGGCGACCACCCCGCCGAGCGAATGGCCCAGCACGACGGTGCTTCCCGGCCGCGAGACGAGCGGGCTCACCGCCTCCGCGAGAGCGTCGAACGTGTACTCCGGCAGCGCCGCCGACCCGCCGTGACCGGGGAGGTCCGGCGCCAGCCAGCGGCCGGGCCACCGGCTCGCGAGCACCGGCGCCCACCCGGCCCACACGTCGCCGGTTGCGCCCAGCCCGTGCAACAGCAGCAGCAGCGGCTCGTCCTCGCCGCCGCCGGTCACCCGCAACGCCGTGTCCATGCCCGGAGTCTGCCATCCGGCGGCGTCGCGCAGTTTCTGTGAGATCAACTTACATTTCAAGTCTTGATTTTTTCGATACGTGCCGGAAGCCTGACAACGTTGTCACTTCTGGAGGCATTGATGCCTGAGCCGCTCCCCATGTCCCGGCGGACGTTCCTCTCCACCGGCGCCACCCTGCTGGCCTCGATCGGCGTCGGCGCCACCCTGCCGGGCGCCCCGGCCGCGGCGGCGGCGCCGTCGGACAAGACCGACCTCGCCCTCTACCGCCCGGTCGCCGTCTCGTCCACCGACTACGCACCGACCCCGGCCGAGTTCGCCGTCGACGGGCTGGCCCAGCCGGGCGTGCGCGGCTCGGGCTGGCGCGCCGCGCCCGGCGACGCCCAGTGGATCTCGGTCGATCTCGAGGCGCCCTGCCGGGTGGAGGCGGTGACCCTGACCTTCGAGGCCACCGCCGCCGATCCCGCGTTCAACGGCAACTACGGCGAGACCGACGGCACCGAGATCCGGTCCAGCGCCGCCACGGCGTACGCGTTGGAGATCTCCACCGACGGCCGGAGCTGGCAGAAGGTCCACGAGGAGTCCGCCGGCGCCGGCGGCGTGCAGGCGATCACCCTCGAGCAGGCGGTCACCGCCCGCTGGGTCCGGCTCGGCGTCACCCGCCGCAGCACCACGAACCCGGTGGGCCTCAACGGCTTCCAGGTGTACGGGACCCCGCCCGCGCGCCGCCCGCACCGCACCGGCTGGACCGACTGGGCCGGCCGCAACACCCGTCCCGCCCCCGCGCTGACCGTGGCCGGCGACGGCACCGTCCCGCTGGAGTCCGGCTGGTCGCTGACGCTCGACGACTTCACGCAGAACCCGATCGGCGACGACGTCGACGTCCGAGACTGGCTGCCCGCCACCGTCCCGGGCACCGTCCTCGCCACCCTCGTCGACCAGGGACACCTTCCCGATCCGGTGGCCGGCTTCGCCAACCTGCACATCCCCGAGGCCCTCTCCCGCCACGCCTGGTGGTACCGCCGCGAGCTCCGCCTCCCCAAGGGCTTCGCGCTGAGGGAACACGTGTGGCTCGAGCTCGACGGCGTCAACCACGCGGCGATCGCCTGGGTCAACGGCGCCGAGGTGGGAACCGTCGTTCACCCCTTCGCGCGGGCCGCCTTCGACATCACCGAGGCCCTCCGCGGCAAGAAGGACCACGCCATCGCGGTCAAGGTGACCCCGATGCCGCACCCCGGCACACCGGGCGACAAGGGCCCTGACGGCAACACTTTCGTCCAGAGTGGACATCTGCATCTGGACTCGCCCACCTACCTCGCCGCCTCCGGCTGGGACTGGATGCCCGCCGTCCGCGACCGGGTGGCCGGAATCTGGGATCACATCCGCTTGCGCAGCACCGGCGTCGCGGTCATCGGCGACCCGCACATCACCACCAAGGTGCCGTCCCGCGACACCGCCACGGTCACCATCGCCGTGCCCGTGCGCAACGCCGGCGCCACCCCGGCCACGGTCACCGTCCAGGCATCCTTCGACAAAACCAGGCTGACGCGTACGGCTACCGTCGCGCCCGGACAATCGGTGACCGTCGCCTTCGACCCCGTCACCGTGCGCAAGCCCCGGCTCTGGTGGCCCAACGGCTACGGCGACCCCAACCTGTACGACCTGACGCTGACCGCGAGCGTCGCCGGCAAGCGCAGCGACGAGCGCGCCACCCGATTCGGGATCCGCGAGTTCTCGTACGACTGGGATGCCCCGGTCGTGATCTCCCCGCCGCCGCAGCCGCCGCTGGTCTTCGACGGCAACGTCGCGATCCAGAACGTCACCTTCGCCCGGCAGAAGGCCCGCTACGTGCGGATCCAGGGCGGGCAGCGCGCGACCGGCTGGGGCATCTCGATGTGGTCGCTCTCGATCGCCGACGGCGCGACCGGCGCCGACCTGGCCCTGCGCCAGCCGGTCACGGCCAGCGGCGACGACGGCAGTCCCGCCACGCAGGCGGTCGACGGCAACCCCGGCTCCCGCTGGTCGTCCCGGTATCAGGACAACGAGTGGATCCAGGTCGACCTCGGCGCCGACAAGGAGTTCGACCAGGTCACCATCGCGTGGGAGACTGCCTACGCGCTGGACTACCGCATTCAGATCGCCTCGGCGCCGGACGGGCCGTTCACCGACGTCAAGGCGGTCAGCAACGAGACCCCGATCGGCGACACCGGCCTGCAGGTGGAGACGTTCGCGCCGCAGAGCTCACGCTACGTGCGGATCGTCGGTGACCGGCGCGCCACCGAGTGGGGCATTTCGTTGTGGACGCTGACGGTCGGCAACGGCGACGGCGGGCCCGATCTGGCGCTGCGGAGGCCGGTCGCCACGTCCGGCGACGACGGGAATCCCGGCTCGAACGCGGTGGACGGCAACCCCCGTACCCGGTGGTCCTCGCGTTATCAGGACGGGGAGTGGCTGCGGGTCGACCTCGGGGACGGCGTGACCTTCGACCGGGTCGCGATCGCCTGGGAGCAGGCCTACGCGCGCGCCTACCGGATCCAGGTGTCGGACGACGGCGACGACTGGACCGACGTGAAGGCTGTGGACAACTCGATCCGGCAGCTGCGAATCAGCGTCAACAACGTGCCGGTCTTCGTGCGCGGCGGCAACTGGGGCTGGGACGAGCTGCTGCGCCGGGTGCCGGCGCACCGCACCGCCGAGACCGTGGCGATGCACCGCGACATGAACTTCACGATGATCCGTAACTGGCTCGGCAGCAGCAACCGCGACGAGCTCTACGCGGCCTGCGACGAGAACGGGATCCTGGTCTGGAACGACTTCTGGCAGGCCGGCGGCTTCCAGCCGAACCCGCCCGGATACGTCGACATCGCCGGCGAAGTTATCCGCCGTTTCCGCCACCACCCGAGCATCGTCGTGTGGTGCGGTGCGAACGAGGCCTTCCCGCCGCCGATCGTCGACGCCGGGCTCAAGCAGGCGGTCGAGACCGAGGACCCCGAGGTCCTCTACATCCAGAACTCGGCCGGCTGGATCGTCAGCGGACACGGCCCCTACCGGTGGATCGACCCGGCCACCTACAACGACAAGAACACCTACGACACCCAGGCGTTCGGCTTCCACACCGAGATCGGTATGCCGGTGATCCCGCACGTGGAGACCATGCGCAACCTGGTCGGCGACGAGCCCGGCTGGCCGATCTCGGCGGTCTGGAACTACCACGACTGGTCGGAACGCGGAAACCAGCGCACCGACACGTACCGGGCGGCCATCGACGCGCGCCTCGGCGAGTCGGCGTCGCTGGAGCAGTTCGCGGCCCGTGCCCAGTTTGTTAATTACGAGTCGCACCGGGCGATGTTCGAGGCCTGGAACGCGAACCTCTGGGACGACGCCACCGCGCTGCTGCTGTGGATGTCGCATCCGGCCTGGTACAGCACGGTGTGGCAGACCTACGACTACGACCTCGACGTGAACGGCGCCTACTACGGCTCGCGCAAGGCCTGCGAACCGCGCCATGTGCAGGCCGATCCCGCGACGTGGCAGGTCCGCGCGGTCAACCACACGACGACGCCGCTGGCCGGCGACATCACGGCCCGCCACTACGACCTCGCCGGCCGCCAGCTGGGCACCACCCTGCGGCAGCGCGTCGAGGTCGCGCCTTCGGCGACCAGACCCGCGTTCTCGCTCGCGGCGCCGGTGGGTCACCCTCTTCATCTCGTACGCCTGGAGCTGCGCGACGCCGGGGGACACGTCCTCTCGGAGAACACCTACTGGCGGTACGAGAAGGACACCGACATGCGGGCGCTGACCGCGATGACCCGTACGAGATTGGGTTTGTCGTCGGGCAGAGCCGGCGGCAGCGCGATCAGCGCGGCCGTCACCAACCGTGGCCCGGCGGTCGCGGCCCTGGTGCGCCTCGCGTTGCGTGACGAGAACGGCGATCGCGTTCTGCCCGCGCGCTACGACGACAACTACTTCTGGTTGCTGCCCGGTGAATCACGCCGGGTGACCGTGTCCTGGCCGTCCCGGCTGAACGGCTGCCGGGGCGTGCACGTGACCGCGGAGGCGTACAACGCCGGCCGGGTCACGGGGTGAGGTGGGGCGCTGCCCGGAGCCACCCTCCGGGCAGCGCCCCTCACTCGGTCTCCCGCATCGTGTGGCGGAGCATCGCCGGGTAGAGCGTGGTGTCGCTGGGGGAGGCGGCCGTGTAGAGGATCGCCGGGCGGCCGATCGCCGGGCTGCGCTTGTTGCCGGTCTCCTTCACGAACTCCGGCGTGTTCTTCACCTTGCGGCTGAAGTTGCGGGGATCCAGCGGGATGCCCCACACCACCTCGTAGACCTCGCGCAGCTCACCCATGGTGAACTCCGGCGCGCAGAAGACCGGCGCGAGCATCGTCTGCTCCAGCATGGTCCGCGCCCGCTCCACCGCGTCGGTCGCGATCTCGTAGTGGTCGAAGGCGAGAAACGTGCGATCGGCCAGCGCCGACTCGACCGGCATCCACCGCGCGCCGACCGCGTCCGACCCCGCCACCGGCGACGGCAGGTTCGGCGCGATCGCCAGGAACGCCACGCTGATGATCCGCCCGCGCGGGTCGCGATCCGGGTGGCCGTAGGCGCCGAGCTCCGTCAGGTGCGGCAGGGCACTGTCGATGCCGGTCTCCTCGTTCAGCTCGCGGTGGGCGGCCTCGAGCAGACCCTCGCCCTCGCGGATGAACCCGCCCGGCAGCGCGAGGTGATCCTTGTAAGGCTCGTTGCCCCGCCGGATCAGCAGGATCTGCAGGCTCCCGTCGCGCACGGTGAGAATCGCGAGGTCCACGGTGACCTGCACGAAGATGCGGTCCCGCCGCCGCGGCGACACGTCCTCACTCATCGCCACGACTCTAATCGACCCGGACTAGATTGCCGGGAATGAAGACCATCGGTTTGGTTGGCGCCGGGCACATGGGTTCCGGGCTCGGGTGGGCCCTGCGCGAGGGCGGCCATGACGTCGTGACCTCGCTGGCGGGCCGATCGGCCCGGACGGCGCGCCTCGCGGAGGAGGCCGGCCTGCGCGTCGCCGCCCACCCGGCCGACGTGCTCGCCGAGGCCGAGGTGATCCTCGTGGTCACCCCGCCCGGCGCCGCCCTCGACGCCGCCGCCGGGATCGCCGCGCTGGCCGCCGACGTTGCCGCGCGTCCGCTGGTCGCCGACCTGAACGCCACGTCCCCGACCACGGCCGTCGCCGCCGCGGAGGTGCTCGCCGCCGCCGGCTTCGACTTCGTGGACGGCTCGATCTCCGGCCCGCCACCGACCGTGCGGCCGGGAGCGAGGGTGTACCTTTCCGGCCTTCGCGCCGCCGAGGTCGCGGAGCTGCGGTGGACCCGCGCCACCCCGGTGGTGGTCGGCGAGCGGGCCGGGGCCGCCAGCGCGGTGAAGATGTCCACCGCTTCCGTCTACAAGGGATTGATGGGCCTGATGACGCAGGCGATCAGGTCGGCCGCGGCGTACGGCGTCCTCGAGCCGGTCATGGCCGATCTCGGCGACGGCCACGGAACGCCGTACGAGGTGGCCCTGGCCGCGACCAAGGCCCATCGCTACGTCGCCGAGATGCGGGAAATCGCCGGCGCCCAGGCCGGGGCAGGCTTGACGCCGGCGCTTTTCGAAGCGTTCGCCGAGATCTGGGCCGACGTCGCCGATCAGCCCCTCGCGGACGGCCGGCCCGAAGACCTCACGCGCGACGTCACCGCCCGCCAGGTCGCCGACGGCCTGCGGTCCTGAAACGAGACCCCCTACGAGAGGCGGGCCTCGGGCAATACCGGCTCGAAGAGCTCGACCGGGTTGCCGGAGGGATCCTCGACCAGGATCTGCCGGCCCCCGACACCCTCGACGATGGTGTTGCGGAAGTGCACGCCATGCCGCTGCAGCGTCGCCACCAAGGAGTCCAGGTCGGCGACCTCGAGCTGGAATCGGTTCCAGCCGCCGGGCGCGGGGCGGGTGCCGTCCGGCATCGCCTGCCCGCCACCCGGGCCGCCGCCCGGGGCGCTGAGCACCAGCCTCAGGTCGCCGCGGGAGAGCATGGCGAACGACGGCGCCGGGTGCATGTCCTCGTGGAAATCAAGCTGCTGGCAGTAGAAGGCGATGGCGGCATCGACGTCGTCGACGATGTACCGAACGCTGACCGTGGCCATCGGCACTCCCTTCCGGTTCGGAAGTCTCGGCTCGCATCGCGAGCCTAACGCGGCTATCTGGCCAGGAGATGCCAGCCCAGCCAGAGCCAGGCGGCGAGGACGACCACGCGCCCGGCGCGCGAGTTCAGCGCCGCGGTCAGGGTGGCGGGCAGCGGCCGTACGCGTGATCCCGGTCGTCGTGCGAGCAGGTCGGTGGCGATCAGCAGAACCAGGATCGTGGCGAAGCCCGTGATGATGGCGGCGCGTGGGGTCATCGGGTCACCAGCCACAGTCCGGCGCCGATCCAGAGCACATACCCGATGACCCGGCCCGGGTAGGTGTTCAGCGCGGGGTCGGCGAGGGTGCTCAGGGTGGGGTGCGCGACGTCGTCGGGCCCGAGCCATACGCCGAGCTCGAACAGGCAGGCCAGCACGCCCAAGCCCAGCCACACGCCGGCCGAACGGCGACCGGCCGGTTCGGCGCGCCGCGGCCGGCGGAGCACGCCGACCAGGAACAGTGGCGCCCCGACCAGAAGGACGGCGGCGAGGGCGGGTGTGGTCAAGGGGCGGCACAGGGCCGCCACCAGCGCGTACGCGACGACGGCGGCGATGACCGCGGCGCGGCGGCGCGCGTTGAGCGAGGCCGGTTCCACTCCCGCATTGTCAACCCCGGTCGCGCAGAACGGCGACGCCTTCGCCGGTGAGGTCGTGGAAGATGTCGCCTTCCGGTTGGGCTAAGGACCGGACGCGGCCGGCGTCTTCTGGCTGAGCGCGCAACGCCAACTGTCGCCCGCCGGGACGTAGACCTCGGTGATCCACTCATCCGCGGTGTACGGGTTGCCCTCCCAGGCGCCGGCGCTGGTCTTGCGCGCGGTCAGAGCGATCATGCCGCCGACACGGACCACATGCTGCGGGCCTGCCGTTGTCATGCGGTCGTGCCGCAGGCGTCGGGACGCGATCCAGCCGATGATGTCCGACTTGGAAGTCGGGCCGTCCGGGCCGACGTAGACCCAGTCGTCGGTCATGAACGCCGCCACCCGTTCCGGGTCGTTGGCGACAAGCGCCTGATCCCACGCCGCCGACAGCGCGCGGACCTCGTCCTCCGAATCCATCGGGCCATGCTATCGATGCTGGTCGTTCGGGCTTAGCCGGACGCGCCGCCACGCGAAGAAGAGCACCAGCAGGCCCAGCACAGCCTCGGCGACATACGGTCCAGGGTCGAGGGTCCAGTGGATGACGTGGCGCCAGCCCGGGACGACGCGGGCCGAGAAGATCACGATCGGCTCCAGCGCCAGCAGGATGCCGGCGACGAGGGCGGTGACACGACGAAAGTCCGGCGCGCGACGGCGTACGAAAGCACCAAAAGCGCCGAAAAGCGGACCGCTGACCGCTCCGGAGAGCAACCAACGACGGTTTGACCACAGCACGTGCGGGTCGTCGGTGATGAGGGCGACCACGAGGTAGAAGCCGCACAGGGCAGTTGCCGTCGTGGCCAGGCCCAGGAGGGCGCCGCGCGGCAGCGAACGCGTGTGCAGGCCGGCCAGGGCCGCCCCCAACAGCCTGAGCCCGCGCATGGGATCCATGATCAACCATCAGGCGGCCTCCGTGCAGGGCTCGTGGCGGTGCGGTGCGGGCAAGGTGGTGGGTGTCACGGCGGGCGTGTGCCATTGGACACGCCAGCCGGGGCGGACGACGGCGATCAGATACGCGACGCTGCAGGCCCACAGGGACGTGGTGAGGCCGGTGGCGGCGAGGATGGCGGCGCCGGCCAGGCCGCCGAAGGGGATGCCGGACCACGCCCACGCGGTGATCAGGGTCTGCACGCGGCCCAGCAGCTCGGGCGGAATCCGCTCGTAGGTGAGCGTGCTGATGATCGGGTTGACCAGGCCGGAGCCGAGGCCGGCGATGGTGAAGACGATCAGGACGATGTCGGGCGGCAGGCCGGCGGCCAGCGCGACGATGCGGGAGACGCCGCTGGTGACGAAGCCGACCAGGTAGGTGATCCGTCGCGGCAGGCGGTGGCCGATCCAGGCGGCCACCAGCGCGGTGCCGATCGAGGCGGTGGCGAAGCCGCTGATGGCCAGGCCGACCAGGGCGGCGCCGTGGCCGGTGCTGCGGGCCCAGACCGGCAGCAGGACCGTGAGGAACGCCTGGTCGGCGAAGTTGGTGATGACGATCATCGTGACGATCGCGCGCAGCGAGGAGTCGCCGCGCAGGAACGCCGCGCCGTGGCGCAGGCGGGCCACGTACGCGTCGCCGGTGGCCGGCGGATAGGTGGTGGCCTCGGTCATCGCGGGCAGGACCGCGGCGGCCAGGATCAGGGTCGCGATCGCCGACCACAGGGCGGCGTGGACCCCGTACGCGGCGATCAGCAGCCCGGCGAGGGCGGGACCGGCCGCGGTGGCGGTGCGCTCGGCGGCGGTCGCCAGGCCGGCGCCGCGCTCGAGGGGCTGGCCGGCGGTGGTGGTCGCGGTCGGCAGCAGGATGGCCTTGGCCGCGGTGGCCGGGCCGTCGGCCGCGCCGATCAGGGCGGCGACGGCCATGAGCAGCCACAACGGACGGTCGCCGGGCAGCGTGAGGATCACGATCGCGGCGGCGGAGGTCAGGTCGCCGGCGGTGCTGACCCGGCGCGGGCTGACCCGGTCGAGGATCGGGCCGGTCAGGGCCTGGATCACGACGAACGGCAGGACCTGGCAGAACGCGACCAGCCCGGTCTGCGCGGGGCTGCCGGTCGCGGTCAGCACCAGCCAGGGCAGAGCGACCAGCAGGATCCGGTTGGCGGTGACCGCGCCGGTCTGCGCGACCAGCAACCCGGCCAGAGGCCGCCACGACACCAGCATCCCCGTGTACCCCTCTCGCCGTCTGGTAGGCCGTTGAAAGGTCTACGTGTTGGGGATGCCGGCGGGGCAGAGTAATTGGACAAGTCAATGCCCGGGGGTGGTTCTTTTGCGGGATCCGGTATTGCCGGAGTTCCGGCCGTCGTGGTGGGAGACGGGTCTGCGGGCCCGCGCCGAGACCGGCCTGATGGGCGTGTTCACCTCGCTGCCCGGCCTGGTGGCCAAGGCGGTGCGGGTGGCGTGGCGTGCCGACCGGTGGCGCACGGGCACCGCGACGGCGGCGACCCTCGTCTCGGGGGCGATGGCCGCGTTCGGCCTGCTGGCGACGCAGCGTGTGCTGATCGAGCTGTTCGCGGGCGGCCCGACGCCCGACCGGGTCAGAGCCGCCTTGCCGGCGTTGGTCTTTCTGGCTGCCGCGACGGCGATCCGTGGTGGGCTGGGCATGGCCGTCGGGTACGCGTTGAACGGGCTCACGCCGAGGGTCCACCAGGCCGTCGAGCGGCAGCTGTTCGAGCACACCACGGCGGTCGAGCTGGCCGCGTACGACGACGAGGCGTTCGCGGAGGGCATGGAGCGGGCGACCCGGGGCACCGAGGCCGCGATCGAGCTCGTTCAGGACACCATGAACCTGTTCGCCGGGGTGGTTTCGCTGCTCGCGGTCACGGTGGCGGTGGTGACGATCAACCCGCTGCTGCTGATCGCACTGCTGGTGGCGACCGTGCCGACCGGGTACGCCGCGCTGCGGGCCGGCCATGAGAAGTTCAAGAGCTACCTGGCCAGCTCGACCCGGCGCCGTCGCCAATGGGTCCTGCAGACGCTGATGGCCGAGCGGAAATCGGCCGCCGAGCTGCGCTCGTACGGATTGCGGGAATTTCTTCTCGGTCTCTACGACCGCGTCATGGGCGCGCAGATCGCCGTGGAGCTCGCGGTGGCACGGCGGGTCACGACCACCACCAGCATCGGCGCGGCGGTCGGTGGTATCGCGCTGACCGGGGTGTATGTGCTGCTCGGGGTGCTGCTGCTGGACGGGCAGATCCCCCTGGCCGCGGCGGCGACCTGCGTGGTGGCGGTGCAGGCCGCCCAGCGGGCGCTGTCGTTGCTGACGTTCCAGATCGACCGGGTGTACGCGAGCGGCCAGTTCTTCAACGAGTACGTGAAGTTCCTCGGCGCGGCCACGTCGTTCCGCCGGGTGGCGGCCTCGGGTCCGGCCCCGGACGGGTTCCTGGAACTGGGTGTGGACCGGGTGTCGCTGAGGTACCCCGACCGGGACCGGCCGGCGGTGGACGAGTTGTCGCTGACCCTGCGGGCCGGGCAGACGATCGCGCTGGTCGGCGAGAACGGCTCGGGCAAGTCCACCCTGGCCGCGATGATCGCCGGGCTCCGCAGGCCAACCGGCGGCCAGATCACCTGGAACGGCCGACCGCTCGCCGACTGGGACGCCGCTGTGCTCCAACGGCAGATCGCGGTGGTGCTGCAGGACCATCACAAATGGCCGTTCAGCGCCGCCACCAACATCGCGATGGGCGACGTCGGCGCCGACGCGGACAGCCCCCGCATCGAGACGGCGGCCGGCCTGGCCGCCGCGCACGACATGATCATGGAGCTGCCGCACGGCTACGACACGCTCCTCGACCGCACCTTCAAGGACGGCCAGGACCTGTCCGGCGGCCAATGGCAGCGGATCACCGCGGCCCGTGGCTTCTACCGCGACGCCGACCTGCTGATCATGGACGAGCCGTCGTCGGCGCTCGACCCGCGCGCCGAGGACGCGCTGTTCCAGGCGCTGCGCGGCCGCCAGGGCCGCAAGACCACCATCCTGATCACCCACCGGCTGGCCAACATCATCCACGCCGACCGGATCTACGTGATGCACGAGGGCGCGCTGGTCGAGGCCGGCCGGCACGCCGACCTGATGGCGGCCGGCGGGCGGTACGCCGAGTTGTTCACCTTGCAGGCCTCGGGCTACCAGGCGTAATGCCGTCGCTGTCCGCTGACGGACGCCTTACCGGACCCACACGCGCAGATCGCCGACCGGGGCGAAACCGCCGTCCAGCGCGGCCTCCAGCGCCTCGCCGCGCTCGTAGCCGACAAGCGGGCGCCCCGGGAAGAACGCGCCGACAGCGTCCGCCAGCTCCGCCCAATCGACACGATGACCGGGTACGGCGTACACGTTCGAAACGTCGACGGCGCCGCTGCCCAGCCGGGCGACCGCGCCGGCCACGATGCGATCGCCGGCGTACCGGGCCAGGATGCGGAAATGTGCGCGCCGCAGCAGCGGCGGCAACAGAACGTCGCGGGTGTCGTGCCGGCTGGTCCACTCGGCCAGCTCGCCGACGCTGGTCACCGCGACCCAGCTGGTCGGCGCTTCCGGTCGCCGCCGGTCCTGCTCGGGCTCGCGGTGGATCCAGGCGGCCGCGAACAGCAGCTCCATGCCCGCACCGGAGAGGTCCATGGTCGCGAAGCTGTCCTTGACCCCGCCGCGATCCCGGCCGTCGAGGCGCGCGAGGACCTGATCCGCGGTCACCGCGGGCTCGACGACCACCGCGTCCGAATGCAGCGGCGGCGGCGTGCTGAGCGCGCTCCACAGCCCGTCAGCCAACATCGAATCGACCCCATGCAGGGCGCAGAGGTCTTCGTACCATCCGACGCTGGCATCGACCGCAACCCGAAGCCGTGAATCCATATCCCCAGCCGCCTTCCTGCCGCCTTCCCGCCGCCTTCCCGCCGAGCGGAGAGTAGCGGCCGCCCTACCGGCGCGGCGAGGGCACGCCTTCGAGAAGGATGACCGGGAAGGCCCGACTGGTGTTCTGCTCGTAGGCGGAGGTGCCGTCGGAAACCCTGCGGTAGAGCCGTTCGCGTAGCTCGCCGGTCGTGACGACGGCCCGGGCCTGGTAGGAGCTGCCGCCGAGCTCGACCGTCACGGCCGGATTGGCTCGCAGGTTGTGGAACCAGGACGGATGGTGGGGGGCGCCCGCCTTCGAGCCGACCACGAACACCCGGCCCTCGTCGTCGACTCCGAAGCCGAGCGGCACGGTCGTTTGCCGTCCCGTCCGCGCCCCGGTCGTGGTCAGCAGCAGGATCGGGAACGGCGGCCGGCTGACGGTGCCGTGGTTGGCGCGGAACTCGGTGATGACGCCTTCGTTGTAGCTCCGGAACTCCTCGTCGGATGGCACGTCAGGCATGGCTCTCCTTGGCTCTGATGAGACTCGGAGTACTGACCGCCGCGGTACGCCAAAGGAATCGGCCGCGCGTTGTCTAGGCCTCGCGTTCGACGGCTTGGATCTCGGAGAGCCACTCGCCCTCCGGCCGGGCGTGCCGCCGGTAGTGTTCCGACCTGATCTGCTCGGCCCGGCCGCCCTCGGGCCTCCGCGTTCCGCTGTATCGCAGGCTGTGGGCCGGACCCGACTCCAGCCATGCGGAGGCGTCGAGATCCAGCCACTGGAGAACGGCGAAGAGGCCGTCGCCGTCCGGGTCCTCGACGGGGTGCTCGGCTTCGGTGGGAAGAGGATCGCCGATCGCCATGCCGCGGGTCATGCCGGCATGCAGGACGAACACGTGACGCAGCAGGTCGCCGTCGCGCGCCACGGTCAGGTAGTAGGAGCCGGACACTGTCTCGGCGCCGCCGCCGACCACGACGCCGAGCCGCTCGGACATGGAAATGATCATGTCGGGGGAGTCGGACAGGACATACGACGTGTCGAGCAGGAACGACCGGCCGTCCCGCTCGCCGATCGCCGTCACCCATCCGTCGTCGTCGCTCGCCAGCCCCACCTCGAACGGAGCCGCCGCCTCGTCGCCGAGCCGGAAATCGCCCGTGTGGCGTTCCAGCTCGGCGAGGAGTTGTTGCTGGGTCGCCGAGGCCGCCAGCAGTCCGAAATGCATGCCCACAGCGAGGCAGGGTACAGGCCGGCGGGATTCAGAGGGTGCGTAGCGCCTCCACGGGGGACAGCCGAGCGGCCCGCAGCGCCGGGTACCACCCCGCCAAGGCGCCGACGAGCAGGGCGGCCGCCAGGCCGGCCAGGGGCGCCTCCGGCGGGATGGCGACCGGGTCGCCGCCGAGCCGGGCCGCGATCGCGGTCGCCAGGACGCCGAGGCCGACGCCGAGGACGCCGCCGATCGCCGTCAGGAGCGTCGACTCGAGCAGGAACTGGGCGGCCACGTGCCCGCGGCGGGCGCCCAGCGCACGGCGCAGGCCGATCTCGCCGCGGCGTTCCAGCACCGAGATCACCATGATGTTGGCGACGCCGACGCCGGCGATGAGCAGCGCGATCCCGCCCAGGCCGAGGAACAGGCCGACGAACGCGCCCTTCGCGGCGATCCGGGCGACCAGCAGGTCGGACGGGTGGCGTACCTGCACGTCGTCCTTCCCGTCGGGGACCGTGGTGGCGGTGAGCACGGCGGCCACGTCGGCGACCTGGTCGGGGTCGGCGCGCAGATAGATGCGGCTCGGGCCGGCGGTGCGGCCGAAGACCTGGGCCGCCTGTCCGAAGCTGATCAGCGCGGCGACGTCGATCTCGGGGGCGACCGCGACGGGCGCGAGCACGCCGGCGACGGTGAACCAGTGGTCGCCCAGCAGGATGGGGGTCGGCACGGCGAGCGACGCGATGCCGAGGATCTTCGCCGCCTCGTACCCGAGCACCACCACCGGATAGCGCTCGGCGGTCGCGTCGAGGAAGCGGCCGAGCAGCATGTGCGCCGACATGGTCGTCGGCAGCGAGGCCTGGGTGGCCAGCACGTTCATGCCGCCGGTCTGCTCCTTGGGGATGGCCCGGCTGCGGCGGACGGCGATGTTGTCGACCGATCCGACGGCGGTCACCGTGCGCACCGGTGGGATGCGGGCGATCATCGGCGCGGCGGTGACCGGCAGCGAGACCGTGCGGCCGTTGACCGATTCCGCCGAGGCGACCGTGAGCAGATTGCCCTGCTCGCCGAGCTGGGTGAGCAGGTCGGCCTTCGCCGACTCGGCGATGCCGAGCACGGCGACGACGGCGGCGACGGCGATGGCGATGCCAAGAGCGGACAATGACGTACGCGTACGGCGGGCCCGCAGCCCGGCGGTGGCCACGGCGACCGCGTCGGGCAGGCGCAGCCGGGCGCTCATCGGACGATCCGCCCGTCGCGCAGGTGCACCCGGCGGCGCATCGCGGCGGCCACGTCGGGGTTGTGGGTGATCAGCACGACGGTGCCGGCCAGCCCGGAGAGCAGCGACGTGATCTCGGCGCCGGTGGCCGAGTCGAGGTTGCCGGTGGGCTCGTCGGCCAGCAGCACGGCCGGCCGCCCGACGATCGCGCGGGCGATGGCGACGCGCTGCCGCTCGCCGCCGGAGAGCTGACCGGCGCGGTGGCCGATGCGGCCCGCGAGACCCACCTCGTCCAGCGCCTCGGCGGCCCGCGAGCGCCGGATCCGGGCCGGCACCCCCCGATACAGCAGGCCGGTCGCGACGTTGTCGAGCACGCTGAGGTGCTCGAGGAGGAAGAACTGCTGGAAGACGAAGCCGAGGTGGGTCGCGCGCACCTCGGAGAGCTGCGCGTCGGACAGCGCCGAGGTGTCCGTGCCGGCGATCCGGACCGTGCCGGCCGTGGGTCGTTCGAGGGTGCCGAGGATGCTCAGCAGCGTGGACTTGCCGGCGCCGGACTCGCCGGTGATGGCGACCGTCTCGCCGGACTCGACGACGAGGTCGATGCCGTCGAGGGCGGTGACCGCGGTCGGGGGCGGATAGACCTTGCTGACCGCGGAGAGCTCGAGAGCATGCGTGATCATGCCGGGACCTCCACGATCGCGCCCTCGCGCAGGCCGTCGCCCGAGACCTCGACGAGGGTGTCGGCAAACAGGCCCGGCGTGACGCCGACGAGCCGGCGGCCGCCGTCCAGGAGATAGACGCCGTAACCGCCGCCGGCCAGCGCGACGAGGGCGGTGATCGGGACGGCCAGGACGTTCTTCGCCGAGGCGTCGGTGACGTGGACCTCCACCGGCGCCTGGTCGAGGCCGGCCCCGGCGACCTGGCGGGCGAGCGTGACCGTGGCCGCGATCGTGGGCAGCTGCTCGCCGCGGCCCATGTCCTCCTGGTTGGCCGCGGTGGCGACGGTGGACAGCTGGGTGACCCGGCCCGGCACGGTTTCGCCGGCCGGGAGGGTGACCGTGACGGCGTCGTGCAGGTGGACGACGTGGCTGTCGGTCACCGGAATCGCGAGCGTGACCGCCACGGTGGTGGAGGTGGCGGACAGCAGCGGCCCGCCGGCCACCGGACCGCCGACCTGCGCGGCCAGGGTGGTGACGCGCAGCCGGCCGGGCTGGAAGATGACGTCGCCGAGCTCGATCCGGCCGGTGACGCTCTGGTGGGTCGCGCGCTGCCATCGGCGTACGGCCGCGGCGGTGGCCCGGGTGAAGCGGCCGTCGACGGTGGGACCCGCGTGGCCCAGCGCCACCAGGTTGGCCTCCAGGGCTCGCACGTCCGGCCCCGAGGTGACGCCGAGCGCCATCGCCCGCCATGCCGGCCGGTCGCCGTAGAGCAGCCGGACCGGCCGGTTGTCCACCGCGAGGACCCGTTCGCCGCGGCTGATCACCTGGCCCGGCCGCGGCAGCCAGGTCACGACGCCGCCGGCGCCCGGCCAGTAGATCGGATAGGCGCCTGCGTAGCCCAGGGACCCCTGGACGACGGTCGTGGTGGACAGGTCGGTGCGCTGCACGGTCGCCGTGCCGGTCGGCACCCCGGCCACGGCCGGCGCGGCGGGAGCGCGGCGCAGGCCGAGCGCGGCGCCCGCCGATCCGGCCAGAAGTGCCCCGCCGATGAGCACCGTCCGCCTACGCATGGCCGAGGTTTCCCAGGCTGGACAGCGAGGCTTCCTCGTCCAGGACCTGCCGGCACGCGTCGATGGCCCGGCGCAGCGTCGGGTTCTCCTTGCCGCCCGGCGGCACCGATTCGGGGTCGAGGCCGAAGCCCTTGCCCGGCGCGAAGTTGCTGTCGACGGTCGGATCCTTGAAGTTGGGCAGGCCGTGCTGGCGCATGCACTGGGCCGACCGGACGCCGGCCTGGATCAGCTCGGGCGGCGGAGGTCCCTGGTCGCGGATGGCGAAGTTCGCCGCGTGGATGAGCTGCTGGCAGGCCGTTGTCAAGGCGTCCAGTTGCGGGCCGTCGAGGCTGCGCAGCGCCACCTCGTCGGTGTAGACGTAGCCGTCCGAGGTCAGGATCGGGTCCTGGTAGTTGGGAGCGCCGTGCTCGCGGACGCACTGGGCGGCGGCGTGCAGCTTGGCGCGGCGCTCGGAGCTGGAGTCCCCGGCGACGGCGTTGGGGTTCTCGTCGGTTCCGCCCGGTGGGGCCGCGCTTGCACTGGCGCCGGGCAGCCGCGGGACGGTGGGTGTGGAGGGATCGTTCGAGCAGGCCGCGAGGGCGAGACTGACCGCGGCGGCCACCAGAAGAGTTTTCCTCATGGGGATCGGTCTATCGGGACGGCGGTGACATCAGCGCTACGCGCCATGTTGGACGGATGTCACCTCGCCGGGGGCAGAATGTCGGCATGCGGGTGCTGGTGGTCGAGGATCACGTCACCCTGGCCGCGCGGGTCGGCGAAGGGCTGCGCGACGCGGGGATGGCGGTGGACGTCGTGCACGACGGCGCCGCCGCGCTGGCGGCCGCGTCCGGCGCCGATTACGACGTCGTGGTGCTGGACCGCGACCTGCCGGTGGTGCACGGCGACCACGTGTGCCGCACCCTGGCCGGCGGCGCGGACGCCCGGATCCTGCTGCTCACCGCGGCGACGTCGGTCGACGACCGGGTCGACGGGCTCGAGCTGGGCGCCGACGACTACCTGGGCAAGCCGTTCGCGTTCCCGGAGCTGGTGGCCCGCGTCCGGGCGCTGGCCCGCCGCGCGCCCTCCGCCCCGCCGCTGGTGCGCCGCGGCGACCTGACCGTCGACCGGGCCCGGCACCGGGCGAGCCGGGCCGGGCGCGCGCTGTCGCTGACCCGCAAGGAGTTCGGGGTGCTCGAGATGCTGATCGCCGCCGACGGCGCGGTGGTCAGCGCCGAGGAGCTGCTGGAGCACGTGTGGGACGCGCACGCCGACCCGTTCAGCAACGTCGTGTCGGTGACGCTGGCCCGGTTGCGGCGCAAGCTCGGCACGCCGCCGCTGATCGAGACCGTGGTCGGACGGGGGTACCGGATGTGAGACGTCCCCGGCTGACCGTCCGGGCCCGCCTGACGCTGCTTTACAGCGGGCTCTTCGCGGCCTGCGGCGTGATCCTGGTGGCGTTCACCTACGGCCTGCTGGCCGCGAACTTTCCCCAGGCCGATCCCAAGACCACGGTTCCGGCCGGGTTCGCGGACAGCTGCACGCGGGCGTCCGGCGATCCCGAGGCCGATCCCGCGCTGATTCAGAAATGCAAAGCCGCGTACGAGCAGGGCCTGGAGACCGGCGCCACCACCCAGCGCGAGGCCACCCTCGACAAACTGCTCCGGTACTCGGCCGGCACGCTGTTCGCCGTCACGCTGCTGGCCACGGCCATGGGGTGGATCGTGGCCGGGCGGGTGCTGCGCCCGGTGCACCAGATCACCGAGGCGGCGCGGAACGCCTCCGGCAAGCGGCTCACCGACCGGCTCGCGATGACCGGCCCCCGCGACGAGCTGCGGGAGCTGGCCGACACGTTCGACGACATGCTGGACCGGCTGGAGGCGGCCTTCGAGAGTCAGCGGCGGTTCATCGCCAACGCCGGCCACGAGCTGCGCACCCCGCTGGCCGTGATGCGCGCCAGCGTGGACGTGGTGCTGGCCAAGCCCGCGCCGACCCCGGAGGAGCTGATCGGCATGGGCCGCGACGTCCGGGCCGCCGTCGCGCACGCGCAGGCGCTGATCGACGCGTTGCTCACACTCGCCCGCACCGACCGCGGCCACGTCGACCGGGAGGAGGTCGACCTCGCCACGGTCACCGAGGACGCCATCGACATCATCGGCGACAGCCGCGCGTCGCCGCGGGTGCACGCGGCGCTGGCGCCCGCACCGACCAGCGGCGACCCGATCCTGCTGGAACGGCTCGCGGCGAACCTGGTCGACAACGCGCTGCGCTACAACGTGCCGGACGGTGCGGTCTGGGTCAGCACCGGGCTCCAGGCGGAGCGGGTCGTGCTGACCGTCGCGAACACCGGCCCGGTGGTGGCTTCGGAGGCGGTCGGCCGCCTCTTCGAGCCGTTCCGCCGCCTGCACGACCGCACCGGGGACGGCGGCTTCGGCCTCGGGCTGGCGATCGTCGCGTCGATCGCCACGGCCCACGGCGGCACCGCGATCGCGGGCGCCCGCCCCGACGGCGGCCTGACCGTGACGGTCAGCCTGCCGGCCGCACAATAGATTTCGGCAATGCTTGCCCAAGCAATTATGGAAATCGCTTTTCCTCATGTGATCTTTTGACCAAAACGATGATGAGCGCTTGATTTTTTGGCAGCCTCTGGGCCGTGGAAAACCTGCTGGCCAATTGGCGCGCCTATCTGCTCGAGTGGGGCGGCGAGCCGGACGGCGCCGTGATCTTCCGGAGTGGGCTGCCGCAGCCGCAGCTCAACGGGGTGGTGCGGCGGGACGCGCGGCCCGTCGCGTCGATCCTCGCGGAGGCGCGGCAACGGCTCGACGGGCTGCCGTGGCGGTGGTGGGTCGGGCCGGACGAACCGGCGGACACCGGGGAGCTGCTGCACGGGCTGGGCGGACGGCGTGCGTCGGAGGCGCCGATCATGGCGGCGGCGGTGGACGACCTGGCGCGGGTGCCGGCGCCGGACGGGGTGACGATCCGGGAGACCACCGACCTCGGGGCCTGGGTGGCGGCGTACACGTCGAGCTTCGGCATGCCGCGCGAGCAGGTCGCGGCGGTGTGGGACGTCGAGGCGACGATGACCGGGCGCATCACCCGGATCGAGGGGCGGATCGGCAACCGGATCGCCGGAACGGCGGCGATGCTGGAAGCGGCGGGGGTGGCCGGGCTCTATGTGGTGACGGTCGTGGAGGGCTACCGGCGGCGCGGGATCGGCGCCGCGATGGCCAGCGCGGCGATCGACGTGGCGCGCCGCCGGGGGCTGCGCGTGGCGATGCTGCAGTCCAGCCCGGCGGGGGAGCCGCTCTACCGGCGGCTCGGCTTCGCCGAGGTGGGACGGGTCGAGGCGTACGCCTTCTAGCGGCCCGCGGCGACCAGGGCGGCCGCGGCGTCGCGGGGGCTGGCCGTGGTGACGAGACCCTCGCCGACCAGGACGGCGTCGGCGCCGGCCTCGCGGTAGCGGATCAGGTCGCCGGGGCCGCGGACGCCGGACTCGGCCACCTTGAGGACCGTCGAGGGCAGCAGCGGGGCCAGGCGCTCGAAGACCGCGCGGTCGACCTCGAGGGTGCGCAGGTTGCGCGCGTTCACGCCGATCACGCGGGCGCCGGCGTCGACCGCTCGGGACACCTCCTCCTCGTCGTGGACCTCGACCAGGGCGGTCATGCCGAGCTCGTCCTCGAGCAGGACCCGCAGCCTGGTCAGGGTCGGCTGGTCGAGGGCGGCGACGATCAGCAGCGCCACATCGGCGCCCCACGCGCGCGCCTCGTAGGCCTGATACTCGCCGTACAGGAAATCCTTGCGCAGAAGCGGAATGCGGACCGCCTGCCGGACCATCGCGAGGTCCTGCAACGAACCGCCGAACCGGCGCTCCTCGGTCAGCACGCTGATCCACGTCGCGCCGCCGGCCGCATAGTCCGCGGCGAGGGCGGCCGGATCGGCGATCGGCGCGAGGTCGCCCTTCGACGGCGAACGGCGCTTCACTTCCGCGATCACCGAGACGCCGGGGCGGGCCAGCACGCCGTACGCGTCGAGGGCGGGAGGCGACGACGACGCCCGCGCCACCATCTCGTCGAGGCTCGTCAGAGCCGCACGCTTCGCCACGTCCTCGCGCACGCCGGCCATGATCTCGTCCAGCACAGTTGTCACCGCTCCAACATATGCCGGCCGCAGCTTCTACTCCTCGGCGAGCAGATCCAGCGCGCCGAGGAACTCGTCGCGGGTCAGCAGCGCGCCGAACACGGGGTGGCCCGGCTCGAAGCCGCGGCCGGCGCTCAGGGCGTGGAACGGCACCGGGTCGAAACCGAACGAGTCGACCAGCGCCGCGACGGCGTCCACGGCCGCCGGGTCGTCGCCGGCCACGCCCAGCGCCAGCCGGCCCGGGGCGCCCGGCGGCAGGCGGCGCTCGTCCATGTCGTGGTAGCCGACGTGGTTGAGGGTCTTCACGACGGTGGCGCCGGCGAGCCGGTCGGCGACCACCTCGCTGCTGCCGCGGCCGCTGTTCTCGAACATCTCGAGCACGCCGTCGTTGGGCGGCCAGTAGTTCATGATGTCGATGACCAGCTTGCCGTCGAACATCGAAGGATCCAGCGCGGGGAACGCGTGCATCGGGATCGCGAGGACCACGATGTCGGCGTCCCGGACGGCGTCGGCTGTCCAGCGGGCCTCGGCGCCGGGCGCGAGCACGGAGGCGATCAGCGCGATCCGCCGGGGGTCGCCGGACGCGGAGAGGGAGACCTGGTGGCCGGTCTCGACGGCCATCCGGGCCACGATCGGACCGGTGTGCCCCGAGCCCAGCACGGCGATGCGGCTCATCGGGTCGCCTCCAGGTGGCGGTCGAGGGTCTGCAGGATGTCGTCGAGGGCCTCGAACTGGGCGGGGCTGAGCGCGTCGCCGAAGTGCTGCTTGATGCCGCGGGCGTGCGGGGCGGTCGCGGCCCGGAAGATGCGGGCGCCCTCCTCGCTGAGCACGACCTCGGCGCCGCGGCTGTCGGTGACGCACTCGGCCCGCTCGATCAGGCCGCGCTTCTCCATCCGGCCCAGGTGGTGCGAGAGGCGGCTGCGCTCCCAGTCGATCGCGGCGGCCAGCTCGGAGGAGCGCAGGCGGCGGCCCGGGGCCTCGGAGAGCGCCAGCAGCACCGCGTAGTCGCCCGGCGAGAGGCCGGAGTCGGCGGCGAGCTGGGCGGCGAGGCGGCGGCGCAGCTCGGCCGTGGTGTCGATCAGCGAGCGCCAGACGACCAGCTCACGCGAGGTCATCCGGCGCCGCTCGGCGGCCGGCAGAGCCTGCTCGGTGTGGTTCATACATCACCCCAAGTGATTGACGCGTCAATAGTGCGTCACCGCGGTTGACACGTCCACTACCGGGGGTGTGACGTCGCAGACTACGGGCGCGGCAGGAGCTTGGCGTGGTTGGCGCGGACTATCCGCTCGCCGAAACGGCGGAAGAGTGCCGCCCGGATGAAGCCGGGGAGGTTGCGGGCCCGGTCGCGGCGGTGGTTCTGCTCCAGGACGAAGCGGATGCGGTCGCGGCGGCGGGCCTCGAACGCGCTGGTGTCGAGAAGGGCGGCGGCGCCGGGGTCGAGGTCGGCGAAAAGGTCGCGCCAGTCGCCCGATCGAGGCCGGCCGCCTCGACGAGCAGGTCCAGCAGGTCGGCGCGGCGGATCGCCAGGCACTCGCCGGCGTCGCCCCAGATCGTGTGGACGTCGATGCCGGAGAGCAGGCGGCCGGACCAGTCGCGGATCTCCTGGCCGCGTCATCGAGGCCTGGTGCCCCACTCGCGGTCGACGATCTCCTTGAACGCGGCGCGTACGGCGGTGTCGTCGGACAGGTCGACGCGGCGCTCGCGGCGCTCCGCCTCGGCCTGCCTCTGCTGCGCCGCGTAGATCAGGCCGTCGTCGTCCATGGCGGCGAGCGCCTGCCAGAGGTAGGAGATCCAGCTCTTCATCGCACTTCCTCCTGACTGAGATGGGTTGCGGACCACCGCTCGATCGAGCGCAGTATCGGCACGATCGTGCGGCCGAGGTCGCTGAGCGAGTACTCGACCCGCGGCGGGTGGTGCAGGTAGAGGCTGCGTTCGAGGAAGCCGGCCGCTTCCATCTCGCGCAGCCGCTGGGCGAGCATCGCCGTGCCCACCGGCGCGAGCCGTCGCTGCAGGTCGCCGAAGCGCATCGGGCCGGAGCCGAGCAGCCACACGATGTGCGGCGTCCAGCGCGGGAAGATCAGCTCGAGCGCGGGCGAGAGCGGCGTTCCGGTGGTCAGCAGGGTTCGGCTCACATCCGGTACAACGCTCCCATTCGCGCTCCGTTCAGCGGCTCGACGGACAGGGATGTGACACCGCGTACTCCCGGACGAGCACTTGAATCGCGAACCGGCCGCCGGTGAACCCGGGTGGGTGCGCGGCCGTTGTACGCGGGCATGACACGCGCACGCATCGCACCACTCGCCCTCATCGCCGCCCTCGGGCTGCCGTTCACCTCGGCCTGCGAGACCGAGGTGCCGCTCGCCGCGGTGGCGGCGCCCGGCACCCAGCCCCAGGCCGATCCGCTGACCGGCGTGGTCCAGCTCACCAGCCGCCGGCCCGCCTCGCCGGTGGGGTAACCGGCGTCACGCCCACTCGATCACCACTGTTTCTCCACCGCCGGTTCCTAGCTTTCCCGGCGTGGACTCCAAGTTTTCGGCTCTGCGGGACGAGCACGGCGACGCCTTGGAGAAGTACCTGCTCGGCTTCACCCGCGGCGACAAGACCGAGGCCGAGGATCTGCTGCAGGAGACGATGATCCGGGTCTGGCGGAACCTCGACCGGGTGCCGCCCGCGGGCGAGCAGGCCCGGCGCTGGCTCTACACGGTCGCCCGCAACGTCGCCATCGACGCGCTGCGGGCCAGGAAGGCCCGGCCCGCGGAGGTCGAGCTGCACGACGTCACGGCGCCCGCGATGGCCGACGACACCTCGGACACGGTGGTGGCGGTGCAGACCCTGCACGGCGCGCTGGGGTCGCTGAGCGAGCAGCATCGGAGGGTCGTCGACGAGCTGTACCTCAAGGGCCGGTCGGTGGCCGAGACCGCGCGGCGGCTCGGGCTGCCGGCCGGGACCGTCAAGTCGCGCGCCCATTACGCGATGCGCGCGCTGCGCGAGGCGTTCGCCTGACCTGCGTCACATTCGTGAATTACCGCGCATCGGCCACGTCGTTGCCGGTATGACCGACATCTACACCGCCGAGGCCGGCGCCGTGCAGCCGGTCGAGGTCTACTTCGACGATCTCGACCGCTACGGCATGGTCTACAACGCCCACTACCTGATCCTGATCGACCGGGCCTGGGTCCGCTTCTGGGGCGAGCGCGGCTACACCTTCGAGGGCGACGCGACGCCGGACACGCTCGCGCTCGTCCGGGAGGTCACCATCACGTACGAGCAACCGATCACCGACAGCGGCACGGTGGCGATGCATTTCTGGATGGAGAAGGTCGGCGGTTCCAGCGCGGTCATGGGCTTCCGCATCACGTCGGCCGACGGCCACCGCGTGCACGCGCACGGCAGCCGCGTCGCCATCAAAGTCGACCCGGTGACCCGCCGCCCCGCGCCCTGGTCCGACGCCGTCCGCGCCGACTTCACCTCGCTGCTGCGGGAGGTCAGCCATGTCTGAGCCGCTCGCTCCCGGCGCACACACCATCGACGTGCACGGGATCGCCCAGCGCTATCACGTGTACGGGCAGGGCGCGGCTGTCCTCGTCGCCGTGCCGGGCGGGCCCGGCGTGTACTGGGACAGCCTGCGCATGCCCGAGGTGGAGCGGCACGTCACGGTGGTGTACGTCGAGCCGATCGGCACCGGCGACTCGGGCCGGCTGCCCACGCACCCCGACGGCTACACGCGGGCCGTCTACGCCGACGCGCTCGACCAGGTCATCAAGCAGCTGGGCCGGGACAGGGTCTACCTGCTGGGACATTCGTACGGCGGCTTCGTGGCCCAGTACTACGCGGCGCACCACCCGGAGAACCTGGCCGGCGTGATCCTCTACGAGTCGTCCCCGGTCACCGGCGAGGAGCAGGGCGCCGAGTCGATGCGGCTGCTCGGCGAGTTCATGGCCCGCAACCAGGACAACCCCGCGGCGCCGGGGGTGCTCGCCGCGCTGCAGTCGATCGGGGGCATCACCGACGACGAGGAGCTCACCGCGGCGCTGCGCGGGCTGCTGCCGGCCTACTTCGCCGACTACTGGGGCCGGGAGGCCGAGCTGTCGCCGGTGCGGAACTCGGTGCAGGTCACCTACATCTCGGGCCGGGCCGCCGACGGCACGCCCGACGTCATCGCCGATCGCGAGCTGCTCGCCACGATCGCGCTGCCCACGCTGGTCATCGCCGGAGAATACGACGTGATCTGCGGCGAGAAGTGGGGCCGCGAGATCCACGGCCTGGTGCGCAACTCGCGGCTGGTCGTCCTCGAGCACAGCGGCCATCTGGGCCACGTCGAGGAGCCGGAGCGCTTCGCCAAGGCGGTCACCGACTTCGTCGCGGCGCACGGCCGCTAGGGCAGGTTGCCGATCACGGCCGGGCCGACCGGCCGTGATCGGCTCTACTGGCCGTTGACGGAGAAGATCCGGTCGTGGCGCGGGCCCGGGAGGTGGGCGATCCGGCGGGCCGCCGCGGTCAGCACCGACACGGTCTCGTTGTCGAGGTTGTCCAGCACGTGGCGGCGCACGCTCGACGCGTACGCGCATTCGCTGCGCCGCAGCCACTCCGTGCCGGCCTCGGTGAGGATCGCGTTCCAGCCGCGCCGGTCTCCCTCCGCCTGCTCCCGGCGCACCAGGCCCTGCTGTTCCAGCTTCTCCACGATGCGGCTCATCCGGCTCAGCGACAGGAAGGCCGCCGCCGCGAGCTCGTTCATCCGTAGCCGCTTGTCCGGCGCCTCGGCCAGTCGCCGCAGGGTCTGGTACTCGCTCAGGGAGCGGTTCCGCTCGTACATCAGGTCGGCGTCGACATTGCGCTGCACCGTGACGGCCGCGCCGATGAAGGCGTCGAACAGGGCCGCCTCCTCGGGAGAAAGCCGCTCGTCGGTGGCCGCCCGCAACCGGTTCTCCATCATCGGGCACATCCCTTCAGCTCGTACGCGTCAACCACACGACGGGCGCGCCCGCGTCGAAGTTCAGGATCTTGACGTACGCCACTGCTCGCTGTCCTCGGCCGCCGACAGATCCGACGCGTACGCCCGGAGCAGGTCGTGCATGAGGTAGTCGTTGCCCCGCATCTGGACGAGCATCTGCTGGGCCAGCTCCGCCAGCAGAATCCGGGCCGTGCGCGCGTTGACGTCGAGGAGCCGGGCCGCGATCTCGGGGGTGACGGCGGTTCCGGGGTAGAGCGGGATGAGCCGGAACAGCTGCGCCGCGGCCGGTGACAAGACGTTGTAGGAGCACGCGAAGACCGCGGCGAGGTCGGGCTCGGGCGCGCCCTTGAGGCGCTCGGCGAGCTCGGCGAGCGGCGCCTCCGGCTCGGCCATGGCGTGGGCGGCCACCATGGCGAGGGCCAGCGGCAGGCGGCCGGTCCGCTCCACGATCTCGGCCACCGCGGTCGGCTCCGCCTCGACCCGCCGGCGGCCGAGGCGGCGCACCAGGTTGTCGCGGGCCTCCTCGGCGGTCGGCAGGTCGACCGGCAGCGGGTGCGCGCCCGCCGTGATCAGACCCAGCATCCGCACCCGGCTGGTGACCAGCACCAGGTTGTCTCCGTCGCCAGGCAAGAGGTCGCGCACCTGGTCGTGGTCCAGGGCGTTGTCGAGCACGATCAGCATTCGCCGCTGGGCCAGCAGGCTGCGGAAGAGCCCGGCGGCGGCATGCCGATCGGCGGGACTGTCCGCCTCGCGTACGCCCAAGGAGCGCAAGAGACCCCGCAAGGCCTCCGCCGGCGGCATCGCCGGGCAGTGCGGGGCCGCGCCGCGCAGGTCGACATAGAGCTGACCGTCCGGATAGGACGGCGCCAAGCGGTGCGCCAGATGGATCGCCACGGTCGTCTTGCCGACGCCCGGCATGCCGTCGAACGCCAGCACCACTCGCCGCCGGCCCGCGCGATGGTCGTCGGCGATCAGCGCCTCGGCCCGCTGGATCAGCTCGATCCGGCCGGTGTAGAAGGGATGGTCGGCCGGCAGCTGGGCCGGGCCGGTCTCCCGCGGCGGCGCCTCCACCGGCGGGGGCGCCGGCGTCGGGCGCAGCGCGCGTTCCTCGGCAAGGCGCAGCTCCGGGCCGGGATCGAGGCCCACCTCGTCGGCGAGCCGGCGGCGGATCTCCCGGAACGCGTCCAGCGCCTCCGCCGTGCGGCCGTCCGCCGCGAGCGCCAGCACGATCCGCGCGTGCAGCGCCTGGTCGAGGGGGCGCCAGCCGGCGATGCGCAACAGGTGGGGGAGCAGACGCGCGGCTGCGCCGGCGCGAAGAGAAGCATCGGCGGCATCCCGGGCCACCTGCGAAAGCTCGGCCTCGAGGGCCACAAAAAGCGGATGCGTACGGTTGATGGGCTCCAAACCGGCGGCGCACGGGCCCACCCAGAGCGCCAGCGCCGACTCGTAGAACCCGGTCGCCTCGGCGTCGCCGCCCGACTGCCGGGCCCGCAACGCCAGCGCGCGGAACCGGGCCAGATCGAGGGTGTCCACATCGACGCGCAGGCAGTAGCCGGCGTTACGCCGTACGAGATGATCGCCCGCCGCCCGGACCGGCAGCTCCGGCTCGATGATGCGCCGCAGCGCGCCCACGGCGCGGTGAATGCTGTTCGCCGCGCTCGCCGGCGGGTCGTCGCCCCAGATCGCGTCGACCAGCTCGGCCACGCTCACCACCGAGCCGGCCCGGGCGAGCAGGAACGCCAGCAGCACACGCTGCTGGCGCCCGCCCAGATCGAGCTCGGCCGTGCCACGCCGGGCCCGGACCGGGCCCAGGATGGTGAACGTCGTCAGCACGGCCACCGGTATTACTTGACGCTCTCGAGCGCCGCGTGAATGAGGTCGGCGACCTGGCCCGGCTGCGAGACCGTCAGCGCGTGGCTGCCGCCCGGGATCTCCTGCGCCTGCTCGGCGCCGGCCCGCTCGGCCATGAAGCGCATCGCCTCGGCCGGGATGTTCTTGTCGGCGGCGCCCCAGACGTGCCAGCTGCGCACGGTGCGCCAGGCCGGCTCGCCATCGAGCCCGGCGGTGAGCGCGACCTCGGCGACCGGGCGCTGGGTGGCCGCCATGAGGGCCGCTGTGGCCGGGTCGGCGTCGGCCGCGAACTGCAGCGCGAACTTCGGGACGTCGATGGCGAGCTCGGTGCCGCCGGCGGTCAGCGGCTTGCTCAGCACGGCGTCGCCGAGCGTGCTGCCGGGGAACTTGCCGGTGAGCGCCAGGGCGCTCTCGCCCTGGTCGGGGGCGAAGGCGGAGACGTAGACGAGGGCCTTGACGGCGTCGTTGCCGGCGGCGGCCTGCGTGATCACCTGGCCGCCGTACGAGTGGCCGGCCAGCACGACCGGCCCGCCGATCGAGGCCACCACGTCGCGGACGTACGCGGCGTCGCCGTCGAGGCTGCGCAACGGGTTGGCCACGGCGACGGCCCGGACACCCCGCTCGGCGAGCCGCTCGATGACACCGTTCCAGCTGGCGGACTCGGCGAACGCGCCGTGCACCAGCACCACAACCGGGTCGGTCATGTCATTTCCTCCTTGGGTTGGCATCGAGCACTACGCAGCCGCCCACCCGGTGTTCGGAACCGTGTCGTCGATCACCTGACCGGCGACGGCGATACTCTTCCCGACTGTGACTGACGTACATCCGGCGCTGCGCGGACGCCGGCACGAGCGGGACGCGCTCGATCGCCTGTTACGCGACATCCGTGCTGGTCAGAGCCGTGTGCTGGTGCTGCGTGGGGAGGCCGGCGCGGGCAAGACGGCGCTGCTCGACTACCTCACCGGGCACGCCGCGACCGGGCGGGTGGCGCGGGCGGCCGGCGTCGAGCCCGAGACCGAGATCGCGTACTCCGCGCTGCAGCAGCTGATCGCGCCGCTGCTGAGCCACCTCGGCAAGCTGCCCGAGCCGCAGCGGATGGCGCTCTCGACCGCGTTCGGGCTGAGCGCGGGCGCGCCGCCCGAGGCGCTGATGGTCGGGCTGGCCGTGCTGGGGCTGCTGGCCGAGGCGGCCTCCGACGAGCCGCTGGTCTGCGTGGTCGACGACGTGCAGTGGCTGGACCGGATGTCCGAGGTGATCCTCACGTTCGTGGCCCGGCGCCTCGACGCCGAGTCGGTGGCGCTGGTCTTCGCCGCCCGCAGCCCCGGCGACGAGCAGATCCTCGGCGGGCTCCCGGAGATGCGCGTCGACGGCCTCGCCGAGGCCGACGCGCGAGCGCTTCTCGACCAGGTGCTGACGGGTCCGGTCGACGATCGCGTACGGGATCGGATCGTCGCCGAGACGCGGGGCAACCCGCTCGCGCTGCTCGAACTGCCCCGCGGCCTGAGCCCCGCCGAGCTGGCGTTCGGTTTCGGCGGGCAGGGCGCCGCGCCGCTCGCGGGCCGCGTCGAGGAGGGCTTCCAGCGGCGCGTCGCGGCATTGCCGATTTCCACACGTACGCTCCTGCTCGCGGCCGCCGTTGAGCCGGTCGGGGACGTGCCCCTCCTGTGGCGGGCGGCGGAACGGCTGGGAGTGCCCGCATCGGCCGCCGCGGCGGCGGAGGCGGCCGGCCTGGTGGAGCTGGGCGCGCGGGTGCGATTCCGGCACCCGCTGGTCCGATCGGCGGTCTGGCGGTCGGCCGCGCCGGAGGAGTTGCGCGCGGTGCACGCGGCGCTGGCCGAGGTGACCGACCCGTCTGAGGACCCGGATCGCCGCGCCTGGCACCGGGCGCACGCCGCGGTCGGCACCGACGAGGACGTGGCGGCGGAGCTGGAGAGCTCGGCCGGCCGCGCGCTGTCGCGGGGCGGCCGGTCGGCGGCGGCGGCGTTCCTGCAGCGGGCGGCCGAGCTGACACCCGATTCCAAGCAGCGTGCCGGGCGGGCGTTGGCGGCGGCGCGGGCCCGCTTCGCGGCGGGCGCGCCGGCGGACGCCTCCGGTCTGCTGGCGGCGGCCGAGCTGGGCCCGCTCGACCCGCTTCAGCAGGCGGGGGTGGAGAGGTTGCGGGCGCAGATCGCGTTCGCGCTCAACCCAGGCGGCGCGGCGGGCCCACAGCTGCTCGCGGCCGCCCAGAAGCTGGAAGGCATCGACGCGGCGGCAGCCCGGGACACCTATCTCGAAGCTTTGGGCGCGGCCCTCCTCGGCGGCGACGACCCGCGAGTGGCGGCCGAGAGCGCACGCGGTCTTGAGGGTCTCCCGCTGTTGGAGGCTTTGACCACGTGGACGCTCGACGGGTATTCCGAGGCAGCGCCCCGGATCCGGGCGGCGTTGGAAGGGCTCGACGATCTCGGGCAGCTCTGGCTTGCGGTGCCGGCCGCCCTCGAAGTCTGGGACGACGCGGCGCGGCAGCGGCTCACCGAGAAGGCGGTCGCGTCTGCCCGGGCCACGGGAGCGTTGGCGCTGTTACCGTCGGCGCTCGGGTTTCGGGCCGGGGCGCTGCTGGATGCGGGCCGCTTCGCGGATGCCGCCGAGCTGCTCGACGAGCTGGACGCGCTCGGGGCGGCCACCGGGCTGCCGATCGACCCGTCGGCGACGCTCTCGCTGGCGGCCCTGCGCGGCCGGGAGGAAGCGGCGCTCGACCTGATCGAGGTGGCGGCCAAGGGGGCCGAAGGGCGGCTCCTCGGGGTTGCTCTGCTCGCGAAAGCCATGCTGTGTAACGGTTTGGGGCGTTACCCGGCCGCGCTCGACGCCGCGCGCAAGGCGGCCGACCGCGGGGATCTCGGGGTCGCGGGGGCGGCGCTGCTCGAGATGGCGGAGGCTGCGGCGCACGGCGGGGAATTGGGATTGGCGGCGCAGGCGCGGGACCGCCTGGCCGAGCGGACTTCGGCGGCGGGCACGGAATGGGCGATGGGCGTTCAGGCGCTGGCCGATGCGCTCGCCGAGGCGGACCGATCCGGCGGCTGGGTCGCGGGCGGCGGTCCAGGCGCGGATGCAGGCGGCGGCGCGGGCAACAGCGGGGGTGCGAGCGGCAGTGGCGGCGCGGGCGGTAGCGGTGGCGCGGGCAGCGCGGGCGCGGGCCGGGGGGCGGATGCGAGCTTCCGGGAGGCGGTCGGGCGGCTGGGTGGGCTTTCGCTTGCGCGGGCTCGCCTTCTCTACGGCGAATGGCTGCGCCGGGCGGGGCGGCGCGGGGACGCGCGGGAGCAGCTGCGTGCCGCGTATGAGGCGTTCGGGGCGATGGGGGCGGAAGCGTTCGCGGAGCGGGCCGGGCGGGAGCTTGCGGCTACCGGCGAAGCCGTACGGAAAAAGGTGCTTGGGGATCGCGATGAGCTCACGCCGCAGGAGTCGCAGATCGCTCGGCTCGCGGTGGCGGGGAGGACCAACGCCGAGATCGGGGCGGTGCTGTTCCTGAGCCCGCGGACGGTGGAATGGCATCTGCGCAAGGTGTTCACCAAGCTCGGCATCTCGTCGCGCCGTGAGTTGGCGGCGGGCCTGCGCGACCAGTAGGGCCCGGGGCGATCCCAGGGAACGACACTGGGGCAGGCCCGGCCCTCGCCGCGCGATCGTGGATCCCGGATGTCCCACCGGCGTCCGGGAAAGCGGAGGTGTCGGAGATGGTCGAGTACAAGCTCGAGGTGATCGTGCTGCCGGTCGCGGACGTGGACCGCTCCAAGGAGTTCTACAAGCGGGCCGGGTTTCGCGAGGATCTCGACTACATCGACGGGGAGTTCCGGGTCGTGCATTTCACCCCGCCGGGGTCGGCTGCCTCGATCATCGTGGGTGACGGGATCGGCACCGCGGCGCCGGGCTCGGTGGAGAACGTGCACCTGGTGGTCGGCGACATCGAGGAAGCGCGCGCCGATCTGGTCGGCCGGGGCGTGGAAGTAAGCGAAATTTTCCACGACGAAGGTGGCGTCTTCCACCACGCGGGCGAGCAGAAGCGGGTGCGGGGGCTCTATCCGGGGCGGCGCTCCTACGGCTCGTTCGCATCGTTCGCCGACCCGGACGGCAACGGGTTCCTGCTTCAGGAAGTTACCGAGCGTTTCCCCGGCCGGTGACAGTCGCCATGTAGCGGTGGATCCGGCCGTCCTCGACGCCGCGCAGCCAGAGGTCGAGCACCTGCGGGTCGATCAGCGGCCGCTCGTGGGTCAGGCGCTCACGGACGCCGGCCTGTAACTGAGCCTTGGTGAGCCGGTAAGTGTCGGCCGGCACGGCGAGGCGGGCGCGGGCGATGGCCGTGTCGAGCAAGGCCTCCGGCGTTGTCACCTCGTCGACGTATCCGGCCGCCAGCGCGTCGGCCGGGCCCATCGTGGCGCCGGTCAGCACGGCTCGGCGCGCGGCGGGTTCGCCGTAGGCGTACGCGAGGATCGAAAGTGCCGTGGGCGGGAACGGCACCCCGACCCGGACCTCGGTCACCCCGATCGTGCCGGCCGCCATGACGCGGTGATCGCAGGCCGCCGCGAGGATCGCGCCGCCCGCGATGGCGTGCCCGTTGACCGCCGCGACCACCGGTTTGCCGAGGCCGAAGACGGCTAGGAACGCGTCGTTGAGGGCGGGCAGGAACTCACGTACGTAGTCGGGGCCGCCGTCGAGCAGCCGCCAGAGGTCGACGCCGGCCGAGAACGCGCGGCCCGCGCCGGTGAGCACGACCGCGTCGGTGCGGATCTCGTGGAACACCGCGGTGAGCTCGGCCAGCAGGTCAAGGTCGAGCGCATTGACCTTGCCGTGCGCCATCCGCACGACCGTGACACCGTCATGTTCGTCGATCTGAACAGCGGTCATGCCGCCGATCGTGCCAGCCCATCCCGGCCTTTTGAAGGCTCAGCCACTTGACGGCTCAGCTTCGTGGCGGCTCAGCCCAGCGCCAGGCGGGCCACCTCCTCGGCGCAGCCCCACGACAGCGTCATTCCGGCGCCGCCATGGCCGTACGCGTGAATGATGTTGCCTTCTCTCTCCACCCGCGCGCCTCCGGTGCGAGCCGGCCGCAGCCCGATGCGGTCGCCGAGGATCTTCGCGCCTCGCAGGCGGGGGACCAGCGCCGTCGCACGCTCGACGATCCCCGCGGCCTCCTCCGGATCCGGGTCGGTGTCGCCGCGGCCGTCGTCGAAGGAACCGCCCAGCACCACGTCCTCGCGGCGCGGATGCACGTAGGTCACGCCGGCCGGGTTGTCCTCGTCGCGCACCGATTCGTCCAGCCCCGGGTTCTCCACGATCACCACGTGCCCGCGTACGGGATGGACCCTCGCGTCGTCGCACAGCCGCGCCGCCGCCAGACCGGTCGCATTGACCACGATCGACGCCTCCGCCGTCGCTTCGCCGAGGCTTGCCACCCGCCGCCGTTCGATATTTTTTATTTTCTTGCGAAGCCAGCCCAGGTAGACCGGCATTTCCGCCAGAGGAGCATCAAAGATCAAGGCGTTCGCGTACGGGTCCGGAGCACCCCGAAGTTCGACGTGCCCGGCGGCCGGGGCCCACCACGGCAGCTCCGCGATCGGGTGGCGCAGCAGCATCCGGGTCCGGCGCAGCAGCACGCCCGGAACACCTTCGTCGATCTGCCGGCGGAACTCCGCGTAGGTGTCGGCGGCCCACCGCAGCACCCGCGGGTCCGCGCCGGTCCGGGTGGGATACCAGACCGCCGCCGCCATGCTGGACACCGTCTCGGCCGGCTCGTCCGCCGCCCACACCGTCACGTCGGCCCCGCGCTCCTGAAGCCGGACAGCCGCGGTCAGCCCGATCACCCCGCCGCCCAGCACGATCACGTCAGTCATGCCATCGATGGTGCGTGCTGTCCCGCGCGCGATGCCAATCGCGATCGTGAGAGGTCTTGACGCTGCCTTGGTGCGCCCGCCGTCGACGCTGCCTTCGTGCGCCCGGCCGCGACGCTGCCTTCGTGCGCCCGCCCTCGACGAGCCGGCGCCGCGCTGGTCGACGCCTAGCTTGCGCGCTCGTAGCTGGTGACCGCGACCTGGCCGTCGAGCAGGCGCGACGCGGTGGCCCGCAGGTTGAGCCGCTGCTTCGGCTCGCCGAACAGCTTGCGCCCGCCGCCGAGCACGACCGGGTGCACGGCGATGTGGTACTCGTCGATGAGGCCGTGCTCGGTCAGCGCGGCGCCGATGCCCGCGCCACCGGTCAGCAGCATGTCCTTGCCCGGCTCGGCCTTGAGCGCGGTCACCTCGGCCGCGAGATCCTTGCTGATGACCCGCGTGGTCCACTCGTCGCCCGGGTAGTCGTGAGAGAACACGATCTTGGGGGTGGCCCGCCAGAACGGCGCAAAAGCCACAGTGTGCGGGTCCTGGCTGATCGACTCGGCGTTCGGCCAGAAGCCCACCATCATCTCCCAGACCGGGCGCCCGAACAGCAGCGTGTCGACCCGCTCGTCGAGGCCCTCCGAATAGGCGGACAGCTCCGGGCCCATCACCGGCCAGTCGAACTCCCCGTTGGGCCCGTCGACGAAGCCGTCGATCGACGTGTGCACCCAGTAAATGATCTTTCGCATGGTCCGCTCCCTAGGTCGTCGTCTCCCGGTCAGACCGGGCCGGGACGGGAAACTCATCGCTCAGGTGTCCAGGTACCGAAGGATCGCCAGAACGCGGCGGCTGTACCCCGTCGTACCCGCAAGATCTAGTTTGTCGAAGATCGTGTTGACGTGCTTCTCCACCGCGCTCAGCGAGACGTGGAGACGGTCCGCGATCGCGGCGTTCGTGTAGCCCTGGGCCATGTGGTGCAGGACCTCCCGCTCGCGGGGCGTGAGGCGGGCGAGCGGGTCGCCGTGACTGGTGGCCGACATGAGCTGGCGCACCACGTCGGGATCGAGCGCGGTGGCGCCGGCGGCCACCCGGTCGAGCGCGTCGAGAAAGTCCTCGACCTGGGCGACCCGGTCCTTGAGCACGTAACCGATGCCCTCGGCGCGGTCGGCCAGCAGCTGGGCGGCGTAACGCTTCTCGACGTACTGGGACAGGACCAGCACCGGAAGCTCGGGCCATCGGCGCCGGAGCTCGAGGGCGGCGCGCAGGCCGTCGTCGGTGTTGGTGGGCGGCATGCGTACGTCGGTGATCACCACCTCGGGACCGTGCCGCTCGACGGCCTCGGTCAGCAGGCCGGCGTCGCCGACGGCGGCGACCACCTCGTGCCCCTCGTCGGCGAGCAGGCGGGCCAGGCCCTCGCGCAGCAGCGTCGAATCCTCGGCGAGAACTATCCGCACGGCAGCTCCGCCCGGATCAGCGTCGGCCCGCCCGGTGGGCTGTCCACCTCGAAGCGGCCGTCCAGCGCGGTGACGCGGCGGGCCAGCCCGTGCAACCCGCGCCCGTCCGGGTCGGCGCCGCCGTGGCCGTCGTCGCGCACCAGCATGCCCACCCCCGTTGCGCTCGCCGCGATCTCGATCTCGACCACCGTAGCGTTCGCGTGTTTGGCGGCGTTGGTGACCGCCTCGCAGGCGACGAAGTAGAGCACGGTCTCGACCGGCCGCGGCGGCCGTTCCGCCAGGTCGTAGCGGACCGTGACGGGCAGGGCGGAACGCTGGGCCACCATGGTGAGGACCTCGTCGAGGGTGCTGTGCTCGAGCGCGGAGGGGTAGACCCGCCACGCCACCTCGCGAAGGTCGTCGATGGCGCGCTGGGCGTCCTCGTGGGCCTGGGTGAGCAGGTCGCGGGCCCGTTGCGGGTCGGCGGCGCGGCGGGCCCGGCCGAGCAGCATGCCGAGCGCGACCAGGCGCTGCTGGAGGCCGTCGTGGAGGTCACGCTCGATGCGGGCGCGCTCGGCGTCCACGGCGGCGATGACACCCGCGCGGCTCGTGGTCAGCTCGTCGATCCGCCGGCGGAGTAGCTCGCGGTCGCTGGTGTCCAGCAGGCGGTGGGCGAGGCGGCGGTCGAGGGCGGCTACGCTGCCGATCGCCTGGAGGTTGATGACCAGCAGGGCGGAGCCGATGAGGGCCTGCAGGAGCGCGTCGGGCACGGACATGTCGCCGGTCGCCAGCGAGGTGATCACGATGCCGGCCAGGATGAGGCCTATCAGGAGGAGGCCGCAGGTCAGGGCGCCCAGAGCGCCCGGGATCAGGCGGGCGGCGAGGTAGGCGATCGCGCGGGGGGCCGGGGTGGTGGGCGCTCCGGGCGTGGCGGCGGCCGGTGCCGGCTCGGCGGTGGCCGGCCCTGGCGAGGCGGTGGCCGGTCTTGGCTCCGGCGTTTGGGCCGGGAGCGCCAGCCGGCGGCGTTCCGCGTCGGCGGCGCGTACGGCCAGGGCGGCGAGGGCCGGGCGGACGCGGCGGCGCAGGCGCGGCACCGGCGCCGTGGCCAGGAAGGCCAGCCCGGCCAGCACCAGGAACAGCGCCTCGCCGACCGCCGTGAGCACCCCCACGGCCACCCCGGCCAGCGTCCGCCCGAGCCGCGTCATGCCCTTCGCCGTCCTTTCAGCCGCACCAGGACGAACGCGCCGACCGCCAGCGCGCACCCCACGATGACCAGGTTCTGGAACGTGCCCACGTAGGACTCCACGGCCGTCCAGTTCGCCCCGAGCGTGTATCCCGCCATCACGAACACCGTGTTCCAGATCAGGCTCCCCAGCGTCGTGTACAGCAGGAACGTTCCCACCCGCATCCGCTCGACCCCGGCCGGCACCGAGATCAGACTCCGGAAGATCGGAATCATTCGCCCGAAGAAGACCGCCTTCCCGCCGTGCCGCCCGAACCAGGCCTCGGTCCGGTCCACATCCTCCAGCTTGATCAGCGGCAGCCGGGCCGCGATGGCTCGCACCCGTTCCCGCCCCAGCACCACTCCCACGTAGTACAACGCCAGCGCCCCCACCACCGACCCCAGCGTGGTCCACCCGATCGCGCCGGCCAGGCTCATGTCACCACGGCTCGCGGTGAACCCGGCCAACGGCAGGATCACCTCGCTCGGAATCGGCGGAAACAGATTCTCCAACGCCACCGCCAGCCCCGCGCCCGGCCCACCGAGCCGCTCCACCAGCCCGGTGACGAACCCGGCCATTCCACCATCCTGCAGTTCCGCCGAAGCAATCATGGCCATGACGCTAGGAGCCCGCAGACCCCTCGGACCATGAGGTCAACCGCCCAGCTCAGAGTCCTTACTGCACCCCTCGGGTTGCGGAAAACCGTACCCCGGTCAGGGGCGCAGGTCGGCCGAGACGCTCAGGCGCAGGTAGGCGTCGACCCATGCTGCCACCGCCTCCTCTCCGGGGTCCGGGCCCAGCAGGGCGGCTAGCCGCGTCGTCGCGTCGGCGGCGCGGCGCAGGCCCACCTGGCCGAGCCGGTCGGCGGCCTGGCGCAGTCGCCCGGCCATCGTGGGCGGGGTGTGCACGAGGCCGCGGTGGGCGATCTCGGCCAGCAGCGCGAGAGCCTCCTCCAGAGCGTGCCCGAGCGGATCCGACGTCGGATCGGGCCGGTCGTACGGGTCGGCGCCGCCATCGGCGGGGGAGAGGTCGGGCACGAGCACGCCGTCGCCGACCGCGAAGCCGAGCGGGTCGACGATGATGCCGCCCCCGCCGCGCCGCACGCTGCCGGCCACGTAGCGCACCTCGCCGGCGAGCGCCGCCGCCACCCCGTCGAGCCGCCCGGGGGCGCAGGCGGCGTGGGTAGCGGTGATGGTCGCGAGGGCGCCCGCCGAGTCCGCGATCACCGCGTCCAGCCGCTGGGCGCCCGGCGCATAGCTCACCGACACCACTTCGCCGATCGGGATGACCCGGACCAATTCGGCCTCCACCCGGGCCCGCACCGGCCGCGGCGGCAGCGCGTCCAGCTCGGCGGCGAGAGCACTCAGGTCGGCCGCGATCAGCGCCCGCGGCAGGCCCTGCCAAGACCCGCGGGACGCCATCGCCTCGGTCCGGCTCAACCGTCGCGCCCCGAGCCGCACCGTCCGGCTCGCGCTGCGTGCCGCCGACTCGGTGATCACCGCACCGCCCGCGAGCGCCCCGATGGTCACCCCGGCGACGCGACGTTCCGCCAGGCGGGGGCCGGGCTCCTCCGTCTCGTACGCCCTCCGCAGCACCAAAACGGTGGCACTGTCCGAGTGTGCGAGGAAGACGTCGACCACCCGCTCCTCGCCGACCGCCGAAACGCGCGCCCCGAGCCCGTCGAGCCGAGCCCGCCGCAGCGGTGTCTCCGAGGCTTCGTCCGTCCCCAGCACCCGCGAGGTGAGGCTGGCCCCGCCCCGGGTGACGGCTCGATGCCGCGCGAACAGCTCGGCCACGTGATCGGCCAACGCCTCCGGCCGATACCGGGCGCTCCGATCCCGATAGGCGTCCAGCTGAGCCACCAGGTCGTCAACCGCGAGCAGCGGCCACCGCATCCGAGCCGCGTCGAGGTCGCGCCGCACGCCGGTGACCTCGGCCCCGATCCCCGCCCCGAGGTGCACGGACCCTTCCCGCAGCACGAGCCCCGCCAGCGCCACGGCCCGCTCGAGCGCCGGCCCCGACACCGCGCGGCCCCCGCCGCCCACCTGAACCTGCAGGTCTGTCTCACCCGGCCCCTGAGCATCCGCAGCCCGGAACGCCCACACCGCCAGCGCGATCACATCGTCCCGAACCCCCGCCACCGCGTCGGTTCGCGCGAACCCAAGGTTCCCTGGCACCAGAAACCGCACCGTCGCGGTGGGCAGCTCCACCGTCGGCACCGGATCCCCGGGCCGCCCCCGATGCACCCGGGCCACATACCCGCCGCGCTCGACCCGCCGAGCCGCGGTCATCATGCGTTCCCCGATCCGCGCGGTCAGCTCCGCATCCGTGAACGCACCCGGCGACCACCCCACCGCCCCGGCGCCGTCGCTGCCCGCGCTCGCGCCGGCCCCGCTCGCGTCGGCCCCGCTCGCGCCGGCCCCGCTCGCGCCGGCCCCGCTCGCGTCGGCCCCGCTCGCGCCGGCCCTGCTCACGCCGGCCCCGCTCGCGCCGCCCTCGCTGGTGCCGTTTGCTGCGGCCTCGGCCGTGGCTGGGTCATGGTCTGTGGTCGTCGGGGCTGCTGCTGCGCCCGCCGTTTGGTGAGCCCGATAGGCGAGGACCAGGCCCACGATGTGGCGGCACACGCCCGGCGCGCCGCAGCCGCATTTGCCGGCCTCGAGACCGCCCGGCGGCAGCGACGTGGCCGTGCCGTCGGAAGTGGTGGCGTGGACGGTGCCGTCCGGGTCCTCGGTGATCGTGGGCGCGTCCCGTTCCACCTCGCGGGTGGCTCGTTTGACCAGGCCGCGGTTGGTCAGCTCGGCCAGCGTGTCGGGGGTCAGCGCCAGCAGGTCGGCCCTCATCGGGACACCTGCTCGGCGACGAACTCGGCCAGCTGACCGGGGGTCATCGCGCCCACGGCGGCGCCGGCGTCGGCCAGGCGCTGGGCGGTCTCGCGGTCGTAGGAAGGGTTCGCGGCCTCATCGAGCGCGGCCAGGCCGAGCACCTTGGTGCCCTGGTCGACCAGCTCGCGCACCTGCCGGATCAGCGGCCCGGCCGACCCGCCCTCGTAGAAGTCGCTGATCAGGGCCACGATCGCGCGCCGGGGCTGCTCGATGAGGCCGGCGCCGTAGCGGACCGCCTTGTGGATGTCGGTGCCGCCGCCGAGCTGCACCTTCATGAGCAGCTCGACCGGGTCGTCCACCTCGCTGGTCAGGTCGACGACCGCCGTGTCGAAGGCCACGAGATGGGTACGCACGCCCGGCAGCCCCCAGAGGCATGCGGCCGTCACCGCCGAGTGGATGACCGAGTCGACCATCGACCCGGACTGGTCGACGAGCAGGATCACCTGCCACTGCTCGACGTGTTTGCGGGTGCGCGAGAAGAAGTGCGGCGTCTCGATGTAGAGCCGCTGCTCGTCGGGCCGGTAGTGGCCGAGGTTGGCGCGCAGGGTCCTGGTCACGTCGAAGTCACGGGCCTGCTTCCAGCGGCTGGGGCGGCGCGCCCGCGTACCCGTGAAGGCTTTTTTGATCTCGGTGGCCATCTTGGCCATGAGATCGCGGACGACGGCTTCGACGATCCGCCGGGCCAGCCGTAGCACCTCGGGGTTCATCAGGTGCTTGGTCTGCAGCACGGCGCGCAGCAGTCCCTGGTTGGGCTCGACGGTACGCAGCACCTCCGGGTCGGTCACGATGTCCGTGATCTCATACCGTTCGATGGCGTCGCGCTGGAGCCGCTCGACGGTCTCCTTCGGGAACAGCTGGTTGATGTCGTTGAGCCAGTCCACCGTGGTCAGCACGGACTCGCCGCTGCCGCCCTCACGGGTGGTGCCGCGCCGCACCTCCCGCTTGTCGAGATCCTCGTCCCGCCCGTAGAGCCACTCCAGCGCCGCGTCCCGCCGAGCCGCGTCGGCCCCGAGCTCCCCGGCCGCGGCGGCGGGCTCGCCGAGCACGAGCCGCCACCGTTCGAGATCAGGATCAGTCACGCCCGGCTCCCCTCGACAACCAGCCCTTCGCGCAGCAGCGAGGCGTCGACCAGCTCGTCGAGCAGCATTCCCGCCGCCACCACGTGTGGATCGCCGCCGCCGCGCAGGAGCCGCCGCCCGCCTCCGCCGATGCCGCGCCGGGCGAGCACCTGATCCGCGATGCTTTCCCGCTCGCGCGGCGGAAAGTATTCGAAAGCCTGCCGCAACGCCGGCAGCGCGATCAGGAAGTCCTCGGCCGACATCCCCGACAACAGCTCGTCGAGCAGGCCGACGATCCGCTGGTCGGAGAGCACTTCCTCGCGGGCGAGCGCGAACAGCCCGGCCAGCCAGTCCCCAACGCTCCGCGGCTGGAACGCCCCACGAACGGCCCGCACCGGATCCAGCTCGCCGTTTCCGGAACTGTCCTCGGCGGGAGCCAACGCCCAGCGGAACCCGAAGGCCGCCCCTCGCAGGTCCGGTGGCGTCCCTTGATCTGCGGCCACCCGTGTGGCCACCTCGAGCGCGGACTCCCGGTCGAGGCCCAGCCGCCGTTCGGCGTGTCGCAGTGCGTCCCGGCATGCGGCCAGCGCAGCTATGCGCGAAGGGTCGGCCCGGGCCTCGCTGCCCTGGATACCCTCGGCCAGCCACAGGATGCGCCGGACGGCGGCCACGATCACCGTGCCCAGGGTGGCGCTGTTTGCGGTGCCCAGCACACGATCGTGCCGCCACATCGTGAGGACCACGGCGAGCATCCGGCCGAGCGGGCCCAGCTCGGGCGCGGCGCCCACCGAGGACTCGATGTCGGCCAGCGTGCGGTCGGAGATGTCGGGGCAGTCGGAGAACGCCGCGTCGAACAGCACCCCGGCCAGGGCGTCGACGTCCCGGCCGGCGTCGGCGGCCCGCTCGGCCAGCACGGCCGCGCAGGCGTCGGCGAGCGTCGCGCCGTAGGCGCCGGCCTCGATCACGGCGGTGAGGCGTTCGGGGCCGGGGCGTAGCGTCCAGCGTTCGCTCAGGACGGGCTCGAGGCCGGTCGTGGGGCCGGAATCCCGCTTGAAGCCGGGCACGCCGAGCACCCGCACCCGGTGCAGGATGCGGCTGCGTGCCCGGTCGTCGTCGCGGGTCAGGTCGAGGTCGAGGTCGGCGGCGCCGTCGAGGCCGCGCCGGGCCAGCTCGGCGTCGAGGTCGTGCACCAGGGGCGGCGCGGGCGTCTCGGGGTGCAGGCGCCCGGCGCGACTCCCGCTGAGCGCGGCGACCATCTCGACCACGACCGGGTGGCTTCCGGCTCCGAGCGTCCCCCGGGAGGACCAGGGCAGGGGTACGTCGAGAGCCTCGCTCACCAGCGCGGAAGCCAGGCCGTCGAGCACATCTGTCCGCCCCGGCGCATGATGCCCGCGCACGAGGGCGAGCCCGTCGGCGGTGGCCCGCGCCGCGATCAGGTCGGCGGTGGAGACGTGCTGCTTCCGCTTGCGAAGCCGCCCGGCCACGGCCTCCACGAGGTGCCGCGCCGCGCCGTCCGGCCCCGACTCCCAGAGCTCCTGGTAGTACCCGGGCGACGGCATCCCCGACTGATACCCGTCGAAGGAGTCCAGCCGCTTGAACGAATACGGCACCAGAAAGCTCCCGCCCACGGCCTCATCCGGCATCGTCGGCACCGACGGCCATGCCCAGTCCCCTGTAACAGCAGAAGCGTGGGCCGCCACCAGCGCGGGCCGGTGGAAGCCCCCGGTCACCACGACGACGTCGCCCTCGCCGGCATCCGCGGCCGCGGCGGCGACCCACGTCGCCATGTAAGCCTCGCGAGCCGTGTCCGACTCGCTGGCCGCCGACTCGCCGCGGATCAGGTCGAAATAGGCGTCCAAGCGCTCGCCGAGGTCAAGAGCCGGCGCGATCTCGAAGAGGTGATCCCACAGGGCGTCCGCGTTGTCGACGTCGAAGCTACGGCACAGCCGCTCGATCACCTCGGCGTAGCGGAGCTCGGCGTCCGCGTACCGGTTGCTGCGGTCGGCGAACGCCGGATGCCACGCCGGCAGGTCGATGAAGCGCAGCGCGGCCCCCACCGCGCGCCCGGCTGTGAGAGCTGTCCATTCGGGGGAGTAGTCGCACAGCGGGGACCACGAGGCGTGCCGGCGGGTCTCGTCGCGGTAGCTGCTGAAGACGGCGATCGGCAGGTCGTGGCCCAGCAGCAGCTCGTCGATGCGCGGGTTGAAGTCGGCCGGGCCCTCGATCAGGACGTGGGCCGGCCGCAGGCGCGTGATGGTCTCCGCCACCAGCCGCGCGCAGGCGGGGCTGTGGTGGCGGACGCCGAGGAAGGTGACCGGCATCGGTTAGCCCGGGAGCAGGTGGCGGGCGTTGTGCAGGGCCTTCCACTGGCCGCCGTCGCGCCAGGTGACCTGCTGGGCGAGGTAGCGCCGCAGCTTGGCCAGGTCCTCGGGGCTGTCCTTGGCGGCGGTGCCGGCCAGGCAGGCCACGAAGTCCTCGGCGTTGCCGGGCTCGCCGCGCAGGAACCAGCCGCGCAGCCCGACCGCATGCGCCACCGAGACGGCCTCGGCGGTGGACATGACCGCGGAGAGCCGGTCCATCGAGTCGCCGCGGGCCGTCTCGCCGGTGCGCAGCTCGCGGAACGTCGTGACCAGCACCTCGAGCACGTCGCGGCGGGGCTCGGCGGTGACCCCGGAGCGGCGCAGCAGCTTGGCCGCCTCCTCGGCGACCAGGGTCAGCTCGGTGCCGAAGTCGGCGATCGGGAAGACGGTCTCGAAGTTGAACCGGCGCTTGAGGGCCGCGCTCATGTCGTTGACGCCGCGGTCGCGGGTGTTCGCCGTGGCGATGACGTTGAAGCCGTCGCGGGCGAAGACCATCGACTCGGGGCCGGTCAGCTCGGGGATGGCGAGCACCCGGTCGGAGAGCGGGGAGAGCAGGCAGTCCTGCACCTCCAGCGGGCAGCGGGTGATCTCCTCGAAGCGGACCGTGCGCCCCTCGGCCATGCCGCGCAGCAGCGGGGCGGCGACGAGCGAGCGCTGCGACGGGCCCTCGGCGACCAGTAGCGCGTAGTTCCACGAGTAGCGGATCGCGTCCTCGGTGGTGGCGGCGCCGCCCTGGATGGTCAGCGTCGAGTCGCCGCTGACCGCCGCCGCGAGCAGCTCGGACAGCAGGGATTTCGCGGTGCCGGGCTCGCCGACCAGCATGAGGCCGCGACTGGTGGCCAGGGTGATCAGCGCGCGGTCGATCAGTGACGGGTCGCCGACGAACTTGCGGCTGACATCAAGTTTCGGGTCGCCGATCACGAAGCGGCGGGCGGCCTGCACGCTCAGCGCCCAGCCCGGCGGCCGGGCCGCGGTGTCGGCGGCCCGCAGGCGCTGCAGTTCGCCGGCGAAGCGGACCTCGGCCGGCGGCCGCTGCACCGACTCGGCCGGGTCGGTCACCTCGAGGACGGTCATCTCGGTATCTCCAAGCTGCTTGCTCATGCGGTGATCTCGGTGAGGTCGCGAATGATCTCGGACGCGGTGACGGGGTCGAGGCGGCCGAGCGGGATGCGGGAGTCGGTGCGTTGCCAGCCGGTGCCGTTGCCGTCGTGCAGGAAGACAGCGGTGAGCTTCTGCTCGGGGAACTCGGTCACCATGCCGACCGCTATGCCGGGGTCGAGCGAGACCGCCATCTCCAGCTTCGGCCCCAGCTTCAGCTCGATGTAGCCCTGCACGCCGCCGTCCTGCGGGGTCTCCCGGCGCCAGCCGCGACGCTCCAGGCCCAGCACCTTGGTCGTAGGCAGGGTGATGCCCTCGAAGCGGGACAGCTCGGGGACCTCGGCCTCGGCCGGGGTGAGGGCGAACGTCTGCCGGCTCAGCTGCGGGAACGGCTGCAGGATCTCGTAGTCGGCGAACACCTCGGACCAGGCCGCGAGAGCCGAGCCCAGGTGCAGAGGGTGTGCCACTCCGACCACGGCGTCGGCGGCAACGGAGATCTCGTCGTCGTCGGCCGTGGAGAAGGTGCGGTCCTCGGCCACGCGGATCGCGCCGGTCAGCGCGCCCGACGAGTCGTAGAGGCCCCAGACCAGGCGGCGGACGATGTGCCAGAGCAGCGGGTGATCGACGAAGAGCTGCCGGAACTCGGCGCCGGACCAGCGGCGCCCGGTCACCATGGCCCGCTCGAGCCGGCGGATCTGGTCGGCCGCGACCGTCCGCACGTCCTTCTTGAGGGCGGCGAACTGTTTGAACGCGGCCGGCGCCAGCGAAGCGTCGTCGCGGGCGCCCGGCTTGGGCAGCGCCTTGAGGTGCTTGCCGGCCGCGTCGGCCACGTACGGTCGCAGCTGCTCGTCGAAGCCGACCACGAACTGGCGGCTGCCGTAGTCGAGCCGCATGCTGCCGTCGGCATCGAGCCCGAAGTCGGGGACGAGGCGGTCGGCGAGCTGTTCGGCGCTGAGCCCGAGCCCGGTGGCGACCTCGTCCATCTTCTGCTCGGCGGCCGACTTGAGACCCTTGAACTTGGCTCGCTGGGCGATGCCGTGCAGGTGCATCAGCGCCACGTCGGAGCCGATGCCGGCCAGCACGTTGACGCCGGTGACGGCCTTGGCGTGGCCGCCCTCGCCGGGCCAGGCCAGGATCAGCGGGGTGAGCCGGCGGACCGTCTCGTCGTCGCCGATCAGGGTCAGCAGGTCGAGGACCCAGTTTTCCTTCGAGTTGGCCCCCGAGGACTGCCAGCGCTGGAACAGCTGCCAGCCGAACTCGGCGAGCGAATCCGGGTCGACGGCCTCCCGCACGATTTTCAGCCCCGCGTACGGATCGTCGGAGCGCGACAGCGCCAGCATGGTGACCACGTTCGACACCGCCTCGGGCGGCAGCGCCCCGGCGCCGTCGCGCAACGCGAGCGGCGGCAGCAGGCCCGGCACCGCCCACGCCGGGTTGGCCGCGATCTTCGCCGGCAGCACGTCGAGCGGATCGGTGGCGAGCAGCGTCTCGATCGCGGCCTCGGCGTCGACCCCGTAGGACTTGGCCGCCGACCGGACCGCATCGGTGTGGCCGTTGGTGTGCAACACGAGCAGCGCGCGCTCGGCCTGGCGGCGGGCGGCGCCGGCCTTGCCCAGCGCCGGCGGCACCAGCGCGCGGGCGGCCGCCGAGGCGTGCCGCAGCAGCCAGGTCTGTGCCAGCTCGCGGACGCTCTTGAGCCGGGTCAGCCAGTCGGCCATGTGCACGGCGATCGCGGGGGAGAAGAACGGCAGCAACTGGGCCGCGCCCTCGGACGGCGACCGCTCGGCGATGTGCAGCGCCAGCGGCAGCGCGTCCAGCTCGAAGCGGGCGATGATCACCCGCATCCAGTGGCTGGACTCCCAGACGTACTTGGGTGTCCACCGGGTGAGCAAAGGTCGGGCGACCAGTTCGGGCGCCTCGGTGAAGAACAGCACCGGTTCGTGCCAACCGGCCTGGCCACTGGCGATGCGCAGCGCCACCTTGGCCCAGCCGTCCGCGGGGGCGGAGTATCGCTCGAACTGGATCTCGCGCCACCGATCCCGCTCGCCCGGGAGCCACTCGATGGTGGCGGGGTCGGCGCAGGTCAGGCCGGGCACGACGACCGGCTTGGCGGGCTTGCCCCGGTCCACCCACGGCGGCGACAGCAGCACAGGCGGGACGGCCTCGGCGGGCGCGACCGTGATCGCCGCGGCCTCGCCGGCCATCGCCTCGACCCGGGCGGCCGCGGCGGCGCTCAGCGTCGGCAGGACCTGCTCGACCAGGTCGGAATGGGCGGTGACGTGGCCGCGCAGCAGGTCGGCGACCGCGCGCTTGCCGGCGGCCTCGGCGAGCAGGCGCAAGGCACGCACCGGGTAGCGCTCGGCCGCCTCGATCAGGGCAGGCGTGATGTATTTGGCGTCGATCCGCTCGATCAGCCCGGTCATGACGTCGTCGCCGGGGAGGGCGGCGAGCACGGTGAGCAGCCGGCGCTGGCCCTCGGCGCCGCTGTCCTCGTCGAACCAGTGGAACAGGGCCGGCGCGCAATCGGCTCCGAGCCCGTCGGCGAGCGTGGCGGGCAGGGCCAGCGAGCCGGCCACCGACCAGGTGTTGACCAGCGGCGCGAGCGTGCTCGCCTGCTCGCCGGTGCCGGCCGCGGCCAGCAGCGCGGTGGCCAGGTAATGGTCGTCGGCGGCGACCGCGTCGGCGATGTCCTGCGAGACCCACTCGACCTGGTCGGGCGCCAGCACGGAGGTGGCGACCCGGCGGTAGAGCGAGGGGGTGCGGTGCTCCGCGAGCAGGGCAACTGCCGCGTCGTAATCGGAGGAGGAAGCGGCGGCGAGGGCCTGCCGGGCGCGGAGGAGGATCAGCAGCTGATCGTCGATCTGGTAGCCGTACCGGGAGTCGCCGGGACCCATGGCCTTGATGCAATAGCGCTGTGCGCCGTCCTCGGCGACGCGCATGGCCATCACCTCGACCGCCGCCTCGACCGCGAACATCAACCCGCGCTCGGCGAACCACACGTCGACGAAGGACGCCAGGCGCTGCTGGTCGCTCCACTTGCCGAGCCCCGCCGCGATCGCCACGGCCGCCGCGCCCACAGCGAGAGCGGACGCGTCGCCGTCACGCCAGGCAAGACCGGCGAGGCGCACGTCGGGAGCGGTCCCCGGCGCCTCCAGGACCCGCCTGACCTGATTGGGGACGCGCTTGATCTCTTCGTCGACGATCTTTTCGGCCTTGGGATCGGGCGTGAACGCGGTGAGACCGGCGCTGCCACGGCGCGCGTAGCGATACCGATACCAGGCCGCCGGGAAGACGAAAGTGTCTTCGTGAAACTCCAAGGTCCGCATGGCCCGGAACGTTAGCGGGGGCGTACGACAAAACCGGATTGCATGCAATCAGCCAAAGGATCTTGCGCAGGGGACGCCAGAGGGTCAGGATTGCATGCAATCGACGACGAGGGGGTCCGGTGCGACCAGCGGCGGAGCAGGCGGCGCAGTCCCTGCGGGACGAGATCCTCTCGGGGGCGATCGCCTCCGGGACCCGGCTCGGCGAGGCCGATCTGGCGAGCCGGCTCTCGGTGAGCCGCACCCCGATCCGCGAGGCCCTGTCGCGCCTGGCGGCCGAGGGACTGGTCGAGCTGCAGCCCAACCGCGGCGCCCGGGTCGCCACTTGGAGCACCGAGCAGTTGCGCGAGATCTTCGAGCTTCGCTTGCGGTTGGAGCCCTACGCCGTACGCGTCGCCGTGCCGCATTTGAACGAGGAGCAGCTGACCGAGCTCGACGATCTGGCGGCCGCGATGACCCGGGCCGGAAAGCCCGGCCGCGCCCAGGATCTGACCGCGATAGTCGAGCTGAACAGGCGGTTCCACGGCATGTTCATCGACGCGGCCGGCTCGCCACCGCTGGCCGGCGCGCTGCGCGGCGTCACCCACGCGGCTGTCGTCCACCAGAACTTCCACGATTACACGCCGGACGCGCTGAAACGCAGCCTCCAGCACCACGTCGAGATGGTCGCGGCGGCGCGGGCCGGCGACGGCGACTGGGCCGAGGCGATCATGCGAGCCCACCTTTACAACGCCCGCGCCACGATGATCGGGGGACGGTCGTGACCCTGCCTCTCGGCGATCTGCGCGTGGTCGAGTTCGGCCAGCTGCTCGCGGGCCCGTTCTGCGGTCAGCTGCTCGGCGACTTCGGCGCCGAGGTGATAAAGGTGGAGGACCCGGGCCGCGGCGATCCGATGCGCGAGTGGGGCCGGGAGAAGCCGCACGGCAAGTCGCTGTGGTGGCCGGTCGTAGCGCGCAACAAGAAGTCGGTGACCTGCGACCTACGGCAACCCGAGGGTCAGGCGCTGATCCGCAAGCTGATCGACACCGCCGACATCGTGGTGGAAAATTTCCGGCCCGGCACGCTCGAGCGCTGGGGCATGGCCCCCGAGGTGCTCTGGGAGACGAACCCGGGCCTGGTCATCACCCGCGTCACGGGCTATGGGCAGAGCGGGCCCTACTCCAGTCGCGCCGGTTTCGGTTCGATCGGGGAGGCCATGGGCGGCATCCGGTACGTGATGGGCGACCCCGACCGTGCTCCGGTGCGAGCGGGCATCTCGCTCGGCGATTCGCTCGCCGCGACGTACGCGTGCCTCGGGACTCTCGTCGCGATCCACCACCGATCCCGTACCGGCGTGGGTCAGGTCGTCGACTCGGCGATCTACGAGGCCGTGCTGGCGATGATGGAGTCGCTGCTGCCGGAGTGGGCCGTCGCCGGCTATCAGCGGGAGCGAACCGGGGCAGTCCTGCCCAATGTCTCCCCGAGCAACGTGTATCCGACCGCGGACGGGGATCTCATCCTCATCGCCGCCAACCAGGACAGCGTGTTCGGTCGTCTCAGCACCGTGATGGGCCGCGAAGAGCTCGCCACCGACCCCCGCTATGCCACCCACTCGGCCCGCGGCGCGGCGATGGAGGAGCTCGACACCCTGATCGCCAAGTGGACGGTGACGGAAAGAGCCGACGACCTCCTGGAGAAGCTGCACGAGGCCGGCGTCCCGGCCGGCCGGATCTTCCGGGCCAAGGACATGTTCAACGACCCGCACTTCGCCGCCCGCGAGGCGATCGTCAAGGTGCCGCACCCCGACTTCGGCGAGATCCCCATGCAGAACGCGACGCCGAAACTGTCACACACCCCTGGCAAGGTGCGCAGCGTGGGACCGGCCCTGGGTGAGCACAACGACGAGATCTACGGCGGCCTGATCGGCCTCGACGAAACGGAGCGCGCGCGCCTGCGCCAAGCCAAGATCATTTAAGGAGAGACATGTCGTATCGACTCGGCGTGGATGTGGGCGGCACGTTTACCGACGTGCTGCTGGTCGACGAGGAAACGGGTTCGACGTGGCGGGCCAAGACCGCCTCGACGCCGAGCGATCAGTCCGTGGGCGTGCTGCACGGCATCGACAAGGTGTGCGCGGAGGCCGGCGTCGACCGGTCCGCGGTCGCCCACGTGCTGCACGGCACCACGGTCGCCACGAACGCGATCCTCGAGGGCAAGGGCGCCACCGTCGGCCTGGTCACCACCCAGGGCTTCCGGCAGGTGCTGCAGATCGCCCGCTCGTTCGTCCCGGGCGGCCTGGCCGGCTGGATCATCTGGCCCAAGCCCGAGCCCCTGGCGGCGTTGGAAAACACGGTCGAGGTCCCCGAGCGGGTCGGCAGCGACGGCACGATCATCACGGCCCTCGACGAGGAGGCGGCCCGCGCCCAGCTGCGCAAGCTCCGCGACAACGGCGTGGAGGCCCTGGCCATCTCGCTGATCAACGCGTTCGCCAACGATGTGCACGAGCGCCGCCTGCGCGAGATCGCGCGGGAAGAGCTGCCCGGCATAGAGATGAGTCTCTCCAGCGTGGTCCTGCCCGAGATGCGCGAATACGAGCGGGCCCTGACGACGGTCGCCAACGGCTACGTGCAGCCGCAGGTGGCCCGCTACGTCGGAAATCTGCGGACGAAGCTGGCGAGCGAGGGCGTCCGGGCCGAGCTGTCGATCCTGCGCAGCGACGGCGGTCTCTCGGCCGCCGAGGCGGCGATCGCGGCGCCGGTGACGATGCTGCTCTCCGGGCCGGCCGGCGGTGTGACGGGCGCGGTCTGGGTGGCCGAGCAGTCCGGCCACACCGAGCTGCTGACCTTCGACATGGGCGGCACCTCGACCGACGTGGCGCTGGTGCAGGGCGCGCAAGCGCGCATCGGTCGTGAGACCAAGGTGGGTGACCTCACGGTCCGTGCGTCGGCAGTCGACGTACGGACGGTGGGCGCGGGCGGCGGCTCGATAGCTCACGTTCCGCCGCTCACCAGGGCGCTCCGGGTCGGGCCACAGTCCGCCGGCGCCGAGCCGGGCCCCGCCGCGTACGGGAAAGGCGGCGACCAGCCCACGGTGACCGACGCCAACGTCGTGCTCGGCTATCTGCCGACGGCCCTGGCCGGCGGCGAGATCACCCTCGACCGGGAAGCGGCCCGCGCGGCGGTGCAGACGATCGCCGACGCCATGGGCCTGGCCAGCGTGGAGCAGGCGGCCGCCGGGATCATCGACATCGTCAACGAGAACATGCTGGGCGGCCTGCGGTTGGTCAGCGTGCAGCAGGGGTTCGATCCGCGCGAGTTCGCCCTGGTGGCGTTCGGGGGAGCGGGGCCGTTGCACGCCAACGCGCTCGGGCGGCTGACCGGGGCCTGGCCCGTGATCGTCCCGCCGTCGCCGGGTGTGTTGTGCGCGCTCGGCGATGCGACCACTTCGGCGCGGGATGAGTCGGCGCGGACCGTTTTGCGCAAGCTCGGAGACCTGACCGTCGACGAGTTCAACACGATATTCCAGGATTTGTCCGAATCGGCGAGCGCCCGCCTGGCCGAGCAGGGCGTGGCGGCGGAACAAATCGTATATTCGGCCGACGTCCGATTCGTCGGCCAGGGCAACGAGCTGCCGGTCACGTTCGAGCTGAATGACGGCCCGGAAAGGCTGGCCGCTCGGTTCGACCGCGAGCACGAGCGGCTCTTCTCCTTCACGCTGCCGGTCGACCACGAGCTGGTCAACGCGCGGGCGACCGTGACCGGCGCGAAGCCGACCGTCACGCCGATCCACCTGGAGAAGGGCGACGGCGATCCGGTCAGCGGCGGGACGACACCGATCTACGTGGACGGCCACTTCGTGGACGCGGCGCTCTACGACCGCCTCAAGCTGCGCGCCGGCGACGTCATCGCCGGTCCCGCGATCGTCACCGAGATGGACTCGACCACGCTCATCCTGCCCGGCCACACCGCCACCACCGACCCGTCCGGCAGCCTGCTGATCCGCCCGACCCAGGAGGCCTGAGCCATGGCCCGCATCGTGGAAGCGAACACCACCCCGGTCGAGCACGCCGACGTCGACCCGGTCACGCTCGACCTGGTCGAGAACGGCCTGCGCAACGCCCGCTACGAGATGGACGAGGTCCTTTTCCGTACGGCGTTGTCGCCCGGCATCCGCGAGCAGCACGACGAGTTCCCGCTGATCGCCGACCCGAGCGGCAAGATGGTCGTCGGCCAGTTCGGGCTCTCCATCCCCGACTTCCTGGCCGGGTTCGCCGGGGACATCGGCGAGGGCGATGTGCTGCTCACCTCCGACCCGTACTCGTGCGGCGCCGCCATCAGCCACGCCAACGACTGGCTCGTCGTCATGCCGGTCTTCTTCGACGGCCGCGTCGTCGGCTGGGCGTCGATGTTCGGCCACATGTCCGACGTCGGCGGCAAGACCCCGTCGTCGATGCCGACCGACGCCAAGACGATCTACGAGGAGGGCGTGGTCATCCCGCCCTTCAAGCTGTACGCCGCCGGCGAGCTCAACGAGGACGCGCTGCGCATCATCCTCAACCAGGTGCGCGTGCCCGACTGGAACCGCGCCGACCTCAACGGGCTGGTGGCCGCCTGCCGCACCGCCGCCCGCCGGGTCACCGAGATGTGCGCCCGTTTCGGCGTCGACACGTATCTGTCGGCCCTGGACGCCCTGCTCCAGCGCAATTACGACGCCATGAAGACCCTGCTGCACGTCGTCTTCGAGGAGGGCCGAACCCTCTCCTTCACCGACTACATCTGCGATGACGGGGTGGGCTATGGCCCGTACGAGCTGAAATTGTCTTTGACCCGCACCGGCGACAAGGTGCACTTGGACTTCACGGGTTCGTCCCCGCAGGCGATCGGCCCGGTGAACTATTACCTCAACGAGAACCTCGCCCGGATGTTCTTCGGCATCTACATGATCACGGTCGCGGACCCGCAGATCCTCTGGAACGACGGCTTCTATCCCTTGGTGGACGTCACCATTCCGGACGGCTCGTATTGGAAGCCCAAGCATCCCGCCGCCCTGAACGCGCGCAACCACGGCATCGGGCGTGTCTTCGACCTCTTCGGCGGCCTGCTCGGCCAGACCAACCCCGCCCTGCTCAACGCGGCCGGCTTCTCGTCGTCGCCGCACTTCATGTATTCCGGGAACTATTCCGGCGGCGACCGCAAGGGCGAGTGGTTCCAGCTGTATTCGATCGGCTTCGGCGGGATCCCCGGCCGGCCGCTCGGCGACGGCCCCGACGGGCATTCGCTGTGGCCGAGCTTCGTGAACATCCCGTGCGAGTTCCTCGAGTCGTATTACCCGCTGCGCATCGAGAAATGGGAGACGGTCGCCGACACCGGCGGCGCGGGCCTGCATCGCGGCGGCAACGGGGTCGACGTCGCCTATCGCTTCCTCGAGCCGGGCACGATCGCCATCCACGACGACCGCTGGCTGACGTACCCGTGGGGCGTGAACGGCGGTGAGCCGGGCGCCCGTGGCCGCAAATGGATCGACCGGGCGTCGGGAGAGCGCGAGATGCTGCCCAGCAAGTGCCACGACGTGCCGGTCCGCCCCGGCGACGTGCTGCACTTCGTGACGTGGGGCGGCGGCGGGTGGGGCGACCCCCTGGAGAGAGATCCGTCGCTGGTCGCCAAGGAGGTCCGGCGCGGCCTGGTCACGACGTCAGGAGCCCGTCGGTACGGCGTGGCGGTGCTCGACGACGGCCGGCTCGACGAGGCGGGCACCGAGTCGCTGCGGTCGGAGATGCGGACGAGCCGGCCGGCCGAGCTGCCGGTCTTCGACATGGGCCCGTCCCTCGACGTCATCCTGGAACGCTGCGAGGAGGAGACGGGCCTGCCCGCGCCCACCCGCCCGGTCTGGGCCTGAGCCGCCGGATGGCCCCGGGAAGCGCCCGGGGCCATCCGCGAGCCTCAGCCGAGGTAGTGCTCCCACGGGCCGGTGATAGCGAGCGTGATGCCCGGGACCTGGATGTTCACGAACAGGACCTTGCCGTCAGGGGAGAAGGTCGGGCCGGTGAACTCCGAGTAGGTCGGGACGCCGTTGCTGGTGCCGTTCGTGACCTGGTTGCGGGCGATCGCGTAGGTCGGGCCGCCCGGCACCGAGCTCAGCACGTGCGAGGCCCGCACGCCGTCCTCGGCCAGGACCAGGCTGCCCCACGGCGTCACCGTGACGTTGTCGGGGCCGTCGAAGGTCAGGTCGGCGTACTTCGGGAACTCGCCCTCGGTCTCCGCCGCGGGGTTGTGCGGGAAGTACGTGACCAGGGTGATCGTCTGGTCCTTGTAGTCGTAGAACCAGACCATGCCGTCGTGGCGGGTGGCGCCGGCCGGCAGGTCGTTGGCGCCGAAGGCGAAGCTGTTGACGATGTACGCGCCGCGGCCGTTGCTCCACACGCCCTCGAACTTCTTGCCACGGGTGACCGTGCCGTCGGCGAACTGGGTGCGGACCGGCGCCGTGCGGGCGTCCCGGTCGGGCACCTCGATCCAGGTCACCTTGAACGGGCGGCCGATCTGGGCCGACGTCAGGAACGCCACGTCGGGCAGGATGCTGCCGTCGTCGAGGCGGATCTGCATCGCCTCCAGCTTCCCGGCGTTGTCCGCCAGCTGGTTGGCGAGGCCGAGCCGCAGGCGCGTGCCGGCTGGCGCGGTCCATCGGTAGAACAGGCCGTTCGGACCGCTGGCGTCCTCCGACAGGTACACGTGCTTGAGATCCGAGTCGACGGCGAGCGCCTCGTGCTCGTACCGGCCGAACGCCTTGATCGGCTTGGGCAGCTGGCGCCCGGACTCGGCCTGCGACACCTCGAAGACGTACCCGTGGTCCTTCTCGTAGGTGCCGGTCTGCCCGGCCGCCGACCACGCCGTGCCCGCGTTGATGAAGGTCTCCTCGCAGGTCAGCCACGTGCCCCACGGGGTGACGCCACCGGCGCAGTTGCGCACGGTGCCGGAGATGCCGACCCACTCGGCGATCCGCTTGCCGCTGCCGTCGGTGGTGATGACCGTGCAGCCGCCGGCGTTCGGCGCGCCCGGGTCGTAGACGGTGCCGGCGATGTGCGGCACTCCGTACGTCCCCATGTGCGGGGTCATCTCGTGGTTCTGGATGACGGTGAGCCGGTTGCGGCCGTCGGCGACCACCCCGGTGCCGTCGTGGAAGGCGGGCGTCTTGCCCTGGCCGCCGGAGAGATCGGTGACGCCCTCGCGGGTGACGATCTTGTAGGTGAAGCCGGCCGGCAGGGCCAGGATGCCGTTCGGGTCGTCCTGCAGCGGCGGGAACGGGCGCCCCGAGCCGCGGCGCGGGCCGCCGTGCCCGGACGAGGCCGCGGCCGGCCCGGAAAGCGCGGGCAGCGTGCCGGCGACGGCCAGCCCGACACCCGCGGTGCCACTGGCAAGGATTTGACGGCGAGAAATGGCCATGCTGGGTCAACCTCCTAAGCGAACCTGAGCGGAGCCCACCAAAGCGTCATCCTCTGACGTGCCGAGAAACATCAAATGGCCGCTGGCACCATGCGTGAATTCATGTCGATCAACCCGGTAGGGCATTTATCGGCAGATGTCAGCCCGGCCGGAGCAGAGCCTCGCGCAGCGCCGCCCGCGAGCTGATCTCCAGCTTTCCGAAGACGCTGGCCAGGTGGGAGCCGACCGTCCGGTGCGAGACCTGCAGGCGGGCGGCGATCTCGCGGTTGGTCAGCCCGGCGGCGGCCAGATCGGCCACCACCTCCTCCTGCGGCGTCAGTCGTCCGCCGCCGCGGGTGGCCGCGGTCGCGTTCAGCTCGGTGCGCGCCCTCTCGGCCCACGGTGACGCGCCCAGGCGCTCGAAGACGCCGAGGGCGGACGCCAGCACCGGCCGGGCGTCCTTCGCCCGCCGCTGACGGCGCAACTGGCTGCCGTAGGAGAGCTCGAGCCGGGCCCGGTGGAACGTGCCGGCCTCGGCGTCCCCGGCCAGCACGGTCTCGAACGAGGCCTCGCCGACCATCGCGGCCACGCCGGCGTGGACGAAGGCGTAGCGAGGTGACAAATCGGGCACTTGAGAAGCCGCCGAGGAGGCCACGTGCGCGCGGGCGCGGTCGAGGCGACCCGTGGCCAGGCACGCCTCCACGAAGTCGAGCAACATCCACGGCGCGTACCGATCATGGGGTTCGAAAGGCGCCGCGACCGGCAGCAATATCCCGTACGCGTCCTCGAAGTCCCCTCGGCCCAGGGCCGCGACCGCCGTCGCGTGCGTGAGCATCATCCTCGCGGCGTTCGCGCCGCGCGGCACCGGTCCCTGATAGGCCCAGGCGTCCAGCCGCGCCAGCTCCTCCTCGTCGCCACGCGCCGCATGGAGGTAAGCCTGCACGTAGCGCGCGGGAAGCTCCTGCAGCGGCCGCCGCAGCCGGCGACTGAGCTCGACTACCTCGCCGGCCCGCCGGCCCGCCGAATCCCACTCCCCGCCGCGCAGTTCCTCGACCGCGAGCATCGCCATCGCCAGCAGTTTCACCTGATCGGCGGGGCCGTCGAGGACCTGCCGCAGCGCGGAACGACATCCGGTCAGACGATCCACCGTGTACGCCGCCATCGCCACCCGCATCACGGTGGCCCGATCGGTCTGCTCGTCGAGCGCCGCTATGCCGTGGTCCAAAGCATCCGTGTCGGTGAGCCCCGGCCGGGCGAGGGCCTCGGCCGCCGTGACCAGCGCCGGCGGCAAGGAGGACGCGTGCCGCGCGAGCACCTCGTCGAAGGATGCCCACATCGCCGGGTCGTGCCCGACCACGCAGACCAGCAGCAGCGCGTGCACCGCGTCGGCGAGCACGGGCGACGGGCCGGACAAACCGCGGATGCCGGTCACCAGCAGCCGGTGCGCGCCGCGGATGTCGCCGTTGGTGTGCAGCAGCAGGTCGGAGCGGGCCAGCACGGCCGTCAGCGACGAGGCGACCAGCGGGTCGCAGCGGCGTGCGCGGGCCAGCAGGGCGGACACCTCGTCGAGCGAGGCGGTGAACTGCGCCTTGATCCGCGCGGCCTCGGCCAGCCGCCGGGCGCGGTCGCTCGCCACCGGACTCGTCTCGGCCGCCCGGATCAGCAACGCGGCCGCCTCGCCCTTGGACGGTGTGCACTGCGCCGCCTCCTCGAGCAGCGCCGCGACCCGCGAATCGGGCCCGATCGTGGCGTTGGCCAGGTGGTGTGCGCGTTCCGCGGGGCCGGCGCCGGGACGCGAGGCCAGGCGCAGGTGGGCCGCGCGGCGCTCGGAATGCGTCGAGGCGCTCAGCACGGCGTCCCGGAGCTCGGCGGACATCGGCAGGCCCGGCTGCAACGCCTGATCGAGCAGGCTCGTCACGTTCCACCACCTCTGCGCAACACGTCGGCGAGAGCCGCGCGCGAGCTCACGCCGAGCTTCGGGAACATGCCATAAAGGTAGTTTCCGACGGTGCGGGCCGACAGCGTGAGCTGCGTCCCTATCTCCTTGTTGGACATGCCCGCGGCGACCAGCTCGGCGATCCGCAGCTCGACCGGGGTGAGGCACGCGGCCGGCGCGGAGGTCTGGCGCCCGTCGCCGGTCGCGCGCAGCAGCTCGGCGGCGCGTCCGGCCCAAGGCCGGGCGCCGAGGCGCCGAAACCATCGCAGGGCGGTCCGCAGATGAGGGCGGGCATGGTGCGGTGCGCGGTGATTGCGCAGATTCTCCCCGTACGCGAGCTCAGCGCGCGCAAGTTCGAACGGCCAGAGTTGTGCGCCGGGGAAGGTCACCGCCCGCTCGAACAGCTCGGGGTCGTCGGCGGCCATCGCCTCGGCCACGGCCAGCACGAACGGCAGCCGCGCGGAGAGCCGCGTGGCCGGCCAGTCCCGCAGAGCTGCCACGTGCCCGGCCGCCGCGCCCCGCCGGCCCGCCCGCACGGCGCTCTCCACCAGGTCCAGCGCCGAGCGGGCGGCGTGCACCCGGTAGCGGCCGGGCTCCTCCGCGTACCGGTAGGCGCGCTCGCCGTCCCCGCCGGCCAGGGCCAGCGAGCAGCGGATGTGGCTGGCGAACTCGCCGGCCAGCCCGATCCGGTCGTCGGCGTGCCGGCGTTCCAGCTCGCGCGCCCGCAGCCGGGCGACGTCGGTCCGGCCCCGGGCCGCCGCGACGAGCCCGCCGATCATCTGCACGAACAGCAGGCTCAGCCCGGCCCAGCCCTGCTCGGCCGCGATCCGCTCGGAGCGGACGACCAGCCGCTCCGCCTCGTCCCACTGCCCGGCCGCCCACGCGTCGATGCACCACGCGCTGCGGGCCCGCTGCCCGGCCATCGGCGCGCTGTCGGCCTCGCCGTCGCGCGCGATCCGGACGATCGGCTCGCGGCCCGCGCCGAGCCGGTCCAGCGAGACCAGGACGATGCTGGCGCGCAGCACCGCCGCCGGATCGGTCTCGGCGCGCAGGTCGTCCAGCAGCTGTTCGGCTTCCTCGATCGAGGTGCGGCCGGTGTCGAAAGCGCCGGCGAAGACCCGCACCGGCGGGGGCAATCTTTCCTCGTACGCGTCAAGAAAGGTCTCGAAGATCGGCCAGAGATCGGCGCGCCCGGCGAACATGGCCAGCCCGAGCAGGGCGTGCAGCGCCTCCTCCAGGGCCGCGTCGGCGGGCCGGCGTGCCGCGCGCAGGATCGTGGCCAGCTGCAGGAACCGGGCGCCCGGATCGCCCTGCGCCGTCCGGTGCGCGGCCGCGACCGCCGACTCGAGCGACTCCGGGACCGGGTCGCCCACCGGCGGCAGCCCGATCAGCGCCGCGTCCAAATAATCGGCGCGGGCCAGCCGCCGGGCGCGCTGCTGGGGATCCGGGCTGAGCGCGCCGGCTCGCAGCAGCGCCGACGCGGCCGCCCGGGGCTTGCCGTCGGCCAGGTGGTCGTCGGCCGCCGCCTCGAGCGCCGCGGCGACCGTCTCGTCCGGCCCGGTGGTGGCCGCGGCGAGGTGCTCGGCCGCCCGCGGCTGGTCGAAACCGGACAGTGCCGCGGCCACCGCGCGGTGTGCCTCGCGGAGCTCCGCCTCATCGGCCTGGTCGATCAGCAGCGTGCGTGCCTGCGGTGGGCTGAAGACGATCCGCCGGCGCTGCTCGTCCACGGTGATCAGCCGGGCGCGCTCGGCCGGCTCCAGCACGGCAGGGGACTCCCCGGCGAGCACGCGCAGGTCGCCGGACTCGTCGACGGCGGCGGCGAGCAGTGCCCGCCGGGTGTCCGCCGGCAGCGAGCCGAGGCGATCGATCAGGGGGTCCGGCATGCGAACCAGCCTGGTCGCGGAAGCTTGACAGAACAATCCGTCATTGTTCGATGCCGTGCCGGACCGGCTTAGGTAATAGTGCTGAGGCTATCGGCACCTCGCCCGAGCAGGCTCTTACCGAGAGAGATCTGGGGTGGGAGGGGCAGATGGGGGTCGTCGGGAGGTCGAGCGAGTTACGGCGGATCGGGGCGACGCTGCGCGACGGCGGCGCGCTGCTGGTGGTGGGTGACGCCGGCGCCGGCAAGAGCGCCCTGCTGGACGCGGTCGCCGGGGGCGGCGGCCGGGTGCTGCGGGCGACCGGGGTGGAGTTCGAGTCGCGGATCCCGTACGCGGGGCTGCACCAGTTGCTGCTGCCGGCGGTGCGGGACACGGCCGCGGGACCGGCGTTGCGGGTCGCCCTCGGGCTGGACGACGGGCCGGCGCCCGACCCGCTCAGCGTCTCCAACGCGGTGCTGGCGTTGCTTGCCGAGCGGTCGCCGGTGACGTTGCTCGTCGACGATCTGGACCTGCTCGACCGGCCGAGCGCGACGGTACTCGGGCTGGTGGCGCGCCGGCTGACCGGCCTGCCGGTGGCCCTGATCGGTGCGCAGCGGGCCGGCGCGGGCGGCTTCTTCGAGCGCAGCGGCCTGCCCCGGCTCGTGCTGGAGCCGCTCGGCGAGGACGCGAGCCGGGAGCTGCTCGACCAGCGGCACCCGGGCCTGGACCCGCGGGCCCGGCGGCGGCTGCTGGACGAGGCGCGGGGCAACCCGCTCGCGTTGATCGAGCTGCCGATGGGCCGCCGGTTGGGTGCGGCGGACGCCGACCGGATCGGCGCGCTGCCCGGACCGGCCCGGGAGCTGTTGCTGCTGGCGGCGCTGACCGGCGAGCCCGCCGACGTGCGGGCCGTCGCCGGCACGGCTGCGGGGTTGAGCGACCTCGATCCGGCAGTGCGGGCCGGCGTGATCGACGTCGACCCGGAGACCGGCCGGCTGAGTTTCCGGCGGCCGCTGAGCCGCTTCGCGGTGATCGAAGGGGCCACGCTGGGTGAGCGGGCCGAGGCGCATCGCCGGCTTGCCGATCGGGCCGCCGACCCGGTGCGCCGCGCGTTCCACCTGGCCGAGGCCACGATCGAGCCGGACGAGAAGGTCGCCGAGCTCGTCGAGCAGGCCTCACGGACCGTGCTGGAGCGCGGCGACGCCGTGGCCGGCCTGGAGACCCTGACCCGATCGGCCGAGCTGAGCACCGACCGGCGGGCACGAGTCCGGCGGCTGGCCCGGGCGGCGACCCTCGGCGCCGAGCTGGCCGGCACGCTCGACCACGCGCAGCGGCTGCTGGACGAGGCGAACCGCTCGGCGGAGGACGCGTCGGGCTCGCTGGAGCTGGCCACCGCAGCGGCCAGCGTGCTGTTCAACCGGGACTGCGCTGTCGACGCCGCGCACCGGCTGCTGACCCGGGCGCTGGACGCGCACGTCGGCGACCTCGATCAGGAGGCGGTGGCGGAGGCGCTGCAGTTGCTGCTGGAGCTGTGCTGGTTCGGCGGGCGGCCGGAGCTCTGGCCGCCGTTCCACGAGTGGGTGCGGCGGCTCGGCGCGGACGCGCCGGACACGCTGCGGATCGGCGCGGCGGCACTTGCGGATCCGGTCCGGCTGGCGGCGCCGGTGGTGGTCGATCTCGAGGTCGAGATGCGTACGTTGTCGCGCACCGAGAACCCGCGGCGCATCATCCGCCTCGGGCTATTCGGCACCTATGTCGACCGGATCGGGCCGGCCCGGGAGGCGCTGCACCGGGTCGTCGAGGACGGCCGCCACGGGGGAGCGGTGGCCGCGGCGCTCAACGCGATCGTCACGCTGTCGGTGGACGGCTGGGTGCGTGGCCGCTGGGACGAGACGCTGCTGCTGATCGGGGAGGGGCAGCGGCTGAGCCGGGAGCGGGGCTACACCCGCTACGACGCGGCGCTCGGCTGCTACCTGGGCAGCCTGATCGGGGCGGCGCGCGGCAACCAGGACGCCGAGGCGGCGGCGGTCCGGCTGGAACGGTGGGCGAGCGCGCGCGGCGCCCGGATCGCGCTGGCCTTCGCGGCCCACGTGCACTGCGTGGCGGCGCTGGGGCGGGGGGAGTTCGAGGTGGCGTACCGGCACGCGACGGCGGTCGCGCCGCCCGGCATGCTGCCCTCGCACCAGCCGCAGGTGCTCTCGCTGCTGCTCGACCTGGTCGAGTCGGCCGTGCGCACCGGCCGCGAACATCAGGCGCGCCGGCACGTCGCGGCGATGCGGGCGGCTTCGCTGGACCGGCTGTCGTCGCGGCTCGCGCTCGTGGTGGGCGCGGCCGAGGCGCTGATCGCCCCCGAAGACGAGCGGGCGACGCTGCTGGAACAGGCCCTCGCGGCGCCGGGCGCGAGCCAATGGGCGTTCGCGCAGGCCCGGGTGCGGCTGCTGCTCGGCGAGGCGCTGCGCCGGCGACGGCAGATCACCGAGGCCCGCCGGCAGCTCGCGGCGGCGGTCGAGGCGTTCGACCGGCTCGGCGCGGGCCCGTGGTCGGGGCGGGCCGCGGCCGAGCTGCGGGCGGCGGGTCCCACCCGGTCCGTCGGCGCGCTGCTGACAGCCCAGGAGCGGGAGATCGCCGAGCTCGCGGCGACCGGACTGACGAACAAGGAGATCGGGGAGCGGCTGGCGCTGTCACCGCGGACCGTCGCGGCACACCTGTACCGCACGTTTCCGAAGCTCGGGATCAGCTCCCGGGCCGCTCTTCGCGACGCCCTGACTCGATGAAGCCGGCCCTAGCGGCCGGCGCGCCACCGGTAGGTGCGCACGGCCAGCGCGATCACGGAGCCTAGGACCGTCGCGCAGGTCAGCACGACGCCCTTCCAGCCCCAGGCGACCATGGCGACCGAGAGCAAGCCCCAGGTCATGCCGCCGACGATCAGAAGTGTCACAAGCACCGGGCGCGTGAACGGGGGCATCCCCGTACGCGCCAAGGACGGATAGTCGCTGGTCAGGCGCTCGACTATGTCCTCGAACTCCTGCCGGGTGTCCCTGCTGGCCATCCGACGCCTCCCGATCGTGTTAAGGACCGTTCAGGCAGGAGACTACGTCGTGAACATGTGAAAGCGATCCCACTGAACGGATGAGCCGCGCCCATCGCAAAGCCGAACTTGTCCGATAAGTTCGTTAAATGCGGAAGCTGCCGATAACTCGAGTCAGTTCGGCGGACGTCTCGGTCAGATCGGCGATCGCGCGCTGGCTGTCGCCGACCGCCGTGACCGTGGCCGTCGCGGCATCCGCGAACTCGCCCATCGTCGCCGCGATGCTGGTGGCGCCGCCGGCGGCGTGACCGACGCTGCCGCGCAGCACGTCGCTGGTCGCGCTCTGCTCCTCGACCGCCGCGGCGATCGTGTCCTGATGCTCCCGGATCCGCTCGATGACCGCGGTGATCTCGTCGATCGTCGCGCGGGTCTCGGCCGTGTCGGCCTGGATCGCCGCGACCTGCTCGGTGATCGCCTCAGTGGCCTTGGCCGTCTCCATCGCCAGCTCCTTGACCTCGCCGGCCACCACCGCGAAGCCCTTGCCGGTCTCGCCGGCGCGGGCGGCCTCGATCGTCGCGTTCAGCGCGAGCAGGTTGGTCTGGTTGGCGATCGCGGTGATCAGCTCGACCACGTTGGAGATCTCGGCCGACGACTGGGCCAGCCGAGCCACCTGCTCGCCCGTGCGCTGCGCGGTGTCGCTGGCCTCGGTCGCCACCGCGGCGACCTCGGAGGCGCTGCGCGCGATCTCCTGGATCGTCGAGGTCATCTCGTCGCTGCCGGTCGCCGCCTCGGTCATGCTGTCGGCGACCTCCCGGGTGTCGCCGGAGACCCGGCCCGAGCCGTCGCGCACCTGCCGGGCCGAGCGCTCGACGATCGCGGTGCTCGCGCCGAGCCGGTCGGCGGCCTCGACGATGGTGGCCGACGAGCGGGTCAGCACCTCGACCGTGCCGCGCATGCTGGCCACTGCCCGGTCGACGTCGGTGGCCATCACGCCGATCTCGTCCCGGGTGCCGAGCCCGACCGTACGCGTCAGATCGCCCTCGGCGACCGCGTGCAGCACCCCCGACACCCGGCCCAGCGGGCCCACCACGCCGCGCACGACCGCCGCGCCGGCCAGAACCGCCAGCAACAGCCCCACGCCCAGCACGGTGAGCACGACGTTGCGTTCCCGGGTGTAGGTCCGCTCGACCTCGGCGGCGGCCTGCTCGGCGTCCTCGGTCTCGTCGGCGGCCATCGCGGTGATGGCGGCGGCCGCCTGCTCGTACAGCGGCTGCGCCTGCGCCTGGTTGGCGGTGGTGAACGCGTCGGCGTCGTTGGCCCGGCTCAGCGGCAGCAGGGTCTCGTCGCGCAGCTTCTGATACGTGACCCACGCGTCGGTCAAGGTGCTGAGCTGATCGCCGCTGCCCGCGTAGCCGCCGTCGAGGTAGCCGGCGAGCGCGGCCTCGAACGCCTGGTCGTCGGCCTCGAGCGCCTGCTCGACCGCGTCCATCTCGGCGCCGACCCGGGTGGCGTTGTGATTGAGCAGGTGGATGGCGGTCTCGGCGATGGCCTGCCGCACCTTCGCAAGCTGCACGGTATTGGCCAGATTGCTCTGCGAGATGTCGTCGGCCTCGTCGGCGACGCCGCGCAGCCCGAGCACCCCGACCACGCCCACGATGATCGCCGCGAGCGCCACCACGGCCAGCGCCCCGCCGACCTTGGTGCGCAGCCGCCGGTCGCGCAGCCACCCACCCAGCGCCGTCACCGGACCACCCCCTGCCATTCGCTTCGACCGGGCGAGGCAAGATCTGAGTCATGGGGCTGTTCACGGTGCCGGAGGCGCGGGCGGAGCTGGCCCGGCTGCGGCCGATCCTCGACGAACTGGTGGTGGTCCGCGCCGACCTGGTGGAGCTGTCGGCGGCGCTGACACCGGGCGGCGAGCCGACCGACCTCGGCGGGCTGCCCGAGCGCAAGGCCGCCGAGGCCCGGCTCAACGAGCTGATGACCGAGGTCCAGCAGACCGGGGCCGAGCTCAAGGGCGTCGCGCCGCTGCTGGTCGACTTCCCGGCCGACCTCGACGGGGTGCCTGTCCTGCTGTGCTGGCTGGAGGGCGACGAGGAGCTGAAGTGGTACCACCGGGCCGACCTCGGGTTCGCCGGGCGCAGGCCTTTGCCGCCCACCTAGCTGCCGGCCCGCCTTGTCGCCTGCGCCTTGCTGCCCGTCCGCCTTGCCGCCCGCCTTTCCGCCGGGCGGAGGAGGCCGTGGGCCTTTGCCGCGCGCCTAGAATGACGGCATGGCCGAGCAACCGCTCACCGAGGCCGAGTCCGCGTTCCTGAGGCACGCGGAGTTCGGCGAGCTGCCACCGCGGGTCAAGCCCGACGAATATGTCGTGCTCGTCGAGTCCGACAGCAGGGCCGGCCGCCCCGAGGCGGCGATCAGCGAATCGCAGAAGGACGCCCTCTACCCCGGGGGCTAGCCCCAGAAGCCCTCTACCCCGGCGGTTAGCCCCAGAAGCCCTCGTGGACGGCGGTCGCGCTGATCAGCCCGACCGGCCCGTCGACCACGATCGAGCGCCCGCCACGGGCGAAGACCTCACGGCTGGGCAGCCGCAGCGGCGGCACGCCCTCCTCTTCTTCGACCATGCCGGCCAGGCCCTCCTCGGAAAGCGCGAAGACCACCCGGCCGATGCCCGACCAGTAGATCGCCCCCGCGCACATCGCGCACGGCTCGGTGCTCGTGTACAGCGCGCTGCCGGACAGGGTCGACCGGTCGAGCTTGCCGGCCACCCGCACCAGGTTGGTCTCGGCGTGCCCAGTCGGGTCGGCGCCGGTGACCACGCTGTTGCGCGCCTCCAGGACGCTGCCGCCGCCGGTCACCAGCAACGCGCCGAACGGGTGGTCACCACGCTCCCGCGCCTCCCAGGCCAGCGACACGGCCCGCTCGAGCCAGTGCCGGTCGACCGCCGAGATGCGCCCCGACGTCACCAGAGTCATTCGCAGTCCCCCTCCGCGCCGATCACTCTACGGTGGAGGTGCGCCTCCGCGCAGTCATCCGGCCGGACAGGGCGCACGCCACGACCCACGGAGCGCACGCCGAGCCGGGCACGCCGTCCGGGACCATTCGGAGACCTGCTGTAGCCCTCAAAACACTCCGAAGTGGACCACGGGCGAGCCCCGCTCTGTCCGATGTGGACGGCCCGCCGGTCCTCTCCGGGCCGGAATCCCGCCCCTGCACGCGGCCTGGCCCTGCCGGCCCGGCCCGGCCACCAATGCCGCCGACGCGTCCGCTTCCACTCCTGGTAGCGCGGCGCACGTCAGGCGGTGGCCCGACGGGATCGCGTCGGCTACTTCTGCGGGCGGAGGCGCAACCCCTGCATGCCGCCGTCGACGGCCAGCGACGTTCCGGTCGTCGCCGACGCGAGCGGGCCGGCCAGATACGCGATAGCCGCCGCCACCTCGTCGGCCGTCACCAGCCGGCCGGTGGGCTGGCGGGCCTCCAGGGCGGCCCGCTCGGCCGCTGGGTCGGGCGCCTTGGCCAGCAGCCGGCCGACCCAGGGGGTGTCGGCGGTGCCGGGGTTGACGCAGTTGACCCGGATGCCCTCGCGCAGGTGGTCGGCGGCCATGGCCAGGGTCAGCGAGAGCACGGCGCCCTTGGTGGCCGAATACAGCGCCCGCTGGGGGAGACCGGCGGTGGCGGCGATGGACGAGACGTTGACGATTGCGGCGTGCGACGAGCGGCGCAGGTGGGGCAGGGCCGCCCGGCTGGTGCGGACCATGCCCTGGACGTTCACGTCGAAGACGCGCGCCCACTCGGCGTCGTCGTTGTCCTCGACCGAGCCCTGGGCGCCGATGCCGGCGTTGTTGACGACGATGTCGATGCCGCCGAGAGCCTCGGCTGCGGCGGCGACGGCCTCGCGGACGGACGGGTCGTCGGTCACGTCGGCCTTGAAACCGAGCAGCGGCGCCTCGACGGACGGATTGAGGTCGAGGCACGCCACCCGCGCGCCTCGGGCGGCCAGTAGCGTCGCGGTGGCGAGCCCGATGCCGGAGGCGCCTCCGGTGACGATCGCGTTCAGACCGGCGAATTCGGACATGGCTTCAGCCTCCAGGAGTATGTGTTCACAGCCGCGGGTCGACGTGGATCTTGGGGCCGGCGCCGGGTGGGCGATGGTGACCGGCCAGCACACCGGCCAGCTCGTCGAGACTCACGGTCCCGGCGACCAGCGGCCGGGGGTCGACCGAGCCATTCGCGTACGCGTCGATCGCTCCCGCAAGCCCGGCCGAAGCACCCAGAATGCCCACCGCCGTCACGTCTTTGAGCACCAACGCGCGGGTGTCGATGAGGCTCGGGGGGACGGAGAGCCCGATGTAGACGACGCGGCGGCCGGGCTCGACGAGATCGAGCGCCAGCGCCGGCATCTCGTGCCCGGTCGAGGCGTCGACGATCCCGTCCCAGGGAACCGCCGGAAGCGTGTCGCGGGTCCACGCGTCGGTGAAGCCCATCGACCGCGGAAGCTCGAGGTCGTGCGGGGTCTTGCCGATCAGGTGCACCTCGACGCCCCGGGCGCGCGCGAACAGGGCGACCAGCAACCCGATCGTCCCGGTGCCGAGCACGAGTAGCCGCTCCTTTGCCGCGACGCCGGCGGCGTCGACGCAGCGCAATGCGTTGCCGCCCGGCTCGACCATCGCGCCGAGCGTCGCGCCCACCGCGCCGGGAAGCCGGTGCAGAAAGGCCGCCGGCACCGCGACCTGTTCGGCCAGCGCCCCGGGCAGCCCGTCGGTGATGCCGAGCTCGTGCCGGTCGGCGCAGACCCAATGCCGCCCCGACTCGCAGCGCCGGCAGTGCCCGCACCCGACCATGGTGTCGCCGGTGACCCGCCGGCCGATCCAGCCCTCGTCCACCCCGTCGCCGACCGCGGAGACGACCCCGCACCACTCGTGGCCGGGCCGCAGCGGATACGTCGAGCCACCACTGCCGAAGTAGCTCATCTCACCGCTGAACAGCTCCATGTCGGTGCCGCAGACGCCCACCCGCTCGACGTCCACGACCACCTGCCCGGCCGCGGCCACGGGCGCGGTTACCGCGAGCACCTCGGCCTTGCCGGGCGCGGTGAAGACGAGGGCACGCATCAGCGCGGCCCCACGACCTGCTGCCGGCCGCTGCCGAGCCGGTCGATGCCGAGCTCGACGACGTCGCCGGGCTGCAGCCACACCGGGGGCCGGAAGCCCATGCCGACGCCGGGCGGGGTGCCCGTGTTGATCAGGTCGCCCGGCTCGAGCACCATGAACTGGCTCAGGTGATGCACGATGAAATGCGGGTCGAAGACCATGGTCTTGGTGTTGCCGGTCTGCCGGCGCACGCCGTTGACGTCGAGCCACATGTTCAGGTCGAGCACGTCGGGGATCTCGTCGGGGGTGGCCAGCCACGGCCCGGCCGGGTTGAACGTCTCGGCGCTCTTGCCCTTGCTCCACTGGCCACCGCGCTCCATCTGGAACGCGCGCTCACTCACGTCGTTGACCAGCACGTATCCGGCGATCGCATCCGCGGCGTCCGCGACGGTGTCGAGATATGACGTCCGGCGGCCGATGACGATGCCGAGCTCGACCTCCCAGTCGGTCTTCTCCGAGCCGCGCGGGATGCGGATCTCGTCGTTCGGGCCGATCAGCGTGTTGGGCGATTTCGTGAACAGGATCGGCTCGTCGGGGACGGCCTGGCCGGTCTCGGCGGCGTGGTCGCGGTAGTTCAGGCCGATGCAGAGGATCTGGTGCGGCCGCGCGATGGGCGAGCCGATCCGCTGCGATCCGAACGGCTCGGTCTCGCCGGCGGCGATCCGCTCGGCGACCGGCTCGGCCAGCCGCGCGGGGCCGTCGCCGCCGAAGAACGCCTCGTCGAAGTCGCGGACGAGGTCGGACACGTCCACGTAGTGGGTGTCGTCGACCCGGACGACGGGTTTTTCGGCGCCGGGGGCGCCGACACGCATGAGATACACGAGGTCTCCGATGTCATTCAGGCGGGTGGTCAGAGGACGGGATTCCAGTACGGCGTGGGCAGGCCGGCCGTGTCGACGCGTGCGGTGAGGACGCGGCCGTCGCTGCTGCCCACGGTGTCGAGGCCTTGGGTCGCCGAGGTGATCACGAGGAGGTCGTCGACGAACGTGACGCTGGTGGTGTTGGTGGCGCCCGTCTCGACGACCGCGAGCAGCTCGCCGGCCGGGGTGCGTTTCTCGACCCGGCCACGGCCCCAGATCGCGATCCACAGATTGCCGTCGCGGTCGACGCACATGCCGTCGGGCAGCCCGTCCTCGATGCGGAACAGGTCGCGTCGCTTGCCGATCGGATAGTCGCGCACGTGAACGATGCCGGGCACCGAGTCGATGCTGTACAGCGTGCGCCCGTCGGGGCTCCAGGCCAGCCCGTTGGACAGGGTCAGGTCGCCGTCGAGCACGGTGGTGATGCCGTTCTCCAGGCGCACGAGCAGCTCGTTGCGCGAGCCGGTCTCGTCGGTCAGCGAGAGGCTGCCGACCAGGAAACGGCCGAAGGGGTCGACCGCGCCGTCGTTGAGCCGGCTCCCGCAGTGCTCGGCCAGCACCCGCGTGAGCGGAACCCGCGCCCCGGACGGGTCGACCCGGGTGAGGGTGTCGCGCTCGGCGACGATGAGCTCGCCCTCGACGGAGACGGCGACCGCGCCCACCATGCCGTCGAACGACCAGGTCTCGATCACCTCGAAGGGGTCGAGCCGGGCCGCGAAGACCTTTCCGGCGACGATGTCGACCCACAAGATTCTTTCGCGTACGGGGTCCCAGACGGGTCCCTCGCCGAGCGTGTACGCCTCGGGGCTCACCGGGGTCGCGGTGAAGGTGACGGTCATTGCGGTGCACCCCCGGCCGCTGTGATCTCCCAGATCGCCTGCAGGTCGTCGATCAGGACCTGGAGCGGCGTGCGATAGGAGAAGGCGCTGATGCTGATCGCGCCGCTCGGCATGCTCGGGGCGGCGAGATAGGCCGGCACCGCGAGGCAGCTGATGAGCCGCTCGTTCTCCTGGTCGTCGAGGCCGTAGCCGCGGTCGCGGGTGCGCTCGAGCTCGTCGTGCAGCTCCCTCGCGGTGGTGATCGAGTTGCTCGTCGGCGCGGCCAGCGGCTCGTCGCCGATCCAGTCGCGCACCTCTTCGAATGTGTACAGCCGATGGGCGAGCAGCAGCTTGCCGACCGCGGTGGTGTGCGCCGGGTTGCGGCCGCCGACCACCGAGGTGAGCCGGAAAGCGCCCTCCGGCGGGTCGATCTTGGAACGGTAGATGACCGAGCGGCCGTCGAGCACCGCGTAGTGCACGGTCTCGCCATACCTCTCGCAAAGACGCCGCAGGACCGGCTCGATCCGGAGATGATCGGGGCGGGCCTCGTGATGCGCGAACGCGAGGCGGAGGAACTCGTCGCCCAGCACATAGCGCCCCCAGCCGTCCTGCGCGGCGAAACCGGCCCGGCGCAGCGCGGCGAGCGCGCGGTGCACGGTCGGCTTGGGGCTCGCCATGGCCCGCGCCATGTCCTCGAGGCCGACGCCCTCGGGGTGCCGGGCGAGCTCGGCCAGCACGGCGAGAACCCGGTCGGCGCCCACCAGGCGCGTCTCCTCCTCGGACAGGTCGGTCATGTTCCGGATGTTAGACCCAGGTTCCGGCAAAGTGAAAGAGGCTTCCCAACCCGGGGTCGCCGGGTCTAAAGTGTCGGCATCATTTCGACTGACCGACAGCCGTTCCGATAAACGGAATCTGGGAGGTCCATCCATGCGACGCACCGCGGAGTGGTACGGCGGCGACGACCGGAACAGCTACATCCACCGCGCCTGGATGCGCCGGGGCCTGCCCGCCGACGCGTTCGACGGCCGTCCGCACATAGCGATGGCCAACACCGCCTCCGACCTGACCCCCTGCAACGCCCACCTCAACGAGGTGTCGCGCAGCGTGGCCGACGGCATCCACGAGGCCGGCGGCATCGCGCTCAACCTGCCCGTGGTGTCGCTGGGCGAGACCCAGGTCAAGCCGACCGCGATGCTCTGGCGCAACATGGCGGCGATGGCCATCGAGGAGATGCTGCGGGCCAACCCGATCGACGGCGTGGTGCTGCTCGGCGGCTGCGACAAGACGATCCCCGCGCTGCTGATGGCCGCCGCCTCGGTCGACATCCCGGCCGTGGTGGTGCCGGGCGGCCCGATGCTCTCCGGCACGTTCCGCGGCGTCCCGCTCGGCTGCGGCACCGGCGTGTGGCAGCTCTCCGAGGAGGTGCGCGCCGGCACGATGAGCGCGGCCGAGTTCGTCCGCTCCGAGTCGTCGATGATCCGCAGTCGCGGCCACTGCAACACTATGGGCACGGCCTCGACCATGGGCCTGCTCGCCGAGGTGCTCGGCATGACGATGCCCGGCATCGCGGGCACCCCCGCGCCCGACAGCCGCCTGCTCGAGGCCGCGCACGCCACCGGCGTCCTGGCCGTCGGGCTGGTCGACGCCGAGCGGCGGCCGAGCCAGGTGATGACCCGGGCCTCGTTCCTCAACGCGATCGTCGCCCTCGCGGCGCTCGGCGGGTCGACCAACGCGGTGGTGCACCTGCTCGCCATCGCCGGCCGGCTCGGCGTCGAGCTGACGCAGGACGACTTCGACCGGGTCGGTTCGGGCGTCCCGTTGCTGGTCGACCTGCAGCCCGCCGGCCGCTTCCTGATGGACGACCTGTATCGGGCGGGTGGCCTGCATGCCGTGCTGCGCGAGGTGCGCGACCTGCTCGATCCCGCCGCGATGACCGTGACCGGGCGGCCACTGGTGTCCTATCTGGAGGAGTCCCAGGTCTACGACCGGGAGGTGATCCGCGCGCGGGAGGAGCCGCTGCAGCCCGAGGCGGGCATTGCGGTGCTCTACGGAAACCTCGCCCCCGACGGCGCGGTGATCAAGCCGGCCGCGGCCACGCCCGCGCTGCTCTCCCATCGCGGCCCGGCCGTGGTGTTCGACTCGATCGAGGATCTGCACACCCGGCTCGACGACCCCGATCTCGACGTCACACCCGACTCGGTGCTCGTGTTGCGCGGCTGCGGGCCCAAGGGCTATCCCGGCATGCCCGAGGTGTCGAACATGCCGCTCCCGGCCAAGTTGCTGGCCCTCGGCGTCCGCGACATGGTGCGGGTCTGCGACGGGCGGATGAGCGGCACGGCGTACGGCACGGTGGTCCTGCACGTCGCCCCCGAGGCCGCCGCCGGCGGCCCTCTAGCGAAGGTCCGCACCGGCGACATCATCGTGCTCGACGTAGCCAAGCGCCGCCTCGACGTCGACATCCCCGACGAGGAGCTCGCCGCACGCGAGCCCGCCTCCGCCGCGGTTAGCGCTTACGCGGCGCCCACGCGAGGTTGGGAAAAGCTCTACGTCGACACCGTCGGCCAGGCCAACACAGGCGCCGACCTCGACTTCCTCGTCGGCGGCAGCGGCTGGCACGTCTCCCGGGAGTCCCACTGATGACGCGGAGGGCCGTGGTCACCGGCGGGATGAGCGGGATCGGGGCGGCTACGGCGGCTCGGCTGCGGGCGGACGGCGTCGAGGTGCTCACGCTCGACCTCTCGCCGGAGGCCGATCTCGTCGTGGATGTCACCGACCCCGGCGCCGTGCGGGAGGTGGCGGCCGCGGCGGGTGAGGTGGACATTCTGGTCAACTCGGCCGGCATCGTGGGGCCCAACGCGCCGCTGTGGGAGATTCCGCTCGAGGGGTGGGAGCGGACCTTCGCGGTCAACGTTCGAGGCACGTTCAACGCCTGCCAGGCCTTTGTCCCCGGCATGATCGCCCGCGGCTGGGGCCGGATCGTCAACATCGCCAGCATGGCCGGCAAGGACGGCAATCCGAACATGTCGCCCTATTCGGCGTCGAAGGCCGCAGTCATCGCGCTGACCAAGTCGCTCGGCAAGGAGCTGGCCACGACCGGTGTGCTCGCCAACGCGATCGCGCCGGCCGTGATCGAGACCCCGATGAACGCCGACACCGGTCCCGAGGCGCTCGCCCACATCACCAGCCTCATCCCGATGCGCCGCGTCGGCCGGGCCTCGGAGGTGGCCGAGCTGATCGCCTGGCTCTGCTCCGACCGGGTGACGTTCTCGACCGGCGCCGTGTACGACATCAGCGGAGGGAGGGCGACCTATTGACGGGCGATGGACCCGCCCGGCGATTTGTGGTGTGGTGTGCCGGTGAGTCCTAAGAGTCGTGGCCGCCCGGCGGGACGTGGGCGTCACAAGTCCAGACCCGGCCGAGTCGTGCGGCACCTGCGGCTCTCCGATCGCCTGCTGCCGGACGCGCTCGGACTCCACGCCGAGCCCAGCGTGCTCGGCGCCGAGCTGTGGGCTTCCGGATGGCTGGGACGGGCATGGCGGGACGCCGCCATCGGCGAACGCGAGCCCGAGCACCAGCTGTGCCTGGAAGTCGCCGCCCGGGCCGTGAGCTGGCGGACCGTCGACGCGCTGGCCGCCGTGGTCGCTCTGCGGCGGGTCGCGCGCGAGAGCGAGCACCGGTTGCTCGACGAGGCGATCGAGCTGCTGGCCGAGTCGCAGCCGCTGCCGGCTTGGCATGACACGCCCAGCTTCGAGGCCGTGCGCGCGTGGCGGGCCGTCGACGTCTGGGACAGCGAGCGGGTGTTGTTCGTCGAGTTCACGGCGTCCGGCGACGCGGAGGCGACGCACACGCTGATGGCCCAGATCCTCACGACGTCCGGCACGATGATCAGCTACCTGGACGTCCTCCGGGCCGGCGCGGCCGCCTCATGGGAGGAGGCGGTCGGGCCCGACCGGCCGCCGATGCCGCTGACCGAGGCCACGGCCGACGACGTGCTCGCCGAGCTGGCCGACGCGCTGCGCGCCACCGACATGCTGTGGCCACGCCCCGACGAGGACGACTACATCGATTCGCGGGCGCTGGCCTGGGCCCGATGCGCGCCGCACCTGCCCGACTGGCGCGACTTCGAGCCGCTGCCCGCCGCGGAGCGCCAGTCCCTGATCACCGCGTTCCTGGCCGCCAACGCGTCAACCGCCGACCCGGCGCCTGCCGGCCCCGCGCCCGCCGACGCGGCGCCCGCCGGCTCCGCGCCCGCCGACGCGGCGAGCGCCGACCAGGTGACCGCTCACGCGGCGAGCGCCGGCCCCGCGCCCGCCGACGCGGCGAGCGCCGACCAGGTGACCGCTCACGCGGCGAGCGCCGGCTCCGCGCCCGCCGACGCGGCGAGCGCCGACCAGGTGACCGCTCACGCGGCGAGCGGCGACGCGGCGAGCGGCGACGCGGCGAGCGCCGACCAGGTGACCGCTCACGCGGCGAGCGGCGACGCGGCGGGTGGCGACGCGACGGGTGGCGACGCGGCGAGCGGCGACGGTGACGCTGCCGGGGCCGGTGCGGGCGGCGAGCCTGGCGACGACGTTGCTGCCTCGCTGGCTGATCTGTTTCTTGATTACGGGGACGGCTATCTGCACGACCACCCGCTGGGCTGGAGCCCGATGGCGGTCGCGCTGTTCCTCACCGACTGGCTGCCGCGCAAGGTGGTCCTCGATGCCGGGCAGCGTGCGGCCCTGCCCGAGACGTTGCGCCGATGGGTGCGCTTCGCGCTGGGGCGGCGGGGTGTCGCGGAGCGGTGGATCGAGCCCGTGGTGGCCGCCGTCGACGAATATCTGGACGAGTTTGCCGAGGCCTTCGACGACGAGAGTGGCTGGGGACCGGCCAAGGCGATCGCCGCCGAGCTGGCCGGGCGGGGGGTCGATCTCGACGATCGGGCGGCCGTCGATCAGGGCGTCCATGCCTTGAACGCCGAGCGTCTGGCCCGGAGGCTGATCGACCCCGACCAGTAGCATGATCGGGTGCTAACCCCGGGAGTCGTGCTCAGCGACCGTTACAGGCTCACCGAACGGATCGCGGCCGGCGGCATGGGCGAGGTCTGGCGCGGCGTCGACCTGCTGCTGCACCGCGGGGTGGCGGTCAAGGTGCTGCTGCCGACGCTGATGGCCGACGGGGAGTTCATCGCCCGGTTCCGGCGGGAGGCCCGCGTCATGGCGGCGCTGCGGCACCCGGGGATCGTGCAGGTCTACGACTACGGCGAGAACGCGAGCGTCGACGGCCGCCGCCTCGACTACCTGGTCATGGAGTACATCGACGGCACCCCGCTCTCGAAGAGGATCGAGGCCGCGGGCCGGCTCCCGGTCGCCGAGACCATGACGATCGTGGGCCAGGTCGCCGACGCCCTCCAGGTAGCGCACGACGCCGGCATCGTCCACCGCGACGTCAAACCCAGCAACCTTCTCGTACGCCCCGGCGGGGCCATCGTCCTCGTCGACTTCGGCGTCGCCAGGTCGGCCGGCGTCGAGGGGCTGACCAGCACCAACGTCGTCCTGGGCTCGGCGCACTACATGGCGCCCGAGCAGGCCGAGGGCAAACCCCTCGACGGCGCCACCGACGTGTACGCGCTCGGCGCGGTCGCCTACTGCTGCCTGGCGGGCCGCCCGCCGTACGTCGGGGATCATCCCCTGCAGGTGCTCGCGCAGCTCGTCACCGCCGAGCCACCCACCCTCCCGGTGGAGGTGCCGCCGCAGGCGGCCGCCGTCGTGATGCGCGCGCTCGCCAAAGACCCGGCCCACCGCTACCCCTCCGCCGCCGCGTTCGCGACCGCCGCCCGAGCCGTCCCGCACGTCACCCAGTCCCCAGCACGGGGCGCCGGCTTCGCGGCCCCGGGCGCTGGCTTCGCCGCCCCGGCCGCCGGCTTCGCCGCCCCGGCCGCCGGCTTCGGCGCGAGGGGCCCGGCCGCTCCCCAGCGCGCGGCGGCATCTTGGCAGCAGCCGTCGCCCGCGGCCGGCTCCGCCGCGCTGCCGCCCGGCGGCTTCACGCCCGGTTCGGCGTCGTTCTCGCCGGGCGGATTCCCACCAGGGTCGGCGTCGGTCTCGCCGGGCGGATTCACACCAGGGTCGGCGTCGATCTCGCCGGGCGGATTCCCACCGGGGTCGGCCTCGGTCTCGCCGGGAGGCTTCACCCCAGGATCCGCCGCCGTTCCGCCCGCCGGCTTCGGTGCGGCGGCGGGCGCGGCCTATCCCACCGGCGTTGCTCAAGCCGCAGGCAGCGCGCCCAGCGCAGGGTTCGGCGGCGGCGCGACCGGCGGCGGTGGCGGCGGGTTCGGTGGCGGGAATCCCGGCAAATCGGATGGCAAGCGCCGCCGCAACGCCACCGTGGCCGCGATCGCTGCCGGTGTCCTCGTGGCCGCCATCGGCATCGGCACCGTGGTCGCACTGGGCCCGGGCAAGGGCGAGGCCAACACCTCAACCAACCAGGGACCCGACCTCGGCCTGGCCGACCCGGACGCCAACCCCAAGGGCAATCCCGCGACGACCGCCACCAAGCAGGGTTCCAAGAAGCCGCCCCGCTCGCGACCGGCCACGACCGCCCCCGTGGCGGAAGACCCCACCGAAGGCCCCACCACCGACCCGACCGAGGCGGCCGATCCCACGGCGACCGGGCCGACTGTCGGCGCCACCAATCCGCACACCCCCAAGGCGGTCTGTGGCAGCGCCTTCTCGGTGATCGACCAGGCCGCGCTCAAAGCCGGCGACGGCACCGTGCTCGGCAAGGTCTACCTGCTCTACAACGAGTCGACCGGCAAGAACTGCACCGTCACCCTCAAGGCCACCGACGTGGGCACGGCCTCGGCCGCCTCCGCCTATCTCGAGGTGCAGGGCGCCGACCGGGTGAGCGACACCGGCAACTTCGAGTACTACGCCGGGCCCGTGCGCGCCGCGGCCAACAAGACCTGCGTCAAGTGGGGTGGGTCGATCGGCGATGCCGCCTACGACAGCCCGTTCGAGCATTGCGGGTAGGTTGCACGTTCGGTCCGGCAAAGTTGCACTAAGTCCGTTTCTCCCGGCGGCCGATGCGATGGTCGAGATGCCGTCGAAGCCAGGGGGATACACGTGAGCACGACCACCGGGACCCACCCCGAATCGTGGTGGGCCGAGTTCGAGCAGAACTGTGAGAGGTTCGACGCCGCGTCGGTGACCGAGGCGCTCGGCGACGCCATCCTCCCCGGCATCCCTTCGCTGCTGCTGCGCCGTGAAGGAGAGATCGCCACGGAGAAGGTGCTGCGTCACCTGAACCGGCCGGACAGCGCCGAGCGGGCCGAGATCGCCGCTACGGCGGCCGAGAGACTGACGGGCACGGTCGAGCGGATCAACGAGCGCTCCGGGAGTGAGGGCACCCAGGCCGCGTACGCCCTCTGCCGGCTGCTCCGGGGCAACTGGGCGCGGGCCGCCGCCGAGGCCGAGCCGCTGGTCGGCTCGAGGCCGCTGGTCCGGGCGTTCATCGCCGCCCTGCACCTCGAGCCGTTCGGCGCCGAGCTGGCCGCGCGCCTGCTCAACGCCGGCCACACCCCGGCGACCGCCGTCCGCTCGAGCCTGATCCTGGGCCGCTACAGCTGGTGGCCCTCGTGGCTGCAGGAGATCGTCACCGAGCGGGTCCTGGCCGGCACCCTCGACCACGACACGATCACCGCGTTGCAGGAGTGCGCGTTCGCCGAGCTGAGCCCCACCCAGGCCCGCATGGCCCGCCGCCTGATCAAGGGCGAGCCCCAGCTGGTGGAGACCACCGCGTCCCGCCTGGAGAGCCTCGGCGAGCACCCGACGGCGAGAAAGCTCCGCGGCGGCGACGTCCGCACGGTCGCTTTCGCCGCCCGCCTGATCCCCGTCTGACCCCGTTCCGCCGTCCGCGCCTCCGGGAAGGGGCGGCGGCGCGCACGCCGTCACCGCCCGGGGAAGCCGCGCCGCGACGCCGTCACCAGTCGAGGGCCACGCGCCACTCGCTGCGCGGCACCACCGCGTAGCGGGATCCCTCGGCCGGCGGGTGTCCCAGCGCGTCCTCGACCGCCTTGGCCCGGCCGCGGCGAGCCGGCATGCCCGGCCGCCGCGCCACCTCGCCCACGACCTGCCATGTCCCGTCGCCGACCTCGCGCAGCACCACATATGTCGGTCCACCGTCGCTCATGCCTCATGGTGGCCCGCCGAGCGGCGGCCAGGCCAGGATGAAGCCTGCGTGGGCGTCGACCCGGAACCGGAGCTCACCGTCGACCCGGTCCGGGGCGATCACGTCACGACGCGGTGCGGGTCCACTGCTGGTTGGTGCCGCCGTTGCAGCTGTACTGCTCGATGTCGCCGCCGTCGGCCGTGGACGCGCCGGTCACGTCGAGGCATTTGCCGCTGTGGCGGGCCTTCAGGTTGAAGTAGCTTCCCGTGGCCGCCCACTGCCACTGCTGGTTGGTGCCGCTGCCGCACGAGTACTGGATGATGTTGGCGCCGTCCGCGGTGGACGCCGACGCCACGTCGAGGCATTTGCCGCTGTTCTGGTTGACCACTCGCACGTACCCGTTGCCCAGGTCCTCGAAGGCCCATCGCTGGTTGAGCCCGCTGTTCCAGGCGTACTGCTTGATCTCGGCGTTGTCCGAGAGCGAGGCGCTGACCAGGTCCATCACCTTGCCGCTGTTGCGGTTGGTCACCCGGTAATGGGTGAGCGCCACGTTCCCGCCGCCGTCCAGGCCCCACGAGTAGCGCAGCTGGTCGCGCCCGGACGCGTTGGTGGTCGACAGGGTGAGGCTGGTGCCGCTGCCGCCGATCTCCTGCAGCCGGTAGGGGTCGGCGATCCGCACGCCCGGCCAGTACACGGTGCCGAGCCCGAGCGAGCGGGCCTCGGCGGCCGTCCCGCGGATGAAGGCCACGAAACTGTCGCTGGTGGAAGTGACGTTGTAGTTGCGCCCGTCGGTCATCGGCGCGCCGAATTCCGTGATCAAGACTCTTGACGCGTACGAGCCGACGCTCGTTCGCAGGGATTCGCGCCAGGAGTCCTCCGTCGTGCGGCTGGAGTCGAAGAACTGGTAGGTGTGCCGCGAGATCAGGGTCCCGTCGAAGCGGCTGTCAGAGCCGATCGTGGTGAGCCGCTGGTTGTACCCGGCGCCCGAGATGATCACCCGGCCGCGCGGCACCGACGAGTAGTTCGCCAGCCACTGTGCCGCCAGGTTCTTCCAGTCGGCGTCGCTGTACGCGTACGGCTCGTTCATCGGCTCGAAGTAGACGTTGGCGTTGCCGGCGTACTTGTTAACGATGGTTTGCCACATCGACCAGAACTGGGTCAGGTTGTCCACCGAGCCGTTCCGCGAGCTGGCCGCCTCCCAGTAGCTGAGGATCACCTTCATGCCCTTGGCGGTCGCCGCGTCGATCGCGCCGGTGTACGAGTTCCAGTACGACCCGGAGACGGTCGGGTAGTTAACCGGCATTCGCACCGTGTTGGCGCCCAGGTTGTTCTGGAAGCCGGTGAGGATCCCGTTCGCCTTGGCCTGCGTGGTGGCGTAGCTGTCGCCGGTGCTCAGCCCGCCGAGCACCAGGGTGTCGTCGACGAAGTTGTCGCGCTGGTCGGCCCAGTTCACGCCGCGGAAGCCGTTGGTGGCGGCGGCCGCCGGGGTGGAGGGAACGACCAGCAACGCGGCCGCGAGCGCCAGGAGAGGCAGAGCTTTCTTCATGGGGATGGCGTAACGGACCCGGCGACGTGCACGCCACGAAGCGAAGCCACAAGTTCAGAAACGTTCACACCCGAACATGGAAGGGCGACGACTGACGTACGACGAGGGACGGCGCGACCAGCACGCCCTGGGCCGGCCGCTGCGACCCGTCGAGCAGACGCGACACGATCAGCTCGACGGCGAGCCGGCCGACGTGGTTCTTCGGCGGCCGCACGGCGGTCAGGGGTGGCTCGCCGAGGTGGGCGACTTCGTCGTCGTACGAAATAAGGGCCATGTCCTCGGGAATGCGCCAGCCATGGTCGGCGCACGCTTGCGCGACGGCGATCGCGTGCGGGTCGCTGTGCACGATCAGCGCGGTCGCCCCCTGTCGCCGGCAATCGGCCACCGCGTCCCGCACCATCCGATGCGGCGGGTCATCGAGCAGCACCGGTGGGAGAAGGACGGGTGCGTCGGGAAGAAGCCGGCCCGGCGCGCTCCGACGCGGGATGTCATCGAGCGGCGGCGGCAGCAGCGGGACGGGCGGGGTGTGGTGGAGTGGCGTCGCCGGCGGCAAGGGCGGCGTGTCGTTGAGTGGGGCCGGTGGGAGCAGGTCGGGGTGGCGCAGGCAGGCCGACGTGGGGCTGCCCCGCGACAGCAGCAACCCGATCCGGCGGTGGCCGTGCTCGCGCAGGTGCTGGACGGCGAGCTCGAGGCCCAGCCCGTGATCGCTGCGTACCCAGTCGGTGCGGTGGCGGCGCCGGGGCTGGCGCTCGACGAGCACCGACGGGACCGGCAGGCCGCCGATCCAGTCGATCATCGCGTCGTCGCCGAGACTGGGCGCCAGCAGCAGGCCGCGCACCTCGCCGGCCTCGACCAGCCGGCTGATCTGGCGCCGGTCCTCGTCGGGCTCGTAGCTGGAGCCGCGCAGCTGCAGGGTCACCCCGAGCGCGGCGGCCGCGGCCCGCGCCCCGGCGATCACCGGCGGCCAGTAGAAGTCGAGCGACGGCACCACCATCCCGATCGTGAAGCCCGAGGTGGCGAGCGAGCGCGGCCGTCCGGCCGGCCGGGAGCGGCTGGGCAGGGTGGCGCCGCCGTGCACCCGGTTGACGAGGTTGCGGGCGGCCAGGGCGGCGATGTCACGCCGGATGGTCAGCTCGCTGACGCCGAGATCGCGGGCGAGCTCCCGGACGCGGACGGCGCCGTGCGCGTGCAACTCGGTCAGCAGCCGCTCGTGCCGTTGCACCTGGAAGAGGGTCACCACGCACTCCCGTCCGGCGGAAGGAGCGGCGGGGGGAGCGCCGTGATTGTTTCGTGATGGTTAACGTAGTGCGTCACGATATCGAGCGTCAACGATGTTCGGACGGTTTCGTTCGTGGACGAGTCGGGTCGTTTCGTGGCGTCGCCGGTCGCGCTGGATTACCAACGGGCTATGCGAAAGGTAGGAGTCGTCGCGCTCGTCATGGCCCTCGTCGCGCTGGTCGCCACGCCGGCCGCCGCGGCCGCCGTCACGGTGGTCAACGGCACGCAGTTCACCGACACGTCCGGCGCGGTGGTGCAGGCGCACGGCGGGGGAGTGCTCAAGGTCGGCTCCTATTACTACTGGTTCGGCGAGAACCGGAACGCCAACAACACGTTCAAGGCGGTCTCCGTCTACCGATCGACCGATCTGCGGACGTGGGAGTTCCGGAACAACGTGCTCACGTCCTCGTCGGCGGCCGAGCTGAACGGCGCCAACATCGAGCGTCCCAAGGTCATCTACAACTCGTCGACCGGTCAGTACGTGATGTGGATGCACAAGGAGAACGGCACCGACTACGGCGAGGCGAGAGCGGCCGTCGCTTATTCGTCCACGGTCGACGGCGCGTACACGTATCAGGGAAGTTTCCGGCCGCAAGGCACCTACATGTCGCGGGACATCACGCTCTACAACGACAACGGAACCGCCTACATGATCTCGGCGGCCGACGAGAACTACGACCTGATGATCTACCGTCTCACCGCCGACTACCGCGGCATCGCGAGTGTGGTCGGCAACTTCTGGAACGACGCGCACCGCGAGGCGCCGGCCCTGTTCAAGCGGGGCAGCACGTACTTCATGCTCACCTCGGCGGCGACCGGCTGGAACCCGAACCAGGCGCAGTACGCCACCGCGTCGAGCATCTCCGGCCCGTGGACCGGCTGGACCAACGTGGGGAACTCGACCACGTACAGCTCGCAGCCCACGTACGTCCTGCCGGTCCAGGGCTCGTCGACGACGAGCTACCTCTACATGGGCGACCGCTGGGCCGGCGCGTGGGGCGGGCCGGTCAACGATTCCTCGTACGTCTGGCTGCCCTTGAATTTCCCCTCGGCCACCACCATGAGCCTGTCGTGGTATCCGAGCATCACGATCGACGCCGCGACCGGGAGCATCACCGGGAACGCCGCCACCTACTACCGCGTCACCAACCGCAACAGCGGCAAGGTGATGGACGCGGTGAGCGCCTCCACGGCCAACAACGTCGAGATCAAGCAGTACGCGTGGAACGGCGGCGGCAACCAGAAATGGGAGTTCCAGGACGCGGGCAGCGGCTACTTCCGCATCGTCAACCAGAACAGCGGCAAATGCCTCGACGTCTCCTCGTCGTCGACCGCCGACGGCGCCAACATCATTCAGTACACCTGCGGCAGCGGCACCAACCAGCAGTGGCAATGGGCGGCGACCGGCAGCTACTTCAACCTCAAGGCCAGGCACAGCGGTAAATGCTTGGACGTGGTCAACTCCAACACCGCCGACGGCGCCGACATCCAGCAGTACGCCTGCAACGGCGGAAATAATCAGCAGTGGAGCCGGACCCAGTCGTAGATAGTGGGGCCGTGGCCTATCAGCATCCGCTCCACTATCTGCTCGGCGTTTCGGGGCTCGCGCTTCTACGCGCCTACGGCGGTTCACGATCCCGGGAATTCGCCGGGGAACGGGTCGACGAGATGCGCCGCCTGCTGGACTCGCCGCTGACGGTGGCGGACGGCGTCGAGGCCGGCGAGGTGGACACGGTCACCGGCTATCGAGCCTGGTCCGTGACCTACGACGAGCCGGGGAACGGGCTCTTCCCGATCGAGGAGCCGTTCGTCCACGAGATCGTCGACGGGCTGCCGCCGGGCCTGGCCCTCGACGCGGCCTGCGGCACCGGCCGGCACGCGGAATACCTGGCGGCCCGGGGACACAAGGTGATCGGCGTCGACAGTTCGCCCGAGATGCTTTCGCACGCCCGCGCGAAACTCCCGGACGCAACTTTCCATGAGGCGCCGCTCGATCGGCTCCCCCTGCCCGACGATCACGTCGACCTGGCCGTCTGCGCGCTCGCCCTCGCCCATTTGCGCGATCTGCGCCCGGCTTTCGCGGAGCTCGCCCGGGTGCTCCGTCCCGGCGGTCACTTGATCGTCACCGACATCCATCAGGAGACGGTGCTGCTCGGCTCGGTCCCGCACGTTCGCACCCCGGCCGGCGAGCCGCGGCTGATCCCGTCCTACCGGCACCGCGCCTCCGACTACCTCGGCGCCGCGCTGCCGCTGGGTTTCGAGGTGCGCCGGTGCGAGGAGCCGTGGCGAGAAATGGGCCCCTCAAATCCACGAAACGAGACCGGTGAGTGGGATCTGTGGCCGTGGACGCTGATGGAGATCGTGCCGGAGGCGACCGGCGCCGCGTTTCACGAGACGCCGGCCGCCATCCTGTGGCACTTCCAGTTACGCGACTGAGCAGTACGTGCTCTGCTTGCCGATCACCTTGTACGGGCAGTCGGCCACCTCGGCGAGCAGCAGCGCCGCCTCCCGGTTGCGCGACGTCTCCCGCGTGATGACGCTCGCCGGCGGGTAGAAGCCGCCGCCCGACGCGCCCGTCGGATACATCTCGAAGGTGTACGCGAAGATCTTGTGCGTACCCCACAGCCAGTCCAGCAGATCCCCGTCGGTGATGTAGAGATCGCTCGACTGCTCCGGGGTGTACCGGTTGGTCGCGGCCATCTGCCGGCCGAAGGTCGAGAACGTGTTGTAGTCGTCGGCCGTCATCCCCGTGGCCGTGTTCGCCGTGGTGTAGCCGAAGGGCCAGAGGACGAGCTCCGAGTACGTGTGGAAGTCCATCGCCGCTTTGATCTGCTGCACCCCGCCCACGACCCGGGAGTTCACGAAGTCGCGCACGGCCCGCGTCTCCGGCGCCGAGAACGCCGACGCCCCGCGGTAGGTCGCCGAGGATGTGCTGCCCGAGGAGCCGCCGCAGCAGCCCCAGCGGTAGCCGTAGTTCCGGTTGAGGTCGGTGCCGACGTTCGACGACCCACTGTTCGGCTGCCGGTTCTTGCGCCACGACCGGTAGCTGCCGGTCGCCACGTCGTACTCCGAGCCGTCCGGGTTGACCGAGGGCACGATCCAGATCTCCCGGCTGTCCACGACGGCGCGGATCCGCGAGTCGGTCGCGTACCCGCTGGTGAACTGCCGCAGCAGGTAGATGGCCATCTCGACGGTCAGGTGCTCGCGGGCGTGGTGGTTGGCGTCGTAGAGGACCTCGGGCTCGGCCTCGTCAACGCCGACGTTGTCCGAGATCTTCACGGCCACGATGTCGCGATTCTCGTACGTCCGCCCGATGACCCGCTTCGAGGTGATCGCCGGGAACGCCGCGACGATCTGGTTCACCTCGGTATTGATCTCGGCATAGTTGTGGTACGCCGAGTCCGACGGCGGGAAGTCCAAGGTGCTCAGCACCGGCTCGACCGTGAACCCGAGCTTACGCAGGGCACTGACCTCGGCGTTGGTGGCGGTCACGGTGGCGATCCGGTGCTCGATGCCGTCGATGGCCACGCCGGTCCGCACGATCGCGTTCCGCTGGGCCAGGGTCCGCACGCCGAGCACTTCGTACTGGCTGGGGGAGTCGGCGGCCGGCTCCGCCCCGGCCGGCGACCCGGCCCCGAAGGCGACAGTGGCCCCGAGGACGGCGACGGTCAGGGCCACAATGCTGCGTCGTCTCATGAACGACCTCCGCAAGTGGGGGATTGTTATCCACACCCCACCACTTGAAGTAGATCGACATCAATCTATTGCGCCATGCCAGTCCCACCCTCATCCAGACGTGATGGCCGCCGCGTCTTACCGGCAGTACGAGGCCGCGGGCCCCCTATCGGCCCGCGACCGCCCGGCGTGAGGGGATCTTGTCAGGCCGGGCCGCCGCCGAGCCCGATCTCGTTGCCGTCCGGGTCCGCGTAGGTTGCCTTCCGGACACCGTTGTCGTACGTCTCCTCCTTGGCCGGCGTCAGCCCCCGCGCCGCGATCGCCGCGGTCCGCTCGTCGAAGTCGTCGACGAACACCGTGTGCATGGCGTGGCCGGCCCGCTCGGGCAGCAACTCGACGTAGAGGTACCGGTGCTCGGCGATCTCCCATACCGCCTCGACGTCGTTCGGAAAGAACGCCGGCGGCGCGCCGAGCAGCTTCTCGTACCAGGTCAGCGCCGTCGCGAAATCACTGACGGCGATCCCCGCGAACAGGTCGACGGTCATGCCGCCCATCGTAGGCCGCAAAATAGGCCATCGATCTTTTTCGGAGAGGGGAGCGCCGGTGCGCGCCGTCTGGATCACCAAAGCGGGCGGACCCGAGGTCCTCGAGGTCCGTTCCTCGCCGGACCCGACGCCCGGCCCGGGCGAGGTACGGATCTCGGTACGGGCGGCCGGGTTGAACTTCGCCGAGGTCATGGCCCGGCAGGGGTTGTATCCGGACGCGCCCAAGCTGCCGTGCGTGGTGGGGTACGAGGTGGCCGGAGTGGTCGACGCCCTCGGCGAAGGAGCTACCGGTCTCGAAGTGGGGCAGCGGGTGCTCGCGCTGGTGCGCTTCGGCGGGCACGCCGAAATGGTGTGCGCGCCGGTCGAGCGGGTCCTGCCGATCCCCCACGACCTGAGCTTCACCGACGCGGCCGCGTTGCCGGTGAACTACCTGACCGCTTTTCACATGCTGTTCCGGGTGGCTTATCTGCGGCCAGGCGCGCGAGTTCTCGTACACATGGCCGCCGGAGGCGTTGGTCTTGCGGTGTTGCAGTTGTGCCGCACGGTGCCGGAGGTCGTCACGTTCGGCACGGCCTCCGCCGCCAAGCACGAGGTGCTGCGCGAAGAGGGCTGCACCCACCCGATCGACTACCGCACCGAGGACTACGTGGCGCGGGTGCGGGAGCTCACCGGCGGCGAAGGCGTCGACCTCGTCCTCGACGCGCTGGGCGGGCGGGACTGGAAGCGTGGGCTCGGGCTGCTGCGTCCGGTCGGGCATCTCATCGCGTACGGCTTCGCGAACCTCGCCGGCGGCGAGAAGCGCAGCCTTCGCCGGCTGGCCGGTCAGTTCACCGGGGTGCCCGTGCTGTCGCCGTTCGGGTTGATGAACCGCAACCGTACGGTCAGCGGCGTCAACCTCGGCCACTTGTGGGACCGCAGTGATCTGCTCCGCGAAGAGCTGGCCGCCCTGCTCGACCTGTGGGGCACGGGCGCCGTCCGGCCGCGCGTCGACGGAGTCTACCCGTTCGATCGGGCCGCGGAGGCGCACCGGCGCATCGGCGAGCGCCGCAACGTCGGCAAGGTGATTCTCGTCCCGTAGTAGTTTGCGTGCCGGCGCGTTCCGGTTAGCCGGTACCGCGTTCTGGGTGGTGGCGTGGCTGCGCGGACAGGCATCGACGAGAAAGCTTGACGGCATGACGACCTTCATGCCAGCCGTGACTGTTGCGGCGCCCGACGTCCGGCGCCGCCGGCACCTGCCGTCCTGGGCGCGTATCTTCCTCGGCGGCGGCGCACTGTGGGCCGCCGCCGTCGTCATCACGTTCCTGACTGGCAACGTCAACCTGGTCCCGACGATCATTCTGGTCGGCGCCTTCCTGGTTCCGGTCACCTTCGTCTCGTACGCCTTCCAGCGCGCCGATGGGATCCTGACGCCCCAGAAGATCTTCTCGGCATTCCTGTACGGCGGCGTGATGGGTGTCCTCGGCGCGTCGGTCCTCGAAGCCGCGTTCGTGCACAACACCACGATCCACGGCTTCCTCGTCGTCGGCCTGATCGAGGAGGGCGTCAAGCTGACGGTGCTGTGGCTGATGGCCCGCAAGCTCGGCCGGTACACCATTCGCGACGGTCTCGTCCTGGGCGCCACGGTCGGCTTCGGGTTCGCCGCCTTCGAGAGCGCCGGCTACGCCTTCCAGGCGCTGTTCACCCAGCAGGGCGGCCTGTCGCTGCTGAACGTGGTGGAGACCGAGCTGCTGCGCGGCGTGCTCACCCCGTTCGGGCACGGATTGTGGACCGCAGTAGCCGGCGCGGCCCTGTTCGCCGTCGCCGCCCGCCGCGGCAAGATGAGGCTGCGGTCGTGGCTGGTGGCCGGCGCCTACCTGCTGGTTTCCGTGCTGCACGCCCTCTGGGACGCGGCCGGCCTGGCCGCGGCGTGGCTCACCCTGCACCTGACCGGTTCGGCGATGCAGCGCTACGACGCCCGCAACGGCATCGGCGTCACGGCCACCACCGGCCAGGTCCACCTCGACGCCGTGCTCAACCTGGTGCTGCCGGCCCTGGACGCCCTGATCGGCCTGGCCGTCATCACCGCCGTGATGGTGCACGTCCGCCGCCAGGAACGCGCCGCGTCGCCAATCCGCGTCGACGGCATGCCGTGACGGCTTCCTCAGCCGAGGACCAGCGCGACGATGATGTTGCACAGGAGCCCGAACAACACGCTTGCCACGAAACTCCACCACGCGACGCGGTTGCCCGAATGTCGCAATTGCTCGATCTGCCGTCGGTGTTCGTCGCGCAGATACAAGACATGGGCCGGCAAATCACCCTCGGCCGACGTCGCCGATGCGGCGGCCACGCTGAGGACCGGCTCCCTGGAGTCGCCGACGGGGACCGGCGAGTTGCTGAGCCACGCGGTCGCCTGACGTAGAGCGAAGAGCGTGAAGATCGCCGCCGCACCGATCGTCTCGAACGTGGTGAGGGTCGCGCCGGACAAGTTCTTCCCGGTAAGGAATGCGATCAACAGCAAGAGCGGAACATAGGGCGCCGCGGCGGGCCGGACCGTCGTTTGCGGGACCTGATGGGCCGCGGAGCGCGCCGAGGCGAAGTCTTGCATCGCGGCAGCGCGAGCAATGAGGAGCGGGCCGACGAGATATCCGATGTCCGCGACAACGGGGTACTGGGCGACGCTGCCGCTGAGGTAGTAGCTGAAGGCGATGTCCGACAGCGCGGTCGTGATCACGCCACCGGCGATGAGGGCCAGATGACCGACGTTCCGTCGCGGAACCCGGCGTGTGGCGTAGATCAGCAGGACGAGCGCGATCAGCATGACGTCCGCGGCCGGACACCAGAACGCGGCGGCGGTCGACGCCTGGCCGTCCGGGCCTCGCCCGGCGAGAGGCCTGAGCACCGTCATCCAGGCCAGGAGGAAGAGCGAGCCGAGGACGAGCGCGCCGTCGAGAACGAGCCGCAGGTCCTGGAGCATCCGTGCGCGCCCCGCGCTCGCTTGCGCCGGCGATGCGCTCGCCCGCCTGGCGGCGAGCACGACTCCCGTGATGGCCGCCGCGAACGAGACGAGGAACGCCAGATCGGGCCAGGACAACGTCGCGGCCTTGGCCGGCGCGGCGATCAGGTAATCCGTCCAGACGCCCTGTCCTGCGCTCTCGGCGCCGAGGCTGACCGCCGCGAACAGCCGCCAACGCCGCTCCGGTCCCCGGGCCTTCGCTGCGAACCAACCACAGGCGAGCGCGCCGACGGCCGTGAACAGCGCGACCATGACATTGCTGAGGATCCATGCCTGGTGGTGTGGCAGCGCCAGGAGGAACGACTCATAGGACGCGACGATGAGGATTGCCGCGAGGATGTGGTACGCCTTGGCCGCCGCGCCGGGCATGGGAATCCTTGGCTCTGCGTGAACAAACCGGGGTGCTGCCGGATCCGGCGAAAGTTAGCAGAGTCTGATCCGGGAGCGACTGTCGACTATGTGACAGAGCCGGCCGTCAGGCGATCTGGCGGTCGCCCAGTTTGACGGCTACCACGCCGCCGACGATCAGGAGGCCGCCGGCCAGCTGCATGAAGCCCGGTAGCTGGTCGACGAGCAGCCAGGCGAAGACGACCGCGGCGACGACCTCGAGCAGGGCGACGAACGAGGCCACGCGGGAGCCGAGGCGGCGGGAGGCGGCGATGCCTGTCGCGTACGCGAGGGCGGCGGTGACCAGGCCGAGCAGGAGCAGCGGGACCCACCACTGGGGACTGCCGACGGCGAAGGCCACCGGGGTGGTGGTGGCGTGCATCGGCAGCAGGCCGGTTGCGGCCAGGGCGCCCAGGGTGAGCGAGCCGACGGTCAGGCCGAGGCCGGCCAGGGCCAGCGGGGGCAGGCCGTTGTCGGTGTCGGCGGAGATCAGGAAGTACGCCGTGGCGCCGACCATCGCGGCCAGGGCCCAGGCGACGCCGGACCAGGCCACGTGGGCGCCCGAGGTCAGGTCGAGCACCAGGACCAGGCCGGCGGCGGCGATGACGGCGCCGATGACGGTGAGTCTTGCGGGGCGCTGGCCGTGGCGCATCCACATCCAGGCGACCACCGCGGCGGGGGCGGTGTACTCGATGAGCAGGGCGGGGGCGACGTCCATGGCGGCGACGGCCGAGAAGTAGCAGAACTGGGCACCGGCGACGGCCAGCACCCCGTACACGATGATCTGGCCTTTTTGTCTTGCCAGGAGGTGCCATCGGCCGCGCATCGCGGCGATCGTGAAGGGCGCGAGGGCCAGCGCGGCGATCGTCATGCGGCACAGGACGATCGCGCCGGGGCTCCAACCCGCGGTGAGCAGGCCGGACGCCAGCGGGCCGGAGAGGCCGAACGTGGTCGCGGACACGACGGCCAGCAGCAGGCCGCCGCCGACGGCCGGACCGGCGAGGACCGAGGGCCTGTCATTGGCTATCTGCGTCATAGCCCATGACGCTACGCGTCGCAGGCGTAATATGTCAACGTGCTTTTAGCCCATGACACCGAGGCGTCCCTCACCGCCGCCGTCGAGCTGGTCAACAGCGGGGAAGATCCCGACACGCTGCTCACGGTGGAGGAGGTCGACGCCTGGTATGCGAAGCACCGCTACACGGGCCGCCGCGACCGTGACGAGGCCGAGCTCGACGAGCTGCGGGCGATCCGGCCGGTGCTGCGCGGCCTGCTCATGGCCGACCGCGACACCGCGGCGGCGATGATCAACGACATGCTGGCCCAGGCCCAGGCGGTGCCCAGGCTGCTGCGCCACGACGGCATCGACTGGCACATCCACGCCGTCTCGGCCGACGAGCCGCTCGTGCGCCGGGTGGTGGTCGAGACCGCGATGGCGATGGCCGACCTGGTCCGCGGCGACGAGATGTCCCGCTTGTCGATCTGCGCCGACGACACGTGCGAGGGCGTAGTGCTCGACCTGACCCGCAACCGCTCCCGCCGTTTCTGCAGCACGACCTGCGCCAACCGGATGGCGGTCGCGGCCTACCGGGCCCGCAAGAAGGCCTGACCCGCTCTCGGTATTTCCGCCAGGTAGTTACGACACGGCGGGGGAAGGTGAGGTCTTCTTTTTCTTCTTGCACTCATCGACCGTGGTGCAGATGATGACAAGATCTTGAACGCCGGGCAGGGCTTTCAGCTCGCCGGCGATCCCGGAGTCGCGAACCTTCCGTACGGCGGCCTGGTCCTTCATCGTCACGACGAAGCTCTGCGGCAGGTAGCTCGGCGGGATATCCGGCATTTTCGTCGGATCGTCGGCGAAAACTTTCTTCATTCTCGCGTACGCGGCTTCGTGATCCTCGAAGACGACGCCGGTCACGCCGGGGACCGTGCGCAGGCGCGCTTCGATGTCGTCCTTCTGCTGCGGAGTGACGTCGATGGTGACGAAAACGGTGATCTCGGCCTTCGCCTTGAGGAGGCGTTCGAGCTCTTTGTCCTCATCGCTCCGGAAGAGGCCGCAGCCGGCGAGACTCACCAACATCAGCAACACAGCGACAACGGTCGTTGGAAGGCGCACGCGCCGGAGACTAGCCTATTCGACCCACCACCAGCCGTCGCCCACCTCGCGTTGCGGCTGCCCGGCGTCGCCCGAGGCGGTGGCGATGGTCGTCTGGGCGGTGGGCGTGGCGGCGAAGAACGCGAGGCCGGTCCCCGATTCGGCCCGCCAGTTCTGCCAGGTCTGCACGAAGAGCGCCGTGGGGGAGGCGTACGCAAATCCGGACGGCGACAGCGAGCGCAGGCCGGGCGGCAGCGTCAGCATGCCGTCCAGGTGGCCGTCGACGTATTGCTGGGCCAGTTCGGCGAGCGCGGCGCGATGGGCGCGATAGCGGGAGTCGATGGAGTGGGTGTGCGAAATCAGCCGGATGCAGACGACAACGCCGGTGGCGGCCAAGGCCACGCTGACCAAGACGACCATCCACGATCGTTTCATGAGGGCAGTGTGCCTACTGTCGACGCTCAAGAAGTCCTGACCCGAAACTTCCACAAGATCTCCCCAGGAGCGATTCTTGCGGAGTGCGAGGCGACCGCGCGCGGCGACAGGAAGAGCCGGGCGACGGCGAGGGCCTCGTCCCACCGGCCGGCGTCGAAGCCGGCGCATTGCAGCGCGGACATGGCGGCGCCGCTGCCGCCGCACGTCCCCGGACAGCAGCGTATTGAGCGCCGCATGCTACCCCGGCCAGACCTGCGCCCACCCGATCCGCTCCCGCGCCGCCAGCAGCGTCGCCGCATCGGCCGGCAAGGCGAGCACTCGCTCCGCCAGCTCCCGCACCCAGCCAAGTGCAGTCAGCGTACGGATGCGCCACGGCGGCCCGGCGCCGCAGAGTGGCCGCATGAACATCATTCTTGTGCACGGCGCCTGGGCCGACGGCTCCTGCTGGACCGGTGTCATCGAGCGCCTCCAGGCCGACGGCCACCACGTGACCGCGCCGCAGTTCCCGCTCACGTCGCTCGCCGACGACGTGGCCCGGCTGCGCCTGGTGCTGGAGCTCCAGGACGGCCCCACGGTGGTGGCCGGCCACTCGTACGGCGGCCAGATCGTGACCGCGCTGGGCAACGACGCCCCGAACGCGCCCGCCCTCGTCTACGTCGCCGCGTTCGGCATCGACCAGGGCGAGTCGCTCGGCGCGCTGCTCTCCCAGGGCCCGACGCCGCCCGCGCTGCAGCACACCTTCACCGACAAGCAGGGCTCCATCTGGCTCCCCGAGGACGACTTCGTCACGCATTTCGCCGCCGGCGTCGACCCGGCGAAGGCTCGCGTCCTGCACGCCGTCCAGCAGCCGCTGACCGGCTCGAGCTTCACCGACGTGATGGGCGCGCCCGCCTGGAGGTCGCTGCCCACCTGGTACCTGGTGGCCCAGCAGGACCAGGCGATCCCGCCGGACGCCGAGCGCCTCTTCGCGAGCCGGATGGGTGCCACCACCGTCGAGGTGGCCGCCGGTCACCTGGCGATGGTCTCGCACCCGGACGAGACCGCCGACCTGATCAGGCAGGCGGCGCGGTCGATTGGCGGATCCGCAGCGAAGGGCTGATCACCACGCGATGGGCCGGGCGGTCGGGGTCGGCGAGCCGGTCCGCGGCCAGCCGCACCGCCGCCCGCCCGATCGACCCCCGCGGCGGCCGCACGGCGGTCAGCGCCGGGCTGAACAACCCGGCCACCGCGTCGTCGTAAGCCACCACCGACAGGTCGCCCGGCACCGATAACCCCCGGTCTTCGCACCGCTGCACCAGCGCGATCGCCTCGGCGTCGGCGTGCACGATCAGCGCCGTCGTTCCGGTCTCGCGGCAGCGGTCCAGCGCCGCGTCGAGGGCCGCCGCGCATGACGGCATCGCGGCGTCGGGCACGAAGAACTCCACCGGCTCGACCTCCAGGGCCGCCAGCCACCCCCGGCGTACGTGCGGGGTGGTCGGGCTGTGCTCGGCCAGCACCGCGCCGATCCGCTGGTGGCCGAGCGACTGCAGGTGCCGCACCGCCATCTCGGCCCCGAGCGCGTGGTCGGTCACCACCGACTCGAGCACCTCGTGGTGCGGTCCCGCCGTGGCGGTCCGCTCCAGCAGCACCACCGGGATCCCCGCGTCGGCCAGCCACTCGATCGTGCGGGCCGACGTGGGCGCGTCCATCCGCGGCGCCACGATCAGCGCGTCGGCGCCCTGCTCGACCAGCCGGGTCAGCAGCGGCAGATCGTCCTCCGACTCGTAGGAGGAACCGCGCAACACGATCTTCATGTCCTGCTCGCGCGCCGCCTCCTCGGCCCCGCGCACGACATCGGGCCAGTAGTAGTCGAGCGACGGCACCAGCATTCCCAGTGAGCCGCCTATATCCGAAAAATCGGAAATCTCGGAAGAGGGCAACGCCACGCCGCCATGCACGCGTCGAACCAAGCCCTCGGAAGCCATCTGCGCGATGTCCCGGCGAATAGTCACGGCCGCCGCGCCCAAAGTGTCGGTCAGGTCCGAGATGCGCAGCACGCCGTCGCGCTGCAAGGCCTCGAGCAGCCGGGCGCGCCGGGCGACCTGAAGTGGCCCGCGCTTGTCTGAGGTGCTCACCGCTGCTCCTTGATGGTCACTTCGAGCCTACCGACCGGCCCGATCCCCGCGACGTCCACGTCCATCCTGACCAGGCGCGGACCCCACACGTCGCGCAGCATCGGGTCGTCCAGCTCCCGCACCGTCAGCGTGCACGGGGCCGCCGGCTCCCAGGCGACCTCCAGCACGCCCGCGCCCTCCAGCGCCACGATTTCCGCCCGCCCTTCGAACAGCCGCACCTCACCCGCCACCACCAGATGCACGAAAGTTCCCGAAACATCGTCGAGCTCCCACGAGTCGCGCACGACAACCACGTCGTGGTCCAGCCCGGCGGTCCGCTTCCAGCTTCGAGCAATTCCGATTCCGTACGGCGGGGCGAGCTCCATCGTCAGGGAAGCTTCGGTGGCACATGCGTTTTCAGCACCGTGGCTCCGCCCCGGCATCTGCGTCGAGTGCCGAATCGTCGGCGTGTTGTGCCAAGAGCTCTGCATGGTCCAGATCTCGTACCGCCGGGGCCCGAAGGTCTGCGCCGTATACGTAGGCCGCCCCGGGTCGACCAGCACCGGCACCCCACCGAGGGCCACCACGAAACTTCCCACGTCGTTGTGATTGTGGTTCTCCCCGTTGTGGCCGCCCTTGACCGCCAACGTCAGCCGCTCCGACCGCGCGATCAGCACCTGCGTGGACGGAAACCACGTATGCGCGGCGGGCCGAAAAGAACCCACAACCGCCGAAGCCCACGCCCGATCGGTAAGCGCCCGCAGCAGAAACCCCAGCCCCCAAGTCTCGGTGGCCACATCCCGATGGGCCAGCGCATGCGCCGCCGCCGCGTCGTCACCCACCCGCAGCGCCGCCCGGTGCAACGCGTCCCAAGGCTGCTCCCGGGACGGCCGAGCCGGCCCGTCGGCATAGTTCAGATACCAGTCCCCGCCCAGGTGCACCCGATGCGGAAACGCCACCACCTCGCGCAGCGCGTGAAACGGCTCGTCGCCAAGCGAGCCGTCACTCGCATAGATCAGCAGGTCGAGCGCCTCGAACAGCCGGCAGGCGCCCTGCCACCAGTACGAATACCCTTCGTCGACCGCGCCGTCCGCCGGCAGCGCGGCCGCGTACCGGTCGAGGCCCTCCACCACTCGCGCCACGATCGCCGCCCGCCGCGCCGGGTCGTCCACCAGCTGCAGCGCCGCGACCAGCACGTTCGAGTGGATCCATGGATTCCAGTTGTGCACCTCGCCGTCGAGCCCGAGCCAGTGCCAGTCGAGCCGCGTCTCGAACGGCGTCAGCACCCGCCGGTCGACCTCGTGCCGGATCCGCTCCCGCAGCCCCGGAAACGACGCAGAAAGTTGCGCGCCGAGCAGGTGGTCGAGCCAGGCCAACTGCCCCGCGACCTCGCCGGCCCCCAAGTCCAGGTACGGATCGGTGACCGTCGGCACGACAGCCTGATGCCGCGCGAAGGTGTCGTCGTGCGCCGGCCAGCACCAGCTGCTCTGCTCGCACAGCAGCGTCACTCCGTCGGCGACCTCGTCGAGCCACCCCGGATCCCCGGTCACCGCCGCCATGATCGCGGCCCGGCTCACCCGGTACTCCCTTTCCCAGACCACCTCCTCGTAGCCCGTGCGGTTGCCGTCCTTGAAGTACCGCGCGTAGGCGCTGGCCAGCGGCGTCGGCCAGGGCGCTCCCAGCTCGGCCTCGGCGCGCGCCCGCAGGGCAGGCGGGGCCGCGAGGCCGTCGACCGGCGGCAGCGATCGCACCAGCAGGCCGGCGGTGATGGGCGGCCAGGCGGCGGCGAGAGGACCCATGACGCCTCCTCGTGATCGGACGTGATCGTAACAGATCACTTTGGCGATAACAGATCGACAAAGTCTGAACATGGCGTTGACACGACTGAATATGAGCGCTTAACGTCCCGGAAACCGAGCGGAACACGGGCGGGACATCGAGCCTCCGGAGCGTGACGCGTGAGCGAGACAAGCGCCGACTGGACGCGGGACGACTGGGTCCGGCTCGCCGACCGCATGCTCGCCGCGGCCCGCCGCCACGCCTCGCCCGGCCACGCCCGCATCACGTTCCCCGGCCCCGAGGGCGGCTACGGCCACGCTGTCGACGGCCTCGAGGGCTTCGCCCGCACGTTCCTGCTCGCCGGCTTCCGCATCGCGGGGGAGCGCGGCCACGGCACCGACGAGCTGGCCGACCGCTACGCGCGGGGCCTCGCCCTCGGGGCCGACCCGCACGCCCCCGCCCACGAGCGCTGGCCCCGCCTCGACGAGCATCCCCAAGCCAAGGTCGAGGCCGCCTCGATCGCGCTGATCCTCGACCTGACCCGCCCCTGGATCTGGGACCGCCTGGACGAGCCGGCGCGGGAAATGGTCGTCGACTACCTGTCGCCGGCCGTCGGCGACGACACGTACCCGCGGATCAACTGGGTCTGGTTCCGCCTGGTCGTGCAGACGTTCCTGCGCAGCGTCGGCGGCCCCTGGTCCGGCCCCGAGATGGTCGCCGACCTCGCCACCCACGACAGCTTCCACCGCGCCGACGGCTGGCTCGCCGACGGCCCGTCCCGCGCGTTCGACCACTACACCGGGTGGGCGCTGCACACGTACCCGATCCTCTGGTCCCGGATGACCGGCGCGAGCGACCTGGCCGCCTCCCGCCGCGCCTGCGATGTCGCCGCCCTCGACCGCTACCTCGCCGACGCGCTCGCGCTGATCGGTGCCGACGGTTCCCCGCTGATCCAGGGCCGCAGCCTCACCTACCGCTTCGCCGCCGCCGCGCCGTTCTGGGCCGGGGTGCTCGCCGAGGCGCCGGGCCACTCGCCCGGGGCGCTGCGGCACGCCGCCGACCGGATCGTCCGCCACTTCGCCGATCGAGGCGCCCCCGACGCCGGCGGCCTGCTCACGCTCGGCTGGCACGGCCCGTGGCCGCGGCTCGCCCAGTCCTACTCCGGCCCCGGCTCGCCGTACTGGGCGAGCAAGGGCCTGCTCGGCCTCGCGCTGCCCGCCGACCATCCGGTGTGGACGGCCCCGGCCGAGCCGCTCCCGATCGAGACCGGCGACTACCAGTGCGTCGTCCGCGCGCCCGGCTGGCTCATCTCCGGCCGGCAGGGCGACGGCATCGTGCGGGTCGTCAACCACGGCACCGACCACGACGTCGAGGGCGCCAACACCGGCGACTCCCCGCTGTACGCGCGGATCGGCTACTCGACGGCCACCACGCCGGTGCTCGACGAGAGCGGCTGGACCGATCCGCTCGACCAGTCGGTGGTGTTGATCGACGCCGCCGGCCGGCGATCGCATCGCACCGGCATGACCACTCTCTTCGTGCGACCCGGGGCCGCGTGCTCCACCTCGTACGGGAAATGGGTGAAAGCGGATCCCGCCCAGCCGGACCACGGCACCGGACGGCGAGGCAACGCCGAGCCGGCCGGCCGGATCACCATCCTCTCGCTGGTCCGCGGCCCCTGGGAGCTGCGTCTCGCGCGGGTCGACGAGCCCTCGCCCGCGGCCGAGCGCCTGCGGATCGGCGGCTGGGCGGTCACCCCGGAACACCACAGCCACCTCGTGCCGGTGCTGGGCGAGGGGACGCAAGGACACGACACGCACGACGACGGTCCGCTCGGCGGGCCGGTCACGGTTCCGTGGCTCGACCACCCGGTGACGCCGGGGGCCTGGGTCGCGGCGCTCATCGCCCTGTCGACGGCGGCCTCCCCACCACGTTGCACGGCGCAGCTCATCGCGGACGAAGTCGAGGTCACGTGGCCCGACGGCGTGCGCACAAGCACCCCTCTGACGATGGAGGAAAGATGAAACGCTCCCTCGCGGCGATCCTCGGCGCCGCTGTGGCGATCCCCTTGGTCCTGTCCGGTTGCAGCGGCGACGACGACGACTCCGCTTCCGGGCCGATCACGCTGTCCCTGGCCGGCTGGAGCTTCGCGACCACGCCGGAGTTCAAGACCCTCGCGGACGGCTTCCACGCCACCCACCCCGACGTGACCGTCGAGCTCAAGGAGTACGACGCCGCCAACTACGACACCCAAATGATCGCCGACCTGGCCGCGGGCAAGGCGCCGGACATCTACGCGCAGAAGACGCTGAAGAACTTCTACACGTACCAGAACGGCAAGCAGCTGCTGGACGTGAGCGACGTGGCGCAGGGGCTCGGCGACAAGGTCGGCGGCATGGCCAACTACCAGGTCGACGGCAAGACCTACGCCATTCCGTACCGGCAGGATTCCTGGGTCCTCTATTACAACAAGACCCTGTTCGAGAAGGCCGGTTTGCCGACGCCCGACGGCACCTGGACGTGGGACGACTATGCGGCCACGTCGAAGGCATTGGCCACGAAGCTGAAAGCCAGCAAGGCTTTTGGCGACTACGAGCACATCTGGCAGTCGACCGTGCAGGGCTTCGCGCTGGCCCAGAGCCAGGGCGCGAGCATCGAGAGCGCCAACTTCTCCTACCTGGCGCCGTACTACACCCGGGCCGTCGACCTGCAGAACGCCGGCGCCCAGGTGAAGTTCGGCGACGCGACCACCAACAACCTGACGTACCAGGCGCAATTCGGCAAGCAGCAGGCCGCCATGATGCTGATGGGCTCGTGGTTCATCGCCACGCTGCTCAAGCAGCAGGCCGGCGGCGACGCCGATAAGTTCGACTGGGGCATCGCCCCCGCGCCGCAGCTCACCAAGGCCACCACCGGCAAATCGGCCACGCCGGTCACCTTCGGCGATCCGACCGGCCTCGGCATCAACCCCAAGCTCGCCAAGAACAAGGTCGAGGCGGCAAAAGCGTTCCTCTCGTACGCGGCGGGAGCCGACGGCGCGAAAGCGCTCGCCGGCATCGGCATCACCCCGGCCGACACCGACGCGGTCAAGGACACCTTCTTCCAGCTCCAGGGCGTCCCGCAGGACGAGCTGACCAAGTGGACGTTCGCGACCCACGACACGAAACCGGAGAACCCGCCGGGCAAGTACACGGCCGCGCTTCAGAACATCCTGGGCGACCTGCACACGGCCATCATGTCGGGCAGCAAGCCCGTCGACGCCGCGATCACCGAGGCGCAGGACCGCGCCAAGAACGAGGTGCTCAACAAATGACCGTTCGATCGGCCCACCGCCGCCGGAGCGGCCGGGTGGTGTTGCGCGACACGGCGGTGGGCTGGTCGTTCCTGGCGCCGAACTTCGCCGGCTTCGCCGTGCTGACGCTCGTGCCGCTGGCGCTGCTGTTCTACTACGCGTTCACGAGCTGGAACGTCTTCGGCGGCGCCGAGTGGACCGGCCTCGAGAACTTCCGCCAGCTGCTGCACGACCGCAGCTTCCACACCGCGCTGACCAACACCCTCTACTACACGGTTTTCCACATCCCGCTCACCCTGGTCGCCGCGCTCGGGCTCGCGCTGCTGCTCAACCGGAAACTGCGAGGCGTCGCCTTCTTCCGTACGGTCGCCTTCTTTCCCTACATCACATCGATCGTGGCGCTCGCCCAGGTGTGGAACATGCTGTTCAGCCCCGGGTACGGCCCGATCAACCAGGTCCTGCGCGCGGTCGGCGTCGACCACCCGCCGGGCTGGACGACGTCGGCGGACTGGTCGATGCCGGCCGTCATCATCGTCGGCACCTGGCGCGAGGCGGGCTACTACATGCTGCTGTTCCTGGCCGGCCTGCAGACGATCCCGACCCAGCTGTACGAGGCGGCGAAGGTGGACGGCGCGAACTCGTGGCAGCGGCTGCGCGCCGTGACGCTGCCGGGGCTGCGGCCCACCACGTTCTTCGTGGTCGTGATGCTGACCATCGGCAGCTTCAAGGTCTTCGACCTGATCCTGGTGATGACCAACGGCGGTCCCGGGCAGTCGACGCTGGTGGTGTCGCAGTACATCTTCCAGAAGGGGTTCGGGGAGAACCAGCTCGGTTATGCGTCGGCCATCTCGATCGTGCTGTTCCTCATCTGCTTCGCCGTGACGGTCGTGCAGTTCGTGGTCAATCGGCGGGGTGCTCGATGACGGCTCTGTTGCAGACTCCGCCCCGGCTTTCGCCGCTGCCTCCCACTCACCGGCCTCCGCGTAGGCGTTTTGTCCGATTCTTCGGATATTTCGGCCTATCCGTCGCCGCGGCGGCCGTGCTGCTGCCGTTCTACTGGATGGCGATGTCGTCGTTGAAGGCGAACAACGACGTCTACACGATTCCGGTGCAGTGGCTGCCCGATCCGGTGGTTTGGCAGAACTACTTGGATATTTGGGACAAATCAGACATGACCACGTGGCTTCGCAACACGCTGGTCCTGTCGGTCGCGGTCACGGTCCTGCAGGTGCTGACCGGCAGCTTCGCCGCGTACGGTTTCGCGAAAGTTCGCTTCCCCGGCCGCAACGTGCTGTTCCTCGCCTACATCGGCACCATCGCCGTGCCCTGGCAGTCGTACATGATCCCGCAGTTCATCCTCTTCTCGAAGCTGCACCTGTCGAACACGCTTTGGTCGATCATCGCGCTACAGGCGTTCAGCGCGTTCGGTGTCTTCCTGATGAAGCAGTACTACGAGTCGATCCCCGACGAGCTGCTCGACGCCGCCCGGATCGACGGCATGAGCGAGTACGGCATCTGGCGGCGGATCATGCTGCCGCTGTCGGTGCCGGCCATCGCCAGTCTCGGCCTGCTCACCTTCGTGAACACCTGGAACGACTACCTCGGGCCGCTGATCTACCTGCGCAGCCACAGCCTCTGGACCATCCAGATCGGCCTGAAGACGTTCGTGACCAGCTACAACGCCGAGTACGCGCTGATCATGACGGGATCCGTGCTGTCGGTGCTGCCGATCGCGGTGATCTTCCTGCTCGGGCAGCGGTACTTCGTCGAGGGCATCGCGACGACGGGACTCAAGGGATGATCGGCCGGATCTTCGACGCGGTGTACGTCGGCCTGATGACGAATCTGCTGCTCACGGCGGCGTGCCTGCCGCTGGTGGTGCTGCTGGTGACCACCGACCCGGGGCGGTCGTGGCCGCTGCTGGCGTTGCTGTCGCCGTTGATCGGGCCGGCGCTGTGCGGAGCGTTCGCGGTGCTCTCCACACTGGATCGCCCGGTCCAGACCTTCATACGTGTCTGGCGTTCCTCGGCGCCACGTGCTCTCGCTGTCGCCGGCTTGTGCGCGGCTCTGGTCGTGGTGCTCGCGGTGGACTGCCGCTGGGCGCTCGGTCATGCCGCCGGCGCGCTGGCGATTCCGCTGCTGGTTGTGGTCATGGTGCTGGCGGTGGCGACCACGTTGCTCGCGCTCGTCGTGCTCTCCGAGCGGCCCACGACCAGAGTGCGCGACGCGTGCCGGGTGTCGGTCTATCTGGCCGTCCGGCACTGGTATCTGACCGTGCCGTCGCTCGCGGTGCTGGCCATCTTCGAGGCGTTGCTGGCCGCGCGGCCGGCGGTCGCGCTCGGGCTCGCCGCCGCACCCCTGCTCTACGTGGTGTGGGCGGGGAGCCGGTTCTCCCTCAATCCGGTACTGACGAAGGGAACTTCATGACGGCGATCGACGTCCGGCCCACGCCCGACGCCGAGGCGGTGGCCGCCGCGGTGGCGGCCGCCCTGCGCACGATCGACGCGAACCTCGCGGAGTTCGGCGACCGGTACCCCGGCGACACGACGGTCCGCGGCCGCTATCGCGCGCGGGACGGCAACGTGGGGTGGACGACGAGCTTCTGGCCGGGGATGTTGTGGCTGGCGTCGTCGCTGACCGGTTCGCCGCGCTACGCGGAGGCCGCCGCCGCGCACGTTTCGTCGTTCGCCTCCCGGATCGCCTCGCGTACCGATGTGGACACCCACGATCTCGGGTTCCTGTACACGCTCTCCTGTGTGGTGCCGTGGGAGCGAGTGGGCGACCCGGTGGCCCGGGCGGCGGCCGTCGACGCCGCCGATCATCTGGTCACCCGGGTGCTGCCGGCCGCCGGGATCATCCAGGCCTGGGGCGACCTCGGCGACGAGCGCCAGCGGGGCCGCACCATCATCGACAGCCTCATGAACACGCCGCTGCTGTTCTGGGCGGGCTACTCCGACATCGCCCAGCGGCACGTCGAGCAGCTGCGCGACCACATCCTGCGCCCCGACAACACGACCTTCCACACCTTCTACTGGGATCCCGCGACCGGCGCCCCGCTGCGCGGCGAGACCGAGCAGGGCGACTCGGACGAGTCCTGCTGGGCGCGCGGCCAGGCCTGGGGGATCTACGGTTTCGCGCTCAACCACCGGCACACCGGCGACCCGTCCTTCCGGGACGCCGCCCGCCGCTGCGCCGACCGCTTCCTCGCGCACCTGCCGGCCGACGGCGTGCCGTACTGGGATCTCGTCTTCGGCGACGGCAGCGGCGAGGAGCGCGACAGCTCGGCCGCCGCCATCGCCGTCTGCGGCCTGCTGGAGCTCGGCGAGCCTCGCTACGTCGAGGCGGCCCTGCGGATTCTCGGGTCGCTCATGGACGACTATGTCGACCCTTCCGCCAACGCACTGCTGGTCCACGGCGTCTACGACAAGCCCAAAGGGGTGGGCGTCGACGAGGGCAACCTCTGGGGCGACTACTTCTACCTCGAGGCGCTGACCCGCGTGACCCTGCCCGACTGGAACGACCCCTGGTGAGGACTCCTGCGATGGACTACAAGTACCACTGCGACATCCCGTCATCCCCCGGCCTGAACGAGTTGCCGTTCAACCCTTGCGACCTGCTCGACTTCAAGCTGCTCCGGCTCGCGCCCGGCGACACCTGGTCCGGCGAGTCCGGCGACCGCGAGATCCTCGCCGTCGTGCTGTGCGGCCAGGCCCATTTCACCGTCGGCAGCGAGAAGTTCCCCGCCGTCGGCGGCCGCCCCGATGTCTTCTCCGGCAAGCCGCACTCCGTCTACATCCCCGCCGGCTCGTCGTTCTCCATCGAGGCCGTGAGCCGCGTCGAGATCGCGCTGCCCAGCGCCCGGAGCGACCTGGAGACCGCGCCCTATGTGATCGAGCCGTCCCGCGTCGCTTCCGGCCGGTGGGGCGCCGCGAACTTCGGCCGGAGCTACCACCAGATCCTCACCGAGATCGCCCAGCCCGACCTGCCGGCGAGGCGCCTGATCGTGGGCGAGACCTACACCCCGTCCGGGAACTGGAGCACCTTCCCGCCGCACCGCCACAAGTTCGATGACCTGCCGGCGGAGGCCGCCCACGAGGAGATGTACTACTTCCGCGTCAGCCCCGGGGACGGCTTCGGCATCAGCCGCGTCTACACCGACGAGGGCTACGAGGAGAACTACACCGCCCGCGACCACGGCGTCCAGATGATGCCCTCCGGCTACCACACGGTCGTGAGCGCGCCCGGCTACACCACCTACTACCTGTGGTTCCTGGCCGGCGCCCAGCGCACCCAGGGCGCCCACGAGGACACGTCGCTGTCGTGGGTGGGCCGCACCGTCCCCATGCTCCGAGACCTAGGACACTGACCGGGTGATCCTCGACAGTTTCCGCCTGGATGGCCGCCGGGCCCTGGTGACCGGCGGCAACCGGGGCCTGGGCCAGGCGGCCGCCGTCGCCCTGGCCGAAGCCGGCGCCGACATAGCTCTGCTCACCCGCGGCGACCCCACCGAGTCCCTGTCCCGCATGACCACCCTGGGCCGCCAGGCCACCCACATCCCGTGCGACCTGGCCACTGCCACCCCCGCCGACCTGACCGCCGCAATCGACGAGTTCCGCCCGGAGATCCTGGTCAACAACGCCGGCATCATCCGCCGCGCCCCGGCGGCCGACGTGACCCCCACCGACTGGGACGAAGTCCTAACGGTCAACCTGGACGCCGTCTTCCACCTCTCCCAGGCCGCCGGCCGCCACATGCTGGCCGCGGGCACCGGCAAAATCATCAACGTAGCCTCGATGCTGTCCTTCCAGGGCGGCATCCGAGTCCCCGCCTACACCGCTGCCAAGCACGCCATCGTCGGCCTCACCAAGGCCCTGGCCAACGAGTGGGCCCCGCACGGCGTGAACGTCAACGCGATAGCCCCCGGCTACATGGCCACCGACAACACCACCGCCCTGCGCGAAGACCAGACCCGCGCCGCCGAGATCCTGTCCCGCATCCCCGCCGCCCGCTGGGGCACACCCGACGACCTGGCCGGCGCCATCGTCTTCCTGGCCTCCGACGCCGCCCGCTACATCCACGGCACCACCCTCCCGGTCGACGGAGGCTGGCTGGCCCGCTGACCTTTGTCGCATGAGGTGACGGACGACCTTCCGGCTGCGCGACACCGTGCGCCACCGGCCTGAAGTATCCCGATACCGGGAAAGGCCGGCGGATCTCAGAGCAAACCGTTGCGGCGGGCGGCCAGCACCGCCTCGGTTCGGCGGCTGGCTCCCAGCTTGCGGTAGACGGCTCGCATGTGTGCCTTCACCGTGTTGACCGACAAGCCGAGGTCTCCCGCGATCTCGGCCGCCGTCAGCATTGTCGTCAAGTAGCGGAGGATCTCGGTCTCGCGTTCGCTGAGGTTCTCCGGGAGCGGGCCCGTCTTGTCGCGGCCGTCGCGTAGCTCGTCGATGAGGTCGGCGGTCGCCGGGGTCAGCAGCCGCAGCCGCTGGAGGAGTCCGTCGAGTCTGGGGCCGGCCAGGACGGTGAACGGGCGGCGGATGCCCTGCTCGGCGGCCAGGGCCACCGCCTCGGCCAGCACGTCGGTGGCCCGGACGCCGCGGCCGCGGGCGTCAGCCACCAGGGCGGTCAGCACGCCGGCCTCGGTGCGGGTGATGGTGTCGCGCTCGGGGACCGCCAAACCGGTGAGCATCACCTCGGCGCGCCGGTGGTTGCCCTGGGCGTACGCGGCGCGGGCCAGGCAGACCAGCGCGGCGGCGCCGAGCGGGAGCCACTCGGGGCCGCGGCGCTCGACCTCGGGCGCGCGGCCGTCGGCCAGGTCCAGCTGGGCCTCGCCGAGGGCCAGCCACGCGTCGATCGCCGGCACCCGCAGGCGCGCCGGCCGGTCGTGTCGCGCCTCGTCGAAGAGGGAACTGGCTACGGCCAGCTCGCCCCGTGCGGTCGCCAGGCGGGCGCGGACCCCGAGCACGACCAGGCGCTGGGCGGCCTCGGGATCGCTCTGGTGGGCGCGCATCCCGTCCCGGGCGGCGAGCACCGCTTTGGCCAGGTCGTTGCGTTCCAGGCCGACGAGGGCCAGCGCCAGGTGCGCGGCGACCGTCTGCAGCGCGTATCGCCAGCCGCGCCGGTCGGCCAGGTCGACGGCGCTCTCGGCCAGGCGGGCGGCCTCGTGGACCGAGCCGTGCATCGCCTGCAGGAGCGCCAGGTGGCCGGTCGCGTTGATCTCGGTCAGCTCCACGCCGGCCGAGCGGGCCGCGCCCGAGGCGGCCCACAGGTCGCGCTCCGCCTCGTCCAGCCGGCCGGTCCACAGCAGGGCCAGGCCCCGGTTGTTGAGCGCGATGGCCCGGCTCTGCGCCAGGGCCGGCGGGGTGATCGACCGCGCCGCGGCGAGCAGGTCGAGCAGGCGGCCGCTGCCGGCGATCACGGCCGGCATGTCGCCGGCCGCCCGGTCGGCGGCGAGTTGGAGGGTGTGTGCCATGACCTCGACGGGTTCGCGGGTGGCGGGCGGCCGGGTGCGCAGCAGCGTGCGGGCCGCGTCGAGGCGGGCGGGGATGGCGTCGTAGTCGCCGGCGTGGAAGAGCAGGAGCGCGGCGCAGATCAGCAGCTCCGGCGTCGCCTGCAGCCGCTCGGGCGGCACCTCCCGCAGGATCCGGACCAGCGCCGGGCGGTGCGCCGAGACCATCAGCGTGCCGGCGCCGGTGGTGACCAGCCGCCCGACGTACGGCCAGTCCTGCGCCTCGACCGCGTGGGCGAGAGCCTCCAGCACCGAGTCGTTCGCCGCGTGCCAGCGCGCCGCCCGGCGGTGCAGCTCGGGCACCGTGCCGGGCGTCTCCACCCGGAGCCGGTGCTGCAGCACGTCGCGCAGCAGGTGGTGGTAGCGGAACCACATCGGTTTCGCGCCGAGGCGCAGCACGAACGTGTTGTCCCGTTCCAGCTGCTCCAGCGTGCGCTGGCCGTCGTCGCCGTGGGTGATCGCGTTGACCAGGCCGGCGCAGAGGTGCTCGCAGATGCTGGTCTGCAGCAGGAACCGGCGCTGCCGCCGGGTGCGGTCGGCCAGCACTTCCTCGGTGAGGTAGTCGTCGACCGTGCGCAGGTCCCCGGCGATGTCGGCGATCGTCACGTCGCCGTCGTGGGTGGCGAGGAAGGCCGCGCTCAGCTGCAGCCCGGCCGCCCAGCCCTCGGTGCGCTCGACCAGCGTGGACACGTCGTCCCCGGTCAGCTCGAGCCCGTGCCCGGCGATGAGGTCGGCCGCCTCGGACCGGGTGAAGGCCAGGTGCTCGGCCTGGATCTCGGCCAGCTGCCCGGCGGCGCGCAGGCGGTGCAGCCGCAACGCCGGCTCGGCCCGGCCGACCAGCACCACGCGCAGCGCCGGCGGCAGTTGGTGCAGCAGCCGGCTCAGCTCCCGCAGCACGTCGGCGTCGTCGATCTCGTGGACGTCGTCGATCACCAGTGCCGTGCCGGCCGGCAGCTGGGCCAGGCCGGCCGCGAGCCGCCCGCCCCGCTCGGCCTCGTCGGCCGGGACCGAGCCGAGTTCGGCCAGCGGGTTGTCCTCGGCCACGGCGCCGGCCACGCGCAGCGCCGCCAGCACGTACGACCAGAAGATCTGCGGGTCGTTGTCGTGCGGGTCCAGGCTCAGCCACGCCACCGGCTCGCGCCGGCCCTGCGCCCAGGCCGACACCGCCATCGTCTTGCCCCAGCCGGCGCCCGCGCAGACCATGGTCACCGGGCTGCCGGTGGCCTTTTCGAGCAGGCGGGTCAGGTGGGCCCGGTCGACGCCGGCCCGAACCATCCGAGGACGCGATGTCTTGGCCGCAACCAACGGCAGCACGCACGATCTCCGATCCCCAGCACCGAATCACCCAGTGCCACACGCTGCCATCTTGATCGCCACGTGACATCGCCCGAATCGGATGAGCCGCGGAACTGGCACGATCGTTGCATGTTCGATTTAGCACGGGCGGATCGGACCGCCACGGGACTGCGGGACTTCTACGCCGGCCGTACGCGAAAGCTCGATGCTCTTGATCTTTTCGGGCGGATGACGGAGCGTGTGCCGGCCTATCGCGCCTTCCTGGCGGACCAGGGCGTGGATCCGGCGTCGGTCGCCGGGCTCGGTGACATCCCAGTGATGACCAAGGCCAACTACCACCAGCGGTACGACCTGGCCGCGCGGTGCTGGGGCGGGACGCTCAGCGGGTGCGACATGGTGGCGGTGTCGTCGGGCTCGTCGGGGAAGCCGACCGTGTGGCCGCGTTCGGTGCTGGACGAGCGAGCCGTCGCCGAGCGGTTCGAGCAGGTCTTCGACGGCGGGTTTCGCGCGAAAGAACGCACGACACTTGCCGTGGTGTGTTTCGCGCTGGGGAACTGGGTGGGCGGGATGTACACGGCGGACGCCTGCCGGCACCTCGCCGCGAAGGGCTATCCGATCACCGTCGCGACGCCCGGCAACAACGTCGACGAGATCCTGCGGGTGGTGGCGGAGCTCGGGCCGCTCTTCGACCAGGTGGTGCTGCTGGGCTACCCGCCGTTCGTGAAGAACGTCATCGACGCCGGCCAGGACTGGGCCGGGCGGCACGTCAAGATCGTGCTGGCCGGCGAGGTCTTCAGCGAGCAGTGGCGGGACCTGGTCGCGACGCGGGCGCGGATGGACGACCCCGTGACCGACTCGGCGTCGCTCTACGGGACGGCCGACGCCGGGGTGCTCGGCAACGAGACGCCGCTCAGCGTGCGGATCCGCCGCTTCCTCGCGGACCGGCCCGAGGTGGCGACCTCCCTGTTCGGGGATTCCCGGCTGCCGACGCTGGTGCAGTACGACCCGGGGACCCGCCTGTTCGAGGTCGTCGACGGGACCCTCGCCTTCAGCGCCGACGGGGGAGTGCCGCTGCTGCGCTACCACATCGCCGACGAGGGCGGGCTGATCCCGCACGCGACGATGATGACGATCTGCGGGGAGCAGGGCGACAAACCGGAGCTGCCTTTCGCGTACGTGTTCGGCCGCTCGCTCTTCACGGTTTCGTTCTTCGGCGCGAACGTCTACCCGGAGAACGTCACGGTCGGCCTCGAGCGCCCGCACGTGGCCGACCGGGTGACCGGAAAGTTCGTGCTGCGCACGCTCGAGGACGCCGACCGCGACCGGAAACTTTCCATCGTGGTCGAGCTGGCCCCGGGCACCCTGCCGAGCGACGAGCTGGCCGCGACGCTGGCCGAGTCGGTCCGCGCCGAGCTGCTGCGCCTCAACAGCGAGTTCGCCCACTACGTCCCGGCTGGGCGGCAGCTGCCCGAAGTGCTGCTACGCGCGGCCGGCGACCCGGAGTTCTTCCCGCCGGGCGTCAAGCATCGCTACACGCGCTGAAGCAGGTCGGCGATGACCGCCATGCCGGTCCCGATCGCCTGTTCGCTGGTGTTGCCGAAACCGATGACCAGGCGCCCCGGCTCGGTCGACGAGTCGGCGCGATAGTCGCTCATGCCGTAGACCCCGACGTTTCGCTCCCGGGCGGCGGAAACTATCGCGCGCTCGCCGAGAAACTCCGGCAGGTGCAGCACGGCGTGAAAGCCGGCCGCCAGCCCGGTGAACCGCCCCGGCGCGGCGTCCAGCAGCACGGCCCGGCGGCGGGCGTAGACGGCACGCATGCGCCGCAGCTGCCGGTCGTAGCGGCCCGACTCGATGAGCGCGGCGAGGGCGAGCTGGTCGATCCCGGACGTGCCGCGGTCGGCCACCATTTTCTCGGCCACCACGTCGTCGACAAGCGACACCGGCACCACCGCCCAGCCGAGCCGCAGCGCCGGGGCGAGCGACTTGCTGACCGTCCCGAGCGACACCACGCGGTCGGGCGCGAGCCCCTGCAGCGCCCCGACCGGATCGCGGTCGTAGCGAAACTCCGCGTCGTAGTCGTCCTCGACGACCACGCCGTCGTTGCCGCGCGCCCACGAAAGCAGCGCGTGCCGTCGCTCCGGCGCCATCACCACCCCGGTCGGCCATTGATGCGCCGGCGTGACCACCACGACCCGCGCCCCGCTGCGCGACAAAGCCGCCACGTCGATGCCGTTCTCGTCGACCGGGACCGGCACTGCCTCGATCCCCGCGCTGCTCGCCGCGTCCCGGACCGTCCGCACCGCACCCGGATTCTCGAAAGCCACCCGCGTGTGACCGCGCTTCGCCAGCACCCGCAGGATCAGGCCGAGCCCTTGCGCGACACCGGTGCAGATCAAGACCTGATTCGGGTACGCGTCGACAGCGCGCACCCGCCGCAGGTAGGCGGCCAGCACCTCGCGCAGCCGGGGGTTGCCGTTGGCCGGGCCGTAGTCGAAGGCGCTGTTCGGCGCGGTCCGGCAGACCTGCGCGACCGCCCAGGCCCAGTCCTGCCTCGGCGCCAGCCGCAGATCGGGCACTCCCGATTGGAAGTCAGCGATCAGCGGCTCGACTTTTGTCCGCATTTTGTCCGAAATTTCCGTACTTGTGCTGACGGCGGCCTGCGCGACCCGGGTCGCCGAGCCGGTGTGCGCGGTCAGATACCCCTCGGCCTGCAACTGCGAATAGCACTCCTGGATCAGCCCGCGCGACAGCCCGAGATACCCGGCGAGCGCCCGCGACGAGGGAAGCCGCTCTCCGGCCGCCAGCCGACCGGCCCGGATCGCTGCCCGCAGATGCTGCTCCACCTGCGACTTCAGTGGCGTTGCCGACTCCCGGTCGAGCTCGAGCAGCAACTGCGGGCCCCAACCGGACCACTCGATGGCCATGGAATCGGACCTTATCAGGGTGCCGCTTGGCTCATAGCGTTCGAGACATGAAGACCGCTGCCGCACTCGCCCCGATCGCCGGCGCCTCGATCGGCTTCTACCTGCCCCTCGCCGTGGTCCCGCTGGTCGCGGGCTCGGCTCAGGCCGCCGGGCTGAGCACCGGCGCGTTCCTGGTCAGCTCCGTGCTGTTCGAGCTGATCACCCCGCGGATCGTGGCCCGCCTCGGGTACCGCCGCACGCTGGCCGCCGGACTGATCCTGCTCGGCCTCCCGGCGCTGTTGTTCCTGACCGGCGACGCCACCCCGGTGCTGGTCGCGGCGAACGCCGTACGCGGAATGGGTTTTGCGATCGCGACGGTTGCCGGAAGCGCGCTGACCGCCTTGATCGTCCCTTCGCGGCGTCGCGGAGAGGGCGTAGCCCTGGTGGGTGTGGTCAGCGGCGCCGGCGGCCTGGTCGCCCTGCCGCTGGGCCTGTGGGCCGCCCAGCGCTACGGATTCACTCCGGTCTTCGTCGTCACCGCCTTCGCCCCGCTGGTCGCGCTCCTGGGGTTGCGGCGCATGCCGACCGTGGAAATTTCCGACACGAGCCACACCGGCTCCGCGGGATGGCGGCTTCCCGTGATCTTCGCGGCCTGCACTTCCGCCGCCGGTGTCCTGGTCACCTTCGCCCCGCTGGCCATGAGCGCGGCCGTCGCCCCGATCGTCCTTTTCGTCCAGCCGGCCGTCACCACCGCCGCCCGCTGGCTCGCCGGCCGCGTCGGCGACCGCATCGGTCAGTCCGCGCTGCTCCTGCCCGGCATCGTGCTCTCGGCCGGCGGCATGGCCGCGCTGGCCGCGACCCGCTCGACCGCGCTCGTCCTGCTCGGCGCGGCCGCCTTCGGCGCCGGTTTCGGCATCCTGCAGAACGTCACGCTCACCATGATGTACGCCCGCGTGCCGCGCTCCTCCTACAGCGCCGTCAGCGCGATCTGGAACGCCGCCTACGACCTCGGCATGGCGGCCGGAGCGCTCGGCGTCGGCGCGCTGATCCCGGCCGTCGGCTACCCGGCCGCGTTCTTGCTCACCGCTGCTTCGATGGTGCCGACGATTCTTCTCGCTCGCGCGCGAGACTCGGCTGTCACGATGAGGGCTCTGCCGGACATGGGGTGAGGGTGAGCTCCGAAGAACATTTTCGGCGGGTCTACGCGACGATGTTCGGCCCGCTGCTGGCCTACGCGCTGCGCCGGGTCGAGCAGCCGGCCGACGCCGCCGACATCGTCGCGGAAACTTTCCTGGTCGCCTGGCGGCGGCGCGGCGAGATCCCGCCCGAGGGGGAGGCCCGCCTCTGGCTGTACGGGGTGGCACGCCGCGTCCTCGCCAATCACCATCGGGGTTTCGCGCGGCGGGAGCGCCTCGGGCAGCGCCTGCGGCAGCGGCTTTCGTCGTTCTCGGTGGACCCGGCTACCGAGGTTCCCGAGCGCCTGGCGATCCGCGACGCGCTGGCCAAGCTCGGCGACCTCGACCGCGAGGTGCTGATGCTCACCGCCTGGGAGGGCCTCGAACCCCGCGAGGCGGCGGCCGTGCTCGACGTGAGCCCGGCCGCCGTCCGTACGCGTCTCTCCCGCGCCCGCGCCCGGCTCCGCCAACTCGTCGGTGACGATCCGGTGATGCCCGGACATGTGCTCGACGTCCTGACCGCACCCGTCCCCGAGGAGGGCCGATGACCGACGAACGGCTTCGCGACGCCGATCCCTTTGACCCTTCGATCGTCGTACGCCTCGACGGGGCCGAGCAGACGCTACTCGAGGAGATCATGTCCACCGACCGAGTCATCCACCCCTGGCGGCGCCGGCTGGTGACCGCCGTCGCCGCCGCGGCCGTACTGATCGCCGTGCTCGCCGTTTCGGTGATCGTCCGGCTTCGTGCGCCGGAAGATCACGCGGCCACCCCGGCCACCCCGGCCATCTCGACCGGCCGCTGGTCGCCGGTCGCGCTGAAGGCGGCCGAGCGGAACCCGCGCCTGCTCATCGACGAGCCCGGCTGGGTCGCGAAGACCGTCTACGGCTTCGCCGAGAAGAACGGCACCATCGGCTTCGTCAAAGGCGAGCGGAACCTGGAGATGAACTGGTACCCCGCCGACGCGTACGAGGACTATCGCCTTGACCGCAAGGAAGTGAGCAAGCCGGAGCCCGGCCAGATCCCGGGCTGGTCCGGCGACGTCTACACCTACAACGCGAGCGACTTCGCGCTGCAGCTGAAGCCCCGCGACGGCGTCTTCGTCGAGCTGCGTACCGGTGGCAAGTGGAACCGGGCCGAGTTCGACCGGGTGCTCACCCACGTCGTCCAGGTCGACGTGGAGACGTGGCTCGAGGCGCTGCCGCCCGAGATCGTCACGCCCGGCCGGGCCGACGAGGCCGCTGCCAAGGTCCTGACCGGGGTCCCGATCCCGCCGAAGTTCGACCGTTCCAAGATCGAGGCGCTCGGCGCGAACGACCCCTACCAATTCGGCGCCCAGGTGATGGCGCTGGTCGGCTGCGGCTGGATCGCCGAGTTCGAGCGGGCCCGCCGGGCCGGCGACACCGAGGCGGTCAACCGGGCCAAGGCCGCGTTGAGCAGCAGCCGCAAGTGGAAGGTGCTCAACGACATGAACGCCGAGGGCGACTATCCCGAGGTGTTCTGGGAGTACGCCGACCGGGCCACCAGTGGCCGGGATCCCGGCGGCTACCAGCAGGCGCTCGGCTGTTAGCTCGGCTTTAGGGAGCCGCGACGGTGGTCCAGCTGGCCAGGAGGCTCAGGGCGTCCTGGCCGGCTGACCCCGGCTCCGCGCTGTAGGCGTTCAGCCGCAGGCCCGGGTCGGCGGTGAGCTCCATCGACTCGTACGCGAGGACGAGCTCGCCGACGACCGGATGACACAGCCTTTTCGTGCCGGTGCGGTGCAGGCGCACGTCGTGCGCCGCCCACCAACCCCGGAATTGCTCACTGCGGGTGGCGAGCTCACCGATCAAATACGAGAGATTCCGATCGTACGGGTCCCGCCCGGCCTCCCCGCGCAGCAGCGCGACGGTGTCGCCGGCCATCTGCTCCCAGCCGACGTAGAAGTCCGGCGCCGCCGGGTCGAGGAAGAGAAACCGCGCGATGTTGGGTTGCTCGTTCCCGGCGAAAAGCGGCGCGAAAACGGCCCGGCCGAGATGGTTGGCCGCCAGCACGTCGAGGCGCCCGTTGCGCACGTAGGCCGGCACCATCGTCATCCCGTCGAGGATCCGCCGCACGCCCGGCCGGACCTGCTCCGGCGCCGCATTTCGCCGCCGCCGCGCCGCTCCCGGACCGGGGTTGGCCTGCCGCGCCAGGTCGAACAGATGCGCCCGCTCGGCGTCGTCCAACTGCAGCGCCCGCGCGAGCGCCTCGAGCACGCTCTCCGAGACGCCGGAAAGATTCCCGCGTTCCAGGCGCGTGTAGTAGTCGACGCTGACCCCCGCCAGCATCGCCACCTCTTCCCGGCGCAGCCCCGCGACCCGCCGGTTCCCGCCGTACGCCGGAAGCCCCGCCCGCTCGGGCGTGATGCGCGCCCGCCGGGTCGTGAGAAAGTCGCGCGCCTCGCTGCGGTGATCCATGCCCTAGACGCTACGTCGCGCTCATCGGCGCTCGGGGATCACCTCGTGCAGGCACAGGATGTTGCCGTCCGGGTCCTGGAACCAGGCCGCCTTTTCCGCGCCCAGCACGCAGACGTGCTCCACGGTCTTGAGCCCCGGCAGGTCGTAGTCGGCGAACACCGCGCCCCGGCCCTCCAACTCCTTGATCGACGCACCGATGTCGGCGACCTCGAAGCTGATCGCCGTGTGCTCGGCCTGGGCGCCGGCCGGCTTCTCGATCAGGGCCAGCGTCGCCCCCGAGCCGACGTCGAACAGGATCTTTCCGTCCTCCGCCGTGCCCCGGTAGGGCAGCCCGAGCACATCGGTGTAGAAGCTCCGGGCCACCTCGGGCCGGGCAACAGGCAGGATCATGGTGACGGCGACGGCGTCGAGAGGCATGGCGGCCCCCTTTCTGAGCAGGACTTCCATTGGACCCTGTCACGCGCCGAGCACGGTGGGCAATCGCTGGATCAGGCGGAAACCGCGGTGAACAGGCCGAGCCCGAGGTAGATGGAACCGACCACCCGGCTCCCGCCCGACCGCACCCGCAGCCACCGCCCGATCGCGTTCGCCGCGAAACAGGACGCGATGTCGGCCGCGAGCCCCAGCGCGATGAACACCGCGCCGAAGGCCGGCAGCTCACCCTCGGAGCGGACGAACTGCGGAAGGAACGCCAGGAAGAACAGCGCCACCTTGGGGTTCAGCGCGCTGACCAGCACCCCGTCCAGGAACAACCGCCGCCGCTGCCGCGCCGGCGCCGCTTCGACGGCCGCCGCGCCCTTCCGCGCGCTGTGCAGAGCCCGGAAGCCGATGTACGCGAGGTAGCCCACCCCCGCGTACTTGATGATCGCGAACGCCAGCGGCGAGGCCGCCACCAGCGTCGCCAGCCCCGCCCCGACCAGCGTGAGCTGCAGCAGGGTCCCGGTCTCGACCCCGAACGCCGACGCAATCCCCGCACGCAGCCCATGCGTCGCCGATCGGGTAACGATGAAAATCATGTTCGGCCCCGGGATGGCGATGAGCGTCAGCGAGGCGAGCATGAAAGCAAGCATCCGGCCGGTCATGGTGTCCTCCAGTAAGCGCCGTTACTGGTTTGGACCGCCGGCACCACCCGAACTCATCGCTCGGCCACCGCATCACATCCGACCGAGATCGACCTCGACGGCGAAGGGCGCGGTCAGCTTCACGACACCGGTGAAGATCTCACCGTCACGGTAGCGTCCCGTTGCGGGGTCGAGAACGTACGTGTAAACGAGAGGCGCGCCGGTCGCGGCCTGTTCCACGCGCCAATAGAACTGAATGCCGGCCTTCGCGTATTGATCGGTCTTGACTATCCGGTCGGTCGTCTCCGACCCCGGCGAAACCACCTCGACCACAAGAAGCACATGCTCGGGCCGGGTCGGCGTAACGTCGATGGTCTCCGCCCGGTAGACCGTCACGTCCGGACGACGATTGTTGAGCGGCACATCCTGGAGCCGGACATCGAAGTAGGTGTCGGCGTTCCAATCCGGGCCCGCGGCCACGTCCAGGGCGTTCGCCAGAAGCCTGGCCAGGCGGTTGTGCCGCTTGGAGGCGCTCGGACTCACGACGACCATCCCATCCACGATCTCGATGCCCGCACACTGCTCTTCTGTCCACGACGCGTATTGCTCGGCCGTGACCTGCTGATGCATCCAGGCCGGCGCGACCATCTCGACGGTCATGCACACCTCCTGAATCGTGATCGGCTACCAGGACTCAAGATACCGTGACGCCGTCGACAAACTGCCCTCTCAGCACGCTCACGCCGATTGGTCCCCTCGGATCCGGTATCGGGCGCCGTCAGGCCACTGCAACGACTGTCAGCATGCCGGTGGTGGTCTTGCAGATCAGCCGGTCCTGGACGGCGACGCAGGGCTTGACGGGGAGGCCCTCGATCGAACCCTGCAGCCGGCGGGAACCGCTGCGGCTGTCCAGACGCAGGACCGCCGTGCGGCCCGGCGGCCGCACGGTGTCGCGCAGCAGGAAGGTCGGCGTGCCGGCGGCCGCGTCCCAGACCGGATAGACGCTGCCGAGATCGGCCACCAGGGCGCCGGTGGCGGCGTCGAGCAGGCCCTCGCCGGTGCTCAGGGCCCTCTCGGCCAGCAGCCGCCCGCCGGTCACCGTGTCGGCGTGGATCCACCCCGGCGCCCGCCATCGCAGCCGTCCCGAATCCAGGTCGAAGGCGCTGGTGGCGGTGCCGTCGCTGAGGCACATCACCCCGCCGCACAGGTGTGCCTCGCGGGCGGTGGCGCCGCCGTCGACGCTCCAGCTGGGACGCAGGGTCGCCAGGTCGAACGCTCGCACGATGAGCCGTCCGCCCTCGTTGCGTTTCAGATAGAGCGCCGTCGCGTCGACCTCGGCCACAACGCCGGCCGAGAGCTCCTTGCGACTCAGTGGAAGCGGCCCGCGGGAGACTGCGGTGCCGTCGGCCAGCCCGGACACCTCAGCCCGGCCGTCGTCGCCCACCGTGACCAGATGTCCGGCGCCGGCCAGCCAGTACTGCGGGTGACCAGCGGGGTGCGCCCACAGCACGGCGCCGTCGGTGATCCGGACCTCCCGGAACATCTTCGGCCGGCCCCCCTGCGGATCGGCCTCGACCAGCAGCGCCGTCCCCGCGTCGCGGTAGCCGGTCGCGCCGGAGACCTGCCAGCGTTGGATACCGGTCGTGGGATCCAGGGCGAGGGTGGCGGCGGTGGCGGTGTCGAGCCGCCCATATCCCTCGGCGTTCTCCTTGGTGATCCGCGTGTATCCGGACGGCACCAGCAGCGACCCCAGGTCGTCGGTGGCCATCTCGGTGTGCTCGGAGAGCCGGCTCGACCAGCGCATCCGCCCGTCGGTCAAGGCGTAAGCCGTCACGTCCCAGCCATTGTTCAGCACGAACAGCGTGCCACCGCTGATCGAGAACTGGCTGAGGTCGGTCATCGCGATGCTCCACAACGGGCGCAGCAGCCGCGAAGGCCCCGCCCGCTCCGAGGCGGCGATGGCTGAGAGGCCGAGCACCGTGAGCACCGCCAGCGCCGCCTGGAGAAAGCCGCGTGAATACATCGGCGGCTCGGGCGCCTGCGCTGGGCCCGCCGTGACGTCGCCAAGGTCAATGGCGCTCACCATCCGAGCCTAGTCCCGCCGCCCACCGCCCGGTGATGTCGCCTCCACGACAGATACAAAGATCGCTACGCTGCGCGTCGTGACAGAGCCGGAAAACATGGGCGCGGCGGCTCCCGGGCCGCGGCGGAAGAAGATCCTCCTGATCGCTCTCGGCGTAGCCGCGGTCTTGATCGTGGCGTTGGCCGCCACCCTGATCGTCCGCGGCGGTGGGCACAAGGTGCGCTACGAGATCGAGACGAGCAGCGGCAACGCCAACGGCATCCTGTGGAGCCTCGGCGGCCCTTCCCAGTTCGACAAGAAGGTGCCCGACTCGCCCGGCGGCACGGTATCCACGCCGTGGTCCAAGACGGTCACCTTCAAGGACGAGAACCAGTTGGCCGCCCTGACCACCGAGGTGGCGTCCGGCACGGCGACGTGCCGCATCTTCGTGGACGGCAAGAAGGTCGACGAGGCCACGCACGAGGGACAAGCCACCTGCCAGGTCCGCGTGAGCTAGCACCGTAGGCGGCGGAAGAATGCATCGCCGGCGCGGAGGACCCGCGTCTGGTGGCACGTATTTCAAAATGCCGTCCGGATGGCTGGGATGTCCAGACCTGGTGCGTCAGGGTGCGCAATCGGAGGGTCACGTGCCGGATCCTTCCACAGCGGCACCCGCACCCCGGCCAGCCGATCATCGGACGTGAAGAAGGCCGTCAACTTAGGGATCCAGAAGCTGCTCGCGCAACCCCGATCCTGCGTGTGCGTCGGCCATCCCATGACAGCCTGCGTGTCTGCGCGGCTCATCCCGAAACGCCGCGTGTAGTCGTCGTACTGCGCACCGAACCGCTCGTGCAGGAATCGCTCCTCGGGCCGGATCGCGCCCCAGCGGACGAGCAGCACCGCGGCTGGCAACAGCGGATGAAACGGTCGGGTTCGGCCGGTGGCGCAGGTGGCGTCGTTCTAAACGGATTGCGGTGGCCTCAGCGCAAGTCCGGGATAGATGCCAGGCTGCCCCTGCCCTTGAGGGGCAGCCTGGCATCGTCAGTCAAATCAACGGGAACGCGCGGCTCCCGACTTGAAGGTGATGGCGAGAGGCGTCGCCAGGAACACCGACGAGTACGTGCCTACCAGTATCCCGATCAGCAGAGCGATGGCGAAGTCGACCAGTGACGGCCCGCCCAGGACGGCCAGGGCGGCAAGGATGAACACCGCCCCGAGCCCGGTGTTGACCGTCCGCGGGACGGTCTGGAGGCAGGCCGCGTTCGCCAGCCCGGCGAACGGTGTGCGCAGCCGGGGACTCATGCCCCGCTGGCCGCGGACCAGTTCCCGGATCCGGTCGAAGACCACCACGGAGTCGTTGACCGAGTAACCGACGACGGTCAGCAGTGCCGCCAGGAACACGCCGTCGACGGGCTTGCCGAGCCAGGCGAACGCCCCGACGAGGATGACCACGTCGTGGGTCATCGCCAGCACCGCCGCGGCGCCCCAGCGCCACGGGAACCGCAACGACAGGTACGCCATCTGTGCCGCCAGCGCGATACCCAACGCGAGCAGCGCCTTGTTCCGCAACTCGGTGCCGAGGCTGGGCCCGACTTTGTCGTCTCTGAGCCGCTGCACGTCGCCGCCCCCGCGGGCGGTCAGGGCGTCGCGCACCCGTTGCTCCGTCGCGTCGTCGAACGCGGCCGCGCGTACCGAAAGTTTGCCCTCACCGACCTTGCTGACGATCCCCCGCTCCAGGCCCGCGGCCGCCACCGCCTCGCGGGCCGCCTCGGTCGTCAGCTGGCGGCTGGTCGTGTACTCGACCAGCCGGCCACCCACGAACTCCACGCCCAGGTCCACGCCGCGGGTAGCGACACCGGCGAAGGCGAGCAGCACCGCCGCCACCGAGACGACCAGCCACAACCGCCGCCGGCCCATCAGGTCCGGGTCACGGGTGACGATGGTCCGCCGCACCCAGCCCTGGTGGGCCAGGCCGCTCCAGCGGGGCCGGACGGTAAGCCACCGTCGCCGCAGCAAAGCCTCGGCCGGGAGCCGGGTGAGGACCAGCGCGGTGAACATGGAGACCAGCACGCCGATGCCGAGGGTGATGCCGAAGCCGCGTACCGGGCCGGACGCCAGCAGGAACAGCAGCAATCCGGCCACCAGGGTGGTGACGTTGGAGTCCGCGATTGCCGACCAGGCACGGCTGAACCCGTCCCGGATGGCGGTACGCAGGGACGGCTTCGCGGTGTACTCCTCCCGTGCCCGTTCGAAGACCAGGACGTTCGCATCGACCGCCATGCCGATCGCCAGCACGAACCCGGCCAGACCGGGCAGGGTCAGGGTGGCACCGACCGCCAGCAGGGCCGCGTAGGAGACCAGCCCGTACGCCACGAGCGCCGCCGCCGCCAGCGCACCGACCAGGCGATACACCGCAACGATGAACAAGATGGTGGCGAGCGCGCCGAGCAGCGCCGCCCGGGCTGAGTCGTCGATCGCCTGTTTTCCGAGAGTGGGGCCGACCACCTGCTGCTGGATGACGTCGACCGGCACGGGCAGCGCCCCGGCCCGGATCAGCAGGGCCAGGTCGCGGGCCTCGTCCTCGGTGAAGGAGCCGGTGATCCGCATGGCCGGCCCGGCGAACCCGACGTCGCAGGCCGCCTCCGCGCTGACTTGGGGGGACGAGACCACCTTGTCGTCGAGCAGGATCGCGACCCGGCGCCCCGGGTCACCCGGTGGTGAGCAGGCGGCTCGGGCGGTCAGCCGTCGCCAGGCCTGGGCGCCGTCACCGGCGAAGTCGACCGCGACCTGCCAGCCGGCCATCGGTTCGGTCGTGGCCTGGGCGTCGTCGATCTGTCGGCCGGACAGTGCCGGCGGTCCCAGCAGCACGGGACTGCCTGTCTCGTCAGACACTGCGAGCCCACCAGCCGGCGGCTTCGCGGCGCCGGAGCCGGTGAGGGCGAGGACCGGCCGGAAGGACAACTGGGCGGTGCGGCCGATGACCTCGGCGGACTCCCGGGGGTCGGTGACCCCCGGCAGTTCCACGATGATCCGCCGGTCGCCGGAACGTACGAGCGTTGGATCGCTCACGCCGAGTTGGTCGACTCGCCGGCGTAGTACCTCCATGGCCTGGTCGGTGGTGGCGGCGTCGGCTCTGGTCTGGTCGCCGTCCCGGGTTTGCAACACGATTTGGGTTCCGCCACGCAGATCGAGCCCGAGGCGCGCCGGCCGGGTGGCGACGAGCCACCCGGAAACGACGAGCACGACCAGGGCAAGAAATGCGCGCACGGCAGTAGCGCGCGACACGATGAGTTCTCCTAGGGCAGGGCGGCGCGTGGCGAGACCGGCCGCGGCGCCGCGGTCAGGACAAGGCGTCTGTTGCGCGCCGTCCTGGCGGTCCCCTGACCTGATCGGCCTCCCGGCCCGCCTGCGCCCGGTGACCGTCGCTGTCGCGTCGCAGGTGCCACCACACGGTGGTCCTGGTGCCGGCCCGCTCCGTCAGCCACGCGAACGCCGTCAGGTCCGGGGCCGTACGGCCGTGTCCACCGTGGTCGACGGTCCGGAGGTCCGGCCGTTGCCCCATGGACTGAGGGGCGGACACGATGACGCCCTGAAGCACCGACGGCGCCCGGACAGGCCCGGATGCCTGCACCGCCTGCGGGGGCGCGGCAAACACTGAGGTGGCGAAGAACAGCGCGACGACGACCGGCAGGCCCGCCCACCGACGCCACCATGCCGTGCGCGACGCGCACTCTGCCGACATGAGGAGCACGCTACGGTGGCGACGCTAGTCCCGCCAGGTCCTCACGCATCGACAACACCGCGTGCAGATGCTCGGCGTGCTCGCCGAGTTCGAGCGCGAAGTCATCATCGATCGCGTCATCGCGAGCATGTTCGTTAGTTGAGCGAGGTGTAAGGCCCACATACACCTCGCCGGCGAGCGCGGCATTCTTCGCGTTTGACGTCTGGGCTGGTTTAGCCGCTCGTTGGGGGCTGGCAAAGAACGGCTACCAAAAGCGCGTGCAGAGGCGTTCGGGTTCTACGGCGGTGTCCCGCGCCGGCTGGTCTCGGACAATCTGCGCACCGGGTCACATGCGAGTCCACGGGGCTGGCCGCGTTATCGCCGGCGCCCTCAGGCTGGGCGCCTGACAAATTCCCCCAGGCGCCGCGTGTCAACCGCCGGCTCTCGCCGTTGGGGGGCCTCTGGCGTGACATCGAGTCCTACCTGGCGGCTACCCCTGGCCTTTACTGCTTCGTACGACTGGCGTACCCCGTCGGCGTCTCCACCGACGTTCCTGCAGAGGTGGAGTACGGCGTGGCCGCGGATGACCAGTTCCGAGTCGTCGTCTTCCCTAACCTGTAGCGGATCGCGGCAGATGAGGATGGATCCGTCGGCCCGCGTGTTGTCTGCCGAGGCCCCGGCCGTCGCGGGACCGGCCGGGACGGCGGGGGTTCGAGGCCATTTCCAGGCCGAGCGCAGGATGAAGGCCAGGAGCAGCACCTCGATTCCGATGGAGAGGCAACGTCCCGCTGATGTCGAGCTCAAAACGACGCCACCCCGGATTGCGTGGCCTGCGCGGGGATCGGCGGGCTGGCGAGCAGGCTCGGGGTGCTCGGAGCGCGGACACTGCGCCCAGCGGCGGCCGACGTGACGCGGCATCGGCAATCGCACCCCCGGCGCGCGGCCGGCGAACGCCCCAAGCGCTGCGGCGACCGCAGCTGCCTCGACGTCGGTTCCCATCATCCCTCCTCGGCGGAGGTCGATGCGTCGCCAGGACGGTCAGTTGTTCGAGCGCGCACCAGCCGTACGCCGGTCGCAAGCAGCCACACGAGCCAGGCGGCGTAGCCGGGCAACCCCATGAAGATGAGCACTGAGCCGTCCGCGATCGCGAGGTTGGCCGCCCCGGCGGCGAGCAGCAGGCCTCCCCCGGCCAATGCGAGCAGACGCTGCCACGGCGGCGTCAGCCGGCCCGCATGCGCCGCCAGCGCGGCGCCGATGAATGTGGTGCCGAGCGCCGGCAGCGCCAACGCGAAGGCTGCTGCATGCAATTGCCAGGCGAGCTGGAACTCCGGGCTTGGCTCGGCGAGCTCGCCGGCGGACAACACGACACCGTTCCACAGGACGGCGTAGAGCGCGAAGACTGCCGAGAGGGTCGCGCCTGCGGCCACCGCAAGGCGCGACCAGTCTGCGCCCGCACGCCCGCGGCGCTCGACGAGCCCGTGGAGACCGGTCAGGAACCCGAGCAGCAGCGGCAGGTTCAGCGCCTCCAGGCCGACCGCGATCGCGACCGCGACCCGATGCTCCGCGTGGAAGGCGAGCACCTTTTTGATCGGGTCCCCGTAGCTCGGCGCTCCGGCCGAGACCACTACCGCGTTCTGGATCGCCACCGACGCTGCCAACGCGATCGCCGTCGCGCCCACGACCCGCTCTCGGAGCGCTCGGGTCGGGGTAGGCCCCGTCGTTGCCGCTGCCACGCTCACAGGCATCTCTCACTCCTTCGTTGCGGTCGGATGATCGGTGCGACACCACGTCGTTCGTTGGCGCAGGAATCGCCGGAATGGCCGTCCGTCCGGTGATGTGGAACAGATTGCTGGAGCGGCCGGATACGCCGCTACGAGCCAAAGTCGATGGTGGTGGGCCGAAGGTCTACACCTCGGGTTCGACTTTGGTCGGGTGCCGTGGGGCCGACCCGGCCGTACCCTTTGATCATGATGGTCCCGGCGGACCCGCAGGATCGGCGCCCGCTACCGGCGGGCGTGATCAACGATGCTGACCACGATCCGGTACGCCCGGCCGGGCGCACGGTCCGCGGCCGGGTGGTCGACGCCACCTGTTTCCTGCTGGCCGTCGGCGTGGTGGGGCTGACCCTGGCCGACAGCCGCGCGCAGCACATCGCGCCGGTCCCGCTCACCGTCGACCTCGTCCTCGGCAGCCTGTGCAGTCTGGCGGTGTGGCTGCGCCGGCGCTGGCCGGTCGGCCTCGCCGTGGCCGCGGGTCTGGTCGGCGTCTACGCGACGTCCGCCGGGGGCGCGGCGCTCATCGCGCTGTTCACCGTCGCGGTGCACCGGCGCTTCGCGGTGGTCGCCCCGATCGCGGCTGGGTGCGCGCTCGTACCGTTCCTGCAGCTGCTGGTTCGGCCCGACGTCCCCGTCGGGTCCCCGTCGGAGATCGTGCTGGGCGTCGTCGTCGGCGTCGCGGTGCTTGCCTGGGGCATGTTCGTACGGGCCCGGCGCCAGTCGCTGCGGGAGCGGGCTGGGCGGGTCGAGGCCGAACAGGAGCTGCGGGTCGCCGAGGCCCGACAGGGCGAACGCAACCGGATCGCCCGGGAGATGCACGACGTGCTCGCCCACCGCCTGTCCCTGCTGAGCCTGCACGCCGGGGCGCTGGAGCTACGCCCCGACGCCGCGCCCGAGGAGGTCGCCCGTGCCGCCGGGGTGGTCCGCGACAGCGCCTACCGGGCGCTGGAGGACCTTCGGGAGGTGATCGGCGTCCTCCGCACCGGTGTCGACCGGTCCGACGAGACGCCAGAACGGCCGCAGCCCACTCTGGCCGACCTCCCTGACCTCGTCGACCAGTCGCGGCGCGCCGGGATGCTGGTGCGGCTCGACTGGCAGACCGATGCGCTTGCCGCCGTGCCGGCTGGTGTGGGGCGCGGCGCGTACCGGATCGTGCAGGAAGGGCTGACCAACGCTCGCAAGCACGCCCCCGACGGCGAGGTGGCCGTCACCGTCCGGGCAACCCCGGGCGACGGCGTAACCGTCGAGATCCGCAACCCGTGCCCGATGGGCACCGGCGGTGGTACCGCAATTCCCGGCGCCGGCATCGGCCTCATCGGGCTCACCGAACGGGCCGCCCTCGCCGGCGGACGCCTCGAACACGGACCCACCCCGGCCGGTGAGTTCCGGCTCTGGGCCTGGCTACCGTGGCCTACCCTCTGATAGCGGCCAGGGTCGGTCCGTGGCCCGGCTGGGCAGAGAGAAGGAGCCCAACGTGAACGCAGCGGTGCGGGTCCTCGTCGTCGACGACGACCCGCTCGTGCGGGCCGGCCTGGCGATGGTCATCGGCGGCTCACCCGACCTGACCGTCGTGGGCGAGGCCGGCGACGGAAGCGAAGTAGCCGCCGCCGTCGACGCCTACGCCCCGGACGTGGTGCTGATGGACATCCGCATGCCCACCCTCGACGGCCTCGCCGCCACCGAACAGCTGCGTGCCCGACCCGACCCACCCGAGGTCATCGTCCTGACCACCTTCGACGCCGACGAGTACGTCCTGCGCGCCCTGCGCGCCGGAGCCAGCGGTTTCCTGCTCAAACACACCCCACCCGCCGAGATCCTGCGCGCGATATCGCGGGTCGCAGCCGGCGAACCCATCCTGTCGCCGACCGTGACCCGACAGCTCATCGCCCACCTCAGCGACACCGGCGCCGCCGCCCGGCAACGACACGCCACCACGGCACTGCATCAGCTCAGCGAACGCGAACGCGAGGTCGCCGTCGCCGTCGGGCACGGCAAGTCCAACGCCGAGATCGCGGGCGAGCTGTTCACGAGCGTGGCCACCGTGAAAGCCCACATTTCACGCATACTCACCAAACTCGATCTCAACAACCGTACCCAGGTCGCCCTACTCGCCCACGACGCCGGCCTCACCGGCTGACACCGGAAGCCTTTTCACCCGCCGGCTCTCGGTGACGGCTGCATCCGGTCGCTACGGTTGCCGCGTCGGAGATGCGCAGCCGTCGCGGTTGCCCAGTGCACTACTGATCGCGGCCACGTGCCCGATCGGTATCTGCGGGCTGCCGGCCGCGAGCATTTTCGTGATGTTGGGCCTGGGCGGCGGAGGATTCAATCCGGTCCTCGCGATCGGGATACCGGTGAGCGACCGCCTGCCTCCGCGGCAGACCAGGTCCCGCGGTATCCGTCAACCGTGGCGACGCATCGCCCGACGCGCCGGCGAGGCCGCCAATGGCGCGCTACCAGCGGCTAAATGAGATGCGCCAGGTACGGCGGTAATCGTCCGAGTGGTGGGTGTCGTCACGCCAGCCGGTCGAGGACCAACTGGTGTATCACGTCGAGCAGGTCGAACTCGCGTTCGGAGTGCGCGGTGACGGTGACGGTGGCCCGCAGCTGCGGGCAGACGATGGCGTACTGTCCGTAGCGGCCGTCCATCCGATACATCCCGGACCGGTCGATCCAGACACCGAGCCCGTATCCGTGGGTCAACCGTTCGCTTTCGGTGATGGCGCTGGTGTCGACGCGTTCGGTGGCCATGCGTCGCACGTACGTCGCGGGAAGGACCTGGCGGCCTTCCCATTGGCCTTCCTGCAGCAGCAGTCGCGCGAAGCGGGCAAGCTCATGGGTCCGCAGGAAGAGATCGCTGCCAGCGAAGGGGAACCCGCGTGGACACGTGTGCCAGGCCGGGTTGTGCAGCTCCAGCGGCGCGAACAGGCGGGGCGCGAGATAGGAACGCAGGTCCGCGCCGGTGGCCCGCGCGATGACACGCCCGATCGCGTACGGGCCGGAGTCGGTGTAGGAGAAGCGGGTTGCGGGTGCAGCCTTCAGCGGCGCGGCGACGATCTCATGAAGCAGGTCCGCAGCATCTATTCGCTCGTCGGCGAACCATTGGTGGCTGGTACCGCTGGTCATCGTCACCAGTTGGCGCAACGTGACCTCATCGACTCCGTCGGCGGCCATCATGCGTAGTTCGGGAAAGTGGTCCAGGAGCCGATCGTCGAGGGTGAGACGTCCCTCGGCCTCGGCAAGGCCGAGCGCCACCGAGGTGAACGTCTTCGCGACGGAGTACAGGTTCACCCGGTCGTCGGAGCGGAACCGCCGCTCGATCGGCGGGCTGCCCTCCCGGTACAGGTGAATGCCGTAGACGCCGAGGTCCCGCTCATTATTCGCACGGATGAAGTCGTCGAGGAGATCGTCGCCCATCGGCAAACTCTACAGAAGCCGACCCGGCGGTCGACCGTGCGAGCCGGAACGCGTGGCAAGCGCTGGACGGGGATCTCACCGGCGACCACGCGGTGACGCTCAGTCCTGCGTCGCCTCGGTGAAGAGCTCCGGCGGCGCCTGCAAGTCGTGGGCGCGGAACAGGACGGCGTGCTCGACGCCCATGGCCTTGCCGCTCATCGCGGTGAACATCGGGATGAAGTCCTTCGGCGCGGGGTGGCCGGGAAGCGCGGCGAGGTAGGCGGCGTGTGCCTCCAGGGAGGCGACGCCGCGGCGCAGGGGCTCGCCGGTGACGTCGACGCCGTGGGTCGCGCCGGAGCCGGGGAGGCCGGCCATGAGGAGCCAGCGGACCGAGTGGGGCTCGAGTTTCTCGTCGTCGATCTGCTCGGGGAAGACCCATCGGTTGCCGGCGTCACGGATCGCGTCGAGGGTGGCGAGGCCGGCCGCGCGGTGGTCGGCCTGGTCGAAGCCGAAGGGGGTCTCGATCTCGTATCCGCCGCCGATCACGACGTCGGGCTTGAAGCGGCGGATCTCGCGGCAGATGTCGCGGCGCAGGTCGAGGCCGTAGACGAGTACGCCGTCCGGATGCTCGAGGATGGTCAGTTGCTCGACGCCGACGGCGGCGCAGGCGGCCCGCTGCTCGGCGGCGCGCAGGCGTGCCGTCTCCTCAGGCGGGTTGGGCATGCCGGCCTCGCCGCGGGTGAGCAGGAGATAAGCGACCTCGATGCCGCGCGCTGTCCAGCGGGCCACGGCCGCGGACGCGCCGTACTCCATGTCGTCGGGGTGCGCGACGACGCAGAGCACTCGCTGGAAGGACTCCTCGGGGAGAGCAGGCAAAGTCATGCCGGCCATCCTTCCGTGTTCGGGGCCCGCCGTCATGAGGTTAAACCGGCGTCGTGGGCGAGCAGGGCGGCCTGGACGCGGTTGCTGAGGCCGAGCCGGGCGAGGATCGCGCTCACGTGGCCCTTGACCGTGCCCTCGACCAGGTGCAGCCGCTGGGCGATCTCGGCGTTGGAGAAACCCGCGCCGAGCAGCGACAGGACGGCGCGTTCCCGCTCGGTGAGGGACTCGACGCGGGCCCGGGCGTCCGGCTCGCGGCGCAGCTCCGAGGTCCGCAGCCGGCCGATGACCCGGGCCGCGACGCTCGGCGCGAGGTAGGCCCCGCCGCCGGCCACCGCGTGCACCCCGGCGATCAGCTCGCGCGGGTCGCCGGACTTGAGCAGGAAACCCCGGACGCCTTCGTCGAGCGCGCGTGCCACGTACTCGTCGTCGCCGAAAGTGGTGAGAACGGCGGCCGCGACCGCGGGCGCGAGACGGCCGATCTCGGCGGCGGCGGCGAGCCCGTCCAGCCGCGGCATGCGGATGTCGAGCAGCGCGACGTCGGGGCGGTGGGCGAGGGTCAGGTCGACGGCCGCGTGGCCGTCGGCGGCCTCGGCGACCACCTCGATCCCGGGGTCGGTGCCGAGGATGGCGCGGACGCCGGCACGCACCACAGCCTCGTCGTCGGCAAGGAGAACGCGGATCATGACGCCACCGGGTGCGGCAGCCGCGCCGACACCACGAAAGCGGAGCCGTCCGGCCCGACCTCCAGGGTGCCGCCGGCCACGCGGACTCGCTCGCGCAGCCCGACGAGCCCGTTGCGAGCGCCCGGCGCCCGGCGCGACGGGACCGGCAGCGGGTTGGTGACGGTGACCGTGGTGGCGCCGCCCGCGGACACCAGGCGGATCTCGACCGGCGCGCCGGGGGCGTGCTTGGCCGCGTTGGTGAGCGCCTCCTGCACCACCCGCCGCGCGGTGTGGTCGACCCCGGGCGGCAGCGGCCGCGGCCCGTCCCAGGTGAGGGTGACCGGCAGGCCGGCGCCCACCGCGCGGTCGACCAGGTCGTCGATGCCGTCCGCGGCGGGTCGCAGGGGCGCCGGTTCGCCGTCGCGCAGCAGGGTCACGATGTCGGCGAGGCGCTCGGTGGCCCGGCCCGCGCCGGCGCGCAGCTCGGCGGCGGCCTCGCGGTGCCGCTGGTCGAGGCCGGCGTCCAGCTCGAGCACGCCGGCCCGCAGGGCGAGCAGGCTCAGGTCGTGCCCCAGCGTGTCGTGCATGTCGCCGGCGATGCGGGTGCGCTCCTCCAGCCGGGCGCGGTCGGCGGCGAGCAGCACCATCTCGCTCTGCAGCTGCACCGAGCGCCCGATCACCCAGGGCACGACGACCGCGCCGCCGAGGATAAGCAGCGCCGTCGCTCCCGTGCCGCCCGCGACCATGGCGAGCACGATGCCGGCCAGCGCCCCGGCGGCGAAGACGATCCCGGCCGGCCGGACGTCGGTGAGCCGGCGCCCGGCCAGGAACGCGGCGACGAACAGCGCCGCGCTCAGCGCGACCGTCCAGACCGGGACGCTGTCGTCCAGCGCGGGCGCCGTAGCCAGGCTCGCCGCCGTGCACACCGCCAGCGCGGAAACATGCCTTTGACGTTAGAAATCGCGCCGCCTCGGTGCCCGACCCGAAAGGCAGCAGCCACCCCTGACTTTGGTCATGGACGCGCGACAAGCCGGCAGCGGTTTCGGCAAGGTACTGACCACGTTCGTCCCGACCTGGCACACGATGACCCACGCCCAGTTCTGATGAGATCCTGGGCGGCATGACTGACCTGGACGCCAAGGCGAACCTTCATCGTTACCTGCGGGAGGCGCGCGAGGCGCTGCTCGGCAAGCTCGACGGACTGCCGGAGTACGACGTGCGCCGCCCGCTGGTGCCGACCGGGACCAACCTGCTCGGGCTGGTCAAGCACGTGTCCTCGGTGACCGCCGGGTACTTCGGCGAGGTGTTCGATCGGCCCTTCCCCGAGTTCATCCCGGGCCTGCACGAGGACGACGAGCCGAACGCGGACATGTGGGCCACGGCCGACGAGTCCCGCGACGCCGTCATCGGCCTCTGGCACCGGGTGTGGGCGCACGCGGACGCGACGATCGAGGCGCTCCCGATCGACGCGCCGGGCTCGGTGCGGTGGTGGGGGCACACGCCGGTGACGCTGCACCTGATCCTGGTGCACGTGCTCGCCGAGCTGAACCGGCACGCGGGCCACGCCGACATCGTGCGCGAGCTGGTCGACGGCCAGGTCGGCTGGCGGCGGCCCGGCGACAACGTGGCCGAGGGCGACGAGGCGTGGTGGGTGGCCTACCGGGCGAGGCTGGAGGCCATCGCTCGCACGTTTGCCTAGGAAGCCTGGCCGCAGTCGACCTCGGGGTTCATGGTGGCGAGCTCGCCGCTCGGGTTGTGCTGGTAAAGCCACACGTGCAGGTCGTAGTGGACGGGCATGGGCGGCTGCCCGGGTGGCACCGGGTGGCCGGCCATCGGCCCGTTGAAGGGCTGGCCGAACAATGTGGGCCGGTCCTCGTCGGTCTTGAGGTTCTGGTCGGCGTCGGCGCGGAAGAACTCGAGCGCGGACAGGCGCAGCTTCCCGTGGGCGCCGAGGTTGTAGACCAGGATCTCGGGCAGGGTCGGGTCGATGTTCCCGTCGACGGCCAGGGCCGGCTTCGCGTAGTGGAAGCCCATCCCGGGCACGCAGTCCTTGGTCGGCAGGTAGCCGGCCTCGATCGCCCGGTCGGCGTCGCGGAAACGGCGGGTCGCGTCCAGCAGCACGGCGCGCTGGGCGGCCGTTAAGGACGGCGTCCGGGCGACGGCCGGGCCGGCGACGGCGAAGGTGGACGCGGATGCCAGCAACACGGCCAGGGACCGGCGCAAAGACGTGATGACCATGACGATGGATCCTGCTGGAGGGCATCGACGCGGGGACCGATATCCGGCGCGGTCACCCGGGCGGGTGACCGGGTTAGGGTCGGGTGTGGTCGATGAGCGGGATCTGTTCGACGTGCCGGAAGAAGTCGCCTACTTCAACACGGCGAGCCTCTCGCCGGTGCTGCGCTCGGTCCGCGCGGCCGGGGAGGCGGCGCTGCGGCGGCGGGCGCGGCCATGGGAGATCGGCGAGGCCGATTGGTTCGCCGATGCCGAGCGGCTGCGCGACCTGGCCGGGCGGCTCGTCGGCGGCGATGCCGAGGGCATGGCGCTGGTGCCGGCGACCAGCTACGGGTTCGCGATCGCGGCGGCCAACCTTCCGCTGCGAGCGGGGCAGCAGGTCCTGGTGCTGGCCGAGGAGTATCCGTCGGGCGTCTACACCTGGCGCGGGGCGGCCGAGCGGGCCGGCGCGAGCATCCGGACGGTGACGCGGGCCCCGGGGGAGACCTGGACCGAGGCGGTGCTGGCCGCGATCGACGAGCGGATCGGGATCGTGTCGGTGCCGAACGTGCACTGGACCGACGGCGGGCTGGTCGACCTCGAGCGGGTCGCCGAGCGCGCCCGGGCGGCCGGCGCCCGGCTGGTCGTCGACGCGAGTCAGTCGCTCGGGGTGATGCCGCTGGACGTGGCGGCGCTGCGGCCGGATTTCGTGGTGGCGGTCGGCTACAAGTGGCTGCTGGGCCCGTTCGGGCGCGGGTATCTGTGGGTCGCCGAGGAGCACCGCGAGGGACGGCCGCTGGAGGAGAACTGGATCCTGCGGGCCGGCGCGGAGGATTTCGCCGGGCTGGTGGACTACCGCGACGAGTACCTGCCGGGTGCGCGGCGGTTCGATCAGGGCGCGCGGACGCTGTTCGAGCTGACTCCGATGGCGATCGCGGCGCTGGAGCAGATCCTCGAGTGGGGTCCGCCGCGCATCGCCGCGACCCTGGCGGGCGTCACGGCGGAGATCGTCCGGCGGCTCGAGGGTGTCACGGCCACCGAGCCGCGCGGCCCGCATCTGCTCGGGGTGCGCGTCCCGGGCGGCGCGACCGATCGGGTCGCCGCCGCGCTCAAGGCGGCGAACTGTTTCGTGGCCCGCCGCGGCGACGCGATCCGGATCGCGCCGCACCTCCACGTGACTCAGGCCGACGTAGATCGCCTGGTCACGACCGTCCTCGCGAACGTCTGACGCAAAAGAAGGCTTGACGCCGGCGAGAAACGCAGGCTACGTTGTTCTCAGTTCGAGATAGTCTCAGACAGAGGATAACGAGCGATGCAGAGCGAGCCCGAGTTTCTGGAGGGGTATGACCCCCGGGCCTTTCCGGCGGTCGCGGTCACGGTCGACGTGGTGGCGCTGACCATCCGCGACGGGCGCCTCTGCGTGCTGCTGGTCGAGCGCGGCGAGCAACCTCTCGCCGGGCGCCGGGCGCTGCCGGGCGGTTTCGTGCGGCCGGAGGAGACGCTCGATCAGGCCGCGATGCGCGAGCTGGGTGAGGAAACGGGCCTTCGGCCCGGCGAGGGCGAGCTCACGCGGGTGCATTTGGAGCAATTGCGATCGTACGGCGATCCGCACCGTGACCCGCGGATGCGCGTTTTCACCGTCGCCTACCTGGCTTTCGCGCCCAGCCTGCCCGATCCGCGGGCCGGCTCCGACGCCGCGGCGGCCTCGTGGGTGCCGGTGACGGAGGCGGGCGACCTGGCGTTCGACCACGACGCGATCCTGGCCGACGGTCTGGAGCGCGCCCGGTCCAAATTGGAGTACACGCCGCTGGCCACCGCGTTCGCCGGGGCGGAGTTCACGATTTCCGAGCTGCGGCAGATTTACGCGGCGGTCTGGGGCGAGGAGCTGCACGCCGGCAACTTCCACCGGAAGGTGCTGTCGGTGCCGGGCTTCGTGGAGAGCACCGGCGAGACCACGGCGCGGGGCGGGGAAAGGGGCGGCCCGCGGGCGAAACTCTACCGCGCGGGCGACGCCCGGCTCCTGCATCCGGCGCTGCTGCGGCCGACACGGGAGGAGGGCGTGCGATGAGATTCGCGGAGGCCGCCGCGCGTATCGACCGGGCGTCGAGTTTCGCGGAACTGGCGGACGGCCGGGCGCTCACGGAGGCGTACCGGATATGGGTGAAGCTGGTCCACCCGGACGCCGTCAGCGCGACGGAAAGCGCGACCGCGACGAAAGCCTTCGCGAAGCTTTCCAAACTCTATGCGGCGCGCGGCTTCGCGTCGGGGGACGTCGCGGACCTGAGCGTCACCGAGAAGGGACTGCTCAAGGTGCCGCGCAGCCCGGCCGACAACGACCTCATGGAAAACGAGGCCGGCGCCCTGAAAAGGTTGTGGGACAGGGGTGATCCGAGGTTCCGGCCGTACGCGCCGCGGTTGCGCGAAAGTTACGTGCACGAGAGCGCGGACCGGAAACGCCGCCGGGTCAACGTCATCGAGAAACTTGACGGGTTCCTTCCGTTGAGTCAGCTGCGAAAGCCGCTCGACTGGCGGGACGCGGCCTGGATGTGGCGGCGGCTGCTGGTGGGGCTCGGGTGGGCGCATCGGGCGGGCGTGGTGCACGGCGCGGTGCTCGAGGAGCACGTGCTGATCCATCCGGCCGCGCACGGGCTCGCGCTCGTCGACTGGTGTTACTCGGGCCGCAAGGTCACCGCGATCGTGCGGGCGCGCCGCGACGCGTACCCGGAAGAGGTTTTGAATCTGAAAACGGCCTCGCCGGCCACGGACATCTACATGGCCACCGGGCTGATGGTCCGGCTGATCGGCGACGGCATGCCGGCGCGGCTGCGAAGGTTCGCGGACGGCTGTCGCTACGACGCGCCGCTGATGCGGCCGCAGGACGCCTGGCGCCTGCTGGGCGAGCTCGACGAGCTTCTCGGGCCGAGGAAGTTCCGGCCCTTCACCGTCTAGGAGGACACGATGGGAAGCGGACTCTGGTCAACCGACGTCTACACCGCCGCCGCGAGTTTCCGTGCGGCGCATGGCAAAAGCGCTTTCGACTACAGCGACAGCGGGGCACGCGGCGTGCACCCGGCGCTCGACCCGCGCGGCGTGGGCGTGCGGGAAAGCCGCGACAGCGAGGAGCACCCGTTCAGCACACCGATCGCGGTGCTGTTCGACGTCACCGGCTCGATGGGCGGGGTGCCGCGGGTGCTGCAGACAAAACTGCCGCAGCTGCTCGGGCTGCTGACCCGCAAGGGATACGCGACCGATCCGCACATCCTCTTCGGCGCGGTCGGCGACGCCACCTGCGACCAGGCGCCGCTGCAGATCGGGCAGTTCGAGTCGGACAACCGGATGGACGAGGACCTCGCCCGGATCATGCTGGAGGGTGGCGGCGGCGGGCAGAAGACCGAGTCCTACGAGCTGGCCATGTACTTCATGGCGCGGCACACGTCGCTCGACTCGATGCTCAAGCGCGGCCGCCGGGGCTACCTGTTCCTCATCGGCGACGAGATGCCGTACCCGCGGGTCTCGCCGACCGCCGTGCGGCGGTTCATCGGCGACACCCTCGCCGAGGCGGTGACGACCGAGCAGATTCTCGCCGAGCTGAGGCGCACCTTCGACGTCTACTACCTGATGCCGACCGCGGCCGGCTGGGGCGGCGACAAGGAGATCCTCACGCGCTGGCGTGGCCTGCTCGGACAGAACGTGCTGGAGCTCGACGACCTGGATGCGGTGTGCGAGACGATCGCGCTCACGGTGGGTATCGGCGAGGACGCCATCGACCTCGACGCGGGCCTGGCCGATCTGGTCGACGTCGGCTCGTCGCACCACGGCACGGTCGGCAAGGCCCTCGCGCCCCTGCATGGTGACGTCGCGCGGCGCGGCGTGGTGGCGCGCGGCCCGCTGGCGGTGAGCGACGCGGCGTCGGGCAACGAGCGGCTGTGAACGGGCACGTCGCGGTCGTCGACCTCGGCTACGGCGACGCCGGCAAGGGAACGGTGGTGGAGGCGCTGTGCGCGGACGCGCCGGTGCGGGCGGTGCTGCGCTTCAACGGGGGAGCGCAGGCCGCGCACAACGTGGTCACCCCCTCGGGGCGGCATCACACGTTCGCGCAGTTCGGGTCGGGCACGCTGCGGGGCATGCCCACCCACCTCACCCGGTTCATGGTGGTCGACCCGCTGGCACTGGCGGCCGAGGCGGTCGCGCTGGGTGATCCCTACGAGTTGCTCACGGTGGAGGGGGACGCCCTGCTCGCCACTCCGTGGCATCGCGCCGCCAACCGGCGCCGGGAGACCGCTTCCGGGGACGCACGTCACGGTTCGTGCGGCATGGGCGTGGGCGAGACCATGGCGTACGCGCTTGCGCACACCGAAGCGCCGCGCGTGGCGGATGTGTTGTCCCCGGCGAGGCTGCGTCGCCGCCTGACGGCGCTGGCCGACTTCTACGGTCCGGGTTTCGTGGTCGATGATGTCGTGGACGCATTCGTCGCCTTTGGACAGACGGTGCGGATCGTCGACGAGTCGTACACCGGCCGGCTGCTGAACGAGGGGCCGTGCGTCTTCGAGGGCGCCCAGGGGGTGCTGCTCGACGAATGGCGCGGCTGGCATCCGCACACGACGTGGTCGACTACGACGTTCGACAACGCGCTCTCGCTGTGCCCGTCGCTGAGGCGGCTCGGGGTCGTGCGCACCTACACGACCCGGCACGGCGCGGGGCCGTTCGTCACCGAGGACGCGACGCTGCGACTGCCGGAGCCGCACAACGGGACGGGGGAGTGGCAGGGCGCCTTCCGGGCCGGGCACTTCGACGCGGTGGCGCACCGCTACGCCGTCGAGGTGGCCGGCGGCGTCGACGGGCTGGCCGTCACCCACCTCGACGTCCCGCCGCGCTGCCCGGAGTTGCGCGTCTGCACGTCGTACGAGGGCGGGTGGAGCCGCATCGTCCCCGGAAAGTTTCGCGACCTCGACCACCAGGCCGCGCTGACCGAACGGCTCTTCCGGGCCCGGCCGGGCGAGCTCTTCCGGCCGGACGACTGGCCGTCCGCGATCGGGGAGCTGCTGGACGCGCCGGTGGTGCTCGAGTCCTACGGGCCGGCCGCCGCCGACAAGAAGCTCCATTTGGGCCGCATGTGAGGCTCCGCTACGGTCTTCGGCCGATCCGGGATCGTAGCGGGGAGGCGGGGCGACGGTGGCGGGGCAGGGGCGCAAGCCGGTCGTGGTCGAAGGGCTGGTCTGCGCGGAGCCGACCGTCATGGCCTGGGAGGACGGCGAGCGCGACCGGTGGTGGTCGCGGGCCGCGGCGCTCGACCACGGGCGCGAGGAGCCCGACTGGGTCACGAAGGCGACCGGCGCCGACCGGCTCGGCAACCTGAGCGCGCCGCAGGTGGCGTGGCTGGTCGCCAAGGGCCCTGAGGCGTCGGCGCGGGCGCTGCTCAGCGTGCCGACGGTGATGCGGCATCGGCAGCGGCTCGACGTGGGCCGGGTCGCGGTGGCGCGGTTCGAGCTCGACGCGTTGCCGCTGGTGCTCAGCGAAGCGGGGGAGAGCGCCGACCGGCTGGGCCCGCTCATCCTGCCGTTCCGCGGGCCGGAGGTGGCCCAGCTGGTCCTGGGTTGGTGGCGGCACCTCGGGTCCGCGCGGCTCTGGGCTCGCCTGTGGCTGTCGCGGCACCCGGCGATGGCGGCCCGCGCGCTGATTCCGGCGGCGGTCGGGCGGCCGGGCCGGGTGCGGTCGCACGCCTCGGAGGCGCTTCGCCATCTGGCCGCGCTCGGTCATGAGGAGACGATTCTCCGGGCCGCCGAGGGGTACGGCGAGGCCACACTTGCCGCTCTGCGCCTGGATGACACGCCAGTCCCGCGGAAAGCGAAAGCGCCGGCGTGGAAGCGTCCCGAGATCCTGCAGTCCGGTGGCGGGACGATGCCCACGGACGAGGTCACGCGGCTGATCGGCGCGCTGAGCCGCTCGCGCCTGGACGACCCGCCCGAGCCGCCGCCCGGCGATCCCGCCGAGCTCCGGGGCGTCGAGTCGTCGGCGGCCGCGCAGCAGCCGGTGGCCCCGGCCGATCCCGAGGCCGAGAAGCTCATCGCGGAGTGCGATCCGGCCAGCCTCGCGGAGTTCGGGCGGGCGCTGCTGGACGAGTGGCTGGCGGACCGGATGCCGGCGCCCGAGGCGTGGGTGCTGCTGGCCCAGGCACACATCGGCGACGACGCCACCATGGAGAAGCTCGCGCCGCTCATTCGCTCCTGGCCGCCGAAGAGCCGGTATGCGCGGGCGATCGACGGATACGCGGTGCTGGCCACCGTGGGCACCGACGTGGCGCTGCGGAACTTCCTGGCGATCGAGGACAACATGTCGGGCGGCCCGATGAACGACCGGGCGATCGCCTACCTGACGCAGGCGGCCGCGCGGCGCGGGCTCACGCGCACGCAACTCGCCGACCGGCTGGCCGTCACGCACGGGCTGGACGCCGGCGTGACGGTGGACTACGGGCCCCGCAAGTTCGCCGTGGGCGTGGACGACCACCTCACGGCCTACCTCGTGGACGCGGACGGGCGGCGCCTGGCGAGGCCGCCGAAGCCGGGTGTCAGGGACACCAATCCCGAGGCGTACCAGCAATTCCTGGCCTTGAAGAAACAGCTCCGGGCGACCGCGGCGGCGCAGATCGCCCGCGTGGAGCGGGACATGCTGGAGCGCCGGTTCCGGCCGGCGCGCGACCTCCCCGACGCTCTCCTCCCGCACCCGATCCTCGGGCCGGTCGCGCGGCGGCTGCTGTGGGGCGAGTACGCCGGAGGCCGCCTGGTGCGGGCGCTGCGCATCGCGGAGGACGGCAGCTTCGCCGACCTGCACGACACGACCGCGACCGTCGGCGGGGACACGCCGCTCGGCATCGTGCATCCGATGGATCTGGGCGCGGATCTGGAGGGCTGGGCGCACCTGTTCGCCGATTACGAGGTCCTGCAGCCTTTTCCGCAGCTGCACCGGCCCACGGTGGAGCTGACCGAGCCTCAGCGCGCCGCCACCGGCCTGCCGGGATTCGGGCCGGTCACGACCGAGGGCGTGCTGAGCCTGATGCGGACCGAGCGGTGGCGGGGCAACGGATACACCGGCTTCTCCGGCAGCACGAACACCCACCTGGCGCACGCGCTGCCCGGCGGGCTCGCGCTGGTGGCCGAGCTGGATCCCGGCGTGTCGACGTCCTACAACACGCACGACCGGCAGCGGATCACCGAGATCTGGGTCGACGCCGCGGAGTCCGAGCACTGGCAGCTCGCGCGGACCATCCCGATGGGCGCTTGCGACCCGGCCGCGCTGTCGGAGCTGCTGGTCGAGCTCTACGCGCTGCCGGTGTCCTTGACGTAGACGATCGCGTCGATGCTCGGCAGGTGAGCCGGGTCCAGCGGCGCGTAGCCGAACCAGGGGGATTCGCGCGGCGTCGGCTGCCCCAGCGTCCGCGGGTCGACGATGAATCGGTCCCCCGCGCGGGCGTACAGGATGCCCTCGATGGTGTCCGGGGGCGGGGTGCCGACGCCGTGGTGGCGGATCGTGCCGAGGGCCATGGCGAGGAACGCGTAGTCGTCGCCGAGGTGCGCGTCGACGATCGCGCCGGCGCTCCACCACTGCAGCGGGAGGTCGCCGAGCCGCATCGAGCTTCGGGCCCGCTGGAAGTGGCTGTTCTGGGCGAACGCCATCATTGGTCCCTTCTCGACGAGGGCGAGAAGGTTGGCCGCCATCATCGACGCCCGGACGGTCAGCAGCCACGGCAGGCGGCCGGGTGAGGTGTCGGCCAGCCAGTAGTGGTAGCGCAGCAAGCCGGTGGCGGTGCGGGCGTGCAAGCGCGCCCGGTCACTGTCGCGCAGGGCGGGCGGCTGGGACTCCAGCAGGGCGGCCAGGTCGTCGGCAAGCAGGCGCAATGCCCGGGCCTCCGGCGTACGGCCGATCGACTGGGACAGGTCCATCATCGTCTCCGGGTTGGCCCAGCGGTCGTCGGCGCCGAGCAGGCGGTCGAGCTCGTCCGCGGTGCAGGGGAGCAGCGCAGCGTCGACCCGGGCGCCGAGGTAAGAGTGCAGCTCGGTGAGGGCCTGCCGGGGGCTCGCCGCGTGGCTGATCTCCAACGGTCCGTCGAAACCGGCGAAATGCACCTGCTCCGACGAGGGGCGGCTTTCGTTGTACGAGCGCAGCCAGCGCACCAGCTCACGGTTGGCCGCGGACTTGCCGAACTCGTGGCTGAAGCCGAGCGCCATCGCCGCGTCGAGGGTGCCCTTTCCCGCCGTGACGTAGTCGTCCACGACCAGGCCCATCAGGCAGTCGCTCTCGATCGCGATCGCCCGGAACCCGTCGTGCTCCACGAGGTGCCGGAACAGCTCGTTCCGTACGTCGAGCAGGACGTCCTCGCCGTGGGTGGGCTCGCCGAGCGCGAGCAGCCGCGGCCGCGCCTTCATGACGTCGTCTATCGCAATGGTCATACCCCTGAACAGTATCGTTGAACTGCCGGTTGAGACTTTGCCGCAGTGCTGGGGAGGATCGTGCGGGAAAACCTTCAAAGGCCGGTCGACCTGGCCCGGGCGCACGGCCTGTCCACGCAGGCGGTCCGGAACTACGAGGCGGCCGGGATCCTGCCGGCGGCCGCCCGCACGCAATTCGGGTACCGCACCTACACGCCGCGGCACGCGCAGGCGTTGAGCGCGTTTCTCGCCCTGGTGCCCGGGCACGGTCACCACACGGCCACGCTGATCATGCAGGCGGTCAACCGGGGCGCGACCGAGGAGGCGCTGCGGCTCGTCGACGAGAGTCACGCCCAGGTCCTCGACGACCGGCGGACGCTGCGGGCGGTCGAGGCCGCGCTCCGCGAGCTCGGCCCGGTTCCGGCGGAGCGCGGCGACACCTTCGTCGGGCCGCTGGCGCGCCGGCTCGGCGTCCGGCCGGCCACCCTGCGCAAGTGGGAACGCGCCGGCCTGGTGCAGCCGCGCCGCGACCGGCAGACCGGCTACCGGGTCTACAGCGCGGCCGACGTCCGCGACGCGCTGCTCGTGCACCAGCTGCGGCGGGGCGGCTACCTGCTGGCACAGATCGCGCCGCTGATCGCCCAGGTGCGCACGGCCGGCGGCATCGCCCCACTCGAGTCGACGCTGCGCGAGTGGCACGAGCGCCTCTCGGCCCGCAGTCGCGCCATGCTCGCCGGCGCGGCCGCCCTGGACGCCTACTTCCCCTGAAGCGTCCGGCGTCCGCCCTTCCGCGCGGCGTCCGCCCTTCCGCGCGGCGTCCGCCCTTTCCGCGCGGTGGGCGGCCTTTCCGCGCGGTGGGCGGCCTTTCCGCGCGGTGGGCGGCCTTTCCGCGCGGTGGGCGGCCTTTCCGCGGTGGCCGGTCAGCGGGCGCAGGTCAGGGCGATGCCGGTCGGTGGCGCGCCGGAGACCAGCATGCCGAAGGTGGTCGCGCCGCTGGGCGCCAGCGTCCCGTTGTAGGACGCGTTGCCGACCGCGCTGTCGCCCTGCGCCACCGCGTTCCAGAGCGAGAGGATCCGCTCGCCACCGAGCCACTGCCAGGAGACCCGCCACCCGGTGAGCGTTTCGGCTCCCACGTTGCGCACGGTCACCGTGGCGACGAAGCCGCCGCTCCACGCGCTGTCGATAGCCGCGGTCGCGGTGCAGACCGCCACCGCCGCGGTCCGCCCGGTGCCGATCACATACGGGTCGTGGCGGCCGTCGGCGCTGAACCGGAACCAGTAAGCGGTGTCCGGGGTCAGCCCGTCGAGTGTCACCTTGCCGCTGCGCTCGGGCCCGGACACCGCCTCGGCCACCGGGTTCAGCCACTGCTGGGCGTCACTCTGGCCGGCGAAGAGGGTGACGGTGACCGGCGGGTTGTACCCGCAGGGCGGCGTCAGCAGCATCGAGTAGGTGACCGTCAGGCTGGTCGCGGTCGCCGCCGTCACGCCCCCGCTGACCGGCAACGCCGGGGGGCACGTCAACGTCGGCCCGGGCGTCGGAGTGGCCGCAGGGGCGAGCGGCGCGCCGGCCGCGGCGGTGCCCACGCCTCCCGCGACCAATCCGACCAGGACCAGGATCGTGCCGCCGAGCTTGTACAGCATCGCTCCACCATACATTGAAGTCAAACGATGTCTTGCTATCGCGCGTAGCCGGCCAGCAGGATCTCGACCGCCTCGGTGAAGCGGGAGTCGAAGTCGAGGCCGGCACGGGTGGCCACCACCTCGGTGAGGTTGGGGAACTCGGCCGGATCGAGCGCGTGGTCGTCCAGAGTGGGCTCGGTGCCCTCATGGCCGGGGGTCTGACCGGCCTCGGCAAGCGTGTGCCCGATCGTGAAGGTGGCCAGGACGTTCACGACGTCCATGGCCCGGCCCAGTGAGAGGCCGGCGGCGCGCATCTCGGCCAGCCATCGCTCCGACATGCGCAGGGCGTCGGGCGAGTTCACCGGGCGGGTCGCCGCCAGCGGCAGCACGCCCGGGTGGGCCAGCAGCGCGGCGCGCAACGAGTGGGCGAACTGCCGCATCCACGGCACCCACGAGCCCTCGCTGGGCTCGAGGCCGGCGAAGGCGGTCTCCATGACGCGGTCGACCAGGCCGTCGAGCAGAGCGGCCTTGTTGGGCACGTGGCGGTAGAGCGCCATCCCCTCCACGCCCAGATGGGCGCCGAGCTTGCGCATCGACAAGGCCGGGAGACCGTACGCGTCGACGTACTCCAGCGCGGCGTCAAGCACCCGCTCCCGGGTCAGTCCCGCCTTCGGCACGTCGCCCCCTTGACTCAAGTTTACGGTGTAAGCGATCCTAGCAATGCTTACACCGTAAACATCGTCGTCCCGGAGGCCCTCATGCTCACCGCCATCACGCTGACCCTCGTCGCCGTCGCCTACTTCGCGATCACGACGCTCGTCGACCTGTATCCGCTGAACAACGTGCGCGACGCCAAGCGCTCGGAACAGCTCACCGAGGTCGCCGTCAACGCGCCGGTCATGGCGATGCCCGCCGTCCTGCTCGGGCTTGCCGGCGGGCTGCGTCTGCCGGTGCTCGGCTACGCCGGCGGCGCACTGGAACTGCTCGCCGCGATCGGCGGGCTGACGCTCTGGTGGATGCCGTACCTGGTCGGGGTGACCGCGCCGTGGGCGACCGCGGGGACCGGTGTGACGTGGGCGGAGCTGCATTCCCGCACCTATGCGCAGACGCTGATCGTGTTGCCGCGCATCGGGAACCGGCCGCGCCCCAACGTCGAGCACATGATCCTGCACGCGCTGATGCTGGGCGCGGCGGTCGCGATCTTCGCCGCGACGGCGGCGATCCATTAGCGGTCCGAAAATGGTTGGCCCGGCGGCCGGCTTCTGCGTGAGCATGCCGTATGCCGACAACGCCTGAGGTCACGCTGAAGGCGGGCGCGCTGCGCGGCCGCTGGGAGTCGGAAGTGGCGGTGTTCCGCGGGATCCCCTACGCGGCGCCGCCGGTCGGGGCAAACCGGTTCGCCGCTCCGCAACCGGCCGGCGGCTGGGACGGAGTGCGGCCGGCGACGGCGTTCGGGCCATCGGCGCCGCAGGCCGGCGAGACGACCGGCGACGACTGGCTGACGGTCAACGTCTGGTCGCCCGATCCCGGCCCGGCGGCGGGCCTGCCGGTGCTGGTGTGGATCCACGGCGGCGCCTACACGATCGGCAAGTCCAGCTCGCCGGAGTACGACGGCGGCCACCTCGCCCGCGACGGCCACGTCGTCCTCGTGACGTTCAACTACCGCCTCGGCATGGAGGGCTTCGCCCACCTCGCCGGCGCGCCGGACAACCGCGGCCTGCTCGACCAGGTCGCCGCGCTGGAATGGGTGCGCGACAACATCGCGGCCTTCGGCGGCGACCCGGCGAAGGTGACTGTCTTCGGGGAATCCGCCGGCGGCGGTTCCGTCGCCGCCCTGCTGGCCATGCCGCGCGCGGCCGGACTCTTCCGCGGCGCCATTGCGCAGAGCGTGCCGGGCACGTTCTTCTCCCGCGAGCTCGCTGCGGAGATCGCCGCCGCCTGCGCCGCCGAGGTTGGCCTCGACGCGACGGTCACGGATCTCGCCGAGGTGGACCCCGCCCTCCTGGCCCTCGCCGGTGACGCCGTCATGGCCGCGGCCGCGAAACGGACCGAGCGCTGGGGCCCGGCCGCATACCGGTCGGTGTTGTTGGCCCCGGTCGTCGACGGCGAGGTGCTGCCGGCCACCCCGTGGCAGGCGCTGCGCGCCGGCGCGGCCCGGGAGGTCGCCCTGCTCGCCGGGCACACCCGCGACGAGCAGCGGCTGTTCACCGCCTTCGGCGACCCGGCGACCCCGGAGGAGGCGGCGACCGCCCTCGACCTGCTCGCACCCGCTCCCGACGGCGCCCGCCGCTACCGGGTGGCATATCCCGACGCCGCCCCCGACCGGCTCCATGAGCTCGTCCACTCCGACTGGCTGTTCCGCATGCCGTCCGTGCACCTGGCCGACGCGCAGCTCGCGGGCGGCGGCCGCGCCCATTTCTACGAGCTCACCTGGCCGGCCCCGGGCATGGGCGGCATCTTCGGCGCCTGCCACGGCCTCGACGTGCCGCTCGTGTTCGGCAACCTCACCGCCGGCCAGCCCGCCCTGCTCATCGGCGACGACCCGGGCAGCGACGCGCTCGAGTTGTCCGCCTGGATGCGCGCCGCGTGGACGGCTTTCGCCGCCGACGGCGACCCGGGCTGGCCCGCCTACACGCCCGACCGGCAGCTCACCCAGATCTTCGACGTGCCCGGCGCCGTCGCCGCCTATCCGGAGCACCGCTCCCACCTGATCTGGCATGGCCACTCCTTTGCACCCCTCACCCCACGCGATTGACGAGGCATGTCACTGGCCGGGGGGCTGTCTCGTCCCGAGTTCAAGACAGCCTCGCGACCTCGGAAGGTGACAGCTCTCATGCGCATCGCGATCTTCGGCGCCAACGGTCCCACCGGCCGCCTGCTCACCGGGCAGGCGCTCGCCGCCTGGCACCGGGTCGCCGCGGTCACCCGGCACCCCGGCTCGTTTCCGCTGCGCCACGACCGCCTCGAGGTGCTCGGCGCCGACGTGCTCGATCCGGCGGCCGTCGACGCCGCCGTGGCGCGGCGCGACGCGGTGCTGTCGACGCTCGGGGTGCCCGCCGGGAAGGAACCGATCAGCACCTACTCGCGCGGTGTGACCAACATTCTCGCGGCGATGCGTCGTCACCGGGTAGGTCGGATCGCCGTGGTCAGTTCGAGCGGGGTCGCCCCGCACTCCTACTCCGACGGCGGCTTCCTGTTCAACCGGGTGCTGCTGCCGTACGTGACCCGAGTGCTCGGCCGGACGATGTACGACGACATGCGGCGGATGGAAGCGCTGGTCCGGGCCAGCGACCGGGATTGGACGATCGTGCGGCCGAGCGGGCTCTACCACCTGCCGTCGCCCACCGGTTACACCCTCGTGGAGGGCCACGCGGACGGCCGGTTCACCGCACGGGCGGACCTGGCCGCGAGCATGCTGGCCCTGCTGGACGACGACCGCTACCGTCGTGCCACCGTCAGCGTCATCACCACCGCCGACAACCCCACCCTGCTCCAGTGGATCCGCCGTGAGGCGATGAGCCGCTAACCGGCCTGGGGGTGCACCTCGCGGGCGGCCAGTTTCGCGCGTACCTCGTCGGCGTCCGGGTGGTCGATCTCGGTGAGGATGGCCAGGGACTCGCGCCATGCCTCGCCGGCCGCTCGCGAATGTCCCGCCTCCTCCTCGGCGTCGCCCAGGTGGGCCAGGGCGATCGCCTCGTACTGGCGGTCCCGCTCGGCGCGGAAGGCCTCGACCGAGCGCCGGTAGCAGGCCGCCGCCTCGTCGTGCTCGCCCAGGCGGAAGTGGGCCATGCCGACGCTGTCCCAGGAATGGCCGGCGCCCATCCGGTTGCCGGCGGCCTCGTGCACGGCCACCGCGCGCCGGCAGTAGTCGAGGGCCCGCCGGTAGTCGCCGAGGGTGAGGTGGCACCAGCCGATGTTGTTGGTGGCCCGGGCCTCGCCGACCGGGTCGCCGGCGCGGCGGTACAGATCCAGGGCGGTGGTCGCCTCGGCGATGGCGCCCTCGTGGTCGCCCATGCGCCGGGCGATGATGCCCAGGTTGAGGTGCACCTTGGCCATGCCGGCCAGGTTGCCCAGCTTCTCGTAGAGGGACAGCGCGGTGGTCAGGTGGTTCCGGCCGGCTTCCTGGTCGCCGAGCTCGCACTGGGCGTACCCGACGTTGTAGTGGCTGGCCGCCTCGAACAGCGGCTCGCCGGCGCGCTCGGCGGCGGCGACGGCGCGCATCTGCCAGACGATCCAGTTGCGCTTGTCCCAGCGGCGCTCGTGGTAGGTCTGCATCGACCAGGCCAGCCACCACTGGTAGGTGTGCCGGCCCGACGACTCGGCGAGGTCGGCGGCGGCCCGCAGCGTCTGGTGCTCGGCGGCGAACCAGGCCATAGCCTCCTCCCCGCCGGCGATGGGTGTGGGGGTGACGCCGGGGGCGTAGGAGGTGGGCCGTGGCACGCCGAGGCCGCGGTGCAGCTTGAGCAGCCGGTCGGCGGCCAGCGCGGTGTGCAGGTAGTAGTCGAGGACCCGGACTTCCGCTTCCGCGTCGATTTCGGCCAGGGAACGGGCGTACTCGCGCAGCAGGTCGTGGCATCCGAAGCGGCCGGGCTGCGGTGAGGACACCAGGTTGGCCTCGACCAGCTCGGCCAGCAGCGGCCGCAACTCGGCGACGGGCAGCGCGGCCAGGCTGGCCAGCGCGTCCGCGCCGGCGACGGGGGCGGGGTGCAGGCCGAGCAGGCGGAACAGCCGCGCGGCCGCGGGGCCGAGTTTGCGGTACGACCAGGAAAACACCGCCCGCACGTCGGTGGCCGGGTCGGGGCCGGCGAGCGCGTCGAGGCGGGCCGCCCGCAGCTCGGCGGCGATGTCGGCGAGCGCGAAACCCGGGTGGGCGGCGGCGCGGGCCGCGACGATCGCGAGGGCCAGCGGCAGGTACGCGCAGACTGAGGCGATCTCGTCGACGGCGCGCGGCTCCGCCCGTACGCGATCGGCTCCTATCCTCCGCGCCAGCAGTGACCGGGCGCCGTCCGGGGTGAGCACGTCCAGCAACAGCAGCTGAGCACCGTCGGTGACGGTCAGGCCGGCCAGCCGGTCACGGCTGGTCACCAACACCACGCAGCCGGGCACGCCGGGCAGCAGCGGACGCACCTGGGCGGCGTCGGCGGCGTTGTCGAGCAGGATCAGCATGCGCCGGCCGGCGAGCGCGCTGCGGAACAGCGCGGCGCGCGACGACTCGTCGGACGGCACCCGCTGCGGCGGCACGCCGAGCCCGTCGAGCATGCCGCGCAGCGCCTCCCCGGGGGCCAGTGGCGGACCGGACGGTCCGAAACCGCGCAGGTTGACGTAGAGCTGGCCGTCGGGGAAGTGGTGCCGCACCCGGTGCCCCCACCGCACGGCGAGGGTCGTCTTGCCGACGCCGGCCGTCCCGGACACCGCCGAGATGATCACGCCGCCGGCGAAGGTCAGGAGCGCATCGAGAAGGGCCAGCTCCCGGTCCCGGCCGGTGAAGCCCGCCGGGTCGAGCGGCAGCTGCGCGGGCGTGATGTCCTGCGAGGCGGACCGGAGGAAGTCGTCGAGGGCATCGTCGTCGAGGCCGAAGGCGGCGGCCAGCGCCCGCAGGGTCGCCATCCGCGGGGCCGCGACCTGCCCGGCCTCCCACTTCCCGATGCTGCGCACGCTGACCCCGGCCCGGTCGGCCAGGTCCTCCTGGGTCATGCCGAGCCGGCGGCGGTGGGCGCGCACCAGGTCACCGAACACCGAATCACCTCATGCCAATCGATCTCCCCCGATCCTCGCAGGCCCGCGCACCCCCGGGTGACAAGCGCCCGACAGCAAAGTGCCGGTGAAGTTCCTGGTGCCTACCCCGCCGACAGGAGAACGTGTATCAGGGGTCGCGCTGAGCCAGAGGGGGAGGCTCAGCGGGTTCCCGATCACCCGCCGGGGTTCGCTCAGGCGGGTGATCGGGCTGCCGATTGCCCTGGCGTGTGGAAAGCCGTCGGCGCGGTCCTGTTCCTGACCGGAGCGCTGGTCACCGCGTTGACGCCGGACTCCGTCCCGGGTCAGGCGGCGTACCTGATCTGCTTCGCCGGGCTGACCGCGGCGGCGTGGGCGACCGCGCTGCACCGGACGGCCGGCGGCCGTACGCCATGGGTCTTGATCGCCGCGGCCGTGACCTCCTGGCTCGGCGGCGATGTCACCTGGGCGGTTCTGCAGCTCACCCACGCCGAGACCGACGTGGGCGTGCAGGACCTCTTCTGGCTCGCGGGGTATCCGCTGCTCGCGGCGGCGATGCTCAGCATCGTGCGGCGGCGCGGCCCGGGACGCGGGCGCGCGGCGTTGCAGGACGGTCTCACGCTCACCACGGCGGCCACCGTCGCGGCCTGGCAACTTTTCATCGCGCCCAACCTCGACGGCGACGCGCTGGCGGTCTTCGTCGGCGCGCTCTACCCGGTCGGCGACCTCGTGCTGCTCGCCGCGGTGCTCTACCTCGTGCTGTCGCCCGGCCGCACCGGCCTGCCCGGCAAGCTGCTGGTCGCCGGCATCGGGCTCATGCTGTTCCTGGACACCGGGATCACGCTGGTCACCGCCGACTGGGCGGCCGTCGACGTGGACCGGCTCAACGGCGCGCTGCTGCTGGCCAACGGGCTGGCCGTAGCGCCGCTGCTGCTGCGCGAGCGCGACCTGCTGGTCCGGCCGGTCCGCGCCGAGGTGGCGAGCCTGCACCCGGCCCGCCTGATCTTCCTGGGGATCGCCCTGCTGACCGCGCCGGTCACGGCGGTGGCGCAGGGCGCCGCGCCGGCCGGGGAGCGGGTCCTGCTGCTGATCGCCACCGTGACCACCGTGGCGCTGTGCCTGGCCCGCTTCACCGGCGCGGTGCGCGAGCAGGCCCGGGCCCAGCAGAGCCTGATCCACCTGGCCGGCCACGACAGCCTCACCGGCCTGGCCAACCGGCGGGCGCTCAGCGAGCGGCTGGCGGCCGGCCTCGAGGGGCTCGTGCTGCTCTACATCGACCTCGACGGCTTCAAGGCGATCAACGACGAGCACGGGCACGCGGCCGGCGACGCGGTGCTGGTCGAGGTGGCCCGGCGGATCCGCGGACAGGTGCGTTCGTCCGACCTTTGCGCGCGGCTGGGCGGCGACGAGTTCGCCGTGCTCGGCGAGGGACTGTCATCCGCCGAGGCGGAGCGCATCGAGTACGCCTTGAGCGAGCCCATCGTGGTGCCGGGCGCGGTCGTGCGGGTGGGCGCCAGCGTCGGCATCGCTTCCACTGCAGAATGCATCGACGGTGATGATCTCCTGTCGCGCGCCGACCAGGCGATGTTCGCGATCAAGCGGGCCCGACGAACGACCACTGTGGCTCGCCCCGAAAAGCCGTACTCAATGATCTAGATCTATTGTTACGCTCGGCGGCCATGAGAGCTTCTTTGAGTAATCTCAGACCCCGCCTGGTGGCCGCCGGATCGGCAGTGCTGCTCGGGCTGGCGGGCTCCGCCATCGCGGTCGGACCGGCCTACGCCGGCGGGCATCACCCCACGCCCGGCGCCCCGGGGATCGGCGACCGGCTGTATCCGTTGCTCGGCAACGGCGGATACGACGTCCTCAACTACGACCTGCGACTCACCTACCCCAAGAAGGACCCGGCCCAGCAGATCCGGGGCGACGTGACGATAACGGCGGTCGCCACGCAGTCCCTGTCCCGCTTCAACCTGGACTTCGGCGGCGACGGCGTCGGCAAGGTCTCGGTGAACGGCCGCACGGCCAGGTTCACCCGCGACGGCGACGAGCTCGTCGTCACCCCCAAGTGGCCGCTCGACAAGCACCGCCGCTTCACGGTGACCGTCTCCGGCTTCACGGCCACCCCGATCGCGCCCAACGCCAGCTCCCCGGCCGGCTTCGTGGTGACGCCCGACGGCACGGTGATGGCCGGTCAGCCCGACCAGTCGCACCAGCTGTTCCCGAGCAACGACCACCCGCGCGACATGGCGACGTACACGATCAGCATGACCGCGCCGGTGGGCTGGAACGGCATCGCCAACGGCGTCCTGGTCCGCAAGTCCCAGCACGGCGGCTACGTGACCTCGACGTACCGCGAGTCGCACCAGATGGCCAGCGAGCTCATCCAGGTGGCGGTCGGCGACTTCGGCGTCTACTGGCGGCAGCCGGTCAACGGCGTGCCGGTCCGCGATGTCGTGCCGCCGCGGCTGGCCGCCGAGGTGCTGCCCAAGGCCGCCGACGAGCGTAACCAGATCGCCTACATGGAGAAGCACGTCGGCAAGTACCCGTTCGACAAATACGGCTCGCTCGTCATCGACGGCGACCTGGGCTTCGCGCTCGAGACGCAGGGCCTGTCGCTCTACGACACGTCGTTCTTCAGCCTGCCGCAGTTCGTCCTCGACCCGATCCTCAACCACGAGCTCGCGCACCAGTGGTTCGGTGACAGCGTCGCGCCGTACGAGTGGAGCGACGTCTGGCAGAACGAGGGACACGCCACCTGGTACGAGGTGCTCTACTCCTACGACAAGGGCACGCTGCCCGACTACGGCGGCGCCGCCACCCTCGAGGAGTACTACAAGCGCGTCTACGCCCGCGGCGACCTCTACCGCGCCCGCTACGGCCCGGTGGCGCACCCGCTCAAGGCCGACGTGATCTGGGACGTCTTCAACCCCAACGTGTACGACGGGGGAGCGCTCGTCCTGTTCGCCCTGCGCCAGCAGATCGGTGTGCGGAACTTCGAGAAGCTCGAGCGGGCCTGGGTCGCGAAATACCGCGGCAAGTCGGCCTCCTCGCAGGACTTCATCAACCTCGCCTCGAGGATCTCCGGGCAGCATCTGCAGGCCTTCATGACCGCCTGGCTCTACGGCACCAAGACGCCGCCGATGCCCGGCCACCCCGACTGGACGGTGAACCCGGTCACCCCAGCCGCCGCATCCGCCTCGCTCGCCCCGCTCTCCGCCGGGGCGGCACACCGCTGAACCCGCCCGGCGGGTTCTCCCGAACGTGGGGACATCCGGGACGTAGTGTCCCGGGTGTCACCCATGCGAGGGAGGAGCGCCGTGCAAACAGGCGCTAAGGACACGGTGCGACTGGCACTGGTGATCGGCGCGCTCGGTGTCGTCTTCGGCGACATCGGCACCAGCCCGATCTACACCCTGCAGACCGTCTTCAACCCGGACGACCCGCATCCGGTGCCGGTCAGCACCGACAACGTCTTCGGCGTGGTGTCGCTGATCTTCTGGTCGGTCATGTTCGTCGTGACCATCACCTACATCTTCCTGGCCCTGCACGCCGACAACGACGGCGAGGGCGGCGTGATGGCCCTGATCACGCTGCTGCGCCGGTCGGCCTCCAAGCGCGGCCGGAAGGCGGCGATGTGGCTCGCCGGGCTCGGCATCTTCGGCGCCGCGCTGTTCTTCGGCGACAGCATGATCACGCCGGCCATCTCGGTGCTTTCCGCGGTCGAGGGGCTCAAGCTGGTCGAGCCGTCCTTCGACAAGGCGGTCGTCCCGATCACCGCGGTGATCATCGTGGTGCTCTTCCTGGTGCAGCGGCGCGGGACCTCGGCGGTCGGCCGCGTCTTCGGGCCCATCATGATCGCCTGGTTCGTGGTCATCGGCGCCCTCGGCGTCACCGGCATCGCCAAGCACCCCGCCATCCTGGAGGCGCTCTCCCCGACGTACGCCCTGGGCTTTCTCTTCGGTCATTTCCACATCGCGTTCTTCGCGCTCGCCGCCGTGGTGCTCTCGGTGACCGGCGCCGAGGCGCTCTACGCCGACATGGGGCATTTCGGCCGCCGGGCGATCTCCCGCGGCTGGCTGATCCTGGTCCTCCCGGCCTTGATGCTGAGCTACTTCGGCCAGGGCGCCCTGATCATCGACGACCCGGCGAACATCAGTGGCCCGTTCTTCCTGCTCGCCCCGGAATCCCTGCGCCTGCCGCTGGTCCTGCTCGCCACCGCCGCCACGATCATCGCGGCTCAGGCCGTGATCACCGGCGCGTTCTCGGTCACCTCCCAGGCCGCCCAGCTCGGCTACCTGCCGCGGCTGCGCGTCGTCTACACCAGCGAGCAGGAGATCGGCCAGATCTACGTCCCGTGGATCAACTGGCTGCTCATGGTGTCGGTGCTGACGCTGGTCTTCGCGTTCCGAAGCTCGGCCGCGCTCGCGTACGCGTACGGCATGACCGTCACCGGCACGATCACCATCACCACCCTGTTGTTCTTCTACATCGCCCACCAGCGGTGGAAGACGCCGCTGTGGCTGCTGATCGCCGGCGCCGTCGTGCTGCTCTCGATCGACCTGCTGTTCGTCGCGGCCAACCTGACCAAGCTGCTGCACGGCGCCTGGCTGCCGCTGCTGATCGCGCTCACCGCGTTCACCGTCATGACCACCTGGCAGAAGGGCCGCGAGGTCGTCACCGCGGAACGCCGCAAAGCCGAGGGCTCGCTCAGCGAGTTCATCGCCCAGCTGCGCGACAAGGCGGCCTCGATCGCCAAGGTCTCCGGCACCGCCGTCTTCCTCAACCGCGGCAACCAGAGCGCGCCGCTGGCCATGCGCGCCAACGTCGAGCACAACCACGTACGGCACGAGCACGTCCTGATCATCTCGATCGAGACCCTGCCCGTGCCCCGGCTGCGCGACGAGGACCGGATCGAGGTCGACCCGCTCGGGTACGAGGACGACGGCATCTTCTTCGTGAGCCTGCGCTTCGGCTACGCCGAGACCCAGGACCTGCAGGCCGCCCTGAAGCTGCTCGACCCGGCGACCACCGAGGGCCGCCTCGACCTGGAGAACGCCTCCTACTTCCTCTCCAAGATCGAGCTACGCCGCGGCGACGGCCGGACGATGGCGGCGTGGCGCAAGCGCCTGTTCATCGCCACCTCCTACATCACCGCGGACGCCGCCGAGCACTTCGGCCTGCCGCGCGACCGTACGGTGATCATGGGGTCGCATATCGAGGTCTGAGCCCTTCCAGGAGCGTTCCCACCACGCGCCGCACGTCGTAACGCGGATCTTTGTCGGCCCCGATGCACAGGTTGCCGACGGCGTACATCAACTCGAAGGCCCCGATCCTGCTGCCCGCGGCCTCGACCAACTCGTCGCCGACCGGCACCAGCCGGTCGAGGAACCAGGCGTGCAGGCTCTGGAACGCGGCGTCGTCGGACTGCAGCGCCTCGGCGAGCCCGTGCTTGGTGACCAGGAAGTCGACGAAGAGGTCGATCCAGCTCGCGAGAGCCGCGTACGGGGTGGGGCTCTCCCGCAGCAGCCGCGGTCCCGCCTCGGCGCAGGCCTCGACCTGATGCCGGTAGACGGCGACGACCAGGTCGGCCCGGGTCGGGAAATGGCGGTAGATGGTGCCGACGCCGACACCCGCCCTGGCCGCGATGTCCCGCACCGGCACGTGGACCCCGTCCTCCACAAATGCCGCGGCGGCGGCGTCGAGCAGCGACTGCTCGTTGCGCCGAGCGTCGGCCCGCTTCTTCGACTCCACCATGTGCCCTCTTTTTCTCCAGCAATCCCGACGGGTCGTCAGGCCCTGAGCGCCCGGATCGTCAGCTCGGCGAAGCGTCGCGACGCCGCCACCCGGGCCTCGGGCGACGTCGCGCGCAGCCCGGTGTTGGCAGCCAGCATCAGGATCAGGTCGTCCACGGTCACGTCCGCGCGCATCCGGCCCGTCGCCCGGGCACGGCTCGCCAGCTCCGCCAGAGCCGCCAGGGATCGCGACCGGGCCGCCGTCAGATCGGCGTGGGAGAAGGCGGCGGCGAAGCCCCAGTCGCGGGCGTGCAGCTCGCACAGCCGGGCTATCGCCGTGCTCAGGCCCGTCCACGGGTCGGCGGCGGCCAGGCCCTCCTCGAGGACGGCGTGGCAGGCGTGCAGCTGCTCCGCGAACGCCTCGGTGACCAGCGCCTGCTTGGTGGGAAAGTGGCGATAGAGCGTCGCCGGGCCGACGCCGGCCCGGCGGGCTATCTCGCGCAGGGGCACTTCCAGGCCCTCGGCGGCGAACACCGCGCGGGCCGCGACGAGGATGCGGTCGCGGTTGTCGCGGGCATCCGAGCGCAACGACTGAGTCAAAGTGCCGGTCACTCTCCCACTTTAGCTAAGCGGACGCCCCCGTCCGTTAGCGTCGATCACCATGAAGGCTGTCGCGATCAAGAAGTTCGGTGGCCCCGAGGGGCTCGCGGTCATCGACCTGCCCACCCCGGCGCCGGGGGAGAACCAGGTGCTGATCGCCACCGAGGCGATCGGGGTGGGCGGCGTCGACGTGGTGATCCGGCGTGGTGACCTCGCCGCCTACGGCTTCCGGGAGGGGCACGTCCCGGGCGGTGAGGTGGCGGGAACGGTGACCGCCGTCGGCGAGGACGTCGACCCGGCGTGGCTCGGGCGGCGGGTCTGGGCGTTCACCGGGACCGGCGGCGGCTACGCCGAGCGGGCGATCGCGCCGGTCGGTGAGCTCGTGCCGCTGCCGCCGAGCCTGTCCGCCGTCGACGCCGTGACGCTCGGCAGCGCCGGGGTCGTCGCCCATTTCGGGCTCGCCCACGCCCGATTCGGCCCCGGCGAAGCCGTGCTGGTGCGCGGCGCGGCGGGCAGCATCGGGATCGCGACGGTTCAGCTGGCCGCGCGCGGCAAAGCGGGCGTCGTGGCCGTCACCACCTCCTCCCCGGAGCGCGGCCGCCGGCTGCGCGAGCTGGGCGCGACCCACGTGGTGGATCGCGCCGGGAGAGAGGGCCGCTACGACGTCATCATCGACGTGGTCGCGGGCCAGGACCTGTCGTCGTTCCTCGACCGGCTCAACCCCGGCGGCCGCCTCGTCGTGGTCGGCGCGGTCGGCGGCCAGCCCCCGGCCGACTTCGGCACGAGGCTGATGGCGGCGTTCCAGAAGTCGCTGACCTTCGCCACCTTCAGCGCCGCCACCGTGCCCTCGGAGGCGCGCCGGGCCGTCCGCGAGGAGCATTTCGGGAGCCTGAAGGCCGTTGTGCACGAGGTGTTGCCTCTCGACCAGGCCGTGCTGGCGCACCGGAAGATGGACGCCGGAGAAGTCTTCGGCCGGATCGTCCTCACGCCCTGAAGCTGGTGATGCCGGCCAGGATCAGGTCGACGCCGGCCAGGAACTGCTCGCGGTCGTCGTGGTCGCGCAGCTGGGTGGCCACGTTGCGGAGGAACGGGAAGTCGGCGGCGTCGAGCTTCTCCCACGCGGCCGACTCGGCGCCCAGCACGTCGCTGCGGCTGGTGCCCGGATCCTGGGTGCGGGCGTTCGCGGCGTTCTGGCCGGCCACCCCGAGCACGTAGTTGAGCAGCGCCGACGCCGCGTTGAACTGGGCCTGGTCGGGGACGCCGAGCGCCTGGACCTGGCGGCCGAGGCGTTCGAAGACGCGCAAGGTCGTGGACTGGGACGCGGGACGGGACATCTGGGCGCCGACCCACGGGTGGGCGTCGATCGCGTCGAAGACGCCCAGCGCGACCTTCCGGACGGCCTGCGCGGGGGTCTCGCCGGCCGGGTCGGCGGCCAGGGTGCCGGCCAGGACGGTCTCGGTGGCGACGGCCAGCAGCTCGCTCTTGTTCGCGACGTGCCAGTAGATCGCGCCGGGGCCGGTCCGCAACCGGGCACTGAGCGCCCGGAAGGTCAAACCGCCCTCGCCGGCCTCGTCGAGCAGCTCGACGGCGGCCTCGACGATGCGCTCGCGGGACAACGCTTCTGTGTTCCTCGTCCTAGTCGCCATACCCCATCTTGACACGTCTGGAATGCCGTTCCATAGTTGGATCGTGGAACGCCGTTCCAGAGATATGCCCGGTCGAAGGGGGTTTGCCATGAGTGTCGATGTCCTGGAGGCGCCTGCGAAGGCGCGAGCCACCTCGCTGCGGGCTGTCTGGCCCGCGATCTTCGGGCTGTCGGTCGTCTTCCTCGTGGAGATGCTCGACAACTCGGTTCTCAACGTCGCGCTGCCGACCATCGCCCGCGAGCTGAACGCCTCGGCGTCGGACCTGCAGTGGATCACCTCGGGGTATTCGCTGCTGTTCGGCGGCCTGATGATCGCGTTCGGCGCCATCGCCGACCGGTTCGGAACCCGCCGCATGATGCTCATCGGGTTGGGCCTGTTCGCGCTCGCCAACCTCGCCGTCCTGGCCGTGCGGACCCCCGGCGAGCTGATCGCCGTCCGGGCCGCGGTCGGCATCACCGCCGCGATGACCGCGCCCGGGACCATGGCGCTGTGCTTCCGCCTGTTCGACCAGGAGAACCTCCTGATGCGGGCGACCGGCGTGATCTCATCGGTCGGCCTCATCGGCCTGGCCGCCGGGCCGACCCTGGGCGGGCTGATCCTCCAGGTCCTGCCGTGGCAGACGCTGCTGGTCATCAACGTGCCGATCGCCGTGCTCGCGGTGCTGTGCATCCGCTTCGGCATCCCCGCCGACCGTCCCGAGCACCGCAACTCCGCGCCACTCGACCTGCCCGGCGCGCTGCTCGGCACCGCCACGATCATCCTCGGCCTCTGGACCGCCACCCTGGTCGTCGAGGACGGATGGGGCAACACCAAGCCGTGGCTGGCCGCCGTCGGCGCCTTGCTCAGCGCGATCGGTTTCGTCGTACGGGAAAAGCGCACCTCCCACCCGATGTTCGACTTCGCCCTGATCAAGCGCCCGCAGGTGTCCGCGAGCCTCGCCTACCAGGGCGCGCTCGGCCTCGGCCTGGCCGCCCTCACCTACAGCGTCACCCTCCAGCTGCAGCTCGTCTGGGGCTGGTCGCCGGCCGAGGCCGCGCTCGGCAACCTCCCGCAGATCATCACCATGCTCGCGCTCGGCCCGTTCGTCGAGAAGATCGTCGACAAGCTCGGCACCCACCGCGCCGGCCCGCTCGGCGCCGCCGCGGTCATCGCCGGCCTGCTCCTGTACGCGCTGATGGGCCGCCAGGGCTACGCCTGGATCGCCGTCGCGCTCGTCCTCACCGCCGCCGGAATGCGCGTAGTCATGATCATCGCGTCCGTCACGGTGATGCGCGGCCTCCCCGAGGACCGGCAGTCGATCGGCGCCGCCCTCACCGACACCAGCCAGGAGATCGCCAGCAGCATCGGCCTGGCCGTCACCGGCACCATCGTCGCGGCGGCGCTCACCGGCTCCCTGACGGACGTCGGCGCGAGCCCGCACAGCTTCGAGAACGCCATCACCATGGCAACGCTGGCCCTCACCGCCGTCTGCACCGTGATGGTTACCTGGGCCGCCCGCCGCGCCGCTTCCTAGACCCCTTTGCGGACCAGCATGTACCCGTACGAGGGCTCCGACCCTTCGGGTGGCGTGCTGCCCTGGAAGATGAGCTCGAACCCGGCGGCCGCGAAACGGTCCTCCATCTCGCGGGCCGAGAGCCAGTACCGGTCGAAGTCGATGCCGAAGCTCTCGACGCGGCCGCCGGGAAGGTTGCGGTGCACGTTGCCGTCGCCGTGCTTGAACGCGGTCACGAGGTATCCGCCCGGCTTCACCACCCGGGCGAGCTCGGCGAAGGCAGTAACCCTGGCGTCCGGCGCCAGGTAGATCAGCGAGAACCAGCACACCACCCCGGCCAGCGACGCGTCCTCGAACGGCAGCTCCCGCAGGTCGGCGACCTCGTAGGCGAAGCCTGGGTTGTCCCGTTCTGCCACCTCGACCATCCCGGGCGAGAGGTCCACGCCGCGAGGTGACAGGCCACGGCCCGCGAGATAGGGGAGAAGGCGCCCGGTGCCGCAGCCCACGTCCGCGACCTCCACGCCGACGGCCAGCGTCATCTCGGCGAACAGGTCCAGCATCGCCCGCTCGACCGGCATGCTCTCCAGCAGCCCGTCCAGGTTCTTCGCATACCACTCGGAGAGCACGTCATGCGCGTGTCGAAGTTCCTCGGTACTGGCGTCCATTCCCCGTTCGAACCCTCCCCGTCGAGACCGTCGCGGCGGGGAATCTACACCCGCTTGCCCGAGACCGGGGCTCACCATGCCGTCCGCGCGCTTCACGCTCGTCGTCGGGCGCTCACGGCCTCACGGCCTCGCCCTCGCGGCTCCACCCTCACGGCCCCGTTCACGGCCGCGCCCACGGCCCTGCTCACGGCCGGCCCTGCTCACGGCCCGCCCTCCCTGGGGGAAGCCCCCGCAGGCCATTCTCCAGGAAAACGGGCGCGGTCATGGGACGGGCCGTGTTTGCCTGTGGACAACCCGCGATTGTGGACAACTGCCTCGGCCATGGCGGCGAGCTCGCGCCGGCGAGACCTTGATGACTCACCGTTCGGAGCGAGCAGCAAGTCATCAACCCTGCCGGCAAGCGGTGCCCCAGTCTGCGGTGCTTCGTGAGTGGCGGGAGACCTTGATGAATCGCCGTTCGGGGTGAGCGGCAAGTCATCAACTTCGCGGGCAAGTCGAGCCCAGTCTGCGGCGCTTCCTGAGTGGCGGGAGACCTTGATGAATCGCCGTTCGGGTTGAGCGGCAAGTCATCAACCTCGCGGGCAGGCCGGGCTCCAGGCTCCGGCGCGCCTTGCAGGTGCGAGACCTTGATGAATCAGCGCTCGGAGCGAGCGGCAAATCATCAAGCTCGCCCGGCAAACCCGGCCCCAGTCTGCGGCCGGCCCTGAACGGCGCGAGCGCTTGATGAGTCGCCGTTCGGAGCGGACGGCAAGTCATCAAGGCGCGGCGGCCGCTGGGTCAGGCGACGGGTGAGCGGCTGCCTCCGTGGGACGCCACGAGCGCGTCCGCCACGGTGGCCGCGTCAGCGTCGGCGATGTCGGCCGGGTGCTCCGGCAGGAGGTCGTCCCAGACGACCAGCCATGAACCGTACAGCTGGGACTGGCCGAGCGGACGCGCGAAGAACCACAAATGCAAGTGCGCGGCCCCGTCCCCGATGCGGTAGACGTGGGCCCGGGAGATGTGTGGCACGGCCTGCATGTGGCGGACGATGCGGGTGGTCAGCAGGCCGAGCTCGGCGGCGAGGGAGTCGGGCAGGTCGGCCAGGTCGTGGTGGTCGCGTGGATACAGCATGAGCGCGAGCGGGACGCCGACGCCGGTGACTCGGGCCAAGCGCCAGTTCTCGGTGAACCAGATGCCCTCGTCCCGCGCCCGGCAGATCTTGCAGTCGGCCGGGTCCTCGCCGTGCCGGGCGGGCTCGGGCACGACCGGCGGGCGCAACGGGGAGACGCGCAGGCCGTCCTGCTCGAACGGGCTGATGTCCCAGCCGGTCATGCGGGCGAGGGGGAGCCGGCGCTCGTCGTCGGCGGCGGCGAGCGCGTGGTCGTAGAACTCATCTGGATCAAGGGCCATAGCGCCGAGACTAGTCGCGCAGGTTGCACGCATTTGCAAGTGTCTATGCGGAGCCGGGAGGGGCCCGGCACGGGGAGGCACGCGATGCGTCGACGAAGACTGCATGCCGTACTGCTTGTTGCGACACTCACCGTCACCGCACTGCAAGCGCCCGCGGTAGCGGCGCCGGCCGGCGAGGCAACCGCCGGTAGCAAAGCAACGGCCGTCAAGCCCACCACGGTCACGCTGATCACCGGCGACCGGGTGACGATCCGCGGGAAGAACGCCTCGGTCACGCCGGGGCCGGGGCGGCAGAAGATTCGCTTCCTGAGTCAGACGATCGGCAACCATCGGTACGTCATCCCGTCCGACGCGCTCGGGCTGCTGCGGGCCGGGCAGGTGGACAAGCGCCTCTTCGACGTCAGCCTGCTCGACTCGAGCGGAGATCTGCGCCTGCTCATCTCGTACGGGAAGAACAGCGCAAGCGTCGCACGCAGCGCGACCACCGCGGGCGGAGCGCGAGTGACGCGCGACCTCCCGGCCCTGACCACCCTCGCGGCCCGCGCCGACCTCACCGAGCGTGTCTCGCTATGGTCGTCGCTCACCAAGGGTGAGGCGTTGCGGCCGGGCATCAGCAAGGTGTGGCTGGACGGCAAGCGCAAGATCAGCCTGGATGTCAGCGTGCCGCAGATCGGGGCGCCGACCGCGTGGCAGGCGGGATACGACGGTGCGGGCGTGAAGGTGGCCATCCTGGACACCGGCGTCGACCAGACGCACCCGGACCTCGCGGGGCAGATCGCGGGGACGCAGAACTTCACGACCACGGCGACCGTCGACGACGAGGTGGGGCACGGCACGCACGTGGCCTCGATCATCGCAGGGACGGGCGCGGCGTCGGGCGGGCGCTACAAGGGTGTCGCGCCGGGCGCCAAGCTGCTGATCGGCAAGGTGTGCGAGACCGAGTTCTGCGACGACTCGGCGATCCTCGCCGGCATGGCGTGGGCCGCCGCGAACGCGCCCGTGATCAACATGAGCCTGGGCGGGTTCGACACGCCGGAGATCGATCCGCTCGAGCAGGCGGTGCAGGACCTGACCGCGCAGTACGACACGCTGTTCGTGATCGCGGCCGGCAACGACGGCGGCAAGGGCACGGTGGGCTCGCCGTCCACGGCCGACGACGCGCTCTCGGTCGGCGCGGTCGACGACGAGGACCAGCTGGCGAGCTTCTCGAGCCGCGGGCCGCGCGCGGGCGACCACGCGCTCAAGCCGGACATCACCGCGCCGGGCGTGGACATCGTGGCGGCGAAGGCCAAGAACGGATTCATCGGGGACCCGGCGCCGGTCGACGGGTACGTGTCGCTGTCGGGCACCTCGATGGCGACCCCGCATGTGGCGGGCGCGGCGGCGATCCTCACGCAGGAGCACCCGGCGTGGTCGTCGAAGCTGCGCAAGAACACGCTGATGGGCTCGGCGAAGCCGACCGCGGGCGTGAACGCGTTCGACCAGGGCGCGGGGCGGGTCGACGTGGCCCGGGAGATCACCCAGACCGTCACGGCGGACGAGGGCAGCCTGAGCTTCGGCATCCAGGCGTGGCCGCACGGTGACGACAAGCAGGTGACCAAGACGGTGACCTATCGCAATTCGGGCGATCAGGCCGCGGAAATCACGATAAATCAGACACAGGCGCCGTTCACTGTGGCCGACACCCACCTGACCGTCCCGGCGGGCGGCACCGCATCCACCACGGTCACCGCGAACACCAACACCACGGCGGTCCCCGATGGCCCGGTCGGCGGCTACCTGACCGCCACGGCGCCCGGCGGAATCCAGGTGCAGACCCCGCTCGGCGTCGACAAGGAGGTGGAGAGCTACGACGTCACGATCGAGTTCACCAACCGCGACGGCACCCCGAACGCCGACCACTACATGGCGCTGTTCAATCTCGACACGTTCGAGTCGTTCGACGTCTTCACCGCCGAGCCGGTCGCCAAGCTGCGCCTGCCCAAGGGCCGCTACGGCGCGTTCGCCTGGATCAACAACGGCGAGGACGACGTCAGCATGATCGTCGCGAGCGAGCTCGTCGTCGGCAAGGCCATGACGATCGCCGCGGACGCGCGCAAGGCCAAGGCGGTGCGGGTCACGCCGCCGCAGTCCGGGGCGGGCACGCTGCTCGCCGCGGTCAACGGCGACTGGACGGGCGAGGACTTCGGCATCTCGGCCAGCCTGCTCGGCCTGACGTTCGACTCGCTCTACGCGGGCCGGATCAACGAGGTGTCCAGCCCGCTCTTCGTGGGCAGCGTGAACGGCTCGTTCGCCGACCCGGGGCCGCAGGAGACGTACCGGAACAGCTCCTACACTGTCGATCTCGCGTACTTCAGTCCCGGAAAGATGTTCGCGGGCCTGGTCAAGGCGCCGAGGCTGAAGGATCTGGCGGTCATCAAGTCGAGCTTCGCCGCCGAGGCCACCGGAGCCGAGGGCGCCAAGGGGAACATGGCGCAATACACCGAGAACAGCGGCGGCTGGATGACCTTCGTGCCGTTCGACCTGCCGTTCCGCCGCACCGAGTACGTCAACACGGAAGCACCCTGGATCGGCGACTTCATGCAGGAGTTGCCGGCCGTCGGCGACGACTTCCCGGAGTGGCTCAGTGAGCAGACCAGCGGCCGCACCGCCCTGCGCGCCGGCCGCACCTACCCGCAGGCCTGGAACGGCGCGGTCTTCGGACCCAACGTCACGCAGCCTCCGTGGGAAGGGTTCTGGGTGACAAGAACACAAGATCACATCATCGCGTACGTGCCGATGTTCGGCGACGGGGCGGGGCATCCCGGCGGGTCCACGGTGGACGACGAATCCATCGCCCTCTACCGCGGGAACACGAAGCTCGGCGAGGGCACCGACTACGACGTGCCACCGGGAACGGCCACCTACCGCCTCGAGGCCAAGTCCACCCGTAGCGCTCCGCACACGCTCAGCACCTCGGTGAGTGGTGTGTGGACGTTCCGGTCGGGCCACGTGGACGGCGAGGCGTTCCGCCGGCTGCCGGTCTCGACGGTCCGGTTCAGCCCGCGGCTCGACGACCGGAACACGGCGCCGGCCGGGTGCCGCTACGAGATCCCGGTGACGGTCGAGCGGCAGCCCGGCTCGTCGGCCGGGCAGGTCAGGTCGCTGCGCGTCGAGGTCTCCTTCGACGACGGCAAGACCTGGAAGCCGGCGTCGCTGCGCGGCTCCGGTGACCACCGGGTCGCGACCGTGCAGCACCCGCGCGGCGCGGCGTTCGCGTCGCTGCGGGCCTCGTCGGCCGACACGAAGGGCAACACGGTGACCGAAACGGTCATCCGGGCGTACGCGTTGCGCTGACGCCACCGGTGACGGGCGGTCACCTCGGGAGGCCGCCCGTCACCTCCTTCACGCGGCTTTGACGCCCGACCACACCAGGCGGGTCGTGCGGATGGTCAGGTCGTCGGGGCCCGGGGCATCGAGCGCGGCCAGATCGGCCGGGCTGAGGCGGTCGGCGAGCCGCTCGCGCATGCGAAGCAGGGTGACCTCGGCGTAGCGGACGGCGTTCGCCGGCAGTGGCGGACGGAGCTCGATGTCGAAGCGGCGCTTGCGTGTCTCGAGGCCGGCCTTGCGCAGGCGCGCGCCCCAGTCCTCGTGCATGTGCAGGCCGGCCTCGTGGCGCATGCGGTCCATCTCGGCGTGGCCGCGCTCCTCGGCATCGTTGTGCAGGAAGCGGGGGAACGAGTCCAGCTCGGTGATCAGGACCGCGCCGCCGGGCCGCAGCAGGTCGTGGATCTGCCCGAGCGTGCGGTCGGGATCCTTGAGGTGGTGCATCGAGGCGGAGGCCCAGACGAGGTCGGCCGGGCCGAGGTCGGGCCAGTCGCCGTCGAGGTCGGCTTGCACCGTACGGATGTTGCTGTTGCCGCCGGCGCGATGGCGCAGGTGCGCGAGCATCTCCTCGTCGACGTCGACCGCGATGATCTCGGCCGCCGGCAGCTGCCGGGCCAGGGCGAGCGTGCCGGTGCCGCTGCCCGCGCCGAGGTCGACGACGCGGGCCTTCCCGGTCGCCGGCACGAGGGAGCCGGCCCAGGAGATCACTTCGCGGTGGAAGTCGTGCAGGACTTCGGCGTCGAGATCGAGCATCTCGGTCATGTGCTGGTGTGCCATGCCGCCGACGCTACCGCCTCCTTGCGTACTTGGCATACACTCTTGCGTATGACGCAAGACGGCGAACTGGACGCGCTGGTCCGGCAACGCATCCGCGGCCTGCGGGTCGCGCGCGGCTGGTCGCTGGACGAGCTGGCCGCCCGCAGCTATCTGAGCCCGTCCACGCTGAGCCGCATCGAGACCGGCCACCGGCGGATCGCCCTCGACCAGCTGGCGCCGATCGCGCGGGCGCTGGGCACGACGCTGGATCAGCTGGTCGAGTCGGGCCGCGACGAGGACGTGGTGATCCGCCCGCACTGCGACGACGCCCGCGGCATCACGACCTGGTTGCTCTCCCGCGAGGGCGCGCCGGCCACGGTCGCGAAGATGCGGGTGACCCGCCCGGTGCCGGCCGACCTGCGGGTGCATCCGGGGCGGGACTGGTTCACCGTGCTGTCCGGCACGATCGTGCTGCGGCTGGCGGAGCGGACGATCCTGGTGCGCGAGGGCGAGGCGGCCGAGTTCTCGACGATGGTGCCGCACGCTTTCGGCGTGAGCTCGGGCGCGGCCGAGATCCTGTGCATCCTCGACCACGAGGGCGAGCGCACCCACCTGGGCCCGCCCTAGCCGTTGTGCTGGTAGAGGATGCTGCGGTGGGTGGGGCGGTAGCCCAGGGACTCGTTGACGCGGCGCATGGCGGTGTTGCTGTCGGCCGTGTCGGCGAGCAGGCCGGTCAGGGCGGGGAAGCGGGTGCGGACCCAGCCGATCTGTTCGGCCTTCATCCAGCGGGCCAGGCCGCGGCCGCGGTGCTCGGGCAGGACGCCGGTGCCGTAGTGCTGGGCGTCGCCGGCGCCGTCGGCGGGGACCACCAGCTCGGTGAAGGACGCCATGTCGCCCTCGGTGGTCAGGGCGGCGGTGATGCAGAGGAACTCGCCCCGGTCGGCCACCGCCTGGGTGACGAACTGGAGGCGGTCGGCGTCCCACACGTCGGGGACGTAGTCGGCGTCGTCCATGGGCATGTCGTCCATGGCGTGGCGGGCCCGCACGAAAGTTTCCACCAGCTCGGGCGGCGTCGCGCCCACCCAATGGATAAGGCGATAGCCGGAAACGGGCTCGGCGGCGACGGGAGCGTCGAGCGCAAGGCGGGTGTAGGTCAGGCGGAGCACCGGGCGCAGGCCGCGGGCGGCGCAGAAGTGGTCGCCAGGGGAGTCCTCCTCGACCGGCTCGGTGAGCACGGCGCCGGAGGTGGCGGCTAGGGCGGCGGCCAGCAGGCGGGTGCCGACGCCGGCGCGCCGTTCCGCCGGGTGCACGGTGAGTCGCAGATCGGCGGTGCCGCCGTCGGCCGGGATCCGCAGGAACGCGGTGCCCAGCGGGCGGTCGTCCGGGCCGGTGGCGAGCCAGACCAGGCGCCGCGACGAAGGGGCGCGGGCGGGATCGACGAGAGCCTTGATCTGTACGGTCACGGTCGCCATTCTGACGGGGTGAAAGCGGTTGTCCATCACCGGTACGGTCCGCCCGAGGCTCTTCGGGTCGAGAATGTCGAGACGCCGGCGCCCGCGGACGGGCAGGTGCTCGTTCGGGTCGAGGCCACGTCGCTGAACCTGAGCGACTGGGAAACGATGCGGGGAACGCCGCTGTACTCGCGGATCGGCGGGCTGCGGACGCCGGCCCGGCCGACGCTCGGGTCGGACATCGCGGGCGTGGTCGAGGCGGTCGGCGGCGGGGTCACCCGGTTCCGGCCCGGCGACGAGGTGTACGGCGACAACCTCGGGCTCAAGGGCGGCTTCGCCGAGTTCGCGATCGCGCCGGAGAAAGTGCTCGCGGTCAAGCCGGCCGAACTTTCCTTCGCCGAGGCGTCGACGATTCCGCAGGCGGGCGTGATCGCGCTGCAGGGCACGGCGGGCAGCGCGGACGGCAAGCGCGTGCTGATCAACGGGGCCGGGGGAGGGTCGGGCGCCTTCGCGATCCAGCTCGCCAAGCGGGCCGGCGCCCACGTGACCGGCGTGGACAACGAGCGCAAGCTCGACTTCATGCGCTCGCTCGGCGCCGACGCGGTGATCGATTACCGGACCGAGGATTTCACGCGCTCCGGCCCGTACGATCTCATCCTTGATCTTGTGGCCCATCGCTCGGTCTTCGCCTATCGACGGGCGCTGGCGCCCGGCGGCCGTTATCGGTGCGTCGGCGGGGACGTCTCGGCGCTGCTGCGCGTGCTGACGATCGGCGGGCTGGCGGGCCTGGTCACCGGTCGTCGCATCGGCGTGCTGGCGGTGAAGGAGGGGCCGGCGCATTTCGAGCCGGTCGCGGCCATGTGCGTGAAGGGCGAGCTCGCCATCCACATCGACCGGACCTTCACGCTGGACGAGACGCCCGCGGCGCTGGCCCACGTGGGCGAGGGCCGCGCGCTGGGCAAGGTGGTCGTCACGGCGCGGTGAGGCAGGCGTCCGGCAGCAGGAACCAGCGCAATTTCTCGAAAGCCGGCGGCAAGTCCAGGCGCGTTCCGTCGACCGGCACCGGCCGCGAGGTCATGATCTCTTCCGCCTCGCGCAGGTAGCCCGCCAGCGCGTCCTCCCCGGCGCGGATCGGGGAGACGGCCGGCGTCGTCACCGAACCGTCCGGGAGAAGCCGCAGGTCGGCCAGGTGCACCGACGGCGGGACGTGCCGGATGTGCGCCCAGATGCCGGTGCGGGGGTTGAAGCGGTACTCCGGCAGCAGCCGAGCGCCGCACTGGGCGATCAGCGCGACCGCGGACATCACGTAATCGGCCACGATGTCGGAGATGAAGTAGTTGAAGTTGAGCCGCGACCAGCCCGGCTTGATGCCTTCCCAGCCGTCGATGATCTCCCCGCGGAACTCCCGGGAGTGCGCCTCGTCGATGCCGAGCAGCCGATGCCCGTACGGCCCGGCGCACGAGCACCCGCTGCGCGCCTGAATGCCGAACACGTCGTTGAGCAGGGCCGCCACGAAATTGTGGTGCAGATATTTCTCGCCGGCCCGCACCTGGAACGACACGATCGACAGCCGTTCCGCCTCGAGGTCGCCGAGAATCTCGATCTCCGGCACCGAGCCCCACCGATCCCGCGCCCGTTCCCACAACTCTTTCTCACGGTCCGCGATCAGGGCGGTCCCGACCGCGTCCTTGACCGAGAAGACGAGACCAGCCCGGATGGACTCGACGATGGCCGGCGTCCCGCCCTCTTCGCGCGCGACCGGATCGGTGAGATAACGGTGCCCGGTCGGATCGACATAGGCCACCGTGCCGCCGCCGGGAACGATCGGCACCCGATTCGTGAGCAGTCGCCGGTCGACGACCAGAACGCCGGGCGTCTGCGGCCCGCCCGCGAACTTGTGTGGCGACACGAAAATCGCGTCCTTGTCCGCCATCGCGATCGGCACATAGGGGCCGGCGGCCGCGTAATCCCAGATCGAGAGGGCGCCGTGCTCCCGCAGCACGCGCGAGACGGCGGCCGTATCGGTCAGGATTCCGGTCACATTCGACGCGGCGGAAAAACTGCCAATTCGCAAAGGCCGATTCTCGTACGCGGTGAGCGCGCTCGCCAGGGCGTCGAGGTCGACATGCCCGGTGTGATCGGATTCGATCTCCACCACGTCGGCGATCGACTCCCGCCACGGCAACTCGTTGGAGTGGTGCTCGTAGGGCCCCACGAAAATGACCGGGCGCTCCCCGGCCGGGATACGGGTGCTCAAGTCGTACGCGTCATCGAGGGCCTCCGGAACGCGGAGGCCGAGAATGCCGACCAGCTTGGCCACCGCCGAGGTCGCCCCCGACCCGCAGAAGATGACCACGTGCTCCGGCCCTGCGCCGACGCTGCGATGGATGATCGACCGGGCCTCCTCGCGCAGCGCCATCGTTTGCGCGCCGGTCGCGGACGCCTCGGTATGCGTGTTCGCATACCGCGCGAGCACCTGATCGCGGATGAACTCCTCGACGAAATCGAGCGCCTGCCCGGACGCGGTGTAGTCCGCGTACGTGATGCGCCGCGGCCCGAACGGCCCGTCCAGCACCTGCCCGGCCCCGATCAGCCCGTCCCGGATGCGTCCCAGCATGTCTCCCACCCCGGAATTGAACGACGGTTAAGCCTCTCCGGGCAACCTGAAGGCCGCACGCGGCATGCGCGGCGCGTAGTGTGCCCCGGATTTGACCGTGCCGACCGGAATAGTTCACATCCCTCTCGCCACTATCGTCTTGTCGCTGTCGGCCGATTCCTCGACGGCCAGGGCGATCAGATGGTCCCGGATGCCCTCGGCCAGCGGATAGGGTTCCGGGCCGTCGCCACGCACCCAATTTGCCATCGCCGTGAGCAACGTTGCCGTGGCGATTTCGTCGTCGTTCCAGCGGCGGCCCGGGAACGGGTTGCGATAGAGGACGTCGTCGCCGAGCGTGATGGTTTGCGTGTCGAAGCCGTCGAGGTCGAGGTCGTGGCCGGTCTGGCGGCGGACCAACGCCGTACGCGTGATGGTCTGTGCCTCTGGCATGTGCAGGATCTCGTCGTCGCGCAGCTCGCCGTGCGTCCCGCGGACCAGAAGGCGCCGGAAGAGAAGCAAGTTTCGCGACTGATTGGTGGTGAAGTCGTAGACGCCGCTGCGCCCCTCGCCGAAATCGAGCGTGGCGATCGTGGTGGTGGCCGGCTTCGGCTCGGTGTCGCCGGTCCAGCCCTGACGATTCTGCGGGTCGACGAGCGGCGCGACGGTCCGGGTCGCCCGCACGGTCGCGGTCGCGTCGCCGGCGCCGAGGAAGCCCCGGATGATCGAAACCGCGTGGTACTGGTGCGTCGACGAGACCTGCACCTGGGTGGGCGTGCCGATGATGCCGGTGCGCACGGCGGCGAGGCGGGCGGCGTGCGACGGCATCAACAGGTACTGCTCGGCCACCTGCACCAGGCCCTCGGCGCCCACCTCACGCCATAGCGCGTGGAGACCGTCGAGGTCCGGCGCCGGCGGGGTTTCCGCCAGGACGGGTACGCCCTTCGCGACGGCCGCCCGGATGACATCGGGGTTCGCGGCCCGCGGCACGGCCGTCACCAGGAAGTCGGGCCGCGCCTGCTGGAGGCACTCGTCGAGCGACGTGAACGCCGGGACCGGCAGCGCCCGGGGCGAGCGGACGACCGCGCCCGCGCACGTCACATCGGACAGTCCTTGCGCGACCCGCCAGAAAGTTGCGGCCCGCCACCCGAAGCCCACCAGAGCGAACGACGTCATCGCCCCAACCTACGCCCTGGTTCGGAAAACCTTTTCCTTCCAGGATATTGACGGTGCTCGCCGAACGTTCGTAACGTGGGCGAAACCTACCCCCGGCACGAGGTGACTCGGTGAGAAAAGGTTTTCTCAGTTTCCTGATCGCGCCCCTGATCGCGGTACCGCTGGTGGCCACGCCGGCCGCCGCGGCCACGCCCACTCCGATCGTGGCCTACAGCTTCGACAACGACGACCTGGCCGGCGGCGTCATCCGCGACGTGTCCGGCAACGGCCTCGACGGCGTCCTGGTCAACGGCGCGACCGCCGCCCTGGTCGACGGCGCCCTCCAACTCCCCGGCGGTGCGCCCACCTCCGCCGGGGCGTACGTGACGTTGCCGAAGGCGATCCTCGACGGCCGCACGGACCTGACCGTCTCGGCGCGCGTGCGCTGGGACGGGACGACCGCGCCCTGGCAGTGGATCTTCGCGCTGGGCAAGGACACCAGCCGCTACCTGTTCACCACGCCCTACAACGGCGACGGCCTGCTGCGCACGGCGATCACCGCGAACTTCGCGGGAGCGGAAGCGCAGGTCACGGGGTCGGCCGCGCTGCCGGCGAACGCGTGGAAGACGCTCACCGTCACCCTCGACACGACGGCGGACCGGCTGACGACGTACCTCGACGGCGCCGCCGTCGCCGGCGTGACCACGACGGTGACCGCGGGCCAGCTCCTGGATGCCGCCGCGACCAGCGCCGGCTTCATCGGGCGCTCGTTCTACGCCGACCCGCTCTTCGACGGCGCGATCGACGACTTCCGCGTTTACGGCGCCGCCCTCACCCCTGCCGATCTGGGCATCTCGCCGCCGGCGGTGACCGGATTGACGCAGGCCGCATTTGCCCTGCGCGCGACCGTGGGGACAAAACCGGCACTTCCGGCGGCCGTCCGAGCTCACTTCGAAGACGGCTACGACCGTGACCTGCCGATCGTCTGGGACGCGGTGGACCCGGCTTCCTACGCCGAGCGCGGAACTTTCGCCGTCGCCGGGAAAGCCGGCGAGTTCGCGGTGAGCGCGACGGTCACGGTCATCCGCGAGGGCGAGATGACGATCGACCTCGGCAAGACCACCGGCGCGTTCCACGGCGGCGCGTCTGGCTCGCTCTATGGCCTCTACGGCGAGGGCGTGCCCACCAACAACCTGATCGAGGGCATGCATCTGCGCACCGTCTCGACCAAGGCGCAGGACGGGCCGCAGCACCCGGGCGCCGACGCGCTCGAAGTGGTCAAGCCGCTGGCCGACAGCACCGGCGGCGATGTCTACGTCTACATGACCGACATCCACCGCGGCTTTCCCTACCAATGGCCGGGCGCGACACCGGCCGCGAAACTTTCCACGTACATGCAGAAGATCGCCACTCAGGTCGATCAGGCGCTGACCATGCCCGCCGCCTATCAGAAGCGCCTCGTGTTCGTGCCGTTCAACGAGCCGGAAGGCAACATGTTCGGCACGGGTGAGTGGTCCTACAACGGCGTGAGCTGGCTCAACAACCCCGCCGACTATTTCGCGGCGTGGGACCAGGCCTATCGGCTGATCAAAGGAAAGATGCCGGCCGCGCGCATCGCCGGCCCCAATACCAGCATCCTCTACAGCCAGGTCCAGGGCTTCCTCGTGCACGCTCGCGACGCCGGCACGCTGCCCGACGTGATCACCTGGCACGAGCTGAGCCACCCGGAGAAGGTGCGGCAGAGCGTGGCGCAGTACCGCGCCTGGGAAAGCTCGCTGCTGCCCGGCGTCAAACTGCCGATCAACATCAACGAGTACGCGTTCAACTACCACACCTCGGTGCCCGGGCAGATGATCCAGTGGATCTCGGCGATCGAGGAGTCGAAGGTGGACGCCGACATCGCGTACTGGAACATCGACGGAAACATTTCCGACTCGGCGGTGCAGGCCAATCGCGGCAACGGGCAATGGTGGCTGTTCAACGCGTACGGCGGGATGACCGGCCAAACTGTCGCGGTGAGTCCGCCGTATCCCGGCCAGAACTACACGATGCAGGCGGTCGCCACCCTCGATCGGGCGAAGCGTCAGGCTCGCGCCATTTTCGGCGGCTCGGCCGGGGCCGGGTATCTGCGTTTCACGAATGTTCCCGCGAAACTTTTCGGCAAGACTGTGCACGCTTGGATTCGCGAGATTCCGTGGACCGGGCAGATCGGTGATTCCGCTCCGCCCCGCTTGCTGTCGTCGCGCGACGTGAAGGTCGTCGACGGGGTTGTCACGGTGGAGATGGCCGGCTTGGTGGAATCATCCGCTTATGAGCTGATCTTGACGCCGTCGGGCGACACTGCCGGCACAACGCCGGTGCCCACGCTGTGGCAGGGATCTTACGAAGCCGAGGACGCTGCTTACACGGGCGGCGGATACAGCAAGAACGGCCCCGAAGGCTCCACCGCCGACGTCTCGAAGTTCTACACCTCCGGCGGTTACGACGTCGGCGGCCTGCGCACCGGCAGCGACGGCGTGCTCAGCTTCACCGTCGACGTCCCCACCGCCGGCCGCTACGACCTCAGCGTTTTCGCGAACTCTCTCAACACCTATCCACTGATCCAGGAGAACGGCCCGACCAACGTCTTCCTCCGCGTCGACGGCGCCGCCGAGCAGGAAATTTTCCTTCCGCTCGGCTACAAGTGGGTCGTCTGGGACCACACCGACACCACGGTCGAGCTGACCGCGGGCGTCCACACGATCTCCCTGGCCGCCCGGAGCCTCGACGGCGTCACAACCACGCGGGGCGACGCGATCATCGACCGCATCGCCCTCTCCCTGCCAAACCCCAAGGCAAGCACGCAGACGTACGAGGCTGAGCTGTCGGATCTTCACAAAGGCTCGCCCGTCTACGGCCTGCCGCGCCGGTCGTCCGGTTCCGGCGGCGCGGCGCTGGCCCGCGGCGGCACCGCCACCTTCTGGGTCTACTCCAAGACCGACGCCGGAGCCGTCCTCGACCTCGACGTGGCGGCCGGCTCCGCCAAGATGACGGTCAACGGCGTCGACGTCCCCGCGGCCAGGCCCGTAGCAGTCTCGCTCTCGGGCGGCATCAACAAGGTCACGGTCACCGCCACCGGCCTCGGCGCGCTCGTCGACAAGCTCTCGGTGCGTCCCGGCACCCTGACGGCGGAGGGTCCCGGCGCTCTGCCGGCGAAGGCTTACGAAGCCGAGGACGCGACCCGCACCGGCACCGCCGCCGTCATTGCGAAATCCCTGGCCAGTGGGGGAGCGGCAGTTACCGGGATCACCGGCGACAGCACGCTCACCTTCGACGTGAAGGCCGACCGGGCGGGCACCTACGCCCTGCGCGTCCGCTACTCGAACCCCGAACAGGCGGTAGCCACCCATTACAACCCCGACCCGCTCGTCCGGCACGCCGACATCGCGGTCAACGGCGCCGCCGCCAAGCGGGTCAACTTCCCGCACAGCTTCCACGACAACAACTTCTGGGAGCTGACCATCCCCGTACAGCTGCGGAAGGGACAGAACGCGATCCGCTTCTCCTCGGCGGAACTGCCCAACTTCGACGGCACCACGTATGCCTCGGACACCTGGCCGGACGTGCTGCTCCGCTCGAAGTACGCACCGGTCATCGACCGAGTGACGGTCGCCCCGTACGCTCGGTAACCCACCGGCGGGGCATAGCGTTTAGGCTATGCCCCGCCGGTCATGATCGAGGGGGTACGGGGGACCGATGCAGGACGAGCTGTTCAGCCCGACGATCCGCGAGCGCGAACCCTCCGCCAAACCGCCGTGGCGCCCCGACTCCATCTTCTATCCGGCCTTCTTCGGCGGCCCGCTGGCCGCCGCCACCCTGGGTTTCCTCAACGCCCGCCGCCTGGCCCTGCCTCGCGCCACCTTGCTGGCCATCGTCGCCGCCGGCGTGCTCGGCTTCGGCGCCCGGCTGGCCCTGAGCGCCGCCATCGACGGCAGCTCCGCCCTGCGCCTGCTCGGTTCGGTCGCGGGTGTGCTCGTGGCTCTGGTGGTGGCCACCCTCGAGCGCCGCCCCTTCCGCGCTTACGTCTTCCGCGGCGGCGAGCCGGCAAGCCTGGTCGGCCCCGGCTTCCTGGCCGCCATCGGTTGGGGCCTCCTCGAGGCCATCCTCATCTTCGGCCTGGTCCGATGACCGCGCCCGCTCTTATCGCCGGCCGGGCTCCGATGGCCGCGCCTGCTCTTATCGCCGGCCGGGTTCCGATGGCCGCGCCTTTGCCCGCTCTCGTCGTGGGGCCGGCTCGATGACCGCGCCGTCGCCCGTCCTGGCTCGCGCCCAGGCGATGCTCGAGGTCGGCCGTCCCCAGGAGGCCCTGACTGCGCTGGCCACTCTGCCGGCCTCCGACGTGATGGATCCGTTCGCCGCCCGCCTGCGCTGCGCCGCCCTGGCCCAGCTCGGCCGGTGGGCCGAGGCCGGCGAGGCCGCCCGGGCAGCCCTGGCCACCAACGGCCCCGACCCCGACCTGCTCTACTGGCTGGCCCGAGCCGAACAGGACGCCGGCCACTCCGCCCAGGCCGAGCGCATCCTGCTGGACGGCCTGGCCCTGGCCCCGCACGACGTCGACCTGCTCTGCGCCTACGCCGACCTGTGCGCCGGCGAGGGCCAGCTGGAGAAGGCGGCCAAGCTGGTCGACCTGGCAGCCGCCCAGGACCCGCAGGCCCCCATCGTCTACGCGACGAGGGTCAAGGTCGCCTACGCCGCCGGCCACGACCGCGAGGCCCAGCGCATCAGCCAGGAGTTCGTCGCCAACCACCCCGCGAACCCGGTGGCCAACGCCCTGCACGGCGGCGTGAGCGCCTCCCGAGGCCAGGTCCGCCACGCCTACGACGGCTTCCGCCGCGCCGTGGCCGAGGACCCCACCGACGACTCCTACGCCGAGTCCGCCCTGGAGATGCGCGTAGCGGCCCACCCGCTGATGCTGCCGCTACGCCCGATCCTCCGCTTCGGCGCCCTCAAGGTCTGGCTCGCGGTGGTCGCCCTGATCTCCGCCCTCCGCCTGCTGGGCCAGCCGGCAGTGGCCCTGCCGATCGCGCTGACGTGGCTCGCTTTCTGCGTCTACTCGTGGGTGGTGCCACCCCTGGTCCGCCGATGGGTCCGCCGCCACTGGTGACCGCGTCCCACGCAATCCACGCCGGCCGCCCGCCCGTCCTGCGCCCGGCCTACTCGCGTCCGGCACGTGCCGATGGGCGCGACCGCTTTGTCCCGCGCGCAGCGCCCGTTCAGATCGCTCCTGATCCGCGCGGCCGCGTCCTGCGGCTCGCTCGCGGCAACGCCGCGCCGAGTCGGAAGCTTGCGCCGACTACGCCGGCGGGTTGGCCGATCCTGAGGGTTGACCCGACGCCGACGGCTGGCCCGGCGCCGACGGCTGGCCCGGCGCCGGCGGCTGGCCCGGCGCCGGCGGCTGGCCCGGCGCCGGCGGCTGGCCCGGCGCCGACGGCTGGCCCGGTCCCCACTGCTGCGGCGGTCCCCACGGCTGGCCCGGCGCCGGCGGCCAAGGCTGCCCCGGCTGGACCGACATCCCCGCCCACACCGGCGGCGCCGCACGGCGGTTGAAATATGCACGGGCGTCGCGCGGCACCGAAAGCGTCAACAGGGCCGCCGCCGAGGCCAGCGCGATGCCCGCCCCGGTCCACGGAACGCCGTCCGCCGCCACGGTGATGAGCAGCACGAACAGGCCGAACAGGATCGAGAACGGCATCATCGCCAGGCTCACGACCCAGGCCCACGTCCGCCCTTTGCGCACCTGGTAGCCGACCGCCAGGATGAACGCGGAGAAGATCAGCATGACCGAGTTGAGCGCGAGGAACAGCGCCCGGGTGTCGGTGGTCCAGCCGTCCTGCTGCAGGTTCACCACGACGCCGTAGGCAACCCGTCCGACGCCGATCACTCCCACGATCGCGACCAGAGCGGCCCCGATCTCCACGATCTGCGGCCGTCCCATCTCCTGGACCGCAGGCGTACCCCCGTACGACATCCCGTTCTCCCCGTATCGAGCCTGATCGTTGCGGGGGTCATCCTAGATCAGCGCCGCCTGCGGATCATGGTGGGTTGCCGTCCGAGGCGAACGGCAACCCATCGGCGCTCAGCCGTTCGGCCGCGACTCCAGCGCCTGCAGCGACCACTTGTTGCCGTCCGGGTCGCGGAAGTGGACGAAGTTGCCCCACGGCTGCGCGTCCACGTCGCTGGCCTCGACGTCGACCTCCAGCAGCTGCTTGCGAGCGGCGTGCGCGTCGGCCACCACGATCTGGATCTCCTGCGTGCCCGGCGTCTTTTCCGTGATGCCCTCGCCGAGCACGATGGAGCACGCCGACCCGGGCGGCGTCAGCTGCACGAACCGCAGCCCGTCATGCACCTTGTAGTCGTGGTCGGCGTTGAAGCCGATCCGCTCATAGAACGCCTTCGCCCGGTCCACGTCGGTAACCGGCACGGGAATGAGCTCGATCTTCCAGGTTGCTGTCATGCCACCCATCGTGCCAACAATTGCGGTCACCTTCCGACCGCTGTCACATCCGCGTCACTCCCGCCGGTCACAGAGTCCTCGCATTGCTGTCTCATCGCTCGCAGGGTGTCTGCGCGTGAACGACGCCCGGCATGACGGTGGCCATCACGCGGAAACAGGAACCGTCGTCACGGAGAAGCCCGGTGAAGAAGGCGGTGGTGTGAAGCTGCGCGCGGTAGCTTTCCCGCCGCTGGTCTCCCGAGCGCATCACGGTGAGGGCGACGTCCCAACCCTTCACCGGCTGTGCCTGCTGGTCGATCGCGAGGCGGCCCCACATCGCGTCGCAGGTGATCGACTGAAGCAACTCCAGGACGCCCAGTTGTTTGCCCTCGGGCGTGTAGACCGCCTGCTGATGGACGCGTCGCGCGTCGCCGACGCAACCCATCGCGTCATCGCCGTCGTTCACCAGCGCGGAATGCGACGGCGACGGCGTCGATGGTGAAGGGCCGGGCGAGCGCTGCGGCGCGGCGGGCGGGGAGGTGCTCCACTGCGGCCCGGTGATGTGGATGCTCGGGTGATCGTCGGACGGGCGCCCGTCGCCGCACGTGATCTTTGCCGGTGGATCGACGGAGATGTCGGCCGATCCGCTGGCGAAGTCGCGCTTCAGGAAGGTGAAGTAGGTGGTTTCCGTGAGCCGGCGGGGGTCGGGGCGCCCGTACCAATGGCCCCATTTGATAGTGACGGTGGTGATCGCCTCTTTGTCGTCGGGCTCGATCCGGGCCCAGACCGTGCCGTAGCCGAAGCCCCAGGCGCCGAACTTGCAGTTGACGTTGACATAGCCGGTCTCCTGCTGCGGAGCCACGACAACCACGAGGCCGGCGAACAGGACCACGGTCGTGACGGCCGGCGTCCAAGGTCCGCGTTGCGCCGGGGCGCGCCGCCAGCGCCTGATGCCGTACACCAGCCAGGTGAGCGCGGCGAGGAACGCGAAGAACAGCAGGACGCTCACGAGGTTGTTCAACTTGTAGGGAAGAGCCGGAACGAAGAACACGACGGCTGCCGCAATCAGCACGCCGAATACAGTCAAAATCCATTGCCAGTCGATGGGCCTGCGCATATGTGTTCCCTCCGAGACACGCTTGGCTCGGTGGGCTCAAGGCAGGAGGCATGGTGCGGGTCCCTGTCGACCCACCTGGGTGATGTTGGGAACGCGACCCTCGATCGAGTGGTCCTGCCGATGATCGAGGCCGCGCCCGAGAAGTTGTCATCCCAGAGTCAGCGGCCGACTCCAATATGTCAATAGCTTCCAAAAGTTGCTGGAGATCGACAGCTCTTTTGGCATATCCGTACATCGAATGCGAACGAACCTGGGTGAGTTTCGTTCGTCCTTGACGGTCGAGGAGGTCGAGGTGACGATGGGTCCCATGACCGTTCCGATGTCGGTCCCGTGGCCGCCCGCCACCATGGCCACGCTCGGCCGGACGGCGCTGCGGGTGGCCGATGTCCTGCGCCGCCGCGGGAAAAGCACCCGGGCCGAGCTCGTCGCCGCCACCCATCTGTCCCGGCCGACGGTGTCGAGTGTCGTCCGGGAGCTCATCGACGAGGGTTGGGCGGAGGAGGACGTGGCCCCCGAGGGCGCGACCGGCCGGCCGGCGGCGCTCGTCCGTCTCGCTCGCCGCGCCGGGCTGGTTCTGGGCGTCGACATCGGGCGGCGCCACATCCGGGTCGTGATCGTGGACGCGGGCCATCGTAAGCTCGATGATCGATCCAAGCTGCTGGACGAGGACGCCGATCATCGGCCGATCGAGATTCTGCGAGAGGCGGCCGGCGACGCGACCGAACTGCTCGGCTCGGTGGGCGGCGCTCCGGAGGATCTCATCGGCGCCGGGCTCGCGATTCCCGCGCCGTTGACGCTCGACGGCCGCATCGGGTCGAAAACATGGCTGCCGGAGTGGGCCGAGCTCATGCCCGGCCAGGTTTTCGGCGGCTTCCTGCAGAACAAGAACGTCGCGGTCGGAAACGACGCCTCGCTGGGCGGGCTCGGCGAGTACGTCTTCGGCGACGGGCGAGCCGGCCAGACCCTCATCTACGTGAAGGCGGCGACGGGCATCGGCGCGGGCTTCGTCATCAACGGCGAGATGTACCGCGGCGCCGCCGGCACTGCCGGGGAGTTCGGCCACATGACCCTCGACCATCGGGGTGACCCGTGCCGCTGCGGCAGCCGCGGCTGCCTCGAGCTCTACGCGGGGGGATCGGTGATCCTGGCGCAGGCCCGAAAGGCCGGATACCGTCCCGAGAGCCTGAAGGTGCTGGTCGATGCGGCGAAGGCCAGCGACTTCCTGGCACAGAACCTGGTGATCGAGGCGGGTCGTTACATCGGCATCGCGCTCGGCTCCGTCGTCAATGTGAACAACCCGGATCGCATCCTCATCGGCGGCGAGTTGAGCGACGCCGGCGAGATCTTCCTGAGCCCGATCCGGGAAGGCATCCGGACGACGGCGATGCCGGTGGCCAGCGACGCGGTCGACCTGGGGCTCGCATCGCTGCGCAGCATGTCGACCGCCATGGGTGCGGCGGCCGTCGTGCTTCGCGCGCAATCGGCTCCTGGCCCGGCGGCGTGACGGCCGCGACATCGTACGGAGCGGGAGGCGCGACGTCCGTGTCGTTCACTCCTGCCGGTCGAGGGTCCGCTCGATGAGGTCGATCGTGTGGTCTTGGTCGAGGCACATGATGGTCAACCGCTCGAAGTGGTCGCGGCAGCGGGCGACCTCGGCCGGGCGCTTCACGTAGTGGTGGGTGCCTCGGTACTGCTCTACGTAGACGATGTCCAGGTCGGACGCCTCGCGGAACTCGAGAATCGCCACCGCCGTGCCGAGCAGGGGGTGCGCGCCGGCGTCGTGGGGAAGGATGCGCAAGTTCACGTTCGGCAGGTGTGAGGCCGCTACCAGGCGTTGGAGTTGCTCGGTCATGACGGTGGCGCCGCCGATCCGTCGGTGGATCACCGACTCGTCCAGGATGGTGCGCAGCGTGAGCGGCGGGTCCTCGGTCAATCGGCGCTGGCGGGCCAGGCGAAGGGAGACCATCCGGTCGACGCAGGCGCGCAGGCTCCCGGGTGGCGCGGCCGTATAGAGCTCCCGCATGTACGCCTCGGTCTGCAGCAGCCCGGGCACGACCACCGGCTCCCAGTTGCGCAGGACCGATGCCTCGGACTCCAGACTGACGAAGCTTCCGGCCGGCAGGATGTCGCGGTACTCCGACCACCACGCGCGTTCCCGGGCCGGGCGGGACAGCTGCAGCAGAAGCTCGCGATAGTCGCGGTCGGCCACGCCGTACAGCTCCAGGAGGTCCTTCACGTCGCGCGGGGTGACGGCGACCCGCGCGGTCTCGATGCGGGTCACCTTGGCGCAGTGCCACTCGAACTTGCGCGACACCTCCTCCTGCGTGAGCCCGGCGGCCTCGCGACACCGCTTGAGCTCCGCCCCCAGCCGCCTCCGGCGAAGTGTCGGCCCCTCATCACTGGACACGGCGCCACTCTGGACTCCGGTCGGCCGGAGTAACAAGAGAGCACCTGCGAACGAATCTTTCGCTAACCGGGGGTGCGGCCCAGGAAGGAGAGCAGGCGGTCGCTCGGGGAGGCGTCGGCCGGGAACGGGAGCGGGCGGGCGAAGCGGCCGGGGCGGTCGGGGGCCCGGATCAGGATCACGGCCAGGTCGAGGAGCTCGTCGGCCAGGGCGGGCGGGATCGGGCGGTTCGTGCCGCAGGCGTGGGCCACGTCCCAGCCGTGCACGGCCAGCTCTATCGCGCCGGCGCCGGCAACCAGAGGGGCGCTCAGGTGCGCCTGCTCCACCCGTACGGTGAAAGCGCCGCAGGCCTGGGACCAGGCACCCAGCAGGAGGGTCGCGCGTTGCCGGACCACCGCAAGCACGTCGCCGGCATCTGCCGGCGGCGTCAGGGTGACCTCGGCCGTCGTGGCGGCCTCCTCGAGGGCGGCCATCGAGTCGATCACGTGCTCCAGCAGGTCGCGGAGGTCCCAGCGGGGGCACGGGGTGTGGCGGATCAGCATCGGCTCCGAGACCAGGGTGACGCATCCCAGGAAATAGGCGACCGACCGTTCGAGGACGGCCACCCCGGCTCGCAGCGCTGTGTTCATGGGACCGGGATCGACTCGGGGAGGCCGAAGGTCTTGAACAGGCGCACGTCGAAGAAGGCGGAGACGTGGCTGACGCCCTGCGCGGTCAGGGTGAGCACGGGCAGGTTGAAAGGGCGGTACGTGTCGCCGTCGCGCATGTAGAGGCCGAACGCGAACTGGCCGTTCGCCATGGTGGGGACCAGTTTCATGTCGCCGGGGCCCTCGGCGGGGCAGCGGGTGTCGATCAGCCTCGCGATGGTCTCGGGGCCCTCGTACCAGCCGGTGAACGGCGGCATCTCCCAGACGGCGTCCTTGGTGAAGATGTCGACCATCGCGGGGATGTCCTTGGCCTCGAAAGCGGCCACGAAACGGTCGAGCAACTCGCGCTGCTCGGCCTCGCTGGGCTCGGCCACCTCGTCGGCGGTGACGGTGACCTGCTGGAGCTGGGCGCGGGCGCGCTGCAGGGCGCTGTTGACCGACGCGGTGGTCAGGTCGAGCATCTCGGCGACCTCGGCGGCCGGCCACTGCAGGACGTCGCGCAGGATCAGGACGGCGCGCTGCTTCGCCGGCAGGTACTGCATCGCGGCGATCACCGCCAGGCGGATGCTCTCCCGCTGGGTGACGACGCCGGCCGGATCCATCATCGCGTCGGGCAGCGGCTCCAGCCAGGGGACCTCTTTCTGCTCGATCAGCGCCTCCGACGGGTCGGAGCTGGGCGCGCCCAGGCCGATGGGCAGGGGGCGGCGGCTGCGCGACTCGAGGGCGTTCAGGCACGCGTTCGTCGCGATCCGGTGCAGCCAGGTACGCATCGAGGAACGGCCCTCGAAGCGGTCGTACGAGCGCCACGCCCGCACGTACGTCTCCTGCACCAGGTCCTCCGCGTCGTAGACCGAGCCGAGCATCCGGTAGCAGTGGGCCAGCAGCTCCCGCCGGTAGGGATCCGCCTGCTGAACGAACTCGGTGTCCACCACTGCACCTCCTCGTGAAGTACCGACCGGGGTCCGCCGCGAAATTCATCGCTCGGCCGGCGATGAGTTTTCCCGCCGGGGTCGGTCTGTCCTGGCGATCGTAATTAATGAAGGAGGTCGGCGGCCGTGCCGAAGACGACGGATCGCAGGTGGATCGCACTGATGGTGCTGTGCGCCGGGATGTTGATGATCATCCTGGATGTCACGATCGTGAACGTGGCCCTGCCGGCCATCCAGGGTGACCTCGGGTTCTCGCAGTCCGGGCTGGCCTGGGTGATCAACGCCTATCTGATCCCGTTCGGCAGCCTGCTGCTGCTGTTCGGGCGGATCGGCGACCTGGTTTCGCGGCGGGGCGTCTTCCTCGGCGGCCTGCTGCTGTTCGTGATCGCCTCCGCGCTCTGCGGGCTGGCGAGCAGCCAGGAGATGCTGATCGCCGCCCGCTTCCTGCAGGGTGTCGGCGGCGCGGCGACCTCGGCCGTCATCCTCGGCATGATCGTGACGATGTTCCCCGGAGCCCGCGAGCAGGCGAAGGCGATCGGGGTCTACAGCTTCGTGGCGTCGGCCGGCGGCGCGGTCGGCCTGCTGCTCGGCGGCGTGCTGACGTCGGCCGTGAACTGGCACTGGATCTTCTTTGTGAACGTGCCGGTGGGGGTCTGCACCATCGCCGCAGCCCGGAGGTTGATCGCGGCCGATCGGGGGCCGGGGCTGCGGCGAGGTGCGGACGTTCTCGGGGCCATGCTGATCACCGGCGCTCTGATGGTGACCGTCTACACGGTCGTCTCGCCGGGCGGATCGCTGTGGCTGGCGCTGCTGGCACTCGTGCTGGGGGCCGGGTTCGTGGTGCGGGAGGCCACGGCCGCGCAGCCGCTGATGCCGCTGCGGATCTTCAAGTCGGCGGCGCTGGCGCAGGCCAACCTGGCGCAGCTGCTGAGCGCGGCCGGGATGTTCGGGATGTTCTTCGTCGGCGTCCTCTACTGCCAGCATGTGCTGGGCTATGACGCGATGGCGATCGGGTTCGCGTTCCTGCCGGTCACGGTCGTGATGGGCGGGCTGTCACTACGATACACCGACAAGTTGATCGTACGGTTCGGCGCGCGCAAACTCGTGCTCACGGGTCTCGCGCTTGTGGTCGTGGGGCTCCTGTACTTCGCCCGGGTGCCGGCCGATGGCTCGTACGTGATGGATGTCCTGCCTTCGATGTTGTTGCTCGGCATCGGGGGAGGCCTGGCGTTCCCGTCGCTCGCGGCGCTGGCCATGTCGTCGGCCACGCCGGACGACGCGGGCCTGGCGTCGGGGGTCTTCAGCACCACGGCCGAGGTCGGGTCGGCGCTGGGGCTCGCCGTTCTCGCCACGCTCACCTCTGGTGGATATCGGCTTCCGTTCGTCGTGGCCGCCGTCATGGTGGCCGCGGGGCTTGCGGTCTTCCTTCGTCCGGCGCGGACTCGGTCCGAGGCCGCGCGCGAACTCGTCACTGTTTAGGAGATTCGGGATGTTGCAGAAAGTTGTTCAGGACGCCATCGACGAGCAGGTGAAGTCGGGGCGGGAGGTGGCGGTGCAGGTGGCCGTCTACCGCGACGGTGAGCTGATCGTGGACGCGGTGGCGGGACCGGCCACGTCGTCGACGCTCTTCTACACCTGGTCGATGGGGAAGGCGATGACGGCGACTTTGGTGCATCGCCTGGTTCAGCAAGGCGTCCTTGATTACGCGAGGCCGATCGCAGAGGTATGGCCTGAGTTCGGCGCGCGGGACAAATCGGGCGTCACGCTGCGGCACGTTCTCCAGCACACAGCGGGCGTTCCCGGCATTGGAGCCACGACAACTATTTCCGAGATTTGTGATTGGGACCTGATCTGTGGGCGGATCGCCGACAGTGAGCTCTGGTGGGAGCCGGGCACGCAGGTCGGCTACCACGCATACACCTTCGGATACATCCTCGGCGAGGTCTGCCGCCGCGCCTCCGGCAAGCCCCTCGGCGAGCTGCTGCGCGAGGAGATCGGCACCCCGCTCGGCGTCGCCGACGACCTGTGGTTCGGCATGCCCGCCGCCGAGCAGCACCGCCTCGCGCCGCTGGTCGACCCGCCCCCGCCGCCCGGCATGTCCTTCGAGCTGCCGCCGGACTCGCCGATGGCCCGCGCCTCCTCGCCGGAGCTGTGGCCCACCGCGGCCCTGGGCAACTGCCCCGACGTGCTCGGCGCCGACATCCCGGCCGGCGGCAAGATGAACGCGCGGGCCATCGCCCGGCTGTACGCCTCGCTGATCGGCGAGGTCGACGGCGTACGCCTGCTGAGTCCCGAAACAATCGAAGCGATCCAGACCGACACTTTCTCCGGGACCGATCAGGTGTTCGGCAACCCGGCCCGCTTCGGCCTCGGCTTCGCGCTGGGCCGCCCCGGCGACGACTCCGCGCTGGCCTGGGGTGGCATGGGCGGCACCTTCGGCTACGGCGACCCGTCGACCGGGATCGCGTTCGCCTACTGCAAGAACCTGCAGACCATGGACTTCGAGGACGCGAACGAGATCGCCAACCTGGTCAATGCCTGACTGAACCGCAGAAGGTTACTTCTTCGTAAACAAAGGCATGCGCCATGTCCGCCGGTTCCGGAAGAGATGGATCGCCGTGACGGTCAGCGTCGTCGTGCTGGTGCTCGCCGCCGGCATGCTGTCGCTGGCCGTGCCGCTGCCGCTGGTCGACAGCTACCTCAGCAACCAGGTCATCGACCGGGTGAGCAGCCAGGTCGCCTGCCCCGGCGCGCTCGCGCAACCGCCGCGAGTCACCGTCGCCGGCGGGCCGCTCGTGCCGCAGGTGCTGCACGGGACCCTCGACGAGCTGCGCATCGCCGTGCCCGACGCCACCCTCAGCGGCGTCGCGCACGCCAATTTCGTGGCCACGATGCGAAAAGTTTCGCAGCCCGCCGACAACAGCACCCACGTGGCGAGCATGGAAGCCACCATCACGGCCGCTTTCAAGAACCTTCCGGCCGCGCCCGGCGCCACCATGCCGCAATTCCGCCGTGCCGAGGACGGCGGGCTCACCGTCGACGTGGTCATGCCGGCCGAGGCCGCCGAGAACGTCCGGGCGAAACTGTTCCTCAAAATGAGCCTGCGGGGCGAGACGGTCCGATCGACGCCGCAGAGCCTGCGTATTTTCGGCCAGACCATCCCGGCCGCCCAGGTGGGCGATCTGACCGGGGGAGTGCGCACCGAACGCCTGCCGCATCTACCGGACGGCGTGGCGTACAAGTCGATAGATCCTCGCCGAGACGGCCTGCACGTCGCTCTCGCCGGCGTTTCCACGACGCCGCTCGCGTCCTTGCCGACGCAGGTCGGCGGCCGTGCGGTCACCTATGCGGCAACGGGCGGCCTGCTCGGCATCAACACGTCAGCGATCGGCGTGCCGCTCACGATTTTCACCACGCCCGTCCTTTCCGGAGCGACGCTCACCCTGACCCCAAGCAAAGTCCACATCCTGGGCGGGGATCACGCGACAAACGATCCGATCGCCAAATTGGTGCTGTCCCAGATCAATTCCAAAGACCTTTCCCGTACGCTGCCCGCACTACCCGCCGGAGTCACCTACCGCTCCGTATCAGTGGATTCCGGGGGTATCCGGCTGACGATCGGCGGCGTGACGGTCAAGCCGTTCTCCGCACTTTCCCAGCCGCCCGGCGACCATCCGACCGTCTTCGGCGCCGAGGACGGTTTCCTGACCGCCACCCAGAAGGGCGGCTCGGGCGACGCGACGCCGATCTCGCTGCACGGCCGCCCGCAGATCCGCGGCGCCACGCTCGACATCTCGCCGAAGGAGATCGAGATGTTCGGAGTGCGCTTCCCGGCCGCGAACGTGCTGGCCGAGGTGACGCCGCAGCAGACGACGTTCCCGCTGCAGAAGCTGCCGGCGAACCTGGCATACGACCGGGTCGAGGTGCTGCCCGACGCGTTGCGGATCCACCTGACCGGCAAGGACGTGACGCTGGCGAAGGGAAGCCTGACCGGCGGCGGTTGCTGAGTCGTCCATCTACAGTAGTCAGACGATCGCATGCTGTGACAGCATCGGCCTTGTTCGGCATTCCCGCCCGATGAGGAGGACGCAGTGGCCGTTTCCGTGAACCTCGACGCGGTGCTCGACCCGGAATTCCAGACGATCGACATCCTGGACCTCGTCGGCGCGCCGGTGTCGGCGTTCGCCGGGGTGTCGGAGGCCGAGGCCGAGGGGCTGAAGGCGGCGTTCGGCATCGAGACCATCGGCGACCTCGCCGACAATCCGCTGGTGCGGGCGGCGCTCGCCATCCGCGAGATGGCGCGGATCGCCGAGCCGCCACCGGCCTGAGCGCGCTACGAGGCCGTGCTCTCGCCGGCCTGAGCGCGTTACGGGCTCGTGCTCTCGCCGGCCAGGCGGATCGGCTTGGCGAAGGCGAAGGTGCGCGGCAGGTCGAGAATGACCTGCCGGCTGGTCACCGGCTGGCCGGCGATGGTCAGGGCGCCGGCGACCACGCAGTCGCCGGCGCTGATCCCGGCGACACAGCCGTCCCGGATCTCGACGAGGACTCCGCGCATGGTGATGTCCAGCTCGAGCCGCACGACGACCGTTGCTATCCGGCGACTGTGCAGATACAGCTCGACGCGCGGCTCGTAGTCGATCGACACCTCGTGGTTGAGCAGCTCGATCAGCCGTACCGTGTCCGGATCGCCCGCGGTCTCCTCGGCCGCCCGGACCAGCGCCGCGTATTTCGACCAGGCGCGGTCGAAGACCGCGACGACGTCCATCTCCAGGATCTCGCCGGCCACGCTGCCCACGTGGTCGACGACGGCGTCCTTGGCGAGGTCGGCCATCCGGCCCAGCCCGTCGCGGATCTCGCCGGCCGAGTCGGCGTTGCGCAGGGCGTCGGTCAGCGCGCCGGCCGTCGCGTCGGAATTGTCGAAGAACACCGCGCGGATCGGCACCGCCGGTGCGGTAGCAACGGTCATGAGAACTCCTCCGGGACGTGCGGAGCGAGGCGGGGGCGGCGGATCTCGACCCGGATGTCCTGGGCGGGTGGGGCGTCCGGGTGGTCCACCAGCACGGACATCCGCTCGGGCTCGAGCACCGGGACGACATGCACCGAGTCCGGCACCCGGCGATCATCGTCGTCCGACCCGTCGGCGGTGCGGTGACCGGCGGTGTCAGCGGCGGCGGGGCGGCGACCGGCAGTGCCGACGGCGACGGCAGCTGTGCCGACGGCGGCGGGGACAGCGGCGGCGGGGACAGCGGCGGCGGGGACAGCGGCGGCGGGGACAGCGGAAGCGGCGCTGGCGGCGGAGCGGCGGCGGACGCGGTCGAGGATCGGCTTGCGGATGGCGCGGACGGCGAGCAGCCCGACCAGCAGCGCGCCGCCGAGCGCGACCCGCCACAGGATGCCCCGCACGGGGTTCTTCTTGTCCTCGGGCAGCACGCGGAACGACGAGAGTCCGTCGGCGGTGCCTGCGGTCCCGCCGAGGCTGGTGTAGGCGATCGTCCAGTAGAGCCGGTTCGGTCCCGGGGACGTGGCCGGCGGCACCTCGACGTCGGCGACCCAGCCTTCCGGCGACTTGTGGCAGGTGGAGAGTGCGTTCTCGGCGAATCCGGCGCGGCACCCGGTGATGGCCACGCCGGCGTCGATGGGGTGGTGCGACACGGCCACTTGCTTGCCGGCCCCGGCGGCGGCCGGCTGGGCGACGACCTCGAACGCCGGTGGTTCGGCGGCGGCGCCCCGCACCAGGTAGGCGATCGTGCCGTTGTCGGAGTCCCGGCGGCGCCCGGCGCCGGCGAAGCTGACCCGCCAATCCAGGGGCAGCGGCTCGCCGCCGGCCGCACCGGCCGGGACGGTGACCGTGGCCGACCAGCGGCCGCCGGCTTGATGACAGGCCCGGTCACCGCCGCCCGCGAACGCGGCGGCGCAGCCGAGGATCCGCACGTCCGGGTCGAGTGGGGAGAGCACGACCGTCACGCGGGCGCCGGGCAGGGCGGACTCCGGCGTCGTCTCGGCCACGAAGTCCGGCGGCGGCCCGGGGGCGGCGGCCACCTGCTCGGTGCCGGTGCCGGTGCCGCTGCCGCTGCCGCTGCCGGTGCCGGTGCCGCTGCCGGTGCCGCTGCCGGTGCCGCTGCCGGTGGCAGTGCTAGTGCTTCCGGCCCGGCCCGCATCCGGAGTCGTTCCGGTGGCCGGCTTCCCCGTCGGCGGCTTCCCCGTGGCGGGCTTTTCCGTGGCCGGCTTGCTGGGCGCCGGCCGCGGCAGCACGGTATACGGGATCACGTCGTCGTCCGCCCCCGGCCGCCCGCCGGCGCCGGTGGACGCGACCGCCCAGCGCAGCAGCGTCGCGCCCGGCGGCGCGTTCTCGGGCACCTTGGTGCGGACGAACCACCGCCGCGGCGATCGCTGGCACGTGTCGCCGCGCGCGTGCGGGAAGAACACGATGCAGTCCGCGATCGTCATGCCCGGGACCAGCGAGGTGAACGCCAGCGTGACCGTCTCGCCGGGCCGGGCCGCCGGCGGCTGGACCGTCGCCGCGAAGTCCGGCGCCTCGACCACGACGGTGACCGTGACCGAGCCGGTCCGCCGATCGGCCTGCTCGCCGCGACGGGGGCTCTCGTAGGACAGATCCCAAGCCAGGTCGACCCGGCCCTCGTCGGCATCGCCCGGGATCGGCACCACCGCCAGGCCGGAGGCGCAGCCCAGATGACGGCGGTGGTAGGTCACGCCGCACGTGGTGATCTTCACCCCGGTGGTCAGGCTTTCGAACTTCACCATCACCGGCGTGCCCGGCTGCACGCGGGGCGATCCGGCGACGCTCACCTGGAACTCCGGCGCGGGCCAGGGAACGACATTGATCACGGTCTGCCCGGTCGCCGTGTCGTCCGTTCCGGGCCCGCCGGTGTAATCGACGAACCATCGCACGGCCGACGTGACGTCCGGGGCGGGTACCCACGCCGTCCAGGTCCGGTCGCACTTGAAGGATTCCACCCGGCAGCCCTTGATGGTCACGCCGTCCGACCGGCTGGTGAATCTCAGGCCGACGAGTTGCCCGGGAGTAGACGCCGGCGGTTCCACAACGACATCGAACTCCGCCTTGACGACGTCGAAGGTGAATTCGCCCTTATCGGATGACAGCTTGGATATCCGGCTGATTTGGACCACCGGATCGATGTGGTAGTCGACACTCCACTGCACCCGGTGCGGGCCGGCGGGCAGGTCCTTCGGCATTTTCATGGTCGCCCGGACGGCGGCCAAGTGCTCACAGTCGACAGGCTTCCCCGAGTCGTCCAGGGAGAAGCTGCAGGTCTCGACGACGAGCTTCGAACTCCTCAGGTGCTCGAACGTGACGCCAAGCTCCAGGCCGGGCAAGCCGGAGTACTGATCCGGGGTGGCGGTGACCAAGGGGGCGTGTGCCATCGCCGGAGGCGCCCCGACCGCCGCCGCGATCAGCGCCAGCGCCACCACGAATCGGTTCAGCGTGGGAGACATTGGACCTACCGTCCAACGCCGTCGGCGCCGCGGCAGCCAAATCACGGACACCCGGTGCGAACGATGTCGCGGGTCAGGCGGCGCGGCTGCGCCAGAGCAACCAAACGAAGTAGGGAGCCCCGATCAGCGCCGTGACGAGCCCGGCGGCCAGCTGGGTCGGCGCGAGGACCGTGCGCCCGAGCGTATCCGCGACGCTGACCAGCACCGCCCCCAGCGCCACCGCGACCGGCACCGACCGGGCGTGCCTGGCGCCGACCAGGGCCCGCGCCGCGTGCGGGGCGACCAGCCCGACGAAGGCCAGCGCCCCGACCGCGCACGCCGCCGCCGCGGTCAGCACCGCCGCCACAGCGAGAAAGCCGAGGCGGGCGCGGCTCAGCGGCACCCCCAGCACCCGGGGCACGTCCTCGTCGAGGGAGATCAGGTCGAGGGTGCGACTGCCGGCCAGCACCAGCGGCAGGAAGGCCACCAGGGCCAGCGCGACCGGTACGACCTGCCCGGTCGTGCGGCCGTAGGTGGAGCCGGCCAGCCAGGTGAGCGCGGTCCCGGTGTTCCACGGCGAGACCACCACGACGACCAGCGTGGTGGTGGCGGTGGCGGCGGCGCTGATGCCGACACCGACCAGCACGATCCGGTCGGAGGCCGGCCCCCGACCGGCGGCCAGCCAGTAGACCAGGGCGAAGGTGCCCAGCGCCGCGGCGGTCGCGGCCGCCATGACCGGCCAGACGCCCAGGCCGGGCAGGAGCAGCACCACCGTGATCGCGCCCACCGAGGCGCCGGGCGTGACGCCCAGCAGGCTCGGCTCGGCGAGCGGGTTGCGGCAGACGGCCTGGACGACCGCGCCGGCCAGGGCCAGGGCGGCGCCGCCGAGCAGGGCGGCCAGGACGCGCGGCCAGCGCTGGTCGAGGACGAAGCCGACGTTGCGGCCGGCCGCGCCGCGCAGCCAGTTGGCGACGTCGCCCAGCAGGACCATGCGGTCGCCCAGCAGCAGCGCGGCGATGAAGGCGGCCACCAGCGCGACCACGAGGATGACGCCGACCGTGACCACCCAGGCCCGGGAGTGGACCGAGCCGTGGGCGCCGCGGGCGGGAGCCGCGGCGGGGCCGCCGTCGCGGAGGCGGCGGGCCAGCCAGACCAGGACGGTGGCGCCGGCCAGGGAGGTGACCACGCCGGTGGGCACCGAGATGGCGACGTCGGCCGGGAGCGCGGCGCGCAGGAGCACGTCGGCCAGGACGACGATGAGAGCGCCGGCCAGGCCGGCGAAGGGAAGCAGCAGGAGGTGGGCGCCGAGGCCGGGTACGCGGCGGGCGATGAGCCGGGCGATGACGGGGGCGCACAGGCCGACGAAGCCGATCGGGCCGGCGACCGTGACGGCGGTGGCGGCGAGCAGGACGGCTACCACGACCGAGAGGACGCGGGTGCGCCGCACGTCGACGCCGAGGACGCGGGCCGGGTCGTCGCCGAGGGCCAGCACGTCCAGGCGGTGCGCGAGCAGGAGTACGGCGACGATGCCCAGGCCGACCAGGGGAGCGGCCCGGACGACCTGCTCCGATCCGGACTGGACGGTGGTGCCGGAGCCCCACGCGAACAGGCCGATCGTGTTCTGCGCGTACAGCATGAGCAGGACCGTGGTGAGCGCGTTGAGGGCGAGCGCCACGGCCGAGCCGGCCAGGATCAGGCGGGTCGGTCCGGCGGCGCCGCCGCGGGCGACGAGCAGCACGAGGCCGGCGGCCAGGAGGCCGCCGATGAAGGCGGTCAGGCCGTTGAGGAAGAACGGCAGCGAGACGCCGAAAGCCGCGACCGCCACCACCGACACGTACGCGCCGGCGTTGACCGCGAGCGTGTCGGGGGAGGCCAGCGAGTTGCGGGCCACGGATTGCAGCACGCCGCCGGAGACGCCGACCGCGAGGCCGACGAGTAAGGCGGCCGCCAGCCGGGGCAGCCGGCTGGCGACCAGGACGGCGACCGCCTGGGCGCGTTCGCCGTCGTCGTGGGCCCAGGGCCAGAGGGCGCGCAGCAGCTCGCCCGTCTGCAGGTGAGCCGTGCCCTGGGTGAGGTGCACCACGGACAACAGGAGGAGGAGCACGACCGCGCCCGCGAAGAGCGCGATGATCCCGTACGTGTGCGGACGCCCTCGTGCCGGCGGCGCGACAATCACGTCAGGCTGGACCGATGCCGGAGGCGAGGCGGCGGTCGTGCTCGTCATCTCAGGAGACCGCGGTGACGAGGGCGTCGATGAACTTCGACGCGGAGAGCGGCCCGCCGAACATCCAGATGCCGTCGGGGATGCGCTTGACCTTCTGGCCCTGCACGAACGGCAGCTGCTTCCAGACCGCGTTGTTCTTCAGGGAGTCGGTGAAGTCACCGCCGTCGGACTTGTTCGCGACGTAGACGTACGTGGTGTTCGCGTCCTTGATCTTGGTGAGACCCTCGACGTCGGTCTGCGCGAGGCCGTAGTCCTTGTCGCCGCCCGTCGTCCACTGGCTCTGCAGGCCGAGCGAAGCGCCGATGGCGCCGAAGAACGAGCCCGGCGTGTACATGCGCAGCGAGACGGTGCCGGAGTCGACCCAGCCGTCGGTCATGACGAACGGCGCGCCTGTCTTGCCGGCTTTGGTGAGCGCGTCCTTGGCCGAGGCGACCTTGGCGTCGTAGTCGGCGAGCAGTTTGGCGCCCTGCGCCTCGGTGCCGGTGGCCTTCGCGAGCGTGGTCACGGTCCGGCGCATGTAGCCGATCGGGTCGCTGCCGTCGGAGCCGCGCAGCGTGAGCACCGGCACCTTCTTGGCGAGCTGGGCGATCACCGTCTCCTGCAGGTCGGTGGTGGTGACGACCAGGTCGGGGTCGAGCGCGACGATCGAGTCGAGGCTGGGCTCGCCGCGCTGGCCGACGTCGGGGGTGCTCGCGTCGATCGGGGCGGAGGTGTCCCAGACGTTGTAGCCCTTGACGTCCGCCTGGCCGGCCGGCTTCACGCCGAGGGCCACCAGGTTCTCGGTGAGGCCCCACTCGAGCGAGACCACGTTCCGGGCGGGTGCGTCGAGGTGCACGGCGCCGCGCTCGTCGGTGAGGTCGACCGGGCCCGAGGGCGCCGACGACGCGGGGGCCGCGGCGTCGACCGGGTCCTCGGTGGTGCCGCAGGCGGCGACGAGCAAGGCGGTGAGCGCGGCCGCCGTGGTGGCGAAGGCGCGGATCTTCACAGGGGGACCTTTCTGTTGTGCCGGCCGAGCGGCTTCGTGCGGACGTGCCCGTCCTCGTCGACGTCGACGTCGATGCGCAGGCCGTAGATCTCGGTGAGCAGGGAAGCGGTGAGCACCTCGGCGGGCTTGCCGGTGGCCCGGACCTCGCCGTGGTGCAGGAGAACGAGCTCGTCGGCGACCGCGGCGGCCTGGTCGAGGTCGTGCAGGACCACGCCGACCGCGACGCCGTGCTCGTCGGCGAGGTCGCGCACGATGTCGAGGGTCTCGATCTGGTAGCGCAGGTCGAGGAACGTGGTGGGCTCGTCGAGCAGCACGACGCCGGTGTCCTGGGCGAGGCACGTGGCGAGCCAGACCCGCTGGAGCTCGCCGCCGGAGAGCTCGTCGACGGCGCGGTCGGCCATGCCGTCGACGCCGGTCTGCCGCATCGCGCGGTCGACGACCGCCGGGCCGTCGGGGTCGCCGGCGCCGAAGCGGCCGCGGTAGGGGTGCCGTCCGTAGGCGACGACGTCCCGGACGCGTACGCCGCCGGGGGTTGGCCTTGATTGGGTCAGCAGGGTGACCCGGCGCGCGAAGTCCTTGGGGCGCAACGCGAGCGCGTCCTCGCCGTCGAGCGTGACCGTGCCGGCCTTGGCGTGGTGCAGGCGGGCCAGCGAGCGCAGCAGCGTCGACTTGCCGGAGCCGTTGGGGCCGATCAGCGCCACGACGGCGCCGGCGCGCAGCTCGATGCCGGCGCCGTGCACGACGGTCCGGCCGTCATAGCCGAGCGTCAGCCCGGCGCCGGTGAGGGTGGTCATGAGGTGAGGCTAACCTAACGAAATTTTCTTCTCTTAGGAGGGGGTTGCGGAGATGCGGTCTCCGTTTATGCTTAAGCGGAGACCGCATCTCCGATTAAGCGAGGAAGATCATGAAGGTTCTGGTCACGGGCGGCACCGGATACGTCGCCGGCTGGGTGATCGAGGAATTGCTGCGGCGCGGGTACGAGGTGCGCGCGACGGTTCGCAGCCTCGGCAAAGCCAAGGACAACCGGCTCTCGTACGCGGTTGCCGACCTCACCGCCGACGACGGCTGGGACGAGGCGGTCGCGGGCGTCGACTACGTCATGCACGTGGCGTCCCCGCTCAGCGCCGACAGTCTCGTCCCGGCCCGCGACGGCACGCTCCGGGTCCTGCGCGCCGCCACGAAGGCCGGCGTCAAGCGCGTGGTCATGACGTCCGCGGCGAACGCGGCGAGCCCGTCCTCGTACGCGGAGGAGGGCGTGACCGACGAGACCCTCTGGACCGACCCGGCTGACCCCACGCTGATTCCCTACCGGCGGGCGAAGACCGTCGCCGAGCGCGCCGCCTGGGACTTCATGGCCGCCTGCGAGGCGCCGACCGAGCTCACCACGATCCTGCCCGGCGCCGTCCTCGGACCGATTCTGAGCACCGCCAACCTCGGCTCGGTGCGGATCGTGGAGCGCCTGCTCACCGGCAAGATGCCCGGCACGCCCCGGATCGGCCTCGAGATCGTCGACGTGCGCGACCTCGCCGACCTTCACCTCCGGGCCATGGTCGCGCCCGAGGCGGCGGGGGAGCGGTTCCTCGGGACCGGCGAGTTCATGTGGATGTCCGAGATGGCCGAGGCGCTGGGCGTGCGACGGCGGCAACTGCCCGATTTCCTCGTACGGGCGATGGCACTTTTTGATCCGCAGTTGCGGTCGATAACGCCGTCGCTGGGCCGTCGCAACCACCACAGCACCGAGAAGGCGAAGCGGGTCCTCGGCTGGCAGCCCCGGCCCGCCGCCGACACTGTCGCCGATTGCGCCCGCAGCCTGATCGACTGGAAGGTGGTGCCCGATACGATGGCCAGGTCATGAGCGTGCGCAGGGATTCCGCCCGGAACAGGGAACGTCTGATCGAGGCGGCGCGGGAGGTCTTCGCCGAGCGCGGCTTCGGGGCGACCCTCGACGACATCGCCCGGCACGCCGGCCTCGGCACCGGCACGGCCTATCGGCATTTCCCCAACAAACAGGCCCTCGCGGCCGAGGTCCTGGCGGGCGCCACCGAGCAGATCGCGGTCGACGCCCGGGAGTGCCTGGCGATCGAGGACCCGTGGGTCGCGCTGGTGACGTTCTTCGAGCGCAACGCCGAGCGGCAGGCCCGCGACCGGGGGCTCTACGAGGCGTTGACCGGCCGCGGCGACGACGAGACGCAGGCGCGCATCTGGCCCTCGATCATCACCACGGTGACGGCGCTCTTCACCCGGGCGCAGCAGGCCGGCGCGGTGCGCTCGGACGCGGCGCCGCAGGACATCGCCGCGATCTTCGCCTTCCTCGGCCCCGCGTTCGAGATGAGCCGGCAGGTCACGCCCGATCTGTGGCGCCGCTATCTGGCGCTGATGCTGGACGGCCTGCGCGCGACCGAGCGTCCTTCGTTGCCCGTCCCGCCGCCCCCGGTAGAGGCCCTCTCCGCCATCATGAAAGCAGGCAAGCATTGATAGGCCACGCTTTATCGTACGATGTCGGGCTTGTCGCTTCGGTGGCGAATCTCGTGAACGAGGTCTACGCGGACGCCGAGAAGGGCATGTGGCGCGACGGCACCGACCGCGTCACGACCGCCGAGATCACCGCGATGATCGCCGCCGGCCGGCTCGTGGTGGCGCGCGAACCCGACGGCACGCTGGTCGGCGCCATGCAGCTGCAGCGCCTGCCCACCGGCGAGGGCGAATTGGGCATGCTGGTGGCTCACCCTGAGCGGCGCGGCGCCGGCTTGGGCCGAGACCTTATCGCGTACGGCGAAAGCTGGGCCCGCGAGCAGGGACTCACCACGATGCAGCTGGAGTTGCTGTACCCCAATTCGTGGACGCACCCGGTCAAGAAGTTCCTCTACGACTGGTATACGCGGCTCGGCTACCAGGTGATCGGCACCGGCGATCTGGCCGACGACTACCCCGACCTGGTGTCGCGGCTGGCCACGCCGTGTGACTTCCTCATCTTCCACAAGGCCCTTTGAACCGGCCGGGCAGTCCTTCGTATTGGCCGATATGCCTTCGCTGACCGAGCCCGAGCTGGCTGAGCTGCTCGGCGGACTGCCGACCGACGCCGTCCACGCGATCTGGCTGGCGTCCGGCGGGCAGCCCGCCACGGCCCTCGCCCTCGCCGCCCCCGACGCCGACGCGGTGGTGCGGCGAGCCCTGGACCTCCCGTCCCGGGTTGCCTTCCTCGAGCTCGACGCCGGCCTGATCCGCCTGCTGGAGGGCGTCACCATCGACGACCCGATCCTGCGCGCCCGGGTCCTCGCGCGGCTGGCCCGCGAGTTGCTGGCCGACCCTTCCGCCACCGCGCGCCGCCGCGCTCTGGCGGACGAGGCCGTCGATCTGGCCCGATCCACCGGCGACCCCGGCACGATCGCCCGGGTGCTCGACGACCGCCTGCACGCCCTGTGGGACCCGGCCGCCGCCGAGGAGCGCCTGACGGTCGCCTCCGAGATCGTCGACCGGGCCCGCGCCGCCGGCGACGCCGCGACCGAGCTGCGTGGCCTGTTCTGGCGGTTCACCGCCCTGGCCGAGCTGGCCGACCTGGAGGCCGCCGAGGCCGCGCTGGTCGCCTACGGCCGGGCCGGCGAGCTGGCCGGCGACGCCTCCTCCGCCGTGGTCGTCACCGCCCGGCTGGCGATGCTGGCCACGGTCCGGGGCCGCTTCGACGAGGCCGCCGCCTTGATCGAGGAGGTGCGCACCCGCTCCGCCATGGCCGACACGGACCGCTTGGTCGCGTCGCTGAACGGCCAGCTGGCAATGCTGCGCGGCGAATCGGCCGGCCAGATAGCGACCCTGCGCGAACTGGCACGCCGCCTCCCCGGCCACTTCTTCGAGGCCACCGCCGCCCGCGCCCTGGCCTCGTCGGGCCGCGACGACGAGGCCGCGCTGGAACTGGCCCGCCTGCTCCCCGCCGTCCTGCGCGGCTCCGGTCCACGCTGGACGGGCGCCGCCGCCGACTTGGCTTTCGTGGCCGCCCAGGTCGGCGACATCGCCGCCGCCGGGCAGCTTTATCAGGCCCTCATCCCGTACGAGGGAAGACTCGTCGTCTGGGGCGGCGCCAACACCATCACCGGCCCGGTCGACGACTTGCTGGGCCGCTTGGCCGCCCTTCTGGGTCTCACCACTGACCACTTCGAGCGGGCGATCGCCTTCGAGCGTCGGATCGGGGCGCTGCCCTGGCTGGCATCCACATTGGTAGCCCGCGGGAGTCCGGACGACCGCGCCGATGCTGCCTGGATAGCCGGCCGGCTCGGCTTGGCCGTCCGTGCGGGTGTCGATTCTGCTTGGCGGCTCGTTCGCGACGGCGACGACTGGATTCTCGAGGCCGGCCGCGAGAATGCCCGCCTGCGCGACCTTCGCGGCCTGCGCTACCTGCGGGCACTCCTGGCCGCGCCGGGCCAGGAGATCGCCGCGCTGGACCTGGTCGCCGAGGGCGCCGGCCTGCTCGCGCCCGCCGAGGAGCCGGTGCTGGACCGGCGAGCGCAGGCGGAGTACCGCAAGCGCCTGGCCGCGCTGGACGACGAACTGGCAGCGGCCGACCGCGCCGGCGACGCCGACCGCTCGGCCACCGCCCAGACCGAGCGCACCGCCCTGCTCGGCGAGCTCCGGCGCGCCACCGGCCTCGGCGGCCGCGGCCGGGCCCGGAGCGGCGAGGCCGAGCGCGCCCGCGTCAACGCCACCCGAACCATCCGCGCGGCCCTCGACCGCATCGCCGAGGCCGCCCCGCTGGCCGGCGCCCACCTCAGCGCCGCCATTCACACCGGCCACCGCTTGCGCTACCAGCCCCAACCCGGCGGCCCAGCCCGCTGGCAGGTCTGAAGTTCAAAGGGCCGCGGCGAGCTCGCGTGGATAACCCAAGTGCGGAAAGTGGCTGCCGGGGAGGACCGTCATCTCGAGGCTGGGGAGCATCGTGCGCAGCCAGCCCAGGTAGCGGGCCGGCGGGTCCTCGGCGGAGATGTAGTGATAGCCGATGCCCCGGGCGTCGATCGTGCGCAAATCGCTGGTGCGGGCCTCGGTGACTGCCTCGTCGGTGCCGTGGATGAGCTCGTCCCAGTAGCCGAGCAGCAGGTCGGGCCGTGGGTGGCTGCCGCCGGTCGCCAACGGGCGGGCCTCCGGCGGGAGCGCCTCGGGGTGCAGGCCGGCGAGCAGCCTGTCCCAGACCGTGCGCCACTCGGGGCCCTTGAGGGTCGGCTCGGCGTCGCGGACCACGGCGCCGAACGGGCCGGGCAGCAGCGGCTGGTCGATGTTGACGACGGCCCGGGCGGGGTGGCGGGCGGCGTAGTCGGTGGCGATCACGGCGCCGATCGAGTGGCCTACCAGCACGGGTGTGTCCAGGCCGGCGGCCTCGACGGCGCGGTGGACGGCGTCGGCTACCTCGGCGATGCGGTAGGTGTCGCGCCGCGGGGAGTCGCCGTGGCCGGGCAGGTCGATGCTGAGTACCCGGCGGCTCGGATCCAGCGTTTCGAGCTCGCGGAGCAGGGGTTGCCACTGGCCGCGGTCGTAGGTCAGGCCGTGCAGGAGCACCAGCGGCGGCCGCCCGCCGGCGGTGCCGGTCAGGTCCCCGCTGACGGTGTCGAACATTGTCATGACCTAGGGGCGTAACTCGGGAACGTACGAAATGTTCGTGGCGCGTGTCACCGTACGGGTGCGAACGCTTACCTCAGGTAGGTGTTCTGAGCTGCGCAGACGCCCTACAATGCGTAGGTCATCATCAGTTGCCGACATGTGACAGTCCTTGGTGGACAAACGCTTGAAGTCGAACCGCCGGTGACATAGAAAGGGCGCCATGACGACCCCGGAAGAGGATCTGTCCTCGCAGCTTCAGCCCGACATCCCGCACGCCGCGCGCATGTGGAACTACTGGATGGGCGGCAAGGACAACTTCGCCGCCGACCGGGCCACCGGCGACGCCGTGGCCCAGATCTATCCCGAGATCGCGCTGATGGCGCGGTACTCCCGGCAGTTCCTCATCCGCGTGGTGCGCTACCTCGCCGCCGAGGCCGGCATCAAGCAGTTCCTCGACATCGGCACCGGCCTGCCCACGATGCAGAACACGCACGAGGTCGCCCAGGGCATCCACCCGGACGCCAAGATCGTCTACGTGGACAACGACCCGATGGTCCTGGTGCACGCCCGCGCGCTGCTGCGCGGCACCACCGCCGAGGGCGCGACGCAATACGTCCTGTCGGACTACCACGACCCCGAGACGATCCTGACCAGGGCGCAGGAGACGCTCGACTTCGACCAGCCGATCGGGGTCATGTTCATGGGCGTCATGGGCTACGAGCCCGACATCGCCGTGATCCGCTCGATCGTGGACAAGGTCATGGGCGCCACCGTGCCGGGCAGCCACCTGGTCTTCTGGGACGGCACCAACACCAGCCCCGATGTCGTCGCGGGCGCCGACCGGCTGGCCGAGATGGGCGGCGTGCCGTACATCTTGCGCAGCCCGGAGGAACTGGCCACCGTCTTCGAGGGAACCGAGCTGGTCGAGCCGGGTCTCACCCAGATCACCGAGTGGCGTGCGGAGCCGGGCGAGGTGGAGTACATCGACGCGTACGGGGCGGTCGGCCGCAAACCATGACCGCACCGGGCGACGGCCCGGACCGCCGGGGCGAAGTCCGGTCGGTGGCCCGGGCGCTCGACATCCTGAGCGCGTTCAGCTCGGCCCATCCGCGGCTGACGCTCTCCGAGCTGGCCGAGGCCGTGGGCATGCCGCGGCCCAGCGTGCGCCGTATCGCGGTGACGCTGATCGGGCGCGGCTTCCTGCGGCAGGACCCCGATGGGGCGTACCTGCTGGGGGTCAGGCTCCTGGAATTGGGCAGTCAGGTCTCGGAGAGCTCGGCGATCACGCACCAGGCCGGCGCGGCGGCCGACGAGCTGTCGCGCATGACCGGCGAGACAGTGCTGATCGCCGAGGTCGACTGGGACTCGCTGTCGCTGCTGATCATCGGCAAGCGCCAGCCGGTGCGGGCGCCGGCCGCCGCGACCTCGCCGGTCGGCCGGCGATACCCGCTGACCAGCGGCTGCATCGGTAAGGCCGTGCTGTCGGGGCTGACGCCCGAGAGCGCGGCCACCGTCGTGCCGAAGCTGCGGCTGACGCCGCGCACGGCCGCGACCATCGTGGACCCGGCCCGGCTGGCGGCGGATGTGGCGGCGAGTCGCGACCGTGGGTACGCGATCCAGTCCGGCGAATTCCTCGTGGGGATGGCGGGCGCCGCCGTACCCGTGCATGTCTCCGGCCGTGTCGTGGGCGCTCTCGCGGTGCTGGGCGCCGCGCTGCGATATCCGAGCCCGAAGCTGCACCGCACCGGCCGCCTCGTGCGCAGCCTGCTCGCCCAGCACCGGCCGGCCTGACGCAGAGGAGCCGCGCCACAGCGGCTGGTCATGCGTTTCGCACTGCGGAACCGAGCCTCGTTCCGGCCCGACCCCGATGGCTAACCTCCGCGCGTTCCATCGTGAGCGGAAGGATTCGCCGTGCAGCAGCGCAACCAGCCCGAGGGCCAGCAGGAGAGCATCGAGTACGAGAAGGATGGCGGCGGCACCACCGCCACCCTCATCGTCGGCGGCCTGATCCTGCTGATGGTCGGCGCGCTGGTCGCCCTGCTGTACCTGACCTTCAGCGACTGAGCTCGATCGCCTCGGCCGGGCACATCGCGGCGGCGCTCTCCACGTCGGGCGCCAGCTCGCCCGGCGGGGACGGGTCGAGCAGGACCACCACGCCGTCCTCCTCGCGCTGGTCGAAGACGTCGGGGGCCAGCATCACGCACTGGCCGGCGCCGCAGCACCGGTCCTCGTCGACGGTCACCTTCATCGGGCCTCCAGCAGGGTGGCGATCGTGTCGACCAGCAGGGCGCCAGTGCGTGGCCACGTCGTCGACGCGGGCGCGTTGCCATCGGCGAGGTCCTGCTCGCGGTCGGCGCAGCTGTGGATGATCAGGTGCCGGACCATGCCGGCCCGCACGGCGGCCGACGAGGCCGGACCCGGCACGCAGGACAGGATCGCGTCCATCGTGCGCTGCATGGCCGGCGTCGAGGTCGCCTCCGTGACCGCGACCGTGCGCAGCATCGGGTCCACGCTGACCTGGGCGGCGAAGCGGGCGTACCAGCTGGGCACGCCCAGGTCGGCGAGGTGCCTGGTCACCGGCAGGACCAGGCAGGAGATCCAGGCGCGGGCGGAGGGCGAGCGCTCGGCGCGCGCCAGCATCCGCGTACGGGTGCTGTCCATGGGGACGGCGTGCGCGCGGATGATGGCGGCGACCAGGTCGGCCTTGGTGCCGATGTGATAGCCGACCGCCGAGTTGCTGCCCTGTCCGGCCTCCTCGGCGATCTTGCGGGCCGAGACGGCGTGCACGCCGCGTTCGGCGAAGAGCCTCTCGGCGGTCTGCAGCAGAAGGGACGCCGTGGCCGTCACCATCGCACCGGCAGCTCCTCGAGACCGCCGACGATCAGGCCCTCCCGGCGGCGCAACTCCTCCGGGGAGATCGCCAGCTCCAGGCCGGGCAGACGGTCGAGCAGCACCGCCAGCACCGTCTGCAGCTCGACGCGGGCGAGCGCCTGGCCGAGGCAGGAGTGCGGGCCGGCGCCGAACGCGATGTGCGGGTTGGGCCGGCGGTCGAGCACCATGTCGGCGGCGTCGGCGAACGTGCACGAGTCCCGGTTGGCCGAGCCGATGTTGGTGATGACCGTGCTGCCGGCCGGAATCGTCTCGTCGCCGACCGTGACCTCCTCGCTGACGTAGCGCGGGATGCCGAAGTTGGGGTTCGCGTCGAAGCGCAGCGCCTCCTCGACCGCGCTCGGGATCAGCCCGCGGTCGTCGAGCAGCCGCTCCCAGCGCGACCGGTCGCTCAGCAGCATCGCCACCATCTTGCCGATCATGTTGGCCGTGGTCTCGTGCCCGGCCACCAGCAGGCCCTGCGCGGTGGCGATCAGCTCCATCTCGCTCATCCGGCCGTCGTCGCTGTCCATGATGACGGCGAGCTCGCTGATCAGGTCGTCTCCGGGATCGTCCCGCTTGGCGCGCACGTGCGCGGCCATGAACGCGTGGAACTCGCCGGCCGCGGTGTTGAGCTCGTCCTGGCTGTAGCGGGTCAGGTTGAGCATCGCGTCGGACCAGTGCGAGAAGCGGTCGCGGTGCTCGGCCGAGACGCCGAGGAGCTCGCAGATGACGGAGACCGGCAGCGGGAAGCCGAGCCCCTTGATCAAGTCGGCGGGCGGACGCATGTCGTCGATGAGGAGATTCGCGATCTCCTCGATGCGCGGGCGCAGCTCGTTGACCCGCTTGGCGGTGAACGAGCGGCTCATCATCCGGCGCCAGCGGCGATGCCCCTCGCCGCTGCTCATGTCGGAGTCGAAGCCCTGCTCGTTGAAGACGCCGCCGGACTCCGAGTCGGCCAGCCGGGCGGCGTCCGGCTTGGTGAGGTGGTGGGTGAAGCGCGGGTCGGCGAGCAGCGCGCGCACGTCGTCGTAGCGGGTCAGCAGCAGGGCCTCGTCGCCGCTGGCCATGCGGATGCGGGAGACCGGGCACTCGGCGCGCAGCCGCTCCCATTCGTCGGGCGGATCCAGCGCGGTGGGTGGCGCGAAGGGGTAGTCCATGGTGGCAATTTAAGTCAGGTGACTGATCCACATCAATGCCCCTCGATGTAAAAGAATGGCGGCGCGCCGCCGTGACCCGTGGTCGATGATCAGGAAGAATTCGCAGGTGATCGACACGTCAGTCCTCTCCGAGCGCCAGCGGCAGATCCTCGCCGTGATCCAGAAGTCGGCCGTGCGGCACGGCTATTCGCCGTCGACCCGCGAGATCGCCGACGCGGTCGGGCTCGCCGCCTCCTCCGTCTCCCGGCACCTGCGCGTGCTGGAGGACCACGGGCTGCTGCGCCGCGGACGGGCGACACGCCCCATCGACGTACGCATGTTCCTGCAGCCTTTTGAGGAAGTGGAGCGGAAGCCGGAAACCGTCGGGGTGCCGGTGCTCGGTGATATCGCGGCCGGCACGCCGATCCTCGCCGAGCAGACCTCCGACGAGGTGTTGTCGCTGCCGCGGGAGCTGCTCGGACGCGGCGCCGCCCACTTCGCGCTGCGGGTGCGCGGCGACTCGATGATCGACGCGGCGATCTGCGACGGCGACATCGTGGTGATCAAGCAGCAGCACGAGGCGTTCAACGGCGACATCGTGGCCGCGATGATCGACGACGAGGCCACCGTGAAGGTCTATCGGCGGCGCGGCGGGCACGTGGTGCTGGAGCCGCGCAACCCGGCGTACCAGGACATCGATGGCGACAACGCGGTGGTGCTGGGGAAGGTCGTGTCGGTCCTGCGGCGGACGTAGGGTCTGAGCATGTTCTCCGAGGAGCGTTCCGCCGAGGTCGTCGCCGCCAGTTTCACCGACACGCCCGACGATCGGCTGCGCACGGTGCTGTCCTCGCTCGTCCAGCACCTGCACGCGTTCGTGAAGGACGTCGAGCTGACCGAGGCCGAGTGGGCCACCGCGATCGACTTCCTGACGCGTACGGGGCAGAAGAGCGACGCGAACCGGCAGGAGTTCATCCTCCTCTCCGACGTGCTGGGCATCTCGATGCTGGTCGAGACGATCAACCACCGCGCCGGCGGCGGCTCGACCGAGTCGACGGTGCTCGGGCCCTTCCACATGGTCGAGTCGCCGCCGCGCGAGCTCGGCGACCAGATCGCCCTCGACGAGAAGGGCACGCCCTGCCTCGTGTCGGGCCAGGTCACCGGCCCTGGCGGCGAGCCGCTGGCGGGCGCGGTGGTCGACGTCTGGCAGGCCAACGAGGACGGCTTCTACGACGTGCAGCAGCCCGGCATCCAGCCGCAGGGCAACCTGCGCGGGCTGTTCCGCACCGACGGCGACGGACGATTCTGGTTCCGGTCGGTGGTGCCTCGGTACTACCCGATCCCGGACGACGGCCCGGTCGGGCAGCTGCTGAACGCCACCGGCCGCCACCCCTACCGGCCGGCGCACCTGCACTTCATCGTCGAGGCGCCCGGCTACCGGCCGGTGACCACGCACGTCTTCGTCGCCGACAGCCCCTACCTCGACTCCGATGCGGTCTTCGGCGTCAAGGAGAGCCTGATCCGCTCGGTGCCCACGGTCGACGACCCCGCGCGCGCCGCGTCCCTGGGCCTCGACAACCCGTTCCGCACGCTGACCTTCGACATCGTGCTGCAGCGATGAACTTCACCTACTCAGCCCTGCCGATGCGGGTGGTGTTCGGCGCCGGCTCGCTCGATTCTTTGCCCGGTGAGATTTCCTTCTTGAAACTCGAGAAAGTTCTCGTGCTCTGCGGGCCCCGGCAAGAAGCGGTCGGCGTCGCTGTTGCCGAGGCTCTCGGCGACCGGTGCGCCGGGCTGCTGCCCGAGGCCACCATGCACGTGCCGGCCGAGGTGGCGGCGAAGGCCCGCCGGGTCGCGGCGGAGCTCGGCGCGGACGGCTGCGTCGCGGTGGGCGGTGGGTCGGCGATCGGGCTGGGCAAGGCGGTCGCGTTGGAGCACGGCCTGCCGGTGGTCGCGGTGCCCACGACGTACGCGGGATCGGAGATGACGCCGGTCTGGGGGCTGACCGAGAACGGGGTCAAGCGCACCGGCCGCGACCCGAAGGTGCTCCCGGTCAGCGTTGTCTACGACCCTGCCCTGACCTTGACCATGCCGGTGAGCCTGGCCGTGACCAGCGGCATCAACGCCATCGCCCATGCCGCCGAGGGCCTGTACGCCCCGGACGCGTCGCCGATCGTCTCACTGATGGCCCGTGACGGTGTGCGAGCGCTGATCACCGCCCTGCCCGCGATCGTCGAGCATCCGGACGATCTCGACGCGCGAGCCGAGGCCTTGTACGGCGCGTGGCTGTGCGGCGCGGTGCTCGGCGCCACCACCATGGGCCTGCACCACAAGCTGTGCCACGCGCTCGGCGGCACCCTGAACCTGCCGCACTCTTCGACGCACACGGTGGTGTTGCCGCACGTCCTTGCCTACAACCGTGTCACCGAGATCGCCCCGGTCGAGCTCTGGGAGCTGGAGGGCCGGCTCGGCGCGCCCCGATCGCTCCGCGAGCTCGGCATGGCCGCCGATGACATCGACCGGATCGCCGGCCAGGTGGCGTCGGCCACGTTCCCCAACCCGCGGCCGGTGACCGTTCCGGGCGTGCGAGATCTGCTGCGCGCCGCGTGGGCGGGGACACCACCGGCGGTATGAACGCGTATCCCCGCGATCCGTCACTGCGAGGCCACTCAAGGCACCGGCACCGGCTCGAGGACCGCGGTCTCGTCCTGCAGAGGCGCGCCGCCCTTCTTGCGTGCCGCCCGGCGCTCCCGGCGGGTCTCCACCATCGTGTAGAGCACGGGGATCAACACCAGCGTGAGCAGCGTGGACGACACCAGCCCGCCGATCACCACGACCGCCAGCGGCTGCGAGATGAAGCCGCCCGACCCGGTGATCCCCAGCGCCATCGGCAGCAGCGCGAAGATCGTGGCGAGCGCCGTCATCAGGATCGGGCGCAGCCGCCGCCGGCCGCCCTCGATCACCGCGTCGGCCACCGGCATGCCCTGCTTGCGGTATTGATTGATGAGGTCCATCAACACGACCGCGTTCGTCACCACGACGCCGATCAACATGAGGATGCCGATCAGCGCGGCCACCCCGAGCGGCGTGCCCGTGATCAGCAGCAGTGCGAACGCGCCGACGAACGCGAACGGGATCGACACCAGCAGGATCAGCGTCTGCCGGATGCTCCGGAACACCGCCACCAGCACCAGGAAGACCAGGGCCACGGCCGCGAGCATCGCGAGGATCAGCTGGGAGAACGCGTCACTCTGGTTGGCCGTGACGCCGCCGATCTCGTACGAGGCGCCGGCCGGCAACGACAAGTCGGTCAGTGCCTGCCGCACGGCCGAACTGGCCGCACCCGTGTCATCGCCGGCCGGCGTGGCCGAGACCGTGTTCGTTCGATCGCCGTCGATGCGGGTGCGCTGCACCGGCCCGTTGACCTGGGTGACCGTGGCGACCTGGTCGAGCCGCACCGGTCCGATCCGGATGGCCTTGACCTGCGCGAGCGTGGTCGGCGCGGTCGCCGCGGTCCGCACCACCACGTCGTTCGGGGTGCCGCCGAGCGTGACCTGAGCGACCGTCATGCCCTGCACGGCCTGCCGTAGCGCCGACGTGATCGCCGCATCGGTGAGCCCGTACCTCGCCGCGTCCTCGCCGCGAGCCACGATGCTGATCTGCGGCGCGCTCTCGCTGAGATCGCTCGTCACGTCGGTCACCTCGGTGACCTTGCCGAGCGCGTCCTGCACCTGCTTGGTCGCCGCGGCCAGGGCTTCGTCGTCGTCCGCGCGCACCGAGACGTCGATCGCGCTGCTGCCGCCGAAGCCACCGTTGCCACCGACCGTGATCTCGCCGGCGCCGCCGAGCGCGCCCAACTTCCCCTTGAGCGTCTCCTCGATCGACGCCGAGTCCACGTCTTCGTCGAGATTGATCGTGTACGAGACGCTGTTCGCCCCGCTGGATCCGCCGAAGAACCCGCCCGAAGACCCGACCGTCACCTGGTACGACGCGATCCCGCCGACGCCGGTGAGCGCCTCCTCGACCTTCTTGGCCGCCGCGTCCGTGGTGGCCAGATCGCTCCCGGGCGGAAGGGTCTGGCTGACGCCGACGGTGGTGGACTCGGAGTCCCCGATGAAGCTTGTCTTCAGCGTGGTGGCCAGCCCGACCGAGCCGACCAGCAGCAGCACCGCCAGCGCGAGCACGGTCTTGCGCCGCCGCACCGCCCAGCGGATGACCGGCAGGTAGATGCGCGGAAGCCGGCCCTGCCTCTCCTCGGCCTCGACCTTCGCGCGGTACTCGGCGGGCGGCACCCCGACCGAGTCCTTCGGCGTGCGCAGGAACCAGTAGGCGAGCACCGGGATCACGGTCAGCGAGACGAGCAGCGAGGCCAGCATGGCGACGCTCACGGTGATGGCGAACGAGCCGAACAGCTCACCGACCAGCCCGCTGACCAGTGCGATCGGCAGGAACACGGCCACCGTGGTGAGCGTGGAGGACGTCACCGCGGAGGCCACCTCACGGACGGCTGTGACGATGGCGGTTCGCCGCTGCTCGCCGTACCCGAGATGCCGTTTGATGTTCTCCAGAACCACGATGGAGTCGTCGACGACGCGGCCGACGGCGATGGTGAGCCCGCCCAGGGTCAGGATGTTGAGCGAGTAGCCGCGCGACCACAGCACGATCAGGGCCACCAGCAGCGAAAGCGGGATCGACACGGCGGTGACCAGCGTGGACCGGCCGGACCGCAGGAACAGCACGATCACGATGATCGCCATGGCCAGGCCGAGCGCGCCCTCCTCGACCAGCCCGTTCACCGACTCGGCGACGCTCGGGCCGGAGTCGGAGACGATCGTGAGCTTGGCGTTGTCGCCGAGAGACTTCTCCAGGCCGGCAAGCTTGTCGCGCACGCCGTCGGAGACCGAGGTGGCGCTGCCGTCGTGGTCCATGGTGACCGAGATGCCCAGGCTGGGCTTGCCGTCGGTCCGCGTGATCGACGTCCGCGCGGCGTCGGTGAGCTTGACGCTCGCGACATCCCCGAGCTGCACGGGCTGAGCCGCCTCGCCCGCACCAGCAGCGTCCCCGCCCGCGCCTGTTGCGCCCGCGCCTGTTGCGCCTGCGCCTGTTGCGCCTGCGCCTGTTGCGCCTGCGCCGGTCGCGCCCGCGCCGGTCGCGCCCGCGCCGGTCGCGTCCGTCCCCGCACCTGTCGCGCCCGCGCTTGGTCCTGCCGCGCTCGCCGTGCCTGCCGTGCCCGCTGCGCTTGATCCGGCGGCGGGGGACAGCCAGAGGTCCTTGATCTGCTGGAGTGAGTTGACTGACTTACCGACCGCCAGGCTCAGGTCCTTGCCGCTCGACGTGATCGCGCCGGCGCTCGACGTGCCGCCGAATGAGCTCAGCGCCGTGGTGACCGACTGCGCGGTGAGACCGGCCTTGGCCAGCGCGGCGTCGTCCGGGGTGACGGTCACGACCTGGTCGCGGGCGCCGGAGATCGAGACCTCGTTGACGCCGTCGACCGCCTGGAGGGCCGGCACGACCTTCGCCTGGAGGGCGGCCGCGAGCTTGCGCTGGTCACCGTCGGAGGTGGCGGCCAGCACCATGGTGGGCAGGTCCGACGTGCTGCCGGTGAGCACCTGCGGGTCGACGCCGGTGGGCAGTCGCTGGGCGATCTTGGAGATGGCCTGCGACGCCGCGGCGGAAGCGTCGTCGATGTCGGTGTCGAAGCCGAACGAAAGCAGCACCATCGCCGAGCCCTGCGTGGACGTCGACGTGACGGTCTCGATGCCGTCGAGGCCCTGCACCGCTTCCTCAATCGGCACGGTGACCTGCTCCTCGACCACGTCGGGCGCCGCGCCCGGATAGCTCGCGGCGACCGTGACGGCCGGGAACGACAGGTCCGGCAGCAGCTGCTGCTTGAGCGACGTCGTCGCGTAGAAGCCCAGCGCGACCACCAGCGCGGCGACGATCGCCACCAGCTTCCGGTTGGCCAGGCTGACGCGGGACAGGTAAGACACCGGTGACCTCATCAAAGGTTGACGACTCTGCGTAGTCAGTCTTGATTCGAGGCCCGGCCCGCCGCGTCGTCCCGTCGCGGTCGGCTCGGCTACCACGATCGTGGTAGCCGCCCTCAGCTCCTACTGCGCGGTGCCGGGGCGGACCAGGCCGCTCTGGTACGCCACGACGACCAATTGCGCCCGATCGCGTACGCCGAGCTTGGTCATCGCCCGGTTGACGTGGGTCTTCGCCGTCAGCGGGGAGAGGAACAGATGCTCGCCGATGTCGTCGTTGGACAGGCCGTGCGCGACCAGCACCACCACTTCCCGCTCGCGGTCGGTCAGCACGTCCAGCGACACTGAAGCCGGCGCCGCCTCGGGCTGGCTGCGCAGGTGGCTGAGCAGGCCACGGGTCGCCTTGGGCGAGAGCATCGCGTCGCCCGAGGCCACCACCCGGACCGCGGTGATCAGCTCGTCGGGCCCGACGCCCTTGCCGAGGAAGCCGCTCGCCCCGGCGCGCAGCGCGAGCATGACGTTGTCGTCATTCTCGAACGTGGTGAGCACCAGGATCCGCACCCCGGCGAGATCGTCGTCGGCCGCGATTCGCCGGGTCGCCTCGATGCCGTCGACACCAGGCATCCGGATGTCCATGAGCACGATGTCGGCCCGCTGCGACCGGGCCAGATCGACCGCCTCACGCCCGTCGACCGCCTCGCCGACGATCTCGATGTCCGGCTCCGAGTCGAGGATCATCCGGTAGCCGGCCCGAATCAGCGCCTGGTCGTCGGCGAGCAGCACGCGAATCGTCACAACGAAGCCTCGCATTGACATGTTGACTGGATGGGTTGACATGTTGAGTGCATCAACATTGACGACATCAACATGTCAACATGACTCGGCCGCAGGTGGGTTGACGGCCGCAGGTGGGTTGACGGCCGCAGGTGGGTTGACGGCCGCAGGTGGGTTGACGGCCGCAGGTGGGTTGACGGCCGCAGGCGGGTTGACGGCCGCGGCAGGTCGACGGACGCGGGCAGGTCGACGGACGCGGGCAGGTCGACGGACGCGGTAGGTCGACAGGCGTGGGTAGGTCGACAGGCGCGGGTAGGTCGACAGGCGCGGGCAGATCGGCTTGGGCAAGGGCTCAACCGGTCTCGGGCGCGGGCAGGTCGGCATGCACCAGGAAGCGGCCGTTGGGGGTCGCGTGGGCGTCGAGGGTGCCGTCGGCGGCGGCGGCGCGCTCGCGCATGCCGACGAGGCCGTAACCGGAGCCGGCGGCGTCGCGGCGACCGGGGGAGACCGCGTTGGCCACCTCGACGCCGACGCCGGCTGGTGTGTAGGTGACGGTCAGATCGGCCTCGCCGGTGCCGTGCTTGTGCGCGTTGGTGAGCGCCTCCTGCACGATCCGGAAGGCGGCCAGGTCGACCATCGCCGGCAGCTCCCGGGCCGTGCCTACCTGCCGGAAGTCGACCGCCATACCGGCCGCGGCCGCCGCGTTGAGCAGCTCCGGCAGCCGGGCAAGCCCGCGGGTGGGCTCCGTGTCGGGCCGGAAGGGGCCGCCGACCGGGACGGCGGCGCCAACCGCGGAGGGGTCGCCGGTCAGGGACGAGCCGCCGGTCAGGGACGAGCCGCCGGTCAGGGACGAGCCGCCGGCCCGGGAGGGGCCGCCGGCCCGGGAGGGGCCGCCGGCCGGGGAAAGGCCGCCGGCCGGGGAAAGGCCGCCGGCCGGGGAAAGGCCGCCGGCTATGGACGAGCCGCCGGCTATGGACGAGCCGCCGGCCGGGGAACGGTCGCCGGTTGGGGAGAGGTCGTCCGCGCGGCGTAGGACGCCGATGATCGAGCTCAACTCCTGCAGCACGGTGTCGCCGGCGTGGCGGATGTGGTCGAGCGCCGGCCGCACCTGGTCTGGTCGCTTGTCAAGCAGGTGGCTTGCGGCGCCGGCCTGCACGTTGATCACCGCGATGTGGTGGGCGATCACGTCGTGCAGCTCGCGGGCGATGCGCAGCCGCTCCTGGATCACGCGGCGGCTGGCCTCCTCCTCGCGGGTCTGCTCGGCGCGGCGGGCCCGTTCCTCGACCTCGGCCAAGTAGGCGCGCCGGCTGCGGGTCGCGTCGCCGATCGCCGTGGCCATGCCGAGGTACGTCACGTAGGGCACGATGCCGGGCGGCCACAGGCCCTGGTCATGGAAGAAGGCGCCGGCCACGTACATGGCGGCGAAGCAGACCGCTACCAGCAGCCAGGTGGTCCGGCGATCGGTCTGCACGGCCATCGCGTACGCCACCAGCCCGGTCGCCACGATCAGCAGCGCGTCGCCGGTGACGCCGAAGGAGAAGCAGCTGATCGCGGCTACGGTCAGCAGGATCGCCCGGGGATGCCACCGCCGGCCCGCGATCGCCGCGAACGCGATCACGCCGCCGGCCACGTCGCCGCCGGTCAGCGGCCGGCCCGCGGTCTCGCCGGGGCCCATCACGATCGCCCAGGTGAGGAGCCCGACGACCACGGCGGCCAGGACGACGTCGCTGATCACCGGATGACGGCCGATCAACCCCCGGCCACGGAGATGCCCGAGCCGGGCGGGGGCACTGCCGGATGTGCTCATCCGGCGGTGACCTGGAGCTTCATGCGCCCACACTAGCGGCGGCCCCGCGGCGGCGGCGTCGTCCGGCTGCAGTAGGGGAGACCTACGTCGGATGCAGTAAACAACGCGGGCCCTTCTGGTTGGCGATCACGCACTATCGCCGCCGATGATCGACCTGCTTCCATGTGGACGCGAAGAAGATTCACGTCAGGAGCGTCGGGAGGGCACATGGAAACCCCCAAGATCAGTCGGCGCCGGGCGCTCACCGTGGCCGGTGGGGTCGCCGCCGGCGTGGCGATGGCGCCCCGGGCGGCAAGTGCGGCGGCGGCCGACGCGGACGCGATCGTCGTCGGGCACGGCCTGGCCGGCCTGGTCGCGACCAGCGAGCTCGTCGCGGCCGGCAAGAAGGTGCTGCTGCTCGACCAGGAGCCCGAGACCAACCTGGGCGGGCAGGCGTTCTGGTCCTTCGGCGGGCTCTTCTTCGTCGACTCGCCCGAGCAGCGGCTCATGGGCATCAAGGACTCCCGCGACCTGGCCTGGCAGGACTGGCTCGGGACGGCGGGCTTCGACCGGGGCATCGACGACCCGGCGGGACAGGACTACTGGGCCTACAAGTGGGCGCAGGCGTACGTCGATTTCGCGGCCGGCGAGAAGCACTCCTGGCTGGCGGGTCTGGGCGTGCAGTGGTTCCCGATCGTGGGCTGGGCCGAACGAGGGGGCGGCCTCGCCGGCGGGCACGGCAACTCGGTCCCCCGCTTCCATGTGACCTGGGGGACCGGGCCGGCCGTCGTCGAGCCTTTCGAGAAGAAGGTGCGGGCGGGCGTGGCCGCCGGCAAGGTGGTCTTCAAGCACCGGCACCGGGTCGACGAAGTGGTCCGGACGGGCGGGGTCGTGACGGGAGTGCGCGGGGCGATCCTCGAGGCGAGCTCGGCCGCCCGGGGCACGCCTTCCAGTCGTACGATAACGGGATCTTTTGATCTGAAAGCCCCCGTGGTGATCGTCACCTCGGGCGGCATCGGCGCGAATCACGACCTGATCCGGCAGAACTGGCCGCCGCGGCTGGGGACGGCCCCGAAGACCATGATCACCGGGGTGCCGGCGCACGTGGACGGGCGGATGCTCGGGATCACCCAGCAAGCCGGCGCGCGCCTCGTCAACCCGGACCGGATGTGGCATTACACCGAGGGCCTGCGCAACTACGCCCCGATCTGGCCCGGCCACGGCATCCGGATCCTGCCCGGCCCGTCCTCGATGTGGTTCGACGCGACCGGCAAGCGCTTCACCGCGCCCGACTGGCCCGGCTACGACACGCTGCACACGCTCGGCTCGATCACCGCGTCCGGCTACGACTACTCCTGGTTCGTCAGCACGCAGGAGATCGTCGACAAGGAGTTCGCGCTTTCCGGTTCCGAGCAGAACCCGGACCTGACCAACAAGAACGTGTGGCAGCTGCTCAGCCGCATCTGGCAGACCCCGGAGCCGATCCAGAAGTTCGAGAAGTACGGCGCCGATTTCGTGGTCGCGTCGACGCTGCCCGAGCTGGTGACCGGAATGAACCGGATCGCCGGGAACGACCTGATCGGGCTGGACGACCTGAAGCGGCAGATCGACGCCCGGGACCACGAGATCGACAACTCCTACAGCAAGGACGCCCAGGTCATGGGCATTCGCAACGCGCTGTCCTACGTGGGCGACTCATTGAGCCGCACCGCCGCCGCGCACAAGATCCTGGACTCGAGCAAGGGCCCGCTGATCGCGGTGCGGCTCAACGTGCTGACCCGCAAGACGCTCGGCGGGCTGCAGACCGACCTGCAGGGGCGGGTGCTCGACGCGGCCGGCGCGCCGATCCCGGGCCTGTACGCGGCCGGCGAGGTGGCCGGCTTCGGCGGGGGCGGCGTGCACGGCTACCGGTCGCTGGAGGGCACGTTCCTCGGCGGCTGCCTCTTCTCGGGCCGTCAGGCGGGCCGGGCGGCGGCCGCGGCGCTCTGAATCCGGTCGACCGTGCGGCCGATGCGACCCTGACCCGGGGGCCGGTGTGCCGGGGTGGTGGCCATGGGGTTTGATGGGTTACCCCGGTCGACAGCAAGGTTGTCATGAAACGTCTTGTGCATCTTCTGGCCGCCGCCACTCTGGTGCTGGCCGCCACCGCCTGTTCCCACGACGACCCGTCGGCCGAGGCGACGTGGGTCGCCCCGTCCGGCGCCGCGAGCCGGCCAGCCAGCGCGCCGGCCACCGAGTCGGCGAGTGCCGGGGTGACGAATCCCGGCGCGACGGGCACGAAGCCCAAGACGACGAAGCCGGCCAACCGCTGTCACACCGCCGACCTCAAGGCGTCGACCGGCGCCGTCGAGTCCAACGCCGGCCTGCTCTACGTGAGCCTGGTCTTCACCAACAAGTCGTCCAAGGCGTGCTCGCTGACCGGATATCCGGCGGTCGCCTGGGTGGCCACCAAGACCGGCCAGGCGATCGACAACTCGTTCGAGCCGAGCCCCACCGAGGCGCCCCCGGCGGCCGTGACCATCGCGCCCAAGAAGTCGGCGCACGCGACGCTCGCCTACCACCACCCGGGCGAGGTCGACCCGACCACGTGCAAGTCGGTGGCGGTGAAGGGCTACAACGTCACCCCGCCGCAGGAGACCTCCGCGATCTTCGTGAAGAGCGCGACGACGGCCTGCTCGTCGAGCGGCGTCAACACCGGACGAGTGCTGGCGATAGCAACCGGGTCGAAGTAGTTAATGCCCGGGCCGGGCGCGCCCCGCCCAGCCCGGACACCCCTCTTCACCCAGAGGTCTTGTAGGTGGCGCGATCGAAGTCGGCGTAACCACCCTCGGCGCCCAGATCCTGAACCCAGAGTCCCACGAACGCGCCGGTGAAGCCCCACGCTTCCGGCTCGCCCGCCACGACCTTGGCCGCGTACTCGTCGGAGAGCGTGGTCGCGTCGAACGTCGGACCCAGATTCTGCCACCTTGGCTGGGCGGCATCGGGCTCGGTCGTGTACGCGAAGGTCAGCGCCTCGCCCTCGAGCCGCGTCCGCAGGCCCAGCCGCGCGATGCCGGTGACATCGACCCGCGAATCGGGCACGACGCCCACCTTGCCGCTGTCACAGGCGAGCAGGGCGAGCACCGGGGTGCCGTCGTCCTCGGCGGTCACGTTCAGGAAGTACCAGTTCTTGGTGTTGTAGTACGCGGTGATTCCGGCGAGTTGCCGATAGTTGCGCGGCGCGAACTCCAGGACCGCGTCGAGCTCGCAGGAGCGGGCCACGACCCGGCGCGCCACGATGCTCGGCCGGTGCCGGGTCATCGGGGACTGCCCGCCGGTGACGCGGAGGAACGAGGGGCGGCTGGTCAGGTCGATCCAGTCGGGGGTGGCCGGGCGGCGCAGGGTCGACCAGTTGACCCCGAGGGCGGGGGCGTCGAAGTCGTCGGACTCCTGCTGCTCGGAGGAGACCGGGCGCTCGGGCGGCACGGTGACGCCGAGCGGGGCCGGCACGGTGTCGGCCGGGATGCCGCCGGCGATGCGCGGCCAGCCGTCCTCGGTCCAGGTCACCTCCTGGATCGCCGACTCGCGGCCGAGCACGCAGCGGCCGAGCGGCGTGTACGGCCGGCCGACGAGATGAGCGAGGTACCACTGCCCGGCGGGGGTCTCCACGAGGCTGCCGTGCCCCGCCTTCTGCAGGGCGAGCTCGGGGCGCCCGTTGGAGGTGAGCAGCGGGCCGGCCGGATCCGCCTCGTACGGCCCGAGGATGTCGCGCGAGCGGGCCACCGTGACCTGGTGCTCCCAGCTTGTGCCGCCCTCGGCGGTGACCAGGTAGTACCACCCGTCCTTGCGGTAGAGGTTGGGCGCCTCGGTCACCTTGGCCTCGGTGCCCTTGAAGATCATGTGCTCGTCGCCCGTCAGCTTCCGGGCCGCGCGGTCGTACCGCTGGATGGAGATCCCGGCGAAGCGGTTGTGACCGGGACGGGCGTCGGCGACCATCGACAGCATCCAGGTCGAGCCGTCCTCGTCGTGGAAGAGCGAGGCGTCGAAGCCGCGGCCGTGCAGCACCACCGGGTCGGACCAGGGCCCCTCGATGCTGGGGGAGGTGACCACGTAGTTCTGTGGATCCCAGTACCCGCCCGCGAAGGTGGCGACGTCGGTGTAGAGCAGGTGGAACTCGCCGTGGGCGTAGGTGAGGCTGGGCGCCCAGACGCCGCCGGAGTCGCCGGCGCCGGTCAGGTCGAGAAGGCGCTTCTCGCCGAGCGCGCCGCCGAGCGGCTCCCAGTCGACGAGGTTGGTGGAGTGGTGCAGGCGCACGCCCGGGTACCACTCGAAGGTCGACGTGGCGATGTAGTAGTCCGATCCCACGCGCAGGATCGACGGATCGGGGTGGAAGCCGGTGAGCACCGGGTTCTGGATCGCGCGGCCGGTCAGGGTCGCGGTCGTGGCCTCGGTGCTCGTCATCTGGGTACCCCATTAAGTCACGGACCGTAAGTTCCGTGACTCTACCGCAAGTTGCGAACCTCTGGCGTAGCGATTTTCGGCTGGCGCAGTTCGGCGAGCACCATCTTGGCCAGGACCGGGAAGAGGTCGGTCGAGCGGCGCAGCAGCCAGCGGTTGCCCTGGGTCGCCATCCACCAGACCCGGGCGGCCGCCGTCGGCTCCGGGTTGGTCGGCTCCAGGCCCGGCAGCGCCGCCACCGGATGCCCGGCGTCGCGCAGCGCCGTCGCGAAGCGGAACGCCAGCAGCCGGTGGCCCACCTCGCTCGGATGCAGGCGGTCCACGCTCCAGTTGTTGCGGCTGTAGGCGGCGCCGGCGAGGTCCACGTGGATCGTCCGGTGCTCGGCGGCGATCCGGTCGAGCGCCTCGTTCAGCGCCTCCATGCGCCGGCCGAGCGGGCGGGCGATCGCACCCGGCAGGCCGAACATGCGGCCCGGGTCGGGCAGCCGCGCGGTCAGCACGGTCGCGCCGCCCGCGGTCAGTTGCGCCACCGTGTCGCGCAGCCGATAACCGAGCGCGACGTGGTCGAAGTCGCCGCGCAGCGTGTCGTTCATGCCCACCAGCACCGACGCCATCGTCGGCCGCAGATCGAGCGCCGCCGGCAGTTGCCGGTCGACCACGTCGGCGACGCGCGCGCCGCTGATCGACAGATTGTGGAACTCCGCTCCGAGCGCCTCGGCGAGCAGCACTGCCCAGCCGCGCCAGCCACCGCCGGGCATCGGGTCCCCGTACCCGCTGGTGACCGAATCGCCGAGCGCCGCGAACCTGGTCATCACCATGAGCACACTGTGGAGGTGGCGGTGATGCAGCAGGTCACGGCGCCGTGAACTTATCTACCTCCGCCGCGGAACACTTCGCCGACCGTACGCAGGATGACCTTGACATCCAGCCAGAGCGACCAGTTCTCGATGTAGTAGTTGTCGAAGCGCGCCCGATCGGAGATCGGGGTGTCGCCGCGCAGGCCGCTCACCTGGGCGAGACCGGTCAGCCCCACCGGCACCCGGTGGCGCATCGCGTATTCCGGGAAATCGACCGAGAAGCGGTCGACGAAGTACGGCCGCTCGGGCCGCGGCCCGACCACGGTCATGTCGCCGCGCAGGATGTTCCACAGCTGCGGCAGCTCGTCCACCGAGGTGCGGCGCATGAACTTGCCGAACGGGCCGACCCGCGGGTCGTGGCCGATGTTCCAGTTGGTCTGCGACTCGGCGTCGTCGACCGGGCGCATCGAGCGGAACTTCAGCACGTCGAACGGCTTGCCGTAGCGGCCGATCCGCTGCTGGCGGAAGATGATGCCCGGGCCGCCCTCGAGGCGGGTGCCGACCGCGGCGATCAGCATGATCGGGCTGAGCAGGATCAGCGCGATCGACGCGAAGACGATGTCGGTGGTGCGCTTGACCGCCCACTTGGGGCCGGACAGGGTCGGCTGGCGCAGCGGCACCACCGGAATCGCGCCGATGTGGTCGGGCGAGCCGGTCGAGCCGGGGAACTCGCGCAGCCGCGGCACCATCCACAGGTCGGTGTTCGCCAGGCCCGGCGCCCGCACGGCGCGCAGCAGCCGGCTTTCCGGGCAGTCGATGTCGGCGATGATGACCACGTCGCACTCGGTGTAGCGGACCAGCTCCTCGAGCTGCTCGAGCTCGCCGATCAACGGCTTCATCTCGCGCGTGTCGTGCGCGGTCGAGAGCACGTCGACGAAGCCGCCGAAGCGCAGGCCGTACTGGGGGTAGCGGCGCAGCAGGCGGGCCAGCTCGATGGCGATCGGGCCGCCGCCCACGACGATCGCGCTGTGCTCGACCCAGCGCTTGCGGCGGGCGAACAGCACGGCGAAGCGGCTGAGCGCGCGGGCCGGCAGGATCAGCACCGCCGAGATCGCGGCGACCCGCAGGAAGCCGTCGATGTAGTTGATCGAGTCGTGCCGGGCGGCCACCACGATCGCGACCGCCGCGGTGGCGGCCAGGAAGCGGAAGTAGAGCTGGGGCAGCTCGTCGAGCACGCTCAGGTGCCGGCGGGCGCGGTAGAGGCCGCCGAGCGCGAAGGCGAAGACGGTCAGCAGCGCGACCGAGACGGTGGCCTTCCAGTACTGCTGGCTCCAGACGATCGGGGCGAGCAGCGCGGCCAGGTCGATCGGGAGGGCCAGCATCCAGGCGCGCAGCGGGCGCGTGCGGCTGGCTTTGGGCGACGGTATATAAGGAAGGACAACCGTCGAGCGTGAATTGCCGTCGAAGGTCAGCCGCTCGGTCGGCGGCTCCTCCGGGCTGCGGCGCGGCGCCGGCACGCGCACCGGCTCCAGCGGTATCTCGCCGCTGGGCGCCCACCAATCGAAGATCTCGCCGCCCGGTGGCCCGTCATCGGTCGACGGACCAGGCAGCTTGGAACCCGCCTGCACCATAATCTTCCCCCGTGTTGCGAACGCGGCTCACATAGTCGCGATCGAGGCGGAATGTTAAAGGTTGCTGCGGATCGGCACCACCCCGGTCCGGTCGGTCCGGTGGTCTTCGATGCAATTCAAATCAATGCCGGTTATGTGCGCATTGAGAAATTTATGGGGTGGATCTTCCGGGTCAATGGCGAAAATCGGACCAGGCCCCGCACCCATCGGTTACATGCCATTCATCACATCTTCACGTATGGCCAGGTCGGACCGAAGGTGGGGCAGTGCGAGGTTGCGACCGTCAGTACGATCTCTCGCATGCCGACCCATCAGCCGACCTACGACCGCGACGCCACCGAAGTAATCGGCCTGGGCGACGAGAACAACTTCCCTGGTGAGAAGCCCAAGCGCAAGCGCAACAAAAAGAAGATCATCCTGATCTGCCTGCTTGTTCCGCTGATCCTGGTCGGTGTCGGTCTCATCGCCGGCGGGCTGTACCTGCGAAGTGTCGAGGGCAACGTCGACCGGGTGGACGCGTTCACCCAGGTCCCCGAGGCCAGCCGCCCGCAGAAGGAAGCGGCCGCCGGCAAGGCGCAGAACTTCCTGTTGCTGGGCAGTGACACGCGCGACCCGGAAAACCTGGGCGGCTCCCGCTCCGACACGATCATCGTGCTGCACCTCAACAAGGACCAGTCGGCCGCGCAGCTCATCTCCATCCCCCGTGACACCTGGGTGTACATCCCCAAGTCGGCCAACGGCCAGCACGGCGACACGAGCAGCAAGATCAATGCTGCGTACGCCTGGGGTGGCGTCCCGCTGATGGTGCAGACGGTCGAGAACTACACCGGCGTCCGCCTCGACCACGTCGCGCTGGTCGACTTCGCCGGCTTCAAGGACATCGTCGACGCGCTCGGCGGCGTGAACATCGACGTCGAGACTTCATTCACGTCGACGCACTCGCTCAATGCGAACCACACCCGCCACTTCGACGCCGGCCCGCAGGAGATGGACGGCGCCGCCGCCCTCGACTACGCCCGCGAGCGGTACTCGTTCAAGGACGGCGACTTCGCCCGCATCCGCCACCAGCAGCAGGTGATCAAGGCCATCCTCGACAAGGCCTCCTCCGGCGGCACGCTGTCGAGCCCGACCAAGATCAACGGCTTCCTCCAGGCCACCACCGACACGGTCAGCGTCGACAAAGACCTGAACCTGCTGTCGATGGCCACTCAGTTGCGCCACCTCCGCAGCGGCAACCTGAACTTCTACACCAGCCCCAGCAAGGGCACCGGCACGATCGGCAACCAGAGCGTGGTCCTGCCCGACAAGGCCAAGGCCAAGACCCTCTTCGACGCGGTCCGCAAGGACGACACCGCGACGATCGAGAAGATCGGCGCCGAGTCGAAGTGACGTCCAGCGTTTAGAGCGCCGGCCGGGCACCCCCAGGGTCCCGGCCGGTGGTGTCTCCAGGGTCGGTCACGGGTGCGAACCCGGTGCGGGCGGCGCGAGAGTCGTAGGCATGACTGACATGAAGCTCGAAGTGGTGATCATCCCGGTGGCGGACGTCGACCGCGCCAAGGAGTTCTACGGTCGCCTCGGCTGGCGCCTCGACCACACGCCGCCCGGCGTCGTCCAGCTCACGCCCAAGGGCTCGGCCTGCTCGGTCCAGTTCGGCCCGGCCCTGGCCCCGTCGTCAGCGGTCGCCGGCTCGGCCAAGAACTATCTGGTCGTCGCCGACATCGAGGCCACCCGGAACGAGCTCGTGGCCGCCGGTGTCGTGGTCGAGGAGATCTATCACGTCACGGCGGAGGGTCCGCGGTCCGGCCTCGATCCCGACCGCGCAAGCTACCGGTCGCGGGCCACGTTCGCGGACCCCGACGGCAACGAGTGGCTGCTGCAGGAGGTCACCACCCGCCTGCCCGGCCGCGTCGACCCGGGTCAGTTCTCGTTCGCGTCGGCCGAGGACCTGTCGGCGGCGCTCCGGCGCGCCGCGGCCGCCCACGGCAAGATCGACACGGAGTGGCTGACGTGGGCCGCCGAATACCTCACGGCCGAACAGGCGGGCACTCAACTGCCTTCGTAAAACGCGCATATCGTACGGCGGGAAGCGGCGCGCTACACCCGTCCGCGCCAGTAGGCGAGCGTGTCGGACAACGTCTGCTCGATCGGTATCTCGGGGCTCCAGCCGACATCCAGCTGAATCTTCGTGGCGTCCCCACGGAGCTCGGGGATGTCGGCCGGCCGCATCCGCTCGGGATCCTGCTCGGTGTGGATCTCGTGGCCCGAGATGTCGAGGAGAAGGTCCAGAACCTCCTGCCCGGACCGGGATCGGCCGGAGCAGACGTTGTACACCTCGCCGGCCGTGCCCTTGGCCGCCAGGAGGAGGTAGGCGCGGACGATGTCCCGGACATCGGTGAAATCCCGCTTGGAGCTCAGGTTGCCGACTCGCAGGGTCTCTCCGCCGTCGCGCTCCAGCTCCGCGATCTGCTTCGTGAGGTCGGAGACGAGGTAGCCCGCCTGCTGCCCGGGCCCGATGTGGTTGAACGGGCGAGCGATGACGGACTCGAGGCCGAGTTTCGCGTACATCGAGACCAGGTTCTCCTGGCCCACCTTGGCAACCGCATACGGGCTGGCGAAGTCCAGCGGCGTGGTCTCGGCCAAGGGCAGCTGCGAGGAGGCGGTCGCGCCGTAGATCTGACCGCTGCTGACCACCAGGATGCGAGGCGTGATGCGCAGCGCCAGGCAGGCCTGGTAGAGGTTGATCTGCATCGTCAGCGTGGACGTGACCGCCTCGGCCGGCCGCTTGAACGACAGCGCCGGCGACGCGAAGGCGGCCAGGTGGAAGATCGTCTCGGGCCGCAGCTCGTCCAGCAGGGCGACCACCGCGTCGAAATCGGTGAGGTCGACTTGCCGCATGCGGTCGGTCTCGGCCTCCGACAGCGAGGTTCCGTAGGCTTCCGGCTGCCCCGACTGCCGGAGCGCCTCCATGAGGTGGGCGCCGGCGAACCCGGTCGCGCCCGTCACCAGCGCCGTCATCGCTGTGACCCGAACTCGTTGATCACGGCCAGGAGCCGCCGCGCGCTCTCGTCCCAGTTCGAGGTCTTGGCGCGCTCGAGGCCGCGGCGGCGGAGCTCGCCGGCCAGAGCCGGGTCACCGAGGACCTTCTCCAGGTACTGCGCCAGAGAATCGACGTCGTGGGCGTCGACCAGCAGGCCCGCGTCGCCGACGACCTCGGGCAGCGAGGAGTTGTTCGCCACGATCACCGGGGTGGCGCACGCCATCGCCTCCAGGGGCGGCATGCCGTAGCCCTCGTACAACGACGGGTACACGAACACCGAGGCTCCGCTGTACAGCGCCGGCAGATCCTCGTCCGGGACGTATCCGGTGGTGATGATGTCCATGTGCTGCAGCTCGTCGAGCCGTCTCTTGATGTCCTGATCGAGCCAGCCCTTGCCCCCGGCGAGCACGAGGGAGTACGAAGCGCGCACCTCCGGCGGCAATTTCGCGTACGAGTCCAGGATGCTTCTGATGTTCTTCCGGGGCTCCAGCGTCCCCGCGTACAGGATGTAAGGCTTGGTGATGTTGTACTTCCCGGTCACGGCGTCGATCTCAGCCGCGGGCCGCGGGTAGAAGAAGCTGTGATCGATGGCCGGGCTGACGATCGAGATCTTGTCCGGATCGGCCCCGTAGTACTCCACGATCTCTTTCTTGGAATTCTCCGAGATCGTGACGATGTGCTGGCATCTCTCGATCGTGATCGGGACGTACCGGGTGAGGAACTGGCGGTTCCTGCGGGCCACGTGCTCGGGGTGCAGCACGAAGGAGAGGTCGTAGATGATCGCGACCGCGCGGCTGCCGAGCGGGAGCGGGTAGCGCACGAAGTTGGGGAAGAGGAACAGGTCGGGCCGGCTTCCCAGCATGACGTCGATGGGCGGAGCCGTCACTTTGCGGACGACCGCGTTGAACACCTTCTGGTGCATGTACCGGATGAACCGGTAACCGAGGCGGGGAGTTTCCGGGATCGGCCGGGGCTTTGTCTTCTGCCCCGGCAGGGCGAACGAGAAGATGGTGTACGTGTTCTCCTCGTCGAGCCGGAAAAGGGCCTCGAGCAGGTTCTTCGTGTATTGGCCCACGCCCGTGCGCTGCCGGAAGAGGGGCGTGCCCTCGACAAAGACTCTCACTGAACGGTCTCCAGGTAAATCCGATGGATTGCCTCGGCGGTCGCCCGCCACGAGAACATCGGCAGGCGTTCGTAACCCCTGGCCGCCATCTCGGTGGCGAGTTCGGGATTCTCCAGCAGGTCATTGATCTTCTGCGCCAGATCGTCGGCCGCGTGCGGGTCGAAGTACAGAGCCGCGTCCCCGTACACCTCCGGCAGGCAGGTCGCGGTCGACGAGAGCACCGGCAGTCCCTGCGCCATGGCCTCCAAGCCCTGCAACCCGAATCCTTCGGACAGCGAGGGATACACGTACATCGCGGAGTTGCGGTAGAGCCATTTGAGCTGGCCGTCGGTGATGAAGCCGGGCATGACCACCCGGTCGGACACATTCAGCGACTCCGCCAGCGCGAGCAGGTCGTCCTTGTACTCGCCCGTCTTTCCCGCCAGCACCAGCTTCACGTCCGGCCGGCTTCGTGACACAAGGGCCAAGGCCTCGATGAGCACCCGGGCATTCTTGTACGGGTAGTAGTTTCCGACGTAAAGGATGAGCGGGTCCGACTTCGCCAGGCCGTCGACACTCTCCTCAGCGGCCTCGGCCAGGTGAATGGAGTCGGCGGCGTTCCACACGGCCGAAACCTTGGCGCGATCGACCCGGAAGCGTTTGACCAGCTGTTCCCGGACGTATCCGGTGACTGTCACGATGCGTTTGGCGGTGGCCAGCTGGGTCAGGAAGATCAGGCGGAACGGGAAGCGCTTGAGTTTGCCGGCGAGGCGCCGGGCCGGCGATCCCCGGCTGGTGTCGAAATCGAGCAGCGTCAGGTCGTGGACCGTGACGACCTTGGTGCCCCGGTAGAGGGCGGCTGCGTTGGGGGTCACGAAATGCACGACATCCGGGGCCAGACCGCGGAGAATCCTGGGCAACCTGGTCTGCTCCGCCAGCGCGTACGGCTCGATGTCGCACTCGACGCGCCGGAAGTTGTTCTCCTGAGGCTTCCATCTCGACCAGTCGTCCTGGCGCATGAGGACCACGTACTCGTTGGTCCGGTCGATCGCCTCCAGCCCTTCCAGGAGAGCGTGGGTGTAGCGGCCTACGCCGGTCCAGGACAGCATTCGCCCGTCGATCACGATTCTCATGCGGACTTCGACCCCACCGAGCCACGATCGATGACGGCCGTGTCCGCGACCGCCGGGTTGAGGACAACCGTCTCCGCCAGGTCGTCCGAGCGCTCGGCCTCGGTCTGTCGCTCCCGCATCAGCCGCAGTCCGGCGATGAGCAGGCCGATGACCACCCAGGTGCGCAGGAGTGAGAGCGATTGGAACGCGTTGGCCTCGAAGGCCATGCCCACCAGGGCGAACGCGTAAGGGCTCGACGGGTGGTCGAGCCGGGCCCGCCAGGTACCCCACATCGCCCGCAGAATGAGCCAGAGAAGCGGCAGCGCCAGGAGGACGCCGACCAGACCCAGCTCGCTGACGAACGTCAGGTAGTCGTTGTTCACCGGCTGCAAAGCGTTCGCCTCGGCCGGCGAGGCGGAGGCGCTGCCGTCGTGCAGCAGCAGGCGCGCGTTGTTGAAACCGACGCCGGTCAGCGGATGGTCGAGGAAGATACGAACGGTCTTGGGCCAGAGCTCGTACCGGGTCTGGGCGGAGTCGTCGTTGACATCCAGGGCATGCCCGGTGAACGAGCCGACGACGCCTGGCTTCTCCGGCGCGCTCTCGGGACTGGCCGTGGCCGCGGGGGACGACGCCTCCGGCGAGGACGCTTCCGGCGCGGCGGTCGTACCGGCCGTTTCCGGCGTGCCGGTGTCGTGCGCGGAGCTGGCGAGCAGGAGCATCCCGCCGACGACCAGGAGCGCGAGGACGCCGTTGCGCACCAGGTACAGCACGGGACGCCAGGCACGACCGGCGATGACCAGCGCGAGGACGGCCGGCGCCAGCCCCAGGAACGCGCCCCGGGAGAGCGTGAGCAGGAAGAGGCCGAGGGCGAGCACCAGCAGGATCTGCTCGAAGGCCGAGGCTTTCCTGGTGCGCCAGTAGCGCGTCAGCAGGATGCCGAGCGGCAGGAACAACCAGTGGCCCAGGTACAGCGGCTCGAGGGCGAACGCTTGGGGCCGCGGGAACGGATAGGCGCCGGTGGTGCTGTTGTACCCCGGCAGGAGTTGCGTCCACGACTGGGAGAGACCGAAGACATCGCCGACGAACTGGAAGTAGCCGAGCACGACCGCCGCGACGGCCACCCACAGCACGACGTTCTCGAACAGCCTGAGCTCGCGATCCCGGATGTACTGCGCCAGCAGCCAGCCCCGCCCGAGGGCGAAGCAGAAGATCAACGACGCCATCACGGCGACACCGAAGTTGAAGGCGGTCAGGGCCGCCACGCCGACGGCCACGGCCAGCAGGCCGAAAGCCACGGCCAGGCCGGTGTCCGGCCAGGCGCCGCCCTTCTTGCGAAAACGATCCCAGGCCATGACGAGGCCGCGCTGCAGCAACAGAAGGAAAGCGATCAGCTCCTGCGGCGCCAGCCCGCGGGCGTCGACCAGGGAGACATGGGGCGCCGGCCCGCCGAATTGCGGCACCCGATCCCAGGCCATGATCACCGCGGTCAGGACGAGGCCGGCCACGAACAGGGCGTCGGAGATTCGCGCCGACCGGCGTAGCCCGGACGGGGCATCCGCGGCAAAGAGTCCCCGCATCATGGATTTCACGACTGCAGTCCCTCATCTTGTTGTGACGTGGCCCTGATCACCGTCATCATCTGGTCGACCGTCGCCGCCCAGGTGAACTGCTCCGCTTGCTTCAACCCGGACTCGCGCATCCGCTCGCGTCGCGCGTCGTCCGAGAAGATCTCGTCGAGGGCCGTCGACAGGTCGTCCTGAGGGCCGAGCAGCAGCGCCGCCTCGCCCGCCACCTCGGGCAGGGAGGAGTTGTCGTACGTGACGACCGGGCATCCCGACGCCATGGCCTCCAGGACGGGGAGTCCGAAACCCTCGTAGAGCGACGGGAAGACGAAGGCCGTCGCGCCGCTGTAGAGCTGCACGAGCTCCTCGGTGGAGATGAACCCCGGCCGGACGATGTCGGCGGCGTAGGGCGAGTCGTCGAGCTGCTGGGCGAGGGACTTCTGAGCGTCCGCCCGGCCCGCCACGAAGTCCTGGCCCACCAGGACCAGCTGGCAATCCCGGACGGAACGGAGACGGTGGAAGGCCTCGATCACGCCGCCCACGTTCTTCCGGAAGTCCACGCCACCCGTGTACAGCAGGTACGGCTTGGTCACACCGTACTTGGCCTGCGCGGCGCGCTCGTCGGTCGGGGCGTACACGGCGTTCGCCGCCAGCGGAACCACCGAGACCCGGCCGGCGGGCAGCCTGGGCAGGTACTTCAGCAGATCGCGGCGGGTGGCCTCGGAGATGGCGATGACCCGGTCGGAGTTCACGAGCTGGCGAAGCTGCCAGCGGTAGAGATAGGCCCGCAGGTAGCCGCTGACGAAGCCCTTGGGGCCAAGCCGGCGCAGCGCGCTCAGCGACAAGCCGGGCAGATAGTGCTCCGCGAAGATGAGCGGAATCAGGTCGTACGCGATGGTGACTACCGGTGCTCCGGACGGCAGCCCGTTGGCGGAGTCCGGCTGCAGGAACACGTCGAGCCGCTGGCCGCTGACGTCAAGCCGGTCCCCGGGCCGCACCGTCGCGCGCAGGGCGTGCACCAACGGCTGGGCGGGAGGCGCCCCTAGCGAGACAACCTCCCACGACAAGTCCTCGGGCAGGGCCACGGTGCTTTCCGGCGCGTCGTGGTCGTAGCGGTACAGCACGAGATGGTCGTTCTCGGTGAGCCGGAACGCCTCGAGGATGGCGGTCACGACGATGCCGATGCCGCGGTACCGGTGATATGTCTGAAGCGGACGGATGTCCAGCCCGATTCTCATGTCGACACCGTTCCTCTCCGGCGCGCGGGCAACGCCTCGCGCAGAATTTCCTGGTCGCGCTTGGAGAAGGCCCGCAAGGCATAGAGGGTCACGGCGTACACGATTATGTAGACGGGCAGGAGCCACAGGCTCGTGAAGGCGACGATGACGCCGGCCATGACCAGGCTCGCCAATATCGGCCGCCAGATCGCGAGCCAGTACGGAAGCACAAAGACATGGCGCGCGATCAGAACCGTGCCGATCACCAGACCGATCGTCTGGGTGGCGAGGCTGGTGATCGCCGCTCCGCGCAAGCCGAGGATCGGTACCAGAATCAGGTTGAGCGAGACGTTGAAGATCACGTTGAACAGCGCGATGTATGTATTGTGCTGCGGTCGGCTGCTGGCGTGAATGATATTCGCCGTGAGGGACGAAATGAACGTGGGAATCACGGTGAAGCTCATAATTTGAAGCACTATGATGCTGCCGGGATACTCATTGCCGTAAACGAGCGTGATCAGAGGCCCGGCCAGCAACGCGACCCCGATCGCGAGCGGGAAACACAGGTACGTGAAATACCTGATCGCAATCATGGTGAGCGAGTGCGCCGAGGCCTTGTCCGAGTTCAGGCGGGCCGAAGTGGTCGGCAGCAGGACACCCGCGAAGATGGCCGGCACGATCAGCAGGAGCTCGAAGACCCGGTAGGCGGCCGAGTACTCACCGACCGCGGTGGTCGACTCGAACAGACCCAGAATCAGGGCGTCCACCCGGAAACTGACGGCGACGAGCACCGCCAGGACCGCGAACGGCAGAGCCTGCTTCAGGAGAGGACCGTATTCCTGAGTGGACCGCGGCCACTCGAACCGGAAGAGCCGCTGCCGGTCGTTCACCGACTTCATGTACAGCGCGTTGACGAAGGTCAGCGCCAGCGTGAGCGCGGAGATGGCGACCACGCCGTGTCCCGACGAGATCAGCAGCGCGCCCACCGCGGTCGTCAGGAAGGCGATGCCGGTCCGGCCGTACGCGTCGAACTGCATGATCTCGTGGCCCCGATAGATCGAGGACATGCTCGTCGTGTAGGCGAGCGTGACGAGAGTCAGCGAGTTGAAGACGAAGATCCAGGCGAGGTCGCCCGGCACCCCGGCCAGGAGCACGATGACGATGATGGCGCCGCTGGTGACGACACCCAGCGCCACCTTCAGAACCAGCATCGCGGATCCGATGCGATTGACCGCGCCCGGCTCGTTGGCGATCAGCTTGACGCCGAGCGTGCTGAAGCCGAAGTCCGTCAGGTTCTGGGCGATGGCCATGACCGACAGCACGAGCGCGAGCTTGCCGTACTCCGTGCTGCCGAGCGTCCTGGCCACGAGAATCGTCAGAACGAGCGTCATCGCGCGGGAAACGAACTCGGCCACGTACAACGCGGTCGCGTTCTTCAGGATTCTCCGGGTCTGGCTCATGCTGTGCCGCGGTTGGGGGAGAGGCCGGCGGCGTACATCGAATTCACCGAACGATGCTCGTCGGCGGCGCGAACTGCCGGGGGACCTTGGTGCTCTCGACCTGGAGGTCGTTCTCGACCATCATCGTCACGAGCTCGGGGAACGAGACCTCGGGCTCCCAGCCCAGGACCTTCTTCGCCTTGGTCGGGTCGCCGTGCAGAAGGTCGACCTCGGCCGGGCGCATGAAGCGCGGGTCCTGCTTGACGTAGGGCTTCCAGTCCTCGATGCCGACCGCCGCGAAGGCGAGGTCGAGGAACTCGTGGATCGAGTGGGTCTCGCCGGTCGCGAGCACGTAGTCGTCCGGCTCGTCCTGCTGCAGCATCGCCCACATGCCCCGGACGTAGTCGCCGGCGAAGCCCCAGTCCCGCTTCGAGTCGAGGTTGCCGAGCGAGAGCGAGTCCTGCAGGCCCAGCTTGATGCGGGCGACGGCGCTCGTGATCTTCCGCGTCACGAACTCGTGGCCGCGGCGCGGGGACTCGTGGTTGAACAAGATGCCGCACGAGGCGTGCATGTTGTACGACTCGCGGTAGTTGACGGTCATGTGGTGGGCATACGCCTTGGCCACGCCGTACGGGCTGCGCGGGTGGAACGGGGTCAGCTCGGTCTGCGGGGTCTCCCGGACCTTGCCGAAGAGCTCGCTGGTCGAGGCCTGGTAGAAGCGGATCTGACCGCGGCCGTTGTCGGCGATGCGGATCGCGTCGAGCAGGCGGAGGGCGCCCAGACCGGTGATGTTCCCGGTGTGCTCGGGCTGCTTGAACGAGAACGCCACGAACGAAATGGCGGCGAGGTTGTAGACCTCGTCCGGCTGGCAGTAGTTGACCGCACCGACCAGCGAGCTCATGTCGCCCAAGTCGCCCTCGAGCAGCTCGACGGCCGGCAGCAACCGCTCGACCATGTCCCGCTTGGGATTGTTCTGCCCTCGGATCAACCCGAATACCTGGTATCCCTTGCTGACCAAAAGCTCTGAAAGATAGAGCCCGTCCTGGCCGGTGATGCCGGTAATCAGGGCACGCTTCTGCGCTGGTGCCATGGCCCGCTAACTCTCCTCGAAGTCGGTGCATTTCTTGACATTCACGTCAGTAATTCGCGAGGGGGAGGTCCGTGATGCTACGTCACGGTTGTTTCGGCTTCCACCCCGCCGCCGGCGGCGCAATGCGGCTATTGGGACGAATGGTCGATCCAGCGGGCGATCCGGTCGGCGAACCGGTCCGCCGAAAAGGCGCCGGCATGCGTACGGATCCGCTGCGGGGAAAGCTCGCCGACCCGATGCGCGGCGACGGCATAGGGCCGGGGCTCGAGGCCGTCGACGAGGAACCCGGTCTCGCCGTCGACCACCGTCTCGAGCAGTCCGCCGCGGCGCAGGCCCACCACCGGGGTGCCGCAGGCCATCGCCTCGACCGGGATGATGCCGAAGTCCTCGTGCGCGGGGAACAGCAGCGCCCGGGCGCCCCAGAACAGCTGGCGCAGGCGCTCGCGCGGCGGGCATACCTCGAAATGGACCGGAACCCGGACGGTCGCGGCGAGCTTGCGCAGCCGCTCCTCCTCCGGGCCGGAACCGGCGATCACCAGCGGCAGGCCGGCGGCGTCGGCGATCGCGATCATCAGATCGAAGTTCTTGTACGGGATCCAGCGGCCGACGCCGAGCAGGTAGTCCCGGTTCTGGTGCTGCTCGTGGGCCGGCGCGGACGCGAAGTAGGAAACGTCGACCGGCGGGTTGACGACCTCGGCGTCGCGGTTCCAGAACCGCTGGATGCGGCCCTGCACCTCGCGCGAGTTCGCCGCGTACGCGTGGACGTGCTTGCTGAGCCGGAGATCCGCCTTCTGCAGCACCTTGCGCGGCACCCTGAGCGCCGGGTGCGACCCGCGGCCGTCGAAGTCGGGACTCCAGACGTAGCGCGCGGGGGAGTGGATGTAGCTCAGGTGCCGGGTCTCGGCCGGATCGCCCAGCTTGACCGTGTGCGCGAAGGCGTGGCTCGACGAGATGACCACGTCGAACTTGTGGTTGCTCAGCGTGCGCCAGACCAGCGGCATGGCGGGCAGCGCGAGCGCCTTGCTCTGCTTGAGCGGGGTGCGGGCCATCCACGACTGGTGGAGCCGCAACCGGTCGGTCTCGACGCCCTCGTCGGCCCAGAGCACCAGCCGCTCGGCGTGCGGCAGCAGGTCGGCGATCGCGAGGAAGACCGCCTCGGAGCCGCCGGTCGCGCCGAACCACTCGTGGACCATGGCCACCGACCGGCCGGCCAGGAGCGGGCGCTCGGGCAGGCGTGCCGTAGGCCCGGAAAGCGTCACGTAACACCGACTTTGCGCACGTTTCCCCCGTGTTGGTGCAGGCGAGGTGAATGCCCCTCGCGTATGGCGGGACTAACTTAGTCGGCCGTCACTCGCATTTGTCAACCAGGTGGGCTCGTCTGTCGATCTTGGTGACGCAGGGCGACCGGAACCGCTACCGGAGGTCAGCGAACGGTCAGTCCGGACCGGCCGGCGGGCCCTCGGCCGAACGGGCGGCCGCTCAGACCGGTTCGACGCGGATCCGCACGGTGAGCACCCGCGCCCGGACGCCGTCGTCGGACTCGTCGGTGACGAGCGTGAGCGTCGCCCGGCGGGCGGAACCGGCCGGCGTGTGCCGGCCCACCAGCAGATGGCCCTGCCGGGTCACCCGCGCCTCGCGCAGCGGGCCGCACAGCGGCTCCCACGCCTCGGCCGGGACCGTCCCCGGATCGGTGAGCTCCAGCACGGCAATGCCGGTGCCGTGCCCGGCCGGCCACCAGTCGAGGCTGTCGAGCCAGCGGAACCTGGTCGGCCGCACCGGGGCGAGCTCGCCCTCGTGCTTGCCGACCGTGCCGATCCGGCTCGCGTCGTCGGCGCACAGCGCCTCGAGCAGCTCGGCCCACTCGTCGTCCCAGTTCGTCACGGATTCCTCCCGGTGCGGCGGGCCAGCGTTCTGACCAGCTGATCGAGGCGTTTCCCGGCACGGTCGACCGACTCCTGCAGACGGTCGAGATCATCGCCGGCGTGACCGGCCGCGAGCGCCTCCTCGAGGGCGGCATCGCGGACGGCAAGCTCCTTGTGCGCGGCGGCCATGTCCGCCGCGAGGTCGTGGTGCTTGCGCACGACCTCCTGCACCTGCCGCCCGACATCCCAGGCGAGCATCTCGTCGGGCAGGTTCATGTATCTCTCGTGCGCATCGTTGTACCTGTCGATCGCCCGGCCGATCGCCTCGCTCGCGCCGGGCCCGCTCTTCTCCCGCGCCCGGGCCAGGGCCTTCTCGGCCCGGGTGAGGTCGTTCAGGATCGTCTTGCGCTCCCGCTCGCCGGCGCCGCGCAGGCTCTGGTTGATCAGGGCGGCCTGGGCGTCCAGCAGGCCGTCGATCGCCTCGAACCGCCCGGGCGGGGCGGCGTTCGCCTCCAGGGCCCGCTGAGCCGCGCCGATGTCCATGCCGAGGCGATCGGAGATCTCGTGCATGTCCTCGCCGGTGATCCGGGCCTCCCGGCGCGCGACCCGGAACTCGAGGATGGCGTGCTCCCACTCGTGGCGGATGTGATCGCAGATCTCGGCGAACTCGGCCGCCGACGGGTTGTCGGTGGTCATCGCCGGGCGGCCGATCTCGATCAGCCACGAGTCGGGGTGGAAGAATGAATTCTCGCCGGCGATCATGCGAATTCTTGGCATCGGGCAGCCGGTGTTCTGGATCTCGAAGGCGATCGCGCGGACCAGCCGTTCGGCGCGGACCTGGTGCGGGAGGCCGGCCCACTCGGCGCGCACGTCCAGCAGGTGCCCGGCGATCCGGGTGTTCAGCGCGTCGGGCGGCCCGCCCGGGGCCCGGTTGCGGTTGCCGGCCGGCCGCATCGCGACGGGCTCGCGGTCCGGGCCGGCCGGGCCGGGCTCGGTCACCTGGCCGCTCTTCGCCGGCATGAAGCGGTCGCCCGGGCCCTCGGTGCGCGGCGGCCCGGTGACCGCGTCGTTCGCCATCACCTGCCGCGGCTGCGACTTGGGCACGAACGCGACCAGCGGCTCCTCGGTCTCGTGCTGCTTGCGGATCTTCTGGTCGGCCGCCGTGTCGTGCGTCTGCGGGCTGTCCGCCTTCCAGCTCACGTGGTCGGGGTGCTCGACGTTGATGCCCATCGACCGCATCTGGTTGATCAGCGCGCGGCGCACGTCGTGGTTCAGCGGCGTCCCGTCGGCGTTGGTGATCTCGAAGATGTCGTGGTCGCCGCCGATGTCGTGGAACTCGCCGGTGCGCGGGTCGGCGATCTGCAGCACGCCGTCCTTCATCTTCAGCAGGCCCTGCTCGGCGAGCTTGCCGTACTCCTCGCGGTAGTGGTTGAACTCCTCGAACCGCTGGTTGTAGCGGTCCTGGACGGCCTTGCGCGCGTCCGGCTTGAGCGTCTCGAGGATCGGCTCGCTGGGCATCCGGGGCTCGAAGAAGCCGACCTTGCCGAGGCCGTCGGCGGGCGCGCCGATCAGCTGGTCGACCCGGTTCACGGTCTTCGCCTTGATGAGCTCGGGCTTGGCGACGCCGCCGGACTCGAGGACCGGCAGCGAGGCGGTGTTGGTCGGGCGCACCTTGATGACCACGTTGAAGACGTCGGCGACGTCCTGGAAGCCCTTGGCGCTGGCCGGCGGGATGCCGCTGTCGAGCAGCATCTCCTTGTTGGTACGCGGCCCGAAGGCGTCAGCGGTGGGCGGCGCCGGCTCGGGCTGGAACTCGTGAGCGACGGGGAGAACGGCTTCCTCGGCCGGCTTGGCGGTGGGTTCCTCCTCGACCGTGCCCGGCTTCTTGCGGTGCGCCGCCTTGCCGGCCGCCGTCGCCGCCAGCGCCTTCAGCACCTCTTCCACGGTCAGCCCGAAGTCGCCGGTCATGATCTTGGGAGCGTAGATGCCGCCGAAGAACCCGCCCACCTCGCGGGCGCCGGTCTCGACGATGCTCTTGGACGCGACCTGGGTGGCCGTCCTGATCTCGAACTCGGTGGCCGCGATCACCGTCTTCTCCCCGGCCCCGGCGATCGAGCCGACCTCGCGCGCCAGCGCCGTCTTCACCCCGAGCTTGCCGGCCGTCTCGGCGGTGGCCTCCGCGGCCGGCCTCATCACCGCCGCCGCGACCCGGCCCATCAGCTCCTCGCCGAACTTCGCCCCGCCCGCGCCGAGCGCCCCGCCCAGCACGTCGGCCTTGAGGTCGTCGAGAGAGTAGTCGCCCATCTTGATCACGAAGTTCGAGGCGACGTTGGCCGCGATGTTCAGCGCCGTGGTCTGCAGGAACGCCACGATCCCCGGACCGGCGCCCGGGATGACCACCGCGAGCGCGATCGACACCGCGAAGCTCAGCGCCGACCTGATCTCGCCGAGGACGCGCTCGTTGTCCTTCTCATAGGCGTCCGCGTCGCCCGTCAGCGTCGCCCGCAGCCGGCGCATCTCGGCGACCAGCCGCTCCCGCTTCGCCGGGTCCTTCTCCGCCTCGAACTGCCGGCCCAGCGCCGCCAGGTCGTCGCGGGTGCGCTCGAGCAGCCGCTGGGTCTCGGGGTCGTCGCCGACCTCGCGCAGCCGCCCGGTGAGACCGCGGTGGTCCATCGTGACGCCGTACTCGGTCATCCCGCTCTTGACGATCCAGCGGGCCTCGCCCTCGCCCTTCATTTCCGCGGCGCCCGGCTTGATCAGCTGCTCGGCCACCTGCGCGTCGTCACGCCCGCTGACCAGCCCGCCCTGCACGAACATCGAACTGCCCAGCTGCGCCAGCTCGGGGGTGGCCGTGCGGCCCAGCTGGTCGGCGCCGAACAGCTCCCGCCGCAGGTCGTGGCCGTCGCCCTGCTTGTTGTACGCCGCGATCAGCTCGTCGACCTTCTCCCGGGTGGGCTGCTTGCGCAGCAGCGCCTTGACCGCGTCGACGTCCTTCTTACCCATGGCGTGCTCGAGCTCGCCCAGGTCGGAGGTGCGCCCGCCGCCGTACGAGAGGTCGCTGATGTACCGCTCGTCGGCGTCGTCGGCGCTCTCCATGATCTCGTCGTAGCTGCGGCCCTTCTCGCCGGCGAGTTTGGTGTACTCCGCCCTGTACTCGTCGACGAACGTCTGGGCCAGGCGGGTCACCGCGCTCTCGCTGTCGCGCAGCAGGGCCTGTTTCTGCTCGGCCGGCACCCGCGGGTCGTACGCCTGGGCGGTGAGGTCGTGCTGGGCGAGCTCGCGGAAACCCTTGAGCGTCTCGATGACCTTCTTCGCGCTCGTGGCGCCGTGCTTCTCGTCCGCGACCAGTTGCGCCGCCGCCGCGCGTACCAGATTGGAGCTGTTTGTGGTGTTCCAGGGATCGGTCGCGGCGGCGAGCACTTCCGCGTCCTCTTTTGCGAGCGTGCGGCCGAGCTCGGCGCCCAGCGTGTTGCCCACCTCGCCGTGCTGCTGGTCGAGGATGCTCCGCAGCCGCTCGGCCACCACCTGGCCGGACTCACGGCCCGAGCTCGTGGCCTCGGCGAGGGCCTCCTTCTTGTTGAGCTCGACGATCGCCTGGATGTCGCCGGTGAGCTTCAGCTTCTCCTTCTTGCGCTGCTCGCGCAGGACGTCGTAGCCCACCGAGAGCCCGCCCGGCAGGATGTCGTCGAACTTGCTGTCCTGCTTGTTCAGCTCCTCTATGCGGCGCCGCTTGTCCTCGATCGCGCACGCGTCGGCCTGCGGGAACTTGCCCGACCGCAGCTCGGTCATCCGCATCCGCTGCAGGCCCTCCAGCCGCTTGTTGAGGTCGAGCATCAGCGCGGCCGGGCCGTACTGTTTCGCATAGATCGCGTCGACCGCGTCGATCTCCTCGAACGACCGCCGGTGCATCGCCATCAGCCGCTCGCGGGGGCCCTCCTCGAGGTCGCTCGCGAGCAGCTGGTGCATCTCGGCCGCCTCGGCCTCGTGCCGGTGCAGGGCCGGGCCGGCGTCCGCGCGCTTCTCCAGGTCGGCCTTGAGCGGACCGGCGATCTCCGGCGGGTACTTGCGCAGCTCGGCCATCACCTCGGGCGCGATCGGCTCGGCCTTCGTCCCGGCCAGCAGCGCCTGCAGCCGGGCCACCTGGTCGGGCTTCAGGTCGGCCTTGCGTCCGGACTGGCCCAGGCCGAACAGGTCGTCGCGCAGCGTCGTCTTCTTCTCGAACTCGAAGAAGACCTCCTCGACGCGTTTCACCTGACTGGCCGTCAACCCGTCCAGCGCGGTCACCACGGCCGAGAAGTCGATCTTTCTTCGTTCGGCCTCGACGTCCTCGGTCATGCCGCCCCAGGGCCCGCCGGAGCTTTTCATCGCGTACGTGTACTGCTCCGAATCGACTGCCCGCAGCAGGTCATGTGCCCTGGTCGTGGGGTTGAAGCCCGGATCGTCGAGGGAGAGCGAGGCGGAGGCGGGCCTGGCGATCACGATCGGCGCGACCGGCTCCGGGGGCGCCATGAGCGTCGCCACGGCCCGATTGCCGATGGGTGCGAGCGCCGTGCCGGGCCTTTCCGGGGTTTCATTCTGGGGTTTTCCGCTGCGGGTCAGCACAGCCCGCGCGACGACGCCGCGCACCGGCTCGCCCGGCTCGGCCGTCCGCCCGACGCTGTGCATGGCACACGCTAACTCGGCGGCTCTACCTCGGTCGATGTCGGAAATCTTGCTTACAACCAGGGTTCCAGCGGTGGCGCCGGCCTGCTCAGGCCGTCGGCCTCGCGGCCCGCGAGGTACGCGGCGATCCCCGCGACCGTCCCGCTCACCTCGGTTTTGGTGTCCCCGGGGACGGTCCACCGCAGGTCCTTGTCGGTGGCGACGAGCTCGAGCCCCGCCCCGGACCGCTTGCCCACGATGTCCTCGACGAGTGACTCGAGGAAGTCACCCGGCAGGTCGTCGAACCGCACCGCCGCGTTCAGGTCCACCGCGTGCACCATCACCTCGCGCGCCCGCATCCAGGGAATCTCCTCGCCGGTGACCTCGCGCCCCTGCCGGGTGCGGATCGGCTGCCGCCACTGCTCCTCGGTGAGCCCGGCGAGCGAGGCGTCGAGCGCCACCGCCGTCTCGACCACCCGGTCGCGCAGCTCGGGCGCCGGCAGCGCGGAGTGCGTCTCGATGTCGGCGTCGCGCTGCGTGGGCGAGGAGTACATCGGCGTCTCCACGCCGGTGCGGGCCCAGGTGGCGAGGTTCATCAGGGCCTCGGCGTTGAGCGCCACGTGCGCGACCAGATGCTTGCCGCTCCACCCCGGCAGCGCGCAGTCCCCGGCGAGCCTGTTGTCGGGCAGCGCGTCCAGCGCCCCGAGCAGCAGGGTTGTGCCCTCCGCCATCCACCGCAGACTATCCGCCCGGCTTCTGCCCACGATCCCTCCACCTGTTGTGCCTGGGGTCCAGCCCAGCACATCGGCGCGGACACGAAAAGGGGCATGCTGGTCGGGAGTATCGGTAGCGAAAGGATCACCCATGCGGGGAGCTGTCATCCACGGGCCTCGGGACGTCCGCTTCGAGGAGCGGCCGGACCCGGAGATCGAGGCGCCGACCGACGCGATCATCCGGGTCGCGGCGGCGTGCGTCTGCGGATCCGACCTCTGGCCCTATCGCGGCATCAACCAGATCGACGGCCCCAGGCCGATGGGGCACGAGTACGTGGGCGTGGTCGAGCGGGTGGGCGCCGACGTCACGACCGTCAAGCCCGGCCAGTTCGTGATCGGCTCGTTCATCGCCTCGGACAACACCTGCCCGCACTGCCGGGCCGGCTATCAATCGGCCTGCCAGCACCGCCAGCCGGTCGTGGGCGCCCAGGCCGAGCTGCTGCGCGTGCCCCTGGCCGACGGCACCCTGGTCGCGACCCCCGGCGAGCCCGCGCCGGAGCTCATCCCGAGCCTGCTGACCCTCTCGGACGTGATGGGCACCGGCTGGTTCGCCGCCGTTGCCGCCCAGGTCCGCCCGGGGATGACGGTCCTGGTGGTCGGTGACGGCGCGGTGGGCCTGCTCGGCGTCCTGTCGGCCGCCCAGATGGGCGCGGCTCGCATCATCGCGATGAGCCGCCACGAGCCAAGACAAAAACTGGCCATCGCGTACGGGGCGACCGACGTGGTCACTTCGCGGGGCGAGGAGGGAGTGGCCCAAGTCCGCGAGCTGACCGACGACGTCGGCGCCGGCGCCGTCCTCGAATGCGTGGGAACCGCCGAGTCGATGGACCAGGCCATCGCCGCCGCCCGCCCCGGCGCCCACGTGGGCTTCGTAGGCGTCCCGCACGGCGTCCAGATCGGCGGCGACCGTCTCTTCCGCACGCACGTCGCCCTGCACGGCGGCCCGGCCCCCGTCCGCCAGTACCTGCCCGAACTGATCGACCTGGTCTGGAAGGGCGACATCAACCCCGGCCGGGTCTTCGACCTGACGCTGCCGCTCGACCAGACACCCGAGGGCTACCGAGCCATGGACGAGCGCCGGGCCATCAAGTCCCTGCTCCTGCCCTGACCCCATCACGCGCTCCCGCCAGCCGCTGCCCACCGCCCCGCCAGGCGTCCCGTCCCCTCGGGCGTCCCGCTCAGCGGCGTGTCCCGCCGGGCGCGGGTGGCTCGGCGGGAGCGGGTGGCTCGGCGGGAGCGCATGGCCCGGCGGGAGCGCGCGGCCCGCTACATCGCGCGGTCGAGTTTGCGGATCGCGGTGATGGCGACGCGGTACATCTCGCGCTGGTCGGTGCGCGAGCCGTTGACCTGCACGATCGTCACGGAGACGCCGCGGCGGGCGATCGAGATCAGGGTGCCCCGGATGTCCATGCCCATCGCGCCGGCGGGACGCATGCGGAAGCGGATCGCGGCCGAGGCGTCGCCCAGGCGGGGCACGCGCAGCGGGACGAGCTGCAGGCCGGAGGCCACGGACGACCCGGGCGCGTCGTTGAACGACTTGCACAGCCGGGGTGCGGCGGCGATGCCCGCGACGATGGCCCGGGCGGTGCGAGGCCCGGTCGCGCTGAGAGTCTCGAAGAGCATCGGCCCGGGAATCCCGCGGATGAACGCCGCCTGCGCCGTCGCCCCACCGCCGTGGGAGCTGATTTTGTGGTCACAGATGTTCGTGTCGGTGCTCAGCCCGGCGATCGTGCCCGTGTAGCCGCTCATCGTCGGCGCGTAGCCACGCGGCAGGTCGGCCGGCGCGAGCAGCGCGTCCTGCAGCCGAGGGAGTCCGGGCCGCAGGTGGGCGGCCCCAGGTGCGGCGGCCCCGGGTGCGGCGGTCCCGGGTGCGGCGGTCCCGGGTGCGGCGGTCCCGGGTGCGGCGGTCCCGGGTGCGGCGGTCCCGGGTGCGGCGGTCCCGGGTGCGGCGGTCCCGGGTGCGGCGGTCCCGGGTGCGGCGGTCCCGGGTGCGGTCTCCAGGAAGCGGCCGGCCCCCGCGTCAGCGATGCGGCCGGTGACGGTGCGGGGGAGGGCGGCGGCGGCCGGGGCCACGGGCGCCATCAGCGTGAGACCCGAGATCAAGGCGGCGGCCACCTTGACCGACTTGTACCGAAATTTCAGCATTCCTTACGCTAACCCGATGATCGGCCGGACCACGGGAGGCGCGAGCGGCCGGACGCGCGAAAGAGGCCCGGACCTGTCGCCCGGTCCGGGCCTCTCGCTGCCTCCCCTCTCGTCACGGAGAAGTTGGCGACGGCACCCCACGCGGGGGGTCGGCGTGTGGGATGCCGTCGGCCAGGTGAGAGTGGGGTGGGCTGCCCCGCCGAGGACGTGCGCCGCCGTTGTTCTCCCTTCCTAGGGCGGATGTGTCAGGCACGGTGGAGCCCTCGGCGGACATCTGGGGTGTGTTTCAGCGGGCGGTCGCGAAGTGATCCGCTACCCGGCGCAGCGCCGTGATGGTCTCGCGGTCGCGAGTCTCGTCGTCCTGCGTCGGCCAGGCGCTGGTCTTGACGATGACCACGTCGGCGGAGTGGTCGATGAAGAGGTACTGCCCGTGGACGCCCAGGCCGGTGAAGGCGTCGTGACAGACGCTGCCCAGCGTCCACCACTGGTTGCTGTAGCCGTAGTGCGTGTACCCGCTCGGGCCGAGGTTGCCGACGGCGAGCTGCGGGAGGTCGCTGCTGCGGCTGCGGCGGACCCAGTCGCGGGGGACGACCTGCCGGCCGGCCACGACGCCGTCGTTGATCATCAGCATGCCGACGCGGGCGAGGTCGCGCGCGGTCGCGTTGAGCGAGCCGCCGCCGATCGCCGAGCGGGGCTTGCCCCGGGTGAGCCAGTAGTACGCGTCCCGGTCGGCGCCCAGGTGCCGCCACAGGCGGTCGGAGCAGTACTCGGCCAGCGGCGTTTTCGCCGCGGCCTCGAGCACCCAGCCGAGCACCTGCGTGTCGAAGGTGGAGTAGTTGAACGCCTCGCCCGGGGGCTGGGTGCGCGGCGAGCTGCGGACCACGGCGGCCACGTCGCCACCGCCCATGATGGCCTGCTCGAAGCGCTTGATGCCGGCGTCCGGCACATCCCAGGCCTCGAGGTCGCCGACGCCGCTGGTCATGCTCAGCAGGTTGTGGATGGTGACTTCCTCGTACGCCGTGCCCTTGAAGTCGGGGCGGTAGTCGGCGACGCGGTCGTGCAGGCCGTCGATGGTGCCTTCCTGCAGGGCGATGCCGACGAGCAGCGAGGTGATCGACTTGGACACGGAGAAGAGCTGCATCCGGGTGCGCGGGCCGGCGAAGACGCCCGGGTAGTACTCGTGGACGACGCGGCCGCCGTGCACCACGACGAAGGTGGTGGTGTTGGTGCGGCGGTGCAGCTCGGCGAGGGAACGGTCGTGCCCTTCGAACCGGTACGTCAGGTCGAGGTGGTGGGGATCGTAGGGAAGGGGCCGGTGCACCTCGCCGCGGGCCACCCGTTCGGTCGGCAGAAGCCAGTTCATGTGGGTGAAGGTCCACTCGTTGAACGGCCGCCGCATGATGAGGTCGCCTTGCCGGTCCCACCAGGAGGGGGTTTTGGCCGCGCTGGGGGTCGCGGGCCTCTCAGTGGTACTGGTCATGGTTACTCCCCGTACTCGATCGGTTGCTTAACGCCTTCGAACTGTTCACGAAGAGTCGGGCCACTTGGTTCATCGACGGGTACGAGGTAGCTGCTCATGATGCCGAGGATCGCCATGCCGGCGAGGTTGTCTCCAGAGTCTTCACCCAACATGTCCGAACCGGGATCACCCAGCTGGCGGATGGCGAAGCCCTCCACGATGGCGGCGAGGATGTTGGTGAACTGCTCGAGGGTGATGCCCTCGCGTAAGCGGTAGCCACGGGTGGCGATGGTCTGCTCGTACACCTTGGACCACGGTTCGAGGGCCCCGGCGTAGTTGCTGGCGATCGTGTCGTGGATGCGGTCGTTGCGATCGGCGGTGGCGCAGACGATCAGCTGGAGCCGGAACAGCGGCATCCGGCAGATCGCCATGATCTCGTGCAGGATCGAGCGGTCGACGGCGTCGACGAAGCTCTCGTCGGTGGCCAGCCAGTCGCCACGGGTCTCCAGTTCGGCACCGTACTGGGGGTCGTAGTTCATGGCGTGGAACAGGAACGAGAGCAGGTCGTTGAGGTAGTCGTCGTGGCTGGCCCAGGTCGAGCGGTACGGCCCGGTGCCGCGCTGCCGCAGGAACGGCTCCTCGAGGTTGGCCACCTCGCGGGAGAGCGCCCGCTCCGACAAGAAGTTCAGACCCGACCAGTACTCCTTGCAGCCGTCGCCGCTGGGGGTGACCACCTCGGGGGCGCCGAGGTGGCGCTCGACGAGGTTCGCCCCGGCCTTCAGGTACGAGGCGACCTTCAACGAGTTCACCAGGGCGGCGCGGGTGGACTCCCGGACACCCTTCACGCGGGTGACGATGCCGGAAAAGTCCTGGCTGTAGGGGTAAGGCAGGTCTTTCTTGCCGTACGTCATGACCTGATTCTGGTCGGAATCCAGGCTTCTTCAAGTGCGCACGTGCGTAGTACTCGGAGGCTACGACTCGTCCATATCCCGAAGTGTTGGTGACTATTAGGAGTCAAGCAATTACTCTGCGACATCGACCGGGCCACTACCAGGCATTATCCAGGGGGCGGAAACGGCGAACCGCGCCCGGCGACAGCGCCGGACGCGGCCAGGAAAGCCGAAAGTCGACTCAGTGGACGACAGTTGACGCGGGCTCTCGCGCCACCGGAAGCTCGAGAATCTCGGTCGGCGCCTCATGCGCGGCCGGGAGCGGCCGGCGGCGGGACGGGAAGCGCTTGGCCAGCTTGTTGGAGATCTTGATGATCCAGCGGCGGGCCGGCTCCTCGACGTACCGGTGCGCGCCCTCCCCGATCAGCAGCAGGATCCCGATGGTCAGCAGGAAGCCGACGTACGGGTCGAAGCCGTGCCCCTTGGCGACCGGGTCGAAGGTGCTCAGCTGCCAGACCAGCCACCGGTGCGTGAGGTAGAGCGCGAAGCTCGCCACGCCCAGGGCGACCATCGGCTTGGTGGAGAGCAGCCGCGCCAGCCAGCCCTGCCCCGAGCCGAGCGACAGCAGCGCCACCGCGAACGGGATCACGAAGAACGCGCCGTACGAGGCCACGCCCCAGAACGAGCCCTGATCCCGGTACGCCGCCAGGAGCAGCACGTAGAGCGGCACGACCGTCTGGATGACGTTGTGCGTGACCTTGCTCCACTCGCGGGCGTGCGGCAGCAGGAACGCGATCGCCATGCCGCAGATGAAGATCGGCAGCTGGCAGAGCGGGTTGCGGTACAGCCAGCGGTGGCCGGAGGCGGGGTTCTCGGCCGGCAGCGTGGCCCGGCCGGTGATGGTGAACCACGCGACCAGCGCGATGGTGAGCACGGCGACCGCGGCGATCACCAGGACCAGGCCGCGCGGGCCCCAGCGCTTCGCGATCCCGGCCATCACCGGCACCAGGAACGGGAACAGCGCGTAGAAGAACAGCTCGGCGCCGATCGACCAACCGGGGCCGTTGTAGTACGACTGCGCGACCAGCAGGTCGGGGCTCCACGTCTGGACCGCGAACACGTTCTGGACCAGGGCCCACGGGTACTGCTTGTGGTTGACCGACCAGTAGAGGCCGAAGCAGTACGCGATCATCACCCAGTACAGCGGCATGACCCGGGCGATGCGGGCGACGTAGAACTTGATCGTCCGCCGCGTGTTGCGGGGGCGCAGCTCCGGGTAGTTGTACGCCAGGACCACGCCGGAGAGCATGAAGAACAGCGGCACGCCGATGTAGCCCCACTGGGCGATCTTGGCGACGTGGTCAGGGAGGCTTTTGGGGACGCCGACGTGCGAGACGACCACGGCGATCGCGGCCACGGCGCGCAGTCCCGTCAGGGCCCGGAGCTCGGGTTTACGGGCGTGGGGGCCCAGTTGCGTCGTGCCGGCCATGGAGCGCGTGGCGCCTTTCCCTCGTGTGGTCCGCAGCCAGGGAAACCTACCGGCAAGATTCCTTCGCGCCCAGGGTCAACGTGAAATTTATTATGAACGTTGTCTTAAGCGGCGGAGCTCCCGCTGCTCCTGGGTGAACTGCTTCCGCCTAGCAATATCACGTTTCCACTGCTCACGGGCGCTCTGGTCGCAACCGTGCACCGCGCCCTTGGTCTGCGCGGGCCCGATCAGCGACCGGAACGCCCAGTCGTCGAAGGTCTCGTGCCACCACCGCGTGAACCGGCTCATGTCGCACCTCCCGAGAAAGTTTGTACCCCAACCGTTGGTGTACAAACTATCGGTAGGATGGGGGCGAGCTGAAGGGGGATGGCCGATGAGTGACGCGCTCGACACCGCGAATCCGCTCGCGCTGGAGGAGCAGGTCTGTTTCGCGCTGTCGGTGGCGGCCCGCGGCGTGGTCGGCGTCTACCGCCCGCTGCTCGAGCCGATGGGCCTCACCCACCCGCAGTACCTGGTGATGCTCGCCCTGTGGCAGCACTCCCCGGTGTCGGTGCGCCGCCTCTCCGAGCTGCTCCAGCTCGACCCCGGCACGCTGTCGCCGCTGCTCAAGCGCCTGGAGGCGGTCGGCTACCTGCGCCGCGAGCGCAAGCCGGGCGACGAGCGCAGCCTCGCCATCACGCTCACCGGGTCGGGCCGCGCCCTGCGCGAGGAGGCGCTGAAGATCCCGCCCGCCGTCGTCCAGCGGCTGGGCATGCCGATCGAGGAGCTGCGCGCCCTGCACGCCGCGCTGACCCAGGTGATAGCAGCGGCTAAATGAACAGCGACGTCTCGCGGGAGAAGCGGACGATCACGTCCGAGTCGGCGGACGGCGGCGGCGCGTTGTCGGCGACCACGATCTGCGCCCCGGCGCCCGGCCCGGCCAGCCACGCGTCGAGGTGCTGATAGACCCGGCTGATCTCCTGGCCGAGGTTCTTCTGCGGGCTGTCCAGCAGTAGGAAACCGGGATGCGACGAGCGGCTCTCCCAGGCCAGTTCGAAGACGGCCAGCTGCCAGGCCAGGGCGATCAGGGTCCGGGCGCCGGACGAAGCCGACGTGTAGGGCTCCCCCCGGGTGTACGGGGTCAGGTCGTCCGCGACGTACGCGTCAGCCGCTCCTGGGAAATCCCACTCGCGCAAGATGTCCCGGAAGCGCGACCCCAGACCCGCCGTCACCGACGCCCGCTCGGCGGCCGGCGCCATGGCCCGCTCGTCGCGCAGCGACGTGAGCTGGGCCTGCAGGTGATCGACCGCGTCCGCCCGCTGCTGCAGCCCACCGAGCAGCCGCAGCCCGTCCACCGCGCGCTGCAGCGTCGCCGCCGCCTCCTCGCGCCGCCGGGCCAGCGCGTCACGCTCGGCGAGATAGGGCGTCACCGCGTGCTCGGTCGCCGCGTCGACCTCGGCCGCGGCCCGGGTCTCGGCCTGCTGGGACCGTTCCACCTCGGCGAGAAGCCGGGGGATCTCCTGCTCCAGCGACTCGAGGTATTCGGTCAGCTCGGCCAGCCGCGCCCGCGCCGACCGCAGCTCGGCCTGGACGTCGGGCGGGCCGTCGGGCTCGACGACCGCGCCGCAGGACGGACAGCGCCGGTCGGAGGTCTCCAGCAGCGAGAGGCACGAGGGGCAGATGTCCAGGCGCATCGGCGGGAACAGGCTGCCGGCCTCGGTGAGCATCACGAGCTTGCTGACGTCCTCGGCGTACGTGGCGCGTAGCGACGTCATCCGCTCGGCCTGGGTCTCGCGGTCGCGTAGCAGCGCGGCCGCCTCCCGCGCCGCGACCGCCGCCCGGCGATGGCGCTCGCGCAGATCGGCGGCGAAGGACGTGGAGGCTCGCGCGCGCTCGTCGAGGGCCGCCGTCTCCATGGCGCAGAGGGCGAGCTCGGACTTGGCGGCGCGCTCGAGATCAAAGAGATCGGCCTGGGACGAGCTTTCCAGGGAGGCGGCGAAACCGCGAGCGATCCGGTACGCCTCCCGGGAAGCACTGAGCGCTGCCTCGAGCGTCCGGATGCGCCGGCCCAGCTCGATCGCCCGGTCGTCGTGCACGTCGAAGACCACGTCGATGACCTGGCGCAGCTTCAGGTTCTTCATCGGGACGCTCTCGAAGAGCAGGTCGCGGTCGTCGAGGCGCTCGTTGGGCAGGAAACACAGCCACATGAGGTCGCGGAAGCTGAGCGGATCGGTCACCGCGTCGCCGGCGGCCAGCCGGTCGCGCAGCCGCACGCCCTCCAGCTTGCAGTGCGACAGGAGCAGGCTGGACAGGCTGTTGGTCGCGCCCGCGGGACGCAGCGGGCGGCGCTCGGGAGCGGTGGCGCCGGACTCGTCGAGGCGGCCGGGGCACACGTACGCGTACGTCGACGGCTCCCCGACGGCCCGCTCGATGAGATACGGAGTCCCGGAGAGCTCGACCTCGAGCGTGGCCGCCCGCACCGTCGGCATGGCCGGGTGCTCGGACGCGCCGAGGCAGTAGTCGACGAACTCCAGGATCGTCGTCTTGCCGGTGCCGAAGGCCCCCGCGATCACCGACAGCGGCCGGGGCGAGTCGGCCGGCCCGCGGAAGTCCACATCGTACGCGCGGTCCTCGGCGTGCAGGCGCAGTCGCCGGATCCGGATCCCGTGGATGCGCTCGCGTCTCATGTCAGACGTCCTTTGGGAGGTGGAGAGGGGCGGAGACCAGAGAACGACGCAGGACTTCTCTCAATCTACGTCCACTGAGCCGCCGTAGCCTGCGCATGATGATCCGCGCAGCCGTCGTGTAGGAACGGGCATAAGTGGCAGTCAGGGCACTCGCCCGCCGGCGGCCCTCGTCGGTGAGCCGGTAACGCACCCGCCCGCTCGCGGCGGCGGTCGCCAGACCCTCGCCGACCAGCACGGACAGATCGCGGGCTAGGCGTTGCTGGGCGGTCGCGAGGCGGTGGCCGGCGCTCGCGTACGACACCGCCCGGCCGTCGAAGCCCGCCATCAGCAGGGTCATCCGGTCGGGGTCGTCTTCGTCACGTACCAGGAGCAGGGGGTGGGCGGCGAGGAAGTCGTACACGCCGATCCGCTCCGCGTCGAGGCCCTCGGGAGCGTCGGCGGCGGCCGCGTCGAGCAGCAGCAGGAGGCGGGCACAGCGGAACGCCGCGAGGTCGTCGGGGGTCACGGCATCTCCTCCCGCGCGATCGCTCGCCAGTGCCGCACCCAGCCGGCCCGGCGGTTCTGCACGATCCGGTGCATCAGGCCGCACCGGTGCACCCGTCCGGCTCGCAGGTCGGCCGGGAAGGCGCCGGACTCGCGGATCTCACCCATCACGGCCGCGTGCAGCCCGCGCAGCGCCGGGTCCACCTGCAGCGAGGCATTGAAACGAGATTCCCAGATTCCGTACGCCACGGCGTCCGCCTCGCCGAGCGCGTCGACCTCGGCCCGGATGCCCTTGTCGCCGATCTCCCGGGCGAGGAGGTCGGCGTTGAAGTACTCGTGCTTGGCCGCCTCGACCTCCTCGTGTCCCGCCGCCCGCAGTTGCCGCACGAACAAGGCCGCGTCCATCATCTCGGAAATATCCGAATTAAGGGCTTTTAAGGCCCGTCGGCTTTCGGCCCCCGGCACATACGGGTCGTAGTAATGACGCCGGACATGCGCCGCATCGGGACGGGCCAGCATCTCCCGCAGCGTCGTCTCGTGCCAGAGCTCCACGACGACTCCGGTGTCCCGGCGCCGCCGCGCGCTCCACCGGTCCCACCACCGGGCCGTCTCCGGGTCCATGCTGGCCGGCACGCACAGCACCCAGCGCCGCAACTGGTAACCGTTGCGGGACGCGGCCGCCACGGCCGAATCGAACGACTCCCGGATCTGCGCCTGCTGCGACCGGGTCACCACCGGCCAGAAATACTTGGACTGCCAGATCACGACCATCCCGGCCAGGTCGCCGAGGAGCACGTCGATGCCCCAGTCGCCCGGGTGCGCCGCGATCTGCCGCGCGCCCGGGTGGACGGCCGCGATCAGCATGGCGAGCATCTGCTCGAAGTCGTCCCGGGCGCCGGCCAGGTTGCCCGCTCTGATCTGATGGGCCGCGAAGTTGATCGGAGGCTCGCCGGCGACGAGCGGCGTGGCAGCCGACGACGACATCACCCCTCCCAGCTGCGATCATGAAATGCGCGACCCCGAAGATCACTATCGCCCGGCCGGGTGACCTGCTGCAATCGAGTGAGCACCCAAAGTAGTAAGTTCCAAGATTCTTCACCCGCCATTGGTCGCCGCACCGACTGCCCGATGTCCACAGCCGACAGTCTCCCCGCGGGAGGATGGATGCGGATCGCCGCCTTCAACGTCGAGAACCTGTTCAACCGCGCCCGGGCGCTCGACCAGCGGACCTGGTCGGCCGGGCGGCCGGTGCTCGAGGCGTACGAGAGGATCTGTGGTCTTCTCGAAGAGCCCGTCTACGACGACGTCCTGAAGCGGGAGATCCTGCGCGAGCTGGGACGGCTCGGCCTGCGCAACGGGGACACCGCCAAGTTCGCGCGGCTGCGGCAGAACCGTGGCCGGCTGCTGCGCCGCTCGCGCGACGGCAAGGTCACGGTGGTCGCGGAGGGCCGCGCCTCGTGGATCGGCTGGGTCGAGCTGACCACCGACCGCTGCGACGAGCTGGCCCTCGAGCACACCGCCCGGGTGCTGCGCGACGTCGGCGCGGACATCGTCGGCGTGATCGAGGCGGAGAGCCGGTTCGCGCTCAAGCGCTTCGCCGACGCCGGCGTCGTCGCGGACGGCCGCCCGCGCTACCCGCACGTCATGGTGGTCGACGGCAACGACGAGCGCGGCATCGACGTGGGCGTGCTGGCCGGGGCGGGCTACCCGCTGGTCGGCCAGCAGAGTCACGTCGACGACGTCGACCACGTCGGCCGGGTCTTCAGCCGCGACTGCGCCGAGTACCACTTCCGCACCCCGTCCGGCGCCCGGGTCGCGGTCCTGGTCAACCATTTCAAGAGCAAGGGGTACGGCGGGAAGTTCGCGTCCGACGCGATCCGGCGCCGCCAGGCCCAGCGCGTCGCGGACATCTACCGCGGCCTGGTCGGCGATGGGATCCCGCACGTCGCCATCGTCGGCGACCTCAACGACACTCCCGAGAGCGAGCCGCTGGCGCCCCTGCTGACCGGCACCGACCTGCGCGACATCTCGACCCATCCGGCCTTCGAGGACGGCGGGCGCCCCGGCACGTACGGCTATTGCACGGCCCGCAACAAGCTCGACTACGTCCTGCTGTCACCCTCCCTGTTCGCCGCCACCAGCGGCGGCGGCATCTTCCGCCAAGGCGTCTGGGGCGGCAAGCGAGGCACGCTGTGGCCCATCTACCCGACGATGACCGCGGCGGTGCACGCTGGCTCCGACCACGCCGCCATCTACGCCGACATCGACCTTTAGCCGCTCTGTCCCGCGGTGCGGTCGTGGCTCGCCGTGGCCCGGCGCGTGCGTGGTCGCTGTGCGTGCGGCCCGTGCCGGCGGGTGGGTGGCTGAGCTGGTTTGCCGTGGCCGGGCACGTGCGAGGTCGCTGTGCGTGCGGCCCGTTAAGTCGATCGGTGGTACCGCCTCCCGCGCAGGCTCCGAGCTCAGCCCACCGCGTGGTGTCGCCACATCGCGCGGTATCGCCACATCGCGCGGTGTCGCCACGTCGCGCTGGGCGTCGCCGGGCTGCGCGGGGCGTCGCCGGGCCGCGGCGTCGCCCGGGCCGATCTTGATGATTTGCGGTTTGCGGCTGACGGATTCTCATCACCGCCAGCTGGCCTCGATCAAGTCTGCCGGAAATAACCGCATATACTGGGCGCGCGCACGCCTGCCATCCCACCACGCGGGCCTCCCAGCCCAGTAACCGGGACGCGCCGCCACCACGTGGGAGCGGGTCCCGCTCAGTGGAGCGGCCGCCGCATGGTGAGACCCTCGACCGCTCAGCGCGACGGGCCGCTCCCACCGCGACCCCGCTCCCGGGCCATGGCAAGCCGCTCAGCGCGACGGGCCGCTCCCACCGCGACCCCGCTCCCGGGCCATGGCAAGCCCCAGCCCGGCGGGCCGATCACCGCAAGTTTGATCTCCGCGGCGCCCACAAGCCATCCCCCGCCCCGGCACTGGGTGGGGCAGCAGTTAAGCATCCGGGTACGACTGAAATCGGGCGCCGTCCACAGGCGGACGGGATCTAGAGGATCCGGGCCATGCCGATCGAGGCCGGGCCGGTCTCCTCGAAGCCGTAACGGCGGTAGAGGGGGCGGCCCGGCTCGTCGGCGATCAGGCTGACGTAGGCGCCGGGCGGGGCGCCCTCCCGGATGCGCTCCAGGAGGGCGGTCAGCACGGCGTTGCCCAGGCCGCGGCGCTGGTGCTCGGGCAGGACCGCCACGTCGACGACGTGGAAGTACCAGCCGCCGTCGCCGATGACGCGGCCCATCGCCACGACCGTGTCGGTCTCCTCGTGGACGACGTGCACGCCGCACCACGAGCCGTGCACGGCCGCTTCGGCCTGGTCCCGCCGGCGGGGAGTCAGGCCGGAGCGCTCGCGCAGGTTCAGGTAGTCGTCGACCGCGGGCGGGCCCTCGGCCATCCAGTAGCCGTCGCCGAGTGCAACTGAGGTCATGAGCTCATCACACCGCATCCGGATCGGCAGGCCGCGCCGCGACCTTAAGAAATCTCGTCAGGGGCGGCGGTAGGAGCGGATCGAGGGCAGCGCCCGGCCGGTGAAGTCGAACTGGGTGAGGTTGTCGTTGGAGGCCTCGGCGCCGGGCTGCCAGCCGACCCCGGGGACCCACTCCGGCTCCCAGGCCATGAAGCCCAGGCCCTTCCCGTCCGGCACCTGCTCGAGGACCCCGCGCAGCGCCTCGTAGAACGCGGCCTGGCCCTGCGGTGTGGCCGGGAAGCGGTCCACGTCCGGGAGGTATGCGTCGGGGCCGACGATGTTGCCGCGGCCGTCCCCGTCCTCGAAGGTCCACGGGTACGAGACCTCGGCCAGCAGCACCGGCTTGTCGTAGCGGGCCACCGAGTCGATGAGGTTGGCCTGCAGCTCGGCCATCGAGCCGTGCCACATCGGGTAGTACGACTGGCCGATGACATCGAACGGGACGCCCCACTTGACGATGTTGTCGAAGAACCACTGGGTGTCGCCCATCCGGCCGCCCTTGTCGATGTGCAGCATCGTCTTGAGGCGGTGGCCGCCGCAGCCCTCGAGCGCGCCCTCGGTGCCGGCCTTGAGCAGATCGGTGAAGGCCTCCCACTGCTGGGTGCCGTCCGGCAGGTAGAGCTGGCCGGTGGGCCACAGGATCCCGTTGGTCACCTCGTTGCCGATCTGGATGAGGTCGACCGGCGTGCCTTGGGACGCGAAATCCCGTACGAGAGAACGGGTGTAGCTCTTGATCTTGACTTTGAGGGCGGCCAGGTCGGTGGGCCAGCTCGCGGGGATGGGCTGCTTGCTGGGATCCGCCCAGAAGTCGCAGTAGTGCGGGTCGAGCAGGATCTTCATGCCCGCCTTCTTGGCCCGCCGGGCGAGGGCGAGCGCGCGGGCCCTGTCGCTGTAACCGGCGGGCGGGTCGATCCAGACGCGCAGGCGCATGTAGTTGGCGCCCTCGTGGGCGAGGATCTGCTCGGCGGGGCGGACACGTCCGGCCAGGTCACGGTAGCGGACGCCGGCCTCCTCCAGCTGCGGGAGGAACGACAGGTCGGCGCCTCGGATGCTGAGGGTGGTCTTTGCTTGGGGCGCCGCGTGGGCCTGGGAGGGGACCACGGTGGCGAGGGCTATGCCGCCGGCCCCGGCGAGGAAACCGCGGCGGCTTAGTGAGGACGGCATTGATGACCTCCAAATCGCGTGGTGACATTCTGTTTTCCGCCGCGGGTTGGCTCTGCTCCAATGGAGACTGTGAGCGCTCACGGTGCTCTGCCGTAGGTGGAATGTCAAGGGAGCGTTATCGTGCAGCGATGCCCGAGGATGCGCCCGTCCACCCGAAATCGCGCGGCGCGGCCCGCCGGGCGCAGCGGCGCGGCCCCACCATGGAGGACGTGGCGACGCTGGCCGGGGTGTCGCGCGGCACCGTCTCCCGGGTGCTCAACGGCGCCAACCACGTGAGCTCGGCGTCGCTGGAGGCGGTCCGGGAGGCGATGCGCCAGACCGGGTACGTGGTGAACCAGAACGCCCGCAGCCTGGTGACCCGCCGCTCGGGGGCGGTGGCCTTCGTGCTCTCCGAGCCGCAGGACCGGCTCTTCGAGGACCCGGTGCTGGGCGCCCTGCTGCGGCACTGCACCCAGCTGCTGGGCGCGCAGGGCCGCAGCCTGATGCTGATGCTCGCCGGCACGCCCGAGGAACGGGAACGCGTGCTGGTCTTCGCCCGAGCCGGGCATGTCGACGGCGTCCTGCTGGTGTCCATGCACGACGGCGATCCGCTCGCCGCCGACCTGCTCGGCACCGGCGTGCCGGTCGTCGTGTGCGGGCGGCCGCCGCTCGACGGGCCGTCGATGCCGTACGTGGCCGCCGACGACCGCGGCGGCGCGCGCCTGATGACGCGTTACCTGCTGGATCGGGGCGCGCGGCGTCTCGCGACCGTGGCCGGGCCGGGCGACACCGCCGGTGGGGTGGAACGGCTGGCCGGGTTCCGGGACGTGCTCGGCCGGCGGGCTTCGGCGCGGGCCGTGGCGCGCGCGTCGGAGTACAGCATCGAGGCGGGCCGGGCGGCGATGGTGGAGCTGCTGGCCTCCTGCCCCGATCTGGACGCGGTGTTCGTGGCCTCCGACCTGCTGGCCGTGGGCGCCATGCAGGCGCTGGCCGCGGCCGGTCGCCGGGTGCCGGAGGACGTGCTGGTCGGCGGCTTCGACGACTCCACGATCGCGTCGGCCACGACGCCGCCGCTCACCACGATCCGCCAGCCGTTGTCGCAGGTGGCGGGCGAGTTGGTGGAGGTGTTGATCCAGCTGGTGGCGGGCCGCGCGGCCTCGTCGCGGGTGCTGCCCACGACACTGGTCCGGCGCGCGTCCGCGTGAGCGCTCACAGCAGGGCGAACAGCCCCGGCAGCCCGCCGCTGTGCAGGAACACGACCCGCCGGCCGGCGTCCGGCGTCGCGGCCAGCCCGGCCATCGCCCGCCCGGTGTAGATCGGGTCGAGGAAGAGCCCCTCGCTGCGGGCGGCCATGCTCAGCGCCGCCCGGACCGGCTCGGTCACGGTGTCGTAGCCGGGGCCGATCTGCCCGTGGTCGATGGCCAGCTCGCCGGGGTTGCTCGGCAGCAGGGCCCGCACCGCCGCCTCCGGATCGGGCACGGCGCCGGTGTCGAAGCCCAGCACGCGCTCGGCGCCCAGCCCCGCGACCAGCCCGGCCATGGTGGCGCCCGACCCGACGGCGACCACCACCCGGTCGAACCCCGCCTGCGCCTCCAGCTCGCGGGCGCACTCGGCGTAGGCGGCGACCGAGGTGGGGGAGGAGCCGCCGAACGGAACCAGGAAGGCGCCTCGCCGGGCGCCCTCCGTGGCCGCGACCTCATCGGCCGGTTTGTCCCCGGCCCAGACGATCTCCGCGCCGGCCAGGCGGTCCAGGATCAGGTTGCCGGTTTCCCTGACGGGCGCGTGGCCGGCCAGGACCAGCACGCACGCCAGCCCGAGCCGGGCCGCCGTCGCCGCGGTCGCCCGCGCGTGGTTGGACTGCGGCGCCCCGGTCGTGACCAGCGTGGTGGCGCCGGCGGCGAGGGCCTCCGCGCACGTGTACCGCAGCTTGCGCGCCTTGTTGCCCCCGCCGCCCAGGCCGATCAGGTCGTCCCGCTTGATCCAGAGCTCCTCGAGGCCCAGCGCCGCCGCCAGGCGGGGCGCGCTTTCCAGCGGCGTCGGAAAGTTGCCCAGATCCAGCGGTCGCACCATGCCCGGACTCTACGCAGGGCCTGACCTGCCGATCACGAGGGGCTGCGGCGTGGCCCAGGCGGCGCCTGACGGCGTCCGCGAGCCGGCCACATCCAACACCGGGATGCGACCGGCTCGCGGCCGACGCCAGACACCACCTGGACCTCGCCTCGGTCCCGCGCGATCGACAGGTCAGGCCCTGGCCCGCCAACTGGTCGGCACACCGGCGATGCCGGTCGAGTGGGCGCGCGTGCCGGCCGCGGTCATCAGCCAGATGTGCGGGTTCGCGAAGTCGGACGACTCCGGGATGACGTCACCCCGGCCGTAGGCCAGCCACCGGCCGTCCGGCGACCAGACCGGCGACGCCTCGACGAACTCCGGCGTGTCGGTCAGCTGCCGCGTCGTGCCGGTGCGGGCGTCGACCAGCCAGAGGTCGCCCGAGGCCTGCACGGCGAAGCTGCGCCCGTCCGGGCTCCAGTCCAGCCGGGTGGCGTCGGGCAGGTCGGTCAGCGTGCGCGGGCTCGACCCGTCCGCCCGGTAGATGTGGATCCCCGGGTAGGTCGCCGCCGCGATCCAGGCGCCGCCCGGACTCCAGGCCGGCTGCAACTCGTTCACCTCGAAGGTGTTGGTGACGTTCTCGAAGCCGTTGGTGGCGTTCGCGTCGGCCTTGAAGATGTCGCTGCCCGACTCGAAGGCGATCCACTTCCCGTCCGGTGACCATCGCGGGTTCGACGGGCCGTAGGGTGCCTGCCCGAGCAGCCGGTCGTCGGAGCCGTCAGTGTTGCGCACCCGGACGTCCCACGTGTCGAACGTGTAGGCGATCCGGGTGCCGTCGGGCGAGAAGTCCGGGCTGGAACCCCACGACAGCTCGAGGCCGTGGTCGACCGTCCCCGTTCCGTTCGGCCGGGCACTGAGCAGCTCGCCGCTGCCGTACCCCTCGGTCAGTTGCAGATAGAGGATCCGTCCGCCGGGCTGCGGGCTGGTCGCCTCGGCGACGCTCATCGGCGCTGCCGCCAGGAGAACTCCGGCGAGCACGGCTCGATACCAATTCATCTCACACACCCCCGTGGTGTTCGACGATTGTCCTAGTCCGACGGTCGCACACTCGAAAGATCGTTGGGGGGCGCCCCTTCGGCATCCCCGGCATCCCCGGCGTCCTCGGCCGCCCGCGCGGAGAGGCCCGACTGGGTGCGTAGCGGCAGCTCCGGCAGGAACAGGAAGATGACCAGCCCGGCCACCAGCACGCCGGCCGCGATCAGGAAGATCATGTCCATCGAGTTCGAGAAGCCGATTTTGAACGGCGCCGCCAGCACCGCGTCCACGTGGCTGAGGAACGACGTGTCGTTGAGCGCCGACGAGCTCAGCCCGCCGCGCAGGATCGCGATGATCGGCTTGTTGGCCGGGTCGTTCGCGACGGCCGGGTTCGCCAGGGCCTGCTGCAGTCCGGGCCCGGCCGCGTGCAGCGCCGTGGCGATCTTCGCGCCGACCGTGGAGAACAGCACCGACAGGAACACCGCCGTCCCCGCCGTCGCGCCCATCTGCCGGAAGAACGTCGCGGAGGACGTCGCCACCCCGATCTCCCGGGGCGACATCGCGTTCTGCACGGCCAGCGTGATCGGTTGCAAGATCAAACCAAGACCGAGTCCGAGTACGGCCATGAAAGCGCCCGTACGCCAGAAAGGAGTAGCCGCGCCGACGGTGTGCAGCAGCGCGAAACCCGCCGCGGCGAAGATGCTGCCCAGGATCGGGAAGATCCTGTAGCGCCCGGTCTTGCTGATGAGCTGGCCCGAGATGACCGAACCGATCATCAGCCCGGCGGTCAGCGGCAGCAGTTGCAGCCCCGATTCGGTGGGCGTGGCACCCCGTACGATCTGAAGGTAAAGCGGCAGGACCGCAAGCCCGCCGAACATGCCGACGCCCACCAGGAAGCCGCCGATGGCGGCGAGGCCGAACGTGCGATTCCGGAAGAATCGCAGCGGGATCAGGGCGTCCTCCTTCATCGCGCGCTCCGCGGCGACAAAGAGCAGCAGACCGAGTACGCCCACGGCATAGCACCCGATCGCGCGCGCCGAGTCCCAGCCCCACGACCGGCCCTGCTCCGCCACCGTCAGCAGCGGCACCAGCGCGACGCAGAGGAAGACCGCGCCCCACCAGTCGATCCGATGCTCCCGCCGTTCCTGGTCGACGCGCAGAACTTTCGCGACCACGATCAGCGCGACGATGCCGATCGGCACGTTCACCAGGAAGACCCAGCGCCAGCCGGTGATTCCGAGGATGCTGTCGGCCCCCGCGAAGAAGCCGCCGATCACCGGGCCCAGCACGCTCGACGTGCCGAAAACTGCGAGAAAGTAACCCTGATAGCGGGCCCTTTCCCGGGGCGGCACGATGTCCCCGATGATCGCCAGCGCCAGCGAGAAGAGACCGCCCGCGCCCAGCCCCTGGAACGCGCGGAACGCCGCGAGCTGGTACATCGAGGTGGCGAACGAGCTGGCCGCCGACCCGATGACGAACAGCGCGATGGCGAGCAGGAAGAACTTCTTCCGCCCGTAGATGTCGGAAAGTTTCCCGTACAGCGGCGTCGAGATGGTCGCGGTGATCAGGTACGCCGTCGTGACCCAGGCCTGCGCGCTGAGCCCGTGCAGGTCGTCGCCGATCGTGCGGATGGCCGACGCCACGATCGTCTGATCGAGCGCCGCGAGGAAGAGGCCGAGCATCAGGCCGCCGAGGACCTGTAAGACCTGGCCGTGGGTGAGTGGGCTGCCCGGCGGCGTGGCCGGGACTGATTCGGTGGCGGCGCTCATCGCGTACTCCCTGGGCTTCTTTGGCGTGCTCCTACCCAGCGAAATGCGTGCCCAAAGGGTTCAATGGCCCAGCTAACCTGCGACGTCGGTCACGGCCGCCTCGTACGCGAGCAGGGTCTCGACCACGAGCCGCTGCTGCTCGGCGCTGAGCGAGGCGAGCGCCCGCCGCCACGCCTGCGCGAACGGCGACAGCCACTCGGAGATCGCCGGCCGCGCCTGCTCGGTGATGTCGACGATGCGCCGCCGCCGGTCGTCGTCGTCCTCGCGCCGGTCCAGCACGCCTTTGCGGCTCAGGTCGCCGACCAGCAGGCTCACCGTCGTCGGCGCCACGTCGAGCCGCGCCGCCAGCTGCGAGACCGTCTGCGGCCCGTCGAGCAACAGCAGCGAGAGCAGCGACAGGTGCCGCGGCGCCAGGTCGAAGGTGCGCAGCTGCTCCGGCGGCGTGATCCGCTTGGCCCGCCCGACCAGGCGCGGGAACAGCATGATCAGCTCACGGACCGCGTCGTCGGTTGACACCCCGCCGGCACCTCATTAGCTTTGTTCTCAAAGGCATTTTGCGTTCAAAACCATTTTAGGGGTACGAGATGCCGCACCTCACCGTGCACGCGCTGGAGTCCGACCTCGCGGGTCGCGAGCCCGAGCTGATCGCCGCCCTGACCGATGCCGTGGTCGCGGTCTACGGGGACTGGGCGCGCGAGATAGCCGAGGTGCTCCTGATCGGGGTGCCGGAGAATCGCTGGGGGACGGCGGGCTCGGCACCGGCGCCGAGGGTCACTTTCGGGATCCGGGCGGGCGTCTTCGACCGTCCCGATGCCGCCGAGGTCCTGTCCCGGCTCGCCGCCGCGGTCACGGACGCCGTTGCCGCCGCGGTGGGGGAGCAGGTGCGCGCCGGCGTGACGGTCGAGTTCGTGGGAAGCCCCGACGGCCGCACCGCGGTCGGCGGAGTCCTGTCCTCATAGGCCTAGGGTGATCGGCTCGGACGGTATCCCGGACGTGAGCAGGCCGGTCAGCGGGGTGGCAAGGTCGCGGGGCGAGAACAGGTCGGGTCCGGCGTAACCGGTGATCTCGGAGAGCTGCCACCATCGAAAGGCGGCGATGTGCTCGGCGGCGAGCTGCTCGTCGGTGAGCTCGCCCCGAGCCTCGAAGTGGGTGGCGCGCACGAGGAAGTAGTCGTTGACGATGCCGTCGAAGCCGGGCGCATGGTCGGCGACGACCACTTGATGCCAGACGTGCGGCGGATCGACGGCGGTGACCAGGCCGGTTTCCTCGCGCAGCTCACGGCGCAGCGCGGACAGCCGGTCCTCACCGGGTTCTACGCCGCCACCAGGAGCGGCCCAGATGGCCTGTACCCCATGCGGAACCGCCGGGTGGGGGAAGACGAATCGGCACAGCAGGACGCGATCATCCTCGTCGAGGATGATCGCGCGGACGGCGGCTCGGAGGTTCCGCGACACGGCAGCATCAGGCCCTGTGGATGGTCAGACCAGCACGGGCCCTAAGTCCCGGCGCGGGGTCGGGTGGCCCGGGGTGCCGTAGCCGAAGCGCACCACGATCTGCGGGTGCCCGTTGCGGCCCAGGGACCGCCGCAGCTGGTCGCGCGCGGCCGGCACCTCGATCGGCTGGCTGATCATGGAGGTGTCCAGCCCGGACGCGGTCGCGGTGAGCAGCACCTTCTGCAGGGCCTGGCCGGCCAGGGTCTGGTCGACCGGCAGGTCGCCGGGGGAGCCGAGGATGCCGATCAGCGGCTCCGGCTCGTAGTCCCGCGCGGGGGAGCGCCGCCGGTCGTTGAAGAGGCGCTGCGGCAGCAGGTCCTGCGGCTCGGCCAGGGGAGCGCCCGCGCTGACCGGGACGGCGTCCCGCCAGGCGGCCAGGGCTTCCTGGTACGCGGTGTCCCGGCGCAGCACCCGGTCGGCGCTCTGCGCGATCTCGGCGAACCCGCTCAGCGCGGTCGTGCCCACGAGCAGGTCGAGCCAGGCGCCCTCGTCCCGGGCGGCCTCGATGAGCCGTACGCGTACATCCGTCGGAACCGGATCGGGCCAGAACGGCCCACGGTTGCTGTACCGGCGCGGGATGGCGTCGAAGAGCTCCTGCTCCGCGTAGGTCGCCGGCCTGGATCCTTTCGGCGACAAGTGGGCGATCACGCCCGGCGACGGATGCAGCCGTACCGCGGCCGGACGCCCGGCGGCCGCGAGGGCCAGCCGGGCGTTGTAGGTGGCCGCGCCGCAGGCGATGCGCGTGGCCCAGCCGCCGTGGTCGGCAACCGGCAGGCTGCGGGCCGGGTCGGCCAGGATCTCGACGGCGCCCCCGCTGAGCCGGAACAGCCACGGCTGGCTGTTGTGCAGCGACGGCGCCCGGACGCCCGCCGAGGCCGCCCGGTGCAGGTCCGCTGCCTCGTAGGCGGGCACGGTCACTCGATGACGGTGATCACGTCGCGCGGGTCGCGGCGCGGGGTCGGCGGCGGGGGCGGCGCGTCCGGCAGATAGCCGAGGCGGATCACCAGGTACGGCTCGCCGAGGCCGGCGATGAGGCCGCGCACCAGGTGCCGGGGCCACTCGACCTCGATGGCGTCGCTGATCACCGAGGACGACAGCCCGTCGGCGGTGGCGCGCAGCAGCAGCGCCGACAGCGCCTCCCCGCCGCGCAGAACGGCCTCGGGCTCGTCGGTCTCGCCGAACAGCACGAGATAAGCGGTGCCCTGGTCGTGGGCGTCCCCGATGGGCTGGGCCGCGTTGCCGAAGGGGTCGAAGTCGCGCAGCGGAACCCGCCGCACCCCCTGCTGGACGGCGGTCTCGGGCGGCACGCCGTCGCCGGTGAACGAGGGCCGGCTGGTCCAGCGGGCCAGCTCGGCCTGGAAGGCGTCGTCGTCGCGTTCGGCGCCGGCCGCCGACTCGGTGCTGATGGCCAGTTCGACGACCTGGTCGGGCCGCACCACGTGCAGATATGCGCCCTCGGCCTCGACGAGCCGGCGCAGGGTGGTCAGCTCCTCGTCGGCGACGGGCCGCTCGCCGAACGCGCGCCGGTCGCTGTGCCGGCGGGGGATCGCGTCGGCCAGGTCGGTCTGGGCGGGCTCGGCGGCGCCTTCGATGTGTACGGTCGCAAGCAACCCGCGCGAGGGGTCGAACTCGCGGGTGACCGACACGGCGTACCCGGCCGCGGCCAGGGCGACGCGCGCGTGGTGCAGGGCCGTGCCGCAGCTGAGCAGGAGCAGCTTCCCCGACTTGTCGACGACGTCGAGCTGGCGCGCCGAGTCGGCGAAGAGCTCCATGGTGTCCCCGGTGATCCGCCACGACCAGGGCTGGGTGTTGAAGACCGAGGGTGCGTGCTGGGCCGCTCGGGCGGCGTCTTCGAGCGCAGTCATAAGACCGACGATGACGTACGGGGACCGCACGCGTTCAGGGCCGAAGGTCCCTACTCACGTGGTTATCGGGGCCCGCCAGGTCACGACCGTCCCGCTGCCGCCGGCGCCGGCGCCGATCACGAAGGTCCCGCCGAGGTCGTTGGCGCGCTCGCTCATGTTGACGATCCCGCCGCGCGCGCCCGTGGCGTCGGCGCCGACCCCGTCGTCCTCGACCCGCAGCACGACCTCCTGCCCGGTCGCCCGCACCGACACCCGCACCTGGGTGGCCCGGGCGTGCCGGGCGACGTTGGAGAGCGCCTCGCGCAGCACGGCCATCAGCTCGGGCACGATGTCGTCCGGGATCGCGCTGTCCACCGGCCCGATGGTGTCGAGGACCGGCCGGAAACCGAGCGTCGCGGTGGCGGCCTCGACCGTTTCGTGCAGCTCGGTGCGCAAGGACGGACCGGTGGGCGTCCGCAATTCGAAGATCGACCGCCGGATGTCGCGGATCGTGGCGTCGAGGTCGTCGACGGCCGCGTTGATCCTCTTGACCGCCTCGGCGCGGGCCGCGTGCGGCACCGCGCCCTGCAACTGCATGCCGGTCGCGAACAGCCGCTGGATGACCACGTCGTGCAGGTCGCGGGCGATGCGCTCGCGGTCCTCGAGCACCGCGAACTGCTCCCGCTGCTCCTGAGCCTGCGCCCGTTCGAGGGCGAGCGCGGCCTGCCCGGCGAACGTGGAGAGCAGCACCGCCTCCTCGTCGTCGGGCACCCGGTCGGCCGGCTGGGTGACGATCAGCATGCCGCGCAGCGTTTCCGCAGCCGTCAGCGGCGCGGCCAGGGCCGGCCCGTCCGGCACCGGGGCCGGCCACTCGGTCACCGCGGACAGGCTCTCCACGACCTTGTATTTCTCCTGGCCGAGCTCGACGTCGGCCGGCACCCGCCGCCCGGTCATCGCCTCGGCGCCGTCGGCCACCTCGATCGTGTAGCAGGCGTGCTCCTCGTCGTGCAGCAGCACCATGACCAGCTCGGCGCCGGACACCTCGCGGGCGCGGCGGGCGATCAGCCGCAGCGCCTCGTTGCGGTGCGCGGTGCTCACCAGCACCGCGGTGATCTCGGCGGTGGCGGCCAGCCAGCGCTCCCGGCGGCGGGCGAGGGCGTAGAGGCGGGCGTTGTCGATGGCGACGCCGGCCGCGGCGGCCAGCGCCACCACGATCTCCTCGTCGTCCTCGCTGAACTCGGGCGCGCCCTGCTTCTCGGCGAGATACAGGTTGCCGAAGATCTGGTCGCGGATGCGCACGGGGACCCCGAGAAAGCTGTGCATCGGCGGATGGTGGGGCGGGAATCCGTACGATTGCGGATGTCGGCGAATGTCCGGAAGCCGGACCGGGTGCGGATCGGTGATCAGGAGCCCCAGCACGCCACGGCCGTGCGGCAGGTCGCCGATCTGGGCGTGGGTCGCCGGATCGATGCCGTGGGTCACGAAGTCGATCAGCTCGGTGCGGTCGGCGCCGATCACGCCCAGCGCGCCGTACCGCGCGCCGACCAGCGCGCACGCCGACTCGACGATGCGCTGCAGGGTGCTGCGCGGGTCGAGGTCGGTGCCGATGCCGACCACCGCGTCCAGCAGGGCCCGCAGCCGTTCCCGGCTGGCCATCACCTCGCCGACCCGGTCCAGCATCTCCTGCAGCAGCTCGTCGAGCCGCACCCGCGACAGCGGGCCGAGCCCGAGTGAGGGCGGTTCCGCACGCTCCGACATGCCGTCAGGCTATCGGCGATCATCGGCCCGGACACCGTCCGTCCCGGGTGATAAGGGACGAAGGTCCCTAGGTGGCGTGCGTCACCGCGCGATAGAACTAAGGCGTGATCCGTGTATTTCTGCTCGACGACCACGAGGTGGTCCGCCGCGGCCTGATCGACCTGCTGCAGGCCGACGGCGACATCGAGGTCGTCGGGGAGTCCGGCTCGGCGCAGGAGGCCGCCCGCCGCATCCCGGCGCTGCGCCCCGACGTGGCGGTCCTCGACGCCCGGCTGCCCGACGGCAACGGCATCGACGTCTGCCGGGACGTGCGCGCGATCGACTCGACGATCAAGGGTCTGATCCTCACCTCCTACGAGGACGACGAGGCGCTGTTCGCCGCGATCATGGCCGGCGCGTCGGGCTACGTGCTCAAGCAGATCCGCGGCACCGACCTGGTCGACGCGGTGCGCCGGGTGGCCGAGGGGCAGTCGCTGCTCGACCCCGCGGTGACCCAGCGGGTGCTCGAGCGCATCCGCAACGGTGTGGAGCAGCCGCGTGAGCTGGCCGGGTTGACCGATCAGGAGCGGCGGATCCTCGAGTTCATCGCCGAGGGGCTGACCAACCGCGAGATCGCGGGCCGCATGTTCCTGGCGGAGAAGACGGTGAAGAACTACGTGTCGAGCCTGCTGGCCAAGCTCGGGTTGGAGCGGCGCACCCAGGCGGCGGTCCTCGCCACCCGGCTTCTCGGAGATCACAAAGGCTGACGGACCTTCGGCCCTGCCGCCGCGGGCAGGGCCGGCGCTGCCTCAGACCAGAGCCTTGACGTGGACAGCTTCGGCGTGGCGGTCGCGTAGGTCCTGGTAGAGCGCGCGGAACACCTCCGGCCGGGCGTGGAAGTCGACGCCCTTCTCCCACAGCGACGTGTTCACGCGGGCGCCGTTCGGCCGCCGGAGCATGATGCACTTGCCGGAGGGGATGGCGAAGCCGCCGACCCGGTGGACGACCGGCTCGACGGTGATCTGGTCGACCTCCTGCCACCCGAGCTTCCGGGTGGTCAGGAGGTTGCGGACCATGATGCCGGCGTCACTGGTGTAGAGGCCGATCCGGTGGATCCGCCACGCGCCGGCCAGCCACACGACGGCCAGAACCGCGGCCAGGCCCAGCTCCAGCGCGCCGGTCAGGTCGAGCATGCGGGACGTCGTCCAGTGCAGGTAGGCGAGCGCGCCGGCCTCCCAGATCACCACCCACCAGCGACCCCGGCCCGGCTCGTACGGGCGGGTCCAGGAACGGGGCATGGCGAACTCCGGGTGGGTGGGAAGCAACAAGCGCCACCCAGTGCAGCGGCCGGCGCGGTCGGCGGGAATCGGCCGATCGGGTCGGTCGCCCTTCCGACACCTCACCTATCGGCGGGAAGCCGCCCGGCGTGAGTCAGCGCTTGGCCTCCGCCACCGCGGCGCGGACCTTCTCGGCGCTCGCGGGCGTGCCGGCCGGGTCCTCGAAGGTGCCGTACGGCGGGCCGTACGCGGGCTGACCGGGCTCGACCCGCCAGCTCTCGGCGAGCGGGCCGACGTCGACCGTGTCGTAGCCGATCGCGTCGAGGAACTCGGTCACCGCCTTCTTGGCCTCGGCGTCGTCACCGGCGATGGTCAGCGAGGTGCGGTCGGCGGCGCCGTGCGGGCGGGCCAGCGAGCCCAGGTGCAGGTGGAAGATGTTGTTGAAGACCTTCACCACCTTGGCGCTGCCGAGGTGCCGCTGCTCCAGCTCGGCGCTGGTGAGCAGGCCCTCGTCGAGCTCGGCGAAGTGGCCGTCGCGCGCCGCGTAGTAGTTGTCGGTGTCGAGCACAACTTTCCCGGCGAGTTGCTCGACCGGCAGCTTCGCGTGCGCGTGGAACGGCACGCTCACCACCACCAGATCGGCCCGCGCGGCGTCGGCAGGCGTCGCCGCTTGCGCTTTGGACCCAAGATCTCGTACGAGCTCGGCCAGCGTCTCCGGGCCACGCGAGTTGCTCAGCACCACGTCGTAGCCGGCGTTCACGGCGAGGCGCGCGACAGTGCCGCCGATCAGTCCGCTGCCGATGAATCCCACAGTCGTCATGTCCGCGACAACATCGCTGCCACGGCAACTATTGCGGGCCTTCGCGCAGCAGATAGGAGATCTGCGTCTCGGGAACTTCCTGGTGCGGACCGTAGATCTCCCAGCGCGGCCCGGCGAGCGGCAGCCCCGCGCTCAGGATCGCCTCGTGGGCCGCGCCGAGCTGGTCGTAGGGCCCGCGATGAACGGTCGTCGCGACCCTGCCGCCCGGCAGCTCGGACGCCACGACCGGTCGCCGAGCGGGATCGGCGCCGCCGGCAGCAGCACGCCCACCTCAACGTGCGGGACGTCGTCGAGGTAGAGCATGACGCTGGGGCCGCCGCCCCGGGTGATGATGGCGCGATGAGCCCCTCGATCGACATCCCCGGCTATCTGCGGCGGCTGCGCCTCGGCCACCTCGAGGGGCAGCCGCCGAGCGTCGAGAACCTGCATCTGCTGCATCGGGCGCACGCCGAGCTCATCCCGTACGAGAATCTCGAAATTTGGCTCGGCCGCCCGACGACGGTCGACCCGGCGGAGTCGGTCGCGCGAATTCTCCGGGGCCGCGGCGGTTACTGTTTCCACCTGAACGGCGCATTCTCGGCTCTGCTGCTCGCGCTGGGCTACCGGGTGACGCGGCATTTCGGCGGCGTGCAGAACAACACGCTCCGCGACGCCGGCGCCACCGGCAATCATCTGGTGCTGACCGTTTCCGATCTGCCGTCCGCGGAGGCGCCCGACGGCCGGTGGCTGGCCGATCTCGGCATGGGCGACGGCCTGCACGAGCCCGTGCCGCTTGCGGTGGGTGCTTTCCGGCAGGGCCCTTTCTCGTACGCCTTGCGCGCGTCCGTCGCCGAGCCCGGTGGCTGGCGCTTCGACCACGACCCGCGCGGTTCCTTCCTCGGCATGGACTTCCGCGCCGCCGAGACGGAGATGTCCGCCTTCAACGACATGCACGGTTTCCTGTCCACGTCGCCCGAGTCCGGCTTCGTGCGCGCCCTGGCCGTCTTCCGCCGCGACGCCACCGGTTGCGACTGCTTGAGAGGCCTGGTCCTGACCCGCGTAGGCGAGCACGACGCCCGCACCACCCTCGACAGCGCGGGGGACTACCTCGCGGCCCTATCAGATATTTTTTATATTCGCCTGGCGGACGTGACGAGGGCCGAGCGGGAAGCCCTGTGGCGGAGGCTGATCACCGCGCACGAGGACTGGCTCGCCGCCCAGGCCTGACCCCCCGTGGCTACTTGGACTCGAGGCGGCCCTGCTCGCCGGCGCTCGCCGTCGCCCATCCGGAGTCGGTCGGGTCGAGCGCGCTTCGCAGGAAGGCCGTGGTCAGCCGCCGCACGGCTTCGACGCGCTCCGGGCTCTCGTCGGTGGTCTCGGTGGAGTGGTAGCCGGTGATGCCGCCCAGCGAGTGCTCCGCGCCGAAGAGGGTGAGCAGGCTCTTCGCGCCCGGGCTCAAGTGGTAGGCATCCGTGAACCACTCCGGCCCGCGCACGGACAGCGCCGACTGGTCCTTGTCGCCCGCCACCACCAGGGTCGGCGTGGTCATCGTCCCGAAGTCCGGGTTCATGAACGGGAAGTGCTCGGCCGCGAACGGCGTCAGGTCATCACCGCCGGTGCCGGCCGCGGCCAGCAGCACACCCGCCTTGACCCGCGGATCAGGAGTGACGAGCGTGCGCGGGCCGGAAGTGCCGATTACTCCGGCGCCCAGCAGCATGCCGACCGACTGAGCACCCCACGAGTGTCCGGCCACAGCGACGCTGTCGCGGTCCACGCGGCGGGCGAGGCCCGGCACCGCCGACTCGACGGCGTCGAGATGGTCGAGTGTCCGACACAGATCCTCCACTCGGAAGCGCCAGATCTCGTCGTAACGCGGGTCGTCAGGGGTGACGCCGAGCGTCCGGGAGTCGAGGTGGGTGGGCTGCACGACGACGAAACCGTCCGCGGCCCAGTAATCGACGAGCGGGGCGTAGCCGTCCATCGACTCCCCGAAGCCGTGCGAGAAGACGATGACGGGCAGGCCGGCGCCGGTCGTGGGAGCCGTCACGCGGAGCTGCAGGTCCTCGCCGCGGCCGGGGGCGGGCAGCACCACCGGGCGGACCGAGATGATGGTCATGAGTTGTCTCCTAGATAAGTGGATCCTGGTTCCGTTTCGACGATATGGAACCAAGTTCCGCTTAGCAAGTGACGGTGATCTCAGCGGCGAAGTCGTAGGCCAGAACCTAAAGCAGGGGTACGACAGAACCGAAGGAACGACCATGCCCCGCCGCCTTCCGATCGCTCACCTGTGCCTCGGCGTGCTCTACGCCGTCCTCATGGTGCTCGCGGTCAGCGTGGGCGAGAACGTCGCCGAGGTCGCCCGGGTCGTGTTCGGCGTCATCGGGCTGACCGCTGCGGTCTGGGCCGCGCGGGATCGTGGGCCCGCCCATCGCGCGTGGCTGGCGGTGGCGGTGAGCTTCGCGGTGCTGGTGGTGTCGCCGCTGCTGCGGGTCGTGCTCAAGGGCGTGGGCATCAGCGCGGCCGACGACGTCACGCACGTGACTTTCGTGCTGGCGCTGCTCGTCGCCCTGCGCATGTTTCCGCTTGCCCGGATGAACCGGCGCGAGCGGTGGAAGTCCGCGATCGACTCCACGACGGTTCTCGTCGGCGGGACGATGGTGCTCTGGTACACCTCGTTCGGCGGGTCCGGCGAGCGCAACCTGCTGATCTCCGCGGGCCTCTTCCCCCTCTCCGACCTGGCCCTCCTCTTCACCGCCTCGCGGGTGCTGCTGCGCGGCGCCGACGGCACGTCCCAGCGCCCGCTGCGCTGGCTGGTGGCCGGCGCGATGGTGCTGTTCGCGGGCGACGCCGTGCACGGCTCGCTCGTCGCGCACGACAAGATCGAGTTCCACGCGCCCTGGCAGTTCCTCTGCTGGATCACCGCCGACGCGCTGCTGGCCGCCGGCGCCCTGGCGCAATGCGCCGGCCGCGCCGGGCAGACCCGTGGGTTGCGGCCGACCGTTCCGGTTTCGCGATTTCTCCCGTACGCGGCGGTCGCCGTCGCCCACATCCTGATGTTCGTCGCCGCCGTGCAGGAGGGCACGTTCTTCCCCTGGGGCGGCCTGGCCCTCGGCGGCGCGGTCCTCAGCGCGCTCGTCCTGTTCCGCCAGACCCTCGTGCAGCGCGAAAGCGACGAGCAGGCCGTCACCGACCACCTCACCGGCCTGTCCAACCGCAGCCTGTTCCGCGCCACCGACACCCGCTCGCTGGCCCGGGCCGCCCGCACCGGCCGGCACAGCGCGGTCCTGGTGATCGACATGAACGGCTTCAAGGAAGTCAACGACACGCTCGGCCACAAGTCCGGCGACCTGGTGCTGGTCGAGTTCGCCGAATTGCTGCGCCGTTGCGTGCCCGCCTCCGGCCTGCCGTGCCGGCTGGGCGGCGACGAGTTCGCCGTGGTCCTTCCCGATCTCGACAACCCCGGGCAGGCGTACGAGGTGGCCGGCCGGATCGCCGGCGAGGTGTCCCCGGTCGTCATCGACGGGAAGATCATCGCCATGGCGGCCAGCATCGGCGTGGCCGTCTCCGGGCCCGGCGAGCTCACCCACGACGAGATCGTCCACCGCGCCGATCAGGCCATGTACCGGGCCAAGAAGTCCGCGCCGCACACCCGCTGGGCGGCCTGGACCGAGTACCTGGAGCAGCCTGAGATCGACGCCACAATCCATCGGGAATTGTCGATCCCCCTTGCCGGTTGAGCGGGCCACAAGGTCAACCGAGGGGAACGAGTCATGAACGAGAAGAAGGTCATCGCGGTCGTCGGCGCCACCGGTGCGCAGGGCGGCGGCCTGGTCAAGGCGATCCTGGACGACCCGGACGGCGGCTTCGCGGTCCGCGCGCTGACCCGCGACGCGACCTCGGCCCGCGCGCAGGAGCTGGTCAAGCTCGGCGCCGAGGTGATCGAGGCCGACAACTACGATCCGGAGAGCCTGGAGCACGCCTTCGCCGGGGCGTACGGCGCGTTCCTGGTCACGAATTTCTGGGCGCACATGTCGGCCGACCGCGAGCTCGAAGAGGCCGCCAACCTCGCGAACGCGGCGAAGAACGCCGGGCTCCGGCATGTGATCTGGTCGACGCTCGAGGACACCCGCGACCACATCCCGGCCGACGACGACCGGATGCCCACGCTGCAGGAGAAGTACAAGGTTCCGCACTTCGACGCCAAGGCCGAGGCGGACGCGCTGTTCACCGAGGCCGGGGTGCCCACCACGTTCCTGCGCACCACGTTCTACTGGGAGAACCTGGCCACCGGCTGGGGCGCCACGCGCGACGCGAACGGCGTGCTCACGCTCGGCCTGCCGATGGGCGAGAGCCGCCTGGCCGGCATCGCGGTCGACGACATCGGCCGGACCGCCTACGGCGTCCTCAAGGCCGGCGACGCGTACGTCGGCAAGACGCTGCACATCGCCGGCGAGCACCTGACTGGCCATGAGATCGCGGCCGCGCTGACCTGGGCGGTCGGCGAGAACGTCGTGTACCGCCCGATGAGCCACGACGAGTACCGGGCGCTCGGCTTCCCGGGCGCGGACGAGGCCGGGAACATGCTTCAGTACTACACCGAGTTCGCGGAGTACTTCACCGGCGTGCGCGACCTCGACGAGGTGCGGCGGCTCAACCCCGAGCTGCAGACCTTCGAGCAGTGGCTGCGGGCCCACGGGCACACGATCCCGACCGAGTAGGGAACTTGCCGTTCTGGCAAGGAAGCTTGCGTCACCGACAAGACCGGCGCATGGTCGACTCATGAATGACGCATACGAAGTTGTGGTGATCGGTGGCGGAGCGGCGGGCCTGAGCGGAGCTCTCATGCTCGCCCGCTCCCGCCGCTCGGTACTGGTGATCGACGCCGGACAGCCCCGGAACGCCCCGGCCGAGGGCATCCACGGCCTCCTGGGCCGCGAGGGCATGAGCCCTCTCGAGCTGCTGGTCCGCGGCCGCGACGAGGTCCGCGGCTACGGGGGCGAGATCGAGGACGGCGAGGTCGCCTCGGTGGCCCGCGATGGCGACGGTTTCGAGGTGAGCCTTGCCGACGGCCGCCACGTGCGGGCCAGGCGCCTGCTGGTGACCGCCGGCCTCGTCGACGAGCTGCCCGCCATCCCCGGGCTGCGCGAGCGGTGGGGCCGCGACGTCGTGCACTGCCCCTACTGCCACGGCTGGGAGATCCGCGACCAGGCCATCGGCGTGCTGGCCACCGGCCCGATGTCGGTGCACCAGGCGCTGCTGTTCAGCCAGCTCAGCGACGACGTGATCCTGTTCGCCAACGGCCACGAGTTCGCCGCCGAGCAGCGGGAGCAGCTGGCCTCGCGCGGCGTCGAGATCGTGACCGGCGAGGTGGCACGCCTCGAAATCGAGGATGACCGGATCGCCGCCGTCCGCCTGGAAAACAAGACCGTGAAACGGCAGGCGATCGCCGTCGCCACCCGGATGGTGGCCCGCGCCGGCTTCCTCGCCGACCTGGGCCTCAAGACCGTCGAGCACCCCACCGGCATGGGCGAGCACATCCCCGCCGACCCGACCGGCCGCACCGAGGTCCCGGGCGTCTGGGCGGCCGGCAACGTCGCCGACCTCTCCGCCCAGGTCGGCGCCGCGGCCGCCGCCGGCGCCATGGCGGGCGCGCAGATCAACGCGGATCTGGTGATGAATCCCTGAGGTTGTCGAGGCCGAGCAGGCGGTTGAGCAGCCGCAACCGGTAGGCGAGGCTGAGCGCCGCGAACCAGACCGTCAGCATCACGAACACGATGACGAACATCGGGCGCGACGGCCCCGCCAGGCCGAAATACGTGTACAGCGTCGGCGAGAACAGCACCGCCCCGAACGCCACGATCAGTCCACAGACCAGGTAGGTCGGCCGCCGGTCGGCGATCGGCTCGGTCCACGCGGCGAACAGCCGGTTCGGCGGCGCGAGGAAGAGGATCAGCAGGAACGACGCCAGGCAGAAGAACGTGGAGAGCCCGGTCTGTGCGGCGATGGTCGCGGCCGCCGACGTGAAGTCGGTGTCCGACCCGTACGTGAGGCCGGTGTATCTCTCGAACTCGTTGATCACCTCGGTGGGCGTTCGTCCGGAGCTGAACCCCACGGTGACGGCCTCGTAGAGGCCGGCGTAGATCGCGGTGCCGAATCCCGACGTGATGACCGCCGCCGGCACCACGAAGCCGGCGATCCCGCTGAGCATGTTGCGCTCCGGCGGCAGCGGCTTGGCCCACATGGTCAGGAAGAAAGTGGGCACGCCGACCGTGAAAAGTGTCAGCCCCACTTGCGTGGGCGAGTAGGGAAAGCCGATCCCGAGCATGGTGACCGCGAGGATGACCAGGCCCTGCGTGCCGACCCGGGCCAGGAAGACGTAGAGCGACATCCCGATCCCGTTGATGATCCGCCGACCCTCCCGCTGGGCCGGCGGCAACGCGGCGAACGAGTCCTCGACCAGCACGATGTCGGCGACGTCCCGGGTGACCGCGCTGCCGCTGCGCATCGCCACCCCGACCTGGGCGCCCTTGAGCGCGCGGGCGTCGTTCACCCCGTCGCCGATCATCGCGACGTAGTGGTGCTGCCGGCGCAGCGATCGCACGATTCTTTCCTTGTGCTCGGGCGCCACCCGGCCGAAAACTGTCGTGCGCTCCACCACCCGGTCGAGTGCCGGGTCGTCGAGCTCATCCAGCGCAACTCCGGCGACCGGCTCCCCGGCGTCGAGTCCGGCGCGGGCCGCGATCGCCGCCACCGTGCGCGGATCGTCGCCCGACAGCACCTTCAGCGCGACACCGTCCGCGCGCAGCCGGCGGATGGTTTCTCCCACCTCGGGTCGCAGCTCGTCGGCGAGGGCGACAAGACCGAAAGGCTCCAGCGCCGGCAGGGTGGGGCGTCCAGCGCCGTCGCGCAGTTTCGCACCGTTTTCCGTGGGCTTCGCCAGCAGGAGTACGCGGAGACCGCACTCGGCATGTTTCGCGACCTCTTCCTCCGCGACGGGCGGAGTCAGGTACCCGGCGAGCGCGTCGGGCGCCCCGAGCACCCAGGTGCCTTCCTCGGCGACGACCCCCGACCATCGCAGCGACGAGGCGAACGCAATCTCGTCCCGTACGCGAAAGGCCTGTCCTGGAAGCGCAAGCGCCAACGCCTGCGTCGTCAGGTTCGGGGTTGCCGCGCTTCGCGCGACTGAACCCAGCGTCTTTTCCACGTCGGCTCGACCGTGCGCGCCGATGGGGTGGATCTCGTCGACGGTGAGCCGGCCGGTGGTGAGAGTGCCGGTCTTGTCGGTGCAGACGACATCGACGTTGCTGACCGACTCCACCGCGTTGACCTGCTGCACGAGCGCCCCCGAGCGGGCGATCGCGGCCGCGCCCGCCGTGTAGGCGACCGCGATGAGAAAGAAGAGCCCGTACGGCACCAGGCCGGAGAGCACGGCCGTCATCTGCACGACGCGCAGCACCGTGAAGCCCTCGATCGCGGCCTGCCCGAGGATCGCGCCGCTCATCAGCGCGGTCAGCGCCATCACGAGCCGTACGAGAAACTCCACCCGCCTCTGCAGCGGCGTCTTGTCGGTCGTCACCCGCCGGGCCTCGGCCGTCAGCCGGCCGGCGTAACTGGCCGCCCCCACGTCCCGCGCGACCATCATCCCGTCGCCGGCCACGCACAGGCTCCCCGACCGCAGGTCGTCGCCCGGCAGCTTGGGGACCGGGTCGGATTCGCCGGTCAGCAGCGACTCGTCGGCCTCCACCCGCCCGCCGTCGAGCAGCGGCCCGTCCACCACGATCTGGTCGCCGGCCCGCACCCGCAGCACGTCGCCGCGCACCACCTGATCGGGCGGGATCTCAATCTCCCGGCCGTCGCGCACGGCGGTCACCGGGACGCGTTCGAGCAGCTGGAGGCGGTCGAGCTTGCGCTTGGCGCGGATCTCCTAGGCGGCGCTGATCACCGCGTTGATGAGACCGAGCCCCACGCTGATCAGCGCGTCGCTGAACCGGCCCATGGCCAGCAGCGCGGCGCCGATGACGAACAGGATGATGTTGAAAAAGGAGAGGACGTTGGTGCGCAGGATGTCGGCGTAGCTGCGTGAGCCGCCCTTGACCGGCGCGTTCGTCTCGCCCCGGCGGCGGCGCGCGGCAGCCTCGGCGCTGGTCAGCCCCTCCATCGTCGGTGCGGCCATCGGTTCCCGACGCTACCGCCCTGTTGGGGTGGTTTTCGGCGGTTTCCGCCCGGACGGTCATCCGGTGTTGACGCGGGCTTCAGTCCGCCGTCGCGCGGACCGCCGAGGATATCGATCATGATTAATCAGCTGGTCGCGGCCGTGATGATGGCCTCCTCGCTGTCTCCCGCCTGCCCGGCGTCGTCCCTGCCGCTCGGCGACGCCGACCTCGCCGAGACCCGGACCACGCAGACCCTCGCCCGCGGCGTGACCCTCACGTCGATCGTGCGCGGCACCGACCCGGCCGCCGCCGGCGAGATCAACACCACGACGCGAGGTCCGTGGCGGGTCCAGGTGCTGACCATCGACCCGCGCCGGGCGCGGGGACATCTCCAGGCGACGTACGGGAAAGATCTGGCCGGAACCGAGACGGTGACCGACCTCGTCCGCGATGCCGGCGCCCTCGCCGGCGTGAACGCCTCGTTCTTCACGTTCACCGCCAGCCAGCTCTACCCCGGAACCCCCGTCGGCGTGGGCGTCTACGACGGAAAGCTGCTCTCCGAGCCGACCACCGATCCCGCCGAGGCCGACCTGGTCGTCGACCACGGTCGTGTTGCCGTGGGCAAGCTGACCTGGTCGGGCGTCGTCCGCAACCCGCGCAACGGCTCGTCGCTCGCGCTCAGCACCATCAACGAGCCGCCCGTCGTGCCGGCCGCCTGCCCCGACCAGCTGACCTGCACCGTTCCCGGCCAGGTCGCCTCGTTCACGTCGTCGTTCGCCGCGCAGACCCCGTCGGGTGCGGGCTCGGAGGTCGTCCTCGACAAGCGCGGCTGCGTAGTCCGGAGTGGCTCGACCCGCGGCACCGCACTGGCGACGGGGGAGACCTCATTGCAGGCCACCGGCAGCCAGACCGCCGAGCTGCTGGCTCTGGTCACCGGTTGCGTCCGGGTGACGTCGTCGCTTTCCGACGCGGCCGGCCGGGCGGTCACGCTTCACCCCGACACGTACGCGGTGAACGGCCGCTACCGCCTCACCGAGAACGGCGAGATCGTAGTTCCCGCCGGCACCGGCAGCTTCTTTGCCCGCAACCCGCGCACGATCGCCGGCGTGACGGGTTCGGGTTCGCTCGTCCTCGCCACGATCGACGGCCGTCAGACCACGAGCGTGGGCACCACAATGGACGAGACCGCGGCGGTGGCGAAGGCGCTGGGCTTGCGGGACGCCATCAACCTAGACGGCGGCGGCTCCACGACGATGTCGATCCGGGGCGAGCTGGTCAACACGCCGAGCGGCGGCAGCCAGCGCCCGGTCGGCGACGCGTTGGTGTGGGTGGGCCGCTGACGCCACGGCCCCCCGCGTTGAGGGTCGGCACGAGCCGGCCCTCCACGCGGCGCCCGGCGCCGCGAAGGCAGTCACCCTGCGCGTGAGAGAGGCGTCGCCTCGAGCTCGGCGACCCGGGACCGCAGCGCCGCCCGGATCCCCGCGACAGCCAGGGGCGCTGAGCCCGGAGGCCGCGGCCCCCGCGGGCCGGGCGCAGGGTGCCGGGGCTGCGATCCTCGCTGTTCGCCGCCCGCACCCCGGCGCGTCCGCAGTCGGTGCGGGCGGGCCTGCTCGCGCTCATCGAGGAGCGGATCCCGACCAGATGCTCTACGTCTTGATGGCCACGCCGGGGAGCCCGGCCCGGTATGCACTTGATCTCCTGGCGTCGTACAGTGTTACTCATGAGTAACTTTGCCTTGAGGGACGCGCTCGACGGGCGGTGGGCGCATGTGCGGCGGGCGGCTCGGGAGCAGCTCGCCGGGTCGCACTTCGTGGCGGTGCCGGGTGAGACGCTCGAGCAGAGCCGGGAGCGGATCTCGCGGCTGGTCCGGGAGCTTCCGGCCGACCCGGGCATCGCGGCGGGCTTTCCCGTCGCGTACGGGGGAAGCGCCGACCCCGGCGGGTCGGTCGTCGCCGCCGAGATGCTCGCCCAGCTCGACCTCTCGCTGATGGTGAAGGCCGGCGTGCAGTGGGGACTGTTCGGTGGCGCGGTGGTGGCGCTCGGCACCGAGAAGCATCACGACGCCTACCTGCGGGACATCATCTCGGCCGACCTCATGGGCTGCTTCGCGATGACCGAGACCGGCCACGGCTCCGACGTGCAGCAGTTGCGCACGACCTGCACGTACGATGCCGAGACTCAGACCTTCGACCTGCACACGCCGCACGACGCCGCCCGCAAGGACTACATCGGCAACGCGGCCCGCGACGGCCGGATGGCCGTCGTGTTCGCCCAGCTCATCACCGGCGGGCGGCGCTACGGCGTGCACGCCTGGCTGGTGCCGATCCGCGACGACGACGGCAACCCGATGCCGGGCGTGACGATCGGCGACGACGGGCACAAGGCGGGGCTGCTCGGGGTCGACAACGGGCGGCTGAGCTTCGACCACGTGACGGTGCCGCGGGAGATGCTGCTCGACCGGTACGGCCAGGTCGCGCCGGACGGCGCCTATTCGAGCCCGATCGAGAACGACACCCGGCGGTTCTTCACGATGCTCGGCACCCTGGTGCGGGGGCGCGTCGTGGTGGGTGGTTCCGCTTCGGCCGCGACCAAGAGCGCGCTGACCATCGCCGTACGGTATGGGGAAGTCCGGCGGCAGTTCGGGGCGCCCGGGGAAAACCGGGAGATCGCCCTCAACGACTACCTCGCCCATCAGCGAAAACTGCTCGTCGCGCTGGCCACGACGTACGGGATGAATTTTGCTCAGGAAGAGCTGGTCGGCGCGTTGCACGAGATCCAGACGGCGGACGGACCGGTCGACGAGCATAGGCAGCGCGAGCTGGAGTCACGCGCGGCCGGCCTGAAGGCGGCCCAGACGTGGCACGCGACCGGTGCGATCCAGGTGTGCCGGGAAGCGCTGGGCGGCGCCGGGTACCTCGCGGAGAACAGGCTGCCCGGTCTCAAGGCGGACACCGACGTGTTCACCACCTTCGAGGGCGACAACACGGTGTTGCTGCAACTTGTCGCGAAAGGTTTGCTCACCGGGTACCGCGACGCTTTCGGCTCGCTCGACGGCTGGGGGCGCGCAACTTTCGTGGCGGAGCAGGTGCGCGAGATGGTGCTGGAGCGCACGGCGGCGCGGTCGCTGATCCAGCGGCTGGTCGACGCGGCGCCGGGGCGCGACGAGGAGGTGGCGCTCACCGATCGCGGCTGGCACCTGCGCATGTTCGAGGAGCGGGAGAAGCATCTGCTCGACGGCGTGATCCGCCGGCTGCGGCGCGGCGCGGCGAAGAAGCCGGCGCGCTCCTTCGACATCTTCAACGACGTGCAGGACCACGTGCTGGAAGTGGCCGCGGCGCACGTCGACCGGGTCGTCCTGGAGGCGTTTGTCGCCGCCGTCGAGCGCTTTCCCGACGTGCCGCTTCTGTCGAAGATGTGCGACCTGTACGCCCTGAGCACCATCGAGGCGCACAAGGGCTGGTACCTCGAGCACCAGCGGCTCACCCCGCCCCGTTCGAAGGCCGTCACCGCGCAGGTCAACTCGCTGCTGGCCCAGCTGCGGCCGGCCCTGCCCGAGCTCGTCGACGCCTTCGGCATCCCGGAGGAGTGGCTGGCGTGCGCGGCGCTACGCGAGGAACCCGGCCGCCACGAGGTCATGGCGGCCCATGACGACCAGGTCCTCGCGCCGTCGAACTAGTTCTCGTCGTTGCCGCGCCCGTTGACCCAGTCACGGGCGCCGCGGGCCGCCGAGCCCGCCATGTCCGCCGCGCCCCCGCCGGCGCGACGGAGCAGCGACACCAGCGGGTCGGGCGAGGTGCGCAGGGTGTCGCGGTAGCTGGCGGCGGCCGCCTTCACGTCCTCGGTGACCGACGCGTCGCGGTCGTCGTCGCGGCGCGGGTAGTCGCCGCCGATGATCCGCGCGTAGTCGCCGGCATCCACCCAGCGGCGCAGCTCGGCGGCCCGCGCCACCGGGAACGGCTCGCTGTTGAACGCGGTCATGCCCAGCTTGTGCAGGCTGTCGCGCAGGTCGCCGCCGCCCTCGTACTCGGCGGCCTGCTCGAGGAAGGCCGTGGTGTCGATCTGCGACAGGTCGCCGCCGCCGGCCATCTTCATGAACAGCCGGATCGAGGCGCCCTGGTCCTGCGCGGCCAGCAGCCCGGCCCGGTCGGCGGACAGCTCGGCCTTGCGCCACCACTCGTACATCGCCACGATGACGGCCCGCAGCGCGATCGCGCCCACCGGGATCCAGCTGATGTTGGTCACCCAGCGGGTCAGCAGCGTGAGGATCGTCTGGTACACGGCGTGGCCGCTGCGCACGTGCCCGATCTCGCGGCCCAGCAGGGTGCGCAGCTCGTCGTCGTCGAGCTTCTCCACCGCCGCCGTGCTGATCGAGATGAACGGCTTGTCCATGCCGATCGCCTGGCCCTGGATGATCGGCGACTGGTGCACGTACAGCTCCGGCGGCTCCGGCACGTCGAGCGTGCGCGCGGCCTCGGTGAACCGCTGGTACACCCGCGGGTACTGCCGGTGGTCCACGCGGATGGCGCCGGCCAGGTACGACAGGCGGAACCCCCGCTCGTTCCACATGCCGAAGATGGCCCGCACCACGTCGTCGAAGCCGCGCAGCTCCCGCAGGGCCGTCAGCGCGCCGCGGTCGGCCGGGTGCTCCCAGGCGCGGGAGCTGATCCCGGTCAGCGTGACCCGCTGCCGCTCCGGCCGGTTGTCGTCGTCCGTCGTCATCGTTTCCCTCCGTGTCGTCGGGTTACGAGCGTCCTCGCCCCCGGCGCCCGACGGCATCCGCCTCCGGCGGGGATTAACCCCCATCCGGTACGACTTTTGGCCGATGCCCGAATAGCAGCGGGAGCCTATCGGTACGGCGCAAGCACGCGCCCCGGCTACAGCCACGCGCTGGTGTCGAGCTTCCCGGTGGTGCCGAGGTCCATCGGCGCCAGCAGCTTCACGAGCTGCTTGGGCGCGCCCTTGACCGGCGCGACCTCGAGCTCGGCGCCGTTCTGCACGGTGCCGTAGGTCACGATGTTGTGCCAGGAGAGCACGGCGCTGGTGCCCTGCCCCGGTTTGAGCGTGATGCGCCGCGGGTCGGCCGTGTAGTGGAAGCTCGCCCCGATGGTCACCTTCAGCGGCTGCTGCTTGTCGTCGAGCACGGTGATAACGGGACGGCCCTGCAGCGTGTAGTCGGTGGTACCGCAGTTGGTCAGGTGCAGGCTGATCTCCCGGTAGCCCGCCGCGGCATCACCCCGGTCGGCGGTGATGAGCACCCCTGGCGGCGGGCAGTCGGGCGCCACGACGGCGGAGGCGCTGACCGTCGGAGCCGGCTTCGGCGGCGGCGTGGGCGCATCGGTGCAGGCAGCCGTCGCCACGAGAACGGCAACGATCGGCAGAAGTCGGGTGTTTCGCACGGTTGTCGATCTTGCACGATGCCCGCAACCTGCCTCGCGCTCGCCCTCAGCGATAGGCCGGCGGCGGGTCGCGCCGGCCCTCAGCGCGTGCGTCGTGGCGCCAGCCGCCCGCCCAGACCAGGGCGTCGCGGTCGGGACGCGGGCGCAACAGGTTCGTCGGCGTGCGCCTCACTCCGAGGGTGGCGGATCCCGCGATGTGGCGGCGGCGGTCAGATGATGAGTTGCTGCGCGCGCTCAACCGCAGATCATCAAGATCGGCCGGGGCGAGGGGTGCGGGCTGGGCGCGCAGGACGGGCGCTCCGTCGAGTAGTGCTGGTCAAGGCAAGGCAGGCGCCCCATGCCACGGCACCACGCGGCCGGCGATGGCGAGGGCGGCCGATGGCCGGCTGGCGCCGTCGGGATGACGCGGTCGGGGGCGGTCGGGGGCGGTCGGGGTCGCGTGGTTGGGCGGTGCGGTCGGGGCGGCCTCGGTGGGGCCGCCCGTCGGCGGCGCTGCGGGGAGCTGAGGTCATGAGGTCTGGCGTGCCCGTTCGGCTGCTCTCGACGAAGTGGTTGCCTGGCGGAGGATCGTGCCGGAGATGGCCAGGATCGCCAGGCCGTTGAGGCCGTGCAGGCCGAAGAGCAACGGGCCGGCCGTGGTTGTCCCGCCGTCGTCGCCGAGGGCCTCGGCCACCTTGGCGAGCAGCACCTGGACGGTGACCAGGCCGGCGGTCAGCGCCGACATGCCGGTCACGCGGCGGGGGAGGCCGGCCGGCGGGGCGAGGACGGCCATCAGCACCGGCAGCAGGAACGTCACGTAGCCGAGCGTGCGGTGCGCGTCGAAGGACTCGTCGTTCGGGACGGTGGTGAAGGCGCCGGCGGCGGCCAGGAAGAACTGGGTCAGGATGACCAGAACGTTCAGGGCGGCCAGGGCGGTGAAGGCGCGGCGCATCGGTGCGGTCCTCTCGTCGTGGTGTCCCGGGCAGGACGAGCGGGCCGCCGGAAACGTGACACGGCTAGCGGGAGGCGATCCGGTAGCGGAGGTGGGTCACGCGGTCGCCCTCGACGACCGACGGGTTCTCCAGCAGCGTCAGCGGAACCTCGTGGTCGCCGAAGAAGCGGATGCCCGCACCGAAGACGACCGGCGCCACGTACATGTCGATCTGGTCCACGAGGCCGGCCAGCAGCGCCTGCCCGGCCAGGTCGCCGGCGGTGAGCGAGACGGTCCGGCCGGCGGCCAGGTCCTTCGCCCGGCGGACGGCGGCCTCGAGGCTGCCGGCGAACTCGAAGGGCGCGTCGGGATAGCGGCTCGGCCAGTCGCCGGGGTCGCGATGCGTGACCACCACGACGTGGTCGCCGACCGCCGGCTTGCCGCCCCACCCGTCGGTGAGGTCGAACAGCCGCCGGCCGATGACCGTGACGCCGACCCGCGGCCACGTCTCGCGGAGGAGCTCGGCGCTGCGCGCGGCCGGGCGGTAGCCGCCCTGCGGCCGGTACTGTCGTGGGCCGGCGTGCAACTCCTCGGCGCCGTTGAAGTACCAGTCGAACAGCGGCCCGACGCCGTCGTTGCGGTCGGCGATGAACCCGTCGACGGACACGGTCGCCCCGACTATGACCCTGCTGTTGTCATCGTTCATGCCAGGACAGACCGCGGGTCGTGGCCGGACTCATCGGTCGGCGGTCAGATGATGCTCGCCGGGGGCGAGCTCGTGAGTCGTGCCGTCGGGGAGAACCGCCTCGGCGGTGGTTCCGGGCGGCACCGACACCGACAGGTCGAAGCGGTCGCCGGTCAGCGACCACCGCACCTCGATCCGGCCGTAGGGCGACTCGTGCGCGGCGTGCGCCCAGCTCAGGCCGGCGCCGGGGCGGGGGTGGACGCGGAACCGCCGATAGGCCGGCTCGACGAGAGCCAGGCCGGCCACGTAGCGGTGCAGGAACGAGACGACCGCGCCCTTGGCGTAGTGGTTGAGCGACTCGCGGACCTCGCCCGTGGCCGAGACCCCGTCCCAGCGCTCCCACATGGTCGTCGCGCCGTGGTCGATCATGTAGAGCCACGAGGGCGCGGTGTCCTGCATCAGCAACGCGTAGGCGACCTCCGCGTGCCCGGCGTCGGCGAGCGCCGGCAGCAGGTCGGGCGTGGCGAGAAAGCCCGTCGCGAGGTGGTTGCCGGCCTCCCGCACCAGCGCTACCAGCCGGTCGGCGACGGCGTCCCGCAACGACGGCGGGATCAAGTCGAAGGCCAGCGCGCGTACGTGATTGGCCTGCGTATCGGGAGTCAGGCGCCCGTCCGGTCCGAGGAACTCGCGCTGCCAGGCGTCCCGGGCCGAGGCCGCCAAGGTGTCCCACGGCGAGGCCGGCTTGCCGAGCACGGCGGCGATCCGGGCCATCAAGCCCGCGGAATACGCCAGGTACGCCGTCGCCACGTCGCTCTTGTCGGCCGCGACGAACGCCGGGAAATCGCCGGGTTCCTCGCCCGGGGCGAGCCACTCACCCCAGTGGAATCCCGAGTCCCACAGGTACGCCTCGTGCGGCTCGGCGACCGGGCGGCGGGCGACCCGGTCGGGGTGCCGGTTCTCCCGGGCCATCGCGAAACCACGCGACATCCACGCTTCCATGGCCGGCCAGCACTCCGCGAGGACGCGCGTGTCGCCGTACGCCCGGAAGAGCCGCCACGGAACCACGACGATCGCGTCGCCCCACCCGGCGGAGCCGTTGAGGTGAGCCATCGGCGAGCCGAAGCCCTCGGCGGGCGGGCACGGGCTCATGTTGGCGATCGTGCCGTCGTCCCACTGGTCGGCGATCACGTCGCGCAGCCACTTCGTGCTGAAGCCGGCGATGTCGTAGAGGGAGGCCGCGGTCTCCGCGAAAGTCTGCCAGTCGCCGGTCCAGCCGGCCCGCTCCCGCTGCGGGCAGTCGGTGGGGATGTCGCAGGCGTTGTCGCGCAGGCTCCAGACCGCGGCCTCGTGCAGGGCGTTGACGCGAGGATCGCTGCATTCGAACCAGCCGGTGCGGCGCATGTCGGTGTGCACGACAACGCCGCGTACGTCGTCGGGCGAAAGTTTCTCGGTGAGGCCTTCGACCCGCACGTAGCGGAAGCCGTGCGTGGTGTGCCGCGGCTCGAAGGTCTCTCCCGGAGTGCCGGCCGGGACGACGACATCGACCATCCCGGCCGGCAGCGGCGCGGGCAGGAACGGGAAATCGGGGCGCAGGTGCTCGGTGGTCACGTCGCCGGTGGCGTCGAGAGCCTCGCCGTGGGTGAGGGTGATCGGCGCCGAGCCGAGGCGGGTGAGGCGGATCCAGCCGTTGATGTTCTGGCCGAGGTCGACGATCTGCCGGTCGCCCAGCGTCGTCACCGAGACCGGCGTGATCTCCTCGACCCGGCGGACGGGCGGCGCCGGCGAGTCGGTCAGCGTGTCGTGGCCGCGATCGACGGCCGCCACCGGCAGCCAGGCGTTGTCGTCGAAGTCCGGTTTGTTCCAGTCAGAGGGATATTTCGTGAAATCGGTATGCTGCCCGGCAATGAGGTCGGCCGCGCAGAGGTGCCCGGCGGCGGCGCGCCACGACGGACCGGTGCCGACCACGACGGAAGAGCCGTCAAGCAGCCGGAGATGGAGCTCGGCGAGCAGCGCGGTCCGGTCGCCCCACTGCGCCGGGCGGTGCAGAGCGCCGGTCTGCCCGCGGTACCAGCCGTCGCTGAGGATCACGCCGAGCGCGTTGCCGCCCTCCCGCACGAGCGCGGTCACGTCGTACGCCTGAACCTGCAGCCGCTTGCGGTACTGCGTGAAGCCCGGGGTCAGTTCCGCGTCGCCGACCCGCACGCCGTTGAGGAACGCCTCGTAGAGGCCGTGCGCGGTGATGTAGAGCCGCGCCCGCGAGATCGGCGGCGCCTGGAACGTTCCACGCACGAGCGAGCCGGCCGGCTCGATCCAGCTCGCCGCCGGCAGCACCCCGGCCTCGAACCACGAAGGCGAGGACCAGTCGTGCTCGCCGAGGTCGGTCCAGACTTGAACCTGCCACGTCACCCGCTCGGCCGGGCGCAGGCTCGGGCCGGCATAGGGGATCAGCAGCGACCGGTCGTCGAGGATCCGACCGGTGTCCCAGCCGTTGTCGGCGCGCAGTCGATACGCGAGCTGCCGCGCCGCACCGGCCGGAAGCTTCCAGGACAGCCGCGGCTCCGGCGAGAGGATGCCGAGCGGCTCGATGAGGTGCTCGACCCGCAGGTCGTGCGCGCTCACCGGGGCGTCACCGGCGTGACGGCCGGCGCCGAAGCCGCGCGCTTCTCGATCTCCTCGCGCAGATCGGCGTGCCGCGCCGCCGTCTCCTGGATCTCGACGGCGTGCGCCCGCTTCTCCGCCATCGACAGCACCGACGTGGCGCGATCGAGCCACTCCACCCCGCCCGGGCCCAGCGTGCCGCCGCAACCGCAGGTAGCACACGACACGGTAGTGCCGTTCAGCTCGATCACATTGAGGTGGCACATCGGGCAGAGGCCGGGCGGGCCGAGATACGAGACCTCGTCGTATGGCTTGCCCAGCTGGCTCGACACGTTCGCGCCCAGCTTCGAGGCTCGTTCGAGGGCGGAGAAGTCGAGGACGATCGAGCGGGGCGTGCCCGCCCCCTCGAAGACGACCTGGTCGACCACGGCGATGTGCATCGAGAACGTGAGCGTGTGCATCAGCGGCAGCGTCAACGTCTTCCACTGTGGAGTCAGCGAGCCGCCCACCGCGAGGAATCCGGCCACTCGCGGCCGCAGTACCCGCTCGTCGACCCGGAACGGCACGGCCGGCTCGGTGCCGGAGCGTCGCAGCGCCACCAGCTGCTCGATGATGGCCGCGTCCGCGTTCGGCCCGAGCAGGCGGTCGACGAGCAGCTTGAGCCCGGCCGCCATGGTGCGGCTCATGACGGGCGTGCTGACGATCACGGCGTCGCTTTCGACGAGCCGTTCCCAGAGCCAGTCGAGGTCGTCCCGCGCGTTCAGGTCGAGGTCGGCGAGCCGCACCAGCTCGGGATTTTCGAGGCGCCCAAGGGCCGTCCTCAGCAGGATCTCGGCGCTCCCGCCGGCCGCGCCCGCGCTCAGTCCCAGCACCCTGCTCATGGCCGCTCCAAAAGCTCGACGAGGTTTCCTTCGGGGTCGGCCACATAGGCCATCCGCACGCCCTTCTCCGGCGACGGCTGTGGCGCCATCACCGACCGCGCGCCGAGCGAAAGAGCACGATCAAAAGCAGCATCGAGACCGCGTACGTCGAAAGCGATGTGCCCGAAAGCCTCGGAGAGCGCCGCCTCGGCCGGATTCGCCGCGCGCAGGCCCGCGGACGATCCGGGCCGGTGCAACAGCTCGAGCCGGTCGCCGTGCGAAGCGTGCCGCAGCATCACGATGTCCAGGTCGATCGCGTCCACCCGCAGCGTCAGCTCCCGCTCGTAGCCGAACGCGGCGCAGTACCATTCGGCCGCCGCGTCGAGGTCGTGCACCGACAGGCCGACGTGGTCGAGGCGCGGCTCAGCCATGGCGGTTCAGCCCGGCCGGGTCGGCGGTGAGGTAGGAGGCGAAGAGCCCGGCGGGATCGCGGCGAGCGCGGATCTCCCGCAGCCGCGCGAAATTGGCGTCCGACAGGAACCGGTCCTGCCGCCGGGTGAAGTCGGTGTCGCCGAGGTAGACACCGGTTCCGGGGAGGGCAGCCGTCCGGCTGTGCACCCACGACCGGTACTTCTCGTCGTCGGCCGGGTCGTCGTAGATGGCGTACGTGGCGATGTACACGTTCCCCTCGACGGAGAAGGCCATGTCGGGCAGCGGCCGGTCCGGCGCCCAGCCGTACCAGATGGAGAACGAGTGCGTGGTGTCCAGCTCGCTCCACAGCTTCAGCAGCGGCCCGGCCAGCTCCGCGGCGGGCGCGTCGGTCCAGGTGCAGTCGACGGCGAAGCGGTGTCCCTCGGGGTTCTGCTCCTCCTGCGCCCGGTTCTCCTCGGCGATGCTGGTCTCGCCGCGCACGTGGCCGAGCGCTCGGCCGGCCAGCGGCCCGTCGTCGAAGGCGGCCAGCAGCTGTTCGGCTTCCGCGGGCGACGACGTCATGACCGTGGTGTGCAACAGCAGCACCGTGCCCTGGTGCGAGTCGGCAACCGGCAGGCGGGTGGCGGCGATGACCGGCTCCACCCGGCGGTCGAGCTTCGGCAGCAGCTCATGCATCCAGGCAAGCAGCGTTTCGCCGTCGGCGAGGTCGAACACCCAGGTGTCATGCCACATCACCGGGTACGCCGGGTACGTCTGCAGGTGGAAGGCGGTCACGATGCCCGGGAACCCGGGGCCGGCGCCCCGGGCGGCCCAGTAGAGGTCGCTGTTCTGCGTGGCGTCGGCCCGGACCACGTCGCCGGAGGCGGTCACCACGTCGACGGCGGCGATGCTCTCGCAGGCCCAGCCGACCGACCGGCTGTTCCAGCCCTGGCCGCCCTGCAGCAGGAATCCGCCGATGCCGACGCTGGGGCAATGCCCGCCGGGGAAGGCCCGGCCGCGCTCGGCGAGGAAGGGCGCCAGTTCCAGACCGCCGCGCACCGCGGGGCCCGCGATCGCGATCGCCGTGCTCTCGTCGTACGAAATCTGATGGAGGTTTGATAAATCGATGAGCAGGCCGCCGTCGCGGACGCTCCACGCCGCCCAGGAATGACCGCCGGCCCGGACCGCGACCTGCCATCCGCGCTCGGCGGCGAGCCGCACGCCCTCAGCGACGGCCTCGACGTCGGCGGCCACCAGCACGGCGTCGGGAAAGCGGGAGGGACGCCGCCGGTTGAAGACGCGCCCGACCCGCGCCTGCTCGTAGCCGGGTTCGCCGCGCAGGAAGAGACCGTCCATCCGGAGCCTCACTTTCTTGCTGTATGGAAGCCGATTTCCTGATGCGAGAGTATGCTGCGTCCCCGTGAAGCTGACCCATCTCGGCCACGCCTGCCTCCTGGTGGAGGCCGGCGCCCGGCTGCTCGTCGACCCCGGCACGCTGTCCGACTTCGACGGCGTGCGCGAGCTCGACGCCGTGCTCGTCACCCACCAGCACCCCGACCATCTCGACGTGGCCCGCGTGGCTGCCCTGATGGCCGCCAATCCGCATGCCAGCCTCGTGGTCGACGCGGACACGGCGGCCACCGTCGCGGGGCTGCCGTCGCACGTGGTGGTCGAGCCCGGCGACCGGCTGCGGTTCGGCGAGAGCACCGTCGATGTGCTGGGCGGGCTGCACGCGGCGGTCTACGGCGACGTGCCCGGCTGCACCAACGCGGGCTATCTCGTGGACGAGGGGGCGTTCTTCCACCCGGGCGACTCCTTCCTGGTGCCGCCGTCCGATGTGGACGTGCTCGCGGTGGCGGTGGACGGGCCGTGGCTCAAGCTGGCCGAGGCGGTCGACTACGTGCGGGCGGTCGACCCGCGGGTCGCGGTGCCGATGCACGAGGGGGAGACGACCGATCCCGCCAAATACTGCGGAATGCTGGCCGCCTTCGCCCCGCAGACAAGGCGCCTGGTCAGGGGTACATCGACGGACGTGCGCCGGTGATCCAGCCGACGAGCTGGTCGTTGTCCGTCTCGGCGACCGGCACGTCGGCGACCTTCTTGCCGCGGTTGAGCACGGCGATGCGGTCGCAGACCTCCATGGCCAGCGGCAGGTTGTGGGTGACCAGGACGCAGGCGACGCCCTGGTCGGCGAGACGGCGGACGAGCGCCTGCACCTGCTGGGTCTGCTCGTAGCCGAGCGCGGCCGTGGGCTCGTCGAGCAGCAGGATGCCGCTCTTCGCGCCGTTGACGCGGGTTGCGCCGCGGGCGAGGGCGACGACCTGCCGCTGGCCGCCGGAGAGCATCTCCACCGGGCGGGTCATGGCGGCCGTGCGCACGCCCAGCCGTTCCAGCTCGGCGGTGGAGCGCCGGCGTTGCGCCTTGTGGTCGACGAAGCCCAGCCAGCCGAGCGGGCCCTTGCGCAGGATCTCGCGGCCCAGGTTGAGGTTGGTGGCGATGTCCTGCGCGTCGACCAGCGCGAGATCCTGGTAGACCATCTGGATCCCGGCGTGGGTGGAATCGGCGGGCGAGCCGAACGAGACGGGCTCACCGTGCACCTTGATCTCGCCGTTGGTCGGCTGGTACACGCCGGACATCAGCTTGAGCAGCGTCGACTTGCCGGCGCCGTTGTCGCCGAGCAGGCCCAGCACCTCACCCTGCTGTACTTCGATGCTCACGCCGTCGAGGGCTCGGACGTAGCCGTAGTGCATGTCGATATCTGTCATTTCGAGCGCTGGTGAAGTCATGGCGATCACCTCGTTCCGGAGTGGACGGACGCGTTCGCGGACTGCACGAGGCGCTTGGAGACGGTGGTGGAGACCCACTTCTCGACGCCGAGCGAGCCGAGCAGCAGCACGCCGGTGACCGCGGTCGCCCAGTACGGCTGGATGCCCTTGATGGTCAGCGCGTTCGAGATGGTGCCGAGGATCAGCGCGCCGACCAGCACCCGCGGCAGCGACCCGCGCCCGCCGGCCAGGGAGACGCCGGCGAGCGCCACCGCGGTCAGCGCGTTGAAGATGATGCCCGGGCTGGCGGCCGGGTTGGCCTCGGTGACCAGCGCCGTGGTGACCAGCCCGCCGAGCGCCGCGCAGAACCCGCTGATGACGAAGCCGAGCACCTTGTAGCGGTCGGCGTGGATGCCGGAGCGGCGCACCGCTTCGGGGTTGCCGCCGACCGCCATCAGCCGGATGCCGTCGCGGGTGCGGGTCAGGAAGACCGTGCCCGCCGCGAACAGCACCGCCACGATCCAGACCGGCGCCGGGACGCCCAGGTAGCGCTGGGTGCCCATGAACACCAGCGAGTCCAGCCCCGGGACGGTGTAGCCGCCGACGAGGGCCGAGGCGAGCCCGGACATCGCCGACAGCGTGCCGATCGTGACGATGATCGGGTTGAAGCCGCGCAGCGTGATCAGGCCGTTGATGAGCCCGACGACCGCGCCGAGGACCAGGGCCGCGACGATCGACAACCAGGTCGGCGTGCCGTGCGTGATCAGCCAGCCGCAGACGCAGCCGGCCAGCGCGGCGGTGCCCGGGATCGACAGATCCAGGGCGCCGCCGATGATCCCGACCGCCACGCCGGCCGCGAAGATCGCGGTGATCGCCGCGGCGTTGGCGATCAGCAGCGCGTTGTCGACGCTGGCGAAGTACGGGTTCGCCCAGATGCTGAACAGGACCAGCAGCAGAGCCCAGAGGACGAAGATGCCCCGGTCCCGGACGAAGATGAGCCAGCGGATGATCGCCGGATCCTTCTCTTTGTCAGCGTTCGCGGCACGCGCGGGTGCGATGGTCACGGCCATGGTCCTCAGCTTCCGGCGGTCGTCGTCTTCTGCGGCACGATCAGGATCTCGCCGTTCGCCTTCGGGTCGGCCTGCATCTTGGCCAGCGTGTCGAAGGACTGGGTCATGTCCGCGTCGAACTGCAGCGCCACCGAGGCGTAGATCTTGCCGTCCTTGACGGCCTTGAGAACCTCGTCGTTGCCGCCGAAGTCGGTGACGCAGGTGAGCTTCTTGCCGGCCGCGTCGGCCGCGCCGATCGCGCCCAGCGCCCCCTCGTCGTTGGCCGACATGACCGCGCTCAGGTCGGGGTTGCCCTGCAGCACGTTGCCGATGTCGGTCTGGCCCTTGGCCCGGTCGACGACGTTGATGGTCTGCACGACGGTCGCGTTGGGGGCGGCGGCCTTCAGCGAGTCGAGGGCTGCCTTGTCGAAGGCCTCCTTGCCGGCCGAGCCCTCCTGGCTGGCGGTGTAGAGGACCTTGGCGGTGCCGCCGAGCTTCTCGGTGATGCACTTGCCGAGCTGCGAGCCGAGCTCCTTGCCGCCGGCGTCGTAGTCGATGTAGTCGAAGGTGATGCCCGGCTGGGGACCGCTGTAGCCGTACTCGTCGGGCTTGCCGTTGACCAGGATCGGCACGCCCTTGGACTGGGCGGTCTTGAGGATCTGCCCCATCGACTTGGGCGCGACCGCGATCACCCAGGCGGCGCCGGCCCGGCCCGAGCTGATCACCTCGTTGAGCTGTTGCGTCTGCTTGGTGGCGTCGAAGTTGGGGTCCTGGACGATCACCTCCCAGTTCTTCGACTTCGCATAGCCCTTCACGCCCTCGGAGAGGCCCTTGAGCGCGGGCGGGGCGAGCGAGAGCGGCGAGAAGACCAGCGTCTGGGGGAGCTTGTTGCCGGCGGCGTCGGCACTGGTCGAACCGCTGTCCGACGAGTTGCTGCACGCGGCCGTGAGCAGGAGGGGAGTGGCTATGGCGGCGGCCAGGGCGGTGCGGAGAACGGTCATCGCGAACTCCTTGCTATGGGCGGTCACTTTCACATCGTGAAAGCCGATTTCTTTTAGATGTGAGAAACATAGGTGAGCTGCAGCACGATGTCCATGGCTTGACCGGACGATTTCCCGCTACCAGGCCCTTTCGAGGCCGTGGACCAGCGCCACCATGGCGTCGTGGGCGGGCGTGGGCACGCCGACCCGGCGCCCTTCGGCGGCGATGCCGCCATTCAGGACATCGATCTCGGTGGTCCGGCGGGCGGTCACGTCCTGCAGCATCGAGGGTTTGTGGCCGTACGCCTCCCGGATGGCTTCCTCGACGGCATGCCGTGGGTCGCGCGTCAGGGCGATGCCGGCCCTCGCACAGACCTGCTGTGCCTCGTCGATGAGGCGGTCGACCTCGCGTCTCAGCGCCGGATCGGTGCAGACCTGGCCGACGGTGAGCCCGGTGAGCGCGGAGAGCGGGCTGGTCGCGGCGTTGAACACGACTTTCGTCCACTGAGGACCGCGCGCGTCGTCGACGGCGTGGGTCTTGAGGCCGCCCTGGTTGAGCTTGTCGGCGAGCAGGGCTATCTCGCCGGCGCGGGCGGGGCTGGGCTCGAAGGGGCCGATCCAGGTGTCGCCCGGGGCGTCGTAGCGGACCGTGCCGGGGCTGGTGACCGCGCCGGCCGTGACGATGGTGCCGCGGATGACCCGGGGGACGTGTCCGGCGATCACCTCCTCGTTCCCGACTCCGTTCTGCACGCTGACCACGGCGGCGTCTTCGAGGGCGTGCCGCGCTCGGCTTATCGCCGCGCTCGTGTGCTGGGCCTTGGTCGCCACGATGCCGAAGTCGCAGGGCGGCAAGCCGGCGGCGTCGGTCAGCGCGTTGACGGCGGCTGTGAATTCGGCCAGGCCGGTGACTCTGAGGCCGTGCTCGCGGACGGCTCGCACGTGGTCGGCAGAGGGATCGACCGCCCAGACCTCGACATCGGGCGCGCGGCTGAGATGGGCGGCGTAGAGGCTGCCGATCGCGCCGCAGCCCAGGACCGCAACCCGGATCACAGGGCAGCCTTGGCCAGCGCCGCACAGGTCGCCGGGTCGGCGCCTCCCACTCCGAGGCCGCCGACGGTTCGGCCGTGCACGACGATCGGCAAACCGCCCGGCGCGGCCAGCAGCGGTGCCGGGTGCAGGGCGGCGAGTTGGGCGGCCGGGTACCAGTCGGCGAGCTGTTCGCTCGGGACGCCGAAGCGGGCCGCCGCGCTCGCCGTCGCCAGGGCCACCTCGACGCCGCCGGCCGGGGCGTCGTCCATGCGGTCCTGCTGGATCGGGTCGCCGCCGCGGTCGACGACGGCGACACTGACTTTCACGCCCTGGGAGTCGGCCGCCGCCAGGACGCGGTCGCACAGGTCCAGGGCCCAAGCCAGTTCGCGCTGGTGTTCCGCCGGTGGGGCCGGTTTCATGCCGAGGCTGTCCTCGGGGGAGACGGTCAGATCGCCGAAGCGGGCCTTCCAGCGGGCCCGGTCGTCGCCGTGCTGGCCGGCGTAGGGGATGCCGACGGCGTACGCGATGAGGAGGTCTTCGGGGTTGGCCGGCTCGCCGTCGGCGCTGACCACCTCGGGCGCCACCCCGGTCGGCAGGAACGGACTGACCGTCGCCCCGGAGGCCGAGATGCCGCCGACCACGACGCCGTCGCCGTCGCGGATGGGCAGGCCGCCCGCGCCGGGGAAGAGCGCCTCGGGCGAGGCCGTGACGAAACCCATGCTGATCGGCGCGGGCAGCGTGGTCATCCGCTGGAGGTGCTCCGCGCTGGGGATCTGCTGGGTCGCCGAGATCCAGGACTTGGAACGGGCCCGGGCCATGCCGCCCGGCCCGCCGTGGTCCAGCCGCGACGCCGTGACCAGGGCGCCGCTCGCCCCGACCACGGCGATGGCGCCGCGCAGCTCGAGTTGCTCGGCCTTGTCCACCGCCCGCCGCACCAGCTCCCGCGCCTCCGCCAACGAGATGTCGGAGGGGTGGACGCCCGCCGAGCCCGCCGCGCCGGATGGGCCCGCCGCGCTGGATGGGCCCGCCGCGCCCGATGGGTTGGGGCTTGGCATCAGGCGCCGACCATGTTGTAACCGCCGTCGGCGACCATGTAGCCGCCGGTCATGTGGAAAGCGTCGTCGGTCGCCAGGAACAGGGCCGTGCCGGCCAGCTCGGCCGGGCCCGGGATGCGGCCCATCGGGGTCATCTTGCGCAGCTGGTCGCCGCGGCCCTCGCGCCAGTCCTTGCGGCCCAGCGTCGCCTCGGTCTCGATGAAGCCGGGCGCGAAGACGTTGACCCGCACCACGGGGGCGAAGGCGTGCGCGTAGGACTTGGTGAGGCCGAGGAGGCCGTACTTGGCCGCGGCGTACTGCGGGGCGCGGGCGCTGCCGCGGACGATGACCGTCGAGCCGATGTTGACGATCGCGCCGTGGCCCTGGTCGAGCATGCGAGCGCCGAACTCGTGGACGCAGGCCATCGTGCCCTTGATGTCGACGGCGAGGACGTGGTCGACCGACTCCTCGGTGATGTCCCGCCAGCTCATCTGCTCGCGGGCCACGTCGCCGACGTTGTTGATCACCGCGTCGACGCCGCCGAGCTGCTTGAACGCCTCGTCGGCCAGCTGCTTCACCTGGGACCAGTCGGCGATGTCGGCCTGCAGCAGCACCGGCTCGGCGCCCGCGTCGCGGACCCGGTCCGCGGTCTGGGAGGCGCCGGCCTTGGAGGAGCGGTAGTGCACGCCCACGGCGCGCGCGCCTTCCTGGGCGGCGCGGACGGCGATTTCGGCGCCGAAGCCGGTGCCGGCGCCGGTCACCACGACCGAACGACCCTCGAAACGGCGTGGGATGTTCATACATGACCCCTTCGATGAGATTTCAGACGAGCACGCGCCCGCCGTCGACGTAGAGGACCTGGCCGGTGATGAAACCGGCCCGGTCGGAGGCGAGGAAGGTGACGGCGTCCGCCACCTCTTCCGGCACGCCGAGGCGCTGGGCCGGGACGAGGCTTTCGAGGGCCGCGCGGTTGCCGTTCTTGTCGAGGTGGTCCTTGGTCAGATCCGTCTCGATGTAACCGGGGGCGACGGCGTTGACGGTCACGCCGTGCGCCGCCCATTCGCGCGCCATGACCCGTACGAGCTGATTGAGACCGCCTTTTGTCGCCGCGTAGGGCGCGTGGTCCTTGTGGGCGAGCAACCCGGAGACGGACGACACGAAGATCATCCGGCCGTATCCGGCGCCGACCATCAGGCGACCGACCTGCTGACCCAGCCAGTAGGCGGTGGAGAGGTTGAGCTCGACGAGTTGCCGCCAGTCGGCGTCGGTGAGATCAAGGACCGGGCGGCGCACGTTGCGCCCGACCGCGTGCAAGAACACCTGGGGTACGCCGATGCGCGCGACCGCCTCTTCCACGACCTGCCGGCACCGCTCGGGCTCGCGCAGGTCGCAGGCGATGGTCTCGATGACGCCGCCGGCCTCCTTGGCCGCGCGCGCCACCGCCTCGAGCTTGTGCTCGTCGACGTCGACCAGCGCGACCCGGGCGCCCTGGACGGCGAGGCTCACCGCGCTCGCGCCGCCGAGACCGCCGGCGCCGACGACGAGAGCCGGCCGATTGGTAAGCGCCAGCCAGTCAGCCATGGGAACCCCTTGCTCTATTTTGGCTCAGCTCTCGCATTGTGAAAGCGACTATCCGATACCGTAGACGCCGGTTCCGGGGCTGTCCAGGTCACAGTTGCGCGGGGCTTTACGCTCATGCTTTCCACCAACTTTCCGCGGGGAGCACGATGGCCGACGCGAAGCCGGAGTACCGGGTCGAGGCCCTGGCCAAGGGTCTGCGCCTGCTGAGCCTGTTCACCGAGCAGCGGCCCACCTGGCGGGTCACCGACCTGGCCGAGGCGGCCGGGCTGCCGATGCCGACGGCGTACCGGGTGGTGCAGACGCTCACCTCCGAGGGCTACCTCGATCATCTGCCCAACGGGGACTACCGTCCGGGCGTTCGCGTGCTGACTCTCGGCGGCGCCGCGCTGCGCAGCCTCGACCTCGTCGAGCTGTCGACGCCGCGCCTGCAGCGGCTCGCCACGCAGACCGGCGAGACGGTCAACCTCGCCGTGCTGACCGGCGACCGCGTGCTCTACCTCGTGCGGTTGCGGAACTCCGACCTGGTCACGGCCAACATCCAGGTGGGCTCGACGCTGCCGGCCGTGCACACCTCGATCGGCAAGCTACTGCTCGCGCACCTCGACCCGGCCGAGCTGAAGGCGCGCGTGACGGCCGAGTCGTTCCCGGCGCAGCACGGCCCCAACGCCAAGGTCTCGCTGGATGAGCTGGGCGAGGAGCTCGCGCGGATCCGGGAGCAGGGCTGGGCGGTCCAGGACGAGGAGCTCGCGTACGGGTTGCGCTCGGTGGCCGGCCCGATCACCGGTCCCGACGGCCGCGTCATCGCCGGGGTCAACCTCGCGGTGCAGGCCCGCGACTGGTCGGCGCAGCGGATCGTGCGCGAGCTGAAGCCCGTGGTGCTGGCGACGTGCACCGAGATCTCCCAGCTGGTGTCCGGTTCGTAAAACGGGCTTCACGGTACGAGAGTGCTACAGTTGATCCCGCTCTCACGATCGGAAGGGTGATCCACAGTGCTGCAGGGGGACGACGACATCTCCGGGTGAGCCCGGCTGTGTGTCTTTCGCGTCGTCACATCCCCTAGCGCTGAGGTTTGCCTTCCATGTCCGACATTTATGTCGTCTGCTCCCACGTGTCCTTTTCCTGGTCGGACGACACCCCCGTCTTCCACGACCTCTCGTTCAGCGTGCCCGCCGGCCGTACGGGATTGGTCGCCGCCAACGGCAGCGGGAAAAGCACCCTGCTCAAGCTCATCGCCGGCTCTTTGCATCCGCTCGACGGCTCGATAACGGTGACCGGCACGCTCGGTTATCTCCCGCAGGACCTGCCGCTCTCGTCGTCGCTGAGCGTGGCCGAGGTCCTCGGGGTCGACGCCCAGCTGCGCGCCCTGCACGCCATCGAGGCCGGCGAGACCGACGAGGAGCACTTCACGATCATCGGCGCCGACTGGGACGTCGAGGAGCGCAGCCGCGCCCAGCTCGACCGGCTCGGCCTCGCCGACGTGACCCTCGACCGCTCGCTCGGCACGCTCAGCGGCGGCCAGATCGTCTCGCTCGGCCTCGCCGCGCAGCTGCTCAAGCGCCCCGACGTGCTGCTGCTCGACGAGCCCACCAACAACCTCGACGGGGACGCGCGCGCCCGCCTCTACGACGTGCTCGACGACTTCAACGGCTGCCTGCTCGTGGTCAGCCACGACCGCGCGTTGCTCGACCGCATGGACCGGATCGCGTCGCTCGACCGCGGTCAACTTTCGCTTTTCGGCGGCAACTTTTCCGCGTACGAACAGGCGAGCGCGGCCGCGCAGGAGGTGGCCGAGCAGAAGGTGCGCAGCGCCGAGCAGGAGGTCAAGCGCGAGAAGCGCGAGCTTCAGCAGGCCCGGGAGCGGGCGGCCCGCCGGGCGTCGACGGCCAGCAAGAATTTGAAGAACGCCGGCCTCCCGAAGATCTTCGCCGGCAACATGAAGCGCGGCGCCGAGGTGGCCGCGGGCAAAGCCGCCGACACCCACGCCTCGCGGGTCGCCGACGCGCGTGCCCGGCTCGACGAGGCCGAGCGGGCGGTGCGCGAGGACGACCGCATCGTGATCGACCTGCCCGGGACGGCCGTGCCCGCCGGCCGGACGTTGTTCGAGGGCTCGGGCCTGAAGGTGCGCTCCCTTTTCGAGAAGCTCGACCTCACGGTCCGTGGCCCCGAGCGGATCGCGCTGACCGGGCCGAACGGCTCCGGCAAGTCCACGCTGCTGCGCCTGATCGCCGGCGACCTTCAGGCGGATGCCGGCACGGCCCGGCACGCCGACGGCCGGGTCGCCTACCTGTCGCAGCGCCTGGATCTGCTCGACCCCGATCGCTCGGTGGCGGAGAACCTGGCGGCGTTCGCCCCGACCCTGCCGGACGCCGAGCGGATGAACCGGCTCGCGCGCTTCCTCTTCCGCGGCGGCCGGGCCCACCTGCCGGTGCGCGTCCTCTCCGGCGGCGAGCGGCTGCGGGCGACGCTCGCGTGCGTGCTGTGCGCCGAACCGGCCCCGCAGCTGCTCCTGCTGGACGAGCCGACGAACAACCTGGACCTGGTCAGCGTGAGCCAGCTGGAGAGCGCGCTGAACTCGTACCGCGGAGCCTTCATCGTGGTGTCGCACGACGCGCGCTTCCTCGACGAGATCGGCATCGACCGCCGCCTCCGCCTGGCGGGCGGGCGGCTGATCGCCGAGTGACAGGATGGGTTGAGTCTCATTCCAGGAGGGTCAGTCACCATGGTTGAGTACCGGCCGTTCGGCCGCACCGGCGTACAGATCTCGAACCTGACGCTGGGGGCCATGAACTTCGGCAAGTCCGGGAACCCCGATCACGAGGACGGGATCCGGATCATCCACCGGGCCCTGGACGAGGGCATCAACGCGATCGACACGGCGGACGTCTACTCGCAGGGCGAGAGCGAGGAGATCGTCGGGAAGGCGCTGAAGGGCTGGCGCCGGGACGACGTCTTCCTCGCCACGAAGTTCCACGGGCAGATGGGCGACGGGCTCAACACGAAGGGCAACTCGCGGCGGTGGATCATGGCGGAGGTCGAGAACAGCCTGCGCCGGCTGCAGACCGACCGGATCGACCTCTACCAGGTGCACCGGCCCGAGCAGGGAACGGACTTCGACGAGACCCTGGGTGCGATGAGCGATCTCGTACGCCAGGGGAAGATCCGCTACCTCGGGACGTCCACGTTCGAGCCGTCCGAGATCGTGGAGGGGCAGTGGATCGCGGAGCGGCGCGGGCGGGAGCGGGTGGTGAGCGAGCAGCCGCCGTACTCGATCCTCGTGCGCGGCATCGAGCGTGAGATGCTTCCGGTGGCCTCCCGCTACGGCCTCGCGGTTCTGCCCTGGAGCCCGCTCGGCGGCGGGTATCTCTCCGGCCGCTACCACTCCGGGATGACCGAGCCGCTCTCGCTGCGCGTCTCGCGGCTGCCGGAGCGGTACGACCCGACGCGGCCGTCCAACGCGGCCAAGCTCGCGGCGGTCGACGAGCTCACCAAGCTGGCGGCCGAGGCGGGGATGTCGCTGATCCACCTGGCGCTCGGGTTCGTGCTCGCGCACCCGGCGATCACCTCGGCGATCATCGGGCCGCGGACGATGGAGCATCTGGAGTCGCAGCTCGGCGTGCCGGTGCTGAGCGCCGACGTGCTGGACCGGATCGACGGGATCGTGCCGCCGGGGACGAACCTCAATCCGGCCGACGCCGGGTACGCGCCGCCGTCGCTGACCGACCGGAGCGTGCGCCGCCGCGCCTCGTAGGGTGTCGGGGTGCCGCCACGCCGTATCCGTCAGGGACCACCGCGCCCGCCTTCCGTGCCTGTCTCTCCTCCGCCGGCTTCCGGAGTCCAGCTGGCTATCGAGTACGAGCAGACCGTGTCGTCCGTTTTGTACGGCGACGTCGATCTCTCGGGCACAGAAGCGGGGGCGGTGGAGTTCCTTCAGTGCCGCTTCTCGAAGTCGTCGCTGGCTCAGTCGCATTTGTCTCAAGTCCGATTTATTGATTGTGTTGCTGATATTTCGGACTTTTCGAATTTGCGGGGCGAGCGCGGCGTGCTGGAGCGGGTCGGGGTGACCGGGTCGCGGATGACCGGGCTGGCCTGGAACGACGGGCTGCTGAGCGACGTCACGTTCACCGATTGCAAGGTGGACCTGACGAACTGGCGGTTCGCCCGCTTCGACGTGGTGACCTTCACCGACTGCAACCTGGCCGGCGCCGACTTCACCCACGCGGACCTGCGCGGGGCGACTTTCACGCGGTGCGACCTGTCGCGGGCGCAGTTCCACAACGCTTCCATGGAGGGCGCGCGGTTCCGCGGTTGCGAGCTGCAGGGGATCGGCGGACTCACCAGCTGGGCGGGGGCGATCGTGCACCCCGACGACTTGCTGGCGCTTTCCTATGCGCTAGCCGGGGCACTCGGCATCACGGTGTCCGACTCCTCGGCTTAAGGGTGCTTTGCCGGTGGCGGTAGCTCGCCGGGCCGGCGCGCCTCGGCGGAATGCGGCGGGTCGCTCGGCAGGGGTGGCGCGTTCCTGACGGCGGGGCTCGCGGTCGCGGCTATCGCGGTCGCGAGCATCGCTGCCGACAGCACGCCGATGGCGCCCTTCGCGGTGAGCGCGGTCAACAGGTACCCGGCGAGCAGCGACGCCAGCGGCATGACGCCCCACGTGACGGTCATGGCGGCGCTCATCACCCGGCCCAGCAGCTGGTTGGGGACCAGCACCGCCGCGTAGGTCATCAGCACGACGTTCCACAGTGGGCCGACGAACGCGCAGGCGGCGCCGACCAGGCCGAGCTGCAGCGGGTTGGCGGCCACCGCGAAGAGGGGGAGCAGCGCGGCCCACACCCAGTTGACGCCGACGATGACCCGCCGGGCGGTGAGGTGGCGATGCAGCCGGGTCGCGGCGAGCGCGCCGGCCAGGCCGCCGGCGCTGTAGATGCCGAGCATGAGCCCGACCGACGTGGCGCCGCGGTCGTGGGCCAGCACGATGAGGATCAGCGTCAGGGCCTGGAAGACCAGGTTGCTCACCGCGAGCAGGACGATCGAGGCCCGGACCAGGGGCTGCCGCCAGGTCCAGCGCAGGCCCTCGACGGCCTCCCGCCACAACGGCTCGGCGGCGGCTCTCTCGCGGGCACGCAGATCCTTGCGGACGAACAGCAGGGCCACGGCGGAGATCAGGTACGAGGCGGCGTCCACCACGAACGGCACGGCTCGGCCGGCGGCGAAGAGCAGGCCGCCCAGCGGGGGCCCGATCAGGCCGGCGCCACGCGAGCGGGCCTCGTTCTGGGCCATCGCGGCCGGTAGCTGCCCGGCGGGGATGATCAGCGGGAGCGCGGCGCGCTCGGCGAGGCCGAAGAAGACCGAGCACAGGCCCTGGACGAAGGCGACGACGGCCAGATGCGCGACCGTGACCACGCCCCACCAGAGCGCGACCGGCACGCTGGCGACCGCGACGGCCGCCGCCAGCTCGCTGGCCAGCAGGATGGTGCGCCGGTTCGCCCGGTCGACGAGCGGGCCGGCCGGCAGGTTGGCGACCAGGAACGGCAACGTCCCGGCCGCGGCGACCAGGCCGGCGTCGCCCGGGGAGCCGCCGGTCGCGAGCACGAGCAGCGGCATCGCGGTGCCGCCGATCTGGGCGCCGAGCGCGGAGACGACCTGCCCGCCCCAGAGCGCGGCGAAGTCTCGATTTCGCCGCAGCTTCACGGGCGCCGCGACGTCGCTCGTCATGGCGTGGGGAACGCGTGGAAGACGACGGCGATGTGCCGCGCGCCCGGGCTGGCGTGTTCCGGCTCGCGGTGCCACTTCGAGAGCAGCGCGATGTACTCCTCGCCGAACTGCGCCAGCTCCGCGGCGGTCAGGGCGGTGCTTCCGTACGAATGCTGGGCGGCGCCGGTGAACTCGCCGTAGGAGTCGCGGTCCATCAGGTACGCCAGGAGCTCGCGCCCCGACCGCTCGAACCACTGCCGGCCGACCTCGTCGGCCGCCGCCGCCACCGCGGGGTCGTCGGCCGAGCGCGGCAGCCGGATGTGCTGCGGGATGGACCGCCAGTAGCGCCGCCGGCCCTTCGACCGGGCGGTGTCCTCCTCGATGAAGCCGAACCGCTCCAGCTGTCGCAGGTGGTAGCTGGTCGCGCCGCGGTCGGCGCCGAACTCCGCGGCGAGCTCTGCCGAAGTGGCCGGCCCCTGCCGCTGGAGGCGGGTGAGCATCTGCTGGCGCAGCGGGTGGGCGAGCGCCTTGAGCGCCTCGACGTCCGTGAGTACTCGCATGTTTGAGAAGATATCTATGCAAAGACTTCTTCTCAACCCTTCCGGCGGCGCCGGATGAAGCGCCGGCGCGGGCGCGGGGGCCGGACGGGGGCCTCGGGCAGCGCCGACTGGCTGTCTCGCCGGGCCGCTTCCACGCTGAAGAACCAAGCCGCGAAGTCCATTGGCATGCCCTCTCATGAGGTCCGTTAACGGTCACGTGACCGTTAACGGCATTGTCGCGAGGAGGAGCGCGCCGGTCAACCGATTACGATGCGGTGATCGTGGAAGACAGACAGGACAAGCGGCCCACGCTGCGCGACGTGGCGCGGCTCGCGGGCGTTTCGCACCAGACCGTGTCCCGGGCGATCAACGACAAGGGCGAGATCGACCCCGAGACCCGCCGGCGGGTGCTCGACGCCGCCCGGCAGCTGCGATACCGGCCGTCACGGTTCGCGCGCGGGCTCGTGCGGCCCGGGGCGGTCACGCTGGGGCTGATCGTTCCCGACGTGGTGAACCCGTTCTTCCCCGAGCTGATCGCCGGGGTCATCGACGCGGCCGAGCAGGCCGGGTGGCAGGTGCTGATCAGCACCAGCCAGGACGACCCCGCCCGCGAGCCGGAGCTGCTGCGCGCGCTGGCCGGTCAGGTGGACGCGATGATCTGCTACCTCTTCCAGCCCGAGGACGTGATCGCCGACGCCGTCGAGGGCGTCCCGCTGGTCGTGATGAGCCGCACCCCGTCCGAGCAGGCGTTCGGGGCGGTCGACATCGACGCGGCAACCGGCGTACGCGCGCTCGTGCGCCACCTCGCCGCGCGCGGCCACCGCCGCCTCGGCATGATCGACTGCCCGGCCGCCGCCGACGCCGGCCGCCGGGTGGCGTTCCTGGCCGAGGCCGCAGAGCTGGACCTGGAGGTGCCGGAGGACGCGATCGCCCCCGTCGAGCAGTCGATGGCCGGCGGCGAGGCCGGCTTCGCCCGCCTCCGGAAGACCCGGCCCGACCTGACCGCGATCTTCGCCTTCAACGACCTGGTCGCCCTGGGCGCCCATCGCGAGGCCCGCCGCCAGGGCGTGGAGGTACCCGGCGACGTGGCCCTGGCCGGCTTCGACGGCCTCACCGTGGGCGAGCTGATCGACCCGCCCCTGACCACGGTCTACCTGAACAAGCGCCGCATGGGCGAGCTGGCCGTGGCCCAGGCCCGGCGCCTGCTGGCCGGCGACCAACCCGCCCCTGCCGTCCTCGAGACCGAGCTGGTGGTCCGGGGCTCGGCCTAGCACATTCGGGCGGCAGCTAGTGCGTTGTCCACAATCGCCGGTTATCCACAGGCGGCGTAGCCGCATCCCCCAATCTCCCGCTTTCCCGACGACAATGGCGAACGGGGGCTTCCCCCAGTGGAGGGCGGGCTCGGCGGGCGGGCTCGGCGGGCGGGCTCGGCGGGCGGGCTCGGCGGGCGGGCTCGGCGGGCGGCTCAGCGGGCGGGTGCGGCAGTCGCGGGTGGCCAGGCGCTGGGCTGGGCTGCAATGGCCTGGCGTGTGCCTGGCCTTGGTGGGGTGCGGCCGTTGCGAAATGGCGCCGGCCGGGCAGCTTGCCATGGCCCGGCGTGTGCCTGGCTCCGGCGGGCGCGGCCCCTTGCGGTTTGCCTGTGGCTGGGCGGGACTGCCATGGCCCGGCGTGTGCTCGGCCGCGGCGCGTGCGGCCCGTTGCGGTTTCTCGGCGGATGGCGTCTGTCGTGCCGCGCCCCGCTTCGGCGCCGGGTGAATCTTGATGAGCTGCTGATCCGAGCGAACGCTAAGTCTTCGTCCTTGGGCGCCGTCGGCGCGGGGTAGGTTAATATAAACGGATATTTCTGGCGAGGCGCGCGCTTGGGTCTCACAGCGTGAACCCGTCAACCGAGGCGTGGGACACGGCGCCAGCATGCGGGAGCGGGCACCAATATCCGAGAACGGCTGTCACATGGTGGGAACGCAAGGGCGAGACCTAGGTGCGGAGGGCGTCGGAGACGGACTTGGCGCCGCCGTGGGAGCTGGCGCCCCCGTCGACCGGGATCTCGGCGCCGGAGATGTACGAAGCGGCGTCGCTCAGGAGGAAGGCGACGACCGCGGCCACCTCGGCGGGCGTGCCGGTGCGTCCCAGGGGAGTCTCGGCGATGCTGGCTGCCCGGAAAGCGGGCGCCGCTGACGCCGTCATGGGCGTCTCGATGAAGCCCGGATGCACGATGTTGACCCGGATGCCGCGGGGGCCTAACTCCATGCAAGCGGCGTGGGTGAGGCCGCGCAGCGACCACTTGCTGGCCGTGTACGCCACCGGATAGTGGCCCTGAAGAGCGGCCAGCGAGCCCACGTTGACGATCGACGAGCCGGCGGCCATCAGCGGCGACAGGGCCTGGATGCCCAGCAGCGGGCCCAGCACGTTGACGGCCTGCACGCGCTCGAAATCCGCGGGATCCACCTCGCCGAGGCGGGCCCGCCAGGTGGCGCCGGCGCAGTTGACCAAGCCATGCAGAACCGACGGCCGCAGAGTCTCGGCCAGATCGGACCAGGCCGACCGATCCCGTACGTCGAAGGAAGTCGCCAGATCCAGCGCGACCACCTCGATGCCGTCCGCCCGCAGGGCGCCGGCCACGGCGGCGCCGATGCCGGACGCCGCGCCGGTAACCACCACTCGCCGCATGCCACCAACAGTGCGCGAGCGCCGCCGCGCCTGGGAAGTCAGAACTGCTGATGCCGGCCATCCGCGCCGGTTATGCCGGTGGCGGCCGGCGCCTACCGTGAAGGCCGTGACGGAGTTCGATCGAGAATGGCCCGAGCCGTCGCCCGTGCCCGATGATCTCGCGCCGGCGCGGGTGGTGCCGCGGCGGCGCGGTGCGCGCGTGATCGCGGTGATCGTGGCGGCGGCGGTCCTCCTCGCGGCGGGGGTCGGCGCCGCGCTGACTTCGTGGAGGTCGCCGGCGCCGCCGCCCAGCGAGGTGGTTGCGGTCGCGCCAGAGCGGGCGGTGACCAGGACGGTCGTCTACGAGGTGTCCAGCGGCGGCGCCGGCGACATCGGCAGCGTTCAGTACACCGACCAGGACGGTGACATCATCACCCGGGGCGGGGTGCCACTGCCGTGGCGCACGACGTTCACGGTGACCGGCGATCGCGGCCCGCTCGTCCTGATCGCGCAGCGCAAGAAGGGCGGCGCCGGCGAGGTGACCTGCTCCATCACGTACGGCGAGAAGGTGCTGACCACGGTCACGCAGACCGGCCGCTACGCCTCTCCGCAGTGTTCCGCATAACGAAAGACGGCCGCCCGGGGGCGGCCGTCTCGAAAGACTGACTACTTCGCGAACTTGGCGTACTTGGCGCGGAACTTCTCGATCCGGCCCGCCGTGTCGAGCACGCGGCTGCGCCCGGTCCAGAACGGGTGGCTCGCGGCCGAGATCTGCACGTCCACCACGGGGTACGTCTTCCCGTCCGTCCACTCGACCGTCTTGTCGCTCTTCTCGGTCGAGCGGGTCAGGAACGCGTAGTCGGCGTTCCGGTCGCGGTATACGACGGCGTGGTAGTCGGGGTGGATTCCGTTCTTCATTTCTCAGCCCTCCAGCGAGGCCCTGCAGCGAGACGCATCCATGTAACGGATGCCCCTGCCCCGGTATTTCGGCTGGGTATGTGTCCTGCGAGACACCCGGATCAGAGCTTCACGTCGGCCGCCAGGGGAGTGGTCGGGGTCTTCGAGCCGCCCGGCGGCTCGATCGAGACGCCCACGTCGGAGGCCTCGGACATGCCATCGACGATCTGTACCGAGGTGGTCTGGCCGGGAGCCAGGGCACCTTCGTTCACCGGCTGCTGGGAGCGGATCGTCCAGAGCTGGTAGACCTTGCCGGCGGGAGCGGCGTCGGCGGCCAGCATGATGACGCCGGCGTCGTGCAGCTTGGAGGTCGCGACGGTCACCCGGCCGCCACCGGTCACCGGCTCCTCGCGGACGACGAGGTCGGGCGCGGCGAGCAGCGCGCGAACCCGGGCCTCGGCCGCCTGAGCCGCCTCGGCGCGATCGTGCTCACGCCGTACGCGATCGTTTTGAATCACCGACGCGACCGTCGCCGCGCCGGCGACCGCGACCACGACGGCGGCCGCGGCCGCGACCACCCGCAGGCGGCGGCGTGGCGGAGTGGCCTGCATGGGCGCCGGGGAGACCGGCGCGATCTGGCGGACCGACGTGATCGCGGAGAGCACGTCGTCGCGCAGCGCGGGCGGGGGAACCGACCAGGCGCCGTCGGCCAGGCGGGCCGAGACCTCGCGCAACTCGTCGACGTCGGCACGGCAGACGTCGCACTCGCGCAAGTGCCGCTCGAAGCTGGCGCGCTCGATGTCATCCACCGCATCGAGGACGTAGGGGCCGATCAGACCGTGAATCATGCCGTCGCCCCCGCTCCGAGGCAGTCGCGCAGGCGGATGAGGCCGTCGCGCATGCGGGTCTTGACTGTCGGCAAGGGCGCTCCCAGAAGCTCGGCCACCTGCGGATACGTGTGGCCCTGGTAGTAGGCGAGGGTCACCGCCTGGCGCTGCAGCTCGGTCAGATCGTTGAGGCAGCGGCGGACCTGCTGGCGCTCGAGGCGGCCGGAGACCTCGTCGGCGACGCTGTCGTAGGGGACCTCGACCTGGGCGCGGCCGACGAAGGCCAGGCGCTCGGCCGCGGACTGCTCGGCGCGCACCCGGTCGACGGCCCGGCGGTGCGCGATCGTGCAGATCCACGACGTCGCCGAGCCGCGGGCCGGGTCGAAGCGGGCGGCGGTGCGCCACACCTCGACCAGCACCTCCTGCGCCACCTCCTCGGACTGCGCCGGGTCGCGCAGCACCCGCCGGATCAGGCCGTAGACGCGGGGCGCGACCAGGTCGTAGAGGCGGGCGAACGCCTTCTCGTCGCCGCGGGCCACCGCGCGCAGGAGGTCGGCCGGCTCCGAGGACTTGTCGGGGCCGGGGTCGGGCACCGCCGACAGGTGGTCGGGACGGCGGCTCGTGCCGCTCTCCGCCATGGGTGTCCGCCCTTCAGCCGTGGGGTTGCGACTGGCATTCGCGGCCGAAGGGCGGACGGATGGGTCAGATGCTCAAGAAAATCAGACCGCCCGCGCCAGGGACACCGCGAACAGGCCGTCCCGGTCGGTCCACCACTGGTCGAGGGCGAACCCGGCCTCGGCCAGCTCCCGCTCGACCCCCTCGCGGCGGAACTTGGCCGACACCTCGGTGCGGACCTCCTCGCCGGCCGCGAAGTCGACCTCGAGGCCCACGCCCGGGATCGAGACCCGCATCGGCCAGCGGGCGCGCAGGCGCATCTCGATCCACTCCTGGTCGGGGTCCCACAGCGCGACGTGGGCGAAGCCGTCCAGGTCGAAGTCGGCGCCGAGGCTGCCGTTGAGCACCCGCAGCACGTTGCGGTTGAACTCGGCGGTCACGCCCTGGGCGTCGTCGTAGGCGGGCACCACCACGCTCGGGCTCTTCACCAGGTCGGTGCCGAGCAGCAGGTGCTCGCCGGACTGCAGCACCGAGCGGACGTCGGAGAAGAACGCCGCCCGCTCGTCGGGGATCAGGTTGCCGATCGTGCCGCCGAGGAACGCGACGAGCCTGTTGCCCTCGGTAGGCAGGTGCTTGAGGTGGCGGGTGAGGTCGCCGACGATGTTGTGCACGCGCAGGCCCGGGAAGTCCGCGGTGATCTGCTCCGCCGCTGCCTCCAAAGCGGTCGGCGACACGTCCATCGGCACGAAGGTCGACAGCGTTCCCTCAGCGGTGAGCGCGTCGAGCAGCAGCCTGGTCTTCGTCGAATAGCCCGAGCCCAGCTCGAGCAGCGCGGTGGCCCGGGTGTGCCGGGCGATCTCGGGCGCCCGGTCGGCGAGGATCTGGCGCTCGGCGCGGGTCGGGTAGTACTCGGGCAGCTCGGTGATCAGCTCGAACAGCTCGCTGCCCCGGGCGTCGTAGAACCACTTGGGCGGCAGCCACTTCGGGTCGTCGGTGAGGCCGGCGGTCACGTCCGCGCGCAGGGTGCGGGCAAGATCGTCGGCGTCGAGATGAACTTCGAGCTCGTTCATTTTTCTCCCAGGGGCGCAAGGGTCAGGGCGGTGGCGGTGGCGCGCAGCAGCGTCCCCTCGGGGACCGGGCGCCAGGCGGGGCGGTCGTCGAGCGGCTCCGAGGCCACGACGACCGCTTCCGGCCGAGAGAGGACGGACAAGGAATGACCGACGGTGGTCGCCACTAGCGACTCGCCGTCGGTGAGCAGCAGGTTGAGCCGGGATCCGGGCGCCGACCGCAGCACGTCGGCCACGACGTCGGCCACCGCCTGGGCGGGCGGCGAGCCGGCCCGCAGCCGATCGCGGACGAGGACCCACAGCAGCGCCGCGTCGGTCGGCGCGTCCAGCGTCAACAAATCGACCGGCGGCAGTGTTCCGGCCAGTTTCTCGACCGCGGAAGGCCACCCGGCGACGACCCCGTTGTGGCTGAACAGCCAGGGCCCGTCCCCGAACGGCGCCGCCGCGGACTCGGTCACCGGCATGCCGACGGTCGCGCTGCGCACCGCCGCCAGCACCCCGGTCGACGCCACCGAGGCGGCGAGCCCCGGCAGCGTCGTGTCACTCCAGATCGGGGTGTGCCGCCGATAGCGCACGACACCGCCCGGCGTGTGCCAGCCGACGCCGAAGCCGTCTGCGTTGATCGTCCCGCCGCCCCGCATGTCGCGCGGCGCCCACGACTGGTGAGCCAGCGAATGCGGCGGGTCGAGAAGCAGCTCGCTCAGCGGAATCGGCGGACCCAGATAGGCCAGGTGCCGGCACATCAGGCGTCCCGCGCGCAGCGGAACCCGCTGAAGATCTGCCGCCGGATCGGATAGTCCCAGTTCCGGAAGGTGCCCCGGCACGCCGACCGGTCGGTGCCGAACGAGCCGCCGCGCAGCACCTTGTAGTCGGCGCCGAAGAACACCTCCGAATACTCCCGATAGGGGAAGGGCGCGAAACCCGGATAGCCCGTGAAATCGGTCGAGACCCATTCCCACACGTCGCCGATGAGCTGGTGGACACCCAAAGGCGAGACACCCATCGGGTACGCCCCGGCGGAGGCCGGACGCAGATGACGCTGTCCCAGGTTGGCGTGGTCGGCCGTCGGGGTGTCGTCGCCCCACGGGAAGCGCCGCGATCGCCCGGTCGCCGGGTCGAACCGGGCCGCCTTCTCCCACTCCGCCTCGGTGGGCAGCCGCTTGCCGGCCCAGGAGGCGTAGGCCTCGGCCTCGTAGAAGCAGACATGCACGACCGGTTCGCCGGGCACGATCCGCTGGGTGCGGCCGAACTGCGTGCAGGACCAGCCGTCGCCGTCGCGCGCCCAGTGCAGGGGCGCGTGGAGGCCGGCCGACTGGCGGTGATCCCAGCCCGCCGGGCTCCACCAGCGCGGGTCGTCGTAGCCGCCGTCGTCGATGAACCCCGCGTACTCCGCGTTGGTGACCGCGGCGCGGTCGATGTGGAAGGCCGGCACGAAGACCTGGTGCGCCGGGCGCTCGTTGTCGAGGGCCCACGCCTCGGTGCTGGTGCCCATCGTGAACGGCCCGCCCGGCACCAGCACCTCGCCGCTGACCGGCCCGGCGGCCGGCGGCGGGGGAGGGGCGTCGAGCACGGCCGGCCCGCCGCGCAGCTGGTGGGTGGCGAGCATGGTCTCGTCGTGCTGCTGCTCGTGCTGCACGATCATGCCGAACGCGAACCCCTGGTCGACCAGCGGCGTGCCCTCGAGCCGGCTGCGGGTGAGCACGTCGAGGGCCTTGTCGCGCACGGTCGCGACGTACCCGCGGGCCTCGGCCGGGGTGAGCAGCGGCAGCTGGGGGCGGTCGCGGCGGGGATGCTTGAACGCGTCGTACAGCTCGTCGATGTCGCGGCGCACCGGCTCGCGGCCGCCGACGTCGCGGACCAGCCAGAGCTCTTCCTGGTTGCCGACGTGGGCGAGATCCCACACCAGTGGCGACATCAGCGGCGAGTGCTGCCGGATCAGGTCGCCCTCGTCGACGGCCTCGGTGAGCAATGTGGTGCGGTCCCGGGCCCGCCCGAGCTCGGCCGCGACGACGTCACGCAGCCGATCGGTCCCGGCCGCGGCGGCCACGTCGGCTGCGGGCAGGTCGCGCGGGCGGCCGGCGGCGGGGCCGGCGCCGGCCGGGTCGGTGGGGAAAGCGGTCATGACGTCTCCTTGGCGGCGACGGCGGCGGCGCTCAGGCGCCGGTCGACGGTGGTGATGACGTGGGTGCGGACGGACGCCGGCAGGGCGGCGTCGAGCCGGGCGCAGGCCAGCTCGGCGAGGGCCGAGGCGGCGCGGCGCAGCGACGGGTCGGCGAGACCGATCGAGTACGCCGTGTGCCAGCGCCCCGCGACCGGGAGCGCCAGCTCGAGCGCGGCCTCGGTGGTCTGCCGGTCGGCGAGCAGCGCGGTGAGCACGGCGACCGGCGCGAACCACTCGCCGCCCGGCTGGGCGTCGAGGTAGCGGACCTCCAGGTAGCCCCGCGGGCGGACCGGCGGGAACAGAGTGGACAGGTGGTACTCGACGTCGCCGGCGGTCGGCGCGTCGGGCAGCGCGCCGGCCACCCAGTCGGCCAGGGTCACGCCGGGCGGCGGGTCCCAGCTGCCGTGGTCGCGGCGCACGCAGATCAGCGGGGCGGACAACGCGTACCGCACCCAGCCGGCCGCCGGGTCGCCGGACGGGCCCACCGGCGGGTGCGTGAGCCGCGGATCCATGCCCCACCAGGCCGCCATCCGGGCCGAAGCCAGCCCGGTGTGGCGCCCGGCGTGGCGGGCCGAGTTGGCGAACAGGGCCAGCAACGGCGGGCCGAGCGCGAGCGCGGCGCGCCATCGGGCCGGCAGCTCGGCCTCGGTGCCGGCGTCGAGACAGACCTGCAGGCCCGCGGTGCTGCTCATCATGATCCGGCCGTGCCGGCCCCGGGCGTCGAAGAACCTCTCCATCGCCGCGTAGCGCGGGGTGTCGAGGATCCGCCGGGGCGACCGGTGCGGGTCGATGCCGTGCTCGCCCAGGCGCAGTCCCGCGTCGTCGAGCAGGGTGGTGAGGTGGGCGAGATCGGCGGTGACGGCCGCGTGCAGGGCGGCGGTCGAGCGGGCCGGGGCCGAGGAGATTTCCAGCTGGCCGCCGGGCTCGACGGTGAGAGAGCCGCCGGCGGGTAGATGCCCAGGAGAGTTTCCCGGTGCGAGGGTGGCCGGGGTGTGCCGGCCGAGGGCTTGCCGCAGGGTTTCGCGGTCGAGGGGCGCGCGGGGCGCCGCGGTGTGGTGAACGGTCCATTCGAGCTCGGCGCCGATCAGCGCCGGCGGGCCGGTCTTGAAGCAGATGGCGCGTATGTGCGCCTCGACTTCCTCCTGAGTGCGCAGGCGGCGGCTGGTGGCCGCGGCCGCGTCATGGTCGAGCGTCGTCATCGGACGGGCTCCCGTCGTCACGAACCGTAGGGTTCCGGTTACCTCGACGGACCCTACGACGGGGGTATGACAACTTCCGGAACCCGGATCGTCCGACGAGGACTGATCCGCGAGGCTTCCTGCGGATTCGTCCCGATAGTGACCTGCGTCACTCGCCGGGCCCGGTCCTGCGTCCAAGATCACGCTCGGTGGCGGCCACTATGGCGGTTAACCTCGGCGACACCGGGAGGTCGGGCAGTGTTCCTCTCCTGGAGGCGGTCATTGGTGCTCTTTTCGGGCATCCTCGTCAGGTCCCTGTAGCCGCTAGGATCTGGTGTCATGCTGCGTCGCGCAATTTGTGTTCACTCGACCGGATCCAGTAAGAGACAGTGGTGACCCCGAGGCTCAGCATCGTCGTCCCGTTCTACAACGTCGAGCGCTACATCACCGACTGCCTTGACTCCCTCGCCCGGCAGACGTTCGGCGACTTCGAGGTCATCCTCGTCGACGACGGGTCGAAGGATGCCAGCGTGGAGGCCGCGCGTCAGTTCTGCGCGCGCGACGGCCGGTTCCGCATCGTCACGCAGGAAAACCAGGGCCTGGGTCCGGCCCGCAACACCGGCGTCCAGCACGCCCAGGGCGACTACATAACGTTCGTGGACAGCGACGATCTGGTGCCGCGCCACGCGTACGAGATAATGGTCCGCTCCCTCGACGCGACCTCCTCGTCGCTCGCGGCGGGCAACGCCCGCCGTTTCAACAACACCTACGGCGTGCGCCAGTCGTATGTGCATCGCATCCCGTTCGTGGCGAACAAGCCCGCCACCCACGTCTTCGACCACCCCTCCCTCGCCACCGACCGGATGGTGTGGAACAAGGTGTACCGGCGCACCTTCTGGGATCAATTCAAATTCGAATTCCCGGCCATCCGGTACGAGGACTACCCGGTGACCCTCCGTGGCCACCTCGAGGCGATCACGGTCGACTGCGTCGCCGCCCCGGTCTACTACTGGCGCGAGCGCGAGTCCGGCGAATCGATCACCCAGCTCAAGTTCCAGTACGGCAACCTCGCCGACCGGGTGAAATCGGCCGAGATGGTGCTCGACCTGCTCGACAAGCGGGCGCACGAGCTGCGCGGCCTGGTGCACCGGCACTTCGCCGAGATGGACCTGGCCACCATCGTGCAGGCGTTCGCGAGCGCGGACGACGACGATCTCGACCCGCTGGTCGCGCTCGGCCGCCGGCTCAGCTCCCGGCTGCTGCCCGAGGTGCTCGCCGAGGCCACCACCTTCCAGCGCCTGGAATACGAATCCCTCGAGGCCGGCGACACCGACCTGCTGCGCCGGCTCGCCCGGTTCCGCGCCGAGAACCACCGCCGGGTCGAGGCCGTGCGCCACCCCACCGCGCCGTGGCGCTACGAGAGCCAGTACCCGGGCCTGCGCGATTCGAAGCTGCCGCCGTCGTTCTACCGGCTGCCCCGCGCCGAGCTCGCCGTGCGCACCGCGGTGACCGGGCTCGACTGGACCGCCGATGAGATGGTCGTGCGCGGCACCGCCGAGATCGCCCACCTGCCGGTGGACACCACCAACACCACGCTGCGCCTCGCGCTGGTCTGCGGCCGCCGCGAACAGCGCCTCCCGGTCACGCTCACCGACCGGCCGGGGCCGGAGGAGCCCCTCGCGTTCGAGACCCGCATCCCGCGCCGCATGATCGCCGGGCTGCCGGGCTGGGCCGGCTCGGCCTGGATCGCGGTCGACATCCGCTCCGGCTGGGTGCGCCGCCGCGACGCGCTCACCCCGGGCGGCCTCGGGTACCCGCTCGGCGACTGGGTCGACGGCAAGTGGGTCCAGCCCGTGCGCACCCCGGACGGCCGGCTCACCATCCAGCTGCGCTCCGGCACCCCCGAGCTCACCGCCGCCGGGGTGGACGGCGGCGACCTGGTGCTGACCGGCCGCATCCCGTCCCGGATGAGCAAGCCGGAGCTGCGGCTGACCCGCTCGGCCGGCGACATCGTCGTCCCGCTGAGCCGCGAGCGCGGCGCCGTCGAGCCCAAGCAGCGCGGGGTCGCGATGGACGGCTTCACCGCCCGGGTCGCGCTCGACGACCTGACCGACTCGGTCAACCCGGACGACCCGTTCCTCGACCGCACGGTGCTGGTGCCGCGCATCCACGACGGCGACGACCACGTGCTGCTGCTGATCACCGGCCTGCGCGAGGGCGTCATGGCCCCCCGCGGCGGCCGGGTGATCACGGTGTCGCGCTCCCCGGGGCAATACCTCAACCTCATCGAGGGCCCGGCCCGGGTCACCGCCGACCGGATCGAACGGTCGGACGACACCCTGCGGCTGACCGTCTCGGGCCCGCGCTGGCCCGGCGTCTCGTACGAGAAGATCACCTGGCGGCGGTTCCTGCCGAACTCGGACGACGCGATCGACGCGCCCTGTGAGATCACCGTCGGCGACGAGCGCTGGTCGGCCGAGGTCGACGCCGGCGCGATGACCGGCGACGACGACGCGCCCAACTGGACGCTGTTCGCCGACCCGGGCGACGCCACCCCGTACGCTGTCCAGACCGACACCTTCCTGCTGGCGCGCCTGCCGCTGCGGGTGGGGTCGTTCACGCTGCGACCGCGTTCCGGCATCCTGCACCTGGAAACGGACTGATCGGCCATGCATCACCACAACTTCTACTACGGCCAGCAGCACATCCTGGCCCGGTACTGCGGACTGGACGACGAGTTCCCGCCGCGCATCCCGGGCTACCTCCAGCACGGCTGGAACGTGGGGTGCGGCTGGAATCCCGTACACGAGTTCTTCGATGGCGCCTGGCGCTACGTTTGGAGCGACGCGCCCCGCCGGCGCGGCCATTCCCTCGGCCGGCGCAACTACGCCGTGACCGGCGCGCCGATGCTGTACCTGATGGACCTGGAACCGGATCTCGGCCGGGTGCCCGACGCCGAGCGCAAGGGCACGCTGTGGTTCCTCTTCCACGGGTGGGACGCGCCCGGCATGGGCGCCAAGATCCACGGTGACCACCAGCGGCTGATCGACGAGATCCGGGAGACCGAGTCCGAGCCGGTCACGATCAGCCTCTATTACACCGAGTACGAGCGCCCCGAGGTGCGCCGCGTCTACGAGGACGCCGGCTTCGACGTGATCTGCTTCGGCAAGCGCGGCTGGAACTACGAGGGCACCGACCGCAAGTTCCTGTACAAGCAGCTCAAGGCGTTCCGCGGGTTCAAGCGGGTGGCGTCCAACCGGCTCGCCACGGCGATCTTCTACGGCGTGGCGGCGGGCTGCGAGCCGGCCGTGTACGGCGACGCGATGGAGCTGGAGGGCGACAACCCGCTCTTCGGCGGCCAGACCCGCATCGCCCGGCTCTGGGGCGACCTGCTCGGCAAGGACATCGACCTGGCCACCGCCCGGGCCATCACCGACGACGAGCTCGGCAAGGCTTGGATGATGCCGCCGGCCGAGATGCGCATGCTCTTCGATTGGAACCAGCGTGACTGACAGCGCACAGACCCCCGCCGTCGAGATCGTCCGGGGCGAGATCCAGCCGTGGACGGACTACACCGGCTACCGCGCGCCCGCCGGCGGCGCGACGCTGCTGGCCCTGCTCGAGGACCTGCTGCCGGTCTCGCTCGGGCGCGTCCTGATCGCCGGGCCCCACTCGCACGCCCTGACCGGTTTCGTCGCGGCCCGCAGCGCGTCGCTGACCGTCCTGCTCCGGTCCGTGAGCGACGCCCAGGACCTGCGCGCGGCGATCCCATCGGCGTCGGTCACGGTGATCACCGGCGCGCTGGACGGGCTGGTCGACGTCGAGCCGTTCGACGTGGTCATCGCCGCCGACGGCCTCGACCGGGTGCTCGGCGCCGACTCGCCGGCGCTCGACTGGCCCGCACGGCTCGCCGAGCTGCAGCGCCTCGCCTCGCCCTCTTCGCTGGTGCTCGTCGCCGTCGAGAACGAGTTCGCGCTGACCGGGCTCTACGACCGGCGCCCGCTCGACGCCCGGCACGGCGACGACGAGTGGCGGCCGCTGCACGACGACCCGGCGCGGCCCACGTCGCCGGCTCAGGTGTCCGCGGCCCTCGGCGAGCGGCTCACCCGGCTGTACGCTGCGTTCGATGAGGCCGGCACGATTCACACCCTGCTCGACGCTTCCGCCGCCGCGTCGTCCCGGCCCGGCCGGCCCGGCGCGTCGCTGGCGGTCGCGGGGCTCGCGGCCGCGGCGGCGCACACGCCGCTGCTCGCCTCGGTCGACGACGGCGCTTCCGCCGCCGCGCGGGCCGGGCTGCTCGGCGCGGTCGCGCCCGGCTGGCTCGCGGTGCTCGGCTCCGGCGGCGCCACCCACACGGCGTACGCGCCGGTGGGCGAGGACGGCGTGCTGCTGGCCGACCTCGACGAGGGCGAATGGACGCTCAGCGTGCACTCGGCCTCGCCCGCGGTGGTGGCGAGCCGGCTGCCCGACACCGAGTCGGTGGAGACCCTGCTGTTCCGCCTGGCCGCGGCCGAGGACGTGCCCGGCTTCCGCGCCTTCGCCGCCGGTCTCGGCGCGTGGGGCGGCGCGGCCGAGGGCCTGATCCTGCTCGACGACCTGTTCCCCGACGCCGGCGGCTTCACCCGCGGCGTGCGGGGCCTGCGCACCTCGGCCGGCGACGGCCCGGCGGAACTGCTGGCCGCGGCCTACCACCGGCTGCGCGACCGGCTGATCCGCGCCCACCGCCGCCACCCGTGGCCTCCGTGGACCGTCGAGAGCGACGACCTGGTCGCCACGTGGCTGGGCATGTCCGGCATCGAGGCGACTCCCGGCGTCCTCAAGCGCGGCCGCGAGATCGCCGACCAGCTCGCCGAGCCCCTCGCTGACGAGCCCGACCTGCGCACCATCATCGCCGACGCCGAGGCCGACCGGGTCAAGGCCGTCGAGCTGGCCGGCAAGGTCTTCGGCCTCGAGCGCACGATGCGCTTCCGCGACCAGAGCCTGCGCACCCGCGAACAGCAGATCCGCACCACCCGCGACGACCTGCGCAAGCTCCGCAACTCGCCGGCCATGCGCCTGCACGAAGTGACCCGCAAGGTTTCGAAGGTGCGCCACCCGCGCCAGTTCGCCCGCGCCCTCAAGAGGCGGCTCCGCAAGGGCTAACGCTGCTCGAGGACGAAGACGGTTGTCGGCGTGGTGCGCAGGCCGGCGTAGCCGTCGAGTTGCTTGTCGAAGTGGCGCCAGCGGTCCCAGAGGCGGGCGTGCTCGGCGCCCTCGGCCAGGCGGGCCCGCACCTCGCGGGCGCGGCCCGCCACCTCGGCCGTCGCGGCCGGGTCGGCGCGCAGGTTGAGGGACCAGGCCGGCTCGCCCTCGCCCCAGCCGTTCATCGACAGCAGCACCAGGTTGGGCCCGTCCTCGAAGTAGGCCAGGATCACGCTGCGCCGCTTGCCGCTGCGCCGGCCGACCGTGGTGAGGCGCAGCGCGCCCCAGCGCGTACCTTTCGGGCGCCACAGCCCGACGCGGCCGGCGGTGACGCGGTAGAGGCCGCGGTGCACCACCCAGGCGGTTCTGACGATCCAGCGCGCCGGCACTCGCGGGGGTCGTTCGTCCGACATGGCCTCAGGGTGAATGTATCCGTCAAGGCCTGGGAATCGGGCCGGGCGCACCGGCACACTCCCTTCATGGGGCGGGACGTGTGGGTCGGGCACAACGAGGGCATCATCTCGACCGGCGACTACGCGACGAACACGATGAACCGTATCGAGCCGGGGCGGATCAGCCCGGCCGATGAGGTCGCCGCGCCGGCCGGGCTGGTGGGGCTGTTCCACGCCGATGCGCTCTTCGTCGGGCGGGCGGCCGAGCTGAACGCGGTGACCGCCGCGCTCGAGCACGACAACGGCGTCATCACGCAGGCCATCACCGGGCTCGGGGGGATCGGCAAGTCGACGCTCGCGCGGCGGTACGCGCTGACCCAGCGGGAGCGCTACAACCCGATCTGGTGGCTGACCGCGGAGACGCCGGCCCGCCTCGACGCGGGACTCGCGGCGCTGGCCCGGCGGCTGCACCCGGAGCTCGGCGGCCACCCCGACGAGACCGCGGTTCCGTGGTGCCGGGACTGGCTCGACGCGCACGACGGCTGGCTGCTGGTGCTCGACAACGTGAGCCGGCCGTCCGATGTGGCCGGGATCCTCGCCGCGCACACCCGGGGGCGGTTCCTCGTCACCAGCCGGCAGACCGAGGGCTGGGCCGGCCTGGCCGTGCCGACGCGGCTGGAGGTGCTCTCGACGGCGCAGGCTCGCGAGCTGTTCGACGGGCTGGTCGCGGACGAGCGGCTGCGCGACGGGGCCGACGAGCTGTGCGCGGCGCTGGGCGGGTTGCCGCTGGCGATCGAGATGGCCGGCGCCTATCTGGTGCAGAACGACGTCACGGCCCGGGATCACCTAGAGCGGCTGACCCGCTCGGGCGACGCCTGGTCGTGGGTGCCGGCCGGCGAGGATCCACAGCGGACGGTCGGGCGGGTCTGGCAGGTCACGTTCGACCGGATCGAGGCCGAGCACGGGCCCGAGCCTGGGGCGCTGCTGCGGGCGATGGCCTGGTACGCCCCCGAGGACATCCCGTTCGCCCTGCTGGACGACGATCGGGAGGCGGTCGGCCGGCTCGCGTCGTACGGCCTGGTCACCCGGGACGAGGACGCGGTCGCCGTGCACCGGCTCGTGCAGGCGGTCAACCGGACGGCCGCGCCCGACGGCTGGCAGAACGCCGGGGCCGGGCTGGAGTCGGCGTGGCACGCCGCTCGCACCTGGACCCAGCGCGAGCGGCTGGCCGCGCACCTGGACACCGCGATCACGCGCCTCACCGGGCTGGCGGACCGGGCCGACGCGCTCGCCCTGGCCGCTCACCTGGCCGACCTGCTCCTCGATCTGGACGGCAGCCGGGCGCGGGCGGGCGAGCTGATCCGTGCGGTTCTCGCCGTGCACGAGCGCCTGCTCGGCTCCACCCATCCCGAGGTGATCGACACCCGCACGGTGCATGCGCGTGTCTTCACCCGGCTCGGCCGGGAGGCCCAGGCCATCAGCCTGCTCGAGGCTATCGCCGCCGAGGCGGTGCGGGCCAACGGGCGGCGGAACCCGGCGACGGTGCACGCCCGGGTGCGGCTCGCCCTCGCGTACATCGAGGCGGGCGAGGACGAGAAAGCGATCGAGCTGTGCCGGCGCACCATTCCGGACGCGGTCAAGGCGGTTGGGCCCGACCACCGGTACACGACGTCCCTGCGCTTCCATCTCGTGCAGCAATGCCGGGAGATCATCCGCGGGTATGCGAGCCCGGTCCGGAAGGGCCGCGCCGCCATCACCGGGTGGCGGCAGCTCGAGGCGCTCAAGGCGAGCTTCGAGCGGATCGACGAGCCGGGCGGCGAGAGCGTGCTCGAATGCCTCGATCGGATGGTCGGGTTCCTCGAGCTGATCGGCCAGCTCGGAAACGCGATCGCGCCCTGCGAGGAGCTGCTGTACTGGTCGGAGATCCGTTACGGACCGGACGCGGCGGACACCGTCGTCGTCCGGGCGAAACTGGCCGAGCTGCACCTCGAGACCGGCCATCCGGAGCGGGCGGCGCCGGTGTACGAGGAGATCGCCGCCGGCGACGAGGTGGACTACTGGCAGCTGCTGGAGGCCCTGGACGGGCTGGGGCGCGCTCACCTGGCCGCCGGCGACACCGAGGCGGCGGCGGACGCCTTCGAGCGGGGCGTGGCCGCCCGCGCGGAGGTGAAGGGCCCGGACGACGACGCGACGCTCGGCTATCTCAACGACGTGGCAGAGGCGTTCGTGGAGGCTCGCCTCCCGGCGCTGGCGCTGCCCTGGTACGAGCGGTTCGCCGCGGCACGCGAGCGACTGGGCTCCCCGCCGTACGCGTCATTGCCGGCCAGAAACAACGTGGCCGTCGTCCTGGCCAAGGTGGGCGACTTCGACCGGGCCCGGGAGCTGCTCGAAGAACTTCTGCCCGCTTACCGGGAGCATTTCGGGGGCGGTCACCCGGCCACGGCCACGGTGGAGGAGAGCCTGCGGCAGATCGGCCTGGCCACCGCGGATGTCGGGAAGCGGACGCGAGGAAAGTGGCCCTGGCGTGCGACGATGCGACGAGGGGGGCCAGCATGAAGGTCAGGGTCTATCACAACGGCGATGACGTCTTCATCGCGTGGAAACCGGACGGGTTCATCGCCGACTGCCGTGGCTTCGGCCTGCTGCGGCGCCGCAACGGTGTCGAAGAAGTGGTCAGCACGTGGGTCGGCTTCGAGGGGCAACTGGCCGCCGACGGCGAGCGCCGTGCCTCGACGAACTGGCCGATCCAGAAGTACCAGTGGACCGACTACATGGCCGAGCCGGGCGACGAGCTCGCCTACCGCGTGCTGCCGATGGTCGGGCCCAACAAGGACAGCCTGCACCCCGATCCGGAGAACGCGAGCGACTGGACCGACCCGATCGTGTTGTCGCACGCGGTCTCCCCGGGCATCGAGGTGCTCTTCAACCGGGGCATCGTGGCCTCGCAGTGGGTGTCGCGGCGGCTCGGCGTCACCGGCCACGACCTGCAGAACGAGTACCTCGACCGGATGATCGCCACCCCGGGCGACAAGCTGCGCGACTATCTCGCGGGGCCGTTGGGGGAGAGGCTCTTCGCGTTGCTCGCGGAGGCGGCCGCCTCGGGCCGGCAGGTTCATGCCGCGCTCTACGAGCTGGACGACCCGCAGCTGACCGACGCCCTGCTGAAGATCGGCGACCGCGCGCACGTGGTGCTCGCCAACGGCAGCGTGGAGAAGAAAGGCCAGGACCAGAACGCCGAGGGCCGGGCCGCGCTGGTGGCGGGCAAGGTCGACGTGTACGACCGGATGACCGCGCCCCGGGCCCTCGGCCACAACAAGTTCCTGGTGATCGGCGACGACGACGGCACGCCGCGCTGGGTGTGGACCGGCAGCCAGAACTGGACGATGACCGGCCTGTGCACCCAGGCGAACAACTCGGTGCTGATCGACGACCCGCGCCTGGCCGCGGAGTACCGCGCCCAGTGGGACCTGCTGCGCGAGGCGGGCGCCGCCTCGCCTGCGTCGCTGAAGCAGGCCAACACGGTGCCGCGCGACCAGCAGGTGGACAAGGCCGGCGTACGCCTGTGGTTTACCCCGACCGTCGAGCATGCCGACCTGGTCGACGCCCGCAAGATCGTCGCCGGGGCGCAGCAGGCCGTGCTGTTCCTCATGTTCAACCCGGGCCCGCGCGAGTCGCTGCTCAACGCGATCCTCGACCTGGCCCGGTCGCCGCGCGGCGGCAGCCGGCTGTACTTCCGCGGCGTCCTCAACCAGGACCCGAGCACCAAGCCCAACCCGGTCGGCCTGTTCGATCAGCGCAACCGCGAGTTCGCCGACTACGACGTGGTGCTGCCGGCGGCGATCGACCAGCCCACCGAGTTCTTCCGGGCCGAGCTCAAGAAGCTCGACCGGGCGTTCGCGATGGTGCACAGCAAGGTGATCGTCGTCGACCCGTTCGGCGACCGGCCCGCGGTCATCACCGGCTCGCACAACCTCGGCCCCAAGGCGAGCGGCACGAACGACGAGAACCTTCTGGTGATCCGGGACGCGCCAGGGGTGTCCGGGGCGTACGCGACGAACATCATGAGCGTCTACAACCAGTACCGGTGGCGCTTCCGGCGGCAGATCCAGCCCGCGGCGAAGCGATGGAAGGGCCTGGTCGACCGGGACAGCTGGCAGAAGTGGTACCTCAAGGAGGGCAGCCCGGCGCTGCGCGAGATGGACTTCTGGGTCGGCGCCTGACCTTCCGTAGTGGACGCCGTCTGCTTTGATCGTTGACCATGCAGATGGTGGAACGTCCATGGGGGATCGCCGCGCTGGGCGCGGCAAGCGTAAAGGCAAACCCGGATCTCGTACGGGTCCGGTTCAAGATCGTACGGACGGAGCAATCACCGGCCGCCGCCTTCGAGGTGGCCCGGTCGGCGGTGCGGGCGGTGCGCGCCGTGTTGCGCTCGCACGGGATCAACGACGCGGCGGTCGAGAGCTCGCGGCTCAATCTTCGGACCGCGACCGAGTACGTGGACGGCTCGCAGAAGTTCGCGGGCTATCAGTGCCAGGCCGCCTTCGCAGTCGAGTCGCGCGCGCTGGACGACGTCGAGCCGCTGCTGGTCGACGTGGTGGCGGCGGGCGCTCACGAGATCGACGGCATCACCTTCGACGTGGCGGCCAAGCGGGAGTTGCGGGCCGAGGCCCGGCGCAAGGCCGTCGACGCGGCCCGGGCCAAGGCCGAGCTGTACGCGGAGGCCGCCGGCGTCCGCCTCGGCACGGTGCTGCACATCGAGGACGTCGACCCCGAGCAGACCAACACCTACCGTTCCCGCAGTCACGCCTCCGCCGACGACGCGGCGGCCCAGGACCTGGCGCCCGGCCACATCGTCGTCTCGGCCGCCGTCATCCTCGGCTTCGCCGTCGCCCGCGAGTAGCCGTCACGGCTTGCGGGATGCCGATGTCGGCGGATACCGGCGCCGGCGGCCAGGCAGTGTGCGGTTCGTCCGAGAAACCCACGCTTTGCCGGGGCGCCGGCGCCGTTTCCGGGGCGGCCTTAAGGCCCTCTTCAGCCGCGGCACGGTTGGCCGAAAAGTTGTCCTCAGCACCGGCGAAGCCGGCGTCCGCGGAGCTTCAGCACTCAGGCGTACGCATTGAACGATTGCCCCTTCGGTCCCGTACTCGTGGTCGGCAACGCAGCCGGAGGACCGGAGAAGGAGTATCGATGGCCGGGAGCGGAATCGACACCTCGATCCTGCACAAAGGAGCCCACAGTGCGTCTTACTTCGATCTCGCTCGAAGCGCGGGCGAGGGCGTCGAGATCGTGGACTTCTGCATCCCCTGCAATCCGTACTTCCCGACCCCGGAGATGTTCGACGAGCTGTCGCGCGACCTGAAGAACATCCTCAAGTACTACCCGTCGAGCTCGACGGACATCACCAAGAAGCTGGCCAGCGTGCTCGGCCTGCACCCGCAGACGGTGGCGATGGCGAACGGCTCGACCGAGCTGATCACCTGGATCGACCACCTGCTGATCAAGGAGAGCGTGGCGATCCCGATCCCCACGTTCGGCCGCTGGACCGACCAGCCGTTCGAGACCGGCAAGCGGGTCGACATGTTCCCGCTGCAGGAGCGCGACGGCTTCCGGCTCAACCTGGACGACTACGTGCGCTTCATCCGCGAGCGCAACTCCCGGGTCGCGGTGATCTGCAACGTCAACAACCCGGACGGCAACTACATCCCGCGCCGCGACGTCATCCGCTTCATGGACATGCTGGGTGACCTCGACCTCGTGGTGATCGACGAGTCGTTCATCGACTTCTCCGACGCCGAGCAGTACCCGTCGGTGGGCCCCGACGCGGTGATCCGTCCGAACACGGTTGTGCTCAAGAGCCTCGGGAAGAACTTCGGCCTGCACGGCATCCGCTTCGGCTACATGCTGGCCAACCCGGCCATCGCCGGCACCATCGCCAAGGCGCTGCCCAAGTGGAACCTGAATTCGCTGGCCGAAAAGGTCGTGTTCATGATTCAAGAGCATGAGGAGGAGTACGAGGACAGCCTGCGCCTGCTGAGCCGGGACCGTCGCCAGATGGCGGGGGAGCTCTCGCGCGTACCCGGATTGACGGTCTTCCCGTCGCAGGGCAACTTCATCCTGGTGAAGCTGCCGACCGAATGGTCGGGCGTGGCGCTGCGCGACTTCCTGGTCGCCAACCACGGCGTCTACACCCGCGAGTGCGGCAACAAGCTGGGCATGACCAGCCAGTTCATGCGCCTGGTGGTGCGGCCGGCCCGCGACGTCGACCGGCTGCTCGACGGCATGATGGACTACGGCCGCCAGTTCATGCAGCGCCCGCAGTACGACGAGGAACCGATGGACAACCGCCGCGGCGGCTGGCAGAACCAGATGGACGAGGTCCCGAACAACCTCATCCAGTACCCGACGCGCCGCTCCGAATACACGGCGCGCCGGGCGTCCGGCCAGTAGGTCGTCGCTTGTTCCGATTCCGTACATTTGCGTGTTCGGTTCGTCCCGCATGGTTACGACATGCCGCACTACCTGCAGGCCGTCGCCGCCAGCCCGTGGGTGCTGGCATTGGTGTTCGTTGTGGCCGGGCTGGACGCGCTGCTGCCGTTCATGCCGAGCGAGTCGACCGTGGTGGCGTGCGGCGTCGCGGCGGCGAGCACCGGGCGGCCGAACCTCGCCCTGCTCGTGGCGGCGGCTTCGGCCGGAGCGTACCTGGGGGACCAGGCCTCGTTCCGGATCGGGCGGCGTAGCACCGGGTCGGTGGAGGCCCGGCTGAGCCATCGGCGCGCCCAGGCGCTGCACGCCTGGGTGCATCGGCTGCTGCACAGCCGCGGCGGGCTGGTCATCGTGTTCGCCCGGTACCTGCCGGGCGGCCGGTCGACCACCGCGCTCGCGGCCGGAGTGGTCGGCTATCCGGCGGCGCGGTTCGGCTGGTACACGGCGGTCGGCGTGGTGGTGTGGGCGATCGAGTCCGCGCTGATCGGCTACTTCGGCGGCCGCGTGTTCGAGGGACACCCGATCCTCGGCTTCCTGCTGGCCGGGGCGGTGGCGCTCGGCGTCTCCGGCCTCGCCGTGCTGATCCAGCACGTGGCGTCGCCGGCGGCGGAAGAGGAACGGGAGTCTGTGTCGGCACCGTGACAGACATGCATGTTCATGTCTGCTTCAGTCCATGGTCGACCGGGTGCCACCACCTGCCGGGAGGGTCCGACCATGCCCACCAGACGTCAACTCCTCGCCGGCGCCGCTGTCGCCGGCGCCGCCGCGGCTTTGCCCAGCACTGCCGCATATGCCTCCACCTCCGATCTCTTCCCGCTCGGCGTCGCCAGCGGCGACCCGCTGCCGGACGGCGTGATCCTCTGGACCCGCCTGTTCCCCCGGTCGTCCCGCAAGGTCGAGGTGGAGTGGCAGGTCGCGTACGACGAGCGCTTCCGCCGCATCGCCCGCCGGGGCCGCACCTGGGCCGGCGCCACGCTGGCCCACTCCGTCCACGTCGACGTGCGCGGCCTCGCCCCGGGCCGGGAGTACTTCTACCGCTTCCGGGCGCTCGGCAAGATCAGCCCGGTCGGCCGCACCCGTACCGCGCCCTCGCTGCGCGACGACTGCTCGCGGCTGCGCTTCGGCATCGTGAACTGCCAGGACTTCCAGAACGGCTACTGGCCCGCGTACTGGGGTCTGGCCGCCGAGGACCTGGACGTGGTCGTGCACCTCGGCGACTACATCTACGAGTACGACCCGTCGAGCCGGTTCGCCGACCGCAACCACACCACCCCGCAGACGCCGGGCCTCGACCAGCTGGTCACGCTGGACGACTACCGCGCCCGGCACGCGCAGTACAAGACCGACCCGGCGCTGCAGGCCGCGCACGCCGCCTTCCCGTGGATCGTCACCTGGGACGACCACGAGACCGAGAACAACTACGCGTCGCTGATCGACGAGATCGACGACACCGGTCCGAAGCACCAGACGGTCGCGCAGTTCGCGAAGCAGCGGGCGGCCGCCTACCAGGCCTACTACGAGCACATGCCGATCCGGGCCGACCTGCGGCCGGGCAGCGCCGACCTGCGGATCTTCCGCCGCTTCGACTTCGGCCGGCTGCTGCGGCTCAACGTGCTCGACACCCGGCAGTACCGCACCGACCAGCCGGGCGGCTTCCCCGGCGACTTCGGCCTCGCCGTCGCCGGTGACGCGAACACCGCCGGCACGCTGACCGGCCAGGACCAGGAGCGGTGGCTGCTCGGCGGCCTCGATCACTCACACGCCCGGTGGAACGTCGTCGCCCAGCAGGTGATGATGAGCCGCATCAAGTTCCCCAACCCGACCGGCGGGGTGCCGCCGCTGGTCGCCAACCTCGACCAGTGGGACGGGTACGCGCCGCAGCGCACCCGGCTTCTCACGCACCTCGCCGCCGCGCGGGTGCCCAACCCGGTGATCCTGGCCGGCGACATCCACTCGACCTGGTTCAGTGAGCTGCGCGTCAACCCCGACGACCTCGCCCAGGCGCCGGTGGCCGTCGAGTTCACCGCCACCTCGGTGAGCTCGGACTTCCCGATCGCGTTCGACGCGCCGCTGAAGGCGCTCAACCCGACGCTCAACCCGCACGTACGCTACTTCGACGGCTCGCGCCGCGGTTACCTGCGCTGCTCGGTCAACCGCGCGGCCTGGCACACCGACGTGCGGACGGTCGAGACGATCGACGTCCGCGAGACCCCGGTGACGACGTCCGCGTCGTACGCGGTCGAGGCCGGAACCTCCCGGCTCGTCACCGCCTGAAATTTGGATTAATCCTTTCCGGTCGATGACGCGTACTTCCTGTCAATAGCCTGTGCAGCTGCTGTCGGGAGGTCCGTATGTCGAAGTGGCAACGCCTGTGGGGCCCGGTTGTAGCCGCGCTCGCGCTGATCCTCCTCGACCCGGCCACGGCCCGGGCGGAACCGGCGGTTCCGGTTCCGCCCAACGGGCTGCTCTCCGACAAGGCCGAGGGCACGCTCTCGGCGGCCGACCGCGACTTCGTCACGAAGGTGCGCCTCGCCGGGCTGTGGGAGATCCCGGCCGGCGAGATGGCGCAGCAGAAGTCGGACGACCCGCGCATCCAGTCGATCGGGAAGAGCATCTCGGCGCAGCACGTGGCCCTCGACCAGCTGACCCGCACCGCGGCCAAGAAGCTGAAGATCGACCTGCCCGACAAGCCCAACGCCGATCAGCAGAAATGGCTGGGCGAGATGCGCGACGCCGAGGGCGAGGAGTTCGACCAGATCTACATCGACCGGCTGCGCGCCGCCCACGGCAAGATCTTCCCCGCGATCGCGAACATCCGGGCCGGCACCCGCAACGACACCGTGCGGCGGCTCGCCCAGCAGGCCAACCAGTTCGTGATGACGCACATGACGCTGCTCGAGTCCAGCGACATCGTCGACTACCAGGCCCTGCCGACCGTCCCGCCGCCCAATGCCCCCACCGCGACCCCGGTGGCCGCGGCCGCGCGGCCCGCGCCCGCGCCGGCGCCGGTCTCGAACATGCCGCTCATCCTCGCGACGCTCGGCGGCGGGGTCGCCGCGGGCGCGCTGCTGACCCGCCAGCTGCTGAAGGGAAGCCGTCGCCGCGCGTACCGCCCGCGGTACTACAACGAATGACTTTCTTCGATACGGTGGGTGCCATGCCCACCGATGTCGTTGTCGTCGGGGCCGGTCCGGCCGGTCTGACCCTTGCCAATCTGTTGCAGCGCAACGGGATAGGCTGTGTCGTGCTCGAGGCGCGCGACCGTTCCTATGTGGAGGAGCGGCAGCGCGCCGGCGTGCTCGACCACTTCGGCGGGCGGGTCTTCGCCGAGGCCGGCCTAGCCGACCAGGTGCTCGCCGGCGTGCCCACGCAGACGTTCCTCGAGTTCCGGTACGAAGGGGAGCCGCGCCTGCTCGACATCGCCGCCCTCTCCGACGGGCGCGGCGGGTCGATCGTCCCCCAGCAGATGCTGGTGCGCCGGCTGCTGACCACGTTCCTCGACGAGGGTGGCGACCTGCGGTTCAACGCCAAGGACGTGGAGCTGCACTCGCTCGGCGGCTCGCCGCGGGTCACCTACGGCGACGTGTCGCTCGACTGCTCGTACGTGGCCGGCTGCGACGGCTTCCACGGCGTGAGCCGCCGCAGCATCCCCGAGGACGAGCTGACCACGTACACCTTCGACCACGGCATCGGCTGGTACACGATGCTGGCCGACGCGTCGCCGCCGAAGTACCCGCTGATGGGGATCGGGCGGCACGGCTTCGCCGCCCAGTTCCCCCGCGGGCCGGTCGCCAGCCGGTTCTACCTGCAGTACAAGCCGGGCGAGGAGGACCCCCGCGCCTGGACCGACGACGAGGCGTGGGACAAGCTGCGCCTGCGCCTCGGCGACCCGTCGCTGGGCGGGACCATCACCGACCGCGAAGTGGTCGAGATGCGCAGCTTCGTGGTGGAGCCCATGGCGTACGAGAAACTGTTCCTGGCGGGGGATGCCGCCCACATCATCACGCCGATGGGCGCGAAGGGCATGAATCTCGCGATCGCCGACGCCTATGTGCTGGCCGGGGCGCTGACCTCGGCGGTGCGGGGCGACGACACGGCGCTGCGGGCCTACTCCGACGTGTGCCTGCGGCGCACCTGGGACTATCAGGAGTTCTCCCGCTGGTTCACCGAGATGGTGCACGACACCAGCGGCGACCCGTTCCAGCGGCGGCTCGCCCGCGCCCGCTTCGACCGGCTCTTCACCAACCGCGCGGCGGGGGTGGCGTTCGCCGACATGATGGCCGGAGTGGACCTGGTTTCCTGATTCCGCCCGCCGCCTGTCGTAGGGTCACTCGGCATGAAGGTACGCGAGGACGACGTGACCGTCGCGGGCGAAATCCGCACCAGGGTGATCCGGCCGGTGGGTGACGGGGCGTGGCCCGGGCTCCTGCTCTACACGGACATCTTCCAGCTGACCGAGTCGACGCTTCGGACGGCGCGCCGCTTCGCCGCTTCCGGCTTCGTCGTCGCCGTACCGGAAATCTATCCGCACGGAGAGCTGGCGGGCGTCGCGCTGGAGTTCGATGACGCCGGCAAGGCGGCCGGTCTGGCCGGCGCCGCCGCGACGCCGACCGCGATGTTCGACGCGGATCGCGCCGCGGTCCTCGACCACCTGGCGGCGCGCGACGACGTCACGTCCCTGTTCGTGACCGGGTTCTGCATCGGCGGGCACCTGGCGTTCCGGGCGGCCTTCGACCCGCGCGTGGCGGCGACGGTCTGCTTCTATCCGACCGGGCTGCAGAACGGCGCGCTGGGCGCGGACGTGGCCGACTCGCTGTCGCGCTCGGCCGACATCACGGGCCGGCTGATGGTGGTGTTCGGCTCGCGGGACCCGCACGTGCCGGCCGACGCGCGGCTGCAGATCGTGTCGGCGCTGTACGCGGCCGGGCTCGACGACGTGGAGCTGCACATCTATCGGGGCGGGGAGCACGCCTTCATGCGCGACATCGGCGCCCGGCACGACCCGGCGCTCACCGACCTGGCCATCAACGAGGCGGTGTCGTTCTTCGCGGGCCGCTCATGACCCCTCGCGGGCCGGTCATGACGCCGGACGACCCGCCTCGGGGCCGCTCATGACGCCGGAAGGGCCGCTCATGACGCCGGACGACCTGGTGGCGGCCGCGATCGAGGTGGCCGAGGAGGGGATGGCGCGCGGCGAGCTCCCGATCGGGGCGGTCGTCGAGATGGGCGGCGAGATCATCGGCCGGGCCCACACCCAGGACGTCGCGTCGGGGCGGCGGCTCGTGCACGCCGACCTGCTCGCGATGACCGAGGCGGACACCCGGCTGGGCTGGCGGGACCGGCCGCATCCGCTGCGCCTGGCGGTCAACCTCGAGCCGTGCCTGATGTGCATGGGGGCGGCCATGGCACTGAAGGTCACGGACGTCTACTACGCCCTCGAGTCCCCGTCGGACGGCGGCGCCGCGGTCGCGGCGTCGTGGCCGAGCCACCCGTGGTTCGCGCCGCCCGCGGTGACCGGCGGCCTGCGCCGCGACGAGGCGCGGGACCAGTTCCGCCGCTACTGCGACGAGGCGCCCGAGTCGGGCTTCCGCACGTGGGCGCTGGGCCTGGCGACATCGTGACCCGGATCAGCGGTGCAGCAGGAGGGAGGCGCCGGCGCCGACCAGGGACAGCAGGGTGGCGGCGGTCAGCATCCAGCCGGCGTTGATCAGACGGTGCTTGCGCAGGACGGTCTGGGACAGGCCGTGCACGTGGTACGTGAGCACGTCCACCTCGAACTTCTCGTCGGCGCCGGCCAGCATGCTCTGCACGCCCTCCCAGCGCAGTTTGGCGATGTGGCCGTAGTACCAGGCGCCCTCCGGGCGGTACGTCTTCTCGCGGTCGGGGTCGATTTTGAGCTGCTTGAAGTCCTGCCGGATGTGCCGCTCGTGCTGGGAGAGCAGGCTCAGTGCCGCGCAGACGATCGACGCCGAGATGGTGACCACCGTCAGCGTCAGGAAGAGCCAGGTCAGCGCGCCCCACTCGTCGAGCGAGTCACGCAGGTCCGCGATGCTGCCGGTCAGGATCCCGAAAGCGATCGTGACGAAGGCGCCGTTCACGGTGAGGATCAGCTGGGCCTTGGTCTCCGCGACCTTGTACCAGTCGATCACCCGGTCGTAGACGCGCCGCGCGTACTCCAGATTGGCCGGCGCGGCCGACAGTCGCACGTTCCGTATATCACTCATGCCCCGAGCGTAAGGGCGATGTCGACGCGGGTCCCGTCAGCCGCCGGCCATCGCGCCTACCACCAGGAACGGCTCCTCGCCGGACGCCACACGGTCGGGGAGCGGGGCGTCCGGCGACTCGTTGGAGAGGTCCTCCTCGCAGGCGAAGAAGCGGACCAGGGCGCGCCGCCGGCCGGTGGCGCGGTCGCGCATGGTGCCAATCAGCATGGGGAACTGCTCCTCCACCGCGTCCAGCACCACGCGCTGGGTCACCTCGCCGTCCACGGCGACCTTGACCTCGCCGCTCACCCGGGCCAGGTTGCGCAGGTGGGGCGGCAGGATCACGCGGATCACGGCAGCACCTGGGCTTCGACCGAGAGGACGGCCGGCAGGTCGCGGACGATGGGCTGCCAGGAGTCGCCGCCGTCGGGGGAGCCGTAGACTGCGCCGCCGGACGTGCCGAAGTAGATGCCGCAGTCGTCCAGAGTGTCGACGGCCATGGCGTCGCGCAGGACGTTCACGTAGCAGTTCTCCTGCGGGAGGCCGTTCGTCAGCGGCTCCCACTCGCCGCCGCCGGTGCGGCTGCGGTACACCCGCAGGCGGGCGTCGGGGACGTAGTGCTCGGAGTCGCTGGTGATCGGCACGACGTAGACGGTCTCCGGCTCGTGGGCGTGCACGGCGATCGGGAAGCCGAAGTCGGTGGGCAGGTCGCCGCTGATCTCGCGCCAGTTGCCGCCGGCGTCGTCGGTGCGCATCACGTCCCAGTGCTTCTGCATGAACAGCACGTCCGGGCGCGACGGGTGCATCGCGAGCCGGTGCACGCAGTGGCCGACCTCGGCGTCCTCGTCGGGGATCCCGCCGGACCGCAGCCCGCGGTTGATCGGCTGCCAGGACTTGCCGGCGTCGTCGCTGCGGAAGGCGCCGGCCGCCGAGATGGCGACGAAGATCCGGTCCGGGTTCACCGGGTCGAGCAGGATGGTGTGCAGGCACATGCCGCCGGCGCCGGGCTGCCAGCGAGGGCCCGTCTCATGCGTACGCAGGGCGGTGAGCTCGGTCCAGCTCGCGCCGCCGTCGGTGGAGCGATACAGCGCGGCGTCCTCGGCGCCGGCGTAGACGACGTCGGGGTCGGTGCGGGAGGGCTCGATGTGCCAGATCCGCTTGAACTCCCAGGGGCGGGGCGTGCCGTCGTACCAGAGGTGGTCGCCGACCTCGCCCTCGTACGCGAAGTCGTTGCCCACCGGGTTCCACGACTTGCCGCCGTCGTCGGAGCGCTGGATGATCTGCCCGAACCAGCCCGACGACTGGGATGCCCACAGCCGGTCGGGGTCGGCCGCGGAGCCGTTGACGTGGTAGATCTCCCACCCGCCGAAGTGCGGGCCGCTCACCGTCCAGTCCTTGCGCGCGCCGTCCGCGGTCAGCGTGAACGCGCCCTTGCGTGTGCCTACCAGCAGCCGTACAGAAGTCATGCCTGCCATCGTGCACCACCAGGGGGCATGTTGTGACCCCAGTCACCCCGCGGGCAGAGAGATTCTCGCGTGCGTGCCGCAGCCGGCGCCGGCGGAGGTCACGGCCAGGCTGCCGCCGTGCGCGGTGACGATGCGCCAGGCGATCGCGAGGCCCAGGCCCATGCCGGGGACCGCCTGCGTCTCGGCGTGCCGGCCTCGGAAGAAGCGCTCGAAGATGTAGGGCAGCTCGTCGTCCGGGATGCCGGCGCCGTACGAGGTGCCCGACCGCCTGCCCGAGCGCGGTGACCTCGCCCACGACGTACGTGTGCTCATGTTCTTGATAAGAACTCGAAGGGAGTCGCATGGCTCACGCTGTCGGCGGCTCGGCGGCCTAGCGTTCGGGCTATGACCGTGGCGGAAGAGGTCGTCATCCGCCGGCCCGCCGAGGCGGTGTACGGCTTCTGTCGCGACCTCACCAACGTGGCCCGCTACGTCGGCGATGTCGACCGGGTCGAGAAGCTGTCGGAGCTGGCCTACCGTTGGCATGTGACGCCGTATGGGCTGACCATGACCGTCGTGGTGAGCCGGGAGTTGGCGCCGCGTTACCTGCGGTACGGCACGCGGGGCTCGATCCGCGGGGTGTGGGAGCTCGAGTTCTTCGCCGACCGGCCCGATGTCACTCGCGTCCGGGAGCGGCTGCACGTTCCACTGGGCGTGCCCGGGCGCCTCGTGCTCGCCCTGGCCGGCAAGTTTCCCGGCTCGGAGGTGCGGGAGAATCTCGCCCGGCTGAAGACGGTGCTCGAACGGGGTGTTCTGGGCATCTGATATTTGATATTTGATATGCATGGATGTTGTGGCGTACGAGCCCCACGCGTGGTTTCTGCTCGCCCAGGGTGACGACCTCTATCTGGACGTGAATGTTCATCTGCCGGCCGTCGACACCTCGATCATGGTGCGGCTCGAGGCGGGCGAGCGGGAGCGGTACTCGTCGGAGGGGCGGGCGTTCGTCGATGCGCTGGCGACGGCGATCGCGCAGTCGCCGGACAGCTATCGCGAACGGGCTCTGCCGGGGTGGGTGCCGTGACACCTGGGCGTCACCGTCGGGCCGTATCGTCGCCGGCATGACGCGCATTCTGCTGATCTCGGGTAACACCCGGGCCGACTCCCTGCACACGGCGGCGCTGCGGACGGCCGCCCGGTTCGCGCCCGCGGAGATCAGCGCGTCGCTCTTCGACGGGCTGCGCGACCTGCCGGCCTTCGTGCCGGGGGAGTACTCGCCGCCCGACCCGATCTCGTTTCTGCGGCTGCAGGTGGCGGCGGCGGACGCGGTGCTGTTCAGCACGCCCGAGTTCGCCGGGTCGATGCCCGGCAGCTTGAAGAACCTGCTCGACTGGCTGGTCGACGGCGGCGACCTCACCGGGAAGCCGGCGGCGTGGCTGTCGGTGGCGGTGCCCGGGCAGGACGAGGGCGCGTGCACGGCGCTGGAGACGGTGCTCGCGCACTCCGGGGCCAAGGTGCTGCCCGCGGCGTGCGTGCGGATCCCGCTGACCCAGTCCGCGATGGACGACCACGGCACGGTCGCCGACCCGCAACTGCATCAGGCGCTGCTCGACATGCTGCAGACGGTCGCGCGGGCGCTCGCGGCGCCGAAAACCAGGTCGCAGCCCTCGTGGCAGGCGGTGTCCAGCCTCTACCCTGTGGTGCAGCGCAACGACGCGACCCCGTTCCGCAGCTGGCGGGCGGAGATCTGGCGACCTGGCGAGTAAACGCTCCTGTCCGGGAGGTTTCGATGTCGACGATGCTTTCGACCGATCGCACGGAAAAGATGCTCTGGTGGCTCGCCCTCGGCGGCGCCGCGGTCTCGCTGATCCTCGGCATCATGATGCTGGTCTGGCCCCAGGCGACGCTCTACGTCGGCGCCATCCTCTTCGGCCTGTGGCTGCTCTTCCACGGCGCGATCAACCTGGTCAACGCCATCACCGCGCACGCCGCCGACGGCACCAGCCGCGCGCTGAACGCGGTGATCGGCGTGCTGTTCGTCATCGCCGGCGTGATCTGCCTGCGCCACCTCGTGCTGTCGCTGCTGGTCATCGCCACGCTGATCGGGGTGGCATGGCTGGTCGGCGGGATCGTGGGGCTGGTCGAGGCGTTCGCGGGCCACCGCACCGGCCCGGCCCGGGTGCTGGTCGGCGTGCTGGGCGGCGTGACGGTCCTGGGCGGGCTCATCGTGCTGATCTGGCCGGGCCCGTCGCTGAAGACGCTGGTGGTGCTGACCGGGATCTGGCTGCTCCTGATGGGGGCGCTGCAGCTGTTCCTGGTGCTGCGGGCGCGGCCTGGAGCGTCTCTTCCAGCGTGAAGGCGGTGTCGCACTCGGGGCACTCGACGCCGGCATCGCCGTCGTTGAGGCGGTCCAGGTTCTTGGCTCCGATCTCGGTCGGCGATGCCCATGTCAGGCGCCGGCGAGAGAGCTGCGGCACGAGTGCGGGCGCGAGGTGGGGGTCGTCTGCTGGAATGGGACGCGATGATTCTGCGGGCGGGGGCGGCGCTGGCCGCGACGGTGTTGGGGATCGGTCTCGCGCTGGTCACGCCCGGGGTGGCGCTGGCCGGACCGCAGCGGGAGTGCCGGGTCGAGGATCGGCGGATGACCGAGCTGTCCGGCCTCGTGGCCACCGAGTCCGGATATGTCGTGGTCAATGACGGCTCGGATGACCCCGCCGCTCGGAAGATCTTCTACCTGGATAAAAAATGCCAGGTGACGCGTACGGTGTCGTATCCGTCCCGGCCCCGGGACACCGAGGACATGGGGCTCGCCCCCGACGGGACGCTCTGGGTCGCGGACATCGGGGACAACGACGCGAACCGGGACACGGTCGGGCTGTGGCGGCTGCCGCCGGGGGCCAAGAAGCCGGAACTGTTCCGCCTGTCCTATCCGGACGGCGCGCACGACGCCGAGGCATTGCTGATCACACCCGCCGGCACGCCGATCGTGGTGACCAAGACGGTGGCGGAGGCCGGTGTCTACGAGCCGGTCGGGGCGCTGCGGGCCGGGCGGACGACGGCGCTGAAGCGGCTCGCGTCGGTCACGCTGCCGATCACGACGACGAGCAATCCCTTCTCGTTCGCGGGGGGGCTGGTGATCACCGGGGGCGCGGTGAGCCCCGATGGCCGGCACGCCGTGCTCAGGACGTACGCGGACGCCTTCGAATTCGATGTCGTGGGCGGCGATGTGGCCGGCGCGATCACGAAGGGCGACCCGCGGCAGATCCCCCTGCCGAACGAGCCGCAGGGGGAGTCGGTCGCCTACACGCCGGACGGGACCGCGATCCTGACCATCTCGGAGGTGTCGCGGCAGCCCGCCGGGACCGCGGCCGACCTGCTGCGGTACGCGATCTCCGGCCGGCCGGCGCCGCCACCGACCACGTCTTTGCCCTCACCGTCCTCGAAACCGGCCAGCAGAGCGCCGAGCCGAGCCGCGACGACCCAGGCCCGGCAGGAGACCGCGGAGGATCGCCTCCCGGCCGGCGCCCTGATCACCGGCGGCGTCCTCGTCCTCGCGGCGGCCGCGCTGGTCGGCCTCCTGATCGCACGCCGCTCCCGCCGATGAGCGCGCGTGGCTTGCGCCGATCAGCCCAGGCTGCACCGCGAATGCCGCCCGCGCTCACGAGTGCCGCGGCCGCGCCCGCGAGTGCCGCCCCCCCCGCGCCCGCGAGTGCGGCCCCCGCGCCCGCGAGTGCCGCCCCCGCGCCCGTGAGTGCCGCGCCCGTGAGTGCCGCGCCCGTGAGTGCCGCGCCCGTGAGTGCCGCGCCCGTGAGCGCCGCGCCCGTGAGCGCCGCGCCCGTGAGCGCCGCGCGCCCGTGAGTGCCCGCGCGCCGATGGGTCAGGCGACGCCCATGCGCTCGCAGAGGCCGCGCAATTGCGTTCCTCCCGAGCGCTCGAGCAGCGCCCGCGTTGTCTCCTGGGCCAATCGTGACGCGTGCAGGTGCTGTGGGGCTATCCGTTCTGCCGTCAGCAGATAGCGGACCGCGTCCTTCTCCTTGCCGTTGATCTGGGCCAGGGCCCGCGCCGCGTCGGCGTAGTAGAAGACCTGCCGGCAACCCGCGTCGATCACCGCCGGGTTGGTCTCGCCGGCGATCTCCAGGGCCCGGCCGGGCGCACCGCCGTCCGCCTCGATGGCGATCCGCCAGATGTTGACGTTGGTGGGGCCGAAGAACAGGCCCAGCTCGTCCGACTCGCCGGTGCGCGCGGCCAGCTCGGCGGCCTCGGTGCTCCAGGCGCGGCTGTCGTCCAGGCGCTTGAGCCCGCGCCCCGCGTCGGCGCAGACCAGCTGCAGAATGCCGAGCGCCTCGAGGGCGCCGCGCCGCGCGAGGTGGGGCCGCAGGTCGTCGATCGCCGCCGACGCCATCGTGAGGGTGCGCTGGTAGGAGCCGCACGCCGACGCCGCGCACGCCCGGGCATACGTCGCGAAGCCCACCAGCACCGGGTCGTCCGCCGCCTCGGCCGCCTCGCGCGATCTTTCGGCGCCGAGCCACGCCTCCGCCGGGTGCCCGAGGTTGCGCACCACCCCCGACGCGTGGAACGCACCCTCGCACAGCACCCTGAGCGCCCCGGGCCTTTCCGGCCCGGCGGCGGCCGCGTGCGCGGCACGCAGGAAATCCGGGAGGATGCGTCCGGCGCCGGCATAATCGCAGGCCCGGCGCAGGGCATCGATCAATTCCATCGTACGGGTGAGCTCGGCGACCGGCAGCGCGGGCCGCACGGGCCGTTCCCGCAGATCGACGTCGACCAGCGCCTGCCGGATCCCGTGCACCGCCACCTGCGCCGCGACCGTCTCCCGGTCGGCCGCCGGCACCGACACCCCGACCAGCTCGGCCGACGAGCACTCGAGCGCCGCCGCGATCTCGGCCAGCACGAACCGGTTGTCGGCGGCCTGCTGACCCCGCTCGATCCGGCTCCACGTGGCGTGCGAGATGCCGGCCCGGCTGGCCGCGTACCGGACGCTCCAGCCGCGCAGGAGACGCCGCGCTTTGATCCGCTCACCCACAGTCATGCCCCGACGGTAGGCACGTCCCGGCGCACAGTGGAACAGACCTGTACCGCGGATGGGTGATGATGGACCGGTGAGCAGCCGGTTGAAGGCCATCGCCCGCGAGACGGTGGACATTGTGGAGCGTGGCGGCTACCGCGACGTGTCCATCGCGGACCAGGTGGCGGCGGCGGTGGCGGGGACCCGGCTGTACGGGCCGGACACGCCGCTGCCCGGGGAGGCGCCAGGGGCCGCGGGGGCGCAGGGCGCGGTGGGGGCGCAAGGCGCGGTGGGAGCGCAAGGCGCTGTGGGGGCGCAGGGAGCGGTGGGGGCGCAGGGAGCGGTGGGGCCGCAGGGCGCGGTGGGCGCGCGGGGCGCGGCGCGGGCGCGGGGCGTGGCAGGGACGCCGGGGGCGGCCACCGTGGAGGTGACCGGGGAGTCGACGCTGGAGGCGGCGCGGCGGCTTGGCGGGGACGTGGCGGCGCTGGTGTTCGCGTCGGCTCGTAGCCCGGGTGGTGGGTTTCTGAACGGGGCTCAGGCTCAGGAGGAGAGCATCGCCCGCGCGTCCGCTCTGTATCACAGCCTGCGGGCGGCGGGGGAGTTCTACGACTACCACCGGGCGCACTCCGAGCTCACGTACTCGGACCGGGTCATCTACTCACCGAAGGTGCCGGTGTTCCGGGACGACCGCGGGGTGCTGCTCGACGCGGCGTACCCGGTCTCGTTCCTCACGGCGGCGGCGCCCAACCGGGCGGCGATCGTGACCAACCAGCCGGAGCTGCTCGACAGCGTGCCGGGGATTCTGCGGCGGCGGGCGGCGCGGGTGCTCGCGGTGGCGGCGGCGCACGGGCATCGGCGGCTGGTGCTGGGGGCCTGGGGGTGCGGGGTCTTCGGGAACGACGCGGGCGTGGTGGCCGAGGCGTTCGCGGGGGCGATCGGGGAAAGCCCCTGGTTCGAGCACATCACGTTCGCGGTGCTCGACAAGCGGGACGCGTTCAGGCGGCTCGCGACGACCTGACGCTCCAGTCGAACGTGCCCTGGCAGACCAGGGTGCCGTGCTCATCCCGTACGTCGGCGGCGGTCTTGATCTTGATCTTGGGGGTGGCCCGGGCGGCCAGGGCCGCGAGTTGATCGCGGGCGTGGGTGTCGAGGGAACAGGTCGCGATGAGCCGGCCTCGGGCGGGGGACAGGAAGCGGAGGGTGGCAGCCGAGCCGAGCGGGATGATGTCGGGGTAGACGGCGATGATGGCGGCCAGGCCCGCCGCGTCGATCAGGGTGATCAGGCCGCTGGAGTGCAGGGAGCCGATCACGTTCGCCAGCGCGGGCGGCGCGTCCATGGCGACCACGCCGACGCCGTCCGACGCGGAGACCACCGAGAGGCCGGTCGTCTCGTGCGCGGGGATCGGGGAGAGCAGGTCACGCGCCACGTCCGTCGCATCCATCCGCGCATTGTCGGCGGCGCCGGTGACGGCTACTTCTCGGTGAGGTTGACCAGTGGCGTCGGCTGGTTGATGTTCGCCGGCGCGTTCCACTTCTGGATGTCGGCCGTGCTGCAGGTGGCGACCATGACCTTGCTGGTGCCGTCGCTGTGATAGTTGTTGGCGACGCCGGTGCCCTGCTCGGTGGGCTGCAGGCAGTTGCCCTTGTAGTCCATGATCCGGTAGCTGGTGCCGTAGTCGCCGGTGTCGTGGTAGACCTTCCAGGTCAGCGCGGCCTGGGCCTGCGTCGCGGCGTCCTTGCAGGTCACCACGGTCACCCACGACGTCGTGGTGACGACGCCCGGCGACTTCAGGCAGTAGTTGTTGTTGGCCGAGCTGTTGTTGGCGTTGCTGTTGGAGCTGGCGTTGTTGACGATGATCGGGCCGGCCTTGTAGATCTCGGGCAGCACCGGCACGGGGTGGACCCACTGCTGGTTGAAGTCGACCAGCGCGCCCGGATCCTGCTTGCAGAACCAGGCGATCATGTACGTGGCGCCCATGTTCTTGCTCGTCACGTCCAGGCAGCGGCTGAACTGCTTGTAGTTGACCAGCTGGTTGGTCGCGTCGCCGGCCATGCCCGCGCCGACGCCGGGGGCGGAGTAGAAGACGTTCTTGGTCGAGTTGGCGCCGCAGCCGGCCAGGAGCACCGTGTGGTCGCTGCTCGACCCCGGGGTCTTCACGTTCATGCAGAAGCTGCCGTCGGACTTGCTGGCCGAGGTGGTGGCGTGGAAGACACTGCTGCCGTCGAGCGCCCACTGGAAGTTCGTGGTCCGCACCGTCGGGCAGGGCTGGAACACGATCGGGGTGACGTTGCTGACCCGCGTCGAGTTCGCGAACAGGCAGGTGCCCGACGGGGCGGCGGACGACTCCGAGTAGATCAGCCGGAGGTACAGGTCGGCGGTGTACCCGAACTGCTGCTCGCTGCTGCCGTTGCACTTCTGCATGGTGACCGGCGTCCCGGCCGGCGGGCTGGGCGCCGAGCCGGCGTCGAGGCACTGGTCGCCCAGGGTGCTGCTGGAGATCCTGATCTGGCCGCCCGGAATGTTGGTGTTGCTGGTGGAGAAGACGTAGGTGGCGGTCAGCGTCCGGGTGACCGCGCCGCTGGTGCCGGCCGACTGGACGATCGCGGTGGTGGGCACGTCGTTGACGGCGCAGCCGGTGACGCTGTTGCCGTCCCGGTCGCGGTAGGTGACCGTGACCGTGTAGGTCGAGGTGATGCCGCCGCCGGTCGCGCCCACGATCCCGGTCATCTTGCAGGGCGGCAGGTTCTCCAGGTAGCCGTTCTGCGCGCTGTCCGCGGCGGCGCGCACGCGGGCCATCATCACGTCGAGGCCGGCCTGGGAGGCGTCGAGCGCGGCGCCGCGCTGGTCGTAACTTTGGGTGCTCTTGATCTGGCGGACCACGATCGGGACCATCGTCGCCGAGAGCGCCAGCGCGACCGTGACGACCAGCATGGCCATCGGGAACGAGCCCTCGTCGTCGCGGAACCTCATGCGGTTGGCCTTCCCTTGCTGCAGTCGTTGGCCGCCGGGGTGTTGCGGTTGGTGTTCTGCGCCGTGAAGAGCACGTCCAGCGGCAGCGTGGTCTTGCCGAGCCGGCCGGTGAACCGGAGCCGGATCTGGCTGTGCTCGAGCTCGTAGTCCTTGCCGACGCCGTTGTCGATGCCGGTGGCGCTCGGGCTCGGGCTCGGGCTGGGCGTGGCGAAGGGCTGGTCGCCGGGCGCGTAGACCTTGAAGGGCGGAATGCCGGCGTCGGTCAGCGTGAGATTGGTGGCGATGGTGGTCGGCGCCCCCGGCGTCGTGCCGGGCAGCGTCCAGATCGCCCGGGTCAGGACGCCGTTGTTGAACACCAGTTGCCGGCAGTCGGTGGTGGTGGCGTACTCCAGGTACCAGGCGTTGCCCACCTGACCCTCCTTGCTGACCCAGGTGGCGTAGCGCAGTTCCTTGTCCAGCCGCCGGAAGCTGTTGCCGATCTGGTCCCGCGCGGTGCCGAGCTCGTCGACCCGGTTGAAGTTGGAGTAGATCAAGCTGAGGCCGCCGGCGACCATCACCAGGACCATGAGCATGAACCCGGTGGCGACGACGACCTCCAGCAGGGAGTAGCCGCTCTCGTCGTCGTCGTTCATGTGATCTTCCAGATGAAGGTGAGGCTGCTGCTGCTGGGCGGGGCCAGCGCGGTGGCCGTCGCGGTCACCGTGTAGGCGCCGGCCGTGGTCGGCGTGCCGGAGATGACCCCGGTCAGGGCGTTGAACGTCAGGCCGGGCGGCAGGCCGGTGACGCTCAGCAAGGGGGACAGGCCGAGCAGCGTCCCGTTGGTGGCCAGGGTCAGCGACGTGGCCGTGCCCTTCGCCGTGACCTGGTCGGGCGCGGCCAGCGGCGGGGAGTTGAAGACCAGCGAGTCGCTGCTGGTCACGGTGACCACGATCGCCCGGCTCGCGGTGCCGCCGCTGCCGTCGGTGACGGTGATCGTGGCCAGGAACCGGCCGGTCGCCTTCACGTTGTCGTTGACGGCGCCGCTGTTCTTGTTGATCGTCACGTCGGGGGGCAGGCCGGTGGCGCTGTAGGTGTAGTTGCCGTCGCCACCCGCGGCGACCGCGGTGAAGACGAGCTTCGCCTTCGCATCGATCGTCTGGTCGGACAGGCCGCTGAGGGTCAGGGCCGGCTGCACGGTGTGCTTGTAGGTGGCCGTGCCGGTTCGCTGGTTGGCGTCGGCGACGGTGACGGTCACCGTGTAGACCCCGGTGGTGGTCGGGCTGCCGGTGATGGCGCCGGTCGCGGCGTCGATCTGCAGCCCGGGCGGGAGGCCGGTCGCGGTCCAGGAGCCGTACGGCGCGACGCCGTTCGTGGCGGACAGGGTCAGGCTGTAGACGTCGCCGACCCGGCTGGTGACGCTCGCGGGAACGACGGGAGTGGGCGGCTGCACCACGGTGAAGGTGACCGGGCCGGTGTTGCTGCGGTTCGCGTGGTCGGTGACCGTGGCCGTGGTCGACACGACGCCGAGCGGGGTCGCGGTTCCGGTGATCATTCCGGAGGGCGCCAGCGACAGCCCGGCCGGGAGCTTGCCGATCGTCCAGGTGTTCGGGAGCTGACCGCCGCGGGCCTTCAACTGGTACGTGACGCTGTCCCCGAGATACCAGGTCTGGTTGTTGTCCATGACCTGCGGCGCCGGGCGGTTGAAGTCGAACGTCGGCTCGGAGGCCCGGGACACCAGAGTGGTGGCGACGTAGCTGCAGGTGCCGGCGGCGCAGGACCGGTCCGGCCAGGTCTCGAGCACCACCACCCGGAAGAACTGCAGGATCTGAGTGGCGTCGGCCGGGGCGCCCGCGCCCTTCGGGTAGACGCACTCGCTGGTGCCGGTCAGGTAGACCTCGCACTGGCCGACGTAGATGTTCTGCGTGTAAGTGGTTCCCTTGACGCTCTTTCCCCAGGCGTCGACCCCGCCGACACTGATCAACCTGGCCGACGTGGAGATCGGCGCGTCCGCGCCCTCGGTCGAGCCGCTGGTGGTCATGACGTCGGCGGCCACCTGCATCGTCTTCAGGTAGGGCTTGACCACCTCCGGGGCGGCGGTGAACTGCGCCTGGGTGGCGTTGATGCTGCGGCCGGTCAGCAGCGCGCTGCCCTTGAGCCCGCGCACCTGCTCCATGGCGGTCTCGGCGAGCTGGATCGCGGCCTGCCGGGAGCGCTGCCGGTTGACGGTGGCCAGTCCGTTCACGAAGAACGGGGCGCTCGCGAGCATGGTGACGGTCACGATCGCCACCGCGACGATCATCTCGACGGTGCTGAAGCCCCGTTCCTTGCCCACGCGCGCTCTCCCGGCCTCTTCCCGCTAACCGTCACATCGGCCGCCGGGAGCGCAGGTTTAGGACAATCAGCGCTTCGCCGCCGACTTCGCCTTGTACATTGCCGCGTCGGCCTCGCGCAGCATGTGGTCGGGGTCGGCGCCGCCCTCCGCCGACATCGCCATGCCGATGCTGCAGCCGACCTCGACCCGCTCGCCGTCGATGAAGAACGGGGAGGAGATCGCCGTCGTGATGTTGTCGATCACGGTCTGGGCCGAGACCACGCCGTCCAGCAGCACGACGAACTCGTCGCCGCCGAGGCGGGCCACGGTGTCGGACTTGCGCAGCAGGCCGGTGAGGCGGCGCGCCACCTCGATCAGCAGCAGGTCGCCGGACGCGTGGCCGAGCGTGTCGTTGACCGCCTTGAAGCCGTCGAGGTCGAGCAGCAGGATCGCGAACCGGTACCCGGGCTGGCGGGCGGCCCGCAGCCCGGCCTGTTCCATCCGGTCCTCGAGCAGCACCCGGTTGGGCAGGCCGGTGAGGTGGTCGTGCAGGGCCGCGTTGCGCAGGCTCTCCTCCTGCGCGCGCAGGGCGGCCATCATCACCTCGTAGTCGAGGGCGGCGGCCAGCAGGGCGCCGGACTGGTTCATCATCTCGCGGCCGGGCGGAGTGGTGGACTGGATGCGCCCGACCGCGGCAAGCACGCCCCAGTCGCGGTTGCGGCTGCGCACCGGGACGAGGAAGACGACGTCGCCGGCGCGCCCGTCGGTCTTCTCGAACAGCTGCGGGGGCGGGAACTCGTCGGCGCCGAGGGCCGCGCCGGTGTCGCAGCCGGCCCGGAAGTCGCCGACGACCTCCAGGCGGCTCTCGTCGCCCGGCGTCCAGAGGCCGAGGCTGCCGGCGATGGCGGGGGTCTGGCCGAGCCATTCGAGGGCGCGGGGGTCGCGCTCGTGGGTGCCGAGCAGCTCGATGCCCAGCTCGTACTGGATGTTGAGGGTGCTTTGCAGGTATTGCACCTGGGCAAAAAGCGCGCGTGCCGCTTTTTCGGACACCGGAAGGCCCCGGGCCGGGCAGCCGCATGAGTCACGCTGGACAAACGCCGTCGTGACATATCGCGTTTGCGATGACATGTCGGACAAAAGGGACTGAAGGAGGTCGTACACCACCGAGCCGAGCACGTCGAGGGGCTGGCGGACAGTCGACAGGCTGGGGCGCATGTAGGTGGCATCGGCGATGTCGTCGAAGCCCACCACGGCCAACTCGCGGGGGAGGTCGTAGCCCGCGGCCGACATGCGGGAGGCGAGGCCGATCGCGTTGCGGTCGGTGCCCAGGACGATCGCCGTGGCCGGCATCCCCGCCCGGATCAGCGTGTCCGCCACCGCCTCCCCGCCGCTCTCGTGGTTGTCGCCGGTCTCGAAGAGCAGGTCCGGCCGCGGCGTGATGCCGTGCGCGAGCAGCCCCTCCCGGTACCCCTCGTGCCGCTCGCGGAGATCGAAATGCGAGAGGTGGCCGGCGAAGGCGATCCGCTCGTGGCCGTGGCCGATCAGGTGGGCGACAGCATCCCGTACGCCGCTGCGATTGTCCGCCAGCACGGCCGAGCACCCGCTGCCGTTCGCGTCCTGCGCCACGAACACCACCGGCAGCCCGTGCGCGCGTGCCTCCATCGCGTACGCGGTGTCCACCGCCCCCGGCAGCACCACCAGCCCCGCCAGTTGCTTCCACGACAACGGCTTGCGGAAATCGGGTACTCCGGCCCGGTCGGCGCTGTGCGCGCCCGGGTCGAGCGTCTGGATCGCCATGATCCGATCGCCGCCCTCGGAGGCGGCCGCGTTGATCCCCTCGATGATCGCCCCGTAGTAGTCGCCCCCGACGAAAGGCGACAGGATCCCGAACGCGCGGCCACTCACCCCATCATGATCTCTCGAATGCCCGCGCCGCGCGTCCCATGTGCGATACATGGGACGCGCGGCCCTTCACGGGGTTACTTCGCGAGGTGATAGACCCACATCGTGGGCTGGCCGCCGACCGAGGGGCCGGCCACGTAGACCCGCCCGTTCACGATCACCGGTGTGGTCATGAAGGCCTCGAACGGCTGGGTCACCGCCGACCACAGCGGCGGACAGCTCAGGTCGCCGCAGCCGCCGGCGTCGAAGCCGCCGATCGTGCCCACGTTCTGGGTGTAGTAGACGACTCCGCCGGCCACCGAGGGCGACGCGTTCGTGCCGGAGGCGGTGCCGAGGCCGCCGAACCAGAGGAATCCGCAGACCGGTTTCCCGCAGCCGTTGGCGTCGAAGGCGAACACGAAGCCCACCGCACCGCCGTACAGGATGCCGTCGGAGACGGTCAGGTTGTTGTTGATCGAGTCGAAGTCGGCCGGGTGCGCCACCCACAGCGGGGTGCAGTCCAGGGTGTGCGCGCTCAGGCAGGCCGCCGACGAGTACGCGTACACGGTGCCGGCCTTTCCGTCGGGCGCCTGGAAGTCGACGCTCGGGAAGTACACCTTGTCGCCGCTGACCGTCGGCCCGGCGTTCTGGATGAGCCCGGAACCCGTGTCGGAGCCGGCCACCGGCCGGCTCGCCCAGACCGGCGGGCACGTCTTCAGGCCGCAGCCGGCGGCCCGGAACGCCACCAGCCGTTCCGCCGAGGTCGCGTAGACCAGCCCGTTCGCGACGGCCGGCGCGCCGTTCGAGGACGACTTGAGATTGCCCGTCCACAGTGGCGCGCATGTCGACCGGCCGCAGCCGTTCGAGGTGAAGGCGAGCAGCCGGCCGTCGCCGGAGACGATGTAGAGGATGCCGTTGGACACGGTCGGCGAGGACGCGGTGTTGGGCACCGGCGCCGTCCACACCGGATCGCAGGTCGGCTTGCCGCAGCCGGCCGCGCGGAACGCGGAGAGCACGCCGAGGCCGTTGTCGGCCGAGCCGGCCGTCGAGATGAACACGAGCCCGCCGGACACCGCCGGGGTGGTGTGGGCGCCGTTGGTCAGCTTCGCCGTCCAGAGCGGGTCGCAGCTGTCGCTGCCGCAGCCGGTCGCGGGCAGGGCGAGCTGGCGCCGGACTTGGCGGCATCATGCCCGAACTGCGGCCACGTCACCGGGGCCGCCTGCGCCGCGCCGGTGAGCGCCAGCGCGCCCACGACGGCTACGGAGAGAGCGAAGAGCCTGGTTGACCTCATCAGGCACGATGGCGCGCGGCGCTGGAGCGGCCCTGATGCGCGCCTGAAACGTGACCGCGGGCTCAGCGCAGGCTGTCGAGCTTCGCGCGCACCGCGTCGGCGTCGCGGTGGGACAGCGAATGCAGGATCGCGAGCGCCTCCCGCCACGAGCCGCGGGCCGCCTCCGGCGCGCCGGCCGCCAGGTGCGCGTCGCCCAGGTGGCCGAGCACCTGCGCCTGCGCCCACCGGTCGGCGCCCTGCCGGAACATCCGCAGCGCGCCCTCGAAGTCGGCCACCGCCTGCCGGTGCTCGCCGAGGTGGTGGTGGACCATCCCCAGGCTGTCCAGCGATTCCGCCTCGCCCTCCTCGTCGCCGATGGCCCGGTGCTCCTCGAGCGCCCGGCGGCAGTGGATCGCCGCCTCCTCGTAGTCGCCCATCCGGGACAGGCACCAGCCGATCGCGTTGGTCGCCGACGCCAGCCCGCGCCGGTCGCCGAGCTCCTGGTGCAGGTCGAAGGCCATCCGCGCGTGCCGCAGCGCGTCGGCGTGCCGGTCCTGCTGGTCGAAGAGCACGGTGAGGCTGAAGACGATGCGCGCCTCGCCGGCCCGGTCGGACAGCTCCTGGTAGCGGGCGAGCGCCTGCCGCAGGTGCCCTTCGGCGTCGTCGCCGCGGCCGAGACGCCGCGCGGCCACGGCGGCGCGGCGGTGGATGCGGGCCTGGGCGTCGCGATCGCCTATCCGGTACGCGGCGGCCAGCGCGTTCGCCATCGACGCGGACAGGTCGTGCCACCGGCCCTGCCGATCCTGGAAGTCCCACAAGATCAGGGCCAGCCGCCACACGTACGCGTCGAAGCCCTCGTCCCCGGCCCGTTCGATCGCCGCGACCAGCGTCGGGTATTCCGCGCCGAACCAGCACAGCGCGTCCGGCCGGTCGGCCAGCGAGGCCAGGGTGACCCCGTCGCGCGGCGGGTCGAGCGTGAGCGGGTCGGAGGGCTCGTGCACCAGAGCGGCGGCCCGGTGCGCGCTGTGCGTGTAGTGGTCGAGCAGCCGGTGCTGCGCCGACCGCAGCGCGTCGACCCGGTCGGTCAGCCGGGCCAGCTCGGCGGCGTACGCGCGCAGCAGGTCGTGCGCCGAGAACCGGCCCGCCGTCTTCTCGGTGATCAGGTGCGCCTCGGCCAGCCCGGCCAGCAGCGTCCGGGTCCGGGCCAGGGGCAGCGCGGCGAGGCTGGCCGCCGCCGACGCCGTCACCTCCGGCCCCGGGAGCAGACCGAGCAGCCGGAACAGCCGGGCCGCCGGCGGGTCGAGCCGCCGGTACGACCAGGAGAAGACCGCCCGCAGGTCGGTGCCGCAGTCGCCGCCGTCGAGGGCGTCCAGCGGCCCGGCCGCGTCCCGCAGCTCGCCGGCCAGCTTGGCCAGCGGAAGCTCCGGGTGGGCGGCGGCCCGGGCGCAGGCGATGGCGAGCGCCAGCGGCAGCCGGGCGCAGCTCTCCACGATCTCGCCGACCGCCTCCGGCTCGGCCGCGGCCCGCGACCGCCCGATGCGCCCGACCACGAGGTCGCGGGCCTCCAGGGTGGAGAGCACGTCGAGGGTCACCGGCCGCGCCCCCTCGATGGCGAGCAGCGGCGTGAGCTGGTTGCGGCTGGTCACCACGACGAGGCAGCCGGGGGAGCCGGGCAGCAGCGGCCGCACCTGCTCGACGTCGCGCGCGTTGTCCAGCAGCACCAGCACCCGCTTGCCCGCGAGCAGGCTGCGGAACAGCGCGGAGCGCGACTCCACCGGGTCGGGGATCCGATCGGCGGGGATCCCGAGCGCGGTGAGGAACCCGTGCAGCGCGTCGCAGGGGTGGATGATCTGGCCGCCCGGGTCGAAGCCGCGCAGGTCGCAGTAGAGCTGCCCGTCGGGGAACCGGGAGGCGGCCCGGTGCGCCCAGCGCACCGCGAGGGCGGTCTTGCCGACCCCGGCGGTGCCGGAGACCGCCGAGATGACCACGGAGTGCGCGGCCGGCTCGTCCAGCAGCCGGTCGAGCTCGGCCATCTCGCGGGAGCGGCCGGCGAACGTGGCCACGGCTAGCGGCAGCTGGGCCGGGACGGTCGCGGCGACCGGTGCGGCGGGCAGGTCGAGGGCCGGGTCCTGGCGCAGGATCGCCGACTCCAGGTCGCGGACCGCCGGGCCCGGGTCGATGCCGAGGTCCTCGCGGAGCGTGGCCCGCAGCTGGCGGTACGCGTCGAGCGCGTCCGCCTGCCGCCCGGCTCGGTAGAGGGCCAGCATCAGCCGCCCGGCCATCTCCTCGTCGAGCGGGTCCTGCCGGCACAGCTCACCGAGCTCGCCCAGCAGCGCCGCGTGCTCGCCCAGCTCGAGCCGCACGTCGACGAGCTGCCGCCGCGCGCGCAGCAGCAGCTGGTCGAGGCGCTGCGCCTCGCGCTCGAAGCCCGGCAGGTCGGCCAGGGCCGGCCCGCGCCACAGCTCGATCGCCGCGCGCAGCAGGCTCGCCCGGCGACCCGGCTCGGCGCACTCCGCCGCCTGGTCGATCAGCCGCTCGGCGGCGGCGACGTCGGTCGGCTCGTTGCCGAGGTCGAGCAGGTAGCCCGGTGGGCGGGCGAGGATGGCGCCGCGTTCGCCGAGGACGCGGCGCAGGTAGGAGACGTGACTCTGCAGTGTGTTCGCCGCCGTCGGCGGGGCCGCGTCGCCCCACACCAGGTCGGCGAGCCGGTCGGTGCTGACCACGTGGCCCGCCGCCAGGGCGAGGGCCGCGAGGACCGCCTGCCGGCGAACACCGGCGACCGACCGCGCGGCGCCCCCCGCCGTGACGTCGACCGGCCCGAGAAGCCTGACCCGCACGTCCGGCAACGCTAGCCATGGCGGGCAAGCGGCTGAACTACGGAGTCCGGGACCCGACTGGAAGAATTCCAGATCGTGACCCGAGAACACGACGCGCCGCGGCCGCCCGACCGGTCGGTCTCGCTGGACCACTTCGTCGGGATGTACGAGGCCAAGACCGACCCCTGGGACAATGCCAGCAAGTGGTCCGACCAGCGCAAATACGCCGTGACCATGGCGAGCCTGCCGCGCGAGCGGTACCGCCGCTGCTACGAGCCCGGCTGCGCGGTCGGCCTGCTCACCCGGCTGCTCGCGCCGCGCTGCGACGAGATCCTCGCGGTGGACGCGGTGCCCGAGGCGGTGCGCACGGCTGCCGAGGCGGTGCGTGACTTTCCCCACGTCACGGTGGAACGGGCGATCCTGCCGGCTGACCTGCCTTCGGGCACCTTCGACCTCATCGTCATCGGCGACCTGCTCTACTACCTGTCGGCCGACGATCTGAACGACCTGCTCACCGGCCTGCGCGCCCGTCTCGAGCCGGGCGGCGAGATCGTCGCCGTGCACTACCGGGACCGCAGTGGCGAGACCTGGGACGGCGCGCACGCCCACTCCGTCTTGGCCGAGCTAGGGCTGGAGAGCGTGATTCATCACGACGATGAATGGTTCGTCCTGGATGTCTGGAAGGCCTGACGGTAACGCTGCGGGCTCGTCCCGACGACCCGCTTGAAACGGTCGCGGAACGCGGTCGGTGAGCCGAAGCCGACCGCCCCGCCGATCCGGTCGACCGCCTGCGTCGTGGTCTCAAGCAGGTGCTGCGCCCGGCGGATCCGCGCCAGGTGCAGCCATCGCAGCGGCGTCGTGCCGGTGTGCTCGCGGAACCGCCGGTTGAGCGTGCGCGTGCTCATCCCGGCGTGCGCCGCGATCTCGTCGAGCGTCAGATCCCGTCCCGCGCTCTCCCCGAGCCACCGCAGCAGCGGTTCCATCGTCGACCCGCGCGGCGCCGGCGGCTGCTCCGGCACGATGAACTGGGCCTGCCCGCCCTCGCGCTCCAGCGGCATCACCGAGAGCCGGGCCGCGTCGGCGGCGACCGCCGAGCCGTGATCCGTGCGGATGAGGTGCAGGCACAGGTCGAGTCCCGCCGCCGCGCCCGCCGAGGTCAGGAACTGTCCCTCGTCGACGTAGAGCACGGCCGGGTCGAGATCCACCTTCGGAAACATCGCGGCGAAGGACGATGCGCCGAGCCAGTGCGTGGTGGCCCGTCGCCCGTCCAGCAGCCCGGTCGCGGCCAGCACGAACGCGCCGACACAGATGGAGGCGATCCGGGTGCCGCGCGCCGCGGCCGTCCGCAGCGAGATCAAGACCTTTTCGGGTACGTCGTCAGCAGGCTCCTCGCGGCCCGGGACGATGATCGTGTCCGCCTCCTCGAGAGCCTCCAGCCCGTGCGGGGCCCGCAGGGTGAACTGGCCGGCATGCACCTCCGGGGTGGGCGCGCACACCCGTACGTCATAGGCCTTGACGTCGCCTTGGAGCCGCAGCCGTCCGAAGACCTCGATGGGGGTGGCCAGGTCGAAGGGTATGACCCCGTCCAGCGCGAGCACGACGACGCGATGCATGCCGCCCACGGTACTGGCTGAAATCCGTTGGCCTATGGCATTCCCGCCACTTCCGGGTTGGCGATCGCGCTCATAGCGTGACTTGCCGTGACAAAAGTCCTGCTCTCGCTGCACGTGCTGGCCGCGATCATCGCGATCGGTCCGGTGACGGTGGCCGCCAGCATGTTCCCCGCCGCCCTCCGCCGCGGCGACCGCGACACCATGCGGACGCTGCACCGCATCTGCCGCGTGTATGCCCTGCTCGGCGTCGCTGTCCCGCTCTTCGGGCTGGCCACCGCGAGCTCCCTCGGCGTCCTCGGCGACGCCTGGCTGATCGTCTCCATCGTCCTCACCGCGATCGCCGCCGCCGTCCTCGCCTTCGCCGTGCTGCCCACCCAGGCCACAGCCCTCGCCACCGCCCCCGGCGACCCTGCCCCCGGTGCACCGTCCCTCGGTGGCGCCCCGATTGCGCCCGCGCGGCTCGGCATGGTCGCCGGGGTCTTCAATCTGCTCTGGGCGATCGTCGTGGTCCTGATGATCGTCCGCCCCGGCTCCACGACGGGAGCGTGACCGTGCTGCTGCGCATCGCCGCCCGGGTCGAGCTGATCTCGCTGCTCCTGCTGCTGGCCAACCTCGCCACCGTGCACCTCGGCCCCGTCGCCACGCTGGTCGGCCCCCTGCACGGCTGCGCGTATCTCTCAGTGATCGGCGCGACCCTGGCCGCTACCCGGCGTGGCCGGCCGCGGCTGCTCGCTCTCCTGCCGGGCGTCGGCGGGCTTCTCGCCGAGCGGACATTGCGGATCGTGCAGGCTTAGCGTGCACAACGGACGGTGCTGGGAAAATCACACAGTTGTTACGTTCTTGCGCCGTGTCAGGACATGCGGGCCGCGCTTTGGGTGCGGCGATGGCGATAACCCTGGGTGCCGGAACGCTGAGTGCGTGCGGTGACGTCGCGGCCTCCGAGAGCGCGCCGACGAAGACGGTCATCACGCTCGGGTTCGTCAACGGGGGCAGCACCGAGTTCCACACGTGCCTGCAACGTTCGGTCGAGGGCGCGGCCACCCGGCGCGGCGTCAAGCTGATCAGCGCGAACTCCAAGCAGGACGCCAGGACCGAGCTGGCCAACATCGACAGCATGATCAAGCAGGGCGTCGACGCGATCATCGTGCAGACCGTCAACACCGGCGCGCTCAAGGCCGACATCGAGCGGGCCGGCCGGGCGAAGATCCCGATCTTCCTGACCTCGGTGTCGCCCGACGACACCTCGACGATCATGGGCGCCGTCGCCGTCGACCTCAACCAGGTCGGCCTGCTCGACGCGGGCTGGGTCAGCAACGACGCGGTCGGCGCGCCGCGCCAGGCCGGGATCATCGCGGGCGCGCCGGGCGCCGCGTCCGACCTGCTCGTGAAGGGTTTCACCGACGGCCTGCCCAAGAACATCAAGGTCGTGGCGACCGCACCCGGCATGTTCAACCGCGCCAAGGCCAAGGCCGTCGCCGCCAAAATGATCAAAGACCACCCCGGCATCGCGTACGCCTTCGTCGTCAACGAGGACATGGCCTTCGGCGTGCAGCAGGCCTTCGCGGCCGCCCACAAGAACGTGAAGATCGCCACCGTCAACGGCACCGACGCCGGCCTCGCGGCGATCAAGGAGGGCCGCCTCGGCGCGACCGTATCCAACCCCGCGTCGAAGCTCGGGCAGAAGGCCGTGGAGAACACACTTAGCTTGCTCAACAAGGAGCCCGTGACCAAGATCGATTATGTTCCGATAGACCTGATCACCAAGGACAACCTCAACCAGGCGCCGCGGTACTGCCTGACCGAGTGACGACGCAGTCACGTCGTCAACATGAGCCCGCTGGAGCGCCGATGCACCCGACGTCCGAGCCGCCCATCGATCCCGAGGAGAGCCGGCTGCGGGTCGGGCCGCCGGCCGATCACGCGGCCGGGCTCAAGGCGGTGCAGGTCAGCATGGGCCGGGCGCTGCGGCAGATGGGGCCGGTCAAGACCGCGCGCAATCTTCTGACGCTCAACCAGGCCGACGGCTTCGACTGCATGAGCTGCGCCTGGCCCGACCCGCAGGGCCACCGCCACACGGCCGAGTTCTGCGAGAACGGTGCGAAGGCGGTCTCCTGGGAGGGCGTCCGCGACACGGTCGGCCCGGCCTTCTTCGCCGAGCACTCGATCACCGACCTGGCCGGCCGCACCGACTACTGGCTGGAGAAGCAGGGGCGCCTCACCCACCCGATGGTCCGGCGCGACGGGGGCGACCACTACGAGCCGATCTCGTGGGCCGACGCGTTCGCCCTGATCGGCGCGCACCTCAACGCCCTCGACAGCCCGGACGAGGCGATCTTCTACACCTCCGGGCGGGCCAGCAACGAGGCCGCCTTCCTCTACCAGCTGCTGGCGCGTTCCTACGGCACCAACAACCTGCCCGACTGCTCGAACATGTGCCACGAGTCCACCTCCGTCGGCCTGGCCGGCACGATCGGGGTCGGCAAGGGCTCGGTGTCGCTGCAGGACCTGCACGAGGCCGACCTGATCGTGGTCTCGGGCCAGAACCCGGGCACCAACCATCCGCGCATGCTCACGGCGCTCGAGATCGCCAAGCGCAACGGCGCCCGCATCCTCGCGATCAACCCGCTGCCCGAGGCGGGGCTGCTGCGCTTCGACAACCCGCAGAAGGCGCGCGGGCTGGCCGGCCACGGCACCGGGCTCGCCGACAAGCTGCTGCGTATCCGGTCCAACGGTGATCTGGCGCTCTGGCAGGCGATCGGTCATCTGCTGGTGACGGCCCACGAGTCGGCGATCGACAGTGCTTTCGTCGAGGCGTACACCATCGGCTTTGAATCTTGGAAAAAGCACATCCGGGAGCTCGACCGTGGGGCGGTGCTGCGCGCGACCGGCCTGACCTGGGCGGAGATCGAGGAGGCGGCCGGCATGCTGGCCTCCTCGAAGCGGATCGTGCACTGCTGGGCGATGGGGATCACGCAGCACCACAACGCGGTCGCGACGATCAAGGAGTTCGTCAACGTCACGCTGCTGCAGGGCATGATCGGCAAGCCGGGGGCGGGGCTGTGCCCGGTGCGCGGGCACTCGAACGTGCAGGGCGACCGCACGATGGGGATCTGGGAGAAGCCGCCGGCGATCTTCCTCGACCGGTTGCGGGACGAGTTCGGGTTCGAGCCGCCGCGGCATCACGGGTACGACGCGGCCGACGCCGTCCGGGCGCTGCGGGACGGGCGCGCGAAGGTCTTCATCGCCCTGGGCGGCAACTTCGTGGCGGCCATGTCGGACACGAACGTCACGGCGGCGGCGATGCGCAAGGCGGCGCTGACCGTGCAGATCTCGACCAAGCTCAACCGCAGTCACGTCGACGCGGGCCGGACGGCGCTGATCCTGCCCACGCTGGGGCGCACCGAGCGCGACCTGACCGGCGGGAGAGTGCAGCGGGTGACGGTCGAGGACTCGATGTCGGCGGTACATGCCTCGCGGGGTCGTTCGGCGCCGGCCGGCCCGCTGCTGCGCTCGGAGGTGGCGATCGTCTGCGGCATCGGCGCGTCAATCGCCGGAAATGAAATAATATGGGCGGATTTCTCGGACAATTACGACGAGATCCGTGAAAGGATCGGCCGCGTCGTACCGGGCTGCGAAGGCTACGCCGACAAGATCCGCACAGCCGGCGGCTTCACCATGCCGCACGGCCCCCGCGATCATCGCACCTTCCCGACCGCCGCGGGCCGCGCGATCTTCACCGTCAGCCCTCTGGAAGTGCTGAGCGTGCCCCCAGGCCGGCTCGTCCTGCAGACCCTGCGCAGCCACGACCAGTTCAACACCACCATCTACGGCCTGGATGACCGCTACCGCGGCATCAGGTCGGGCCGGCGGGTCCTGTTCATCAGCGCCGCCGACCTCACCGAGCTGGGCTTCGCCGACGGCGACCACGTCGACCTGATCTCCGAGTGGGAAGACGGCGTCGAGCGGCGCGCCGACCGCTTCCGCCTGGTCGAATACCCGACCCCCAAGGGGTGCGTGGCGGCCTACTACCCCGAAACGAACCCACTCGTCCCCCTCGATTCGCAGGCTGCCGAGAGCGGCACCCCCACCTCGAAATGGGTTGTGGTGCGGTGCGAAAGGGTGAAGAAGGTCCCTCATGTGGGAGCGGGCGCTGCCGATACACGGACGTGAGGCAAGCGAGGATCTGGCAATGGTGGGTCGCCGGCGGGTTCGCCGTGATCATCGGCTATTTCATGCTGCCCTCGGGCTCGCTCGCCGCCACGTTCGCCTACAACGTGATCGGCCTCGTCTCGGGTCTCGCCATCCTGGCCGGCGTGCGCCTGCACCGGCCCGAGCGGCCCGCCATGTGGTACTGGTTCGCCGCCGGCCAGCTGGTCTCGGTGGTGGGCGACCTCGTCTACGAGTACTACGACCTCGTCCTGCACCAGGAGCCGTACCCGTCGCTCGCGGACGTGTTCTACCTCGCGTCGTATCCCGCGGTCGTCGTCGGGCTGGTCCTGCTCGTACGGCGGCGCGGCGGCGAAAGCTCCGGCGGCATCCTCGAGGCCGCGATCATCGCCATCGGGCTCGGCCTCGCCTTCTGGGTCTTCGTCCTGCACCCGATCGCGGCCGGGTCGGCGACCTCGATGTTCGAGCGGTGGATCAGCACGACCTACCCGGCCGCCGACGTTCTGCTGCTGGCCATGCTCGCCCGGCTGTTCACCGGGTCCGGCGGCCGCACCGCCGCCACCCGCCTGATCGGCGTCGCCGCCCTGCTGGTCCTCGCGGCCGACACCGCGTTCTCCCTGGTGTCCCTCTACTGGGACGCGGACGTCCCCTGGATCAACGCCGGGTTCCTGCTGTCCTACCTTTGCTGGGGCGCGGCGGCGTTGCACCCGTCGATGACGGCGCCCGAGGCCGGCGGAGCGCACAAAGACGGTGTCCGCCCGACCCGGCTGGTCGCCTTCGGCGCCGCCACCATGATCGCCCCGGCCCTGCTCTTGGTGCCCGCCGTCGGCCACGACAGCATCGACCGGCGCGCGCTGGCGATCGGATCGGTTCTGCTCTTCCTGCTGGTCACCGTGCGGATGTCGCAGTTCATGCGCACGCTGCGCGGGCAGGCCGGCGAGCTGGAGCGGCTCGCGATGGCCGACGATCTGACCGGCCTGGCCAACCGCCGGCTCCTCGAGCAGCACCTGCGCGACCTGCCCGCCGGCGCGCATCCGCAGATGGCTCTCCTCGGCCTCAACGAGTTCAAGAACGTCAACGACGAGCTCGGCCGCCCGGCCGGCGACCGGGTGCTGGCCGCCCTCGCCGAGCGGATCGTCGGCGCCGCGCCGCCCGGCGCGCTGGTCGCCCGGATCGGCGGCGACGAGTTCGCGGTGCTGCTGCCGGACGCCAGCGCCGACGACGCCCGGGAGATGGCCGACCGGTTCGTGTCCGCGCTGCGCACCCCGGTCACCGCCGACGGGTGGGACCTGCTCGTCGGCGTCGGCGTCGGGCTGGCCGGCGGCAACGGCCTCGGCCCGGTCGAGCTGCTGCGCCAGGCCGAGTCCGCGATGCACGCGGCGAAGCTCGCCGGAACGCCGGTGCGCCGCTGGAGCCCGGCGCTCGACGAGCGCTCCACCGCGTACGCCCGGCTCGGGGCCGAGCTGCGCACCGCCCTGGACGCCGGGCAGTTCCACATGGTCTACCAGCCGATCGTCGAGATGCCCTCGGGGCGGGTGCACGCCGTCGAGGCGCTGGTGCGCTGGCAGCACCCGGTCCGGGGGATGGTCAGCCCCGCCGAGTTCATCCCGGTCGCCGAGCAGAACGGCCTGATCGTCGAGCTGGGCGCATGGGTCCTGCGGACCGCCTGCCTGCGGCTGGCCACCTGGCGGGCGTCGTTCGGCACCGACGCGCCCTCCCGGGTCAGCGTCAACGTGTCGGCCAAGCAGCTCGCCCGTCCCGGCTTCGCGTCGTTCGTGGCCTCGGTGCTGGCCGCGACCGGGCTCCCGGCCTCCTGCCTCGCCGTCGAGGTGACCGAGACGGCGGTGTTCGAGGGCGGTCCGGCCGTGACCGCGCTGCACGAGCTGAAGGCGCTCGGGGTGCGGATCGCGCTCGACGACTTCGGCACCGGGCACTCGTCGCTCGGGCTGCTGCAGACCGTTCCGGTCGACACCATCAAGGTGGACAAGTCGTTCGTCGACAACATCACCTCGGCCGGGCGGCAGGCGGTGATCGCCGAGGCGCTGATCCGGCTCAGCGGCGGCCTCGGCCTGGCCGCGGTGGCCGAGGGAGTGGAGACGCCCGAGCAGGCCGCCGCCCTGACCGCGCTCGGCTACCGCTACCTGCAGGGCTATCTCTACGGCCGGCCGGTCGCGGAGCCCGACTTCACCCGGGTCCCCGCCGTGGCGTAGCTCGGCCAGAATGGTCGGATGCCGAAGGGACTGTCCTATGCCGACGCCGTCAAGCTCCTGGGCGGCAAGGGCCCGCTGGCGACGACGATCGACAACCTGCTGGGCGGTCTGCTGAGCGTCGCGACGCTGGGCGGGAGCGAGGCGGCGCTCGGCTTCTTCGACGCCAAGGCCGAGATGGTCCGGCTGAGCGGTCTGCTGACCGCCAAAATCAATGATTCCGTACGGGGTCTGGGGCGCCACGACCGCAGTCAGCGACTCCTCGCCGCGCACGCCGTGCTGGTCGTGACCGCCTTCTTCGACGCCCTGGACGAGTTTCTGCCGGAGGACGCGGGCCTGAGTCGCAACGAGCAGTTGCGGCGGATCGGCGTGCCGCCCGGCGAGGACGTCATCTACCGCCTCATCTCGAGCAGGATCCCGATGCCGTCCGCGGATCGCTCCTACGACCAGCTTCTGAACGACCTGTCCGCCTGGTACCGCCGGATGTCGGCGGCGCCGAACCGGGTGTCACGCCGGGCCGTCGAGCTCTACGACCGGTCGCATCGGCGGCTCGCCGAGGAGATCCCCGAGTTCGCGATCTGGGCCGGCAGGCTCGAGTCCCGCGCCGCCGCCCGCAGCCTGGAACGCCTCGAATCCCTCCTGCTGCGCACCACCTCCGGCGCCGACCCGAGCGCCCACCGCGCCGCCCTGGACCGCGTCTACCGCGCCGAGCTGTCCCGGCCCGTGCTCAGCGGCGACGCCGGCCGCCTCGCCCTCCCCAAGCTCGGCGAGGCCTACATCGACCCGCGTTTCCGGGTCAAGGAGGCCGACCCCGCCGCCCGCCCGTCGGCCGAGACCTGGTGGTCGGACACCACCGTCCGGTCCGACGTCGACACCTTCCTCGCGACCTACCTGACCACCGCGCAAGCCGTCGAGGCGCCGATGCTCCTGCTCGGCCAGCCCGGCGCCGGCAAGTCCTCGCTCACCAAGATCCTCGCCGCCCGGCTCCCGGCGAGCGACTTCTTCGTCGTACGCGTCCCGCTGCGTGACGTCCCCGCCGAGGCCGACCTCCAGGGTCAGGTCGAGTTCGCCCTGCGCCGCGCGATCGGCGAGACCGTCGCCTGGGCCGCCCTGGCCCGCGAGTCCGGCGAGGCGCTGCCGGTGATCCTCCTCGACGGCCTCGACGAGCTGCTCCAGACCACCGGCGTGCACCAGTCCAACTTCCTGGAGCGGGTCGCCGAGTTCCAGGAGCGCGAGGCCGCCCTGGACCGCCCGGTGGCCGTGATGGTGACCAGCCGGATCGCCGTCGCCGACTGGGCCCGGCTGCCCGGCGGCACCCTGGTCGTCCGCCTCGAGCCGTTCGACGACCACCAGATCGAGCGCTGGGCCGGTGTCTGGAACGAGGCCAACCGCGGCCGCCTCCCCGCCCCGCTCGACCCCGGGGTGCTGACCTTGGCCCGCTTCCGTGGCCTGGCCGAGCAGCCACTGCTCCTGCTGATGCTGGCCCTCTACGACGCCGACGCCAACGCCCTGCGCGACGACGCCGCCGCCCTCGACGGCGGCCAGCTCTACGAGCGCCTGCTGACCAGGTTCGCCCAGCGCGAGGTCGAGCGCGTCCACGCCGACCGCACCGCCGAGCTGGTCGAGGAGGAGCTGACCCGGCTCGCGGTCGTCGCGTTCGCCATGTTCAACCGCAACCGCCTGTGGGTCACCGCCGCCGAGCTCGACGACGACCTGGCCGGCCTCGATCTGGCGCCCTCCCGCGTGCCCGACGCGGCCGGCTTCCGCACGCCGCTCACCGCCGGTCAGGAGATGGTCGGCCGTTTCTTCTTCATCCACCGAGGTCAGGCCAGAAGAGACGAGAAAGACCTCCATACGTACGAGTTCCTGCACGCCACCTTCGGCGAGTACCTCATCGCCCGCCTCCTCGTGCAGACGCTGCGCGAGGTGGCCGCCCGCGAGGCGGTGGCCGCACGCGGCCTGCGCTTGCGCGGCCACCAGGAGGACGACCCGCTCCAAGCTCTGCTGGGCTTCACCCCGCTGACCGTCCGCAACACCGTGCTGCCTTTCGTTCGCGGCCTCATCGGCGACGACGAGCGCGAGACCCTCCGCGCGGTCCTGGTCCGCCGCACGTCCCAGGCCGTCACCCGCCCGACCTTCACCCCCAGCCGCTACCAGCCCGTCGACAAGCGCATCGACCACTGGATGGCCATCCATTCGCTCAACCTGGTGTTGCTCGTCCTGGCCTGCGGCGGCGAACTGCGCGCCTCCGAGCTCTTCACCCTGGCCGCCGACCCGGCGGATTGGCTGCGCGGAACGGCCCTGCAGTGGCGCGCGGCTTGCCCCGGCGGCATGTGGCTTGAGGCCCTCGAAAACGTCACGGTCCGCCGCGACTGGCACGAGGGCCGCCGCGACCTCATCATCGACTCGGGCGACACCGCCGTGGAGCCCGTCGACGCCGACTGGTCCAACCGCGTTCCACCCGGCCTCGATCCGCTCCCGTCCGACTACGTCGGCAACTTCCCGCTCGGCCCCGCGCTCAAGTCGATGCATTTGAGCAACAACCTCAGCGACGACGCCCTCCTGCACACCCTGGAGCCGGTCCTCCGGCAGATGCCCGACACGGTCAAGACCTTCGTGGGTCTGCCGGCCCGCGAGTCGGTCGCCCGGAGCCTGATCCACCTCTGGTTGACCTCGGCGATGGCCGTGGACCTGACCGAGCTGGCGTACGCCTACCACCGCGCCGCGAACGCCGTCGCCGCCCTCGACGCCGGCGACGGCCGCGCCGCGACGGTTCTGCTGCGCTCCCTGCTGGCCGACGTCACACGCCTGCGGGCGCAGGACGTGCTGGCGGTCATCGACCAGGTGATCGCCAACGCGGATGCGTGGGGCCGCGCCCTGGCGCTGCAATGCCTGATCGCCACCGAGCTCACCAACCTGGGCGCGAAACGCGACGACTTGCTGGCCTCGCTGTTCGTCCGAAGCCTGACCGAGCTGGAGACCGACCTCCAGTCGCGCGTCCTGCGTGCCGTCCTCGCCAGCCCTCGCGCCGGCGAGACCCTCGTCAGCGAGATCATGCGGGTGGCCCGCCCCCGCGAGGTACGCCGCCTGGAGACACTGGCAGAACAGCATCCCGGGTTGGCCGCCGCGCTGACCGAGGCAGGCGTCGGCTTCAACTCCTAGCCCCACGACACGCCGGCCCGCCGACCCGGGCCGGCCTGCCGATCCGGCCCAGTCCGCGGTCCCGGGCCAGTCCGCGGTCCCGGGCCAGCCCGCGGTCCCGGGCCAGCCCGCTTTGCCGGGCCATCCCCTCGATCGCGGGCCCTTTCTCCTGCCTGCCGGACATTTCGGAATTGTCGGGCCGGGTGGGCTGGCGGGGCAGAGTGTGGCAATGGCGGCGCGGCGAGGCGGAACAGCGCCAGCGCGACCAGCAGAAGCTCGATGCCCAGGTTGGAGCCGAGCAAGCTCAGCGCCAACTGCCCGGAGGAGAGGCCCATCTCGGCCGGCGTGAATGAGAACGCCATCCCGTGCCCCTGGTCAGCTGCACGTCGTCCGCCGGCGGGATCTGCATGGCCTGTTCGAAGCCGGTGCTGTTCCCCGTGCCCTGCGCCGCCCGCCGATGAGGATCGATCGGAAATGGCGGAATTGATCGGCGCGCGTCATTTCCATAGGAAATTGACAGCCTTTCCCACGCCATTCATAAGCCCGGTGCCATGCGCCACAGCGCTGAACCGCGCCCTACCGCGCCCGTAGGTCCGGGCGAACAGGAAGGACGGATCCATGACCGTACGGATCAGCGACGCGCTCCGCGCCGTGGCCCTCGAGCCGCACCAGGACCTGGCCGAGGCCCTCGACACCTACTACGCCCCCGAATACACCCACCGCAGCGACGGCCGGACGCTCGGCCGGGCCGCCTTCGCCGAGATGGTCGCCCGCACCCGGGCCGCGATCGCGGGCGGCACGGTCACCGTCCTCGACGAGATCACCGACGGGAAGCGCTACGCCGAGCGGCACCTCAACGAGATCACTCTGAACGACGGCACCGTGTCCCGGCGTGAGGTGTACATATTCGGCGAGTTCGCCGAGGACGGCCGGTTCCGCCGCCTCACCGAGACCGGCTTCGACGTCGAGGGCGGGGAGCACTGATGGCCCGGCTGGGCGATCCCGATCCGGCTACTTTCACCGACCAGGTGCGCGAGCTGGTGGCCGCGTCGCCGCCGGACGAGATGATCAAGGTGCTGAGCCACGGCGTCGGCACGATGGACCTGTTCGTGAAGATGGCGCGGACCCAGTTCAGCGACCTCGAGCTGCCCGGGCGCTCCCGCGAGATGGTGATCCTGACCGTGGCCGTCTACACCGACTGCTCGTTCGAGCTCGCCCAGCACGAGCCGATGGCCCGCGACAACGGCGTCGAGGACCGGTTGCAGCAGCTGATCCGGGCGCGCTGGATCGACAGTCCCGAGCTCTCCGACCACGACCGGACGCTGCTGCGCTTCACCGTCGAGGTGCTGCGCTCGACGACCGTGTCCGACGAGCTCTTCGGCGCCGTGCGGGGGATCCTCAGCGAGCGCGAGATCGTCGAGGTCCTGCAGGTGATCGGCTACTACTGGACCTTCGGCCGGATCATCACGGTGCTCGACGTGCAGCTCACCGAGGTGTACGGCTGACGAGGGGCCGCACAGGCGCGCCGCCGGGCAGCCGCGCTGGTCACCGGGGTGCGCCGCCGCCCAGCGCTGACGCGAGCAGCCGCGCGGCGGCCACCAGTCCAACGCGCGGCGCGTCCGACCATTCGGTGGTCACCGGCGGCAGGGCGGCGGTGAGCGGATATCGCTCCGGCAGGCCGGGGAGCAGCGCCGCGGTCGCCTCGGCGCGCTCCCGCCAGGCGGCCGCCCCCGAGGGCCCGAGACGTCGATAGGAGGCCGCCGTCTCCGCGCAGGCGCGCACCGTCGCGTACGCCATAGTGATCGCTTGCGGCCGCAAGCGCGACGGCACCGCCCAGCGCTCGAAGACGCCCAGCAGGCGCTCCATCCAATCCCGCTCATGCGGGCCCTGGGCGGAATCGGCCCACGACAGCGCGGCCAGCCATGGGTGCGCGAGGTGGACCGCGAAGAACGCCATCGCCCAGGCCTCGAGATCGTCGGCCAGGGCGGTCCCCGGATCGGTCCACTCCGGCAGCGGGCACGCGTGGTCCTGCATCAGCGCGAGCAGCTGCTCCTTGGTGCCGACGTAGGGGTAGAGCGCCATCGCCGTCTTGCTGAAACGCGACGCGACCGCCCGGGTCGAGACCGCGTCGAGGCCTTCCGCGTCGGCGAGGGCGACCGCCACGTCCAGGATCTCGTCGAGATCGAGCTGCTGGCGGGGCCCGCGGCGAGGTGTGGGCAGGGTCGTGCCGCGATGCCGCCAGAGCCGGCGGACGTGCGCTTCGACGTCGGGTGTCACCATAGTCCTTACAGTGTATAGTGTTTTGCATGGCTACCGCGCGACTGCACGACGGATCCATCATCGACGTCACCGTGCTCGGCTCGGCCGACGACCGGGCGGTGCTCCTGCCGGTCGGCACCCGCATCCTCGAGGGCCCGGCGGCCGACGAGATCAGGGCCTGGGGCGCCGACCCCAACGCCGGCCACACCCTGGCCACCGCCCTGGCGACGGCCGGGCTGAGGGTGATTGCCGCCGACTACGAGACCCATCTGACCGACAACCCCATGCCGCGTACGCTGACGGCCGCCACCCTGGCCGCGGACCTGCTCGCCATCGCCGACGCGGGCGGCGCCCAGCGATTCGCCTACTACGGCTACTCCTGGCTCGCTCTCGCCGGTCTCCAGCTGGCCGTGCGCACCGACCGGCTCACCGCGTTGGCGATGGGTGGTTACCCGCCGCTCGGCGGCCCCTACGATGGGATGCTCGCCGTCACCCGCGTCGCCCACCGCATGGCGCTCAACCCGCCCGAGCCGATCGGCGAGCCCACCGCCGGCGACTGGGACAGCGTCCCGTTCACCCGCACGCCCGACCAGACCCAGCAGTACGTGACCATGTACGAGTCGCTTCAGGACTTCGACGAGCGGGCGGCCCTCGCCGGGCTGACCATCCCGCGGCTGGCTTTCGCGGGAGAGAAAGACACCATCGCGTACGGGTCGCAGTGGGACAACCTAGTAGTGGACATCGCCGGGCCGTTGGTCGCCCACCGGGCGGAGCTGATCGCGCTCGGCTGGACCGTCGAGACAGTCCCGGGCGCCGACCACATGGTGGCCATGCAGACCGACCGGGTCCTCCCGATCCTCCTGCCCTGGCTCAAAGCCAACCTCTGAAGCGCGCCGCGCCGCTCGGCCGCGGTGTCCGCCCGTGTGGCGTGCGGCGGTCAGGTGCGGAGGGTGCGGCTGGGGGGATTGGCCGAAGGCGGCTCGGTAGTCGGCGGCGAAGCGGCTCGGGTTCGTGAAGCCCCATCGCAACGCCGCGCCCCGCACGGTCGCGCCCTCGTTCGCGTCGGCCGCCTGCAGGTCGCGGTGCGCGCGCTCGAGGCGGACCCGTCGCAGGGTAGCCCATCGGCGTGATGCCGAAATGCCGGCGGAAGGTGTTCTGCAGGGCGCGTGGCCCGACCCCGGCCGCGGTGGCTACCTCACTCACCGTCAGGGCCGACCCGGGATGAGCGTCCATGAAGGCCATCGCGCGGCGCACGGCGGCCGGCGCGACCCGGCCGTCGCGGGGAGCGCGCGCCGACATCGTCGTGTTCGGGAGGACGGTGAGCATCGCGGCGGCGGTCAGGCGGGCCAGCTGGTCGCAGACCAGCGGCAGCGGCTCGGCGCCCGGCTGGGTCAGCTGGTCGGCGACGTGACTTGCGGTGGCCACCCACCGCCGCCGGGCCGCGTCGTCGACCGGGCGGGCGCCCTCGAAGCGCAGGTCGGCCGCGGGCAGCCCGGTCGCGGCCTCCGCGATCTCCCCGGCCAGGGCGACCGGCAGGCTCAGCGTGGCGAGCGTCGAGTGGCCGAACTCGCCGCCGTAGGGCGATGAGATCGGAAACAGCAGGGCGTCGTCCCGCGCCAGGACGTGCTCCTCGCGACCGAATCGGATCAACGCGTGCCCGTCCGCGATGTAGGCCGCGAACCGGAAGCCGAGCGGCTCGACCTCGGCCGCGTAGCCGGCGCCGCCCAGCCGCAGCCGCATGGTGCCGAACCCATCCCGGTCGGCGGTGCGAACGTGCAGGTCGAGCGCGCCCGGCCGTCGATCGTGACGCGGGCGCGGTGGGTGGCGACCTGGTTGAGGGCTTGCCCGATGGCGTCGCCCTCGCGGGTGCGTACCTCCACGCGACCATTCTGCGCGTTTTAACCGGAAGTATCCGGAATCTTCAGCTTTCGGCCGGGCGGGTGGCCGGCCACACCAGCGAGTCGTCGGGGATCGACGTCTCCCCCAACGCCTCGAAGTCGCGCCCCGGGATGGTCGACCCGTTCAGCGCGACCAGCCGCGCCACCTCGATCGCCCCGTGCGCCTGGAAGTGCGTGTTATCCACGACGCCGTCCGGATAGTTCGGCGACTCGCCCGCGGCCAGGTGCAGGAAGTAGTCCTTCGTGCCCTCAGGGCCGCGCTTGGCCCACAGCGCGAACGACAGCGCCGTCAGGTCGATCAGCGGCGTCCGCGTCGTGGCGGCCAGCGCCCGCATCGAGTCCGGATAGTCGCCGTGCGACAGGTAGACATACCCGTCCGCCGTGAACCGCCGCCGCTCGACCGGCGTGACCAGGACCGGCTCGGCGTGCCGGCGACGCGCCCCGTCGATGTAGAGCCGCAGGTAGTCCTGGAACGTGCTCCACGGCTCGGTGTAGCGCGCCGGATCCTCCGCCTTCTCGTCGTTGTGCCCGAAAGAGATCAGCAGTACGTCGCCCGGCCGGATCGCGTCGAGGATCAGCGTGAGCCGCCCGAGGTCGGCGAAGCTCTTGGAGCTCGCCCCCGACAGCGCCCCGTTGACCACCCCGATCCCGGGCCGCAGAAAGACCGGCAGCGCCTGACCCCAGCCCGCCCGCGGCACGTCAGCGGTGGCATAGGTCGCGGCCGTCGAGTCCCCGGCGACGAAGATGGTCCGGTGGGGCGGCTTGCCGCCGGCTTCGGCCGTCGAGGAAAAGCCCATCCCGTACGCCCCGGCGACCGCGCCACCGACGGCCGCCCGCAGCACCACTCGTCGATCCATGCGAGCCATTCAATCAACGAACGTCGATACAGGCAAGCGCTTTCCTGGCGCCGGTCAGCCGAGGCGGTCGTCCAGTTGCATCTGCACCCGGCCGCCGAGCTGCTGGGCCACCTCGAGGTCGTTGCCCTCGAACCACGTCTCGGCCACCCGGCCGCCGTCGAGCCGGTAGATGATGATCCCGGTCTCCTCGACGTGCTGCCCTCGCGCCGGAAGGTCCAGATAGCCGCCCCGATAGGTGGACCGCACCACGTAGCGCGCCACCACCCGGTCACCGTCGGCGATCACGTCCTCGAGGGTGGGTCGCTGGTCCGCGAAGGCGGTCGGGTACCAGTGCAGCCAGTCGATGAACGTCTCCCGGTCGCCCGTGCCGCCCGGCCCGTGGCAGACGAAGTCCTCGGTGGCCAACTCGGCGAACCGTCGCTCATCTCCCTCCCGGCACATGTCAAACCAAGCCTGCGCGATCTCCCTGGGCCGCATGCACGAAGTTCTATGCGAAATCGCCCATCGTGGCAACCCATCGTGGATCATTCGAACGCATTCCGTGATCCGATGCACAGCCCCCGCCCAGCCGGCGCCAAGGCATGCGGGAGGACGCGCGAGGTGCCGCGGGTCAGCCTGCGCCTCAGCTCAGATAGCCGCGCAATTGCTCGATCTGCGCCGCCCGCGACTCGATCACCTGCCTGGCGAACGCCAGCGCCGCCGGATTCGTCCCGTTCGCCTGCTCCGCCTGCGCCAGCTTGATCGCCTCCTCCTGATGAGCGATCAGCGCCCGCACCGGATCGCCCGGGGGAGGGGCCACGGCCCCAGAGCCCGCCGCGGCTGCCCCCGAGGTCGCGGCCGCCGCTGAGCCCATGGCCGCGGCCGGGGCCTTTGCCGCCTCCGAGGTTGCGGCCGGGGCGGGAGCCGTGCCGGGCGCGGCGGCCTGCGCCGAAGCGGCCCCCGGGCCCGCCGCGCCCCATTCGCGCAGCCAGCCCGTCATGCGCACGATCTCGTCCTGCTGGGTGACGATGATGGCCTCGGCCAGCGTCCGGGCCGGCGCCCGCGAGGCCGCCGCCCGGGCCAGCGCGATCCCCTCCTCGTGGTGCGGGATCAGCGCGCGTACGAACTCGACGTCCGCCGCCGCGTGCCGTTCGCCCGCCCTGCTGGTGTCCGCCGTGGTGGTGGCCGGCGCGGGCGACGGCGCGCCGCCGCAGGCGCCGAGCATCAGGAGCGCAGCGAGGAGGATCGATATCCGGCGCATGTGCCGAAGGTAGCCTCCGGCGCCCGCATCCGTAAACAGTCTTAACTAAGAAATCAGCGACGGCGGCGGCGCTGCGGCATCGAGTAGAAGCCCGTCGGCAGGTTCTGCGTCTGGGCCTGCCAGGCCGGCTGCTGCTCCTCCTTGCGGTTGCGGGTCCGGATGCGCAGCAGCAACGCCACGCCCAGGAAGACCAGCACCGCCCCGATGATCAGGCCGGGACCGAGCACGCTCGGGGTGCCCGAGGCCGGGTTGAGCGCCGCGGCCGAGGTCGGGTCCGCGGCCGGCGTCGCCTGGTCGTCGGCGACGGCCTCCTCCGCGGCGGTCGGCGACGCCGACGGCGAGGCCGACGCGCTGGCGCTGGGCTTCGCCGCGACCGCGGTGACCACCCGGCTGCTGGCCTCGGCCGAGCTCAGCTCGCGCGCGCCGTCGAGCGCCTGCGCCTCGAAGGTGACCCGGCCGTCGTCGGGGCCGACGAACGAGACGTCCCAGCGGCCGGTGACCGTCCGGTTACGGCAGAGCTCGCCGGGGTCGGCCTGCACGTCGACGATCCGGGCCTGGTCGTCGCGCAGCTGCGCGCGTACGGCGAAGGTCTGTCCGTTTTCCACGCGGTTGACCCGGACCTGGTCGAGGCTGATGCCCTCGGTCTTGATCACCAGCGCCCAGCGCACCTTGAAGCAGCGCCGCTGCCGGTCGGTGGTGGCGACGGCCGTGAGGGTGCGCGCTTGCTTACCGATGGTGATGGTCCCCGGCGCCTGGCCGATGTTCACGGCGAAGCCGTCGACGTCGGCCGAGGCCGGCGCCGCCCACCCGGCAAGGGCGCAGGTCAGAGACGCGGCGACCAGTGCCGCCACGCGGGCTGCCCGGTGTCGCATGAGCCTTCCTCCTTCAAAACCGCTCGCAGGTGCGCACTGGATGGTTCGTGCCCGGACCCTGAAAGGTTCACCCGGTGCGCCGGGTCACTCTACGGCGGACCTTATTTTTTGCTTAGTTGTCCGTTACCACACCGTGTCCACGCAGCTCAGAGGCTATGTCGCCGGGCCGGGTGGAAACTAGCCGACAAATTCGGCCCGAGACGTTCATCCGAACCTGGACGCCACACGTAGATGGGGGATGGGCGGGGACCGGGAGACCGGAGCCTGCCCGGCAGAGCGTGAAGCACGGGGCATCCCCCACGGATGCCGGCGTCCCGACGCCCAACGGGACGTGACCCGCTGCGGAGAACGAGGAGTCAATGGCCCGGACAGGAAACAACCAGCGATCCGCCAATCGTGTGGCCGTGGATGTCGGTGCTACCGGTACCAAACCGGCGTCCAAGGGCGCCGTGCTGATCCTGATCGTCAGCGTTCTCGCGGCGATCTGGGCGGTCGCGATGATGACCGCTCCCGGCCGCGTCGGTTACATCTACTTCTTCATGTACGCGGAGTTCTACATGGGCGTGATCACGCTCGTGGCGCTCTCGGTCACGATCATGGTCGGGCTGGTCTCCACCGACCGGCTCGTGCTGTCGATCCGGCAACGCGTGCTGTTGCAGTCCACCCACCGCACCACCGGCCTGATCGCGGTGACCTCGCTGTTCATCCACGTCTGGACGAAGATCGCCGAGTCGCACATCAAGGTGATCGACATCTTCGTGCCGTTCCTCAGCCAGGGGAACCGGCTGTACGTCGGCTTCGGCACGCTGTCCGGCTGGATCATGATCATGGTGATGTGGACCGGTATCGCCCGGTCCCGCTTCATCGGCAACGGCCGGCCCTGGATGTGGCGGGCGATCCACTCCATCTCGTACCTGATGTGGCCGATCGCCCTGGTGCACGGCCTCGCCGCCGGCCGCGCCGCCAAGCCGTGGGTCATCGTCAGCTACATCATCTGCATCCTCGCGGTGCTGGTCGGCCTGGCCGTACGCCTCTCGGTCAGCCTCAACCGCAACAAGGACTTCTCCTCCACCGCCGGCGCGAGCGCGATGAAGCCGGTCGGGAACATGGTGCCCACCAGCTCCCCGGCCATGAAGAAGCCGCGCCGCCGCGAGCCCGAGCCCGAGCCGCAGGTCCTGGGACCGGTCGCGGTCGTCGACACCTTCCAGCCGGCCGCGCTGCCACCACCGCCGCGCGAGCACCGGGAGGAGATGGTCGCCCCGGCCGGGCCGCCGCGCCAGCGCCGTGGTGGGTTCGAGGACGAGATCGAGTACGACGAGCCGGGCCCCCGCGGCCGCCGCTACCCCGGCGAGGACACGAGCACCCGCATGCGCCGCCCCGACCTCGAGGACACCAGCACGCGCATGCGCCGCCCGGACTTCGAGGACACCAGCTCGCGGATGCGCCGCCCCGACCTGGAGGACACCTCCACCCGCATGCGCCGGGTCGAGATGGACGACACCAGCACCCGGATGCGCCGGGTCGAGATGGACGACACCTCCACCCGGATGCGCCGCATCGAGGCCGACGACTTCGACGAGCCGGCCCAGCCGCGCCGCCGCCGGGCCGCCGGCAACGAGCCGATGCCGATGTACGACGACGCGCCGCGCGGGCGCCGCCGGGCCGAGCCCGACTACGACGACGTGCCGCGCCAGCGTGGTGGCCGGTACGAGGACGACCGCCGCTCGTCCCGCTACGAGCCGCGGTTCTCCGACGAGGTCGAGGATGCGCCCCGGGCACGGCGCGACCGGGGCGCCGACATCGACCGCGCCGACTCCGGACGGCACACCCGCAGCGGATTCGTCGACTTGGCGGACGACGAGACGCCAACGCTGGTCGACATGGCCTCCCGCCGGCAGCGGCGGCACGAGCAGGATCAGGAGCCGGCGGGCCGGGGGGCTCGCCGTGGCGGCCGCGGCCGCGGGAACGACGACGTCGCTGACGACGACTACTGGTCGCAGCTGCGAGGGGAAGCGAATTGAGCACCGCCCAGGTTCCGCCGGTCACGGCGATCGGCGTTCCGCGGATCACCGCGGGCATGGACGAGTACGGCCGTCTGGACCTCCTGGCCCACCAGGAGGTCCACGGCGGGTTCGCCGCGCTGTCGTCCGGTGAGCTGATCGGGCTCGCCGACCGGATCGAGCTGCGCGGCCGCGGCGGCGCGGGCTTCCCGTTCGCCCGCAAGGTCCGCGCGGTGCTCGACTCCTGCCGGCGGCAGGACCTGCCGCCGGTGATCGTGGTGAACGGCACCGAGGGCGAGCCGCCGTCCTGGAAGGACAAGGCGATCCTCACCCGGGCGCCGCACCTGATCCTGGACGGCGCCGCGCTCGCGGCCGCCGCCCTGGACGCCGAGGAGATCGTCATCGGCATAGCCGACGACGGCATCGGCCAGAGCTCGATCACCGCGGCCCTGGCCGAGCGGCGGATGCCCTGCCCGACCCGGATCGTCACGGTCCCGCACCGGTTCATCTCGGGCGAGGGCGGCGCGCTGGTCCGCGGCATCAACGGCGAGGCGCACATCCCGCCCGGCCGCAAGGTCCGCTCCAGCGACAACGGCGTGATGGGCCTGCCCACGCTGCTGTCCAACGCCGAGACGTACTCGCAGCTCGCGATCGCGGCCCGGCTCGGGCCGTGGGAGTACAACGCGGTCGGCATCCCCGAGGAGCCGGGCACCGTGATGCTGACCGTCGGCGGGTCGTCCTCCAACCCGGCCGTCGTCGAGGCGCCCAGCGGCACCCCGCTCATGGACGTGCTGAGCATGTGCGGCGCCGACATCGGCCCGGGCCTGCTGGTCGGCGGCTACCACGGCAAGTGGATCACCGCCGAGGCCGCGAAGACCGTGACGATCTCCCGCAAGGGCTTCGCGAAGGTCGGCGGCACGCTCGGCGCCGGCATGCTCATCCCGATCGGCTCGAACACCTGCCCGCTCGGTGAGGTCTCCCAGGTCGTGCAGTACCTGGCCGGCGAGTCGGCCGGCCAGTGCGGCCCGTGCCGGCTCGGCCTGCCCGACCTGGCGCGCGCGGTCACCCTGGTGTCGCTGGGCGGCAACGCGGTCGAGAACGTGCGCCAGGCCGCCGGCGTGGTCAAGGGCCGCGGCGCGTGCAGCCACCCCGACGGCACGGCCCGGTTCGCGCTCTCCGCGCTCGAGGTGTTCGCCCGCGACGTCGACGCGCACACCAACGGCGAGGGCTGCGGCAAGGCGGTGCGCGGCATCCTCCCGCTGCCGTACACGGCGGAGACCGGCGCCCGCAGGCTCGCGCTGGACTGGTCGCGCTGCGACGGTCACGGCCTCTGCTCGGCCGTCGCCCCCGAGATCATCCGGCTCGACGCGAACGGCTTCCCGGCCTTCCCGCAGACGCCGCTGCCGCCGTGGCTCGAGATGGGCGCCCGCAAGGCCGTCAACGTGTGCCCGGCCCTCGCGCTGCGGCTGGACGACGCCAAGGCAAGCCTTTGAGAAAGATGCTCGCGGCGCTGGCGGCGGTGGCCGTGATGAGTGGCTGCGCGGCCAAGGCGGAGACTCCGGTCTCCGCACCGATCACGCCGGCTTCCCTCCCCGCCGAAAAGCCGGCGGGGAAGCCGGCGGTTCCGGCCTCGCTGCGCTTCACCGGCAAGACCCTCGACGGGGCGAGCTTCGACGCGGCCACTATGGCGGGCAGACCCACGATCCTGTGGTTCTGGGCGCCGTGGTGCGCGACCTGCGCGTCCGAGGCGCAGAGCATCAGCGACCTGGCCAACGAGTACCAGGGCCGGCTCGGCATCCTCGGCATCGCCGGGCTCGGCGACAACAAGGCGATGCACGAGTTCGTCTCCGACCTCAACGTCGGCAACGTCCCGCACATCGATGACCAGGCCGGCGCGATCTGGAAACGCTTCAAGATCACGCAGCAGAGCACGTACGTCTTCCTGGACGGCGCCGGCAAGGTCCTCAAGACCGGCTACCTGGACGACCTTCAGCTCACCGAGCAGGTCAAATCCATGGTGGCCTAGATGGTGCTGCTCGCGCTCACGGCCGGCATGCTGGGCGCGGTCAACCCCTGCGGCTTCGCGTTGCTCCCCGCGTACCTGTCGGTCCTGATCTCGGCCGACACGCTCTCGCCGCGGCGTGCCGTCTTGCGGGCGCTGCGCTGCACGGCCGCGCTCACCGCCGGCTACGTTCTCGTCTTCGGCGCCTTCGGCCTGCTGCTGACGCCGGTGGCGGGGGAAATTCAGCCGCGCCTGCCGTGGGTCACTGTGGCCTTCGGCCTCGCCCTGGCCGGGCTCGGCGGGTGGCTCACCCTGGGCGGTTCGCTTCCGGCGTTTCCCACCGTACGCGCACCGCGGCTCACCGGATCGACCCGGTCCATGGTGGCCTTCGGGATGGCGTACGCGATCGCCTCGCTCGGCTGCGCCGCCGGGCCGTTCCTCGCGCTCGTGGTCTCCGGCCTGCGGGCCGGCTCGATCGGTGAGGGCCTGCTGCAGTACGTGTCCTACGCGGCCGGGATGGGTCTCGTGGTCGGGGTGACCGCCGTGGCGGTGGCCCTGCTGCGCGTCTCGCTCGTCACCCGCGCCCGGCGGCTGCTCGCCGTGGTGCCCCGGGCCGGCGGGGTGATCCTGGTGATCTCAGGGCTCTACGTCGCCTACTACGGCTGGTACGAACTACGCCTGGCCCGGGACATCCGGCTCGCGGGCCGCGACCCGGTCGTCGCGGCGGCCGGAGAAGTCCAGCGCTGGCTGGCCGGGGTGGTGGATGCGGTCGGCCCGCTCATTTTCGCGCTGCTGTTCGCCGTACTCGTGCTGGTGCCTCTGGGTCTGAGAAAACGCCGGGAGATGGCGCTGCCGCCGGACGGTCCGAGTGGGGCAGGGACCGGTCCGGCGGCAGCTACGCCTGCGTCAGCGCTCCGTGCTGGGATCAGACGGCGGGCGGGTACGCGGTGACGTAGGCGGGCTTCTCGGCGGGCATCAGGATCCACAGGATCGGGTAGACCAGGATCTGGCTGCCCGGGATGGCCAGCAGCACCAGGACGAACAGAAGACGGGTGAGCCACGGGTCGAGCCCGAAGCGCCGCGCGAGGCCGGCGCAGACACCGCCGAGGAATCGCCCCTCCTGCGGCCGGACCAGGCCCTGGCGGGTCATCGAGTCGTGCACCGAGTTCATTGTTCTTCTCGCTTTCTCGCTGGTTGGTACATCAAGAGTCGCCGTTTCCCGCGCTCGGCAACATCGGGATCTGCCCTGACGCGTCCCTGAGTTCCGCACCCCGAGGCGCCGGCCGGACGGCGGGGGTGGCGAGCGCGGCCAGGGCGACCAGGACCAGCACCACGATCATCGCGCGGCGCAGGCCGAAGTGGTCGCCGAGCAGGCCGAGAGTGGGCGGGCCGACCAGGAAGGCGCTGTAACCGACCGTGGCGGCGAAGGAGACCCGGGCGGCGGCCTGCGCGGCCTCTCCCGCGCCTGTCCCCGCGCTCGTCCCCGCGCCCGCGCTCGTCCCCGCGCTCGTGCCTGTCTCCGCGCTTGCGGCCTTGCCCTCGGCCGCTGCGTTGCCGTCGCTTTCGCCCGCTGCCGACACCGCGAGCGGGAACCCCAGGGCGGCGCCGAGGCCCCACAGCAGGGCGGCGGCGACCGCGACCAGCCGGTTGTCGACGAAGACGACCAGGGCGATGCCGGCGACCCCGATCAGGATTCCGGCGCGCAGGGCGGTCACCCGCCCGAACCGGTTGACGGCCGCGCCGCCGGCGAAGCGGCCGAGCGCCATCGCGGCGGCGAAGCCCACGAAGACCGCCGAGCCGAGGGCCGGGCCGGCGCCGTGACCGTCGACCATGATCAGCGGCAGCCAGTCGTTGGCCGCACCCTCGGAGAGCGCCAGCGCCAGGACGATCACGCCGATCAGCCGCATCCGGGGGTCCCGCCAGACCGGCGCAGACTGCGTGCGGACTGTGGCGCTTCTCGCCTGCCGTCCCACGCCGTGCGGGATGAACCCGATCGCGGCGGCCAGCACAACCGCGGCGATGACACCGTTGGCGACCAGGTGGGCGACGACCGGGAACCGCATCGCGGTGAGGCCCAGGCCCGCGAGCCCGCCGACCACCGTGCCGAGGCTGAAGAAGCCGTGCATCGCCGGCAGCACCGACCGGCCGAGATGGCGCTCCACCTCGGCGCCCTCGATGTTCATGGCCACCTCGCCGCAGCCGATGCCCAGCCCGAACAGCGCGAGCCCGGCGGCGGCCAGCACCGCGCTCGGCACGGCGATGCCGATCCCGGCCAGCGGCACGCCGGCCACGCCCAGGCCGGTGCCGAGGGCGACCACCGGGCGGGTGCCCCAGCGGGCGACCAGCCGCGCCGAGCTGAGGATGCCCGCCATCGAGCCGACCGAGAGCCCGAACAGGATGAAGCCCATCTCGGCCGTGGACGCCCCGAGGAGATCGCGGATGTCCGGCGTGCGGGTCATCCACGAGGCGATCCCGAGCCCCGGCAGGAAGAACAGGGCGAACAGCGCGGCACGGCGCCTCTTCGTCGCGTGGTCCAACTTCGGGCCCTCCCCAGGGTCGTCGGTAGGATGAAAGTATGACCGTCAAGCTCAGCATCAGCGTGCCCGACGACGTCGCGGCCTACCTGCAGAGCCAGGGCAACGCGTCGGCGGCCGTCACCGACGCCGTGCGGCGGATGCTTCCCGAGGCCCGGCGGGCACGGCAGCGGGCCGCGGCCCAGGGCTACGCGCGGTACCTGCGGGGCACCGGCGCCTGCTGGGAGGCCGAGGACAGCAACGAGATCGCCCTGCGCGGCGCCCGATGGTGAGGCGAGGCCAGATCTGGTCCCTGATCCGCGGCGACGCGCTCCACCACGTCCTGGTGATCAGCAACGACGAGTACAACGCCGTCCCGGAGCTGGCCGTGTGGGCGCTGGTGATCGTGCCAGACCTGCCCCAGCAGAACCCTCTCGGCGTCCATCTTTGCCACGACGACCCTCTGCCCGGCGGTTCGGTGAGCATCCCGAGCCTGGTGCAGATCCTCGACCGGGGCTCGCTCAAGGAAAACCTGGGCTATGCGGCGCCCGGCACGATGAACGCGGTCGAGTCCGCCCTGCGCGACTTCCTGGAACTGGCGTAGCTGCTCGCGCTTGCGTGCTGGCTCGCGCCGGCCCAGCGGCTCGCGCCAGCGCGGCGGCCCGTCGGCAGCCGGAAATATCTGATATGTCGACCGGGTGGCAGCTGGACACCGTCACGCCGTTGAGCGTTGATGAGTTGCCGCGCGCTGGGGACGGCGTTTCATCATGATTCGCTTGCGCGGCGGTGTGCGTGGGCGGCGGTGTGCGTGGGCGGCGGTGTGCGTGGGCGGCGGCGGGCGCGGGTGGCCGCGGCGGGCGAGCGTTGATGAGTTGCGGCGTGCCGGGCGTGGGAGTTCATCATGATCTCGGCACGAGCCGGCGGGCGTTGATGAGTTGCGGCGTGTTGGGCGCGGGAGTTCATCATGGGCGCGGGCGCGGGCGCGGGCGCGGGCGCGGGCGCGGGCGCGGGCACGGGCGCGCGGGCGGCGGCGGTGGCGGTGGCAGGGGCGGCGAGGAGGGGAGCGGCGTGGGGATCGAGGAGCGGGTGCGGGGGATCTGTCTCGGGCTGCCTGAGGTCAGCGAGCGGGACAGTCATGGGTCGCCGGCGTTCTTCGTACGTGGGAAGCGTGGGTTTGTGCATTTGATGGTGGACGGGCATCACCGGGACGAGTTTCCGCAGATGTGGTGTGCGGCGCCGGTGGGAGCGCAGGAGGAGTTGATCGCGGCTGATCCGGAGCGGTTCTTCCGGCCGCCCTATGTGGGGCACCGGGGGTGGGTCGGGGTGCGGCTCGATGGGGATCCGGACTGGGACGAGATCGCCGAAGTGTGCGCGGACGCCTATCGGGCCATCGCGCCGAAGGGGTTGATCGTGAAGCTCGACGGTGGACAGTAGGGTAGAACAACGGGTGTGAAGAAGCCCTCCAAGCGTGTGGTCACGGTCGTCGCGGTCGTGGCGCTGATCGTCATCGCGATCATGGTCAGCAACTCACGGGAGGACGAGCAGCACACCGGGCTCGATGCGGCGGGGCAGCAGGCCTGCGACGACTTCGGCTCGGGCTATCCGAAGGCCGAGACCAAACCGGAGCGGCTGTCGCTCGCCGACAAGGTGACGGCTTCGTCGGGCAAGACCGACAACAAGGCGATCCAGCAGACGGCCGCCTCGATGGGCAACGCGGCGAGCGACGGCGGCTCGGCGTGGAAGAAGGCCGCCGACGACCTCACGGCTGCCTGCAAGAGCGCCGGCTGGGTCGCGCCCTGAGGTCGGCCGCGCGGGGCCGGGGGCGCGGGGCGAGGTCGGCGGGGCGAGGTCGGCGGGGCGAGGTCGGGCGGCGTGGACCCGGGGACGGCGGGGCGAGGTCGGGCGGCGTGGACCCGGGGACGGCGGGGCGAGGTCGGGCGGCGTGTGGACCCGGGGACGGCGGGGCGAGGTCGGGGGCTCGCTCAGGCGTCGGTGATGTCGGCGACGATTACGGTTACGTTGTCGGGGGCGCCGTTTTCCAAAGTGCGGTGGACCAGCTCGGCCGCCGCCGTTTTGCGGTCGGCGTTGCTGAGCAGAGTCTGCAGGATGACGCTGTCCTCCACATAGTCGGACAGGCCGTCGCTGCACAACAGGAAACGGTCGCCGGGCACCACCGGCACCATGCGGCCCGCGGGGCGGAACGGGCCACCCTGGACCGCCTGCGTCACCAGGGCGCGCTGCGGGTGGCGGCGGGCGTCGTCGGGGGTGAGGACGCCCTGGTCGACCAAGGCCTGGACGTACGTGTCGTCCTTGGTGATCTGGGTCAGCTCGCCGTCGCGGACCAGATAGCACCTTGAGTCGCCGACGTTCAGCGCGGCCATGCGCTCGCCGGAGAGCAGCAACGCGGTCACCGTCGTGCCCATGCCGTCGCGGGCGTCGTCGTCGGCCACGGCGGCCTCGATGCGCTCGTTGGCCGTGGTGAGCGCGGCGATCAGGTCCTGCAGCGGCTCGCCGGTGTCGGGCATCTCGTCGACCACGCCGAGCGCCTGCACCAGGATGTCGCTGGCCAGCTCGCCGGCGGGCAGCCCGCCCATGCCGTCCGCCACCACGAGGAGGCGGTTTCCGACGAACACCGCGTCTTCGTTGTTGGACCGCACGAGGCCCTGATCGGTGGCGGCGACCGCCCGAACGACAAGCGTCATGTGACAAGACTGCCAAAGGCCTGAGGAGATGTCTCTAGTACCTCCTACGTAGTGTGTGTTGATGATGGCGATGCCGATGGTGGGTCGGGCGCCCGCGGTGGAGGAGCTGCGGCGGGCGTGGTCCCGCGTGCGCGCACACCGGGAGCCGATCGCGGCGGTCGTCACAGGTGCCGCCGGAACAGGGAAAAGTGCCCTGGTGGCGGCGTTCCTGCGCGAGCAGGAGAAGACCAGCGTGCTCGCCGGCACGGCCCGGGTGCACTCGCCGGCGCCCTACGACTGGCTCGCCGCGGTGCTGGCCGGGCGGGACACGCGCGGGCTCGACGTGCCACCGGACGCGCTGTCCTGGCTCAAACAGGACCCTGATGTCCCCCGTGAGCGGTACACTCCCGACGCCCTGCTGCGCATCGCGGTCAGTGTGGTCCGCCACCTCGTCGGCCGTGCTGAGGCCGTACTCGTGGTGGAGGATCTTCATGCTCTTGACCCCGCCAGCCTGAACCTGATCGCCGAGCTCGCCACGACGGACCTCCCGGCGCTCCTGCTGGTGACCAGTCAGCCTCCGGGGGCGGCCGTCTCCCCGCAGCTCACCGAGCGCACCCTCGCCCGTCTGGGCGGCACACCGGGCGCCGTGCGGCGACATCTGAGCGGTCTGCTTCCGGCCGAGGTCGGTCAAATTCTCCAGCACGTGTACGGGTCCGAAGCGTCATCGCCGGAGCTGGCCGAGGCCATCTGGCGGCGCACCGAGGGCAACCCCTACCGGCTGACGGAGCTGCTCGCGGTGGAGGGGGCCGACGTGCTGCGGACGCCGGCGGCCGACCTCACCGCCCGCGAGCGTGAGGTGCTGGGCCTGATCGCCGAGGGGATGGCGAACAAGCAGATCGCGTCGGCGCTGGGCATTTCCGTGCGAACCGTGACGGTTCACGTCTCCAATCTGCTCCGCAAGACGGGCGCCGCGTCGCGCACCGAGGCGGCGCTCTGGGCCCTCTCCGGACGCCGCTCGGGTGATCATCAAGCGGGGTGGCGCGACAACCCCCGAGCGGCTCGGTCACAATCGTCGGCGTGACGACAGCTATCCATCAGCGCATCGCCTCGGAGCTCGGGGTCCGCGACGGCCAGGTCACCGCGGCCGTCGAACTGCTCGACGGCGGAGCCACGGTGCCGTTCATCGCCCGCTACCGCAAGGAGGTGACCGGCGCCCTCGACGACACGCAGCTGCGCACCCTCGAGGAGCGGCTTGGTTACCTCCGTGAGCTGGAGGAGCGCCGGGCCGCGGTGCTGGAGTCGATCCGCTCGCAGGGCAAGCTCGACGACGCGCTCGAGCAGGCCATCCTCGCCGCCGACTCCAAGGCGCGGCTCGAGGACATCTACTTGCCGTACAAGCCGAAGAGGCGTACGCGTGCGCAGATCGCCCGCGAGGCCGGCCTCGAGCCGCTCGCCGACGCCCTGCTCGGTGACCCGGCGCTCGACCCTCGGGTGACGGCTGCGGCCTTCGTCGACGCCGAGAAGGGCGTGGCCGACGAGGCCGCCGCGCTGGACGGGGCGCGGGCGATCCTGATCGAGCGGTTCGCCGAGGACGCCGACCTGATCGGCGACCTGCGCGAGCAGATGTGGACCCGGGGGCGGCTGGTCGCCAAGGTGCGCGACGGCAAGCAGACCGACGGGGCGAAGTTCGCCGACTACTTCGACTTCGCCGAGCCGTACGCGAAACTGCCCTCCCACCGCATCCTGGCCATGTTCCGCGGTGAGAAGGAGGAGGTCCTCGACCTCACCATGGAACCGCACCCGGAGGAGGACGAGGGCTACTTCGAGGCCCGCATCGCCGGGCGCAACAACATCTCCGACCACGGGCGGGCCGGCGACCGCTGGCTCATCGACACGGTCCGCTGGGCCTGGCGCACCCGCGTCCTGATCCACCTCGGCGCCGACCTGCGGGTGCGCCTGTGGCAGGCGGCCGAGGACGAGGCGGTCCGCGTCTTCGCCGCCAACCTGCGCGACCTGCTCCTCGCCGCGCCGGCCGGCACCCGCTCGACCATGGGCCTCGACCCGGGCTTCCGCACCGGCGTGAAGGTCGCCGTCGTCGACGCGACCGGCAAGGTCGTCGCAACCGATGTGATCTACCCGCACGTCCCGCAGAACAAGTGGGACGAGTCGATCCACCGGCTGGCCGCGCTGGCCTCGGTGCACAACGTCGACCTGATCGCGATCGGCAACGGCACCGCGTCCCGCGAGACCGACAAGCTGGCCGGCGAACTGATCAAGCGGCACCCCGAGGCGAAACTGACCAAGGTGATGGTGTCGGAGGCGGGCGCGTCGGTCTACAGCGCCTCGGCGTACGCGGCGCAGGAGCTCCCGGGCATGGACGTGTCGCTGCGCGGCGCGGTCTCGATCGCCCGCCGCCTGCAGGACCCGCTCGCCGAGCTGGTGAAGATCGACCCGCGCTCGATCGGCGTCGGGCAGTACCAGCACGACCTCTCCGAGTCGAAGCTCTCGAAGTCGCTGGACGCGGTGGTCGAGGACTGTGTGAACGCGGTCGGCGTGGACGTCAACACCGCGTCGGCGCCGCTGCTGACCCGGGTGTCGGGTATCGGCGCGGGACTGGCGGAGAACATCGTGCTGCACCGCGACTCGAACGGCCCGTTCAGAACCCGCGGCGACATCAAGAAGGTGGCGCGGCTCGGGCCCAAGGCGTTCGAGCAGTGCGCGGGCTTCCTGCGGATCCCCGACGGCGACGACCCGCTCGACGCGTCGGCGGTGCACCCCGAGTCGTACCCGGTGGTCAGGACGATCCTGGCGACGGCGAACGCGGACATCAAGTCGCTGATCGGGAACAGCCCGCTGCTGCGCGCGCTGCGGCCGGAGCAGTTCGTGACCGACGCCGTCGGTCTGCCGACCGTTACCGACATCCTGCGCGAGCTGGACAAGCCGGGGCGGGACCCGCGGCCCGAGTTCACGACGGCGACCTTCGCCGAGGGCGTGGAGAAGATCTCGGACCTCACGCCCGGGATGGTTCTCGAGGGCGTGGTGACCAACGTGGCGGCGTTCGGGGCGTTCGTCGACATCGGCGTGCACCAGGACGGGTTGGTGCACGTGTCGGCGCTCTCCAACACGTTCGTGAAGGACCCGCGCGAGGTCGTCAAATCGGGCGATGTCGTGAAAGTTCGGGTTGTTGAGGTGGATGAGGCGCGGAAGCGTATTTCGCTCACCATGCGGCTGACGGACGAGCCGGCCCAGCGGCGGCCTCGCGAGGACGGGCGTCCCGGGCAGCAGCGCCAGGGCGGCGGTGGCGGCGGTGGCGGCGGTGGCGGCGGTGGCGGTGGCGGTGCTGGCGGTCAGCAGCGTCAGGGCGGCGGCGGGCAGCGTGGCGGTGCTCAGGGCGGCCAGCGTGGCGGCGGTCAGGGCGGGCAGCGCGGCGACCGTGGCGATCGCGGCGGCCAGGGCGGCGGCGGTCAGCGTCAGGGCGGCGGGCAGCGCGGCGACCGGGGCGGCCAGCGCCAGGGCGGCGGTCAGCGTCCGCAGCAGGGGCCGGTCAACGACGAGATGGCGGCGGCGCTGCGCCGGGCCGGCCTGATCAAGGATTGAGGTCGCGTCGAGGCCGGGCCGTGAGCCCGGCCTCCCGGCGCGGCCGCCGGCCCGGCTGGGCGTGGCGGCGGGCCGCGTTCCGGCGCGGCCCGTGCGGCCGTCGGCGCTCGGGCGGCTGGGCGTCAGCCCCAGATGCGGACGTTGCTGAAGGCGACCTCGTAGGGGCCGGCCTTCGGCACGCCGCCGTCGGTGTAGACGCCGAGCATCAGCTTGCCGCCGACTATCTCGGGGTCGGTCAGCGGGACCGTGCCCAGCGCCGAGCCGTCCCGTTCCAGCTGGAGCTCGGTGCCGACGGCGCGCAAGGCGATCCGGGCGGGGGCGCCGCCCACCGCGAGAGGCTGGTCGAGCGGGAACGAGCGGATCGTGGTGATCCCGCCCGGCGACTTGTGCGTGCCGACCGAGATCTTGTTGGCGCAGACCCGGATCAGATAGCCCTTCCACGGCGTGAACCGGAACCAGACCCCGGCACAGCTGTCGGCGGTCAGCAGCCGCACGCTCACCTCGGCGCGGAAGTCGGCGGGCACGTCGTCCTCGGGGCCGGCGCAGCGGTACAGGCCCCTCTCGGCGCGCCGGGCCACCAGCGCGCCGTTCGCGAAGGCGCAGTCGGCCTTCTCGGTGGCGAGAGCGTTGGCCTGCCAGTAGCGCTGGTGGCTCAGGTCGTCGTCGATGATCAGTGACTCGCCGGCCGGCCGGCTCCCCGCGAAGCTCGGCAGCGGCCCGACCGCGTCGGCCGCCTTGCCGGGCGGGCCGTCGAGGATGACCATCAGCGCGCCGGCGACCACGGCCAGGATGAGCGCGGCCACCGCCGCCGGCAGGAACCAGCGGCGGCCCGGCTCGGGCGGGGGAGGGCCGGGCAGCGGCATCGGCATCTCGGAGATCGGCACGGTGACGATCGAGTTCTCGTCGTAGCCCACCAGCCCGGTCGGGACGCTGATCGGAACGGCGCTGGTCGGGGCGTCCGCCTCGACATCGTCGACTCGCGCCGCCGTCACGCCCGAGACGGACGCCGCGCCGGAGACGGATGCCGCGCCGGAGACGAGTGCCGCGCCCGAGTCTGACGGCGCGTCGGCGGCCACGCCCGTCACGGCCTGGGCCTCGGCGGCCGCGGCGCGCAGGTCGGGCTGGTCGGCCAGGGCCGCCTTGGCGGCGGCGGGGCGGGACGGGCCGGAGATCAGCAGGTCGAGCAGCTCTCGGGCGCTCGGCCTGTTTGCCGGGTCCTTCTCGAGGGCGTGCCCGACCAGCTCGCGCAACGGCCCGGTCAGGCCGGACAGGTCGGGCGGCTGGGTGAGGATCCGGGCCGCGGTGGCCGGCGGCGAGTCGGCCGCGAACGGGGTGCGGCCGGTTCCCGCGTACGCCACCACGCCGCCCCACGCGAAGATGTCCGCCGCCGGCGTCAGCGGGTCGTCGCCGTCGCCGAAGCGCTCCGGCGCCATGTACGCCACCGTGCCGACCATCTGGCCGCCGGCCGTGTTGCCGCCGGTCGACTCCATGGCCCGCGCGATGCCGAAGTCGATCACCTTGGGGCTGCCGGGCGCGAGCAGCACGTTGCGCGGCTTGAGATCGCGGTGGATCACGCCGGCGCCGTGGATCGCGGTCAGCGCGGTGGCCACGCCGATCGCGACGCTGTGCAGGTTGGCCGAGGTCAGCGGCCCGCGCTCCTCGACGACCTCGGCGAGGGTGGGCCCGTCGACGTACTCGACCACCAGGTACGGCCGGTCGTGATCGGGGTCGGCGTCGAGCACCTCGGCGGTGCAGAACGGCGGGACCAGCCGGGCGCTGGCGACCTCGCTGCGGAACCGGCGGCGGAACTCGTCGTCGGGCGCGAGATCGGCGCGCACCATCTTGACGGCGACCAGCACCCCGGCCTCCGTGCGGGCCAGGTAGACCGTGCCCATGCCGCCCTCGCCGAGCCGGCCGACGATCTCGTACGTTCCGAGGGTGCGCGGATCGTACGGGCGCAGTGGCTCCGTAGTCTCCGCAGGCATGATCGTCCCCGTCCCCCCGAACTTGGAGACGTCACTCTATCTGCCGAAGTCGCCGCCGACGTAGAGACACCCGGACCTTTGTGGCCGAACAGCGTCATGCTGGGTCCATGGACGAACGCCTCTCGGTCGCGCCGGTCGTGCCGCGCTTCGCCGCCGCGATCCGGCAGATGGCCGGGGTGACCGCGTTCTATGCCGGCGGCTCGATCGGCTCCGGCGACTACCGGCCCGGGATCAGCGACCTCGACCTGGTCGCGGTCATCGGCGCGCCGCTGACGCGGACGCGGAGGGATAGGTTGCGCTCACTGCATCGCACTCTGGGCGTGGCAAAACTGCATTGCGCGTACGTGTCATTGCCGGATATTTCCGATGTCGGCCGGAAGCATGTCAACTGGGCGCACGAGCGCATGTTCCGCCGGCCGTTGAGCGGCATCTCCCGGGCCGAGCTGCACCAGTTCGGCGTCACCGTCTACGGCCCGTCGCCGGCCGAGCTGGTGCCCCCGGTCGGCCGGGACGAGCTCGCCGGGGCCGCCCGGGCCGAGCTGCGCGGCTACTGGACCGGCGCGGTCCGCCGGGCCCGGGTGTGGCGCACCGACCTGCACGTCGACCTCGGCCTCACCACCGTCTCCCGGGCGGACGTCACGATCGCGACCGGCCGCCTGATCACCAAGCGCGAGGCGATCGACCGGCTCCCGTCACTGGGCGTCCCCGAAAGCCTGACCGCCGAGATCCGCCGCCGGCGGGCCGGGGAGCGGGTGGAGCTCACCGATCCCGAGGTTCGCGCCCGTGCCGTACTCGTGCGGGGCCTGATGCGTGAGCAGCTCACCCGGCTGCTCGGGTGACTCTCGTGTCCGACAGCTGACTTGGCCGCTGACCTGCGCGTCCCGGCTCCCTACGATCACGGTCATGGACCGGCTCGAGATGCACGTCGCGCTCACCGCCCCGCCCGAGGTCGACGACGAGGATCTCGAGCGAGCCACCGCCAACCTGATCCGCGAGCTGCGCGAGCTCGACGTCGACGACGTGCGCCGCGCCGCCGGCGCCCGCGCCCCCGAGGGCAGCAAGGCCATCGACGGCGCCGCGCTGGGCGAGATCGCCATAGCGCTCGGCGCGGGCGGGGGAGCGCTCACCGTGGTGGTCGAGACCCTGCGCGAGTGGCTCGCGCGCCAGGGCCGTCGCCGTCGCATCGCGCTCACCATCGACGGCGACACCATCGAGCTGGAGAGCGCCACGGCCGCCGAGCGGGCCGAGCTGCTCCGCGCCTACGTGCAGAGACACCAGAAGCCCTGAGACGCCTCCGGCCCGCAGCGCCCTGCGCGTAGCCACCGACCGGCACGACGACACGGGCCGGCGGCGCTTGACCGCCCCGGCCGCCGACGCCGAGGCGCCGCGCAGATCGCCGATTTCGACGCGACGCTGCTGGTCAACGAGCCGCACCACGTCGTCGGGCGGGCCATCGCCGACCTGTACCGCGGTCTCCGGCGAGCAGATCAACGAGACATGGAGGCTAGCGGCTCCCGGCAGAAGGTACTGATGCTGGACTGCTGCTACAGCGGGCGCAACGTGCACTGGGTGCTGCCGGCGCGGGATGTTCCCGTCAGGGAGCCTGAGCCGGTGCGCCTTGCCTGGCCCGTACGAAATCAGAAATCGCGCTCGTCGTCGAACCACCCGCGGGCCTCGTCCAGGTCGGCGTCGGCTCGGGCGGCCAGTAAGAAGTACGCCTCCTCGGCGTCCTCGTGGCGATTGTGCTCGACCAGGTAGTCGTCCTCGCTCTGCAGCGCGTTCAACCGGCGGACGAAACCGCGCAGCACCCGCTCCGCCTCGTAAGGGTTGCCGTCCAGCGCGGCGGCGGCCTCGCCGTACGCCGCTGCCACCTCCGCGGCGGCCTCGGCGTTGTGATCGGCCCAATCCTGGATCAGCGCAACCTGCTCCCGCATCCCCCCATAATAGGATTTTTACCCATCTTTTAACCACTCGGTCGCCAGCAGCCCGAAGATCAGATCGTCGGTCCACTCGCCCTTGATGTAGGTCTGCTCGCGCAGCCGCCCCTCGAGGGTGAAGCCCAGCCGCTCCATCAGCGTCGCCGAGGGGGTGTTCCGGGCGTCGCACTCCCCGGCCACCTTGTGCAGGCCCTGGAGGCGGAACAGGCGGTCCAGCACGGCGCTCACCGCCTCGGTGGCGTACCCGTGCTTTTGATAGGGGGTCGCGAGGGTGAAGCCGACCTCGGCCTGCAGCAGGTTGTCGTGCAGATGCACCGCGACGTCGCCGATCAGGGTCTTGTCGGTGGCGCGCTCGATCGCGTACTGGAACCAGCCCGGCTTGCCGGGGTCGGACGCCATGAAGTTGGCGACCGCGGTCTCGGCCCGCAGCAGCGGGAACGGCGCGTCCCAGGACTGGTACCGCGCCACCGCCGGGTCCGACCGGTACCCGGCCAGCACCGGGGCGTCGGCGGCCCGGAAGCGACGAAGGAGGAGCCGTTCCGTGGTGATGAGCATTCGCCGAGGATACGGCGGGGTCCTGGCCGCCACGCTGGCGCTGGCCGCGTGCACCAGCACCCCCACGACTCCGCAGTGGGCTGCCGGAGACAGCCCCTCGACGCCCGTCGCGACCACGACCGCACCGGCGAGGAATTGCGCCAGGCCCACCGCCCCCAGCGGCTGGGGCCCGCTCATCTTCCAGGACGACTTCAACGGCAAGTCCCTGACCGCCACGAAATGGTCGGTCTACGACGACCCCGACGGCCACGTCCCCCGCGACCCCTCCCGGGTCACCGTCGCCGGCGGCGAGCTGCGCATCACCGGCGGCAAGGGCGCCGACGGCCGCGACGTCTCCGGAGGCCTCTCCAGCGACGTCAACTTCATGTACGGCCACGTCGACGTCTGCTTCAAGGTCGACCGCGGCGCCGGCTACTCGGCGATCCTGCTGCTCTGGCCCCAGAGCGAGAAATGGCCCGACGACGGCGAGATCGACATCTCCGAGGTGAACCGCGGCGCCCGCGCCTACACCAACAGCTTCGTGCACAACCACCCCAACAACGACCGCCTCGGCCACACCACCCGAGCCGACTTCACCCAGTGGCACGTCATGAGCGCCGACTGGACCCCCGACCGGGTCACCTTCTACCTGGACGGCGACAAGCAGTGGACCGTAGGCCTCGACGAGCGCACCGACGGCCTGGTACCCACCACCTCGCCCATGCACCTGGCCATCCAGCTGGACCAGGGCTGCGACGCCTTCATCGAGTGCCGCAACGCCGCCACCCCCGCCAAGGTCGTCATGCACACCGACTGGGTCCGCATCTACGCCTACAAACAGGGCATTTGATCGTACGGGCTCGGCAAGCCGACCCGGCTCAGGCTCCCTGACGGGAACCTCGCGCGCCGCCCCGTCCCCACCCGTCGGCCCGGCGCCCGCCGGCGCCGCACCGGCGGCCCCTCGCTCCGCCCTCCCCGCGGTCGCGGCTCCCCAGCCCGCGACCCACATCGGCACACAACCCTGCTGGTACGCGACGGCGCGATCACCACCGCGCCCGGCTGGCAGGCCCAGCCGGTCGCGCTGGAGGACCTGGTGATGGCGTACCTGCGCCGGCCGTCCGGGCCGAGCGCCGCGGTCACGTCAGGGTGGCGGCATGACGTGGTTGATCTGGCGTCAGCACCGGACCGAGGTCTGCGTCCTGGCCTGGCCGCGAAGCTTCTGTTCGCGTTCGGCGTCGCCTTCGGGGCGTTCCTCGCCGCGAGGATGCCGGTGGCGCTGTTGGCCCGTCCCGCGTACGCCACCCCGCTCACCACCACGGAGCCGGTGCCCGTCGGCGGCTCGACAGACCAGGCCGGCGCCGCCAACCGGGCCGGCACCAACGTCAACCAGTTCCTGCACGCGCGGGCCATCCAGCAGTTCGAGATCTACCACCCGGCCGACCGGTTCTGGACGTTCCAGCTCATCGAGGCGGCCCTGTTCGTCACCGTCGCGGCGGTCCTGATCGGTGTGGTCGTGTGGCGGGTGCGGCGCCGTACGATCTAGTGCCCTCTGTCGTCGGCACGGCGGACATCTTGCCATCACTTTGATGTGGTGTAGTGCGCGTGTGGATCTAGATGCATTCTGGGCGCTGATCGAGCGCAGCGGCCGGGAAACCGCCGACCCCGACGAGCGCACCGACTGGCTCATCGACGCGCTCGCCGGCTATCCGGCCGCCGGCATCGTCGACTTCCAGCTGCACCTGGACGCCCTGCGCGACCGGATCGACACCTACCGCCTGTGGGGCGCCGCCTGGCTGGTCTGCGGCGGGCTCTGCTCCGACGACGGCTTCTGGTACTTCCAGGCGTGGCTGATCGGGCAGGGTCGCGAGGTCTTCGAGGCGGTGGCCGCCGACCCGGACGCGCTGGCCGACGTGCCCGCGATCCGGGAGCTGGCCGGCCGCGACTCCGAGGAGTGGGCCGAGGCGGAGTGGCCCGACTGGGAGAGCCTCGACGACGTGGCTGAGGACGCCTACGAGGAGGCCACCGACGGCGACCTCGAGCAGGTCCTGGTGGACCGCGGGTACGACTTCCGCCTCTCGCCGGAGCCCCCGGACACGCAGTGGAACTGGGAGGACGACGAGGAGATGGAGCGCCGCTACCCGCGGCTCACGAAGATCTTCTAACCCTCGTAGCGGAGCCAGACCGCGCCCAGTGGCGGCACCCGCAGCGACACCGACGCGTTGAAGCCGTGCCACGGGAGTTCCTCGGCGGTCACCTCGCCGAGGTTGCCGACGCCGGAGCCGCCGTACAGCTCGCTGTCGGTGTTGATGACCTCGGCCCAGCGGCCGGTCCGGGGCAGGCCGATGCGATAGCCCTCGTGGGGGATGGCGGCGAAGTTGACGATGCACGCCAGCGCGTCGCCGTTGGGCGCGAAGCGGACGAACGAGAACGTGTTGTGCTGCGAGTCCTCGCTGGTGATCCAGCGGAACCCGGTCGGCGACGTGTCCTGCGTCCAGATCGCGGGGGACTCGCGGTAGACCCGGTTGAGGTCCTTGACCAGGGTCTGCACGCCGCCGAACTGCGGGTCGGCGAGGTGGGCCCAGTCGAGGCCGCGCTCCTCGCTCCACTCCTGCAGGTCAGCCATCTCGCCGCCCATGAACAGCAACTGCTTGCCGGTGAACGCCCACATGAAGCCGAGCAGCGCCCGGGTGTTGGCCAGCTTCTGCCAGAGGTCGCCGGGCATCTTGCCGGTCAAAGAGCCTTTTCCGTGTACGACTTCGTCGTGGCTGATCGGCAGGATGTAGTTCTCGCTCCAGGCGTACACCGTCGCGAAGGTCATCTGGTGGTGGTGCCACTGCCGGTAGATCGGCTCCTTGGTCATGTAGGTCAAGGTGTCGTTCATCCAGCCCATGTTCCACTTGAAGCCGAAGCCGAGGCCGCCCAGGTGGGTGGGGCGGGTGACGCCGGGCCAGGCGGTGGACTCCTCGGCGATCGTGATCACGCCGGGGTTGTTCTTGTAGACGGTCGCGTTCATCTCCTGCAGGAAGCTGATCGCGTCCAGGTTCTCCCGGCCGCCGTACTGGTTGGGCGTCCACTCGCCGTCCTTGCGGGAGTAGTCGAGGTAGAGCATCGAGGCGACCGCGTCGACCCGCAAGCCGTCGGCGTGGAACTCCTCGCACCAGTAGATGGCGTTGGCCACCAGGAAGTTGCGGACCTCCTTGCGGCCGAAGTCGAAGACGTACGTGCCCCAGTCGGGGTGCTCGCCGCGCCGCCAGTCGCCGTGCTCGTAAAGGGGTGTCCCGTCGAAGCGCGCGAGGGCCCACTCGTCCTTGGGGAAGTGGGCCGGCACCCAGTCGAGGATCACGCCGATCCCGGCTTGGTGCAATTTGTCGACCAAATACCGAAATTCGTCGGGATTTCCGAAACGCGACGTGGGGGCGAAATATCCCGTCACCTGATAACCCCACGAGCCCCCGAACGGGTGCTCCATGACGGGCATGAGCTCCACATGGGTGAAGCCCATGTCGGTGACATATTCGGTCAATTCGGATGCAAGATCTACGTAGGACAAACCGGGCCGCCAGGATCCGAGATGCACCTCGTAGACGCTCATCGGCTCCTGGTGCCAGGCCTTCGAGGCCCTCTCCCGCATCCAGGTCGCGTCTTCCCACGAGTAGGAGGACGAGAAGACGACCGACGCGGTCGCCGGCGGCACCTCGGTGTGCTGGGCCAGGGGATCGGCGTGCTCCCGCCACACCCCGTCCCGCCCGAGGATCTTGAACTTGTACTTCGAGCCGACGTGCGCGTCCGGGATGTACACCTCCCAGACGCCGCTCGACCCGAGCGACCGCATCGGCCACCCGTCGTACGGACCCCAGCCCACGAAGTCGCCGACCACCTGCACGCCCCGGGCGCTCGGCGCCCACACCGCGAAGCCCACGCCGGTGCCGCGCGGCTGCGCCCCCAGCACCCGCCACAGCTTCTCGTGCCGGCCCTCGCCGATCAGGTGCAGGTCGAGCTCACCCAGGGTGGGCAGATGCCTATACGGGTCGTCGACCTCCTTGCCGTCCACGTCGAGGCGGTAGTCGAGGACCGTGCCGGGCAGCTCGGCGGCGAAGATGCCGTCGTCGTGCACCTTGAGCATCTCGACCCGGTCGCCGTCGTGGATCACCGCGACCTTCTCGGCGCCCTTGCGCAGGGTGCGGATCACCGTGACGGAGCCGGTCGGGTGCGCGCCGAGGACGGCGTGCGGGTCGTGCGTGTCGCCGGCCACCACTCCGTTCATGGCGCGCTGGTCGGCGGCGAGCGAGGGGGTGGGGTGGCCGATCACGACAGTGACTCCTTTCCGACCAGCCGATTGATCGATCGCAGCGGGATCCGCAGCCAACCAGGCCGGTGACGGGCTTCGTAGGCGGCCTCGTAGACCGCTTTGTCCAACTCGTACGCGGCCAGCAGCGCCGCCTGGGAACGGGGGTCGTTGCCGGAGGCGTGCGCGTACCCGTCGCAGAAAGCGGCCCGGTTGCGGTCGACCCACTCCCGGGCCCGGGCCGCCAGGTGCTCGTCGTCGTCCGAGTCGACCAGCAACTGGTACGCCGCATACTCGTAGCTGCGCAGCACGCCGGCCACATCACGCAGGGGTGAATCCGGCAGGCGGCGCTCCTCGAGCGGCACTCCCGGCTCGCCCTCGAAGTCGATCAGCAGCCACGCCTCGGGCGTGCGCAGCACCTGTCCGAGGTGCAGGTCGCCATGGATGCGCTGCACGGTGACCTCCTCGCCGGCGAGCGAGCGGAACCGCGCCTCGATGGTCGGCACGTACTGCTGGATCTCGCTGACCGCGTTCGCGTTCTGCCGCAGCCGGGCCAGCACCGCGTCGAGCGGGAACGGCGCCGGTCCGGAGCCGAGCGCCTCGGCCAGGTCGGCGTGCACCGACGCGACCGCCTCGCCCAGCCGGTAGGACTCGCCCTGGAAGTCGCCGCCCACCTCGTCGGCGGCCATCTCGGCGTCGGCGAACAGGTCGCGCGCCGACGCGGTCGCCATCGCCCAGCCCTCGGCCGAGTTCGCCGCGTACTCGGTCACCATGCCCAGCGGCGACGGCTCGCCGCTCTCGGTGGTCTGGAACGAGCCGAGGAGCTTGGCCACGTGCTGGTTGCCGTGCCGGCCGAGCACCCGGTTCAGCTCGATGTCGGGGTTGATGCCGCTGGCCACCCGGCGGAAGACCTTGAGGATCGCCTCCTGGCCGAAGATCACGCTGGTGTTGCTCTGCTCGGCGTCGAACACCCGCGGGTACGAGTCGTCACCCGGGAACTCCGCGCCCGGCTCGGGCTCGAAGACCACGTCGCCCGTGGTGCCGCCCGCCGCGACCAGCGACAGGAGGTACCGGACGGCGCCCTGGTCGTAGAGCGCGTCGTAGCCCGTGCCCTTGTCCACGGTGCCGATGGTGGCCACGCCGCTGAACTCGGCGATCGGGCCGTGGTCCCAGGCCACGATCACCTGGTATCGCTCGGAGCTGCCGTCGGTGTACTCGACGTCGATGAGCACCAGGTCGAGGTTGTCGCCGAGCTTGGTCGACGACGCCTCCTTGACCGACGAAAGCGTGCGGGCCTTGCCGGCGTACCAGCGCTGTTGCGGCAGCCACTCGGCGAAGGGCAGCGTCATTGCTTCTCCTCGCTCCTGCACAGCTGGAACCAGTAGAAGCCGTGCCCGGGAAGGGTCAGCAGATACGGCAACTGTCCGACGCGCGGGAAATTCACGTGCCCGGTCAGCTCGACCGGCGTGTACCCGTTCCAGTGCTGCAGGTTGAGCTCGATCGGTTGCGGGAAGCGCGACAGGTTGTTGACGCAGAGCACCACGTCGTCGCCGTTCTCGCGCAGATAGGCCAGCACCGACGGGTTCGACCCGCCGAGCTCGCGGAACGTGCCGACGGCGAACGCTTCGTGGCGGCGTCGCACCGCCAGCATCGTACGCGTCCAGTTGAGCAGCGACGTCGAGCTGTCGCGCTGGGCCTCCACGTTGACCGCCTGGTACCCGTACACCGGGTCCTGGTTGGCCGGGAGATAGAGGCGGCCCGGATTGGCGGTGGAGAACCCGGCGTTGCGGTCGGGCGTCCACTGCATCGGCGTGCGCACCCCGTCGCGGTCGCCGAGCCAGATGTTGTCGCCCATGCCGATCTCGTCGCCGTAGTACAGAACCGGCGAGCCGGGCAGCGACAGCAGCAGCGCGGTGAACAGCTCGATCTGGTTGCGGTCGTTCTCCAGCAGGGGCGCGAGCCGCCGGCGAATACCCACGTTGGCCTTCATCCGCGGGTCCTTGGCGTACTCCGAGTACATGTAGTCGCGCTCTTCGTCGGTGACCATCTCGAGGGTCAGCTCGTCGTGGTTGCGCAGGAAGATGCCCCACTGGCAGTTGTCCGGGATGGCCGGCGTCTGCGCGAGGATCTCGGAGATCGGGAAGCGGGACTCACGGCGCACCGCCATGAAGATGCGCGGCATCAGCGGGAAGTGGAACGCCATGTGGCACTCGTCGCCGCCCGAGCGCGGGTCGCCGAAGTACTCGACCACGTCGGCCGGCCACTGGTTGGCCTCGGCCAGCAGCACCCGGCCCGGGAACTCGTCGTCGATCACCTTGCGGCAGTGCTTGAGGAACGCGTGCGTCTCGGGCAGGTTCTCCCCGTTGGTGCCCTCCCGCTCGTACAGGTAGGGGACCGCGTCCAGCCGGAAGCCGTCGATGCCCAGGTCCAGCCAGAAGCGCAGGACGTCGAGCATCGCCTCCTGCACGGCCGGGTTGTCGTAGTTGAGGTCGGGCTGGTGGGAGAAGAACCGGTGCCAGAAGAACTGCCGGCGGACCGGATCGAACGTCCAGTTGGACTCCTCGGTGTCGACGAAGATGACCCGGGCGTCCTGGTACTTGTCGCTGGTGTCGCTCCATACATAGAAATCGCCGTACGGCCCGTCGGGGTCACGGCGTGACTCCTGGAACCACGCGTGCTGGTCACTCGTGTGGTTCATGACGAGGTCGGTGATCACCCGGATGCCGCGCTTGTGGGCCGCGTCGAGCAGCGCCACGAAGTCCTCGACCGTGCCGAACTCGGGCAGCACCCGGTAGAAGTCGCTGATGTCGTAGCCGCCGTCGCGCAGCGGCGACTGGTAGAACGGCGGCAGCCAGAGGCAGTCGACGCCCAGCCACTGCAGGTAGTCGAGGCGCTCGATCAGGCCACGCAGGTCGCCGGCGCCGTCCGAGCCGGAGTCGTAGAAGGCCCGGACGAGAACCTCGTAGAACACGGCCCGTTGAAACCAGGTGGCGTCGGCGGGAAGCGTGCGGGCGTGGCCGAAATCCTCCGCCGTGGGATGCTCGACCACGCCGTCCTCGACGTGGCTGCCCTCAGACGGGTCGTGTTCCTCGATCAGGTCCATTGCGTTCCCCACCTACCCCACCCGCAGGTACTTGAATCAGTTGCGCTGAAGCACGAAGACGTGCGCCGGCTCGATGTACGGGTCGATGCGGACCGCGTTGTGCTGGCCCCACTCGTACGTCGCGCCGGTGATCTGGTCGACCACCGTGAACCGCTCATGCCAGTCCATCCCCAGTTCCGGCATGTTGAGCGTGGTGTTGCCCCACTGCACGTTGCTGGAGTCGAACGACACAACGACCAGCACGGTGTTGCCGCTTTCGGGGTCCCGCTTGGAGAAGCAGAGCAGCGCGCCGTTGTCGACCTCGTGGAAGCGCAGGTTGCGCAGCCAGTGCAGCGCCGGGTTGGCGGCCCGGACCCGGTTGAGCCGGGTGATGTACGGCGCGAGGGACCGCCCGGTGCGCTCGGCGCCCTCCCAGTCCCGCGGCTTGAGCTCGAACTTCTCGTTGTCGATGTATTCCTCGGCGCCCGGACGGGCGACGTGCTCGAAGAGCTCCAGCCCGGAGTACATGCCCCAGGACGGCGAGAGCATGCTCGCCAGCACGGTGCGAATCTTGAACATCGGCGGGCCGCCGTGCTGCAGCGACTCGTGCAGGATGTCGGGGGTGTTGGGCCAGAAGTTGGGCCGCATCCAGTCCAGCGACGCCAGCAGCTGTCCCATGTACTCGCGCATCTCCCAGGCCGTCGTGCGCCAGGTGAAGTACGTGTACGACTGGGTGAAGCCGACCTTGCCCAGCCCGTTCATCATGGCCGGCCGGGTGAACGCCTCGGCCAGGAACAGCACGTCGGGGTTGGTCTCCTTGACCTTCGGGATCAGCCACTGCCAGAAGTTCACGGCCTTGGTGTGGGGGTTGTCGACCCGGAAGATCTTGATGCCCTGCTCGACCCAGTGCATGACCACGCGGTAGACCTCGTCGCGCAGCGTGCGGTAGTCGTTGTCCCAGTTGATCGGGTAGATGTCCTGGTATTTCTTCGGGGGGTTCTCCGCGTACGCGATGGTGCCGTCGGCGCGGGTGGTGAAGAACTGCGGGTGCGATTTCACCCAGGGGTGGTCGGGCGCGGCCTGCAGGGCGAGGTCCATCGCGACCTCCATGCCCAGATCTTCCGTACGGCGGATGAACGCGCGGAAGTCGTCGAGGGTGCCCAGCAGCGGGTTGATCGCGTCGTGGCCGCCCTCCTCCGAGCCGATCGCCCACGGCGAGCCGACGTCCTCGGGGCGGGCGACGAGCGTGTTGTTGCGGCCCTTGCGGTTGACCTTGCCGATCGGGTGGATCGGCGGCAGGTAGACCACGTCGAAGCCCATGGCCGCGATCGCGGGCAGCCGCTCGGCCGCGGTCGCGAAGGTGCCGTGCTTGACCGGGGTCGCGTCCGGGCCGATCTCGGCGCCCTCCGAGCGGGGGAAGAACTCGTACCACGCCGAGTAGAGCGCGCGCGGGCGATCGACCCAGATCGCGTACGACCTGGTCGTGGTCACCTGCTGGCGCACCGGGTTCTGCCAGAGCAGCTCCTCGAGGTCGAGCGCGGGGGAGACCCGGGCGAACAGCGACGTCTGCTCGTCACGCAGGGATGCCGCGGCCGCCCGTACGCGATCCTCGTGGTCGTGGGGAACGATCTTGACGGCCAGGTCGAGCACGTCGGCGCCCTCGGCCAGATCGTTCGCCAGGTCCTCCAGGCCCTGGCCGGCGCCGATCTTCTTGACCACCGCGTCGCGCCACGTGCGGTACGGGTCCTCGAAGGCCTCCACCGTGAACGTCCACCGGCCCACCCGGTCGGGCCGGATCGTGCCGTGCCACTGGTCGAGGCCCGGCTCACCCGGCCGCATGCGGGTGAACGGCTCGGTCTCGCCGTCGGGCCCGCGCCATACCACGTTGACGCCGAGCGTGTGGTGTCCTTCGCGATAGGACACGCACGAGACCGGGACGAGCTCGCCGACCACCGCCTTGGCGGGGTAGCGGCCACAGGACACCGACGGCGTCACGTCCTCGATGGGAAAACGACCGGTCATGATCTCCACCGTAGTCAGACGGGCGTGGACAGGCGCGGCGAACAGAGACCGCCGTCGGGGCATACTTCTCCCCGCGGATGTGCCGCAAACCGTGCTTTCCAACCTACCGGAGCGCGTTCAGCGCGGCTCGTCCAGGAGTGGCCTCGCGCCCCCGGTGAAAATCCGGAGTTCGTCGGCGCGAAGCACGATTTCATGCTTACCCGCTTTGATCATCGGGACGTTACCGGCCAGCAAAATCACGTTTCCCACCCGTCGCCCGCGCATCACGTCCGCGTCGCCGTAGAGAACGATCTCGTCGAAGGCGGTGCGCGCGGTGGCGGCCTGGATCCGGGTCTGCGCCAGCGGCGGCACGTCCGTCAAATTCATCGCCAGTAAACCGTCCGGCTTCAAAGCGCGGCGGGCGGCCCGCGCGAATCCCCCGGCGGCGACACTGGCCGGCATGGCCGCGCCGACGAACACGTCCGAAATGATCAGACCGAGGCTCTGATCGGGAATCTTCTCCAGCTCCGTGCGCGCGTCACCGAGCCGCACCTCGATCGACGCCGGAAACGGCAGGTTCTGTTCGACCATCGCCAGGATCTGCGGGTCGCGCTCGACGACCAGCTGCTTTTCGCCAGGCCGCAGGTGGTCCAGGAAGCGAGGCAGCGTCAGGCCGCCGCCACCCAGATGCAAAACCGTTTCCCGTACGGCCTGAGCACTCCAAAGACGCAGGACGGCGCCCAGCTGGACCTCGTAGGGGAACTCCAGGTGCCCCGGATCCGCAAGATCGACATACGACTGCGGCACGCCGTTGACCAGCAATGTCCAGCCCCGCGGCCGGCCCGGATCGGGCCGCAGCTCGGCGATGCCGGAGGCCACCAGGGCGCGCAGGGGAGCGCCTCGGTTGCCGTGCGGTCCCATCCCGGTGACCCTACTCAACTCGGCCTCCCGACCGGCCGAGGTGTACCCCTGACGCGGTCCGACCGGTACCGCGCCTGTTCTTGGAGGAGCACCTCGTGGCCGGACCGTCAGTCGAGCTCTCGCCCGTGATCGCCGCCAGCACGCACTGGCTGTCGCGCGCCTACCCGGCGGGCACCCCCGACACGATCGCCCACACGCTGTCGGAGCTCCAGGCGCGCCAGGCCGTCACGGTCGCCGCCTGGCTGCGGTACCCCACCGAGATGGACGCCGCCCTGGTCGCGATCGCCGGCCCCGGGGGCTCGGCCGTGCTGGACTGGCGCGTCGGTAGCGAGCCTGAGGACGAGGAGGCCGAGGAGGAGGGCTGGCGCACCTGGGTCGACGAGGTCGTCGTCTCCTGGGCGGCCTGCCTGCTGGCCGACCCGATGCTGGCCCGCCGGGGCGTCGACGCCGTGGCCGCGGCCGTCCCCTACGACGGCGACCGTCCCAGCCCGCAGCCCCGCCGCGCCGGTGGCCTCCCCAACGAGTTCCGCCGCCTGCTCAACCCCGACCAGCGCGACCGCGACGCGTCGGTCCTGCTGCGCCACCCCGACCTGCTCGAGCCGATCGCCGAGCTGCACCGCGACACTCTGCTCTACCTGCTCGGCGCCGACCAGGTGGAGATCGCCGCCTGAGGTTTTCGAGTGGTCGCTTGCCCACTTTGAGTGGGCAAGCCCTACTAGGTTCTGACGGTCGCGCCCCTGGTCCGAGGGGCGCGACCGTTTGCTTTCCGCCGGCCGCAGGTCGCCGCGGGTGTGGCCGAGCGTCAGCAGTGGCTCAGGCGGCCCGCCGCGGTGGCTCGGGCGCGGCCCGCCGCGGTGGCTCGGGCGCGGCCCGCCGCGGTCGCTCGGGTGCGGCCCGCCGCGGTCGCTCGGGTGCGGTCGGCCGCGGTGGCTCGGGCGGCCGGCCGGTGGCTGGGACGCGGCCGGCCGCGGGGGCTCAAGCTGGCCGGCCGCGGTGGGTCAGTCGGCCAGGCGGGGTGGGAAGCCGCCGGTTGCGATCGGGCCCCAGCGGTCGATCGTCACGCGGATGAGGGATTTGCCCTGGTCGCGCATGGCCTGGCGGTACTCGTCCCAGTTCGGGTGCTCGCCGGAGATGACGCGGAAGTACTCCACCAGCGGCTCGAGGGCCTCGGGCAGGTCGAGCACCTCGGCGGTGCCGTCGGCCTGGACCCAGGCGCCGCCGAAGTCGTCGGAAAGCACGAGCACGCTCACCCGCGGGTTGCGGCGGATGTTGAGCGCCTTGGCCCGCTCGGGGTAGGTCGAGATGACGATCCGCCCCTCGGTGTCGACGCCGCACGTGTTCGGCGACGCCTGCGGGAGGCCGTCCTTGCGGGTGGTCATGAGGATCGCGTGGTGCCGCGGCCGGATGAACTCCAGCAGCGCCTCGCGGTCGACGGGCGTGTTCGTGGCGATGGTGCGGGGCACTCGGTGTCTCCTCGGTCAGGCGCTCGCCGCGGCGGCGTCGGTCTGGATCGCGCCCGGGTGGCCGGCCGCCTGCTCGGCGGTGACCGCCGCGCCGATGATGCCGGCGTTGTTGAGCAGGGTCGCCGGGACCATGGGCGTCCGGATGTCGATCAGCGGGAAGAACCGGTCGGACTTCTTGCTGACCCCGCCGCCGATGATGAACAGCCGGGGCGAGAGCAGCATCTCGACGTGGCGCAGGTAGTCCTGCACGCGGCCGGCCCACTTCTCCCAGCTCATGTCGTCGGCCTCGCGGGCCCGGTCGGAGGCGCGCACCTCGGCGTCCTTGCCGTCGAGCTCGAGGTGGCCCAGCTCGGTGTTCGGGATGAGCACGCCGTCGAGGAACAGCGCGCTGCCGATGCCGGTGCCGAAGGTCAGCATCATGATCAGCCCGGACTGGTCGCGGCCGGCGCCGAACGCCACCTCGGCGACGCCCGCCGCGTCCGCGTCGTTGAGCACCGTGACCGGCTTGCCCAGCCGCTCGCTGAACAGCCTGGCCGCCGGCGCGTCGATCCACGACTTGTCGACGTTCGCCGCCGTACGCGTGACGCCGTCCACCACCACGCCGGGGAACGTGATCCCGACCTGGTCGAAGTCGTCGAACTGCGCGGCGACCTCGGCCACCGCGTCGACGACGCTGGTCACGTCGCTGGGCTGCGGCGTGGGAACGCGGTACCGCTCGGCGAGAAGGTCGCCCCGCACCGTGTCGACCGGTGCGCCTTTCACCCCGGAGCCGCCGATGTCGATGCCGAGAGTGGCCATCCCTGTGTCCCGTCTCCTGGTTCGCAGTTGTTTCCCGCTGTTTACCACGTGGGGGCGACATCGAATCCTGCGCGGTTCACCCTCGTCCCGCGCGGATCGGCCGTTCGACGTGAATGACTCATACTTTCGGCTAGTCGGGAGTAGGCTTTCTGGTTAACGTGGAAGCACTGAACGGTCGCCGCGTGCGGGCACGGCTCTCTGCCCGCTATGGAGGACCTGGCATGATCCCGACCTACGCCCGACCCGCGCCTGCGCACAACTCGGTGGCGGAGAGTGCCACCGAGATGTTGAACACCCTGGCCGCGATGCCGGCCGGCCACCCGTCGCGCCCGCACCTGCGGGACGCCGCGATCGAGGCCTGGCTGCCGCTGGCCCGCCACCTCGCCAACCGCTACTCCGGCCGCGGGGAACCCACCGACGACCTGATCCAGACCGCCACCGTCGGCCTCATCAAAGCCGTCGACAAATTCGACCCCGACCGCGGCGTCGACTTCGCCGGCTACGCCATCCCCACCATCATCGGCGAGATCAAGCGCCACTTCCGCGACCGCACCTGGTCCGTGCGCGTCCCCCGCCGCCTGCAGGAACTACGCCTGGCCATCACCGAGGCCAACAGCACCCTGACCCACTCACTGGGCCGCTCCCCGACAGTCACCGACATCGCCGCGCACCTGTCGATCACCGAGGAAGACGTCCTGGAAGGCCTCGAAGGCGCCCGGGCCTACAACGCCACCTCGCTGAGCACCCCGATCTCCGCCGACGGCACCACCGAGCTCGGCGACACCCTCGGCGGCGAGGACCACGAATACGAGCTCGCCGAGACCCGCGTCGCCCTCGGCCCCGCGCTGGCCACCCTCGACGAGCGCGAACAGAAGATCCTCACCCTGCGCTTCTACGGCAACCTGACCCAGTCGCAGATCGCCGACCAGATCGGCATCTCCCAGATGCACGTCAGCCGCCTGCTCACCAAGGCGCTCACCAAGCTGCGCACCGAGCTCAGCGCCACCTTCTGACCAGGGTTCGGGTGGCCGCCTCCGCCCGATGCCCGTCATAGAAGAGCCCCGGCCTCGGCCGGGGCTCTCCGCATGATCGAGCTGGTCTACTGGGCGCCGGAGGCACGCCAGTTCAGCTGGATGAGCAGCTGGCGGGCCTGGTCGGCGACCTCGGGGTCGGTGACCACGGCGTACTGGCCGGCCTGCAGGGAGCTGCGCGAGGCGAAGTCGCGGCGGCCGCCGGTGGCGGCGTGGGCGATCGCGCCGAAGATCGCGCCCCAGGCGGCGCCGATGAGCAGGCAGACGAAGATCACGGCGAACCAGTTGGAGTTGCTGAACAGGCCGAACAGCAGGCCCACGAACAGGCCGAACCAGGCGCCGCTGGCGGCGCCCGCGCCGGCCGCCCGGGCCGTGGTGAGGCGGCCCAGCACGTTCTCGATCAGGCGCAGGTCGGTGCCGATGATGGCGGTCCGCTCGACCGGGAACTTGTTGTCGGAGAGGTGGTCGACGGCCTGCTGCGCCTGCGCGTACTCGGGATAGGTGCCGACCACGACCGTCGGCAGCGCTTTGCCGGCCGGGGTCTGCCCGGGCAGGCTCGGCACGCCGGCGGGGCCGGGCGGGAGGCCGCCGGAGCCGGACAGCCCAGGGTTGCCGCCGGCGGGGGCCGGCGTGGCCGGGGCCGACGCCGCGGGGGCCGCCGAGGTGGCGGGGTCGGGCTCGGGGGCGGGGCCGGGGGTGGCGGCCGGTCCGGGCACGGCGCCCGTGCCGGGCGCGGTGGGGGTGCCGCTGTCGGATGGGGTGGTCACTTCGTCTTGCCTCCCTTGGGGCGGCGGGCCGGGCGACCCGCCTTGGCGGGTGCGGTCCCGCGGGCCGCGAGCCACACCCAGATCAAGAAGCCACCGGCCACGGCGGCGGCGATGCCGGCCGAGCCGGTGAGGAACGCGAACCTGCTGGAAACCAGGGCCGCGGTCATTCGAACATTCATCGCCACCGAGATCAGGCCGAACACGCCGGCCGCGCCGGTCACCAGGAACACCGCCAGCAGCAGGCCCCTGGTCAGGCGGCTGGGCCGCTCGCCCGGCGTGGCCACCCGGCGGAACAGGCGGATGACGAACAGCGCGAACGCGGCCCAGGCGAGCACCAGCAGCACCGCGGCGACGACGTCGCTGGGGCGGTGCCACTCGGCCCAGACCGTGGCGACGCCGATCACCGTGACGTAGGCGGCGCCGGCCAGCGCCACGATGCCGCGCACGGCCGCCGGCAGCACCAGGATCAGCGCGAACGCCACCGAGGCGGCGGCCGCGGCGTGCCCGCTCGGGAACGAGTTGGGGCCGGGGAAGTCGGAGAGGTCGGGCCGGGGGAGCCGCGTCTTGAGCAGCTGGCAGCTGGCGTTCGCGCCGAGCACCAGCACCCCGGCGCCGATCGCGAGGTCGACCCGGCGGCGCAGCACGCCCACGGCCGCCGCCACCAGGCACACCAGCACCAGGGTCACCAGGGTGGTCCCGTTGAGCGTGCGGCTGAGCACCTCGACCACGCGCTGATGGTGGACGTCGCCGCCGAGCATCGCGGTGGTGTCGGCGTACTGGCCGGTGGCGGTGCGGACGAACGCGGTGTACATCGCGGCGACCCCGGCGGCGGCCAGCACGGCCACCGCGAGCGGCGCGAGCACGAAGCCCGCGCCGGGCGAGGAGGGCGCGGACGTCCGGGCGCCGGAGGTCTTGGGGCGGGACGCCAGGGCCGTCATCGGCTCTCCTCCTTTGTCGAGAAAGGAACGGTAGCCGTTTGCCCAGACAAGCACGATTTCAAGCAAGCAACTGAAGCGCAACCGGCATCGCTCTCGCCCCGCAACGCCCCGTCGCGATCTTCGTACGGAACGACGACGAAGGGGACGCTTCATGGGGCTCAACACCCGCCGACTGCTCGCGGTGCCGCTGATGGCGCTGACCGCCGGCGCGGGGCTGGTCGTGGCGCCCGGCGCCGCCGAGGCCGCCGGCGTGACGGCGACCGTCACGGTGGGCAGCACGCTCAAGACCCGGTCCGCGCCGTCGCTGGCGGCGAAGATCACCGGGTCGCTGCGGAACGGGCAGAAGGTGACGGCTCTCTGCCGGGTCACCGGTCCTTCCGTACGGGGATCCGTGCGCACCACCACGCAATGGGACCGGCTGAGCAACGGCTCGTACGTGTCTCATGGATATGTCCGGACCAGCGCGACGTTGCCGCTCTGCGCGACGACCTCCAAGCCGAAGGCCGCGGCGGCGGCGACCTACAAGATCGGCACTGTGCGCAGCGCCGACGGCGTGGTCAACATCCGCTCCGGGCCGTCGACCGCCTACCCGGTCAAGCGCTCGGTCGCGAGCGGCGCGACGGTGCAGGGCGTGTGCGGCGTGGTCGGCTCGATGGTCAGCGGCACGGTCCGCTCGACCACGCAGTGGAACCGGCTGAGCGACGGCAGCTACATCTCGCACGCTTACGTGATCACGCCGACCCTGCACCTGTGCCCGGGCGCGTCGATCACCCCGATCGTCGCCCCGACGCCCGACCAGTTCATCAAGGCGGCGGTGCCGGGCGCGCAGAAGGGCTGGCGGGAGTACGGCGTGCCGGCGTCGGTCACGATCGCGCAGGCCATCCTCGAATCGGGCTGGGGGCGGAGCAGCCTCTCGGTCACCGACGGCAACTACTTCGGGATCAAGTGCCAGGGCAGTAACTACGGGACCCTCGCGAAGGGTTGCCACGTCTACAACACCACCGAGTGCGACAAGGCCGGCAAGTGCTTCGCCACCACGGGAAGCTTCCGGATCTACGCGAACATGGCGAACTCGTTCCGCGACCACGGCAACTTCCTGCGGGTGAACAGCCGCTACAAGCCGGCCTTCACCTACACCAAGGACGCGAACAAGTTCATCTGGCAGGTGTGGAAGGCCGGGTACGCCACCGACCCGAATTACTACACGAAGATCACCACGCTGATGGCCTCGTACAACCTCTATCAGTACGACACCTGGAAGTAATGCTCACCCCCGTCGGCCGATCGCGCCGGCGGGGGTGATTTGCGTATTACGCTCGCATTGGTGAGTTTGGTGAGGCGACGGGGGAGCGCTACCGCCGCGGCGGGCGCCCGCCGCGGCCGGTTGACCGGTCCCTGGCTCGCCGCGGTCGTGCTCGTCGCCGGCGTCGTCGCCACGCTGCTGGTCGTCGCCGCGGTGCGCTCCGCGCAGCGGGAGAACGCCGAGCAGGTCATGGACCAGCGCGCCGAGATGGCCCGGGCGGCGGTGCTCACCGAGACCGAGCGGTACAGCTCGCTGCTCGCGGCGACCGCGGCCGGTCTCGCCACCGACAACGCGATCACCTGGGAGGACTTCGACGCGGCCACCTCGCCGCTGGCCTCCGCCTCGCTGATCGGGGCCGCCAGCGTCGCGTACGTCGTGCCGGCCACCGACGCGCAGATCCCGGCCGCGCAGCGGCTGTGGCGCTCACGCGGCTCGGACGGGCTGGTGCTGCGGTCGGCCGGCGTCGGCAAGGAGCACTACTTCAGCATCTTCACCCGGGGGCTGCGGGCGGCCGGCTCACCGGACGGGCTGGACCTGGCCGCCGCGAGCGAGCCGGCCAACGCGCTGGTCGACGCGCGCCGGATGAGCGTGCCGACGGTCTCCGACACGTACGTGCTGCTGCGGGACCGCAACCTGCCCACGGCGCGGCAGCAGCACTCGTTCATCTTCACCGCGCCCATCTGGCCGCGCGCCGCCGACCCGGACTTCCGGGGCTGGCTGGTGCTCGGCATGCGCGGCCAGGACTTCCTCGACGGCGTGCTGGCCACCGTCAGCCAGGGCCAGCTCTCCGGTGAGCTGCGGGCGCACAACACCGACGGCACCCAGCCGATCGTCGCCCGCTACGCCGCGCCCGGGGAGCCCGACCTCGAACGGCAGTCCCTGCTCGACGTGGCCGACCGGGAGTGGACGATGACCGTCCGCGCCGACTCGGGCCGTCTGCCCGGCGCGCACAGCGGGCTGCCGGGCGCGGTGCTCGGCGGCTGCCTGGCGATCACGGTGATCCTCGCCGGGCTGGTCCACGTGCTCGCCACCGGCCGGGAGCGGGCGGTCGCCCAGGTCCACGCGGCGACGGCCGAGCTGCGGGCGGCCGAGGCCGAGAGCCGGCGGCAGGCCGGCCTGCTCGGCGCGGTGATGACCAGCATCGGCGACGGCGTCGGCGTGGTCGACGAGACCGGGAGGTTCCTGCTGCACAACCCGGCCGCCAAGCAACTGCTCGGGGTGCAGGACGACACCGACGAGCCGGACGGCTGGCAGGAGCACTACGGGCTGTTCCGGCCGGACGGGCGCACCCCGTTCCCGCTCGACGAGCTGCCGCTGATGCGGGCGCTGCGCGGCGAGCACGCCAACGGCGTCGAGATGGTGGTGCGCAACCCGGCCCGGCCCGAAGGCATCGTGATCAGCGTCGACGGGCGGCCGCTCGACGCCAGCGCGGGACAGCGCGGGGCGGTCGCCGTCTTCCACGACATCACCGACATCCGCCGGTACGAGACCGACCTCGCGGTCTTCGCGGGGGTGGTGGCGCACGACCTCAAGGCGCCGCTGACCGTCGTGCGCGGGCACTGCGAGGCGGCGGAGGAGGCGCTCGAGGACGGCGGCAACCCGATGCCCTCGCTCGAGCGCATCCAGCGGGCGGTGCAGCGGATGACCGGGATGATCGACACGCTGCTCGCGTACACGACGGCCCGCGACGCGCCGCTGAACATCGAGACGGTCGACCTCGGCGCGCTCGTCGCCGACGTGGTGCAGGACCGGGCCGAGCACGATCCCGCGCCCGAGGTCTTCGTGGGCGACCTGCCGGCCGTGCTGGCCGACCCGGCGATGCTGCGGCACGTGCTCGACAACCTGATCGGCAACGCGCTCAAGTACGTGCGCCCCGGCGCCGCGGCCCGGGTCGACGTGACCGCCACCGCTACCGGAACCGGGTGGACCCGGATCGAGGTGGCGGACCGCGGGATCGGCATCCCGGACGCCGAGAAGCCCGCGGTCTTCGAGAGGTTCCACCGGGCACACGCCTCCGCCGGATACGACGGGACGGGGCTGGGCCTGGCCATCTGCAAACGGATCGTGGAGCGCCACGGCGGGGAGATCGGCGTGGACGACAACCCGGGCGGCGGGACGCGATTCCACTTCACGCTGGAGGTGTCGGACATGAAGCTCAGGTCGAGGAAGAAGGACGACGACAAGGCCCGCCAGAAGCTGGAGCGGGCGCTCGCCGGCCGGGCCGCCATGGAGAACTCGCGCCTGCCGGGACTGAGCGCCCTGCCGGCCGCCGAGCCGTCCGCACGCGACCCGAAGTCGGCGCGGCTGCGCTCCCCAGTCCCGCATGAGTAAATTCCGCGATCGCCGCCGGTGAGATGGCCTGCCATCTCACCGGTTACAAGGCGATCGCCCGCGGAGCGAAGCGCAGCCGGTGGCTCAGCCGGGCATGATTGCGGCATGAGCATTCCCGCCCTTCCGTTGCCCGCCGCGCCCGCGATGCCGCTGCTGGGATTCGGCACCTGGCAGATCCGCGGCGACGCGGCCTATCAGGCCGTCCGGCACGCTCTGGACGCCGGCTACCGGCACATCGACACCGCCACCATGTACGGCAACGAGGCCGAGGTCGGCCGCGCCGTCGCCGACTCGGGCGTGTCCCGCGACGAAATCTTCATCACCACCAAGCTGCCGCCCGAGCGGGCCGGCAAGGAGCGCGCGACGCTCGACGCCAGCCTGCGGGCCCTCGGCGTGGACGCGGTCGACCTCTGGCTGATCCACTGGCCGCCGTCCCGGGGCCGCGCCACCAAGGTCTGGGAGCAGTTCGTGGCGCTCCGCGACGCCGGGCTCGCGAAGAACATCGGGGTGAGCAATTTCGGCCTCGACGAGATCGACGAGCTGACCAAGGCGACGGGGGAGACCCCGGCGGTCAACCAGATCCGCTTCGGCCCGACGCTGTGGGACGCCGGGCTGGTCGAGGGGCACCGGTCGCGCGGGGTGGTCGTCGAGGGGTACTCGCCCTTCAAGACCACCAACCTGCGGGACTCGGTGCTTACCGGGATCGCCGAGGCGCACGCTGTCGATGCCGCGCGGGTGGTGCTGCGCTGGCACGTACAGCATGAGGTTGTGGTTATTCCGAAGTCGAAGAGCGACGCGCGGATCCGAACAAACTTCGACATTTCGGGCTTTGAACTCACGGGTGAGGAGATGGCCGCGATCGACGCGTTGGGGCGGCGATAATCACGAGGCGTCCGAGCGCCTGATATGCCTATTCTTGCTGCGCCATGTCGACAACACCCGCCGCGCTTCGCACCCGGCTAGCTGAGCTCCTTCCCCGCGACGAACGGCGACTCCAGCGCCGGCTGGACGGCACCAGAAAGATCCGCGACGAGGCGGCGCGGGAAGCCGTCCTCGCGGAGATCTCCTCGGAAGCCGACGCGGCCTTCGCCAGGCTGCAGTCCCGGCTCGCCTCCGTGCCCAAGGTGACATATCCCGAGGCGCTGCCGGTCAGCCGGCGCAAGGACGACATCCTCGCCGCCATCCGCGACCACCAGGTCGTGGTGGTGGCCGGCGAGACCGGCTCCGGCAAGACGACCCAGATCCCCAAGATCTGCCTGGAGCTGGGCCGGGGCGTGCGCGGCCAGATCGGGCACACCCAGCCGCGCCGCATCGCCGCCCGGACGGTCGCCGAGCGCATCGCCGAGGAGCTCGACCGGCCGCTCGGCTCGACGGTGGGCTACAAGGTGCGCTTCACCGACCAGGTGAGCGACGACACCATGATCAAGGTGATGACCGACGGCATCCTGCTCGCCGAGATCCAGAACGATCGGCAGCTGCGCCGCTACGACACCCTGATCATCGACGAGGCGCACGAGCGCAGCCTCAACATCGACTTCATCCTCGGCTACCTGCGCGAGCTGCTGAAGGTGCGAGCCGACCTCAAGCTGATCATCACGTCGGCGACGATCGAGACCCAGCGGTTTGCGGAGCATTTCTCGGATATGTCGGGAAAGCCCGCGCCAGTGATCGAGGTGTCGGGTCGGACATATCCGGTGGAAGTTCGATATCGCCCGCTGGTGACCGTCGATGCCGAAGATGACACCGAAGAGCCGCTGGATCAGGTCGACGGCATCGCCGAGGCGGTGGACGAGCTGGGCCGCGAGGGTGACGGCGACATCCTGGTCTTCCTCTCCGGCGAGCGCGAGATCCGCGACACCGCGGACGCGCTGGGCAAGAGAAATTTGCGTGCCACCGATATTGTCCCGCTTTATGGGCGTCTGTCGGCCGCCGAGCAGCATCGCGTTTTCGAGCGGCACACGCAGCGGCGCGTCGTGCTCGCCACCAACGTCGCCGAGACGTCGCTGACCGTCCCCGGCATCCGCTACGTGATCGACCCCGGCACGGCCCGCATCAGCCGCTACTCCAACCGGCTCAAGGTGCAGCGCCTGCCGATCGAGCCGGTCTCGCAGGCCAGCGCCAACCAGCGCAAGGGCCGCTGCGGCCGCCTCGCCGACGGCATCTGCATCCGGCTCTACTCCGAAGAGGACTTCGACGCGCGGCCCGAGTTCACCGAGCCCGAGATCCTGCGGACGAACCTCGCCAGCGTCATTCTGCAGATGACCAATCTGGGGCTGGGCGATCTGCAGAAGTTCCCGTTCATCGACCCGCCCGACAAACGCAACATCACCGACGGCGTCAAACTCCTGGAAGAGCTGGGCGCCCTCGACGAGCGCCGGCTCACCCCGCTCGGCCGGCAGCTCGCCCAGCTGCCCGTCGACCCGCGCCTGGCCCGCATGGTCATCGAGGCCGACAAGCAGAACTGTGTCGCCGAGGTCATGGTCATCGCCGCCGCGCTGTCGATCCAGGATCCGCGCGAGCGCCCGGTCGACAAGCAGCAGCAGGCCGACGAGAAACACGCCCGGTTCACCGACAAGGAATCGGATTTCTTCAGCTACCTCAACCTCTGGCGTTACTTGCGCGAGAAACAACAGGAGCTTTCCGGGAACCAGTTCCGGCGATTGTGCCGCGCCGAATTCCTCAATTATCTACGCGTACGGGAATGGCAGGACATCTACGCTCAGCTGCGGCAGGTCGCCCGGACCCTCGGGCTGACCCTGCAGGAGGACAGCGAGGACCTCGCCGAGGGTCAGCACGTGCACACCGCCCTGCTGTCCGGCCTGCTCAGTCACATCGGGCTCAAGGAGGCCGACAAGCGCGAATACCTCGGCGCCCGCGGCGCGAAGTTCGCCATCTTCCCCGGTTCGGCGCTGTTCAAGAAGCAGCCGCGCTGGGTGATGTCGGCCGAGCTCGTCGAGACCAGCCGCCTGTGGGGGCGGGTCAACGCCCGGATCGAGCCCGAGTGGGCCGAGAAGCTCGCCCCGCACCTGGTCAAACACTCGTACTCCGAGCCGCACTGGGAAAAGAAGCAGGGCGCGGTCATGGCGTACGAGAAAGTCACGCTCTATGGTCTTCCGATCGTGCCGCGAAGGCGGGTCGGATACGCCCGGATCGACCCGGTGCTGTGTCGGGAATTGTTCATCCGGCACGCCTTGGTCGAGGGCGACTGGGACACCCACCACAAGTTCTTCGACGAGAATCGCCGGCTCCTCGAGCGCATCGAGGAAATCGAGAACCGGGCGCGCCGGCGGGACATCGCGGTCGACGACGAGACGGTTTACCGGCTCTACGACGCGCGCATTCCGGCCGAGGTCGTCACCGCCCGCCATTTCGACTCGTGGTGGAAGAACGCGCGGCGGGACAATCCCGATCTGCTGACGTTCACCCGCGAACTGCTCGTCAACGAGGGCCGCGACACCGTCGACCCGAACGCGTTCCCCGACGCGTGGCTGGCCAACGGGGTGCGGCTGCCGCTCACGTACGAGTTCGAGCCCAACACGGCCGAGGACGGCGTCACGGTCGAGGTGCCGCTGCCGCTGCTCAACAAGCTCGACCCCGAGGACTTCGGCTGGTCGGTGCCCGGCTTCCGCAAGGACGTCGTGATCTCCCTGATCCGCTCTCTGCCCAAGGCGCTGCGCACCAACTTCGTGCCGGTGCCGGACTGGGCCGAGGCGGTGCTCGACCGGGTGCCGGCCCGCCGCGGCCCGCTCACCGACGCCATCGGCGCCGAGCTGCGCCGCCTGACCGGAACCGTCGTCCCGCGCGACGCGTGGAAGCCGTCCGAGGTGCCCGCGCACCTGCGGATGAACTTCCGCGTCGTCGACGAGTCGGGCGACCTGCTGGGCGCGGGCCGCGATCTCGACGAGCTGCGGCGGCGCCTGGCCCCCAAGGTGCAGCAGACGATATCGCGCGCGGCCGGCGACCTCGAACGGCGGGGGATCACGGCCAACGACTTCGGGATGCTGCCCCGGCGGGTCTCGCAGGTGCGCGGCGGCTACGAGGTCAGCGTCTTCCCCGCCCTGGTCGACGAGGGCGACTCGGTGGCGATCCGGGTCTTCGAGTCGGAGCCCGAGCAGCGCATCGCCATGCGGGCCGGCACCCGCCGCCTGCTCCTGCTCACGCTGCCGCCGGCCGCCCGGTTCCTGCAGGGACGGCTCGACAACCGGGCCAAGCTGGAGCTGTCGCGGGCCAACCCGTACCGATCGATCGCGGACCTCCTGGACGACTGCGCCGGCGCGGCGGTCGACAAGCTGGTGGCCGACGCCGGCGGCCCGGTGTGGTCGTCGATCGAGTTCGCGTCGCTGCGCGACACGGTCCGGCAAGACCTGGTCGACGCGGTCGAGGGCGTGGTCGCGCAGGTCCAGGCCGTCCTGGCCACGACGTACGACGTGGACCAGCGTCTCAAGGGACTGCGCGACCCGCAGCTGATTCCCGCGCTCGCCGACATCCGCCAGCAGCTCAAGGGCCTGGTGCACCCCGGTTTCGTCACCGAGACCGGCTGGAAGCAGCTGCACCACCTGCCCCGGTACCTGCGGGGCGTCGTCTACCGGCTCGACCGGGTCGCCTCCAACCTCGGGCGCGACCGCCAGCTGATGGCGCAGATCCAGGAGATCGAGGCCGAGTACCGCGAGCTGCGGGCCGAGTTCCCGCCGCTCAGCCCGGCCGACGAGGGGCTCTTCGAGATCCGCTGGATGATCGAGGAACTGCGGATCAACCTGTTCGCGCAGACCCTCGGCACCGCGTATCCAATATCGGACAAACGCATCTACAAGGCGATGGACCAACTCCCGGCGTAGCGGGCTCGGAGGCGCTCGGGTGCCGTTCGGTTACCCCCCTTCCGGGGGCGGCCGGCACCCCATAGCGTCTTCGCCATGACGAACGAATTCCTCGCCTTCGCCCCGATTTCCGCCGCCGACGCCGTGATCCTGGACCCGGCCGTCGCGCAGCTGGACGAGATGATGGCGCGGGTGGGCGTCGACGGCCTGGCCGCGGCGTTCGCCGACCCGGGCCTGCTGGCCCTGGTCGACCAGCACGCGGCCGCCGTCCGCGACGCGCTCGTCGACGCGGAGCGCGCCATCGACGCCGAGGCGCTGGCCGCGTACGCCCGTTCGATCGTCTTCGCGGCCCGGCGCGCCGGCCGCTTCGTCCCCGCCGCGGGCGAGGCCCCCACCCACCCCGCCGACTGGCAGTCCACCGACTGGCACGTCCTGCGCCTGGTGGCGGTCTGCCTGCTCGCCGAGGAGTCCGGCGCCCTCTGACCTTCCGCCCGTTTCAGGATTTACAGTAACAATTCGATCAAAAGGCGATCTCATAGGCATGAAGATCGCAATCACGTTCGCGGCGATGGCCGGGCTGCTCGTCCCGGCATCGACCGCCCGGGCGGCCTCCGCCACTCCGTCGGACACCCCGCCGGCCGCCGCAACCGTCACCGCCGGCGCTCCTGCTGCTGGGACGCCGGCCGCTCCGCTTCTGGTGGCTCGGTGGGACTTCGACGCCGGGCCGGTCGCCGGGCGGGTCTCCGACACGTCGGGCCGCGGCGTGGCGCTCACCATCCGCGGCGCCGACCAGGGGGTCATCCAGTTCGAAGGCGGGGCGACCGGCGGCAAGTACGTCGCCTTCCCCGTCGCGTGCGCGACCGCCGCCACGGTCTGCCCGCGCGGGCTGCTCGAAGCCGCCAACAACGTCAACCTGAACCCCGGTACGAGGCTGTTCCGCTGGTCGGCCCGGGTCCACCTGACGAAGGCCCAGGTGGTCGGGTCGGCCAACATCATGCAGAAGGGCGTCGCCGGCACCGGCAGCCAATGGAAGATGCAGGTGGGCGCCACCAACGGCCGCGCCCAGTGCGTCGCGTCCGGCTCGGGCTCGCCCACGGTCTACATCGCCCGCTCGACCGCCACGGTCGCCGACGGCCTGTGGCACAAGATCCTCTGCCAGCGCGCCGGCACGTCCCTGGCCGTCTATGTCGACGGCATCCGCGGTGGCCAGGCCACGATCCCGTCCACGCTCGCCATCGCCAACACCCTGCCCCTGCGCATCGGCGGCCCCAACTTCAACACCCGTAGCGACATGTACCACGGCCTCCTCGACGACGTGTACGCCGAGCTCGGCTGACCTTGCCCACCGGCCCGGCGCCCCACGCGCCGGGCCTACTCAGCCGTCGAGAGCTTGAGTCCGACGGCGCCCGCGACAGCCGCAGCGTGTAAAGCGACGGTAGACACGTTGGTGTGTGTCCCAGCCATGCCGGCCGCGCGGGCCACCGGGGCGCGTGCGAATCGGCGAATCGCGGATTCCGTGGAAGGTCAGGCGGAGGGCTCCACCCGCCGCGACCGGGCGGGTGGAGCCGGGCTTCCTAGCTGCGGCGGAACGCGTACGAGCGGGACTTGCCCGACCCGACGCGGGCGTGGTCGCGCTCGGAACGACCGCGTGCCGCCTGCCGGCTGTCGCGGGCGCCGTGGTGTCCGGTCCCGGACGCGCCGGAACGGCCGTCCGTCTCGCCGTTGGTCGCGGGGCGGGCCAGCGCGGCGGCGAAGTCCTGCTTGGCGAGATCGTCCCGGTCGACGTGGACGGAGAAGGGCGTGGTCATACGAGCCTCCTTTGCGCGCCCCGCCCGCGGCTTGACCGGGGCCAGGGCTGAGCATGGGTGGTGCCCGCGCCCGCCCCGCGGCGATGCCGAGGCTGGCTGGGCAAGGTGGCGCCCGCGGCGAGGCCGGGGCTCGGGAGGGGAAGGTGGCGCCGCCGCCCGGCCCACGGTGGGGCAGGGCGCGGCGATGCCGGGAACGAACAGGCGATTGCTCCGGGCGTCGGCACGAGGACGACTCGACTGCGTCGTCTCCACGGTGGCGTCTCCACGGCGGACTACCCGCCGGAGCGCCCGGAGCCGGAACGCGACGAAGGGCCGCGACCGCGGCCCGGTGAGCATCAGAGGATCATGCGGAACACGCTAGCCCGGCCCTCGCGGGGACGCGAGCGATTTATCGCGCGGGGAGTCGCGCGAGGCCGGCGTCCAGGATGGAAAGGGCGCGGGGGAAGTCGGTGAGCTGTGCCCGTACGGCATGAATGCCGGCACGGAGAGCCGGCGGCGGGACGCCTCGCGCTTGCAGCACCTGGGCCGTCCAATCGACGAAGTCGAGGAAGATCGAGGGCTCGCGGAGGTAGAGCGCGGACGCCAGGAAGTCGACGACGTGGCCGATGTCTTCGAGGGTGGCGTCCAGTTGCCGCTGGTCGTAGGCGCGGAACGTGGGATAGGACGACGCCAGCGACGACATGGTCGTGGCGATCAGCGACGGGCGCTCGCGGACGACGAACGTGTACTCGTCGTCACCAAGAAATCCTAGGTGACCGTTCTCGGCGTGGGACGACGACGGCGGCGGCCACGACGACGCCAATCGGGCCACGGCCTCCGCGGCGTCGGAAGCCCAGGCGTCGGCGCCGAGACGCTGCGCGTAGCGGCCGCCCGGTCCGAACCCCCGCCCGCCGGCGATGACCGGCACCCCGGCGGACCGGCAGGCGGTGATCGCGGCGTGCGCCCGCGGCAACCGGGTGGCCAGCATGCAGCTCAGCGCCACCGCCTCCGGGCCGGTCTCGTGCAGGTGGGCCACCAGATGCGGCCCGGGGACGCTCGGGCCGAGGAAGTCGACCCGCCACCCGTCGAGGCGCAGCATCTCGGCAAGGATCCGCACCGGCAGCGCGTGCCATTCGCCGTCGACACACGCGATCGTGATGCGGCCCCGGTGGGGGCGCACCGGGCATTGGGCCGCCACGTACGCCAGGGCCCGCTCGCTGGTGGCCGTCGCCGCGTGCTCGCGTGCGACCGTCCACTCGTTGGCCGCCCACAGCTCGCCGACCCGGGTCTGGGTCGCGGCGATCAGGTCGACCATGATCCGTTCGGCGGGGACGCCGGCGTCGAGGAGACCGGCGACGACCTCGACGGCGGCCAGCTCGTCGCCGTCGCCGACCAGGTCGAGGTAGAGGTCGGCGTCGAGGGTCACCACCGTCATGCGCGTGACCGCCCCCGGCCGCGGCGGCCGTCGATGGCGAACGGGGACGGCGTCGGGGCGCCGCCGTCGCGCAGGCTCAGCGCGGTGCGGGAGGGCGCCCGGACCGCGAGCATCGCGATGTCGTCGCGCACCCCGCCGTGCACCCAGTCGGACACCAGCTGCCGCAGCCGCTCGACCGTGGCCGCGCCGGGCAGCCCGCGGCAGCTGGCCAGCGCCGCGTGCAGCCGGGGCTCGCCCCACTGCTCCACGCTGGTCGGGCCGCCGCGCGCCTCGGTCAGGCCGTCGCTGTAGAGCAGGCAGGTCTCGCCGGGCGCCAGCTCGATGTCGGCCGGGCGCACCACGGTCTGGGGCACCGCCCCGATCAGCGTGCCGCTGGCCGGGACCTCCTCGACGCTGCCGTCGCCGCGCAGCACCAGCGGCGGGGGATGCCCGCCGGTCGCCAGGGTGAGCCGCACCCGGCCGTGCTCGGCCCGGCGCACCGAGCCGACCACCATGGTCACGAATCGCTGGTGCCGGCCGGACTGCAGCAGCGCCTGGTTGAGCACCCGCAGCATCTCGGCCGGGTCGGCGTCGACCAGGCGCAGCGCGCGCAGCGTCTGGCGAACCTTGCCGGTGAGCACGGCCGCCTCGGGGCCGGTGCCGCACACGTCGCCGAGGGCGATCACCGTGTCGGAGTTGGCCTCGGTCGGCCCGAACGCGTCGTAGAAGTCGCCGCCGATCCGCAGCGCGTCATGCGCGGCCTGATAGGAGCCCACCAGCTCGAATCCGTCGGCCTGTGGCAGCGAGGGGGGCAGCAGGTCGGCCTGGAGCACCGCCGTGGTGTCGACCTGCTCGCGGTAGAGCGCGGCCGCGGAGATCGCCGCGCCGGCGCGGGCCGCGAAGATGCGGGCGAGCTCCTCGTCGTCGGCCGTGAACGGGGTGTCCCGGCGGCCCAGGATGAGCGCGCCGGCCGGCTCGGCGTTGCCCGGCAGCGGCGTGACGAGCAGGCCGCCGACCGGGCCGAGACCCAGCCAGGCGGGCGCCTGGGAGGCGTCGAGCCAGCGGCTGGGGATCGGCGGGAACCCGTCGAGCACCTCGATCAGTCCCGGGACCTCGGCCAGCTGGCTCTCGGGAACGGAGCCCTCCTCGACCGGACCGTCGCCGGCCAGCCGCAGCCAGGAGCTGCGCCGGCGGGCGGGCGGCAGCACCACGACCGCCGTGTCGGCGAGGTGGGCGACCGCGAGCTCGGCCGTCGTGCGCAGGCACCGGCCGAGGTGCAGCGACCCGGACAGCCGCCGCCCCGCCTCGGCGAGGATGGTGGCCCGGGTGCGGTCGCGCAGGAACCAGCCGTAGTGGCCGGGGCCGAGCGGCAGGCGCCGGCCCTCGAGGTGCCGCCCGGCGTGGGTGGCGGCGAACGAGTCCGAACGGGACGAGAACAGGTCGCGGGAAAGGCCGGGGACCAGGGCGGACGCCGCCGTGTTGACCAGCAGGATCGAGTCGTCGGCGGCGTCGCAGAGGACGACGGCCTCGTCGGTCGCGTCGAGCGCCGCGCGCAGCAGAGCCGGCGCCGGACCCTCGGTGCGCAGCTCGCTCACGATCCCGGTCATGATCCCTCCTTCCTCGATCAGCCTAGTCCGTTTCCGGCGGAGCGCTCGGTGTCGACCACGATGGGGGCGTGGTCGGAGGGGCCTTTGCCCTTGCGCGCCTCCCGGTCGATCACCGCGTCGGTCACCTGCGCGGCGATGTCCGCACTGGCCAGCACGAGATCGATGCGCATGCCCTTGTTCATGTGGAACATGCCCGCCCGGTAGTCCCAATAGGTGAAGGGCCGATCACCCTTGAGAGGGCGGCCCACGATGTCGTGCAGGCCGAGGTCGCGGATGGCGGCGAGGGCCTCCCGCTCGGGCGGGGTGACGTGGGTGGAGCCGACGAAGACCGCCGGGTCCCACACGTCGGCGTCGGTGGGCGCGACGTTGAAATCGCCGGCCACGACCAGCGGCCCGGCGGCGAGATCGTCCTTCAGCGAGGTGCGCAGGGCGGCCAGCCACGCGAGCTTGTAGGTGTAGTGCGGATCTTCCGGCGTCCGACCATTAGGGACATAGACCGAAATAAACCGAATCCCTCCGCAGAGGGCGCTGACGTAGCGCGCCTCCTGGTCGGGGAAGCCGGGCTCGCCGGGGAAGCCCTGCCGCACGTCGTCGAGGCCGATCCGGGAGAGCACGGCCACGCCGTTCCAGCGGCCCAGCCCGAAATGGGCGGTCTCGTAGCCCAGATCGGACACGTCGGGGAACTCGGCGACCTTGGTCTCCTGCACGCACAGCACGTCGGGCTTGGTGGCGGCGAGCCATTCCTGCAGGCGGGGCAGCCGGGCCTTGACCGAGTTGACGTTCCACGTCGCGAAGCGCATCTGCCCAGCCTGCCGCATCGCGGCCGGGCGCGGGAGGATCAGGGCCGGCGAACCGCCGCCATGAGCGCCGCGGCGAGCCCCACGGTGAGCATGAACAGGACGGTGACCAAGGCGGTCATCGGCAACTCCGGGTGTGATGCGCGTTACTGGGGGGAGGCTCGAATGATGCCCGACGGAACGGCCCGGCGGAAGGGGTCATTCACTCCCCGCAAGAGTTGCCGCTGTTCCGGACGCGTGCCAATGTGCCGCGAACTCCGCCGGAGGCACCGCCGGCCCCCACAGCCACCCCTGCCCGTTCGTGACTCCCATGGCCGCCAGGGCGTCGCGCTGCACACGCGTCTCGACGCCCTCGGCGATCACGCTGAGCCGGAGCGCCTGGCTCATCGCCACGATCGCCCGAACCAGTTCGCCGGCCTCCTCGTCGGCGCCCAGCCCGACCACGAACGAGCGGTCGATCTTCACCCCGGTGACCGGGAACCGGCGCAGGTAGCCCAGGCCCGAGAAGCCCGTGCCGAAGTCGTCGATCAGCAGCTTCACGCCGAGCTCGCGCAGCTCGAAGACCACCCGCGAGGTGGCGCCCGAGCCGTCCATCATCACCGTCTCGGTCATCTCCAGGGCCACGCAGCGAGCGGGCACCCCGTACTCGAGCAGCTCGGACGACACGATCAGCGGGAGCGACGGGTCGGTGAGCTGCTTGGCCGAGACGTTGATCGACAGGTAGAAGTCGTCGGCGACGGTGCCGTCGGCCCGCCACGCGGCGAGCTGCCGCAGCGCCTCCTGGCGTACGTAGGTGCCGATCGCCCCGATCAGCCCGGCGTCCTCGGCGAGTGGGATGAAGACGGCCGGCGAGATCGGGCCGCGTTCCGCGTGCACCCAGCGGACCAGCGCCTCCGCGCCGATCGGCAGGCCGGACTCCAGCCGTACGAGAGGTTGGTATGCCACCCAGAGCTCGCCGTCGCCCAGCGCGCGCCGCAACGCGACCTCGAGCTCGATGCGCTCGCGGACCTGGTCGTGCATCGACCGGTCGAAGACCGTGGCGTGGCCGGGGCCCGCGGATTTCGCCTGGTACATGGCCGTGTCGGCGTCGCGCATCAGCTCCTCGGCGTCGCCGTCCGGGCCGGCCGAGGCGATGCCGATCGACGCGCTGATCTTCAGCTCGACGTCGCGCACCACGAACGGGCGGTCGAAGCAGGCGCGCACCTCGTCGACCACGCGCTCGGCGCGCGCCCGGTCGCCGACGCAGGCCAGCAGGAACTCGTCGCCGCCCAGCGCCGCCACCGTCACGTCGGACGGGACCCGGGCCCGCAGCCGCTCGCCCACCTCGATCACCAGGCGGTCGCCGGTGTCGTGGCCCCAGGAGTCGTTGACGTACTTGAAGCCGTCCAGATCCAGCAGCAGCACCCAGACGTCGCCGCCACCCAGCGTGATGAGGCGGGCGATCTCGTCGGCGATCATGCGCCGGTTCGGCAGCCCGGTCAGCGGATCATGGTTGGCCGAGTACTCGGCGAAGTGCTGCGCGCGCGTCTGCGCCTGCACCGCCGCGACCGCGCGCGCCAGCAGCAGCGTCACGATGAGGATGCCGGTGACCATCAGCACGGTCCGGCGCGCCGTCGTGTCGCCGACGAAGAGCAGCAGGACGAACGGCGTGGCCAGGGCCGGAACGAGAAGTGCCATCCGGCGGGCCGACCAGGCCGGCACCGGAGGGCGGGCGGGTCGCCCGAGCACGGTCGCCGAGGGGTGCATCGCGGTGACGCCGAGCAGCGTGTAGGCGAGCAGGAACGGCACGTCCAGCAGCGGTGAGGAGTAGAGCTGTCCGGAGCGGCCGATGATCGCGTACGAGAGATCGCCGGCCAGCATGAGGCCCATGCCCGCGAGCAGGGTCAGCAGCGCCGGCGGCCATGTCCGGGCGGTGAAGGTCAGGTTGAGCACCATCATCAGCACCACGACATCGAACAGCGGATACAGCCCCGCCAGCGCCGACACCATGATCGACCGGCCGCCCACCTCCACCGCCGGCATGGCCAGCAGCAGCGTGCTCGCCGTTCCGCCGGCCAGGCAGATGATCAGGCCGTCGAGCACCACATGTCGTTCCATCACCTGCCGGGCGCGCAGCAGGTTCCAGAAGAAGCCGAACAGCAGCAGGTAACCGGGGATGGTGAAGCAGTCGGCGATCAGCGGCAGCCCGGCGTCGGTCACGAACGGCCGGACGAGCATGCCGATCAGGAAGATCGACGCGGAGACGCCCATCAGGTTCCAGGCGCCGCGCGGCTCCGCACGAAGACGCCGCGGGCCGTAGAAACAGGCGAATACCGTGCCCAACCCGACGATCAGCGCGCACACGCTGTTCACGGCGGGGGAGAGGTCGGTCAGGTACAAGGCCGTCGCCGCCGCCCCGCCCAGGGCCCACAGCCGCCACAATCCGGTCATCAAAGACCTAGATCGGCGCGCGAAGCCCCCGCATTAGTTGATTGCCCTCGGGGGACCGCTGGGCCGGCACCGAGCGGCCGTGCACGAAGACCGAAGGGCAGGCGCTGCGGTGCAGAACCTCGCGCGCCACCGAGCCGAGCAGGCCGTCGCGGGCGCCGCGGGTGCCCAGCACGATCACCCGGCCCCGGCGCGACGCCAGCACCAGCGTCGGCCCCGGCGCGCCGGCCAGCAGCCGCGCCCGGGCCTGCGGCGCGACGGCCGAGGCCTCGGCCAGAACCAGCCGGCCCTGCTCCTCGTGCCGGCCGCCGTACTCCCGCACCACGTGCACCACCTCGACCGGGGTCCGCCGCCGGCGCCCCTCGAGCAGGGCGTGCCGCAGCGCCCGCATCCCGTTGGTGGATCCGTCCACGGCGGCCAGCACCGCCCCGCGCGGCGGGCGCGGTCCGCGGGCCACCAGCACCGGGCACCACGAGCGGGCGACCGTCTGCACGAGGACCGAGGACGGCGGCAGCCAGGGCGTGGTGGCCAGGTCGTCGTCGCCGAGAACCAGCAGGTCGGAGGTGCGGCTCAGGCGTAACAGCACCCGATCGGGCAACCCGTCGACGAGTTGTCCCGTCACCCGCACCCCCGGTGTGGAACGCTGGGCGGTGGCGACCGCCTCGTCGACCGCCTCAGTGGCGGCCCGGCGTGCGGCGTCGTAATCGAGCCCGGCGCCCGGCGGGCCATGACTGGGCCAGGTGAACGCGTGTACGACTCGGAGCCGGCAACCGCGGGAGACAGCTTCCCGCGCGGCCAGGCGCACCGCGGCCAGCCCGGCCGCCGTGCCGGTCACACCGACCACTACAGGGTTTCGCACCGGTCTCACCTCCGCACTGAGACTGTGCACCATTATCTATGCAAGAGCGCCACTCTTCGTGATCAATCCCTCAGCGGGTGGCCACCTGATGACCCATTCAGGTTGAGGGTTTACGGTGAACGACAAATTCTTGTGGACATCTGCCGGTGAAGTGAGGGAAATACATGACGGATGTCAAGCTCGACCACCCGGGTGGCCAGCTGTCGATGGCGGTGCGTGAGGCCGTCGAGGGTCCCGGCGGCATCGACGTCAGTGCCCTTCTGAAGGAGACCGGCTTCGTCACCCTCGACCAGGGTTTCGTGAACACGGCGTCGACGACCTCGTCGATCACCTACATCGACGGTGACGCGGGAATCCTGCGCTACCGCGGTTTTCCGATCGAGCAGCTCGCCGAGAAGTCGACGTTCCTCGAGGTGTCGTATCTTCTGATGCACGACGCGCTGCCGACGCCGACGCAGCTGAAGGACTTCGCCGACAAGATTCGGGTGCACACGCTGCTGCAGGAGGAGATGCGCTCGTTCTTCTCCGGATTCCCGCGCGACGCGCACCCGATGGCCGTCCTTTCCTCGGCGGTCACCGCGCTGTCGACCTTCTATCAGGACGCTCTCGATCCCAAGGATCCCGAGCAGGTCGAGATCTCGGGGATCCGCCTGATGGCGAAGCTTCCGACCATCGCGGCGTACGCGTACAAGAAGAGCATCGGCCACCCGCTGCCGTACCCCGACAACTCCCTCGACTACGTCGAGAACTTCCTGCGCATGACCTTCGGCCTGCCCACCGTGCAGTACGACGTGGACCCCAAGGTCGCCAAGATCCTCGACATGCTGTTCATCCTGCACGCCGACCACGAGCAGAACTGCTCGACCTCGTCGGTGCGGCTCGTCGGATCGGCCGAGGCCAATCTTTTCGCCTCGATCTCGGCCGGCATCAACGCGCTGTCCGGCCCGCTGCACGGCGGCGCCAACGCGGCGGTTCTCGAGATGCTCGAGCAGATCCGCAAGGACGGCGGCGACGTCAACGCGTTCGTCACCCGGGTGAAGAACAAGGAAAAGGGCGTCAAGCTCATGGGCTTCGGCCACCGGGTCTACAAGAATTACGACCCGCGCGCCGCGATCGTGAAGAAGGCGGCCCAGGAGATGCTCAACACCCTGGACAAGCCGGACCCGCTGCTCGACATCGCGTTCCAGCTCGAAGAGATCGCGCTCAACGACGACTACTTCGTGAGCCGCAAGCTCTACCCGAACGTCGATTTCTACACGGGCCTGATCTACAAGGCGATGGGCTTCCCGACCAAGATGTTCACGGTTCTGTTCGCGATCGGCCGCCTGCCCGGCTGGATCGCGCAGTGGACCGAGATGATGAACGATCCGGCCACAAAGATCGGCCGTCCGCGTCAGCTCTACACCGGTTCTCCCGAGCGCGAGTTCGTGGCGATCGACAAGCGCTGATCAATTCCCGCAAACGCCCCGCCGTACGGTTACGGCGGGGCGTTTCGGTTGTGCGGGATACCCTTCGTTCATGACGTCGACACCGGCCGGACTCGCCGACCTCGTTTTCCGTTGGCGTGAGCCCGCGACCCGGGCCGTCTCCCGGCTGATCCCCGGCGGCGTGATCTGGTATGTCGACACCGCCGATCCGGTCTTCGCCCTCACCTTCGACGACGGCCCCAGCCCCGAGAGCACCCCGCGGCTGCTCGAGGTCCTGCAACGGCACCGCGCGAAGGCCACGTTCTTCCTGGTCGGCGAGCGCGTCGAGGCATACCCGGAGCTGGTCGCGGCGATCGCCGAGGCCGGCCACGAGGTCGCCAACCACCTGATGCGCGACGAGCGGTCCGCGCTGATCCCCGACGCCCAGTTCCGCCTCGACCTGGCCCGCACCACCGAGCTGCTCGAGCCGCACGGCCCGGTCCGCTGGTTCCGCCCCGGCTCCGGCGTCTTCACCCCGCGCATGCTGCGCTCGGCCGCCGAGCAGAACCTGCGGGCCGTCCTCGGCACGCTGGTCGCCGGCAACAAGGGCCTGCCGTCCGACGAGCGGATCGCCAAGTCCCTGCTCCCCGGTGTCCGCCCCGGCTCGATCCTGGTCCTGCACGAGGGCGGCCCCGAACGGCAGGGTGTCGTCGAGACCACCGACGAGCTGCTGTCCGCCCTGTCCCTGCGGGCCGTCACCGTCTCCGACCTGGTCGCCCGCTCAGGCGTCTAGAGCGTCTTCCGTCGCGCTCAGCCGCGCGCACGCCAGCACGGTCAGCGTGGTGCCCAGCAAGGCCGCGCCGACCAGCACCCCGGCCTCCACGTAGGGGCCGCCGGTGTCACTGACGGCTACCGAGATCCCGTAGAGGCGGCTGAGCTGGCCCGACAGCAACTGCCACTCGTGCCAGTTGGTCCACGCGTCCTCGGCCTCGCCGGTCGCCGCCCCGGCCAGCAACGCCATGCCCGCGATGATCGCCAGCGCCCCGGCCCCGAACGGCGGACGGCCGGCGGAGCAGCGACCCGGTGGTCACGGCCAGGCACAGCCACGCGAGGAACTGGAACCCCGCCACGGCCGCCTCCCGCTGGAACGCCGCCCGCAGCTCCTCGACCAGCTCGGACATCCCCGGGACGTTCAGCGTCCCGCTCCCCGCGTCCCACCCCGACACCTTGATCAGCACCGCCCCGGCAAGCAGCACCAGCCCGGTGCCCAGCATCAGCCGCAGCCAGGACGGCGCCTCCCGCTCGTTGACGGCCAGGTGCACGCCCAGCACCGCCAGCAGGCTGAGGCAGCCGACCGCGGTCACCCAGGGCAACGCGTACAACGCGCCCCAGACGCTCACCGCTCCCGCTGCCATCATCGCCAGAAGCGGCACCGCCCATCGCACTCCCACAGGCTAGATCGCTTTGACAGGCGCCTCTCGTAGACTCCGTCAGATGCGTGAATTCCGTGCGGCCGTCGAGGCCGGAGACATCGAGGCCGCCGTCGCGCTGCTCGCCGACGACGTGGTGTTCCACAGCCCGGTGGCGTTCAAGCCCTACGAGGGCCGCGCCGCCGTCGGGGTGATCCTGCGGGCGGTGTTCACGGTTTTCGAGGATTTCCGCTACGTACGGGAGATCGTGGCGGACGCCGACGCCGCGTTGGTCTTCGAGGCTCGGATCGGCGAGCGGGCGCTGACCGGGTGCGACTTCCTGCACGTCGACGCGGACGGGAAGATCGACGACTTCATGGTGATGGTGCGGCCGCTCAGCGGGGTTCAGGCACTCGGCGAGGCGATGGCGGCCAAGCTGTCACGATGAAGGTTCTCATCGTCACCTCGGGCTCGATGGGCGACGTGGCGCCGTACACGGGGCTCGGGGTACGCCTGCGGGAAGCCGGGCACGAGGTAGCGATGGCCACCCACTCGCCGTTCCGCGGCACGGTCGAACGGGTCGGGCTGGGCTTCGAGCCGCTGCCGGGCGACCTGCGGGCCACGCTGGCGCACGCCATCGGCGGGCTGAACGCGCGGGCGCTGGCGCGGCAGTTCGTGCTCGCGCGGCCGCTTATCGCCTCCCTCGGCGCGGGGATCGTGTCGGCCGTCGAGTCGGTGAAACCATCCGTTCTCCTTCTTTCGACGATGGTGGCCCCGCTCGGATATCAGGTGGCCGACGCGTACGGGATCCGGCGGGCCGGAGTATTTCTGCAGCCCGTGTATCCGACTAGGGAATTCGGGTCGGTGCTGATGGGCGGGCGGTCCTTCGGGCCGTGGGGGAATCTGGCCGTGGGGTGGTCGGCGTTCAAGGCGGCCGAGTCGTTGTACGCGGGGCCGATCCGGGAGCTGCGGGGCTCGCTCGGCCTGCCGCGGGTCGCGTTGCGGGCGCTGCGCGGTTCGCAGGAGTGGGAAGGGCCGACGTTCCACGGCTTCAGCCCGGCGGTGCTGCGGCGCCCAGGGGACTGGCCGTCGGCGCTGCGGATCGCCGGCTACTGGTGGCCGGCGGTGGATCCGGGGTGGCGGGCGCCGGCCGAGCTGGAGGCGTTCCTGGCGGACGGGCCGGCGCCGGTGTTCATCGGCTTCGGGAGCATGGCGCCGGGGCAGGGGGAGCGGCTCGGGGAGATCGCGGTCGCGGCGGCGCGGCGGGCGGGAGTGCGGGCGATCTTGCAGGCGGGCTGGTCGGGGCTGACGGCGGGTGCGGCTCAGGCCGCGGGGACGCCGCAGGCCGCGGGTGCGGCGCGGGTCGCGGGGACGCCGCAGGCCGCGGGTGCGGCGCAGGTCGCGGGGACGGCTCGGGACGCGGGGACGGCTCGGGACGGGGGTGACGTGCTTAGCATCGGGGAAGTGCCGCACGAATGGCTGTTTTCGCGGGTGGCGGCGGTGGTGCATCACGCGGGAGCGGGGACCGCGGCGGCGGGGCTTCGGGCGGGAGTGCCGGCCGTTCCGGTGCCGGTGCTGGCGGACCAGCCGTTCTGGGCGCGGCGGCTGCACGAGCTCGGGGTCGCCGCCCGGCCGATCCCGATGCCGGCGCTGAGCGTGGACGCGCTGGCGGCGGCGCTGCGACGGGTCACGGAGAATCCGCACTATGCGGCGCGGGCGCAGGCCATGTCCGCGCGAGTCGGGGCCGAGGACGGGGCCGCGCCGATCGTCGACTGGATCGGCTAGCGCTCGCGGAAGCGCGAGGGGGTCGCGGGACCGCGCCCGGCTCGGCTGGCGCTCGCGGAGGCGCGAGGGCCGCGGGGACGCGTTGGTTCTCGATGGGATCGGTCGACGCGCGAAAAGCGCGACGGGTCGCATGGCCGGAAGCCGGGTATGGCCCTGTGTCGCAGTGAGAGTGGCCGCCGCGGCGGGGACTGTGCGTGTTGTGGTTGGGGGAGGCGTCGCCGCGTACCCGGAAAAAGTGCGGGAGAGAACCGCCTGGCTTGCGTTGCACGGTCCGGCGGACGGCGGGCGCGGCGGATAGGTTGAACGCATGACGGTGCGTGGGGTGCGGCGGATCATTGTGTCGGTGGCGGATCTGGATCGGGCGCTCGCGCTCTACCGGGACGCGCTCGGGCTCGGCGAGAAATATCGGGCCGGCGACGTGGTGATGCTCGGCGACCCCGAGGTGATGCTGCATCGGCGGCCACCGACACCAGGCCTCGCGGGGGTGGCGGCGAGCTATGTCGTCGACGACGTGGACGCGGTGACCGCCGCCGCGGAGAAGGCGGGGGCCACCGTGATCGACCCGCCCGCGGATCAGCCGTGGGGCGAGCGGCAGGCGGTGCTGACCGATGTCGACGGTCACGTCTTCTGCCTGGTGAGCTGAGGCGCCATGGACGTGGTGATCGGCATCGACACGGGTACCACCGCCACCAAGGCGATCGCGGCCGGGGCCGACGGACGGCTGCGGGCGCAGACGAGCGTCCACTATCCACTCTCGGTGCCGGCGCCGGGCCGGGCCGAGCTCGACCCGAAACACCTGGTGGACGCGGCGGTGAAGGCGCTGACCGACGTGACCGCGGCCTGCCGCGAGCAGGGGGACCGGGTCGTCGCGGTCAGCCTGAGCGCGTTCCTGCACGGGCTCGTGCCGATGGATGGCAACGGCGCGCCGCTGGGGCCGCTGATCACGTGGGCCGATGGCCGGGCCGGTGGGCAGTGCGACGAGATCATCGCTTCGGGCCGGGCGAAGGGGCTGCACGCGCGGACCGGCACGCCGGTGCATCCGATGTCGCCGCTGACGAAGCTGGCGTGGTGGCGGGCCAACGACCCGGCCACCCTGCGCGGCACCCCTCGGTGGGGCGGGGTCAAGGAGCTCGTGCTCGCCGCGCTGACCGACGAGGCCTTCCTGCTCGATTTGTCCGTCGCCTCCGGGACCGGGCTCTACGACATCCATTCGCGGCAGTGGGACCCGGAAGCGCTCGAGATCGCCGGGGCCAAGGAGGGGCAATTCGCCCAGGTAGTGCCGACCACCACGATTCTGAAGCTGAAGCCCGAGCTCGGCGGCCTGCCGCTGGTCATCGGGGCGGCCGACGGGCCCCTCGCCAACCTGGGCCTCGGCGCCACCCCGGCCGGCGTCGCGGCGGTCTCGCTCGGCACCAGCGGCGCGCTGCGGACTGTGGTGGACCGGCCGACGGTCGACGCCGACGGGCGGCTGTTCTGCTACGCGCTGACCGAGGATCGCTGGGTCATCGGCGGCGCGGTCAACAACGCCGGGTCAGTGGTGCGCTGGGCGGGGCAGAGCTTCGCGTCCGGCTTCGAACGACCGGGCGCCGAAGGCGAGGACGCCGACGAGCGGGACGCCGCGCTGCTGGTGGAGGCGCAGGGCGTGGCGCCGGGCAGCGACGGCCTGCTCTGCCTGCCGTACCTGCTGGGCGAGCGGGCGCCGTGGTGGCGCGCGGGGATGCGCGGCGCGTACCTCGGGTTGCGACGTGAGCATGGGCGCGCCCACCTGGTACGGGCCGCGGTCGAGGGGGTGTGCCAGCAGCTGGCGCTGGTGCGGGACTCGTTCGCGACCGAAGGGTTCGCGGTCACCGAGGTGCGGGCGACCGGCGGGTCGACCGCGTCCGAGCTGTGGGTGGGAGTGCTCGCGGCGGCGCTCGACCTGCCGGTGGCGATCGCCGACACGCCGGAGGGCACGGCGCTGGGCGCCTGCCTGCTGGGTTTGCACGCGCTGGGCGAGCTGCCCGATCTCGACCACGCGGCGGCGCTGATCGCGATCGGCGAGCCGACCCGGCCGGACCCGGAGAACGCGGCGCTCTACGCCAAGCTGCGGCCACTGGTCGAGAAGGCGGCGCTGTCGACCATGGATATCGTGCGGGAGCTCGACCGGCTCGCCCCGCCGGTAGAGACGCCGGTCACCGCCGGTCACGTTGACGGCGCCACCGGGGGTGAGAAAGCATGACCGGCGAGCGGTAGCGGAGGAACCCGGTGCGAATCCGGGGCGGTCCCGCCACTGTGACCGGGGAGCGTCTCGTTCTTCAAGCCACGGCCGGCCCGGCTGGAAGGCGAGCGGGAGGCGTCGATCCGGGAGTCAGGAGACTCCGGCCGCTCGTGCCAACCGTCGTGCGGGCGTGGACACCCGCACAGAAGGGACCTCCGTGACGCCGTACCCGTTCTCCGCCGTGGTCGGGCTTGCCGACCTGCGCCTCGCGCTCCTGCTGACCGCCGTCTCGCCGCATGTGGGCGGGGTGCTCGTGCGAGGAGAGAAGGGGACCGCGAAAAGCACGGTGGTGCGAGCGCTGGCCGGCTTGCTGCCGGCGGTTTCCATCGTACGGGGGTGCAGGTTCGCCTGTGACCCGAAGGCGCCCGACCCCGCGTGCCCCGACGGGCCGCACCCCGCCGACAGCCCGGCGATCTCCCGGCCGTCCGCGCTGGTGGAGCTCCCGGTCGGGGCCACGGAGGACCGCGTCGTGGGCACGCTGGACATTCAGCGCGCGCTGGCCGACGGGGTGAAGGCCTACGAGCCGGGCCTGCTGGCGGCGGCGCACCGCGGCGTGCTGTACGTCGACGAGGTGAACCTGCTGCCCGATCACCTGGTGGACCTGCTGCTGGACGCGGCGGCGATGGGGCGCGCGCACGTCGAGCGGGACGGGGTGTCGGTCAAGCACGCGGCCCGGTTCTTGCTGGTGGGAACGATGAACCCCGAAGAGGGGGAGCCTCGCCCGCAGCTCGTGGACAGGTTCGGGCTGGTGGTGACGGTGGGGGCGCCGCGCGAGCCCCGGGAGCGCGCCGAGGTGGTGCGCCGCCGGCTGGCCTATGAAGCGGACCCGGAGGGATTCGCGGCGCGGTTCGCCGCCTCCGACCGTGACCTGGCCTCGCGGATCGTGGAGGCGCAAGGGCTGCTGCCCCGGGTGGTGCTGCCGGACGGTGAGCTCGATCGGATCGCCCGGGTGTGCCTGGCCTACGGCGTCGACGGGATGCGGGCGGACATCGTCGTTGCCCGCTGCGCGGTGGCGCTGGCGGCCTGGCACGGGCGGTCGAGGGTCACCGCCGACGACGTACGCGACGCGGCGCGGCTCGCCCTGCCGCACCGGCGGCGGAAGGATCCGCTCGACCCGCCCGGGACCGATGAGCGGCGGCTCGAGGATGCGCTCGCCGAGGCCGAGGCCGGGATGGAACGGCCCGATGACGACCCCGACGGGGGTGGCGCGCCGCCGGACGGTCCCGACTCGAGTGGCCCGGACGGGCCCGATTCGGGTGGCCCGGGCGGCCCTGATTCGGGTGGCTCGGGCGGGCCTGATTCGGGCGGCTCGGGCGGGCCCGGCTCTGGGGGTCCGGGCGGGTCGGATTCGGGCGGGTCGGGTTCGGCCGGCGGCCCGCCTTCAGGCCGCAGCTCGCCCGCCTCCTCGGACATTTCCGAAAAAACGGATACGCGGCAGGCTGACGCGGCGGAGCCGTCGTCGCCGGCCGCCGACGGCCCCGGCAGCGCTGCGGGCAACCCCTATCGGACGCGCACGCTCTCGATCGCCCGCCGCGGCGAGGGCGGCCACGCCGGTCGTCGCTCGCCGGCTTTCGCCCGCCGGGGTCGCGTGATCGGCAGCCGGGTCCCGCGCGGCAAGCTGGCCGGCGCCCCGCACCTGCCCGCCACCCTCCGCGCCGCGCTGCACCGGGGCGCCCGCGACGTCCACCCGCGCGACCTGCGCGAGTCCGTGCACGTCGGCCGCGAGGCCAACCTCGTGCTGTTCGTCGTCGACGCCTCCGGCTCGATGGCCGCCCGCAAGCGCATGACCATCGTCAAGACCGCCGTCCTGTCCCTGCTGCGCGACGCCTACCAGCGCCGGGACCGGATCGGAATGATCACCTTCCGCGGCCACCAGGCCGAGCAGGTCCTGCCGCCGACCTCCAGCCACGAGGTAGGCGTCCTGCGCCTGGCAAGCCTCCGCACCGGCGGCCGCACCCCACTGGCGGCCGGCCTGCGCACCGCCGCAGCCACCGTCGCTACCGAGCGCCGCCGCGACCCGCGCCGCCGCCCCTTGCTGATCGTCGTCACCGACGGCCGAGCCACCAGCGGCCCCGACCCCGTGACGGTAGCGCCCGCCCTCGCCGGCGTAGCCGCCGTCGTAGTCGACTGCGAATCGGGCCCGATCCGCCTAGGCCTGGCCCGCCGCTTGGCCACAGCCCTGAACGCCGACCTCATGCCCCTGGACCACCTCGAGGCCGCCGCCGGCCCCGCCGCGCGCTCTGCCGGCCCCGCCGCCGCTGGCCCCGCCGCTGGCCCCGCCGCTGGCCCCGCCGCTGGCCCCGCCGCTGGCCCCGCCGCGGGCCCCGCCGCGGGCCCCGCCGCCGGCCCCGCTGGCGGCCCTGTCGCCGGCCCCGCCACCCGCTCCGCCGCAGGCCCCGCTGCCGGCATGGCCGCCGGCCCCGCGCCGCGAAGGGCCGCCTGATGGCGTCGCCCTGCCTCGCACCCGCCCGCCCCGCCCGCGATCTTGATGAGGTGGTGCGCCGAGAGCGCGGGAAGTCATCAAAGCTGTCGCGCCGCGCCCGGGTGGGTGGCTCGCTGTGGCGCGATCTTGATGAGGTGGTGTGCGGAGCGCGCGGGAAGTCATCAAGGCTGTCGCGCCGCGTCCGGGTGGGTGGCTTGCTGAGGCGCGATCTTGATGAAGTGGTGCGCGGAGAGCGCGGGAAGTCGTCAAAGCTGTGCTGCCCTCGCGGTGAGGGCGCGATCGTGGAGAGGGTGGCTCTCTGATGCCGCAGGGCAAGGTCACTACCGTTCCGCAGGACGGCCTCACCACGCGGCAGCGTCGGCGGCAGGCCGTGCTGGCCATACATACCGGGCATGGCAAGGGGAAGTCGACGGCCGCGTTCGGGATGGCGCTGCGGGCCTGGAGTGCCGGCTGGCCGATCGGGGTGTTCCAGTTCGTGAAGTCGGAGAAGTGGCGGGTCGGCGAGGAAGCCGCCCTCAAAGCTCTCGGCACCACGGGTGGAGCGCCGGTCGCCTGGCACAAGATGGGTGAGGGCTGGTCCTGGATCCAGCGGGCCGGCACCGAGCGGGACCACGCCGCCGAGGCGGCCGAAGGCTGGGCGCAGATCAAGCGTGATCTGGCGGCCGAGACTTACAAGTTCTATGTGCTCGACGAGTTCACCTACCCGATGAAGTGGGGCTGGGTCGACGTCGCGGACGTGGTGGCGACGCTGGCCGATCGACCCGGCACGCAGCACGTGGTGATCACCGGGCGGGACGCGGCGCCGGAGCTGCTCGAGGCGGCTGACCTGGTCACCGAGATGACCAAGGTGAAACATCCGATGGACGCGGGCCGCAAGGGACAGCAGGGCATCGAATGGTGAGCATCCCCCGCATCGTGATCGGCGCGCCCGCCTCGGGACACGGCAAGACCACGGTCGCCACCGGGCTGCTGGCGGCGTTCGCCCGGCGGGGACTGCCGGTCGCGCCGTTCAAGGTCGGACCCGACTACATCGACCCCGGCTACCACGCCCTCGCGGCGGGCCGGCCCGGGCGCAACCTCGACCCGGTGCTGGTCGGGGAGGGGCTGATCGGCCCGCTCTTCGCGCACGGCGCGGCCGGCGCCGAGCTGGCGGTCGTCGAGGGCGTGATGGGCCTCTACGACGGCCGCGTCGGCGCCGGCGACACCGGCTCGACGGCCCAGGTCGCCGCCCTGCTGAACGCGCCGGTGATCCTGGTCGTGGACGCCGCCGCCCAGGGCCGGTCGATCGCCGCGCTGGTGCACGGGTTCCGCAGCTTCGGCAGCGTGCGCCTGGAAGGCGTCATCCTCAACCGGGTCGGCTCCGACCGGCACGAGGCGCTGCTGCGCGAGGCCTGCGAGGAGGTAGGCACCCCGGTCCTGGGCGCGATGCGCCGCGCCGACGCGGTGGCCGCGCCCTCCCGCCACCTGGGCCTGATCCCCGCCGCCGAGCGCCGCGCCGAGGCCCAGGCTTCCGTCGACGCTCTCGCCGCTCTGGTGGCGAACTCAGTCGACCTGGACGAGGTGGAGGCGATCGCCCGCTCCGCCCCGACGTTGCACGCCGAGCCCTGGAGCCCGTCGGAGGCCGTCGGGCAACCGACCGAGGGACGTCCGGTCATCGCGCTGGCCGGTGGTCCGGCGTTCTCGTTCTCCTACGCTGAGACGCCGGAGCTCATGACGGCCGCCGGTGCCGAGGTGGTCGTCGTCGATCCGCTGCGGGACGAGAAACTGCCGGCGGGCACGCGCGGGCTGGTGGTGGGTGGCGGTTTCCCCGAGGTGTACGCGTCGGAGCTGTCCGCCAACGAGCCCCTGCGCCGGGAGGTGGACGCCCTGGCCGCCGCCGGTGGGCCGATCGTGGCCGAGTGCGCGGGCCTGCTCTGGCTCTGCCGGACCCTCGATGACGCCCCGATGTGCGGAGTCCTCGACGCCGACGCGGCCATGACCCAGACCCTGACCCTGGGCTACCGCGACGCCGTGGCCCTGGCCGACAGTCCTTTGGCCCAGGCCGGGACCCGGGTCACCGGCCACGAGTTCCACCGGACCGCCGTCCATCCCCGCTCGGGCCTACTGCTCTCCCCGGCGGCCGGCGCGGCTTGGCAGTGGCGGGGCGCCGATCCCGAAGGCTTCGCGCTCCCGCACGTGCACGCCTCCTACCTGCACCTGCACTGGGCGGGCGCCCCCACGCTGGCCCGCAACGTCGTCACGGCCGCCCTGGAGTGACACTCGGGCTGGTCGTCGGCTTGGGGGCACGTCGCGGAAGGACGGAAGCCGAGCTCTCCGCCGCGATCGTGGCGGCCCTCGCCGAGGTGCACGCGACCACAGCTCACGTGCGGGTGCTGGCCACGCTCGACCGCCGGGCCGCTGAGGACGGCGTCCGGGCCCTGGCCGCCGCGCACGGTTGGGAGCTCAAAGGGTTCACGGCCACCGAGCTCGGTGCTCAACACGTACTCGAAAAGAGCGAGAGAGTCGCAGCCGCCGTAGGCACGCCCAGCGTCGCCGAAGCGGCGGCCCTGGCCGCCGGCGACGAGCTCATCCTCCCGAAGCGCGTCTTCCCGGGCGTCACGGTGGCCGTCGCGCGAGGGTTTCCCTTGCGTCACCGGGCGGCGACCTCGCAGGGTAGGCCGCGCCACCGAGCACCCATAGGCTCCGGTCGATATATCGACCATCGGAGGTGCAAGGTGCTGATCCGTTCCCGGGCTGTCCTGGCCGCCGCCATCCTGGCAGCCGGAGCCGCCCTCGTCGCCGTCGTGTCGACGCCACCCGCGTCGGCGGCGGTGGTCCATCGTGTGCTGTTCGACAACAGCAAGGCCGAGACGGCGGGCAACGCCGACTGGATCATCAGCACGTCCCAGCCCGACCCGCTGGGGCAGAATGCCAACCCGTCGTCGGAGACGTCGTGGACGGGCGCGCTGTCCGCGTGGGGTGTGGCGTTGCAGCGCACCGGCGCCTACAGCCTCAAGACGCTGCCGGCCGGCAACTCCATCACGTACGGTGGCTCCGGCGCTCTTGATCTGAAGAATTTCGACGTCTTCGTGATGCCCGAGCCGAACGTGCTGCTGAGCGAGGCCGAGAAGACCGCGATCATGAAGTTCATCCAGGCCGGCGGCGGGTTCTTCCTCATCGTCGACCACACCGGCAGCGACCGGAACAACGACGGGTACGACTCGGTCGAGATCGCCAACGACCTGCTCACCAACAACGGGGTCGACAACACGTCGCCGTTCGGGTTCAGCGTCGACTCGAACGACATCTCGAGCGAGAACCCGGTCGCGATCAGCGGCGGCTCCGACCCGGTGATCAACGGGCCGTACGGCCGGGTGACGGGCAGCATCATCCGCGACGGCAGCACGCAGACGCTCAACAAGAGCGCCAACGCGAGCGTGAAGGGCCTCGTGTGGCGGCCGGGTTCCAGCCAGAGCGGCACCACCGGCGCGTTCTTCACGACCAGCACGTTCGGGTCGGGACGGGTCGCGGTGTGGGGCGACAGCTCGCCGATCGACGACGGGACCGGGCAGTCGGGCAACACGCTCTACGACGGCTGGAACGATCCAGCGGGGACGAACGCGGCGCTCGCGCTGAACGCGACCGAGTGGCTGGCGGGGACGGGCGGCACCACGCCGGGTTCTTGCGGCACCACCCAACTGCTGGCCAACACGGGCTTCGAGTCGGGCAGCACGGGCTGGAGCGCCGGCTCGGGCGTCATCACCAACTCGTCGTCGCAGGCCTCGCACGCCGGCTCGTACAAGGCCTGGCTCGACGGCTACGGCACGACGCACACCGACACGCTGACGCAGACGGTCACCATTCCCGCGGGATGCGGTGGCGCGACGCTGAGCTTCTGGCTGCACGTCGACACCGATGAGACGACCACGACGACCGCGTACGACAAATTGACCGTGACCGCGTGGGGCACGACCCTCGCCACGTACTCGAATCTCAACGCCTCTTCCGGATATGTCCAGAAATCGCTCTCGGTCTCGGGTTCGGGGAGCACCGCGATCACCTTCACCGGGGTCGAGGGGACTCAGATCCCGACCTCGTTCGTCCTCGACGACGTGACGCTCACCCCTAAGGCGTAGGTGCGGCGGGCCCCGCGGCTAGAATCTTGGACGGCGGTGGGGCCCGCCGACTCCGTGCGACGGGGTGAACAGCGACGACGCCAACGGTCCCTACCAGGATGCTGGTGGGGAGGAGTGTGTCGTGACGGAGCCGGATGTCGAAAGAGCCGGCGCCACCAGGGCGCCGATGGATTCCGATGTCGATCTCCACATGCCGGCCGTCGAGGCCGAGCTGCGACCGAGCCCGTGGCCGGTGCTGAGCTCGATCTCCGCGGGTAGTGTCGTCGGCGCGCTGTCGCGGTACTTCGTGGCGCAGGCCTGGCCGCATCCGGCCGGCGGCTTCCCGTGGTCGACGTTCGTCATCAACGTGACCGGGTGCTTCCTGATCGGCATCCTCATGGTGATCGTCACCGACGTGGTCACCGGCAAGCCGCTTCTGCGCCCGTTCGCCGGCGTCGGCATCCTCGGCGGGTACACGACCTTCTCCACGTACGTCGTCGACATCCAGCGCGCCGCGGGTGAGGGCGCCGCCTGGGTGGCCCTGTCCTACCTGGCGCTGACCCTCGTCTGCGCGCTGCTCGCGGTGGGGGCCGGCACGGCTCTGACCCGCGCCGCGGTGAGGGGCGCTCGCCGGTGACCCTGCTGCTCATCGCGCTGGGCGCGGCGATCGGCGCCCCGCTGCGCTATCTCACCGACCGGACCGTCCAGGCCAAGCACGACTCGGTGTTCCCGTGGGGCACCTTCAGCGTCAACGTGGCCGGCTCGCTGCTGCTCGGCTTCGTCGCCGGCCTGCCCGCCGATCCGGCCTGGACGGCGCTGCTCGGCACCGGCTTCTGCGGCGCGCTCACCACGTATTCGACGTTCAGCTACGAGACGCTGCGCCTGACCCAGGACGGCTTCCGCTTCTACGCGCTCGTCAACGTGATCGCGTCCGTGGTCGCCGGCCTGGGCGCGGCGGGTGTCGGGCTGCTGCTCGCCCAGGCGGTCTAAGCCTCCGGATACTCCCACTGGTGGACCGGGACGTTCTCGTGCATGGGCGGGAGATAGCGCCGAAGCATCTCGTGCAGCGCCTCTTTCCGGTCGCGGCCCTCGGCCTCCAGCGCGTGCAGGGTCCGCACCTGCCAGGCGGCGCCGTTGCGGTGGGTCAGGCAGCGCTGCTCGATGATGCCGAGCAGCCGGTCGCGCTCGGCCGGGGAGACGCCCCACCGCTCGAGACCCTGCTGGGCCAGCGGCAGCAGCCGGCGCAGCACCAGCTCGGTCACCTGGATGTAGCCCAGCCCCGGCCAGAACACGCTGGCGTCGATGCCGTGCCTCGCGCAGGCGTGGAAATTCTCCTCGGCCGCGCTGAAGCTCATCTGTGTCCACAGTGGCCGCTCGGCCTCGGCGAGGTTGCGGATCAGGCCGTAGTAGAACCCCGCGTTGGCGAGGGTGTCGACGACCGTGGGGCCGGCCGGCAGCACCCGATTTTCCACGCGCAGATGCGGGCGGCCGCGCACGACCGCGTAGATCGGCCTGTTCCAGCGGTAGATGGTGCCGTTGTGCAGGCGTAGCTCGCTGAGCTCCGGCACCTCGCCGCGTTCCAGGATCTCGGCCGGGTCGGCCTCGTCGCAGATCGGCAGCAGGGCGGGGAAGTAGCGGACGTTCTCCTCGAAGAGGTCGAACACGCTGGTGATCCACCGCTCGCCGAACCACACCCGCGGGCGTACCCCCTGGGCCCTTATCTCTTCCGGACGGGTATCGGTGGCCTGTTCGAAAAGCGGGATGCGCGTCTCCCGCCACAGCTCCCGGCCGAACAGCAGCGGCGAATTCGCCCCCAGAGCCACCTGGATGCCCGCGATGACCTGGGCGGCGTTCCAGTACGCCGCGAACTGCGCGGGACTGACCTGCAGGTGGAACTGCGTGCTGGTGCAGGCCGACTCGGGCGCGATCGTGTCGGTGGTGACCGCGAGCCGGTCCACGCCGTCGATGCGGATGTCGAGGTCCTCGCCCCGGGCCGCGAAGATCTGCTCGTTCAGCAGCTTGTAGCGCGGGTTGGCCGACAGGGCGTCGAGCGTCATGTGCTCGCGGCGCAGCGTCGGCAGGATGCCCACCATCACGGTGTGCGCGCCGACGCCGCGGGCGTGCTTCTCCGCGTTGTTGAGGCTGGCCCGCAGCGTCCGCTCGAGGTCGGCGTTCTCGTCGCCGGCCAGGCGCCGCGGCGGCACGTTTATCTCGATGTTGAACTGGCCCAGCTCGGTCTGGAAATCGGGATCCGCGATCGCGCCCAGCACCTCGGCGTTGCGCATCGCCGGATCGGCGGCCTCGTCGATGAGGTTGAGCTCGATCTCCATGCCGGTGAGCGGGCGCTCGAACTCGAAGCGGGACTCGCGCAGCATCGCGGCGAACACGTCCAGGCTCCGGCGGATCTTATGCCGGTAACGGGCCCGATCCTCTCGGGTGAAGTTGGTCTGCTCGACTTCCTCGCCCACGGCACACCACCTCTCTCGAGTGACTCCAAACTCGCACACCGTGAAGGTCTGCGCCAGGCGTCCATCGACATGTGCCGGTACCCCTTTACCGCAAAGCTCAAGCAACCCAGGCCGCGATCACCGCCGCGACGACGACCGTCCCGAGAAACGCCTGCAGCAGCAGGGCCGGGCCGAGGTGCGACCACGTGGTGGGGATGCGCGGGGTCAGCGGCTGCATGGTGGTCAGGTTGACCACCTGGACCAGGCGTACGGGCAGCCGTTCGTCCTTCTGCGGCTGGGTGGTGAGCTGCACCAGATCGCCCCGATGCAGCGCCGACTGCGGCAGGTGGCCGTGCATCTCCACCTCGTACGTCTGGCCCAGGTCGTCGCGCACCCGCAGCGGGGTCACCAGGAACTCGGGTCCCTTCTTCAGCTCCTTGAAGCTGCGCCGGCCGGGCCGCATCCGCAGCAGCGAGCCGATCAGCTGGGCCACGCCGGCGGCGAGGAAGACGAGAACCAGCAGGGGCTGACCGACCTTGATCTCGCGGGTGTACGACGTCTGGTAGCCGGCGAACCGGCCGGTGATGACGGGACTCACGTGCCGGAGGATCTGCTCGCGGTACAGCTCGACCTCGTCCATGGGGGATCACCTCCTGGATGTCTTCATATCGTACGGAGAGCAACTTCATGGGTACCGTGAGTGAATGAGAGGATGGAACTCTCATATCTGCGCCCGCTGTTCGCGGGGGACGGTCCGTGGGCGTCGGTCTACCTCGACGCGACCCGGGCCGGCCAGGACGCCGAGCGGCGGGCCGACCAGCGCTGGCGGTCCCTCGCCGAGGCGCTGACCAGGCAGGGAGCCGACGACGCCACGATCGCGGCCATCGGCGAGACGATCCGCGACCAGCCCCGCAGGAGCGGCCGCCACGGCCTCGCGATCTTCGCGAACGGCGGCCGGGTGGTCCTGGCCGAGACCATGACGGCGCCGCCCGCGGCCGATCTGGCGGTCTGGGCGCCGTTACCGCACGCTATGCCGTTGGTCGCACAGCGTGGCGAGGAGGTGCCGTACGTGCGGCTGGTCGCAGGAGACGGCGGCGGCGAGGTCTCGATGGACGGCGGGGGAGCGCCGCGGCGACGCACGGTCAAGGGCGGCTGGTCCCACCTGCGCTACCTGCACGCGGCCGAGGAGACCTGGAAGCGCAACGCCGGCGACGTGGCGGCCGCGGTCACCGACGCGGCCGCGGAGATCGGCGCCGAGGTGGTCGTCGTGGCCGGCGACCCGCACGAGGTGCCGCGGGTGGTCGGCAAGCTGCCGCCGCACTGGCGGGACCGCGTCGTGACCACCGGCCAGGCCGGCGGGTCCGGGCTCGACGACGCCACCACCAAGGCGGTCGCCGAGGTCGCCGAGCAGAACGCCCGCGCCGCGTACGACCGTTTCGGCTCGGGCCCGCACGCCGGTGGCCTCGCCGACGTGGTGGTCCGGCTCCAGCGCGGCGAGGTCGACCAGGTGCTGCTGGTCGACCACCCCGAGTCGACCGACAAGCTGTGGATCGGCGCCGGCGACCCCCGTCTGATCGCCTCCGACCCGTCCACGCTGCGCGACTCCGGCGTCGAGCCGGTCGAGGTGCGCGCCGACGCGGCCCTGCTGCGCGCGGTCGTCGGCACCGGCGCGGGCCTGCTGCTGGTCGGCCCCGAAGACCTCGACCTGCCGCACGGCATCGGCGCGATCCTGCGCGACGACGACGGCGAGACCGCCGCCTGACCGGCCTATCTGCCGAAAACCCCGCGAACGGCCGCCTCCGAAAGGTGAACTTGACTCGGGAGCCGCGGGATGGGGGCAGGACATGGCACCGAATGCGTTCGTGGATCCGGACAGCGTGCTCGCACGCACCGCCCAGCAGATGCTCGTGGCGCACGCCGGCGGCGCCGGTCCCAGCGAGGGCATGACCGAATGTCCGGTCTGCGGCGAGCCGTTGCCCTGTCCGGCCGGTCGCTCGGCCGCCGAGGTGGTGGAGGCCGCGGGATTGGCCGAGGCTTCCGGCCTGGTCACGGCCTTTCGTGGCCCTTCACCGTACGGCGAGAGCACCGAACCCGCGTTCGCGTCGCCACTGGCCTTCGGATCCCCGATCGAGCCACACCCGTCCACCCTCGCCGACCTGCCCCCATGGGCCGGCCCGTCCGCCGACCACCCCGTGGTGGGCCCGGTAGAGGTGTCGTTCAGCCCGCCCAGCGCCGGTGTGCCCGGCTTCGACCAGACCGGCCCTGATCAGACCAGCCTCGACCTGCCCCCGATCTCGCCGCCCTCCGGTGGCCCGTCCCCGTCCCTCTCCTTTCCGCCGGCCCCCGCATCCTTCCCGTCCCCTTCGTCCCCTTCATATGCGGATGAGCCAGCCCCTTCGTTCCTGGACGCGCCTTCTCCTTCGTTCCCACAGTCCCGATCGCCGGAGCCGCTCTCCGAGTTGTCGTTCCCGGAGTCGTCCTTCCGGGAGCCGTCGTTTCCGGAGTCGTCGTTCCCGCACGCTGAGGCCGAGCCTCCGGGACCGCGCCTTTCGGGCCCGACCGCCGCGTCGCTCGACCTGCCACCGCTGGACACGCCGAGCGGCCTGCCCTTCAGTGAGCCCGGAGCAGGCCACCCGGCTTCGATACACGCCGAGCCACGCATCCCCGAGCCGCCCCGTGCCGCGCCGGCCCACCGCGCGCCCCTGAATGCGGAGTCCCGCCCCGACCTGGCCCGCATGGAGACCCCGCGGAGGGAGGCCCCGGGTGCGGAGGCTCCACGGATGGAGTCCCCGTCTGGGCTGGCGCCGCGCATGGAGGCGCCGCGCATGGAGGCGCCGCGCATGGAGGCGCCGCGTGTGGAGGCGCCGCGTGTGGAGGCGCCGCGTGTGGAGGCGCCGCGTGTGGAGGCGCCGCGTGTGGAGGCCGGGGGTGTGCAGGCCCAGCCCTGGTCCGAGTCCGTGCCCCAGGTGGGCGGGCCGTCGCCCGTGAGCGTGTCTCCGGTGGGCCCGCCTCGTCCGCCGGCGGGGCCCGACCCGCTGACCGCCGCCGCTCCGCCTGTCTACCGTCCCCAGGACCGTCCCCTGGACGCTCCGCTGTACTCGCCGGCCCGCCCCGCAACCCCGCCCGAGGCCCGGCCCGTCTCACCCGCCGCACGTCCCATGTCCCCGGCGGCGGCCGGCACGACATCCCCGGCCGGCGCTCGTCCCGGCATCCCGTCGCCGGCGCCGGCCCAGGCGCCCGCGCCCACGAATGGCTCGATGATCGGCAAGCCGCCGTCCCCGATCGAGGCGCCTTCGATGGGGCAGCCCTCTTCGGCACCGCTCGGACAGCCTCCGGCCCCGCCGCAGCCCAGCGGTCTCGGCCAGCCTCCAGCGGGCCAAGCGCCTCAACCCGCGGCGACAGGTGGCTTAGGTCAGGCCGCGGGGGGTCAGGCGCCTAGCGGTTTGGGTCAGGCCGCGGCGGGTCAGGCGCCTAGCGGTTTGGGTCAGGCCGCGGCGGGTCAGGCGCCCAGTGGTTTGGGTCAGCCTGCCGCGGGCCAAACCGCCAGTGGTCTTGGGCAACCACCCGTGGGGCAGGCGCCGAGTGGCATTGGCCGGCAAGGCCCGCAGGCCGAGGCAGCTTCCGGCCCGCCGTCCGATCAAGCGCCCAGCGGCCTGGGCCTGCGCCCGCCGCCGGCGGCCGCGCAGCCGGTGACGGCGCCAGTTCGGCAGCAGCAGGGGGAGCCGGGTGGGCAGGCGCCCGCCAACCGGTTCGGTGGTGAGGCTGAGGCCGAACCCAGTGGGCTGGGCATTCGTGCCAACCGGGCGCCGGTGGAGGCGGAAGCCGCGCCGCAGCCGCCCAACCAGCCGCCGCAGCCTGCGGCCAAGGCCGCGCGCCGGAACCGGCCGCCGCTGGAGCCGCCGCAGATGGGGCAACTCAACCGGCCGCTGACCGAGGGTGAGCAGGGGCCGGGCTAGGCCGAGGGTGAGCGGGGGCCGGGCTAGGCCGAGGGTGAGCAGGGGCCGGGCTAGATCGCGGCGCCCAGCTGCGACCACACCACCTTGCCGTCGGAGACGGGCAGCACGCCCCACGCCTCGGTGAGGTCGCGCACCAGCCAAAGCCCGCGCCCGCCCGGCGAGCTCAAGCCGGGCGCCGCGGGCTTCGGCATGCGGCGGCTGCCGTCGCGCACGCTGATGCTCAGGCGGCCGTCGCGCAGGCCGAACGTGAATTCCATCGTGGTGTGCGCGTGCCGTACCACGTTCGCCACCAGCTCGGTGGCGATCAGCGCCGCGGTGCCGGCCAGGTCGGAGCGGTGCCACGCCTCGCACGCCTGGGTCACCAGTTGCCTTACTTGCCGGCAGGCGTCCGGCACCGGCCGTAGCCGTGCCCGCACCCGCCGGGGCTCCGGCTCGGCCCGATATTCGGTCAGCGCTGCTTCGCAGTCGGTCGCATAGCCCAGGCCCGCGCAGTCCGGCGTCGCCTCGATCGCCGCCCGCGTCTCGCGGGAGGCGCCGCACAGCACGATCGGCACGGCCGGCCATTCCGCCGTCTGGCAGACCACGGCGCTCAGCGAGGCGAGCCCGACCGGGTCGCCGACGCGCAGCTCGGCCACGTCCAGCAGGAGACGGGTGGGCTCGTCGGCGAGGCTGCGCCGTACCGCCTGCTGAAGCGCGTCGCCCGTGACCGGGTCAAGCGTCCCGGTGATCCGCAGGACCGCGACGGGTTGTTCCCGTTCCGGCCGGCAGACGAGCTGGCTGGGCAACGCCTCTCCCTCCCCGCACGCTGGCCACCTGATGCACGTTCCTGGTGCCCGGCTCCACCCCGTGGCAAACGTCAGACCTCCGAGTCTCGCACGAGGCGCGGCTACTGTTGAGCGATGGTCGCGGGGAGGGTCGGGCTACGAGCCCTGACGCCATATCTTGCGCGGTACCGCGGCACCCTTTCGATCGTCGCCGTCCTCTCCCTGGTCGCCGCCCTCGCCGCGCTGCTGCAGCCGCTTCTGGTGCGCCGCGTGCTCGACGGCGTCACCGCGAGCCGGCCGATCGCCGGACCGGTCACCCTGCTGGTCGCCCTCCTCCTGGTCGGCGCCGCCCTGCGCGGCGTCCGCGACTACCTGCTCCAGCGCACCGCCGAGGGCGTCGTGCTCACCACCCGCCGCCGGCTGGCCCGTCACCTGCTGCTGTTGCCGATCGCGGAGTACGACCGCCGCCGCACCGGCGACCTGCTCTCCCGGGTCGGCGCCGACACCACCCTGCTGCGGGCGGTGGTCACGAGCGGCCTGTTCGAGATCGTGACCGGGGTGGTCATGGTGGCCGGCGCCCTGATCGCCATGGCCGTGCTCGACCCGCTGCTGCTCGGCGTCGCCGTGGCCGCCCTCGCCGTGGGTCTCTCGGTGGCGATGACCGCGTCCCGCCGGGTGCGTGGCCTGTCCGAGCAGGCGCAGGCCCGGCTCGGCGAGATGACCTCGGCGGTGGAGCGGGCGATCTCGGCGGCCCGCACGATCCGGGCGGGCCGGGCCGAGGAGCGTGAGGCGGCGACCGTGTCCGAGGGCGCCGAGCAGGCCTACCAGGCGGGGGTGCGGCTGGCCCGGCTCGAGGCGACGGTCGGGCCGGCCGCCGACACCGCGATCCAGGGCGCCTTCCTGGTGGTGCTGGGCGTGGGCGGGGCGCGGGTGGCCTCGGGCGCGCTCGGGGTGGGCAGCCTCGTGGCGTTCATCCTCTTCCTGTTCTTCCTGGCGATGCCGCTGGGCCAGGCCCTGCACGCGTACACCCAGCTGCAGACCGGGCTGGGCGCGCTGCAGCGGATCGAGGAGATGCTGGCGGTGCCCGCCGAGGCGGCCGCGGACTCCACCCGTACGGGAAAAGCAAACGCGGCAAGCGCGACGGCCGTCTCCTTCCATGACGTCACCTTCGGCTATCCGGGCGAAAGCCCGGTCTTGCACGATGTGAGCTTCGAGGTGCCGCGCGGCAGCCGGATAGCGCTGGTCGGGCCGTCGGGGGCGGGCAAGTCGACGATCCTGGCGCTGATCGAGCGCTTCTACGAGGTCACCGAGGGCAGCGTGCGGGTCGGCGGCCACGACATCCGCGACCTGCCGCGCGACGCGCTGCGCGCCCAGCTGGGGTACGTGGAGCAGGAAGCGCCGGTGCTGGCGGGCACCCTGCGCGACAACCTGCTGCTCACCGCCCCGCACGCGAGCGACGCGCAGCTGATCGCGGCGCTGGATGAGGTCAACCTGGGCGGTCTGGCCGAGCGCAGCCCGGAAGGCCTGGGCGTGCAGGTGGGGGAGGGCGGCGTGCTGCTCTCCGGCGGGGAGCGGCAGCGGCTGGCGATCGCCCGCGCGCTGCTCACGAACGCGCCGATCCTGCTGCTCGACGAGCCGACCAGCAACCTCGACGCCCGCAACGAGGCGGCGCTGCGTGAGGCGATCGCGACGGCGGCCGAGCAGCGCACGCTGATTGTCGTCGCGCACAGGCTGAGCACCGTGGTGGATTCCGACCGGATCGTCGTGATCGAGGGCGGCCGGGTAGTCGCCTCCGGGCCGCATCACGAGCTGCTCGACGCGAGCCCGCTCTACCGCGAGTTGGCGACTCATCAGCTGCTGGTGTCGTGACACGGCTCTCAGCTAAATGAAGTACCGTTGCGCGCCATGGGTGTGTCGACGCGGCTCAAGAGCCGGTTTCGCAAGTTTCTGCAGCGTCCGGGCACGACGGTCGACCTGGCGCCGTTCCGCAAGCGGCTTCCGGCGATCGATGCTCGTGAGGAAGCGCTGCGCGAGCTCGACGACGAGGCGCTGACCGAGGCCGCCGGCGAGGCGAAGGACTTCACCGAGCTCTGCGCGATCGGCCGCGAGGCCGCGTGGCGGGCGCTCGAGCAGCGGCCGTACGACGTGCAGCTGCTCGGCGCGATGTCGCTGCTCTCCGGCAAGGTCGCCGAGATGGCCACCGGTGAGGGCAAGACGCTCACCGCCACGATCGCGGCGTACGGGCACGTCCGGCTCGGCAACGGCCCGGTGCACGTCCTGACCGTCAACGACTACCTGGCCCGCCGCGACGCCGAGTGGATGGAGCCGGTCTACAAGCTCCTCGGCCTCAGCGTCGGCTGGGTCACCGAGGCGTCCACGCCCGAGGAGCGCCGCGAGGCGTACCTGGCCGACGTCACCTACGTCTCGGTGAGCGAGGCCGGCTTCGACTACCTGCGCGACCAGCTGGTGACGGACGTGGAAGACCGCGTGCAGCGCGAGCTGGCCACCGCGATCGTCGACGAGGCCGACTCGATCCTCATCGACGAGGCCCGCGTCCCGATGGTGCTCGCCGGCTCGATCGCCAACGAGGCCGACCCGGTGCACGAGGCCGCCGAGCTGGTCCGCGACCTGCGCTCCGGCAAGGACTACGAGGTGGCCGACGACGGCCGCAGCGTGGCGTTCACCGACACCGGCCTCAAGAAGATCGAGGAGCAGCTCGGCGGCATCGACCTGTACGCGGACGACCAGGTCGAGCACCTCTCCGCGGTGAACGTGGCCCTGCACGCGCACGCCCTGCTGCACCGCGACATCGACTACATCGTCCGCAACGGCGGCGTCGAGCTGATCGACGAGATGCGCGGCCGGGTCGCCCAGCGCCGCCGCTGGCCGGACGGCCTGCAGGCCGCCGTGGAGGCCAAGGAGGGGCTGAGCGCCACCGCCGAGGGCGAGGTCCTCGACACGGTCACCGTGCAGGCCTACATCGCGCTCTACAAGACGGTCTGCGGCATGACCGCGACCGCCGTGCATGTCGGCGAGCAGCTGCGGGAGTACTTCAAGCTCGAGGTCGCGGTCATCCCGCCGAACACCGAGAACATCCGTGAGGACGACCCCGACCGCATCTACTCGGCGCACGACACCCGCGACGAGGCGCTGGTCGAGGAGATCAAGATCGCCCACGAGAAGGGCCGGCCGGTGCTGGTCGGCACCCTCGACGTGAAGGCGTCGGAGCTGCTCGCCAAGCAGCTGGCCGCGGCCGGCGTGCCGTCCAACGTGCTGAACGCCAAGAACGACGCCGAGGAGGCGGCCATCATCGCCGAGGCGGGCGCGCTCGGCGCGGTCACCGTCTCGACCCAGATGGCCGGCCGGGGCGTCGACATCCGCCTCGGCGGCAGCGACGAGGCCGACCGCGACGCCGTGGTCGAGCTGGGCGGGCTGTACGTGATCGGCGCCGGCCGCCACGACAGCCGCCGCGTCGACGACCAGCTGCGCGGCCGCGCCGGCCGGCAGGGCGACCCGGGCGGCTCGGTGTTCTTCGTCAGCCTGGAGGACGAGCTGGTGACCCGGCACGCCGGCGACATCCTGCCGGCCTCGCCGCGGATGGACATGGACGGCGTCGTCCACGACGACCAGGTGGAGTACGCGGTCGAGCACGCCCAGCGGGTCGCCGAGGGCGTCAACCACGAGATCCACCGCAACACCTGGAGGTACAGCGTCGTCATCGAGCAGCAGCGGGTGCAGCTGGCCGAGCGCCGCGAGCGGCTGCTCACCTCCGAGATCGCCGCGATCATGCTGCTTGAGCGCTCGCCGGAGAAGGCCAAGGAGACCGACGAGGATGTCCTCTCCGACGCGGCCCGGGCGATCGCGCTGTTCCACCTCGACCGGCTCTGGGCCGAGCACCTGGCCGAGCTGCAGGAGGTGCGCGAGGGCGTGCACCTGCGCGCGCTGGGCAAGCTCGACCCGCTCGACGAGTTCCACCGTGCGGCGGTCCCGGCCTTCCAGGACCTGCTGACCAAGGTGGAGTCGCGCACCATCGAGACGTTCGAGGAGACCGACCTCTCCGACGGCTGGGAGCCGGAGCGGGCCGAGATCGTGCGGCCCAGCGCCACCTGGACCTATCTGGTGCACGACAACCCGTTCGGCTCCGAGCTGGACCGGTTGATCGCGGCCGTGGGCCGCAGGCTGACCGGCGGAAACTGATCTTTTTAACGGGATCCCGTGTGGCGTGGAACACGCGCCACACGGGATTTTTGCTTCTCCAAAGAAATGTGATGTGTCTCTGGTCTCAAAAATTGCCCGAACACACCAATGCTTAAACAGACTGTCAGAAGCCGTTATCAGAATGCATTTCCCTGGGTCAAAGCCGATGTGGAACGATTTTCCCACAGTGTGGTTGCCGCCTTGACCGGGCGGCGACATAAGCGGAAATATTCTCCGCGAATTCACGGAGGGTGATCGGTCGTATACGGTTACCGACCACACCATTTCAGGGGGCTCTTTCACAATGCCGGTAAGCGCGCTGTCGCCTCGTGTCAACCGCCACGTAACCGGTCCGGGACGCGGCACCACCGGGCCGCGTCGTCCCGCCGACCCCGCATTGACCGTCACGGTCGCCATTCCCTTGACCACCGACGCGCTCACCCCGCAGGCCCACCGGCTGATCGAGGCGGTCCGCGAGCTCGTCGAGATCAGCCAGGGCACGATCACCGTCGAGCCGGCCGCCCCGGCCGCCGGCGAGCCTCAGGAGCCCGCCGGCGGGCCCGAGGTGCGGATGCTCACCGGCACCCGCCAGGTCCTCCTCGAGGGCCGGCCGCTGCCGCTCACCCGTCTCGAGTTCGACCTGCTGCTCTTCCTCGCCGAGCGTCCCCGCCGGGTCTTCACCCGCGGCCAGCTGCTGGCCGGCGTCTGGGGCTACGAGCACACCGGCGAGCGCACGGTCGACGTCCACGTCCGCCGCCTGCGGCTGAAGCTCGGCGGCAACCTCCCGATCGTCACGACCGTCTACGGGGTCGGCTACCGCCTCTCCGACGACGCCAACATTGTGGTCACGCCGCACGAGTAGCCTTTCCGGGCGTGCGCGTGCGTCCGGTGTCCGTCGAGGGTCTCGTCGAAGAGCTTGCCGACGAGCTGATCAGTCAGAAACCCGACAATTTTCTCAGGGTGGGCATCGACGGGCCGGACGCGGCCGGCCCCGGGGTCCTCGCGGACGCCCTGATCGGCCCGCTGCGGCTGCGCGGGCGCCCGGCCGTACGAGTGAACACGAATGACTTCCTCCGGCCCGCCTCGTTGCGCCTGGAGTTCGGCCGGGACAATCCGGACTCGTTCTACACCGGCTGGTTCGACGAGGCGGGGCTCGCCCGCGAGGTGCTCGACCGGGCCGGCCCGGGCGGCGACGGGCGCGTCCTGACCCGCCTCTGGAACCCGGAAACGGACCGGGCGGCCCGTGATCCTTACCACCCCTTGGGACCGGGAAGCATCGTTCTGGTCAGCGGCCCGCTGCTGCTGGGCGGCGGCCTGGCGTTCGATTTCGCGGTTCATCTCGAGATCTCGGCGGCCGCGCTGCGCCGCCGCACCCCCGCTGACCAGCAGTGGACCTTGCCGGCGTTCGAGCGGTACGCCGAGGAGGTGGCCCCCGCCACATTCGCCGACGTCGTGCTCCGGGTCGACGACGCGAAGCGTCCCGCCAGGGTCGAACAACGTTGGTGACGCGAGTCTGTGGCGGAGGCGACCACTGACAGTTATGCTCCGGTTACTTTTTTAGCGGGGACCCCAGTTTGGGATCTCCGGCGGCGGGTATCAGGCGGCACCACGGTGCGATGGTCCGCCCTCCGGGGGACTCGCCGGCAGGGGCAGAGGAAGGGCAGGGGGAGCGCATGCTCGTCAATGGAGCGGTGATCACGGGCAAGGGTGCCGCGAAATCGCGCACGACGGAGGAGGTCGAGCAGATCCGGGCCATCCTGCGCGGCCGGTTCGACGACGCGAACTCCGAGTACGAGGAGGCCCTCGCGGAGAACCACAAGCTCCGGCTGGTCGAGATCGGCGACGCCGCGGGCGACGACCAGGCCGACAGCGGGTCCAAGACGGCCGAGCGCGACGCTGCCACGTCGCTGCTGCGTACCCTGCTGGACCGGCGTACGCAGGCCGAGCACGCCATGCAGCGGCTCGACGACGGCAGCTACGGCAACTGCGAGGGGTGCCACAACCCGATCCCGGTGGAGCGCCTCGAGGTGTTCCCGTCCGCCACCACCTGTGTCAACTGCAAGCAGGTCCGCGAGCGCCGGGCCGGCTGACCGAGGGCAGACGACGGTCCGTCGCCGGCAGGCGGCGGACCTCGCGTTTCGGGGTTAGCGTGATCCCATGGGCGACATCGTCGTGGGAACGGCCTCCTGGACCGACCGGACGCTGCTGGCCTCGGGGTGGTACCCGGCGTCGGCCGACACGCCGGAGAAGCGGCTGGCCTACTACGCCAAGCAGTTCCCGATCGTCGAGGTCGACTCGACCTACTACGGGCCGCCGAGCGAGCAGACCACGAAGCTGTGGGCGCAGCGCACGCCGGACGACTTCACCTTCAACATCAAGGCGTTCAGCCTGCTCACCGGCCACCCGACCAAGGTGTCGGCGATCTACAAGGACCTGCGGCCCGAGACCGACAAGAAGAACGTCTATCCCGGCGATGTGCCGCCGCAGGCGTACGAGGAGATCTGGAGCCGTTTTCTGACGGCGCTGGACCCGCTCGCCCAGGCCGGGAAGCTCGGCGCCGTGCTCTTCCAGTTCCCGCCGTGGTTCGGGATCCGCCGGTCCAACAAGGACTTCATGGTCGAGGTGGCCGAGCGGTGCAAGCCGCTGCGGCCGGTGTTCGAGCTGCGCAACGCGTCGTGGTTCGAGGGCGCCAACCAGACCGAGACCTTCGAATTCCTGCGCGCGCACGAGCTGCCGTTCGTCTGCGTCGACATGCCGCAGGGCCACAAGTCCTCGGTGCCGCCCGTCGTCGCCGCCACGGCCGACCTGGCCGTCGTCCGGTTCCACGGCCATTCCGACAAGTGGACCAGCAAGGACATCCACGAGAAGTTCGGCTATGAGTACTCTTCCCAGGAATTAGCCGCCTGGAAGCCAAAGCTTCGCGATTTGTCGGAAAAAACCGGACAAGTGCATGTCTTTATGAACAACTGCTACTCGGACTACGCCCAGCGCAACGCCTCCACGCTCATCGATCTGCTGGACTCCGACTGACCTCGACGCCTCGGCGGCGGGCCATCGCGATCATGGTGGTGGCGTCGGTGACGGCCGCGCCGCCCGGGTCGTTGTTGAAATATACGTACGTCTCATCGCACTGTCCCGCGGCGTCGAGCCACTTGCGCAGCGCCGCCTTCCCGTAATGCGGCCATGGCTTGGCCCGGCCTTCGTGCATCCGGATGTACGCCCAGTCCGCCGTCTTCCACAGCGGACCCGTCGGCCGCCCCTTCCGGTCGGCCCAGCACAACGCCGCCCGGTGCTTCTCCAGCACCTTCCGCGTCTCGTCGGTGAACCAGCTCGGGTGCCGCGGCTCCACGACGACCTTCGTTTTCGCAGGGAAGCGCGTCAATGTCTCTTCGAGCAGTGCCGGATCGCCCTTGAGCGTCGGCGGCAGCTGGATCAACACCGGCCCGAGCTTTTCGCCGAGCCCCGCCGCCCTTTCCAGAAACCGCGCGACCGGCTCCGACGGCTCCCGCAACCGCTTCACGTGCGTCAGATACCGGCTCATCTTCACCGCCACCACGAAGTCGTCCGGCGTCCGCTCCCGCCACTGCTCGAACGTCTTGCGCTCCGGCAGCCGGTAGAACGCGTTGTTGACCTCCACCGTGCGGAAGCGCTCGGCGAAGTGCTCGAGCCACAGCCGCTGCGGCAGCTTCTCCGGATAGAGGCGGCCTTTCCAGTCCTTGTACTGCCACCCCGAGGTTCCGACCATCAACACATGTGACGAGTACCCCGGTTTTGCACGATCAACTCCGGGTATGCGGGGAGTCCACGAGATTGGAGCTTCCCATGTCACTCAGCGACGACGACATCACCTCGACCAGCTCGGCCGCGACCGAGGGCCCGGCCGACGGCGGCGCCAACCCGGCCGGCCACGACGGCGGCGCGGACGGCGGCGCGACCGGCGAAGGTCCCGCGGACGGTGGCGCCAACCCGAGCGGCCACGACGGCGGCGCGGACGGCGGCGCCTCGGGCGAGGGCCCGGCGGACGGCGGCGCCAACCCCGGCGGTCACGACGGTGGCGCCGACGGCCCTGCGGCCTGAGGGTCCGGCCATGACGATCGACGCGCCGGGCGGGTCCCGCCCGGCGCTCGCCCGGTGCGTCGCGATCGACCCCGGCAAGTTCGCGGCCGACCACTGGGGCTGCGCGCCGCTGCTCTCGCACACCGGCCCGTTCACCGACCTGCTCTCCGCGGACGCCGTCGACGAGCTGCTCAGCCGCCGCGGCCTGCGCACCCCGTTCCTGCGCATCGCCCAGCAGGGCAAGGTGCTGCCCACCGCCCGGTTCACCGGCGGCGGCGGGGCCGGCGCCGAGGTCGCCGACCAGGTGATTGACGACGAGGTCATGCGCCTGTACGCCGGGGGCGCGACCCTGGTCCTGCAGGGCCTGCACCGCATCTGGCCCCCGCTGATCGACTTCGCCCGCCGGCTGGGCACCGAGCTCAACCGCCCGCTGCAGGTCAACGCGTACCTGACGCCGCCCGGCAGCCAGGGCTTCAAGACCCACTACGACACTCACGACGTGTTCGTGCTGCAAGTCGACGGCGTCAAGCGCTGGCGCATCCACGAACCCGTGCTGGCCGACCCGCTGGAGCGCCAGCCGTGGGGCGGCCACGCCGACGAGGTGACCGAGACCGCCGAGGGCACGCCGGCCATGGACGTGGTGCTCGCCCCGGGCGACGCCCTCTACCTGCCGCGCGGCTGGCTGCACTCGGCCGAGGCCCAGGAGCGCCGCTCGCTGCACCTGACCATCGGCGTCCGCGCGCTGACCCGTTACGCCCTCGTCGAGGAGCTGCTCGCCATGGCCACCGCCGACGCCCGCCTGCGCGGCACCCTCCCGTTCGGCCTGGACGTGACCGACCCGGCCGCGATCGAGCCCGAGCTGACCGAGACCGTCGAGGCGCTGCGCGACTGGCTTGCCCGCGCCGAGCCGGCCGACGTCGCCGACCGGCTCGCCGGCCGGGACTGGCCGGCCGCGCGGCCCGCGCCGCTGAGCCCGCTCGCCCAGCTCGACTTCGCCGACGACCTGACCCCGTCGTCACTGGTCGCCGTCCGCGAGGGACTGCGCTGGCGGCTCGTCGAGGACGGCCCCGAGCACGTCGTGCTGCGGCTGGTGGGCCGCAGCCTGCGCCTGCCCGCCGCCTGCGCGCCGGCGCTGCATTTCCTGCTGGCGGGCGAGCCGGTGCGGGTCGGCGACCTGCCGCTCGACGGCGACGACGACCGCCTGGTCCTCACCCGGCGCCTGCTGCGCGAGGCCGTGTTGACGCCGGCCTAGATGCCGACCGCCGCGATGATCAGGCCGGCTGACACCAGGCCGGTCAGCAGCACCGTGGCCACCGTCGCCGCGTCCAGGCCGACGCTGCGGCGGTCGGCCACCTTCTTGGCCGACACCACCGCCAGCACCGGGCAGGCCAGCAGCACGACCAGCGCCACGACCGGCATCGCATCCCGCCAGGTGCCGGTCTGCTCGGTGCCGCCGATGCCGCGCAGCGCGAGGAACGCGCCCGCGCCCACCAGCCCGCCCGCCAGGCCGAAGAGCACGAACAGCGCCTTCACCCCGAAGTTGATCGGCTGCGGCGGCGCGATGTACTTCACCTTCGCCGCCACCTCCTCGAGGTAGTCGGCCGCGTCGCGGTCGCTGCGCTGCCGGGGGATGGCCGCCTGCGGCATCGTCCGCCCGTAGCGCTCGGCGCGCGGGCCGACCTTGTGCACGTAGTCGGCCCACAGCTGCAGCGCCCGCGCGTCGACCTGCTCCAGGTCGCGCTGGGTCCGCGAGACCTCCTCGGCCGCGGCGGCGAGGTTTTCGTCGGCTTCGCGCACCGCCTGGTCGGCCGCGGCGACACGGCCGTCGTGCCATCGCTCCGCCTCGGCGCGCAGGTCGGCGGCCTCCTCGTCCAGGGTGGTCAGCCGCCGCAGCACGCTGCGGTAGTCGGCGGTCTCGAAGTCGGCTGGCTGTACGTCGCTCATTGAGGCTTATTCACGACCTTCCTTGAGTCGCATTCCGCGCAAGCCCCTGCACATGGTCTCCACCGTCGTGAATAAGTCTCAATCATTGTCCGTAGGGGATGATCACCTCGGCGCCCCGATGCACCGAGCGGTCGAAATGCAGCGCCCGCCACGGCCGTGGGTACCAGACCGGCGCGGTGGCGCCAGGGTAGTACGGCGTGAGCTCGCTGCCATGGACGTCCAAAGCCACCCACGCGCCGATCGCGTCGGTCCGCGACGACGGCCCGCCCAGCGCGTCGCGCAGCAGGCCCGCGCCGCGCCACCAGCCGAGCACGTGGATGCGCCGCTCCGGGCCCTGCCGCAGGATCGTCCGCAGCTGGTCGGCCGCCGTCTTCCCGCCCGGCAGCGCGTCGGCGGCGTAGATCAGGATGAAATGCGGCCGGTCGCTGGGCCAGGTCGCGCTGGCCTCGTTGGCGGCGTCCTCGAGCAGCCAGTCGGCATCGTCCGCGAAGAACATGCGGGGGCTGTCGGGCAGCGAGTCGCGCAGCGCCTCGGCCGCCGGGCGGGCGTCCTGGTCGAGGCAGAGCAGCGAGAACGCGGCGCCGTCCGGCGGGAACTGGGCGGCCAGCGAGCGGGCGGCGGTGGCCAGCACCGCGCAGGCCTCCTCGGTGCGGGTGCCGAGGACGGCCAGGTTGCGGCCGGGGGCGCGGCGCAACACCGTACGGGCCGAGCGGGCCGCCACGTCGATCGTCTCGCCGAGCAGCACCACCGGCGCCTGACCCTCCGCATAGGTCAGTCGCCGGAAGTCGCGGCTCTCGGCCAGGCGCGGGCGCGCGTCACCGTCGAACAGCCGCGGCGGGCCCTGCTCGTCCGGGCGCATCCGCCACAGGCGGTGCTGCAGCGCGTTCCACCGCTCGCGGTCGCCGGCGGCCGGCACCCGCACGATCCGGTTGGCCTCGGCCGCGCCCGAGTCGGCGTTGACCACCGCGTGGTAGCGCTGCAGCGACTCGGCGGCCGTGTTCGTCTCGGCCAGGATGCGCCGGGCCCGGGGCAGCGCGATGCGCAGCGAGAACTGCGCGACCAGCGCCGGCCGGCCCCACAGCGCCTCGATGCCGGAGACGTCCTGGCTGGCCAGGATCAGGTGGATGCCCTGCGAGCGGCCCCGGCGGGCGAGGTCCTCGAGCAGGTCGACGGCCTCGGTCGCCACCGCGTCGCGCCCGGAGAGCAGCACCTGGAACTCGTCGACCACCGCCACGATCCGCGGCCACGAGCCCTCCGGATCCTCGGCGCGCAGCTCGGCCAGGTTGGTCACCTCGTACCGCTTCGCCGCGTCGGCCCGCCGGCGCAGCTCCTCGCTGAGGAAACGCAGCAGAGCCAGACCGAACTCACGGTCGGTGTTCACGTTGAGGCCGACCAGGCGCACGTGCGGCAGCCAGCTCGGGTCGCGCCGCCCCGGCGCGAACCGGGCGAACGACACGCCCTCCTTGAAGTCGAGCAGGTAGAACGCCAGCTCGGCGGGGGAGTAGCGGGCCGCGAGCGCACCCATCCAGGCGTAGATCAGGTTGGTCTTGCCGGTGCCCGACGGCCCGGCGATCAGCGCGTGTGGCGGGTAGTCGCTCAGCGTCACCGCGACCGGCACCCCGAGCGGGCTGTCACCGAGCGGAGCCGTCAACCCGGTCGCGGAGCTTTCCTTCCACAGCTCCGGCGGCAGCAGACTGTCGAGCGCGACGGGTGCCGGACCCGCTTCCACGGCCTCCGCGATCCGGCGACAGGCCGCTGCCACAACAGCTTGCGGAGGACCGGGATCCAGCCGTACGGGTAGAGCACCGGCGCTACTGATCCGCGCGTGATCGCCCTCGTTCGCCGTGATGAACTCGATCCCCGGGCCCTGCTGTACCGGCATCCCCTGGATGATCAGGTGGACGCCCGCCGCCGCACCCGTACGCAAGAGCCGTTGAAGTTGAGTTTGCTCTTGACGGCTCAGCTCGCCCGCGCCCAGCAGCACCGCGACGCGCCAGGGCTCGGGCCGCCGGTGGGTGGCCGCGGCCAGCTCCCGCAGCGAGGTGTACTCACCGGCCAGCACCGTCTCGTTGATCCGCCGGACGTTGTCGACCAGGTCGTTCAGCAGCGCGCCCAGACCGCCCGGACCGACGAAGGTCAGCACGCCGGCCGGGGCAAGCGTCGCGAACCGGGCCAGACCCCCGCCGAGGTGCTCCGGGTCGTACCCGGTGATGGTCAGCGCCCCCGGCGCGGCCGTGCCCAGCGCTCGCAACAGCAACCCGGCAACCACCTCGTCGCCGATGCGGCGATCGTCGCGATCGCCGCGCACCACGACGTGGCCGTGATCGAGCAGCGGCACCAGCGCCGGCACCGGCTCGGGATGCGGCAGCAACAACCGGCCCACCCGCAGCTCGGCCGCCTTGTCGAACGGCGTGGGCTGCCAGTCGTCCCACGGATCGCCGGCGGCGCCCGGAGCGGCCCGGTCGGCGGCGGACGCGGCGGCCTCGGCGAACGCGGCCAGATCCGTGCGATGCCGGTCGTCGATCTCGTGGACCCGCGCGTCGAGCGTCTCGGCCACCTTCTTGCGGCGGGCGATCGCGGCGGCCATCACCCGTTCGCGGCGGGTGATCGCGGCCGCGTACGCCTCCCGCGCCGCGGCCACGGCTTCCTCCGCCGCGCCGAGGGCATGCGAGAGCCCGGCCCGGATGTCCATCACCTGTTGTGCGGTCGACTCAGCCATGGGGAATCAACACGTTCTCATCGGGCGTCGGCGGCCTCGGGGCGGCGCAACGGGTCGGGGGCGTTCGGGTCGAGGGACGAGGCGTCGCGGCCCAGCCGGGCCAGGAGCACCCCGGTGAGCACGCTCGCCGTGACGGCGTTGTCGGCCGGATGGCCGGCGGGCCGGCCCTGCTCCTGCCGCACCGGCACCCGGCAGATGCGAGCCAGGAGCGTTTCGAGTACGGCTGGGGAGGTGCCCGGCAGCAGCGACCGCACCCGGCCGGCCGAGGCGCTGCGCAGGCGCTCGAAGTCGTCCGGCCGCGGCTCGTGGCCCAGCAGGTCGCCGGCGAGACGGTGCAGCACCGGCGACGTCATCGCCGACAGCGCCAGCCCGGTCGCCGCGTTCGCCGAGTGCAGGTCGCGGCCCACCTTGGCCTTGTCGCCGGCCCGCACCCCCGAGGCGACCCGGCGCAGCAGGTCGGCGGTGTCGCCGTCCGGTTCGGCCTTGTCATCGCCGCCCTTGGGCGCGGGCTCGCCGGTCAGCTGCGCGACGCGCTCCTGCCACCACGGGCCCAGCTTCTCGGACGGCGGCTTCTCGTCGCCACCCTCGGCCTTCACCTCGGGCCGCTGCTCCAACCCCGCCTTCCAATCGCGGTCGGGCGGGGCGGCGGCGTCGCCGGAGAGCCCGATCGCGGCGAGGTAGGCGGCGATGGCGTCCTGCGCGATCCGGATCGCGGCGGCGGCCCGCTCGGCGGCCTCGGTGGCGTTGCCCAGCTGCGGCACGCCCATCGGGTCCTGCGACGTCTCGCGGACCCACATGAGGATCTCGGTGGCGCCGCGCAGCTTTTCCATCGCCACCGTCACCAGCCCGGTGGGCAATTCGTCGGAGGTGGCGCGAAGCTGGGCGCCGAGATCCTGGATCAGCGACATCTCAGAGGTTGGCCGTGTAGGTCTGGGCCTGCTCGACCGCGAGCGAAGTCGCGCCGAGGACCTCCTCGAGAGACTGGTCTGCCTGGGACAGCGAGGCGTGCGCCGAGCTCACCGCGTCGTTGCCGCTGCCGTCGAGCGCCGCCGCGAGGCTCTGCTGGGCCTCGCCCAGCTTCTCCCGGGCCGCCTGGATCGCCGCCTGCCCCTCGCTGACCTGCTGGAGCGCGGCATCCACGGCCGCTTTGACCTCGGCGACACTGGCCACCCGTGCAGCCTCCTGCTGTGCGGAACCCGACTACTGCCGTCAGCCTACTGCCCCCTTCCTGCCCGACCGTCCCCGCTACCCCAATTGCGGATCAGTACGACCGTTTCCCGAAGCATCGGCTTCCCGGGTCCCGCGCCGGGCCGAGCTGTCCTTGATCCGACGGGAATGAACATGACTCACGGCGCGATCCGCCAACGGGCTGGCGCGTTCTGCCACTGCGCTTCGCTCGCGGCTTTCGTAGCGTCGATCCCATGACTTGGACTGTTCCACCGCAGGACGGCCGGGTGGCCGTGGTGACTGGCGCCAACGGCGGCCTCGGGCTGGCCGTCTCGACCGCGCTCGCCGGCGCCGGCGCCCACGTCGTCATGGCCGCCCGCGACCAGGCGAAGGCGCGCGCCGCCCGCGACCAGGTGCTCGCCGCGCATCCCGGCGCCTCCCTGGAGGTCGTCCCGCTCGACCTCGGCTCCCTCGACGCGGTCGCCCGGGCCGCCGCCGAGATCCGGGCCGCCCACCCGGCCGTCGACCTGCTGATCAACAACGCCGGCGTGATGGCGATGCCGTACCGGCAGACCGCCGACGGCTTCGAGTCCCAGTTCGGCATCAACCACCTCGGACACTGGGCGCTCACAGCCCACCTGCTGCCGGCCGTGCTGCGCGCTCCCGCCGCCCGCGTGGTGACCCTGACCAGCGGCGCCCAGCACATGGGCCGCGCCCGGTTCACCGACGGTAAGTACGGTCCGTGGCGCGCCTACGCCGACTCCAAGCTCGCCGACCGGTTCTTCGCCCAGGGCCTGGACCGCCAGTTCCGCGCGGCCGGCGTACCCGCGATGGCCCTAACCGCCCACCCCGGCCTCACCAACTCCGACCTGCAGTCCCACACGGTCGCCGAGGGCGGCGGCGGGCTGACCGGCCGCTTCTTCCTCTTCCTGACCCGCACCACGGGCATGACGGTCGAGGAGGGCGCCCTCTGCCCGCTGCGCGCCGCGACCGACCCGCGGGCCACCGGCGGCACCATGTACGGCCCGCGCTGGAGCTCCGCCGGCCCGCCCGTCCGCCGCCGCCTGATCCGCCCCGGCTCCGGCAAGGCGATCGCTACGCTGTGGACCGTGTCCCGCCGCCTCACCGGCCTCGACGTCGACGTGGCCCAGGCCCTGGCCGCCCCGCGCCCGTGACGTCCGGCAGCTTCGCGCTCAGCCCCGCGACCGGCGCCCTGCTGGCCGACCTCGGCGTGCCCACCGCGGCGGTCCTGCGCGCCGCCGGCCTGCCCGGCGATCTCTTCGTCGGGCAGCAGATCACATTGAGCCCCGCGCAGTTCTACCGGCTGTGGCGCGCCTTGGAAGACGTCTCCGGCGACCCCGCGATCGGCGCCGCGATGGCCGGCCGGATCAGCACCGAGACCTTCCAACCGCCGCTGTTCGCCGCGTTGTGCAGCCCCGACCTGCACCACGCGGCGGCACGCGTAGCGGTCCACAAACGACTGATCGGCCCCCTGACCCTCCACCTCGACCCCGGCGCGCACCCTCGGGTGTCGCAGGTCGACGGCACGCCGCTCGCCACCGGCTCCGACGGTCTGCGCCTGACCGTCGGCTGGCCGCGCGATCCGGCCCCGCCGCCCGGCTTCATCGCCTTCGAGCTGGCCTTCATGGTGGCGCTGGCCCGCCTGGGCACCCGCACCCGCGTCGTCCCGCTTCGCGTGGCGATGCCCGACCCGCCGCACGGGACGGCTTTCGATGCCTACCGCGACCTGCTCGGCGTGCCCGTCACCGAGGCTGCCGAGGCCACCGTGACCTTCAGCGCCCTCGACGCCCGCCGTCCCTTCCTTACCGCGAACGACGACATGTGGCGCGTCTTCGAGCCCGAACTGCGCCGCCGCCTGGCCGACCTCGACCGCGTCGAGTCCACGGCCGACCGCGTGCGGGCGGCACTGCTGGAGCTCCTGCCGGCCGGTGAGGCGAGCGCGGTGGCGGTGGCCCGGCGACTCGCGATGAGCGGCCGCACCCTCCAGCGGCGCCTGGCCGACGAGGGCACGACTTTCCAAGAGGTCCTGGACCGCACCCGGCTCGCCCTGGCCCGGCACTACCTGTCGCGGCCGGAGGTGACGGTCACCGAGGTGGCGTTCCTGCTCGGCTACGACGAGCCCAGCTCCTTCTACCGCGCCTTCCACCGCTGGTCCGGCACGACACCGCACCAGGCCCGGGCGGCCGCCGCGCTCTAGGCCGGGCGGTCACCGCCGGGCGGCACGACGCCACCAGGCGCCGCCGGGCGGCTATCGGCCTCGGGCGCCGGCGACCACTGCCATTGCGGCTACGGCAAGGAGGGCGGACAGCGGAGCGAAGGTGAAGCCGGCGCGGATGCTGTGGTCGGTCAGGGGGCCGGCGATGGCCGCGCCGGTGGCGCTGCCGACGGTGAAGGCGGTGAAGATCCAGGCGAAGGCCTCCACCGCCGTGCCGGGTGGGGCCAGGCGGTCGGCGGCCAGGAAGCCGGCCGTCAGCAGGGGCGGGAGGGCCAAGCCGCTCACGGCCAGCAGCAAAGCCATCGGCAGGGGCGCGGGGACCAGGAGCAACGGGACGTAGCCGAGGGCGAGGAGCAGGGCCAGGAAGGGGAGGCGGGAGAGGCCGCCGGGCTTGGCCCTGGTGTAGAGGAGGCCGCCGATCAGGGCGCCGGCGGCCTGGCAGGCCAGCATCCAGCCGGTGAGGCCGCGGTCGCCGGTGGACTCGGCGTAGCCGGTGAGGACGACCGGGATGCTGCCCACCGCGGCGCCGGTGCAGACGACGCCGAGGACCAGGGAGACCATGCGAGGTACGCGCATCGGGCCCAGCCAGTGGTGGTGGGAAGGCTGCCCGCGCCAGTGGCGGACCACCGGCGCGCGGACGAAGGCGGCCACGCCTCCCAGCTGGAGGACGGCGGCGGTGATCAGGCCCGCGGCGGGGCCGGCGGCGGCCACGGCGGCGATGGTGACCAGGGGGCCGACCACGAAGATGACCTCCTGGAGGGCGATGTCCAGGGCATATGCGGCGGTGACGTCGGAGGCGGCCACGAGGTCGGGCCAGAGGGCGCGCAGGCACGCCTCCAGGGGCGGGGTGCCCAGGCCGGCCAGCAGGGCGCCGGTCAGGAGCAGGGCGGGATGTCCCTGGCTGAGGGCGGCGACCAGGTAGCCGACGCCGGACAGCGACGCGGCGCCGTAGAGCACGGGTGGCTGGCGCCAGCGGTCGACCGAGCGGGCCAGCAGCGGGGCGCTGACGGCCATGCCGGCGGTGAAGACGGCGACGACGATGCCGGAGACGGCGAGGCTGACCGACTCGCGGGCGTAGAGGAGCAGGGCGAGCGGGGCGGCGGCGGTGGGAAGACGGCCCACCTGGCTGGCGATGAGGACCAGCGGCACCTGAGGGGCGCGCAGGACCGCGGAGGCTGCGGGCATGACGAGAGGACTCCCGGCTCGGAGAAGGAAGAAGGACAGCTAGGGAAGGGCCGGGAGCGGATCAGGGAGCGAAGTCGGCGCGATCGTGGTCGTTGCCGTAGAGCGGAAGGTCCGGCGTGACCCATCGCGCCAGCGCCAGCCGCGCCGCCGCCGAGGCCCGGCGGGACCAAGGGGGCTGGTGGCAGGTGATGCCGCGCGGGGGCTGGGACGCCGTGATTCCCGACACAGAGCGCACCGGGGACGGCGCGGGCGGGAGAAGCTGACGGGGCACGGCCGGCCGCCATGCGACGGGGGCGGCCGGGGCAGTCACCCCGACAGACTAACGCCGGGGCACGCTCGACGGGCCACGCACCTCGCCGCCCAGAGCCAGGACGCGGTCGCGTAAACCGCGGTCGGCCGTGACCACCACCGTTCTGCGGGTCGGTGCGAAATCCCGTACGAGATCGGCGATCTTGTCATCGCCGGAGCCGGAAGCGCGCTCCACCCGTACCCCGTTCTCGGCTTGCGGAATGTCCCGGGCCTTGCCCTCCACGACCAGGGTGACCTCCACCGGGCCCGGAAGGTCCGGCAAGCCGGCCGGCAGGACCGCCGCCAGGCCGTCGCGAAGGCGGATCGCCGCACCGGCGCGATCGTGCCACCACCCATCGGGTACGGATCCGACGACGTTGGCCCCGTCGACGATCACGAGCGGTACGGTCGTCATGAGAGTTGAGTCTCCCCTTGTCAAGTTTCCGTGAGATCTGGGAATCAATCTATGACGAAGGGCGCTGATAGGGGTCGTGCGGCGCGGGTAAACCCACCGCACACGAGCTAGGTAATCAGGAGAAGAAGACTTATGAGCATCGGACCGATCGGACCGGGTGGACCCGGAAATTGGGACGACCTGTTCGCGCGCTTCTTCGGAGCGGCCGAGCCGCGCCGGCAGCAGCGCATCGACATCACGAAGTACATGAGCGGAGACGCTCGTGAGGTGCTTTCCGCCGCCGCCCGTCGTGCAGCCGAGCTCGCCGACCCCGATCGTCTCGTGGCGGACCTGGACACCGACCACCTCCTCTGGGGCGCTCTCCAGCAGGAGCCGATGAAGCAGACCGTACGCCGCGCCGGCGCCGACCCCGACCAGTTGCTGGCCGCCCTGGGTCGCCCCGCGGGTGTGCGGGAGAACCCGCCGGAGCAGGTCGCGCTGACCCCGCAGGCCAAGCGGGCGCTGCTCGACAGCCTGCAGATCTCGCGGGCGCTGGGCTCCTCGTACGTCGGCCCGGAGCACATCCTGATGGCCCTCGGCCTGAACCCGGACTCGGCGGCCGGCCGGCTGCTGGCCGGCAAGCTGGACCCGCAGGCGCTGCAGCAGCAGGCCGGCGAGCCGCAGACCAGCGGTCCTGGCCGCAGCGGCTCGACCGGTGGCAGTGGCAAGACGCCGACGCTGGAGCAGTACGGCGTCGACCTCACCGAGCTGGCCCGCCGGGGCGAGATCGACCCGGTGATCGGCCGGGCCAACGAGATCGAGCAGGCCGTGGAGATCCTGTCGCGGCGCACCAAGAACAACCCGGTGCTGATCGGCGAGGCCGGCGTCGGCAAGACCGCCGTCGTCGAGGGCCTGGCCCAGCGCATCGTGGACGGTGACGTGCCGCTGACCCTGGAGGGCAAGCGGGTCATCCAGCTCGACCTGGCCGGCCTGGTGGCGGGCACCCGCTACCGCGGCGACTTCGAGGAGCGGCTGCGCAAGGTCATCGACGAGATCCAGAACGAGGGCGACGGCCTGATCGTCTTCCTCGACGAGATCCACACGCTGGTCGGCGCGGGCGGTGGCGGCGACGGTGGCGGCATGGACGCCTCCAACATGCTCAAGCCGGCCCTGGCGCGCGGACAGCTGCGGGTGGTCGGCGCGACCACGCTCGACGAGTACCGCAAGCACATCGAGAAGGACGCGGCGCTGGCCCGGCGCTTCCAGCCGGTGCTGGTCGGCGAGCCGAGCGTCGAGGACACCGTGGCGATCCTGCGCGGGCTGCGGGACAACTACGAGGCGCACCACCAGGTGCGGATCACCGACGAGGCGCTCGACGCCGCGGCGGAGCTGTCCGACCGCTACATCACCGACCGCTTCCTGCCGGACAAGGCGATCGACCTGATCGACCAGGCCGGCGCGCGGGTGCGGCTGCGGGTCAAGACCCCGTCGGCCGACACGCGCGAGGACGAGCGCCGGCTCGAGCAGCTCACCCGCGACCGCGACCAGGCGGTGGCGGCCGAGAACTACGAGAAGGCCACCCAGCTGCGCGACGAGATGAACGAGATCCGCGCGCGCCTGGAGCAGGCGCAGGCGCCGTCCGGGGACGGCGTGCCGCAGGTCACCGAGGCGGACATCGCCGAGGTGGTGAGCCGGGCCACCGGCATCCCGGTCGCTCAGCTCACCGAGGAGGAGCGGGAGCGCCTGCTGCGCCTCGAGGGGCACCTGCACGACCGGGTGGTCGGCCAGGACGACGCCGTCGAGGCGGTGTCCGAGGCGGTCCGCCGGTCGCGTGCCGGCCTGGGCGACCCGGACCGGCCCGTGGGCAGCTTCCTGTTCCTCGGCCCGACCGGCGTCGGCAAGACCGAGCTGGCGCGGTCGCTGGCGGAGGCGCTGTTCGGCGAGTCGGACCGGATGATCCGGCTGGACATGAGCGAGTTCCAGGAGCGGCACACCGTGTCGCGGCTGGTCGGCGCCCCGCCCGGATACGTCGGCTACGACGAGGCCGGGCAGCTGACCGAGGCGGTGCGGCGGCGTCCGTACAGCGTGGTCCTGCTCGACGAGATCGAGAAGGCCCACCCGGACGTCTTCAACATCCTGCTGCAGGTGCTCGACGACGGCCGGCTCACCGACAGCCAGGGCCGGACGGTGTCCTTCAAGAACACCGTGCTGATCATGACCAGCAACCTCGGCTCGGACATCATCAGCGGCACCCGGCGCAGCGTCGGCTTCGGCGCGGCGGACGCCAAGGCGTCGGCCGACGAGGAGCTGAAGGAGCGCCTGGACCGGCGGCTGCGCGAGCAGCTGCGGCCCGAGTTCATCAACCGGATCGACGAGATCATCATCTTCCGGCAGCTGGAGAACGAGCAGCTGCGGCAGATCACCGAGCTGATGCTGGGTGAGACCCGCCGCCGGCTTGCCAACCAGCAGATCGACCTGGAGATCAGCACCGAGGCGGTGGACTGGCTCGCGGAGAAGGGCTTCCAGCCCGAGTTCGGGGCGCGGCCGCTGCGCCGGACGATCCAGCGCGAGCTGGACAACCGGCTGTCGAAGCTGCTGCTCTCGTCCGACCTGAAGGCGGGTCAGACGGTGAAGGTGGACGTCGAGGACGGCAAGCTGGTGTTTGCGTAAGGATTTCTCAGAGGGCCCCGCTCAGCGTTCGCTGGGCGGGGCTCATCGTCTCCGGGGACAGGCCCAGGTGGGGGTAGTCGACCATCCACTCGACGTAGGGCGGGTTGCGCGCTACGACCTCCTGGTACGCCTCCTGGGCCATCTCCATCAGCTTGGGGGCGCTGCGGGCGGCGGGGGAGTCGGGGTGCCAGCCGAGCACGAGCCGCCAGCGCAGCGGCGCGCCGCGCATCGGGCGGTGGGTGAGGCTGGCCGGTGGGCGGAACGTCGGCTGGCAAAGGCCCAGCGCCAGCCCCGACTCGACCATGTCGACGCAGCCGCGCACGTCGGTCTCCAGCACCCGGCGCGGGGTGAAGCCGGCCCGGGCGCAGGCGGCCGCGAAGCACTCGGCGAAGCAGCCGTCGCCGGTGCTGCCCACCCACTGCTCGGTGGCCAGCTCGGCCAGGTCGACGTCGACGTCCTTGCCGGCCGGGTGGTCCTCGGGCATCAGCACGCAGACCGCGTCGACCGCGATCGTCTGCCAGACCAGGCCGTAGTCGGCCGACGGGATGGCGTCGCCGCAGACGCCGACCTGCGCGTAGTCGAGCTTGCCGGCGAGCACCATGTTGGCCAGCTCGTCGACGTAGTACGACGCGTGGGTGGTGATCTGGGCGTCGGGCTGGGCCATCGACAGCCGGTGGACCATGCCGCCGAGGACCGGGCCGCCGATGGCGCCGATCCGGTAGCGGCTCATGATCTCGGTGCCGGACGCGCCGGCCAGCCGCGCCGCCTCGTCCTGCAGGCCCTTCATGGCGGGCAGCAGCACGCGGGCGCGGGAGAGGACCAGCTCGCCGAGGGCGGTGGGGCGCGCGCCGCGGCGGTCGCGCTCGAACAGCGGGCCGCCGAGCGTACGCTCTATCCGCTGCAGCTGCGCGGTCAGAGCCGGCTGGGCGAGCCCGAGCTGCGACGCCGCCTTGGTCACGCTACCGGTCTCCGCGATGGCGACGACCACCTTAAGATGGCGCAGCTCCAGGTTCATAGCGTGACGTTAGGACCTTTAAGACATCGAAGGCTAGCCCTGCTGCCTGGTGAAAGATCCTACAGTTGTGACAAATCGGTAAACGAACCCGTCGGTAACGTCACAAATCGCTGAGGTACGTCGTACGGCGGGTGACCGCGTCACGAATTTTGTCGACCACCGCGACGGCCGGATCCACGATCTTGTTCCACGGCGGGGTGGACGGGGTGCCCGGATGGGGGCGGGTCGGCGCCGCTTCCTCGGCCGTCTCGATCCTGTTCCCGACCCGGATCAGGTCGTCGATCGACACCATCGACGCCAGGACGGGGAACAGCTCCTCGGCGTCGGCGGCGACATGACGCCGCACCTTCTCGGCGATGTCGGAGATCTCCCCACGCTGCATCTCGACCAGCAGCGCGTGGTCCTCGGCCAGTTCGCGGGCCACGAGGTCCTCGCCGCCGGGCACGGCGGCCTTGATGGCGGGGTAGAGGTACTGCTCCTCGGCCGACAAATGCCGCGAAAGCTCGGCGATCAGCACATCGGCCGCCCGGCGGTCGGCCGGGTCGGCGGCCAGCCGGTCGCACAGACCGAGCAGATCACGGTGCTGCTCACTGAGGACGTCGATGGCGTTACGGCCGGTGGTCTCGCCGCCGACCGGGGGAAGCGGAGGAAGATTCACTGACGACACGGCCCCGCCGGTACCCGGCCCGTCGATGTATCAAACACCTGGTAAGAAGGGCGGATGGAGACCACCGCCGCCGAGGAGGTCACCGGCATCTGCCGTGACCTGCTGCGCATCGACACCACCAACACCGGCGACCAGTCGACGACCGTCGGGGAGCGCGTCGCCGCCGAGTACGTGGCGGCGAAACTCGACGAGGCCGGCGTCGCCTACGAATTGCACGAGTCCGCGCCCCGCCGGGCCAACCTGGTCGCCCGGATCCCCGGCGCCGACCGCACCCGCGGCGCCCTGCTCGTGCACGGCCACCTCGACGTGGTCCCGGCCGACGCCCGCGAGTGGTCGGTCGCCCCGTTCTCCGGCGAGGAGAAGGACGGCTACCTGTGGGGCCGCGGCGCGATCGACATGAAGGACTTCGACGCGATGATCCTGGCCGTCGTGCGGGAGTGGCACCGCACCGGCTACGTGCCCCCGCGCGACGTCGTGCTGGCGTTCACGGCCGACGAGGAGGCCGGTATGACGTACGGCTCCGACTTCCTCGTCGAGAAGCACCGCGACCTGTTCGACGGGTGCACCGAGGCGATCGGCGAGGTCGGCGGGTACTCGTACACGGTTAATGATGATCTTCGTCTTTATCTGGTGCAGACGGCGGAGAAAGGTCTCGACTGGCTGCGCCTGCACGCCACCGGCCGGCCGGGGCACGGCTCGTTCATCCATGACGACAACGCCGTCACCAAGCTCGCCGAGGCCGTGGCCCGGATCGGCAACCACCGCTTCCCGGTGGTGGTCACCCCGACCGTCCGCGAGTTCCTGCTGCGGGTCGGCGACGCGCTGGGCATCGACATCGACCCGGAGGACCCCGAGGTCGCGATCGCCAAGCTCGGCCCGATCGCCAACCTGATCGGCGCCACGATCCGCAACACCGCCAACCCGACCCGCCTCGAGGCCGGGTACAAGGACAACGTCATCCCCGGCCGCGCCTCGGCCACCATCGACTGCCGCACCCTGCCCGGCCACGAGCAGGAGTTCCTGAAGGAGCTGCGCGAGGTGATCGGCCCCGACGTCGAGATCGAGCACAACCACCAGCAGCCGGCCGTCGAGACCGAGTTCGGCGGCGACCTGGTCGACGCGATGGGCGCGGCCCTGCGCGCCGAGGACCCGGGCGCCCGCACGGTGCCCTACCTCATGTCCGGCGGCACCGACGCCAAGGCCTTCTCCACCCTCGGGATCCGGTGCTTCGGCTTCGCGCCGCTGCGCCTGCCCCCGGATCTCAACTTCGCCGCGCTGTTCCACGGCATCGACGAGCGGGTTCCGGTGGAGGGACTAAAGTTCGGCGTGCGTGTGCTCGACCGACTCCTGCGAACCAGCTGATTCCCGGAAGGACCCCATAGATGACCGACCAGAACGCGGACCTCGACGCCGCCCTCGACGAGGTCGTGGCGGCCGCGCGGGCGCACCTCGCGGCGGTCAAGGCGGCCGCCGGCCGTATCGACGACGACGACGTCTGGCAGGCGTACGTCGCCCTGAACAACGCCTCCTTCGCGTACGACGAGAAGCTGCTCGACGCGTTCGGCGAGGTGACGCCCTGGGACGTGGAGTCGATCGACCCCGACGAGGCCGACCAGCGCTTCGGCCTGGGCGCCGACGGTTTCGACCCGGCCGAGTCCACGGACCCGTACCAGCAGGTCGTCTCCGTCCGCCAGCGGCGCGACTACCGCGTGCCCAGCGTCGCGGCGCTGCTCCGCGTGGCCGACGTGGCCCGGCGCAACTCGGTGCCCGACGACGAGGACGCCGGCGCGGTGGAAAACGTCGGCGAGGCCGTGCTGGAGCTGCTCCAGGCCGGCGACGGCTCGCTGTCGTCGCTGGATGTGCCCGAGCTGGAGCCGCTGGACGGCCTGCTGACCGTGACCGAGATCGGCGAGCCGCTCGACCTGGAGGAGTTCGAGGACTCCGACGGGAGCGGCCCGTTCGCCCCCAAGGAGGGCGACCTGCTGGTGGGCAGGCTCGACGAGCACCCCTTCCTCCCGGACGAGGAAGAGGACCACGCCGGCCACAATCACTGACCCGGACCATCGCACCGTGGGGCTTCCGGGGGCTCGGCCTCCGGAGCGGGCATAACGGAGTGGATCAGGTCCGCGCTTTACGCGGACATGCCCCTCTCAACCACGAAGCCTGGGCTCAGTAGCTGAGCCCAGGCTGCGGGGTGGATTGGATCCTCCGGCGGAGCATCACCTTGCGGGTCCCGTCCCGGAAGAGCTGTACCCGGGCGAGCTCCCAGCCGGAGAATTCCGCCTGTATGGCGAGCTGCGCCGCCGCGGTCAACTTGTCGACATTCGAAGGCAACCGCAGCGGCGCGTATTCGTAGTCCATGGCGTCTAATATGCGCCGCTCACCGCTCAGAAACCACCCTTGACGGGGTAGGTGTCGTTGGTGAGCCAGAGGCTGAGCAAGTTCTGCTCATATCGGTCGCCGAGGTCCTCGCTCGCGCCGCCCGCCAGCGAGTCGACCGAGCGCCAGCCGTCCGCGGTCGCGGAAGCCACGAAGCGCCGGATCGGGATCAGCGAGACCGTGAACTTGCCGGGCGCGTCGGCCCGCAGCGGATGCCCGGAGACGTCCGGCACGTTGAAGCCGCCATCCATCGGGATGCCCAGCAGCCCGGGCAGCGGCGAGGTGAACCGGTTGCCCGGCGACGGGATCGTGTACGGCGCGCCCAGCGGCGACGTCAGCGTGATCCGGTGCAGCTTGCCCCAGCGGTAGTCGCCCTGATTCGCCGACTTGCCGAACGCGGCGGCGAAGCTGTCCGAAGCGGCCAGGTCGAGCGCCTCGGCCAGGCTCTTGAGGATCAGGTGGTCCCGCCGGTCGGCGGCCGAGGCGATGCCGGGCACGGCGAAGAAGTCGATGCCCGAGCGGCCCACCCCGTCGGCCTCCACCAGCCGCCGCAGCGCCTGCACCCCGTGGAAGTCGCTGGTCGACGGCAGGCCGGCCGGGACGTGCTTGTCGAAGACGTTCACCACGAAGCGGCCCCGCCACAGCGCGTAGATGGTGGCGGCCACGCTGTTGTCGATCTCCCGCTGGGTGGGCGGGCTCAGCCGGCCGTCCCGGTCGGCGGCGTCGTAGCCCTCCGGGATGCCGGTCGGATAGGTGTGATCCCAGCGGGACAGCCGCCCGACGGCCTCCGCGATCCGCGGGTCCTGCTGGGGGCGGTGGCGTAGCGCGCCGACGATCAGCGGGGTGAAGAACTGGGCGTCGATCGCGGTCGTGTCGGCCTGCATGGCGACCACGCCGGCCTGGTCGACCGGCCCGCGGGCGATGGCGGCCCGCACCATGTCGGTGATCCGGGCGGCCCGGAAGCCGTTGTGGAAGAAGCTGACGTACGCGAGACCGCCACCCGGCCGGCGGGCGTTGAGCATGTCGTTGTCGAAGGTGTTGCCGGTCGAGTCGTTGTTGGCCGAGACGATGAACCCGGCCGGCGGATTCACCACCTTCGGCAGCTCGGCGAAGGGCACGATCTCGTACGGCACGGACTGGTGCGGCTGCGGGTGGGCGACCGGGAGCCACTCGTTGCCGCCGGTGCCGTCGCGCAGCAGGTACGGCGGGTTCCCGCGCACCGCCCCGGCCTGCAGGTCCTCCCGCACCGGGACCTCGGCGTTGGTGAAGTACGCGATGGTGCCGTCGACGTCGGCGTACGTGAAATGCTGCCCGCCCACGTCGAAGAACTGGATCGCCTCGCGGAAGTCGCCGACGTCACGGGCCAGCGAGAACCGGCGGAACGTCTCCAGTTCGGTGGTCGGTGAGAAGCCGGTGTACTGCACCGAGAGCCCGACGCCGCCGGCCGGGTCGGCGGAGAGCAGCGGCCCGTTGCGCCGCGGCACGATCAGGGTCCGCCCGTGCACCGGGTCGCCGCCGTTGACCTCGAACGTCTCGTCGATCGCGACCACCGGCTCGAGCTTGCCCTGGAAGACGGTGGACAGGCCGCTGGGCGAGGCCGGATCGGTGCGCACCTGCTCCACGTACGTGTCGGAGACGTCCATGAAGTGCTGGGTCGCGCCCCAGGCGATGCGCTTGTTCTGGCCGAGCACGATGTACGGCGTACCCGGCAGGCTGTCGCCCTGTATGTCGAAGCCGGCGCCCTGCAGCGAGATCGGGTGGAACAGCGCCGGCGCCTCGAGGCTCAGGTGCGGGTCGCTGGCCAGGATCGGCCTGCCGGTCTTCGTGTGCCGGCCGCCGATCACCCACGAGTTGGAGCCGCGGTCGCCGGAACGGTTCATCGCCTCGGCGATCATCGGCGTCGCGGCCGCCCGCTTCTGGTAGTCGGCGGCCAGCTTGGCGGCCGCGCCGGGGATGGTGGCCACCGGGGTGACGCGATCACGGCCGGGAGAGGCTTCCCGGAACGGCGCGAACGGCATGAGGTCCCCGAACACCGCCTGGTGGCCGTCGAAGCCCGCTTCCTGGTACGCGCGGACCGCGGTGGTCCGGTCGATGTCGAGGTCGAAGGAGAGGCTGAAGGCAAGCGCCTTGTTGACCACGAGGCTGTCGACGATGGTCCAGGGTTCGACCTTTTTTACATGAGCAGCGGTGTATTGCCCGGGCAGCGGGCCGCTCGCGATCCTGGCGTTCACGCCCTCGGCGTACGCGTCAAGATCTTTGATGGTCGAAGGCGACAGCAGGGGAGGGGTCCGCTCGGCGGCGCGACGGAGCCCGAGGGTCCGCATCTGAATGTCGCTCGCCAGCGCGGACGGGCCGAGCAACGCGGCGAGGGTGCCGGACGCGCGGCGCCGGGTGACGTCCATCTGGAACAGACGGTCCTCGGCGTGCGCCCAGCCCTGACGGTAGAAGAGGTCGTGGGCGTTGGAGGCCCGGATGTGCTGGACGCCGTAGCCGTCCCGGGTGATGCCGCTACCGGACGGCGCCGCGAGCGTCCCGGCCAAGAGCACGAGAGCTACAAATTTGTACATGCCCATGGTTCGCCCGAACCGGCGGGCAGGACGATGTCACAAAACCGACCCATCCGGATCGCCGGGGTAGCCGACGCCCTCCCGCTCGGGGTAGCCGACGTCGATCGCCGACACGTCGTCGAGCGCCTGGGCGATCTCGGCCGGCAGCGTCAGATCCTCGCTCTGCAGGGCGCCCTGCAGCTGCCCGGCCGTGCGCGCGCCCAGAATCGGAGCGGCCACGCCCGGCCGGTCGCGCACCCAGGCGATCGCCACTTCGAGCGGCGAGACGCCGAGCCCGGCCGCCGCGGTCACCACCGCCTGCACGATGCTGGAGCTGCGGGGCTCGAGGTATGTCTGCACGAACGGCGCCAGATGCTCGGTCGCGGCGCGCGAGTCGAGCGGACGGCCGTTGCGGTATTTGCCGGTCAGCACGCCACGGCCCAGCGGCGACCAGGCCAGGATGCCGAAGCCCAGCGCGGCCGAGGCGGGCAGCAGCTCGCGCTCGATGCCGCGCTCGAGCAGCGAGTACTCCATCTGGGCGGCGACGATCGGCGCCCGGCCCGGGTAGGCGGCCTGCCAGGTGGCCGCACGGGCGGTCTGCCAGGCGGCGAAATTCGACACCCCGACGTAGCGGACCCGGCCGCTGGAGACCGCGTGGTCGAGCGCGGCCAGGGTCTCCTCGAGGGGCGTGGCGGCGTCGTAGCCGTGCACCTGCCACAGGTCGACGTAGTCGGTGCCCAGGCGGCGCAGCGACGCGTCCAGCGAGCGCAGCAGGTTGCCCCGGGAGCCGTCGCGGCGGCGGTAGCCGTGCGGGGTCAGGCCGGCCTTGGTGGCGATCACCACCTCGTCGCGCGGGACCAGGTGGTCGAGCAGCGAGCCGATCACCAGCTCGGCGTCGCCCTCGCCGTACACGTCGGCGGTGTCGATCGTCGTGCCGCCGGCCTCCAGATAGAACTTGAGCTGGGCGGCCGCGTCGTCGGGGTCGGTGTCGCGCCCCCAGGTCATGGTGCCGATGGCCAGCCGGGAGACCGCCAGCCCGCTTCGGCCGAGCGGTCGCTGTTGCATGAGTGAACCTTATTCAGACTGTGTCGGTAGCGAAATGCTCCCAGCAGGTCGGTTAGCCGACCAGCCGGGTGGATAGGCTGCCGGTCAGGGGATCAGCTCTAGGAGGACACGTGCGGCTCGGACTCAGCCTCGGCTATCAGTCGGCATGGACCACGCCCGCCGATCATCTGGCGATGGCGCAGGAGGCGGATCGGCTCGGCTTCGCCGTCGCGTGGTCGGCCGAGGCGTACGGGTCGGACACGGTCAGCATGCTCGCGTGGATCGCGGGCCAGACGCAGCAGATCGACCTGGGCGCGGCGGTCATGCAGATCCCGGCGCGCACCCCGGCGATGACGGCGATGACCGCGGCGACGATCGACGCGCTCTCGGGCGGGCGCTTCCGCCTCGGGCTGGGCGTGTCGGGGCCGCAGGTGTCCGAGGGGTGGCACGGCGTGCGGTTCGCTCGTCCGCTCCAGCGCACCCGGGAGTACGTGGACATCGTGAAGATGGCCATCGCCAGGGAGCCCGTGTCGTACCAAGGGGACTTTTACGAACTGCCCCTGCCCGACGGCCCGGGCAAGGCGCTCAAGCTGGGCTTCCACCCGCCGCGGCCGAAGATTCCGATCTATCTGGCGGCGGTCGGCCCGAAAAACCTGGAGCTGGCCGGCGAGATCGCCGACGGGTGGCTGGCGATCTTCTTCGCGCCCGACGCGGCGGGGGAGTACCTGCAGCACATCGAGCGCGGGCGGGCCAAGAGCGGGCTGGGCCTGACCGGTTTCGACGTGGCGCCGACCGTGCCGGTGGTGATCGGGGACAACCTGGCCTGGTGCGCCGACGTGATCCGGCCCTACGCGTCGCTGTACGTGGGCGGGATGGGCAGCCGGGAGCAGAACTTCTACAACCAGCTCGCGGTGCGGATGGGCTACGCGTCCGAGGCCGCTCGCGTGCAGGACCTCTACCTGAGCGGCAAGAAGGCCGAGGCGGCCGAGGCGGTGCCGCAGGAGTTCATCGAGCGCACCTCGATCATCGGCAACAAGATCCAGGTCAAGGAGCGGATCAAGCAGTACGCGGCGGCGGGCGTGGGCACGCTGTCGATCAGCCCCTACGTCGGCGACCTCAAGAGCGGGATCGACACCCTGCGGATCGTGGCCGAGGCGTACGAAGAGTCGGGTGTGGCTTCGTAGTGGCCACTGTTCTTCTGCTGCGGCACGGGCGGACGACCGCGAACGCGACCGGCACCCTGGCCGGTCGTCAGCCCGTCGCACTGGATTCCTCCGGGACCGAACAGGCATCCCGGGCGGGGCAGCGGCTTCGTGATCTCCCGCTGAGGGCTGTTGTGTCCAGCCCGTTGCCACGGTGCCAGCAAACCGTGCAAATCGCCCTGCCCGATGCCGAGATCATCACGGACGAGGGGCTGACCGAGTGCGGCTACGGCGACTGGGAGGGCAAGGAGCTCAAGGACCTCGCCAAGGACCCGCTGTGGCCGGTGGTCCAGGTGCACCCGAGCGCCGCGGTCTTCCCCAACGGCGAGGCCATGGCCGACATGTCGGCGCGGGCGATCGCCACCATCCGCCGCTGGGACGTCAAGATCAGCGCTGAGCACGGGCCGGACGCGCTCTGGCTCGCGTGCACCCACGGCGATGTGATCAAGGCGATCCTCGCCGACGCGCTCGGCCTGCACCTCGACCAGTTCCAGCGGATCGTGGCCGATCCCGCGTCGATCAGCGTCATCCGGTACACGCCGACCCGGCCGTTCGTGGTGCGGGTCAACGAGGGCGGGGACCTGTCGTCGCTCGTCCCGGTCAAGGCCTCGGCCTCGGACGCCGCCGTCGGCGGAGGCGCCGGGGAGTGACCGTTTTGTCACAGCAGGTGGTATCGGTTGCGCCCTAGGCGAACCGGGGCACACGGGGTGAGCGATACCGGCATCGGCTCGATAGGGTTGACACCATGACCCACCAGGTGCACGCGTTCGAACCGCCCGAGCGGTTCGTGGCAGGGACGGTGGGCGAGCCGGGTGACCGCACCTTCTTCCTGCAGGCCCGGGGCGGCGGCCGGGTCATCAGCGTCGCGCTGGAAAAGGTGCAGGTGTCGCTGCTCGCCGAGAAGCTCGAGGAGCTGCTCATCGAGGCCAACAAACGCTTCGGGGTGGACCTGCCCGACGCGCCGATGCTCTCCGGCCACGACAACGAGCCGCTCGACACCCCGGTCGACGAGGAGTTCCGCGTCGGCACGCTGGGTCTCGCCTTCGACGTCGACAGCGGCACCGTGGTGATCGAGGCGATCGAGGCCGGCGAGGCCGAGGTGGAGATCGAGCTCGGCGGCGACGTCCCCGACGACGACGATGACGACGAGGATGACGACGACGAGCCCGACGACGACCTCGACCGTCTCCGCGTCCGCCTGAGCCCCGAGGCCACCCGCGCGTTCATCGACCGCGCCCGCCGGGTCGTCGCCGCGGGCCGCCCGCCCTGCCCGCTCTGCGGCCAGCCGCTCGACCCGGCCGGCCACCTCTGCCCCCGGCACAACGGCTACCACCGGTGACTGCCGAGCCCGCGGCCGCGCTGGCGGAGAGCGACGCCCTCGACCTGCTGGCCAACGGCCGGATCGAGATCGAGGGCCGCTTGGTCGACGCCTCCAACACGACGCTGCGGGCCGAGATCACCCTTTCCGGCGTCACCCGGCGCTGCGTCTACAAGCCGGTCCGCGGCGAGCGCCCGCTGTGGGACTTCCCCGACGGCACGCTGGCCGGCCGCGAGGTCTCGGCCTTCCTGGTCTCGCAGGCCACCGGCTGGGGCCTGGTGCCGCCGACGATCCTGCGCGACGGCCCGCTGGGCCCCGGCGCCCTCCAGCTCTGGATCGACGAGCCCGAGGACGCCGAGTCCCTGATCGGCTTCGTCCCCGCGTTCGACGTGCCGTCGGGTTGGCTGGCCGTGGCAAACGCGCGCGACGAGGACGGCGACGCCTACGCCCTGGCCCACGCCGACGACCCCCGCCTGGCGCGCCTCGCCGTCTTCGACGCGGTCATCAACAACGCCGACCGCAAGGGCGGCCACGTCCTCTACCCCGTCGGCGGCGCCATCCACGGCGTCGACCACGGCGTCAGCTTCCATGTGGAAAACAAGCTGCGCACCGTCCTGTGGGGCTGGACGGGCAAGTCGCTGATCGCCGAGGCGGTCGACGTCCTGGGCTCGCTGGCCGGCCGCCTCGAGTCCGACCTGGGCGAGGCCCTGGAACAGCACCTCACCATCTCCGAAGTGCAGCACATCCGCCTGCGCATCCGCCGCCTGCTGCGCGCCGGCCGCTTCCCCAAGCCGCCGCAGGACTGGCCGGCGATCCCCTGGCCGCCGGTTTAACCCTTTCGGGTACGGGTCGAGCAAGGCCCCCGCCGAGCCGCCACGCTGATTGCAGGGTCACCCTCCGCGCGCGGCCGCCGGGCTGTCCCGTCACGCCACAACCACCCGGCCGCGTCCCCGCGCACACAGCCACAAACACGCACGCCCCCGCCCGCACTCACACACCGCAGTCGGCGCGCACCGACGGTCGCCGACCGACACGCGCATGGCCGCCGGCGTGGACGCTAGCGGCCGCCGCAGCCCTCGCGGGCATGGCCGCCCGTTCGCCGTGCAGTGACCCCACAGGCGGGTCGTGCCCGCGGCAATGGGTGATGCCGCGCGGGCTCGCCCCCGCCTGGGCCGTGCCCTGGACGGACGGTCTCGCGAGCGCTCGTCAAAGGCGCGGCCCGATCAACGCGTCGGAGGTGGACCCGCAGTAGCGCGTCGGAGGCGAACCGCAGTCGCGTGTCAGAGGCGAACGCCCAGCAGCGCGTCCACCGTGTTCCGCATCAGCGCCGGCGCCGACTCGTCGTCGCCCGTGGCGGTCAGCGCGGCCTCGCTCCACGCGTCCACGATCGCCAGCGCCGACGGCGCGTCCAGGTCGTTGGTCAGCGCCTCGCGCACGGCCGCCAGCAGCCCCTCGCCCGACGGCCCGGTCGGCGCCGCGGCCGCGGCCCGCCACCGGGCCAGGCGCTCCTCGCCGTCCTTGAGCACGTCGTCGGTCCACTCGCGGTCGGCGCGGTAGTGCCCGGACAGCAGGCCCAGCCGCACCGCCATCGGGTCGACCCCGTCGCCGCGCAGGCGGGACACGAAGACCAGGTTGCCCTTGGACTTCGACATCTTCTCGCCCTCCAGCCCGATCATGCCGGCGTGCACATAGTGGCTCGCGAACGGCCGCGCGCCGGTCAGCACCTCGGCGTGCGCCGCCGAGCACTCGTGGTGCGGATAGAGCAGGTCGTTGCCGCCGCCCTGCACGTCGATCGTGTCGCCGAGCAGGCTCAGCGCGATCGTCGCGCACTCGATGTGCCAGCCGGGGCGGCCGGGGCCGAGGTCGCCGCCGTCCCAGGCGGGCTCGCCGTCGCGGGCGCCGCGCCACAGCAGCGGGTCGAGCGGGTCGCGCTTGCCGGCCCGGTCGGGGTCGCCGCCCCGCTCGCGGGAGAGCGCGATCATCTCGGCGCGGGGCAGGTTCGACTCGTACCCGAAATGCGGCGCAGCCGAGATCTTGAAATAGACGTCGCCGGTGCCGTCGTCGAGCGTGTAGGCGGAACCCTCGGCCAGCAGCTCGCGCACGTGCCCGGCGATCGCGGGGATCGACTCGACGGCGCCCACGTAGTGCTGCGGCGGGATGATGCGCAGCGCCTCCATGTCCTCACGGAACAGGGCGGTCTCGCGCATGCCCAGGACGATCCAGTCCTCGCCGTCGCGCTCGGCCCGCTCGAGCAGCGGGTCGTCGATGTCGGTCACGTTCTGCACGTAGCGGACGTCGAGGCCGGCGTCGCGCCACAACCGGTTGACCAGGTCGAACGCGATCATCGTGGCGGCGTGCCCGAGGTGGGTCGCGTCGTACGGCGTGATGCCGCAGACATACATCGTCGCGGCGCCCCGCGGCTCGCTCGCCACGACGGCCTTGCGGGCCGAGTCGAACAGCCGCGGCGCCGCCGCGTCACCAGGCAGGGTCGGCACGTCGTGCCCGGTCCAAGCGTCCATGGTCACAAAGCCTATCGAGGCCGTATGACAGAACGCTCGCCGTGAGGTTTACCTCACGCCCGGCGGCCGGCGCGGCGCGCACCCTAGACCGATTTTTACCGGTCCGTGATAGAGACACGGAAAAAGAATACCTTTGCCGGACTTTACGGAAAATAGCCACAATTTCCTGACGGGACGTCCAGAATTGTCGAGGTCATACTTTCGTCCGAAAGGAATCATCATGCGACGTCCGGTTATGTACCTCGCTGGCCTCCTCATGGCCACCGGCGCGAGCCTCGCTCTCGCGGGACCCGCCAACGCTGCGCCCTCCCACCACGACCACCACCGGCACTGCCACCATGACAACTTCGGCGGCGGGGGCTGGGGTGAGCCGAACTTCGGCTACCAGTACAGCAACGAGACCCACATCAACAGCGACAACGAGTGGCACCTGATCGACCTGGGCATCCTGAACCTGGGTGGCGGGGACAGCGTCCTTCCCCAGTAGCAGCCCGATAACCGAACCCGAGGAGGCCGCGAGGCCCCTCGGGTTTCGCCGTTTCCGGGGCCGGTCAGGCCAGCGCCAGCCCGGGGTCGGGATCCGGGTCGGGCATCGGCGCGGGGATCCGGTACTCCTCGGTCAGTGTCGTCATCGGACCCGGCCAGGTCGCCTGCGCCACCTCGATCGGCTTGCGGGTCTCGTCGAAGGCCACGTGCAGCAGGTGCAGCACCGGCGTGTCCGGCCGGATCTGCAGGATCTCGGCCTCGTCCCGGCTCGGCTGCCGGGCGCTGATCGTGTCGGTCGCCGACGTGTAGCGTTTCCCGAGCACCTCCTCGGCCTCCTGGTAAAGCGGCCGCCCGAACGCCTCGACCCGCTCGAGGGACGTCCCCGACGTCTCGGCGACCCGGAACCACGACGCGCCCAGCTCGACCGTGGCGTCGTCGGCGCGGACGATGTGCCGCCGCACCAGCATCTCGGTCCCGTCGCGTACGCCGAAAGCGTCGGCCACCTCGGGCGGCGCCGGCTCCCGGCCCACCGCGACGAGCTGCTGCCGATAGCGGGCGGCCAGATCGGCGTGGTAGCCGCGGTGTGCGCCGTAACGCCCGCGCGACAACCGGTTGAGCCGCCGCCGGGTGCCGCGCACATAGGTCCCCGACCCCGGCTTGGTGATCAGGACGCCCTCGACGCGCAGCTGGTCGACGGCCCGCTGCACGGTCTGCTTGGCCACGCCGAACATCTCGGCCATGGCCGGGATCGACGGCAGCCGCTCGCCGGGCTGCCAGTCGCCGCGCCGGATCCGCTCGCGGAGCTGAGCGGCGATCTGCCGATGCGGGAACTCGGCCGCGCCGGGGTTGATGGTCACTAGTGCACCCTCTTCCGTGCGGGCCCCTGGATGGGGCTTGTGGTAGGAACTAGGCGGAAGTCGGGGTGACGGCCTTTGATGGTTGCCCCTTGTGGGCTTCGATGACACTGCCGCCCCCGGCTTCCCCGGAACCGCTGATCGATGACAGAGGGACGCGCCGCAGAGCGCCGGTTAGTGACCGCTCGACAATCGGTTCCTTCGCCTCCGCCTGGCTCCTGCCTGTTGCTGCGAACGGGAAGGCGACGAGGTTGTCGCTGCAAGAGGGGCCGTTGTTCTTCGTCGGGATCGACTGGGCGACCACCGAGCATGCCGTGTGTGTGCTGGACCAGGGTGGCCGCAAGGTCGCGGCGTTCACCGTCGAGCACACCGCTGCCGGGTTCGCCAGGCTGGTCGTGCGGCTGGGCAAGCTCGGCGACACCGAGTTGACGCCGGTGGCGATCGAGCGTCCGGATGGGCGTCTGGTGGACGCTCTGCTGGAGGCTGGGCATCCGGTGATGCCGGTCAAGCCGAACGCGATCAAGGCCTGGCGTGAGGCCGAGGTTCTCTCCGGCGCCAAATCCGACCCAGGTGACGCACAGGTGATCGCTGATTACCTGCGCGTGCGGATCCACCGGCTGCGGCCGGCGGTCCCGTATTCGGGGCCTACCAAGGCTTTGCGGACGGTGACCCGCAGCCGCGGTGACCTGGTCGAGGCCCGGGTGGCCGCGGTCAACCAGCTCGCCGCGCTGCTGGACGCGCACTGGCCCGGAGGCAAGGCGATCTTCGCCAGCCTGTCCTCGGCGATTGCGCTGGCTTTCCTCACGAAATACCCGACCGCCGTGTCGGCAGCCCCCTTGACCGAGGCCCGGCTCGCCGCGTTCTGCACCAAGCAGAGTTACTCCGGCAAAAGGCCCGCGGCGGTTCTCCTGACCCGCCTGCGCTCGGCGCCGGCCGGCACCACCGATCCTGACCTGTGCACGGGAGTCCGTGCGGCGGTGCTGGCCCAGGTCAGCGTGATCAAGGCGCTCAACACCGCGATCAAGGACCTCGACCGGGCCATCGCCGAGAAGATGGACACCCACCCCGACGGGAAAATCTTCCAGTCCTTCCCCCGCGCCGGGACCGTCAACGCCGCCCAGATCCTGGCCGAATGGGGTGACGCAAGGGCCGCGTTCGAGCATCCCGACGCCATCGCCGCGCTGGCCGGGATCACCCCCGTCACCAAGGCATCCGGCAAACAACGCGGCGTGTCGTTCCGCTGGGCCTGCAACAAACGGCTCCGCCAGGCCATCACCACGTTCGCCGACAACAGCCGCCACGCCAGCCCCTGGGCCGCCGACATCTATGACCGGGCCCGCGCCAGCGGCAAAGACCACCCGCACGCCACCCGCATCCTCGCCCGAGCTTGGGTCCGCATCATCTGGCGCTGCTGGCAGAACAACACCACCTACGACCCGGCCCTGCACGGGAACGCACGGCACAGCACCGAACAACAGCTCGCGGCCTAATTCCGATCTACAGGTGGACACAGGGGGTGTCATCGTGGACCTCCAGAAGAGCGCCTAGGTTCCTAGGATGCCCCAGAAGGAGTGGCGTGCCGGTCAACGACACGCCGAAAGGGGGCTACCAGGAACCCGCGGTCGGCCCGGCGGACCCGCCGCGGCGACGCAGGTACTTCTCGAACTCGCTGGCGATCTCGTCGCCGGTCAGCGGCTGGATCCCCTCGTCGCCGACCCGCTCCTCGAGCTCCCGCACGTACTCCCCGAGCTCGGCGTCCTGCTCGGCCGCCGCCCGGACCCGCTTCTCCCAGTCGTCGGCCTCCTCGGCGAGCTCGGCCATCGGCACCGGCAGGTCGAGCACGTCCTCGAGCCGGGAGAGCAGCGCGAGCGTGGCCTTGGGGCAGGGCGGGTTGTTGGCGTAGTGCGGCACGTGCACCCAGAACGACAGCGCCTCGAGGTCGGCGCGCCCGGCGGCCTCGTGGAGCACGCCCACGATCCCGGTCGGTCCGTCGTAGCGAGTGGGAACCACCTTGTACTTGTCGGCCATGGTGTCGTCGCTGGCCGAGCCGCTGATCGGCAACGGCCTCGTGTACGGCACGTCGGCCAGCAGCGCCCCGAGCAGCACGATCCGGTTGACCTCGAGGCTGTGGCAGACCTCGAGGACCTGCTCGCAGAAGGTGCGCCAGCGCATGCTCGGCTCGATCCCGCGGATCAGCACGACGTCGCGGTCGGCGCCGGGCGGGCTGGCCACGGTGAAGCGCGTGGTGGGCCACTCGATCCGGCGGGTCTCGCCCTCGGCCATGGTGATGGTCGGCCGGCTCACCTGAAAGTCGTAGAAGTCCTCGGGGTCGATCTTCGAGATCTCCCGCGCCTCCCAGACCTGCTCGAGGTGTTCCACGGCCGCGGTGGAAGCGTCCGCAGCGTCGTTCCAGCCTTCGAAGGCGGCGATAGCCACAGGCGAGCGAAGCAGCGGGAGGCCGTCGAACTCAGTCATGGCAGACAGCCTACGTGCGTCACGTCGGCATCACCCGTCGGCGGTCCCGCTCAGACCGCCGGCACTTCGTCGCGCGCGACCGCAACCTGCGCCGGGATCTTGACGAGCGCGGCCATCTTCCGGTTGTAGGTCTTGGTCGCCGTCCAGAGCTTGTAGATCAGCAGCAGCTCGAACGCGACGAACACCACCGACGTGACGACGGTCGTCCCGATGATCCAGTTCACGACCGGCCCGACGATGAACACGAACATCATGAACTCGATGCCGCTGATCACGTGGGCCCGGATCCGCTGGCGGATGAGAGCGTTGCGGATGCGGACGAACAGCCCGAACCGCGTACGGAAATCGCTGTAGACGTCGACCGCGTCGTCCTCTTCCGGCGCCTCGCCGGCCATAGTCTGCTCGACGAACGGGATCGGACCGCGGGCCTCGGCCAGCTTCGCCTTCATGTCGGCCTTGACCTTGCCCATCTGAAGCGCATTAAGGTACCGGAACATATCCAAAAACACGACAATTCCGGCAAGCCACACATATACGAAATTGTGGGTGGATACGTACTGGCCGCCGAACAGCGCTACCGCGCAGACCGCCACCCGCAAGCGGTCGAAAACGTAGTCGAGCCACGCCCCGAAAACCGACCCCGTCCCGTTCAGCCGGGCGATCTTGCCGTCCATGCAGTCGAGGACGAAGCTGAGGTGGAACAGCAGCGCACCCAGCAGCAGCCACCCGTACGACGCCTGCCAGAAGCAGGCCGCCGAGCCGAGCCCGACCAGGAAAGCCAGCGTGGTCAGCCGGTTCGGCGTGACCGAGCGCCACGGCGCGACCACCCAGACGAGCCGCGAGGCCAGCGGATCGACGAGCCAGACCGTCCACCAGGCGTCCCGCCGCTTGTAGGTGCGGGACCGGATCTCGCCGAGAGTGACCCGTTGCGCCATCCAACAACTCCACCAGGGTGCCAAGAAAATGAACAATCGAACGCGCGGACATTACCGGACTCGGAAGTCACTTGAGAAGCTCAAGACAAAATGCCGGAATTGTGCGCTTATTGAGGAGCGTCGTGTCGCCGTCCGTTAACCGGCCGATGGCACGATCGCGCGCAGATCGAGGCGGAGGGGGCACGACGTGGACGCCAGCCACGTGGCGGACGATCTCGAAGCGGTGATCCTGACCGAGGAGCAGATCCTGGCGCGGGTGGCCACCATGGCCGACGACCTGCATCGCGCCCTCGCCGGCCAGGTGCCCGTCTTCGTGGGTGTCCTCGGCGGCGCCGCCACCTTCACCGTCGATCTCGCCCGCGCCTATCCGGCCCAGGTCGAGACCGGCTGGATGGCGATCAAGTCGTACAGCACCCGCAACCGCGCCTCCGGCTCCGTCCGCCTCCTCAAGGACCTGGACGTCGACATCACCGGCCGGCACGTGGTCATCGTCGACGGCGTCATCGACACCGGCCTCACCATGAGCTGGCTGATCAGCAACCTGGCCCAGCGCCACCCCGCGTCCATCTCGGTCTGCGCCCTGCTCCGCAAGCCCGACACGGCCCGCTTCGCCGACACCCCGACGCACGTGGGCTTCGACGTCGGCCCCGGCCTGATCGTCGGTTACGGCCTCGACCACCAGGGCAGATACCGCAACTTGCGCTGCGCGGCAATTCTCAAACCATCATGGGGTACGGGGATGGCGCCGTCCCCGACCGCAGCCGCGACCGCCCCCGCCGCGGGCGACGGCCTCGCTGCGACTTGAGGCCGTTCCGCGCTTCCGGCCCGGGTGGTGGTCGCGCTCAGAGCAGGCGCTCCATGACGGCCACGTCGGCGAGCACCTCGAAGCCGTGCCGCGCGTACAGCTCGATCGCCCTGGTGTTGGACGTCTCGGTCCGCAGCGACACCCGGTGTGCGCCGGCCGCGCGGGCCTCCTCCGCCACCGCCGCGAGCAACGCCCGTCCCGCGCCTTGCCGCCGGGCCCGGGGCGCCACGTAGAGATCGCGAATCAGCCACACGGTCCGCAGCGTCAACGCGGCCGGCACCACAGCCACCGAGCAGATCCCGTGGGCCTCCGGAACGCCCGCCACGTAGATCCGGGCGCGGCCCGAGAGCACCAGCTCGGTCAGCCAGGTGGTGACCGCTCCGGGGGCGGGGTTGGCGCCGTAGTGCTGCCGATACTCGTCGAACAGGCCCGCGGCGCCCGCGAAGTGCGGGTCGTCGGCGCCCATCAGCCGCGTCACGCGCTGTTCCGCCATAGCCGTCATAATTCCGGTCATGACGGCGAAGAGCCGGATAAACCCGCATAATGCAACGGTGGCGCACATCGACCAAGTCCTCGGACCGGCCGACGACACCGTGACGTTCTTCCAGCCCCGGGCCATGGTCTACGTGACGATGCTCTGGGTGATCGCCGCCGTCTGGGTGACTTGCCTGGGCCTGCACGTGCTGCTCCGCCTGGCCGTCGGCGACTCGCTGCCCGCCGGCGAGCTGGTCACCTATCTGGAGGTGGCCCTGATCGTCCCGGTGGTCCTGGCCGCCGCGATCCTGCTGCTGGCCTGGCGCCGGCTGGGCTGGCTGCACAGCTCCATGCACGGCCTCGACTTCGCCGCCACCGGCCGCAAGCCGGTCCACCTGCCGTGGGCGGGCGTGGCCACCGTCGCCCTGCGCCACTGGGGACCCTTCACCGAGCTGGTGGTCACCCCGGTGGCCGACGACTTCGCCACCGTCGGCGACGCGCCCGGCCGCCGCCCGCGCATGCGCCGCCGGGCGGGCGAGGTCTCCTATCTGGTGGATGTGGGCCTGATGTCCCCGGGCCCGGAGGTCCTCCTGGCCGAGCTGCACCGCCGGCTGCCCACCAAGGTCTGACCGCGCCGGTCCTCAGATGAGCGTGTCGCCGCAGACGCGCCAGTCATCCCCGGCCAGCACGACCTCCAGGTCGACGTCGCGGGAGGCGCCCGATGACGTCGTCAGGTGCGCGGTGAACTGGGCCTCCTTCGCGGCCTCCGTGGTGAAGAACCCGCGTTCGATTGTGTGCCCGGTGGGGCGCGGCCCGGCCTCCACGAGCGCGGTGAACGACTCGGCTGTCAGCGCCGCCCGGGACTCGTCGCAGACCTGCTCGAAGGCGGCCGCGTCGTCGCGCTGCTCGATCCGCGTCACGTACTGGTCGGCGGCCGCCCGGGCGTCGTCGATCTGAGGGCTCTTGTGCAGCCACACCCAGAGCCCGAAGCCGGCGACCGCGAAGATCCCGAGCGCGGCGGCCAGGACGAGGCTCGCGATGACGATGCCGGCCACACTCACGGCGCCGAGGCCACGCCGCTTCGGCGGCACGATCCGCGGACTGTGGGTGGGCAGCGATGAGGGCATGCCCGGAAAGCTAGTCGGCTCCGGACACGAACTCATCAAGGTCTATAGCGGTTTTCCGAAAACAACGGGGACGCCGGGGGAGTAAAGGACGCTCACCGGCGGTCCGGCGGGTGCCGGAAGGCCACTCGCTGCCACCAATTCGTCGTCGAGGGAAAGGAGCTCGGCGCGATGCAACGGCCATTGCGGATGGTCGTTCGGGAGATGGACCGTGCCTCCCCAGGAACGGGTGTGCAGGCCCCAGCGCGCGGTGAGGAAATGCTCGAGCGGAGTGGGCTCGGAAATGGCGTCGCCGACGCGTACGGAAAGCGCCGAGCGCGCGCCGCGAGGGCCGGGCCAGCGGCGGCGCGACGTGTAACTGAGCACGTCGTCCTGCCAGGACAGGCGCATGCGGGACCACATGTAGGGCAGGCGCAGCCAGGCGCGCGCGACCAGGACCGGGAGCAGGCGCTCGGCGTCGAGCGAGAGGAAGACGACGGCGCGGTGGCCGTTGGCGTCGACGCTGTAGAGGCGGACGTTGGTCTCGCAGAAATCGCCGAAATACGGAACGCCGGGGCCGCGGAAGAAGCCGACGCCCTCCATGCGGAAGGCGATCAGGCCGGCGTAGGTGACGCCGTCGAGGAGGTCGGGCCGGCAGCCGGCGGGCAGCAGCGGGGCCACCAGCGCCGGATCGACCGCCCAGTGCAGGAAGGTCAGGTCGGCCCAGCGCTGCACCAGCAGCGAGCGGCGCACCGGGCGCGTCGTGGTGAGCGAGACCTCCTCGATGGTCACGACCGTCAGCGCCCGATCTCGGACATGTTCGCGTAGCGGTCGCCGGCCGGCGGCGCGATCGCGGTGAGCCGGCCGAGCTGGGCCGCGGTCAGCTCGAGGGCGTCGGCGGCGACGTTCTCCTCCAGGCGGGAGACCCGCTTGGTGCCGGGGATCGGGGCGATGTCGTCGCCCTGCGCGAGCACCCAGGCCAGCGCGACCTGCGCGGGCGTGGCGCCGGCCTCCTTGGCGACCGCGTCGACCTCGTCGACGATGTGCAGGTTCTGCTGGAAGTTGTCGCCGGCGAAGCGCGGGGTGCTCAGGCGGAAGTCGTCGGACTCGAGCTTCGACGTGTCGCGGATCGCGCCGGTGAGGAAGCCGCGGCCGAGCGGCGAGTACGGCACGAAGCCGATGCCGAGCTCGCGCAGCGTGGGCAGCACCCGGGCCTCGGGGTCGCGGGTCCACAGCGAGTACTCCGACTGCAGCGCGGTCACCGGGTGCACGGCGTGGGCGCGGCGGACCGTCTCGGCGGACGCCTCGGACAGGCCGATGTGCCGGATCTTGCCCTGCTCGACGAGGTCGGCGAGCGCGCCGACGGTCTCCTCGACCGGCACCTTGGGGTCGACCCGGTGCTGGTAGTACAGGTCGATGTGGTCGGCGCCGAGGCGCTTGAGCGAGCCCTCGACGGCGGCGCGGATGTTGTCGGGGTGGCTGTCGAGCTGCCGGCCGCCGTCGCCGCCGCGGTGCGAGAGCAGGCCGAACTTGGTGGCGATGACGACCCGGTCCCAGCGGCCGGCCAGGGCGCGGCCGACGAGCTCCTCGTTCGTGTACGGCCCGTAGACCTCGGCCGTGTCGAAGAAGGTGACGCCCAGGTCGAGGGCGCGGTGGATGGTGCGGATGGACTCCGCGTCGTCGGTGTTGCGGCCCGTGTAGAACGCGGACATGCCCATGCATCCGAGGCCGAGGCGGGAGACCTCGAGCCCGGCCAGCGAGATGTGCTTCATGGGGCCGAAGCTACGCCCGCCGGGGCCGGCCCGCGCTGTGAGGGAGGTTACGGCCCCAGATCCCAGAGGAGGCGGTAATAGGCGATCCGGTCCTCGTCGGGCTCGATGCCGTAGGTGGCGAAGAACAGCGGCTCCCAGCCGGTGCCGTAGTTCCAGTTCAGGGCCCAGGAGGCGACGGCCAGGTCGGCCCAGCGGTCGGCGGCGCCGAGGGCGGCCATGTCGACGTGGCCGGACCACTCGCCGGCGTCGTCGAGCAGCGTGTTGGGGGAGCAGGCGTCGCCGTGGCAGACCACGAGCTTGTCGATGGGCGGGGGATCGGAGGCGCGCGCCCAGGCCACGTCGATCGGGATGCTCCGGTGGGGCTCGTCCGCGTGCGAGAGGTCCCGCGGACTCAGCTTCAGGCGATGCTCGACCCCCCAATCGAACGGGCACTCGGCGACGGGCACATTTTCGTGCAGCTGACGCAAGCCGTACGCGATGGCCTTGACCGCTTTTTGGGGCCTTTTCCGCCAGATGGCGTCGACGGCCGAGCGGCCGGGGAGCGCCTCGGTCAGCATCCAGAATCCCGAGGGATCCTCGCCGGAGTCGACCACCCGCGGGACGGGCGTGTAGCGGGACGCCCAGGCCAGGCGCTCGGCCTCCTGCCGCAACGGGAGGCCGCTGCCGGTCGGCGCGAATTTCACGAAAAATCGCTCATCGACGCCGGATATCTCGTAGGTCAGGCCGCCGAGCGCGTTCTTCCAGACCGGACGCAAGGGACGACCGCCCGCGACGGCCGACACGGCGGCGGGCACCTCGACGTTCTCGAACACGGTCTCCGGCGGCTGCACGATCGACAACTCTGCCACTTGCGTCACACGGCGCCCGAAAGACCCCGCAGGCCGGGGACAATTGGCGGTGATGAACTCACAACGACCCGCCGCGGTGCTCTTCGACATGGACGGCACGCTGGTGGACAGCGAAAAGGTGTGGGGCATCGCCCTGCACGAGCTCGCGGCCTGGGCCGGCGGCACCCTCTCCGAGCAGGCGCGCCAGGCGATGGTCGGCGGCAGCATGGCGACCAGCATGCGGATCTTCCGGGAGGACCTCGGCCAGCCCGACCGGCCCGAGGAGCCCGACGTCAAGTGGCTGACCACCCGGGTGTTCAACCTGTTCCGCGAGGGCCTGGTCTGGCGTCCCGGCGCGGCCGAGCTGCTGCGCGCGGTCAAGATGGCCGGCCTGCCCACCGCGCTGGTCACCTCCACCGGCCGGCTGCTCGTCGAGGCCGCCCTCGACACGCTGGGTAGGGAGAACTTCGAGGTCGTGGTCTGCGGCGACGAGGTCAGCATGCCCAAGCCCGACCCCGAGCCGTACCGTACGGCCGCCAAGCTGCTCGGCGTGCCGATCGAGCAATGCGTGGCGATCGAGGACTCGCCGACCGGCGTGGCCAGCGCGCTCGCCTCGGGCGCGGTGGTCCTCGCGGTGCCGGCCGAGCTGGAGCTGCCGGCGACCGACGGGGTCCACCTCCGGCGATCGCTCGTCGGCGTGGACCCCGCCTATCTGGCCTCGCTACTGATCAGTCATGAGCTATTGCCGTCAGAACGTTGAGGCGGGCCGCCTTGATCGACGGCAGCACCGCCGCGAGCACCCCGACCAGGGCCGCCAGCACCAGGTAGACACCCATCCGGTCCCACGGCAGGACGATCTGGTCGATGCCGTCGTCGTTCAGAGCCCGTACCACCGCGGCGCCCAGACCGGAGCCGACCACCACGCCCAGTAGCGCGCCGAAGACCGAGATGACCACGGCCTCGACCGTCACCATCCGCATGGTCTGGGCCCGGCTGAGCCCGACCGCGCGCAGCAGTCCCAGCTCACGGGTGCGCTCCAGCACCGACAGCGCGAGGGTGTTGACCACCCCGAGCACCGCGATGAGGATCGCCAGCGCCAGCAGCACCTGCACCATGGTGATCACGGTGTCGAAGGTGGAGAGCTGCTCCTGGACGAACGTGGTGCGGTCGGTGGCCGACACCTCGGGACTGTCCGCGACCAGCGCCTTCATCTGCGGCAGCACCTGGGCGACGGTGGTGCCGTCGGTGAGCCGGACGAAGCCGAACATCGGCGACGGGATGCCGAAGTCCTTGGTGGCCGAGGCCGGCAACAGGTACGTCGCGGGCAGCGCCATCTCGTCGTAGGTGGCGACGACCGTGTACTTGTGTGGGTCGCCGCGAGCTAGCTGGACGGTCAGCACGCTGCCGGCCTTCCACCCGCGCTCGTCGGCCTTCTGCGTGCTCACGACCAGCTGGTCGTCCTTGAGAGTCGCCAGCGGCGCCGAGCCGTACGCGTCGGTCAGCTTGGCCAGGTCGTCGGTGGCCGACACGTAGTCGAGCTTGCCGTCGACCTGCGCCTGGTCCTGCCAGAGGCCGGCGACCGCGCGCACCCCTTCGACCTCGCGCGCCTTGGTCAGCACCGCGTCGTCGAAGGTCGGCGGGCGCGGGCCGTTCTGGTCGGCGCCGATCACGATCTCGGCCTTGACCGTGTCCTCGACCTGCGCGGCCAGACTGGTCTTCGCCGAGTTCATGACCACGGTGACGCCGGTGACCAGGGCGATGCCGACCATCAGCGCGGCCGCCGTGATGGCGGTGCGGCGCGGGTTGCGGCCCGAGTTGAGCCGGCCCAGCCGCCCCGGCACCGACCACGAGAACAGCCGGCCCAGCAGGGCCACGACCGGCTTCGAGATCAGCGGCGTCAGCAGCGCGACCCCGACGAAGGTGACCAGCACACCGCCCAGGATCAGCCACAGCGAGCTCGTCCCGTACAGGCCGATGCCCAGCATCGTCGCGCCGGCCGCGCCCACGACCGCGCCGGTGACGCTGACCTTGGTGAGCGGCCGGTCGGGCGTGGCCACGTCCTGCATGGCCGCGACCGGCGGGATCCGCGACGCCCGCATCGCCGGCAGCACCGCCGCCACCACGGTGACCACCACGCCGACGATCAGCGAGCTGAGCACCGCCGCCAGCGGGACGCCGACCGGGGCCAGCTCCAGGCCGTCGGCCATCGTGCTGAACAGGTACCCCAGGCCCGCGCCGACGCCGATGCCGGCCGCGAGGCCGAGCGCCGCCGCGATCAGGCCGATCACCACCGCCTCCAGCAGCACCGACCCGATCACCTGGCGACGGCTCGCGCCGAGTGCCCGCATCATCGCGAGCTCCCGGGTCCGCTGGGCCACGATGATCGAGAAGGTGTTGAGGATCAGGAAGACGCCGACGAACAGCGCCACCCCCGCAAAGCCCAGCAGGATCTTGTTGAAGAAGGCCAGCGCCTCCTTGAGGTCCGCGGAGCTGTCGGCGGCGAGCTGGTCGCCGGTCTTGACCACGTAGTCGCCGCCGAGCTTGGCGGCGATGCGGTCGCGCACCTGCTCGTCGGTCGACCCGTCGGCGGTCCGCACGTTGATCATCGAGTAGACGCCGGTCTCGCCGAGCATCAGCTTCTGCGCGACCGGGGTGGTGAACGCGACCTCCTGGGCGCCGCCGATCGAGTCCTTGTTGCCGGGATAGCCCCAGACCCCGACCAGCGTGAACGTCTTCTTCGGCTCGAGGGTGAGCACGCCCACCTGGTCGCCGACCTTCAAGTTGCCGGCCTTGGCCACCGCGGCGTTGACCGCGATCTCGTCGTCCTTGGTAGGCCCGCGCCCCTCGCGCAGCGTGACCTGGTCGTCCTCGCCCAGCCAGTTGTTGCCGAGCCGGGGCGGGCCGTAGCTGTTGATGACCTTGCCGTCCGAGCCGATGACCCGGGCGCCGTCCGCGCTGACCATGCCGGTGGCGGACTTGACCCCTTCGACGGTCTTGACCTGATCGACTGCCGACGCCTTCAACGGCGTCTCGACCTGTTCGCCCTCCATCTCGGACACGGCGATCTTCGGCTTGGCGGTGACCCCGACGTCGGTGGTGGCGTACGCCGCCGCGAACACCCGGTCGAAGGAGCGCCCCAGCGTGTCGGTCACCACGAAGGCGCCCGCCACGAACATCACGCCGAGCACCACGGCCAGGCCGGAGAGCACCAGCCGCAGCTTGCGGCCGAGCAGGCTCTTCAGCGTCGCGCGCAGCATCAGACCAGCACCTCCCCGATCTTCATGGCCTCGAGGACGGTCTCCGGCGTTGGGTTCTCGAGCTCCTGCACGATCGCGCCGTCGGCGAGGAAGACCACCCGGTCGGTGTAGCTGGCCGCCACCGGGTCGTGCGTGACCATGACGATGGTCTGCCCGTGCTCGCGCACGCTGTCGCGCAGGAACGACAGGACCTCCGCACCCGACTTCGAGTCCAGGTTGCCGGTCGGCTCGTCCGCGAAGACCACGTCGGGCCGGCCGATGAGCGCCCGCGCGCACGCCACCCGCTGCTGCTGGCCGCCGGAGAGCTGGCTCGGCCGGTGACCCAGCCGGTCCTCCAGGCCGACGGTCTTGATGACCGTGTCCCACCACTGCGGGTCGGGCTTCTTGCCGGCGATGTCCAGCGGCAGCCGGATGTTCTCCGCGGCGGTCAGCGTCGGCAGGAGGTTGAACTGCTGGAAGATGAAGCCGACCCGGTCGCGCCGCAGCCGGGTCATCGCCTTGTCGTTGAGCCCGGAAACCTGTGTCCCCCCGATGTGCACAGTGCCCCGGCTGACCGTGTCGAGACCGGCCAGGCAATGCATCAGCGTCGACTTGCCGCTGCCCGACGGGCCCATGATCGCGGTGAATCTGCCGCGGGCGAAGCTCGCGCTGACGCCCCGCAGCGCCACCACGCGGGCGTCGCCCGTGCCGTAGACCTTCCATACCTCGTCGGCGCGTGCCGCCACCGGCTCGATCATCTCTCCCCCTCTGTGGTCCGGCCGGGCTGATGCCCGGCCGGCAGGGTTCAGTCTTTCGGCGCTCCGCCCGCGATACGTCCGCCCGTGGGCGGAGCCCGACGCGGAGATTCGGCTCCGGGGTGCACCCAGTGTTCTCTCAGGGACGACCCTGAGATGTCAGGGTGACGCTTGACTGACGTCACCGATGACGTCATAGTGGTGACATGGACCTGACGCCCTACCTCGAGACCCTCCGGGCCGACCTCGCCGCCGCCGCGGCGCCCGGCGGGCCGGAGACCACGCGAGCCGCCGATCTGCTCGGCCACTCGCTGGAGTCGTCGGCCCGGCTGGCGCTGCTCGAGGCGCTCTCCGACGCGGCCGCCGAGATCACGACCCGGCTCTCCGACGCCACGGTGGAGGTGCGGCTGCGGGGCCGCGAGGCCGACCTGGTGGTCAACCAGGTCGCTCCCGAGCCGGCCGCCGCCGCTCCCGCCGCGGGCGCCCCCGTCGACGCCGGCGGCGACCTGACCCGGCTCACCCTGCGCATGCCCGAGGCGCTCAAGACCCACGTCGAGCAGATCGCCGCGGCCGAGGGCATCTCCGTCAACGCGTGGCTGGTCCGCGCGGTCACGGCGGCGATCAGCTTCCCGCCGGTCCCGCCGGCTCCCCCCGCGCCGCCCCGGCCCGGGCGCCCCGGCAAGTCCCTCAAAGGCTACTTCCAGGCATAAGGAGACCCCTCATGTACGAGTTCGACCGCTCCACGCCCGTCACCGTCGTCCTGCGCGCCCTCGGCGGCGCCGTCGAGATCGTCGCCGAGGATCGCCTGACCATCCAGGTCGACGTCCAGCCGATGAGCGCCAACGGCCACGAGGCCGCGCAGAACACCCGCGTCGAGCTGGAGGACGACACCCTGCTCATCTCGGTCCCCGGCGCCGAGTTCTGGACGTGGCGCCGCACCCCCAAACTCAAGATCACCGCGAGGGTCCCGCTCGGCAGCGCGGTCGCCGGCAAGACCGCCTCGGCCGACGTGCGCGCCACCGGCGTCTTCTCCGACATCCGCCTGGATGTGGCCTCCGCCGACGTCGACGTGTCCGAGGCGACCGGCGACGTCGCGCTGGACGCCGCGAGCGGCGACCTGACGGTGGGCCGGGTGGGCGGTTCCCTCAAGGTCAAATCAGCCTCCGGCGACGTACGCGTCGGTGACGTCAACGGTGACGTCAACTTCGACACGGCGAGCGGCGACATCCGCACCGGCGCGATCGGCGGCTCGGCCCGAGCCAGCACCGCAAGCGGCGACATCGAGATCGGTTCGCTCCGCCAGGGCCAGGCCAGCATCAACACGGCCTCCGGTGACATCACCGTCGGCGTCGCCCCCGGCTCCGCCGTCTGGATGGACGTGAACACGGTCTCCGGCCGTTCGATCACCGACCTGACCGCCCAGGGCGACGTCCCTCCGTCCGACGAGCAGGTGACCCTCGAGCTACGCATCCGAGCCGTCAGCGGCGACGTCCGCATCCACCGGGCTTCGGCCCCCAACCGAAAGGCAGCAGCCTGATGCTCCCCGGCGACCGCTTCACCCTCGAATCCACCCCCGCCACCATTCGCCGCCGCCTACGCCGCTCCCACGCCCACCCGCGTGCCGACCGCTTCGCCCCGCCGGACTGGCCCCGGAGCCGTGGCCCGACCCCCAACCCCAAGAGCACCTGACCCGAGAGCCCGGCGCCCCGCGCCGGGCTCCCGGCATGCCCACCCTCCAGCCGCGCCGCCCACCCGCGCCGCCCACCCTCCACCCGTGCCGCTCACCCGTGCCGCTCACCCGTGCCGCCCGGCCGCGCCGCCCGGCCGCGCTGCCCGGCCGCGTCGCCCGGCCGCGCCGCCCGGCCGCGTCGCCCAGCCGTGCCGCCCAGCCGCGCCGCCCACCCGCGTCGCCCACTCCCAAGGCGCGTGCCCTCGCGCCGTGCGTACCTCCACGTGGGGACCCGCGTGCGTATGCCCCATCGGTCCTTCTTGCGTCGCGCAGCCTCCGGCCGGGCGCAGATCCGATATTTCGGTCATGTCGTTCATCGGCGGCGAGCGAGTGCGGAAGCGTTGATGAATTGCCGCGCGCTCGGGACCCGAACTCATCATGATCGGCGGCAGCTCCCGGTCGGGCGAGGCGGCCTTGATGAGTTGCCGTGAGCTTCGGACGGCGGCTCATCATGATCTGGCGCGGTCGACGCCCACCGGGTCAGGCGCCGGGTTTGACGAGGCCTGTCTCGTAGGCGAGGACCACCGCCTGGGTGCGGTCGCGCAAGCGGAGCTTGGTCAGGACGTGGCCCACGTGTGTCTTGATCGTGGTCTCGCTGACCTGGAGGGCTTCGGCGATCTCAGCGTTGGAGTGGCCGCGAGCCACATGGACGAGGACCTCCCGTTCGCGGTCGGTGAGGGCGTCCAGCTTGGACGTGGTGGTGGTCTCCGGGGCGGGCAGCGCCTCGGCCACCCGGGTGAGGATGCGGGCCAGCACTGCTGGGGTGATGACAGCCCCGCCGCCGGCCACCGCACGAATCGCCGTGATGACCTCGGCCGGCGGAGCGTCTTTGCGCAGGAAGCCCGCGGCCCCGGCAGCGATCGCGCTCAACACCAGTTCGTCGCCGTCGTGGTCGGTGAGGATCAGCACCCGCACGGGCAGACTGGTCGATGTCACCGCCCGAGCGACCGCCATCCCGTCCAGCCGCGGCAGCGCAACCTCGGCGATCAGCACATCGGGCAGCAGCCGCCGCGCGAGCTCGACCGCCTCAGCGCCGTCCCCAGTTTCGCCGGCTACAACAATCTCCGGTCCGTCGGCCAGGGGCACGCCGGCCTCCCGGTCGCCGCCGGCCACGGCCGCGGCCGTCTTCGGCCCGCCGGCCATGTCGGTTTCCGACCGGCTGCCGCTCTCTGCGTGGCGCGGCGCGGTGGTGGCCAGCACCATGCGCATGCCGGAGCGGTGCATGGGCGCGGGGTCGGCCAGCAGCACGCGCAGCGGCCTCGCGGCCGTCGTCTCGCTCACCGTGCGTCCCCGCCCCCTCAGCCCCGTCGTTCTCAGCGCCCGTCACGCGTAGCCCGCTCGCGCTCAGCGCGCGCTCGCGCTCAGCCCCGCTCGCGCTCAGCTCGCCGTTGCGCTCAGCGCGCCGTTGCGCTCAGCGCACTCGCACTCGCACTCAGCGCACTCGCGCTCAGCGCACTCGCACTCGCACTCAGCGCACTCGGCGCCCGGTTGCGCTCAGCGCACTCGCGCTCAGCGCCCGGTTGCGCTCAGCGCACTCGCGCTCAGCGCCCGGTTGCGCTCAGCGCACTCGCGCTCAGCGCCCGGTTGCGCTCAGCGCACTCGCGCTCAGCGCCCGGTTGCGCTCAGCGCACTCGCGCTCAGCGCGCCGTCGCGCTCGGCACGCTTGCGCTCCGCGCACCTGGCGTTCAGCCGCTCGCGCGCAGCCCACGCGCAGAGCCCTCTCTCGCGCTGAGCCCGGTTGCGCTGGGCGCCTGGTTGCGCTCGGCGGCGTCGCGCTTGGCAGTGCTTGGGCGTCACCCTAGGCGATCGTCGTCGGCGGGGGTTAGGTCGATGGTCACGGGTGCCTCGGTGGGGAAAGGTGGCGGGGTGCCGCCGAACTCGGGGCACAACGCCTGGTGGCTGCACCAGCCGCACAGGCGGCTCGGTTTGGGGCGGAAGTCCTGGTCGCGCTTGGCCCGCTCGATGGCCTCGGAGAGGGCCACCAGGGTGCGTTCGAAACGTTCCAGCTCCTCGGCGTCGGGGCTGTAGTCGCAGATCTCGGCGTCCTTCAGGTAGAGCAGGCGGAGGACGCGCGGGACCACGCCCCGGGTGCGCCAGAGAACCAGGGCGTAGAACTTCAGCTGGAACAGGGCGCGGCCCTCGAAGGCCTCGCGTGGAGCGCCGCCGGTCTTGTAGTCGACCACGCGCAGGTCGCCGGCGGGGGAGACGTCCAGGCGGTCGATGTAGCCGCGGATCAGCAACGTTTCGTCGACCAGGGTGGAGATGAGGGCCTCACGCTCGGCGGGCTCGAGTCGCTGGGGGTCCTCCACCGCGAAATAGCCGTCGAGCAGGGCGGTGGCGCTTGCCAGGAACGCGGCCAGGCGGGCGGCCTCGTCGGGGGCGGGGAGGTCGATCAGGGCCTGCTGACCGGTTGCGTCGGCCTCGGCGAGCAGGACCGCGGGGTCGAGTCGTTGAACGGGCGCCCCAGGCTGTGACGCGAGCGCCGGGGCGGCGCTGGGAGCGGGCGGGGGCGTGGCGCCGGGAGCGGGGGTGGCGGCGTCGACGGGCGGTGCGACCTGCGGCGGTGCGGGCGGGCGCTGGGTGGGGGCGGCGGTGGTGAAGAGCTCGGCCAAGGACGGCTCGGCCTCCAGCAGGGACTGCCACGCGGGGGCGACCAGAGCAGCCGCAGCGGCGGGGGTGCGGTCGGCGGCGGGCAGGTCGAACAAGCGCTCCAGGACGGCGTGGACCAGGGTGCCTCGCATCTGGTCGGCGGTGGGCTGCTCGGGGATCTTGTCGATGGTGCGGAAGCGGAACAGCAGCGGGCAGGTCTTGAAGTCGGCCGCCCTCGACGGCGACAGCGAGGGGCCGGTGGTGGGGAGCGAGACCGTCTGTGCCGTCATGTCAGAAAGGCTAGGGCAGGGGTACGACGAAAACGCATGACGGCCCGGCTGCCACGAGTCCGTAGCATTCTCGGCGTGGAGCAGAGCACGCCGCAGCCCCGGCGGGCCGGCCGGGGCGGTCGGCCGGTGGGTCACGTGCTGGGCATCCCCGTGTTCGTGAACGCGTCGATGCTCGTTCTCGCCGCGCTGGTGACGGCCGTCTACGGCGGCTATGCGCGGGCCGAGCTGAACCTCCAGGAGCCGTGGGGCTACTTCGTCGGCCTCGGCTTCGTGGCGTGCCTGCTCGGTTCGGTGCTGCTGCACGAGCTGGGCCACGCGCTGACCGCCCGCCGGTTCGGCATCGGGGTGCGCGGCATCACGCTGGAGCTTCTGGGCGGCTGGACCGAGATGGACCGCGACGCCCCGAGCCCGCGGGTCGACGCCCTGGTCAGCCTGGCGGGGCCGGCGGTCTCGATGGTGCTCGGCGGGCTGGCGACGGTCCTGACGCTCGCGCTCCCGGACCGTACGATCACCGAGCAGATCGCCTTCCAGCTGGCGCTGAGCAACATCCTGGTGGCGGTCTTCAACGTGCTGCCGGGGCTGCCGCTCGACGGCGGCCGGGCGCTGCGGGCGGGGCTATGGGCGCTGCTCAAGGACCGCAACACGGCGACCGAGGCGGCCGCCTGGTCGGGGCGGATCCTCGCGTTCGTCTGCATGCTCGTCGCGCTGTGGCTCTACCGTCTCGAGACGCTGACGCTGTTCGGCCTGCTGTTCGTGGTGATGGTCGTCTTCACCCTGTGGCAGGGCGCGGGGCAGTCGATCCGGCTGGCCCGGATGACCCGCCGCTTCCCGCTGGTCGACCTGGCCCGGCTGGCCCGGCCCCTGCTGACCGTTCCGGCCGGCACCCCGCTCGGCGAGGCCCAGCGCCGCCGCTCGGAGGACCCGCGGCCCGACGTGGTGCTCGCGGTGTCGGACTCGGCCGGTAATCTCACCGCACTGGTCGACCCGGTCGCCGCCGAGCGCGTCCCGGTCGACCGGCGCCCGTGGGTGGCCGTCGACTCCGTGTCCCGGTCGCGTGACGCGGTGCCCGCGCTGCCGCTCGGGCTGACCGGGGAGCAGGTGGTCCGCGCGCTGCAGGCCCACCCGGCCGGGCAGTACGTGGTCACCTCGGGCGAGGATGTGGTGGGCGTGCTCCGCGTCGGCGACGTCGCCGAGGTCCTGGAGCCGCGCCGGCCCCGCCGCCCGTAATGATCGAAAGAGCAGAAAGAAGCACGTGACAACACCGACCGCCACCGGCCCGTTCCGCGAGGGTGACCGCGTCCAGCTCACCGACCCCAAGGGCCGGATGCACACGATCGTGCTGGAGCCCGGCAAGTCGTACCACACGCACCGGGGCGCCCTGGAGCACGACGACCTGATCGGCCTGCCCGAGGGCAGCGTGGTGACCTCCGCCGGCGGCACCGCCTACCTCGCGCTGCGCCCGCTGCTGAGCGACTACGTGCTCTCCATGCCGCGCGGCGCCCAGGTGATCTACCCGAAGGACGCCGCGCAGATCGTGGCGATGGGCGACATCTTCCCGGGCGCCAGGGTCCTGGAGGCGGGCGTCGGGTCGGGCGCGCTGACCTGCTCGCTGCTGCGGGCGGTGGGGGAGCACGGCGAGCTTCACTCGTACGAGTTGCGCGAGGACTTCGCCGCGATCGCCCGCAAGAACGTGGAGAACTTCCTGGGCGGCCCGCAGAAGGCCTGGAACCTGCACGTGGGCGACGTGGCCGGCAACCAGGAGACCGGCTTCGACCGGATCGTCCTGGACATGCTGACCCCGTGGGAGGCGCTCGACATGGTGGAGCGCTCGCTGGTGCCCGGCGGCGTGTTCATCGGGTACGTGGCGACCACGCCGCAGCTGTCCGAGCTGGTGGAGGCGCTTCGCGAGCGCGGCGGCTGGACCGAGCCACGGGCCTGGGAGTCGCTGGTCCGCGACTGGCACGCCGAGGGTCTCGCGGTCCGCCCGGACCACCGGATGATCGCCCACACCGCCTTCCTGGTCTCGGCACGCAAGCTGGCGCCGGGCGTGATGGCACCGCCGAGGCGTCGCAAACCGAGCAAGGGCGCCGAGGCGTACGCGTTGAAGCGTGCCGCCCAGGCCGCGCTGAACGCCGCGGGGGTCGATGTGCAGCTCGCGGCCGAGGAAGCGGCGGCGGCCGAGGAGCAGGACTGAACGGGAACGTCCGGGTATCAGATAACGTCCCAAATGCGCCGGAAGTTGAGGGCGAAACGGACGAACGGGATCGATGACCGTTACCCGGGCGAGCGATGTGACTACGGCCGGTCCGGTCGGGTAGCTTCCTGTGGGGCAGCGGAAGCGGACGGGAGGATCGGGTGGGCGCGATGAGTTCTCCGCCGTTCGGTGGCAGCAACGAGATGCCGGCGGTTTTCCCCGACTGGTCGCCGTATCAGGACCTCGACTCCGCCGCCCGGGCCTACCTGCGCGACCCCGAGGTGGCGCTGGACGCGCTGTTCGGCGTGCTCCGCGGCGCCTCGGTGCTCTGCTTCACCCTCGAGCGCTTCGTCAACGAGGTCAACGGCGTCTGGCAGGAGGTCGTCATCTGTGACGGCAGCCGCCTGGTGCTGTGGCACGGTGAGGATGTGGCGCCCGGCGACGGCCCGGTCGGCTCGATGACCTCGTCGCTGCGGGTGGTGCCGCTCTCCACGGTGACCGAGGTGGGCTGCCGACGGCGGCTGACCCGCACCTCCAACGGCCAGGCCCGGGTCGACAGCATCGACGTCTACCTGCTGCTCAGCTCGATCGACGACGCGGTCCCGCCGCCCGGGCTGGAGGAGGGCGAGGGCCGTCCGGCGATGCGGCACGACGCGCTGCGCTTCGGCAAGACGCTGGACGACGGCGGGCCGGGTCAGATCGCCCGTCTCGAGGAGTTCAGCCGCGTTGTGGCCTCCCTGGTGGGAAGGCCCACACTCTAAACCTCTGTTTCGGGCTTGTGACTTTTGCCGCGAATTTGGGACGGCGCAGTTGCTTGCCGGGCAGAAAGTGCTAAGTAGCGGTCGGCCACCTGTCAGCCGGCGCCCGGCCCGGCGATCTCGACATCGTCGGCGGACCGCACGACGTGGATGCAGTCGCCGGGGCACTCCTTGGCCGCGTCGATCACCTCGAGGCGCAGCCGCGGCGGCACATCCGTGCGCACACCAGGGGATTGCAGCAGCTCACCGCCGGGATCCTTGACGTACGCGAGGCCGTCGATGTCGAACTCGAAGACCTCGGGCGCGTACTGCACGCAGAGCCCGTCGCCGGTGCAGAGGTCCTGATCGATCCAGACCTGCAGCTCGTCCGTACCGGTCTGTACCGACACCCACAACCTCCCGAAAATGGCCCCAGCCGACGGTACCGGATGCCTCCGACAACTAACTTGCGGCCACTGGCCGAATGGATCAAGACTCGGTGACGAGGGTGTTGCATGGGTCGAAATCCGGTCCGCAGCAGCTAGTGTTATCGCAAGACGTTCGAGCCCCCGGGGAGGTGGGACGTGGCACGTAGCGACGAGGCGGATTCACGCGCCGCACGTTGGGAGAAAGAGGCCAACGATCTCTCCAGCCAGGTCGCGTTCCTGCAAGAGGAACTGGCGCTGGTTCGGCGAAAGTTGACCGAAAGCCCACGACACGTCCGGCAGCTCGAGGAACGGCTTGCGGCGACGCAGGCGCAGCTGGCCCGAGTGACCGAGAACAACGACCGGCTCGTGGCGACCTTGAAGGAAGCCCGGGCCCAGATCGTCACTCTCAAGGAAGAGATTGACCGGCTCGCCCAGCCGCCGAGCGGCTATGGCGTATTCCTGTCCGCACACGAGGACGGCACCGTCGATGTCTTCACCGGCGGCCGCAAGCTGAGGGTGGCGGTCTCGCCGTCGCTCGAGGTGGAGGAGCTGCAGCGGGGCCAGGAGGTCCTGCTCAACGACGCGCTCAACGTGGTCGACGCGTTCGGCTTCGAGCGGTCCGGCGAGGTGGTCACCCTCAAGGAGGTGCTGGCCGGCGAGAACGGGCTTCCGGGCGACCGGGCGCTGGTCGTCTCGCACGCCGACGAGGAGCGCATCGTCTTCCTCGCGGATTCCCTCGACACGACGAAACTGCGCGCGGGCGACTCGCTGATGATCGAGCCGCGTTCGGCGTACGCGTACGAGCGGATCCCCAAGAGCGAGGTCGAGGAGCTCGTCCTCGAGGAGGTCCCCGACGTCGACTACACCGACATCGGTGGCCTGCACTCGCAGATCGAGCAGATCCGCGACGCGGTGGAGCTGCCGTTCCTGCACGCCGACCTGTTCCGGGAGCACCAGCTGCGCCCGCCGAAGGGCATCCTGCTCTACGGCCCGCCCGGCTGCGGCAAGACCCTGATCGCCAAGGCGGTGGCCAACTCCCTGGCCAAGAAGATCGCCGAGCGGCGTGGCGAGGAGAAGCACACCAGCTACTTCCTCAACATCAAGGGCCCGGAGCTGCTCAACAAGTACGTGGGCGAGACCGAGCGGCACATCCGCCTGGTCTTCCAGCGGGCCCGGGAGAAGGCCGGCGAGGGCACCCCGGTGATCGTGTTCTTCGACGAGATGGACTCGATCTTCCGGACCCGTGGCTCGGGTGTCTCCTCCGACGTGGAGAACACGATCGTTCCCCAGCTGCTCAGCGAGATCGACGGCGTCGAGGGCCTGGAGAACGTCATCGTCATCGGCGCGTCCAACCGGGAAGACATGATCGACCCGGCGATCCTGCGCCCCGGCCGGCTCGATGTGAAGATCAAGATCGAGCGGCCGGACGCCGAGGCGGCCAAGGACATCTTCGGCAAGTACATCCTGGCGGGCCTGCCGCTCTCGTCCGAGGACCTGGCCGAGCACGGCAACGACCGCGACGTCACGGTGGCCGCGATGATCGAGGCCGTCGTCCTGCGGATGTACACCGAGTCCGAGGAGAACCGCTTCCTGGAGGTCACCTACGCCAACGGTGACAAGGAGGTCCTGTACTTCAAGGACTTCAACTCCGGCGCGATGATCCAGAACATCGTGGACCGCGGCAAGAAGATGGCCATCAAGGAGTTCCTCACCTCCGGCAAGAAGGGGCTGCGCCTGCAGCACCTGCTCGACAGCTGCGTCGACGAGTTCCGGGAAAACGAAGACCTCCCCAACACCACCAACCCCGACGACTGGGCCCGCATCTCCGGCAAGAAGGGCGAGCGGATCGTCTACATCCGCACGCTCGTCTCCGGCGGCAAGGGCGCCGAGGCCGGCCGCTCCATCGAGACGGCGACCAACACCGGTCAGTACCTGTAAAGATCCATCGGAACGCGGGCGGGGGGTCACCCTCCGCCCGCGTTCTCGTTGAAGGTAAGTGACCAGCCCCGCTCCCGTACGCCTGGCGTGGCTCGACGCGCTGCGCGGTTACGCCGCCCTCGTGGTCGTCCTCTTCCATCTCAGCCCGAAGGTGATCGGCACCGGTGCGCACCTGGCGATCTACCGCCACTTCGACGCCGGCAAGTACGGCGTGCTGCTTTTCTTCCTGGTCAGCGGCTATGTGATCCCGATGTCGCTGGAGCGGCACGGCAGCCTGCGCCGCTTCTGGATAGGACGGCTGTGCCGTATCTACCCGGCATATCTCGCGGCGATCGCGCTCGTGGCGATCCTGGCCGCGGCGGGCTGGCTCGCCTGGCCGGCGTCGCTCCGGCAGGAGACGTGGGCGAGCGCTCTCGCACACGCCACGATGATGAACGACCTGGTAGGCCTGCGCGGCTCCGTCCGTGTCTTCTGGACCCTGTCGTACGAGATGGTCTTCTATCTGATCGTGTCGGGCCTGTTCGTGCTGCGGTTGCATCGGCGCAGCGCCTGGTGGGCGGCGGGGCTGGCGCTCGTCGCGCTGGGCGGCGGCGCGGCGCTGCCCGACGACCTGCTGGGCGCCACGTTCGCCGATCGGCGGGCCACGGCCGCGATCCTGCTGGTGATCACGGGACTCAGCGTCCTCGCGTACCTGAAGGACCGTCTCGTGCCCGCCGCCGGCGCCGCCGGCATCACCCTGGTCCTGCTGCCCGCCGTGAATGGTCATGCCACCAAGGAGAGCACCGTCATCGCCTCCTGGCAGGGCGTTCTGCTGTTGGCAGTAATGTTTGCCGGCACGGTCGTCTACCGGTGGCAGCACGCCCAGATCGGCGGCCGCGAGGCGGCCTTCTCGCTGACGGTGGTCGCCCTCGGCGTGATCGGTGCGCATTGGACACACCTGGGCACCGGCGCGGCCCTGCGACTCTGGCTGGCCACCGTCGGCGCGGTCACGGTTACGTTCCTTTTCGCGTACGCCATGAGAAACCGAACCCTGCCCGTCGTCTTCACGTGGCTGGGGCGGGTCAGCTACTCCCTGTACCTGCTGCACGTGATCGTCCTCATGCTGATGCCGAGGGTGGTCCCAGATCTCGGGACGCACGGGTGGGAGTTCCGGGTGACCGCCGGGCTCGCGTACCTCGCCGCATCGCTGGGAACCGCCTGGCTCGCGTACCGGATGGTGGAAATGCCCGGCCAGCGACTCGGCCGGAAGATCGCCGCGAAGCTCGAGCCCCGCCCGGCCCCGGCGAGCTTGCTCGCCACCCAGCGTGCCGCGCCGGGCACGGGCAGAGGCGAGAACGAGCGCCAGAGCGTCTAGGCTCGATACATGAGCAGCAGCGTGGCGCGCGGGATGGTGGTCGCATGAGCGTTCGACGGATCATGGGTACCGAGGTCGAGTACGGCATTTCGGTGCCCGGGCAGCCCGGCGCCAACCCGATGGTCACCTCGTCGCAGGTGGTCAACGCCTACGGCGCGCGTCCCGAGCTCAACCGCGGTGGACGCGCCCGCTGGGACTACGAGGAGGAGTCGCCGCTGCGCGACGCCCGGGGGTTCACCTACTCCGGCGCCGCCTACGACCCGGCCGACGCGCTGGCGGACGAGGATCTCGGTCTGGCCAACGTGATACTGACCAACGGCGCCCGCCTCTACGTCGACCACGCGCACCCGGAGTACAGCACCCCCGAGTGCACCAACCCGCTCGACGTGGTCAAGTGGGACAAGGCCGGCGAGCGCGTCATGGCCGAGGCCTCACGCCGGGCCGCCACGATCCCCGGCGCGCACCGCATCCAGCTCTACAAGAACAACACCGACAACAAGGGCGCATCGTACGGGTCGCACGAGAACTACCTGATGCGCCGGCAGACCCCGTTCGCCGACATCGTCGCGCACCTCACCCCGTTCTTCGTCACCCGCCAGGTGTTCTGCGGGGTCGGCCGGGTCGGCATCGGTCAGGACGGCTCCGGCGCCGGCTTCCAGATCTCCTCGCGCGCCGACTTCTTCGAGGTGGAGGTCGGCCTCGAGACCACGCTGAAGCGGCCGATCATCAACACCCGCGACGAGCCGCACGCCGACGCCGACAAGTACCGTCGCCTGCACGTCATCATCGGCGACGCGAACCTCTCCGAGATCGCGACGTACCTCAAGGTGGGCACGACCTCGCTGGTCCTCGCCATGATCGAGGAAAAGGTGTTCACCGGTGAGCTCGGCATCGCCGACCCGGTCTCGGAGCTCAAGTCGGTCAGCCACGACCCGGCGCTCAAGCACCTGATCCGGCTGCGCGACGGCCGCCGACTCACCGCCCTCGACCTGCAGTGGGCCTACTACGAGCGGGCCCGCGCGTTCGTCGAGGACCGGGCCGGCGACGACGCCGACGACCAGACGCTCGACGTGCTCGACCGCTGGGAGGACGTGCTCGACAAGCTCGGCCGCGACCCGATGCTCTGCTCCGACACCCTCGACTGGGTCGCCAAGCTGCGCCTGCTCGACGGCTACCGCGAGCGGGAAAACCTGGGCTGGTCGTCGCCGAAGCTGCAGCTGGTCGACCTGCAGTACGCCGACGTGCGGCCGGAGAAGGGCCTCTACCACCGCCTGGTGGCCCGTGGCTCGATGAAGACGCTGCTGGACCCCGAGGACACCCAGGCGGCCATGTACGAGCCGCCGGAGGACACCCGGGCCTACTTCCGGGGCCGCTGCCTCGCGCAGTACGCGTCCGAAGTGGTCGCGGCGAGCTGGGACTCGGTGATTTTCGACGTCGGGCGCGAGTCGCTCGTCCGGGTGCCGATGATGGAGCCGGAGCGCGGGACCAAGAAGCACGTCGGGGCGCTGTTCGACAAGTGCGAGAGCGCGAAGGACCTGCTAGAGGTCATCACGAGCCGCTGACCAGCCAGATCGCCCCGCGGGGGCGCGGGTTCTCCGCGCCGTCCGAAGGACCAGGCGCCGGAATTAGCACAGCCCCGGCGGGGCGTTTTGTCACAGGGCCGAGGTAGGTTTTTGTTACCCGATGTTGTGCGACTTCGGGTGGCTTGAAAGGGGACACCGATGGCAACCCGAGACACCGGCGGTCAGTCGCAGTCCGGCAAGAGCCGCAGCGCGGAAGAGGTCGAGGACGTCACCGTTGAGGCCAACCCGGAGGTAGCCGAGCGCCACGCCGAGATCACCGAGGACGTGGACGACCTGCTCGACGAGATCGACTCCGTCCTGGAGGAGAACGCCGAGGAGTTCGTCCGCGGCTACGTGCAGAAGGGCGGCGAATAACCTCTTTGTCCGATTTCTCCGTCGGACCTGAGAGTTTCGCCCTGAGATGAATTCGTGGGGCCGCCCGGAACGGACAATCCGGGCGACCCGGGGGAAAGTGCGGGTCGTCGTGCGCCGCATCGGGCAGGCTGGTCCTGGCCGTGCGCCGGCGTGGACGGCCCGCGTTCCGTTCAGGCTTGAACACGTTGATCGCGATCATCGCACCGGCAGGGAGAGCGGGATATTGTGCTTCAACTGCGACGGCGTCCCGGGGGTGTGGGCGCCGGTGCGATCACGTATCTGAGAGGAACCACGTGACACAGGGCTTTGATCCATCCGGGCGACTGCCGGATTTCTTCATGAACGCGGGGACGTCCTCCTTCACGCAGTTCCTGACCCACGCGTCCCCCGAGCTGCTGCCGGGCCGGCGGCCGCTCCCGCCGGGCATGGCGGCCGACCTCGCGCCGCACGGCACGACGATCGTGGCCATCGCGACGGCCGAGGGCGTGATCATGGCGGGCGACCGCCGGGCCACGATGGGCAACCTCATCGCGAGCCGGGACATCGAGAAGGTGCATCCCGCCGACTCGTACTCGCTGATCGGCATCGCCGGCACGGCGGGCATCGGCATCGAGCTGATGCGCCTGTTCCAGGTCGAGCTCGAGCACTACGAGAAGATCGAGGGCATCATGCTGTCCCTCGACGGCAAGGCCAACCGGCTGGCCGGCATGGTGCGGGGCAACCTCGGAGCGGCCATGCAGGGCCTCGCGGTGGTGCCGCTGTTCGCCGGCTTCGACCTGTCCCCGGCCGACTCGTCGCGCGCGGGCCGCATCTTCAGCTTCGACGTGGCCGGCGGGCTGTACGAGGAGACCGGGTACGACTCGATCGGCTCCGGCTCGCTGTTCGCCAAGTCCGCGCTGAAGAAGAAGTACCGCCCCGGCGTCAGCACGGCCGACGCGATCACGCTGGCGGTCGAGGCGCTCTACGACGCGGCCGACGACGACACCGCGACCGGCGGCCCCGACGTGAGCCGCAAGATCTACCCGGTGGTCATGACCGCGACCGCGGAGGGCACCCACCGGCTTTCGGAAGACGAGATCACGGCGGTGGCCGAGCGGGTCGTCGCCGGGCGCATGGAGAACCCCGGCGGCTGAGTTGACCCGCGGCGGAAAACCGATGCAACACCGGTTTTGAGTCCCGCTTCTCACCACGCTTTCATCCGGGACCGAGAGGAAGTAGCCAGCCGTGGCCATGCAGTTCTACGCATCACCCGAGCAGGTCCAGCGCGACCGCTCGGAGTACGCCCGCAAGGGCATCGCCCGCGGCCGCTCCGCCGTGGTGCTCACGTACGAGGGCGGCATCCTGATGGTCGCCGAGAACATCACCACCCTGCGCAAGATCAGCGAGATCTACGACAAGATCGGGTTCGCGGCGGTCGGGCGGTACAACGAGTTCGAGAACCTGCGCCGGGCCGGCGTGCGGATGGCCGACCTCAACGGCTACAGCTTCGACCGGCGCGACGTGACCGGGCGCGGGCTGGCCAACGCGTTCACCCAGACGCTCGGCGCCATCTTCTCCGAGACGCAGAAGCCGTACGAGGTGGAGATCTGCATCGCGCAGGTCGGCGCCACCCCCGAAGCCGACGAGCTGTACCGCATCACCTACGACGGCTCGGTGATGGACGAGCCCGGCTTCATGGCGATGGGCGGGCAGGCCGAGGCGATCTCCAACGTGCTGCGCGAGCGGCACGACACCGCGGCCGACCTGACCACCGCGCTGGCGCTGGCCGCCGAGGCGCTGGGCAGCGTGGGCGGCGAGAACGGCCAGACCCGCACGCTCGAGGCCAAGCAGCTCGAGGTGGCGGTGCTCGACCGGCGGCGCAAGGGCCGGGCGTTCCGCCGGATCGCCGGCACGGCGCTGACCACCCTCCTGACCGGCAGCGGCAGCGTGGCGGAAAAGGACCTGGGCGACGTCGACGCCGCCCCGCCGAGCCCGGCCGAGGACAAGCCGACCGTGTCGGCCGCGTCGGTGGACACCGAGGACGAGCGCAAGGCGCCGGGGAAGCCCAAGGCCGCCGACGACCCGGACGAGCCGGCCGACGACGTCAACGGCGACGGCTCCTGATGTGGAAGGCCCGCTCGGCATCGAGCGGGCCTTTTTCGTCAGCTGTGCCAGACGGCGGCGACCTCGGGGGCCAGGCGTGAGCCCTGCGCCACTCCGGCGTCGATGGCGGCCGCCCAGCGCCCGGTGTCGAAGACGTTCGGCCCCAGCGCCGCCAGCGTCGCCTCGTCCGGAGCGACCAGCGCCACCTTCGACCGCTCCCGCAGCGCCTCGATCTCCGCGGCCGGCGCCCCGTGCATCCGCACCGGGGCGAGCGGCGCCAGCACCACGATCCGCGCGCACTCCGCCGCCAGATCCGCGTTGGTGCCCGACCGCACCCCACCGTCCATGTAGCGCCGCCCGTCCACCGTCACCGGCGGGAAGATGGCCGGCACCGCGCAACTGGCCGCCACCGCCCGGTCGAGCGGCACCCCGGACCCGCGATCCCACACCGCCGGATCCCCGCTGGACGCCTCGACCGCTGTGATCAGCAGCGGCCGCGCCGGCCACTCGTGCAGCGGCAGCCGCCGGGTCAGCGATCCGATGTACGGCTCCTCCGCCACCACGTCCGCCTCGAGCGCCAGCCGCCCCACCGTGCGGCGGATCGCCGGGGCCTCCATGGTCGTGTCGGTCAGCGCCGCGAACGCCGCCGTGCCCCGCTCCCAGTCCGGCCGGATCGGCGGGTCCGCGTCACCCATGCGCGCCTCGATGCGCTGCGCCTCGGCCAGGTCGATGCCCGCCGCCACCAGCGTGCCGGTGATCGACCCGGCCGACGTGCCCACCACGAGGTCGGCGCCGGTCAGGTCGACGCCCGCGTCCCGCAGGCCGGCGAGCACACCGAGATGCCAGGCGATGCCGGTGATCCCGCCGGCCCCGAGGACGAGAGCGCTCTCCATGATCTATGGGTAGCACGCCCGGGCTCACGACGCCGAGTCGAGAACGAGGCGGAACCGGGCATCGCCGGCCATCATTCGCTCGAACGCCTTCGGGGCTTCGGACAGCGGCACGATCTCGTTCATCGAGCGCACGCCGTGCCGTACGGCGAAGGCCAGACTGTCCTCGGTCTGGATCGCCGTGCCGACCATCGTGCCGTTGATGGTCCGCACCGGGAACAGCATCTGGCCGGTGTCCACCTGGATCGGGCCGCCACCGCCGCCCACCACCACGAGCCGGCCGTGCGGCGCCAGGCCGCCGATCAGCGCCGACATCGAGCCGCCGTCCGCCGCGGTGGCCAGGATCGCGTCGGCGCCGCCCAGCCGCTGCAGGGCCTCGGCCGGGTCCTCGGAGATGTACGAGTCCGCGCCGAGCTCGACCGCGAGGGCAGCCTTGCCCGGGTCGCGGCCGATCGCCACCACCCGATGCCCGAGCGCGCGGGCGAACTGGATGCCGAGATGGCCCAGCCCGCCGATGCCCTGCACCGCGACCAGCGAGTCCGGCCGCAACCCGAGGTCGGTCAGCCCGCGGAACACGGTGATCCCCGCGCACAGCAGCGGCGCCGCCTCGACGGCGCTCAGGTCAGCGGGGAGGCGGACGAGGCCGCTCGCCCGGGCGTACGCGATCTCGGCATAACCACCATCCACCGTTGTGCCGGTTTTCTGCTGATCGGCGCAGTTCACGAAGTCGCCGCGCCGGCAGAAGTCGCACTCGTTGCAGGGCCCGTTGAGGAACCCGACGCCGACCCGATCGCCCGCCCGCCACCGGCGCACGCCGTCCCCGACCGCGTCGACGACCCCGGCGATCTCGTGCCCGGGGATGATCGGCGTCGCCGGGTCGGCCCGGAACAGGCCGAACGCCGCGAGCGCGTCGCTGTGGCAGACCCCGCAGGCCTCGACCCGGATGCGCACCTCGCCCGGCCCGGGCTCGCGCAGCTCCCGCTCGACGAGCGTGAACTCGGCGTGCCCGGACACCTGGTAGGCGCGGTAGGTAGTGGTCATCTCGTCCCTCAGTTCCCGAACGTGAACAGGATCTTGCCGGAGCGGCCCGGCCGGGCGGCGTGCTCAAGGGCGCGCTCATACTGGTCGAGCGGGTAGGTGGCCTCGACCGGGGTGTGCAGGGTGCCGTCCGCGACCAGGGCGGCCAGCTCGGCGTACACCCGCTCGATCTCGTCGTTGGTGTTGGCCGCGAGCCAGTTGCTGATCCAGAGGCCGCGATGGGTGAGGCCGCCGAAGACCAGGGGGCCGAGCGGCAGGCGGGGACTTTCGCCGCCGGCGATGGCCGAGTACGAGACCAGCGTTCCGCCCGGGGCGAGCGCACCCGCGAGGGCCTCGCCGGCCGGCCCGCCCGCGCCGTCGAAGGCCAGCTTCGGCGTCTGCTCGAAACGTGCGCCGTCGAGCACCACCTCGTCGGCGCCGAGGGCACGCAGCTCGTCGACCAGTTCGGGGCGGCGCACGACGTTGATCGTGCGCACGCCGGCCCGGCGGGCGAGGGCGATGACCGCGCGCCCGACCCCGGAGTTGCCGAGGTTCTGCGCGATCCAGTCGCCCGGCCGCAGGGTGACGTAGTCGTTGAGCAGCAGGTACGCGGTCAGCGGGTTGATCGACAGCATCGCCAGCTGGTGCGCGTCGACGCCCTCGGGCACCGGCACGACGTTCGCGGCCGGCACCACGACCTGGTCGCCCCAGACTCCCTGCCGGTAAGGGTTGATCACCACCACCCGCTTACCGACCAGGCCCGCGTCCTCGGCGCGCACGACCCGCCCGACGCCCTCCGCGCCGAGGACGGCCGGGACCTGCGGCTGAATCGGGTACCAGCCGTTGGCGTACAGGGTGTCGACCGGGTTGATGGCGGCGGCCTCCATGGCGACGAGCAGGTCGCCCGGGCCGGCCGTGAGCTCGGGGTCCTTGACCAGGCCGGCGGTGGTGGCGGGGTCGCCGAGAGCGGGGAGAACGAGTTGGCTCATGGCCTGTCCTTCGGTCTATTCGACTAAGACACTTACATCGAGGGCAACGTAGCATTGGCTTGTAAGTGGCTACAACGACTAGCCCGTCATGAAAGGATGTGACCATGGCAACTGGCGCGGCGACCGCGATCGTCGACCTGCTCAACTCCCGGCCGTACGCGGGCCTCGCCGACAAGCTCGACGACCCCGCGGCCGCGCAGCTCGTCCTGCGCCCCTTCGGCCAGGAAGAGCCCCCGCCGGCGTCGCGGATCGAGCAGATCCGGGCGGTCCGCGACACGCTGGTGTCCCTGGCCGACGAGTCGGGAGACTGGGCCGACCTGACGGCGAGGCTCTCCGGCAGCGTTTTCAACTTCAACTTCGAGGCCGATTCCGTACGCCTTCGTCAGGTCACCGGCGACCCCGTGGTGGGCCGCGTCGCCCAGGCGGTCGCGACCCTGGTCGAGGAGGGCAACTGGAGCCGGGTCCGGTTGTGCGCCAACGAGATCTGCCGCGAGGCCTTCTACGACAGCACCCGCAGCCGCACCCGCCGCTGGCACTCCTACGAGTACTGCGGCAACAAGGTCAATGTGGCCGCGCACCGAGCGAGAGGCAAGTGATGGCGGCCATCGTGGAGCTGTGGCGCTACCCGCTCAAGAGCGCCCTCGGAGAGCCCTTGCGCACGGCCCACGTCTCACTCACGGGCGTGGCCGGCGACCGCCAGTGGGCCTGCGTGGACCCCGCCGACGGCACGGTGGGCAGCGCCAAGCACCCGCGCCGCTGGGGGCGCCTGCTCGAGGTGACCGCCCGGTCCCTGGACGACGGCGGCCTGGCCATCCAGGTCGGCGCCGACGTGTACGAAGCGACCGGCGATGCGAGTCCGCGCGGCGTTGCGGGTGGGCGCGGCGATTTCGGTTTGCGCGGCGATGCCGGCGTGCGCGGGGATGCGCGTGCGGGTGGCGATGCCGGCCCGAACGGCGATGCCGAGGCGGCGCTGGCGGCTCATCTCGGGCGGCCGGTGCGGTTGACCCGGGAGGTCCCGCCCGAGGCCCGGCTGCACCGCACGCTGCCCGGCGTCGACGGCATGGTCCCTGATTGGATGTCCGGCCTGCGCCCCGGCGACGACGCGGTCACCGACCTGGGCGGCGCCGGCGCGGGCGGCTTCGTGGACTTCGCTCCCGTCCACGTCGTCACCACCGGCGAGCTGGCGAAGCTCGGCGCCACCCCGAGCCGCTTCCGTCCGAACATCGTCCTCGACGCCGACAACGACCCGGAGCCCGGCGCCGAGATCCGCCTGGGCGACGTCGTCCTGCGCGCGATGTCACCGACCCCGCGCTGCGTCATCCCCGGCCTCGACCACGGCCCCGGCGTCCCCGCCGACACCGAGTTGCTGCGCACCCTGGCCCGCCACTACCGGGTCGAGGTCGCGGGTCTCGGCAAAGCGGCCTGCTTCGGCGTCTACGCCGAGGTCATCCAGCCCGGCGAGCTGCGCGTCGGCGCCGCGTCCGGCTGACGCCGATCGGAATGACGACGCGTCGGAGACCGGGCCGGGCCGCCTGTCAGTCGGGGAGCAGCGGGCGCCACCAGGCCGGGTGGTCGCGGTACCAGCGGATCGTGTCGGTCAGGCCGGCGGTGAACTCGACGCGGGGGCGCCAGCCCAGCTCGCGGCGGATCTTGTCGTCGTCGAGGGCGTGGCGGTGGTCGTGGACCTTGCCGTCGTCGACGGGCTCGACGTGGTCCCACGGGAGGCCCATGCGCTCCAGGATCAGGTCGACCAGGTCGCGGTCGGCCAGCTCCACGCTGCCGCCGATGTGGTAGACGTCGCCGGCGCGGCCCTCCAGCAGGGCCAGGGCGATGCCGTGGCAGTGGTCGTCGACGTGCAGCCAGTCGCGCACCCGGGTGCCGTCGCCCGGCAGATGGGCCGTGCGGCCGTCCAGCAGGGCCGTGACGAGGCGGGGAATGGTCTCCCCAGGGTCCTGGAAGGGACCGTAGTTGTCGCTGCTGCGGGTGACCACGACGGGCAGGCCGTGGGTGCGGTGGTAGGCGAGCGCCATCAGATCGGCGCCGGCCTTCGCGGCCGCGCCGGGGGTGGTGGGGGCGATCGCGGAGCGCTCGGTCCAGGCGCCGGTGTCGATCGAGCCGTAGACCTCGTCGGTGGAGATGTGGACGAATCGGGACACGTCGCGGGCCAGGGCCGCCGCCAGCAGGGACTCGACGGCGGGGACGTCCGCGCCGGCCCGGGCCGACGCGAAGTGCACGATCGCGTCGTGGCCGCGCAAAGCGGGGAGGACCACGGCCGCGTCCGCGACGTCGGCCGGTACGAAATCCAGGCGCTTGCTCTCGGCCACGGGACTCAGGTTCGCGAAGCTTCCGGCGTACGCGAGCTTGTCAAGAACCGTGACCGACGCACCCTCGAGACCCGGCAGATGGTCGGCAAGGATGGCTCGCACGAAGTGCGAGCCGACGAACCCGGCGCCACCGGTGACGAAAAGCCTCATCGCCCCGCGAGTTTATCCACGCCCCGGGAGCGGCCACCCGATCCGGTGATGAGAGGTCCACGCGTTGTGGCGGGCAATGCGCGAGTGGTGACTGCCAATGGGTGGCCGATGAGGCTAGTGTTTCGACATGGAACGGCGAATTTTCGGCCTCGAGACCGAGTACGGAGTCACGTGTACTTATCGGGGGCAGCGGCGGCTGTCGCCGGACGAGGTGGCCCGCTACCTGTTCCGCCGAGTGGTGTCGTGGGGGCGCAGCAGCAACGTGTTCCTCCGTAACGGCGCACGGCTCTACCTCGATGTCGGTTCCCACCCCGAGTACGCGACCCCCGAGTGCGACTCCGTCACCGACCTGGTCGCCCACGACCGGGCCGGCGAGCGGATCCTGGAAGGCCTGCTCGTCGACGCGGAGAAACGTCTGCACGACGAGGGCATCGCGGGGGAGATCTACCTGTTCAAGAACAACACCGACTCGGCCGGCAACTCGTACGGCTGCCACGAGAACTACCTGGTCTCCCGCCACGGCGAGTTCGGCCGGCTGGCCGACGTGCTCATCCCGTTCCTGGTCACCCGGCAGCTGATCTGCGGCGCGGGCAAGGTCCTGCAGACGCCGCGCGGCGCGGTCTTCTGCCTGTCGCAGCGCGCCGAGCACATCTGGGAGGGCGTCTCCAGCGCCACCACCCGGTCGCGCCCGATCATCAACACCCGCGACGAGCCGCACGCCGACGCCGAGCGCTACCGCCGCCTGCACGTGATCGTCGGCGACTCGAACATGAACGAGGTCACCACCCTGCTCAAGGTGGGCTCGGCCGACATCGTCCTGCGGATGATCGAGGCCGGCGTGGTGATGCGCGACCTGTCGCTGGAAAACCCGATCCGCGCGATCCGCGAGGTCAGCCACGACGTCACGGGCCGCCGCAAGATCCGCCTGGCGAACAACAAAGAGGTCTCGGCCCTCGAGATCCAGCAGGAATACCTCGCCAAGGCGACCGAGTTCGTCGAGCGGCGCGGCGGCGACCAGACCGCCAAGCGGGTCGTCGAGCTGTGGGGCCGGGTGCTCAACGCGATCGAGAGCGGCGACCTCGACCCGGTCGCCCGCGAGATCGACTGGGTGTCGAAGTACAAGCTGATCGAGCGCTACCAGGCCAAGCACGAGATCCCGATGTCGCACCCGCGCATCGCTCAGCTCGACCTCGCCTACCACGACGTGCGCCGGGGCCGCGGCCTCTACGCGCTGATGGAGAAGCGCAAGCAGGTCGACCGGATCGCCAACGACCTGGAGATCTTCGAGGCCAAGGAGACGCCGCCGCAGACCACGCGGGCGCGGCTGCGCGGCGAGTTCATCAAGCACGCGCAGGAGAAGCGGCGCGACTTCACCGTCGACTGGGTGCACCTCAAGCTCAACGACCAGGCGCAGCGCACCGTCCTCTGCAAGGACCCGTTCCGGGCGTACGACGAGCGGGTGGAGCGTTTGATCGCCAGTATGTAGAGCTAATCTGGTGCGCTATGACCGAGCGCGAGCGCACCGCCGAGGATGTCGCCTGGGGCCGGGTGCAGCGCAAACGTGAGCGCATCCGGTCCGAGATCCGGCGCAACCGGGCCGGCGGCCACAAGATCCCGACGTGGCTGCTGGCCGTGGTGCTCGGCATCATCCTGCTCGGCTGGCTCTGGCTGGTCGTGACTTCGTAAAAGCAACCGTCCGGCACCCGTGTCCGCAACCCGCGCCCGGTCTCATTTAGCCCGTGAAGCGTTACGCCCTGGTCGCCGCGCTGGCGATCGCCGCGTATCAGCTGATCCCGTCCGGAGGCTGGTGGGAGAGCGGCTGGCAGGTCGCGATCGGCTACCTCGGCGTCGCCGGCATCCTGGCCGGCGCGCGGCGGCTGCCCCGGCGGGAGCGCCTGCCCTGGTGGTGCTTCGCCTTCGGCCTGGCGGCCAACGTCACCGGCATCCCGGTCTCCATCTACGCGATCGACGTGCTCGGCATCGACAGCCTGCCCGGCCCGGCCGACCCGATGTTCCTGCTGCTCTACCCGGCATGCGGGCTCGGCATGGCAATCCTGATCCGCCGCCGGGAGCCCCGCCACAACTGGACCGCGCTGGTCGACGCCGCCACCATCACCACCGGATTCGGGCTCCTCGCCTGGGTGTATGTGATCAAGCCGGTAGCCGTCGGGCAGGACATCGACATGCTCGGGCGGGCGGTGCAAGCCGCGTACCCGATCGGTGATCTTTTGCTGTTGGCGATGCTGACCCGTCTGCTGCGCGGCGGCGGGCCCCGCGGACCGGCCTTCTGGTGGATCGCCGGTTCGCTCATCGCGTTCCTGGTCGGCGACCTCGCCTGGGTGGTGATCGGCGACCTGGGCAGCACCGGCGTGGCCCTCGAGGACACGCAGTGGGTGCACCGCTGCATCGACATGGTGTTCCTGGTGGCGTACACGTTGTTCGGGATCGGCGCACTGCACGGCGACGCCCGGGAAGTGGGCTCGGTGGCGCCGCGGCAGCCGGCCCGGCTCGGCCGTGGGCTGCTGGTGCTGCTGGCCGCGGCCTCGCTGATCGCGCCCGGCCTGCTCATGGTGCAGCTCGCCCAGGGCCAGGTGCGCGACGGCTGGGCCATCGCGATCTGCTGCACGGTGCTGTTCCTGCTGGTGGTGGTCCGGATGGCGCAGCTGGTGCGGGAGATCGAGCGGCAGGCCGCCACGGTGCGTGACCTGGCCCGCCGCGACGAGCTGACCGGCCTGCCCAATCGCCGCGTCTGGAACGAGGAACTGCCCCGGGCCCTCGAGCTCGCCCGGCGCGACCGGAGTCCGATGAGCGTGGCGCTGCTCGACCTCGACCACTTCAAGATCTTCAATGACACGTACGGCCATCCGGCCGGCGACCGCCTGCTCAAGGAGGCGTCGGCGGCTTGGCACGGTGCGCTGCGCGCGGTCGACTTGCTGGCTCGGTACGGGGGCGAGGAGTTCGTGGTGCTGCTGCCGGACGTTTCCGAGGACGGGGCGCGCCAGATCGTCGAGCGGGTGCTGGCGGCTACGCCGCAGGGGCAGACGTTCTCGGCCGGGATCGCGGTCTGGGACGGGAGCGAGACGCCGGAAGAGCTGGTTACGCGGGCCGATGCGGCGCTCTATGAGTCGAAGGCGGGTGGGCGAAATCGGGTTACGGTGGCGCCGCCTGTGGACAGCCGCCCGGAAATGTCACACCCGGCTGCTTGAGTGGGCCCCACCCGGCGGGGTGGGTCAGGTCAGCACGCCTTGCGCTCGGGGTCGCCGCGGCGGTGGTTACTGCTGGTGACGCCCTGTTGCGGGTGTGGGGGTGCCTAGGTCGGGCTGCCATGGCGTGGTGGCGTGCTTGGTCAGCCTGCGTGCGGCCCGTTGCGCTCGTCCCTTGCTTGCCGCCTTCGACGGCGGCCTCGACGTGGGCTCGGCCTCGGCTTGCGGGGGCTGCGCCGGGAGCGCTCTGTTGGCTTGCGCGGGGGCGCGCTCTCGCCTTGCGAGGGGAGCGCTCCGGTCGGCTTGCGCGGGGACGCCCTCGCGGCTTGCGCGGGGGCGCCCTCTCCCTTGCGCGGGGAGCGCTCCGGTCGGCTTGCGCGGACCGCGCCCGGTTGGGCGATCTTGATGAGTTGCGGCTTGAGGCGAACGGGTATTCATCATCGATGACCGTCCTTGATCGGGTGTCATCGACATAAGCGGATATTTCCGGCTACGCCTCCCATGATGTGGACCGCTCGTCCAGTCGCCGGGACGTGCGGTCGGCATGCGGGACAGCGTCCATCAGGTGGAAGCCTTCGCCGCATCGCGGGATCCCCACGGCGGGCGCGATGTGGCGCACTCACGGCAGCCACCCACGCGGGGCGCTGGATGAGGCCAAGGCTGAAGGACGTAATCGGGTGACGGTCGCGCCGCCTGGGGACAGCCTCCGGAAAATGTCATACCCGAGTGCTTGAGTCGGCCCCACCCACGAGGGTGGGGGAGGTTCGTGGCGAGCCAGCAAGCCAGCAAGCAAGCCAGCCACCTAATAGCAGCCGTTCCGATTGACGTAGTCGCCGGCCATGTCCAGCAACGCCCGCGTCGCCCGCGTGGGCTCCGCCGACGCGAGCCGGGCCAGCGCCAGCGTCCACGAGTGCGCCGGCGGGTCGAGCTCGACCGCCACGACGCGCGCGCCGGCCTCGGTGGCCAGCGGCGGCACCAGGGCCACGCCGATGCCCGACTCGACGTACCCGGGGATGGTCGTCACGTCGCTGACCTCGACGGCGATGCTGCGGCTGATGCCGGCGCCGCGGAAGTCGGCGTCGGTGCGGCCGCGGTTGCAGAAGCCGACCGGCAGGTCGATGAAGGACTCCCCGGCCAGCTGCGTGCGGGTCACCGACCGCCGCTCGGCGAGAGCGTGGCCGGCGGGGACGAGCAGCCGCGGCTGGAACGTGGTGATCGGCTCGAGGAGCAGGCCGGGCAGGTCGGTGGACTCGACGCCGACGAACGCGACGTCGAGCTCGCGCGAATGCAGCGCCGTCAGGAGACCGTCGCTGCCGGCGGCGTCGATCCGCAGGCTCAGGTGCACCCCGGGGTGCCGCCGGCGGAACTCGCCGGCCAGCGACGGCAGGTCGACGGTGGTGAGGCCGGCCAGGGTGCCGATGCGCAGACTGCCGGTGACGCCGGCGCGGGTGCCGTCGACCGCGGCGCGGGCCTGGCCGAGCGAGTCGAGGGAGCGCCGGGCCTCGGGCAGCAGCGCCCGGCCGGCCTCGGTGAGCCCGACCCGGGTGGTGGTGCGGTCGAAGAGGGTCGCGCCCAGCTCGCGCTCGAGGGCCCGGACGCTCGCCGACACGGTCGACTGCACGGCGTGGGTGCGCCGGGCGGCCCGGGTGAAGCTCAGCTCCTCGGCGACCGCGACGAAGAACTCGAGCTGACGCTGCTCCATCGAGACACCTTATCGCCGACGGCGATCAGGTCAACCAGAACTATTCGTTTCCGGCGAACGGTCGGCGCCGGTAGACCTGAGGCATGAACGTTTTCCTGACCGGCGCGACCGGCTACATCGGCTCCTCCGTCCTCTCCGCCCTGGTCTCGGCCGGGCACACCGTGACCGCGCTGGTCCGCGACGAGGCCAAGGCCCGCGGCGCCGGCGCCACACTGGTCGTCGGCAGCATCGACGACCGCGAGCTGGTGCGCCGCCTCGCCGCCGGCGCCGACGCGGTGATCGCCACCGCCTCGCCCGGCGACGCGACCAGCGAGACCGTCGAGACGGCCTTCGCCGAGGCGGTCCTCGAGGGCCTGCGGCCCGGCGCCACCTTCGTGCGTACCGGCGGCATCTGGGTGCACGGCTCCGGCGCGGCCATCACCGAGGACACGCCGCGCGACGCGCCCGGCCTGGTGGCCTGGCGGGAGGAGCTCGACACTCGCGCGCTGGCGGCCGAGGGCGTCCGCTCGGTGCTGATCGAGCCGGGCATCGTCTACGGCCGCGGCACCGGGATCATCGGCGTGGTCGTGTCGTCCGCGCGTGACGGAAGCCTGGTCGGTCCCGGCACCCAGCACTGGACCACCGTTCACGTCGACGACCTCGCCGAGCTGTATGTGGCGGCCCTGACCCAGGGCGGGGGCGGCGTCTACCTCGGCGTCAGCGGGCACAACCCCACCGTCCGTGAGCTGGGCGAGGCCGTGAACAGCCAGGCAATGCCCGAGGAGCCGGCCGCGCTCGTCGCCCGGCTCGGCGCTTTCGGCGCGGCGTTGCTGCTCGACCAGCAGGCGACCGGCGAGAAAGCGCGCCGCGAGCTGGGCTGGAAGCCGTCCCGCCCGTCGGTGCTGGAGGAGATCGCGAGCGGCGGTTACGACCCGGCCTGAACCGGCGGCCGGGCCACGATCCCGGTCGGACGGGACCGGGGAGGCAGTCAGCCAGGCGATCCAGGTGCCGGCTGCGGCGCCGGGCAGGGCGGCGGGCGAGCAGCTTGAAGCGCGTTATATGCGTCCTAGCGGCGCCGCTGATAGTGGCGTGCGACGCGAGCCCGGTTGCCGCACCCCGCTGAGCACCATTCCCGCCGGGCGTGGTCCTTCACGAAGAACAACAGGCAATTCGGCGCGAGGCACGGCCGCAGCCGCTCCCGCCCGGGCCCGGCGAACAGCTCGACACCCTGGCGGGCGATCACCGCCACGGCGAGATCGCCGGCGCCGTCTGCCCGGAATGCCCGCGACGGCTCACCGTCGTCGGGCCAGACGATCTCGGGCCACGTCCGGGCGAGCGCGTTCAGCGTGGCGATCGCCTTGCGCCGGGTGAGCTCGGGCGCGGTGGCCGGCGGCCGCGGGTCGCCGGTCGCCTCCGAGGCCAGCAGCCGCAGCGCATCGCGCAGCTCGCGCAGCTCCGGAGTGGCCGGGCCGGGCGCGACGCCGGACTCGGCCTCGACCCGCCCGGCCACCGCGGCCAGCCACGCGGCCGCCTCCGCGTCGTCGTCCAGCACGTCCTCGGGGCCGTGCCGGCCGGCGTTGACGGTGTTCATCAGCTCCACGGGGAGCGGCTCACCGAGCAGGATCACGCCACCCATCCTAATGGATATATCTCGCACAACCATTTGACAGGCCGGACGAGCTTCGGCATAGTGACTAATGGCAAATGGCTCAGCAACCATTAGAGGCGGGATGGCAATGACCGACACCTACGACGCGATCGTGATCGGGACCAGCCAGGGCGGGCGGTTCCTGCCGGTGGAGCTGGCGCAGGCCGGCCGGCGGGTGGCGCTGGTCGAGCGCGACCAGCTCGGCGGCGTCTGCGTCAACACCGGCTGCACGCCGACCAAGACGATGGTCGCCAGCGCGCGCCTGGCTTACCAGGCGCGCCGCGGCGCGGAGTACGGCGTGCGCACCGGCCCGGTCTCGGTGGACCTGGCCGCGGTGCGCGAGCGCAAGCGCGCCATGGTCGCCGGCGCGCGGGAGAACTACGCGGGCCGGCTGGCCCAGGACGGGATCGACCTGATCGCGGGGGAGGGCCGGTTCACCGGGCCGAACACGGTGGAGGTCGCCCTGACCGGCGGCGGGACGCGGGAGCTCAGCGCGCCGGTGATCGTGATCGACACCGGCACCCGGGCCAAGCCGCTGAGCATTCCGGGCGCGGGCGACGTCCCCGTGCTCGACTCCACGTCGATCATGGAGCTGGACGAGATCCCGGAGCACCTGATCGTCCTCGGCGGCGGCTACATCGGGCTGGAGTTCGGCCAGATGTTCCGCCGGTTCGGCAGCGAGGTCACCATCGTGCAGAGCGCCGCGCGCCTGCTGATGCTCGAGGACGAAGACGTCGTGGACGAGGTCGCCGCGGTCCTGCGGGACGAGGGGATCACGGTCCTGACCTCGTCGGCGCCGGTCCGGGCCGAGGCGGCCGGCGGGGGCCGGGTGCGGCTGACCGTCCGCACCGAGGACGGCGAGCAGGTGATCGAGGGCTCGCATCTGCTCTCGGCGATCGGCCGGGTGCCCAACACCGAGGCGCTCACGCCCGAGGCGGCCGGCATCCGGCTCGACGACCGCGGTTTCATCGTGGTCGACGAGCACCTGGAGACCAGCGCGCCCGGCGTCTACGCGATGGGCGACGTCAAGGGTGGCCCGGCGTTCACGCACGTCTCCTACGACGACTACCGCGTCCTGCGCGCCAACCTCATCGGGAACGAGAAGGCGAGCACGCGCGAGCGGGTCGTGCCGTACGCGGTCTTCATCGATCCTCAATTGGGCCGCGTCGGCCTGACCGAGCGCGAGGCCCGGGCGCGGGGTCGCGCGATCCGGGTGGCGAAGCTGCCGATGAGCGCGGTCGTCCGGGCCATCGAGACCGGGGAGACTCGCGGCTTCATGAAGGCGGTCGTCGACGCGGACAGCGGGCGGATCCTGGGCGCCGCGGTGCTGGGCAGCGAGGGCGGCGAGATCATGACCATGATCCAGGTCGCCATGCTGGGCGGGCTGACCCACACCGACATGGCGGGCGCGATCTTCACGCATCCGCTGCTGGCGGAGGGGCTCAACAGCCTGTTCGGGACGTTCGCCTGAGGTCAGGCGAGCAGCGCGGCGGCGTGCCGTCCGGCGGCGGCCGCGGTCAGGAAGTAGGCGTGGTCCTGGTCGAGGCCGCGGCCCATCGTGGAGAGGCCGACGGGGCTCCTGCGCAGCGCCTCGTCCAGGCCGGCGGTGGCGACGCGGACCAGTCGGTGGCGCGCTCCGAGCGGCGCGAGCGCCGCGTCGATCTCCGCGGCCAGGCGGGGGTCGAGGCCGTCCGGCACCGGCAGGTCCGCGGGCATCAAAGCGACTTTCCCGTACGCCGTGAGCGTGTGATGCGACACGCCGCGGTGCCGGGGGCGGCCGTCGCCGTCGGAGACCCGCAGCGAGCCGACCGGGCGCCCGCCCAGCGTGGCGATGGCGTTGATCGCCTCGCCGAGGGCCACCCCGGAGAAGCCCCAGGTGGTGCCGGTGCCGAGGTTGCCGGGGCCCTGGCTGACGATCGCGATGTCGGCGCGCAGCACGTGCCGGGCGGCGAGCAGGCCGGTGTGCACGGTGCTCGCCTCGAGGTCGCCGCCGAAGGCCTGGCCGGTCGTGACGGTGCCGGCCAGGTGGTCGCGCAGGCCGTCCAGGGTGCGGCTGAACCACGCCGGAAGCGCTCCGCCGTCGGTCATCACGTACGCAATCGTCGCCTTGGGATTGTCGGCCCGGATCCCGGCGAGAACGGCTGGAAGGGCCGAGTGCAGATCGGCCGTGACCACGGGCATGCCCTCGAGGGACTCGGCGGCCGCCATGATCGCGCGATGCGGGGATGCCTCCTCGTCGACGCCGAGCCGGATCGCCTGCAGCGGCGTGTAGCGGGCCTTGACCAGGTGACCCTGATCGCGGGTGGTGCCGTCGGCCACCGGATCCGGGGGAAGCCGGTCGGGAATGGCCACCACCAGGGCGTACCCGCCGGTGCCCAGGCCCATGACCAGCGCGCCGACGTTGAGCAGCACGCGGTCTCCCGGCTGCGGCTCGCCGACCAGCGAGGGATAGGCGAGCGCCCGCAGCACGCCCTGTTCGGTGGCCACGTCCAGCTCGATCGCGCCGTGCCACGTACGGCGGATCGCCTGAACCATCCCGGACCGCCAGCGCACCATGACCGGCGAATCTACTCGACGCCGCCGTCCAGGTGATGGCGACCGGCCGCACCCCGGGTCGGGTCGAGGAAGACGTACCGGATGCCGGGGTATCGGGCCCGCAGCCGCCGCTCGGCGTCGTCGGAGGCCGCCTCGATCTCGCCGCCGGTCACCTCGTCCTCGAAGTCGACCTTGGCGGCGACCAGGATGTCGCCCGGGCCCAGCTGCATGGTCAGCAGCGTCGGGACCGCCACCACGATCGGGATGTCGGCGATGTCGGCGGCGATCTGGTTGTGGATCCGGCGCGGCACCGAGCGGCCCACCAGCAGCGACGCGTTGCTGCGGGCCAGGATCGCGGCGACCAGGAACAACAGCACGCCGATGGCGATCGAGCCGAGCCCGTCCCAGAGCTCGTCGCCGGTCATCTGGGTCAGCAACAGCCCGAGCGCGGCCAGGACGAGGCCGATCAGCGCGGCCGAGTCCTCGAAGTAGACCGCCTTGACCGTGGTGTCCGGGGTCAGGCGCAGGAAGCGGGACCGGGTGACGCCCCAGCGGCGCGACTCGCCGGCGACCTGGCGCTGGGCGCGCAGGAACGACGTCCCCTCGGCGAGGAACGAGATCCCCAGCACGACGTACGACCACAGGAAGTCGCCGGTCTTCTCCTCGGCCACGATCGACGTGATGCCGTGGTAGATCGAGAAGGCGGAACCCCCGACGAACGTGAACAGGGCGGCGATGAACGCCCAGACGTAACTCTCCTTGCCGTACCCGAAGGGGTGTTCCTCGTCGGCCGGCCGCCGGCCGCGTATGAGCGCGACGTACAGGAAGACCTCGGTGATCGTGTCGGCGAACGAGTGGGCCGCCTCGGAGAGCATCGCCGACGACCCGGAGAACAGGCCGGCCACGAGCTTGGCGAGCGCGATCGCGAGGTTGGCCGAGCCCGCCAGGATGACGGTGCCGATGCTCTCGTTCTCACCCTCCTCGGGCTCGCCGGGTACGGGCAACGGCTCGGCGCCGGCCAGGCCGGTCTGTTCGGACGTCACGGGATCATCCTTCCCCCCGCCGGTTACGAAATAACAGTGCGGGGCGGATGGCTGCTAGCGTTGCCTCTCGTGTCGCGCACCCGCACCGAGCGCCTGGTCAATCTCGTGATCTGCCTGCTGTCCACGCGACGGTTCCTGACCGCCGCGCAGATCGCCGCGACCGTGCCGGGTTACGAGCACGACCCCGAGGACCCGCGCGACCACGAGGCCTTCCAGCGCAAGTTCGAGCGGGACAAGGCCGAGCTGCGCGAGCTCGGCGTGCCGCTGGAGACGGGTACGGCCAGCGTCTTCGACCAGGAGCCGGGCTACCGTATCGCCAGCCGCGAGTATTCCCTGCCCGACATCCTCCTCGAGCCCGACGAGGCCGCCGCGGTGGGCATCGCGGCCCGCCTCTGGCAGCACGCCGGCCTCGCCGCGGCCGCCTCGTCGGGGCTGGCCAAGCTGCGCGCCGCCGGCGTCGAGGTCGACCCGCAGGCCACGCTCGGCGTCGAGCCGGTCGTCACCGTCGACCCCGCCTTCGGGCCGCTGACCAGCGCGGCCCGTGACCGCCGCGCGGTGACGTTCAGCTACCGGGTGCCCGAGGTCGACGAGCCCGCCACCCGCCGACTCGAGCCGTGGGGCGTGGTCTGCTGGCGCGGCCGCTGGTACGTGGTGGGCCACGACCGCGACCGGAACGCCACCCGCTGCTTCCGCCTCTCCCGCATCGTCGGCAACGTGCGGCCGGTCGGGCGGCCGGGCGCGTTCACACCGCCCGCGAACGAGGATCTGATCAGCCACGTCGCCGGGTGGGACGGCCCGCACCAGCACACCGGCCGGGCTTCCGTCGTGGCCCGCCACGGCCGCGCGGCGGGCCTGCGCCGGTGGGCCGTGTCCACCCAGCCGGACCCGTCCGGCGATCGGCTCGTCCTGCCCTACGCGGACGCCGAGCGTCTCGCCGCGACCCTCGCCGGTTACGGCCCGGACGTCTACGTCGAGGGACCGCCCGAGGTGCGGGACGCGGTGATCCAGCACCTCAAGGAGGTCATGGCCCGGCACGAGGGAGTGGCGGCATGACCAGCCCGAAGCCGTCCGTCGACCGCCTCGGCCGGCTGCTCAACCTCGTGCCCTACCTGCTCGCCCGCCCCGGGATCCTGATCTCCGAGGCCGCCGCCGACTTCGACATCAGCGAGAAGCAGCTGCGCGAGGACCTCGAGCTGCTCTGGGTGTGCGGGCTTCCCGGGTACGGCCCGGGCGACCTCATCGACATGGCGCTCGACGGCGACCGGGTGACGATCAGCCACGACGCCGGCATCAACCGCCCCCTGCGCCTGAACCAGGACGAGGCGCTCGCCCTGGTGGTGGCGCTGAGGATGCTGGCCGAGACACCCGGCACCGGCACCCGCGACGTGATCGAGCGGGCCCTCGCCAAGATCGAGAGCGCGGCCGGCGACCTCGCCGACGCGCCGGTCGCGGTGAAACTGCCGGCCAACGCCGAGAAGCTCGACAAGGTCCGGTCCGCGGTCGAGGGCGGCCACGCGCTGGAGATGACCTACTACACGGCGGCCCGGGACGAGACCACGTCGCGGGTGGTGGACCCGATGCGGGTGCTGATGGTGGGCGGCCGGGCGTACCTGGAGGCCTGGTGCCGGCGGGCCGAGGCGGTCCGGATGTTCCGGGTCGACCGGATCGACGCGTTCGCCGAGCTGGACGAGCTGTCGGCGCCGCCGGCCGAGGCGTCGCCGCAGGACGTCAGCGACGGGGTCTTCCGGCCCACCGCCGACCTGCCGCTGATGACGCTGCGGATCGGGCGGCACAGCCGGTGGATCACCGAGTACTACCCGGTGGAGGAGGTCCGCCGCTCGGCGTCCTCGTCCGAGTGGGTCGTGACCATGCGGATCACCGACCTGGGCTGGGCGCAGCGGCTGCTGCTCGGGCTCGGACCGGACGTCACCGTGATCGGGCCGCCCGAGCTGCTCGAGCGGATCCGGCAGCAGGCCACGGCCGCGCTCGACCAGTACAGCTCGCCGGCCCGGTAGGGTGGCTGCCGTGCTGCTCTGGGTCTGGATCGCCGTTGTCGTGGTCGCGCTGATCATCCTGGTCGCCTCGGCGGCGCCGCTGCTCGGCAAGCTGGGCGGCCTGCGCCGGGCCGCGGCGAAACTCCAGCGCGCCCAGGCCGAGGCGCTGAAACTCCAGGAGAGGATGCTGGCCCTGCAGGAGACGGTCGCGCAGGTGGAGGCCAAGGTCCCGCACCGGAAGTAGCCTTTACAGATCTTGTCCGGCGACGGTAGCGTGCGGCGTTCCTTCCTCGTTGTCCAAGACTTCGTGTGAATCCGGCCGGGTCCCGTGGGCTACTTCACCAGAATTGCCACGTACGATGGACCCCGCACAACTTGATCCGACCGACTGGAGTTCTCCCATGGGTGCCCTCAAGCCATGGCACATCGCCATCTTCGTGGTCGTCCTCGTGCTGCTGTTCGGCGCGAAGCGACTTCCCGACGCGGCCCGGTCGCTCGGCCGTTCGCTGCGCATCATCAAGGCGGAGACGAAGGGCCTCATCGACGAGAACAACAACGTCGCGGAGAAGGCCGAGCCCGAGTACCACCGCCAGCCCCTGCAGGGCGACGTGCAGCCGCCGCAGGCGCAGGCCTACCAGCCGCCGCCCGCGCAGCCACAGGCCCAGCCGTACGTGGACCCGGTGCAGCGCACCAACGACCGCTGACAGCCGGTCATGGCGCTGACCCTTCGCCGTCAGGGGCGGCCCAGCAAGTTCCAGCAGGCCGCCGACGGCTCGATGACGCTCATCGACCACATCCGGGAGCTTCGTAACCGGCTGTTCGTGGCCTCGCTCGGCCTGGTGGTCGGCCTGATTGTCGGCTTCATCCTGTCGAACTGGGTCTTCGGCCTGCTCAAGGAGCCGTACTGCGATCTGCCGTCGTCCTGGTCCACGCGGACCGACGGCACGACCTACTGCGACTTCCTGGTGCTCGGCGTCGGCGACGGCCTGATCATCCGACTCAAGATCGCGCTGTGGGTCGGCATCATCGTCGGCGCTCCCGTCTGGCTCTACCAGCTCTGGGCGTTCATCGCGCCCGGCCTGCACCGGCACGAGCGCAAGTGGGCGTACATCTTCGTCGCGATCGCGGCGCCGCTGTTCATCGTCGGCGCGGTCCTGGCCTACCTGGTGGTCGGCCACAGCCTGGCCTTCATCATGGAGGCCGGCGTCCTGGGCGAACCGACGAAACTCGAAGTCGGGAGCTATTTAGGCTTCGTCTCGAGCATGCTTCTGCTGTTCGGGGCGGCCTTCGAGTTCCCGCTGATCCTGCTGATGCTGAACTTCACCGGTGTGGTGTCGGCCCGCCGGCTGCTCGGCTGGTGGCGGATCGTGATCTTCCTGTCGTTCGCGTTCGCCGCGGTCGCCACCCCCGACCCCGGCCCGTTCGGCATGACGCTGCTCGCCGCCTGCATGGTGTTGCTGTACTTCATCGCGGTCGGCATCGGCTTCATCAACGACCGGCGCAAGGGCCGTGGCAAGGAGATCTACGCCGACCTCGACGACGACACCATCTCGCCGCTCGAGGACGACCGGGTCCCGGTCGGCGCCGCCGATCCGATCGAGGCGCCCAGCCCGGTCGACGGCCCGGCGCCGGTGACCAAGCCGCTGCCGCTCGAGGGCCGTTTCGACGACATGACGTAGTAATGTCGCCCGCCATGACAAGCGGTGACATCGCGGTGCTGGCCAACCCCCGCGCGGGGCGCGGCCGGCACCGCGGTCTGCTTCCGGGGGTGGTGCGGCGGCTCGGGGCCGCCGGGCACGCCGTACGGCTGCTGGAGGCGTCAACCGCGGAGGAGGCGGAGAAGGCCTGCCATCGGGCCGTCGGGGACGGCTGCGCGGCTCTGGTGGCCGTTGGCGGCGACGGGACGGTGCACCTCGCCCTGCAGGCCGCCGCGTCCCGCCCGGTCGCGTTCGGCGTGGTGCCGGCCGGGACCGGGAACGACTTCGCGGCCGGAACCGGGGTGTCGCCCGATCCACTGACGGCGGCGTCCGCGATCGCCTCCGCCCTCGAGTCCTCCTCCTTCGCGCCGATCGATCTCGCCCGCGCGGTGGGGACCGACGAGGAGAAGCGCTGGTTCGGCGCCGTGCTGGCCGCCGGCTTCGACGCGATCGTGAACGAACGGGCCAACCGGATGCGGTGGCCGCGCGGGCCGCGGCGGTACGACCTGGCGATCGCTCTGGAGATGGCGCGGGTGCGGCCCCGGCTGTACGCCCTGGAGATCGACGGGGTGGACCACGGCTTCGAGGGGACGCTGGTCGCCGTTGGTAATTGTCCCAGTTACGGCGGCGGTTTACGGATTGTCCCGGCGGCGGACCCCTCGGACGGCCTGCTCGACGTGGTGACGGCCCTGCCACTTTCCCGCGCCGCGATGGCCCGGTTGAAGCCGCGCTTACGTCGGGGCACCCACGTGACCGACCCGCGGGTGCGGACATATCGGGCGACGCAGGTGCGCCTGCACTCGGACGGGATCATCGCGTACGCCGACGGCGAGCGGCTCGGCCCGCTCCCGCTGGAGATCACCTGCGTCCCCGGGGCGCTGCGCCTGCTGCGGTAGCGGTCCGGTTGCGCGGCGGCCCACGCGGTCAGAAATCCCGGGTCCGGCCGAACCTGAGAGCATGTCGCTCAGTTCGCTCCGCTCGTTCAGTGGCGCCGCGTCGCTCGCCACCACCGCCTTCGACACCGCTCGCTCGACGCTGAAGGCGATGGCCGAGGCGGCCGTCCCGCCCGGCGAGGCCGCGGAGACGACGGGCGGCGAGCGGCCGGACCAGGGCGCCGCGCCCGCGATGATGTCGGCGGAGCCGACCGTCGCCAAGAGCGAGGCGGCCGAGCGGACGCCCACCGAGAAGCGCAAGGCCGGCATCCGCAAGGGCCTCGCGCTGGACGCCTACGCCTGACGCCTACGCCTGACGCCTACGCCTGACGCCTACGCCTGACGCCTACGCCTGACGCCTACGCCTGACGCCTACGCCTGACGCCTACGCCTGACGCCTACGCCTGACGCCTTACGGGCCGGCTCAGGCGCCGCAGCCGGCCAGGGCCAGGGCGGCGGTGAGGCCGTTGGGGCGGCCGGGCTCGGAGGCCGGCAGGACCAGGGCCGCGCAGCCCGCCTTCACCGCGCCGGCGTCGGCGGGGGAGTCGCCGACCATCAGCGTGCGCTCGGGGTCGGCGCCGAGCATGCCGCAGGCCCGCAGGAAGATGGCCGGGTCGGGCTTCATGCGGCCGAGCTCGTAGCTCAAGGCGTACGCGTCGATCATGGAATTGAGGCCCCACGCGTCGAAGTGGGGACGGATGTCGAAGCCGACGTTGCTGACCACCGCCACCTTGATGCCGGCGTCGTGCAGGGTGCGCAGGGTCGGCTCGGTGTCGGCGTAGGGCAGCCAGCCCTCTGGGCCCAGCAGCCGCTCGTACAGGGCGTCCGCGAGGCCCTCGACCTCCGTGGTCACGGTGGCGGCCAGGCCCGTGTAGGCGGCGCGGTGGCTGTGCGCGTACAGATCTCGATCTGACCAATGCTCCGCCAGATGGGGCGGCACCCGGGCCGGAAGTGGTCCCCCAGCTCGGCCGGCCATCACCAAGCGGTCGGCGAGCGTCGTCGCCCGGCCCCGATCCAGCTCGTGGCCGCAGGCCACCGCGGCCGCCTGAACCCACTGGATCGGATCCTCCACCTGGGCCAGCGTGCCGTGGAAATCGAACAGCACGGCCTCGACCTGGCGGGACGGCCGATGGGGAGGATGATCGGTCGATTCCACGGCTTCCGGCACGGATGCACGATACCTACCCGGTCCGGAGCCGTGAGACGCCACCGCCGGTGCTGCGAGTTGTCATACCCAGCAAGTAGCGTTGTGGTCATGACAAGTCCCGCCGAACGCTATGCCCAATCCAAACGGCGGGCGGCGTTCCCGGCGCTCGAGGATTTCATGGTCGACGTCGGCTTCGACCTCGACGACTTCCAGCGCTCGGCGTGCGAGTCGCTCGAGCGTGGCAGCGGGGTGCTGGTCTGCGCGCCGACCGGTGCCGGCAAGACGGTGGTGGGCGAGTTCGCCGTGCACCTCGCGCTGCGGGCGGGCGAGCGCAAGTGCTTCTACACCACCCCGATCAAGGCGCTGTCCAACCAGAAGTATCACGACCTCGTCGAGCGCTACGGCCCCGACAAGGTCGGCCTGCTGACCGGCGACAACGCGATAAACGGCGACGCCCCGGTGGTGGTGATGACCACCGAGGTCCTGCGCAACATGCTCTATTCGGGCTCGGCCGCTCTCAAGGGCTTGGCCTATGTGGTGATGGACGAGGTGCATTACCTCGCCGACCGGTTCCGCGGCGCGGTCTGGGAGGAGGTGATCATCCACCTCCCGGCGTCGGTGACCCTGGTCTCGCTGTCCGCGACGGTCAGCAATTACGAGGAGTTCGCCGACTGGCTGGTCACCGTGCGCGGCGAGACCGAGGTGGTGGTCAGCGAGCACCGGCCGGTCCCGCTGTGGCAGCACATGCTGGTCGGCCGCCGCATGTTCGACCTGTTCCACGACGCCGACGCGGCCCGCAAGCACGACGTGCACCCCGAGCTGCTGCGCTACACGCGTGAGATGGAGCGCCGGCTCGAGCTCACCGACCGGTCGCACGGGCCGGGCTATCGCGGGCGTTCCCGGCGCTGGCAGCCGCCGCCGCGCCCCGAGGTGGTCGACCGGCTCGAGCGGTCGGGCCTGCTCCCGGCGATCCTGTTCATCTTCAGCCGGGCCGGCTGCGACGCGGCCGTCCAGCAGTGCCTCTCGGCCGGGCTGCGCCTGACCGACTCCGACGAGCGCGCCGAGATCCGCCGCATCGCCGACGCCAAGGTGGCCGGCATCCCGCGGGAGGACCTGTCGGTCCTGGGCTACTGGGAGTGGCTCGACGGCCTCGAGCGGGGTATCGCGGCCCACCACGCCGGCATGCTGCCCGCCTTCAAGGAGGCGGTCGAGGAGTGCTTCGTGCAGGGGCTGGTCAAGGCGGTCTTCGCGACCGAGACTCTGGCCCTGGGCATCAACATGCCGGCCCGCTGCGTGGTGCTCGAGCGGCTGGTCAAGTTCAACGGCGAGACGCACGCCGACCTGACCCCGGGGGAGTACACCCAGCTCACCGGCCGGGCCGGCCGCCGCGGCATCGACGTCGAGGGCCACGCCGTCGTGCTGTGGAGCCCCGAGGTCGACCCGCGCCACGTCGCCGGGCTCGCTTCCACGCGTACTTATCCGTTGCGCTCCTCGTTCCGCCCTTCGTACAACATGGCGGTCAACCTGGTCGGCACGGTCGGCGCCGACAAGGCCCGCGACCTGCTCGAGTCGTCGTTCGCCCAGTTCCAGGCCGACCGCTCGGTGGTGGGCCTGGCCCGGCAGGTGCAGCGCAACGTCGACACCATGGAGGCGTACGGGAACGACGCCGCCTGCCACCACGGCGACTTCGACGAGTACTTCGGGATCCGGGTCGCCATCGCCGACCGGGAGCGCGCGCTCGCCCGGCAGGGCGCCAACCAGCGGCGGGCCGCGGCGGTGTCCTCGCTGGAGCGGCTGCGGGTCGGCGACGTCATCCGGGTGCCGCAGGGGCGGCGGGCCGGGCTCGCGGTCGTGCTGGAGGCGCCGACCGGGGGCTTCGGCGAGCCGCGGCCGCTAGTGCTGACCCAGGACAGGTGGGCCGGGCGGGTCAGTCCGGCCGACTTCCCGGGCGAGGTGGAGGTGCTCGAGCGCCTGCGCGTACCCAAGCATTTCAACCACCGCAACCCGTCGGCCCGCCGCGACCTCGCCGCCCAGATCTCCGCGACCGGCCTCGACCGGCACGGCGGCGGCCGGCGCGGTCGCCGCGGCGGCGGGGGCAACACCGGCGAGGACGCCGAGATCGCGCTGCTCAAGGTGCGGCTGCGGCAGCACCCTTGCCACGCCTGCCCCGACCGCGAGGAGCACGCCCGCTGGGCCGAGCGGCGGCACCGGCTGCTGCGCGACACCGAGGCCCTGCGCGACAAGGTCGCGGGCCGCACCGGTTCGCTGGCGCGCACGTTCGACCAGGTGTGCGCGGTGCTGGGCGATCGGGGTTACCTGTCGCCCGATGGTGAGGTGACCGAGGCGGGCCGCATGCTCGGCCGCATCTGGTCCGAGGCCGACCTGCTGGTCGCCGAGTGCCTGCGGCAGGGCGTCTGGGACGGTCTGGAGCCCGACGAGCTGGCCGCGGCCGTCTCGATGGTGCTGTACGAGTCGCGCCGCGAGGGCGACGACCGGGCCTCGGTGCCGAAGGGCCCGATCACCGCGGCCGTGGATGCCTGCACCAAGCTGTGGGGCGAGATCGCCGCCGACGAGTCCGACCACGGCCTGGCCCTGACCCGCGAGCCCGACCCGGGTTTCGTGTGGCCGATGTTCCGGTGGGCCCGCGGCGAGCCGCTGGCCCGGGTGCTGGCGAGCGGCCACAACTACGACGCCGACATGCCGGCGGGCGACTTCGTGCGCTGGGCGCGGCAGGTGCTCGACCTGCTCGGCCAGATCAAGGAGGCCCCGGCGTCCTCGACCGGCGTGCGCGACGCGGCCCGCAAGGCGATCGCGGCGGTCAACCGGGGGGTGCTGGCCTATCAGGGCGAGCTCTGAGATCACCGAGGCCAACCGGTCCAGCTGGAACCTGATCGCCGCCAAGCGGTCCGGTGTCCCCATCGAGCGCTTCCGGCGGGGCGAGGGTGTGCTCGAGGAGTTCGAGGTGCGGCTTGCCGGTGACGTGGCGGGCCGTCGGGTGGTGCAGCTCGCGTGCTCGTGCGGGGACGAGGTGTTGTCCTGGGCCAACCTCGGGGCGACCGCGACGGGCGTGGACATCTCCGATGTGGCCATCGAGATGGCCCGGGCCCGCGCGGCCGAGGCGGGTGTCGCCGCCGACTTCCGCCGGGCCGACATGATGAGCCCGCCCGGCGACCTCGTCGAACTCGACCTGGTCTATCTCAGTTGGGGCGCGATCTGCTGGGTGCCCGACCTCGCCGCGTTCGCCGGCATGGTCGCGGCGCGGCTGCGACCCGGCGGCGCCGTGCTGCTCTGCGACCATCACCCGGTGTGGGAGGTGCTGGCCGTCCACGAGGGTGGGCTCACGCTGGCCGGCGACTACTTCGGACGGGAGCGGCCGAACGCCGTCCAGGACGACGCCAAGCGCCCGATCGGCGCGCGCGGCGAGCCGGATCCGCCGCCGTTCTCCGCGTTCGTGTGGCCCGTCAGCGACGTGGTGATGGCGTTCGTCAACGCCGGCCTTCGGCTGGAGGCGTTCTTCGAGGAGCCGGCGGCGGAGCTCTATGCGGGGCTGAGCGCCCTGCCCGCCTACTACGTCGTCAAGGCCATCAAGTGGACCCCGTGACCGTTGCACGCGAGCTGGTTCACGACCGGTTTCCCGACGCCTCGTGGGCCATGCTCACCGGCAGCGTGGTCACCGCGCATCGGACGGCCGGGTCCGATCTGGACATCGTCGTCATGCGCGACGACGAACCGGGGTATCGGGAAAGCCTGCGCTACAAGGGCTGGCCGGTGGAGCTGTTCGTGCACACGCCGGAGCGTCTGGCCGGGTTTCTCGCCGGCGAGCTGGCAAAACGCAAGCCGAGCACGCACCGCATGCTCGCCGGTGGCGTGGTGCTGACCGGCGATCCGGGCGACCTGCCGGCCCGCTGCGCGCGGGTGCTCGCCGACGGGCCGGGGCCGCTGCCGGCCGCCGAGAGCGACCGGCTGCGGTACGGCCTCACCGACCTGCTCGACGACTATCGGTACGCCGGCGATGCGGGCGAGCGCGCGGTGATCGCGGCGGCGTTGTGGACGGAGGCGGGGCGGGCCGCGCCGGCGTTCGCCGGGCGGTGGATCAGCGGCGGGAAATGGCTGCTGCGGGAGCTGCGCGAGCTCGACCCGGAACTCGCCGAGCGCTGGCTGGCGGCCCGCGACGATCCGGCCGCCTTCGCCATCGAGATCTTGGAGCGGGCCGGCGGGCCACTGTTCGATGGTTACCGCGCCTAGACTGCCGACAATGATCGATACGACGGTGGCGCATCCGGCGCGGCGGTACAACTACTGGCTCGGCGGCGAGCATCATTTCGAGGCCGACCGGGCGTCGGGGGACGCGATCGAGGCGGCCATGCCGACGATCCGGCTCATGGCGGTGGAGAACAGGCGGTTCCTCGGGCGGGCGGCGCGTTATGTCGCGGCGCAAGGGGTGCGGCAGTTCCTCGACATCGGCACCGGGATCCCGGCGCCGGGCGGGGTGGCCGGCAACGTGCCGGCGGAGGCCCGCGTCGTCTTCGTCGACAACGATCCGCTGGTGCAGGAGCATTCGGCTGCGCTGCGCGGCGAGGGACGGGCCTACATCGAGGCCGATCTGCGCTCGCCGGCCGCGATCCTTGACCACCCCGCGCTCAAGGCGACGCTCGATCTGGGCGAGCCAGTTGGGCTGATGCTGGCGGCGGTGCTGCATTTCATCCGCGACGACGAGGACCCCCAGGGCATCGTGCGCACGCTGATCGGCGCGCTCGCGCCCGGCAGCTACGTGGCGGCCAGCCACGCGACCTGGGAGTACGTGTCGCCGGCGGCGGTAGCCCAGCTGACCGCGCAGAACCCGGGCGGCCGCTTCGTGCCGCGCGACGGCGCCGAGTTCGCGGCGTTCTTCGCCGGCCACGAGCTCGTCGAGCCGGGGCTGGCCTCGGTCGCCCACTGGCACGCCGGCGACGAACCCCAGCCGCGTCCCGCGATCGAGGACGTGGCCTGCAACGGATTGGTGGCCCGCCGTGCCTGATCGACGACCGCCGCGGACGGTGACGGGGGAGCGCGCCACGCTGGTCGGGCTCCTGCAGTTTCAGCGGGAATCGCTGGTGCGCAAGGTGATCGGGGTCGGCGACGAGGACGCGCGCCGATCGCCGGTCGGCAGCGGGACCAGCCTGCTCTGGCTGGTCAAACACCTGACGTGGGCCGAGCTGTCGTGGTTTCTCGTGCGCTTCGCGGGCGAGGACGTCACGCTCCCGGACGAAGAGGTCCGGGAGGGCGACACCTTGCGCGAGGCCATTGACGCGTACGAGGCCGCATGGCAACGCGTCGCGCCGGTGCTCACCGACGGGGACCTCGAGGCGATGCTCGCGCGCGACGACGGGCAGCCGCGCTGCAATCTGCGGTTCGTCATCGGGCACATGCTGGAGGAGACGGCCCGGCACGCGGGGCACGCCGATATCCTGCGGGAACTCATCGACGGATCGACCGGGCGGTAGCAATGGTCTGGCAGAGGCCCCAGTTCTGGCTGCGCGCGGCCATCGTCGCGTGCGGCGCGTCGGGGCTGCTCATGGCGGAGCAGCGGCTCATCTACTTCACCGCGCAGAGCAACCTGCTGACGCTCGCGTACTTCGTGGGCGCCCTGTACTGGATGATCAAGCGGGACACGGTCGAGCCGCCCGCGCCCCGGTGGCGCGGCGCGGTCACGCTGTGGATCCTGATCACCTGCCTGATCTCGCACTTCATGCTCAACCACGGCGAGAACCCGTTGCCGGGCCTGGCCGCCGCCGACCCGGGCGTGGCGCTGACCAACCGGTCGCTGTTCCTGGTGCACTACGTGGTGCCGGTGCTCGTGCTCGTCGACTGGGTGGCGTTCGGGCCGCACCGGATCGTCCGCTGGCGGGACATTCCACTGTGGATTGCCTACCCGCTCGGCTACGGCGTGATGATCGAGCTGCGGGGCGGCCTGCTGCCGGCGGCGCCGGTGCGGTACCCGTATTTCTTCCTCGACCCCGGGGAGCACGGGTACGACTGGGTGGGCTTGCAGTTCGTGCAACTCGCCCTGATCTTCGGGGCGCTGGGGGCGGTCGTGGTCGGCCTGGACCGACTGGCGGCGGCGGTGGGCCGGGCCAGACAGCCGGCCGAGGACCCGGTCGCGGCGGACGCCTGACCGGCCGGCGCCCTCTCGGCGGACGGGCGCCGCGATGGCTGCCGCGCCGCGGTGCGCGTCGCGCTGAGATGGGCGCCCCGCCGCGCTGGGATGGGCGCCACGCCGCGCTGGGATGGGCGCCACGCCGCGCTGGGATGGGCGCCACGCCGCGCTGGGATTGGCGCAGCTGGGATGGGCGCCGCGCTGGGATGGGAGGGGAGCCGCGCGCCGATGAGCGTCCCGCTGGGATGGGTGCCTTGCCGCGGTGGTGCCGGGCCGCGGAAGGGCGCCGCCGTGGGCGCCCCGCCGCGGGGGTGATCAGGCGCCGATGCGGCCGTAGCGGACCTCGCGGGGGTTCCAGATCTTGGCCAGGCGGACGCGGTCGCCCGGCTTCGGGGCGTGCCAGACGCGGCCGGCGCCGGCGTAGACGGCCACGTGGTAGGCGTGGTGGCCGTGCACCCAGAAGACCAGGTCGCCAGGGCGGGCGGCGGCGCGGCTGACCGGGCGGGCGGCGCGGTACTGGGCGTTCGCGGTGCGGGGCAGGCTGATGTGGGCGGCACGGTAGGCGTAGCCGGACAAGCCCGAACAATCGAACGCGGTCGGGCCGGCGGCGCCTCGGCGATAGGGCTTGCCGCGCTGGGCGCTGGCCGCCGCGATGATGAGCTTGCCGCGCAGCAACGCGGCCTGGGCCGGCGAGAGCGACGCCACGCGGGCGTGAGGCGCGGCGTGGGCGAGAGACGCCGCGCGGGCGCGGGGCGCGGCGTGGGACACAGACGCCGTGCGGGCGAGGGAAGCCGCGCGGGAGGCGGAAGCCGCGTGGGAAGTGGGTGCCGCGTGGGCCACGGACGGGGCGAACAGAAGGGGCAGGAGGGCAGCAAACGCCGCGAGTAGGACGAACTTGGGCATGGCAGAGCGGAGACGGGCAGACAAAGCGATCCTTGGTCCTTCAACCGCCTGCGAGGTTAGCTGTCGGGTTGGGCCTGAAGGCGGCCCGTCGCGTCCAAGGCGACTTCACCCCAAGCCGGCGAGCCGGCGTGAAAAGGGGTCCCCCGCTCCCGCCCACTGAAGCTTCCGCATCGGAGACATGGACCGCGCGCGGTGGGCGGGACTCGGCGTCCCCGCGCGGTGGCGGCCGCCGGTGGTGCAAGCGCGGCCGCAGGACGAGATCGGGCCGGCGGCGGCGGAACCGCGGGAAAGGGCCGGGTTGCACCCCGACGGCTACCCGTGAATCGGGGCGTCCAGCCCGGTGAGGGGCAGACCGGACCCGCCCCACGCCGACGCGACGATCTCGGCGGCGATCGCGACCGCCGTCTCCTCGGGGGTGCGGGCGCCCAGGTCCAGGCCGATCGGAGCGGACAACCGGGCCAGGGCGGCCTCGGAGACGCCGGCCTCGCGCAGGCGGCGCATCCGGTCGGAATGGGTGCGGCGGCTGCCCATCACGCCGATGTAGCGGGCGGGCGTGCGCAACGCGACCTCGAGGAGCGGCACGTCGAACTTGGGGTCATGGGTGAGGACACAGAGCACGGTGCGCTCGTCGACCGCCGTGGACTCCAGGTAGAGATGCGGCCATTGCACGACCAACTCGTCGGCCGACGGGAAACGCTTGTGGGTGGCGAAGACCGGACGCGCGTCGCAGACGGTCACGTGATAGCCGAGGAAGCCGCCTATCCGGGCCACCGCGCCGGCGAAGTCGATCGCGCCGAAGACAATCATGCGGGGCGGCGGCAGATAGGTCTGCACGAAGATCTCGACGGCGGCGAGGCGCTGCTCACCGTGGGCGCCGAGGTGGATCACGCCGGTGGTGCCGGCCGACAGCATCCCGGCCGCCTGCTGCTCGGCCGCCCGGTCCAGGCCGGCGTCGCCCAGCGAGCCGACGACGTGGGAGGGCCAGACCGCGATCTGGTTGTTGCCCACCGAGACGGTCGCGACCGGCTGGCCCGAGACGAGGGCGGCGAGCACGTTGTCGAGGTCGGCGAGGGCCACCCACGGCTGGACCAGGACCTCGATCGTCCCGCCGCACGTCAGCCCCACCTCGAACGCGTCGCCGTCGCTCACGCCGTACGTGTGCTGCTGTGCCTTTTTGGTCTCGATGACCTCCTCGGCGGCGGCGTAGACCGCGCCCTCCACGCACCCGCCGGAAACGCTGCCGAGAACCTCGCCGCGCTCGTTGACCGCCATGGCCGAGCCGGGCTGCCTGGGGGCCGAGCTCCAGGTGCGCACGACGGTGGCCACGGCGAACGCCAGGCCCTCCGCGCGCCATGCCACCAGCCCGTCAACGATGTCCCGCACGCCCAAACCCTCCGTGATCGAGCGGCTGATCGTCAACGGCTAGTTAAGAGATCCCTTAGGTCGCTGTTGACATTGATCACCGCGCGCGAGAGGTTCACCAGGCCCCGCCCCCGCGAGGAAAATTCAGTTTGGGAGGTGCAGCGTGCAGGTGCCGGCCCCGTTCGAGTATGAACGCGCCACCACTGTGGACCATGCCATCGGACTGCTGGAACGTCTGGGTAGCTCAGCGCGGCTCGTCGCGGGCGGGCACAGCCTGCTGCCGATGATGAAGCTTCGACTGGCGAACTTCGAATACTTGATCGACATCAACCCTCTTCACGAGGAGCTCGGCTACATCAAGATCAACACCGATGACGTACGCGTCGGCGCGCTGACCCGGCACCGCGAGCTGCTGGAGTCGGACGAGCTCGCGGCGGCGTTCCCGATCTTCCGGGAGGCCGAGCGGGTGATCGCCGACCCGGTGGTGCGCAACCGGGGGACGCTCGGCGGGTCGCTGTGCCAGGCGGATCCGAGCGAGGACCTGTCGGCGGTGTGCACGACGCTCGACGCGCAGTGCGTGATCCGCGGGCCCCGGGGCGAGCGGGTCGTCTCGATGAAGGAGTTCCACGTCGGCCCTTACGAGACGGCGGTCGGGGACGACGAGATCCTTACCGAGATCCGGTTGCCGCGCCGGCCTGGCCACGGCAGCGCCTACGAGAAGGTCGAGCGGCGCGCGGGAGACTGGGCGGTCGTCAGCGCCGGGGCGGCGGTGTGGCTCAACGGCGACGGGACCATCGCGGACGCCCGCGTCGGTCTCGCTGCTGTCGGCCCAAATACCACCGGAATTCCTGAAATTTCGGACATCATGCGCGGCCAGGTCGCCGATGAGCCTCTTTTCGAACGGGCCGGCGCGATCGCGGCGCGCAGCTGCGACCCGGTCACCGACCAGCGGGGCAGCGAGGAGTACAAGCGCCACCTAGCGGACGAGTTGACCCGAAGGACCCTGCGCAAGGCCGTCGAGCGGGCGAGGAGCTGAACCGATGCAGGTCACGATGACCGTCAACGACGTCGAGGTCACCCGGGAGATCGAGGGGCGGCTGCTGCTCGTGCACTTCCTGCGGGACGTGCTCGGCCTGACCGGCACCCACTGGGGCTGCGACACCAGCAACTGCGGCACCTGCGTGGTCTGGCTGGACGGCGAGCCCGTCAAGTCGTGCACCGTGCTGGCCGCGATGGCCGGGGGCCACGAGGTCCGTACGGTGGAAGGCCTTGCCCGCAACGGCGAGCTGGACCCGATCCAAGAGGGCTTCATGCAGTGCCACGGCCTGCAGTGCGGCTTCTGCACGCCGGGCATGATGATGACCTGCCGGGCGCTGCTCGATCGCAACCCCGACCCGACGGACGCCGAGATCCGTGAAGCGATCTCCGGGCAGATCTGCCGCTGCACCGGGTATTCGACGATTGTCCGTTCCGTGCGGTGGGCTTCGGTGCATTCCTCGAAGGAGATCCCGGCATGACCACAGTGCAGGATCCGAAATTCACGGAATTTCATGACAACGACCAGAAGCCCGTCGGCTTCGGCCGGATGCTGCGCAAGGAGGACCCTCGTTTCCTCCGGGGCCGCGGCCGCTACACCGACGACGTGCAGCTCCCGGGCATGCTGCACCTGGCCATCCTGCGCAGCCCGTTCGCCCACGCGAAGATCCTCAGCGTCGACACCAGCGCCGCCGAGGCATCCCCGGGCGTGAAGCTGGTCGTGACGGGCGCGATGCTCGCCGAGAAGGGCCTGGCCTGGATGCCGACCCTCTCCAACGACGTGCAGGCGGTGCTGGCCACCGACAAGGTCCGGTTCCAGGGCCAGGAGGTCGCCTTCGTCGTCGCCGAGGACCGGTACGCCGCCCGCGACGCGCTCGAGCTCATCGAGGTGGAGTACGACGTGCTCGACCCGGTCATCGACGCCCGCAAGGCGCTCGAGCCGGACGCGCCGCTGATCCGCGACGACCTGCAGGGCAAGGAGAACAATCACGTCTTCGACTGGGAGACCGGTGACGAAGCCGCGACCGAGGCGGTATTCGCGTCGGCTGACGTAGTCGTACAGGAAGACATTGTTTATCCGCGCGTGCACCCGGCGCCGATGGAGACGTGTGGCGCCGTCGCCGATTTCGACGCCGTCGAAGGAAAACTGAAGCTCTGGTCGACGACCCAGGCGCCGCACGCGCACCGCACCCTTTACGCCATTGTGGCCGGCCTTCCCGAGCACAAGATCCAGGTCATTGCGCCGGACATCGGCGGCGGTTTCGGCAACAAGGTGCCGATCTACCCCGGGTACGTCTGCGCGATCGTCGGCTCCATCCTGACCGGCAAGCCGGTGAAATGGATGGAGGACCGCTCGGAAAACCTGATCAGCACCGGGTTCGCCCGCGACTACATCATGCGCGGCGAGATCGCGGCCACCCGCGACGGCAAGATCCTGGCCATTCGCACGAACGTGCTCGCCGACCACGGCGCGTTCAACGGCACGGCGGCGCCGGTCAAATATCCGGCCGGTTTCTTCGGCGTCTTCACCGGCAGCTACGACCTGCAGGCCGCGTATTGCAAGATGACCGCGGTCTACACCAACAAAGCGCCCGGCGGTGTCGCGTACGCCTGCTCGTTCCGCATCACCGAGGCGGTCTACCTGGTCGAGCGGATCGTCGATTGTCTCGCGCACGAGCTGGGCATGGATCCCGCCGAGCTGCGCCTGAAGAACTTCATCCAACCCGAGCAGTTCCCGTACGAGACGAAGACCGGCTGGGTCTACGACTCCGGCAACTACGAGCCCACGATGCGCCTGGCCATGGACATCGCCGGGTACGCCGACCTGCGCAAGGAGCAGGAGGAGAAGCGGGCCCGGGGCGAGCTGATGGGCATCGGCATCGCGTTCTTCACCGAGGCGGTGGGCGCCGGGCCGCGCAAGCACATGGACATCCTCGGCCTCGGCATGGCCGACGGGTGTGAGCTGCGGATCCACCCGACCGGCAAGGCCGTGGTGCGGCTGTCGGTACAGAGCCAGGGCCAGGGCCACGAGACGACGTTCGCGCAGATCGTGGCCGAGGAGATCGGCATCCCGCCGGCCGACATCGAGGTCGTGCACGGGGACACCGACCAGACGCCGTTCGGCCTCGGCACGTACGGAAGCCGCTCGACACCGGTCTCGGGGGCGGCGGCCGCGCTGGTCGCCCGGAAGGTCCGCGACAAGGCGCAGCTGATCGCCTCGGCGATGCTGGAGGTGTCGGTCGCCGACCTCGAGTGGGTCAAGGGCGCGTTCCAGGTCAAGGGCGACCCCGGCAAGTCGGTGACCATCCAGGACGTGGCGTTCCGCGCGCACGGCGCCGGCGACCTGCCGGACGGCGTGGAGGGCGGGCTCGAGGCGCAGATCTGCTACAACCCCTCGAACCTGACCTACCCGCACGGCGCGTACATCTGCGTCGTCGACATCGACCCGGGCACCGCGCAGGTCAAGGTGCGCCGCTTCATCGCGGTCGACGACTGCGGCACCCGGATCAACCCGATGATCATCGAGGGCCAGATCCACGGCGGCCTCACCGACGGCGTCGGCATGGCGCTGATGGAGATGATCGCCTTCGACGAGGACGGCAACTGCCTCGGCGCCTCGCTGATGGACTACCTGATCCCCACGTCGCTCGAGGTGCCCGACTGGGAGACCGGTTACACGGTCACGCCGTCGCCGCACCACCCGATCGGCGCGAAGGGCGTGGGGGAATCGGCCACGGTCGGCTCGCCGCCGGCCATCGTCAACGCGGTGGTCGACGCGCTCAAGCCGTTCGGCATCCGGCACGCCGACATGCCGCTCACCCCTTCCCGAGTCTGGGACGCCATGCGCGGCCGGGCGACGCCCCCGATCTAGGAGTCGTTATGTCGATGGCGGCACGCGTGGACGAGCTGACCGGCCTCCGCCGGCCGTTCGTGCACGCCACGGTGGTGCGCGCGCAGGCGCCCACCTCGGCGGTGCCGGGCGACGACGCGGTGATCCTCGCCGACGGGTCCATCGAGGGCTTCGTCGGCGGGGTCTGCGCCGAGACATCGGTGCGGGCCGCCGCGCTCGACACGCTCCGCGATGGCAACACCCTGCTGCTGCGCGTGCTCCCCGACGGCGCCCCCTCATTTCCGGACACCCCGGGCGCGCAGGTTGTTGTCAATCCCTGTTTGTCGGGCGGCGCCATCGAGATCTTCCTGCGCCCGATCCTGCCGCGCCCGCTGATCGGCGTAGCCGGCTCAACGACGCCTATCGGCGCCGCGGTGGTCACCCTGGCCGGTTTCCTCGATCTCGAAATCGCCAAACCCATGGCGTACGCGGGTGCCAGCGCGGTCGTCGTCGCCGGCCTGGGCCGCGATGACGAGCAGGCGATCCGCGCGGCCCTCGACGCCGGCGTCCCGCTGATCGCGCTGGTGGCAAGCCGCACCCGGGGAGCGGCCGTCCTCGACGCCATGGGCCTGACAGACGAGGAGCGCTCCCGGGTGCGGCCGCACGCGGGGATTGATATTGGAGCTCGGACACACAAGGAGATCGCGCTCTCGGTGCTGGCCGAGATCATCCGGGAGATCCGCACGGAGTCTCTCGACCCGGCGCCCGCCGCGCCCGCGCCGCCCGCCGCGCCCGCGCCGCCCGCCGCGCCCGCGCCGCCTGCCGCGCCTGCGCCGCCCGCCGCGCCTGCGCCGCCTGCCTCGGCCGCGCCCGCGCCGCCTGCCTCCGCCGCGCCTGCGAGCGCCGCCCTCCGCCTTCTCGCTGTGACCGACATTTCAGAAATGTCAGGATCTGCGGCGATGGCGGCTGGCGGTGGGCAGGGGACGGGGATTGCTCGGACGGCGGTTGATCCTGTTTGTGGGATGTCCGTGGTTATCGGCGAGGGCACGCCGCATGCCGTGGTTGACGGGGTGGAGCATTGGTTCTGCTGTGTGGGGTGCCGCGATCGGTTTGTGGCGGCCTCATGACGGTCGCCGGGCTGGTGCTCGCCGCTGGAGGGTCGCTGCGGCTCGGGGAAGCCAAGCAGCTGCTGCCCTACCGCGGGCGCACGCTGCTCGACGCGACCCTCGACATGGCTCGGGCCTGTGGATTTGATCAGTTGCTGGTGACGCTCGGCGGGTCGGGGGCGGAGGTTCGGTCGCGCGTTGACCTGAGCGGCTGCACCGTGGTCGACAACCCAGACTTCTCGGACGGGTGCGGGTCGTCTATCCGGACGGCGGTGCCGCATGTCGAGGCCGATGCGGTGGTGCTTCTGCTGGGGGATCAGCCGGGAATCGATCCCGGCGATGTGCGGCGACTGTGCGAAACCCGTACGGAAATAGCGGTTTGCCGTTATGTGGACGGACTTGGGCATCCATTCTTGTTCCGGCGGGAGACTTTCGGGGTGTTGAGCACGCTGCATGGGGACAAGGCCGTGTGGAAGGTGCTGCATTCCGGGGAATTCGAAGTCGCGCAGATGCCGGTCGCGCGCGAGACGCCGATCGATGTGGACACCCGTGCGGACTATCGGCGGCTGCTGTCGGGGGAGCGCCGGTGAACGACCCGCTCGAGGTGAGCCGGCGCCTGGACGCGGTCGACTACCTGGTCGACGACGGGCTGGCGATGGCCATTTTCCTCTCGCTGCGGCTGGGGAAACCGCTCCTGCTCGAAGGCGAGCCGGGCGTAGGGAAAACCGCGGCGGCCAAGGCGCTGGCGCTCGCGCTCGACACACCGTTCATCCGGCTGCAGTGCTACGAGGGGCTGACCGCGGGCGAGGCTCTTTACGAATGGAACTACCAGCGGCAGCTGCTCGCGATCCGGCTCGCCGAGGCGCGGCACGAGCGGCTGGCCGACGACGACCTTTTCACTGCCGAGTTTCTGCAGGAGAGGCCCATTCTGCGGGCCGTACGACATGACGGGCCCAGGCCGCCGGTGCTCCTGATCGATGAGATCGACCGGGCCGACGACGAGTTCGAGGCGTTACTCTTCGAATTCCTCGGGGAGGCGGCGGTGACCGTTCCCGAGCTCGGAACCTTCACGGCTTCCCGCCCGCCGGTCGTGGTGCTGACCTCCAATCGCAGCCGCGAACTGCACGACGCTCTGCGGCGGCGCTGCCTCTACCACTGGATCGAGTTCCCGTCGGCCGCGCGTGCCGCCGAGATCGTGCGGCGGGCCGTCCCCGGTGCGACGCATCCGCTGATCGCGAGCGCTACCGAGTTCATCGGGCGGGTGCGCAAGCTGGAGCTTGACAAGGCGCCCGGCCTGGCCGAGACCATCGACTGGGTATCGGCGCTCTCCGCGCTCGGCGCCACCGAGCTCGCGCCCGCCGACATGCTGAGCACCATCGGCACGATCGCCAAGACACCCGACGACCGGCTAGCCATCGCCGTCGCTTTGGAGACGCCATGAAGATCACGAACGAGTTCACCGTGCACACCCCGATCGAGCGTGCCTGGGCGGTGCTGACCGACCTCCAGGGCATCGCGCCGTGCATGCCCGGGGCGCAGCTCACCGGCGTCGAGGGCGACACCTACAAGGGCAAGGTCAAGGTCAAGGTGGGCCCGGTGATCTCCGAGTTCGCGGGGACGGCGCGCTTCGCCGAGAAGGACGAGGCCGGCTATCGCGCCGTCATCGACGCCAAGGGCCGCGACGCGCGGTCGGCGGGCAACGCTTCGGCACTGGTCACGGCCGTCCTGACACCGGCCGGATCGAGTACGTCGGTGAGCGTCGACACCGACCTGAAGATCAGCGGGAAGCTGGCCCAGTTCGGCAGCGGCATGATCAAAGAGGTGTCCGGAAAGCTGCTGGCCCAGTTCGTGGCGAACTTGGAGGCCAAGCTCGCGGCCGAGGAGCCCACCGCCGCCGCGACAACCGACTCACCGGCCGCCGCGCCCACTGACTCGCCGGCTGCCGCGCCCACTGACTCACCGGCTGCCGCGCCCACTGACTCACCGGCTGCCGCGACGACTCGCTCACCGGCCGCCGCTGCGGACGCCGCGCCCGGGGATTCGCCCGCGGCAGCGTCCGCCGCCGACTCGACGCCCGCCACTGGCTCGTCGGCGGGCACCGCTGGGACCGCAACGACCACCGCTTCCAAGGCCGTCCCCCAGAAGACGGCCGGGGAAGCGGTCCCTCCTGCGTCGGCGTCCCCCGTGCCGACGCAGGCCGCGCCGGCGCCAAGTGCGCCGGCGAAGCCCGCGGCGGTCGCGCCGGCAACGGCGCCCGCCGCGGGTCCGGTGACGGCGCCCTCGGATTCGGCGCCGGCTACTTCCGCTGCGCCGGCCCCTGCCTCCTCCGCTACTGCGCCGGTCCCTGCCTCTTCCGCTGCCTCTCCGGCGGCGTTCTCCCCAACGAGTGCCGATGAGCCCGAGCCGCTCGACCTGCTCAGCGTGGCGGGGAGCTCGATCTACAAGCGGGCGATCCCGGTCGTGATCGGCCTGGTCGTCGTGGGGGCCGTCATTGCCTGGGCCATCGCGCGGCGCTGAGCCCACGCCGGGCTCGCCTCGCGGGGCCGGGTCGACGCCGGGTTCGCCTCGGGGCGCTGGGTCGACGCCGGGTTCGCTTCGCGGGGCTGGGTCGACGCCGGGTTCGCCTCGGGGCGCTGGGTCGACGCCGGGTTCGCTTCGCGGGGCTGGGTCGACGCCGGGCTCGCCTCGCGGGGCTGAGCCGACGCCGGTCCTGCTGCGTGGCGTCGATCGGGCGGCGTTTGCCGTGGCGTTCGCGGCGAGGCTTCGGGGGGCGGGCGTTGCCGCGGGGCTGACCGAGGTGGACGACCTCGTGCGGGCGCTTGCCGCCGGGCCGCTCGACTCGCGGGACGCGCTCTACTGGACGACCCGCGTGGCCGTGCTGCGCCGGCATGCCGACCTTGCCGCCTTCAACCGGGTGTTCGCCGCCGTGTTCGACGACGCGCCGCCGCTGCCGCTGACCCGGGACGCCGAAGGGCCCCGGCGGTCCGACGAGGTGCATGTGCCGATGGCGGGGGCCGCCGACCAGGCCGCCGGGGGTGGCGGGCTGCCGTGGGCGACGTTGCCGCCGGCCGTTGCCGTCGACGAGGACCAGGACGACTCGGAGCTGCGTTTGCCCGAGCTGCGGCCGAGCGCGCTGGCGGCGCTGGCGGGGCGGCCGTTCGAGGAGCTCGGCGCGGGCGAGATGGCATTGCTGGCCGAGTCGCTGCGGGAGGCGCTGACCCGGTGGCCGACCCGCCGCACCCGGCGGCACGCGGCCGACCCGTCGGGGCGCCGGGTGGCGCTGCGCCCGACGATCGCCCGAGCCCGCCGCACCGCGTGGGAGCCGGTCATCGTCGTGCGCGAGCGGCCCGTCCGGCGGCCGCGGCGGGTGGTGATGCTCTGTGACGTCAGCGAGTCGATGCGGGCGCAGGCCACCGCCTACCTGCATTTGATGCGGGCCTTCGCGACGGTTTGCGAGGCCGAAGTGTTCGCCTTCGCCACCACGCTCACCCGGCTCACGCCCGCGCTGCGGCAGACCTCGCCGCGGGCGGCGATCGCGCAGGCCACCGAGGCGGTGACCGACCGGTTCGGCGGGACGCGGATCGCCACCAATCTGTCCGCGCTGCTGGATTCCCATCACGGGAACGCCCTGCGGGGATCGGTGGCGATCATTGCCTCGGACGGCTGGGACAGCGATTCACCCGAAAAGCTCACGGCCGCGATGCAAAGGCTGCGCCGCCGCGCGTACGCCATCTTGTGGTTGAATCCCCGCGCCGGCGCGCCCGGCTTCAGTCCCACCGTGGCGGCCATGGCCGCCGCACTTCCCTATTGCGATCGGCTGATGCCGGCCGCCACCTTCGCGGATCTGATGGAGGTCGTCCGATCCTAGGGGTGCATGATGGCGCCCTTCGTCACCTTGTCGACGGCGTTCCGCGGGCCGTAGACCGCCATGCCGACCAGGTCCAATTGCTCGGCGGTGACGGCTTTGACGGCGGCGCGGTTGTCATTGTCGTTGCCGGTGGAGAACAGGTCCGAGGTGAATACCGCGACCGGGAGATTGCGGCCGATCGCCCGGGTGTGCGCGGCCTTCAGCAGTTCCTTGCCGCCTTCGAAGACGAGCACCGGCTGGCGGAACATCGGCAGGTACCGGGTGCCGCCGGCGTCCTCGTAGGGCTCGCCGACCACCTCGGGAACGACCGTGCCGAGGCCGCTGACCAGGAAAGCGGTCACGTTGAGGCGCTGCCAGGTGAGCAGGTCGTCCCGGAGGATCACGGCGATTTTGGTGTCGAAGCGTTCCATGTGACCGATGATGCGGGCCCGGCCGTACCCGGATCTTGTACGATTTTGACGTGTCGGGCGCGGAGTTCTCAGCCTGGCGGCCACCGCTCGACGGCGTCGTCGAGGTGCTGAGCGCCCATTTCACGGGCCACGCCTATCCGATGCACGCGCACGACACCTGGACGCTGCTGATTCTCGACGACGGAGTCGTCCGCTACGACCTGGAAAATCATGAGCGCGACGCGTTCGGCGATCTCGTCACGCTGCTGCCGCCGCACGTGCCGCACAACGGTTCGTCGCCGCGGCCCTTCCGCAAGCGGGTGCTCTATTTGTCGCCCTCGCAGCTGCCTGAGCGCCTTGTCGGCGCTTCGGTGGACAAATCCGGATTTGTTGATCCCGGTCTGCGGCGTCTGATCTCCTCGATGCACCGCACGATCGGCCGGCCGGGGGAGGAGCTGGCCGCCGAGGTCCACCTGGCCGAGATCACGTCGCGGCTGCGCGAACGGCTCGGCGCCCCGATTCTGCCGGACCACCTTTCCCGTACGCCCGCGCATCAGCTCCGTGATCTCCTGGAGCATCACGTCGTCCCGGGGATTTCGTTGCAGCAGGCCTCGGGCCTTCTGCATTTTCACCCGGCCTATCTGGTGCGCTCCTTCACCGCCGAGTTCGGGATGTCCCCGCACAAATATTTGATATCCCGCAGGGTCGACGTCGCCCGCCGCCTGATCCTGGCCGGCCGTCCCTTGTCGCAGGTCGCCACCGAGAGCGGCTTCTACGACCAGCCGCATCTGATCCGCCATTTCAAGCGGATCCTCGGCGTCAGCCCGAAAGCGTTCGCCTACTCATGACGAGCCGCATCGGGGACATCATCGTCGACTGTCACGACGCCGAGCTGATGGCGTCGTTCTGGTGCGGAGTGCTGGGCTACCGCGTTTTCGCCCGCGACGAGACCGGCGTCGCCATCCGCGGCGCGACCGTCAGCCCCGACATCCTCTTCATCCGTGTCCCCGAGACGAAGGCGACCAAGAACCGCCTGCATTTCGACGTCTGCCCCACCGACCGCGACCAGGACGAGGAGCTGACCCGCCTGCTCGCGCTGGGCGCGCGCCGCTCAGCCATCGTCGCCAGCGGCTCGTGGATCGTCCTCGAAGACCCGGAGGGCAACGAGTTCTGCCTGATGTCCAAGCGCATCCCGGCCGAGCCCGAGCCCTTCCACGGGGTTTAGCTCCAGAGCGTCACGTGCACCGACGGCTTGAAATGGCCGACGTTCACTCCCGAGCCGCGCATCATCGCCTGGATGGCCCGCGGCGTCGCGGCGAAGCGGGCCAGCTCGGCCGCCGCTGCCGGCGCTCCCTGGTCGGCCAGCGTCATCGCGTGCCACACCGCCTCGAGGCTCGCGTACGGCCCCGGCAACTGCATCAGGTGGCCACTGCGGACCTCCGGCGCGACCGTGAACGACAACGCCGGCGCCACGCCCTTGCCTCGTTTCGCCTCCTCCAGGGCCGCCGCGTGGCTCTGGAAGATCTGCTGGTGCTCCTCGGGAACCGCCAGCCGGCGCAGCAGCGCGGGGATCGCCCCCATGGCGGCCGCCGCCGACGGGCCGAGCAGCCAGGTCTGGTCGCGCAGCTGGGCCGCCGACGCGCGCACCCCGGCCAGCGGATGCTCGGGGCCGGCCACGACGACCACCCGGTAGTTCATCACCGGGCGGCACACCAACCCCGCGTCGGCGGCCGGGCGCGGGCCGATCGCGATGTCGGCGCTGCGGGTCATCAGCAGGGTCTCGAACGTCTTCGGGTTACGGACGCTCAGCTCCACGTCGAGGTCGTCGGCCCGGCCGGCGAACAACTCGATCAGGCCGGGCGCGGCGTGCTCGGCGAACAGCGCGGACGCCGCCACCCGCAGCAGGCGGCGGCCCTTGCCGGCCGTGCTCACCTCGAGGACGGTGATGTCCTGCAGGCCCAGCATCTCGGCCGCCCGCGAGGCCAGCCGCAGGCCGCCGGGGGTGAAGGCCAGCCCGGCCGCGGTGCGCGCGAAGAGCTGGTCGCCGAGCTCCTTGCGCAGCTGTCCGATGTGCAAGGAGATCGCCGACTCGGAGACCTGCAGCTCGGCGGCCGCGAGTTTCACCGACCCCAGCCGCACCACGGCCGAGTAGGCGCGCAGCTGCGTCGGGGTCATCGCCCGAGCCTGCCACGTCGAGCCATGTCGAGCCCCCTATGGAGTGATGCCGAAGCTCCCCGCAATGTAGCGCGTCGCCCTGGGTGATCAGCGGCGGGCAACGATCCGTGACTCCCCGTTGGTCATCCCGGAATTCTAAAGTGGACGAGATCAACTGTGGGGGCAGTTCCTTCCGCGAGGCGGAAGATGGATTCCATGCGGCGCCTCATCCTGGTGCTTCCGCTTCTGCTCCTGGCCGCTTGCGCCACGCGGCCCGGTCCACCGCCCGCGCCCACGCCCTCCACGATCCCGTACGGCAGCTCGGAACACACCGTGCGGGTCGGCTCGCTCGACCGCACATTCCGGATCTATCGCCCGCTGACCACGATGGGGGTCGCCCGGGCGCCGCTCGTGCTCATGCTGCACGGGGGCTTCGGCTCGGGGCGTCAGGCCGAGCAATCGTACGGATGGAACGCGATCGCCGACCGCGACGGTTTCTTCGTCGCGTACCCCGATGGGGTCGGACGTTCCTGGAATGTCTCGCCCGACTGTTGCGGGCCGGCCGTGACCGAGCGGGTCGACGACGTCGGCTTCATCGAGGTCCTGGTCGCGACCGTCGCCGAGATAGCGCCGGTCGATCTCGGCCGGGTCTACGCCGCCGGGATCTCCAACGGCGCGATGCTCGCCTACCGCCTCGCCTGCGACACCACCCTGCTCGCGGCGATCGCGCCCGTCTCCGGCACGATGCTCGGGCCGTGCCCCGGTCCGCGGCCGATCTCGGTTCTGCACATTCACGGCACTGCCGACAAGACCATCCCGTACGGGGGTGGGCCCGGCCGCCTGCCGATCGAGTCCGACGTCCCCTCCGTCCTCGAGGTGGCCGGCCTCTGGCGGCGGGTCGACGGCTGCCCGCGGCCCCGGTTCAGCACCTCCGGCCTGGTCACCACGACCTCCGCGATCTGCCCCGGCGGCCACCTGGTGGTGCTCAAGGCCATCAGCGGCGCCGGGCATCAGTGGCCGGGCTCGGTGGGTCCGGGCCCGATCGCCGCCCGGGTGCTGCGCCTCGACCCGCCCTCGGACGCGCTGGACGCGACCCTCACCATCGCGTCGTTCTTCCGGCTCTCTTGACGCAACCAAACGGTTGCTATAACGTTAGTGGCAACCAAGTGGTTGCTACTCAAGGAGATCGTCATGGCATTCCCCAACCGCATCGAGCGCACGCTGGAGCTCGCCCACTCGCCCGAGCGGGTCTGGGCCGCGCTCACCACCGCCGAGGGCCTGGGCACCTGGTTCGGCAACGCCGCCGAGGTCGACCTGCGGGTCGGCGGCGTGGCGAAACTGTCCTGGACCAGCGGCGACACCGCGACGCTCACCGTCGAGCGGCTCGAGCCGCCGCGCGTGTTCGGCTACACGTGGAACATCTACGGCCTGCCCGCCGACGACCCGCGCCGCACCTACGTGGAGTTCACGCTCGAGCCGTCCGGCGGCGGCACTACGCTGACCATGGTGGAGACCGGATTCGCGCAGCTGCCCGACGACCTGCACAGCAAGGCGTTCGGCGGCAACACCGACGGCTGGACCAATGAGCTGGGCGAGCTGGTCGCGTACCTCGATGGACGCTGACAACCTCGAGCCGGTGGCGCAGGAGGTCTTCGCCGCCCTGGCCGACCCGACGCGCCGGCAGATCCTCGCCGCGCTCGCGTCGGGCGGCCCGGCCACCGCGACCGACCTCGCCGCCCGCCTGCCGATCACCCGGCAGGCCATCGCCAAGCACCTCGTCCTGCTGGCCGAGGCGGGCCTGGTGGTGGCCGAGCCGGGGGAGCGGCGCCGGGTCCGCTATCGCCTCGACTCCGCCCCGATGATGGTGGCTCAGCAGTTCCTGGCCGCCCTCGCCCGCGACTGGGACGGACCGCTCGCCGCGCTGCGCGACCACCTGGGATGACCCTTCTGGTATGCCGTGGGTAGATCAACCACAGTCCATTCATAGACTTCGATGTTTTCCTTCCTGTCTGCATCCCCGACCGGAAGGAATGGCCATGAACAACGACGACTACGTGCGCGAGGTCCACGACAAGGGGTTCGCGTTCGACCGGCGGCGGCTGCTCACCGTGCTGGGCGGCGCGGGCGCGCTGGCCGTGGCCGGTGGCGCCTCGCTGCTCGGCGGGGGCGGCCAGGCCGCGGCCGCCGCCTGTGTGGCCGAGGTCGAGTCGGAGACGGCCGGACCCTTCCCGGCCGACGGTTCCAACGGCCCCGACGTACGCGTGCTCAGCGGCATCGTCCGCAGCGACATCCGCCCCTCGTTCGGCACCTCGACCACCGTCGCCCCCGGCGTCCCGCTGCAGTTCTCGCTGACGGTCAGCAACCTCAGCTGCGCGCCGCTGGTCGGCGCCGCCGTCTACGCCTGGCACTGCGACCGCGCCGGCCGGTACTCGCTCTACTCGTCGGGCGTGACCAACGAGAACTACCTGCGCGGCATCCAGGTCACCGACTCGACCGGCCGGGCGACGTTCACCAGCATCTACCCGGCCTGCTACTCGGGGCGCTGGCCGCACATCCACTTCGAGATCTACTCGTCGCTGTCCGCCGCCACCAGCGGCGCGGGCCCGATCCGCAAGACCTCCCAGATCGCGCTGCCCGAGGCGATTTCCAGGACGGTGTACGCGACGGCGACCGGTTACTCCCAGAGCGTCACCAACATGAGCCGGATCTCGCTCGCGACGGACATGGTGTTCCGTGACGATCTCGCCGCCCGCGAGATGGCCACGGTGACCGGCAGCGTCTCGGCGGGGTATGTGGCGTCGCTGGCCATCACCGTCGACCCGTCGAAGACCGAGACCGGGGGCGGGCCGCGCGCCTCGGCGTGACGCCTTCGGCGTGTCCCGTCCGGGTCAATCTCCCAGCGCCGGGCGGGACACCGCGGCCATCATCTCGTCGAGCCTGTTCAGCGGGTCGTCGATCGTGCCGCGCAGGTAGTCGTCGTGCCAGATCCGGAAGGCGGCCACCGAGCAGGCCACCAGCAGCCGCAGCCGCCAGTCCTGTTCGCTCGTGGCGTGGCGTGCGGCCAGCAACTTCGTCAGTTCGTGCTCGCGCTCGGGTGGCACGCCCTGGTGGGTGGCGCTGAGATGCGGGGACTGCTGGATCACCGTGCGCAGGGCGCGCAGCCAGTCGGCGTGGCCGATCACGAAGATGCCGAGCTCGTGGATGGCGGCTCGGAGCGCCGCTTCGTCGGTCGTCTCCGGCGCCGCCGCGGTGATGTGTTCGGCGACCACGCCGGTCATGTAGCGCACCGGCTCGGCGATCACGTCGTCCTTGCTCGGGAAGTAGCGGTGGAAGGTGCGCGGCGCGATCTCGGCTGCCGCGCAGATGTCGGCGACGGTGACGTTCTCGTACCCCCGCTCGATGAACAGCCGCCACGCGACCTCGGCGGTCAGCACGCGGTTGCGCTCGCGCTTGGTCTCCCTCAGCCCGCCCATCGTCTGTGACTCCGATCTCACCGCTGCTAAATAATGCGCAGTTGGCAACATTCTAGTGGCAGTCTCTGCCTCGTGGCAGATTCTGCCACTTCTTGTTGCCTCTCCGCTTCCTAGGAGCGCTCCATGTCCCAAGCCGTCGACCTGACCGCGCCGCCCGCCGGCGCGGCGGCGGAGAAGAAGTCCTGGACCGGCCGCCAGATCGTGATCCTGCTGGTCATCGGCGTCGGCGCGCTGATGGTGTCGCTCACCCAGTCGCTGCTGGTCCCGGTGCTCTCCGAGCTCGCCGTCGACCTGAACACCGGCAGCGACGGCGTCGCCTGGCTGCTCACGTCGACGCTGCTCGTCGGCGCGATCGCCGTACCCGCGTTCGGCCGCCTCGGCGACCTCTACGGCACCCGCAAGATGGTGCTCGTGGCCCTGGCCGCGCTGGTCGTCGGCTCGCTGATCTGCGCGCTCTCCAACGACCTCACCTGGATGATCGTGGGCCGTTCGGTCGTCGGCCTCTCGGTCGCCACCGTCCCGCTGAGCATCAGCCTGATCGGCGTCACCCTGCCCAAGCAGCACGCCGGCGCCGGCATCGCCCTGATCAGCGCCATGCTCGGCGTCGGCGGCGCGCTCGGCCTGCCCCTCGCCGGCGTGATCGCCCAGTACGCCGATTACCACACCCTGTTCTGGGTCTGCGTCGCCGGCGGCATCCTTGCCATCCCCGGCATCGCGCTGCTGGTCCCCGAGCCGGTCCGCACCGCCAAGGGCCGGATGGACCTGGTCGGCACCGCCCTGCTCGGCGCCGCGATGCTGGCCCTGCTGCTGCCGCTGGCCCAGGGCGAGTCGTGGGGCTGGACCGACCCGCTGACCCTCGGCCTGCTCGCCGCGTCGGCCGTCCTGCTGGTCGTCTTCGTCCTGGTCGAGCTGCGCATCAAGTCGCCGCTGGTCGACGTCCGCACCACGGCCCGCCCGTCGCTGCTGCTCACCAACGTCGCGTCGCTCTGCGTCGGCTTCGCCCTGTTCGCCACCCTGATCGGCACGGCCACCTACGTGCAGGCTCCGGAGGCGACGGGCTACGGCTTCGGCAAGTCGATCCTGGTCGGCGGCCTGTGCATGCTGCCGGGCGGCATCGCGATGCTGCTGCTGTCCCCGGTCTCGGCCAAGCTGAAGCCGCGCACCGCGCTCATCATCGGCTCGCTGATCATCGCGGCCGGCTTCGCCAGCCGCATCTGGCTGACCGACAGCTTGTTCGAGGTCATCCTGGGCGCGACGATCGCGGGCGCGGGCACCGGCATCGCGTACGCGGCAATGCCCGGCCTGATCATCCACGCCGCCCCGCGCTCGGAGCTGGCGGCGGCCAACGGCCTGAACGCCCTGTTCCGCAGCGTGGGCAGTTCGCTGGCGAGCGCCATCGGCGGCGCGATCCTGGCCGCGAAGACCATCGAACTGGCCGGCCACGCCCTGCCGTCGCTGGGCGCCTACCAGCTGCTGTTCGTGATCTGCGCGGCGTCGGCGGTGGTGGCGGCGCTGCTGGCCCTGCTCATCCCGACCCACGCCGGCACCGCCGACGCGGCCCTGCCCGAGTAGCGGCCGTCCTCCCGCGGCGGGCACCCGCCCGCCGCGGGACCGACCGGCTCGTCCGCGTGCAGCGGCCCGCTCTCCACGGCGGCCCGTTTCCGCGCGGCGGCCCGTTTCCGCGCGGCGGCCCGTTTCCGCGCGGCGGCCCGTTTCCGCGCGGCGGGTGGGCCGGTCAGGGGGTGTCGTGGCCTTCCGCGGCGCCGTCCTTGACCAGGCTGGTCGGGGTGCCGGCCGAGTACCAGCGCAGCTCGTGCCGGCCGGTGGGGTCGGCGTGCCAGCCCTGGGCGGAGCCGTCGGGCGGGGGCGGGCCGGCGCGCGGTGCCTGATCCCGCCAGTCGAGCTGGCGGCCGTCGAGCCAGGTGACCGTGACCGCGGCATCGTCGTAGACCGAGAACGCCGCCACCACCTTGTGGTCGACTCGCACCCGCCCCTTGCGGCGGACGTGCTGAGAGTCGACCGCCTCGACCAGGTAGAAGTAGCCGGAACCCAACCCCGGCGATTTGTCGCGGGTGATGCGGTAGAGCCGGTATTCCCGGCGCACCGCCCACTCGAGAACGGCCGCCTTCGTCCAGCGGCCCGCGCGTGCCCGGCTGTACAAGCCGTAAATCAAGTCGGTCACGAGCACGAAGAGGCTGATCGGGTCCACAGTGCGCTCAGGATCGCCGCGCGCGGTGAATGCCGGGTGCTCGGGCGATGGCGCACAACTGGCCACGGCGTTGCGCAGGTACGCACAGCCTCGGAGCTACCTCATGCGATTCGTCTCGTAGGCCCACATCGCGAGCTCGACCCGGTTCCGGGCGGCCAGCTTGGTCATGAGACCGGCGAGGTGGAACTTGACCGTGCTCGTACTGATGTGCAGCTCCGCGGCGATCTCGGCGTTCGTCCGTCCGCGCGCTACCGTCCGGAGCACCTCTTCCTCCCGCTCGGTGAGCGCCTCGATGGGCTGGGCCGGCGGCTCGGCGGGCGCGTTGGTGGCGAACGTGGCGAGCAACCGGCGGGTGACCGCCGGGTCGATGAGGGCGTCGCCCCGCACCGCCGCGTGGACGGCGCGGATCAACTGGTCCGGCTCGGTGCCCTTGAGGAGAAAGCCGCGGGCCCCGGCCTTGAGGGCCCCGTAGATGTATTCGTCGGTGTCGAACGTGGTGATCACGACGACCGCGATCGGATCGGCGCGGTCCGGGCCGGCCACCAGACGTGTGGCTTCGATGCCGTCGAGATGCGGCATGCGGATGTCGAACAGGCAGACGTCGGGCCGCAGTTGCCGGGCCAGGGCGACGGCCTCACGCCCGTCGGCGGCCTGGCCGACGACCTCGATGCCGGGCTGGCCGTTGAGGATCGTCGTCAACCCCGCACGGACGATGCCCTGGTCGTCGGCGATGAGCACGCGAATCGTCATGTCGCGGCGCCTTGGCGCGGGAGGACCGCCCGGACGTCCCAGCCGCGATCCGGGTTCGGCCCGGCCGTCAGTGTCCCGCCGAGGAGGGTGACGCGCTCGGTCATGCCGACCAGCCCGTAACCGGAAGGGTTGGGGGCGAGAGCGGTGCGGGCGCCGTCGTCGCTGACGGTCAAGTGCACGTCGGACGCGGTCCCGTTCACGGTCACCTCGACCCGGGAGGCGTGGTGGGCGTGGCGCTGGGCGTTGGTGACCGACTCCTGCGCGACCCGGTAGAGCGCGGCCTCCAGCGCGGGCGGGAGGTTCGTCAGCTCACCCCGCAGGGCCACGTCGATGCGCAGGGCGTCGGTGCTGTTCGCGGCGAGCCGCTCGATGTCGGCGATGCGGCGCCGGGGCGCCATGGCCGGGTGCGTTCCGGGGTCGCGCAGCGCGCTGACCATCGTGCGCATCTCGGCCAGGGTCCGGGCCGCTTCACGGTCGATGGTCTCGAGCGCCTCGGTCGCCCCGATGAGCGACGACGACCGCGCGAGGAACAACCCGGCCTGCGCCTGGATCGCTATCGCGGACACATGGTGGGCGACGGTGTCGTGCAGCTCCCGGGCCAGCTGCTGTCGTTCCTGAAGCTTGGCCTGCTCGATCACATGCAGGCGGTTGGTGCCCCGGTAGCGGATCGACACGCCCAGCGCCGCCATGAACAGCAGAATGGCCGCGCCGGCGATCGTCGCACCGAGCCCGGGGAAGTCGAGGCCGACGATCACGCCGAAGGAGACGGCGACGGCGACCGCCCCGATGGCGACGTCGCGGCCGGCGCGCCAGCGGAACAGCGAATAGGTCAGCACCAGCACGACCCAGCCGCTGAGCAACCCCACCGGTTCGGAGTGCGCGAGGAACGCGGCCGCATCGAGCGCCGCGAACCCTCCGAACGCGAACGCCACCGCTGCCACCGGATGGACTCGCCGGTACAGCGCCGCGACCGCCAGCCCGCATCCGAAGACGATGGCGACGGGCCGCCATGCCATGTCGGGTCGCAGGACCGCCTCGAGGGCGACCCCGGCTGTCACGAGCGCGGCGAGCGCCCAGTCGCGCTTGTCCACCGCCGCAGCGTCGCCCATGCCCGTCACAGTAGTGATGGCGCGGTGACCGGCGCACCGGCCACGGGAACGGTCCGCGACCTGGCCCATCGGCCAGGCCGGAAACCGTCCGGCGGACCCGGGTGCCCGCGGCGGGCGATGTCCAAACTGGAGGCCCGTTCGGACGAGGAGGTCGTCGGTGGGCAGGAAAACGGTCGCAGAGCTGCACGATGCGAAGCCGGATGTGAGGGTCGTGCTCAGCGGCCTGTGGGTCTCGGCGATGTTCGTCTTTGTGTACGTCGACGTCCTGGGCTTCTTCCGTTCCGACCAGATCACCGCGGTGCTCGCGGGCAGAATCCCCGGCACCGGCATCGAGATCGATCAGAGATTCCTCGTCCTCGTCACGATCTACGCCGTGATCCCGAGCCTGATGGTCAGCGTCTCGCTCCTCGCCCGAGCCCGGGTCAACCGACTGGTGAACATCGTCCTCAGCGTGCTCTACCTGGTGTCGGCGGGCGTGTCGATGATCGGCGAGGAGTGGATCTACTACGACGTCGGCGTCGTCGTGCAGATGGCGCTCTGGCTCGCGATCGCCAGGGTCGCCTGGACGTGGCCCCGCCGTCCCGCCCCATGAGGACGTCCGGCCGCGTGTCGCGCCAGATTGTCGGGCGACGCCGCGTCGTCGTACAAAAGGCATGTCGCCTTTGATTTGAGGTTGGGCCTGGGTCAGGTCGCCGGAACAGCGTCGTGGGGCATCTTTCCGCCATCCCGGGGGTGAAGTCATGTCCGAGCTGTCCCGCCGAAAGTTTCTCGGCACCGCGGCCGCCGTCACCGGCGCTGCCGCCGTCGGGGCCGCGCTGCCCGAGACCGCAGCCGCAGCACACACCGGCGCGCCGCGACACCGGCACGGCGATCTCCGCGACATCAAGCACGTCGTGGTGATCATGCAGGAGAACCGGAGCTTCGATCACTACTACGGGGCGCTGCGCGGCGTGCGCGGCTTCGGGGACCGGTCGACGATCATGCTGCCGGACGGGAAGACCGTCTGGGAGCAGCCGGTCACGCCGACGCCCGGCGCCCCGACCCAGTACCCGTGGCGGCTCAGCGGCGCCAAGCAGTGGGACGGCGACGCCCCGCCCAGCCCCGAGCTCGGCGCCGCGAACTACGGCGGGACCGCGCACGGCTGGACCGACCAGCACGGCGCCTGGTACGGCGGCCTCATGAACGGCTGGTACTACGCCAAGGGCGGGCCCACCACGCTCGGCTACCTCGACCGGCACGACCTGCCGTTCCACTACGCGCTCGCGGACGCGTACACGATCGGCGACGCCTACCACTGCTCGGTGCTCAGCGCGACCGGGCCGAACCGCACCTACCTGTGGAGCGGCACGATCAACGCCGACCAGAAGCACGGCGACTTCATCGCGTACTCGGGCGGCGACGAGCTCGGAAAGTTTCTGCCCTGGAAGTCCTATGCCGAGCAACTGCAGAAGGCGGGCGTCAGCTGGCGCGTCTACCAGTGCGAGGACGATTACGGCGACAACGGCCTCGAGTACTTCGACACTTTCGCGAAACTCGACCCGGCCCAGGGCGGAACCGCGGCACCCGGCAACGTCTTCTACGACAACGGCGTCAAGAACGTGCCCGAGCCGGTCACCGGGCTCTCCGGCAACGCCGACAACATCAACGCCGCGATCCGGGCGGACGTCCTCGCGGGCGAGCTGCCGCGGGTGAGCTGGGTGGTCAACAACCAGTTCTTCTCGGAGCACCCGGTCACGGCCCCGAGCAACGGCGCGTATTTCCTGCGCGGCCTGCTCGACGCGCTCAACGCCGACCCCGAGGTCTTCAACTCGACGCTGGTGGTCCTCAACTACGACGAGAACGACGGCCAGTTCGATCACGTCCCGCCGCCGGTCCCCGCCCCCGGCGAGGCCGACGAATTCGTCGCGGGGACCCTCGACGCGTACGGGATCACCGCCCCTGTGCCCGTGGGCCTCGGCTTCCGCGTACCCATGCTGCTGATCTCGCCCTGGACGCGCGGCGGATGGGTGACCTCGGAGGTCTCGGACCATACGTCGGTGATCCAGTTCCTGGAGAAGTGGACCGCGGCGATCGGCCGCCCCGCGATCTGCCCGAACATCAGCGCCTGGCGGCGCCGGGTCTGCGGGGACCTGACGGCCGCCTTCGACTTCGCCTCGCCGGTCTATGGACTGCCTCGGCTCCCGCAGACCGGTGGGCTGATTCCCGAGATCGAGTACGTCCCCCTGCCCGGCGACAACACGATGCCCGTCCAGGAGCCGGGGGCGAAGAGGGCGCGCCCGCTGCCCTACCAGCCGAACGCGAACCTGGTCGGTTTCGCGGGCGGGACCGCGCAACTTTCGTTCTCCAACGACGCGCCTTTCGTGCGCAGGGCGAGCCACTTCGCCGTCTACGACAACCTGGCCCCGATCCCGGCGCTGTCGCAGTACCCGGCCGCGTTCCCGGGCCAGTACACGGTCCCCGCGAGGGGCACGATCACCGGACGTGGCCCGGTCAGCGGCACCGCCTACGACCTGACCGTCGCCGGGCCCAACCGTTTCCTGCGCCGCTTCACCGGCGACCTGGCCGCGCCGGGCAAGGATCTCCACGTCACCACCTCCTACTACGAGGGCCGCCCGACCGCCGAGCCCACCCTGCGGCTGACCCTGCAGAACCGCTCGGCCACGCCGGTCACCTTCACGATCACGCACAACCACTACATCGCGAGCCGGCCGCTGACGGTCCGGGTCGCCGCGCACAGCTCGCGCACGTGGGCGACCGACCCGGTCAAGCTCAGCCACGGCTGGTACGACGTGACGGTCACCGCCGGCCACGACCCGGCCTGGTCCCAGCGGCTCATCGGTCACCTCGAGACCGGCCGGCCCAGCATCACGGGCTGACCCGCCGCCCGTCGAGGGCCGGCGACCCCGGCCCTCGACACCGCCGTGCCGCCGTCACCGGTCCTCTCGTAGCCAGCGCCAGGCGACGAGGCCGACCCAGACCTCGTAGGCGATCGTGCTCAGCGCCAGCACCGGGAAGAGCGCCCCACTGACCAGCGTGGCGGAGCCGACGAGACTCACCGCGATGATCACGAGCGCCGAGCGGACCAGCCACGGCGCCCCGCCGGCCGCGCGCAGCCCGAAGGCGATGGCACCCATGAAGAACACCCGGGCAAAAACCGAGAACGCCAGACCGTACGGCGCGATCGCGTCCCACGCGGCGAGAATGCGCACGTCCGCGCCCGCCGCCGCGGTGTCCAGCGCGATGTCGTGCAGGACCCCGGTGAGCGGCCAGATCAGCGCCAGCAGCGCGCCCGACGCGACCGCGACGGCGGCCAGCGTCCCGCTGTCGTCGGCTCTTCGCAGTCGCACGTGGACCGCGCCGAGGAAGCCGAGCAGCAGCGTGCCGGCGGCCATGAAGAGGAAGTTGCCGAGCCGGAAGACCTCGGCCGCGGCCAGCGCTTGCTGACCGCGCTCAAGCGCGGGATCGGTGGGCAGGCCCTCGCGGGGCAGGACGAAGACGGCCATCGCGACCATGACGGCGAGCTGGGCGACGGCGAAGACGAGCCCGAATCGGGTGCTGATCCGCAACGGGGAGGCTGTCCGGACCGGAGCCGCTTGAAGAGTTGTCATGGCCCAAGAAGTTAGGACCGCGAGGTGCCCGCGCACATCGGACCGTGGTCTGTCTTCGGTATCAGACCACGGGCTGACGACAGCAGCCCCGCAGCGGCCTAATGTCGCGGACGTGAACCTTCGGACGCAACGAATGGACGTGTTCCTCGCGGTCGTGCTGACCGCGGCGGGGCTTGTGCAGACGCTGCTGTTCCCGATCGCTCAGCCGGGCCTCGGCGTTCTCTATGTGCTCGGCTCGACCCTCCCGCTGGCCTGGCGCCGGAGCTATCCGATCGAGTCGGCCGCCGTGTCGAGTGCCTTCTGGCTCATCCCGCTCGACGGCTATCCGCTGCTCGGCTTCATCGCCGTGATCCTCCAGTTCTACGCGGTCGGCGTCCACGGCTCGCCCCGCCGAGCGGTCTGGCTGGTCACGGCGTGGGCGAGCGTGGCCAGCGTGATCGGCACCCTGCTGGGCCCCGAGCTGCCGGTCGCCGCGATCGGCGGCGTCCTGGTCGTCGTCGCCCCGGTCGTGGCCGGCCAGATCGTCACCCACCAGCGAAAACAGACCCAGGCCCTGCTTCGGCTGTCCCATGAGCTGGAGGCCGAGAAGCGCAAGGTCCGCGAGGCCGCCGTGAGCGAGGAGCGAGCCCGGATAACTCAGGAGCTGCACGATGTCTTGGGCCACGAGCTGACCCTGATAGCCGTCCAGGCCGAGGCCGCCTCCGCCGCGCTGCGCCTGGCCCCCGACCGCGCGGCCGCCCCCGTCGAGGCCATCCGCGAGACCGCCCATCGCACCCTCCGCGAGATCCGCTCGACGCTCGACGTGGTCGCCCCCGCGACCGACCCCACCGACGCCACCGTGGACGGCCTGGCAGACCTGGCCCGCCGCGCACGCGAGGCGGGCATAGCCAACTCGCTGGAGCTGACCGGCACGCCTTGGCCCGGCCAGACTCCCGTGTGGCTGGCGGTGCACCGCATTGTGCGCGAGTGCCTGACCAACGCCGGCCGGCACGCCCCCGGCACTCCGGTCGAGGTCGGCGTCCACTGGTCGCCCGACTTGGTCACCGTGACCTCGGCCAACCCGACCGAGGCCCGCACCCAGCCGGCAGCGAGCCGAGGCCTGGCGGGCATGAGACACCGAGCGGAGATCCTCGGCGGCACGTTCGCGGCCGCCGTGCGTGACGGCATGTTCCGAGTGCAGGTGACGCTGCCCCTCGCCGAGTCGGGCAGTCCCCGATGACGCGCCGCATGCCACCCGCCACCCAAGCCGCGACCGCAGGCCATCGCGTGCCGCCCGCCCGCCGGGCCGTCCTGGCGGGCCGCTTCGTGCTGCTCGCCGGCTGGGCCGTCTTGCCGGGCGGCCTCGTGCTGCTCGCTGGCTGGGCCGTCCTGGTGGGCCGCTTCGTGCTGCTCGCCGGCTGGGCCGTCTTGCCGGGCGGCCTCGTGCTGCTCGCTGGCTGGGCTGTCGTGGGCGCGCACGTGCCGCCCGCTGGCTGGGCCTTCCTGGCGGGCCGTCTTGTGCCGGCCGGCGGCCGGTTGGTCGTCCCCGGGATGGGGCGCGGCCGATGACGCGGGTGCTGCTGGTCGACGACCAGGCCATGGTGCGGCAGGGATTGCGGTTGATCCTGGAGCTGGCCGGCTTCGACGTGGTGGGCGAGGCGGCGGACGGCGCCACGGCGCTCGCGGCAGTGGCCGAGCACCGGCCCGACGTGGTGCTCATGGACCTGCGCATGCCGGTGATGGACGGCGTCGAGGCCACCCGGCGCATCGTCGCGGCGGGCGATGGCCCCAGGGTGATCGCGCTGACCACCTTCGACGCCGACCAGCACGTGCTCGACGCGCTGCGGGCCGGCGCGGACGGCTTCCTCCTCAAAGATGTGACCTCCGAGAGCCTCACCGACGCGATCCGGCGCGCGGTGGCCGGCGAGCCCGTGGTGGCGCCGAGCCTGCTGGCGCGGCTGATGGGCCACTTCGCGGCCAACCCGCCGCCGGCCGCCGCGACCCCGCCCGGCGTGGCCGAGCTGAGCGACCGCGAACGGGAGGTGCTCGCCTGCATCGGCGCCGGCCTGTCCAACGCCGAGATCGCCGCCGACCTGGTCATCAGCATGGCGACGGTGAAGACCCACATCCGCCACATACTCGCGAAGCTCGACGTCCGCGACCGCGCCCAGGCCATCGTCGTCGCCCACGACGCCGGCCTCCGCCGCACCCCGACGTAGCCCGCGCCGCGCTCGCCCGGGCGCCGCCGTGGCCTGGGTCGGCGGGTTGCTCGGTCAGGGGTGCTTCGGGCTCCGGGAACGCACGACGGCCAGCAAATGTGTGAGGGCCGGCAGCGCCTCGGTCAGGTGCGCCCGCTCGTCGTCCGAGAGCTCGGCCAAAGCCGCGGCCATCACGTCGGAGCGGCCCTGGCGGAAAGCGTTGAGCAACTCCTCGGCCCGGGTCGTCGGGACCAGCACCACCGAGCGGCCGTCGGCGGGAGCGGGGCGGCGCTCCACCAAGCCGTCGGCCGTGAGGTCGCGCACGACGTTGGAGATGGTCGGGCGGGCCAGGTGGAGGTAGTCGGCCAGCTGGGCGGGGGTCAGGCCGTCGGAATGGGAGAGGTGACGCAGGACCGCTACCTGCGACTCCGGCAGCGACGGCAGGCTCGAGGCGGCGCGCGTGGCCTGCACCACGGCCCGGCCCAAACCCTGCACCAGGGCCACCAGGCGGTCACCCAGCTCCATCCGCCGCTCCTTGCGATCGCGCATGCGTCCATGACACCATAGTTTTGTGGCAAAACTACCTGAGGTGCGCCGGGAGCGGCGCACACCCCGCCGGCGAGTGCTGCGGGTGACCCGCATCGAGGAGCTCAGCCCGACGATGCGGCGCATCTGGCTGGGCGGCGACGATCTCGAGGCCGACTTCTCGTTCTCGCCGCTCGGCGCGAGCGATCACATCAAGCTGGTCCCGCCCGACGAGACCACCGGGCAGGTCGTGCTGCCGCCGCCGGACGGGCCGCGGCCGATGATGCGCGACTACACGATCCGGCGGTTCGACGCCGGGCGCACAGAGCTCGCGCTCGACTTCGTGCTGCACGACCACGGGCCGGCGGGGCGCTGGGCGATCGACGCCGTCCCGGGCTCCGAGGTCGGCGTGCTCGGCCCGCGCAGCACCCAGATCTTCCCCGGCGAGGTCGGGCATTACCTCATCGTGGTGGACGAGACCGGTCTGCCCGCGGCCGAGCGGTTCCTCGAAGAGCTTCCCGCCACGGTAGGCGTACGCGTGATTGTTCTTGGCGGATCGCAGCGTGCGCTGGGAGACTCGGCGCGAGACGCGGAGATCATTTGGCTGGAGGGGGCCGAGGCGTTGCTGAAGACGGTGGGTGACGTCCCGGCGGATGTCTTCGTCTGGGCGGCCGGCGAGGCCGACGTGATGCGTGGGCTGCGCACGTACCTGCGCGACGAGCAGCAGGTCGATCGCGCGCGCTTCTCGATCCACGGGTATTGGCGCGTCGGCCACGCGGGCTCGCTCCCGCGCGAGGAGGAGGGCTGACCGGCGCCGGGGCGTCCGCCGCGCCCCGGCGGTTCGCCGCCCTGCGCAATCCGGATTGCCGGCCGTACCTGTTCGGCGCCGCGCTGGCAATGATGGCGGACAATATCGAGCACGTCATCACGTACTGGGTGCTGTGGGAGAAGTTCCATTCCCCGGCGCTCGCCGGCTTCCAGGTCATCAGCCACTGGGTGCCGTTCCTGCTGTTCTCGGTGTATTTCGGCGGCCTCGCCGACCGGTTCGACTGCCGGCGCGTCATCCAGGCGGCGCAAGCGCTGTTCATGCTCGTCTCGGTGCTCTGGGGCGTGCTTTTCCTGACCGGCTCGCTGCAGATCTGGCAGGCCTGCGTCCTGCTGATGCTGCACGGCGTGGCGGGGTCGTTGTGGGGCCCGGGCGAGCAGCTCATGCTGCACGATTTCGTCGGCGATGACGAGCTTGGATCCGCCGTACGCCTGAATGCGACGTTCCGCAGTCTCGGCGTCCTGTTCGGGCCGGTCGTCGGCTCGGCGCTGCTCCTCGGTCTCGGGCCGACCGCGGGCATCTTCGTGAATGTGTTGTTCTACCTGCCGTTGACGATTTTCCTCTTCCGCACCCGGTTCACCGGGCACACCCGCGACGGCGGGATTGTGCGGCACGAGCGGGTCGGCGTGCTCGACTCGCTGCGGGTGCTTCGTCAGGTGCGCACCAATCACACATTGGTGAGCATGATTGTGCTGGGCGGCCTCGGGTCCTTCTTCGTGGGCGCGTCCATCCAGTCCTCGATGCCCATCTTCGCCCAGGATCTCGGCGCCGGGAGCGCCGGAACGGCGTACGGGATCCTGCTTTTCGCGAACGGCGCCGGCGGTGTTCTCGGTGGCCTCCTGCTGGAGGCCACCGGCTGGATTCCAGCAACGGTCGGCGCGGCGGTGGTCAGCACTTTCGTGTACGGCGTGAGCACGTTGCTCTTCGCGGTGACGCCGTCTTATCCGGTCGCGGTGGTGCTGCTGGTGATCGGCGGCGTGGCGAGTCTCGCGGCGATGTCGGTCGGGCAGACCGTGGTGCAGTTGCTCGCGCCGCCGGGGGATCGCGGAAAGGTGCTCGGCGTCTACGGTGTGTCGGCGAGTGGATTGCGGTTCGGCAGCGGGATCACGGTCGGGCTGTTCGGCGCGGTGGTGGGCATCCACTGGTCGCTCGGCTTGAGCGCGGCCGCACTGTGTGTCGGCACCATCCTGGCGGGGCTTCCGGTCCTTCGCGTTTATCGAAGGCGCAGTTGACCGAAGGTGATCAGTTGTTCATCGTCCGCTGCCTCTTGGTCACCTGATGAGACGGTGAAGATCCGCTGGACGTTGACTGAATAACGATTGCGATACGGGACAGAAATTTCACGTCGCAACCAGTACGGTCGCCAAGCGCTCTACCCCGCAATTTCGATTGGATTCGAATAGTGTCCCTCAACGAGCAGGTTCCTCCGCCGCCTCCGGGCCAGCCGCAGTACCCGAACTTCCAGGCCCCGCCGCCTCCGCCGCAGCAGGGCACGAGCGGTCTCGCGATCGCCGGTCTCATCTTCGCCTTCGTGGCGCCGCTGATCGGCTTCATCCTGAGCTTCATCGCGATCTTCAAGACCGGCCCCGGCAAGGCGAAGGGCCGCGGTCTGGCCGTCGCGGGCACGATCATCGGTGGTCTGTTCACCGTCATCATCGTCGTCATCATCGTGGCGGCCGGCCTGTTCGTGAGCAACTCCACGGTGGCCGACCCGGGCTGCGTCGACGGCAAGGCCGCGATCATCAAGGGCGCCGAGAAGGTCGACGCCGCCTCGCTGCAGACCACCGTCGACGAGCTGAAGGCCGCCGCGGCCAAGGCCAAGCACGACGAGGTCCGCGACGCGATGAACACGATGGCCGACGACTACTCGCAGCTGCTGAACGCGATCAAGACCGGCAACATGCCCGACAACCTCGAGGCCAAGATCTCGACGGACGTCGACAAGGTCGACTCGCTCTGCACCATCGGTTCCTGACACCGGATCCACGTCGCCGGGCGGGGGCGCGCTGACGCCCTCGCCCTGGCGATCCGCAACCGCCGGCATACGCGATTCGGAAAGAGCGCCGCGCACCGCCCGCATCGGTTGCAAGAATGGCGAATACGACAAAAGAATGATGGGCGGCCTCCCTTTTGGAGCCGCCCTTACCATCGGGTTCATGCCACGGTGGGAGGTTCCGTACGAGTCGCCCGACCGGACCCTGATCCGGTACGTGGTCGCGACCGTCTTCACCCTCACCACCCTCTGCCCGCTCGGCGCGCTCATCTTCGGCGGCGCCCGGCACTGGGCGACGTGGATCGCCGGGCCGCTGCTGATCGCGGCCTTCATCACCTTCGTCTGGCGCATCGTCATGGTCGGCGTGTGGGTCGGCGCCCGCGGCATCAAGGTCGCCATGATCGTGCGAACCCGCGTCGTGCCGTGGCCGGAGTTCGACCGCGTCTGGCTGGGCCAGGCCACCGGATTCGACGCCCTGGCCCTCTGGATCTCCACCCGTGACGGGCGGGACATCGAGACGCCGGTCTGGCGTGAAGGCACCCGCGTAGCCCACCGCAACCGCGCGAAACTGCCGCAGGACGAGCTCTCCCGCCTCATGGAGCGCCTGCGCGCCGAGGCCCGCCTGAACACCTAGGAACGCCAGCGAGGACCCGGGACGCCGGACGTGCGGGGAGCGTAAACGCCCTGGAAGCGGCCCGGAATCAAGTCAGATCGAGGACGATACGGCGCCCTCCCCGGCCACGGGCTCCGAACGGAACTCCCGATCTCCGCCGGCCGAGGTGATCGTCTGGCTGACCGACTTCGACCAGACTCACGGAGACGGGCCTAACCTGGTACGACGGTTGCCCGCGATCCAGGAGGACGTTTTGTCGACGGTTGTGGACCACGCGCGGGGTGTGCAGGCACTGCTCGACCAGGCTCGGGTGGGCATGGAACGACTGACGCCGCAGCAGGCAAGGGCTGCCCAGGCCGCCGGCGCGCTGCTGATCGACACCCGCACCGAGCCACAGCGGCGGGCGCAGGGCGAGCTTCCCGGAGCGCTGGTCATCGACCGTACGGTCCTGGAATGGCGCCTCGACCCGGCGTCCCCCGACCGTATCCCCGAGGCCACCGGCCACGACCTGCTCGTCATCGTGGTCTGCCGGCAGGGGTACAGCTCCAGCCTCGCCGCCGCGAGCCTGCGTGCGCTGGGCCTGCACCGGGCCACCGACATGATCGGCGGCATCGAGGCGTGGCTCGCCGCCGGCCTGCCCATGCACTCGGGCCCCGCCGACGAAAGGCGCTAGTCGGCGGCGGCGGCGGAGGGCGCGCGGCTCGCCGCCGTCACCGCGCCGGTCATCCGGCGGACGATCTCGGCGGTGCGGGCCAGCTCCTCCTCGGAGAACTCCGCGGCCGCCGCGCGCATCCGATCGCCCAGCGGCACGAAGAACGCCGTAGCCACGGACAGGGCCGTCTCGCTCATCGTGACGGTGACGCGGCGGCGGTCCTGCGGATCACGCGTACGGCTGACGTGCCCGACCCCCTCCAGCCTGTCCACCAGCGCGGTCGCCGCCGCCGGGCTCAACCGCAGGCGATGCGCCAGCTCGCCGACGGTGATCGGGTCGCCGGAGGAAGTGCCGGCGCTGATCCACATGATCGCGTTCAGATCGCTGCGGCCGAGGCCGTGCGCCCGGGCGAACACGTCGACGAAGACGTCACTCTCCACGGTGAAACGGCGCAGGGCGTCGATCAGGTCACCCATGACGGTCTCGCGTTCGGGTTGCGTCGGCACGGCCGTCATTCTATCGTTTCCATGGTCGAATAATTCAACCATCGAAACGTTGGGACACAATGATGGTGATTACCCGGATCAGGGTTGTCGTAGTCCTCCTGGCTACCCTCCTGTTCGCCGGGCTGGCCTTCGCGTTCTCCCCGGCCCAGCCCGAGAAGGAGGCCACCGACGGCCTGCCCGCGGGCGCGCAGTCCACCCGGGTCACCGAGCTGAGCGACCGCTTCGCGAGCGGGCGGGCCGAGAGCGTGGTCGTGATCGTCGAGGGCGCCCAGGCCGGGCAGACCGCCACCGCCGACGCCGGCAAGCTCCGCGACCTGGACGGCGTCAAGGAGGTGGCCAAGCCGGTGACCTCCGAGGACGGCCAGGCGGCGCTGGTCGTCGTGCAGCTCGACGACGGGCTGGACGACGACGCGCAACACGCGGCCGTCGACCGGATCCGGGCCGCCGTGCCGGATGCGCAGGTCACCGGCGGTGCGGCGGTCAGCCGGGACATCTCGAAAGCCTTCGACGGCGCCGACTTCACTCTGCTGCTCGCCACGGCCGCTATCGTCGCGGTTCTGCTGCTGATCACGTACAGAAGCCCGATTTTGTGGATTGTCCCGCTCGTGGTGATCGGCCTCGCCGACCAGGTGGTGGCGAAACTGCTGCCCTGGATCGCCCGGCTGGTGGGGGAGCGCACCGACGCGTCGGTGGCGGGGATCGTCTCGGTGCTGGTCTTCGGCGCGGGCACCGACTACGCGCTGCTCCTGATCTCGCGATATCGGGAGGAGCTGCGGCGTAGCAGCTCGCGCGCCGAGGCGATGCGCCGGGCCTGGCGCGCGGCCGCGCCGGCGATCACGGCAAGTGCGGGCACCGTCGTGCTTGCGCTGATCACGCTGCTTGCGGCTCAAATCACTTCCAACCGTACGCTCGGCGTAGCGGCCGCCGTAGGCGTGCTCGTGGCCCTGCTCTTCGGGCTGTTCGTGCTGCCGGCCGCGGTCGTGGCGCTGCCCCGCGGCGTGTTCTGGCCCCGGGTGCCGCACGTCGGCAGCGCCGACCCGACCGAGACCGGATTCTGGTCCCGGGTGGCACGCGGCGTCGGCCGGCGCCCCGGGCTGGTGCTGTCGATGGGCCTGGCCGTCCTCGCGCTCTTCGCCGCCGGCCTGTTCCGGCTCGACGTCGGCCTCGACCAGTCCGAGCAGTTCCGCACCCGGGTCCCGTCGATCGACGCGCAGGAGGCCCTGGCCCGGCACTTCCCGGCCGGCGCCGCCCAGCCCGCCACGGTCGTCACCGACGCCGCCAAGGCCGACGAGGTGGCCGCCGCGCTGCGCAAGACCGAGGGCGTCGCCGCCGTGCTGCCGCCCGAGCGTTCGACCGACGGCACCCTCGCGCAGTTCAGCGTCCAGCTCACCAGCGCCGCCGGCACACCGGCGAGCGACCGCACCGTGCAGGAGATGCGGAAGAACCCGGACGTGCTGGTCGGTGGCGCGCCCGCCGCCGAGCTCGACAAGCGCGAGGCGAGCCGGCGGGACGACCGGGTCGTGATTCCCCTGGTCCTCGCCGTCGTGCTGATCGTTCTGGTGGCGCTGCTCCGGTCGATCGTCGCGCCGGTGCTGCTGCTCGTGACGGTCGTCGCGAGCTACGCCGCCAGCCTCGGCGCGGCCACGCTGCTGATCAACGGCCCGCTCGACGCCAACGTGCCGCTGCTGAGCTTCCTGTTCCTGGTGGCCCTGGGCGTCGACTACAACATCTTCCTGATCACCAGGGCCCGCGACGAGGGCATCCTGCGCGCCCTGGCCGCGACGGGCGGCGTCATCACCTCGGCCGGCATCCTGCTGGCGGCCGTCTTCGCCGTCCTCGGCGTCCTCCCGGTGGTCGTGCTGACCCAGATCGGCATCGTGGTCGGTGTGGGCGTGCTGATCGACACCTTGCTCGTACGGACGGTGGTCGTGCCCGCCCTGGCGCTGAAGCTCGGCGATCGCTTCTGGTGGCCTGCCAAGCCGTCGGGGTTGCGGGCCGGGGAGTCCCGGCCCGCTTCCCGGAAGGAGTCGGTGCACGCACGTTAGGGCCGGCTCGCCCTTTCCGGGCGTTGCAGCCGGTGCTCTTTCCGGCCATTCACGCAGCAGGCCCGGTCGCACGGATAGCGTTCCGCGCGCTCGATCAGATCTTGGAGGTCGGGCCGTTCCTGAAGAATGTACGGGCGCGCGGGATCGGCCTCCATTCCGAAGCCGTGTCTCATCAGTTGAAGGCGAGGGTGCCAGAACCGGAGGACCCACTTTCGCGGCACGATCCCGTGCCGCGCGAACATGCCCAGCTGGTCGAAGACCGCGAGGGACCGGACCATCAGATATTCCTCGTCGGAGTCGCGCGGCGGGACGTCCCCCATCACGATCGCCCGGTAGACCAACAGCCGGCCGCGCTGCATCTCGGCGCTGAGCATCACATTCTGAATAGCGATGAAGCTGTTCGTCCGCGCATTCCGCAGGCTGATCAAAACAGTCGCGAGCGACACCAGGATCGCCAGCAGAGCGATCAGCAGACTGAGGATGTCCTTGTTCGCGCCGACCCATTCCATGACAGTGGCCTCTCGCGCAGAAATGGATTTTGCCACGAGGATATCGCTGTAAGTCAACATCCAGACACGTACGGTGACGGTGGTTCGGCTTCTTGACAGGGTGCCAATAAGCGAGGAGAAAGGAAACACCGTTTCGGAGAGTGTTACAGATGACCTAAGTGGAGGGTCCTGTGCGCCGAATCCTCGCCACCCTTGCCCTGTCCGTCTCGATGCTCGCAGCAAGCGCCGCCATCCCCACGGCCGCCGACGCCGCTACCTGGACCGAGGTCAGCACCACGGTCGACGTCCCCTGCGCGTTCCTCACCTACCACCCGGCCGCCGACTGGTACTTCCCGGCGACCAGCAGCCCGAAAGCGCTCGTCTACCTGCAGCACGGCTTTTCCCGCTCCAACGGCAACATGCAGGACCTGGCCGAGCACTACGCGGCGGCCGGCTTCCTGGTCTTCGCGCCGACGCTGCCCTCGGCCGACATCTACGGGTGCACGGTCAACAACCTCGGCAACAACACCCCGTTCCTCAACAACGTGGCGGCCTGGCTGGGCACGGCCACCAGCTCCACCGGCAACCTGGCCAAGAGCTACGCCAAGGCGGCGGCCGCGGCGGGGCGGTCGGGGCAGGCGCTGCCGTCGAAGTACGTCATCGCGGGGCACTCCGCCGGTGGTGAGTCGGCCACCTACATCGCGAACCGGCTGCGTACCACGTACCCGCCGGCTTTTGCGAAGTTGAAGTTCGTGCAGTTGCTCGACCCGGTGAAGTCGGTCTTCGGCAACAACGAGCCGGCGGCGCTGGCGGGGCTCAAGACCACTTCGCTGCCGATCCTGGCGATCTCGTCGCCGCCGTATCTCGGTAACAGCAACGCCAGCGGGACGGTCGCGCTGACCGACGCGCTCGACCGGCCGTTCCTCGGGGTCCGGCTGGTGACGGGCTGCCACTGCGACGCCGAGGGCGCCAGCACCGACTCGCTGTGCACGCTGCTGGACGGCACGCCGCAGGCGAAGAACATCACGGCGCTGCAGACCCTCGCGGTGGCGTGGGCGGTCGACGCGGCCGACGGCACCACGACCGCGACGTACTACCCGGGCGGCGCGTACTACCAGGGGCTGCTGACGACCGGCGTGACCCAGACGCTCAGCGGAAGCTGAATGGAGCCTGCCCGCCCCTCACCGTTGAAGGGCGGGCAGCGCCTCCTCCAGCGAGATGACGTCGGCGTACTTCGCGTTCAGGTCGAAAAGGTTGTTCTCGTGCGGGCCGCCGTCGCGGTCGGCGCAGGCCTCGCGCACGACGATCGGGCGGAAGCCGTGCTGCAGCGCGTCGAGGGCCGAGGCGCGCACGCATCCGCTCGTCGAGTAGCCGCCGATGACCAGGGTGTCGACGCTGTGCGAGGCAAGCCAGGCGGCCAGCGAGGTGCCGGCGAAGGCGCTCGCGTAGTGCTTGGTCACGACCAGCTCGCCGGCGGTGGGGGAGAGCGGCGGGGCGAAACCGCCGAGTGGGTTGCCGTCGGCGAAGACCTTCAGCGCGGGCACCTTCGCGGCGAACAGCGGCGCCTCGCCGCACGACTCGTCGGCGTAGTGCACGCGGGTCCAGACCACCGGGATCGAGGCGGCGCGGGCGGTCGCGGAGAGCGAATCCATGGCGGCCGCGGCGGCCGCGCCGGAGCGCAGGAACAGCGGCGAGTCGGGCGATGTGTACGCCAGCGCCGGGTCGACCAGCAGCACCGCCGGGCTGGTGCCCCACCCGAGACGCCGGGCGAAACCGGCGGCGGCGTAGTCACGGTCGAGCTCGGTCAAGGCAGATCACTCCCGCCGGTCGGAGACCGGCCCAGTATCACCCCGGCGGCATCCGCGATCAAAGGTTGCCGTTCGCGGCCCGGCCGCAGAACGATGGTCACATGGCTACCCTAGCTGCGGGAAACGTGGTTTCGGGAGTGGAAACAGGAGCGTGTGAACATGGAAATCGTCGAGGTCGGTCCGCGCGACGGTCTGCAGAATGAGAAGCGTGTCCTGCCCACCGGGACGAAGCTCGAGTACGTGCGCCGGGCCGTCGCGGCCGGCCTGCGGCGGCTGGAGGTGGTGGCCTTCGCCCGCCCCGACCGGGTCCCGCAGATGGCCGACGCGGAAGACGTGCTCAAGGGCCTGCCGCGCGACGAGAAAATAAAATACATCGCGCTGGTGCTCAACGGCCGCGGCCTCGACCGCATCCTCGCGCTCGACCCCGCAGCTCGGCCGCACGAGATCAACTACGTGGTGGTGGCGACCGACGAGTTCTCGCGGCGCAACCAGGGCATGACGACGATGGCGTCGCTCGACGCGTTCCGGCCGGTCGCCGCGCGCGCCCGCGAAAACGGCATGCAAGTGACCCTCACTGTCGCGGCGTCCTTCGGCTGTCCGTTCACGGGCGAGGTCAAGGCCGATCGCGTGCGGGAGATCGTCGCCAACGCCGGAGAGCTCGACGAGCTCTGTGTCGCCGACACGATCGGCGTCGGCGTCCCGGCGCAGGTGACCGAGCTGACAGCGGCCGTCCGGGAGGTCAGTAACGCGCCGCTGCGCGCCCATTTCCACAACACCCGCAACACCGGCTACGCCAACGCCATCACCGCCGCCGCCAACGGCTTCGTCGCGCTCGACGCCAGCCTGGGCGGGATCGGCGGCTGCCCGTTCGCCCCCGCCGCGACCGGCAACATCGCCACCGAGGACCTCGCCTACCTGCTCAACCGCTCCGGTCTGGCAACGGGCGTTTCCCTCGCGGAGGCGGCCGACACGGGCACATGGATCGGCCAGGAACTCGGCCTCGACCAGGTCCCCGCCCAGCTGGGCCGGGCCGGAGATTTCCCGGGTGATCTTTCGCGGTAAGCAGGCTCTTGCGTGCGGAAGGGAAACGGTGTTTCCATTCTCGTATGATGCGGACCGGCGGCGCTGATCTGACGATCGCGGGCGGGATACGGGAGTTCGGCCGGGCGACCCCGGCCGCGATCGCGGTGCGCGACGCCGACCGGATGCTGACCTTCGGGGCATTGGACGACCGCTCATCCCGGCTCGCCAACGCGTTACTCGCCGAGGGCCTGCGACCCGGCGACCGGGTCGCGCTGCTGAGCGGCAACCGCCTCGAATACCCCGAGATCGCGGCCGGCATCGCGAAGGCCGGCCTCGTGCTCGTCCCGATCAACCCCCGCCTGGCCGCCCCCGAGATCGACTTCATCCTCGGCCACTCCGGCGCGCGGGTGCTCATCACCGACGGGCCGCACGGCGAGGGTCCCGAGAAGACCAAGACCATCGGCGACGCGTACGAGAAATGGATCGCCGCCGCCGAGCCGAAGGACCCCTGGATCGCCGTCGACGAGCGCGACCCGTTCTGCATCGCCTACACGGCCGGGACGACGGGCGACCCCAAGGGCGTGCTCATCTCGCACCGCTCGCGCTGTCTCACCTTCTATGCCACCGCGCTCGAATGGGGCCTCGGCCCGGGCCGCCGCACGATCGCGGTCGCGCCGATGTACCACGGCGCCGGGTTCGCGTTCGCCTACGCGGCCGTCTACTGCGGCGCCACCGTCAGCATGTTGCGCGCGTTCGACCCGCACGCGCTGCTCGACATGATCCAGCGCGAGCAGGCCCAGTCGGTCTTCCTCGTCCCCACGCACGCCCAGCTCATCCGCGGCGCGGTGCATAAGATCCCGGTCTTGCCCTCGCTCGACACGCTGTACTTCAACGCCGCCGCCCTGCCCAAGGTGCTCAAGGAGTGGGTGTTCGAGGCGTTCCCCGGCGCCGGGGTCCACGAGCTGTACGGCTCGACCGAGGCCGGCGTGGTCACGAACCTGCGGCCGCCGGACGCACGGCGCAAGGCCGGCAGCGTCGGCCACCCGTGGTTCGCCACCCAGGTGCGCATCGTCGGCCCCGACGGGCAGCCGGTCCCGCCCGGCATGCCGGGGGAGCTGTACAGCCGCTCGCCGTACCTGATGAACGGCTACCACGAGAACCCGGCCGCGACCGCCGCGTGCACCACCGGCGACGGCTTCCTGACCTCGGGCGACATCGTGGTCGCCGACGAGGAGGGCTTCATCTCGATCGTCGACCGGGTCAAGGACGTGATCATCACGGGCGGGGTGAACGTGTATCCCCGCGACGTCGAGGAGGTCCTGCTCACCCACGCCGGGATCGTCGAGGCCGCCGTGGTCGGCGAACCGGACGAGCGCTGGGGCGAGCGGGTCGTCGCGTACGTGGTCTGCCGTTCGCCCCTGGAGACGGCCGCGCTGGACGGGCACCTGCGGGCACGGCTGGCCGGATACAAGGTGCCGAAGGAGTTCAAGGTCGTCGCGGCGCTGCCCCGCAACGCCGCCGGCAAGGTGTTGAAACGCGAGCTGAGGAGTACGCCGTGAGGGCACACGTGGAACTCATCCACGAGGACGACTACATCTTCCACGCCGGCGAGCTGCCGTACGGCGAGGGCAAAATCCTGGAGCGGCGACTCTCCACCGACGAGGAGGACGGCTCGTCCTCGCTCTCCCTGCACGCCACCGCCGACTGGGGGCGCGCGCCCGGCATCCCGCGCGCGGACACCGAGTTCTACGTGGTCTCGGGTTCGCTGGAGTACGGCGGCAAGGAGCTCGGACCGGGCGGCTACGTTCAGGTGCCCAAAGGCGTACCCATGGAATGGTTGAAAATCCGCGAGGGCTCGCATGTGCTGCACTGGCGCGAGTACGGCGATTGCGGCTTCGACCCGGCGACTAGTTTCGCGGAGGCGGCGGCGAATGGCATCGCCGGCGAGGCGGCCGTGATCGACTCGAACGCCATGGAGTGGGTGGCGGCGCCGACCGTCGGGCCATTGACGCCGCTTTACATCAAGCTGCTGCACCGCGACCCGAAAACCGGCTTCTACACCCGGCTGATCCGGGCGCCGAAGGGCTGGTCCGACCACCGGCTCGCGCACCACCCGTGCTACGAGGAGTTCTACACGCTCAGCGGCCGGATGGCCTACAACTTCGGCGACATCGACGAGAAGACCTACTGCTTCCGCCCGGCCGGCGTGAAGCACGGACACTTCATCGCCGAGACCGAGATCGACTGGATCATCCGCTCCGACGGCGAGCTCACCAACTGGTACACCACCGACGAGTGGGTCAAGTGGGGCGGCCACCCCGAGAACTACGACGAGCACACGCACGCGCCCGTCATCTCGACGCTGCCGGTGCGCTCGCGCTCGCGCGGCGAATGGTCCGGCGACGGCATGTGAGTCCCGGTCGGGCCGGCGGGGCTTCGCCGCCGGCCTGACCCGTGTAGCTTGCGAACGTGTCCAGCTTTTCACCGAAACGGCTGCCCCGGGTGCGCGCGCTGCTCGAGCGTCTTGTCGAGTCCGGCCTGGCCCCCGGCCTGGTGGCCGTCCTCGCCCGCCACGGCGAGGTGCACGTCGAAGCCACTGGCTCTCTAGCATTTCAAGGGCCGGGATCCCGTACGCCGATGGCAGGCGACACCATCGTCCGCATGGCGTCGATGACGAAACCGATCGTCGCAGCCTGCGCCATGACGCTCGTCGAGGACTGCACCCTGCGCCTGGACGACCCGGTCGACGAGTTCCTCCCCGAGCTGGCCGGCATGAGAGTGCTCGCCGACCCCGCCGGCCCGCTGGACGACACCGTCCCGGCCGCGCGCCCGATCACGTTGCGAGACCTACTGGCCTTCACCCTCGGCACCGGCATGGTCCTGGACGAGTCCCCGATCGCCGCCGCCCGGAACACCCTCGGCGAGCCACCGCTGGACGAGTGGGTGAGCCGGCTCGGCGCGCTCCCGCTGGTCCACCAGCCCGGCGAACGCTGGATGTACGAGACCGGCGCCGACGTGACGGGCGCGCTCATCCAGCGGGCCACCGGCAAGCCGTTCGGCGAGGCCCTGCGCGAGCGCGTCTTCGACCCGCTGGGCATGAAGGACACCGCCTTCAGCGTGCTCCCGGAGAACCTCAGCCGCTTCGCAACGGCCTACGTAGCGGGCGACGCCCCCACCGTCGACGACGCCCCCGACGGCATGTGGAGCAGTCCACCGGCGTTCGAGGGCGGTGGCGGCGGCCTCGTCTCCACCGCCGACGACTTCTACGCCTTCGCCACCGCGTTGCACTCAGGCGGCGGCGCGATCCTCTCCCGCCCGTCCGTGACCCTGATGACCAGCGACCACCTGACGCCGGCCCAGAAGGCGGTCTCGGGTTTCTGGCCCGGCTACTTCTCGGATGTGAGCTGGGCCTTCGGCATGAACGTCCGCACCCGCCGCACCCACATCGGCCCGTCGGTAGGCACCTACGGTTGCCCCGGCCTGTACGGAACCGCCTGGTACAACGACCCGGCCGAAGACCTGACCTCCGTCATCATCATGCAGCGAGCCCACGCCGGCGATCAGCGCCTCCCCCTGTGGAACGACATCTGGACCACCGTCTACCAGGCCATCGCCGACTGACCCGGCCGTCGGCGAACTCACGCTGGGACGGTTGGGGGCCGGGGTGACCAATCACGGCGGGTGGAGCGCTTCTATGCCGTGATTGGTCACCCCGGCCCCCAACCTTGCATGGCGATCCGCCTGCGCCAGGCGCTGGGTCGCGGGCCGCTGGTTACAGGACCCAGCCGCGCGTTCACCTCACCCGAGCGGTCTGGCTGCCGCGATGTGGTCGCCGTGAGGTAGTCGCTCACCCGGGCCAACCTGGGCGCGGGGCTAAGCGGACGAACCGCGCCGCCACGCTCAGCACTTGGCCGCAGCCCAAGGCGACCCGCCGGAAGCTCTCACGGCCGCGGTAACCCGGCGCGGCGTTGCGTTTTCGTGGCGTGGCGGGCGCGACCGGCGCGGTTCGTCCGCTTAGCCCCGCGCCTAGCTTGGCCTGCTCGACGTGCTCCCTCACCGGAACCACAGCGCGGCAGCCAGACCACCCACCGCAAGGTGACCGCCCAGCCTGACCGTGCACCCAGCAGCGAGCGACCCATCGCCAAGCCGCAGCTGAAAGCCATGCAAGGTTGGGGGTCCGGGGTGACCAATCACGGCATAGAAACGCTCCACCCGCCGTGATTGGTCACCCCGGACCCCCAACCGTCCAAGCGCAAGAAACAGGCGGGGGCTCAGCGGGCGATGAAGGAGCCACGCGGCGGACCGAGCACGGTGCCGGCCTGATAGGCGAGATGACCGCGCAGGACGGTAGCGACGGGCCAGCCGCGGACCTTGTGGCCCTCGAACGGGCAGTGGTCCTGACCTGACAGCAAAAGCGAGGCGGAGACCGTCTGCTCGAGCGAAGGGTCGACGACGGTCAGGTCGGCGTCGTAGCCGACGAGGAGGTTGCCCTTGCGGCCGTCCAGGCCGTATGCGCGGGCCGGGTTCGCGGAAGCCAGCTCGGCGACGCGGGTGGGGGACAGGCCGCGCTTGTGCATGCCCTCGCTGATGAGGATGGGGTAGAGCAGCGCCGTGCCGCCGAAACCCGGGAGGGCGGGCCACAGGGCGTCGCCCTTGTTTTCCTCCAGGCAGCACGCGTGGTCGGAGGCCACCCAGTTGACCGAGCCGTCGAGGACGCCCGCCCACAGGGCCTCGTTGTCGGCGGCCGAGCGGATCGGTGGGTTCACCTTGCCGCCCAGGCCGCCCTGGGCGTCGAGCTCCTCGTGGGTCAGGCAGAGGTGGTGCAGGGTCACCTCGAAGCGCATGTCGGTGCCGGGCATTGCCGCCCTCGCCTCCTGGGCGGCGGCCAGGGCCTCGCCCGAGGAGAGGTGCAGGAGGTTGACCGGGCAGCCGGTGGCGCGGGCGAGGGTGGTGGCCTCGCCGATCGCGACGCGCTCGGTCAGCGGGGGACGCGCATCCGAGTAGGCCTTCAGGGTCTGGGGGTCGCCTGCCGCCCGTACGCGGTCGATGAAAAGCCGCATGAGCTCGGCCTGTTCGCAATGCAGCGAGAGGGAGACACGTCGGTCCCCGGCGGCATTTGCCGCCGAAACGGCCTCCATGAGCTGGTAGAGGTGGCCCAGGTCGTATTCGTCGCTCATCGTGAACGCCTTGGCGTCTCGCGAGTCGGCCGCGAGATTGAAGCCCTTGTAGAACATGTAGTACTTGAAGCTGGAGACGCCGTGCCCGTCGACGAGGTCGGGGATCTCGCGGACCTGGGCGGTGTCCATGGGGGCGAGGTGGAAGCCGTAATCGGTCCACGCGTGGCCGTCGACGGCCTGGAGGACCTCGGGGAGGATCTCGCGGTACGGCCCGGTCTTGTTGAGGTAGTGCTGGCCGGTGCGGAAGTACGACAGGACCGTGGTGGCGCCGCCGACCAGGGAGCTGCGGGTCTCCTCGGCGGCGTCGACCTCGAGCGGGCGGTAGATGCCGAGGTGGAAGTGGGCGTCGACGGCGCCGGGGAAGACGAGCTTGCCGGTCGCGTCGAGGACGGACTCGCCCTCCGAAGCCGGAATGTCCGACGAGAGAGTGGCCACCTTGCCGTCCTTCGTCGCCAGGTCGGCGCGGACCGTCCCCACATGGGGCAGCACCAGCGTGCCGCCGCGCACCACCAAGTCGTATCGGCTCATGCCGAACCTCCAGGCTCGTTTCGCACACTGTAACGAGGTTTCCTTTTGCGGAACAGGGCGGTTAGGGTGGGCCATGCCCGCCTCACCGCTGGACGGCGTCCGGGTCGTCGACGCCTCCACCCTTTTCGCAGGTCCGCTCGCGGCCACCGTGCTCGGGGACTACGGCGCCGAGGTCATCAAGGTCGAGCATCCGAGTCGGGGCGATCCGGCGCGGGGGCACGGGCCGGCCAAGGACGGCGTGCCGCTGTGGTGGACGATGCTGGGCCGCAACAAGAAGACGGTGAACCTCGATCTGGGCAAGGGGGCGGCGGTCGCCCGGCGCCTCATCGCGGACGCGGACGTGCTGATCGAGAACTTCCGGCCGGGCACGCTCGAGCGCTGGGGGCTCGCTCCTTCGGTCCTCCATGCCGACAATCCCGGCCTGGTGATCGCCCGGGTGACGACATACGGACAATTCGGGCCCTACTCCGGCCGGCCGGGTTTCGGGACGCTGGCCGAGGCGATGAGCGGGTTCGCGGCCATCACCGGCGCGCCGGACGGGCCGCCGACGCTGCCGCCGTTCGGGCTGGCCGACGGGATCGCGGCGCTCACCTGCGCGCAAGCCATCATGACGGCGCTCTACCACCGCGACGTGCACGGCGGCGGCGGTCAGGTGATCGACCTGGCCATCGTCGAGCCGATGCTCACGGTTCTGGGCATGCAGGCGATGGTGTACGACCAATTGGGCGTCATCCAGCAGCGGACCGGCAACCGGTCGGTCAACAACGCGCCGCGCAACACGTATCGCACGGCGGACGGCAAGTGGGTCGCCATCTCGACCAGCGCCCAGGCCATCGCCGAGCGCGTGATGCGGCTGGTGGGCCGGCCCGAGCTCATCGGCGAGCCGTGGTTCGCGACCGGCGTGGGGCGGGCCGCGCACGCCGGCGAGCTGGACGCGGCGGTCGGCGGGTGGGTCGCCGAGCGCGATCTGGCGACCGTGGTCAAGGCCTTCGACGACGCGCAGGCCGCGGTCGCGCCCGTCTACGACATCGCCGACGTGTTCGCCGACCCGCAGTTCCAGGCGCGGGACTCGGTGACCACGGCCGACGATCCCGTGCTCGGGCCGGTGCGCATGCCGGGCCCGCTGTACCGCCTGTCGCGGACGCCCGGCCGGATCAGCTGGACCGGCCGGCCGCGAGGCGCCGACACCGACGAGGTGCTCGCCGGACTCGGGTACGACGAGGACGCGCGGGCCGCACTGCGGGCCGAAGGGGTCATCTAGGTGAAAGTTTTCGATCTTGCCCAGCCGATGCGGCGGGGGATGCCGCAGTCGCCGAACCATCCGGCGTACACGCACGCGCTGGTGCGCCGGCACGGGGATCAGGTGCGGCCGGGCGGTGGCTCGGCCGCCAACGACATCGTCGTGACGGGTACGCACGTGGGGACGCACATCGACGCGCTCGCGCACGTGTCGCAGGACGGCCTGCTGCACGGCGGTCTGCGCGCCGCGGAAGTGCAGTCCGACGCCGGGTTCGCCCGGCTCGGCATCGACGAGTTCCCGCCGTTCGTGGGCCGGGGAGTGTTCCTCGATGTGGCCGCCTTGCACGGCGTTCCGGTGCTGCCGCCGGGCTACGAGGTGACGGCGTCCGATCTGTCCGCGGCGGCCGGCGACATGGAGATCCGGCCGGGGGACGCCGTGCTCGTCGGCACGGGCTGGTCCCGGCTTTTCGAGGATAAATCCGGGTTTGTTGGTGCGGAGGGCGGCGTGCCGGGGGTCGGGGAAGAGGCGGCGAACTGGTTGGTCGCGCGGGGCGTGGCGGTCACCGGCGGCGAGACCATCGCGTACGAGCGGATCGCGCCCGGCGCCGGACACGCGACTCTCCCGGTGCACCGGATCCTGCTGGTGGAGGCCGGGATCAACATAGTCGAGACCATGCTGCTCGCCGGCCTGGCCGACGCGGGGGTGAAGGATTTCCAGCTGATCCTCGCCCCTCTGAAGCTGGTCGGCGCGACCGGCTCGCCCGTGCGCCCGCTGGCGGTGGTGCCGTGAGCGGGCGCATCGGGTGGGCGGGCCGGCTGACGGAGGCGGCGCGGTGACGCTCGCGGCGATCCTGGGCGAGTTCGCGGCCGGCGTCGCACCTCCGCGCACGGTGTGCGAGGACGTGCCGCGGCGGGTCCTCGACGTGCTGGGCAACGCGCTCGCGGCGTACGCGGAACCCGATGCCGGCGCCGCCGCGGCCGCCCTCGCGGCGATGCAGCGATGGCGCGGCGTTCCCGAATCGACGGTCATCGGCTACGGCGCCCGGCTGCCGGCGCCCTCCGCGGCCCTGGTCAACGGCGTGCTGGCGCACTCGCTCGATTACGACGACACCCACCTGCCATCGGTGCTGCACCCGAGCGCCTCGGTGGTCCCGGCTGCCCTGGCGGTGGCCGAGGTCGGCGCGCCCGGGGACCTGATCGCCGCGATCGCGGCCGGCATCGAGGTCACCAACCGCCTGGGCATGGCCGGCTGCGACCCGTCGACCGGCGCCAACCTGTTCTTCGAACGCGGGCAGCACGCGACCTCTATCTGCGGCACGATCGGCGCGGCGGTGGCGGTCTCGCGACTGTACGGGCTTTCCTCCCGCCAGATCGCCGACGCCATCGGCATCGCCGCGTCCATGGGCGCCGGCGTTCTCGAGGCCAACCGCACCGGCGGCACCATCAAGCGGGCGCACTGCGGCTGGGCGGCCCACTCCGGCATCGTGGCCGCGACCCTGGCGGCCGAGGGGCTGACCGGGCCGCCGACCGTCCTGGAGGGCCGCTTCGGCTTCTTCACGGCGCATACCGGGGCTTTCGACGCCGGCGCCATCACCGGCGGCCTGGGGGAGCGCTGGGAGCTGCTGCGGACCGTCTACAAGCCATACCCGGCCAACCATTTCACGCATCCCGGGATCGACTGCGCCCTGGCGCTGCGCAGAGACGGTCTCCGGCCCTCCGATGTGGAGTCGATCGAGCTGGGCGTGGCGGAGCCGGTGCTGCGGACGATCGCCGAGCCGCCCGAGGAGAAAACTCATCCCCGCTCGGGGTATCACGCGAAGTTCAGCGGGCCGTACACGATCGCCATCGCCCTGACCGGAGGCGGCGGGCTTGGTGTGGGGCTGGACGACTTCGCCGAGCTCGGCCCGGCCCGCCTCGCACTCGCCGCCAAGGTGCGCGTGCACGCCGATGCCGAGGCCACCAAGGCGTTTCCGCGCGCCTTCGCGGCCGTGCTGCGCGTGCGCACCCGGGACGGCCGCACCCTCGAGCATCGCGTCGCCGGCTCGCGGGGCGGCCCCGAGAACCCGCTGGGCGAGGGCGAAGTGGCCGCCAAGTTCGCCGCCAACGCCGCGCGGGCGCTCCCGGCCGAAGCCGTTTCGCTCTTGGAAACGGCCGCCCTCCGGCTGGGACATGGCGGACCTGTGTCGGACCTGTTTCCAGCCTGACGAGCAAGGCCGCGTTTAGGGAAACGGTGTATCGCAGGGCGAGATACGGCCGTCCGGAGGCTTGACACGACAGGTGGGCCGGACTTTATTAAGACCACGCTGATGGAAAACACCGTTTCTCTATGGGAAACGGCCGGAGGCTACCGCGCGCACACCCATCTCAGAGAGGGGACGCGGCCACAACGATGAAACAAACCGCTCGCAAGGCTCTTGCGGTGGCGCTCGGCACCAGCCTCGCCGCGGCGCTCGTCGCCGTCGGGGCACAGCCGGCCGCCGCGTACGGACCGACCGCCAACTCGCTTGGCTGCCGGATCTACTTCAGCGACGCCGGCACCGGCACCTCGCCGACCACGTGGGACGACACGTTCACGCTGACCCAGACGCCGGCCACGCCGACGCCGGGGCAGACCGTGACCGTGACCCTCGTGGCCGACGCCGGCGCCATCAACGGCCCGGCCCCGCTCACCGCGGGGTCCGTGCCGGTCGTCGTCACCGTCAAGATCGCCGGTAGCCAGACCGGAACGGTGACCCTCAACCAGGCGAACTACCCGGCCACCGCGGTCGACCCGTACGTCGCGCTCGGCAAGATCACGGCGACCGGGACGTACGTGGCGGGCGGGGCGGGCACGAGCACGCTCACCGTCGCCCAGGTCAAATTCGCCAACTCCACCGCCTCGACGTACTGCTCGAACGCGGGGGACCGGGACCACAAGGCCGCGGCGCAGGACACCACGATCGCGCAGAACGTCACGGTCTTCGCCGGTTCCGCGTCGATCACCTCGGTCACGGGCCAGACGGTCGCCGGGTACGCCCGAGTCGGCAACACCATCAACTTCTCGGTCACCGGGTTCGCGGCCAACGCGGGGCTCTCCGCCTCGCTGAAGGACTCGACCGGTGGCGGTACGGCCCAGGGCTCCGGATCCGGCGCGACCGACGCGACCGGGGCGGGCACCGGCACCCTCGCCGTGCCGGCCGGGGCCACCGCGGGCGGCCGGACGGTGGCCATCACCGACGGCACGAACACGGTGACCGTACCCATCACCATCCTCGGCGCGCCGACGATATCGATCACCCCGGCGGGCGGCGGTGTCGGCACTGCCATCACCGTGACCGGCACCAACTGGAACCCCGGCAGCACCGTCACGGTCGGCGGGTACAAGGCGCTCACCGGCGCGCCCCCGCCCCCGGCCAGCTCCGACCCGGCGGTCACCGCCACCGCGTCGGGGACGGGCGGCCTCAACGCCGCGTTCACGGTCAACGACCCGGCCACCGCCTACCTCGGCGCCCAGGCCGGCGCCCTGTTCGCCACCGCCGCCTGGACCGCGTCGGCGGACACCTGCGTGGCCAAGGCGGGCAACGCCGCGACCGGGAACTGCTCGCTCACCTACACCCTGTCCGAAACGGTCACGGCCGGCTCGCTCGCCATGGCGCGCGGCGCCGGCGGCAGCTCGATCGCGTTCACCGGCGTCACGCCCAGCGCCTCGCCGCAGACGGCCAGCGGCGCCCTGCCCGCGATCAACGTGACCGACAACCGGGGCAGCACCTTCGGCTGGAGCCTCACCGGCGCGGTCACCGACTTCAGCGGTGTCCCGGCCGGTTCCATCCCGAAGGCGAACCTGACCTGGACGCCGTCCTGCACCGCGCACGCCGGGGCGACCAACGCGGTCACCGCGGCGGCGGGCACGGCCGGCGTGGCCGTGGACGGCGCGACGCTCTGCTCGGGGCCGGCGTCGGCCACCGGGACGGGCGGGTCGTTCGACGCGGCCGCGGATCTGTCCCTCACGGTGCCCGCGAACCAGCTCGCGGGCGCGTACTCGGCAACGCTCACCGTCACCTTGAGCTGAGCCATCGGTGGGGACGGCCCGCGGGTCGTCCCCACCCCCAAGGAAGAAGGGACTCGGGCCATGCGGTTACGCGCGATCGCTGCCCTCTCCGCCGTCGCGGTCCTGGCCGTGCCGACGGCCCCGGCGCGGGCGGCCGGCAACGGCGAATGGGCGGTCACGCCCACCCCGGCGGTCAAGGCCGGGCCCACCCCGCGGGTCTACTTCTTCCTCGACGCGAGCGCCGGCCAGACCGTCAAGGAGTCGGTGCGCGTCGCCAACCTGGGCACCAAGGCCAAGTCGTTCCTGATCTACGGCGCCGACGCCTACAACACCGCCCGGGACGGCGGCTTCGCGCTGCGCACCAGCGACGAGCCGCAGAAGGACATCGGCGCCTGGACCAGGAGCGCCGCGGCCAGGGTGACCGTGCCCGCCGGCGAGCAGGCCGACATCCCGTTCACCATCACCGTGCCGAAGAACGCCACGCCCGGCGACCACGTGGGCGGCGTCGTCGCCATGGAGACCGAGCCGGGCGCGAGCACCGGGACCGAGGGCGCGACCGTGCGCATCCAGCGGGCCGTGGCCGCCCGGATCTACCTGCGGGTGGCCGGCGTCGTCGTGCCGGGCCTCGCGGTCCGGTCGGTCGAGCTCGACCTCGACACCCCGCTGCTGCCGGCGGCCGCGGGCGGCAAGCTCAAGTATCAGATCGCCAACGTAGGGAACGTGCACCTGGTCCCGACGGCCACCGTGAAAACCACCGGGCTGTTCGGGCACGCCGTGAAGGCAACGGGATCGACGCCGTCCGGGGACTTCGTCCCGGGCGCCGACGGCACCTTCACGATGCGGACGACCGGCGCGTGGCCCCTCGACATCGTGACCGCGTCGGTCGTGGTCCGCGCGGACGGCGGCGTCTACGCCAAGCGAACCGACCGCGCGTTCGTCATCTCGTGGACCGCGCTCGCGATCCCGGTGGCCGCCGCGGCGGCAGTCCTGTGGATGCTCAGCGGTCGACGGCGCAGCAAACGCCTGCGTGCCCGGGTGACCGAATGAGGCGAACCGCGATCGCGGCGGTGACCGTGCTGGTCGTGCTGGTCGCCGGCGCGCCACCGGCCCGGGCGGGCAGCCTGACCGCCAAGCTCTCCACCGACAAGGCCAAGAGCGGCGACACGATCCGGGTGACCGGCTCGAGCTGGCCCGGCGGGCAACTCGTCCAAATCGTCACGTGCGGCGAGGGCGGGCTCACCGGCTCGGTCGCGTGCGACAACCGGGCGGCCCTTGCGACCCCGGTGCGCCCCGATGGAACGTTCCTGATCGACCTGCAGGTGGGCGATCCGCCCAAACCCTGCCCCTGCGTCGTCCACATCGGACTTGTTCAGGGCGCGGACGACTCGTACGTCAACCTGCCCTTGACTCTGATCGGTCACGCCACGGGAAGCCTGCCGAAGGCGACGGCGGCCCCGCGGGAGCTGGTGATGCAGGACGCGCGGCTCTCCGGCGGCTCGTTGCTCTCGTGGTTCGGCTGGCCCGATCACCTCGAGCTCACCTACACGGTGCGCAATCCGTCGACTGCGACGCTGACGAGCGCGACGCTCAGCGCGCGGATGGCCGGCAACGGCAACGACGACATCTACTACCAGGCGCCGGTCGGCTCGCTCGGGCCCGGGCAGAGCCGGACCTTCACGGTGCCGGTGGACATTCCGGTGTTCGCGTTCGGCAAGTACGTCGTGACTGTCGACATCGGAGGGCTGGCCGGTGTGCGTGTCAGCTATCAGGCGTACCCGTGGGGATTGTTTGCCTTGAATGCCCTGGGGGTGCTGCTCATCGCGGCGGGGGTGCTGATCCGGATACGCCGGCGGCATGAGTACGCGGAGTTGAGCGCGGCCGACGCGGTGCTGCCGGCTGTGGTGCGGCTCGGCGGGTTGGGCGCTTACCTCGTCTTCGACGACGCCCCGATGGCCGGGCGGTTGCGCCGGCACGCCGGCGGGATGCTCAGCACCGAGGGGTTGCGAGTCCTCATCGGGAGCGGCGGGCCCCGGGGAGGGGACTCGGTGCTCGATCTGGACGCGCTGGGGCAGGTTCTGGCGCGGCGATACCCGCCTTTGGAGGACCGGATCTTGGGGGAGGAACCGCGGTGAATTGGTCGCTGGCGGGGCGTGCGGGCCTCGTTCTGGGCGCGTGCGTTCTCGCGTACACGAGTTGCGGTGCGCTGATGCCCGGGTCTAGCACCGACAAATCGGAAATGTCGCCCGGGGTGACGGCCGACTCCGTCAAGGTTGTCTTCATCGGGACGGACCTGTCGAAGACGGCCTCGCTGACCGGCTTCAAGGACCCGGACGTGGGGGACCCGCGCAAGCAGGTCGAGGCGCTGGCGACGTACGTCAACGCGCACGGCGGGATCGCCGGGCGCAAGCTCGACGCGGTCTACGAGAACTACGAGGCCAGCGCCGACTCCCCGGCCGCCGAGACCACGCTGTGCAGCAAGATCACCCAGGACGACAAGGCGTTCGCGGTGGTGCTCACCGGGCAGCTGCAGTCCAACGCACGGCCCTGCTACGCGCAGCGCCGGACGCTCATGCTCGACGCGACCCTGATCGCCAACGACCAGGGCACGTTCACCTCGCTCGCGCCGTACCTGTGGACCGGCTCCTACCCGGAGTACACCGCCTTCGCCACCTCGTTCCTCGACGTGCTCGGCCGGGAGAAGTTCTTCGGCGGGCGTTCCGTGGCCGGCATCGTCGCCGCCGACAGCCCCGCGAACCGGGCCGTCTACGAGAAGGTCGTCACGCCGGCGCTGAAGAAGCTCGGCGTCGCCGGCACGGTCGGCTGGATCGACACGACCGACCTCGGCACCCTCAACACCGGGCTCAACCAGGCGGCCGTCAACTTCCGCGGCAAGAGCATCGACCGCGTGTTCTTCCTCGGCGGGGCCAGGATCGCGCCGTTCTTCATGACCACCGCGGCGGCGCAGAACTTCACCGCTCGCTACGGCGTCTCCACCTTCGACAACCCGTCGTTCATGGTGGCCAACCCGGGGACGATCCCGCCGGGCGCGCTCAAGGGCATGGTGGGCATCGGGTTCGCGCCGGCGCTCGACGTGCCGGACACCGCCCTGCCGTTCCCGTCGACCGACGCCGAGCGGAACTGCCAGGGCATCTACGCGGCCGCCGGGATCAGCTTCAAGCAGCGGGAGAACGCGCGGGTGGCGTTCGCCTACTGCGACGCCGCGCTGCTGCTGCAGGCAGGGGCCCGCGATGTCGGCGAGCTGACCGCGGCGTCGTGGGGGCGGGGCGCGCAGGCGCTGGGCACGTCATTCCAGACGGCCACCGGGTTCGGGGGAGAGCTCGGCCCTTCCCTGTACGCGGCGGGGAGCGGTTACCGGGTGCTCAAGTACGACGACGGGTGCCCCTGCTTCACCTATGCCGGTGGGGTGACCGATGTCGGTGCTTGAGGTTTCCGGGCTCTCCGGTGGCTATGGAACGATCCAGGTGTTGTTCGGCGTCTCGCTGGCGGTGGCCCGGGGCGAAACCGTGGCTCTCTGCGGCCCCAACGGGGTTGGCAAGTCGACGCTGGTCCGGATGATCGCCGGGTTGAGTCGCCCTTCGGCCGGTCAAATATTCCTCAATGAATCGGACATAACCGATATTCCCGGGCCGAGGCGGGTGCGGCGAGGGCTGTCGACCGTCATCGGGCAGCAGGCGTTCGGCACCTTGTCGGTGCGCGACAACCTGCGCATGCACGGCTACATCGACGGCCGCGACGAGTCCGCCGTCGACGGGGCTCTCGCCGTCTTCCCCCGCCTGGCCGCCCGCGCCGACCAGCCGGCCTCGACCCTCTCCGGCGGCGAACGGCAGATGCTCGTCCTCGCCAAGACCCTCATCCAGCGCCCCGCCGCGCTCGTCATCGACGAGTTCTCGCTCGGCCTCGCCCCGGTCGTCGTCGGCGGCCTCCTTGAGCTGGTGCGCCGGCTCGCCGCGGTCGGCGTGGCGACCCTGCTCATCGAGCAGTCGTTCAACGTGGCCATGGCGGTCGCCGACCGCCTGCTCTTCATGGAGCACGGCGCCATCATCGCCACCCACACGCCCGCGGAACTGCGCGAATCCCCCGACCTGGCCCGCCGCCTCGTGCTGGGCGGTCACGCCTCATGAGCTTCGACTTCGGCCCCGACCGCATCGCCATCGGCCTGTTCACCGGCCTCACCTACGGCCTCCTGGCGATCGGCATCGTGCTGGTCTACCGCTCCAGCCGCTTCGTCAACTTCGCGCACGGCGCCATCGGCGTCTTCGGCGCCGCGGTGCTGGCCCGCTTCGCCGGCGGCCTCACCTACTGGGTGGCGTTTCCCCTCGCCATCGCCGTCGCCGGTGGCCTCGGCGCGCTGATCGAGATCATCGTCGTCCGCCGCCTCCACCGCCGGCCCCGGGTCATCGGCATGATCGCCACCCTCGGCCTGGCCCAGTTCATCCTCGTGCTCGCCCTGCTGGTGGATCGTTCCAGCTTCAGCGGGGCCACCTTTCCCAAGCCGCCCGGCCTGCCGTCCTTCCACATCGGAACGACGGCCGTCGGCCCCTCGCTCACCGGCATGCTCCTGCTGACGCCGGTGCTGCTGGCCGCGCTCGCGTTCTTCCTGCGCCGCACCCGCTTCGGCATCGGCATCCGCGCCGCCGCCGACCATCCCGACGCCGCCACGGTCAACGGTGTGGCCGCCCCGCGCATGGCCGGCCTGGCCTGGGGCATCGCCGGTGCGGTCGCCGCGTTCTCCGCCATCCTGCTCACCCCCACCCAGGGCGTGCAGTCCATCGACTCGCTCGGCCCCGAACTCCTGCTGCGCGGCCTCGCCGGCGCCGTCATCGCCCGGATGGCGTCGCTGCCGATCGCGTTCTTCGCGTCCCTCGGCGTCGGCGTGCTCGAACAGATCCTGCTCTCCGGCCAGACCGCCGGTTTCGTCGACGTCGTGCTGGGCGTGGCGATCCTCATCGCGCTGCTGCGCCAGCGTCCGGCCGGTCGCCGCGAGGTCGACGCATCGCCTTGGCGGCGGGCGCCTGACGTCCAAGACCCCTGGGGGCGCGTCGGGCTCGGGCTTCTGGTCGCGGTCGGCGTCATGCTCGCGTACGTCGTCAGCAACGCGACCGCGTCGGTCCTCACCGAAGTCTGCGGCTTCGCCCTGGTCGGCTTGTCGGTGATCCTGGTGACGGGTGTCGCCGGGGAGCTTTCGCTGGGCCAGTTCGCGTTCGCCGGCATCGCCGCCGCCGTCTCCGTCCGCGTGGCGACGTCGACCGGCAACATGTTCCTCGCCGTCCTCGCCGGTTGCGCCGCCGGAGCGGTGTCGGCCGCCATCATCGGGCTGCCCGCGCTACGCCTGCGCGGCGTCGCCCTGGGCGTGACCACCCTCGCCTTCGCGCTGGCCACCTCGGGCTGGCTCCTGCGCCAGCCCTGGCTGCTGGGCGACGGACTCTCGACGCCCTATCCCACCTGGGACGGCTACGTGGTCTCGACCGCCACGGACTACTACCTCTTCGCCCTGATGCTCCTCGCGATCGGTTGGTGGGTGACCAGCCGCCTGCGCGCCGGTGGCTTCGGGCGGCTCCTGCTGGCGTTGCGCGACAACGAGGAAGCGGGTCGTGCGCTGACCGTGGCCGCCCCGATGCGCAAGCTGCAGGCCTACGCCGTGTGTGGCGCGCTGGCGGGACTCGGCGGCGTCGTCATCGGTTTCGCCCAGTCCCAGCTGAGCGTCAACAACTTCCCCGCGTCCGCCAGTATCGACGCGGTCGCCCTCGCGGTCGTCGGCGGCATGGCCCGCAACAGCGGCGCTCTGCTCGGCTCCGCCGTCATCATCGGCCTGCCCGCATTGGTCCCGCTGGGGATCCCCGGCCAGGCCGCCCTGACCCTCGGATGGCTCCTGGTCGTCCTGCTGCTGCCCGACGGCCTGGGCGGCCTGCTGGCCAACCTTCGCCGGCGAGTGCCCCTCCGCCGGCGCGGGTCGGAGGGTGGTGGCCCGCGCGTCCCCGCCAGTCACGCGGCGCCACCACCCACCCCCTCGCCGCAAGTCATCAATGATGAGTTGGCGCCCGCAGCGAGCGGCATCTCATCAACGCCGGGCGCCCCCACCGCGGCAGCCGATCTTGATGAGTTGGCGCGCGCCACGAGCGCCACTTCATCAAGGCTGGGCGCGCCCGCCGCGCGGGTGAGCGATGTTGATGAGTTGGCGCGCGCTGCGAACGCCAGTTCATCAACGGTGGGCGTGGCCGCCGGGCGGCCGGGCGTGGCCGCCTTGCCGGCGCCGGAGGCCGGCGTTGATGAGTTGGCGCGCGCTGCGAACGCCAGTTCATCAACGGCGGGCGTGGCCGCCGGGCCGCCGGGCGTGGCCGCCTTGCCGGCGCCGGAGGCCGGCGTTGATGCGTTGGCGCGCGCTGCGAACGGCAAATCATCAACATCGGACGGGCTCGCCGAGGCGGTGGGCGACCTTGGTGAGTTGGCGCGCGGAGCGAACGGCGACTCATCAACGCTCAGCGGCAGCGGCAGCGGCAGCGGCAGCGGCAGCGGCGGCAGCGGCAGCGGCAGCGGCAGCGGGAGTGAGAGCGGCAGCGCGGGCGGTGGGGTGGGGGCGCCTGGAGGGTGGGGGAGCGGGCGGTTGCCGGCGGCGCCGTTGGTGCACGACCGGGCCGGTGCGCCGCTGCTCTACGTGGCGGGGGTTCGGCGGGCGTTCGGGGGAGTTCGGGCCGTTGACGAGGCCACCTTTGCGGTGGGTGAAGGGGAGATCGTCGGGATCATCGGGCCCAACGGCGCGGGGAAGACGACGCTCTTCGAGATTCTGGCCGGGTTCACCAAAGCGCAGGGCGGGGCGGTGCACTATCGCGGCCAGGTGGTCACGCGGTGGGCTCCGGAGCGGCGGGCGCGGCATGGGTTGGTGCGGTCGTTCCAGGACGCTCGGCTCTTCCCGGCGATGACGGTGCGGGAAGCGGTCATGGTGGCGGCCGAGAAGGGGGCGCCGTCGCGGCTCGCGGTGGATGTCCTCGGGGATCCGAGTGCCGAGGAGAGCAAGGCGGCCCGCGCCGAGGAGGCCCTGCGCGCGATGGGACTCCTGGAGCACGCCGGGAAGCCGGTGGGGGAGCTGTCGACCGGCACCCGACGGATCGCCGAGCTCTGCTGCCTGCTCACGCTCGAACCCCGGCTGCTCCTGCTGGACGAACCCTCGTCGGGGCTCAGCCAGGCCGACGGCGCGGCGCTCGGGGACCTGCTGCTGCGGGTGCGGGCCGAGCTGGGCACGACCGTGCTGGTCATCGAGCACGACCTGCCGCTGCTGTCGCGCGTGGCCGACCGGCTGATCGCGATGGACGCCGGGCGGGTCATCGCCGTGGGGACGCCGGACGAGGTCCGCGCGCACCCGGCAGTCGTTCTTTCGTATCTCGGCACCGATGAGGCTGCCGTGGCCCGGTCCGGCGTGCCGGCCGGCTGACTGGAGGAGAACCGATGGCCCTTAACACAACCCGGCGGCTGGTGGCCTCGCTGGCGGTCGGCATCGCGCTGGCCGCGACCGTGGTCCTGGTCGACGGCTCGCCGGCGCTCGCGGCGCCCACCCTGCACGTCTCGAAGACCAAAGGCCTCGCCGACGGCGAGCAGATCACCGTGTACGGCACGGGCTTCACCGCGAGCCTGCAGCAGATCGCGATCGGCCAGTGCATCAAGAACCCGACCGGCCCGACCGACTGCAACCTGTCCGGCGGCTCGCAGTTCACCAACGCGGACGCGAGCGGCAAGACCCCCACGCTGACGCTGAAGATGGCCAAGGTGTTCAGCGGCCACAACTGCGCCGGCGTCGGGTGCGTGATCGCGGCGCAGATCCTGCCCTCGACCAACACCCCGGAGATCGTCAACGCGAACAAGGCGTCGGTGACGATCACCTTCGGCAGCGGCGGCGGGACGACCACCACGAGCCCCACCAAGACGTCCACGACGTCGACGAAGACGGCAACCGCCACCAGCTCGAAGACCACCGCCGCCGCAGCGGGCGCGACGACCACCACGAACTCGGCCGCGCTGCCGACCACCGGCCCAGGCCTGGAGTGGGCCACCATGCTGATGATCGGCGCCGCGCTGCTGCTGCCGGGCGTAGGCCTGATCGCGATGCTGCCGGTCCGCCGCCGCCGGATCGCCCAGCTCCGCTGAAGCGGGGCCGCAGCGGGGCCGGAGCGGGGCCGGGAGCGGGCCCGGAGCGGGGCCAGGCCGGGAGCGGGGCCAGGCCGGGAGCGGGGCCGGGCCGGGAGCGGGGCCGGGCCGGGAGCGGGGCCGGGCCGGGAGCGGGGCCGGGCCGGGAGCGGGGCCAGGCCGGGAGCGGGGCCGGGCCGGGAGCGGGGCCGGGCCGGGAGCGGATCAGGGCTGTGGGGCCTTCTTTGCGCGGGGAAGGTCCCACAGCCCCGATCCGTTCCGAGGAAATTCGCGCGCGGCATGCATTCCCCTTGACTGTCCCGGGCAAGGTGATCGCATGAGGACGAGCACGGTGGTGGCCGCGGCGGCGGTGGCGGCGACGCTGGCCGGGGCCGGGTGCACCAAGACCGGGACGACGAGCGCGGCGCCGGCGAGCGCGGAAGCGCCCAGCCTGACACGCCCGAGCCGGTCGGCGCCGAGCGCCACGGCCGAGCCGACGGCCACGCCCCGCGCCATCCCGTCCTCGATCCCGGATGCCGCGTTCCTGCAGGCGAGCGACGTCCCCGGCAAGGCGAAGGACAAGCCCCGGCGGCTCGGCGCCGGCGACCAGGACCTGCCGGTGTTCTGCGACACGGGTTACTACACGGGGACCGGCGTCGGCGTCCGCGCCACCCAGAGCGTGTTCTTCGTCGAGGCCGACGCCCCGCCGGAGTCCACCCCGAAGGCCGCCGTCTACGAGGACGTGCTGGTCTTCAAGGGTGACGGCGCCACCACCTTCATGAGCGGCCTGCGCGCCGCAGTCCAGGGCTGCGGCGAGCAGAAGTACGAAGGTGTGACGGTCAAGAACTACCTGCGCGGCGAGGTCGGCGCCGGCGACGAGTCAGTGCTGATCGAGCGCACCCGCCCGGCCACCGACGACGCCGGCGAGCCGGTCGGCGGGGGCGCGCTGCACCACCTCTTCTGGGCCGCGGTCCGGGTCGGCGACTCGGTCGGGCTCGTCAGCAATACCGGGTGGGAGTCGGTCTCGGCGGACCGCGCCGACACCGTCCACCTCGGTGGCAAGGCGGCCGCCCGCCTGGCAGCCTGGCGGGGGTGAGCGAGGGCATGGACCTGGCCGCGGTCCGCATCGATGTCGGCGTCATGGACCTGTTGTTGCGGGACATCGGGCAGCGGCCGGTGGACGTGAACGACCCCGACTGGAGGGCGAAACGGCGGGCCGCGCCGAAACCGGTGGACGAGGCGGGAGTGGCGACCGAGGCCGCCGCCGCTCTCGAGGCGCTGCTGGACGCCTACGAGAGCGGCGACGAGGAGACGCGCGAGGACGTGCGGGAGATCTTCCGCGCCCACCGCTACTTCACCTGGGCCGCCGGGCTTCCGCACGAGTGGGAGTCGGCGGCCGAGTTCCGCCGCCGGCTGATCCTGGTCTCGGCCCGCGACCAGCATCGGGATCCGCGCGACGAGTTGATGATGATCTGGTGGCTGTGCAACCGGGCCCGCGCCCTCGGCATCGACATAGAGCCGGTGCTCACCGAGGTGGCCGCCATGTCCTCCGACGTCGACCACTACGACTTCGGCTCGATGCGTGAGCTCATCCTGCGCGGCCGCGAGGAGCACGATCTCCGCTAGAAGTCGCGGAGGAGGCTGCCGGCGCCGTACACCTTGTCGCTGATTTTGTTGTCGCGCAGGGCCATCCACCAGGTCGCGGCGTTGATGGCGATGACCGGCTTGCCGAGCCAGCGCTCGGCCTCGTCGGCGAGGCGGACCATCGACAGGTTCGTGCCACATTGGACGATCGCGTCGACGTCGGGGCCGTCCACGGCCAGCAGGGCGCGCCGCAGCTCGTCCTCTGTCACGTGGGCGATCGAGACGGCGGTGGGGCACCTCAGGCCCTCGATGGTGACGACTTCGAAGCCGATCTCGGCGAAGAAGCGGACCACGTTGGCGTCACCCACCGGCTGATAGGGGGTGACTACGCCGATTCGGCGGGCGCCGTAGAGTTTCAGGGCGCGCTCGCACGCCTCGGCGCCGGTGGCCACCGACAGGCCGGTGATGTCGTGGATCTGGCGGACGAACTCGCGGTTGCCCTCGACGCCGCCCCAGAACGTCTCGGCCGACATGCCCATCACCATGTAGCCGGGCTCGCAGGTGAGCACCCGCTCGCAGGCGAAACCGATCTCGGCGCGGATCTGCACGAGCAGGTTCTCGAAGCTCGCGTCGTCGGAGAGGTCCTGGTTGCGGATGTGGATGCGGGAGAAGTGCGCGGTCACGCCGGGCACGGTCATCGCGTAGAAGTCCGGCTCGACGATGGTGTTGGTGGAGGGGGCGATGACGCCGAACTTGCGGCGCCAGCCGAGGGCGTCGGTCATACCGGTTCGCCAACTTTCCGGGGAGGAGCGGGAGCGGAGAGAACGGCGCGGAACGTGAGCCAGGCCGCGATCAGCAGCGCGAGCTGGGCCGAAGTGTTGAGGGACTGCTCGAGCCACTGATAGGCGACGGTCTCGTGCTGGGCCGATCCGCGCAGCGGGACGAGCGAGGTGACGAGCACCAAGCCGAGGATGAAGAGGGACACTGCCCACCACTGCCGGTGCCGGGCGGCGAGGATGGCGCCGAGAACGCTGACCGCGGTGACGCCGAACGTGGCGAGGATGAACATAGGGTGCAGGCTGCGCGTAACGACGGAGGCGACGGCGACGACGGCGAAGGTGAGGCCGAACGGCCAGACGTGAACTCGCTTGCCCCGCCGGACGGCGACGGCCAATGCCCAGACGAGAATCGTTGCGCCGGCCGCCATCAACGGGAAGAGCGCTTCCTCCAGCAGGCGGGGGTTGCCGCCACCGGAAGCCACGGTGAGCTTCCAGGCGCACTTGGACAGGCCGCCGAGGCCGATCAGCATCGCGCCGATGAAGCCGGCGGTTCGGGCGGGCGGTGGCGCGGTGCGGCTCAACAGGGCGAAGCCGGCAATGCCGAGCAGCACCGGCACGAAGTCTTCGAGGGCGAGCCAGATCGGATAGTCCATCTCAGCCCTCGGCAAACAGGTCGCGCTTGCGGAACGCGGCGGTGGCGAAGCGATACGCCGCCTTGGGGCCGGTCAGCCAGGCGACCCGGCCGCCGTTGCGAGTGCCGGCGAGCACCCGGTCGGCGAGCCACGGCGTGACCGTCTCGACCCGGTCGGCCAGGATGTTGAAGATCTTCTTCGCCTTGTCGAGCTCGGCTGGGGAGTAGTCGCGGGTGAGCAGGTCGGTGACGACCATGCCGGGCGACAGCAGCCCCACCTTGACCGGCTTGCCCTTGAGCTCCTTGGCCATCGCGAGGGTCGCGTAGGTCAGCCCGCGTTTCGTTGCCCCGTAAGGCGTCAGGCCCGCGACGATCTGCCCGTTGGAGCCCAGCCCTTCCATGTTCCACAGCGCGCCGTGGCCCTGGGCGAGCATCAAGCCGAGCACGACCGCGCCGGCCTGCATCGTCCCGCGAAGGTTGACGTCGACGACGGTGTCGATCTCGGCGGGCTCCAGCTCCCAGAGCGGCCGGCGGCTGGTGGAGACGCCGGCGTTGTTGATCCAGATGTCGACACGGCCGAACTGGCCGACGGCCGCGTCCCACAGCTTGCGCACGTCGTCCCGGGAGGTGACATCGGCGACCACCCCGAGCGTCCCCGGCGGCCCATCCACGAGCGCCCGCCCGCAGAAGGCCACCGACGCGCCGCGGTCCGCGAACGCGCGCACCAGACCCGCGCCGATCCCGCGGGTGCCGCCGGTGACCACGACGACCGGGCCGGTCACGATGTCCACTCCAGGACCCCGTGCAGCACCGAGTCGAGGTGCGCGCCGTCGAAGAGCTCGTAGACGACCGACAGCCGCCGCCCCGCCGACATGCCGGGGGTGGCGTCGAGGGAGAACTCCCGCCCCTTCACCTTCCATACGTCGGCGAGGTGCAGCGAGGAGAACGACGCTCGGCCGAAACCTTGCGCGTTCCCGTACGCGTCAGGCCCCTCGAAGTAAAGATTGTTGCCGTCGCGCCGGGCCTCCACCGCGAACTCCCGGTCGAGGCCCGCGCCGCGCCACGTGATCAGGCGGCGGGTGCGCAGCAGGTCGATCGGCTTGAGCCCGATCGTGACGGAGACGGTCCCGCGCAGCTTCTGGTCGGCGCCCCACAGCTCGCATTCACCCCTGTAGGAACCGCTTTCCTTGGTGGGCAGGATGTAGGGCACCGAGCCGCAGCGGGTCTCGTTCTCGAGGAGGCCGTCGACGAGCGAGGGGTTGCGGGTGTAGACGCCGTTGAAGCAGCCGACGACCGCCCACCCCTGGTACAGCATCGAGGAGTAGACCTGCGTCTCCCCGTCGGGCAGCACCTGGTTCCAGGTGTTGAGGTCGACCTGCCAGCCCGGCCCGTAGTAGTGCGAGTCCACAAAGGATCCGTAGGGCTGGCCGGTGCCGAAGAAATCGGGCCCGGTGTAGACCCGGTTGTCGTCCGAGTCGATGACGCCGAACGAGAAGGGCGCCCCCAGGCGGAACCGCCCCGCCAAGGCGCCACCCCCGATCAAACCCCCGTCCATCCGGTACGTCGTGACGCCGTCCACGAATTCGGAGGATCGCCGGATCTCCTCGAAGCCGCACCACGTGCCGGTGTGGTCGAAGAGCGACGGCCGGCCGTGCCATTCGCCGGCGATGCGCTGCTGCCAGACCGAGGGCTGGGTCATCCGTTGCTCACCAGCTCGAGGCGTACGGATTCGCTCTGTTCCTCGCCCAGCAGCCGCACGGTCTGCCCCCACACCGGATCGATCTCGGGGCTGAACAGCAGGGCGCGGTGGGCGGCGTCCCGCTCCGGCGATGCCGAGCCCGAGGACGACAGCAGCGAGAACCAATGCGACAGGTATCCGTCGACCGCGTCCCCGATGCCCTTGAAGGCGTCCTCGGTGGCCCGGCTGACGAGCATCCACGGCGACATCAGCGCGTACTGCCGCGGCGAGAGGTGCGCCGGCGTGAGGCCTTCCCGAGCGGAAACCTCTTTGTAGAGCGGGGTGAGCGGCTCGTAGACGGTGTCGAGGTAGGGAAGCGACACCGCCAGGTCGACCCGGGGAATCAGGTCGAGGTGGAAGGCGTAGTTGTCGCCGTTGGCCACCGAGTCGAGCGTGAAATGCGGGACGGCCGACTCGGGCGCGGTGAAGGCGAAGATCATGTGGCTGTCGAGCCCGATCGGCGGCACGACGAGCGCGACGTTGACGACCTTGACGACGGCGCCGGTCCCACGCCAGACGCGGATCCGGCCGACCGGCGCCGGGCTCATCGGCGAGGTGAGGTCGCGGTCCTCGGCCTCGGGGACCTCCACCGAGGAAAGGATCTTGGCAAGACAATCGGCGGCCAGGTCAGCGGGCAGGCTCATTGGTGCACCCTTGTTCCACTCGAGCTGATGTTGGTTCGAGTGCACCGGTGACCCTCGGGCCATCGCCCTGCTCGCTCGACCTTCGAGGTCCAGCATGAGTTCTGCGAGGCCCGACGGCCCGGGACACCCCGATCGGCCACAGGGCTATGCGTCTGCGAACGCCGCTCAATGAGCAACCGGCTGCGGTGTCCCGGAACCGCCAGGTGCTTCCCCACTGGTAGCGCAGCGGAGAGGCAACAATGAGTGTGCAGGACACCCCCGGCGTGAGGCGAGCGGTCACGGCCGGTATCGACTGGGCGAAGGACAACCACGCCGTCTGCATCATCGACAGTGACGGCGAGCCGATCGAACGATTCACCGTGGCTCACAGCAAGGCCGGCCTGGCCCGGCTCAACGCGGTCCTGGACCGCCATGGTGTGGACGCGATCGGTATCGAACGCGGTGACGGACCCGTGGTCGACGCGTTGCTCGCTGCCGGCCGCACCGTCTTCGTGGTCCCGCCGTCGCAGGTCAAGGCCTTGCGGCAGCGTTACGGCTCGGCCGGTAACAAGGACGACCGGTTCGACGCCTACGTCCTGGCCGACACCGTGCGCACCGACCAGCGCCGGTTGACACCACTGCTGCTCGACAGCCCGGCCACGACCACGCTGCGCAAACTGGTCCGGACACGCAAAGATCTCGTCGCCCACCGCGTCGCCGTCACCAACCAGCTGCGCGCCCATCTGCAGACCGCGCTGCCCGCGGTCATCGACCTGTTCCGCGACCTCGACTCCGCGATCAGCCTGCAGTTCGTGACCCGCTTCGACACCCAGGACGCCCTCGACTGGCTCTCGCCGAAACGCCTGACCGCCTGGCTGAGCAGCGTCGGCTACTGCGGACGCGTCGATCCCGCCGTGCTGCACCAGCGCATCACCGCCGCGCCGGCCGGCGTCGCCGGTGAGCACGGCCGCGCCCTGGCCGGCATCACCCACGCCTACCTCAGCACGCTGCACACGATCACTACTCAGATCGAGGCCCTGGCGCAGCAGATCAGCGAAGCCCTCGCCCTGCACCCCGACCGGCGAATCTTCACCAGCCTGCCCCGCTCGGGCACGGTCCGCGCCGCCCGGCTGCTCGCCGAGATCGGTGACGCCCGCGGCAGATTCCCCACCGCGGCCTCGCTGGCCTGCCTCGCCGGAGTCGCACCCTCCACCCGGCAATCCGGCAAAGCCCGCGTCGTCGCGTTCCGCTGGGCTGTCGACAAACAACTGCGCGACGCCGTCTGCGACTTCGCCGGCGACAGCCGCCGCGCCAACCCCTGGGCCGCCGACCTCTACAACCGCGCCCGCAACCGCGGCCACGACCATCCCCACGCCGTCCGCATCCTGGCCAAAGCCTGGCTCGACATCATCTGGAAATGCTGGACCACCAACACCACCTACGACCCCGACCAGCACCGAGCCCTCCAACGCCTCCTCAACCAAGACCAAACCGCGACGGGTTGACACAGGGCTACTCATGCCGACTCCTCGTCGTGGGTGCCCATCAGCTCGGACGCGGCCACCGTGGGGTGCTCGCCGCGGGCCTTGTGCACCCAGGCGCGCGCCAGCTCCGGGTTCTCCCGCCGGGCCGGGGACGGGATCACGGTGGCGGTCCGCTTCGGCACGTCGCCGGTGATCCGGTCCTCCTCGGACAGCAGCCAGCCCTTCTCGGCCAGCTCCTGCCGGCGGCGCCTGTACTGCACCGCGATGAGGTCGCTGCGGATGTGCAGCTCGGCGCCGAGGTCGAAGGGCAGCAGCTCGGGCCGCACCTTGTCGACCACCTCGGCGTCCTGGTAGAAGATCTTGATGGTGCGCTGGATGGCGTTCTTGTCGGCCCACTTGCCGGTGAAGAACGTGCGCAGCGCGACCCATTTGACCAGCGTGTGGGTGTCGTCGATCGGGATGTTGGTGTCGTAGATGATCAGGTCGCCCATCGGCAGCCGCACGTGCAGCTTGATCATGTTGGGCAGCATCCAGCCGGCGCTGGTGGTGACCGGCGGCCGGTTGTTGAGGTCCTGGCCGCGCAGCCGGGCGAACCTGCCCCAGATGCCCTTGGGGGCGGGCGGGTAGAGGTCGACCGTCGCGAACGCCGACCACTCGTCGGGCTGCTCCAGCTCGTAGTCGGGGACCTCGGGCTTCTCCGGGTTGCCGAACGCGCCGGCGTGGACGAACGGCGTGTGCGCGATGTCGCAGCCGTTCTCGAGGATCCGCTCGTAGTTGGCGTTCCACAGGAACTCGCCGGTGACCGCCCGGAACCTGCCGCCGTTTTCCACCAGGTCGTCGAACTCGGGCCAGACCGGCATCGGCGGCCGCTCCTCCTCGGGCAGGTCGCCGAGGTAGACCCAGATGAAGCCGTGCTTCTCCTGAGCGGGGTAGGAGTCGACCCGGGCCTTGCGGGGGACGGCCCGGTCGGGCTGGGCCGGGATCTTCACGCACTGGCCGTCGGGCTTGTACTCCCAGCCGTGGTACGGGCAGACGATGCAGTCGTCCTTGAGCCAGCCGCCGGAGAGCGCGGCGCCGCGGTGCACGCACAGGTCGGAGAGCGCGACGATCTTGCCGCGTGGGGTGCGGTAAAGGGCGAGGTGCTGGCCGAGCACGGTGATCCGGACCGGCTTGTTGGTGACCCGGTCGGCGAACTCCACGGCGTACCAGAAGTTTTTGAGCATCGGGGATTTACCTCCGGCGGTTCGGGAGTGTCTGGAGGGCCTTGTCCAGCGCGTCGCCGCTCGCGCCGCGCAGGTGGACGTCGAGGAAGGCGGCGGTCACGTCGGCCAGCGCGGCCCGGGTGTCGGCCGGGTCGGTGGCCGGTTCCGCGTCGAGGAACGCGCGGGCGGCGGTCTCGTCGACCGGGTGCACGATGCCGAAGTGGTTGGCCCCGGGGAAGGTGACCAGCAGGTTGGCGCCGTCCCGGTCGGGCAGGGCCTCGTCGAAAGTGCGGCTGATCGGATCGCGCCGGGAGGCGGCGTCCTCGCCGTAGCGGTCGGCCGAGCCGTTGATGACCCCGTCGTTCTCGCCGGCCATGAGCAGCACCGGGGAGTCGACCTGCGCGGGCAGCACGGTCCCGGCCGGCCAGCCGAGCATGGTGGCGACCATGGTGTGCGTGCCGTAGGCGGCCACGGCCTTCACCTCGGGGAAGAAGCGGGCGCTCTGCAGGACCACCGTGCCGCCGGCCGAGTGGCCGATCAGCGCGACGTTGTCCAGGTCGAGCAGCCCCGCGACCGGCCCGGTCAGGCCGCGCAGGGCCTCGATGACGGCCGGCACCGAGGGGGTCGTCGCCCGCGACCCGTACGCGTCGGGTTTCGCGGCCGCCAGCTCGACGCCCGGGGTGATGCCCTTGAGGCCGCCGAACAGCTCGCCCACCCAGTCGTAGGTGACCGCGACGTAGCCGCGCTCGGCCAGGGCCACGGCCAGCCAGCGATAGGCCTCCTGCCCGACGTTGACGCCGGACACGATGATCGCGACCGGAAAGGGCGCGAACTCCGGGTCGGCCGGGAAGACGCCGGAGAGGCGCTCGGCGTCCGAGCCGGTGGGCTTGGCCGGGTAGAAGACCCGCAGGTGAGCCGTGTCGAAGGGGGATGAAGCGCCGGGAATCGTGGCGGCCCACCAGACCGAGCGGATCATGCGCCGGCCCCCGGACGCGGGAGCTCGCGGTCGCCGCCCCAGAGCGCACGTACGAGCTTGGTGGTGGTCTCCTCGCCGAAGAACCGGACGCCCATGACGTTGGCCGGGTCGCGCTCGGCGATGTTGCGCCGGATCGTCAGGTCGGTCGCGGCCAGCGCCGCCTGCTCTTCCGCCGGCACCCGTTCGGCGGCGTCGACCCATTCGAGCCACCGGTCGACGTGGGCGTGCGCCTTCGCCGAGACGATCTCGAGGTTCCGCTGCGAGCGCTCGAACGAGTAGCAGTACGCGGTCGGGGAGAGGCTGGCCCGGATGAACCCGGCGCGGGACACGAAGTACTCGAATTGCGGGTCGGCGCGCAGCGCCAGCCACTCCTCGTCGAGCGGCGCGTAGTACTGGTCGAAGTAGGCGCCGTCCTCGACGAGGTTCACGCGCGGGACGGAATCCAGGTAGAACCAGCCGCCCGGCCACACCAGCAGCGCGATCCCCAGGTGCGGCACCTTCACCTGCGGGCCGAGCCAGCAGGTCAGGTGCAGGTTGGCGAAGCTCGCTCCCGGGTTGCCGAGCCACGAGTGCACGAGCCAGTCGACCTCCGGCCCCGAGTACGCCGCGAGGGAGCCGCCGGGCCCGTCCGGGTAGGTCCCGTACGTCTCGAGGCCTGCGGTCGACGGGTCGCGCGTGGTCTCGAAGCGGGCGTCGATCTTCGCCTTCAGGGCGGCCAACAGCTCCTGGTAGTAGTGGAACGTGTCGTGCACGTCGACGACCGGGGAGCCGTCGACCATGTCCTCCACGTGCTGAAGCGTCTCCGCCACGGTGGATTCCTCTCGAGCGCTAACGGGTCAGGGCGTCGACCAGTCGCCACGGGCGGCCGTCGACCAGATCGGTGCGGCGCGAGACCAGCCGGTTGGCGGCCTGCGCGGGGGCGACGACGGCCGTGCCGGCCAGGGCGCCGGCGGCGACATCGGTACGGATCGGGGTGGAGATGCGGCCGGTGAACGGCCCCTGCCACTGGGTCCAGAGCGTGAAGTCGGGGCTCATCGCGAAGATCGCCGCCGGCTGGCCGACCGGCGTGCTCACGACGACGTTGAGCCTGTTCTCGGCGGCGCGCTCCGGCAGGCCGAGCGCCATCTCCCACGGCTCCTGCGGCCGGCAGGGAACCGCCACCACGTCGGCGTCGGCGAGCGCCGCCAGCCGGAAGGTCTCGGGGTAGAGGGCGTCGTCGCCGACCACCACGGCGAGCCGCCCCCAGGGCAGGTCGATGGGGACGATGCGCTTGCCGGCTGGGTTCGGATTGAGTCTGCGGGAGGCGTGCAGTTGGGGCTGGCGGGCGACCACGCCCTCGGCGCCGACCACCACGCCGGTGTGCGCGCCGTCCTCGATGACCGTGGTGACGGCGTGGGCGCCGGTGCCGCCGAGCTGTGCCGCGAGGCCGCGGGGAGAGCCGGCCAGCGGCGGAAGCACGATCAGGCCGGCGCCGCCGAGCGCCGTTTCGCGCAGCAGAGCGGGGTCGCGCAGCACGGCGACCGGAAGGCGGTCGGCGCCGGGGCCGCGGCGACGGCCGACCGGCGGGTCGGCGATCGGACCGTAGAGCTCGGGGCGGCGGGTGGCGAGGATATCGGTGCCGTCGGGGCGGCGCTTGTCGTCGGCCGCCGTGGGGTCGATGTCGGCAACCACGATCGCCTCGCCGGTGCGCGGGGCCTTGGCCACCACCGTGCCGTCGGGGGCGACGATCTGGCTCTCGCCGGCCCCATGCAGCCACTCCGGCGGCACCCCGAGCCGGGCCGCGATCGCCGGCAGTTGGCCGACCGGCAGCAGCGGGCCGACCTTGTTGGCCGCGACCACCCAGGCCTTGTTCTCGGCGGCGCGGACCGGGATGTGCAGGTCGGCCTCGTCGAGGGCGAAGCTGTTGAGGCTGTTCAGCAGGACCTGGGCGCCGCGCAGCACGAGCCCGCGGGCCACCTCGTTGATGACGCCCTCCATGCAGGCGTACATGCCGAGCCGGCCGAGCGGGGTGTCGACGACCGGGCCGGCGGTGGGTGCGGGCTCGAGGAAGTCGTTCTCGGCGCCCATCAGGGTCTGCTTGTCGCAGGAGCCCGCGACCTCGCCGTTCGGCGCGAAGAGGAAGTTCGTGCCGCCGGTGCGCCCATCGCCGTACGCGTGCGTGACGTTGATTTTGATCCACATGCCGTGCCGGATCGCGCGGTCGCGGATCGCGGTGAGAAACGGATCGCCGGGACGGGTGGCCAGCTCGTGGGCCTGGGCGCGATCCTCGTACCACGACAGGTGGTTGCAGAACTCGGGCAGGACGACGAGCTGGGCCTTCTCGGCCGCGGCGGCATCGATGACGCGCAGGCAGGCGGCGAGGTTGGCGCGAACGTCTTGACCGGCCTCGATCTGCGCGGCGGCGACTCGTACGACGGGTGCCATCCGTGGTTCCCCCTAGCGAAACGGCGTTTCCCAAAACTACACTCGGGGCCGCGGTAGCAAAAGGGGTCAGGAGGACACAAGTGCTGGTGCACGTGGTGATGATGAAGTTCGCCGACGCGAGCGATGCTGCCAAGGCCAGATTGCGTTTGGAAGAACTCTCACGTCTCGTTCCCGAGATCCGCTCGATGGATTGCCAACTCGACGAATTGCGTACCGACGTGTCCTGGGACCTGCTGATGCGCACGACGCATCTGTCTTCCGACGACCTGCGCGCCTACCAGACGCACTCGGCGCACAAGGAGTTCGGCGCCTGGGTGTGGCCCCTGCTGACGAACCGGGCGGTCGTCGACTACACGGGATAGGCGGCCGGGTTCTCCGGCGCCGGGGCGCCGGGGCGGAAACCGGCCGGCGCGTGGATGACGCAGGTCTGCACGTACTCGGCCAGGCCCTCCTCCGCGTACTCGCGGCCCCAGCCGGAGCGCTTCACCCCGCCGAACGGCGCGCGCAGGCTCATCCCGGTGCGGTTGTGCGTGTTCACGAAGGCGAAGCCCGCCTCGAAGCGCCGGGCGAACGCGACCGCCCGCTCCTCGTCCGAGCTCCACACCGAGGCGCCCAGCCCCAGGTCGCCCGCGTTGGCCGCGGCCAGGACGGCGTCCTCGTCGTCGTAGCCGAGCACCGGCACGACCGGCGCGAACTGCTCGGCCACCACCAGCGGGTCGCCGGGGCCGGGGGCGACCACCAGCGCGGGCCGGACGAAATAGCCGAGGTCGGGGTCGGCCTCGAAGCGGCCCAGGTCGCGGCAGTCGCCGGTGCGCAGCTGCTCGGCGGCCTTGCGGGCGGCGGCCGAGATGACCGGGCCCATGGTCACGCCATCGGCCAGGGGATCGCCGGTGACCAGCACCCTCTTCGCCGCCGCCAGGTAGGCGTCCACGAAGTCGGCGAGCTGCCGCGAGGGCACGTAGAGGCGCTTGGCGGCCATGCAGACCTGGCCGCCGGTGGCGAAGGTGGCCATCACCAGGCGATCCATGGCGGCGTCGTCGAACGGCGCGTCGTCGAGGAACACGGCCGGGTCGTTGCCGCCCAGCTCCAGCACGGTCGGCGTGAGCCGCTCGCCGGCCAGGGCCGCCACCGCCCGCCCGCCGGCCGCGCCGCCGGTGAACGCCACCTTGCGGACGAGATCGTGGCCGGCCAGGGCCGCGCCGGTCGCCGGGCCGCCGTGCACGATGCGCAGCGGGCCGCCGATCAGCGCCACGATGCGGTCGAGCGTCAGCGGCGCCAGCGGCGAGGGCTTCACCACGACCGCGTTGCCGGCCGCCAGCGCCGGGGCGATCTTGAGCATCGAGAGGATGACCGGCGCGTTCCACGGCGTGATCGCGGCGACGACGCCGTAGGGCTTGTGCTGCCGGATCAGTCGCCCCCGATCGTCGTCGACCTCGCTCTCGGCGTACGAGATGGGCGCCTGAGCGACCACCCACCGCAGGAACCGGACCGCGAAGCCGATCTCTCCCCGGCAGTCGCCGAGCACCTTGCCGGTCTCGCGCGCCAGCAGCACCGACAGGTCGCCGAGCGCGTCCTCGATCGCCTCCGCAGCCCGCGTGAGCAGCCCCAGCCGCTCCTCGATGGGGGTGGCCGACCAGCGGCGGAAGTCGGCGTCGGCGGCCCAGACGACCGCGTCCACCTCGATCGGCGACGTCTCGGCGACCGACCCGACGATCTCGGTGAACCGGGCCGGATTCTCCCGCTGGATCATCCCGCCACCGGCCGCAGCATCGAGCTTCTCAGCAGGGCCTCGCGCGCCTTCGCGGGGTCGTCGGCCAGCGCCCGCAGGCCGTCCAGATGGGCTTCGCCGCGCATCCGCTGGTAGTTCTGATGCGACACCGCCTGCACGTACTCCAGGGCTGTTCGCCGCCTTTCGGCGGCCGCCGTGGTCACTGCCGCGTCGTTTCCCGAGGTCAAGGCTTTCGCGTACGCGATCGCGTCGTGAATGCCGGAGTTCATGCCGAGCCCGCCGAGCGGGTTGTTCACGTGCGCGGCGTCCCCGGCCAGCAGCACCCGCCCGGCCCGGAAGGTCTCCGCGACCCGCTGGTGCACCCGGTACATGCTGGCGTGAGCGATGCGCCACGGACGACCCGGATCGTGTACGCCCAGCAGGCGCTCCGGCAGGCGGGCGACCTCGACCTCGTCCGGGGTGCCGTCCGGGGTGGGCAGCAGCACGCGCCAGTGGTCCGGGGTACGCAGCAGCACACACCACTCGACCGGATCGTGAACGTAGTTGACGGCGGCCAGCCCGTCCAGCCAAGCGGTGAGCTCGTCGTGCACCGAGGCGACCAGGAAGCGCTCGGGATAGGTGATCCCCTCGAAGCTCACCGCGAGCGCCCGCCGCGTCGCCGAATGGGCGCCGTCCGCCCCGATCAGCCAGTCGCCATCGAGCTCCCGACCGTCGTCGGCCAGGACCGTGACCCCGCCGCCTGTGGACAACGGCCCGGAAATGTCGTACCCGGGTGCTCTACTCGACCCCACCCAGGACGGGGTGGGGCGGGGGGACCCGCTGTGCTGCACGACTCCGGCCACGCGCCAGTCGAAGAGCACCTCGCAGCCGTCGTGCCGCCGCAGGTGGTCGAGGAGGATCGGGGTCAGCTTGGACTGCTCCAGTTGCACGCGGTACGGATACCGGGTGTCGGCGGCCAGTAAACCCAGGTCGAGCATCGCGATCAGGCCGGCCCGGCGGTCGCGGTAGGCGAAGGTCGGCGAGATCAGGCCTTTCGCGTGCAGTTCCGCGCCCACGCCGAGGTCGTCGAGCATCTCCAGGGTGGGCGGGTGGAACGTCGAGGCCCGCGACTCGGTGGCCAGCGCTTCGCCGGCCTCGAGCACGGTCACCTGCCGGCCGGCGCGGGCGAGGGCGAGTGCGGCGGTGAGTCCGACCGGCCCGGCGCCGGCGACCAGGATGCGGGTCACGTCTGCAGCCTCCCTGAGTGAGTCACTTCTGCGGCCGCGCCGAGTCGGTCACGTCTGGCCGCGCCGAGTCGGTCACGTCTGGAGTCGTGCTGAGTTGCGGGCGTCGGCGTCGCGCTGGTCGCGGCGCTGCTGGCCGGGCGGCGGGTAGCCGGCGCTCGACCCGTGCGTGTGACCGGGCGTCGGCCCGGGGGCGTGGCCGCCGCTCGGGACGGGCGCGCCGGCGCCGGCGCCGCTCGGGATGGGGGCGCCTGCGCCGGTTCCGCTTCCTTGACCGGGCGAGCCGCTGCCCTGGGTGGGCGGGACGTAGCCGGGCTGCTGGTCGGAGGCGGTCCGGCCGGTGGCGGCGGGGGACGGGTAGCCGGGCGGGGCGGTCCGGGCGTAGCGGGCGTCCAGCTCCAGGGCCTCCTGCTGGCCGATCAGCGCGGTGAACGCGGCCCACGGCATGCGGTCCACCGGCTCGGCGCTGCCGGTGTCGGCGATCTGGCGGTACACCAGCGACGCGGCGCGCAAGGAGGCCAGCAGCGCGGCCACGGGGTGCAGCACCAGGCGGACGCCGACGGTCGCGAGGTCGGCGTCGGTCAGGGCGGGGCGGTTGCCGGCGGCCTCGGAGCGGTTGATGACGATGGGTACGCCGGGCAGCGCCTCGTGCACGCGCGCGAGCTCGTCGAGGGTGTCGACGCCCTCGGGGAAGACCGCGTCGGCGCCGGCGGCGGCGAAGGCGCGGCAGCGGTCGATCGCGTCGTCGAGGCCGTTCACCGAGTAGGCGTCGGTGCGGGCGATCACCGCCAGCTCGGGCACCTCGCTGGTCAGGGCCGCGACCTTGGCGGTGGCCAGGTCGGTCTCGATGACCTCCTTGCCGGCCAGGTGGCCGCAGCGCTTGGGCTGGGCCTGGTCCTCGATGTGCAGGCCGGAGATGCCGGCCCGCACGTACGCGTGGCCGGTCCAGACCGCGTGCAGCGGGTTGCCGTAGCCGGTGTCCGCGTCGGCGATCAGCGGGATGCCCTTGAGAGCCGGCGCCAGCGTGGCGGCCCGGTCGGCGATCTGGGTGGCGTGCACGAAGCCCAGGTCGGGCCGGCCCAGCATCAGCGCCGAGACGGCGGCGCCGGAGAGGTGGACGGCCCGGTGCCCGGCGGCGACGGCGAGCGCCGCGGTCACCGGGTCGTACACGCCGGGGACGTGCGTGACGGTGGTCGCCGCGAGCAGCGCCCGTAGCTCATCCGCTCCGGTCATGACTGAGCCTCCCTCTGTGGTCGTGGAGGCGATTGTCCCTTTGCTCATGGCCGGCCGTGCAGGGAGAAGCCGCCCTCGACTCCAACGACCCGCGGGTTGGTGAAGAACAGCAGCGTCTCGGCGGTTCCCTCCTCGGAGTAACCGGACAACCCCCAGGCGGGGCGAGGGGTGAAGAGATGAAGGCTCATGATGGACGATCCGTTGACCTTGACCTCGCCCGCGCGGACCCGGCGGGCGACCTCCAGAGCGGCCGCCTCGTCCGTGCCGACCACGTATCCCTCGAGGCCGTGGCTGGTGCCGTTGGCGAGGGCGACGGCTTCGTCGATCGTCCGGTAGCCGTGGACCGCCGCGACCGGGCCGAAGATCTCGTCCCGGGTCTGCGCAGTGTCGGCACCGACGACCAGCGCGGGCGCGAGCGTGTTGCCCATGCCCGACAAATCGGACTTATGCACGGTGCCGCCCATGCCGTCACGGGCCTTCTCGACCGCGGCGCGATGTAAAGAGTGGATGAGCGGGCCGTAATCGGTGGCCTCGTCAGCCGGGTCGCCGGTGCGCATCGCGGCGATACGGGCGAGGACGGCGTCGACGATGGGCTGTTCGCGGCCGGCGGGGACGATCAGGCGTCCCAGCGCGCGGCACCACTGGCCGTTGAGGGTGGTGAGCAGGTCGGCGGCGGCGCGGGCGGCCACCTCCTCGTCGGCGTCGGGCAGGACGATGAGCGGGTTGTTGCCGCCCAGCTCCAGCTGCACCGGTTTGATGTCGAAGGCGCAGGCGGTCGCCACCGCGCGGCCGCCGGCCAGGCCGCCGGTGAAGGAGACGGCCCGGATCCGTGTGTCGCCGACGATCCGAGCCCCGACGTCGGCGCCGCCCTGGAGGAGCTGGAACAGCGCGGGCGGGGCGCCCTTCTCGGCGAGGACCGAGGAGATGACCTGGGCGAGCCGGGTGGTGCCGAAGGGGGCGTACTCGCTGGGCTTGAGGATCGTGGGGCAGCCGGCGGCGAGGGCGTTCGCGACCTTGTGCGCGGCCATCGGGGCGGGGGCGTTCCAGGGGACCAGGCAGGCGGCCGGGCCCCAGGGGAGACGCTCGACGACGACCTCGCGGCCGTCCTCGCGGGTGGCGGTCGAGCGGAGCAGGCCGGTTCGTAGCTGGGCAACGGCGAGGGCGAACGCTCCGGACAGGATCATCCCGAGCGGCGTGGTCTGCCGGATCGGCACGCCGGTCGCCTTGGCCTCCAGGAGCACGATCTCGGAGGCTGCCTCGGCCACGGCGGCGGCCACGGCGTCGAGAACGTCGGCGCGGTCGGACGCCGGCAGGCCCCACGCGTCGAGCGCGGCCGCCGCGGCGATCGCCTCCTCGACCCGTGAGGCCGACGATCCGAGAGCCGGCCCGAGTACCGCGCCGGTGGCCGGATCCTCCAGATCTATGCCGACCGGTTCCGAGCATTCTTCCCATCGGGCGGCGACGAGATCGAGAATCACTGCTTCACGCTCGCGAAGAGCTCGTTCGCCTTGTTGCTGGTGACGACCGACGCGGCCTCCAGGCGACCGCGCTCGGGCGGGAACGTCATCACCAGGCCCATGGCGAGGTCGCGGACGGCCCGGCCGACGATGCCGTTCATGGTGGCCTGCGAGGTGCCGGACGCCTTGAACGCGCCCATCGCCACGTCGAAGGCGGCCTCGCAGATCGAGCCCTTGGCGATGCGCCACTGCGCGTACACCTCGGACTTGGTGGCGATCGGCGGCTCGCAGGTCTCGATCAGCAGCTGGCGGCGCAGCCACAGGTAAGCCGTCTCCAGTCTCTCCGTCATGTCCCCGATGATCACCTGGTGCATCGGGGATTCGGCGATCGACCGGCCGGTGTCGGCGAACGTCTTGCGGGTGAGCCGCTCGAGCGTGTCGTCGTAGACGCCCTGCGCCGCGCCCACGTAGACGGCGGTGATGGCGAGCTGGTTGCCGACGAAGCTGCCCCGGCTGCATTGCAGCATCTTCACGAACGCGCCCGGCACGGTCAGCGCGTCCTCGTGCGGGATGAAGACGCCGTCGAGCTTGATGCCGTGGTTGGCGCTGCCGCGCATGCCGAGCCCGTCCCACTTGGGCCGCTCGGAGACGCCGGGCGCCTCGCGTGGCACGAGGAACATGACCAGGCCGTCGGCGTTCTCGGACCCGTCGAGGCGGGCGGTGACGAGGTAGTAGTCGGCCACCCCCGTGGCGCAGCCGAACGACTTCTCGCCGGTGAGCTTCCAGCCGCCGTCGACGGGGACGGCGGTGGTGGCGATGGCGATGTTGGCGCTGCTGCTCTTCACCGACTCGCTGGCGAAATTGGCGAGCCAGGTGCCGCCGGACATCAGGCGCAGCACCTTCTCGGCGAAGGCTCGCACGACCGGCGTCTCGTCGTCGGTGAACAGCCGGGCCTCGATGGCCTCCAGGGGCAGCAGGCCGCGCGAGGCCGAGGTGTTGTGGAAGAAATACGCCAGGGCGGTCGAGGGACAAGCAGTGCCCATCGCGTACGTGGCGGCGGCGAGATCCCGCAGCGTGCCTCCGAGGCCGCCGTACTCCTCGGGGACGATCAACCCCATCAGGCCGGCGTCGCGCAGCAACCCGATGTGCGACAGCGGGAACACGCCGTCGCGGTCGGCCGCCTCGGCGTGGGCGCGCAGGGCGGGCAGCACCTGCTCGACGAGGGCGGCGCGGCCCTTCTCCTCGACGGTCATGTCGTCGACGAGGCGCTCGCCGGTGAGTCGGTCGGCCATCGAAGGTCACTCCTAGAGCTGGGCGAGGACGGCGTCGGCCGGATCGATCGGGCCTGACACCTCGAGTTGGCGGGACAGGTGGAGCAGGTCGCCGAGCGGCAGGCCGGAAGCGCCGGAGCCGGGGGCGACGGTGTCGAAATGCGAGACGCCGCTCTTCATCGCGACCAGCGCGTTGACCAGGGCGAGGCTGTGGCCGCCGGCGAGGCGTACGCGCAGGACGGCCGGGCGCGCCCGGATCATCGCGTCCTGCAGCACGCGGCGGACCTGCAGCGGGGAGGCGGGCTCGGCGGGGTCCTCGACGAGGCCGATCTCGTCGCAGCCGAGGGCGGCCAGCGTCTCCACCGCGGCGAGGACTGTTGTCTCCCGGGCGGGGGAGAAGGCGTCGGCGATGTAGCCGACCAGGGCCCCGGCCGGTCTGCGGGTGGTGAGCGCGCCTGCGCTTGGGCTGTCAGCGTCGACCACGAATTCCGCGTGGTTCGCGTCCCCCCGTACGCGTGATCCTGCTGAACGCAACGCATGCGCGAGTGGATCGCCGGGCGCGACATCGACGGTGAGATGGATTTTGGGCGGAAGCGGGTCGGCCACCTGGCCCCAGGTGCGGGAGTGGAACAGCAGCGGGGAAGTGACGCGCGGCGTGGCGGCATCGGTCACCTCGCCCACGAAGATGGTGTGGTCGCCGCCCGGGTAGGCGTGCGCGACGGTGCAGTCGAGCCAGGCCACGGCGTCGCTGAGGACGGGCACGCCGTTGGCGGTGATGGTCCAGTCGAGGCCCGCGAACCGGTCGGTGATCTCGGGGTGCTGCCCGGCGAAGCGGCGGCCGATGTGCGCCTGGTCCTTGCCGAGGAAGCTGATCGCGAACTTGCCGGCCGTCTCCAGGAGCATGCGGCTGGGCAGGTGGTTGCCGAGGCAGACGGACACCAGCGGCGGATCGAGGCTGACCGAGGAGAACGAGCTCGCGGTCATCCCGTGGGCGCCGCGCGCGCCCGTCGTGGTCACCACGCACACGCCGCTCGGCCATTGCCCCAGGACGGTGCGGAACGTGTGCCTGTCGACCGTCACGGTACCCTCGCTCGCCTGCTCTGTGTTTCGCATCAGGAAACGGCGTTGCCACGAACGTAACGAGGGTATCCCGTTCGTGTCAACCGCCGAACGGTACGGCGTTTCGCTGTGCGAAATGGCAGGCTAGGCTGGCGCCGTGCCTGCTACCGCTACTGATGAAGAGAGCCAGTCGAGATCCGTGGCCGCCGTCGAGCGCGCCATGGACGTCCTGCTCTACTTCGGGCGTACCGATCAGCCCGACCTCGGGGTCACCGAGATCGCGTCCGCGCTCGGCCTCACCAAGGCGGCCGTGCACCGCATCCTGACCGCGCTCCGCAGCCGTGACCTGATCACGCTCGACACCTCGACCCGGCGCTACGCGCTCGGGCACGCGGCGGTCGCGCTGGGACGTGCCTATCTGGCCCGCACCGACGTACGGGCGATGGCCGCCCCCGAGCTGAGGTGGCTCTCCGAGCGCACCCAGGAGACCGCCACGCTCTCGCTGCGCCGCGGCGACACCCGGCTCTACGCCGACCAGGTCGTCCCCGACCAGGAGCTGCGGCTCGAGGTGAGCCTGGGCATCCCGTTCCCGCTGCACGCCGGCGGCTCGTCGAAGGCGTTCCTGGCCTGGGTGCCCGACTTCGAGCTCGAGGCGTACCTGGGACGCCACCCGCTCGAGGCGGTGACCGACCGGACCATCACCGACCCGGCGAAACTGCGCAAGGAGCTGGCGACGATCCGCAAGCGGGGGTACGCGACGTCGCTCGGCGAGCGGCAGACCGGGGCCGCGTCGGTGGCCGCGCCGGTCTTCGACCACGACGGGCACGTGGTGGCGGTGATCAGCGTGGCCGGGCCGGCGCTGCGCTTCAAGCCCGACGCGGGCTCCCCGGTCGTCGGGGACCTCCTGGCGGCGGCGGGGCGGATCTCGGCCCAGCTCGGCTACCAGCCTGCCTGAATGAGGGCTCCCGAAGAGATCGCTTCGGCGATCGCCGAGCTCTCGGATGTCACCGAGGTCCTGGACGTCGTCAATCGGCGTCTCGATGCGGGTGACGCCGGGTTCGTGGCGGACCTGGGCATAGCGCTCTGGCTGCGGTATGGCGCGGATCGTGGGGCGCCGTGGCAGTACCGGAGCCTTCTCGACAGCATCATCCGGTTGCTGTGCCTGACGCCGGGCACCCTGCCGGAGGCGCTCGAGGCTCTCGCGGTCTGCGCCGGCCGTCGCGCTGTACGGTACCCGGCCGCCATGCTTGCGTCGGCTCACTCCTTCGCGGAGTTGCGCCCGGTGTTCGACGCCGACAACTCGGACGAGCTTCGCGCCTGCCTGGTGCAGGAGCTGGTGCTGCGCGGGGTCGAGGTGGACCATGAGTGGCTCGACTCGCCGGCGTGGCGGGAGCACCCTCTCGGTCGGCTGCCGCTGTCCCTGACGGCGGTGGAGGGGCGCCCCGCCGTGACGAGGTATTCGCTGAACGCTCCGGCCGTGCTGGACGCGCCCGGCTTGAAAACACGGGCGGTGGATGGCCATGGGCCGGTTCCGGCGACGCGCGAGACAACCACCGCCACCATGGCAACGGCGATGGGCGCGGCGGTGGCCGACTGGACGGAGCAGTCCAACGGACGCGTTGAGGCGCGGGCCTTCGCGCTCGACAGTGTCCCGGGCCCGGACGCCGTCGGCGACACCCTGCTCGCGCTGGGTCTGGAGTCCTTGCCGAGCCTGGATTCCGGTTGGGGTGCGTGCGCCGCGGCGGCCGCATGGGCGACGTTGTTCGATGCGGCATCGACGGGAGGCGCCTACAGCTGGGGCGCTCACGGGGCGTACGGGCGACTGCTGACCTGGCAGTCGATCGCGGCGCTCACCGGCGCGGCGCCCTCCGGCCCGTTGGAGGAGATCGATGCGCTCGCCCGGGGCTGCTCGTGGTACTCGTTCGCCGGGGCGAGCCCATGGTTCTACCACGTCGCGTGGGACATCGGCTTCGCCGTCGTCTCGCCCGGCCGGAAGCAGCTGGCCGTTCTGGCCGCGACCGACACCGACTGACCGGAATCGCCGGCCGGCTCACAGGTGGGCGAAAGGCTTGGCCACGCCGAGGAGGCCCGCCGCCAGCACGCAGGTCCAGATCGTCCACACGTACGGCAGGCAGCCGTCGACGCAGCGCCGGAGGACGCTCTCAGTTTCCGGCTCCGGGGCGCCCGCCATGACCTTGCCGAAGGCGGGGCCGAACGGTTTCAGGGTGCGGCGGATGCCGAGGCCGGCGGCGATGGCGAGGGAGTAGAGCAGGACCTTGGCGCCGAGCCACTTCGGGTTGGTGTCGACGCCGAACGGGGCGCTCGCTATCAGCGTGTAGACGCCCGCGCTCGCCATGCCGGCGATCACCGCGATCCGGATCAGCCAGTCGGCGCGGCGGACGAGGGGGTGCTTGCCCGGGGCGTGGTGGTCGGTGTACATCAGCCAGAGCCAGACCAGCGCGCCGATCCACACCGGCACGAGCAGCAGGTCGAGGCCGGGCAGATCGGCGCCGTGCGAGTCGAGCGCGATCAGCGTGAGGCCGCTCGGCAGGAAGAGGATCAGGCAGATCTTGGGGCCCAGGTCCAGCCCACTCATGATCTTCAGGGCGGTCAGCCGGGCGGCCGGCGTGAGCGCCGGGTCGATGACGAAGCGGCTGGAGTAGAAGACACCGAGGTCGCCGCCGAGCCAGAAGACCATCAGCACGATGTGCAGGTAGAGGAACGCGTCGAGCATGCGCGCTATGGAAACACTGATTCGCTGTGAGAAACAATCCCCTTGACCGGGCGGATCTCGCGTGGCTAGCGTCCTGACCCATGGTCGGCCGATATTTCGAAGACTTCGCGGTCGGTGACGAGTACCGGCATCCGTGGGGCCGGACCATCTCCGAGGCGGACAACACCTGGTTCACGCTGCTGACGATGAACACCAACCAGTCCCACTTCAACGCGGATTACGCGGCGGGTACGCCGTACGGGAAACTGCTGGTCAATTCGACGCTCACGGTGGCGATCGTGACCGGGCTGTCGGTGATCGACATCAGCCAGCACGCGTTCGCGAACCTCGGCTGGGAGAGCATCGTCATGCCCAACCCGGTGTTCGTCGGCGACACCATCTACGCCAAGTCGACCGTGCTTGCGGCACGAGAGTCGGGCTCGCGGCCCTACGCCGGCATCGTCACCTGCGCCACCACCGGCTTCAACCAGGACGGCGTCGACGTCATCACCTGGAAGCGGTCGATGTTCGTGTACCGCCGGGGTCACGGGCCCGGAGCTGAGTGATGCGGCTGGACGTCCAGCCCTGGGGAGAGAGCCTCGCCGAGCTGCTCTCCGCGGCCCGCGATGCGGAAGCGGCGGGCGCCGGCGTGGCGTGGGCGCCCGAGCTGCATCGCAGCGCTCCCGTGGTGGCGGCCGCGCTGGCCACGGCGACCTCTCGTGTCGGGGTGGGCACCGGGATCGCGCTCGCCTTCGCCCGCAGCGCGATGCTGACCGCCTTGTCGGCCGCCGACCTCGACGAGCTGTCGGGCGGGCGCTTCCGGCTCGGGCTCGGCACGGGGGTCGGGCGGCTCAATCGCGACTGGCACGGGGTTGCCTTCGACCAGCCCGTGGCCCGGCTGCGGGACACGGTCGCGATCGTGCGGGCCGTGCTGGCGGGCGGAGATCCTCTCGTGCACTCCGGCGTGCGGTCCATTTCGGTGCACGGCTGGCGGCGGCCCTACCCGCCCGTTCGTCCGAACATCCCGATCTATCTGGCGGCAGTGGGGCCTCGGCTCGTGCGGCTGGCCGGGGAGGTCGCCGACGGCTGGCTGTCGCACGAGATCTGCCCGCCCGCCGCGCTGCGGACCCGGATCTGGCCGGCGCTCGCGGTCGGCCTCGACCGGTCCGGGCGGGAGCGGCGCGCTTTCGATGTCGTGGCCGCCGCGTGCTGTTCGGTTTCCGCCGACGCTTTTGAGGCTCGCCGCCGCGCAGCCAATGTCGTCGGCTTCTACGCCTCGGTCCGCTCTTACGCCGACATGTTCGCGGCCGGGGGCTTCGGCGCCGTCACTGCCGCGGCCTCCGCCGCGCTGCGTTCCGGGCGGCCGGCCGATGCGCTGGGAGATCTGGTTCCCGACGACATGATTGACGCGTACGCCATCGCAGGCACCCCTTCGTTCTGCGCTTCGCGCATTTCGGATTTTTCCGGTCTGGCGGACGCGGTCAAGCTGTCGCCACCCTCCTACGGCCTCGCCGCCGACGAGGTGCGCGACGCCCAGAAAAGCCTTCTCGAGCTGGTCGGGAGCATGTCATGAGACCCCTTGAGGACATCCGCATCATCGCGGTCGAGCAGTACGGCGCCGGCCCGTTCGGCTCGGTGCACCTGGCCGACCTGGGCGCCGAAGTCATCAAGATCGAGGAGCCGCTGTCCGGCGGCGACGTCGGCCGCTACGTGCCCCCGTACAACCACGGCGAGGACTCGCTGTTCTTCGAGACCTTCAACCGCGGCAAGCGCTCGCTGTCGCTGGACCTCGCCACTCCTGCCGGCCGCTCGGTCTTCGACGACCTGGTGCGCAGCGCGGACGCGGTCTACTCCAACCTCCGCGGCGACGTGCCGGCGAAGATCGGCATCACGTACGCCCAGCTCGAGCACCTCAACCCGGCGATCGTCTGTTGCTCGCTGACCGGCTTCGGCATGACCGGCCCGCGTGCTTCGCAGCCAGGCTACGACTACATCCTCCAGGGCCTCGCCGGTTGGATGGAGTTGACCGGCGAGCCCGGCGGCCCGCCCACCAAGTCGGGACTCTCGCTGGTCGACTACTCCGGCGGCTTCGTGGCGGCCATCTCGCTGCTGGCCGGGGTGCACGCCGCCCGCCGTGACGGCGTCGGCATGGACTGCGACGTCAGCCTCTTCGACACCGCGATCGGCATGCTCACATATCCCGCGGCCTGGCACCTCAACGAGGGCTTCACCCCCGCGCGCACCCACCATTCCGCGCACCCGTCGCTGGTGCCGTTCCAGGTGTTTCCGACCGCCGACGGCTGGATCGTGGTGGGCTGCGCCAAGGAGAAGTTCTGGCAGCGCCTCGTCGCGGCGCTCGCCCTGCCCTCGTTGTCGGATCCGCGCTTCGCCACCTTTGCCAGCCGCCGTGCGCACGCTTCGGAGTTGCTGGGGCTGCTCGACAAGACCTTCGCCACCCGCGACACGGCTTTCTGGCTGGCCCTGCTGGAGCCGGCCGGGGTTCCGTGCGGCCCGGTCAACGACGTTGCCGAGGCCCTGCGCGACCCGCACACGCTGGCGCGTTCGATGGTCGTGGACACGTCGCATCCGCACTACGGCACGGTGAGGCAGGTCGCCTCCCCGGTCCGGGTGGGTTCGATGCCGCCCTCCTATCGCCGCGCTCCGCGTCGCGGCGAGGACCTGTCGTATGTGGCCGAGTTGCTGGGCTACGACGAGTCCCGGGTGGAGTCGTTGCGCGCGGGTGGGGCTTTCGGATGACCGCCGCCGAGGAAATCGCCGAGTGGGCCGCGGGATTGCGGTTCGCCGACCTGCCGGCGGAGGTCGTCAATGCGGCCCGCGCACATCTCGTCGACGCGGTGGGGTGCGCGGTGGCCGGCATCCGGCGCGGAGCGGCCTCTCCGGCCCTCGCTGTCGCGGAAGGCCTGGGCGGCCCGCCGGAGGCGCGGCTCTTCACGGGCGCCCGGCTCGGCGCGGTGGCGGCCGCCTTCGGGAATGCGGTCGCGGTGCACGCGCTCGACTTCGACGACACCCACCCGGGCGGGTTGGTGCACGCCTCGGCGGTCACCGTGCCGGTGGCGCTCGCGGTAGGCGAACAGGTCAGCGCCGAGCGCGCTGGCATTGGGCGCGGCGGCAACGGGCGCGGTGACGCGGGGCGCGGCGGTGGCGCTGCGTCCGGCGGCGTCGCGGGCCAATCGCCCGGGGAGGAGATGCTGACCGCTTTGGTGGCCGGCCTGGAAACCGTCTGCCGGCTGGGCGCGGCCGCGCCGCACGGCTTTCACACCCGGGGGCTGCACGCCACCTCGATCTGTGGCCCGGTGGCCGCCGCCGTCACCGCGGGCCGGCTCTACGGCCTGGACGCTCCGACCATGACCGCCGCCATCGGCATCGCGGCCAGTGGGGCCGCCGGGCTGCTGGAATTCCTGCACAGCCCGGCCAGCACCAAGCAACTGCACCCGGGAACGGCCGTCGCCAACGGCATCCTCGCCGCCCGCCTCGCCGCCGCCGGCGCGACCGGCCCGGCCGGCGCCCTCGACGGCAAATTCGGCCTCTATCAGGCGCTCGCCGCCCGCGCTCCCGACCGCGAGGTCTTGCTGGGCGGGCTGGGCCGCCGGTGGGAGACCACCCGGATCGCCATCAAGCACTACCCGTGTTGCCAGCTCTCGCACGCGTCGCTCGACGCCGCCCGCGCTCTGGCCCCTGCCCCTGCCCCACCCTCTGTGGGTGGGCCGATTCAACCACCCACCACTGACATTTTTGAGCGCCTGTCCACAGGCCCGGGCCCGGCCCCACCCGTTGTGGGTGGGGCGATTCAACCACCACCCACCGACATTTTTGCGCGGCTGTCCACAAGGCGGGTCGGCGTCACCCTTCACCCCGGCGCGATGCCGATCATCGGAGGGCCGGAGAAGCGGCGACCACGCAGCGCCTACGAAGCGAAGTTCAGCGTCTACTTCTGCGTAGCCGCCATGCTGATCGACGGGCGCGTGGATCTGGACACCTTCGACCACCTGGACCGGCCCGATCTGCTCGACCTCGCCGCCCGCATCGAGGTCGACACAAAGGACAGCGCCGAGGTCCCGGCCGACGCGCCCGGCATCGTCACTGTCAACGGCCGTCTGTCCATCGTGGACAGCGCGGCCGGCCCGGGCGTGCGGGAGAAGGCCGCCGCCAACCTCGGGCCGAAGGCAGCCGGCGTCTTCGCGGCCGTCGACGCCGGTCCGGACAACCTGCTGGATGCGATCGAAGGGTGCCTCGCGTGACCACCTACCTGCCGGCCGTGGCCGGATATCCAGCACTTGCCGCGGCGCTCGACGACAGGGGCCTCGGCATCGGCGACATCGTGCACGTCACCGAGTACGTGACCAGCCCGGACATCTCGCTCGCGCGGGCACGGCAGATCGCGTTCGCGGGGCATCAGGTTCCGGTCTCCCGGGTGCCGGTCGAGGCGATCGTGGGGCGCGACGACCCGTACGCGCTGGGGGTGAGCGCCCACCCCGGCGGCGGCACCCTCGCCGGAAGCGCGGGCGGAGGCGACGCCTTGCGCGTCGCCGACGGCATCGTCTACCTGCCCAGCGTGCACACGACGCAGGGGGAGTTCCGCGAGCAGTACCGCTGGTGCCTCGACCGGATCGCGGCGCTGCTCGACCTCGCCGGTCTCACGCCGGCGGCGCTCACCCGGACCATCGACCACACCGCCACGGCCACGCGCGCCGAATATCCGCGCTGCGGGCGGCCTCGCAGGGAGGTGCTCGGGCCGATCCATCCGGGGGCGGCCGGAATCCTCGTCGATCTGCCCGTCGAGAAGGGCGCGCGGGTGGCGATCGACGCGCTCGCGGCGACCGGGCCGCTGTCGGTGGTCAATCCGGGGTGGGAGCGCTACGAGACGCTCACCTACAACCCGGCGGTGCGGGCGGGGGACAAGCTCTTCATGTCCGGCTTCGGGGCGCTCGACCCGGTCAGCCAGCTCGCGTTGCACGACGGCGATCTGGTCGCGCAGGCGGAGTACATCTACGCGAGCGTCGAGACGGTGCTGGCCGCGGGAGGCGCGTCCGGGTCCGGGGTTTCCAGCTTGATCGAGTACGTGACACCGAGCGCGGCCGCCGAATATCACCGCACCCGGGCACTGCGGGAGAAGCATTTCCCGAACGCGGCGGTGACCTCGGTCGTGTGCTCGGCGCTGCTGCGGCCCGAGTTCCTGCTGGAGACGATCCCCGCGGTGGTGCCGTCGTGACCACATTGCTGACCCCGGCGCTCGCCGCCCGGATCGGGGAGGAGGCCGTCTACACGGCGCCCGAGCCGCTGGGGCGGGCCTCGATCCGGTACTTCGCGCTGGCCACCGGGGACACCGATCCCGCGCACCTGTCGGGTGAGGTCGCGCCGCCGACGCTGATCTGCGAGACCAACCAGTACGCGGGGCTGCCGCGCGACGCCGAGGGCTACGCCGGGCACAGCTGGGGCTTGGCAGTGCCGGGCACGCGCCTGGTCCGGGGCGGCAACTCCTACACGTTCGAGCGTCCGGTCGGGCCGGACGACGTCGTCACCGCGACGTGGCGGCTCGCCGGCATGGACGAGCGGGTGACCGGATCGGGCAAGCGCATGCTGGTAGTGACCTCGATCGCGGCTTACACCGACCAGGACGGGCGCATGCTGGCCACCAACGAGGAGACGCTGATCTATGTCGAGCGTTGAGTTCGAGCCTCTGGTCCGCACGATCGAGCTGCCGGACATGGTCGCCTACGCGGGGGCGACGTGGGACTGGCACCGGCTGCACTACGACAGCGCCTACCTCGCCGGCCGCGGCCTGGACCGGCCGGTCGTGGACGGGCAGGTCTTCGGGGCCTATCTGGCGATCGCGTTGCGGGGATGGTTCGGGCCGGAGGCGGTCGTCACGGCGCTCTCGTTCCGCTTCAAGAACCTGGTGTTCGCGGGGGAGACCATCCGGTGCGTGGGAGTGCCGGCGCGGATGGACGCCGGGATCGCCGAGGTGGACCTGCGGGTGGAGGTGGTCGGCGACGGCCGGGTCGCGGTCGCGCCGGCGTCGGCCACGGTACGGCTGCCATGAGCGTGGCCATCGTGGGAGTGGCGGAATGCGACCTCGGGCAGACCGGCAAGAGCGTGCTCGAGTTGCAGACGCAGGCGGTGACGCGGGCGCTCGCCGACGCGGGGATCCCGCTGAGTGAGGTGGACGGGCTGGCCACCAACGGGATCTCGCGCTTCTCCGCGACCCAGCTGGCCGACTATCTGGGGATCCGGCCGGCGTGGAGCGATTCCACGTTCGCCGGGGGCGCGGTCTTCGAGATGTACGTGGCGCGGGCGGCCCAGGCCATCGAGGCGGGGCAGTGCGGGACGGTCGTCATCTCGTACGCGTCGAACCAGCGCACCGCCCGCTCGCGCAAGATGACCGGGGTTTTCGAGGAAGGGACGCCGGAGGCGGACTTCGAGGAGCCGTATCGGCCGCTGTACCCGATCTCCTATTACGCCATGGTGGCCCAGCGGTATCTGCACACCTACGGGCTCGGCCGAGCCGATCTGGCTGAGGTGGCGGTCGCGGCGCGCGCGAAGGCGCAGCTGAATCCGGCGGCCTGGACCTACGGGAAGGGCCCGCTCACCGTCGACGAGGTCCTCGAAGCGCCGATGATCTCGTCGCCGCTCGGCAAGCTCGACTGCTGCCTGGTCACGGACGGGGGCGGGGCGATCGTGCTGACCTCGCAGTCGCGGGGCGTCGAGGTCCTCGGGTACGGGGAATCGCTCACCCACACCGGGATGGCCACCGCGCCCGACCTGCTGCGCACGGGGGCTGTCGACTCGGGACGGCGGGCCTTCGCGCGGGCCGGGCTCACGCCGGACGAGATCGACGTGGTTCAGCTGTATGACTCGTTCACGATCTCGGTGCCGCTGGGGATGGAGGCGCTGGGCTTCGCGGGGGCGGGTGAGGGTCTCTATGCGGACAAGCCGCACAACACGGGTGGGGGAGGGCTGGCCTGTTGCCATCCCGGCCAGCTCGGGGTGTTGCTGCTGGTCGAGGCGGTGCGTCAGCTGCGCGGCTCCGGTGGCGAGCGGCAGGTGCCAAATGCGCGCACGGCTCTCGTGCACGGCACCGGCGGCATCTTCTCCAGCCATGCGACCGTGATCCTGGGGGTCTCATGACGGCGCCGGTTTGGTGGGAGGCCACACGCGAGCGTCGCCTCCTGATCCAACATTGCACGAGATGTCGGAAATATCAGCATTATCCGCGTGTCGTCTGCACCGGCTGCGGCGGCGATGACCTTGTCTTCGTCGAAGCGGCAGGCGACGGGGTGATCGACAGCTTCACCGTCGTGGAGCGAGCCGAGGCGCCCTACACGCTGGCCAGGGTGCGGCTCACCGAGGGGCCGATCGTGCTGACCCATCTCGATGGCATCGATGACCCACGCTGCGACCAAACTGTCCACCTCGCCTGGCGGGCGCTGCCCGACGGGCGTCACCTGCCCGTCTTCCGGAGTGCCGACGATGGACTTTGAGCTCAGCGACGAGCAGCGCCTGTTCCGCCAGGTGCTGCGTGACTTCGTGGACCGGGAGATCCGGCCGGTGGCGCAGGAATGGGAGGCGTCCGGCCGCTATCCCACCGAGATCGTCGAGACGATGCGGGAGATGGGCCTGTTCGGGCTGACCGTGCCCGAGGAGTACGGCGGGCTCGGCGCCGACATGATCTCGTTCGCGCTGGTGTTCGAGGAGATCGCCAAGGGATGGATGGGGGTGGCGGGGATCCTCGGCAGCCACTCGCTGTCCTGCTGGCTCATCGCCCGGCACGGCACCGAGGCGCAGAAGGCGGCGTACCTGCCCGATCTGGCGAGCGGCCGCCGGCGTACGGGAATCGCCCTGACCGAACCGGATGCCGGAACCGACCTCCAGGGCATCGCGACGACGGCGGTCCGCGACGGCGACCACTACGTGCTCAACGGCCGCAAAACCTGGATCACCAACGCGCGGTACGCCGACCCGCTGCCGGTGCTCTGCAAGACCGACCCGTCGGCGTCGCCGGCGCACAAGGGCATGTCGGTCATCCTGGTCGACGCCCGAACGCCGGGATTCAGGGTCGAGCGGGACCTGCCCAAGCTCGGCTACAAGGGCACCGAATCGTGCGAGGTGCTGCTGGAAGACGTACGGGTGCCCGCGTCGCAGCTGCTCGGCGGCGTCGAGGGGCGCGGCATGCAGCAGGTGCTCTCGGGTCTCGAGACGGGACGCATCAACGTGGCCGCTCGCGCCCTCGGCATCGCTCAAGCCGCCTATGACGAGGCGCTGCGCTATGCGGGGCAGCGTCGCGCGTTCGGCAAGGCAATCGGCGACTTCCAGGCCATCCAGCTGAAGATCGCGGAGATGGCCAGCCAGGTGCAGGCCGCCCGGTTGCTCGTGTACTGGGCCGCCGCCCGCGCCGACGGCGGCCATCGGGTCGACATGGAGGCCGGGATGGCGAAGATGGTCGCCTCCGAGGCGGCGATGGCTTGCGCGCTCGCATCGATGCAGGTGCACGGCGGGTACGGGTACTCGAAGGAGTTCGTCGTGGAGCGGCTCTACCGGGACGCGCCGCTCATGATGATCGGCGAGGGCACCAACGACATCCAACGCATCGTGATCGCGCGGGCGTTGCTCTCCGGCGCGGCTTCGATCGGATGAGGTCTTTCCTGTACGTGCCGGGGAATCGCCCTCCGAAGTTGTCGTCGGCCCTTTCGCGCGGGGCCGACGCGCTCATAGTGGACCTCGAGGATGCGGTCCCGCCCGCCGAGAAGTCGTCGGCTCGCGACGATGTGGCCCGGTGGCTGCGGACCTTGGACGCCGGCTCCTCGGTCTATGTTCGGATAAACCCCGCCGAAACGGGCATTGCGGATGCACTCGCTGTCGTCTGTCCCGCTCTGCGTGGACTGATGGTGGCCAAGGCGAGCACCGTCGCGCAATTGTCGGAAATATCGGCATGTCTTGACCGGGCCGAAGTCGGGGCCGGGCTGCATCGCCGCTCGATCGACCTGATTCCGCTGCTCGAGACCGCCCAGGCCATCCTCTCCGCGCCCGCCCTGGCGGCGGCGCCCCGGGTGAGTCGTCTGCAGATCGGCGAGGCCGATCTCGCGGCGGAGATAGGAGTCACGCTGGGCGAGGACGAGCGAGAGCTTTTACACGTACGGTCAATGGTTGTCCTTGCCTCTTCGGCCGCCGGCATCGAGCCCCCGGCAGCGGCGGTGACCACCGACTTCCGCGATCTCGACCGGCTGCGGCACACCACGCTCGCGCTGAAACGGCTCGGCTTCCGGGGCCGCGCCTGCATCCATCCCGCCCAGATTCCGGTGGTGAACGAGGTCTTCACGCCGTCCTCTTCGGAACTGGAGGCGGCCCGCGACCTGGTGTCCCGCTTCGAGGCGGCCGGCGGCGGGGTCTGCCTCGACGCGAACGGCCGGATGGTCGACCTGGCCGTCGTCCGGGATGCCCGCCGCACGCTTCGCGACGGCGGCGTTTCCTGATCTATCGTTCACACCATGCGCGCAGCCCGACTCCACGGCGCCGGCGATGTCCGGCTGACCGACGAGAACGACCCGGTTCCCGGCCAGGGCGAGTCGCTGGTCGAGGTGACCAGCGTCGGGCTGTGCGGCTCCGACCTGCACTGGTTCACCGAGGGCGGCATCGGCGACGCCGTCGTCGCCCGCCCGCTGGTGCTCGGCCACGAGATGGCCGGCGTCGTCCGTGGCGGCGAGCTCGACGGCCGGCGCGTCGCAATCGACCCCGCCATACCGTGCATGCATTGCGAGCCGTGCCTTGCCGGCGACCCGAACCTGTGCCTGAACATCGTCTTCGCCGGGCACGGCACCTGCGACGGTGGCCTGCGCCAGCTGATGGCCTGGCCGACCCACCGCCTGCACGCCCTGCCCGACACGATCGGTGGCGACGAGGGCGCCCTGCTCGAGCCGTTGGGCGTCGCCCTCCACGCGTACGATATGGCCCGTCCTCGCCTCGCCCAGACGGTCGCGGTGGTCGGCTGCGGCCCGATCGGTCTCATGCTGATCCAGCTCGCCCGCCTCGCCGGCGCCACCCAGGTCTACGCCGCGGAACCCCTCCCGCATCGGCTCGATGCCGCGATCGGCCTGGGCGCCGAGCCGCTCGACGCCACCCAGGCCGACCTCGTCTTCGAGGTCTCCGGCTCCGACTCCGCCGTCGATACCGCGCTGCGCGCCGCCAAACCCGGCGCCCGCGTCATCCTGGTCGGCATCCCCGACGGCGACCGAACGTCGTTCCCGGCTTCCATCGCCCGCCGCAAGGGCCTCACGCTCGTGCTGTCCCGCCGGATGGGCGAGGTCTACCCGCGCGCGATCGACCTGGTCTCGCGTCGCCTGCTGGACCTGACTTCGCTGGTGTCGTCGGCCTTTCCGCTGACCGAGATCGACAAGGCGCTGACGGCGGCCGCCGCCCGCACCGGCCTGAAGGTCGTCGTCCACCCCTGATCCACACGTGTCGCAACAGACAGCGGCCGACATCTATGATCGCGGGCCCCGGCGGAGCAGGATGTGATCAGATGCCCCGGTGAGAGGGCCCGCACGAGGCGGTGGACGATGGCCGGCAGCGGTATCGAGATGATCGGCATCGAGGTTGTTCCGGAGAGCGAGCGCTCCGGCGAGCCCCGGTCGTTGTTCTGGCCCTGGTTCGCGTCCAACATCTCCGTTCTGGGCGTCAGCTACGGCGCGTTCACGCTGGCCTTCGGCGTCTCGTTCTGGCAGGCCGTGATCGCCGGGGTCGTCGGCATCGTGGTCTCGTTCGCGCTCTGCGGCATCATCGCGCTGGCCGGCAAGCGCGGCTCGGCGCCGACGATGGTGCTGTCGCGGGCCGCCTTCGGGGTCAACGGCAACCGGCTCACCGCCGCGCTGTCCTGGCTGCTCACCGTGGGCTGGGAGACGGTGCTGGTCATCCTGGCCACGCTCGCCACGTCCACGGTGTTCACCCGGCTCGGCTGGGGCGGCGGCACCGGCACCAAGGTGGTCGCGCTGATCGTCGTCTCGGCCATCACCGTGCTGGCCGGCGTGGCCGGCTTCGCCGTCGTGATGCGCCTGCAGGCCGTGATCACCGTGGTGGCGGCCGTGCTGACGGTGGTCTACATGGTGCTGGCCGCCGACCACATCCACTGGTCGACCGTGTCGGCGCTGCCCTCGGGCTCCGCCCAGCAAGTGATCGGCGCCTTGGTCTTCCTGATGACCGGTTTCGGCCTGGGCTGGGTCAACGCGGCCGCCGACTACTCCCGCTACCTGCCCCGCTCGGCCTCGGCCCGCGGCGTGTTCGGCTGGACCACCTTCGGCGGCGCCCTCGGCCCGGTCGTGCTGCTGATCTTCGGCCTGCTCCTGGCCGGCTCCTCCACCGACCTGGCCACCGCGATCGGCGCGGATCCCATCGGCGCCCTCACCACGCTGCTGCCCACGTGGTTCCTGGTCCCGTTCGCGATCGCCGCCGTGCTGGGCCTGATCGGCGGCGCCGTCCTCGACATCTACTCTTCCGGCCTGGCCCTGCTGACGGCAGGCGTCCGCATCCCGCGCTACCTGGCCGCCGCGGTAGATGGCGTCATCATGGTCGCCGGCACCATCTACGTGGTCTTCTTCGGCAGCAGCTTCATCGGCGCCTTCCAGGGCTTCCTGATCACTTTGGGCGTTCCGATCGCCGCGTGGTGCGGCGTGATGGTGGCCGACGTGGCACTGCGCCGCCGCGACTACGCCGAGGCCGAGCTGTTCGACCCGCGTGGGCGGTACGGAGACGTACGCGCGCTGCCCTTGACCTTGGTCATCGCCGGCACCGCGATCGGCTGGGGCTTGGTCACGAACTCCTTCGCGGGCTGGCTGAGCTGGCAGGGCTACCTGCTGGGCCCGCTGGGTCTCGGCGGCCGCGAGGGCGATTGGGCGTATGCGGGGCTGGGCATCCTGGTCGCGCTGGTGATCGGCCTGCTCGGCACGCTGATCGGCAGCGCCGGGGCGGTCCGCCGGCAGGAGGCCGCGGGCTCACCGGTCCGGGAAGTGATCGCCGAGCCGCGCCCGTAACGCCTGCAGGTCGATCCTGGTCACGTCATCCGGCCGCAGGACGACCCGCAACTCGGTGCTGATCCGGGCGGATCGATTGCGGACGACGAAGGATTCGATGAGCATCGTGACCAGCTCGTCCGGTCTGCTCGATGCGATCCGGGAGAGCCCGGCGCCGATCAGCGGCACGGCCACCGGTCGCAGCTGCCCGTGCAGATGGACGGCGTCCCACAGCCGCTCCAGACTGACCGCCAGGTCGCGTTCCGACGAGCGGGCGACCAGATCGTTGCCCATCCTGCTGTAGGCGACGGCGTAGATCTGCCTGGCGTCGGCCCGGAGCACGGCCACGGTCCCCATCGGGTACCTTTTCAGCTTTCCGCGCCGCTTGTCGGCGCGCTTCTCCCGGGCCTGCGGTTCGACGCCTTCCAATGCGGCCTGCAATTTCTGGTCCAACAGGCCCCTGTTGCCGTGGAACAGCCGCCGGGCGGCTTCGGCCTGCAGCGACCGGCCGTTGATCACGATGTCCGACCGCGTGTCGGTGTCGAACGTGTCGGTGAAACCTACGACCAGATGCGCGTCGGTCTCCGCGAAGATGTCGCCCACCACCACCGACACCGCGAACGGTTGGGGTCCCCGGACCTCCCTGCGCAGCAGGTGCCGCCGGGCGGATCGCCGCCGGCGCCGGAGTTCGGCGACCATCGCGGTCAGATCGGGATCGTCCGGAGCGGCGGTGTGGAGCTTCTCGGCGAGGCCGAGCGCCTCCTCATGGCGGCCGACCTCCACGCAGGCCTGCGCCAGCTCACGGTCGGCGGCCGCGCGGAGGGCCAGCAGGCTGCGGATGATCGGCTCGGCGAAGGGCAGATGCGCAACCTCGGGCATCGGGCTGCCCCGCCAGAGTGATGACGCTGCTCGCAGCAGCTCCACCGCGGTCGTCGCATCCGAGCTCCGTGCCTGTTCCACCAGATCGCCGAAGCGCAGGAAGTCGATGCGGTCCCGTACCGGCACGAGCCGGTACGAGGAGGTCCGGCCGAGCCGGTAGGTCTCGATGAACGCCTCGCCGTGGCCCGGCCCAGCCTTGCGGATGTCGTTGATCGCCTTCTGCACCTGAGTGCGTTCGGGGCGCCCGATCGTCCGCGGACTCTCCTCCCACAGATCTCGATAGATGCGATCCACCGGCACGAATTCGCCGGCGTCCGCGGCGAGCCGCAGCAACACGGCAAGAGACCGGGGCGGCAGATGCCACGGCTCGCCCCGCACGATCAATTCCGCGGGCCCCAGCACAGCGACGTACGGAAGCGCTTCGGAAGCGTTCCGGAAGCATCGGGGATCTTTTTTGGGAAGCATGGTTCGGATTTCCCTTGAGGCGCGGCACGCGGGTTCCGGCACGGAGAGAGGCGGCTACCGGATGAGGAGAATCTACGGGAGCACCGAGGCCCGGCGCATCGGTCGGCGGCAATGGCCATGAACGGGGACTGGAGGCAGAGCGCCTTTGTGCTGCTGCCGGTCGCATTCGGCGTGGTGGCCGGAGCCGTGCCCACTGTCATGATCGAGAAAATGCGTCATCGAGTGGCCTTGGGTACCCGGTGGGATACGGCGATCCAGGGCACGTGCGCGGATTTCGCGGCGTGCGCTCGCACCATTCTCGATCTCGCGGAACATCACGCGACCCTCGACCAGGAGGGCGCCTCCGGGGTCATGGAGGAGATGCGGCGGCAGCACGGTCGTCTCCAGACGCTGATGGCGGAGGTGCGGATCCTGGCGGACGAGCCGGTCCAGCTGGCCGCGCGGCGGGTGGTGCGGCACGCCTGGGCCGTGCAGGTGCTGACCACGACAGGAGTGGATCCGCGGGCGAGCGACCACCCGTTCCATCCCCCTCGTGAGCGGTCCCTCGCAGCCCTCTTCGACTTCTATCGCTCGGTGCGCCGGCAGCTGCGGGTGCCGGACGCCGGTTACCTGACGCCCTTGAACCCGACCGAGGAGGTAATCCCCTGATGACCCGGACGGTGCGCCTTCGCGATCTCACTGATTCGTCGTATTCGAGCCTGCCCACACGTCAGCTCTGCGCCGCGATGAATCTGAATGTCGGCCTCCGCGACTTCGTGCTCGAGCTGTTCCTCGGGGAGCGGCACCGCGCCTGGGGGCCGAATTACGGCGTCGACAGCACGGCGGTCATCCGGCACGCGTGGCGGGCGCGGCGCTGGCAACGGGAACGCGACATCGTCCTCGGCCTGATCGTCCTCACGCTCGTCGTCCTGCTCGTCACCCGATGGTGGGCCCGCGGCTATCTGCTGGCGGCCGGCGCGACGGTGGCATGGATCGTGGCAGCCGTGGCGATCCGGCGTCTCATGCGCCGGCGGAAGCTGACCGTACGCAAGGCGCTGAGCTGGTCCTGGCGCCGGAAGACGTTCGGCCGGCGCGTCATCGTGGCCTGCGTCCTCGTTCTCCTCGTCGCCCTCACGATCACCGCGGAGAGCTTCTCCCGGGCTCTCCGCCGGGAGGACGCCGTGATCGTCATCTCCTTCGTGTGCGTTGTGCTCGTCATCGGCATCGTCGACGTCTTCGTCGTCGTGGGCCGGGCCCGCCGGGCGTTGAGCGGGCCCCGGGCCGGGGACGCCGCGCCGCGCATGCCCCGGGACCAGGCGCCACCCATGCCGGATCGGCTGGAGAAGCGGCTCGCCGCTCTGCATGATGGACCCGAGCCGGCGCAGTCGTCGGAGGACTCGCTGGCCCGGGTCGTCGCATACGACTTCGCCAGCCGGATGGGGAGCTTCCTGGAGAACACCTTCGTGGGCAGCGGCTCGTCTCTCGAACAGTTCGAGATCAACATCGACGTCTCCCAGGGCCGGCCCGCAGCGAACGGCACTCGGAAGAAGCCCAAGCGGGTCGATCTGGTGTCCTTGCACCAGAGCATCGGGGGGACCGTTCTGACCAGGGACCTTCCCGGCTCCTGGTCGGGCTACCGCATGTATGTCGACGGCCAGGAACTCAACCAGATCCCGGCGCTGCTTCCCCGGCCCGCCGGCTCGCCGAACGGTTGGCTGTCGCTCGACGAGATGCACACCGGCCTCGCCCATCCGACGGCCGGCACGCGGACCTACCTCTGCCTTCAGGCGCCGGTCTTCAACTGGGAAGAGCAGATCATCCTCACGTTGTTCATCCGGGCCGATCTGACCGGGCAGCATCTGATTCTGCATACCGAAACGCTGATCCTTCCCAGGATGGCGTTCGTCTTCGAGCCGTGGTTCATGAGTTTGCCCCAGGACTGGTGGACGCACTGCACGACGGCGGCCGGCCGCGGTTCGACCCGCATCTGGCGCGCCGCCATCCGCAGTTTCCTGGGCCTTCTCGGCGACCTCTATCGATTCGTCCGCCGTCTTTCGTCGACCTTGAACACTAAATACCGCGTCCGGCACGACCACCTGATAAGCCATGGCGCCGTCTTCTCCATCCGGGAGAAATTGGCGGAAGGCGTGGTCATCGTCTACCCGAACGCTGTGCAGGACATCAACCGGACCATCGCGTTCCTCATGCAGGCGCTGCGCAACGGTCTCGCGGACTACCTCAAGGGCCGCAACATCGACACCTCGTCGCTGGTCGACGACATCCAAAGGGTGACTGTCCGCCAGCAGAACAAGATCGGCGAACTCAACGCCAACAACGTCGTCTTCGGCCACAAGGGCAAGGCGGGGGACAAGCCGGCCCAGAAAGGGGAGAGCGGTGGGCAAGGGACAGCACAATGAGATCGGAAGCCTGCAAGGCACCAACGTGGTCGTCGGTAACCGGGGCAGGGCAACCAGCGCGGCGCCGGCCGCCGCGCCCGAGAAGAGTAAACGGCTCGCGGAGGATACGCGCACGGTCTTCGTCATCCACGGCCGGGACATCGAGGCCCGCGACGCGCTCTTCGACTTCCTGCGCGCTCTCGGCCTGAAGCCGCAGGAGTGGGAGCACCTGGTCCGCGCGACCGGGAAGGGCGCGCCGTCGCTGGCCGAGGTGGTCACCCGGGCGGTGCGCGAGGCTCAGGCCGTCGTCGCGTTGCTGACGCCGGACGACGTCGTGCGATTGCATCCGGAGTTGCGCGATGGCTCGGACACCGAGGACGAGCGCTCCGCCGGGTGCCAGGCGCGGCCGAACGTCTTTCTCGAGCTCGGCATGGCGCTGGGACTTCTCCCCGACCACACGATCATCCTCGAGGTGGGCGGCATGCGGCGCACTGCCGATCTGGCCGGCCTCAACTACGTGACCGTGGATCCAACGCTGACCTGGCGTAACAAAGTCGCCGAGCGGCTGCGAACCGCCGGATGCCCGGTGGACCAGGCCGGTGGCGACTGGCAGAACCCGCACTGGTTCGCCGATCTCGGCGCCTACCGCAGGCGCCCGAAGAAGGGCGACCGCTGACAAGAAGCTACGCGCCAGTAGCAAAGGGAGGCATCGACGTCTTAACATCTATGAAATTGTTTCGCGTTCGCGTGTTCCCGAAGGGATGCGTCAGATGCGCCGGTTCCGTCCTCTCCACGTCCTGGCGGCCACGGTCCTCGTCACCGCCGCCACCCTCACCCCGATCGCGGCCTCGCCGGCCCAAGCCGCCTACGCCGCCAACGACTACTGCCTCGGGCAATGCTCCGACGTCCTGCCGCCCGGCCAGAACGGCGACGCCGATCTGGTGCAGATCCTGGCCAACCAAGCGTTCGGCACGATGCCGCCGCACTCCGACGACCAGCTCGCCAAGTACGGCAACCTGGCCTACAACTACACCGGTCTGACTCCCGAGCAGATCAACACGTTCTTCAACGACAGCTCCTACGGCGTGGCCGCCGGCGACGTCGAGAGCACCAAATCCCCCCGCAGCGACGTCACCATCGTGCGGGACAAGCAGCTCGGCATTCCGCACATCACCGGCACCACCCGGGCCGGCCTCATGTACGGCGCGGGATACGCCGGCGCTCAGGACCGTCTGTTCCTGATGGACCTGATGCGGCATGTGGCCCGGGGCAATCTGACCAGCTTCGCCGGCGGCGCCGAGGGCAACCGTGAGCTGGAGCAGAGCGTCTGGCACAACTCGCCGTACACCGAGGCGGATCTCCAGGCGCAGATCAACGCGCTGCAGGCGAGCGGCACGCGGGGCGCCCAGCTCTACACCGACGTGCAGAACTACATCGCCGGCATCAACAAGTACATCGCCGACTGCATGTCCGCCCGCGACTGTCCGGGCGAATACGTGCTCACCGGCCACCTCGACGCCATCACCAACGCGGGCGGGCCGGTCAATTTCACGATGACCGACCTGATCGCGATCGGCGGCGTCATCGGCGGCCTGTTCGGCGGGGGCGGCGGCACCGAGATGCAGTCCGCGCTCGTGCGCATCGCGGCCCGCGCGAGATACGGCACCACCGCCGGGGACGCCGTCTGGCAGCAGTTCCGCGAGCAGAACGACCCCGAGGCGGTCCTGACACTGCACAACGGACAGTCTTTCCCGTACGGGTCGGGGGACCCCAACGCCGCGGGTGTCGCCATGCCCGACGCTGGTTCCGCCGCCCCTGAGCCGATCGTGTTCGACAAAACAGGCTCGGCCGGCACCAGCGGGGGATCGAGCGCCCTGGCCGACTCTCTCGGCAACCTGACGATCGACTCCGCCCACCGCGGGATGTCGAATGCGGCAATCGTGAACGCCGCCAACTCGGCCACCGGCCACCCGGTCGCCGTCTTCGGCCCGCAGACCGGCTACTTCGCTCCACAACTGCTCATGGCGCAGGAGCTGCAGGGTCCCGGGATCAGCAGCCGAGGCATCGCGTTCAGCGGCCTCAACCTCTACACCCTGATCGGCCGCGGTCCCGACTACGCGTGGAGCGCCACCTCGTCGATCCAGGACATCACCGACACGTACGCGGCGAAGCTGTGCAACGCCGACGGCAGCGCGGCCACTTTGGCGTCCACGAGCTACCTCTACCACGGCACCTGCACGCCGATGGAGGCGCTGACCCAGACCAACTCGTGGAAGCCGACCACCGCCGACTCCACCGCCGCCGGCTCCTACCGCCTCACCGTCCAGCGCACCAAGTACGGCCTGGTCAGCTGGCGTGGCCTGGTCGGCGGCGTGCCGACCGCGTTCACCAGCCTGCGCTCGACCTACCGGCACGAGGCGGACTCGGCGGTCGGCTTCCAGATGTTCAACGAGCCCGACCAGATGGGCACGCCGGCCGCGTTCATGAACTCGGCCTCGAACATCTCGTTCGCCTTCAACTGGTTCTACGTGAACTCGACCGACTCCGCGATGTTCACCTCGGGCGCCCAGCCGATCCGCGCGCCGGGCGTCGACCCCAATTTGCCGACCAAGGCCGAGCAGACGTACGAGTGGCAGAACTGGAACCCGGCGACCAACGTGGCCTCGTACGTCCCCGCGTCCGCGCATCCGCAAGCGGTGAACCAGGACTACTTCGTCAGCTGGAACAACAAGCAGGCCAAGGACTACGGCGCCGCCGACGGCAACTTCAGCTTCGGCTCGGTCCACCGCGGCGACCTGCTCGACAAGCCGCTCAAGGCCGGGATCGCGGCCGGCGCCAAGTACGACCGCGCCTCGCTGCTGAAGGTCGTCGAGTCGGCGGCCACCACCGACCTGCGCGGCACCGACGTGCTGCCGGTGCTGCTGCGGGTCATCGACACCGCCACGGTGACCGACACAGCGCAGGCCGCGGCGCTCACCAAGCTGCGCACGTGGCTCGCCGCCGGGGCGCACCGCCAGGAGACGTCGGCCGGCAGCAAGGCGTACGCGAACGCCGACGCCATCCGGATCTTCGACGCCTGGTGGCCGAAGCTCGTGCAGGCGGCGTTCCAGTCCGGCCTCGGCCCCGACCTGTTCCAGGCCCTGGTCAACACCCTGCAGATCAACGAGTCCCCGTCCGGCGGGCAGACCGGCCCGGTTTCCTCGCTGCCGGCCAGCGCCAACGAATCCCAGGCCCACAAGGGCTCGAGCTTCCAGTACGGCTGGTGGGGCTACGTCGACAAGGACCTGCGCGCGGTCCTCGGCGACAGCGTCCCCGGCTGGTCCACCAAGTACTGCGGCGGCGGTGCGGTCAGCACCTGCCGCGGCGCCCTGCTGACCAGCCTCACGGCCGCCCTGGCCGAGCCCGCCGCCACCACGTACCCCGCCGACGCCAACTGCGCGGCCGGCGACCAGTGGTGCGCCGACGCGATCCTGCAGTCCCCGCTCGGCGGCGTGAAGCACGGCCTGATCGCCTGGCAGAACCGTCCCACCTACCAGCAGGTCATCTCGTTCCCCGCCAAGCGCGGCGACGACATCTCCAACCTGGCCGCGGCGAAGACGGTCACCGCGTCCAGCACGCAGAGCGGCAACCCCGCCTCGAACGCGGTGGACGGCAACTTATCCTCCCGCTGGGCCAGCTCATGGGCCGACAACCAGTGGATCCAGGCCGACCTGGGCGCCGCCAAACCCGTGTCCCGGGCCGTCGTGCGGTGGGAGGCCGCCTACGCCACCGCGTACAGGATAGAAACCTCGACCGACGGCGCCACCTGGGCCCAAGCCGCCACCGTGACCGGAGGGAACGGTGGCCTCGACACCGTGACCTTCCCGGCCGTGAACGCCCGTTACCTGCGCCTGACCGGCCAGACGCGGGCGACCTCCTACGGATTCTCCATCTACGAGCTGGAGATCTACTCGCACTGACCGAACGGGCCCCGGCCATCCGGCCGGGGCCCCCGACAATCAATGCATGCCCCTCGATCGGCTCAGCGATTCCGAACAGGCGGTCGTCGACGCCTTCCGCGTCGGCGAGATGGCGGACCTGTCCCAGGCGGACGACCCGATCGTGCGGGCATCCGTGCTGCGCTTCCTGCTGCTGGGCGGCGGGCCGCCGCCCGAGCGCGGCGACCTGCCGGCCCTGCGCCTGACCGGCGCGCGGGTCACCGGCCGCCTGGAGCTCGCGTGCGCCGACGTCACCGCCCCGATCAGCCTGCACGCCTGCGACTTCGACGAGAAGATCGAAATCTACGAGGCGACGCTGCGGCAGGTCAGCTTCCGGCGCTGCGGGCTGCACGGGATCGACGCCTCGGACGCCGTCTTCGTCGCCGGCCTGCGCCTGCTCGACTGCCGCAGCGAGGGCACGCTGCAACTGGCCGGCGCGCACATCGCCAACGCGCTGCTGCTGGACGGCACGCGGCTGAGCGACCCGGTGATGGCGCTCGACGGCATGCGCCTGAACGTCGGCGGCGATGTCGTGGCCCAGAACGGATTCCGCTGCCGCGGCGAGGTGCGGCTGACCAACGCCGAGGTCGGCGGTTCGCTGCGCTGGGAGGGCGCCACGCTGGAGAACCCCGGCGGGACCGCCCTGCGCGCCCAGGACCTGCGGGTCGGCGCGATCGCGAACTTCTGCACCGGGTTCTCGGCCGACGGTGCGCTGACGTTGAGCTACGCCCAGGTCACCAGCCATCTGTGCTTCGAGCGAGCCACCATCCGCGGGCCGCTGGACCTTCGGTACGCCCACACCCGCTACCTCCTTCTGCAGCCCACCGCCGCGCCGGCGGGACTGGTCGACCTGAGCCACATGCGGGCCGGCGTGCTCCGCGACGACCCGGACACGTGGCCGGCCGAGCTCCGGCTCGACGGGCTGCGCTACGAGGCCCTCACCGACGCGGACGACCACGAGCGGCGGCTGGCATGGCTACGCCGGGACGACCGCGGTTACCGGCCGCAGACGTACGGGCAGCTCGCCGCCTTCTTCCGCGCGGCCGGCCGGGACGACGACGCCCGGGAGGTGCTGCTCGCCGGGGAGCGGCACCGCCGCGAGACACTGACCCGCCTCGGCCGGCTCTGGGGACATCTGCAGGACGCCACCGTCGGCTACGGATACCGCCCCGGCCGCGCGGTCGCCTGGCTGCTCGCGCTGCTGCTGGTGGGCGCCGTCGTGTTCCAGGCCGACCCGCCGCGCGCGGCCGAGCCGGCCAAGGCGCCCGCGTTCACGGCGGTCGCCTACGCGGCGGACCTGATCCTGCCGGTCATCGACCTGGGGCAGCAGTCCCAGTACGTGCCCCGGGGCTGGACAGTCTGGGTGGCATACCTCCTCATCCTGGCCGGCCTGGTCTTCGCCACCACCATCACGGCCGCCGCGGCCCGCCGCCTCCGCCGAACCTGACTCTCAGCGAGCCGGCCCCTTCAGCGAGCCGGCCCCTTCAGCGAGCCGGCCCCTTCAGCGAGCCGGCCCCTTCAGCGAGCCGGCCCCTTCAGCGAGCCGGCCCCTTCAGCGAGCCGGCCCCTTCAGCGAGCCGGCCCCTTCAGCGAGCCGGCCCGTCAGCGAGTCGGGATCGGCGCCACCGGGCGGATCGCGGAGAACTCGGTCTGCTCGTAGCGGGTGGCGGCCAGCAGGAGCAGCCACTCGTCGCAGCCCTGCCACGGGTAGAGGTCGGCCGCGCCGCCGCGGACCGCGCGAGGGCCGTCGCCCTTGCGAGGGCTCGCGTCGGCCGGCGCCTCCGCGAAGCCGGGGATCCACACGTCGGCGCAGATCTCGGTGGCCGAGCCCATGGCCGCCAAACCGAAAGCGTTCTCCGCGGCGGCCGTCGCTTCCTCGTCGCCGAAGTCGTCGAGCACCAGCTCCTCGCCCGGCTTGCCGTCGCCGCGGAAGGTCAGCGTCGTGGTGCCGGCGCGGGCCGCGTACTCCCACTCGGCCTCGCTGGGCAGCCGGAACGGCAGCGCCTCGAGCAGCTCCTCCAGGTCGTCCTCGAGGCGGGCGGCGCTGGTGTCACCGTCGGCGTAGTCGTCCTCGTAGTCGGGCAGCCAGTGCCGGACCTGGGCGACCGTCAGCGGGTGCCGGGCGATCAGGAACGGCTCGACGCGGACCTCGCGCACCGGCTGGGCGTCCCCGGCGCCCTCCAGGAACGGCTCGATCGTGTCCTCGACCTCGCCGCCGCGGTCGATGGCGCGCACCGCCTCCAGCTCGTCGTCGGACAGTCCCATCCGGAAGGTGCCGCCCGGAACCTCGCGGAAGACGACGCCCGACTCGGTGTGCCGCCACGCCGGTCGCCCGGCCACGATTTCCTCGACCAGCACGGTCTCCTCGATCCACATGGCGGGGGAATCTACGCTACGCCGCGGATGCGGGTCACCAGGACCGAGCCGAGCACGGTGACCGCGCCGGCGGCCAGGAACAGCACCGGATAACCGCCCAGGTAGGACACAAGCGGGAAGGCCAGCGCCGGGCCGAGGACCTGCGGCGCCGAGTTGGCGATGTTGATGACGCCGAGGTCGCGGGCGCGGTCCTCGGCCGCCGGGAGGACCTGGGTGATCAGCGCCTGGTCGACCGAGAGGTAGACGCCGAAGCCCAGGCCCAGGATGACGGCGGCGATCAGGGCGCCGGTCCAGGTCGGCCAGAACGCGAGCAGCAGCGTGGCCGCGGCCATCACGTAGCCGGAGACGATCACCGACGGCTTGCGGCGGCCGGTGCGGTCGGAGATCACGCCGCCCACCACGACGGTCAGCACGGTCGCGATCGTGTAGACCACGATCAGGATCGCCAGGCCGTCCTCGGCGTTGTCGTAGCGGACCTTGTCGCGCAGGAAGTACAGCAGGTAGAGGGTGGCCATCGCGTTGCCGAGCTGCACCAGGAAGCGGGTGCCGAACGCCCAGGAGAAGTCGCGGTCGCGGAAGGCTTCGAACCTCCACGCGTTGAAGCGCGGCGGGTCGGAGATGGCCGGGTCGCGGGTGGCGAGCACGAAGGGAAGCACGGTCAGGACCACCACGGCGGCGATCAGGGCGTAGCCGCCGCCGATCGCGGTGACGGCCAGGACGCCGGCGACCACGCCGACCGACTGGGTGAGCCCGACCCAGCCGGAGACCAGGCCGCGCTGGCTGACCGGGGTCTGGTCGGGGACGACCGCGGTGAGGCCCGCCTGCATCGTGTTGAGGCCGGCCTGGGCCAGGCACCAGCCGATGCCGACCCACAGCAGCGTGTGCTGCCCGCCGAGAAAGACCAGGGCGGCGCCGCCGAACAGGGCGCCGGCGACGATCCAGGTGTGGCGGCGTCCGGTACGGGCCGTGGTGACGTCGGACAGCGCGCCGGCGAGGGGGCCGGCGACCACCGCGATGAGGGCGCCGATCGCGGTGATGACGCCGAGGGCGGTTTCCTTGTGCTGCGGGCTGATGTCCTCGATCTGGTTGGGCAGCAGCACCTGCAGGGGGCCGAAGTAGCCCATCCAGAGGCCGAGGTTGGCCAGCGAGAGCAGGGCGATCCAGCGGCCGCCGACTTTTGCCTGCCGGACGTCGGTCACCTCAACGCGTCCCGCAGCCAGCGGAACGACGCTCTCGGCGTACGCGTCAATGTCTTGAAATCCACCCGGACCAGCCCGAAGCGCTGGCTGTATCCCTCGGCCCACTCGAAGTTGTCCAGGAGCGACCAGACGAAGTAGCCGCGCACGTCGACGCCGTCCTGGATGGCGCGCTTGACCGCGCCGAGGTGCCCGTCGAGATAGTCGATCCGGAACTGGTCGTCGAGCACGTCGTCGGTGGAGCAGCCGTTCTCGGTGATGTAGACCGGCGGAAGGTTTTCGTAGGTGTTCTTGAGGCCCGTCAGCAGCTCGTGGAGGCCTTCCGGCACGACCGGCCAGCCGAAGGCGGTAGTCGGCACTCCTTCGATCGGGCGCAAATCAAACATTTCGCCCTCGCTGGTGGGTGCTCCGACGAGTGTCGGGTTGTAGTAGTTGATCCCTAGCGCATCCAGCGGGGTTGCGATGATCTCCAGGTCACCGTCCTGGATGACCGGCGCGAGCCCCTCTTCCAGAAATTCCGGATATTTCCCTGTAAGTACCGGATCGTTGAAGAGCCGGTTGTGGAAGCCGTCGTAGAGCATCGCCGCGACCTGATCCACCTCGCTGTCACTGGCGGGCGACACCGGCGTGCAGTTGTTGGTGATCATCACCTCGGTCGCGCCGCGCTCCCGCAGCTGCCGCGCCGCCAGCCCGTGCCCGAGCAGCTGGTGGTGCGCCACCGGCAGGGCCTCGAGGTTGAGCGTGCGTCCCGGCGCGTGCGTCCCCCACGCGTACCCCTGGGCCATGTGCACGACCGGCTCGTTCAGCGTGATCCACCGCGTGACCCGGTCACCCAGCCGATCCGCCACGTGCCCCGCGTACTCGGCGAACCGCAACGCCGTCTCCCGGCTCAGCCACCCGTCCCGGTCCTCCAGCGCTTGCGGCAGATCCCAGTGGAACAGCGTCGGCACCGCCGTGATCCCGCGCGCCGCGAGCCCGTCGACCAGCCGGTCGTAGAAATCGAGGCCGTCCGGGTTGGGCGCGCCGGTCCCGTCCGGCTGGATGCGGGGCCAGGCGACCGAGAATCGGTACGCCCCGACGCCCAGCTCCGCCATCAGGTCGAGGTCTTCCTCCCACCGGTGGTAGTGATCGCAGGCCACGTCCCCGGTGTCGCCGTTCAGCGTCCGCCCCGGCGTATGCGAGAACGTGTCCCAGATGGAGGGGCCGCGGCCGCCCTCGGCGACGGCGCCTTCGATCTGATAGCCGGCGGTCGAGACCCCCACCAGAAACCCGCCGGGAAACCCTTGAAGCGACCCCACACCAGCCTCCAGCCAAAGGTGAATTCAGCTCAGGTTAGTGATCCGGACCACTCACCACCAGTGCCCTACGAGGGGTTCGGCTCGGCGAACCAGCCCGCATCCGGCCGGCGCGGCGGTGGCGGCGGCTCCGTCTCCGCCTCGGGCTCCCACTCCCACAGCCACTGGCTGCGTGCCCCGGCCGCGCGGATGGCTGCGCCGTCCGCCTCGGCCCGGGACTCGGGGATGCCGAACGACGGCCAGGACACCACGAACGTCACCGGCCCGTCGGGCGGAAGCGGCGACACCCAGTACGTCTGGTCGTGGCTGCGGTCGCTGCCGCCTCCGCCGTGCGGCATGAGCAGAAGCGACGTGGGATCGCGCTCCAGGGTCGACGTCCGCTCGCCGTTCGCGTACTGGAGGCCGAGCAGCAGGCGGTCCTCCAGCGGGACCTCGATCGCGGGGTGGCCCCGCCCGCTGACCATCATGTGCAGCCGGCCGCCGGCGACGTCGGGGCGGGACTGCCGCACCCGGACGGACATCGTGAAGCGGAAGCCCGTGGAGAAGGCCTCGACCTGGGTGATGCCGACCGCCACGTCATCGGTCCGGCCGAGCAGGGCGGTGAACCCGACCCCGGCCGGGAACTCGTTCTCCGGCGGCGACATCCGGCGGTGCCAATCCGATCCGCCCCGGCCACTGGTCCACATACCGCCATCCTCGCGCCGCGAGCGGCAAAAGTCAGCCGAGAATCGCGCGCAACCGGTCGATGTCCGGGTAGCGGGCCGTGTCGAGCAGCGAGAGCGCCTCGGCCCGGGCCCGCTCGGCCGCGTCCTCGTCGCCGGCCGCCCGATGGGTCGTGTACAGCCCGATCAGCGGCTCGATCCGGAGGTCCTGCATGTCGCCGTACAGGGTCAATGCCTGCTCGAAAGCCGACGCCGCCCCCGGAGCGTCACCCGTCTGCGCGCGGAAGCGCGCCATGTGCATCCAGCCGCCCGCCGCGCCGTGCGGATTTCCGCAGCGCATGTTGATGTCGATGCTCTCCTGCAGCAGCGCCTGCGCCTTGGCCCGCCCGCCGGGCCGGTAGAAGTGGTACCAGGCGATCGGGTGCAACGCGTTCGCCTCCTCCACGCGACCGGCGTCATCACCGAGGCGGCGATAGGCCGCCAGAGCCTCTATCGCGTACGGGTAAGCCGTCATCGTCTGCTCCCGGGTCGGCACCCGATGCACCCCGACGATGCCGGTCGCCACGCTCAGCAGGCCGTGCGCGAGCCGGGTCGGATCGTTCGTCGCGCGCCCCACCGCGATCGCCGCCTCCAACGGCGGACGCGAGAGCTCGATCTCGTTCAGGCGCAGATGCCCGCGCCCGAGCACGTACTGGAGAAAGCCCACCCACCACTGCTCGCGGGAGCGTTCCGCGACCGCCAGCGCGCGCCGGGCCAGCGCTATCGAGTCGCGCACATGGAAGCGCACGTCCTGCTGATAGGGGCAGAGGACCCAGACAAATGCGCCGAGGTACGCGTCATTGCAGATCTCCGTGACGGCCATCAGATTCTCGTATTCGGCGTCCTGCCAGGCGTACGCGTCCTGGGGGTTGTCGAATTGCTCCGGCTGAATGTCCGGCGGACAGGGCGGGCGGCGGGACGGCCGGAACGGGAAGCAGAGCTCGGCGGCGTTCCCCGCGGAATGCAGGTAATGGTCGACCAGCCGGCCGAGGACGTCGGCGTGCTGGGTGGGGTCGTCGTAGCGCTGCGCGAGCTCGACGGCGTAGCTGCGCACGAGATCGTGGTAGGCGAACCGGCCGGGGCTGCGCTCGTCGAGCAGATGGGTGTCGCAGAGCAGCCGCAGCAAAGCGCGGGCGTCGTCGCCGGCGACGCTGATCGCGGCGGCGCGGGTGATGTCGGGCCCGGGGTGCAGCGCGAGGCGGCGGAAAAGGCCCGCGGCCGCCGGCGGCAATTGCCGGTACGACCAGGAGAAAACCGCCCGCACATCGTGTTTGAGCCCGCCCACGGTGAAAGCGTCGAGCCCGATGTCGCGCAATTCCTCGGCGATCGACTCGAGCGTTCCCCCGGTCACCGCCCGGGCGCACACGACGGCCAGCGCGAGCGGAAGCCCGCCGCACCGGGCCACGATCTCGTCGCGGGCCGCCGGATCGACGTCGGTGCGCTCCCCGCCGAGCCGCCGCCGCAAATAGTCGCGGGCCTCCTCGTCGTCGAACGCGTCGAGCCGCAGCGTGTGCGCGCCCTCGGCGACGACCAGCCCGCCGAGCTGGCTGCGGCTGGTCACCACAACCGCGCAGCCGTGCGCGCCGGGCAGCAGCGGCCGCACCTGGTCGTCGCCGGCGGCGTTGTCGAGCAGCAGGAGCATCCGCCGGCCGGCCAGCACGCTGCGGAACAGCGCGACCCGCTCGTCGAGGCTGGGCGGGATCCGGTGGTCGGGCAGGCCGAGCGCGGTGAGGAAGCCGAACAGCACGTCGGCGGGATCGGCCGGCGCCTCGTCGGGCCCGAACCCGCGCAGGTCGGCGTAGAGCTGCCCGTCCGGATAGCGGCCGGCGACGGCGTGCGCCCACCGCACGGCGAGCGTCGTCTTGCCGACCCCGCCGGCCCCGCTGATCACCGCGAGACCGGTCCCGAGCCGGGTCAGCTCGTCCAGCTCCGCCGCGCGCGCCGTGAACCCGGGCACCGCTCGCGGCAGCTGCGCGGGCGGAACCACCAGGCCGCCGCTGCCCACCTCGGCGTCGAGCATTTCGGTGCGCTGCTTCAGGATCGCCTGCTCCAGCGTGGACAGCGCATGCTCGGGATCGAGGCCGACCTCCTCGGCGAGGTGCTGCCGGTGTCGCCGGAGCGCGTCGAGCGCGTCCGCCGATCGGTGCGCCGCCCACAACCCGAGCGCGAGCAGCCGCCACGCCTCGCCGCGCAATGGTTCGGCGTCCGCCAGCGCTTGGGCCGCCGGCACCGCGTCGCCGATGCGCCCGATTCGCAGCATGGCGGCGATGCTGCGTTCCTGGGCGGCCCGGCGCAGCTCGGTGAGCCGCGCGATCTCGGCCCGCGCCCATTCCTCGTCGGCGAACTGCTCGTAGGGGATGCCCCGCCACCGGTCGAGGGCCTCGCGGAGCAGGCCGAGCGCTTGCCGCGGTGGGAGGTCGCCGGTGCGGGCGAGGTCGCGTTCGAACCGCCAGGCGTCCACGGCGGCGGTGGGCAGCCGCAGCGCGTAGCCCGCGGCCTCCGAGACCAGGATGCTGGGTGCGGCGCGAGGCGGGCGGTCCGGTTCCAGCAGGCGTCGCAGTCTTGACACGTACGCCTGGAGCGTGGCGGTCGCGCTCGCGGGCGGTTCGCCGCCCCACACCCGGTCGACTATCCGGTCGGCGGGCACCACATGGCCGCGCGCCGCCACCAGCATGGCCAGCACGGCCTGCTGTTGATAGCCACCGAGAGTAACGGGCTGCTCGCCCCGCACCGCGAGCGGCCCGAGAACACACACCTCGATCATGAACGGAAACACCACACTGGATCGGGTCGGTAGTCGCCCGATCTTAAACGGTTCAGTCACGTCACCGGCCCGTTGTGGCAGCCGGATAGCCGACAGTCCGTTCTTGCGCCGCCCGGTTTTCGTCTCTTGATCATGGCGGCAGGAGGCGATTACGCGGAGTAATGTGCCGGCCGTCCCCACGGAAGCTCTCGGCGCCGGTGATGAGTTCTCGCGGTCGCGGCCGTCATACCTACGACTGGACACGACAGGGCGGAAGGATGACTCATGAGTGCGGACACGCGGCTGGAGGAGATGGGCTTGAGCGGGCTGGGGGAGGTTGACGAGCCGGCGTTCTCGGGGATGGCGGAGCGGCATCGGCGAGAGCTGCATGTGCACTGCTATCGGATGCTCGGGTCGTTCGAGGACGCCGAGGACACGGTGCAGGAGACGTTTCTGCGGGCCTGGCGGCGGCGGGAGACCTTCGAGGGGCGGTCCACGTTCCGGGCCTGGCTGTACCGGATCGCGACGAACGCCTGCCTGGATCTGCTCGCCAAGGTCCGGCCGGAGCCGGCGACGGGGGGCGAGGTGCTGTGGCTGCAGCCCTACCCGGATCGGCTGCTGGACGAGCTGCCGGCGGGTGACGCGGACGAGCCGGAGACCGTGGCGGTCGCGCGGGAGACGATCGAGCTGGCGTACCTGGTGGCGGTGCAGCATCTCGCGCCGCGGCCGCGGGCCGTGCTGATTCTGCGGGACGTGCTGGGCTGGCCGGCCAAGGACGTGGCGGAGTTGCTGGGGGACTCCGTGAACTCGGTCAACAGCGCGCTGCAGCGGGCCCGCGCCGGCATGCGGGAGCATCTGCCGGCCGAGCGGCAGGACTGGACCGGGGGCGAGGAGGACGCGGAGACGCGCGAGCTGGTGCGCCGCTTCACCGAGGCCAGCGTGGCGACGGACGTCGGCCGGATCGCGGCGCTGCTGCGGGACGATGTCCGCTGCTCGATGCCGCCCACGCCGGGGCTGTTCGTCGGGCGCGACGCGGTGGTGAGCGACTGGGTCGAGAACGGCTTCGAGCAGATGGAAGGGCTGCGGGCACTCCCGGCCGCCGTGAACCGGCAGCCCGCGATCGCCTTCTACCACTGGCGGGAACGGGAGGGCGCGTACCTGCCGCTGACGCTCGACGTCTTGCGGATCACCGGCGGGGCGATCAGTGAGATCGTCACGTTCCACGCCGACCGGTTCGCTCGGCTCGGGCTGCCGGCGAGCCTGCCGGCCGGCGAGTGAGGGGGGCGGAGATGAACAAGCACCGATTCCGCGGGCTCGCCGGCATCGGCCTGATCGCCACGCTCGGGGCGATGGTGGTCACCACCCTCGGCGCGGCGCTGGCCACGGCCGTCGGCGTCGACTTCGAGCTTCCCGACGGGGGCGAGTCGATCCCGTTGCCGGGGTTCGCCACGATGACCGGGTTCTTCTCGGTCGTGGGCGTCGTCATCGCGCTCGCTCTGCTGCGATGGAGCGCTCGCCCCGCCCAGCGATTCGTGGGGACGGCGGTGACGCTGACCGCTATCTCGCTGGTCGCGCCCTTGCTCTCGGGGGCGGACGCCGCGACTGTCACGGCCCTCATCGGGCTGCACCTCATTGCGGCGGCGGTGATGATCCCGGCTCTGGCGCGGAGCCTCCGCGCCCGGACGACGGAGGTCAGCCCGCAGCCCGCCACTGCCCGGAGCCGATGAGCACCTAGCCCAGCACCGGCGCCGCCGCGCACGGGGGCAGGCGACGACGCCGGCGGTCTCGAGAGGCGGCGCTCAGCTCGCGCCGCGCAGCCCAGCCACGTGCCGGCGGTACTGCCGGCGGCCCACCAGCCGCCACAGCACGCGGCCGGGCACCGGGACCTTGCCGAGGAAGTACTGCTGCTCCTCGGGCGTGGCCTCCTCCAGGATCGCCCCGAGCGCGAGCATCGCCTTGCCGCGCGGGATCGTCTCCAGGCCGCGGCGGCCGACCTCGTCCCACTCCTCGACGGTCAGGTGGTCGGCGACCAGCGGCAGCACCTGCGTCTCCTCGTCGCAGAGGTGCTCGAGCAGCGCGGCGCGATGGTCGTGCAGCCGCTCGACGAGCGCGGCGCGCGGCTCGGCCCCGGCTTCCTTCTCCCACCACGGCAGCGCCTCGTCGACCGCGATCAGCGTCTTGCCGAGCCGCTCATGCTGGTCCTCCATCCGGGCGACCAGCTCGTCGTAGAGGCGGGCCCGCTGGTAGAGCTTGGGCCAGATCAGCTCGTCCTCGAGGTGGTGATGGTGGTGCAGCGCGCCGGCGTACTCGCGGACGGCGGCGGCGACCCGCGCGCAGCGGTCGCGGTCGCCCGCGCGCACCTCGTCGGCAAGCCGGGGCAGCAGGGCCGCCTCGCGGCGGAACACCCGGTGGATGATCACCATCTCGTGGGTGTAGGGCGTGGTCGTCGGAGACACGGCGAAGGCTCCCTTGGCGGCGGGATCAGGACGCCCGGGATTCTGGCGCAGCCCACTTGCTCGCCACTTGCACGCGGTTACAACAGGCCCTGCCGGCGGGCCCGCACGACCGCCTCGCGGCGGCGGGGAGCGCCGAGCTTGCGGTAGATGGCGCGCATGTGGGCCTTCACGGTGTTGACCGAGATGCCGAGGCTGTCGGCGATCTCGGCGGCGGTCAGCACCGTCGGCAGGAAGCGCAGCACGTCGCGCTCCCGCTCGCTCAGCGGCTCGGCTCCGGTGTCCGGCATCACCGGCGGCTCCGGCTCGGGGAAGACATCTTCCTCCTCCAGCCACCGCTGCCGGCCGGTCAGCTGCTCGATCCGGGCCGGGTCGAAACGGCGGAACGGCTGGCGGATCCCGTTGCGGCGGGCGAGCGTGGCCGCCCGCGACATCGCGTCGACCGAGCGGCTCACGTGGCCCTGCGCCTCGGCCAGCAGGGCGAGGGCGATCCACGCGGTCACCGCGGCCACCATGTCGGGGCTGTTGCCGGCCCGGGTGAGCAGCACCTCGGCCGCGGCGTGGTCGCCGAGCGCCGCGTACGCCCGGCCCAGGCACACCTGCTCGGCGGGGCGCAGCGACGGCTCGGCCGGCAGGTAGAGCGCCACCACCTGGTCCGGCTCGTGCAGGGCCAGCGCCACGTCGGCCGCGGTGAGCCGCAGCCACCGGTCGAGACGCGGCGCCCGCATGGCCGGGGGCGCCTCGTCGAGAGTGGTGGTCAGCAGCGCGCGGGCCGACCCCGGGTCGCCGGCGGCGAGCAGCAGCTGGACGCGCACCAGCGCGGCGAGCGTCGCGGCCACCGCCTCCGGCGGGCTCATCTCGGAGTGCAGGGCCCGGCGCAGCGCGGACTGCGCCTCGGCGAAGCGGCCCCGCTCGACCTCGACGAGCGCGATCACCAGGTGCGACATCGCGGCCTGCGGCGTTGCCGCCATGCCCAGCCGCTCGGCCAGCGCCTCGGCGGCCGACGCGTGCTCCTCCGCCTCGCGCAGCGAGCCCTGCAGGTAGGCGAGCAGGCCCAGGTAGCCCAAGGCGTTGATCTCCACGAGCGGGACCCCGGCGGTCCGGCCCGCCGACATGCCGGCCCAGAGATACTCGTCGGCCTGGTCGAGCGTGCCCGTCCAGAGCAGCCCGACGCCCTTGTTGCTCAGCGCGAACGCGCGGATCGGGAGCAGCGCGGGCACCTGGTCGAGCCGGGCCGGGCGCAGCATCTCGATGACGTGCGTGGTCGCTCTCAGCAGGCCGGGCATGTCGCCGCTGACCCGGATGACCGCGGCCGCCTCGAAGGCGTCGAGCGCCACGTCGATGGCGAGGCGGTCCTCCGGGGTGCGGCCGGCCAGCCGGCGGCGGGCGCGGGCGATCCGGTCGCGCAGCGCGGGCTGGTTGCCGTTGGCGAACATCAGCACCGCCGCGCACAGGCTGAGCTCGGCCGTGGTCGGCAGCAGCTCGGGCGGGATCCGGCGGATCGTCTCGACCAGGTCCCGCCGGCGCTCCGAGAGCATCATGACGATCCCGCGCTCGGCGACCAGCCGGCCCAGGTACGTCCAGTCTCCGGCGGCCAGGGCGTGCCGTAGCGCCTCGGGCACCGCCTGCTCCCGGGCGTACCAGCGGGCGATCAGGCCGTGCAGGGCGAGCGTCGCGTCCGGCTCCTCCAGCTCGACCTGATGGACAAGCGCGTCGCGCAGCTGGCGGTGGTAGCGGAACCAGCGCTGGTCGCCGGCGACCCGGGTCACGAAGCCGGTGGCGCGCTCGAGATGCTCGAGAATCTGCCGGCCGTGCGTCTCGCCGGTCAGCGCCGCGGCCAGGTCGGCGCAGATCCGGTCGGGAAAGCAGGTGCGCAGCAGGAAACGGCGTACGGTCGGCGGCTGCGTCTCCACCACCTCGCGCAAGAGATAGTCGCGGGTTGCCGCCGCCGGATCGCGGGCCTCCTCCCGCAGGCGGAGGCCGAGCGGCCAGCCCTCGGTGTCGCCCTCGCCGCCGCCGCTCTCCGCGGCGGTGAAGGCCAGCTCCGCCGGGCCGATCTCGGCCAGGTCGCCGGCCGCGCGCAGCCGGTGCAGCGGCAGGCCCGGCTCGCCGCGGGCGATCAGCACGAACCGCAGCCACGGATGCCGCCGCTCGATGAACGCGGCCAGGTCACCGATGGCCGGCGCGCCGTCGAGCGCCTGGAGGTCGTCGAGCACCAGCGTGACGATGCGATCGGAGTGCTCGGCGCAACCGTCCACAGTCACCACGCCGGCGGCTGCGAGCTCCCGGCCCACGGCGGCGGTCAGCGCGCTGCCGTCCCGGTGCTCGGCCCGCAGCGTCAGCCAGGCGTGCGGGCGGGCCTGATTGTCCAGCCAGGACCGCACCAGCGTGGTCTTGCCCCACCCCGGCCCGCCGCGCACAAGTGTGACGGCCCGGCGCGCGCCGTCGTCCAGCAGTGCGAACAGTCGTGGCCGCGGCACGATCCGCTCGGTCATGGCTCTCCACCCCGTAGGCCGCTCGCAGGACACAACCAGGTAGATCCTTACCGCTGGGCAGGGATCATAAACTGGCGTTGATGAGCGCGCGTGCCTTTGTTGGCGGCGTGTCGATAACAGCATGTGCCAAGGTGGCGGCCGCTGGGGCGGCGGGTGAGTGACGCGGGCGGCGCGGGCGGAGCCTGTGCCGCCCGGATGGGCCGGCGGCCGGGTGCGGCCTCTTGGTGCAGCGAGAGTGGCCGCTGAAAAAGGGGACTCTTCTCTACCCGTACGATATAAAAATGACCCGCCGGCAGCGAAAGACGCTGCCGGCGGACCCCCGATGTTTTTCCGTTGGTCAGTTGGCGCTCTTGAGCGGGAAACCGGGAATGGCCTTCGTCTTGCCGCCGTTCGGGGAGATCGCGAACCATTTGCCGTTCACGCCCTGGCCGTTGAGGTCACCCGGTTTCGCGTCGGCGATGAAGTAGTAGACCGGCCAGCCGTTGATGGTCACCTGGCAGGTGTGGTCGGCGCGCTCGACGTAACCGATCAGCTTGGGGTCGATGCCGTCGGGGAAGATTTTGCCGGGGGATTTGATGAGCAGCGGCGGCCAGGCCTTGGCGCATTCGCCGTTGCAGTTCGACTTCGGCGGCTTCTGCGTGTCGTTGTCGAAACGGTAAAGGGTGCGGCCGGCGCCGTCGGTGACGAAATCGCCGATCTGGTCGTTGGCGACCACATTGAGCTCGACGGTGTGGCTGCCCTTGGTCTTGTCGGCGTTGGGCTTGATGTCCTTGTCGGACGGGCCGCTGAAGATTTTCACCCATTTCTGGGTCTTCGCGACGGTCGGCGGCTTCACCTTCGATTTCTGGGCGCCGCCGGCGCCGCCGGAATCCTGACCGGTCGCGGACGCGCTGGGGGACGGAGTTGCCGCGTCCGCGCCGGTCAGGTCGCCGGGCCCATCGGAAGGCGGAGGGGCTTCGGCCGACCTCGTCAGCGCGACCGGAAGGGGGATCGCGTCGGTCGATGGCGTCTGCCGGATGCCGCAGCCCGCCAGACCGGTCAGGCCGGCCAGCGTGGCCACGATGATCGTTGTGCGTGTCCGCGTCATCATGGCTTTGCTCCCTCGCTCCCGCCCGGCTGGATCCGGGCCTGCCATCCACACGACGCGTTCTCCAGGACGGTTCACCCGGGTGTGCCAAACTCCCAAGATCTTTGATCCGGTTGAGCGACCTCGTCGTATCTCAAGTAGCCGCGGCACAGTACGTTCATCGATGTCGCCTTCGGCGAGTCCGCAACACCATGATCAAAGGCGGGCCCGTACCGAAAATGGCACCGATTCGGTGCCGCGGGAGAAAGAGACGCAATGCCGTCACCGAGGACCAGACCCCGCCGGGAGGTGGCCGATGAAGCACTGGTCAGATCGCTGTTCAACGAACACGGCCGGGCCATGCTCGCGTATGCCACGCAGCTGACCAGGGACCGGCAGGCCGCCGAGGACGTCGTCCAGGAGGCGCTGGTGCGCGCCTGGCGGCACCCGGACAGCCTGGACAGCGGGAAGGGCTCGGTGCGCGGGTGGCTGCTCACGGTCGTCCGCAACATCGTGCTCGACCAGATCCGCGCGCGTAACCGCAGGCCCCCCGAGGTCAGGGAGAGCCCGCCGGACGCCGCGGTCGAGGGCGACCACGCCGAGCGGGTGGTCAACTCGATGATCGTGGTCGACGCGCTCAGTCGTCTCTCCGCCGAGCACCGGGCCGTGCTCGAACAGGTCTACTTGAAGGGCAACACGGTCACCGAGGCGGCCGAGGCCCTGGGCATTCCGCCGGGAACCGTGAAGTCCCGGTCCTACTATGCGTTGCGGGCCCTACGCGAGGCCGGCAACACGGAACGGTTGGCATCATGAGTACGCCGGAGAGCACGAACCCGACCAACGACCACGTCGACATGGCCGGTTACCTGATGGAGATGCTCACGCCCGAGGAAAAGCAGGCGGCCGACGAGCATCTCGCGGGCTGTGCCGCCTGCCGCGAGGAGATCGAGTCCCTGCAGGAGTGGTCGTCGGCGCTGCGTGAGATCCCCGACGAGATGCTGATGGACGGCCCGCCCGAGGACGCCGACCTGGTCCTGCAGCGGGCGTTGCGCCAGGTGCGCCAGGAGGCCGGCGGCGGCCGCACGCGTCGCCTCGCCGTCCTGACGACGGCCGCGGCGGCGATCATCGTGGTCGCGGTGGGCGGCGGCGTCATTCTCGGCCGGGGTACGGCGCCCAGTGGCTCGACGCCGCAGGCGCAGGGTTCGACGTCGGCCTCGGCGGTGGTGCCGGGCACGCAATTCGTGTCGGCGGAGGATCCCGGCACGGGCGCACGGATCAACGCGACTATCACGCCGGCGATGGGCTGGGTGCGGTTGAGCGCGACCGTCGCAGGCATCCCGGCGGGGGAGAAGTGCCGGCTCGAGGTCGTCGGCAAGGACGGGTCGGCCATCCTGGCGGGTTCGTGGCTGGTGTCGCCGGCGGGCGAGGCCAACGGGACGCCGCTGAACGGGAGCGCGCTGATCGAGCCGTCCGAGGTGGCCGCGGTGCGGGTGGTGAACACCGCCGGCAAGCAGTTCGTCAGCGTGAACGTGTGACCCGCTTCTCTCTTGACCGGTACAGAAGGGCAGGCCTACTGTACCGGTATAGAGAGGAGTACATCATGGAGCTTCCACTGCTGATGATCGTCGCCGTCAACCAGGTTCGCCGTCAGTTCGAAGAGTGCGCGCCCGACGCGCCCGCCGTCCCCTTGGTCCCCCGCGCGCCCGCGGCCCGCCAGACACGCGCCGCGCTCGCGCGCGGGCTGATCCGGATGGCGGGGGTGGTCGCCCCGCCGGAGCCGGCCTGCCGTTGAGGGCCGATCTGCTGGGGCGGAGCTATGGTGACGCGGTGGCACGCGTGACACTGCAGACGATCGCCGACCGGGTGGGCGTGAGCCGGATGACCGTCTCCAACGCGTTCTCCAAGCCCGATCAGCTCTCCGCCACCTTGCGCGAGCGCATTCTCGCCGCCGCCCAGGAGCTCGGCTACGTCGGGCCCGACCCGGCGGCCCGGGCGCTGGCCAAGGGCACCACGGGCGCGGTCGGGGTGGTGTTCACGCATTCGCTGCGCTACGCCTTCACCGATCTGGTGGCGACCGGCTTCCTCGGCGCGATCGCCGAGGAGCTGGCGCCGACCGGGCTCTCGCTCACCCTGCTGACCTCGGCCGACGAGGGCGACATCGTGCCCGCGCGGGACGTGCCGATGGACGGGGCGCTGGTCTACTCGTGCGACTGGACGTCACACGCGGTGGAGTTCCTGCACCGGCGACGGCTGCCGCTGGTCTACGTCGACCAGGACCCGGTCTACGACATCCCGAGCGTCAACGTCGACGACCGCGGCGGCGCCCAGGCGGCAGCCCGGCACCTGCTCGAGCTCGGCCACCGGCGGATAGGCCTGCTGCTCTCGGGCACGCACGGGCCGTACGGGCTGGTCGACGACCCGGGCGTCGTCGACGGCCACTCCTCGCGGCAGCGGGTGCTCGGCTGGCTCGACGAGCTCGACTCGGCCGGGGCTGAAGTGATCTCGGCCCGGCAGGACGGCACCGGCCTGGAGTCGGCCAGATGGGGCGCCCGGCTGCTGCTCGATCGGCCCGACCGGCCGACGGGCCTGCTGTGCTTCTCCGACGCGGTCGCCTATGGGGCGTTGCAGGTCGCGGCCGAGCTGGGCATCGACGTGCCGGGGGAGCTGTCGATCGTCGGCTTCGACGACAACCCGCTCGCCGCGCAGGTGCGGCCGAGGCTCACCACGGTCCGGCAGGACATCGCCGCCAAGGGCAAGGCCGCGGCGGCCACGCTGACCGCCGCGATCGAGCGCGCGAAGACCGGCATCTCAGCGCCGGCCGAGCACGTCCTGCTCCCCACCGAGCTGGTGATCCGCGAGAGCACCGGCCCGGTCAAGCCGTAGGTCAGATGTAGTCGCCGAGGACGCCGGCGAGGACGTCGGTTGCGTCCTGGACGTCGATCTCGTGCATCTGCAGCGGGCCACCCGTCTCGACGTAGCGGGCGGTGTCGGCCCGGCCCGCGAAGACCGGGGCGAAGCCCAGGTCGCGGATCAGCTTCGACGCGGTCAGGCGGGCGTCGACCAGGTCCGTGCAGACGAACTCGGCCAGCAGCGGGTCGTGACCACGACGGCGGGTCAGCACGGCCGTCGGCAGCGTGTTGAACGCCTTCACCCAGTGGGCCTCGGGCGCCCAGGTCATCAGCGTCTCGAGGCCGCTCATCCCGCCCGGCGTGGCGTGCGGCGGGTTCGTCGCGTCGATGACCACCTTGCCGGCGAGTGTGCCGCCGGCCATGTCGATCGCCTCGTGTGCCGACGACCAGTCCGGCGCGAACAGCACCGCGTCGGCGTAGGCGGCCGCGTCGGCGACCGGCATGGCCACCGCGTGCTCGCCGATCCGATCGACCAGGCCGCCCAGCCGCTCCGGGTGCCGCGACGTGATCGCCACGTCGTGCCCGCTCTCCACGCACCACTCGGCGAGGGTCGCGCCGAGCTTTCCTGCCCCGATGACGCCGATGTGCATGCCCCCAGCGTGCCAATTCGCCCACCCCCAGGGTGGGCGAACGGCGAATTTCCTAACAGCCGAGGTGGCGGATCCCTACACTCGCCGCGACCACCAGCGGCACGGCCCAGGCCGGATCGACACGCGTACGGAGGGTGGGGGTCCAGCCCGCGTCCGGCGTCAGATCAGGGTCGTACGCGGCGTTGTAGGCCGCCACGAGATCGACCGGCTTGGCCTTGTTGCCGACCTGGACGAGCGACCCGATCGCGGTGATCTTCGTGCCCTTCCAGTAGTGGATGACGTCGGCGGCGGGGACGTCGGCGCTGAGTTTGAAGTAGTTGTTCTCGGCGTAGATGCTCGACTCGACCCCGACGCCGAGCGAGTACTGGTACAGCTCGTCGGTGGCGACGAACAGGTTGTCGTACACGTCGACCTGGCCGAAACGGACGCGCGGCGCGCGCTGCAGGACGTTTCCGAAGCGGTTGTGGTGCACGGTGACGCGCAGCTTGCCGACGTCCACGCCGGGGGTGTCGGTCGAGCCGATCAGCATCGTCTTGTCGTGGTCGTAGTAGTCGTTGTACGAGACTGTGACCAGATCCGAGCCGCGGATGATGTCGGACGCGCCGTCGTGCACCTGGTAGGGCCGGCCGAAGTAGATCGGCTGGTCCTCGTCGTGGTTGTTGCCGTCGCTGAACGTGTTGTGATCGATCCACACGTTGGTGGCGCCGGAGAGCGAGACGAGGTCGTAAAGCGAGTTCCAGTTGCCGGCGGAACCGTCGGTCGGGTCCCACGCCGGGAAGCAGTCGGCGGCATCGGTGATTTCCAGATTTCGTACGATCACGTTGCTCACGTTCGTGACGACGAGACTGCCGTGGGTCAGCCGCCCGCCGTTGATCCCGACGATCGTCGTGTTGCTGCCGACGTTGACCCTGATGGTGTCGCCCTGCTTCTTTGCCGACCGCACCCGGGCGTCCTCGAGGGGGCCGCTGGGCTTGGCGGCCGTGCCCCAGACCGCGGGGTCGTAGGCGGCGAGGAACGCGTCGAGGCTGTATTCGGGATCGGCGAACGCGTCGCACCCGACGGGCTGGTTGGCCGCGTCGACCCGGAGGTCGATCTTCCCGCTGACGTAGACGATCTTCGGGGTGGCGTTCTGGCCGTTGGTGGCGGCGTCGCCGCCGAGGGCGGCGATGAGCTCGGCCCGGGTGCGGACCACCGCGACGTGCGCGTCGTCGGCCGCCGAGCCGCCGGTGGTGCCGGCGCCGGAGGACGCCCAGCCGTCGTTGGCGGGCAGCGTCTGGCGGCCCAGCTTGAGCGCGACGGGGGAGAGGCCGGCCTTCTTCACGGCCTGCGTGGTCGCGCCGACGGCCGCGGCCTCCGCGCTGACGCCGGCGGGCGCCTGCGCGGTCAGCCCGGCCGGCGCCTGCGCTGTCAGCCCGGCGGGCGCCTGCGCTGTCAGCCCGGCGGGCGCCTGCGCTGTCAGCCCGGCGGGCGCCTGCACGGTCAGCCCGGTGGCTGCTTCCGCGCTCACCCCGGCAGGCGCTGAGAGGGCGCCCGCCGGGGGAGCGGCGCCGGCCGGTGTGGCCAGCGGCGGGCCGGCTATCCCCAACGCGGCGACAGCGACGAGGACAGCGGCGGAGGTGGCTCTGGAGGGCATGGCATCTCCCTAGAACGGCCGGTGGCGGCCGTCGGTCATCCGCAGGAAAGCGCTTGCCTGGCAAACATTCCCACCGGCGTCGACCGCAGTCAATGCCTCGGACAACGCAGAAAATTTGCAGTCCGGGATCGATGACGATCTCGCGCGCACGGGGGCGGTCCAGGCCAAACGCGGCCAGTGCGGCAAGCCGGGCGGGTTGCCCGCAAATCGCCCTCGGGCCGGGGAATTTGCAACAGCGGAACTCGGCGGCCGAGCGCCCGGTTCTCGGCGGCGCGACGGTCATTCACAACGAAGGATGGAGGCCCGCCCGGGCAGCGGCGGCGGCCTGTGGCGGCGGGTGGAGTCTGCCTGGGCCGCGGCGGCGGCCACTGACGGCGGGCTCTACTTGCAGGACTGCGGGCGCCACCCGTCGCTGCCGCGCAGGAAGGCTGCCATCGTGTTCTCCGCGGCCTCCGCATCGGACAGTTGCGGACGGTCGGCCGACGGGATCGCCCCGGGCCCCCGGTTGTGGTACTCGGCCAGCCTTGCCTCGCGCCACGACCACGTCCCGAAGTCGCTCCAAGCGGTCGCCCCCACGTGCGCCCCGATCCACGACTCGCGGATGAGGGTCTGGCCGATCGCGTTCGGGTCGTTGCTCGGGTGCCACGGCCGGCCGAGGAACACGCTGCCCGCGGGCGCGTCCGAAGTGAGCATGCAGCGATGGAAGAGCAGCCCGTGGGCGTTGGCGATGTCGGTGCTCGGCGCGGTCACGTACCCGCTGGGGCTTGAATCGCGGTTGAGCGAGTGAATCCGGCAACGATCGAAGACGGCGCTCGCGCGGCCGAAGATGAAGTCGACGTCGCCCTCGACGTAGCACTCGCGGAAGTACGCCCGGGCGATCACGCCGGCCGCGCTGCTGTTGGTGTAGAGGGTGTCCTGGTTGGCGAGGAACCGCACCCGGTCGAACTCGACCCGGTCGGCCCGGGTCAGCACCGCCACCGCCTGCCGGGAGGTGATCTCGGGGTGCGCGGCCTCGTCGAAGAGGTTGGCGAAGGTGAGGTTGCGTGCCCGGAACCCGGCGCCGTCGATGGTGACCGACGCGCTGCCGGTCGTGCCCCACGGCGTGCCGTCGGGCTTGAGCGTGCCGTTGGCCCGGTCGTCGGCGATCACCACGGAGTCGGGGGTGGCGCCCATGCCGGTCAGGGTGATCTGGGACTTGCTCGACGGGACGATGACCTGGCCGCGATAGGTGCCGGGGCGAACGCCGATGGTGTTTCCGGCCGGTACGGCGTCGATGGCCGCTTGGATGGTGGTGAAGTCGCCGCTGCCGTCGGCGGCCACGACGGCGAACGGGGGAGCGGCCCGGGAACGACCCCGGCCCGGGGCGGCCTGGGCGGGCGACACCACGGTCGCCGTGAGAGCGGTGCCGGCCAGCCCGCCGCCGGCCAGCTCGAGGAACCTTCGTCTGCGCATGTCGGGGGAACCTCCTTAGGAAAGCCCTTTCCTGCGGAAGTTAGGCCCATCGATGCGTGGCAGTCAATACCCGCGGCTCAGGCTTCGAGGGGCCAGGTGCTCTCGCGCCGCACCAGCTCGGCCGGCACGTGCTCGACCCGGGGCTCGTCGGCCGCCGCGCCCAGCGCCAGCCGCATCGCCCGCTCGCCGAGCTCGGTCAGCGGCAGCCGCACCGAGGTCAGCGAGGGCGTCACGTCCCGCGCGATCGGCATGTCGTCGAAGCCGACCACCGCGACCCGCCGGCCGGCATCTCGCAGGGCCGCGAGCGCGCCCACCGCCATCGAGTCGTTGAGCGCCGCGATGGCCGTCACCGCCGGGAACTCCGCGAGGATCCGCTGGGTGACCGCGACGCCGCCGTCCCGGGTGAAGTCCGAATGGACAATCCGCTCCTTCGGCAACTTGTGCCGATATTTCCGGACGGCCCGGCGTACGCCCGTCAAGCGGTCCGCCGTGGTGGTCAGATATGCCGGCCCGGCGATCACCGCGATCTCGGAGTGTCCAAGGTCGAACAGATGCGACGCCGCGAGGAACCCGCCCTCCTCGTTGTCGGGCATCACCGCGTCGCCGGTGTGCTCGTGGCGCCCGATGACGGCGATCCGGCCGCCGGTCGCCTCGAAGGCCCGCAGCCGATCGTCGAGCCGGGCGGCGGTCGGCGCGTCGAGATATCCCGAGCCCGCGATCACGATCGCCGCCACCTGATGGGCGTGCAGCAGGTCGATGTACTCGAGCTCCCGATCCGGCTCCCGGTAGCTGTTGCAGATGATCGCCAGCCGCCCGTCCGCCTCGGCGACCCGCTGAAGCCCCCGCGTGATCTCCGCGAAGTACGGGTCGGACACGTCGTGCACGATCACCCCGACGGCGCTGCGATGCGACCGGGCCAGCATCTGCGCGTGCGCGTTCGGCACGTACTTCAGCTCGGCCACGGCCGCCAGCACGCGCGCCCGCAGCGCGTCGGCGACCGGCTTCGGGCTGCCATTGATGATCCTGGACGCGGTTGCGGTCGAGACTCCCGCGTGGCGTGCGACATCCGCCAAGGTGGCCATGACCGGGGAGGATACCTTCGCGGCTCTTGCCTGCGTGGCAGCACGCCCACTACGGTCTAGGAAAGCGCTTACCTAAGACGGAGGACCCGCAGACAATGGGCCGGACGACGATCGGAATTGTGCTCAACGGCGTCACCGGACGGATGGGGCTGCGGCAACATCTGCTCCGCTCGGTGCTCGCCATCCGCCAGGACGGTGGCCTGCCGCTCCGCGACGGGTCGGTGCTCTGGCCCGAGCCGGTGCTGGTCGGGCGCAGCGAGGCCAAGCTGCGGGCCATCGCCGAGAGCCACGGCATCGCCGAGGAGAACTGGACCACCGACCTGCCGGCCGCCCTGGCCCGCCCCGACGTGCAGGTCTACTTCGACGCCCAGGTCACCTCGGCCCGGGTCAAGGCCCTGCAGATGGCGATCGACGCCGGCAAGCACATCTACACCGAGAAGCCGGTCGCCGAGACCCTCGAGCAGGCGATCGAGCTGGCCCGCCTGGCCGACGCGGCCGGCGTCAAGCACGGCGTCGTGCAGGACAAGCTCTACCTGCCCGGTCTGCGAAAGCTCGACAGACTCATCAAAGCCGGATTTTTCGGAAAAATTCTGTCGGTGCGCGGGGAGTTCGGCTACTGGGTGTTCGAAGGGGACTGGCAATCGGCCCAGCGCCCCTCCTGGAACTATCGGGCGGTCGACGGCGGCGGCATCGTCCTCGACATGTTCCCCCACTGGCACTACGTCCTGGAGCAGCTGTTCGGCCCGGTGCGAACCGTGACCGCGACCGCCGCCACGCACATCGACCGCCGGTGGGACGAGGAAGGCGCCGCCTACGAGGCGACCGCCGACGACGCGGCGTACGGGATCTTCGAGCTCGACGGCGGCGTCATCGCCCAGATCAACTCGTCCTGGGCGGTCCGGGTGAACCGCGACGAGCTGGTCGAGTTCCAGGTCGACGGCACCCACGGCAGCGCGGTGGCCGGCCTGCACCACTGCCGCATCCAGCCCCGGGCCGCCACGCCCAAGCCGGTCTGGGACCCGGACGTCCCCACCACGCAGCGGTTCCGCGAGCAGTGGCAGGAGGTCCCCGACAACGCGGTCTTCCCCAACGGCTTCCGGGCCCAGTGGGAGCAGTTCCTCCGCTACGTGGCCGAGGACGCGCCCTACGCCGGCGACCTGTGGGCCGGCGCCCGCGGCGTCCAGGTCGCCGAGCTGGGCCTGCAGTCCTCCCGCGAGGGACGGCGCCTCGAGATCCCGGAGCTGGGCCGATGATCGAATTCAAAGGCGCCCGCTTCGAAGCCGGAAAACCCTTCAAGAGCCGCATCGCGTACGCCGCCGCGCCGGTCACCGCGGATCAGCGGGCCGAGAACATCCCCGGCGCGCCGGCCGCGCTGGACTGGGATGCCACTCTCCGGTTCCGCCATCACCTGTGGTCGCACGGCTTCGGCGTGGCCGAGGCGATGGACACGGCCCAGCGCGGCGCCGGCCTCGACTACCCCGCGACCCGCGAGCTGATCCGGCGCAGCTCCGCCGAGGCCAGGTCGGTCGGCGGCAAGATCGTGGCCGGCGTCAACACCGATCAACTGCTCTCCGGTGCCGCCTCGATCGACGACATCCGGAAGGCGTACGCGGAGCAATTGAATGATGTGCAGGAAGCCGGCGCCCAACCGGTGCTGATGTGTTCCCGCCATCTCGCGGCGACGGCCGCGGATGCGGACGACTACCGGCGCGTCTACGGCGAGCTGCTGTCCCAGGCGGACGGCCCGGTGCTGCTGCATTGGCTGGGGGAGGCCTTCGACCCCGCGCTGGCCGGCTACTGGGGTGGCGACGACGTGGTCCTCGAGATCATCGAGGAGCACGCCGCGAAGGTGGACGGCATCAAGCTCTCTCTGCTCGACGCCGACCGCGAGATCGAGATGCGCCGCCGCCTCCCCGCGGGCGTCCGGATGTACACCGGCGACGACTTCAACTACCCCGTCTTGATCAAGGGCGACGACCAGGGCCACTCGGAGGCGCTGCTGGGCGTGCTCGCCGTCATCGCCCCACCGGCCGGCGCGGCATTGCGCGCCCTCGACGCGGGCGACCTGGCGACCTACGACCGGATCATGGACGCCACGCTGCCCCTCGCCCGGCACCTCTTCGCGTCCCCGACCTATCACTACAAGACCGGCATCGTCTTCCTGAACTGGCTGGCCGGCCACCAGGACCACCTGGTCATGGTCGGCGGCGCACAGGCCGGCCGCTCGCCCAGCCACCTGCTCACGCTGATGCGCCTGGCCGACGACGCCGGCATCCTCCCCGACGCCGATCTCGCCACCGCCCGCGCCCGGGCCTGGCTCACCACGGTAGGACTCGAATGATGAACGGTTTCTCCCTGAATCAGGCCACGACCAAGCGCTGGCCTCTCGACGAGTTGGTGGCCGGCTGCGTCGCCGCCGGCGTCCCCGCCGTGGGACTGTGGCGAGAGGAGGTGGCGGAGTTCGGTTTGGACAAGGCCGCCACCCTGGTCCGCGACGCCGGCCTCACGGTTTCGTCGCTGTGCCGCGGCGGCTTCTTCCACGAGGCCGACTGGTACGACAACAACCGCCGCGCCATCGAGGAGGCCGCCACCCTCGGCACCGACACCCTGGTGCTGGTCAGCGGCGGCCTCCCCGGCAAGTCCCGCGACATCGACGGCGCCCGCCGCCACGTGTCCGACGCGATCGGCGCCCTCGTCCCCGACGCCCGCGCGGCCGGCGTCCGCCTGGCGATCGAGCCCCTGCACCCGATGTTCTGCTCGGATCGCTGCGTCGTGGCGACCCTCGGCCAGGCCCTCGCGATCGCCGCCCCGCACCCCTCCGACGCTGTCGGCGTCTGCATCGACACCTACCACCTGTGGTGGGACGACCAGGTCTGGGACCAGATCGCCGCGGCCGGCCGCGGCGGACGGATAGCCGCCTTCCAGCTGGCCGACTGGATCACCCCGCTGCCCGAGGGCGTCCTGCTCGGCCGCGGCCTCCCCGGCACCGGCTGCGTGGATCTCCGCCGCTTCTCCACCGCGGTCCGCGACGCCGGTTACCAGGGGTACGTCGAGGTCGAGGTCTTCCACGAGGACGTCTGGTCCCGCCCCGGCCCCGAGGTGCTGGCCGAGGCGTACGCCGGCTACCAGGCCTTCGCCGCATGACCACCTTGACCGTCGCCGGCCATCCGGTAGCCACCTACGTCTCGCGGGCCGACCTCGACATCCGCCTGGCTCCTCGCCCCTACCTTCACCCCGTCCGGACACTCTCCGGCGTGACGGTCACCGATGCTCTCTGCTACGACCACCCGTGGCACATGGGCGCGTCGGTGACGATGGCCGACGTCGACGGCCTCAACTTCTGGGGCGGCCGCACGTATGTCCGCGACGAGGGCTACGTCTGGCTCGACGACCACGGCCGCATCGTCGAGGTTTCGTCGTCCGGCTCCACCTCCCGTCTCGAATGGCAGGCGGCTACCGGCGAAGTCATCCTCCGCGAGGAACGGACGGTAACAGCAAGTGCCGCGCCTCACGGCTGGCGTCTTTCTTTCACGTACGCCCTGAGCACCGTCACCGAGTCGGAGGTCGTGCTCGGCAGCCCCGCCACGCACGGCCGCCCGGGCCAGGCCGGCTACGGCGGCTTCTTCTGGCGCGCTTCACCGGGAGTGGCCAAGGCCTTCGGCGCGTTGTCGGACTCCCCGCACGCCTCGGCCGACCCCTGGCTGGCGGTGACCGTGGACGACCGCTACACGCTGGTCTTCCAGGGCCTGGCCGACGCCGACCGGTGGTTCGCCCGCACCGAGGAGTACGTGGGCGTGTGCGCGGCCCTGGCCTTCACCGATCCGTTGCCGATCAAGCCCGCCCACCCCCTGACCAGGGAAATCCACGTCCTGATCGCCGACGGCGCCCTGACCCGCCGGCAGGTGGAGGAGGCGCTCTGAGGCTGCGGCGCTGGTTGCTTGCCGTCGCATGGCAAGCTCTTGTCCCGTGATCGATGACTTCAAGGCCCGCCCGTGAGGGCGGTCATCGTCGCGGCCGCCGTCGCGTTCATCGTCTCGCTGTTCGGCACGCCGGTGGCCATCCGCGTCTTCACCGCGCTCAAGGCCGGCCAGCCGATCCGGTCCATCGGGCCGTCCTCCCATCTGGCCAAGAAGGGCACGCCCACGATGGGCGGCGTCACGTTCATCGTGGCGACCGTCTTCGCCTACGTCGCCGGGCACATCGCGCTGACGACGCTGCCCGAGCGGCAGATCGCGCAGGAGGGCCCGACCATGACGGCCCTCGTCCTGCTCGGGCTGTTCGTGTTCTGCGGCGTGGTCGGCTTCCTCGACGACTTCCTCAAGGTGCGCCGCCGCAACTCCGACGGGCTGTCCGCCAAGGGCAAGCTGCTCGGCCAGGCGATCGTCGGCGCCGGCTTCGGCATCGCGGCGCTCTACGTGGCCAGCACCAACGGCCAGACCGTGGCCAGCGAGCACATCTCGCTCATCCGGGACATCAGCTGGCTGGACGTCGGCAAGGTCGGCTCGGTGATGGTGTTCGTCTTCGTGATCACGGCGATGTCGAACGGCGTGAACCTCACCGACGGCCTGGACGGCCTGGCCACCGGCGCGTCGATCCTGGTGCTCGGGGCGTACGCGCTGATCGGCTTCTGGCAATATCGCCACTGGTGCGGCGACCTCGATTACGTGCGGGCCAACGACTACTGCTACCAGGTGCGGGATCCGCTGGAGATCGCCATGATCGCGGCCGCCGCGGCGGCGGCCTGCGTGGGCTTCCTGTGGTGGAACACGTCGCCGGCACGGATCTTCATGGGTGACGTGGGCTCGCTCGGGCTGGGCGCCCTGATCGGCGGCCTCGCGGTGGCGACCCGCACCACGCTGCTGTCGATCATCATCGGCGGGCTCTTCGTCATCGTCACTGTGACCTGGGTGATCCAGATCGTCTCGTTCCGCACCACCGGCAGACGCGTCTTCCGGATGGTTCCGCTGCACCACCACTTCGAGCTGGCCGGCTGGAGCGAGGTCAACATCGTCGTCCGCTTCTGGACCGTCGCCGGCGTCTGCGTGGCGATAGGTCTAGGCCTCTTCTACTCGGACTTCCTGGCAGCCGTCGGATAAGGCCGCTAGTGCGCGCTGTCGCCCAGGATCGCGGCCAGCAGGAGCACCGCGATCAAGGCCGCCGCCAAGCCGAACAAAGCCGCCTGCCCGCCCAGCGAGGCCGACGACCGGGCGTTGCGCGCCCCGATCCCGACCCACAACCCGGCCACCACCAGGCACGCGGGCAGGAACAGCAAGCCGGCCACGACCACGGCCCGGGGCTCGTCGGTCAGCGTCCCGGTGGCGGCGGCGAACCCCACGATGCCGACGATCAGCCCGGCCACAATCCAGGCCGCGGCGATGGTGAAGGCGCGCATCCGGCTCACCATGGCGGGCACGATACTCCACCCGCATGCACACCCGTCGATGCTTAGGGAGGGTCTAAGTCACCGGCAGCCGCTTCGTGAAGGGCGGCACCGCCCACGGCACACCCATCTCCGAGGGCAGCGCCATCGTCGAGACCACCTTGCGCAGCAGGTCGTTGACGCCGGGGATGGTGCGTGTCGGGCCCTCGATGACCACCGCCGAGTCGTCGAGCAGGTGCGGCGGCGGCACGTCGGGGACCGTGAGCGCCTCCAGCACCGCGGTGAAGTCGGCCGTCACCGCGAGCGGCACGAGCAGCGGCGTGCCGTTCTCGCGGTGGTCGACCAGGTTGGTGAGCAGGTCGGCCCGGCCCTCGACCTTGCGCATCTCGGCGTCGCCGGGCAGCGCGAGCCGGTCGGTCGGATACTCCAGGACGGCGCGTCCGCCCGGGCCGCGGGCGGCGATCTCGCCGGCAATGAAGTCCTCGCCGGCCAAGGTCACCGCGATCACGATCGACAGCCCGCCGTCGAAGGTGATCCGCGCGAACGCCGTGTCCTCCACCTCGATGGGCCGCACCCGGTAGCGCTCGGCGACCAGCTGCCGCGGCCGGCCCGCACCCACCGCCTGTGCGCTGGCGAGCGTCTGCATGACGGCGTGTGCGAGCGGATTGACCAGCGCTCCGTCGATGACGGGCCGACCGCTCACGATCCGTTTGCCCGCCCAGGGTGACCGTGCGTAGTAGACGTCGTCCCGCTGCCACGAGGCGGTGGCCGTGATCCCGTCGAGCTTCCCGAGCCGGGGCAGCGCGTCCCGGAACTCCCGCCAGGACTGCGAGCCGAGCGCCTGGAACCCGACCTGGCAGGCACGCCCGGCAGCCCCGAGCGAGGCGGCGAGCGTGTGATGCGCCGCCAGCGACGCCACGGGCGGCTTCTCCAGCAGCAGATCGCACCCGGCCGCGATGGCGTCGAGCGCGATCGGCAAATGCGTGTGCGGCGGCGTGCAGATCACCACCACGTCGGGGCTGGTCTCGGCGAGCAACTCGCGGTGATCTTCGAAGATCAGGACCCCGTCCCGTACGGGTGGGTCCGGCTCGAGCGGCCGCACATCGGCAAGACCCACCAGCCGTACGCGTCCCGCCTGCTCGATCTCCGCGATCCGCCGCCGATGCCACCGGCCGTGCCCGTTGGCCCCGATCAACGCCACCGTGGTCGTCATGTCTCCGACGCCTCCATCCCGGCCAGGGTCGCCTTGACGCCGTGCTTGTCGAAGGCGGTCAGCCACTCGACGAGTAGCTCGCGGACCGTGTCGTCGCCGGAGAGCTCGGGCGCGAAGACCGTGTCGAGGCCCAGCAGCGCCTCCACGACGCCGGCCGGAGTGCCGGGCGCCGCCGCGAGCCGGGCCCGGATGCGGGTGGCGAGCGGGTCGTCGAGGGGGAGTGCCCGCCCGTCGTCGGAGAGGCCGCCGGCGTAGCGCATCCACGCGGCGACCACCATGATCCCCCAGCGGGGCGTGGCGCCGGCCGCCCGCCGGTCGATGATCGTGTGCAGGACCCGCTGCGGCAGCTTCTGCGAGCCGTCCGTGGCCACCTGCACCGTGCGGTACTCGATCGCGGGGTTGGCGAAGCGGTGCAGCACCTCCTCGCCGTACGCGATGGTCTCGACGCCCGGCGGCGGCGTGAAGCTCGGCGCGATGTCCTCGGCGATGAATCGCCGCACCATGGCGGCCATCCCGGGCAGCGTGAGCGATTCGGCTATGGTCTCGCGCCCGGCGAGGGCGCCGAGGTAGGCGATCGCCGAGTGCACCCCGTTGAGACTGCGCAGCTTGAGCCGTTCCCAGGGCCGCGGGTCGCCGGTGAGCACCGCCCCGGCCTTCTCCCACGCCGGCCGCCCGGCCGGGAAGTCGTCCTCGATCACCCACGCGTAGTACGGCTCGCCGCTCACCGCCGCCTCGTCGCGGACGCCCAGGGCGCGGCGCGCGACGGCGAAGGTCTCGGCGGTGCTGGCCGGCACGATCCGGTCGACCATCGTGCCGGGGAACGTGACGTTGCCGGCCACCCAGTCGGTCAGCGAGGTGGCGGCGGCCAGGTAGTCGACCAGGCCACGCAGCCGGTGCCCGTTGGCCGGCAGGTTGTCGCAGCTGACCAGCGCGATCGGGCCGGCGTCGGCGCGCCGGCGGGCGGCGAGGCCACGGATGAGCAGGCCGGGAACGGTGCGCGGGGGCCGGTCGCTCTCCAGGTCGCCGCGCAGCTCGTCGTCGAGCAGGAGCCGCCCGGTCGCGGGGTCGAGGCGGTAGGCCTTCTCGGTCACGGTGAGCGTGACCATCCGGATGGCCGGGTCGGCGATCAGGGCGACCACCGCGTCGGGGTCGCTCGCGGCGTGCCGCACGCCGGCGAGGGCGCCGATCACGCGGGTGGAGAGGCCCTCGGCGGCGAGCGTGGTGACGCTGTAAAGGTTGTCCTGCGCGCGTACCGCGTCGAACACGGTGACCGAGCGGGGCGCGACGCCGATGATGCCCCAGTCGCCGCCGGCCGCCGCCATCGCGTCCTCGGTGAAGACCGCCTGGTGGGCCCGGTGGAACGCGCCGAGGCCGAGGTGGACGATGCCGGCGCCGGCGTCCCCGGGCGTGATCCGGGGGCGCGACGCGGCGGGGACACGGCCGAGAGTGGAGAGGCCCAGGAGATCGCTCATTTCCAGGCCCGCCCGTCCGGGAAGCGGAACTCGGCGATCGACTCCGGCTTGAGGTCCGAGCTGTAACCGGGCTGCTCCGGCACCAAATAGCGCCCGTCGCGTGTCCGTACGGGATCCTCGAAATGCTCGTGCAGGTGGTCGACGTATTCGACCATCCGGCCGTCGAGCGACGTGCCGACCCGCAGGAAGTCGAAGATCGCCAGGTGCTGGACCAGCTCGCAGAGGCCGACCCCGCCGGCGTGCGGGCAGACCGGCACCCCGAACTTCGCTGCCAGCAGCAGCTCGGCGAGGACCTCGGGGATGCCCGCGACCCGGCAGGCGTCGATCTGCATCACCCGGATCGCGTCCGCCTGCAGCAGCTGCTTGAAGATGACCCGGTTGGCGGCGACCTCGCCGGTGGCGACCCGGATCGGGGCGACGGCCTGCTGGACGCGCGCGTGGCCGAGCACGTCGTCGGGGTGGGTGGGCTCCTCGATCCAGTACGGGTCGGACTCGGCCAGGCGGGCCATGTTGGCGATCGCCTCGTCGACGCCCCACACCTGGTTGGCGTCCATCATGAGCAGCGCGTCCGGCCCGATCTCGTCGCGGATGATCCGGGCCCGGCGGACGTCGTCCTCGATCGGGCCGCCGACCTTCATCTTCATGGCCCGCCAGCCCTGCGCGTAGGCCTCCCGGGTCAGCGCCCGCACCTTGTCGTCGGGGTAGCCGAGCCAGCCCACGCTGGTCGTGTACGACGGGAAGCCCTCCACGCGGAGCTGGGCGAGCCGGTCCTCGAGCCCGGCCCGGCCCTTGTCGAGGATCGCGGCCGCGTCCTCGGGAGTGAGCGCGTCGTCGATGTGCCGGAAGTCGACGCGGGCGACCAGCTCGGCGGTGGGCATCTCGGCGAGCAGCTGCCACATCGGCTTGCCGGCGAGCTTGGCCCGCAGGTCCCAGACGGCGTTGAGGATCGCGCCGGTGGCCATGTGGATGACGCCCTTCTCGGGCCCGAGCCATCGCAGCTGCACGTCGGCGGTGAGGTCGCGCAGCCGTACCTCCTCCGGCGAGCGGCCGACCACGTGGTGGGCGAGCGCTTCGACCGCGGCGCAGGTGATCTCGTTGCCGCGCCCGTTGGTGAAGGTGAATCCGGTGCCGGTCGGTCCGCCCTCGGTGGCGAGCTCGACGTAGGTGGCCGAGTAGTCGCCCCGGTTGATCGCGTCCGAGCCGTCCCCGGCGGCGGCGGTCGGAAACCGTACGTCATGGACCCTCAAGCTTTTGATCTTGGTCATTTCGCCGCCTTGTCCAGCCGGAAGATGCGCTTCGGGAGGTGGTAGGCGAGGTCGGCCATGGTCTCGGCCGCCTCGTCCATCGGGAGCCGGTCCTGCACCACCAGCGACGCCAGGTAGGCGGCGTCGACGCGGCGGGAGACGTCGTGCCGCACCGGGATCGAGCAGAACGCCCGGGTGTCGTCGACGAAGCCGGCCGTGTTGTAGAAGCCCGCCGCGTCGGTGACCGCCTCGCGGAAACGGCGCATCGCGTCCGGCGTGTCCAGGAACCACCACGGCGCGCCGAGATAGAGCGCCGGGTAGCCGCCGGCCAGCGGGGCCAGCTCACGGCTGAAGGTGTACTCGTCGAGCGTGTACACCACCACGCGCAGGCGCGAATCCATCCCGTACGTGTCAAGCAGCGGTTTCAAAGCGTGCACGTAATCGGTTGCCTGTGGGATGTCGCCGCCCACGTCCTTGCCGTGCGTGGCGTAGAGCCTGTGGTTGTGGTCCCGCACGGCGCCCGGATGCACCTGCATGACCAGGCCGTCGTCGATCGACATGCGCGCGAACTCGAGCAGCATGTGCCCGCGGAACGTCTCGGCATCCGCCGGTGTCGCCTCGCCGAGGAGTCCTCGCTCGTAGATCGCGGCCGCGTCTTCCTTCTCGATCTGCGACGTGCGGGCGGTCGGGTGCCCATGGTCGGAGCAGGTGGTGCCGGCCGCGATGAACGCCTCCCGGCGCCGTTGGAGCGCGGCCAGATATCCGGCGTAATTCCCCGTGTCCTCGCCGGCGAGCTCGCCCAGCCGCCCGATGCTCTCCCGCCAGTCCTCGCGGTCGAGGTCGACGACGTTGTCCGGCCGGAACGTCGAGATCACCCGGCCGCCGGGACCGCCCCAGCCGTCGGCGGCCAGCTTGGCGTGCTGCGCGAGGTCGTCGGTCGGGGACTCGGTGGTGGCCAGGACCTCGATGCCGAACCGCTCGAACAGCGCCCGCGGCCGGAACTCGGGCTCGGCGAGGCGAGCGGCGATCGCGTCGTAGACCTCGTCGGCGGTGTCCCGGCGCAGCGGGGTCTCGACGCCGAAGACGGTCTGGAAGGTGCGCTCGAGCCACAGCCGGGACGGGGTGCCGCGGAACAGGTGCCAGTTGTCGGCCAGCAGCCTCCAGATCACCCGGGGGTCGGACTCGACCGGGCCGCCGTCGCGCCGCGGGACGCCCAGCCGGTCGGGCGGGATGCCCTGGCTCAGCAGCATCCGCGTCACGTAGTGGTCGGGCACGATCAGCAGCCGCGCCGGATCGGGGAACGGCTCGTCGTCGGCCAGCAGGCGCGGGTCGACGTGGCCGTGCGGGCTGATCAGCGGCAGGTCACGAGCGGTGGCATAGAGCTCGCGGGCGACCTGGGCGTGGCGCGGGTCGATGGCGAACGTCGGGTCTGTCACGGTCACCTCTGATTTATTTGGTGAGATCGATCAGGTCGGAGACGCGCACCCGCTCGCCGGTCTGCAGGGAGCGGTTGGCGGCGAGGCCGGTGAGCAGCGCCAGGGCGCCGTCGCGGGCGGTCGCGGAGCGGTGCATGGGGTCGGTCTGGCCGCCCAGGAGGACGGCGGTCATGCGGGTGTCGGCGCCGCCGTGTCCCTCGCGGTTGTGCGGTTGCAGTTCGACCGCGTACGGCGGCGCCCAGTACGGCCGGATGGTCAGCGTGACGCCGCCGCGCTCGGGAGCGGCCTTGGTGCCGTGCACGGCCGCGCCCTTGAGCTCGCCGGCCGACGCGGGGCTGACGTGGTCGCTCTCGACGACCTCCAGCTCGAGCCGCCCCTTGCTTCCGTTGACCATGAGCCGGTAGCCCTCCCACGGCGCGTACGCGGTGAGGTGGTAGGTCATGGTCGCGCCGGTGTCGTAGCGGACCAGCACCGCCATGTCGTCCTCGATCGTCACGCCGGGAGCGAACACGTTCTGGTCGCGGTGGTAGCCGTCCTCGGCCTCGGCGTCGAGGTAGAGCTCGCGCAGCCGCGGGTTGTCTTCGAGATGCAAGGCGAACGGGTCGTCCTGGGCCTCGGGGCTGCCGTGCACCCGGTCGTAGTCGCGGGCGTAGCCGTGCCGTTTGCCGTTCTCCCCATAGAAGAACAGACGGCCTGACGCGTACGCCTCGACCGGCGCCGCGCCGAGCCACCAGTTGACCAGGTCGAAGTGGTGGCCGGACTTGTGCACGAGCAGGCCGCCCGAGTTGGCCTTGTCGCGGTGCCAGCGGCGGAAGTAGTCGGCGCCGTGCCGCACGTCGAGCAGCCACTCGAAGTGGACCGAGCCGATCTCGCCGATCTCGCCGCCGGCCAGCAGCGTGCGGACCATCTCATGCACCGGGTTGAACCGGTAGTTGAAGGCGACCTGCACCTTTTGGCCCGCATGCCGCTGCGCGCTTTCGGCTTCGAGGATGCGCCGGGCGCTCTCGGCGTCGACCGTCATCGGCTTCTCGGTGATGACGTCGCAGCCGGCCTCGAGCGCGGTGACGATGTGCCCGGCGTGGGTGCTGTCGACGCTGGTGACGATCAGCTCGTCGACCTCGTGCTTCGCCAGCATGGCGGCCAGGTCGCCGGCCTGGTGGGTGGGCACCGGATCGTGCCCGGCGGCCGTCAGCCAGCGGTTGTGCGCGTCCATCCGGGACTGGTTGACGTCGGCCAGCGCGACCAGCTCGGCGGTCTCGGCGTGGTTCCTGGTGAGGGCCTGGACGAACATCTCGGCGCGAGCGCCGGCGCCGATCAGGGCGAAGCGGCGACGGTTGTCTGGTGGCATGTGCCCTCCCGGCCGACTTTCCTGCAAAGGTTTGCAGCGAAGTTAGGCATCTCGATGCGGTCGAGTCAATGACCTCGCGGCCGATTGTCCGGTTTTGTCGGAAGGTAAGCGCGTACCTCATGCCCGTCTGCAATCTTTATGCAACACAAGAACATTGACACCCGTGCAACCGCTTGCATTAATTGTGGTCGTCAGTGACCGTCGCCACACGCCGCTTCGGGAGGTCAGAGCGTGTCCGTCACCATTCGCGATGTCGCCCGCGCGTCCGGCGTGCACATCTCCACGGTGTCCCGCACGTTCTCGGCCCCGCACCTCGTCAACCCCAACACCCGCAGCCGGGTGCTGGCCTGCGCCGAGGAGCTGGGCTACCGGCCCAACCGGGCGGCCCGCGCCCTGATCACCGGCCGGACGTACAACATCGGCCTGATCGTCGCGGACATCGCCAACCCGTTCTTCCCCCCGCTGATCAAGGCCGCCGAGAGCCAGGCCCGCAAGCACGACCACCACATCTTCGTCGCCGACACCAACGAGGACCCGGCGCTCGAGGAAGAGGTGGTCCGGGCCCTGGCCAAACAGGTCGACGGCGTCCTGATCTGCAGCCCCCGCATGAACAACGCGCTGATCGAGCAGCTCAGTCGCGAGGTTCCGCTGGTCGTCGTCAACCGCCAGATCGCCGGCATCCCCGCCGTCGTGATGGACGTGGCACAGGGCGGCCGGCTCGCCGTCGAACACCTGACATCGCTGGGACACCGCAACATCGCACTGCTCAGCGGCCCGCGCGGCTCGTGGACCAGCCGGGAGATCCGGCGCTCCGCGACCGCCACGGCCCGGGCCGGCCACGCCGAGCTCACCGTCATCGGGCCCAACCCGCCCACCGAGGTCGGCGGTCTCACCGTCGCCGAGGACGTGCTGCGGGCCGGCGCCACCGCCGTGCTCGCCTACAACGACCTGATGGCGATCGGCCTCATCGAGGGGCTGCTCTCCGCGGGGGCGCGGGTGCCCGAGGACGTCAGCGTCGTCGGAATAGACGACATCATGCTCAGCCGGCTCACCCGACCGAAGCTGACCACGGTGGCGACACCCACCGCCGCCGCGGGTCGGGCGGCCGTCGACATGCTGCTCGCGCATGGCGACGACCGCCGTTCCACAGCACACCTACACCTGCAGACCGAATTGGTCATTCGCGACTCGACGGGGAAGGGCCCGGGTCCGCACAGCCCTGCGGACCCGGGCGGCGTGAACGTCCCCGGAGGTGTCGCCTCCTAAAAAGGAGCCAACCGTCATGGAACCCTTCACGAGGAGCGCCACGCCCGATCAACCTACCCCGGCGTTCCGCCCGTCACGCCGCCGACTGCTCGCCGCCGCGCTGGTCCTGCCCCTGGCCCTCGGGGCGGCGGCCTGCGGCGGGGACGACGACTCCGGCGGCAACGGGAGCAACGACAAGGTCGAGCTCTCCATCTTCTGGTGGGGCGCGGACAAGCGCGCCGAGCTCACCGAGAAGGCGCTGGACCTCTACACCCAGAAGCACCCGAACGTGACGTTCAAGAAGACCTGGCAAGCCAACCAGGGCTACTACGACAAGCTGGCCACCCTCACGGCCGGCGGCAACGCGCCCGACATCTTCCAGATCGACGACAACGCGATCTCGGAGTACGCGGGCCGCGGCGTCACGCTCGACCTCACCCCGTACAGCTCGAACGGCAAGCTCGACGTCAGCAAGTTCCCGAAGAGCCTCAAGGAGTACGGCGAGGTCGACGGCAAGCTGTCCGGCGTCGCCATGGGCGAGAACACGCAGGGCCTGGTCTACGACAAGACCCTGATCGACAAGTACAAGCTGCCCGCGCCCACCACGGGCATGAGCTGGGACGACTTCATCAAATGGGCGGCGACGGTCTCCAAGGCCTCCAAGGTGCCCGGCACCCAGGACCCCAGCGCCATCTACCAGGCCCTCTGGGTCTACCTGCGGCAGAACGGCAAGGACCTGTACAAGGGCAACCAGATCGCCTTCGACGAAGCCGACATCGCCAAGTGGTTCACGATGTGGAAGAACGCCGGCACGACCGGGGCCACCCCGACGCCGGACGTCATCCACGAGGGCAACGACTCCAGCGTCAGCAAGCAGCTGGTGGTGACCGGCAAGGCGGGCACCTCCTGGGTCTGGACCAACCAGATGCCGGAACTGAAGAAGAACACCAAGAGCGAGCTCGGCCTCATCGCGTACCCCGGTGACACGAGCGCCCAGTGGGCCCGCGCCTCGCTGTACTTCTCGGTGTTCCGCGGCAGCCCGCACAAGGACGCGGCGGTCGACGTGGTCAACTTCCTGGCCAACGACCCCGAGGCCGGCAAGATCCTCGGCACCGACCGGGGCCTGCCGCCCAACCTCGACGTCCGCAAGCAGGTCGAGGCGACGGTGACCGATCCCAACATGAAGCAGACCATCGAGGTCCAGAACGAGCTCGGCACCAAGTTCGGCCCGACCACGCCGAGCGTCCCGCCGAAGGGACACAGCAAGGTCAAGACCGAGCTGATCCGGATCGCCGAGGAAGTGACGTACGGACGCCAGACCCCCGAGGCGGGCGCCACGGCGTTCGTCACCGCCGCCAAGGCGGCCATCGGGCAGAGTTAGAGGAACCCTTTCCGTGACGATGGCTCAGATGCCGGTCCGTCCGACCGAGCCCGTGCCCCCGGTCCCCGCCGCTCAGCGGCGGGGCCGGGCGGCCCGCCGGCGCCGCCGGGAGGACCTGGCCGGTTACGTTTTTCTCTCCCCATGGCTGCTCGGGCTGCTGGGGATCACCGCGATCCCGATGCTGATCTCGCTGTACCTCAGCTTCACCGACTACAGCCCGCTGATCTCGGTGACCGAGGCGCAGTGGGTCGGCCTCGACAACTACCGGCGGATGTTCACCGCCGACCCCTCCTACTGGCACGCCGTACGCGTCACGGTCACCTTCGCCGTGGTCGCGGTGCCGCTCAAGCTCGCCGCCGCCCTCGGCGTGGCGATGCTGCTCAACAGGGCCATGCGCGGCATCGCGCTGTTCCGCGGCCTGTTCTACCTGCCGTCGCTGCTCGGCGGCAGCGTGGCGCTGGCCATCGTGTGGCGCAGCATGTTCAACCGGGAAGGCGCCTTCAACCAGTTCCTGTCGTTCTTCGGCATCCAGGGCCACGCCTGGGTGAACGACCCGACCTGGGCGCTGCCCACCCTGATGCTGCTGGCCATCTGGCAGTTCGGCGCCCCGATGGTGATCTTCCTGGCCGGCCTCAAACAGGTCCCGACCGAGCTGTACGAGGCGGCGTCGGTGGACGGCGCCGGGGCGTGGCGCAAGTTCTCACACATCACGCTGCCGATGCTGTCCCCGGTCATCTTCTTCAACCTGGTGCTGGAGACGATCCACGGCTTCCAGGGCTTCACGTCGGCGTTCGTGCTCAGCAACGGCACCGGCGGCCCGGTTGACTCCACGCTCATGTACACGCTGCACCTCTACAACGCGGGCTTCGTCGAGCTGAACATGGGATACGCCTCCGCGATGGCGTGGGTGTTCCTGCTGGTGGTCGGCGCGATCACCGTGGTGCTGTTCAACACCGGCCGGTTCTGGGTGCACTACTCCGACTCCGAGGAGCGGTGATGCGCTCTAAGCAGATACTGCGCCTGCTGGTCCTGATCGTCATCCTGGCGGCCGTTCTCTACCCGCTGTTCTGGATGATCGGCACGTCGTTCAAGTCGCAGGAGGAGATCGCCAGCAACATCGGCCTGTTCCCCGAGAACTTCACCCCGCACAACTTCGTGGAGGGCTGGAACAAGTTCGACGAGCCGTTCGGCCGCTTCTTCCTGAACAGCGCGCTGGTGGCCTCCCTGACGGTGGTCGGCAACACGGTGTCCTGCCTGCTGGCCGCGTACGCCCTGGGCCGCCTGCGCTTCCGCCTGCGCGGCTTCTGGTTCGCGATCATGATCGGCACCCTGCTCCTACCCGGCCACGTCCTGATCATCCCGCAGTACATCCTGTTCCGGACCCTGGGCTGGGTGGGCGGCGACTTCCCGTACCTGCCGCTGCTGGTGCCGCACTTCCTGGCAACCGAGGCGTTCTTCGTCTTCCTGATGGTCCAGTTCATGCGAGGCATCCCCAGGGAGCTGGACGAGGCGGCGGTCATCGACGGCGCCAGCTCGTACAGCGTCTTCCGCCACGTGGTGCTCCCACTGAGCCGTCCGGCCCTGGTAACCACGGCGATCTTCTCGTTCATCTGGACCTGGAACGACTTCTTCCGCCAGCTGGTGTACTTGTCGGACCTCAAGGACTACACCGCGCCGGTGGCGCTGACCCTGTTCATCGACTCGACAAGCGAAAGCTCGGTCGGCCCGATGTTCGCCATGTCCCTGCTCTCGTTGGTGCCGGTCTTCCTCTTCTTCGTGGCCTTCCAGCGGCTGCTGGTAGAGGGCATCAACACCAGCGGCCTGAAGGGTTGACGCCATGCCCCACGACTGGCGAGACTCCCTGCGCCTGGCCGCCGACCTGGCCTTGCTGGGCATAGTCGTGACGCTGCTGTCGCTCCCGCTGCTCACAGCGGGGGCGGCGGTGGCCACCGGCAGCCACGCCATCCGCCACCTGATCACCCACGGCAGGTGGCCCGAGCTGACCGACTGCTGGGCGGTCTTCCGCACCCGCCTGGTCCCCGGCCTGATAGCGGGCCCCGCCGTGCTGGCAGGCGCGACCTTGGTGGCCCTGGACATCGCAGGCCTACGCCGCGGCGCCGTCCCCGGCGGAGGGCCGGCCCTGGTCATGGTCCTGACCGCCGCGGCCCTGGTAGCCGGTTACGTAGCCCTGGTAGCGGTACAAGCCGGCACAAGCGGGGGACGCGCCGCCCGCGAGGCCTTGACCCTGGCCCTGACCCGCCCGCTCACCGCAGTAGCCGCCGCGGCGGTGCTGGCGGTGGCCGTCCTGCTGGCCACCTTGGTGCACCCCGCCCTCGTGCCGGTGCTGGCGGGTTACGTGCTTTTCGCCCTGCACGTCGTCACCCCAAAGGCAGCCGGCCACCCCCTCGTCCCAACGGCCTAGGGCCGCGAAGACTAGCCACCCCTCCGACGGCGTAGGGCCGCGGGGACCGGCCACCCCCTCTTCCCACGGCGTGGGGCTGCGGAGGCTGGCCACTCTCGCACGGCGTGGGGCTGCGGAGGCTGGCCACTCTCGCACGCTGACGCGCGAAGACCGGCCGCCTTCTCACCCCGACGGCGTAGCGGCCGCGGGGACCGGCCGCCCGTGCCCGCCGCGGCGTGTCGGCCGCAGAGCGGAGTCCCTGCCCCCGGCGGCGTAGCGGCCGCCGGGGACTCGTTCTCGCATCCCGCCGTTTTCCCGGCTTATCTGCAAGCGCGGGGGAGGCTCGCGCCTTTTCGGTCCGATTTATTGCGATGCCGCCCGCCGCCCGATTGGCAGCGCTCGTCCAGCATTTCGGCACCTTCGCAGGTGCCGATTTCTTCAATTCCTGCAGGCGTCCCACGAAGGCCTCCGGAAAGCTGTCTTTTGCCGCCAGAATCCGGTGCAAGAAATGCGTGTGAGGGATGCCGCTCCTTCACCGAATCGTGGCCCTGCGCCGGTTGGGCGGTTGCGGTTGCCGTTGCCGTTGCCGTTGCCGTTGCCATTGCCGTTTCCATTTCCGTTACGGTCGCGGTCGCCGCCGCTGGCGGAGCCGACGGCTGGTCTCGTCGGGCCGGCGCCGTCGGAGCCGTCGTCGGCGCCGCCGTCGGCGGCGGCTCGTCCGCCTTGCCGGCTTGCAGGCGGCGGAGCTTTTCAGCGTGCCGCTGGGCAAGCCCCCACGCGCGATGCCGTGCATGCTCCTGGCGAAATCTCTCTGCTTCTGCGGAATAACGACGCGACAGGGTGCGATCACGCATTCCTGTCACCTGGGACCTGGTAAAGAACTGTAGCTGCTGCACCCTGAAATTCTCCCACCTCAGCAAGCCGAGCGGTAAGCCCAGAATTGCGTTCGATCATGCCAATCCCGCTTTAATTAATGGTGGCTGGGTGCTGCCCGATATGCACGACTGACGAAATCACCGCGACCAGGCACGCGCCTGGCGCGGTGACCGCACCGCGACGGCTCGTCTGCCGGGACGTCAGTGGACGCCGGCTGTCCTTGCGGCGGCGAGGAGGTTCTCGGCGGCCTGGCGCAGGCCCTCGACCTGGTCGAGCTCGGTGTCCTCGTGCTCGATGTTCACGGCCATGTCGGGGTCGATCGCGTGCAGGGCGCGCAGGAACGGCGCCCAGAACTCCTCGCCGTGGCCGCGGCCCACGGCCACGAACTGCCATGACGGGCTCGACGGCCACTGGTTGAGCGTGTTGCGGCCGCCCAGGTTGAGGGGGTTGCGGTCGGCGGGCGTACGGGTGAATCGGTCGTCCAGGACGCCGTAGAGGCGGGCGTTCTCCTCGTTGATCCGGGTGTCCTTGGCGGCGGCGTGGAAGACCAGCTCGCCGAGGTATTCGACGGCGGCGACCGGGTCGATGCGCTGCCAGAACAGGTGGCTCGGGTCCATCTCGGCGCCGATGTGGGTGGCGCGGGTCTTCTCTACCAGCCGCTCGAGCGTCGGCGGGTTGAAGACCAGGTTGTGCGGGTGCATCTCGATGCACACCTTGACGTCGGCGTCGGCGGCGCGGGCCTGGATGTCGGCCCAGAACGGGATGGCAACGTCGTTCCACTGGTGGTCGAGCACGTCGAGCCACTGGCTGTCCCACGGGTTGACCACCCAGTTGGCGGCGGTGGCGCCGGGATGGCCGCCGGGCAGGCCGGACATGGTGACCACCCGCTTGACGCCGAGCAGCGCGGCCAGCTCGATCGTGCGGCGCAGGTCGGCCGCGTGGCGGGGGCCGACCAGCGGGTCGGGGTTGAGCGGGTTGCCGTTGACGTTGAGCCCGGTCAGCGTGATGCCGGCCTGGGCGAAACGGCCCAGATAGTCCTCCCGGGCGGCTCGGCTGGACAGCAGGTCGTCGATCGGGATGTGCGGCGCCGCGATGAAGCCGCCGGTGTTGATCTCGGCGCTGGTCAGGCCCAGCTCACCGAGGATCTTGAGGGTCTCGTCTAGGGGACGGTCGTGCAGGCAGGCGGTGTACGCGCCGAGTTTCATGGGGAACTCCTCAGAGCTGGACGGGCTTGTCGGCGGCGGACACGACCGCCTCGAGGACGCGCAGGTTGTGCAGGCCGTGGGCCATGTCGGGGCAGGGCGGCAGGGTGACCGCGCCGGCGATCTGGTCGAGGAACGCGCGGGCCTGGTAGATGAAGAAGTCGTTCTGCCCGTGGCCGACGGTGGGGAAGTCCATCGGGAGGCCCCGCGCGATGTAGGGATGCCAGGGTCCGATGAAGACCGTGCGGGCGCCGTTCACCTCGGCCGCGGGCCCGCCGTCGGTGATCGTGAACTCGGCCGGGCGGGTGAGGTCGAAGGAAGCCGTGCCGTTCTCGCAGAACAGATCGATCCGCAGCGTGTTGGCGTGGCCGAAGGCGACCCGCGACAGCGAGAACGTGCCGACGGCGCCGGACGAGTAGGAGGTGGTGAACGTGCAGACGTCTTCGTTTTCCACGGGTACGCGCTCGTCGCTCACCTGGACGCCGCCGGCGTGCCCGACGGCCACACCCAATGGGCGGGGCCGGTCGTGCACGAGTGTGGCCATGGTGGTGCCCTGGACGGCGACGGTGTCGCCGCAGAAGAACTCGGCGAGGTCGACCATGTGGCTGCCGATGTCGGCCAGCACGCCGCTGCCAGGGCCGCCCAGATAGCGCCAGCTCATCGGTCGCTGAGGGTCGTAGCCGTAGTCGCACCAGTAGTTGCCGACGAAGTGGCGCACCGGGCCGAGGGCGCCCTCGACCTGCTGCTTGATCGCATTGATCGCGGGGGAACGGCGGAACGTGAAGCCGACCGCGTTGATCTGGTCGGGGGCGGCGGCCGCGGCCTCGACCATGGCCTGGGCGTCGGCGACGGTGGGAGCGAGCGGCTTCTCGCAGAGCACGTGCTTGCCGGCGACGAGGGCGGCCTCGGTGATCTCGCGGTGCAGGCCGTTGGCGACGGCCACGCTGACCGCGTCGACGTCGGGGGACTCGACGACGGCGCGCCAGTCGGTCTCGGCGCGGGCGAAGCCGTAGCGCGCGGCGGCGTCGGCGGCGAACGGCTCGTGCAGGTCGGCGATGGCGACCAGGCGGGGAGCCGGCAGGTCGAGGCCGAAGACGGTGGCGGCGCTGCGATAGGCGTTGGCGTGGGCTCGGCCGACCATGCCGGCCCCGATCACCGCCACGCCGATGGGCGACTGGGTCATGAGGGGACCTCCGGGGAGCGGATCTTTTAAAGCGCTTTAAGTCCCCTGTACTATCTTTGTCGATCTCGATGTGTGTCAAGGGCAGCACGGGGAGTGATTTAGTGGATCAGCGACCACGTCTCGCCGACGTCGCCGCCCGCGCCGGCGTCTCGACCGCATCGGTGTCCCTCGTTCTCCGCGGGGCGCCGGGGCCGAGCGCCGAGACCCGCGAGAGGGTGCTGGCGGCCGCCGCCGACCTGTCCTATCGCGCCGACCGCACGGCCAGCCTGCTCGCCCGCCGCCGCCGTCACCTGCTGGGCGTGCTGCTCGACGTGCGTAACCCGTTCCACGCCGAGCTGGTCGAGGAGCTGCATTCCGAGGCCGACAAGGCGGGCTACGAGGTGGTGCTCTCGACGCTGACCCGCGACCGCGACGAGGCCCGCGCGGTCGAGACCCTGCTCGACTTCCGCTGCGAGGCGCTGATCTTGCTGGGCCCCGACGCGTCCGATGCCACGCTCGACACGCTGGCCGGTCAAGTGCCTTGCGTGGTGGTGGGCCGGCCGGTCGGCGACGCCGACGTCGATGTGGTGCGCCCGGCCGAGGACGTCGGGGTCGACGCGGCGCTCCATCACCTGATCTCTCTCGGACACAGCCGGATCACGTTCGTGGATGGCGGCCGCGGCGCCGTGGCGGCGACGAGGCGCCGCGGCTATCGCCGGGCGATGCGACGGGCCGGGCTGGTCGCCGAGGTTCTGCCGGGCGATCACACAGAAGAAGGTGGCGTACGCGCGGGGCGCCGTATCGTCGCCGAGCACGTGCTGCCCACGGCCGTCGTGGCGTCCAACGACCGGCTCGCGGTGGGTCTGATGGACGCGTTCGTCCGGGCCGGCGTCGACGTTCCCGGCCAGGTCTCCGTGGTCGGCTACGACGACAGCACCCTCGCGCGCCTCGCCCACATCGACCTGACCTCGGTCAACCAGGACGCGCCGGCCCAGGCCCGCCACGCCGTCGAGGCCGCCGTCTCCCGCCTCGACGACGGCCGCACCCGCCGCATGGAGACCGTCCTGGTCCCGCACCTGGTCGTCCGCGGCAGCACCGCCCCACCCCGCCCGGCCTGAGCGGCCCGCCGGAGAACGCCGAGGAGAGCGGCGCTGGAGAGCGTCCCGAGGCGCGGCCCAGGATAGTGGCGCGAGAGAGCGCCCGGGGGGAGCGGCGCGGGAGAGTGCCCGGGAGAGTGCCCGGGAGAGTGCCCGGGAGTGCGGTGCAGCAGAGCGCCCGGGGAGAGCGGTGCAGGAGTGCGGCGCGGGAGAGCTCCCGGAGGAACGGCGCAGGAGCGCGGCGTGGCCCGGGTGGAGCCGGGCCTAGCAGCGCAGCAGGCCCGCCCTCTTCTTGGCCTCCAGCACATGCCGGGCGCCGTCGGTCAGCCGCGCCCGGAACGCCGCGTCGTGTGAGGCCCGGTCGATCAGCGCCCCCGCCATCGGCGCCGCGTCCGACGGCCGGATCGTGAGGGCCATGTCGCCGCCGGCGGCCACGAACCGCACCGCCCGCTGCCCGACCGGCACCCCGCTCAGCGCGACCGCCGCCCCGAGGTCGTCCGACATGATCAGGCCGCGGAACCCGAGCCGCTCCCGCAGCAGCCCCGTGACGATCGGCCCGGAGAAGGCGGCGATTGTCGCCGGGTCGAGCCGCGGATACTTCGCCGACGACATCATCACGGACGCCGAGCCCGCCTGGATGCCGGCCTTGAACGGCTCGAGGTAGGGATCATTTACGGTCGCCGTGGTGTCGACTGCCTTCGTCGACGTGTCCGTGTTCTCCCGGACCCGCCCGAGCCCGGGGAAATGCTTGAGCACGGTCAGCACGCCGGCGCCCTGGCTGGCGGGCACGACCGTGCGCATGTCGGCCGCCACCCGCGCCGGGTCGGAGCCGAACTGCCGGTGCCAGTAGCCGATGGGCGGGTTTCCCACGCCCAGCGACGCCGGCACGGTGTCGGCGACCGGCGCGAGGTTGATGTTCACGCCGATGCCGTCGAGGCGGCGCGCGCTGTCCTTCGTCGTGTCCCGCAGCGCCGGCAGCGAGCCCGCGCCGAGCTTCTGCGCCGAGGGCAGCAGCGGGAAATCGGCGCCTTTGAGCGTCTGGACGTTGCCGCCCTCCTGGTCGAGCGAGATCAGCAGCGGCAGACCCGACCGCTTCTGCAGCCCGGCGATGTCGGCGCGCAGCTCGGCCGCGCTGTTCGTGCTGCGGCCGTGCAGGAAGACCCCGCCCAGCTGGTACCGGCGCACGGTGTCGCCCAGACCGCTCGGCGCGTTCACCGAGGTGCCGACCATGAGCAGCTGGCCGGCCCGCTGGGCGAGCGTGAGCCCGTCCAGCGTTTTCGTGACGCAGTCCGCGCTCGGTGTCGGCGACGGCGTGGGCGTGGGCGTCGGCGACGAAGACGGAGGCGCCGATGGTGAGGGCGGCGTCGGCGAGGCGGTCGCCACCGTGGACGGAGCGGCGGTGGGCGGCGAGGAGCTGCAGGCCGGCAGGGCTAATGCGGCGGCACAGCAGGCGATGATCCGAATGCGCATCGGCAGCAACGCTAGTCCGTCGGCGCACCCCCGCGGAGGTCGACGATGCGCCGCATCTTGCCCATCGAACGCTCCACTCCGTCGGGTTCGATCACTTCGACCCGTACGGAAACGCCGATGTTGTTCTTGATCGCGGTGACCAGATCGTGGCCCGCTTGCGTGGCCACCGCCGGGTTTGCCTCGGCGCGACGCTCCACCTTGACCGTGAGCGCGTCGAGACGGCCGTCGGTGCTGAGAACGCATTGGAAATGGGGAGCCAGCGCGGGCGTGCGGAGGATGAGCTCCTCGATCTGGGTGGGGAACAGGTTGACGCCGCGGAGGATGATCATGTCGTCGGTGCGGCCGGTGATCTTTTCCATGCGGCGCATCGGGCGCGCGCTGCCCGGCAGCAACCGGGTGAGATCGCGCGTGCGGTAGCGGATCACCGGCATGGCCTGCTTGGTCAGCGACGTGAAGACCAGCTCGCCGACCTCGCCGTCGGGCAGGACCTCGCCGGTCATCGGATCGATGATCTCGGGATAGAAATGGTCCTCCCAGATGTGCGGGCCGTCCTTGGTCTCGATGCACTCGTTGGCCACGCCGGGGCCCATCACCTCGGAGAGGCCGTAGATGTCGAGCGCGTGCATGTCGAGGCGCTCCTCGATCTCGCGGCGCAGATCTTGCGTCCACGGCTCGGCGCCGAAGATGCCGACCTGCAGCGATGTGCCGCGCGGATCGACGCCCTGCCGCTCCATCTCGTCGACGATCGCGAGCAGATAGCTGGGCGTGACCATGATGATCTCGGGCTCGAAATCCTGGATCAGGTGGACCTGACGCTCGGTCATGCCGCCGGAGACCGGGATGACCGTGCAGCCCAGCTCCTCGGCGCCATAATGCGCGCCCAGGCCGCCGGTGAACAGGCCATATCCGTACGCGATGTGCACGCGATCGCCCGGCCGGCCACCCGACGCGCGGATCGAGCGCGCCATCACCTGCGCCCATATTCGCAGGTCGCGGCGGGTGTAGCCGACCACTGTGGGCTTGCCGGTGGTGCCCGAGGAGGCGTGGATGCGGGCGATCTGCTCGCGCGGCACGGCGAACATGCCGAACGGATAGTTGTCGCGCAGCGTCGTCTTGTCGGTGAACGGAAATCTCGCCAGATCGGCGAGATCGCGCAGGTCGCCGGGGTGCACCTGACGCTCGTCGAACATCTTGCGGTACTGCGGCACATTCTCGTACGCGTGCTGCAGCGACCATCGCAGGCGGCTGAGCTGCAGCTCGCGCAGCTCGTCGACGGAGGCGCGCTCGATCGGATCCAGATCTTCGGGGCGGGGAGAGCGGTCCTGCACGGTGACCTCCTATATGCGCAGTCCCTCGAAGGCGATGGCGGTGACGGCGTCGGCGATGGAATCGGCGCCGCCGTGGCGGGGTTTGTACCACTCTGTCAGCGAATTGACCATGCCCAGGAGCAGGCGGGCCGCGGTCGCCGGATCGACATCCGGGCGCACGCCACCCTCGGCCTGTGCCTGTTTCACGAGATCTGTGACAACCGCATCGAACTCTCGGCGTCGAGCGAGGGCATGCTGCTCGACCTCAGTGTTGCCACGCACTCTCAGCAGGACCGTCACGAACTCGAAGCGATCGGCGAGCACTATCACGCTGCGCCGGATCAGCCGCTCGAGCCGGTCGAGTGCGGGCACGTCGAGATTACGCACTTCCTCGGCCGCTTCGAAGAGCCCGTCGAGTGCCCGGTCCATCGCCATTTGCAGCAACTGCTCTTTGCCGCTGATGTGGTGGTAGACGCTCGATTTGGTGATGCCCAGCGACTCGGCGATGTCGAACATGCTGGTGGCGTCGTACCCGCGGTCGTTGAACAGGCGCACGGCGGCGGTCAGCACCGCGTCCAGGTCGTGACCGGGCCGGCCGCGTCGACGGGGCGTGGTCATGCCGGCCCACCTTCGCCGATCACTCGGCTGCGCCCGCGGAACTCGGCGACGACGTCGCCATCGCAGGTCACGGTCACGTCGTAGATGCCGCTGCGACCCTTGGTCACCCTTTCTTTCCCGTACGCGATGAGCACGTCGCCCGGTCCGGTCGGGCGCAGGAAGGAAATGTCGGCCCCGGCCGCTACCGTGACCGGGCCATGGCTGTTGCAGGCGCACGCGAAGGCGGTGTCGGCGAGCATGAAGACATAGCCCCCGTGGGTCATCGCATGCCCGTTGACCATGTCGCCGGTGACCGTCATCCGCACCGTGGCCTGCCCGTTTCCGGCGTCGAGCAGCTCGATGCCGAGCGCCTTGGACGCGGGGTCGCGGTCGAACATGTCGTGCGCCGGGGTTTGTGCCACCCTGACTCCCGAGGGTTGATTACCGACCGAACGGACGGTAGATAATTAGGGACAGCCAACCGCAATGGAGCGCAGATGACAACCCCCACCGAGTTGTACGAGACGCATCGCGAGCTGCTCGACCGGGCCATCAAGGCCGCGCGCGAGCGCGACTACTGGTCCGCCTTCCCCGAGTCGCCGAGCAAGTCCGTCTACGGTGAGGACGCCGCGCCCTCGGGCGAGCGGGCGTTCACCTCGCTGCTCGGCAAGACCTTCCCGATCGAGGTGCCGGGCGCGGTGGGCACGGTCGCCACCGAGCGCTCGCCGTACGGCATCGAGCTCGGCGTCAGCTACCCCAAGGCCGACCCGCTCGCGCTGGTTGCCGCCGCCCGTGCCGCCACTCCCGCGTGGCGTGCCGCCGGGCCGCATGGTCGAGCCGGGGTCGCCGCCGAGATCATCAAGCGGATCAACGCGCGCAGCTTCGAGCTCGGCCACGCCGTCCAGCACACCACCGGCCAGGCGTTCGTGATGGCGTTCCAGGCCGGCGGGCCGCACGCGCAGGACAGGGCGCTCGAGGCGGTGGCGTACGCGTTGGCCGCCTCCACCCGCATGCCCGCCGGCGCCGGCTGGGCCAAGCCGCAGCGTGGCGCCGACCCGCTGCGCCTGGAAAAGACGACCACCGTGGTGGGCCGCGGCGTCTCTCTGGTGATCGGCTGCAACACCTTCCCCACCTGGAACAGCTATCCGGGCCTGTTCGCGAGCCTGGTCACCGGCAACCCCGTGATCGTCAAGCCGCACCCGGGCGCGGTCCTCCCGCTCGCCATCACCGTGCAGATCTGCCGCGAGGTGCTCGCCGAGGCCGGCCAGAGCCCCGACCTGGTCACGCTCGCCGCCGAGGAGCCGGGCGACGGCATCGCGGCCACCCTCGCCACCCACCCCGACGTGCGCATCGTCGACTTCACCGGCTCCAGCGACTTCGGCAACTGGCTCGAGGCCAACGCGCGCCAGGCGGTCGTCTACACCGAGAAATCCGGCCTCAACACAGTGATCGTCGACGCGACCGACGACTACAAGGGCCTGCTGCGCAACCTGTCCTTCTCGCTGTCGCTGTACAGCGGGCAGATGTGCACGACCCCGCAAAACCTTCTGGTCCCGCGCGACGGCATCGAGACCGACGCCGGCCACAAGAGCTTCGACGAGTTCGGCGCCGACCTCTCCGCCGCGCTCGGCAAGCTGCTCGGCGACCCGAAACGCGCGGCCGGCACGCTCGGCGCGATCGTCAACGACGGCGTGCTGGGCCGGCTCACCGAGGCGGGCGCCTCGCCGTCGGTCGTGCACCCGTCCGCCGAGGTCCCCGACGAGCAGTTCCCCAACGCGACGATCCGCACCCCGGTGGTGGTCCGGCTCGACGCGGCCGACGACAAGACCTACACCCGCGAGTGGTTCGGCCCGGTGTCGTTCCTCATCGCCACCGACTCCACCCCGGCGAGCCTGGCCCTGTTCGTCGAGACGGTCCGGGCGCACGGCGCGCTGACCGCCTCGGTCTACTCGACCTCGCCCGACGTCCTCGCCGCGGCCCGCGAGGCGGCGCTCGACGCCGGCGTCCACCTTTCGGAAAACCTGACCGGCGGCGTGTTCGTCAACCAGACCGCGGCGTTCAGCGACCTGCACGGCACCGGCGCCAACCCGGCCGCGACGGCCTCGCTGACCGACGACTACTACGTGACCGGCCGCTTCTTCGCCCTGCAGTCCCGCCACCACGTCCCGGAGCCGGAGTCGGCGGATGCCTGAGATCGACCTGGTCGGCGGTCCGCTCGCCGGGTTCCGCCGCGGCGGTCTCGTGGCGCCGGTGGTGCGTGAGGCCGCCGGCCGCGCCGGCTGCGCCGGTGTCAGCGTCGGCCGCGCCCATGGCGTCGGTGTCAGCGTCGGCCGCGCCCATGGCGTCGGTGTCAGCGTCGGCCGCGCCCATGGCGTCGGTGTCAGCGTCGGCCGCGCCCATGGCGTCGGTGTCAGCGTCGGCCGCGCCCATGGTGTCGGCGTCAGGGTCGGCGTCGGCTTGGGCGTCGCCATGCGTCTGGAGCGGCCGTGCGCACTCTGCGGATCGAGGAGCTCGACGATCGGGTCGTCGTGACCCTCGCGCGGCCCGCGGCGCGCAACGCGATCAACGCGGCCATGATCCGCGAGCTGCACGACGTGTGCGAGGCGCTCGAGGAGCGCCCGCGGCTGCTGCTGCTCACGGGGGAGGGCGGCACGTTCGCGGCCGGGGCCGACATCGGCGAGCTGCGCGAGCGTGGCCGCGACCAGGCGCTGCAGGGCATCAACAGCCGGTTGTTCGACCGGATCGCCCGGCTTCCGATGCCGACCGTCGCCGCCGTGGATGGTTACGCGCTGGGTGGCGGGGCCGAGTTGGCCTACGCGTGCGACGTGCGCCTCGCCTCCCCGGCGGCGGTCTTCGGCAACCCGGAGCCCGGCCTCGGCATCCTCGCGGCGGCCGGCGCCTGCTGGCGGCTGCGCGAGCTGGTCGGCGCGTCGGTCGCCAAGCAGGTGCTGCTGGCCGGCAAGCGGCTCGACGCCGAGGACGCGCTGCGGTTCGGCCTGGTCACCGAGGTCGTCCCCGCCGGCGAGCTGCTCAAGCGGGCACACGCCCTGATCGACCGGATGGCACGGTCGGGCCCGCTGGCGCTGCGGCTGACCAAGCTGGTCGCCGACGCGCCCGGCGGCCACCCGATCGCCGACGACCTCGCCCAGGCGATCCTGTTCGAGTCCGCCGACAAGCGCGACCGCATGGACGCCTTCCTCGCCGGCGGCCGCTCATGACCGCCACCCTCGCCACCCGGTGGCCGCGCGCGAAGGCCGGGGGCCGCTCCACCCTCGCCACCCTCGCCACCCGGTGGCCGCGCGTGAACGCCGGGGGCCGCTCCACCCTCGCTACCCGGTGGCCGCGCGCGAACGCCGGAGGTCGCTCATGACCGCGACCATTGCGCCCTCGGTGCCCAAGCTGGTCGGCGTGATCGGCGGTGGGCGGATGGGCGCCGGCATCGCCCAGGTCTTCGCGGCGGCCGGCTCGGTGGTGTGCCTCGCCGAGCGGGATCCGGCCGCGGCCGTGGCCTCCCGTGACCGGGTCGCGATGGGTCTGTTGCGGGCCGCCGAAAAGGGCAAGCTGACCGAGTCGGCCGACGCCGTGCTCGAGCGGCTGGTCCTCGTCGACGACGTGTCCGCGCTGCCGGCCGACGTCAACCTGGTGGTCGAGGCCGTGCCCGAGGACGCCGCCCTCAAGGTGCGGGTGCTGGCCGCCGCAGAGGAGGCGGTCGGCGAGCAGGCGGTGCTGGCCAGCAACACCAGTTCGCTCTCGATCGCCGGCATCGCCGACGGCCTGCAGCGGCCCGAGCGGTTCCTCGGCCTGCATTTCTTCAACCCGGTGCCGGCCAGCAGCCTCGTCGAGGTCGTGATCGGGCCGGCCACCGGCGACGACACCGCCGAGGCGGCGCGTTCCTGGGTCGCCGGGTTGGGTAAGACCGAGGTGGTGGTGCGCGACTCGCCCGGGTTCGCCACCAGCCGGCTCGGCGTGCTGCTCGGCCTCGAGGCGATCCGCATGCTCGAAGAGGGCGTGGCCGACGCCGCGTCGATCGACCGCGCCATGGAGCTGGGCTATCGCCACCCGATGGGCCCGCTGCGCTCCACCGACCTGGTCGGCCTCGACGTGCGCCTCGCCATCGCCGAGCACCTGCATCGCGAGCTGGGGGAGAGGTTCGCCCCGCCCGCGTTGCTACGAGACAAGGTGGCCCGGGGCGAGCTGGGCCGCAAGACCGGGCAGGGCTTCTTCACCTGGGAGGCATCATGAGCGACCTCAGCGCAGAGCCGGCATCGGCCGCGGGGGAGCGGGTCTTTGCCGAGACGATCGAGAAGGATCTGCGGGTCGAGCCGCGGGACTGGATGCCCGACGGCTACCGCAAGACGATGATCCGGCAGATCGCACAGCACGCGCATTCAGAGATCATCGGGATGCAGCCGGAAGGCGCTTGGATCACCCGGGCGCCGTCGCTGCGCCGCAAGGCGATCCTGCTCGCCAAGGTGCAGGACGAGGCCGGGCACGGGCTCTACCTCTATTCGGCGGCCGAGACGCTCGGCGCCGATCGGGGCGATCTGACCCGGCGGCTGATCGAGGGCCGGCAGAAGTACTCGTCGATCTTCAACTACCCGACGCTGACCTTCGCGGACGTCGGGGTGATCGGCTGGCTGGTCGACGGCGCGGCGATCTGCAACCAGGTGCCGCTCTGCCGCAGCTCCTTCGGGCCGTACGCGCGGGCCATGATCCGCATCTGCAAGGAGGAGTCCTTCCATCAGCGGCAGGGCTACGAGCTGCTGATGACCATGATGGGCGGCACGCCCGAGCAGCGCGAGATGGTGCAGGACGCGACGAACCGGTGGTGGTGGCCGTCGCTGATGATGTTCGGCCCGCCCGACGCGGACTCGCCCAACAGCGCCCAGTCGATGGCCTGGAAGATCAAGCGGCACAGCAACGACGAGCTGCGGCAGCGCTTCGTCGACATGTCCGTCCCGCAGGCGGAGGCGCTCGGCGTCACCTTGCCCGACCCGGCGCTGCGGTGGAACGCCGAGCGGGAGCACTACGACTTCGGCGAGATCGACTGGGCCGAGTTCAAGCGCGTCATCACCGGCGGCGGCCCGCTGAACGAGCAGCGCATCGCCCACCGGCGGCGCGCCGACGAGGAAGGCGCCTGGGTGCGCGAGGCAGCCGCGGCGCACGCCGCCAAACGAGCGGGGGTGCGCGGATGAGCGACGAGATCAAGCACGAGTGGCCGTTGTTCGAGGTGTTCGTAAGGGCCAAGCGTGGACTCAATCACGTGCACGTGGGTTCACTCCGAGCCGCCGATCATCAGATGGCGCTGCACCACGCGCGTGACCTCTACACCCGGCGCAACGAGGGCGTCAGCATCTGGGTGGTCCGCTCCGACGACGTCGTCTCCTCCGGGCCCGACGACAAGGACGCGTTCTTCGCGCCCAGCGGCGACAAGGTCTACCGCCACCCGACGTATTACTCGATCCCCGACTCGGTTCCACACATCTGAGGCCGCCATGTCCTTCGACGACGACGCCTACGGCGCACTCACCGACCACGCGGACGACGCGCGCTGGGCCTACGGCACCGGCTTCGCCGATCCTCTCGCCGGCGTGCCGACGGCCGTGCCCGACGGGGTCGACCACGCCGACCTGGCCACCTATTGCCTGATGCTCGGCGACGACGCCCTGGTCATGTCGCACCGGCTGCAGGAGTGGGTGACCCGCGCACCCGAGCTCGAGGATGAGCTGGCCCTCGCCAACATCGGCCTCGACCTTCTCGGCCAGGCCCGCCTGCTGCTGACCCGCGCCGGCGAGGCCGAGAACGCCGGCCGCGACGAAGATGCACTCGCGTATCTTCGCGACGCCACCGCCTTCCGCAACGTGCGCCTGGCCGAACGCGCCGACGAGGATTTCGCCCACCTCGTGGCCCGGCTCCTGGTCTTCTCGTGCTGGCGCCTGCCACTGCTCGACCGGCTCGCCGCCTCCCGCGACCCGGTGCTCGCCGCGATCGGGGCCAAGGGCGTCAAGGAGGTCACCTACCACCGGGAGTACGCGGCCCAGTGGGTCGTCCGCCTGGGCGACGGCACCGACCTGTCCCACGAACGCATGCGTGCGGCGATCGGCGCGATCCTGCCCGCGGTCGGCGAGCTCTTCGAGCCCCACGAGGTGGAGACGCGCCTCGCCGCGGCCGGTGTCGCGGTGGAGCCGTCCCTTCTACGCCCCGAATTCGACGCGGCGATGGCGCAGGTCCTCGCCGCGGCCACGCTGAGCACGTCGCCCGGAGCAGAAAGCTCGGACCGGCCGGCGACCGTCGACGAATCGACCACGCAGGCCGGTCGAGGGCGTGACGGCGTCCACGGGCCCGAGTTGGCGGAGATCCTCGCCGAGATGCAGGAGCTGGCGCGTGCGCTCCCCGGAGGCGTCTGGTGAGCGCCGCCGCCGACATTGTCGCCACCGTGACCGACCCCGAGCTGCCGATGGTCACGCTCGCCGAGCTCGGCATCGTTCGGGACGTGCGCGAGGAGCGGGACGGCGTGGTTGTGGCGATCACGCCGACGTACTCGGGCTGCCCGGCCATGGAGGCGATCCGCGACGACATCGTGAACGCTTTGCGCGTGGCGGGGTTCGGGCGCGCGGAAGTCCGTACGCAATTGTCGCCCGCATGGACCACCGACTGGATCAGCGAAACCGGCAAGGCCAAGCTCGCCGCCGCCGGGATCGCGCCGCCCGGCGCGGCGCCCCGGCGATCGGCGGGACCGGTGCCGCTCGCCCTCGGCCTGCCCAAGGAGTCCGTCGCGTGCCCGCTGTGTGGCAGCGCGGAAACGGAGCGGATCTCCGCCTTCAGCGCCACCGCGTGCCGTGAGCTGCGGCGATGTCCGTCCTGCCGGGAGCCGTTCGAGCACATGAAGGAGATCTGACGTGGTCGTGCGTGACTTCCATCCGCTGCGCGTGGCCGGGATCGAGCGGCTGTGCGACGACGCCGTGGCGGTCACCTTCGACGTGCCCGACGAGCTCGCGGCGATCTACGCCTTCCGGGCGGGGCAGTCGCTGACCGTGCGAAAGCCGGCCGACCCGGCGGACGAGCGGCGCAGCTACTCGATCTGCGCGCCGGTCGGGGCGCGGCCGCGGATCGGGGTGCGTGAAGTGCCGGGCGGCATCGTGTCCTCGTGGCTGGTGCACGATCTGCGGATCGGGGACGCGGTGGAGGTGGCGCCGCCGACCGGGAGCTTCACGCCCGACCTCGAAGCCGGCGGCCGGCACGTCATGATCGCCGCGGGTTCGGGGATCACGCCGGTGCTGTCGATCGCATCGTCGCTGTTGCGGCGGCCGGGGGCGCAGGTCAGCATTCTGTACGGCAATCGGCGCGCCGACACCGTGATGTTCGCGGAGGAGCTCGCCGACCTCAAGGACAGCCATCCGTCCCGGCTCGAGCTGGTGCACCTGCTGTCGCGGGAGGCCCGCGAGGTCGAACTGCTCAGCGGGCGGCTCGACGCTCCCAAGATGCGGGCACTGCTGCCCACGCTGATCGACGTCGGCGGGGTGGATCACTGGTGGCTGTGCGGCCCGTTCGGCATGGTCACCGACGCGATCGAGGTGCTGCAGGAGCACGGGGTGCCGTCGGCGCGGATTCACCGTGAGTTGTTCTGGGTCGACGAGCTGCCGCCCGAGCCGCGCCGCGAGGAGCGGGGGATCGAGGGGCCGAGCAGCGAGGTCACCGTGGTGCTCGACGGGCGGGCCACGACGGTCACGGTCGCGGAGGGCGACACCGTGCTGGAGGGGGCGCAGCGGGCGCGGCCCGACCTGCCTTTCGCCTGCAAGGGCGGCGTGTGCGGCACGTGCCGGGCTCGCGTCGTGGAGGGCGAGGTGACGATGCGGCGGAACTTCGCTCTGGAGCCCGCCGAGCTGGAGGCCGGATTTGTGCTGACATGCCAGTCACGGCCGGCGAGCCCGAAGCTGGAGGTGACCTTCGACGACTGACCGGGCATCGAACCGCCCCGGCGCCGATGAGGGCTGACGCTGGAGCGCCCCAACAACGCCCCAGCGGCAGCGGCTCGTCCACACCGAAGGTGGTGGCGCCAAGCTCTGGTTCCCCCTGGGCGGGGAGGCTACCGCGATAGGTGGATCTTCTCCACCATGTGAACGTCCTCAATAGACCGCCGAACGGCGGAGGCGCTGCGACTCACCCCGCGGCAGCGAGCACCTTGGTGACCCGCTCAGAAGCAACCCGCTGCTCAACCAGCTCCGGATCCAGATTCGCGCACAGCACGATCGACGCCCCCACCGACAGCGGCGCCATCAGCCAGATCAACGGTTCCTCGGTGGCCGTCACATCGATCAGCACCCGATCCCCCCGCGAGATGCCCCGCGACGAAGCCACCCCCAGCGCCACCGCCCCGTACTCGCCGAAGGTCACGCCACCCGCCGCCGCGACGTCGTCGACAGCGACCGACCACGGCGGCGCGCCGGAGCCGAGGTGTGGCCGCACCGAGGTCACGAAGTCGCGATAACCGGAAGGCGCCGTCCCGAGGAGCGAGAACTGATGCCGCCCGCCAGGAACGTCATCGAGCCAACTCCCCACCCGCCGCGACTCGACGAACGTCGCATCAAGCGAGGCCTCAGGAGGGGCCAGCCCCGCCGAGCCCCACCCCCGGAATGAAACTTCCATCCCCACCGACCAAGCACCCAGCAACACCACAGCGGTCTGCCAGTGCGGCGGCAGCAACACACCCACCCGCGCGCCCGCCGCAAGCCCGCACTCCTCCGTCAGCAGCGAGGCCGTAGCCGCCGACCACGACCCGACCTCGGCCGCGGAAAGCTCCACCCGCTCACCCGAAGCGTCGTCGTAGAACGTGATCATGCCGGGCACCTTACGCGGCCATCCCAAGGTTCAGCTCCCGGATCTCCTTCGCGTACCGCGCCAGCAGATGCACCGTTTGCGGTCCCGCGATCCCATCGGCGTCGAGCCCCACCCGTTCCTGAAACGCTCGCAGCATCAACGAGAGCGACTCGTCCTCACCGACCGGCATGCCGACCTCGGCGAGCAACGACCGAACCACCGAAGGGTCGGCCGGTGGTGGCTGCTCCGACCATCCGATCAAACCGCCGACCGCGGTGCCGACCACGCTGAGCATTCCTCGTGCGGACATCGCCAACCTCCTCCGGGAAGCCGAAAGCTCCTGAAATCAAGCTTCCGCGGAAAGGCTGTGCCCCACATCGGACCAAGGTCCTGGCTATCTGTGCCTCGCTCAGACTTTCGGCCGATCCCCGCATGCCGTGCTTCGCGCCAGCGCGACAAGCTTCCGCGCGTCCCCCAGATCCACCCCTTGCTCGCTGATCACCCCAGCCACAACGGCGTCCCTCTCGCCGGCCTCAAGTCCCTGACAAGCCTGAACACCAAGGTCCTCCACCTCCTCATCCCTCCGGTCGACCGCCACGGCCGGCAGTTGCCGCTGCACCGCCGCCACAAACCGATCAAGCCCCATGTCCCCACTTCCCGCCCCACCGGATTCCACGGTCGTCCGCGCCGGCTTGGGCCGCTGCGCCTTGGGCGCCGGCGAGGTGGTGCGAGACCTGGGCGTCGCGCCTTCCGCAGGCTGCGTTTTTTGATCCCGTACGGGATGAGCACCGTCGCTCGCCGACATCACCGGAGTGGCGGCCCTCTTCTCGGTCGCCTCCCCGCACCCGGCCAGTCCCAGCACCGCGATCGCCGCCACGGCCAGCATTCGCCTCAAGACTCCACCTCCGTCTCGCCGCCTTTCGAGGAGGCGCCCCGAACGACGGGCAAAAGAACCGTCTCCCCACCAACGAACGCGGGCGGCAGTGGCATCGGCACGGTCTCGCCCGCCCAGTCGGGCCGCTGGGCGGGCCGCGCTGTCACCCCCGCAGGCGGCGGTGTAACCCCAGCGGGCGCGGAATGACGAGGCGGCAGCGGCACCAATATGTTCGAAAACCGGGCGAAAGGCACGCGCAGACCCTAGGTGGCCTCCACCCGAGCCGCCCTCGCCGCGCCCACCCCCGGGTGGTGACGCGACCCGACCGGGTGACCAGCCGCGCGCCGACTGCCGGGCCGACCGCCTCGTCCATGGGTGGACGCGTACAGCGAACCCACAGACGCCTCACCGCTGGCCAACAAGAACCCGGGCAACTGTTGAGTCACCAGCCCAACGAAGCGAGGCGTCGCCATGACCGACCTGATGACCCGGCCCCCCTACTCCGAGGACGACCGGGACCAGACGTACTCCAGCGACCAGACGTTCACCGGGAACCGCGACGACCACACGATGCCTCCGCCGCCGCCCGCACCGCCGTACGCGGTCTCTCCTGCCTCGGGCGGAAGCCGCTGGCCGCGTCGCATAGCCGGTGGCGCCGCCGTGCTCGCGCTCGTCGCCGCCGGAGGCACCGCCGGTGGCGTGCTCGCCGAGCGTTACCTCATCGACAACCAGCCCGTCGCGGCCGGCAGCACCACCGTGACCACCACCTCCGCGACGGTCACCGACGGCAACTCCCTGGCCTCCGTGGTGAAGGCCGTGCAGCCGAGCATCGTCACCGTCATGGTCGACGGCGCCCGCTCGTCGGCGCTCGGCTCCGGCGTGATCATCAGCTCGGACGGCCTGATCCTCACCAACAATCACGTGATCGACTCGGACGGCACGGTCAGCGTGCGCCTGTCGAGCGGCCAGACCGTCCCCGCCAAGGTCGTCGCCACCGATACCACCCACGACCTCGCCCTGGTGCAGGCGACCGGCTTGTCCGGCCTGACTCCGGCCACCTTCGGCACCGACGACAGCGTCGTGGTCGGCGACACCGTGCTGGCTTTCGGAGCGCCGCTCGGCCTGGAGAACACGGTCACTTCCGGCATCGTCTCGGCGCTCGACCGCAGCGTCGACACCGGCACCGAGAAGCTCTCCGGCCTGATCCAAACCGACGCCGCCATCAACGAGGGCAACTCGGGCGGCGCGCTGGTCGACGCCTCCGGCCAGGTCATCGGCATCAACGTCGCGATCGCCACCGCCAGCGAGACCGATTCGGGCAGCATCGGCGTCGGCTTCGCCATCCCCGCCGACACCGTCACCAGCGTCATCAAGCAGCTGGAAAGCCAGATCAACTGACCACCGGCGCGGGCCGCCGCCTTCCCCGGGGCGGCGCCCCGCCGGGCCGTTCAGCGTGGCGAACCGAACCATTCAATGAGGGAAGCTCGCAAAGTCTCACGATCCGGTTGCGCATCTGCGGACGCCCATGCCACATAGCAGTCCGGGCGGACGAGCAGCGCGGTCGCTCCCTCGACGGGGGCGGTCACCACGTCGACGCGGTCGCTCCACGGGGCGGCGATCTCGGCGAGCGTGCCGGTGTTGTCGACCAGCAGCGGGCGGCCCGAGTGGGTGGCGGGGCCCAAGTCGGGGACGAATCTGCCGGTGAGCGGTGAGCCGGGGCTCGACCCGTACCGGATGTCGGCGCCGGCGATGAGGTCGGCGATGTACTGTAGCACCGCGGGGTTTTCCAGCAGCTCGCCGAAGAGCGTGCGCAGCGCGGTGACCTCCGGGCCGGGGCCGATCAGCACCGATTGCGCCTGCGTGTGCATGGTGACGCGCTCGCCGGCGGGGCGGCGCTCCGTTTCGTAGGTGTCGAGCAGGCCCTCCGGCGCCCAGCCCTGGACCGTTGCGGCGAGTTTCCAGGCGAGGTTCACCGCGTCCTGCAGGCCCAGGTTGAGACCGGGACCGCCGATCGCCGAGTGCACGTGCGCCGCGTCGCCGACCAGCAGCACCCGTCCCTCCCGGTAACGCTCCGCCAGCCGGGTCTGGCCCCCGGAGTTCCGGCGCAGCAGGTGCGGGCCGTCGCCGGTCGGCGGGCCGAGCGGCACCTCCACGCCGACCACGTGGGCGAGCGCCTGCTGAAGCTCGGCGATGCTGAACGGCTCGTCTCCCTCGGGCAGGTCGAACGCGCTCACGCTCAGCAGCGTCCGCCCGTCCGGGAACGGTGCGTAGGCGATCAGCCCTCGCTCGGTGCGATGGTGCATGAACGGCGGGATCACTCCGTAGCCGGGCACCCGCAGACCGCCGGTGACCGCGTCGCGATACTCCGCCGGCACCGTCACGTGCGCCGCCCGTGCGACAGTGCGGTCGTTGGTCACGCCGGGAAAGCCGATCCCCGCCAGCTTCCGAGTAGTGCTCTTTCCGCCGTCGGCCCCCACAAGAAAGTGCGTTTCCATCTCGTACGGCCCGTCGGGCCCGTCGACCGTGATGATGACCGTGTCGTCTTTCTGGGTGAGACCCGTGACGGCGTGCCCGCGGCGGATCTCGACGCCGAGCTCTTCCGCACGCGCGGCGAGCATGGCCTCGATTTTGCGTTGTGGGACCAGAATTGTGTAAACCGGATTGTCCGCCAGCTGATGCAGCGGAAGAGGGAATGCCGCAAACATGTATCGCGGCATCGGCGTGGGCGGCGCGGGGCTTCCGCTCAGCCGCGAGTAGAGCCCGCGTCGCTGGAAGAGCCGGATGACCTGGCCGACCATTCCGTTGGCCCGCTGCTCGTCCGTGGGCGTGGTCCACTGCTCGAGCACCACGGCCCGAACCCCGGCCAGCGCCAGTTCGCAAGCCACCATCAGCCCGTTGGGGCCACCACCGGAAATGACAACGTCGAAAGGCATGACAAACCTCACCGCCCATTCATTGAGAGGCCGTGCGTATTTATTGCCGCTGAGAATTCAGTGCGCCGGCGGTGGCAAACCCGCCGCGATCTGCCGCAGCGCGTCGGTGATGAGCAGGCTGACGCTCTGCTGGTTGACCATGAAGGTCTTACTGGCCACGTCCTGCGCGGCCAGCACGGTCGCCGCCACCAGATTCGGATACATGTCCTGCGCCGGGTCGGTCCCCGTGCGAGCCCCGACCGCCGCGGCCACGGCGTCGGCCGCCTGCGCTCCCGCCCGCAACGTCGCGGCCTGGATCGCCGGCACCTCGAACATCAGCCGCAGGCCCGCCGTCCAGGCGTCCCGGTCGCCCCGGGGATGCGCCTTGACCTCGGGTCCGGGCCGATGCTCCTCGACCATGGCGTGGGTGATGGCCTCCCACAGCGGCTCGCCGGCCGGTCGTTGCCGCAGCGTGTCGGCCATCCGCAGGAGCCGATCGAGGTGGCGGGACGCGACCGCCTCGGCCTTGCTCCCGAAGTAGTTGTTGAACGTGCGAGGCGAGACACCGGCCGCATTGGCGATGTCCTCGACGAGAACGCGCTCATACCCCCGCTCGACAATCAGCCGGATGGCCGCCCAGCTGAGCGCCGCCCGAGTTTCCTGCTTCTTCCGCTCCCGCAACCCCACAACCGCAACGCTACCAAAAAGTGCGTGCCCCGCAAACATGCGTGCCCCGCACATTCCTCAGCCCACCCTCAGCTTCGCCCGACAGCCCGCGCCGCGCAACGATGAAGACTTCCCGCTCGCGCCGAACGCCAAGACGCTCCTATAGATGTCAAGCGGCGGGTTCGTGGGTGTTGGTGGTGATGAGTTGGTAGAGCTCGCGGGCTATGTAGCGTTTGAGGCAGCGGATGATTTCTTTTTTGGACAGGCCGTCTTTGGTGCGGCGTTGCGCGTAGGCGCGGGTGTTGGGGTCGCTGCGGAGCCGGACGATGGCGACGCGGTGGAGGGCGGCGTTGGCTTGGCGGTCGCCGCCGCGGTTGAGCCGGTGCCGGCGGGTTTTGCCGGACGAGGCGGGGATCGGCGCGACGCCGCAGAGCATGGCGAACGCGGCTTCGCTGGTGAGTCGCTGGTGGTTCTGGCCGACGGTGACCAGTAGTTGACCGGCGATGTCGGTGCCGACGCCGTGGGCGGCGGTCAGGGCCGGGTTGATCGCGGCCACCAGGGGTTTGAGCAGGCTGTCCAGGTCGGTGATCTCGGCCGTCAGGTGCTGGTGGCGGCGGGCCGGCGAGCGCAGGGCGATTTTGGTGGCGGTGGCCGGGCTGGCGGCGTCGGCTCGGTCCGGCCGCAGGTTCGCGCAGGTGCCGATCAGTTCTTTGACGCTCAGCTCGCGGAGCCGGGCGCGCAGCTGGTCGTCGGCGGTGACGATCAGGGCTTTGATCTGGCGTTGGGTGTCGGCGCGCTGGTCGATGGCGCTGCGCCGGGCCAGCCGCAGGTGGCGCAGGGCCTCGACCTGGCCGTCGCGTTGTTTCGGCAGGCCGGTGCGTTCGCCGGCCAGGGCGGTCTTGGCCGCGGCGATGGCGTCGATCGGGTCGGACTTGCCCTGTGACCGGCGGGTCTTGCGGTCCGGGCGGTCGACCTCGATCACCTCAACGGCCGCGGCGCGCAGCCGGCGGGCCAGCCCGGCACCGTAGACGCCGGTGCCCTCGACGCCGACCCGCCACAGCCGGCCGTGCCCGCGCATCCAGGCCAGCAACGCCTGATAGCCGGCCGCCGTGGCCGGGAACTGCTCGGTGCCCAGGACCCGCCCGACCAGGTCGATGACCGCCGCGGTGTGAGTGTCCAGGTGGGTGTCGACGCCGCCGACGACATCGAAAAGGGCCGGGTCAGGTGTAATGGAGGGCATCGTCGTCCTGTCGTTCGTGACTGTGGGCAGGGCGGCACGCACCGGCCGGGCAACGATGGACAAGACAGAGATGGGGCCTCTGGCCAGGCTCCTATGAAGTCACAACGCCACGACCCGGCACGTGCACGAGCACCTCCCGACCGGAGCCGACAAGTCTTACGAAGGACCCGAAGTCAGTCATCAAGCGGGTCAGACCCCGGCGGGAGGTGCTCACCCACCATCATCTCTGTCATCAAGATCGAGCTCGGCGGGCGCGGGAGAGCGGGCGCCGCGTGGGCGGTTGCGCACCGCTGAAGAGTTGCTGTCGGCGGCGAACGCCACCTCATCAAGATCCACAGCGAACGCAGCGACGGCGGGCGGCGGCGGCGCGCAGGGGCGGCGCGGGGCCGCAGGTGGCGGCGCTGAGCGCAGGTGGCGGCGCGTGGGCGCGGGTGGCGGCGGGGGCGCGGGAGTGGCGCGGGTGTGGGGGGCGTGGGCGGCGCGCGGCCGAAGGGGGTGGGCGGCGCGAAGTGCGGTCGGCGTGCGGGCGGCGCGCGGCGGGACGGGGCGTGGGTGGCGTGCGGGCGGTGGGTGGCGGGACGGGGCGTGGGCGGCGTGCGGGCGGTGGGTGGCGGCGCCGGCGGGGGCCGGCGCCGCCGTGGGGTCAGCCAGCCAGGTGGCCCCAGCGGTCCTGGAGCTCCTGCCATGTGCCCTGGTCCTCGACCTTGCCGCCGATCAGGACCACTACGCGGTCGGCCTGGGTGAGGGCCGCCCTCTTCGAGGTCGAGCCCACCACCGTCACCCCGTGCGAGCGCAACGCGCGCCAGAGCTCCAGCTCGGTGGTCACGTCCAGGGCCGAGGACACGTCGTCGGCGATCAGCAGCTCGGTTCGGGGCGCCAGGGCCCGGGCCAGGGCCAGGCGCTGCAGCTGGCCGCCGGAGAGGCGGGTTCCCTTGTGGCCGATCAGCAGCTGGAGGCCGCCGCCGGACGCGGTCAGGTCGTGTTCCAGCTGGGCGGTCGAGACTGCGTCGGCCGCGTCCAGCTCGTGGCCCAGCTGGATGTTGTCGGCGACCGTGCCGGACAGCACCCGGGGGAGCTGAGCGACGTAGCCCACCTGGTTGGGGCGCAGGAACACCTCGGGCTCGTCGACGGGATTGCCGTTCCAGCGCAGCTCGCCGGTGTGGTGCACGATGCCGGCGAGGGCGCGCAGCAGCGAGCTCTTGCCCGAACCGACGGGACCGACCACCAGGACCAGCTGGCCGCGGTTGACGGTGAGGTCGACGTCTTGTGCGCCGACCGTGCCGTTCTCGTGGACCGCGCTGAAGTGCCGCAGCTCGAGCGTCTGCAACGGGTTGCGGGCCGCGGTGGGCGGCGCGGGGGCGGTGCCGGCCGAGATGTCGACGCCGGGGACGTCCGCCGTGTACTCGGCTATGCCCGACATCGCCACCGTCCGCCTGGTCCAGACCCGGGCCGACGGCAGCTGCGACACCAGCGACGCCGTGGTCCACGCGAACCAGCGGGCCGCGCCCAGCGTCGCCACCGCGATCAGCGTGGCCGCCGACGTGAGGTGGCCGCCGAGGTACAGCGCCCAGGCCGCGATCGGCAGCAGGCCGCTGACGATCGACGGGGTGGACCGCGCCCACACCTGGATCACGATCTCGCGCCGCTGGCGTTCGCTGCGGATCTCGTCGAGGCGCGCCAAGTGGGCGAGCACCGGCTCGGTCGCGCCGGCCAGCTTGACCGTGCGGGCCGCCGACAGCGACGACACCAGCGCGGTCGCGAAGGCCGCCCGGCCCGCCACCGTGCGGCGGGCCGCCTTTTCCAGCCTCGGGCCGAACAGGGTCGCGGCCAGGCCGGAGACCACCATCGTGCCGAGGAAGAACAGGCCCGGCACGATCGACTGCGACACCGCCGTCATCACCACGATGAGGATCAGGCTGGTCACGTTGTCGATCAGGTTGTCGGCGAGCATCACGACCCGCTCGGTGTCGCCGCCCTGGGCGACCACCTCGGCCGGCGTGTGCTTGCTGACCCGGCGGGGGCCGATCTGCCCGTGCACGAGGCGCAGGCTGATCCGCAGCATCTGCCGCACCCACCACTCGGGGAACCAGGCCCCGGTGTAGTAGAGCGTCGGGATCGCCACGATCAGCCCGGCCGCGATGCCGATCGCCGGGTAGAGCGGGTTGCCCACCCCGTCGACCACGTCGGTCCAGAGCAATGGCAGCACCGGGCCGTCCAGGCCCAGCACCATCAGCACGATGAACAGCGCCACCGCGCCGAGGCCGAACCGCGGATCGTTCGTCGCGAGGCGGACGATCTCGCGCATCGTACGAGTCCGCGGCGCGTCGGGCAGCGGTGGCGGCTCGACCGGGGGCAGCGTGTTGGCCAGCGCGTCGGCGCCCAGCTCGACCTGCACCGCCGTGTCCCAGTCGCGCTCGGCCACCAGCACCCCGCCGCCTCCGGAAGCGGAGGAGGCGGCCGGCACGGCCAGGCTGCTGGAGGCCATCAGCTCGGCGAAGCGCGCCGACTCGCGCAGCGGCCCGGCCTCGAGGACCTCGCCGTCGGCGAGCACGACCACCTCGTCGCAGCGCTGCACCGAGGAGAGCCGGTGGGCCACGATCACGCCGATCCGGCCCTCGAGGAGCCGGTCGGTGGCCCGCTGCACCCAGCTCTCGGTCACCGGGTCCATCCGGGCGGTGGCCTCGTCGAGGATCACCACCTGCGGGTCGCGCACCAGGATGCGCGCGAACGCGACCAGCTGTTCCTGCCCGGCGGACAGCTTGTAGCCGCCCTCGCCGAGCTTGGTGTCGATGCCGTCCGGCAGGCTTTCGGACCACACGGTCAGGCCCAGCTCGTCGAGCGCGCTCGCGGCCCGGGGCAGCAGCTCGGGGTCGAATAGCGCGATGTTTTCCGCCAGGGTGCCGGCGAGGATCTCGGTGCGTTGCGGGACGATCGCCGTCCATCGGCGCAGGGCCTCGACGTCGAGGTCGGTGAGGTCGGTGCCGCCGAGGAAGACCGTGCCGCGCGGCACGTCGACCGCGCGGGTGAGGACCTTCGCGAGGGTGCTCTTGCCGGATCCGGTGCGGCCGATCAACGCGTACGACCGGCCGCGCGCGAAGGTCAGCGAGACGTCCTTCAGAGCCGGCGGGCGACCGGAGTCGGACTCGCCGTAGCGGAAGGTCAGGTCGCGCACCACCAGGTCGCCGTCGACCGGCTCGAGGCCGCCCACGGGCTCCTGCGGCACGTCGCGCAGCAACTGCACGCGGCTCCACGCGCCCAGAGCGTTCTGCAGCTCGGGGACCATGCGGGTGACGTGCTCGAGCGTGCCGCCGAAGCCGAGCGCGAGCAGCCACACCGCGGTCAGGCGCGCGCCGCTGATGTTGCCGGTGAACAGCGCCCACGCGCCGACGACGACGAGCGTCGCGATCAGCGAGCGGGTGATCGCGCCGGCGCCCATCGTGATGCGCGAGCTGGAGTGCCACACCAGCCGGCCGCGGCGCAGGACCTCGGCGGCGCGTCGCGCATAAAGACTTCGCACGTACGGCGCGGCCAGGCTCGTCCGCACGTCGTCCTGCCCGTGGATGGACTCCTCCATCACCGCGGCCAGGTCGGACCAGGACTCCTCCTCGGAGATCCGCAGGGGCGAGAGGCGCTGGATCGGCTTGTTCATCGTGAGGTAGAGCAGGATTGACACGAAGATCATCGCTACGCCGGCCGGCCACCAGGCGAAGAACGCCGTCACGACGGACAGCGTCGCCACCGCCACCGACTGCACGATGCGCACGCCGCTGCCGCGCAGCTCGGAGCCGACCTGGTAGACGTCGGAGTCGATGCGGTCGAGCAGCTCGCCGACCGGCGTGTTTTCCAGAGCCGGCAGATCCTGGCCGAACGCCACCCGGTTGAGGCCGCGCCGCTGGCGGGCCGCCCAGTCGGCGGTGAGCCGGGCCGAGATCAGCCCGACCACGACGTCGCTGAGCACCGAGGCGACCAGCGCCGCCGCGAGCAGCCCGAAGATCGGCATGGACCGGTTGACCAGCACGGCGCCGGCGAGCGCGAGCGCGCCGGCCTGGCCGGCGGCCCCGATCAGGATGAGGAAGGCCACCAGGGCCGTGCGGCTCCGGGACGTGGCCCACAGGTCACGAAGAAGACGCATCAGACACCCCGTTGTTCGGCGATTGGCGGTCTCTCCATCCTCCGGATGTGCCGGAAGGTCTTCAACGCAATTACGTGGCCGGTGGATATCGCGTGTGTCACCCCGTTGCTGCCACGATGACGGGGGTGGGCGGGCCGGCGCGCGTGGCTCAGCTGGGTTTCCTGGCCGCCGGCCTGGTCGCCGGCGCGATGACGGCGGCCACCGTCCGGCGGACCCCCGAGTACGCGATCACCGGGGGCGACGCCCGGCTGGTGGTGCTGGGCCTGGCCGCGGGCAGGCCCAGCTGGCGGATCTGCGGGCTTAGCGGGCGCGCATCGTCGCGGCGGCCGATGCCGAGCGCCGCCGGCTGGAACGCGACCTGCACGACGGCGCCCAGCAGCGGATCGTCGCCCTCGCCCTCGCCTTGCGGCTGGAACAAACGCGCAGGGGTGGCGCAGAAGCGCTGGAACAAATGCGCAGGTGTGACGCAGTAGCGCTGGAGCGAGCGCAGGAAGAAGTGGCCGCGACGCTGGCCGCGCTGCGGAAGGTGGCGCGCGGCGATCGCGATTCCCCTGTGCGCGGATTCTCGTCATGTCACCGGAAGGTAGGTACCGACGGGCCGCTCCGAATGAGGGCAGACCCTCATTCGCCGAGGCCCGGTTCCTCCTTGCGTCCCCCTCACCACCAGGAAGGGGGATCGCCATGACGTACCGAGGCTCAGAGCCGGCCGGTCACTGACCGCAGAGTCAGCAGCGTGATCTCGCTCGGGGCGAAGACCCGGAAGGGCGGCCCCCAGAAACCGGTGCCGCGGCTCGTGTAGAGCTTGGTGCGCTCGGAATGCCGCGACAACCCCTGCAGCACCGGCTGGTCGAGGCGCACGAGATAGTGGAACGGCCACATCTGCCCGCCGTGGGTGTGGCCCGAGATCTGCAGGTCGACGCCGTGCGCGACCGCGCCGGTGACCTGCGCCGGCTGGTGGGCCAGCAGCAGGACCGGCAGCGACGGGTCGGCGCCTTCCAGGGCCGCCTCGTGGTCGGCGTGGTGGCCGGGCACGCCCGAGCCGGCCGCGGTCCGGTCGTCGACGCCCGCGACCACCAGGGAGTCGCCGTCGCGGGTCACCACCAGGTGGCGGTTGTGCAGGGCCTCCCAGCCCAGCGAGGCCATGTGCTCGACCCAGCGCTGGGCGCCGCTGAAGTACTCGTGGTTGCCGGTCACGTAGACCCGGGCCAGCGACGCCTGGATGTCGGCGAGCGGGGCCGCCTGCTCGCGGCGCTGGGACACCTCGCCGTCGGCGATGTCGCCGGTGTGCGCCACGATGTCGGGCCGCAGCGCGTTGACCGCTTCGGTCACGCCGCGCGACCAGCGGACCCGGTCGATCGGGCCGTAGTGCGTGTCGGTGATCAGCACGAGCCGCAGCCCGTCGAGGCCGCGGCCCAGCCGATCGACGGGGACGTCGACCCGGCGGATCCGCGGGACGCGCATCGCCTCGGCGTACCCCCAAAGGAGCAGGACCAGGGCGACCACCGTGACCACCAGGGTGGCGATGCGGTAGCGAGCCGGCGCCCCGACGCCGGCCGCCCAGAGGACGGCGGTGAGGATCTGACCGAGGATCGACCAGACGAACAGGACCCAGACGACGCCCAGCGTGGTGTCGGCGATCTTGGCGGGCAGGTCGTGGTGACCGCGGCCGTGACCGGCGAACATCAGCAGCGGGAAGAGGACCAGAGCCAGCCCGAAGACGATCGTGCCGATCACGAAGACCGGTGTGGGCCAGTCGTTGCCGGTGGCGATCAGCGTCCACCACGGCACGCCGAACAGCAGCAGCAGGATCGCGCCGATGATCAGCGCGAAACGGACGACACGGGAGGCGCGGCGGCGCGGGCGGGATTCGACGGATTCACCGACAGACACGACTGAAGCATGCCACTCAAGCGGGCGCGACGCCGAGGCTGTGGATCAAGCGGGCCGGAATGATCAGGTCGGCGCGGTCGCGGGTGGCGGCGATCAGGGCGGCGTTGCGCTCGTCGGTGCCGGTCGCCCAGGCGATCGCGGCGGGCTCGGGCTTGCCGAAGCGCACGTGCCTCGCGATCAGCCGCTGGAGACGGGTGTCCTGGTCGAGGTCGGCGTACCAAACTTCGCTTATCTTCAAATCGTCCCAGAGAAGCAGGTAATTTCCCTCGGTGATGATCAAGCGGGCGTCCCGCTCGATCGGGATGGCGCCGGCGATCGGCTGCTCGATGACCCGCTCGAAGCCGGGCGCGTAGATGATGTCGTCCTCGTCGGCCAGGATCCGCTTCAGCATCGCCGCGTAGCCCAGGCGGTCGAAGGTCTCCGGCGCGCCTTTACGGTCGCGCAGGCCGAGGCGCTCGAGCTCGACGTCGGCCAGGTGGAACCCGTCCATCGGCACGTGCGCGACGTTGTCCAGCGCGGCGACCAGTTCCTCCGCCAGGGTGGTCTTGCCGGACGCCGGCGCCCCGGTGATGCCGAGGATGGCGCGGCGTCCGTCGTTGACAAGGCCGCGCGCCCGCTCGACCAATGCCTCAAACGTCATGCCGGGAAACTTAACCCCAGACGCAGGCCGGCAACGCCGGCAGGGGAGAGGGGCCGCGTCGTCGCACGCATCAATTCATCCCGTACGCCGGCGGGCAGCTCGTCGGCGAGAGTGCGTAACCGCGGATACAGGTCGAGCACGTCGCGATGGGTCAGCGCGCCCACCCCGATCAGCAGCCCGTTGATCGAGCCGGGGTCGCGGGCCAGCTCGGCGCAGAGCTCCATCCGCCAGATCGGGTCGTGCACGTGCGCGGCGAACTCGCGGGCGATCCGGTTGCCGGACGGCGAGGCCATCTCCAGGCGGGCGTGGCGGCCGGAGCGGGCCAGCACGGGCGCGAGGCGGCAGGCTATGCCGAGGAGCCGGGCGAGTTCCGGGACGGTCAGCACTTCGAGGCCGAGCGAGCAGGTCGCGCAGAGCCGTTGATAGGTCTGGGCGTGCACGACGGAGGCGGGGCGGGGGCAGTCGCCGAGCGGGCCGCACAGCCGATCCAGGATGATCTCGGCGAGCGTGCCCTCGTGGTCGAAGCGGCCGACCCCGAAGTAGGCGGCGGGCCGGCTGCGGTAGTGGGCGAGCGCGGTGCGCGCGCTGACGTATCCATCGGCCTCGACGCCGATGCGTGGTGCGCCGTTGTCAGTGTGGAGTTGGATCAAGCGAAACATCTTCGGTCCGCTCCCGGTGGTTGAAGAGCCAACGTCTTGCCCGGGATTACGAGCTAGGTCGAAGGAGGGTTCACTCCTCACTGCGAGTGAACGAAAAAATCCTTCGGCGGTGCTGACCTGTAAGCCGGAAGCAGTCGAAGGTTACTGCGTGTAGCGCGTACACACCAGAGGTGAGCATCATCCAGACGGCCGCGAGCACCGTCGCGAGCGAAGGATCGAGCGCGTGCCACGCGGCCGGGAGGGTCGCCGAGCCGAGGGCGAGCGCGGCCGCGGTGCCCGCCTCGGCGAGCCGGAGCGGATCGATGGACATGGCGGTCAGCCTGCCGGTCGGGGGCCGCCGGTCGCTTCGGCCCCCAGCCGGATCATCGCTATGACTTTCGGCAGATGCACAAACAGGATTTAACCCGCAAATCAGGACTTCGTCTGTTCCTCGGCCGAGTGGCGGGGCACCGGAATCGCGACCGGCTCATCCTCCTCGAACACGCGGTCGGGGTCGCGGGTCAGGTTCTCGCCGGTCGCCGCGTCGAAGACGTGCATGCGCTCGGGGTCGAACCACAGCTCGGCCGGCACGCCGGACTTGATCCGGCTGGACGCGTCGAGAGCCACCACGAGCTGGGTGCGCATCTGCTCGCTGTCCAGCTCCCGCTCGAGCTCCTCCAGCTGCTCGGTGACCTCGGGCGCCGAGTCGTAGGGGACGTACGCGTACAGCTCGTGCCCGAGCCACTCGGTGACGTCGACCTCGGCGGTGAACGTCTGCCCGCGGGACCGCTTCTCGGCCGGCACCAGCCGGACGTCCTCGAAGTGCTCCGGGCGCAGGCCCAGGATCACGAGGTCCCGGTCGCCGACCTTGGACAGCCGCTCGCCGGCGGCGCTCACCGTGCCGAACGGCGTCTCGATGTGCCCGTCCTTGACCTTGCCCGGCACGAAGTTCATCGGGGGCGACCCGATGAACCCGGCCACGAACAGGTTCGCGGGCTCCTCGTACAGCTGCCGGGCGCTGCCGACCTGCTGCAGGACGCCACGGCGCAGCACCGCGATGCGGTCGCCGAGCGTCATCGCCTCGGTCTGGTCGTGGGTGACGTAGACGGTCGTGGTGCCGAGCTGTTTCTGCATGCGGGCGATCTCGGTGCGCATCTGGCCGCGCAGCTTCGCGTCGAGGTTCGACAGCGGCTCGTCGAAGAGGAACGCGTCGGCCTGCCGTACGATCGCCCGGCCCATCGCCACCCGCTGGCGTTGCCCGCCGGAGAGGTGGGCCGGCTTGCGGTCCAGATGCTCGGTCAGCTGGAGCAGGTTCGCGGCCTCGGTCACCCGCTCCTTGACCTCGCTGTCGGGCACCTTCTTGAGCCGCAGCGGGAAGGCGATGTTCTCGAAGACGCTCAGGTGCGGGTAGAGCGCGTAGTTCTGGAACACCATGGCCAGGTTGCGGTCCCGCGGCGCCTTCTGGTTCACCCGCTCGCCCCCGATGAGCATGTCGCCCGAGGTGATGTCCTCGAGGCCGACGATCATGCGGAGCAGCGTCGACTTCCCGCAGCCCGACGGGCCGACGAGGATGACGAACTCGCCGTCGGCGATGTCCAGGCTCACGTTGTCCACGGCCTGGTAGCCGTCGCCGTAGCGCTTCACGATGTTTTTCATGCTGATCGCGGCCATCCGAAAGTCTCCTAGCCCTTGACCGCACCGGCGGTGAGGCCGGCCATGATCCGGCGCTGGAAGACCAGCACCAGGATCACCACGGGAATGGTCACCACCACGGAGGCGGCCATGATGTACGTGATCGGCGACTGGAACTGCGAGGCGCCGGTGAAGAACGACAGCGCGGCCGGCACGGTCCGGGCCCGGTCGGTCGAGGTCAGCGAGATCGCCAGCAGGAACTCGTTCCAGCAGAAGAAGAACGTCAGGATCGCGGTGGTGAACACGCCCGGCGCGGCGAGCGGGACGATCACCTTGCGGAACGACTGCCAGGCGGTGGCGCCGTCGACCTGCGCGGCCTGCTCCATCTCCCACGGGATCTGCCGGAAGAACGCCGACATGGTCCAGATCGACAGGGGCAGCGCGAACGTCAGGTACGGGATGATCAGCCCGAGCCAGGTGTCGTAGATGCCGAGGTTGCGCCACATGTTGAACAGCGGGCCGACCAGCGCCGCCTGCGGGAACATGGCGATCGCCAGGGCCATCGACAACAGCAGCTTCTTGCCGGGGAAGTCCAGCCGCGCGATCGCGTACGCGGCGAACATGGCGACGACGACCGCGAGCGCCGTGGCGATCAGCGCGATGCCGATGGAGTTGCGCAGCGCGCTGGTGAACAGCGAGTCGGTGAAGACGGTCTTGTAGTTGTCCCAGACCCATTCCTTGGGGAAGAACGTCGGCGCGGCGCTGCGGAACGTGTTCGGGTCCTTGAACGAGAGCGAGACCATCCAGAGCAGCGGGAACAGCGCCCACACGAGGATGAGCACGCCCCAGACCGTCCACCAGTTGCTGACCTTGCGATCGGCGGCCATCACCGATCACCTCGCACCTGCGACAGGTCGGTCCGGAAGCCCTTCACGAAGATGAACGCGATCACCACGACGGTGAGGAACAGCAGCACCGAGACCGCCGAGCCCGCGCCCAGGTTCACCAGGGTCACGTTCTGCCGGTAGGCGAGGAACGAGAGCGTCTCGGTCTTGTTCGCGCCGGCCGTCATGATGAACGGGTTGTCGAAGATCCGCCACGCGTCGAGCGTGCGGAACAGCAGCGCCACCATGATGGCGGCCTTCATGTTCGGCAGTGTCACCCGCTTGAGCCGCTGCCACGCCGTGGCGCCGTCGACCTTGGCCGCCTCCTGCATCTCCTCCGGCACCTGGACCAGGCCCGCGAGCAGCAGCAGCGAGATGAACGGCGTGGTCTTCCAGATCTCCGAGAGGGTGATCACGAACAGCGACGACCAGCGCTCGCCGAAGAAGTTGAAGTCGCCCAGGCCGAGCCACTGGTTGACGAAGCCGGAGTCCAGCTGGAACGCGTAGCGCCAGATGTACGCCGAGACGACCGTGACGATGCCGTACGGGATCAGGATGCCGGTGCGCACCCAGGAGCGCCCGCGGATGATCCGGTACATCACGAAGGCGAACGCGAAGCCGAGCACCAGCTCCACCGCCACGCTGGCCACCGTGATGATCAGCGTGGTGGAGAAGTCGGTCCACCAGACCGGGTCGGTCAGGACGGTCACGTAGTTCCGGAATCCGACGAACGAGCGGCCGGCCGGGTCGGTCAGGCGGTAGTTGTACAGCGACAGCACGACCGCGTAGATCAGCGGGTAGGCGGTCACGAACACCATGACCAGGAACGCCGGCGCGGACAGGCTCAGGCCGAGCCGCCGCTCGTGCCGCGCGCGGTCGGAGACCTCGGCGGGTTGCGGCGCGGGCGCGGCGACCCGCTCCCGGGTCAGAGTCATCGGGGTGCTCCTCTCACAGGAGTCGCCTGCCCTGCAGGACGTCGGACATGAAGGACGCCGTCTCCTGTGGCGTCTGCGGCGCCTGGACGTCCTGGGGCGGATGCCAGGTGATCTGCACCGAGGTGGAGACGTCGTTGTAGTACGGCGTGACCGGGCGCGGCCCGGCGTCGTTGATCGACTGCCGGATCACGTCGGCCATCGGGAACGCCTCGCGCACCTTCGGGTCGTCGTACGCGGCGCCCTTGGCGGCCGGGTTGCCGGCGTCGAGCATGTAGGCGATGTTGTTGGGCAGCGACGTCACGCACTTCACCAGGTCGAGCGCCTGCTGCGGGTGCTTGGTGTAGTTGCCGATCGCGAGGTTGATGCCGCCCAGCGGAGGCCGGCTCGGGGTGTCCGCCTTGACTCGCGGGTACCGCGCCCAGCCGATGTCGTCGACCACGGACTGCTGGATGCCGCCGCCCTTCACGTCGTCCTTGGCGGCGCTGTACACGTACGGCCAGTTGACCATGAAGCCGCCGGTCGGTCCCTGGAACGCGGACCGGGCCTCCTCCTCGCCGGCGTTGGACATCGCGGGCGGCGCCGCCGGCGACCGGGCGAGATCGCCGATGATCCGGGCGGCCTCGTCACCGGCCGGCGAGTTGATCGCGGGCTTGGCGTTCTTGCCGGCCTCGACGTTCGTGACGATCTCGCCGCCGCCCGACACCACCAGCGCGTTGATCCAGACCATGTAGCCCTCGTACCGGTTGGCCTGCACGCCGATGACCTTCTGCTGGCCCTCCGCGGCCTTGATCATGTCGTCCCAGGTGAAGGAGTCCGAGGCGGGATCGACGTTCGCCGCCTGCGCGACGGACTTGCGGTACCAGAGCAGCTGCGTGTTGGCCCAGAACGGCGCCGCGACCAGCTGGTCCTTCCAGGACGTTGTCTCCAGCGGACCTTTGAGCACCCCGTCGGTGAGCGCCGCCTCGTCGGCCTTGTCGAACGGGCGCAGGAAGCCCGCGTTCGCGAACTCGGCCACGAACGGCGGGTCCAGGCTCATCACGTCGATCGAGCTGTCCTTGGCCGCCAGCCGCCGGACCAGCTGCTCGCGCTGCTGGGAGGCGTCGTTGGGGAGCACTTGCACGTCGACCCGGTAGGCGCCGTTCGAGGCGCCGGAGCACTGCTCCGCCAGGCGGCCCTGACCGCCGTTGTCCGGGTTGATGTACCAGGTGAGCGTGGGCGGCCCGCTGTCCTCGCCGCACGCGCCGAGCATCGAGGCCGACAGCGTCAGGGCCGCGAGGGCGGCCACGTGGCGGCGGCCGGTGGAGCGTCCGCTGAGCACACGCACCTCCTAGGACGGTCTCCCAATGTGAGCCCGTCGATGCGATGCGTCATCATCCCGCGCGAATGAACGGGTCTTTCCGGGCCTGGACGAGCTGCCACCGGCCGGGCAGGTCGAGGGCGGTGGTGCTCACGCTGAAACCGGCCGCCATCAGGTCGACGCTGAGTGCGGGCAGCGGGGTGGTGCGGTAGTACATGACGAACGGCGGCCGCCACACCGCGTTGCGGACGCGCATGACCGCGTCGAAACCGAGCGTGGCCCAGTGGGCGAACGACGTGACCGGCGGCGGCGTGCCGATCGGGAAGGCGAACAGGCCGCCGGGCCGCAGCGCCCGGTAGACCCCCTCGAAGACCGCCGGCCGCTCGGACGGCAGGAAATGCCCGAGCGCCCCGAAAGTGACCGCCAGGTCGAACTCCGCGGCGAACGGCAGCGCCCGGACGTCGGCGCGCACCAGCGTCGCCTCCGGGTGGGCCTCGCGGGCCTCGGCGAGCATGCCGGCGCTGAAATCGACGCCGCTCTGCGAGGAACAGACCGCCTCGAGCACCGCCAGACCCGCGCCGGTGCCGCAACACACGTCGAGCCCCCGGTCGAACGGGCCGGGCAGCGCGGCGGCGGTCGCGTCGAGGATTACCGACGGCGTACGGAAAGGAGTGTGGTCGAATTTCGGGGCCAGGAGGTCGTAGCCGCGCTCGACCGACGACAGGGCCTGGACGGTCAGCTCGCGCAGCGACGGGCCTTGGGGCGAGAACACCCGTCCGAGGTTATCGGGTCAGCGCGCCGATCTCGTCCTTCGTGAGGGAGATCGAGGCGGTGTCGACGGCGCTGCGCACGGACGCGGGCCGGGTGGCGCCGACCAGCGGGATGACGCCGAGGGCAAGCAGCCAGGCGAGCGCGATCTGCTGCGGGGTCGCGCCGTGGGCGGCCGCGATCGCCTCCAATTGCGCCGGCGCGTCGCTGCCGCGAAGAGGGGAGTACGCGAGGAAGGCCGTACCCGTCTCCGCGCAGTGCCGGGCGAGCGGCAGCGACGTCTGCTCGAAGACCGAGAGACGGTTCTGCACGGCGGCGATCGGCGCAACGCTCCGAGCCCGCCGCAGCCGATCGAGGTCGACGTTGGAGACACCGATCCGGTCGATCTTGCCGTCCGCGCGCAGCGCCGCCAGGGCGCCGACGCTCTCCTCGATCGGCACCCGCGGGTCGGGCCAGTGCAGGTGATACAGGTCGATCCGGTCGACGCCGAGGGCGCGCAGGCTCGCCTCGCAGTGCGCGCGCAGGGTGGCCGGCCGGCCGTCGATCGGGAAGCTGTCGCCGTCGCGGTAGTGCCCGCCCTTGGTGCTGATCGTCACCGACGGGCTCACGAACTCGCGCAGCAGCCGCTCGTTGTGGTTCTTCTCGCCGGCGGGCGTGTAGACCAGCGCGGTATCGAGCAGGCGGACGCCGGAGTCCAGGGCGGCGCGGATGGTCTCCCGCGCCCGCCCCGGCTGGTCGGCCAGGTCAAGGGAGAAGGCGGCGCAGCCCAGCCCGATCATGCCAGCCCTCCTGCGCCCGGGCCGCCCGCTTGCCGCGCAGGTAGGTGCGCGGCCCGCTGAGCATCCCCCAGCGCGCGGCCCGCACCAGCTTCCAGGCCAGAGTCGGTTTTTCCAAGGCCATTTTCGTGTACGCGGCCGCGAGCCCCCGCCGGCGAGCCACCACCCGCCGTCGCACGCCGTCGCGGTCGCTCGGGTGATAGCGCCAGGTCACCGCGCTCGCCTGACGGACGACCCCGCCGCCCCCGGCCAGCACCCGGTTGACGATCAGCAGGTCGTCGGCCGCCGGTAGCGCCGTGTCGAACATGCCGGCCCGCTCGATCACCCCCGGCCGGAACGTCAGCCCCGCGTAGCCGTCGTAGGGAAAGCTCACGTCGCCAGGAGACGCGGTCAGCTGCTCGAACCACAGCTGCGCCGGGCATTCCAGCTCGGCCGGCGCGACCGCCCCCGCGATCACGGCGGCGTCCGGGTGCTCGTCGAGCGCCCGTGCGATCTCGGCGAGCCAGTGCGGATCGGCGACGTCGTTGTCGTCGATCCAGGCCAGGATCTGCCCCGGCGCGGCGAGCACGGCGGCGTTGCGGGCGAACGCCATGCCGTTCCGGTTCTCCACCAGATACTCGACCGGCCCGCGCCGCGCGGCGGCCCGGGTCACCTCGGCGGTGGCGCCGGTGATCGGCGCGCTGTCGACGACCAGCACCCGGAAGGCCGGATACCGCTGGGCGAGCAGGCTGTCGAGGCAGCGGGCCAGCGCGCCGGGCCGTTCCCGCGTGCAGACCACGACGGTGATGTGCGGCGCGGTCTCGAGCACGGCGCGGCGGCGCGCCAGGAAGGCCGGCTCGGTCGCGGGCGTGTAGCCGTCGAGCGGCACGGGCAGCCCGCCGAGCCGGTCGCCCAGCTCGGCCTGGATAGCGGAGCCCAGCCCGGCCGGGCGCAGCCCTTTGGCCGGCAGGTCGATCAGCATCGTGCCGAGCGGCTCTTCGAACAGTCGGACCAGAACCCAGGCCCGCAGCACCCGCCGCCCGTCGGTGTGCACGCCGGCCACGGAAGGAAGCGGATCGGCCAGATCGAGGTCGAGCACGACGGCCGGAAGCTCTCCACCGTTCGGCGCGATCACGGGAGCGGCCACCATGCGATCAGCCTTCACGCCGCACCATCGCGTCCTCGGACGTCGGCGCGTCTCCGCGCCGGCCCGCGCCCGCCATCGCGGCGTTCATCGGCGCACCATCGCGCCGGCGCCCGCCGCCGCCATCGCGGCTATCGCGCCGCCGGCTCGCAGGGCGTGGTCGACGCTGCGGCCGCGCACGGCGGCACCGACGTTGCGGGCAACGGTCGCCGGCATCGGCCGGACCGCCGCGCGGCCGCCGCGGAAGCAGCGCCGCAGGAACGCCCGGAACGACGCCGCGTTGCCCGGCACGTCGTGGCGGAGCACCGCGTCCGGCACGTGCCGCCAGCGGCCCCCGCTCAGCGATCGCATGCGCATCGGCAGCGATGCCTCGCGCCGCCCGAAGCCGCCGACCTCGCGGAACACCATGCGCTGCACGACCATGCCGGCCGTGCCGCTGCCCGGGGCGACCATCACACCCGTCCCGGCCGACTCGGCGCCCGGGGCGACCGTCCACATCAGCTCGTCGGCGAGCCAGCGCGGCCGCCCGTCGCGCCAGTCCGGGTGCAGGCCGCCGCCGGCCCCGACCACCGCCGGGTCGGTGAACGCGTGGGTGAGCCGGGCCAGCCACTGGGGGTCGGCGACCACGTCGTCGCCGAGGAACGCGATCAGCTCGGTCCGGACGTGGAACGCGCCGGTGTCGCGGCTGCCCGCGAGGCCGGGCGCGTAACCGTTCTCGATGACGGTGGCGCCGGCCAAGTCGCGGCGCACCCGCCGGAAGTACGCGGTGTCGTGGTCGACCACCACGACCACCTCGGCGGGCCGGTGGGTCTGCGAGCGGGCGGAGGCGACGGCCCGCACCAGCTGCGGCCAGCGGCTCGGCGGGCCGGCCGGGATGACGACCGTGACTTCGGTGTTCTGCACTGATCAGTCCTCGAAGACGTGCAGCGGCGTGCGGTCGGCAACCGTGCGGCGGCGGGTGTTGGTGTTGAGGTCGAGCGACATGGCGCCGACCGCCGGGCGGTTGATCATCCGGCCGCGGGACTCGGTGGTGACCCGCTGGTGGTCGATGGGGGCGCGGCGGTCGCGGCGGGAGCGGGCCCGGCCGTACTCGCTGAGGATCGTGCGCAGGACCCGGAAGCCGTCGCGGAAGGTGTTGAGGTTGCTCTCGCCGTGGATGCGGGCGTGCTCGACGCTGCCGACCTCGCCGACCTTCAGGCCGTCGGCGGCGGCCCGGATGTTGATCATCGTCTCGATCTCGAAGCCGTCGCCCCACAGCTTGCTGCCGTCGGCCGGCTGCGGCAGGTGGGTGTCGGGCAGGCCGAGGGTGGGGACGACGCTGCGCCAGAAGGCGTTGTAGCCGTAGCAGAGGTCGGTGAAGCGGGTGCCGAACAGCACGTTCACCACCAGGTTGAGCCCGTCGTTGCCGAGCTTGCGCAGCGGGGTGATGTCATCGCTGCGGCCACCGTGCGAGAAGCGCGAGCCCTTCACGAAGTCGGCGCCGTCGACCAGCTGCTGGACGAAGAGCGGGATCTCGGCCGGGTCGGTCGAGCCGTCCGCGTCGATCATCACGATGATGTCCCCGGTGCTGGCCGCGAAGCCGCAGGCCAGCGCGTTGCCCTTGCCCTTGCGGGTCTGGTGCACGACGACCACGTCGGGGCGCAGCTCGCGGGCGACGGCGACCGTGCGGTCGACCGAGCCACCGTCGACCAGCACCACCTCGTGCAGGCCGGCGGGCAGGGCGGCGAAGACGTGCGGGAGGTTGCGCTCCTCGTTGAGCGCCGGGATGACCACGCTTACGGTCGGTGACTGCATGCCGTAACCGTGGGTGTTCGAAAGCCTCATCGTCGGCCCCTTCCCGGGCTCGCGAATCGACTTCTACCGGCGGAGTCGGGGGAGGATCCGCAAGTCGTTCGCTCGCTGACCACGTTAAGCACGACATTACGGAGCGTCAACCGGTCCGCATTACGCTGCGCATTCGCTCCAGTCACATCGGCACCGTTAGTTACCGAGAGTTATCTTGTGTAGGGTGGCGGGGAACAGTGAGTGGCCAACGTCACCGGGGGTGGGGGTTACTGTGAGGTGCTTGTCCGCCGAGGCCCGTAGCTTTCGGGCTCCGTCACCGTTGGTGAAGCGATGAAATCCGAAAACGCCCTCTGTGTCTGTGGCCATCCGCATCAAGCGCACGAGCATCACCGCCGCGGCACCGAGTGCGCGCTGTGCGGGCCCGACGAGTGCCCCCGCTTCCGCCGTGCCAGCTGGTGGCGCCGCCTGGTGCCGAGCCGCTGAGGGTCGCGCGCAGGGTCGCGCGCAGGGTCGCGAAAGCCTACAAAGCCTGTAGGCTAACTCTCACTTCGATGAGAGGGGCCCCATGCCACTTCCTGACTTCCTCATCGCGGGCGTGCCCAAGGCGGGCACCACGGCACTGCACGCCGCCCTCGCGCCGCACCCGGAGCTGTACCTGTCGCCGGTCAAGGAGCCCAAGTTCTTCCTCTCCGACGGGCCGCCGCCGCGCCACGGCGGCCCCGGCGACGTGCAGACCTACCAGGAGCACGTCTGGCGGCGCGACGACTACGAGGCCCTGTTCGGCGCCGCCCCCGACGGCGCGCTGCTCGGCGAGGCGACCCCGTTCTATCTGCACGACCTCGGCTCGCACGCCCGGATCAAGGCGCTCGTCCCCCAGGCCCGGCTGATCCTGCTGCTGCGCGACCCGGTCGACCGCGCGCACTCCAACTGGACGCACCTGTGGAACGCCGGGCTCGAGCCCGAGGCCGACTTCCTGGCCGCCTGCCGCGCCGAGCCTGACCGGGTCGCGGCCGGCTGGGCCCAGTTCTGGCACTACACCGGCCTCGGGCTGTACGGGAAGCAGATCGAGCACCTCTACCGGCACTTCCCGCGCGAGCAGGTGCTCCTCCTGCGCTACCGCGAGCTCAAGGACGCCCCGGCCGCCACCCTCGACCGGGTCTGCGCGTTCCTCGGCGTGCGGACCGGCGCGCTCGCCGAGATCCCCAAGGAGAACGTCAACCGCCACGTCGTCGAGGACAACGCTTTCAACGGCGTTCTGCGCCGGCTTCTTCGTACGGGAGGAAGGTTTGGTCATAGATATCCGGTGCCGCTCCGGCTCGCCGTGCGTGGGCCACTCCTGACCGTGCTGCACCGCAAGCGCGGCACGCGGCCGGTGACCACGCCGGCCGAGCGCGCCGAGCTGCTTCCGTTGTTCGCCGACGACATCGCCCTCTTGCAAGAGGTCACCGGGGAGCGCTATGACGATTGGCTGGCAGTGGATCGCCACGCGGTTCGCTAGCGTACTATGTGCCCAATTGTCTGATTCGCTGAGGAGCTGAGTTGACCACCGGAGTTTCCGCGTTGCCGCTACCCCGCTGGGAGGAGCCCGTCGTCGTGGTCGAGCCGCCCGGCGACGAGCCGGGCGCCTGGGCCGGCGCCCCCAGCACGATCGTCGCGGACGGGTGGGTCTACCTCGCGTACCGATTGCGGCTGCCGATCGGCGAGGGCCGCGGCATCGCCAACGTCGTGGCCCGCTCCCGCGACGGGCTCACCTTCGAGACGGTGGCCGAGGTGGGCAAGGACCGGTTCGGCGCCGAGTCGCTCGAGCGACCGGCGTTGACGCGTACGGGTGACGGGAAGTGGCGCCTGTACGTCAGCGCCGCCACGCCCGGCACCAAGCACTGGCGGGTCGACCTGCTCGAGGCCTCTTCCGTCGAGGAGCTGGCGGAGGCCACCCCGCGTACGGTGCTTCCCGGCGACGACACTGTCGGCGTGAAGGACCCGGTGCTGCACCACGACGAGTTCGGCTGGCACCTGTGGGCGTCCGTGCACCCGCTGGAGAGCTGGGACGACGCCGACCGGATGACCACCGAGTACGCGACCAGCCCCGACGGCGTGCACTGGACCTGGCGCGGAACCGCCCTCGCCCCGCGCCCGGGGGAGTGGGACGCCCGCGGCGTACGCGTCTCCTCGGTCCGCGTCGACGGCGACGAGATCACCGTCGCCTACGACGGCCGGGCAACCGCCGGCGAGAACTGGGAAGAGCGCACCGGCATCGCCCGCGGCAAGCGCCTCGCGGACGGCTCGTTCGGCGAGCTCACCGCGATCGACGGCCCGGTCGGCAGCCCGCACCCGCCGTACGGCCTGCGCTACCTGAGCCTGGTCACCCTGCCCGGCGGCGGCGAGCGCATCTACTACGAGGCCACCCGGGCCGACGGCGCCCACGATCTGCGCACCGAGCTCGCCTGACCGTTTGTTACCGCTTGGTAGCAGCGTGTCCGGCCTGGTGAGAGCGCCATCACTATCGGTGGGGGTGTGCGAATCGCCCCGATGCGGGTGGCTTAGCGTGTCCGATTGACGCAAGGTGTGCGCGGTAAACGGCCGCACTGTCGGTGGCGGGGCTCGTCTCACAAGGACGGGACTCCGCCATTTTCTTCGCACCCCCCGCGACTAGGGCCGATACGCGCGGAGAAAGTTCACGAGCGCGTCGTGATAGGGCATCAGGGTCGTCAGGTCGACATACTCCGCCGGCCCGTGCTGCCCGTCCCCGCCCGGCCCGAAGATCACCGCGTCGATCCCGAGCGCGTGGTAGTACCGCCCGTCGGCCGCCCCGTGCTTGCGCAGCAGCTCGCCCGGGTAGCCGACGGACCGCGCCGCCGCCCGCAGCCCGACCACGCCCGCCCCCGCCGGGTCGGCAAAGTGCGGCGGCCCGAGCGCGTCCACGGTGGCCCCCAGGCCGGAGACCTTGCTCAGATGCGCCGCCACTTCCTCCCGCGTGCGCCCCTCGAAGTCCGGGTCCGTCGGCGGATAGCGGATGTCCAGCCACGCTTCCGCCACCGCCGGCACCTGGTTGTAGGCCCGGTTCGGCGTCACGATCCGCGCCACGTTGACGGTGGTGGCCCAGGCCTCCGAGCCCGGCACCGGATACCGATCGAGCAGCCGCTCGACTCCCGCCATCAGCGCCAGCACCGCGTTCTCCCCGAGCCACGGATAGGCCGCGTGCGCCGCCAGCCCGGTCGCCTCCAGCCGCGCGTGGCAGATCCCCTTCGACTCGTTGACCACCTTGAGCCCGCTCTGCTCCCCGATCACGACGAAGCCACCGCGCACGCCCTCCGCGAGCTGGTGCCCCGTCCCGTCCATGCCCCCGACTTCCTCGTCGGTCACAAGCTGCAGCCCCATCCCGTACGGGAGTTGCCCCGCGACCGCGCGGAACACCGTCGTCATCACCAGAGCGGCGGCCTTCATGTCGTGCGCCCCGCGCCCGTAGAGCCGATCCCCATCACGCCGCGGCACGAACTGCTCGTCCGGCGCCGGCACCACGTCCAGGTGCGCGTTGAAGATGACCCGCAGCTCGTCGCCGGCCCCGGCCGGGTGGAGGAGCGCGCTGGGCTTCCCGTTCGTCTCGAACCGCCGCACGACAAACCCGGTCCCGGCCTCGCCGATCACCAGCTCGAGCGCCCGCGCAAGCTCGCCGGGCCGATCGGCCGTGGACGGTATCGCGATCAGTTCGGCAAGGCGGTCCGTCCACGGTGTCATATCCCCAAGGATTCCCGAGCCGTCAAGCGCCGCGGCGCCGCGCCGTGTTGACATGTTGACTGCGTATGTTGATGCATTGACTCGTCAACATTGACGCCGTCAACACGTCAACATGACCCATCAACATGCCACGCCTCTGTGTGCCGCCCGCCCGCTGGTCGCGCGCCCGCCCAGCCCGCCCGGCCGCTAGGCCGCCCGGCCGCTGGGCGCTGGGCCGCCCGGCCGCTTGGCCGCCCGGCCGTTGGGCCGACCGGCCCCGGACCGTTTGGCCGTTTGGCCGTCTGGCCGCCGGGCCGCAGAGAATGCGGGTCGCTGGGTCGCTGGGCCGGCGGCCGGGTGTGGCCTGATGGGTCGCCTGGCCGGTCCGCGGCGCCGGGTGCCTTTGCTGAGCCCGTACGAAATGATTGTCGTGATAGACATGCGCCGTGAGTGACGTGACCCGTAACGGCGGGCGGCGGGCGGCGCGTAAGCGGGCCGACGTGCTTGCCGCCGCCTGCTCGGTCGTCGCGGAACGCGGCGCCGACGGGACCCGGTTCACCGATGTCACGGCGGCCACCGGGGTGGGCGTTTCGACGTTGCAGTACTACTTCGGCAGTCGCGAGGACATGCTCATCGCGGTGTTCCGGTTCGCGGCGCAGAGCGACTTCGACGCGGTGGGCAAGCGGCTGGCGAGCGTGGCTGATCCGTGGGAGCGGCTGGTCGTGATCGCGTCGCATCTGACGGGGGCGGTGGGCAGCGACACGGGGTGGCGGCTCTGGGTGGAGTCGTGGCGGTGGGCGCTGCGGGATGCGGATCTGCGGGCCGAGGTGCTCGGCGACTACACGCGGTGGCATGAGCTGATCGCGGGGATCATCACGGCGGGGGTCGCGCAGGGGCGGTTCGGGATCGGCGCGGCGCCGCTCGACGTGGCGCGGCAGGCCCTCGCGCTGATCGACGGGCTGGCGTTGCCGGTGGCGCTGGGCGATCCGCAGGTCACCGGGGCGATGGCCGGTGACCTGCTGAGCGACGCCCTGGGACGACTGGTGGGATTGCGCCCGCCGACGTGATGGGTAGCGCGCGGGGCGGGCTGATGGGCGGTGCGCAAGGCGACCTGAGCACTAGGCCGGCCGGGTGCCTCGGTCCTTGAGCAGCGGGGTCGAGCGGCTCCATCGCGGCCCGTCGCCGTCCTTGCGGTGGCGGGCCATGCCGGAGAGGGCCTCCAGGACGACGCGGTTGCCGAGCATGGCGGTGATCTCGGCGTGGTCGAACGGCGGGGACACCTCGACGATGTCCATGCCGACGACCGGCAGCTCGTGGCAGATGCGGGAGACGGCGTCGAGCAGCTGGCGGGCGGAGAGGCCGCCGGGCTCGGGAGTGCCGGTCCCGGGGGCGTGGCCGGGGTCGCAGACGTCGATGTCGACGCTCAGGAAGACGCCGTCGCAGCCGTCCAGGGCGATCTCGAAGGCGCGCTCGAGGATCGTGTCGAGGCCGTGTTCGACGATCTCGCTCATGTGGAACGAGTTCATGCCCTGGTCGGCCATCCAGTCGAGGACGTCGGGGCCGGGCCAGTAGCCGCGCAGGCCGAGCTGCAGGAAACGGTCGCCGCGGACCGCGCCGGACTCGATCAGGCGGCGCATGGGCTGGCCGTGGCCGTAGAGGCTGCCGAACTCGATGTCGCCGGTGTCGGCGTGGGCGTCGAAGTGGATCACGCTGATCCGGCCTGCGCCGTGGTGACGGGAGACGCCGGTGACGTCGGGCCAGGTCACCGTGTGGTCGCCGCCGAGGATGACCGGGATGGCCCCGTTCTCCGAGATGAAGGCGACGGCGTCCTCGATGGTCTGGCAGGACCTCTGGATCTCGCCGGAGTAGACCTCCAGGTCACCGGCGTCCTTCACGGTGAGGTCGCCGGTCAGCGCATCCACGCGCATGGCCATGTGCGGCCGCGATCCGTCGTGCGGCAGGTAGTCCGTGCCGCGGATCACTTGCGGCCCGAACCGAGCCCCGGGACGGTGCGAGGTGCCGCCGTCGAAGGGCGCCCCGATGATCACCACATCCGCATCGGCAAAGGTCGCGGGCTCCTGCCAGTCGCAGGCGGGCACGCCGAGGAAGGTGTAGTCCGGGCCGAACATGGGGCCGTATCTGGTCACCCCGCGGACTGTATCGCCATACAGTATTGGTGTACAGCGTTTGTGCCGCTTGACCGGCGGGTACCGGCCCGCTCATGGCGACGCGGACCCTGGGCAACCGATACCACCTGGTCCGTCGCATCGGCCGGGGCGGCATGTCCGAGGTGTGGCACGGCCACGACGAGGTTCTGGACCGCCCGGTGGCGGTCAAGGTGATGGCTCCGGGCCAGGAGATTCCCATCGATATCGTACGGGCGGAAGCACGCTCCGCGGCGAGGCTGGCCCACCCCAACGTCGCCGGTGTGCACGACTTCGGAACGTCCGCCGACCAGCCGTACATAGTGATGGAGCTGGTCGAGGGCCGCACCCTCGGCGCCCATCTGTCCGCCGGCCCGCTCGACTGGCGCATCTCGGTCCGCATCTGTGCCGAGGTGGCGGCCGGCCTGTCCGCCGCACACGCCGAGCACGTCGTCCACCGCGACATCAAGCCCGGCAACATCATGCTCACCCCGTCCGGCGCGAAGGTCCTCGACTTCGGCATCGCCGCGGCGGTCGGCTCGGCCGACCCCGACCCGGACGGCCCGGTGATGGGCACGCCGGCCTTCGTCGCGCCGGAGCGCTTCGCCGGATGCCCCGCGACGCCGGCGACCGACATGTTCGCCCTGGGCACGCTGCTCTACCAGTGCCTGTCGGGCCGCCTGCCGTGGACGGCGGCGTCGCCGACCGAGCTGGTCGAGGCGACGTGCAAGCGGGACCCCGAGCCCCTGCCCGACATCGACAGCCTCCCGGCGGAGGTGGTCGATCTGTGCTCGCGTTGCCTGTCGAAGGAGCCGTCCGAGCGGCCGACCGCCCTGGTCGCGGCCCTGCTGCTGGGCGAGGCGGTGGACGCGCGCGTCTACGTGCCGATGCGCGATCTGGCCCCGATCGTGGTGACCGACTGGGCCGACGAGCCGACCTCGAAGGCGGGCCGCCACCGGGCGCCGTAGCCCCTTCGGGTGGAGCTTGGGTTCGATCGAGGACAAGTCGCTTGGCTGGTCGTGCCGACGGCGTGAGGTTGGGTTCGACGCCGTCGAATGAGGTGTGCCATGGGCATCGCCGGGTTGTTCCTGGAGGCATCGAAAGCGATCCTCGGCCAGCGGACCTTGGACGCGGTGCGGCCGTGGTTCACGGTCCCCGAGATCATGACCATGATCACGACGGTCCGTACCGAGCTCGTCGCGGACCCCGATCTGCTCGCCGCGGCCAAGCAGGCGGGCGTCGAACTGGGGACCATGGTTTACGAGAAACCGAACGCGGAACTCCTCGTCGAGTGCGCCACCGAAATGGTGGAGTACCAACGGGTCAAATCCGAGATCACGGCTTTCCGGGAGCGGCTGCGGGAGCAGCTCACCGCGGTCGCGGCGCCCGTCGTGCCGCAGGCCGAGTCCACCCCGCCGGAGCAGTCGGAACCGGACGAGTCAGGCGTCAAGCCGAAACGGAAGCCGCCGCGCCGAACTGCCCCGGAGGCCGACTACCTGCAGTCGGTCCAGAAGACGATCGAGGAGTTCCTCAACCAGAACCCCAACTGGTCGGAGCTGGCGGTGCAGCAGAAGGCCGCCGACGAACAGCTCCGCGCGGCGGTGCGGCGCAAGCTGCTGGAGAGCATCCGGCTCGCCCTCAACGTCAAGAAGCAGGAGCGCGAGCGGGACGCCCTCTACCGGCAGGAGCTCGAACCGGGTGACGCGCCCGGACTGCTCGACGAGGAGGCCGACCCGGTCGCCACCGCCACGGTCGACGAGCTGGGCCGGTTGCTCCGGGGGAGTCGCGGCAGCATCGGGCTCGCCGGTCCGCGCGGGTCGGGGAAGTCGACGATTCTGCGCGGCATGTACAAGGTGTGGCCGCAGGCGGCGATCAAAATCCTCGTCCCGGCGCCGGCCAGTTACGTGCCGCGCGAGTTCCTGGTCCATCTGTACACCGAGATCTGCCAATACATCTTCGACTACGACAGCGACGGAAAGCGTCGCGAAAAAGGCGGGCGGCCGGTGCCGAACCGGGTCGCCGGCGGCGCCGCGACCGCGCTGATCTTTTTCATGCTCCCGGCCGTGGCGACGCTGACCGGCGTCTACCTGATGGCGGTGTACGCCGCCGGCGCGCGGACGCCGGCCCAGGTGGCCGCCTTCGGTGGCGCCCTGCTCACCGTCGGCGTGGTGCCGCTGGCCCTGCGGCTGATCGAGAAGAGGAAGCTGCCGACCTCGGCCGGGTCCCTGGAGGAGCGGCTGCTGGCCCGCAGCGTGATCGGCTGGAGCCAGCCGAGGCTCTCCGGCCTGCTGCTCGCGATAGCGGCCGCCGGCGTCCTGCTCGTCCTGTCCACGATGTGGTTCGTGCCCGACCTGCTCACCACGCGGCGGGCCGCCGGGGCCGCCCTGCTGATCGCCGGGCTGGCGACGGCGCTGCTCCGGCACCGGCCGCCGCCCAGCTACTCCTTCACCGGCAGCAGCAGCGGAGTGGCCGTTGTCCTGGAGAGCGGCGCCCGCGGCGCCGTGCCGCTGATGGCCGTCGCGGCCGCGCAGATCGTCGCGGTCGCGGCCGGAACGGCCCTTTTGCTGATCCCGCCCTCGGTCAGCGACCCGGACGCACGGCTCGTCGCCGGCGTCGCGCTCACCGCGGCGGGCGCCGTGGCCCTGCGGGTCGGCCTGGCGGTTCGCGCCTACCTGGACCGCACCAAGGCGCCGCCGGTGGAGAACGACGACCTGGTCCGCGACGCCCGGCGGGGACTGCGCCGGCTGGGCTACGTCCGCAGCGAGACCAGCGGCTGGTCCGGCACGGTCAAGCTGGGCGGCGGCAACTGGCTGCCCGTCGGGGTCGACGCCGGGACGAGCGGCAGCGTCTCCGACACCGAGCTGCCGCTCGGCGTTCCGCAGATCGTCAAGGAGACCGTCGCCCTGCTCAAGGCCCGCGGCCCCGCGTTCGTCGCCATCGACGAACTGGACAAGATCGAGTCGGCGGAGAAGGCACGTGACCTGCTCAGCGAGCTGAAGCCGCTGTTCACCGCGCCGAACACGTTCTTCTTCGTGTCGGTCTCGGAGGACGCGATCGCCAGCTTCGAACGGCGGGGACTGCCGTTCCGGGACATTTTCGACAGCGCCTTCGACGAGGTCGTGCCGATCCCGTACCTGAGCTTCGCCGACTCGCTCGACCTGATCCGCAGCCGCACCCTGTTCGTGCCGCCGCCGTTCATCGCGCTCGCGTACTGCGCCTCCGGCGGCCTGGCCCGCGACCTGATCCGCACCACCCGGCACATCCTGCACAACGGCGGCGATCTCGAGCGGGTCGCCGGCGTTCTCGTACACCGTGACCTGCGCGGCAAGACGGCGGCCGTCACGTCCGCCATCCGGGGTGTGCTGCTCGAACCGGAGTCCTCGGCCGTGCTGCGGGCGCTCGGCCGGATCGACGCCTGCCCGCTGGACGGCCCCCGCACCAGTCCCTGCCTGCTCGACGACGACTGGCTCTGCTCGATCGAGAAGCTCGGCGCCCAGCTCCAGGCGTCGGCCGGCGACGCGCCGACCGATCTGAGCGACCGGCGCCTGCTGCGGCGGCTGGCCATGGAGCTGGTCGGCTACCACTACTACTGCCGCACTCTGCTGGAGCTTTTCGTCGTCACCGAGGACGCGGACCTGCGGCGGCTCGAACGCGTCATCGACGACGAGAACGGGGTCACGCTGAGCCATCTGGCCCGGGCCCGGCAGAGCTTCATGCTGAACCCGTACGTCGCCTGGGACGCGGTGACCGAGTGCCGGGACAATCTCGGCCTCCATGCCGACGACACGCCGGCCTCGCTGCTCGCCTCGGCGGTCACCGCACAAGCGGAAGCCGAGATTGCCCCGGCCATCACGGCGCCGGAGGTCAGCGCGATCGAGGAAGGACCCAGCCACCCGGAGCTGCCCGCCGCCTCCTCCGGATAGATGAGCGGTAATCTAACGCCGATGAACCCACCGGGCGTCGGCAGGCCACCGATGCTCTCGCCGAAGCGACCCGGACTCGGGCCGACGACCCCGCCGCCGACGCGGACGGCGGCGCCGGGAGCATCGAGCTCACCCCGCCTCGCCGAGCTTCGCGATCTGATCGGCCGGCACTGCTGACATCTCCTGCTCGGTCAGCCGCTGCGCGGGACCACCACCACCGGGCGGCGGGAGCGGCGGATCAGCCGGGCCGACACGCCGCCGAGCAGCACCCGGCGGGCCGGGCCGTAGCCGCGGGAACCGCAGAACAGCACGTCGACCTCGTCCAGGTCGGCGAGGGTGTCGACCACGTCGCCGGGGAGGATGCGCCAATCGGCGTCGCAGGCGGGTACCGAGGCCACGGCGGCGTCCAGCGACCGTTCGTAGGTCTCGCGGGCGGTCTCCAGGAACGCCCGCTCGGCGTCCTGCCCGATGAGGAACGGCATCGACGCGTCGCCGGAGGCGACCACCGTGTACAGGCGCAGCCGGGCGCCTGTCCGGGCGGCGAACCGGGCGGCCTCGGCCAGGGCGGCGCGTCCGTCCGGCGTGTCCACGTACGCCACGCCGATGACGCCCTTCGGGCCGGGCTCGGGGGACAGCTCGGCCGGCGCCACCGCCACCGGGCAGACGCTCCCCGAGAGGAGGCGCTCGGCGGTGCTGCCGGGATACAGGCGCTCGCGGGGCGCGTCCTTGCCGGAGCCCACCACGATCAGCGCGGCGCCGACCTCCTCGGCCAGGTCGTGCAGGCCGTGGGCGGCCGACGACGAGGCGATCGTCCGATAGGAGGCGTCGGTGTCGCCGAGGACGGAGCGGGCGGCGTCGAGGATCTGCTCGGCGGCGCGGTGGCGGTCGGCGACCCATTCGGCGTCGACGCGGCCGGAGCCGAGGGCGGCCGGCGCGGGGTGGACCACCGCGACGATCAGGGGGACGCCGAGCGTGTCGGCGGCCCATCGGCCCAGCGCCAGCGCCCCGGCGCCGGGCGCGCCGGCGATCACCGGCCCGGTCACGACTGATCACCCGAGCCGGAGGATGGGCCCGAGCCAGGCGCGGGATCCGAGCCGGGGTCCGCGTCCGATGACGGGTCGCGTGCCCAGCCCGGCGTGCTCGCCGGCTCGGATCGCAACCGTGAGTTCCGGTAGCCGTAGAGCGCGTAGATCAGGATCCCGACCGCCAGCCACACCACGAACCGCACCCACGTCTCCCACGGCAGGTCGGACATCAGGTAGATCGCGAAGGCCACCCCGATCACCGGCAGCACCGGCGACCACGGCACGCGGTAGGGCCGCGGCATCTCGGGGCGGGTGCGGCGCAGGACGATGACGCCGATGTTGACCAGGACGAACGCGAACAGCGTGCCGATGTTGACCAGCTCCACGATGGTGCCCAGCGGGACCAGCGCGGCGAGGATGGAGATCAGCACGCCCAGGCCGATGGTCAGCATCGCGGGCGTGCCGTAGCGCTGGTTGACGGTGGCGAGCCGCTGCGGCATCAGGCCGTCGCGGCACATGGCGAAGAAGATGCGGGTCTGGCCGTAGAAGATGACCAGCACGACGCTGGTGATGGCGACGACCGCGCCCAGCGCGAGGATCCCGGCCGCCCAGCTGATGCCGGCGCCCTCGTCGAGGGCGGTGGCCAGCGGCGCGTCGCTGCCCTTCATCTGGTCGGGAGTGGCGATGCCGATCGCGCCGATGGCGGTGAGCACGTAGAAGATCGTGCAGATCACCAGCGAGCCGATGATCGCCCAGGGCAGGTCGCGTTCCGGCTTGCGGGCCTCCTCGCTGCCGGTGGAGACCGCGTCGAAGCCGATGTAGGCGAAGAAGATGATCGCCGCGGCCGAGGTCACCCCGTCCACGCCGGCCGGGGCGAACGGGGTGAAGTTGCCGGTGCCGAAGTTCGCGAACGCCACCACGATGAAGAAGATCAGCACGGTCAGCTTGATGACGACCATGACCAGGTTGACCCGCACGCTCTCGGTGACGCCGCGGACCAGCAGGAACGTGATGGCGAGGACCACGAACAAGGCGGGCAGGTTGAACACGCCGCCCTCGGAGGGCGACTTCGAGATCGCGTCGGGCAGGGAGTAGCCGAACGCGGCGTCGAGGAACGCGTTGAGGTTGCCGCCCCAGCCGACCGCGATGCCGGCGACCGACACGCCGTACTCGAGGATCAGGTCCCACCCGATGATCCAGGCGACGAGCTCGCCGAGCGTCGCGTACGAGTACGTGTACGCGCTGCCGGAGACCGGGATGGACGAGGCCAGCTCCGCGTAGGACAGCGCCGAGAACGCGCAGGCCACCGCGGCCAGGACGAACGAGAGGACGACGGCCGGACCGGCTATGCCCGCGCCCTTGCCGATCACCACGAAGATGCCGGTGCCGATGATGGCGCCGACACCCATCGCGGTCAGCTGGGTCACGCCGACGGCCTTCTTGAGACCGTGGCCCTCCTCGGCGGTCTCGGTGATCAGCGAGCGCACATCCCGTACGGCGAAGATTCCCGGCTTGTTGGTTGACACCAGCCCACCCCACCCTCGATAAATCGGCGGCGACCGATCTCACTTTGTGCCCATCCGGTGACGCTGCGCAAGTCGAAACGCGTGGCGGCCTGCGAGGCCCCGGACGGCCGTTGTACCGTTGGGCGATGGGAGAGGCGGCGATGACGACACGTCGGCAGGCCGACGGGACCATCGTCATCGACGTGCGTGGCAGCCTCGACGCCGCCACCGTGGACGCCGTGCGCGAGACCCTGATGGGCACGCTGCAGCGGGAGCGCCCGGTCGTGCTGATCGTCGACCTGACCTTCGTGGTCTTCATGGATTCGATGGGCGTCGGCGCGCTGGTCAGCGGCTACAACCTGGCCCGCGAGACCGGCACCAGGTTCGTGCTGAGCAACCCGAGCGAGTTCGTCCACCATCAACTGCGGGTGACCGGCCTCGCCGAGATGTTCGGCCTGCCGCCGTCGTCGTCCCCGACGCAGACGTTCACGCCCTGAGGCCCGCGCCAGGTTTCGCGCGCGAGATCGTCCGGCGGCGGCTAATGTGCGGTCATGGAACGGGTCGCCGGGGCGTGGTGTGACGGCGTCGCGGCTTGCTTCCGCTTGCCAGATCAAGATCAAAAGCTTTCCGGCGTACGGCTGGTGTGCGGCTTCCTGGGCTTCCCGGAGTTCACCTACGCCCCCGAGCAGAAGCACTGGGAGCTGCGGGTGCCCCGGCCGGACGCGGCCCGCATCGAGTACAAGCTCGAGCTGACCCACCGCGACGGGCGCCGCGAGACGATCTGCGACGAGGGCAACCCGCGGCGCGCCCCCGGCGGCTACGGCGAGTCCTCGGTGCTCTGGTGCCCCGACTACCGCGAGCCCGACTGGCTGCACCTGCCCCCGGCCGGCGGCGATTGGCGAGACGCCCGGTCGGCCGACGCGCGGGTCTGGTCGCCGGCCTGCCCTTCCGACCGGGTGCTGGTCGTCCACGACGGCCCCGACTACGACAAGTACGCCGAGCTCGGCCGGTACGCGACGGCGTCCGTGGCGGCCGGGCGCGTGCCGCCGTTCCACCTCGTCCTGCTGCCCGCACCCGACCGCTTCGAGACGTACTCGGCCTCCAAGCCGTACGCGAAGAGACTGACCGCGGAGATCCTGCCCGCGCTCACCGCCGAATTGGGCGCGGCGGCGCCGGTTGTCGGCGCCGGCGCGAGCCTCGGGGCCTTCGCCATGCTGCACGCCCAGCGCTACGCGCCGGAGCTGTTCGCCGGCCTGTTCCTGCAGTCCGGCAGCTTCTTCCAGCACCGGTTCGACTCGCAGGAGTCGGGCTTCGCGCGCTACCAGCGGATCATCCGGTTCGTCGGGCAGGTCCTGCGCGCCCCCGCCGGCCCCGGCGTGCCGGCCACGCTGACCTGCGGCACCGTCGAGGAGAACCTGGCCAACAACCGCGGCATGGCCGCCGCCCTGCGCGAGCAGGGATACGAGGTGACCTTCGCGGAGAACCGCGACGCGCACAACTGGATCGGCTGGCGTGACGCCCTCGATCCGCACCTGACCACGCTGCTGCGCCGAGTGTGGAAGTAGCTGTAGCTGTCTCACCCCTCGTTTCGCACCCCTCGGGAGGACGACGTGGCGGACGTCGAGCACACCATCGGACTGTTGCTGGGCACCGAGGACGACTGGCCACGGGCGTACGAGGCGTTGTTGCGCCGCCTCGGCGTGGTCACCGGCCCGGACGGACGCACCCACCGCACCGGCTCGGTGCGGGTCACCATCGAGCCGTTCAACCTGCGGTACCGGCCGAAGCACGACCTGGTCATCGACCGGCTCGCGTACTGGTACTACCACCCGCGCGAGTGGCTCAAGAAGATCGCGCTGATGGACGACGTGTACCTGCTGAACAGCCCGTTCACGTTCCAGTCGATGGAGAAGCACGCGGCCTACTGCGCGATGATGCGGCTCGGCCTGAAAGTCCCGGAGACGGTGCTCGTCCCGTACAAGAATCCCTTGGACAATTCGCGGTACGCCTACACGTCGGCGCGCTACAACCAGGCCTTCGATCTTGACAAGACCGCCGATCAGGTCGGCTATCCGATGTTCATGAAGCCCTACGACGGCGGCGCCTGGGTCGGCGTGACGCGGATCCGGAACCCGCAGGAGCTGCACTCCGCCTACGACGCCTCCGGCGAGCGGCTCATGCACCTGCAGGCCGCGGTCGAGGGGTACGACGTGTTCGCCCGCTCGCTGACCATCGGCCCCGAGACGATGGTCATGAAGTTCCGCCCCGAGCAGCCCATGCACTCCCGCTACGAGGTGGACCACGGTTTCCTGTCGGCCGAGACCGGGAGTGAGGTGGTGACCATCTCGCGGCTGGTCAACGCGTTCTTCCGCTGGGAGTTCAACAGCTGCGAGTCGCTGGTGCGCGGCACCGACGTCCACCCGATCGACTACGCGAACGCGTGCCCCGACGTGGCGATCACCTCGCTGCACTACTACTTCCCGTGGGCGATGGCGGCGCTGCTGCGCTGGACGGTCTTCTGCGTGGTCACCGACCGCAAGCCCCGCCTCGACACCGACACGGCCCGCTACTTCGCCATCGGCGACGACGAGTCCCTGTCGTACGCCGAGAAGCTGGGCGAATACCGGCGCCTGGCCGACGAGTACTTCGAGACCGACCGCTACCGCGACTTCTGCGACACCTACCTGCCGCACGTCAACGAGATGGTCTACGACTGGGTGAGCTCGGAAGAGTTCCGCTCGCTGCTTCGCGAGACGGTCCGCGCCACGTACCCGGTGCACGAGCACGAGAAGTTCGAGGGCCACTTCGGCGGCCTGATCGACGCCTGGGTGCGTGACAACGGCTGATTCCAGTTTTGTCGTACCCCCGGCATGACCGCCTGCACCGAGCGGCAGCCAGCGGGACATGACGACGGCCTCGCAGGCGAGGGCCAGAAGGGCATGCCTTGGGCGGTACAGCCTAGAGTCGGTCTCGTGCTGATGCGGATTGAGGGGCGGGACCTGCCGGGGGGCGATGAGCTGCGGCTGCGCAACGTGCACGTGGGTGTGCAGCGCAAGGCCGAGGTTGTCGAGCGGGTGCCGGTGTCGGCCGCGTCGGCGGTGTGGGAGTTCGAGGTGACCACCCGCGAGATCGATGGGCTGCTCGACGTGGGCGGGCCGTTCGTGCACGGCCGCCCGGGGGCGCGGTTCCTCTATCTGAGCTGGGGGAACGTCTCGGAGTCCGGCTTCGAGATGTTCCGCCGGGCCAAGCTGATGTTCGGCGACATCCCGACCGCGTTGCTGCGCGCCGCGTTCGAGGGCGGCGGCGTCCTGGTGGGGGAGTTGGGGCTTTCCGACGCGTACGGCGATCCGGTGTGTGCCCGGGTCCGCCCGCCCGGGATTGTCTGGACGCTGCGATGACCGTTGTCGTCCAGGCCGGGGTGCGGGTGCTGCACGGGTTCGTGGCAGCCGACGGTGCGCTCTGCCTCTGGGGCGAGTCGGATATGTCGCCTGAATTCCGGCGGGGCCACGGTCACCCGTTCGCGATCGAGCGCGACCGGCTGCCCTGGGGAGAGGATCTCGCGCGCGCCACCCTGGTGCTGCCCTCGACCAGCGCCGGGCCGCTGCCTTCCCCGCAGCTCGGGCTCGCGCCCCGGCGGGGGACGCCGCGGCCGCGGACGTGGCAGGTGCCGGCCGTGGCGGTGCCGTTCGTCGACGACGACTTGGCCGACGAGTTCGACGGGCGGGTCGGACACTCCACGCGGTGGCTGATCGAGCTGTGCGCGTTCGCGGCCGACCTCGTGCGCCGCGGCCGGGTGCTGCCGTCGGTGCTGCCGCACGGTCCGATCGCGCGCTGGCGCCCGGTGCTGACCGGCTTCGACGCGATCCACCACGGCGACCTGCTGCGCCGCATGCCGGCCGCCTGCCGCGCCGCGACCGGCGCCCTGCCGGCGGCCGACGTACTGGCGGCCGCACTCAACCGGCTGGTCGACGGCCTCGTGCGCACCCGCCTGGCCGCCTCCGACGTCGAGATCGGCGACGGCTGGCTGGCCGCCCTGACTGGCGAGCCCGCCTTCAAAGCCGCGCCTGCCCTCGCTGACGAACTGGCCGACCGGCTCGACGCCTGGCACGCGAGCGCGGCGTCAGGCGCGGCGGTGCGGCTCTGCTTCCGCCTCAGCCACCTGCACGAGCTCGACGAGGAGCCCGACGCCACCGACGCCGCGGCTGCCGGTCGTGGCCTCGAAGCGGGGGGCGGCGCCGGCGGGTCCGATTCGGTCGGGTCGGGGGTCGGTACCGGGGGGCGGGATCTCTGGCTGCTGGAGTTTCTGCTTCAGGCGGTTGACGAGCCGAGTGCGCTGGTCACCGCGTCTGACATCTGGCGGGATGAGTATGCGCCGCTGCGGCGATGGACCCGGCATCCTCAGGAGCGGCTGCTCGGGGGGCTTGGGCGGGCGGCCCGGCTTTACCCGGATCTGCAGGCCGCGTTGCGGGTGCCGCGGCCGATCGACATGGTGCTCGATACCGCCGAGGCGCATGCGTTCCTCAGTCAAGCCGGGGTGCTCGAGGAGGCCGGCTACGGCGTGCTGCTTCCGACCTGGTGGCGGGAGCGGCAAGGGCTTGGGCTCTCGCTCGAGCTGCGCGGGCGCGACCCGATCACTCCGGTGTTGCGCGACGAGGCGGCCGATCTCGCGCACATGGTCGACTACCAATGGGGGCTTGCGGTCGGCGGGCAGTCGCTCACCGAGTCCGAGCTGACCGATCTCGCGCTGGCCAAGGTGCCGCTGGTGCGGCTGCGCGGGCGGTGGGTGCATCTCGACCCCGGCCATCTGGCGGCGGGGCTGCGGTTCCTCGAGCGCGGCGGGGGCTCGATGACCGCGGGGGCGGCGCTGCGCACGATCCGGCTGTTGCCGCCCGAGGAGCTGCCGCTGCCGGTCACCGCGGTCGGGGGCAAGGGGTGGCTGGCCGACCTGCTCTCCGGGGAGCTCGACCAGCGGCTCGAGCTGCTCGACCAGCCCGAGGGCCTGGTCGGTGTGCTGCGGGCGTACCAAATCAGGGGTTTTTCCTGGTTGGCCTTTCTCGACGGCCTCGGGCTGGGCGCCTGTCTCGCCGACGACATGGGCCTGGGCAAGACCGTGCAGCTGCTGGCGCTTCTGCTGCATCGGCGGGCGGGGCCGGCGCTGCTGATCTGCCCGCTCTCGGTGCTCGGCAACTGGCAGCGCGAATGCGAGCGCTTCGCCCCCTCGCTGGTGGTCAAGGTGCTGCACGGCGCCGAACGGCCCGCGCCGGCGACGCTTGCGGGCGCCGATATCGTGCTCACCACCTACGCGACGGCTGTGCGCGACGCCGATGATCTGGCCGCTATCACCTGGGACAGGGTCGTGCTCGACGAGGCGCAGCACGTAAAGAACAGCGGCAGCGGGGTGGCCAAGGCCGTCCGTCGCTTCCCCTCGCGGATGCGCATCGCCCTGACGGGTACGCCGGTGGAGAACCGTCTCGCCGAGCTCTGGTCGATCCTGGATTTCCTCAATCCGGGGGTGCTCGCGTCGTCGCACACGTTCCGGGCCCGGTTCGCGGTGCCGATCGAGCGTTTCGGCGACGAGGACGCCGCGGCCCGGCTGCGCCACGCCACCCGGCCGTTCCTGCTGCGGCGGGTGAAATCCGACCCCGCGGTCATCACCGACCTGCCCGACAAGCGCGCGGTGCGGCACCTGTGCGGGCTGACAACCGAGCAGGCGACGCTGTACCGCGCGGTGCTCGAGGACATGACTACGCGCCTGGCCGAGAGCACCGACAAATGGAACAAGGGCATCGTGCTGGCCGCGATGACCAAGCTGAAACAGGCGTGCGTGCACCCGGCGCTGCTGCTCGGCGACGGCTCGCCGCTGCCGGGCCGCTCCGGCAAGCTCGAGCGCCTGGAGGAGATCCTCGACGGCGCGCTGGCCGACGGCGAGAGCGTGCTGTGCTTCACCCAGTTCGCGAAGTTCGGCGCGATGCTGACGCCGCACCTCGCCGCCCGCTTCGGTGTGCCGGTGCGCTACCTGCACGGCGGCACCCCGCGGGCGGAGCGCGACACGATGGTCGCCGACTTCCAGAACGATGCGCGTCCCGGCATCTTCGTGCTGTCGCTGAAGGCCGGCGGCACCGGCATCAACCTGACCGCCGCCAACCACGTGGTGCACGTCGACCGCTGGTGGAACCCGGCCACCGAGGCCCAGGCCACCGACCGGGCGTACCGCATCGGGCAGCGGCGCGACGTACGGGTGCACACGCTGGTCTGCCTCGGGACCCTCGAGGAGCGCATCGACCGGCTGCTCGCCGACAAGGGCGTGCTCGCGGAGCGCGTGGTCGGCAACGGGGAAGGGTGGCTGACGGCGCTGGACACCGCCGAGCTACGCGAGCTGGTCCAACTTGCCCCGGAGGCGATCGTTGACTGACGACCGGCTGGCGCTGGCGTTCCTCGGGACCTTCGAGTCGCTGCGGATGGGGCCGACCTTCGCGCGCGGGCGGCGGGACGAGCGTGCGGGGCACGTTCGGCAGCTGACCATCTCGGGGAGCCTCGTGGTGGCGCTGGTCCGCGGGCCCGACGATCCCAAGGCGTTCCGGGCGCGGATAGCGGTGCGGTCGTTCGGCGCCTCGGAATGGGCGCGGGTCGAGCAGGATCTGGTGGCCGAGGCGCGGTTCGCGGCCGACCTGCTGGCGGGACGGATGCCGCCCGGGATCGGCGAGGTGTTCACGGGGGCGGGGCTCAGCCTGGTGCCGTTGTCGCTTGACGAGGTGGCGATGGACTGCGGCTGCGAGCGGTGGCCCATGCCGTGCGTGCATCTCGCGGCTACCTGCTACGCGCTGGCGCGGTCGTTCGAGGAGGATCCGTTCGGGGTCTTCGCCTGGCGCGGGCGGCATCGGGACGAGCTGTTGCTGCACCTGCGGGAGTTGCGCGCGTCCGCGACCGCCGCGACCCACGACGTCGCCGGGGGTCCTGATGCTCCGGTTGGAGCCGTTCTGACCGAAATTCCAGATGTTTCGGATTCACCCGAATCGGGGAAGGAGTGGGCTGCCGCCTTCTGGGGCGCCGAACCCTCGCCGCCCGCCGCGGCCAGCGGGCGGCCCGGGGCCGTCACCAGGCCCGATGCGCTGCTCGACCAGCTGGACCCGCCGCCGCTGTCGCACGACGGCCGTCCCGTTGTCGACCTGCTGCGGCCGGCCTACCTCGCCATGCCCGAAGAGTAGGCGGAGTCCGTTCTTCCACGATCGGGGTATACCCGGCGAAACCCGCCGGTCACGTTCCGTGCCCATGGTCCCCTTGTCAAGGCATAACTCTTTGTCAAGAGAAGGTGTGACATGAACCGATTTACCCGGATGCTTATGATGACCGGCCTCGGCCTGGTAACGGGCGTCACGGTCGGTGTGGGACCGGCCATGGCCGCCTCCAGCACCGACCAGGGGGCGGCGCGGTCGGAGGGCGGTGCCAGCGCTCAGTCGCGCAGCGACCGGGGCGACCGACTCGTCGGGTTCTTCCGCAGCTACCGGATGTGCGAGCGGGCCGGCGAATACGGCGAGGACGAGGGCTTCTGGGAGGACTACGACTGCATTCCGGTCCGTACCGGCGCCTTCCGGAAGCGTATTGCGCTGGTCGTCGACTACGACGACTGGGGACACGGCTGGAACGGCCACTGGCCGGGCAAGTGGTGGGTCGGCGGATGGTGGCCGGGCCACGGGAACTGGAACAGCAACTGGGGTTGGCCGGGCAACGGCTGGGGCAACAACGGCTGGGGTAACGGCAACAACAACGGTGGCTGGAACAACGGCAACGGCAACAACGGCAACGGCAACGGCAACAACAACGGTGGCTGGGGCAACGGCAACGGCAACAACGGGAACAACAACGGCAACAACAACGGGAACGGGAACGGCAACGGGAACGGGAACGGGAACGGCAACGGGAACGGGAACGGCAACGGGAACGGGAACGGGAACGGGAACAACAACGGCAACGGGAACGGCAACAACAACGGGAACGGCAATGGGAACGGCAATGGGAACGGAAACGGGAACGGGAACGGCAACGGGAACGGCAACAACGGCAACGGCTGGGGCAACAACAACGGGAACGGCTGGGGCAACGGCAACGGCTTCGGTCCCGGCAGCAACCAGGGTCTGCGCGGCTGATTCGCTCAGCTACACATAACCGGACGAGCCACACCCCACGGGGTGTGGCTCGTTCCGTGTCACCAGGCGACCGGCGCGTAGTCCTTGAGGAAGCAGCCGTACACGTCCTCGCCGAGCTCGCCGCGGACGATCGGGTCGTAGACCCGGGCCGCGCCGTCGACCAGGTCGAGCGGCGCGTGGAAGCCCTCGCCGGCCAGCCGCATCTTGGTCGGGTGCGGCCGCTCGTCGGTGATCCAGCCGGTGTCGACGCTGGTCATCAGGATGCCGTCGGCGAACATGTCGTCGGCGCTGGTGCGGGTCAGCATGTTCAGCGAGGCCTTCGCCATGTTGGTGTGCGGGTGGCCGGCGCCCTTGTAGCCGCGGGTGAAGATCCCCTCCATGGCCGAGACGTTCACGACGTAGCGGCGCGGGAACGACGACCTCGTCATCGCCGGCCGCAGGCGGCTGACCAGGATGAACGGCGCCGTCACGTTGCAGAGCTGCACCTCGAGCAGCTCGAGCGGGTCGACCTCGTGGACCCGGTCGCTCCAGCTGTTGGTCGGGGTGACGTCGGGGACCAGGCCGCCGGCGTCGATCGCGGCCGAGCGGGCGACCAGCGCCAGCTCGGTGACCTGCTGCGCGCTCAGCGAGGCGCCCGGCGACCCGGCGGTCAGCACGGCCGCGGGCGAGACCCCGGCGGTCCCGAAGTACTCGAGCTCGGGTAGCGGCCCGTCGGGCAGCGCTTCCCGTTCGGCGGCCGCGATCGCGGAGTAGGCGCCGGGTGTGCGGCGTACGGTCTGGGCCGCGTTGTTGATCAGGATGTCCAGCGGGCCGCGCGCCGCGACCGAGTCGGCGAGGCCGACGACCTGGGCGGGATCGCGCAGGTCGAGGCCGACCACCCGCAGCCGGTGCAGCCAGTCGGCGCTGTCGGGCATCGCCGCGTAGCGGCGGACCGCGTCGTGCGGAAAGCGCGTGGTGATGGTGAGGTCGGCGCCGTCGCGCAGCAGCCGCAGCGCGATGTACATGCCGATCTTGGCGCGTCCGCCGGTGAGGAGGGCCCGGCGACCGGTCAGATCGGTGCGGGCGTCACGCCGGGCGTGGTTGGTGGCGGCGCAGCCGGGGCAGAGCTGGTGGTAGAACGCGTCGACCACCGTGTAGCGCTGCTTGCAGACGTAGCAGCCGCGGGCCTGGCGCAGGACGCCGGCGGTGCCGCCGGTGATCGTGGTGCGCAGCGGGATGCCGGCGGTCTCGTCGTCGATGCGGCCGGGCGCGCCGGTGGCGGTCGCCTCGGTGACCTCCCGGTCGGCCGCGAGGATCGCGTCGCGCCGCTCGCGGCGGCGCTGCAGCTTGACGGTCTTGAACAGCCCGGCGGTGGCCCGGCGGATGGCGACCGCGTCCGGATGCTCGGGCGGGAGCATCTCGGCCTCGGCCAGGACGGCCAGGCAGATCGCCAGCCGCTCGGGGTCCAGCCCCGCGCTCATGTCGGCGTCGCCCGCCATTTCCGTCCCGTCTCCTTCGCTGGTGGCCTACCCCAGAACTCTACTGAGCCCTTCTGATCGGCCGCGAAGTCGCCCGCTTTACGTGAGCGTCGCCATCCGTGCCACCGGACGGGTGGCATGGCGGCGCGAGTTGAGCCGCTTCGGCACGACCTCGATGCGGGGTTCCCGATCGGGGTCGAGCTGGGCGGGCGACGACACGACGATCACCGACGCCAGCCCGTCCTTGAGCATCTGCAGTGCGGCGGCCCAATCACCGCAGATCAGGCCGGCCACCGCGTAGCGGCGGACGGCGCAGTAGTCGAGGCAGCGAGCCGCGTTCACCTCGAATCTGTCCGGCTGCACGAAAACAACCGCGTTCGTCACCGTGACCATCTCCTCCACCCCGGGTCGCTGTGCGAGCGGGACCACTCGTCGCCGCGCCCCCCGACTATCGACCCTCCCGGGTCGTACATGGACTGTCCGTCCGGACATTTCCCTTGTACTGTCGGGTTGCTGACTGACCCAAACGTCCTTAGCCTCTTTCACGAGCCGCACGTATTGACGAGCCTCGCGATAACCGGCAGTGTTGAAGAGTTCGCCCACCGTGGAGCACGGGAGCTGCCCCATGAAGGTAACGGTCGACACCAGCCTGTGCATAGGCTCGGGGACCTGCGCGCTGACCGCGCCTGCCGTCTTCGGTCAGGACGAGGAGCAGGCGGTGGTCGTCGTTCTCGACAGCTCGCCGCCCGAGTCGCAGCGGGAGGCGGTCGAGCTGGCCGTCCAGAGCTGCCCGGCCGCGGTCATCCGGATGTTCGCCACCACAGGCTGAGACGGTCCGGCATACATTGAGTAATTTCGATAGTTTGAGGTCCATGCGCGCAACGGGGGAGACCGACGACTCGCTGCTGTTCGCGGCGGCCGAGACGTTCGGGCGGGATGGGTACGCGGCCACGTCGCTGGACGAGGTGGCAAGGCTCGCCGGCGTCGGCCGCGGCGCCGTCTACCACCGCTACGGCACCAAGTCGGCCCTGTTCCGGGGCGCCCTCGTGTTCCGGCAGCGCCGCCTCGCCGAGCGGTTCGTGTCGGCCTCCTCGGTGCGGATCGGGTGGGACGCCCTGCGCGCCGGGTGCACGGTGATGCTCGACGCCTATCTGGATCCGGGCGTGCGGCGGATCCTGCTGATCGACGGTCCGGCGGTGCTCGGCCCCGAGCAGGTCCGGACCATCGAGGACGGACACGTCGGCGACCTGCTGCGCCGCGGCCTCCAGCAGGCCACCGGCGACCGGGACGTGGAGGCGCGGCTCTCGGTGCTGCGCGGCGCGCTCGCCGAGGCGGGGCTGCTGCTGGCCCGCGATCCGGCGGCGCTGGGCGCGCTCGAGCGCGAGATCGATCTGCTGCTCGACGCGTTCGAGCGGAACCCGGCGCCGGCTTAACGCTTTTCATCTCCGCGAAACATAACTACGATCGTCGATATATGGGAGCGCTCCCATAAGTGGGCGCTTGCCCACTCAGAGTGGGCAAGCGCCCACTCCACGGACGCGACGGAGGAAGCCGATGCGGCGACGAGTTCTGGCTCTGGGGGTGGCGGCCGCGGTGGCCGGCGCGGGCATGGTCGTGGCCTTCGCGCCGGCGGCCACCGCGGCGGCGGCCTGCCAGGTGGACTACGAGGTCAATCAGTGGTCCGGCGGCTTCACCGCCGACGTGAAGGTGACCAACTTCGGCGCCGCGGTCACGTCGTGGACGGTCGCCTGGGCCTACGCCGGCGACCAGAAGATCACCAACGGCTGGAACGCGACAGTGACCCAGTCGGGCAGCGCGGTGACAGCGACCAACGTGGCCTGGAACGGCAGCCTCGCCAGCGGCGGCTCGGCCAGCTTCGGCTTCCAGGGCACGTTCGCGGCCGCCAACCCGGCGCCGACGGCGTTCACCCTCAACGGGGTTGCTTGCGGGCCCGACGCGACACCGACGACGCCGCCCACGACCGGCCCGACGACGCCGCCCACCACACCGCCGACAACGCCGCCCACGACGCCGCCCACGACCGGCCCGACCACGCCGCCGGCCCAGAACTGTGTCGCCACCGCGGTCTGCGACGGCTTCGAGAACCAGACCGGCACGACGCCCGGCGGGAACTGGGCCGTCACGTACCCGGACTGCTCCGGCGCCGGCACCGCGGCGATTGACAAGACCGTCGCGCACGGCGGCGCCACCTCGCTGCGGATCAACGGCGCCGAGGGCTACTGCAACCACGTCTTCGTGCGCAGCACCGCGATCCTCGGCACGACCAGCAACGTCTGGTACGTCCGCTACTGGGTGCGGCACACCACCGCGCTCCCGGCCGCGCACGTCGCCGCGGTCGCCATGCGCGACGCCAACGACGGCGGCAAGGACCTGCGCTTCGGCGGGCAGAACGGCGCCCTGCAGTTCAACCGCGCCTCCGACGACGCCACGCTGCCCGAGCAGAGCCCGGCCGGGGTGGCCCTCTCCGCCCCGCTGCCGGTCAACACGTGGAACTGCGTCGAGTTCAAGGTCGACGGCCGCGACGGCACCATCCAGACCTGGCTCAACGGCACGTCGGTGCCCGGCCTGCTCGAGGACGGCGTCGCCACCCACGACATCGACAGCCAGTGGCTCAACCGCACCTGGCGGCCCAGCCTCACCGACCTCAAGCTCGGCTGGGAGAGCTACGGCTCCGGCGCCGACACCCTCTGGTACGACGACGTGGCCGTGAGCGCGATGCGCAACGGCTGTTAGGGCCTCGCCTCGCTCCCGCGTGAGCGACAGGACAGGCCCCATCCGGTTGCCGGTCGGGGAGTGGCCTACAACGATGGACCCATGCGGATCGTGCACGTGGGGCTCGGCAACTTCTTCCGGGCGCACCAGGCGTGGTACACGTCGGTCGCGCCGGACGCCGGGGAGTGGCCGATCGCGGCGTTCACCGGCCGCTCCCCGGGCGCGGCGGCGGCGCTGAACGCCCAGCACGGGCGGTACACGCTGCTCGTCCGGGGGCCCGAGCACGACGAAGCCGAGATCATCGGGGCCGTGCACACGGCGTACGCGTCAAATGATCACCAAGCGTGGCGCGACCACCTGGCCGCGCCACGCACGGCCCTCGTCACGCTGACGGTGACCGAGGCGGGTTATCTGCGCGGCGCGGACGGCGGCCTCGATGAGGGGCGCGCCGCCGACGACGTCAGCGCCTGGCTGCGCGGCGATCCCGTGCGGTCGGTGCCCGGCCGGCTCATGGCGGGGCTGGCCGAGCGGCGTATCTCGGGCGGCGGTCCGATAGCGATCGTGCCGTGCGACAACCTGCCGGCCAACGGCGAGGCGGTGGCCCGGGTGCTGCTCGACTTCACCACGCTCGCCGAGCCCGCGCTCGTGCCCTGGATCAGGGACAACGTCTCGTTCGTGACGACCATGGTCGACCGCATCACGCCCCGCACGACCGAGGACGACGTGCGCGTGGCGGCCGAGCTGACCGGTTTCGACGATGCCGTGCCGGTGGTGACCGAGCCGTTCACCGAGTGGGTGCTCAGCGGCGTCTTCCCCTCCGGCCGACCGGCCTGGGAGGGCGGGGGAGCGCGGTTCGTCTCCGACATCACCGCGCACGAGCAGCGGAAACTCTTGCTGCTCAACGGTGGTCATTCCCTTCTCGCGTACGCCGGGAGCGCCCGCGGCCACGAGACGGTGGCCGACGCGGTGGCGGACCCGGAGTGCCGCGCCTGGCTGGCGCAATGGTGGGACGAGGCGGCCCGCTACGTGCCGCTGCCGCCGGAGGAGATCGCGGCGTACCGGGAGGCGCTGCTGACCCGCTTCGGCAACCGGCGCATCCGGCACACGCTCGCCCAGATCGCGGCGGACGGCTCGCAGAAGGTGCCGATCCGGGTGCTGCCGGTGCTGCGCGGCGAGGTGGCGGCCGGGCGGATCCCGCCCGGCGCGGTGCGGATCGTGGCGGCGTGGATCGATCACCTGCGCGGGATCGGCGCACCGGTCGCCGACGCGGGCGCGGCGCCGTTCCGGGAGCGCGCCGGCGACGTACGAGATGTGCTCGGGCTCTTGGCTCCTGATCTTGCTGGGGACGATGCGCTGGTGGAGGCGGTCTCGAAGGCTACGCTCGCAGCCTGACCTCGGTGAACGCGCGCAGCACGAAGGTCGGGCGGTGGAGGGGATCGGCCGCCAGCTGCAGGTGCGGGGCGTGATCCAGCAGGGCGGTCAGGGCGGCCTGGAGCTCGATGCGGGCCAGCGGCGCGCCCAGGCAGAAATGCAGGCCGGCGCCGAAGCCGAGGTGCGGGTTGGGGTCCCTGGTCACGTCGAATTCGCCGGGTCTCGCGAAGACCGCGGGATCACGATTGGCGGCGCCGAGGAGAGCTGCGATCTGCGCTCCGGCCGGGATCGTGACGCCCGATATCTCCGTATCTATGGCGGCGGTCCGGACGAAAAGATGCAGCGGCGGATCGTAACGGATCATCTCCTCGGCGGCGGTGGGGACCTGGTCCTTCCGCAGGTCCGACCGGTTGCGCAGGAGGGCGACCACGCCGTTGCCGAGCGCGTTGACCGAGGCCTCGTGCCCGGCGTTGAGCAGCAGGATCGCAGAGGCCACCAGCTCGTCGGCCGAAAGACGATCACTGCCATCCCGTACGGCTACCAGATGGCTGATCAGGTCGTCGCGCGGCCGGGCGGTGCGCTCGGCGGCCAGGTCGCGCAGGTAGGCGGCGAACTCGCGGCACGCCTTGTGGGCGGCGGCCTCCTTCTCGGGGGTGCGGGAGACCTCGTACATCCGCACGATCGCCGCCGACCAGGGCCGCAGGTGGTGGCGGTCCGCCCGCGGGACGCCCAGCAGCTCGGCGATCACGGTCACCGCCAGGGGCTCGGCGACCGCGGTGAGGAGGTCGAACTCGGGGCCGGCCTCCTGGACCAGGCGCGCGGCCTCGGCGGCGACGGCGGGCCGGAGGCGCTCGACGTGGCCGCGGGCGAAGGCCTTGGCCACCAGCGAGCGCAAGCGGGTGTGGTCGGGCGGCTCGTTCTCCATCATCTGGTTGCGGTGCAGCAGGTTGAACGGCTCCCAGATGTCGGCGGGCTCGCGGTCGGCCCAGAACCGGCCCAGGCGGCGGTCGCGCAGGACCGCGTCGGCGGCGGCGTGCGACGCGGCCAGCCACATGCCCATCGGCTCGTGCCAGCTCACGGGGGCCTGCTCGCGCAGCCGCGCCAGGGCGGGATAGGGGTCGCGGATGACGTCGGGGTCCTCGAAGTCGATCGGCACGGATCGAACGTTATCGTCTTGCCCCGGACCCATAGGCTCGCTTCATGATCGAGAATGTGCGGGTCGCGGTGGTCGGGGTCGGTAACAACACGTCGGCGCTGGTGCAGGGAATCGCGTTCTATCGCGCGACCGGCAGCCTCGTCGGCGTCAACCGGGCCGAGATCGCCGGGCTGGGCGTGGGGGACATCGACGTGGTGGCGGCCTTCGCGCTCTCCGGCGACAAGGTGGGCAGCGACCTGCACTCGGCGATCTTCGTGGCGCCCAACAACTTCCCGCGGATCGCGTCGCTGTCGCCGTCGGGGGTGACGGTGCAGCGAGGGCTGGTCGACAAGGCCGACGTCGCCCGGGTGGCGGACGCTCTCGAAGGGGCCGAGGTGGTGCTCTACTCGGCGCCGAGCGGGCGAACCGACACGGCGCGGGCCTACGCGGCGGCGGCGTTGAAGGCGGGGGCGGCGTTCATCAACACCACATCGGACCCGGTGGCGCGGGACGCGGGGCTGCTCGGGCAGTTCGAAGAGGCGGGGCTGCCGCTGATCGGGGACGACCTGGCCAGCCAGTTCGGGACGTCGGTGCTGCACAAGACGCTGCTGCGGCTGCTCGAGGAGCGGGGGCTGACGCTGGTCAGCTCGTACCAGGTCAACCTCGGGGGCACCGAGGACTTCCGCAACCTGGCCGAGAACCCGAACACCAAGAAGCAGTCCAAGCTGAACGCGGTCGGGTCGGACATGGTGCAGATGGCGCCGCTCGGATACCTGCCGCAGCTCGGGTCGGAGAAGGTGGCGCACCTCAACATCGAGGCGCGCGGGTGGGGCGAGACGTCGGTGAGCCTCGACGTGAAGCTCAAGGTGCACGACCCGAGCGGGGCGGCCGGCGTCAACATCGACCTGATCCGGCTGGCGGCGGAGGCGCTGCGGTCGGGGCGGGGCGGGTACGTCGCGGAGGCGGCGTCGCTGCTGAAGTCGCCGCCGGGCACGGCGGTCTGACCGGGAAAGCGCTGGTGGCAGACTGGGGGCGTGAGTGATCTCGGTGAGTTTCTGCGCAGCCGGCGGGGGCGGATCGGGCCGGGGGACGTCGGGCTGAGCGCCGGCGTCGGGCGGCGGCAGACACCGGGGCTGCGGCGGGAGGAACTCGCGGCGGTGGCGGGGGTCAGCGTTGATTACTACACGCGGCTCGAGCAGGGGCGGGATCGGAACCCGGGTGCGGCGGTGCTGGACGCGCTCGCCGATGCGCTGCGGCTCGACGGCGATGAACGCGAGCACCTGCACCGGCTCGCCTCGGGTCGGCGCGGCGCCGCGACAGACGCGCCGGAAGAAGCACGGCCGGGGCTGCGGCAGTTGCTGGAAACGGTGCGGCCGGCGCCGGCGTTCGTGCTCAACCAGGGCAGCGACATTCTCGCCGAGAATCCGGAAGGGCTCGCCCTGCTGCCCGGGCTGGCATCGTGGCCCCGGGGTCGGCGAAACTTCGTGCGCTACATGTTCTGCCATCCCGGCGCTCCGGACATCATCGACGACTGGGAGCGGATGGCCGAGGACTGTGTCGCGCATCTTCGCACGATTCCACCCCCGTTAGCCGAGGCTTTGGTCGCCGAGCTGACGGTGCTGAGTCAACATTTCACGAAATTGTGGGCGGAATACGACGTACGCGTAAAAAGCGGGACAAATCGGTCTTTCCGGCACCCATCTCTTGGGGTGCTCGAGCTCCGCTCGGAGGTCTTGTCGGTGGCCGATGGTCAGCGGCTCGTCGTGTTCCAGGCCGCGCCCGGATCGCCCAGCGCCCTCGCGATCAGCCGCCTGTCGACGTCGTAGGCTCCGCATCATGCGGATCTCTATCTGGCCCGGCGCCGAGCATCCCTTCGCCGAGGTGCTGTCGATGGCCCAGCACGCGGCCCAGACCGGGTGGGACGGCGTCTGGTTCGCCGACCACTTCATGCCCAACGACGAGGACGACACCGGGCCGGTACTGGAGTGCGGCTCGGTGGTGGCCGCGCTCGCCGCCGTCGTCCCGCGGGTCAAGATCGGGACGCTCGTCTACGGCAACACCTATCGGCATCCCGCCGTCGTCGCGAACATGGCCGCGACCGTCGACCACATCAGCGACGGCCGGTTCATCCTCGGGGTCGGCGCCGGCTGGCAGGTCAACGAGCATCGCGAGTACGGCATCACGTTGCCGCCGAAGCGCGAACTGATCGACCGCTTCGAGGAGGCCGTGCAGATCATGCTCGGCTTGCTGCGCTCGCCGCGCACCACGTTCCGCGGCAAGTATTACGACGTGGCCGACGCCGTCTGCGAGCCGAAGCCCGTGCAGACGCCGCTGCCCTTGATGATCGGTGCCAAGGGCGAGCAGCGCATGCTCGGCGTTGTCGCGAAATATGCGAATATCTGGAACGCCTGGGGCCTGCCGTCGCTGATCGCCCACAAGTCCGCCGTGCTCGACCGCTTCTGCGCCGAGACAGGCAGAGACCCCAAGGCGATTTCGCGTACGGCTCAAGCACTCGTCTCCGTGGACGCCCCAATACCGGACGATCTCGGCGCGACCCCGGTAATCGGCGGCAGCCGCTCCCAGCTGGCCGACGCGATAGCGGAGTACCGCGCCATCGGCCTGGACGAGCTGATCATCCCCGACGAGCTGCTCGGCACGGGCGCCGCAAAGCTGTCCGCCATGGACACGATCCTGGAGCTGGCCCGGGCTTGACCCGCCGGGCGGTGGCCGCGATCAAGCGTTGAGCGCGGCCACCGCCCGCAACTCCTCGTCGGTGAGCGGGCCCCGCGCCTCGGCCGCCACGCATTCGGCCAGCTCCTCGCGGTTCTTGACGCCGAGCACGACGGTCGCCACGCCCGGGACCGTCAGCGCGTAGCGATGCGCCAGCGCCGCCGGCGACTCGCCCAGCTCGGCGGCCAGCTTGCGGAAGCGCTCGGCCCGCGCGAAATCGACCGCGGCCGGGTGGTCGGCCGGCACGTCGCGGTCCAGCGACGAGGTCAGCGAGCCCGCCGCGACCGCGCGGATGCCGATGACCGGGACGCCGTTGCCGTTGGCCACTCGCAGGATCGCGTCGTTGTCGGGCGTCGCGCCGTCGAAGCCCCAGAGGTCGCCGCTCATGTCCATGGCGTTGACCACGACCTGGGCGGCCTCGGGACGCGGCGCCTCGCGCAGCGCGTCGGTGACCGCGTCCGGATGCCCCACGGCCGTGATGCCCCACGCGCGGATCAGGCCCTCGCTGCGCAGCCGCTCGAACTCCGGCACCACCTCGTCGCGGTAGCGCTGCCAGGTGATGTTGCCGGGCCACGTCGACGACCCGTCGCGCGGGAGCAGCTGGGTGTGCAGCAGGAACAGGTCCACGTGGTCGCGGCGCAGGCGGCCGAGGCTGTCGTGCAGACTGCGGCGGATGTCGCCCTCGCCGTCCGGGAGCTGGACCTTCGTGGTGACCATCACCTCGTCGGCGGGGCGCAGCGCCTCCCCGGCGGCGCGCTCCGACTCCGCGTCCACGCCGTAGCTGGGCGCGAGGTCGAGCATGGTGATCCCGGCGTCGAGCGCGGCGCGGATGGTCGCGACGGCCTCGGCGCGGCCGGTGCGGCCCCAGACGCCCGCGATGCCGCCGCCGCCGAGCGTGAGCGCGCTGATCCGGCCGAGCCGCCCGAATTCCCTGGTGTCCATGGTGGATCCTCCCCGTCGTTCGTCCTGTGATCGAACCTAGAACCTGGAGCGCGCTCCACCTCAAGTCCTCGTCATCCCGCAGCCACCGGGGGCGAACTGATATGTCCGCTTTAAATAGACGAACATCTATAGTCATGGAACCCCCGACATGAGGAGGAACCATGCATCTCCGCAGGTGGGCAGCCGCACTCCTGGCCGCCTTCGCCCTCGTCGCCGCCGGCGCCACCCCCGCCCAGGCCGCGCCGCGAATCCTCTACTACGACGCCGGCCAGGCGCAGGAGTTCGTCTCCGTCGTCAATCAGGGCGCCAACATCTGGAACGCCCGCGTCGCGAACGTCCAGCTCCGGCCCGTCCCGTCCGGCCGCACCCCGAACATCCGCGTCCTCGCCGACAACGGCTGGCCCCGCACCCAGACCACGTCGCTCGGCAACGGCCGCTGGTGGATGGGCCGCGAGGCGGTCAACGACGGCTACTACCCGCCCCGGATCGCGGCCCACGAGTTCGGGCACATTCTCGGCCTGCCGGACCGGCGCACGGGTCTCTGCTCCGACTTGATGTCGGGCAGCAGCGCCCCGGTCTCCTGCACGAACGCCAACCCCAGCGCCGCGGAGATCGCGGCGGTCGAGGCCAACTTCCGGTCCGCGCTGGTCAAGGCGCCTCAGACGTACGTGTGGCAGATCGCCGGCTGAGTGCACGCGGCGGAGACCCGACCCGGCTCGCAAGGGCACGACAGCACCGGTAGCGGGTGCGCGAGCCGCCCGAACGGGGGTCTCCGCCGCGGTCGGTGCCGTCAGGCCGGCGTGAGCGGGAGGCCGGCGTGAGCGGGAGGCCGGCGTGAGCGGGAGGCCGGCGTGAGCGGGAGGCCGGCGTGAGCGGGAGGCCGGCGTGAGCGGGAGGCCGGCGTGAGCGGGAGGCCCGGCGTGAGCGGGAGGCCCGGCGTGAGCGGGAGGCCCGGCGTGAGCGGGAGGCCGGCGTCAGCGGGAGGCCGGCGAAAGTGCCGCCCAGCTGCCGGAGTCGGCCCAGGTCGAGCCAGGGTCGATGAGCGGCCGGAGCAGAGCAGTGAGAGTTTCGTCGGGCTGGGCGGTGCCGGCCTCGGCGAGGGTGACAGCGGCCAGGTGATCGGTCGCGACGCGGCGAGCGATACCGGCGAGGAGGTCGGCGACCTGGACCCGCGGGTCGGTGCGTGAGTCGACGATCGTGACCTCGACCAGGCCGGTGCCGGCGGCGATCGTGGCAATCCGCTCGGGCGTCACCGCCGATTGGTCATCGTGGACCACCGAGAGCGTGCCGTCGGCGGGCGCCCACATCGTGACGGCGCGGGCGAGGGCGGGGACGACGGGCTCCAGCAGGGTGGGGAGCTTGGGGTCGGCCTTGAGCGCGGCCCGGGCGGCGGCCGCGGCGGGGAGCTGAGCGCGCATCGGGCGCAGGACGTCGGCGACCTCGCCGGGCGTGGCGAGCAGGTCGTCGAGTGCGGCGGCGAAGGGCGCGACGGGCTCGGGCGCCGTCCAGCGGCTGTTGGTCCGCATGAGATCGGACGCGGTCGTGAGGAAGCGGCGCCACCGCTCGGGACCGTAGATGGCGGGCCCGCGGGCATGCAGAATCCGTGCGGCAGAGGTGCGGCGCGGCAGATCTGTGCCAAGTGTGGCCATGACGAGCGCACCCGGGGCGAGGAGGTCGGCCAGGCGGGCTAACGCGAAATACACCGTGTCGACGAGGTGGACGCGGGCGGCGCCGGCTAAGGGGCCATCGGCAGCCAGCAGTGAGTGGGCCAGCGCCGGCCGGCGCAGCAGGGCGCCGGCCTTGAGCTCGCCGCGCGGGCCGCCGTCCATCCGGGCGCGCAGGCCGGCCATCACCGACGCCGCCGTCTCGCCGTCCATGCGGACCGAGGCGTGGGCCAGCACGGGCGCGTGGCCGCCGACCAGGTTGCCGCCGGCGAAGCCTGACTCGTCGCAGGCGATCTCGACGTGTGGCACGCCGCGCGGCCGGCCGGACGCCCACCGGCGGATCACCACGGGCGCGTCTCCCATGCCCGCCGATGGTGCCACCGGGACGGCGAAACGGCGACCGAAATACAACGGGGTGGCCCCCGCGGGACCAGGCCCGGCGCGGCCTTCTCGGCCGCGGCCCGGGCGACCAGGCTGGACAACCATGCGAGACGAACGAGTGATCATCATTGGCGGCGGGTCCGGCATGGGGCTGGCGCTGGCGGAACTGCTGGTGGCCGAGGGCGCCCGGGTCCACATCGCCGGGCGGTCGGAGGCCAAGCTCGCGGCGGTGGCGCGGAACCTGGACGTCACCACGAGCCGGGTGGACATCGCGGACGAGGACAAGGTGCGGGAGCTTCTCGCCCAGCCCGTCGACCACGTGGTGGTCACCGCCGCCGATGTGAACGGCGCCTACAACCCGATCCGCGAGTTTCCGCTCAAGGCGGCCTGGGACGTCCTGGGCACCAAGGTCATCGGCCCCTGGCTGGTCGCCAAGCACGCCTCCAATGTCATGAAAAAAGGTTCTATTACTTTTACTTCGGGCGTTGCCGCCTACCGGCCGAGCCCGGGCTCCTCGATGCTCGGCACGGCCAACGGCGCGCTCGAAGCCCTGGCCCGCACGCTCGCCGTGGAGCTGGCCCCGATCCGGGTCAACGTGGTCTCGCCGGGCTGGGTGGACACCCCGATCTGGGACGACCTAGCGGGCGACGCCAAGCACGACCGACTGAGCGCGATGGCGGCGAAACTCCCGGCCGGACGGGTCGGACGGCCGTCGGACATCGCGCAGGCCATGCGGGCCGTGATGGGCAACGAGTTCATCACGGGCACGACCGTGCACGTCGAGGGTGGTCATCGTCTGGTGTGAACGTGTAACTCTTGGTGCATGTCTGATGCGAGGCAGCGCGGCGAGACCTTCGAGTACGCGGGCGCCACCGTCGAGATGATCGACGCGGCGACACTCCTGGCGGCGGCCCGGGTGAACCCCGTCGACCTGCTGCGGCGCGCCACTTGGCCGGAACCGGTGCGGCGGGTCGACCTGAGCGTGTCCAGCGCCGACCGGCCCGGCGGGCCGGTGCACGTGTTCTCGGCGGCGATCAGCACGGCCGACGAGCCGTACTCGAAGGAGCGCATCCGCAAGCTGGTGCTGGGCAACGACCCGGTCGGCGTCCTGCTCGCCAAGCGCATCGAGCAGGGCGACCCGATCGCCACGCGCATCGTGGACAGCGTAGGTTCGGCGGCTGTCGCCGCGTACAAGAAGCTCGGTCTTGACAAGCCCACCCAGCCGCAGGCGAATCGCCGGCCCGTCACCCTCGCCGACGCCGTCGTCGGCCTGCAGGCGACCGTGACCTACGACGAGAGCGGGACCGTCGTGCGGCTGCTGGCCGAGGTGCCGCGCGACGACGTGACGCCGGCGCACCTGCAGGCCTTCGCCGGGCTGACGCTGCAGGCCGTGATCGAGCTGGCGGGGGCCGATTCGCTGGCCGGCCGCAAGTTCGTGATCAGCCGCGAGGCGATCCCGACCAAGCCGGCCACCACGCAGACGGTCACCCTCGACATGGTGGGCGGCCTGGCCGAGGTGGTGGCGGAGCTGCGCGAGATCGCGGTGTCGTTCCGGCATCCGGAGGCGATGGCCCGGTGGGGCGCGCGCCGGCCGCAGGGCCTTCTGATGTACGGGCCGCCCGGCACCGGCAAGACGATGCTCTCCCGCGCTCTGGCCAACGAGATCGGGGCCGACTTCCGCGAGATCCGCACCCCGGAGATCCTCGACAAGTGGCTCGGCGGCTCGGAGCGCAACATCAAGCAGATCTTCCGCGACGCCCGCCGCTATCGGGTGCCGACGCTGATGCTCTTCGACGAGTTCGATTCGATCGTCAGCTACGCGGGCGCCGGCGGCGACGCGGCCAGCCAGGCGCTCAACGCGGTCGCCGGCATCTTCAAGCAGGAGATGAACGACCTGATCGAGGAGAACCCGAACGTGATCGTGGTGGCCACCACGAATTTCCCGCACCGGGTGGACGACTCGCTGATCCGGTCCGGCCGGTTCGACGTGAAGATCAGCGTGCCGAAACCGGACGAGGCGAGCCGGGCCGAGATCTTCCGCAAGATGATCCGGGGGCTGATCGCGGTGCACGAGCAGCCCGGTTTCCAGATGTTCGCCGACGATCTCGACCTGCAGGGGCTCGCGCACGCCAGTCACGGCATGACCGGCGCCGACATCAAAGAGGTGCTGCGCCGGGTGCAGCTGACAAAGGCCATGCAGGAGGCGCGCACCGGCGGAAATGTCGCGCCGATCTCGCAGGAAGAGCTTCTTTCTAGCGTACGGGAATTGCTTGCTCCTCGGTGACGCGGCTTCTCCAGGGCATTATCGCCGCGCTGGAAAGGACGATCAGCCCGCAGATCAGCAGTGCGATGCGCACCGAGGTGAACGCGGCGAGCGCGCCGCCCAGCAGGATCCCGATGGGCTGGGCCGTGCGCGACGAGATCGACCAGCAGGCGATCACCCGCGACAGATAACCGTCCTCGGTATGGGTCATGCGGTAGGTGGCGAAACTCGGGTTGAACACGCCGGCGCCGAAAAGCGCCAGGAACTCGACGGCGATAATCACAATCAGGCCGGGTACGCCCGCGGGAATGAACGCGAGGAACGGCAGCCACAAGGCCCGCCCCACGCCGGAGATGAGCAGGACGCGGTGCTCGCCGAATCGGTTGTTGAGCGGCTTGAGGCAGAGCGCTCCCACGATGCCGCCGATGCAGGGCAGACCCCACGCGAGCCCGTACTGCCAGGCCGGGAAATGCAATTCGGCGAGCATCAGCACGTTCAGCAGCGGCGAAGCGGCCATCATCGCGGCGCCGAAGATCTGCGAGTTGATGAACAGCGTGCGCATTCCCCGGTGTTCGACGATATAGCGCCACCCACCCGCTATTTCGGACAATTTGCCCGCTGAGGAAGACCTGACCGGCGGCGCGGGCTCGGGCTGCCTGATGCGGCGGACGCCGACGGCGGAGAGCAGAAAGCTGATCGCGTCGGCGGTGAGCGTCCACCAGACACCCAGCGCCGACGTCAGCGCTCCGCCCAGCGGCGGCCCCGCGCTGTATGCCGTCCAGAAGGCCGCCTCGAACCGCCCGTTGGCCGTCGCCCGATCCGCCGGCGACACCAGCGCCTTGAGGTGCGATCCGCTCGCCGACGTGAAGATGATCGCCCCGGCCGCCTGCACCACCGCCACCACGCAGAGCTGGGCGTAAATGAGCCAACCGGCCGCCGCCGCGATCGGCACGCTGAGGATCGCCACCGCCCGCGCCAGGTCGGCCCCGATCATCACGGGCCGCTTGCGCCGGAACTCGATCCATGGCCCGGCCGGCAACGCGAGCGCCGCCGCGGCCAGCCCGCCCAGCGCCGCGAGCAGCGACACCTGGAACTCCGGAACCTCGAGCACGAGCACCGCCACCAGCGGAATCGCGCCGTACGCCAGGCCGGTCCCGGTCTCACTGATCGTGTAGGCGGCCCACAGCCGCCGGAAGTCCCTGCCCAGCGCCACCCGGGCACCCTACCGGTCGATCATCACCGCGGCCCGGAAATCGGGCTCCGCCACCGGCTTGCCGAAGTGGTAGCCCTGCGCGAACTGGTACCCGAGCCGGTGCAGCTCGGCCGCCTGCTCGGCGGTCTCCACGCCCTCGGCCACCGCGGTCAGCCCCAGCCCGTTGCTGACCTGGATGAGCGCCGTCGCGATCACCGCGTGCCGCCCGGTCATGGTGAGGTTGTCGACGAACGACTTGTCCACCTTGAGCACGTCCACCGGCACGGTCTGCAGCAGCCCCAGCGACGAGTGCCCGGTGCCGAAGTCGTCCAGCGCGATCCGCACCCCCAGCGCGTGCAGGTCCTTCACCGCCTGCACCGCGGTCCCGCCGCCGAACACCGCCGTCTCGGTCACCTCGACGATCAGGCTGCCGGCCGGGATGCCGGTCTTCTCGAGGACGTCGGCCACCACGGTCACGAAACCCGGCTCGTTGAGCTGCCGCGCCGACACGTTCACGCTGATCCGGCTGGGCGCGTGCGCGCCGTGCTCGCCCTGCCAGGCCATGAACCGCGCGCACGCGGTCCGCAGGATCCACTCGCCCAGCTCGACGATCAGGCCGTTCTGCTCGGCGACCGGGATGAAGTCGGCCGGGCTCACGAACCCGCGCTCCGGGTGCTGCCAGCGCACCAGCGACTCGACGTAGCGGGTGCGGCCCTCGGGCAGGTCGACGATCGGCTGGTAGACCATGCGGAACTGTCCGGTGTCCAGGCCCATCCGCATCTCGACGCCGAGCCGCGCGGCCTCGCCGGCCCGGTCGTCGAGGTCGGGGGAGTAGCGGCGGTGCTGCCGGCTGCCGCCCTCCTTGGCCGCGTACATCGCCACGTCGGCGCGGCGCAGCACCTCGACCGGGTCGTCGTGCCCGGTGGCGTCGGCGATGCCGATCGTCGCCGCCACCAGCAGGTGGTGCCCGCCGACCACGACCGGCTCGCGCAGCGCGTCGGTCAGCCGCCGCACGAGCGCGTCGCCGTCGTCGGCGGTGGCCGCCGGGGCCAGCACCGCGAACTCGTCGCCACCCATCCGGGCCACCACGTCGTTGTCGCGCAGCGCGTCGGTGAGCCGGTGCGCCACCGCGACGAGTAGGCGGTCGCCGATGTGGTGCCCGTGCAGGTCGTTGACGCTCTTGAAGCCGTTGAGGTCGAGCAGGCAGACCTGGGCCGGCCCCTCCGCCACCGCCTCGGTGACGGCCTGCTCGAAGCGGCGGCGGTTGGCCAGCCCGGTCAGGTCGTCGCGCATCGCCAGGGACTCGAGCCGGTCGGCCTGTTCCTGCACCTGCCCGACGAAGCCGGCCAGCCGGGCCAGCACCAGCAGGAACAGCGCGACCGCGCCGACGCCCACCGCCAGCCAGTTGATCTCGTCCTCGCGCACGCCCTGGATGAACAAGACCGCCGGCACGAGCAGCGTGCATCCGGCGAGCAGGCCCAGCCGGCCCCGGCCGAACTTGTTGGCGGAGCGCACGCCGGTCGGCGTGGCGTTCACCGACGGATGCAGCGCGGCGGCGGCCCAGGCCACGTAGCCGAGCGTGAAGATCGCGTTGATCAGGTTGCCGGAGTAGCTGGCGAACGACGAGGTGATGTTCCAGGCCACGTCGCCGATCAACAGGAGCACGCAGCCGAGGGCGAGCAGCAGCGTGCTCGGGGTGCGGCCGCCGAAGCGGGTGAGCAGGATCGTCACGACCGTGCACATCAGCACGTCGAAGGTCGGGTAGGCGACCGTCACGAGTCGCTCGGACATCGGGGTGCCCAGGCCGCCCAGGGCCGGCTGGATGAGGAACACCCAGTAGACCAGTCCGGCCGCGACGGCGATCACGGCGGCGTCGATGGGGCTGGCGAGATCCCTGGGGCCGCGCGAGCGCCCGCGGAAGCGGCCGGTCCCCAGCAGGCCGAGCCACAGCATGGGATACGCGACCAGGTACATCACGTCGTTCCAGTACGGGAACGGGTAGGTGCCGCTGAGCAGGCCGTGCACCTCGTAAAGGGTGTCCGCCGCCACAAAGGTGAAAACGCCGCCCGCGAACAGCAACCACGCTTTCGCGTCGGGCGGGCGGTTGCGCCGCACGCCGGCCAGGATCACCAGGAACGAGACGAGCCCCAGGCCGTTGTACACGAGGGTGGCGGCGACGCCGCCGTCGGGCAGCAGGGAGCAGCCGAGGCTGACCAGCAGCCCCACCGCGACCCACGTCCACCAGCCCCGCACGACCTGGGAATCGGCCGCGAGGGGCGCGGTATGAGAGCGGTCACGTTGCTATGCGGGTGCGGCGCGCTCGAGGATCGCCGCCGTGTCGGCCGCGGCGGGCAGCGTGCCGAACGTGTGGCCCCAGTCGCCGCCCAGGCGGGTCGCGAGGAAGGCGTCGGAGACCTCGGTGGGGGCGTGCCGCGCCAGGAGCGCTGCTTGCAGGAGTACGGCCATCCGCCCGACGATCCGCCGGGCCTGGCCCTCCTCGGGCTGGATCTTGCGCAGCCCGGCGACCGCGGTGTCGATCCGCTTGTCGACGCCGGTCACCTCGGCCAGCAGCGCGTCGAGGCTGTCCGGCTCGCGGCTCAGCGTGCGCAGGACGTCGAGGGCCTGCACGTTGCCCGAGCCCTCCCAGATCGAGTTGAGCGGCGCGTCGCGGTAGAGGCGCGGCATGCCGGACTCCTCGACGTAGCCGTTGCCGCCCAGACACTCGAGGGCCTCGCCGACCACGACCGGCTGGCGCTTGCAGACCCAGAACTTGCCGACGGCGATGGCGAGGCGCTTGAATGCCTGCTCGTCGCGGTCGACGGCGCCGGCCAGGCGCATGGCGAGCACGGTGGCGGCCTCGGACTCGATGGCCAGGTCGGCCAGGACGTTGCGCATCGCGGGCTGGTCGATCAGCAGCTTGCCGAAGGCCTTGCGGTGCCGCGCGTGGTGGATGGCCTGGTTGAGGGCGGCGCGCATGCCGGAGGCGGAGCCGGTCACGCAGTCGAGGCGGGTCATCGCGACCATCTCGATGATGGTGCGGACGCCGCGGCCCTCCTCGCCGACCAGCCAGGCGGTGGTGTTGTCGAACTCGGGCTCGCTGGAGGCGTTGCTGCGGTTGCCGAGCTTGTCCTTGAGGCGCTGGATGCGGAAGACGTTGCGTTCGCCGTTCGGCAGCACCCTCGGCACCAGGAAGCAGGAAAGGCCTTTGTCCGTCTGCGCGAGGACAAGGAACAGGTCGCACATCGGGGCGCTGGTGAACCACTTGTGGCCGGTGAGACGGTAGGTGCCATCGCCTGCCGGTTTGGCGACGGTCGTGTTGGCCCGGACGTCGGATCCGCCCTGCTTTTCGGTCATGCCCATGCCGGCGAGCAGGCCCTGCTTGGTGCTCGGGGTGCGCAGGCCCGGGTCGTAGGCCTTACTGGTCAGCAGCGGCTCGTAAATATCGGACAAATCGCTATTGGCTCTCAGGGCCGGAATAACCGCGTACGTCATGGAAATGGGGCAGGAATGGCCCGCCTCGACCTGGGACCAGACGAAGAGGCCGGCGGCCCGGGCCACGTGCGCGCCCGGTTTGTCGGATGCCCACGCCGCACCCGCGAGCCCCTCGCCCACGGCGACCGTCATGAGGCTGTGCCAGGACGGGTGGAACTCGACCTCGTCGACGCGGTGGCCGTACCGGTCGTGGGTGATCAACCGCGGCTCGTGGCGATTTGCCTCGTCGGCCCAGCGCTGCGGCTCGGCCGTGCCGGCCAGCTTGCCGAGCCGGTGCAGGTCGCCGACCGCCCACGGCGCGCCCTCCCGCGCGACGCCCGCGAGCAGCGCGGCGTCGGCCGAGACGTCGTAGTCGACGAGGGGCGGCGGCTGGTTGAACACCTCGTGGGTCGTCACACCCGCAATCTACTCGCCGGTAGCTTGCGGGGCGAGGCCCGAGAGGGCTCCGCACGCACCTCGCGGGGTGCCGTGCCGCGAGGTACGTGCGGAGGGTCTCGAAGCCCGCGAAAGTAGCGGGCTCAAGGATCGTAGTGGGCCATGGGGGTCCGCGCCTACATCTCATCCCGTGCCAGATGTGCGAGGTGCGAAAAGGGAGTGTCGGATTTCTGTCGTGGGGACAAGCCATCCGGTTCGGGTATTGATCCGAATCCGGCGTGGACGGAGGCTGATCGTTCCCCCGCCGTGAGGGCGTGCTCGCGGGGTGGAGAATGGCCGGGTAGCTCAAGCTCACGGCGGCGACGAAAGGGCGGGCGGGTTGGTTACCTCGGCGGCTTCGCGGGTGGGGCGGCCCGGGGGCGATGTGCTCGCCGGGCTGGGGGAGGCCCGTGCCCTCGCGGAGGCGTCGGGGCGGGGCGACCTGGTCGGCCGGCTCGATCTCGCGGCCGAGCGGCTGCGGTCCGAGGAGGCGACCGTCGCCGTCGTCGGCGAGTTCAAGCAGGGCAAGAGCACGCTGGTCAACGCGTTGCTGCGCACCGACATCTGCCCGGTGGACGCCGACATCGTGACCGCGGTCCCGACGATCCTGCGGTTCGGCCGGCCGCCCTCGGCGTACCTGCGCATCGACGGCGCGGAGGAGCCGGTGCCGATCGCCTTCGAAGAGCTGCGCCGGTACATAACCGAGGGAAGCGGCGATCCGGCTCCGCGGGGCGTAGAGGTAAGGCTCGACCGGCGGCTGCTGGGGGCGGGACTGTCGATCATCGACACTCCGGGAGTGGGCGGGCTCGACTCGGCCCAGGGCAACCTGACCCTGGCCGCGCTGTCGCTGGCCGGGGCTGCGCTGTTCGTGACCGACGCGGCCCAGGAGCTCACGGCGCCGGAAGTCGAGTTCCTGCGGCGGGCGCTGGAGCGGTGCCCGCGGGCCTTCTGCGTGATCACCAAGATCGACCTCTACGGCGAGTGGCGGCGGATCGTCGAGATCAACCAGGGCCACCTCGAGCGGGCCGGGCTGGACGTGCCGATCGTGGCGGTCTCCTCGTTCCTGCGGATGCGGGCCCAGGCCCGCGACTCCACCCAGCTCAACGAGGAGTCCGGCTTCCCGCGGCTGGTCGACCTGCTGCGGCGCGACGTGCTGGGCGCGGCGGCCGCCACCAAGGTCGCGGCGGCCCGCGCCGAGCTCTCCTTCGTGGTGTCCCAGCTGCGCGAGCGCGTCGACGCCGAGCAGGCCGTCGCGGCCGAGCCGGACAAGTCGCCCGAGGTGGTGCGGCGATACGCCGAGAAGACCAGGCGCAGCGCCTGGCTGGCCGGCGGGTCGTGGCAGACCGTGCTGGGCGACGGCATCCAGGACCTCAGCTCCGACGTCGAGCACGACCTGCGGGAGCGCCTGCGGCTGATGCTGCGCCGCGGCGAGGATCTGATCGACGAGTCCGACCCCAAGGAGACGTGGCGCGACTTCCAGGCCTGGGCGCAGCGCGAGGCCGCCTCGGCCGCGGTCGACAACCTGATGCTGCTGGTCACCCGCACCGAGCAGCTCGCGCACGACGTGGCCGAGCGGTTCGGCCTCGAGTACGACAGCCTCGACGTCGACCTCCCGGCGCCCGAGCTGGCCCTGCGCAAGGTCGACGAGCTCGACGTGAGCTTCCGCAAATCCGGCATGCAGCAGTTCCTCGGCGCTTTCACGGCGGCCCGGGTCACCTACGGCGGCATCTACATGATCGGCGCGGTCGGGGCGTTCTTCAGCCTCGCCCTCGCCCCGATCGGGCTGCTCGCCGGCATGACCCTGGGCCGCCGCATGATCAAGAGCGAGCGCGAGCGGCAGACCGAGCAGCGCCGGCTGCAGGCCAAGGCCGAGCTGCGACGGTACGTCGACGACGTCGGCTTCCACGTCGGCCGCGACTGCCGCGAGGCCGTCCGCCGCACCCAGCGTTTCCTGCGCGACGAGTTCGCCACCCGCGCCCAGGCCGTCGAGCGCTCGGCCGCCGCGACCGCCGCCGCGGTGCGCGAGATCGCCGAGCTGCCCCCCGAGGAACGCCGCCGGCGCGAGGGCCAGCTCGCCGACCAGCGCCGCCGCCTGGAAAGACTCGCCGCGTGAACCTTCTCGATCAGGTACGGGTGCTGCTCGACCGGGCCACCGCCGAGACCCGCGACCCCCGCCTCGCCCAGGCGCGGCGGCGCATCGACCAGCCGCTGCGCGTCGCCATCGCCGGCAAGGTGAAAGCCGGCAAGTCCACCTTGCTCAACGCCCTGGTCGGCGAGGAGCTGGCGGCCACCGACGCGGGGGAGTGCACCCGCATCGTCACCTGGTACGCCGACGGCCGCACCTACGAGGTGACCGCCTACCTCAACGACGGCAGCGCCGAGCCGCGCCCGTTCACCCGCCGCGACGGGGCCGTGCAGATCAACCTCGGGCGTCCCGCCGAGCAGGTCGACCACCTGGAAGTGCGGGTTCCCAGCAGCCGGCTGCGGCAGCACACGCTGATCGACACGCCGGGCATCGCCTCGCTCTCCACCGACGTCTCGCTGCGCACGATGGCCTTCCTGGAGGCCGAGGGCGAGCGGGCCGCGCAGACCGACGCGGTGATCTACCTGCTGCGGCACATGCACGGCGAGGACGTCCGCTTCCTCGAGTCGTTCCACGGCGACGGCCTGTCCAGCGGCACCCCGGTCAACGCGGTCGGGGTCCTCTCCCGCGCCGACGAGATCGGCGGGTGCCGGCTCGACGCCATGGCCTCGGCGGCGAAGGTGGCCGCCCGCTACGCCTCCGACGAGCGGCTGCGGCGGCTCTGCCCGGTCGTGGTGCCGGTGGCCGGGCTGCTCGGCGCGGCCGGCGCGACGCTGCGCGAGGAGGAGTTCCGGGTCCTCGCCGGGGTGGCGGCCGAGCCCATGGACGACGTGGTCGAGCTGCTGCTCACCGCCGACCGCTTCGCGGCGTCGGGCGAGCATCGGGCGCGGGTGCTGCAACGGCTGGGGCTTTTCGGCGTACGGCTGTCGGTGCGCCTCATCCGCGAGGGCGCCGTCGCCGACTCGAGCGGCCTGGCCCGCGAGCTCACCGAGCACAGCGGGGTCGAGCGTCTCCGCGAGGTGTTCGCCGCCCAGTTCGTGGGCCGTTCCGAGGTGCTCAAGGCGCGCTCGGCCCTCGCGGTGCTCGACGAGTGCATCCCGGTGGGCTCGCCGATGGCCGCCGAGGCCGAGCGGATCCGCGCCAGCGCCCACGAGTTCGTCGAGCTACGACTCCTGCACCAGGTGCGCTCCGGCCGGCTGCCCGGCACCGACGGTCAACTGGCCGAGATGGATCTTCTGCTCGGCGGGGCGGGCGCCGCCCCGTACGCGAGAATGGGTTTGCCGAAAGACGCCGCGCCGGGTCGGATCGCCGCCGCGGCGCGGGACGCCCTGACCAGATGGCAGGCGATCGCCGAGCACCCCTTCTCGCCGCGCGAGCTCAAGACGGCCGCCCGAGCCGTCGCGCGCAGCTGCGAGGCCATTCTCTTTCAGAACCAGCAGGGATGACCCTCGCGGTCGCCCGGGGCCGTGAGCACCTGCTCGCCGGTGCCGTCGATCCTCATGGCCACCACGGTCGGCTTGTCGTAGTCGCCGCGCACCATCGCGAACCACTGCCCGTCCGGTGACCAGGTCGGGTCCATCTCGCGCGCCGGGTTCGAGGTCACCTGGTGCGCCTTCTTCCCGTCGGTGTCGACCATCCAGATGTCGGAGGTCTTGCCGTTGTCGAGCTCCCGCGTGAAGAGCACATGCTTGCCGTCGGGCGAGTAGACCGGGTCGTTGGCCGGCCCCACCTCCGGCCCGGTGATCGGCCGTCCCGGCTCCTGCGGGTCGGCCACCTGGAGCTCGAAGATCTGCTTGATGTTGTCCTTGTTCAGCCAATACAGGATCGTTGTGCCGTCCGGCGACCACATCGCGTCGTCCTTGACGGTCGACGAGTGGGTGAGCTGCTTGATCTGGCGGGTCGCCAGGGTGAGCACGGCGATCTGGTTGACGCCGTTGAACTTCTTCATGAAGGCCATCTTGGAGTCGTCGGCGGACCACGCGACCCGCCCGCCCGCGTCGTCGGCGACCTTGCGCCGCTCGCTGCCGTCGGCGTTCATCACGTAGATCGCGCTCTCCTTGCCGTCGGCCGACGTGTGCGTGATCGCGATCTGCTTCCGGTCGTGCGACCACTTCGGCAGCACGTCCCCGTTCTGCGTGTCCGGCAGCAGCGTCCGCTCCTCGCTGCCCGGCGTGAAGTAGTAGATCTTCGACTTCCGCCCCGGCGGCAGCCCCGGCCCGGTGTCCACCCGCACCAGCATCTTGTCGGTCGGCAGCGCCCCCGCCTGCTCCTGGGCCGCGGCCGAGACCGGCGGCGTGGTGGGCTGCGTGGTGGGCGTCGCCCCGCCGGTGGTGTCGTCCTTCTTGTTGAGCAGGACCAGCGCGGCCGTCGTGCCGCCGGCCAGCAGGGCGACGGCAAGCGCGGCGACCATGACGATCCGCGCGACGTTGCGCTTCTCCCCGCCCGGCGGCGCCGGCAGCGGTGGCGGCGGCCAGGGGATATTGGTTCCGCCCTGCCCGGGTACGCCTTGAGCACCGTTCCCGGGCGCACCCAGCGGCCCGCCCCTGGGCGCACCGTACTGGCCGCCCCCGGCTCCACCGAGCTGGCCGCCCCCGGGTGGCGGGTTCGTCCCGGGGATGGCGGCCGAACCGGACGCGTAGGAGACCGGTCCGCCACTCGACGGCCCGCCCGCCTGGCCGTAGGCGGGTGCTCCGCCGCTGGCCGGTGCGTTCCCGCTGTAGGGCGGCGCGCCACCGCTCGCCGGAGCGTTTCCGTAGGTCGGCGTTGTCCCCGCGTAGTTCGTCGGTCCGCCACTGACCGGGTTGTTGCCGTCGTATCCCGGCGCGACCGGCGCCGGCCCGTTGCCGCCCGATGGCCCGCTTCCGCCCGATGGCCCGCTCCCGCCCGATGGCCCGCTCCCGCCCGGCCCAGGCCGGTTGGCGGCCTGCCCGGGCGTCGAAAGCCCCGCCGCGCCTGCCCCTGCCGGACCCGCCGCGGCGCCCGCAGCCGCGCCCATTCCCGCCGCGCCTGCAGCCGCTGCCCCACCCCTCTGCGGGGACGAAACCGGCGAATACCCGCCGGCCGGCATATCCACCAATGTGGCGTTACCGGCGCGCTCGCCCGAGGGCCGGGGTGGCGGCACCGCTCCCGAGAACGGCGACCCCCCACCCAGCACCGAAGCCGTGGCGACCGCCGCGCCCATCGCGATGCTGTGCTCCGGGTGCGGGTCGGCCACCACCTGCCGCTGGAACTCGGTCGACAACAGCTGCGACACCAGCGGGATCCGCGACGATCCGCCGGCCAGCAGGATCGCGCTCAGCTGGGCCGGCTCGACCCCCGCCCCGCGCAGCGCCCGCGCCGTCGCCGCCACCGTGTCGGCCAGCGACGGCTGGATCATCGCCTCGAGCTCGGACCTGTTCAGCCGTACGCGGGTGTGCAGCCCGGGCAGCGCCACCGGGATCATCGTCTCGGTGTCGAAGGACAGCGCCTCCTTGGCCTCCACACAGTCCCGCCGCAGCCGCGACAGCGCGGCCACCGCCTCCGGATCGGCCGGGTCCATCCCCTCGGCCTTGCTGCCGAGGACGCCCAGCACGTACCCGAAGACGGCCTCGTCGAAGTCGATCCCGCCCAGTTGCTCGATGCCCTCGGGCTCCCCGAGCACCACGAACCCGTCCCCGTCGCGGCGCAGCACCGCGACGTCGAACGTCCCGCCGCCCAGGTCGTACACCGCAACGGTCTCGCCGCTCGCGATCCGCCGGGCCGTCGCGTGCTGCAGGGCCGCCGCTTCCGGCTCGCTGCGCATCCGCACGGTCCCGGCGTCCGCGAGGCGCACCGCCTGGTCGAGCTGCTCCCTCTTGTACGGCCCCCAGTTGGCCGGATGGGTGATCGTGATCGCCGCCGGCGGTCCTTCCTGCAGCTGCGTCACCGTGTCGAGCACGTGCCGCAGCAGCTTGGCCGTGAGCGCGTGCGCCGAGAACGGCGACCCGCCCACCAGGATCGGCACCGGGTCGCCCATGCGGCGCTTGAACTCCCGCGCCAGGCGGGCCGGCTCGGACTGCCCGCGCCGCTCGGCCGCCTCGCCGATCAGCAGGCCGCCGTCGGGCTTCACGAAGACCAGCGACGGGATCTCGGCGCGCCGCCCACCCAGGCGCGCGACCTCGACCCGGCCCTCCGCCCAGACCGCCGCCGCGGTGTGGGTGGTGCCGAGGTCGATCCCCAACCCGTACTGCATCCTCATGCTCCCGACCCTATGACGTGACCTGGCACTTCGGAGCTACCGCGCGCCACTGCGCGCAATAGGCCTCCGCCTGCGCCGTTCCCTGGAAACCGTCCTGCAAGAGCACGTAGAAGCCGCCCTCCTCGTCGGACAGCACATCCGACGCGAGGCTGTCGACCAGGCGCACCGGCATGCCCTGCGCCGCCAGCTTCTGTTGTTCGGCCTGCGCGGCCGCCTTGCCGCCGTCGGCGCCCTTGTGCGGAAAGACTTCGATCAACGCGTACGGCCGGTTGACGGTCGCCGGGGCGACGGTCGCCGGCTGGGTCGTCGCCGCGTTCTTGCCGCGGAACGAGAACAGGCCCCTGCCGCCGCCGTTGAGCGCGATCGCCGCGGCCGCCGCCACGCAGATCAGCGCCGCCACGCCGGCCAGCACGAAGGCGCGTACGAGAGGCTTGCTCCGCCCGGTCGCGACCTGCGTCAGGTAGGGCTCGCGCTCGGCGTCGTACACGTCGGAGACCTTGACCACCAGCGCCCAGGACCGTGGCTGCCCGGTGATCGGCCGCCCGGGCTTGGCCCGCACCGTCACCTGGGCCCGCATCCCCGGCTCGAGCAGCACCGCGTCCGGTTCCACCCGCACCGAGCCGGCCGGCGGGTCGAGCTGCCCGGTGATCCGCAGGGGGGCGGCCCGCTGCGTGTCGTTGGCGAGCCACAGGTCGTACGTGTTCTTCTCGCGCCGGGCCGCGAGTGACCCGGTGACCGGGACCGGCAGCGCGACCTTGAGCAGCGCCGTCGCGAAACCGGCCGGCTCGCCGGTCGACGCCTCCTCGGCGTGCACGGTGAAGGGCACCAGCGAGGAGCTCGGCGGCTGTTCTGGCGGCGTCTGCAGGACTACCCCGACCTCGGCCGTCTCGCCGGGCGCGAGGCTGAGCGACGGCGGGTCCACGGTGGCCCACCCGGCCGCGCGCCCGCGGGCCAGGAAGATCCGCAGTTCGAGCGGCTGAGCGTACGGATTGCGCAGCTGGACGGGCACGCGCGTGGGCACGCCGGGCGCCAGGGCCACCAGCTCGTCGGGCAGGGTCAGCTCCACGTCCACGATGGTCGCATCAACCCGCTCACTGAAGATCGGTGACGTCGGTTAGCTGACCGCCTGGTATCTGATCGAGACCCGGCGACACTCCCGGCTGCTGCCCGAACGCGTTGACCTGCTGGCCCAGCGAGTTGACCGGCTGGCCCAGGGGATTGGCCTGCTGACCCAGCGGGTTCTGCTGCTGGCCGAGCGCGCCCGGCTGGTGCAGCAGCGGGTTGTCGTTGGGGTCGAGGGCGCCGGAGCCGGAGTGGTACTCGAGGGCGTCGCTGAAACCGTCGGAGTCGGAGTCGGCCACCTGCGCGTTGAAGCCGAGCACGCGCTCGAGGTTGTCGTCGAGGCCGTCGGCGTCGGTGTCGGTCCGGGCGATCGGGGTGAGCGAGCCGTCCATGTGGCCGTCGTTGTCGGAGTCGGGCGAGCGCGGGTCGAGGCCCTGGGCCAGCTCGAACGCGTCGTTGAGGCTGTCGCCGTCGCTGTCCGCCTTGCGCGCGTCGGTCCCGTACGTGATCAGCTCTTGCGCGTCGGTCAGGTTGTCGCCGTCGGTGTCGGCACGCAGCGGATCCATCCCGTAGCGGCGCTCGAGCGCGTCGCTGAGCCCGTCGCGGTCGGTGTCGGGGCCGCCCAGCTGCGGCGGGGGAGGCGCGGGCGCGAGCGGCGCAGGCAGGGTCGCGGGCAGCGCCTGCGGCACCAGCGAGGACAGCGGCTGCATCACCGGGTTGGCGATCGGGGTGGCGCTGCCGTCGGAGATGCCCGGGATGATCGCCGCGAACTCGAACCGGTTGCCGGCGTTGGACTCGCGCACGCCGACGCGCGGGTTGGCCGCCTCGACGACCTTGCCGTTGCCGAGGCTGATCGCGACGTGCGCGCCCGGGGTGCGGCCGTCGCCGGGGCGCGGCTCACGGTCGAAGGAGAACAGCAGGGCGCCGGGCGTGTTCTTTGCCTGCGCCGGATCAATCAGCAGACCTTTTTCTTTGAAGTGCAGATATTGCGCGGTGGCGCCATCCGGGATTTTCGCCCCGGCCTGGAAAGCGGCCCACTGGGTGAATTCCGAGCAGTCGAAAACGCTGGGATTGGGGTCGCTCAGCTTGACCTCGGCGCCGAACACATAACGATCACCGATTTGCGCCTTGGCGACATTGAGGAAAGTGTCGAGTGAGGCGTTGCCGCCGGCCGGCGCGGCGACCGGGGACGCGAACGCGGCCAGCGTCGAGGACCCGGACGACGAGGACGGCGAGCCCGCCACGTCGTGCAGCGCCACGCCGGCCGGGTCGTTGCCGTCGTGGGCCGGCTTGTGGTCGCCGTAGCCGCGGGTGCCGGTGAACACGCCGCGCCCGGGCCCGTCGCCGTACGCGATCGCGGCGGCCTGAGCGTCCTCTTTGAACCGGACGTATGGCGAGCTGAGGCCGCCGTGAGTCGTCGTCCACGGTGAGATGTCCTCGCCGCGGTGGGAGATCTCGAAGGCCGCCTTGGCGTTGTCGATCGGATCGAAGAGGTTGTACTTGCTCAGGAAATCCGGGTGGGCCTTGCCGTTGATCTGCCAGAGCCCCCGGGAGTCCTCCCCGACGGCGTTGTGCGCCTTGGAGTTGCCGTTGGACTCGGCCAGCGCGATCGCGGTCATGGTGGCCGACTCGTCCGGCGTGAAGCCGGCGCGGCGGGCGAAACCGTAGATCTGTTCGGCGGAGTACCTCGGCATGTCCCGAGAGTAGACACCGCCGTCCAGCTTGTATATGTGGGCCACTCTGTATACGTGCCGGGGGTGTTGCACGAAAGGGCAGCGAAAGGGGCAACAGAGTTGGATCAACGACAGAGCCGATCGAGCTATTGTATTGATCGACTTTTCCGGGCCATCATGTCTGGGCAGTCGCCCGCACATCGGGCGCTGACCAGGGGGAACGCATGATCTCATCACGGCCGCCTACCGTCTGGATCGATGACAGCCATGCCATCGTCCGGCGCGGCATGGCGGCCTGCCTGCAACAGGCCGACTTCGTCGTGCGCGGCGAGAGCGCGGCGCTGTCCCCCGAACCGGCCATCAACGACCTCGACGTGCTCGTCTTCGAGTACGCGGGACCGACCCTGCGCCGGGCCGTGCGCCTGGTCGACACCCGCGGCACACGGCTGGTCGCCACCGTCCGCGACGTCACCGAGCAAGCCGTCCGCGAGATGGTCGACGCCGGCGTCAGCGCGATCCTGCCGCACCGCTCGCTCACCGCCGACACCCTGGTGACCAGCCTGCGCTCGGTCGTGGCCGGTAACGTCGCGCTCCCCGCCGACATGCTGGCGCGGCTGCTGCTGCACGTCACCCAGACCTCCCACCTGGGCCCGGCCGGGCTCAATACCCGGGAGCGCTCGGTGCTGCGCCTGCTCGCCGACGGCATGGACACCCGCGGCATCGCCGAAGACCTGTGCTTCTCGGAGCGCACGGTGAAAAACGTGGTGCACGACGTCCTGACCAAACTGAACTGCCGCACCCGCGCCCAGGCCGTGGCGGTCGCCACCCGCGAGGGCGTGATCTGACCCGGTGGTCGAGCCCTGGACCGTCCTGGCCGACGCGCTCCTGCAGCGCGAGGCCCTGATCTGCCGCCTGGCCGAGGGCCGGCCTCCGCGCGACTTCGCGGGCCTGTACGTCGCCGACGAGGAGGTCGAGCGGCTGCTGGGCACGCTGCCCGGCCTCGACGGCCCCGGTCCCGAGCGGGTGGCCGCCGTCCGCGCCGGCGCCGCCGCCCCGGTCCTGAAGGCGCGGGCCGCCTTCGAGTCGGCCGACGCCTTCGCCGGCGTGACCCGCAGCGCGGGCCTGAGCCAGGGCGAGGCGGAGGTGCTCGCCCTGCTGGTCGCCGTCGAGATGTCCCCGGCACGGCAGCGCCTCGTCGCCTACATCCAGGACTCGGTGCAGCTCCCGCGGCTGACCCTGGCCACCCTCAACCGCATCTTCTTCGAGGACGACCACATCGGCTCGCGGGCCCTCGCGCCCGGCGGCGGCCTGATCCGCGCGGCCCTGGCCAAGCTCTCCGGCGACGGCCCCTGGGCCACCCAGACGGCAGAGCCCGCCACCCGCCTCGTCTGGCACCTCCAGGGCGACGACTCACCCGACCCCGCCCTGCCGCCGGGCACGTCCCGCCGTTCGGGCGATATTTCGAACAAGCCGGAATTGCTGCTCGTGCACGGCGGTGACCGTGAGTCCCGCCTCCATGCCCTCGGCGAGCGCGGCCTCCTGATCGTTCCGCCACCCGAAACCGACGCGGCCTGGCAGGCGGTCGTGCGGGAAGCGACGATCACCCGGTCCACGGTGGTCCTCGATCTGGCGGGCCCGATCACGCCCGCCGGCAGCGACGTGGTCCTGCGGGCGACCCACCTCGGCTGGGTCCTCTCCTCCCAGGGCGAGCAACCCCTCGAGTCCGTCCCCGATCGCCCCTGGCGCGAGATCACCGTCCACGACGGCGCGGCCGGCATCGACGACTGGCAGAAGGCGATGGGACGCGACCCCGACCCCGCGTACCGCCTGAGCCGCGAGCAACTGCGGCTCGTCACCGCCGCGGCCGGCGCCGACGGCGGCGTGGTCGCCCCGGCCGTCCGCCGCCTGGCCGGCGGCCACCTCGACGGCGTGGCCGTCCGCATCCGCCCCCGCCGGGCCTGGGACGACCTGATCCTCCCGCCCGAGGAGGCCACCCAGCTGCGCGAGCTCGCCTCCCGCCACCGCGAGCGCGACACCGTCTACGGCCGATGGCAGTTCCGCGCCACCGCCAGCACCGGCGTCGTCGCTCTCTTCGCCGGCCCCTCCGGCACCGGCAAGACCCTGGCCGCCGAGGTCGTCGCCGGCGAGCTCGGCCTCGATCTGTACAAGGTCGACCTCTCCGCCGTCGTCAGCAAATACATCGGCGAGACCGAGAAGAACCTCGAGCGCATCTTCGGCGCCGCGGCCGCCGGCGACCTGGTCCTGTTCTTCGACGAGGCCGACGCCCTGTTCGGCAAGCGCTCCGAGGTCAGCGACGCCCACGACCGGTACGCGAACATCGAGGTCGCCTATCTTCTGCAGCGCCTCGAGACGTACGACGGCCTGGTCGTGCTCGCCACCAACCTGCAGCGCAACATCGACCCCGCCTTCCTGCGCCGCATCTCGGTGGCGATCGACTTCGTGCCGCCCGAGGAGCCCGAGCGCCGCCAGATCTGGTCGCGCACGTTCCCGCCGACCGCCCCGCTCGCCGGCGATCTCGATGTCGAGTTCCTCGCCCGCCAGTTCAAGATCACCGGTGGCGTGATCAGCAACGCCGCGCTGGGCGCCGCGTTCCTGGCCGCCGCCGAGGACAGCCCGATCACCATGCGCCACGCGGTCCTGTCGGTGAAGCGCGAGTTTCAGAAGCTCGGCCGCTTGCGCACCGAGAAGGAGTTCGACCGCTACTTCGATCTTGTCAAAGAATGAAGCTGGTCAAGGAGTAGGCCGATGCTGCACCTGCTGGATGAGACGCTCGAGGCCTTCCTCCGCGAGGTCGTGCCCCTGCCGGCCCGCGACGTCGACATCGCCTTCGAGGCGCCCGACGGCGAGTGGTCGGCCGCCCTGTCCACCAAGCCCACCGTGGACCTCTACCTGTGGGACATCCGCCCCAACCTGGCCGAGCGCGACTACGGCGAGGTGATCATCGAGGAGGAGGACGGCCGCCGGTACCGGCGCGACCCGCTTCCCCGCGTCGATTGCCGTTACCTCGTGACCGCCTGGACCAGCGAGGTCCGCGACGAGCATTCCCTGCTGGGCGACGTGCTCAACGCGCTGCTGCTGCACCCGACGATCAGCAAGGAACATCTGAAGGGCGCCTTCGCCGACGTGCGCCCGATGCCGACCCTGCGCCTGCGCAGCGGCGACGGCTCGGAGAACTCGGATTTCTGGTCGGCCCTGGGCGGCCAGCTCAAACCGGGCCTCGACCTGGTCGTCACGGTCACCGTCGACGCGGCCCTGCGGGCGACGGCCGGCCCGCCGACTCAGCAGATCACCGTCCGCGCGGCCAAGCGGGACTGACCACGAGGCGGCGCCGGGCCCGCCAGAGCCCGGCGCCGCCTCCCCCCGAGGTTGGTCAGGCGCCTGGGCTGGTGCCGGCCATCATGCCGTAGCGGGTGTCCACGGCCATGGCGTTGCCGTCGCGGTAGTAAAGGAAGCCGGTATTGGCTTGGAAGGCGATCCGGTTGCCGCGGCTGGACGGGCTGGTGTGGGCCATCATGCCCCAGCCGGTGTCGGCCGTGGCGCCGGCGCTGTTGCGGGTGAACAGGGATCCGGTGTTCGCCTGGAACGCGATCGTCCACGCCGTTCCGGAGGAGGCGATCGACGGGCTGGTGTCGGTCATCAGGCCCAGCCGCAGGTCGGTCGCGGTGCCGTTGATGTAGGAGTAGAGCAGGCTGTTGTTGGCCTGGAACGCGGTCACGTAGGTGCCGTTGGAGAGCTTGGTGATGGCCGGGCTGGTGCCGCGCATCATGCCGTAACCGGTGTTGACGGTGGCGCCGCCGGAGTCGCGGTAGTAGAGGAAGCCGTCGTTGGCCTGGAACGCGATCCGCCAGCTGCTGGTGTTACCGGCGATCGACGGGCTGCTGCCGGCCATCATGCCCAGACGCAGGTCGGTGGTCTGGCCGGTGTTCATGTTGCGGGTGTGCAGCAGCGTGTTGTTCGCCTGGAACGCGATCTGCCCGCCCGAGATCGCGGGGCTGGTGCCGGCCATCATCCCGTACCCCGTGTCGTGGACGCCGCCGCCGACCGACCGGGTGAAGAGGTTCGAGGTGTTGGCCTGGAACGCGATCTGCCCGTCCGAGGTCGCCGGGCTCGTGCCGCGCATCATCCCGAGCTGCAGGTTGTGCATCGACCCTCCGCTGTCCCGGGTGAAGAGGTCGCCGGTGTTGGCCTGCATGACGAGGAGGTTGGGCGACTGGCTTCCCCCGCCACTGGGAGGCGTCGGCTCGTCCGGTCCGGTTGTGTCGGGAATGGGATAGCTGTCGAACCAGGTGTTCTCGTCGTTGTTGTCGACGTACCAGCCGGCGCTGCCGTTGTCGCCGACACAGCGGGCCTTGTCGCTGACGCTGGGCCGGGTGATGCACAGCCGCACGCCCATGTGGGCGCCGATCACTTGCCTCGTCTCGTAATAGCCGTCGGACGGCGCCCGGTCCAGCCAGGTGTTGGTCCGGTCGTCAAGGTGCTTGATCTTCTCGCAGTAGTGCCAGGTGAAGTCGTTGCCCAGCTTGCCCGCCAGCTGGCCGGTCGTGAACTGCTGGAAGTGACCGCTGGCCGGGACCGTCTGGTTGGTGTGATCGATGCTGAAGTAGTCGCCGGCCTTCAGATAGGCCCGGCCCTTGGCGACGGCGTTGAAGCTGCCGGACAGGAGCATCAGCCCGGTGCCGTAGAAGGAGTCGATCCCGGAAGCGCCGGTGCCGTTGTCGTAGGGCGCGCCGATCGGATCGGAGAGGAAGACGTCGCCCTGGACGTCGCACGACTTGGCGTCGGCATGTGGTTCAGCCAGTGCCGGCGACGCGATGCCGACCGCGGCGATCGTGGCGCCGAGAAGCGCGGCCGCCGCGGTGCTCGTCCAGCGGCGTAACTGCGTACTGATCAATGGAATCCCCCCGTGTGAAGGCTTGTGCGGCGGAGCTTTGCACGAGGGCAATTGGTGGGCAACAATGTGCCGGACGTCTGGGACGGTGGGACGACGCATGCCGTTTGAGCTGCGGAAACGGACTGTCCTGGGACGACTTTCATGGGGGCGGGACGGTGCAGCAGCGACTGATCGGTGAACTTCTGACCGAGCTCAAGGATCGGCACGGTTACAGCTACGCGCAGATCGCCCGGAAGGCGAACCTCAGCAAGTCGGCGGTGCACCGCTACTGCGCCGGTCAGTCGGTGCCGCAGACCTTCGCGCCGATCGAGAGCATCGCGCGGGCCTGCGGGGCCGACCGCCCGACGATCGACAAGCTGTACGCGGCCTGGAGCGGCGGCCCCGGCAAACCGGAACCGGAAACGCCGGGGCAGGAAACGCCGGGGCAGGAAACGGAAGCACCGGCCAAGCGCACCCACAACCGGGCGCTGCTGCTGGCGGCGGCCGCCCTGGTCGCCGCCGTCGCGGCCGTGGTCATCGTCGTGCTGCGGCCGGACGGCCGGCCCGTCCCGAGCGTCGCCGGCACAGCCCAGCAGGTCACCGGTCCGGCGTGGACGCTCACGCCGGCGCCCGTGCCCCGCACCCTGTTCGGCGCCACCCTGAACAGCTCCAGCGGCGACATGCCCGGCTTCGACCTCGGCGCGGTCCGGCTCTGGGACAGCGAGACCCGCTGGTCGCAGGTCGAGCCGCGGCGCCGGGCGTACGACTGGCGCACCCTCGACGGCCTGGTCGCCGGGGCGCGGAAGGCCGGGCTGCCGGCCCTGTACGTCTTCGGCGGCACCCCGTCCTGGGCGGCGCCCGGCGGCGCGCTGTCGGTCTATCCCGAGGGCGCCCGGTCGTCGCCGCCCGACGACCTGGCCGACTGGGACGCCTACGTGCGGGCGGTCGCCGGCCGCTATCGGGGGCGGATCGAGGCGTACGAGTTGTGGGTCCTGGCCAACGACAAGCGGATGTACACCGGCTCGCCGGAGACCATGGTCGCGATGACCCGGCGGGCCTCCGACATCATCCGCGCCGCCGACCCGATGGCGACCGTCGTGTGCCCCGGCATGGGCAACTTGTGGACCGAGGAGGGCCAGCGCGTGCTGACCCGCTTCGCCCAGCTGGGCGGCTATCGGTACTGCGACGTGGCCGGGATCAAGCTGTTCCAGCAGGCCGCCTCCGACCCGCCCGAGACGATGCTCGACCTGCTCGGCCGGGTCGACCAGCTGCTGCACGACGCGGAGGTGCACCCGCGCCTGTGGAATACCGGCACCACGTACACGATCGCCCTCCAGAAGCCGCTGGACGCCACCACCGCCCGCAACTACGCGGTCCGCTTCTTCCTGGTCGGCCTCTACGCCCGCAACTACAACCTGGAGCGCATGTACTTCTACAACTGGGGCGGCACGAAGATCCCCATAGTCCTGCAGGCCGACGGCGGAGAGCCCACGGCCGCCGCCCGCGCGGTCGACACCCTCCAGCACTGGCTGGCGGCCGCCCAGAGCCGTTCCTGCGGCCACGGAAGCGCCGCCGGCCTGCCGGAGAACGCCTGGCAGTGCGAGCTGATCGTCGGTACCCGCCGCGCCGCCGTCCGCTGGACCCAGTCCGGCACCGCCACGATGCCCGTCGACGCCCCGATCGCCGCGGTCCACCACCTGGACGGCCGCGTCGATCGGCCCTCTCCCGGCGCCGAGCTCCCGCTCGCCGAGGACCCGATCTTCGTCGAGTACGCCTAGGGTCTGTCCTGCCGATCACGAGGGGCTGCGGCGTGGCCCAGGCGGCGCCTGACGGCGGCCGCGAAACGGCCGAATCCAACACCGGGATGCGACCGTTTCGCGGCCGACGTCAGCCACCGCCTGGACCTCGCCTCGCTCCCGCGCGATCGGCAGGACAGACCCTAGACGAGCACCGACATCTTCTCGTAGTGGGCGAACGCCTCCTTGCGCTGCTTCTCCTTCTCGGCGTTGGTGAGCGCCACGTCCGCCCACGAGCCCTTCTGCCAGGCGGAGGCGACCGCCGCGACGTCCTCGACCGTGGTGCAGTTCGCGAGGAGCTGTTTGGTCTCCCGGTCGTACCCGAGATAGGCCTTGTCCCACGAGATGACCCGCTCGAACTCGCCGGCCACGCCCGCCAGTGACGCCGCGCAGTGGCTGCACGGGCTCAGATTGATCTGGAGCTCCACCTTGATCAGGCCGTCCGGGCGCTCGGTGCGGAACCAGTCGAGAAACTGCCGCTCGGCGTGGCTGTCGTTGGTCTCGGGCACCGGCGCGCCGGTGTTCCAGCTGGCCAGCTTCACCTTGGTGGCGCCCTCGGGCGGCTTGAGCATCACCAGGCCGCGCCCGCCGCCGCCCATCTTGCCCCGGCCGGGCAGGAGGTTCGACGGGGGCGGCGCGACCAGGGACGTCTTCTGCCGGCCGAACTCGTCGTCGGTCTCGCTGCCGCCGCGGCCCTTCGGCACGTTGTCGTCGTAGAAGTTGCGGTCGGCGGCGAAGCCGGAGGCGGCGTCGACGTCGGCGAAATGCATGGTGACCCGCAGCCGGCAGGAGGCCATCGGCGTCTTCGCGGCCGCCGGCCCGGTCTTCTTGCCGACCTTCACCTTGGGGCTGGCCGCGGCCATCAGGTACGAGTTGCCGGCCTCGTCGTACGGCGTGAACTCCAGCAGGGACAGGCCCTGCGGGGCCAGCTCGGCCCGGATCGCCGCGAGCGCCGCCTCCATCTTGGCCTCGTCGTCCAGGCCGGACAGCGCGGCGGCGGCCTTCTCCCCGGCGATCGCCCGCACGTCGTTCGGATCGGCGGCCTTGTCGGGCGACTCCGGGCCGCCCAGGCCGAGCGCCGACAGCGCCGACTTGCCCAGCTGCACCGCCTTGGCGAACAGCCAGTCCAGGGCCTTGTCGATCAGCTCGCGCAGCTTGCCGATCAGCTCCACCAGCTTTTCCGGCACGTCGCCGAGCCCGACCTGGTTGGCGAGGAACCCGATCGCCACCGGCACCGCCGACGCGAGTCCCCGCTCGACCTTCTGCGCGCCGGCCTGCACGTTGCCGGCGGCGACCGCGGCGAGCGTGGTCACGTAGTCGTTGACGATCAGGAGGATCTCGCGGACGTACTCGATCACCGACTGGACGGCCTTGAAGAACGCGATCGAGCTGTTGACCACGGCCATGATGCCGGTCGGGTCGAGCATCGAGATCAGCTTGACGGTGGCCTTCTCGACGATCTCGCCGACGATCCAGTCCTTCACCATCCCGAGCAGCATGTCCCACAGGTTGCCGAGCTGGCTCTCGACGTGCTTCCAGATCGCGCCGACGCCGTTCTCCTGCACATCCTTGATGAAGTCGAAGGCGCCCTCGGCCATCGCCACGCCCTTGCGCAGCTTGTCGGCGACGTCCTGGCCGACGTGGTCGCCGAGCTTCTTCCACAGCTTGTCGGCGGTGACGCCGAGGACCTGCAGCACGAGCGTGAGGATCGAGCCGAACGACAGGTCGGCCGGCTTCTGGATGCCGAGCGCGCCGAGCCCCCGGAAGATCCAGTCGGCGAGCCCGGAGAGGAGGTAGCCGACCGCCCGGTCGACGAAGCCGAGAAAGCCCTGCTTGAGGGCCTCCAGCATGTTGACGAGGAAGGCGACCGGGTCGCGCTTGATGTCCTCGATCGCGGCCATCGCCTTGTCGATGATGCCGCCGAGCAGGTCGGGCGGGAAGTTCATCAGCCGCAGGATCAGCGTGACGACGACCTTGAGCACCTCGCCCGCGAACTCGACGATCCGCCCCAGCGGCTCGCCGAACTTGTCCAGGATCCGGACGAAGGCGCCGAGCGGGTTGATCAGATCTTCGAGCGACAGCGAGTCCCAGATCGCCCGGAAGGTGCCGGTGATCATGTCGAGGCTGATCCCGAGACGGCTCATGGCCCCCTCGATCTGGGCGGCGGCGTCGGCTATGACGCCGGCTTCCGCCAATTTCTGGTACGTCGCCTCGCCGCCGGGAAGCAGCGCGATGAACCCGCCGATCAGGTTCTCCGCGGTGCGCGGGACCGCCTTGCCGGTGATCGGATCCTGCCCGAGGATCACGGTCAGCAGCCGGAACCCGCGTAACTTGGCGCCCTCGCGGCTGAGCCACTCCAGCAGCGCGTCCTTGATCAGCTTCACGACCTCGGTCAGCACCTCGGACGCGAAGGCCCCGATCCGAGTGATCAGCCCCTTCGCCCGTGCCGCCAGCGCCGACAGGTTGTCGGCCAGGTTCGCGATGTTCGCCGGCTGGATCGCCTCCCACCCGGCCTGGAAGAGCGCCGACAGCTCGCCGAGGATCCCGAGGAACTGCGCGATCCGCGCGTCCAGCCAGTCGGCGGTCTTCTGCAGGGTCCCGCGCTCCCGCATCTGCGCGAGCGCCTCCTGCTTGCCGATCAGCGTCAGGAAGTCGCTCAGGATCTCCACCGTGGTCGCCTCGACCGGCGTCCCGCGCAGTGGATCCTGGTGCAGCACCTTCTTGGCCAGCTCCCACACCGGCGTACCGACCAGGTGCTTCTCCGCCAGTCCGACCGCCGCGTCCCGGATCAGCTGCACGATCGCGTCGTAGATGCCCTTCACGAAGGCCAGGGCGTCCGCATACAGCCCGCTCACGTGCCGCCGCACGATGGTGATGGCGCCGTCGGGGTCGGTCAGGTCGATCTCTTTCCAGGCCTGGTCGACCTCGCCCTGGATGCGCTGCAGCGTCAGGTTGTGCTGGCGCAGCCCGTCGTCGATCATCCGGAACGCGCCCTGCACGATGCCCAGCTCGATCAGCTTGCCGGCGACCACGTTCCCGAACGGCACCAGCCCCAGCACGCCCCGCGTCAGGTTTTCCGGGCTGCGATCCACGTTCCGGTTGGCGATCGGGTCGTAGCCGGCGACTACCGTCAGCATGTCGTAACCCGGCACCGTCCGGACGAGATCGGCGATCGCCCCGGACAGGAAACCACCGGAGTCGCGATAGATCCCGACCTTCGTCTGCTGCACGACGTGGGTAGCCTCGTGCGCCATCAGCGTCAGGTCGGCCGCCGACTCGCCCGCGCCGAGGAAGATGTGCTCGCCGGCCGTGAACGCCCGCGCATGCAGCTGCGCGGCCGCCAGTTGCGCCCGCGGGTCGTCGTGCACCTGCACGTTGCGCATCGGCACACCGAGATAGGCCTCGATCCGGGCGCGCACATCATCGGGGATCGGCTTGCCCGGGCCGGGCGACGCGATCGTCCGTTCCAGGCCGGGTGGCAACTCCGGCGGCTCACCCGCGTCCGCCGACGGCGTGACCAGGCGCGAGATCGAGGGCGCGGGCCCGAGCGACTCGTCGAGGATCCCTTCGGCGACGGCGTCCGCCTGCCGCTCGTACGCGTCATGGGGTTTGCTGACGGAAAGCTTGGGCTGAGTGAAAAGCCTTGCCACCGCTTGGTTTCCGGCCGTAAGGCCAGGACTATCCGCCGGTATGCGGGCCACATGGTCGGCGACGGCAGGACGTGACGGTTGTTCTTCGTGAACCGGCCCATGCCTGTCGGAAAGCTTCACCGGCCCACCTCCGGACTCAGCATCCTGGGCTTGCTTGCGACGCGGCAAGGGGCGAACACGATCGGTGCACCTAAGGCTGCACCGCCGCACCTTATGGCTCCCCGCGTACGCGAGGCAGGCTCACTCATGGCGGCGATTCAGCGGCTTTCCAGCGGGGGTGAGGCGATGACGCGGGTCCTCATGGGGGACTTCGAGGCCCTGCACCGCCTCGGCCTCGAGCAGATCCTGCGGGTGGACGGCATCGAGCTCGTCGACACCGCGGGCGTCGACGTGCTCGACCGGCTGTGCCAGGCCCTGCCCGACGTGATCGTGCTCGACCTCGACAAGCGATCGACCGGTGATCTGGTCCACGTGATAGTGCACCGGTTCCCGCGAGTCAAGGTCGTTGCCTGCTCGTCGCAGCATCCGATGATGCGCATATTTCCGCCACTCCATTACGGGGAGTTCTACGAATCCGACCTAGACCCCGCGCTGCTGACCAGCGCGGTCCAGGCCTGACAGGGGGAAGACTTCATGGCCGCGTCCTACGGAGCACCGGGCGTCTACATCGAGGAGCAACCCAGCGGCTCCATGCCCATCGAGGGGGTGGGCACCGCGGTCGCCGCGTTCGTCGGCTTCACCGAGCGCTACGACGCCGGGCAGGGCGACCCGACCGACCCCACCGGCGTCAAACCGCAGCTGGTCACCAGCTGGCCGCAGTTCGAGCGGATCTACGGCGGCTTCGTGCGCGGGGCGGTGCTGCCGCTCGCCGTGCGCGGCTTCTTCGAGAACGGCGGCGGCAAGGCGTACATCTGCCGCATCCCCACCACCGAGGGCGACGACGCGACCGGCGGCCGGCCGTCGCTGACGCTGCCCACGGCCGACAAGCCCGACACCCCGAGCCTCCAGCTGTCCGCGGTCGAGCCGGGCCGCAACCTCGAGGTCGAGGTCGTCCCGCCGCCTCCGCCGCCGCAGGAGGGCGAGGGTGGCGAGGGTGGCTCGTCGAGCAACGGCGCCGGCGAGTACACGCTGCGCGTCTACGAGGGCGGCGCGCTGCGCGAGGAGCTGAGCGGCCTGCAGTTCCAGGGCCGCAGCACCCGTACGGTGGAGAAGACCGTCAACGACCGGTCCAAGTTCGTCCGCATCGAGGTGCAGCCGCTGCAGGGCGCCTCGCTCGCCGAGCGCACCCCGGCCCCGGGCCGCTACTCGCTCGAGTCGCCGCCGGTCTCGGCGAAATCGGTGACCCCGGCCGACCTGGTCGGCAGCGAGTCCGACCGCACGGGCTACCAAGGCCTCGCGATCGCGGAGAACGTCACCATGGTCGCCATCCCCGACCTGGTCACGGTCGCCACCCGCGACGACGGCTCGGTCGACGAGGAGATGTTCCTCGCCGCCCAGCAGCAGCTGGTCGACTTCTGCGAGGCCAGCCACAACAAAATGGCCATCCTCGACACCCCGCCCGGGCTCAACGCGACCCGCGCCCTCGAGTGGCGGGCCCGGCTGGCCCGCGACTCCGCGTTCGCCGCGCTGTACTACCCGAACGTGGTGGTCAACAACCCGCTCGCACGCCCCGGCGCCACCAACGGCGAGCTCTACCTGACCGTGCCGACCTCGGGCCACGTGGCCGGCGTGTGGGCCCGCACCGACGCGGCTCGCGGAGTCTGGAAGGCGCCGGCCAACGAGGCGCTGCGCGGCATCGTCCGCCTGGAGAACAACGTGACCAGCGGCGAGCAGGACCTGCTGAACCCCGACGGGGTCAACTGCATCCGCTCGTTCGGCAGCTACGGCACCAAGATCTGGGGCGCGCGCACGCTCGCCAAGACCGACCCGAGCTGGCGCTACATCAACGTCCGGCGGCTGTTCAACTTCGTCGAGGAGTCGATCCAGCGCGGCACCCAGTGGGCGGTGTTCGAGCCCAACGACTTCGATCTGTGGCAGCGGGTCAAGCGGAACATCACCTCGTTCCTGCGCGGCCTCTGGATGCAGGGCGCGCTCGTCGGCGCCACTCCCGAGCAGGCGTTCTACGTGCTGTGCGACGAGAGCAACAACCCGGCGTTCTCGGTGGACGAGGGCAAGCTCATCGTCGAGATCGGCATCGCGCCGGTGAAGCCGGCCGAGTTCGTGATTTTCCGGATCAGTCAGTGGCAGGGCGGCGGAGCCGCAAGCGAGTGATAGGGGTCCTTCGTGCCTGAATTGATGGCAACGTTCAACTTCGTCCTGGAGATCGGCGGAGTGGAGATGGCGAGCTTCCGCAAGTGCTCGGGCGTCGAGTCGGAGACCGAGACGATCGAGTACAAGGAGGCCACCAAGGACGGAAAGATGCGGATCATCAAGATGCCCGGGGCGATGAAGTGGAGCGACATCACCCTCGAGCGCCGCATCGACGAGTCCAAGGCGCTGTGGGAATGGCGCAAGCAGGTCGAGGACGGTGACATCGACCAGGCCCGCCGGGACGGCTCGATCGTCATCAAGGACTCGATGAAGGCCGAGGTCGCCCGCTGGAACTTCGAGCGCGGCTGGGTGTCCAAGTGGACCGGCGCCGAGCTCGACGCGGGCGCCAACGAGGTCGCCACGGAGAAGGTCGTCATCACCCACGAAGGAATCCACCGGGCATGAGCGGGCTTCAGACCGAGTTCCCCTTCACCCTGCCCAAGGGGTACGTCGACGACGACGGCACCTTGCACAAGACGGGCATCATGAGGCTGGCGTGCGCGCGGGACGAGATCGAGCCGCTGCGCGACGGCCGGGTGAAGGAGAACGAGGCGTACGCGACGGTGATCGTCCTCGCCCGGGTGGTGATCCAGCTGGGCACCGTCCAGCGGGTCACCACCAAGACGATCGAGTCGCTGTTCGTCTCCGACTTCTCGTACCTGCAGGACCTGTACCGCATCATCAACTTCCAGGACCCGAGCATCCTCGACACGCTGGAGCCCGGCACCCCTTTCCCGCAGGCGTCGGTGGAGGTGGGCTAGGGCACTACGCGCACGACGAGATCTGGCAGGAGATCGCCTTCCTGGCGTACCACCTGCACTGGGATTTCGACCGGCTGCTCGACCTGGAGCACGGCGACCGGATCCGCCTCCTGCGGGAGGTGGGCGGCCTCAACGAACGCGCATGGCAAGGAGTGACGGGTGGCTGACACGATCGATCCGCCCTTCGTCGGCAAGTTCATCTTCAAGATCGGCGAGCTGCAGATCGGCGCCTTCACCGAGGTGACCGGTCTCGCCGTGTCGGTCGACGTGGAGGAGCTGCCGGAGGGCGGTCAGAACGCGTACACGCACAAGCTGCTCGGCCGCATGCGCTGGCCGAACATCGTGCTCAAGCGCGGCCTGACCGACTCGGACGCGCTGTTCACCTGGCTGATGAAGTTCTCCGGCAACGGCTTCAGCAAGGCGGAGAACAAGGTCACTCCGGAGACCGGCTCGATCAGCGTGCTGACCGCGGCCGGCAAGCCGTTCCGCACGTGGTCGCTCACGGACGTCAAACCGATCAAGTGGACCGGTCCGCGCCTGGCGGCGTCGTCGCGCGACCTGGCGATCGAGGAGCTGGAGGTGTGCCACAGTGGCTTCACGGTCGCGACCTGACCGCCGCCCGCTCCTGCGGGCCGCCCGCTTCGTCGCCCGCCTCCTGCCCCGGTCCCTGCGACCGGGGCTGACCGGTTCATCCCGTCCGGGCAGTGGCCCGGCGGTCGGCGCCACCTTCCGTCCGGGGAGTGGCCCGGCGGTCGGCGCCGGCGTGACCGGGAGCCTGCCCGTCCGCGCGCCGTGGTCCCTCATGCGTTGGTATCACTCGCTGGTCTCGAGCCCCCCGGCCGACTCGGCCGCTGCGCACGGCTCGGCCGGCCAGGCCCGTCAAGCATCCGACCGTCATGCCCCCGGCCGTCTCCTCAGCGGGCGGCCGTCGATGGTCGGGCCGCCCACTCGTTCCCTGGGCTCGCCCGCAAGCCCGCTGCGGGTGGCCCGGGCGCCGCTGGCCACGCGTGGCGCCCTGGTCGGCGCCCCGCCCGACGGCCCGGCGGTGAGCCCCGGCCACGACCTGGCCATGGGGCCGGGATTCCGGGCGCTTTCCACGACAGCCGGCGACCAGGCGCCCGGCGACCTGACCCCGGGCGCGCGGCGAGGGATCGCCGGCGGCGCGGCAGCGGGCGCCGGGGCCGGCTCGGGCGGCGGGACGCGCTTGGGCGGCGGAGCGGGCTCGGGCAGCGGGATGCGCTCGGGCGGCGGTGGCACGCCGGCCGCGGGCGGTGCGACGCGCTCGGCAGTCGGCGGCGCTTCGGCCGCGATGCGCTCGGTCGCCGGTGGGACGCCGGCCGCGGGTGGCGCAGAGCAGCCGGTCGCCGGTGGCACGTTGGCTCGGGGCGGTATGTCGGCGACTCCGCCGGTCGCGGGTGGGCGAGGCCGGGCCGGAGCACACGATCTCGACGGTCATGAGGCCGAGGACAGAAGTGCCCCGGGCGGCGCCCGGATGCCGATCGCCTTCGACGACGGGACAGGCATCGTGTCGCGTGCCGCCGTGGAGGGGCCGACCGTCCACGGCGACGCCCTGCCCGGCATGGTGGGGTTCGGCCCGGGCGGGTACGGCTTGGCATCCCTCTCGAACAGCCTCCTCTCCGACCGTTCCCGTGCGGCGAACCCTGCGGCGTTCGGTCCCGCCTTGCATGCGTCGGCTTCGAGTTCCGTGTCGGCGTCGGGTTCGCCGTCCGTCGCGCGAGGCCAGGGCTCAGCCGCCGGTTCCTCTGCCGGAAGTTTCGCGCCGGGGCGAGTCGGCGCTTCCGGCGCCGGGAGCCATGGCCACACCTCCGGCGATCCGCACGGTCTCACCACCCGGCAGGGCGATGCGCAAGGGCTTGCCGCCCGGCAGGGCGATGCGCGGGGGCTCGCCGCCCTGCATGGCGATCGGCGTGGGCTTGGCGCCGGGCGAGGCGATGGGCGTGGGCTTGGCGCCGGGCGAGGCGATAGGCGTGGGCTTGGCGCCGGGCGGGGCGATGGGCGTGGGCTTGGCGCCGGGCGGGGCGATGCGCACGGGCTTGGCGCCGGGCACGGGGAGCCGCTGGCCGGGCAGCCGGTCGCCGGGCCGGTGGTCAGCGATCCGGACGGCGCGTCTGGGCTTCGCGTTCTCGGCGCGGCGTCGCTGCCGCCCGGTAACGTCCCGGATCCGACCGGCGCCGTCACGGCCGGCTCGGCGGTGGGGCATCCCATCGGACCGGCCGGGGACTCGTCGGCGTCCGTGATGGGCCGCACGCCGCGGGAGCGCTGGGAGAGTGCCGTCGCGGCGCGGCCGTTGGAGGCGCCTCAGGCGCTGCCTACCGCGTTCCACGCGATGGCGTCGGCGATCACCGGGCGGGCGCGGCCGCCGTTGTTCACCACCGGGCCCAACACACGTCATGCGCTTGCCGCGGCAGGGGCGCTGGGCGCCACCACCGGGACCACCGTGCACCTGCCGGCCGTGCCGACTTCGGGGCCGGCGGTGTCGGAGGTTCTCGCGCACGAGCTGACGCACACCAGGAGCCCGGTGCGGCGGCCGCGGTTCCTGCTCGGCGGCATGTCGGGTCTGCTCGACGACGACGAGCGCCAGGCCCTCGCGGCCGGCCGGGAGGCTCTCGGGCAGGGGGCTTCGGGGCTGGCGTCGTCGGCGATGAGTCAGGCTTCGACGGCCGGCGCGGGCATCGTCGACTCGCTGCCGGTGGGCGGTGGGCTCGGGGCGGTGAACGAGGTGGCCACCCGGGCCGCGCGCGCGGCCGTCATCGAGGCGGCCGGCAGTCCGATGGGGAGCGCCTTCTCCGGCATGGCGGGCTCGGCGCAGGACGCGTTCTCGGGGTTGCAGGGCATGGCCGGCAACGCGATGTCCGGCCTGCAGAGTGCCGCGGGCGATGCCGTGTCGGGGTTGCAGGGCGCGGCCGGCGACGCCATCGAGGGCGCCGCGTCGGCCGTGAGCGACGCGGCCGGCGGCGTGAGCAACGTCGTCGGCGGCCTGACCGGCGGGGGAGCGGCCGGCGCGGGCAAGCCGCTCGACCCGGATCAGGTCGTCGAGATCGTCGAGCGCCGCCTGCTGCGCGAGATCGAACGCCGCGGCGGCCGATGGGCGGGGATCTTCTGATGGCCACCGAGCGAGCGAGGCGGGGATTCTGATGGCACAGCCGACGGCGCCGGCCAAGGCGGAGCTGCGGACCGAGAACAACGAAGTCATTCCGCTGCTGTTCAATCCGGCCGAGCTGACCATCACCAAGTCGGCCTCGTGGAACGCGGCCGAGAGCAAGGGCAACAACGCGCCGCTGCTCAAGTTCTCGGCCGGCCAGCCGGGCACGCTCGCGTTGAGCATCACCCTCGACACGACCGACAAGGGCACCAGCGTCACCGAGCACACCGACAAGCTGCTCAAGCTGGTGTCGGTCGACCCGAAGCTGCCGGGGTCGGACAAGAGCCGCAACAAGGCGCGGCCGCCGTGGGTGACGTTCCACTGGGGACCGCTGCATTCGTTCAAGGCCGTCGTGGAGCGGCTCACGCTGAAGTTCACCTACTTCGCCGCCAACGGGATGCCGCTGCGGGCCAAGGCCGACCTGTCGCTCAAGCAGTACGAGGACGAGGCGATCAAGCCGCTGCAGAACCCGACTTCGCACACGCCGTCGTTGCAGACGGTGCACCGGCTCAACCACGGCGAGACGCTCGACCGGCTGGCGGCGCGGCACTACGCCGACTCGACCCGGTGGCGGCTGATCGCCGAGGCCAACAACGTGGTCGACCCGCTCGCGCTGCGGCCGGGCACGCTGCTCATCATTCCCGAGCTGCCGGTGAGACGCCGTGGCTGAAGAGAAGAGGCGCCTCGACGGCGTCGTGCTCACGTTCGACGGCAAGCCGCTCGCGCCGGAGACGTACCCTCAGGTCGCCCTCGTGCGGGTGGAGGAGTCCGTGTTGTTGCCGGACTACTTCGCGATCCACTTCGACGACGCGCATTTCGAGCTGTTCGACAAGGGGCAGTTCACCATCGGCACCCGGGTCGAGATCGCGTTCCGGGCCGAGGGCGACCCCGTGGTGGTGACCTCGGGCGAGGTGACCGCGATCAGCGTCGAGCCGGGCGCCTCGGGCCGGCACGAGCTGATCCTCACCGGCTTCGACCTGACCCACCGGCTGGCCCGGGTCGCGAAGTCGCGCAGCTTCCAGCGGGTCACCGACGCCGACATCGCCGCCCGCATCGCCGGCGAGTACGGCCTGGACGCCGAGGTCGACGCGACCGGCGCCACCCACGACTATGTGCTGCAGGCCGGCGAGACCGATTACGCGTTCCTGCGCCGGCGGGCCGCCCGGATCGGCTTCGACGTGTGGGTCAGCGAGAAGAAGTTCTACTTCAAGAAGGCGCCCCGCTCGACCGCCACCCCGCCGAAGCTGGTCTACGGCAAGAACCTCTCGCGCTTCAGCACCCGCTTCTCGGCCGCCGAGCGCAGCGACGAGGTCGAGATCCGCGGCTGGGACAACCTCGGCAAGGAGGCGATCACCGGCCGCTCGGAGACCCTCGACCCGGGCACCGACGCGCCGGCGGCGCAGGAGCTGACCGACGCGGCGAAGCGGGCGTTCGGCCGGGTGAAGCGCAACGCCGGCCAGTTCCCGGTGACCGACCAGGCCGAGGCCGACGCGCTCGCCGGATCGCTGCTGCTGCGCGCCTCCGGCGAGGAGGTGGTGCTGCGCGGCGAGGCGACCGGCGACCCGCTGATCGGGGCCGGCGCCAAGGTGAGCATCGAGGGCATCGGCTCCCGGATGACCGGCAAGTACCGGGTGACCGGCGTCGAGCACTCGTACGGCGCGACCCGCCCGTACCTGACCCGGTTCGTGTGCGGCGGCAAGGAGCCGGCCGGCCTGGCCGATCTCACCGGGGGCACCGCCACCGCGACCGAGAAGCGCGGCTGGTCCGGTCTCGTCGTCGGGGTCGTCACCAACAACGACGATCCGGAGAAGCTGGGCCGCGTACGCGTGAAGTTCCCGACCCTGTCGCAGGACGACGAGAGCGCCTGGTCGCGGGTCGCCACCCCGGGCGGCGGCAAGCAGCGGGGCCTGCAGTGGATCCCGGAGGTCGACGACGAGGTCCTGGTCGGTTTCGAGCTCGACGACACGACCCGCCCGGTGGTCCTGGGCGGCCTGTGGAACCGCAAGGACACGCCGCCCGACCCGGGCGCGATCGCCGGGGGTGTGGTGAAGCAGCGGATGCTGGTGTCCCGCAAGGACTCCCGGCTGATCTTCGACGACGACAAGCCGCAGATCGAGCTGCTCCTCGGTGGCACGCCCTGCGCCATAAAACTGGAAAAATCCGAATCGTCCGTCACGGGCGACCAGAAGCTCGTGATCACGGCCACGAACATCGAGATCAAGGCGACGTCCAAGCTGTCACTCAACGGCGCCCAGATCGAGATCACCGCCTCCGGCCCGCTGACCACGTCCGGCAAGCCGATCAAGCTCAATTAGGAGGGGAGGGGCCATGCCGCAACCGGCCGCACGCCAGAACGACCCGGTCACCGGGACCGACATCCACATTCTCATGGTCCCGTCGCCCGGCGGCCCGGTGCCCACGCCCACTCCGCTGCCCTACGCCGGCCAGTTGGCGCTGCAGCTCTCCACCGACGTGATGATCAACGGCCGGGCGGCGGCGACCCAGGGCAGCAAGTCCACCCAGACCCCGCACATCCCGCCGTTCCCGTTCCAGCGCCCGCCCACCAACCAGGGCATGGTGATCATCGGTTCGCCGACCGTGCTGGTCAACGGCAAGCCCCTGGCCCGCATGGGCGACCAGGTGGCGACCTGCAACGACCCCGTCGACGCCCCGACCAGCGTGATCAGCGCCGGCTCACCCGACGTACTGGTGGCGTGACATGGCCGGCGACGACTTCATCGGCAACGGCTGGGCGTTCCCGGCCGCGATCAACCGCAACGGCAGCGTCCGGCTCGTCACCGGCACCGAGGAGGTGGACGCGGCCATCCGCATGATCCTCTCGACCGTGCCGGGGGAGCGGGTCATGCGTCCCGACTTCGGCTGCGCCATGTGGCAGATGCTCTTCGCGCCCCTGACCTCGGGCACTCTCGGCCTGATCGAGCAGTACGTCCGGGAGTCCATCGAGCGCTGGGAGCCCCGGGTCGAGCTCGAGGACGTCCACGCCGTGGGGGAGCAGGAGACGGGAACGGTGCACATCACCGTCGCCTACCGCGTGAAGTCCACGAACGACGTACGAAATCTGGTTTTTCCGTTCTATACGATTCCCACCGAGGAGCCGGCGCCATGAGTCTCCCCGCCCCCGATCTGGACGACCGGCGGTTCCAGGACATCGTCGACGAGGCGAAACGGCGGATCAACCGGCTCTGCCCGGACTGGACCGACCACAACGTCTCCGACCCCGGCGTCGCGCTGATCGAGCTGTTCGCCTGGATGACCGAGATGACGCTGTACCGGCTCAATCAGGTGCCCGACCGTCTCTACATCAAGTTCCTCGAGCTGGTCGGCGTCGAGCTGTTCTCGGCCGTGCCGGCCCGCGCCGACCTGCTGTTCCGGCTGACCGCGCCGCGCGACGAGGTGGTGCGCGTCCCGGCCGGCACCCAGGTCAGCACCGAGCGCCGCGACGACGAGGCCCCGATCGTCTTCCTCACCGACGGCGAGATGCAGGTGACCCCGCCCAAGCTGGTCGCCTGCCTCACGCACACTGGCGAGCGCTACGCCGACCACTACGAGGAGCTGCGCCGCGAGGCCGCCACCGTGCAGCTGTTCCCGACGTTGCGTCCCGACGAGGCGGTCTACTTCGGACTGCAGGAGTCGGCCGCCGGTAACCTGCTGCGCCTCGACGTCACGACCGGCCCCGAAGGCGCCGGCGTAGACCCGCGCCGGCCGCCCCGCGTCTGGGAGGCGTGGGACGGGCAAACCTGGAAGGACGTGCGGATCCTCGACGACACCAGCGCCGGCTTCAACAGCACCGGCGAGGTGACGCTGCTGCTGCCGATGCGGCACGAGGCCCTCGCGATCGGCTCCCGCCGGGCGTTCTGGCTGCGCTGCCGGCTGATCGAGGCGGCCGAGGGCCAGCCCGAGTACACGAACCCGCCGATCCTCGAGCAACTCTCCGCGGTCGCGCTCGGCGGCGCCGTCTCCGCGCACCACGCCGAGCCCGCCCCCGCCGAGCTGCTCGGCACCAGCAACGGCCGCCCGGGCCAGGTGTTCCAGGTGCGCCGCATCCCGGTGCTGCCGCGCCGCTTCGACGAGACCGTCCGGATCGTGCTGCCCCGCCACGAGCGCACCGGCGAGCCCGAGGAGCAGGAGTGGACCGAGGTCGCCGACCTGGCCGACGCCGAGGAGGACGACCAGGTCTTCACCTGGTCGGGCGCCACCGGCGAGATCCGCTTCGGGCCGCGGGTGCTCGACCGCGAGGGCCGGGTCTGGCAGCACGGCGCGATCCCGCCGATCGACTCGCAGATCTATGTGACCGGCTATCGCTTCGGCGGCGGCAGGCGCGGCAACGTTCCCGGCGACCGGCTCACGATCCTGCACACGTCGATCCCGTTCGTGGCCGCGGTGACCAACCTCGACCCATCGACCGGCGGCGTCGACGCCGAGACGGTCGAGAACGCGAAGGTGCGCGGCCCGATGCTGCTGCGCGGCGGCCGGCGCGCGGTGACGGCCGAGGACGTCGAGCGCCTCACGCTGGACGCCGCGCCGAGCGTCGCGCGCGCCCGCTGCCTGCCGCCGAGCAACCCGTCCGAGCCGGCCCGCCTGCTGGTCGTGCCCCGCGTCGATGTCGCGCCGGAAAATCTCGTACTCGATGATCTTGCTCTTGCCGACGAGCTGGAGGAGCAGATCAAGGCCTATCTCGAGCCCCGGCGCCTGCTGACGATGCGCTTGCGTATCGACACGCCGCGATACCAGGGGGTCAAGGTGGTCGCGGAGGTGCGGGCGGCGCCAGGCGTACGCACCGAGACCGTACGCGAGCGGGCCGAGCGCGCCCTCTACGAGTACCTCAATCCGCTCACCGGCGGACCCAGCGGCCAGGGCTGGCCGTTCGACACCGACCTGCGGCTCGGCGACGTCTACGGCGTGCTGCACGGCTCCTTCGGCGTGCAGGGTGTCGAGGCCGTGCACTTCTTCTCCGCCGACCTGCGGCGCAAGCGCACCCTCGACCAGGTCGAGCAGCGGTTGCGCCTGCTGCCCGAGTCGCTCTTCATGTCCTACGAGCACCGGGTGGTGGTCCAGCAATGACCGCGCGGGCCGGCTGGCTGGGTGAGCAGTTGCCCCGGGTGATGGGCAACGACCCGGTTCTGCGCGACTTCGTCGCGGCTTTCGAGCAAGTGCATGACACCGTACGGGAACGCATAGACGCCATCGAGTATCAGGTCGACACCGGCCTCGCCAGCCCGGAGATGCTGGCCTTCCTCGGCTCCTGGCTCGGGGTGATGCTGGAGCCGACCGACCCGGCCGACTACCGCCGGTCGCTGGTCCGCGAGGTCGGCAAGCTGCTCGGCTGGCGCGGCACCCGGTTCGGCGTCGAGGCCCTGCTGCAGGCCGCCACCGGCGCCCGGGTCACGGTGGTCGACGCGGGCGGCGTCTACGGCAGCGACGACCAGGTGCCGCCGCCCGACTCGGTGGTGGTGGTCCAGATGGACCACACCGGGCACCTCACCGAGAAGCAGGTGCTGGCCTTCCTGCAGAGCGAGCTCCCGCTCGGCGCCAAGGTCCAGCTGGACGTCCGCTTCCAGCCGCAGCCGGCCCGCGGCCGGGCCCGCCCACCGGAGCCTTCGGGAGATGACAATGCCTGAGACGTACGGCTCGGTCCGCCAGCTGCCCTGCCCGGACTGCGGCAACCCGGTCCACCCCGACCGGGAGCAGCTCTGCCCGAACTGCGGCTACCCGCTGATGTTCCTGCGCAAGGGCGGCGGCGCCGACGACGCCCAGGCCCAGGCGGTCCCGCGCAGCCCTCGCGGGGGCGACGACGCCACCAACCTGCGCGTGATGCCGCAGCCGGTCCCGCAGCCGCGCACCGACACCCGCCAGTTCCAGCCGGGCAGCTACGGCGTCCCGCGCGGCCAGCTCCAGTGCCGCAACTGCGGCTATCCCAACGAGGCGGCCCGGATCCGCTGCGAGCGCTGCGGTTTCGAGTTGAAACCGGCCCGGCCGCACGCCCGGCAGCTGGGCCCGGTGGCCTACCAGCAGGCGCCGGCGAAACGCGGCTTCAGTTGGGGCTGGCTCATCATCGTGCTGATCGTCCTCGCGGTACTCTCCCTGCTGGCCCTCGTCGCCGCCCTGGTGTGGGTCTACATCCTCTGATCTCCCGAAGGGGCTTTGCCACCAGTGAGCCGGGTCAGTCGCCAGACCAAGCTGCGGCTCGCGGACGTGCTGGTGAAGACCGTCGGCGCTCTCCTGCCGGGTCCGGCCGGCACGCTCGCGGGCGAGTTGGGCGCCTGGGCGCTGGAGGCGAGGGCCGGCGTCGACCCGGAGAAAGAGCTGGCCATCGAGATCGAGGAGGCGGTCGGCGGCCTCACCAAGAAGGCCGCCCGCAGCCTGGAGAGATCGTTCCCGGACAACGACGTCGACCGTGCCACCGAGTTGGTGGTCGCGACGTTCGAGTCCGTCGAGCTCGATCCCGGCAGCCTCGCCGACCTCGGCCTGTCCGCCCAGCGGCTGACCGGCATTTATCTGGCCGCCGCGCCGGCCGATCTGGAGGAGCAACTCGGCGACGCTGCCGGCGCCTATCGCCGGCTGGTCGCCGAGATCTGCTACCGCCTCGAGCGGCTGTTCCTGGGCAACACGTACGTCCAGGGCCGGATCCTGCAGGACATTCTGGAGCGCCGCCGGGGCGAGGAGGTCCGCCTCTTCAAGCGCAAGACGGAATGGGACGACGACGAGTTCACCTGGGACTACCGTTTCGAGGCGCGCGAGCTGATGCCGGCGGTGGCGGCGACGAGCCCGAGTGGGGCCGAGCTCGAGCTCGCGATCGACGCGGTCTTCCAGGAGCCGCACGGCCAGGTGGGCGGGGAGCCCGGCCACGCCTTCGATCTGATCAAAACCGGCCGGGGCTGGATCGTGCGGGGCGCGGCGGGCGCCGGCAAGACGTTCCTGCTCCACTACCTCGCGCTCCAGGCACTCGCGGGCGGGCTGCCGATCGAGCAGTGGCGCGCCAAGGTGCCGCTCTACTTCGATCTGAGCGGCGGCGTCGAGCCGGTGCCGGCCGACGCCCTGGCCCGGCTGGACGGCCGCCTCGCGAGCAGGGCCCCGGCCGGGTGGGAGGAGCGCCTGATCCAGCGCGGCGAGATGCTCGTGCTGCTGGACAACGTCGACCCCGCGGACAAGGACAAGAAGGTCGCCCGGCTGATCGGCGACGCGATGGCCGCGGGTTGCGTCGTCATCGTCAATTCCCGGTCCGCCGTGCCCGCGTCCTGGATCGACGAGCTGGGCCTGCGCGAGATCCACCTGCTCGAGCTGTCGCCGCTGGAAGTCGATCGCTTTGTGATGCGCTGGCACGAGGCGGTGGCCGAGGAGTGCGCGACGCAGCAGGAGCGCGACGAGGTCCGGGCGGCCCGCGACGAGCTGCTGATGGCCATCGGCCGGTGCTCGGACATCCGCCGGCTGTGCGCCGGGCCCAACTTCCTGGCCGGGCTGTGCCGTGCGCTGCTGCGCAGCGACCTGACCCTGCCGGCCGACCGCGCGATCCTGGTCCAGCAGGTGCTCGAGGCGGCCGGCGACGACCCGGTCCCGCTCGACGACTGGGACGACCTGATCGAGCTGGCGCACTGGTCGGCCGAGAACGACGAGGAGTTCACCCCGGCCCAGGCCGCCACCTGGCTGGGCCGGACGCCGGCCCGCATCGACGAGCTGGTCCAGCGGCACCGGATGCTCCGGCGCTGCGACGGCGCCAAGCTCGCCTTCGTGCGGGACGCGGTCCGCGAGACGCTGGCCGCCCGGTTCCGCGCGCAGCGCCAGTTCGTGGGTCAGCTCGCCGAGGCGGCCGCCGTCCCGGCCAAGCGCGGCGCAGTGGTGGCCGCGGCTGCGTTCCTGCCGCAGTCGGCCGCGGACGAGCTGCTGGGGCGCCTGGTCGACCATGGCCGGACGGACGTGGCTCGCGCCGCTCTGCACGTGATGCAACAGGTCGACGCCGACCTGCGCGCGTCGATCCTGGCGGCGACGGCGGACCTGTTCCCGCCGGTCTCCCCGGAGCAGGTCGGCCGGGTCGTGGCGGGCGGCGGCTCGCTGCTCGATCTGCTCGCGCATCAGGAGCCGGCCGGGGCGGGCACGGCCGCCGCCGTGCTGGCCCTGACCGGCCCGGAAGACCTGGCCGTGGTGGCGACGGTCGCCGCGAGGGCCGACGCGGCGGCGCGGCAGTTGATCCTCGAGGCGTGGGATGATCACCCGGATAAGGCGGCCTTGGACGAAATGATGGCAAACCGAGAGGAGCGGAGCTGATGGAACCGGTGCCCGTCCTAGCGCTCGGCTCCAGCGTCATCAGCGCGGTGATGGAATTCTGGTTGCGGCGGCAGAAGAGCCGCAGCGAGCCGCTCGACCAGTTCCTCGACACCCAGGTCTCCGATCCCCTGGATCGGCGCCGCCTTGCCCGGCGGGTCGACTCGCTCGTCGACACCGTCGTCGCGAGTCTCTCCGCGGATGCCGGATACGAGCAGCTCGACGATGATTCCCGCGCCCGCGTCGTCAACGCCGTGCGCACCACCCTGGAGCAGGCCTCGTTGTCGCCCGCCGACCTCAAGGAGGACGCGGACCGGCTTCTGGCGATCATCAAGGAGCGGGCCGGCGTCACCCTCGTCTTCGCGGACGAGCAGCAGGTGTACGAGGCGCTGCTGGCGAAGACCGTCGCGGTCCTGCTCACCGCCGTGGCCGTGCTGCCGGAGTCCAATCCGTACGTCGTGGCCGAGCTGCTGCGCAACGGCGACGAGATCGACAGCGTGCTGCGCGCCCGGCTCGAGGAGCTGCCGGCCGCCGGGGCCGGCGACGAGGCGTATCGGCTGGCGCTGGTCACCGGGCTCGACCAGGCCGAGATCGTCGGGTTCACGCTGCCCGCCGCGCTGCGCCGGTTCTCGCTGAGCCGCACCTACAGCCGGCCGCGGGTGACGGTCGAGCGGGAGGACATGCCGGTCGAGTGGGCCCTCGCCGACTTCCCCCGGCTCTACCTGACCGGGCCGGCCGGGTCGGGCAAGACCGCGCTGCTGCGCTGGCTCGCCGTCGACGGCGCCCGTAAGTCCCTCGACGGCCTCCTGGAGTCGCACAACGAGCTGCTGCCGGTCTATCTGCCGGGCAGCCGCCTCGGGTCGGCCCCCTCGGAGGAGCCGCGCTCCGTCGTCGATTTCGTCTTCCAGTACGCCCGCCCGTCGCTTCGCGAGAGCATCAGCGCCGACGCGCTCGACCGCCGTGCCGCCCAGGGCGAGGTCTTCTTCCTGCTGGACGGCCTGGACGAGTTCGGCCAGAAGCAGCTGCCCCGGATCCGGCACTGGCTCACCCAGCTCGTGCAGCGGTACCCGAGATGCCGGCTCGTGGTGTCGTCCCGGCAGGCGGCGATCGATCCGGCCGTCCTCACCGACCTCGGCTTCGCGGTTGCCACGCTGAACCCGTTCGACGACGCCGGCGTGGCCGACCTGGCCACCCGCTGGTTCAATACGGTCGGCCCGACCGTGCCGGAACGGGTCAAGGACCGCACCCCGGTGCGGCTCGGCCGGGAGGTCGTCCGGCTGATCCGCAGCAGCCCGCAGCTGCGCGAGCTCGCCACCAGCCCGCTGATGTGCACGCTGATCTGCGGGGTCTACCTCGACCGTGGCCTCGAGTGGCTCGAGGGATCCGACATCTACGCGGCGTTCGTCGAGATGATGATCGAGCGGCGCGACGTCGAGCGGGGAGTGGGCCGCGAGCGGCTGCCCCGGTCGCTCGCCTCCATCTTCCTGGAGGACCTCGCCGGATTCATGCTCGTCAACGGCTGGACCGAGGTGCCGCGCGAACGGGTGCTGGACCGCCTCGACCACACCCACGCCACGCTCACCAAGCCGGCGCCCGACCCGTACGAGATCCTTGATTCGCTTCTGGTGGAGAGTGGCGTCCTCGTCGAGCCGGAGCGAGGCCGGATCCGCTTCCTGCACCTCACCTTCCTGGAATATCTCGCGGCCCAGAACTTCCTGCACAACGACGAGATCGACCGGATGATCGAGCGGGCGCACGAGCCGCTCTGGCGCGCGACCCTGGTCATGGCCGTGGGGCAGGCCCGGCACCGCCAGGGCGACCGCCTCGTCTCGGCGCTGGTCGAACGGGCCCAGCGGGACGTGCCCCGGCGCGCCACGCTGGTCGGTCTGCTCGAGGAGTGCGTCCGCAGCGCCCACCGGCTCGATCCCGTCCTGCGTGACCGCGTGGACGACCTTCGCGACCGGCTGGCTCTCGACGTCGACGAGGGCCGGCCGCCCTGGCAGCTCTGGCTGAGCACCTCGGACCGGGCGGTCTCCGATAGCCTGACGTCCTGGCTGCTGGCCGAGCCGGCCCTGCGGCGCGAGGGCGGCCCCGTCTTCGCCGAGGGGCAGCGCGGTCGCGAGCGCCCGGCCCCGCCCGGCATGGTGTTCTGCCTGTCGCTGGCCGCCGGCGGCCCGATCCTGATCGGGGACCTGGTCACCGCGATCACGGCCTGGCAGGCCGCGCGGCCGGGCAACGACCGGGTGGAGTCGACTCTGGTGGTGCCGGAGGCGGGTGTCACGATCCGGATCTCGTCGGAGCCGTCACCGCGTTAGTTTGCGTACCTGCGGGTGGACGCCGGTTTCCTCCGCGCCGTACCGCTTGGCGAACGGTTTGCCGGTCAGGCCGTGCGCGAAGACGCTCAGCAGCACGGTCAGGCCGATGACCGCGACCGCCTGCTCGGCGCCGCCGCCGATCTCGTCCAGCGCCAGCAGCGCGAAGATGACCGAGGCCAGGCCGCGCGGGCCGAACCAGCCGATGAAGGCCACCGTCGGCGGGCCCAGCCCGGATCCGATCAGCACCAGCGCGACCGGCAGCATCCGGATCACGGTGAGGCTCAGCAGCGCGTAGGCGAGCGTCCGCCAGTCGGCGTGGCCGATGACGACCGGGACGGCCACCGCGCCGAACAGCAGCCAGGTCAGCAGCGAGACCAGGCCTGCGGTCTGCTCGACGTAGAAGACCTCGCGGGCCTCGCCGCGGCCGGCGGCGTGGCCGAATGCGAGCCCGGCCACGAACGCGGCGACGAAGCCGTTGCCGTCCAGCCACAGCGTGCCGGCGTAGACCGCCAGGGCCAGCGCCAGCACGCCGGGCCCGGCGAAGTCCTCGGACGCCCAGCCGCGCTGCCGGGCCGCCCGCATCGCGTAGCCGCCGGCCAGCCCGGCGCCGATGCCGACACCGGCTCCGATCGCCAGGTCGACCAGCGCGGCGCCGGGCGTCGGCGCGCCGTGCGCGCCCGCGGCCGCCCCCGCGATCGCCACCGTCACCACCGGGGTCGCGATACCGTCGTTGAGGCCGCTCTCCACGTTGAGGACCCGTCGCACGCGCAGCGGCACGGCGGGATCGGTCATCACCGCCGCGCCCAGCGCCGCGTCGGTCGGCGCGAGCGCGGCCCCGATCAGCAGGGCGAGCCAGACGCCGAGACCGTCGAAGAGCCACGCCGCCAGCACCGTGCCCAGCGCGATGGTCAGCGGCAGGCCGAGGCCGAGCAGCCGTCCGTACAGGCCCAGGTCGGAGCGCAACTCCCGCAGCCCGACCCGGGACGCGTCCGCGAACAGCACCCAGACCAGGGTCACCTCGGCCAGCAGCTTGACGGTCTCGGCCACGCCGCCCGGCTCGGCGAGCTCCCACCCCCGGGACAGCGCCAGCCCCACCAGGACGAAGACGATGGGCGCGGTGAGATCGGCCCGGCTGAGCCGGGCCGAGAAGAGCGCCCAGGCGAACACGACCAGCGCGCCCACCGTCAGGACGATGACGTCCATGCCTCCCGATGCTCGGGGGTGGCCATCCGTCGTGTCGTCATCCACGGCGCATGAGCGAAACAGGCCGTTGACAACGGGTACATAGACCGTTCACAGTATTCGCATGGCCAGTCGGTCCTGAATAGATATTCACGACCCAGAGGAGTGTCCATGTCCCGCCGCCGCGTCATCGTCGACACCGATGCCAAGAACGAGGCCGACGACCAGTTCGCGATCGTCCACGCCCTGCTCTCGGCCTCTCTCGACGTCCGCGGGCTGATCGCCGCGCACTTCGGAAGGCACCGCAGCGACCGCAGCATGGAGGAGTCCCGCGAGGAGATCGACCTGCTGCTGCGCCTCATGGACCTGGACGGCAAGGTCACGGTGGCCGACGGGGCGGCGACCGCGCTGGCCGGCGAGTCGTCGCCGCGGGACAGCCCGGGCGCGCGGCTGATCATCGAGGAGAGCCTCCTCGACGGGCCGCTCTACGTCGCGTTCCTCGGGCCGCTGACCGACATGGCCTCGGCGATCCTGCTCGACCCCGCGATCGTCGACCGCGACGTCGTGGTGATCTGGATCGGCGGCGTCGCCTACGGCGGCATCGACGCGGCCTATCCCGGCCTGGAGTTCAACCTCGGCAACGACATCGCCGCCGCCAACGTGGTCTTCGGCTCCGGGATCACGGTCTGGCAGGTGCCGTCCAACGTCTACTCGCAGGTCTCGGTCGGCTACGCCGAGCTGGAGGAGAAGATCGGCGGCACCTCCGCGCTCGCCGACTACCTGATCGAGCAGCTGGTCGAGTGGAACGCGGCGCACCACCCGCAGCCCATCGAGTCCCGGTCGCTGGGTGACTCCCCGGCGATCTCCCTGATGCTCTTCCCGCGCGGCGGCCAGTTCCGCACCGTGCCCGCGCCGCGCTTCGGCCGGGAAGGCCACTACCTGCCCGGCACGGGGAACCCGATCCGGGTCGTCGAGACCGTCGACGTCCGGTTCCTGCTGGAGGACATGTTCGCCAAGATCCGCCGCTTCGGGCGGCAGAAGGAGCTCTAGGTGATCACCAGACGTCAATTCCTCAGTGTCAGTGGCGGGACGGCCCTCGCCGCCGGACTCGCCGCCTGCACCGGCACGAGCAACGACAGCAGCGGCGGCGGCGCCACCAACAGCGGCCTCAAGGAGCTGCGGCTGTTCACGTACGAGGACAACTCGACGATCGACCTGTTCAAGGCGCAGATCAAGAAGTTCGACGAGCAGAACGGCACGACCACCACCGTCGACTCGCTCCCCGGCTCCGGCGCCGCGGTCTACCCCGACAAGCTGCGCACCGAGCTGCTCGGGGGCAAGGGCCCGGACGTGTGGCGGATCTGGGGCGGCGAGATCGGCGCGCCCTTCGTCAACGCCAAACAGGCCATGGACCTGAGCAAGTACTACGACAAGTACGGCTGGAGCTCGAAGCTGAACCCGGCCGCGATCGAGGGGATGACATTCGACGGTGTGAAGGGCGGGATGCCGTTCATCGCGCTCGGGATCGGCGGCTGGTACAGCAAGGCCGCGTTCGCGAAGGCCGGGGTCAGCGCCCCGCCCAAGACGTACGCGGAGTTGGAGGAGGCCAACGCCAAGCTGCTGAAGTCCGGCATCACCCCGCTCGCCACGGCCGGCAAGTACGGCTGGCACGTCATGCGCCTGTTCGAGTACCTCCTCGAGACGAGCGCCGGCGCGGACCTGCACGACAAGCTGCTCACCGGCGACGAGAGCTGGGACCGCCCCGAGGTGGTCACGGCGTTCACGAACTTCAAGAAGTGGCAGGACCAGAAGTGGATCCCGGAGGGCGCCGTCGGTCTCGACCCGGCCGACGTCGAGCTCTGGTACGTGCAGGGCAAGGCCGCCTACACGATCACCGGCCCGTGGACCGAGGCGCAGGGCATCCAGGCCGGCGGCAAGAAGTCCGAGGACTTCGGCGTCTTCGAGTTCCCGACCGGCACCGACCCGGTCCGGCACTCCGGCTTCGTCGAGGGCTACATGATCAACGCCAAGGCCGGCAACCCGGACATGGCGGCCGCGCTGCTCGACTTCCTCAACCAGCCCGCCACCCACCAGGCCCTCAAGATCACCGCCTCGGTGGTGGCCGGCGCCGAGCCCGACAAGGCCACGCTCCCGCTGTCCTACGAATGGTCGCAGGGGCCGGCCAAGAAGCCCTTCTACACCATTCAGGACCAGGCCTTCCCCAAGAAGGAGGCCGATCAGTACTTCGCCATCCAGAGCGACGTGCTGCAGGGCAAGACCAGTCCGGCCGACGCCGCCAAGAAGATGCAGGACGTCATCAAGGCCTGGAAGAAATGAGACGAGGAGGGCTGGTCGCGTGGGCGTTCGCCGCGCCGGCCCTGCTCGTGTACTTCATCTTTCTCGTCTATCCGGCGCTGTCGTCGCTGTGGTTCAGCTTCACCGACTGGGACGGGCTCAGCGCCACCTACAACGTGGTCGGGCTGGACAACTACAAAGCCATGCCGAGCGATCCGGTCGTCGTCCAGGCCGCCGTCAACAACCTCATCTGGGCGGTCGTGACGGTAGCCGTACCCGTCGTCCTCGGTCTTGCTCTTGCCGTCGTCCTCAATGGAAAGGTGCGCGGCAAGCCGTTCCTGCGCCTGATTTTCTACACGCCGGCGGTGCTGCCGCTGGTGTCGGTGGCATCGATCTGGGGTTGGCTCTACAACCCGCAATACGGCGCCATCAACGCGTTCCTGCGCGCGATCGGATTGGACAGCCTCGCCCAGCCGTGGCTCGGTCAGGACTCGACGGCGCTCGGCGCGACGATGGTGGCGGCGATCTGGTTGCGCGTCGGCTTTCCCATGCTTCTCTACCTCGCCGCACTGCAAGGCATAAATCCCGACCTGTACGAGGCGGCCACCGTCGACGGCGCGGGAAAGTGGCAGCAGTTCTGGCACGTCACGATGCCCGGCCTGCGCCCGGCGCACTACGTCGTCATCGCATTGTCGGTCATCGACTCGTTCAAGGTGTTCGACCTGATCTACGCGATGACGTACGGCGGTCCCGGAACCGCCACCCAGGTCATGGGCACCTGGATGTACTTCAACGTCTTCCAGTACAACCAGGCCGGCTACGGCACGGCGATCGCGGTCGTGATCACCGTCGTGGCGGTGCTGGTCAGCATTCCGTACGTCCGTTCGCAGACGAAGGAGCACGCGGTATGACCTCGGTAGCCCCGACCGCCGCGTTGCCGGACACGACCGTGGCCGCCGTCCGGCCGAACCGGAAGGCCCGCGGCGGCCTCGGCACGACCGTGCTGATGGTGCTGGCCGCGCTGGTGTGGATCTCCCCGCTGGTGCTGCTGGTGATCACGGCCGTGCGCCCGCTCGCCGACTTCATCTCGCACGGCCCGCTGTCGTGGCCCGACGAGCTCACCTTCCGCAACTTCACGCAGGCCTGGGACATCGGCAATTTCGCGACCACCTATCGCAACAGCGCCATCGTCCTGATCCTGAAGGTTCCGCTCGGCGTTTTCCTCTCGGCCATGCTGGCGTACGCCTTGGCGAAACTGCGCATCCGCTTCGGCGCCGCCATCATGTACACCGTTTTCCTGGGCCTGACCATCCCCATCTACATCACCATCGTGCCGGTGTTCGTGATGGCCCGCAGCGCCGGCATCACCGACAGCCTGATCGGCCTCATCGGCCCTTATCTGGCCTTCGGCATCCCGTTCGAGGTCCTCGTCCTGCAGTCGTTCATCCGCCAGATCCCCGACGAGATCATCGAGGCGGCCCGCATCGACGGCGCCGGCGCCTGGCGCATCTTCCTGACCATCGTGATCCCGCTTTCCGCCCCCGCCCTCGTCACGGTCCTCATCCTGGACGCCGTGGCGACCTGGAACGAATTCCTCTTCGCGCTGATCCTGCTCAACTCGGACGCGCACAAGACGATCCCGGTCGGGTTGCTCAACTTCCAGGGCCAGTTCTCCAACAACAGCACCGGATTGGCCGCGGGCATCCTCATCGCCGTGGTGCCGATCCTCATCGCGTACACCTTCCTGCAACGCTGGATCGTCGGCGGCCTCACCGCCGGAGCGTCGAAGGGATGAACGCCTGGGAGGAGGTTTCGTTCGAGCTGCGTTCGTCGCAGGTTCTCGAAGAGCCCTATGCATCCGTCGATGTCTGGGCCACCTTCACCCACGACGACGGCGCCATTCTGCGCCGCCCCGCCTTCCACGACGGCGGCCGGGTGTGGCGGGTCCGATTCGCCTCGCCGCTGTCGCACGGCACGTGGCGTTGGCAGACCAGTGCGAATGTCGCCGACCCCGGCCTCCACGCGAGCGGTTCGTTGGACGTCACTCCCGATTCGCTTCACCGGCCCGGCTTCTGGCGCATGTCGCCCGGCGGTCGCAGCCTCATCCACGCCGACGGCACCGCGGCCCTCATGGTCGCCGACACCGCCTGGGCCCTGCCGTGGCGAGCCACCGAGGAGGAGGTCCTCGAATACGCCCGCGACCGCGCCGCCAAGGGCTTCAACGCCGTGCTCCTGATGTCGGTCCAGCCCGATATGCGCGCCACGGGCCCGCGTGACCGGAGCGCCGACGAAGGTTTCGATGTGGCTTTCGAAGACCTTTCCTCCGGCCATCTGAACCAGCCGGACTACGGCTACTTCCAGTACCTCGACCGCCTCCTGGCCGTCCTGGCCTCACACGGCATCGTCCCGGTCCTGCAGCCCGTCTTCCAAGGCTTCGGCTGGAAGGGCCTCGACGTCGCCGGCACCGTCGTGCCACCGTCCGAATACGCCCGTTACTGCCGCTACCTCGTGGCCCGTTACGGCGCCCGCCCGATGGTGTACCTGGTGGGCGCCGACGGCGCCGGCACCGAGCCCCAGATCGAGGCCGGCGGCCGCGAGATCCACGAGACCGACTGCTACGGCCAGCCCACCGGCATCCACTACCGGCCGCACGCCCGCGCCACCGCCCACCAGGCCGCGCCGTGGCTCGATTTCCAGTGGTGCCAGACCGGCCACGGCGGCGAGCACGTCCCCGAGCGGGTGGCTTTCCTGCACCGCGAAGATCCGGTCAAGGCGGTGGCCAACGGCGAGCCCACCTACGAGCGCACCGGCGGCCCCGACGTGGCGACCGGCTGGTGGCAGGGCCACGAGGCCTGGAGCAACCTGTGCGCCGGCGGCACCATGGGCGTCGTCTACGGCGCCGCCAACATCTGGCAGTGGGTCCACCGCGACGGCGAACCCGGCCACGCCCCGTTCTTCCTCGCCCCCAGCGGCGGCTGGCGCGAGGCCCTGCAGTGCGAGGGCTCGACCTACGTGGGGCTGGTCGGCCGCATCCTCGCCGGCCTGCCCACCACCGACATGCAGCCGGACTGGGAGACCTTCATCGCCCCGCGAGCGCTGAGCGTTCCCGGCCAGCTGCACATCATCTACCAGGAGAGCGGCGGCTGGCTGCCGATGATGCAGGAGCGGGGGACACCGTACGCGTACCGCATAGTCGACCCCCGCACCGGCGACGTCCTCGCCACCGGCCGCCTGTATCCGGGTGAATCCCTCGACGCCGACCCGGCGCGGCGACCCAGGGTGGTCATCTTCCACAACGAGTAGTTACCTTCCTCGATGTGGAAACCCTTGACGGCGACGCGTTGCGGGCCGCGCTGATCGAAGCGGCCTCGTCGGGAAACGACAACCGGCTGGCCGAGCTCTGCACGACGCACCACGAGACGATCCGGCGGGACTTCGGCGCCTGGACCACCGTGCCCGTCGAGGTCCGCGCCGACGCGGCCGCGGTCCAGCGCTACGCCGGCACCCTCATCAAGGTGGCCCAGGTCTTCGCGACGCGCCTGAGCGATCCGGCCCTGCTGCGGATGATGACCGGGCCGCAGGAGTCCAACCCGATCGCCGATTGGCAGCGGGCACTGGGCCAGGCCCGCCGGCTGATGGGCGCGGCACGCTTCGACGAGGCCCGGCAGTTGCTCTCGCACACCGCCGCCGAGCTGGACGGCGTGACCGGTTCCGCCGTCGACCAGATCCTGCCGGTGACCCACGGCATGCTCGGGGAGTGCTTGTTCCAGCTCGGCGAGGCGGCGTCCGCGGTGGGACCCACCACCACCGCGCTGCGGCTCTGCGAGGAGCTCGACGATCAGGCCGGCGTCCGTGCCTACCTGGAGAACCTGGTCGAGATGTACCGCTATCTCGGCCGGGCCGAGGAGGCCGCCGATGCCGCTTCCCGGTACGCCGACGTGCTGGCGAGGTCCGGCCCGGCAGGCCCGGCGGCGCAGCGGCGACGGCAGGCCCAGTTGTTGCGTGCCGGCGAACCGTTGAACCGCGTCGTGGCCGTCATCGGCGACGACCGCTACGAGCTCGACGACCTGCCCCGAGTGCGCGATTCCCGGGTCGGTTTCGTCTTCCAGCGCAACCGCCTCACCCTCGAGCCCTCCCGCCGCCGCACCGCCGAGGGCGAGCAGCTCGCCGGCCAGGGCCGCCTTGCCGAGGCGTCCGAGGCGTTCGGGGAGGCGGCCCGCCTCGACCCCTTCGACCCGCATCCCCACTACCTCTGCGCCCAAGTGCTCCTCGACCTCCGCCGCTACGCCGAGGCCGTGGCCGAGTACGAGACAACCGAACGCCTGGCGCCCGGCTGGTTCCACTGCCGGGCCGACCTGTGGCTGGCGCGCGAACTGGCCGGCGGCACGCTCACCCACGAGCTGTTCCAAGTCGTCTACCGGCTGGAGGACGCATCGATGCCACCCGCCGAGAAGGCGAAGGCGGCCGAGGCGGCACTGCGGGAGGCGCCGCGGTTGCCCGCGCTCCACCTCCTCCACGGCCGCAGCCTGGCCGCGCTGGGCGCCGCCCGCAAGGCCGAGGACGCCTACCGCAACGGCCTCGCCCACGCCACCGAGCCCGACATCCGCACCCGCCTGCTCGTGGCGCTGGCCTTGGCATCGCGCTCGAAATCGGAACGCCAGACCCTGCTGACCGAGGCGGCGGCGACCCCCGACGGCAACCTCGTCGCTGCCGCGACGGCCATCGTCGCCCTGCGCAGCGACAAGCCTAGGTGGTTTCGCTGAGGACCTCCTCGATCGCCACCTTCCGGTGCTCGGCCGCCGATCGGACGGCGGCCTCGACCATGGCCAGGCTGACGATGTTGCGGGCGGCGGCCGAATCGGGCCGCTTCCCCTCGCGTACGCAACGCACGAACTCCGCCAAGGACCCGGCGATCCCTTCCGCCTCGGCGCCCACCTCCCCGGTCAGGACCGTGCCGTCGGCCAGTTCCGCCGTGGGGGGATTGTCGCCGTCCCAGGTCGCGGTGCCGCCGGCGCCGTTGACCCGCCACGCGCCGTTCCACGATGTCTCCAGGCCGGGGGCGCACCAGCTCCCGCTGAAGGTGAACCGGCTGCCGTCGGCGAGGACGAATGTCGCCTCGGCGGCGGCGTTGCCGGCGTACCAGCTCCACGACGGGTTGTAGGCATCGCAGCTCACGGTCAACGGATCGGCCCCGGTCAGCAGCCGGGCCAGGTCGAACTGGTGTATCGCCATGTCCAGCAGCAGCGGGTCGTCCATCTGTTCGCGGAAACCGCCGAAGCGCGGCGCCTTGAAGAACTGGCAGTTGACGGTGCCGATCGGGCCGATCCGGGCGATCAGGCGCCGGAACGCGGCCAGCGTGGGGGAGTAGCGGCGGGACTGGGAGACCATCAGCAGCTGCCCGTGACGCTCGGCCGCGTCCACCATGGCGCGGGCCTCCGCGATGGTGGGGGCGATCGGCTTCTCGCACAGCACCGGCAGCCCGGCGGCCAGCGCGGCGACGGTGGTGTCGCGGTGCGCCTCGGGGACCGTCACGTTGACCATGGCGTCGGCCCGGGCCTCGGCCATGACCGCGGCCAGGTCGGCGCCGGTGACGACAGCGCCGTGGCCGGTGGCCGCCTCGCGGGCGAGGCCGGCGTCGAGGTCGACCAGCCCGGCCAGCTCGACGTCCGGGCTCGCCCGGATCGCGGCCAGCCAGGCCCGGCCCATCGACCCGGCGCCGACCTGGAGAAGCCGCAAGGGTTCAGTCATCGATCGGTCCGGTGTAGCCCTGGCCGCGGAAGAAGTCGCCGGTCTCGTACCGGAGCAAGGTCGGGATCTTGCGCTCCGGCCGCTCGCTGTGGACCCACTGGACGCCGTTGGCGATCACCTTGCGGACGTCCTTGTGGTGGTACACCGGGTAGTCCTGGTCGCCCGGCGAGAAGAAGAAGATCTTGCCGTGGCCACGGCGGAACGTGCAGCCGGAGCGGAAAACCTCGCCGCCGCTGAAGGTGGAGAGGAAGATCAGCTCGTCCGGGACCGGGATGTCGAAGAACTCGCCGTACATCTCCTGCTGCTCGATGACGATCGGGTGCGGCACGCCCTGGGCGATCGGGTGGGTCGGGTTGACCGTCCAGACCAGCTCGCGGTCCTGCTCGCTGCGCCACCGCAGGGTGCACGTCGTGCCCATCAGCTTTCCGAAGATCTTCGACCAGTGCCCGGAGTGCAGCACCACCAGGCCCAGGCCGGAGAGCACGTGCCGGTGGACGCGCTCCACCACCTCGTCGGCCACCTCGCCGTGCGCGGCGTGCCCCCACCAGACCAGCACGTCGGTGCCGGCGAGGACCTCCTCGGTGAGCCCGTGCTCGGGCTCGTCCAGGGTGGTCGTCGTGACCCGGGCCGTGGCTCCCAGGTTCTCCGAGATGCCCGCGGCGATCGTCGTGTGCATGCCGTCCGGGTAGATGTCTCGTACGTGTTGCTCGATCTGCTCGTGGCGGTTCTCGCCCCAGACGAGGACTTTCAGAGTCACGGTCAGCCCTTCATTTGATCGAGCCGCCGGTGGCGCCGGCGGCGATGTACCTCTGGGCGATGACCAGCAGGATGATCGCCGGGATCGAGGCGAGCATCGCGGTGGCCATCACCGCGTTCCAGTTGGCGACGTGCGAGCCGAGATAGGTGTAGATGCCGAGGGTGACCGGCGTGATCGTGCCCTTGGTGGTCAGCGTCAGCGCGAAGAGGAAGTCGCTCCACGCGAACAGGAACGCGAACAGCCCGGCGGTGATCAGCGAGTTGCGGCTGATCGGCACGACGATCGACAGGAACGCCCGTAGCGGTCCGGCGCCGTCCACCCGGGCCGCCTCGACGATCGACGGGGGAATGCCGAGCATGAAAGAGCGCATGATGAGTACGCCGAACGGAATGGCGTTCGCGGCGTTCGCGATGATCAGTCCCGGGATGCTGTTGAGCAGGCCGATGTTCTCGAACAGCGTGTAGAGCGCATTGGCGATGACGATGCCCGGGATCATCTGGCAGATCAGGATCGTCAGCAGCGCCCAGTTGATCCACCGGAAGCGGAACTGCGCGAGCGCGTACGCGGCCGGCGCGGCGATCACCAGCGTCACGACCACCGCGCCGAGCGCCACCATCAGGCTGGTGACGAGGTTCTTTCCCTGGTCGTGCAACGCCGTCACGTACCCCTGGAAGGTCGGGTTCGTCGGGATGAGAGAGGCGGGCAGTGCTCCTCCCGTACGGGATAAGGAAATGTTGAGCATCCAGTACACCGGGAAAAGCATCAGCGCGAGCAACAGGATCGCGATCGAGGTCCGGACCTTACTCATCGATCCGCCGCCGGTTCACCCGCAGGTAGACGATCGCGAAGATCAGCGAGATCGCGATGAGGATGTTGCTGAGCGCCGCGCCCTGGCCGAACTTGAACTGCACGAAAGAATGCTGATACGACATCAGCGAAATGGTCTGGGTGGCGTTCGCCGGGCCGCCCTGGGTCAGCCCGAGGATGATGTCGAGCACCTTCAGCGTGTAGATCACGCCCAGCATCAGCGTCACACTGACGACCGCCCGCAGCTGCGGCCACGTGATGTGCCAGAACGCCGTCCAGCCGCCCGCGCCGTCCAGCGCCCCCGCCTCGTACAGCTCCTGCGGGATGTCCTGCAGCCCGCTGTAGAGCAGGGTCAGGTTGAACGGGATCCCGAGCCAGATATTGACGAGGATGACCGAGATCAGGGCCACCCGCGGCGAGGTGAGCCACGGGACCGGGCTGTGCAGGGCAACGTTCATGATGCCGCTGTCCTGCTCGAGGATTGCCCGCCACACCGCGCTGCCGACGATCAGAGGCAAGAGCCAGGGCAACAGAAACAGAGCCCGGAGTACGCCGTTGAGCGGGAAATTCTTGTGAAAGAACAACGCCAGCAGCATGCCGATGACGAACTGCCCGACGATCGAGCCAAGCGTGAACAGCGCGGTGTTGACCACCGCCTTGCTGAACACGCTCTCGCTCACCACGGTCACGTAGTTCTGCGCGCCGAGCCACTCCGCCCGCCCGGTGAAGAACGTCCGCAGGCCGTAGTCCTGGAAGCTCATCACCAGGTTCTTGATCACCGGGTAGCCGAAGAGGGCCGCGATCGCGAGCGCCGCCGGGACGACGAACAGGATCTTGACGATCCCCTCCCGGCGGCGCGCGCCGATTCCGGCGTCGGCCATCAGTTCGCGCCGGCCTTGGCCATCGCGTCGGCCGGAGCGCTCTGCCCGGTCAGCACCTGCTGCATGCCGGTGTAGATGACCTTGGCCGTGTCCGGCCACTTCTCGCCGAGCTTGCCGGTGCGGGCCCGCGCGGTGGCGACCGCGTCGACGAAGCCGGCCATCTTGGGCACCTCGGTCTTGAACTGGCCGGCCAGGGCCAGCTTGGTCGGCACGAGGCCGCCGTCCTTCGCCCGCTTCAGCTGGTTCTCGTCGCTGTTCATGCACTTCACCAGCTCGGCCGCCTTGGCCATCCGGGCCTCGCTCGCCGTCAGCGGCACGGTCCACGCCTCACCGCCGAGCGGCGCGATCGAGGTCTGCCCGGACTGGTTGACCGGGAACGGCACCACCCCGTAATTGATCTTCGCCTTGTCCAGCGACGGGATCTGCCACGGGCCGTTCAGCATCATCGCCGCCTTGTGCGCGATGAACTGGTCATTCACGTCGCCCTGGCTCCAGTTGACGACGCTCTTGGAGGCCGAGCCGTCGTCGACGAGGTCCTTCCACAGTTGCAGCGCCCCGGCGACCTCGGGCGTCTTGAGGTTGGTCTCGTCGCCGCCGTTGGTCCACATCGCGGGCAGGAACTGCCAGGCGCCCTCGTAGTCGGCGGTGGCGTTGAACGCGAAGCCGTACCGGCCGCTCTTGGTGAGCTTCTTGGCCGCGGCCTTCAGCTCGTCCCAGGTCTGCGGCGGCTGCACGCCCGCCTCGGCCAGCATGTCCTTGTCGTAGAAGATGGCGATGGTGTTGGCGATCGGCTGCAGGGCGTACAGCTTGTTCTGATAGGTCGCGGCGGAGACGGGGCCGGGCGCGTACCCGTCGGCCCTGATGCCGTAATCCTCCAGGGGCGCCAGCGCGCCGGTCGCCGCGATCTGCTGGATGTCCGGGTTGTCGAGCATCAGCACGTCGGGCAGCGTCTTCGACGAGGCCTGCTGCAGCACCTTCTGGATCAGCGTGGGGCCGGGCACCGACTGATGGTCGATCTTCGCCACACCGATCGAGGTCCCGCACTGGGTGAGCATGTCGCCGACCTGGGTCTTGGTGGGCTCGTCGCTGTAGTAGTCGAGCACGGTGAGACTGTCGACCTTCTCGGACGAGTCGCCGCCGTCCTTCGAGCCGCCGCAGGCCGTGAGGGTCAACGCCAGCGCGGCCGCCGCCGCGAGGCTTTTTCTGGGCACCATGGCATCCGTTTCCTTCTCTGGTTAACCGGATAACCGTCACGCCGCATCCGGCCGTCATCGTCGTCATGGGATTTGCCGGTGAACCGGATCACCGACGCTTCTGGAGTGTGTCGCGTCACACTTGGCCTGTCAAGGGACTTGGTGAACCGGATCACCGCTGCCGTATGCTGCCGGGGAGATCGGGAAGGGGAGTGCCATGGCGGCGACAATCCGGGACGTCGCGCGGGCCGCGGGCGTGTCACCGGCGACGGTGTCGTACTACCTGAACGACACGAAGCCGCTGACCGCCGCCACGGTGCAGCGGATCGAGCACGCGATGGCGGAGCTCAAGTTCCGCCGCAACCCGGTGGCCCGCGCCCTGGCGAGCCGCCGGTCGCGCATCATCGCCCTGGCCTACCCGTTCAGCGACGCCCACGAGTCGTACTCGGCGCGGCAGTTCATCATCGGCGCCGCCCGGGCCGCCGCCGCCCGCGACTACAACCTCGTGGTGTGGCCCGTCGACGACGACGGCCTGGAGCTGGCCAAACTGGCCGAGCAGGGCCTCGTCGACGGCGTCCTGCTGATGGACGTCCGCAACAACGACCCGCGCGTCGACGCGCTCGACAAGCTCGGCGTCCCCGCCGCCCTGATCGGCCGCACCGGCGACACCGCGACCCTCCCCTACGTCGACATCGACTTCGACGAGTCGGTCAAGATGGCCTTCGATCACCTGCTGGGGCTGGGACACCGGCGGATCGTGCTCGTCAACGGCGAACTGGAACGGGGAAAGCTGCACGGCTTCGGCCCGTACGTGCGCACCGAGACCGCGTACCGCCGCATCATGGCCCAATGGGGCCTGGAACCCGCGGTCATGCTCTGCGGCCAGACCGTCACCGACGGCCGCGCCGCCGCCGGCCGCCTGCTCGCCGACTTCCCCGGCGCGACCGCGGCCATCGTGATGAACGAGCTGGCCGCCCCCGGCGTGACCGCCGAGCTGATCCGGCGCGGCCGATCCGTCCCCGGCGACATCTCCGTCATGTCGATGTACAGCACGGTCAACGTGGCCGCCATGTCCACCCCGAACCTCACCACGTTCACCACGCCCGGCATCGAGCTGGGCGCCCTGGGCGTCGAAAGTCTGCTCAAGCATCTGGACGGCTTCCCGGCCCCGCCCATCCTCGCCATCGGTCAGCTGGTGATCGGCGCCTCGACCGGCCCGGCGATCAGCTGAGCTCCTCGAAAACGATGCCGGCGTGATCCATCCGGCGGACCGTCATGCCGCGCCGTCCGATCCCGCCTGCGGGAAGCGCCGCCGGTGCAGGGCCTGCAGCTCCTCCTCGAGCTCCGGCGCCGGCCCGTCCACGACCGCGCCCGGGACGACGGCCGTGATGGGCAGGGCGGCGACCGGGCCCGCGGGGATGCCCCATCCCGCCCGCCACGCGCCGAGCTGGGCGGTCGACACCGCGTACACGATGCGCCCCAGCCCCACCCAGCCGTGACTTGCCGCGCACATCGGGCAGTGCTCGCCCGACGTGTAGACCGTCGCGGCCGCCCGCTCCTCGGGGGTCATGTTGCGGGCCGCCCAGCGGGAGATCTCGAACTCGGGGTGGCGGGTCTCGTCGCCGTCCTTCACGCGGTTGCGGTCCTCGAAGAGGACCTTGCCGTCCGCCGACACGAGAACGGAGCCGAAGGGCTCGTCGCCGTCGTCGATCGCTTCGCGGGCCAGGTCGACGCAGCGGCGCAGGAAAGCCAGGTCGGTCTCGGTGATCGTCACGCACCGATCCTATGGGGGTTGGACCATGGCACGCGGCGGTTGAGGATGGCCATGGCCATGATGGTGATGCAGAGGGCGCCGTTCAGGAACGACGCGGTGACGTCGCTCGGGTGGTGCATGCCGCGGTACAGGCGGGAGACGGCCACGCCGATCGGCACCAGGATCAGGGCCCAGCAGAGCCACTTGGCCCAGGTCTGGTTGACCTGGTAGGCGAGCACCAGGGCCAGGCCGGCGTAGAGGGCGAACGCCGCCGAGGTGTGGCCAGACGGGAAGCTCGAGGTCGGCGGCGAGTCGTCGAGGTGCTTGACGGCGGGGCGCTGCCGGTCGATCACCAGCGTGGTGAAGAAGAAGACGATCGCCTGGGCGCTGACCGCGGCGCAGAGGAACAGCGGCTCGCGCCAGCTGTGCAGCTTGCGCAGCAGGATGAACGCGGTGATGCCGGTGACCGCGATGATGACCGGCGTGCTGCCGATCAGGCTGAAGATCTCGGTGATCACGTTCAGCGGGCCGTTGCGGTGCGCGGCGAAGTAGCGGTTGATGCTGTCCTCGGCGGTGAACGGCCACACGTCGTTGAGAACCTTGGTGATCAGCAGCCCGAGCCCGATCATCGCGAGCAGCAGGACGGCGACGGGCAGCAGAATGCGCTTGGCGACGGCGGCCACATGGGGGAGGTCCACATAGTTTCGCGCGGCGGCGGCTATCTCGGGCATGGATCGCGCTCTACCCGATCCGCCGCTCTTCTATGCCTCGGGGCGCGGAAGCCGGAAGCCGATATCGGGCGATGAGAGCGACCGCGACGCCGAGCAGCAAGCCCGCGACGACGTCGCTGGTCCAGTGGACGCCCAGGGCCACCCGGCTCACGCACGTGATCAGCGGGATGACGACGGCGCCCGCCCAGAGCCAGAAGCGGGCACGAGGACGGCCCGCGGTGTGCGGGAGCAGCACGATCAGGAAGACCGCGGCGCCGAGCGCGTTGTTCAGCGCGTGGCCGGACGGGAACGAGTAGCCGGCCGCGCGGGCCACCGGGTCGAGCAGGTCGGGGCGGTGCCGGCCGACCAGGAGCTTGAGCAGGCCGCCGAGGATGCCGCCGGCGGTCATCGTGACGGCGACCCACCAGGCCAGCGGCCACCGCCGGCGGCGGGCCAGCCAGATCACCAGGCCCAGGGCGGCCACCCGCCACACGTTGGGGTGGAAGATCAGGCTCCACCAGCTCATGGCGTCGACCCACCACCGGTGGCGCAGGGCGAAGCCGTGCAGCGCGTCGGTGATCGCGCCGTCGAGCGTGTGCAGCCAGGCGACGTTGCCGACGACCAAGATCGCGAGCAGGGCAACGGGCACGAGCAGCAGGATCGCACCGGTCGCCCGCTCGGTCAGGCGTAGTTCGGGCCGCATGACCTCGGCTATACCCGGTAATGGTCGCCTTTTGCGATCGCGCCCAGTTTGTCGGGGTTGGCGACGTTGTGGATGGCCAGCACGCGACCGTCGGGGGAGATGTCGAGGGTGATCGTGGCGATCACCCGGCCGGGCCCGCTGAAGATCATGCCGGGCAGCCCGTTGATCTCGGCCGGCTCGGCGCGCATGTCGGCCGGCGCGACGCCCTGATAGGTCGCGGTGCCGAGCGACGCGAACCAGGCGGCCACGACCTCGGCGCCGACGACCGGGCGTAGCGCCTGGCGTACCTTGCCGCCGCCGTCGGTCCAGAGGGTCACCTCCGGTGACAGCAGCTCCATCAGCGCGTTGACGTCACCGCCCGTGGCGGCGGCGAAGAAACGGTCAGTGACCTCGCGCTGCTGCGCCCGGGTCGCGGTGAAGCGCGGCCGCCGGGCCGTGACGTGCTCGCGGGCCCGATGCGCGGCCTGCCGCACCGACTCCTCGGACCGGTCCACCGCGGCGGCGATCTCGGCGTGGCTGAAGTCGAAGACCTCGCGCAGCACGAAGATCGCGCGCTCGAGCGGGCTCAGGGTCTCCAGGACGACGAGCATCGCCATCGAGACGGAGTCCGGGTCGGCCGGCGAATCGGTGAGGATCGGCTCGGGCAGCCACGGCCCGGCGTAGACCTCCCGCCGCCGCTGGGCGTCGCGCAGCCGGGCGAGGCTCTCGTTGGTGACGATCCGGGCGAGATACGCCTTCGGGTCGGCCACCTCCGCGCGATCGGCGGCCGACCAGCGGATCCACGCGTCCTGCACCGCGTCCTCGGCGTCGGCGGCCGAGCCGAGGATGCGGTAGGCAACCGCGAACAGCAGGTTGCGGTGGGTGTCGAAAGGGTCGGTCATGACCGCTTCCCGCGCGGCCAGAACGCGCCCGAGGCGGGCATGCGCTTCATGCGGCGGTAGGTGGGCCAGGGCGATGCGGTCACGACTTCTTTGTAGCGTGCGGCGAGCCGTCCGGTCAGGTAGAACCGCCGGGGACTGTCGTCGCCGTGCGTGAACTGCACGACACCGTCGCCGCGGCCCAGGCTCACGGGCGTGTGGTAGTAGCCGAAGCGAAACTTCCTGGGTTCCTTTCCCGCGAGCGTGCGAACGATCGAAAGCGCCGCGTGCACCCCCGTCGGCATGCCGCCCTGGCAGGTGCCGTGCATGATCCCGTACGGCTGGCGGATCGCCGCCGCGTCGCCGACCGCCCACACGAACGGGTGCGACACCGACCGCAGCGCGCCGTCGGTCACGATCCGCCCCCGCGCGTCGGTCTCGATACCCGCCGCGAGCGGAGAAACTTTCGTGCCACCCGCCCACAGGAAGACGTCACCGGGCAGAAATTCATCATTCACGCGTACGCCCGAGGGCAGCACCTTGTCGATCGACCCGACGACCGTGCGCACGCCGAGCCGCTCGAGCGCCTTTTGCAGATACTTCCTGGCCCGCGGGTTCATGTTGTTTCCCGGCGCCGACCGCCCCACCAGCGTGACCGTCGCCGAGGGGTACCGCGCGGCAATCTCCGCGGCCGACTCGATCCCCGTCAGCCCGGTCCCGCCGACCACCACGTGCTCCGCCATGGCCAGCCGGTCCGGCAACAGCAACGCGTCCTCGACGGTGTAGCCGTACTCCTCGGCCCCCGGAACGGAGGACGTGTCGGGAACGGCGCCCAGGGCGTACACGAGGATGTCGAATTTGATTTTGCGGTCCTCCAGCGAAACGGTGCGCTGTCCCAGATCGACCGACGTCACCCACCCCTGCTCGAAGCGCGCGCCCGTGCCCGCCAGCAGCTCCGGAATCCGCAGGTCGGCGACTTCCTGCCCGGTAGCCACCATCGGCAGCCGCAGTCGCTCGGTGAACCGGTCGCTCGCGTTGACCAGCGTCACCTGGACGTTCCGCGCGGCCAGCTGGATCGCCGCCGCCATGCCGGCGTACCCGGCGCCGAGAATCACGATGTTCGTCATGCCCGCGAGATGAGATCCACCCGCCCGAACGTGACCTGACGTGACCGGCGTCATACCGTGCATCCGGACGAGGGGAGGCCGGCGTGCTGCGGATCGACGAGGTAGGCAGACGGGCCGAGGCGCTGGAGGGCGTCCGCCGCAGCATGGTGGACGGGCTCGCGCAGTGGCGCTACCAGGGCAGGCTCGTCGCCCGCCAGCTCGACGACACGCACCTGGTGATCCGCGCGGACTTCGACTACCGCGCCTCGGTGCTGCCGCAATTCCCCGGAACGTTCAGCGTGCCGAGCCGCTACCGCAAGCACATGATGATGGTCGCGGACCTCGCCAACGGCGACCCCGGCGCCATCGAGGATGCTCTAGCGGCCGCATGGCAGCTTCAGCGCAATCCCGGCTGACCCGCCATCAGAGCTGTGCATGGCCGATTACACAGAACTCATTTCCCTCGGGGTCTCGTAGCACCACGAAGTCAGCATTGTCGGGATAGCGCCAGTCGTCGACCCGGGTGGCGCCCAGCTCGACGAGTCGCTCGACCTGCGCCGCTTGCGCATCGGTGTAAAGGTCGAGATGCAAGCGGACCGGTTCCCGCGCGACGGAGTCGGTCAGTTGCAGGGACACCGCCTGGATTCAGGTCTGCGAGCCGACTCGGCGCTCCAGGGCATTGATGACAGTGTCACAGATGTCCATCTCGTACAGCCATTCGACGCTCTGCAATCCGCCGGGGCTCTCCGCGTTGATCTCCACCACTTTGCCGCCGATCACGTCGATGCCGACGAAGAACATGCCGTCGGCCACAAGCTTCTCGCTCATCGCGGCGATGACGCCGCGTTCCACGTCGCCGATTTCCAGCGGAACGGAGCGGCCGCCCTTGCTGATGTTGGCCCGCAGGTCGTTGCCCGTGGACACTCGCCGGAAGGCGGCGGCCTTACCGCCCTGCTCGAGGAGCTTGCCCTCGAGCAGGAAGATCCGGGCGTCGCCGTCCTCGCCGCCGGGCACGAACTCCTGAGCGAGGGCGTAGCCGTCCTGCAGCACGGCCTCGATGATCTGCGTGAGGTTCTGTTCGGTCTCGTCCTCGACCATGAACACGTTCCGGCCCTTGGCCCCGTACAGCGGCTTGATCACGCAGCGGCCGACCGCCGCGACGAATCGCTCGATCGCCGCGGGGTCGCGGGTCACGAGCGAACGCGGCCGGATCTGCTCGGGAAACTCTTCGAGATACAGCTTGCTCGTGGCGCGGATGAGGGACATCGGGTCGTTGACCACGGTCACGCCACGGGCCTTGAGCATCTGGCCGAAGACCGCGCCCAGCGGACTCGCCCACGGCCGCTGCTGAAGATCGTCGATCGATTCGTTGCGCAGGAACAGCGCGTCGAGGTCGTCCATGACGACGCGTTCGGCATCGCGTTCCTTGATGGCTTTCAGAAAGGTCTCGAGCGTGTCGCCTTCGTCGAACACCGCAGCGTGAGCGCGGGCGACGAGCTGTCCGTCGCTCTCGCCGAGTTCGACGTCGCCGACCCCGACGTACCAGACCTCGTGTCCGCCGCGGCTCGCTGCCCGCGCCAGCCGCGTGGTGGCGTACTCATCGATCTCGGCGGCTACGTCGCGGACGAAAAATGCGAGCCTCATCGTGCTGTTTCTCCTTCGTAGAGGTCCATGACCGACGTTCCCGCACGCAGTCTGTCCAAGCGCTCCCGGGCGCCGGGTGCGTCCAGCCAGCGTGGCCGCAGCCAAGGTGGCCGGAGTACTCCGCGATCGAGTAGGTCTTGGATCAGCGGAACATGGTCGAGCGCGAGCTTGCCCACCAAGAGCGCGTCGAGGCTGATGCCTTCCGCGAACGCCTCGAGGAGGCGGCTGACGCCACGCAGGTAGATCGCGTCCTTGACCGAACCGCCGGCAACGACGACCCGGATGGCGATGATCCACGCGGTCTTCCGAGGTATCCGATACCGCGCCTGCAACGCCTCGAAGATCTCCAGGAAGCCGGCGCCGTCAAGCATCCTGCCGACGGCTACCACCCTCGCCGCGAGCACGCGGAGCCGTCGCGGGTCCAAGCCTCCGGTCAGGTATTCCGCGAGGACCGCGAGGCCTTCCTGGGTTTCGTCGTAGCCGGGCAGGCCGATCGTCAGCAGCTTCAAGGGTTGCCGGGCGCCGTTCTGGTAGGTGACGACATGGGTGCCGACCTCGTGCTGCAGCAGGGCCTCGACGCGATCGGCCCGGAATGTCGCGGCCTCGGGGATCAGCAGGCGTCCGAACGACACCATCAGTTCGGAGACGTCGTCGCGGACGTCGATGTGCACGGGGAAATCCGGATACACGGCGCGGTAGCGAAGCATCTCCGCGCGCGCCGCTTCGGCGAACGCCCCCGCGGTGACGCCAGGTGCTTTGGGCGACTGGGCGGGGATGATCGCGAGCAGTTCCTCCGCGGTGGACACGAGCGACGGGCTGACCCCGCCATAGAGCTGAAGCGACCCCTGCACGAACCGTGACGTGTCGCGGTCCTCCAAGGCCGTGATCTGTCGTGCTATCTCGTCCCGCTTGGTACGCAGAAGCGTGTGCAGCGCGGGGTCGTCGACGTTCTCGATCTCGAGGTTGTACAGCTCTCGGCGCACCAGGTCGGGCTCGAATCCCAGCGGCCGCAGGCGCAGCGTGGGCACGGTGCTGAAGTCGCTTCGCTCGAAGTCGGCCCAGGCCCCCGCCGCGTTGACCGGCGTGACGTTGAGCAGCAGGTTCACGCTGCGTTCCATCTCGGCGAGGCGGACGTCGATGTCCAAGGCAGGCTGGAGCAGCTGCGTCGCGGAGTTCACAGTGGGAGCACATGCCCAGTGGTGCCCCCGGCCAACCGCGTGTGCCGGCGGGCAATGGTCCTTACTCGGCGAGTCCTGCCCGGTAGGCGTAGATTGCTGCCTGCACCCGGCTGGTCAGGCCGAGTTTGCTGAGCAGTGCGCTCACGTGGATTTTCACGGTTCCGGTGGCCAGGTGCAGACGGCTGCCGATCTCGGCGTTGGACAGGCCCGCTCCAACCAGTGCGAGCACGTCTCGCTCCCGGGGCGTGAGGGCCTGTACCCCGTTGCGGGCGGCGAGCCGGTTCCGCAGTTCGCCGCCGTGCAGCACGTGGATGATCCGGTGGGCGACCGCGGGCGCCAGCACCGTACCTCCGTTCATCACGGCTTTGATGCCGCTGATCAGCTCGTAGGGGTCGCCGGATTTGAGCAGGAACCCATGGACTCCGGCGTCGAGCGCGCGAGCGATGTACCGGTCCTCGTCGAACGTCGTGATGAGTATGACGCGGAGCGCGGGGTGGCCGGCGCGCAGCGACTCGGCCGCGGTCAGGCCGTCCATGCCCGGCATCCGGATGTCGAGCAGCGCCACATCGGGCCGCGACCGCTCGACCGCTGCCAGCGCGGCCCGGCCGTCGGCCGCCTCGGCTATCACTTGCAGTTCGGGGTCGGAGGCAAGCACGGTGTTCAGCCCGGCGCGCACCAGCGGCTGATCGTCGGCGAGCAAAATCCTGATCATCGATCCCGTCCGGTGAGATCTTCCAACCGCGACACCCGGTTCCCCGAGAAGCAGACCACGTAGTTCCCGTACGCCAGCGGATAGTTGCCGTCTGTGAAGTAGCGGCATCCCGGCTTACTGGAGCCGCCCCACCGGACCGGCGACTCGCGCCCGGGGAGCACCCGGACCGCCGCCGCCTCCGACATGCCGACCCGTAGCCCGGCGAACACCCGCTCCTCCATCGACGCGTCACGGACGGCCCAGGTGTAGAAACCGGTCGCGACCACGAGCAGCACAGCGAAGGGGATCAAGATCGTGCCGGCCAGCATCCGGCGAACCCGGCGCCGGCGGGACCGGTAGTCGGCGCCGAGCCGGCCACTGTCCTCGTCCATGCCTGCCGGCACGTCGGCAACCACCTGAAACATGCCGTCGGTGGAACCGGCCGTCAGCGAACCGCGGGCCTGCTCGAGGCGCGCCGACAACATCGCCAGGCCGGCGCCCGGCCGGCCCGCGGCGGCCTGTTCCGACACCGGGTTGACAACCTTCACCCGCCGGCCGGCGAAGGTGATGGTCACCGGCGCGCCCGGCGCGTGCCGGACAGCGTTGGACAGCGCCTCGGTGACGAGCCGCGCCACGAACGGCTCCCGGGGCGCGGTGCCCCTGACCTCGAGCGCCATCCCGGCCGCCCGGGCCCGGTCGAGCACCGTCGCGACGTCGGCGTCCGCGTCGACGTCCAGCAGATCCACGATCCGGCGTACGGTCTCGATCGCCGCCGCCGTGCCGGCGCGCACCGCCGCTGCCTGCTCCCGGATCTCCGGATCTTGCGCACCCACCTGGATTCCGGCCGCCTGCAGCGAGAGCAGAGCGAGGTCATGCCCGAGTGTGTCGTGCAGGTCGGCGGCGATCCGGGTGCGTTCGTGCAGCCGCGCGTCGCGGGCGTGTGCCCAGCCCTGCTCGACGAACTCGTGACGCAACCGGCGGTAGGCGCCCGCCAGCGCCGCGAAGACGGCGAGCACCACGACGGCCTGGTCGGCCAGCCAGGACACGGTGTCCTGGGTGCGCGCGACCGCGATCGCGGCGGTCACCTCCACCGCGCTGAGAAGCGCGATCAACGTCCCGATGCGACTACGCCTACCGCACAGGTAGCAGCCGGCGACCACGGCTGCCGCCGCGATCGCGTACCACTGGCCCCATCCGTGCATGCCGACAGCCTAGGCATCCCGCCGGGCCAGTAGCAGCCAAGCCGCCAGCTGGGCGGCGCCGGTCCAGGCCACCAGAATCCCAAGGTTACGAACGCCGTCGCCGGCCGCGAACGCGTCGGCCGCGCCGGCCGGCAGGTACCGGCCGATCCGGGCGTCGACCAACAGCAGGCCGACGAGTAGCACGAACATCGTCGTCAGAGTGCCGGCCGCGCTGCGCACCAGGAACCCGACCGCGACGGTGAACATGCAGGCCAGCATCGCCACCACGGCCAGCCGAAGGCACGCCGTGACGGGTTCACCCGTACCCGCGTGATCACCCAGCAGCAGAGCCGTCACCGCCCAACCGGCCGCCGCCGATGCCAGACCGGCCACGAAACCGACGACGGCGGCGACCGCGGTCTTGGCGAGCAGGACGTCACCTCGCCGCGGGCGGGCCAGGAGGGTGGACCGGATCACTCCGGTGCCGTACTCGGAGGTGACCACCAGCATCGCCAGCGCGACGAGGGCGAACTGGCCCACCTGCGTCGCCTGCGTCAGCGGTGCCAGCACGGCCAGCGACTCGGACTCGGGCAGACGACCCTGATCGATGTCGTACAGGAAATCGTTGGCCAACGTCGCGGCCATGCCGGCGGTGAGCAGAACCGCCGCGACCGCGCAGAACCAGGGTGAGCGAAGCGACCAGATCTTGCCCCACTCGGCGGTGACTGCATTCACGCCGCCACCGCCACGTACTCGGCCTCGTTCTCGACCAGGCGCACATACGCGTCCTCGAGGCTCGGTGCGTCGGTGCGCAACTCGCGCAACACCGCGCCGGCCTGCTGAGCCCGGCGGCCGACCGTCGCCGCGGCTAGGCCGTTGACCCGCAGCCGGTCCGCACCGATCTGCTCCCCGTGCTCGCCCAATGCCGCCGCCAGCAGCCGGAAGGAGTCGTCATCGGCCGCTGCCACCTCGACGGCGGCCTGCTGTCCGGCGGTGAAGTCGGCAACCGTCGCGTCGGCGAGCAGCCGGCCTCGCCCGAGCACCACGACGCGGTCCGCGATCAGCGCCACCTCGCTCATCAGATGGCTGGAGACCAGGACCGTACGTCCCTCGCCGGCCCACCGCCGCATCAGCCCGCGCACCCACCGCACGCCGTCCGCGTCGAGGCCGTTGACCGGCTCGTCAAGGATGATCGTGCCCGGGTCGCCGAGCATCGCGCCGGCGATCCCGAGCCGCTGCGCCATCCCCAGCGAGTAGGTCCCGGCACGTTTGCCGGCGACCGTGCCGATCCCCACCGCGTCGATCGCCGTCTCGACCCGGGCTCGGGGGAAACCGTTGTATCGGGCCAGCGCACGCAGGCCGGCCCGCCCGGTGCGCCGCGGGTGGAAAGCCCGGGCGTCCAGGTGCGCGCCGACCAACCGCAGCGGGTTCCGCAGCTCGCCGTACCGTCGACCGTCGATCAGCGCGGTTCCGGAGGTGGGCCGGTCAAGGCCGAGCACCATGCGCATGGCAGTGGACTTCCCCGCGCCGTTCGGGCCGAGCAGAGCGGTGACCCTTCCCGATGGCACGGTCACCGTGACCCGATCCACCGCCGTCCGGTCCCCATAGCGTTTGGTCAGTTCGTGCAGCTCGATCATGGAACCAGTCTCGCGAGGACCCCGGTCGTGCACCTCTCCCGCCGGTCAGCGGCCGCCTATGCCCTTCGGCATACTCTGGCCGGCCGCAGACAGAAGGGCGCGTGGCAGGCGTAGAGGCTGTCGGGCCTGATCAATAGGCCGTCATGCGCTGCCAGTTGCGGAAGACGAAGCGGTGCACCGACTTCAGGCCGACCCACAGAGGCAGGCCGAGCACGGCGGCGAAGTGGCTCCGGACGGACACGGTGGTCGTCCGGGTGATCCGCGTGCTCGACCCTTCCGGTGAAAGTTCGAAGACGTCCTCGAGCCGATCGACGAATCGGCTGAAGCAGAGATCGGTCTCCTCCATGTGGAACGCCAGCCGGGCCGGCGGGTCCCAAGCGGTGATGCGCTGGCGCACCACCCCCTGCTGGGAGACGCACTGCCGGGATGCGCCCACCTCGCCGGGTCCCTCCGGCAGCCGGCACTCGGTGGGGCGCGGGGTTCCCAGGTAGAAGACCGGGCAACGCGGAGTCAGCTCGACGGCCGAGTCGCAGAGCAGGGGCCACAACTCATCGCGGCTGTGCGGCATTGTCCAGCGCGTACGCACGATCACGCGCGCCAGAGTAGTGCCTCACGCGGCGCGCATCGCCCGGCCGGTGGCGGACTCCACGCCGTCGCCGCCGCGGCGTTTCACTCGGTACATGGCCTCGTCGGCGCGGCGCAGCGCCTCCGGCAGGTCGGCGGCGTAGGCGGCCGCGACCCCCACGCTGACCGTCGCGGGGCAGTCGGGGATGTCGCGGACGGCGGCCACCATCCGCTCGGCCACCTTGACCGCGAGGTCGGCCCCGGCGCCGGGCAGCAGCGCCGCGAACTCGTCGCCGCCCAGCCGGGCCAGCAGGTCCTCCGCGCGGAGCTGGGCCGAGAGGACGGTGGCGATCGCGCGCAGGGCGGCGTCCCCGGCCGCGTGGCCGGCCGTGTCGTTGATCTGTTTGAACTTGTCCAGGTCGATCAGCAGCACCGTGACCAGGTCGGCGGGGCGGGACTGGGCCTGCCGCACCGCCCGGTCGAAGGCGCCTCGGTTGGCGACCCCGGTCAGGGCGTCCAGCGCCGCCGCGCGGGCCGCCTGCTCGTGCTGGATCCGCAGCAGCTCGAGTGACTTCATCGCGGCCACCGTCTGCAACGTTCGCAGACGCTGCCGCCACAGCTGCGCGGCGAGGGTGTCGCCGTAGGCGAGCCCGACCGCCGCGTCCTGCGAACCTCGCGCGGCGAGCAGCACCGCGCGGGTGTGGTGGGTGGCCGACTCGATCAGCCAGCCGGCGTCCGGGGGCAGCTCCGCGACCGCGCGCTCCAGCACCGCCAGCGCTTCCGGCTCCCGGCCGGACCGGCGCAGCGCCACGGCGTGGAACGGCCGCGAGTAGGCCAGCGCCGCCGGGCTCACCCCGCGGGCCTCCAGCGCCACCAGGGCCTCCGAGATCTCGGCGGCCGCGCCGGCCGGATCGTGCCGGTCCGCTTTCGCGCAGGCGGCCGCGAGCATCGCGTAGTCCCGCCAGGCCGCGGCGTCGGGGCCGTCGGCCTCCGCGCCCGCCCGCACCGCGTAGTCCTCGGCCGCGGTGGTGTGCGACTCGGCCTCGGCGACCTGCCCGACCTGGTACAGCTCGAGCGCCCAGAACAGGTGCATCTCGGCCTGGTTGAACAGCCACATCGCCCGGTTCCCGCTGCCGGGCGGGCTCATCTCGTACGCGGCGTCGTACTGCGGGCCGACCCGCTCGTAGAGGCGCAGCTCGAAGTAGCCGATCGCGACCGCGACGCGGGCGTTGACCGCTGCGATCGGCTCGGTCTCGCCGACCGCGATGATCTCGGCGGTGACCAGGTCGTGCAGCACGTCGTCGAGCTCGTACGCGTCGCCGCGCCGCAGGTGGTGCGAGGCCCGGGTGGCGAGCGCGCAGGCGAGCCAGCCGGAACTGCCCTCGCGCTCGGCGGCGCGGGCCATCAGCTCGAGCGCGGGCAGCGACACGTCCGGGTCGCCGAGGTTGGCCAGGGCGATGGCCCGCACGAAATGCATGCAGGCCGGCCCGTCGGCGATGTCGCCCGTGCGCGCCGCCAGGACGCGCCCGGCCTCGGCCAGCGCCGCGCGGGCGTGCCCGCTCTGCGCCCGCTCGAGCAGCCGCGCCGCCTGTCGCGTGATCTCGCTCATCGGCCCTCCCGACGCGCTTATCGGCAGCGCCGGGCCGGGGGAGAGGCAAAAGTCAGTTGAATGAGAGGATCTTGTTGATCAACCCGCCGCCGGGGAAGTCGAGCATGATCACGCCGGTGCGCACGACCGGGGTGTGTACCTCCGGGCCCTCGTCGAGGTAGACGAGCAGGAACGGGTTGACGCCCTGGACGCCCAGCGAGCCGCCGGCCACCGACTGCGGCTGCGCGAAGACGCTCGCGCCGCTGGCGAAGTTCACGTACATCTTCGTGGGGTCGCCGGCGCTGGTCGCGTCGAGGAAGCGGCGCACCTGGTCACGCTTCGTGGCGATCGCCCCGAGGTTGGGCACGTTGTAGTTGTCCTGCACATACGTGGAGTTGCCGTCGTTCCAGCCGTCGAACTGGGCGAGCCCGTAGCTCGCGACCCGGCCGCCGCGCGCGCCGTTCATGACCGCGAGCACGACCTTGCCGCGAATGGCGCCGAGCGCCGGCATGGTCGCGGCCGTCGAACGGGTCACGCTGGGACCCCAGAACAAATTCACGTGCTTCGACACGTACGCGTCGAAGATGTCGGAAAATGACGACTGGCCCCCGGCGTCCGTGCAGGAGCCGAGCTCGCCCGTGCACTCCTGCTTGAGCCGGAGCACGATCGTCTCGCCGGGGTGCGCCCCGAGGAAGTCGCCCAGCCGGTTCAGGACGTCGTCGAAGTTCGCGTTCTGGTACGTCGCGCCGTGGTGGATCGTGAACGTGTTGCCGGTGTTCACCCGGGCCCGGATGTCGATCATGCGGATGCCCGCGTCGAGCTGCGCGGCGAGGGTGGCGCCGCTGTCGCCGAAGTCCTCCTGCGTCTGCGTCCACCCGCCGCCGTGGATCGCCATGGTCTCGTGCGTTCCGGGGATGGAAAGTTTCGCGAGGCTAGTGCCGTCGGGGAGGGCGCGCATCCAGTCGGGGTTGGCCGCGCTGCTGAGGCTTCGATAGGAGGAATCGGCCGCAAAGGCGCTTTCCGGTGCGGAAATCAGGGCGGCGGCAGTGAGGGCGACAACGGCTATGGCTCGCTTTGCGATCACGACGGAACGATATCCATCGATTCGGGACGGCGGAAGGCGCCTGCCTTGTCGTACTGTCGATGCTGCCCTACCGGCTTCGGGAGCCGCCGCATGTTCGAAAAGTTCACGGATCGCGCGCGTCAGGCCGTCGTCCTGGCGCAGGAGGAGGCCCGCCTCCTTCAGCACAACTACATCGGCACCGAGCATCTGCTGCTCGGGCTGCTCGACCAGGGCGACGTCGACGCCGTCGTGGGGCTCTCGGCCGAGCAGGTCCGCGCCCGGATCGAGGAGACCGTGGGCCGCGGTCAGGAGCCGGCGAGCGGGCACATCCCGTTCACGCCGCTGGTCAAGAAGGCCCTCGAGCAGTCCATGCGCGAGTCGATGCAGATCGGCGACGGCATGATCGACGCCGAGCATCTGCTGCTCGGGGTGCTGCGGCAGGCCGACAGCGTGGCGGTGCGGGTGGTCACCGAGCTGGGCGCCGACCCGGAGGAGATCCGGCGCCGCGTGCTCGACGCGCCGGGGCCGCCGGCCGGGACGTCTGGGCTCTCCCCGACCATGCGGGTGATGACTCCACCCGGCCCGCTGCGTGGTTTCGCCCGCGCCGTGCCGGTGCTGGAGAGGTACGCCCGCGGCGTCGAAACACAGCCGGTCGCGGGGCGGGACGCGGAGATCGCGCGGCTCGGGCAGGTGATCAGCCGGCGCACCCGCAACAGCGCGGTTCTGGTCGGGGCGCCGGGCTCGGGCCGCCGGGCAGTGGCGGCAGGCTTCGCGTCGTCGTTCGAGGGCAAGGTCTATGCCGTCGACTTCGCGCTGGTCGCCGCGGGCGCCGACTCGCGCGCCGAGGCGGAGTCGCGGATCACCGCGCTGCTCACCGCCCTGCGCGGCGCGGTCGTGCTGACCGAGGAGCTGGCGCCGTTCGAGGGCCTGCCCGGTGATCACGGGCCGCTGCTCGGCGTGTTCGTGCGGGCCGCGCTGGAACGGCAGGAGCTGCAGCTGATCACGACGGCGTCGCCGGCCGCGTACGAGAACCTCGACCCGCGCCTTGCGCATCTGCTGCAGAAAGTCGAGGTGAGCACGCCCAGCGCGCCGGCCGCCGCCGAGATGCTCGCCGCGGCCCGGCCCCGCTACGAGGCCCACCACGACGTGCGCATCGACGACGCCGCGCTGTCGCTGTGCGCCACCCTCGCGTCGGAGCACCTCGGCACGCTGCCGGCCTCGGCGACGCACCTGCTCGACGAGGCGTGCGCGGGGGCGGCCGGCACCGATCGGGTGGTCGCCGAGGCGGACGTGCGCGCGGCCCTCAAGCGGCTGCGCTCGGCTTAGGGTGCTCTGGTGGAGATCCGGCAAGTTGGCGCAGGGTTGTTGCCCGACCTCGGCACGCTGTTCGACGGCAACTCGACGACGCGCGGCTGTTATTGCATGTGGTTCCTCTTGTCGTCCAAGGAGATGGACACCGGCTGGGGCGGTCTCAATCGCACCCGGTTCGAGGAAGCGGTCACGGCATCCGACGAGCCGTTCGGCGTGCTGGCCTACGACTCGGAAAAGCCGATCGGCTGGTGCGCTGTCGGGCCGCGCGCCCGTTATGCCCGAGTGTTGCGCTCTCCGCTGATGAAGGCGCGCGACGCCGAGGAGGATTCGCGGGTCTGGATGGTGCCGTGCTTTTTCGTACGCGTCGGCGCGCGCCGGGCCGGCACCACGAAACTTCTCCTCGAAGCCGCCGTCGACGCCGCCCGCGCGCAGGGCGCCACCGCGGTCGAGGGCTTTCCGCTGGCCGGGCCGGGGCCGCACAAGGACGACCGCTACCTGGGCACCGAGGGGCTGTTCGCGGCGTGCGGCTTCACCGCGGTCGCGCGCCCGTCACCCCGGCGGGTGGTCATGCGGCTTTCGCTGACTTAGCGGATCTCGAAGGCGGTGAGCCCTTCGGCCGGCTCCTCCTCGACGGTCACGCCGGTGACCTCGGCGCCGGACGGGCCGCGGCGCGACCACTCGACGAGGTGGTCGACGCTTTCCGCCGTACCCTCGAAAACGGCCTCGACCCGCCCGTCGCGCAAGTTGCGCACCCAGCCCGTGACCCCTTGCTGACCTGCCACGCGCCGGCAGGAGTCGCGGAAGAAGACGCCCTGCACCACGCCCGAGACCAGCACATGCTTGCGCACCACGAGATCACCCTAGTTTGATGACGGCGCTCCCTTGCGGCAGTATGCACGGGTGCGTCGCAACCGAATCGCGATCTTCGCCGTGGCCGCGGCTGTGATCCTCGGCGGCGGAGGCCTGATCGCCGTGGGCCTCGGCGGCGAGGAGGCCGCTCTTTCGCCCAGCTCCGTGATCCGCGGCGACAAGCCGTCCTCGCCCAGCGCGTCACCGTCGCCCACCGGGCCGAGCGCCGAGGAGTTGGCGAAGGCGAAGCGCGACAAGCAGGTCAAGGCCCTCGATGCGGCGCTCAAGAAGCTCGACGCCAGCTCGCCCGAGTTCTCCGTCGCGGTTCTCGACAAGAAGACCGGTGACGAGTACGCCTACCGTGGCACCGAGAAATACGACACCGCCAGCATCGTGAAGGCCCAGATCCTCGCCTGCATGCTGCTGAAGGACCAGGACGCGGGCCGCGATCCGACCTCGGGCGAGATGGCCCTGGCCAAGCCCATGATCCGGCTGAGCGACAACAACGCGGCGACCTCGCTGTTCCAGCGTGTCGGGGCCCGCAGCGGGCTCACGAAGTGCAACAAGCGCCTCGGGCTTTCGCAGACCGTCGTCAACAGCTCGTGGGGCCTGACCCGCACCACCGCCGACGACCAGATCAAGCTGCTCTCCGAGCTGGTCGACACCAAGGGCCCGCTGGACGCCGACTCCCGCAAGACCGCCTTCACGCTGATGAGCACGGTCAGCTCGGCTCAGGACTGGGGCATCCCGTCGATCGCCAAGACCGGCGAGACCGCGGTCGTGAAGAACGGCTGGGACACCCGCTCGGCCGACGGCGGCCTGTGGGCGGTCAACACGATCGGCCGGGTGACCTCGGACGACGTCGACGTGTCGGTGGCCGTCCTCTCCCACGACAACGCGTCGATGGAGGGTGGCATCACGCTGGTGCAGAAGGTCGCGAAGCTGACCCGGCAGTACCTGCAGTACTGAGGTTTCGCACCGCGGTCATCAGCAGCCGCCAGAAACTTTCCACGTCAACACCCACCGCTACGTCCGCGTTCGGCGGGCGGTGGGTGCGGCGATGCAGGTCCACGACGGTCGCGCCTCGCGTGTACGCCCCGGCGAGCTCGACCGCGACGTTGACCGCCTCGGTGCGCACGAGCGCCGGGTCGATCACGGCGGCGACCGCCACCGGATCGTGAACGGGCGGGTGGCCGAACCCGAAATTCTGCCGGTACGCGCCCGCGAAGAACGTCATCAGCTCGGCACAGACGGTGCCCAGCCGGGTGCCCATGCCCCGGAACTCGGCGATGATCTCGTCGGTCGCCAGGGCCTGATGAGTGACATTCAGCCCGATCATCGTGGTCGGCAGCCCCTCGCGCAGCACGATGTCGGCCGCCTCGGGGTCGGTGACGATGTTGAACTCGCCGTACGGCGTCGTGTTGCCGCGCTCGGTCGAGCCGCCCATGAAGACGACCTCTTTGATGCGCGGCAGCACCTCGGGGTGCAGGCTCAGCAGCAGCGCGACGTTGGTCAGCGGGCCGGTGGCGATCAGCGTGACCGGCTCTCTCTCCTCGGCGATGAGCCGGCGCATGAGCTCGACCGCGTGGACGCCGGCGACCTCGGCGACCGGCACGTCGAGGTCGGGGCCGTCGAGGCCGGACTCGCCGTGGATGTCGGCGGCGACGGCGAGCTCGCCGACCAGCGGGCGGGCGGCGCCGGCCGCGATCGGGATCTGTCCGGCGCCGGCGAGCGCGAGGATCCGCTGGGCGTTCCGCGTCGTCTTCTCGAGCGTCTGATTGCCGGCGACGGTGGTGACGCCCAGCACGTTGATGCGCGGGCTGCCGAGGGCGAGCATCAATGCCAGCGCGTCGTCATGCCCGGGGTCGCAGTCGATGATCACCGGTGTTGTCATGCTTCCGACTGTATACGTACCCTCCAGGCATATGTATAGTCCGCGTATATCGGAGACCGAGGGGGATCGATGTTCGACAAATGGGGGAGGTTCGTCGTCCGGCGGGCCTGGTGGGTCATCGGCGGCTGGCTGGTCGGGGCGTTACTGATCATCGGCTTGCTGCCGAGCCTTGCCGACATCACCAGCGGCGACCAGGGCAGCTTCCTGCCCGACAAGTACGAGTCGGTGCAGGCCATCAAGCTGGCCACCAGCGCGTTCCCGCAGCAGTCCACCTCCACCGCCATCGTGGTGGTCAAGCGCACCGACGGCGCCCCGCTGACCGAGGCCGACCAGGCTCGCGTCGGCACTCTCGCCACCGCGATCGCCGGCGCGCACGTCGCCGGGATCGGACAGCCGCAGACCGGCCCGCAGGCGGTCGCGCCCAACAAGCTGGTCCAGCTGATCAGCGTGCCCATCACCGCCAACGCCACCGACCAGCAGGCCCAGATGGACGCGGTGACCGGCACCCGCGACGCCATCAAGGACGATCTGGCCGGCACGGCGCTGACCGCCGGGGTCACCGGTCAGGTCGCCCAGTTCGTCGACAACAACGACACCTTCAACACCGCGTTCGCCGTGGTGGGCACCGCCACCTTCGTACTCATCATCGTCTTGATCTTGATTATCTTCCGCAGCCCGATCGCGGCGCTGTTGCCGATCCTGGTGATCGGCGTGGTCCTGCAGGTCTCGTCCAACCTGATCGCGGCGGCCGGCGAGCTGTTCGACTTCAACGTGGATCAGAGCCTGCAGACGCTGCTGCTGATCGTGCTGTACGGCATCGGCACCGACTACATCCTCTTCCTGCTGTTCCGATATCGGGAACGGTTGCGCGCCGGCGCCGACAAGAAAGAGGCGATGGTGTACGCCGTCGCCCGGGTCGGCGAGGTCATCACGTCGGCCGCCGCGGTGGTCATCGTGGCCTTCCTGGCGCTGCTGCTGGCCAGCTTCGGCGGGTTCGGCTCGCTCGGGCCCGGCCTGGCCATCGGGGTGTTCGTCATGGCGATCACCGCTCTGACCCTGATCCCGGCCGTGGTCGGCCTGATCGGGCCGGCGACGTTCTGGCCGTCGAAGGCGTGGCGGCGCGAGCCCAAGGGCACGGTCTTCCTGCGGACGGGCGCGGCGCTCGGCCGCCGTCCCGCGGTCGCGGCCGTCTCCTCCGGACTGGTTCTGGTCGCGCTGGCCAGCGGTGTCCTGATGTTCAAGGCGGACTACGACTTCGCGGCCGGCTTCCCCAGCACCACCGAGTCGGCCAAGGCCGCCGCCGACCTCGAGCGCGGCTTCCCGCAGGGCGCGGTCGACCCGACCGAGGCATATCTGACCACTTCGGACGGCAGCCAGCTCACGGCCGCCCAGCTCGACCAGTTCGCCGCGGCCGCCGCGAAGGTGAACGGCGTCGGCGGCGTCCAGCCCGCGGTGAAGGCGCCCAGCGGCACCGTGGCCCGCTTCGATCTGCTGCTCAACGTGAACCCCGCCTCCAACGAGGCCATCACCCTGGTCCACGACCACCTGCGGGCCGACCTGCACGCCATCGCGCCACCGGGCACCCGCGTGGTCGTCGGCGGCACCACCGCGATCTTCGCCGACATCAACTCGGCCAACAACCGGGACCTGTCGGTGATCCTGCCGTTCGCGGCCCTGCTGATCGCGATCATCCTCGCGCTGCTGCTGCGCAGCATCGTGGCGCCGATCTACCTGGTCCTGGCGGTGCTGCTCAACTTCGCCGCTACGCTCGGCGCCGCGATCTACCTGTTCCAGGGGGTGGCGGGCAAGCCCGGGGTCACCTTCCAGCTGCCGATCGTGCTGTACCTGTTCGTTCTCGCGATCGGCACCGACTACAACATCCTGATGATCGCCCGGCTGCGCGAGGAGGCCCGGGCCGGCAACGAGCCCCGGGACGCCGCTGCTCTGGCCGTACGATATGCCGGTCCTTCCGTCGCCGCGGCCGGCCTGATCCTGGCCGGCACGTTCGCCGTGCTGGCCCTCGCCCCGGTGTCCTTCCTGCAGCAGATCGGGTTCTCGGTCGCCGCCGGCATCCTGCTGTCCGCGTTCGTGATGTCGATGTTCCTGGTGCCGTCGCTGACCGCCCTCATCGGACATGCTGCCTGGTGGCCGGGGCACGGCGACGTCGACCGCAGCAAACCCGAGACCGCGACGCCGCCTTCGGTGCCGGAGGTGTCGAGCATTTGACCGGCTCACTCTTGCGCCGCGGTTGCCGTGGTGTCCGATGATGGGCGGGTGAGGAAGCGGGCCGAGGGGCGGGACCGTGACCTGCCGGAGGCGACAGAGGCGTCGGTCGGCCAGACGGCCGTGCCGCTGTCCAACCAGATGCTGCTGCGTGCGATGACGCAGCCCGGCGACGCGCTCGAGCGCGACGCCGAGGCGGGTGGGCCGGTTCGGGAGACGGATCGCGGTGGCGGGTTGCTGCCGCGGTCCGTCGTCGAGAGCCTCGCCGGCGCGGGCCGGCCCCTCGACGGCGCGACCATGGCGTCCATGCAGCAGCGGTTCGGGCGCGACTTCTCCCAGGTCCGGGTGCACACCGACGGCGCCGCGGCCCGCTCGGCCGAGCAGGTCGGCGCGGCCGCGTACACGGTCGGGTCGGACATCGTGCTCGGCGCCGGGCGGTATGCGCCGGGAACGGCCGGCGGCGACCGGCTGCTCGGCCACGAGCTGGCCCACGTGGTGCAGGGCGGGTCCACGCTCAAGCGCTTCCACCTGCCGCACGGCACGCACCAGGGCGCCAAGTACGACGAGACCTCCAAGATCGCCGGCACCTACGCGGCCATGCTGAGCACCATCCAGTCGATCATCGCGGCGTCGGTCTCCTACGGCACCACGGTCAACATGGACAAGTTCGTCGAGAACTGCGGCGGCACCTCGGCCGGTCGGAAGATCTCCAAGACGCTGGGCTCGGACATGCCGACGGTCAAGTCCATGCTGCTGCCGCGCTACTTGCTGACCAGCCGCGCCGGCCTGCTCGACATGCGGCACTTCTTCCAGCTGCTCTACATCTCGCACTTCGTCTCGTCCGTGTCGCCCGGCACCAACGGCAACCGGTCGGCCACCCGCCAGGGCCGCGAGCACGAGCTGGAGGCCGAGTCGGAATCGCGCTTCGGGGCCGAGGACGCCACCTCCAACGCCATCGGGGCGTACACCGGCAGCCGCCTGGCCGGCCTGCCGCAGTCCGACGACCTGCTCGACACCATCAAGGACATGCTGGACCGCTGCGACCCGGTCGACTTCACCGCGCTCAGCGGGACCAGCCAGTCGGCGATCCTGCACTTCTACGGCGACCTGGTCAGCGACCCGAAGCCGAAGAGCCCCGGCGACATGATCCCCGCCAACCAGAACGAATCCGCGGTCCCGCCGCTGCTGACCATCCCGGAGTTCGCCGGCAAGGAGCGCTCGTTCCCGTTCGTCATCGACCCCGACGACCCGAAGACCATCACCGACACCGACTTCCTCAAGGGCGCGCTGAGCGTCGACGACGATGACGACGTCCGCGAGTACACGTACACCCAGCGCCCTGAGGTGATCAAGCTGCTGACGCCGCAGGAGAAGGTGCGGATGGCCGAGCTGGCCTTCGAGGGCTGGGTGGCGGACGGCGACATCGACGCCATCGAGGTGCTCTACAAGAACTCGACCCTGGCCGAGAAGGCGCTGATCAGGAAGGCGATCGACCCGAGCGACCTCACCAGCGGCGACCAGGAGGCCCGCCTCGAGGCGATCTTCGCGCGCTAGACCGCCGGTGATTTCGCCGATGCGTAGCCGATATTAGTGCACAGAAGATGCAGAAACCCCGAACGTCTTGGAGGTTTCATGCGTCGCCTCATCGTCCTGTTCACCATCGTGCTGTCCGCGCTCGCGCTCAGCCCGGCCCCGCCCGCGGCCGCCGCCCCCGGCACGCCGGTGGTCTTCGTGCACGGCTACACCGGCAGCGCCTCGAACTGGACCACCGCGATGTCGGTGTTCCGCGCCGGCGGCTACCCGGGCAGCCAGCTGTTCGCCTACGAATACAACTCGTACGGGAACAACATCACCAACGCTCAAGGCCTGGCCAGCTACGTCAGCCAGGTCCGGGCCCGCACCGGCGCCGCCCAGGTCGACATCGTCAACCACTCGATGGGTGGCCTGGTCAGCCTCTGGTACCTCAAGCAGCTGGGCGGCGCCCAGTACGTCCGGCACCTGGCTTCCATTGCCGGCGCCAACCACGGCACCACGTACGCGGGGGCCTGCCTGATCTACGTCACCTGCCAGCAGATGTATCCCGGCTCGTCGTTCATCAACACGCTGAGCGCGGGCGACGAGACGCCGGGCAGCACCCGTTACGGCACGTGGTACTCGCCCTGTGACGGCATCATCATCCCGTACACGAGCACCGTGCTGAGCGGCGCCACCAACAACTACGTCGCCTGTCAGACCCACATCGGGTACCTGACCGACACCGGCACGCTCACGCAGATCAGATCCTTCCTGGCCGGCTAGCGCGTCGGCCGCGCGTCCCGGAGGGCGCGCGGCCGTGTCAGGGGGCCGCTTGCGTTGTGCGGCTTGAACTCGTGCCCACATCCGGCGGACCGGGCGGCGCGCACGCGGAACGGTCCAGCCCGCGTCGAGCGCCTCGGCCACGGCCCGCCTCGGCCGTCAACGCCCATCGCGCCGGCCAACCGCTGTACCGCCGGGACGTCGTGCGCCATCGGGCCAGCCGCGCCGCCCGCGGGAGCAGCTCGGGATCGGCCCTACCGGTCGCCTCCACGTGGCCACCCGCAGCGCGTCCACGTTGCCACCCGGCCGACGGCCCACCAGCTCCGCTTGCTCGACCGGCAGCGCCTTGCGCGCAGCTGGGACAGCCCCGCGCGCCTCCGCCGTCGCCTCCGCCGAAAGTGTCGTACAGGTGTTCGATAATCGGTGCTGTGATGGTGGACCTGAAGCACCTCGGTGAGGACGCGGCGAAGCTGGCCGGGGCTGCGGTGTGGTCGCTGTCCGATGGCGAGGTCGTCGAGATGCTGCGGGTGGCGCATCGGTTGGAGCAGGCGGCGGTGGTGGTGCAGGCGCGGCTGGTGCAGCAGGCTGTTGCCCGGGGTTTGCCGGGCGGGCAGGGGTTTCGGTCGACGGCGGGGTGGCTGCGGGCGCTGCTGGTGTTGGATCCGCAGCCGGCGCGGGAGCTCGCCAGTCGGTCCAAGCGTCGGCGCTGGGGCCGGGTGGTGCGGCGCGTCGCGCTCGAGAAGCGTCACCCGGTGCCCGGCGCGGGCGGGCAGGACCACAGTCGGCAGGCCGGTGAGTCCGGAGCCGACGACGACGGGATAGAGGAGCTGCCGATGGGTGAGGTCATCCATGGTCGGGAGGATCCGCGGACCGGTGCTCGGCTACCAGGTCACTCGGTGCTCATTTCTCATCCACCGGCTCGAACGCCAGTTGACCGACCTCGACCGCCCACAGGACCTCGGTCAGCCGCTGGTGAGCGCGGGCGAGGTGCCGACGGTAGGTGCTGAACGGCAGGCCCAGGACCTCGGCCGCAGCCTCCTGGGAGGTGGAGCCGTGAAGGTACGTCCGTGCCAGCACTCGCCGGTGCTCGGCCCCACCCGGTTCGCGGTCCAGCGCGGCGATCGCCTGGCGCAGCGTCGCCTCCAGCGCCTGGGCAGGGACCGGTTGGGTGGGGTCGGCCAGCGCGCTCGCGAGCAGCGGCGAGCTCGCCAGCCGGTCGGGGTGGCCGAGGTCGGACAGCGCCGCACGGACCGCTCGGGTGAACTCCTCGAGCGAAAGGGGAGCCGGTCGAACCAGCTCGGCCGGCGGTGGGCCGGTCTCGCCCGTCAGCTCGCGGCGGGCCATCAGCTCGGACAGCAACCGGAACGGGAAGCGCCGGCGGTCCCAGCCGTAGCCGACCTGCCGGCCCGGGCCTGCCGGGAGCGCGAACATCCGGCGTAGGCCGAGGTACTCGAAGTAGGGGCCGTACTGCTCGTCCTCGAGGGTGATGATGAAACTCCAGGCGGCCGGCTCTCGCGCCCATTCCAGGAGGCACGCGACGCCGTTGACCAGCAGCAATGCCGGGTCGCCCTGGTAGCGGCCGGACGCGCCGCCGAACCGGCTGACGTTGATCCGCTCTCCGGGACGCAGCGGACCGTGTTCCGCGACGGCCGCCAGCACGGCTCGGGCGCCCGGGTCGTCGGTGTCGAGCGGGCCGCCGGTCGGCAGGTAGACCTGCATCGTGAACGCCTCGACGCCGCTGTCGCTGCGGACGCAGTAGATGCCGCGCGGCTGCTCCTCGGCGTAGCGCCGCGCAAGCTCGGCCACGTCGACCCCCTCGGCGTGCCGGATGAGCTCGATGATGGCGGCGATGTCGACTGGTTCCGCACGGGCGATCGAGAGCTGTCCCCTGTCGCGCAGCGCCGCCGACTGATCGGCAAGAGGACCGGCGCGATGGGTCAGGAGGATCTCGGCAGCCGCTCGATCGGGCCGAGGGTTGGTTGGGTCGAAGAGCCGCTCGAGGAAGTAGTTGCGGATCGCCACGTGGAGCGTCGAGTAGGCGTCGGGCGAGCGCTGCGCGAACTCGGCCTCGAACGCCTCCCGGACGACGTCGTGGAGGAAGAGCCCGACCTCGCCTCGCCGGACGTACGGACGCGACTCCAGCCACGCCCAGACCTCAGCCGCTCGGACCCCGACGATCCGGGCCAACAGGTCCTGGGTCATCCGGGTGGCGTGCGCGCACGTGGCCAGCCCGGTGCGGTGCGCCTCTTCGGGGACGTCGTCGACGACCCGGGCGCAGAGCGCGGCGGCGACGGCCGGGGCATCGGCCAGCTGCGCGATGGCGGGAGCGTCGATGCTGGCCTCGGCCAGCATGGCGAGCGCGAGCGGGTGTCCCCGGCCGACGCGGACCAGGTTGGGGCCGGCCTCCGGCGCCACCCCGCACCGCTCGAGCAGCACGCGGCTCTCGTCCTCGTCGAGCACCGACAGCTCGTGCACACGGATCAGCTCCCGCCAGCCTGCGTCGTGTCGCCACTCGGATGCGGGGACCGACCGGCCGGCGAGCACGGTCACGGACCGGCCCGGACGGGACGGGACGAACTCGTCGCGGAACCAGGTGTCGAGGAGGTGGGCCAGCAGCTCGTAGCCGTCCACCAGCAGCAGATCGACGCCACCCGCTTTGCTCGTCCGTGAGGCGCGCTCCTCGACAGCCGACATCAGGGCGGCAGCCGTCGGCTCGATCTCCCGGGCGTCGACGTAAACAGCCGCGAGGCCGCGTCGAGTCGCCGCGCGGGCGCACGCGTCCAGCAGCGTCGACTTGCCGATCCCACCCTGCCCGTGCACCAGATGAACGCGCACCGGCGAGGTGCCGTCGAGCGAGGCGATGACGGCATCGAGTTCGATGCGGCGGCCGACGAAACCTCGGTCGCGGGCGCGAGCGAGGGTCTCGCCCACCGAGATTCCGGGCTCCATCCCGTGAGGGTAGACCCCCGGAGTCGACCGCTTCGACCGGAAAAATGGGCCCCTCACAGTCAGGTTGCTTGCTCGATCGTCAGTGACCAGGACGAGCCGTCGGGAAGGTCAACGAACACGTCAACATTTGCCACCGTCGCGTGGGAATCATCCTCTCGGCCGAGCAGGAATCGTGCGACAAAACGGCCATCTATGCGCCCGTCACGACGCCGTGATCAGCTCGGCGGTAGTTGAGCAGTAGGCAGCCGCCCGAACGGTCGGCGTTGACGAGTTCGAAGCGCTGTAGGTCACCGGTGTCATCGAAGAGCCGGTGTCCACGGCCCGCGAGGCTGGGTGAGACGACGAAGCGGAGCTCGTCAACGAGGTGCTCGCGCAGCAAGGATCGGGCCAAAGTCAGGCTGCCGTGGATGCCGATGTCCCCTCCAGCCTGGCGTTTCAGGTCGGCGACATAGGGCGCCGCGGGACCGGTGACGTGGGTGGTCGCCGACCATGTCTCTTGCGGAGCGATCGACGAGAACAGGACCTTCGGGGTGTTGTTGATGAAGTCGGCGAACGGCTGCATCGTGGAAGACGGCCAATGCGGGACCCATTTCTCGTACGTTCGCCGGCCCAGCAGTACCGCGTCCTGGCTTGCAATCACTTGGGCAAGATTGTCCATAAGCCGGTCGTCGGCGTCGACGAACCACTCGCCCTCCCCGGGTTCTTCCGCCACGCCGTCGAGGGAGATCAGCTCGTACAGCACCACGTTGCGCATCACGTTATTCCTTTCCGATCGTCTGGAAGACCCGTTCAGCGTCGCTGGAGAACGGAGTCGGAGGGAAAGGCCCATCCGGCATGGCCTCGATGCACCGGGCGCATGACCGATGCGAAAATCGGGATCATGGCCGACATCGCACCGTTGGCGCCCGACTTGATCGAGCTGCGGCACCTGGTCTCCTTCGTTGCCGTCGCGGAGGAGCTCAACTTCAGTCGGGCTGCGCAACGACTGTTCCTGTCCCAGCCCGCGCTGAGCCGCCAGATCCGGAGCCTGGAGCGGATCATCGGATGCGAGCTGTTTCGGCGCTCGACCCAGCGGGTCGCGCTCACCCTGGCCGGGGAGGCCCTGCTGGCCCGGGCCCGTACGCTCTTGTCCGACGCAGACGAGATGATCACGGCGACCCGGGCGGTCGGAGGCGAGCTGACTGCTCGCATGACGAGCTTCTGGCAGCCGTGGGTCGACGCCGCCGTCAACGTGGGTGGCCTCGACCGCATCCGGGCAACCACCGAAGAGTTGCACGGCCGATTTGCGCCACCGCCCGAGGTCGCGGTAACCCCGACCGTCGCCGGCGGCGTACCGGCACTCCGCCTGACCCCGCCGCAGGCGTCCGACACCACTATCCTCTTCCTGCACGGCGGCGGCCACGTAGCCGGCTCCGCGTTCGGCTATCGCCACCTCGCGGGCGCGGTCGCCGCCGCGGCTGGTATGCAGACCCTGGTCATCGACTACCGGCTGGCGCCCGAACATCCCTACCCGAGCGCCCTGCAGGACGCCCTCAACGCGTACGGCTGGCTCATCGACAGCGGCTTGGATAGCGACCGCATCGCCTTTGTTGCGGACTCCTCCGCCGGCGGATTGGCCATGTCGACCCTGCTTGCGCTGCGCGATCGAGGCGCCGCGCTGCCAGCGGCTGTCGCCCTGTTGTGCCCCTGGGTGGATTTGACCGGTCGGACGCACCGGCCGCCCCAGGATTCACCAATCGTCTTCTTGCCGGAGACGGCCAAGGTGCTGGCCGAGGCATACCTGGACGGTCACCCGGTCGACGATCCGCTGGTGGATCCGCTGCACGCCGACCTCGTCGGCCTGCCGCCGTTACTCATCCAGGCCGCCTCGGGTGACTCGGTGTTTCAGGAGGCCATACTGCTCGCGAAACGTGCAGACAGCTTCGCCGTACCCGTCTCGATCTCGGTCTCTCCCGTGGCCACGCACGACTTCCACGTCTTCTGGACCTTCCTGCCCGAGGCTGCGACCGCGATCGACCAGGTCGGCTCCTTCCTCCGCGAGACCACGGAGAAGTCCACCCGCTGACTGACCGACCGGCTCGCGGCCACCAGTGAGGCGACGCAGGTTCTGGGCGTCGGTTCGGCGTTGGAAGAACGTCTGGGCTTGCTGGACCTGGTCGATGATGGTGGCTGGTGCGGTGTGGTGGACGTGCCTGCAAGGCTGCCGGCCGGGCGCGGGTGTTCGACACCGGTCAATGTCGTAGGACTGATCCGGTCGACGCGCACCACGTGGCGGTCGCCGCGTTGCGCAGCAAGGGCTTGCGGCAGGTCGTCGTGGACGACGAGACGGTGGCGTTGCGCTTGCTGGTCGACGGCCGTGACGGTCTGGGCCGCGATCACACCGACCTGCTGACACTCGCCGAGGAGTTGCATTTCGGGCGTACGGCGCAGCGGCTGCACGTGTCGCAAGCGCGGGTCAGCCAGGCGATCAAGGCGCAGGAGCGGCGCACCAGCCGGGCGGTGACGCTCACCCCGGTCGGCTTGCGGCTGCGCGACGACCTGCGGACCGGTTACGACGCGATCCAGCAGGGCATCGCCACCGCGTCGGCGTCGGCGCGTGGCACGACGGGCACGGTGCGGCTCGGTGTCACGGGGGCCGTCGGTCACGAGATCCGGGATGTGATCGATCGGTTCACCGGCCGCCATCCCGGCTGCGAGGTGGTGCTGCGCGAGATTCATCTGGGCGATCCCTTCGGACCTCTGCGCGCCCGCGACGTGGATCTCGTGGTGGTGTGGCGGCCGGTCCGCGAGGCCGACCTGACCGAGGGTCAGGTCGTGCTCGTCGAGGGCTGCTGCTGGCCGTGGGGGAGGGCACGAACTCGCGGACCGGGAGTCGGTGTCGCTGGAGGATCTGGGCGGCCGCGTCGTCGTCGACCCCGGGCCGCGCGTGCCGGGCTACTGGATCGAGTCGGTGCTGCCCGCCCAGGCGCCCAGCGGAGTGCCCGTCCCGCGCGGTCCCGGCGTCTCGACATTCCACGAGCTGCTCCACGAGGTGGCGGTCGGTCACGCCATCTCCGCGATGACCGAGCATTACGTGCCCGCCTGAGAGTCAGCCAAGCTGTGCCGGCCCAAGCTGTGCACGATTGTCGCTAGATCCAGCGCCGTACGCGGGACTGGTAGTCGGTGTAGGCCCGGCCGAATCGCTGGGTGAGGTACCGCTCCTCGGGGCGGATCACCAGCTGGCGTACGGCGACGATCACGAACGGTCCGAGCACCAGCGGCCACCACGAACCGAACAGGAGCGACAGCCCTAGGTAGGCGACGGCCAGGCCGGTGTACATCGGGTTGCGGGACAACCGGTACGCGCCGCCGGTGACCAGGGTGGCGACCGGGTGGTGGGGCACGATCGTGGTGCGGTGCCGGATCACGGCGGCGACACCGGCGGCGGTCAGCGCCAGCCCGAGCGCGGCGAGCACGACTCCGGCGATCGCGATCGCGGGGCGGCCGCCGATCGGGAGCGCGACCGCGCTGTCGATCGCGAGGCCGCCGGCCAGGCCGGCGACGTAGTACAGCGGTGGCGGAATGAAGATCACCCGGGCGCCTTGCCGGGCAGGCGCGGTGGCGGACATCGCGGCTCCTTCGGTAGAGTTGGACTCTAACCAATAGAGCACTACACTCGCGCCGTGGCTGTCAAGAGGCGGTACGAGTCGGTCCATCGACAGGAGCAGGCTCGGCAGACGCGCCAGGCGATCCTGCGGGCCGCCGAGGCGCTGTTCGTCGACCCCGGCTACGCCGCTACACCGCTCACCGCCATCGCGGCCCGGGCGGGGGTCGCGATCCAGACGGTGTACAAAACCTTCGGCAGCAAGCAGGCGCTGCTCTCCGAGCTGGTCGACGTCACCGTGGCCGGCGACGACGAGCCGGTGGCTCTGCCCGACCGCCAGTTCGTCGCGGAGATCCGCGCGCTGACCGGCGCCCGCGCGAGACTCGCCCGCTACGCCCAGCACCTCACCGAGACCCACGCCCGGCAGGCCCAGGTCATGCTCGCCCTCGCCGCTGCGGCGACCGCCGATTCCGAGGCGGCGGCGATCTGGCGCAAGAACCTGGAGGACCGCCGCAACGGCATGGCCATGTTCGCCGCCGACCTGGCCACGACCGGCGAGCTCCGGCCGGAACACACCGTCGACACCGCGGCCGACGTGCTGTGGCTGGCCATGGACGTGCGCAACTACGACTGGCTCGTGCGCCAGCGGGGGTGGCCGCCCGTGCGCTTCCAACGCTGGTACGTCGACACCGTCGCCGCGGCCCTGCTCGTCGCCTCGCCTTAATCGATGTACATCCCGCTGAGTGCGCCCCGATACTGAGCCGATGATCGACAGCGACCGGATCGCCGCTCTGATCGGGCAGGCCGGCTACGGCGGCCGGGATCCGATCGTGGTCGGCGTACGGCAGGGCAGCACGCCGCCAGTCTTCGTGGGCAATGGGATGACCGCTACCACTGTCGCCTACACCGCTTCGATCTCCAAGCAGATCACGGCCGCCTGCGCGGCGTTGCTGGTCCGGCAGGGGCGGCTGGACACCGAGTCGACGCTGGCGACGTGGATGCCCGAGCTTCCGGCGTGGGCGGGCGCCATCAGGGTGCGCCACCTGATCCACCACACGAGCGGCCTCCCCAACGTCGTCACCTACGACGACCTCAAACGGGAGAAACGGGACCGCACCAGCGACGCCGTGATCCGCGCGCTGGCCGGAGTCGACCGACCGGCCGCCGAGCCGGGGACCGAATTCCGCTACTGCAACGCCGGCTACGTCTGCCTCGCCGTCATCGTCGAACGCGCCGCTGGCCGCCCGTTGCCCGGCTTCGCCCGGGAGCGCTTTTTCCAGCCACTCGGCATGGCCGCCACCCAATACTGGTCCGGCCCGGCGCCGCACCCGCCCGGCGCCGCGCCGACCGAAGTAGGGTCCCCGGCGGCGTTGTCCCTCGGCGACGGCGGAGTCTGGTCGACCGCCGCGGACCTGATGCGCTGGAACGAGGCGATCGGAGGCGACGAGCTCCTGCACACGCCGGGTCACTTGGACGACGGCACCGCGCTCGACTACGCGTGGGGTGTCGGCATTCGGTCATACGCGGGCCACGTGGTCCACCGGCACGGCGGCCTGTGGGCCGGGCTGAGCGCGCAGTTGGTCCGCTTCGTCGACCCGCATGCCAGCTTCGTCATCATCGCGCTGGACCACGATGAAGACCGCACCTCCGGCCTAGCCGATGCGATCATCAAGGACGTCGTCGGGGAGCTCGATTAGAGCGATATTCGCCGCCTCCTCCGGGTCCGGCTCCGGGGTGTCCAGGAAAGCGCGCAACACCTCCACCGCCACATCCGGAGCGAGCCGTTTGAGGCTCATCGCCAGCACGTTGGCGTCGTTCCACAGCCGGGCGCCCCGCGCGATCCACGGGTCCCAGGCGAGCGCCGCCCGCACCCCGGGCACCTTGTTGGCCGCGATCGCCGTCCCGGTGCCGGTCCAGCACATCACCACGCCGTAGTCGGCCCGGCCGTCGACGACCGCCCGCCCGACGAAGCGGCCGAGATCGGGCCAGCCCGGCGACCCGTCCGGCCGGATGACCTCGTACCCGTCGTCGGTCAATGCCTTGAGGACCGCCCGGGTCGTCTCGTTCTCGTCGTCGCTAGCGAAAGCCACCCGCATAGCCGCAGCCTATGCCGCCCAGGAGACGGTCAGCCGAGCGGCGCGAAGCGCATCTTCGTCACCGCCACCGGCGTCCCCGCCTGGGCCGGCTTGATCGTCACGTAGTCGACCCCGCCGTGTGCCTTCGCCAGCTCGGCCGTCACGACCAGCCCCGGCGCCGGCTGGCGGGTCAGGTCGACGAACGTGGCCTCCATCTCCAGCGAGTTGGGCACCGCCGGGATGACCTGCACCGCCCCGGCCTGGCCGCCCGGCAGGAAGTCCAGCAGCAGCGGCACCTCGTGGCACTTGGCCGGATCGTCCGGCGAGCTGGACGTCAGGAACCGCCGGTTGCTGGCCTGATCCGTCACCACCGCCGCGCTGCGGGCGTTCTCGCAGCCCGGCGGCGCGATGGTCCCCGGGTCGGCGCTGACCAGGAAGCCCTGGTTGCGGAACGCGTCCGACGCCACGACGCCGTCCTGCGGCGAAGTCAGGTCGACCTCGCGCGCTCCGCCGCCGTTGTTCGGCGCGGCCGACGTCTGTTGCGGTGCCGCCGACGTCGCGGCGGCCGCCGAGGTCGTGGCCGCCGGCGCCGCCGAGGGAGCGGCCGACGTGGCCGCCGGCGCCGCCGCGCTGGGCTGCTGTTGCTGGGCCGCGGTCGGCGCCACCGGAACTGTGGGCGCCGCCTGGGTGGCAGCCGTGGGGGAGGGCTTGTCGTTCCCCCGGGCGATCAGCGCCGGCACCGCGATGGCGGCCGCCAGCACGACGACCCCGGCCGCGATGCCCGCGAACTTCGCGAACTTCGACGCGAACCGGGGCTGCTGCACGAACGACGCCGTGCCGGTCACCGGCGTGGCGCCCATCATCTCGGGGCTGGCCGTGATGGTCAGCTGCCGCTGCTTCTCCCGATTCCACGGCAACGGCGCGGACACTGCCAGCAATGCCCGTGCCGCGGCACCCGGCGGTAGGTCCAGATAGGCCGGCTGGAAGACCGCGCTGACCCGACGCTCCGGGTCGGTGGCGTTCAGGTAGAGCCGCACCGGCGCGTTGCCGCCGTTGGAGACCTCGATCGTGAACTGGCCGGACTTTCCGCCGTTGACCACCTCGGGGGTGGTCCGCAGGGTGATCTGCTCGACGCTGGCCAGCTGGATCGGCACCTCGACGCAGCGCGAGACATCGTGCCGGTAGGGCGACCTGACCAGCGCACCCACCACATAGGTACCGGCGGGCGGCGGCGGCTGCACCGGCAGGGTCACCCGCACGGTGAGGGTCGCGCTCTCGGTCGGGCGCAGCTTGGCGACCTCGGGCTCGGCGCGCACGGTCGCCCCGTCGGGCAGGCCGAGCATCTCGACGCCGTAGTGCTCCACGATGTCGCTCGCGTTGCGCACGGTGACGTCGAACTGGAGGTTGTCGCCGGGGGAGGCCTCGGCCCGCTCCGGCGCGACGTTGACACGCAGCGGCAGGGTCACCGGCTCATGCTGACACCCCGGCACAACCTGCGGCTATACATCACCCGACACGAGATCTTCGAGGGTCGCTTTCGCTCCCTTGTGGTGCAGGCTTTTCAGGACCGACGCGTACGCCGAGACGAAGCGCTCGTTGTCGACCAGATCCCCGAAGACCTCCCGGTCCTGGATGAACGCGAGCGGTTCCGACCGCTGCCGTTGCGCCGCGGCCACCAGCCGGTCCCGGAGCTGGTCGACGACCTCGATCGGCTGTCCATGCTCGTCGACGGCCTCGTCGTACCGCGCCCAGGACGCCACGATCGCGGTGGACAGCAGGATGTCACCGCCGGTCTCCAGATTGCGCCGGATCACCGGCAGCAGCCACTTCGGGATGCGGTCGGAGCTTTCCGCGCACAGGCGGGCGACGGTGTCGCGTACCTGTGCGTTGGAGAACCGGTCGATCAGCTGATGCTGATATTCCCGGAGATCGACCCCCGGGACTTCCTCCAGCGTCGGGGTGGCTTCCTTTTCCATGTACGCCAGCAGGAAGCGCGCGAACAGGGGATCCTGCGCCGCGTCGTGGACCAGGCGGTACCCGGCGAGCCAGGCGAAGTAGCACAGCCCCTGATGCGAGGCGTTGAGCAGGCGCAGCTTCATCAGCTCGTACGGCTCGACGTCCGGCACCACCTGCACGCCGGCCTGTTCGAACGGCGGCCGCCCGGCGCCGAAGCTGTCCTCGAGCGCCCATTGGGTGAACGGCTCGCACACCACCGGCCAGCCGTCGTCCACGCCGAAGCGCTTGCGCACCTGCTCCCGGTCGTCGTCGGTGGTCACCGGCGTGATCCGGTCGACCATGCTGTTCGGGAAGTGGACGTTCTCGGCGACGTACGATGCCAGGCCCGGGTCGCGCAATCGGGCGTACGCGACGAAGGACCGCCGAGCCGCCTCCCCGTTTCCCTGGATGTTGTCGCAGCTCATGATGGTGAAGGGCGGTAGCCCGCGGTCTTTGCGCCGCTCGACGGCGGCGGTGATCAGACCGAAGCTGGTCTTCGGCAGCACGCCCGGCTGCAGGTCGTGCCGGACGTCGGGGTTGTCGGCCATGAACTCGCCGGTCACGGCGTTGAAGTTGTACCCGCCCTCGGTGACGGTCAGCGAGACGATCCGGACCTCCGGGGAGGCCATCTTCTCGATCACGGCCTCGGGGTCGTCGGGCGCGTAGAGGTACTCGACGATCGACCCGATGACGCGCGCGTCGAGCCCGCCGTCGGGCGCCTTCACCACCAGCGTGTAGAGCCCGTCCTGCGCCTGCAGCACGTCGCGCATGCGCTGGTCGGCCGGCATCACCCCCACCCCGCAGATGGCCCAGTCGTGGGCCTTGCCCTCGCTCATCAGCCGGTCCAGGTACATCGCCTCGTGGGCGCGGTGGAAGCCACCCACCCCGAAGTGCACGATCCCGGTCGTCAGCCGCGACCGGTCGTAGGACGGAACGGCGAGGTCCTTCAGGTCGGACAGCGTGGCGGTGCGCAGGGGCAGCATCTTCGGTGACCTCCCGGGGATGGTTCGGGGATGACCCTCAGCATCCCACCGCAACCGCTAGGTCACCGATGACCGAATCCGATGATCTTGTGACCGGTCCGGGCAATGCGGGGTTTGCGTGAACGGGCATTTTAGGGCAGCCTTAGGAAGGTAAGCCTTACCGCACGAAGGACCGTTGCCCATGTACGTCTGCGTCTGTCAGATGGTTCGCGAGACCGAGGTCCGCACCGCGATCCGCTGCGGCGCGCGCACCGAGGAGTCGGTCGGCGACGCGTGCGGGGCCGGCACGGGCTGCGGGAGCTGCCTCGACCGGATCTGTGAGCTGATCGAGGAGGAGGCGCCCGACACGCACCTGCCATACGCGGCGTAGTCCGTCCGGGACCGTACGCTTACCCCCGATTAGTCCGAATCTGGGGGTATTTGGCATGCAAGGCGACGCTCGGGTCATCGAGTTCCTCAACGAGCAGCTCACCGCGGAGCTCACCGCGATCAACCAGTACTTCCTGCACGCGAAGATGCAGGAGAACTGGGGTTACACCGTGCTCGCGAAGCACACCAAGGCCGAGTCGATCGACGAGATGCGCCACGCCGAGGTGCTCACCGACCGCATCCTCTTCCTCGAGGGCCTGCCCAACTTGCAGCGGCTTTTCCCGCTGCGGATCGGCGAGTCGGTCAAGGAGCAGTTCGAGTGCGACATGAAGGTCGAGATGGAGGCGGTCGACCGGCTCCGTCGCGGGCTGGAGTACATGCGCTCGATCGGTGACGTCACCTCGGCCCGGATCTTCGAGGACATCCTGGCCGACGAGGAGCACCACGTCGACTACCTGGAGACCCAGCTCGCCCTGATCGAGAAGCTGGGCGAGGCCCTCTACCTGCAGAACGTTACGGAGCATCCGGAGGCGGGCTGACCCACGGCCGGCCGGGGCAGAAAATGTCGTAGCCGAGTGCTTTCCTCTCCGGCATGAGGCATTCGGCATGACGACGTACTCCCCGGCCACCCAGGCGCTCCTCGATCTGGTGCGCTACCACGCGCCCCCGACGCCGGTCGACTGGCCGGCCGGGCTGCGATTTCCGACCGAGTACCGCGAAGTGGCCGAGGCGCTGGGGCCCGGGTCGTTCCAGACGTTCCTGACGTTCTGGGATCCGCTCGACCAGTCCTACGATCGCGACGTTCTTCCCGCCGACGTGATGCCGTGGGCCGAGGTCGGCTTCGACTACACCATCGGCTGGCTGACCGACGGTGACGACCCCGACAAGTGGCCCGTCGTCGTGTGCGACAGCGCCAACCCGTCCGAGCAGACGGTCTATCAGATGTCCACCGCCGAGTTCCTGACCGCGGTGCTGACCTATCCGACGCCCATCGAGCCGCTGAGCTATGTCGCCGAGGCCTACCAGCCGCCCCGCTTCTGGGGCAACGACGGCACCGAGTCGGAGGAGCCGGCCGCGCTGTCCTGGGCGGCGGACGCCGCGCCGATCGAGCCCGACGACTGCTCCGAGCAGCTGCGCGGCCTGGTCACCCCGTCCCCGATCACCGTCCCGCGGTGGTACACCGTGTGGGTCACCCAGGTGCAGGGCCAGTTGGGCTGGCCGGTCCCCGAGGACTACCAGCACGTGATCGAGCAGTACGGCGCGATCAAGGTCGGCCCAGTAACGGTCGCCGCCCCCGGCGGCCCGGTCGATCTGCTCAAGACCTACCACAAGTTGAAACGCCGCGTGACCAAGGAGCGCGCCGCCGGCGGCGGCCCGCCCGGCCCGATGTGGCCCGAGGAGCAGGGCGCCCTGCGCTGGGCCGACCTCGACGACGGCGGCCACGTCTGCTGGCTGGCCGTCACCAGACACCCGAAGCACTGGCCAGTCGTCGTCCTCGACGCCGACCTGCGCCGCGCCAAGCTCCACCCGGTGACCGCGTCCCGCTTCCTGCTGGAGGTGGCCACGCAGCGCCGATCGCCGTGGTAGCAGGTCCGAAGTCACGCTTCCCGGCTGCCCTGGCACGCCTTACGATCGACGGCAATCGAATCGTCGGCGCGATCAGGAGGTCCTCATGTCGTTCCAGGATGCCGTCAGGATCTGCCTCCAGCGGAAGTACGCGGAGTTCCACGGCCGTGCCCGCCGTTCGGAATACTGGTTCTTCTTCCTGTTCTCGGCGATCGTCAGCATCGTCGGCAGCATCCTCGATGCGATCTTCGGCTTCCGCGGCTGGGCGTACGGCACCACGGGCCCCATTCAGGGCATTCTTCAGCTCGCTATTCTCGTTCCGAGTCTCGCCGTGGGGGCGAGACGCCTGCACGACACCAGCCGCTCCGGGTGGTGGCTGCTCATCGGCCTCGTTCCGTTCGTCGGCTGGATCATTCTCCTCATCTTCTTCGTGCAGGACAGCCACCCGGCCAACCAGCACGGCCCGAACCCCAAGGCCGTGGGCGCGGGCGAGGCGCCGCGGCAGTACTGAGCGCCGGCGCGCCTGATCAGGCGCGCCGCTGCAGGAACTCGTAGACGTCCTGGTTGTCGACGCCCGGGAAGGTGCCGGGAGGCAACGCCGCCAGCAGGTGGGAGTGGACGCGGGCGCTCGGCCAAGCGCTCCCCGACCAGCGCTGCACCAGGTCGGCCGGCGGCCGGCGGCAGCAGTCCGGGTCGGGGCAGCGCGACACCGTACGCCGTGTCGTGTCGCCTCCCCGGAACCAGCGCGCGTGCTCGTAAGGCGTCCCGACCGTCACCGAGAACTCGCCCGAGCGCGTCGATTCGATGTGGACGGTGCACCAGTAGGTGCCGGCCGAGGTGTCGGTGAACTGGTAGAACGACGAGTACGGGTCCTCGGTCTGGAAGATGGTGCGGGACGCCCACTTGCGGCAGATCGGCTGCCCCTCGATCGCGCCGGTCACGTCCGAGGGGAAGCGCACCCCGTCGTTCTCGTACGCCTTGTAGACGATGCCGTTCTCGTGGACGCGGGTGAAGTGCACCGGAATCCCGAAGTGGTGGGTCGCCAGGTTGGTGAAGCGGTGCGCGGCGGTCTCGTAGGAGACGCCGAACGCGTCGCGGAAATCGTCGATGGCGAGGGCGCGGTCGGCTTTCGCGTCGCGGAGGAACTCGACGGCGAACTTCTCGGGCATGAGCAGCGCGGCGGCGAAATAGTTGGCCTCGACCCGCTGGCGCAGGAAGTCGCCGTAATCGGACGGGTCGTTGTGGCCGAGCACGAAATGCCCGAGCGTCTGCAGCACGACCGCGCGCGGGTCGTGGCCCTTGCCGCTGGCGACCTGGGGCAGATAGATGCGCCTGTTCTTGAGATCCGTCACCGAGCGTGTCGAGCCGGGCAGGTCGTTCACGTAGTGCAGCGAGAAGCCCAGTGACGCCGCGATGTCGAGGATGCCGCGCTGCGACAGCGGGCCGGTCGTGTACCGCACCGACTGCAGGATGCGGGCGGCCGCCGCCTCGATCTCGGCGAAGTAGTTGTCGCGCTCGCGCATGTTGACCCGCAGCTGCGCGTTCGCCTTCCGGGCCACCTCGGGCGTCGCGCTCTGCTCGGCGAGCACCCGCGACAGCTCGCGATGCAGGCCCACGAGCGATTCGAGCGCGTCCGCCGGCAGCCTCCGGCCACCGCGGACCAAGGGCAACCCCATTGACGCGTACGCCGATGAGCGCTGGAAATGAGCGAGCTCGATCTCGAGTCCGGCCCGCCTGCTGGGCGCCTCGGATCGCAGAAGGTCCTGCAGGGGGACGCCGAGCGCGGCCGCGATGGCCTGCAGCACCGACAGCTTCGGCTCGCGCTTGCCGTTCTCGATGAGCGACAGCTGCGACGGCGCCCGGCCGACCGCCTCGCTGAGCTGCTCGAGGGTCATGCCCTTCGATTTGCGCTGGTGGCGCAGTCGTTGCCCGAGGGTCACCAGGTCCACCGAGCCATCAGAAAGTGAAGCCGTCACGGGTTTTTACGTTAGCAGAAATTCCGCGTTTCTTCTCGTCACAAACGCCTCCCAGGCCCCTTGCAGCGTGCGCCAGAGTCAAATTCAACGCGACAGCGAAGGGAAATTTAGCGATGACTGATCAGCTGACCGATGTTCAGGGGTTGCGGAGCACCGCGGCGGAACTTACTCGGGCGTGGGCCGGCGATCCCCGGTGGCTCGGCATCAAGCGCACCTACACCGCGCACGACGTGGTCATGCTCCGCGGCACCGTCCAGGAGCGGCACACGCTCGCCGAGCGCGGCGCGCAGCGGCTCTGGGAGCTGCTGCACAGCGAGGACTACATCAACGCGCTGGGCGCGCTCACCGGCGGCCAGGCGGTCCAGCAGGTGCGGGCCGGACTCAAGGCCATCTACCTCTCCGGCTGGCAGGTCGCGGCCGACGCCAACCTCTCCGGGAACACGTACCCGGACCAGTCCCTCTACCCGGCCAACTCGGTGCCGGCCGTGGTCCGCAGGATCAACAACGCCCTCATGCGGGCCGACCAGATCGACACGGCCGCCGGGCGCCGCGAGCGCGACTGGCTCGCCCCCATCGTGGCCGACGCGGAGGCCGGCTTCGGTGGCCCGCTCAACGCGTTCGAGCTGATGAAAGCGATGATCGTGGCCGGCGCCGCGGGCGTGCACTGGGAGGACCAGCTCGCCAGCGAGAAGAAGTGCGGCCACCTCGGCGGGAAGGTCCTCATCCCGACCGCCCAGCACATCCGGACGCTGAACGCGGCGAGACTCGCTGCCGACGTCCTCGGCGTCCCGTCGCTGGTCATCGCCCGCACCGACGCGCTGGCCGCCGACCTGATCACCACCGATGTCGACGAGCGCGACCGGCCCTTCCTCACCGGCGAGCGTACGGCCGAGGGTTTCTTCCGCGTCAAGAGCGGGCCGGCCCCGGCGATCGCGCGCGGTGTGGCGTACGCGGACTATGCCGATCTTCTCTGGGTCGAGACCGGAAAACCGGACCTCGAGTTCGCGCGGGAATTCGCCGAGGCGGTGCACAAGGAGCACCCCGGCAAGATGCTCGCCTACAACTGCTCGCCCTCGTTCAACTGGAAGAAGAACCTGGACGACGCCGACATCGCGCGGTTCCAGAAGGAGCTCGGCGCGATGGGCTACAAGTTCCAGTTCGTGACGCTGGCCGGCTTCCACGCGCTCAACCACTCGATGTTCGAGCTGGCCCGCGGCTACGCCGAGAGCGGCATGACCGCGTACGTGAAGCTGCAGGAGGCCGAGTTCGCGGCCGAGGCCGACGGCTACACCGCGACCAAGCACCAGGCCGAGGTCGGCACCGGCTACTTCGACGCCGTCTCGACCGCGCTCAACCCGGACAGCTCGACCACCGCCCTCAAGGGCTCGACGGAGACGGAGCAGTTCTGATGGGCAACGAAGAGGTCACCATCACGGGTACGACCGAGGGCCGCTACGCCGAGATCCTGACCCCCGAGGCCGTCGCGTTCGTCGTGGCTCTGGACCGCGAGTTCGGCGCGCAGCGGGTGCAGCTGCTGGAGCGCCGTCGCCGCCGCCGGACGACCCGCACCGACGAGCTGGACTTCCTGGCGTCCACCGCGTCCATCCGCGACGACGCGTCCTGGTCGGTGGCGCCGCCCGCGCACGACCTGCTCGACCGCCGCGTCGAGATCACCGGGCCGCCGGAGCGCAAGATGACCGTCAACGCGCTCAACTCCGGCGCCAAGGTCTGGATGGCCGACTTCGAGGACGCCACGGCCCCCACCTGGGAGAACGTGGTCCTCGGCCAGCTCAACCTGCGCGACGCGCTGGACGGCACGCTCGACTTCACCGCGCCCGACGGCAAGGAGTACAAGGTCAACGGGTGGACCCCGACGATCATGGTGCGGCCGCGCGGCTGGCACCTGCCGGAGGCGCACCTGCGGATCGGCGGCCGGGCGGTGTCGGCGACGCTGTTCGACTTCGGGCTCTACATGTTCCACTGCGCGCAGCGCCAGATCGACCACGGCAGCGGGCCGTACTTCTACCTGCCCAAGCTGGAGTCGCACCTGGAGGCCCGCCTCTGGAACGAGGTCTTCGTCTTCGCCCAGGAGCAGCTCGGCATCGAGCGCGGCACGATCCGGGCCACGGTGCTGATCGAGACGATCAGCGCGGCCTTCGAGATGGACGAGATCCTGTACGAGCTGCGCGAGCACTCCGCCGGACTCAACGCCGGCCGCTGGGACTACCTGTTCAGCATGATCAAGAACCGGCCGGACGTGGTCCTGCCCGAGCGCTCGCAGGTCACCATGACCGCGCCGTTCATGCGGGCGTACACGGAGCTGCTGGTCCGCACCTGCCACCGGCGCGGCGCCCACGCGATCGGCGGTATGGCCGCCGTGGTGCCCAGCCGCGACCCGGTCGCCGCCAAGCGCGCGCTCAACCAGGTGCGCCAGGACAAGCGGCGCGAGGTCGGCGACGGCTTCGACGGCTCCTGGGTGGCCCACCCGGGCCTGGTCGGGACCTGCCGGGACGTGTTCGACCAGTGGCTCGGCGACGAGCCGCACCAGATCGTGCGCAAGCGCGACGACGTCAAGGTCACCCGCGACGACCTGCTCTCCATTCGGGTTGACATGGGTTTTCCGCCGCGGGATGGCGCAGCGAAGGCGGTCGGCGTGCAGGTCAGCGAGGTGGCGTTGCGCAACAACGTCAGCGTCGCGCTGCGCTACATCGCGGCCTGGCTGGGCGGGCGCGGCGCGGTCGCGCTCGGCGGCCTGATGGAGGACGCCGCCACCGCCGAGATCTGCCGCGCGCAGCTCTGGCAGTGGATCCACGCGAGCACCCCGACCGACTACGGCGTGCCGGTCTCGGCCGCCCTGGTCATCCGGATGCTGCGCGAGGAGGTCGACGTGCTCAGCGAGACCGGCGCCCTCGACGAGGACGCGGCGCGGCGCTTCGGCCAGGCCCGGACGCTGCTGACCGTGCTGCTGACCGAGCGCACCTGCCCCGAGTTCCTGACGCTGCCGGCGTACCTGCGCCACATGTCCGGCGGTTCGGCTTCCACCGCGGCCACCGAGCAGGCTCCTGTCGCGGCCTGATCGGACGGTGAGAGCGGCGCGGTCCCGGCACTGGGCCGCGCCGCTCTTCTTTTACGGCCGCCGCGCGATCAGCCACACGGCGAAGACCATCTCCTGGATCCCGATCGGCGCGGCGAGGGCCGCCTGGGCCGCGGCCGGAAGCGGCCCGTACAGCTCGATCGCCCCCCGCGCCGCCAGCAGCACGCCGCCGGCCAGGCCCCACCAGGCCAGCCACGGAGGCGCCAGACGCGCCAGGGCCGGCCGAGGTGGGGCCAGGCGGCCGCGCAGGAGCAGGGCGTTGAGGACGACCGCACTCACGGCGAACACCAGCACCGTCCCGAGGTGATAGGCCCACTCCCGCACGGTCGGCGCCAACTCCGGCGAGTCGGTCCCGGACGTCGCGACCAGCGCGGCGACGATCCCGATGAGAATCAGCGTCGCTTCGAGGGTCCGGACTGCCGCGTACAGCACGGCCCCGCCCTCGCTGCTCCGGCGAAGGATGGGCAGCAGCAGGGCTGCGATGGCCACCACGCTCAGGGCGAGGACCACCTCGAGCAAGGCGCCGGTGACTTCCGACCCGGTGGCCACGAGGCCACCTCCGACGATCGCCGTGACCGACGCGAGGATGAAAAGCACGCCGACGAGGCGTGCGGGTGACGTGGAAGCAGGCATGGCACCGACAATCAGGGCCGCGGCCCGCCGGGACATCGGTCTCCGGGCGGCCCGGTCACTCCTTCCCGAGCACGGGAAACAGGTAGTTCTTTCGGCCGATGCGTGGCTTCCGGCGCTGCCTAGGCTGAGGTTGTGCTTCGAGACGAGCTGCGTGCGCTGTGGTTCTCGCCGCGGGCGCCGGATGCGCCGGCCCGCGTCGGCCGCGACTGGCTGCTCCTCGCCGCCGGTCTGATCGCCACCGCGATCGAGGCCTCGGTCCGGGCGGAGGTGACCTGGCGGCCGCTATCCGTGCTCGTCACCGTCGCGCTGTGCCTCACGACGCTGTGGCGCCGCACCCATCCGCTGGCGATGGTCGCGATCGCCTTCGGCGGCGGGATCGTGCTCACCCTGGCCGGCTCGTCGCTCGGCCTCTACAGCGGCATGATCGTCCTCGTCCTGGTCTACGCCCTCACCCGGTGGGGTTCCGGCCGCGAAGTAATGCTCGGCACGGCCGTCATCCTGGCTTCTTTCGCGCTGTCGGTGGCGTCGCAGCCGGTCGGCGACATCGTCGGCAGCCTCTCCTTCCTCGCCGTCCCGGGCGCGCTCGGTGCGGTCGTGCGCCTCTGGGCGACAACGCGGCGCCGGGAGCTGGAAAGCATGCGCTCGCGCGAGCGGGAAAGTTTCGCCCGCGAGCTGCACGACACCGTCGCCCATCACGTGTCCGCCATCGTCGTGCGGGCCCAGGCCGGCCGGGTGCTGGCCGGCGCCGATCCGGGGAGTGCGGTCGAGACCCTGGCCGGCGTCGAGGAGGAAGGTGTCCGCACCCTGGAAGCGATGCGCGCGATGGTGAAAGCCCTACGCGAGGATGACGCCGCGGTCGACCTCACGCCGCTGCCCGGACTCGCCGACCTGGGACGGCTGAGCGGGCGGCTGCCGATCGACCTCCGAGTCGACCTCCCGGCCGGCGAGCTGCCGCCGGCGGTGGATGCCGCCGTCTACCGGATCGTCCAGGAGTCGGTGACCAACGCGAGCCGGCACGCGGTGGAGGCGACCGGCGTCGAGGTCCGGGTCGCCGCCGCGCCGGGCGCGATCCGGGTGACCGTGCGGGACGACGGCGCGGCGACTAACGCTCGACCGGCTGGATATGGCCTCACCGGGCTCCGCGAACGGGCGGCCCTGCTGGGCGGAAGCCTGCGAGCCGGCCCCGGCGAGGACGGCGGCTGGCTGGTCGAGGCGGAACTACCACTCGAGGGGATCGCGAGCCGTGCCCGTACGCGTGCTGATCGCTGACGACCAGGCGGTGATCCGCGCCGGCCTGCGGATCATGCTGCGGGCCGACCCCGGCATCGACGTGATCGGCGAGGCGTCCGACGGTCTTGCGGCCGTCCGCCTCGCCCGCGAGCCGCGCCCCGACGTCTGCCTGTTCGACATCCGGATGCCCGCGATGGACGGCCTCGAGGCAACCCGGGAACTGGCGGGCCCCGGCGTCGCCGATCCGCTTGCGGTCGTCGTCATCACGACCTTCGACCTTGACGAGTACGTGTACCGCGCGCTCCGCTGTGGCGCACGCGGATTCCTGCTCAAGGACGCCGGACCGGAACTCCTCGTGCAGGCGGTGCGCGCCGCCGCCGATGGGGCCGCCCTCATCGCCCCCACCGTCACCGTGCGGTTGCTGGAGTCCTTCGCCGCGATGCCCGCCGGACGGGTCGCGGCCCAGCCGATCGATCCGCTCACCCCGCGCGAGGAGGACGTCTTGCTGGCGGTGGCCCGCGGCCGCACCAACGCCGAGATCGCCGACGAGCTGCGCATCACTCTCAGCACGACGAAGACCCACTTGGCGAGCCTGATGGCCAAGCTCAACGCCCGGAACCGGGTCGAACTGGCCATGTGGACCTACGAGACCGGCCGCATCCCCCGATCCAGGGCGGGCGCGCGTAGGGTCGGCGACTGTGGACGGTGACGATGTCGAGCGGTGGTTCGGCGAATACCTGGCGGCCTTCGAGGCGTGCGGCCGCGGCGAGCGGGAGACCGCTTCGATGCTCGCCTACTACGGTGTCCCGATGCTGGCCACCACGGACGCCGGCTTCTTCGCGCTGACCACCGGCGACGCGGTCGTCGGGGCGGTCCAGCAGCAGATCGACGGCATGCGCGACGCGTCCTACGACCACACCGCGACGCTCGACGCCGAGGTGACGGTGCTGAACGCGACGTCCGCGCTCTACCGGGCGACCTTCTCGCGCCGCCGCGCCGACGACAGCGAGGTGAGCCGCCTCACCGCGACGTACCTGATAACCGAAGGCAATGAGGGGCGACGCATCTCGGTGCTGGCCGCCCACAGCACGTGACCATCCCCGACCGGCCGGCCAACGGGTCATAGGCGTTGGCTATGACCCCGGCAGGCAGGTGATGGCTACCGGCGCGACGGAACGAGCAAGAGCCTGGATGAGTGCCGTTCCTCCTGCTTGCCCTGGGTCTCGCCGCCGTGGTCGCAGGCGAGAGCCTGCCTGTCGTCGGCGCGCCGATCTTCGCGGTGGCCGGCGGCGTGCTTTTCAGCGGGTGGGCCCGGAAGCGCGACGAAGGGGAGTGGCTCGACCGGGCCAAGGGGCCGGTTCTGCGGCTGTCGATAGTGCTGCTCGGGGCGCAACTTTCGCTGGGTGAGGTGGTGCAGGTCGGCGCCAGCTCGCTGCCGGTCATGCTCGGGACGCTCACCGTCTGCCTGGGGCTGGCCTGGCTGGCCGGCCGCTGGCTGGGCATCCCGCGCGACCTGCGCACCCTGGTCGGCGTCGGCACGGGGATCTGCGGCGCCTCGGCGATCGCCGCGGTGACCCCGGCCATCAAGGCGAAGAGCAACGATGTCGCGTACGCGATCTCCACGATCTTCTTCTTCAATATCGCGGCGGTTCTGCTCTTTCCCTGGCTCGGGCACGCGCTCGGGTTGAGCCAGCAAGCGTTCGGCCTGTTCGCGGGGACGGCCGTCAACGACACGAGCGCCGTGGTGGCGGCGTCGGCCAGCTACGGCCCGATCGCCGCACAGCACGCCGTCGTGGTCAAGCTGGTGCGCACGCTGATGATCATCCCGGTGGTGGCCTTTCTGTCCCGGGGGCAGCAAGGCGCGCGAAAACCGTGGTTCCTGCTCGCTTTTGTTGCGGTGGCCGCGTTGCCCGTACCGGAAGAAATCGCCTTGAGCCTGCACCGGCTCGCCATGTTCTGCATCGCGGTCGCGCTCGCGGCCGTCGGTCTCTCGACCGACGTCGCGGCGCTGCGCCGGGCCGGCGCGAGGCCGCTGCTGCTCGGCCTCATCCTTTGGGTTGCGGTGAGCGCGACCAGTCTGCTTCTTCAGACGTACGTGTGACAGACTGCGCCCGATGCCCCTGCCGCCCTGGATCAGCGACCTTCCGGCGCTTGACCTGCTGCTCTCGGTGGCCGAGACCGGCAGTGTCGGGCGGGCCGCCCAGGCGCACGGAATCAGTCAGCCGAGCGCCAGCGCCCGCATCGCCCGCCTGGAACGGCGGCTCGGCGTGCCGCTGCTGGTGCGTTCCCGGCGCGGCAGCCTGCTGACGCCGGCGGGGCAGGCGGTGGCCGTCTGGACGCAACAGGTGGTCGAGGCGGCGCACACCCTGGCCGACGGCGTGCGAACGTTGCGCGCCGACCAGGAGGCCCGGCTGCGCGTCGCCGCCAGCCTCACGATCGCCGAGTACATGCTGCCGGCCTGGCTGCTCACCGTGCGCCGCACGCACCCGGGCACGGAAATTTCCGTCGGGGTTTCCAACAGCGCCGGCGTCTGCGAGATGGTGCGGGCGGGCGAGGTGGACCTGGGTTTTGTGGAGTCCCCGGACATCCCGGCCGACCTGAGCCGGCGCAAGGTGGGCGACGACCGGGTGGCGCTGGTGGTGTCGGCCGGCTATCCGCTGGCGGCGCGCGCCGGGCAGCTGCTCGCCGTCGACGACATCCTCGACCAGCCGCTCCTGCTGCGGGAGCCGGGATCGGGCACCCGCGACACGTTCCTGAACGCGATCGCCCGGAAGGCACCGCACGCCACCAGCCTCGGCTCCACCACGACGATCCTCGCCACCACCCGGGCCGGCGGCGGCATCGGCGTGGTCAGCAGCCGGGCGACGGCGGCGCCGGTGGCTGCGGGGGAGCTGGTCGAGTTGACGGTGCGCGGCCTCGGCCTGACCAGGCCGCTGCACGCCGTCTGGCTGGGCCGGAGGCCCTCGCCGCTCGCCGAGGAACTGGTCGCGATCAGCGCCGGCTGAGGGGCGGTCAGCGCCGACCGGCCAGCGCGGGCGGCCGGGCCGGCGCCAGCCACCCCAGCAGCGCCCGGGCCGCCTCGAGGACGAGCGCCCGATCGTGGGTCAGCGCGAACTCGAAGCGCCGCTCCCGGTCCGGTCCGGCGTCGCCGAGATCGCGCGCGACCAGGGCGGCCGCTCGATGCGGCCCGACCGCCAGCACGTTCCACTCCCCACGCAGCGCGTCGTTGTCGCCGAGCCCGGCGCCGCGCACGCCCGGGGCCGGCTCGGCGTCCAGCCCGGCGCCGAGCGCCGCCACCAGCGGCACCCGCCGGGCGATCCGGGCGAAACGGCGGCCCGTGGACGGGGTGAAATGCCGGGCCTCCTGGAAGCAGGCGAGCAGCACGCACGGCTCGCGCCCGTCCGCCGCGAACGCCTCCAGATGCCGGCTCATCGGCATGAGCTGGGCCTTGGTGGCCGGTTGCACCGGGCGACGGCCCGCGATGATCTCGTAGGGCGTCCGCTCGTCCCGCCGGGGCGGCGGCAGGAACGGCAGCCGCGAGCCTGCCCGTGCTCCGGCCGGCAGCGGACCGGGACGCCCGAAGTGCCAGCCCTGCCCGACGGTCGCGCCCATGGCGCGCGCGACGGCCAGGTGCTCGGCCGTCTCGATGCCCTCGGCCAGCACCACCGCGCCGCTCGCCTCGGCGTGCGCGGCGACGGCCGCGACCACCTGGGCGGTGTGCGGGTCGCCCGGCGCGTGCAGCAGCCCCATGTCGAGCTTCACCACGTCGGGCTGCACGAACGGCATGAGCGCCAGTGACATCGGATCGGCGCCGACGTCGTCGAGGGCCACGCCCCAGCCCGACGACCGGCACGCGCCCGCCGCGGCGAGCAGCCCCGACGGGTCGTCGGCGATGGCGCGCTCGGTCATCTCGGTGACCACCCGCAGCCGGTCGGCGGCCGCGGCGGCCAGCGGCGCGAGGTCGTCCGGGCAGCCGTCACGCGACGCGGCCGGCTCCATGTTGACGAACCAGGTCAGGTCCGGGTCGGCGTTCGCGGCGAGGATGCTCCGGTACGCCTGGGCACGGCAGACCCAGTCGAGCTCGTTCGCCCGCCCGGCGGCCCGGGCCGCCGCGAACAGGGCGGCCGGGGACTCCCACGGGCTGCCGGCCGGGCCGCGGCTGAGCGCTTCGTAGCCGAGCACCTCGCCGGACGCGATGTCGACGAGGGGCTGGAAGACGGATGTCACCGCGCGCGCGTCGAGGACCTCCCCGATGTTCTGCATGAGGTTACCCATCGGCGGGCCGGCGCCGTATCTGAGGATCAGCGGCCCGAGACCACCCGCTTCACGAAGCCGTTGAGGGTGGTCATCGCCCGGTCGACGCGCTCGTCGAGGGTGAGCGTCTCCTCCTGCCGCACGAGTCGGCCGCGCGGCTGCCGCTTCCCGCGCAGGTAGAGCGAGCACGCCAGGTCGGTGCAGATGTACTCGCCGACCGTGTTGCCCTGCCGCCCGGCCGCGCCGGCCAGCGGCGCCACGAAGAGGGTCACGCCGTCGGCGGTGTGGCCGGTGTGACAAACGCGGCACATGCTCGACCGCGTCACGCCGGTGCGGCGGGAGTCGGGCCGGCGCAGCACGATCCCGGTCGGGCCGGGGATCACGATCAACGCCCGCTGCGGGGCGCCGGGGTCGGTCCAGCCGAGGAAGTCCAGGTCACGCCACGGCACGGCGGCGAGGTCCGGCATCTTGATCCGGCTCGCTTCGCCCTTGGAGCAGTTGGCGAAGGACGCGCGGATCTGCTGCTCGGTGAGTGGTTCCATCGGGCGAACGTAACGGACCACCCCGGATCGGGCAGCTCATTAAAGACGTATCGAAAATCTTCGTTAGGTCTATTTACTGTTAACACTCTTTAACTTATGTTGGCCCCACGAGCAGCTTGCATCGACCCCCATCGAGGCAAGAGGCCGCATCCCCCATGAAGAGACGGAGTACTTCATGAGACGCAGATTCCTCCTTCCCGCGCTGACCGTCGCCGTGACCGCCGCCTCGCTCCTGGTGGCCGTCGCCCCCGCATCCGCACACGGCTACATCTCGTCCCCGCCCAGCCGCCAGGCCAACTGTGCCAGCGGCGCGGTCGCCAACTGCGGCGACATCATCTACGAGCCGCAGAGCGTCGAGGCCCCCAAGGGCTCGATGCAGTGCAACGGCGGCGGCACCCGGTTCGCCGTCCTCAACGACAACAGCAAGGCGTGGCCGGTCGCCGGCGTGGGCCGGACCGTCACCTTCAACTGGATCCTCACCGCCCGGCACTCGACCAGCACGTGGGAGTACTTCATCGGCAACACGCTGCTCGCGTCCTTCAACGACGGCGGCGCGCAGCCCGGCGCCACCAAGCAGCACACCGTCAGCATGGGCAACTTCAGCGGCCGGCAGACCATCCTCGCCCGCTGGAACATCGCCGACACGATCAACGCCTTCTACTCCTGTGTGGACGTGAACATCGGCGGCGGTAGCACCACGCCCACCACGCCGCCGACCACGCCACCCACCACCCGCCCGACGACCGCGCCGACCACCAACCCGCCGACCACCGCGCCGAGCGGGACGTGGAAGGCCGGCACGTCGTACGCCGTGGGCGCCGTGGTCACCTACAACGGCATCTCCTACCGCTGCCGGCAGGCGCACACCGCCATCGCCGGGTGGGAGCCGCCCAACGTGCCCGCCCTGTGGCAAGCCATCTGATCCGCCTCGCGCTGATCGTGGCGCTGGTCGCCGGTTGCTCCGCGGAGCAGCCGGCGACCATCCCAGCGCCTGCCTTCAACGCCACCGACGTGATGTTTCTGCAGATGGCCCTCGAGCAGATCAGCGAGGGCGACCAGGTGGCGGGACTGGCGGCCGAGCGAGCCGCCGACGCGCGGATCCGTGCCACGGCGACCGAGCTGCGCGCGCAATGGAAAGAAGAGTCGGGCACGATGCAGCGCTGGCTGCTCGGCTGGCAGCAGCCCCTGACGGCCGATCCCTCCGCGGGAGCGCACGCGGGTCACGGCGCATTGCATGCCCTGCGGGCGGCGGACATCGAAGAGTTGCGGTCCGCTTCATCCGGCGAGATTTTCGATCGTACGGCGGTGAGCCTGCTTCTGGGTCATCTCGGCAACTGCGTCGAGACGTCGCGCATGGAGGAATCCGGCGGCGCCTACCCACCCGCGAAGGCCCTCGCCACGACAGTCACCCAGCGACGACAAGCTCAGGTGCAGCGGCTACTGACGCTGGCCGCCGCCCAGTGACCGTGTAATGGAGACGGCCGGGCGTCCCCCCGGGAGATCACGCGGATGTCGCGGATCTGCAACCAGGGACTGCCCGGCCGTCACCCATGCCCGGCTGCGCCCTCGAGAGGGAGTCGCCGGGCCGTTTTTACTCAGAGCGGGCGGATGTTCTCCGCCTGGAGCCCCTTGGCGCCCTGCGCGACGTCGAACTCGACGCGCTGGTTTTCCTCGAGGGTCCGGTACCCGGACGTCGCGATGGCGGAGAAGTGCGCGAAAACGTCACCGCTGCCGTCGTCCTGGGTGATGAAACCGAATCCCTTGTCCCCGTTGAACCATTTGACCGTACCGGTGGCCATGACTTCTCCTGCCGAAATTCGTGAGGCCCCGCACCGTGCGGAGTCTCGGGCGCGGTGTTGATCGCCCCCAGAAGAACAAAAAAACCCGACGGGTGAAGACCCATCAGGCGTCGAGACGTCCAAGGAGACCAAAACTGCGACGCCAACCTAGCATGAACGGCGCGATTTCGGGTGGTTCCCGCTCACGACATCACCGCTACGGTTGTGGGATGCCCGAGTTGATCGCTCCCACTGCCCGCTTGCACGCCGCGTGGCTGGAGTCGCGCGACGAGTGGGGGCGCGGCGTCCACCAGGACGGCGCCGGCATGCGCCCGCAGGACGACTTCGACTCGCCCGCCGGATTTGCGAGGTGGGTGCGGCGCCTGCAGGCCGAGGAAGATGTGTCGGTCCCGCCGGCCAAGGACTGGGTGCACTGCACCCACCGCTGGATGGTCGAGGGCGACCGCATCCTCGGGGCGATCTCGCTACGGCACGGCCTCAACCACTTCCTGATCAACGTGGGCGGCCACATCGGCTACGGCGTGCGCCCCTCGGAGCGGCGCAAGGGCCTCGCCGGCTGGGCGCTGAAGCTGACACTCGAGGAGGCAAGGCGGCTGGAGCTCGCCCGGGTGCTGATCACCTGCCGGCTCACGAACATCGCCTCGGCCCGCACGATCGAGAAAGCAGGCGGCGTCTTCGAGGACGAGCGAGGCGCCGGCAACGACCGCGTGCGCCGGTACTGGATCACTCTCTGAAGGCTGCCCGGCGGCGCGGTCGCCCGGCTGACGCGGCTTTGCCCGTCGCGTGTGGCGCCGCGGTCAGGACGTCGGGGGTGGTTTCCGCCGCCGGGGCGGGCGTGGCTGGGCGGCCGGGCGCCGGTCGGGGCGTTGACCCGGAGGAAAGGAACGGGTGTTTCGCGCCGACGGCGGTGAGGGCGGCTGGATGTCGTCATCCGTAGGCGACGACCCGGGCGGCAGACTGTCGCCATCCGTGGCGGGCGACCCGGATCCCGCGTCGCCCGCCGGCGGATTGCCCTGACTGCCTGGCGGTCGCGGCCTTCGACTGCCGCCTTGCGTGGGCAAGCCGGGCCGATGTGGACGGCGCCCGTTGCCGGGCGCGGGCGACCCGGCTGGCGGCGACCCGGGCGGTCCCGACGGCCGGGGTTCTGGCGGATCCGGCGGAAGCTCGGAATCCGGCGCGGTGTAGCCCGGCTCGCCGGCGGGCTGCGCCGTCCCCTTGGGATGCTGAGCCGACAACGGCGCCCGCGGATCCCCGGCGGTGCGCCCCCGAGGCCAGAAGCGCACCTCGAAGCTCGTCCGGCGGGGGCGGCGCCACAGCAGCGGAACCCCGAACGGCACCACCAGGGCCGCGATGATCAGTGCCGGCAGCCAGTAGCGGACGCCGCCCGCGATCACCAGCCAGGCCAGCAGCGCCGCCGAGACGAGGCCCATGGTGAGGTGGCGGCGCTGGCCGCTGCGGGCCGCGGCGGGCACGACGAACAGGACGTGCAGCGCGAGGAGGGCGGTGAGGAGGGCACGGGCCGGGATGAGATCGCCGACCCCGACCACGAGCAGGACGGCGACGAAAGCGACCGTCCAGTAGCGGAAGGAACCGGCCGGTAGCAGCAGAAAAGCGATGATCACCCAGATCGAGATGATCACCGTGGTGGCCGAATCGAATCCGTTGATGTTCCGAGCGTAAAGGAGATCAGCAGAGCCCACATTCGCTGAGACGGGGTATTTCTGTGCCACGTTGCCGAACAGCCGGTGACCTCGGGGCGACAATCCGTGATCTATCCGCACAGATGAGGTTAGCGCGGCGTGCCCGGCGGGGCGGCTCGCAGCAGGGCCCAGACGATCTTGCCGTCGGGTAGTCCGACGTGACCGCTGTGGGTGGCGACCTCGGCGACGATGTACAAGCCGCGGCCGCCGGTCGGCATGGTGGCGCTGTTCCCCGGCGCCTTCCCGGACGCGCGCGGCGGGGTGGGGCTGCCGTCCTGCACACCGATCCGCAGGTAGGTGCCGGTGTAGCTGACGGTGACGTCGAACTCGGTGGCGGCGTGCGTGATGGCGTTCGCCGCCAGTTCCGATGCCACCAGGCGGGCGCCGTCGGAGAGGTGCTCCAGGCCCCAGGAGGTGCAGGCCGTGCCGACCAGGTCGCGCGCGATCTTGGCGTTGGCCGGCATCGGCGTGAGGCGCCGGCGGACCCAGAACGGCACGCCGGCGTGGACGGCCAGGGAGGCTTCCGAGCAGGTCTCGTACAGGGCCAGGCGGGTCCGGAAGGCGGCCAGGCCGCGCCGCACCTCGTCGTCGGGGGCGCACAGCATGATCGGCACGCCCCAGCTCTGCTTGGCGTCGGAGGTGGCCGTCGCGAAGACGCTCAGCAGGTAGGGGACCGCCTCGTTCAGGCCGGACAGGTCCACGAGGACGGCAGTGGGGCACTCGTAGGCCGCTTTGCGCGCCGCTTTCCGGATCGGCGGTACGGCCGCGACGGTCAGCTCACCGTCGAGCGTCAGCGTGGTGATGCCGCTATCGAGGTTCCTGCTGGTCGCGATCTGGATCATCTTTAGCCCATGCCCCGGTTCGAGAACCGTCGCTTTATCACCAACCGCACCAGGAAATGTCGCGATCGGCAACGTGACAACCGTTCGAAGGGCATATTTCCCCCGAGAGCGGTATCTCACGCCGGAAAGCTAGGCCCCGGGACAGCTAGGCCCCGGACAGCTAAGCCCCGGACAGCACCCGGGCCTCGGTGCGGCCGCTCGCGGTGCCGGACTTCTGGATCACGACGAGGTCGAGGCGGCCGTCGCCGTTCCAGTCGGCGACCGAGAAGTCGCGCCGGCCGTCGGTCGGGCCGAGCCCGGTGGCGGTGGCCTTGCGCAGGTCGCGGGCGAAGCCGGCCGCGCCGTCGAGGACCCGGATCTCGGTCTTCTTGCTCTTCGTGCCGGACTTCTGCACGTCCACCAGGTCGAGGCGGCCGTCGCCGTTGAAATCCGCGAGCGTCACCTCGTGCCGGGAGTCGATCTCGCCGAGCGCGGTCACCGAGTGCTGCAGCTCGCGCTGGAAGCCGGACGCGCCGTCCAGGATCTGGACCTCGGTCTTGCCGCTGGCCGTGTCGGACTTGTAGACCACGATCAGGTCGGGCACCTTGTCGGCGTTCACGTCGGCGACGAACATGTCGTGCCGGGTGTCGGTGGGCCAGAGAGCGGTGGCGGCCTGCAGCAGGAAGGTCTGGAAACTGCTCGCGCCGTCGAGGATGCGGACTTCGGTGCGGCCGCTGGCGGTGCCGGACTTCTGGATCGCCACGAGGTCGAGGCGGCCGTCGCCGTTCCAGTCCGCCGTGGTGTACGCCTGCCGGCCGTCGGCCAGGCCCAGCGGCGTGGCCGTGCGCAGGAGCAGCCGCTGGAAGCTGGAGGCGGCGCCGGGGATGCTGGGCGTCCCGTCCAGGATCGAGATCTCGGTGCGGCCGGTCGCGGTCGCCGAGTGCTGGACCACGATGAGGTCGGGGCGGCGGTCGCCGTTCCAGTCGGCGACGCTGACGTCGTGCCGGTCATCGGTCGTGCCCCACCCGGTGGCCGAGGCCATCAGGACCGCCTGGAACGGCCCGGTGGGCCGGCGCGCCGCCGCCGTGGTCGTGGCGGCCGTCGTTGCCGTCTGCCGCCACAGGCTCGCCACGATGAGCTGGGCGTCGCGCGTCTCCGGCGCGTACGCCTCCGGGTAGGCCGACCCCTGGACGCGCTGGCAGATCTGCCCGATGTCGCCGCCCATCCAGCCGTCGCCGGTGTGCTTGCGGATCATCGCGCTGAGGAACGCCTGGGTGGCGTAGCGGGGGTCGGTGAGCTCGGCCGGCTGGCCCCAGCCTTTCGACGGCCGCTGCTGGAAGAGCCCGAGGCTGTCGTGGTCGACGGCGGCGGTGTAGTTGTGCAGGGTGCTCTCGGCGATGGCGGTGGTGACCGCGATCTCGGCGGCGCGCTGGTTGAGCCCGCGGGCCTGGACGTTGGCCACGATCGCCCGGGCGCAGGAGATGCCGTAGCCGGTCACCGCGCGGCCCATGCGCGCGCCGGTCATCGACGGCCGCAGATCGGAGGCGAGCGCGTTGTCGGCCGAGGACGGCCCGCCGGGCTGGCACGGCGCGAACGGAATGGCGGCGTGCGCGGGGGCGGAAGACACGGACAGCACACCGGCCACCAGCGTCGCGATCGTGAGCATCGCGGCCCTGCGTGCCATCTAGGAACCCCCCGAGCGTGCTACCGGCCCTTCGAACCTGCCATAAGCCGGGCGGCTCGGGAAGATGCGAACGGCTGACAGGTGGCTGAGAAATATCACCCGCCGTCAGCCGACCAGGCGGCGCTCCCAGGCCCAGGCCGCGATCTCCACCCGGCCGCGCGCGCCCAGCTTGGTCTGCACGCTGCCGAGGTGGGTCTTCACGGTGCCGATCGAGATGAACAGCTCGGCGGCGATCTCGGCGTTGGTCAGCCCGCGCGCCACCAGCTTGACCACGTCGAGCTCGCGCGGGGACAGGCCGCCGTCGTCGGTGACCGGCTTCGGCAGCGAGAGGTGCTCCAGCAGGCGCACGGTGATCTTCGGGCTGATCAGGGCGTCGCCCGACACCGCGGCCCGCACGGCCTCGACCAGCAGCGCCGGCCCGGAGTCCTTGAGCAGGAAGCCGGCCGCGCCGTTGCGCAGCGCCTGGTGCACGTACTCGTCGAGGTCGAAGGTGGTCACCACGACCACCTTGACCGGGTCGGCGACGCCGGGGCCGGCCAGCAGGCGCAGCGCCTCGAGGCCGTCCATCTTGGGCATCCGGATGTCGAGCAGGGCCACGTCGGGCTTGAGCTTGCGGGCCAGCGCGACCGCCTCGACGCCGTCGGCCGCCTCGCCGACGACCTCCATGTCGGCCTGCGCGCCGATGATCATCCCGAAGCCGGTGCGGACCATGGCCTGGTCATCCGCGATCAGCACCTTTATCACTGGACCACCTTCACGTTCAACGGGAACGCGGCGTCGACCACCCAGCCGCCCTCGATGCCGGGCCCGGCCGAGATGCGGCCGCCGACCGCGCGGACCCGTTCGGTCAGGCCCACGAGACCGTACCCCGATCGCTCCCGCGGCCCGGCCGGACGTGCCGTCCCGTCGTTCGCTACCCGCACCAGCAGCCACTCCGGGGTCCGCCGCACCCACACGTCGGCCACCCGGGCGCCGGCCGCGTGCTGCCGGACGTTGGTCAATGCCTCCATCACCACCCGGTACGCCGAGGTCGACACCTCCACCGGGATCCCGTCGACCGTGCCGTCCAGGTGCAGCCGGCCGACCGGGCCGCCGGCCGCGGTGAACTGCTCCAGCAGCGGCGCCAGGTCGTGCACGCCGGCCACCGGGGCCAGCGGGGCGTCCGGCTTGGATTCGGGGTCGCGCAGCACCCCGACCATGCGGCGCATCGATGCCATCGTCTCGGCGCCGGCCTGCTCGATCTGGTCGAGCGCCTTGAGCACGCGCTGCGGGTCCTGCTCGGCGATGAACTTGGCGCCCTGCGCCTGCACCACGATGCCGGTGACGTGGTGGGCGATGAAGTCGTGCAGGTCCCGCGCGAACTCGGCACGCTGCTCCGCCCGTACGGCATCGACCGCTCGCTGCCGGGAGCTCTCGATCAAGCGCAAGTAGACGCCCAGGCCGGTGGCCGCGGCCGCGGCCAGCGCCTGGATCAGCCCGAAGATCACAAACTCGGACGACTGGCCGCCGCGCAACGGCAGGAAGCTCACCGCGGCGCCCGCGCTGATCACCGCGGCGACCGCCCAGCCGGGATGCGCCCGTCGCGCCACCACGAACATCACGCCGAGCAGCGCCAGCGACTCGGCCAGGCCCCAGCTGCCGTACTCCGGATGGGAGAACGCCACGACGAAGGTGACCACCATCGAGGTGAGGCTCAGCCAGATCGTCGTCTTGGCCAGCGACACCGAGCCCTGCTGGTGGGCGGGCAGCCAGATCGCGGCCGCGCCGATCGCCAGCAGGATCCGGATCAGGCCCAGGATCTCCCAGCCGGACTGGGTCAGCAGGCGGCCCTGCGCCACGTCGAACAGGCCGAGCAGGGCGAGCACGATGAGGGCGCCCGCCTGGCCGAAGCGCAGCAGGAGGATCCGATTCGGGTTGGTCTGCATCGTCACCCAGCGTAATAGCAGGTCACGCGCGTCCCATCGGCCGAAAGACAGATCCCCGAACCTGGGAGATCCCTGACCGGCGGCCGATGTGCCGCCCGGCCGGCTGCACCCAGACTTCGTCCCGTCATTGAAAAAAGGAGCGAAGATGCAGACCCAGTATCCACCGGCCGCGCAGGACGCCCTCGCGGCGGTCGCGGCCGTCGACCTGGTCAAGGTCTACGGCAGCGGCGACACGGCCGTACGCGCCCTGGACGGGGTGACGGTCGGCTTCACCCGCGCCCAGTTCACCGCGATCATGGGCCCGTCCGGCTCCGGCAAGTCGACGCTCATGCACTGCCTGGCCGGCCTCGACACGGCCACCTCGGGCCAGGCGCTGCTCGGCGGCACCGACCTGACCCGGCAGAGCGACCGGGTGCTGACCAAGGTGCGCCGCGAGCGGATCGGCTTCATCTTCCAGTCGTTCAACCTGCTGCCGCAGCTCACCGCCGAGCAGAACATCCTGCTCCCGCTCGAGCTGGCCGGCCGCAAGCCCGACCGGCACCTGTTCGCGCACCTCACCGAGTCGCTGGGCATCACCGGCCGGCTCAGCCACCGGCCCAGCGAGCTCTCCGGCGGCCAGCAGCAGCGCGTCGCCGTGGCCCGCGCGCTGGTCGCCCGGCCCGAGGTGGTCTTCGCCGACGAGCCGACCGGCAACCTGGACTCCCGCTCCGGCGCCGAGGTGCTGCTGTTCCTGCGCAACTCGGTGCGCGAGCTGGGCCAGACCGTGGTCATGGTCACCCACGACCCGGGCGCCGCCGCCTACGCCGACCGGGTCGTGCTGCTCGCCGACGGCAAGGTCGCCGGCGAGATCGAGCACCCCGACCACGCGTCGGTCACCGAGGCCCTGCGGTCCCTGGCGGCGCAGCGGTGAAGGCGGTCCTGCGCACCCAGCTGCGCGGCGTCGGCCGCCGGCCCGCCCGGCTGCTGCTGACCGGCCTCGCCGTGCTGGTCGCGTCGTTCGTCGTCTACGCCACCGTGCTCGCCCAGCAGATCACCGAGCGCAGCGTGCTCGACGGGCTCAGCGGCACGCCCGAGGCGGTCGACCTGGTGGTCCGCAAGGGCACGGTCACCACGGAAGAGCTCGCCGCGATCGCCAAGATCCCGGGAGTGGCCGAGACGGCCGGGCGGGCCGACGCCGGCGGGCAGATCGGCAACGAGTACCTGCAGATCTCCGCGGACTCCTCGGCCGGGCCCCTCGCGATCACCAAGCTGAGCTCGGGACGGCTGCCGAAGGGGCCGGACGAGATCGTCGTCACCCCGCGGACGGTCGAGCGGCTCGGTCTCAAGGTGGGCTCGACCGCGAAGGTCTCGATCCGCTACGACGAGAACGGCAAACCCCTGACGCCGACGACGCTCAAGGTGGTCGGGGTGGTGTCGGGCCGCGACGACTACGGTTTCCAGGCGTTCGCGTCCTTGCCCGCCGTCGCGGCGATGAACGGCTCGGACCTGCTCAACCAGATCGACCTGCGGCTGGCCGCGGGGGCCGACGCCGACGGCGTACGGAATCAGATCGAAACCATCGTCGCGAGCGGGACCACCAAGGTGAAGGACGGCGAGCGGCCGCAGGTCGCGGCCGGGCGCGACGTGCGGCTCGAGGAGGCGCGGCAGGCCGCCAACGACGTGGACAGCGTCTTCGAGGTGATCGGCCTGTTCGTGGCCATCGCCGTGGTCGCCGCCGGGCTCGTCGCGGCCTCGACGTTCCGGATCGTCTTCGCCCAGCGGATGCGGCAGCTGGCGCTGCTGCGCGCGGTCGGCGCGGGCCGGGGCGGCATCACCTGGTCGCTCGCCTTCGAGGGCATGCTGACCGGACTCGCCACCGGCCTGACCGGCGTGCTGCTCGCGCTGGGCGCCGGCCATCTGGTACGGCCGATCGCCTCGTCGTTCGGCACGCACATCGCCTCGCCGGGCCTGCCGGTCGAGCCGGCCCTGCTGACCGTGCTGCTCGCGGTCGTCGTGACGGTCGTCGCCGTGATCGCGCCGGCCTTCACCGCCGGCAAGGTGTCGCCGCTGGAAGCGTTGCGCGGCGCCGGGGTCACCGGCAGCCGCCGCGACATCGGCAAGCTGCGCTGGGCGACCGGCGTGCTGCTGGTGATCGGGGCCGGTCTGCTCGCCGCCTTCGTGGCCACGAACCTGCCGGGGCGCGACCCCAAGAACTACGACCCGAGCGTCAACCTGCTCGCGATCGTGGGCTCGGGCGGCCTCGCCTACCTGGCGCTGATCGCGCTCGGACCGGTGCTGGTGCGGCCGGTGCTCTTCGTCCTGGGCGCGCCGATCCGGCGGTCCGGGCCGGTCGGCCGGCTCGCGGCCGGGGGAGTGGGCGGGGCGCCCCGGCGGGCCGCGGCGGTCTCGGTCGTCGTCGCGCTCGGGGTCACGCTGATCGCCGGCACGCTGGTCGGCGGGGCGTCGATCCGGATCCTCGCCGAGCGGGAGAGCAACTCGGCGTCGCCGGCCGACTTCGAGCTGACCACCAACGACACGCCGATCGGGGCGGACACGGTGAAGCAGCTGGCGGGACGGCAGGAGCTGGCGCACGTGGCGCCCTACCGGCGGCTGTCGGTGAAGGTCGCGGGCAACGAAAGCCAGCTGGACGCGGTGGACGTGTCGTTCTCGGCGGTGCCGCGGCTCGGCAAGCTCGACGTGGTGGCGGGGAGCCTGGGTGACCTCGGGCCCGGCAAGGTGGTCATCTCCGGGTTCATGTCGGATATCACCGGTCTTTCGGTCGGCGATGCCGTCTCCGTTCAGCAGGGTTCCAAGTCGGAGAAGCTGACCGTGGCCGCCAAGCTGCCCGACTCGGCGCCGCTCGGCGCGGCCATGGTCCTCGACCCGGGCGACCTCACCAAGCTCGGTGCGCCCGCTACCTACAACGGCCTGCTGGCGGACGCCTCGGTCACCGGGGAGCAGGGCCGCACCGACGCGCGGAAGGCGATCAGCGACGCCGTCGGCGGCCGGCCGTGGGCCATCACGGTCCTCGCCGACCAGCGCGACGACATCGACAGCCAGCTGACGATCCTGCTCGTGATCGCCCTCGGCCTGATCGGCCTGACGGTCCTCATCGCGGTCGTCGGCGTCGGCACCACCACGGCGCTGTCGGTCGTCGAGCGGGTCCGCGAGTCGGGCCTGCTGCGGGCGGTCGGCCTCTCCCGGGGCGCGCTGCGGACCATGCTCACCACCGAATCCGCCCTGTACGGGGTCATCGGCGCCGGCCTCGGTCTGGTGCTCGGCGTGCCGTACGCGTGGCTTGCCGTCCAGGCACTCGGCGTGAACGCGCCGCTCACCCTGCCCGTCGGTCAGCTCGCGCTGGTCTTCGCGATCCTCGTGCTGCTCACCGCGGCCGCCGGGATCCTGCCCGCCCGGCGGGCCGCGAAAGTCAGTCCGGTGGTCGCCCTGGGCGCCGAGTAGAAAGCCCCTATCGCCGGCCGCCTCCTTGCCCCTGGCGGCCGGCGATCGGCTATACACCGTTCTATGTGGCCACTCTTCGACCTACGGATCCGCCATCGCGACGTGCTCCTGCGAGCCGTGCGCGAGGCGGATCTGCCGTATCTGTGCTCGGTGCTGCCGCCCGACGTCGGACATGACCCGCGGCTGGCGCTCTTCGACTCGCAGTCGCCGCTCGAGAACGAACGGCGGCTGCTCCGCATGGGCTACTGGAAGGCCCTGGGCACCTGGGATCCCCTGTCGTGGGAGCTGCATCTCGCGGTTGTCTTCGAGGACGTCCTGATCGGGGTGCAGACCCTCGAAGGCGAGAACTTCCCGGCGTTGCGCACCGTGGACTCCGCGTCGTGGCTGGTCCCGTCGGCGCGCGGTCGTGGGTTGGGCGTGCGGATGCGTACGGCGGCCTTGGGCTTTGCCTTCGAAACGCTCGGCGCGACGGCGGCGATCAGCTCGGCCACCCTCGCGAATGCCGCCTCTTTGGGGGTTTCCCGGCGGATCGGCTACGCCGACAACGGCATCAGTCGCATTGTCGACACCGGCGGCGACGTCGTCGAGCTGCAGAACCTGCGCCTGACCAGCTGGCCGGGCGCGGACGTCGCGGTGACCGGCTTCGAGGGATGCGAGGCGTGGTTCGGTATCTGAGCCGGCCGTCCGGCCCTCTCCAACGCAGGACGCGGGATGAGGACGGTGGGGGCGATGGATTCGGGATGGACCGAGCTGCGGGTGCACGGGGTGTCCGGCACGCCGCCCGAGCAGATGTTGCAGGACGCCCAGGTGGAGGCGGTCGCGGGGGACGGGCATGCGGCCTTCTTCCGGCGGCGGTCCGGCTCTTCGCCCGTTGTGGAGGCGTACTCGTGGGGTGCGCTGACGGCCGGTAACGGGCAGCGGGCGCTGTGGTTGCTGCTCACGCCGTTCATGCTGGTCAACCTGGCGTTCTTCACGCTGCCGTCGTCCGGGCTCCCGCGGCCGGTGAAGGGTTACCGGCCCGGTGTCACCCGGACCCTGGCCGAGGCCGTCATGCGGTTGTTCGCGCTGTCGATCACGGTGACGTTCGTGCTGGTCGCCGTGCAGGTGGCGATGGATCTGATCGGCTGGCAGTGCGGGCGGGACTGCGCCGCCGGGACCTCATGGCTCGGCTTCCTGACGTGGCCGTGGCTCGACACACCGGGGCGACGGCTGGCGGTGACCGCGCTGGTGCCGCTGGCGGCGGTGGCGCTGCTGGGATGGCTGGGGCGGACCACGTGGCTGCGGCTCGAACGGACGCCGGTTCCGCAGGCTGCCGCCGCCGAGACCCGGCAGACGCCCCTCGAGAACCGGGGGATGTGGAACGGCAGCGAGCCGGTGCGCCGCTTGCGGGCCCTGCATCTGACCGCTGGGCTGGCCGTTGTCGGGGTGTTCCTGTCTACGCCGTCGACCTCCGGGTTCGCATCGATGGTTCTGGTCCTGCTGGTGATTCTGCTGGGCGTGACGGTGGTGTCCGTATGCCGGCCGCCGGTGGGCGGGACCGTGCTGCTGGGGATCGGCGGCCTGCTCGTTCTCGCCGCTCTTGTGCAGGCGGTCGTCGCCGATTCCGGCGGTCTCCGCGAGAGCACGTCTCTGCCGGAGCTGCTGCCGGTGATCCATTGGCTCGTCACCGGGCAGCTCGGACTGCTGCTGGTGATGGTGGTCCTGCTCGCCCTGCTCAACCGATCCCGTGGCGCCGAGGCGCCGGTGTGGCACGGCATGGCGGCCGCCGGTCTGATGATGCTCGCGCTCGTGCTGATCGGCGGGTTCGCGGCGGGTGCCGGCATCCGCGTCGCCGACCTGCTCGGCACCCCCGCCGTCGAGCCGGTCAGCGACATCGCCTTCATCGTGCCCGACGGGTACTTCCTGGCGGCCGCCGCGACCGCGGTTCTCACGGTGGTGCTGGTCGGGCTGGCTCTTGTCGGCTGGCGGGTGCTCGGCCGGGCCGCCGCGAAGATCTCTCCGGAACTGCCGGACTACTACGCCGAGCTGAAGGACGCCGGCGCGGACTCCGACGTGCGGCGGGACCGGATCGCCCGGATCTGGGCCCGCGCCGAGATCGGTGAGGTCGGGCAGCGTCTGCTCGGCTGGTTCCTGGTGATCACCGCGGTAGCCCTCGCCGCCGGCCTCGCCGAGTCCTGGATCGACGGCACCTGGTTGCTCACCCACGCCCGCTGGCTGGTCAACGTGGGCACCTTCCTGGTCGGCGGCTTCGTGCTGGCGCTGCTGTTCGTGGGCCGGCAGGCGTACCGCAATCCCCGCTTCCGCCGCACGGTCGGCGTCCTCTGGGACATCGGCACCTTCTGGCCCCGCGCGGCCCATCCCCTCGCCCCGCCGTGCTACACCGAGCGCGCCGTGCCCGACCTGATCACCCGGATCCGCTTCCTGGGCGGGACCGGCCGGGTCCTCCTGTCCTGCCACTCCCAGGGCGCCGTGATCGGCACCGCGGTGGTCATGCAGCTGACGTACGAGGAGAGCGCCTCGGTTGCCCTGCTCACCTACGGAAGGCCGGTGCACCGCCTGTACGCCCGCTTCTTCCCGGAGTACTTCAACCCCACCGCCCTGCACCGCGCCGGCTCGTTCCTGCTGGGCGTCACCGACGCGCCGCGCGAGAAATGGCCGTGGCGCAACCTCTACCGCCGCAGCGACCCCATCGGCGGCGAGATCTTCCAGCGGTATCCGGCCCAGGCGCTCGGCCCGACAACGCCCCACGCCGAGGTCTGCCGGGGCGACAACAACGACGTCGATCGCCAGCTGGTCGATCCCGGGTTCGCCCGCGTGGCCGGCGACACCTGCGATCCGGCTTCGTGCGGGCACTCCAACTACTACTCGGACCCCGCCTTCGAGGCGTCCGCCGAGCGGGCGAAGCAGTTGCGTGCGTCCTTCCCGAGCCGCTGTCCGCACCCGAACCCGATCGACCGGTGCGCAGACTCCTTACCATCGGCTTGAGGACCGAGCCGGTGGTTCGCGATCGAATGGATGCAACCGATGCCCATGACAAAAGCTCGCTCAAGCCTTGACGGTGCAAGTGGCGTCTACCTGATCGAGGGTGGGATGGCGCCCGAGCACCGCACGTCGAACAGCGATCTCCTGTCGCGGAGAATTCGGTCCTCGAGTCTCTTCACCTCGCACGTCCTCGTCCATCCGGGGAACATCTTCGAAGAGCCTGCCATGTACGAAGCCATCGCCGGCAACGAAGACCTCCTGCGACTGGGCTTCATCCTGCCGGTGATACGTGGCGACGACGATGATTTGGAAAACCATGCGGAGAAGTGGGAGCGCGCCTACCGAGGACAGGACGACGGGCGGCCGGCGTTCTTCCAGTCCCGGCCGGTCGACCTGTCCGACATCGACGGAATCAAAAGGCGCGCGGAGTTCTTCCAGCAGAACGAGTATCAGATCCTGCGCCTCGGGCGGCCGGACAGAACTGGTCTAGGCACGCAGTTCCTGGCGGCGGTCCGTGCGGTCCTTGCCGACGAGCCCGGCCTCCCCGACGAAGTCAAGTCCAGGATCGTCGAATGTGCCTCCGGCGGGGCGTCACCGCTGGGCAGGATCCGGACCGAAGTCCTTGATCCCTATGGTGTCGACGAAGGCACCAAGGAGGTCGCCGAGCGAGTGGCACGCCGCATCAACGTGGCCTTCTTCGCCACCGGTGCACGCGAACTCGGCACCTGGTGTTCCATGCACGATCGCGCGTTCCGCGACCTCTCCACATCCACCACTGCGAACCGGGCGGTGACGTCCCAACTCGTCGAGCTCTCGGTCACTCGGGCGCTGCGAGTGCCGGAAGAGCACCTGACTGCCATCAGCGGCGAGGAGTTCGCTCGGATTGTCAACGAGACGTATGCCGTCAAGTTCAGGCAACTCGTCGCCCAGATCATGGAGAAGCTGAACCAGGAATTTCTGGAAGCCGGATCTGCCGCCGAGCCTTCTCCAACCAAAGCCAAGCTTCAAGAGGAAGTCGACAGCAGCTTTCGCGATACCTATGGTCGGGCCTTCGCGAAGGCGCTGAAGGAGTATCGCGTCGCCGAGCAGCGACGGGATCAACGGCTGCGCCGCACCATGCGTGGCATCAGCTTGGCGACGGATCTCTTGACGGGGCTCCTGCCCGTGCCTTTCGTCGGCGCCGCGGTCGATGCGGGGATCGACGCCTTGCGTGAGAAGACGCTCCGGCCGCGCCTCACGCCCATGATTCTGTTGCAGGAACGACTCCACCGCGCGGAAGAAGACTGAAGCACCGCCACGGCGGTCAGGCAGCTGCCGTCGAGGCCCCGCCCGGTTTGACGGCGCGGGTTGCGAAGTAGCCGGGCAACCAGCCCGCGGTGGCGTCCGAGTGGTGCGGCGCCTCCTCGAACCCGGTGATGACGAAGCCCGCGGCGAGCTGGCCGCCGATCTGCTCGGCCATGCTGTGGCTGTACTCCAGCGGCGCGTCCACCCCGAAGAGCCGCTCGCGTTCCTCGGCCGGCACGTGCGTGAGGTCGCTGTACGGCAGCTTGTGCCGGACCACCAGCTCGCCGCGCTGGTCCAGCGCCTCGTGGTCGAACAGGTACACGTCCGGGTTGAGGAAACCGCACAGCAGCGTCCCGCCCGGTCGCAGCACCCGGAAGGACTCCCGCCACACCGGGGGGAGGTCGGGGATGAACAGGTTCGAGACCGGGTTGAAGACGAGGTCGTACGAGGAGTCGGCGAACGCGGACAGGTCGCGCATGTCGCCGAGCACCGTCCGCAGCGGCACGTTGTCCCGCTTGGCGACCAGCTCGTCCTGCTCGAGCTGGCGCGGCGAGTTGTCCAGCACGGTGACCCGGGCCCCGGCCGCGGCGAGCGTCGGTCCCTGTTGACCGCCGCCGGAGGCCAGGCACAGCACGTCCGCACCGGCCAGGTCGGCGGGGAACCAGGAGCGGTCCACGGGTTGGTAGCCGATGAGCACAACCGACCAGTCACCGGCCCGCGCCCTGGCCACCGTCTCGGCGGAGATCGGCCGCGACCACTCGTTGCCCTGGTCGACCTGCCGGTCCCAGGCCGCGCGGTTGTGCGCCGCTGGATCAACACTCATCGGCACACGCTATCCCGCGCCCGGCTGGATGGTTGACCATGGAGCAATGACCCCACCGATGGACGAGACCGCCGCCGCCCGTGGCTACCTGCTGGACAACGCTCGCGCCGAGGCCGGTGAGCGGTTCGCGTGGCTGGCCGAGTTGTTCGACGGTGTGACGCGCGGGCATTTCGATCGGCTGGGGATCGGGGCCGGCTCGCGGTGCTGGGAGGTGGGGGCCGGTGGCCCCGGTATCCCGGAGGCGCTCGCGGCGGCGGTCGGTCCGAGTGGCTATGTGCTGGCCACGGACATCGACCCGTCGTGGCTGACGGAAGGCCGCGGGTACGAGGTGCGCCGGCACGACGTCGCCGCCGATCCGGCCCCGGAGCCGGGGACGTTCGATCTGGTGCACGCCCGGCTTGTGCTGGTCCATGTGCCCGATCGGGCCCGGGCCTTGGCCACGATGGCGGCGGCGTTGCGACCGGGCGGCTGGCTGCTGGTCGAGGACGCCGATACCGCTCTGCAGCCGCTGGCGTGCCTGGACGACAGCGGTCCGGCGCAGCGGCGGGCCAACCGGATGCGTGACGCGGTCCGGGAGTTGCTGCGGCGCCGGGGCGCGGATCTGCGTTTCGGCCGGACGCTGCCGCGGGTGTTGCGTGCGGCCGGCTTGGTGGATGTCGCCGCGGTGGGTTCGTTCCCGGTTGGCGGCTTGGCCTGTGACAGGTTGGAGGCGGCGACCATGCGGCATGTGCGCGGCGAGTTGCTCGCGGCCGGGTTGGCCGACGACGCCGAGATCGATGCTCATCTGGCCGCCATCGATGCCGGCGAGCTCGACCTGACACTTGCGCCGCTGATCTCCGCCTGGGGACGCCGGCCGGCAGCCGGCTAGGGGAAGGTCAGCGGCGCTTGCGGTCTCGACGCTCGGCGATGTGGTAAGCGACAGCCCCGATGAGAAGACCGGCCAGGGCACACAGGAATGCCGTGCCGATCGCCGAGTCCATGGCTTCGTACCCGCCCGCGCCGAACCAGCCCCAAGCCCAGCCGGCTCCCGCACCCAGAACCAGGCCGACCAGCGGCCACCCCGCGCGACGCATCCGCCAGATCCTATTGGTCGACGGTGAAGATCACTGAGCGGCCGGCGGCCGCGGCTCGCTTGTAGAACTCGCGGACCTCCTGCAGGTACTGCCAGGTGTACTGGAAGTCCTCGTCGTCCAGGACGCCCTGGTAGTCGTCCGCGTCGATCGTGTCGTAGCGCTCCTGCAGCCACGCCTCGGTCACCGGCTCGAGAGCCGAAGCCACCGAAGGCACCTGGCCGGCGAGGATGTGCGCCACGATGTAGTCCTCGCCCTCGTGGTGGTGGCCGCCGCCGAGGAGCGTGAGCTCGAGCGGGCCGCCGCCGTGGCGGCCCAGCTCGAGCGTGCCGTTGCTGAGGCAGCGGTGCATGGCGTCCCACGCCTTGTCCACCTCGCACAGCCAGTCGCGGTCCCACTCCTGTTCGACCGTCTCGACGAAGTCCATCACTTCGTCGTCGTCGCGGGTGGCGACCAGCGCCGCGTCCAGCGATTCCGTCAATGCGAAGAGCACGCCACGGCAAGCCATGGCGCCGATCATAGGGAAGTCAGGTGACGGGCCAGCCGCAGGCTCAGGGCGGCCAGCGTCAATGTCGGGTTGGCCGCCGGCGACGTCGGGAAGACCGAGTTGTCGCAGGCGTACAGGTTGTCGTAGGCGCGGAAGCGCAGATCCGCGTCGACCACGCCGTTCATCCGCAGGGTGCCCACCTCGTGGGCGACGCCGCCCAGCTTGGCCGTGGTCAGGTCCAGGGTCTCGCCGGCGATCGGCTGGGCGCCGAAACCGTCGAGGACGTGCTTGCCCAGCGATTGCACCTCGTCGCGCAGGGCGTCGCCGATCGGGTACGGCTGCACGTTGACCCGCACGGGAAGGTGCGGCGGCCCGGACAGCTCGACGCGGTTGCCGGCCACCAGCGGCGCGTGGAACAGGAAGACGATCTCGCCGAGGGTGGCGTCGCCCTTCTCCTCGCGGTGCCGCCGCAGGTTGTCGGGGTCGATGTAGCGGCCCTGGTTGAAGTCGGCGCCCAGTTCGAGCACGACGTTGTACGGGTGGGCGCCGGCCGAGGTGTCCCGATGCCGCGACCACACCTTGGCCGACGAGCGGGCCGGCGCCCACGGCGAGCCGGCCGGGATCGAGAAGTGCGTGTAGAGGACGGGATGGTCGGTGATGCCACGGCCGATGAGGTTGTCCGGGTCGTCGAGGCCGGACTGCAAGGCGATCTTCGCCGATTCGATGGTCCCGGCACAGAGCACCACCTTGTCGGCCCGATATGTGCGCTGTTGCCGGGCGAGCAGGTCGTAGCACTCGACCCCGGTGGCGCGCGTTCCGTCGGCGAGGACCCGCTGGACGGCGTGGTTGAGGTTGATCGCGGGGGAGCCGAGGAGGCGGTCCTCGGTGAGCAGGTCGGCCGTCGAGAACATGCCACCCGGGATCGACAACGGCGTGTAGCCCTCGTACTGCACCGCGACCGGCGCGTCGAGATGGTCGTAGTCGGGGAGCAGCGCCGTCAGCCGTTGCTTGACGTCCTGCTGGAAGGTGGAGCCGAGCGGCCCCGTTGCGGTTGAGCGCGTCCTCGGCCAGCCGGTACCCGGTGGTCAGCAGGTACTCGCGGACCACCGCCGGCCAGGTGTCCAGCTCCCACGCGCCCATCCGCGGGATCAGCCCGCCCCAGAAGACGGACCGCCCGCCGAGGTTGAACGCCTGCGCGCCGCCGAAGAACGAGCCGGGCGCGTTGACGTAGTTGGCGAAGCTGAAGTCGGGATAGAGACCCCACACGTGCTTGTCGAACTTCCCGATCCGCAGCCGCCGGGGAAGGTTCGCGACGTGGGTCGGGAAGAGATACGACCCCGCCTCCAGGACGAGCACATCGGCGCCCGCGTCGCTCAGTTCGTCGGCGAGCAGGCCGCCGCCCATGCCGGAGCCGACCACGATGACGTCGTACCGGTGCTGCTCGTCGAGGGCGGGCTTGAAGAACCGTTGCTGGACGCGCCCGTTCTCGGTGACCACGGCCGGCATGGGGTTGAAGCGGACGTCCTGGTCGTCGTAGTCGAACGGTCCGCCGTCGGCGGGGCGGACGACCAGGTTGTCGCCGTCCATCCAGGTGCCGTCCAGCACGAACTTGAATTCGAACCGCTCGGCGTCGACGACATCGTGAACGGCGAAGAGCCACGCCCCGCCGGTGTACGCGCCGGCCCGGTCCTGCCACCCGTCGGCGGCGGCGCGCAGAACCACGGACTCGTCCGGCGGGTGGAGCTCGGTGAAGAACCGCACTTCGAACATGCCGTCCAGTCCACCGCTCGCCCGGCCGTCGCGCTGTCCTTGATTTTGCGATAAACCACCCGGGGTGGCCCATAGATCCACTTCCCGCTACTCTTCGCCCGGCTGCGGAGGGGGACGGCGTGAATCGGCGTTGGGCAATCGGTGTAGGCGCGAGCGTGGCGGTGGTCGCCGCGGGTGGCGCCACGGTGGTGATGGCTTGGCCATCGGGGACCCCGGAGGCCGTGGCGGGGGTGATCGCGCTGGCGCCCGACCCGAACCCGCCGGCCCCCGAGATCGAGGCGAAGGTCGACACGCTCGACATCGCGCCCGCCGACGACAAGGCCGAGTCCGTCGACGTCCCGCAGCGGACGACCAAGCGCTTCAGCCTGCTCGGGATCAGCTGGACCGACCCCAAGGCCGCGCCGCGCGGGGCCGTGGAGATCCGCACCCACAGCGTCGCCACCGGCAAGTGGACCGCGTGGCAGACCTTGGAGGCGGGCGAGGGCGGCGCCGACGGAACCGAGACCGGCCGGGGCGCCACCGAGCCGCTGTGGGTCGGTCCCTCGGACGGGGTCGCGGCCCGGATCGCCGGCGGCGGCCTCCCCAAGGGGCTGCGGCTGGACCTGGTCGACCCGGGTCAGAAGGGCGGCCGCGGCGGCGGCGAGCCGGAGCCGAGCGCGTCGGCCGGCGAGGAGACGCCCAGCCCGGAAACCACGAGCCCGGAGACAACCGAGCCGACCGACACGCCCACGACCACCGCGGCGACCACCACCCCGGCCGCCGACCCGGCCACGACTCCGGCAACGACACCCGCGACGACGGCGGCGACGACACCCGCGACTACGGCGCCGACGACAGCACCGACCACGGCGCTGCCCACCCCGACCTCGACGACGCCGCTGGCCACCCCGCTGCCGAGTTACGTCGGCCGCGCCCAGTGGTCCGCCGACGAGCGCCTGGTCACCGACCCGATCAGCGTCGCCTCCGAGGTGCGCGTGCTCTTCGTCCACCACACCGCCGAGACCAACAACTACTCGTGCGCGGACTCGCCGAGCATCGTCCGGGCGATCCAGAGCTACCACGTGAAGAGCAACGGCTGGTCCGACATCGGCTACAACTTCCTGGTCGACAAGTGCGGCACGCTCTTCGAGGGCCGCAAGGGCGGCGTCACCAAGGCGGTCATCGGCGCGCACACCTACGGCTTCAACACCAACTCGGCGGGCATCGCGGTCCTGGGCAACTACAGCACCGCGGCGTCGCCCGGCCCCGCCGAGCTGACGATCGCGCAGGTCGCCGCGGCCCGGCTGGGCGCCTACGGCCACAACCCGAACACGACCGCGCAGCTCACCGAGGGCGCGCCGGACGGCAAGTTCAAGCCCGGCGAGGTCGTCACCTTCCAGCGGATCTCCGGGCACCGCGACGGCGTCGCCACCGAATGCCCGGGCAACAACCTCTACGCCCGTCTCCCGTCGATCCGCGCGCTCGCCCTCAACATGGTTTCCGGCCTGACGGCCACGACTTTCGGCGGCGGCACGGTGGTCAGCGGCGTCTTTTACGCCCGTACGGCGGTGACCGTGAACTGGCAGGTCGGAACCCCGTCGGAGTACCTGGCGCGATTCGAGGTGCTCGTCGACGGCAAGGTGGCCAAGACCGCACCGGCGAGCGCCCGCAGCGCCCCGGTCACGCTGACGGCGGGCACGCATGCGGTCGCGATCCGGGCCGTACACATCTCGGGAGCGACCGCGACGACCAGCGCGACCAAGATGATCGCCGACGCCACCGCTCCGGCCTTGAGCGCTCCCGCCGTCACCCTGCGCGGCGGCACCTACAGCACCACCTACGCGCCCGTGACCGTCACCTATCGCGCCACCGACAACGTCAAGGTCTCGTCGCTCGCCTTCACCGCACCCGCGAAAGCCACCGTCTCGCCGACGTCGACCGCGTGGAACACGGGCATGCGTCCGGGCGCCGCGACCAACTTCACGGTGACCGCGAAGGATTACTCGGGCAACGCGCGCACGGCCACCGTTCAGCGCAAGACCATGCTGATCGGCGAGACCTCGGCCAAGCGCACCGGCACGTGGAGCACGCGCACGGGCTCGGCTTACTTGAGCGGCAAGGCGCTGGCGGCGACAAAGGCCAACACCAAGCTCTCGTACGCCTTCAGCGGGCGTTCCGTGGCCCTGTTGTTCTCGCGGGGCGCCAAGACCGGAAAAGCCTACGTCTACCTGGACGGCAAGAAGATCGCCACGATCGACACCAGACAGTCGGCGACGGCCTACCGGCAGGCACTGTGGACACGCACGCTGACCCCGGGCAAGCACACCGTCATGGTCGTGGTGGCCGGCACCAGCGGCCGCCCCACCGTGGTCTCGGACGGACTCGCCTACATCCCCTGATGCCGGCAGTCAGCCGTGGCGGCGGGCCTGCCCGCGTCGATCCGTAGGCGGCGTCGCGGTGGAGGTGGCGGCGGTGGTCGCCGCCTGCGGCAGGGTGAACCAGAACGTCGCCCCGCTCCCGTTCTCGCCCTCCGCCCAGATCTCGCCGCCGTGCCGCTCGACCGCCCGGTGCACGGTGGTCAACCCGATCCCCGTGCCCGGGAACTCGTCGGCGCTGTGCAGCCGCGCGAACGGCCGGAACAGCTCGCCCGACTTCCCGGCCGGGAAGCCGGCGCCGTTGTCCCGGACGAAGAACCGGTCGCCCGACACCCCGATCTCCACCGCCGGCGTCGCGACCTTGCCGGTGAACTTGACCGCGTTGTTGACCAGGTTCTCCAGGATCACCCGGACCAGGCCCTCGTCGGCGTCCGCGGTCATACCGTCCTGCACGGTGAACGCCACCTTGCGCGACTGGTCCCGCGCCTCCACCTCGCCGACCACCTGCCACGCGGTCGCCGTCAGGTCGAACGACTCCCGGCGCAGCTGCCCGCGGCTGGCCCGGGCCAGGATCAGCAGCGACTCCACCAGATCGGCCATCCGGCCCGCGGCCGCCTGGATCCGGCCGAGCCGGCGGCGCGCCTCGGGGCTGAGCGGGTCGTCCTCGTCGTCGAGCATGTGCTCGGCGAAGCTGCTGATCACTTGCAGCGGCCCGCGCAGGTCGTGCGAGACCGAGCCGGAGAACGCCTCCAGCTCCCGGTTGCGCCACTCCAGCTCCTCGACCAGCGCCGCCCGGGTCTCGGCCAGCTGCCGCGCCGAGCGCTCCTCGGCCGCGTCCAGTTCGCGGCGCATCAGCTCCTCGCGGATCCGCCGGCTCTCGTCGTGCGATTGCTTACGGCGGATCTGCGTACGGACGTGCGCGCGCAACGCCTCGGACCCGGAACCCGAGCGCACGTAGTCGTCGGCGCCGGCCGCCAGGCAGGCGAGCATGTCGTCGTCGTTCTCGCCGGTCATCACCACCGGCGTCTCGCCAATCACCGGCACGTCCTTGATCCGGCGGCACGCGTCGCGTCCCAGGTCGCCGTCGAGCCCCAGCCCGAGCACGATGCAGTCGACCGGCTGCGCGGCGAGCAGGTCCAGCGCGTCCTGGGTGCGCGCCACCGGCACCACGTCGTATCCCTCGGCGCGCAGCGACTCGGCGAGCTCGGCCAGCCCTTCCCGGTCCGGGGTCAGGGCCAGCACCTTGCTCGGCCCGTGCAGGCTGCCGGTGACCTCGATCGGCAGCTGGTCCGCGCTCTGCCGCAGCACCGCGTTGAGCTTGGCCGGCACGATCGCCAGGTTCTGCTGCTTGCGGACGAACGCGTCCGCGCCGGCGTCGAGCATCTGCAGCTCGGTGGCGTAGTCGTCGGCCGCGGTCATCAGGATGCACGGGATGTCGCGCAGCGCCGGGTCGAGCCGCACCCGCCGGATCACCGTGGCGCCGTCGATGCCGGGCATCACCCCGTCCACGATGATCGCCTGCGGTCGTCGGTCGGCGGCGATCCGCAGCCCCTCCTCGCCCGAGGGCGCGGTCACCACCGAGTAGCCCTCCGGCTCCAGCAGGTCGCGCAGCTGCTCGCGGAAGGTCATGCTGTCGTCGATCACCAGCACCGTGATCCGGTCCTCGGCGACCGTGGGCATCTCGCCGAGCAGCTGCCGTACCCGGGCCACCACGTACGCGGCGTCGTACGGCTTGCCCACGTACTCGTCGGCGCCGACGCGCAGCCCCGCGAGCCGTGACGCCACCTCGTCCTCGGTGGACAGCAGCACCGTGACCACACCGGCCCGGTCCGGCATGCGGCGCAGCTCGGTGAGCAGCTCGAGCCCGTCCGCGTCGGGCAGCAGCACGTCCAGGACCGCCGCGTCGAAGCCGTCGCCCACGAAGGCGGTCCGGGCCTCCTCGCCGCTGGCGCAGAGCATCGTGGCGAAGCCGGCCGCGGTGAACGCGTCGTGCAGGTCCATCCGCACGGTCAGGCTGTCGTCGACGATCAGCACCCGGTGGCTCATCGGCGGCCCCCGACCGGCTGGAGCTCGGCGAGCCGGGTGGCCATCCGGGCCGGCGGCAGCACGTACGAGGCGGCGCCGAGCAGCGCGGCCTCGCGGGGCATGCCGTACACCACGCAGCTCGCCTCGTCCTGGGCGAACGTGGCCGCCCCGCGCGAGCGCATCGCCAGCAGCCCCTCGGCGCCGTCCCGGCCCATCCCGGTGAGCAGGCAGCCGGCCGCCGCCGGGCCGAGCTCAGCGGCCACCGACTCGAAGAGCACGTCCACCGAGGGCCGGCAGGAGTGCCGGGGCGGCAGGTCGCTCAGCCGCAGCAGGCCGTCGCGGACCAGCAGGTGCCGGTCGGGCGGGGCGAGCACCACCCGGCCGGCGACGGCCTCGATCGGCGTCCAGTCCCGGGCATAGCTGACGTCCCGCCCGGTCTGCCCCGCCAGCCAGTCGGAGAACGCCACCGCGAACGGCTCGCTGGCCGCGATGTGCTGCACGCACAGCACCGGCGGGCGGAAGCCCAGCGGCAGCGTGCGCAGCAGGTCGGTGAGCGCGCGCGGCCCGCCGGTGGAGGCGCCGACCGTCACGAGGCGCAGGGTGTCGGTGACCGGGAGGGCGGCGGGCGGGTCCGGCGCGGTGCGCCGGCCGTCGAGCCGGGCGCGCGGGTGGGTGATCACCCGGATCCGGGACACCAGGCGTACGGCCGCGCAGAGCCGCCGCCCCCAGTCCGCGTCGCTCGCGTCGCCCCGCGGCTTCTCCAGCACGTCGACCGCCCCGGCGGCGAGCGCGTTGTACGTGCTGAACAGCTCCTGCCGGTCGGCCGAGGAGACCACCAAGATCGGCGTCGGGTGCTCGGCCATGATGTGCTCGGTGGCGACCAGCCCGCTCATGGTCGGCAGCATCATGTCCATGGTCACGACGTCCGGGCGCAGCCGGCCGACCATCGCGACCGCCTGGTCGCCGTCGGCCGCCTCGCCGACGATCTGCAGATCGGGGTCGGCGGCCAGGGACTCGCGCAGGTGACCGCGCATGGTCGCGGAGTCCTCGACCAGCAGGACGCGGATCATCAAAGGATCAGCCTCCGGATGTGCGCGAGCAACTCCTCCTGGTTGAACTCGCCCTTCACCACGTACGCGGCGGCGCCCGCCTCCTCGCCGCGCCGCCGGTCCTCGGCGGAGGACCGGGAGCTGACCAGGATGGCGGGCACCGCGGCGAGCTCCGGGTCGGCCCGGGTGCGCTCGACGAACTCGAATCCGTTCATGCCCGGCATGTCGATGTCGGTGAGGAACAGGCCGTAGTCGCGGGCGTGCGCGACGTCGAGCCCCTCCTCGGCCGAGGCGGCCAGGTCGACCTCGTAGCCGGCCGACTCGAGGATGCTGCGCTCGAGCATCCGGGTGGTCAGCGAGTCGTCGACCACCAGGATCGGCCGCTGCGGCGCGAACACCTCGGGCGGCAGGCCGCCGCTCTCGGGGTCGGCGCGGGCCGCCGCGACCAGGCCGTGCGGGTCCAGCACGAGCCGCGGATTGCCGTCCAGGTCGATGCAGACGCTGCCGATCACCGGCGTGGCCGGGGCGAGGTCGGGCAGCGGCCGGGCGACCAGCGTGGTGGTGCCGGCCAGCCGGTCCACGCCGACGGCGACGGTCTGCTCGTCCGCGGAGAGCACCACCGCGACGCTCGCGCCCGAGCCGGCCTGGTTGTCGCGGGCGTAGGTGAGCGTGCGGGCCAGCGGCAGGAACGGCACGACCTGGCCCTCGTGCGCGATCCGGCCGCTCGCGAGCGCGGTGGCCGCCTCGTCGCGGGGCAGCCGCACGCAGCGCCGCACGGCGTCCATCGGCATCGTCGCGACCGTGCCGCTCGCCTCGACGATCAGCCCGTTCATGCTCAGCAGGGTCAGCGGCACCACGATCTCGACGGTCGCGCCCGCTCCCGGCCGGTTGACGATCGACACCGTCCCGTTGAGCTGGGCGGCCACGTCGCGGGCCACGTCCATGCCGATGCCCCGGCCGGCGACCTCGGTCACCGTGTCCGACGTGCTTATCCCGCCGTGCAGCACGAGGTCCACCAGCTCCTGCGGCTCCGGCTCGACGCCGGCCGGGAGCAGGCCACGGGCCTCGGCGATACGGCGGAGCGCGGTCAGGTCGAATCCGCGGCCGTCGTCCGTACACCGGAAATGCGCCCACCGGCCGCGACGCTGCACCTCGACGGTGACCGTCCCCTCGGCCGGTTTGCCGGCCGCCTGCCGGCCCTGTTCGGACTCGATGCCGTGCACCACCGCGTTGCGGACCACGTGCAGGAAGGCGCCGTTGACCTGGTTGAGCAGGTGCGGGCCCATCCGGGTCTCGGCGCCGTGCACGACGAAGCGCACCCGCTTGCCCTCGGCCTCGGCGGCGTCGTGCACCGCGCGGTGCAGGGCCGTGAAGATGGTGCCGGCCGCGACCAGGCGCAGGCCCTCGGCGCGGCCGCGCACCTCGTCGAGCTCGCGCTCCACCTGGTCGACCGCGTCGGTCCAGCGGCGGCCGAGCGCGCCCAGCTCGGAGGCGAGGCGCTGGACGGCGGCGCGGGCGTCGGCGGACTCGGCCTCGGCGATCTGGCGGCCGGTGCGCAGCCGCTCGCCGAGGGCTTCGACGCCGCGGTGCAGCCGTGCCAGATTGTCCCGGCCGTCGCGCAGCGGGGCGATGCGGGCGTTGGCCTCGCCGATCGCGTCGAGCAGCTCGTCGAGGTCGGCGGTGACCGCTCGGGGCGCGGGCGCGTCGTCCTCGTGCTTGTCGGCCGGCCCCCCGGCGGCGGGTGGCGCCGCCTGTGCGGGAGCCGCCGGGTGGGCCGGTTCGGAGGGCTGCGCCGGCACCGGGGCCTGGGGTTGCTCGAGCTCGGCGACGTACCGGGCGATCTCGTCGTTGAGCCGCAGCAGCTCGCGCACCTCGTCGGCGGCGATCGGCGTCGCGTCGCCGCGGTGCGGGACGAGGACCTCCTCGAACTCATGCGCCCGGTCGGCGATCGCGGACTGCTTCACCACCCGGGCCGCGCCCTTGAGCGTGTGCGCGAACCGCAGCAGCCGCGCCACCAGGTCCGGGCCGGGCTGCTGGTCCAGGTCGAGGACGGCCGCGCTGATCTGGTCGACCAGCTCCCGCGCCTCGATCCGGAAGTAGCGCAGCGGATCCCGGGCCTCGGCCATCTCAATGCCGCCCGGTGCCGACCAGGTCGAGCAGGTCGCCGGAGAGCGTGCTCAGATGCGCCGCGGTCTGCTTGGTCTGCACCGCGCTCGCCTCGGTCTCGCGGCTCGCCCGGGCCGTGTCCGAGGCCGCCGAGTTGACCTGCTCGACCGCCGTGGTCTGCTGTTTGGTGGACAGCTCGATCTCCCGGGTCGCGTCGCTGGTGGTCGCCACCAGCTGGGCGATGCGCCGGAACGAGCTGGTCGCGTCGTCGAACTGCCGCGAGCCGGTGTCGACCGCCTTGGCGCCGATCTCGGTCGCCATCACGGTGGTGTTCACCGCGCCGCGGACGTCCTCGATCAGCGCCCGGATCTCCTTGGCCGACCCGGCCGTGCGGTCGGCGAGCTTGCGGATCTCCTCGGCCACCACCGCGAAGCGCCGGCCCCACTCGCCGGCGCCGCTCGCCTCGATGGTCGCGTTGATCGCCAGGATGTTGGTCTGCTCGGCCAGCTCCGATACCAGGTCGACGACCGTCCCGATCTGCTGCGACTTCTCGCCGAGCGAGAGCATGTGCTGCACGATCTGATCGACCTGGGCGCGGATCGCGTTGATCGAGGCCCGGGTCTGGTCGATGGTGGCGTCGCCGTTGCGGGCCGCGTCGGCGGTGTCCTCGGCGACCTTCGAGACCCGCTGGGCGCTGTCCGCGATCTGCCGCGAGGTGATCAGCAGCTCGCTGATCGTCGTGGTGATCTCGTTCATCGCGCTGGACTGGTCGCGCCCGCCCGAGGCCTGCTGGGCCGCGGCCGCCTCGAGCTCCGCCGACGAGCTCTGGATGTGCCCGACCGCGGCGCCCACCTCGCGGCGCAGGTCGCGGCTGAGCCGCCAGGCCACCCCGGCCGCGCTGGCGACCAGCAGCGCGCCGATCCCGATGATGCAGATGATCGCCCACATGGCCCGGGTCGACGACTCCGCGCGGGTGTCGTCGACGATCTTCTTGATCCGGGTGATCAGATTGTTGATCGCGTTCTGGACCGCCTCCCGGGACTGCTTGACCCCGTCGGTGTTCAGGTCGCGCACGTCGATGGCCTTGGGGAGCTTCGCGCGCTGGTCCATCACGTCGTCGATCATCTTGGCGTGCGCGGCCTCGGTGGTGATGACCACGTCCAGCAGCCGGATCGCGTCCGCGTTCTGCAGCGCGGCACGCACCCGGGTTACCTGCTGCAGGAAGTTCGCCCGGTCCTGGTTGACCGTGGTCAGCACCTCCGGGGTGCCGGCCAGCAGGTAGGAGCGGTAGTCGGCGATCCGGCGCTCCATCATCGCGTTCAGCGCCTGCGTCTCGACCAGGCTGGTGGATGCGATCCGGATCACCTTGTCCTTGGTGACCAGCACGTAGCGCAACGCGAAGCCCGAGGTCGCGGTCATGATCAAGGTCAGCGCCAGGGTCAGGCCGAACCCGGCCGCGAGCTTGGCGCCGAAGGTGCGTCCGGACATCATCGTGCGACCTCCTCAGTGGTGTGCCCGGCCAGCGCGTGCACCACGGCGCGGGTCGCCGGGACGTCGATGAGCGGGCGGGAGAAACCGTCCAGGTCGACCATGCCGCGCAGGCAGCCCCGCCTGCCCTCGGCGGCGTCCTCCGCGACGATCGCGTCGGCCACCACCCGCACGTGCCCGTCCAGCTCGTGGAAGGCGAGGCCCAGCTGCGGCGTGCCGAGCGGGAGGACCAGCCAGCGCGGGCGGTCGGCGACCGGGTGGCCGAGCAGGGCGGCGAGGTCGTAGACCGGGACGACGGTGCCGGCGAAGCCGGCCAGGCCGAGCAGTGACGGCAGGGGGCCGGGCAGCGGCGTGACCGGGCGGTCCGGGTGCAGGCCCTGGGTCTGGGCGAGACGCAGGGCGTACGGGCGGCCGCCGGCCCGGATCGCCAGCAGCTCGACGTGCTCCTCGTCGTGACGGCGCACCGGCTCGGCGAACGAGCGGTCGAACTCCTCGCGCAGGCTCGCGATCCGGGTCGCCGGGTCGACGGGCGTGACGGTCACTAGTGCACCCTCTTCCGTGCGGGCCCCTGGATGGGGCTTGTGGTAGGAACTAGGCGGAAGTCGGGGTGACGGCCTTTGATGGTTGCCCCTTGTGGGCTTCGATGACACTGCCGCCCCCGGCTTCCCCGGAACCGCTGATCGATGACAGAGGGACGCGCCGCAGAGCGCCGGTTAGTGACCGCTCGACAATCGGTTCCTTCGCCTCCGCCTGGCTCCTGCCTGTTGCTGCGAACGGGAAGGCGACGAGGTTGTCGCTGCAAGAGGGGCCGTTGTTCTTCGTCGGGATCGACTGGGCGACCACCGAGCATGCCGTGTGTGTGCTGGACCAGGGTGGCCGCAAGGTCGCGGCGTTCACCGTCGAGCACACCGCTGCCGGGTTCGCCAGGCTGGTCGTGCGGCTGGGCAAGCTCGGCGACACCGAGTTGACGCCGGTGGCGATCGAGCGTCCGGATGGGCGTCTGGTGGACGCTCTGCTGGAGGCTGGGCATCCGGTGATGCCGGTCAAGCCGAACGCGATCAAGGCCTGGCGTGAGGCCGAGGTTCTCTCCGGCGCCAAATCCGACCCAGGTGACGCACAGGTGATCGCTGATTACCTGCGCGTGCGGATCCACCGGCTGCGGCCGGCGGTCCCGTATTCGGGGCCTACCAAGGCTTTGCGGACGGTGACCCGCAGCCGCGGTGACCTGGTCGAGGCCCGGGTGGCCGCGGTCAACCAGCTCGCCGCGCTGCTGGACGCGCACTGGCCCGGAGGCAAGGCGATCTTCGCCAGCCTGTCCTCGGCGATTGCGCTGGCTTTCCTCACGAAATACCCGACCGCCGTGTCGGCAGCCCCCTTGACCGAGGCCCGGCTCGCCGCGTTCTGCACCAAGCAGAGTTACTCCGGCAAAAGGCCCGCGGCGGTTCTCCTGACCCGCCTGCGCTCGGCGCCGGCCGGCACCACCGATCCTGACCTGTGCACGGGAGTCCGTGCGGCGGTGCTGGCCCAGGTCAGCGTGATCAAGGCGCTCAACACCGCGATCAAGGACCTCGACCGGGCCATCGCCGAGAAGATGGACACCCACCCCGACGGGAAAATCTTCCAGTCCTTCCCCCGCGCCGGGACCGTCAACGCCGCCCAGATCCTGGCCGAATGGGGTGACGCAAGGGCCGCGTTCGAGCATCCCGACGCCATCGCCGCGCTGGCCGGGATCACCCCCGTCACCAAGGCATCCGGCAAACAACGCGGCGTGTCGTTCCGCTGGGCCTGCAACAAACGGCTCCGCCAGGCCATCACCACGTTCGCCGACAACAGCCGCCACGCCAGCCCCTGGGCCGCCGACATCTATGACCGGGCCCGCGCCAGCGGCAAAGACCACCCGCACGCCACCCGCATCCTCGCCCGAGCTTGGGTCCGCATCATCTGGCGCTGCTGGCAGAACAACACCACCTACGACCCGGCCCTGCACGGGAACGCACGGCACAGCACCGAACAACAGCTCGCGGCCTAATTCCGATCTACAGGTGGACACAGGGGGTGTCATCGCCTCACCTCGCACGCGTCCAGCTCGGCGCGGCTCAGCACGGTCAGGGCGATCCGCCCGAACCCGCCGCCGAACAGCAGGATGCGCAGGTCGTCCTCGCCCGCCAGCAGGGTCTGCGCGCGCTCCAGCTCACCGGCCGCGATCCGCTCGTCGCCCCGCCGCCGGGCCAGCTGCCCGAGTCGCAGCCGGGGCAGAGCGAAGACCGGGTCGAGGTACGCCGCGAGGCGGTACTGCCCGATCGCCTCCTCGACCTCGCCCAGGCCCTCCCGGCAGAGCCCGTACAGCTGATGTGCGTCCGCGTTGAGGCCGTCGTCCTCGGTGAGCCGCCGGGCCGCCTCGCCGGCCTCGTCGAGGCGTCCGGAGAGGGCGAGCAGCACGCCGCGCAGCAGCCGGTCGCGGGACCGCTCCGGCTCGGGCGGCCGCTGGTCGAGCAGTGCGAGGGCCTCGGCGAACCGCTCCTCGCCGAGCAGGACGACCGCCTTGTTGTAGACCTCGTCGGACGGCGGGACAGGCTCGGCCCAGGCGGTCGCGGGCCGCTGCGCCGGGGGAGCGCCGGCCGTGACGGCGGCCGGCCGGCGGTAGTAGAACGCATGGTGGGTGTGGCGCAGCTCCAGCCCGGCCGGGCCGGAGCCGAGCGAGTCGGTGTGGCCGAGGAACAGGTAGCCGCCCGGGGCGAGCGCCGCGGCCATCCGGTCCACCAGCGAGGACGCGACGTCCGGGGTGAGGTACATGAGCAGGTTGCGGCAGAAGATCACGTCGTACTGGTCGGGGCGCCACAGCTCGTCGTCGGGGTCGGCGACGTTGTAGCGGCGGAACTGGGTGATCCGCGCGGCGTCGTCGGCCACGCGGTAGCCGGCCCCGTCCTGGTGGAACCAGCGGGCGCGTACGTCGTCGGGGGTCTCCCTCAGCGACCACGCGGAATAGCGGTTCGCCGCGGCCAGCCCCAGCATCACCGGATTGGCGTCGACGCCGACGACGCTCAGCAGCCAGTCCTCGCCCGGCAGCGCGGCCCGGGCGCTTATCGCGAGGCTGTACGCCTCCTCGCCCGACGAGCAGGCCACCGACAGCAGCCGCAGCGCGCGCTCGGCCGCCCGCGCCGCGATGCGGTTCGGCAGCGCCTCCTCGCGCAGCGCCTGGAACTGCTCGCCGTGCCGGAAGAAGTAGGTCTCGGTGATGCTGAGCCGCTCGACCAGCTCGGTGAGCTCGTCGCCCCACGGCCGCGCGGCCAGCCGGTTGAGGTAGTCGTCGCGGCCCATCCGGGCAGCCCGTGCCCGCTCGTCGAGCAGCGGCGCCAGCTGCCCGGCGTCGCGGTCGGTGAACGTCCAGCCGAGGCGCCGGGCGAGCAACTCACGGAACCGGGTGATCTCCGCGCCGGTGGCGGTCACGGCACGCCCGCGGCCGCCGCCGCTTCCCACACCTCGTCGGGCACCGTGCGCATGCTCTGCAGCAGCATCAGCGGCTCGGCGCCGACCGTGCCCACTCCGGCCACGAGGCGGCTGGAGGCGCCGCCGAGCAGCGCCGGGTGGCCGCCGGCCTCGTCGGTGTCGACGGTCCGGATGCCGAGCACCGGGCCGGTGGCCAGGGCGACCGCGCCCCGCTCGGTCCGCACGGTGACGTAGCGCTGCGGGTTGTCGCAGGCGCCGCCGCCGAGCAGGCGGGACACGTCGATCACCGGCGTGGGCACCCCGCGCAGGATGCTGATGCCCAGCACGAACGTCGGGGTCCCGGCCAGCGGCAGGGTCTCCATCGGCCGCATGGTCTCGATGACCTCGTCGAGCCGCAGCGCGCACAGCAGCGGCCCGGCACGAAACACGAGCGCCGTGATGACGGCCTCGATTTCCGGCGCTTGTCCGTATTGCCGCACTAGCCCAGATTAGCGAGAGTTCGTGCCTTCCATCCGGCTAAGGCAAGGTTCTCTCGCTTTCCGAGATGACGGTCCGGAATCCACCCAAACGGCCCGGCCGGGCGCTTCCCACTCACGACCTGACATTTCTGTAACGGGTTGACTACCGCACGTGCATGGGACACAGTGGACGACGGATCGATCTACGTGAATCGGAAGCGGGGGAACGATGTCATTGCTCCGGAAGGTCTTCGCGCTGTCGTCCGCGCTGTTGCTCGCCACCATCTTCTTCGCGTCCACCCCGGCCCACGCCGCGCCCGTGGCCCAGCACTGCGTCGCCGAGGCCGGCACGCCCACCACCGCGCCCGGCGCGCCGACCTGCTTCGCCACCTTCCCCGAGGCGATCTCCTTCGCCACCCACGGCCTGATCAAGCTGCCGGCCGGCGCCACCACGCTGAGCACGAGCCAGCTCAAGACGGCGGCCCTGGCCACCACCGTGCTCGGCGTCTCGTACTGGAACACCGGTTACAGCGGCTCCAGTTACACCCACACCGGCTCGAGCGGGTGCGACACCAGCAGCGACATCGACTTCTACTTCCAGTTCCCCACGGCCTGGAACGACAAGGCGGGCTCCGGCCGCGAGTACGGCCTGTGCGACGCCACGTACTGGGACAACGGGCACGGCACGTACGGCTCGGGCGCCTCGGTCGCGGCCGACTGGTCGGGCGGCGCGATGAACGACCACGCCACCTTCATCGAGTGGCGCTAACTCACTCCTGAAGGCGGGGCAGTCCCAGCCGGGCGCACGTCTGCTCGTCGCCCGGCATCACCGCCGCGATCCCGTTGTCCAGCGTGCAGGCGATCAGCGCCGGCACCGGGAAGTCGTCGCGCTTCTCGGCCGGCATGCCGACCTCCTTGGAGTCCAGCGTCAGCAGCCCCTGGCGCCACAGCGCCGCGCAGGCGTCGACCGCGGCCTCCGCCTTGCGCTGCCCGGCCGCCGGCACCGCCTGCCCGACCGTCGTGCCGTAGAAGTCGTGGTCGCCGCCCTTCAGCGACGCCCTGGTGTAGCAGCGGGTCTGGTCGGCCACCGGGACCGTGGCCGGCCTGAGCGCCACATAGGCCGCCGCCGCCCCGCCGAACATCAGCACGGAGGCGCCCGCTGCTACCACCACCAGCCGGTACGTCACCCGCCGGGACCGAGGCGCGAGGGACTCGGTCACATGCCGCTCGAGAACTTCGCGGCGCAGCTGCGCGTGCGCGGCCGGGATCTTCCGCTCCGGCGGGAGCTTGGCCAGATCGATCATCGTGGTCACTCCTTCGTCGTCGCGGGGGAGAGCCGCACCGGCGCCGGCCCCGAGGGGAAGGCGTTCTCGAGTCGCTTGCGGGCGCGGGCCAGCCGGGACCGGACCGTGCCGATCGGGATGTCCAGCGCGGTCGCCGCTTCCGCGTACGACAGGCCGGACATCAGAACCATGGCCACTACGTCCTGCTCGCCGCGGTTGAGCCGGGACAGCTCGCGCAGGACCTCACGCATCCGGCTCTCGTCGTCGAGCCGCTGCGCGATGTCGTCGGCCGGATCCGGCTCGAAGGAGGGCGACGGGATCCGGAACAGCGCCGCGTCGTAGCGGCGCCGCGCGCGGTGCAGGTTACGCACCACGTTGTTTGCCACCCCGAGGAGCCACGGCACCAGCGACCCCTCGAAGTGGACCGCCCGATCCCGCCGCCGCCACATCTCGAGGAACACCAGCGAGGTGGCGTCCTCGGCCGCGCTCCACGAGCCCAGCCGGCGAAAGCAGTAGTTGTAGACCACGGTCCCGTGCCGGCGAAAGATCTGCCCGAACGCGTCCCCGCGCCCCTCCACCGCGAGCGCCATCAAATCGACGTCCCGGAGGCTCTCGTCCATCGCCGGCTCCATACCCTGTTATGTCCGCGGCCCGGCTCCAGGTTCCCACTTCTCTTCGGGCTTTTCTTTTCGGGCCGATCAACGACAGCGCCGTGTAACCGAGCGGTCACCGAAGGTAGGATCATTACCTCCTTCGGACTCGGTGAGGCAAGGTGGCGTCATGCGGGTGCTCGTGGTTGGCGACGTCGCGATCCACGTGGCCGCGCTGGCCGAGGCGCTCGCCCGCCGCGCGGAGTGCGAGGCCGTGTCCACGGCGTCCGACCCGGAGACCGCCCTGCGCCGGGCTGCTGACGGTGCGCCCACGGCCGTGCTGGTCGACCTGGCGATGCACCACAGCCTGCCGGTCATACGCCGGCTCAGCGCCGTCGCGCCCGTCGTCGTGACGGCGATGACCGACGCCGACGAAGTGATCATCGCGTGTGCCGAGGCCGGCGCCTCCGGGTTCCTGTTCCGGGAGCAGCCGCTGGCCGAGCTGATCGTGCTGCTCCAGACGGTGGCCTGGGGCGAGCCCCGGCATGCCCCGTGCATAGCGGCGTCACTGCTGCGGCACGTCGCCCGATCGCGGCCGGTGGTACGCCCGGCGGAACCGGCCGTCCCGCTGACCCCGCGCGAGCGCGAGGTGCTCGAGCTCGTCGACCAAGGCCTGTCGAACAAGCAGATCGCCCGCCGGCTCGTCATCGAGCTGCGGACGGTCAAGAACCACGTCCATCACATCCTGGAGAAGTACCAGGTGCACCGGCGGGCCGAGGCCGCCGACCGGTACCGCGCCGGTATCCCCTGACCCCGAGGTACCGGTACCCGCCGCGTATCCCTGATGGATCCCCGGGGTCGGTCCGGACACCCGGACGGTTGCCTAGCGTGGTGGGCGTTCGCAGTGCTCCCCAGGTCGGTGATCATGACGATCCGCGTTCTCCTCGCCGTCCCTCCGCCGCTGCGAGACGCATTGCGGGAGGCGATCGAGGCTGCGGGCGACCTGGTCGCCGGCACCGCCGGCTCGCCGCTCGAAACGCTCCTGGCCGTACGCGATCTCGGCGCGGACTTCGTCGTGCTGGCCGCGTACGGCGCCGGCGAGCCCGCGGGTGTCGCCAGCCATCTCCTCGCGGAGTATCCCGACATCAAGCTGCTCAGCGTCGCGGCGGACCGGGCGACGCTTCAATACCTCCGGCTCGTCCGGATCCCGGTCACCGACGTCACGCCGGCCGGACTGGTCGAAGCGATGCGGGCAGCGACCACAAGTGAGGCAGAGCGCCATGACAGCTAGACACCGTGCCGATGGGCGGGCCGGCCACCACCGTGCCCCGTCCGTGTGGCGCGCCCCGCGGGCCCTGTACGTCGTCCTGCCGCTCGCGGTGGCGTGCGCGGTCCTGTTCGCCATGACGACCAGCGGCGCGGAGGCCGGGCTGCCGGCCACCCGCGCGGCCGCCATCTACCTTCAGGTCAATCCCAGCGCGGCGGCGCCCGGCAAGCAGGTGGGCCTGCGCGCCTCCTGCGACGACAACCTGAAAGTCGCCACCGTGGACTCCGAGCTGACCGGGTCGGTCCCGGTGAATCCGCAGTACGGGCTGCTCACCGCCACGATCGGCGTTCCCGCTGAGGCCGCGGCCGGGACCTATCAACTGACCCTGCACTGCCCGGGCGGGGAGAGCGCCGTGGCCGAGCTGACGGTGACGCGGGACGGCTCGTCCTGCCCGGAGACCTGCGCTACGCCGACCCCGTCCACGCCGCCGCCGTGCCCGGACGCATGCGATGCCACCACGCCGCCGCCGTGCCCGGACGCGTGCGATGCCACCACGCCGCCGCCGCAGGTCTGCACGCCGCCTCCGACGACGACCTCGATGCCGACGCCGCCGCCGGAGGAGACGACGGAGCCGACGCCGCCGCCGGAGGAGACGACGGAGCCGACGCCCAGCGAGCCCGGCTCGTAGGTGCGCCATGTCGCGATTCCTGCGGTGCGCTGTCGCGCTCCTCCTCGTGGTCACCGGCCTGGCCGGGTGCGAAGCCCGCGGCCCGCGCCCGGACCTGGCGGCCCAGCCGGCCACGATCGACAGCTTCCCGGTTCCGCCGCCGGCGCTGCCCGATCCACCGCCGCCGGTGGTCCCCGAGGGAACGGCCGAGGAACGCGCCGTCCTCCTGGCCGATGCCTTCGAGGTGCGGAATTCGCAGCGGGCGGCGGCACTGCTCGGGGCGTTCACCCTGGCCGGGATCCCGGTCGTCAACGGCACGGAACACTCGATCACCACTCCGCACGACACTGTCGGGGTGCCGTGGGCGCAGCTCTGGACGGCCGCGACCGCCGCCGACCCCCGCGCGCGGGTCCAGCTGTCCGAGATCATGACGTTCTTCACCGCCGACGGCACCGACGGCCTGGACCCGGCCGCAGCCGGCGACCTGTTGCTCTGCTCTTTGCGCAACGCCCTGACCAAGGGTTCCGGCGAGGTGCGGCAGGTCGCCCTCCTGGTGCGGGAGGAGAGTCGCCGGGCCGGTCGCCCGGACCTCGTGGACCCGGCCGTCACCGCCGCCGACGTCACGATCACGGTTCCGACCGCCGTCCTGCTCGTCTCGGCGGGCACGCTCACCTCCCTCGCCGTCGCGCCGCTTCCGCCGGCCGGCCGCTCCGCCGGACCGACCGGCGTGCGGCGGCTCGCCGCCGCGCTGCAGAACCCACCGGGTGGCTGCGCCGAGGACGACGCCGGCCAGTGGGCGATCTGGATCGTCAGCAAGCTGGCGGCCGGCGTGGGGATCCCCGGGGTCGCCGAGTGGCGGGGGCCGTTCCAGACCCTCCTCGACCACCTGAGCAGTCACTACCGCAACGCCGGGCTGGTGGAGGACGTCATCGCCCTGCGTGACAACTTCGGAACGGTCAGCACCGTCGCCGGGTACGCCACCGGCAATCTCACCATCCTCAGCCTGTTCGTCGCGATGGCGACGCACACCGGGAAGGCGGAGTTGCTCGGCGGCGGCCCGCTGGTTCGCACCAAGAGCTCGCGGCGCAACGGCGAGACCGTGCGCGTCGTGGTCACGGTCAGCTACGACTACGGAGACCTGGACCCCGAGGTCGTCAAGGGGCTCAACTGTCTTCTGGCGCTGCTCGGCGTGGTGGCCGGCAACAACACCACCATGCCGAACCCGGGTGCGGCCGGCGGGGTCGCGGTCAGCATCCAGGGCCGGCGGGGTTTCGCGGACCGTCTGATCGAGAAGGACGCCCTCGTGCTCTTCGATTGCGGCACGACCGAGATCGACCCGCAGGACACATGCCCACCGGCCACCGAGCGGGTCGCCGGCGACGACGGGACGGCGAGCTTCCCGGTAAGCGGCCGGATGCAGCGCTTCGAGCTCAGCGACCGGGCGCATCCGGTCGAGAAGGAGTTCTCGGTGAACGTCGAGGCCACGGCCGATCCCCGGAACGGGAGCACCGTCGTCAAGACCTTCCTGGACAGCATCCTGTGCGGCGGGGTGTTCCTCGGCGCGAGTCCGCTCACCTGCGCCGACGCGATCGTGGATGTCCTCAAGCAATTCGACTGGGACCTTGGTGAGTGGACGTTCGACCTGACCGACTGGTCGGAGGCGCGGCTGCGTTACCGGGCCACCGCGTCCCTGGACCGGTCGTATCCGTACTCCGAGCCCACTCGGAACGGCACCGTCACGCAGCATGTGCTCGTGAGCGGGTCGGGCGAGGTGCAACTCCAGCCGTTCCGCGGCGACGGGACCATGGCCGGGGAAGGCGACATCGCGTACACGAAGGCGGAGGCCGAGTTCACCGACGTCGGCGGCGGCATCGCCCTGGGCGGCGCCTGGTGCGAGGGGCGATTGGCCGATCAGCTCACCGGCACCACGGCGGGCTGGATCAGGGCCGAGCCGTTCTACTTCACCGACGATGCGAACGGGCTTCCGTTCCCGGAGTCGCTCACGGTGGAGCTCGGCGGCCTGAGCGAGACGATGACCGGGCAGTACGTGAACACCGCCGGCCCCTGCCCGAGCGGTGAGCCGTCGACCTCCGAGGACCACCACTTCCTCGGCGCGTACCAGGACGCCCACCACACCGTCGGGCTCGGGACCAGAGTCGAGATCACCGGCTGGCAGCGGGTCGATCCACCGAGCAACGGCGTCTTCGCGCGCGCGACGATGCGTGTCACGACGGGGGCCGGGGTCACCTTCGACGAGGTGTTCGAGGTGGTCCGCTGAGCCGGATCACTCGGTGCGCAGGGCGACGACCGGATCGAGCCGGCCCGCGCGCTGGGCGGGGACGACGCCGAAGATGATGCCGACGGCGGCGGAGACGCCGAAGGCCAGCGCCAGCGACCACCACGTGATCGCGGCCGGCACCGGGGTCAGGCGATCGACGAGCAGGGCGGCGGTGACGCCCAGGGCCATGCCCAGCACGCCGCCGATCGTCGTCAGCAGCACCGCTTCCAGCAGGAACTGGATGCCGATGTCGCGCGGGCGGGCGCCGACCGCCTTGCGCAGGCCGATCTCCTTCGTCCGCTCGCGGACCGACACCAGCATGATGTTGGAGACGCCGACGCCGCCGACCAGCAGGCTGATGCCGGCGATCGCGGCCAGCACCCCGGTCAGCACGCCCAGGATGTCGCCCAGGACGCCCAGGATCTGCTCCTGGGTCACGGCGCTGAAGTCGGTGTCGGGGTGGCGTTTCACCAGCGCCGCCACCACCGAGGCGCCCAGGTCGTCGATGGTGTCCCGGTCGGGGGCGCGGATCGCCAGCCCGTCGATGCGATCGGTGCCGAGCAGGCGCTGGGCGGCGGTGACCGGGACGTGCACCTCGCTGTCCCGGTCGACGCCCAGGCTCTGCCCTAGCTTCTCGAAGGTGCCGATCACCCGGAAGCGGACGCCGCCGATGGTGATCTGGCGGCCGATCGGGTCACGGTCGCCGAAGAGCTGGGTGGCGATCCCGGCGCCGAGGACGGCCACGCGGCGGCCGGTGGTGACGTCGGTGCGGGTCAGGTACTGGCCGCGGTCGAGGTGCCGGACGAAGACCGTCGGAGTGGTCTCGAGGACGCCCTGCATGCTGGCGTAGGCGGAACGCGACCCGGAGCGGACGGTCTCCCCGGAGCTGATGGTGACCGCCACCCGGGAGCGGTCGCCGACCACGCGGGTGACGGCGTCCACGTCGTCCATGGTCAGCGTGGAGGCGGTGGGCGCGGCGCCGGGGTCGAGGCGGCCGGGCACGACGATGAGCAGGTTGGAGCCGAGGCCCTCGACCTGCTGCTCGATCTGGCGCTTGGTGCCGGTGCCGATCGAGACCAGCGCGACGACCGCGCCCACGCCGATGACGACGCCGAGCATGGTGAGGATGCTGCGCAGCCGGTTGGCGCGCAGCGCGTCGATGGCGACCCGCCACGCCTCGGCGACCCTCACGAGGCGACCCTCATGCGACGATCAGCCCGTCTCGCATGGTGATCTGGCGGCGCGCCCGGGCCGCCACATCCCGGTCGTGGGTCACCAGGACGACGGCGACGCCCTCGAGGGACTCGAGCAGACTCAGCACCGACTCGCCGGTGGCCGAGTCGAGGTTGCCGGTGGGCTCGTCGGCCAGCAGCACCGTCGGGTCGGTGACGAGCGCGCGGGCGATGGCGACCCGCTGCTGCTCGCCGCCGGACATCTGGTTGGGACGGTGGTCGAGGCGGTGTCCCAGGCCGACCCGGGACAGCATCGCCGTGGCCCGGGCGCGGCGCTCCCGGCGGCCCACCCCGCGATAGACCAGCGGCAGCGCCACGTTGTCCCGGGCCGTCGTCCGCGCCAGCAGGTGGAACGACTGGAACACGAACCCGATCGTCGTGTTGCGCAGGTGCGCCATCTCGGAGGCGCCCAGAGTGGACACGTCCCGGCCGCCGATGAGCAGCCGGCCGCTGGTCGGGCGGTCCAGCGCGCCCATCAGGTGCATCAGCGTCGACTTCCCGGAGCCCGAGGTGCCGACGATGGCCACGTAGTCGCCGGCCGAGACGGTCAGCGACACGCCGCGCAACGCCTCCACCGAGACGCCGTCGAGCTCGTAGGTGCGGGTCACCTCGACGGCGACGATCGCATCAGCGGAGGTCATGACGCCTTGTCGCCGGCGTTGACCTGGTCGGCGCCGCCGACGACGATCTGCTGGCCGGGCTGCAGGCCCGAGGTCACCTGCACGACGTCCTCGCCCTGCACGCCGAGCTTGACCGGCACGCGCTCGTACCGGCCGTCGCGCACCGCCCACACCGTGTCCTGCCCGTCGGCGTTGACGATCGCGGACGCCGGCACGGTCACCGCGTCCTCCGCCTGCCGGACCTGCAGGCGCACGACCGCGCTCATGCCGGGGCGCGGGGTGGGGGAGCCGCCGGCGAGATCGAGCCGCACCCGGTAGGAGACGCCGCCGCGGGCCGAGGTGGTGGGCAGCAGGTCGACGGCCCGTACGGTGGCGTCGTAGGTGACGCCGGTCGCCGCGTCCAGCTCGACGGTCGCGGCGACCCCGGGCTCGACCAGCAGCACGTCGGTCTCGTCGACCTCGGCGACCAGCCCGAGCCGGCTCACGTCGACGATGGTGGCGACCGGGGTGCCGGCCGCGACGTAGCCGCCCTGCGGGATGGCCTCGTCGACGCCCGGGAGGGATGGTCCGGCGGCGGCGGCCGGTGCGCTCCCGGAGGAGAGAAGGTCGCTGAGCGACGACGTGCTTCCGCCTGCGGCGGGCCCGCCCAGCTGCACGGTTCCGGCGATCGGCGCTCTCAAGGTGAGTGCGTCCACGGCCGATTCGGCGAGATCGTACGCCTGTTTCGCCTGCAGCCGTTGTGCCGTGGAGAGCGACTCGACCGCCTCGCCCAGCGACGCCACCCCGCGCTGCACCGAGCGCAGGGCCGCAGCGGCCGCCGTCGAGGCCGCCTCGTACTGCTTCTCGGCCGCGTCGACCTGCTTGAGCAGCACCGCCTTGGTGGTGGGGTCGGTGACCTTGCCGGCCGCGGCGCGGGCATCGTCGAAGGCATCCGCCGCCTTCTTGTCCGTATCTTTCCGGACGGACGTATACCCGGCGAGGCTCAAGGACGGTGTGCCGCCCGATTCCGACGCGTCGAGGGCTTTGGCGGCCGAATCCAGGCGCGCTTCGAGCGCCGGCGAGTCGATCACCGCCACCACGTCACCCTTGGTCACCTTGTCGCCGGACGCGACGCGCAGGGAGGCCAGCGTGCCGGCGGCGGGAGCGCTGAGCGTGGCGGCGGCCCGGGCGGTCACCGACCCCGGCGCCTCGACGATCTCGTCGACGGTGCCGCGGCTCGCCGTACCGGTGGTGATGTTCTTGTCGTCGCCGTCGCAGGAGGCCGCGGTGAGCGAGACCAGCGCAACGATCCCGAGCGCGAGAACGCCCGGCCGGAGCCGGGCGCGGGCGGGCCGGACGGTGGTGCGCGGAGGTTCGCGAAGCACGCACGCCACTCTATGCCTCGATGTATCGGGTCGTTCGCCTGACACCTGGCCGGACAAAACGGTCAAATCCCGATTCGGCCCTTGACGACCTGGCACACGCTGAGTGAACCGTCCCCGCGGCCCCCACGTACCCCTATCGGCAAGTGAACCGTGAAGGACGTGAGTAGCAATGCAGCGAGCCGACGAGCTGACCGTGGTGCACCACGACGACACCGTCAGCCGGTTCCGGGACGTGATCTACACGCTCGGCCGGGACGGGTTACGCCTGATCACCGGCGACGGCAGCGAGCGCCATTTTCCCAGCCACGAGGTGCTGACGACGCACGCACACAGCAACGCCCGGGCCTGAACGACCCGGGCGCTGCCAAGTAACATTTCAGGATCAGGTCCCCGGGCGGCGCCCGAACACCTTCACCGTGGAACCGATCTTCCCGAGGCCGTAGTACGCCTTGGCGTCCTGCGGCAGCAGGTTGACACAGCCGTGCGAACCGCGCCACTTGTCGTGGATGTACGTGGTGGTCTGGTGGAAACCGCGCCCACCGATGAACCTCTGCCAGTACGGCAGCCAGACCTTGTACGGGTCCGACCACTCCTTCTTGGTCCGCTTGTTGATCTTGAAGGTGCCGGCCGGCGTGCGGTAGCCCTTCATCCCGGTGCGGGTGACCGTCGGCTTCAGGTACACCTTGCCGTTCTTCATCACCCACGTGGTCTGGTGGGTGAGGTCGACACAGAAGGTGAGACCCGACTTGGAGGCCTTGCAGGCCGCCGTGTTCGTCGACGCGAGCCGCTTGGCCACGTCGTACGTCGTCGGGCCGGCCAGGCCCTGGGCCGGCTTGATGCCGAACCGGGCCTGGAACTTCTTGATCGCCGCACAGTCGGCGGCGGACTGCTTGCCGTCGACGGTGACGGCGCCGTAGCCGCCGATCTTCTTGAGGTAACCCTCGACCTGCTTCTGGTACTTACCGGTCGCACAGCCCGCGGCCGCCGCCTTCGTGACCACCGTGGTGCTCACGACCTTGGCCGCCGGGGCGGTGCGCACCGCGGCGCCGGCGCCGGAAGGCGACAGCGCCATGGCGCCGAGACCGCCGCCGACCAGGGTCGCCAAAGCGGCCCCGGCAAGGCGGGCGGAAACCCGTCTCACTCGCAACTTGGTCCTCCCCAGGACATGTGTTCGCACATCGAAGCACAACCGTGCTCGCCGCGGTGCTCGGGGAAGGACCGTGGCGCGAATCCGGGATGAGAATCGGTTCGCGCCCAGCCGAGTTGAGGAGGACCTTCGTTACAAATCAGGTAGCGGGTGTCGCGAAGTCCTGGACCCAGTACGCCGTGTCATCACGGGCGATGGCCAGGCCGATGCCCATCTGGTGCAGCCGGCAGTCCAGGATGTTCTCCCGGTGCGAGGGGCTGTGCATCCAGCCGTCGACCACCTCGTACGGGCTGTCGACGCCGCGCGCGATGTTCTCGCCGTACCGCTTCCACCGGTAGCCGGTCTCGCGCACCCGGTCGCCCGCGCCGTCGCCGTTCGGCGACTCGTGCGCGAAGTAACGGCGGCGGGCCATGTCGGCGGCGTGCTCGTTGGCCGCGTCGATGAGCCGCCGGTCGAGCGTGAGGGAACCGCAGCCGCTCCGCCGGCGGTTCTGGTTGATCAGGGCGAGGATCTGCTGCTGCACCGGCGCGTTCGGGCTGTCCGAGACGTCGGCCGTGCTGACGTCCTGCTTCGCGGCGGTGATCAGGCCGCCGCCGGTCGCGCGGGGGGCGTCGACGTGGGCGGGCCGGCGGACCGGCGCCGGCCTCTGAGCCACGGCCGCGGGCTTCGGTCGTGCTTTCTGAGGTGCGGCCCTCACTCCGGCGGCGGGCGCTTCATGCGTACGGGAAATGGTGTCGTTGTCGTCGTCGGCCGCTTGGTCATCGCTGTCGACGGCGTCGTCAGACGCCGAGTCGTCAGGGCCCGACCAGCTGTCGTCATCGCTGCCCGTGTCGTCGCTCGTGTCGTCGCTCGTGTCGTCGCTTGTGTCATCGCCGGCGTCATCGCTTGCGCTGAAGCCGGGCCAGGCGAAGAAGTTCGGCATCGTGAACCCCGGCCAGCCCGGCACGTCCGGCGTCTCCTCGGCGCCGGCGCTCGTGGCCGCGATGCCGCCGGTGAGCAGCAGCGCCGACGCCGCGACCCCGACCACCGCCAGACGTTTCCTCCGCATACCGAATCATCCCTGTCGATCCCTGGGCGCCCGGCCGCTCCGGTTCGCCGCTATGCCAGGGGTCAACGTCACAACCCGGCCAAGGTCACCGGCGCGGAGCACGAACGTCGCACAGCCGCACAGACAAACCGGACAGTTCACCCCTTCGGGGTAGGCCTGCGAGGCTTGTTTGCCGACCGCCCGGACGGTCCCGCCACGCCGATCACCGCCGCTACGTTTCCCCGGTGCGCAACCGCTACCTGGACCTGCTCCGTGCCGCGGCGATCGTCCGGGTGATCGTCTACCACCTCTTCGGCTGGCCCTGGCTGTCGATCCTGCTGCCCGCCATGGGCGTCATGTTCGCGCTGGCCGGCTCGCTCACCGCGGCGTCGCTGGAGAAGCGCGCGGCCGGCCGGGTGGTCGCGTCCCGCATGCGGCGGCTGCTGCCCCCGCTGTGGCTGCTGGGCCTGGTCGTGGTGCCGGTCATGCTGGTCGCCGGGTGGCGGCAGGAGGTCGACGGCGAGCACCCGTTCAGCGTCACGAGGCTGGCGTTCTGGATCCTGCCGGTCGGCGACCCGCCCGGCAGCGACGCGGGGATCGACGCCTGGGAGCCGCTCTGGTACATCCGGGCGTACCTGTGGTTCATCCTGCTCTCGCCGATCCTGTACGCCCTGTACAAGCGGGTCGGGTGGGCGGCCGTGGCCGCGCCGCTGGCCCTGATGGCCGTGCTCGACGTGACAGGCCTGACCCTGCCGGACACGGCCGACGCGGCGCTGTGGGACTTCGTCACCTACGGCGCGTGCTGGATCGCCGGGTTCGCCCACCGCGACGGCCGCCTGCAACGGCTCCGGCCGTGGGTGGTGGTGCCGCTGGCGGTGGCGATGGGGGCGGCGGCCCTCTACTGGCTCGGCGGGCACCAGGGCGAGGACGCCTGGGACCTCAACGACGTGTCCGAGTCGCAGGCGCTGTGGTCGCTGGCGTTCGTCCTGCTGGCGCTGCGCTGGCAGCCCGGCATGGAGTGGCTGGGCCGGGTGCGGCCGCTGGACAGCCTGGTCACCGTGCTCAACGCCCGCGCCGTGACGGTCTACCTGTGGCACAACATCGCGATCGCGGCGGTGTGGCCGGTGCTGACGGTCGTGGCGCTGGACGACCTGGCCGGCGACGCCGGGGGAGCGGTCGACCTCGGGACGGCCCTGGCGCTGACGCTGCTGGCGATGGTGCTGTTCGGATGGGCGGAGGACCTGGCCGCCCGCCGGGCGCCACGGTTGTGGCCGTCGGGGTCGCGGGCGCTGCAGCCGGAAGCCGCACCGCCGCCTCCGGAGCCGGTGCCGGTCCCGTTGCGGCGGGCGGACGCCCGGAACTACAGCGCGGCCGCCGCCATGAACCGGCAGCCAGGTTCGTGGCCGCCCCCTGGGCCGCGCAACGCTCCCGACCCGGCCGCCGGTCGGCACGCGGCTCCCGACAGACCGGAGCCGCTGGTCGGCGAGGTCGTCGACGGGCGGGGCGAGATGCCGGAATGGTTCCGCCCCCACCCCTGATGGTCGACCGCGCCCGGCAGGTGCGCCGGGTCGTGGCGCGCAGGGCGGCTCGGCAGTGCGCCGGGGTCGTTACGGCGCGAGGTAGCCAAGCAGGTCGGAGGGGTGCATCGGGGTCCAAGGGTCGCCAGGGAGGCCGGTGACGGTCAGGGCGACCGAGCCGGGAGCGGGCTTCAGGCCGTCGAGGCGCCCGACGTCGGCCGCGCCGGCCAGGACGCGCAGGTCGGCGAGATCGGGAGCCGTCGGGCGGTCGTCCGCGGCGCCCGCCGCTCGCGGGGCTTCGGGGGCTGACGCGGCGGCGCGGATGGCGGATACGTCGGGGGCAACCTCGGTGTAGGCGCCGTCCGGGTGGGCGATCAGGACGCGGTCGGCGCGGCCGGCCGCGTGCCAGGCCATCAGGTCGAACAGGGTGGGGCGGTGACCGCCGAGGAAGTGCTCCCACTGGTCGGCGGCGGCGCGGGCCAGCTGGTCGCCGTGGCGGTCGACGCTGTGGCCGTAGCCGCGGCCGTTCAGCATCAGGTCGGTCCACAGCAGGCGGCGCGTCCGCAGGTCGATGACCATCGGCAGGTGCATGCGGGCGTTGCCGTGCAGGTCGTAGCGCTGCGCCACGCGATCGGCATCGAACCGCCCGTCGTGGCGCGACGGCAGCATCAGCCCCGCGAACGCCTCGGTGAGCAGCTCGAACGGCACCGCGTTGAAGCTGAGCACCATCGGCACCAGGAAGCGCACGCCCTCGGCCGCGAGCAGCCCGAGGTCGAGATCGAGGAACTCGGTGGCGCCCAGCGGCGCCGGCGCCGACGTGAAGTCGCCCGAGTGCACGGCGGCGTCGCCCGCGAACCGCAGCTGCGTGTAGTCGCAGTGCCCGGCCCGCTCCCACTGCTCGCCGAAGAACGCGCACGACAGATCGAGGTCGACCCGCGTCTTGGCCGGCTCCTCCCAGTGCAGGAAGAGCCGCAGCACCTCGACCTCGGGCAGCCGCCGGACGCTCCCGCGCGGCCACCCGGCCAGCTGCGCCGACCCGGCCCGCTCCCGCATCGGCGCGGGTGCCTCCGCGAGCGCGGCGTCGATGACGGCCACATCGAAGCGCTCGAGCCGCCCGGCCCGCCCGCTCAGCTCGTGGTCGACGAGCTCCCGCATCTCCCGGATCGCCTCGGGCGGCAGGGGCGAGCGCCGCTCGGGCTCGGTCCAGGTGGTGACGACGCTCCCGCGCGGGAAGAACACCCGCCGCGGCATACCCGGCCCGGGCCGCCCGCCAACGATCCCGTGACCGCCGTCGCCCGGCTCATCGGAAGCATGCGCGTGCCCCTCGCGGGAGGGCTCCAGGCGCGCGGGCGGAGTGGGCGCGGGCGGGTGGCCCTCCCGCGCGGGCGGGGAAGCGATGCCGCGCACGCGCTCGAGGGCCGCGCCGAGGGAGCTGGTGAAGGCGGCGGGCTCGAACGGGCCGCTCTTGCGCGCCTGGGCGGCGGCGCGGGCGCGGGCCGTGGCGGCCAGCTGGGCCGGCGTCGCTTGTGCCGTCTCGGCACGGCCGGCCAGCTCGGCGGAAGCCGCGGCGAGCACGCCAGGGGCGACCCGGGCCGCGGACTGCCGGGCGGCCGCGGCGATCGCCGACAGTGCCTCGGGGTCGTCGCCGGCCGCGCGCAGCAGGTGGTCGAGGCGGCGCCAGAAGTCGCCGGGGCGTTCGGTGAGCAGCTGGGCCGCGCCGGCCGCGTCGCGCTGTTCGAAGGCGTGCTCCACCAGCGACGCGTGGGTGCGCAGGCGGACGCCGATCCGGTCGCCGGGGCAGGACTCGACGAGCAGGTGGCGTGGCGACCGTGCGCACGCGGCCACCATCGCGGCCCCCAGCGGCCCGGAGCGAGCCGTGCGTGTCCCGCGAAGGGCCGCGAAAGCGACCGCCGCCTCCGGGAACGTGTGCGTCCACTCGTACGGATGAAGGCGCTCTCCCAATCGCTTCCACACCGTGACGTGACGACGCAGCTCTTCCGCCGCCAGTGCGGCGCCGCAGGCGTCGATGTGCGCGAGCACCGCGCGCCGCAACGGGCGCGGCAAGGCCCGGACCCGCGGCACCGGAACCGTCACGCGCGGCTCCTCGTGCGGACGCCACTGATCGCCCGGCGCCGGATCGTCGCTCTCGCGGCGCGGCAGCACCAGGCCCGGATCGCCGCCGGAGTAGGACCACAGCGTGCGCGCCGCGTCGGTCACCGTCGACCAGTGGGCGCGGGCGGAATCGACGACCTGCGGATAGCTCGGGGTGAGCGCGGCGGCGTGCAGCGCGTCGGCGATGAGCAGCGCGAGGGTCTCGCGGGCGGGCACCACCGGTGGCAGCCAGTCGAGCCGGCCCGGTGCGGTCGCGGCGACCAGGGCACGCAGGTTGTCGCGATCGGTCTCGCTGAGCGCGTGCGGACGGGCGACCAGCTGATCGCGCAGCTGGGCGCCGGCCGTGACCGGGGCCGTCTCCAGGCCGGCCAGCCGCATCGGCACCTCGGGCGGGTCGGTGCGCAGGGGACCGCGGGCGGGCGGCTCGACGATCGTGAGGTACGTGTTCGCGGCGCTCAGCCGGCGGCCGCAGACCGGGCAGCCGGTGAACTGCTCCGGCGGGAAGCAGGCCGGGCAGACCACGTGGCCGCAGGGATCGAGAGGCTCGCCGCCCTCCTCGCGCCCGCACAGCACGCACGGCGCGCCGGGCACGGCGAAGAGATGGGCGAGCAGGCGCCGCACGTAGACCGCTTCGACGTCGCGGGGCGTATCGGGGAACGCGCGGTAGAGCGGAAGCATGGGCCGGTCGGCGCCGGAAAGCTCGTCGACGGTGGCCAGCAGCCAGTCGGCCCAGCGCACCCGCACCGCGGGGGACAGGCGCGCCGCGGCCGCCCGCAGGTCGGACCGCATGAGCCAGCCGCGCTCGGCGAGGTCGGCCTCGAGCGCCGCAACCCACGCCGGCCCGTCCGGCGGTGGCGAGCCCGTGCCCACCACCGTGACCCGGCCCGTGCACCGGAACAGCACAGCAGCCAGCGTGTCCACGCCGAAGGAACCTCCCCGTGAGATGCGGTGGGCGGGAAGTGGCGACGCTAAGTTTCCGGAAGAGGGTGAGAAGGAAGCACCGCGGGGAGCCGCCCACCGCGCCTCGCATCGTATGCCCGGCCGGTCCGCACTTCATCCGAATAAATGGTCCCGATTTCGTGCCAACGCGGGCAGTCCTCACAGGAATCTCACAAGTGTCCGCATTGGATGGTCCGGCAGCGACCGGTGTCGATCCGGTCGCCCGACCGGAAGGTACTCATGACGGACCGGAAGAAACGCCTGCTCGCCCGCGGTGCGGCGGTGGCCGTGCTGGTGGTCACCGCGACCGGGGTGGGAGTCGCCCAGGCGGCCGCCAACCCTCCGCCGCTCTCGTTCGTGGCCGCCACCAACGCGGTCACGGCGGAGCGATACGTCTACGACGGCGAGGTCTGGCTCTCGTTCGACCTGGGTCTGCACGTGATCGCCGGCAAGGACCCGTTCGAGATCTGGGCGAACCGCACCGGGTACGACAAGCCGATCGCCGCCCAGCGGGTCGTCACCCAGAACGGCAAGAAGAAGAAGGTGGCGCTGCCGGCGGGCACGGTCACCGACTTCACCGGGCTCAAGGACTTCACCACGATCAGCATCGCTGACGCCTCGGGGGCCGTGGTCAAGCAGTACTCGACGTCGTTCTGCGGCAACTCGTGGAGCTCGGCCCGGACCCGGCCGGACGCGCCGGCGACGACGCCGTACCCGACGCAGTGCGGCGGCGAGTACAACCCGTTCACGCTCGGGGCGGTATGGGGTATCCAGGCGGGGTGGGACTCGGCCGTGCCGGATCAGCCGTACTTCCGCGACGGGGAGTCGTTCGATCTCGCGCCCGGCAAGTACACGGCCACCGCTACGGTGAGCTCCCGGTATCAGCAGTTGTTCGGGATCCCGGCCGACCAGGCCACCGTGCACGTCGCGGTGGACGTGGTCGACGCCGACATGGGCTTGAAGTCGGCGGACAAATCGGTCAAACGGAGCGCTCGGGACGGGGAGCAGGTTTCTGACTACGTACCCTCGCTGCGTGCTCCGGCCAAACGGCCGGCCGCGACGCTGAAGGCCGCCCCGGCGGCCGGACCCAAGCCGGACCTGCGTTCCCTGCCCGCCTGGGGCATCTCGCTGTCGCAGGAGGACAGCAAGTGGTACGTGAACTTCGGCGCCACCGTCTGGAACGGCGGCACGTCTCCGCTGCTGGTCGACGGCTTCCGCCGCTCCGGCACCGAGCTGATGGACGCCTACCAGTACTTCTTCGACGCCAAGGGCAACCAGGTCGGTTCGAAGCAGGCCGGGACCATGGAGTGGGACGATCGGGTCGGCCACAAGCATTGGCACTTCACCGACTTCGCGCAGTACAACCTGCTCGACTCCACCCAGAAGCTGGCCGTGCGCAGCGGCAAGGAGGCGTTCTGCCTCGCGAACACCGACACGGTCGACCTGACCGTGCCGAACGCGAAGTGGCGCCCGGACAACACCTCGCTGGAGACCTCGTGCGGCGCGAACACCGTCGTGGCCGTGCGTGAGGTGCTCGACATCGGCAACGGCGACACCTACAGCCAGGATCGGCCGGGCCAGTCGTTCGAGATCACCGACCTGCCCAACGGAACGTACTACGTCCAGGTGCTCGCCAACCCGGCCAACAGGCTGGCCGAGCTGAGCACCACCAACAACTCGTCACTACGCAAGATCATCATCGGGGGTACGGCTTCGGAGCGCACCCTGGAAGTTCCGCCGGTGAACGGTATCGAGGGATAGCCCGGAGGGGCTCGGGTTCTCCGCGCCGTCCGTAGGACCAGGCGCCGGTACCAAAAGAGTGTCGGACCCCACGAGTAGGAAGGTCCGTGGAAGCCATCCACGGACCGACCAGAAAACTCGGGGACATGAAACGGCCTGAAGTGCCAGCGCCACTGCTCGTGCTGCTCTCGATCACCTCGGTGCAGTTCGGCAGCGCCATCGCGCGCACGCTCTTCGACGACCTGGGCGCGGCCGGGGTGACCCTGCTCCGGCTCGCGATCGCCGCCCTGGTGATCGCGGTCATCACCCGGCCGCGCCTGCGGGGCTGGTCGGCCGCCGCCTGGCGGTCGGCCGCCCTGCTCGGCGTCGTCATGGCCGGGATGAATCTGATCTTCTACCTCGCCCTGCGCACCGTCCCGCTGGGCATCGCGGTCACCGTGGAGTTCCTCGGCCCGCTGCTGCTCACGCTCGTGCAGACCCGCCGCCTGCTCGACCTGTTCTGGGCGCTGCTCGCCGCGGCCGGCGTCGTGCTGCTCGGCACGACCAACAGCGGTGCCGCCCCGATCGGCGGCCTGATCCTCGCGTTCGTCGCCGGCCTCTGCTGGGCGGGCTACATCGTGTTCAGCGCCAAGCTGGGCGGGCTCGTGCCCGGCACCGGCGGCCTGACCATCTCGCTGGCGGTCGCCGCCGTGCTGGTGCTTCCGTTCGGCGTCGAGGGCGCTTCCGCGGTGATCGTCGACCCCGCCCTGCTGATCGGCGCCACGGCCGTGGCCCTGCTCTCCTCGGTCCTCTCCTACGGCCTCGAGATCAACGCCCTGCGCCGCATCCCGACCCGCGTCTTCGGCATCCTGATGAGCCTCGAGCCGGCCGCCGCGGCGATCGCCGGCCTGCTGCTGCTCGGCCAGCGCCTGACCGGCATCGAGGTGCTGGCGCTGCTGCTGGTCATGCTCGCCAGTTTCGGCGTGACCATGGCCGCGCCGAAACGTTCGGAAAGGAAGGAGCCGGAGCACGTCTGAATTGCTCAGATGCTTGCCGCCGCAACCGAAGGTCTAACCGACACGAGGAGGCGGCAGGGTGCACTATCAGCTACGCGACGAAGCGGGCGCATCTCGCTCGGTCGCGTACCTGTTGATGGGTGCGGGGCCGTTCATGCTGGTCACGGGCGTGATCCTGCCCGACCATCCGACACCCGGCAGCGTCGCCGTGTTCGTGCTGCTCACCTTCCTGTTCCTCGGCGCCGGTGCGCTCTGCCGCTGGCGTCCCGAGCGGGTGCCGCACCTGGCCTGGCTGTTCGCGCCGTTCTTCGGCATCGCCGTGATCACCGGGCTCAACCTCGCGACCCATGACGCCAGCACCGGCGCGCAGCTCTTCTACCTGTGGCCGGTGCTGTACGCGGCGAACTTCCTCAGCCGCGCCGTCAACTACCTGACGATCACGCTGGTCTCGGCCGGCAACGCGGCGGTTGTGTTCTCGATCCTCGGAGCCACCGTGGGCCTGTCCGACTGGGCGTCGCTCACCGTCGCGATGATGCTGACCGCGGTAGTCGTCGCCTCCCTGCGGGGCCGCAACGAGCGCCTGCGCGAGGTGCTGGAGACGCAGGCGTACGCGGATCCGCTCACCGGCGTGGCCAACCGGCGCAGCTTCGACGGCGAGCTCGCCCGGGCCGTCGAGTCGGCGCACCGCACCGGCGAGCCGATCGCCCTGATGACCCTCGACATCGACCACTTCAAGAAGATCAACGACACGTGGGGCCACGGCGTCGGCGACCAGGCCCTTCGGCTGGTCGCCGACGCCCTGCGCCGGGTGGCGTCCGGCCGCGACGACGTGGTCGGCCGGCTTGGCGGCGACGAGTTCGTGGTGCTCATGCGCACCGACCGGATGGGCGCCCGCCGCGCCGCCGACGACGTGCGCGCCGCGGTCGCCGAGGTCGCGACGCTCCCCGGCGGGCCGCCCGGCCTGAGCATCGGCATCGCGGTGCTGCCCGACCACGCCGGCACCGCGGTCGAGCTCGGCGCGGCGTCCGACGCGGCGCTCTACGAGGCCAAGGAAGGCGGCCGGGGGCGTACGGCGATCGCCCACCCGCCGGGCGCGCGCCACAACGTCGACCAGGTCCCGTCGGTCACCGTCACCGGGGCTTGACGACCCGCTGCTCTGCCGTGTCCTCGTCGAAGGCGTCGTTCTGCTTCGCCGGCTTCTCGGCCGGCAGCTCACGCGGGTAAGGCCCCCAGCCGTCGCGCAGCACGTGGATGTAGACGGCCTCGAGACAGACCCCGATCCGCTCGGCCAGCTCCTGGTCGTCCGGCCGCCCGAGCCGCACCGCCTTCGCGAAGTGGTCGAGCGCCTCCATGTGCCGCCCCTGGTCGAAGCAGCAGCGCCCGGCGTTCTCGTGCACCACGCTGCGCAGCGCGTCCGGCACGCGGGCCGAGGCCGCCTTCGCGAACAGCCGGTCCGCCTCGGTGAAGTCCCCGCGCAACCGGAGGATGTGCGCCAGCTCGGCCTGCGCGATCACCATCGACTGCACGTCCCGCGCCGACTCCGCGTGCGCCAGCGCCAGCCGGCTGGCCGCGGCCGCCATGCCCAGCTCGCCGAGCAGGCGGTAGACCTCCGCCCGGACGCTCAGCAGCCCTGCCTTGGCCACGTTGTCGACTTCGTCGGCGAGCGGCCCGTCGAGGCGTTCGCCCAGCTCACGAAGCGCGTCCTTGTTGTCGACGACTTCGCGTAGCGTCCCGCCGTCGAGCCGCCACCGGATCGCGTCGAGGTCGGCCGCCGCCAGCACCGCCGGCGGCTTCTGCGGCTCCTCGTAGACGTGTTCCTGCTCCGGGACCTGCGCCGACATCCGCTCGGCCATTTCGGCCCGCACCGACGCCGCGTCCGGCTTTGCTTCTTCCGTACGGCTGCCGGCGACGTTCCCGGCCTTCGCCTCCGGACCGGCCGCGTCGTCCGCGTCGGCGGGTTCGCCGTTCGCCTTGTTTGCCCTGTTCGCGTCTTCCGTGCCGATTGCCGCCCCGTTGAGCAGCCCCGAGAGGTCGAGGTCCAGCACCACGCCGTCGTCCAGTGAGTCCCCGGCGTTCGGGTCCTCCGCGCTTTCCCCCTCGGGTTCATCGTCCTTCTGGGGCGCGACGAACCACATGCCACCGAACTCGGTGTCGCCCGACCGCCGGGGCTCCTGATCCGGCCCGGTCACCGTGAGACGAGCGATCGGCTTGAGGTTGTGCAGCGTGCCGTCCGAATCCATGTACGGCGCCGCGTGCGCTCCCCGACGCCGCTGATCCTCACCCGCGGCCGCCTGCGCGGCACCTTCGGACGCTTCCGGCGCACCGTGTCGCCCTTGACGCTCCGCGCCCTGTGTGGGCGCCTGCGCGCCGTTCTGCGCGGCCTGAGCCGACTGGCCGGCTTGTTCCACCGGCTGCGCGGCCGTCGCGGATTGCCCGCTTCGTGCCGCCAGCTGCGCGACATGCGTCGGCGGCCGGCTTTGCCCGGCCGGCTGCGCGGCGGGCGTCGGCTGTCCGGCTTGCTCCGCCGTTTCCCTTTGCTCCGCCGGCCCGTTTTGCTGCGCCGGCCCGCTCTGGTCTGTCGGCCTGCCGTGCTGCGCCGGCTCGGCCTGGTGTGTCGGCGCGCTCTGGCGAGTCGGCCCGCTCTGCTGGGTCGGCGCGCTTTGGTGCGTCGGGTCGCCGTGCTGGGTCGGCGGTTGTTGCCCAGCGCGCGAGGCCGACTGCCCCTCCGAGGACGGCCGCTGCATCGGAACTCCGACGCTCCGCCCGTCCCCACCAGCCGCTCCAGGCCCACGGCCGGCAACAGGCATCCCAGGGTCAACCGGCGCACCACGCTGAGCCGCCGGGCTGACAGGCCGAACGGGCGCACCCGAAGGCGGCTGCTCAACAACCGGTGCCTGCGCAGCCTGCGGGGGCGGCCACTCCTGCCGCGGCGGAGCGAGCGGCTGGGTCGGTGCACCGTGCTGGGTGGGCGCGCCGTGTTGGGTGGGCGCGCCGTGTTGGGTGGGCGCGCCGTGTTGGGTGGGCGCGCCGTGTTGGGTGGGCGCGCCGTGTTGGGTGGGCGCACCCTGCTGTGGCGGCACGGCCTGCTGTGGCGGATAGGGCGGAGGTCCAGCGGGCTGCTGCGGCGTCGGAGGCTGCGGCCGCCGAGCTCCGGACGGCGCGCTGACCGGAGCGGACGCCAGCGATGTCGGCCGGCCGATTGGCGGCGCCTGTTCGCCCGGCCGGGGTACGGCCGGCACGACGGGGACACCCACGGCGGGCACCCCGCCGCGAGGAGCGGGCACGTTCGCGCCGGATGCGGCAGCGTCGTGGCCAGGCTGGCCCGGCTGGGCTGCGCCGGGCACCTGCGGCGGCGCCGGCCACGCTCCGGGAACCTGCTCAGGGGAAGCAGCCTGCCCAGCAGAAGCAGGCGGCGCGGGAGTCGCCGCACCGGGCGGCGTAGCCGGAACGCCAGCCTGCCCCGGACCGTAAGCGGGCGCCGGCGGAACGGCCGCGGGCCACGTCGGCTGCTGCGGGGCTGCATGTCCGCCCTGCTGAGCGGGCTGCTGACCTGGCCCATGGAAAGCTGCGGGCGGCATGGCGGCAGGCGGTGTGGCGGCGGGTGGCATCGCGCCGGGTTGCAGGGCGGCGGGTGGCATCGCGCCGGGTTGCATGGCGGCGGGGGGCATCGCGCCGGGTTGCGTGACGCCGGGCGGGATCGCACTGGGGACCGGGGGCCGGATGTCCGCAGGGGGGACCGGTGCGGTGTGCGGCGGAGCGGCGGCCGGGCTAACGGGACGGTTCGGGTCGATGCCGGGGCGCGGCAAATTGGGGGACATCGGCCGCGACAGGCCGGTGACCGGCTCGGCGGCGGGTGGCGCGTCGTCCGGGACCATCGACCACGGGCCGTCGCCCTCGGTGAGCATGACGTGCGCTGTGCGGGGGCTCCTACGCGCGCCGAGGCGGGTGCCGGTGTCGGCAGGTGAACCGCCGTGCTGCGGCATGCCGAGCCGCGTGTCCGATTCGCCGGGCGAGCCGCCGAGGCGGGTGCCGGTGTCCGTGGGGGAGCCGGGCTGCTGGGGCGCGCCGAGGCGGGTGCCGGTGGCGGCGGGGGAGCCGGGCTGCTGGGGCGCGCCGAGGCGGGTGCCGGTGGCGGCGGGGGAGCCGGGCTGCTGGGGCGCGCCCAAGCGGGTGCCGGTCTCCGAAGGCGAACCGGGCCGGCGTTGGAGCGCGGCCGGGTCGAGGCGGTCGGGGTGCTGGGCCGGTGGGGCCTGCGGGCCTGATGCGGCCGGGGTGACCGGGGTTGGCGGTGGGGTGACCACGCGCGCGGCGGGGGTGGCCGGGTTCGTGCCGACCACGCGGGGGGTGGCGGTGGGCTCGGCCTTCTTGACGACGCGCGGAGGCGGTGGTGGCTCCTCGCGGCTGATCACCCGGGCCGGGGTGGGCGGAGGGGCCTTGCTGATGACCCGCGGGGCGTTGCCGTCCTCGTCGCGGTCGTCCGGCTCGGGCTCCGCGCCGGCCGGGCGCGCGTCCTGCTGGGCGGCCGCCGGCTGACGTGGCTGGTCGACCGGGGGAGTGGCGCGGTCCGGCTGGTTGTCCTGCTGCGGCTCGGTGGCGGGCCGGCGCGAAGGGTCGGCCGTGGGCGGGCGCGAGAGTTCGGCGGCGGGCTGATCGGAGAGATCGGCCGTGCGCTGACGCGCGGGGTCGGCGTCGCGATCGGCTGTGGCCCGGCGTGCGCGGTCGGACTCCTGCTCGGCTGCGGCACGGCGGGGGTCGGGGCGGCCGTCGGTGAGCTCGGCGGCGGGCTCGTCGTTCCAGGTTGCCTCGCCCTCGATGTCCCATGAGGTGACGCGCTCGCGGTCGTCGTCCCAGCCGGAGTTGTCCGACCAGGCCACCTCGGTGCCGTGGGCGTCGCGGCGGGCGCGTGGGTCGTCCTCGTTCCAGCCGGTGCCGCCGACCGGGTGGTAGCCCTGGTCGTGCTCGCCGGTGGCGGGGACCGGCGGGCGGCCGCGGTGGCGGGTGTCGGGCTCGGGGCGCTGGTCGTACTCCTCGCCGCGGTAGGGGCGCCGTGGGGCCAGGTCGTCCTGGGAGTCCGGGTCCCAGAAGGCGGTGCGCTCGCCCATGCGGCCGGGGCGGCGGCGCTGGTCGGGGGTGTCCGACCAGGCCGCGGGCTCCCCGCGGCGGGTGCGCGGGTCGCCGACCGGGCGCTGGATGCGCGGGTCCGTGGTGTCCAGCTCGTCGCGGGAACGGCGGCCGCGCGGGTCGGGGCCCTCGCCGGGGCGCCGCATGCGGGTGTCGGTGATGTCGAGCTCGGCGTCGATGGGGCGCCGGCCGCGGGCGGGGCCGCGACCGTCCCCACGGGAACGCTCGTCGGCGGAGCGGCGGCGGTCCTGGTCGTCCCACCGCTGCTGGCCGCCGTCGGAGGCCCAGCCCTGGTCGCCGTCGGGAGCCCAGCGCGGGTCACCCTGGGCGGCCCACCTCTGGTCGCCGCCGGGGCCACGACGGCGGTCCCCGTCCGAAGCCCATCGCTGGTCGCCGTCAGGCGCCCGACGCGGGTCGCCATCAATGCCCCGGCGCGGGTCGCCATCAGAGGCCCGACGCGGGTCGCTGTCGGGTCCGCGGCGCTGGTCGCCGTCCGAAGCCCACCGTTCGTCGCGGCGGCCTCCGTCGGGGCGCCGGTACAGATCCATCGGATCCTCGGGCCTTGCCTCCGGCACCCGCGCGCGCCCGCTGGCTGCGGGCTCCGCGTCACGCCACCCGGACTGGTCGGCCGGACCTCCACGTCCCGGCCCACCATCGCGCGGCTCCGTCCCACGTCCCGGCCGGTTGCCGGGCTCGTCGGGCACCATCGCGGCCACCCGGGGTCCGCGCCCGGCGCCACGCCCGCGCGGCTCCACGTCGGGCTGTCCCCGACGCGGGTCACCATCGCGTGCCACCCGGCCGTCGCGCGGGTCCGCGCCTCGCTCGCGCGGGTCGGTCCCACGCCCGGGCGGAGCGTTCCGAGGATCCGCGACCTGCCCTGGCTGCGCCGCGCGCGGGTCGGCAACCCGTCCGGCCTGCGCGGCGCGGGGATCGGCAACCCGTCCGGCCTGCGCCGCCCGAGGATCCGTGCCCGGGCCACCCCGGGGGTCCCGTCCCGGCGGGGCAAGGCGAGGATCGGTCTGGGCCTGGCGAGGATCAGCAGCGCGGGGGTCGGTAGCGCGAGGGTCGGCGGCGCGAGGGTCGGCGGCGCGAGGGTCGGCGGCGCGAGGGTCGGCGGCGCGAGGGTCGGCGGCGCGAGGGTCGGCGGCGCGAGGGTCGGCGGCGCGAGGGTCGGCGGCGCGGGGATCGGCGGCGCGAGGGTCGGCCTTGGCGCCGCGGCCCTTCTTGCCGCGCTTGTCGGCGTCGCGCTTGCGGTCCTCGTCCTCCTGGGCCTGCTTGCGCCGCAGCCAACCCTTGCGGGCCGGCTTCGAGGGCGTCGCCTCCTCGGCGGGCGCGACGCGCGTCTCGGTCTGCGGCCCGTGCCCGTACGCCTCGAGGTCCCGGTGGTCGAACGGCTCGTCGATGTCGTCCTGGAAGTCGCCGAAGCGGTCGTCGCGGCGGCCGGGCTCGCCGGTGCTGCTGATCGGGAAGTCGGGGGCGTCGAAGTCGGCGCCCAGCTCAGGGCGGTTGAAGTCGACGTCCTCGAAGCCCGAACCCGCCAAATTCGGAACAGACGTGTCCACAGGGGAGAAGTCGGGATCGTCCAGCCAGCTCGGGCGCTGCGAGTCGAACGGGCCCTGCGGTTTGCGCGGCGGGGCGCTGTTACCTGCGGCACGTCGCTGCCGGCGGGCGGCCAGCTCGTCGACCGGGGGGTTCTCTTCCGACGGCGGATTCGCACCGCGCCGGGTGGGGATCACCGGGTCGGGCGCGGACCGCTTCGTGTATTGGCGTTCTTGAACGACCGCCGTATTCGGCATGATGGAATACTCGGAGTATTCGTCATCCCAGTATTCGTCGTCCTCGAAGCTCATGCGGCGGCCCCGCGGGCGGGCAGGCGGCGATCGAGGGCCCGTCCTTCGCCCCTGTGCCGCATGATGCCCCCCGGTCTCGCCAACGTCGTCCTCCCCCTTCCGGCCCGGATGGTGACCCCTCCCATCCGGTGGATGTGGAAGGTTAACCACGCTTTTGCGACGTGCGCCAGCACCCTCGTGAGCGCGTCACCGGGCCGCGTGGCCGTGTGGTGACCGAGAGTTGGCGCGGCGGTCGCGCGGGCCGCGTGCTGTTGTTCGCGGGAGAGTACGTGTGGCCCCGCCGAACAGTTCAAACTCGACCGGGGCGAGCACGGATCGTCGGCGGGAATTGACGCCACGTCACCGTGTGCCGAGAAGTCCACTTAAAGAATTCTTAAACTCTTTTTGAGGATCCCCACGGATTTCCGGACGACCCTGATCGGGCGAAGATCGGTAACCTCCCGGTGTCTCACAGGTTGCCGCAGGGTGGCGAACGCCACTCTCGCTTCATGCGGATCAAGGTGCTAGGGGATGTCACGGTTGTTGAGCGAACCCCGATCCCCCGGCCGGTGGCTGCCGCCCCCGTAATACGCGGCCACCGTCGCGCCACACCCAACGGACGCTCACACCGCTTGCCCCCCATGCGTGTGTGAGTCCAAGGCGGCGCGAACCGGGAAAAGGAACGGCGGCGGGGTGCACACCGCCGTCGTTCCGACGTAACACAGCAGGATCAGGAGACCCGTTCGAGCGCGGCCACGGCCGCCCCGCGCGCGCCGGCCATGTCGAGGTCGGCGACCAGCGCGAACGAGGCCGCCGCCTGCTGCTCCTGCCGCAGCTGGGTGGCCTCGCGCACCGAGTTGAGGAACCACTGCCGGAACCGGGGCGCCGCCTCGACGACACCGCCGCCCAGCAGGTACGCGTCGGGGTCGGTGAAGTTGGCCGCGATGGTGAAGAGCTTCCCGATCGCCTTCGCCTGCTGCCCGAAAACCGCCAGCGCCAGCGCGTCTTCCTTCTCGCCGTACCCGCGCAGCAGCTTGGCCGCCTTGCCGATCGGCTCGGCCGCCAGCGGGTGGTCGGGGAATTTCGAGAGCCAGTACGGCAGCAGGTTGTTCTTGATCCCGGTCAGCGACGCGATGCTCTCGACGTCGCCTTCGAACCCACAGTTGCAGGCCGGCACCGGCTGGTCGTTCTCGAGGACGCCGTGCAGCGGGATCTGCACGTGCCCGAGCTCGCCCGCCATCCCGGCGGCGCCGCTGACGACCTTGCCCTTCTCGACCACGCCGCCGCCGAGCCCGGTGCCGACGATCGCGGCGACCGACGACCGGTTCATCGCCTCCTGGCCGAAATGCCGGTGGTGGGCGTAGAGCGCGGCCGCGTTCGCGTCGTTGTTGTAGATCACGGGCAGCCCGATGCGGGCCTCGAGCGCACCCCGGATGTCGTACCCGTGCCAGGAGACCTGGTTGAAGTTGGTGGATCCCTTCGACGAGATCACGCCGGTGGCGCTGGCCGGGCCGGGGGTGTCGAGGCCGACCGCGCGCACCAGCGTCCGCGGGGTGCTGGTCAGCTCGATGATGTTCAGGAACGCCTCGGCGAGCGCCTCCACCGCCGACTCGGGCCCGTCCTGCACGAGGCTCGGATTTTCCACCAGGTGGTCGACGAGGAACTGGCCCGTCGCGTCGAGGACGGTGGCGTTGTTGCAGGTGCCACCGTTGTCGAGGCCGACAACGACCCAGGAGGCTGGGGTGCGTACGGGTTCTGCCTGATCCACAAGCGTGAGCGTACGTCCGTTTCCGCCCGCGGGATACGGGTGCAGGCGGATTGCGGCTCGGTAAGTCACGGTTGCAGCGGCGACGCCGTACCGCGTACGCGTCGAAGGGTCCTGCATGACGACCCGCCGTACGCTCATCGCTGCCGCCGGTGCCGCCACCGCCGTGACCGTTCTCGGTCTGAACGACGCGGCGCAGGCCGCGGAGAAGGCCGGCCCGATCGCGCACCTGCTCCGCCGCGCCACCTTCGGCCCGACGCCCGCCTCGCTCGCCGAGGTCACCAAGCTCGGCGTCCCGGGGTGGCTCGATCGGCAGCTCAGCCCCGCGAAGATCGACGACGCGCAGGTCGAGTCGCTGCTCACCCGCCTGCCGCTGGCCGGCGCGAGCATCGCCGCCGTCCGATCAAAGATCAAGCAGCATTCGTACGAGGCATTCGGGCAGCTCGGCCGCGCGGCGGTGGCCCGGGCCGCGTGGAGCAACCGGCAGCTGTTCGAGGTGGTCGCCCAGTTCTGGGCCAATCACCTGCACATCGCGGCCCCGTCCAGCGGCGTGTGGGACAGCCGCAGCGACTACGAGACCCAGGTGATCCGCAAGTTCACGTTCGGCAGGTTCGCCGACATGCTCAAGGCCTCGATGAAGCACCCGGCGATGCTCACCTACCTGGACAATCGCTCGTCGACCAAGGCGCACCCCAACGAGAACTACGCGCGCGAGCTGATGGAGCTGCACACCGTCGGGCTGATCTACAGCGAGCAGGACGTGGCCCAGGCGGCGCGGCTGCTCACCGGCATGACCGTCGGCAAGGACGGCCTCTACACGTACGACGCGGCCCGGCACGCGACCGGCGCCGTCAAGGTCCTCGGCTTCGCGAACGCCGGCGCGACCGGCGAGGCCGGCCCGATGGCGCTCGCCGACTACCTGGCCCGGCACCCGGCGACCGCCCAGCGCATCGCCACCAAGCTGTGCGTGCGGTTCGTCGCCGACGAGGCGCCGGCGTCGCTGGTGACCAAGCTGGCCAAGGTCTACCTCGACAACGACACCGCGATCGTGCCGGTGCTGCGCGCGCTGTTCACGTCGGCCGAGTTCGCCGCCTCGGCCGGGCAGAAGGTCCGCACCCCGTTCGAGGACATGATCGCCACGATCCGCGCGCTCGGCCTCGGCCCGGAGGCGAGCGGCATCAAGGCGCTCGACGCCCTCTACAACGCCATGGTCGACGCCGGGAACGCGCCATTCCGGTGGAACCCGCCGAACGGCTTCCCGGACGTGGCCGCGATCTGGGCGTCGCCGTCCAGCTTCCTGCTGCGCTGCAACCTGCACCTCAACCTGGCCGCCGGCTGGTACCCCACCCAGCTCACCCGCCCCACGGACCTGCTCAAGTCGCTGGTTCCGGCGCTGCCGGGCACGTACGGGGCACTGGTCGACGCGCTCGCCGTGCGGCTGACCGGGGTCAAGCTGCCGCCCGCGCACACCGCCGCCGTGCTCAGCGTCGCCGGGAAGCTGCCGACGAGTTCTCTGAGCTCCGCCGACAAGTCCCTGGCCGGGCACGCGCCGTACCTGATCGCGCTCGTCCTGAACTCGCCGACCTTCCAGCAGAGGTGATCATGAAGCTTGCCGGATGCGCCGAGAACGTGAGCATGACCCGCCGCGGTCTCCTGGGCGCTGCCGCCCTGAGCGGCCTGGCCAGTGCCGGGCTGTCGACGAGTCTCGCCTTCGCGGCCGAGCCCGGCTACCGCGGCGACACGCTGGTCGTGCTGTCGCTGCGCGGCGGCTTCGACGGCCTGTCCGCGATCGCCCCGATCGGCGATCCCGACTACTACAAGGCCCGCCCCACGATCGGCCTGCCGAAAAGTCAGGTCATCGCCGGCGACGGCACGTTCGGCCTGCACCCGGCCCTCGCGCCGCTGCTGCCCGCGTGGAAGGCCGGCCAGCTCGCCGCCGTGCACGCGGTCGGCCAGGGCAACCCGACCCGCTCGCACTTCGCCGCCATGGAGGCCATGGAGAACGCGGCCCCCGGCACCTCGATCCGCACCGGCTGGCTCGACCGGATGCTCGGCGCCACCGGCGCGAGCGGCCCTCTTGCCGGCGTCTCGGTGGGCCACGCCATGCCGGCCCGCCTGTTCGCCGGGCCTGCTCCGGCGGTGTCGATGTCCTCGATCGACAAGTTCACCCTGGCGGGTGATTCCGACAAGCGGCCCATCGCGGCGGCGCTGCGGCAGATGTACGCGGACGGCCCGGCCATCGCCGCCGACAAGGCCGTGACCGCGTTGCGCACTCTGCCGGCAGCACGCTCCGCGACCACGTATCCCGCCACCGAGCTGGGCGCCGCCCTGCGCGACGTGGCCCGCCTGATCAAGGCCAAGTCCGGCCTGGTCACGGCGGCCGTGGACTGCGGCGACTGGGACATGCACGACGCGCTCGGCACCGCGGTCAAGGGCCAGCGCATGTACGACAACCTCACCGAGCTGGCCACCGCGCTCGCCGCCTTCACCGCCGATCTCGGCCCCGACGGCATGGCCGGGGTCACCCTGCTCACCATCAGCGAGTTCGGCCGCCGGGTCGAGGAGAACGGCTCCCGGGGCGCCGACCACGGCCACGGCAACGCGATGCTGCTGCTGGGCGGCGGGGTGCGGGGCGGCAAGGTGTACGCGAACTGGCCCGGCCTCTCGCCCGGCGCGCTGGTCGCCGGGGATCTCGCGGTCACCACCGACTACCGCTCGGTGATCGGCGAGATCCTCCGGTCCAGGTGCGGGTTCGGCGCGCTCGACGCCGTCTTCCCGGGCGTCAAGCCGTCCTCGTTCGGGCTGGCCACCTTGCGTTCATGATCAACGTTTAGGCTGGTAGCAACATGGAACCAGCAAACGGGCACGTCGTGCTCGACACAGCTCAGAACGACGGATTCACGTCGCTGCGCCGGCCGGCTCGGCCGCGCGCCGAGAGGTACGGCCTGGGCCGGTCGCTGCGCGAGCGCGCTCACCGCTCCGACATGGCGTACTGGACGGCGCCGGCCGGCCGTGCCGACCCGGTGCAGCAGGTGATCGAGCAGAATCGGGGCCGTCAGCCCTGGCTGATCCCGATCCGGGTCGGCCGCATGATCTCCTCGCCGTACGCGTTCCTGCGCGGCTCGGCGAACATCATGGCCGACGACTTCGCGGCGCTGCCCGCCACCGGCATCACGCCGGTCATCTGCGGCGACGCCCACCTGGGCAACTTCGGCTTCTACGCCTCGCCCGAGCGTGAGCTGGTCTTCGACCTCAACGACTTCGACGAGGCACACCCCGGCGCGTGGGAGTGGGACCTGCGCCGGCTCGCGGTCAGCGTGCACGTGGCAGGCCGGCAGAACGGCTTCCGCGAGGCCGACTGCGCCGAGGCCGTGCACCACTGCGTCGAGGAGTACCGCGAGCAGCTGTCCCACCTCGCCGAGCGCCCGCTGCTCGGGCGGTCGTTCGACCGGCTCGACGTCGACCGGCTGCGCTCGGCGGCGTCGCGGGCCAGCTTCCGCGACGAGATCGAGCGCGCCGCCCGCCGCGCCCGCCGCCGCACCAGCGACCGCGCGCTGCCCCGTTTCACCGACCGCAGCGACGGCACGCTCCGGCTGGTCCAGGAGCCGCCGCTGATCACCCGCCCGTCCGAGGGGGAGCGGGATGCCTTGGCCGAGGCGCTCGACGGTTACCTCAACACGCTTCCGCCGCACTGGGCCCGCATCCTCGCCGGCTACAGGATCGTCGACATCGCGCACAAGGTGGTCGGCGTCGGATCGGTCGGCTTGCGCGCCTACGTCGCCCTGTGCGAGGGCAGCAGCCCCGACGACGTGGTGTTCCTGCAGCTCAAGCAGGCCCGCCGCTCGGTGATCGCGAAGCACCAGCACGGCGAGTCGGCCTGGCACCGGCACCAGGGTCAGCGGGTGGTGGAGTACCAGCAGGCCCTGCAGACCGTCAGCGACCCGCTGCTCGGCTGGACGACGGTCGGCGACATGCAGTTCTACGTGCGGCAGTTCCGCGACATGAAGGGCGCGATCGTCGTCGAGGGCATCGACGCCCCCGCGCTGGGCGACTACGCCGGCATCTGCGGTTACCTCCTGGCCAAGTCGCACGCCCGCACCAGCGGCGCGTCGATGATCGCCGGGTACATCGGGAGCAGCGACAAGCTCGCCGACTCGCTGAGCCGGTTCGCCCGCACCTACGCCGACCAGGTGGAATCCGACCACGCCGCGCTCAGGGCCGCGGTCCGCCAGGGCGTGCTGCCGGCGGAGCCCGCGTGAGCGGCGTCGTCGACCTCGCGAATCCCGCGCTGCGCGCCTTCTGGACCGAGCGCCACTTGTGCACTCTCACCACCCTGCGCAAGGACGGCTCCCCGCACGTCGTGGCCGTCGGCGCGACCCTCGAAGAAAACCTGTGTCGCGTGATCTCTTCGGCAACATCGGCACATGTCAGACATGTCCGAAGCAACCCGAGGGTGGCGGTCTGCCAGATCGACGGCGCACGGTGGACAACCGTCGAAGGCCTCGCCATCGTCCGGGAAGACGAAATGTCTGTCTTGTCCGGCGAAAGACTCTACGCCGCGCGCTACCGGACACCGAGACCCAACCCGCTGCGGGTCGTCATCGAGATCAGCGTGACGAAGGTCCTCGGCTCGAGCGCCTTCGCGAAGTAGCGTCGAGTTCGTGAGCAGCTTCGAGGCGGATCCCGAGGTCGGGCCGGAGCTTCCGGTCACTATGGAGTTGTTGGAGGGCGCGCCGGTCGCGCTCGGCGGCCCGCGCGGCTTCGCCGTCACCCGGACCCTGCCCAACCGGCAGCGGCGCATGGTGGGCGCGTGGTGCTTCCTCGACGCGTACGGGCCGCACGACCTGGGCGACTCGGCGGGCATGCGGGTCGGCCCCCACCCGCACACCGGCCTGCAGACCGTGACCTGGCTGGTCGCTGGCGAGGTGCTGCACCGCGACAGCCTCGGCAACCTCCAGGAGATCCGCCCCGGCCAGCTCAACCTCATGACGGCCGGCCGCGGCATCTCCCACGCGGAGGAGACCCCGGGCGACCATTCGCCGGTGCTCCAAGGCGTACAGCTGTGGGTTGCCCTGCCGCACGCCGCGCGTGACATGGCCCCGGAGTTCTCGCACCACGCCGATCTTCCGGTCGTCGCCTTCGGCGGCATCGCCGCCACGGTCCTGATGGGCACGCTCGGCGGCGCCACGTCACCCGCGCGCACCCACACGCCCCTGGTGGGCGCCGAGCTCGCGCTGGCTGCCGGCGCGTCGGCCGCCGTGCCGCTGAGACCCGATTTCGAGTACGCGGTCCTGGCCCTGGACGGCGCGCCGAATGTGGACGACGCCACCCTCAAGCCCGGCCCGCTGCTCTACCTCGGCGCCGGCCGCACCGAACTCAACCTGACCACCTCCTCCGAGTCTCGCGTGCTGCTGCTGGGCGGCGAACCTTTCGAGGAACGCCTGGTCATGTGGTGGAACTTCGTGGCGCGCGACCACGACGAGATCGTCGGGATGCGCCTCGACTGGGAGTCGCACACCCCGCGTTTCGGCGAGGTCCACGGATACGACGGACCGCCGCTGCCCGCTCCTCCGATGCCCCTCACCCGCCTTGTCCCTCGAGGTCGCGTTCGCTGACAGGCGCCAGCCTGGTGTCTCCCCCAAGGGGAGAGTCAAGCGGTGGGTGCAATCCCGCTTGACGCGCTCGACGGAGCGGGCGGATCGTCGAGGGGATGGAGGAGCCTCTCGTGAACGTCTGGGATGTGGGGAAACTCGTTCTGATCGTGGCCACGCCCACCCTGCTAGGCGCGGCGCTGGTCTGCGCCCCGCGCTGGTGGGGCGCCGCGGCGGAGTACTTCGAGGCCCGCCGCCCGAAACCCCCGCAACCGATCGGCCCGCCCATCGAGCAGCTCTCCGCCGACCTGCGCCGCCTGCTCCGCCTGCACGGATCTCTGACCGCGAGTGCCGCCGTCGCGATGCGCGCGCATCGCTTGTGGGCGGTCGAGGCCGCGATCGCCGTGCGCGCCACCGAGGCGGCCCGTGCCCTGGACATCCCGCACCGCGAGCCCGAGCGTCCCGGCGCCCTCCGCCGCGACGAGCTCGTCGCCCTGCTGCGCGCCCTCTCCGCCGCCGGCCTGGTCCTGCCGACCAAGGTCGGCCCGTTCACGTCGGACGGCCGCCTGGGCTGACATCCGGTTGTTACAGTGCATTGACAGCTCTAGATATCGACGTTCGTGATCGGTAACGTCGCCCCTACCATCCGCGACCGGGGGGTTCGGATGGCAGAAGGGGGACGCTGATGCGACGGAGCATCGCAACCATCTCCGCGGCCGTGCTGGGCCTGGCGTTGATCACGCCGGCCGCCGCCCACGCCGCTCCGACAACACCGACGCAGGACACCCCGCTAAGCCCCGCCGACCAGGCGTCGCTGGCCGCGGGAATAGGCGTCGCGCCCAAGGCGCCGTACGGCGCGAAGCCCAAGGGCCCCAACCCGTTCCTCGCCGAAGTCGCCGACGCTTCCAAGGTGGACTTCTCGGGCTGGTCCAACTACATGAAGGCCCAGGCCAAGGCCAAAGCCGCGTCCAGGCTGAAAGCGCAAGGCGTCACCACCAAAGCCGCAGCCCCCGCCGTGGTCGTCGACGAGGACGAGATCGACGGCACCTACGGCGGCAACGACACCCCGGCCAACGCGCAGCGCGTCACCGGCTTCGGCACCGGCGCCGCCCAGTTCTCGAAGATCCGCGTCCTCGGCAGCCTCGACAACGAGGCGATCAGCACGCCCGCCGTGCCGTCCCCGGCCGAGGACAACGGCTCGATCCCGCTGGCCGGCGACACCGGGATCGGCGCGATCCGCAACGGCGCCGTGATCGACTCGCAGATCGGCGACGGCCCGCACGGTCGCCAGACCGGCGACGGCAGCAACGACTTCGACTTCTACAAGGTGACCGCCCCGGCCGGCAAGACGCTCCAGTTCAAGACCGCCACCCCGACCGGCCCGCTCGACACCGTGCTGCTGCTGTTCGCCCCGGACGGCACGCTGCTGGCCGCCAACGACGACTTCGGCACCGCCCTGGACAGCCAGATCACCTACGACGTCACCGCCGCGGGCACGTTCTACCTGGCCGTCGCCGCCTACAGCGGACTGCCGGCCGACCCGTTCGACTCCGGTTCCGGCGGCGGGATCGGCGACACGTCGCCGCCCACCGAGGGTCCTTACACGCTGACGCTGACCTCGTTCTCCGTGGACAAGGACTTCTTCGCGATCAAGCTCAGGCCCGGCGACGTCCTCGGCGCGTCGGTGAAGGGCTCGCCCACCTATCTCACCGTCTACGACACCGTGCCGCGCGAGGTGCACGGCTCCGAGCAGGACGCGTCGTTCATCTACCCGCTGGCCTCGCCGCTGCCCGGCGGCGGCAACGCGGTCACCGACTACGTCGCGACCAAGGCCGGCTGGCACTACGTCGGCGTGTCCTCCGGCGCCGGCGCCTACGACATCACCGTCGAGGCGTACCGGCCGCCGCTGCAGGGCGCGACCCCGGTGCAGACCCTGTACCTGGACTTCGACGGCGAACGCGTGAACACCGGCATCTTCGGCGGGGCCGGTCAGCGCGACCTGAGCCCGTTCGCCGCGTTCCTCGCCAGCTGGGGCCTGACCCGCGCCGACGAGGACGCGCTGATCGACGCCGTGACCGCCGGCGTCACCGAGAACATCAAGAAGGACCTGCAGGCCAGCGGCCTCAACGCCAAGTTCAAGCTGAAGATCAAGAACAGCAAGGACGACGCGGACCCGTGGGGCCAGGCCAACGTCAGCCGGATCGTCGTGGGCGGCACCATCGACGAGTCCGGGGTCGACACGATCGGCATCGCGCAGAGCATCGACCCGGGCAACTTCGAGACCGAGGAGACCGCGCTGGTGCTGCTGGACGTGCTCAGCGCCCCGGCCGGTGACTCGGAGGCGTCGCTGAACACGTACCTGACGCCGGCGAGCAACCGGATCGCGTTCCTCGGCCAGGCGCTCAGCAACGTGATCTCGCACGAGGCCGGGCACTTCTTCGGCGACTTCCACACCGACAACGAGGACGCGCTGCCCAACCTCATGGACGCGGGCGGCACCGGCTTCGCCACCCTCTTCGGCGTCGGTCCCGACGGCGTGGGCGGCACGGCGGACGACGTGGACGTCGACTTCGGCGACAGCGCTTTCCTGCCGTCCGAGGGCTTCGTCGGCACCGAGGACACGCTGGGCCGGATCGTCTTCGGCGTCACCAGCTGAAGACCCATTCCCGTACGCGATGACGGCCGCTCCCGGAGGTCTCGGGGGCGGCCGTCTCTGGCTTCCGGCCAATCGGGATCTTGACCGGCGTGCCGGGATCATCCGTCGCGGATGAGACCTTGGTCCCGGCCGCTGCCTAATGTGCGAGTGATACCGGCGGTTGATCCGCCCTTGCCCGGTCGCCGCCAGGGCGGCGCCACTGCACGACGTGCCCCGCTGATCCGCGACGCCGTCGATCTTTGATCGCTCGTCGCGTGCGTGGAGAGGTGCACCATGGCGGAACGCGAGGTCACAGCGGTCAGACGACCGTCGCTGATCGATGCCGTCGTCCCGCTGATAGCGCTGGCGGTGCTGATCGCCGGTTCCCTGGCGCTGTTCGGTCTTGACGCCCTGGACGGGCCGCTGCAGGTGGCTCTGGTGGTGTGCGCCGCGATCGCCGCGTTGATCGCGCTGAAGAACGGGCACACCTGGGAGGAAGTCCAGAGTGCTGGGCAGGAGGCGATCGCCTCGGTGACCAGCGCGTTGTTCATCCTGCTGGCCGTCGGCGCGCTGATCGGCACCTGGAATCTCTCGGGCACGATCCCGACGCTCGTCTACTACGGGATCCAGGTGCTGTCGCCGTCGTGGTTCTACGCGGCCACAGCGGTCATCTGCGCGATCACCGCGCTGAGTATCGGCAGCTCCTGGACCACCGCGGCAACCATCGGCGTCGGGCTGGTCGGCATCGCCACCCTGCTCGGCGTCTCCCCGGCGATCACGGCGGGCGCGGTGATCTCCGGCGCCTACCTCGGCGACAAGACCTCGCCGCTGTCGGAGACCACCATCCTGACCGCCCAGATGGTCGGGGTCGACCCGCGCGAGCACATCAAACGCCAGGTGTGGACCTCCGGGCCGGCTTTCCTGATCGCCCTGGTCGTCTTCTTCGTCGTGGGCCTGGTCCAGGCCCCGGACGTGCACGACACCGTATCCACGGCCACCGAGCTGGCCGACCTCGACAAGCTGTTCTGGATCAGCCCGGTCAACCTGCTGCCGTTGCTGCTGCTGGTCGTGCTGTCGGTGCGCAAGGCGCCGGCGTCGCTGTCGCTACTCGCCTCGGCGCTGTTCGCCGGCCTGCTCGCCGCGTTCACCCAGCGCCAGGTCATCGCCGACTTCATCGCCGGACAAGGCAACGTCGTCGTGGAGTCGATCAAAGCGACCTGGCTGACCATGGCGACGGGATTCCATGCTGACACCGGCCTCGCGGAGGTCGACCGGCTCGTCTCGCGCGGTGGCATGGCGAGCATGCTCTACACCCTGTGGCTGATCTTCGGAGCAGTGACCTTCGGCGTTCTCCTGGAGAAGTTCGGGCTGATCTCCCGGCTGGTCGACCCGATGATCGCGTCCGCGAAGAGCACCGGACGGCTGTTCTTCACCGTGTTCGCCTGCGCCTTCGGCCTGAACATTGTCGCCGGCGACCAGTACATCGCCCTGGTCCTTCCCGCGCGCGTCTTCCGCGTCGAGTTCGCCCGCCGCGGTCTCGCCCCGACGAACCTGTCCCGGCTGACCGCCGACAGCGGCACCGTCACCTCCCCGTTGGTGCCGTGGAACTCGTGCGGGGCGTTCATGGGTGCCACGCTCGGCGTCTCCACACTGCTCTATCTGCCGTACGCCATCTTCTGCTACGCGAGCCCCGCACTGAGCGTGCTGTACGGCATCACCGGCTTCAAGATCGAGAAAGTCGAGCCGGCCGCGCTCGACCCGTCACCAGGACGGAGTGACTGACCATGGCAGACACGGTCCCCGGCCACACGGGCGCCCACACCTCGAACGCCGGCATCCCCTCCGCTGACACATCAGCTCCTGTCACCTCGGCGGCCGGCACCCCGGTGACCGGCGCAGCCGGCGCCGATCCACCGGTCGTGACCCCCGGCAAGATGAGCGTGCCCACCCTCACCGCGATGGTGGTCGGCAGCATGGTCGGCGCGGGCGTGTTCTCGCTGCCGGCCCGCTTCGGCGTGGCCACCGGCATCCTCGGATCGCTGATCGCCTGGGCGATCGCCGGCGCCGGGATGCTGATGCTCGCCTTCGTCTTCCAGAACCTGGCCATCCGCAAACCCCACCTGGACTCCGGCGTCTTCATCTACGCCAAGGCCGGATTCGGCGACTACGCCGGCTTCAACTCCGCGATCGGGTTCTGGGCCAGCGCGATCGCCGGCAACACCTTCTACTGGGTGTTCATCAGCGCCACCCTCGGTGCGTTCTTCCCCGCCTTCGGCGACGGCGACACCGTCCTCGCGATGGCGCTGGGCTCGGTCGGCGTCTGGCTCTTCCATATCCTCATCGCGCGCGGAGTCCGCGACGCGGCAGTCATCAATCGGATCGTGACGATTCTCAAAATCATTCCGATCCTCGTCTTCATCGTCGTGCTGTTCGTCGCCTTCGACGCCGGTGTCTTCGCCGACAACTGGATCGCCACCGGCTACGGCGACCTCGGCTCGATCAACGAACAGATCCGCAGCACGATGATCATCACGACGTTCGTGTTCCTCGGCATCGAGGGCGCGACCGTCTACTCGCGCTACGCGAAGCGACGCCAGGATGTCGGCCGGGCCACTGTCCTCGGCTTCCTGACCGTGCTGTCGATCTTCGCTCTGGTGACGCTGTCGAGCTACGCGGTGATGACCCAGCCGGAGATCGCCGCGACCCGCCAGCCGTCGATGATCGGGCTGTTCGAGCACGTCGTCGGGGACTGGGGCCGCTGGTTCATCAGCGCCGGCGTCATCATCTCCGTTCTGGGCGCGTACCTCGCCTGGACCCTGATGGCCGCCGAGGTGATGTACATACCGGCGCACAATGAGGACTTCCCGGCCTTCCTCGGCAAGGAGAACGACAAGGCGACGCCGATCACCGCTCTTGTGGTCAGCTCCTTGGCGGTTCAGGCGCTGCTCGCCGTAACACTCGTCCTGACCGACGCGCTGAACTTCATGCTCGACCTGTGCACCAGCCTGGCGCTGATCCCGTACTTCCTCGCCGCCGCGTACGGGTTGAAGCTCGGCCTCACCGGCGAGTCCTACGAGCAGGTGCCGGCCGGCACGCGCCGCAAGGAGACGATCATCGCGGGCATCGCGACCGCGTACACGCTGTTCCTGTTCGAGGCCGCCGGCTTGAAGTTCCTGCTGCTGTCCTCGGTGCTCCTCGCCCCCGCCACCCTGCTGTACGTCAAGGCGCGCAGCGAACGAGGCCGGCGGCTGTTCACACCCACCGAGATCGTCCTCTGCGTGCTGATCGTGGCCGCCGGCATCACCGGCATCGTCGGCCTGTGGGCCGGCTTCATCAAAATCTGACCGCGTACGGCGGCGCGCACGCCCTACCCGTCCTGCTGCCGCCGTGCGGGTCGGGCGCCCGAGCCGTCCCGCTCGCCGGCAGCGCCGCGGTGCGCCCAGCGGATCTCGCTGCCGAGCAGCACGCCGAGCGCGACGGCGACCATCGTCACCGCCGTGGACAGCAAGGTGTCGAGCCCGTCCAACGGGTCGGTACCCAGGTACTTGGTTACCCCGAGCAGGCCGAGCGCCCCCGGTACCAGCAACCAGAAGGCGGGCAGGACACTGACCGGCGCCGGTGGCCCGTTCGGCGCACGCGCGACCAACCGGGCCACCGGCGTCATGAGCACCGCCCCGACGAACGCCGACAGCACCCCGCCGAGGAAGAAACCCCCGACGACCTGCCCCGCGTACGCGATGTAGAGCACCAGCAGCAGCCACCCGAGCGAGACGAAGCGGGCGCAGTGGTGCAGCACGACACCCGTACCGAAAAGTGCGACACCGAACCAGGTCGTCCAGACCGGCAACGGCTGCGAGCTGACCCCGATGACGGTATCGACCGGGGCGCCGACCAGTTCGGCCGCGCCGATGATGCCGAGCGCCAGCAGGAACAAGCGCATGCTGCCGGACGCGAGCCGCCCCGCTCCGGAGAGCATCTGGCCGGTGGCCAGCTCGATCGCCGCGGTCGTCAGCAGGGCGCCCGGGAGGAAGGTCACCAGGGGCGCGGCCAGCGGCGCCAGCACTCCGGTGCCCGGGGCGAGCCGGGCGAGCAAGAACGCCCCGGCTGCCACGCCGAAGGCGCACAACGGCGGGAGAAACGGCTGCCAGCGCATCGGCGCTCGCTCCGTCGCCAGTTGCAGCAGGCCGACTCCCGCCCCGAGCAGTGCGGCCGTCCACAGCCCGATCCAGTCCGCGCGGAGGACCAGAGCGAGCCCCGTCGACAGCAGCACGTAGCCGGCCACCCGGAGCGCCGGCCCGAACGCCGGCGGCATCCGGCGGATCCGGTTGAGCTCACCCAGCCCGTCGGCCGGACCGACCTGACCGCGTTCGGCCGACCGGACCAGCCGGTGCAGGTCGTCCATCTGCTCCAGACGAAGCTGCTCGATGCCTGCTCGTGCAACCGCGGTCTGCACCGTGCCCAGCGTCGGCGCGGTCACGAACAATGCCGTCGCCAGCACCACGACCTCGGCGTCCGGAACGCCGTTGACCGCGGCCACCTTGCCCAAAGTCTGCTGGACCGAGGACACCGGCTCGCCGCCGTCGATCAACGCCTGCCCCAGAGCCACAAGGAACGGCACGAGCGACAGTGAGACGTCCGGGTGCGGCGGGGGCGGGCCGGCCTCACGGCGGGCGACGCGCGCTGATCGGCGGGCGATCACCAGCGTGACCGCGCCTGCGACCAGCAGGGCAGCCAGCGCAGCGAACAGCGTGGACACCGCGATTCCGGACCGCGATGCCGCAGGGGAGCCCGCGGTGTCCGGCGTCGGGATGGACGGTGATGCTGTCGACTCCGGCGCCGGGGAGACCGATGCCGGGGTCGTGGTCGCCGGCGGCGTCGGGCTCGGCGGCGAACCCGTCGGAACCGGAACTGGAACGGCGACGGAGGCGGAGGGACTGTCGCTGGGAAGTGGGTCCGATGACGATGACCCGTCCGGCTCCGGAGCCGGCGAAGGCTGACCGGCCTCGGTCGTGGCCGTCTCAGCCGGTCCGGGTGCCGACGGATCGGAGGCTCGCGCGCTGTGGGCCGGCCCGGCCAGGGCGACAGCGGCACCGAGACCGGCCAGCAGGATGGCGGCCCGGTGAGCGAACGAGACGCGCCCTGATCGGTGTGTGCGGCTCGAGAACCGCGATGCCATAGGCTCCGGTGCCCCTACTCCTTGAGAGCGGCCGCCACGTCGGGGAACAGCGCCAGGTAATCGGTGAGGCCCAGCGTGTCGAAGAGCCGCCTCAGGAAGCCCGAAGGGGCGGCCAGGCGGACCCAGCCGCCCCGCTCGGTGGCCCGGCCACTCGCGGTGACCAGAACGCCGACCCCCATCGAGTCGCAGAAGTCCAGCCCGGACACGTCCACCACGACCCGGGGGGCGGGCCGTTCGACGAGCCGGTTGAGATTGGCCTTCAGGGCGGGCGCCGTGTCGATGTCGAGGGATCCACGCAGCACCAGGACGGCCGTGTTCGGCGGATGGTGCGCGACCGAGACCTGCATGGTGGTGTCGCTTTCGGTGGGAACGGGGGCGGTGGCGAACAGCCTATCGACCCCGGCCGCCGGCCGCCCCCGGTGGATCTTCAGGCCAGTGTCACCGTGGCCTGTCCCGAGTTCCCCCCGCGGCTGTACTGCACCCTGACCTGGTCGCCCGGCTTCTTGCCGACGGTGGCCAGGAACAGGCTCTCCGGCGCGTTCATCGGCCGGCCGTCGATGGCGGTCACGATGTCGCCCTCCTTCAGCCCGCCCTTGTCGGCCGGGCCGCCGGGGGCGACGACGCGCAGGTACATGCCGACCGGGACGCCGAACTGCTCGGCGACCGCCTGCGGCACCGGCACCGACTCGACGCCGAGCGAGGGCGGGTCGTACGAGCCGCTCTCGATCAGCTGGTCGGCGACGACCATCGCCACGTCGACCGGGATGGCGAAGCCGATGCCCACGCTGCCGCCGCCGGCCTCGCCCGACGCGTTCGGCACGGTCGCGATCGCGGTGTTGACGCCGACCAGGTCGCCTTCGCAGTCCACGAGCGCACCGCCGGAGTTGCCGGGGTTGATCGCGGCGTCGGTCTGCACCGCGCCGGGCAGCACCGCGGTGACGCCGTTGTCGGCCGGCACCGGCACGTCGCGGCCGAGCGCGCTGACGATGCCGGCGGTCACCGTGCCGGAGAGACCGAGCGGCGCGCCGAGCGCGACCACCGGCTGGCCGACTTGCAGCGTGGACGACTTGCCGACGCCGATGGTGGGCAGGCCCTGCGGCGGGTTGACCTTGACCACGGCCAGGTCGACGCGGGGCGCCCGGCCGACGATGGTGGCGGGCAGAGTCTGGCCGCCGCTGAACAGGGCCTCGATCGAGCCGGACGAGCCAGCGGGGGAGATGACGTGGTCGTTGGTGAGGATGTAGCCGCCGTCGCGGATCACCTCGCCGCTGCCGTTGCCGGCGCTGGCGCCGCTCGAGACGGCCAAGGTCACCACCGAGGGCAGCACTTCGTCGGCAATGGTGGTGGCGGCGCAGGCGGCGGTGGTCGCGGCCGGATCACGGGAGGCGCGCCCGACAAGTCCGCCTATGACTCCCGCGACCAGGGCGATCACCGCGGCCACCGCGATCAGCAGCCCGGTCGAGGGCCGCCGGCGTGGGGGCACGCCTACGGCGTCGGGAACGCCCGGCGACGGCGCCGTGGCCGAAGGTGCCTGAGCCGGGGGCGGCCCACCGGGCGGGGTGGTGGAAGCCGTCATGTGTCAGCCCCTTCCGATTCGGGCCATCACCGCGCTAGAACTTCACGGCGTCCCGGCTGAGCGGGCACGTCATGCAATGCCCGCCGCCGCGGCCGCGCCCGAGCTCGGCGCCCACGATGGTGATCACTTCGACGCCCGCCTTGCGCAGCAGGGTGTTGGTCTTCGTGTTGCGGTCGTACGTGAAGACCGTGCCGGGGGAGAGGGCGACCGCGTTGTTACCGCTGTCCCATTGCTGCCGCTCCGACGCGTACACGTCGCCGCCGGTCTCGATCACCCGCAGCGACGGCAAGCCGAGCGACGCGGCGACCACCTCGACGAACGGCTTCGACCCGTGATCCGTCACATCGACGTTGCCGCCCGTGCCCGGCCGCAGCGAGAACGTGTGGACCGCGTCGACGATTGTCGGGTACAGCGTCACGATGTCGATGTCCGCGAAGGTGAACACCGTGTCCAGGTGCATGGCGGCGCGCAGCTTCGGCATCCCGGCCACCACGACGTGGTCGGCCGCGCCGTTCTCGAACAGCGAGGCCGCGACCTGGGTGATCGCCTGCCGGGAGGTCCGCTCGCTCATCCCCATGAGCACCACGCCGTTGCCCACCGGCATGATGTCGCCGCCCTCGAACGTGGCCTGGCCCCAGTCCTTCTCCGGGTCGCCCCACCACACGGACGTGCCGACGAACGACGGGTGGAACTCGTAGATCGCCTTCATCAGCAGCGTCTCGTCGTGCCGGGCCGGCCAGTACAGCGGGTTCAGCGTGACCCCGCCGTAGAGCCAGCACGTGGTGTCGCGGGTGTAGAGCGTGTTCGGCAGCGGCGGCATCAGGTACTCGCGCACGCCGGTCGACTCCCGGGCGAGCGTCACGTAGCCGGAGCGGAAGTCGTCGGGCAGATCGGAGGTGGCCAGGCCGCCGATCAGGTACTCGGCGAGCTGGCGCGGCGTCAGCGTCTCGAGGAACCCGCGGGTGTCGTCGACCAGGCCGACGCCCACCTCGTTCGGCACGATCTTGCGGTCGAGCAGCCACGCCTTCGCGTCCGGGATCGCCATGGTCTGCTCGAGCAGGTCGTGCAGCTCCACCACCTCGACGTTGCGCTGGCGCAGCTTGTTGACGAAGTCGAGGTGGTCGCGCTGCGCGTTCTCCACCCACATGACGTCGTCGAAGAGCAGGTCGTCGGCGTTGGAGGGGGTGAGCCGCCGGTGGGCCAGGCCCGGCGCGCAGACCAGGACCTTGCGCAGGACGCCGACTTCGGAGTACACGCCGTGGCCGTTCATCGCACCGTCCTTAAAGAGTTCGGATCGGGATCCAGTCCAGGGTCGTGGACCTCGGTGGCCGCGCCGGTGTCCGCCATCGCCATCGCCTCCCCGCAGTCAGCCTCTCGGGTGCCGGGAAACCTCGGATCATCCGCGACGGGTGACTGCCGCCTCTGTTACCCGCCGGTACGAGCGGGTAATTTGTTTGTCATGGCAAACAAGGGTGACGTGATCGACGACTTCGAGCTGCCCGACCAGGACGGCGTGCCGCGCCGCCTGAGCGACTACCTGGCCGGCGGCCCGGTCGTGCTGTTCTTCTACCCGGCCGCGATGAGCAGCGGCTGCACCGCCGAGGCGTGCACCTTCCGCGACCTGGCCGCCGAGTTCCGCGAGGCCGGCGCCCAGCGGATCGGGATCAGCCGCGACAAGCCCGAGAAGCAGAAGAAGTGGGCCGAGCTGAACAGCTTCGACTACCCGCTGCTCAGCGACCCGGACAGCACCGTCGCCGCCGCGCTCGGCGTGAAGCGCAAGCTGCCGCTGGGGCCGCTGAGCACCAAGCGCATCACCTTTGTCATCGACGCCGACCGGTCGATCCTCGAGGTCATCCACTCCGAGACCAACATGCAGGAGCACGCCGCCAAGGCCCTCGAGACGCTCGCCGCTCGAAAGCCGCTGACCGAGTAAGCCATCCAACCGCCCCGCCCACCACCCACGACCGGACTGAAGGCGAATTTCTTCGTATGAGACTGCACAACCGGCACGCCGCGACCGTCTTAGGGGGCGTGACCTTCGAGGAATTCGCGATGGCCCGGCTGTCCAGTCTTCTGCGTTACGCGGTCGTCCTCACCGGCGACCGGGATCTGGCGCAGGATGTCGTCCAGGAAGTGCTCGCGCGGGCACAGACCAAGTGGCGGCGGATCAGCCAGTCCGATTCGCCGGAGGCGTACGTCCGGCGCATGGTGCTCAACGAGTACCTGTCGTGGCGGCGCAGCTGGCAGTTTCGGAATGTGCACGCCGTGGGTGAGCGCCTGACCGACCTGGACGACGCCCGGGGCGGGGTGCTCGATCATGCCGACGGCGTGGTCGAGGCCGACGCGTTGTGGGCCCGGTTGTCGACGCTGGGCCGCAAGCAACGAGCCGTTCTCGTCCTGCGCTACTACGAGCAGCTGGACGACGAACAGATCGCGGATCTCCTCGGCTGCGCTCCCGCGACGGTGCGCAGCCATGCCTCGAGGGCTCTCAAAACGCTCCGCCTCACGGAGCGGGAACGCATCCATGCCGAGGAGAAGTCGTGACCGAGCACGCAGATCAGCTGCGCGAGGCCTTCGAAACCCACGAGAACCAGGCTCCCGACCCGGCGGCTGTCTACGCCCGGGTGCAGGAGCTGTCGACAAAATACAAGCGCCGCCGCCGGGGCCTCCAGGTCGCGGGTGGCACCGCGCTCGCCGCGATCGCGGTGGCCGGGGTGGTCACCCTGCCCAACCTGCTCCCCGGTAACGCCCGCAACACCTCCAGCGTCAGTTTTCCGGCGGGGGCGGTGCCGTCGTCGGCCGCGCCGGTGACGATCCCGAAGTTCACCCAGGCTGAGCTGGAGAAGTACTGGAAGGCCTACTTCGGCGCCAACTACGGCTACGACGACGCGGTCAAGCTCGCCGCGCTGTGGAACGTCAAGGCCGACATCGGCAACGTGAAGGCCGAGGCCGGCCGTCGCCTGCTGGCCGGTGAGACGCTGCCCTTCAAGGGGACGCCGAACCCGATCATCCCGCCCGCGGACCCCGACGACCCGGCGATCAAGGCCGCCCAGGCACAGCTGGACGCCTTCTTCGGAGCCGGGTACACGTGGACCGAGGCCGAGAAGCTCGCCAAGATCTGGCACCTGCAGGACCCGTCGGACGCCAAGATCATGGCCGGCAAGAAGCTGCTCGCCCACCAGACGCTCCCGGTCAAGCCGACCGCGGCCAACGTCCAGGCGGCCAAGGAGCAGAAGCAGGTCGAGGCCTTCTTCAAGAAGGGCTACGACATTGCCGACGCTGCCAAGCTGGCCAAGACCTGGCACCTGAAGACCGCGTACGACGCCAAGGTCGCGGGCGGTAAGCGCATCCTGGCCGGTCAGAGCATGCCCTTCCAGCCGTGACCCCGAGTCTGCGCCGGCGTATCGGCTTCGAGATCGAGTTGATGGCCCCGCAGGGCCGCAGCCGGCGCAGCCTCGCCTACGACCTGGCCGGACGCATCGGGGGACGCATCCGGCCGGTATGGCACCACGACAGCGAACCGTCCCTGGTCCCGGGCCTGGGGCGGTTCCTGCATCTGACCCAGGGCTTCGAGGTGCTGCGGGCCGACGGCTCGCAGGTGTGCACCCTGGTCGACGACATCACCCTGCGGGACGGCCTGCAGCCGGCCACGCCCGCTCCACCGGGTTGGTACCGCGTCTTGAGCGACGACTCCCGCCTGCTGACCCTGCTCGCCGCGCGCTGCGACCCCGGCGCCCCGCTGGAGCGGGTCCTGGACCCGGTGGCCGACCTGTGGGGCACCGCCCCCGAGATGGTCGGCGACGTCTGCCGCCTGGACGACCCCGAGGGTGCCACCGTCGCACTGGTAGCCCCCCAGGGCGCCGAGCGCGAGCGCCCCTGCGAGATCGTCACCCCACCCTTGACCGAGCGCCACGCCGAGGCCCTCGAAGAGCTCCTCGAGCCGGCCCGCGAGCTGGGCTTCACCATCCCGAACGAGGCCGCCGTACACCTGCACCTGGACGGCAGGCCCTTCCGCGACCCGCGCACGCTAGCCAACGTCGTGCTGCTGTTCGCCCACTACCGCGACGGCCTGCGCGAGCTCCTGCAAACCAACCCAGCGTGCCGCCGCCTGGCCCCGCTGCCCGCCCAGCTGGTGGCCGCCGCGACCGCCGACAAGCCGGACATCGACGCGCTGCGCCAGGCCGCCGACGAGGGCGACCTGACAAAGTACTTCGACGTGAACCTGACGCAGCTCCTGAAGGACCGCCCGCTGCGCGACACCCTAGAGATCCGCATCCTCCCCGGCGCCATAGACGCCGAGAGCATTGTCAACCGCGCCGCCTTGGTCGAGCTCCTACTGGACCGCTGCGAGGACCCGGAGCCGTTCCCGGTAGCCCCCACCGGGAACGTCTCCGCCTTGATGGAAATCGCGGCGGAGACGCTCGCCCAGCAGGACTGATCAGACGCTGTTGCGCCAGTGGCGGCCGCTGCGGCCGATCAGGCGGTCGGCGTCGGTGGGGCCCCAGGAAGCGGCCTCATAGGTCGGGATCGGGGACGGATCGTTGGCCCAGTGCTCGATGATCGGGTCGACGATGCGCCAGCACTGCTCGACCTCGTCGGTGCGGATGAACAGCGTCGGGTCGCCCAGCAGCGCGTCGAGCAGGAGACGCTCGTAGGCCTCCGGCGACTCCTCGGCGAACGTCTGCTCGTACGAGAAATCCATGCTGGCCGTGCGCACCCGGAACGAGTGTCCGGGGACCTTGGCGCCGAAGCGCAGCGAGATGCCCTCGTTCGGCTGGATCCGCAGGATCAGGGCGTCGGCCTCGAGGCCGGTCAGCTGGTCCTGCGGGATCGGCAGGTGCGGCGGCCGCTGGAACTGCAGCGCCACCTCGGTGACCCGGGCCGGCAGCCGCTTGCCGGTGCGCACGTAGAACGGCACGCCCGCCCAGCGCCAGTTGTCGACGTTCAGCCGCATCGCCGCGTACGTCTCGGTCCGCGACAGCGGGTCGACGCCGACCTCCTCGCGGTAGCCGGCCATCAGGTCCTCGCGGGTGCCGCCGCGGGTGTACTGGCCGCGCACCGACAGGTCGGCGATGTCCCGGTGGGTCGGCAACCGGATCGCCTGCAGCAGCTTCACCTTCTCGTTCCGCAGGCCCTCGGCGTCGAAGGACGCCGGCGGCTCCATCAGGGCGAGCGCGAGGACCTGCAGCACGTGGTTCTGCACGATGTCGCGCATCGCGCCGGCGTGCTCATAGAAGCCGCCGCGGGTGCCGACGCCGAGCGTCTCGGCCACGGTGATCTGCACGTGGTCGACCCACGAGCGGTCCCAGATCGGCTGGAAGATCGAGTTGGCGAAGCGCAGGGCCAGGACGTTCTGCACGGTGTCCTTGCCCAGGTAGTGGTCGATCCGGAAGACGTTGTGCTCGTCGAAGGCGGCGTGCACGATGCCGTCGAGCGCGCGGGCGCTGGGCAGGTCGTGACCGTACGGCTTCTCGATGACCAGCCGGGAGAACGAGCCCTCGCGGGCGTGGTTGAGCCCGGCGCCGGCCAGCCCGTTGATCACCGGCTCGAAGGCCTCGGCCGGGGTGGAGAGGTAGAAGATCCGGTTGCCGGACGTCCCCCGCTGGGCGTCCAGCTCGTCGAGGGTCTCGCCGAGGCGCTTGTACGTGTCGGGGTCGTCGTAGCCGCCCGAAACGTACCTGATTCCGCCCTGGAGCTGGCGTTTGTCCGCGAGGCTGCGGCCGCCCAGCGCGCTGTTCGCGAAGTCCTCGTCGGTGATCGGGGTGCGGGCCACGCCCACGAGCGCGAACTCGCCGGGCAGGCGGTTGTGCCGGGCGAGGCTCTCCACCGCCGGCAGCAGCTTGCGGCGGGTCAGGTCACCCGAGGCGCCGAAGATCACCAGCGTGGCTGGCGGGGCGCTGCGCTCCTGGATGAGCTGGGGAACGTTGTCCATCGTCTGCGAGTCCTCCGACCGTTGGGACCATCCAGCCAAACCCTACGCAGGTGATGCTTCCAACGTTCAGATCCATCCCTCGATGCGACCAGGGCCTCAGCGACAAAAGTGGCAAACTGGGTGATATGAAGTACCGACTCGTGACCCGGAGCGACTTCGACGGGCTCGTCTGCGCCGTGCTGCTGCGCCACTTGGACATGATCGACGAGATCAAGTTCGTGCACCCCAAGGACGTGCAGGACGGCGAGGTCGAGGTCACCGACAATGACATTCTGACGAACCTTCCGTACGCGCCGGGCGCGCACATGGTCTTCGATCACCACCATTCGGAGACGCTGCGGAACGAGGGGAACCTCGACAACCACGTCATCGACGCCGACGCGCCCTCGGCCGCCCGGGTGATCTACGAGCACTTCGGCGGCCGGGCGAAGTTCCCGAAGGTCTCCGACGACCTGATGCGCGCCGTCGACCAGGCCGACTCGGCGCAGTACTCGCTCGACGACGTCCTGCACCCCGAGGGCTGGACGCTGCTGAACTTCCTGATGGACAGCCGCACCGGCCTCGGCCGCTTCCGCGAGTTCCGGATCTCCAACTACCAGCTGATGATGCAGCTGATCGACGCGTGCCTGGAGATCCAGGACGTCGGCGAGATCCTCCGGCTCCCGGACGTCGCCGAGCGCGCCGACCTGTTCCGCTCCCAGTACGACCTGTTCGTGGAGCAGCTCAAGCGGGTCAGCCACCTGGACGGCGACGTCGTCGTGGTCGACCTGCGCGACGAGGAGGTGATCCACGCCGGGAACCGGTTCATGGTCTACGCGCTGTTCCCCGAGTCGAGGGTGAGCGTGCACGTGATCTGGGGGCGCCAGAAGCTGAACACGGTCTTCGCCTGCGGCAAGTCGATCCTCGACCGCACGTCCCCGGTCGACGTGGGCGAGGTGATGCTGCGCTACGGCGGCGGCGGTCACCTCGCGGCCGGCACGTGCCAGGTCCCGCACGAGGACTCCGAGCGGGTCGAGCGCGAGATCGTCGACGCGCTCCGGACACCGCGAACGGTTTCGGTCAGCTAGAGCCGGGTGTGCGCCGGGGCGGAGGGGCCGAACCCCCTCCACCCCGGCGTCCACGGGTCGCGGGCCATGCCCAATTGGCCCCACCCGCTGGTCGTGTTCCGCGCCCCACGCGCATCATCACGACACAATCCCGCGTCCACCAGCGCGGGAGCCTTACCGCAAACTCCACTTGCCGGCCGTCACCGGCTCCTTCTCGTCCTGCTTGTCCTCGGACGCGGTGGCCGTAGTCTCCGGCTCCTCGTCGGGCTCGTCGTCCTCGTTCGCCCGGTGCCGGCCGCGCACGAAGTAGAACCCGGCGGCCAGCAGCGCGAGGGCGGCGACCACCCAGCCGCCGATCGACCAGATCGACGGGCCGCGGGTGGCGTCGGCGACGGCCTTGGAGAACAGGGCGTCGTCGGACGACGTGCCGTCCGCGGCCGCATTGGGGTCGGTCGCGGTGCCGCCGTGGTCGTGGCCGGTGGCCGGGAGGCCGGTGCCGGGGGCGAGCGCCAGCGAGACGGGCGGCATCGTGGGTCCGGCCGAGCCGTTCGCGTACGTGCTGGTGATGGTGAACTGCATGGTGCTCAGCGAGGGCAGCGGCCCGATCGCCACCGACAGGTCGGCGGACTTGCCGGGAGCGAGGTCGCGGCCCTGCACCGCGAGCCAGGTGATCGCGCCGGCCGACTCGGTCGCCGGGGTGCCGCCGTGGATGGTCGCGAGTGGGGTCGCGAGCGTCCTCATCTGGATCTTGGGCGCCCAGTCGTCCACCGACAGCGGATAGACCTCCGCCACCGGCGTGTCGGCCGGGATGTTCAGGGTGACCGTCCGGATCGGCGCGGCGCCGGTGTTGGTCACGTGGAAGGTCAGGTTCTCGCCGCTGCCCTGGACGGCCGTCGTGGGGGAGACCGTGGCATCGGCGAGGGCCGGGCCGGCGACGAGCGCGCCGAAGACCGCGGCCAGGGCGGGTACGCCCGCTCGGCGGGCAAGGTGGAAGTGCCTCACGACCGGTAGTTCGTATCCGGCGCGTGAATGGTTCAACGCCCCGCGAGAACTTTTTCGAGGTGGCCGAGGATGATGATCTGATGCGTGACGTGGCGATCGACGGCGACATGATCAGACTCGGACAGTTCCTCAAGCTGGCGGATCTCATCGAGACCGGGGGAGAGGGCAAGGTCCTGATCGCCTCGGGCGATGTGACAGTGAATGGTGAGATCGACACGCGCCGTGGCCGTCAGTTGCACCGCGGCGACGTGGTGGAGGTGCTCGGCCGAAGCGCCAGGGTGGCATCGTAGGAAGGGCCAGCGGAAAGTGACGAACGGTTGACATCGTGTGATCTCAGGCATGTACTGGGGTCCCTTGTGTAACCGGCGTCACACGCCTCGATGGGGAGGCCCGCATGCGTTCCAGGCTCGGTGTGGCCGTCACCGCCGTCGTTCTGACGGTTTCCGGATGCGCGGGATGGGGCGGCGGACCGGGCGGCGGCGGCCCGGACACGATCAACGTCCTGATGGTCAACAACCCGCAGATGATCGACCTGCAGCGGCTCACCGAGGACAACTTCACCAAGGTCACCGGCATCCACGTGAACTTCACCGTGCTGCCCGAGAACGACGTCCGCGACAAGATCAGCCAGGAGTTCTCGAGCCAGGCCGGCCAGTACGACGTGGCGAGCCTGAGCAACTTCGAGATCCCGATCTACGCGAAGTCGAAGTGGATCGCGCCGCTCGACGACTACATCGCGGCCGACAGCCAGTTCGACCAGGCCGACATCCTGCCGCCGATGACCCAGTCGCTGACCGCCGACGACGGCAAGGTCTACGGCGAGCCGTTCTACGGCGAGTCCTCGTTCCTGATGTACCGCAAGGACGTCTTCGCCCAGGCCGGCCTGACGATGCCGGAGAACCCGACCTGGCAGCAGGTCGCCGATCTCGCCGCGCAGGTCGACAACAAGCAGCCCGGCATGCGCGGCATCTGCCTGCGCGGCCAGCCCGGCTGGGGCCAGATCTTCGCGCCGCTCACCACGGTCGTGAACACGTTCGGCGGCACCTGGTTCGAGAAGGACTGGACGCCCAAGGTGGACGCGCCCGAGTTCACCGCCGCCACCAAGTTCTATGTGGACCTGGTCCAGAAGCACGGCGAGAACGGCGCGCCGCAGGCCGGCTTCACCGAGTGCCTGAACAACCTGGTCCAGGGCAACGTCGCGATGTGGTACGACGCCACCAGCGCCGCCGGTTCGCTCGAGGCGGACTCCTCGCCGGTCAAGGGCAAGATCGGCTACGTCGCGGCGCCGGTCGACAAGACCAAGAGCTCCGGCTGGCTCTACGCCTGGTCGTGGAGCATCCAGCAGGCCAGCGACAAGAAGGACAACGCCTGGAAGTTCATCTCCTGGGCGTCCAGCCGCCAGTACGAGGAGCTGGTCGGCCAGCAGGTCGGCTGGTCCAGCGTCCCGGCCGGCAAGCGCGCCTCCACGTACAAGAATCAGCAGTATCTCGGGGTAGCGGCCGCCTTCGCCGAGCCGACCGAGAAGGCCATCTCCAGCGCCGACCCGCGCAACCCGGGCGTCCAGCCGCGGCCCGCGATCGGCATCCAGTTCGTCGACATCCCCGAGTTCACCGACCTCGGCACCCAGGTCTCGCAGTACGTGAGCTCGGCGATCGCCGGCCAGATGTCGGTCGACGAGGCCCTGGACCGCGGCCAGCGGCTGGCCGAGGACGTGGCCGAGCGGTACCAGTCCCGGCAGGAGGGGTGAGCGCCAGATGACATCCGTCGCCGAGGAGACCAGCCCACAGGTCGAGACCCCGCAGCGACCGGCCCGCACGGCCCGGAGCATCGCCTGGGCGCGCCGCGCGCCGCTGATGCCCGCGCTGATTTTCATGATCATCGTGACCCAGCTGCCGTTCGTCGCCACGCTGGTCATCTCGTTCATGGACTGGAACGCCTACTACCCCGCGGAGATCGGGTTCGCGGGCGTCGACAATTTCAAGCGGGTCTTCACCGACGTCAACATGCGCGATGCGGTGCTCACGACGATCTGGCTCACCGCCGGCGTCGTACTCATCAGCCTGCTTCTGGGTTTGGGAATCGCGCTTTTGCTGGACCGCAAGTTCCGCGGGCGCGGCGCGGTCCGCACCATGATGATCGCGCCGTTCCTGGTGGTGCCGGTCGCGGCGGCGCTGCTCTGGAAGCACGCGCTCTACAACCCCGAGTACGGCCTGTTCAACGGCGCGATCACCTGGGTGTGGAAGCTGTTCGGCTCGGACAACCCGCCGCAGCCCGACTGGATCAGCAACATGCCGCTGTGGGCGGTCATCTTCGCGCTGGTCTGGCAATGGACGCCGTTCATGATGCTGATCCTGCTCGCCGGCCTGCAGGGGCGCCCGCTCGACGTGATCGAGGCGGCGCGCATCGACGGCGCCAACGGCTGGCAGATCTTCCGCAGCATGACGCTCCCGCACCTGCGGCAGTACCTGGAACTGGGTGCGCTGCTGGGCTCGATCTACATCGTGCAGAACTTCGACGCGGTTTTCACCATTACTTCAGGCGGATTGGGTACGGCGAACCTGCCGTACACGATTTATCAGATCTTCTACCAGGCCCACGACTACGGCCGGGCCTCCGCGGCGGCGGTCATCGTCGTCCTCGGCACGATCATCATCGCGACGTTCGCGCTCCGAACGGTCTCTTCTCTCTTCAAGCAGGAGGCGAACCGATGACCGCCGCGACCGCTGGGACCGCTGGGACCGCTGGGGCGCTCAACAAGAAGCCCAAGGACCGGGGTGGCCCGTGGCTGTCCCTGCTCGCCTGGGTGATCGGGATCCTCTTCGTGCTGCCGGTGCTGTGGATGGTGCTCACCTCCTTCTACTCCGAGGAGGACGCGGCGACCAACCCGCCCGCCGTCTTCGCGCCGCTCACCCTCGATGGGTACCGGGAGTTCTTCTCCGGCGGCGCCTCGCCGTGGCCGCCGCTGCTCAACAGCCTGACCGCCAGCATCGTGTCGACGATCCTCGTGCTCCTGCTGTGCTTCCCCGCGGCGTACGCGCTGAGCATCAAACCCGTGCGTAAGTGGACCGACGTGCTGTTCTTCTTCCTCAGCACCAAGATGTTGCCGATCGTGGCCGGCCTCCTGCCGCTCTACCTGTTCGCCCAGCAGACCGGGCTGCTCGACAACATCTGGCTGCTGATCGTCTTCTACACCTCGATGAACCTGCCGATCGCGGTGTGGATGATGCGCTCGTTCCTCTCCGAGGTGCCGGTCGAGATGCTGGAGGCCGCCTCGGTCGACGGCGCCAATCTCTCCAGGACGCTGCGGTCGGTGATCGCGCCGGTCGTGATGCCGGGCATCGCCGCCACCGCGCTGATCTGCTTCATCTTCAGCTGGAACGAGCTGCTGTTCGCCCGGGTCCTGACCGCCACGGTGGCCGAGACCGCGCCCGTCTTCCTGACCGGCTTCGTCACCAGCCAGGGCCTGTTCCTCGCCCAGCTGTGCGCCGCCGCCTTCGTGGTCTCACTGCCGGTGCTGGTGGCCGGTTTCGCCGCCCAGGACAAGCTCGTGCAAGGCCTGTCGCTGGGCTCGGTCAAGTAGCTTTCCACCCCGCCCCCGGAAAGTGGTGGCCGGTCCCGATGCCCGGGGTCGGCCACCTTTCCGCCGAAATTTCCCGGCGGGCCGGAACCGATCATGGGTCCGGTTCGTCCTAGAGGTCATGACTCGTCTCCGCGGCACCCTCATCGCCGCCGCAGCCGTTCCCCTCTTCCTGATCACCGCTTGCGCCCAGACAGCTGGTAACTCGGCCGCCGGCAACCAGGCCGCGGGCGCGTCGGACTCGGCCGCGAGCGCCGGCGCCTCCCCATCGGGCGCCGACGACCTCGTCCTGCGCGTCGAGTCGTTCGGCGGGTTCGTGCCCGCCGAGCAGAACATCGGCCGGATCCCCGCCGTCAGCGTCTACGCCGACGGCCGGCTCATCACGCAGGGCCCGACCACCATGATCTATCCGGGCAAGGCGCTGCCCAACATCCAGGAGCAGATGCTCACGCCCGAGGTCGTGCAGGATCTCGTACGCAAGGGCGCCGCCGCCGGAGTGCGCAACGGCGCCGACTTCGGCAGCCCCAACATCGCCGACGCCCCCTACACCCGGGTGGTCGTCGGCGATCAGTCGGTCAACGTGATGGCCCTCGGTGAGGCCCAGGCCAACGATCCGCGGCTCACCGCCGCCCAGCGTGACGCGAGGACCAAGCTCTCGTCGTACGTGACGGAATTGCAGTCTTTGTCCTCGGCCGAAGGCGTGGCGAAGCCGGTGCAGTACCAGCCCGAGACGCTCGCCGCCCTGGCCCGCAAGTACGTGGCGCCGCAGGAGGCCAATCTGGCCGGCCCCGAGAAGGCGTGGCCCGGTCCGGCGCTGCCCGGCGACACGCTTAACCAGAACCTCGGCATCGGCTGCGTCGCGGTCACGGGCGCCGAGAAGGACACCGTGTGGAAGGCGGCGGAGTCGGCCACCCAGATCACGCCGTGGACCAGCGGCGGCGCCAAGTGGGGCGTGACGTTCCGGCCGCTGCTGCCGGAGGAGACCGGCTGCCTCGCGCTCAAGGGGGCTCGGTGACGCCGATCGGAGAGCCCTTCCCGCCCGCGCCTGTCCCATCGCCCACGCCGGACGACTTTTTGGGCAGATGTTGATCTTTCGTCACCCGTGAGTCCTCTGGGGACAGAATGCTGGTGTGCGCTTCTGTCCCCTCACGAAGGATCGTGTGCATGCGGGCCCTCGCCTGGTTCCTCGCGCCCCTCCTGGCATCCGCGGCTCTGGCAACGCCGGCGGCCGCCCATCCGACCCTCTCGCCGTTCGACGCGGTCGATCAGTTCATCGGCACCGAGATGGACACCACGCAGAACAAGAGCAATGACGCGTACGGCAACACGTTCCCCGGCGCGGCGGTGCCGTTCGGCATGGTGCAGCCCTCGCCCACCACCTACAAGGCCGGCAACGCGCTCGTGGGGGAGAAGGGCGGATACGAGTACACCGCCTCGCTGATCCGCGGGTTCGGGATGACGCGGTACTCGGGCACCGGATGCACGGGCCGCTACGGGGGATATGAATTCCCGACCATCCCGTACGCGGGCGCGCTGCCCGACGGTGTGCTGCCGGTGAATCCTTCGGTGGATGTGAAGGGGTATTACCTCGGCTTCAGTCACGCCAACGAGCAGTCGTCGCCGGGGTATTACAAGGTAGGGCTCGACAATGGCGTCACGGCTGAGCTGACTGCCTCCACTCGTACGGCGGTTTCGCGGTTTGCTTTCCCGGGCGCCGCTTCGCTGATCCTGGACGTGTCCGGACCAAACAACCGGACATTGGGGAGCTCGGTCACCATTGACCCCGTCGCGCGTACAGTGTCGGGCTGGATGTATGGCACCGACGTGTGCGATGTCGGAAATTTCTACAAGGCCTATTTTTCTACGAAATATGATCAGCCTATTGTTTCTTACGGGACGTGGAACGACGGGGTCATGACCGCGGGGTCGGCGCACGCTCTCAAGAGCGGGACGGACACCAGCGTGGACTACCGGCACGACACCGGGGCCTGGATCACCTTCGCCTCCGGCGCCCGGGTCACCGCCCAGACCGGCTTCAGCTACGTGAGCGTGGACAACGCCGCGGCGAACCGCTCGCGTGAAGTGGGACGCTCGTCGTTCGAGAAGGTGCGGGCGCAGGCGCGCTGCCTCTGGGAGCAGGCCCTCGGCACGATCGACATCGCCGGCGGGACCGACGCCCAGCGGACCGCCTTCTACACCGCTCTCTACCACGCGCTGCTGCACCCGAACGTGCGCGACGACGTGAACGGGCAGTACCTCGGCTACGACAACCAGGTGCACGTCGTGTCGCGGGGCCGGCACTTCTACGAGAACCTGAACTTCGCCGGATCCGGCTGGGACATGTACCGCAGCCAGGCCCAGCTCATCGCGCTGACCTTCCCGTCCGTCGCCAACGACATGCAGCAGTCGATCGTCGACATGGTGGCGCAGCGTGGCTCGTGGGCGCCCGGCAATGCCCGCATGCAGGGCGACAACTACCAGGTCATCCTCGCGACCCTCGACGACATGGGCGCGGTTTCCTATGACCGGAAGGCCGCGCTGGCCTCGATGGTCGCCACCCAGAAGCTGCCCGCCACCTCGACCTCCCGTTCGGACGGCTACCAGTACTTCGCGACCGGCCTGATCGAGAACCGGAAGGGCGACTTCGCCACCTCCCGCGTCCTGGAATATTCCATCGACGACTTCGCGATCGCCCAACTAGCGTCTCGTTTGGGGGACGTCGAATCACAGCAATTCTTCATGGCTCGCGCGCAGAACTGGATGAACGTCTTCGACCCGGTCACCCAGCACATCCGGCCCCGCGAGCGCACCGGCTTCGACCGCTCCTTCGACCTGCGGGTGCGTGAGGACGGCTCGGGCCGGGGCCAGTTCAACCAGTCGACCGGCTACCAGTACGGCTGGCTCGTGCCGCAGAACATGTCCACGCTCATCGCCGCCCGCGGTGGCATGGCCGCGGCGAAGGCCCAGCTGGACGCGCTGATGGCCCAGCTCGACGCCGGCGCCTACACCCAGACCGGCAACTACCTCTCCAACCAGCCCGCCTTCAACACCCCGTGGGTCTACAACTGGCTGCAGTCGCCGTCATCCTCCGTCGACGTCCTCTACCGGGCCGTCTCGGAAATGTACGACGTGTCCCCGTCGGGCCTGCCCGGCAACGACGACCAGGGTTCGCTGAGCGCCTGGTACGTCTTCGCCAACCTGGGCGTCTACCCCGCCATCTACGGCACCGGCGACCTGGTGATCAGCGCGCCGATGTTCCGCGGCATCACCATCGACCCGGTCGGCAGCCACCGTACGATTCGCATCACCGCCCCCGGCGTCGCCTCCGGCAACAAGTACGTGGCCGGCCTGCGGGTCAACGGCTCTCGCCAGACCGCGAACTGGCTGGACGCCCGCTTCGTCCGCACCGGCGGCCGCTTGGACTTCACGATGTCGGCCACGCCCGGCACGTGGGGGACGGGCGCCCGGGACGTCCCGCCCTCGTACACGGATGGCGCCGACGCCCGCAACAACATCGGCACCACGCCGGACGGCCAGGGCAACCTGGGCTCGATGGACCTGAGCGACTGGTCCCTCTCCCGCACCGCGCTGGCGCCCGGCGCTTCGCTGCCGCTCGGCTCCACCGGCATCATCTTTACGTGGCCGTCCGCGGCTCCGGGCACTCCCGACAACTGGATCCCGCACGGCCAGCGGGTCGACCTGCCCGATGCCGCCGCTTCCAGCGTCTCGTTCCTGGGCTTGTCCACCAACGGCCCGGCCGCCGGCACGGCCACGGTCGTCTACACCGACGGCACCACCCAGCCGGTGCCGGTCTCCTTGGCCGACTGGGCCGCCACGGCGCCGGCCGGCAACACCGCCGTGATCACCCTTTCCGGGCGCAACAACGCCAACGGCACCGCCGGCACCGGCACGTTCCGCGTGTTCGCCACCGACCCGGTCGCCCTGGACAGCACCAAGAAGGTCGACGCCGTGCTCCTGCCCCCATCCACCGACAAGGGCATCATGCACGTCTTCGACGTCGCGGTCGCCTGAGCGTCGACGTCGGCAGCGGGGCCGGAATCCGTTCCGGCCCCGCGGATCGCCTGACTAGACTGCGTGCTTTTGGCGGCGGCCCTTTTGGCCGTCGGGGTTTGGCGGCGGGCTTTTGGGGGCGGCGATGAGCAGCGACGGGCGGATCGAACGCGCTCGGCAGGCCTATGAACGGGCGGTGTTCGGCGGCGATCCCGGCGGGCTGGACGACGCCTGGCGGGGCCTGGACGCGGTCGAGGCGGATGTGGCGCTGGCGCGCGGGCTGATCGCCCACGCACGGTTCCAAAGCGCGCCCGGTTCGTCGCCCGGTTCGTCGCCCGGTTCGTCGCCCGTGGAGGATCCCGCCGAGCTGCCGTCGTTCGAGCGGGCCCTCGAGCTCTACCGCGCACTCGGCGACACGCGCGGCGAGGCCGAGGCGCTGTTCTGGATCGGTTGCCTGCACCAGTTCATCCGGCGTGACAATGAAACGGCGCTTCCGTACCTGGAAAAGGCCGCTCAGGCCGGCGACCAGGCAACCCGCTCCGAGGCGCTGCGGCACCTGGGCATCGCGGCCCACGCGGCCGGCCGGCTCGACGAGGCCCGCGACCTGCTGGAGGAATCGTCCCGGCTGCGCCGCGAGGCCGGAGCGATGCCGGGCGTGGCGTCCAACATGATCGGGCTGGCCTACATCGCCGCCGCCCAGGATCGCCGCCCGGACGCGCTGGCGATACTCGACGAGGCGCACGCCCTGGCGAGCGCGCATGGTGCGCACGCCATCGTCCACCACATCGAGCAGGCGAGAACGCGGATCTGAGCGGGTCACGGCCGTCGCGGGGAACGGCGGATGAGAGCAGCGCGTCGACCGGCGGGTCCGGACCGTCCAGGACCAGAGCCTGTGGCGACCGGTCAGGTGATTTCGGAGCGGGGCACGCCGGCCTCGCAGGTCACGGTCATGGTGACGACGTCGGCGCCGTGGCGGAAGGTGGCCGCCGGCGACGGACCGGGCGTCGTGTCGACCTCCTCCATGCGGTAGGAGCGGGCCGGGGTCCAGGACAGGATCCGCGCGGTGGCCGGGGAGGGGCAGTCGGCGGTGACGGTGCCGCCTCGCGAGGTGAGCGTGCGTTCCACGGGCTCTGGTAGTGGCGGGGTCGTCGATGCGGGAACGGACGTCGTGGTCGGGGCGGCCGGCGGGGTGGTGGTTGGTGCGGGCAGGCCGGCGATCGTGCCTTGGGTGCCGGCCGGGCGCGGGGTCGTCGCGAGCGTGGGGCCGAGCGCCGGGGGTGCCGTGGCGGCGGGCGGAGGGCTCGACCCGCGGGCGGCTGGCGGGCTGGTCGCGCCGGCGGTTGGCGGCCTGGCGACGGCCGCAGGGGGCGGGGCCGGCTCGGCGGGGGCGCCGCGGGTGACGAGCCAACCGGCCGTTGTCGCGATCGCCAGCACGATGCCGGCGGCGATGAGGTAGAGAACGACGCGGGATGCCTTCCGCGCCGGCTCCTGAATGTCCGTGGACGGCTCGGCCGCGCCGGGACCTGACGGGAGGGCACCCCCAGCGGCCCCAACGCCCGCGGCGTCGACGTCTGCGGCACCAGCGTCTGCGGCGGCGGACAGCAGCTGGGCGGCCTCGTGGGCCGTCGGCCGCTCGTTCGGGTCCTTGCGCAGGCAGCGGGCGCACAGTTCGAGCACCTCGTCGGGCACCGGAGCGAGCGGCACGAGCGGCGGCGGCTCGGCGTGCAAGTGGTTGGCGAGGACTCGCTGGGGCGGGGAGCCGGCCCAGGGCGCTTGGCCGGAGAGCAGGCGGTAGAGCAGCATCCCCAGGGCGTACACATCGGATGCGGGGAGGACCTCGTCGCCGGTCAGGCGTTCGGGGGCCGTGTAGGTGGGAGTGCCGAAGATGGCGTTGCCGTCGGCGCCGGGGCCGCGGGTGGCGGCTATGCCGAAGTCGACGACCTTGGCGCCGGTGGGGGCGAGCATGATGTTGGCGGGCTTGATGTCGCGGTGAACCAGGCCGGCGGCGTGGGCGGCGGCCAGGGCGGAGGCGACCTCGGCGCAGATGCGCAGCGACCGCGCGGCCGGGAGGTCGCCGTCGCGAAGGCGGTCGAGCAGGGTGCCGCCGGTGATCAGCTCCAGCACCACGCAGGGCACGAGCTCGCCGGACACGACCGACTCGCCGTAGTCGTAGACCTGGGCGATGTTCGGGTGGGAGAGCTGGGCGGCGATCCGCGCTTCGCGACGGATCTGCGCCAGGCGTGGGTCGCGCTGGTGGGTGGCCAAGAGCTTCACCGCGACCGTACGGGTCAGCACGGTGTCCCACGAGCGCCAGACCACGGCCATCCCGCCTGCCCCGATCGCCTCGACCAGGCGGTATCGGCCGCCCAGGCAGAGGCCGGGCCGGGCGAGTCCGGCGAGATCGACGTCCATCCCCGGCAGTCTGCCTTTTCCGGCGGGCGTGCGCATCCGGTGAGTGGACGATTGCTTGCCGTATCGAAGCGGTTCGACGACGATCGATGCCATGCTCAAGACATCGAGACTCATGTATTTAGCGGTCGCGCTGCTCGTGGCCCTCGCGATACCGGGCGCCGCGTCGGCGGCGCCGGGGTGGACCGGGGCCTGGTCCACGAGTCCACAGCGGGAGGCGGGGCCGGTCTTCGCGGCGCAGACGCTGCGAATGCTGGTTCACCCGACGATCGGCGGGTCATCGCTGCGGCTGCGGCTCTCGAACACGTTTGGCGAGGCCGACGTGACGTTCGGGGCGGTGGGGGTGGCGCGCGCGGTGGCCTCGGGGGCGGCCGAGCTCGCGCCGGGGAGCGAACGGCGGGTAACTTTCCGCGGGCGCGGCGCGGTGACGGTCAAGAAGGGAAGCACGGTCGTCAGCGATCCGGTTCCGCTGAGCGTCGCCTCAGGTCAAGATCTGGCGATTGACGTGTACGTGACGAGTGGCGGGAACGCGGCGGCGATCACCGGACACGACGCGGCGCAGGGAACGCAGTTCGTCGCGGACGGAAACCAGGCCGGAAAGGGCGGGGCGGCCTTCACGGAGACGGTCAACTCGTGGTTCTGGCTGGACGGCGTGGACGTCCGGCCCGGGCACGGGGTCAGGGGAAGCATCGTCGCGCTCGGGGACTCGATCACCGACGGCGCCTACACGACCTGGAACGGCAACGATCGCTGGACCGACGTGCTGGCCGCGCGGCTCGGCGGGCGCTACGGGGTGCTCAACCAGGGCATCGGCGGCAACCAGGTGCTCACCGACCGGACCGACTGTTGCGGCGCGGGCACCAGCATCTCCGGAATCGAACGCGAAAAGGCCGATGTGCGCGAGCAGACCGGCGCGCGCTATCTGATCCTCGCGGACGGCATCAACGACATCGGATACAACGCGAAGGCGCCGGACCTGATCGCGGGATTGCAGACGATCGCGACGCGCGCGCACCGGGCCGGCATCCGGGTCATCGGGGCAACGATTACGCCGTTCGGGTGCGACGTGGGCTGCTTCTCACCCGGGCAGGAGGCCGTCCGGCAGGAAGTGAACGCCTGGGTGCGGACGAGCCACGTTTTCGACGGCGTCGCCGATTTCGACGCGGCCATTCGCGATCCGGAACTGCCGAGCCAGGTGCTGCCGGCCTACCAGGCGGACCATCTGCACCCGAACATCGCGGGCCAGCGAGCCATGGCCGAATCCATCGACCTCACGCTGTTCCGGTAGGCCTGGAAAAATGGAACGGGAGGCGAGCCGTGAGTGGCCCGCCTCCCGGAACGCCACGACTACTGAACGCCGAGCAGGTCGACCACGAAGATCAGGGTCTCGTTCGGCTTGATGACGCCGCCGGCGCCGCGCGCGCCGTAACCCAGGTGCGGCGGAATCGTGAGCTTGCGGCGGCCGCCGACCTTCATTCCCTGCACGCCCTGATCCCAGCCGGCGATGACCTGCCCGCCGCCGAGCGGGAACGCGAATGGCTCGCCCCGGTCCCAGGAAGCGTCGAACTGCGCCCCGCTCGAGTGCGAGACGCCGACATAGTGCACGGTCACGTGCTGCCCGGCACTCGCCTCGGGGCCGTCACCGACGGTGATGTCCTCGATCACCAGGTCGGCGGGCGGGTCGCCCTGGATCGGGCCGATCTCGGGCTTGTCCATGATTGTCCTCCGGTTCGGGTGGTAACCCCGCCATGCAATCACACCGGCCGCAAAGGTGAACGGCTGACCACGCTTCTCCGTATCTCTTCCCGGCAACACTGCTCGAGATACCTGGGGAGACCGTCATGATCCGCCGATTGGCCGCCGCTGCCGCTGTCGCGGGGGTGTTGCCGCTGCTAGCGGGCGCGCCGGCATTCGCGCACGGGGCACCGACCACGCCGATCAGCCGGACCGCCGCCTGCGCCGCCGGTGGCGGGACCGCCACCGGCACGGCGGCCTGCAAGGCGGCCCGCGCCGCCAACGGAGGCCCGTTCGGGACGTTCGACAACCTGCGCGTGCCGAACGTCAACGGCAACGACAAGAAGTTCGTGCCGGACGGAAAGTTGTGCAGCGGCGGGCTGGACGCCTTCAAGGGTCTGGATCTGGCGCGCGACGACTTTCCTTCGACCACGGTTACCGGCGGAAAGTCCCTCGCGATCAAGTACCGGGCGACGCTGCCGCACGCGGGAAGTTTCCGGATCTATCTGACCAAGCAGGGGTTCGACCCGTCGAAGAAGCTGGCCTGGGCGGATCTCGGGTCGAAGCTTGCGGAGATCAAGGACCCTCCGCTGCGGGACGGCGCGTACCAGATGAGCGTCAAGCTGCCGTCGGACCGGACCGGGCGGCACATCCTCTACATCGTGTGGCAGACATCCAGCACGCCCGACACCTACTACTCGTGCTCGGACGTCGTCTTCAAGAAAGCTTCCACACCCGCCTCCGCGGCGCCGGTCGCCACCAAGAAATCGGTCGCGACCAAGAAGCCTTCGGCCTCTCCCTCGCCATCCGCCACGGAAGAAGCGGCGCCGGCCCCCGCCGCTGCCGAGGAAACCAGCGAAGCGCCGCAGCAGACGCAGGCCATCACTCCGGTCGGTGAGCAAAGCCAGGTCACGCTCGGTCACGGCATCGTTGCCGGCGCGCTCCTGCTGGGCGGCGGCGTTCTGGCGTACGCGCTGATTAACGGCCTTCTTCGGAAACGTCGCGAAAACCGTTGAACCACAACGGTTCGGCCCTCGTACTGATGGGCGTCGACAGAGTTAGCCCATCCCAGTCCTTCCGAAAGAAATGACGAAAGGCCGAGCATGAGTCGTGTTCGTTACGGCAGCCGGGCGGTCAACCGCCTGTCACGCCGCAGGGTTCTCGCGATTGCCGCTACCGCGGGGGTCGGAGTTTCCGTCGCCGGTGTCACCGGGCTGAGCCTCGCCGGCGAGACCTCCGCGAAGGACGACGGCCAGCCGCTGGTCATCTCGCTGCGGGACGCCTCGAAGGGCACGTTCGACATTTTCTCGGGTGGGTCGAAAACGACGCTCACCGACAAGAAACTCGCCGCCCGCCTGCTGAAAGCGGTGAAGCGCTGATGTCTTCACACCGCGAAGCCCCGGAGATCAGCAAGGACCCGGTGGCGGACTCGTCCGACCTGTACGCGTTCGTCAGCCCCGACGATCCGGACACCGTGACAATCATCGCGAACTATGTCCCGCTGCAGCTTCCGGCGAGCGGACCGAACTTCTTCGAGTTCGGCGATGACGTCCTGTACGAGATTCACATCGACTCGAACGGCGACGCGCGGCCCGATCTCACGTACCAGTTCCGGTTCCGCACTGAATTGCGCAACGACAAGACGTTCCTGTACAACACCGGCCAGATCAAGTCGCTGGACGACGAGAACTGGAATCGCCGGCAGTTCTACTCGGTCACCAAGGTGGATTCGCACGGCAAGAGCACGGTGCTCGCGCAGAAACTGCCGTGCCCGCCGTGCAACGTCGGCAAGCTCTCCATCCCCGACTACGACAAGCTCGCCACCGACGCGGTGAAGAAGCTCAAGACCGGCGAGAAGGTCTTCGCCGGGCAGCGCGCCGACGCGTTCTTCGTCGACCTCGGCTCGATCTTCGACCTGGGCACGCTGCGGCCGTTCCAGGACAAGCACCTCGTCGGGCAGGCGCTGTTCAACTACGCCGGCAAGGCCGTCAACGCGACCGACAAGCTGAACGTGCACTCGATCGCCATCCAGGTGCCGCTGCACATGGTGCGCCGCGACGGCAAGAAGAAGGTCCGCGGCCGCGACCCGGGCGCCGTGATCGGCGTCTGGACGTCGGCGTCGCGCCGGCAGGTGCAGGTGCGCCAGGGCGACAAGAAGAACACCGACGTCGAGGTCGGCCCGCAGGTGCAGGTCTCGCGACTCGGCAACCCGCTGTTCAACGAGGTCATCGTGCCGATGGCGCAGAAGGACACGTGGAACGCGCTGCCGCCCTCGGAGGACAAGCGGTTCGCCCAGTTCGTCGAGAAGCCGGAGCTGGCCGGGCTGCTGCCGGTTCTGTACCCAGGCCTGTTCGACAACCTGGACAAGCTGAACAAGGCCGGCACCGCCCGCGCCGACCTGGTAGCGATCCTGCTCACCGGCATCCCGGACGGGCTGATCGACAACTTCCAGAACGCCACCGGCGACACCAAGTCGGACATGCTGCGGCTCAACACCGCGGTGCCGCCGGCGAAGGAGCCGAAGGCGTTCGGCGTGCTCGCGGGCGATCTCGCCGGCTTCCCCAACGGCCGGCGCATCGAGGACGACGTCGTCTCGATCTCGATCCGGGCCATCGCGGGCGTCACGTTCGCCCTGGTCGACGAGACCTTCAAGCCCGACGCGGCGGCCGGCCTGGTCGAGCAAGGGCTGTCGATCAAGAACGTCAGCTCGGGCCTGCTCAAGAAGTTCCCGTTCCTCGGTACTCCGTTCGATGGATTCAACAACCCATGAGCCACGATCACCACACCATGGCGCCCTCCGGGCAGGGCACCGTCGTCCTCAACATCGGCGCCGGCATCGGGGCGATGGTCATCCACACCCCCGGCCGGCTGCACGGTCACGAGATCGAGGTCAGCCCGGTCACGGATCCGGCACGGCGTACGCATGCCGCTGTCCGGGCCCGTTACGTCCGCAGCGGCGTCTCCTTCGCCGTCGTCATCGACAGCCTGCCCGCCGGTCGGTACACCGTCTGGCAGGACCCGGTGACGCCGCTCGCGGAGGTGGAAGTCCCCGACGGCGGCGTGGCCGAATTCGACTGGCCGGCCGCCGCGGTGGGCGTCGCCTGACCGTTCGGGCGTTCACCGTGGCGTAACGCCGAACGTATGGGTAGTTTCCGATGAGCGGTGGGTGACGGTTCGGGTCTAGGGTGGACGGCATGGCTGTCCACCCGGGGGACTCCCCGGTCCACGTCGCTCTGCGGACGAGCGACGTGGACGAGGCCAGGGCGTTCTGCCGCAAGCTCTTCTACGGTCCGCTGCAGGTCAATCCGGTCGGCAACGGCGGCGGCTTCGCCTTCGCCGGCGACGTGGTCATGCTCGGGCCGATCACGGTCGGTGAGATCACGTACGGCGCTGACGTGCGGGTGAACATCGCCGACCTGGAAACGTCCTACCACGTCCTGGCCCCGCTGACCGGTTCGCTGCGATCCCGGCATCGCGGCGCGATCGTGCTGGCCGACCCGACCAGGGCCGCGGTCTACCGCCCGGTCGGCGACATCGACCTGGAGTGGCCCGGCGACACCCGCCTGCTGAGCGTGAAGGTCGAGCGGGCCGCGCTCGAGCGCGAGCTGGACGCGGCCCTCGACCAGCAGATCGTGTCGCCGCTGCTGCTGGGCGAGAGCTTCAACCTGGTCGACGGCCCCGGCCGTACGTGGTCGGCGCTGGTACGCCTGCTGCACGCCGAGCTGTGCAGCGAGGACGGCCTGGCCACCTCACCGCGGATGGCGGCCCGCTGGCGCGACATGGTGGTCAGCGGCCTGGCCCTGACGGTCGAGCACCCGTACGGCGACGAGCCGGCCGGCATGCTGGGGCCGCGACGCCCCCGCACGGTGAAGCGCACCCTGGACGCGATGCACGCCGAGCCATGGCGCCAGTTCACGGCGACCGACCTGGCCGCGGTCGCGGGCGTCGGGGTGCGCGTGTTGCAGGAGTCGTTCCGCCAGCACGTGGGCATATCGCCGCTGGCCTACCTGCGGCGTCTGCGGCTGGACGGCGTGCACGCGGAGCTGTCGAAATCGGACCCGTGGCAGGTCAACGTGTCCGAGGTGGCGTACCGGTGGGGCTTCACGCACTTGGGGCGCTTCGCGGGCGCTTATCGGGCCCGCTTCGGCATGTCACCGTCCCAGACCCTCCGCGAGCGTCGTTAATCCGGACGAGCAGGGCCGGGCTGACTGATTTCCACGTCGCCGGAGATGCTGGGCGACCGGAACGGCAGGGGACCGAAGCCGAGGTGCTCCAGGCGGAGTCGCGACAGCGCGGGCAGCCGCTCCAAAGGGGTGGCGTCGGCCGGCGCCGTATAGAACGAGATGTGCAGCTCCTCAAGCGCGGCCAGCCCTTCGAGCTGCCCGAAGTCGTCGATGACCGCCGCGGTCAGGTGGAGCTCGCGCAGATCCGGCAACCCGGCCAGGACGGCGAACTCGGCGCTCGACGGCCACCCGGGGGCCGACAGGCGGCGCAGCCGCTGATGGGGCTTGAGTGCCGTCAGGTCGAGCCTGGCCGCCGTGGGTCGCACCACCAGATCCGTCAGGGCGACCGCCGGATCGAGGGTGTCGAGCTCGGGAGTGGAGACCGAGTAGGAGAGGCTCAATTCCGCCGCGGCCGAGGGATCGATGGTGGACAGGTCGACTGGGCAGTCGCGTACCGCCAGCCGGTGCAGACCTGCCGCGCGCAGCGCACTGAGGTCGTGCAGCCCGGGGCAACGCTCGAACGTCAGCTCGCCGAGCCGGCCGAGAACGGTGCTCAACGCCGCCACGTCGTCGAACGATCCTGTGCAGCGGAGTTGCCGCAGCCGCCGGAGATGGGAAAGCGGCCCGAGGTAGGCGTTGTCGTCGATGGAGACGGTGAGGTTCCCGACCGACGCCCCGGCCAGGATCTGCCGTGCGTACGGCTCGGGATCGAAGCGGTTCCAGCCGCGAACGAGCTCGGTGACGACGGCCGGTCGGCTGTCGTCGCGGAATCGCTCGATGACGTCGAGTGCCGCGTCGCCGCCGATCAGAGTGGCGGTCCGGACGATGCCCGCAGCCGCGTTCTCGTCGGATGCGTCCTGCTCAGCGAGCAGCGGCAGCAAGGCAGGCCCGCAGACTGCCAGGTCGCCGGCCTGCTCAACCCCTTGCACCGGCAGCATGAGCCGCAGGATCCGGTGCGCATCCTGCTGTGTCGCTGCCTCGGCGATACCGGCGCACACCAGCTGGTACAGGTCCCGGGCCACCCGTGGGTGGGATCCGGCTCGCTCGATCAGCGCCTCCGCCAGCGACGAGCCCTCGCCGCGCTCGAGTTGAAGGGCGATCGCGAAAACGACAACCTCGTTCCACGCCCCCTCCTCGGCGTACTTCATGAGAAGGGGTTCGTCATTGCTGTCCAGAGCGCTCCTTGCGCTGAGGTAGTGGCGAAGGACGTCGTTGGTGAAGGAAACCTCGTCCGGAGCGGTCAGGGTGATCAGGCCCGATCGAACCAACAGATATTGAACGATGCCCTGGACGCGCTCGGCCTGGACCTGCTCAGAGGACAGGCCCACATCGATGGGCCCTGCGTCGAACATGGCGGCGATATCGCGCACCTTATTCGTCAGTTCGTCCAGCCGAACGCTGTACAGGTTGTTTCGGGTCATCCACCAAGCCAGATGGCCCAGGATATGGACACGTTGGCGATAATTGACGAACACGCGCTCGATTGAACCCAGACCGCGTTCGACATCACGGGTTTCGACGAGCAACTGGATACTTTCCTCGCAGAGGCCGAGAACGCCGGCAAAGAGGCGATGTCTCTCCGTGGCGACTCGCGCGGCAAGCACGCACATGGCGGGATTGCGAAGCAGCATGGCGAGTCTTGACACGTACGGCAGCTGTCCGACGAAATCGTCGAGGCTTTCTGCCTCCCAGTCGTCAAGCCCAACAGTTTCCTGCCAGCGACGAATCAGCGTGGCGGCCTCGGCCGGCGACAACGGCTGGATCTCGTAGGAGGCGAAACCGTCCAGTTCCTGCCACGCCTCCTCGAGCGCGGCCGGCCGGGACGTGATGACGTACCGGGCACGATCCCATTGCTCGACCAGTTGCCGCACCCACTCGAGTGCCTCGCCTCGCCGGGCCCGCGGCACCTCGTCGATGCCGTCGACAAGAACCACGGCACGACCGGTGCGTAAGCAGTCGTGGACCCAGCCCGGTGGCTTGTCACCCGCCAGCAACGGCGCAACCGCGTCGAGGAATTCCTCCGGCCGGGGGAACCGCGCGTCCTTGCTGAACTCGCGCATGGGCAGGAAGAACGGGACAAGGCCGGGCTGCAGGCCGGCCGGATGCTCGAGCGCGTCCGCCGCGGTCAACGCAAGCCACTGCAGCGCGGTCGTCTTCCCGGAGCCGGCCGACCCGGTCAGGATGAGTCGTGGGCAGCCGGACAGGACTTCGCCGGCCGGTCTGCCGCCCACTGCTACCGGCGTGTCGGGATCGGTGGTCCGGTCGGCCGGCGACATTCGCAACGGGATGTACGCGGTGTCCAGGGCGTGCTCTTTGCGCAGCTCTCCGCGGAACCGCTCCGGGCGCAAGCCGTACGTCCGGATCCGATTCATGCTGCGAGCCATGGCCTCGCGGTATTCCCGTTCGAACCGTACGTAGTCGGCCGTGGGTGCGACCTGCGCGGCGGCGATCGCGTGGAGGAGGTCCTCCTGCCGTCCCGCCCGTCGAAGCTGCTCGACCTGGGCGCGGAGCAGGAACTCGGGCCGCGACGTGAAGAAGTCGACTATGTGGACGGCCGCCTGGTGGAGGACGACCTCGTAGATCCGGCCCTCCACCTCGCCCATCCGGTCTCGCCGCGCCGCCGTGAAGGGGACCGCGGCGACCCGGTCCACGAGGCGAACCGGGTCGAGGTCGAGCTCGAACATCAGGGCGATGTCGATCGGCGCCGCCCGGGCGAGGGCCTTGCCGGCAGCGTCCGCGGCCGCCGTCATATCCCCGTCGGTTGCCGAGGGGAACTCGACTCGCCTCAGCTCGCCCAGGCGCTTGGCCAGCTTCGCGGCGAGACGGCTGATCTCCGCATCGCCGAGCTCCTTGCGAGGCTGGCTGAACGGCACGCGCGGGTCGAGGCGCATCGGTTCACCGGCAAGGCCGGCGCCGGAAGGCACCTTCACCATGTCTTGCCACAGTCGACGGACAATTGGCCCGACCGCTGCGCCCAGGGCCTTCTCGACCGGCACCGCCATGGATTCCTCCGCCGCCAGAGTGATGGCCGTTACCACCCTATAGCGGAGAACAACCGGCGGCGCCGTCGTGGGACGGCGCCACCGGGTTGCTCAGAGCTCGACCCGCTGGCCCTTGCCGATGACGACGATGCCGTTGTCGGACACTGTGTAGAGCTTGCGGTCGCGGTCGAGGTCGACGCCGATCTGGGCGCCCTCGGGAATGCTCACGTTCTTGTCGATGATGGCGTTCTTGACGATCGCCCGGCGGCCCACCGAGACGCCCTCCATCAGGACCGAGCCCTCCACGTGGGCCCACGAATTGACCCGTACGTTCGGGGAGATCACCGAGCGTTCCACCAGCGAGCCCGACACCACGACGCCGGGGGAGATCATCGACTCGATGGCCCGGCCCTGGCGGTCGAAGTAGTCGTGGACGAACTTCGCCGGGGGCCAGGAGCCGTAGTTCGTGAAGATGGGCCAGTCGTGGTTGTACAGGTTGAAGATGGGCAGCGTGGCGATCAGGTCCATGTGGGCCTCGTAGAAGCTGTCGAGCGTTCCCACGTCGCGCCAGTAGCCGCGGTCCCGGTCCGTGGCGCCGGGGACCTCGTTGTCGCGGAAGTCGTAGACGTTGGCCTCGCCGTGCTCCACCAGCATGGGGATGATGTTGCCGCCCATGTCGTGCTTGCTGTCGGGGTTCTGGGCGTCTTTGGTGACCGCCTCCATCAGCGCCCGGGCGGTGAAGACGTAGTTGCCCATCGAGGCGTACACCTCGTCGGGGGAGTCGGGCAGGCCCTCGGCGTCCCTCGGCTTCTCGCGGAACGCGCGGATCTTCTTGCCGTCGGGGCCCACGTCGATGACGCCGAACTGGTCGGCCAGGGACTTGGGCTGGCGGATGCCGGCCACCGTCACGGCCGCGCCCGAGGCGATGTGGTCGTCGACCATCTGCTTCGGGTCCATGCGGTAGATGTGGTCGGCCCCGAAGACGATGACGTAGTCGGGGTTCTCGTCGTTGATGAGGTTCAGGCTCTGGTAGATGGCATCCGCCGAGCCGGCGAACCAGCGCGGGCCGAGCCGCTGTTGCGCGGGAACCGGGGTCACGTAGTTGCCCAGCAGCGTCGACATGCGCCAGGTCTTGGTGATGTGCCGGTCGAGGGAGTGCGACTTGTACTGGGTCAGGACGACGATCTTGAGGAAGCCGCCGTTCGCCAGGTTGGACAGCACGAAGTCGATCATGCGGTAGATGCCACCGAACGGCACACCGGGCTTCGCCCGGTCGGCGGTCAGGGGCATCAGGCGCTTACCTTCGCCACCGGCCAGAACGATCGCAAGCACCTTGACAGCCATGGAAGGACGCTAACTTTCCGCCAGCGTGAGCGCCAGCCGAAGACGGATGCGGGCCTTGCAGAAGCGAACGACAGGTTACCCGATCTTGGGCGGCGGCGCGCCGTGAACAGCCCCAGGCACTAGGCTCCCAAGCGTGAGCGAGCTGCGTGTCGACCTGATCTCGCGGGAGTACCCGCCGGAGGTGTACGGCGGGGCCGGCGTCCACCTCGAGTACCTGTCCCGTGACCTCCGGCGCCTGGCAGACGTACGTGTGCATTGTTTTGGCCTGCCCCGCAGCGAGCCGGGGGTGACCGCCTACCCGGAGCCCGCGGAGCTCAAGGACGCGAACGCGGCCTTGCGCACGATGGGCGTGGACCTGGAGATCGCGAACGGCTGCGCCGGCACCGACATCGTGCACAGCCACACCTGGTACGCGAATTTCGCCGGGCACATCGCGAAACTTTTGCACGGCGTTCCGCACGTGGTCACCACGCACAGCCTCGAGCCGCTGCGCCCGTGGAAGGCCGAGCAGCTCGGCGGGGGCTACGCGCTGTCCAGCTTCTGCGAGCGGGTGGCGATCGAGAACGCGGACGCCATCATCGCGGTGTCCGGCGGCATGAAGCGCGACGTGCTCACGGCGTACCCGTCGGTGGACCCCGGCAAGATCCAGGTGGTCTACAACGGGATCGACACCGATCAGTACAAGCCCGACCACGGCACCGGCGTGATCGAGCGGCTCGGCATCGACCTGAGCCGGCCCAGCGTGGTCTTCGTCGGCCGCATCACCCGGCAGAAGGGCCTTCCGTACCTCATGCGCGCCTGCCGCGACCTGCCGCCGCAGACCCAGATCATCCTGCTCGCGGGCGCCCCCGACACGCGGGAGATCGCCGACGAGGTCGAGGCGCTCGCCGTCGAGCTGCGCGGGGCCCGCGACGAGCACGGCGTGATCTGGGTGCAGGAGATGCTGCCCAAGACCGAGGTCATCCAGATCCTCACGCACGCGACCGTCTTCGTCTGCCCGTCGATCTACGAGCCGATGGGCATCGTCAACCTCGAGGCGATGGCCTGCGAGACCGCCGTGGTGGCGACCGCGACCGGCGGCATCCCCGAGGTGGTCGCCGACGGCGAGACCGGCCTGCTGGTGCCGATCGAGCAGGTCACCGACGGCACCGGCACGCCCGTGCACCCCGACCGCTTCGTCGCCGACCTCACCGCCGCGATGACCGAGCTCATCGAGGACCCGTCGCGCGCCAAGGAGATGGGGCTGGCCGGGCGGCGTCGCGCGGTCGAGCATTTCAGCTGGTCACGCATCGCCGAGGACACCCTCGCGGTCTACCGCACGGTCCTCTGAAGAATCGCCCGGGCGGCCAGTCTGCCGCTCAGCCACGCGGTCTGCACACGGGGGCGTCCGAAGGCGTCCCCGCACAGGTAGACATCGCCGTCCCGCGCGAACCCTCCGTGACCGGGGCGAGGCGACGCATACGGCCAGTAACGGGTCTCCACTGACACCGGGTCACCGACGTCGAGGATCTCGCTGACCGCCTTGGCCATCAGCGGTCCGGGATCGCTGCGGCCGACGGCGAAGGACGAGGTCGAGTGCGCCACCAGGACCGGCGCCCGATCCCCCCGCCGATCACCGTCGTCACACACGGTGGCCAGGATCGGATGGTCGTTCACAAAGGTCCCGGCAAAATCGCTCCACGACCTTTCCCCGTACGTCAAAATCGCCGTCACCACCGGAGACCAGGACTGTTCCCGGGTCAGAGGCAGGTCTGCGATCGCCCGGGCCTGCGGTCCCGGCATCGCCAGCACCACCGCGTCGGCGGCCGGCAGGGACGTCACGTCCACACCGAGCGTGACCTCCAGGCCGCGCGCGAGATCGGCGGCGAGACTGTTCAGCCCGCCCGGCGCCGCCCAGCGCGTCGCCGGCGGACCCGCCTGGCCCCGCAGCGTGTCCGTCCACGGCCGGGCCAGCCCGTCGATCCGCCAGGTCTGCAGCCGGCCGAGGAACGACGGGTCGTCCGCCGTGAGATAGGCCGCGCCGGTGTCCACCCAGCGGCCGCCTATCCGCTCGCTCGCCAACCGGCCGCCCACCCGGGCGTCCCGTTCCAGCACGCGGGCCGGCACCCCGCCGTCCACCAGCTCACGAGCACACGCCAGCCCGGCTATCCCGGCTCCCACGACGACCACGGCCATGCCGAAACCCTACGGCCGGACGCGAACTGTCCGACCCGCGAGGCAGACTGTTGGGCATGCACCGCCGCCGTCCCTCCCTCCGGCTCGTCCTCCCGCTCGTCTCGCTGCTGTTCGCGATGGCCGTCCTCGGCGTCGGTCTGCTGCGCGCCGCGGTCTACGAGCCACCCGCCACGGCCGGGGGAGTGTGGTCGCCGTCGCCGGGCTCCGAGGTCCCGGCGGGAACGGCGGGGAAGTGCGGAAACGTGCCGGTCACCGCCACCCGCGAGGTGCGCGGCATGTGGCTCACGACGGTGCTCAACATCGACTTCCCGAGCAAGCCCGGCCTCGGCGAGGCCCAGATCAAGGCCGAGTACGACAAGTGGCTCGACCTCGCCGTGGCGCAGCACCACAACGCGATCTTCGTGCACGTGCGTCCGAGCGGTGACGCCTTCTGGCCGTCCGACTACGCACCGTGGTCGGAGTGGCTCACCGGAAAGCGTGACGGAAAGTCACCCGGATGGGACCCGCTGGCGTTCATGGTGAGCGAGGCACACGCGCGGAATCTGGAGTTCCACGCGTGGTTCAACCCGTACCGGGGAACGCAGCCCGCCCCCGACGGGCCCGGCGCCGATTTCGCGAAGCTCGCGCCCAACCATCCGCTGCTCGCCCACCGCGACTGGGCGATCTCCTATCCCACCGGTAAGAACGCTCGCCTCTACTTCGACCCGGGCATCCCGGCCGCCCGCAAATTCGTCGAGGACTCGATGCTGGAGGCGGTGCAGAAGTACGACATCGACGGCGTCCACTTCGACGACTTCTTCTACCCCTACCCGCAGAGCGGCCAGGACTTTCCCGACGACGCGAGCTACGCGAAGTACGGCCAGGGCAAGTCGCGCGCGCAGTGGCGGCGCGACAACGTGGACACCCTGGTCCGCGAGATGAACGAGCGCATCAAGCAGCTCAAGCCGTGGGTGAAATTCGGGATCAGCCCGTTCGGCATCTGGCGCAACAAGTCGTCCGACCCGGCCGGCTCGGCGTCCAACGGCCTCGAGGCGTACGACGCGATCTATGCCGACACGCGCAAGTGGGTGCAGCAGGGCTGGGTCGACTACATCGTGCCCCAGCTGTACTGGAACATCGGCTTCGCCAAGGCTGACTACGCCAAGCTGCTGCCGTGGTGGGCGGCGCTGGTCAAGGGCACCGGCGTGCAGTTGTGGATCGGGCAGGGCGACTACCGGGTCGGCGAGAAGGGCGCGTGGAGCAACCCGGCCGAGATCGACCGGCACCTGGCGCTGGACGAGAAGTACGGCGTGCAGGGCGAGGTGCACTACAGCGCCAAGATGATCCGGGCCGACAAGCTGGGGTCGGTCGCGCTGTACAGCAAGAACCACTACGCGACGCCGGCTCTGGTGCCGGTCATGAAGCAGCTCCCGGCCAGCCCGCCGGCCGCGCCCGCGTTGACGAAGGTGTGGCGGGCCGGGGCAACGCGGCACTTCGACGCCCAGGCCGGTGCGGGGCCGGCGGCGGCCAGTTGGGCGCTGTACCGGGTCGACGGCACCCAGGCCAAGCTGGTGGCCACCGGGCGTACGGGTCAGCAGGTGGCCGACCCGGCGCCGCCGGCCGGACCGGCGACCTACTGCCTGAGCGGGCTCGACCGGTCCGGCAACGAGGGGGCGATCGGCGCGCCGTTCACCGCAAGCCCGTGAGCCCGAGGTCCCACAGACGATCTGCGGCGGCCGGGTCCACCGCCCAGTCGGCCACGCCGCTCTGGTCGGAGCCGCCGGGGACGGTCGGGGCCTCCTGGTTGTCGTCGGTGAAGTAGCGGCCGGTCACGCCGGCCAGCAGCGGCGAGGCGGCCAGCAGGACCTCGGTCGAGGCGCCCTGTTCCGGGGTCTTGAAGTGGCCGGGCGTGACCAGGTTGCCGTCGTCGTCCATGGCGCCGAACGAGCGCATCGTGGCGTCGTCGAGGTGGCGCTGCAGGTTGGTGTGGATGTATCCGGGGCTCATCGCGTTCGCGGTGATCCCGTCGGCGGCCCAGCGGCGGCCGATTCCGATCGCCAGCAGGACGTCGGCGGTCTTGGACTGGGCGTAGGCGGTCCACGGGTCGTAGGGGCGGCGCTCGAAATGCGGGTCGTCGAAATCGACCGGCGAGCGTAGCTGCGCGCCCGAGCTGACCATGACGACGCGGCCGCCCTGCAGATGCGGTCGCAGGCCGTTGATCAGGGCGAAGTGACCGAGGTAGTTCGTGGCGAGCTGGAGCTCCCAGCCGTTCGGGGCCGGCGTGCGGTGGGGGAGGGCCATGATGCCGGCGTTGGCGATCACGGCGTCGACCGGGCCGTCCCAGGCGTCGGTGAAGCGGCGGACCGAGTCGAGGTCGGCCAGGTCGAGGGGGAGGGCGCCCGCCGACGGCTTGCGGACGGCGATCGTCACCTCGGCGCCCGCCTTCGCGAGTGCCCTCGCGGCCGCGGCGCCCAGCCCCGACCCGCCGCCGGTGACGATGACGCGCTTGCCGGTCAGGTCGACGCCCTTCAGAACGTCGTCGGCGGTGCTGAGCGCGGTGAACGGCGTGGTGATCAGTGTCATGAGTCGATCGTGCGCGCGATCACCTGGACGCAGAATGGCTCAAGGTCCAGGATAGTTTCGTGAGCGTCCAGCAAGCCGATCCCCTCGAGGACGTCCTCGCGCTCGTCGGCACCACCAGCCACCTCTCGGTGGGCCTGGTCGCGGGCGGCGGGTGGGCCCTCGACTTCGACCCGCCGCCGTACGTGAAGTTCAACGCCATCCGGCGCGGGTCGTGCCTGCTCACCGTCGAGGGCGCCGACCCGATCCCGCTGGCCGAGGGAGACTGCTTCCTGCTCACCCGGCCGCGGCGGTTCGTGCTGGCCAGCGGCCCCGGCGTCCGCCCCACGCCGGCCGGGCCGGTCTTCGCCGCGGCGGTCGGCGGGATCGCCCGCACCGGCACCGGTGACGACGTGTTCCTGCTCGGCGGCCGCTTCGACTTCGGCTCCCGGGCCCGGGAGCTGCTGCTCGACGCGCTGCCGCCGGTGCTGCACGTGCCCGGCGGCAGCGACGCCGCGGCCACCCTGCGCTGGGCGCTCGCCCAGGTCGACGCCGAGCTGCGGGAGAGGCCGATCGCGTCCACCCTGGTCGCCGAGCACCTCGCGCTGGTCATGCTCATCCACATGCTGCGGCTGCACCTGGCGACCGCGCCCGCGGCCGGCCCCGGCTGGCTCGGCGGCCTCGCCGACCCGGTGGTCGCGCCGGCGCTGCGCGCCCTCCACGCCGACCCGGCCCGGCAGTGGACGGTCGCCGACCTGGCCCGCGTGGCGGCGGTGTCCCGGTCGACGCTCGCGGCCCGCTTCAAGCAGGCGGTCGGGCAGGGCCCGCTCGACTACCTGACCGGCTGGCGGATCGAGCTGGCCGCCGACCGCCTGCGCCGCGACGACGGCACGGTCGCCGCGATCGCGCACGCGGTCGGGTACGGCTCGGAGAGCGCGCTGAGCACGGCCTTCAAGCGTGTCACCGGCTCATCGCCCCGAAATTACCGCCACCCCGGCGCGCCACGGACCGCCCCCACCCGGTAGGGCGGGGCCAGGAAAGCATGCGGGTATGACAACTTTCCGGCGGTGTCCACAGGCGGGTCAGGCGGCGACCTTGCCGTCGGCGACCTCCAGGTAGCGGGTGGTGTGGACCGCGTCCAGCATGCGGCGGTCGTGGGTCACCAGCAGCAACGTCCCGGTGTAGCTGGCCAGCGCCGACTCCAGCTGCTCGATCGCGGCCAGGTCGAGATGGTTGGTCGGCTCGTCCAGCACCAGCAGGTTGACCCCGCGCGCCTGCAGCAGCGCCAGCGCCGCCCGGGTCCGCTCGCCCGGCGACAGGGTCGCGGCCGGCCGCAGCACGTGCGCCGCCCGCAGGCCGAACTTCGCCAGCAACGTCCGCACCTCCGCGTCGGACCACGTCGGCACGGCGTCGCCGAACGCCCGCATCAGCGGGTCGTCACCCAGGAACAGCCCGCGCGCCTGATCGACCTCGCCGACCACCACGCCCGGCCCGAGGTGGGCGCTGCCCGACTCCAGCGGGATCCGCCCCAGCAGGGCGCCGAGCAGCGTGGACTTGCCCGAGCCGTTGGCGCCGGTGATCGCCACCCGGTCGGCCCAGTCGATCTGCAGGGTGACCGGGCCAAGCGTGAAGTCGCCGCGCCGCACCACCGCGTCGCGCAGGGTGGCCACGACGGCCCCGCTGCGCGGGGCGACGGCGATCTCCATCCGCAGCTCCCACTCCTTGCGGGGCTCCTCGACCACTTCGAGACGCTCGATCAGACGCTCGGTCTGCCGCGCCTTCGCCGCCTGCTTCTCGGTCGACTCCACCCGGGCCGCTTTGGCGTTCTTGTCGTTGTCGGGGGCTTTCCGGCGGGCGTTCTTGACGCCCTTCTCCATCCAGGCGCGCTGCATCCGGGCCCGCTCGAGCAGGTCGTCCTTCTTCTCGGCGTACTCCTCGAACTGCTCGCGCGCGTGCCGCCGGCCCCGCTCGCGCTCCTCGAGGTAGGCCTCGTAGCCGCCGCCGTACAGGTTGACCTGCTGCTGAGCCAGGTCGAGCTCGAGCACCTTGGTGACCGTGCGGGTGAGGAACTCGCGGTCGTGGCTGACCAGCACGGTCCCGGCGCGCAGCCCGGTCACGAACTCCTCGATCCGCCGCAGCCCGTCCAGGTCGAGGTCGTTGGTCGGCTCGTCGAGCAGGACGATGTCGTAGCGGCTGAGCAGCAGCGACGCCATGCCCGCCCGGGCCGCCTGCCCGCCGGAGAGCCCGGTCATCGGATGGCCCAGCGCCACGCCGAGCCCGAGCTCGCCGGCGACCTGCTCCGCTCGCTCGTCGAGATCGGCGCCGCCCAGGTCGAGCCATTTCTCCAGCGCGACGGCGTACTCGTCGTCGGCGCCCGGCTTGCCGCCGGCGAGATCTTCCGCCGCCGCGTCCATCCGGACCTGGGCCGGGCCGACGCCGGTGCGGCGGGCGAGGAAGTCGCGCACCGTCTCGCCGGGCCGCCGCTCCCGCTCCTGCGGGAGATATCCGACATTGGCGGTGGGCGGGCTCAGCGTGACGGTGCCGCTTTCCATGGGTACGAGACCGGCCAGCGTACGCAGGAGCGTCGTCTTCCCGGCGCCGTTGACCCCGACGAGCCCGATCACATCGCCGGGCGTCACCACGAGATCGAGCCCCGAGAACAGCATGCGGTCACCGTGGCCGGCGGCAAGTCCCCGGCCGATCATCGTGGCGCTCATATCGGCCCCATCCTAGGGCCGCCCCCATTTTCAGCCGGGGATGGGGACTGCCTCAGCCGGGGATGGGGACCGCGCTGCCGCTGACGCGCACGCCGGCCTCGCCGGGAACCAGCCGGACGGTGATGCGGCTGGGCCGCCCGAGATCGTCGCCCTGGCGCAGGTGCAGGTTGGCGTCGTCGGGGACGATCCACAGCTCGCGCAGGTAGCCGCCGAGGGCCGCTGCGGCCGCACCGGTTGCGGGGTCCTCGTAGACGCCGCCGACCGGGAACGGGTCGCGCACGTCGAAGGTGTCGTCGGTGGCGCGGTGGACGAGCTGGATCGTGGTCCAGCCGCGGGACTCCATGAGGGCCTTGAGGGCGGGCTCGTCGTAGTCGAGGTCGGCGAGCCGGCGGCGGCTCCCGACGGCCAGGATCGGGTGGTACGCCCCGGCGTAGGCGACCTTGGCCGGCAGCGACTCGTCCAGGTCGAAGCTGTTCCAGCGCAGGGCCGCCAGCAGCGCGGCCAGGTCGTCCTCGGTCAGCTCGCCGACCGACGTGGGGACGCTGGTCAGGGTGGCGACGCCGGTGTCGTCGACGGAGACGGGCACCTCGCCGGCGTTGGTCACGAAGAGGTGGTCGCCGGAACCCAGGGCGACGGCGGTGGCGACGGTGGCGTGGCCGCAGAACGGCACCTCGGCCAGCGGCGCGAAATACCGCACCCGGTAGCGGCCGTCCTCGCGCGACGTGATGAACGCCGTCTCCGAGTAGCCCACCTCGGCCGCGATGGCCAGCATCCGCTCGTCGTCGAGTCCGCCCGCGTCGAGCACGACACCGGCGGGGTTGCCGCCCTTGGGGTCGTCACTGAACGCCGCGAATCGCAGGATCTCCGTCATGCCGCCAGCCTGCGCCCGGGCCGGGCCGGGGGCCAGGGGCAATTCGCATTCTGTGGCCTGCGTCTCCCGGCCTATTCCCGGAATCGATGCCATCTCGCTCACACGGTTTTCGTCACACCCGCGGAGTAGCGTTCCGTCCGTGACAGACGCAGCGATCGCTATCACGCCCGCGCCGCCGGCGGATCTTCCGCGTACCCTCGGTGAGCTGCGAGCTTCCGGGCATGAGTTTCGGACCGTCAAGGAGGAGCTTCGCGACAACCTGCTTGATCGGCTGCGTAGTGGGGCGCCCCGGTTCCCGGGGATCGTGGGCTATGACGACACCGTTCTGCCCGAGGTCGAGCGGGCGCTGCTCGCGGGCCACGACATGGTGCTGCTCGGCGAGCGCGGGCAGGGCAAGACGCGGCTGATCCGCGGTCTGGTGGGCCTGCTCGACGAGTGGACGCCCTTCATCGCCGGCTCCGAGCTGCACGAGCACCCCTATCAGCCGTTGACGCCGGCTTCGCGACGGCTTGCGGCCGAGACGGGCGACTTGCTGCCGATCTCCTGGCTGCACCGATCCGAGAGGTACGGCGAGAAGCTCGCGACCCCGGACACGAGTGTCGGTGACCTGATCGGCGACGTCGACCCGATCAAGGTGGCCGAGGGGCGGGCGCTGGGCGACCCGGAGACCATCCACTTCGGGCTGGTGCCGCGCACCAACCGGGGCATCTTCGCGGTGAACGAGTTGCCCGACCTGGCCGAGCGCATCCAGGTGTCGCTGCTCAACGTGCTGGAGGAGCGCGACATCCAGGTTCGCGGCTACCAGTTGCGGCTGCCGCTCGACCTGCTGCTGGTGGCGTCGGCCAACCCGGAGGACTACACCAACCGCGGCCGCATCATCACGCCGCTGAAAGACCGGTTCGGCGCCGAGATCCGCACGCACTACCCGGTCGACCTGGCGCTCGAGACGGCGCTGGTGCGGCAGGAGGCGGCGCTGGTCGCGTCCGTTCCCGACCACCTGATCGACGTGATCGCGCGATACACGCGGGCGGTGCGCGAGTCGCCGGCCGTGGACGCGCGCTCGGGCATCTCGGCGCGGTTCGCGATCGCGGCCGCCGAGACCCTGGCGGCGTCGGCGCTGCGCCGGGCGGGCCTGCGCGGCGAGCGCGAGGCGGTGGCCCGCATCGGCGACGCCACCTCGGTCACCTCGACGCTGCGCGGCAAGGTCGAGTTCGAGAGCGGCGAGGAGGGCCGGGAGACCGAGGTGCTCGCGCACCTGCTGCGGGTCGCCACGGCCGAGACGTTCCGCGACCGGCTGGGCGGGCTCGACCTGTCCGGCTTCACCGACCTGGTCGCCGAGGGTGCGATCGTCGAGACCGGCGACCTGGTCTCGGCCGAGGAGCTGCTGGGCCAGATCGGGACGGTGCCGGGCCTGGCCAAGGTGCTCGACCGGCTCGGGCTGGGCGACGCGCCCTCGCCGGGGCAGGCCGCCTCGGGCATCGAGTTCGTGCTCGAGGGGCTGCACCTGACCCGCCGGCTGGCCAAGGAGCTGACCGACGACGGACGCACGCTTTACGGGAGCTGACAGTGGCGGGAAATAGGTTCCGGTACGGGGCCTGGCGGGACGGGCCCGACCCCCTCGCCCCGCCCTACGACGTGCGGGCCGCGGTCGACGAGGTGGGCGAGCGGGTCCTCGCCGGCGACTCCCTGCGCGACGTGCTGCGCGACCTGCTGCGGCAGGGCCCAAGGCAGGGGCGCGGGCTCGACGAGCTGCGCGCCCGGGCCCGGCGCATGCGGCGGGACGCGCTGCGCCGCGGCAACCTCGACGGCGCCGTGACGCGGGCGCAGCAGCTGCTCGACCAGGCCATCGCGGCCGAGCGCGACGAGCTGGGCCGCCGCGACGACATGGACGCGCGGTTCAACGAGGCCGTCCTCGACAACCTGCCCCGGTCGACGTCGCGGGCCGTGGAGGAGCTGGCGGAGTACGACTGGGCCTCCGACGAGGCCCGCGGCCTCTACCAGCAGATCCTCGACGGGCTGCGGCGCGAGGTGGTCGAGCAGCGGTTCGCCGGGATGAAGCAGGCCCTGGAGAACGGCGACTTCCAGGGCGTGTCCGAGATGGTCTCCGACCTCAACGACCTGCTGGCACGACACGCCCGGGGCGAGAACACCGACGACGCGTTCCGGCGGTTCATGGAGAAGCACGGCCAGTTCTTCCCGGAAAACCCGGAGAACATCGACGAGCTGATCGACTCGCTCGCCCGGCGGGCCGCGGCGGCCGAGCGGCTCATGCGCTCGCTCAGCCCGCAGCAGCAGGAAGAGCTGTCGCGCCTGATGGACCAGGCGCTCGGCGAGGGCCCGCTGCGGGGGCAGCTGGCCGAGCTCACCGACAACCTGCGGGCGCTGCGCCCCCAGCTCAACTGGGGCCGCGGCGAGCGGGTGCGCGGGCCCGGCGACCTCGGGTACGGCGAGGCGGCGGGCGCCCTCGGCGAGATCGGCGACCTGGACGAGCTGCTCGACCAGCTGGGCCAGGAGCATCCGGGCGCCACTCTCGACGACATCGACGTCGAGCTGGTCGAGCGGCAGCTGGGCCGGTCGGCGGCCGACGACGTGCGGCGGCTGCGCGAGCTCGAGCGGGAGCTGACCCGGCAGGGCTGGGTGGAGCGCGACGAGGAGGGCCTGACGCTCTCGCCCAAGGCGCTGCGCCGGCTCGGCCGCACCGCCCTGGCGCAGGTCTTCGACGAGCTCAAGAGCAAACGGCAGGGCCAGCACGACCTGCGCGACGCGGGCGCGGCCGGCGACCTGATCGGGTCGTCGCGGCGCTGGGAGTTCGGCGACGAGCAGCCGCTCGACGTGGTGCGCACGATCGGCAACGCGGTGCGCCGCCGCGCCGGCTCGGGCATCACGGTGGTGCGGCCGCGGCCCGGGGCGTCTGACGGCGGGGCGGTCCAGGGCGGGGCGGTCCAGGGCGGGGCGGTCCAGGGCGGGATGGTCCAGGGCGGGGCGGTTCAAGGCGGGGCGGTTCAAGGCGGGCAGGGCCGGCCGGGGCTGCCGGTGCGGCTCGAGCCGGAGGACTTCGAGGTCGCCGAGACCGAGCGGCGGGCGTCGGCGGCGGTGGCGCTCTGCGTCGACCTGTCGTACTCGATGTTCGCCGACGGCCGGTGGGGGCCGATGAAGCAGACCGCGCTCGCGCTGTCGCACCTGGTCGCCACCCAGTTCCCGCAGGACTCGCTGCAGATCATCGGGTTCGGGCTGCACGCGTCGGTGCTGTCGCAGGGTCAGCTCGCCGCGATCGACCCCACCATGGAGAAGGGCACCAACCTGCAGCACGCCCTCAACCTGGCCGGCCGGCACCTGCGGCGGCACCCGGGCGCCGAGCCGGTCGTGATGATCGTTACGGACGGCGAGCCGACCGCGCACCTGGAGAACGGCGAGGGGGTCTTCTGGTGGCCGCCGCTGCCGGAGACCGTGCGGGCGACGGTGCAGGAGGTCGACCACCTGACGAAGTTCGGCGCCACGCTGAATTTCTTCATGCTCGGCGAGGACCCGGGCCTGCAGCGCTTCGTGGCCAAGGTCGCCGAGCGCAACGGCGGCCGGGTCTTCAGCCCGGACGCCGACGAGCTGGGCCGATACGTCGTCGACGACTACGTGCGGGCCCGCCGCGGCCGTCGCTGATCGATCCGCGGTAGCAAGGTCCAGCCGGAAAGACGCGATCCACGGGAGCTAGCCCCAGCCGGAAAGACGCGATCCACGGAACTGGCCGGCCTCGACCGCGAGGCCGGCCAGATCTGTCCTAGGATGGCGGACACGATGTGCGTCGTGCGACGGGTGACGGGATCGAACCTCGAGGCTGGTTATAGTTGCTCGGCGAGTGACCGGTCACGGCCGGTCGGGGGACCGCTGTCCGGGTGTCGATGACGCCCGGGCTGTTTGCCCGGGCCAGGTCCGGATAAGTCGGCCGGCGCCGGAGGGGGAGAGGAAGTCGCGATGTCGCAGCAGCCTGCGCCGTCCATCGCCGCCTCCAACCGGATCTGGACGATCCCCAATGTGATCAGCTTCATCCGGCTGCTCGGCGTCCCGCTCTTCCTTTACCTGCTGCTCGGGCCGGAGAACGACGTCGCCGCCGTGATCGTGCTGGCCATCGGCGGCACGACCGACTGGGTGGACGGCTTCGTGGCCCGCCGGATGAACTCGGTGAGCCGGCTCGGTGAGCTGCTCGACCCGTTCGCCGACCGCCTGTACATCCTGGCCACGCTGATCGGCTTCACCATCCGCGGCGTGGTGCCGTGGTGGCTGACCGGGGCGCTGCTGCTGCGCGAGGCGGTGCTGGGCGTCGCGCTGCTGGTGCTGCGCCGCCACGGGTACGGGCCGCCGCCGGTGCACTACGTCGGCAAGACCGGCACGTTCGTGCTGCTCGCGGCGTTCCCGGTGATCCTGCTGGCGCAGGCGGTCGACTCCGCCTCGTCGTGGCTCACCCCGATCGGCTGGGGTCTGGCCTGGTGGGCGCTCGGCCTGTACTGGGCGGCCGCGGCCCTCTATCTGGCGCAGACGGCGCAGCTGCTGCGCGCGGACAGAGCCGCCGCCCTGAAGGCAGCGGGATGACGGAAGAGCAGCCCAAACGGGTTTTCGCCCCGGACTTCCTCACCGAGCTGTTCCGCAATCCGCTCGACCCCGGATACGCCGACGCCGCCGCGCGCAAGGCCGTCGAGGGCGACCCGACCGGCCCGCGCAAGTGGGTCTTCAGCAGCGCCGCCATGATCACCCTGGTCGCGCTGGGTTTCCTGTTCGTCGTCGCGTACCGGCAGACGGTCGCGGACGAGCCGGCCCGCACCAAGGCCCGCGCCGAGCTCGTCGAACAGGTGCAGAACCGCCGCGACGAGACCGTGGAGCTGCAGGCCAAGGCCGACCAGCTCGGCGACGAGGTGGCCGGCCTGCGGGAACGGGAGCTGGGCGGGGCGACCGCGGCCCGGCTGCGCGACCTGGAGGCGGCGACGGGGCTGGCGCCGGTGAAGGGCTCGGGCGCCAAGATCCGGCTCGCCGACGGGCCGACCCCGATCAACGCGGTGACCGGCGAGCGCAACACCACGGCCCGGGTCAAGGACACCGACCTGCAGCTGGCCACCAACGCGCTCTGGTCGCTCGGCGCCGAGGCGATCACCATCAACGGGCAGCGGCTGACCGCGACGTCGACGATCCGGCAGGCCGGCGAGGCGATCCTGGTCGACTTCCAGCCGGTGACCACGCCGTACGAGGTGATCGCGATCGGGCCGGACGACCTGGCCGACGACTTCCGCGACGGCTACGCCGGCCAGTTCTTCAAGGAGCTGGTGCGGCAGTACGGCATGTCGTTCGAGGCCACCGGCGTGCGCGATGTGACGCTGCCGGCCGCGACGGAGCTGAAACTCCGGGTGGCATCCCCGTCGCCCTCCCCGTCCCCCTCGACCTCGTCTCCCTCGATCAGTGGCTCGGTAAGCAGCTCTCCCTCGGAAGGCGGCCGATGATCGCCGTACTTGCCCTCGTCGCCGGTGTCGCCCTGGGCATCGTGTTCCACCCGACCGTGCCGGCCGCGCTCCAGCCGTACCTGCCGATCGCCGTGGTCGCGGCGCTCGACGCGGTGTTCGGCGGGGTGCGCGCGAAGCTCGACGGGATCTTCGACGACAAGCAGTTCGTCGTCTCGTTCATCTCCAACGTCCTGGTGGCCGCGCTGATCGTCTACCTCGGCGACCAGCTCGGCGTGGGCGGTCAGCTGTCCACCGGCGTGGTGGTCGTCCTGGGGGTGCGGATCTTCGGCAACGTGGCGGCCATCCGACGGCACCTCTTCCGGGCGTGACGCGGATGACCGAGCACGAGGCCACCGGCCCGGACCTGCCCACCGCGGGCCGGTCGCCGGATCCTGAGAAGACGATCACACCGGACTCTATGGAGTATGTGCGCCCTGCACCGGGAGCCGCCCTGACGCCCAGCGAAGCTCCCCGGCTGGAAGACGAGGAGACGACCAGGCTCGACCGCCCCGCGCCCGTTGCGGACGATCTCGACGGGCCGACGAGGGAGCTCGACGCCGGCGGGGACGCGCTCGATCGGGTGACCGAGAAAACCGGTGCTGCAGACGTACGGGAAAAGGAAGCTGAACCACCCACGAAGCCGCCACCTTGGCAGCGGCTCTCGTCGGCAGGCGCCCTGATCGCCGTTCTGCTCGCGCTGTTCGGCTTCACGCTGGTGGTGCAGCTGCGCAGCAACGACGGTGACCAGGGGCTCGCGACCGCGCGGCAGGAGGACCTGGTGCGGATCCTCTCCGACCTGGAGGCCCGCGACAGCCGGCTGCAGAGCGAGATCAGCGCCCTCGAGACCAGCCAGCGGCAGCTCACCTCGGGTGTGGCGGGCCGGCAGGCGGCGCTCGCCGAGGCCGAGAAGCGCGCCGACGAGCTCGGGCTGCTGGCCGGGACCAAACCGGGCGTCGGGCCGGGCCTGGTGATCACGCTGGAGAAGGTGAAGGCGTCCGCGATCCTGAACGCCGTGCAGGAATTGCGCGGCGCCGGCGGCGAGGTGATGCAGATCGCCGGGGCGAACGGGCAGACCGTGCGGGTCGTGGCGTCCAGCTATTTCGTGGACGCCGAGGGTGGCGGAATCATCGCCGACGGCGCCCGTCTCACCGGTCCCTACCTGCTCTCGGTGATCGGTCAGCCGCAGACGATGCAAACCGCTCTGCAGATCCCCGGCGGGGTGGTCGCGTCGGTGAACAGCGGCGGCGGTAGCGTGACGATGGAACAGCGCGGCACGGTCGAGGTGACCGCGGTGCGCAAGGCGACGACATTGCAGTACGCCCGGCCGGCTTCCTGACCGAAGCGGTTACGTGACAACGGGAGAGAACGAGTGATTCCTGAGGACCTGCGGTACACGGCGGAACACGAGTGGGTGTCCGGTGACGGCAGCGGGCCCGTGCGCGTGGGTATCACCCACTTCGCGCAGGACGCGCTCGGCGACATCGTCTTCGTGCAGCTGCCCGACGAGGGCGCCAAGGTCGCCGCGGGCGACTCGCTCGGTGAGATCGAGTCGACCAAGAGCGTTTCGGAGATCTACGCGCCGATCTCCGGCACGGTGGTGTCGAAGAATGCGTCGCTCGTGGACGAGCCCGAGCTCATCAACGCCGAGCCCTATGCGGCCGGCTGGCTCGTCGAGATCGCGCCGGACGACCCATCTGCGGTTGCGGGCCTTCTCGATGCTGCCGGATATCAGGCATTGACCGAGAGCTGACCTTTTTCCCCGCGCGTCCGGTTGCCCCGCGATATTGGCCCTGACTAGGCTCGCGGGGCAACTTCGAAATGCAATTGGCGAAACTGAAAACCGATAGTCGTGCGTCCGGGCCGCCTGGCGACGACCAACTGATCCGTGAGGTGGTCCGATGACGCGCCCAGACGACGAGTTCCCCCCGCTCGACGTCACGTCCACGCTGAACCTCGGTGCGCTCGATGAGGTGCTGGAGGGTCCCGACACCGACGTGGTGCCGAGCCGCATGTCCGGCTCGCTCCCGCCGGGTATGGCGCTGCTGGTCGTGCGACGCGGCCCGAACGCGGGGGCCCGGTTCCTGCTCGACCACGACGTCACCACCAGCGGGCGGCACCCCGACAGCGACATCTTCCTCGACGACGTGACGGTGTCCCGCCGGCACGCCGAGTTCCACCGCGACGGGGGCACGTTCACCGTGCGCGACGTCGGCTCGCTCAACGGCACGTACGTGAACCGTGAGCGCGTCGAGGCGGCGACCCTCAGCAACGGGGACGAGGTGCAGATCGGCAAGTTCCGCCTCGTGTTCATCGCCGGCCCCCGGCCGGAGGGCGAGGCCTGATCGTGAATCCGACGGGGGCTGCCGCACGCGACCCGGGGCATCGCCCCGCGGCCGGCCGTGAGGCTGCGCTGATGAGCATCGGGGAAGTGCTCGCCCATCTGCGCACCGAGTTCCCCGACACCACGATCTCCAAGCTTCGGTTCCTGGAGGCGGAAGGGCTGGTCGATCCCCAGCGCACCGCCTCCGGGTACCGCAAGTACTCGTGGAACGACGTGGCGCGCCTGCGGTTCGTGCTGACCGCCCAGCGCGATCAGTACCTCCCCTTGCGGGTGATCCGCGAGCAACTCGACCAGCTCGACACCGCGCCGCCCGTCTCGTCCCGGCCCACGCTCGTGGCCGTGGGGGACAACTCCGACAAAGTCGCCGATCCCGCCGACGCGCGCACCCCGCGCGAGGATGTGATCGAACGCACCGGTATCACCGGTGAGCTGCTCGACGAGCTGGAGAAGATCGGGCTTGTCACCGCGAAGCCGCCGGGCTGGTACGACGGCGACGCCGTGCTCATCGTCGAGGCCGTGGTGGGTCTCACCCGGTACGGGTTGGAAGTTCGTCATCTTCGGGCGTTTCGTGCCGCTGCGGACCGGGAAGTCGGCCTGTTCACGCAGCTTTTGGCGCCGCTGGTGCGGCAGAGCGACCCGGCCGCGCGCGCCCGGGCCAACGAGACGGCGAGGGAACTGCAGGCGCTTTCGCAGAAGCTGCACGCCGCGCTGGTGCGTGCCGGATTGCGCGGGGAGCTCGGTCGCTGAGCGGTTCGGCACCCGTGGGATCCGGACGAGAGGCGTGTACCGTGCAGGTTAAGGGGGGCCGTGCGAAGCGGCATGGACAACGACACGGAGGCGGGCGGTGCGCGAGCTGAGCGTGGTCGGGGTTCGGGTGGAGCTGCCGAGCAACCAGCCGATCGTCCTGCTGCGGGAGGTCGACGGTGATCGGTATCTTCCGATCTGGATCGGCGCCGTGGAGGCGACGGCCATCGCGTACGAGCAGCAGGGTGTCAAACCGGCGCGGCCGCTGACCCACGATCTGCTGCGGGACATCCTGGCGGCCCTGAAGGCGCCGCTGCGCGCCGTGGAGATCACGGAGCTCAAGGACAACGTCTTCTACGCCGACCTGCTGATCGGCGAGGACATCCGCGTCTCGGCGCGGCCCAGCGACTCGATCGCCCTGGCCCTGCGGGTCGGCGCCCCGATCCGCTGCGCCGACCAGGTGCTGACCGAGGCCGGCATCGTCATCCCGGACGAGCAGGAGGACGAGGTCGAGAAGTTCCGCGAGTTCCTCGACCAGGTCCGTCCCGAAGATTTCGCGGGATAGATCGTCTTCCTCCATACGCGGCGTGTCGCCCGGTTACCTCGCTGTTTCCTGGCTCGCTGAGATATACGCTCGTGAAGTCCAGGTGAAGCGGCACCGCGCAGCGGGGAGGTAGTCGCGTGCACGAGCAGCCGTTAGAGGGCCCACTCGTCGGCGAGGACGGTTCGGTCGGTTACCGCGGGGTGACGGCCTGCCAGGCGGTCGGCATCAGCTACCGCCAGCTCGACTACTGGGCTCGTACGTCGCTGGTGGTGCCGAGCATCCGCGACGCCTCCGGCTCCGGGACCCAGCGGCTGTACTCGTTCCGCGACCTGGTCGTGTTGAAGGTGGTCAAGCGGCTGCTGGACGCGGGAGTGTCGCTGCAGAACATCCGGCGGGCCATCGAGACGCTGCGCTCGCGCGGCGTCGACGACCTGGCGGAGATCACCCTGATCTCGGACGGGACGACCGTGTACGAGTGCCGGTCCCCGGAGGAGGTCGTCGATCTCCTGCAGGGCGGTCAGGGCGTCTTCGGGATCGCCATCGGCGGCGCGTTCAAGGAGATCCAGGGATCGTTGTCGCACCTGCCGGCCGAGCCCGCCGTGCCGCAGCCGGTGGGGGAGGCCACCTCGCCGGTGGAAGGCGATGAGCTGGCGGCGCGCCGGGCCCGGCGCCGAGCCGGCTAGGCACGTCTCAGCTTCACCGTGCTGTCCGTGCGGATGGCCGGGTTCCCGTCGGGGCCGGTCTGCTCTCGCGGGTGAACGTCGGCTTTGAGGGTCTCCCACCCGTCCAGCTCCAACGACCGGATCACCTCGTCCGGCTTGGGGAACCGGACCTCGTGGCCCCCTTCGTGCGGGAACGGCCCGTGATCCATGTGGCCCTCGATCAGCAGGATCCCGCCCGGGGCGACGGCGGCGGCCGCTCGCCGGAGGATCTGCTCGCGGTCGAACTCGTCCCAGCTGTGCAGGAACTGCGCCGAGACCAGGTCGAACTCGCCCTCGGGGAAGGTCTTCTCGAGGTTGTGGTGCTGCCAGTCGATCGTCACGCCGGCCTCGGCGGCGTGCTGGGCGGCCCGGGTCAGCGCCACCGTGGAGATGTCGGCGGCGGTCACCTGCCAGCCCCGCTTGGCCAGCCAGACGGCGTCGGCCCCCTCGCCGCAACCCAGGTCCAGGGCGCGGCCGGGCGGGAGATCGGCGACCTCGGCGACCAGGACCACGTTCGGGTTGCCGCTCCAGATGCGGGTGCTCTCCTGGTATCGGGTGTCCCAGGCTTTCTCGTCGCTCATGCCCCCAGGATCCGGCAGCGGCGGCGATTCGCCGAGGTTCGTTGCCGGAACGGCAAAACGGGCGTGCGCGGCATGGGCGGCGCGTAGCGTCGGCGCTGGAGGTGCCGCCGGTGATTCCGCAGAACTACCCGCTCTACATCACGGAGCCGGGCAACCAGACGTGGCTGGTGATCGGCTGGGTGCCGGACCAGGCCTCGGGGTTGCCGCGGCAGCCGGTGGTGCTGCTGTGCGGCTCGGAGACCGAGGCCCCGCGCCTCCTCGAGCAGACTGTGCCCTTCCGCGTCGTGGGCACGGGGCATCGGCCGCTGTAAGTCAGGCGCCCGGGTTCCGCCCCGAATACTGGCCCACCGGCCGGAAGCGGCTCGGGCGGTCGGCGTACTCCTCGAGGGCGTGAGCCAGCCAGCCGGCGGTGCGGGCGACGGCGAAGATGGCCTCCCCGGCGTCGGCGGGCATGTCGTTCTGCAGGGTCAGGGCGGCCAGCGCGAAATCGATGTTGGGGTGGGTGCCGGAGCGGTCCAGCATGGCCTCGGCCACCTGGACGGCCGTGTCGCGGACCGGGCCGTCGTCGAGCATCGCCATCAGGGTGGTCGCCCTCGGGTCACCGTCGGGGTAGAGCGGGTGACCGAAGCCCGGGATCAGTCCCTCGTCGCGCAGGCGGGCGGCGATCGTGGTGACCGGATCGGCGTCCATGGCGTCCTTGAGCAGGGCGTAGGCGAGGCCGCTGGCGGCGCCGTGGTAGGGGCCGTCGAGCGCGGCCAGGCCGGCGCTGACCACCGCGTAGGGGTGGGCGCGGGTCGAGGCGGCGACGCGTGCGGCGAGGGTCGAGGCGGCGATGTCGTGGTCGGCCAGCAGGATCATTGCGGCGTTCAGTGTCTCCTGCCTGGCGGGTGTGGGATCGCGCAGCGTCAGGCGCGGCCAGAGCAGCTCGGCCAGGGGGATGGTGCCCTGCTCGCGCCGGAGAACCTCGGCGGTGGTGACGCCCTGGGAGTAGGGCAGGGCGGCGACCATGGTGGCCAGCATCGTGCGGGCGGTGGTGAGCACGGCCGCGGGCGAGGTGTCGAAGCGCAGCGGGTCGGCCGCCGCGGCGGCGGCGACGATCACGCGCAGGCGGTCGGTGATGCGGCCGCTGCGGGGCAGCGGAACGATGGTCGCGGCGGCAAGCGTCTTGAGCTCTTTGCTCGGCACGAGATCAACGTGCTCCCGCTCACCGGTCCAGAGTAGGGTCGCCACCGATTCGAAGCTGGCGGTGCGCGCCAGCAGGGTCGCGTCCTGACCCCGGTAATACAGAGCACCGTCCTTGATCAGGGTGATGCCGGTCGAGATCGCCGGCGTGGTCGGGCGTGTCCGCCGGGCCACGAAGGCGTCGATGTCCGACTTGGCGAAGAGGCTGCCCTTGCCGCCGGCGTTGCGGATGCTCGGCAGCATGCCGCGGCTGACGTAGGCGTAGACGGTGGTGGGCTTGACGCCGAGACGCATGGCGACCTCTTCGGTGGTCAGTAGGTGGGGCTGGAGGGGCATGTGGAGATGCTCTCATATTGACTGGATCAATGTTGACGTCAACGTTGACAACATACATGTTGATTTCATGTTGACTGTCAACCCAGGACTGGCCGGTGTCGTCGCGTTCGACACCGAGATCGCCGAACCCGATCGGGACGGCGGGTCGCTGCGCTACCGCGGCGTGGACATTCGTGAGCTGGCGGGCCAGGTCGGCTTCGCCGGCGTGTGGGGGCTGCTCGCGGACGGCGACTTCGCCCAGGGGCTGCCGGCCGCCGAGCCGCATCCGGTTCCGGTGCGCTCCGGCGACATCCGCGTCGATGTGCAGGCGGCGGTGTCGTTGCTGGCGCCGCACTGGGGGCTGCGGCCGCTGATCGACATCGACGACCGGCAGGCGCGCGACGATCTCGCGCGGGTGTCGGTGACGATGCTGTCGTATGTCGCGCAGGCGGCCCGCGGCGATCGCTTGCCGGCCGTGCCGCAGCGGCTCGTCGACGCGGGGAACGGCACGACCGAGCAGTTCATGATCCGGTGGCAGGGCGAGCCTGACCCGCGTCACGTGGCCGCCATCGATCGCTACTGGGTCTGCGCGGCGGAGCACGGGATGAACGCGTCTACGTTCACCGCGCGCGTGGTCGCCAGCACGGGCGCGGACGTGCCGGCGTGCCTGTCCGCGGCGGTGGCGGCGCTGTCGGGGCCGCTGCACGGGGGCGCGCCGGCCCGGGCGCTCGGCATGATCGAGGATGTCGAGCGGGGCGCTGAGCCGCGCGCGTACGTGAAGAGTGTTTTGGATTCGGGAAAGCGCCTGATGGGTTTCGGCCATGCCGTCTATCGGGCGGAGGACCCGCGCGCGACGATCCTGCGGGAGGCGGCGCGGGAGCTCGGTGCGCCGCGGTACGAGGTGGCTCTCGAGCTGGAAAGGGCGGCCCTCGCCGAGTTGCGCGAGCGCAAACCCGACCGGGTGCTGGAGACGAACGTCGAATACTGGGCGGCGGTCGTGCTCGATTTCGCGCAGGTGCCGTCGGAGATGCTCGCGGCGATGTTCACCTGCGCGCGGACGGCGGGGTGGAGCGCGCACATTCTCGAGCAGAAACGGCTCGGCAAAATCATCCGGCCGTCGGCGGATTACGTCGGACCCGGGCAGCGCGCGGCAACGGAACTCGCGGGGTGGTCCGTCGCTTCCCGGTGATGATGATTTGCTGTTCAGGACGAACAGCAAATCATCACGCTCTCGGGGTGGCTAAACGCCGGTGGGCTGCTTGAAAGGGTCGTGCTCGTTGAGAAGCTTGTCGATGCGGGCCTGGTCGACGCGGCGCACGACGGTGCCGACTTCCTGGGCATCGCGGACACATTTCGCGAGGGTGAAGGCGGAGGTCACCACGTACAGGAGACCGATCGCCAGGAAAGCGCGGACCCACCCGCCGACCGGCAGGTAATAAATACCGACCGCGACCGACACCAGCGAGATGGCGAACGAGGCGGCCGCCTGGGCGTAGAAGGCGGAGGTGACCTTCGGCTGTGAATTGACGTCCATGGCGGTCATCCTTTCCGCCCGCGCGCCGCGGCGGATGAGTGCCGATACTCAAAGTCCCTGGTGATTCAGGTAGAGCACGATGCGCAGGCGGTCGCCGTCGTCGTGCAGGAGAAACGACGATTCCAGGTGTACGGGCGCGCCGCCGTCCCATCGCGGGGCGTCCCAGCCGGTGCGGACCATCAGGTAGTGCTCGTCGAGGCGGGTCTCGTCGAGCGAGGTCAGCGCGGCGGGCCCGACACCGGCGTCGGCGAACGCACGGGCGCGGCGGGGGAGCGCCGCGAGAAAGACATCCTTGGGTACGGCCTGGGTGCCGCCCGGGCCGGCGGACAGGAACGGGTCGGCGAAGCAGTAGTCGAGAAGATCGAGCTGTAGTTCGCCACTGGCCTCGGCGAAAATCTCGAAGAACTCGCGCACGCGGAAATCGGCAGCAGTCATGCCGGCCAAGGTAGCGCGGGAATGTCCACAATATACCACAAAATGCGCGCGATTTCTAGTGCTGACCGGCTGAACCGGGCTCGCCCGCCCGGCCTGGAATCACCGCGGTCGCGACCTTGATGACAGAGATGATGGTGGGTGAGCACCTCCCGCCGGGGTCTGACCCGCTTGATGACTGACTTCGGGTCCTTCGTAAGACTTGTCGGCTCCGGTCGGGAGGTGCTCGTGCACGTGCCGGGTCGTGGCGTTGTGACTTCATAGGAGCCTGGCCAGAGGCCCCATCTCTGTCTTGTCCATCGTTGCCCGGCCGGTGCGTGCCGCCCTGCCCACAGTCACGAACGACAGGACGACGATGCCCTCCATTACACCTGACCCGGCCCTTTTCGATGTCGTCGGCGGCGTCGACACCCACCTGGACACTCACACCGCGGCGGTCATCGACCTGGTCGGGCGGGTCCTGGGCACCGAGCAGTTCCCGGCCACGGCGGCCGGCTATCAGGCGTTGCTGGCCTGGATGCGCGGGCACGGCCGGCTGTGGCGGGTCGGCGTCGAGGGCACCGGCGTCTACGGTGCCGGGCTGGCCCGCCGGCTGCGCGCCGCGGCCGTTGAGGTGATCGAGGTCGACCGCCCGGACCGCAAGACCCGCCGGTCACAGGGCAAGTCCGACCCGATCGACGCCATCGCCGCGGCCAAGACCGCCCTGGCCGGCGAACGCACCGGCCTGCCGAAACAACGCGACGGCCAGGTCGAGGCCCTGCGCCACCTGCGGCTGGCCCGGCGCAGCGCCATCGACCAGCGCGCCGACACCCAACGCCAGATCAAAGCCCTGATCGTCACCGCCGACGACCAGCTGCGCGCCCGGCTCCGCGAGCTGAGCGTCAAAGAACTGATCGGCACCTGCGCGAACCTGCGGCCGGACCGAGCCGACGCCGCCAGCCCGGCCACCGCCACCAAAATCGCCCTGCGCTCGCTGGCCCGCCGCCACCAGCACCTGACGGCCGAGATCACCGACCTGGACAGCCTGCTCAAACCCCTGGTGGCCGCGATCAACCCGGCCCTGACCGCCGCCCACGGCGTCGGCACCGACATCGCCGGTCAACTACTGGTCACCGTCGGCCAGAACCACCAGCGACTCACCAGCGAAGCCGCGTTCGCCATGCTCTGCGGCGTCGCGCCGATCCCCGCCTCGTCCGGCAAAACCCGCCGGCACCGGCTCAACCGCGGCGGCGACCGCCAAGCCAACGCCGCCCTCCACCGCGTCGCCATCGTCCGGCTCCGCAGCGACCCCAACACCCGCGCCTACGCGCAACGCCGCACCAAAGACGGCCTGTCCAAAAAAGAAATCATCCGCTGCCTCAAACGCTACATAGCCCGCGAGCTCTACCAACTCATCACCACCAACACCCACGAACCCGCCGCTTGACATCTATAGGAGCGTCTTGGTGCTCGGAGCGCGCGGGAATTCATCAGGGCCGGGCGGCGGAAGCCGGGGAGCCGCCCCCGCGGTCGCGACCTTGATGACTTGGTGCTCGGAGCGCGCGGGAATTCATCAGGGCCGGGCGGCGGAAGCCGGGGAGCCGCCCCCGCGGTCGCGACCTTGGTGACTTGGTGCTCGGAGTGCGCGGGAATTCATCAGGGCCGGGCGGCGGAAGCCGGGGAGCCGCCCCCGCGGTCGCGACCTTGGTGACTTGGTGCTCGGAGTGCGCGGGAATTCATCAGGGCCGGGCGGCGGAAGCCGGGGAGCCGCCCCCGCGGTCGCGACCTTGGTGACTTGGTGCTCGGAGCGCGCGGGAAGTCATCAACACCGGGCGGCGCGGTTACGGGGTTGTGAGGTGGGCGACGACCATGTCGCTGAGCATCTGGCGGTAATGGTCGCGGCGGGCCGGGTCGAGCAGGTCGCGGCCGAAAATGGCGCCGAAAGTGTGCTGGTTGGCCACGCGGAAGAAGCAGAACGCGCTGATCATCAGGTGCACGTCTATGGCGTCCACATCGGTGCGGAACTCGCCCGTCTCGCGGCCGCGGGAAAGGATGCGGTCGAGCAGCAGCACGGCGGGGGTGTTGATCCGCACGATCTCGGGGAGCCGGGCGATGTGCTCGGCGCGGTGGATGTTCTCGATGCTGACCAGGCGGATGAAGTCGGGGTTGGCCTCGTGGTGGTCGAAGGTCACCTCGGCAATGCGCCGGATCGCGTCGGCCGGCGACAGGTGGTCGACGCTGACCTGCTGCTCGGCCTCGCGGATGCGGGCGTAGGCGGACTCCAGGGCCGCCACGTACAACTGCCGCTTGCCGCCGAAGTAGTAGTAGATCATCCGCTTGGTGGTGCTGGTGCGGGCGGCGATCTCGTCGACCCGGGCGCCGTCGTAGCCGCGGTCGGCGAACTCCGCGGTCGCCACGGTGAGGATCTCGGCGCGGGTGCGCTCGGCGTCGCGGCGGCGTTCCACGGGCGGGCTGGCGGTCATCGGGCTCCTCGAAGAGGCGTCTGAGATCAGGCCTTGACTTTAGTCGATGTGACGCCGATAACTAACGTACCGGTTCGTACATTAGCGTGGAGGCTCGATGCCGGGCACCTTTCTGGTCGGCCTGATCGGCGCGGACATCCAGACGTCGCTCAGCCCGCCCCTGCACGAGGACGAGGCGGCCCGCCTCGGACTGCGCTACTGGTACCACCTGATCGACATCGCCGCGCTGGGCGTGCCCGCGGCCGACGTCGGCGATCTGGTGAAGGCGGCCGGCAAGCTCGGCTTCCGCGGCCTCAACATCACACACCCGTGCAAGCAGGAAGTGGTCAAGCACCTCGACGAGCTGTCGCCGGAGGCGGCCGACCTCGACGCGGTCAACACGGTGGTTTTCGCGAACGGTCGCGCGATCGGGCACAACACCGACCACTCGGGTTTCGCGGAAAGTTTCCGCCAAGGGCTGCCGGATGCCCCGATCCGGTCGGTGCTTCAGCTGGGTGCCGGGGGTGCGGGCGCTGCCGTCGCTCATGCGATCGTACGGCTGGGAGCAGGCCACCTGACCATCGTGGACGCGGACAGTGACCGGGCCCGGAGGCTGGCCGACCGCCTGTCGTCCCGCGGCGCGAACGTTTCGGCCGCGGAGCGCGACCGCGTCCCGGAGCTGGTGGCGCAGGCCGACGGCCTGGTGAACGCCACCCCGGTCGGCATGGAGGGCCGCCCCGGCCTGCCGCTGGACCCGGCCCTGCTGCGCGCGGAGCTCTGGGTCGCCGACATCGTCTACCGCCCCCTCGAGACCGACCTGCTGCGCGCCGCCCGCGAGCGCGGCTGCCGCACCCTCGACGGCGGCGGCATGGTGGTCCACCAGGCGGTCGAGGCGCTGCGCCTGTTCACCGGCCACGAACCGGATGCCGGCCGGATGCTGGCGGATTTCGCAGAGCGCACGGCGACGGCCCGCCATGCGTAGGTCGATCGCCACCGTCTCGCTGAGCGGCACCCTCGAGGAGAAACTGGCCGCCGCGGCGCAGGTCGGCTTCGACGGCGTGGAGATCTTCGAGGCCGACCTGTTGACCAGCCCGCTGAGCCCGGCCGACATCCGCCGCCGCTGCGCCGGCCTGGGCCTGTCGATCGATCTCTACCAGCCGTTCCGGGACTTCGAAGGGGTCCCGCCCGAGCGGCTCGCCGCCAACCTGCGCCGCGCGGCCCGGAAGTTCGACGTCATGGCCGACCTCGGCGTCCGTACGATGCTGGTCTGCTCCTCGGTCGCCCCCGGCACCGACGGCGACGACAAGCTGGCCGCCGCCCAGCTCCGCGAGCTCGCCGAGCTGGCGCGGAGCAGGGGGATGCGGGTCGCCTACGAGGCGCTCGCCTGGGGCCGGCACGTCAACGACTACCGGCACGCCTGGGAGATCGTCGCGGCGGCCGATCACCCCGCGCTCGGCGTCTGCCTGGACAGCTTCCACATCCTGTCCCGCGGCGACGACCCGGAAGGCATCCGCGCCATCCCGGGCGACAAGATCTTCTTCCTGCAGCTGGCCGACGCCCCGAAGCTCGGCATGGACGTCCTGCAGTGGAGCCGCCACTACCGCTGCTTCCCCGGCCAGGGCGACTTCGACCTCACCGCCTTCGTCGGCCACGTCCTCGCGGCCGGCTACGACGGTCCGCTGTCGCTGGAGGTCTTCAACGATGTCTTCCGTCAGGCCGACGCCGAGCGGACCGCCACCGATGCCCTGCGTTCCCTGATCGCTTTGCATGACGATGTCGCGCCGCCGGCCAAACTCGACGGCTACGCGTTCGTCGAGCTCGGCGTCGACGCGCTCGGCGGCGAGGTCGCCGAGCGCATGCTGCGCGGCTTGGGCTTCGCGCGGGTCGCGCGCCACCGCTCCAAGCCCGTCCACCTGTGGCAGCAGGGCGAAGCGCGGATCCTGCTGAACCGCGCGCGGTCCACCGGCGACGAGGCGGCGATCATCGCGATCGGGGTGGAGAGCGAGGACCCGGCCGCCTCGGCCCGCCGGGCGGAGAAGCTGCTCGCCCCGGCGGTCCCGCGCCGCTACGGGCCGGGCGAGGCCGACCTGACCGCGGTTGCCGCCCCGGACGGCACGCAGGTATTTTTCTGCGGCGGCGGCAACGTGGACTGGCTGGGCGATTTCGATCCGCTGCCCGATCGGCAAGCCGGCATGGGGATCACCGGGGTCGACCAGGTGTCGTTGTCGCAGCCGCTGCACTACTTCGACGAGGCGGTGCTCTTCTACCGGTCGGTGCTGGGACTGCGGCGGCACGATCCGGAGGACATCCCGGACCCGCGGGGACTCGTGCGGGCCCGCGCGATGACGAGCGCCGGCCGGCGCGTACGGATGCTGCTGCATGTGCCCGCGCTAGGCGGAAGCCGCCTCCCGGAGACCGCCGATTTCCAGCACGTCGCGTTCGCCTGCGGTGATGTCTTCGCCGCGGCGGCGGCGATGCGCGACGCCGGCGTGCCGCTCCTGGCCATTCCGGACAACTACTACGCCGATCTGGCCGCGCGGGTGGACCTCGACGCGGACCGGATCGAGGTCATGCGGTCGCACGGGATCCTGTACGACCGCACGGACGACGGGGAGCTCTTCCACTTCTACACGGCCATGCTCGGCCGCCGGGTGTTCTTCGAGTTGGTGCAGCGGGTGAAGGACTATGACGGGTACGGAACGCCGAACACACCGGTCCGGATGGCGGCCCAGTACCGGGTCAGCCGCGGTATTCTGGGAGGATCGACGGCGGGATCGGGCCCTTGATCCGGCGGCCCTGCTGGGTCTCCTCCCACGCGTGCGCCAGGATGCCGATGCTGCGGCTGAGCGCGAAGATCCCGCGCGCGAGCGGCGCCGCGAAGCCCAGCTCGCCGTAGATGATCGCGGTCAGGCAGTCGACGTTCATCGGCACGCGCGGACCGAGGATCTCCTCCACGGCGAGCGCGGCCGCGAGATGCCGGCCGGGGATGACCCCGTCGTCGACGGCTTGCCGGATCAGGCGCAGCATCGGCTCGCGGCGCGGGTCGACCGGGTGGAAGCGGTGGCCGAAGCCGGGGAAGTACCGCACGGTCGCCACGACGGAGGCCGGGTCGGCGCCGGACACGATGTCGTCGAGCAACTCCAGGCACTGCTGGCCGGCGCCGCCGTGCACGTCGCCGAGCGTGTTGACGCCGTTGGCGATCGCGCTGTTGAGGCCGACGCCGCAGGTGGCGGTCATCCGCGCGATCGCGATCGAGGGCGCGTGCGGACCGTGGTCGGCGCCGCTGACCATGGCCGCCTCGAGGAGGGCGGCGTGCCCGGCCGGCGGCATCGATCCGCGCAGCATCAGGTAGATCAGCTCGGGAAGGGTGATGGCGCCGATCAGCTCCTGGATCGGGCGACCGCGGTACTCGATCACCCCGGGCTCGATCCGGCTGACCGAGGTGGCCCACCAGGCGGCGACCTCGTCCGCGGTGGAGGTCACGACTGCCACCGCGCGATCAGCGCCGGGACCTCGTCGTTGTGCTGGCCCAAGGTGGGCGGTGGCGCCGGCGGGCGCAGCGGCTCGCCGTCGACCAGCACGCCGCTGCCCGTGACCCGGAAATCGCCGAGCGGCGTCAGGAAACCCCGCTCGTCGAGCTGCGGCAGGTCGATCGCCTCCGGCACGGTGAGGATCCGCGCGGCCGGCACCCCGGCGGCGGAGAGCATCGCCTCCCACTCGGCCGCGGTGCGGGAGCCGAGCGACTTGTTGAGCTCGCGGTTCAGCTCGGCGCGGTGCTCCTTGCGGGCCTCGCGCTCGGCGAAGCGCGGATCGTCCAGCAGATCGGCCCGGTCGAGCAGCCCGCACAGGGTCACGAACTGCTCCTGGCGGTTGGCCGAGATGTTCAGCGGGCCGTCTGCGGCCTCGAACGTCCCCGACGGCGCGGCGGTGGCGTTTTGATCGCCCATCGGCTCGGGCGGCACGCCGCAGACGAGATAGTTGGAGACCGGCCAGCCCATCGCCGAGATCGAGGTCTCCAGCATGGAGACGTCGAGGAACCGGCCCTCGCCGTCGCGCTGCCGGCCGTGCAGCGCCGCGACGATCGCGAGCGCGGCCGAAAGCCCGCCGACCGTGTCGCAGACCGGGAAACCGACCCGCAGCGGGGCCGTCTCGGGTGTGCCCGTGATGCTCATCATCCCGGAGAGACCCTGCACGACCTGGTCGTACGCCGGGCCCTGGCTCAGCGGGCCGTCCTGGCCGAAGCCGCTGATCGCGCAATAGACCAGCCCCGGGTTGAGCTCGCGCAGCCGGTCCCAGCCGTAGCCGAGCCGGGCCAGCACTCCGGCCCGGAAGTTTTCGAGGAGCACGTCCGCCGAGGACGCGAGCTGCTCGAAGGTCTCGCGGTCCGCGGACTCCTTCAGGTTCAGCTCGACCGACTTCTTGCCGGCGTTCTGCGCGAGGAAGGAGGAGCCCATCCCGTCCCGGTTGAGCGCGGGGTCGGGCCCGAGCCGGCGGGCGAGGTCACCCACGCCCGGTACCTCGATCTTCACGACCTCGGCGCCGAGCAGCATCAAGTGGTAACTGCAGTACGGGCCGGCGAGCACGTTGGTGAGATCGAGGACCCGGACTCCGGAGAGAGGGGGCATGCAGGGGACTCCCTTCAACTAGAACGAAGAGCCCAGGGGATGGTCGAAGCCGCGCTCGGCCATCCGGTTCGCCACCTCGGTCAGGTCCTTGACGAAGGTGTCGATCCGCTCGTCGGTGAAGCGCATGGTCGGCCCGCTCAGCGTGAGCGCGGCGACCACCGTGCCGGAGCGGCCGAGCACGGGGACGGCGACCGCGGTCAGGCCCTCCTCGCGCTCGCCGTGACTGACCGCGAAGCCCTGGTGGGCGGCCTCGTCGATCCACTCCTGCATGCGGCGGACGTGCTGCTCCCCGTACGGCGAGGAGCGGGCGACCCGGGCGAGCAGCCCGGGCGTGGCGTTGCGCAGCAGCACCTTGGCCGACGCGCCGGCCCACATCGGCAGCTCGTCGCCGACGTGCACGACGTGCCGCAGCGGCTGCGGGCTCTCCTGCTGGGCGATGCACACCCGGACGATGTCGCGGGCCACGTAGACGTTGACCGTCTCGCGGTCCTTGGCGGCCAGGTCGCGCATCATCCGCTTGGTCTCGGGCGGCAGCTCCCAGCTGCTGCGGGCCAGGTGCGCCCAGCGCCACAGCCCGGGGCCCGCCATGTAGCCGCTGGTCGTGGCCCAGAGCAGGCCCATCTGCTCGAGCGTCTGGATCAGCCGGATCACCGTGGTCTTGGCCAGGCCGGTGGCCTCGACCACCTCCCGGACGGTGATCGACGGCCGCTCCTCGGTGAGCAGCGACAGGATGTCCAGCGCGCGCTGGACGCTGCGCACCCCACTTGCTTCGCGGTCTTCCACGGTGCCCCTTTCCCTCCGCCGGCACTCCTGCCGGGCGGCACTGATTCTGCCGCTCACGGCGCTGGTTCATCGGACCGTAACTTTCTCGGCCCGTCCTATTGCGAGGAACCGGCGGTCGCCCGTACGTTACACCTAGTCCGCACAGCGGTCCAGAATCCCCCTCGACGGTCCATCTAGCGGACCAAGGAGGTCTGATGCTCGACACGATCCTGAAATCGGCCGACGCGCCGGCATTGCTGGGCGGCGTCTGGTTGGTGGAGGGCCCGACGGCCGAACGGGTAGGGCCATACACCCGGTCCGTGGTGAGTCGTGCGCGGGTGGCCGGCGAGGGCGACGTCCACGCCGCGGTCCGGCATGCCGCCGCGTACGCGAAACAGATGGCCCGCCTCGCGCCCGCCACCCGGGCCTCGGTCCTCGAGACCGCGTCCCGCCTCGCCACCGAGCACCGGTCCGAAGTCGCGCGCCTGATCGCTCTGGAGCTCGGCAAGCCGGTGAAGGACGGCCTCGGCGAGATGGACCGGGTGGCCGACACGTTCGCGGTCTGCGCGGCCGAGGCGCGGCAGATCGGCGGCGACAACCTGCCGGTCGCGGGCTGGGAGCGCGGGATCGGCAACACGGCGCTGACCTACCGGGCGCCCGCGGGGGTGGCGCTCGCGATCACCCCGTTCAACGCGCCGGCCAACCTGCTCGCGCACAAGCTCGGCGCGTCCTTCGCGGCCGGCAACACCACGATCGTCAAGGCGCCGCCGCAGGCGCCCGCGGTCTCGGCGGCGATCGTCGCGCTGCTGCTCGCGGCGGGCGCGCCCGTCGAAGCGGTCCAGCTGCTGCACGGCGGGGGAGAGGTTGGCGCCGCCCTGTGCGCCGCGCCCGAGGTCGCGGTCGTCAGCTTCACCGGCAGCGCCGCCACGGGGGCGGCGGTAGCACGGGCCGCCGGCGCCAAACGCCTGGTCCTCGAACTGGGCGGCAACGCGGCGACGATCATCTGTGAGGACGCCGACCTCGCGGCCGCCGCCCGGATGTGTGCCCGCACGGGCTATACCAACTCGGGCCAGAGCTGCATCTCGGTCCAGCGGGTCTACGTCCACAAATCCGGATTTGACGGATTTGTCCGGCAAGTCACCGGTGAAGTGGCCGCGCTCAAGGTCGGCGATCCTCTCGATCCGTCGACCGATGTCGGCTCCATGGTGGACGACCAGGCCGCGGCGAGGGTGGCGGCGTGGGCGGCGGACGCGGGCGAGGCGGGGGCGCGGATCACGACCGGGGGCACGCGCGATGGGGCAACGCTGAAGCCCACCGTCGTGGCCGGGCCGCCGGCCGACGCCGCGGTGGTCACGCAGGAGGTCTTCGGCGCGCTGGTCGCCGTCCTGCCCTACGACGACTTCGACGAGGTCCTGCGTGAGTGCAACACCAGCCGCTTCGGGCTGCAGGCCGGGATCTTCACCCACGACGTACGGAAAATCATGACCGCCTGGCGCGAGCTCGAGGTCGGCGGCCTGATCGTCAACGGCACCTCGAACTTCCGGCTCGACCACGTGCCGTTCGGCGGGGTGAAGGACTCCGGCTTCGGCCGCGAGTCGCCGCGCTTCATGGTCGACGACTACACGGTCGTCAAGACGCTGATCCTGCGAGGCATGTCCATCTGGGGGGAACAGTGACCGTCGCCGACAACCTGGTGGCACAGCTCGAGTCGTACGGCGTGGAGTTTGTCTTCGGCACCTGCGGCCACACCAACATCGCCCTGCTCGACGCGATCGGCCGCAGCTCGATCGAGTTCGTCATCGCCCGGCACGAGCAGACCGCCGCGCACGCCGCCGACGGGTACGCCCGCGCGACCGGCAAGCCCGGCGTCCTGCTCATGCACGTCGGCCCCGGCATGATGAACGCGGTCACCGGCGTGGCGACCGCCGCGCTCGACTCGGTGCCGCTGGTCGCGATCTCCGGCGACATTCCCTCCTACCTGTACGGGCGGCACCCGCACCAAGAGGTGAACCTGCACAACGACGCCGACCAGGCGGCCATCTACCGGCCGTTCGTGAAGCGGGCCTGGCAGGTGCACCGGGCCGAGGACCTGGCCCGGTTCACCGAGCGGGCCTTCTGGACGGCGACGTCGGGGCGGCCGGGCGCCGTGCTGCTCAACGTGCCGATGGACGTGTTCTCCCGGACGCTGCCGGAACAAAGCGCCCCGCTGCCGGTGCAGGTGACCAAGCCCGGCCTGGACGCGGCCGACGCGGAGAGGATCGCGGCGATGCTGGCCGAGGCCGAGCGGCCGCTCATTTACATCGGCGGCGGCCTCGGCGGCTCCGACGGCCGGCAGGCGTTGACGGAGCTGGCGGAGCACTTGGACATTCCGGTCGCCCACTCGCTGATGGCCAAGGGCGCGCTGCCCGATCGGCATCCGCTGGTGCTCGGGATGACCGGGTTCTGGGGCCTCGAGCTCACCAACGACTACGCGCGCAAGGCCGACGTGGTGCTGGCGATCGCGACGCGGTTCGCCGAGACCGACGCGAGCTCCTGGAATCCGGCGTACACCTGGAGTTTTCCGCCCTCGAAGCTGATCCAGATCGACATCGACCCGGCGGAGATCGGCCGCAACTACCCCGTCGAGCTGGGCGTCGTGGCCGATGCCGGGCTCGCGGTGGTAGCCATCCGGGATGCGGTGCTCGCGAAGCCGGCGGCGAGCCGGCCGACCCTGAAAGAACAAATCGGACAAGCCCGAAATACGCTGTTCGCGGCGAGTGCCGAGCGTGGTCGCAGCGAGGACTTCCCCCTCCGGCCCGAGCGGATTCTGGCCGACGTGCGCGAAGCGCTGCCCGACGACGCCGTGCTGGTCACCGACGTCGGGTGGAACAAGAACGGCGTCGCGCAGTGCTACCCGCTGCCGGAAAAAGGCCGATTTATCACGCCAGGAGGCGCGTCGACCATGGGCTTCGGCCCGGCCGCCGCGCTCGGCGTCCAGATCGCCCAGCCCGGCAAGGTTGTCGTCGCGTTGATCGGCGACGGTGGCATGAGCGCCCAGCTGCCGGCAGTGCCGATGGCCGTCGAGCGCGGCCTGCCGGTGATCTTCCTGGTGATGAACAACCGTGCCCACGGCACCATCTCCGACCTCCAGTCGAAGTTCTTCGGCCGCAGCTACGGCTGCGACTTCACCGACCCGCAGGGACAGCCCTACAGCCCGGATTTCGCGGCTTTCGGGCGAGCCTGCGGCGCCGACGGCTACCTTGTCGCATCCCCGGAAGGGCTCGGCGAGGCGCTGCGGCAGGCAATCGAGCGTCGCCGCCCGGCGGTGCTCGACGTGCCGATGGTCAACGAACCGGTGCCGACGCCCGGGCACTGGAACATCACGGACATCTATCAGGGCGTTTTCGAATAAATGATTCCGAGATTGAGGTGAGACGCACGTGGCGCGATACCGTCCCCTTACCGCCCTCGCCGTCCTGGCCCTCGTTGTTGCCGGATGCAGTGCCCCCGGCGAAGGCAACAAGGACTCCGGCAGCGACACCGGACCCATCAAGATCGCCCTGGTCGACGCCCAGAGCGGCCAGCTGAGCTCGCTCGGCGCCTGGGAGCTCAAGGGCGCCAAGCTGGCCGTCACCGAGTGGAACGCCCAGGGCGGCGTCAACGGCCGGCAGATCCAGCTGGACGTCTTCGACGACCAGGGCGACCCGACCATCGGCACCAACCTCGCCCGCAAGATCGACAGCGAGGGCTACATCGCGATGCTCGGCACGGCCGAGAGCGCCGTGACCATCGCGATGGCGCCGACGCTCAAGACCGCCGAGATCCCCAACATCACCTCCGGCCAGTCCCCGGGGCTGGTCGGGGTCGGCAGCGAGTTCCTCTTCCTCAACGGGCCGACCTCGACGACGTACGACGAGACCCTGGCGAAGTACATCGTCGACCAGCAGGGCATCAAGAGCATCGCGATGATCACCAACAACGGGTCGTACGGCAAGGGCGAGCACGACGCGTTCACCAAGGCCCTGAAGTCCCGCAACGTCACCCCGGTCGCCGACCAGGTCGTCACCACCGACCAGAAGGACTTCAGCGCCGCGCTCACCACGATCCGGCAGAAGAACCCGAAGCTGATCTTCCTGGGCGCCGAGGAGGTCGAGTCCGGCCTGATCGTCAAGCAGGCCCGCGACCTCGGCATCACCGTGCCGTTCGCCGGGGCCGCGCCGCAGGGCACCCCGGTCTTCCTGGACACGGCCGGCGCCAAGAACGTCGAGGGCACGATCGTCAGCTCGCCGTACCTGAGCAACGACATCAGCCCGGAGTCCAAGAAGTTCGCCGACGCGTACAAGGCGGCCTACAACGAGGAGGCCGAGCTGCACGGCGCCAAGGCGTACGACGGGGCGCAGATCCTGCTGACCGCGCTCAAGAGCAGCAACGTCGCGACCGGCAAGGGCCTGGCCGACGCCATCCGCGGCACCAAGTACAAGGGTCTGCTCGGCGACTTCGCCTACGACCAGACCGGCGTCGGCATCTTCGCCACCTCGATCGGCAAGATCCAGGGCGGCAAGCTCACCGCCGCCTCCAGCTGACGTACCCGTCCCCGGATCCCGGCGCCGCCCCCCGGCGCCGGGATCGCCGGTCATCCAGGAGTGCCATGCAGGTCTTTTTCCAGACGATCATCGGCGGGGTCAGCCTGGGCGCCATCTACGCGCTGGTCGCCCTCGGCTTCTCCCTCGTCTACCGCACCATGGGGCTGGTCAACTTCGCGCACGGCAACGTCGTCACCGTCGGCGCGTACCTCGCCTCCACCTTCTACCTCACCGCGAAGCTGCCGTTCGCCCTCGCGATGATCGTCGCGATCGCGGTCACCGGCGTGATCGGCCTGGTCATCGAGCGGGTGCTGCGGCCCCTCGAGAACCGCGACTTCGACCTCATGCTGATCGGCACCATCGGCTTCGGCATCGTCCTCGACGCCCTGGTCATCATGATCTGGGGCGCCACCGGGCGGGCCGTGCCCAGCCCCGTCGCCGGGGCGCCCATCGAGATCTTCGGGTTGCGCGTCCGCACGTACGATCTCGTGGTCCTGGCGATCGCCGCGGCCGCAACCGTCCTCCTGGTCTTGTTCCTGTCGCGCACCAAGCGCGGCGCGGCGATGCAGGCGGTCGCCATGGACCACGAGGCGGCCACCGCGGTCGGCATCCACGTCGGGCGCAGCAACGCCGTCGCCTTCATGATCGGGGCGGGGCTCGCGGCGCTGGCCGGCGGGCTGGTCGGGCCGCTGCTCTACGTCAACCCCGCGCTCGGCGGCACGCTCGGCATCAAGGGCTTCGCGGCCGCGATCCTCGGCGGGTTCGGCTCGATCCCCGGCGCCATCGTCGGCGGCCTGGCCATCGGCGTGCTCGACTCGTTCACCGCCGGGCATTTCCAAGGCTATTCGGAGCTGGTCACCTTCCTGGTCTTCACGGTCATCATCATGATCCGGCCGACCGGCGTCTTCGGCGAGCGGACGGTGAACCGGGCATGAGATCCCGTATGAGATGGGGCATAGGCTCCGCATTGATCGTTGCGGTGGCTGCGTGGTTGCTGCCATACACGCTTGATTCGTACGCCATCCACGTGGTCAACGTGATGCTGGTCTTCGCGTTGCTCGCGGTCGGGCTCGGGCTCTGCATGGGCGTGGGCGGTCAGGTGAACCTGGCGCAGATCGCGTTCTTCGGCGTCGGCGCGTACGCCACCGCCATCCTCACCACCCACGCCGGCCTCGGCTTCTGGGTCTCCGGGGTGATCGCGGTGCTGGCCACCGCCGCCACCGGGCTGCTGGTCGGCACGCCCGCGCTGCGAGTCCAGTCGCACTACCTGGGCATCGTCACGCTGGGGCTGGCGCTCGCCTTCACCAACTGGGTGACCAACGCCCAGATCGCCGGCGGCGCCGAGGGCATCTCCAACATTCCCGTGCCCACGCTGCCGGGCGTCGACCTGTCCAGCGAGTACCTGTATTACTACCTGATCCTGATCGTCTTCGCGTTCATGCTGGTGTTCGGACTGTTCGTCGTCCGCACCGCGCTGGGCCGGCGGATGCGGGCGATGCGCGACGACGCCCTCGCCGCCGGCGCGCTGGGCGCGGACGTGCCGGTGCTCCGGATGACGGCGTTCCTGCTGGCCTCCGTGTACGGGGGAGTGGGCGGGGTGCTGTACGCCGGGCTGATCCGGTACGTGGCGCCCGAGTCGTTCTCGATCGCCAACATGTTCCTGCTGCTCGGCATGGTCATCATCGGCGGGAGGCAGAGCCTCATCGGGTGCGTGGCCGGGGCGATCGGGCTCTATCTGGTACGCGAGCTGCTGGTGGACCACCCGACGTTCGCGCAGATCGGGTACGGCTCTGTGGTCGTACTCGTGGTGGTCTTTGCTCCGACGGGCCTTGCCGGACTGCCACCGCGACTGCGGCATTGGATCTCCCACCGGCGAGGTCGCGCTGGTTTGGAGGCCGCACGCCTGGGAGAGTTCCGGCCCTATGACGCTGTCGCGCCCGCCTCCTCCACGGGCTCGCCGGACATTTCGGAAATATCCGGTGGTGCGGCGCCGGTCTTGATTGTTGACAGCGTGAGCAAGCAATTCCGTGGGCTCAAGGCGCTCGACGACGTGTCGCTGACCGTGCCGGCCGGGCAGATCCGCGGCATCGTCGGCCCCAACGGTTCCGGCAAGACGACGCTGTTCAACGTGATCAGCGGCCTCTACCGCCCGGACGCCGGCCGCGTCCGGTTCGCCGGCGGCGACGTCACCAACCAGCCGCCTTACCGCCTGTCCCGGGCCGGGATGAGCCGCACCTTCCAGAACCTGCGCCTGTTCGGCGACCTGACCGTCCGGGAGAACGTCCTCGTGGCGCTCGACCGCACCCGCACGATGTCGAGCTGGCGTTACCTCGCGGCCCCGTTCTCGATCGTCCGCCGCGACCGGGACCTGCGCCGCCGCGCCGACGAGGTCCTCGACCGTTACGGCCTGACCGCCTTCGCCGCGCTGCCGCCGAAGTCCCTGCCCTACGGCACGCAACGCCGCGTGGAGATCGCCCGGGCCGTCGCCTGCCGCCCGAAGCTGCTCCTGCTGGACGAGCCCGCCGCCGGCCTCAACGGCGACGAGGTGCGCAAGCTCGGCGAGATGGTCCGCTCCATCCGCGACACCGGCATCACGGTCGTCATCATCGAGCACAACATGGGCCTGGTCATGAACCTCTGCGAGCGCATCACCGTCCTGGCCAGCGGCCGCGTCATCGCCGAGGGCACCCCCGCCGCGGTGGCCGCCACTCCCGCCGTGATCGAGGCCTACCTGGGCGACTCGATGGACATTCCTTCGGAGGTGACCCCATGACCGCCCTCACCGTCGAAGGGCTGACCGTGCATTACGGCGGCGTCCGGGCTGTGAACGAGCTCAGCTTCGAGGTCCCGCCCGGCGACGCGGTCGGCGTGATCGGCGCGAACGGCGCCGGCAAGACCAGCACCCTCAAGGCCATCATGGGCCTCATCCCCCGGCGGGTCGCCTCGCTTCGCCTCGGCGATATAGACCTGACCAAGGTGCCGGCTCGGGACATGGTCCGGCATGGCATCGGGTACGTCCCGGAGGGCCGCCACGTCTTCGCCGGCTTGTCGGTCGAGAAGAACTTGCTGCTGGGCGCCTACTCCAAACCGTGGAAGAAGGAGACCCGCGAGACCCTCGACCAGGTGTATGCGCTCTTTCCCGTGCTGGGGGAGATGCGCGAGCGCCTGGCCGGCGCCCTCTCCGGCGGCCAGCAGCAGATGCTCGCGATCGGGCGCGCCCTGATGTGCAAGCCGCGCGTCCTGCTGCTGGACGAGCCGTCGATGGGCCTGTCACCCAAACTGGTGGAGGACATCCTGGCGGTCCTGCGCCGGCTCCGCTCCGACGGCCTGTCGATGCTGCTGGTCGAGCAGAACGCCAAGCTGACCTTCGAGGCCACCAGCCACTGCCTGGTGGTGGAGAACGGCTCGGCCGCGATGACCGGCACGTCCGACAAGCTCCGCCACGATCCCCGGGTGCGCCAGATCTACCTGGGACTGTAGGGAGTGGCCCGGCGGCCCGCCCCCTGGCCGCCGGGCCACGCCCCTACGGCGATCAGCGAGTCCACGCGCAAATCCTCCCCGGCGGACCACCTGGCATCATGACAGGTCCGCGAGGCGACGTGGCCGCGCTTTCGATGATCGAGGACGTGGCATGGTTGATCTCGAATTGACGGTCAGCAACTACCGCTGCTTCGGCGACGAACCTGCCCGCATTTCGATCAAGGATGGCTTCGCCGCGCTGGTCGGCACCAACAACTCGGGCAAGAGCTCCCTGCTGCGCATGCTCTATGAACTGCGCCCAGTAATCGCCGCGACTGCTGACTTCATGAAGGGCACGTTGCCCAGCCCGCGCTTGACGACGCGTCCAAATGTCGCCGAAGGCGAGCGTGTTTTCCACGTCGGCAACGACAGGCCGATTCTCCTGAAGATCGGGGGTGACACTGTTTTCGATCCCTTGATCCGGATCGGACTCTCCGAAGGCAGTGATGTTCAGGTCAACTACGACCGGACGGGAGCCCTGGAGGTGGCTATCGGCGGGTATTTCAGTTTGAACAGGGCTGCCGACGGGGAAGATTTGCGACATTTACTTCGTCAGGCTTTTGATCGCGATCATCTCGATCTCGCATTCCAGGCACTGACTCGAACCCAATACATCGGGCCGTTCCGCGGGGTCTCGCAAGCCACCGAGCACGACTACTTCGATCTGCTGACGGCCGGTCGCTTCGGGGAGAAGTTCGTCGAGTTCAAGGCCGGCCTCGATCCCGTCAAGAACGACATGATCGTCGAGGCGCTCGAGGAGCTGCGGCGGATCTTCGGGTACCGGTCCCTGGACATCAACGTGTCACCCCATGGCGGGCTGCAAATCGCCGTCGACGGGCGCAGCTATCGCATTTCGGAGCACGGTTCGGGGCTGTCGCACTTCGTGATGGTGGTCATGAACGCGATCTTCAAGCAGCCCTCGTTCATTCTCATCGACGAGCCCGAGCTCAATCTCCATGCCTCGCTCCAGCTGGACTTCCTTTCGCTGCTGGGAAAATACGCGCGAAACGGCGTCATCTTCGCCACCCACAGCCTCGGACTGGCGCGTACCGCCGCGGATCGCATCTACACCCTGACCAAGACGCCCGGCGGAACCAGCCGGGTTCGCGAATACGACTCCGAGCCCGAGCTGGTCACCATGCTCGGGCAACTGTCGTTCGACAAGACGCCGGAGCTCGGTTTCGACCGCGTGCTCCTGGTCGAGGGCAAGACCGAGCTGAGGGCGATCGCGCAAATGCTCCGCCTCTACGGCAAGGAGCACCAGATCATGCTGCTCCCGCTTCATGGCGACGAAATGATTCGCGGTGACGTCGAGCGGGAGCTGTCGGATCTCAAACGCCTCACCCCGAACCTGCAGTACCTGATCGACAGCGAGCGTGAGGACAAGGACGCCGCGCTGTCCCGCAACCGTCAGGCCTTCGTGGACCTGTGCGGGTCCCTCGACATCCCCGGCCACGTGCTCGAGCGGCGCGCCCTGGAGAATTACCTGCCCGAGCACGCGCTCACCAAGGCTTTCGGGAGCCGGGTGCGCACGCTCGCGCCGTACGAGAAGAAGGGCAAGGAGAACGACTGGCCCAAGGCCGGACACTGGAAGGCCGCCGGGTACATGTCGCTCGCCGACCTGAGCGACACCGATCTGGGGCGCTTCCTGGACGGGGCGTGAGGCGATGACGCCCGCGCGCTCCTGGCCCGGCGTCGCGGCCCGGTTGAGCGCCGAAGGCCTGGGCCCGGTCGCCGCGGCGAGGCGGAGTCGTTGGACCGCCGGTCGTGCGCCATCCACGACCGGCGGATCCGCGCGGGGTCAGCGGCAGAAGGGCTTCTTGCCCATCGCCGATTCGATGCCGCCCAGCAGCAGGCTGCGGTACTCGGCGGCGCCCGGGAACGTCGCGTTCAGGTCGAACAGCGCCGCGTCGTGCCCCAGCGTCGTCAGCCAGGCGCGGCCGCCGTCGTAGTACTGGCACCACGCCACCGGGTGCGTGTCGCCGTGGCCGGGGTGGCCCATGCTTCCGGCGACGCCGCGGGTCAGCGTGGACTCGTCGACGGTGGCCAGGATCCGGACCTTCGACGGGAACGGCACGAGGTTGTACCACTCGTCCTCGAAGCCCCATCGGGACGGCAGCGACGAAGTCGATGCGTCGCGGCGGTCGACCGTTCGCACCGTGCCGGTCTGCTCGGGGCCGTGGTCGTAGTAGTTCGCGCCGCCCAGCAGGCCCTCGTACCACGGCCAGTTGTACTCGGTGCCGAAGGCGTTGTGCGCGCCCACGAAGCCGCCGCCGCCGCGGATGTACTGGCGCAGCGCGGTCTGGGCCGCGTCGTCCAAGGTGTCCCGTGAGGTGCTGAAGAAGATGACGGCGTTGTAGCGGAACAGCTGGTTCGGCGAGGACACCTGGGCGAGGTCCTCGGTCCAGTCGACGGTGAAGCCGTTCGCCTTGCCGAGCGCGGCCACCCCGTTCTGCACGACGTTCGCGGCGGTGAGCGGCGGGTTGAGGCCGGCCGCGAGGGCCGGGCCGAGGTTGGCGTGCCGCGGGCCGGCCGTACGCGTGAACAGCAGCACCCGCCAGCCGTCGGTGGCGGGATCGAAGTTGCCCCAGTCGTGGTAGCAGCGCGGGTCGACGCCCCGGCAGACGCCGTAGTCGGGATCGCCGAGCTGTTGCGCGCCCTTGACCTCGCCGTGGCCCTCGGCGGGCCGGCTGCGAAGGGAGACGACGGCGAAGAGCGCGAGGGCGACGGCAAGGAAGGCGGCCAGGCCGCGATGACGGCGGACGGATTCGATCATGGACGGAGCTCCGATTTCGGAAGGGGTCCACTAGACGGACCTATCGATCCATTCTCAAGCTCGCTCACCGTAGGCCCGGGTCCCTGTAAATCGCAATCATCGATCCGGCTCTTGTTGCGGATCGATGAACGGGCTTATGGTTCGTCCATCTAGCGGCTCGACAGGTCCACACAGCGGACCAAGGAGTGAGCATGGATCGACGAAAGTTTCTAGCGGCCGGCGCGGGGGCCGCGGGGACACTGGCCGTGCCCGGTGTCGCGGAGGCCGCCGAGCCCGCGAAGGCGACGCCGGCGCCCGCCCAGCCCCGGGCGTTCCGCCCGCCCGGACGCGACTTCCCCAAGGTCTGCGGCGACCTCGGCAACCAGAACCATTCGCCGCTCAAGCAGGTCTCGCGCCGCACCGTGGATCGCCTCGGCGGCGCCTGGCACATCAACCTCGAGGGCGGCAGCAGCGCCCAGGGCCAGCAGAGCACCGCGGTCGTGCAGGACGGCATCCTGTACGTCCAGACCAGCCAGCAGAACGTCTTCGCCGTCGACGGCCGCACCGGCGCGGTCAAGTGGAAGACCACCGTGGGCACCCGCGGCACCAACATGCGTGGCGTGGCCCTGGGCGAGGGCAAGGTCTATTCAACTTCAGGATCCAACATTGTGTACGCCTTGGAGCAGAGCACCGGGGCGATCGTCTGGCAGAAGCAGCTGATCACGGCGGACGAGGGCGGCGCCGACAGCGGCTGCGATCCGCAGAACGGCCAATGCGGCGGCCTCACCGGCACGCTGGCCGGAGCGGTCGTCTACCACGACGGCCTGATCTATGTCGGGATGCAGGGCAGCACCGGCGGCGCGCGCGGCCGGGCGTACGCGCTGAATGCCGCAACCGGCGAGATCACCTGGATTTTCTGGTCGGCGCCCGGCCCGGGCGAGTTCGGCAACGACACCTGGGAGGGCGACTCGTGGAAGACCGGCGGCGCGGTTCCGTGGATCCATCCGGCCGTCGACCCGGAGCTCGGGCTGGTCTACTGGACCTTCAGCGGTCCGTATCCGCGCACGGACGGCTCGTCGCGCGGCGGCGACAACCTGTTCGCCAATTCCATCGTGGCGCTCGACGCGAAAACCGGTAAGCGCCGCTGGCATTTCCAGTCGGTGCACCACGACATCTGGGACATGGACAACGTGATGGCCCCGGTGCTGATCGACCTGCGGATCGGCGGGCGGCTGCGCAAAGTCGTCGTCTACGGCAGCAAGGTCGGCATGTATTACATCCTCGACCGGCGCACCGGCGAGGCCGTCCACGGCATGGAGGAACGGCCCGTCGCGCAGGATGTGCGGCAGAAAACGGCGCCGACCCAGCCTTTCCCGGGTGGGGAGCCGTTCTGCCCGCAGGAGCCCCGATTCGACAACGCGACCCGCCCGGTGCCGTTCTACGAGTTCGGCGGCCTCTACACGCCGCACTGGGATCGGGCCACCATCATCTTCCCCGGGGCCGGCGGCGGAGCGGATTGGACGCAACTGTCCTTCAACCCGTACACCGGCTGGATCTATGTGGGTTATGGGCTGATCAACTCGGGCTATTCGAACGCCCGGGACGGCCGGGTCAACACGTCGCGGCCGCTCGGCGAATACTTCGCCGGGGGACTCGCGGCCGTCGACCCGCGCACCAACAAACCCGTCTGGCGCAAGGACGGGGAATGGTCGCTCGCGCACGGCAACGGCATTCTCACCACGGCCGGCCGCGTGATGTTCCAGGGCGGGCCGGACGGGCTGCTGCACGCGATGAACGACGAGACCGGCGAGGTGCTCTGGAGTTTCCAGACCGGCGCCGGGGTGCACACCAGCCCGATCGCGTACGAGATCGACGGCGTCCAATACATCGCGGTGCTCGCGGGCGGCAACGGCCTGCCGTATCCCGACATCCCGCGCGGCGACCACCTCTGGGCCTTCAAGCTCGGCGGAACCGTCGCGCCCGCGCCGACCCCGGTGCCGCCGTCGAAACGCAACGACATTCGCACCGCGGCGGTCACCGGAGTCACCACCGTGACGCTCGGGCGCGTCTGGTCGGGCGGCGCTCCCGGAACGACCGAGAATCTCGTGGCGCAGAACGCGATGGCGCCGCAGCACCTGCGCATTCCGGTCGGCACGACGGTCACCTTCGTCAACCCCGCCTCGAACGCCAGCGCCCACGCGGCCGTCGCGTTCTTCGACAACGAATTCGACACCGGCACGCTGATGCCCGGTCAATCCGCCACACACACGTTCGCCACGCCGGGAACCTACTTCTACAACGACGCCATCTATCCGCAGAACACCGGGAAAATCGTTGTCTACTAAGGAGCTCGAGTTGAAGAAGAAGTGGACCGAACCGAAGACGACCCGCATCGAGACCGCGGCCGAGATCTCGGCCTATGCCGGGACCGGCGGCCCGTGGCCGCGCCGCGACCAACGCTGACCCGAGCGGAGCTCGCCGGGGCGCTGCACGCGCAGGCCTCGCGGTACTGGGACAAGCACCCGTTCCACGTCCGGCTGCATGCCGGCGGGTGCACGCCCGGCGAGATCCGGTCCTGGGTCGCGAACCGCTGGTACTACCAGCGCCACCTCTCCGCCAAGAACGCCGCGATCGTGTCGGCCTGCCCGCTGCCGGCCGTGCGCCTGCGCTGGCTCGACCGCATCGCGTTCCAGGACGACGGCGGCCTCGACGACTGGCTTGCGCTGGCCGCCGCGGTCGGCCTGACGGCCGGCGAGGTGCTCGACGAACGGCACGTGCTGCGGGGGACGCGGTTCGCGGTCGACGCGTACGTGTCCTTCTGCCGCACCCGCCCCTGGCTGGAGGGCGCCGCGGCCGCGCTCACCGAGCTGTTCTCCCCGAAGCACATGACCGATCGCGTCCACGCGTGGCGCACCCACTACGACTGGATCGAGCCGGCCGGCATGGCGTACTTCGACAACCGCATCCCCGTCGTCGAGCAGGACAGCTCGTTCACGCTCGACCTGGTGCTCACCCACGCGGTCACGCGCGAGCAGCAGGAGGCGGCGATCGCCGCGCTCGCCTACAAGTGCGACGTGCTGAACGCGATCCTGGATGCGGTCGATTATGCCGGGACGGCGCGATGAATCCCGGGCTGCATACCGGATGCGACCTCGTCTACGACCGTGGACGCGACGCCTGGCTCGTCCTCTACCCGGAGGGCGTGCTAGTCCTGGACGAGCCGGCCGCCGCGGTGCTGACCCGCTGCGACGGCCGCCCGGTCGACGAGATCGTGGCCTCGCTGGCCCTCGAATACGACGGCGTCGACGAGGCCTCGGTCGGCCGCCTCCTCGATTCGCTTACGGCCCAGCACATCGTCGCCGACGGCGGCACCCCGGTCGCGCCGCGCTCTCTCGGCGGGCCGTCCTCGCTGCCGGCCGGGGCGCCGATCGGGCTGGTCGCCGAGCTGACCCATCGGTGCCCCCTGCAGTGCACCTACTGCTCCAATCCGGTCTCGCTCTCCCGCACCGAGCTCGACCAGGCCACCTGGGACGCGATTTTCCAACAGGCAAGCGACTTGGGCGTACGGCAATTGCACCTCACCGGCGGCGAGCCCCTCCTACGCCGCGACCTGCCGGAGCTGGTCGCATACGCCACGGCATACGGCCTCTATTCGAACCTGATCACCAGCGGCCTGGGCCTGTCCACGGCCCGCCTCACCGCGCTGGTCGACGCCGGCCTGCGGCACGTCCAGCTCTCCGTGCAGGACAGCGACCCCGCCTCGGCCCACCGCATCGCCGGCCTGCCCGCCACCGACCGCAAGCGCGCCGCGGCCGCCGCGGTGATCGCCTCCGGCCTGCCGCTCACCGTCAACGTCGTCCTGCACGCCGCCAACGTCGGCCGGGTCCCCGAGATCGCCGAGCTGGCCGTCTCGCTCGGCGCGACCCGCCTGGAGCTCGCGCACACCCAGTTCTACGGCTGGGCGCTCCGCAACCGCGCCGCCCTGATCCCCACCCCCGACCAGGTGGCCGCCGCCGATCGCGCCGCCGCCGACGCCGTTTCCCGCTACGGCGACCGTATACAGATCACCTACGTCCGCCCCGACTACCTCACCGGCACCCCGAAGCCCTGTATGCAGGGCTGGGGCGCCCGCCAGTTGGTCATCACCCCCGCCGGCGACGTCCTTCCATGCCTGGCGGCGGCCCAGCTCCCCGGCCCGCCACCCCCGAACGTCCGGACCACCGGCCTGGCCACCATCTGGCACGAGTCGGAGCTGTTCAACCGCTTCCGCGGCACCGCCTGGATGCCGTCCCCGTGCCGCTCGTGCGACCGGCGTGAGCTCGACTTCGGCGGTTGCCGGTGCCAGGCCTTCCAACTGACCGGCGACGCCGCGGCCACGGATCCCGCCTGCCACCTTTCCCCGGCGCACGATTTGGTGACCTCGCTGCGCATCCCCGTCGCCCCGCGTCCCGTCCCGGTCCCCAGGCGCTTCCCGTGAAGATCCGAGTCCTCGGAACCGCGGCCGGCGGCGGCCTCCCACAGTGGAACTGCGCCTGCCCCGGCTGCCGGACGGCCCGCGCCGACGGCCGTTCCTTGCGGCAGGACACGCTGGCGGTGAGCGGCGACGGCCACAGCTGGTACCTGCTGAACGCCGCCCCCGACCTCCACCTCGACGCCCCAGAGCTGCGCCCTGGTCCCGGCCTGCGCGAGACTCCCTTGCGCGGCGTCATTCTGACCAGCGCCGAGCTGGACCACACCACCGGCCTGATCGGACTCCGCGAAGCCATGTCCCTGACGGTGCTGGCGACCGCGCCCGTCCTGGCCACCGTCCCCGCGCTGCCGCTGCTCGACCACTACACCGCCGTCACCCGCCGCCAACTCACCTGCGGCGTGCCCGCTGCCCTCGACGGCGGCCTCACCGTGACCCCGTTCCCACTAGGCGCCAAGCGCCCGCGCTACGCGGCAAGCCAAGCCGAAAGCCAATCCGCGAACGACTGGGTCGTCGGCCTGCGGCTCACCAGCGGCCGTTCCACCTTCGTATACGCCCCCTGCCTCCCCGCCTGGTCCGCCGAACTCGCCGACGCCGATCTGGTCCTCCTGGACGGCACCTTCTTCACCGACGACGAGATGCTGCGCAGCACAGGCGTCCGCCGCACCGCCCGCCAGATGGGGCACCTCCCGATCGAGGAGTCGCTGCCCCTGCTGGCGCCCGGAGTCCGCTACCTCTACACCCACCTCAACAACACCAACCCGGTGACCCGCGCCGACTCCGCCGAGCGAGCCATAGTCCGTCAGCACGGCGCCGACATAGCGCCCGAGGGCGAGACCTTGACGGTCAAGTCCGAGAGGCCGACAGCTGCGCTATCTGTACGAGACCCTTGCCCGCAGAACCTAGTGGATCTATAGGATATGGGGATCCGATGAAGGGAAGGCCCCCATGTCCGTCACCGATGAGTTGCTGGCCAACGCCGAGCGTTACGCCGCCGGCTTCGACAAGGGATCGCTGCCGTTGCCGCCCGCCAAGCACGTCGCGGTGGTGGCCTGCATGGATGCCCGCCTCAACCCGTACGGTCTGCTCGGTCTCGCCGAGGGTGACGCCCACGTCATCCGCAACGCCGGCGGGGTGATCACCGCCGACGAGCTGCGCAGCCTCGCGATCAGCCAGCGCCTGCTGGGCACCACCGAGATCATCCTGATCCACCACACCGGCTGCGGCATGCTCACCTTCACCGACGACGACTTCAAGGCCGCGATCGAGCGCGAGACCGGCCTGCGCCCGCCGTGGGCGGCCGAGACCTTCGCCGACCTCGACGAGGACGTCCGCCAGTCGATCCGCCGCCTGCAAGCCGACCCGTTCCTGCCGCACAAGGACAACATCCGAGGCTTCGTGTACGAGGTGGAGACCGGCAAACTCCGCGAGGTGAAGTAGGCCCCATCCAGGCGCGCCTGTCGTCCGTATTGAAGTTCGAGGACGACGTGGGAGGTGCGATGCCTGGGGACGAGTTCGACGAACCGACGGCGGAGTGGCCGGTGCTCGACGAGGACACGGATCCGAAGGGGTTCGCGCCGATCTACGGGCCGCCCAGCGACCCGTTCGTGGACGAGGACGAGGAGGATCCGGCCCCGCTGCCGGGGTGGAACAGCCCGCCGGAACCGCGGTCGCTCGCGGGGAGCCGCCGGCGGTTGCTGGTCGTGGGCGGGCTGTTCGTGTTCCTGGCCGGAATGGTGGGGATCATTCTGCTCGCGTCCGGCCCGGACGGCGGATCGAATCAGGCGGCGGCGCGCATCGGGGAGACCAATGGCCGTACGTCGGCGGCATTTGAAATTGTCGATGGGGCGGGCGCCGTGCGGGTCCGGGCGGCGGATCTCGGCGACGATCTCTATCGCATTTCCAGCGATGTCGCGCCGAAGATCGAGGACGATGGCGGCGCATTGAAACTGCTTCTGCCGGCCGGCGCGAACGGCGGCCCGAAATCCGTCGAGATCGTTCTCAATACGCGCGTCCGGTGGACCTTGAAGTTGCACGGCGGGGCCGCGACGACCGATATCGATCTGTCGAACGCAAGGGTCGACGGTGTCGATCTGCAGGGCGGCGCGACCCGTATCGATCTGGCCCTGCCGGCCCCGGACGGGCTGATGCCGGTGCGGATGAGCGGTGGTGTCGACCAGTTCCGGGTGCGTCTGCGGGGCGAGACGCCGATGCGGGTTCTGGTGCAGTCGGGCGCCGGTCAGGTCACCCTCGCGGGCGCCACCCATCGGGGGATCGCGCCCGGAAAGGAATTCACCGCCTATGGCTGGAATCGGGGCGGTAGCGGCATCGATCTCACGGCCGTGGCCGGAATGTCAGCTTTGACCGTCACTCTTGGGTGAACTTCCGCGCACCTGCGTACTTGTTCCGCGAAGAAGGGAGCAGAAAGATCGACATGGGTTGATCGCAAACTGAGGGTGAGAGTGATGAGCGTAGCTACGACGTTGGTGGCGGTTCCGCCTGATCCCGCCGGCGCCGCAACGCCTACCGAATTCGCACGACGGTTACGGGCATTGATGCTCGCTCGCCGTCGCTCCTTGGACAGTGTGGCACGACGGAGCAAGGACGCGGGGACGCCTATCTCCCGCGCGACCGTGCACAATTTGATCACCGGCGGCGGTGTTCCACGCCGGGAAACTCTGCTCGGGTTCCTGCGCGGCTGCGGCGTGCCGCCGCGCGAGCAGATCCGCTGGCTGACCAAGCTGGACGAGGTCTACCCCGACGCCCGCCGCGGCATCGCGCCACGACGGGCGCCGGAGCGCCGGCTCACTGTTTGAGCGCGTCCACCTTCGCCTGGAGCTCGGCCAGGTCCTCGAGGATCTGGCCGTAGACCCCCTTCGGCGGCACGGGGTCGCCGCCCCGCGTGTTCCCGCGCATGCCCAGCGCCCACATGTCGGCCGTGACGTCGGCTAGGTTGCGCAGGTAGGTGGGGGCATCCGCGGTCTGCGTCCCCGGAAGCCTGTAGTCGATCAGGACCTCCTTGGCGATCTCGCCGAGCTTCGCGTCGATGGCTGCCTTGGTCTGCGCCGCGATCGTGCTGGTGATCCAGGCCTTGTCGGCTGCGGTCAGTGCCACGGGGATGTCCTCCAGGTGCCAGGAGGCCGTCGAGGCCTCGAGCGATGTCGTGTACGAAGCGGAGAAGTGCGCGTGCTCGGTGTGCGGCGACGCTCCGGTGTAGGTCTTCTGCACCCAGTCCGAACTGGCCGACCAGATGCGCCGGTTGTAGATGATGTAGCGCAGCCGTTTCTCGGCGCCGGACCGGCACCGTCCGAGCAGGAACTGCACGACCTTCTCCATGGTCAGGTCGCTCTCGCGCAGGTTGTTGTCGACGTCGATCGCGTGGACCTCGTTGATGTGGTCCGCGTCGTGGATCGGCACCGAGCCGGTCTCGTCGGGGTTGTGGTCGGAGACCGTGTTCTGATGCGCGGTGTCGCCGATCGAGCCGTCCGAGGCGCGGTCGCGTGCCGGTGCGACCCGGTCGAAATCGGCGAAGAGCGCCTTCAGGCAGGGTATGAGCACCCAGTCCGCCATCGGTTGCCTTCCTTTTAGGGCCTTCCACGGGCCGGACTGATCGTCACCTGTATGTACGTTCCCCACCCACCGTCCGGATGGGCAAGCAACCATCCGTCGTTCGGGGCATGTGACGTCTACCCCATATCGAAAAGTACTAGGCCCGAGTTGCGGCGGCTTCCTCCAATGTGTCCCGGAATGCCCGGGCGGCCGGCGAGGCCGCGCCGGCGAGCCGCTGCGCCGTGAAGATCGTGCGGCGGGGGAGTCCGGGCAGGCCGAGCAGCCGGCAGGAGGTGTCGCGCCCGGCCCAGACCAGGTCGGGGATCAGCGCCACCGCGTTGCCCGACTCGACCAGCCGGATGTGCGCCTGCAGGTCGGCGGTCTCGTAGCGGACGTCGGGCTCGAAGCCGGTGCTCCGGCACAGCTGCTCGGCGAAGTGCCGGGACGCGGCCCCGCGCGGCTCCATCACCCACGGCATGCCGCGGGCCTCCGACAGCGAGGCGACCGGGTGCAGGGCGGCCTCCACCGCGGGCAGGGCCAGGCGGATCGCGTCCTCGGTGAGGGGCCGCCGGTCGAGGCCGGGATGGTGTGGGGCGGCGTGCGCCGGGTACTGCTCGGCAATGACCATGTCGAAGTCGCGGGCCCAGGTCTCGCGGAGCGCCTCCTCCGGCTCCCGCTGGACCATTTCGACCCGTACGTCGGGATAGCGCGCGGCCATGGCGCGCAACGTGGCCGGCATCAGGGCGAGGGCCGCCGACTGGAAGACGGCGACCCGCACGCGGCCGCTCACCACGCTCAGCGAGGCCTGCAGCCGGGCCTCGGCCCGCTCGACCGTGTCGAGCACCTCGCCGGCCGACGCGACCAGCACCTCGGCCTGCGGGGTGAGCTGCACCCGGCGCCCGGCCTTGCGCAGCAGCGTCATGCCGGTCTCCTTCTCCAGGAGGCTGAGCTGCTGCGACACCGCCGACGGGGAGAAGTTGAGCGCCTCGGCGACGGCCGCGATCGTGCCGCGGATCGCCAGCTCGCGCAGGAGCACCAAGCGCCGGATTTCCAGCATTTCCCGACCTCCGAGACAACTATTAAGTAGATCTGAACGGTACTCGTCAAGAACCATCGCTTTTCCTTAACCAGACACGGACGGACACTGGCGCCATGACCGATCTCGCGATGCCCGCCGACACCGACCTCGCCCAGGAGGCGGTCGCCCTCGTCCGCCGCTGGCTGCACGAGGCCTCCGGCGTGAAGGTGACCGGTTCGGCCGCGCAACTCGCCGGCCTGCTGCGCGACCCCAAGGGCCTGGCGTTCGCGGTCGGCTTCGTGGACGGCGTCGTGCGGCCCGAGGACCTCAAGGTCAGCGCCCGCGCGCTGCACGCCCTCGCCCCCGACGTGCCGCGCTTCCTGCCCGCGCCGCTGCGCGCGGCCGTACGCGTCGGCGGCGCCATGGCCCCGGTCATGCCCGGCGTGGTCGTCCCGGTCGCCCGCCGCGTGCTCCGCCACATGGTCGGTCACCTGGTCGTCGACGCCACCGACGCGCGCCTCGGCAAGGCCATCGCCCGGATCCGCCGCCGCGACGTGCGGCTCAACGTCAACCTGCTGGGCGAGGCGGTGCTCGGCCGCGGGGAGGCCGCGCGGCGGCTGCGCGAGACCGAGCGGCTGCTCTCCCGCGACGACGTCGACTACGTTTCGATCAAGGTGTCGGCCGCCGTCGAGCCGCACAATCCGTGGGCCTTCGACGAAGCTGTGGACGATATCGTCGACCGGCTCACCCCGCTCTTCCGCCTGGCCGCCGACAAAGGCGGCAAGTTCGTCAACCTGGACATGGAGGAGTACAAGGACCTCGACCTCACCATCGCGGTCTTCACCCGCCTCCTCGACGACCCCTCGCTGACCGGCCTGGAAGCCGGGATCGTGCTGCAGGCGTACCTGCCGGACGCCCTCGCCGCGATGATCCGCCTGCAGGAGTGGGCCGCCCGCCGGCGCGCCCGCGGCGGCGCCGGCATCAAGGTGCGCCTGGTCAAGGGCGCCAACCTGCCGATGGAGCGGGTCGAGTCGGCCGTGCACGGCTGGCCCCTGGCGACCTGGGAGAGCAAGCAGGCCACCGACACCAACTACAAGCGGGTCCTCGACTACGCGCTGCAGCCCGAGCGGGTGGAGAACGTGCGCATCGGGGTCGCCGGTCACAACCTCTTCGACATCGCCTACGCCTGGCTGCTCGCGGGCCGTCGCGGCGTGCGCGAGGGCATCGAGTTCGAGATGCTTCTCGGCATGGCCGAAGGCCAGGCCGAGGTGGTCCGGCGCGAGGTGGGTGGGTTGTTGCTTTACACGCCTGTCGTACGCCCGGAGCAGTTCGATGTCGCGATCGCGTACCTGATCCGGCGCCTCGAGGAGGGCGCGAGCCAGGACAACTTCATGTCCGCCGTCTTCGAGCTCGACTCCGACGCCGGGCTCTTCGCGCGGGAGCAGGAGCGGTTCCTGGCCTCCCTGCGCGATCTCGACGCCGAGGTGCCCGCCTCGAACCGTGTCATCGACCGTTTCGCGGCCGTCTCCCAACCCGGACCTGGGCGTTTCGAGAACACGCCTGACACGGATCCCGCCGTCTCCGCCAACCGGGCCTGGATGCGGGACCTGCTCACCCGGGCGCCCTCGTCGACGATCGGCGTCGCCACCATCGAGGCCGCGCGCGTGGACGACCCCGCCGAGCTCGACGCCTTGCTGGAGGGCGCGGTCGCGGCCGCCGAAGCATGGCACGCGCTGAGCGGCGCCGAGCGCGGGGCGATCCTGCACCGGGCCGGCGAGGCGATCGAGGCCCGCCGCGCCGAGCTCATCGAGGTGATGGCGGCGGAGGCCGGCAAGACCGCCGACCAGGCCGACCCCGAGGTCTCCGAGGCCGCCGACTTCGCCCACTACTACGGCGAGCTCGCCTTCGGCCTCGACCGGACCGACGGCGCCACGCCCGTCCCCGCCCGGCTCACCCTGGTCACCCCGCCGTGGAACTTCCCGGTCGCCATCCCTGCCGGCTCGGTGCTCGCGGCGCTCGCCGCCGGCTCGCCCGTCGTGATCAAGCCGGCCGGCCCGGCCGAGCGCTGCGGCGCGGTCCTCGCCGACATCATCCGCCCGGTGCTGCCCGACCCGCGCCTGCTCACGCTCGTGCAGGTCGAGGAGCAGAAGCTGGGCCGCGAGCTGATCAGCCACCCGCTGGTCGAGCGGGTCATCCTCACCGGCGCCTACGAGACGGCCGAGCTGTTCCGCTCGTTCCGCCCCGACCTGCCGCTGCTCGCCGAGACCAGCGGCAAGAACGCCATCATCGTCACCCCCAGCGCCGACCTCGACCTGGCCGTCAAGGACGTCGTCGCGTCGGCGTTCGGCCACGCCGGCCAGAAGTGCTCGGCCGCCTCGCTGGTCGTGCTGGTCGGCTCGGTGGCCAAGTCTTCGCGGTTCCGGACCCAGCTGCTCGACGCGGCGTCGTCGCTGACCGTGGGCTACCCCGGCGACCCGCGCACCCAGGTCGGCCCGGTCATCGAGCCCGCCGCCGGCAAGCTGCTCACCGGGCTCACTTCACTCGGCGAGGGCGAGAGCTGGCTGCTCGAGCCGCGCAAGCTCGACGACGAGGGCCGCCTGTGGACCCCCGGCATCCGCGACGGCGTCCGGCGCGGATCCGAGTACCACCGCACCGAGTACTTCGGCCCGATCCTCGGCGTGATGACCGCGAGCACCCTGGACGAGGCGATCGACCTGGTCAACGAGGTCGACTACGGCCTCACCTCGGGGCTGCACTCGCTCGACCCGGCCGAGGTGCGGCGCTGGCTCGACCGGGTGCAGGCCGGCAACCTGTACGTGAACCGCGGCATCACCGGCGCCATCGTGCGGCGGCAGCCGTTCGGCGGGTGGAAGCGCTCGGCCGTCGGGCCCGGCACCAAGGCCGGCGGCCCCAACTACCTGGCCGGCCTGACCGGCTGGCAGCCCTCGACGGCCGCCGCCGGCGCGGAGATCGACTCCACGGCCGTCCGGTCGCTGCTCGCCGCCGCCCGGTCGGTCCTGGTCGACTCGGAGATGTCCGGCGTCGAGCGGGCCGCCGCGAGCGACGCGGCCGCGTGGCGTGACCACTTCCAGGCGTCCGACGTGTCCGGGCTGTGGGCCGAGCGAAACGTGCTGCGCTACCTGCCGCAGCCCGTCGAGGTCCGGCTGGCTGCGGGCGCGCCGGTGGCCTCGCTGGTCCGGGTCCTCGCCGCCGGCATCCTGGCCGGCGCGCCGCTGCGCGTCTCGACCGGCACGCCGCTGCCCGAGTCGCTGGCCGCCGCGATTCCCGCGGAGATCCGCGTGGAGGGCGACACGACCTGGGCGTCCGGTCTGACTTCTTCACGCGTACGCCTCATCGGCGGCTCCACGGTGATCCCGTCCAATCCGGATCTCACCGTGTGGTCGCACCCGGTCACCGAGGCCGGCCGGGTCGAGCTGCTGCCGTTCCTGCACGAGCAGGCGGTCAGCATCACCGCGCACCGCTTCGGCAACCCCGATCGGCTCGCCTCCTCGGTGTTGTAGACGAGGCCCTAGAATGCGGGCGGGGACTATGAATGCCGCCGACCCGGGTCGCTGACCTTCTCGACCTCGCCCGCGCTCGCTCCTTCGTCGGGCGAGAGTCCGAGCTGGCCACGTTCGGCGAGCTGCTCGGGACCGGTGGCGTGCTTTTCCTGTACGGGCCGGGTGGCATCGGAAAATCGAGCACGCTGCACCAGTTCCAGCGGCGGGCGCGCAGCTCCGGCCGTACGATAGACGCCCTCGACGGCCGCGAGATCGATCCCTCACCGGAAGCCTTCCGTTCGGCCCTCGGGCCGGCCTCGGTCCTGCTGATCGACGGATATGAGCACCTCGCGACGCTCGACGACTGGCTGCGGCGCGAGTTCCTGCCCTCGCGCGCCGAGACCGACGTGGTGGTCCTCGCCGGACGGACGGCGCCCGCCGCGGCCTGGCGCACCGACCCCGGCTGGCGCAGTCTCACCACGATCCGGCGGCTCGACCCGCTCGGGCCCGGCGAGAGTGTCGAGCTGCTCGCCCGCGCCGGAGTGCCGGTTCCGCTGCGGGAGAGCCTGGTCGAGCTCGGCCGCGGGCATCCCCTCGCGATGGCGCTGCTCGCCGACGCCGCGCTGACCGGCACGGTGCCCCGCTCGCTCGCCGACGTGCCCGAACTCATCACCGAGCTGCTCGAATGCCTCGTGCGCGAGCCACCCACCGACGCGCACGCGACCGGCCTCGCCACCTGCGCCACGGCCTGGCTGACCACCGAGGACCTGCTGCGCGACACCGTCGGACCGGACGCGCCGGCGGTGTGGGAGTGGCTGTGCCGGCGGCCCTTCATCACCTGCGGGCCGCGCGGGCTGCGGCCGCACGAGCTGGCCCGGGACGTGCTCGACGCGTCGTTCGAGCGGCGCTCGCCGGACCGCTACCGCGAGCTGCACCGGATCATCCACGACCACACGGTCGCCGGGATCCGGGCCGCGACCGGGCCGGATCGGCAGCTGCGCGCGCAGCACCTGCTCTACCTGCATCGGCGCAGCCCGATGACGACCGCCTATCACCAGCTGCGCTCGTCGAATGTGCCGGTCGCGCTGGTGCCCGGCACACCTGACGATCACGCGGCGGTCGTCGCTTCGTCGGAACCGTTCGCGGCGGAGTGGCTGGCCGTGCAGCCGTCCGCCTTGAGCGTCGTGCGTGGCGAGAGCGGGCTGCTCGCGTACATCATGCATCTGCTCTTGCCCTTTGAAGGGTCCCTCGCCGAGCGGGATCCGGTTACCCGCACCGCGCTCGCGCACGCGTCGCTGCGGCCGGGGGAGCGGATCGGGGTCGCCCGGTTCCTGGCCGGCCGGGACGGCAGCCAGAGCGATCTGTACGCGGTGCTGGCCGGCTCGGTGTCCTCGATCATCGAGTGGGTGGTGCCCGGCAAGGCCTGCTCCTACGTGACCGTGACCGATCCGGTGTTCTGGCAGCCGATGTTCGACTATCTGGCCTTCACCCGGGACTTCGAGGTGACCGTCGACGGCGTGTCGCACATCGGGTTCGGGATGGACTGGCGCCGCCTGCGGGTCGACGACTGGCTCGACCTGATGAACGAGCGCGAGCACTCCGGCGGGACCGGGCCGCCGCCGGCGTCGCTGCTCCGGCCGCCGCCGCTCGACCAGGCGGCCTTCGCCACCGCCGTACGGAACGCGTTGCACGACCTCCCGCGCGCCTCCGCCGGACCGCTCGCGGGCACCGCGCTCGGTCCCGACCCGCGCGCGGCGATCATTTCGGCCATCGGGACGCTCGGAGCTTCGCCCAAGGGCGGGCCGCTGCAAGCCGTCCTCAACCGCACCTACCTGAAGGGCGCACCGAGTCAGGAGGCGGCGGCTTCGGTGCTCGGACTACCGTTCAGCACTTATCGGCGGCACCTGGCCAAGGCGGTCGACAGCCTGATCGCGCTGCTCTGGGCCGCGGAAACCGGCCAGGACCCGGCCGCCTCCTCCTAAAGTCGTAGGCCAAGGATCCGCCTTGTTTCCGACGCTCCCGGCGCCACCGCTTCGTACCGTGGGGATATGACGACAACACCTGGTGAGGCCTGGAGCGGGACGGTCGTGAAGAAGTCCCGTGCATTGCTCGACGGCTCGAACCTCTACCGCCGCCTCAAGGTCAAACTTGACGACGGAACCCAGCGGGACGTGAAGGTCGAGCGTGATCTGTGGAAGGAGCTCGAGGTCGGCGACCGCCTCGTGAAGCCGGCCGGCGAGAACCCGCGCCGCGCCTGACCTACGTCAGGTCCGACAGGGGCACGTCCGGCCCCACGGTTTCGAGGCCGGCTTCGAGCTCCTCGCGCACGCCCTCGACGGTGTCGTCGTGGCCGAGCACCTCGGGGACATCGTTGCTGTTCTCGAACTGGTCGAGCATGTCGTAGGCCTCGCCGAGAGTCGACGCACCCATCTCGTACGCCCAGCGCAGCGTGTTCAGGGCGGCGGCGGAAGGGGCGAAATCCTCATCCCAGGGATTGCTCACCAGCCACATCCAACCATGCCCGTCCGGCGTACCCCCAGAGGATGACGCTTTACCAGTCCTGCCAGCTCGTGTCGTGGGGATCGGCGCGTGGTTCGGGATCAATTGCTTTCGGGTAACTTGGGGATCTCGTGCTTTGCCCGATCCAGGGCGGAAGATCGACCTCCGGAGCGGCAGGCCGGCCGAGGTTACCGCCACCCGTCAGCCGATAATCGTCGAAGGCGGCCGTCGAATTGGCCGCGTTCCACAATATCCCCTGAATCAGCCAGGAGACCGCGCCGACAATCGCCAGCTCGTACGACCAGAAGACAAAGGCCAGGATGAGCAACAAGGTCGATGTGGCACCCCAAAGAAGCAGCGTGCCTTTGTGGCGGTACCACAACCTGGCATACAGCCGCCCCGACTGCTCTTGAGCCCACGTCAGCACCAGGCCGAACGCGAGGAAGCCCACCACGAGGCCAACAACCACGACGACGCCCGTCGCGCGCTGCGATTCGCCGGACGCCAACAAGATCGCTTGCAGCATTTTTTGGCTCCCGTCGCCTGCCGGGTTCCCGGGTGTCGGTAAAGCGGCGCAAAAGAAATCGGGAACGTTTGACGTGTTATACGACATCGCCCGCGCAATACCGGCCATCCGCCGTTGGTCCGGCTTGGACCATCCGATCATCCACGCGTTCAACTGTCATATGCCTTGCGATTCAAGAGGACTGTGCGATGGAGTGTCCGAAGGGTTTATGTTTCGGACACCGTCCTGACGCGAACTCGTGAGTCCGCGGAGACGCTCGCCCAGCTCGACTGCCGAAGGAGTTGACCGCGTTGGCCGAGGTGATTCCGTTGATCGTCGGGTCCGAGCCGGTGAAGCGGGTGGCGATCGTGAGCAAGGGGCGCTCGCCGTCGGTCGCGGTGGTCTACTCGACCCGCGACGGTGACCTCGAGGTGCTCGACGGCGGCAAGCCGATGCGCTGGTCGGACAGCATGTTCACGAAGTACCGGCGGCGCTACGAGGTGGACATCAGCGACCACCACCTGACCGTGCGGTTCGACGAGCAGCCGTTGCCCACGCAGGACGACATCTACCACTTCCACGCCGAGATCAGCGTGGCGTTCCGGGTGACGAATCCGGCCGAGGTGGTGCGGCGCAACGTCACCGACGCGGCCGCGCTGGTCCGCGGGCATCTGCTGACCGCGTGCCGGCCGATCACCCGGATGTACTCGATCCAGGAGGCCGAGGAGGCCGAGGCCGCGGTCCACGAGCGGTTCCGCAACGACGCGCTGATCTACGGCGGGATCACCATCCACGCGGTGAACGCGCGGCTGTCGCTGGACGAGGCCGGCCGGGCGTGGCTGCAGGAGATCCAGCAGGTCGACCGGGACGAGCAGGTCAAGACCGTCAAGCACCAGAGCAGCGTGCGCGACGTCAACCGGGAGAACGAGATCAGCCTGCTGCGCCAGGGTGGCGAGCACACCCGGCAGGACCGGGAGCGGCTGCGGCTGGCCGGCCGGGCGATGGACACCGCGACGATGATCGCGCTGCATCTGGAGCGCAATCCGGGGGACACGCTGGGCGCGGCGAAGATGGCGGCCGAGCTGGAGGAGGCGGAACGCGCCGAGCGGGTTCGCAAGGACGAGCAGGCGCAGGAGCTGATCAACGGCCTCGCCGCGGCCGGGCACCTCACCCACACCGACGTGCAGGCGCTGCTGGACGCGAACCTGCGCCGGCTGGAACGCCCGGCCAACGGCCTGGCTCGTGCGGAGGTCGCGGAGGGCTCGTCGACAAGCGAAGTCGCGTCAGCGCCGGAGTCCTCCGGCGGCGAGCTGACAGCCGAACGCGGCAGCCCTCAGGCACACAGTGACAACGACAGCGACGCCGGGGACGACGGCTTGAGGCGGTACCTGATCGGCGAGGCGCCCACGTGGGTCCGGGTGGGCGGCGAGTTCAGCCTGGTGGCGCGGATTGTGGTGGATCGGCCTGACCGCGAGGTAGTGGCGGTGCCTACGAGGGCGCTGACCGTCGGACCGGATGGCGTTGACGTTGTCCTGCTGGTGTGGGTGGATTCCGGTCTAGCCGCGCCGGAGAAGCTGCAGGAGACCGTCAGGGTGCCGTACCGGGGTGGGTCCGAGCCGGTGCGGTTCCCGCTGCGGGCGGTTCGGGAAGGGCTCTCGAGCATTCGGCTCTCCGCGTGGGCCGGGGGAACCCTTCTTGCCGAGCTCGAACTGGAGATATCGGTGGGGAGTCGGCTCGTCGACGGGAGGAGCCAGCGCCGGACCACGCCGATCGACCACCTGCACGGCGAACCCGGCGAGCTCACGATGCAGGTGGACTTCGACGGCGCCCGCTATTCGTTTCAGATCATTTCACGCAGCTTTGTCTCCAAGCCCGAAGTGGCTCACGCACTTACGGAGTCGCCCGGCGTGGCGGTCGAGCGCACCGTCGAGATGCTTCGCCGCTTCGCCGCGTCGGGCGCGGGTTATGGGGCCGCGAGCCCGTACAGTCCGGCGAACGCTCACCGATGGGTGGAAGAGACCGGCATCGGGCTGTGGCGGGATCTCGTGCCCGGTCCGATCAAGGATGCGTTCTGGGACCTCCGCCAGGAAATCGATACGTTCACCATCGCCTGCGCCGACGATCGAGTGCCATGGGAGTTGTTGTACCCGTTGTCACGTACCGAAGACCACGGCTTCCTTGCCCAGCAGTTTCCGGTCATCCGCCGGGTCTTCGGGCAGTACTCCTCGCCGTGGTTCTCGCTCCGCAACCCCCAGTTCGTCGTACCGCCGCGGTCACCTGGCAACGCCGACGCGGAGGTCGCCCGGCTCCGGGAGATCCTGCGTCACCCGTCCGCCGGCGTGATAAGCCGGCTGGACGAGCTACTCGGATTGATCGACAGCGGCGCGGCCGCCGGTATGCTGCACTTCGTCTGCCACAACACGTTCTCAGTGGAGAACGGCGGTTCGGCGATCGCGATGGAAGGCGGACCATTCGTCCCGGAGTTCCTGGGCCGGGCTCGGACACGCGGGTCGCTGCGCGGCCACCGTCCACTGGTGTTCGTCAACGCGTGCCGCAGTGCGGGTTCGGCGCCCCAGTACACCCGGATGATGGGCTGGGCAAGCGAGTTCATGAATGCCGGAGCCGGCGCGTTCGTCGGCACGCTTTGGCCGGTGAACAGTGACCGGGCAGCCGCCTTCGCCGAAGTCTTTTACGCGGAACTCGCCGCGGGCGCACCGCTGGGCCGGGCAGCGATGCGAGCGCGGGTGGAAACCGAGAACGCGGGGGACCCGACGTGGCTCGCTTACTCGGTCTACGGCGACTCGGCCGCCATCGCAGCCTGAGAGTGCGAGCGTCAGAAGCGGGGCACTGTGTTGAGGTACAGGGTCGCGCCCTTGCGCGGACTCCACTTGATCTTTGCGAGCACGTAGGTCGGCGACGACGTATTGGTGATCGTGGCTATCGGCATGAAGTCCTGCTGGCGGCCGCCGGCCACGGACGGGTCGGCGTACTCGTCGGAGGTGGGGAAGCCGACGGACTTGTTCTCGAAGCCCCACTTTGCCCACGCGGCGCGGATCTCGCCGTGCACCTCGTGGGCGCCGGTTCGTGGCGTCCAGTAGATGTCGCCGCCCTGGAAGTGGGCGCCGCGGCCGATGCCACCGCCGGCCGAGTACTCGTCGGAGGTCGGGAAGCGCAGGAAACCGTTTTCCCAGCCGAACGAGGCGTACTTGTCGCGGATCGAGCCGTGTACCTCGTGAGCGCCGGTGGCGGCGGACCAGTAGATGTCGCCGTTGGCGAAGTGCTGGCCCCGGCCCTTGCCGCCGCCCGCGGAGAACTCTTCCGAGGTCGGCATGCCTATCACGCTGTTCTGCCAGCCCATCCGGGCCCAGGCGTCGCGGATCGCGCCGTGGATCTCGTGGACGCCGGTGGCGCCCGAGTAGTAGATGGAGCCGTTCTGGAAGTGCTCGCCGTAGCGGCCGGTGCCCAGGTAGAAGACGTCGCTGGTGGGGAAGCCGTCGGCGCTGTTCTCCCAGCCCAGGCTCGCCCATTTGTCCTTGATGACGCCGCTGGTCTGGTGTGCCCCGGTGGACGGCGACCAGTAGATGGAGGAGTTGTTGCGCTCGAAGTGATTGAAGGCGCCGACCTTCTTCGGTGTCGGCGATTCGCTGGTCAGCGGGAATCCGAATTCGAAGAATCCGCCGTTCGAGTGATATTTGGCGTTGATGGATCCGCGGATCTCGTGCCAGTTGGGATCGCCGCTCTTTTTCGCCACCGTCGCGTTGGCGAATTCCGCGTAGTCGCCGTTGACGATGTACGCCGTCGTGTATTTGCCGAGCGCGAGCACCTGTTGGGTGGGCTGCCCGCCGCAGGTGTTCATCCAATTCCGCGGGAATCCGGGCGGCGACGGGTCCTGTACGCGGGTGGTGGTGAACCGGACGTAGCGCCGGTACACGTGGTCGCCGAACCGCAGCTCACCCACGTAGTGCTGAACTTCCGTCTTGCCGGTCTTCAGGTTCGCGTGCACGTAGTCGGTGGTGAGGCAGGCCGGCGGCCCGGGGTTCCACGCCTGGGTCACGTCGGTCGAATCGGCGCTCGCGGGCGTGGCCGTGGCCAGTGCCCCGGCGGTCGCGACGGTCGTCAGAACCGCGATACCCGCGGCCCGCCAAGTTCGATTCATTTGGAAGCCTTCCCCGTTTCTGCCGGGGAGCCACGCTAACGCAAACGGCGATGCCGGGCGTCGCCCGTATGGTGGACGCGTGCGGGCTCTTCGAGGTGCTAAGAATGGGCGACGCCGACGGGATGAATCGGCCAGACGGCCCGTTCGTGTGCGATAGAGCGGAAAACGCGGGATGGCTTTCAGCCGACGTGACGCGGGTGGCGGACGACCCGGCCCGTATGCCACGTGCCCGGCTCGCCCTCGAACCGTTCGTGCACCTCGATCGCGTCCCGGGTGATGCGCAACATCGTCCAGGAGCGGGGAATGTCGCGCACCCGGTAACTGGTGGCGGTGCCCGCGATCACGACCAGCGGCCCGTGCCGGGACCGGCGCACCGACGGGACGTGCGTATGGCCGGCCAGCACGAGATCGACCCGCGCCGCGTGCACAGCCCGCGCCAGCCGCGCCCGTCCCACCAGGCGCGCGAGGCCGCCCGCGAACGGTGGGTGGTGCAGTGCGAGCACCCGTACGGAATGGGGCGAAGCCGAACCCATCACGTGCCGCAACGTCACCGTCTGGGCGCGAGTCACGCGGCCGCTCTTCCACCGCCACCACGGCATGCTGTTGATGCCCAGGGCCGTCAGGCCCGGCAACCGGGCGACCGGGGTGTCGTCGCCGATCCAGCGGCGGTACCGGGCGTAGGGCGCCGTCACGCGCAGCGGGCTGAACAGGGGCACGTCGTGGTTGCCGGGGACGACCAGGCGGGGGAGCGGCAGCTTGTCGAGGAGCTCGGCGGCCTCGAGGAACTCGCGCGGACGCGCCCGCATGGTGTGGTCGCCGGTGACGATCGTCAGGTCGGGGTGGAACGCCGCCACCTCGTCGGCGATGGACGCGACGGACTCGGGGACGTGGGCTCCCAGGTGCAGGTCCGACAGGTGGGCGATGATCAGGGGTGCGCTCATCCGCGGCCCAGGGCCAGGTGGCGCAGGCGCGTCCAGTCGAGCTCGGGGGGCGGGGCGGGCACGCCGGGGCGGCGGCGGGGGACGCGGACGCGCAGGGCGCCGGGCGAGATGGTGCAGCGGATCGGCGTGGGCATGATCAGTGCCTCGCCGTCGACGCCCACCGGCAGCGAGCCGGTGTCGGAGTCGATCTCGATGGTGCTGCTGCTCGTGCGGGTGATGGTGCCGGGCCGGCCGCCGAAGAGCAGGCTGGCCGCGTCGGCCGCGCCGCGCACGTGGACGGCCAGCAGGCCCAGCTCGCCGCCGTCCATGCTGTAGCGGCGGCCCAGCCCGGCCACGTCGTCCAGGCCGTACGGATTGTTGCTGACCAGGACGGCCTGCGGGCCCAGCAGGGCGAGCGAGCCGGCGGTCACCCGCAGCACCGGGCCCTGGTGGCCGGTGAGCAGGTCGGGCAGCAGCTCGAGGGTGGTGCCGGTCTTGTCGTCGCGGTAGGCGGGGCTCTGCACGATGGTGGCGTAGGCGCCGAACGACGCGTTGTTCACGAAGACGCGATCGCCTACGCGGCCCAGGTCGATGCGCAGTTCCACGCCGTTGTCGAGGGCGTCCAGGCCGGTGGACGGGTCGGCGCGGTCCAGGCCCAGATCCATGGCGAAGTGGTTGCGGGTGCCGGCGGAGATGACCATGAAGGGCACGCCGCTCTCCGCGGCCACCGCGGCGACCAGGGCCTGGGTGCCGTCGCCGCCCGCCACGCCCAGCAGGTCGGCGCCGTCGGCCACGGCCTGGCGGGCCACGGCGGCCACGTCCACCTCGCCGCCGCTGCCGTCCAGCAGGAACACCGTGGCGCCGAGCTTGCGGGCCCGCGAATCGAGCTCGAAGCGAGCGACCTTCCCGCCGCCGGAGCGCGGGTTCATGATCAGGAAGGGCCGCGACGGCGGTGGGGTGTCGAACTCCTCCGGCTTGTGGTGGTGCGCGTGCCTCAGCGCCGCCCGTCCGGCGGCGACCATCCCGGCCAGGATCAGGACGAAGAGCACGACAAGCCAGATCAAGGACGCTCTCGCGTACGAGATGAGCACCGTGACCGGAGCAGCGACCGCAACCACCGCGCTCAGCCATCGCATCACCCCGCGGTGGGTGAGGAACCACCATCCCGCCGCCAGCATGACCGACATGCCGATCACCGAGACCAGCAGCAACCCGATGCTGGCCCGGATGCCGGCGCCGGCCAGCGCCAGCAGGACAGCCGCCAGGGCGGCGATGAACGTGAGACGGGCGAGCCAGCGCCGCCCGGCGGGCACGGAGCCGAGGTCAACCATCACCGCAGCCTGACCCCCGCTCCGCCATACCGGCATCATCCGCCGCGGATGGCGCGCCCGCACGCGGCGGCGCCGCACGATGGCACCATGTCCACGCAGAGCAGCTACGCCACCGAACGGCCGGGGCGCCCGGGCTCCGCGCCGGGGATGACCGGATGGGTGGGCATCCTCGCGTTCGCCGGGATCATGATGGTCCTGCTCGGGCTCTTCCACGTCATCGAGGGGATCGTGTCCCTCGCCGACGACAGTTTCTACAAGGAGCGGGCGGCCGAGCTGGCCCTCGGGATCAGTTACACGGCGTGGGGCTGGATCCACGTCGTGGTCGGGGTGATCGCCGTCGCCGCCGGCACCGGGATCTTCCTGGGCATGATGTGGGCGCGGGTCACGGGCGTGCTGATCTGCGTGGTCAGCGCGTTCTCCAGCATGCTCTTCCTGCCGGCGTACCCGGTATGGTCCACCATCCTGATCGCCGTCGACGTGCTGGTGATCTACGCCCTCGTGGTGCACGGGCGCGAGGTCCGTGGTTGACCGGTAGGTTGGCCGCATGGCCGATCTACCCACGACCACGCTCGCCGACGTGCTCGACCGGCGGCAGGTGATGGAGGCCGCGATCCGGCCGCTCTGGTCGCCCACGCCCCGGATCGCCGGGCCGGCGTTCACGGTGCGCTGCCCGCCGGGCGACAACCTGATGCTGCACGCGGCCATCTACCGGGCCGAGCCGGGCTCGGTGATCGTGGTGGAGTCGGGCGACCTGGATTACGCGCTCGCGGGCGGCAACGTGTGCGCGGTGGCGCAGCGCAACGGCGTCGCCGGGTTCGTGCTGGACGGGTTGATCCGTGACATCGACGAGATCCGGGAGATGGGTTTCCCGGTGTGGGGGCGCGGCGTCATTCCCATCCCGGGCGGAAAGGCGGCGGCGCTTCCGCTCAACGTGCCGATCCGCTGCGGCGGGGTGGCGGTGCAGGCGGGCGACTTCGTGGTCGCCGACGGGGACGGCGTCGTCGTGGTGCCTTCGGCTTCGGTGCCGGAGGCTTTGGCGGCCGCCGAGGCGAAACTCCAGGCGGACGCGGCGCTGACGCTGGACGAGTGGGAGCAGGCCCACCGCGCCAAGATCGACGGGCTGCTCGAGGCATGGCAGGGTGGGCAGGCATGAAGGTTCTGCTGCCGGACAACGTCGATCTCTCGGATCTGACCCTGCCCGAGGGCGTCGTCTACGCGGTCGACGAACCGATCCCCGAGGAGCACACCGACGCCGAGGTGCTGGTCGTGTGGGGCAACCCGGAATCGCAGCTGCGCGACGCCGCCGCCCGGATGAAGCGGTTGCGGTGGGTGCAGACGCTCGCGGCCGGTCCCGACGTGGTGCTCGCCGCCGGTTTCGCGCCCGGCGTTCTGGTGACCTCGGGCCGTGGCCTGCACGATCGCACGGTCGCCGAGCACACGCTCGCGCTGGTGCTGGCGGCCGCGCGGCGTCTCAACCTGATGGCGCGGGCGCAGATCGGGCATCGGTGGGCGGGCGAGCTGGGTGGGAACCAACCGCTGCGTGATCGCGACAATTTCCGTACGGTCCGGGACGCGCACATCGTGATCTGGGGGTTCGGGAGCATCGCGGCCGCGGTGTCGCCCCTGCTCATCGCCCTCGGCGCCCGGGTGACCGGGGTCGCGCGGACGGCCGGCACCCGCAACGGCGTGGAGGTGGTCACCGAGGCCGACTTCCCCACGCTGCTGCCCACCGCCGACGTCCTCATCTCGATCCTGCCGGCCACCCCTTCGACGCGGCACGCCTTCAACTCGTCGCTGGCCGCGCTGCTGCCCCGGCACGCCTGGTTCGTCAACGTCGGGCGGGGCGCCACGGTGGACGAGACCGCGCTCGTGAACGCGATCCGGTCGGGTTCGCTGGCGGGCGCGGCCCTCGACGTCACCGAGGTCGAGCCGCTGCCGGCCTCGTCGCCGCTGTGGGACGAGCCGAACATCATCATCTCGCCCCACGCGGCGGGCGGGCGGCCGCTCGGCGCTCCTTCGCTGATCCTGTCGAACCTGGCCGCGCTCCGGGACGGCCGTCCGTTGCGGAACCTGGTCTCCACAGCCTGATCCCAGGTCGCAGCATCTAAAGTCGCAGCATGACCGTGCCCGCGGAGATCGCCGCCAGCAAGCAGATCAGCCTGACCACCTACCGCAAGGACGGCACGCCGGTCGCCACGCCCGTCTGGCACGTCGCCGAGGGCGACAAGCTGACGACCGTCTCGGTGGCGGACGCCTGGAAGGTCAAGCGCCTCCGCCGCAATCCCCACGTCGAGGTCGTGGCCTGCGACCTCCGCGGCCGGGTCCGGCCGGGCGCCCAGGCGGTGAAGGGCACGGCCGTGGTGCTGCCGCCCTCCGAGACCGAGAGCGCGCGGCGGCTGATGGAGAGCCGCTACGTGACCGCGCGCATCGGCGGATGGTTCGTGCGGACGCTCCACATCCGCCGCCCGGACGCCGTCGGCATCGTCGTGACTCTCTAGTCCTACGCTCTAGTCCTACGCTCTCGCGCGGCGGGCCTGCCTCTTGGCCCGGGCCATCCGCCACAGGAACGCCGGGGAGGGCGGCACCCAGCCCAGCTGGGTGGCCAGGCCGAGGTCGTCCCGGTTGGCCCAGTGCTCGACGACCTGCCCGTCCGCCATCCGGAACCAATGGCTCTGGGTGATCGCGAACGTGCGCCCGGTCGGCGGGAACGCCTGGGCCACCTCGCCGCGCTCGTCGTAGGACACGAACGGCCCGACCTGGCGCCCCGACATGGTGCAGTGCACGGCGATCACGTCGCCGTCGGCCACCGTGTCGTGGACGTCGAAGCGCAGGTCCGCGAAGGCGGCCCGCAGCCAGTGGGCGGTGGCCACGAACGCCTCCGGACCCTGGCCTCGGCAGGCCGGCGGCTCGTCCTTCGCCTCCCGGTTGGTCGCCTCCGGGTGCACGATCTCCTTGAGTTCGTCCAGGTCACCGGAAGCCATGATCGTCATGGAGCGGACGCAGACGTCGCTGTCGATGGTTCGCATGGGTGCCTCCTCGAGAGTTTTCAGGTACAGTCGAGAAGTATTCAATACGGTGGGACGGTACTCAATGGCTCGTCGCGTTTACGACAACACCCGCCGCGCCGAGCAGGCGCGCCTCACCCGCCGCCGCGTCCTGGAGGCGGCCCGTGCGCTGCTGGTCGAGCACGGCTCCGCGGCGGTCACCGTGCGCGACGTGGCCACGCACGCGGGCGTCTCGGTCGAGACCGTCTACAAGACGTTCGGCACCAAGGCGGCCCTGATCAAAGACGTGTACGACGTCACCCTCGCCGGCGACGACGAGCCCATCCCGATGATCGACCGTCCCGAGATCCAGGCGGTCTTCGCCGCTTCCACGCCCGCCGGCAAGCTCGCCAGCTACGCCTCCGCCGCCCGCCGGGTGGGCGAGCGCGTCGGCCCATTGCTCGCCAAGCTCCACGGCGGCGACCCCGACCTCGCTGGCTTCCGCGAGACCACCAACCAGGAGCGCCTGATCGGCGCCGGCGCCATCGTGGGCCACCTGGCGGAAACGGGCGGCCTGCGCGCCGGCGTCGAGCCCGGCCGGGCCCGCGACATCGTCTGGACGCTCATCGCGCCCGAGGTCTACGAGCTGCTGGTGGGGGAGCGGGGCTGGTCACCCGACGAGTACGAGCAGTGGCTGGCCCGGGCGCTCGCCGACGCCCTGGCCGCGCGCTGACTCCGGCGCTAGTGGCTTGAGTGGCCGTAGAGGTCGCGCAGAACTCCGATCTCGCCGCCGTGGTGCATGACCTCCCGGTTTATGTGGACGATCAGCGCGGCCATCGGATCCTTGGCGAAGAAGCCGCCCTTGGGACCCAGCGGGCGGGCCAGGCCCTGGTCGTCGAGCGCGGCGATGTTGTCGTGCCATTCGCGGTAGCTGTCCTCGAGGAAGCGGACGCCGTCGGCCGCGGTGCCGGGGATCTCGGCGGGCCAGTGCACGAGATCGAACATGTCGGCGTCGCTTCCGGGGGTGCGGAAGAACGTGCTGGTGCGCGTCGACATGGCGGTCGCGGTGTGCACGATCCGCCAGGCGATCGTCGTGAACGGCGCCGGCGTCGGGTGCTGCTGGTAGCCGTCGTACGTGAAGCCGCCCTTGCCGTCGGGGTGGACGCTCCAGCACCCCTCGACGGGCTCCCAGAGGTACTCCTCATCGGTGAGCCCGTCGAGCCGCGGGCGCAGGTGGGCGTCCCAGTAGAACTCGAGCTGCCCGACGATCAGCGGGCCCCAGTCAACCGTCACCCGGTCAGCATATGGTCCTCGAGCAGGTCCGCGAGCGGTCCATCGGAGCGGCGCAGGCTGGCGATCGCCCGGCTGGCGCGGCTCTTGACCGTGCCCGTGGAGCAGCTCAGCTGGGCCGCGATCTCCTGCTCGGAGAGCCCCGCCCAGTAGCGCAGCACCAGCACGATCCGCTGACCGGCGGGCAGCGCGCGCAGCGCGGCCAGCACCAGCTCGGCGGTGTCGCTGTGCGCGTACGCGTCACCGCCGGCCGCCCGGTCGGGCAGCACCGCCGCCGGCACCTCCCGCCGCCACAGCCGCCGGCCGGCGCGCCACGCCGCGCGCACCATCACCTGCCGGGTGTACGCCTCCGGATCGCCGTGCGGGTGCAGCCGCCGCCACGCCCGGTACGTCTTGACCAGCGCCTCCTGCGTCAGGTCCTCGCCGTTGCCCCGGTCGCCGGTGAGCAGCGTGCCGTAGCGGACCAGCGCGGGATAGCGCGCCGTCACGAAGTCCCCGAATTCGTTCACCGGCTCCCGATCCTTCACCGGCTCCCGATCCTTCATCGGCTCCCGATCGTTCACCGGCTCAGCCCGAACAGGCGCTTCAGGTCGTTCACGGCGCCGTCGCTGAGCCGTACCCGCCCGCCGAACGAGGAGACCGCCTCCTGGCAGTCGCCGCCGAGGGAGATGACCACGGTCGTCCGCTTGCCCGCCTCGATCTCCATCTTCGCGCGCCACTCCTGGAGTTCCTCTTTCGGCGGCGGCGACGAGACGACAATCGACGGCGGTGCCGAAGGGCTGAACTCGAGCCGCACAGTCCGCTGCGCGCCGTTCGCGCATGCCGCGTCGTCGTCCACCACCCTCTGCTGGCGGCGCAGCAGCTTCAACGCGTCACCGATCTTCTTCGGTTCCTTGGTGAAGCCGAAGTTGGCCCGCGACTCCGCCGTCGTGGCGCCCTGCACGGTCATTTCCGCCACCACGGCGGTCCGGGGCAGCACGAGGGCGCCACCGCTGGCCGGCCCGGTCCGGATGGACTCGAGTCTCTGCCGTGCCACCTTGCCCTCTTCCCGCAGCACGAGGGTCATCATCGACCAGGGAACGGAGATGGTCTCGTAGAAGGACCGACCGGGTGCCGTCGGCAGCGGCTGCATGCCCTCGCTGTCGAGGCCCTCTATCAGCCAGGCCGGCTCCCCACCCGGCAGCGTGAACGACACCGGCGTCGTGAGCACGTCCATGCCGCCCGTCGCCGCCGACGGGAACTGCACCAGATACCCGCTCGGGTTGCGGTTCCGGGTGGGGTGCACCTCCAATGCCCCGATGCAGTTCGGCTCGTTCGAGTCGACCTTGAAGATCACGATCGTCCGGGCCTCGGGACCGCACGGCTTACCCGAATCCGGGGTGATCACCCGCCAGCCCGCCGGGATCGGTATCCGCATCGAGCCCGCCACCACCACGTCGCCGTCCACGTACGGCGTCGGCGGCTCGGTGGCCTGCTCCTCGGCGGTCGGCGCCGGCGTGCCGTGCCCCACCAGCCGCTGCGCCGCCACCAGCCCGCCCCCGGCCAGCACGACGGCCAGCGTCGTCGCCAGCACCTGCCGCCGGCGCCGCGCCCGGCCGCGCCGCACCACCGCCCCGACCGGATCCCCGATGCTCGGCTCGATGCCCGCCACGGCGTCGTCCAGCAACTCCCTGATGCGTTCCATGCCCTCCCAAAGACATCGGCCGCCCGAAGGGTTCCGTCCCGGCCGCACGATACATTGGCCGCCATGGCTGGGGAGGTCGTCGCCGCCGTGGAGCTCGACGAGCTGCGCGGCGCTTTCCTGGAACGCGTCCGGGAAGCGCTGGTTTAGGAAAGCACTTGGGTCAGGGACGTCGCGGTCGCAGGCCCCACGTGTAGCTGAGCGTCGTGAGCGCGCCGAGCAGCACCCACCAGCCACTGATGCCGCCGCCTTGCCACACGAGCGCGAGCGTGGCCGTGGCCAGGAACATCACCACCGCGATCGCCCCGTTGAGCAGCCGCTGCCACAGCGTCCGGGCACCGGCGAACTCCGACCGGATCGCCGCCATCGTTGTCATCTGCGGTGTGTGCGCAGCCGCCGGGAGGGTCGCCGCCCACGCGACGAGCGAGGCGGTGGTGGCACGTCCGACTCCCACCTCCGGCAGCCCGAGCAGGCCGAGAAGCGACGCGAGCGCGTCCGGGGGCGCGAGGTCCGTGCGGCGCAGCAGGCCGATCACCGCAAGAGCCTGATCCGGTACGCCGAAGTCAGCCGCCAGAGCACGCCCCGCCGCCGCCGTCGACTCGGGCGTGATCGGCGCCGGCCCGCCACCCCACTGGTGCCCGGCGATCCGCTTGGACCCGTGCACCACCACGAACCCGGCCACCTCGGCGGACCACCAGCACGCCACCGCCGGATGCCGCCCCGCCAGCGCAAGCGCCGCATTGGCCGGCGGCGTCTGACGCCCTTCGCCGTCCCAGAAATACAACGTCCACTGTGGCGAGACCGGAACGGTCCAGGCGGACTGCCCGGTCAACCCAGCATCGGCCCGCGCTGACGGCCCGGCCAGCACAACGCCCGTGCTCGGCGACGGCACCGGCCACAACGAGCCCCCAGGCGACGGCACAGCAGAGCCCGGTGGCGCGGGCACAGGAGACGGCGCCGTCAGGCCTGACGGCGCCGCGAGGTCTGGCGTCGTGGAGGTCGGCGTCGCAGGGGCCGCCTTCGTAGGCGCGGCCAAGAGGCCGATCGGCACGCCGAGCGCGCGGCAGGCGTCGGCGAGCCGGGTCCGCTCGGTGTAGCGCGGATCCGAGTGGGTGAGCGCCTGCCGCAACAGCCCCGCACCGTTCGGCAGCGTGGCCGCCTCGAAACCCGACGCCGACGAGCCGTCCGGCGAGTAGGTCACGACGCGCAGGTCGGGCTCGAAGCTCAGCGCGCACGCGAAGGCGCGGGCCGGTCCGCCGATCTCGCCCGGGTCGCGGTCGAGGCGCGACCACCCGTCGTAGGACGCGATGACGGCCGACGCGGCGGCAGGGCCGCAGAGCCGGGCGATCCGGTGCGGGGTGGCGCGCACCGCGAAGAAGGAGTCGATCACGTCAGATCCGAGCTCGCGGTCGCTGGCGGAGAGTCAGTCACGGTCAGGCCCGGGCGAACAGCCGGTGCCACACGCCGCCGTGCGTGGCGGCGTCGACGCGATGGGCGTCGTGCAGGCCGGGCTCGTCGTTGTCGAGCAGGGACCTCCCGACCGCGATGTCGGGCAGGTCGAAGACCCCGCACAGCCGGCGCAGCAGGTCGGGCAGCGGGATCCGCTGCTCGCCCGGCACCGGGTCGTTGCGGACCATCGCCAGCGCCGGCCCCGCTTCGGCCTGCCCGTAGCGGGCGGCAAGCTCGTTGCAGTAGGCGTCCCACTCCTGCCGTTCGGCGAGGTAGCGCGCCGGCTCCGAAGCCGGTTCCCAGCCGGCCGCCCATTGCAGGGACAGCTCTCCTTCGTCGTCGAGGAGCACCGCCTCCGCGAGCTCCTCGTCGCAGAGCAGCAGCCACGCCGGCGTCCCGGTGTGCCGAACCAGGGCGCGAGCGGGCTTGGCGAGCCGGCTGGTCGACGAGTACGCGCGCCCCGGCGGATCGAACAGCACGATGACCCCGAGCGGGTCGGCAACGACGTAACCACCCGTGCGCCCGGCACTGACGGCGTCGGTCACCGACCCCGCCGCGGCCTTCGTCACCAGCGCATACGTCGACATGGTCCGGGGAGTGTAGCGGACCCATCCACCAACTTCACCGCCCGCCACCCGCACCCCCGCCGCCGACGCCATCGCCGACGCGATCATGATGAGTTCGCGCGCGCAGCGAGCCCCGATTCATCACGCCCGTCGCGCGTCCAGCACCCGGGAATGGGCTTCCTGGCCGCCGGCCGCACCCCTCTACGCTGGCGGTATGCGATTTCGCCTGCTCGGCCCGCTCGAGTGCCGCGATCCCGGCGGCGCGGTGGTCGAGATAGGCGGGGCCAAGCCGCGCGCCCTGCTCGCGCTGCTGCTGAGCGAGGCCGGTCGCGTGGTGAGCGTCGACCGCGTGGCGGCCACCCTGTGGGGCGATGCGCCGCCGCCGGCCGCAACGGCGACCATTCAGTCGTACATCTCTCAGCTTCGCCGTGCCCTCGGCGCGGATCTGATCGTCACCCGCTCGCCCGGCTATCTGGCAGTGGTCGAGGCAACCGACCTGGACCTGACCCGCCTGCCCGCCCTGGTCGACGAGGCCGCGGAGGCCGAGCCGCTCACCGCCGCCCGCCTGCTCACCGAGGCGGTGGAGCTGTGGCGCGGCGACCCGCTGACCGACCTGCCCGAGGACGACGCCCGGGTGACGGCCGAGCGCACCCGCCTGACCGAGCTGCACCTGCTGGCCCGCCAGCGCCGCGCCGCCGCCTGGACCCGGATGGGCCGCGCCGCCGAGGCGGTGGCCGAGCTGGAACGGCTGGTCGCCGAGCACCCGCTGCGCGAGGGCCTGTGGGCGGCCCTGATCGAGGCGCTGTTCGCGGCCGGCCGGCAGGCTGACGCGCTGGCGGCCTTCCAGCGCTGCCGCCGGATCCTCGCCGACGAGTTGGGCATCGACCCCGGGCCGGAGCTGCGCAAGCTAGAAATGTCCATCTTGCGCCAGGAAGACGGCATAGAACCGGATAAAGCCCTCCTCGGACGGCAGCCCGAAGTCGACCGCATCCGGGCGGCACTGGGCGACGCCACGAGAGGGAACGGCGGGGTGATAGTCCTCGAGGGCGAGGCCGGGATCGGCAAGACCACCCTGGCCGAGGCGGCGGCGACCATGGCGGGCGCGCAAGGCTGGCGCCCACTGTGGAGCCGCTGCGCCGACGCCCCCGGCGTCCCGCCGCTGTGGCCCTGGCTGCAGGTGCTGGAGCGGCTCGACGGCGGCGGCCTGCGCTCGGCCGAGGGCGACGACCCCGAGCTCACCACCTTCGCCCTGTTCCAGGAGCTGCGCCGTCGCCTGTCCGCCAGCGCGGCGCCGCTGCTGGTCGTCCTCGACGACGTCCAGGCCGCCGACGCCACCTCGCTGAGCCTGCTCACCCTCCTGGCCCGCCACCTCGACGGCTTGCGCCTGCTGCTGGTCATCACCGTCCGCACGCTGGGCGAGCAGCTCCCACCCGAGGTCGTCGACTGCCTGGCCGCCCTCGCCCGCGAACCCCGGGCCCAGCGCCTGACCCTGACCGGTCTCACCGAGGCCGACCTGCGCGAGCTGGTCGGCGACGACGAGGTGGCCCGGGTCGTGCACGAGCGCACCGACGGCAACCCGTTCTTCGCGGGCGAGCTGGTCGAGCTGATGCGGGCGGGCGACGACGCGTTGCCGCCGAGCGTGCGCGACGTCCTCGACCGGCGGCTGGCGAGACTGCCGCAGGAGACGCGGGCTCTGCTCGACGCCGCCGCGGTGATCGGCCGCGATGCCGGGCTCGCGCTGCTGCAGGCCGCCGTGGACAAGAGCGCCGAGGAGGTGCTCACCCACCTGGAACCGGCCGTGGCGGCCCGCGTGCTGCGCTTCGACGAGACCGCGTGGAGCTGGCGGTTCAGCCACGCGCTCATCCAGGAGACGCTGCTCGCCGGGCTCGGGCGGTTGGACGCGGCCCGGCTCCACGCGCGGATAGCGCGGGTGGTGACCGACGTCGACCGCCTGGCCCATCACTATTTCCACGCGGTGCCGATCACTGGCGCGGAGCCGGCCGTGCGCTATGCGAAGGATGCCGCCGCGGCCGCCCGCGAGCAGCACGCGCACGCGGAGGCGGCCGCGCACACCCGCCGGGCGCTGGCGCTGACCGGCGCAGCCGACGCGGGGGAGCGGCATCGCCTGCTGGTCGCGCTCGGCGACGACCTGCTGCGTACCGGGCGCCTCGACGAGACCCGCGAAGTGGTGGCCGAGGCGATCGCGGTGGCGCGGCGGCTGGGCGACCCGGAGAGGCTGGCCGAGGCGGCCAGCGTCTGGGGCGGGGTGACGCTGTGGAACTGGCGCAGCTACGGCGAAGTCGACGAGCCGATGGTGGCGCTGCTCGAGGAACTGGCCGAGGGCGGCGACCCCGCGCTGCAGGCGAAGCTGCTGGGCACCCTCGGCGCCGAGCTCGCCTACAGCGACCGCCACGCCGACCGGGTCGCCTACGCCGAGCGGGCCGTCGCGCTCGCCCGCGAGATCGGCGACCCCGCGCTGCTGGGCCGCACGCTCAACAACTACCAGGCGGCCACCTGGGGCCTCCCGGACAAGCCGGAGCGCTGGCTGGAGTCGCTGGCCGAGTCGCTGTCGTTGGCCGGGCGCGGGCTGCCGGTGCGGCACGAGTTCTTCGCCCGGATGCACCGCGGGCCGCTGCGGTTGCACCTCGGCGACCCGGCCGGCTTCGTCGAGGACCTGACCGCCGCCACCCGGCTCGCCGCGCGGCTGACCGGGCCGGACGTGCAGCCGCACGTGTTCTACCAGCAGGCCGCGGTGCACATGCTGGCCGGCCGCTGGGACGAGGCCGAGCGGCTGGCGACGCAGGCCGACGAGCGCTACCGGGGCACCAACCTGTGGGGCGCGCAGATGTGCCGGGCGCTGCACGCGTTCACGTTCCGGCGCCGCGATGGCCGGATCGGCGAGGCGGTGCCGACGATCGCGGACGCGGCGCGCGAGCTGAACGTGCCGATGCTGCACGGGCTGGCGGCGGTAGCGGCGGCCGAGGCCGGCGACCCGGCGGAGGCGAGGAGGATGCTGCGCCGCCTGCCGTCGCGCTACGTGGCCGACTGGACCAGCGACACGTACCCCGTAGTTCTCGCCTGGGCCGCCCTCGCGCTCGGCGATGACCTCACGGAGGCGTACGAGAAACTCTTGATCTTTGAAGGTCGTCAGATCGTCGTGGGCACCGCGACGGCCTGGTGGGGCCCCTACGACCGGCTGCTCGCCGACCTCGCGGAGGCCGCCGGCGAGCCGGAGAGGGCCGCGAAACACCAGGTCAGGGCCGATGAGCTCGACGAGCTTGTAGCGCGCACCGGGTGAACTCAAGCATTCCGCAAGGCCGGCCTACAGCCGTCCGCAAGCGCCGCGCGGCACGGTGGCGGCAACAAACGCGGAAGGAAACATCATGGAGATCGACGCGCTGCGCCGCCGGCTGACCGGCAAGATCACGATCAAGGGCGATGACGCGTACGCCGGCCTGACCGCCGCCTTCAACCTGGCCGTCACCGCGTCGCCCGCGGTGATCGTCGAGGCCCGGGACGCGCAGGACGTCGCCGAGGCGGTCCGTTTCGCGTCGGCGGAAGGGCTGGCGGTCGCCGTGCAGGCCACCGGCCACGGGCTCGCCGAATCGCTCGACGGCGCACTGCTGGTCCACACCGGACGCCTCGACGAATGCGTCGTGCACCCGGAGGAGCGCTGGGCCCGGGTCGGCGCCGGCGTGCGCTGGCAGCAGGTGCTCGACGCGGCCGCGCCGCACGGACTGGCCGCGCTCAGCGGTTCGGCGCCGGGCGTCGGTGTGGTGGGCTACACCACCGGCGGTGGGTTGGGCCCGGTGGGCCGGTCCTTCGGGTGGGCATCCGATCGCGTACGGGCGATCGAACTCGTCACCGGCGACGGCGTCCTCCGGCGGGTCACCGCCCAGGACGAGCCCGACCTGTTCTGGGCTGTCCGCGGCGGCAAGGGCGCCCTGGGCATCGTCACCGCGCTCGAGTTCGACCTGATCGCGCAGCCCACCCTGTACGCCGGCGCGCTCTACTTCGACGGCGCCGACACCGCCGCCGTCGTCCACGCCTGGCGCGACTGGAGTGCCACGCTCCCGATCGAGGCCACCACTTCGCTCGCCCTGCTGCAGCTCCCCGCCCTCCCCGGCATCCCCGAGCCTCTGGCCGGCAAGTTCTCGGTAGCCGTCCGCTTCGCGTGGACCGGCGCTCTCCCCGACGGGGAGTCGGCCCTGGCACCCATGCGCGAGATCGCCAAGCCGGTCATCGACGCCGTGCAGACCATCCCGTACGCGGCCATCGGCATGATCCACAACGACCCCACCGACCCGATGCCCGTGCACGAGGGCGCCGAGCTCCTGCACGACCTGCCCACCGAGGCCGTGGACGCCCTGCTGGCCGTCGCCGGACCCGCCGCCGGCTCGCCCCAGGTCATCGTCGAGCTCCGCCACCTGGGCGGCGCCCTGGCCGAGCCGCCCACGTACCCGAGCGCGCTCTGCCACCGCGACGCGGCGTTCAGCCTCATCACGATCGGCGTCCTCGCCCCGCCCATCGCGGACGCGGTCGCCTCCCACGCCGGCCGGGTCAGCGAGGCCATGGCCCCGTGGACCACCGGCGGTGTGCTGCCCAACCTGGCGGCCGGCGTGGGCGAGGAGCGGATCGCCCGCTCCTACGATCCGGAGACACTCGCCCGGCTGCTCGCGCTGGCCGAGCAGTACGACCCGGCCAACGTTCTGCGAGCCGGGCAGGTGCCGGTGCGCGCCGCGAGCTGACGGATCACCCTTCGAGCGGTAGGGGCCAGGCCCGGAATCCTGGCCCCTACCGCCCGCTACGCTCCAGCGACCTGCGAGGGCCTACGCCAGATCTAGGGATCCCCATCGGCTTTTCTAAGTAGCACATCCCGATGTGCGACCCGGGCCGGAGGGACAGCGTGAAGGGCGAGCCGACGTTGAGATGCCGTCTCAACGGAACCAAGCCCATCGAAGGGGATCTCATGTACGACGGTTGCAGCAGGGCACATCGCTGGGTGGCGTGGGTCGGGGCCATGGTCCTGGTGGTCAGTTCGGCGGTCGCGCTACAGCTCATCGGGATCACACCAGCCTCAGCGGTGACTGGCATCAAGAAGATAACCGTGGCATCACCGACCGACTCACAATCACCAAAGACGGCGACGGCCTTCTGCCCAACTGGCAAACGTGTCATCGGTGGCGGCGGATGGGTCTTCGCTGTCAATGCCGCCGACGGCAACAAAGTCGCCCTGACCGGCCTGCAGCCGATTCACCCAATTGTCGCGGGTCTCGATGACCGCTATGAGGCGACCGGTGCAGAAACTGGCGCCGGCATTGTCACCAATTGGTCGCTGCAGGTGTACGCCATCTGCGCCGATGCCAGCGGGCTACCCGGATACGAGATTCGTTACGCCGCGACTCAACCGTCCTCAAACTCGGTGCAAGCCGCGCAGGCTGTATGTCTTGGTGGAACGCGCGTTCTCGGCACGGGCGGGAAAATTGCCACCGCCAGTAACCAAAACCCCGCGGGTCAGGTCGTACTGCAAGTGGCACGAGCCTCTGCCACCGGCGACATCGCCCGCGTACAGGCCCACGAGGATGCTGACGGCTACAACGGCACCTGGTTTGTGCAGAGCTATGCCGTCTGCGTGAATCCGCCTTCGGGCTACGAGGTGGTGCAGGCCGCCTCTCCGCAGACGGCTTCTGAGTCCGAGAAATTGGCATATGCCGACTGCCCCGGAACCAAGCGAGTGCACGGTGCCGGGGCAGCCATCGCGAACACAGCGCCGGGAAACGTCTCGCTGCAGGTCATCTATCCATTCGAAGACCTCAAGACGGTCGAAGCGTTTGCGGTGGAGAACACTGCCACGAGCGCGGATTGGGACTTCATAGTTGCGCAGGCGATCTGCGCCTATTGAACCGACCGACGTCCGCACCAGAGGCAGTTACAGCGACGGGTCGGCACCCACCTCGGTGTCGATTCGTCGCGTCGGCGTCGCCCCCGCGAACCTCGAGCTCTCTTGTGAAGTGCTGGTCCGCTCTCCCTAGGAGATCCGGTTGGCCCACTCGGCGAGCTCGACCCGGTTGGCAGCGCCGGTTTTGCGCAGCATGTTGGAGATGTGGACGCCTACCGTCTTCTGGCTGATCACGAGCGCCGCGGCGATCTCGGCGTAAGTGCGTCCGGCCAGGACGTGGCCGAGGATCTCTCGCTCCCGGGTGGTCAGACCGCCTTCCTTGGGGAGGTCGTGCAGAATCGGGTCGGCCAGCGGGATGCGCGCCGCCTGCGCCAGGCGTTCGACCTGCTCGGTCAGCGGATGGGCTGCGAGCTCGGTGGCCAGATGATGGGCGTGGCGCAGCGGCTCGACCGCGTCGCGGCGGGTGGTCCGGTCGCGGAGGGCGGCTTGTGCTTGGCGCCAGCGGCAGTACGTCTCCTCCCAAAGGCCGTCGATGGCCTGGCAAGCGTCAGCGGCGCGTCGCCAGGATTCAAATTCCGCGGAACTCTGCCATGCCCGGGCGGTCTCGGCCTCGGTGACCTTCTGCAATGCCCGCGCCCGGAGATCCTGGGCAGCGGCGGTCAGCGGTGCGAGGACGAAGGGGTGCCGCTGGCGTAGCCGGATAAGGCGGGCCAGCACCTGCGCCGGGTCGCGGCCGCTGTCGCGACATGCTTGTGCCTGGTCGGCCAGGGCCCGCGCGGCCAGTGGCAGCATGTCGATGCCCGCTTCGTCACCGGCGTCGTGGCCGAGCCCGGCCAGAGTGACAGACAATGCCCGTTCGGTGTCGCCGGCACCGAACGCGACGAGGGCGCGCACGACAGAGAAGTCGAGGTACCGGTCGGACCCGCCGGGAAGGATCTCCTCGGCGCGCGCCAGGTGCGCCTCGGCTTCCGCCTGCCGGCCCTGCCAAACGGCCAGTTGGGCGGCGACCAGCCGGGCCACCGCGTCGGCGCGCCGGCCGGGCCGGGCGCCCAGTGCCATCCGGAGGCGGTCGAGGCATTCGCGCCACCGGCCGAGTTCGAGCAGTTGGGCCGCTTCCCAGGCGCACATTTCGGAGATGTGGAGGTGTGGTGCGCCCAGCCGGGTGAAGTCTTCGACCGCGCGGTGGTAGATCCGCGCGGTTCCGTCCGTCGCGTCCCCGTCGTACGAGTTGGCCGCGACGTAGACGGCCGTTTTGACGGTGGCTAAGTCGCCGGTCCGGAGCGCGATCGCCCAGGCGCGCAGCGCGGCTCGGTGGGCTCCGGGGCGTGCACGGTGGGACAGCGCGTACGACTGGCTGATGAGCGCGTTGGCGACGGCCAAATCGGAACCGCTGGCGCTGGCAACGGCCATGGCCTTGTCCGCGAGGATCAACCCGGTGCGGTCGCCGCGCACCATCAGCAGGTAGAGCGCAAGCCCGGCGCACGCCAGCGCGTGATCGACGCTCTGAGGCGCGGCTGCAGTGAGTGTCATCGCCGCCCAGCGGTCGCCGGCGTCGTCCGCTTCAGTGCCCAGGGAGGCCCGCAGGGCAGCCCGCCGAAGGTGCAGGCGTGCTCTCACCGCGGGGTCGTCGACCAGGGTGAGCAGCGTCTCGACGGCCCCGAACTCGTCGTCCTGAAGGCCGGCCGTTTCGGCCGCGATCCGCAACCGCTGCCATAGGTCGGTGCGCCGGGCGTCCGGATCGGGCATCGACTCGGACAGCCGCAGCGCGCGCCGCAGCAGCCGCACCCGCTCGGCCGGCCCGTCGGTGGCCTCGGCGGCACGCAGCGCCCATTCATACGCGGGCTCGGTGAGTCCCGCTCTGTCGTAGTGATCGGCCAGCTCAACGGCGGTGTCCCGCTCTGGCGAGCCGGCCAGGGCCTCGGCAAATGCGACGTGCAGCGCGCGCCGTTCCTCGGGGAGCAGGTCTTCGTACAGAATCTCGGCCAGCAACGGGTGCGCGAACCAGTAGCGGTGCGCCACGTCGATGACCAGTACGCCGGCGTCCACCGCCGCGCGCAGCAAGGGCACCGCGGGCCCAGCGGACATCGGCTCGATCTGGCCGGCGAGCTGCGGCCGACCGGCGACGCTGAGTACCTGGGTCAACTGCTGCGCCGGACCGGGCAGCCCGCGCCAGGCCCGGGTCAGCCCGTCGCGTAATTGCGTCGGCATGCCGGCCGGCAGCGCGGCGGCCCGTGGGTCCAGGTCCCGCACGAGCAGTCTGGTCAGGTAGGGGTTGCCCCGGGTGCGGGCGTAAACCGCGTCGACCAGCCCTTCGTCCGGCGGCCGGCCGAACAGGCCGGCGATCTGCTCGCTGGTGTCGGCCCGGTCGAGGTGGCCGAGCACCACCTCGCCGACCCTGGGCAGCCGCCGCACATCGGCCAGCCAGCCGGCAAGCCGGTCGCCGGTGCGCATCGTGAGGACGATCGCGAGCCGGCGGCCCTCGCGACCGGCGATGATGTACATCACTACGTCCAACGTGCTCTGGTCGGCCCATTGCAGGTCGTCGACCACGAGCAACACCGGCCGGCGTGCGGCGGAACGGTCCAGCCACGCGTCGAAGCGCAGCAGCGCGTCGCCGCCGGTGCCCAGGTCGGCGTCTCGCACGGCGGTCCGCAATGGCAAAAGTGGGACCGCGAGCGAGGCCAATGGGAGACACGCCGCCCAGATCACTTCGAGACGGTCCGCGACCTGGTCAGTCGCCGCCCGGACCAGCGACGTCTTGCCGATCCCGGCCTCGCCGCCAAGCAGCAGGGTGGTCTGCCGGCCGTTCTCCGCGTCCGCTGCGGCGGTCAGCAGCCATGAGGTCTCGTCGGCTCGTCCGACCATCCCAGCCGGCACAACCCGAGTGTCGTACCGGGCGAGGGGCGGTGTCGAGCCCGGAACGGCCGCAGCCAGGCGACGACTACGCCCGGTACCGGCTAGCCGCTTCGCTTGCCCCGCGCGACCTTGAAGAGTCGCGGCAACGTGCTGCATCGCAGCACCGGCCCGGCTTGCCGGGTGCCGGAGGGCGGGCCCGTCACTTTTCGCTATAGCTTGCACCCGGAGTCGCGGAGGCAGCCCTCGTCCAGCGGGGCCTCATCGTTCCGGGAGTACGGCGCCTGAGGTGCGCCGGTACCGGTTCCGGCGGCCTTTCGGGCAGAGGTGGTTCCGGAACCGGTACGAGATGTCCGAAGCCTGCGTTATTGCCGATCTTCGTTGCCTTGACAGTCGCGGCCGTATGTAGCCATCTGTGTCCAGTCTGTTGCAAGCACATGACGGGAAGGACCCCTCCAGCATGACGACACGCGCCGGGCGGCAGGTCCGCCGGCAGTTCGGGCGGCTCTTCGCGATTGGGCTGGCGGTGGTTACGGTCAGCACTCTGAGCGGCACCGCCGCGCAAGCGCACCCCAGCAAGCCGGCCGCGCCGGCCCTGGGTGGCAATGTCACCATCTTCGACCCGAGCATGCCGGTGGAGCAGATCCAGGCGGCGCTCGACGCGGCGGCGGTCAAGCAGACCGACGCCGAGATGAGCACCGACCGGTACGCGTTCCTGTTCAAGCCCGGCACCTATGGCACCGATGCCAAGCCGTTGCAGTTCAAAGTGGGTTACTACACCGAGGTCGCCGGCCTCGGCGCGAACCCGGACGACGTCGTGATCAACGGCAAGATCGAGGTTTACAACCGCTGTCTCGAGAACAACGGCACCAGCAACTGCCTGGCGCTGGTGAACTTCTGGCGCACACTTTCCAACCTGTCCCTGCACATCAACGGGACCGGGCAGGAAGGCTGCCGCGCCGGTAACACCAACTTCTGGGCGGTCTCGCAGGCCGTGTCGCTTCGCCGGCTCGACGTCACCGGCGGCACGTTCTCGCTGATGGACTACTGCACCGCGGGCCCGCAGTACGCCAGCGGCGGCTACATCGCCGACTCCCGTTTCCCGACCGTGCTCAACGGGTCGCAGCAGCAGTGGCTGACCCGCAACAGCAAGGTGGACAACTGGACGAACGCGGTGTGGAACCAGGTGTTCTCCGGCGTCGAGGGCGCACCCGACGAGTCGGCGTTCCCGAACCCGCCGTACACCACCCTGGCGACCACCCCGGTCAGCCGGGAGAAGCCGTACCTGTTCGTCGACGACAAGGGCAAGTGGAACGTCCGCGTGCCGTCGGCGCAGAAGAACAGCAGCGGCGTCAGCTGGGCGAACGGGATCACTCCCGGCCGCACGGTGCCGCTGAGCGACTTCTACATCGCCAAGCCGTCCGACCCCGAGTGGAAGATCAACACCCAGCTTCTGCTCGGTAAGAACCTGCTGCTCACCCCCGGTGTCTACAACATCGACCAGAGCCTGCAGGTGTTCTGGCCCAACCAGGTCGTGCTCGGCATCGGGCACGCCACCCTGACCGCGGTCAACGGCGCCACGCCGCTGAAGGTGGCCGACGTCCCCGGCGCGATCGTCGCGGGCGTCACCATCGACGCCGGCACCAAGGAGTCGAAGACGCTGCTTCAGGTCGGCACCAAGTACGGCCCGAACTTCAGCTCCTCGTCCAACCCGACCACGCTGTCCGACGTGTACTTCCGCGTCGGCGGCCCGCACATCGGCAAGACCGACACCGCTCTCGAGGTCAACAGCGACAACGTGCTCATCGACCACACCTGGGTGTGGCGCGCGGACCACGGCGTCGAGGGCTTCACCGGTGGCGACACCGAGCGGTGGAACACCAACACCGGCCGCCAGGGCGCCGTGATCAACGGCGACAACGTGACCGCGACCGGCCTGTTCGTCGAGCACTTCCAGAAGTACAACACCACCTGGAACGGCGACAACGGCACGACCGTCCTGTACCAGAACGAGCTCCCGTACGACCCGCCGACCCAGGCCGACTGGATGAACGGCGACGTCGAGGGCTACGCCGGGTACAAGGTGGGCGACAAGGTCAAGAACCACAAGCTGTACGGGGCGGGCGTGTACGTGTTCAACCAGAACAACCCGTCCATCCACACCGAGAACGGCTTCGAGGTTCCGAGCCGTCCCGGCGTGAAACTGCATCACATCATGACCGTCAACCTCAGCGCCGGCACGATCGACCACGTGGTCAACGGCGTCGGAGGTCCGGCCGACACCAGCAATGTGGGCGCCCCGGTCTTCGTGACCGACTACCCGGCGTCCTGACAGCGCAGACAGCACGGTAGGAACGCGGGGCCGGGACCTTGGAAGAGGTCCCGGCCCTGCTGCAATGCCGAGCTTCTTGAAATAATGGCCTAGTGCAACCTTTGCAGTCCGCTCCCGAGGCCACCGTTCAGGCGCTGATGCGGGCCAGCCGGGCCTTCGTCGGGCTGACCGTGCGCGCGCTCGGCCAGGTCGAGACGGATGTGACGCTGCCGCAGTTCCGGGCGCTGGTGGTGCTGGCCAACCGGGGCTCGCTGCGCAGCGTCGACGTCGCCGACGAGTTGCAGGTCAATCCGTCCACCGGCACCCGGATGACCGACCGGCTGGTGGCGAAGGGCCTGGTCAGGCGGGTGCGCTCGACCGACGACCGGCGGGTGGTGCGGCTGCGGCTGACCCGGGCCGGGCAGGAGATCGTCGAGCGGGTCATGGAGAAGCGCCGCCAGTCCCTGGAGCAGATCGTGGGGGAGACCGCCGGCGTCTGGCAGCCGGCGGTGACCGAGGCGCTGACCGCATTCGCCGAGGCGGCGGGGGAGATGCCCGAGCAGGACTGGTGGCTCGGGTGGTCCGGGAGTGCGGACGAAGTTTGAGGTGCGGCAACCTGGCGGCAAAGGTTGCATGGTGCAATGGTTATGAGATGCACCCCAACTCCGAGGCGGATCTGGAAATGATCACGGGAACTGCCGCCACCCAGCGCCGGGTGGCGGAGGCGCGCACGCACGGCCCGCTCCTCTGGCAGCGGACCGGCACGGTCGGCACCGAGCTGGTTCTGCGCGACGGCCTGGCAGCCGGCGTGGTGACCGGCGCGATCGTGGTGGGCGGCCGGCAGCCGTACACGTCCCGCTGGCACGCCGATCTCGACGGGAACTGGCGGGTGCGCGCGCTGACCGTGACCACCGAGGGCAACGGCTGGCGGCGCAACCTGGCCCTGTCGCGCACGGCGAAGGGTGCGTGGAGCTGTGGCGTCGAGGAGTCGGGCACGGTCGACGCGCCGCCCGCAGGCATCGAGGATGTGTCGCGGCTCGACAACGACGCGGTGGTGCTGCTCGCCGACTCGCCCATCTTCCAGACCTGGGCGATGCGCTCGCTGCAGTTGAACCCGGGCGAGGTCCCCAAAAGCACCCCGGCGATCCGGGTGCGTATGCCGTGGCTGACGGTGGCGCCCGGCGAGGCGACGTTCCACCGGGTCAGCGACATCAAGCTGCGGGTCAGCGGCGATGGCCCGGCGGTCTCCTACGACCTTGACCCCGAGGGCATCGTCACCTATCAGGCGGGCCGGCTGCGCATCGCCCACTGACCGATGGCGCGCATCCCGTCCATCACCTCGGCGGTCGCGTCGCCCGCGGCCGGATCCCAGTTCGCCAGCACCGCGTAGGTCAGGTCCCCGCGATAGCCGACATCGGCACGGACGCCGTCGTCGGTTCCGGTTTTATTTCGTACGCCGTGAGCATGCGCCAACGGGTCGTCGTGGAAGGCGCTCGCGACCATCGACAGGTCGGTGCTGATCGCCAGCCACCCGTCGACCAGCGCGTCGGACGCGGGGTCGAGCAGCTCGCGCCGGGCGAGTCGCCGCATCACCGCATGCAGCTCGGCGGCGGTGCCCGTGGAGAGGGTCGCCGGGTGATCCGGGCCGCGACCATTGCGTACGCGGTCGTGCAGTGCGGTGTGCCGCAGGCCCAGGCGCTCGGCCATGGCGGTGACACTTGCCAGGCCGATCCGTTCGAGCAGCACGTTCGTGGCGTAGTTGTCGCTGACCGCGGCAATCAGCGTGGCTACGTCGGCAACGGGCAGCGCAGGCGAGATGAGGTGTTGCCAGAGGCCGGAGTCGGCCACGGCGAGTGCGGGATTCCGCGGGAGCGGCTCGGACGGATCCAACTCGCCGCCGGTGATGCGCCGGGCGGTCTCGAAAAGCAGGAGCAGCTTGCCGACGCTGGCGGTGCGGAGCTGGAGATCGGGTTGGTGCGTCACGCCGTCGACGGAGATCGACCAGTTGACGTGCGGGGTCGCGGCGACGACGTCCTCGAGGATCACTGGGCCAGGGTAAGGGCCACCCGGCGCAGGAACTCGGTGTTGCCCGCGGTGCTCTTCAGCTGATCGAGAAGCTGGCGCATGGCGTCGCGCCGGTCCTGGCCGGTCAGCGCCCGGCGGAGCTGGGCGATCACGGCGAGCTCGGTGCGTCCCACGACCGTCTCGTCGTGGCGGGTGCCGCTGGCGGCGATGTCGATCGCCGGGTAGACGCGGCCCTCGGCGAGCGATCGGTCCAGCCGCAGCTCGGCGTTCCCGGTGCTCTTGAACTCCTCGAAGAGGAAGTTGTCCATCGCCGAGCCGGTCTCGACCAGGGCGCTCGCGATGATCGTCAGCGAGCCGCCGCCGTCGATGTTGCGGGCCGCGCCGAGGAAGCGCTTGACCGGGTACAGCGCGGTGGTGTCGAGGCCGCCGGTCAGGGTGCGGCCGCGTCCGGGAGCGATCAGGTTGTACGCGCGGCCCAGCCGGGTGATCGAGTCGAGCAGCACGACCACGTCCTGGCCCTGCTCGACCAGGCGCTTGGCCCGCTCGATCGCGAGCTCGGCGAGGGCGGTGTGCTCCTGCGGCGGCCGGTCGAAGGTCGCGGCGACGATCTCGCCGTCGACCGACCGCTGCATGTCGGTGACCTCCTCGGGCCGCTCGTCGACGAGCACGACCATGATGTGGCACTCGGGGTTGTTGCGGGCGATCGCGTTGGCCATCTGCTGCAGGATGATGGTCTTGCCGGCCTTGGGCGGCGCGACGATCAGCGCCCGCTGCCCCTTGCCGATCGGCATGACCAGGTCGATGACCCGGGTGGTCAGCACCTGCGAGTCGGTTTCGAGGCGCAGCCGCTCCTGCGGATACAGAGCGGTCAGCTCGTAGAAGTCGGGCCGGCGTTTCTGCGGCGGCTTGCCGTTGACGGCCTCCACCTGCAGGGTCGCCGGCTTGCGGTTGCCCGCGGCCCGGTTGCCCGGCATCCGGGCGAATCCGGTGACCCGGTCGCCGCGGCGCAGCCCGAGCTGGCGGACCTGCTGCAGGGCGACGGGGATGTCGTCCTTGCCGGGCAGATAACCGTCGGCGCGCAGCCAGGCGCGGTCGTCGACGATGTCGAGGAGCGCGTCGATGGCGACATCGGCGGTCTCGGCGGGGCGGGATTTTGGTACACGGGTAGCGAGATCTGTCATCGAGGGACTCCTCAGAAGAACAACACCGCTTTTCGCGTACGGCGACGCGCACGCTCGCGGCGTGTGGAAAAGAAACGTGGCCGGGTCTTGTTGCTTCCTCGGCCGGAACGGCGGGGGCGTAAGCCAGCATCCGCTGTTCGACTGCGGCAAACGTAGCACACCGTCCCGGGCGTTGGAAATGTGTAAGCTCTGGCTTACACTTTCGCGGTGACCGACCTGAGCCCCGTGCTGGCCGCCCTGGCCGACCCGTCCCGGCGGGCGCTGCTGCAGCGGCTCGCCCACGGGCCCGCCACCAGCGGCCAGCTCGCCGACCTGCTGCCGATCAGCAGGCCCGCGACGTCGCAGCACCTCGGCGTGCTGGTGGCGGCCGGGCTGGTCACGACCACGGTGCGGGGCCGGCAGCACTGGCACTCGCTGGCCGCCGCGCCGTTCGTGGAGGTCGAGCGCTGGATCCGTACGATCATGGAAACCTGGACCTCCGCACCCACCTTGACCACGACGTCTTTGAAGGAGGACCGGCGTGAGCAGGCCCGTTAGTTATGTGGAAGTGCAGTCGCCCGACCTGGAGGCGAGCACGGGGTTCTTCGCCGCGGTGTTCGGGTGGGAGCCGCAGCCGTTCGCAGCGCCCGACTATCTGGTCGCGCCGCACGGTGACGCGCCCGGGATCGACACCGCCCTGCTGCCGGCGCGGGACGGGCAGGCGCGCGCGATCCCGGTGATCCGCGTGCCCGATCTCGACGCCGTGCTGGCCACGGTTCCCGAGCACGGCGGGACAGTCGTGGTGCCGCCGTTCACGATCGGCGGAGTAGGGCGTGGCGCTTATCTCATCGACCCGGCCGGCGTGCTGGTCGGCGTGCACATGTACGACCCGGCGGCCTGAGCGTTCAGGTCCCGGAAACGTGGAGTTACCCGGCGCTTCGCCCCGATGATGTGGGATGGGCTGTGCATCACGCGAACCACTACTACGGGCACTCCCACGTGCTCGCCCGCTACTGCGGGCTGGACGACACCGACCCACCACGTCTGCACGGCTATCTCCAGCACGGGTGGAACATCGGTGATGGGCTGGCGCCCGACCACGAGTACGTGCCCGGGGCGCCCTCGTTCCTGTGGTCCGAACGCACCCGGCGGCGGGCTTGGTCGCTCGGCCGCCGGCAGGGGTATGTCGTCGGGGCGCCGTTCGCGTACCTGCTCTCGATGGAGCCTCTCTCTCCCGATGAGCAGAGGGAAGGCACGATCTGGTACCCCTTTCACGGCTGGGAGGGCCAGCACGTCCTCGGCGACCACGACGGCCTGATGGCCGAGATCCGGCGGGTCGAGGAGGGGCCGGTCACGGTCTGCCTCTACTGGCAGGAGTACCGCAACGCCCGCCTGCGGGCGCGCTACGAGCGGGCCGGCTTCCGGGTGATCTGCCACGGGTTCCGCGGCGGCTGGTGGAAAGACCTCGACCCCGGATTCCTCTACCGTCAGCTGGGCGAGCTGCGCAAACACAAGCGTGTTGCCTCCAACCGGCTGTGCAGCGCGGTGTTCTACGGCGCGCTCGCCGGTTGTGAGCCGGCCGTCTACGGCGATCCGATGCAGCTTCAGGGCGAGACGTCGGCGTTCGGCGGGCAGGCGCGGATCCTGCGCGAGTGGGCTTCGTTGCACGGGCCGGCAGTCGACGTCGACGTGGCACGGCACATCGCCGTCGACGAGCTCGGCGCCGACCGGCTGCTGTCACCGGCCGAGCTGCGGCGGCTGCTCGGCTGGCCGCTTCCGACCAGCGTCGACGACGCCGAACTGACCGGAGTGCTGATCCGATGACGGAGCTGATCGGCGGCGAGATGATGCAGTGGTCCGACCTGTCGGGCGCGCACGGCCCGGCGCCGGCGGGCGGGCCGTCGTTCGTGCCGCTGCTGGCCGCGGTCGCCGGGCGCACGCTGATCGCCGGGCCGCACGACCCCGCGCTGCTCGACGCCCTGCCCGTCGCCGAGGTGACGGTCCTGGTGCGGGGGGCCGAGGACGCTGAGCGCTACGCGTCCCGCCCCGGCGTGACGGTGCTGTGCGGGAGCTTGGAGAAGCTGGGGACGTCACCCGCGTACGACACGGTGGTGGCCCTCGACGGCGTCGAGCGCTTGTGCACACCGGAGGCGCCCGACCTGACCTGGGACGAGACGCTCGGCCTGCTGCTCGCGCTGCTGCGCCCGCAAGGCCGGCTGCTGCTGGGCGTGGAGAATGCGTTTGGTCTGCACCGGATCCTGGCGCTCCCGCCGATGCCGGCCGACACCGACTGGGCGGAGGCCGAGGGCCGGCCCGCCGGCCCCGCGGACCTGCACGAGAGGCTCGCCTCGGCAGGCTTCCCGGTGGTCCGGGAGTATGCGGCGTATCCGTCGGCGTTGCTGGGCGCGGAGGTGCTTTCCGACCCCTCGTTGCGCGGCTATCTGTCGGCCACGCTGACGGCGGCCCCGCGTCCGTCAGATGCCTTGCTCGCCGACCCGGGAACCTTGGTGACAGGGGCATTGCGGCACGGGCTGGCCGCCTCGCTCGCCCCCGGCTGGATCCTGCTGGCCGGGGACATCCCGGCCGGACCTGCGGCTGTCCTGAGTGGATCGAAGCTGGGACGCGACGCGGCCGGGCACTGGGCGCTGGACGACGGGACTGCTGTGCCACTAGGCCGGACCCTCGAAGACCTGGTGCTGGCAGCCTGCCGGCAGCGCGCTATGCCCGCAGTGCGTGAGCTGCTCACCGCGTGGCAGGGGGGCCCGGCCGCCGGGGTGCCTGCCGGTCAGGTCGTCGTAGACGCCGAGGGCGTGTGCCACGGGCTGACAGGACCCGGGATTCCGTTGGTGGCCCTGCGCGGCCTGGCGGCAACGATGATCGGGGGCGGCTACGCCTACCTGTGGCCGTCGCCGGCCGACGAGGCCTCGCTGACCGCCCTGCTAGCCGGCATGACCGGGCGGGAGATCGAGCCGCACGAGGTGCCACCCGCCATCCCAAGACCCGACCTCGGGACTCTCAGGGAGCTGACCGCCACCCGCGACCGGCTCGAGCAGGAACTGGCCGACGCGCGGGCCAAGCAGGAGTTCTACGAGCGAGCGATCGCCTACCGCGACACCGAGCTCAAGCGCGTGCGCCAGATCAACGCCCTGCTGTCGGCGACCGCGCCCGGAAAGGCCGTGCTGGGCGGGCTGAAGGCCGGCCGCCAGGCGGTGCGCGCGGTGGTGAGGCGCACCCGGGGGTAGGCGTTCGTCCGGTCGGTCTTCGGCCACGTTCGGCCGATTTGCGCATCGGGGGACTGGCCAGGACCGGGCGCGGTGCGAAACCATCACCGGACGGGCTCGGGGGAGGCCTGGTCGCGGCCGTCCCCCGACCGACAGCCGGCCTCGAGACACGGAGTCACATGTCCCACCCCGCACCCCCGCCCGGCGGTTCCGAGCCGGACGACCGGACCGTTCGCCGTTTCACGCCCGGGGTGGTGCCGGCCCAGACACCTCCGGCCGACCCGACCGAGCAGCTCGGACGAGGCGAAACGCTCGACCCGACCCGGCCCTTCGGCCAGGGTGACGGCACACCGCCGGTCGATCCCACGCGGCGCTTCGAGGACGCTTCGTCGCTCCCGCCCACGTCGGTGGACCTGCCGCCCGCGCCTCCCGCCCCACCCGTGTGGGCAAAGCCGGCGTCCGCGCCGCCCGCCACACCGCCCGTGTCAGCTCAACCGGCCTCGCCGCCTGTGTCGGCTCAGCCGAGCCCTTTGCCGCCGGCGTATGCGCCTCCCGCGCCGCCCGTGTCGGCTCAGCCGAGCCCTTTGCCGCCGGCGTATGCGCCTCCCGCGCCGCCCGTGTCGGCTCAACCCAGCCCTTTGCCGCCGGTCTATTCGCCTCCCGCGCCGCCGCAGCCGAACTATTCGCCGCCCTCCGCGTACGCGCCGCCGGCCGATCCCTACGCGCCGCCGGTGCAGGCTTACTCGCCTCCCGCAGCCCTTCCGCCGCCGCCCTCCGCGCCGGCCTCGGCTTATGCGCCACCGCCGACCTCCGCGCCGCCCTCGGCCTATGCGCCACCGCCGGCCTATGCGCCGCCACCTGCCTATGCCCCGCCGGCCGCCTACCCGCCGCCGCAGGCGTATCCGCAGGTTGTCATGGCTGTCGCGGCGCCGACCTCGGGCTGGGCGGTGGCCTCGCTCGTGCTCGGCATCGTCGGGCTGCTGGGTGGCTGGTGCGCCTTCGGGATCCCGTGCCTGCTTGCCGTGATCCTTGGCCACGTCGGCTACCACGAGACCAAGCGCGGGCTCAAGTCGGGCAAGGGCCTCGCCGTCGCGGGCCTGGTCATGGGCTACATCTGCCTGGTGCCTACGGTGCTCTTCACGCTGTGGGTGATCGGCGCCGGGTCCTACGGCGCTGCGTTCTCGTGAGGTGTCAGCGGGCACAGGCGGCCGGCTCGTGAGGTGTCAGCGGGGGCCCCGGTGGGCCGCCTTCTCGTGAAATGTCAGCGGGCCGGGTGGGCGGCCGCGACCTCGTCGTAGATCTGCTCCAGGCGAGCGGTCTGCGCGACCACGTCGAACTTGGCGGTCATCAGCGCCCGGCCCTGGCGTCCCAGGCGGTCGCGCAGGGACTCGTCGGCCAGCAGGCGGGACAGGTTGGCGGCCAGGGCGGGGCGGTCGCCCTCGGGGGAGAGCAAGCCGGTCTCGCCGTCCGCTACCGCCTCGGGGATGCCGCTGTGGCGGGTGGCCAGGACGGGCAGGGCCAGAGCGGCGGCTTCCATCACGGTGGTGGGCAGGCCTTCGGTGTCGCCGTCCTTGGCTGTGCGGGACGGTGCGGCCAGGATGCGGGAGGCCAGCAGGACCTGGCGGACCTCGGCGGGGGTCTGCACGCCCAGGAAAGTGGCGTCCACACCCAGCTCGCGGGCGTAGGCGCGCATGCCCGGCAGCAGCGGGCCGGCGCCGATGAGGACGACGCGGGGGCGGGTGGTGCGCTGGGCGGCTACGGCGGCGAGGAGGTCGTCGGCGCCCTTCTTCTCGACGAAGCGGCCGACGAAGGCAACATCCCACTGCTTGGCTACTGGCTGCGGCGAAGGTGGGATGGGGACGCCCATGTAGTGGACTTTGACCTTGGCGGGGTCGGCGCCCCAGAAGATGGCCTTGGCGCGGATCACCTCGGAGACGGCCAGGATCAGCGTGGCCCTCGCGAAGACGGTGCGCAGGTTGCGGCGGTAGCGGACGCCGTGGGCGCCGCCGCTGGCGGGCTGGCGGGTCACGTCGTGGCCGTGGGTGGTGACGATCAAGGGGATGCCCAGCCGGCGGGCCTCGCCGCTGATCAGCCAGCCGTCGCCGCCGAAGTGGGCGTGGACCAGGCGCGGGGAGACCTCGGTGAGCAGGTCGCGCAGGCGGGGCGAGGTCCCGGTCAGGCGCAGGCGGAGGAAGGCGTTGCGGTCGGCGGCAGACGGGTACGCGATGAGGTCGGTGTCCCGGGCCAGGGCCGACTCGACCTTGGTGGCGCCGATGTAGACGGGACGCCAGCGGCTCAGGGCGTCGGCCTGGTTGCGCACGAACGTCTCGGACCCGCCGAGCATCGCGCTGCGCCAGACGGCGACGCGCGGCTCAGCGGACATCGGCGCCCGCGGCCTCGGCGCCCGCGGCCTCGGCGCCCGCGGCCTCGGCGGCCGCTGCCTCGGCGTTGCCGGCGTGGGAAGAGCTGCCGGCGGGGGAGGAGCCGCCCTCGAAAGAACGGCCCTCGGCGGAGGGAGAGCCGTCGACGGCCGAGGCGGGGGCAGGCGGGGCGGGGGCAGGCGGGGCGGGGGCAGGCGAGGCGGGGGCAGGCGAGGCGGGGGCAGGCGAGGCGGGCGAAGCGGCGGCGCCGGAGCGGCGGCCCACGATCAGGTCGCGCAGGCGGGCGCGCAGCGTGGGCGGCAGCGACCAGATCTGCAGGAACGTGACGTAGTCGATCGCGCCGGGGCGGCCGTGGGTGCGCGCCTCCGACAGCAGCTCGCGAAAGACCTTGCGGCTGCGGGTCGGCGCGGCCATGGAGCTCAGCACGCTCATCGTGAAGGCAGCGTACGCCCGGGGCGTGAACAGCTCGCGGTTGGCGCGCAGCCAGGCGAGCTGCTCCTCCCACGGGTTCTCCAGGCTGATCCGGTCACGGTCCTCGTCCTGGTGCCACACCACGAGCGGCTCATCGGCGTACAGAAGCTCGACGTCGTCCTCACGGACGGCCCGCAACGCCCAGTCGAGCTCTTGCTGCCGCCGCAGGCCGACGGTGAACGGGACGCGGCGCATCAGCGCCGTGGGCGCCATGATCGTGGAGGTCTGGATGAAGCCGTCGCCGTAGAAGAGGCCGCGGCGGACGGTGAAGTACTCGCTGAGCGGCTCGCCGGGGGCGGGCAGGCGGCGCGGCATGACGTTGTCGGCGCGCGGCGAGCGGCTGATCATGCGGGTCGCGATCACCGGGGACGGCTTGCCGGAGGTGGCCGCCAGCGCGAGTTGCGATTCGACCTTCGTCGGCAGCCACTCGTCGTCGTCGTCGAGCAGGGCGGTCCAGTGACCCTTCGCGGCCAGCGCGCCCTGATTGCGGGCATTCGGCGCTTTTCCCCGGGAGGGGAGCACCAGCACGCGCAGGCGGGGGTCGTCGATCTCAGCCAGCGCGGCTTCCGAGCCGGGGTCGGGGCCATCGACCACCACGATCACCTCAAGGGCCTCGAACGTCTGCCCAAGGGCGCTGCGGACGGCACGAACGGCCAGATCCGGGCGGTTGAGCGTCGGTATGACGACGCTGACGTCCGGCGATGAGGGCATGGGGTGACCTGCTAACGCGAGGGGGAGGGCGGGCCGCTCGCACGCTAGGGCGGTCAGGAGGACGCAGGGTTAACGGCGGGCTGCGGAGGGACGAAGCGGCCGCGATGCTCAGGATCTTGCCAGATATTTCTCACTCAACTCTTACCGCCCAAGAGCAATCTTTTAGGCTGCGCGCTCCGTCTTACATGGGGAAGACGTCGCGACGAGGAGATGATCTTGAAGAGGAAAGCCGTAGCCCGCCGCCGGCGCGGGCCACGCTGGGCCCGCTGGTGCATCACCCTCGGCGCGTTGCTGACCGTCGTGGGCGGCGGCTCGGTGGTGGCGATCCAGGCGACCGTGGGCGCGGCGACCCGGTCGGTGGCCCAGCAGAGCCTGATCGGCTCGGCCGCGAACTCGCAGGTCAAGCACGCGGACGTGAAGGGCGCCAAGAACATCCTGCTGGTCGGCATCGACGCCCGGAAGGACGCGCTGCCGACCGCGGGCACCCGGTCCGACTCGATCATCCTGCTGCACGTCGCGGCCGATCACGACACCGGCTACATGATTTCGCTGCCGCGCGACAGCTACGTGCCGATCCCGGCGTACGACAACGGCGTGCAGAAGTTCGCCGGCGGCAAAAACAAGATCAACTCGGCGTTCTTCTTCGGCAGCCGGGGACTGACCGGGCCGGACGCGCTGTCGCACGGCTTCGAGCTGCTCTCGCTGACGATCAAGGAGCTGACCGGCATCACCCCGGACGCCGGCGCGATCATCGACTTCGAGGGCTTCCGCAACGTGGTGAACGTGCTGGGCAAGGTCTGCATGTATGTGGACGAGGACACCACCTCGATCCACATCGGCAAGGACAACAAGACCGGGAAGTTCGCGAAGCCGTACGTGATCAACAAGGACGGCACGCTGAAGTCCAAGATCAAAGGCGTCACGCCGAACTTCTACGCCAAGGGCAACCACTGCTTCACCCCGTCCGAGGCGCTCGACTTCGTCCGCCAGCGCGACCTGCTCGCCAACAACGACTTCGACTACGGCCGGCAGCGGCACCAGCAGCAGTTCTTCAAGGCGATCGTCAACCAGGCGGTGAAGGACGGCCTGTCCTCGCCGACCAAGCTGCCCGGCCTGATCAAGGCGATCGGCTCGACGATGACCGTCGACACCGGCGGCATCTCGCTGGAGGACTGGGTCTTCGCGATGAAGGGGATCAACCCCAACGACCTGATCACGATCAAGACGAACGAGGGCAAGTTCAACCCGGAGAAGATCGCGGGCATCGGCGAGGTCGAGATCCTCAGCCCCGACAGCATGCAGCTGCTCGAGGCGGCCAAGGACGACACGGTCGCCCAGTTCGCCGCCGAGCACCCGACCTGGGTGTCCAGCACCTGATCCCTTAGATCTGCACAAACCGTGCCGATCACACCGGCATGTCGCGGCGCGCCTGGCTCTGGTGGCTCGTGCTGGGCGTGCCGGTGGCGCTGTGCTACCCCTGGCTGCCCGGCGGGTCGCTCGTCGCGGGCATCGGCTTCGAGGGCGTCGGCGCGCTCACCTTCCTGGTGATGCTGGTGGCGATCCGCCGCCGGCGGCCCCCACAGTCGCGCATGTGGCTGTTTCTGGCCGCCGGCACCGGCGCGTCGGTCCTCGGCGACCTGATCTACGACGTGCTCACCAACGTGATGCACGTCGACGCGTATCCGAGCGTTGCCGACGTCTTCTACCTGCTCTCCTACCCGCTGACCGTGGCCGGGCTGGCGATGCTGGTGCGCGGGCGCACCCGCGGGCGGGACCGCGTGGGCCTGATCGACGCGGCGATCGTCTCGACGGCTCTGGCCCTGCCCGCGTGGACGTTCGTGGTCAGGCCGGTCAGTGGGCTCGATCACGCCGGGCTCGGCGATCAGCTCGTCTCGCTCGCGTACCCGATCTTCGATGTGCTCTTGATCGTGATGACCGCGCGGCTGGTCACGACGCCCGGATCGCGGCGGCTGCCCGCCGCCCACCTGATGTTGATCATCGCGCAGGGCACCCGCCTGGTCTCCGACGTCTCGTTCAGCGCGACCTCGATCACCGGCGCCGACTTCCCGTGGCTGGACTCCGGCTGGATCCTCACCTACCTCCTCACGACGGCGGCGCTGCTGCATCCCTCGGCCGCGCGCGTCGACGAGCCGGCCGCGCCGCGAGAGGTCGGCGCGCTCTCCACGCCACGGCTCACCCTGCTCGCGGCGGCCTCGCTGCTCGCGCCGGTCGTGCTCGCGATCCAGGGCCTGATCGACCGCACCCGGATCGACTGGCTGGCCGTGGCGGTCGGCAGCACGATTCTGTTCCTGCTGGTGGTGGCCCGGATGAAGCTCCTGCTGAACCGGGTGCACCGGCAGGCGCGGCTGCTCGAGGCGCTCGCCAGTCTCGACGGCCTCACCGGCGTGCCCAACCGCCGGTCGTGGGACGAGGCGCTGACCCGGACCCTCGCGCGGGCCCGGCGTTCGGGCGAGCCCGTCGTGGCCGGCCTGATCGATCTCGATTTTTTCAAGCGATTCAATGACGCGTACGGGCATCAGGCGGGTGACCTGCTGCTCAAGGAGGCGGCGGCGACCTGGCGCGCGGAGCTCCGCGAAGTCGACGTGCTGGCCCGCTACGGGGGCGAGGAGTTCGGCGTGATCATCTGCGGCCTGCCCGCCGAGGAGGCCCTCGCCATCGTGTCCCGCCTGCGGCCGGTCACCCCGCGCGGGCAGACGTTCTCGGCCGGGCTCGCCGAGTGGGACGGGCACGAGAGCGCCGACGAGCTGGTCCGCCGGGCCGACGAGGCGCTGTACCAGGCGAAGGCGGCCGGCCGGGATCGCGTGCTGCTGGGCAAGGATGTCACCCTCGCGGGGTAGCGCCGTCGCACAGTGTTGTGGGTACCGTGAATCCGCACCCCGCCACCCATCACCATCAGAATGGGGAGACTCGTGGGCGGGTTACCGCTCCTCGACAAGGTTGCCCTCGGCGATCACGTCTGCTGGACAGTCGACGACGACGCCACCCGGCTGGAGGCGATCGCCGCCTTCGTCCGCGCCGGTCTGCTCGCCCGCCACCGCGTCATCTACAGCGGCGACGATCCCGAGGCGGTCCTCGAGGGGCTGGAGCGCCACGGCGTCGGCACCCGGGTCGCCCTCGACGAGGGCCTGCTGCGCGCGGTGACCGCCGAGTCGAGCTACCTGGCCGGCGGCGTCTTCGACCCCGCGGTCTCGATCAAGCTGTGGCACGCCGAGGTGGCGCGGGCGCGCGCCGAGGGATACCCGGGCATCCGCGTCGTCGGCGACATGACCTGGGCCAGCCGGCGGATTCCCGGCGCCGAGCACCTCCCCTGGTACGAGGCGGAGGTCAACACGGTCTTCATGGAGGGGTACGTGGCGGGGGTATGCGCGTACGACCGGCGTCGCTTCGATCCGCTGCAGCTGCGGCGGCTCGGCTTCGCCCATCCGGGGGCGGCGGGCATGCGCGCCCCCTTCGAGCCGGAGTCGTCGCTGCGGGCGAGGCGCACCCGGGACCCGTACGGCGTGCGCCTGGCCGGCGAGGTCGACCTGTCCAACCGCGATGCGCTGCGGGCGGTGATCGGGCACCTCTTCGACGGCGCGCCGGCCGCCACCGTCGACGTCTCCGGCCTGACCTTCGCCGACACTGCCGCGGCCCGCATCCTGGTCGACGCGGCGGCGGAAGGGCCGCTGCGGCTGGTCGGCTGCTCCCCGCCGCTGCGCAAGCTGCTCGCGTTCCACGGCGCCGACAGTGTGGCCGGCCTGACGGTGGTGCCCGGATGACCCCGTTCGAGCATCCCGGGCTGCTCTACCGCGAGTCCGGCGGCTTCCTCGCCGGCACCGTGTCGTTCGTCCGCGCCGCGGTCGAGGCCGGCGACCCGGTGCTGGTCGCTGTTCCGGGCGACCGCCTCGACATGCTGCGCGACGCGCTCGACGGGATCGGCGACCAGGTGGTGTTCGCCGACATGGAGACGGCCGGCCGCAACCCGGGACGGATCCTGCCGTCGATGCTGTTGCCGTTCGCCGCCGCGCACGCCGGCCGCCGGGTGTCGATCGTCGGCGAGCCGGTCTGGGCCGGGCGCACCGAGGACGAGCGGCCCGCCTGCGCCCAGCACGAGGCGCTGATCAACGCGGCGTTCGCGGGCGCCGACGCGAGCATCCTGTGCACGTACGACGAGGTGGCCCTCGACCCGGCGACGATCCACGACGCCTGGCGCACCCATCCGGTGATGATCTCGGAGGGCGAGCGGATGCCGAGCCCCTCGTACGACGGCGACCCGGTCGCCACGGCCGAGGCGGTCAACGCGCCGCTGGCGCCGCCGCCGGACGAGGCCGAGTCGGTCGGCTACGAGGGCCTGCCCGACCTGTCGGCGGTGCGCTCGTTCGTGCGCCGGCGCGCGGCCTCGGTGCTCGACGCCGACCGCACGCAGGGCATGGTGCTGGCGATGCACGAGCTGGCGACAAACACCATCAAGCACGCCGGCGGGCCGGGCCGCATCACGGTCTGGAACGAGCCCGGCCGCATCGTCTGCCAGGTCGAGGACCGGGGCCACATCACCGACCCGCTCGCGGGACGACGGCTGCCGCCGCCGCTGAGCCCGTGCGGCCGGGGATTGCTGCTGGTCAACCAGCTGTGCGACCTGGTGCGCATGCACACCAGCCCGTCCGGCACGACGATCCGGGTGCAGATGGCGGCGAGCTAGCGCGCGGCCGCGCCGGGCATCGCGCGGGGCGCCGGGCATCGCGCGGGGCGCCGGGGTGAGCCGGGCATCGCGTGCGGTGCGTTCCCTGGCTCGGGTCAGTCCGTGGTGGCGGGGAGGGCGGCTGCGGTGAGGATCGCGCGGGGCTCGGTGAGCAGCAGGCCGAGCGCCCAGGCGGCCAGTGGCGCGGCGCACAGGATGGCGAAGACGCCCTGTGGACCGTAGTGCTGGGCGGCCAAACCCAGCAGCGGGGCGAAGAGACCGCCGATGCTCACGCCCAGGCCGAGCGTGACGCCCGCCGCGGTGCCGGGGCGGCCGGGCAGGTAGTCCTGGCCGAGCTTGACCAGGACCGCGAACGGGATGTTCAGGGCCACGCCGACCAGCGCGGCGAAGAGCAGCGGCGCGATCGTGCCGCCGGAGAGGCGCAGGGCGATCAGCATCGGGACCGCGGCCAGCGCGCCCAGCTGCACGGTGCGGACGGCGCCGATGCGGTCGGCGATGCGGCCGCCGGCCAGGGTGCCGAGCACGCCGCCGACCAGGAAGACGGCCAGGGCGGCGCCGGCCAGGCCGCGGGAGGCGTGCAGGTGACGGATCCAGTAGAGCTCGATGAACGTGTTCACGCCGAAGAACGCGGCCGAGCGGACCACCTCGATGCCGGTCAGGGCGAAGAACGGCCGCCACTGGTCGGCGCCTCGACGAAGCGCCTTGCCGGCGGTGGCGGCGAGGTGGCGGCGGTGCCCGCGCAGCAGGACGAAGGCGATGAGGACGGCCGGCGGGATGAACAGCGCGGTGGCCGGGACTCCCCAGGCGACCAGGGCGGGGGTGGCCAGCACCGGGGCGAGGAAGAAGCCGACGCTGCCGCCGGCCGCGAAGACGCTCATCGCGGTGGTGCTGTCGCCGGCCACCTCGCGGGCCGCCTTGCCGGCCGCGGGATGGAACATCGCCACGCCCAGGCCGGAGAGCAGGATCAGCGACCAGACCGCCGGATAGCCGCCGGCCAGGCCGGACAGCCCGAGCCCGAGGCCGGCCAGCGCGACCCCGGCCGCGGCCAGCCAGCCGAGGCGGTAGCGGTCGGCGAGCATGCCGATGAACGGCTGCGGCACCGAGCTGCCCAGCGCCGCCGCGAGGGTGAGGCCGGAGGCGGCGACGTAGCTGTACCGGTGGTCGAGGACGAAGTACGGCAGGGTGGCGGGAACGAGGCCCTGATAGAGGTCGTCGACGGCGTGCGCGCCGGCCCAGAGCCAGATTCTGCGGGTCATGCCGCCAGCCTCGCGACAATCCGGGATGCGGGCTTCCGATATTCTGCCGAGTTATGTCGGTAACCCGCCGGACGCTGGTCAGCCCCACGACGGTGCGGCTGATCCACCGGGAGCGGATCGAGTGGCACGACCACGCGGTGCATCAGCTGGCGTATCCGATTCGCGGCGTCCTGCAGGTCTCGACCAGCCGCGGCGCGTGGGTGGTGCCGCCGAACCGGGCGGTCTGGATCCCGGCCGGGGTGGCGCACTCGCATCGGGCGCACGGGCCCACCGAGCTGCGGTCGCTGATCTTCGACGTGCCGGTGAACCCCCTCGCCGTCGACGTGCCGACGGTGCTGGCGGTGAGCCCGCTGCTGCGCGAGGTGATCCGGGCGCTCACCGACAACGACGGGCTCGAACCGGAGCACCGCGATCACCTCGAGGCGGTGGCGCTGTGGCAGCTGCGCGAGGTCGAGGCGCTGCCGCTGTGGCTGCCGACGCCGACCGACCCGCGGCTGGTGCGGCTCTGCGAGATCCTGGCCGGCGATCCGGCCGATCCGCGCACGCTGGGGGAGTTGGGCCGGCAGGTGGGGGCCGCCGATCGTACGCTGTCGCGGCTGTTCCGCGAGCAGACCGGGATCACGTTTCCGCAGTGGCGGGGGCAGCTCCGCCTGCATCACGCGCTCAAGCTGCTCGCCACCGGGCTGCCCGTCACCCGGGTCGCGGCCGACTGCGGGTATCGCAGCCCGAGCGCGTTCATCGAGGCGTTCCGCGCCGCCTTCGGCACCACCCCGGGCCGGTACATGGCAGCGGGGGAGGGGCGGCCGCGGGACTGACCCGGCACCCGGATGGGACGGCCGGGCCGGGGCTCAGGCGTGCCGGGAGGGGCGGCCGCCCGCGTGACGCGGCCGCCCCGGGTCACCGCAGCCGGTAGGCGCGGATCACCTCCTGGACGACCTGGCCGCCGCTCGCGTTCGTCGCCGTGGCGCGCAGCGAGACCCAGCCGGGCCGATGCGGGGACAGCAGCGCCCGGCCCGCGGCCAGCGGCGCCGATTGCCAGGACGCTCCGTCGTCGTACGAGATCTGGAAAGAGACGACCCGCCCACCCGGCGCCGCGACGCCGATGGTCTGAGGTCGCCAAGCCGGCAGCGCGCCGGTGAGATCGGTGGCGACGGCGAAGCCGAGCTGTTGCAGCGAAAGCTGCTCGTCGGTGTCGGACGAGCGGAACGTCCATTGTGTACGAGTGCGGATCGAGGTGCCCCACGTCTCGTCCCGGCTGGTGTCCTGCTCGAAGCGGTAGACGGCCGGCCCGTCGACGTGCGGCACCTCGGTCTGGATGGCGAAGTCCGGCACCTCCCGCCCTACCAGGGTCCCGTTCTGGTACAGGCGGGAGGTGACGGTGCCGGACCCGTTCATCGAGCCGGTGATGTCGGCGGGGCCGCCGGCCTCCGGCACGCTCACCGCCATGAAGTCGCCCTGGCGGTTCGGGCCCCAATACCCGGGACCGAGCTTGGGATGCGTGACCGGGCCGAACCAGACCCGCTCGCTGCGCGCGCCGGGACGATAGGTGACCTGGTCGTGCCGCTGCTCGGGACCCTCGGGGAGGAAGGCGCCCTGATACCAGGCGGTGCTGTCCTGAGTGGAGTAATAGTCGGTGCGGGCGGTGCCGAGCGGTTGCTCCTGCGGGATGCCGAGGCACGGCGGCCATTGGTAGGAGCGGCAGTCGGCGCGCAGGTCGTAGCCGGTCGTGGCGGCGCCGGTGCGCACGAAGCGCTGGTCGACCTGGGCGAGCCGGGTCGGTGTGTAGGAAAGCCGGGTGGGCACGCGCCCGGGCCACGAGGAGACAAGCTCATAGGCGTACGCGGGGGCGGCGTGCCCGATGCCGCGCAGCGTGAGCCGGCCGGTCCGCGCCGCCGCGATCAACCCGCGTCCCTGGGTCGCGGAGACCGACACCGACGGAACCGGACCGGCCCACTCGGCCCGCCGCCCCGGACCGTCATTGACCACTACGAGCAGCGCCACCCGGGCGGCCGTTGCCGCGGCCGCGCGCTGATCGGCGGTCACCGATGCGCTCCACCGGACCACGGCCACCTTGCCGGCCGCGTCCGCTGGGTAAGAGGCGCCGTCGCCGGCGTAGATACCGCGCAGCGCGAACTTCCCGTCCAGCTTCGGCGAACCGGTCAGGTAGAGCGGGTCGAGGCCGCCGATCTCGAGCGCCGGGGTGGGGCGGCTCCAGCGCGAAAGCAGTTCGTAGGTGCCGGGAATCGTGGCAGTAGGAGCGGCATATAGACGGTCCACATCGGACGGCACGGTGTACGCGTTGAGGAAAGTCGCGTAGATGCCGCCGATGCCCGAGTCGCGGAAGTACTGCACGCGGCGGTAGGCGTCCTCGCTCGGCCGCGGCGTGCGCACGGTGATCGGGTTGGCCGCCCGCGCGTCCAGCGCCAGTGTGCGATTCCGGTCGAGCACCAGGTGCGGCGTGCCGAGCAGGGCCACCCCGGCGCCGTCGTCGACGGGCAGCCACGAGGTCGCGTCGTAGTCGCCGGGCGGCAGGCGCAGCGCGGCCGATTCGCCGGTGGCGGGGTCGATGGCGACGGTGCGGGCGAACTCGTCCCCGTACCGGTAAAGCGTCAGGAAGCCGCCCGCGGCCTTGCCTTTACGGTCCTTGGCGGTCACCCGCAGGTTGTACCGCTCGTCCTCCTTGACCAGGCCGATGGCGGTGCGCGCCCGGACCGCGCCGGCGTCGTCGGTCGCCGTCACGAAGCCGGTGAAGCGGCCCGCGCCGTCGATGTCGTCGGGGTCGGCGGTCACGGTGACGCTCGCCGTGCCCTGGGCGGGCACGATCAGAATCGGGCTGCTCAGCTGGGCGGGTGCTTGCGCTTGGAGGTGCAGCGTCACGGCCGTCCCGCCGTCATTCGCGTACGTGATGGGCTTGCTCACCGGGTCGTCGCCGTCGTGCGGCCAGTCGAAGAAGCCGAGATAGGCGCTGCCGGTGGCGTGCAGCGTGCCCAGCGCGGCCGGAACGTCGAGCCGGCCGGTACCGACCTGGAACGGGGTCGTCTCGGGCAGGGCCTTCGCCGAGGACATCAGGGCGTCCTTGATCTGGTCGCCGCGCCACGCCGGGTGGGCAGCGGCCAGGATCGCGGCGGCGCCGGCCACGTGCGGGGTGGCCATCGAGGTGCCGTCCATCGGGATGTACCAGCCCTCGCCCGGGGTGGCCTGCGAGCGGGCGGCGAGGATGCCGACGCCGGGCGCGGCGATGTCGGGCTTGAGGGCGGCGTCGCCGGAGCGCGGGCCCTGGCTGGAGAAGTCGGCCCGCTGGTCCTGCCCGTCGACCGCGGCGACGGTCAGCGCGGCGTCGGCCGAGCCGGGGCTGCCGATGGTCTGTTCGGCGTAGCTGTTGCCGGCCGCCACGACGAACAGGGCGCCGGTGTCGGCGGAGAGCCGGTTGACGGCCTCGGCCATGGGATCGGTGCCGTCGGACGGCTCGGCGCTGCCGAGGCTCATGCTGACGACGTCGGCGTGCGCGGCGGCCCACTCCATGCCGGCGATGATCCAGGAGTCCTGGCCGTAGCCGTCGTCGCCGAGCACCTTGCCGACGAGCAGGGTGGCGCCGGGGGCCACGCCCTTCTCCTGCCCGTCGGAGGCGGCGCCGCTGCCGCCGACGGTCGAGGCGGTGTGGGTGCCGTGGCCGTTACGGTCGCCGGCGTCCTCGCCGGGAACGAAGGAGACGGCCTCCTTGACGCGGTCCGCCAGGTCGGGGTGGGTGGTGTCGGCGCCGGTGTCGAGGACGGCGACGGTCGCGCCATCGCCGGTGAGGCCCCGGGCCCACGCCTCGGGCGCGCCGATCTGGGCGGTGCTGTCGGCCAATGACGCTCTAGCCTTGCCGTCCAGCCAGAGCTTGGCGGTGGGGCGTCGGGCGAAATCTGACCAGAAGGTGGCGGCGTCGCGTTTTCCGACGGTCAGGGCGGTCGCGCCGATGCTGGGGAGGTCGCGGACCTTGCGGACTCCGGCCAGAGCATTGGCGGCCTGCGGACGGTCGGCGATGACGGGGACGGTGGCGGTGCTGGCGTCGCTGTAGCCCTGGTCGATCAGGCCGGTCACGTCGAAGAGCCGGCGGTCGAGGCGGTTGGCGGCCAGCAGGGGGAGGGCCTCGTCGGGGATGACATACAGGTGGCTGCCGACCATCTCCTGCCGGAAGCCGCCGATGGAGGCCCGGCCGCGCTCGACGGTGGCGACCCGGTTGCCCTCGACACGCACCCGGTCACCGGTGATCAGCGTGACCGTGGCCGTGGCCGCGGTGGCTGTCGCGGCGGTGGCCGGCGCGGCCCAGATGGGGGTGCCGCCGGAGGCGGTCAGGGCCACGCCGGCGGTGACGGCGAGGACGGCGAGGCGGGCCGTGGATCGTCGCATGTGCATCCTTCGACGTGGGCGGGGTACCGACAATCCGGCACGGGCGCGTTCCCCGGCAACGGATCGGATACGGCGGCTTCCGTTCGTGGCGTAAATCCGCCACACTGCCTCGACATTCGTGGCGGCGCGACGCGGGACGGGGGCGGGGATGCAGCCGGATGTGCTGGGTCTGCGGGCCGAGGAATCGGCGGCCTACCGCGCGCTGATCACCGTCCCGTCGGCCGGCGCCGACGAGTTCGCGGCGCTGCTGCGGGTCTCGGCCGGCCACGCCTCACTGCTTCTGTCGGGGCTCGAGGGCGCCGGTCTCGCCGTGCGCAGCCTCGGCGATCCGGACCGGTTCGTGGCGGCGCCACCGGCCACGACGCTGCGGGAGTCGCTGCGACGGCGGCGCGAGGAGCTGCAGCGGGCCGAGGCCGAGCTCGGGGTGCTCGACGAGGTGTACCGGGCGGCGGCTTTACGCCGCGGGGCGCCCGGCGTCGTCGACGTGATCCAGGGCGCGGCGGCCGTGCGGGAGATGTTCGGGCGGCTGCAGCTGGGCGCGCGCGAGGAGGTGCTCTCGCTGGTGAAGGCGCCGATCGCGGTCATCACCGCCGCCGAGAACGTCGAGGAGGACTCGGCGGTCGCGCGCGGGGTGCGCTATCGGGTGCTCTTCGAGCGGGCGATGCTCGACGAGGAACCGGACGCCTTCGAGCGGATCGTGGCGGCGCGGGCGGCCGGCGAACAGATCCGCATTGCGGACTCGTTGCCGGTGAAACTGCTCGTCGTCGACCGGGAGCACGCGCTGATGCCGTTGGCCCAGGTGCCCGAAACGGCGGGGGCCGGTGCTCTCCTCGTACGGGAAAGAGGTCTGCTCCTTGCTCTTGTCGCCCTTTTCGAAGCGGAATGGCGAACGGCGAGCGCGGTTGCGGGGACACCGGCGCTGGACGCGCTGGACGCTCGGATCGTGAGCCTGCTGATGACCGGGCTGACCGACGAGGCCGTCGCGACGCATCTAGGGACGTCGTTACGCACGGTCCAGCGCAGGGTGCGACATCTGATGGAAGTGACCGGCGGGCGCACCCGTATGCAGCTCGGGTTCCACGTCGCCCGTCTCGGTTGGCTGGACTGACGAACACCGTCTGTTATCGATAACAATTCGGCCTCTGAAGGCTGTGTAACGACCCGCCAACGAAGTTTCGTCAACATGTCGCCGACGTTGCCGGAACTGTTGACACGGTCATTGTTAGCGTTCACACTCGACGCCACGCCGCTGCCCCCGATGAAGGAGTTAAGCGCAATGAGATTTTCCCGGATGGGGGCCGTGGCCTCCGCCGTCGTCCTTAGTGCCGCCCTCGCCGCCTGTGGCTCGAGCGAGAAGACCGCCGACAAGGCGGCCTCGGGTGGCGACACCAAGGGCGCTCTAATTGGTGTCACCATGCCGACCAAGTCCTCCGAGCGGTGGATCTCGGACGGTGACAACCTGAAGAAGCAGCTCGAGGCCCTCGGCTACCAGGTCGACCTCCAGTACGCCGAGAACGACATCCCCACCCAGACCCAGCAGCTGGACAACCAGATCACCAAGGGCGCCAAGCTGCTGATCATCGCCTCGATCGACGGCACCGCGATCACCACGCAGTTGGAGAACGCGAAGGCCAACAACATCCCGGTCATCGCCTACGACCGCCTGATCCGCAACAGCCCGAACGTGGACTACTACGCCACGTTCGACAACTTCAAGGTGGGCGTGCAGCAGGCGACCTCGCTGCTGACCGGCCTGAAGGTGCTCAACGCGGACGGGTCGAAGGGCACCGCGAAGGGCCCGTTCAACGTCGAGCTGTTCGCCGGCTCGCCGGATGACAACAACGCGACGTTCTTCTTCAACGGCGCGATGAGCATCCTCAAGCCGTTCATCGACGACAAGACGATCACGGTGAAGAGCGGGCAGACCGACTTCAAGACCGTCGCGATCCTGCGCTGGGACCCGGCCACCGCGCAGAAGCGGATGGAGGACCTGCTGACCTCCACCTACAAGGGTGGCGCGAAGGTCGACGGCGTTCTGTCGCCCTACGACGGCCTTTCGATCGGCATCCTCTCCGCGCTCAAGAGCAACGGTTACGGTACGGCCGCGCAGAAGTACCCGGTCGTCACCGGCCAGGACGCCGAGCTCGCCTCGGTCAAGTCCATCATCGGCGGTGAGCAGTACTCCACGATCTACAAGGACACCCGCGAGCTGGCCAAGACCACCGTCTCGATGGCCGACGCCGTGCTCAAGGGCCAGAAGCCCGAGGTCAACAACACCACGGACTACGACAACGGCAACAAGGTCGTCCCGTCGCAGCTGCTGCAGTCGGTGATCGTCGACAAGACCAACTACCAGAAGGTCCTCGTGGACGGCGGCTACTACACCCAGGCGCAGCTCGGGTAATGAGCGACACCATCCTCTCGATGCGGGGCATCACCAAGACGTTCCCCGGGGTCAAGGCCCTGACGGACGTGAACTTGGAGGTGCTCCGCGGCGAGATCCACGCGATCTGCGGGGAGAACGGCGCCGGGAAGTCCACCTTGATGAAGGTGCTTTCCGGCGTCTACCCGTACGGCGACTACGAAGGTGAGATCACCTTCGAGGGTGAGCCCTGCCGGTTCGGCGGCATTCGCGACAGCGAGCACCGCGGCATCGTGATCATCCACCAGGAGCTCGCACTCGCCTCCAACCTGTCGATCGCCGAGAACATCTTCCTCGGCAACGAACAGGCCACCAGGGGCTTCATCGACTGGAACAAAACCAACCACGCCGCCGCCGAGCTGCTGCGCCGCGTCGGGTTGAACGAGAACCCGGTCACCCAGGTCCTCGACCTCGGCGTCGGCAAACAGCAACTCGTCGAGATCGCCAAAGCCCTGTCCAAAGAGGTGCGGCTGCTCATCTTGGACGAGCCCACCGCGGCTCTCAACGACGAGGACTCGGCGCATCTGCTGGAGCTGCTGCGCGGGCTGCGCGACGAGGGGATCACCTGCGTGATCATCTCGCACAAGCTCAACGAGGTCCTCGCGATCGCCGACACCGTGACGATCCTGCGCGACGGTCGCACGATCTCGACCACGCCGGTCTCGGACCTGACCGAAGACAAGATCATCTCCGGCATGGTCGGCCGGGATCTTGATCATCGGTTCCCGCCGCATGTCTCTACCGTCGGTTCGGAAATCTTCCGTATCGAGGACTGGACCGTCCATTCGCCGACTCAGCACGGGCGGCTGCTGGTGGATCGCGCCTCGCTGACGCTGCGACGTGGCGAAATTGTCGGACTTGCCGGACTTATGGGTGCGGGTCGGACCGAACTGGCGATGAGCGTGTTCGGCCGCGCCTACGGCGCGAACATCAGCGGGAAGATCTTCAAGGACGGCAAGGAGATCCGCTTGCGGTCGGTGCGTGACGCGATCAAACACGGCATCGCGTACGCCACGGAGGACCGCAAACGTTATGGACTGAACCTCATCGAGGACATCAAGCGGAACATCTCGGCCGCCGCCCTCGGCCGCCTGGCGCACCGCGGCTGGGTCGACGACAACGAGGAATACAAGGTCGCCGACGGTTACCGCACGTCGATGAACATCAAGGCGCCCAGCGTCTCGAGCATCACCGGCAAGCTCTCCGGCGGTAACCAGCAGAAGGTCGTCCTCTCCAAGTGGATCTTCACCGATCCGGACGTGCTGATCCTCGACGAGCCCACCCGCGGCATCGACGTCGGCGCCAAGTACGAGATCTACACGATCATCAACCGGCTCGCCGACCAGGGCAAGGCGGTGCTGGTCATCTCCAGCGAGCTGCCCGAGCTGCTCGGGCTGTGCGACCGTATCTACACCCTCTCGGCCGGCCGGATCACCGGTGAGGTGCCCCGGGCCGAGGCCACCCAGGAGGGCTTGATGACCCTCATGACCGCCGGACAGGAGGCAGGCGAGTGAGCCTCGCACCCACCAACGCCGACCTCGCCGTCGACCCGACGCCGGGCGAGCCCTCCGCCGCCGGCAGCGGCCGCAGGTTCTCGATCAACCTGCGGCAGAGCGGCATCTACATCGCGTTCGCGCTGATCGTGCTGCTGTTCACCGTGCTCACCGGCGGCGACATGCTGCAGCCGCAGAACATCAGCAACATCATCGTCCAGAACTCCTACATCCTGATCCTGGCGATCGGCATGATCCTGGTGATCATCGCCGGGCACATCGACCTGTCCGTCGGTTCCATCGTCGCCTGCTGCGGCGCGGTCTCCGCCGTACTCATGGTCGAGAACCACATCGCCTGGCCGATTGCCCTGATCATCACCCTGGTGTTCGGCGCGTTGATCGGCGCCTGGCAGGGCTACTGGGTCGCGTACTTCGGGATCCCGGCCTTCATCGTCACGCTCGCCGGCATGCTGCTGTTCCGGGCGATCACGCTGTCCATCCTGGGCAACCGGGGCATCGGGCCGTTCCCCGACGCGGTACGCACGCTGGCCAACGGCTTCACCGGCGGCTACCTCGGCAACATCGGCCTCGGCGCGCTCGGCGGCGCCGACCTGTTCAGCCTGCTGATCGGGCTGATCGCCGTCGCCGGGCTGATCATGACGCAATGGCGCACCCGCGCCGGACGGGCCCGCTACGGCCAAGCCGTCGACCCGATCTGGGTGTTCATCGCCAAGATCGTCGTCGCCGCGGTCGTCATCATGTTCGTCCTCGTCCAACTCGCCCGGTTCCGGAACCTGCCCTGGGTCCTCGTCCTGCTGGCCGGCCTCGTCCTCGGCTACTCACTGCTGGCCAACCGATCCGTGTTCGGCCGCCAGATCTACGCCGTCGGTGGCAACCTGCAAGCCGCGACGCTGTCCGGCGTGAAGGTCAAGTCCGTTATTTTCTGGATTTTTGTCAATATGGGGGTGCTGTCGGCGCTGGCCGGCATCATCTTCGCCGGACGGCTCAACCAGGCCAACCCGACCGCCGGCAACCAGTTCGAACTGGACGCCATCGCCGCCGCCTTCATCGGCGGCGCGGCGGTGCAGGGCGGCGTCGGCAAGGTCGTCGGCGCCATCACCGGCGGCCTGATCATGGGTGTGATCAACAACGGCATGAGCCTGATCGGTGCGCCGTCCGAGCGGGTCATGCTCGTGAAGGGCGCCGTTCTGCTGGCCGCGGTCGCGTTCGACGTCTGGACCAAGCGGCGGGCCGGCGCGTCGCGCTGAATTGTTGCTGGGGCGCCCCTTTTGCTGGGGCGCCCCATTCTCTCAGTGGCCCATCAGGCGAGCTCGGGTCTGCTGCATCTCGGCGAGCTGCTCCTCCGACATGGCGGCCCTCGCCTCTTCTCTCTTGCGGCTCATCTCGGCGAGTTCCTCCTCGCTGAGCGTGGCCGCCCACTCCCGGCGGGTCCGCTGCATCTCCTCGACCTGTTCGGGCGTCAATGGCTGGCTCATCGTGACCATCTCCTCGATCAAAGTGACGAACTGCGACGGCTCCGGATCCCTCTCCAACAGGCGTCGCAGGCTCGCGCGTACCTGCTGGGCCTGGCGGATCCGCTCCTCGGTCTCGGCGAGCTGACGGCGAAGGATCTCGCGCGGATCCTCGCCGCCGGCCTCCAGGGCCGCCGCTATGTCCCGCAAGGAGAGGCCGAAGCCGCGCAGCGCGAGAATCGTGTGCAGCCGGCGCACGTCGTCGCCGGTGTAGCACCGATGCCCGCCCGCCGTCCGCGACGACGGCCGCAGCAGGCCCAGCCGGTCGTAGTGGTGCAGGGCCCGCACGGTCACCCGGGTGGCCCGGGCCAGCTCCCCGATCCGCCACTCTCGCTGTCCGGTCATTCGTCCCTCCCTTCGCGGTCACGTCGAACGCTAGGACCTGACGTCGGGTCGGGTTCAAGCTCAAACTTTCTCGGATTCTCGGGCAACCTTTCCGCGCCGTCCGACCACTAGATCACGTACGACGTTGATCTGGAGGAGCGCACGGATGAAGCACGCAAAGCCGATGACGACGCGGTCGACGCCGCCAGTGCCGCCGCCGACGCCGGCGCGAACGCCGAAGGTGGGCTCGGCCCGATCGACGCCGGCTCGCCATGGGCGGCGGCGGGCCGTTGTGGCCGGCGGTTTCGCGGTCGTCGTGGCGGCGGCGGTGGGCGTGACCGCCACCGCGTTCGCGGGGAGCGCGGCCGCCTCGCTGAGCGACGACTTCGAGGACGGGAACTCGTCCGGATGGTCGAAGTCGGGCGGCTCGTGGGCCGTCGTCGCGGACGGCACCCAGGTCTTGCGGCAGTCCGATGCGGGGAGTGCGCTGGCGCGGCAGTTCGCCGGGGACTCGGGCTGGACGGACTACACCTTCTCCGCCGCGGTAAAGGCTGTCTCTCTAACCGGGCCGGGCGCGGCGGCCGGGATCGCGGCGAGAGCCGGCGGGGCTCACCAGTTCGATCGGCTCGTGCTGGTGCCCGGAGGTGCTCGCCTCGAGGAGGTGCGCGGGTCCACTGTCACCGTTCTCGGGTCGATCTCGCTCGTTTCGGCAGCCGGCGGGTGGCACACGCTGCGGGTCGACGTCTCCGGCGGGACGGTCAGTGGTTTTGTGGACGGGGTCTCCGTGGGTAGCGGGAGCACCGTCCTGACCGCCGGCCGGGTGGGGCTGCTGACGACGGGGTCGGCGGCGTCCTTCGACGACGTCGCGGTTACGGCACTTGACGGCGTACCCCCGACCGCGTCACCCAGCGGGCCGTCCGCCTCCGTCTCTGCCACCACTTCGTCTTCCGCTACCACTACCCCTTCGTCGTCCGCAACCGCCACCGCTTCGTCTTCTGTCACCGCCTCCTCTTCCGGGCCTGCCACCGCTTCCCCTTCCGGATCCTCGACGGTCTCGCCGGCCTCTTGGCCGAAGGCGACCGGGACCACCACGCTGACCGCGACCAAACCGGTGAGCGGAACCTTCGACGGCGGGAACGTCGAGTTCATCGGCGGCGGCGCCCTGGGCGACGGCGGCCAGGACGAGGGTCAGGACCCGCTGTTCGAGCTGGCCGACGGCGCCACCCTCGCGAACGTCATCATCGGCGCCCCCGCGGCCGACGGCGTGCACTGCAAGGGCAGCTGCACCCTGCGCAACGTGTGGTGGCTGGACGTGGGCGAGGACGCCGCCACCTTCAAGGGCACCGCCGCGACCCAGACCATGGCAGTCACCGGCGGCGGCGCCATGCACGCCTCCGACAAGGTCTTCCAGCACAACGGCCCCGGAACGTTCATCATCAGGAACTTCCAGGCCGCCGACATCGGCAAGCTGTACCGCTCGTGCGGCAACTGCTCGAAGCAGTTCGCCCGCCACGTAGAGGTCTCGGACGTCACGGTAACCGCGCCGCTGAAGACCTTGGTCGGCATCAACCCGAACCTGGGCGACACCGCGACGGTCACCAACGCCACCCTCATCGGCGGCACGACGAAGAACGTGTGCGCCCTCTTCAAGGGCGTGACCAGCGGCGAGCCCACGCAGACGTCGAGCGTCCCGGACGGCGTCGCCTGCGTGGCCACCGGAATCACGCTCAAGTAGACGGGCCGTGGGGCGCGGCGGCGCCCTACGGCCTTTGGCGCCCCGGCCCAGAGCCTTCAGCCCGGCCCTGGACCGGGGCGCCGACCCACCCAAGTCGTCAATGTTGACTGTCAATGTTGACGTCGGGAAGCAACCGCAGGCGCAGCGCTCCCGGCGCCGCCTCCGGGACGATCGGCTTGCGCGGGGCGATCGGGTTCACACGCTGGTAGGGCTCGCCGAGCGCGGGACGCTGGTCCTCGTCGCCGGCGTTGGGCCACATCCACATCGCCCTTTCCGCGAGTGCCGTGATCGTGAGCGACGGGTTGACGCCAAGGTTGGCGGCTACCGCGGAGCCGTCGACGACGTGCAGACCGGGATGGCCGTAGAGCCGGTGGTAAGGGTCGATCACGCCGTGGTCCGCGTCGGCGCCGATCGCGCAGCCGCCGATGAAGTGGCCGGTCACCGGGCGGCCGATCAGCTCCGTCGCGGCGCCTAGCGGCACGCCGTCGATCTTCTCGGCCACGCGCCGGGCCACGTCGTGGGCGGCCGGGACCCAGACCGGGTTGGGTTCGCCCACACCGGGGCGGCTGCGGAGGCGGCCGCGCTTGCGGTAGAGGGTGATCGAGTTGTCCAGCGGTTGCATGCCGAGCAGGACGATCGTCTGCTCCGACCAGCGGCGGGGCGAGACGAGCAGCCGCAAGTTATTGCGGCTTCGCACCAGCTCTTTGACTCCGGCCAGCAGCCGCGAGCGCCCGCCGGTGTCGTCGACGAGCACGGTCGCGAGCAGCGCCAGCAGGTTGCTTCCCTTGCCGTAGCGGACCGGCTCGACATGAGTGGCCGCGTCCGGGTGGATCGACGAAGTTATCGCCACCCCGCGGCTGTAGTCACGGTCGCGCCGCCGGGTCCGCGCGCCGAGGATGGACTCCGAGTTGGTGCGGCTGAGCTCGCCGAGCCGGGCGGAGATGCCCGGCAGCTGGCCCCGATCGCGCAGGCGGTGCAGCAGCCGCTGGGTGCCGAGCGCCCCGGCCGCGAAAATCACCTGCCCGGCGGTCACCTCACCCTTGGCGATGCCGCCGGTTCTCCGCGTACGGATGGAGAAGCCCCCGTCTGCGAGCGGCCGAACGTCGGTCGCTGTGGTGAGCGGCTTGACCACGGCGCCGGCTTGCTCGGCGAGGTAGAGGTAGTTCTTGACGAGCGTGTTCTTGGCACCGACTCGGCATCCGGTCATGCAGGCGCCGCAGAGGGTGCAGGCTCGCCGCTCGGGTCCCACGCCGCCGAAGAAGGGGTCGTTGACCCTTCCCGAGTTGCCTGTGGAGAAGAGAACGCCGACCGGGGTGTGTCGGTAGGTGTGTGCGACGCCCAGGTCCTCGGCTACCGCGCGCAAGGCTCGATCGGACTCGGTCTCGGCCGGGTTGGTTGTTACGCCGAGCATGCGTTTTGCCTGGTCGTAAGCCGGCGCTAGCTCGGCCTGCCAGTCGGTGATGGTGGACCACTGCGGGTCGGCGAAGAAGGTGGCGGGCGGTTCGTAAAGGGTGTTGGCGTAGCCGAGGGAACCGCCGCCGACTCCGGCGCCGGACATGATCATGGCGTGTCTCAGAAGGGTGAGGCGCAGGATGCCGTAGCAGCCCAGGGCGGGGGCGAACAGGTAGCGGCGCAGCCGCCAGGAAGTTTCGGCGAATTCGTCGTCGGCGAAGCGGCGGCCTGCCTCCAGGACCGCCACGCGATAGCCCTTCTCGGTCAGGCGAAGCGCGCTTACGCTGCCGCCGAAACCCGAGCCGATGATGACGACGTCGAAGTCATGCGCCATGGCGTACGGTGGCACCGTTGTTGGCGAGATGTCAATAAGTGGAGGCGCGGTGAACCACGACAGGCGGGGGAGCGGCAGCCCGATCGTGCTGATCCACGGGATCGGCAGTCACTGGCAGGTCTGGAATCCGGTGCTCGATCGGCTTGCCGAGCGGCACGACGTGATCGCGCTCGACCTGCCGGGCTTCGGCGGCAGCGAATACGACGGTGTACCGGGATCGGTGCCGCATCTGGCCGATCGGGTCGCCGCTTTCCTGTCCGAGCTGGACGTGCGCCGGCCCACGATCGGCGGCAACTCGCTCGGTGGCGGGATCGCGCTCGAGCTGGCTCGGCGCGGTGTGGCGCGGTCGGTGGTGGCGTTCTCCCCGGTCGGGTTCTTCGGATCGGCGGGGGCGGCCTGGTGCCGTACGGTCGTGAATGCCGCACGCGCCGGCGGCGGGACGCTGAGCCCGGCCCTCCCTCGGATCTTCGCCACCCGCCCGGGGCGAATCGCGCTTGGCGGAGTCTTCTACGGCCGGCCGTCATCGCTGGATCCGGAAGACTGTCTCGCCGGCGCTCGCGCCCTCGTGGCCGCACCGGGCTTCGTCGAGGCCCGGCGCCGGCTGGGCGAATGGCGACTGACATCGCCGACACTCCGAACCGCCTTCGCCGGCGCGTCGCCGATGCCGGAGGTGCCCGTGACGATCGCTTGGGGCGACCGTGATCTCGTGCTGCCCTACTGGCAGGCGAGGCGGGCCCGGCGCATCCTCCCGGACGCCCGGCACGTCCGGCTTCACGGCTGCGGGCACCTTCCGTTCGCGGACGACCCGGTGACCTGCGCGCGGCTGCTGTCGGAGGCCGCCGGGCAGGAGTTCCGGGAGGCTGCCCGAGACACTGGCTGAAAGGCAGCTGGGACGTGATCCGAGCCTATTGGCACACTGCCAATAGGCTGCTAGTTTCGGCGCAGAAACCTCGTCCTGCACGTCGAGAGGGGACGCGATGAGCCAGCCCCGGAACACTGTGGTTGCCGAATCTACCACTGTCTATATAGCCGACGTTGACCCGGAAAGCCTGCTGATCCTGGTCGACGGCACCGAGACCGGGACCGGCGAGGACGGCGGTGGTGGCAGCGCCCCGCCGGGGGAGATCGGCACCGGCGAGGATGGCGGCGGTGGCAGCGCCCCGCCCGCTGAGGAAACCGGGACCGGTGAGGACGGCGGTGGTGGCAGCGCGCCTCCGGACGACCCGGACAACACGGGCACGGGTGAGGACGGCGGTGGCGGCACCGCGCCTCCCCAGGACTCGGCCCGGCCTCGTGCGGCGCTCGGCGCCTACGCCGGGCGGGTCGAAGTCTTGCATCGGGCATGAGCCAACCGCGCCTGGTCATCATCGGGGCCGGCTTCGGCGGCGTTGCGGCCGCGGTCGCTCTCCTGAAGGCCGGCTTCCGGGACGTCGTCCTGCTCGAGAAGGCGGGGTCGATCGGTGGCGTCTGGCGCGACAACTCGTACCCGGGATGTGCTTGCGACGTGCCGGCGCCGCTGTATTCGTACTCGTTCGCGCACAACCCGGAATGGTCCCGGCGCTTTCCGCCGCACGGCGAGATCCTGGCCTATCTGCGGCGGACCGCGGACCGTTTCGGGGTGACCGAGCGGGTGCGTCTGAACACCGAGGTCACCGAGGCGTGCTGGGATGACGCCGATGAATGCTGGCGGTTGCGCACGAGCGACGGCGAGGAAGTGATTGCCGACGTGCTCGTGCCGGCCGTCGGTCAGCTCAGCCGTCCCTCGGTGCCGTCGCTTTCCGGGGCGGAGCGGTTCGCCGGCCGGGCCGTGCACACCGCCGAATGGAACGAGAGCCTGGAGGTCGACGGAAAGCGGGTCGCGGTCATCGGCACCGGCGCGAGCGCCATTCAGCTCGTGCCGGCGATCGCGGGACGCGCCGCGAAGGTCAGCGTCTTTCAGCGGAACGCCCCGTGGACGCTGCCGAAACCGGATCGGCGCTACGGGGCGGGGCGGCGCACCGCGTACCGGAGATTGCCGCGACTGATGCGCCTGCCCCGCGCCGCCACCTGGGTCATGACGATGGTGCAGGGAAAGGCGATAACCGGAAATCCGGTCGCCGCCGCCGTTCTGCGCCGCGTTTCGACGCTGCAGCGGCGGTGGCAGGTGCGGGATCCGGCGCTGCGCGCCCGGGTCACCCCGACCGAGCCGATGGGCTGCAAACGGATCCTGTTCACCAGCGATTGGCTGCCGACGCTCGGGCGCGACGACGTCGACCTCGTCACCGAGAAAATCGTCGAGGTGACTCCGGAGGGCATTCGGACGGCCGACGGCGAGGTGCATGGTTGCGACCTTCTCGTGTACGCGACGGGCTTCGCGGCCACCGAATTCCTGGCGCCCATGCGCATCACGGGAAGGAACGGCCGGCCCCTCGGCGAGGTGTGGCGCGACGGCGCGTACGCGTTCCTGGGTGTCGCCGTTCCCGGGTTTCCCAACCTGTTCCTGATGTACGGCCCGAACACGAACACGGGCAACACCTCGGTCATCTATTTCCACGAGGCGCAGGCCCGCTATCTCGTGCAGGCCGTGAAACGGATCGGGCAGGGCGCCGGCCCGATGGAGGTGCGCGCGGAGCGGGCGATGGCCTTCGACGCCGAGATGCAGCAGCGCCTGGCGACGAGCGTGTGGACCGGCTGCCAGAGCTGGTATCGCACCGCCACCGGGAGGGTCGTCACGAACTGGCCGGGAATGGCGTCCGAATACCGGCGCAGAACGTCGCGCCTCGATGCTTCCGACTACGCGGGCGGCCGTTAGGGTCGCCCCACCCCGGTGGACGTCCGGGGTGGGGCGGGGACTTCAGCCTGCGGTGACGACGTAACGTTCGCCCGGGCGGGTCGTGAAGGTGATCCGGTCTCCTTCGCGTTCCGAGCGGTGCGGGAAACGGAACGCCGACCCGAAAAGGCTGCTGCGCAGGATGACGCGGGCGGATTGGCCGGCCGTGACGGCTATTTCCCGGGCGGCGCCGGCCGACCAGGCGATGTCGACGGTGAGGTCGCCGCGGGCGCGCAGCCCGGTCACCTTGCCTTCGGGCCAGGACGCCGGCAGCGCGGGCAGGATGTGGACCTCGTCGCCGTGGCTCTGCAGGAGCATTTCGACGACGCCGGAGGTGGCGCCGAAATTGCCGTCGATCTGGAACGGCGGGTGGGTGTCCCACAGGTTCGTCAGCGTGCTCGTCTTCAGCTGTTCGCTGAGCATCAGGTGAGCGTGGTCGCCGTCGAGCAGACGAGCCCAGAAATTGATTTTCCAGGCCTTGCTCCAGCCGGTGCCGCCGTCGCCCCGCGCGCGCAGCGAAACCTCGGCGGCGCGGGTCAACTCGGGAGTCGTGGCGGGCGATATCTGACGGCCGGGATGCAGCGCGTAGAGGTGTGAGACGTGGCGGTGGTCGTCGGCGGGATCATCCCAGTCGCCTTTCCATTCCTGGAGCTGGCCCCACGACCCGATCCGGGTGCCGGGGTCGAGGCGGTTCAGGGCGGCGGCGACCTCGTTCCGGAAACGGGACTCGCCGAGGAGGGTGGCGGCCTCGACCACATTGGTGAACAGGTCGAAGACGATCTGCTGGGACATCGACGCGCCCGCCGAGAAATCGCCGTGCTCGGGGGAGTAGCTGGGGGAGACCACCAGGGTGCCGTCGCGCGGGTCGACGATGAGCTCCTCCAGCCAGAAACGGGCCACCTCGCGCATCACCGGGTAGGCGCGGTCCCGCAGGAAACGGCGATCCAGGGTGAAGCGGTAATGGTCGTAGAGATGCTGGGCGAGCCACGCCGCCGCCTCGGGGAACCAGAAAGCAGTGGGCCAATCGTGGACGCCGGTGAAACCGTACGCGTTGGTCTCGTTGTGGACCACGAAGCCCGGATTGCCGAACATCTGTTTGGCCGTCACCGCGCCCGGCGCGCGCAGCGCGTCGATGAAGTCGAACAGCGGGCCGGTCGTGTCGCCGAGGTTCGCCGGATCGGCGAGCCAGTAGTTCATCTGAAGGTTGATGTTGACGTGGTAATCGGCGCTCCAGGGCGCCGCGTCGTATTTGTTCCACACGCCCTGCAGATTCGCGGGGAGCCGGGCGTTGTCGCGCGAGGACCCGATCAGCAGGTAGCGGCCGTACTGGAAGAAAAGGGCCTCGAGGGCGCGGTCGGCCGGGCTTCCGGCGCCCTGATAGGACGCCAGCAGCTCATCGGTCGGCACATTCGGCATGTGCTGTCCGAGGTCGAGACGCACCCGGCCGAAAAGCGACCGATGGTCGCGCACGTGAGCGGCGAGCAATTTCGCGTACGGCTGCGCGGCGGCGCGATCGACGTCGGCCGTGACTCGGCGGTGGGGATCGGTTCCGCGATAGGTGGGGTATTTGTCGGAGTAATTGGTTCCCGCCGCGACGAGAATGGTCGCCCAGTCGGCGCCGCTCACGGTGACCGACCCGTCCGGATTGTCCACCCGGCTGCCGCCGCCGGTCAGCACCCGCACCTGCCCCTCGAAGCGCAGCCCGTTGTCGGTCAGCGCGCCGGCGACCGTGATCCGGCCGTTCACGGCGGTGGTGGTGGCGGTGCGGTTGGCCGGCAGCGCGACCGCCGCGGTGAAGGAGACCTGCCCGGCCCGGTCGGCACCGAGCCGGACCACGATCACCCGGCCGGGGTTGCTGACGAAATGTGAACGCTCATGCCGCACGCCATCGGCCGTGTACGAGACCGTGGCCAATGCCGTATTCAGGTCGAGGGAGCGCCGATATCCGGTGACCGCGGCGTCCAACTCCGGGAAAGTTAATGTGAGTTCGCCGAAGCTCTGATAGCTGCCGTAGGCGAACCGCGCCTGCCCGAGCTCCGCGGCCACCTCCTCGGGCGCCACCCGCTCCCGCTCGTTGATCTCCTGTTGCACTCGGGCGATCGCCCCCGGGCGGGGCTCCCGCCAGTTCCCGAAGTCGTAGCCCTCCGAGCCCGGGCCGCCGGTCCACAACGTCTTCTCGTTGAACTGGATCGCCTCGGTCCCGGTTCGCCCGAAGACCATCGCCCCGAGGGTGCCGTTCCCGATCGGCAGCGCCTGGCTTTCCCAATCCTCGGCCGGCTCGTCGTACCAGAGCGTGAGCCCCGCGTCCGGCGCCGTCCCGGTTAACGCCGATTCGCCCGGCGCGGACCCGGCCGGCGTGGCATCGGCGAGCCCGGCATCGCCCGGCGCCGCGTCGGCCCGCCCGGGCAGCCCGACCGCGGAGGCCGCGACCGCCGCCCCGGTCCCTGCCAGCATCGCCCGCCGAGACACCCCCCGGTTCGTCATCTCGTGCACGTCCCCTCCGCAAAGATCGGCAAACTTCAATGTCACCTGGGAGGGTAAGGCCGCCGTGGGTGACGGGGAAAGGCCTTACCTGCATCGTGGGCCGGGAAACGCAGCCGCGCCGGGAGGAGCGCGGAACGCAGCCGCGCCGGGAGGGGCGCGGAACGCAGCCGCGCCGGGAGGAGCGCGGAACGCAGCCGCGCCGGGAGGAGCGCGGAACGCAGCCGCGCCAGGGGAGTACGAAACGCGGCGGGCCCGGGGGAGTGCGGAGCGCCTGGCGGGCCCGGGAGGAGTGCGGAACGCGGCAGGCCCCGGAGGGGCGGAACGCAGCGGCCCAGCGGAGTGCGGAACGCTGGCCCTGCGGACGGGCGGGAAAGCGCGAGCGCGGATGCGCACCGTCGACGCCCGGTGCGCATCCGCGCTCGCAGAGCCAGGAAAGGCAGCGAGGAGAAAGCTAGAGCAGCACCTTCGCGAACCGCGCCTCCAGGGTCGCCGCCCAGCGGGTGACGGCCGGCAGGGTGACGGCGAAGACCGCGGCGATCGCCAGGTAGAAGATGACGATCGTGCCGTATTTGTCGCCGAAGCCCAGCAGCTCGGGCAGCTCGACGTCGTCGGAAGGCAGGGCCCAGCCCCACAGCGCCCAGGTGGCGCCCCCGAGCACGCCGGCCCACCAGGTGACCACGAAAGAGAACGCGATGGTGCTGGGGGCGAGCCGCAGTACCGCGTGGGCGAGGTCGCGCCATGACTGCGGGTCGCTCAGCACGGCCAGCACCCGGGCGGGCATCGTGGCCGACTTGGCCGCGCGGTAGGACGGCGTGGGTAGGGCCGCGCCGAGCACCGCCCCGACCCGGGCGCGCTCGGCGGCGGCGAAGCCTCGCGCCAGCATCAAGGTCGCAACGAGCAAGGGCACGCCGATCCAGACCACCACCAGGCCCGCCCCGGCCGCGAAGCCGGTCAGGCAGGCGCTGAACGCGATCACCGCCGGCGGGAATCCGGTGAGCACATAACGGGTGTCGGTGACGAGGCGTCCCCACGCGCGGACCGCCGGCGCGGGAGCGAGCTGGGTGTCGATCTGTGTCGTCGTCATGCCCATGACGCTATTCACCGATGGGCGCGCGGCCGATCCGGTGAGCCGCCCGATCGATGGTGGTGCTAGCCCTACCAAACGGCTAAGGGCAGGCCGGCGCCACGAAGTAAGCGTGCGTTCCCCGCGTGAATCGGCACCCGAACGCCGGCGAAGCCACCGCCTTCGGGTTGAGGATCGCGTCCCCGGCCGGCCGGTGTCCGGTGTAGACCCAAGCGGTCAGATCGTCGAAACCCGAAACCAGCTCCTCCTGCGTGAAGTCGCAATGCCCCACGCCCCGGATCGCCCGCGACACGAACGGCCGGCCGTGCGCCGCCGCCCGCAGGGCATACACCTGCTCCATCGAGAACGGCACGAACAGATCGCCGATGTCGTGCAGCGACAGCACCGGGATTCGCGGGTTGCCGTCCACGCGCGGGATCCCGGCCAGCCCCCGATCGGCGACGGCGGTGTGGCGCACCCGCAGCACCGAGGCGTTGAGCCGCCACTCGTCCGCCGTCGGCCAGATCCGGTCGGTGCTGCGATAGAACGTCCCGCGGTTGTCGGTCACGTTCCCGGGCGCGATGTTGGCCGTCCCTCCGCTGAGACCCGGGTACAACCCGAAGAGGAACGGCATGTCACTGAGGGGCGCCAGCGAGGTCGCCGTGTTCCAGTAGGCGAACGCGCTGTCGAAGCCGGGCCGCGACCCGCCCGTGCGGCGTTCCACCACGTCGGACCACGTCTGCCCGGCGGGAGTCAGCGTCGGCGGCCGCCCCACGTTCACGCCGAGGGCCGGCAGCATGGCCGCCACCTTCGCCCGCCACTGGTCCTGATAGTCCGGCGGGGGCGTCAGCGGGAAGTTGATCGACGTTCGCGTGAGGGCGGCGGCGGTCACGTTCGCGTCGAGGAAATAGTCGAACAGCTTCGCGTCGCCGAGCACGCCGCAATACGGCATCGCGCCGGCGAACGCGCGCGGGTAGGTCTCGATCGCCACCGCGGTGACATGCCCGCCCATCGACGCGCCGGTCATGATGACGCTTCGCGCCGGGTGGCCGGTCGCCTGGCGGAAAAGACCGATCATCGCGTACGAGTCACGCACGCCCTGCCCCACGTCGTAACCGTTCGTCGCGTAACTCGAGGCCGCCCACGCGTACCCGGATTCGATGTAGTGCGCGCGCAATCCGGGCGACTCCACATACACCGTCGTGCCCGTGCCGCGGTAGCCGTGCGCGTACACGACGAGCCGGCCGTTCCACTGGGCGGGCACCTCGATCCGGTACGCCGCGCCCGCGCTGATCCCGGTGTAGACCCGGGCCCCGGCCAGCGCCACGAACGGCGTCCCGCTGACGTCGCAGTTGGGGTCGGCGACCGTATACCCGGTCTGGGTGGTGCTCGGAACCGGCGCCACACAGGCCGGCGGGGAGGAAGCGGATGCCGGCGTCCCGACCACCGCGAACGCGGCCACGAGACTCAGGGCGACAGCGGCACGCGTCCAGGCAGTGATCATCGTCGTTACCTCCCGGTAACATCCAATGCCCGCCATCGATGACTGTCAAGACCGAGGTCACGGCGCTGACCTGGTTGAGCGGCAATACGGCTACAGGCTGGGAAAGGAGCTGTCCACGACCCTGCCCCACGTCGTCTACTACTACGTCAAGCAGACCGAGGGGAGGCAGCAAAGTGCGCTGGACGGAGACCCTGGCGTTTGTCGAGGAGCGCCGCGACGCGCTGCTGACCCGCGACCCCGCCGGCCGCGACGGGCTCGATCTGCTCGAGGCCGAGCTGGAACGCGCCTGCCTCACCGCCACCCTCGGCAAGTCCCGGCTGCGCGACCAGGCCCTGGCCACCGCCTCGGGCGCGGCGGCCGCGGCCGGAATCGCCTGGATGCGCGACCGTGGCCACGTCGAGCTTCCGGTGGCCGGCGGCGTGCGGCAGCTCCCGTGCCGGGGCGCCTCGATGGCGCCGGGCACCTGGTTGATGGCGTTCGGGGTGTGCCGGGCGCTGCGCGACGGGGCGGCGCTGGCCGTGCTGGGCGATCCGCGGCTGCTGGAGCGGCTGGGCGAGCACGGCGATTCCTTCTGGACGCCGGTCGCCACGGCTCTGACCAGGCCGGACGCCGCGACGGTCGCGGCGGCGCGCGAAGCCCTGATGGGGACGGGCGAAACGATCGCCGAACCGGAATACGTCGCTTTGCGCGTACGTCCTCTGCTTGATCTTCTTGCCGCCGGTGAGCAGACGGCGTTCGACGTGGCCCTCGCCGCCGCCCTGCGGTGTCACCAGGAGTTCTATGGCCGGCAGGAGTGGGAGTCCGACGCGTTCGGGTTGCTCGCGCTGCCGCTCATCGGCCTCGCCGCGCTCGGCCATGACCGGGGATTTCAGGTCCGGCTGGGTGCGGGGTTGCTGCCGCAAGATCTCGTACGCGGTGACGTCCGTCCCCTCGGCACTGTCCGTTACCACTTCCCGCCGGGGCGGCTGCACCGCTCCGAGGAGGCCACCTGGTTCCTCGACCTGGAGGGCTTCCCCCGGGCCGGACGCGCGCACGGCATGGCGTTGCGGGACGGCCGGATGCGCGCCACCTACACCGCGGCCGACGGTCCCGGCCTGCCCGAAGCGTGCCTGTCGGTCGAGCCGCCGCCACCGGTCGAGGGCGTCGAGGATCTGATGGACGCCGGCGAGCTCGTGCTGACCGCCGACCTGCTCTCCGGGCGCGCCGGCGACGACCGTCAGCGCCGCGCCTGGCTGGCCGAGGCCGCCGACTGCCTGGCCGCCGCCCGGTCCCGTCCCGAGCCCCGCTTCGTCCACGAGCGCGGCTGGGCCGCCTACCGCGCCGAGCCCGGCCGCTTCGACCCGGAGCGCCTGGCCGCCGTCGAGACCGCGTGGCGGGAGATGCTCGACGAGTGGGACGCCGCCGACTCCCGCACCCAGGCGGGCGTGTCGATCACCGTGCTGCGCCTGCAGCTGGAGCCGATGCTGGAGGCCATTGCCGTCGACCGCACCGGCGTGGCGCTGCGCGAGATGCGGCCCCGCGACGAGGACTACGCGAAGACCTTCACGCCGGGGACGGTCGAGCGGGCGCGCAGCCGCTACGAGGAGCTGTGGGCGGGGCCGCTGGACTTCCGCCGCCCCGATCCCGAGGCCCGGGTGGAGATCCACGTGGCGCCGGCCGGGATGCTCGGCGACGCGAACGAGCTGTCCCGGTTCTTCCCCGGCGGGTACCGCTCGATCGCGGGCCTGCTGATGCCCAAGCGGGTGTGGGCGGCCTGGCGGTATGTCACGCCGGGACAGACGGCCGGCCTCTCCTACGACGGGCTCACCTGGTGCGACGACCACTGGGCGTGGTTTCCCAAGCCCTACCGGCTGCTGGCGAGCTGAACCTTCTCGAAGAGGGCGCGGATCTCCGGGCCGGGCTCGATGCCCAGGTGCTCGCGGAGCTCGCCGCGGAACGACCGGTACTGCCGGACCGCCTCGGCCACGTTGCCGTCGCCGAGGTGGGCGGCGATCAGCACCCGCTGGGCGGTCTCGCGCAGCGGCTCGATCTGCACGGCCCGCATGCCGGCGTCGATCGCGGACGCGTGCCGCCCCTGCGTGGACAGCCGGCGGCAGAGCGCCTCGAGGCCGTGCATCCGCAGCTGGCGCAGCCGTTCCCGCTCGATGACCACCCAGTCCTCGTGCCACTGCGGCAGCAGGTCGAGGCCGAGCATGGCCGCGGTCACCGGCGGCTCGCCGGCCGCGAACGGGTCGGCCATCAGCCGCCGGGTGGCGCCGACCAGGTCGGTGAGGTCGACCCGGATGCCGCGGTCGATGCACAGGTACGGGCCCTCGGAGCTGATCAGGCCGGCGCCGATGCGGCGGATGCGCCACAGGGCGGTGCGCAGCCGGGCCGCCGCGCGCTCCTCGCCCACGTCCGTCCACAGCGTGCCGGCGACGACGCAACGGTGCTGATGCCAATCGTGCAGCGCGAGAAATGCGAGCAGCCGCTGCCCCGCGACCGGAATGGAAATGCTCTTTCCCGCATACTTGAACTCCAGCCCGCCAAGCAGGCTGAGCTGCGCCACCACCGCCATGAAACGCACCCCCCGGACGCCATTGGAGAACGCGCCCGGCGGGCCTTCAAGGCAGTTGTCGTTGATTTTATTTGCCTGACATATCGAGCAGCCAATGGCGGACGGCCTCGGTGATCTCGTCGATCCCGGCGGCGTAGCGCGGCGGGCCGTCGTCCTCCTCGCCGGCGACGGTCCACTCGAAGAAGCGCGCGACGACGTCCTGACGATCGCACCAGACGCGCAGCAGCAGCGCGCCCGACGGCGGCCCCTCATCCACGGCTTCCTCCCCGGGTCGAGTGCGGATCGATCGTCGCGGGGCGCTGTCACGGCGGCGTTGCGGCGGAGACGCGCCGGTGACGGCGGCTGGCTAGCTTGGCCGGATGACGCCCGATCCGGCCGCCGTCGTGCTGCACCTTCGCGGCGGCCCCTACGTCACCGTGGGCCGGGAACGCCGCGAGGTCCCCGAGGGCAGCAAACGGCTTCTCGCGTACGTGTCATTGAGCCGCGCCCCGATGCGGCGGCGGCAGGTCGCGGCCATTCTCTGGCCCGGCGCTGGAGAGGTCCGCGCCTCCGGCAACCTGCGCTCGGCCCTGTGGCGGCTGCGCACCGCGGGCGTCGGCCTGCTGGCCGCCGACAAATGGTCGCTGCGCCTGCGCGACGACGTCCTCGTCGACGTGCACCTCATGAGCGACTGGGCGGCCCGCTTGACCCGCGGCGTCCCGCACTCGGCCGACCTGGCCGTCCTGCCGTCCCTCTCGGACGCCCTGGAGCTGCTGCCCGGCTGGTACGACGACTGGGCCCTGGCCGAGCGCGAGCGGATGCGCCGGCGGCTCCTGGAGGCCCTGGAGGCGCTGAGCCGGGCCCTGGCCCGGGCCGGCCGGCTGGGCGAGGCGGTGGAGGCCGCCGTGGCCGCGGCGACCGCCGATCCGCTGCGCGAGAGCGCCCAGCGGGCCCTGATCCAGGCGCACGCAGCCGAGGGCAACTGGGTCGAGGCCCGCCGCAGTTTCGACGCCTACCGCGACCTGTTGCGCCGTGAGCTGGGCGCCGAGCCGTCACCCGACCTGGCGGCCCGGCTGCCGAGAGCCCGCCGGCTTGCCTCCGTGTAGTTAGCTTGTGCGACATGCGTATGCCGCCGCTGCCCACACCGGCCCCGCTCGACGAGCCCAGCCGCGTCGTGGGCGACCGCCCTACCCAGGTGTCGAAGCCGATCACGATCAGCCCGTACGACCCGGACTGGCCGGTGCGGTTCCGCCGCGAGGAGGCCCGCATCCGGTGCGCGCTGGGGGCGACCGCGCTCTCCATCGACCACGTCGGGTCGACGGCCGTGCCGGGGCTGGCGGCCAAGGACCGCGTGGACATCGATCTGATCGTGGCCGATCCCGCCGACGAGGACGCGTACGTGCCGGCGCTGGCAGTAGCCGGCTACCGGCTGGCCGCCCGGGAGCCGCACTGGTACGAGCACCGCTGCCTGTGGGACGCGAACCACGACGTCAACCTGCACGTCTTCGGTCCCGACTGCGACGAGCACCTGCGCCACCTGATCCTGCGCGACTGGCTGCGAGCCAATCCCGGCGACCGCGTCCTTTACGAGGCCGGCAAGCGCGAGGCGGCCGCGGCGAGCCCGATGTCGATGTCCGGCTACGTCGCCGCCAAGGGTGGCGTCATCCTCGACATCCTCAGGCGCGCCGGCCTGAGCTGAGGGCCGGCGGGGGAGCGGTGCTCTCCCGCACGACCAGCGTGGTCGGCACCAGCACCGTGCCGGCCTCGGCGCGCTCGTCGTGGATCTGTTCGAGCAACCCGTGCACGCAGCGCCGGCCGACCTCGGCGAAATCCTGGTGGACCGTGGTGAGCGGCGGCAGGTAGGCGGCGGCGTCGGGGATGTCGTCGAAGCCGACCACGCTGACCTCCTCGGGCACCCGGCGGCCGCGCTCGTGCAGGGCGCGCAGCACGCCCAGGGCCATCTGGTCGTTCGCCGCGAAGATGGCGGTGCACGACGGCTCGCCCGCCAGGACCAGGCCGGCTTCGTACCCGGAGGCGGCCGACCAGTCGCCGCGCTGGACCGGCGGGACGACCCGGCCGGCGTCCTCCAGCACCGCGCGCCAGGCCGCCGCGCGCCGCTCGGAGGAGAACGACTCGGCGGGCCCGGTGACGTGCCAGACCGTCTCGTGGCCGAGGCCGAGCAGGTGGCGTACGGCCTGGCGGGCGCCGTCGGCCTGGTCGGTGTCGACGACGGGGTAGCGGTCGCCGGCGTCCGAGTCGACGACCACCACCTGCACGCCGGGCGGCAGCGTCAGGTCGACCGCGTCGAGCAGGTGGACCTCCATGATCACGATGATGCCGTCGACCGCGAGCTCGCCGAGCCGGGTGAACGCGCCGAGCACCCCGTCCTGGGTCGGCGCGGCGACCGGGAACAGCGTGATCGCGTACCCCTCCTGCGCGGCCTGCGCCGCGATGGCCTCCACGGTGCGGCTGTTGCCGGTGGTGGCGAGCGTGAACAGGATGACGCCGATGGTGCGGAAGCTGCCGCGCTTGAGCGCACGTGCGGCACTGTTCGGTCGGTAGCCGAGCTCCCGCATCGCCTGAAGCACCTGAATCCGGGTCTTTTCGACCACGCCCGGATGGCCGGTCGACACCCGCGAAACGGTCTGTGACGAGACGCCCGCCAGCCGCGCGACGTCGGCCATCGAGACGCCGCGGCTGCGCCGCCGGGGAGATGCGTCGGTCATCGAACCTGACTCCTTGACGATCCGTGGTGCCAGTGAAACTATCACCTCGATGTTTACGTAAACATCACGTCGCTGAACTTCGAGCAACACACTGAAACACGATCGAACACGCGCCGGGTGCACAATGTTTACGTAAACATCCGGAACGCCGCCGGGGAGCCCCGGCGGGATCGGAAGGGTGAGGGGCATGGCAACAACCCAGGTCGCGGCGCCGCCAGGCCGTCGCGTTCGACGCCGGTCATGGAAGGGCTGGCAGTTCGTCGCCCCGTTCATGCTGGTCTTCGCGCTGGTCTTCCTCGCGCCGATCGTGTACTCGATCTACCTGAGCCTGTTCAAGAACCGCCTGGTCGGCGGCAACTCGTTCGTCGGGCTGGACAACTACCAGCAGGCGATCCAGGACTCGCAGTTCTGGTCGTCGTTCGGCCGGGTCGCGCTGTTCCTGGTCGTCCAGGTGCCGATCATGCTGTTCCTGGCCCTGCTGGTGGCGCTGGCCCTCGACTCCGGGCGGCTCTACGGCAAGTCCTTCTTCCGGATCACGATCTTCCTGCCGTACGCGGTGCCGGCCGTCGTCGCGACGCTGCTCTGGGGCTTCATGTACGGCAGCCGGTTCGGCCTGGTCGGCAACATCAACGACGCCCTGCACGTCGCGCTGCCCGACCCCCTCTCCCCGCACCTCGTGCTCGCGAGCATCGGCAACATCGTGACCTGGGAATTCGTCGGCTACAACATGCTGATCTTCTACTCGGCGCTGCGCACCGTGCCGCACTCGCTCTACGAGTCGGCCGAGATCGACGGCGCCGGCCAGTTCCGGATCATCACGGCGATCAAGCTGCCGGCCATCCGCGGCGCGCTCGTGATCGCCACCATCTTCTCGGTGATCGGCAGCTTCCAGCTGTTCAACGAGCCGGCCATCCTCAAGCCGCTCGCCCCCAACGCGATCACCACGTTCTTCACCCCGAACCTGTACGCCTACTCGCTGTCCTTCTCCGGTCAGCAGTACAACTACGCGGCCACGGTCGCGATCATCATGGGCCTCATCACCATGGTCATCGCCTACGTCGTGCAGCTCCGCGGCGCTAGGGAGAACTGATGTCCACGGCGTTGCGCTCCACCACCCGTACGCGGGAAATGTCATCCACCGCGACCGGTCGCACCAAGCGCAAGCGCAAGGGAAGCGTGACCCTCACGATCCTGACCGCGCTCATGGCTCTCTACACCCTCGTGCCGCTGGCCTGGTTGTTCTTCAACTCGACAAAGACGCAGGACGGTCTGTTCACGTCGTTCGGGCTGTGGTTCGACGACGGCAAGTTCGCCCTCTTCTCCAACATCAAAGACACGCTGACGTACGACGACGGGATCTTCCTCCGCTGGCTGGGCAACACCCTGCTGTACGTCGTCATCGGCGCGGGCGGCGCGACGTTCCTCGCCGCGCTGGCCGGGTACGGGCTGGCCAAGTTCGACTTCCCGGGCCGCAAGGGCGTGTTCGCCGTCGTGATCGGCGCGGTTGCGGTGCCCGGTACCGCGCTCGCCGTTCCGCAGTTCCTCCTGTTCGCCAAGCTCGGCCTCACCGACACCCCGTGGGCCGTGATCATCCCGTCGCTGGTCACGCCGTTCGGCCTGTACCTGATGTGGACCTTCTCGGCCCAGGCCGTCCCGGGCGAGATCCTCGAGGCGGCCCGGGTCGACGGCGCCGGCGAGTTCCGCACCTTCTTCAAGATCTCCGTGCCGCTGCTCGGTCCCGGGCTCGTCACGGTGCTGCTCTTCAACGTGGTGGCGACCTGGAACAACTACTTCCTGCCGCTGATCATGCTGAAGGACCCGGACTGGTACCCGCTCACGATCGGCCTCAACGCGTGGAACGCGCAGTCCGGCACCGCGGGCGGCCAGGCCGTCTTCAACCTCGTCATCACCGGGTCGCTCCTCACGATCCTGCCGCTGATCGCGGCGTTCCTCCTGCTCCAGCGCTACTGGCAGTCCGGCCTCGCCGCCGGAAGCGTCAAAGAATGAAAGGACCCCTCATGCGCAAACTTTGGCCGGTGGCGGCAGCTGCCGCCCTCACCCTGGCGCTGGCCGCCTGCGGCGGCGGCAACGACTCCTCCGATTCCGGTTCCGGCTCGTCCTCGGGCGGTTCCGTGTCGGACGCCGACGTCACGGCGGCGCTCGAGAAGGGCGGCACGCTGACGGTCTGGGCCTGGGAGCCCACCCTCAAGCAGGTCGTCACGAGCTTCCAGCAGAAGTACCCCAACGTGAAGGTGGACCTGGTCAACGCCGGCACCGGCGACAAGCAGTACACCGCGCTGCAGAACGCGGTCGCGGCCGGCAAGGGCGTCCCGGACGTCGCGCAGATCGAGTACTACGCGCTGCCGCAGTTCGCCCTCGGCAAGTCGCTGACCAGCCTCAAGGGCTACGGCGCCGAGGACCTCAAGGCCGACTTCACCCCCGGCCCGTGGAACTCGGTGCACTCCGGCGGCGACATCTTCGGCCTGCCGATGGACTCCGGCCCGATGGCGCTGTTCTACAACAAGGACGTCTTCGACAAGTTCGGCGTCAAGGTGCCCACCACCTGGCAGGAGTACCTCGACGCCGCCCGCAAGATCCACAAGGCCGACCCGAAGGTCTACATCACCAGCGACACCGGTGACGCCGGCTTCACCACCAGCATGATCTGGCAGGCCGGCGGCAAGCCGTACCAGGTCGACGGCACCAACGTGACGATCAACTTCGCCGACCAGGGCAGCACCACCTTCACCCAGGTGTGGCAGCAGCTGATCACCGAGAAGCTGGTCGCCCCGATCTCCGGCTGGACCGACCAGTGGTTCCAGGGCATCGCCAACGGCACCATCGCCACCCTGCCCACCGGCGCGTGGATGCCCGCCAACTTCACCTCCAGCGCCCCCAGCGGCTCCGGCAAGTGGCGCGCCGCCGAACTGCCGCAGTGGACCGCCGGCGCCAACGCCAGCGCGGAGAACGGCGGCAGCTCGCTCGCCATCATGGACAAGGGCGCCAACAAGGCCCTCGCCTACGGCTTCATGAAGTACGCCAACGACGGCGACGGCGTGCAGATCCGCGTCGACAACGGCGCCTTCCCCGCCACCACCAAGCAGATCAACGACCCGAAGTTCCTGAGCACCGAGTTCAAGTACTTCGGCGGTCAGAAGGCCAACGAGATCTTCCAGAAGTCCGCGCAGAACGTCGTGCCCGGCTGGTCCTACCTGCCGTTCCAGGTCTATTCCAACAGCATCTTCAACGACACCGTCGGCAAGGCGTACGTCTCGGGCACCACCCTCGCCGACGGCCTCAAGGCCTGGCAGGAGCAGTCCGCCAAGTACGGCACCGAGCAGGGCTTCACCGTCAAGTGACACCGGGGGGCCCGCTTCGCGGCGGGCCCCCTGTTCCAAAGGAGATCGTGTGAGTTCCACCCGTTGGCTGCGCCGCTCCGGAGAGCCCCGCCTCGAGTACGGCGCCGACTACAACCCCGATCAGTGGCCGCGCGAGGTCTGGGACGACGACGTCCAGCGCATGCGCGAAGCCGGCGTCACCATCGTCTCGCTCGCGATCTTCTCCTGGGCGCGCATCGAGCCGGCTTCCGGTGAATACGACTTCGCCTGGCTCGACGACGCGATGGATCTGCTGCACGCCAACGGGATCCTGGTCGACCTCGCCACCGCGACCGCCTCGCCGCCGCCGTGGCTGACCACCGCGCACCCCGAGATCCTCCCGGTCGACCGCCTCGGCAACACCATCTGGCCCGGCGGCCGGCAGCACTGGCGGCCGACGTCGCCGGTGTTCCGCACGCACGCGCTGCGGCTGGTCCGGGCCATCGCCACCCGTTACGCCGACCACCCGGCTCTGGCCGCCTGGCACGTCAACAACGAGCTCGGCTGCCACAACGTCTACGACTACTCGGACGACGCGGCGCGCGCCTTCCAGTCGTGGCTTCAGAGTCGCTACGGGACCATCGAGGCGCTCAACGACGCGTGGGCCACGGCCTTCTGGTCGCAGCGCTACGGGTCCTTCGACGAGATCATCCCGCCGCGGCTCGCCGCCACCCACCCCAATCCCGGCCAGCAGCTGGACTTCAAGCGGTTCTCGTCGGACGCGCTCAAGGACTACCTGATCGCCGAGCGGGACCTGCTGCGGTCGATCACGCCCGCCGTCCCGGTCACCACCAACTTCATGGTGATGGGCGAGCAGAGCTCGATGGACTACGCCGACTGGGCCTCGGAAGTCGACTTCATTTCCAACGACCATTACCGTACGCCCGGCGCGCGCTCGGCGGACGAGCTGTCGTTCTCGGCCAACCTGACCGGCAACATCGCCGGCGGCAAGCCGTGGTTCCTGATGGAGCACTCGACCAGCGCGGTGAACTGGCAGCCCGTCAACCTGGCCAAGCGGCCCAGGGAGCTGGAGCGGGATTCGCTGCTGCACGTGGCGCACGGCGCCGACGCGGTGTGCTTCTTCCAGTGGCGGCAGTCCAAGGGCGGCGCCGAGAAGTACCACTCGGCGATGCTGCCGCACGCCGGGGCTTCCTCTGATCTGTTCCGGTCGGTCGTTTCCCTCGGCCGGCGGCTCGAGTCGCTCGCGCCCCTCGCCGGCACGCCGCGGACGCCGGCCCGCGCGGCCATCGTCTTCGACTGGCAGTCGTGGTGGGCCGCGGAGCTCGACTCGCACCCGACCGACCGGCTCCGCTACCGGCGGGAGGCGTTCGACTGGTACACGGCGTTCCTGGACCTCGGAGTGCGGGCCGATGTCGTGCCGCTCGCGGCGGACCTGTCCGGCTACGACGTGGTCGTCGCGCCGATCCTGTACGTGGTGCCGGCCGACCTGTCTTCCCGCTTGGACGCTTATGTCGCCGGCGGCGGGCACCTCGTGACGACCTACTTCTCGGGCATCGTCGACGAGCACGACCAGGTGTGGCTGGGCGGGTATCCGGGCGCCCTGCGGAAGTTGCTCGGCATTCGCATCGAGGAGTTCGCGCCGCTGCTGGACGACGAGCGGGCGGACTTGGACAACGGCACGGTCGGCACTCTCTGGACCGACCGGATCGACGTCACCGACGCCGCCGTCGAGGTCCTGGCGTCGTACAAGACCGGCGACCTGGCCGGCCGCGCCGCGGTGACCAGGCGTGCGGCCGGGACGGGCTCGGCCTCGTACGTTTCGACGCGTCTCGGGCCCGAAGGGCTCGGTGTGGTCCTCGGCGAGCTCCTCGCGCGCGCCGGCGTGACCAGCGATCTGCCGGCGGACCTGCGCGGCCGTGTCGAGGTGGCCCGGCGCGGCGAGTTCCGCTTCGTCTTCAACCGCACGGACGCGCTGGTGGACATCTCGGCCCTCGACCCGGCCAACCCGATGCTCGCCGCCAGGGGAGTGGCGGTGATCCGCGCCTGACCGTTCCAGGCGCGCGCGGTAGGCCCGGTGGCTGAGGTGTTGGCCACCGGGCCCTCGGGTGTTTCCGGCTTTCAGTCCGCGCAGCAGCCGTCGGAGCAATGCGGCGTGGCCTGCTCTGCCGCAGGCCCGCCCGGGGTGCAGCAGGTGCCGCCGCGCCAGGCTTCGCGGCCTTCCTTCACCGCGACCGCGGCGATGACGAGGGCGGCGGCCGGGTCGGCCCAGGACCAGCCGAACAGGCCGTTGAGGGCCAGCCCGGCCAGCAGCACGCCCGAGAGATAGGTGCAGAGCAGTGTCTGCTTCGAGTCGGCGACGGCGGTGCGGGAACCGAGCTCGCGCCCGGCGCGGCGCTGCGCGTAGGACAACCCCGGCATGACCACCAGCGAGACAGCGGCGAGGATCAGGCCGGCCGTGGAGTGCTCGGCCGGGCTGTTGTTAACGAGCGTTCGCACAGACTCGACAGCCACGTAGGCGGCAAGCCCAAAGAACGAGAACGCTATGATCCGCAGCGCCGTCTTCTCGCGGGTCTCGGGATCGCGCGCGGCGAACTGCCAGGCGACCGCGGCCGCCGAAGACACCTCGACAACAGAGTCGAGCCCGAATCCGATCAGTGCCGTCGAGCCGGCCGCCGCGCCCGCGCCGATCGCAACAACGGCCTCGACCACGTTGTAGGCGATAGTCGCCGCGACCAGCACCCGGATCCGCCGCCCCAGCACAGCCCGCCGCGCCTCGACCGAAGTCATCCCCATGGCGGTCATCGTCAGCAGCAGCCCATCGTGGCGGAGTCCGGGCAGACGGCCGGGTCGGTGGCGAGCACCAGGCCCATCAGCGCTTCGAGCGCCTGCCTGATCCGCTCGTCGGCCAGCTCGTAACGGGTGCGACGGCCCTCGGGGACGGCGACGACCAGGCCGCAGCCGCGCAGGCAGGCGAGGTGGTTGGAAAGGTTCTGCCGGCTCACGCCGAGCAGGTCGGCCAGGTCGGCGGGGTAAGCGGGCGCCTCGCGCAGGGCCAGCAGCAGCCGGGCCCGCGTGCCGTCCGACAGCGCATGGCCGAAACGGGCGAGAACCTGCCCGTGCGTCACGGTCTCCACGACGCGACAGTACAGCGGATCCTGAATCCAGGGAAGGCTGTATGGTGCGTCGGTGCGGATACGTGAGTTTCGTGAGGCCGACTGGCCGCAGGTCTGGGAGATCATCCAGGACGTCGTGCGCGCCGGCGAGACGTTCCCCTACGACCCGGCGATGACCGAGGGCGAGGCGCGCGTGACCTGGATCGAGGCGCCGCCCGGCCGGACGATCGTCGCGGTCGAGGGCGATCGCGTCCTCGGCACGGCCAAGATGGGGCCGAACCGGCCGGGAGCGGGCGCTCACATCTCCACCGCGAGCTTCATGGTCGCCGAGGCCTCCCGGGGCCGCGGCGTCGGCGGGGCGCTGTGCCGGGACGCGACCTCGTGGGCGAAAAGCCACGACTACGCCGGCATGCAGTTCAACGCCGTCGTGGAGACCAACCGCTCGGCCGTCGAGCTGTATCAGCGGCACGGATTCCGGATTCTCGGCACCGTGCCGCGGGCGTTCGCCCACCCGTCGCGGGGGCGGGTGGGACTGCACCTGATGTACCTGGAGTTCTAGCCGGTCTTCTTGAGCTTGCGCCAGCCGCCGGCCTCGTTGTTGACCGCGATCTGCCGCAGCATCGCCGTCAACGCCGTGCGCGGGATCGGGTCGTTCTCCCAGAAGGCGACGGTGCGGGCGGTGGTGTTGTCATGCCCGCCGGTGATGATCCCTTCGGGGTCGGGCACGATCGCGCCGTCGTAGAGGAACAGGTTGAGGTGATCCTTGGTGCCCAGCAGCGCGCAGACGTTGCCGTGGTGCACGAAGTAGGGCCGTACGGTGCGCTTGATGGTCTCTTCGATGCCGGGGACCGCCTCGTGGATCAGGTCGCGGAGGTCCTGCCCGAGCCGCGCCTGCCAGCCGGGCAGGGTGGCGAGGTACGCGTCGACGCCGGGATGGGTTTCGCTCATACTTCCTAGACCGCCCCGAGCGGCGAAACTCATCGACGGAACGGCAGGGCTGAATGGTTTTTCGAGGCCGCCTGCGATCGAGGCCCGAGATCGCCGCCGCCTTCCTGTCGATCATGGCAGTCGTGTGGACCGGCGCGCTGGCGTTCTCCGGTGCTCGAGCGATCGACGATGCCCGCGGCGGAACCGTCGACGCCGAAGTCGTCGACATCACGACGAATGTGCCGGGCCGGCGGTGGTACGACGTCCGGTTCACCACTCTTGATGGGCGGGTCTGCCTGTCTCGCGTCGATTCCGGCTCGAACCCGCCGCCTCGCGAGATCCGGGTCGGTGGGACGTCGGAGGTGTCCTACGCGGCGTCCAGCCCGTGCGACAGCGACCTGTTGCGCGAGTCGGGAACCAAGTCGCCCTGGGGTTTCGTGATCTTCGCGGCGGTGGCGGTCGTCGTGTGCGTGTTCGGCGCGTGGGGGCGCCTCCGCGCGTACGCCGCGACCCGGAAGGGCTCCGACCCGGTGCGCCGCGTGCCGTGAGGGCGAACTACAAACTTGTACTTAGTCCCGAGATCTTGTCGTTGACCTGCGGGAACGTCACGCTTGTAGGAACCGGGACGCTCGGGCCGCGGAAGAAATGAGTCACTGAAGGTCAAACTCACCCGCGGCCCGGCGTCCTACTTTCGCTAACGGCGGCGGAACTCGTGGGACAGGACGTAGCGGGCGACGCCGTTGCCGATCCGGACGCCCTGCTCGTCGGCGGTGCGGAAGTGGACGCCGCCCCAGATGCGGGCCTCGACCACCTCGTCCAGGGCCGCCGAGAAGCTGTCGAAGTTGCGCGTCGTTCCCGAGTCGGCGCTGTAGGCGCTGAACGCGATGTCGTCGCGGCCGAAGAACACCCGCAGCGTGGTCATGATGGTGGCCGTGGAGCAGGTGTGGCCGGAGGTGTAGTCCGGGAACGGCGGCGTGACCAGCAGCGGCATCCACGCCGGGTCGCCGGTGGTGGCCGGGTTGCCGTCGTTCGAAGCCTCCTGCACGGCCGTGACCGGGCGCCAGAAGCTCCAGTACTTCTTCTCGTTGAAGCACGCGACAAGTGAGTCGGCGTTCGCCACGTCCGCCATCGCGAACATCCGGGCCGTCTGCAGCGTGTTCAGGTGCTGCGTCTCGGCGAGCTGGCGCTTGATCGCCCACTCGGTGAGCCGCCGGTCGTGCCACCAGATCGCCGCCTCGGTCTGGTCCTGGGTGCGGACCGTGCTGGTGGCGCCGCCGATCGCCTGCACCTCGTTGAGGTCGCGGGCGTACTGCCGGCTGGTCAGCGCGGGCGGCCCGGCGGTGCGGAACATGTCGTTGCGCGGGATCACGAACGAGCGCATCGACCCGACCCACGCGCCGTCCGACGCGTTCGTCGGCGGGGTGGGCCGCCACACGCCCGGCGTCGTGCCGGCCGTCCAGGCGTCCGTAGGGTCGAAGGCGCCGTCGTCCACCCGCGCGGCGATCATCGCGTCCGCGGTCTGTGTGCCCACCGCGATGCCGCCGGCCTTGCCCCGCCCGTCCGGGATGGCCGCGAGCGACTCGGCGTACATGGCGTCGAGCGACGCGGCTTGCGCCGGAAAGAGCGAAACAAGCACGCGATGCGCCGCGGTGGCCACGGCAGCGTCGGCGGAGTCACCCCGGTGGGTGCGAGGCGAGACCAGGTACGGCTGGTACGGCGTACCCGCGATCGCATTGACCGCGTCGTAGACCGCCCCCTGAACCATCGCGAAACTGCGCGGAGCGACATACGGCCCCTGGCGGGCAACCTCGTAGATGGCGGTCTGCGCGTTGTTGTTCCAGACCACGACCGCGTTGGGCCCCGAAGCCCCGGTCGAAGCCGAGGCGGGCGTCACCAGCGTGGTCACGGCCAGCGCGACAGTCGCGACGGCGGCGAACAGCCTGATTCTTCTCATACGACATCCCCCCGTAGTCGTCGGTTCGAAAGGCATCGAAACCCGGTACGGCGCGGGGGACAAGACCGTCCATCCGATTTGGACAGAAGGAGATTTCGGGCAGTAGGGACGCCGTTGCCTCTGCCCCGGCACCTAGGGCAGAGGACGGCGGGGCGCCGGCCATCGGGGGGAGAGGCCGGCGCCACCGATCCGGGTCGCCGCCCGCCCGGCGGCGGGCCAGGTGGGCGGCGACGACTGTCAGAAGGGGAAAGATGCCGGCTGGCTGCGGACGGTCAGCCAGCGTGTGTCGGTGAAGGCGTCGATGTTGGCCTGAGCGCCGCCGAAGCGGGAGCCGGTGCCGGAGGCGCCGGTTCCGCCGAAGGGGGCGTTGGCCTCGTCGTTCACGGTCTGGTCGTTGATGTGGACGATGCCGGTCGGGATCCGGTCGGCCAGCTCGACGCCGCGCATCGCGTCGCGGGTGACGATGCCCAGCGACAGGCCGTACTCGGTGGTGGTGGCCAGGGCGATCGCCTCGTCGACGGTGCTGAAGCGGGCGACCGGCGCGACCGGGCCGAAGATCTCCTTGGCGAACGCGGGCGTCGTGGTCCCGACGCCGGCGATGACGGTGGGCTGGTAGAAGAGGCGGTCGAAGCTGCCGCCCGCGGCCAGCCGGACGCCGTCGCCGACCGAGGAGGTCACCAGGTCGTGGATCTTGTCGCGCTGGCCGGCGTCGATGACGGGGCCGAGCGCCACCTGCTCGCGGGCCGGGTCGCCGACGGGGAGCTTGGCGGCCTTGTCGGCGAGGCGCTCGACGAAGTCGTCGTAGATGCGCTCGTGCACGAGGTGGCGGCCGGTGGTCATGCAGATCTGGCCCTGGTGGAACCAGCTGCCCCAGGCGGCCAGGTTGACCGCGGCGTCCACGTCGGCGTCGTCGAGGATCAGCATCGCCGAGTTGCCGCCGAGCTCGAGGTGGGCCCGCTTGAGGTGGCTGCCGGCGAGCGCGCCGACCCGGCGGCCGGCCTCGGTGGAGCCGGTGAACGAGATGACCGGCACCCGCGGGTCGGTGAGGATGGCCTCGCCGACGTCGGCGCCGCCGATCAGCACCTGCAGCAGGCCGTCGGGCAGGCCGGCCTCCTGGAAGATGCGGGCGAGCACGAGGCCGCCGGTGACCGCCGTACGCGGATCGGGCTTGAGCAGAACCGCGTTGCCGAGGGCGAGCGCGGGGGCGACCGAGCGGATGCCCAGGATGATCGGCACGTTGAAGGGCGAGATCACCCCGACCACGCCGACCGGGTAGCGGCGGGCCATCGAGAGCCGCGGCTCCTCGGAGGGGATCAGCGACCCGTACGGCAGGCTGGGCAGCGCCGCGGCTTCCCAGCACTCCTGCTCGGCGACGTGCAGGGCGAAGCCGGCCAGCCCGGGGATCGCGCCGACCTCCCGCACGTTCCACCACGAGATCTCTTCGGCGTGAGAAGACCACAGCTGGGCGGCCTTGCGCAGGACGGCGGCGCGCGCGGAGTGCGGCAGGGCGGCCCACTCGCGCTGGGCTTCGGCGGCGACCTTGGCGGCCCGGGACACGTCGTCGGGGGTGGCCAGGTTGACCTGGCCGAGCGCCTCGCCGGTGGCGGGCTCGATCACGTCGGTGGCGGCGCCGCTCCCGGGGCGCCACGACCCGCCCTCGAAGATCTGGTCGTTCCAGCGGGACTGATCGAGCAGAGCCATCGTCGGCACCTTCCCACGAGAAAGTTTCGCCGAATCTAGGCCCGAAACCATCGCGAAACAACGCGGTGTTTCAGATATTCGAACGGTAACCCAGTTGGTGCGAGATGTCGGAAGCGGTCCGCCGCAGCGGTCCGCCGAGGCGGCTGACCACCGACTCCACCGAGGTCGTCCAGGTCGTCAGGTGCACGGCGACGTTGATCGCGGCGACCACGTGGCCCGAGCGGTCGCGGATCGGGGCGGCGATCGAGCGCAGCCCGGGCGCGAGCTCCTCGTCGTTGACCGCGATGCCCGCCTGCCGCACCTTGGCCAGGGCGGCGACCAGCTGTTCCCGTACGGTGATCGTCTTGGGACCGCGGCGCGCGAGATCCATCCGGTCGAGCAACCCCCGCAGCGCCGCCGGCTCGCGATAAGCGAGCAGAACTTTCCCCATCGACGTGCAGTACGCGGGTAGCCGCGATCCGACGTGCAGGTTGAGATCGACCGCGACGCCGGCCGTGCGCCGCGAGCGCCGCCGCTCGACGTAGACGATATCGGCGCCGTCGAGGACTGCCATGCTGGCCGCGCAGCCGGTCTCGTCGGAGAGCGCCTGCAGGTGCCCGGCCGCGACTCCGGTGATCTCCATCGAGCTGATCGCGGCGAAGCCGAGGTCGACGACGCGCGGGCCGAGCGAGTACTTCCGGGTGTCCGGGTCCTGCTGGAGGAAGCCGAGGCTGGTCAGCGTGGCCACGTAGCGGTGGGTGGTGCTGCGGTTGAGGTCGACGGCGCGGGCGATTTCGGCGATGCCGAGGACCGGGCCGTTGGCGGCGAACTCGCTGAGAATCCGCAGGCCGCGCTCGAGCGATTGGGAGAACGACGGCTGCGTCATGGCGTTGCACCATATCAACGCGCGTTCCAGATATTCGAACATCGCGTTGACGTGTGACCTGGCGCACTCCTACCTTCCTCGGCACCAGACCTCGCCCAGGAGGCGTCCATGGAATCTGGAACAACCCGGCGCGACCTTCTCCGCCTCGGCATCTCCCTAACCGCTGCCGCCCCCATCCTCAGCGCCTGCGGGGGTCTCGGCAGCGATCAAAATACGAAAAATACTCAAAAATCGTCGCTGAAGATCGGCTTCGTCAGTCCCCGCACCGGTCCGGCGGCCGGGTTCGGTGAGCCCGACGCGTACGTCCTCGACCTCGCCAAGAAGGCGTTCCAGCCGGGACTGAACATCGGCGGCACCCAGTACGACGTTCAGATACTCGACCGCGACAGCCAGTCCAACCCGCAGCGCTCCGCCCAGGTCGCCAACGATCTGATCAACGGAGACCAGGTCGACCTGATGCTCACCACGAGCACACCGGAAACGGTCAACCCGGTCAGCGATGCCTGCGAGGCGGCCGGCGTCCCCTGTGTCTCCACGGTCGTCCCCTGGGAAGCGTGGTATTTCGGCCGCGGCGCGAAAGAGACCGACCAAAATGCCTACAAGTTCACCTACCACTTCTGCTTCGGCGTCGAGCAGTTCCACAACATGTACACGCACGAGTGGCCGCAAGTTCCGACCAACAAGAAGGTCGGCGTGATGTGGCCCAACGACTCCGACGGCAACGCCATCCGGGCCGCGCTCGGTCCGCTGCTCAAGCAGTCCGGCTACACGATCGTCGACCCCGGCGCGTACACCGACGGGACCAACGATTTCTCCGCGCAGATCGCGAAATTCAAGGCCGAGAACTGCGAAATCTTCAACACGTTCCCGATCCCGCCGGACTTCGCGACGTTCTGGCGGCAGGCCGCCCAGCAGGGCTACAAGCCGAAGATCTGCCAGGTCGCGAAGACGGGACTCTTCCCGTCGCAGATCGAGGCGCTCGGCCCGATCGGCATCGGGATCGCCGGCGGCGCCTACTGGGCGCCGACGTACCCGTACAAGTCGAGCTTCACCGGGGTGGACAGCAAGGCGCTCGGCGACGGCTACCAGGCCACCGGCAAACAGTGGAACCAGCAGCTCGGGCCGAGCCTCGCCCTCTTCGACGTGGCGGCGGCCGCGCTCAAGAAGACCAGCAACCCCAAGGACAAGCAGGGTGTGGCCGACGCCATCAAGACCCTCGACGTGGAGACCCCGATCGGGCGCCTGCAGTGGGGCAAGGGCCCGAACGCCAACGTCGTGACCACGCCGATCCTCGGCGGCCAGTGGATCAAGTCGACCGATCCGAAGTACAAGGTCGAGTTCGTGCTCGTGGAAAATTCGTCCGATCCGAACGTGCCGACCGCCGCGAAACTTCAGGAATACCGGGCGTGACGCCCCTTCTCGAGGGCCGCGGGCTCGCCATGAGCTACGGCGACCTGCGGGTCCTCCACAATGTCGACTTCGCCGTGGCCGAGGGTGAGGCGGTCGGCATCGTCGGTCCCAACGGCGCCGGCAAGACCACCCTGCTCAACGTCCTGGCCGGCGGGGTCCGCCCGCGGGCCGGGACGGTGAGTTTCCAGGGGCGCGACGTCACGCGGACGCGTCCGGACCAGCGCTGCCGGATGGGCGTGGGGCGGGCGTTCCAGGTCCCGCGCCCGTTCGGCGGCATGACCGTCCTGGAAAATGTCGTGGTCGCGGCGAGTTACGGTGCGGGCCTTTCCGGCGCCGCCGCCAACAAGAAAGCCGTCGACGTGCTCGACGAATGCGGGCTCACCGAGCTGGCCAACCGGCGCGCCGAGAGCCTCGGCCTGCTGCATCGCAAGCGCCTCGAGCTGGCCCGCTGCCTGGCGACCGGGCCGCGGGTGGTGCTGCTCGACGAGATCGGCGCGGGCCTGACCGACGCGGAGGCCGCCGAGCTGGTCGCGGCCGTCCGGCAGATCAAGCTCGGCAACACGGCGATCGTCTGGATCGAGCACATCGTCCACGTCCTCGTCCAGGTCGTGGACCGCCTGGTCTGCATGGACACCGGCCGCGTGATCGCCGACGGCGAGCCCGCGAAAGTTCTGGGCGACGCGGTCGTGATCGACGCGTACCTCGGAAAGGCCGCCTCATGACCACGCTTCTGCGCGCGGAAAGTGTCGAGGCCCGCCACGGCCTGCTGCAGGCGGTCCGCGGCATCTCGTTCCAGGTCGCGGAAGGCGAGGTGGTCGCGCTGATCGGCGCCAACGGGGCCGGGAAGACCACGTTGCTGCGCACGGTCGCGGGCGCGCATCCGCTGGCGGGTGGCGTCATATCGTACGGCGGAAGCAGCCTCGCCGGCGTGCCCGCGCATCAACGCGTGCGCCTGGGCATCGCCTACGTCCCCGAGGGCCGGCGCCTCTTCCCCGAGCTCACGGTCGAGGAGAACCTCCTGGTCGCGGGCCGCCGCGCCCGCCCCGGCCCGTGGAATCTCGCCTCGGTCCTGGAAAGTTTCCCCGCCCTGAAGCCGCTGCGCGCGCGCCCGGCCTCGCGGCTTTCCGGCGGTCAGCAGCAGGCCACGGCAATCGCCCGGGCCCTCATGACCAACCCGCGGCTCCTGCTGATCGACGAAGTTTCGCTGGGACTTTCGCCCAAGGCCGTCGATGACGTGTACGCCTGCATGACGGTCCTCCGGGAGAGCGGCACCACCGTGCTCCTCGTCGAGCAGGACCTCAACCGCGCCCTGTCCACCGCCGACCGGGTGATCTGCCTGCTCGAGGGCCGGATCGTGCTCGACTCGAAGACCGCCGGCGTCACCCGCGACGAGGTCGTCACCGCCTACTTCGGATTCGCCGGACGGCAGCCATGAACTGGGTCAACGCGGTCATTCAGGGGATCCTGCTGGGCGGGCTCTACGCGCTGTTCGCCTGCGGGCTCTCGCTGATGTTCGGCGTCATGCGCATCATCAACCTCGCGCACGGCGACCTCGCGGTCCTCGGCGCCTTCCTGGTCTGGTCGCTGACCGTGCACACCGGGATCGGGCCGTTCTGGGCGCTGGTGCCCGCGCTGCCGGTGATGCTGATCGTCGGCTACGTGCTGCACCGCACGGTCCTTGCCCGCAGCCTGCGCGGCGGCCCGCTCACGCCGCTGCTCACCACCTTCGGCCTGGCCATCGTCATCCAGAACGCCTTGCTGCAGGCCTACAACCCGGACGTGCGCTCGCTCGGCGGCGCGGCCGGGGACGTGGCGACCGGCAGCTGGCGCATCACCGATCAGCTCTCCATCTCGTACCTCGGGGTGCTGATCCTGGCGACCGCGGTGCTGGTCCTCGGCGGCCTGCAGCTGACGCTGCGCCGCACGGCCTTCGGCCGGGAGATGCGGGCGACGGCCCAGGACGCGGACACGGCCACGCTGGTCGGGGTGCCGGCCTCTTCCGTGTACGCCCGCGCGACGGCGATCGCGGTGGCCACGGCAACTCTCGCCGGAGTTTTCCTCGCCGTGCGCTCGACTTTCGACGCGTCGAGCGGGCCGACCCAGCTCATCTTCGCGTTCGAGGCGGTGGTGATCGGCGGGCTGGGCTCGCTGTGGGGCACCCTCTGGGGCGGCATGGTCCTCGGCGTCGCGCAGACCATCGGCGCCACGATCGATCCGCAGTACTCGATCCTCGCCGGCCACCTGGTCTTCCTCATCGTGCTCGCCAGCCCGCACGGGCGATCGTTGTTGGCGCTTCGCCGGGAAGGAAGAACAGCGTGAGCGACCAGTGGACCGTGAAGCGGTCGGGACGCGCGACGAAAATTTCGTCGTCGGTGATGGTCGCGTTCGCGATCGCGCTGTTCGCCGTGCCGTTCGGGTTCCGCACCGACGTGGTGCAGCAGCTCACCACCCTGTGCACGCTGCTGATCATGGCCGTCATGTGGAACGTCCTGGCCGGCTACGGCGGACTCGTCTCGGTCGGGCAGCAGGCGTTCATCGGCTTCGGGGCGTACGCGACGGTATTCCTCACCCAGCGCGACATTCCCCCGTACCTTTCCGTCGTCCTGGCCGCGATACTTTCCGCCGTTCTTGCCGTGGCGCTGGCCCCGCTGCTGCTGCGGTTGCGCGGCGGCCAGTTCGCGGTCGGCACGTGGGTGGTCGCCGAGGCCCTCGCGCTGCTCGTCGCGCTCGACGGGTCGCTGGGCGGCGGTACCGGAGTCTCGCTGCGGGGGCTGAACACGATCGCGCCGGACTGGCGCCGCGCGTACACCTACTGGCTGACGCTGGGGTTCACGCTGCTGCTGCTCGTGCTGGTGTTCCTGCTGCTGAGGCGGCGCAGCGGCGCGGCCATCCGGGCGATCCGGGACGACGAGGAGGCGGCCGCTTCCCTCGGCGTACGGATCATGCCCTTGAAGTTCATGCTCTTCGTCCTTGCGGGTTTCGGTTGCGGGGCGGCCGGCGCCCTCACGCTCGCGAACACCCTCTTCATCCAGCCGCAGAGCATTTTCGGCGTGCAGTGGTCGGCCTACATGCTGTTCATGGTGCTGGTCGGGGGGATCGGCACCTACGAGGGACCGATCCTGGGCGCGATACTTTTCTTCCTGCTGCAGGATTGGTTCGCGCAATACGGCGCGTGGTATCTCATCGGGCTCGGCGCGGTCGCGATCGCTTTCGCGCTGTTCCTGCCGCGCGGCCTGTGGAGTCTCGCCGACGACCGGCTGCCGTTCCGGCTGCTCCCGGTCGGCTACACGCTGCGGCCGGTTAGCATCGGGCCATGATCGAGCCGGTCCTGCAGCTCAGCGGCGTCAGGGGCGCGCCATGATCGAGCCGGTCCTGCAGCTCAGTGGCGTCAGGGGCGCGCGATGATCGAGCCGGTCCTGCATCACATCGGCGGTGCTCGGGTCGCGTCGATCAGCGGGCGCCGGCATCCCGACCACGACCCGTGGAGCCGGGCGGTGCTCGCCGAGGTGGCATCCGGCGACGGCGAGGACACCCGGCGCGCCATCGAGGCTGCTCAGGTCACCTTTCCGGCCTGGGCCGCGATGGCGCCGAGCGACCGGCAGCTGATCTTCATCCGGGCCGCCGACGCGCTCGACCGGCGGCGCGCCGAGGTGATCGGCCTGCTCGCCGCCGAGACCGGCTGCGGGCCGTATTTCGCGAATCTTCAGTTCGATTTCTGCCTCGCCATGCTGCGGCAGGCGGGATCGCTGGCGCACGCGCCGACCGGGCAGGTGCTGCCGACCGACCTGCCCGGGTCGCGGGCCCTGGCCGTGCGGCGCCCGGTCGGAGTGGTCGCGGCGATCGCCCCCTGGAACGCGGCGCTGACCCTCGCCGGGCGGGCGATCGTGGGGCCGCTCGCGCTGGGCAACACGGTCGTGCTCAAGCCCAGCGAGGAGTCGCCGATCACCGGCGGCACCCTGTGGGCCTCGGTCTTCGAGGAGGCCGGGCTGCCGCCCGGGGCGGTCAACGTGGTCACCCATGCCCCCGGCGACGCCGGGATGATCGCGGAGGAGCTGGTCACACATCCGCTGGTGCGGCGGATCAGCTTCACCGGGTCGACGGTCACCGGGCGGCGGCTGGCCGAGCTGGCGGCCCGGCATCTCAAGCGGCCGGTGCTGCAACTTTCCGGGCACAACGCGCTGATCGTGCTCGCCGACGCCGACCTCTCGCTCGCCGTCGAGGCCGCCGCCTACGGCGCTTTCGTCCACCAGGGCGAGATCTGCATGTGCGTGCGCCGCATCATCGTCGACCGGGCGGTCGCTCCGGAATTCACGGCGCGCTTCGTCGAGAAAGTTTCGCGGCTGCCGGTCGGCGACCCGCGCGACCCGGCGACGGTGGTCGGTCCGCTGATCAACGAGTGGGCGCTGAGCCTGGTCGACCGCCGGGTCTCCGAGGCGGTCTCGCTCGGCGCGCGCCTGCTGACCGGTGGCGTGGCGGCGCCGCCGTGCTACCCGCCGACGGTTCTCACCGACGTGCCGCCCGAGGCCGAGATAGCTTTCGAGGAAACTTTCGGCCCGGTCGCGCTGCTGGAGACGGCCGATGGTCCCGAGGAGGCTATCGCCCGGGCCAACGCGTCCCGCTTCGGCCTCACCGCCGGCATCATCTCGGCCAATACGTATGGCGCGCTCGACCTCGCCCGGCGCCTCGAGGTCGGGATCGTCCACATCAACGACCAGACCGTCAACGACGAGCCCCAGATGCCCTTCGGCGGTCTCAAGGAGAGCGGGTGGGGCCGGTTCGGCCTGCAGTTCGCGAGCGAGGACTTCACCGAGCTCCAGTGGATCACGCTGCGCGACACCCCGCGCGACTTCCCGTTCTGAGGGCCCTGGGCGAGCGCTCCTAGACTGTGCCGGTGAATCCTCGCGGGCCCGAGAACGTCGATGCCTCCGGGCCCGCCGCGGTCGCCGTCGGCCGCGACAATCACGGCTCCATCACCACGAACATCGTGCTCCCGCCGCACGAAGTCTCCTGGCCGGTCTGTACCGGCGCGGTCCCCGAGCTGGCTTCGGCCTTCCAGCCCCGGCACGACCTGCGCGATCACATCCAGGCGGCCCGCCGTCACGGCTCGACGCGGATCCTGGCCGGCGGGGGAGGGGTCGGCAAGTCCCAGCTCGCCGCGTGGTTCGCCCACCAGGCGATCGAGGACCCGGCCGTCGACCTCGTGGTGTGGGTCGTCGCCGACAGCCCCGAGCAGATCGCCGCCACCTACGCGCGTGCCGCCGAGCGCGTCGGCGCCCAGGTCACCGGCGACGCCGCCGACGACGCGACAGCGTTCCTGGAGTGGCTGCGCGCCACCGGCCGTACGTGGCTGATCGTGCTCGACGACATCACCGACCCGGCTCACCTGTCCGGCCTGTGGCCCCCGGCCCGCCCGGCCGGCTGGACGCTCGCCACGACCCGGCTGCATGACGCGGCCCTGGCCAGCTCCGGACGGCAGCGCGTCGACATCGGGGTGTACACGCCGGAGGAATCGGCGGCCTACTTCGAGAACAGGCTCACCGGGGCCGGGATGTCGCATCTGCTCGACGAGAAGGGTCCGGATCTCGCCGTCGCGCTCGGCCACCTGCCGCTGGCGCTGTCGCACGCCGCCGCGTACATGGCCAACCAGGACGAGCCGAGCGCCGCGTACCTCGACCGCTACCTCAGCGGCCGCGAGAACCTGGCCGACCTCATGCCCGCCGGCACCGACCCGGACGGATACGGCCGCTCGGTCGGGGTCACGCTGCTGCTGGCCCTGGACGCCGCGGACACCGCCGCCCCGGCCGGGCTGGCCCGCCGGGCCCTGGCTCTGACGTCGGTCCTCGACCCGGCCGGGCATCCCGAGGCGCTCTGGGCGACCGGGCCGGTCACCGGATATCTGACCGGCCACGGCGGCGCTCCGGTCACGCCCGAGCAGGCCCGCCGGTCGTTGCGCCTGTTGCACCGCTATGCCCTGATCACGCATACCGGCGCCGACCCGGTCCGCTCGGTGCGCATCCACGCCCTGACCGCCCGGGCGATGCGCGAGACGCTGCCCGACCCGGTCGCGACGGCCCAGGCCGCCGCCGACGCTCTGTGCGAGATCTGGCCCGCCGGTGACCGGGCCACCCTGACTTTCGCGGCGCTGCAGGCCAACGTCGCGACGCTGCACACCGTGACCGGCGAGGATCTGTGGCGAGCGACCGGATATCGGGTGCTATGGGTGGCCGGGTCGGCGCTCGTCCACGCCGGCCAGTATGCGGCGGCCGTCGCCCACTGGCGCACGGTGGCCGAGCAGGCGGAGCGCTTCCTGGGCGTCGACCACGTGAACGCGCTGACGGCAAGGGCCGGCCTCGCCGACGCTTGTCGGCAAGCCGGGCGGGCCACCGAGGCGATCACGCTTCTGGAGCGGACAGCTGCCGACTGCGTACGCGTGCTCGGCCCCGACAGCCAGGAAACTATGTTCTGCCGCTTCGGCCTCGCCGGCGCCTACTGGCTTGCCGACCGCCGAGCCGAAGCCGTCACGCAACTGGAAGACTTGATCACGGATTTCGACCGGCTGTTCGGGCCGGACGAGGTGAACACGCTGACCGCACGGTCGGACCTGGCCGTCTATTACGGGCAGATGGGCCGGACAGCGGAGGCCATCGTCCTGCTCGAGCAGGTCGTCGCCGCCAACCGACGGCGACGCGGTGCTGATCACCGGGAGACTCTGAAGAGTCAGGCGAACCTGGCTGCCGCTTACTCGCAGGCGGGCCGTCTTGCCGAGGCGGTCTCGATCAAGGAGCAGCTGGTCGTCGAGAGCGAACGGCTGCTCGGTCCCGACCACCCCAACACCTCCACCCAGCGTTCCAACCTGGCTTTCGACTACCGGGCGATCGGGCGCATCCCGGACGCCATAGCCCTCGTGGAGCGGGTTCTTGCCGACCGCGGACGGGTGCTCGGCGCCGACCACCCGAGCACACAGAACGCGGCCATGTTTCTGCGGGAGTTGCACGCGGCGGCGCGGTCTCATCCGGGCTGACCCGAATTTCGCGATTGTCACCCCGTAGGCGGTGAACCGCTCGCGGTCCTAGATCCGTACCCATCGGCGACCGGGTTGTCTACCGAGCGCTGCGAGGGACGAAATTTTGCTGCTCCGCCGAATCCGCACCATTTCCGGCGCGGTGCTCACCGTCCTGGCCGCCGTCCTCGTCTTCGTCGCGCTGGTCGTGCCCGACGCCGTCGCGAAACCGAAGAACGGAACTTTCTTCGAGGCCGCGTTCCTCCGGCTCCCGATCGAGGCGATCATCGGGGCGGCGGTGCTGCTCGCCCTGTCGCCGAAATGGCGCAAGCCGGTCGCGGCGCTGTTCGGCGCGGGGCTCGGCTTCGTGGTGATCCTGAAAGTCGTGAACATGGGCTTCCGGATCGTGCTCGGCCGGCGGTTCAACCCGGTGCTCGACTGGCCACTGTTCCAGGACGGCTTCAACGCGCTCACCGAGACCGACGGCCGCGGCAAGGCGATCGCGGCCGCCGTCGGAGCCGGGGTGCTGGCGCTGCTCGCGCTGGTGGTGTGCACGCTTGCGGTGCTCCGCCTCACCCGGCTGACCATGCGTTATCCCGGGCCGGCGCGGCGCACCCTGGTCGGCCTCAGCGCGGTGTGGATCGCCCTCGCGATCAGCGGGATCACCTGGTTCCCGAACGCTCCGGTTGCTTCGGACACGGCCGCCGACCTGCTCAAGTCGACGGTCACCCAGGTGCCGGAGGCAATCAGGGATCAACGGCAGTTCGCGTACGCGTCGGAGCACGACCCCTATCGCAACGTCGCCCCCCAGGATCTGGTCAGCGGCCTCGCCGGCAAGGACGTCGTGATCGGCGTGGTGGAGAGTTACGGCCACTCGGTGCTCACCGACCCCGGGATGAACGCGATAGTTTCCCCCGCCCTCACCGCCGACGAGCAGAAACTTTCCGCCGCCGGTTTCTCGGCGAAGACCGGCTGGCTGACCTCCTCGACCTTCGGCGGCGGCAGCTGGCTCGCCCACGCCACCTTCCAGAGCGGCCTGTGGATCACTAGCCAGCCGCGGTACCGGCAGCTCACCGCCAGCAACCGGGTGACGCTGACCAGCGCCTTCCACAACGCCGGGTGGCAGACCGTCGGCATGGAGCCGGGCAACACCGTGGCCTGGCCGGAGGCGTCGTTCTACGGATACGACACCGTGTACGACTCGCGGAACCTCGGCTACAAGGGCCCCCGCTTCGGCTGGTCCCGGATGCCCGACCAGTACACGTTGTCCGCCTTCCAGCGGGAGGTGTACTCGAAGAAGCAGGGCCCGCTGATGGCCGAGATCACCCTGACCTCCAGCCACGAGCCGTGGACGCCGATTCCGCAGATGGTCGACTGGGACAAGGTCGGCGACGGCAGCGTCTTCGCCCCGATGGTGAAGGGCGCCGAGAAGCGCACGACGCTGTGGAACTCGTCGGAGCGCACCCAGACGCAGTACGCGAAGTCGATCGCCTACTCGGTCGACAGCCTGGTCTCGTGGGCCCAGAAATACGGCGACAAGAACCTGGTCCTGATCATGTTCGGCGACCACCAGCCGATGTCCATCGTCAGCGGCAACGGCGCCAGCCACGACATCCCGGTCACGATCATCGCCCACGACAAGTCGGTCCTCGAGCGCATCACCGACTGGAACTGGGCGGACGGCCTGCGCCCGAAGGCGTCCACCCCGGTCTGGCGCATGGACGAGTTCCGCGACAAGTTCTTCGCCGCTTATGGCGCCCAGAACGCGGTTGCCTTGCCGGCGCCCCGCTGACACCACACCCACCTGGCCGCGCCGGCTCGCCTGGCCGGCCCGCGCCACGTCGGCAGGGGTCATCCGCTCAGGATCTGCCGCGGCGGCGATATGTGGCAGTGCACAAAGGCTGGTGGCGCCGGTCGCCGTTCGTGGTGACCAGGCGGGATTGCCATGCCCGGGTACTGCGTGGTTGCGGTGGGTGCGGCAGTCGCGGTCGTCGGTGCATCGACGTCTCGGGCGCCCTGTCCCGCATGCCCACCTGCCCACCTGCCCACCTGCCCACCTGCCCACCTGCCCGCCTGCTCGCCTGGCCCGCCTGGCCCGCCTGGCCCGCCTGGTCGGCCTGGTCGGCTGCCCGCCTCCCCGCCTGGTCGGCCGGTCCGCCTGCCCCCTGCCCGCGGTTGGATCTTGATGATCTGCCGCTTGGTGGAAACGGCAAGTCATCAGCCTCCAGTGGGCTCGATCGGCCTCTGACCGAATTAACGCGACATGTCCGGCCTGCACTCGCCGGTCGTCTCGCAATGCGGACGGTGGGATCGGCTGTCGGGATGCGTGGCCGGCATGCGGGATCCTGACTACTGACTGAGACTCCCCGTCACATCGTGGGATCGCCCGGCGCGACCGCCCCGGCGGTGACAAGGTCGGCGCGCCATCCGTGACGGCGGGGGCGCCTACTCGGCCGTGACTCGGACGGGCAGTGACTCCCAGGCGCGCAAGGTGTTGTTGTGGTGCCGCACCGGGCTGCCGTCGAGGGTGATGTCGCTGACGCGGGCCGCCAAGGCGGTCAGCAGCGCCTCGGCCTCCAACCGGGCCACGTGCTGGCCCACGCACTGGTGGATGCCCATCCCGAAGCCGACGTGGCCGGACGGGTCGCGGTCGAGGTCGAAGCGGTCCGGGTCGGGCCAGCGGCGGGGGTCGCGGTTCGCGGCGCCCAGGAACATGAGGATCTTCTTGCCGTCGGGGACGATCGTGTCGTCGACCTTGATATCCGTGGTGGCGGTGCGGAAGAAGGTCTGGACGGGGGACTCCCAGCGGACCGCCTCGTCGAAGGCGACCCGGGCGAGGGCCGGCTCGGCGCGCAGGCGCTGCCAGGCCCCGGGCGTGGTGGCGAAGGCGTAGAGGACGGCCGCCAAGCCGTGCACGGTGGTGTCGACGCCGGCCGAGAGCAGCGAGCGGACCACCAGCGGCGCCTGCTCGTGGGTGATGTCGCCGTGGTCGGCGGCGGCCCAGATGCGGGCGCCGAAACCGTCGGGGGTGAGCACGTCGCGAGCGCATTGGGCGTTGACCCAGGCCGACAGCTCGGCCACCCGTGGGGCGCCGGCCGCGACGAGGTCGTTGTGCGGGCCGAAGGCGTTGAACAGGTGATCGCCGTACGGGAGAAGGTTTTCCCGGCCATCTCGGGGAATGCCGACGGCATCGGGGAACACTCGCAGCGGGAAGGCGGCGGCCAGGGCCGTTACGACGTCGAACGACGGGCCCGCGGCCAGAACCGAGTCCACGAGCTCGCTGGCGTCGTCCATCCACTGTGTACGGAGGCGGCGCAGGGCGCGCTGGCCGAGGATCCGGGTCAGCACCGTGCGCGGGGCATCGTGCCGAGGGGGATCCGCCTCCAGCAACAGGCTCGGGGGACGCCACGGTTTCTCGTACCGGAAATTGGATAGACCGACGCCGGCGCCGGACTGAAAGCCCTGCCAATCGGTGAGCGCGGCATGCACGTGCTCGTAGCGGCCCATCGCGTAGACGTCGTAGCGCTCGAGGTGGACGACGGCGCCGGCCTCGCGAATTGTTGCGTGAAACTCCGCGGGGTCTTCCAGCACTTCGTGTCCGAACGGATCCAGCATGGGAGCTCCTAGAGGTCGAGGACGAGGCGGGGGCCGCGGGCGCGGGAGACGCAGACGAACATGCTCGTGTTGTCGGCGCGCTCCCGGTCGTCGAGGAGGCTGTCGCGGTGGTCGACCTCGCCGCCCAGGACCGGGACCTCGCAGGTGCCGCAGATTCCCTGCTGGCAGGAGGAGAGCACGGGTACGCCGGAGCGGCGCAGGGTGTCGAGCACGCTGTCGCCGGCGGTGACCGTGACGGTGCGGGCGGACCGGGCGAGCGCGATCTCGAAGGCGGTGTCATGCACCGTGCCGGCGTCGGCGGCGACGAACCGCTCGGTGCGCAGGAACCCGGCGGGACGACCAGCGCAGAGCCGTTCGACCGTTTCGAGCAGGGGAGCAGGCCCGCAGCAGTACAGCCGGGCGCCGGCGGGATCGGTGTCCGCCACGACGGCGGGGAGGAGATCGCGCAGGCCGCGGTGGCACACCGTGACGCGGTCGCCGAAGCGCGAAAGCTCGTCGAGGAACGCCATCGACCGGCCGCCGTAGAACAGATGCCAGTCGGCGCCGAGCGCGTCGGCCTGCGAAATCATCGGGAGCAGCGGCGTGATGCCGATCCCGCCCGCGACGAAGACGTATCGCGGCGCGGGAACCAGCGGGAAATTGTTGCGCGGCCCGCCCAGCCCGACCAGGTCGCCGACGCGGAGGCCGTCGTGCACGTACGTCGATCCGCCGCGGCCGTCGGAGGATCGCAAAACCGCGACCCGGTACGCGTACGCGTCCCACCGATCGCCGCACAGGGAGAACTGCCGCGTGATGCCGTTGGGCAGCACCAGATCGACATGTGCGCCGGGCGTCCAGGGCGGCAGCCGGCGACCGCCGGGATCGGAAAGCACCAGGCTCTGGACGCCGTCGGCGACGAAACTTTTCGCGTCGACGCGCAACCGGAGGGCGGCGGAGGCATCGACGGCGGGCCGGAGAGTGCGCATGCCGGAAGGATGAACTTCGTGACATCCACGAAAGAAGAGCGCTATCACTCAATGAGAGAGCGCGAAATTCCCCGGGCGGCCGCCTGCAGCATGCCGATGGTCGCGCGGGCCTCCGGCCGGTTCGGCACGATGACCGACACCGCCGCGACGACATGCCCTTTCGCGTCGCGGATCGGCACGGCGACCCCGGTCGCGTCGGGATGGATGTGACCGGCGTTGAGCGCGTACCCCTGCCGCCGCACCTCGGCCAGCACCGCCCGCAGCCGCCGCGGATCGGTGATGGTCTCGGGCGTGAACGCCACCAGCGGCCGCGCGATCATCTCCTCCTGCAGCTCGGCCGGCGCCGCCGCGAGCAGCACGAGGCCCGACGACGACGCGTGCAGCGGCAGCCGCCCGGCCACCTGCGAGTAGTTGATCACCGCGCCGGGGCTGCTCAGCCGCTCGACGAACAGCACCTCGGCGCCCTCCCGGATCGCCAGCTGCGCGTGATGCCCGACGACGGCGTGCAGATCTTCGAGGAAAGGCAGCGCGGCCTCACGGAGACCGCGGGTGGGAGCGGCACGCGCGCTGAGCTCCCACATGCGCATCCCTATCCGTACGCCTCCGTCAGCGTCCCGGGCGAGCAGGCCGAGGTCGGTCAACTGGCGCACGAGCCGCGACGTTGTCGCCAAGTGAAGGCCCGTTCGCGTGGAGAGTTGCGTGACCGTCAGCGCCGGCTCGTCGGCGGTGAACGCGGCCAGGATCCGGACGGCGCGATCGAGCACCGATTCCCCGCTGCTCCCGCGCGCCATGGCGGGACGCTACAGCCGGGTCGCGGCGCGGACCAGCCCCGCCAGGGCCAGCGAGCGGCTGTGCGGCGGCCAAGCGATCACGGTGGTGACCTGCGGGGCGTCCACCAGCGGCACCGCGGCCAGGTCCCTGGTGAGCAGCGGACGGCACGACTCGGGCAGGATCGCCGCCGCGCGTCCGAGCGCGATCAGCTGGAGCAGCTGGGTGTTGTCGTGCACCTCGGGCCCGGGACCGCTCGGATAGGTGCCGTCCCGGCCCGGCCAACGCGGCAGCGGCAGGCCCGGGAGGTCGGTCACCTCCGCCATGCGCAGGCCGGCGCTGGTGGTGAGCGGATGACCGGCCGGTAGCACCACGATCTGGCTCTCGGTCACCAGCTCCTCGACGTCGAAGCCGGCCGTCGAGTCGAAGGGGAGATGCAGCAGCGCCACGTCGGCGCGGCCGTCGCGCAGCAGGCGCTCCTGCTCGCCGACCCCGCACAGCTGCACCTCGACGTGGACGGCGCCGGGCTCCGCCGCGTACGCGTCAAGAAGTTTCGGCAGCAGCTCGCCGGCCGCGCCGGCCTTGACGACCAGCACCAGCCCGGGATTGCCGGGCACGGCCCGGCGCGTGCGGCGCTCGGCCGCCTCGACCGCGTCCAGGGCCGCCCGGCCCTCGCGCAGCAGCACGGCGCCGGCGTCGGTCAGCGCGACACCGCGACTGTTTCTTTCCAGCAGCGAAACCCCGATCCGCCGCTCCAGCTGCGCGATCGCCCGCGACAGGGGCGGCTGCGCGATGCCGAGCCGCAGCGCCGCCCGCCCGAAATGCAGTTCCTCGGCGACGGCAACGAAATAGCGCAGCTCCCGCGTCTCCATGTTTCCACGCTACCGATACCTGCCGGGTATCGACGCCTACCCAGACGGTGTTGGAGGCCGGACGGCGGCGCGGACAGGATCGACTCATGAGCGAACGGACGACGATCGCGCTGGTCACCGGCGCGAACAAAGGGATCGGGTACGAGATCGCGGCGGGGCTGGGCGCGCTCGGCTGGAGTGTGGGTGTGGGCGCCCGGGACGACGGGCGCCGGGAGGAGGCCGTTGCGAAACTCCGGGCCGCGGGCGTCGACGCGTTCGGGGTGCCACTCGCGGTGACCGACGACGCGAGCGTGGCGGCGGCCGCGCGGATTCTCGAGGAGCGCGGCGGTCTCGACGTGCTCGTCAACAACGCCGCCATCACCGGGGGCATGCCGCAGGAACCGACGATCGTGGATCCGGCGATCGTGCGAACGGTCGTCGAAACCAACGTCATCGGGGTCATCCGGGTCACCAACGCGATGCTGCCGCTGCTGCGCCGCTCGGCGCGGCCGCGAATCGTGAACATGTCGAGCACGGTCGGGTCCCTGACCCGGCAGAGCGCGCCCGGCGGGGAGACCGGGCCGATCTCGGCCGCCTACGCGCCGTCGAAAAGTTTCCTCAACGCGGTCACGATCCAGTACGCGAAAGAACTGCACGACACGAACGTCCTTATCAACGCGGGCTGCCCGGGCTTCTGCGCGACCGACCTGAACGGCCACCGCGGCTTCCGCACGCCGCAACAGGGCGCACAGATCGCGATCCACCTCGCCACGATCCCGGACGACGGCCCGACCGGCGCGTTCTTCGACGACGAAGGCCCGGTGCCGTGGTGAGAAACGTGGCGCTCAGCGCAGGTCGAACACCTCGCCGCGCGGGGTGAAGGGCAGGCGGGCGCCGCGCGGCATCAAGTAGGCGTGGGTGCGGCGCACCCGCAGCACGTCGCACTCGCCGTCGGTGATGACGAGGATCGGGGCCGCCGGCGGGAAGTCGGCGGCCCGCTCCAGCAGTGAGATGGCCGGCTGCAGCGCGGTGCCGCCGCGGCCGCGCACCCGCACCCGCCCGGCGATGTCGTCGACCGGCAGGTACCCGGCGTCGTAGGCGGCCGCGTCGCAGAACACCACGCGGGCGGCCGGCACGTCGCGGGCCCGCGCGTACGAGGCGATCGCGCCGAGCGCCTTGCCCATCAGCTCATGGTTCATCGAGCCGGACGTGTCGACGACGACGCCGAACGTGCAGCGCTGGACCACCTCCTCCGGCAGGCGCCGGCCGGGCCGGGGAATCTCCGGTGTGGACGCCTGCCGCCGCGACGGGCGGGCGTAGCTGCGCACCGGCTCGGGCGCGGGCACGTGCTCGGCGAACCAGCGGGCGAGCCGCACGTCCCACGGCAGCGGCGGCTGCTCCAGCACCTTGATCTCGGCGACCAGGCCGGCGGGGAGCAGCCCGCGCCCACCGCTCAGGTGGTAGGCGTAGCCGGTCAGCAGCGCGCGGCGGCAGTACTCGTCGAGGTCGACGGCGCCCGAGCGGGGGCCGCGCCACGGCAGCGGCTCGCCCAGGATGTCGCCGCGCGAGGTGAGCAACTTTCGCGCGCGGCGCAGGTCGGTGGCGAGCCGGTCGTACACGTCCTCGGCCGACATGCCGGCCAGCGCGGGATCGTGCAGCAGGCCGTCCGGCATCACGCCGACGCCCATCTCGACCAGCCAGCCGTTCACGACATAGTCGCAGGCCACGTTCCACAGCTCGCGGTCACGCCAGCCGGCCCGGTCGCCGTGCCGCAGCGCGGCGTGCAACATTTCGTGCGCGAGAACGAATCGCCACTCCTGCTCGCCGAGGTTTCGCAGCGGGTTGACGTAAATCTCGCCGGCCTCGGCGGAGACGGCGGCGATCGCGATGTCCCAGTCGCGAGCGAGATCGGCGTCGGCGACGAGCGTGAACCGGGCGGCGAGGGCGCCCAGCAACGGATACGACCCGACAAACCAGCTGAGCGCGAGCTGCCAGGGACGCCGCCGGCTTCCGGGGGCGGTTATCGACGTACGGGCGCCGCCCGCCACCTCGACCGCCGCGACCGCCGCCGCGGAGAGGCCGACGGCGAACCGGTCCTGCCAATGCGGATCCTTGGGCGCGCGGAGGCCGTACCGGAGATCGGCAAGACCGAAGCTCTCCGCCGGCACCCCATCGCGCCGCCAGGCGCGCAGCAACTGCGCCTCGCCGGTGGCGGGCAACTCGCGGGGGAGCGGGATGGGCTCGCGGCCGAGCTTCACCGCACGCTGGAAACGTGCGACGGCGAGGCACGCGACCTCCTGGTACGCGCGATCACGCGCGGCGCTGTCGTCGAGATGGCCGAAGCCCAGGTGCAGCAGGCAGTGCGCGAGAGCCCAGATCCATTCCTCGGCGTCGAGCTTGTGCGCCTTGCCGGCCCGGATGGCGCCGTCGGATGCCACCGAAACAAGGCCCGGCCCGTCGGAGATGACCGCGGTGGCGACCGGCCGGTGCCAGGACCCGGTGGTCATCTCGGCGAACATCGGATGGGCCGCGAGCGAGCGCCACGCGGCCTCGAACGCGAGCGTGTTCGGATCCTTCTGCTGCTCCTTGCGGCGGCCCATCTCAGGCCCGCGCCGCGACCAGGCGCGGCAGGTCACGGCTCACCTCGACCAGGAACCACGCGGGCAGCACCGGCGCGCCCTCCTCGTCGGCGGCGATCACCAGGCGGCCGCACTCCAGCGACAGCTCGGACAGCTCGACGAGCAGAGCCTTCGCCCGGTGTGCGAAATGACGTACGGATGCCGGCGCCTTGTCTTTTTCGGCCGGCAGATCCTTGACCAGACGGGCGCGGAAAGTTTCGGCCAGGAAGTACAGCAGATCGCGGTCGCCTGGCGCAGTCGGCCAGCCGGCGTCGCCGCGCAGGATCGCGTCGAGGCCGTAGCGATGGCGGACGACCTTCACGTAGCCGCAGAAGGCGCTCGCGTGCGCCGGGCTCAGCGTGCCCGCCGCCAGCACCCCCAGCGTGCCCTCGTCGATCGCGTCGCCGCACGAGCGCATCGCGTCGGAGAGCATGTGCCAGCTGCGCGGCGTCGAGAAAGTTTCCTCGGTCTTGGGCGGCTGCGCCCACAGGTGGTCGGGGCGCTCGGCCAGATAGGAGACGATCCACGGGTGGATGCCGGCCTCGGCCGCCCACGCGTGCCAGTCGGCGTGCGAGGCGCGCAGGTGCACGTGGACCAGCCGGTTGACCAGCGCCGACGCCATCGGGCGGGCGAGCGCGTTGTCGCTGGAGCGGTTGCCCGCGCCGATCACGATGGACCCGGCCGGCAGCTCGTAGGCGCCGATGCGGCGGTCGAGGATCAGCGAGTAGAACGCCTTCTGCACGTCGGCGCTCGACGAGTTGAGCTCGTCGAGGAAGAGGCAGTACGGCTCGTCGCGGGCGATCGACTCGGGCGGCGCGAACCGGCTGCGGCCGTCGCGCAGCTCCGGCACGCCGATCAGATCCTCGGGGGCCAGCTGGGTGCCGACCAGCGTCACGCACTCCAGGCCCAGCGACGCCGCGAAGTCGCGGACCAGCGAGCTCTTCCCGATGCCGGGCGCGCCCCACACGAAGACGGGCCGCATGACCGCCACCTGAAGCAGCAGGCCGGGCAGCTGAGCCGGGGTCACCGTGATCGGGGAGTGCACGCAGGAAAGTGTGCGGGTTCGCGGCCGCGCGGTCATGCGATATATCAGGTCATGCCGCGCCAGCTCTCGCGCAGCACCTGCCGCGAGAGGATGTCGGCCTGGCGGGTCGGCTCCGGGATCCGGAAATGCGAGCTGAGCGCGATGGCCAGATCGGTGGCGTCGGCCAGGCTGATCCGGTGCCCCACCGAGACGTACACGGGATTGACCTCGGTCTGGGTGCGCACCGCCCGGCCGAGCACCTCGTCGCCCTCGGTCAGCGGCGTCCACTCGCCGCGGCGGAGGCCGGGCTCGGCGTGGCTGCCCAGGTACAGCGATTTCGCGATGCCGAAGGCCGGCAGGTCGAACAGCACGCCGAGATGGCTGGCGAGGCCGAAGCGGCGCGGGTGGGCGACGCCGTAGCCGTCGCAGACGAGCATCTCCGGCCGGCGCTCGAGGCGGCCGAGGGCCTCCAGCAACAGCGGCAGCTCGCGGAAGGCGAGCAGACCCGGCACGTACGGGAAAGTGATGTCACCCTCGGCGGTCGCCACCTCCCGCACCCGGAGGTTGTGCACGTCCACCGTGACCGCGGCGGCCACCGCCCGGCGGCTGCCCACCGCGTACGAGATGTCCACGCCGGTCACCGTCGCCGGCGTCTCGCCGCGGCCCTGCGGAAGCCGCACCCGCTCCCGCAGGGACTCCTGAATCCGTTCCGCCTCGGCGGCGTCCGCCGGAAGCTCGAACGGCACGACTGTCCACTTCTGCGCCATCGCCCGCCCTCTTGAAAGTGCGTGCATCCCACCATGCGCGTTCGAGCGTTTCGACGCCCACCCCGCCGTCGCGAGAATCCCGCTAGATCCCGGCGAGATCGAGGGCGAGCGTGAGGCCGCCGCTCGCGACGATCAGGACGGTGAGCAGCGTGGCGCGGCCGCCGGCCCGCCGTGCCGCCCGCCAGTAGAGCGCCGCGCCGACAAGCAGCAGCAGGGCCTCGATCGTGGCGGTCAGCGCGTGGTACTGCCACAGCCCGAGGCCGAGCCGGGGCAGGTCGCCGAGGTTGCCCGGCAGGATCGGCATGTCGGCCCGGTGCACCAGCAGGTCGAGCAGCCAGTGCGAGAACACGACGGCGCCGATGACCACGCCGGCCCGCCGGTTCTTCCACCAGAGAGCGCAGAGCCAGCCCGTCACCGCCGCGATGAGCAGGGCGCCCACCAGCGAGTGCGTGTAGTCGGCGTGGATGATCCCGTCGCCGTAGCCGCCGTTGGTGCCCGGCGCGTCGTCGATGGTCTCGATCCCGGCCAGGAACAGCGGCGCGAAGATGATGTCGAGCCAGACCGTGGCGAGCATGAGCGCCCACAGCGGCACCGGCTTCTCGGCCGACTTGACCGCGGCCGCGAGCCCGAAGTGTCCCGTGATCATTTCTTGGGCCACCGCACGAGCTTGGCGTCGAGGACGCCGACCAGGGCGGCGAACAGGAGCACGCCCACGAAGAACGACATGGTCTTACCTTCCCTAAAGTGAACCGAAGTTGCGTTAGGATGAGAGTAGACCACTAACGCAACTGGAGTTTCAATTGGTTTCGCGCCCGGGGGGCCGCACGGCCCGCACGCGTACGGCGGTGGCGGCCGCCCTCCAGGAGGAACTGCTGGAAGTCGGCTACGCCGGCACCACCATCGAGCGGATCGCCCGCCGCGCCGGTGTCGCCAAGACGACGGTGTATCGGCGGTGGGCGAGCGTCGGCCAGCTCGTGGTCGACCTGTTCCACGAGGCGGCCGCCGTCGAGATCCCGATCGCCGACACGGGCTCGTTCGAGGGCGACCTGCGTGCCCTGGCCCGCAGCGCGGTCGCCCTCCTGTTGCACCCGCGCAGCCGAGCCGTCTTCGACATCGTGGTGGGCGAGGCCATCCACGACGAGGCGGCCCGCGCGGCCCTGACCGATTTCTTCGCCGGCCGCGTCGCCAACGCCGCCCCGATCGTGGCCCGCGCGGTGGCCCGCGGCGAGATCCCGGCGGACACGGACGCGGCCGAGGTGATCCGCCAGCTGGGCGCGCCGTACTACGCCCGCCTGTACATCACCGGCGACCCGATCGGCGAGGCCGACGCCGACCGCGCGGCGGCGGTGGTCGCCACGGCCGCCCGCGCGGGCCTGCTCGGCCAGGCGCGGGCGGGGTAACGCGCAGTCCAGATTGCACGTTTGCGCTGGTGGGGAAGGGGGAGGACAGTACGCGGCATGTCGCTCGTCCGCCGCATCGCATTGATTGTCAGCACCGCGGCCGTCGTTCTCGGCCTCTCCGGGACCGAGGCGCAGGCGCATCGTGGCACGACCCTGTACGTGTCACCGCACGGGTCCGATTCCGCCTCCGGCACCGCGCGCTCCCCGCTGCGAACGCCGCAGCTCGCCGTCAACCGCCTCGGCCGTTCCGGCGGGACGGTGGTGCTCGCCGGCGGCACGTACGCCCGCCAGCGGATCGTCATCAAGAACCGCGCCCACGTCACGGTGCGGGCCGCCGCCCGCGCGACCCCGGTGCTCGACGGCGCCGGCCTGAAGCCGCTCGCCGACCAGAGCGGCATGGTCGAGATCCGGGACAGCTCCGACGTCGCCGTCCAGGGCCTCACCATCACCGGATACCGCACCAAGTCCCTCGACGCCGTTCCGATCGGCATCTTCGTGACCGGCTCGGGCCGCACGATCCGGCTCACCGGCAACCACATCCACCACCTCGGCAACGACAACGGCACGCTGGGCAGCTTCGACATGAACGCGCACGGCATCGCCGTCTACGGCACGAGCGCGGCGCGGTCGCTCTCGGACGTGCGGATCGCCGGCAACGAGCTCGACCATCTCGTCCTCGGCGCCAGCGAGACCCTGGTGCTCAACGGCAACGTCGACGGCTGGTCGGTGACCCACAACGTCATCCACGACAACAACAACATCGGCATCGACGCCATCGGCTTCGAGGACACCATCACCGGCCCGGCCCGGTTCACCGACGTCAACCGGGCGCGCCACGGGCTCATCGCCTACAACAAGGTGTCCCGCATCATCAGCGAGGGCAACCCGGCGTACTGGGAAGACGGTTCCTGGTGCAACTGCGCCGACGGCATCTACGTCGACGGCGGCGGCTCGATCACCATCACCGGCAACCGGGTGGACGCCTCCGACATCGGCATCGAGGTCGCCTCGGAGTGGAAGCAGGGCCGCACCAACGCCGTACGGGTCAGCGGCAACACCGTCACGCGGAGCCGCTTCACCGGCCTCGCGATCGGCGGCTACGACCAGGACCGCGGCGAGGCGTACGACATCACGGTCACCGGCAACTTCCTGCGCGGCAACAACACGCTGCGCGACGGGTCGCCCGAGATGCTGCTGCAGTACTACGTCCACGACACCACGATCACCCGCAACACCGTGATCTCGACGAACCCCGAGGCGGTGCTGCTGCAGCGGGTCGCGCCGGCCGGCGGCGCGGCCAAGAACGCCCGGCTGGTGCTGGACCGCAACACGTACGGCGGCCGGGTGCCCGCCGGGCAGGAGCTGTACTTCTGGAACGACATCGAGCGGCAAGGTCTCGCCGATTACCAGGCGGCGAGCGGCCAGGACGGACGGAGCACCTATCGAACAACCCGATAGGGGTGTAACAGGCGGCCGCCCGATCGCGCTCTTCTCGCCATGTCGAATCGGGTACTGGGCGGCCGCTACCGCCTGCAACGGCCGCTGGGGCACGGTGGCACCGCCACGGTGTGGCAGGCGTGCGACACACGCCTGGAACGGGACGCGGCGGTGAAGATCCTCGACGCGCGGTCGCGAACCGACCCGGCGGCGCTGGAGCGGCTGCGCCGCGAGGCCCGGTCGGTGGCCCGGCTCGCGCACGACAACATCGTCGGGATGTACGACATCGACATCGCCGAGGACGCCGCGTACCTGGTCATGGAGCTGGTGGACGGCCGGAGCCTGACCGAGGTGATCGCGCTGCGGGGCCGCCTGCCGGTCGGCCAGGCGGTGTCGATCGCCGCCCAGATCTGCGACGCGCTGGGCGCGGCCCACGCGGCCGGCGTCGTGCACCGCGACATCAAGCCGTCCAACATCCTCGTCGACCCGTCCGGCCTGGTGAAGGTGTGCGACTTCGGGGTCGCGCTGCTCGACCGGGCCGGCGGCGACGTGGCGCTGACCGGCGCCGGCAACGTCGTGGGGACCTGTCATTACATGGCGCCCGAGCAGGCCGCCGGCGACCCGGTCGACGGACGTGCCGACCTGTACGCCGTGGGCTGCGTGCTCTACGCGATGCTGGCCGGGGCCCCGCCGTTCGCCGCGGACAATCCGATCGACGTACTCGAGCTGCATTTGAACGAACCGCCGGTGCCGCTGCGTGCCCACCGCGACGACGTGCCGCATGACCTGCACCGACTGGTGGAGGAACTGCTGGCCAAGCACGCCGCCGACCGGCCGGAGGCGGCCTGGTCGGTCCGGGATCGGCTGCGGGCGATCGGTGGCCCCGAGATGCCGGAGCCCGCCGCCGCGGCCATGCCCGCCACGGCGCTTCCCGAGCTGACGGCGGTGCTTCCCGAGCTGACGGCGGTGCTTCCCGCGTCGCACGTCCGGCGGGGCCACCGATGGACGCGCGACCGGGAGGCCATGCTGGTGGCCGGCGTAGTACTCGCCGCCGTGCTCGCCATGGCCCTGGTCATCGCGCTGGCGGCCGGCGGCGATCGGCCGGCCACCCCCGCCGCCGAGCCGCCCGCGCCGGCACCGACGGCTACGGCGACGGCGTCCCCGGCGGCCCGGTCGACCGAAGCGGCGCCATCGTCAGCGCCCCCGGCAACTGCCACGACCGCGGCGCCCGCCCGGGCCACGCCGGTCGACCGGATCATCGGTCTCGCCATCCTCATCCAGAACGAGGCCGACAGCGGCCGGCTGCGACCCAAGACCGCCAAGGCGCTGCTGCGCGACCTCGAAGGCGTGGTCCGGGCCCGCGACTCCGGCAAGTCCGAGGAGGCGGCCGAGAGGTTCGACGACTTCCGGGAGCGGGTGGGCGAGCTCGAAGGCCTCGACCTGCCGGATCTCGACCCGATCGCGGACACCCTGAGTCCCTCTTTCGGCTGATGCCGGCCGGGCGCGATTTCTGACCTTGGCGGGATGGCCCGGGTCGCCTTGATCAACCACCGTGGTGTTCGCGTTCGTTTGGTGCGGGCGCTTCACACGGGGGACGGTGCACGGGGTCATGGAGGGGATAAGCCGGCGAAGGCTGCTGCGCGGGGTGGGGCTCGCGGCGGCCGGGGCGGCCACGGGGGCCGTCGGCGTCACCGAGGTGCCACGGTGGTGCGGGTGGGATCATCCGCCGCTCAGTGGCGGGTACGCGGCCGCCGCCGACAATCAGGGTGCGGTCGGCACTTCCTCGGTGCACATCCGGTACTTCGTGGAGACGTCGCGACCCCTTGTCGCGCTCACGTTCGATGACGGGCCGGCGCCGCGGTACACGCCCTGGTTCCTCGATGCGCTGGAAGAGGCCGGGGTGCCGGCCACCTTCTTCATGGTCGGCCGCAACGTCCGCGACCACTCCGGCCTGGTCAAGGACCGGCTCGACGGGCATGAGGTGGGCAACCACTCGTGGGCCCACCGGGATCTCGCGACCATGGACCTTCCCCAGATCCAGGACGACCTCCGGCGCACCCGCGAGATCATCGAGGAGAAGCTCGGGCGTACGCCCACGCTCATGCGCCCGCCGTTCGGGCACCTCGGCGGGTCCACCGTGCTGGCAGCCGACTCGCTCGGGTACGACGTGGTGCTCTGGGACCGGCAGATGCGCGAGCGGCGTTTCAAGGACGACCCCGCCGGGCAGGCCAAGGATCTCGTCGACACGGTCCGGCCGGGATCGATCATTCTGGCGCACGACGTCGGCGACGAGCGGCGGCTGGTGGCGCTCGAGGCGCTGAAGGACCTGGTCACCGGCCTCAAGGCGCGGGGTTTCGAGTTCGTCACCGTGTCGGGCCTGATCAGCCGCCAGTGAGCGAGAAGTGCATGTAGTCCTTCAGCGAGCGGTAGTCGCCGCCCCACTCCCAGCCGATGGCGGCGAACGCCTTCACCACCGGCCCGCGCGCGACGATCATGCCGGGCCGGACGGCGCCGCGATCCAGGTAGGACGTGGCCAGCTCGGGGAGCACGACCTTGCCCTTGTGGTACGGGTTCTGGAACGGATTGACGTCCACGGCGAGGCCGTACGCGTGCTGCGACCAGGCCTTCTGACCGCGCACCGGCCGGCAGGCGAACACCGCCGTGGTGTTGCCGTCCCCGGTCGGCGGGGCGGTGAGCTCGGCGGCGCTGGTCACCCGCATCCGCTCGATCGGATAACCCTCGGCGAACAACCGGCCGAAGACCGTGACCAGATCCTTGGCCGCACGCGCGTTGACCAGTAGCTCACCGGTGTGCGCGAGCCCGTCGAAGCCGCGGAAGCCGACCGTCACGTAGCGCAGGTCGGTGGCCTTCACCGGGCAGGCGCTGGTCCAGGTGGAACGGGCGAGCACACTCGGCGGCACGGCCTGGACCGTGGAGTGGAAGGCTCCGTCGGCGGGCGGCGGCAGGTCGTCGGTCGTAACGAGAGATCGATGGGTCAGCTCCGGCGGGGTGGTCCGCGCCGAGGCGAAGCCGTTCGAACCGGTCGGCAGAACCCGGGTGCCGAGCCAGGCCGGCGCGGCGGTGGCATTGCCGTGAGGCTTCACCGACGGAGAGGGGGACGCGGCGGGCGCAGAGCTGGTGGGCGCCGGGCCGGAGGACGCAGGGCCGGAGGACACAGGACCGGAGGACACAGGGCCGGAGGGCACAGGGCCGGAGGGCGTAGGGCCGGAACAGGCTGCCGCGACGCCACAGACCAGCGTGGCGGTCAACAGCCGAAGGTGGCGCACCAAGCCACAATAGGCCGATGGACTACGTCAGCCGGGCGCCCGCCCCGCCGCTCGACCTGTTCATCGACGACATCTACTGCATGAGCGGCATCCCCCGGCACCGCATGATGAATGTCCCGCCGATGCCGTCGGCCCACCTGTTCGTCAACCTCGGCGGACCCGTACGCCTGTGGGATTCCGACCCGGCGGTGCCGCCGGCCCTGCTCGACGGCTCATGGTTCATGGGTGTCTGGACCCGGCGCTTCCTCGTCGAGTACCCGATCCCGGTCCGGCTCGTCGGGGTGCATTTCAAGCCGTGGGGGATGTCGCCGTTCGTCGACACGCCCGCGTCCGAGCTACGAAACGCCTGGATGCCGGTGGACCGCGGCTGGCAGCGGTCGGTGGATCGGATCCGCGACGAGGTCACCGACTCGCTGCGGGTCCTGGAGGAGGAGCTGCGATCGCGGCTCGCCGGGTCGCCGTCGCAGGGCCTCGATTTGGTCCGGCACACCGGCCGGCGCCTGGAGTCGTCCTACGGCACCGTCCCGATCGGCGCGCTGACCGACGCCGCCGGGGTGACTGGCAACCACCTGGCCGCGCAGTTCAAGCAGCACGTCGGGATCACCCCGAAGCGGATGGCGCGGATCTACCGCTTCGCCCAGCTGATCATCACGGTGGACGCCCGGCAACCCGTCGACTGGGCCGAGGTCGCCCAGACCGCGGGCTACTTCGACCAGGCCCACTTCATCCGCGAGTTCAAGGACTTCACCGGCCACACCCCGACCGGCTACCTGGAGCTGCGCCGCCGCTTCCCCGCCGAGCCGGGTTTCTCCCCGGATGCGGGCCCGATGCCGGCCGAGTGATTTTTTACAAGCCGATCACCTTCCGGGGGCGACAGGATCGGGGGCGACCGCACAAGGAGGAGCACCCGTGGGCACAGTGATCTTGCACAGCGTGGCGTCGGTGGACGGCTTCATCGCCGACGAGAAGGACGACGTCGGCCCCCTTCACGACTGGTACTTCAGCGGGGACGTCCCGATCGTCGAGGGCGGCAGCATGAAGATCTCGCGAGCGTCGGCGGACTACGTCAAGTCGACGTGGGCGGGCCTCGGCACGATCATCATGGGCCGCCGCCTCTTCGACCAGGTCAACGGATGGGAGGGCGAACCGCCCGCCGGCGATCACGTGGTCGTGGTGTCCCATCGGCCCAAGCCCGAGGGCTGGCATCCCGAGGCGTCGTACCACTTCGTCGACGACGTGACCGCCGCGGTCGCGAAGGCCAAGGAGCTCGCCGGCGATCGCGACGTCGCGGTGAACGCCGGCGAGGTGGGCGGCCAGATCCTCGCGGCGGGCCTCGTCGACGAGGTGGCGATCGACGTGGTGCCGGTGGTCTTCGGGTCGGGCCGGCGCTATTTCGGCAGCGTCGAGGGGCAGCATCTGCTGGAGGATCCGCACGTCGTCATCCAGGGCGACCGGGTGCTGCACCTGCGTTTCAAGGTGCGCCGCTAGATCTCGCGGAAGTGGGCCAGCTCGTTGCGGCGGGTGTTGAGGTCGAGGGCGAGCGACCCCGCCGTCAGCCCTACGAACAGCAGGCCCGAGACCTCCAGGCACGTCAGCACCGGATGGTGCACCGGAATGGTCAGGACCAGCGACCGGCTGGCGAGATCCCAGACGCGTACGGTCCGGTCCCGTCCCCCGGAGGCCAGCATCGCCCGGTCGTCCACGGTGACCGGACAGAGCGCGTCGACCCCGTCCAGATGCCCGGCCAGGGTCGACACGCACTGCCGCGTGGCCGGCTCCCACACCCGTACGATCTGATCGTCGCTGCCGCTCGCCAGCAGCACCCGGTCGTCGACGGTGACCGTGACCAGCGACCGCACCGGACCGCGATGTCCCGTCAGCGCCGCGACCAGACGCCCGCCCGGGGTCCACAGCATCACCGCGGGATCGTCGCCGGCCGTGGCCAGCATCGTGCTCCCGTCGACGGGCACCGGGCAGACGGTGTGCAGCGAGTCCAGGTGCGACATGATCTCGCCGTCGGGGAGGAAGCCACCCATGCGGTGCCGCGCCATCAAGCGGTCGGCACCCGGGCGGTGCAGGTAGAGGCGGCGGTCGCCGACCACCGCGACGATCGGGGTGCCGTCGCGGCCGTGCGTCGCGCAGATCGCGTGCACGGTCTCGAACCGCCGGTACAGCGTGTGCCGGCCGCGCGTCACCGTCGGATCCCAGGTGGCGAGAAGGCCGCGCTTGGTGGCGATGGCGAGCAGCTCGTGCCCGCCGGCCACCGGGCACAGGCCGATGACCGAGGTCGCGACGCCGTCGAGCGTGTGGGTCTCGGCACCGGTTTCGATGTCCTGCAGGCGCACCGGCCCGCCTTCGCCGTCGGCCACGGCGACCAGGCGCCGGCTGGCGACCCGGATCGGGCAGGCGACGCTGACCCGGCCGCCGCGTCCGGTAGGACCGGGGCGCGCCTCGGCGCCGGAGACGGCCCACAGGCGCGCGGTGCGGTCGCGGCTGGCCGAGGCGAGGAAGTCGTGCCCGTCGACGGTCAGGGTGCACAGGGCGTGGACGACGTCGGTGTGCCCGGAGAAGACGCGCAGGCAGCGGCCGTCGGACGGGTCCCAGACGCGCACGTCGCCGTCGGCGGCCGAGGTGGCCAGCAGGGTACGGCCGGCGACCTGCACCGGGACGACGTCGCGGACCGCTTTGCCGTGGCCGGCGAAGACCGGGCCGGGCGCGCCGCCGTCGCGCAGGTTCCAGATCCGCGCCTCGGCGCCGTTCGCGGTGACCAGCACGCCGTGCCCCTCGAACGCCATGATCCGGGCGGCGCGCAGGCTGTCGACGTGGCCCGAGAGCGCGAGCAGGTCGAGGGCGCTCACCGCCTGGCCGGTGGCCGGGTCCCAGACGCGGACCTGCAGGTCGGCGCCCGCGCTGAGCAGCAGTTGCCGGCCGCCGCTGCGGAACGTGGTCACCGCCCGGACCCCGGCGGAGTGCGCCTCGTAGCTGCGCGACCGCCCGTCGGCGAGGCTCCAGGTGCGGACCATGCCGTCGTCGGCGCCCGCGGCCAGGTGCTGCTGATCGCCGACGGTGATCGTGGTGAGCGCGCGGATCGGCTGGGCCGGACCGGCGAGCGTCCCGGCCACGCTGCGGTCGATCGGGTCGACGAGCGAGACTGCCCCGCTGCTGCCGCCGGCCGCGAGCATGACACGACCGCCGACGACGACCTTGCAGAGCGCGAACACCGGATCGCCGCGGATGGGCACGTCCCAGCGGCGGCCGCTGGCGGGGTCCCAGAGCCGGACGTAGCCGTACTCGCCGGCCGTGGCGAGCAGCGCCCGCCGGTTGACCGTGACCGCGCAGATCGCCCGCACGGCGCCGGCGTGTCCCTCGAGCGCGCTGTGCTCGGAACGGCTCGGCACCGACGCCCACCGGATCCGGTACGGCAGGCCGCGCCACCCGGCGAAGGTGCTGCCGAGCTGCTCGATCTCGGCGGTCACCCCGAACATGGCGGCTCGTTCGGCCGGCGCGGCCCGGATGGCGTGGGGGGTCAGGCGTAGCAACCGGGCGCGCGCCTGCCCCTCCGGCGAGGCGGCCTGCTCGGCGAGCTGGGTGAGCCGCGGCAGGTCGGCGTACAGGAGAAAGGCGTCGTCGGCGAGCAGGGCGTCGATCATTCCGGCGCGGGCGGCCAGCGCCGGTAGGGACCGCAACAGGTACGCGTCGGTGCGCGCCCAGCCCACCCGGCGGCCGTGCCCGATGAACTGCGCCGCCAGCGCCGCCTCGTCCTCCTCCCGTTCGCCGCTGCGCTCCCGCCCGCGCAGCAGCGCGTCGTTGAGCGCCTGGTGGAACAGCCGGTACCGCGAGTCGCTGCTCTCGACCAGGAAGTTCGCGGCCGACGAGCCGACGAAGCCGACCAGCGCCTCCCGCGAGATCGTGATGCCGAGCGCCTCCAGCGCCACCTGCCACAGGTCGGGCGCGAGCCCGGGCGCCTGCGCGTAGGCGAGCGCGGTGAGGATGCCGGTGGCGGGCCGCCCGTCGACCGCCGGCAGCCGGTGCAGATAGGCCGCGAGCGCGTCGTCCACGGTCGCGGTGAACGAAAGCTCCTCGGCGGTGACCGCGACAGTGTCGTAGAGCCCGTGCGAACGGGCGATCAAACCCGCGATGAGAAAGTTTCGTTCCGCCAGTGCCGCGATGCGGCGGGCGATGGGGGCGGCGACATCATGATCCGCGTACGGGTTCCCCGGCCGTTCCGCGCCGAGCAGCGCCAGTGTCGCCTCCGCATAGTCCTCCAGGTCCTCCGGCGCGAAATACTCCGCCCGATCGAGGTCGATGAGCCGGGTCCCCGGACCGAACGCGCGCAGCAGCTCCCCGCCGTCGTCGACCCGGCGGCTCCCCACGATGACCTGCGCGCCGTAGCGGGAGCACTGCCGTGCGATCGGCAGCAGCAGCGACGAGACCACCAGCCGCGCCTGCCGCGGGTTCACCGCCTCGTCCAGCGCGTCGAAGACCAGGTTGAAGTGCCGTCGCCCGCCCGCGTGCGAGAGCCGGTCGCGTAGCGCCGGGACCAGCTCGTCCACAGTGTGCGGAATGCGCACCGACGCCGCCCGCGCCACCTCCACCGCCACGTCGAGCGCCGTCTTGCCCTTCACGTGCACCGCGCACGACACCGACCCGATCGGCGCGGCCACGTTGCGGTCGTCGCTGGGCAGCGCGGCCCGCACATCCTTGTCGGCGGTGGTGACGATCCGGCCCAGCACCGCCGACTTGCCGACACCGGGCGAGCCGGTCACGATCAGCACCCGCGGGTCGGGCCGAGGGCGGCGCAGCCACTCCACGATCTCGGCGAGCGCGGTGGCGCGCCCGCGGAACCGGTAGCCGCCCTCGGTGTCGATCGAGACCCCGCGCGCCCGTGGCCGCCAGTGGCGCACCGCTTCGACGTCCTCGCGCAGCGACCAGCCCCACGCCTCGAGCGCGGTGTCCCCGGCCGCCGCGACCGACCAGGCGGTGAGCTCGCGCAGCTTCTCCTCCGGGAGGTCCTGGTCGATCTGGTGCAGGGTGATCGCCTGCGCGTCGCCCGCGTGGGCCCCGCCGGCCCGGGCCTGCCCGACCAGGCCGACGATCGCGTTGAAGTCGCGTGACCACAGACCCGAGCCGCTGAACCCGGCGCGCACGATGAACCTCGATCGGGTTTCCAGACCCACCCATCCGTACGCGAGCGGTCCGCCGACCCGGCCGTGCGCCTCCGCCCCGAGCGGGGAATCTTGCGGGAAGCCGAACGCCCACCACTGGTCGCCGTTGAGCGCGCGGGGGAGCGGGGACCGCAGCGGGGCCGGGGTCGCCTCGGGCGGGGCGAGATCGTCGAGCTCCAGGACCGCCACGTCGGTCTCGGCGCTGCCGCGTACCTCCTTGATCGACCGCCGGACCGCGCGGGACACGCCTGCCTTGGGGAACGTGACGAACAGATCAGCCTTGCCGTCCACGACGTGCCAGCACGTCAGCACCCGCCGCCGGTCGACGAGCACGCCGCAGCCCAGGGCGCGCAGGTCGGACGCCGCGAACAGCGCCACGGTCCACGGATCGTGCCCGGGCCCGGATATCGGCACCTCAGCCATGGCTGGCTACCATGCGTCGATACTTCCAGCACGCAGCGCAACCGTCTATGCCTGATTCGTCGACGAAGACGCCCGGAACGAGTGAGGATTTTCATCGCGGGCCACACGAGAATTTGATGAGGGCCGTGTGATCATGCTCCGAACGAAAATCCGGCGCGTGGGGTGGAGGACCCGGTGGGCATGACGGCGATGGTGTCCGCGGTGCGGTCACAGGTGCTGGGGCTGGTCGCGCGCCGGTTCTCCGGCGGCAACGGCCCGTACGCGGGTTTGTCCATGTTGCCCGACAAGATCCTCTGGCCGTTGCACCGCGACGGCCTCGACCCGGTGCCGCGGATGGCCGAGTGGCGCGCGCAGCGCCCGGTAGCGCGCATGCCGCTGCCGTTCGGCATGCGCGCCTGGCTGGTCACCGGCTACGAGCCGGTCCGGCAGGTGCTCGGCAGCATCGACGGCTACAGCAACGACTTCGGCAAGTTCGCCGGCCGGATCGGGATCAGCGTCGCCCAGGACCCGGGCGGCCTCGGGTTCGCCGACCCGCCGGTGCACAGCCGGCTGCGCAAGGTGCTGACGCCCGAGTTCACCATGCGCCGCCTCGCCCGCCTCCAGCCGCGCATCGACGCGATCGTGGCCGGCCGGCTCGACGCGATGGCCGAGACGGACGGCACGGCGGACCTCTGGCACGACTTCGCGCTGCCGATCCCCGCCCTGACGATCTGCGAGCTGCTCGGCGTCCCGTACGCGGATCGCGATTATTTCCAGAAGTTGAGCACCGCCCGCTTCGACATGGCCGAGGGCGCGCACACGACGCTGGACACCATCGGCGAATCGCTGACCTACCTCGGCGGCCTGATCACGGAGCAGCGCCGCAACCCCGGCGACGGCCTGCTCGGGTCGCTGATCCGGGCGCACGGCGACGAGATCGACGACCGCGAGCTGGCCGGCCTGGCCGACGGCGTGCTCACCGGCGGCCTCGAGACGTCGGCGAGCATGCTGGCGCTCGGCGCGCTGGTGCTGATGAGCGACAAGGGCATGGCCGCCCGCATGCGCGAGGGCGACAACGTCGACCAGATGGTCGAGGAGCTGCTGCGCTACCTCACGGTGGTGCAGGTGGCCTTCCCCCGGGTGGCGGTCAAGGACGTCCGCGTCGCGGACGCCGACATCCGCGCCGGTGACGTGGTGATCTGCTCGCTCAGCGGCGCCGACCGCGACGACGTGGTGGGCGACGATCCGGAGCGGATGGACCCCGCTCGCGATCCGCACAAGTCGCACATGGCGTTCGGTTACGGCATCCACCGCTGCGTCGGGGCGGAACTGGCCCGGATGGAGCTGCGCACGGCGTACCCGGCGCTGATCCGCCGGTTCCCGGACATGACGCCGGCCGTGCCGCCCGCCGAGCTCAAGTTCCGCCGCGCCTCGATCGTCTTCGGCCTCGACGAGCTCCCGGTCAACCTTCGCGGCTAGAGGCCGGCACGCGCCGCTTGGCCGCTTCTGCAGCGTCGCGTGCGCGCTGTTACATTGATGGCTGTCTCTCTATTGGTTCGGGAGGTAGCGCATGATCAGGCGGTTTGCTGTTCTGGCCGCGGCCACGTTGGTTCTGGCGTCCATGGAAGCGCCCGCCGCAGCCGCGACGCCCAGCTTCGACTTCACCCGGCCCGACGTGGTCGCGACCGGCACCGAGGTGCCCTGGGGTTTGACCTTCCTGCCCGACGGCAGCGCGCTGGTCGCCGAGCGGATGTCCGCCCGGATCCTGCGGCTGCGGCCCGGCGCGTCACCCGAGACGGTGGCCACGGTTCCCGGCGTCGCGCCCAGCGGCGAGGGCGGCCTGCTCGGCCTGGCCGTCTCTCCGACGTACGCGCAGGACAGCTACGTGTACGCCTACTTCACCGCGGCCACCGACAACCGGATCGTCCGGTTCCGGCTCAGCGCGCCGCAGACGGTCGAGCCCGTGCTGACAAGCCTCGCCAAGGCCAGCATCCACAACGGCGGCCGGATCGAGTTCGGCCCCGACGGCATGCTCTACGCCGGCGTCGGCGACGCCGGCAACACCGCCAACGCGCAGAACCAGCAGAGCCTCAACGGCAAGATCCTCCGGATGCGCCCGGACGGCGGCGTCCCGCCGGACAATCCGTTCGCCGGCTCGCTGGTCTACAGCCTCGGCCACCGCAACGTGCAGGGCCTGGCCTGGGATGCGCAGGGCAGGCTGTTCGCCACCGAGTTCGGCCAGAACACGTGGGACGAGGTGAACCAGATCGTCGCCGGCGGCAACTACGGCTGGCCCATCGTCGAGGGCAACGGCACCGATCCCCGGTTCCGCAACCCGATCGTGCAATGGTCCACCGCCGAGGCCTCGCCCAGCGGCGCCGCCATCGTCGGCGACACCCTGTACGCGGCCGCCCTGCGCGGCACCCGGCTGTGGCAGGTGCCCATCGACGGCGGCACGCCGACCGCCCAGTTGACCGGAAGTTACGGCCGGTTGCGCACCGTCGAGCAGGGACCGGACGGGTGGCTGTGGATAACCACGAGCAACCGCGACGGCCGCGGCACCCCCGCGGCCAACGACGACCGGGTGATCCGCTTCCCGCGGACAGGCACGACGACCCCCGGCGCCGCTTGTGCCGTCCGCTATGAGCTCAACCAGTGGAGCACCGGCTTCACCGCGGCGGTGACCGTCACCAACACCGGGCCGGCCGTCAGCTCGTGGGCTCTGACGTGGACCTTCGCCGGGAATCAGCGGATCGGCAACGCGTGGAACGCCACCTACAGCCAGTCGGGCCAGGCGGTGACCGTACGCAACGCGTCCTGGAACGGGTCCGTCGCCGCGAACGGCACGGTCACCTTCGGGTTCCAGGCCGGCTACAGCGGGACCAACGCCGCCCCCACCGACTTCCGCCTCAACGGCGTTAACTGTTCGACTTCCTGACCCCCGCCGCCATCTAATACCCCCATGCGGATCGAGCTGGCTGTCGGCGACATCACGACCGAGCAGGTCGACGCGATCGTCAACGCGGCCAACTCGTCCCTGCTCGGCGGCGGCGGAGTCGACGGGGCGATCCACCGCAAGGGCGGCCCGGCGATTCTCGAGGAGTGCCGCGCGCTGCGGGCGAGCCGATACGGGCGGGGCCTGCCGGTCGGCCAGGCGGTGGCGACCACCGCCGGCCGGCTGCCCGCCCGGTGGGTGATCCACACCGTCGGCCCGGTGTTCAGCGCCGATGTGGATCGCGCGCCGCTGCTGCACAGCTGCTACACGGCATGCTTGACGGTCGCCGACGGCCTGGGCGCGCAGTCGATTGCCTTCCCGCTGATCTCCTCCGGCGTGTACCGCTGGCCGAAGGAGGACGCGGTCGTCCAGGCTCTGACGGCGCTGGAGGCCTCGCCGGCCACCGTGGAGGTCGCCCGCCTGGTCCTTTTCGACGAGCCGACCTACCGCGTTGCGGAGCGTGCCTGGCGCTCGAAATAGCCTATGCGCAGGCGATGCAGTTGCGGGCGAAGGGCCGCGCGGCGAGCCGTTCGGCGGCGATCGGCCCGCCGCACCTTTCGCAGGTGCCGTAGGTCCCCGCGTCCACCCGGCGCAGCGCGTCGTCGACCTCGGTGATCCGCTCCCGCGCGGCGGCCAGCAGCGCGGTCAGCTGGGCGCGCTCGAAGCCGATGGTGGCGCCCTCCGGGTCGTGCTCGTCATCGGCGTTCGAATCCCGCGAAGCGGTGAACAGCGCCTCCAGGTCGCGGGCCAGCGTCGCCGCCTCGGCCTCGGCGCTCGCGCGCAGCCGCAGCAACTCGTCCCGGACCATCCCCGCAGCCTAGCGACCCGTTGGCCGGGCCGGGGTGCATTGATCGGCGACCATGGCCCCATGGCGATGGAGTGGCTGGCGCCGGTGGTCACCGGCGTGATCGGGCTTGGCGGCATAGCGGGCACCTACGCGGCGGCGGCAGCACAGCGACGGTTCCAGATCGACTCGATCAAGCAGCAGCAGAGGTACGACTGGGCCAAGACCGAGGCCGCCAAGCGCGAGGAGGCATACCTCACCTACGCGGAGGCGCTCAAGGAAACTGTCGTGATCGTCATGGGCAGGGCGAGAGACAAGGGCGACTTCAAGTACACCGATCGGCTGGACCGGGAAACATGCGTGCGAAGGCTCGCCGACGCGCGGCTCCCTCGCGAGAGAGCGTGGGAACGACTGTCGCTCCAGAGTGAGAGCCACGTCAGGGAGGCGGCCAAGGAGTTGTACGAATGGCTCGCACAGATGGAGGACTACGCAAGAGACGAGCCCGGCGTGCAGGTGCCCTGGAACGAGTTGTGGGACGGGTACGAAGTGCGAAGGGAAGCCTTTCGCGCGGCCGCCCGCAGCAGTATCCGCGTCGGCTCGGTCGCGTAGGCATGGAAAGGGGTGAGCCGCCCGGCGTGGGCCGGGCGGCTCGTCGTGGTTATCGGAGCTGGACGTTGAACATCGGGTTCGTGGCCAGCTTCTTGAAGGTGGTCAGGCTCTTCGCCGAGCTGTTGATGCTGATGTCGCGGTCGCCGAAGGCGTCCTTCTTCGTGTCGAAGTAGACGATCGCCTTGATGGCGGGGCGCTTGCGCAGCTCGGGCAGGACGCTGTTGTACTGGGCGGACTTGTCGGTGACCCTGCCGACGCGGTGGTAGACGCCCCACTCGGCGACCATGATGGGCTTGCTCTTGTGGTTGCGCACGGCCCAGTCGTAGAAGCCGACGCCGCCGGGGGCGCGACGGTCGAGCAGGTCGCCGAACATGCCGTGGTGGTAGTAGTTCTGCTCGGCGCTCACGTACGAGTCGAGGCCGACCCAGTCGACGACGTCGTCACCGGGGTACAGGTCCTTCCACCACGACTGCGCCATCCACTTCTCGTTGCCCATGTAGGCGACGACGCTGACCGCGTTGCTGACGCCCTTCGAGCGCAGGCGCTGGATGACGTGGCGGAACGACGCGCGGAAGTCCTTGGCCGTCATGCCGGAGCCGGCGTTGGGGCGCACGTCGTCCTCGGGCTCGTGGTTGAGCACCAGGAAGAACTTCTTGTTCGCGTACGTCGACTTGATGCGCGCCGCGAAGGCGTCGATGCGCTTGTCGAGCTTGCCGGCGGCGACGTTCGCCCAGGTCGAGCCGTATTCGACGCGCCAGTTCAGGAGCAGCACCCGGGGGTGCGCCTTGTCCTGGGTCATCGCGATCTCGGCGGCGGTGGGGAACTTCTCGTCACCCTTGTGGTACGTGTGGAAGATGGTGGAGGTGCGCCCGGAGAGCTTCTCCCAGGTGCGCAGCTCGTGGTCGCGCGGCAGGCTCGTGAAACCGCCGGCGGCGGCGCCCCACAGCACGTTGCAGCTCGGCACCAGCTTGGCGTTGGTCACGCACGCGGTCTTGGCGACCGGCGCGTCGGCCGCGGCCTGCGCCGCCTGGCCGGCTCCGCCCAGGGCGGCACCGACACCGGCGAGCACAGCGGCAAGCGAGTACACGGACTTGCGAAACATTCAATCTCCCCCGCGTTGTCCAGCCGCGTTGTCGGCCGGGCATGGGAAAGAGATTCCGGGGCGTACGGTGCACGGCAAGTGCCCACCTGGGTGCTGGGTGGTTGCGTCCGGCGGACCCCGGATGGGTCGACGTGGCGATCGGCGGCGGGACTACCGGGTTGAGGGTTCCGGGCCGCCCCTACAAGATGTAGGTGTGAGGCTCCCGGCGCGCCCAGCCCCCGTGGGGCGTGCCGTGGGCCCGGAGGGGCGGCCCGGTCTCTCTCACACCCCCCGGGCTGCCCCTTCGGTGCTGAGCCAGGCGCGGACGCCGGCCAGGACGCCGGGGCCGTGCTCGCCGGTGACGTCGGCGGCCAGGTCGGCGATGGTCACCGAGCGCAGGGAAGCGCGCCAGGCGTCGTCGGCGGCGAGCATCGACTTGTGGATCGCGCACGGGGTGCGGCAGGCCTCCGGAGAGGCGGGCAGCGGGCCGCGGGTGCGGACGTCGGTGCAGATGAAGGCGGGGGAGTGGCCGTCGATCGCCTCGACCACGTCCAGCACGGTGATCTCCGACGGCGGGCGGCTCAGCGCGTAACCCCCCGCGTGGCCCTGCACGGAGTGGATCAGGCCGGCCCGGGACAGCGCCTGGAGCTGTTTGGCCAGGTATGTGGGGGAGACGTCGTGCATCTCGGCGAGGCGGGCGGCGGGAACCGGACGATTGGCGGCGGTCAGCGCGAACGCGCAGTGCAGGGCCCACTCGACACCGCCGGACATCTTCATGGTCACACCCTACTTGACTCGGATAGATCTTGTCCGGGTAGAGTCCCGGACAACAGATATCCGAGTTGGGGGAGCGTGGAAGCCATGAAGGTTGTCGTCTTCGGGGGCAACGGGCAGATCGGGCGCAAGCTGATCAAGCTGCTGGCGGCGGAGGGACACGAGGCGGTCGCGGCGTCGCGGTCGACCGGCGTCGACGCGGTCACCAGGAAAGGGCTGGCCGAGGCTCTGGCCGGCGCGCAGGTGGTGGTCGACGTGATGAACGCGCCCGCGTGGGGCGACGACGAGGTGCTGAACTTCTTCCGGACCTCGTCGCGCAACATGGTCGAGGCGGAGAAGGCCGCAGGCGTCGGGCACCACATCGCGCTCACGATCGTCGGCGCCGACCGCAACCCGGACAGTGGCTACCAGCGCGCCAAGGTCGCCCAGGAGAAGGTGATCGAGGCGTCCGGCGTGCCGTACACGATCGTGCGCGCCACCCAGTTCTACGAGTTCCTGGAGACGATCGCGGACGCGTCGACCGTCGACGGCGTGGTGCACGCGCCGGTGGGCCAGTTCCAGCCGGTGGCGGCCGACGACGTGGCGGCGGAGCTGGCCGAGGTGGCCGTGGCCGAGCCGGCGAACGCGATCGTCGACCTGGCCGGGCCCGAGTCGCTCTCGATGGGCGACTTCCTGCGGCGATTCCTCGATGCCACGTACGACAAGCGCAAGGTCGTCGACGATCCGGAGGCCACGTATTTCGGCGGCCTGCTGTCGGAGAAGTCGTTGGTGCCGACCGGAGAGGCACGCATCGGGGCCATGACCTTCCCCGAGTGGCTCAGCCGCCCGGAGGGTGCTCGATAGCCGAGCAGGTCGAAAATCGTGGTATCGATACGTTACGGTGCCACCTCATGGTGGAGATGATCGAAGTTGGGGACTTCTCGCGGTCCCGGCGCGTGGACACGGTCACGGCGGCGAGCATCGTGCTCACCATCAACGCCGCGCTGTTCCTGCTGATCGCGGTGGTGGGCGCGCCGTTCCTGGCCTACATCTTCGCCGACGACGACACCGGCACGTGGGATCGCATGTGGCCGCTGGTCACCTGGTGGGTCGTGGCGGCCGGGCTCGGCGCCGCGTCCGCCCGGGTGGCCGTGCAGGCCATCGGCCGCGGCAACCACGACTTCCGCCGCAGCGGCATCGCGGCCGCGCTGGCCACCGCGGCCGCGATCAGCGTGCTGGTCGTGACCTCGTTCGGGCGGTCGCCGTTCATCGCCGCGGTGGGCGGGCTGTTCGCCCTCGCCAACCTCTTCGCCGCCTTCGCCCTCCGCAATTCCGACGACCCGGTCGCGGAGGAGGAGTTCGAGCTCGAGGAAGACGAAGAGGAAGACGCGATCGAAGAGGACGCGTACGAGGAAGAGCCCGAGCCGGAAGAGGAAGCCCCGGCGCGGGAGACGATCGAGTTGTCGCCGCGGGCGAATCGCGGACCCGGCCGGGCCGCGCCCGCGGCCGCGCGGCGGCGCATGCGCCGGCAGGCGGCACTGGTGACGCTCACCGGCGTACGGATGACCCGCCGCCCCCGGCGCTGATCACTGCCCCGGCTACCATGCCTGGCATGACGGACGGGTTGCGGCAGTTGCGCTGGTATGCGGTGCTCGCCGCGGTGCTCTTCGGCATCGTGCCGATGACCATGGTGAGCCTGCTGGTGGCCCAGGAGAAGACGCCGCAATCGGTGGGCCTGCTGCTCATCGGCGGCATCCCGCTGGTCATCGCCGCGATCGTCTACGCCGTGATCGGCCTGGCCCACGACGACCCCGAGGTGGCGGCGCACCGCCTGCGCCGCAGCATGGCCCTGGTCGCCATCGCCGACGTCCTGGTCCTGGGCGGCAACGCTTTGATCAGAATGGGTTGATCAGAGCCCGAAGACGTGCCCGAGCCCGGTCACCTCGATCGCCTTGCGCACCGGCGGCGACGGCTCGGCGAGGGTGAGCGTGACGCCCTTGGCGGCGGCGCTGTTGCGGGCGCTGACCAGCGCCCCCAGTCCGTACGAGTCGATGAACCCCAGCTCGCTGACGTCGATCCGCAGGTAGCGGCAGCCCGCCACGCCCGCCGCGGCGGCGAGGCTGTCACGGACGTCGTCGGCGCGATCCAGGTCGAGCTCACCGGCGAGCGCGGCGACCACGAGGCCGTCGGGATCCGCCGGCTCGTACCGGATCGTAGGGTCGTTCGGCATTCGCCAGATGCTACCCGAGGGCCAGCGCACGGTGCACGGAGCGGACGGCGCTGGCCCCCTCGCCGACGGCCGCCGCGACCCGCTTCATCGAGTCCAGCCGGACGTCCCCGGCGGCGAAGACTCCGGGAACGCTCGTCTCGAACGGCAGCGGATCACGCCCCGCGCCCGTCCATCGCGACCCCAGCTGCACGTCGGTCAGCACGAACCCCTTCGGGTCGAGCGCCACATCGGAGAGCCACGACGTGGCCGGCGCCGCCCCGATGAAGCAGAACAGCCCGAAGCACCCGCACGCCGCCGACATATCGGGGGAGGTCAGCGTGATCTCGTCCAGCCGCGTGCTGCCGTGCAGGGCGGTGACCTGCGTGGACGTCCGCACCTCGATGCCCGGGTCGGCGAGGATCCGTTCGACGAGGTAGCTCGACATCTTCGCGTACAGATCGGGACCCCGGACCACGAGCGTGACCTTCCGCGCCCGCCGCGCCAGATAGATCGCCGCCTGCCCGGCGGAGTTCGCCCCGCCGACCACCGTGACCGGCAGCCCGGCCACCGCCTGCGCCTCCAGATCGGTCGCCGCGTAGTAGATGCCCGAGCCCACGAAGTCAGGCCAGCGTTCGAGCGGCAGGTTGCGGTAGGCCGCGCCGGTCGCGATCAGCACCGTCCGGGTCGGGATCTCGGTGCCGTCGACCAGCGTGATCACGTGCCCGTCGGCCGAGGTGCGCAGCGAGCCGACGCCGCACGGGCTGCCCAGGTGGGCCCCGAACTTCAGCGCCTGCACGGCGGCCCGCCCGGTCAGCGCGGCACCGCTGAGCCCGAACGGGAAGCCCATGTAGTTCTCGATGCGGGAGCTCGCGGCCGCCTGCCCGCCGGTGGCGACCGCGTCGAGCAGCACCGTCTCCAGGCCCTCGGACGCGCCGTAGACCGCCGCCGCCAGCCCGGCCGGCCCGGCGCCCACGATCGTGAGGTCGGCGACCCCTTTCGGGGTACGCCGATAGGTGAGACCCAGATGCTGGCTGAGGATCCCCGGGTTGACCGAGCGCAGCGTCTCCCGCGGCGTCACCACGGCCGGCAGATCGGTGGCGGCCAGCCCGGCCTCGGTCATCGCCCGGCGGCCCGCTTCCGACGTGTGCGCCAGCCAGAGATGCGGCTGCTCCTGCCTCTTCAGGAAGGTCTGCAGCGCGATCCCGGCGCCGGTCGACTCGTCGCCGATGATCTCGAGGTTGCGCCCCGAGCGGTCGGCGAGCAGCAGCCGCCGGGCCAGGAACGCGTGCAGCAGCAGGTCGCTGAGCTCGGTGTCGCGGGCCATCAGCAGGCGGAACGCGGCCTCGTCGATCCGGTGGATCAGGCCGGGCGCGCTGACCCGGGCCGACAGCAGGCGGGTCTGCCCGGTCAGCAGGTTCATCTCGCCCAGGAACTGCCCGGCGCCGGCGGTCAGGAACAGCTCCTCGGGCGCGGTCGCGGTGGGCGTGCGCACCACCTCGGCGGTGGCCGTCTCGACCAGGATGAGATCGCAGTTCTCGTCGCCGACGTCGTAGAGGATCTCACCGGCCTCGGCCTGGTGCCGCGTGCCGTACCCGGCCAGGCGGGCGAACTGTTCGGGCGTGAGCACCGGGAAGGCCCAGACGCTCATCTCAGCCGGCGACTCGCCGAGCTCGGGGAAGGACGACACCACCGGGGAATCGTCGCAGGGCTGCGCGCGATCCTCAACGCGCTTCCGGTATGGTCTTCCTCAACGCGGACGTAGCGCAGCTGGTAGCGCATCACCTTGCCAAGGTGAGGGTCGCGGGTTCGAATCCCGTCGTCCGCTCTTCTCCGAGGGCCTGTGTCGAAGTAGGGGCCGGAGCGAGGCGAGGTCCAGGTGTCGTCTGGGCGTGCGACGCGGGCGCCCGAATACCGGGGTTGTATTGGGGTGTTCGCGTCGTGCGGCCAGACGGCGGCTGGGCCACGCCGCAGCCCGTCTCCTACTTCGACACAGGCCCTAGGTCGAGGCCAGCGCCGAGGTCGGCGTGAGGCGAGCCGCCCGGACGGCCGGGTAGACCCCCGCGAGCACCCCCGCCACCGTCGCGCCCGCGAGCCCCAGCGCCAGCGGTCCGGCCGGGATCACGACCGGCCACCGCTGCCACAGGGCGTACCCGATGGTGGCGAGCACGCCGAGCAGAGCGCCGGAAAGCCCGCCCAGGGCCGAGAGCAGCACCGACTCGGTGAGGAACTGCGCCCGGATCTGCCCGCGGTGCGCGCCCAGCGCCCGCCGCAGCCCGATCTCCCGCCGCCGCTCCAGCACCGAGATGACCATCGTGTTCGCCACCCCGACCGCGCCGACCAGCAGCGACACCGCCGCCAAGCCGAGGAACAGCGCCCCGAACGTGCGGTCGCCCTCCTGTTTGGCGGCGAGGGCGTCGGACGGCCGGCTCACCTGCACAAAGCCCGGCAGCGCCGGGTTGACCGTCGCCGGCAGCACCGCCCGGACGTCGTCGAGCGCCTCCTCCCGCGCTCGCACGTAGAGGACCGTGGGCCGGCCGTCGAAGCCGAGCACCGACTGGGCCGCCTCCCAGCCGACCAGCACCGCCTGGTCGAGGTCGGGCGCGAGCGGCGCCGGCGCCATGATGCCGATGACGGTGAACCACCGGTCGCCGATGGTGACCTTGGGCGGCGAGAGCGGCGGGACCGACGAATATCCGAGCCGCGTGGCCGCCTCGTACCCCAGAACCGCCGTCGGGAAGCGTGACGTGGCCGCCCCGAGGAACCCACCGGAAAGCATCTTGCCGCCGACGGCGGCGAGGAGGTCGGTGCGCGCGGCGAGCACGCTGAGGCCGGAGCCGTCGTGCGGGTCGACGAGGTCCGAGCGGCGCACCACGGCGTGCGTGTTGGCGATCGCGCTGACCTGGGTGACCGGGCCGATCCGCGCGACCATGCCGGGCGCCGTGGCGGGAAGTGAGGGCGGAGTCGCGTCCGAGGTCACCGGCTGCACGCGCAGCAGATTCGTGCCGAGCGCGGCCAGGCGGTCGGCGAGCGCCTGCCGTCCGGCCGCGGGAATGCCGGTGACCACCACCATCGTGGCCACGCCGATGGCGATGCCGAGCGCCGACAGCACGGCCCGGAGGCGGCGGCTGCGCAGGCCGAGCAGGCCCAGCAGGAACGTGTCGATCACGCGACGATCCGCCCGTCGCGCAGGGTGATCCGCCGCGGCAGCCGCGCCGCCACGTCCCGGTCGTGGGTGATCACCGCGATGGTTGTGCCGAGGCGTTTGTTGATGTCGATGAGCAGGTCGAGAACCGCGGTTCCGGTCGCGGTGTCGAGGGCGCCGGTCGGCTCGTCGGCGAGCACCAACGCCGGCCTGTGCACGAGCGCGCGGGCGATCGCGACGCGCTGTTTCTCGCCGCCGGAAAGTTGCTGCGGCCGATGACCCGCGCGATGGCCGAGACCGACCTGCCGCAGGGCCTCTTCCGCGAGCGCGCGGCGTTTGTTACGCGGCGTTCGCGTGTACAACAGCGCCGTCGCGACGTTATCCACAGCCGTGAGCCCGTCCAGGAGATGGAAGTGCTGAAAGACAAAGCCGATCCGGGTGCCGCGCAGGGCGGAGAGACGGCGGTCGCGCAGGGCGCCGGCATCGACACCATCGACGCGCACGGATCCGGAGCTCGGCGCATCGAGGGTGCCCATGATGTTCAGCAGCGTCGACTTCCCTGATCCGGACCGCCCCACGATCGCCAGCAACTCGCCCGGGTGCACGCTCAGCGACACGTCATCGAGGGCGACCACCCCGCCCGCGTACGCCTTCGTCACGCCCTTCAAGTCGAGGACCGTCACGGCGTCGTCACCACTTCCAGGCCCTCGGCCACCTGCGGCCCGCTCACCTCGACGAGGCCGCCGGCGAACATCCCGATCCGGGCCGGCACCAGCGAGCCGTCCCGCTTCTGCAGCGCGTACCCGCCCTCGCGCAGCGCGACCAGCGCGCCCACCGGGACCGAGAGCACGCCCTTGCGGGCCGCCGTGGTGAACCGCACCTGCACCGCCGCCGCGTCGAGTTTCGCCACGTCGGCGGGCTTGGTGAGGCGGATTGTCACGGAAACTTTCGGCGGCTCGCCCGCCTCGGCCGGCGAAACTTGGGTGCCGACCGAGCGCACCACCCCGGGCGTCTGGCCGCCGCTCGGCAGCAGCGTGCTCACCGCCGCGCCGACCCGGATCGAGCTCGCGTCGGTGGCCGCGACCGGCACCGACACCACCTTCGTCGCGCCGGTGACCGTGAGCAGGTCGCCGCCGGCCGGGTCACCGGGCCGGGCGGTGACCGCGCTGACCCGGCCCGGGCCGTCGAGAACGACGGCCCGCTGGGGCGTGACGAAGCTGGGGGAGGGGATGTCGAGGTCGTGCTGCCACCGCTTGGCGGCGTCGAGCAACTTGGCGTCGAGCACGTCCCGATCCCGTACGCGCATCGACGCGTACCCGAGAAGGGCCAGATTTTCCCGCAGCTCCGCCACGTCCCGGCCGGTCAGGCCGGGCTTGTCCAGCGGCCGGAACAGGGGAGTGTCGCCGAACAGCACGGCCACCGGCTGGTCGTCGACCCGGAACAGCGCCTTGCCCCGGCGCACCTTGGCGCCCACCGCCGGAAGCTGGGTGACGATGCCGGTCCCGCTGCCGCGCACCTTCACGCCCGCGCCGTAGTCCAGCGTCCCCGGCAGCAACCGGCTGTCGGCCAGGTCGGCTTTCGTGACGGTCGCGAAAGTCAGCGACGGCACGGCGGCGGCCGGTGCCGTGGCCGGCCGGCAGCCGCCCGCGGCCAGCACCAGAGCGACCACGGACAACCTAATCGCCCGCACCGAACGCCTCCTTGACGCACGCCTGCTCGATCTCGTCCTGGTTGGGCGGGATCGCGACGTCGGAGCTGTCGTAGGTCCATTCGCCGGGCACGGTGACGTGCACCTTGAGGCCGTGCTTGCGCAGGCAGCGCACGTTGTCGTTCCACTGCTCGGCGAACCGCGGGTTGCTGTCGGGGTCGAGCTCCTTGGGCTGCAGGGGCAGCTTGTTCGCGCAGGCGAGGTAGGCCGCCTTGGGCTCGCCGCTGTCGTCGAGGCGCCGCGTCGCGCCGGCCGGGGCGGCCTCCTGCACCGGGACCATCTTGACGCCGTGCCCGACCAGGCAGTCGTCGTAGGCGGTGAAGAGGCGGTCGCGCTCCTCGTCGCTGGTGTCGAGCCGCAACTGAGGCCGTTGTCCGGCCGTTTTCGCCGGCGAGGGTGTCGCCGCCGACGGAGCGCCGGCCAGCGTCGCGACCTCCGGCTGCTTCGCGGGCGACGAGCAGGCGCCGAGCGGGGCCAGCGCGGCCAGTGCGGCCGCGGCGATGATGAGTTTCCGCATGCCGAGCGACAGTGCCGGGGACTTTTATGGAACCTGTCAGGAATCCGTGAGCGGGTGATGTTGCCGCCTACACTCGCCGCCATGTGTGCGCACGTGCTGGTGGCCGAGGACGACGCGAAACAGGCGGAGCTGGTGCGCCGCTACCTCGAGCACGACGGGCACTCCGTCACGGTGGTCGGCGACGGCCGGTCCGCGCTCGAACAGTGGCGGCGCGGCGGGCCCGACCTGCTGGTCCTCGACGTGATGATGCCGCGGATGGACGGGCTCGACGTGTGCCGGGCGCTGCGCCGCGAGTCCGATCTGCCGGTGCTGATGCTGACCGCGCGGGCGACCGAGGACGACCTGCTGCTCGGCCTCGGCCTGGGCGCCGACGACTACCTGACCAAGCCGTACAGCCCTCGAGAGCTGGCCGCCCGGGTGCGCACGCTGCTGCGACGCTCCGCGCCCCGGCCGTCCGCGCTGCGGGTGGGTGCGTTGCGGGTCGATCCCGTACGTCATGAGGTGTTCCTCGGCGATCGCCCGGTCGACTGCACGCCCGGCGAGTTCCAGCTGCTGGAGGCCCTGGCCGAGGAGCCGGGCCGGGTGTTCACGCGGGCCCAGCTGCTGCGCCGCCTGCACGGGTTCGACCGGTACGTGACGGTGCGCACGGTAGACGTACACGTGATGAATCTCCGCAAGAAGTTGCGCGAGCCCGACCTGCTGGTGACCGTGTACGGGGTTGGCTACAAGCTCGCCGCCGCGTGATGCGCTCGCTGCGGGTGCGCCTGCTCGCCGCCCTCGCCGTGGTCTCCATCTGCTCGATCGCGGCGACCGCGTGGCTGGCCGTGCGCACCACGACCCGGGCGATCCGGCAGGAGCAGGCGCAGGCCCTCACCGACGACGCCCGCGTCTACGACACGCTGCTCGGCTACGCCGCCACCCACCGTTCCTGGTCCGGCGCCGCGCCGCTGGTGCAGTCCCTCGCGCGATCGACCGGTCACCGCGTCGCCCTCACCACCTTTGCCGGTCATCCCCTGCTGGATTCCGGCCGGGGAGCGCTGCCGGCCCGCCCGTCGGCCACCGTGGATCCGTTGCAGGACCTCGGCGGCGGCATCGACGGCCGCGCGGTCGGCCCGTTCATGCTGCCGCCGGCCGAGAAGACCGCCCTGCGCGGCCTGGCCGACCAGGTCGTCACCTGCCTGCGTACGACACCGGCCGGCGACTCGCGCCCGGCCGCCGCGCCCGCGGACCGCGTGGTGCGCCACGCCCGCGTCGTGGTCGGTCCCAGCGGCCGCCCGCTGGTCGAGACGCCCGGCGCCGACCTCAGCCGCGACGACGCCTGCCTGCGCCCGCGCGGCGTCCTGGCCGAGCCGACCGGCACCGAGCGCAAGGCGATCGCCCAGCTCGACGGCCTGGTCAACGCCTGCCTGAGCCCGCATCGTGTGCCGGCGGTCCGGGTCGCGCCCGACTTCGGCTGGCGCTGGCAGGACCCGTCCGCGGTCCGCGCCGGCCTCGGCCAGGACGCCGCCGTGGATCGCTGCCTGGCCCAGGCGCGGCGCTCGCAGCTGACCCCCTACGTGGCGCCGGCCGCGCTGCTGTACCTGACCGCGCCCGGCGCCTCGCCGGTCACCGGCTTCGACCTGTCGCCCGCCAACCGCGCCCGCATCGTCGGGGTGAGCGCCCTGGTCCTGCTGGTGACGATCGCCGGCGGCGCGCTCGTCGGCGGCCGGCTCGCCCGCCCGCTGCGCGCCCTCACCGGCGCCGCCCAGCGGATGCGCGACGGCGACGCCGGGGCACGGGTGCGGGTGACCGGCAACGACGAGATCGCCCGGCTGGGCACGGTCTTCAACGACATGGCCGCCCGCCGCCAGGAGGTCGAGCAGCTGCGCCGCGACCTGGTCGGCGACATCGCCCACGAGATGCGCACCCCGGTCACGAACATCCGCGGCTGGCTCGAGGCGGCCGAGGACGGCGTCGCGACGATGGACCGGGCGCTGGTGTCGTCGCTGCTGGAGGAGGCGCTGCTGCTCTCGCACATCCTCGACGACCTGCGCGACCTGTCCGCGGCCGACGCCGGCGAGCTGCGGTTGCACCCGGGCCCGGTCGACGTCGCCGTGCTGCTGCGGCAGGTCGGGCGCGGTCACCGGGTCGTCGCGCCGCCCGGCCTGATGGTGACCGCCGACCCGCTGCGGCTGCGGCAGGCCGTCACCAACCTGACGACCAATGCCGTCCGGCACTCGCCGCCGGGCGGGACGGTGACGCTCTCCGCCCGGTTGTCTTCGCCATGGGTCGAGATCGAGGTGGCCGACGAGGGGCCGGGCATCGCCGCCGAGGATCTGCCGCTGGTGTTCGAGCGCTTCTGGCGGGCCGAGAAGTCGCGCAGCCGGCAGACCGGCGGCAGCGGGCTGGGGCTGGCCATCACGAAGAAGCTGGTCGAGGCCCATGGCGGCACGGTGACGGCCGCCAGCCCGGGCGGCGCGGTCTTCACCATCCGGCTGCCCGCGTGAGTTGCGGGTTTCTGCAGCACCGTTGAGTGTGGACGGTCGACGCTGCTAGACCAGGGGCGCGCCGGCTGCCACGGGGAAGCCGGGCGACTCGAGGAGGAACGCCGTGTTTCACGCACGACGACTCGCGGCGGCGCTGATCGCCGCGCTGACCCTGGTGGCGGTGGGCGCCACGCGCGCCGACGCCACGCCGCTGCAGGCTTTGAGCCACGACCAGATACTCGACCGGCTGGGCCGGCAGGCGGGCTCCGCCGCCGAGCTGAAGCAGCAGATCGCGTTGCAGATGCGGTACGCACCGGGCGGCGTGCAGACCGCGCCGAACGAGGTGTCCTACGACGGCGGGAAGTTCGTGGTCACGTACGCGATGCCGGGCGCCGTCGCCGCGTTCGGGAATCCCGACGACTGCCCGTTCGACTGGTTCTGCTTCTACGACAACTACGAGTTCGGGTATCCGCGCGGCAAGCTCAGCTCGTGCGGCTGGCAGGACCTCGGCAAGTACAAGTGGAACGACCGCACGGCTTCGGTGCACAACGCCGTCGACGACGTCGTCGACTTCTACAACCACCAGGACTACGGCCACCCGGAGTGGGCTCACGCCCTCGACGAGTACCTGTTCAGCGCGATCGAGTACGGGCGCATCCCCTACGTCGACTACCCGGACCAGGCCGACCACGTGATCCGGCGCTGCTGAGGGTCAGGCCGGGACGGTTGAGTCGCGGATGACCAGCTTGGCCGGGTGCGGGTGGACGCCGGGGGAGGGGTTGCCCTCGATCGCCTGCAGCAGCAGCTCGGCGGCCGCCCGGCCCAGGCCCTCGAGGTCCATGTCGATGCTGGTCAGCGGCGGGCGGCTGGCCAGCGCGATCACGTCCCAATTGTCGAAGCCGGCCAGCGCCACGTCCTGCGGGACACGGCGGCCGGCCTCGCGCAGGGTGTCGGCGGCGCCGCGGGCGATCTGGTCGCTGCCGCAGACGACGGCGTCGAAATCGACCTGCTGGGCGAGGAGCAGGCCGACGCCCTGGCGGCCCCAGGACTCGCTCCACTCGCCGTGCAGCGGTGGGGTCACCGGCTCCAGGCCGTGCCCGGCGAGGCGCTCGATCGTCGCGGCGGCCCGGACCCGGGCCGAGTGGTGGTGCTCGGGGCCGGTCACCACGGCGATCCGGCGGCGGCCCACGGTGAGCAGGTGGTCGACCGCGAGGCGGGCGCCGCCGGGCTCGTCGGGCACGACCGAGCAGTCATCGGGCGACGCCGAGGCGAGGAACGCGTAGACCACCGGGACGCCGGAGGTGGCGGCCAGTGGCGGGCGGGTGCCGGCCCGGCGGCCGGTGACGATGATGCCGTCGACCCGGCGGCCCAGCAGGGTGCGCAGGTGGTGCTGCTCGCGTATCGGGTCGTCGCGGGCGTCGCACAGCAGCACCGACATCTCGCCGGCGCCGAGGGTGTCCTCCGCGCCGATCAGCAGCGGGATGCTGAACCGGCCGATGGTGTCGGTGGTGATCATCCCGACCGTGTAGGTGCGGCCGGCGTGCAGGCTGCGGGCGGCCGGGTTGGGGTGGAAGTCGAGCTGGTCGGCGGCCTGGCGGACGCGGGCGATCGTGTCGGCCCGCAGGGAGCCCCGGCCGTTGAGCGCCTTCGACGCGGTGCCGACCGAGACGCCCGCCAGGGCTGCCACATCGCGGATGGTGGCGGTACGCGGCCGGTGCATCTGAGCAACGTACCGCCCCGGGGAAACCTCAGGTCAACGGGATCCATACGCGCATCGGGCCGGGCGCGCGGTTCGCCCAGAGGAAGTAGGGGATGGCCGGCGCGGTCACCGATTCCGAGCCGGGCGTGGCGTCCGCGAGCGGCTGGTAGAGCGGACCCGAGGTGTCCGGACGACGGCGGAACTCCGCGCGGATGGCGGGCGCGAGCTCATGCTCCGCCACCGAGAGCGGCGACGAGGCGTCCAGCTCCCAGTCCTCGAAGGAACCGTCGGCGGCCAGATCCGCGTGCTCCAGGCAGTAGACGACCGGACCCCGGGTCAGGGCCGCACTGCCCCGGACCGCGTCGACCCGCGGATGCGCGGTCACCAGGCGCGGCGGCATCGCCAGCACCAGCGTCACCACGTCGCCGGCCTTCCAGGTACGGGTGATCCGCAGATAGCCCTCCTGGGCGCCGGCGCGCACCAGCGAGCCGTTCACGGTCAGCCGGGCCTCGCGGCACCACGCCGGGACCCGCAGCGCGAGCGTGAACGGGCCCTTGCCGGCCTCCTCGACGGTGATGTCGATCCGCTCGTCCCACGGATAGGACGTGCGCACGCCGAGGCGGAATCCGCCGGCCGTCACCGTGCCCGCCGCATACAGATGCAGCTGCAGGCCATTTTCAAAACCGGTCGCCGCGTACGCCTGCAGCGAGGCCATCAGCCGGGCGAGATTCGGGGGGCAACAGGCACAGGAGTACCAGGTGAGCCGCTGCGACGGAGTGTCCTCATGGGAGCCGTCATGACCCGTACGCAATTGCAGGGGGTTGGAATAGAAGAAGGATCGGCCGTCGCGAGCCGTGCTCCCCGCGATGCCGTTGTAGAGGGCGCGTTCCATCTCGTCGGCGTAACGCGCCTTGCCGGTCGCGAGCAGGAGACGCCATGCGAGCTGGAAACTGCCGATCGCCGCGCAAGTTTCCGCGTAAGCGCGATCCGGCGGCAGCTCGTAGTTGTCGCCGAAGCCCTCGTCCTTGTGCCGCGAGCCCATGCCGCCGGTGAGGTACGTCTTGCCGGCCAGCGCCGACTCCCAGATCCGCTCGACGGCCGCGAGCAGCTCCGCCGAGTGGGTCTCGACGGCCACGTCGACCGCGCCGGCGAGCAGATAGACCTGCCGCACCGCGTGGCCGGTCGCCTCGTCGGTGTCGAGCAGCGGCGCGTGGTCCTGCCAGTAGCGCGGCCCGAAGCGGCCCTCACCCAGCAGCCCGTGCCCGCGCAGGGTCAGAAACCGCTGGGCCAGCGCGAGATACGGCTCGTGGCCGGTCAGCCGGTACAACTCGACCAGCGCGGTCTCCACCTCCGGGTGGCCGTCGATCACGTCCGCGCCGTCCGGCCCGAATTTCCGTACGAGCAGATCGGCGAACCGGCGCGCCACGGTGACCAACTGCGGGCTGCCGGCGGCTCGTGCCGCCGCGACGGCGGCCTGGATCAGGTGCCCCGCGGTGTACATCTCGTGGCTGAACCCCAGGTCGCTCCACTGCTCGTCGCGGTGGTCGACCTGGTAGTACGAGTTCAGGTAGCCGTCGGCGTCCTGCGCCTTCTCCAGCAGCGCCGCGATGTCGGCCATCCACTCCGTGGACCCGCCGGATCTCCCGATCTCCCAGGCCGTCGCCTCGAGGGTCTTGTAGACATCCGTGTCGGCGAACCACATGCCGGCGAACTTCTCGTCCGAGTCGCCGGTCACCCGGCGCAGGTTGGCGAGGTTGCCGTAGGCGGTCAGCTGGTCGAGGCAGTGCGGCAGCGTGGCGGACGCGTTGCGCTCCTGCCAGCCGCCGAGCAGCCCGCCGGGGTCGAGCCGGACGGCGTCGAGCGGCAGCGGGCGCAGCGCGGCGAGCGCCGACGGGGTGGGCGCGGCGGGGCCTTCCATGTGGATCCTCAATCTTTCACGGCGCCGGCGGTGACGCCGGCGGCCACGTAGCGCTGCGCCAGGATGAGCAGCAGCGTTGCGGGGATGGAGGCGATGACGGCGGTGGCCATGATCGCGTTCCATTGCTGGTTGTTGTTGCCGATGTAGTGGTAGATGCCGAGCGTGATGGGCTGGCGGGCGCCGCCGCCGTCGAGCGTCGTGGCGAAGACGAAGTCGGACCACGCCCAGAGGAACGCGAAGAGGCTGACCGTGACGATCGCGTTGCGGCTGACCGGCAGCACCACCGAGCGGAACGTCCGCCACGTCCCGGCGCCGTCGATCTTGGCGGCGTTGAGCAGCTCGCTTGGGATTCCCGACATGAAGGCCGTGAAGATCAGGACCCCGAACGGGACGGCGATGGTCGAGTCGGCGAGGACCAGGCCGGCGGCGCTGTTGAGCACGCCGAGCTTGAGATAGATGGCGTAGAAGCCCATCGCCATGATGATGCCGGGGATCATCTGGGCCATCAGCAGGACGAAGCTCAGCGCCCCGCCACCGCGCGGTCGCAGCTTCGCGAGGGAGTAACCAGCGGGGGCGGACAGGGCGAGGGTGAGCGCCACGGTGCCCAGGCCCACGAGCAGACTCGTACCCAAGTAGGGCATTTGCTGGTCGATGACGGCCCGATATCCCTCGAGCGTGCCGTGGATGGGGAACAGGTAGGGCGGGTCGTGGCGCATGTCGGTGTCCTTGGTGAAGGACACGTTGATCATCCAGTAGACCGGGAAGAGCATGATCGCGGTGAGCAGGATCGCGATGCCGGTCTTGACGCGACTTCTCATGACATGGCCTTCCGCTGGGTGCGGATGTAGAGCAGGCCGAAGATCAGCGCCATGACGATCAGGAGGTTGCCGACGGCCGCGCCCGGCCCGAACTGCGGCAGCAGGTTGCCGAAGCTGAGCTTGTAGGACCAGGTGGCGAAGGTGGTGGACGAGTCCGTCGGGCCGCCCTTCGTCATGATCCAGATGATGTCGAAGACCTTGAGCGTGTAGACCAGGCCGAGCAGCAGCGTGATCGCCGAAACCGGCCGCAGCAGCGGGAAGGTGACCCGCCAGAAGCGTTGCCAGCCGGTCGCGCCGTCGAGCGCGGCGGCCTCGTAGATGTCGCTCGGGATGGCCTGCAGGCCGCTGTAGAGCACGACCAGGTTGAACGGGATGCCGATCCAGATGTTCGCGATGATCACGGACGTGAGTGCCCATTGCGGGGACGTCAGCCAGTTGACTTCGGGGATCTTTAGCGCGCCGAGGACCGCGTTCACCACGCCCGAATCGCTGTTCAGCATCCACGACCAGGTCGAAGAGCTCACGATCAAAGGCAGCAGCCACGGTACGAGGAAGAGCGCTCGCAGAGTGGCCGAGAGCCGGAAGTTCTGGGCGAAGAAGACCGCCAGCGCCATCCCGATCGAGAACTGGAAGATCAGCGATACGCCGGTGAACAGTACCGTGTGGGTCAGCGCCGGCCAGAACGTCGGGTTGTCGATGACCGCCCGGTAGTTGTCGAGGCCGCTGAACGGCGCCCCGCCCTGCACGAACGAGCGGACCGTGTACTTGTGCAGGCTCAGGTCGAGGTTGCGGTAGAGCGGGTACGCGTAGAAGGCGACCAGGTAGATCACGACCGGGGCGAGGAAGCCCCAGGCCGCCCATTGCCCTTTGCTTCTTCGAGGTACCCGTTCCGGGGCGGCGACCGCCGCCTCGGAACGGGTCAGCACGTCGGTCACTTGGTCGCCGCGGCTGCCGCGGTCTGGGCCGCGGTCAGGGCTTCCTGCGGCTGCTTGCTGCCGGAGAGAGCGGCCTGGAACGCCGTCCACATCTGCTCCGAGATCTTCGGGTACTTGGTGCCGAGGTTGTCGCTGGTCCGGCCCTTCGCGGCGCCGACCGCCTCGACCCACACCTTCAGCTCCGGGTTGGCCGCGACCTGCTTCTCCTGGACCGCCTTGGTGGCCGCCACGTACGAGAGGGTCGTGTCCGTCGTGAGCGCATTCTCCTCGTTCGTCAGGCACTTGATGATTTTCTCGCTGGTGGCGTACCTGCCGGTGTCGTTCTGCACCGGGGCGGTCACGAACTCGCCGCCGGTGGGCGCCGGAGCCGTCCCGCCGGCCTGCGCCGGGATCGGGATGATGCCGTACTCGAAGCCGGTCTTCTTGGCGTTGGCCAGCTGCCACGTGCCGTTCTCGCTGAACGCGAAGTCGCCGGTCGCGAACTCCTGCCAGCTCGTGGTCTGCGTGTTGTTGAGAACGGAGTTGGGGGCGTAACCCTTCTTCAGCCAGTCCGTCCACAGGGTCAGCGACGCCACGCCCTGGGCCGAGTCGAGCTGGGTGAGGTTGGCGCCCGAGCCCCAGAACCAGGGCAGGAACTGGAACGAGCCCTCCTCGGTGCCGATCGCCGAGAACGTGATGCCCTTCTTGCCGGCCGCCTTCACCTTCTCGAGCGCGGCGGTCAGGCTCGCCCAGTCCTTGACGGAGGCGGGGTCGACCTTCGCCGCGTCCAGGACCTTCTTGTTGTAGTAGAGCGCGAGTGTGTTCGCGCCGATCGGGATGCCGTAGGTCTTGCCGTCGAGCTGGCCGGCGGCGAGCAGGTTGGGCGAGACCGCCGAAGTGTCGATCTTGGTGTCGTCGGTGGTGGTGAGCACGCCCGCCTCGGCCAGCGTGGAGACCACCGGGTTGTCGACGATCAGCACGTCGGGGGAGTTGCCCTGCTGGGCGGCGAGCAGGGCCTTGTTGGTGAGATCGGTGGTGTCGTAACCGGTGCGCTTGACGGTCACGCCGGCGTCGGTGCCGCACTTCTGCAGCAGCTTGACCCAGTCGGAGGAGTCGTCGAACTGGGGGTACGGGTCCCAGATGTTGTAGGTGCCGCTTGCCGCGTTGCCGCTGTCGCCGGCGCTGTCGTCGTTGGAGCAGGCGGCCGTCATGCCGGCGGCGAGCGACAGGGCGGCCATGGCGCCCCACACCCGGCGGGAGAGGGTCATATTCGGTACCCCTTGGTTTCCGAGGAGGAAGAAACGGAAGGAAAACGATTGCCCTGAACGCTAGGGAGGGCCTTGCAGGGCTGTCAAGGGGGCGTTACGGTTTGGTTGCCGAGCACGGAAAACGGGGAGGAAACACTGGGAACCATCGATCGGGCCGCCACCATCAGCGAGGTCGCGGCCCTTGCCGGAGTTTCCCCCGGGACGGCCTCCAAGGCGCTCAACGGTCGCGGCGCCTTGCGCCCCGAGACCCGCCAGCGCGTCCAGGAGGCCGCCGAGCAGCTGGGTTTCATCGCCAACGCCGCCGCCCGCAGCCTGCAGGCCGGCCGCACCTACACGGTCGGGATGATCACCACCGACAGCATCGGCCGCTTCAGCATTCCGCTGCTGATCGGCGCCGAGGACGCGCTGGGCGCCGGCCAGGTGTCGGTGTTCCTCTGCGACGCCCGCGACGACCCGATCCGCGAGCAGTACTACCTGCGCACCCTGCTCGGCCGCCAGGTCGACGGCATCATCGTGACCGGCCGCCGCACCCAGGCCCGCCCGCCGATCGGGCAGGCCCTGCCGGTGCCGGTGGTCTACGCGTTCATCAGCTCGACCGACCCGTCCGACTGCTCGGTGGTCCCCGACGAGGCCGACGGCGCCCGCCGCGCGATCGAGCACCTGCTGGCCATCGGCCGCCGCCGCATCGCCCACGTCACCGGCCCCGAGCACCACCACTCCGCCACGGTCCGCGCTTCCGCGGCACTTTCCTCGCTTTCGTCGGCGGGCCTGGAGCCGGCGGCGCCCGTCCTGTTCGGCGAGTGGAGCGAGGCGTGGGGCCGCCAGGCCGCCGGGATCCTGCTGTCCACCGGCGCCGAGGTGGACGCGGTCTTCTGCGGCAGCGACCAGATCGCCCGCGGCCTGGCCGAGGCCTTGCAGGAGTCGGGCCGCCGCGTCCCCGCCGACATCGCCCTGGTCGGCTTCGACAACTGGGACGTCATGGTCGACGGTTGCCGCCCGGCCCTGACCAGCATCGACATGGACCTGGAGGGCATCGGCCGCACGGCCGCCGAGATGCTGCTGGACGCCATCAACGGCGACCCGGCCCACGGCCGCCGCGCCCTGCCCGGCCGCCTGGTGCCCCGAGCCTCGACGGCGGTCCATCCCGCCTAGAGTCGGGCGCATGCATTTCGTGTGCCGTTGGCGGGGACTGCTGCGCTACGGCGCCGGCTGGGACCCCATGGCGTTCCGCTAAGAGGAATGCCGCGCTTCCGACGGCCAGCGCCCGCCGTCGGCGAAATGGGCACCCCAGTAATACGGATTCACCTCGAGGAGCGTGCGCACCGACCACCCCGTGGGGCTGCCCGGGTCACCGACGCCGACCTGCACCTCCGGGCCCCACAGGGCGAGCCGCTCCTGGCAGATGCCACACGGCGCCAGCACGACGATCTCCGAGCTGCCCGCCTCCCGCAGCACGCAGACCGAGGCGGTCACCCGCTTGTTCAACGTGTACGCCTGGCAGATCGCCCCGGTCTCGTGGCACAGAGAGACGCCACCGTTGAGATTGTCGAGGCACACGCTGGTCAGGATCTCGCCGTCCTCCAGGCACACGGCCGCGGCGCCACCGTCCTCGTCCCCGGGCCACCGGCGATTCATCTGCTCGATCGCGGCATCGACGAGCCGCTGGTTCATGGTCACGCCGAGACATTGCCATACCTTCCGCCCGTGGCGGTGACCCGGCATTCGACGCGCTCCGAGGATCCGATAGGAAGTGGGTCATGTCGTTCACTGACCAGGAAATCGCCTACCTGCGTTCGCAGCCGGTAGCGCGGCTCGCGACCGTCGGCCGCGAGGGGCAACCGGATGTCGTTCCGCTCGCGTTCGAGTTCGACGGCACCTACTTCTGGGTCGGCGGGTCGGGAGCCACCGTCTTCGCCACCCGGAAGTTCCGCAACGTGGCGGCCGGAAACCAGAAGGTGGCGCTGGTGGTGGACGACATGGTGTCCTTCGACCCGTTCATCGCCCGCTCGATCCGGGTCTACGGCGTTGCCGAAGGGCCCTTCGACCGGATCGGGATGGTCGGGCCGGGCCACTTCCTGCGGGTCACGCCCACGATCTCGTGGAGCTGGAACATGGCGGCCGAGCCGGTCGGCAGCACCTGGTACGAACCGCGCCGCGCGGTTCATGCGGCGCCGGCGCCCCTCTAGCTCGCGCCTCACCGAGCCGGTTTGGCCTGGGAGAGCAGGAAGTTTGTCACGGCTGGGGCGAAGGCGGGGCCCAGCCGCGGCGCGTGGGTGCCGCCGTTGATGGTCCACGCCTGGACGGTCGAACCGCGGGCGCAACCCGCCACGTAAGCGCGCACCGACGTCTCGGCGGCCGGCAGGTCGGTGACCAGGTCGAGCGCGGGACCGTCGCGGCCGGCGCCGGCGCACCGGTCGTAGTCTCGCCACTGGGCGACCGTGGTGGCCGCCGACGGGTAAGCGTCGCCGTCGATGACGCCGCCGTCGAAGGCGACAGTCTCGTCGGCGCTGCTGTGGATGGCGAGCACGCTCACCGGTTCGGACGGCCGGCAGCGAGCGGGGTCGTTCCAGCTGGCGCCGTTGAGGGAGACGATCGCGGTGATCTGGCCGGCGTGGTCGCAGGCCATCCGGAACGCCATGAACCCGCCGTTCGAATGGCCGATCAGGTAGACGCGGCCGCGGTCGATCCGGTAGGAGCTCTCGAGCGTGGAAATGAGCTCGCTGAGGTAGCGGGAGTCGTCGGGCGCGGGACTGAAGAAGGCGCAACACGCGTCGGTGGCGTTCCAGAAACGATCGCCCCGCTCATCGATCGAGCCGTCGGGATAGGCGTAGACGAAGCCCCGCCGGTCCGATTCGGGGGTCAGCCGCAGGTACGCCTCCAGATCCGTGCCGCTGGAGGTGTGCCCGTGCAGGCCGACGACCAGCGGCGCGGGCCGGGCCGGATCGTAGGAGCCCGGGACATGGACGGTGACCTGCCGGCCACCGATCTTCACGACGCTGGTGCTGCCGGCCGGCACAGCAGCCGATGGAGTGTCCGCCGAGCCACAGGCCAGCGCCACCATGACGACCGCAGCGGCGGTCACGGCCCGAACTGCCTGCCACCCGCGCCCCGCCATCGCACCTCCCGCCGGCCCGGATCGAGGGTATCGCCGGCGGCGGCGATACCCCGGCCCGGGAGCGGCTAGCGGTTGCGGCGGCCCGGAAGCCCGATGATCAGGATCGCGCCCACGGTCAGGTGCATGGCGAGCAGGACGAGCTTGCTGCTGGTGCCGATGCCGCTGCCCAGCGGGCCGAGCAGCGAGAGCGCCAGCAGGATCGACGTGATGATCCGGTACGTGCGGGCGGGCCGCCGGACGGTGCGCTCCAGCAGCGCGAGCAGGCCCCAGGCGGCCAGGCCGGCGATCAGCGCGGTGGCCGCGACGGCGACCGGGCCCACGTGCCGGACGGCGCCGCCCTGGCGGACGGCGAGGTCGATGCCGCCCCAGGGGTCGTTCACAGCCCAGAGGATCAGGGCGCTCGCCACTGCCCCGGCGACGGCTACGGCCCGGCCGGTACGCCGTGCGGGAATCCGGTTGGTGCTGGTCTGCTGCATGTCGTTCGTCATGCCGATGAGCGTCGCGGTCCGGGGCGGGTCCGCACATCGGGCCGCCGGCCCCGCGGGATCTTTCCGAAGTGGGTCCGGCCTACGACTTTGGATGGTGTCGCCCGTCGCCACCTGCTGGTTAGTCTCGCGGCGTGGACAGTTCCGAAGACTGCGACCGGCGCCCCGGCGCGGGGGCCGTCGCCACCGTGACGGCCGTCTCCGGCGTGCTGATCGCGGCAACGATCGTGGGGTGGTGGGCCGGCCGCGCGCTCGGCCCGCTCTTCGCCCTCGACCTGGTGGCTGGCGTGCTCAGCTGGGCGCTGACGCCGCTGACGTTGTGGCGTCCCGTTTCCGCCACGGTCGTGCTGACCGCCCTCGCCGCGGTGTCGCCGGCCGCGACCCCGCCGGCCACGATCGGCGCGGTGCAGGTGGCCCGGCGGCGGCGCTTCCCGGTCGCGATCGCGGTGGCGGCGGGCGGGATCGTCGCGCACGCGATCCAGGGCGCCTGGCGTTCCCACGGCGGCATGTCGTACGGGTGGTGGCTGGTGCTGGTAGCCCTCGGATACGGCGCGCTGCTCGGCTGGGGCGCGTGGGCGCGGGCCCGGGAGGCGCTGATCCGCTCGTTGCACGAGCGTGCCCGCCGCGCCGAGGCGGAACAGGGCCGCCGGGTCGCCGAGGCGCGCATGCTGGAACGCCGCAAGATCGCCCGGGAGATGCACGACGTCCTCGCCCACCGGCTCTCGCTGCTGGCCACGTTCGCCGGCGCGATGGAGTACCGGCCCGACTCCTCGCCCGAGCAGTTGTCCCGGGCGGCCGGCGTGGTGCGCAGCGGCGTGCACCAGGCACTCGAGGAGCTCCGCGAGGTGATCTCACTGCTGCGCGAGGACGCCCCGGAGGACGGTGACGCCGGCCGTCCGCAGCCGGTGCTGACCGACGTGCCGCGGCTGGTCGAGGAATCCCGCGAGGCCGGCACCGAGGTTCAGCTGCGCGACACCGTCGACGAGCCCGCCGAGGCGCCACCGGCGGTGGCCCGCACGGCCTACCGGGTCATCCAGGAGGGCCTGACCAACGCGCGGAAACACGCGGCCGGGCAGGTGGTCCGGGTCGCGTTGCGCGGCGGGCCCGGCGAAGGGCTGGAGATCGACGTACGGAACGAGCTGCCGCCGCAACGCGCGACGCCCGACTGGTCCGGGGGTGCGGGCCTGGTCGGCCTCACCGAGCGGGTGCACCTGGCCGGCGGGCGGCTCGACCACCAGGAGATCGGCGGCGAGTTCCGGCTGCACGCGCTGATACCGTGGCCGGCGTGACTCAGCCGGTGCGCGTGCTCGTGGTCGACGACGACGCGCTGGTGCGCGCCGGCCTCACGATGATGCTGGACGGCGCGCCGGGGATCTCCGTGGTCGGTGAGGCCGCCGACGGCGATCAGGTGCCGGCCGCTGCCGATCGGCACGCCCCAGACGTCGTACTGATGGATCTGCGCATGCCACGAGTCGACGGCATCACGGCGACCCGCCGCCTGCGGGCGCGGCCGCGCCCGCCCGAGATCATCGTGCTGACGACCTTCGACACCGACGAGAACATCCTGCACGCGTTGCGTGCCGGTGCCAGCGGCTTCCTGCTCAAGGACACGCCGCCGGCCCGGATCGCCGACGCGGTCCGGCAGGTCGCGGCCGGCGAGCCGATCCTGTCGCCGGGCATCACCCGGCGGTTGATGGATCGGGTCGCGGTCCAGGCCGGCGCGTACGCGCGCGCCAAGGCGACGCTGGCGGCGTTGAGCCCGCGCGAGCGCGACGTGGTGGTGGCGGTCGGCCAGGGCCGCAACAACGCCGAGATCGCCGCGGCGCTCGACATGACGCTGGCCACGGTGAAGACGCACGTGTCGCACATCCTGACCAAGCTGAGCCTGGACAACCGGACGCAGATAGCCCTGCTCGCCCACGACGCCGGCCTCGCCTGAGGCGGGCTCGCCCTAGCTGTTGGCGGCCTCCACCAGCTCGGCGAGGGCCTCGGCGGTGAAGGGACTGCCGGGGAACATCGCCATCCGGACGAGCGGGAAACTCATCGCCATCTGCAGCATCGCGGGGTCCATGGTCAGCGCGCCGGCCATCCCACCGCCGCCCTCGGCGGCCATCTTGGCGAAGACATCCATGAGGACCTCGGCACCGCGCGGGTCGGAGAGCCACTCGCCGAGCGTGGAGTCGGCGGTCAGGGGGTAGCGGGCCTCGTCGCCGGGGATCTCGACCGCCACGGTGGTGCGGATGTCGCGGGACGAGGCGCCCACCGAAATCGTGTAGGTGCCGTTCTCGACGACCCAGCGGGAAAGTTTCGTGTCCCAATAGGCAAGGTCGGCACGGTCGATGTGAAGGGTCACCTCGCGGGAAGAGCCGGCGGCGATGGGGACGTTCGCGAAGGCCTTCAGCTCTCGCGGCGCGCGACGGACTCGGGAGCCATCGAGGCTGACGTACGCCTGAACCACCTCACGGCCGTCCCGGGAGCCGGTGTTGCTGACGGCAAGGCGGATCTCGAGATCGCCGATGTCCGAGAGGGTCGCGGTGGCCTCCCCGTACGCGAAGGTGGTGTAGGAGAGACCGAAGCCGAAGGGATAGGCGACCTCCTGCGCCCGGGCGTCGAAGCCGCGGTAGCCGACGTGGATGCCCTCGCCGTAGCGGACGTGGCCGGCCTCGCCCGGGAAGTCCAGGTACGAGGGGTGGTCGGCGAGCTTCATCGGGATGGTCTCGGCGAGCCGGCCGGACGGGTTGACGCGGCCGAAGAGGACGTCGGCGATGGCACTGCCGCCGGCCTGGCCGAGCAGCCAGCCCTCCATGAGGGCGGGAACCGCGCTGTCCCAGGGCGACGTGGCGACCACCGCGCCGTTGGAGAGGACCACCACCGTACGGGGATTGGCCGCCGCGACCCGGGCGATCAGATCGAGCTGCTCGCGCGGGAGGTCGAGGGACTCGCGGTCGGCGCCCTCGGTCTCCTGCTCGGTGGCGGCGAAGACGATCGCGACGTCGGACCGCGCGGCGAGGGCGGGGTCGGTGATGAAGGTGACCTTGCCGGGGGCCGACTCCGAGATCGCGGTGAGAGCGTCGTCAAGGCGGGTCGGGGTGATCTGGGAGCTGCCACCGCCCTGGTAGCGCGGGGTGCGGGCCGGCTCGCCCAGCACGGCGACGGTCTGGCCGGCGCTCAGCGGAAGCAGGTCGCCCTCGTTCTTGAGGAGCACGATGCCCCGCGCGGCGATCTCCCGCGCCAGCTCGTGGTGCGCGCTCACATCGTACGCGTCAGCCTGGTCCTTAAAGGTTTTGGCGACCAGGTCGGAGACCCGCTGAGCGGCCTGGGCGAGAATCGGCGCCGGGAGACGGCCGTCGTTGACCGCGTCGGCCAGCGCCTGGTCGCCGGTCGCATCGGGGCCGGGCATGGTCAGGTCGAGGCCCGCGCGGACGGCTTCCACCCGGTCGACCACCGCTCCCCAGTCGGAAACGACGACGCCGCGGAAACCCCACTCGTCCCGCAGCACCTCGGTGAGCAGGAAATGGTTCTGGCTGGCGTAGACGCCGTTCACCTTGTTGTAGGCGCACATCACGGTCCACGGCTGGGCCGTCGTGACCACCCGTTGGAAGGCGCGCAGGTAGAGCTCGCGCAGCGACCGCTCGTCGACGTCGGCGCTGACGCGCATGCGGTCGGTCTCCTGGCTGTTGACCGCGAAGTGCTTCAGCGACGCGCCCACGCCGCGGCTCTGAAGCCCGGAAACCCAGGCGGCGGCGAGCATCCCGGCGACGAGCGGGTCCTCGCTGAAGTACTCGAAGTTGCGCCCGCCGAGCGGGGTCCGCTTGAGGTTGATGCCGGGGCCGAGCAGCACCTGCACGCCCATCGCCCGGCATTCGTCGCCGAGGGCCTCGCCCATCCGGCGCAGGAGGTCGGGGTCCCAGGTGGACCCGGAGGCCACGGCGGGCGGGAAACAGGTGGCGGGCCGGCCGGTGAGCAGATCGTCGCCGCCCTGGAGGCGCACGCCGTGCGGGCCGTCGGTCAGGGTGATCGCCGGGACGGCGCCGGCCGCGGTGCTGGACCAGAAGTCGGCGCCGCTGGTGAGGGCGGCCTGATCGTTCAGTTCCATCCCTGGACCTTAGCCGCCATCTGGCGGGTAGTTTCCGCCGGATGGCGCTCGGGCGCGGCCGCCCCTCGTTTCATGCTGGTGACAGCGGTCACACCCCATTCATCAGGAGGTTCGCGTGACGACCACTCTGCCCCCGCCCCCGTTCGACCCCGAGCTCGGGGCCGCGCTCAGCGCCCTCGCCGACATGATGCCGCCGTCGCTGAACGCCGATCTCCTCGAAACCATGCGCTCCGGCTCGATCATGGCCATGCCGACCGCGGAGGAGCTGGCGCGCGACGGCGCCTTCCGGGTCGAGGAACGCGAGGTCCCCGGCCTCGGCGACGACCCCGGCATCACCCTGCTGATCTGCACCCCGACCGCCCCCACCGGCACACTCGGCTGCATCTACCACACCCACGGCGGCGGCATGGTCCTCGGCGACCGCCGTATCGGCGTCGTCGAGATGCTCGACTGGGCCGCCCAGTTCAACCTCGTCGTCGTCTCCGTCGAATACCGTCTGGCCCCCGAGACCCCGCACCCCGGCCCGATCGACGACTGCTATGCCGGTTTGCTCTGGACCGCCGCCCACGCCGACGAGCTGGGCTTCGACCCGGCCCGCATGATCGTCGCCGGCGGCAGCGCCGGTGGTGGCCTGGCCGCCGCTCTCGCCCTGCGCGCCCGCGACCAGGGCGGCCCCGCCCTGCTGGGCCAGATGCTCATCTACCCCATGCTCGACGACCGCAACGACACCCCCTCGTCGCACCAGATGGCCGGCCTCGGCGTGTGGGACCACGGCGCCAACGAGTTCGGCTGGACCGCCCTGCTCGGCGACTCCCGCGGCGGCCCCGACGTCTCGCCCTACGCCGCGCCGGCCCGCGCCACCGACCTCTCGGGCCTGCCGCCCGCCTTCATCGACGTGGGCTCCGCCGAGACCTTCCGCGACGAGGACGTCACCTACGCAACCCGTATCTGGCACGCCGGCGGCCGGGCCGAGCTGCACGTCTGGCCCGGCGGCTTCCACGGCTTCGACGGCCTGGCGCCCACCGCCCAGCTGAGCCAGGACGCCCGCGACGCACGAGTACGCTGGCTGAACCGCCTCTTCAACGGCTGATTCAACCGCTGGCTCTCCGGGGGTCGACGTGAAAGACCTGGCAGTGCGGCTGGCGGCACTGGACGCCGACGCCGGAGCCGCGCTGCGGGTCATCGCCTACTTCGACGGCTTGACCGAGAACAAGGCCGGCCTGCAGGCGATAGTCCGCGGCGCGGCCGTCCTGGCCGGTTGCCCTGCCCGCCTCGACGACCTCTCCCGCCGCGTCCACATCCGCGTCGACCAGGCAGGCAACGCCGCCCCCAGCTCCGCCCCGCCCGATCCCGCCTGGATGCACTCGGTCCTGGCCCCGTCGGCCACCCTGTGTCTGGAACGCCCCGGCGAGCCCGGCCCGGTGGACGCGATGATCCTGGAGCGTGCGGCGGGCGCTGCCCGTGCGGTCCTGGACCGCACGCGGGGCCGGGCCCCCGCGAAAGACCCGGCGTTGGTCGAGCTGATCGTCGACGCCGCGGCTCCTTCTGACGTACGGCGTCAGGCAGCGACCACGCTGAAGATGAGCGACTCCACGCGTTTTCACGCCGCAGCGACAGTCACCGGCCCCCTCCTGCTCCCCGCCGATGTTTCCCTACCCCCTGCACATGCCGCCCAGGTCGCCGCCGCACCAACCACCGAGGCCCCGCAAGCCGCCTCCACGCCACCCGGTCGCGTCGGCGTGGGCCCCGCAGTCGCCCCGGCAGACCTACCCTCCTCTTACGCGGCGGCCCGCATCGCGCTGCGCTTCGCCGCCGACGGGACCCCCGAGGACCCTGGCCCCTCGGTGGTCCTCCACGAGGATCTGGGCGCCCTGGCCCTGCTGGCCGACCTACCCGACACCGCCGACGTGCCCGACCTGCGCGCCCTGGAACACGCGACCGCCGCCGCACCCTGGGCCTTGTCCACCCTGCATGCCTTCGCCGACGCCCCCAGTCTCCGCGCGGCAGCCACCGCTCTACGGCTGCACCACTCCACGCTCCAGGACCGCATAGTCGCCGCCGAGCACCTGCTCGGCTGGCCGATCCGCGAGCCGCAAGGCCGCCTGCGCCTGCAGTTGGCCCTGGCCCTACGCCGCCTGCGCCGCCACCCGCCCAGCTGACCTCGTCGCCCCGGCGCCGACACAAAGGCCGCCTCGCCGGACAATACCGCCAAACCTCCGCGCCGCGGCCCGGCGCAACCAGCCCCCGCGCCGCATTGGTGGCCGGTCTTCGGTCAGGCGACGTGGCGGGCCGGCCGCAGCAAGGTCAGCGCGCGCAATGCCTCGGCGCGCGAGATCGGCTGGTCGTCTTCCGCCTGCACCGCGAGGGCCATTTCGATCGCCTGCCGGATCCAGGCCGTCTTGGGCACTTCGGCCGCCTTGGCGGCAACCGCAACCGCCTCGTCCAGCTCGGCCGGCAACCGGAGCGACCGCACGACCATGACACTCGACCCCGCCGGCGGCAGCGAGTCCAGCAGGGCTTGCTCCTCCTGCGGGCCGGGCGGGGCTTCGAAGGAAAGACCATCCATGAACGCGGCAACCTGCTCGGCTGTCCGCGGCACGTCGCTGTCGTGGCTCATCGTGTCTCCTCCCATTGCCCGAACTCCACCAGCTCCCCATCGGTCATCTCCCGCGCACCGATGATCTTCCAAGTGATCCCGGCGACGTGGTAGACCGCAACGATCAGCGGCCGGCCCGCCACCGTACGGCCCCACACGGTCAGGACGGGAACGCCGGTGGAGCTGGTAGCCCGCCGGGGCCACCGCCGCTTGGCGTCCAGGAGCTGCTGCACCTCATACGGCTCGACGCCGACGAGCGCAGCCAGCGCCCAATCATCCCATTCGTATGGCACCCCCCAAGCGTACTACGCACGTAATACGGTACCCGGCACTGCTCGCGCTTAGTCGCCGGCGACGGCCCCATCCCGCCGTTCGAGCGCGTACCAGCCCGCTCGCGTGCCGGCCTGCTCGCCGTAGCCGGCTTGCAGTTCAAGCCGTGCTCTTCCGCCAGGCGAGCAGCCCATTCCGATCTTTCCTGGACGGCACCAACGCCGTGAGGTGATGTTGCGGTGCTGGCCCGCGATGCTTGCGGGCCTGGTCACAGATGTTCCCGACGGCGATTCGGATACCGCGCGGGCTTGTGCCGGCATCGAACGTGGCGGCGCGAATTCGTTTGCCTTAGCGCCGCGCAGTCGGCGGTCTCGCGCTCGCCGCGCTGCTTGAGTTCTCGCGGAACAGCGGCGGGCTGGGTCAGCGCCGGAGGAGTTTCTCCTGGAAGCGGCGGAGGCGGGCTCGGGCCAGCAGCTTGCGCTGTTCCTTCCTACCGGGCTCGTTGTAGAGGATGAAGTCCGGGTGGCGGTGGATGCCGGGGCGGCCGGTGGCCTGGGCGGTGGCGTCGCGGATGGCGGTGAGGTGGGCGGCGGTCATCTGCAGGGCGCGCTCGCGGGGCTGGTACTGGGCGCCCAGCGGATAGTCGCGGCCGGGTTTGCGGGTCATCTCGATGTGGCAGCCCAGCACGTGGGTCACGGTGTGGGTGCCGGCGAAGGCGACCAGGCTCTCGAGGGTGGCTAGGTAGGCGGCGTGGTCGGCGACGTAGAGGCGGCCGGGCAGGACCGTGTCGCCGGTGAACAGGATCCCGGTCCACGGGTCGTGGATGGTGACGGCTGCCTCGTGATGGCCCGGTGAGCCGATGACCTCCAGCACCCGGCCGCCCAGATCGAATAAGGCATGGCTAGTGGGCTCATCCGTGAGGCCGAAGAACGCGCGGACGGCTTCGTTCTGGTGGGGGACGACCGTGGTGGCGGGGCGGTCGGCGAACTGCGGGTCGGCGGCGACGTGGTCGCCGTGGCCGTGGGTGTGCGCTACCACCAACTCGTACGCGTCACGGGGGTGTTCTTGATGCCAGGCGTCGATGAGCGAATCCACGGTCGCGCGCAGCGGGAAAGACTCGGGGTCGGCGGTGGCGCCGGTGTCCAGCAGGAGGGCCCGGTCGTTGCCGAAGAGCAGAAAGATGAAGGGCGCCTCGTAGTTGAGCCGCTTGCTCTGCCGCAGGATCGCGGTGTGCTCGTCGTAGAAGTGCACCTGGATCGCAGGCTCGCCGCGGCGGCCGTGGATCCACGCGACGTCCAGGGAACCGGCGACGGGTGTCTCCGCGAGGAACTCGATCATGGATGCTCTCCGCAACGTCGGCGCCGAATCGATCGCCGTATTTGATCGCGAACGATGACGGTGGCGCGACCCCGCCGTGATGATCTCCGGTTTACAGTGTCGTCCGTTCATGATCATCGAAGCGGGGGGATGCGGTATGCGGGCTTGGCGGCTGACAGCCACGATGGCGGTAGTTCTCACGGTCGGCGCCTGCTCGGGCAGGACGGACAACGCGACTCCGGCGAGCCAGGCCCCGCCGGCGCCGGCGACGATTCCGGCCGATCCCACGGCCGCGCTCGCCGCGGCAAAAGCACGATTGGGTACGGAATCCGCCCGGTTCGCCGGGGAAGGGGTGCCCAGCTTCACCGGCATCGTGAACGCCGAGACCAGGAACTGGGAGGTCACTGGCAAGGAGTACGTCGTGCGCCGGGTCGGCAACGAGCTGTACGTGCGGGCGAGCGGCAAGACGCTGGAGCTCATGATGCCGTCGCGGGCCTCGTACGACCGCCTCGCCGCCGGCGGCTGGGTGCACACCCGGTTGCCGAACGGCAGCGAGCTATCCACCGTGTACGGCGACAAGTTCCCCTGGAACCTGGCGAATCCGGCGACCAAGGCCGACGGCATGACCAAGACCGGCACCCGCTCGTTCTCCGGCAAGCTCTCCGTCACGAATGCCAAGGCCGCCACGGAGATGCGCGTGACCGCCGACCTCGACGAGCAGGGCCGCTTCACGAGAATCGGCCTCACGGAGGCGGCCGGCAGCGCCACCGCCTTCACCTTCTCGGACTACGGCACGAAGGCCGACATCGTGGCGCCGCCGGCACGCGACGTGGCCGAGGAGGAGAACCCGTCGTTCCTCTCCGCCATCGTCATCGTCTGACCCGCGGCGGCTCAGCGGCGCAGGTCGTGGCGGCGGTGGGTCAGCTTCTCGGCCAGCGACGTGGGGGCCACGCGGCGCAGGGCGAACACGAGCGGCGCGTTGCTGCCGACGGCGTACCGCTGCCTGGGCTTTTGCGCCTCTATGGCCTTGACGATCACGGCGGCTACCTGGCCGGGGCCGATTCCTGCTTTTTCGTTGCGGTTCAGGGCGGCCAGCATCGTGTCGAAGTCCTCGCGGTGCGGGGAGTCGGCGGCGATGTGTCTCGTGCGGCGTTCGCTGATGCCGGTGTTGATGGAGCCGGGCTCGACCGTCGTGAACCACACGCCGAACGGTGACAGCTCGTGGCGGGCGCCGTTGCTGAAGCCCTTGAGGGCGGCCTTCGTCGCGACATACGAGGAGCGGTACGCCAGGGGGAACGACGCGAGCATCGAGCCGACCATGACGACCCGGCCGTAGCGGCGTGCGCGCATGCCGGGCAGCACGAGCTGGGTGAGACGGACCGGGCCGAGGACGTTGACCTGGAAGAGGCGGCGCAGGTCGTCGGCGGGCAGCTCCTCGAACGGGCCGGAATGGCTCTCGCCGGCGTTGTTGACCAGCACGTCGACGTCGCCCACGTGGGCGGCCATGGCCTCGATCGACGCCTCGTCGGCGAGGTCGAGCGGGAGGTAGTCGACGCCGGCCACGCGGCGGTCGTCGGGCAGGGCCTCGGGGGCGCGGCAGGTGCCGAGGACGCGGTAACCGCGGGTGACGAGCGCGGCGGCGGTGGCCCGGCCGATGCCGGAGGACGCGCCGGTGACCAACGCGGTGCGATTCATCGATGCACCATAGCGGCCCGGCGCCGCGCGCCGCGGGTTTGCCACACCACCTGCGCGGACTTGACATCTTGATGCTCTTGACTTCAAGACGTGATTGACTGCAAGTAGGCATATGCACGCAATGTGGCGTGGCCACCCCGTCATCGGACGGCCCGCCCGGCGGCTTCCGCGGACCGGCACGAGATGGGGAGCAACGATGCGTATCAGCGACATACTCCGCGTCAAGGGCACCACAGTCGTAACCGTGACACCCGACTCCGACGTCACCAGCCTCCTGGCACTCCTCGCCGAGCACAAGATCGGCGCGGTGGTCGTGTCGGCGGACGGGAGCCGCGTCGACGGCATCGTCAGCGAGCGCGACGTGGTGCGGGCGCTGGCCACGCGCGGCGCCGCCGTGCTGGCCGAGCCGGTGTCGGCGATCCACACGTCGCAGGTGCGCTCGGTCGCGCCGGACGCGGCGGTCGAGGAGGTCGAGCGGCTGATGACCGAGCACCGCTTCCGCCACGTGCCGGTGCTGGAGGGCGGCTCGCTGGCCGGCGTCGTCAGCATCGGCGACGTGGTGAAGCACCGCATCGACGAGCTGGAGATCGAGCGGAAGAGCCTGGAGGGCTACATCACCGGCGAGCGCATCTAGCGCGGCGTCTGCTCGCCGGCCTCGATGGCGACCGGGAGCCGGTTCTCCGGCGGGGCCAGCGAGCAGGTCGCGAACTCCGTGTAGGCGCACGGCAGGTTCGTGGCGCGGTTGAAGTCGAGCGTCAGCGTGCCGTCGGCGGCCGGGCGGGGTACCGGCAGGCGGCGGCTCGCGGGGTAGGTCGTCACCCCCGAGGTGGCGTCGGTGAACAGCGTGGTCATGGCGCCGGGGGCGCCGGGAAAGACGATCAATTTCATGGGTACGCCGTCGAGCGTGAACTCGACGTGGCCGAGCGCCTCGTCGGCGTCGGTGTAGCCGTCGACGACCGTGGACAGGGTGACCTCGCGCGGTGCGGCGAACGGGACGAAGCGGGCCGGGACCAGCCATCGCTCGTGGGGCGGGAACGTCGGCGTCCCCTCGTACGAGATGAGCTTCTGACTGGACGGATGGCGCGGGCGGAGGACGACGCCGGAGCCCCGCCTGGCTATCTCGGCGATCGCGTCGCCGAAGGCGGCGATGACGCCCTCCTCGTCGACCTTGCCGAACGCGTGCGTGCCGCTGATCTCGAAATCGCCGACCGTGAGCGACTCACCCTCGCGCAGCGTGACGCTCACGCCGTCGGCCGTCACCGACCACGAGCCGGGCACGTCGTCGAAGCGTTGCGGCCGCTCCTCGAGCCAGTGCATCCCGGTGATCGCGAGCATTCCGTGCGGCGACGCCCGCCGGCGCTCGTGCCCGGCGTGCCATTCGGCCCAGTCGTCCTTGTACATCGGCCCACCCTATTTGCTAGCGTGTCGGACAGGTCATGAGTGTCAGCGCACAAGCCCCGGCTTGCTGACCGGCAACCCTTGCGTTCGCGATGGGGTGCCCCGGGTGAGGACCGGGCCGGCGTCGATCGACGCGGGCAAGCGCGATCTTGCGGAGGCTTGTCGTCATGTCCCTTGCCGTCCACACCAGCGACCTCGACGTCATCGGGGCTGGATTCGTCCATCTCGACTACGCGGCGACCGCGCCCTGCGTGCGCGCCGCCGCCGACGCGGTGAACGCGCTGCTCCCCAGCTACGGCAGCGTGCACCGGGGGACCGGGCCGCGGTCGCAGACCTCGACCCTCGAGTACGAGCGGGCCCGCGACGTGATCGCCGACTTCCTCGGCTGCCGGCCCGGTGACCAGGTCGTGTTCACCCGCAACACGACCGACGCGCTCAACCTGCTGGCCCGCGCTCTGCCGCCGGGCACGACCACCGTGGTCTTCGACGGCGAGCACCACGCGAACTTGCTGCCCTGGCCGAACGCGCTCCGTCTCCGCGCGCCCGCATCGTGGGCGGAGGCGGTGACGGCGGCCGAGCGTGCGCTGCGTGACCTGGACGGCCCGGTGTTGCTGACCGTCACGGGGGCGAGCAATGTGACCGGTGAGCTGTGGCCGGTGCGGGAGCTCGCCGAGGTCGCCCATCGCCACGGGGCGCGGATCGCGGTCGACGCCGCCCAGCTCGCCCCGCACGTGCCGGTCTCGCTGGCCGAGCTGGGCGCCGACTATGTGGCGCTGTCGGGGCACAAGCTCTACGCGCCGTTCGGGGCGGGCGTGCTGGCCGGGCGGGCCGACTGGCTCGACGCCGCGCCGCCCTATCTGGCCGGCGGCGGCGCGAGCGCGCACGTGGGGGACCGGGCCGGCGACGTGCGATGGGCCGCCGGGCCGGCGCGGCACGAGGGCGGCACGCCGAATCTGCTCGGGGCGGTCTCGCTGGCGGCGGTCTGTGCGGCGCTGGTGGAGGCGGACCGTGCGGCGCTGCGCGCGCACGAGCAGGAGTTGCTTGCGCATCTGCGGGAAGGGTTGCGGCGGGTGCCGGGCGCCGCCGAGGTGAGTGTTTTCGGTACGGGTAGTGAGCGCGTCGGCATCGTGTCGCTGGCCCTGGACGGGCGCGACCCTTCGGCGGTGGCGACCAGGCTCGCGGACGAATTCGGGATCGGGGTGCGGGCCGGGAAGTTCTGCGCCCATCCGTTGGTGCGGCGGCTGTCGGGGGACAGCGCGGGGTGTGCCGGCGGGTTGTTGCGGGTGAGCTTCGGGCTGGGCACGACGTTCGAGGACATCGACCGGTTGCTGGAGGCATTGGCCGCTCTTTGATCGGCCGCGGAACCGTGGCTCCGCGGCCGATTTGCCTAGGCGACGCTGCAGGCCGTGGTGTTGACCGAGAACGCTGCCGGACGGTTGTTCGTGCCCGACCAGGTGGCGTTGAAGCCGATGCCGTCCCGGGTCTGCCCGGGGCCGATGGTGGCGTTGTAGGGCGCGTTCGCCACCGGCACCCGGGCGCCGTCCTGTTCAGCGGCGCTGTTCCAGAATTCGGTGAGCTGCTGCCCGCCGGGGAAGACGAAGCGCAGCTTCCACGCCGGGATCGGCGTGGCGCCGGTGTTGGTGATGCTCATCGTGACGCCGAATCCGCCGGTCGTCGCGGTGGTGTTCCACTGGGTGCCGACCCGGTAAGTGACCCGGCAACTGACCGGCGGCACGTCGCCGTCGGCGAAGAAACGTTGGCGGGGAGGTCGGCCCGGGCGATGCCCGAGTTCTGGGCGATGATGTCGCCGAGGTTGCGCCGGAAGTCGATCCCGTACGTGTTGCGGATGAAGTCCAGCGCCGTGGCCTGGTTGCCGTAGAAGAACCGGTCGCCGTCGCGCAGCTGCCGGAACTGCGCGGTCCACATGGCGCGCTGCAGCTCGCCGAGCTCCGAGCCCGGCGCGTGCGGCTCGGCGGTCACGCCGACGAACGCGTCCACGTTGTTCACGTTGCCGTAGATGGCCTGCAGCCGGGCTGCCAGCGGCGCGGCGCGGGCGAACCGGGTCGGGGTGGCCTCCAGCGCGTCGGCGTCGTTGCGGTCGACCTCGGTGTCGAAGGCGTCGGTGAGCGAGGTGAACCCCAGGCGGCTTGCCGGGCTGTCCGCGCCGGTGCCGGGCGGGAAGGCCGCGCTCGCCTCGCCGGTGATCTGGGTGAACGACGTCCGGGGCGGCAGCCCGAACGCCTGCCGGAGCTGGTTGTCGATCATCTCTTCGTTCTTGTACTGCGGCTCGCCGCCGACGGCCTCCAGCAGCGGCCCGAGCCCGAGCGCGGGCACCAGGTCGGGGTTGAAGAAGCCCTTGTTCAGCGGTACGACCACGGTGACCTCGTCGCCGTCCGGCTCGACCTCGAGGCCCTGGGCCCGGAAGGCGTCCAGCTGGGCCGGCGTGTACGTGCCGGCGTCGGCCTCCACCTCCATCTCGCCGTGGATCTGGCTGTGTGGGTGGCCGTGAGGAGGGGCAGGTAGCCGTTCTGCATCAGCAGCCGGCGTTGTTGTTGGCCGGGTTGCCGTCCACACTGCCCTCGCGTAGCCAGTCCAGCCGGGTGGGCGTGCCGCCGTACACGGTCCAGGCGTCGATGTAGGAGTTGTTGGAGTTGATCTGCTGGCGCGGGTTGGTCACCCCGGTGCCGGGGGCCGGCGCGCTGCGGACGAAGGGGATGACGCCGAGATCATTGGTGAAGTCCTCCATCGGGTCGGCGCTGTTGAAACCGATGTTGGTGGTCTCACCCGTGGGCTCGCCCGGTTCGGCGCCCAGCCGCAGGCCGAAGGTGTGGTCGAGGAACTGCCCCCAGGTCCAGCCCCACGCGGTGAGCTGCCGCTCGGAGAAGACGTTCTGGTTGGCGACGTTGTTGCCCCGGCCGTCGAGGCTCTGCACATCGAACGGCACGGCGGCGACGGCGGGGCCCGGGGTGGCGAGGCCGGCCGCGACCACGGTCGCGACAATGGTGACGGCGAGCGGCTTGGGAGCATTTCTTCGGACCGAACTCATTTCTCCTCCCACAGGTGACACGAATTGCGGGAAGCGCGCGCTCGGGGCCAATACTTGTAGCGTTCCAGATCGGCGGTCAATAGACGGCCATCAACGTTTTTCCCCTAAGACTCCGTGCGGGAATGAACCGGTTTATCAATTGAATGCGGTCCAGCAAATGTCACGTTGCGGACTATTGCGGCCGACCTCTGAGGTGCTGCATCTGCAAGAACCGACGGCGCGGAGGTGCAGGAACCCCCTAGTGGCTTGCAAACCTGGGGAAAGCGCGAACAATCACAGTGGTCTATGTAGTAACCCGGTTAAGTTGCGCGCTCCCCACCCGGGAGGCTGCGGTGGAAACGTCAACCGCTGAGCCGGTGCCCGTTGCGATCTGTGGCGCCCCACGGCTGTTCCGCGACGTGCTCGCGACCGTGGTGTCGGCCCGCCCCGAGTTCGAGGTGATCGGCGACGTCGCCGACCCGGCCGACCTGCTGTCGCTGTGCCGCCTCCGGGCGCCGGAACTGGTGCTGTGCTGCGCCGACGACGAGGTGATGTACCGGCCCATCTCGGCGCTCGCGGCGGTGCGGGCCCACTGCTCCCGCACCCGGCTGGTGCTGATCTATCGCGAGCTGACCCGCCTCGACGTTTCCGTGGCCCGGCGGGCCGGGGTGGACTCGCTGATTCCCTCCTCGCACGGCCTGGACGCGCTTCTGCGGGTGCTGGCACAGCACTGGGCGGCCCTGCGCCCGCTGGACCGGACCGCCGTCGCGGCGAGCGGCACGCCGGCCGAGCTGACCGACTGCGAGCAGGACATCGTGGCGTTGCTCGCGGCCGGCCACCCGGTCGCCCGGATCGCCTGCCTGCTCGGCCTCGGCACCCGGGTGGTGGAGAATCACAAGCGCCGGATCTATCAGAAGCTGGCCGTCTCCAGCCAGGGCCTGCTGGCCGCCCGGGCCGTCACGCTCGGCCTGGCCGGGCGTCCCGCGCCGGGGGTGGCCGTCTGCCCGGTGCCCGTCTTCGGGGCGGCCGAGGGTCTGCCGGAGCTGACCGTGCGGGAGGCCGACATCCTGTGCTCCATCGCGCGCGGCGACACCGTGCGGCAGACGGCGAGGTCGCTCGGCATCGCGGAGAAGACCGTGGAGAACACTCAGGCGCGGCTCTTCCGCAAGCTGAACGCGAGGAACCGGGCCGGGGCGCTGGCCAACGCCCACGCCCTGGGTCTGCTCGAACTCCTCACCAAGAGGGGCTGAGGGTCAGGGGCGGGCGGCCAGGCGGTCGAGGATGTCGTCGGCGGGGGTGCGGCCGCGCAGGACGTAGCGCTCGGTGTAGCCGGCGAGGGCGTCGCGCAGCGAGCGGGTGGCGCCCTGGCGGGCCAGCGCCGCGTAGGCCGCGAGGAAGCAGTCGCGGGCCGCGGCGGCAAGGACCGGGTCCGTCAGGGAGTCGCGGGCCGCTCGCTCCCACAGGCGGGGCTCGGTGGGCAGCTGTGCGGTGGCGGCCTCGGCGTCGAGGGCGGCCTTGGCGTCGTCGAGCAGGACGGCCACGACGGCGATCGGCAGGCGCCATCCGTCGCCGGGCTGGGTGTCGGCCACGTCCAGCTCGAGGTGGCCGCGGGCGGCGACCGGCGGGCGCAGCGACTCCAGGTGACGCACGAGGTCCGCCGCGGTGGGATGCTCCCCGGCGCGGAACCGCCGGCGGAGGCTCCGGCCGTCGGTGGTGGGCGTGTCCAGCACGTACGCGGTCCAGGCCGCACGCGGATCGCCGGCCGGAACCACCGGCAGGTCGCGGCGGGCCGCCTGGCGGACGCTGCGCCAACCGGCGCCCGGCGCGTTGGCGAAGGCGGCGGCCAGCACGGGCGCGAGCTTGTGGGCGAGGGCCCACCGGCGGGGAAGGCCCAGCGGGCCGCCACCCTCCAGGCCGGCCTCCAGCCCTACCCGGATGCCGCCGGCCCGGCCGCCGGGCGCGGTGAAGACGCCGAGCAGCGGGCGGGCCGCGCGCAGGTCATCGGTCATGCGGGACAGCGACGCCGTCAGGCCCGGCGACGGCGGGCCGCTCACCACCGCCAGGCGCGGCGAGCGCGCGGTGACGAAGCCGTGCCGCAGCGCCGGGCGGGCGGCGAGCTGCCTGGCGGAGGCCGGCGGCAGGCCGGGAGCGGCCAGCGGCACGTCGACGGCGGCGCCCACGAAGCCGGGCGGGGCGGGGTCGAAAGCGCGGCCGGCGACGAGCAGCTCGGCGGCCTGTTCGGTCAAAGTCGTCACGTGGCGCCTCGCCTGGGTCCGGGGAGAGGCGCCGAGCATAGCATCCCTATCTGCTATGTAGGAATATCTCACACCGTGAAGCGGTCGACCGCCGTGCGCAGGCGGGCCGCCAGGGCGTGCATGTCGCCGGCCGCGCGGGTCGCCTCGCCGACCGCGTCCCGGCTGCTCGCGGTGGACTGCGCCACCGAGGAGATGCCCTGTGCGATGGCGCTCGCGCCGTCGGCCGCCTCGGTGACGCCGCGGTTCATCTCGGCCGTGGTCGCGCTCTGCTGCTCGACCGCGGAGGCGATCGTCGTCTGGTAGTCGCTGATCTGCTGGATGATCTGGCTGATCCCGTCGATCGCGGTGACCGCCTCGCCGGTCTCGTGCTGGATCGACTGGATCCGCTGGGCGATCTCCTCGGTGGCCCGGGCCGTCTCCTGCGCCAGGTCCTTCACCTCGCTGGCCACCACCGCGAAGCCCTTGCCCAGCTCGCCGGCGCGGGCCGCCTCGATGGTCGCGTTGAGCGCGAGGAGGTTGGTCTGCGCGGCGATCGCCTGGATCGTGGTGACGACCGCGCCGATCTGCTCCGACGACTCGCCGAGCCGGTTGATGGTGGCGCTGGTGTCGCGGGCGGCGGTGACCGCGCCGGAGGCGACCCCGGCCGCGTCGGCCGCGTTGCGGGAGATCTCGGAGATCGAGGCGCCCATCTGCTCGGCGCCGGCGGCGACGGTCTGCACGTTCCCGGAGACGCCGCCCGCGGTCCCGGCGACGCGGTCCGCCTCGGAGTAGGCGGTGTTGACCGCGCCGTCGATCTGGCCGCTGACCCGGTACATGGTGTCCGCGGCGACGGCCAGGTCGCGGGCGTCGTCGCTGATCTCGACGATCGTGGCGCGCACGCCCTCGGCCGCCGTGTCGACGGCACGAGCCATGTCCGACAACTCGTCGCTTCCGCTGTCGTTCAGGCGTACGCCCAAATCGCCGGAAGCGATGCTCCGCAGCGCGACCATGACGCGGCCGGCGGGCCGCACCACGCTGCGGGTGACGACCGCGGTGAGCAGGATCGCGGCGATCACGGCCACCGCGAAGGCGATCAGCGTGGCGTCGCGGGCGGCCGCCGCCGAGCTCTGGGCCGACCGGGTGGTCGCCTCGGCCCGGGTCGCGACGGACGTGACCAGCTTGTTCGTGCCCTCGACGATCTTGTAGTAGATCTCGTAGCTCGGCCCGAGGATCAGCGCGTTGCCCTGCTCGACCTGGCCCTTCCCGAACGCGCCGGAGATCTGGTCGTCGTAGTCGAAGTACGACACCCACTGCTGCTGGAGGTCGGCGAAGATGGTCTTCTCCTCGCCGGTCATCAGGTCGGTGCGGGTCTCGTCGAGCAGCGTCTTGAGCAGCTCGACGTCGGCCAGGTAGCCGGCCCGGTTGTCCGACTTCGGGTCGACCGCCTTCTGCGGGTTCAGGCGGTAGACGTCCCAGGCGTACGCGAGCTGCCAGCCCGAGATGTCCGCGTCGTAGTACTTCTGCTCGTCGACCTGTTTGCGCAGCACCTGCAGGTCGCGCACCTTGGCGGTCGAGTCGGACTGGCGCTGCAGGGCGACCACGGCGATCGCCACCACCACGCCGAGCAGCACCAGGACGACGGCGAAACATGCCCCAAGGCGCGCGCCGAGCCGCAGTCGTCGTACAAATGTCATGTTCGCCTCCTTTTCCCCTTTCGGCAGCCTCCGCGCCGGACTGAGCGGGTTGACGCGCGCGCCGGCGGCTGTACCCTCGGGAGCACAACCGAAGATCGCGCCGTACGAACCACGGCGGGAGAGTCCCCGGCCGCCACCGGGGCGCCGAAGGAGCAAACCCTCCCCGGGAATCTCTCAGGCCCCGATACCGCCGCATGGCAGGCGCCTCTGGAAAGCCGGGACGACGTGGTCCCGCACCCACGGTGCAAACCGCCTCGAACCAGAGGCGGTGAAGCTCTCAGGTACCCATGACAGAGCGGGGAGGCCACCCTCGACAGGGGAGCCTTTCGTGCCGGTCAGCGCCTTCGACCTCTACTCCATCGGGATCGGCCCGTCGTCCTCGCACACCGTGGGGCCGATGCGGGCCGCCCGCCGTTTCGCCGCCGAGGTGCCCAAGGCGGGCCGTCTCCGCGTGGAGCTTCTCGGCTCTCTGGGAGCGACCGGGCGCGGCCATCACTCGGATGCCGCGGTGTTGCTCGGGCTCGAGGGCGAGGACCCGGCGACCGTCGACACCTCCACGGTCGCGGCCCGGGTCGCGGCAATTCAGGCGAGCGGGAACGTGTTGCTGGCCGGCGAGCGAGCGGTTCCGGTCGAAGTGCTCCTTGATGGGCGGCGGAGTCTGCCTTTCCACCCGAATGGGATGACTTTCACGGCTTGGACGGCTGACGGGGTCCTTCTGGCGGAACGCACTTTCTATTCCGTGGGTGGCGGATTTGTCGTGGAGGAAGGGGAGGGGCTCGCTACCGATCTGACCGCTTTGCCGTTGCCGTTCTCTTCCGGCGATGAGCTGCTCGCATTGTGCTCGTCGCACCAAACCGACATTTCCGGAATCATGCGGGTGAACGAGCGGGCGTGGCGTACCGACGAGGAGATCCGCGAGGGGCTTCTGCGGATCTGGCGGGTGATGCGCGGCTGCGTCGAGCGCGGCCTGCAGGCCGAGGGCATCCTGCCGGGTGGGCTCGAGGTCCGTCGCCGGGCGCCGGCTCTGTGGCGTGATCTGGTCGTACGGCCCGACGCGGACGATCCCCTGCACGTGATCGACTGGGTGAACCTCTACGCCCTCGCGGTCAACGAGGAGAACGCGGCCGGCGGCCGGGTGGTGACCGCCCCGACGAACGGCGCGGCCGGCATCATCCCCGCGGTGCTGCACTACTACCGGCGTTTCGTGCCCGGCTCGGGCGACGACGGCGTGGTGCGCTTCCTGCTCACGGCGGCCGCGGTCGGGATCCTCATCAAGGGCGCCGCCTCGATCTCCGGCGCCGAGGTCGGGTGTCAGGGCGAGGTGGGTTCCGCGGCCGCGATGGCGGCGGCGGGTCTGTGCGAGGTTCTCGGGGGTACGCCCTCGCAGGTCGAGAACGCGGCCGAGATCGCCCTCGAGCACAGCCTCGGGCTGACCTGCGACCCGGTCGGCGGCCTCGTGCAGGTGCCGTGCATCGAGCGCAACGCCATCGCCGGCGTCAAGGCCATCAACGCGGCCCGCCTCGCCCTGCGCGGCGACGGCAGCCACCGCGTCAGCCTCGACACCGCGATCCGCACGATGCGCGACACCGGCCGCGACATGTCGACCAAGTACAAGGAGACGTCGCTGGGCGGCCTGGCCGTCACCGTCGTCGAGTGCTGAGGACGGCTCACGACCTCGCCCGGTCGGCCAGGGTGTTGAGCAGGGCGGCGCCGGTGGCGGCGTCGTCGACGGTGACGACCAGCGAGCGGCCCCCGGTCCGCTCGACCAGCAGGGCGTTGCCCGCTCGCAGCACGACACCGACCCGGCCGCCCCGTCCCACGCGCCAGCCCCAGCCGCCGAACTGACGGATCGGGCGCACCTCGGTGACCGAGGCCCGCTCGACCTCGTCGGCCGGGACGTGGGTGCCGGGCCAGCCCACCAGCGAGCGCACCGTCAGGCCGGTGGCGTCGACCCGCACGGTGAAGCCGAACATGGCTGCGAACACCACCGCCAGCAGGACGGGCACGATCAGCAGCGCCCACTGCCGCAGCGCCACGGCGAGCAGCACCAGGCCGGCGATCGCGATGGCGCCCACGACCAGGCCGGTACCGCCGTCGGCCCGCCGGATCCAGACGGCGCGCTCGCCGCCGGACAGGGCGATCCGGGCGGCGTCCGCCGCCACCGGGGTGGTGGCCGGGTCGTGCCGGTCGCCGCGCACGAGCAGGGCCGCGACGATCGCCGGGAGCAGCGGGAGGACGATCGTGACGGCGAGCGTCCAGCCCGGCAGCGTCGCCTGGGCCGCGTCCGCCAGCCCGCGCTGGGCGCCGAGGAGGAACAGCAGCAGGCTCGCCCCGAACCCGCCGATCCACACGGACGACGCCGCGACCATCCGGCGGGTCACCGCCGAACTGCCCCAGTGCCAGCCGATCACGCCGAACAGGGCGCACAACACGACCACCATGACCACCACGCCGAGCACGAACGCTCCCAGCGACGTGAACCCGTCAGGTGCGGACCCCGCGCCCCAGTGCGAGGCGACGGGATCGGGCAGGTCGTCGCGCCAGGACCACACGACGACCGCCGCGACGGCGACGAGGACCAGCGCGGTCAGCGAGGACCACAGCACGACCTTCCGGGCGCTCGAGTTCGTCATCGGCTCATTGCCTCCTTGACCAGTACGGCCGTTGTCTCGGCGGACAGGTTGGCCGCCCGCGCCGCCTGGACGAGGGCGGCGAGCGCCTTCTCGACCGGCGGCAGGCCGGCGGCGGCCCGGGCGGTGACCACGGCGCCCCGCCCGCGGCGGAGCTCGATCAGGCCCTCGTCGCGCAACCGCTGATACGCCTTGAGCACGGTGTGGACGTTGAGATCGAGCGAGCCGGCCAGCTCGCGCGCGGCCGGCAACCGGTCGCCGGTAGCCAGGTCGCCGCGTGCGACGGCCAGGTGCACCTGCGCGACGAGCTGCGCATACAGCGCGTCGTCGCCGGCCGGGTCGATCCTCCAGAGCATGTAGCAACCTTACTTGTTCTATCTCAACTATAACAAGTGCTACAGGGTTCAAGTCCCGGCCCGCCCTGCCGATGAAGAGCTACGAACCTTCAGTTGCGGAGTGGGTGCCAGTGAGTGACCAGGACCTGACCGGCCTGACCGTCGAGGACGAGCTGGGCCGGGGCGCGTTCACCACCGTGCACCGGGTCCGGCGCGGCGATGACACGTACGCGCTCAAGCGCCCCAACCCCGACGGGGCCGACGACCCCGGGGTGCTCACCGCCTTCCACCGGGAGGCCGCGCTCCTCGCCTGTGTCGACGACCCGGGCGTGCCGCGCATCCACGCCGCCGGCCTCCACGGCGGCGCGCCCGCCCTGGTTCTCGAATACATCCCGGGCGGCTCCCTCGCCGACCAGCTCGCCCACGGGCCGCTCGCCCCCGAGCGGGTCGTCGAGCTCGCCAGCCGGCTCGGCCGCGGCCTGGCCGCCGCGCACCGGGTCGGTCTCGTGCACCGCGACGTGAAGCCGGGCAACATCATGATGTCGCCGGGCCGGCCGGCGAAGCTCATCGACTTCGGCCTCGCCCTGCTCGGCGCGGTGCCCGAGGACGACGACCGCGCGGTCGGCACGTTCCTCTACACCTCGCCCGAGCAGTCCGGCATGCTCAAGCGCCCGGTCGACGGCCGCTCCGACCTGTACTCGCTCGGCGTCGTGCTCTTCGAGTGCCTCACCGGGCGGCTCCCGTTCGAGGCGGAGGACGTCGGGCAGCTGCTGCGGCTGCACCTGACCGCGCCGGTGCCCGAGATCCCCGGCATCGATCCGGCCCTCGCCGCCGTCGTGACCCGGCTGCTCGCCAAGGACCCGGACGACCGCTACCCCGATGCCGCCGCCCTCATCACCGCCCTGCGCGCCTGCCCGGGCGGCGAGGCGGCGGCCGAGCCGGCCGCGGCGAGCTGGCCGTTGTGCGGCCGCGACACCGAGCGCGAGGACCTCGCCAACCGCTGGCGCCGCGCCCGCGCCGGCCGCGGCGGCGTCGCCGTCATCCGCGGGCCGGCGGGATCGGGCCGCACCCGGCTCGCCGAGGAGGCCGCCGCGCTCGTCACCGACGTGCCGGTGCTGCGGGCCGCCTGCCAGGAGGACGAGGCCCTGCCGCTGGCCGCCCTGCGCGCCGCGATCGATGGGCACCTGCAGCGGATCGCGCTGCTCGACGGACCGGCCCGCGCCGAGGCCGAGCAGCTCGTCCGCGACGCCGCCGACGTCGCCGGCGCGTCCCTCGTGGCCCGGCTCAGCCCCCGTCTCGAGGCGGTCGTCGGCGAGGCGGGCGACGCCCGCGACGAGCATCTCTTCGCCGCCGTGGCAACGTTTCTGGGCGAGCTCGCGAAGGCCCACAGTGGACTGATGCTGCTCTGCGACGACGCGCACTGGCTCGACGCGGGCAGCCGGGAGGTGCTCGGCCGGCTCGCGCCAGACCTGCCGAAGCTGCCGTTGCTGATGCTGCTGACCGAGCGGTCCGGGGCCGGCAAGCCGACCGCGCTGCCGGTCGACCTCGAGCTGGACTGCCTGCCGCTCGACCACGCCGCCGTCGCCGGGCTGGTGGCGTCGCGGCTGCCGGGGGCGACCGCGCCGGCCGAGCTCACCGCGCACATCGCCGGACGCACCGACGGGTCGCCGCTGGCCGTGGTCGCCTATCTGCTGCGGCTGCTCGACGCCGGGCTACTGACCCCGTTGTGGGGCGCCTGGCACTTCGATGTGGCCGGCGCCGACGCTCTGCCGGCCGCCGAGGACGTGCGCGCGCTGCTCGCGTCGCGGCTCGCCACGCTCACCGAAGGCGACCGTGACTTCCTGGTCACGGCGGCCGTCGCCGGCCCGCGCTTCCGCACCGAGACCCTGGTGGCGGCCGGGGGAGAGGCCGACCAGGTGGTGGCCGCGGTCGGCGCCGCCGTCGAGCGCCGGGTCGTCGAGGCGCGGCCGGGCGGCTGGTTCGTCTTCCTGCACCCGCTGCTGCGCGAGTCCCTGCTGGACGGGGTGGGCGAGCAGCGGCTCCGCCGGCTGCACGCGGCGATCGCGGACGCTTTGGAGAGCCTGCCCGAGCCGTTGCGGGATGCCGACCACGTGTACGCGGTGGCCCGCCATCACCGCCGCGCGGGCGACGCCGTTCCCGCCGGGAAACGCCGTCGCAGCGCCCTGGCCGCCGGCCTGCGCGCCCTCGACGACATGGCGCCGGCCGAGGCGGTCGGCTACCTCGAGGACGCTCTCGACGGCGACCCGGCGCCCAGCACGGCCGTCTTGCACCCGCTGGCGATGGCGTATCTGCGCGCGGCCCGCTTCGCCGAGGCCGGGGCGACCATCGAGCGGGCGCTCGCCGCCGAGGCGGACCGCCGCGCCCGGGCGCGGCTGCTCATCACCCGGATCGAGCTGCACCACACACTCTGGGACGACGAGCGGGCGCTGGCCGCCACCGCCGCGGCGCTCACCGAGCTCGGCCGTCCACTGCCCGCGAACACGCTCGGCCTGATCGCCTCCACGGTCGGCATCGCTCTGGCGGGCGGCGCGGTACGCCGTACGGGATGGGGGTTGGGAAAGGCCCGGGGCCGCCGCCGTGACGATCTCGCCGCCCTTGCCGCCACCCTGGATGCCGGTGGCTATGCCGCCGGGATCGGCCTGCGCCTGCGCGAGGCCGGCGTCCTCGCGATGCGCGCGATGTACGCGGTGAACAGGCTCGGACCCTGCCCCGAATACGTTCGCGTCTACGCGCTCGTCGGCTACGTCGCCGCCGTGGTCAAGCTGCGCGGCACCGCCGACCGCTGCCTCAACCGGGCCGCCGAAGTCGCCGCGCAGCTGGGGGATCCGGCGCTGACCGCCTACGTCGAATGGCTGCGCGGCTGCGCCTGGCTGTTCGGTGGATTCGACGACGGCAGCGCCTGGGAGGAGACCATCGCCCGCAACGCGCGCTGGTTCGGGCCGGCGCAGCTCATCCCGGGCTACGCCACCGTCGGGCTGCGGCTGATGCTGCGCGGGTACACAGTGGAGAGTCAGGCCGAGTACGAGCGCGGGGTCAAGCGCCTCAACGACCTGTCCCGGGTGCGCGGCACCTCGTTCGGCATGCTCGCGGTGATGATTCCGGCGATGCAGGGCCGGCACGGCGAGGCCGCGGCCGCGCTCGCGGAGTGGCGCGCCACGACGCCCGAGGGCGAGGGCACCACCGTGCAGCGGGCCAACATGCTCGTCGCTGCCGCGTGCGCCGCCATCGAGCAGGGCGAGTTCGGCGAGCCGTTCGAGGCGATCGTCACCGAGTTCCGCGGGCTCGGGCTGCGCTTGCGCGACATGATGACGCAGCACAAGTGGTTCTTCGCTTTCCAGTCCCACGGGCGGATGGCGCAGCTGCGGATGGCGACCGACGAGAACCGGCCGGCCCGCATCGCGGCGGCGCGTGGCGCGGTGGCCGACCTGCGGCGGGTGCGCAAAAGCTCGCCACTGCTCGACGCCGCGTATCTCATCGGCGAGGCGGCGCTGGCGCAGATGCTCGGCGAGCCGCGCAAGTGCATCGAGTGGAGCGACAAGGCCGAGCACATCGCGCGGATGGCGGACGCGCCGCTCGTGCACTTCGAGGTGGCGCGGTTCCGGGCGCGGGCGTTCCGGGCCCTCGGTCTCGTCAACGAGTCGGATCGGCAGGCGCGCATCGCGCTGTCGCTGGCGACCGTGCACGGCTGGGAGTCGCGGCGGCGGCAGGCGCGCACCGAGTTCGGCGCCGAGGACGCCGGCACCAACCGGGGCACGGTCGTGGACCGGCGCGGCGACGCCGGGCGCAGCCGGCGGCTCGAGGCGTTGCAGCAGGTCGGCGCGGCGGCGGCGACGGTGCTCGACCCGCAGGAGCTGGCCCGGGTCGCGCTCGACGAGATGCTGCGGATCCTCGGGGCCGAGCGGGCGCTGTTCTTCCTGCTCGACGAGGCGGGTTCGCCGGCGCTGTTCGCCGGGCGGGGCGCGGACGGGACCGACCTGGTTCCCACCTCCGGGTACGGCGCGACGCTCGTGCGGCGGGTCGCCTCCAGCGGGGAAGCATTGGTGCTGACCGGGACCGAGCAAGGAGCGGCGCTCGGGTCGCGCAGCGCGGTGGTGCACGGGCTGCGCAGCATCATGGTGGTTCCGGTGCAGTTCAAGGGGAACACGCTCGGCGTCGTGTATCTCGACAGCCGGATGGCGCGCGGCATCTTCACCGACGACGACGTCGAGGTGCTGATCGGGGTCACCAGCCACGTCGCGGTCTCGCTGGAGACGGCGCGGGCGGCGCAGCTGCACCTTTCGCTGGCGGCGGCTCAGCAGCAGCAGGCGTTCGCCGAGATGTTGCGGGCGTCGCTGGCCGAGTTGAGTGGGATCCACGACCCGGCTCGGCTTCTGAGCAGCCTCTTCGGGATGCTGGCGGGGCAGCTCGACGCTCAGGCCGGTTGCCTGCTCAGCGCCGATGGGTCCGTTGTCGTAGAGGTGACCGGTAAAGCCGACCCGTCCGTTTTGGGCGGTGCGTTGCCTGTTTCTCTGCCGCACGTGCTGATGCCGACGGTGGTTGCCGCGAACGACTTGTCCGAAATTTACGGACAAAGGCTGTTGGTGGTGCCGCTTGATCACCGGGATGGGCGCAGCGGGGTCGTGGTGCTGGGCGCGGACAGCTTCGACGACAGCGCGGTGCAGGTGGCGGCGGCGCTGGCCACGCAGGGGATGAGCGCCTACCTCAACGCCTGCCTCTTCAGCCGCGTGCAGGAGCTCGCCACCACCGACGAGCTCACCGGGCAGCACAACCGCCGGCATTTCTATGCGATCGCCACCGCCCTCGTGTCGTCGGCGGCCCGGGGGTCCCGCGATCTGGCCGCTGTCATGCTCGACATCGACAAGTTCAAGAGCGTCAATGACACGTACGGCCATGGCGTCGGTGACGAGGTCATCCGCGAGGTCGCGGCCCGGGTCCGGGCGAGCATCCGCCACTCGGACGTGCTGGGCCGCTACGGCGGCGAGGAGTTCGCCGTCGTCCTGCCCGACCACGACGGCAGCGCCCCCGACCTGGCCGAGCGCATGCGCAGCGCGGTCGCCGACACCCCCATCGCCACGGCGGCCGGCCCACTGAAGGTCACCATCAGCGTCGGCCTCACCCAGCTCGACCCGGCCGACGCCACGCTCGACCAGATGCTGGCCCGCGCCGACCTCGCCCTGTACCGCGCCAAGGAGAGCGGGCGGAACCGAGTCGTGGTTTGCTGAGGGATATGACAGCATTCCCGAGGCTGCTGCAGACCGTCCTGGACGGTACCGACGTCCGGCAGCTCGCCGAGTTCTACCGCAAGCTGTTCGGCCTCGAGTACCGCCCCGGCGACGAGCCGCCGGCCGCCGGCGAGCCCGACGAGCGCGGCCACGACTGGCTGGTCCTGCAGAATCCGAACGGCGGGCCGCAGCTGGCTTTCCAGCAGACCGGCTCGCTGACCCCGACGACCTGGCCGGACAACGCGGTGCCGCAGCAGCTGCACCTCGACACCACCGTCGACTCCAAGCCCGACCTGGACAAGCAGCACGAGCGGGCGCTGGCCCTGGGAGCGAAACTCCTCTACGACCGCAGCGACGACCCCGACGAGCCCCTGCGCGTCTACGCCGACCCGGCCGGCCACCCGTTCTGCATCTTCGTCGCGTGAGGCCGTTGCTGTTCCTGGACGTCGACGGCCCGCTGATCCCGTTCCGCTCCCGCGCCCTGTCCCCGCCGGACCCCGGCAACCCCTCCTCGAGCGCCTGGATCCGGCGGACGGCGCGCGCGTCGACCGCTATGCCGGTCTGACATCGCAGGATTTCGCGGCCGTGCGCGCGTTCAGCGGCGGGACAGCGCCTCGCACAAGTCGATCAGCGACTGGGCGCGGGACACCTCGGTAGGCGTGAAGGCCGGCCGCGTACGGGTCAGGAAATGCGGCTCGCCCGAGGCGGCGTGCAGGGTTGCCGCGTGGACGCCGGGCGGTGGGGGAGTGGCGGTCAGGTCGGCGTCCAGCAGGCGGTGGACGGCCTCGTCCAGGGTGGTCCGGCCCGCGACGGCGTGACGGGCGATGGTCAGCGCCCGGGTGGCCGGGTCGACCAGGTCGTGGGCGTCGGCGGGGATCACCTCGGTCAGCTCGCCGCCGCCGGCCGCCACGGTGGCCAGCAGGTCGTCGGGTGTCAGCTCGCGCGGGACGGCGACCAGCAGCTCGTCGACGGCGCCGTGCTCGGCCGGGTGGATCTGGATCGCCAGGATGTTGATGCCCCGGTCGGCCAGGCGGCCGCTGAGCGCGGCCAGGGTGCCGGGGCGGTCCGGCAGGGCGGTGCGCAGGCGCATCAGCGTGCGTTCGCGGGCCGGGATGGCCAGCAGGTCGGGCAGCGCGGCGTGCCGGCGCGGGACCGTGGCCCGGCGCCGGCGGGCCCAGCGTTTCCGCAGCACTGCGCCGGCGACGAGAATGGCGCCGCTCGCGGTGAGCATCGCGGCGCCGTGGGCGTGCTCGCCGAGCAGCGTGACGAACAGGTGCGCGGTGCCGACTGCGAAGAACACAGCGGCCACGTCGATCAGGTCAGCGGCCAGATGTGCCGTCCGGGACCGGTCGATGATCCTCATACCGAGCATCGTGGCGGCGGCAGATGTCCCCGCCGATTGCTGTCCGTGTCAACGCCATTAAGGCTTTCCCCAGCGCCGGCCCAGCGCCGCGCCCGCGGGTGGCGGCCCCGGCATCTCCCCGCCCGCGCGCATGCCGTCCAGCAGGACGACGACGTAGCGGCGGCGGAACTCCCTGGCGCGGCCGGCGGCGCACATCTCCAGCAGCATCGTGATGTCGTCGGGGACCGCGCCGGGCCGGAAATATCGCCGCGCCCGCGAGAAGAGCGTTGTGGCCAGCTCCTTCGCGCGGACGGCGTCGGCGTTCATCTGGGCGGTCGGGACGAACGTGCCGGCCAGGTGCACGGTCAGCGAGTGCACGTCGGCGTCGACGACTGCGCGCAGGAAAGTTTCGAAGGCCGTCCAGTCGTCGTCCTCCCGCGACGCGCGCTCGGCCTCGGCGATGAAGCGCCGCAGGCCGTCGTGGCAGAGGGTGCGCAGCAGGTCCTCCTTGCCGGCGTAGCGGCGATACAGCGCGCCGATGCCGACGCCCGCCCGCTCGGCCACCGCGGAGATGGGCGCGCGAGGGTCCGCCAGGAAGACCTCGCGCGCCGCGGCCAGGATCGTCTCGTCGTTGCGCGCCGCCTCGCGTGCGCGTCCCGCGGTGTTCGCCATGTTTCTCAGGCTAGCACTGGAACGGATCGTTCCGCTCTGCTAGAGTCGAAACAGAACAAAGCATTCCGTTCCTAAATCAGATCGTACGACCGGAGGCGAGCACGATGATCAGCGAGTTCCGCATCGACATCCCGCAGAGCGACCTCGACGACCTGCGCGACCGCCTGGCCCGCACCCGCTGGACCCCCGAGATCCCCGGCCAGGGCTGGCGCCGCGGCGTGCCGGTCGACTACATGCGCGACCTGGTGACGTACTGGGAGCGCGAGTTCGACTGGCGCGCCGCCGAGGCCCGGCTCAACGCGCTGCCCCAGTTCCGCACCGAGGTGGACGGGCAGCCGATCCACTTCGCGCACGTCCGCTCGGCCAACCCCGACGCCGTGCCGCTGCTGATCAGCCACGACTGGCCCGGCTCCTTCGCGTTGTACCTGCCGGTCGTCGAGGCCCTGCGCGGCGACTTCCACCTGGTCCTGGCCAGCAACCCCGGCGTCGCCTTCTCCGGCCCGCTGCTCAGCGAGGGCTGGACCACCTCCCGCAGCGCCGCGGCCTTCAACGAGGTCATGGCGAGGCTCGGGTACGACCGCTACGGCGTCCAGGGCACCGGCGGCGGCGCCGCGATCGCCGTCGAGATGGGCCGCCAGCGCCCGGCCAACGTGATCGGCGTCCACGTGAACGGCCACATCACCTTCCCGTTCCCGTCCGACGACCTGTCGAGCCTGACCGAGGCCGAGCAGGACCGGCTCCGCCGCTTGCAGGAGTTCCGCGACGACAAGATGGGCTTCAACGTCATCCAGTCCACGCGGCCGCAGACCCTCGCCTACGCGCTGCACGACTCGCCGGCGGGTCAGCTCGCGTGGATCGCCGAGAAGTTCGTCGAGTGGACCGATTCCGAGATCGACCGCGACCTCCTGCTGACGAACGTGAGCCTCTACTGGTTCACCGGCACCGCGGGCAGCTCGGCCAACCTCTACTGGGAAGCGGCGCACGACCCGTCCGCGTGGGCGCCGAAGGAGAAGTCGACGGTTCCGCTGGGCGTCGCGCTCGGCGTCACCGACATCACGGTCCGGCGCTTCGCGGAGCGGGACACGCCGGTCACGCATTGGACCGAGCTGCCGGCCGGCGGAAACTTCCTCTCCGCCGAGGAGCCCAAGCTGTTCGCGGACGACGTCCGGGCGTTCTTCGGCGAGCTCTGACCGGCCAGATCAGCGGGGGCCGAGGCTTCCCCGGGACGGTTCGCCCCTCGTGTTCACGAACTTGAACGCGAACGCCGCCCCCGCGTTGGCCCTGCTGTCGCCGCTCAGGTAGACCCGCAGGTAGCCGGTGATCGGCTGGTGCACCTTCAGCTCGCCGGCCACGAAGTCCTCCCCGCACGGCACCGAGCCGGTCGCCAGCACCTGATTGCCGAAATCCTGGGCCTTGACCGTGACCTGGACCGTGCCCTCGCCGACGCAGAAGACGTACATGTGGTAGTCCCCCTCGGGGATGTCGTTCACATGGTTCTCGTAGTCGGCCGCGACCATGCCGGCGGTGGCCATCGTCCACGGGGTGACGTTCGGGTCGCCGAGCGCGGCGCTCGCGGCGTCCATCCGGTTCTGCTCGGTCGGGTCCGGCTCCGGGATTCGCACCGGGAAGGACGGCTCCGCCGAGGTTCTCCCGCCGGCCGCCTGGCTGCCGGACGGCGCGGAGGGCCCGGCCTGGCCGACCAGGACGGTCAGGCCGATCGTCGCCGCGGTGAGCAGTGCGGCGCCCCCGACGTTAATGACGGTTCGCGTGCGTCGCACGGCCCGGCGCACGTTGTCCACACCCGGGGGCACGACGTCCCGCATGGCGTCGGCGCGTGCCCGGTCGAGCATCCTTTCGACTTTGTCGCTCATCGCTGGTCTCCCTCGGGTTCGTCGTCGAGCTCGGCGGCCAGCGCGGCCCGGGCCCGGTGCAGCCAGGACTTGACGGTGCCCTCGGCGACGCCTTCACGCTCCGCGATCTCGGGCACGGTGAAGTCGCCGATGTAGCGCAGGACCACCGCCCGCCGTTGCCGTTCGGGCAGGTTGGCCAGCGCGGCCGTCACCGCGACCCGTTCCGGGCTGGGCCCTTCCGCGGGAGGCTCGAGCCGTGCGTGGCGTCTCAAGAAATTCAAGGCCGATCTCGTACGACGCCAGCGGCTCAACGCCAGATTCCAAGCGACCCGGCGCACCCAGCCCACCGGGTCCTCGTACGCCGAGACGGCGCCCCACCGGGCGTAGGCACGGCAGAACGCCTCCTGCGCGATGTCGTGCGCCTCCTGGCGATCGCCGAAGTACAGGTAGAGCTGCACGGTGAGCCCGCTGTAGTGCGCCGCGTAGAACTCGTCGAACCCGGCGAGCTCCGTCACGACCGACGGCCTGTCCGCTCTGATGGTGCCGGCTCTGACCGGCTCGCTACTGGCGCCCACAAGGGAGACACGTTCGGCACCCCGGAAGCGTTGCACGCCCTTCACCGCCGATATGCCCGGAAGCCACCGCGGCTGTGCACCGAAGGCACACGCGCCGCCTTTCGCCGTCCGGGTCGGCGCTCGACGAGTCCGGCCCGCGGCGAAGGGGCGAGGTGGCCACCGAGAGCAGTGCGGGGTGTTGGCGCGCGTGGCGAAAGGGCGAGGCGGCCACCGAGAGCAGGGCGGGGTGGGCACCCGCGGCGAAAGGGCTAGGCGGCCACCGAGAGCAGCGCGGGGTGCGGGCCCGCGCGGCGAACGGCGGAGCTGAGGCGGCCGGGGCGGCCGGGCGGGTCAGTGGTCGGCGGCGACTGGGATCGTGTGGGAGTAGGACGCGGCGGCGGCGCCGGTGCTCACCTTGCGCGGGCGGTGGCGGCCCAGCAGCGCCACGAGCAGCACGCCGCAACCTGCCATGATCGCCATCAGGATCGCGGAGCGTGACAGGCCGGCCGCCAGGGCGTCGGCGTCGCTCGCGCCGGCCGCCTTGTGGTTGGCGATCGCGGCGGCGTAGACGGTGGCCGTCGCGGCAGTGGCCAGCGAGCCGCCCACGTAGCGGGCCATGTTCGAGATCCCGGAGGCCTGGCCGACCTGTGCGGGCTCGACCGAGGACGTGGACGCCGACGACGCCGGGCCGTTCGCGAGGCCGAGGCCGATCGCCATGATGACCAGGGGAGGCACGAAGTAGCCGTAGGACCAGGACGACTTGGCGAAGCCCAGCGCGGCGAACGCCACCGCCGACAGGATGAATCCGAGCGCCACCGCCTGACGTGAACCGATCTTCACGGCGACGGGAGTGATCAGCGGGGTGATTGCGATCATCACGGCCACGGCGGGCAGGGTGGCCAGGCCGGCCTGCAGCGCGCTCAACGCGAAGCCGCCGGGATCCTGGAAGTACAGGCTCAGCACGTACATCAGGCCGTTGATGGTGCCGGCCACGATGAGGATCGCCAGGGTGGAGCCGACCAGGACGAGGTTGCGGAACAGCGCGAGGTCGACCAGCGGCGCGGAGACCCGCTTCTCGGCGTAGATGAAGCCGGCCACGCCGAGCGCGCCGATCACGAAGCAGGAGATGGTCGCCAGCGACGCCCAGCCCCAGTCGCCGCCCTCGCTCAGGGCCAGGACGAGCGGCACCAGGATGACCGCGATCAGCACGGTGCCGGCCCAGTCGATCGAGCGGGACCGGTTCGGGTCGCTGGACTCCTTGACCATGAAGAGCGTGATCGGGATGCAGGCAGCCGCGATCACCGCGTCGATCCAGAAAAGGCCCTGCCAGCCGGTCGCGTCGACCAGCACGCCGCCGACCAGCGGCCCGGCCGCGCCGCCGGCCGCGGAGGCCGCGCCCCACAGGGTGATCGCCTTCATCTGGCCGGAGCCGGACGAGTCCACCGACAGCAGGCTCATGCCGCAGGCCAGGATCGTCGACCCGGCCGCGCCCTGGATCATCCGGCCCGCGATCACGCCGGCGCCGGCGGTGGAGAGCGCGATCAGCACGCAAGAGGCCACGAACAGCAGCAGGCCGCCGAGGAAGATCTTGCGCCGGCCGAACACGTCGCCCAGCGCGCCGGAGGTCACGATCACCGCGGCGCCGACCAGCATGTAGCCGGTCACCGCCCACTGCAGGGTGTCCACCTGGGTCCCGGTGTCCTGACTGATGGCGGGGAGCAGGATGGTGACGGCCGAGGTGTTCGCGTTCACCACCAGGGTCGACACACACGCGGCGATCAGCACCCCGAGGCCGGCGGCCTTGCCGGTCGAAGCCTTCGCGTCCAGGTCAGCCATGCGATCCTCCCAAGTCGGACGCTCGTCAGTCTCGGTACCGGCGCCGATCGACACATCGCCCGGCGCGGATGAGACCGGCACGCACGGAACAGGCGCGGTGGCAGGGGCGAACGGCGGTTCACAAAGCCCATCCGCCGCGAATGAAGACCACCGGCGGGCGCGAACCAGAGACTGGGCCGCGTGAGTGACGCCAAGACCGCCGGCCCGGCGACGACCGGGAGCCGCTGGCTGTCCCTGGCCGCCATCTGCACGGCGGCCGGGCTGGTCTGGCTGGCCTTCGCCGACCTCGGCGTGGCGATCCCGACGATGGCCGAGGACCTGCACGCCGACCTGTCCGGCCTGCAGTGGGCGAACAACGCGTTCAGCCTGGTCACCGGCGCCCTGGTGATCGCGGCGGGCAAGTTCGGTGACATCTTCGGCCGGCGACGCATGCTCGGGCTCGGCATCGTGCTGTTCTCGGCGTTCTCGATCGTGGCCGCGCTCGCGCCGAACGTCGGCGTGCTGATCACCGGCCGCGGCCTGATGGGCATCGGCGCGGCGTTGATCCTGCCGGCCACGCTCGCCCTGATCCCGGCCGAGTTCAGCGGCCCGGCCGAGCTGACGGCCTTCGGCGTCTGGCAGGCCGTCGCGTGGGGCGGCCAGGCGATCGGCCCGGCCATCGGCGGCATCCTGACCAGCGGCCTTGGCTGGCAATGGCTGTTCTGGATCAACATCCCGCTCGGCATCGCCACGTACTTCATCCTGCGCGCCAGCACCCCCGAGTCCCGCGACCCCGAGGCGTCGCGCCGCATCGACTGGCTCGGCCTGGCGACGATCGGCCTGGCGATCTTCGCGCTGCTCTTCGCGCTCACCGACGGCCCGGCGGTCGGCTGGGGCGACCCCCTCGTCATCGGCCTTCTTGTCGCGTTCGTCGCCCTGGTGCTCGCCTGGTACGCCATCGAGCGCAACGTGAAGGACCCCCTGGTCAACCTGAGCCTGTTCAGGCTGCGCGCCTACGACGGCGCCCTCACCGCCAACCTCGTGATGAACCTGGCGTTCGGCGGGCTCAGCTACCTGCTCGTGCTGTGGCTGCAGAACGTTCGCGGGTACGGCGCCGTCGAGGCCGGGCTGCTGATGCTCCCGTCCACGCTCGGCATCTTCCTGTTCATCCCGCAGGGCTCGAAACTCGAATCGCGGCGCGGTGGGCGAATGCCCGTACTCATCGGGCTCTTTGTTCTTGCGGCGGGTCTCGCCGTGCTCGGTTTTCTCTCCGCGGACTCGACGTTGTGGCTGCTCGCCGCCGGTCTGCTGGTGATCGGGATCGGCCTGGGCGTGCTGTCCACCCCGATCTCCAACACCGCGGTGGGCGACGTCCCGATCGACCTCGCGGGGTCGGCGGCCGGCGTCTTCAAGATGTCCAGCATGGTCGGCGGCGCCCTCGGCGTGGCGGTGCTGACCGCGCTGACCCGCGGCTTCTCGGCCGGTGCCAGCGAGGACGCCCTGCGCGATGCCGGCCTGTCCGCGGCCGACATCGAGACCGCCAAGAACGCGCTGGTCGGCTCCGCGTCGTTCCAGGACGCCATCGCCCAGCTGCCGGCCGACCTGGGCCGTTCCGTGACCGCGGCGGTCGCCGCCGGCTTCAGCAACGGCATCGCGGACGCGCTGCTCGTGACGGGCGGGATCGTGCTGGCCGCGCTGATCGTGGTCCGGTTCCTGTGGCCCGGCCGCTCCAGACGTGAATCCGCTCCGGTGCCCACAACGAGGAAGGCAGACGAACGTGGTAGATGACGAGGTGCTCCGCGGCCGGATCAAGTCGCTGATGCCGCGGGCGAAGGACGACCTGGCCGCGATGGTGGCCTTCAAATCGGTCCACGACGCCGCGCAGTTCCCGGTCAGCGAGTGCGACGGCATGGTCGACTGGCTGCTGGGGACATTCCGTGAACTTGGATTCGCGGACGTCGCCGCCTATGAGACGCCGGACGGCAGCAAGGCCGTCTGCGGCGAGATCAAAGGTCCCGAGGGCGCGCCGACGGTGCTGCTGTACTTCCACCACGACGTGCAGCCGCCGCTCGACGACGCCGCCTGGAACACGCCGGTCTGGGAGCTCACCGAGGTGGACGGCCGCTGGTACGGGCGCGGCGCCGCCGACTGCAAAGGCAACATCGTCACCCACCTCACCGCGCTGCGGGCGCTCGGCGACAAGCTGCCGGTCACGGTGAAGATCGTGGGGGAGGGCTCGGAGGAGCAGGGCACCGGCGGCCTCGAGGCGTTCGTGCCCACCCACGCCGACCTGCTGCGCGCCGACGCGATCCTGGTGTGCGACGCCGGCAACTTCGCGGTCGGCGTGCCCGCGGTCACCAGCACCCTGCGCGGTCTCGCGAACGTCGTGGTCAGCGTGGACACGATGGCCGGCCCGATGCACTCCGGGATGTTCGGCGGAGCCGCTCCCGACGCGCTGGCCGCACTTGTCCACATGCTCTCGACGCTGCGCGACGAGGAGGGCAACACGACAATCAACGGCCTGGACACCACCCAGGTCTGGCCCGGCGCCGACTACCCGCCCGACCAGTTCCGCGAGGACGCCAGCGTGCTCAGCGGCGTCAGCCTGCTGGGCAACGCGCGGGTCGCCGACATGGTCTGGGCACGGCCCGCCGTCACCGTGCTGGGCATCGACTGCCCGCCGGTGGTCGGTTCGTCGGCCGCGATCCAACCGCACGCGCGAGCCCGGATCAACTTGCGGGTGCCGCCGGGCATGGACGCCAAGCAGGCGCAGGAGGCGCTGATCGAGCACCTCAAGCAGGCCGCTCCCTGGGGCGCCAAGGTCACCGTCGAGCGCGAGGCCGACGGGGAGCCGTTCAGCGGTTCGACCAGCGGCCCGGCCTACGACACCCTGACAAGTGCCATGCATGACTCGTACGGGCGGCAGGCGCTGGTCGAGGGGCAGGGCGGCTCGATCCCGCTGTGCAACGTCTTCCAGGACACCTTCCCGGACGCCGAGATCATGCTGATCGGGGTCGAGGAGCCGCGCTGCCTCATCCACGCCCCCAACGAGAGCGTCGACCCGTCCGAGATCGAGCACATGGCGCTGGTGGAGGCGCTGTTCCTGAAGAACTATGCGGGAAACCGGCGCTGACCAGGCCGCGCTGATCTCGTCCGGGGACGAGCGGGCGCTGCTGCGGTTCCTGCTGTTCATCGGCAGCGGGCTGACCGCGGCGGGTGAGGCGGTAAACGAGATCCAGGACCACATCATCGAGGTGGCCGCGGCCTATGGCGCCCCGCATGCGCGGGTCGCGGTGCTCCCGACGTACGTCGAGATCTCGCTCGAACCCGGACGCGCGGCAACTCTCGAACCCACCCGGACCCTGCGGGGGTTTCTCCGGCTGGACCAGACCGCGGCGCTGTTCCAGCTGCTTCGCGAAGCGAAGCTCGGTGAACTTTCGCCGGACGAGGGCAGCCGGCGGGTGCTCGAGATCGTCGAGATGCGGCCGCGGTTCGGCCGGCTGCTGACGATCTTCGGGCACTCGGTTCTGACCGTGGGCATCTGCCTGGTGCTCCAGCCGACGTGGGGCGATCTCGTGCTGGCCGGCCTGTTCGGGCTGCTGGTGGGCGCGCTCAAGCTGGTCGGCGGCCGGTTCCCCAGCCTGCAGTTGATCATGCCGGTGGTGGTGTCGTTCGTCGTCGCCTCGACCACGTTCCTGCTGGCCGCGCCCGGCTGGGCGGACGCCGACCTGCGCGCCATGATCGCGCCGCTGGTGACTTTCCTACCGGGGGCGGCATTAACCATGTCGGTGGTCGAGCTCTCCGCCGGCGAGATGATCACCGGGGCGAGCCGCTTGGTGTCGGGGACGCTTCAGCTGCTGTTGCTGGCCTTCGGGATCACGGCGGCGACGCAGATGGTGAACCTGCCGGCCGCCGACGTGCTGATCGACAGTCCGCAGAACCTGATCGGCTGGTGGGCGCCGTGGCTGGGCGTGCTGGTGGTCGGCGTCGGCACGTATCTGTACCACTCGGCGCCCCATCGCTCGCTGCCGTGGCTGCTGGTCGTGCTGGCCGCGGCCTGGATCGGACAATTCATCGGCAATCAATTGTTCGGCGGATACCTATCGGGATTCTTCGGCGCGCTCGCGATGACGCCGGTCGCCTATTTCGTCGAGCGCCGGCCGTCCGGACCGCCCGCTCTGGTGTCATTCCTGCCCGCGTTCTGGCTCTTGGTTCCCGGCGCATTGGGATTGATCGGCGTCACCGAATATCTGGACAAGGACACCATCGCCGCGGCGGAGGATCTGTTCGGCACGGTCTGGTCGATGATCGCCATCGCCCTCGGGGTGCTGTGCGGGTATCCGCTGTACCGCTCGCTGGCGCGGTCGCTGGGATGGATCCGGCTTCCGTTCGGGACCCCCTCCTGAGGCCGTCCTGATGCAAGATCGGTTGATGGAGGAATTGCGGCTGCGGCCCCTCGAGTTCGACGATTGGCCGGCCGTGCACGACTGGGCCAGGCTGCTCGACTCCTGCCGGTATCAGGCGTGGGGGCCGAACACCGAGGCCGAGACGCAGTCGTATGTGCGGGAGGCGTCGCGGCTCTGGCACCAGCGGCCGCAGACGAGCTTCCCGCACGTCGTCCTCGCCGGCGGTGAGGTGCTCGGGATCGCCGACCTGCACCTGCGCGGGAACGGGCAGGGCGAGATCGGGTACGGGATCCATCCGCGCGCCTGGGGGCGGGGCCTGGCCACGGCCGCGGCCCGCGAGCTGCTGCGGATCGCGTTCGAGGAGCACCAGCTGCATCGGGTGTACGGCACTTGCGACCCGCGCAACACCGGCTCGGCCCGGGTTCTGACCAAGATCGGCATGACCCACGAGGGCCGCCTGCGCGAGACCATCCTGATCCGCGACGGCTGGCGAGACTCCGACCTCTACGCGATCCTCGACCGCGAATGGCGGCCTTGACGTGCCTGCCTGACTGCACGCGCCGGCCTGGCTGCACCAGCTGGCCTGACTGCACGCGCTGGCCTGACTGCACGCGCTGGCCTGACTGCACGCGCTGGCCTGACTGCACGCGCGGGCCTGACTGCACGCGCGGGCCTGACTGCACGCGCGGGCCTCGGCTGGGCGCGTTGTGTTGACTGGATGTGTTGACGTGTTGACTGCATCAATGTTGACGAGTCAACACGTTCGCGTCAGAGGCGCGGCTCATGCTCCGCGTACGGGTGGCGCAAGCTCAGCGGTGGCTCGCTCAGCGCGCGCGTCATCCGATCGGCGTAACGTTCCGCGATCGTGATGCTGTCCAGGGCGATCGTCCGCCGCCCGCCCGGGGTGATCGTGCCGCCGGGTCGTAGTCGCTCGCGGATCTCCCGCATCGCTGCCAGATGGTCGTCCAGCAGGTTCAGCACGAAGGCGGAGAGATCGGCCCCGGCTACGGGTTCAACTTCGAGCGTCATGATCGGCGGCTCCCGGATCGTTGCTTGGCACGGCCCCATTCTCGTGAGCCACGAGCGGCGCCCCACCCATCTTCGTGCAAGACTGCCCCGGAGGAGGGATGTCTCCAGTTTCCCGAGCAATCCGCGACACACCTCCTTCACGGGGGATGAATCTGCGTCGTAAGGTGGTCCGGCGGCTGAACGCACGGTAACGAAGGGTGACCCGATGCGCGGCTCTGTGCTGGAAGTGCGGACGAGCGCCGACGGGAGCGTGGTGATCGCTCCGCACGGCGTCGTGGGTCTGGACAACGCGGTCGAGCTTCGGCAGGTGCTGGTGCACACGGTGCGCCGCGTGCGGCCGTTGCGCCTGATCCTGGACCTCGCCGATGTCCCCGAGTTGGATCCGATCAACGTCGGCTCGGTGGCCGCCGCGTGCGACCTCGGCGACGATCTGCAGGTGGCTGTGTTCGTGCACAACCCGCTTCCGATTCTCGCCGAGCAGTTGACGGCGGCCGGCGTTCCGCAGCAAAGACTTCGCCATTCCATGTCGTAAACCTGAACAGCAAGTGGCCTCCGGGTTAACGGGCAGGAATTTGATCTCCCGTTGATTCCGGAATTGCCGCGGTGCATTACCGTGACGCCGTGCCCGCAGTTATAGAGGCGACCAGAACAATGGCTCGCCGGGCCGTGCGCCCCGAGACTCCCGCCCGTTTACGCCTCTGGGTCGCCGTCACGGTGGTCACCGCCGCCGCGTTGCTCGCCACCCTGAGCCTGCTCATGGCCCGGGTCCAGGAACAGGTCCGGATCATCGGCGACGAGGCCGCGCCGCAGGCCGCGACCGCCGCCGACCTCTACTTCGCGCTCAGCGACATGGACGCGCAGGTCGCCCGGATGGTGCTGACCGGCGGCGACGACGCGCTGGCCGGGACGCAGATCGACGCCCTCGGGACCTACCAGGAGCGCAGCCGCCAGGTCGACGCCGACCTGCAGAAGTCGCTGACCACCTCGAGCACCGCCGCCGACCGGGCCGCCGTGCTGACCCTCCTCGATCACCTGGCCGTCTATCGCGAGCGGGTGTGGCAGACGCTGACCGCGGGGGATGCGGCGGCCGGGTTCTACACGCAGGCGACGAACGTTCTGCACCTCGATCTGCTGCCGGCGGCCCAGGCGCTCAAGGATGCGAGCGAGAAACGGCTTGATGACGCGTACGCGGGCAAGAAGGTCACCCAGGTCCTGGCCGTGACGTGCGCGCTCGTGCTGGGGATCGCCCTGCTGATCCTGCTTCTGACGCTGCAGGTGTGGCTGGCGCGGCGGTTCCGGCGGGTGTTCAGCCCGGCGCTGCTGGTCGCGACGGTGCTGACCGTGTTGCTGATCGTGCCGGCCATCGCGGTGCTGGTGCTGCAGGGTCAGCGGCTGGGCGAGGCGCGCGACGAAAGTTTGTCGCCGTTCCTGGCGCTGTCGCAGGCGCGGGCGATCAGCTACGACGCGGCGGCCGACACGAGCCGCTACCTGATCAGCGAGAACCTGGCGTACTACGACGACGACTTCAAGAAGAAGGCCGCCTGCCTTGTTAACGGCGATTCGTGTGAGGTGTCGCTGCCGGTCGTGGCCGGCGGGCCGGACGTGAGCCCGTTCGACGCGGAGCAGGTTGCCTCGCGATGGCAGGCCTACCAGAAGGACCACCAGAAGATCATCGCGCTGGCCGCCGCGGGCAAGAAGGACGAAGCCGTCGGGGTGTTAACCGGGATTCGCCGCGGCGACGCGGCGTTCGACTTCACCTACTTCGACGCCGCGGTGGGCGAAATCGCGGACGAGCGACAGGCGGATTTCGATCAGGCGATGGATGACACGTCGACGCTGCTGACGGGGTGGGCGGTCATCCCGCTCGTGGTGATGGGGCTGGTGATCGTGCTCGTGCCGGTGGCGGTTCGTAAGCGGTTTGCGGAGTACCGATGAGAGCTTTGCGTTTTGCCGGAGTCGCGCTGCTGATGCTGGCCGCGGCGGGGTGCGACAGCGCGTCGCCGGCCACGGCCGCGCCGATCTCGTGCGCGGCAGGGGAGGTGGCCGGGCAGGGGTCGTCGGCGCAGGCCAACGCGGTCAGCGCGTGGATCAAGAACTACCAGGTCAGCTGCGCCGACTCGACCGTGTCGTATGCGAGCGTGGGATCCGGCGCCGGCGTCACGGCGTTCGTCGGCGGGACCGGGGACTTCGCCGGGAGCGACTCACCGCTGTCCGCTGCCGATCAGCCCCGCGCGGCGGCCCGGTGTGGTTCGGCGGCGATCCATCTGCCGATGGTGGTGGGCCCGATCGCGCTCGCCTACAACATCGCCGGCGTCGACAACCTGCAACTGCGCCCGGACACGATCGCGCGGATCTTCAACGGGCGCATCCCGGCCTGGAACGATCCAGAGATCCGCCGCGACAATCCCGATGTCGCGCTGCCGTCCACGCCGATCCGGACGGTCCACCGCTCGGACAACTCGGGGACCACCGACAACTTCACGAAATTCCTGGCGGCGACGGCGGGCGGGAATTGGTCGTACGGCAGCGGCAGCAGCTGGAAAGCGCCCGGCGGCATCGCCCAGAAGGGCAGCAACCGGGTGGTGTCCACGATCGAGCGCTCCGACGGCGCGATCGGGTACGTCGAGGCTTCGTACGCACGTTTCCACAACTTGCCGACCGCGTCGGTGGGAAACGCGGCGGGAAGTTTCGCGCCGCTCACCGACGAGGCCGCCGCGCGGATGATCAGCGGGGCGCAGCTGGCCGGCACCGGCGGCGACCTCAGGCTCCAGATCGACTACCGGGCCGCCGCGGCCGACGCCTACCCGTTGGTGCTGGTCACCTACGAGATCGTGTGCAAGACCGGCACCTCTCCACTGACCAAGAGCTTCTTCGCGTACGCCTCGAGCACGGCCGGCCAGGAGGCGGCGACGCGACTGGGGTACGCGCCGCTGCCGGAAGCGCTGCGGGAGAAGGTGGCGGGGGCGGTGGCTGCCCTGTGAGGGGTGCCGTTTCCGCCCGAATCACTCGTTAGAGATCCGCCGGAACACGAAAGGTTCTAGTTGCTGGTGTCGACCATCTGCTTGGCGCGCTCGGGCCAGGTCGAGATGGCGGCGGTGGCGCGCATGCCGGAGGCGGCGAGGGCCGCGCGGATGGCGCTCTCGTCGGAGTCGGCGAGCTGGCGGTAGGTGGTGATGCCGGCGGTGGAGAGGGCGGCCGCCGCTTTCGGGCCGATGCCGGCGATCTTGGTGAGGTTGTCGACCTGGGAGACCGCGACGGGCTCCCCGGCGGCCGGCTCGGCGACGAGCGGCCCGGTGATGACGGGCTCGGCGACGACCGGGGCGGCGACGACGGGCTCAGCGATGACGGGCTCGGCGATGACGGGCTCGGCCACAACCGGAGCGGCGACGACGGGCTCGGGCGCGGTGGCCGGCTCGGGGTCGGCTGCGGCGGTGACGAGCTCGGGCTCCGCGGCGGGGACGACCGGCTCGGTGTCGGCGACGGGCTCCGGCTCGACGACCGGCTCAGCGGCGGCAACCGGCTCGGGCTCGCTGACGGCGACGGGCTCCGGCTCGGCCGCGATCGGCGTGGCCTCTTCGGCGGCCTCGGCCTTCGCGGTCGGCTCGGTTTCGACGACGGCGGCGGTCGCGGCCGGGGTGGCCTCCGGGGCCGACTCGGTCTTCGCGGCTTCCGGAGCGGACGGGACGGACTCGGTCGGGGCGGCCTGCGAGCCGGCGCGGAGTCCCCGCAGGAACCAGCCGCCGAGCAGGCCGATCACCAGCCCGAGGACCAGATAAAGGAACGAAGCCATAGAGGGCCTCCGGACAATGAGAGCTGAGAATGTAGCGCGCAGCTTCGCACATCACTTTCCGTGCGCACCACGAGGGTGCCGTCCGAGCCGAACCCTGCCCAATGGACGGTCACTCCGCACCCCATCGGTGACCTTAAGTGCAGTCCCGTTGACTGAACGTCGGTCACCCCGGCCCGTCCGGTCGACTCCGCATGCACCGCGAACGTCGTTGGGTGGTTGCGCGGCCCGCACCGGTCCGCGCCGTCCACCACCGGCCTGCAACGGAGTCCACTCGCATGTCCTACGACGCGAACCAGCGCAGCCCCTACGGCCAGCAGCCCCACCAGCCGCCGTTCAGCCAGCCGGCCTACGGCCAGCCGCACCCGGCCGCCCGCCCCGGTGTGCCTCCGCAGCCGGGCGCCGACCCCTACGCGCCGCCGCAGGCCGCCGACCCGTACGCGCCGCCGCAGGCCGCCGACCCCTACGCGCCGCCGCAGCCTTACGGCCGGCCTCCGGGCGAGTCGATGCCGCCGGCCGATCCCTATGCGCCACCGCAGCCGTACGCGTCGCCCTCGCAATTTTCGCAGCAGCCACCGCAACTTTCCCCGCGCAAGAAGCCGAAGTGGCCCTGGATCCTCGGCGGCATCATCCTGGCCGGCGTTCTCGGCTGCGCGGGCCTGTTCGCCTTCGTTCTCGGCGGCACCGGCGCCGCCCTCAACCAGCTGGACGGCAACTCCAAGGGCAAGAACGCCGCCGAGGGCAAGATGAACGCTCCCATCGCCGACGGGACCTTCGAGTTCACCGTCACCGGCATGAAGTGCGGCGTGGCCGAGGTCGGCGACGACGTGCTCAACCAGCAGGCGCAGGGCCAGTACTGCCTCATCGACGTCTCGGTGAAGAACGTCGGCAAGTCGGCCGCGATGTTCACCGACATCTCGCAGACCGCCTTCGACGCCGGCGGCAACCAGTATTCGGCCGACTCGGGCGCCGGCGTCTACGCGAACAAGGATTCCTCGACCTTCCTCCAGCAGATCAATCCCGGCAACACGGTGAAGGGCCGGCTCGTCTTCGACGTTCCGCCCGCCGCGAAGCTGACATCGATAGTGCTGCACGAATCGATGTTCTCGGCCGGGGTCAAGATCCCGCTCTCGTAAGAGATGCTCTATCTCCCGAAAGAGGCGGCACTCAGGAGCGGCGCCTGCTCCCGAGGCCCTCGACCAGCGCCACGCCGCCGGCCGCCAGCGCGATCTGCAGGATCAGCTCGATCCAGTCGATGCCGTCGGTGTCGTCGACGCCGATGGCCGCGGCGATGAACGTGCCGATCAGGGCGGCCACGATGCCGATCAGCAGGGTGAGCCAGAAGCCGATCTTCTGCTTGCCGGGCAGCACCAGGCGGCCCAGCGCGCCGATGATGAGGCCGATGACGATGGCTGTGAAGATGCCGGAGATTTCCATGACGTCCTCCCGCAGGTTGACCGTTAGTCGAGGTCGACGATTTCTCTGCCCAGCGGCCAGAACGCCACCGGGACCAGCTTGAAGTTGGCGATGCCGAACGGGATGCCGATGATGGTCAGGCACTGGGCGATGCCGGTGATCAGGTGGGTGAGGGCGAGCCACCAGCCGGCGACGATCACCCAGATGACGTTGCCGATGCCGGAGGCCACGCCGGCGCCGGGGCGACTTACCACAGTGCGACCGAACGGCCACAAAGAGTAGACCGCCAGGCGCAGCGAGGCTATGCCGAACGGGATGGTCACGATGAGCACGAAACAGATCAGCGCGGCGAGGCCGTAGGCGATGGCCAGCAGGAAGCCGCTGCCGAAGATGAACCACAGAACGTTCAGAATCAACCTCACGTAGTAATCATGACCCCTGGGCGCCAGGGCGATCACATCCGCCGCAGGCGAAAGGTGAGAGCCGGGTAACGCCTCGCGCACAGAGGATTGACCCCTGCGAAACGGCGCTCACTTAGTTTCGTTCCTGTGGGAAACAGCGTGGCCGCGCAGGTCAGGACCGTCTGCGGGTACTGCGGCGTCGGCTGCGGACTGATACTCGACGTCGAGCGGAACCCCGAGGGGCGCCGCGTCGCGGTCAAGGCGCGCGGTGACCGGGATCATCCGGCCAACGCGGGACGCCTGTGCACGAAGGGCGCGACCAGCGCCGAGATGCTCTCCGCGCCGGGCCGGCTGTCGACGGCGCTGTTCCGCGCCGAGCGCGAAAGCACCCCCACGCCGATGGGCCTGCGCGAGGCGGTCCAGGTCACGGCCGCGAAACTGCGCGAAATCATCGACGAGTACGGGCCGGACGCGCTCGCCCTCTACGTGTCGGGGCAGATGACGCTGGAGGCGCAGTACCTGGCGAACAAGCTGGCGAAGGGGTTCATCGGCACCAACCAGATCGAGTCGAACTCGCGGCTGTGCATGGCGAGCGCGGGCACCGGCTACAAGCTCTCGCTGGGCGCCGACGGGCCGCCCGGCTCCTACGACGACCTGGACCACGCGGACGTCTTCTTCGTCATCGGCGCGAACATGGCCGACTGCCACCCGATCCTGTTCCTGCGGATGATGGAGCGGGTCAAGGCAGGCGCGAAGTTAATCGTCGTTGACCCCCGGCGCAGCGCGACCGCCGACAAGGCCGACCTGTTCCTGCCGATCCGGCCCGGCACCGACCTGGCGCTGCTCAACGGCCTGCTGCACCTGCTGGTCGAGAACGGCGACATCGACGCGGAGTTCATCGCGGCGTACACGTCGGGCTGGGAGGCGATGCCCGATTTCCTGGCGGACTATCCGCCGGACCGCGTCGCCGAGCTGACCGGGCTGCCCGAGGAGGGAATCCGGCGGGCGGCCGAGTGGATCGGCGCGGCCGGCAACTGGGTGACGCTGTGGACGATGGGCCTCAACCAGAGCACCCACGGGACGTGGAACACCAACGCCGTATGCAACCTGCATCTCGCGACGGGCGCGATCTGCCGTACGGGCAGCGGGCCGCTCTCGCTGACCGGCCAGCCGAACGCGATGGGCGGCCGGGAGATGGGCTACATGGGCCCGGGCCTGCCCGGCCAGCGGTCGGTGCTGGTGCCGGCGGACCGGGAGTTCGTCGAGAACGCGTGGGGGCTCGAGGCCGGGACGCTGCGCACCGACGTCGGCAAGGGCACGGTCGAGATGTTCGAGCGAATGGCCGCGGGCGAGATCAAGGCCTGCTGGATCATCTGCACCAACCCGGTGGCCTCGGTGGGCAACCGCCGTACGGTGATCGCCGGCCTGGAGGCCGCCGAGCTGGTCATCACGCAGGACGCCTACGCGGAGACCGAGACCAACGCGTACGCCGACATCGCGCTGCCCGCGGCGATGTGGTCCGAGGCCGACGGCATCATGATCAACTCGGAGCGGAGCCTCACGCTCGTGCACGCGGCCGTGGATCCGCCGGGCGAGGCCCTGCCGGACTGGCAGCTCATCGCGATGGTCGCGCGGGAGATGGGGTACGGCGAGGCTTTCGCGTACGAGTCGGCGGCGGAGATCCTCGAGGAGATCAAGCAGTTCTGGAACCCGCAGACCGGCTACGACCTGCGCGGGGTCTCGTACGAGCGGCTCGCCGACGGGCCGGTGCAGTGGCCCTTTCCGCCCTCCGCGCCGGCGCGAAACCCGATTCGCTACCGCAACGACGGCGTGAGCCAGCCGTTGCGCGTGAACGAGGACGGCACGGAACCGGCGTTGACTTTCGCCACCGAGTCCGGGCGGGCGGTGTTTCACGCGCGGACGTTCCTGCCCGCGGCCGAGTTACCGGACGACGATTTCCCTTTTGTGCTCAACACCGGGCGGGTGCAGCACCAGTGGCACACGCTCACCAAGACCGGCAAGGTCGGCAAGCTCACGAAACTCAACCCCGGGCCGTTCGTGGAGGTCAACCCGGCCGACGCGCGAGCGCTGGGCGTCGCGGATGGCGACCCGCTCGAGGTGGCGTCCCGGCGCGGCCGGGCGGTGCTGCCGGCGGTGGTGACCGACCGGGTGATGCCCGGAAACTGTTTCGCGCCGTTCCACTGGAACGACCTGTTCGGCGAGTACGTGTCGGTCAACGCGGTCACGAACGACGCGGTCGACCCGTTGTCTTTCCAACCGGAGCTGAAAGTTTGCGCGGTTTCGCTGACGCCGGCCGCGGTCCCGGCAGCGGTCCCGGCAGCGGTCCCGGCAGCGGTGCTCCTCGAACCTGAGAAACCGGCCGGGGTCGATCTGTTGCGCGGCGTCCTCGGTCTTCCCGTGGCGCCGACGCTCGACGAGTCGCAGCGGCACTACCTCGCCGGATTCCTCAGCGCGGTCGGGGCACTTTCCGCCGACATCGCTCCGCCGGTGCTGCCGGCCAACGCGCCGTTCGGCCCCTCCGCCGCGGCATGGGTGAACGGGCTGCTCGCGGGTGCTTCACACTCCGTACGCGAAAGGCTTGTGGAAAGAACGGACTTGGCGCCGGCCCGGAGTCTGCAGGTGCTCTGGGCCTCTCAGACGGGCAATGCCGAGGACTTCGCGCAGGCGGTGGGGCGGCGACTGGCCGATGCGGGCCGGCCGGCCACGCTGCGCGGGATGGACGCGTCGGCGGTCGAGCTGCTGGACGCCGACGCCGACCTGCTGATCGTGACGAGCACGTTCGGCGACGGGGAGGCGCCCGACAACGGCGCCGGGTTCTGGGATTCGCTGACCGGCGTGGACGCGCCACGGCTCGACGGACGCCGCTTCGCCGTGCTCGCCCTCGGGGACTCCAGCTACGACGACTTCTGCGGGCACGGGCGACGCCTCGACGAGCGGCTCGCCGAGCTCGGCGCGGTCCGGCTCACGCCGCGCGTCGACTGCGAACCTGACTTCGAGGAGGACGCGCACGGCTGGCTCGAACAGGTCGTCGTCGCGCTCACCGCGCCGGTCGCCGCGCCCGTTCCACAACCCACCCGCGCCGCGCCGTTAACCGCGATTCTCTGTGGGAACGAGCTGCTCAGCGGGCCCGGCTCGGCCAAGGAGGTGCGGCAGTTCACCTTCGACACCGGCGGGCGCCTCGACTACGCGGCCGGCGACGCGCTGGGCATCTGGCCGTCGAACTCGCCCGACCTGGTCGGTGAATGGCTCACCGTCACCGGCCTGCGCGCCGACCAGGCCGTGTCGGTCGACAAGCTGGGCGAGCGCGAGCTGAGCGCGGCTCTGCGCAGCGACCTGGACATCACCCGGATCACGCCGGACCTGCTGCGCTTCCTCGCCGAGCGGGCCGGCGACCCGTTCCTCAAGACACTGCTGCGCCCCGATAACAAGGGCGAGCTCGCGAAATGGATGTGGGGCCGGCAGGCCGCCGACCTGATCGCCGAGTATCCCGTGCGCGCCGCCGCCCAGGAGTGGGTCGACGTGCTGAAACGGCTGCAGCCACGGCTGTACTCCATCTCCTCTACGCCACTGACCGACCCGCACCGGGTGAGCCTCACCGTCTCGGTGGTGCGTTTCGACAACCACCGCGGCGTCTCCCGCAAGGGCGTCTGCTCGTCGTTCCTGGCCGACACCGCCGACGAGGTCCCCGTTTTCGTGCAACGATCGCCGCACTTCCGCCCGCCTGCCGACCCCTCGACCCCGATGATCATGGTCGGGCCCGGAACCGGTGTCGCGCCGTTCGTCGGCTTCCTCCGCGAGCGCCAGGCCCGCGGCGCGACCGGCCCGAACTGGTTGTTCTTCGGCGAGCAGCGCAGCGACTCCGACTTCTACTACGCCGACGAGCTCGCGGCGCTGCAGACCTCGGGCGTGCTCAGCCGCCTCGATCTGGCCTTCTCCCGCGACCAGCGCAGCAAGGTCTACGTCCAGGACCGGATGCGCGAGCACGGCGCCCACCTGTGGTCGTGGCTGCAGGACGGCGCCCACCTCTACGTCTGCGGCGACGCGAGCCGCATGGCCCGCGACGTGGACCAGGCGCTGCGCGACATCGCCGCCACTCACGGCCGGGTCGACCCCGACGCTTATGTGAAGCAGCTTTCGGCCGAGAAGCGATACGCCCGCGACGTGTACTGAGGCGCGGCTGAAGCAGAATGGCGCCCGGCGCGGCGCAGGGCTGATCGGATGTCGCCGGCGCCCTTTGGCGGGCCGCCGCCGGGTCAGCGCGGCTTCGGGCGCGGTCCGGGGTCAGCACGGCGTCGCGCGCGGTCCGGGGTCAGCACGGCGTCGGGCGCCGTGCGCTCGGTGCATCGGCCATCGCGCGGGACCAGGCGGCCAGCGTGGCGATCAGCGCGACGTCGAGGGCGACCACGCCGCGCTCGACCAGGCCGGCCGCGCCGCTTCCGTCGTGCAGCAGGAACGCCGCGGCGAACGGCGTCGCGCAGGCCAGGCTGGCCGCCGCGAGCAGGCCGGCGGTCACCGCGAAGGCCCGCCATCGCGCAGCCCGCCGGAAACGCCACCACAGCAACGCTCCCAGCGCCGGCAGGCTCACGAAGTTGATCGTGGCGCACGCCTTGTGCACCTCGCCGTACCAGGTCCCGGCCGCGCCGAGCGGATCCTTCAGGAACACGGTGAGCCCGAGCAGGCTCACACACCAGATGACCAGCAACGCCGTCTCCGCGCCCACGCGCAGCAGCCCCCGCCGCGCCATACCGGCGCCCAGCAATGCCGTCGCCGCGTTCGCGCACAACAGCGCGAGCACGAACAGCACGCCGAGCCCGGCCGAGCGGACCGGATACTCCGACAGCGTCTCGCGTACCGGATCCACCCCGCCCGCGTCCGGCAGGCAGTGCAGCGCCAGCAGCACGACCACCGCGATCCCGCCCAGGACCGGCCCCCGCTCGATCTCCCTCATGGAGCCCAGCCAACACGGCCGCGGCGGCCCGCACAGTCAGGGCAGCGGGCCGTTGCCGCCGGGGGTTACCCCTACCTGTCCAGGAAGTCGACGAGGAACGGCAACGTCCGCGCGAGCGGGCCCGGGTCGCCGGCCGCGGCCAGCTCGCCCAGGTAGTCGCCGTGATTGCCCGGCACGATCAGCAAGCGGGCATCCGGGATCAGGCCCGCCAGCTCCACGGTGTGCTCGCGGCGCACCACGTCCTGGTCGGCCGCCACGACCAGGGTCGGCGCCGCGATCGAGGCCAGCAGGCTGTCCGGGAAGTCCCGGAAGCCGGTCAGCATCAGCTCGCGGTCCAGGTGGAACATCCGCTCGGCGTGCGCCGGATCGCCGCTCACCGCGAGGTCCGCCTCGCGGTACGGCGCCGGCAGGTCGGCGAAGGTCCCCGCCGCCATCCCGTCCCAGAAGCCCTCGATCATCCCGGAACGCCGGAACGGCGCGGACGCCGCCACCAGCCGGCGAACGGCCACCGGATGCCGCGCGGCGAGCTGCATGGCGACCTGCCCGCCGTTGCTGAAGCCGAGCACGTCGATCGGCCCGATGTTCAGCTCCTGAAGCAGCGCCGCGACGCCGTCGGCCGATCCCTCGAACGAAGCGGGCTTGTCGCCGGCGGTGGTGCGGCCGTGCCCTTGCAGCTCGACGGCGAGGATGCGCCGGGAATCGTCCAGGGCGGGGATCAGCCGCCCCCAGTTGGACTCGATCGTGGAGCCACCGCCGTGGATCAGCAACAGCGGATGCTGGACGCCCTGGCCGTGCCACTCGTAGTAGAGCGGCAGGCCGGCGGAAGAGAAGCTCACGGCGGCCAGCATACGGATCAACCAATATGGCTCCTCCGTTTGCGGGGTCGTTCAAACCGGTTTAACGTCTGCGTTCAAACCGGTTTAGTACCGCGCGGAGGTGGCGATGACCAGGTCGGATCGGCCGACGATCCGGGATGTGGCGCGGGCCGCCGGCGTGTCGAAGGGGACGGTTTCCTTCGCCCTCAACGGGCGGCCGGGGGTCGCCGCCGAGACGCGGCAGCGGATCCTCGACGCCGCCGAGGCTCTCGGGTGGACACCCAGCCACCAGGGGCGCGCGCTGTCCGTCTCGCGGGCCTTCGCGGTGGGCATCGTGCTCGCGCGGCCGCCCGAGCTGCTCGGGGCCGACCCGTTCTTCCCGGCCTTCATCGCGGGCGTCGAGCGGACCCTCTCGGAGCGCGGGCAGGCGCTCGTCCTGCAGGTGGTGCCGGACGACGAGGAAGAGGCGGGTTACCGGCGGCTTGCCGACGCCAAGCGGGTCGACGGGGTCTTCCTGCTCGACCTGCGCGTCCACGACCCGCGGATCGCGCTGCTGCGCGAGCTGAAAATGCCGGCCGTGACCATCGCCCGGCCCGACCTGCCCAGCGACTTCCCGGCGCTGCTCGTCGACGATCGGCCGGGAATAGCCGCCGCCGTGCGACACCTGGTCGAGCTGGGACACCGGCGGATCGCCCACGTCGCCGGGCCGGCCCGGTTCCTGCACGGGACCGTCCGGCGGCTGGCCTGGGAACAGGCGCTCGGCGAAGCCGGCCTGCCCGCCGACGCGGTGGTGGAGGCCGACTTCTCCGCGGCCGGCGGCGCCCAGGCCACACGCGAGCTGCTGACCTCCGACCCGAGACCGACCGCGATCGTCTACGCCAACGACCTGATGGCCATCGCCGGGCTGAGCGTCGCACTGGAGCACGGCGTCGCCGTCCCGGCCCAGCTCTCCGTCACCGGCTTCGACAACACCGAACTGGCGGGCTATGTGGCTCCGCCGTTAACGAGCGTTCGCACCGACCCGTACCTGTGGGGCCGGGAAGCCGCCACGGCGCTTCTCGACCTCATCGCGGGCGCAGCCGGGGGTGACATCCCCGTTCCGCCCACCGAGCTCGTCATCCGAGCGTCGACGGCGGCGCCGCCGTCCTGAGAAACAACGAGGAGACACCGTGAAACGCACCCTCCCGGCAGTCCTGCTGTCCCTCACCGTCCCCCTCGCCCTCGTCGCCGGCTGTGACGGCGGCGGCGGTGGCGACGCCAAGAAGGCCAACGCCGCCACCGGCCCGATCACCGTCTGGCTCTCCAACAACCAGGAGGAGGTGGCCTGGGGCAAGGCCATGGTCGAGGCCTGGAACGCCCAGCACGCCGACCAGAAGATCACCGCGCAGGAGATCCCGGCGGGCAAGAGCTCCGAGGAGGTCATCGGGGCCGCGATCACGGCCGGCAACGCGCCCTGCCTCATCTTCAACACGTCGCCGGCCGCGGTGCCGCAGTTCCAGAAGCAGGGCGGCCTCGTCGCTCTGGACACGTTCGACGGCGGCGCGCAGTACATCGCCGATCGCACCGGCGACACGGCCGAGCAGTACAAGTCGCCGGACGGAAAGTTCTACCAAATGCCGTGGAAGTCCAACCCGGTGATGATCTTCTACAACAAGGACCTGTTCGCGAAGGCGGGGCTCGACCCCGAGAAGCCCGCGCTCTCCACCTACGATGAATTCCTCGCCGCCGCCCGCAAGATAAAGGCGGCCAAGGCCGCGCCGTTCGCCATCTACCCGGCGCCGACCAGCGAATTCTTCCAGTCCTGGTTCGATTTCTATCCGCTGTTCGCGGCCGAGACCGGCGGCAAGCAGCTGGTGGAGGACAACAAGGCGCAGTTCAACTCGCCCGAGGGGCAGAAGGTCGCGGCGTTCTGGAAGACGCTGTACGACGAGGGCCTGGCCGCCAAGGAGCAGTACAACGGCGACTCGTTCGCCGACAAGAAGGCCGCCATGGCGATCGTGGGACCGTGGGCGATCGCGGTTTATGGCGACAAAGTGAAATGGGGCGCGGCGCCGGTGCCGACGTCGACCAAGAAGGACAAAGTCGAGACGTTCAGCGATGCGAAGAACGTGGCGATGTACAGCGCCTGCCAGAACCGGGCCACCGCCTGGGAGGTGCTGAAGTTCGCCACCAGCAAGGACCAGGACGGCGCGCTGCTCACCAAGACCGGCCAGATGCCGTTGCGCAAGGACCTCCAGACCGCCTATCCGGACTACTTCGCCAAGAACCCGGCCTACGCCCAGTTCGCCGACCAGGCGGCGCGGACCGTCGAGGTGCCCAACGTTCCCAATTCCGTCGCGATCTGGCAGACCTTCCGCGACGCGTACTCGGAATCGGTGATCTTCGGTAAGAAGCCGGTCGCCGATGCCTTCTCCGGCGCCGCGCAGAAGGTCGACCAACTCGCCAGCGGCTCATGACGAGGGTGCTCGGGCGCCACCCGGTCGGCATGATTCTGGCGGCGCCCTACGCCGTGTACATCGCGATTGTGTTCGCGTACCCGTTCGGTTTCGCGGTCTGGATGAGCTTCCACGACTACTTCTTCGCCGCGCCGGGCGCCATTGTCGACCATCCGTTCGTCGGCCTCGACAACTACCGCGCGGTGGTGACCGACCCGGCCGTGCGACAGGCTTTCCGCAACATTGTCGTGTTCCTCGTCATCAACGTGCCGCTCACGACGGCCCTCGCGCTGGTGCTGGCGGTCGCGCTCAACCGGGTGGTCCACGCCCGGGCGTTCCTGCGGGTCGCTTTCTACGTCCCGTACGTGACGGCGAGCGTGGCCGTGGTGGGCGTCTGGCTGTTCCTCTTCAATTCCGACGGCCTGGTCAACCAGGTGCTCGGCCCGCTCGCGCCGGACCCGTCGTGGCTGGTCAACGAGAGCCTGGCCATGCCGGTCATCGCGATTTTCGTGACCTGGAAGCAATTGGGCTTCTTCATCCTGCTGTATCTGGCCGCGCTGCAGAACGTGCCGAAGGAACTGTACGAATCGGCCGCGGTGGACGGCGCGTCGGCGTGGAACCGCTTCTGGTCGGTGACCGTTCCGGCGGTCCGCCCGGCGACCGCGCTCGTCGTGATCGTGGCGCTGATCACCGGCGCCAACCTGTTCACCGAGCCGTACCTGCTGACCGGGGGCGGCGGCCCGAACGGCGCGTCCGCCTCGCCGGTGCTGGTGATGTACCAGCGCGGCATTCAGCAGGGCGAGCCCGACTTCGCCGCGGCCATCGGAGTGCTTCTCATCATCGGGGTGCTCGTCGTGGCGTACGTGAATCGCCGTCTCATCGAAAGGGACTGAGCATGTCTCGATGGCCCACGGTGGTGCGATATGTGTTGCTGTTCGGCGGCGCGCTGCTTTTCCTGTTCCCGTTCTACTACATGCTGATCGGCTCGTTGCAGAGCGAGCCGGACACTTCGGTGGCGGGCGCGTTCACCCCGTCCGATCTCACGTTCCAGAACTACGCGGACATCAATTCGCGGGTCGACTTGGTGGGTTCGCTGGTGAACTCCGGCATCTTCACCGGCGGCGTCCTGCTCGGCACCGTCGTGTTCGGCGTGCTCGCCGGATACGCGTTGGCGCGCCTGCGTTTCCGGGGCCGCGGCACGCTGTTTGTCGTCGTGCTGCTGGTGCAGGTGATCCCGTTCCAGCTGTTGCTGATCCCGCTCTACGTGCTGATCGTCCGGGGATACGGCCTCGCCGACTCGTACCTCGGGATGATCCTTCCCTTTGCCATCAACACGACCGCCGTTTTCGTCTTCCGGCAGTTCTTCCTGCAGCTGCCGGACGACCTCTTCGCGGCGGCGCGGCTGGACGGCGCGAGCGAGGTGCGGATTCTCTGGTCGGTCGCGCTGCCCCTGGTGCGACCGGCGCTTCTGACCGCGGTGCTGCTGACCTTCATCGGGCCGTGGAACGAGTTTCTCTGGCCATTCCTGGTCACGAAACAGGCGGACATGCAACCGCTGGCGGTCTCGCTGGCCAACTACATCAGCAACGTGTCGGCCCGCGCCGCCAACCCGTTCGGCGCGATCCTGGCCGGCGCGTGCGTGCTGGCCGCCCCCGCCGTGGCCCTTTTCATCGCTTTCCAGCGCCATTTCGTCTCCACCGACCTCGGTTCCGGGGTGAAGGGCTGACATGACGATCAAAACCACTGTTCCGTACGCGATGACGCGCCTGGGCGTGGTGATGACGCCCGATCCGGCGAACCCGCTCGAGGCCGAGGGCGTCCTGAATCCCGCCAGCGGCCGCACCCCGGACGGGCGGTTGCACCTGCTGCCGCGGCTGGTCGCCACCGGCAACGTGTCGCGGGTCGGGCTGGCCGAGGTGGAGCTGCGCGACGGGGTGCCGGTGGGTGTGCGGCGGGAGGGGGTCGTGCTCGCGCCGGACGAGGGCTGGGAACGCGGCCTCGCCAACGCCGGCGTCGAGGACCCGCGCACGACCTGGGTTCCCACCCTCGGGCGCCACCTCATGACGTACGTGGCCTACGGCCCGCTGGGGCCGCGGCTCGCGCTGGCCGTCTCCGCGGATCTGATGACGTGGCAACGACTCGGGCCGGTTCAGTTCGCGTACCAGCCCGGCCTGGACACCGACCTCAACCTATTCCCCAACAAGGACGCGGTCTTCTTCCCCTCGCCCGTCCCGGGGCCGGACGGCGAGCTTTGTTACGCCATGCTCCACCGTCCTATGTGGGATCTCGGCTGGCTGCGGCCCGGCGAGGGGGTTCACCTGCCGGCCGGCGTCACCGACGAGCGGGCCGGCATCTGGATCTCCTACGTGCCCGCCGCCGAGGCGGAGGCCGACCTCACCGCGCTCGTCCGGCCGCGCCACCACCGCTGCGTGGCGCTGTCGCAGTTCCCCTTCGAGGAGCTGAAGATCGGCGCCGGGCCGCCGCCGTTGCGGGTGCCCGAGGGCTGGCTGCTCATCCACCACGGCGTCACCGGATACATCCCGCCGGGCTGGGATCCGACCGGCCAGGACGTCACCTACGCCGCCGGGGCGATGCTGCTCGACCCGGCCGACCCCGGGCGGGTGCTGGCCCGCACCGCCGAACCCCTCTTCGTGCCGGAGACCCAGGACGAGCAGTCCGGCACCGTCCCCAACGTCGTCTTTCCCACCGCCATCGAGCAGGTCGACGGGGTCCACTACGTCTTCTACGGCATGGCGGACTCGAAGATCGGCGTCGCCCGCCTGGACCGGCTTACCGAAGGAGTGCGCCATGAAGCGCCGTTCCGTCCTGCTGGGCAGCGGCCTAGCCCTGACAGCGCCGATGCTGAAGTCCGCGCCGGCTCCGCTCACGAACCTGGCCCACCTGACCTTCCTGCGTGACAGCGTCACCCCGCCCGCGCAGGCCGGGCACACGACCTACGGTCCGGCGCCGATCGGGGTGCTCTGGACCTACGCCGAACCCAACCCCGACGGCACGTACCGCCGGATCGGCGGCGGCGCCTACGATCCGGCGACCGATACGTACGGGCAGGGCGCCTTCAACGGCGACGACATCGCCCGCGCGGCCGTGGTGTACCTGCGGCACTGGCGGCAGACCGGCTCGGCGAGCAGCCGCGACGCGTCGTACGAATTGCTCCGCGGCCTGGCGTACTTCCAGACCGTGACCGGACCGCGGACCGGCAACTTCGTGCTGTGGATGCAGCCCGACGGCAGCCTGCGGCCGAGTGCCGAGCCGCCGGATTCCCCCGACCCGAGCGACAGCGGGCCGTCGTACTGGCTGGCCCGCGCGGTGTGGGCGCTGGGGGAGGGGTATGCCGCCTGGCGCACCGCCGATCCCGCGTTCGCGGCGTTCCTGCGGCAGCGGCTCGATCTGGCGATCGGCGCGCTGGATCGCCAGGTCCTCACCCGGTACGGCACGTGGCAGGTCGTCGACGGCGACCGGGCGCCCGCGTGGCTCATCGTCGACGGCGCGGACGCGACCGCCGAGGCGGTGCTGGGCCTCGCCGCGTACGTGTCATCGGGAGCCGGCGGTGTCGCAAGGCGCGCGTTGCGGCAGTTCGCCGCGGGCATCGCGGCACTGTCCGACGGCACCGCAAGTGAATGGCCGTTCGGGGCGGTACGCCCGTGGGCGCTCTCCCTCTCGGACTGGCACGCCTGGGCCTCCCAGATGCCGACCGCGCTCGCCCGGGCCGGTCAGGTCCTCGGCGACGCGGATCTGATGCGACCGGCGGTGACCGACGCCGCGGTCTTCACGCCGTGGCTGCTCACCTCGGGCGGCCCCGACAACGGCCGGCTGCCCGCCCGGATCGATCGCAACCAGATCGCGTACGGCGTGGACTCGCGCCTGCAGTCACTGCTCGCCGTCGGGGAAGCGACCGGCCGCGCCGGTTTCCGCCGGCTCGCCGGCATCCTGGCCGCGTGGTACTTCGGCGCCAACGCGGCCGGTGTCGCCGCCTACGACCCGGCGACGGGCCGCACGGTCGACGGCATCGCCGGCGACGGGACCGTCAACCGCAACGCGGGCGCCGAATCCACCATCCACGGCCTGCTGAGCATGCTGGCCCTGGACGCCCATCCGGACGTGGCCGAGCTGGCCCGCCAAGGTCACATCGCCCAGCGGATCGGTTCGACCACAGTGGAGGCCGAGAGCGGCGCCGGCGGCACGGTGGTCACGCCACCGTCGGCGTGGACCGGCGAATCCCAGTTCAGCAACGGCAGCTATCTCCGGATGGCCGCCGGCGACACCGTCCGCTGGGAGCTGCCGCCGAGCGACCAACCGCAACTCGTGCTCCCGATCGCCGACCTGCGGCCCGGCAGCGCCGCGGTCACCCGCTGGTCGGCAGGCGGGCGCAGCCTCGGCGCGGTGCGGCATGGCCGGATCGGCCCGCAGGGCGCCTCGCCGGCGCCCGGGGCGCTGCTGCCGGTGACCCTGGACCGGGAGCTCGCACCCGGCAGCACCGAGCTGACCGCCACCGCGACGGGTGGCGAGGCGGTGCTGGACGCGGTCCTGCTGGAGCCGCTGGTGTCCCGCTACGTGATCGAGGGGAACGGGCACACCACGACGCTGCTGCGGAGCGCCGCCCGAACGCCGCGGAAGGTGGACGTCACCGGCCGGCCGACGATCGAGACCTACGACGCGCAGGGCGTGCGGCGGGCGACGGGACAGGCGGTGGTGCTGCCCGGCGGATTCACCGTGATCCGGACCTAGGCCATCCCTGCCGGAGGTGGGAGTTGCAGAATCGGCTTGTGGTCGACGTGATTGTGGCCGGCGGGGGACCGACCGGCCTGATGCTGGCAAGCGAGCTCAGGCTGCACGGCGTCGAAACAGTCGTGCTGGAACGGCGGACGGAGGTGACGCGGCCGGCGGGAGCGCTCGGGCTGCACGTGCGCACCATCGAGGTGCTGGACCAGCGCGGCATGCTCGAGCCGTTCCTCGCCGAGGGCCGCAAGCATCCGATCGGCAGCTACTTCGCCGGCATCAGCAAGCCCTGGGACGGGCGGCTCGACACCGCGCACAATTACATGCTCGGCATTTCGCAGACCGTCACCGAGCGCCTGCTCGCCGAGCACCTTGCCGCGGCCGGAGCCGACATCCGGCGCGGCGCCGAGCTGGTGCGGCTGGACCAGGACGACGACGCTGTGACGGCGGAGCTGGCCGACGGCACCTCGCTGCGCGGCCGGTACCTCGTCGGGTGCGACGGCGGGCGCAGCCTCGTGCGCAAGGCGGTCGGCATCGGCTTTCCTGGTGAGGCCAGCCGGGTCGAGACGCTGCTGGGCGAGGTGCGGATCGGGGTGCCGGTGGAGACGCTGATGGCCGCCGTGGCCGAGGTGCGCAAGACCCAGCTGCGGTTCGGCGCGGTGCCGCTCGGGGACGGCGTGTTCCGCATCGTCGCGCCGGCCGAGGGGGTGGCCGCTGACTCCCGGGCGCCGGTGTCGCTCGACGAGCTCAAGCGACAGGTGAAGGCGTACGCGGGCACCGATTTCGGGATGCACTCGCCGCGCTGGCTGTCCCGGTTCGGCGACGCGACCCGGCTCGCCGGGCGGTACCGGGCCGGGCGGGTGCTGCTGGCCGGCGACGCCGCGCACATCCACCCGCCCACCGGCGGCCAAGGGCTCAACCTGGGCATCCAGGACGCCTTCAACCTGGGCTGGAAGCTGGCCGCCGAGGTCGCCGGCCGGGCGCCGGAGGGGCTGCTCGACAGCTACGAGACCGAGCGGCGCCCGGTCGCGGCCGACGTGCTGAACACGACGGTCGCGCAGATGGAGCTGCTGCTCACCGAGCCCGGGCCGCAGGCCGTCCGGCAGTTGGTGTCCGAGCTGATGGACTTCCCGGAGGTCATCCGTTTCCTGCTCGGGAAGGTGACGGCGATCGGGATCCGCTATGACTTCGGCGAAGGCCCTCCGCTGCTCGGCCGCCGCCTTCGCGATGTGCGTCTCGGAGACGGCCGCCTCTACGAGCTGACGCACCGCGGCCGCGGGCTGCTGCTCGACCGCACGGGCAAGCTCGACGTGACGGGATGGGCCGACCGGGTCGACCACGTGGTGGCGGGCGAGGAGCCGACGGCCTTGCTGCTGCGGCCGGACGGGCATGTGGCCTGGATCGGCGACGACCAGCAGGGTCTGCGCGAGCAACTGACCCGGTGGTTCGGCGCTGAGTGACCGGCGGCGGTGGGCGGTCCTGGCGGCCGGGATGGCCGCCATGGCCGCCGGCTGCGCGTTCCAGTTCGGGCTGCCGTTCCTCATCCCGGCGCTGCGCGACGAGGGCCTGAGCCTGGCCCAGGCCGGGCTGCTCACCTCGGCGCCGGCGGCGGGCCTGCTGGCCACCCTGATCGCCTGGGGCGCCGCCGCCGACCGCTGGGGCGAGCGCGGGGTGCTGACGACCGGCCTCGCCGCGACCGGGCTGATCCTGCCGGCCGCCGCGCTCGTGCACGGCACGGCGCCGCTGACCGTCTGCTTCTTCCTGGCCGGCGCGACGAGCGCGGCGGTGAACGCGTCGAGCGGACGGCTGATCCTCGGCTGGTTCGTCGCCCGCGAGCGGGGCCGGGCCATGGCCATGCGCCAGGCGACCCTGCCGATCGGGGTCGGCTTCGCGGCGCTGACGCTGCCCTCGATGAGCCGGCCGGCCGCGCTGGTCATGCTCGGCCTGATCGCCCTCGCGGCGGCGGCCGTCGTGGCGGTGGTCGTGCGCGATCCGCCGCCGGCGGAGGAATCGAAGCCCGCGAACGCCGCGGGGCCCTACCGGACGCCGATCCTGTGGCGGATCCACGCCGCCAGCTCCCTGCTGATCGTCCCGCAGGTCACCGTGGGGACGTTCGCGCTGGTGTTCCTGGTCGACGCGCACGGCTGGACGGCGAGCGCGGCCGGCCGTCTGCTGGCGGCGAGCCAGGCGGGTGGCGCGCTCGCCCGGCTCGTAGCCGGCTGGTGGTCGGACCGGGTCGGGCTGCGGCTGCGGCCCGCCCGCCGGATCTCGGTGGCCATCACCGCCGCCGTCGCGTTGCTGGCGGCGGCGGCACCCGCGTCCGGGCCGGCGGGGGAGGCCGCGGCCGTGACCGCGTTGCTGGCGGCGGCCGTGCTCACGGTCAGTCCCAACGGTCTCGCCTACACGGCGGTCGCCGAGCACGCCGGTCCCGCCTGGGCCGGTCGCGCTCTGGGGATCCAGAACACCGCGCAGAACGTGGTCGCCATCGCCACCGCGCCGGTGATGGCCACCGTCATCGCCGCGGCCGATTATCGGGCCGCGTTCGCCGCGGCGGCCGTCTTCCCGCTGGCCGCCGCCGCGGTGCTGCCGATGGGACGATGACGGCCATGCGCGCCTACATCCTCACCGGCACACCGGGATCCGGGAAGACCGCGATCCTGCGCCAGCTGGAAGTTAACGGCCATTCGGTGGTGGAGGAGGCGGCCACCGACGTCATCGCGCTCGGCCAGGCCCTCGGCGATCCGAGGCCGTGGGAGCGGCCCGATTTCGCCGAGCGCATCCTGCGGTTGCAAAGGCAACGAGCTTCCGACGCGTACGGGGAAAGTGTCGTGTTCTTCGACCGCTCTCCGGTCTGCACGCTCGCGTTGTGCCGCTACTCCGACCGGGAGCCGCCGGACGGCCTCCTCCACGAGATCGATCGGTATGAGAGGACTGCTTTCCTCGTACGGAATCGGGGTTTTGTGGAACCCACGGCCGCGCGCCGGATCACTCTGGCCCAATCGCTGGTTTTCGAGAGGATCCATGAAGAGACGTATCGGGAGCTCGGGTTCGAGCTGATCGAGGTGCCGCCGGCGCCGTTGCCGGAGCGAGTGGCGCTGATCGAGGCCTTCACCAGGGATCGGCCTTAGGGGGACGGGGCGGGATCTCACCGATGCCTTCTCGGGTGCCCGCGTTCCTAGGCTCGGCCCATGAGATCGATGGCCTTCGCCGCGCCGCTGTTCCTGCTGGCCTACGGCGTCCTCCGGTGGATCGACGGGGTTGACGGGCACCGCAAGGGCGGCCCGGCCTGGGACCTCGGCCACCTCGCGTTTCTCGCTTCGATGGTGACGTTCGTGCTGCTGGCGGTGGCGTTGTACCGCCGGGCCCGGCTCGCTCGTCGCACCGCTCTGGTCGCCACGGCCGCGGCCGTTTTCGGTTCGGGCTGCATGATCTGGGTGATCATCGGCGACCTCTCGGCGTCGTTCCGCGACAGCTATCCGCTGCCGGACCTGTTGCAGGCGGTGGGGCCGATCGCCTTCGTGCTGGGGACGATCGGGCTGTTGAGCCTGCAGGTCGCGGCGGGGCGGCTGCCGGTGTGGAGCCCGATGCTCTTCTTCGCCGGCTATTCAGCGATCAGCATCAATCTCGATCTGCTGCCCGTGGCGGCCCTGATTCTGCTCGGGGCGATGTATCCGCTCGCGGCCTCCGCCACCCCGGCGCGGCGGGTCGTTTCTGAAACGGTTCATTCGTAGATGTCAACGATGTCATGCGGCTATTTCCGAAACTTCCGGAGGTTGATCTCACGCAAATAGCTCCGCTAAACGCGGATTTAAGGGGATAAGACGGGCCGTGGGAGCGTTCCCGAAATCACGATCTGCGGAACGCGCGGGTTGTGATTTCCGGAACATGCCGTTAATGTTTCGATCGATCCGGATCACTTTCTGCTGTATCGGCCAAGGCCCGTCCCCTGCACAGCTGGAAGGAATCATGAACCGTTCCCCCCGGCGGCGCGTCCTCGCCGCCAGCCTCTCCGCCACCGCGGCCGTCCTCGCCGCGGCCGGCTCGGTGCTCCTCACCGCGGGCTCCGCCGACGCGGCCACCACGCTCGGCGCCTCGGCCGCCCAGTCCGGCCGCTACTTCGGCACCGCCGTCGCGGCCTACAAGCTGAGCGACTCCGTCTACTCCACGATCCTCGACCGCGAGTTCAACATGGTCACGCCCGAGAACGAGATGAAGTGGGACGCCACCGAGCCGTCCCAGAACTCGTTCAGTTACTCCAGCGCCGACCAGATCGTCAGCCACGCGCAGTCGCACAACCAGCGCATCCGCGGCCACGCCCTGGCGTGGCATTCGCAGCAGCCGGGCTGGGTGTCGAGCCTGTCCGGCACCGCCCTGCGCAACGCGATGCTCAACCACGTCACCCAGGTCGCGACCCACTACAAGGGCAAGATCTACTCCTGGGACGTGGTGAACGAGGCGTTCGCCGACGGCTCGAACGGGGCCCGGCGCGACTCCAACCTCCAGCGCACCGGCAACGACTGGATCGAGGCCGCGTTCAAGGCGGCGCGGGCCGCCGATCCGGCCGCGAAGCTCTGCTACAACGACTACAACACGGACGGGGTCAATGCGAAATCGACCGCCGTCTACAACATGGTGCAGGACTTCAAGGCGCGCGGCGTGCCGATCGACTGCGTGGGCTTCCAGTCCCACATCAACGCGCAGTCGCCGGTGCCCAGCGACTACCAGGCCAACCTCCAGCGGTTCGCCAACCTGGGCGTCGACGTGCAGATCACCGAGCTCGACATCGAGGGATCGGGGACGGCGCAGGCGAACACGTACGCGACCGTCGTGAACGCCTGCCTCGCGGTCACCCGTTGCAACGGCATCACCGTGTGGGGCATCCGGGACAGCGACTCGTGGCGCGCCAGCGGCACCCCGCTGCTGTTCGACAACAGCGGCAACAAGAAGGCGGCGTACACGTCGGCGCTGAACGCGCTCAACGCGGTCGGGCCGACGACCCCGACCTCGAGCCCGACCTCGAACGGGCCGACCGACCCGCCGCCGACCACGCCGAGCACGCCGCCACCGGACGGCTCGGGCTGCAGCGCGACGGTCTCCCTCAACCAGTGGACCGGCGGGTTCGTGGCCACGATCCGGGTGACCGCCGGGTCGAGCGCGCTCAACGGCTGGACCGTCGGGGTCTCCCTGCCGGGTGGCGCCGCCGTCACCAACACCTGGAGCGCCACGGCCAGCGGCAGTAGCGGCGCGGTGAGCTTCACCAACGTCAGCTACAACGGCTCGGTCGGCGCCGGGAAGTACACCGAGTTCGGCTTCCAGGGCACGGGTGTCGGCCCGTCCGGGACGCCCAGCTGCACGGCTCGCTGAATCTGGGTGTGGCCACGGGACCTCCCCCGTCCGGTGTCCCGTGGCCACCCCGCCCCGCTCGCTCCCGAAGGGCTTCCCCCAGCATGAAGAGACTTCTCGCCTCCTTCGCCGCCGCCGCGGCGGTCGTCCTCGGGTTGGTGGCCCTGCCGGCCTCGCCCGCCGCCGCGGCGTCCCTCCAGCAGATCACCAGCTTCGGCAACAACCCGACGGGCCTCGGCATGTACCTGTACGTGCCGGACCGGCTCGCCGCGAGTCCCGGTCTGCTGGTCGCCGTGCATTACTGCACCGGCAACGGCCCGGCGTTCTTCAACGGCACCGAGTTCCGCACCCTCGCCGACCAGTACGGCTTCATCGTCATCTACCCGTCCGCGACGCGCTCCGGGAACTGCTTCGACAACTCCTCGGCGGGCGCGCTGTCGCACAGCGGCAACAGCGACCCGGCCGGCATCGTGTCGATGGTGCGCTACGTGCAGCAGCGCTACGGCACCGATGTGAACCGCACGTTCGTCACCGGCGCCTCCTCGGGCGGCATGGCGACCAACGTTCTGCTCGGCGACTACCCCGACGTGTTCGCGGCCGGCGCCGCGTTCATGGGCGTGCCGTTCGGCTGCTTCGCCGCCAGCGCCGGCGACCCGGCCAATCCGGCCAACCAGGCCGGTTGGAACAGCACCTGCGCGAACGGCCAGTCCATCAAAACCCCACAGGCATGGGGCGATCTCGTACGGGCCGCGTACCCGGGCTACAGCGGCCGCCGTCCCCGGATGCAGCTCTTCCACGGGACGACCGACACGACGCTGCAGTACCCGAACTTCGGCGAAGAGATCAAGCAGTGGACGAACGTGCTCGGCGTGAGCCAGACGCCGGTCTCCACCGACTCGCCGCAGTCCGGCTGGACCCGCACCCGCTACGGCTCCAGCACCACGCAGGCGCCCGTCGAGGGCATCAGCGTCTCCGGCGTCGGCCACTCGCTGCCGCTGTCCGGCCAGGCGAAGCTCGCGATCTCGTTCTTCGGCCTCGACGGCTCGACGCCCACCACGCCGCCGACGACGCCGCCGACGACGCCGCCCACCACGCCGCCGACGACGCCTCCCACCACGCCGCCTTCCGGGGGCGCGTGCCGGATCAGCTCGCAGATCAGCGCCTGGAACACCGGCCTGACCGCGAACATCACGATCACCAACACCGGCTCGTCGGCCCTCAACGGCTGGAACCTGACCTTTGCCCTGCCGTCCGGCCAGACCATCACGAGCGGCTGGAACGCCACCTACAACCCGAAGTCCGGCCAGGTCACGGCCACGAACATGTCCTACAACGGCGCGCTGCCGACCGGCGGCTCGACGACGATCGGCTTCCAGGCCACGCACACCGGCAACAGCGGCGCGCCGACCGGTTACGCCCTCAACGGCGCGGCCTGCACGACCGCCTGATCTCGCCTCACCGCTGATCGGGGCCACCGCCCGATCGGCAACCGGCATCGCCGCGAGGCTTCGGCTTCGCGGCGATGCCTCATATCGTACGGAGATCCAGAGCGTGCCACGTGATGGAGTCGTCGTCGCCGGTGGACCACCAGAGCATGCCGCCCGAAGTGAACGTCCCGTCGACCTCCTTCGCGACCGCCACAGTCCGCGCGGTCGCGGTGTCGTAGGCCAGCAGGGTGGCCGTGCCGGTGACGTCGGCGTCGGGGCCGGCCTCGGCGAGCAGCTCGAAGCGGTCGAGCACCGCCACGTCGGTCACCGCCGCCTGCGCGCCGCCGCCGGCTATCCGCCGCCGTTCCGAGCCGTCCGGGTGCATGAGATCGATGCGGGCGAGCCCTTCGCCGCCCATCACCATGACCCGGCACCAGACCGGGCCGCAGGTCGCGAGCTCCGGCCCGCTCGTGACGACCTCGGCGTCGCGGCTCGTCGACAAGTTACGCAGCCTTGCCTCCTGCTCGTCCACTAACCAAGGCCATGTGGACAGCGCCCATTCGCCCTGCTCGGAGCGGATGTCGACGTCACCGCCGGCCATAGGTGCGGAGCGAATGTCCGTTAACTTGCGGTCCTTGGCGGCCGCTGCCCAGTGCACCCGGCCGTCGGCCACGACGAGGTCGAAGGAGTTGCCGTAGAAGAGGGCATCACCGGTGTCGGTTGTCAGAAGCGCCGCGGAACCGCCGCTGCGCCTGGCATGCCAGATCTGCAGGTGTTTGTTGTCGGTCGACTCGGTCCAGACGAGGTCGTCGCCGGCGGCGGTGGCCGCCTCGAACTGCGGGTTGCTCTCCAAGGGCAGGCGGCGCAGCTCCCGCGGTGTGGCGGCGGGTTTCGTCCACAGCATGAGCCGCACCCAGCGGGCATCCGGGGTTGGTGCGGTGCCGAGCGCCGTGGTCGTGTCCAGGAAGAGCAGCGGCGTGAAGAGCGGGCCGTCGGGCAGCACCGGGTCGAAGTCGGCGCGCTGGGCCTTCGGCCAGGCTTGGGCGGCGTCGACGCGTCCCGCCGGGGCCGGCGTCGTGGTCGTCGGGGGCCCCGCTACCAACAGCGCCACGGCGGCGGCGACAGCCACGGCGGCCGCGGCGGCGCTGCGCCGTTGCGGGCGCTGCCGGGCGTCCGCCGCGGCGGGGCGGTCGTGCAGAAGCGTCACCGGCCGGGCTTCACGAGTAGGGCTGCTTCGGCTGGGGGACTTCCTGCCAGGACTTCACCTCGACGTACGCGACGTCGACGTCGTTGACCGGATCCTTGGTGCGCTTGGCGGTGTAGACGCCGGTCACCTCGACCCACGTGTCGGCGGCGGCCTCGAGCGGGACCTTGCCGGTCATGCCGACCTTGATCGGCCGGCCGTCGGCGGCGCAGCAGGTGAGCACGATCCGGGCGAGCATCGGGCTGCCGTCCGGGGCGGGCGTGATGAAGCCGGTGAGCTTGAGGTCGCGTCCCGTCAGGCTCTTCCCGTCGTCGAAGAGCGCGCGTGACGCGTAGTCGAGCAGCCCGACCGGTGCCGGGTCACCCGCCGGCAGAGGCGGGTAGTCCGAGTCGGACGTAGGCGCCGCGGCCACGCTGCCCGCCTGGCCGGCGGCGAAGGAGCCGAGAGCGGGCGGCGCCACGAGCAGCAGCCCTAGCACCGGAAGGATGAGCAGCCATCCCACGCGTGGCTCATGGTGTCCATGCCCGTCATCCGTCCCGTCGTCGGCTGCCTCACCGGCCCGGAGTGAATGCCAGAGCGTCATCACCGCCGCCACGACCAGCAGTAGGCCGGCCGCTACGAGGAACGGGCGGAGACCCTCCTTCACGTAGCGGAGGTAGAGGTCGGTGAAGGAGGCGCGCAGGATCGCCCCTCCGAAGAGCAGCAGCACGACGGCCTGGGCGAGGCGGCTCACAGCAGCACCACCCCGAAGGCAGTGCCTACCAGGATGGCGGCGGCGAAGGTCGTGGGCGCGAAGCGCAGCATGAAGCGGCGGCCGAACACACCGGTCTGCATGGCGATCAGCTTCAGGTCGACCATCGGGCCCACCACCAGGAACACCAGCCGCGACGTGAGCGAGAACTGTGAAAGCGACGCCGCCACGAAAGCGTCGGCCTCGCTGCAGATCGACAGCAACACGGCCAGGACGGCCAGGGCGAGGACGGACAGAAACGGGTTGTCGGCCAAGCGTTGCAGCCACGACGCCGGCACGACCACGTTGATGGTGGCGGCGGCCGCGGCGCCCAGGACCAGGTAGCCGCCGGCGTGCATCACGTCGTGGCGGATCGCCGAGACGAAGGCCTGCGTCTTGGACTCGCCGTCCAGGTCGGGCCGGTGCGGCAGGCGGATCCAGTCGGCTTTGCCGAGGCGCAGCCACAACCAGCCCATCGCCACCGCCACCACCAGGCTGGCGACGCCCCGCGCGACCACCATCTCGGGCTTGCCGGGGAACGCCACGGCCGTCGCGGTCAGCACGATCGGGTTGATGGCGGGCGCGGCCAGCAGAAAGGCGAGGGCCGCCGCGGGAGTGACGCCCCGGCGGATCAGCGAGCCGGCGATCGGGACGCTGCCGCATTCACATCCGGGGAGGATGACGCCGGCCAGGCTCGCCGCCGGAACAGCCAGCGCCGGGTGGCGGGGGAGGGCCCGCGCCCAGAACGACCGCGGCACGAAGACAGCGATCACCGCCGAGAGGACCACCCCGAAGACCAGGAACGGCACCGCCTGCACCAGCACCGACACGAAGACGGTCGTCCAGGTCTGGAGTCGCGCTCCGGAGACAAGCCCGGCCAGCCACCCGCGAAAGACGACCAGCAGCACGAGCAGGACGGCGAGGATCTCCAGCGACCCGATCCGGCGACGGCGCGGGGTCGGTGAAGGGGTGGGCGGCGCGGCGGGCTGTGGTGAGGAGGACCAGTCGATCTCCTCGGCGCTGAGGCGGGACGGGCTCAAGGGTTCACTCCCCACAGGATGGGCCGGCGCCCACCATAGCCGTGCCCGCCAGACGAAATCGACGCTGGGCTGAGCTGCGCATATGTTCATTTGTGAATAGGTGCTGGCGGGGCATAGCGTCGCGGGCTTGAGTCACTCGCACGAGGCGCCCGCCGCGCGGACGCCGCGCATCCTGGCCGCCGTGCTGATCCCGGCGGCGTGCGCCACGCTCGTCGCGATGATCCTGCTCTGGCCGGGGCACGTGCGATCCGCGGCCGCGCCGGCGGCCGGTGAACGGGCGCTCGGCACGATAACGGCGATCAACAATTCCACCGCGCGGGTGACGGTGACCGCCGGCCCGGGCAAGGGTGGCGAGACCACCGTGGACCTGCCGGCCGGGCCGGGCGCGCCGACGCTGGAAACCGGCGACAAGGTGGTCCTGCTCTACGCGCCGGAGGCGGTCGCCGGGGGCCGGCCCTACACCGTGGTCGACCATCAGCGGGCGGGCCCGATGATCTGGCTGATCCTCGCGGCGGTCGGTGCGGTTCTCGCGTTCGGCCGCAAACTCGGATTAACTTCCTTGGCCGGCTTGGCGGCGAGTTTCGCGGTTCTGTTGCTGTTTGTGATCCCGGCGATCCTGGACGGCGAACCGCCGCTGCTGGTCGCCGTGGTCGGCTCGGCGGCCATCATGTTCGCCGTTCTCTATCTCACGCACGGCTTCAACGCGCACACCTCGGTCGCGGTCGCCGGCACCCTCGCCAGCCTCGTGCTCACCGGCCTGCTCGGCGCCGCCTTCACGGGCGCGCTGCACCTGACCGGCGTGGCCGGAGACGACGACGCGTTCCTGGCCGCGACCAGGGGAAACATCGACATGCGCGGCCTGCTGCTGGCGGGCATCGTGATCGGCGCGCTGGGGGTGCTCGACGACGTGACGGTCACCCAGGCGGCGGCCGTCGCCGAGATCGAGGCAACCGGACGCGCCCTCTATCGGGCCGCCAGCCGCATCGGGCGAGCACATGTGGCTTCAGCGGTGAATACGCTCGTCCTCGCGTACGCGGGAAGCTCCTTGCCCTTGATCCTGCTCCTGGCCACCGACGGGCGGCCCGCCGGGCAGGTGCTGACCGGCGAGTTGCTGGCGCAGGAGGTGCTGCGCAGCGCGGTCGGCACGATCGGCCTGGTCGCCTCCGTGCCGATCACCACCGCGCTGGCTGTGTGGATTAAAAGCCGATCGGCAGGCCCGCGTAGTTCTCGGCCAGTCCGGTCGCCCCGGCACTCGAGGACGTGACCCACTTCAGCTGCGAGAGCTGGAGCTGCGCGTCGAACGGATCATCACTTGTGTGCAACATCGTCGTCATCCACCACGAGAAATGCGTGCAGCGCCAGACGCGGCGGAGGGCGTCGTCCGAATAGGAATCGACGAGCCTCGAGTCGCGCGACTGGAAAAGCGCCACCAGCGCCTGCGAAAGCAGAGTCACATCGGCGATCGCCAGGTTGAGCCCTTTCGCGCCGGTCGGCGGCACGATGTGCGCGGCGTCCCCGGCGAGGAAGAGGTTGCCGTGCCGCATCGGGGTCTGCACATAGCTGCGCATCGGCAGCACGCTCTTGTCGGTGATCGGGCCGGGCGTCAGTTTCCAGCCGTCGTGGCCGTGCCCGAGCCGCAGCGCCAGCTCCTCCCAGATCCGGTCGTCGGACCACGAGGCCGGATCGGTGCCGTTGGGCACCTGTAAATACAGCCGGCTGACCGTGGGGGAGCGCATCGAGTGCAGCGCGAATCCGTTGGGGTGCCAGGCGTAGATGAGCTCGTCCGTGGAGGGCGCCACATCCGCCAGGATTCCGAGCCACGAGTACGGGTACACGCGCTCGAAAGTCTCTGCCGGCACCGCGTGGCGACTAGGCCCGAATGAACCATCACATCCCGCGATCACGTCGGCGTCCAGCCGCTGCTGGTTTCCGTCGCTGTCGAGGTAGGTGACGTACGGCCGGGAAGTTTCCACGTCGTGCAGCGCTACCTCGGTGACCTCGTAACGCACGTCCGCGGTCCTCGCCGCGACCAGGTCCTTCTGCACCTCGGTCTGGCCGTAGACCCAGACCGTGCGGCCGGTCAGGTCGACGAAGTCGAGATGGTGCCGCTCGCCCGGCCAGTTCAGATAGATGCCGCGGTGCTCGTGCCCCTCGGCGCGTAGCCGGTCGCCCAGGCCCACCTCGGTGAGCAGGTCGACGCTCGATTGCTCGAGGATGCCGGCCCGGATGCGGGACGCGACGTACTCCTGCGAGCGGGTCTCGAGGACCACCGACTCGACGCCGCCGCGGGTGAGCAGGTGGGAGAGCAGCAGGCCGGCGGGGCCCGCGCCGATGATGGCGACCTGGGTACGCATGCCACCAGACAACCCGCCCGGACCCGGGACCGGCAACCCCCTATTTCCGTTCAGCGGAAGTCAGCGTCCGGGTGATGCCCTGCGCCGCGACCTGCAGCGCCGACACCAGCCGCGACCGCTCCCGCCGCAGGTCGGGCACCACGATGCCGAGCCCGGCCACCACCTCGCCGCCGGACCCGCGCACCGGCACGGCCACCGAGCACGCGCCCAGGCTCATCTCCTCGCCGGTGGTGGCGTAGCCGTCGGCGCGGACCCGCCGGATCTGCTCCAGCAAGCGGACCGGCTGCGTGATCGTGTACGCCGTCACCCGGGTCAGATTGCTCAGCACCTCGGTGACGATCTCCTCCGGCGCGTACGCGAGCAGGACCTTGCCCACCCCGGTCGCGTGCATCGGCAGCCGCGAGCCGATCTTGCTGACCACCGGCACCGAGACGTGCCCGGAGAGCCGGTCGATGTACAGCACCTCGGTGCCGTCGCGGACCGCCAGATGCACCGTGGCCAGCGTCGCGCCGTAGAGGTCGTGCAGGAAGGGCGACGCCGCCTGCCGCAGCCCCGCCTGCACCGGCGCCAGCAGCCCGAGGTCCCAGAGCCGGCGGCCGATCACGTACTCGCCGGAGTCGAGCCGCGCCAGCGCGCCCCACCGGCTCAGCTCGCCGACCAGCCGATGCGCGGTCGCGAGCGGCAGGTGCGCCCGGCGGGCCAGGGCGCTGAGGGTCAGCGCGCGGTGGTCCGGATCGAACGCGCCGAGCAGGTCGAGGGCGCGCGAGGTGACGCTCGCGGACATCGTCGTCCTTCCGTCCAACGGAAGCCAAGTATCGCGCCTGGAAGCGCGGAAGCATAGCGTCGGGGAGGTGACGACCACCCAGGCGGACATCAACCGCGAGATCGAGGACGGCGTCGGCGCGCGCGAACACCAGCCACGCCTCGACTATCCGGCGTATCGCAGCAGCATCCTGCGCCACCCCACCAAGGCGCTGCAGCCGGCCGACCCCGAGGGTGTCGAGCTGTGGGCGCCCTGCTTCGGGCACTCGGACGTGGCCGACGCCGAGGCCGACCTGACCATCCAGCACGCGGGGGAGCCGCAGGGCTCGCGGATCACCGTGTCCGGCCGGGTTGTGGACGGCGATGGTAGGGCGGTTTCGCATCAGCTCGTGGAGATCTGGCAGGCGAACGCGGCCGGTCGTTACGCCCACCTGCGCGACCAGCACCCGGCGCCGCTGGACCCGAACTTCTCCGGCCAGGGCCGCTGCCTCACCGACGCCGACGGCTGGTACAAGTTCACGACGATTCAGCCCGGCCCGTATCCGTGGCGGAACCATCTCAACGCCTGGCGGCCGGCGCACATCCACTTCTCGCTGTTCGGCACCGACTTCACGCAGCGCCTCGTCACGCAGATGTACTTCCCGGGCGACCCGCTCTTCCCGCTCGACCCGATCTTCCAATCGGTGACCGACCCCAAAGCGCGCGACATGTTGATCGCGACTTACGAGCACGACCTGACCAGTCCCGAATTCAGTCTTGGATACCGTTGGGACATCGTGCTGACCGGAAGTCACCGCACCCCGCTCGACACGGACCTCGAGGAGAATTCGTGACCGCCGCGCCTGGGCAGACCGTCGGCCCGTTCTTCCACCTCGGCCTTCCCTACGAGGGCGGCAACGAGCTGGTGCCGCCGGGCCGGGCCGACGCGATCCGCCTGCACGGCCGGGTGCTCGACGGCGACGGCGTGCCCGTGCCCGACGCGATGATCGAGATCTGGCAGGCCGACCCCGACGGCAAGGTGTGCCGGGTGCCCGGCTCCATCAAGCGCGACGGCTGGACGTTCACCGGTTTCGGCCGGGCCGCCAGCGACGCCGACGGCCACTACTGGTTCACCACGCTCGAGCCCGGCGTCACGCAGGAGGGCCGGCCGCCGTTCTTCGCCGTGACCGTTTTCGCGCGCGGCCTGCTCGATCGCCTGTTCACGCGCGCGTATCTGCCCGATCCCGAGCTCTTCGGCCCCGATCCGCTGCTCGACAACGTCGACGAATCCCGCCGGCACACGCTGATCACCACGCGCGACGACACGGGCCTGCGATTCGACATTCACTTGCAGGGCCAGCGCGAGACGGTCTTCCTGAGCTTCCCGAAACATCGCGGCGTCTGGGCATGACCGACCTGCTCTGGCCGGGCGACGCCCGCGCCGGCGACCTGTTCACCGACGCGAGCGTCGTCGAGGCCATGGTGCGGGTCGAGTCGGCCTGGCTCGCCGCCCGGGGTCACAAGAGCGATTTAAAAGCGGGTTTCGACGTACGGGCGCTGGCGGCCGAAACCGAGGGCGGCGGCAATCCGGTCATCCCGTTCCTCAAGCTCCTCCGGGCGGCGAACCCGTCGGTGGCCACCACGCTGCACACGGGCCTGACCAGTCAGGACGTCCTCGACACGGCGCTTGTGCTGCAGTCGCGCGAAACTTGCGCGTTCCTCGCGAAAGCGCTGGGCCGGCAGGTGGTCGCGCTGGCGCAGCTGGCCGAACGGCACCGCGGCACGCGGATGGCGGCCCGCACGCTCACCCAGCACGCCATCCCCACCACGTTCGGCCTCAAGGCTGCCGGTTGGCTGCAGGGCGTGCTCGACGCCCGCGACGCGCTGAACGGTGCCGCGGACCTTCCGATCCAGATCGGGGGCGCCGCCGGCAGCCTGGCGGCCCCGACGGCCCTGGCCGGCTCGCCCGCCGCCGCTCTCGACCTGGTGAGCGCCACCGCCGCCGTCCTCGGCCTGCCGGCCCGCCCGCCCTGGCACACCGCGAGGGCGCCTTTCACCCGCGTCGCCGATGCTTTCGTCACTTGCACCGACGCCTGGGGCAAGATCGCCAACGACGTCCTGCTGGGCAGCCGCCCCGAGGTGGGCGAGCTTTCGGAGGCGCCCGCCGAGGGCCGGGGCGGCTCGTCCGCGATGCCCAACAAACAGAACCCGGTCCTGTCGATCCTGATCCGCCGCGCCGCCCTGGCCGCCCCGCCCCTGGCCGCGACGATGCACACCGCCGCCGCCAACGCGATCGACGAGCGCCCCGACGGTTCCTGGCACGTCGAATGGGCCACACTGCGAACGCTGGCCCGCCGCACCGCCGTGGCCGCCGACCAGACGGCAGAGCTGCTGGAAGGCCTGCGCGTGGACGCCGCCCGCATGGCCGCGACGCTGACTGCCGCCCGTCCCGGCATCGACGCCGAGCGCCGCAAGATGGGCGACGAGGGCCAGTATCTGGGCGCGAGCGACGAGCTGATCGACGCGGCGCTGGCCCGCGCGCAAGGAAAGCCGTGCTGAGCGCTGGCAGGCGCGCGGGGGAACCCGTGCCGGCGGCCGTCCCCCACCACACCACCGCGGCCTGCCGGGAGAAGCCATGCTGACCGCCGTCACCCTTCACGAGTCGCCGGGCCGGCCGCTGTTGCTGCTCGGCCCGTCGCTGGGCACGTCTATCGAATCCCTCTGGGCTCGCTGCGTTGCCCAGCTGCGCGGCGACTTCCACGTCGTCGGGTGGGATCTGCCCGGGCACGGCCGCAGCGCTCCCGCACCCTCCGGCTTCGGCATTGCGGGGCTCGCCAAAGGCGTTCTCGAGCTGGCCGACCGCGTGCGGCCCGGCGAATCCTTTCTCTACGCGGGTGTCTCGGTCGGCGGGGCGGTCGGTCTGCAGCTTCTGCTCGACGCGCCGCAGCGGGTCGACGCGGCCGTTCTGCTGGGCACCGGCGCGAAAATCGGCGAGAGCGCGGGCTGGCGGCAGCGCGCCGAGACGGTCCGCGCCGACGGCACCCGCGCGGTGGTTGCCGGGTCGATCCAGCGCTGGTTCGCGCCCGGATTCCCCGAACGTGAGCCCGAAGTCGTGGAGTCGCTGCTCGACGCGCTGCGCGCGGCCGACCCGGAAAGTTACTCGCTCGTCTGCGAGGCGCTGGCCACTTTCGACGTACGGGATCGCCTCGGTGAGATCGCGGCGCCGGTCCTCGCCATCGCTGGCGCCGACGACCAGCCCGCGCCACCATCCGGCCTCGAGCTGATCGCCGACACCGTGCGCAACGGCCGTCTCGTGGTGTTCGAGGGCGTCGCCCACCTGGCGCCGGCCGAGTGCCCGGCCGATGTGGCGGCGCAGCTCGACGACCATTTCGCGCTGTTCGGGAAAGCCGGCGGCGAAAGTGTCGCGGGCGGGCAGGCGGCGGACGGCGCGGCCGGGGTCGCGATCGACGCCGGGCGGCGGATGCTTGACGACGTGCGCGCGCAAGGGATGGCGGTGCGGCGGGCCGTTCTCGGCGACGCGCATGTCGACCGGGCCGTGGCAGGGACAACACCGTTCACCCGCGATTTTCAGGAGCTCATCACCGCGTACGCGTGGGGGGAGATCTGGACCCGCCCGGGCCTGGACCGCCGCAGTCGCTCGATGATCACCATGACCGCGTTGGTGGCCCTCGGCCACCACGAGGAGCTCGCCATGCACGTGCGCGCGGCGCGCACCAACGGCCTCACCGACGACGAGATCAAAGAGGTGCTGCTGCAGGCGGCGATCTACTGTGGAGTGCCGGCCGCGAATACCGCCTTCCGCATCGCGCAGCGCGTCCTGGACGAGATGGACACCGCCCGGGACATTGACCCGCGCGCCTGACCGGGTGGTCACCGGGTCGGCCCGGGGACGACGACGGCCGCCAACGGCCCGGTGAGCAGCACCAGGGCGCTGAAGATGTGCAGAGCCGTGTCAAGGTTCACCACGTCGACGACCGCGGTGGCGACGAGCGCGCCGGCGAGGGCGGCCATGGCATCGCTGGTGAAGAAGGTGGCCGAGACGCGGCCGAGGATGGCGTTCGGAGTGTCGGCCTGCAGACGGTGCCCGATGGCGGTCAGCGCCACCACACCCGGCACACCCGCAGCGGTCGCGGCCGCGACGGCAACCGGGAGCGTGGTGGCGTTCACCATGACGAAAAAGCAAAGCCCCACCGAGGTGTAGGCCACGCTCACGATGGTGCGAGTGGTGTGTCGCAGGATCACGCGCCCGCTGATCATCGATCCGGCCAGGTAACCGATGCCGAGCCCGGCGATGAGATAACCGAGGGCTTGCCCGGAGCTGTGCAGCCGGGTCGCGGTGAAGGGGACCAGCAGAGCGGTCAGGGCGGCGTTTCCGGTCCAGAAGGCCCAACTGCTCGCGAGCAAGCCACGCAGCAGAGGCGTGACGAGCACGTGGCGTAGCCCGTCCCGTATCTGACGGCCGGCTCCAGCGCTGCGCCGGGCGGGCGAGTCACCGACGGCGATGCCGGCGACGATCGCGGCGGCAATGCCGTACGTGGCGGCGTCGGTGATGACGAGGACGTCGAACCAGCCCCTTGCCGCCAGAAACGTGCCGGCCAGAGGTCCGGTCAGGCGGAGAACGGCGTCGTTGAAGGCCGCTAGCGAGTTGGCCGCGGCGAGGTCGGCTTCGCTATGCACCACCATGGGTGTCACCGCGCGGAGCGCCGGCCGCAGGAAGCAGACCGCGGCACTCTCGGCGAACAGCCCCGCGAACAGGAATCCGGTCCTCGCCGGCACGGTGGCCAGCACCATCAGACTCACCCCGGCCATGGCGAAGAGGTTGGCCGTCATCAGCACGTTTCGGCGGCGCCAGCGGTCGACCGCGACGCCCGCCCACGGGCCGATCGTCACGGCGGGCACCGCCTGAACAGCAAGCGCCAGCCCGGTCGAGATCGCCGATCCCGTGAGTTTGAAGACCTGCAACGGCACCGCCATGACCAGCAGCCACGAGCCCAGGGCGTCGATCGTGGTCGCCGCCCACAGCCGGCGGTAACCGGGTTGGCGCAGAACCGCGGTCATCATCGCCGGACCGTATTCCGGCGAGACACTTTGTGACAACATCTATTCTGTGGAGATAGATGATCTGGGTGCTCGGCTACGTCACCTGCGTGTGGCATCCGGCCGTACGATCGCCGCGGTCGCGGCAGATGCGGGTCTCTCCGTGCCCTACATCGCCAATCTGGAGAACGGCCGGGGTAATCCGACTCTCTCCGCCGTGAACCGGCTGGCGGCGGCCTTGGGTGCGCGCCTGACGGTGGAGGTCGGCGACCATCAACCGGCGCAGGGCTCGCCGGTGTTGCCCGAGACGTTGGTTCAGTTCGCGCGGTCGCAGCGATTCAAGGTCGAGTGCGCGCTTCTCGCCGAGGCCGCGGAGGTGCCCGAGCCGGTCATCCGGCTCCGGCTGCTGACCGCCATGGCCGCGATGGGCGCGCTGACCGACCGGCCGCCGTCCGAGCTCGATTGGCACCGGGTGCTCGACACCGCCGCGTTGATCACGCGTCAGACGCGGAACTGACCGACCAGGACGCGGAGGCCGTTGCTCAGCTGGGACAGCTCCTGCGTCGCGTGCTGGATGTCGATCACGCCGCTCGTGGTGGTCTGCGCGCCTGTCGAGATGGTGGCGATGTTGGCCGCGATGTCGGCCGAGCTGGTCGTCGACTCGCTGATGTTGCGGCTCATCTCGTCCGTGGTGGCAGTCTGCTGGGTGACCGCCGCCGAGATCTCGGTCTGGAAGGAACCCAGGCGCCCGGCAATCTCGACAATCTCGCCGATCGCCTCGGTGGCCATCGTCGTGTCGTGCTGGATGCTCTGCACTTTCGCGGTGATGTCGTCGGTGGCGCCCTCGGTTTCCTGGGCGAGTTCCTTCACCTCGCCGGCAACGACCGCGAAACCTTTCCCGGACTCGCCGGCCCGCGCGGCCTCGATGGTGGCGTTCAGGGCGAGGAGGTTGGTCTGCTGGGCGATCGCGGTGATGACGCGTACGGTCTCGCCGATCTCCTGGCTGGTGGCGGCCAACCGCCCGATCACCTCCTGGGTGGCGCGGGCCGCCTGCAGGCTCTGCTCGCAGACGCGGCCCGCCTCGGCTGACGTGCCGGCGATGCGCTGCAGGGATCCGCCCATGGTGGAGGTGCCGGCGGCAACCGTACGGACGCTGGCCGCCACCTCGTCGGCCGCGAGAACCACGTCGCCGGACTGCCGGGACGTCGCCTTCGCGTCCACCATGATCTGGATGGCGGTGGCGGTCAGGGTCTCGCTGGCGTGTGTGACCGTGGAGGCCGACGCGCCGATCTCCCGGACCGTGGCGGCGATCTTGTCGACGAACAGGTTGAACGAGCGGCTCACGTCGGTGAACTGGTCGTGCCCGCTGGTCTCCAGGCGTTTGGTGAGGTCGCCCTCGCCCTCGGCGATGTCGGCCAGGCGGTCGCCGAGCGCGCTCAGCGGCCGGATGATCGACAGCGCCATCAGGACGGCGAAGACGATCGAGACGAGCATGGTCAGGCACCCGACGAAGGTGGCGACGTGGCTGGCCCGGTTCGCGGTGTCGTCCGCCCGCTTGTGCGCGACCGCCTCGCGCTGCCGCGCGCTCTCCAGCAGCCGGTCCACGCCACCGGCGATCACCGCGTACAGGTCGAGCCCGGGCCCGGCGACCAGGTCGTTGGCGGCGTCGACCTGGGCCGGGGTGCCCGCCCGGTACGCGGCGATCACCTGGTCGTCCATGTCCTGGAACTGCTGGAACGTGGCCCGGATGAGCGCCACGTCGGTGAGCTCGGCGTCAGTCAGCGGCAGGGCCGCGAGCTCGTCTACCTCCGTGGTGAAGCTCGCCATCGACTTGAGGAAAGCGGCCCGCTCGGGCGCCGTGTCCGCGGTCGCGTCGGTCGCGCCGCGGACGATGTTGAAGGCGTAGCCGGCCTGCCAGCCGCTGACGTCGGTGACCCGGTACTTGAGCTGCTGGGCGGCGTCGAGCTGGGCCTGCGAGCGGGCCAGGGCCTGGGCGGTGGTCCGGGTGGCGTTCGCCGACCAGACGGCGGTGATCCACATGGCGACGACGCACAGCGCCAGGATCGCGAAGCCCGCGACCAGGCGCGGTGTCACCCGTACTCGCCGTAGCAGGTTCACGCTTAACGATGCTACTGCCGAAAAGGATGAAAAATCTGGATTATTCAGTCACATTGAGCGGCGCCGCACTGCGAGGCACCACCAGGAGAGTGACCACGGCGAGTGCCGCGGCGACCAGGGCGAGCACGCCGAGCCCGGGCTGGAGCCCACCGGCCGCCGCCCCGAACGCGGCGACCAGCAGCGGCGACGCGAACTCCCCGACGAACAGGAACCCGGTCCACAGCCCGGTGCCCCGGCCGCGCTGCTCGAAGCGCAGCCGGTTGGTGGCCCAGGTCAGCAGGACCGGCAGCAGCAGGCCCGTCCCGGCCCCGGTCACCATCGCGCCCACGGTCACGACCGCCACGTTGCCGGCCGCGAAAACGATCGCGAGACCCACGGCGGCGAGCCCGAACGCGATCGGCAGCAGCGTGCGCGGCCGGCGGCCGGAAAGTTTCGCGAACGACGCCGATCCGGCCGCCGTCGCCAGGGACATCGCCGCGCTCACGCCGCCGATCGCCGCGCTCGAGGTGACGCCGAGGTCGTCGAGGACGAACGAAAGCTGCACCACCAGCGCGTAGAAAACGACCCCACCGACCAGCGTGACGAGGCACGGAACCAGGAGCGAGCGCCACGGCAGCGGAGGAAGTCTCGCCGGCTTCGCCTCCGCCGCGGGCTGCCACAGAAGTTTCGCCATCGGCACCACGAGAACCAGCGCCACCAGGTAGACCCAGAACGGCGTACGCCATCCCGCGGAGCCCAGGGCGCCGCCCAGCGCGAGGAAAACGGTGGCCGCGACCGTCGCGGTCAGGGTCTGCAGGCCGAGATAGCGGCTGCGGTCCGGCCCGGACCAGTAGTCGGCGATCAGCGTGGTGCAGCAGGTCATGATCGCGGCCTCGCACAGGCCGACGACGGCCCGGCTGGCGATGATCGCGCCAAGCGAGCTCAGGTAGAGCGGCGCCGTGCCGGCGATCGCGTAGACCACGAGAGCGACGATCAACAACCGCTTGCGGTCGATGGCGTCGATGACAAGGCCGGCGAAGGGCGCGGTCAGGCCGATGACCAGCGCCGGGATCGTGAGGACGATCGGCACCAGCACGTCGGCGCCGGCCACCCCGGCGAAGTGATCCTCCATCTTCGGGAGGACCGGGGCGATGAGCACGGCGCCGAGCACCGCGAGACAGCTTCCGGCCAGCAGCAGGGCGAGCTGGGCGGGCCCGGCCTGCCGCCGCGGCGGTGTCTCGACGGGAATGTCCAGGTGTGACGACATGGAGGGGTGGCCCTTCGACGGTGGAGACGCAGGTCACACCGGACTATCGGGGCAGGCACACGATCAGCGGAAGAGCGATTGTCCGATAGCGCTCATAAACCAGGCTGATGGCTCGTGAGCTCCCGGGCGGCCGAGGCGAGCACGCCGCGGAGCCAGACATGGGCGGGGTCGTTCGCGTAGATCGGGTGCCACCAGAAGGCTTCGGCGAGCGGCACGACGTCGAAAGGACAGGGCAGCACGCGTACGCCCGCGGGTTCCGCCAACCGGCGAGCGAGACGTTCCTGCAGCAGCGCGACCCGCCGGGTCCCCGCGACCAGGAAGGGCATGGGCAGGAACCCGTCGGCCACCACCTCGACCCGCGGTTCGATACCGAGCATTCGCATCTGCTGCGCGGCCGGAGCGAACGCCGTCCTCAGGTTGTACAGCACCACCCACGGCAACTCGGCCAGCTGGTCGAGCGTCAGCTCCGGGCCGACCTCGTCGTTGTCTGCCGACACGACGCACACCCAGCGGTCCTCGTAGAGGTCGACGTAGGGAATGTCGGTGAGAAAACCGTGCGGCAGCAACAGGCCGTCAGCCGTGCGCAAAGTGTCGGCGGCGTGGTCGACCGTGTACGGCGTCGTCCACTGCAGCCGCAGCCGCACGCCCGGCGCCTGGGCGGCGAGTTTCCGCGAGATGATCGGCCCGAGCACGGTGGCCGCGTAGTCCGACGTGATGACGGTGAACTCCCGCTCCACGTTGGACGGATCGAAATCCGGCGTCACGTCGAAGACCCGGCGCACCCCGGCCAGCGCCGGCCCGGTCAAGGCGAGCAGTTGCGCGGCGAGCGGAGTCAGTTCATAGCGGTTTCCGGCCCGGGCGAGCAGCGGATCGCCGAAGTGCCGCCGCAACCGGGCCAGCGCGGCACTCACCGCCGGCTGACTCACCCCGACCGACTCGGCGGTGCGCGTGACGTTCCGCTCCCGCAGCAGCGCGTCCAGGGTGACCAGCAGGTTCAGATCGAGATTCGCGAGCATCCGGTCGACCGGCACCGCCGCAGTATAAGCACCGCTGATGGCCCACATCACCAGTTGGCTCTTTCCTGATGACTCCGTGGTGCCGGACAGTGGTCGCAGTCACATCTCCCGGCAACAGAGGGGAAACGATCGTGCCCGCCGTCCGCAATGTTCTCGTGGTCGGCGGCGGCGCTGCCGGCGCCGCCGCCGCGATCCTGCTCGCCGAGGGTGGCGTCTCGGTCGAGCTCATCGACATCAAGCCCGACATCTCCGCCCACGGCTCGGGAATCACGCTTCAGGGCAACGCGCTGCGGGTGCTCCGGTCGCTCGGCGTCTGGGATCAGGTCAAGGAGCACGGGTACGCGTTCGACACGCTCGGCCTGCGCGCGCCCGACCCGGACGGCACGCTCATCGTGCAGCTGGACGACATCCGCACCGGCGGCCCGGACCTGCCCGCCACGCTGGGCATGTACCGTCCGACACTGGCGAAGTTAATGCTGGATCGCGCCGCCGCGACCGGTGTGAAAATTCGCTTCGGAACCACCTACACCGCGCTCGATCAGGACGAGACCGGGGTCGCGGTGACCTTCGCGGACGGCTCGTCCGGGCGTTACGACCTGGTGATCGGCGCCGACGGCATCCGTTCGTGGACCCGCCGCATGCTCGGCGTGAACCTCGAGACCCACAGCGTGGGCATGGGCATCTGGCGCGCGTTCACCGCGCGGCCGGCGAGCGTCACGCGGACCGACCTCTTCTACGGCGGTCCCAGCTACATCGCCGGGTACTGCCCGACCGGGGAGGACAACCTCTACGCGTACGTCGTGGAGGACGCCCAGGACCGCAGCACGCTGTCGCCGCAGGAATCGCTCGAGGTGATGCGTTCACTTTCGCAGGCTTACCACGGGCCGTGGGACGACATCCGCGAGTCGCTGACCGACCCCTCGCGGGTCAACTACACGTGGTTCGAGAGCCACGTGCTCGACGCTCCGTGGAACCGCGGCCGGGTCGTGCTGATCGGCGACGCCGCGCACGCCTGCCCGCCCACCCTCGCCCAGGGCGCCGCGCAGGCCCTCGAGGACGCCGCCGTCCTCGCCGAGTTGCTCCTCGCGCATGACGAGCTGAGCGACGAGCTGTGGCAGTCGTTCACCGACCGCCGGTTCGACCGCGCGAAGACCGTCGTCGAGGGGTCGCTTCAGCTCTGCCGCTGGCTGCTCGACCACGAGCGCGGCGACGTGCCCGGCCTGATGGGCCGGATCTCCCACCTCCTGATGCACCCGGCCTGAGGAAAGTTTCGATGAACGAGCGACTGATCACGCACCTGCGGCACGTCGATCTGGCGGTGCCGGACTACGACAAGCAATTCCGGTTCTACACCGAGATGTGGGGCCTGGAACCGACCATCACGGACGAAGGCATCGCCTTTCTCGCCGCCGCGGGATCGCCGGAGCAATATTCCGTACGCCTTCGTCGCGCGGCCGAGAAGCGGCTGGACCTGATCGCTTTCGGGGCGGCCACGCCCGCCGATGTCGACGCGCTCGCCGCTCAATTGGCGGCCGACGGCGTGCGGCTCGTTGCCGAGCCGGGCAAGATGCAGACCCCGGGCGGCGGTTACGGTTTCCGGTTCTTCGACAACGACGGCCGTACGGTCGAGGTCTCCGCCGATGTCGAGGTGCGCGCCCACCGCAAGGTCGAGGCCGGCGAATCGGTTCCGGTGAAGCTGTCCCACGTCGTCATCAACTCGCCGAACCCGGAAGCGACGGTCGCCTTCTACAACAAGCACCTGTCGTTCGCGCTCTCGGACACGCTCATGCATCCGCGCATGGGCGAGATGATGTGGTTCCTGCGCACCAACACGTATCACCACAGCCTCGCGGTGGCCCGCGGTCCGCATGTCGCCCTGCACCACGCGTCGTTCGAGCTGCGCGGCATCGACGAATACATGCGCGGCACCGGGCGGCTGCTGCGGGCCGGCGTCGAAAAGGTGTGGGGGCCGGGCCGGCACATGGCCGGCAACAACACGTTCAGCTATTTCCTCGACCCGCACGGGAACACCATCGAGTATACGACCGAGCTCGAGCAGCTGGACGAGGACAACTGGCATCCGCACCTCTACGACTTTTCCGACCCCATGGTCTCCGATCAATGGGGAACGGCGAACCCGATGAACGAGTTCGTGGCCAAGCAGTCGTTCAACGACCCCGACCGCGGCGTCTTCGTCGCCCCGCCCGTCTGATGCGGCTCGCTACGTTCTCCCAGGCCGGTGTCGTCTCGGCCGGGGTCGTGCGCGGTGACCTCGTGCACCCGTTCGCCGACGGGGTCACCGTTCTCGATGCCGTCCGGCTGGGCATCGCGGGCGCGGCCGCGTTGGACGTGCTTCCCGGCGTACCCCTGGAAGATGTGCGGTTGCTTGCGCCGCTGCAGCCGCCCTCTTTCCGCGACTTCGTCGCGTTCGAGGAACACGTCGTGGGAGTCCGGCGCAGTATCGACGGCCGCGGTGGGGTGCCGGATGCCTGGTACGACGCGCCGACGTTCTATTTCACCAATCCGCACACGCTGATCGGGCCGGACGCCGACGTGCCGTTCCCGGCGGCGTCCGTGGCCCGCGATTTCGAGCTGGAGGTCGCGGCCGTCGTCGGGCCTTCCTCGGAGATCTTCGGGTACACCATCTTCAACGACTGGTCGGCGCGGGATCTGCAGAGCCGCGAGATGCAGGTCAATCTCGGGCCGGCCAAGGGGAAGGACTTCGCCGGCAGCCTCGGGCCGTGGCTGGTGACGGCCGACTCGCTTTCCGGTTTCGTGGATGACGACGGCTTTCTGGCACTGCTCTGCACGGCGTCGGTGAACGGCGTCGAAGTCGGCCGGGATCTGCTGTCGCATATGGGCTGGACGTTCGAGACGATGCTCGCCTACGCCGCCCGGGACAGCCGGGTCGTGCCGGGCGACATCCTCGGCTCCGGAACGGTTGGGAACGGCGGATGCCTGGCCGAATTGTGGGGCCGCTCCGGCGCGCAGGAACCGCCGCCGTTGCGCGACGGCGACGTGGTGACGCTGACCGTCGAGGGCATCGGCAGCCTCACCAACCGGGTCGTCTCCGCGCCGCCGGCCGCGCCGATCCCGCCGGTCCGCCGCTCACTCGGAAAGGTAAATCCGTAATGTTCGAATACTTCCCCGGCAATTACGTCTGGAATCTGGGCGTGGTGGCCGCGCTGAACAGCGGTGGGCTGATCGACGAGGTCGACCGGGCGTGCCGGCCGATCCGGGAGCTCGCGGCGCAGGGGTCGGACGTCGGCACGCGCGAGTTCATGGCGTCGTGGACCGCGGTTGTGGATGACTTGGTTAATCAGGCTTCGGCCGACGAGGCGGCGGGAAACCTGCGGTCGGCCGGGCAGAAGTACTTCCGCGCCACCAACTACCTGACCCAGGCCGAGCGGATGCAGAGCGCGCACTCGCCGGACCGGCCGGCGGTCTACCAGCGATGCCTGGATCTGGCGCAGAAAGCGTTCGATCTGATCGATCCGGGCGTCGCGCGGGTCTCGGTGCCGTTCGAAGGCACGTCGCTGCCGGCCTACTTCATGTCGGCGGGGCCGGGCGCGCCCTGCGTGATCATGTGGAACGGGCTCGACTCGACCAAGGAGCACATGTACGTCTCGGGCTTCCCACAGGAGCTGCGGGAACGCGGGATCTCGACGCTGATGGCGGACTGCCCGGGCAGTGGGGAGGCACTGCGGTTCGGCGGGCTCACCGCGCGGGTGGAGACCGAGGATTGGGCGGCCGCATGCGTCGATTACCTGCTCGGGCGGGGGGATGTGGACGCCGCGCGGATCGGGCTCGTGGGGTGGTCGCTGGGCGGCTACTACGCGCCGCGGGCGGCCGCGTTCGAGAAGCGGCTCGCGCTGTGCGTGGCGTGGGGCGCCAACCACAACTGGGGTGAGGTGCAGTTGCGGCGGCTCGAGCGCGAAGGGGAGAACCCGGTGCCGCACTACTGGGACCACGTGATGTGGGTCTGGGGCGCGCCGGACATCGACACCTTCATCAAGAAGGCCGCGGAGGTGCACCTCGACGGGGTGGTCGAACAGATCACCGTGCCGTTCCTGATCGCGCACGGCGAGAACGACCGGCAGATCCCGCTGAAATACGCGCACCGGTCCTACGAGCAGGCGGTCGCCTCGCCGCGGCGGGAGCTGCGAATCTTCACCCCGGCCGAGGGCGGCGCCGAGCACATCGGCCTCGATCACCTGCCGCACGTGAGCGTCTTCATCGCCGACTGGATCGGCGGCGTATTCGCATGATCATCTTCCCGGACCGGACAGACCCGGAGGGCGCGATCGCGGCCGCCGCCAAGCGGAACTCCAACTGGGGGCGGTGGGGCCCCGACGACGTACGCGGAACCATGAATTTCTTGACCGACGAGAAGCGCAAGTCGGCCGCGGCGCTGATCCGGCGCGGGGTTTCGTTCTCCCTGGCGCAGTCCTTCGACATGGACGGGCCGCAGAAGGGCTGGCGCCGCCGCACCAATCCCGTGCATACGATGCTGGATACCGGAACGGATGCGGCGGCGGGCATCCAGGGCTTTCCGCACGGCATCGGCGGCGCGGACGACGTCATCGCCATGCCGCTGCAGTGCTCGACGCAGTGGGACGGGCTCGGGCACATCTTCGACCACGGCAACGCCTGGAACGGCCGGCCGGCGGCCACCACCGTCACGAGCCTCGGCGACAACGCGACCGGCATCGAGACGGTGGCCGACGTGATCGCCGGGCGGGGCGTGCTGCTGGACGTCGGGCGCTGCCTCGGCACCGACGGCGAGTTGCCGGACGGCTTTGCGATTACCGCTTCACATCTTGCCGAGACGATCGAGCGTCAAGGCGCCTCGTCGGTTGTCGGTCGCGGCGACATCGTCGTCATTCGCACCGGGCAACTGTCGCGCTGCCGGCGGGACGGCTGGGGCGAATATGCCGGCGGTCCTGCGCCGGGCCTGTCGTTCACGACGGCCGACTGGCTGCACGACACCGAGATCGCGGCGATCGCCACCGACACCTGGGGCTTCGAGGTGCGGCCCAACGAGTTCGACGTGTCCTTCCAGCCGCTGCATCAGGTGGCGATCCCGCACATCGGGCTCTTCCTGGGCGAGATGTGGGACCCGGACGCGCTGGCGGTCGACTGCGCGGCCAGCGGGGTATATGACTTCTGGCTCACCGCGGCGCCGCTGCCGATCACCGGGGCGGTGGGGTCGCCGATCAACCCCATAGCGGTCAAATAGCTGTTTTCCACCTCTTTCTGCCCGCCCGTCGCCTCGCGTGAACGCGAGATGGCGGGCGGGTTGCTGTGGGTGGGCTGAGAGGGTGACTCAGCTCTCGCGGTTCAAGTTTGCTCAGTGAGCAAGATCCGATCAATGCTGGAGAGATCGGATCTCGGCTCGCCAGGCGCCTGCCGTTACGCCACAACGGAGGTGCCACATGAAGCCGTCAGTGTTGCCGGCCGCGCCGGTGCCCACGGCACGCCGGGCCGAGTGGCGCCGGGCGCTCCGGGAGATCGTCTTCGTCGCGGTGCTGTTCCTCGCCTACAAGCTCGGCCGCATCCTGGTCGAGGGCCACGTCGGAGCGGCGCTCACGAATGCGCAGAACGTCTGGGACTTCGAGCGCCTCGTCCACCTCCCCAGCGAGGCGTCGCTGCAGGCGGCCCTGTTGAGCCATACGTTCTGGGTCCGGGTCGCCAACTGCTTCTACGCGTACGTCCATTTCCCGGCCACCGCGGCCGCACTCATCTGGCTGTACCTCAAGCGGCCGGAGATCTACGTCTGGTTCCGCCGGAGCCTCGCCTCGCTGACCGCGCTGGCCCTGGTGATCCACGCGCTGTTCCCCCTCGCGCCGCCACGGATGCTGACCTCGGCCGGCATGGTCGACACCGGCCATCGGTACGGGCCGTCGGTGTACGGGTCGCCGAGCACCGACACGCTGAGCAACCAGTACGCCGCGATGCCTTCGTTGCACGTCGGGTGGGCCCTGGCGGTGGCGATCGCGCTGATCGCCGCGAGCCGCTCCCGGTGGCGGTGGTTGTGGCTGGCGCACCCGCTGGCCACCCTGACGGTGGTCGTGGTGACCGGCAACCACTACTGGCTCGACGCGATCGCGGCGGTCATGTTGCTGGCGCTTGTCCTCGCCGTGGTGACCCCGCTGTCACGCCAGCCGGCGATTTCCTCGGCGGATGTGAATGCCGGTTCGCCCCCACTTTCCCCGGTGGCGGCCGGCCTCGCCGCGATCGCCATGCCGTCGGCGGTCCCGCTCCTGCGGGCCGCCGCCGACCGGGGTGCTGATCGCGCCGCCACCGGTTGGGACGCTGACCGTGCCGCCGCCGACAGGGGCGGCTATGACGGTGCCGTTGCCGACCGTGCCGTTGCCGACCGGGCCCTTGCCGGGCCGGCCTCGGTGGGCGGGCATCCGATCGTCGGGTGGAAGCTCGCGGACAGCCCGCGGCCGGTGGCCGGGCGGAACCCGGGGCGTGGCCCCTCCGAGGCGGTGGCCGCGCTGAACCTGGGCCGTGACCCGTCCGAGACGGTGGCGGGACGACCGGTCGCGGGGCTACGGCCTGTCGCGGAGCTGCGGACCGTGAGCGAGCTGCCGTCGCCCGAGCGGGCGCGCGCGGTTCCGGGGCAGCGGACGGTGGTGATGGCGGAGCTGGTGGATTCGTCGCGCGTGCCAGTCACGACCTGCTCTCCACGCGAGCGGATCGACGGCGACGCTGTGACACGGCCGCCCGGAGGACTCACGACGACCCGGCCCGGGCCGAGCGCGCCCCGGTCCCGCCATCCCCACTCGCGCTGACGTCGCCATGCTCCGGTCGCCCGCGCTCACGGTGACGTCGCCCTGACCGCCGGAGCACCGCTCCGATTAGCCGCTTCCCGGAGGACCGTGCGGTGCCCGTACGCGTGAAAAGCCACCCGGAGCGGGTGGGTCGCTCAGCGCGAGTGCCGGGTTAGGTTCTGGTCGTGATCGACGTGCGTGGGTGGATGCCGGGCATCCGGACGGTGACCACCTACAAGATGTCCTGGCTGCCTCGCGACCTGGTGGCCGGGATCGTGCTGACCACCCTGCTGGTGCCGCAGGGCATGGCTTATGCCGAGCTCGCGGGGCTGCCCGCGATCACCGGGCTGTACACCTCCATCCTCTGCCTGCTCGCCTACGCGGTCTTCGGGCCGTCACGGATTCTCGTGCTGGGACCCGACTCGTCGCTCGGGCCGATGATCGCGACGGTGCTGATCGGCGCGCTCGGGGCCGGCGCGGATCCGGCGGAGGCGATCGCGCTCGCCGGCACGCTCGGGCTGATCGTGGGCGTCCTGCTCGTGCTCGCGGGCGTGGCGAAGCTCGGCTTCCTCGCCGACCTGCTGTCGCACCCGACGCAGGTCGGCTACATGAACGGGCTCGCGCTCACGATCCTCATCGGGCAGCTGCCGAAGCTGTTCGGATTTTCCGTCGACGGGGATGGGCTGATCGAGGAGACCCGCGGGTTTGTCGAGGGCGTGGCGGACGGGAAGACCGTGCCGGCGGCGCTCGCGGTCGGGGTCTTCGGGCTGGCCGTGATCGTGGCGCTGCGCCGGTGGGTGCCGCGGGCGCCGGGCGTACTCATCGCGGTGGTGCTGTCGATCCTCGCCTTGGTGGCTTTCGGGCTCGAGGACCACGGCGTGGACACCGTGGGCGCGCTGCCGCAAGGGCTGCCGTCGTTCGAGCTGCCCTCGTTCGACCTCTCCGACCTCGGTGTTCTCGCGGGTGGGGCGCTCGGCATCGCGCTGGTCTCGCTCACCGACACCATCTCGACGGCGTCGGCCTTCGCCGCCCGCACCGGTCAGGAGGTGCGCGGCAACCAGGAGATGGTCGGCATCGGCGCGGCCAACATCGCGGCCTCGTTCTTCCAGGGCTTCCCGGTCAGCACCAGCGGGTCGCGCACCGCGGTGGCGCAGCAGTCGGGGTCGCGCACGCAGGTCACGGGCGTCGTGGGCGCGGTGGCGATCAGCTTGCTGCTGGTCTTCGCACCCGACCTGCTGCGCGACCTGCCGCAGCCGACCCTCGCCGCCGTGGTGATCGCGGCCGCGCTGTCGCTGGCCGACTTCCCGGCGATGTCGCTGCTGTGGCGCCGGCGGCGGGTCGAATTCAGCCTCGCGATCGCGGCCTTCCTCGGAGTGGCGATCCTCGGCGTGCTGCCCGGCATCGCGGTCGCCGTCGGACTGTCGGTGCTCAACGTGTTCCGCAAGGTCTGGTGGCCGTACCAGGCGGTGCTCGGCCGTGCCCAAGGCGTGAGCGGCTATCACGACGTCACCGTCTATCCATCCGCCGAGCGGCTCCCGGGGCTGCTGATCTTCCGCTTCGACGCGCCGCTGATCTTCGCGAACGTCCGGGTCTTCCGCGACCGGATCCGCGATTTCGCCCGCACCGAGCCCGGCCTCAAGTGGATCATCGTGGCGGCCGAGCCGATCACCGACGTCGACACGACGGCGGCGGATGTGCTGGAAGAGCTCGACCAGGAGCTGAACGAGCAGGGCGTCAGCCTGGTTTTCGCCGAGATGAAGAGCCCGGTGCACGACAAGATCGACCGTTACCAGCTGACTCGCACGATCGACCCCGAGCATTTCTTCCCGACGATCGAGGACGCGATCGCCGCGTTCCGCCGCGAGACCGGCGCCGAGTGGACGGCCTGACATCGTCTCTCACCCCTCGTGCACGACTCGGCCGTCGATGAAGGTCAATGCGACAGCGGCGTCGCCGATCTCCGCGGGCGGGGCGTCGAAGATGTCGCGGTCGAGGACGATCAGGTCGGCGCGGAAACCGGGCCGGATGTCGCCGGTGTCGTCCAGCCGATTCACATATGCCGATCCCGCGGTGTAGGCGCTCACCGCCGTACGTAAATCCAATGCCTGGTCTGGCAGGAAGCCGGCGGCATCGTCGCCGTGATGAACCCGATTGACCGCGACGTGAATGCCCTGCAGTGGGTCGGGTGTGCTCACCGGCCAGTCGCTGCCGCCGGCCAGCCGCGCGCCGGCCCGGACCAGATCGCCGAACGGGTATTGCCACCCCGCCAGCGCCGGATCCAGGAAAGGAATGGTCAGCTCGTCCATCTGCGGCTCGTGGGCCGCCCAATAAGGCTGCATGTTTGCCGTCGCGCCCAGCTCGGCGAAACGTGACACATCCCGTGGGTGCACAACCTGAAGGTGGGCTAGATGCGGACGGGTGTCACGCGCGCCGTTCGCCCGGCGGGCCGCTTCGACCGCGTCGAGGGCATTGCGCACCGCCTGATCGCCGAGGGCATGAAAATGCGGCTGAAAATCAAGGGCATCAAGCGCGCTGACGTACGCCGGAAGCAGCGCCGGATCGATGAACGAGAGCCCGCGATTCGTCGTCACGCAGCCGCAGTTGTCGCGATAAGGCTCGGTCATCGCGGCCGTGAAGTTTTCCGCGATGCCGTCCAGCATCAGCTTCACCGCGTCGCACCGGAGCCGGCCGACCGTGAACCGCTCCCGTTTGGCGACCAGGTCGGGAATCTGCTCGGCGCCGCGATCACGGTCCCACCAGAGCGCGCCGACGACCGTGGCGGTCAGCGCTCCACTGCCGGCAGCAGAGAGATAAGCATCGGAGATGTCGTCGTAGCCGTTGGTCGCGCACACCATGGCGTCCTGCCAAGCGGTGATGCCCAGCGAGTGCAGCAGGCGCTGCGCGCGGAGCAGGCCGGCCAGCCGGACCTCGGCGGTGGTGGGCGGGACCTTCACCAGATCCATCGCGCCCTCCTGGAGAGCGCCGATCGGGTCGCCGCCGGGGAGGCGGTCGATGCGGCCGCTGGCGGGATCGGGAGTATCGGCGGTGATGCCGGCGATCTCGAGGGCGCGCGAATTCACCCAGGCGGCGTGGTGGTCGCGGTTGAGCAGGTAGACGGGGCGGCCGGGGACGACACGATCCAGCAGCTCCTTGGTGGGCACACCGCCCTCGAAACTCTCCATCGACCAGCCCCCGCCGACGATCCACTCCTCGTCGGGATGCGCGGACGCGTAGGTGGTGATGCGATCCAGGTACTCACCCAGGTCGGTCGTGCCGGTCAGGTCGCACTGGCCGAGCTCGACGCCGCCCATGACGGCGTGGATGTGCGCATCCTGAAAACCGGGGAGGAGGAGGCGACCCTTCAGATCGACCATCTCGGTGCCGGGGCCGGTCATGTCGCGGACGTCGTCGCCGACAGCGACGATGCGGCCGTCGCGCACGGCCACCCGATCGGAGCGCCGCTCGCCGCCGGTGAACACCGGGCCGCCGTGGAAGACGAGGTCAGCTTGCATGTCACGCTCCGATCTCTGGACTTGGCGGGCATCGTACGGCCGGGGTCCGACAGAACGTGGCGGCCGTCTCCACCGAAGGGTGGGGGCCGATTTGGCGCCCGCGGAAGCAGGTTGTAATGTTCTACGAGCCGCCAGGGAGACGGGCGAGCGAAGCGGAGACCTTCGGGCCGACGCGACGGCCGTCCTGGAGGCAACCCCGAGGATTGATCGCGGATAACACCGTGTATTGTTTCGCGGGTCCGAACGAAAGCCCTGAGGGTGGTTTTACTCGGGTGCGGTTGTTCTTTGAGAACTCAACAGGGTGCTTGTAAAGCCAGTGCCAAAAAGATTTACCCCCGAGACTTCGGTCTTGGATTCCTTTGGCAACTTTTTGTTGCCGGGACATTTTTTCCAAAGGTTTTTGTTGGAGAGTTTGATCCTGGCTCAGGACGAACGCTGGCGGCGTGCTTAACACATGCAAGTCGAGCGGAAAGGCCCTTCGGGGTACTCGAGCGGCGAACGGGTGAGTAACACGTGAGTAACCTGCCCTGGACTTTGGGATAACCCTCGGAAACGGGGGCTAATACCGGATACGACCTCCTACTGCATGGTGGGTGGTGGAAAGTTTTTCGGTCTGGGATGGGCTCGCGGCCTATCAGCTTGTTGGTGGGGTGATGGCCTACCAAGGCGACGACGGGTAGCCGGCCTGAGAGGGCGACCGGCCACACTGGGACTGAGACACGGCCCAGACTCCTACGGGAGGCAGCAGTGGGGAATATTGCACAATGGGCGGAAGCCTGATGCAGCGACGCCGCGTGAGGGATGACGGCCTTCGGGTTGTAAACCTCTTTCAGCAGGGACGAAGCGTGAGTGACGGTACCTGCAGAAGAAGCGCCGGCCAACTACGTGCCAGCAGCCGCGGTAAGACGTAGGGCGCGAGCGTTGTCCGGATTTATTGGGCGTAAAGAGCTCGTAGGCGGCTTGTCGCGTCGTCCGTGAAAACCTGGGGCTCAACTCCAGGCTTGCGGTCGATACGGGCAGGCTCGAGTTCGGTAGGGGAGACTGGAATTCCTGGTGTAGCGGTGAAATGCGCAGATATCAGGAGGAACACCGGTGGCGAAGGCGGGTCTCTGGGCCGATACTGACGCTGAGGAGCGAAAGCGTGGGGAGCGAACAGGATTAGATACCCTGGTAGTCCACGCTGTAAACGTTGGGCGCTAGGTGTGGGGGGCCTCTCCGGTTCTCTGTGCCGCAGCTAACGCATTAAGCGCCCCGCCTGGGGAGTACGGCCGCAAGGCTAAAACTCAAAGGAATTGACGGGGGCCCGCACAAGCGGCGGAGCATGCGGATTAATTCGATGCAACGCGAAGAACCTTACCTGGGTTTGACATGGCCGCAAAACTGTCAGAGATGGCAGGTCCTTCGGGGGCGGTCACAGGTGGTGCATGGCTGTCGTCAGCTCGTGTCGTGAGATGTTGGGTTAAGTCCCGCAACGAGCGCAACCCTCGTCCCATGTTGCCAGCAAGTCATGTTGGGGACTCATGGGAGACTGCCGGGGTCAACTCGGAGGAAGGTGGGGATGACGTCAAGTCATCATGCCCCTTATGTCCAGGGCTTCACGCATGCTACAATGGCCGGTACAAACCGTTGCGAGCCCGTGAGGGGGAGCGAATCGGAAAAAGCCGGTCTCAGTTCGGATCGGGGTCTGCAACTCGACCCCGTGAAGTCGGAGTCGCTAGTAATCGCAGATCAGCAACGCTGCGGTGAATACGTTCCCGGGCCTTGTACACACCGCCCGTCACGTCACGAAAGTCGGCAACACCCGAAGCCGGTGGCCTAACCCGTAAGGGAGGGAGCCGTCGAAGGTGGGGCTGGCGATTGGGACGAAGTCGTAACAAGGTAGCCGTACCGGAAGGTGCGGCTGGATCACCTCCTTTCTAAGGAGCAACTAGATCGGGAAACCGATCCAGTAGCCCGCGCCACCCGAATGCGGTGGTGGGGTGCTCAAAGGCGGAGACACTGGCCAGTCAGGTTTCGGCAACGGCCGGCCTCGCTAGTACAGCTGCTTGCAGCGTGGAACGTGGGTCTGGTGCGGCTGAAATTCCTGGCGATCAAACATGCACCCTGTTGGGTATCTGAAAGAACAACCGAGAGTCGGCATTGTGCCGTGAGGTTGGTCTTCAATGCCAGGCACGACCTGGTCGTCTATACCGTCGAGTGAGCTCGGGCTGGTGGATGACTGTTCGGGTTGTGGGTTGGTCGTTGGTTGAGAATTGCACAGTGGACGCGAGCATCTTGTTTTCTGTGGTTAAGTTGTCAAGGGCGAACGGTGGATGCCTTGGCACCAGGAGCCGATGAAGGACGTGGGAGGCCGCGATAGGCCTGGGGGAGCTGTCAACCTAGCTGTGATCCCAGGGTGTCCGAATGGGGAAACCTGGCACGAGTCATGTCGTGTCATCCACACCTGAATACATAGGGTGTGTGAGGGGAACGCCGGGAAGTGAAACATCTCAGTACCGGTAGGAAGAGAAAACAAACGTGATTCCGTGAGTAGTGGCGAGCGAAAGCGGATTGAGCCTAAACCTTGTGCGTGTGATACCTGTCAGGGGTTGCGTATGGGGGGTTGTGAGAGTTCCAGGACACATCTGACAGTGTGTCGAGGAGTTACAAAGTCATGGGTTAGTCGAACGACGTGGGAAAGTCGGCCGTAGACGGTGAGAGCCCGGTAGGCGAAAATTCATGACCTCCTTGGAAATTTCTCGAGTAGCAGCGGACTCCTAGAATCTGCTGTGAATCTGCCAGGACCACCTGGTAAGGCTGAATACTTCCTGGTGACCGATAGCGGACGAGTACCGTGAGGGAATGGTGAAAAGTACCCCGGGAGGGGAGTGAAATAGTACCTGAAACCGTTCGCCTACAATCCGTCAGAGCCTTTTGGGGTGATGGCGTGCCTTTTGAAGAATGAGCCTGCGAGTTAGTGGCACGTGGCGAGGTTAACCCGTGTGGGGTAGCCGTAGCGAAAGCGAGTCTGAAGAGGGCGTTTTTAGTCGCGTGTTCTAGACCCGAAGCGGGGTGATCTAGCCATGGGCAGGTTGAAGCGTGGGTAAGACTGCGTGGAGGACCGAACCCACCAACGTTGAAAAGTTGGGGGATGACCTGTGGTTAGGGGTGAAAGGCCAATCAAACTCCGTGATAGCTGGTTCTCCCCGAAATGCATTTAGGTGCAGCGTCGTGTGTTTCTTGCCGGAGGTAGAGCACTGGATGGTCTAGGGGGCCTACAAGCTTACCGAAATCAGCCAAACTCCGAATGCCGGTAAGTGAGAGCGCGGCAGTGAGACTGCGGGGGATAAGCTTCGTAGTCGAGAGGGAAACAGCCCAGATCACCAGCTAAGGCCCCTAAGCGTGTGCTAAGTGGAAAAGGATGTGGGGTCGCTTAGACAACCAGGAGGTTGGCTTAGAAGCAGCCACCCTTTAAAGAGTGCGTAATAGCTCACTGGTCAAGTGGTTCCGCGCCGACAATGTAGCGGGGCTCAAGCACACCGCCGAAGCTGTGGCATTCACATAATGATCCGCCAGTGCCCTTGCGGTGCTGGTGCAGTCGTGTGGATGGGTAGGGGAGCGTCGTGCAGCCAGGGAAGCGGCGGAGTAATCCAGTCGTGGAGGCTGTACGAGTGAGAATGCAGGCATGAGTAGCGAATGAAGAGTGAGAACCTCTTCCGCCGGATGACCAAGGGTTCCAGGGCCAGGCTAATCCGCCCTGGGTGAGTCGGGGCCTAAGGCGAGGCCGAGAGGCGTAGTCGATGGATAACGGGTTGATATTCCCGTACCCGCAAAGGAACGCCCAAGACGAACCTTTCCATGCTAACTACGCGAGCCGGCGGCGGTCTTCGGACCAAGGCTGGTGAGTCTAGGACCCTGGTTGGTAGTAGTTTAGTGATGGGGTGACGCAGGAAGGTAGCTGGTCCCAGGCGGTGGTTGTCCTGGGGTAAGCGTGTAGCCCGCACCATAGGCAAATCCGTGGTGTATTGAGGGTGAGACGTGATGCCGAGCCGTATCAGGTGAAGTCAGTGATCCTATGCTGCCGAGAAAAGCCTCTAGCGATGTTCCGAGCGGCCCGTACCCGAAACCGACACAGGTGGTCAGGTAGAGAATACCGAGGCGACGGGCGAACTGTGGTTAAGGAACTCGGCAAATTGCCCCCGTAACTTAGGGAGAAGGGGGGCCGGACGCGTGAAGCCCTGTGCGGGTGGAGCGTGGTATGGCCGCAGAGAGCAGGGGGAAGCGACTGTTTACTAAAAACACAGGTCCATGCCAAGTCGTAAGACGATGTATATGGACTGACGCCTGCCCGGTGCTGGAACGTTAAGGGGACCTGTTAGCTCTTCGGGGCGAAGCGGAGAACTTAAGCGCCAGTAAACGGCGGTGGTAACTATAACCATCCTAAGGTAGCGAAATTCCTTGTCGGGTAAGTTCCGACCTGCACGAATGGCGTAACGACTTCCCCACTGTCTCAACCACAGGCCCGGCGAAATTGCAGTACGAGTAAAGATGCTCGTTACGCGCGGCAGGACGGAAAGACCCCGGGACCTTTACTATAGCTTGACATTGGTATCCGAATTTAATTGTGTAGGATAGGTGGGAGCCTTTGAAGCTCGGACGCCAGTTCGGGTGGAGGCAATCTTGAAATACCACTCTGTTGGGTTTGGGTATCTAACTTGCGGCCCTGATCGGGTCGAGGGACAGTGTCTGGTGGGTAGTTTAACTGGGGCGGTTGCCTCCTAAAGGGTAACGGAGGCGCCCAAAGGTTCCCTCAGCCTGGTTGGCAATCAGGTGTTGAGTGTAAGTGCACAAGGGAGCTTGACTGTGAGACTGACGGGTCGAGCAGGGACGAAAGTCGGGACTAGTGATCCGGCACTTGCGTGTGGAAGCGGTGTCGCTCAACGGATAAAAGGTACCCCGGGGATAACAGGCTGATCTTCCCCAAGAGTCCATATCGACGGGATGGTTTGGCACCTCGATGTCGGCTCGTCGCATCCTGGGGCTGTAGCAGGTCCCAAGGGTTGGGCTGTTCGCCCATTAAAGCGGTACGCGAGCTGGGTTTAGAACGTCGTGAGACAGTTCGGTCCCTATCCGCCGTGCGCGTTGGATACTTGAGAAGGGCTGTCCCTAGTACGAGAGGACCGGGACGGACGAACCTCTGGTGTGCCAGTTGTCCCGCCAGGGGCACGGCTGGTTGGCTACGTTCGGAAGGGATAACCGCTGAAAGCATCTAAGCGGGAAGCTCGCTTCGAGATGAGGTATCCCACCACCATTTGAGTGGGTAAGGCTCCCAGCCAGACGACTGGGTTGATAGGCCGGAGATGTAAGCCAGGTAACTGGTTCAGTCGACCGGTACTAATAAGCCGAGGGCTTAACCACCTTAAACTTTTTGCTCAACGCGTCCACTGTGTGATTCACAGCAAACGAACAACCACCCCGGTCACCACGACGGGTTGCTGGTAGTTCTGCCGCTGACGGCTGTTTCGGTGGTCATAGCGGAGGGGAAACGCCCGGTCTCATTCCGAACCCGGAAGCTAAGCCCTCCAGCGCCGATGGTACTGCACTCGGGAGGGTGTGGGAGAGTAGGACGCCGCCGGACTCAACGTGAACAGAAAGCCCGCCCCGGGAAACCGGGGCGGGCTTTTTGCATTTCACATTCAGGCGGCAGTGACGACGGTACCGATCACGTCGTCGCAGTCATCCACCACGCGATGGGCGGCCAACTTGATCGCGGCGCCGTCAGGCCCGCGGAGAGTGATCTGATCCGAGGACAGAGGAATCTCCGCGACACCGTGCCACGACTGGGCCGCCCGGTTGAGCGACGTGATCTGACCGTCGGCATCCGTGACCGCGAGCCCCACGTCGATCGTGTCCATCACCGTTTCGAGGAGACGGGTGGTGCGTTCCTGGGCGGCCGCCAGATCGGCCGTCGCGCGGGCGTGCCGGCGGCGCTCGAACAGGGCCACGATCACGTCGGCCAGGTCGAGCAGCCGGCTCGCCTGGTCGGGACGCAGCGATCTGGCGACCGCGTCGAACACGCACAGCGTGCCCAACACGTACCCCTCGGGGGTTATCAATGGCGCGGAGGCGTAGAACCGCACGTCGCCGCGCTCCCCGGTGACCCACGGATTGCTCGCGTAGATCGGGTCCGCAAAGCAATCCGCGACATGGACGAACCGGCCGGTGCGGAACTGGATCGCGCACATCGACTCGTCGCGCGGCGAGTCGGCGCCGTCGAAGCCGACCGTGGCCAGCGGGGACTGGCGCGATAGATCGATGAGATTGATGGCGGCGGTGGGCACCTCGGCGATAGCGGCGGCGACGCGCACGACGGCTTGGAGCTCGTAGTCAGCGGGTGCATCGAGCAGCTGGTATTCGTGCAGGACGGCTAGCCGGGCTTCTTCGTCGAGGTTGCGATCGAGGAGGCTGATTGACACGCCCCACTGTCGGCGGAAAAGTACCGATCCTTAGCGAAAGTTGCGGATCAGTTTTCTTCCGCCTTGCCGAGGCGCCAGTAGCCCATGAACGCCACCGAGCGCCGGTCGACGCCGCATTCGGCGACCAGGTGGCGGCGCAGCGTCTTGATCACCGCGGCCTCGCCGGCCAGCCAGGCGTAGAAGCGGGTCACGTCGATCACATCCTCAGGCACTTCCCACAGGGTCTCGGTGTCGACGTCGATGTCCTCGAGGTCGGCCGGCTCCGACGGCGACGCGTCGCCCAGCAGCCGCCGGGTCGCCGCGCGCATCGCCGGGATGAGCCGCTCACCGTGGGCGGCGTCGTCGCGGGGGAGCCAGGTGACGCGTACGCCATCGGGCTTTTGAAGATCAAGCTCGTCGCCCGCCTCGGGCACCTCGAGCAGCGCCTCACCCACGGCGTCGGCCGGGAGGCAGGCCAGGATCGAGGAGATCGCCGGGACCGCGGTCTCGTCGCCGCCGAGCAGGATGCACTCGGTCTGCGCGGGCGGATGGAAGTCGATGCCGCCGTGTTCGCCGTCGTGATCCGCGTTCGGCCCCATCAGGCACGCCGTCGAGCCCGGCGCCGCGTCGGCCGCCCAGCGCGAGGCCGGCCCGTGCACGCCGTGCAGCACCATGTCGACGTCCACCTCGCACAGCTCCGGCCGGACCGCGCGCACCGTGTAGGTGCGGATCGGGTTGCGCCGCTCGTCGGGCAGGTCGCGCCACTCCGTGTACCAGTCCGGCCCGGTCGGCAGATGGTCGTGCCCGCAGTCCGGCAGCGGCGGGATCAGCTTGATGCGCTGGTCGAAGCCGTTGTCGGCGAACCGGTCGAGATCGTCGCCGGTGAACGTCACCCGGATGAAACTCGGGCTCAGCCGCCGCACCTCGCGCACTGTCGTGTGAAAGATCCGAAACGGCAGGGCCACAGTCTGCGTCACCCGAGCACTCCCTCAGCTCCGTAGGTATGGCTAACCTAACCTACGGTCCTGTGCCGGGCGAATAGTGGGTCAGGAATTGCAGCAGAGGCCGCAGCTCCGCCGGAATGTCCGGATCGCTGAAGGTCCCGTGCCACGTCTGGCCGCCGCGCTCCACCGTCAACTCGTAATGCATGAGGTCAGCCCCGTGCGGCCGCGTTCCGGTTCTCGTCCCCAGCCGCGACAAATCGGTCTTCTGCACCAGCTGAACAAACCGCACCGCATCGGCCGGCGCCATCGTCGCGGAGTCCGCCCGCACGTGCGAGGTCAAACCCGCAAACCCTCCCGATCGCCGCAATTCCGCACGAACGCGTTCCATCGACAAACCTCACATCCATTCAAACCCACGACGCGTACGCCTATTGAATGCTCCTTCGCGTCACCACGCGACCAAGCTGCATGGCCGCGCGAAGTGCCGCGACCGCCGGGCTGACCCGTCGTGGCCAAACCCGGTGAGCGCCGAGTCGTGGACGAACGGTTGTTAACGTCGGGGTGTGGACAACGAGCTGGGTCTGTTTCTTCGTAGCCGCCGGGAGACCATCACGCCCGCCGAGCTCGGCCTTCCCGCCGGCGATCGGCGAAGGACGCCGGGCCTGCGGCGGGCCGAGGTGGCCGCGCTGGCCGGCGTGAGCGTGGAGTACGTGACCCGCTTGGAGCAGGGCAAGGATCGGCACCCGTCGGCGGCCGTGCTCGGCGCGCTGGCCGGGGCGTTGCACTTGAGTCCCAGCGAGCGAGTGCACCTGCACCGGTTGAGCAAGGGGCTCGAACCCGGATTCACTTGTCGTGGCGACGCCGCACCGGCCCGGGAGGTTCGCGACTCGGTTCGGGCCGTCCTCGTGCGGCTCGAGCCCACCGCGGCGGTCGTGACCAACCAATTGGGCGACCTGCTCGCGTGGACCAGCGGCTACCAGTGGCTCGCCGCCTCCGCGGGCATCCTCGACGGCGACCCTCCCAACCTGAACCGCTACGTCTTCACCGACCGCCGGGCCCGCACGACCTTCCCGGACTGGGAGCTGGCCGCCGACCAGCGGGTGGCCGAGCTCAAACAGGGCCCCTTCCGCGCCGACCGCCACCTGGCCGCCCTGGCCGACGAGCTGACCGTCACCGCCGGCGACGCCTTCGAGCGGCGCACCCGCGAGATCCCCGGCCTGCCCGCGCCGCACGGAATCCAGCGCTGGACTCACCCCGAGGCCGGCGACCTGCGCATGGCCTTCGAGACCCTGGACCTCCCCGCCGACGACGGCCAGCGCCTGGTCGTCCACCTCCCCGCCGACACCACCACCGAGAACGCCATCGCCACGCAGCGCCCCAACTCCTTACGACTGGTCGCCGGGTAAGCCGACTATCGTGGCGATCGATGAAAGCCAACGCCTGGCACGACCCGAGCTGGAAATCGGCTGCCCGCGAGTGGATCACCGAACGCTGCGAGGAGAGGGGCACGCCGGTAGTCGGCGGGATCGAAGAGATCCGGGTGCGCCCCTGGTCGGTCACCCATAACGCGCCGACCGCCGCCGGTTTGGTCTGGTTCAAGGCGAACACGCCGGCCTGCGCTTACGAAGCGCCCCTCGCCGGGGCGCTGGCGGTCTGGCGGCCCGATGACGTTCTGGTGCCGCTGGCGATCGACCCGCACCGCGGCTGGTTGCTCACGGCGGACGCGGGCCGCACCCTCCGCGAGGAGATCAAGCCCGACGACCTTCTCGACGTCTGGGCCGAGATGCTGCGCGCCTACGCCACCCTGCAACGCGCCGTGGCTCCTCGCGCCACCGATCTCACCGGCCTGGGCGTGCCCGACCTCGGCCCGCAGAACCTGCCGGCCGCGCTGGAGACGCTCCTGACCGACCCCGACGTGCGCAGCGACCTCGGCCCCGACCGCCGAGCCGCCGTCGAGGAGATCGCGCCCGCCTTCCGGGAGTGGTGCGAAGAGCTGTCCTCCGACGGCATCCCGGCAAGCCTCCAGCATGACGATCTGACCGACGCCAACGTCTTCCGGACCGCCGAGGGCTTCCGCTTCTTCGACTGGGGCGACTCCAGCGTCGCGCATCCCTTCGGCTCGCTGCTGGTCGCGCTCGGCTTCGCCTGCTACGTGCTCGGCATCGAGTCGAGCGCCCCCGAGATCCGGCGGCTGCGGGACGCCTACCTGGAGGTCTGGTCCGACCTGGCGCCCCCGGCCACGCTGCGGCGCTCGGTCTCGCTGGCCTGCCGGGTCACCCGCGTCTCCAAGGCCCACGCCTGGGAGCGGGCCCTGCGCGACCCGTCCCTCCCGGTGGACGACGACTTCCGCTACGCGGTAGCAGACTGGCTGGCGGAGACACCGGCCCCGCCCATCGTCTGAAACCGCCCGGCCGGGACCCGTCGTCCGGACATCGCCGTCGACGGCGCCGAGAGCCGATGGCGCTCGGGGATGCCGGTCGAGTCGGCGGCGGCGATTGCCGGCGAGAGCCGCGAGCGCCCGCCCGCGCGCGGCCAGGCCGCCTGCGGATGGCCCCGTTGGTAGGCGGCGGGTGGCCACGCGGTTGGGCGGGTGGCCACGCGGGCGGCCGGGTCGGTCGCCGGGCGGATGGCCAGGCGGCTGGCGCGGGGCCTGCGGAACGCGCCGGGCGCCGGGTGGCGGAACGCGGGCCGGGGTGGTGGAGCGCGCTGGGCGCCGGATGGCGGAACGCGGGCCGGGGTGGTGGAGCGCGCTGGGCGCCGGATGGCGGAACGCGGGCCGGGGTGGTGGAGCGCGCTGGGCGCCGGGTGGCGGAACGTGCTGGGCGCCGGTGGTGGGACGCGCTGGGCGGTGGAACGTCCGATGTGCGTTGTCGCGGATGATCGTGGTCGATGTTTCGGCGGGATTTCGCGGAGACTGTGGACACGGGATTGGCTGCCATCTATCGTGAGCGATACCGCGTTATCGAAGCGCTTCGACGAATGCTGAGAGCACCGGCCTGCCAGCGCCACCACCGCGCTGAGCAGGTATTTCGCCGTGTCGACAAATAGATCCTTCGATGAGGAGAATCGCCCATGCGAAGGCGTTTCTTACCGGTTCTAGCGGCCGCCCTGCTGCTCGCGCCGGCCATTCCGGGCGCCGCGCACGCGGACCCGACCTATCCGTTCCGTGATCCACACCTGAGCCTGCAGACCCGCGTGGACGATCTGATCGGCCGGCTCACCCTGGACGAGAAGATCTCGCTGCTGCACCAGTACCAGCCGGCCATCCCGCGGCTCGGCATCAACCTCTTCAAGGCCGGCACCGAGGCCCTCCACGGTGTCGCCTGGTCCAACGACATAGACAACGGCGGGGCGGTCGTGCAGGCCGACGGCACCTCGTTCGCCCAGCCGGTCGGCATGGCCAGCACCTGGGACACCGACCTGATCGAGCGGGTCGGGTCCGCGGTCGGCGACGAGGCGCGCGGCTTCAACGCCAAGAACCCCCGCGTCTTCGGCCTCAACCTCTGGGCCCCGGTCGTCAACCTGCTCCGCGACCCCCGTTGGGGCCGCAACGAGGAGGGCTACTCCGAGGACCCGCTGCTCACCGGCGCCATCTCGACCGCCTACGGCGACGGGCTGCAGGGCGGCGACCCCAACCACCTCAAGGCCGCACCGACGCTGAAGCACTACCTGGCCTACAACAACGAGGCCGGCCGCGACGTGACGTCCTCGAACGTGCCGAACCGGGTGCTCAACGAGTATGACCGCGCGGCCTTCAAGCCCGCCCTCTCGGCCAACGCCGCCACCGGCGTGATGGCCTCCTACAACCTGGTCAACGGCCGTCCGGCCACGGTGGACCCGGATCTCGCCGGCCTCGAGCGGAGCTGGAGCAAGTACCCGCTCTTCAACGTCTCCGACGCGTACGCCCCGTACAACCTGACCGGCTCGCAGAAGTACTACGCGACGCAGGCCGAGGCGAACGCCGCCGTCATCAAGGCCGGCCTGAACGCGTTCACGGTGGACGACGCGAACGGCGTTCCGACCGTCACCGCGATCAAGCAGGCCCTCGACCAGGGGCTGCTCACCGAGCACGACATCGACGTGGCCGCGGGGCAGGCGCTGAGCGTCCGGTTCCGGCTCGGCGAGTTCGATCCGGGCGGCGGCAAGTACGGCAAGATCGGGCCCGAGGTCATCAACAGCCCGGCCAACCAGAAGCTGTCGCGGGAGACCGCCGACGCCGCGATGGTGCTGCTGAAGAACGAGAACAACGCGCTGCCGCTCAAGCCGGGCGGCAAGGTCGCGGTGGTCGGCCCCCTGGCCGACACCCTTTACAGCGACTGGTACGGCGGAAAGCTGCCCTACCAGGTGACCGCGGTCGACGGCATAAAGGAGCGCGCGAAAGAAGTCGTGAGCTCGACGGGCTCGGACCGGATCGCGCTCAAGGACGTTGCGACCGGCAAGTACATCACCGCGACGGGGACGACCGATGCCGACGCAGTAGCGGTGACCGGCGCCAGCGCGGATGAAAAAGCTCAGTTCGACGCGGACGACTGGGGCCAGGACGTGCTGACCCTCAAGAACGTCGCGAACGGCAAGTACCTCGGCTACAACTGGGGACCGTTCATCACCCGGGACGACCAGCCCAACGGCTGGTACGTGCAGCAGCAATTCAAGCTCGAGCCGCAGGCCGACGGCACGGTCGCGATCCGGTACGCCGGCTACGAGACCACCGAGAGCTGGTTCGGCCCGAACAAGTACCTGACCGTCGCCGCGGACGGCAAGCTCGCGCTGGGCTCGCCGGACGCCGCGGGCGCCGCCAAGTTCAGCAAGGAGGTGCTGCGCAGCGGCATCGACGAGGCCGTCGCCGCCGCGAAGACCGCCGACACCGCCGTACTCGTCGTCGGCTCGCAGCCGTTCATCAACGGCCGGGAGGCGCACGACCGCACCACGATGGCGCTCGGCGCCGGCCAGGAGGCCCTGGTCAAGGCGGTCCGGGCGGTCAATCCGCGCACGATCGTCGTGCTGCAGACCAGTTACCCCGACACGATCACCTGGGAGCAGCAGAACGTGCCGGGCATCGTGTGGACCACCCACGCGGGCGCCGAGACCGGCCACGCGATCGCCGACGTGCTCTACGGCGACTACAACCCGGCCGGCCGGCTCACCCAGACCTGGTACCAGTCCGACAGGCAGCTTCCGGCCGACCTGCTCGAGTACGACATCATCAAGTCGCAGCAGACGTACCTCTACAGCAAGCAGACCCCGCTCTACCCGTTCGGCTACGGCCTGTCGTACACGTCCTTCAAGTACGGCAAGCCCAGCGTCGGCCACGGCAAGGTCACCTTCACCGTGACCAACACCGGCAAGCGCGACGGCGACGAGGTGGTGCAGCTGTACACGCACCAGCGCTCCTCGCGCGACACGACGGCGGTCAAGCAGCTGCGCTCCTTCGACCGGGTGCACCTCAAGGCCGGCCAGACCAGGACCGTCTCGCTCAAGCTGAGCGCGGACGACCTGAAGCGCTGGGACGTCACCCGCAGCAAGTGGGTCGTCGAGTCCTCCGTCTACGACATCCTGATCGGCGCGTCGTCCTCGGACATCCGCCAGCGCACCACCTGGAACGTCCGCGGCGAAACGATTCCGGCACGGGATCTGGCGCGCGTCACGCGCGCCGAGAATTTCGACGCGTACGCCCCGGCGGTCAAGCTCGTCGACGAGTCCAAGGCGACGGGTACGGCCGTGGGATCGTCCGCGGCCGGCGACTGGATCGTCTTCAAGGACGCGGATCTGCGCAACGGCCGGACGTTCACGGCGAGCACTTCCGCCCCGGCCGCTACGACGATCGAGGTACGCCTCGACTCGCCCACCGGCAAGCTGATCGGCACCGCGCCGGTGGCGGCGACCGGTGACATCTACCAGTACGCCACCACCACGGCATCCCTGGCGAAGGCGAGCGGACACCACGACGTCTACCTCGTCTTCGGCGGCGCGCTGCGCGTGTCCACATTCTCCATTCGGTGAGAGGGGAACCCGCCCGCCGGCCTGGTCAGCCGGCGGGCGGGTCACCGATCCTTCCGTCCTCGAAGGGGACCCGCATGAAGATTCGCCGCATCCTGCTCGCCCTGGTCCTGGCGGTGGCCGGCCTGGCCGTCCTCGGCGGCCCGTCGTCGGCGGCGCCCAAGCACAGCGTCACCTACGACAAGTACTCGCTGATGGTCGACGGGCAGCGCCTGCTCCTGCAGTCGGCGGAGTTCCACTACTTCCGGCTGCCCAGCCCCGACCTCTGGCGCGACATCCTCGAGAAGGAGAAGGCGGCCGGCTTCAACGCCGTCTCGGTCTACTTCTCGTGGGCGTTCCACTCGCCGGCCCCCGGCAGATACGACTTCACCGGCGTCCGCGACGTCGACCGCCTCCTGCGCACGGCCGAGGAGGTCGGCCTGTACGTGGTGGCCCGGCCCGGCCCCTACATCAACGCGGAGACCAGCGGCGGCGGCTTCCCCGCGTGGCTCAAGACGGTGCCCGGGCGGGCGCGCAGCAGCGACGCCGGATACACCGCCGCCTACCACGACTGGCTCGCGCACATCAATCCGATCCTCGCCCGCCATCAGGTCACCCGCGGCGGCTCGGTGCTGCTCTACAACGTCGAGAACGAGTACGCGGTGAACACCGACGCCGTGTACATGCAGGACCTGCAGGACACCGCCCGCGCCGACGGCATCGACGTGCCGATCACGACGAACAACTGCTGCGACGCCGGATCGTGGTCCTCCACCTGGGGATCCGGGCTCGGCGCGGTGCAGATCCCGGGCGTCGACGACTACCCGCAGTCCTTCGAGTGCCAGAACGCGGACACCACCTGGGGTCCGTGGGGAGCGGGCATCACCGAGAAGGTCCGCGACGACGCGCCGGTCTTCGCGGCGGAGTACCAGGCCGGCGCGATCGACCTGAACAACGCCGGGTACGAGGCCTGCCGCAACCTGACCGGCGTGCCGTACACCAAGTTCTTCCAGAAGGGGAACATGGTGCTCAGCGGCGCCACCGCGTTCAGCTACTACATGGGCTTCGGCGGCACCAACTGGGGCTGGCTCGGGCAGCCCAACGACGTCTACACCTCGTACGACTACGGCGCGGCCATCACCGAGGCCCGGCAGCTGACCGCGAAGTACGACGAGTACAAGCGGCAGGGCTACTTCCTGCGGGCCGTCCCGCCGCTCACCAAGACCGATCCCTCGGCCGCGCCCGCGGTCACCGGTCTGGAGACCGCGGCCCGGACCAACCCGGACACCGGCACCCAGTTCTTGCTGGCCCGCAACACCTCCACCACCGAGGTGACGTCCACGCTGGACTGGAACGGCTACAGCTTCCCGGTCACGCTGCCCGGCCACGACGCCAAGGTGCTGGTGAGCAACCTCGATCTCGGCGGTCAGCGCCTCGTGGCGTCCACATCGGAGCTCTACACGACGGCCTTCGCCAACCGGGACATCGCCATCTTCTACGGCGCCGAGGGCACACCAGGCGCGACTGTTCTGCGTTACACGTCCGAACCCAAGGTCAAGGTCCTCGCGGGTACGGCTACCGCCTCCTACCGCAACGGCGATCTGCGCCTGGACTACACCCACCACGGGCTGACCCGGGTGCTGATCAGCGGCGGGGGACATCGGCCGCTGCTGCTGATGCTCGGCACCGACGACACCGCGGCGTCGTTCTGGAACGTCGACGGGGTGCTGGTGAAGGGCACGTCGCTGGTTCGCGCCGCGCGTGTCGACCACGGCACGGTCGACCTGCGGGCCGACACGAGCGAAGCGGGGCCGGTCGAGGTGTTCGCGAACGCGCGAACGCTGACCGTCAATGGCAAGCCTGTGCCCACCCGTACGGGAAGAAATGGCTCTCTTGAAGGCAGCTTGCCCGGCCCTCGCGGGGTGGAATTGCCGGCTCTGGCCGGCTGGAAGCAGCAGGCCGAGGCGCCCGAGGCGAGACCCGCCTTCGACGACTCGCGGTGGACGGTGGCCGACAAGACCACCAGCCTCAGCACCTTCGCGCCGGTCACGCTGCCGGTGCTGTTCAGCGACGAGTACGGCTATCACGCCGGCAGTGTCTGGTATCGGGGGCGCTTCGCCGGCACCGGCGCCGAGACGACGGTGAAGCTCAACGCGATCACCGGCAAGCGCGGCGACTACCTGGTCTGGCTCAACGGCCGGTACCTGGGCAGCGCGAAGGGCGGGGTGCAGGCCGACTCGGACGTCCCGGTCAATCCGGACCCGGGGCCGGGGGAGTTCACGATCCCGGCCGGGCTGGTGAAGCCGGGCGAGACGGCGGTGCTCTCGGTCCTCGTGCAGAACATGGGCAACAACGACGACTGGACGGCCGAGGACAGCCGCTTCCGTCAGCCGCGCGGCCTGGTCGGCGCCGCCATCTCCGGCATTTCCGAAATATCCTGGCGTATCCAAGGCCAGGCGCGCGTCGATCCTGTCCGCGGTGGCCTCAACAACGGCGGCCTGTACGGGGAGCGTGCGGGGTGGAGCCTGCCCGGCTACAGCGACCGGGGGTGGCCGGCGGCTGGATTTGCCGCGGCGCCGGGCGTCACGTGGCTCCGGACCGGATTCTCGACGGATCTGCCGAAAAATCAGGACACCTCGGTGGCGCTGCGCTTCGGCGGGGCGATCCCGGCCGGCTACCGCGTGATCATCTATCTCAACGGCTGGAACCTCGGTCAGTACGGCGCGGCGATCGGCCCGCAGACCGACTTCGTCCTGCCCGCCGGCCTGCTCCGGCAGAACGGCAGGAACACCCTGGCCCTGGCGGTCATCGCCGAGCAGACATCGACCGTGGCGACCCCGCAACTGGTCGTCGTGGGATCACAGCGCGGAGGTGTGCCGGTACACGACGTGCCCGCTTGATCAATTAGGCAGTTAGGATTCCTGGCGAAGGGCGCATCATGGAACGCGATCGGGTCACGTGGGGAGGGCCGATGCCGACGATCAACGACGTCGCCCGGGCAGCCGGGGTGTCGCCGAGCACGGTGTCGTACGTGCTGAGCGGCCGTCGTCCGATCTCGGCGCAGACCCGGGCCCGGGTCCAGGCGGCCATCGCCGAGCTCGGCTTCCACCCGCACGCCGGCGCCCGGGCGCTCGCGAGCAGCAAGACCAACGTCGTGGCGCTCGTGGTGCCGCTGCGGGTGGACGTCAACGTGCCGGTCATCATGCAGTTCGCCACGGCCGTGGTCACCGCGGCCCGCACGCACAACCACGACGTGCTGCTGCTGACCAAGGACGAGGGCACCACCGGCCTCGAGCGGGTGGCGCACTCGACCATGGTCGACGCGCTCATCGTCATGGACGTGGAGAAGCACGACGTGCGCATCCCGGCGCTGCGGCGGCTCAAGCAGCCGTCGGTGCTGATCGGGCTGCCCGACGACCCGGCCGGCATCGTCTGCGTCGACCTCGACTTCGCGGCCGCCGCGAAGGAGACGCTGCGCCATCTGGCGTGGCACGGTCACCGGCGGATAGCCCTGGTCGGGCCGTCGCCGTCGGTGTACCGGCGCGGCACCAGCTACGCCGACCGGTTCCTGGCCGGCTTCACCGAGGCGTCGGCCGAGCTGGGCCTGCAGACGATGACCCACCCGTGCGAGCCGGCTCAGGACGGGGTACGCACCTGCCTGGCCGACATCGACGCCGAGCTCGACGGCGTCACCGCGCTGGTGGTGCACAACGAGGAGGCCCTGCGCCCGCTGCTCGATCAGCTGCGGGCCGCGGGGCGCCGCGTGCCGGAGGACATCTCGGTGGTGGCGGTCTGCCCCCGGGACGTCGCCCTCGCCATGCCGATCCCGCTGACGTCGGTCGACATACCGTCGCACGACGTGGGCGGGCTGGCCGTCGAGACCGTGATGAAGCTGCTCGACGGCCGGCACACCGAGCCGATCCGGCTCCTGCCCCCGACGCTGGTGGAGCGAGACAGCTGCGCCGCGCCGCACTGATACGTCCAGAAAGTCTCTTTCGTACCTAAACTCGATCAAGGTTTTCGGCCCGGTGCGGGCCGGAAGAAGCCGGTGGCCCCCGGGACCCGATCGTTGCGAAATCTCTTCGTCACACCGTTGACATGTATGCGCGGCGAACCCTAACGTCACCGGAAAGTCCCGCGTCGAAGCGCTTCGACGACCCCGTGTCGAAGCGCTTCGACGAACCCATCCGGAGGACGGCATGTTCAGAAAACGAGCCGGCGCTGTTGCCGGTGCATTCTTGCTGGCATCGTCACTCGCGCTGACCGCGTGCAGCGGTTCCGGCTCGGACGACGAGGACAGCGGCAGCGACGCCAAGACCCTTACCCTCTGGCACTACGAGGGTCCGACCAGCGCCATGGGCGTCGCCTGGAACAAGGCGATCGAGCTCTTCAAGGCGTCGCACCCCGGCGTCACGGTGAAGTTCGAGGAGAAGTCCTTCGAGCAGATCCAGCAGAACGCGCAGATGATCCTCAACTCGGACAGCGCGCCCGACATCCTCGAGTACAACAAGGGCAACGCGACCGCCGGCCTGCTGTCGAAGCAGGGCCTGCTGACCGACCTGAGCGACCAGGCCACCAAGCGGGGCTGGGACAAAAAGCTCAGCACCAGCCTGCAGACCACCGCCAAGTACGACGAAGACGGCATCATGGGCTCGGGCAAGTGGTTCGGCATCCCGAACTACGGCGAATACGTCATGGTCTATTACAACCAGGACATGTTCAAGAAGTTCAACCTGCAGGTGCCGACCACTCTGGACGAGTTCACGAAGGTGATGGACGCGTTCAAGGCCAAGGGCGTCACGCCGCTGAGCGTCGGCGGCGCCGAGTACCCGGCCCAGCAGATCTTCTACGAGCTCGCGCTGTCCAAGGCGGACCGCTCGTGGGTGGACGACTACCAGCTCTACAAGAACAAGGTCGACTTCCACGACGCCGCGCTCACCTACGGCGCCCAGACGTTCTCCGACTGGGTCGGCAAGGGCTACATCGCCAAGAACTCGGCCGGCATCAAGGCCGAGGACATGGGTGTCGCGTGGGAGCAGGGCAAGTTCCCGATCCTGATCTCGGGTAGCTGGTGGTACGGCCGGTTCGCCAGCGAGGTCAAGAACTTCCAGTGGGGCTCGTTCCTCTTCCCGGGCAACAAGCTGCACCCGGGCTCGAGCGGCAACCTCTGGGTGGTCCCGGAGAAGAGCAAGGCCAAGTCGCTCGCGTACGACTTCATCGACATCACGATGCAGCCCGAGGTGCAGAACCTGCTCGGCAACAACGGCGGAGTTCCGGTGGCGGCCGACGCCGCGTCGATCACCGACGCCAAGAACAAGGAACTGATCGACAACTTCAACAAGATCTCCTCGGAGGACGGCCTGGCCTTCTACCCCGACTGGCCGGCGCCCGGTTACTACGACGTGCTCGTGGCCGGCACCCAGGGCCTGATCAACGGCTCGAAGACCCCCGCCGCGTTCCTCGACGAGATCGCGAAGCCGTACAACGAGAACCTCGCCGACCTCGGCAAGTGACCGGATGGCGGCGGCGGGTCGTGAGGCCCGCCGCCGTCGAGGAAAGAAGGACCTCCCAATGTCCGGAAAATCCGGTAAAGGCGGCTACGCGGTTTACCTGATCCCGGGGGTCGTCGCGTCCCTGGCGATCATCGTGGTTCCGTTGATCATGACGGTCTACACCAGCTTCACCAAGTGGAACGGTGTGGGCGACCAGAAGTGGATCGGCTTCGACAACTACACCAGGCTGTTCCACGACACGCTGTTCTGGCAGTCGTTCGGGCACATCATCCTGCTGATCCTGGCCATGGCGGTGGTGCCGACGCTGGTGGGCCTGGTTCTCGCGGCGCTGCTGTTCGACTACATCGCCAAGCACTTCAGCAACCGCTGGGCGTCGGTCTTCCGATCCGGTTTCTACATCCCCCAGGTCATCCCCGTTGCCGTCACCGGCATCGTGTGGGGCTGGATCCTGCACCCGGACTACGGCGCGCTCAACAAGATCCTCGACTCGATCGGGCTGCACGGACTGGCCAAGAACTGGCTCGGCGACCCCGACTACGCGCTCTACAGCGTCATGGCGATCATGATCTGGTTCCAGCTGGGCTACCCGATCGTGATGTTCATGTCCGGCCTGCAGCGGATCGACCCCTCGCTGTACGAGGCCGCGGACCTCGACGGCGCCACCTGGTGGCAGCGCTTCCGCAAGATCACGGTGTACATGATCCGGCCGGAGTTCTACGTCGTCCTGATCACCACCACGATCGCGGCGCTGAAGATCTTCGGGCAGATCTTCGTGCTCACCCGGGGCGGGCCGAGCAACGCGACGCTGGTGCCGTCGTACTTCGCGTACAAGAACTTCTTCGAGAAGGCCCAGGTGGGCTACGGCTCGGCGATCTCCACCGTGCTCACCGTGATCATCATCGTGCTCGCCATCGTGTTCCTGCGGTTGCAGAACCGGGCCGAGAAGTCCGGAGCCTGACATGACCGTGACCGCAACCCCCTCCCGGCTCGACAACAGCGAGGCGCCGATCAAGGCCGCGAAGCGTCGCAACCCGGCCCGCTTCGCCATCCTGTTCGGCCTGCTGGTGCTGCTCCTGCTGGTCATCGCGCCGCTGCTCGTGGTCGCGATCAACGCGTTCAAGAGCCCCGCCGACTACGCCAGCAACGGCCCGCTGTCGCTGCCCGGGCACCTGTACTGGGACGGCATCGTCAACTTCTGGAACCGGGTCAACTTCGGCCAGAAGCTCTGGAACAGCTTCATCTCCAGCATCGTCGTGGCGACGCTCGGCGTGCTGCTGAGCATTCTCAACGCGTACGCCCTCGGCATCGGCAAGGTTAAGGGCCGGGTCTGGTTCCTGGTCTTCTTCCTGGTGGCCAACCTGCTGCCGCAGGAGGTGCTGGTCTACCCGCTGTACTACCTGTCGAAGCAGGTCGGGCTCTACGACAACCTGATCTCGATCATCATCATCTTCACCGTCATCCAGAGCGCCTTCGGGACGTACCTGCTGACTTCGGTCTACACCGAGTTCCCGACCGAGCTGCTGGAGGCCGCCGCCATCGACGGCGCCGGCAAGTGGCGCAGCCTCTGGCGCGTCGTGGTCCCGGTCAGCCGGCCCACCCTCGGCGTGCTGTTCACGTTCTTCTTCATCTGGACCTGGAACGAGTTCTTCCTGCCGCTGGTCTTCCTGATCTCGAACGACAACCAGACCGTGCCGGTCGCGCTCGGCGTGCTGCAGGGCGACCGCCTCATGGACGCCACCACGACCAGCGCCTCGGCCCTGATCGGCATCCTGCCCGCCATGTTGTTCTTCCTGATCTTCCAGCGGACGCTCACCCGCGGCATCGCCGCCGGCGCCATCAAGTAAAGGACCGACATGAAGTTCACCGACGGCTTCTGGCTCAAGCGTGCCGGGCTGACCGTGCTGCATCCAGCACAGTTGCACGACACCGAGAACGACGGCGCGACGCTGACCGCGTACGCGACCGCCAAGAAGGTCAAGAGCCGCAGCGACACCCTCGACGCGCCGATCATCACGATCCGCGCGGAGGCGCCGGCGCCGGACGTGATCCGCGTGACGATCGGTCATTTCCTCGGTGGTGTCGCCAAAGGCCCGAATTTCGCGCTGAACAGCGAAGATCATTCAGTCATCGTGACCGACAACGAGATCACTTCGGGCTCGCTGACCGCCCGGTTCAACCAAGATGACTGGGGCCTGGACTTCATCGCGGACGGGAAAAGGCTGACCGGAAGCGGCTGGAAGGGAATGGGCATTGTCGACACGGTCGACGGTGCTCACTTCGTACACGAGCAATTGGATCTTGGTGTTGGCGAAGCCGTTTATGGTCTGGGCGAGAGGTTCGGGCCGTTCGTGAAGAACGGGCAGAGCATCGACATCTGGAACGAGGACGGCGGCACCAGCAGCGAGCAGGCCTACAAGAACGTCCCGTTCTATTTCACCAATCACGGGTACGGCGTGCTCGTCGACAACCCTGGGAAAGTTTCGTTCGAAGTTGCCAGCGAGATGGTGTCGCGGACGCAGTTCAGCGTGGCCGGGCAGACGCTGTCCTACGTGGTGATCTACGGGCCGACGCCGGCCGACATCCTGCGCAAGTACACGGCGCTGACCGGGCGGGCCGCGCTCCCGCCGTCGTGGTCCTTCGGGCTGTGGCTGACCACCTCGTTCACCACCCCTTACGACGAGGAAACGGTCACCCAGTTCGTCGACGGAATGGCGTCGCGGGACCTGCCGCTGAGCGTCTTCCACTTCGACACGTTCTGGATGCGCGAGTTCCACTGGTGCGACTTCGAGTGGGACCCGCGGATCTTCCCGGACCCGCCGGGCATGCTCAAGCGGCTGCACGACCGCGGACTGCGGACGTGTCTGTGGATCAACCCGTACATCGCGCAGCGTTCCTCGATGTTCGCCGAAGGCGTGGCCAACGGTTATCTCGTGCGGCTTTCCAACGGCGACGTCTGGCAGTGGGACCGGTGGCAGGCGGGGATGGCGCTGGTCGACTTCACCAACCCGGCGGCCGTCTCCTGGTTCGCGGACAAGTTGCGGAACTTGGTCGACATGGGGGTCGACGCATTCAAGTCGGACTTCGGCGAGCGGATCCCGGTCGACGACGTCGTCTGGCACGACGGGTCCGACCCGGAGCGGATGCACAACTACTACACCCAGCTCTACAACCAGGTCGTCTTCGACGTGCTGCGGGAGGCCCGCGGCGAGGGGGAGGCGGTGCTGTTCGCGCGGTCGGCGACGGTCGGCGGGCAGCAGTTCCCGGTGCACTGGGGCGGGGACAACTCCGCCACGTACGAATCGATGGCGGAAAGCCTGCGCGGCGGGCTCTCGCTGATGTCTTCCGGCTTCGGCTTCTGGAGCCACGACATCGGCGGCTTCGAGGGGCGGCCCGACCCGGCCGTCTTCAAGCGGTGGATCGCGTTCGGGCTGCTCTCCTCGCACAGCCGGCTGCACGGCAACCACTCGTACCGGGTGCCGTGGCTGTTCGACGAGGAGTCGGTCGAGGTGCTGCGCAAATTCACGCACCTCAAGTACTCGCTCATGCCGTACCTGTTCGAGGCCGCCCGCCAGGCGCACGAGGACGGGCTGCCGGTCATGCGGCCGATGATCGTCGGGTTCCCCGAGGATCCGGCCGTCACCCACCTCGACCGGCAGTACCTCCTCGGCTCGTCCCTGCTCGTCGCGCCGGTGTTCTCCGAGGCCGGCCAGGTCACGTACTACGTGCCCGCCGGGAAGTGGACGCACTTCCTCACCGGCGAGGTCGTCGAGGGGCCGGGCTGGGTCACCGAGACGCACGGGTTCGACAGCGCGCCGCTGCTGGTGCGGCCGGGCGCGGTGCTGCCGGTCGGCAGCCGGACCGACCGGCCCGACTACGACTATCGCGACGGGATCACGCTGCGGGTTTACGGGCCTCTTCCGACGCGGACGGAGGTGCGCGTGGGCGAGACCACGTTCACTGTTGTCGGCGACGGCGACGCCGTGCGGGTCACCCGGGACGGCGCGGCGCTGCCGTGGCGGGTCGAGATCGTCGGCGGCGCCGCGGCGGACGCACCCGCCGAGGACTCCTCGGTGACACTTGATATCTGATATTTGATAGGCAATGGGGGTGGTCCTGCGTGCAGGATCACCCTCGGCGCGTTGCCCGGCCGAAATAAGATCGCACAATGGCGCCGACGCTGGACCTCTTCGTTCCCGGTGTCGTCTACCTCGACATCGTCTTCACCGGACTCCGTGATCTGCCCCGCCCCGGCACCGAGGTCTGGGCCACCGGAATGGGCTCCTGCCCCGGCGGGGTGGCCAATCTCGCGGTCGCCGCGGCCCGCCTCGGCCTGCGCACCGGGCTGGGCACCACCCTGAACACCGACGCTTATGGTGATTTTTGCGCATCGATCCTCTGTGGCCAGGAAGGCATCGACTTGTCGCCCTCGACCCGGGCCGAGGGGCACTCTCCGGTCACCGTGTCGCTCGCGTACGCCCGGGACCGCAGCATGGTCACCCACGGGCATCCGCCGCCGCTCAACGCCTCCGGGCTGGTGGGCGCGCTGCCGGCGGCCCGCGCAGCATCGGTGAGCCTGACAAAGGATCGACTTCCGTGGGTACGGGAGGCGCGGTCCATGGGAACGCTGGTCTTCGCCGACGTGGGCTGGGACGACAGCGAGGAATGGCCGTCCGAGGCCCTCGCCATGCTCGACGACTGCTACGCCTTCCTGCCGAACTCGGTGGAGGCCATGCGCTACACCCGGGCCTCGTCGCCGGAGGAGGCGGCGCGGCGGCTCGCCGGCCTGGTGCCGGTCGTGGTGGTGACCTGCGGCTCGGACGGGGCGATCGCGATCGACTCGGCGACGGGGGAGCTGGTGCACGTGCCGGCGGTGCCGGTCGAGGCCCTCGACCCGACCGGGGCCGGGGACGTCTTCATGGCGGGCTTCATCCTGGGCACGCTCGGCAATTGGCCGCTGGCGCAGCGGCTCGCCTTCGCGAATCTCATCGCGTCGCTTTCCGTGCAGCATTTCGGGGGATCGCTGTCGGCGCCCGGCTGGGGTGACATCGCGGACTGGTGGCGGGCTTCGGAGGATCCGCGCTACGCCTTCCTCGACGACGTGATTCCGGACGGGGAGCAGCGGGTGGTCCGCCGCGCGGGCGCGACCATCGCCCGGCTGTCGGACGCGCAGGCCCATGGCTGAGGGGCGCCGGCTCACCATTCTCGGTGGGGGCGGATTCCGGGTGCCGCTCGTCTACGGGGCGCTTCTCGGAAGCGACAGCCCGATCGGGTCGGTCGTCCTCTACGACGTTTCCGCCGCCCGGCTCCACGCCATTTCGCGGGTGCTGCACGCCCAGGCGGCGACGGCCGGGCACCCGCCGGCCATCTCCGTCACGACCGACCTGACGGAAGCGCTGACCGGCGCCGATTTCGTGTTCAGCGCGATTCGGGTGCACGGCCTCGCGGGACGGGTCATCGACGAGCGGGTGGCGCTCGGCGAGGGCGTTCTCGGGCAGGAGACGGTGGGGGCCGGCGGAATAGCGTACGGATTGCGGACATTGCCGGTCGCGGATGCGATCGCGCGCCGCATCGCCCTGGTCGCGCCGGAATCGTGGGTCATCAACTTCACCAACCCGGCCGGGCTGGTCACCGAGGCGATGGCCGTCCACCTCGGGGAACGCGTGATCGGGATCTGCGACTCGCCGTCGGCCCTCGGGCGGCGGGTGATGCGAGCGCTGGGAGTGGAATCCGGGAAGCTCGAATACGCGGGGCTCAACCATCTGGGGTGGCTCTCGGGCGTACGCGTCGATGGCGAGAATGTGCTCCCGCGGCTGCTGGAATCCGACGAAGCCCTCGGGTCCTTCGAAGAAGGGCGCCTTTTCGGGGCGGCGCGGTTGCGCTCGCTGGCCGCGGTGCCCAACGAATATCTGCACTATTACTACGACACCGAGGATCTGGTACGGGCTTCGCTGGGCGCCACGGAGACGCGCGGGGAGTTTCTGTTGCGACAGCAGGACGAGTGCTATGCGCGGCTGTCGGCGCCGTCGGCCGATCCGCTGCGATCGTGGACCGCGGCGCTGCGGCAGCGCGACGCGACGTATATGGCGCTCGAAGGCCTCGGGGAACGGGACGACGCCGAAGGCGGCGGATATGAGGCGGTGGCGCTCGCGCTGATGATGGCGATCGCGTCGGACACGCCGACGGATCTGATTCTCAACGTGCGCAATCGCGGGACGCTCGCCATTCTCGACGACGACGCCGTAGTTGAGGTGCCGTGCCGGGTCGACGGTTCGGGGGCGCATCCCTATCCGGGGGCGGCGATTCCTGAGCATGGGGTTCCGCTGGTGACGCGGATGAAGTCGATCGAGCGTGCGGTCCTGGAGGCGGCGCGATCGGGCTCGCGGGCGGTGGCGGTGCGCGCGATGGCCTGCCACCCGCTGATCGACTCGGTGCCGGTGGCGCGGCGCCTGGTCGCGGAGTATCAGCGGCAGTTGCCCGAGCTTTCCTACCTGCGTTAGCCCGTGGCCGCTCGGTTGCGGCGGCGGAAGGCTGCGGCCCTCGCCCTGTTTTGGCAGGTCAGGCAGCAGAAGCGGCGGCGTCCGGCGGGGGAGGCGTCCACATAGACGTCGGCGCACTGGTCGTCGGCGCAGACGCCGATGCGGCCGGGATGCTCGGCGAGGTGGTGTCGCAGGGCCAGCGCGGCGGCGGCCCGCTCCTTTTCGGCCGGGTCCTCGACCGTCCACTCCTCGGTCAGGACGCCGTCGTGGGTGGCGAGCTCGGGGCGAACCCTCGTGCGGTCGAGCAGGGCGGTGACCAGCCGGGCCCGCTCGGCCGGATCGGAAGCGGCGAAGACCGGGTGGAGCTCGTCGGCCAAGGTCGTGCGGACGGAATCGTCGCTCGGGGGGCGCTGGTCGAGCGCGCGGGGGAGCGAGCCCCACTCGTTGACGAAGCCCACCAGCTCCGCCAACGGCATGACCACGATGCGCGTCGTCATCCCGCGAGCATAACGCATTGGAGGTGCTCTTCGCGTTGCATCCTGCCGTGTGCGGGCATAACGTGAAGAACGAATTCATCGCGTTATGCGAAGGGACTCACCATGCGCAGCTGGACCGGACTCGCCGTGCTGGCCCTGCCCTGTCTGCTCGTCTCGCTCGACGCCGAGGTGCTGAACCTCGCCGCGCCGCAGCTCAGCCGCGACCTGCACCCGACCGGCGTGCAGCTGCTCTGGATCATGGACAGCTACGTGTTCGTGGTGGCCGGCGGGTTGATCGCGGCGGGCGTCCTCGGCGACCGGATCGGACGTCGCCGCCTGCTGCTCGCCGGGGCGGCCGGGTTCGGCGCCGCCTCGGTGCTGGCCGCCTTCGCCACCACGCCCGCGCTGCTGATCGCCGCCCGGGTCCTGATGGGCCTGGCCGGGGCGTCGCTGATGCCGTCGACGCTCGCGCTGATCCGCGTGATGTTCCCCGACGCGCGCCGCCGTACGATCGCGCTCGGTGTCTGGAGCGCAAGTTTCTCCCTCGGCGGCGTCGCGTCGCCCCTCGTCGGTGGAGTTCTGCTCGCGCATTTCTGGTGGGGCTCGGTCTTCCTCATCGCCGTCCCCGCGGTGCTGCTGCTCCTCGCGCTCGGCCCGGTCCTGCTGCCGGAGTCCCGCGACCGCACGGCCACCTCGTTCGATGCGCCCGGTGCGTTGCTGAGCCTCGCTTCCGTGCTGCTTTTCGTGTACGGCGTCAAGCGTGTCGCCGCGTCGGGCCTCTCGGCCGTACCCGTGCTCGCTGTTGTCGTGGCCGCAGGCCTGTTCGTGATTTTTCTTCGCCGGCAGCGCCGGATCCCGCAGCCGCTGCTGGACCTGACGCTGTTCCGGGACGCCCGGATGACGGTGGCCGTGGGCAGCAACGCCCTGTCGTACTTCGTCCTCTATGGCAGCCAGCTCGCGATCGCCCAGTATCTGCAGTTGTTCCTCGGCCTCTCACCGCTGCAGGCCGGATTGTGGACGCTCCCGTCGGTCATCGCCTACCTGCTCGCGTCGTTCGGCGGGCCGGCCCTGACCCGCTTCGCCGCGCCGGGCCAGGTGATCGCGGCCGGGCTGGCCACGATGGCGGTGGGCTTCGCCGTGCTGGCGCTCGGCGGCCTGCCCGCCGTGGTCACCGGGATGGTTCTCTTCTCGATCGGGCTGGCCCCCGCCTACATCCTCAGCACCGAGCTGGTCGTCGCCACGGTGCGGCCGGCCCGCGCGGGCATGGCGGCGGCGGTGACCGAGACCGGGTGTGAGCTGGGCGGGGCCCTCGGCATCGCGATCCTGGGCTCCTTGGTGGTGGCCGCCTATCGGCACGGCACGGGGCTGCCCGGCACCTTTGCCGAGTCCGCGGCGGCCGCGCCTGCCCACGATGCCTACGGCGGGGCCTTCGCCCTGATGGCACTGACCGCGGCGGTCCTGGTGGCGGCGGCCTCGGTCCTGGCCGCCCGGGTTCTGCGGCCCGCCGGATCGGTGAACAGTTCTGCGACCCCTACAGGCGTTATGGATTATTCGGGGAGGCCCGGATGACGACGGCGCCCCGCACCCGCCCTGCCCTTCATCCGTCGGGAGTGATGTCTGCTTCGCGGGCCTCGCCGAGACTTCGGCTAGCGCGACCGAAGCCCGGCCAAGCGGGCGGATCCCGGCGCGCCTCGCGCCGTGCCGGCGCCGAGCACGAAGGGACTCAGGATGAGACTGTTCGCGCATGCCCGCCCGCTCGTGGCGGCTCTGGCCGTGGCCGGCGCCCTCGCCGGACTGGCGGCCTGCGACGCCGGCGGGGGTGGCACCGCGTTGCCGTCGACGTTGCCTTCCCTCGAGCGCACCCGCGAGACGGCCGGCGCGACGCCGACCAGGACCGACGCGGCCGAGCCCACTGCTACGACGGGCCGCCCGACCCGAACCGCTGAGACCACCGAGCCGGCTGAGACCACCAAGCCGGCTGAGACCACCACGCCGGCCTCGACCACCACGCCGGCCTCGACCACCACGCCGGCCTCGACCACCCGGCCGGCCGAGACCACCAAGCCCGCGGAAACGACGAAGCCCGTCGAGCCGACCCGGACGACGAACCCACCCGAGACGACACCGCCCACCACCGAGGCGGCCGCGGCGACCACCCCGGCCACTCCGACCGCCAGCCCTTCCGCGGTCGCGGCCGCCTCGGACACGGGCGGGATCAGCACGCTTGGCTGGCTGCTGATCCTCCTCGTGCTGGTCCTGGCGATCCTCGTCGGCGTCATGCTGGTCAACCGCCGCCGCCGCGCCGCCGAATGGGTGACCGAGGCGGCCGCCCTCGCCGCGAACGGCCGCAGCCTGATCGCCAACCGTCTCCCCGCGGTGCTGAGCACCCGGGACGCCTCCGACCGGGCCCTCGCCTGGCCGCCGGTCCGAGCCGACCTGACCGAGACGGCGGCCCGCTGGTCCGCCCTGGCCGGCAACGCGGCGGACGACTACCACCGCGATGCGGCCGGCCAGATCACCGTCATGACGCAGGACCTGGTGACGGCCATCGACGCCGAGAACCAGGCCCTGGCAACCGGCCGCGACTGGCGCCGGCTGAGCCCCCAGGTGGACCAGATCGTGCAGGCCTTGGACAACGCCCTGCTCGCCTTCGTCACCCCGCAGACCGACCCCAACGCCAGCACCGGCCCCGACCCCACCGCGGGCCCCGGCCCGGCCTACGGCGCCGGCCCGGGCTACGGTCCCGCTCCCGGCACCGGTCCGACCCCCGGCTACGGTCCCGCTCCCGGCACCGGTCCCATCCCCGGCACCGGTCCCACCCCCGGCTACGGTCCCGCTCCCGGCACCGGTCCCACCGCGGGCCCGGGCCCCGGCCCGAACCCCAATCCCAACCCGAACCCGAACCACGGTGCCGGCCCCAATCCCGACGAAGACCCGGACTACGGCTCCGGTCCCGGATCTGGGCCTTACCCAGCCTGACTCTTTCCCGGACCGGCCCGGCCTCAGCGCCGGGCCGGTTCCGAAACCGGCATCCGACGACCGCCGACGGCGACCTGCGCCCTGCGGTCAGCGGCGGCGCCCTGCGGTCAGCGACGGCGATCCGCGGCGAGCGACGGCGACCTGCGACCCGCGGTCAGCGACGGCGACCCGCGGCGAGCGACGGCGACCTGCGACCCGCGGTCAGCGACCCGCGGTCGGCGCCCGGCGGCGTCAGGCGGCAGAATCGGTCCGGTGAGAATCAGGGACGCCGAGGACGGCGACATCGACGCCATCATCGAGATCGGTCACCGCACCTGGCCGCCGACCTACGGCTTCGCCGGCGACGAGTACGTCCGCGACGGCCTCGCCACCTGGTGGTCGCGCGAGGCGATCGAGCGGAGCCTGCGCGACACGACCGTGCTGGTCGCCGCGGGTGACGACGGCCTGCTCGGCATCGGCAACATCGACCTGCGCGGCGAGACGCCGATCATCTGGAAGCTGTACGTCCTCCCGGAGGCCCAGGGCACCGGCGCCGGCAGCGCGCTGATCGACGCCCTGCGTGAGCGCGCGCCGGGCCGCCCCGTCCGCCTCGAGTACGTCGGCGGCAACGACCGCGCGGCCCGCTTCTACGAGCGCCGCGGCTTCACCGAGCTGCGCCGGGAGCCGGGCGAGCGCCCCGGCTGGCCCGAAACGATCTGGATGGAACACCGCCCGGACTGACCCAGGCCGCAACGGCCGCCAGGGACAGCCCCCAGACTGCCCCCGACGACCGCGCCGGCCCAACGACCGCGCCAACGGCGTCGACCCTGACGATTCCGGATCAGGCCGTGAACGTGGCCTCCGACTTGACCGCCGCCGCCTCGTCCGCGACCGCCTCGTCCACCTTCGCGACTGCCTCGTCCGTCGCCGCGACCGCTTCTTCGGACGTCCGGTTCCCGATCAGCCGCGCCGCCACCACCGCGGCGGCCGCGCCACCGAGGGTCGCGAGGATGGCGGTGACCGCGATGGCCCGCCTCCGCCGCTGGATCTGCTGGCCGCGCATCACCTGGTAGGCCAGCCCCATCCGGTCGGCATACACCGGCACGAGCTGCCGGAACTGCCCGCCGCTGATCCGCGCCGCGGTCCACGCGCCGGCCAACGCATCGCGCAGCTCGATCTCACGTCGTCCCATGGTTCATCCCTTCACGGTGCGATTGTGCGTGGCGAGTGCGGCGACGCGCGTCCCGCGGGTCCCCGGCCCACGTCGACCACCCTCCCGTCCGCGCGGCCTCGCCCGCCTCACCCGCTTCGGATGAACCCGCCCGAGCGGACCAAAAACAAAAAGCCAGTCAAATGCCCCGATTTCGTACGGCCGGCGCAAGCATTCCCCGAACCCGGCCAGGACGGTCGTGAGCCGCCGTAACCTACCGGTATCCGGTCGGGGGCGAACCGGCTCGAGCGTCGTGGGGAGGCCGACCCCGGGGTGAAGCTCAAGGAACCGATCTCGCGACCGCCGTACCTGCTGGTTTCGGCCTCGACGGTGACGGTTCTCGGCATCGGGGCGGCCGCCGCGCCACCGCGGATGCTCATGTTCGGCTGGGTGGCGCTGGGGCCCGCGCTCGCCGCCGCCTCGGCCCGGACGGCGGTGGTGCTGGCCGTCGGCGGGTACGCGTTCGTGGCCGGCCTGGCCATCTCCACCTGGCAGGGCCTGCTGGGCTCGGCCGACCAGATCCTGCGGCTGCTGGTGCTGGTGTGCATCACCGCGATCGCCACCGGCCTCGCCCGCCACCAGGAACGCCTCCAGCGCGACGCGGCCGGCGCCGCCCGGGAGCGGGAGATGCTGGCCGCCCTCGCCGAGCAGTCGGCGGACGCGATCATCGGCAGCACGCTCGACGGCGTCATCACCGCGTGGAACGCCGGCGCGGAGCGGATGTACGGCTACCGGGCGGAGGAGGTCATCGGCCGCCAGCTCGCCGAGCTGCTGCCACCCGACCGGGCGGCACGCCTTCCGCAGGCGCTCGAGCGACTCGCCGCCGGTGAGCAGGTGTGGATCGACGAGTCGGAGCGCCTGCACAGCGACGGCACCTCGCTGACCGTGTCGGTGGTCGTCTTCCCGATCCGTGACCAGTTCGGCCTGGTCGTCGGGACGGCCGCCACCGAGCGGGACATCACCGGGAAGAAGCGGCGGGAGACCGAGGAGCGGCTGGCCAAGGAACGGTCGGAGCGGGCGGCCCGGCTGGAGAGCCTCGGCCAGCTCGCCGGGGGAGTCGCGCACGACTTCAACAACCTGCTGGCGATCATCCTGAACTACGCCGACTTCCTCGCGGAGGAGGTCAGCGAGGCGGGCGCGGCCGACCTGGCCCGCATCCGTGACGCGGCGGACCGGGCGCGATCGCTCACCGGTCAGCTTCTGCTGTTCGCCAAGCGGGAGCCCACCCAGGTCGAGATCGTCGACCTGAACGACGTGGTGACCGAGGCCGGCGACCTGCTGAGCCGGACGATCGGCGCGAACATCCGCCTCGGCTGCCGCCCCCGGTCCGGCCGGCTGCCGGTGCGGGCCAACCGCGGCCGCCTGGACCAGATCCTGCTCAATCTCGTCGTCAACGCCCGCGACGCGATGCCCGACGGCGGCGACGTGCTGGTCGAGACCGGCGTCGCCGAGATGACCGGCGGCCCGGCCGAGCCCCTTGCCCCGGGCCGGTACGCGGTCCTCTCGGTCCGCGACACCGGCGTCGGCATGACGGCCGAGGTGCGGGATCGGCTCTTCGAGCCGTTCTTCACGACCAAGCCGCCGGATCAGGGAACGGGCCTGGGGCTGGCCACCGTGTACGGCATCGTCGGCGACGCCTGCGGCCACATCGGCGTGGAGTCACAGCCGGGCGCCGGAACCACCTTCCGCATTCTGCTGCCGCTCGCCACCACGCCCGGGGAGGTGCCCGATTGCCCGGCGCCGGCGGGTCCCGCCCAGGGTCACGGCGAGCGGGTCGTGGTGGTCGACGACGACGACTTCGTCCGCGACCTGGTGGTGCGCATCCTGCGGGAGAACGGCTACCGCACCAGCGCGCTCAGCGAGGAAGCGCTGGCCGGCGCCGATCTGCACGATGCCGCACTGCTGGTCGTCGACGTCGTGCTGCGCGGAAGATCCGGACCCGAGGTCGCCGGCCATCTGCGCCACAAGTGGCCCACCTTGAGGGTGCTGCTCATGTCCGGCTACAACGAGACCGACCTGCGCACCCGCTACGGCATCCCCGAGGCGATCACCATCGTGCAGAAGCCCTTCACCGCGATCGAGCTCCTCGGCACCGTCGGCGAGGCCCTGGCGCCGGCCGCTAGACCGCCAGCCAGGCGCTGAGAATATCGAGGAACGAGGCCGTGGCGGTTACCTCCAGCAGGAGGCAGGCCAGCGCGACGGCGCCCAGCAGGGCCAGCTGGCGGCGGGCCGTGGCGGGAGGCGGGCTGTGCAGGGCGCGGACCCGGCGGACGATGACGCCGCCGTGCATGCCCAGGGCCGGGGCCGGGGTCGGGTGGCTGGCGGTGGCCAGGGCGGCGCGAGCGACGGCGCGGGCGACCAGGTCGCGGTCGCCCACGCCGGTGGCGGCCTCCTCGTCGGCCCACCGCTCGACCAGGTAGGTCACGGCGTCGCGGGCGGGGCGCAGCAACGGGTTCACCGCGGCGGCGGCGCTGGTCAGCATGACCGCCATGTGGTGGCGGTGGGCCAGGTGGGCGCGCTCGTGGGCCAGGACCGCCCGGCGCTCCTGGGCGTCCAGGACGCGGAGCATGCCGGTGGTCAGCAGGATCTCGCCGGGGCGGCCGGGGACGGCGACGGCCAGGGGCTCGGCCCAGTCGGCCACCACCACGTCGCCGGCGGCGGGGCCGGCGTTGCGGAGGCGGCGGGCGGCGGTCTGGCGGAAGTAGAGGTCGCGGCCCAGGCGGAACAGCACGACCACCAGGAGGCCGAGCGCGGTCACGGCGACCCAGTCCGGCACCGGCTCGGGGAGGTCCATGCCGGTCCGGACGTTCGTGGCGACCATCGACGGGAGGTCGTCGAACAGGGTCAGGAACAGCAGCAGCAGCGACCAGATGGTGGCGGCGGCCGAGAGCACCGCGGCGGCGACCAGGCCGGGGACGGCGGCGCGGGGGCGGGCGCGGTCGATGGCGTAGCGGGCGGCGAAGGCGACCAGCAGCGGCAGGACCAGGGGGAGGTAGACGGCCAGGGTCATGACTCACGCTCCGCGAGAAGGGCACGAAGGGTGTCGGCGTCGTCCTCGCCCAGGGCGGCGGCGAACTGCTGCAGCACGGCCCGGCGGTCGGGGCGCTCGTCGAGGGTGGCCCGCATGCGGGTCGCGGCCAGGGTGGCGGCGTCCTGCGCGGGCCAGTAGGAGTGGCCGCGGCCGCGGTCGGCGGGGCCGCGGCGGACCAGATCTTTGTCGAGCAGGCGGATGAGAATGGTCTGGACCGTGTTGTACGCCAAGTCGCCGCCCAGCGCCGCCTGCACCCCGGCGGGGGTCAGCGGCTCGCCGGCGGCCCACAGCGCGGCCATCACCTCGGACTCGAGCTCACCCCGGGCCCGCCGGCGACCGGCCTCGTCCTCGGCCATCCCACCACTCCGTTCGGAAGACGTTGGTAGGAGGTTATCGTCCGGGGCCGGCAAAACCCGGGTCCCGATCCCGACATGCGGTCAGCACCACCGTTCCGGGGCATGCGGCCTACTACGATCGCCTGATGCACCGGAACGTCGTCATCTCCCCGCCCCGCTCCTGAGCGGGACGGCCTCCCTCCGCGCCGGTGTTCCCGGCGCGCGATGACGCGTATCCGGCTGTCCCGCTTCCGCGACCACAGACCTTTGTCGCCGAAGCAGGAGCATCAGCATCATCATGACTAAAATCGAAATTTCCGAAATGCCGGTGGTGGTCGGCCGGACCGACCGGAGCGGGCTTGCCTTTCTCGTCGTGGCCGGCGTTCTCTGGGGCACGGGCGGCCTCAGCGGCACCCTTCTCGCCCGCGAGACCGGCCTGACCTCGCCGGCGATCGCCACCTACCGCCTCGGGCTCGGCGGGCTTCTCCTCGTCCTGTTCTTCCTGATGACGCGCGCGAAGATGCCGAGGGGCCGGGCGGCGTGGACCAGGATCGTCACGCTCGGCGTGCTGGCCGCCGAGTTCCAGGCCAGCTATTTCGCCGCCGTCGAGCGTGTCTCGGTCAGCCTCGGCACGCTGCTCACGATCGGCGCCTCACCCGTCCTGGTGCTGGTGGCCGAGGGCGTGCTGGGCCGCCGCCGGGTAGGACCCCGCGCCCTGGCGACGGTCCTCACCGCCCTGACCGGATTGACGCTGCTCATCGGCGTACCGAATGGGGAGCGTGACCTGACCACGCTGCTGGCCGGCGCCGGGTTTGCCCTGCTCGCCGCAGGCGGATTCGCGACCATGACGGTGATCGGCGCCCGCCCGGTGAAGGGTCTGGACGATCTCGCCGGCACCGGCCTCGCCTTCACCGTCGGCTCGGTCGTGCTGGTGCCGCTGGCGACCGCCGGCGGTGGGCTGGCCTTCACCCCGGCGTGGCCGGCCCTGGGACTTCTGGTCCTGCTGGGCGTCGGGCCGACGGCCATCGCGTACGCGGCGTACTTCCGTGGCCTCCGCACATCGGAGGCCGGCACCGCCGCTCTGATGGCGCTCCTGGAACCGCTCGTCGGCACCGCCCTCGCCGTGGTGATCCTCGGCGACCGCCTGGGCGTCGTGGGCACGACCGGGGCGGCGCTCCTCGTCCTCGCTCTGGTGATCGAGGCTAGGCGCGAGTGACCTGGAACTGATCGACGATCTCCTGGAGCTCGCGCGACATGATCTCCAGGTTCTCGGCGGTCTCCTGGGCCTCGACCACGCCGTCGGCGGTCACCTGCGCCGACGTCGCCACCCCGGAGACGCCCTCGGCGATCTCCTCGGAGCCGGTCGCCGCCTCGACGATGTTGCGGCCCATCTCGGCGGTCGTCGCGGTCTGCTGTTCCACAGCCGCGGCGATCGTCGTCGAGTGCTCGTTGACCTGGCCGATGATGTTGGTGATCCGGTCGATCGCGGTGATCGCCGCCGTGGTGTCCTGCTGGATCGCCTGCACCCGCGCGCCGATGTCCTCGGTGGCCTTCGCGGTCTCCTGCGCCAGGTCCTTGACCTCGGAGGCCACCACCGCGAAGCCCTTGCCCGCCTCGCCCGCGCGCGCCGCCTCGATCGTCGCGTTGAGGGCGAGCAGGTTGGTCTGCTCGGCGATCGAGGTGATCAGCTTGACCACCTCGCCGATCTCGACGCTGGAGCGGCTCAGCTGCCCGATCGTCTCGCCGGCCTCGCGGGCGCTGTCCACGCCGCTGGCCGCGACCCCGGCGGCCATCGCCGCGCTGCCGGAGATCTCGCGGATGGCCGCGTTCATCTCCTCGGTGCCGGAGGCCACCGTCTGCACGCTGCGCGACACCTCCTCGGCCGCCGACGCGACCCGGTCGGACTGCCCGGACGCGTCGTTGGCGGCGGCCGAGATCCGCCCGGAGGCCACGGTCAGCTCGTGGGAGGCGCCGGCGAGCGTACGGCTGTGCTCACTGATCTTGCCAAACGCGGTGAGCAGCACCTCGAGCGTGCTGTTGACCGCACGACCCATCGTGCCCAGCTCGTCGCGGCCCGCCGCGGGCGCCTGGACGGTGAGGTTCTTGGCGGCGACCGCGCGCAGCGTCGCCACGGTCTTCCCGAGCGGTTGCGTGATGCTGCGGGTCACCAGCACGGCCAGGCCCGCGGCGAGGCAGAGGCTGAGCGCGCCGGCGACGAGCATCAGCGTGCGCGACGTGTTGGCGGTCGACTCGGCGTCGGCCTTGGCCGCGGCGGCCTGCGCGTTGGTGAGGCCGACCAGGTCGTCGATGGCGGTGAAGATCTTCTGCATGTAGTCGAGGGCGGCGCCGGAGACCAGATCGCCGGCCTTCGCGAAGCCGGCCGCGGTTCCGGTGCGGAAGGCCGCGATGACCTGCTCGTCGGTCGCCATGAACTCGTCGAACGACGCCGACGCGGTGGCCACCGCGTCCTTCTCGGCGGAGGTGAGGTTGTCGGCCTCCAGCACCGCGATGTCGTTCTTGAACTCGGCCGCCGACGCGAGGAAGTTCTTGCGCTGCCCGACGGTGTCCGAGTCGGCGTCCTTCACCCCGCGCTGGATGTCGAACGCGTAGCCGCTCTGCCAGCCGTTGAAGTCGGCGGTGCGGAACTTCGCGGTGAGCGCGTCGTGCTGCAGCTGGGCCGCCGCGGCCAGCTCGCCCGACGCGGCCTTGGCCCGCTGCTGCCCCCAGAGGCCGACCGCCACCGCGGCCATCAGGCACAGGCACACGCCGGTGAACGCGATGGCCAGCCGGGCCCCGATCTTGAGGTTGCTCAGCACTCCCATGTCACACCCGGAAGCGGGCAACGACCCCGCGAAGCTCGTCAGCGACCTGGGACAGCTCGGTGACGGACTGGTCGGCCTCGTTGAGGGCGCCGGTCTGCGCCTGCACGGCCTCCGCCACCGAGTTGATGTTGCCGGCGATGTTGGCGCTGCCGGAGGCGGCGTCGCCGATGCTGCGGCTCATCTCGTTGGTGGTGGCCGTCTGCTCCTCGACCGCGGAGGCGATGGTGACCTGGTAGTCGTTGATCTCCGAGATGATCCGGGAGATCTCGCCGATCGCCTCGACCGCGCTGGTGGTGTCGGCCTGGATCGCCTCGACCCGCCGGGAGATGTCCTCGGTCGCCTTGGCGGTCTCCTGGGCGAGGTCCTTGACCTCGGTGGCGACCACCGCGAAGCCCTTGCCGGCCTCGCCGGCGCGGGCCGCCTCGATGGTCGCGTTGAGCGCGAGCAGGTTGGTCTGCTCGGCGATCTGGGTGATCACCTTGACCACGTTGCCGATCTCCTCGGACGAGGTGCCGAGCTTGGCGACGGTGTCGTTGGTGGACTGGGCGACGCCGACCGCGCTCGCCGCGACCTGGGCGGCGTTGTTGGCGTTCTCGGCGATCTCGCGGATCGACACGCCCATCTCGTCGGAGCCGGCGGCGACCGACTGCACGCTGGTGGACACGTCGCCCGCGCCGGAGGCGACCACGCCGGCCTGCTCGGCGGCCTCCTGCGCGCCGGCCGCGAGCCGGGCGCTGATGCTGGTCAGCCGCTGGGTGCCCTCGCCGAGGGTCTGTGCGCCGTGGGTCAGCGCGGACACCGTGGTGCGCAGGCCCTCGCGGGCCCGGTTGACCGCGGCCGCCATGGCGCCCAGCTCGTCGCGGGAGCGGACCTCGGCGGCGACGGTCAGGTCGCCCTCGGCCACCGCGTCCAGGGCGGCGGCGACGGTGGTGAGCTGCCGGCGGATCATCCGGATGACCGCGACGCATATGAACGCCGCCAGAATGAACCCGACAATGAGCGCGATCAGCGTGACCGTCCGGGCCCGTCCGTAGGCGGCAGTGCCATCCCGCGCCATCTGGTCGGAGAGCTGGTCCTCGAGCTGCTGCATGCTGATCACGGCCTCGGCCATGGCGGTCTCGACCTTGTTGAACTCGGGGCCGATCTGATCGGCGGCCGGCATCGTGTAGCCGGCGGCGAGCGGCTCACCGTAGAGGACGGTGTCGCGCAGCGCACGGTAGTGCTCGACGGCCTCGGTGAACTTCGCGAGGGCGGCCTGCCGCGGTGCCGAGCCGGCGGTGATCGTGGAGTACCGGCCGAGGGCGGCGTCCATGGCGTCGTCGGCCTTCGCCATGGAGTCGCGGCCGCTCTGGATCGTGGCCTTGTCGCCGTTGGCGAGCTGGGTGAGCACCATGCCGCGGAACATCGCGGCCAGTTCGCCGCGGATGTTGGCCACTTCCTGGAGGCTGTCGACGTGCTGGGACTTCATCTCCTTGAGGCCGGCGTTGAGGGTCGCCATCCGGTTGAGCGAGAGCACGGCCACGCACAGGGCCACGACCGCGACGCAGGCCGCCGCGATGACCGTCTTGAGCGTGAGGCTGCGGTCGCCGAGCAGCGCCTCGAAGACGTTGCGCTGCACCGTTATCGGCGAGGAGCCCGCCTCGATCTGTCTGGGCAATGCCGTCCCCCGATGCACGAGTACGCCGAATTCGACTCACTTTAGAATCGGATTCGCGTTCGAGGGAGTAATACGACAAATCCCCTTTTAAACCAGCGCCGATGCGTACCATCCGCGCGGGATGAAGCCGGCGGCAACGGCGCGGGCGAGGCTTCCCGCATGACTATGACCCAGGAATTCGACGACGCCATGCGCGAGCTCGCGCAGGGCGGTGGGCCGGTGCTCGAAGCGCTCGCCAAGCAGTCCGAGGGCGCCCTTCAGAACTCCGGCATCGACCCGCGGACGGCGCTGCTCGTGCGCATGTCCGCGCTGGTCGCGATGGATGCGGCCCCCGCGTCCTACCTCATCCACCTCGGCATCGCCGACCGCGGCGGGGTGAAGGCCGAGACGATCGAGGCCATGCTCATCGAGCTCGCGCCGCTGGTCGGCAGCGCGCGGATCGTCTCGGCCGCCGGAAAGATCAATCAGGCTCTGCGGGAGCTTTCGGCTCCGTGACCCGCCCGTCGGGGCCGCTGTCGACCGCCGGCAGCGGCCCGCCGGAGACCAGCGGATTGAGCCACCGGGTCGACGGGTCGATGTCGACCAGCAGGCCCTTGGCCAGCAGGCTCAGCGGGATGGCGAGCAGGGCGCCGAGCGGTCCCAGCACCCAGCCCCAGAAGATCAGCGACAGGAACGACATGGTGGCGGAGAGCCCGACGGCGTCGCCGACCACCTTCGGCTGGATGATCGACTGGATCACGAAGTTGATCGCGCAGTACACCACGATCACCCAGATCATCTTCTCGACGCCGCCCTGGAGCAGGCCGAGCAGCGCCGGCGGGATCACGCCGATGATGAAGCCGATGTTGGGGATGTAGTTGGTGATGAACGACAGCAGGCCCCACAGGAACGGCAGCGGGATGTCCAGCGCCCACAGCGCGACCGTGTCGATCACCGCGACGGTCAGCCCGAAGACCGTGGTCACCCACAGATAGCGGCGGGTGCCCTGGGCGAACTCGCGCAGCGCGCCGACCACCTGCGGCCGTTGCGCGCCGCTGGCCGCGAGCCGGGCCGGGTAGTCGACCGCGTCGACGCACATGAACAGCAACACGGCCAGCAGGAAGACGGTGTTGGACAGCACGCCGGCGAGGCCGCCGAAGATCCACTCGATGACCCCGACGATCTGGGCGGGACTGGTCACCTTGTCGAGCGCGGCGAGCACCTGGGTCTGGTCGACGCCGAGGCTCGCCAGCGTGCTCGCGACGTCGGCGCGCAGGTCGAGGAACTGCTGCTGGTACTGCGGCAGCAGGTCGACCAGCCGGGCCAGCGACAGCGCCATCGCCACGCCGAGGACGGCCAGCAGCAGGTAGACGGCGAGCACGTTGACGACCATGGCGAGCCACAGCGGCACGCCCTTGCCACGCATCCAGATGGCGATCGGGCTGATCGTCACGGTCAGCATCAGGGCCAGGAAGACCGGGCCGATGAGGTCGGCGGTGATGCGCATCCCGCCGACCACCACCACGATGCAGGCTAGGCCGAGCAGCACGACGACGCCGCGCGGGAGGCCGGCGCCCGGGATGGCGTGCGCCGACCTCACCCGCGGCGGCCGCTCAGTACTGGACCTCACGGCCGTGCACCGCGAGCGCGTAGATCGCGAGCACGTCGAGGGCGATGATGATCGTGGCCCAGATCGGGTAGGCGGGCAGGAACGCGATGTTCGCCAGGGCGCTGAGCACCGCGATGATGATGCCGGTGACCCGGGCCCAGGTCTGGCCGAGCAGGACGCCGATACCGGTGCCCACCGCGATCAGGCCGAGGATCAGGTGCACCCAGCCCCACGTGGTGAAGTCCATGGTGAGCAGCAGCCCGTTGCGAGTGACCAGGTAGTACTCGTCCTTGAAGATGGCGACGAGGCCCTCGATCGCCTGGAATCCGCCCAGCATCATCAGCATGACGCCGGCGAAGACGACGTACCCGACCCAGCCCGTCGCCTGGGGACGTCGCGGTGCGTAGGTGGAATCGGAGGCCAGCGGCCTCTGCTGTGTCTCGGACATGCTCACTCCTCGGTGGAGGGTAAATTCGGACTCACGTTCGTCGTTTCCGGCGGTTCGGACGCCATCCCGGGCGAATGAAACTTGTCCCGCCAGCCCTTCGGGCTCCACACGTTGACGACCTTGGCCACGGCGGTGACCAGGAACAACTGACCGAGCAAAGCTTCGAGTACGGCCATCGTGCGGCCCGGGTTCCCGGCCGGGACGAGATCGCCGTACCCGGTCGTGGTGAGCGTGACGAAGCTGTAGAACAGGCTGTCGGCGAGGGTCCCGTCGCCCTGGGCGCCGTAGAACGGGCTGCTCTGGAACGCCGCCACGCAGCGGTAGGAGAAGGCAAAAGCCATCCCCAGCATCAGGTAGGTGGCGAGCGCACCCAGCATCAGCTCGCGGTCCACGTGCCGGCGGCGGCCCAGGTCGCCGAGGATGGAGACCGGCGCCACCACGTACAGCACGCTGCCGGCGAAGAAGATGAGACCCAGCAGCGTGTTGGGGTTGTCGAAGAGGTTCCAGCAGCCGGCGATCAGCGAGAGCAGGAAGATCACCGCGGCCAGGACGCGCAGGCTGGTGTGGGCGTGCGAGATCCGCAGCGCGTACCAGACCGTGCCGATCTGGGCGAAGAGCAGCAGCGAGATGGTCCAGCGGTGGTTCGCGACCGTCCCGATGACATAGGTGCCCGCGATCAGCAGCATCAGCGGGCCGTAGCTGTAGCTCGACCAGATCGGGGTACGCCGGCGCGGCCTGATCATCTAGTCGTCCGGATTCCCGGGGTCCTCGGTCCCGGGGAGCCGCCTGATCTCGATGAGCCGCAGGCCCATGCCGTGCATCCGGGAGATCAGACCGAACAGCGCGGACTGGTCGGGCAGCTCGCCGTAGAGGACGGTCTCGGGCGGCTCGACCGAGATCGTCATTTCGGAAAGCTCGTCCAGGAGCTCGCTCGGGATCGTCCCGGACACCCGCACCTGGTAGTTCGTGGCGGTCATAACCGTCCTCCCGCGGTCGGTTGGACCTTCAACACTCGACCTGTGCACGGCCCGCGTCGTCACCCCGGGCAGATGAGGCGTGGCCGGTGAAGCTGCGGTGTGCTCAGCTCAAACGAGCTGGGAGGTGCCCCGATGAGAGATCCGGGATCACGTGCCGAGGCCGGTCGGGAGGCGCGCAAGCGGGTCCCGGTCGAGAGCCACGCGGAGTTCGCCGCGGCGGAGGGCCGCCGCGATCCGGTGGCGATCCTGCAGGAGCAGGACGCCACGCGGGTGCCCGAGCTGGTGCCGATCCGGCACGGCCGGATGGGCCTGTCCCCGTTCACCTTCCTGCGCGGCTCGGCGGCGGTGATGGCGGCCGACCTCGCCGCCACCGCCGACACCGGGCTGACCGTCCAGCTCTGCGGCGACGCACACCTGCTGAACTTCGGCGTCTTCGGCTCGCCCGAACGGCGGCTGGTCTTCGACATCAACGACTTCGACGAGACCTGGCCGGGTCCGTTCGAGTGGGACGTGAAGCGGCTCGCGGCGAGCCTGGCGGTGGCCGGCCGGGACAACGGCTTCAAGCGCAAGGAGCGCCGCGCCGTCACGCTGGCGATGACCGAGCGCTACCGGCGGGCGATGGCCGAGTTCGCGGCGATGCGCGACCTCGACGTCTGGTACGCGAAGGCCGACATCGACGACCTGGCGGTCCTGCTGGGCGACCAGCTCGACAAGCAACGCCGCAAGGCGGTCGACAAGGCCCGGACCAAGGCGATGACCCGGGACAGCCTCCAGGCGTACAAGAAGTTGACGACGGTCGTCGATGGCCGCCGGCGGATCGCCGCCGACCCGCCGCTGCTCGTCCCGATCGCCGATCTGATGCCCGAGATGGACCGGCTGGAGCTCGAGGCGCAGTTGCGCGGGCTGCTGGCCGGCTACCGCGACAGTCTCGCCGACGACCGCCGGCACCTGTTCGACCGCTACGAATTCGTCGATCTCGCCCGCAAGGTCGTCGGTGTGGGCAGCGTCGGCACCCGGTGCTGGATCGTGCTGCTGGCCGGCCGCGACGAGAACGACCCGCTGCTGCTGCAGGTCAAGGAGGCGGGCCGGTCGGTGCTGGCGTCGGAGGACGCCCAGCACGAGGGCCGGCGGGTGGTCACCGGCCAGCGGCTGATGCAGACGGCCAGCGACATCTTCCTCGGCTGGCACCGGGTGCCCGGCTTCGACGGCCGCACCCGCGACTTCTACGTGCGGCAGCTGCGCGACTGGAAGGGCGCGGCCGTGGTCGAGGTGATGGACCCGGTGGGGATGCGCGCCTACGCCGCGCTCTGCGGCTGGACCCTCGCGCGGGCGCACGCCCGCACCGGCGACCGGATCGCCATCGCCGCGTATCTGGGGGAGGACGCGGTGTTCGACAACGCGGTCGCGGATTTCGCCGAGCTCTACGCCGACCAGACCGAGCGCGACCACAAGACCCTGGCCGCCGCGGTGCGCGACGGCCGGGTCCAGGCGAAGACGGGGATCTAGGCCCCCGAGTCGAGGTAGACGAGCTCCACCCCGGACTGCTCGAGGCGGTCCAGCAGCCGGTGGAGCTCGTCGACCGACAGCTTGCCGCGGATCGTGCTCTGGCAGGGGAGGGTCTCACAGGCCATGCCGTGGAATCTGCTGCGCAGCAGCGGACCGATCAGACCGTGGATTCGGATCTCGTACCGTTCCTTCATGAGCATGCCCCCTGCTCTGTTTCGACGGATCTCACAACGGTGCCGGTTCGGGATGTGACGGCGCCTCACTCTCCGGGAGTGAGTCCGGGGATGATTCGGAGCGCCCGATCAGGGTCACCGCTACTTCGTAGGCGGCTACCACGATCAGGATGATCAGCAATGACGTCCACGAGGACAGGATGAGAGCCAGGATTCCCCCGACCACAAGACCACTAACCCTCAGCACGTCACGATGTGCGGCGATCCAGCCCGGCGCGTTGGCGCCCAGCCACCGGCCGCCTCGCGCGCTCGCGTGCCCGGCGGCCACCGCTCCGCGCGCGACCTGCCGGCGCAGCCAGACAGCGCCGCGGCCCGGCCCGCAGAGATAGCAGACCACCGCGAGGATCGCGCCGATCCAGATCAGCTGCGTGCCGCGCGTACGCAGCAGGCTGAAGACGCTGGTCACCGCCGCGGCCACGCCGTCGCGGTAGACGCCTTCGGGCACCTGCTCGAGAAGCTGGTCGCGTATCCCGCGCAACACCGCGCTGACCGCGACCGCGGCCACCACCAGCCAGAGCCCCAGCTGCACGAGGGTCCGCCGCCGCCACGGCGAGATCAGCAGCGCGAGCAGGAGCAGCACGACCGTGCCGGTGACGAACAGGGCAAGGTATCTCTTGGCCGCCGACACCGACTGCTGCACCGCGTACAGCTGGCCGTTGTCGTAGACGGTGAACTGCGCGAAGTTGGCCGGCAGGGTGACGCCGAGCGCGTCCTGCACCCGGACCCGCAGGTTCTCGGGTATCTCGCCGCTGCTCAGGTCGGGCAGCGTGATCGTCCGGCCGAACAGCGTGGGCAACTGGGCGCTCAGATCGCGCAGCACCTGATTGATGAGCGGGAGCAGATCGATCTGCACGCTCTGTTCGGAGACCGTGACGACGTTGCTCTCGTTGTTGATGATCGCCATCATCCGGTCGTGCACGCGCTCGTTGAGCTCGACCCAGATCTTCTGGAACTGGTCGCTCTGCATCACGTTGTCGACGGTGTTGCGGATCTGGGTGCGTAGCTGACTGGTGATCGGGCCGGCCACGAACGCGGCCTGCTGGGGGAGGACGTCCTTGATGCGCTGCTCGACGTCGATCGCCGAGAACAGCTGGGTGGTGGAGTACTCGGCGACCGCCGCGGCGATCTTCGGATCCTTCGGGAGCGGCGCGACCGTGGACACCCACCGGTCGGTGCTCAGCACCGTCGTCGCGGCCCACAGACCGACGACGCTGGCCACGAGGGCGAACGCCGTGATCATGATGAACACCGCGGCGGCGACCCGGCGCAGGGCGAGCAGCGCGAACTGCCGGCGCCGGCGGTCCTCGAGGCGGGACTGCAGGGAGGCGACCTCATCGCGAAGACGCGCGACCTCGTCCGTTTCCATCTGCTGCGTCATGCCTCGACGCTCGCCTCGTCGGCGGGAACACGCGTCATCCAAGGCGAATGAACCCCCAGTTTCATTCCCCCGTGATGAGGAGGCGACCCCCTCCGCTGTGGCTGACTGGCACAGGCACCGACCGACGGAGAAAGGGCCAAAACCATGTCAACTCTGGTCGCCATCGGGTATCCCGACGAGACCACGGCGACTGCCGCCGGCCTGGAGGCTGAGCGGCTCGCGAAGGATCTCATCCTCCAGCCCGACGCCATCGCGGTCATCCGGCGCGACGTCGAGGGCAAGTACCACGTGACCACCAATCACCACGCCGTGGGCGGGGGCGCCACCTGGGGCATGTTCTGGGGCCTGCTGTTCGGGTTGCTGTTCTTCATCCCGGTGATCGGCATGGCGGTGGGCGCGGGCCTCGGCGCGCTGATGGGCAAGTTCACCAAGGGCGCGATCAACAAGGAGTTCCAGGAGCAGGTCCGCGACCTCGTGCAGCCCGGCACCTCCGCGCTGTTCCTGATCGTCGAGGCGGTCACCCCCGACAAGGCCGTCGACGCCCTCAAGCAGTTCGGCGGCACCGTGCTCAAGTCCTCGCTGTCCAAGGAGGCCGAGGCGCAGCTGCAGGACGCGCTGCACGGCACCGGCGAGCCCCAGGCCCAGGCCTGAGCGGTTGCGGCATCCCGGCGCCGCCCGTCCGGGCGGCGCCGGACCGCTGTGAGGGGGAAGCGTCATGACCAGCGCCGAACAGCAGCGACTCACCGACGCCGACCAGACCGGCGTCCCTTGGCGACGGTGGGGTCCCTACCTCAGCGAACGCCAGTGGGGCTCGGTCCGGGAGGACTACAGCCCGGGCGGCGACGCCTGGAACTACCTCACCCACGACCAGGCGCGCTCGCGGGCGTACCGGTGGGGCGAGGACGGCATCGCCGGCATCAGCGACGACCGGCAGCTGCTCTGCCTGGCCCTCGCGATGTGGAACGGCCGCGACCCGATCCTCAAGGAGCGCTTCTTCGGGGTGACCAACTCCGAGGGCAACCACGGCGAGGACGTGAAGGAGTACTACTTCTACGTCGACGGGACGCCCACCCACTCGTACGAGAAAATGATCTATAAATATCCGCAGCGCGAGTTCCCCTACGGCGATCTGGTGGCGACGAACCGCTCGCGGGGGCGGGACCAGTTCGAGTACGAGCTGCTCGACACCGGCGTCTTCGAGGGGGAGCGCTACTTCGACGTCGAGGTCGAGCACGCCAAGGCCGGTCCCGAGGACATCCTCGTGCGGATCACCGTCCACAACCGGGGTCCGGAGGCAGCGACTCTGCGCCTGCTGCCGACCCTGTGGTTCCGCAACACCTGGACGGGTACGCCCGACGAGCGGCCCGGCCTGTTCCAGATGCCCGGCATCACCGGCGCCGCCGTGGCCGAGGCCCGCCACCCGGAACTGGGCCGGCGCTGGCTCCTGGTGCAGGGCGAGCACCAGCTGCTGTTCACCGACAACGAGAGCAACGACGAGCGCTTCGGTGGCGGACCCAACGCCTCGCCGTTCGTCAAGGACGCGATCGACCGTTACGTGGTGCACGGCGAGAAGGAAGCGGTCAACCCCGCGCTGACCGGCACGAAGCTCGCCGCCGACATCACCCTGGAGATCCCGGCGGGGGAGCGCGCCGTCGTGCGGCTGCGGCTCACCGACGAGCCGGTGCCGGCCGAGGCGGTCCGCGAGCGGCTCGGCCCGATCTTCGAGGAGACCGTCGAACAGCGCCGGCGCGAGGCCGACGAGTTCTACGACGAGCGGCTCACCGCCGGCCTTTCGGCCGGCGAGCGCCGCATGGTCCGGCAGGCGATGGCCGGCATGCTGTGGAGCAAGCAATATTTCGGGTACGACGTGGAGGCGTGGCTCACCCAGCACCACCGCGACCCGCTCGGCGCCGGCGACATCCGCAACGGCCAGTGGTACCACCTGATCGCCGACGACGTGATCTCGATGCCGGACGCCTGGGAGTACCCCTGGTTCGCGGCCTGGGATCTGGCCTTCCACACGGTCGCGTTCAGCCTGATCGACCTGACCTTCGCCAAGCGCCAGCTCGACCTGCTGCTCAGCCGGCGCTATCTGCACCCCAACGGCCAGATCCCGGCGTACGAGTGGAACTTCGGCGACGTGAACCCGCCGGTGCACGCCTGGGCCACCTACCTGGTGTACGAACTGGACAAGAGCCGCCACGGCCACGGCGACCGGGACTGGCTGGCCACCGCGTTCCACAAGCTGGCCAAGAACTTCACCTGGTGGGTCAACCGCAAGGACGCCGACGGCAACAACGTCTTCCAGGGCGGCTTCCTCGGGCTGGACAACATCGGCGTGTTCGACCGCAGCGCGCCCCTGCCCACCGGCGGCCACCTCGACCAGGCCGACGGCACCGCGTGGATGGCCCTCTACTGCCAGAACATGCTGCAGATCGCGCTCGAGCTGGCACAGGACGACGAGACCTACGTCGAGCAGGCGCAGACGTACGTCGAGCACTTCGCCTGGATCGCGGCGGCGGTCAACCACCCCGGCCGGGCGTCGATGTGGGACGAGGAGGACGGCTTCTTCTACGACCTGCTGCGCCTGCCGGACGGGGGAGCCGTCCCCCTGAAGGTCCGGTCGATGGTGGGCCTGCTGCCGCTGGCCGCCGCGACCGTGTTCGACGCGCCCGTCGTCGCGCGGCACCCCGAGATCATCGACGAGGCCAACAAGTTCCTCGCGGCGCACCCGAGCGTGTCGGCCGCGCTGCCCGACGGGTACGCCGGCCGGCCGGGCAGCCATCTGCTCGCGCTGTTCGACGAGACACGGCTGCGGCGGATCCTGTCGCGCCTGCTCGACGAGAACGAGTTCCTCAGCCCGTACGGGATCAGGTCCTTGTCGAAGTTCCACGACGCCAACCCGTTCGAGTTCGACGTGGGGGGCGCCCGCTACCGGGTCGCCTACACGCCCGCCGAATCGGACAGCGGCATGTTCGGCGGCAACTCCAACTGGCGCGGGCCGATCTGGTTCCCGGTGAACGCGCTGATGATCCGGGCACTGCTCAACCTCTACGCCGGTTACGGCGACGACTTCACCGTGGAGTGCCCGACCGGCTCCGGCGTGCACCTGACGCTCTTCGAGGTGGCCCGGGAGATCTCCAACCGGCTCACCGGGATCTTCCTGCCCGGCCCGGACGGGCGCCGGCCCTGCTACGGCGGCCAGGACGTCTTCGCGAGCGAGCACTGGCGTGACCTGATCACCTTCTCCGAGTACTTCCACGGCGACAACGGCGCCGGCCTCGGCGCCGCGCACCAGACCGGCTGGACCGGCCTGGCCGCCGTCTTCCCTGTCCTGTTCGCCCGGGTCACCGGCCCGCAGCTGCTGGAGCACGGCATGACCGGCATCTTCACCACCATCGAGGAGGACGAGTCATGACGACCGGATGGCCCTCCGCGCCCGTGGTGTACGAGATCGACACCTGGCCCTGGATGGCCGGCGTGGCTCAGCGCCTGGGCCACCCGGTCACCCTCGCCGACGTGCCGGACGAGGTGTGGGACGAGACCCTCCCGCCCGGCATCGACGCGGTGTGGCTCATGGGCGTCTGGGAGCGCAGCCCGGCCGGCCTGGTCGTGGCCCGCGCGAACGAGGAACTGCAGCGCTCCTTCCACGAGGCGCTGCCCGGCATGCAGCGGGCCGACCTGGCCGGCTCGCCCTACTGCGTGCGCCGCTACCGGGTCGACGAGCACCTCGGCGGCCCGGCGGCGCTGGCCACGGCCCGGGCCGCGCTGGCACGGCGAGGGCTGCGGCTCGTGCTCGACTACGTGCCCAACCACGTGGCGCCCGACCACCCGGCCGTCGTGGAGGAGCCGTCCTGGTTCATCCAGGGCGACGAGGCCGACGAGAGCAAGGAGCCGGTCGCCTGGTTCCGGGCCGCGGGGCGGATCCTCGCCCACGGCCGGGACCCGTACTTCCCGCCCTGGCCGGACGTCGCCCAGCTGAACGCGTTCAGCCCCGGTCTGCGCGAGGCGACGGCCCAGGCCCTCGCCGACATCGCCGGGCAGTGCGACGGGCTGCGCTGCGACATGGCGATGCTGCTGACCAACGACGTGTTCGCCCGCACCTGGGGCGCCCACGCCGGGCCGCCGCCGAGCGAGGAGTTCTGGCCCTCGGTGATCGCGCGCCTGCGGCGGAGCCGGCCCGACGTCGTGCTGATCGCCGAGGCGTACTGGGACATGGAGTGGACCCTGCAGCAGCAGGGCTTCGACTTCTGCTACGACAAGCGCCTCTACGACCGGCTCGCCCACGACAGCGCGGCCGAAGTGCGCGGTCACCTCGCGGCCGGCCGCGACTACCAGGACCACCTGATCCGCTTCATCGAGAACCACGACGAGCCGCGGGCCGCGTCGGCCCTGCCCGGCGGCCGGGACCGGGCCGCCGCGGTGGCGATCGCGACGCTGCCCGGCGCCACCCTCTGGCACGAGGGCGAGTTCGAGGGACGGCGCACGCACCTGCCCGTCTTCCTCGGCCGGTTCCCGGACGAGCCGGTCGACGCCGACCTGCACGCGTTCTACCACCGGCTGCTCGCCGTGGTGGCCGGGATGCGGCGCGGCGAGTGGACCATGCTGGACAGCGACGGCTGGCCGGACAACCCCACGCACGCCGACGTGATCGCGTGGGCGTGGCACGACGAGGTGCCGCACCACGTGGTCGCGATCAACCTGTCCGACCACCCGTCGCAGGCCCGGATCGCGATGCCCTGGCCGGCGCTGGCCGGCCGGAGCTGCCGGCTGCTCGACCTGCTGGACGGGCGGACGTTCGACCGCGACGGCGACTCGCTGGTGTCCGACGGCCTGTACGTGGACCTGCCGCCCTGGGGACAGCACCTCTTCGCGGTCACGACGTGAGGACCGCGGCCCGCACCCTGGTGCTGCCGCTCGCCCTGGCCCAGTTCATCGCCAGCTACGCGGCGAGCAACATGAACGTCGCGATCACCACGATCGCCGACGACATCGGCACGTCGGTGGGCGGCATCCAGGCGACGATCACGTTCTTCACGCTGACCATGGCCGCCCTGATGATCCCGGGGAGCAAGCTCACCGACATCTGGGGCCGCAAGTTCTGCTTCAACCTCGGCATGATCATCTACGGCGCCGGCGCGCTGATCGCCTCGTTCGCGCAGGGCCTCGGGCTCCTGGTCATCGGGTACTCGGTGCTCGAGGGCGTGGGCTCGGCGCTGATGATCCCGCCGATCTACATCCTGATCACCGTGGCGTTCGAGGACGTCGCGTCGCGGGGCAAGTACTTCGGCATCGTCAGCGGCGCGGCCGGGCTGGGCTCGGCCTCCGGCCCGCTGATCGGCGGCCTGATCACCAGCTCGCTCGGCTGGCGATGGTCGTTCCTGGCCCAGTTCGCCGTGGTGGTGCTGATCCTGCTGCTCGCCCGCGCGATCCCCGAGCCGGCCCGGACGGGCACGCCGCCCAAGTTCGACATCGGGGGCGCCGTGCTCTCGGCGGCCGGACTGTTCCTCGTGGTGTCCGGGATCCTGTTCTCCAACTCGTACGGGATGATCTCCTGGCAGGTCTTTGTGCCCGTGCTGGCGGGGCTGGCCGTGCTCGTGTTCTTCCTGCGCTACCTCGCGCTGCGGGAGCGTTCCGGCAAGGTGCCGCTGCTGGCGCCCCGGCTGTTCCGCAACCGCACCTCGAACCTGGGGCTGTCGACCCAGCTCGTGCAATGGCTGATCATGCAGGGCTCGTTCTTCGTGATCTCCGTGTACATCCAGCAGGTGCGCCACTACGACGCGATCCACACCGGGCTGCTGCTCACCCCGGCCACCGTCGGCGTGCTGCTGGCCTCGGCGATCGCCGGGCGGATGGCGCGCCGCCGCCCGCAGGCGATCCTCGTCCGCGGCGGATTCGTGCTCACCACGATCGGCATGGTCCTGGTGCCGCTGCTGGTGCGCGAGGACTCGGCGGTCTGGACCTTCGTCCCCGGGCTGTTCCTGATGGGCTTCGGCGTGGGCGTGATGCTCACTGCCTCGGTCAACGTGGTGCAGTCGTCGTTCGGCGACGAGGACCAGGCCGACATCTCCGGCCTGTCCCGCAGCCTGTCCAACCTCGGGTCGTCGCTGGGCGTCGCGATCGCCGGCTCGATCCTGGTGGCGGCGAGCGGCCAGCGGCTCGGCACCCCGTTCGCGGTGGCGCTCGGCCTGCTCGCGGGGATCTCGCTGCTGGGCCTGCTAGCGGCCGCGTTCCTCCCGATCAAGCGGCCGCCCGTCTCATCCGCAACGGGTGAGGCGGCGTCATGAGAACCGGGCGCATGCTGAGGGTCATGGCATTGGGTCCGCTGGAACTCATCGTCCTGTCCTTCCCCGCGGCGAGACTCAACGACGGCGTATTGACGACACTCGACCGGCTGCACGGCGCCCCCGGAGTCCGGGTGGTCGACGTGCTGGTGGTCCGCACCGACGCGGCCGGCGGCGCCTGCGGGGTGGAGCTCAGCGAGCTGCCCGGGCTCTTCGGCGATCCGCTCGACATCGCCCGGCTGGCCACGGGACTGATCACCGAGACCGACATCGACGAGGTAGGCGAGCTCGTCGATGATCAGACCGACGCCCTCGCCGTACTGGTCGAGCACCTGTGGGTGAACGACCTGGCCAGCGAGGTCGCGTCGACCGACGGCACCGTCCTCGCCCTCATGCACATCCCGAACGCCTTGGCGGCGGTCGGCGGACCGTGAAGTGAAAGGGAGCACCATGGACGATCTTCAGGAGATGGGCCCGGTCGACTATCTCTGCATCGAGTTTCCCCCTGGCGCCCGGGCCGGCGACGGCCTGCCGCACATCGTGAACCTGGTCGACCGGGGCATCATCCGGGTCCTCGACCTGAGGTTCCTCCGCAAGAACGAGGACGGCACGGTTAACGAGCTGGTCGGCGAGCAGCTGGACAGCGGGCTCGCCATCTTCCAGGGCGCCGCCTCCGGCATGATCGGCGGCGACGACCTCGAGGAGGCCGCCGCGGTGCTGGAGCCCGGAAGCGCGGCGGCTCTGATCGTGTACGAGAACGTCTGGGCGGCCCCGTTCGCGGTGTCCGTGCGGCGGGCCGGCGGCCGCGTGATCGCGGGCGGCCGGATCCCGGTCCAGTCCCTGCTGGCGGCGCTGGACGCCACCGAGAGCGAATACGTGAGGAGCTGAGATGGGTCTTCTGAGGGGTATGGCGCGCACCGCCGTGGTCGCGGGCACCGCCACCGCCGTGTCCAACCGGGTCTCCCGTCGCCAGGCCGGGCGGTGGCAGCAGCAGGCCGAGCAGGAACAGGCGGACGCCTACTACGAGCAGGCGCAGCAGCAACAGCAGGCGCCGCCGCAGCAGGTCTACGTCGCGGCGCCGGTGCCGGCGGCCCCGCCCGCGGACGACATGCAATCGAAGCTGGACGCCCTCAAGCAGCTCGGCGACCTCAAGGCGCAGGGCGTGCTGACCGAGCAGGAGTTCCAGCAGCAGAAGGCCAGGATCCTGGGGTCTTGATCCGGGGGTGAAAAGGCGTCGGCCGCCGGTGACGGGAGATCACCGGCGGCCGACGTCTTCGCGCTGCTCAGACCGTCGACTTGGCGGCCCGGTGCTTGTGCAGCAGGCCGAGACGGAAGAGGTGCTCGAGCCGGCGCACGGTGAACGGGTGCGACTGCGGGAGCTGGGCCAGCCCGGTCCAGAAGCCGTGCAGCTTGCGCCCCTGCTCGAGCAGCTCGTCGACGTTGACGTCGTTCTCCACGTACCGGCCCGCGGTCAGCACGACCAGGCCGTTCACGCCGTCCGGGCACAGGTAGGCGCCGTGCCGGTCGCAGCTGTACTCCCGCAGGCGCGACAGGGCCGGGCCGAGCAGCGGGATGCGCTCCGAGTACGCCACCGACAGCTGGTACCACAGCCCGACGTGGTGCAGCCGGATGTGGCCGAGCTCGTGGCCGAGGATGAACCGCAGCCCCTCGCGGTTGTTGTTGTACAGGTTGGCGAACAGCTCGTTGGCCAGCACCACGTAGTCGTGCCCGGTGGCCTGGGCCGCGAACGCGTTCAGCGTGCCGTTGCCGTTGGCCAGATAGATGGTCGGGCGGCGGCGCAGGCCGAGCGCGCCGGCGAAGTCCTCGGCGGTGCGGTAGATCTCGGGGAACTGGCGCTGCGACAACTCGACGGCCTGGCCGCGTACCGATGCGCGCTGCGTCTCGCGGATGATGACCAGGCCGGGGATGAGCAGCAGCAACGCGATGAAGGCGGATCGGATCGTCACGCCCCAGCCCGACTCGCGCACCGAGTCGGGCAGGAACGGCAGCGTCGAGGCGGCGGTGACGATCGCCACGATGATGATCACATTGAGCGCGACCATGAACAGGTAGAACGGCACCTCGACGGGATGCCGTAGCCGGCGCTCGGGAAGCGGGGGACTCGACACATCTACTCCTTGGGTACGGCACCGGGAATCTTCGACCGAGGATCGCCCGCCGCCTTCTCCGGCGCTTCATACCGGCGGGATGAGGAAGCGATGGTGTTGCTTTTCCGCTGCGTTCTGTGTTGGGGTGTGGGCGGGGACGCATGACAAGTACGACGACGGTCACTCTCTGTAGTTCGTGAGCCAAGGCCCTTCCACAAAGGACCTTGGCGTATCGGCGGCACGAACGGCGGAGCGTGAAAATGATCGCCGTCGCCCGGCGCCACACGCCGGGCCAATATCTGGGGCCGCCGGGGGTTCGACCGCGGGGGTGGTTGTTACGTGAGGGAGTCCGGAAGGATCACAGCGCAGGCCGAGTGGGCCGGCGGGCGGCTGGGGCGCCCGGCGGTGCGACAGCCCATGGTCCGGCGCCGCCGCCTGGCGGAGATGCTGGACGCGGGGGTGCGCGGGCCGGTGACCCTCGTCTGCGCCGGGCCGGGCTGGGGCAAGAGCACGCTGGTCGCCTCGTGGGCGGAGCAGCGGGTGACGTCCGGCCCGATCGCCTGGCTGACCCTCGGGCCGCAGCACAACGATCCGAAAGCGTTCTGGTCCGACTTCGTGATGGCGCTGCGGATGGCGGGCGCCATTCCGTGCGGCAACGAGCTGGAACACGTCGACGTCGGCGTGCAGTCCTCCTTCGCCCAGGTGCTCGCCGGTCTCGACGCGCTGCCCACGCCGGTCGTGCTGGTCCTCGACGACTTCCACGAGGTCGACGACTCCCGGGTGATCGGCGGCCTGACCGGCCTGCTGCACGACCCGCCGCCGGCGCTGCGGCTGGTGCTGGTCACCCGCAGCGAGCCGGCCCTGCCGCTGCACCGGTTCCGGGGCGGGGGAGACCTCACCGAGATCCGCGCCCGGCACCTCGCGTTCCTCGCGCCCGAGGCGGCCGAGCTGCCGGCCGTGCACCGACGCCGGCTGCCGGTGGAGGAGCTGGCGGACCTGCTGGAGCGAACCGAGGGCTGGGTGGTCGGCCTGCAGCTGCTGGCCGACGTGCTGGCCGAGCACGGCGCGCTGGACAACGGCGAGATCCGGGCGGTCTCCGACTACCTGCTGCGCGAGGTCGTCGCCGGGCTGCCGGCCAAGATGCGGCAGTTCCTGGTCCGCACCAGCGTGCCCGAGGAGATCTGCGGCCCGCTCGCCGACGCGCTCACCGGCGAATCGCACAGCCGCCGCCTCCTCGAGCGCCTCGAGAGCGGGAATGCCTTCGTCACCCGGGTCGAGGACCGGCCCAGCTGGTTCCGATACCACCCCATGCTGCGCGACGCGCTGCGGCATCAGATCGAGCTCGACCGGCCCGGCGCCGAGAGCGAGCTGCACCTGCTCGCGGCGCAGTGGTTCGCCGCGGAGGAGCAGATCGGCGAGGCGCTCCGGCACGCCGCCGAGTCGGGCGACTGGGCGTACCTGGGCCGGCTGGTCGTGGAGCGGGCCATGGTCCGGGTGCTCTCCGGCGAGCAGCGGTCGTTCGGCGCGGTCCTGCTGCGGATTCCGCCCGAGCAACACGCCGCGACCGCAGAGCTGGCCCTCTGCGGCGCGGCCGCGCGGTACATCAGCGGCGACCGGGCCGGCACGGCCGGGCTGCTGCGGCTGGCCCGCTCGGTCGCGCAGCGGCAGACCGGCGTCGCGACCTCGACCGACATGACGCTGCGCCTGATGGAGGCGGGCGTCCTGCACTGGCGGGTCGGCGACATGCCGGGGCTGATCGAGAAGTCCACCGAGACGCTGAAGCTGCTCACCGGGTTCCGCCTCGACGAGCTGCCTTCGCTGCTGCACTACCGGGCGGTCGCGCTCAACGAGAAGGGCGCCGGGCTGCTGTGGATGGACAAGCCCGACCACGCCGACCGCTACCTGTGGGCGGCCGCCACGGCGGCCCGCAGCGTCGGTTCCACGCTCACCGAGATCAACGCGTTGTCCCACCTGGGGTTGCTGGTGCTGCTGCAGGGCTCGGTGCGCGAGGCCACCGAATTCGTGACCTCCGCGCTCGACCTGGCCCGGCGCAACGGCTTCGACGGCGCGGCGCAGGTCGCGATCGCGTACCTCACGCACGCGCTGATCGAGGTCGGCCGCGACCGGGCCGCCGAGGCGCAGGAGGCGCTGCGAAAGGCGCTGCACGCCGGCGGCGAGGAGCCGGCCGCCGCCCCGGCCGTGCTCGCGGTGCTGGTCCGCGCGCACATGCTGCTCTTCGCGGGCGAGGCGGCCGCCGCCCGGGCGATGCTGCGGCAGACCCGCGCGGACGCGCCGGCGACCCTGGTGGCGCCGGTGCTCGAGCGCTGGTTGCGGCTCGCCGAGTCGGAGGCCGACCTGATCCTCGGCGGGGCGCGCGAGGTGGTGGCCCGCTACGACCGGGATCTGCCGCGCGGCGTGCTCAACCCGCACGAGCTGGTCTGCCTGGCCCGCGCGCTGCTGGCGGTGGGTGAGCACGACGCGGCCGAGCGGCTGCTGGCCCGGGTGCGGCAGAGCACCGACCACGTCTCGGCGGTCACGGCCTGGATCGCCACGGCGTTCGCGGCCGACGCCGAGGGGCACGGCAACCGGTCGATCGACGCGATCTCGCGCGCGGTGGCCATCGCCGAGCGGGAGGGCTTCGGGGCGGTGTTCCGCTCGTTCGACCAGCGCCGCCTGGCCGTCCTGCTCGACCGGCGCCGGTGGGTGGAGGAGCACACGGCGACCCCGGCGGTGATGCCGCCGAAGCGGCCCGGCGACGAGACCGCGGCGCCGTCCGACGTGCTCAGCGAGCGGGAGCGCGACGTGCTGCGCTACCTGCCCACGGTGCTCACGGCGGGCGAGATCGCCGGCAACCTGAACATCTCGATCAACACGGTGAAGGCGCACATGCGCTCGATCTACCGCAAGCTCGGGGCGGCGCGCCGGCGGGAGGCGGTGGTCCGGGCACGCCAGCTGGGCCTGCTCTGAAGCATCCCTGCGGGATGAAGACCAGTCATCGCGTACGGCGTTGGCTGAGCACCATGTCCGAGACTCGTGAGTGGCCCGGCGTCGTCGCCGAGGTCCGCGCCCAGCCGTTCCCCTGGTGGACCGTCCTGATCACCGGTCTGCTCGGCGTCGCGTTCGGCATCGCCGTGCTGGTCTGGCCCGACATCACGATCCGCATCATGGCGGCGCTCGCCGGCGTGTGGCTGTTCGTCGCCGGCGCGGCCCGGATCATCGGGGCGTTCCTGCCCAGCGGAAGCATCGTCCGCAACGTCCTGTCCGGCGTCATCGGCATCCTGGTGCTGATCGCCGGCGTCATCTGCCTGCGCAACGTGGTCACCCGGGTCGCGCTGCTGGCGCTGCTGTTCGCGATCACCTGGATCCTCACCGGCCTGACCGCGGTGCTCGTCGGCGTCCAGCGCCAGGGCGGCGAGCGGACCGCGCTGATCGTCGTGGGCTCCCTCTCGCTGATCGCCGGCCTGATCTTCGTCTTCGCCCCCGGCCTCTCGCTGGCCACGCTGGTGCTGCTCACCGGCATCAGCAGCATCGTGGTGGGCGCCGGCGAGGTGGCGCTCGCCTTCGTCGTGCGGCGCGCCCCCGCCTAGCCGATGCGCGCCGCCGGGATAGTGCTGGGCGGCTGGGCGGCGCTGGGACTCACGGTCCTGGCACTGCCCGGCCTCACGGCCGACGACGGGTGGTCGGTGCTGTTCGCCGCCATCCTGCTGGGACTGTTCGGCGTGGTGATCCGGCCGGCGGTCGCGGCGCTGATGACGAAGATCGGCTGGATCGGCGTGCTGGCCGGCTGGCTCCTCGCCCAGGCCGCCCTCGTCTGGCTGGCGCTCGCGATCACGCCGGGCATCCACGTCCGCGACTTCCGGACCGCGTTCTGGGCCTCGTGGATCTACTCGATCCTGATCACCATCGCGCTGTGGGTGGTCACCGCCGGGCGTACCGAGGCGGTCACCCGGCACCTGCTCTGGGTCAACCGGCGCTTCCGCGGGAAGGTGCCCGGAACCGACGTGCCGGGCGTGGTCTTCGTGCAGATCGACGGGCTGTCGGCGCCGCTCGCGGGCTGGGCGCTCGACACCGGCAACCTGCCGACCCTGGGCCGGTGGCTGCGGTCGGGGAGCCACGCGCTGACCGAGTGGCACGCGCAGCTGCCGGCGACGACGCCGGCGAGCCAGGCGGGCCTTCTGCACGGCGCGAGCGACCAGGTTCCGGCATTTCGATGGTACGAGAAGGAGAGCGGCCGCCTGATCGTGACGAACCAGCCGGCCGACGCCGCCGTGGTCGAGACCCGGCTCAGCGACGGCAACGGGCTGCTGGCCGACGGCGGGGTCAGCGTCAGCAACGTGTTCTCCGGGGACGCGCCGGTCAGCCTGCTCACGATGAGCACGGCGCGCGCCGGTCGCGGGCCGGCCCGGTACCTGAGCGCCTACCTGCTCGACCCGTTCGGGCTGACCCGCTCGATGGTGCTCACGGTGGGCGAGATCGTGAAGGAGCTGCACCAGGCCCGGCGGCAACGGCTGCGGCGGGTCGAGCCGCGGATCAAGCGGGAGCCCTCGTACGTGCTGCTGCGCGGGGTCACCAACGTGCTGCTGCGCCACCTCAACCTGGCGATCCTCGCCGAGCACATGATGCGCGGGACGCCCTCGATCTACTGCGACTTCGTGGACTACGACGAGATCGCGCACCACGCGGGGCCGGCCCGGCCCGAGGCGCTCGCCGCCCTCGAGGGCATCGACGGGGTGCTCGCCAACCTCGAGGAGGTCGCGGCGGCGGCGCCCCGGCCGTACCACTTCGTCGTGGTGTCCGACCACGGGCAGAGCCAGGGCGCCACGTTCCGGCAGCGCTACGGGATCGGCCTCGAGGATCTCGTGCGCGGTGACGTCGCGCTGGCCACCGACGACGAGCAGGAGGGCCGGGCCGCGACGCTTCGCGCCAGCCTGCTGCCGTCCTCATCGGTCACCACTGCGCGCCCGGCGATCGACACGTCCGAGTTCGTGGTCGTGGCCTCCGGGAATCTCGGGCTGGTCTACCTCGCCCGGCAACCGGGCCGCCTCCAGCTGGAGGAGATCGAGAAGCACGCGCCCGGGCTCGTCGACCGGCTGGTCGCGCACCCCGGGGTCGGGTGGGTCCTGGTGCGCTCGGCCGAGGGACCGGTGGTGCTCGGTTCCGGCGGCCGCCGGCTGCTCGACGGCGACGTGGTGACCGGCGCCGACCCGCTCGACGGCTTCGGCCCGTATGCCGCCGGCGACCTGCGCCGCCACGACCGGCTCGGCAACGCGCCCGACATCCTCGTCAACAGCCTGCACGACCCGGCAACCGGTGAGGTGGCCGCGTTCGAGGAGCTGGTCGGCTGCCACGGCGGCCTGGGCGGCTGGCAGAACCGCCCGGTCCTGATCCATCCGGTCGCCCTGCCGGTCGACCGCCCGCTGGACAGCGCCGACGCCGTGCACGCGCTCATGAAGGGATGGCTGGACCTCATCCGCCGGGGGTGATGAGGTCTTGGGCCGCCCCCGCCACCCTGACGGTGACGAAGGGGGATCGGCATGTGCCGCTGGCTGGCCTACTCGGGAACTCCCATCCTGATCGACGAACTTCTCTACAAACCGCGACACTCCCTCATCGACCAGAGCATGCACTCCCGGCTCGGCGTCGAGACCACCAACGGCGACGGCGTGGGCGTCGGCTGGTACGAGCCGTCCGACCAGCCGATCCCCGCCCTGTTCCGCGGCGTCGGACCGGCCTGGGGCGACGTCAACCTGCGCGAGCTCGCCCGGGTGACGCGCTCCGGCCTGTTCCTGGCGCACATCCGCGCCAGCACCGGCACCCCCGTGCAGCAGACCAACTGCCACCCCTTCCGGTACGGCCGCTGGCTGTGGTGCCACAACGGCGCCATCCACAACTTCCGCGAGCTCCGCCGCGACCTGATGCTGGCCATCGACCCCGACCTGTTCCCGAGCATCGCCGGCTCCACCGACTCCGAGGTCATGTTCTACCTGGCCCTGACCTTCGGCCTGCGCGACGACCCGTTGCTCGCCGTCGAGCGGATGGCGGGCTTCGTCGAGCAGGTCGCCAAGACCCACGGCGTCGCCAACCCCCTGCAGATGACCGTGGGCGCCACCGACGGCGACCGGGTCTGGGCCTTCCGCTACTCCAGCGAGGGCAAGAGCCGGACCCTGTTCTTCAGCACCGAACTGAACGCGTTACGCGCGCTGCACCCCGACATGGAGCTGCTGCGCGGGCTCTCCGAGGAGACCCGGCTCATCGTCTCCGAGCCCCTCGGCGAGCTGGAGGGCGCCTGGAACGCGGTGCCCGAGTCCAGCTACGGCGTCATCCAGAAGGGCGACGACGAGCTGGGCGCCTTCACCCCACGCTGACCTGTCACGGGAGAAGCCATGGTCGCGGTGTCCGCCGAAGAGACCAAATCCCAGCGCACGATGGGCCTGCCCCAGGCCACCGCCCTGATCCTGGGCAGCATCATCGGCGTCGGCATCTTCAACCTTCCCTACTCGCTCGCCGCGATCGGCCCGATCAGCATCGCGGCCATGGCGCTGACCACGGTCGGCGCGCTCGCCCTGGCGGTCATGTTCGCCTCGCTGTCGCGCCGCCTGCCCGCCGACGGCGGCCCCTACGCGTACGCCCGCGCGGCCTTCGGCAACGCCACCGGTTTCACCAACGCCTGGTCGTACTGGATCACCGCGTGGGCCGGCAACGCCGCGATCGTCACCGGCTGGGTGTTCTACGTCGAGTACTTCATCAACAAGGACGGGGTCACCGGCTGGTCGATCGTGATCGCGCTGGTCGGCCTGTGGCTGCCGGCCCTGGTCAACCTGGTCGGCACGAAGAGCATGGCGGCGGTTCAGCTGTGGACCACGGTCATCAAGTTCATCCCCCTCGCGATCATGTCGACGGCCGGGCTGTTCTTCATCAGCACCGGCAACTTCACCCCGTGGAACGTCAGCGGCCAGAGCACCATCGGCGCGATCGGCAGCGCCATGGCGATCTGCCTGTTCAGCTACCTCGGGGTGGAGACCGCCGCGGTCGCCGCCGACAAGGTCCGCAACCCGGAGCGCAACGTCCCGCGGGCCACGGTGTTCGGCACCCTCGCCAGCGCCGCGGTCTACCTGCTCTCGATGGTCGCGATCTTCGGGATCGTGCCGACCACGCAGCTGGCCCTCGACGAGAACAAGGCGTCCTACTCGGTGGCCGCCAACTCGATGGCCGGCAGCGGGCACTGGGCCGGCGACCTGGTGGCCGCGGCGGTCATCGTCTCCGGGTTCGGCGCGCTCAACGGCTGGACCATGATCTGCGCCGAGATGCCGTACGCGGCCGCGCACGACGGGCTGTTCCCGGCGTCGTTCGGCCGGAACTCCTCCCGCGGGGTCCCGGCCGTCGGCATCGTCGCCTCGACCGTGCTGGCCAGCCTGGCGATGGTGCTCAGCTTCCTGGGCACCAGCGGGGCGACGGTGTTCAACACGCTCGTGCTGATGACCGGGATCACGGCTGCCATCCCGTACGCCTTCTCGGCCCTCGCCCAGCTGAAGTGGCGCCTGCGTGACCAACGCGAAATGCACACCCCCCGCTTCGCCCGCGACGCGGGCGTCGCGATCGTCGCCCTGATCTTCTCGATCCTGTTCGTCTGGTACTCGCGCAACACCGGCCAGGAGCACTGGTACGTGGTGTGGGGACCGTTCCTGATGGCCGGGGGAGCGCTGCTGATCGGCGTGCCGGTCTACCTGTCCATGCGGAGCCGGATGGCCGCCCCGCCACCGGTGCCGCCCTACCGCTGAGGCGGGAGAACATGAGCTTCCACGTCGACTCCGAGACCGGCCGCCTGCGCCAGGTCATCCTCCACCGGCCCGGCATCGAGCTCAGCCGGCTGACCCCCGACAACGTCGACTCCCTGCTCTTCGACGACATCCTGTGGGCCAAGCGGGCCCGCGAGGAGCACGACGCCTTCGCCTCGGTGCTGCGCGAGCGCGGCATCACCGTGCACTACTTCGGCGAGCTGCTGGCCGAGGTCCTCGAGGACCAGAAAGCCCGCGACTGGGTCCTCGAGCGGGTCATCAACGACGACACGGTCGGCCCCAACCTCGCCGACCCACTGCGCCGCCTCGCCGAGCAGGCCGACAGCTCCCGCCTCTCCGAGCTGCTCATCGGCGGCGTGCTCAAGAGCGAGCTGGCCGGGTTCACGGTCAACAGCCTGCGCTGGGAGCTGATGAACGCCGACGACTTCGTCCTGACCCCGCTGCCCAACCACCTGTTCCAGCGGGACAACTCGGCCTGGATCTACGGCGGGGTCAGCATCAACCCGATGGCCATGCCGGCCCGGCTGCGCGAGTCCGTGCACAGCACCGCCATCTACCGCTACCACCCGATGTTCGCCGACGCCGACTTCCAGATCTGGTACGGCACCGACGAGCCGCCGCACCGGTTCGCCACCCTCGAGGGCGGCGACATCCACGTGCTCGGCCGGGGCGTCGTGATGATCGGCCTGGGGGAACGGTCCACCGCCATGGGCGTGGAAAACCTCGCCCAGAGGCTGTTCGCGGCGGGCGCGGCCGAGAAGGTCATCGCGATCGAGCTGCCGCATTCGCACGCCATGATGCACCTCGACACGGTCATGACCATGATCGACAAGGACACGTTCGTGCGGTACCCGTACCTCAAGGGCGAGCTGCGCTCCTGGACCGTCAAGCCCGGACCGCAGGGCGGGCTGAACGTCGAGGCCAACCACGACCTGTTCCCGGCCATCGCCGAGGCCATCGGCCTGGAGAACTACCGGGTGCTGATCACCGACGAGGACGAGCGCGCCGCCCAGCGCGAGCAGTGGGACGACGGCAACAACTTCCTGGCGGTCGAGCCCGGCGTGATCGTCGGCTACGAGCGCAACGTCACGACCAATACGTTCCTGCGCAAGCACGGCATCGAGGTCATCACCATCGCCGGCAGCGAGCTCGGCCGCGGCCGGGGTGGCCCCCGCTGCATGACCTGCCCGATCGAACGCGACGCCGCCTAGGAGGGCGACCCATGTCTTTCAACCTGCGTAACCGCAGCTTCCTCAAGGAGCTCGACTTCACCACGGCCGAGTGGCGGTACCTGCTGCGGCTGGCCGCGGAGCTGAAGACCGCCAAGTACTCCGGCACCGAGGTCCCGCGCCTCGCCGGCAAGAACATCGCGCTCATCTTCGAGAAGACGTCGACGCGGACGCGGTGCGCCTTCGAGGTCGCCGCCCACGATCAGGGCGCCCACGTGACGTTCCTCGATCCCGGCAGCACGCAGCTCGGTCACAAGGAGTCCATCGCGGACACCGCCCGGGTTCTGGGCCGCTTCTACGACGGCCTTGAATACCGCGGTTTCGGCCAGGAGAACGTGGAGACGCTCGCCAAGTACTCCGGCGTGCCGGTGTGGAACGGGCTGTCCACCGAGTGGCACCCCACCCAGACGCTGTGCGATCTGCTCACCATGCGCGAGCACACGGTCAAGCACGACAACGAGGTCGCCTTCGCGTTCCTCGGCGACGCCGAGAACAACGTGGGCAACTCGCTGCTGATCGGCGGCGCCATGATGGGCATGGACGTGCGGATGGTCGCCCCCGACGGCCGGTGGAACCACGACGACGTGGTCAAGGAGGCCCGCCGGATCGCCGAGCAGACCGGCGCCCGGATCACGCAGACGGCGGACGTGAACGCGGGCGTGGCCGGCTGCGACTTCCTCTACACCGATGTCTGGCTGTCCATGGGCGAGTCGAAGGATCAGTGGGACTCGCGGATCGCGCTGCTCAAGCCGTACCAGATCAACATGGAGACGGTCCGGGCCGCGCAGAACCCGGCGGTCAAGGTCATGCACTGCCTGCCCGCCTTCCACGACCGCCGCACCAAGGTCGGTGAGGAGATCTTCGAGCACACCGGGCTGGACGCCCTGGAGATCACCGACGAGGTGTTCGAGTCGCCGTACTCGATCGTCTTCGACCAGGCCGAGAACCGCATGCACACGATCAAGGCGATCATGGTCGCCACCCTCGGGAGCTGACCGATGCGGATCGTGATCGCCATCGGCGGCAACGCCCTGCTGCAGCGCGGCGAGAAGCCCGACGCCGCGGTGCAGCAGGCCAACGCCCTGCGCGCGATCCAGGCCCTGGCGCCGCTGGCCCAGGAGCACGAGGTCGTGATCACCCACGGCAACGGCCCGCAGGTCGGCATGCTCGCTCTGGAGAGCGCGGCGGACCCGGCCCTGACGACGCCGTACCCGCTGGATGTGCTGGGCGCGCAGACCCAGGGCATGATCGGCTACTGGCTGCTGCAGGCCCTGCAGAACGCCCTGCCCGGCAAGCAGGTGGTGGCGCTGCTCGACCAGACGCTGGTGTCGCTGGACGATCCGGCGTTCCAGGCGCCGACGAAGTTCGTCGGGCCGGTCTACGACAAGCAGACCGCGGAACAGCTGGCCGCCTCCCGCGGATGGGCGATCGCCGAGGACGGCAAGTACTGGCGGCGGGTGGTGCCGTCGCCCAAACCGCGCCGGATCGTCGAGACCCGGGTCATCCGCTCGCTGCTCTACTCCGGCGCGATCGTGGTCTGCGCCGGCGGCGGCGGGATCCCGGTCGTCCGCGGCGAGGACGGGCGGCTGTCCGGGGTGGAGGCGGTGGTCGACAAGGACCTGGCCACCGAGGTGCTGGCCGAGGCCCTGGACGCCGACGCCATGCTCCTGCTGACCGACGTGCCCCACGTGGTGCGCGGCTTCGGCGGCCCGAACCCCCAGCCGATATCGCGGTCGACCCCGGCGGCGCTGCGGCGGGAGAACTTCGCCGCCGGGTCGATGGGGCCGAAGGTCGAGGCGGTGTGCCGCTTCGTCGAGATGACCGGCGACACGGCCGCGATCGGCGCCCTCGAGGACGCCGCGCTGATCCTTTCCGGCAAGGCCGGCACGGTGGTCACACCCTCCGGCGCGCCTGTCTAGTCCGCCCGGCCCGGGGTTGGGGGTTCAGATGTCCACTCATCAGGAGCTGAGCAACGTCAAATATCTGTCGGTCCGGCAGGCCGCGTTCATCGGTGTCGGGGCGATGGTCGGTGCGGGCATCTTCTCGCTGCTCGGCGCGGCCGGTGAGGTGGCCGGAGCGGCGGTGTGGCTGTCGTTCCTCATCGCGGGTGTGGTCGCGGTCCTGCAGGGATACTCCTTCGCCCGCCTGGGCGCGCGATACCCGTCCGCCGGCGGGCTGCTCGAGTACGTCGCCAAGGGCTTCGGCGACGGCCATCTGACCGGAATCACCGCGTGGCTGACCTATCTGGCCAACGCGGTGGTGACGGCGATGGTCGCGGTGTCGTTCGGCGACTACGCCGCCGCGGTCTTCGCCGACGAGAGCGCGGCGTGGGCCAAGTTCTTCGCGGTACTGATCATCGTGGTCATGACCGCGGTGAACGTCGTCGGCTCGACGCTGGTGGCGCGGGCGCAGACGCTGATCGTCTATGTCGTCCTCGGCATCCTGGTCGTGTTCTCCATCGTCACCATCGTCAACCTGGACCCGGAGCTGCTGGCGCCGTCGGGTTACCCGCCGCTGCGCGACATCGTCTCCAGCGTGGCGCTGACCTTCTTCGCCTTCCTGGGCTTCGGGATCATCACCTTCACCGCCAAGGACCTCGAAAGGCCGTCCCGCCAGCTGCCCCGGGCGATGTTCCTGGCCCTCGGCATCGCCACGACGATCTACCTCGCGATCTCACTGGGCGTCTTCGGCACGCTGCCCGTCGACGAGGTGATCTCGTCGGGGGCCACCGCCATCGCCGTGGCCGCCCAGCCGACCCTGGGCGACGCCGGGTACACCCTGATGGCCATCACCGCGCTGTTCGCCACCGCCGGCGCCACCAACGCCGGCCTGTACCCCGCGGCCGGCCTGTCCGAGCGGCTCGTCGACACCGGACAGTTCCCACCGGTGATGGGACGCCGGCTGCGCGGGCGCGTGCCGGTCGGCCTGCTGGTCCAGGCGGCCGCCTGCCTCGCGCTGGTGCTGCTGTTCCGGCTGACCGCGATCGCCTCCATCGGCAGCGCGGTCGCTCTGCTGATCTTCATGCTGGTCACCGCCGCCCACTTCCGCGTCCGCGGCGAGACCGGCGCCAACACGGCGATCCTGGCCCTCGCGATCGCCGCCGCCGGCGTGGTCCTGCTGACCTTCGTCTTCACCGACCTGATCCACGAGCCCGCCTCGATCGTCGCGCTGCTCGCCATCATCGCCCTCAGCGCGGGAATCGACATCGCCTGGAAGCGTCGATCGGCGCCGGTTTGACGGTTTCGGGCGGGGTGACCCAAGACCGGCTGTGGAGCGTTTTAGGCCGGTCTTGGGTCACCCCCGCCCGAAACCTTGCATGGCATCCGGTGACGGCCAGGAGCTTGGTCACTCACCGCTACCCGCATGGCTGACCTTGGCGTTCACCTCAACCCGAGTGGTCGGGCTACCGCGCTGTGGTCACCCGAGGAAAGCCACTCCCGCAGGCCAAGCCGGGTGGTGGCCTAGGCGAACATTCCGCGCCGGTCGCGCTCAGAGTCAAACCGTCCAGGCGCGGGCGTGAGTCAGGCCATGGCGAACTTTTGGGCGGCGGAACTGTTGCAATCCCAGATCTGGAGGCGGGTGCCGTTGGCCGTCGCGGCGGAAGGCGAGTCCATGCACCGCCCGGTCGCCGGGTTGGACATCGAGCCGTCGGCGTTGGCGACCCAGTTCTGATAGCCACCGCCGTTGCAGGTGGCCAGCTGGAGCTTCGTGCCGGCCGCGTTCACCCCGCCGGCGATGTCGAGGCACCGGCCCAGCGAGCGCAAGGTCTGGCCGTTCCAGGTCCACTTCTGGTCCTGTGATGTGCTCTGCTGGCATTCCCAGAGCTGGACCGCGGTGCCGTCGCCGCCGTTGTCGTCGCCGGCCACGTCGACGCATTTGCCGCCCGGGCCGTAGATCGGGGTGCCGATGGTGAACTTCTGGGCGCCGGAACCGTTGCAGTCCCAGATCTGCAGGCGGGTGCCGTTGGCGGTGGCTGCGTTGGGGGAATCGGCGCACCGGCCGGTGGTGGGGTTGCGCAGCGCGCCGTTGGGCTGGGTCACCCACGTCTGGTAGCCGCCGCCGTTGCAGGTGGCCAGCTGCAGCTTGGTGCCGGACGCGTTGACGCCGCCCGCGATGTCCAGGCATTTGCCGAGGGTCTGCAGGGTCTGGCCGCTCCAGGTCCAGTGCTGGTCCTTTGCGGACGACTGGCAGTCCCACAACTGGACCGCGGTGCCGTCGCTGCCGGTGTCGTCGCCGGAGACGTCCACGCATTTGCCGCCGGGGCCGGTGATGGTCTGCCCGGTGACCGTGCCGCCGCCTCCGCCGCCGGGGCCCTTGTTGTAGACGGCTACCGAGTCGATGATCAGCTTGCCGCCGGAGACCGTGCTGGCGAAGGGGCCGCCGCCGAACGCGTCCGGGAAGCCGCCGCCGATGGCCAGGTCGTAGATGATGAAGAACGGGTGGTCGACGGCGTTCGCCCAGGTGGTGGCGTCGACCGCGGTGGCCTGGAGGGTGAAGAAGTTGGTCCCGTCGAGGTACCACCGGATCTGCTCCGGCGAGGTCGAGCGGTCGATCTCGACGGCGTAGTCGTGGAAGCCGGTCTGGCAGCCGGAGCAGGCCCGCTCGCCGGAGCCGAGGCCGGTCGACTCGTTGCAGGGGCCGCCGGGGTTGACGCCGCAGTGCAGGGTGCTGAAGACCGAGCTGCGGCCGTTGATGTCCTCCATGATGTCGATCTCGCCGGAACCGGGCCAGGAGACGCCGGAGCGCAGCGGCGCGCCGAGCATCCAGAAGGCCGGCCAGTATCCGGCGCCGTTGGACGTGTTCACGTTGGGCTGCTGCAGGACCGATTCCATGCGGACCACGCCGCCCGGGGCCGCGCCGAAGGTGGCCGCCTGGGTCTCCACGCGCCCGGAGGTCCAGCCGGCCCGCGGGTCGGAGCCGGAGTGCAGCGCCTGCAGCACCAGGTGACTCTGCCCGTCGTAGTAGACGTTCGAGGTGCTGCTGGTCATGGTCTCGATCTCGCCGGTGCCGAAGCTGCTGCCCGGCCCGGTGTCGTACTTCCACAGGCTCTGGTCGATGCCGGTTCCGGACGCGCCGTTGAAGTCGTCGCTCCAGGTCAGCGTGAAGCCGGGCGGTGGGGCGGGCACCGCGGCCTGCGCGGCGGGGACGAGGACGGCGCCGGCCGCGGCTACCGGGAGGATCGCGGCGGTGAGGAGGGAGAGCGCTCTCATGTCGAGCCTCCGGTGGTGGTTCTGAGTTTCGGGGATAAGGAATCAGAACCACCGGGCACACATGCTCGTCAATGGATTCCGCGGATCCTTGCCTCTATGGGCACGGCGCCGCGTGGCAGACGTCGACCACCTTTCCGGTGAGCAGGAACGTGGCTTTCTGCAGCTGTGCCCCGGGCTGGGCGCGAGGGAACTCGTGCGGGTCGGCGCCGTACTGCGGGCCTGCCGGCGCGAGGTTGGTGGGCGGTGGCGCGTACGCCTGACCGCTGTTCCAGATGACGATCGCGGAGCCGCCGTACGGGTATCTGGTGATCGGCTTGATGCCCCGATAGGGCACCACCTCGTCGGACCAGCCGGGGGCCAGCGCCGGCCGGTGGATCCGGGCGCCGATGGTGCGGGCCTCCACCTGCGCGGCGGCGGGGGAGACCTGGTGGTCGCCGAAGGCCACGTGCATCAGGACCTGGTGGCGCGGCGTGCGCGGCAGCGGGTCGCCGGTGAGGTGCTGGGCGTAGCCGTTCGCCTCGCCGCGGTCCCACAGCATCTGGATCAGGGCCAGGACCAGCTGCTGGTCGGTCTTGTCGGGGTAGGCCTGGTCCATCAGCTGCTGGAACGGCGCGAAGTCGACGCTGCGCTGCAGGAGCGTGCTGTAGTTCATCGCGGGCACGCCCAGCACCGAGCGGGTCCAGTCCTGGGCGAGCGCGGTGAGCGCGCCGCCGTTGATGCCGCCCTGGCTGTTGCCGTCGTAGTGCATGCCACCCGCCCGGTCGAGCAGGCTGCGCCCCTGGGCGTCGCGGAACGCGGGACTCGAGGCGAAGCCGCCGGGCGCGGTCATCGCCCGGCCCAGGAACAGGAAGTTGAGGAAGCTCTGCTGCAGCCGGTCGGGCACGGCCGGGAACTGGCTGAGGTCGCCCCAGACCCCGGCGACGAACGGGATGTCGCCGTTCGCGAGGCCGATCCAGCTGGTCGCGCAGAACATGAAATCGTACGTCTGCGACATGTCCTTGACGTTGCCCGCGTTGATCTCGGTGGGCGCGCCGAGGAGCCCGTGCCCGTAGAGCGAGAGGTGGGCCGGCGTGGCCGCGGTCGCCGAGCGCGGGAGGTTGCAGACGAAGTCGGCCGCGATGACGCCCGAGGGGGCGGGCTGACCGCCGGCGCCGTAGGTCATCCGGGAGCCGGGTCCGCCGTCGCCGGTCAGATAGCTCGGCACCGCGACCGTGCCGCGCACCTGGCGGGCGATGCGGGCGTCCTGCTCGGCGGTGTAGTCGGTGACCTGGGTGACGGTGAACGCCGGCGCGTTCCGGCCGAGCTTCGCGAATGCCTCATCGCGCATGTGCACGACCCGGCCGGTGAGGTTGCGCTCGCTCGCGACGGTGAAGTCCCACGCCCGGTACAGATCGCGGCGCAGGCCGGGTGGCAAGTGCAGAGTGGTCGCGTGCCGGGGCGCCGGGATCATCCGGCCGGATCCGGAGCGCAGGCCGCGCAGCACGACGATGTACCGGGTCGCCTCGCGCAACGCCACCGCGGGCCGGATGATGAGCAGGCCGCTCCCGTGGGCGTCGAGCTCGGCCCAGTACGGCGTGCGCTGCCAGGTGCGGGTGTCGAGCAGCACGATCGGCGCGTCCCCGGCCAGCGAGCGCCCGACGTCGGTGACCGGCGCGATGCCGCTGGCCGTCGGGTCGAGGCCGGGCACCTCGGCGAGGATCGGGGTGCCGGGGCTGAAGCCGTCCTGCCTGTTCCACTCGGTGGGGTCGATGTGCTTGCCGGCCACGTTCGCCGGGAGCGCGCCGGCGGCGAATTGCACGCGCAGGCCGGTCGGGCTGGTGCGGTCGGGGACCGTGAACCGGTTGCTGGGGAAGGGGAGCAGGCCCGGCGCCGGCGAGTGAGCCGCGGCGACGCCCGGCGGCGCGAGCAGGGCCGGCACGGCGAGGAGCAACGGCAGGAGTCGGCGTGTCACGCGCATACTCCCTTGTAGACCCGGCGAGGCCGGACTGGCAATCGTCCTTACCGCCGGATGACGAGGGTGCGGGCGATCAGGTCGTGGATCGCGCGGTGCCGCCGATCGACCAGCAGCCACAGCGAGCCGATCGGGAAGTACGCCAGCAGGATCCCCCGCAGCAGCGCCGACCACCATCGGACCGGGCCGCGGTCGGTGCCGACCACCCGGATGCCGACCATGGCCATGCCGACGGTGCGGCCGGTCAGCCCCCAGAGGACGGCACAGTAGAAGGCGAACACCGCCGGCAGCGCCACCAGGTAGGCGGCCGTGAGGGTGCGGGCCACGTCGCGCGCCTCACTGCCGATGACAGAGGCGACCAGGCTCATCCCGGCGGCGGTCCCGACCGAGGCGATCGAGACGATCAGCGAGTCGACGATGTATGCGATGGTCCTGCTCACCACGCCCGCGAAGCCGGCCACGGGGAGGGCCGGCTTCGCGGAGATGGTGGCGCTCATGCCGGCACGGCGACCGGCACGGGCTCCGCGGCCACCGGCGGTGGGGTGCGGCGCCGCAGGACCATCTTGCGGATCTCGGTGAGGACGATGACGGTCAGCGCGGCCCCGATGCAGATGACCCACTGCACGGCGTTGAGGCTGACCGTGCCGAGCAGCCGCTGGAACAGGTCGAGCGACGTGGCCAGGAAGATCGCCGCCACCGACATGCCGCTGGTGATGACGAAGCGGCGGTCGCTGAAGGTCTCCACGCTGAACACCGAGCGGATGTCGCTGCGCACCGTGAACGAGAAGAACAGGTTCATGATGGAGAACGCGGTGACGCCCATGGTCCGGCCGGTGTCGAGGTTCCACTCCTGGTCGCCCCACCAGATGACGATCAGCGTGCTGACGCCCATGACCAGGCCGACGACGCCGAGCCAGCCCATCGACTTGCGGCTGAGCAGCGGCTCGTCGGATCGGCGGGGCTTGCGCGCCATGATGTCGGGGTCGCCCTTGCCGTAGCCGAGGCCGACCGACTGGAACACCTGGGTGGTGAAGTTCAGCCACAGCGTCTGCAGCGGCACGAACGGCACGCCGGCCGCGATGTTGAAGATGCTGGCGCTCAGGAACGTGACGACCATGCCGATGAGCACGCCGATCTGGAAGAAGATGTACTTCTTCAGGTTGTCGTAGAGCTCGCGGCCCAGCCGTACGGCCTTGACGATCGTCGCGAAGTCGTCGTCGGTGAGGATCATCGCGGCGGCTTCCTTGCTCACCTCGGTGCCGGTGATCCCCATGGCGATGCCGATGTCGGCCTTCTTCAGCGCCGGCGCGTCGTTGACGCCGTCGCCGGTCATCGCGACGATGTGTCCCTTGCGCTTGAGCACCTCGACCAGGCGGACCTTGTGCTCGGGGGTGACCCGGGCGATCACGCCGATGCCGTCGATCTGCTCGTCGGCCTGCGCGTCGGTCATCGCCGCGAAGTCGGCGCCGGTGATGGCGCGGCCGCGGATGCCGAGCTTGCTCGCGATGGCGGCCGCGGTGACCGCGTGGTCGCCGGTGATCATGCGGACCTGGATGCCGGCCGCGTGCGCCTCGACGATCGCGGCCTGCGCCTGCGGCCGGGGCGGGTCGACGATGCCGACCAGGGTCAGCACGGTCATGCCGTCGAGCGCCGCGAGCAGGTCGCCGCCGGCGTCGAAGGTGGCCGGGTCGAAGTCCTTGCGCCCGGTCGCCATGACCCGCAGCCCCTGCTCGCCGAGCCGCCGGTTCTCGTCCAGGTAGCGCTTCTTGAAGCCGGCGTCGGCCTCCTTGACGGAAAGATCGTCGGGCGCGAGCGTGTGGGTGGCGCGGGACAGCAGCTGGTCGGGGGCGCCCTTGACGAAGGCCCGGATCACGTCCTTTCCCGACGAGTCGGTCATCCGGTGGAAGGTCGCCATCATCTTGTACGCGGCGTCGAACGGCAGCTCCGCCACGCGCGGGTAGTGCTCGCGGGTCGCGTCGACCGAGATCCCGCCCTTCTCGGCGAGGACGACGAGCGCGCCCTCGGTCGGGTCCCCGATCATCGTGCCGTCGTGGACGACCGCGTCCGAGGCGAGCGCCATCGGCAGCAGGAAGTCGTCGAGCGGCACGTCCGGTTGCCCGGCGACCCGCTGGATGGCGCCGTCGGTCGAGTAGCCGCTGCCGGAGATCGTGTACCGCCGGCCCGGGATGGTCATCTCGATGGCGGTCATCTGGTTGAGCGTCAGCGTCCCGGTCTTGTCCGAGTTGATCGCCGAGGTCGAGCCGAGCGTCTCGGTCGAGCGCAGCCGCTTCACGATCGCGTTGGCCTTCGCGAGGGTGGTCGTGCCGAGCGACAGGATGGTCGTGACCACGGCGGGCAGGCCGGTCGGGATGGCCGAGATGGCGAACGCGATGGCGGCCGTGAAGACCACGTTGAACTCGTTGCCGCGGGCCAGGTTGATGATGACCGAGGCGAGCAGCGCGAAACCGGAGATGTAGAGGATCTGGTTGGTCAGCTTCGCCAGCTGCCGGGTCAGCGGAGTCTCCTCCTCCTTCTCGGTCTGCAGCATGCCGGAGATGTGTCCGACCTCGGTCTCCATGCCGGTCGCGGTGACCAGCAGCTCGCCCGCGCCCCGGGTGACGTTGGTGTTCATGTACGCCATGTCGGACCGGTCGCCGAGGTCGGTGTCGGCGCTGCCGACCGCCTCCACGCTCTTGCTGACCGGGAGGCTCTCGCCGGTCAGGGCCGACTCGTCGATCTCCAGGGTGGCCGCCCGCAGCAGCCGCCCGTCCGCCGGGACCAGGTCGCCGGCCTCGATCTGCACGACGTCGCCGGGCACGAGCTCCTCGGCCGGCAGCTCGACGAGGGTCCCGTCCCGCCGCACCTTGGCCTTGACGATCATCATCTTCTGCAGGGCGCCGATCGCGGCCGCGGCCTTGCCCTCCTGATGCAGGCCGAGCGCCGCGTTGAGCAGCGTCAGCAGGATCAGCAGGATGCCGGTGCCCCACTGCTTGAGCGGCACCATGCTGCCGATGCCGGCGACCAGCAGGACGATCTGCATCGGGTCGGCGTACTGCCGCAGGAAGGAGCGCCACCAGGGTTCCTTGCGCCCCTCGGCGAACTTGTTGGGCCCGTACTGCGCCCGTCTCTTCTCGACCTCGGCGGTGCTCAGGCCGGACTGCCGGTCGACCTCCTCGGCCTTGAGGGCCTCGTCGACCGACAGAGTGTGATAGGTGATGGTCATCGAGGGCTCCTAGGGATGGAGGCACGGCCGGGTGGCCGTTCCCGGCCGTGCCAGTGGGGGGCGGCTAGCGGCGGCGCCGGGACACCCGGCGTGCCGTTCTGCGGCCGGTGCGCCGGGCCACGCGACGAGATCCGAACATGGTTCTGCACCTCCTCCGGACCGATCGTCGCGTCGGATCCGCCGAGATCGCCTCATCCCGGAGGGGTTAGTGCAGAAGGATCTTCAGGAAGATCATGACGCCGCCGAACGCGCCCGCCACCAGCGTCGACACCACCCGCTCGGCCGGGGTCAGGCGAGCGCCCATCCGCCAGCCGGCCAGGCAGAGCAGCAGCGTGCTGGTGATCAGGGCGCACAGGATCGCGAGGTTCATCCCCGCGCCGGCCGCCCGGGCCAGCAGGAGCACGAGCAGCGGCACCAGCGACGCGCTCATGATCTCCCAGCCGGTGGTGAGCTGCTGGCGCACCGAGTTCCAGCGTGGCCGGTGTCCCTCGTGGATCCGCTCGGCGACGATCCGGGCGTACCGCTCGGCCAGCCAGTAGATGATCAGCGTGACGAGCACGATGATGTCGAGCTTGTAGGCGGTCTCGGCGTGCGCCGTCACCAGCACGGCCGAGCTGACGATGATGCCGTAGATCCCGGCTGCGGTTCCCTCGGCGGTCTCGTGTGTCAGCCGGATCCTCAGCGACATGTCAGTCGCGTTCCGAGCGGCGCAGCAACTTGGCCTCCTCGCCGTGCACGGCGAGCGCGTAGATGGCGATCAGGTCCAGGCCGATCGAGATGATCGACCAGATCGGGTACGCCGCCAGGAAGGTCAAATTGATCATCGCGTGCAGGAAGACGATGATCAGCGAGATGAACCGGGCCCACAGGTAGCCGAACATCACCGCGTAGCCGGCGCCGATGAGCATCGCGCCGAACGCGACCAGCGTCCAGCCCCAGACCGAATAGTTCACGTCGATGGCCAGCGCCTCGGCCTTGACCAGGTAGAAGTCGTCGTCAACGAGCGCGACCAGACCCTGGATCACACTGATCAGGCCGCTGACGATCATGACGATGCCGACGAAGAGGATCCAGCCGATCCACCGGGTCATCCGGCCCGCGTGATGCGACATCGGAGCTCCTTAGCGATAGGGCGGCGGCGTCGGCCGCGTGGCCGGTTGGATCACGGGCGGGCGCAGCGCGCTCTTGGCGACGCCGGACACGAGGGTGCCGATCGCCAACCCCAGCACGAGGTTGAGTCCGGCGGTGTACCAGCGCGACCCTTTGTCCTCGGTGGTGATGAAGGGCGCCAGCATCGCGGCGACGGTGGCCAGGCCGATCACCCAGCCGAAGAAGCGCATCGGCTTCGGCGTGGTGAGGATCAGCAGCTGGATCAGTCCGGTGGCGAGCAGGGCTGCCACCGCCGCGCCGAGGGCGTACCAGCCGGTGGAGGCGTCGCCCCAGACGCCCTCGCCCTTGGGGGCGAGGACCTCGACGTCGAAGACGCCGCGGCCGAACATGATGCCGACGACCGCGATGAGCGCGGCCACCACGGCGGTGGCGGCGCCGCCGGCCCAGAGGCGGCCGGAGTTCAGTACGGGTTGCGGGGGCGTCGGCGGTCGATAGACGTTGGTCATTGCCGTCCTCCTCGAGAACTGCCCGAGTCGCCACCGAGTATCGCGAGCGGGCGGCGCGGCGTACCTCATCCGGCGAGGGTGACGCGGTCCGCCCGGCCCGCGGGCGACGCTGGCCGGGTGACAGATCAAGAGAAGGAGCCGACCGGCTGGATCGCCTGGATCCTGTTCGGTGGCCTAATGCTGGTGCTCCTGGGCGGCGCGCACCTGACCATCGGGTCGCTCGCCCTCATCCGGCCGGAGGCGCTGGAGGGTTCCCGGTCCGACCTGCTCCTCGACGTCGGACTCACCACCCTCGGGTGGATCCACATCGTCCTCGGCGTGGTCCTGATGATCGTCGGCGGCGGCCTGATGCTCGGTCAGGTCTGGGCCCGCGGCATCGCGATCGTCCTGGCCTGCGTCGCCCTCGTGATCAACTTCGCCTTCATCGGCGCCTACCCGATCTGGTCGGTCGTCTCGATCGGCCTGGCCGCCGTGGTCCTGTACGCGACGGTGGCGCACGGCGCCGAACTTACCCGCGCCTACCGCCACTGACAGCGACCGCAATCCCGCCTCGCCGCGGATCACCCGGCCCAGCAGGCTCTGGTCCGCGGCGAGCACCTGGCCGATCACGGCCGCGCCGAGCAGGCAGAACGAGATGACGTACAGCCACCCGATGTAGGTGAAGGCCAGCCCGATCGTGCCGTAGTGCTCGTTGCTGGAGCGCAGCGCGCGGGGCATGTAGATCTGCCCGGCCGGCCGTACGGCCAGCATGACCAGCCCGAAGATCAGGCCGCCGGGCACCAGGCGGCGGACCGGGACGGCGCCGCCGAGCAGCATCGCCGGCACCAGGATCGTGAGCAGGACATCGGCCAGGAACAGCGTGAAGCTGTCGGTGATCCACGGCAGCGGCAGGTCGTCGGCAACCGCGCCGATCGCCCGGCTGACCAGCACGAACGCGCTCAGCAGCAGCACCACCAGCAGCCACCGCCCGGCCGCGGCCGGTCCGGAGCGGACCTTGGCGACGTCCCAGACCGACGCGTACGCCCGGACCATGGCCCGGGCCAGCGAGGTGGCCGAGACGAGCACGATCAGGATGCTCAGGAGGCCGAACGTGCCGAATCCCTGCTCGTCGAGGGCGTCCGTCAGCAGTCGCCGCGACGTGTCGGGCAGATCCAGCGCTTCGGCGAGCTCGTTGGACTGGCTCGCCCCGAGCAGCGTGCCGAAGATGATCAGCAGCGGGAAGATCGAGGTGAACGCCTGGGCCGCGAGGGTCATGGACCGGTCGAAGATCTGGACCCGCACCAGCCCGGTGGCACACCGCAGCAGCAAATGGCCGAACCACGACGCCAGAACGACAGCGGCCCGCGGGCGAAGCCACCCGGGAAGGGCGGCCAGCCCGCGGTCCGCGTCCATCTCAGATCTCAGATCAGGCCGAGCGTGCGTGCCCGCCGGACGGCCTCGTTGCGCCGCGACGCCGACAGCTTGCGCAGGATGCTGCGCACGTGCGTCTTGACGGTGTTGACCGAGACGTAGAGGGTCGCGGCGATCTCCTCGGTGGGCAGCATCGCCGCCATGCCCTCGAGCACCTCCATCTCGCGCTTGCTGAGCGCCTCGAAGACCAGCACGGTGTCGGCTGCCGCCGGCGACGCGTGCGCGGCCCCCTGGAGCTGCTTGTACTGCGTGGCGAGCTCGTCGTCGTCGCGCAGCACCCGGCGCAGGTCGGCCCAGACCTGCTGGACCGCCCGGCGCTGGGACTCCGGCGAGGCGGCCCGCAGCGCCTGGCGCAGCGCGCCCCGCGCCTCGTCGACCTCGCCCCGGCGGGCCGCGACGGTGGCGAGCACCAGCCAGGCCTCCAGGCTCACCGGGGAGGCCACCCCTGCCGCCCCGGCCACCGGCTCGACCAGCTGCCAGGCTTGCTCGGCCTCGCCGGCCGCGGCCAGCGCGGAGGCGCGCACCACGGTGGCGTCGTCGGCCTCCGGCTCGGAGAGCTTGCCGAGCGTCTCGAGGGCCTGGTCCGGCCGGCTCATGGTGACCAGCAGCCGCGCCTGGGTGAGCGCGAGCTGGCGGGTGAGCCAGGACGGCGCCGCCTGGCCGCCGGGCACGTGACCGCCGTCGGCGAGCGCGGTGAGCGCGCCGCGCAGCTCGCCGCGCGCCTGCAGGCGGCGGGAGCGGATCAGCGCGAACGCGGCGTGCACCATGCCGTCGGCGGGACGGATCCGGCGCGGGTCGGCGGCCCGCAGATGCCGTCCGGCGGTGTCGATGTCGTAGCGCTCCATCGCCACCCACGCGAGGGCCAGCTCGGCGCCGACCGGCCGCGAGGCGGTGCCGACACCGATCCGGTCGGCCAGCTCCGTCGCCTGGTCGGCGAGCTTCTCGGCGTGCCGCAGCCGTCCCCGGTACGCCTCGATCAGCGCCAGATGGGCGAGCGCACCGACGCGTACCCCCTCGCAGTTGTCCGTCGCCGTGGTAGCGACCTCGGTGAGCGTGATCGCGGCCGCGTCCACGGCCCCGATCCGGCTCTGCGCGTCGCCGCGGGTGGCGAGCACCAGGACCCGCAGCTCGTCGTGGCGTTCCCGTCGTTCGGGCGGGGTCTGGCCGAGCAGCTCCTCGGCCGCCGCCGCGCTGTGCAGCACGGCGTCCGTGTCGTCGCGCTGGCGGGCCAGCATCGCATCGGTGAGCAGATGGGCCAGGGCCAGGGCGGGGCTGTAGCCGGAGGGCCGGCTCATCATCAGCTCCTCGGCCCGCTCCAGCTGCGCCGCGCTGGTCTCCGCGTCGCGGACGTTGAGGGCCAGCGCCGCCGCGATGACCGCTCCCTCGGGGCTCTCGAGGTCGCCGGGCATCCCGGAGAGCAGCTCGCCGAGCCGGCTCTCCCGCCCGTCGATCAGCAGCCGGCCGATCGCGTGGTCCTCGATCACGGCCGACGCCGCGAGCGCCCAGTCGCCGGCCGCCGCCGCGTGGGTGATCGCCTCGATGAGCTGCTGCCCGGCCGCCGCGAACCACTCGGCGGCCCGGTGGTGCAGCTCCGGGATCCGCTCCGGCGCCTCCCGGTTGAGCTGGGCCTCCAGCAGCTCCGCGAACAGCCGGTGACACCGGTACGCGTTGTCCCCGGCCGGCTGGACGAAGGCGTTCTGCCGGCACAGCGCGGTCAGCAGCTGCCGCGAGTCGGCCCGTCCGGTGACGGCCCCGGCCAGTTCCGGGGTGAAGATGTCGAGGATGCTGGTCTCCAGCAGGAACGTGCGCACGTGTGCCGGCTGGATGCGCAGCACCTCGTCCACGAAGTACTCGGCGATGGTGGCCTCGTTGCCGGTGATCGTGGCGACCAGGCTCTCCGCGTCGCCGGCGTCCTCGAGCGCCATGGCGAACAGGCGCAGCCCGGCGGCCCAGCCCTCGGTGTGCTGCAGCAGCTGGTCCATGGCGTCCCGGCTCAGCGGGACGCGGTGCAGGGTGAGCAGCTCGGCGGCCTCGTCGGCGGTGAACGCGAGGTCCTCGCTGCGGATCTCCTCGAGCCGGCCGGCCAGCCGGTAGCGGTGCAGGGGGAGCGGGGGATCCCAGCGGCCGACCAGCACGAGCCGCAGCATCCGCCCGGCGTGCCGCAGCACGAACTCCAGGTCGGTGGCCCACTGCTGGCCCTGCAGGGACGACACGCCGTCGAGGACGAGCACGACCGGTTCCTCGAGCTCGGCCAGCGCGGCGGCCAGCCGTACGAGGAAGGACCGGTCGGCGCCGGCGGTGAAGGACGGCGGGAACGGTACGCCCGCCCGGCGAAGGGCCTCGAGGATGTACGCCCACAGCGAGTCGCCCTGGCCGTCCTCCTCCTCGAGCGTGATCCAGCCGATCGGATATCCGGGCGCGCCCTCGGCCGCCCACGAGGCGACCAGCTGGGTCTTGCCGGCGCCGGCGGGCCCGACGACGAGCGTCACGGGCTCGCGGACACCCCGGGCGAGGCGCTCGGTGAGCCGGGGCCGGGCGACCAGGAAGCTGGGCGGTTCCGGCACGGCGAACTTCGATTGCAGCAACGGATCGCCGCCGGTGGCCGGGGCCGCCGCCGGGATGGAGATCGGTGCCGGGACGACGAGCTCTGATGTCACAACGCTCCCTCCGCAGGCACGGATGCCAGAATGACTGGATCATCGTTTACCGCCGGTGACGGGTCCCGCATCGTCCGAAACGGATTAAGCGCTGAGTGACCCTCTCACTACGCGAAGGCGATCTTCGATGATCGAGTTGACAGGCGTCTATTTGTGTGCTTGCGCGAAGCCTACTGTGGCGTGCGCCAGGAAATCGACGAAGCCCTCCGGCGATCCCGCCCGGACCCAGGCCTTCCGCTGCCGGTCGGCGCCCGTTCCCTCCTGCCTGAGCCGGTCCAGGTTCCGATACACGTCGTCGGCGTCTCCCCAGGCGGCGAGGGCCGGCCCCACCTTGGTCATCAGGCGGGCGACCGCGCCCGCGGCGGCCGGCGCCGTCCCGTCGGGCGTGCGGCCGCGGCGGACCCGCACCTGGCCGTGCGCGGCCGTCATCAGGTGCGCGTCGACGACCCCGGTGGGGATCGGCAGCGTGGTGATGTTGTGCCGCGCGTCCTCGATCAGGGTGGCGACCAGGGCTCGCACCACGGCGGCGAAAAAGACGGCGTCCTCGACGCTCAGGCAGGCGTCGGCGACCCTGACCTCGACTGTGGGATAGCGCTCGGACAGCCGTGCCAGGAAGTAGACGGCGCCCACGTCGTACGCCGCTCCGGTGCCCACCAGCGAGCTCACCACCCGGTCGTAGCGCGCCGCTCCGGCCCACGCCCCGGGCGGCCGGAACGTCGGCCAGCGTTGCTGCAGGTGATAGCGGTAGCTCGCCCACCCGGTGTCCCGGTCGCCGGCGAACGGCGAGTTGACCGTGAGCGCCAGCAGCGCGGGCAGCCACGGCCGGATCCGGGCGAGCACCTCGACGGCGAGGTCCCGGTCGGGCACCCCGATGTGCACCTGACACGCGCAGGAGCTGCCGGCGACGACCGCGCCCGGGAAGCGCCCGGCCATCTCCCGGAACCGCGTCTCGTCGGTCACCGCGCCCAGCGGCCCGGCGGCGAACGGCGGCGCGCCGACCGCGACGAGGCTCGCACCGGCCCGCCGCGCGGCGTCGCTCGCCCGCTGCCGCAGCAGGGTCAGCTCCCGGCGGAGCTGGTCGAGCCGGGTGCAGACCGCGGTGGTGGTTTCGAGTTGATAGGCGAGGAACTCCGGCTTGACCTGGTCGCCGGCCCGCGCCAGGCGCGCCACGTACGGCGCCGACGGCACCACCGCGCCGTCGGGCCCCAGCAGCAGAAACTCCTCTTCGACCCCCATCGTGAGCATCGCGTCCCCCCTCGCTCGCTGCGTCACGTCCCAGCAGCGTGCGATCGCACCGCGGGTGACTGCCTCATCCGCAGGGGGTGATTCGATCTTCGAAATACCTGCTTACCCGCGTCAGGCGTCGCGGCGCAGGACCCGGGTGGTGATCCGGTCGACCGCGTCGTCGCCGGCCGCCGCGCCGCTGCGGATCCGGCCGACCAGTTCGTCCACCATGGTGTCCCGCTGGCCGCGCATCAGCGACTGGACCCGGTCCGGCTCCTTCTCCAGCAGCGCGAGGACGTCGTCGAGGATGTCCCGCACGAGCGGCCGCAGGATCCGCTGGACCTGGGCGTCGACCATCTTGTTCACCACCGCCGAGGTGGCGATGGCGGTGATCGCCGCGTCGAGCGTGGCGGCGGCCCGGCGCTGGGCCTTCTCCCGCTCGGCCGCGCCGCGCGACGCCATCTCCTCCATCCGCTCCTGCGCCTTGATCCCGTTGAGCGGCCGGGAGACGCCGTAGCGCACCCCGGACACCATCAGCTCGGCGGCGTCCTGAGCCTGGAACGCGGCGCCCACCAGCACATCGCGCATCCTCGCGCCCTGCACCAGGATGAAGGTGTTCATTTCGTGCGTTCCAGCGAGTCGAGCTCGGCCGCCTCCGCGGCGGTGACCAGCCCGATGCCGACCAGGTCGAGCGGGCTGATGAACGCGTCGGCGAGCCGGAACCCGCCGGCCCGGGCGATCGCGTCGCGCAGCGGCACCGCCCAGTGGTGCTCGATCAGCAGCAGCGCGGCGGCGCTGTCGTCGGGGATCTCGCCGATGACGTCCCAGGCGGCCTCCTCGTCGAAGACCTCGATGCCGTCCTCGGCCGCGGCCGCGCCCAGCATGGCGCCCGCCTCGAGTCCCTCCTCGCCCTCGATGCCGAGGCCGACCAGGGCGCCGATCTTGCTGCCCAGCTCGATCGCCTCGTCGGTGGTGAGGTTGCTGAGGTGCTCGACCTCGACCTCGCCCTTGGCGTCCTTGTAGACGGCGAGCGCGTCGATCACCCGGATCGCGTCGCTCGCGCGGAGCCGCTCCAGCTCGGCGATGACCTCGCCGTGGAAGTTGGGGTGCGTGAAGCCCAGCACGATGAGCTGGACCGGTCCGATGGCCATGGGAAGAGCTCCCTTCGTGGGTCCCGGTCAGCGTCCCGCCCGCGCCGCCCCGCATACCTCATCCGGCCGGGGTGACGTGACCGGCGGGGCTGCCGACGATCCTCATGACATGCGACGCACGACAGCGATCATCACATCGGCCGCCGTGTTCGGCGCCCTGTCGCTTGCCGGGTGCGGCAGCGAGTCGACACCCGCGTTCTGCGACAGCCTCGCCGCCGCGCAGCTCTCCGCGCAGCATGTCCGCGAGACCAACGTGGCCGAGAACGGCCTCTCCCAGCTCCGTACCAACCTCAACCAGCTCCGCGCCGACGTGCAGCAGCTGGTCACCGACGCCAAGGGCCAGTGGTCCGAGCAGGCCGACGAGGTCAAGGGCAACCTGGACATCCTCAAGGCCAGCATCGAAGCCGCCCGGGCCACGCCGAGCGACACCAACATCGGCGCCATCCGCTCCGCGTTGAACACCCTCATGGCCAGCGTCACCGCGCTCGGCGACGCGATGCGCGACACCTGCTGAGGCACGGGTGCGCCGACTGCTGCGGCGGCTGGGGTGGGACCGCAACCCGCTCCGCCGCCGGTCCGATCGTGTCGAGGCATGGCTCAACGCCGTGCTTCTCGTCGTGCTGCTGATCGCCGGCGGCATGTCGTCCGTGGCCGCCGGTCGCTCCGCCTACCGCGAGCAGGCGCGCGCGGCGGCCTGGGAGCGGGCGCACCGCTTCGAGGTCTGGGCGGTGCTGCAACAGAAACCCGTGCAGGGCACCGCCACAGCACGCTGGAAGGCCCCCGACGGCTCGCCGCGGACCGGCCCGATCGCGGCCCGTGCGACCGCGGCGGCGGGGACCTGGAAGGCCATCTGGGTGGACGAGAGGGGCGCGGTGGTCGCTCCGCCTCCGCGCCGCCGCCCGGCCACCAGCGCCGCCGAGCCGGCCGTGGTCGCCGTGCTGCTGGTGGCCGCCGCGCTGGCCCTGCTGAGGCTGCTCTTCATCCGGCTGCTGGACCGCCGGCGGATGCGTTCCTGGGACGTGGCGCTGGCGGAAGTGACGCAGAAATGACGGGGAGGGCGAGACCGCCCTCCCCGTCAATTCGTGGTGCGGATCAGGCCGCGACGTCCGCGGTCTTCAGATCGTCGATCACCTGCTGGAAGTCCTCCGCCTCCTCCGGGCAGTAGACCTTGATGATCAGCGAGATGCCCTGGAAGGCCTTGTTGTCCGCGATGATCGGCCGCTGTCCCGGTCCCGCCGCGCCGTTGCTGAGTTGGCCGTACAGGATGGACTTGACCAGCGCGTTGGCCGGCGCCGCGCAGACCGCGCCACCGTCGTCACCGAGCACGTTGTAGATCTGCTGTGCCTCCGGCACCGGCAGCCCCGCCGCGGCCAGCTCCTGGCTGAGCTGACTGGCTTTGTCGATGGCCGCCTGGTTCTTCTTGTTGGAGTTGAAGATCGCCACGCCGACGACCATGAATCCGAGGAAGAACAGGCCGAGGACGATGTAGGTCACCCGCCGCTCGGTGTGGGTGTTCATCATGACTGCGCCACCTCCGCCTCATCCGCGTCGGCTGTTTTCCACGAGGGCTTGCGCGCCCGGTAGAACAGGAACGGCACGAGCAGGCCCAGGCCCAGGGCGCCCACCGCCACGATGACCACGTACAGGGCCGGACTGCCGCCGCCGAACTGCGACGGCGGGACGAAGCCGATCAGCAGCGCCGCGAGGGAGGCCGCGAAGCCGACCCCGCACAGCCCGACCAGCATCGGCGCCTTGTAGCCCCGCGGGTGGTCCGGCTGGTTGCGGCGCAGCCGCACGGCGGCCACGAACATCAGCAGGTAGACGATGAGGTAGACCTGCGTGGTGATCACCGAGAAGATCCAGTACACGCTGGAGACGTCCGGGATGAACGCGTAGCCCAGCGCGATCACGGTGGTCACCAGACCCTGGGTGACCAGGATGTTCTGCTGCACGCCGTGCTTGTTGAGCTTCTGCAGGAACGGCGGGAGGTAGCCCTCCTTGCGGGAGATCAGCAGCAGGCCCTTGGACGGGCCGGCCAGCCAGGTCAGCATACCGCCCAGCGACGCCGCCACCAGCATGATGCCGACGATCGGGGTCAGCCAGTTCCAGCCGAACTGCCCGAACATCGCGTCGAACGCCTGCATGACGCCCGCGGTCAGCGACAGCTGGTCGGCCGGGACCACCCAGCTGATCGCCAGCGCCGGCAGGATGAAGATGACCAGGACCAGTCCCATGGCCAGGAACATCGACTTCGGGAACTCCTTGGCCGGGTTCTTCAGCGAGCCGACGTGCACCGCGTTCATCTCCATGCCGGAGTACGACAGGAAGTTGTTCACGATCAGCACGAGGCTGGACAGGCCGGCCCACGCCGGCAACCAGTTCCCGGCCCCCATCGGCGCCGCCGACTCGTTGCCCTGTCCGAGGAACACCATGCCGAGCACCACGAGGACGACGCCCGGGATCAGTGTTCCGATGATCAGGCCGCCGCTGGCGAGGCCCGCCACCGATCCCGTGCCCCGCGACGACACCCAGACACCGGCCCAGTAACAGACCATGATCACGATGGCGGTCCAGAGGCCGCTCGACGCGAGATCCGGGTTGATCACGTAGGCCAGCGTGCTGGCCACGAACCCCAGCAGGCTGGGGTAATAGAAGATCGTCATGGCGAACTGGCACCAGACCGCTAGGAAGCCCATCGGCTTCGACAGGCCCTGGCTCACCCAGTTGTAGACGCCGCCGGTCCAGCCCGAGGCCAGCTCGGCCGAGACCAGCGAGGTCGGCAGCAGGAAGACGATCGCCGGCACGATGTACAGGAAGACGCAGGCCAGGCCGTACACGGCCATGGTCGGCGCGGCGCGCAGGCTGGCCACCGAGCTGGTGGTCATCAGAGCCAGCGCGATCCACGAGATGTAGTGAATGGCTTTGGGTTTCGCGGCGGCGGATGCCCCGGCCGCGGCGGGCGCCCTTCTTGCGGGCACATCCATGGCGCTCACGCTGGATCCTTTCTCGTAGGGGTCCAGCGAAATCATCAGCGGCGATCGAAGCGGCGAACCTCATCCGTAGCGAGCTAAACGCTAGGCTCCCTAATAATGATCTTCGAAATCTCGCCCGGCGCCGCGTCGTCTCCGGTGATCCTGCACGTGCCGCACGCCTCCCGCGCCATCACCGCTGCCGCACGCTCGAGCCTGCTCGTCGACGATGCCGCCGTGACCGAGGAGCTCGACAACCTCACCGACGCCCACACGGATGTCCTTGCTCATCGCGCGGCAAGTTTCGCGAAAGTGCCCCCCTGGATCTTCGAAAACCGATGGTCGCGGCTGGTCGTCGATCCGGAACGTTTCCCCGACGAGCGCGAGGAAATGCGGGCGGTGGGCATGGGCGCCGTCTATACGCACGGCTTCGCGGGCCGCAAGCTTCGTGACGACGATTCCGTACGGGATCAGAACCTTTTACAAACGCATTTCGGTCCGTATTCGGAAGCTTTCGCCGCGCTCACCGCCGACCGGTGCGCCACCGCCGGCCGCTGCGTCATCGTGGACGTCCACTCCTATCCGAGCGCGAGTCTCCCGTACGAGATGCATGGTCTTGGCCCCCGGCCGGCGGTATGCCTGGGCACGGACCCGGACCACACGCCGGCTTGGCTTGTCGCCGCCGCCGAGGCGGCATTCCCTCTCACCGGCGTCAACTCCCCGTTCGCCGGCACCTACGTCCCGCTGGATTTCTACGGCCGCGACCGGCGCGTCTCGTCCCTGATGATCGAGATCCGCCGCGACGGCTACATGACCGAGCCCGGCGGCCCCTTCCACGACGGCCTCGACCGCCTCGCGGCCGGCCTGACTCAGCTGATCAACGCGCTTTCCTGACCAGCGGCAGGAAAATTTCGTCCACGATCTCCGCGATCGCCTGCTCGGAGGCCGGGCGCAACGTCATCAACAGCTCGTGCCGCAGCAGATCCCCCGGCAGCGCCCGCACCCGGGGCGTCAGCTTCGCGGGATCCACTTCGCCGCGCTCGATCGCCCGATCCAGCACCCGGTCGAACCCGAACGGCCGCTGCCGGGCCGCCAGAAACTGCTCCCGCAACTCCGCCGGGCTGCTGCCCGTCTCCGCGAAATACTCGCCCATCTGCACGCTGAACAGCGTGATCAGCGCCGACCGCCGCCCCGACACGTCCTTCAGCACAGCGACCAGATCATCCCGGAACGACCCGGTGTCGGGCGCCTCGACAATCGCCTCGCTACGGCTGAAGTGCTGCACAGCCGCAATGGCAAGTTCGGCCCGCTGAGGCCACCGCCGATAGATCACCGGCCGGCTCGTCCCCGCCCGCGCGGCCACCCCTTCCACCGTGAACCGCGCATACCCCACCTCGGTGAGCTCTTCCCAGGCCGCTTCCAGCAGCGCCTCTTCAAGCGCAGCCCCGCGCCGCCGAGTCTCCCCAGCCATCAGCCCACCCCTAGATGCATCTCCGCATCTTATCGACCCCTACCCGCCGCCGCCCCCGGACCACCGTCCCCGCCGCCGCCCCCGACCACCGTTCCGACCCCCCAACGCCTCCGTTGCCCGCCGCCCGCCGCCCGCTGCCCGTCGCGAGGTGGGTGAGCGTGGCGCCGACGAGCGCTGAGGAGCTGTTGTTCGCTCAGTGCGCCAAGTCATCATCGATGAGCCGACGTTCGCTACGGCCGCGCGGCAAGTCATCATCGATGGGCCGGCGTTCGCTCCGTGCGGCAAGTCATCGTCGATGGGCTGGCGTTCGCTCTGTGCGGCAAGTCATCGTCGATGGGCCGGCGTTCGCTCCGTGCGGCAAGTCATCAACGATGGGCCGTCGCTCCGCGCGGCGAGTCGCCATGATCGTGTTCGCACCCGGCGCCCGGCTCGCGGTTCGCGTGGCGCGCGAGCGGACCGGCGGGCGTTGATGAGCTGCTGTTCGGGGCGTGCGCCAAGTCATCGTCGATGAGCTGGCGTTCGCTCCGCGCGGCAAGTCGCCATGATCGCCTCGCTGCCTGCCGCTCGCCGCCAGCCGCGCGCCAGCCAGCGCCAGGCGACCGGTTTGGGGCGCGGGATCGGGCTGGCGGGGGTTGATGAGCTGGTGTTCGGGGCGTGCGCCAAGTCATCACGATCGCGACGGGGGACAGGTGCGTGGACGAGCGATCGGTGCCGTCGGCCCCGACGTAGGTACGGTGGGGTGGAGGCGGAGCTGTGTTCCGTTTCCGGTCGGGTGCAAAGCGACGGCGGCCGGGCCGCGGCTGGGGGCGACGGCGGCTGGGGGCGACGGCGGCTGGGGGCGACGGCGGCTGGGGGCGACGGCGGCCGGGGCGACGGCGGCTGCTGGGCCGTCGGGGCTATGGAACTTGGGGTGGAGCGGTGCTCCTCCGCTGTGAGCTGCGGGTTTGGGCTATAGCGCCTCGGCGGTGGCGTGCAGGGCGGCGGCTGTGTTTTCGGTTAGGGGGTCGCCGTGGCCGAAGCAGGCTATGCGTGGGGCTAGGGCCGCCTGTTTGTGGAGGGACGCGGCCGCGGTGGGCGGGTCGTAGTTGAAGACGCCCAGGATCACCGTGCCGTCGGGGGTTCGGGCGATGGTGTCGCCGGTGAAGAGGACGCCTGGGGCGGGCAGGTGGAAAGAGACGCTGCCGGGCGTGTGGCCGGGGGCCGCCACGCAGACGGCAGTCACGCCGCCGCCCAGGTCGATCTGGTCGCCGTCGTCCAGCTTGTGGTCGACCTTGACGGGGGCGATCGGGGTGGTCGTGTCGGTGTTGGCGTGGACCTGGGCGTACAACTCGCGCTCCCAGTCGGCGACCAGGATCGGGGGAGGGCCTTCGGCCTCGCCCTGGATCATCGGGGTGTCGAGGTGGTGGGCGTTTATCTCGGCGTTGGACCAGCCGGCGATCTCGGCGGCCGAGCCGGTGTGGTCGCCGTGGTAATGGGTCAGCAGGATGCGGCGCACGTCGGTGGCCTGGTGGCCCAGGCCCTCCAGGGCGGCGGCGATCGCTGGGGCGGAGCCGGGGACGCCGGTGTCGATCAGGGTGAGGCCGGACGGGTCGCGCCACAGGTAGGCATGTCCGACCGGGAAGCGGAACATGACCAGCTCGGGCAGCAGCTCTACGACGTCCATGGGCTCGACCGTATGCGGGGCCCCGACCCGGGAGAAGGGTGATCTGCCGAGGGCAGAAAAGGCGAGCGGGACATCATCAAGATCGGAAAGGGGCGAGGCCTCAGGCGGGGAGCGGCGGGTGCACCGAGGCCACTACCGGACCGACCCGCAGAACGCCGTCGTCCAGGGGCGTGCAGCGCACCCCGCCCTTGCCGCGCAGGGCCTTCCAGGCGCCGGGGGCTACTGTGACGTCCATCCAGGCGCAGGGGTGTGCCTTCCGGTTGACCATGAGCCGCACGGGGCCGTCGCCGGAGTCGAGGGTCAGGATCTGGCCCACCAGGTCGTCGACCGGGACGCCGGACAGCAGGATGTTGCGGCGCACGGCCAGCAAACCGGCGCCGGCGGGCAGCGGGGATGCGGCGGGCAGCGGGGATGCGGCGGGCAGCGGGGATGCGGCGGGCAGCGGGGGAGCGGCGGGCTGTGGGGGAGCGGCGGGCAGCGGAGAAGCGGCGGGCTGTGGGGAAGCGGCGGACAGCGAGGAAGCGGCTAGCAACGAGGCGGCGTCGATCACGGTGATGCTCGCGTCGCGGTGGGCGGGCCGGCCGAAGTAGCGGTCGCCGACGATTCCCAGGCCGGCCCGGATCCGCACTGAGGCCACCAGCTCACCGGGGGGAGCGGGCGCCGGGCCGTCGCTGGGTCGCCCGCCGAAACGGTGAACCGGGGACGCGAGAAGTTCGAGGATCTCCGGCACGAGGCTGAGTCTAGCCACGCCGATCATGCGTCCGATTCGACCGACAAATCGGGATTAGTCCGCCCGAAAGAGTAAGAACGCAACCCGCCAGGTCACAGGTTAACGACGCACAACCCGCAGGTGAAGGAGGTCATACCCCGAGGTTGCGGGCATCTGGGAAGATCGCAGACCGATCGCCAGTTCGATCTTCCGGCGAGAAGAAGCGGAGCGGTGATCGGGCACGACCAGGACGCCTGCGCTGTCCCGTTCGGATCGCACAGCCCAGACCGGGGGGAGACGCGCGCGATGAGCCTGCTTCAGGAGAACGACGCTCCGGCCGTACCGAATAAATCCGGACAAAGGCTGCGACGGGCTCTTTATGAGGTGCTCCTGGTAGTGGTTCTGTTCCTCGCCTACAAGGTCGGCCGTCTCGCGGCGGACGGCCACGTCGGCGAAGCCCTCACGAACGCGCAGAACGTCTGGAACCTCGAGCGCTTCCTGCACCTCCCGGACGAGTACACCTTTCAGCACACGGTCATCGCCCACGAGTGGCTGATCAAAATCGCGAACTGCTATTACGCGTACGTCCATTTCCCCGCCACCGCGGCCGCCCTGATCTGGCTGTACCTGCGCCGCCCGGAGCACTACGTCCCGACCCGGCGCCTGCTTGCCTGGCTCACCGCCGCCGCCCTGGTCGTGCACCTGCTCTTCCCGCTCGCCCCGCCGCGCATGCTCACCGCCGTCGGCATGGTCGACACCGGCCATCTCTTCGGCCCCGCCGTCTACGGCTCACCCAGCACCGACACCCTCACCAACCAGTACGCCGCCATGCCTTCCCTGCACGTCGGCTGGGCCCTTGCCGTCGCGATCGCGCTGATCTCCGCGACCAAGGGCCGGTACCGGTGGCTCTGGCTGGCGCACCCCACGATCACCCTGCTGGTCGTCGTCGTGACCGGCAACCATTACTGGCTCGACGCGATCGTCGTGACCGCCCTGCTCGGCCTGGTCGCCGCCCTGCTCAGTCATCGCGCGCCCGCGGCGCTTGCGATTCCCCGACCCCGTGTCGGCGAGAGCTAGGTTCAGACGCAGACGCCGGTGCCTTCCAAAACCCCTTTCCGGTACGCGAAGATCCGGTCGAACGCCGATGGGCCGCCGTTTCCCGCTTTCCCGTATGCGAGGAGCGCCGCCACCGCTTCGTCGAGATCCCCGGGCGAGAGCCGGATCCGCTGGTCCTTGTTGTCGCCGGTGAGCTGATCGTTGGTCCACGAGCCGGCCAGGCAGTCGACGGTCAGCTGGCCCGCCTTGGAGGTCGTGGACTCCCCGCGCCTGTCCTGCACGGCTCGCGCGAAGAGATCGCCGAAGACCATCCCGACCGCGTAGTCGCCGATCCGGTCGTACAGCTGTGGCCCGAGCCCTTCGGTGTCGAACGCGATGAAGTTCTGTTCGGGGCAGTAGTACGCCTGATCCTCGACCGCGGCGTCCGGTTTGTCGCAGTCCGGCGCCTGCCCGGAGTCGACGACCCGGATCGGCTGCCATTGCTCGTCGGTGATGTCGGGGAAGGTCCGCGTCCAGTACGCCTGCGCGTCCTGGGCGAGGAGGTTGACCGCGTCCGCGTACGGCAGGTCGCCGCCGCTGTCCGCCTCCTGCTGGGTGCTGAACGGCACCTCGGTGACCTGCAGGTTGTCCGCCTCGTAGCCCGCGCATTTCGCCGGCCCCTGCTGGACGCCCTCCTGGAAGGCGCGGATCCGGTCGAACGCGTTCCCGTGCGCCCCCTCCGCCACCGCCGGCGTGCCCGGCTGGTCGCGCAGCATCAGGATGCCCGCGACCGTGTCGTCCAGCTGCTCCGCGGTCGGCTTCTTGAACGCCGTCGAACGCCCGGCCTGCACGTCCGCGAGCCACGCCCCGGCGAAGCAGTCGGCCTGCTGTTCGAGCACCACGGTCTGCTGATCGGTGGTGCCGAGCCGGGCCTGGATCGCGTGCCCGTACTCGTGCGCCATCACCACCCCGAGCAGCAACGGCCCGTAATCCTCCTGCAGCTGCGGAATCAGGTTCTGGGCGTCCCAGGCGATGTAATCGCCGTCGGGACAGTAGAACGCGTTCGGCTGATAGCCGGCCGACTGCCCGCCGCACTCCAGCGGCGTGGAGTTCTCCGTGTACGGGTGGAACCCGCCGGTGACCGGCTGGAACTTCTTCCCGCCCGAGATCTTCGGATACTGCCCCTGCCAGTACCGCTCGACATCGTCCAGCGACTTGGTCACCACGTCGGAAGCCTTCTGCGGGCGTGGTTCCTCCGAGGGTGCCGGCACCAGCCCGCACCCGGCAACCGACAGCGCCATGACCCCGGCGACGACCCGCAAAGCCCGCATATCTCAGGAATACCCAATCGCCGCAACTACCTACGCGAAGTCTGGCGGTACCGGCCGGGGGACACGCCGAGCTCGCGCTTGAACGCCTTGCCGAAGGCGAACTCGGACGTGTACCCGGTGCGCTGCGCGATCGACTGCACCGGTTTGTCGCTGTCGCGCAGCAGCTGCGCCGCCAGGGTCATCCGCCACCAGGTCAGGTAGCCGAGCGGCGGCTTGCCGACCAGCGAGGTGAACCGGCGGGAGAAGGCCGCCCGCGACAGGCCGGCCGTCGCGCCCAGGTCCTCGACCGTCCACGGCCGGGCGGGTTCCTGGTGGATGTGGCGCAGCGCCGCGGCGATCACCGGGTCGCCCAATGTCGCCGCCCACCCGCCGTCGCTCTCCTGGGCGAGCCACGCCCGCAGGATGTAGAGCAGCATCATGTCCAGCAGCGCCGACACCACTGCTCCGCTTCCCTGGTCGGGGTTGGCGACCTCGTCGCCGAGCAGGTTGACGGCGGCGTGCAGCGGCGAGCGGCGACCGAGGCGGGCCGGCAGGTGGATCACCTCGGGCAGTTCCTCGAACAGCGGATGCGGCCGCGTCTGGTCAAGCGTGTAGGCGCCGCACAGCAGGACCGTCTCAGCCCCCGCGCCGGCGTCGGCGGTCGGCCTGATCTCGGGCAGGGCGGCGATCGGGGCGCCCACGACCGGTGTCGACAGGCTGTCGGCCAGCGCGTGCCCGCACCCGTGTGGCAGGCACACGACGTCGCCCGCGCCCAGCCCGATCGGCTCGCCCTCCGGCGGGATCAGCCAGCACGTCCCTTCCAGCACCACGTGGAAGCCGGATCCCGAGAAGGGCGCGGCCCGGACGCCCCACGGCGCGCGCTTGCGGATCTCGGCGGAATGCGGCCGGCCCGCCCGCATGACCCCGATCGCGTCGCTGAGCACGTCCATCGCCAGATCGTATCGCCCACTAGGTCATGGCGAGACGATCGGACATGAAAGGGAGACGCAGTGCCATACAGAGCGGTTCGTGAGCTTCATACGCTGAGTGCATGCTCACCAAGAAGCTCTACACCGCCGAGGCCGTCTCCACGGGCGACGGCCGCAACGGCCACATCGCCACCTCCGACGGCCGCATCGATCTCGGCCTCGCCATGCCGCCCGCGCTCGGCGGCTCCGGCGACGGCGCCAATCCGGAGCAGCTCTTCGCTTCCGGCTACGCCGCCTGCTTCCACAGCGCGCTGCGGCTGGTCGCCCGCCAGACCGGCGCCGACGTCACCGACTCCACCGTCACCGCCCGCGTCAGCATCGGCAACGAGGGGGAGGACGCCCTGGGCCTGGCGGTAGAACTGATCTTCGATCTGCCCCACGTCGCGCCCGGCGCCGCCGAGCAGCTCGCCGAGGCGGCACACCAGGTCTGCCCTTACTCCCGGGCCACCCGCGGCAACATCTCCGTCGAGCTCCACTCGGTGGCGAGCAAGCCGTACGTGTAGCCGTCGACCCAGCCCAGCTCGGCATGCCACGAGTCGCCGATGCCGTGCTGCTCGCGGCGCATGCCCAACTTCTCCAGGATGCGCACCGACGCGTGGTTGTCCGCGTAGCAGCCGGCCGTGATGCGGCGCAGGCCCAGCCGGCCGAAGCCGTACGCGAGCATCGCCGTCGCCGCCTCGGTCGCGTAACCCTTGCCCCCGTAGGCCGTGTCGAAGATGTAGCCGATCTCGGCCTCGGTACCGGGCGGCATGCCGGGCTGTCCCATGCCGTCGCTGACGGTCAGCGAGACGGTGCCGATCACGACGCCGTCGAGGGTGACCGCCACGCCGTGGTCGTCGGGGTCCTCGGCCGCGAGCCGCCACCGCTGGAGCAGGTGGGCCTTGTCGACCTCGGTGCGCAGCAACCAGCGGGTGACCTCGGGCCGGTTGCGGTACTCCAGGATGCGGTCGATGTCCTCGTCGCGCACCGGGCGGAGCTCGAGGCGGTCGGTGCGCAAGATCGGGCTCTCCATGGGTGCGACGCTAACGGACGCACCATGGGAGCTCCTCCGATTTAAGTCAGCCCTTGATGGCGCCGGCGGTCATGCCGGCGACGATCTGGCGGTTGAAGAACAGGAACATGATCAGCGGGGGGATGGTGATCAGCAGGATGTTCATGAAGAGCAGGTTGTACTGCGTCGAGTACTGGCTGGAGAAGTTGTAGAGGGTCAGCTGGACCGTGGCGTTCTGGTCGCCGGGCAGGAAGTACAGCGGGTTCGTGAAGTCGTTGAAGACGAAGACCGACTGCACCACGATCGAAGTGATGATCACCGGGCGCAGCAGCGGCAGGACGACCCGGAAGAACAGCCGCATCGGGCCGGCGCCGTCGATGATCGCGGCCTCGTCGAGCTCCCGCGGGATCGTGCCGATGAAGGCGCGGAACAGCAGGATCACGAACGACAGGCCGAACGCCACCTCGATCAGGATCAGGCCGGGCATCGTCCGGAACAGGCCCAGCTTCTGCAGGACCCAGATCGTGGGCACGACCGCCGGCGGGATGATCAGGCCGGCCAGCACCAGGGCGTTGACCAGGCCGTTCCACCGGCTCTTGCGCCGTTGCAGCACGAAGGCGACCATCGCGCCGAGGACCACCATCAGGGTCACGCTGGTGACGGTGAGGATGGTGCTGTTGATGAACGCGATGATCAGCATGTAGTCGCGGGCCTGGACCACGTCGACGAAGTTCTGCACGAACTGGAACTGGTGCGGCCAGCTGAAGTCGAGCAGCGACGCCTGCTGGTGGTCCTTCACCGCGGTCAGCAGGATGAACGCGAACGGCACCAGGAACACGATGATCGACAACAGGATCGCGACGATCGAGAGCAGCAGGTTCTTCCGCGGGCGGCGGGACGACAGAACGGTCACAGCTCGACCTCCTTGCGGTTGAGGAAGCGAGACAGCGGCAGCACGATCGCCGTCACCACGATGAACAGGACGACGTTCCCGGCCGTCGACAGGCCGTAGAAGCCGGCCTGGTACTGCTTGTAGATCACCGAGGCGATGACGTCGGACGTGAAGCCGGGTCCGCCGCGGGTCATCGCCCAGATCAGGTCGAACGAGCGCAGGCCGCCGATCAGCGACAGCGTGATGACGGTGACCGTGGCCGGCCGGGCCAGCGGCAGCACGATGTTGCGGAAGCTGTCCCACGCGCTCGCGCCGTCGACGCGGGCCGCCTCGAAGTACTCCTGCGGGATCGAGACAATTCCGGCGATGTAGATGAGAGTGGCGAGCCCAACGCCTTTCCAGACATCCACCAGGGCAACCGACAAAAGCGCGTATGACGGATCAGTCAGCCAGCCAGGTCCCTGGATACCGATCGTGGCCAACGATTGATTGATCAGGCCCTTCTCGGGGTTCATCAGGACCGTGAAGGTCAGGCCCACGCCGATCGTGGACACCAGCACCGGGAAGAAGACGACCGAGCGCAGGTAGCCCCGGGCGACGATCTGCGAGGTCAGCAGGACCGCGAGCAGCAGGCCCAGGACCACCTTGAGGCCGGAGGTCACCACGGCGTACACGAGCGTGTGCCAGAGGCTGCTGACCAGGGCGGGCTCTTTGAAGAAGGTGACGTAGTTGTCGAACCCGATGAACTTCGAGTCGAAGATGCTCCACCGGGTGAGGCTGAAGTAGAACGCGATCAGCGTCGGCACGATGAAGAGCACGCCGTAGATCACGGCGGCCGGAACATAGAACCAGTTCGGGTACGGGCTCTTGGCCCGCACCCGGCCCGCCGAGGCGCCATTGCTGCGCGTCTTGGCGGGCCGGGTCACGGTGGTGGTTGCCACGGGCGAATCTCCTACCAGCCCGACAGCCCGAGCTGCTGGGCCTGCTTCTTCACGTCCTCGTCGTAGAGCTTGGCGCCCGCGTCGGCCTTGCGGATGCCGGAGCCCACCTCGACGCAGATCTGCTCGAGCGCCGGGCCCTTGACGGGGGAGAGGAACTCGAGCGCCAGGCTCGACTGGCCGGCGTCGATGTAGGTCTGCATATCCTTCACGGCCTGCGGAACGCTGTCACCAACCGTGCAGCCCTTGACGGCGTACGGACCGGTGGGCTGGGTGGCCTTGGTCTGCGAGTTGCAGCCGTCGACGGTCGCGATGTAGGCGACGAACTTCTTGGCGGCGTCGAGCTTGGCGCCGGTCGTCGTGGTCGGGATGTAGACGCCGCCGGGGGCCCAGACGGTCAGGTTGTTCTTCGCGGCGTCCGAGCCGGGGATGGCGAACAGGCCGATCTTGTTCTCGCTGCCCGGGTTGTCGGCCATCAGCTGGCTGAGCATGGCCGACAGGATCGGGTACTGCGCGCCCTTGCCCTGCGCCAGGTAGCGCAGGCCGTCGGTGAGCTTGGCCGAGGCGAAGTCCTTGTTCGCGTAGCCGAGCTCGTGGACCTGCTGCAGGTGCTGGAAGCCGGCCAGCGCCGCCGGGGTGGTGGCGTACTTGGCCTGGTTGGCCGTGTACTTCTCGGCGAACTGCGGGTCGGCGGCGAGCACGTTGGCGAAGTCGCCGAGCACGAACAGCTGCGAGGTCCAGGTCTCGCCGTAGGTCTGGATCACCGGGTCGACGCCGGAGTCCTTGAGCTTCTTGCTGTTGGCGACGAAGTCGTCCCAGGTCTTCGGGACCTGCAGGCCGGCCTTCGCGTACGCGTCCTTGTTGTAGAGGATCGCGCCGGCCATGAACCCGCCCATCGGCACGCCGTAGACCTTGCCGCCGGCGGTGACCGTGGTCGCGAAGTTCTTGTCCAGGTTGCCGATGTTCTCGGCGTCGGTGAGCGGGGTCAGGTTCTTCTCGGGCGCCAGGGCCTGGAAGAGCGAGCCCGAGTTGTAGGCGAACACGTCGGTCATGTCGCCGGTCGACAGCCGGGTCTTGACGATGTTGTCGCCGTCGGTGCCCTGCGGGCGGCTCTCCACCTTGACGGTGATGTTCGGGTTCTTCGCGGTGAAGTCCTTGACCAGCTGGTCGGCGACCTTCAGCGTCTCCTGCTGGTTGTCCACCAGGTAGGTGAGCGTGACCTTGCCGTCGCCGCCTTCGTCATCGCTGGAGCCGAGGCTGCCGGCGCTGCAGGCGGTCAGCGCGAGGGATCCGGCGGCGATCAAGGAGAGGGTTATGTGGCGTGTTCTCATTTCTTACTCCTCCGGGGTTTCGTAGAGGGCGCGGAAGCGGTCGGCGCCCGGGATGAAGCCGTCCGCGGTGGCGGCGTCGACGACCGTTGTCGCCGGCGCGTCGAAGAAACGCATCAGCCGGTCGGCGAGCGCGGCCTCGTCGGCTGCGACTCCCGCCTCCCGGGCGGCGGAGACAAGGCGGTCCCAGCTGGGCTCGTGGTCCATGAGCTGCCGGATCGTGCGCTCCGTGGTGCTTGCGCTTTCGATTGACGCGTACGGGTCGGGAGCGGTCCACGAGTGCTGCCCGTGCCGTACGTGCTGATCCTGATCTTGACCCGGCACCCGGACGGCGGCGGTGGCGCCCACCGGAACCACGACGGTCAGGCGAAGCTCGCCGCCGGACCGTTCCCAGGCCACCGACGCCTCGCCGTAGGGCGTCAGGTGCTTGGCCGACGCGCTGGTCAGGCGCGGGTTCGGCAGCGGGCGGACCTCGATCAGCTGGTAGCCGGGCGCGCCCGGCGCCAGGCCGGCGACCTTGCGGTGCAGCCAGTCGGCGACCGCCCCGAGCGCATAGTGGTTGAACGAGGTCATCTCGCCCGGGTTGATGCTCCCGTCCGGCAGCATGCTGTCCCACCGCTCCCAGACCGTGGTCGCGCCCATGGTCACCGGGTAGAGCCAGGACGGGCAGCCGGTCTGCAGCAGCAGCCGGTAGGCGAGGTCCTCGTGCCCGGAGTCGGCGAGCACGTCGGTCATCAGCGGCGTGCCGACGAAGCCGGTGCTGATCCGGAAGCCGGCCGCGCGCACCAGGTCGGCGAGCCGCTCCCCGGCGTTTCGGCGCTGCTCGGCGTCGGGCAACAGCGCCCACTGCAACGCCAGCGCGTACGTGGTCGCGGCGTCGCTGAGCACCCGGCCGCCGGGCGTGACGTACTCCCGGGCGAAGGCCGCCCGGACCCGCGCGGCCAGCTCGCCGTACTCGCCGGCGGTGTCGGCGTCCCCGACGATCTCGGCCGCGAGCGAGACGATCTCGGCGCTTCGCGCGAGGTGCGCGGTGGCGATGACGTCCGGGTCGGCCTTGGCGCGGAACGGGTCCTCGGGCGGCGCGGTCGGGTCGAGCCAGTCGCCGAACTGGAAGCCGCCCGCCCAGAGCAGGCTCGGACCGGCCAGGGCAGCCATCTTGTCGACCCAGCCGCGCATGCTGGGCAGCTGCCGCTCGAGCAGGTCGCGGTCGCCGGTGCGCTGGTAGAGCACCCAGGGCACGATGGTGGCCGCGTCGCCCCAGGCCGCGGTGGCCTGGCCCGGGCGGCGGATGACGTCCGGGATCACGTACGGGACCGAGCCGTCCTTCTGCTGCTCGGCGGCGAGGTCGGCGAGCCAGTTGCCGAGGAAGCCCGCGGTGTCGAACAGGAAGCTCGCGGTGGGGGAGAAGACCTGGATGTCGCCGGTCCAGCCCAGCCGCTCGTCGCGCTGCGGGCAGTCGGTGGGCACGTCGACGAAGTTCCCGCGCATGCCCCAGACGACGTTGTCGTGGAATCGGTTCAGCAGGTCGTGCGAGGACTCGAACCAGCCGGTCCGGCGCAGGTCCGAGTGGATCACGACGGCCTCGATGTCCTCTGGCCGGACGTCGGCGCCGGTGACTTCCGCGTATCGGAAGCCATGGAAGGTCAGCTCCGGTTCGAGGACGGTCTCTTCCGGGCCGGCCAGCACCCAGCTGTCGGTCGCCTTCGCGGTGCGCAAGGGCCGGACGCCCAGCTCGCCGTTCTCCAGAACTTCGGCGTGGCGCACGGTGACCTCGGTGGTGCCGCGGACCTTGAGGCGCACCCAGCCGACCAGGTTCTGGCCGAAGTCGATCAGGGTCTTGCCGCTCGGGCTGGTGGTGACCTCGACGGCCGGCAGGATCTCGGTGATCCGCACGGGCGGGCCGTCCGGCGCGACCAGCAGCGACAGGTCGGCGTCGAGCACGTCGACCGGCGTCTCGGCGGTCTCGTGGCGGCGCAGGTCGGTGCTCTGGCCGTCGTAGATGTCGTCGTCGACGATCTGGCTCTCGCGGGCGGTCCAGGCGCCGTCGGTGTTCAGGACGTGCACCGTGCCGTCGGCGGTGGTGACCTCGAGCTGGGCCAGCGCGGCGAGCCGGTCGCCGTAGACCGCGCGGCGGCCCTGGAAGCCTAGCCGGCCGCGGAACCAGCCGTTGCCGAGCAGGATCTCCAGGCTGTTGCCGCCCGCCTTGACCAGGTCGGTGACGTCGTGGGTCTGGTAGCGCAGCCGGAACTGGTAGGCGGTCCAGCCGGGGGCGAGCTGCTCGTCGCCGACCCGCACGCCGTTGATCCTCGCGACGTAGAGGCCGTGGGCGGTCGCGTACAGGCGGGCCTTGACGACGTCGCCGGGCAGGTCGATCCGGCCGGTGACGATCGGGGCGGCGTCGCCGATGGCGGCGATCTCGCGGGGGCTGACGAAGCGGGCGGTCCAGTCGTCCGCGGTCAGCAGGCCGGCCTCGACCACGGCGGGGGCGGACCAGTCGCTCCAGGAGGCGGTGTCGCCGACGCGTACCCGTACGGAAGCTTGCTCTCTGGGCGCAAGCGGCTCGCCCGGCCAGGCCACCAGGATCTGCTCGCCGGAGGCGGCAGCATGCACCTCGCCAACGCCGTCGCGGGAAATCTCGATCTCGTATCGGGTCTGCGCATAGTCGTCCGGCGCCGCCGGCACCCGCCACGACACGCGCGGCGTCGCGGTGCCGATGCCCAGCACCGGACGGTCGGCGGGGTGGTGCTCGAAGCGGAGGTCGGTCGGTGCGGCTAGCTCGGGCATGGCACTCCAGGGTGGTGAAACGATTCAAGAACCGAACCGAGGGAGCAGATCATATTGTTTCGGCTTTATGGCGGGAAGGTTTCGCCTGCACCCGATCCTGCTGGTGGCCGCCGTCCCCGGCATAGCCCGAAGTGAACCGGAGGTAGCACAGAATTCACCTCGGGGCTTAGGGTCAGGCATGGTTGACGACTTCCCGGTCGAGCAGACCCGCACGCTGATCCACATCATCGACGGGACGCTGGCGTTCGCCGGGCAGTACATTCACGAGGACGTGCACCCCATCCACACGCACAGCTTCATGGAGATCGCGGTGGTGATGGGCGGCGTGGGCGCGCAGCGCAGCCTGGCCGGCCGCAAGGAGCTGGAGGTCGGCGACGTCCTGGTGCTGCGGCCCGGGGTCTGGCACGGGTACGAGGACTGCCGCGGCCTCGACCTGTTCAACTGCTGCTTCTCCACCGACCTGCTGCGCCGCGAGCTGGCGTGGACCCGGGAGGACCCGCAGCTCGGCCATCTGCTGTGGACCGGGCCGTACGCGGAGCAGCGTCGCGGGATCCTGTCGTCGCGGATCCCCGGGGACGCGTTCGGCGAGTGCGTCGAGCACCTCGAGCGGCTGCACGACCTGCGCGGGGTGTCGCTCTCCACGCATCGCGGCGACGTGATCGGGCGGCTGACGCTGTTCCTCAGCTGCCTGGCCCGGTCGGTGTTCCCGGCCGGCTCCACGTCCAGCGCCACCCATCCGGCGGTGCTCGAGGCCATGCGGATGATGGAGGAGCGGCCCGCGTACCACTGGACTTTGAGCTCGCTCGCGGCCGAGCTGCACCTGGCGCCCGGTTACCTGGTGCGGCTGTTCAAATCGGCGACCGGCTTACCGCCGATGGCGTACCTGTCGCGGCACCGCGTCGAGCTGGCCGCCACCCGGCTGCTGCACACCGACCAGCCGATCAACCGGATCGGGGAATCGGTCGGGTGGCCCGACCAGAACTACTTCGCGCGGCGCTTCAAGTCCCACTACGGGCTGAGCGCCTCGACGTACCGTGCCCGCTTCACCCGCAAGCTCGGTCTGCAGGGCTCAGGTTTGTCGCACCTCGCACATGGGTAGACCGCCTTCGATCCGTTGGAGGCCACCATGGGCACTGACCTCGCGCCCGGCGGAACTCAGCGCCGCCGTGCCGTCATCGCGAGCACCGTCGGAACCACCATCGAGTGGTACGACTTCTTCCTGTACAACACGGCCGCCTCACTGATCTTTCCGGCCCTGTTCTTCCCCAAACAGGCGGCCTTCACCGGCATCCTGCTGTCCTTCGGCACCCAGTTCGTCGGCTTCGCCGCCCGGCCGGTCGGCGCCGCGATCTTCGGCCACTACGGCGACCGCATCGGCCGCAAGGCCACGCTGATCGCCACGCTGCTGCTGATGGGCATCGCCACCGCGCTGATCGGGGTGCTGCCCACCTACGCCTCGATCGGGTACGCGGCGCCGGTCCTGCTCACCCTGCTGCGGGTCTGCCAGGGCATCGGCGTCGGCGGCGAATGGGGCGGCTCGGTCCTGCTCTCGATGGAGTGGGGTGACCGGTCGCGGCGCGGGCTGATGGCCTCCTGGCCGCAGCTCGGGGTGCCGCTGGGCCTGGTCGCCTCGACCGGCGTGGTGCGGTTGATGACCGACTGGACCGGCCCGTCCTTCGACTCGTGGGGCTGGCGGATCCCGTTCCTGCTCAGCATCGTGCTCATCGGGGTCGGCCTGTATGTCCGGCTGCGGGTCCTCGAAAGCCCCGAGTTCGTCGCCGTCCGCAAGACGGACGGGATTGCGAAGCGGCCTCTGGTCGACGTGATCCGGACCGAGTGGCGGACGATCCTCAGCTCGGCCTTCGTGCGGCTCGGCGAGCAGGCGCCGTTCTACCTGTTCACCAGCTTCGTGCTGACGTACGGCACCAAGAAGCTGGGCCTGGAACGCGACAACCTGCTCGACTACATCCTGATCGCCGCCACCATCGGGCTGATCAGCGTGCCGTTGTTCGGCCACCTGTCCGACATCTTCGGGCGTAGACGTGTGTATGGCACCGGCATCGTGCTGACCGGCCTGTTCGCCTTCCCGTACTTCGGCCTGCTCAACACCAAGGAGTCGGTGCTGGTCCTTCTGGCCATCGTCGTCTCGCTGATCTTCCACGACATGCAATACGGTCCACAGGCGGCTCTTATCGCGGAGGGCTTCGGCACCAACCTGCGCTACTCCGGCGCGGGCCTGGGTTACCAGCTCGCCTCCGTGATCGCCGGCGGTCCGGCGCCGCTGATCGCCACCAAGATCCTGCAGGAGACCGACTCCAGCACCGGGATCAGCTGGTACATCGTCGGGTGCTGCGTGCTCGCCATGGCGGCCCTGCTGCTGATGCCCCGGCGCGTCGAATCCGAGTCGATCGAGCCGTCGTTGCGGCGCTGACCTCCTCGCGGTCCCGGCTGGACCGGCGTCACGACGCGGACCACACTCAGATGTATGACGATCCAGCAAACGCGCTCGTCACCGGAGCGGCTCACGCCGTGGCTGATCCACGATCTACCGAGGATCGCCTGGATCGTGGAGTACCGCCTCGCCGAGCTGACCGACGAAGAGCAGCAGATCGTGCGCGACGCGATCAACCGCATGCAACGCGCCCTGGAACACGAAGCCGCCTGACGCGGGTGCCCGCGCCGTGCCGCCGCCGGGGCCTTCGGCCGGTCCGCCGCCGGGGGCCTCCGGCCGGTCTGCCGCTAGGCCTTCGGCCGGTCTGCCACCGCGCTCGCGGCTGGGCCGCCGCCGCGCACTCGTTCGGCCTGCCGCCGGGCCTTCGGCCGGTCGAGCGCCGGGGGGTATGCCCGTCGCCGTCAGTAGCCGGTGCCGGCGTCGCCGGTGCCGCTGCCGGACAGCAGGATCGCCCCGACTATGGCCGCGATCAGGGCCGCGGCGATGACGATCCACATGACGACTCGTCGAGGGGTCATGGGGACATTGTTCGCCGCCGCCCGCGGTGTGCCCGTCACGAAACGGGATCGGCCTGGCCGCGCTCGGCGAACTCCGGCCGGATCGACGACGGGCGGGCGCCGTCCACATCGGTGAAGCCGTACTCCTCGGCCAGCTCGGCCGCGACCACGCAGCGGCCGGTATGGCGCCGCACCTCGGGATCGGCAGCGAGGGCCGCGACCGCCCGGCCGACGAACTCGGGGGATTCCGAGTTGGACAAATCGAAGAAGGCCGCCGCCCGCATCACGCTCTCGGTGCGGACCAGTCCCGGGTACAACGCGACCGCGGTGACGTCGCGGGCGGCCAGCTGAGCGGCGGTCACCGCGACCATCCGGTCGTCGGCCGCCTTGGCCACGCTGTACGCCACCTGGTCGCGCCCGTTGACGTAGCTGCCGGGGAAGAACGACACCGTCACGACAAGCGCCCCGGGCCGGAGCACCGGCACGGCGAGCACGGTGGCCGCATAGTGTGCGCGCACTCCCGAGGTGAACATGTCGTCCCACACCCGTAACGGCTGCTCCCAGAACGGGCCTTGCATGTCGGTGTGGCGATCCTCGTGGTACGCCGCGTAGCCGCCCCACACGTTGTTGACCAGCAGATCCAATCCGCCCCGCTCGGCCCGTACGCGATCGAACAGCGCGGCCGTCTGCTCGTCGTCGGTGTGGTCGCAGACCACCGCCACGCCGGCGCCACCGGCCGCGGTCACCGCCCGGGCGGTCTCGTCAACCGTGCCGCCCACCGACGGAAAGGTCACCCGATCGCCGGTGGAACGGCCGGTCACATACACCGCGTAACCGGCCGCGCCGAGCGCCAGCGCGATCCCCTTGCCCACTCCCCGGCTCGCACCGGTCACCACGGCTACCTGCTGCTCGGTCATGGGAGAGAGGATGGCAGAGGGGTACGACAAGAACGGCCGGCCCGCCGGTCAGGGCTTGCGGCCCACGCCCCCGAAGGCGTCGATGTCCAGCGGCGTGTCGACCCGGTCGTCCGGGTGCCACCGCGGGCACGGCACCACGCCCGGCTCGACCAGCTCGAGGCCGTCGAAGAAGGACGCGATCTCCTCCGGGCTGCGCAGCTTGTACGGCATCGCGCCGGACTCGTTGTAGTCGTCCTGGGCTTCCTGGATCTCGGCGCTGACCACGCTCGTGCCGTCGTTCAGCGACAGGAAGCTGCCGGGCGGCAGCGGTTCGAGCAGCTCGCGCAGGATCGTACGGGCGCGGCCGGTGTCGTCGACGTGCCCGAGCACGCCGCTGAGGATCAGCGCGACCGGTCGCTCGAAGTCGAGGATCGTGCGGGCGGCCGCCAGGACGGCCGCCGGTTCGCGCAGGTCGGCGTCGACGTACCGGGTGACGCCCTCCGGCGTGCCGGCCAGCAGCGCGCGGGCGTGCGCCAGCACCATCGGATCGTTGTCGACGTACACGACCCGGGCCTCCGGAGCGACGCGCTGCGCGACCTGGTGCGTGTTGTCGGCGGTCGGCAGCCCGGTGCCGACGTCGAGGAACTGGCGGATGCCCGCCTCGCCGGCCAGGTACTCGATGCTGCGGGTGAGGAACTGCCGCGACGCCCGCGCCACGTCGACGACCCCGGGGAAGACCTGGCGGTACTGGTCGCCGGCCGCCCGGTCGACCGGGAAGTTGTCCGTGCCGCCCAGCCAGTAGTTCCAGATGCGGGCGGAGTGTGGCACCGATGTATCCACGGTGATCAGTCTGTCGGGGCCGGGTGCCCGGCGCAAGGACGGGCTGCGGGCACCTGTCACGCTCGTGCCGTGGAACGTATGCGGGTGGCGGTGGCCGGCGCCGGTCTGGGCGGCTTGTGCCTCGCTCAGGGCCTCACCCGAGCCGGCGTCGACGTCCAGGTCTTCGAGCGGGACGACGCGCTGCACGGCCGCAGGCAGGGCTACCGGCTACACGTCGACGCCCGGGCGGGGCTCGCGCTGGAGAAATGCTTGCCGCCCCGGCTGTTCGGCCTGTTCCTCGCGACGACGGGCCGGCCGGGCACGAAGGTGACCGTGCTGAACAAGCGGCTGGCCGTCCTGCACGAGACGCCGACCGGTCCCGCGCGGGACCCGGACGACCCGGCGACGCTGTCGGCCTCGGCCGACCGGGGCATCCTGCGGGAGATCCTCGCCGCCGGGCTCGAGGAGCGGACGCACTACGGTCACGAGCTCGCCGGATTCGAGCAGGACCCGGAGGGGGTGACGCTTGGCTTCGCGGACGGCTCGACCGGGCGCGCCGACTTGCTGGTCGGCGCGGACGGTGTCGGCTCGGCAGTCCGCCGCGGCCTGCTGCCGGAGGCGCGGCAGGTGGATACGGGCGTACGGATCATCTACGGCAAGACGCCGCTCGACGACGCGACCCGGCGGCTGATCCCACCGGCCCTGCACAGCGGATTCACCGCGATCGTGGGCGGCCGCGTCGGCCTGGCCACCGGGCTGGTCGAGTTCCGGCACCCGCCCGCCGGCTTCGCCCCGGAGGTACGGCTGAGCCCGGTCGGCGACTATCTCATGTGGGCGGTTTCCGCCCGGCAAGACCGGCTGCCGCTCCCCGCTCCGGCGGACGCCACGGCCCTGTACGCGGTCGCCTGCCGGGCGATCCGCTCCTGGCACCCCGCCCTGCGGGCATTGCTCGCGGCGGCATCGGTGGAGGAGACGTTCCTGGTCCGGGTTCGTATCGCCCGGCGCGTCCCGGCGTGGAAACCGAGCCGGGTCACGCTGCTCGGCGACGCCATCCACGCGATGAGTCCGGCCCGGGGATCCGGCGCGAACACCGCCCTCATGGACGCGGCCAACCTGTGCGAGGCCATGACCGGCGGCGGCAACCCCATAGCCCAGATCGGAGCGTACGAGGAATCGATGCGCGGCTATGGCTTCGCCGCGGTCGAGGCCTCAACGCAGGCGGAGGCGGCAACCGCACACCCGTTCCGGCAGTGGCTCCGGGACCGCGCGGGTCGGTGGGCCTAAGCTGTCGCGCGTGAGAGCGGGAGCTGGGGCATGCTGCACGCCGGGGTGAGGCTGGGCGACCGGTATCGCCTGGAGGACCGGCTCGGCGCCGGCGGCATGGGCGAGGTGTGGCGGGCGGTCGACGAGCTGCTCGGGCGGCAGGTGGCCGTCAAGGCGATGCTGCCGTCGGTGGCGGACGATCCCGACTTCGCGCGTCGCTTCCTGGCCGAGGCCAAGTCGATGGCCCGGGTCAACCACCCGGCGGTGGCCTCGATCCACGACTTCGGGAACGTTCAGGGCGTCGCCTACCTGGTAATGGAGCTGGTCGAGGGCGAGTCCCTGGCGCAGCGCCTCGCGCGGGTGGGCCGGATGGGCGCGCCGGAGACGATGCGGCTGATCGCGCAGGCCGCCGACGGGCTGCAGGCCGTGCACGACCAGGGCATCGTGCATCGCGACATCAAGCCGGCCAACCTGCTGATCCGCCGGGACGGCTCGCTGGTCATCACCGACTTCGGCATCGCCCGGCACGAGGACGCCAGCCGCCTGACCGCGTCGGGGGCCATCCTCGGCACGCCGAGCTACCTGTCTCCCGAGCAGGTGATGGGCCATCCGGCCACGGCGCGTAGCGACATCTACTCACTGGGGCTGACCGCCTACGAGTGCCTGGCGGGGGAGCGCCCGTTCGTCGGCGACAACCCCTACGCCGTGGCGCTGCAGCGCCTGCAGTCCGCGCCGCGCACGATCGGCATCACGCTGCCCGCGCAGGTCCTGATGGTGGTCGAGCGCGCCCTGGCCACGGACCCCGCGGGCCGCTGGCCATCGGCGGCCGAGTTGGCGGCGGCCGCCCGCGCCACGGCAGACCCACGCACCGCCGATCGATCCGGCGGTCCCGCCCACGGTGGCTCGGCGCACCGTGGCTCGGCGCACGGTGGCTCGGCCCACGCGGGCCCGGCCCACGCTGGCCCGGCCCACTCCGGACCCGCCCAGGCTCGGTGGCCCGCTGACTCCGGCCTCCCGGCGGCGCCCCCGCCGAATGCTCCCGGCCGGGCGTCGCGCCCCCGACGCAAGGTCATCACAGCGGCCGCGCTGGCCGTCATCCTGATAGCGGTCGCCACCGGCTGGTTCCTCACTCGGAGCCACCGCGGCGACGACGCCACCGGCTACCGGAGCGATCCCAAGGTAGAGGCCGGCCCGGTGAAGGACGCGATCCCGGCCGGCTTCGCCGCGTGTGGTGAGAGCTTCTGCCCCTCCGAGCCGATGTGCTGGGGCGGCCTCACCTCGATCAGCGGCGGGGCCAAGCCGCCCGAGCGCATCCCGTGCACCGAGGACCACTACTGGGAGAGCTTCGCCGCCATCCCGAATCCGGCGTCCGCGGCCGAGGTGCGCGCCGACGAGCTGATCGAGAACGCCGACATCGCCAAGGCCTGCACCGCCGGCCTGATGGCGTCCCGCAGCAGGAACCCGAAGTCGACCGGCGCCTGGCGCCGGGCAGCGTGGCCGATCAAGGTGAGGGGCGGCACCGTCACGCTCATGCACTGCCTGGCCGGCTCCACGGACGGCGAGACCAGGACAGCCGCTTTCCGATAGAAGGTGTACCTTGTCCGGCCATGGGCGCAGTCAAACCGTGGCACCTGCTGATCTGCCTGATCCTCGTCCTCGTGATCGCCGGCATCTCGGCGGCGATCATCTCGATGAGCCGGCGGAAATAGGTGAACCGGCGGGAATAGGGGTGAGCCGGAGGAAGTAGCGGTCAGGCCGAGAGCGCCCCGTCCGCCCCAAGCGCCAGGATCACCAGCTCGCCGTGGTGATCGGTGGCGGTCAGGCGGTGGTCGTCGAGGCGGGTGAGCGCCGCGATGCCGTAGCCGAACTCCCCGATGAGCCGCGGCCCGGGCGGGATCCCGGCCCAGTCGAGCGTCCACGAGAACAGCCGGAAGTCGTACGACGCCGCCACCACCACCGGAGCGTCGGCCGCGCCGAGCACCGCGACCGCCTTGACCGGCTCCGGCGCGTGCAGCGTGATGCCGCGCTCGATCGTCAGGTCGGGGCCGTCCGCCACCAGCATCACCCGGACCGCGCGGTGCGCCGCCGACACCACCACGCGGTCGGCCAGCGTGGCGACCGCCGTCACCCGGGTGTCGTGCTCCCACAGCGGATGCCGGTCGCCGGCCGTCCCGATGGTCAGGATGCGCCCGGTCGCGGCCAGCGCCCCGCCCCGGAACGGCGCCGACGGCTCGGTCGCCGGCGTGTCGCCGATGCCGCCGCCGGTGGCCAGGTCGACCAGGTGGGGCCGCCCGCCGAAGGTCGCCGCCGCCACCATGGATCCGGCCGCCGCCAGCGACCGGGGCCAGAGCCGCGCCTCGGTGCGCCGCCACTGCGGCCGGCCGGCGATGTCCAGCGCGACCAGCGCCGGGTCGTACGTCCCGGCGATCAGCGCCCCGCCGTCGGCCGAGAAGGTGATCCCACGCAGCGGCGCGTCGCCGAGCCGCACCGACCGCATCGGCAGCAGCGCGGGGTTGAGCAGTTCGAGCGCGCCGTCGTCGCCGGCGAGGGCGAGGGTCGTCCCGTCCGGCGACCACGCGCAGTCCTCGACGGCCGCGCCGGGCAGATACGTGATGCGGCCGGGGTCGCGCCACAGGTCGCGCACCGCGACGAGCCCGTCGGCCCCCACGGTCGCCACCAGCCCGTGCGGGCTGACGGTCAGCCGTACGCAATCCTCGAGCTCACCCAGGTAGGTCTCGCCGAAGGCGTTCCACACGGCGGCGCGCGACGACGCGATCTGGCAGATCAGATGTTGCCCGTCGGGCATCCAGGCCACCGACGTGACCGGCCCGGGGTGGCCGGCGAGGACCTTCATCAGCGACGGCGGCCGGTCGTCGACCACCCGCCACACGGCGGCCGTCCCGTCGGCCGAGCCCGTGGCGAGCAGGTCGGCCGCGGCCGGGTTGAAGGCCACCGACAGCACCGCGGCGTTCTGACCGAGCTCGGTCACCATCACCAGGCGCGACGGGTCGCTGGTGTCCCAGACGATCACGCTGCGGTCGTGGGAGCCGCTGGCCAGCCGCCCTCCGTCGGCACGGAAGGCGACACAGCTGATCGGCGCGGCATGCGCCGGCCCGTTCCCGACCGTCACCCGAACCATGCTGGACATCGACGGAGCGTGAGTCAATACGGTCGACACCGAAGATCAACGTGTAAAGGGTGTCGGATAGCCGTCAGGAGACCGGGAGCAGCTGAAGCAGGTCGGGACGGCGGGCCGGGCCGCGGCCGGGCAGCGCCGCCTGCTCGATCGCGGCGCGTAGCCGGGCCTCCTCCTCCGCGCGGTCGCGGTACCAGGCGGCGCCCCACACGCGGTAGAGGTTCCAGCCGAGGTCACGCAGCACGGCGGCGCGCAGCCGGTCGCGGTCGCGGGCCACCGGGCAGTCGCGGTACATCGCCCCGTCGCACTCGATGCCCAGCAGGTAGGCGCCGCCCTGCCAGATGCCGAGGTCGATGCGGTATCCGCCGGACCCGACCCGGGTGCGGACCTCGTAACCCCACGACTCCAGGGTGGCCCGCACCGATTCCTCGAGGGGGCCCAGCGTGGTCCGGGCGGGAAGGCCGGCGGTGCCGCCGCTTTCGCAATATGACAGGTACGCCGCCAGGTGCCGGACGCTCTCGTTGCCGCTCTCGGGGATGTCGTGGGAGCGGATCGACGACACGATCTCCACCCGCTGCCGGGCCCGGGTGATCGCCACGTTGAGCCGCCGCCACCCGTTGGGCCGGCTGAGCGCCCCGAAGTTGGCGCTGATCCGCCCGTGCTCGTCGTGCCCGTACCCGATCGAGAAGATCATGATGTCGCGCTCGTCGCCCTGGACCGCTTCGAGGCTCTTGACGAAGAACCCGTGCAGCCGGTCGCCGTCGAGCAGCCGGTCGAGCCCCGGGTGGTGCGCGACCGCCTCGGAGAGCGCGTACTCGATCGCTTCGGCCTGCGCGACCGAGAAGGTGACCACGCCGAGCGACAGGTCGGGCCGGGTGGTCAGGCTGGCGATCACCCGCTCGGCGACGATCCCGGCCTCGACCGGGTTGTCCCGCGTGCTGCCGCGCCGGTACACCCCGCCGGCCTCGATGAGATGCACCCCGGTGTCGGGCCGGTCCGCGGCGGCCGGGAAGGTGATCAGCCGGCCCTGGTAGAAGGCCTGGTTGGCGAAGGCGATCAGCGACTCGTGCCGGCTGCGGTAATGCCACGCGAGGCCGAGGCTGGGGAACGTGCCGCAGGCCTTGGCGAGCTCCAGGATCGACTGGAAGTCGCTGACATCGGTGCCGCCGTCGGCGACCGTCTCGAAGAACGACGTGGGCGGCAGCTGCTTGTCGTCACCGGCCGCGATCAGCGTCGCGCCCCGGTAGATGCAGTTGATCGCGTTGGCCGGCGTGACCTGCGAGGCCTCGTCGAAGATCACGACATCGAAGCCGATGTCGGCCGGGAGGTACTGACTCACCGCGAGCGGCGACATCAGAAAGCAGGGTTTCATGGCCAGCACGGCGGTGCGACAGCGTCCGATCAATTCGCGTACGGCGAGATGCCGCGTCTCCTTCATCCCTTCCCGTCGCAGCAGCGCGGCTTCGTCGGCCGGCACGGCTTCGGCGCGCCGCGCGTGCAACGCCGTGGCGATGCGCGCCGGTGCGGAGGCGATCAGCTCCTCGTCCTGCCGGCGGAACTCGTCGACGAGGTGGTTGCGCTCCTCGGCCCGCAGCGGATGCAGCCGGCGGTCCTTGTGCAGGACGTCGTCGGCCCAGGCCCGCAGCAACGCCCGCTCCAGCACCGGCCGCAGCTGCGACGGCAACACCTGGGTGTCGGCGCAGTACGCGACGGCCGGGTCGAGGCCGAACCCGGACAGGATCTCCCGCGCCGCGACGTGGCTGAACCACTCCTCCTGCCCGCTGGAGTCCTCACGCAGCGCCCGCAGCAGCGCCGGCCCCTGCTCGTAGTCGTCGAGCGAGGCCTCCAAGGAGGAGCGCCGCTCCGGTCCGAAGGCCGTGACGATGGCCTCCCGGGCGGTGGTCCACGCGGCCGCCTTCTCGGCCAGGCCCGGCGCCGGCCGGGATCCCGCCAGCGCCGCGGCCTGCGCGGAGGTCAGCGCCCGCCCGGCCAGCTCCCGTGCGCGCTCGGCCCAGTCGATCGCCACCGCTTCGGCCCGCTCGTCGGCGTCCTCGGCCGCCGCGGGCATTTCCCGCAGCGCCTCGGCGACCGCGTTCCGCAGCGCGGCGAGGCGGCGGGCCCCGGCCAGGTCGAGGGTCCTGCCGGTCGCCTCGTCGTGCGCCGACACGTACCGGGCGGCGGCGGTCAGCGGCGCGGCGTTGGCGCGCAGCCAGCCGATCGCGTCGCGCACCGCGCCCTGGGCGAGCTCGGGCCGCGCGGCCGGCTCGGGCGCGGGCCGCAGCGCCGCCTGCCACCGGGCCACCGCCGCCTGCGCGCCGGCGGCCGCGCGCAGCAGCCCGTCGTCGGGGCAGGGCGCGCAGACGTGGTCGATGACCGCGGGCACGGCCTGCGGCGGGGTCCAGCGCAGCAGGTCGCTCGCGGCCTGGATGGCGTCGCCGAGCGCGGTGAAGTCGCTGGTCGCGCCCCGCCAGTAGCGGCCGAGCGCGGGGCCGTGCTCGCGCTCGAGCGCGGCCAGGTCGCGGCGGGCGGCCCGCCACGCGACGGCCAGGCCGAGGTGCGCGACCGCCTCCGAGGGCGACACCGAGGGCAGGGCGAACGAGGCGACGGCCTCGTAGTCGCGGCGGTACGCGCTGAAGAGCTTGCGCAGCCCGCGGTGCACCCGGGTGAGCCGGTCGGCGAGCTGCTCGACGGGCTGGTCGAGGATCGCCTCGTGGAAGTAGCGGCGGGCCTGGCCCTCGGCCGCGGTCAGCGCCTCGACGCCCCGGCGCAGCGCGGCCGCCGCCGCGTTCGCCTTGGCCAGCGCGCCCGCGCCGAACCAGAACGGCTCGGGCCGGTTGGCACGCCCGCCGAGCTCGGCGATCGCCACCACCCGGGTCACGTCGGCGAAGGTGACGGCCGCGGGCAGGGTCAGCGCCGAGGTGACCCGGCCGATGTCGCGCATCCGCTCCTCGAGCAGCGTCGCGTCGTCGTCGAAACGGCGGGCCAGCCCGGCGGCGGCCTCGGCGGTGAGCGGCCCGGGGTCGACGGCGGCCGGGCGCAGGCTCGGCGCCTCCACCTCCGGGAGGTCCTGGGGGAGGTCGTCCCACTCCACCCCGGCGGCGGCGCGTACCGCGTCGCGGGCCTGTCGCACACCGGCCAGCCGGCGTCCCCGCTCGGCCGCCGCGCGCCGCACCGGCCGCAGGCTGGAGGCGGTCAGCCACTGTTCGGCGACCCCCTCGGGCCGCCGCCCGGCGTGCTCGGCCAGGGCGGCCAGCGACGCCGCGCCCGAGGGCTTGGCCAGGCCGAACTCGGCGGCCAGCGCGGCGTTGCGGCCGGCCGCGACCGACAGCTCGCGCAGCGCGTGCTCGGCCCGGTCGAGGCGGTTGTCGAGCGGGTCGTGCTCGGTCACCTCCCGCCAGGCGAAGTCGTCGCCGAGCGCGGCCGGGCGCCACGATCGCGCGAGCCGGTCGGCCGCGTCGGCCACCTGCCGCAACGCGTCGGGGGTGAGCGTGACCGGCTCCGGTGCGGGCGCCGCGGGCACGTCGGCGAGCCGGGCACAGCGGCCGAGGATGTCGTGCAGGCTCGCACCGAGCGGCTCACGAGTTTCGTTCATCGCCACGGCGTACGCGGAAAGTTGCTCTCGCGAAGCACGGGCGTCTCCACCGACGTTGCCCGCCGCAGGCGATGCCGGCGGCTCGTCGAGAGCCGTCGCCAGACCGCGGGCCACCTCCTTGCGGGTCGCCTTGTGGCTGTGCAGCTCGAGCAGGTGGTCGCCGAGGCCGACCGAAGCGAGCCGGTTGCGCACCACCTCGAGCGCCGCGGCCTTCTCCGAGACGAACAGGACGCGCTTCCCGGCGTGCAGCAGGCAGCCGATCATGTTGGCGATCGTCTGCGACTTCCCGGTGCCGGGCGGGCCGTCGAGCACGAAACTATGCCCGGCCGCCGCCGCGGCGACGCACGCCCGCTGGGAGGCGTCGGCGTCCAGGACCAGCGGAGTTTCCTCCGGCGGCGCGAAAGTGTCGGCGTCGGCGGGCGCCATCGGCTCGAAAGCGGGCTCGCCGTCGCGCGCGGCCAGCGCCCGGACCAGCGGGTGAGCCAGGATGCGTTCCTCGTTGTCGTGCAGGTCGCGGTACATCGCCTCCTTGTGGAAGCTGAACGTGGACAGCAGCACGGTCTCCTCGGCGCGCCAGCCCTCCCGGCCGCTGATCGCCGCGCGGACCCGGGTCATGAACTCCGGGACGTCCAGGTCGGCCAGGGACTCCACGCCCGGCAGCTCCACGCCGAGCAGCCGCAGTCGCAGCGTGAGCGCCGGGTTGACCACCGGGTCCTCGTCGCGCCCGCGCAGTTTCGGCAGGTCGGCCGGGCCGGCGGCGGTCAGTTCGACCGGCACGAGCAGCAGCGGGCTCGCGAAGGCGGCGCCCTCCTCGTCGCGCCATTGCAGCATGCCGATCGCCAGGTAGAGGGCGTCGACGCCGCGGTCGAGAAAGTCCTGGCGGGCCTTGCGCATCAGTCGGCGCAGCACGGTTCCGAGCGGCTGCGCCGCCATTTTCGTACGGAAGAACTCGCCCTCACCGGTGAATCCGTGCTCGCCGCCCGCCCGTAACGCACCCACGATGACCTGCGGCGGCGGTCCCGCGATGTCGACCGTGCCCGTCTGGAAGCGCCGGAAGCCGATCAGGCGGTTGCCGGCGTCGAGGTTGATCAGACCTTCCCGCCAGGCGCGGAGGGCGGCCCGCACTTCCTCGGTGGGCATTTCGGGCGTCATAGCCCGATTTCATCAACGACGGGGCCTATCCGCTGGGCTTTCGTGAAAAAGGCTCGGTCAGTAGAGGATGTCCTCGTCGGCCTTCCGGTAGTCGCGGATCTCCTCGGTCCGGCCTTCCGCGGCGAGCCGCACCCAGTGGGGGTTGGCGAGCAGGATGCGACCCAGCGCGACCAGGTCGAACTCGTCGTTCGCGTGCCGCTTGAGCAGATCGTCCCGCTGCGGTGAGGTCAGGAACGCGCGGGTCAGCCCGACCGAGCCGACCGTGATGGCGGGCAGGCCGGTGATCCGCTTGGCCCAGCCGGCGAGGTTCTCGTGGTGGCCCGCGAAGATCGGCTCCCAGAAGCGGCGCTGCGAGGCGTGCAGCACGTCGGCGCCGGCCGTCGCGAAACTTTCCAGGATCGTTGCCAGCTCGGCCGGCGTCTCGGCGATCCGGGCGGTGTAGTCGCGCTCCTTGAACTGCGAGAACCGCACGATCAGCGGCACGCCGGCCGGCAGCTCCGCCTTCACCGTCTTGATGACCTCCACCGGGAAAGTTGCGCGCCGGCGGACGTCGCCGCCATAGCGATCGGTACGGCGGTTCGTGAGCGGCCAGAGAAACTCGTCGAGCAGGTAACCGTGCGCCGCGTGGATCTCGACGGCGTCGAAGCCCGCGCGTACGGCGGTGCGCACGCTTTCGCCGTACGCGTCAAGAATTTCCTGGAAATCGCCGCCCCGCATCGTGGATGGGGTCCACGCGCCCGCGCCGCGCTCGCTGCCCAGGTGCCAGAGCTGCGCCGCGATCCGGCCGTTGGCCTGGTGAACCGCCTCGGTGACCGCACGCCAGCCGGCCTCGGCCGGTCCCGGCGTCATCCGCGGCACATTCGTCTCGTGCGAGGCGCTGTGGTGGCCGACCAGCGCGCCCTCGGTGATGATCAGGCCGACGCCGCCCTCGGCCCGGCGACGGTAGTAGGCGGCGACCTCCGCGGTCGGCACGCCGCCCGGCGAATGTTTCCGGGTCATCGGCGCCATGACGAAACGGCTGCTCAACGGCAGTCCGGCGACAGTGGTGGGCGCGGGCAGGGCATCGAGGGTGGCGGTCATGCGGCTAAGGTAGAACTTCACATAGATGTGAAGTTCAAGGATTTGTGGCGCGGGAGACATCGATGCGGATCGGCGACCTGTCCGCGGCGACCGGGGCGAGCACGCGGTCGCTGCGCTACTACGAGGAGCAGGGGCTGCTCACCAGCACCCGCACGTCCGGCGGCCAGCGGGTCTATCCGGCCGGCGCGGTCGAGCGCGTCTCGCTGATCCAGTCGCTGCTGGCGGCCGGGCTGAACAGCGCGACCATCCACGATGTCCTGCCGTGCATCAGCGACGAGTCGCTTCGCACGCCGTGGCTGGCCGGGCGCCTGCGAACGGAACTGTCGCGGGTGGAAACCCAGATCGACAACCTTTCCCGTACGCGTGAGATCCTGGCCGGCCTCGTCGAGCAGTACCGCGTTTCGTGAGCGATCTGGTCACCGTCCCGGCCGGCCGGGTCACCCTCGCCGACCGCCGGACGTCACGATCCTGGGAAGTTCCGGTTTCCGCGTTCGCGCTGAGCGCTTTCCCGGTGACCGAGGAGCTTTACGGTCTGTCGCCGGGCTCGCGGCTGCCGGTCACCGGAGTGTCCTGGATCGACGCGGTTTCGTTCTGCAACCGCCGGTCGGCCGCGGAAAGTTTCGCCCCGGCGTACGTCATCGACGGCGAAACCGTGACCTGGGACCCGGACGCCGACGGCTACCGGCTGCCCACCGAGGCGGAATGGGAGCATGCCTGCCGGGCCGGCACGACCGGGCCGCGCTACGGCGAGCTCGACGAGATCGCCTGGTACCGCGCGAATTCCGGCGAACAGGCGCACCCGGTCGGCGGCAAGCGCGCCAACGCCTGGGGCCTGCACGACATGCTCGGCAACGTCTGGGACTGGTGCTGGGACCTCTACGACCCCGAGGTGTACGGGAGCTATCGCGTGCTGCGCGGCGGCGGCTGGTTCGACGAGCACTGGAGCTGCCGGGCCGGCGTCCGGCGGCGCAGCCACCCGAGCCTGCGCATCGAGGATGTCGGATTCCGCCTGGCACGGTCTCCCGGTTAGTTTCGCCTACCCTGGCGGAAGATCGGCTCGCGAGGGGGAGAGCATGGCGCTACCGGGAAAGAAGACGGGACAGACATCGCTGGTCGTGCTCACGCTGGCGAGCGCCTTCGCCGGCGCGATCCTCGGCGCCGTCGTGCAGAACGAGATCACCGGCCCGCGGCGGCTCACCGAGATGGCGGTCGGCCTGCTGTGCCTCACAGTCATCGGTCTGTCGGCGGCCGTGGTGGCGATGTCGCGCAGCACGCAACGGTCCGTCGAGGACCTGTTCAAGGTCATGGACATCACCGTCCGCTGCCAGATGCTCAAGGACGTCAACCGGTACCGCACGCCCGGCGACGACCTGGTGGTGCGGGCTTTCCAGGACGCGCAACGCGAAATCCTCGTCCTCGATCGGGTGACCGAGAGCGGCGTCCGCCCCGACATCGCCATGCAGTCGAACGTGATGGCCTGGCACCTCGACGCGATCCTCGACCGGGTGGAGAAGGCGGGCATCCGCTACCGGCGCTACCTGCAGGTCCCCGACACCGACGCGCCCTTCGACGAGGCCGGCGAGGCCCATTCGGAGAACAATTTCGCGCGCCACTGCGTGAAGATGTGCGAAATGCACTCGGCCGGCCGGGACGTGTCGCTGCGGGTGACGCCGACCAGCTTTCCGTACAAATTCCTCATCATCGACCGCAAGGTGCTGATCCTGCAGTTGCAGGAGCTGTGCGAGACCGACGAGAACGAGCGCGAGCCCCGCACGATGTGCGAGCTGGTCATCTCCGACCCGCGGAGCCAGCTGATCCAGCACTTCCTGGACATGTGGATCCAGCTGGAGGGCCACCACCAGACCCGCTCGCTGGACACCCGCTCCGCCGAGATGTCGCTGCTGCGCAGCTGGGCGGCGACCGGCAAGCAGCAGCGCTCCTAGACGCGCTGCCAGCTCGACCAGTCGGTCTGAGGCGAGTATGTCCGTCGCCAGATGTCGCCCTCGGCGCCCGCCGCGAGAACCTCGTAGTGGCTCGCGCTGGTGGTCCCGGCGGCGACGTCGATCAGACGATCGGGCGGCGAGGGCATGGGGTACCAACGGTCCCAGTCGTTTCCCTGCCAATGCCATCGATGGGCGAAGTCGCCCGAGGAGCCCACCACGTAGACCTCCTGATGGTTTGTCCTGCTGTTCAGCGCGGACAGGGCAATGCTCGGAGTCCGGTCGGGTGGCTGCTCGAGAGACCACCATTCCGACCAGTGCTGGTCCACGTACCAGCGGTGCCAGAGCTGACCGTCCCGGTCCAGGACGAAGCACTCCATCTGGCCCGGGCTCGGCACCGACAGCGCGACGTCCCGGCAACCGTCCCGATGCGCCGACGCCCAGCGGGACCACGCCTCCCCGTCCCGCTGCCACGTGTGCCCGAGCTTGCCGTTCTGACCGACGGCGTAGATCTCGCGGTGACCCGGCCATCCCGACATGACGTCCAGCGCCGCGACCGGCCCGACGCGACCGTCGCCGGGGACCTGGCTCCATGACGACCAGCCGTTTGCCCCGTATCGCCGGCCCCAGATCACGCCGTCGCGGTCCGCCACATAGGTCTCGAGGCGACCGTGCGCGGGCGCGACCGCGGCGACATCGTGCGCCGTCGCCTTGGGGAAGCCGTGATCCTCCCAGTCGGTCCACGAGCCGCCCTCCCGATACCGGCGCCGGATCACCGTTCCCGACGCCGTGACGGCGAACAGATGCAGCACCCCGTCGCCGTGGGAGGTCACGGCCACCCGGTTCACGATGGTGTCCAGCTGCTTGCCGTTCCCGCCCTGCCTGATGAGGGTGACGACGATCGCGGCCGCGACGGGGAGCGCGACGATCCACCAGTGGTTCTTGGTCCAGTGGGGATCGATCGCGTTGGCGAGGAGGCCGAGCCCGGTGCTGATGACCAGGCCGAGCAGCGTGAGCAATGTCGACTGCCAAGCTTTCGACCGTGCGCGGCCCACTCCGCCTCCCGAATGTCTGATCTGCCCGGTGCAAGCTATCGAGTGCGGTGGCGGGGGTGATCGTCTGAAAGGGCGGACATGACCGCCACCCAGGCCCGTCGGATCCCGCTCCGCCGGATCAGAGGAGACGACGGCGGCGGAGGAAGGCGTACACGCCCAGGCTCACCCCGGCGATGGTGACGGCGGCGACCCACAGGAAGATCGGGTTGCGTCCAGCCGGGCTCACCGCCGCGATGAGGCTGACCAGGGCGATGAGGATCGACGGGACGACGGCCGACAGCGACCAGGCGGCGAGCCGGGCCATGGTCTCGTTCAGGTACATGGCGGCCTTGCCCTGGGCGAAGCTCCACACATCCGCGGACCACTCGCCGAGGATGGTCACCTCGGTCATCGCGGTCGCCATCTCGGTGCCGGTGATGCCGGCGGGCAACCGCGACCATTCGGTGGTCAGGCGCCGGGCCAGGCCGTGCAGCTTGAGGGCCTCCTGGCGGGCGAGGAAGGCGAGATCGGCCGCGAGGGGCGATTGCCCGCCGTCGTCAGCGGCCCGGTCGACGCTTTCGGCCACGGCGGCGTGCGCCGTGCCGATCGACGCGACGGCCTCCAGCAACAGGGCCGCCACCACGCCCATCGGCCCGGCGGCGCGGAGGGCACGGCTGTCCCGCAGTTGGGCCCGGGCGCTCTCAACGGCGGAGGGACCGGCGTCATCGTCGAGGCTGACCACGCCGTTATCCGTGACATGGACGATGACGGTCTGCTCCGACAGCGTTGGTCCCCACATGCCGGAGCGGACGATCCGCGCGAAGGGGATGCGAAACATCTGCCACGACGCGTCCGGCCCCGGTTCGGCGGCGCGTAGCGCCGACGCCAGATCGCCGGGATCGGACAGGTGCAGCCATCGGCACGGCTGCTCGTCGCCGGCGGCCGGGCGGGCCAGGTCGGCCAGGACGGCGTCGGCGAAGGTGACCTTCTCCGCCGAGATCTCCACCACCGCGACCGTGCGGGAGGGCTGCACGGCCGCCAGTCTCCCAGCCGGCGACACCGAGGCATAGTCTCATCGCGGGTTGCCAGGCTCAGGCCGTCGTGGGCGTGCGGACGGTTGCCCGCTGTGGCCAGACGCAGCAGACGACGATCGCGAGGATCGGGACGAGCGACAGGATGGCGAGCGGCTCGGCCCCGAAGAACACGAAACCGCCCCAGTACACCGAGGGACCGTGGCCGTTGCGGTGGGTGTTGGCCAGCAGGGAGCCGGTCGAGGTGGGGATGTTGCCCAGACAGGCCGGGGCGAGCATCAGCAGCGTGGCGACGCAGAGTCTTGAGTACGCCCGCTGCCTGCCAGGCCCGTAGCGGCGCATGCGCTTCGAGGTGTAAAGCCCGAGCAGGGCGCCGAGCAGAGCGCCGGCCAGGCCGCCGAGGATGGTGTCGCGCAGGTGGCCGGGCGGCTCGGCCCACATCAGGTCGAGATTCAGAGCGGACGGGTTGGATTCGGCTTCGGTGATTTGCACGGCGGCGAGATAGCCGGCGCGCGTGCCGGTCACCTCGGCGAACACGGCGGGCGCAGTCTGCGGATCATTGCGATGGACCGTGGTCCGCACGTCCTGCCAGCCGTGTGCGCGCATCTGCCGGGTGACGGCGGCGGCGACCTGCTCCACGCCGGCTTGCGGGGGCATCATGCCGGTCACACTGGTCCGGCCGGCACGTACGCCGGTACCGCCGTGCAAAGTGTTGTTGCTGTACGGGTTCCAGAAGGTCTGCCGCCCGAACTGGTAGATCCTGTCGTCGAAGGGGACCGGCAGGACCGTCGGCGCGAGGCCGATCGCTGTGGTCTTGTCCGGCGCCATCGGGTCCACGTCCCGCCAGGCCAGCCACGAGCCGAGCGCGATCCCGCACAGCCCACCGAGCACGGCCGCGAATGCCGCGATCACGAACGCCCGGCGCCCGAACTGGGCGAGACGCCGGCCGAAGCCGTGCCGCAGCAGCAGCGCGGCCTCGCGTGCGGCCGGCCGGGATCGGCCAGGGTCAGCGGCGTCGAGCAGCGTCGCGAGGATCTCCGGACCACGCTCGTGCCGATACGTTCGCGGGTAGGCCAACAGCCACCGCCGGTACCTGCGGGCCAGACGCATGGTGCGGATGCCGTCGGGCATGGTGATCCCTTCAGGGGTCGGTTCACGCAGGGCGGGGGGCACCGGCGGGGCGGGCTCCGCTCAACCGTTGGGTGACCATCCGTGCGTCGCGGCGCATCTGCTCGGCCTCGGCGGCCAGTGCGGCGATGCCCGGATCGGTCAGCCGGTAGTAGCGGCGGAGCCTGCCGTCGACAGTCTCCTCACGGTCGACCTCGACGAGGCCCTCGTCGTCGAGCCGGTCGAGTGCCGCATACAACGTGCCGGCGGCGAGGCGCGTCCGGCCGTCCGACAGCCGCGCCACTTCCTTGATCACCGCGTACCCGTGCAGCGGGGCCGGAGCGAGCGCCGACAGGATCAGAAAGCTCGGTCGCCGCATGCCCGCCATGGCCGCCAATATACAGTTGATCGTCCTATCGGCGAAGCCGTGCATCGATGCGTTGGCGACGATGGGCGCGTCGAGCTCGTTACCCCGGCGATGCTGACGCCGAGGCGACAGCGCGGGCTGCTCGCGGGCTGACTCCTCGCACCCGCTTGAACGCCGCGCTCAATGCGAAGCCGCTGCTGTAGCCGACCTGGCGGGCCACCGCGGCGATCGTGGCGTCGGGCTCGCGGAGCAGGTCGGCGGCCAGCGCGAGGCGCCAATTGGTCAGGTAGGACATCGGCGGCTCGCCGACCAGCTCGGTGAAGCGCCGGGCCAGCGCGGCCCGGGACACGCCGATCCGGCCGGCCAGCGCGGCCACCGTCCACGGGTGGGCCGGGTGGTTGTGCAGCATCCGCAGGGCCCGGCCGACGACCGGGTCGGCCTGGGCGCGGAACCAGCCGGGCGCGGTCTCCGACCGGTCGAACCAGGCCCGCAGCGCGGCGATCAGCAGCAGGTCGAGGAGCCGGTCGAGGACCGCGGACTGGCCCTGGTCGTCCTTGGTGATCTCGGCGGCGAGCAGCGGGATGAGCGGGCTGTCCCACTCGTGCGCGCGCAGCACGAGCAGCGGCGGGAGCGCCCGCAGCAGGCTGTCGGTGATCTCTCCGGCGCCCTGGTACGCGCCGACCAGCATCACCGACTCGCCGGCGTCGGTGTTGCCCCAGGTCCGCACCCCGCGGTCCATGGCGATCGACAGGTCCTCGCCGTACAGCGTCGTGCAGCGCTCGTCGGGGTGGATGATCACCTGCGGCGGCGTGGCGGGGTCGTCGGCGACCACGTACGGGTCGGGCCCGCGCGCGATGAGCACGTCGCCGGGGCCGAGCGGGATCGGCTCGGCGCCGTCGCGCATCACCCAGCAGACGCCGCGCACGATCGACGCGACGGCGAGCGGCGCCCTGTCCTCGATGCGCATCGACCACGGCGGGTCGAGCACCACGCGCAGCAGGAAGGCGCCCCGGGCCCGGGGGCCGTCGAGAAGTCCGGCGAGCGCGTCCACCCGACCCACCCTAGACGATCGCGTATGCGGCGAAGCTTCTCGACCATGTTTCCGTCTCACCGCGCCGCGAGGTAATCGATATATGACTGAGAACCCGTACCTCGTGATCGGCGGCACCGGCAAGACCGGCCGCCGCGTCATCGACCGGCTCACCGATCGCGGCCTCGGCGTGCGCATCGGTTCCCGTTCCGGGCAGCCGGCCTTCGACTGGAACGCCGACCCGGCCACCTGGGCGCCGCTTCTGCGCGACGTCACGGCCGCATACCTCACTTACTACCCCGACCTGGCGTTTCCCGGCGCGGCGGAGTCGATCCGCGAGTTCGCGCGGCTCGCGGTCGAGGCCGGCGTGCGCCGGCTGGTGCTGCTGTCCGGCCGCGGCGAGGAGGAGGCCGAGGTCAGCGAGCAGGGCGTCCGCGAGTCCGGCGCGGAGTGGACCGTGGTGCGCTCGACGTGGTTCGCGCAGGATTTCAACGAGCACTTCCTGCTCCCGCCGGTGCTCAGCGGGGTGATCGCGCTGCCGACCGACGTGCCGGAGCCGTTCGTCGACCTGGAGGACGTGGCCGACGTCGTCGTCGCGGCGCTGACCGAGGACGGGCATCAGGGCCGGACGTACGAGCTGACCGGACCGCGCCTGGTGACGTTCGCGGAGGCGGCGGAGCTGATCTCGGCGGCGTCCCGCCGGCCGGTCCGGTTCGAGCGGGTCACGCGCGAGGAGTGCACCTCCCGGATGGTCGCCGACGGGGTGCCGGCCGAGGAGGCCGAGGGCCTGACGGACCTGTTCGCCCGGATCCTCGACGGCCGCAACGCCCACGTGACCGACGACGTGAAGCGGGTGACCGGCCACGAGGCGCGCGACTTCCGCGACTTCGTCCGGGCTGCCGCGGCGACCGGCGTATGGAAATAAATGCGGTGTGTGCGGCGGGGTGTTTCTGAGAGTCTCGGCGCATGGAACGGTACGGGGACCTCAGGATCCGGCTCGTGCCGCACGAGGACTACCTCGGTGCGGCGCTGCGCGGAAGCGGCGGCATCACGCTGGTGGGACGGCCGCCCTGGATGCGGGCGGCCCGCAACCGGGAGGACGCGATCAGCCGTCTCGGGGCGCCGGCTTGCGGCCCCACGCCGAGATCTCCGGGGCGGTGGCCGGATCGAGGCCGCCGGTGGCGGCGTTCGTCCGATGCTCGCCGAGCTCTCCGTCGGTGGCCGGGCCGGCGGTGACCGATTACTTTCGGGGCCGGCGGCAGTCTATAGACGTATGACTGAGCTGAATCTGCCAACGATCGTGTCGCGCGACGAGTGGGAGGCCGCGCGGCGGGAGCTGCTTCGCAGCGAGAAAGAGGCGCTGCGGGCGAAGGACGCGCTGAACACCCGGCGGCGGGAGCTGCCGATGGTACGGGTGGAGAAGGACTACCGCTTCGAGGGGCCGGACGGCCCGGTGCGGCTGATCGATCTGTTCGACGGTCAGCAGCAGCTGGTCGTCCAGCACTTCATGTTCCATCCGGACTGGGAGGACGGCTGCAGCAGCTGCACTGCCGGCGTCGACGAGCTCTCCGACGGCCTGTTGCGGCACCTGCGGGCCCGTTCCACCGTGTACGCGGTGGTCGCCCGCGCCCCGATCGCGAAGCTGGAGAAGTACCGGGCCAAGCGCGGCTGGACCATCCCGATGTACTCGTCGTACGGCTCGGACTTCAACTACGACTTCCACGTGACGATCGACGAGTCGGTGACGCCGGTGCAGTTCAACTACCGCGGGCCGGCAGAGCTGCGCGAGGCCGGCTTCGAGTGGCTGCTCGACGCCAAGGACCAGCCGATGGAGCAGCCGGGCATGAGCTGCTTCCTGCGGGTGGGCGACGAGGTGTTCCACACGTATTCGACGTTCGCCCGCGGCAGCGAGCAGCTGGGCGGCTCCTACGGGGTCCTCGACATGACCGCGCTCGGCCGTCAGGAGGAGTGGGAGCGGCCCGAGGGCCGGGGCGGCAAGGCGGCGGTGCCCGACTTCAGCTGAGCAGCCGCACGAAGACCTCGGCGAGCGACGACGCGGTTTCCGCCGTGGTGGCGAGCGGCAGGATGATGTGGCTGACCGTCAGCCGGATCACCGAGTCGACCGCCAGCACGATCGCCTCGGCCGGCAGGTCGGGCAGGTGCACGCCGGCCCACTCGACGAGCACGCCGCCGGCCTCGGTGAGCACGATCTCGGATCGGGTCGTGAGGTAGGGCAGGAGCTCCTCGGCGCCGCCGCGCCCGCTGGTCAGGATCGCCCTGACCAGCGGGTTACGCGCGGCCTCGTCGAGAGTCAGGAGCAGGGCGGCGTACGCGGCGGCGCGCACGTCCCCGCCGTGGGTGAACAGCGCCGCCCGCACCTGCTGGGCGAACCGTCGCACCTCGCTCACGGCGAGCGCCTCGGCGAGCCCGGCCCGGTCGTGGAACTCGTTGTACACGGTCTGGCGGCTAACCCCGACCGCCGCGGCCACGTCGACCATCCGGACGCCGTCCCAGCCCTGCGAGACGGTGAGATCGCGCGCGGCACGGATCAGCGACTCGCGCAGGCGGGCGCGATTCGCCTCCCGGTACGACGGCGTGACCTCCATGGGCCTGACAGGCTACACATCGCGGCCTCGCAGGATGAGAGCCCCGACCCCGAAAACGCCGAAAGCCCAGGCCGCGGCTACCCCGAGTCCCGCCCACGGCCCGATCGGCAGGCCCGCCAGATCCACACTGGACTGGATCGAGAGGCCGGCGGTCGACGGGGACAGCCGGTAGATCCAGTGCTGCCAGTCCTCGTTGTTGAACATGCCGAGCACGGCCGGGGTCAGGTACAGCAGGCCCAGGACGATGCCGGAGGCGGCCACGGCGCTGCGGACCGCGGCGGCCACGCCCAGCGCGAGCAGCGTGATCAGGCACAGGTAGAGCACCGAGCCGGTGGCCGCCCGCAGCACCGCGGCGGAGCCCAGCGAGGGATAGCCGTCGGCGTAGACGCGCGCGAAGACCACCGACGCGACGATCGCGGGCACGCACGCCGCGAGCACCCCGGTGAGCAGCAGCGCGGCCTTGGCCAGCAGCACGTCGAAGCGGCGGGGGAGCGCGGTGAACGTGGCCCGGATCAGGCCGGTGCCGTACTCGCCGGCCAGCGCGTGCACCGCCCAGACCGCCACTGCCGCCTGGCCCAGCTGCACGCCGAGCAGGCTGGACTTCACGACATCGGCGCTCGAGGCGGTGGCGGCGGGAATCGAGACCGCCACCGTGAGCAGGGCGATCAGCGGCACGGCGACGGCGGCGTCGGGGACCGTGCGCAGCTTCGCCCATTCGGCGCGCAGGGCGAGTCTCACGCGTCGGCCCTCCGCGCGCGGAACACGGCCAGGCCCACGAAGGCCACCGCCCACACCGCCACAACTCCCAGCCCCGCCCACGGCGACAGCGGGAAATAGCCGTCCGACGGGCTGTAGGGGATCTTCACCTGGTGATACGCGGGCAGCACCTGCTGGAACGCGAATCCCGCCGCGGGGGTGAGCCGCAGCAGCCACACCGCGGCCCCGGCGGGGAGGATCGACGCGGTGGCCAGCAGGTAGGGGAGGACGACCAGCACGATCGCCGCGGTCACGGCGAGCACGCCGCGGCGCAGGGTGGCGCCCATCCCGTACGCGAGAATCGCCGTCAGCGAAAGCAGCAGCCCCGCCCCCGTGATGACCCGGAGCTGCGTGCCGAGGCTGGCCGGCAGGAGGTAGCCGTCGTTGCTCTCGACGAGGAAGCGCCCGAGGGGGAGGGCGATGGCGGCCGAGACCAGCCCGATCACGAAGGTGACGCCGCCGATGACGATCGCCTTGGCGGTCAGGAGACGGCCGCGCGCGGGTGTCGCCGCGAAGGTGGTGCGGATCAGGCCGCGCCGGTACTCCCCGGTGATGAACAGGACGCCCACGATGATGGCCGCGATGAGCGCGCCGATCATGCCGATCAGGGTGAAGGTGAGCGTCGGCCCGGCCTCGTTGCCGGCGGGCGCGATGTCGCCGCTGCCCGTGACCCGGAACTGGCCGCCGTCGCGGGTGACGCCGGCCGGCTCGTTGTTCTTCTCCCAGTCGGTGCGCAACCCCTCGTCGCCCACGTCGGTGAAGGTCCATTCGCCCTGGCGGTCGATCTGGTCGAAGGCCGCCGTGGCCTGCGTCCACCGCGCCTGCACGATCGAGCCGCCGCGGGCGTTGGCCTTGGAAGTCACGTCACTGGGGGAGGCCACGAACAATCCGATCTGTACGGCCTGGGGAAGGTCGCCGAGATCGGCCTCGCCGACCTTCTGCCACGTCGCGCCGTCCGCCGAGGCGTACCCGGTGATGGTGTTGCCCTTGCGGGCCAGGCGGAGCCACGACGCGTTCGCCGGACCCGCCTTGTCCTCGGTGAACGCGTGCTGCATGCGAACGCCGTGGGAGCCGGTCAGCATCACGGCGGCGTAGGCGGCGCCCTCGTTCGTGCCGTCCTTCACCATGAGACCCGCCTTGGCCCAGGGAACCAGGCCGTTGACGATCGTGTCGTGGTTCGGCGGGGGATAAGTGATGATCCCTTCGAACGAGGCGATGTGCGCGGTCAGCTGGCCGTCGCCGTCGAGCGGCTGGTGCACGTACGAGAACTGGTCCCGGACCGCCTCCCCGCCCGGACCGGTCGGCGGCTTGGGGCAGGGGCCGTCCGGGCAGTCGACCTGGATGCCCTCCGCGCCCAGCGCGCCGAGCCCGACGATTACCACGAAGATCATCGCGATCCCGACGACCCATGCCCGGACGCTGCGCAGCTTGGTGAGCTCGGCCCGGACGGCGCGCAGCCCCGGGCCCCCGGCGCCGATCATGACAGCACCCCCAGGCCGCGGGTGAGCTCCAGGTACGCGGCCTCCAGCGAGCCGAAGCGGGACGTGAGCTCGGTGGTCAGCGCGGACTCCACCACCCGGCCGGCGCCGACCACCACGACGTGCCCGGCGATGTCCTGCAACTCGCTCATCAGGTGACTGGACACCAGCACCGCCCGGCCCTCGTCGGCGAGGGACCGCAGCAGGCCGCGCATCCACACGAAACCCTCCGGGTCGAGCCCGTTGAACGGCTCGTCCAGCATCAGCATCGGCGGATCCCCGAGCAGCGCGGCCGCGATCCCCAGCCGTTGACGCATGCCCAGCGAATAGCCGTTCGCCTGGCGTCGGGCCACCGGTCGCAGGCCGGTCAGGTCGAGCACCTCGTCGACGCGCCGCGCGCCGAGGCCCTGCGACTGGGCCAGCCACAGCAGGTGGTTGCGGCCGGAGCGGCCCGGCTGCAGGGCGCCCGGATCGATGAGCGCGCCGAGGTGGGTGAGCGGCCGGTCGAGGGTGACGTAGGGGCGGCCGCCGACCAGCGCGGTCCCCGCGTCCGGCCGGTCCAGGCCCAGAACCACCCGCATGGTGGTCGTCTTGCCCGATCCGTTGGGGCCGACGAACGCGGTGACCAGGCCCGGCCCGGCCGTGAACGTCATGCCGTCCAGCGCGACGCTCGCGCCGAACCGCTTGCGCAATTCGCTGACTTCGATGATGGCTTCCATGGCCGCAATTCCTACGGAAGTGCGGGTAACTTCGGCGGAACGCCTGTTGTCACCCTTCTGTTAGGTGCGGGCGGGCATGCTTGGCCGATGGGTGTGCGGCTGCGTTACACGCTCCTGTACGGGGCGATGGTGCTTGTCTCCGGTCTCGGCCTGCTCGCGATCGTGGGCGCCCTCAGCACGCAGAGCACCATGCAGGCGCCGGCGGGCGGGGCGCACGCGCCGGCCGAGGTGCAGATCGCCCGCCTCCAGGAACAGCTCGCCGAGTCCGACGAGGCGCACGCGCGCCAGCTGCTGCTCGGACTGATCACCGGGCTGGGCGTGACGGTGCTGCTGTCGCTGCTGCTCGGGCGGTTCCTCGCCGGGCGGGTGCTGCGCCCGCTGCGCGTGCTCACTCAGGCCACCCGGCGCATCACGGCCGACAACCTGCACCAGCGGCTGGCGGTGCGCGGGCCCGCCGACGAGGTCAAAGCCCTCGCCGACACCATCGACGACCTGCTCGCGCGCCTGGAGGAGTCGTTCGCGGCGCAGCGGCGGTTCGTGGCCGACGCCTCGCACGAGCTGCGGACACCCTTGGCCACCATGCGCGCCTCGGTCGATGTGGCGATGGCCAAGCCCGGGCCGGTGCCCCAGGAGACCGCCGTGCTCGCCGATCGCGTCCGGGGCTCGCTCGACGAGGTCGACCGGCTGCTCGAGGGGTTCCTGCTGCTGGCGCGCGCCCAGCACGGGGCCTTCGACGATCGGGAGGCGGTCTCGCTCACCGCCCTGGCGTCGGAGCTGCTGCGATCCCGTACGGATGATGATGTCGACGTTTTTGAGGATCTGCACGCCGAGGTGGCGACGCGGGGAAACCCGGTGCTGCTCGCCCGCCTGGTCGGCAACGTGATCGACAACGCCTTCCGGCACAACGCCGGTCCTCGTGGCTGGGTGCGCGTATCGGTGGCCGCGCGCGGCTCCGAGGCGGTCCTGGAGGTCGAATCGACCGGCGAGGTGCTCGATTCCGCCCAGGTCGCGGCGCTCGGCCGCCCGTTCCATCGGCTGGGTCGCGAGCGCACCGGATCCGGCACCGGCCTCGGCCTGTCGATCGTCGACGCGGTGGCGGCCGCCCACGGAGGCCGGCTCTCCCTGGCGGCGCGGCCGGACGGCGGACTTCTCGTGACGGTGGCGCTGCCGCTCGCCGTGGCGGTGCCGGCATGAGGGTGCTGGTGGTCGAGGACGCCCGCGCGCTCGCCGACGTGGTCGCCGAAGGCCTGCGCGATCAGGGCATGGCGGTGGACATCGCGTACGACGGGCTCACCGCCGCCTCGAAACTGGACGTCAACTCGTACGATGTCGTGGTCCTCGACCGCGACCTGCCCGGCCTGCACGGCGACACGCTCTGCCAAATGATCACCTCGCGGGACGACCGCTCGATGGTCCTGATGCTGACCGCCGCCGGCTCGGCCGACGACCGGGTCCGCGGCCTCACCCTCGGCGCCGACGACTACCTGGCCAAGCCGTTCCACTTTCCCGAGCTCGTGCTGCGGGTCCGGGCGCTGGCCCGCCGCCAGCCCGCCGCCCGCCCCCGCACGCTGCGCGTGGCCGGCCTGGAACTCGACCCGATCACCCGCACCGCGACCCGCGGCAGCGTGCCGTTGGCGCTGTCGGTGAAGGAGTTCGCCGTGCTGGAGGCGCTGATGCGGGCCACGCCGGCCTACCTGAGCAGCGAGGCCCTGCTGGAACAGGTCTGGGACGAGAACGCCGACCCGTTCACCAACACCGTCACCGTGACCATCGGCCGCTTACGGCGCAAGCTGGGGGACCCGCCGGTCATCACGACGACGCCGGGTGTCGGCTACCGCATCGCCTAGATGCCGGCGGCGCCGGGCGGCAGCTTGGACCGGTCGTCCACCTTCTCGCAGCGCGCGCACTGCTGGAAGCGCCCGCCGTCCGAGGTGGAACGACCCACCCACTTGTGCCAGCCCAGGCGACAGCTGAAGGGCCTGCTCATGCGCCGCACGCTACGCCTGCGCCCGGGCCGGCCGCGTCACCCGAACGGTGCGCGCTCAGTCCGGGTGGTCGTTGCCCGGCGTGGTGGCGATCAGCACGACGGCCTCCGTGTGCCAGCCGAGGGCCGTGTAGAGCCGCTGCCCGTCCTCGCTGGCGATGAGGATCCCGTGCCGCGCCCCGTGGCCGGCGGCCGCCCGCGCCAGCTCGCCCATGACCACGCTGGCGAGCCCCCGCCGCCGATGCGCCGCCGCCGTCTCGATCCGGTCGGCGACCGCGTCCTCGCCGCTGAGGCCCATCGTGCCCTTGGCCGCCATCTCGCCCGACTCGTGGCGCACCGTCGCCGTGATCGCACCCCGGTCCACGCTTGTCTCGAGGCTGTAGGGGCCGGTGAGCTTGCTTTCCGGGTGCTGACGCAGATCGATGGTCATCAGCTGTTCGGCCCGCTTGAGCAGGATCAGGCCCTTGGCCTGGAGCAGCGCGGCGGTCGCTTCCGGGTCGGTGGTGGGCACCGTCAGCCAGGTGATCTCCTGCTCGCGGTGCACCCGATCGGCCAGCCCGTCGATGTTCCTCGCGTCGAAGGCGACGTACTCGACGTCCCGGCCCGGCTGCAGGCAGCGCACGCGGAGGCCACCCCCGACGTCCTCGGCTGCGGGGAGACCCCGCGCCACACTCCAGCCCCGCTGCCACCGGGCGATCAGCTCTCTCACCGGACAAGTATGAGACCGTGCGACGCTGTGCTGCCGACCAGCACGATCCTGGCGACTCGTGGCCGGCACAATCCCGGCGTGACCGAGATCGACGAGGTTCTGCACTGGCTGGGTGAGGCGTTCGGGGCGGGACGTGTGGGCGCCGGTCGAATACGTCACCGCGTCGGTCGCCGATCTGCTTCGCCGCGCGATCGCGACGCTTGGCGACGAGCGTCCGTCACCGCCGGATCCCGAGGTCAGGGTGGACAGCCTCGCGAAGGTGCCGGTGACGGCTCAGGGGATTGTGCTGCGCGCGGACGAGCCGGTTCGCTTCGCGGACTTCGCGCCCTTCACGCGGCTTCGATCCTTGGTGATACGCGGAAAGGTGGTGTCGGACATCGCGGTGATCGCCACGTTTCCCGCGCTGCGGGTGCCGACCCTCAACGGGCGTCAGTGGTCGCAGCTGCTGGCCGCTACCGGTCTGGGCGGCTCAGCCGCGGTGGGTGACGCCGCCCGCTGGTCACAGGCCTTCGGGCAGGCGGGAAGCTTCCATACCCTGGTCAGGCGGTCGTGGACTCGACCCGGACCAGGTCCAGGCGGCGCACGTTCAGCGTGACCACGTCGGCCACGTCGTCGATCTGATCGCCGCCGGCGTAGGCGTCGTTGGACAGGTGCCCGGCGCCGTCGATGAGCAGGTAGCCGGTGTCGACCAGGTTCTCGGCGACCCCGAGGGGAGCCTCGGGCAGGACGTCGGTGCCGGCGAAGTGGACGCCGCCGACCGTGCCGGCCTGCTCGCCGTCGACGTCGATGACGGCCATGCCGGGGGTGACGCGGGCGAGCACGGCGTCGCCGTTCTCGCCCGACGGCTCCGCGTTGCTGGCGTCCGTGCTGGTGTCGCCGCTCATGATCCGCTACCCCTTCGTCGGATTGTCCCGTCGTGCAGATTACCGGTACCGCCCGGCGGGGTAAGCCTGACAGGCATGGCGACCTACTCCGTCAATCCCGCGGCCGTGCAGCGGGCGCAGCATCTCATCCAGGCCCGGCAGTACGTGCTGGACAGCGACTGGGGCAGCGTCCAGCCGCGCGCCGACGCCGAGAACAGCTTCCTGGAGCGGCATTCCTGGCCGGAGTACGGCGAATGGCACCTCGGCCTCACCGAAGGCGCCGGCGACGAGACCAAGAGCCGCTACGCATTCGTGTACGGCGATTTCCGCCGCATCCATCGGACCGGGCTCATCGCCTGCGTCTACCGGGCGATGGAATGGCGCCACAAGGATGTCGAGCTGGCCGCTCATCAACTGCTGCAGGAGCTCGACGCGGCGGCCGGCTGATCAGCGTCGCGCGGTTTCCCACCACACCAGGTTGGCGGCCACCTGGGACAGCGGCTCGATGATTTCCCACCCCTCGGCGATCAGCCCGTCGTCGATCCGCCAGATGTCGACGACCGCGATTGCGGGCCCATCGCCGGGGAGCCGCCGCCGCGAATACATCACGACGTGATCACCGTCGGCCAGCAGCTGGTGAATCTCGACCTGCATGCCGGCCAGAGGTGTCAGCGCGGCGTGCACGGCTCCGAGCCATTCCATCTTGGTCGAGGTGCTGGAATCCGGCCGGTGATGGACGAAATCGTCGCTCAGGAATGGCGCGAGCGTATCGACGTCACCTGTTTCGATGAGCCCGGCCAGGGCGCGCTGGACAAGGCTCTTGTTCTCCAAGGTCATGAACGCAGTGTCACGGCGTTCGCGAGGGTTGTCGATGAACTCGCATTTCATGGCGGCCGGTTCCAGGATGCGTACGCTGTGCTCTCGTGCACACGGTCGGGGAACTGCTGCGGCAATGGCGACACCGCCGAGGACTCAGCCAATGGGACCTCTCCATCGCCGCGGACGTCTCGGCTCGGCACGTGAGCCTGGTCGAGACGGGTAAGTCCCGCCCGAGCGCCGACATGATCCTCCGGCTCGCCGATCAGCTCCACGTGCCGCTGCGCGACCGCAACCAGCTGTTGCTCGCCGGCGGCTTCGCACCCCGGTACGCGGAGCGCGCGCTCGGCGATCAACGTCTGTCGGCGGTCCACGACGCGATCAGCCGGGTCTTGCGGGCGCACGAGCCGTACCCGGCGGTGGTCTTCGATCGCCGGTGGAACATCGTGATGACCAACCGCGCCGTCGACCCGTTCTTCGCGCGGGTTGCTCCCGACCTGCTGCGGCCACCGGTGAACCTGGTGAGGCTGGGGCTGCACCCGGACGGGCTCGCTCAGATGGTCGTCAATCTGGCCGATGTGCGCGCGGTGTTCCGTACGCGAATCGCCCGTCAGCTCGCCGTCGCCCCCGACCCTGAGCTCGCCGCTCTTTACGACGAGTTGCTGGCTTCCGACATATCGAGCCGGCGAGTCGACGCGGACGTCGTCATCCCGATGATCATTCGCATCGACGGCCGGGAGTTGCGGCTGTTCTCGACCATCACCACCTTCGGCACCCCGATGGACATCACGGTCGACGAGATCGCGATCGAGTCCTACTACCCGGCCGACGCGGAGAGCGCCGCCTACCTGTCCGATGCGAGCGTGAACCTGTCCGACCAGCGGCGGTGAGCCACCGTGCCGGCGGGCGAGTATCGAGCGGTGACCAAGCGGCCGTCGCCGCCCGATCCGAGGAGATCATTCATGTTCATCGCCATCCTGGACTTCAACACCGCCGCGGCCGACCGCCCGGCCGCCCTCGCCCAGCTCGACAAGGAGCGCGGCGAGGTGCAAGCCATGCCGGGCAACATCGCCTTCCGGGTCTACGCCGGCCGGGAGGACGACACCAAGGTGACCTTGGTGCACGAGTGGGAGGACGAGGAGTCGTTCGCCGGGTACGCGAGCTCGGCCTCGTTCGCCCGCTCGGGCGAGGTGCTCCGGCCGCTCATGGCCGGTGCGCCGGTGAGCCGGCGTTTCCGCGCCGAGCTGCTGGAGACCGTGCGCTGACGGCGGCCTTTACGATCAGCTCGTGCGAGAGCGTCGATGACCCGCCCGGCGTACAGCTTCGTGCGGACATTCCCGGCCGAGCCGGAGCGGGAGCTGTGCGTCGACCGCCACTACCTGCTCTGCGCCTCGGCCGGCGTCCTGCGGCTGGAGGCGCAGGGCCAGGCGTGGCTGCTGCCGCCGGCCCGGGCGGCCCTCATCGAGGCGGGCCGGCCGATCCGGGTGAGCATCCCGCAGCCGGTCACGACCGCGTCGGTGCTGTTCGCCGTCGACTTCGTGCCGGCACCGGCGGCGCCGCTGGCGGTGTTCGATCTGAACCGGCTGGCCGGCGCCCTGCTCACCGAATGCGGCGCCTGGGGCCCGGGCGAGGAGCCCCTTCCGGCGTACGGCGAAACGATGTTCGCCGCCCTGGCGGCGGTCTGCTGGCGGCTGGCCGAACGACCGAGCCCGGTCGTGGTGCCGGCCGGGCGCTCGCCGGAGCTTCGCAAGGCGCTGCGGCTGACCGAACAGCGGCTCGGCGGCGAGGCCCGCTTCGAGGACATCGCCGGCGAGGTGGGGCTGGCGCCGCGATCGCTGGCCCGGCGGTTCGAGGACGAGACCGGCATGACGTGGCGGGCGGCCCTGCGCCGGATGCGGATCCTGGCGGCGGTCGAGAAGCTGGCCGACGACGAGTTGCCGATCACCGCGATCGCGTTCAGCGTCGGCTACAGCTCGCTGTCGGCGTTCAACGCCGCGTTCCGCGAGCTGACCGGGCGCACGCCCACGGAGTACCGGCTCAGCTTCCGCCCTTGAGGCGACTAGAAGCCGAAGACGGTCAGCCACTCGACGCCGCGCGGCTGATAGCGGTTGACGGCGCACATGCCGTGGATCGCCGGGGCGACGTGGGCCGCGCCGTACACGACGGCGACGGTGATCGGCTCGTGCATGTGCTCGCGGTGGATCCTGCTCAGCTCGGCGATCAGCAGCCGATCGCGCTGCTCGCCCAGCAGGCTCATCAGCTCGTCCATCGAGTCGATCCCCGCGATGCCCTCGCGCCAGTCGGTGTCGCTCAGCTCCAGGTGACGGGCCATCGCCTGCCGCGAGCCGAACGCCAGCCGATCGAGGCCCACCAGCGGCGACATGACGGCGGCGGTGGCGCGCTGCCGCCACGGAACGCCCCGCCAGCCGTCCGCGAACTGCCGGGCGGTCATGTCCGGATAAACAACGGGAACACCGAGGCTCTCGTACGCGATGTCCTGCTCGACCAGCCCGGAACGCCGGAACCACGCCGGCAGTTGGTAGCCGGCGGCCAGCGCACCGCGCCCTCGGCCACGATGAGGTCGCAGCGGCGCAGCCGGTCGGCGACGCAGGCATAGAAGTCCGGCTCACCGATGTGGACCATCGGAAAGAAATGAAAGCGCAGCGGCGTGTCGGCGCGCTTCAGCTGCAGCACGGCGGAGCGGACCCCCACCACGCTCACCTCGACGATCTGCATGCCCCTACAGTGAGACACCGTTTCAACACGTTCGGGCGTCACCCGATCGATTGTCTTGTTCCGCGGGCATACCATGGCTTGCGCTGGTCCCGCCTGGTCGAGACGACACCCGGGGAAATCGAATGGTCGAGCGAAATCCGTTCCGGTTCCACAACGGCCGCGTGGCCCGCACCATCGATGAGCTGATCGCCTGCTGCCGGGAGGACAAGGCGGCCGCGGCTCATCATCTTGCCCGCGACGACTTCGAGCTCTGGTTCACCTACATGGGCTACGACTACCTCGCGGAGTGGACCGCCGCCATCCGCGAGGAACCGGACATGCGTATCCGGGTCGAGCTCTTCACCTCCCTCTCCCCGGTGCTGGTCTTCCTGCAGAAGAGCCGGGAGCGGCGGCTGTCCTTCCTGCTCGTCGGGCGTACGGGCGTCGGCAAGTCCAGCACGATCAACTACTTCCTCGGCGCCGAGATCGCCCCGGTCGGCGACCACGTGCCGGTCACAGCAAGCGTGGTGTCGTACGACACCGAGATCTATGGCGTCCCGGTGCGGGTGACCGACACTCCCGGCCTGTGCGACGGCGCCAAGAAGAACGGCGAGTACCTTCTGGACACCCGCGCGGCGGTCGAGGAGAAGGGCCTCGACTGCTGCTGGTTCGTCAGCACACTGGTGGAGAACCGGGTCCGGGTGGACGAGATCGAAGCGCTGCACGACCTGACGGTGGCGTTCGGTTTGAAGATCTGGGACCAGATGGTGGTCGTCCTGACGCATGCCGACATGTTCCAGGCGGCCGATGCCTACATCGACCGGCTCGAGAAGCGGAGCCGGGTGCTGCGGGAACGGATCGGGACCACGCTGGTCGAGTGCGGCGCCTCCGCGGACGAGGCCCATCGGATCGCGGCCGGCGTCCCCTTCGTCGGTGTGACGAACGAGCACGAGCGGACGCCTTCCGGCGAGCGCTGGCTCGGCGAGCTCTTCCAGACCACTCTCGAGCGGATGCCTCCGCTCGGTGCGGGCAGCCTGCTCATGGCCACGGCCGAGCGGCTCTCCTTCACCGACGGAGCCGCCCCGGCGGCGAAGGGCAACGGCAGGGGCAGCGGGAAGAAGAAGGACAACGGAAAGGCCAAGTCGAAAGCGCCGCCCGCCCCGAGCCGCCCCGTCCCGGCTGTGTGGTCGCCGCCTGCCCCCCGCGCTGTGCAAGCGGCGCCGCGCTCATCAGCGCTGGAAGTGCGGCCGAAGCCGAAGCCGCCCGTGCTCGTCGGCGAGATCGTCAACTCCGCGCCGCCGGCGCCCCACAAGCCACGCGAAGGGTTTCACGAGGTCCACACGGTGAAGGCGCAGCCGGCCGTGACCGTCCACCAGCAGATCTACATCGACAACCGCGGCCGTTTCGACAAGACCGTGAACCAGCACATCCATCAGGCCGTCGGTGCCGACGTCCGGGAGCCGAGCAAGTCGGTGCTGGCGATCGCCCGCGTGCTCGACAAGGGAGTCAAGCTGATGAAGGGCGCCGTGAAGGCGGTCGTGGGGTGGTTCTTCTAGGAGGTCAGGCCCAGGCGACGGTCTGCACGCCGGGGAGGTCGGCGACGGCGCTGCGGTCCTCGCGGGCCAGGATCTCCAGGAGGGCGGCGGCCTCCGGGACGCTCACCACGCGGCCCTGGGAGCTCTCGGCGCCGGGGTCCGGGGTCTCCAGCCAGAGCTCGCCGTCCTCGGTGCACTCGACCTGGATCACCGCGTCCGAGCGGGACGTGAAGACCGCCCAGTTGCCGGCGGTCCGCAGGATCTGGCGGTCGAGGCGGGCCACGCAGCTGTCGAGCGCCTCCATCACGGGCAGCGACGCCCAGCCCCGATCCTCGGTCTGGTAGCGCATCTCCAGGACATCACGCTCAGGCGCACCCGGAGAATCCGTGACCAGACCGCGAAGGTCCTCACCGCGGAAGACCGGGCCGAGCGCTGCCCACAGGTCGCGCCTCGGCAGGTCGATCGGCGCCGAGGCGCCGCTGGGGAAGGTGAGCGTGCCGACGCCGCGATCCCAGTGGCGTCGCAGGACGAGGACGTGTCCGCGCATGTCATGGATTTCGACGCGTACGGCGGCGGGGCCGTCGGGCGCGACGCGGGTCAGCAACCGTTCGGCCTGCCACGGGTGCAGCTTCGCCGAACGGCGCATCATGCCGCCCGGCCAGTCGTCGAGCAGGCGGGCGTCGGCGCGGGGGATCGGGCGCCGGTTCCAGTCGTTCAGGTGGTGGAACAGGCCGGTGCCGTGGGAGGAGATCGAGCCGCGGAACGTCTTCTCCGGCTCGCCCGGCCGGACCTCGCTGTGGTGGACGGCCACGACGGCGACGGTTTCGTCGTTGGGCTCCGGGCTGAGCACGAGGGCGTGGGTCAGTCGCAGGCCGGGCAGGTCGACGGGGATCGGCTGGACCGATCCGGGCGGGACGGGTGGCACGTCGAGCAGGGCCTCGGCCACGTCGTCGCGGAAGGAGCCGGCGCTCGCGCGTACGACCGTGACCTGGCCGTCCCGCACGCGGTGGACGGTGGTCACCACGCCGGCGGGCAGGCTGATCGTGTCGATGAGCACGCGGTGCCGGCCGATCCGGCCCGGCGTCAGGTCGCGGCCTCGCGCCCGCCGGAGGCGCTCGATGATCTCCTCGTCGGTCATCCGACCATTTGATCAACTCGTTGCCGGGGGCGGCATCGCGGGGACCGATCTGACGCCAAGAGTGCTGACATGATGGCCGGATGCGTATCGATGAGGGGCGTCAGGAAGCCGGGCACACGCCCCGGCTGCGCCCGGTCTGGCTGGTCGCGGTGGCGTCGGTCCTGGTTGCCACGGCGGCCCTGGCCACGGTCTACATCTGGCTCGACCACAGCCTCATTCCGTCGACGGCGCCGGGCGGCTCGGAGTCCGACCGGACCCTGAACGTCTTCAAGACGACGGTGGCGCTGGCAACCTTCGTCGGGGCGGTCCTCGCCGGCGTGTACGCCTATCGCAAGCAGCGGCTCACCGAGGGGGACGCGCGCCGGGCCGACGCCGAGCAGCTGATCGGTCGCTTCGGGAAGGCGTCCGAGCAGCTGGGGCACGCGAGCCCGGCGGTTCGGCTGGCCGGGGTCTACGCGATGAGCTCCCTCGCGGACGACTGGGCGCCGCAGCGCCAGATGTGTATCAACGTGCTCACCGTCTACCTGCAGGTCCCCTTCGAAGCGGATCCGGCCCGGCCCGAGTACGCCCACGGGGAGAAGGTGGTCCGGCGAACGATCGTCCGGGTGATCCGTGACCATCTGCGGCCCGGGTTCTCCAGCGTCTCGTGGCAGGGATACAACTTCCGGTTCGAGGAGGCCATCTTCTACGGCGGCGACCTTACCGGCGCTCGGTTCACCGGCGGGAACGTCTCGTTCTACGGGGCCCGGTTCGTGGAGGGGAAGTTCCATTTCAACAATGTCGTGTTCGGCGGGGCGCGAGTGTCGTTCCACCGTGCGGTGGTCGAGGGCGGAGTGGTGACCTTCGCCGGCGCCTCGATGACAGCGGGAGAACTGGACTTCACCGACTCCGCCCTGACCGGTGGAGAAGTCGTCGGGACCGGATTCGATCACCGGGGTGGTGAGCTGACCGACGGCCCGATGGCGCCTCAGCTCGGCAGGGACCGCGCGTAGCGGACGCCGATGGACACCCAGCGCTCGAGCTCCTCGTCGGTGTCCAGCCCGCTCGGATCGATGCGCAGCCAGCCGTCCATCTCGCGCCCGCGCATCTCGAACCGGCCGGCCTCGGGCCGCTGGGTGAGGGTCGGCGTGTCGGCGGGGTCGACGCGCAGCAGCAGGCCGCCCTTGCTGCTGGCGCTCACCGCCATGTTGCCGTTGAGCAGGAACGCCAGCCCGCCGAACATGCGCTTCTCGGTCAGGCCGGGCTCCCGCTGGACGATCTCCCGGATGCGATCGGCAAGCTCCTGGTCGTAAGCCACGACGACAGTCTCGCACCGGGTTCGCCGATCTCTCTACGATCGGGACCATGGCAGCGATCGCGCAGATCTCCCTCGGTGTGGACGACCCCGACCGGGCCGGCGCCTTCTGGATCGAGGCTCTCGGCTACGTGCGGCGGCCGCCCCGGTGGGAGGGCGACGAGTGGTTCGTCGTCGAGCCGCCCGCCGGCGAGCCGGGCTCGGCCATCGCGATGGACGCCAGCGGCAGCCCGGCCGAGGAGTTCCCGCGGATCCACCTCGACCTGGACGCGGGCGACGTCCCGCTGGACGCCGAGGTGGCCCGGCTGGTCGGGCTGGGGGCGCGGCAGGTCGACTGGCCTTTCTATCCCGCGCCGGGCGAGCGGCATCCGGACGACCCACCCTACGTCGTGCTCGCCGACCCCGAGGGCAACCGGTTCTGCGTGAGCGGGCGGTCGGCCGCGGCATAGGACGCCACGTGCCGGTGCGGCGGGCCCCTCGCGGCCGGCCGGCACGGCACCGGCGACCCGTCCCGCTTGACCGGTTCAGTGCGGCGCGAGATATTGACTCCAGTCAATGCTTGGGAGGCGGCATGACGGGGATCAGCCGGCGCCGGGCCATGCAGCTCGGCGCCGTGGCCGCGGCCGGGACGCTCGTTCCGCACGGGGAGGCGCCGGGCGGGCGGCGGGAGGAGCTCTTCGACGAGGGCTGGCTGTTCCGGCGGGGCGACGTCGAGGGCGGCCAGGACCCGGGGCTCGACGACTCGCGGTGGCGCGGCCTCGACCTGCCGCACGACTGGGGCATCGAGGACCTCCCGTACGCGATCTCCGACGACGGCGCCGCCACCAGCGACCCCTCCATGCTCACCACCCAGGTCCCGCCGGCGCAGCCGGTGCCGCCCGCCGTGATCGGGCCGTTCGACCCGGCGTCGAGCGCGGGCGGCGGGTCGACCGGCTACACGGTCGGCGGCGCCGGGTGGTACCGCAAGCGCTTCCACCACGTGATCAGAAGTGGACAGCGGGTCGAGCTGCGCTTCGACGGCGTGTACCAGAACGCGGACGTCTGGCTGAACGGCACGCATCTGGGCTTCCATCCCTTCGGGTACACCGGTTTCGCCTACGACCTCACGCCACACCTGAGCGCCGACGGCGCGAACGTGCTGGCGGTGCGGGCCGACAACAGCGGGCAGACCAGCCGGTGGTACTCGGGCTCGGGCATCTACCGCCACACGTGGCTCACCGTTACCGACGCCATGCGCATCCCGCTCTGGGGACTTTCGGTGACGACACCGTCCGTGGCGGCGCGCCGCGCGACCGTACGCGTCGAAGTCGCCCTCGAGGGACCACCGCCGGACCTGGTGCGAGTCACCGTGCGCGACCCCTGGGGTTCGGTTGTCGCGCGCCGTGAGGCCGCGCCCGGCACGCCCGTGGACCTGACCGTGCCGCATCCCGCGCTGTGGGACGTCGAGACGCCGGCGCTCTACACCGCGCACGCCGAGCTGGTGAAGGCTGGCCACACCCGCGACGCGCTCGCCGTGCTCTTCGGGATCCGGTCCTTGAGCTGGGACAACGGCGAGTTCCGGCTGAACGGCAAGCTCGTGAAGATCGTCGGCGGCTGCATCCACCACGACAACGGGCCGATGGGCGCGGTCGCGCTCGGCCGCTCCGAGGAGCGCCGGGTCGAGCTGCTCAAGGCGGCCGGCTTCAACTCGATCCGCACCGCCCACAACCCGCCGTCGACCGAGCTGCTCGACGCGTGCGACCGGCTCGGCATGCTGGTCATGGACGAGTTCGTCGACATGTGGGACACCGGTAAGACGCCGCAGGACTACTCAGTGCACTTCGCCGACTGGTGGGAGCGCGACCTCACCGGCATGATCCGCCGTGACCGGAACCACCCGAGCGTCGTGATGTGGTCGCTCGGCAACGAGATCACCGACAACACCGGCGGCGCTCGCGGCGCCGAGATGGCCGCCGCATTGCGCGCGATCGACACCACGCGGCCGATCACCCTCGGTGGCGGCTCCGCCTTCACCGCGGACGACCCCTCGTGGTCCTACGTGGACATCGGCGACGTGCACTACAACGCGAACGGCAAGGGCTACGCCCCGATGCACGCGGCGCATCCCGAACGTCCCATGACGCACAGCGAGGGCTTCCCGGCGACGATCTACCAGGACACCGTCTTCTGCGAACAGAACGCGTGGGCGATCGGCACCTGGGTCTGGGCAGCGATGGACTATCTGGGCGAATCCGGCATCGGCAAGACGCTGATGGCGCCCGAGGGGACGGCCGCCTCGATCGGCGACCAGAGCGTCATGCCCGGCTGGTCGATCGCCCGGCTGCTGCACCACGGGTGGGGCGGCTTCGGCTACCCGTACCCGTACTTCCAGGGCAATTGTGGCGACCTCGACCTGATCGGGCAGCGCAAGCCGCAGAACCACTGGCGCGCCGCGGTGACCGGCGCCAGCCCGGTCGAGCTCCTGGTCGAGCGCCCGGTCCAGCCCGGCACCGAGCAGGTCGCGGTCTGGTGGGGCTACTACGACGAGCTCGAGAGCTGGACCTGGGATGTCCCGGCCGGGCACCCCATGGTCGTCCGCGTCTACACGCCCGGCGATCAGGTACAGGTGCTGCTCAACGGCACGCCGATAGCTTCCGCCACCCCGGAGCGCTGCGCCGCCGTCCTGAGCGTCCCGTTCCGGCCCGGCACGCTCACCGCCATCGCCTTCCGGGCCGGCCGCGAGATCGGGCGCCGCACGCTGCGCACCACCGGACCGGCGGCCGCGCTGCGCCTGAGCTCCGACGTGCCGGCGCTGACCACCAGCCGCGACGACCTGGCCCACATCCTGGTCTCGGTCGTGGACGAAAACGGTCACCTGGTCCCGGACGCCGTCCACCGGGTGAGCTTCGAGGTGCGGGGCGCCGGCACGCTGGCGGCCGTGGGCAGCGGCAACCCGCACAACGCCGACAGCTTCCAGCGCCCGCGCCGGCACACCTGGCACGGGCGGGCGCTCGCGATCCTGCGGCCCGCGAAGAGGCCGGGCCGGCTCACCCTGACCGCCTCGGCGCCGGGTCTGCGCGGGGATGCGCTTTCCCTTCCCGTACGCCCTTTGGGGTAACGCGGGTTTGCCGGCCTTCTCCCGAGGGCATCCGCCGGTCGGAACCAGATCGTCGGCCGAGTGGATGTTGCGGGCCGGGTCCACCATGGAAAAGCTCCTTGTAGTGGGATACGCGTAACTCGGCCGTTTCTTCGCCGTCACATCCGCCGCCGTGCCGCGGCGGGTCGCGGCGGACACGACCGCAGCGGTGGCGGCCGCCGTATCCCCCGGGAGCAGAGATGGCGGGCAGGGCCGCGCCCGGCGTGACGACGCCGGCCGGCACGAGGTGGAAGGCCGGGTGGTGGTCATGACAGGTCCACGAGCCCGGCTGCCGGAGGCTCGCCGCGATCTCCCGCCGGTTCCCCCCGCCGCATCCCCCGGAGGCGCCGCGTGACCGACCCGCACACCGGGCTCGCCGACCTCATCGACCTCGTCCGCGCCGAGGCCCGCAAGCTCGGCCGCGACGACCTGGAGGCCTTTCTGCCCGCCCCGCCCGGCGCGCGGGAGATCCCACGCCGGCCCCGGATCGCCGTGGCCGGCGGGCCGGGCCGCGGCAAGTCGCGACTGATCAACAGCCTGCTCGGGCGGCCGGGCCTGAGCCCGGTCGGCAGCCGGCCGACGACCGGCGGGTGGGTCGAGTTCCGCTACGGGCCCGAGGACTCGGCGGTCGCCTTTATCGCCGACCCGCACGATCCGGGCACACCCCGGCGGGTGCCGATCCCGGTGACCGAGCTGCAGGCGTACGCGAAATTGGATGAAGTTGAATTGCCGGTCCTGGGGGTCGAGGTCCGCCTGGACGCGCCGATCCTGCGCGACCTGATCCTGGTCGACACACCGGGGGTGGGCGGGCCGAACGCCGCCCTGCGCCACACCGACGGGCTGCTGTTCGTCAGCGACGGCGCCGAGCCGGTCACCGAGTACGAGATGGCGTTCCTGGCCGTGGCCGCCCAGCGCCTCGACACCATCGTCGTGGCCGTCAACAAGAGCGACGCCGTCGGGCACGACCGCACGCTCGCCGAGACCCGCCGCCGGCTCGCCGCGCACCCCGACCTGGCCCGCCTGCCGGTCATCGCGATCTCGGCCCGCCTCGCCGAGCAGGCCGGCCGTCCCGGCACCCCGCAGCGCGTCGCGGTCCGGCTGACCGAGCTGGCCGGGACGCGGCAGCTGATCGACGTCATCACCTACGAGGCCACGGCGGGCCTGCGCCGGCTGCGCGCCACCAACCAGGCGCACGCGACCGCGGCCGTGGCCCGCGAGCTGCTCGCCCACCTCGACCGGGCCACCGGCCCGCAGGAGCGGATCGACGCCGACATCGCCACCGTCGCCACCCTGCTGGACGGCGGCGGGCTGCTCGGCGCCCGGTTCGAGGAGGCCCGCCAGACGGCGACGCAGCGGTTCACGGCCCGCGCCGACGAGCTCGGCGAACGCCACCGCGAGGCGGCCGAGAGCGGTCCCGGCGCCGACCTGGACGCGCTCGCGCCGCGGCTGGTCATCGGGCTGGCGACGGCCGGCGTGGCCGCCCTCGACGAGACGGAGGACCGGATCCTCGAGGCGCTGCGCGACAGCCTCCGCGACGACGTGCTGCTGCCGCCGCCCGCCGAGCTCGACCTGCGGCTGCGGGCCGGGGAGCCGGCCGCGCCCCGCCGCGCCGCGGGGAAGAGCGAAGGGGCGGATCTGCTGCCCACCCTGACCGCGCTGCTCACCGGCTCGGCGATGGTGCTGACGCTGCTCACCGGCTCGGCCGTGGTCGGCGCCGACCTGGCCCTCGCTGCCTGCGCCGGCTGGTGGCGGCTGCGCAGCGACGCCGGCCCGCAGCGCCGCATCCGCCTGGCCACCTGGGCGGAAGCCGCGATCGCCGAGGCCAAGCGGGCGTTCGAGGGCGAGTTGCGCAAGCGGGTGATGCTGGCCCGGCAGTACGTGGCGGAGGCGCTGCCCCGCGTCCTGGAGGCGCGCCGCGATCGGCTGATGGAGCTGCGCCCCGCCCCCGACGCCGACGCCTCCCGGGAGACCCTCGCCCGGGTCTTGGACGAACTGTCCCGCCGAAGTGTCGCCTGACCCGGCATAATCGATCGTCATGAGACTGTCCCGTCGGCGGTTGCTGTTCACGACCGCGCCCGGTGTGCTCGGAGTCGTCGTCCTCAATGGATGTTCGTCGTCGTCGCCGCCTTCGTCGTCCGGGAAGGCCGCCCCTGAGGAGTCGCCGGTCCCGGCCGCGAGCGGCGCCGTCGCCGGTGAGTGGCGGCGGGTCGCGATGTCGTCGGTCTCCGCCTACATCCTCGTGCGCGGCAGCGAGGTGGCGATCGTCGACCTCGGCACTCCCGGCTCGGCCGGCGCGATCGAGGAGGGCCTCAAGGCCGCCGGCGCCGACTGGAAATCGGTGAAGCACATCGTCCTCACCCACATGCACCAGGACCACGTGGGCGGCCTCGAGGGCGTCGCGCCCAAGGTGGGCGCGGCCATCTACGCGGGCGACGGCGACCTGGCCTCGATCATCTCGTCCAAGCCGCTGAAGTCGGTCAAGGAGGGCGACGAGGTCTTCGGCATGCGGATCATCGAGACCCCCGGCCACACGCTCGGGCACATCTCGGTGTTCGAGCCGACCACCGGCATCCTGGTCGCGGGCGACGCCTTGCGAACCAACGCGGGGCTGGCCGGGTCCGATCCGCAATACACCGCCGACGAGACAAAGGCCAATGCTTCCGTACGGAAATTGGCGGCGCTCGACGTGAAAGCGATCCTCTGCGGGCACGGCCAGCCACTGGTTGCCGGGGCCGGCACGGCCTTGAAGGATCTCGCCGCGACGCTACAGTGACCCGGTGAGCAAGCCGCTGCCGAAAGAACTGCGCGACCTTGTCGAGTCCGGCCCGCTGGCCCATCTGAGCACGGTCAACCCCGATGGAAGCCCCCAGGTGAGCGTCATCTGGATCGGCCTCGACGGCGACGAGCTGGTCAGCGGCCACCTGACGTGGAACAAGAAGCTCCGCAACATGGGCCGCGACCCGAGGGTGGTGCTGTCGTTCGAGGCCCCGCGCGACCCTGCGGTGTTCCTCAACGAGCACGCCGTCCTGCGCGCCCGCGCCACCATCGTCCCGTCCGGCGAGGCGTGGGACCTGCTGAACCGTCTGATCAAGGTCTACATGGCCCCCGACAAGGAGTTCCCGGCGCCCCGGACCTCGGGGTACATCGTGCGCTACGCGATCGAGCGCGTCGGCGGCGTCGGCCCCTGGACCCGTCAGGCCTGACCCAGCTGGTCGCGGCGGCGCCTCAGGTAGGCGGTCTCCGCCGTGTTGCCCGCCAACTCGATCGCCTGGTCGTAGGCCGCGCAGGACTCCTCGCTGCGGCCCAGCCGGCGCAGCAGGTCGGCGCGGGTCGCGTGGAAGGCGTGGTAGCCCGCCAGGGGCTGCCCGAGGCGGTCGACGGCCGCCAGGGCCACCTCCGGGCCGTCGAGCTCGGCGACCGCGATGGCCCGGTTGAGGGCGACGATCGGGGACGGATCGAGCCGGGCGAGCTGGCCGTAGAGGGCGACGATCTGCGACCAGTCGGTGTCGCGCGCGTCGCGGGCCCAGGTGTGCACGGCGTTGATCGCCGCGAGGACCTGGTAGCGACCCGGCGGCACCCCGGTCGCCACGCGCTCGCGTACCAGCCGGTGGCCCTCGGCGATCAGCGCCGCGTCCCAGCGGCCGCGGTCCTGTTCGGCGAGCGTGACCAGCTCGCCGCCGGCCGACACCCGGGCGGTACGGCGGGCCTCGGTCAGCAGCATCAGCGCCAGCAGTCCCGCGACCTCGCCGTCGTCCGGCAGGAGGGTGCGGATCAGGCGGGTGAGCCGGATCGCCTCGGCGGTGAGGTCCTGGCGCACCGGGTCGGTGCCCGGGCCGGTCGCCAGGTAGCCCTCGTTGAAGACCAGGAAGAGGACGGCGAGCACGCCGGAGACGCGGACCGGGAGATCCTCCTCGGACGGCACCCGGTAGGGGATCCCGGCCGCCTTGATCTTGGCCTTCGCGCGGGTGATCCGCTGCTCCATGGCGGTCGCCCGCACCAGGAAGGCCCGGGCTATCTCGGCCACGGTGAGGCCGCCGATCAGGCGCAACGTCAGCGCCACCCGCGACTCCATCGCGAGCGCCGGATGACAGCAGGTGAAGATCAGCCGGAGCCGCTCGTCGTCGATGGCGCCGGCCGGCTCGGCCGGGTCGTCGGCGTACACCAGCATGTGAGCCTCCTTCTGCTTGTCGTCGCGCCGGCTCTCGCGCCGGACCCGGTCGATCGCCTTGCGGTTGGCCGTGGTGGCCAGCCAGGCGCCCGGGTTGGGCGGCACCCCGTCGGCCGGCCACCGCTCGACGGCGGCCGCGAATGCCTCCGCCGCGGCCTCCTCGGCGACGTCGAGGTCGCCGAAGCGCCGGGCCAGGGCGGCGACCACGCGCGCCCATTCCCGGTGATGAGCCTGGGTGACCGCTGCCCCGACGTCCGCCTGCATGCCGAGATCTTCTCCCTTGTGTCTCACCACTACTACGAAAACCCTGGCGGCGATCCGACAGTTTCCGGCCGTTGACCCCTCGCGCCGGCCGTGGAAACGATGAGCGGCGAGGTGGAACATGCGACGTCTGCACAGAGCAACAGCGTGGACCGCGGTGTCGGACGGCACCTACGCCGCGGCGGCGCTGGCGCGGATCTCGGGCTGCGGCCGCGACGGAATCGTCTCGCTGGTGACCCTGCTGCGGGATGCCGGCTGCGAGGGCGATCTGATGGACGTTCCGCCGTGGGACCAGGGGCCCTCGGCGACGATGGAGATCGCCTCGATCAGGCGATGAGGGTCGTTTTCGGCCGCAGGACGCAGAACTCGTTGCCCTCGGGGTCGGCGAGCACGGTCCACGACTCCGTGCCGGTCTGGCCGACGTCGACCCGGCGGGCGCCGAGCGCGAGGATCCGCTCGACCTCGGCCTCCCGGCCGTCGGGGCCGGGCGTCAGGTCGAGATGCAGCCGGTTCTTCACCTGCTTGCGGTCGGTCACCGGCATGAAGCAGATGCCCACCGGCGCGTTCTCGTCGGGACCGATGACGATCTCGCGCTCCCGCTCAGACAGGATCTTCCAGTCGAGCACCCGGGTCCAGAAGCGAGCCAGCGCCGGGAGATCGTGCGAGTCGATCACGATGTGGTGCAGGGAGACGGTCACGATCACGAGTGTGGCACGGCGGGCTTTGCGCGATGATGGAGCGACGCCACCCCGGGAGGGTCGATGAATCCGCGAGCGGCCGAGGGCTGCGAAGCCGATCGGGTCGCCCAGATCCAGGTGACCCGGGCCGACGGATCGCAGTGGCGCGGCTCGGGGTATCGGATCAGCACGCGTGCCGTCCTGACGGCGGCCCACGTGGTGGCCGGCGCGGCCGAGGTGACCGTGCGTCTCGACGCCGGACGGCCGGGGGAGTGGCAGGCGACGGCGACGGTCCAGCCGGTCGAGCCGGCCGACGGCGATGTGGCGTTGCTCGACATCGAACCGCCGGAGGAGGCGCCCGCGGTCCGGCCGGCGCCGTTCGGCCGGCTGGGCACGCGCCGGGCCGTCATCGGGGTCCATGCCGTCGGATTCCCGCGGTGGAAGATGCGTACGGATGCGGACGACCGCCCATTCCGGGACATGTTCGATGCCGAGGGCTCGATCGCGGTGTACTCGAACCGCCGGTCCGGGACGCTGGAGTTCACGGTCGCGCAGCCGCCGCCCGAGGATCCGGATCCGGAGGCCTCGGCCTGGGACGCGATGTCGGGCGCGGCGGTGTGGGCCGACCGCCGCATCATCGGCGTGATCGTCGACCACCACCAGCGCGAGGGCGTCAACCGGCTGGCCGCGGCGCCGGTCGAGGGCTGGCGGCGGCGGGTGGCGCCGGACGCCGGCCTGCCGGACGTGCTGCCACCGCCGCCGGGCGGGCGGGTGCGGGCCGGCTACGTCGCTCTGTGGCGTGAGCTCGTCCCGGCCGATGGTGTGCGCGGGCGGGAGCAAGAGCTCGACGATCTCGCCGCCTTCTGCGCCGGCGACGACGCGTACGGCTGGTGGCAGGGCGAGCCGTTCGCGGGCAAGAGCACGCTGATGGCCGCGTTCGCCGCCGACCCGCCGGACGGCGTCGACGTGGTCGCCTTCTTCGTCAACGCGCTGGATCTGGGCCAGTCGGACAGTCACGCGTACGCCTCGGCCGTCGCCGACCAGCTCGACGCTCTGCTGGGGGCGGAATCCGGCCCGGCGCCGGGATTGTCGTGGCCGGAGCGGCTGTCGCGGCTGCTGTCCTCGCTCGCGAGCGCGGCCCAGCGGTGCGACGAGCTGGGACGCCGGCTCCTGCTGCTCGTGGACGGCGTCGACGAGGACCGGGGCGCGGTCCCCAGCGTCCTTTCGCTGCTGCCGAAAGCGCCGCCGCCCGGGCTCCGGGTGCTGGTGGTGGGCCGGCCTCGATGGACCGTCCCCGCCGATGTGCCATTCGATCATCCCGTACGGCGTTGCGAGCCCCGCCGGATCGACGTGTCGCCGCACGCCACCGAGATCGCCCGCCTTGCCCGCCTGGAGCTCGGGGGAGTGCTGGGCGACGACGACATCCGCAAGGTCATCGGCACGGTCGCGGTCTCCGGCGGTGGCCTGACCCTCGACGACCTCGAGCAGATCACCGGGCTCGGCCGGTTCGCCCTGTCGCGCATCGTCACCGGCACGGCCGGCCGCACGCTCGCCGAGCGCACCGACGATCCGGAGGCCGGCCCCGCCATCTCCTTCACCCACCAGGAGCTGCTCGCCGAGGCCGTCGGCCTGCTCGGAGCCGGTGCCCTCGCCGGGTGCCGGGAGGCGATCCACGTTTGGACAAGAACCTTCCAGCAGAATCGATGGCCCGACAACACTCCCGCGTACGCGCTGAGGACGTACCCGCTGATGCTGCGCGACGCGGCCGTGGACCGTCTCGACGACCTGTTCAACGATCCCGACTACGTGATCCGCGCGGACGTCGACCGGCTCCTCCAGGTCATCAACGCGACGTCCGAGCGGTCCCGGCGGATGACCGGACTGCTGCGCCGGATCGCGCACCTGCTGCCGCCGGAGCCACCGGCCGTCCGCGCGGCCCTGCTGCGGACCGCGGCCTACCGCAACGACCCCGGGCTGCTCCCGGCTCTGGACTTCCGGATCGAGCCGGCGTGGAAGGTGCTGTGGTCCGACGTCCCGCGCTCGCGGCACCAGCCGCTGCTCACTCCCAGCCATGTCGGCGTGCTCGCCACGGTGATCCTCGCCGACGGCCGCACCCTGGTCGCGGCGGGCGGGTGGAACGCCGTACGGGTCAGCGACATCGGCACCGGCGCTACGGTGCGCGACCTGACCGAGCCCTACAACGGTGCGGTCGAGGCCCTGGCCTTCCATCAGCACGGCGACCGGGTGCTGCTCGCCAGCGCCGGACAGGACAACAAGGTCCGGGTTCACGACGTGGCCACCGGGGAGCTGGTGAGCGAGCTGCTCGGGCACGACCGCTACGCCACCGGGTTGGTGTGGCTCGCTGGGCCGTCCGTCGCTGGGCCGTCCGTCGCTGGGCCGTCCGTCGCTGGGCCGTCCCTCGCCGGGTCGGCCGGGTTGCCGCGGCTGGTCAGCGGCAGCATGGACGGCACGCTGCGGTGCTGGGACCTTTCGTCGGGCACCGCCACCCACGTCGTCACCGCCGACCACGCCGGCCTGACCGCGCTCACGATCGTGCCGACCGCGGCCGGGCCCCGCCTGGTCAGCGCCGGCCGCTCCAACGACATCGCGCTGTGGGACCCGGTCACCTTCACCGAGTCCGCGCGGCTCACCGGGCACCGCGACTCGGTGCGCTCGCTGGCGACGTGCCGCCTGGGCAACGGCCACACCATGCTGATCAGCGGCGCGTCGGACTGGACCGTCCGATGCTGGGACCCGGACAGCGGAACCGAGACCTCCAGCGTGGACATGCGGCACGACATGAGCCTGCTCGCCGTGGCCCGGCTCGACGACGACCGGATCGTGTTCGCCACCGACCTCGGCGACGACACCGGGTTCGCCGGCCCGGTCGGGGTCTACACGATCGACGGCACCGAGATCGGCCGGCTCGGCGGGCACTTCGGCGGCATCGGCGCGGTGGCGGCGACCCGCCTGGCGGACGGGCGTCTCTTCCTGGTCAGCGGCGGCGGGGACGTCCGCCTGTGGGACCTCAGCGACCCGGACGTGTTCGGCGAGCCGGCGCCGGCCGAACGGATCGACGACCCGATCGCCGTCCTGCGCCATCGGCACACCCCCGCCGTCGTGGCCGGCCGCAAGGACGGCTCGTTGGTGTTCCGCGACCTGACCACGGGCGAGATCCTCGAGAACCGGCCGGCCCACGGCGGCCGGGTCGAGCTGGCGGCGGTCACGACCTGGCTCACCGGGGCGCCGGCGCTGCTCACGTCCAGCTCGGACGGCAGCCCTTCGGGCGTGGCGTTCTGGGACTGCGACACCGGAGAACTGCTGAAAGCCTTTCCGGCCGCGCCGGGCGGCTACTGCCGGGAATCGGTCCTCATGACCGACCCGGACGGCCGCGACAAGCTCGTCAGCAACGGCGGCGGCGACTTCAACCGCCCGGAGACGGTGCTCCGGCAGATCGACGTGGCTTCGGGCGACATTCGTGAGGCGACGATCGCCGGCGGCTCGATGCTGACCGCCCTGGCGTCCACCCGCTGGGGCGACAGCTTGCTGGCCGTCGGCGACCACGGCGGCGCGATCCGCGTCTGGAACAACACCCGAGGCCGCGTGGACCTGGCCCTCCACACGCCGACGACGTTCTACGGCGTGCACCATTTCGCCTTCGTGCACCTGGACGACGGCCGGCTCCTCCTGGTCGCCACCGCGGCCGACATCCGGGTGTGGGACGTCGGCACCGGCACCCGGGTGCACACCCTCGGCGAGCGCGGGCTCCGCTGGAACGACCCCGCCATCACCCGCCTGCCCGACGGCCGCCACCTGCTGGTGACCGGCACCCAGGACGGCGACCTCTGGACCTGGAACCTGGAAACCGGCGAGCTCCTCGCCCGAATCCCCCTCGACGACGCGGCCGTCCACGTCGCCGCCGACGCCGCGACGATCGCCATCAGCGCATCACACGGCCTCACCGTCATCGACGCCACCGCAAGCCTGCCCCCACCGACGCCCACACCCGGCACTGCGGCCACACCCGCGACGGCGAGCACGCCCGGCGCGGATGCCGCGCTCCTCGACAAGGTCATGGCCGAGGCCGGAGACCCTCGGGCCGCCTGCCGGATCGGAGCGCGGCTGAAGGGACGCGGCGACGAGTCGGGGCGGGAATGGCTGCGCAAAGCGGCGCTCGCCGGAGATGCCGAGGCGGCCCTGCTCCTGGGGGACTGGCACGCCGCCGACGAGGAGCTCGAGGTCGCAGGGACGTGGTGGCGTCGGGCGGTCGATGCCGGGTCGGCGACGGCGGCGCTGCGTCTGGCGCTCGGCCGCGACGGGCGGGACGACGCTGAACGGAGCCAAGCGATGGCGGCCATCGCCGCCGACTCGGGCCACGTCGAGGGCATGGCGATCCTCGGCCGGCAAGCGTTCGTGAACGACGACGAGGAAGGAGTCGGGCGGTGGCTGCACACGGCCTCGGCCGGTGGTGATCTGAACAGCCGGGCCCTGCATGGGCTGTGGCTCTTCGACCACGGCGAGTTCGCGCGGGCCGAAGGGACCCTCGAGCGCGCGGCCGAGGCCGGGCACGCGCGCGCCGCCACCTGGCTCGGCCGGCTGCACCGGGACCAGGGCCGGGCCAACGCGGCGGAGCGATGGTTCCGGGCCGGCGCCACGGGCGGCGATCCGCTCGGCGCGGCCGAGGTCGGCCTGGTGTGCCGGGACCGGGACGAGCACGAGGAAGCCGCGCGGTGGCTGCGGGTCGCGGCCGAGGCCGGGCACGCCCCCTCGATGTACCACCTCGCCCTGGATCGGTCGGTGGCGGGCCCGGAGCAGACCGACTGGCTGTTCCGGGCGGCGAAGGCCGACCACGCGCCGGCGCTCGTGCTGCTCGGCGCGGCCTTCTGGAAGAACCAGGACAGCCGGGCGGAAGCGTACTTCCACAGGGCGGCGCAGCTCGGCTACGCCGAAGGGATGTACAACTACGGGTCGCTGCTCTCCGAGCGTGACCCGGATACCGCGGAGCCCTGGCTGCGGGCCGCCGCCGGCAAGGGCATGTCCGAGGCGTGGAACCTGCTCGGCGTGCTCGCCTACGAGAAGGGTGACCGCGCCGAGGCGGAGGCCAACTGGGCGCAGGGCGTCCAGGAGGGCTCCGCATCGGCGCGGCAGAACCTCGCGATGATCCGCGGCGAGCCCGAGGGTCAGTGAGCCCAGTCGATCTGCGGCGATCGGTAGAAGTTGACGCCCTGGAACACCCAGCGCGGTCCGTAGGCCCCGAGCCGGGCGCGGAACGACTCCCAGTCGTGCGTGGCCGACCAGCCGAGCTCGGCGATCGCGGGCAGGCGGGGGAACGCCATGAACTCGATGTCGTCGATCGAGCGCAGCGTCTCCGACCACAGCGGCGCCTCGACGCCGAGGACGGCCGACGCGGGGACGTCGGCGAGGCGCGTGCCGGGATCCCACCCGTACGCGTCATGGACCTCGATGTAGGCCGCCCAGCTCAAGCCCAACGGGGTTGACGGGTCGTATTTCATGTCGAGATAGGCGAGGTTGGCGGGGGACATGACCACCTTGGTGCCGCGGGCCACGGCCGCCGCCAGCGTCGCGTCCGAGGTGTCCAGACCCCAATACTGGGCCACCGCCTTGCTTGCGCTGGGTGCTCGGGAGATTTCATTCCATCCGTACGCGGTCTTGCCGTACTTCCGGACGAGCGGCAGCACCCGCTGCTCGAAGGTCAGGTAGTCCTCGGTGGTGGTGGCGTGGGCCTCGTCGCCGCCGATGTGGATGTACGGGCCGGGTGTCATGGCGGCCAGCTCGCGGATCACGTCCTCGACGAACCGGTACGTGATCTCCTTGCCGATGCAGAGCGAGCTGTAGCCGACCTCGGTGTCGGTGCGCGGCGGCGGGGCAACCCCGTCGCAGGTGAGCTCGGGGTAGGCGACCTGCGCGGCGTTCACGTGGCCCGGCATGTCGATCTCCGGCACGATCGTCACGTACCGGTCGGCGGCGTAGCGGACGAGGTCACGGTAGTCGGCCTTGGTCAGGAAGCCGCCGCCCACGCCGTCGACTCCGGTGCCCGGCGCGCCGCCGACGGTGGTCAGCCGCGGCCACGAGTCGATCTGGATGCGCCAGCCCTGGTCGTCCGCGAGGTGCAGGTGCAGGTAGTTGATCTTGAAGCGGCTGAGGTCGTCGATGTAGCGCTTGACCTCGCCGGGCGTGTGGAAGTGCCGCGCGAGATCGAGCATCGCGCCGCGGTAGGCGAACCGCGGGTAGTCCACGATGTCGCCGCCGGGGACGGTCCACCGCACGTGCTGTGGGGTGGCCGCGTCGATGGCGGCCGGGAGCAGCTGCCGCAGGGTCTGCACGCCGGCGTAGAGGCCGGCGTTCCCGTTGGCGCGCAGCGTGACACCGGACCGCCGCACGGTCAACCGATAGCCCTCGGCGCCGAGCGTGGCATCGCCGTGGCCGGCCTGGGAGGCGGCGCCGGCCTGGGAGCCTGCGCCGGCGGTCGCCGTGCTGCCGCCCGGGTGGCTGGTCGAAAGCGTGATGGCCGGCGTGCCGGCCCGCGCGTGGCCGACGATCGGCAGGCGGTATCCGGTGGCCGGACGCAGCGCGGCGGCCAGGCGGTCGGCCACGTTGCGGGCCGAGGCGGGAGCTTCGATGACCGTGGCGGCGGTGAGGCGGAAGTCCGATCCGGAGGGCCGCACCGAGACCGGTGCGGGCAGGACGCTGTCCAGGGTCACAGCGGGTGGCGCGGCCGACGCCGGCGCCGGGGCGGCGGTCAGCGGCAGCGCACAGGCGAGCAAGGCGGCGAGAGGTATGCGCATCACCCGACGCTACATAAAGCGGTGTCGATCTGTGAAGACTCTTATCAGAGCTGGATGATGCGACCTGCCGACGGTGGCACGCGGCCCGCGAGGACGTCGAGCCAGGCGTCGCGCAGCGCGTCGGGCCCGGCGCCGACCTGGATCTCGAGGCGGGCGGCGACGAACGAGGCGAAGCGGTGCCACGCGTCGGCGAAGCGGTGGTCCAGCTCGTCGCGGCCCCAGTCCTGGCGGCGCTTGCGCATCTGGTTGGGCGCGAAGAACAGCTCGTCGGCGGCGGCGATGTTCGAAGTCTGGTTGGTGAGGCCCACGGCGACATCGCGGACCAGGCGGGAGCCGAGATGGTCGCGCACCTCCGCCCGCAACGCCGGGGTGCCGGCGAAGTCGAGATACAGCGAGGGAGCGGCCTCGAGCGAGGCGACCTCGGAGTACGGGAGGACCGCGTCGTAGCAGCCCAGCGAGCGGGTGAACTCGACGTTGGCGGGCGAGGTCAGCCCCACCAGGCGCGGGCCGCGCCCGTGCAGCTCCATCGCCGCGGCGAACGCCGTCTTGGACGAGGCCGACGAGACGGCCAGCACCGACGCGCCGAAGAAGGCGTTGTCGATCAGGTAGTCGGCGAGCATGAACGAGGTGAAGAACAGCGGCCGCAGCAGGATCAGCAGATCCTCCCGGTCGTGCCGGTAGGCGGGGTCGCCGGTCGTCGTGCGGTACGAGTTGTACGGCGACGGCAGGGTGGCGCGGTGCGCGCTCGCGTCGTGGAAGCCGGTCTTGTCGATCCGGTCCGCCCGCACGACCAGGAACGCCGCGGGCGGGAGGTAGCCGTAGACCCGCTGGCCCTCGATCACGCCGTGGATGTTGGAGGCCACCACGTCGGCGAAGCCCCACAGCGGCGGCAGCCCCCACGACGGATCCAGCCCGCGCGGCCCGGGCGGGAAGAACTCCCAGTACCGCATGGCGTCGCCGAGCACCGCGTACGTGATGTTGTTGGCGGTCAGGCCGACGCGGTCGACCCGCAGCACCACCTCGCCCTCGGCCGGCGACGGCAGGTCGCCGGAGACGAGCGTCGTCTTGGCGAGGTCATCCCGGGCGACCGCGAACGTCCAGTGAGAGAGGCCCATCAACGAATCCTAGAAGAGCGACAGCTGGCCCGGTGTCGGGTCGCGGCGGGCCGTCAGGCCGCCCCGGAAGACCCAGGGCCGCAGCTCCGGCGTCTCCTCGATCTGGGCCGGCGACGGGGCGGCCCCGCCGACCAGCGCCCACAGCGACGGCCCCAGATTGATCCCGCGGGCCCGCAGCGCCTGCCGCATCACTGTGTAGACCAGCGGCAGCCGCGCCGACGCGAGGGCGGGCAGCGGCAGGTCGCTGCGCTGGCGCATCAGCCGCCGGTTGCGCGCGACGACCTCCCGCGACGACGGGTCGGTGAAGAACGTGGCCGCCTGCGCGCCCACCGCCGCGGTGACCAGGGCCGGATCCGCCTCCCACGCGGCCTCGACGCTCCCGAACGCCTCCAGCAGGCGTCGTGCGGTTTTCGCGCCGAAACGCCGTACGCCATGGAGGTTGTCCGAAGGGTCTCCGCGCAGCGCGGCGAAATCTTGATACTGCGCGGCGGTGACGCCGTAGAGGGCCGGCAGGTCGCCGGCGCCGATCAGGTGGGCCTCGTCGTAGCCGCCGTTGCGCACCCGCAGCACCGAGGTCGTCTCGTCGATCAGCGAGAACGCGTCGCGGTCGCTGGTCATCAGGACCGACTGCCAGCCGGCCGCGCGGGCCGCCGCCGCGCCGCTGGCCAGCACGTCGTCGGCCTCGTAGGCGGGCGGGACGACGGTGCAGACGCCGCACTCCGCCAGCACGAGAGGCGCGAGAGCGAGCTGAGCCACCAGCGACTCGGCCTTGTCGGGACGCTGCGCCTTGTAGAGCGGGTAGTCGTCGCGGCGGGCCGACGAGACCGGGCAGTCGAAGCCGATCATCACGGCGTCGGGATTGAGGTGGGCCGCGGCCCGGGCCAGGTAACCGACCAGGCCCTGCAGGGCCCAGACGGGGGAACCGTCCGGAGCGAGGAGCTCGCCGAAGGCCGCCGCGTGGTAGGCGCGATGCAGGAGGCTGTTTCCGTCGAGAACCAAGAGCACCGGCACCCGCAACAGCCTACGCGTGACCCGCCGGGACCATCACTCCCCTGATGGCCCCGGCGGGCGTCTCCGCGCACGATGTCGATGTTCACGTTCACAAGCAAGAACGTTGCCAGTCGATTACATCGGCGTTTCCACGAATGTTAACGATCACAGAGCGGGTGTCAAGACGGTGTCCACGAGCGCGTCTCAACGGACAAATTGGACGCTAGAAGATCGAACAGTATCTATATTCTACGACTGGGCGGGCGCGACGCTGTCCCGCTCGATCAGCTCGGGCGCGATGGTGCGCCGCGCACCCGCCTCCAGGCCGGCCGGGCCCTGCTCGACCTGCGCCATCAGCAGCTCGAGGGTGGCCGTGGCCACCGCGGCGAAGTCGGGCCGGACGGTGGTCAGCGGAGGCGTGAAGTACGCCGCCTCGGGCACGTCGTCGAAGCCGATGATGCTCACGTCGTCGGGCACCCGGCGGCCGTGCTCGTTGAGCGCCCGCAGCAGCCCCAGCGCGATGTGGTCGTTGGCCGTGAAGACCGCGGTGACATCGGGCAGGCGCGCCAGCAGCTGGCCGTTGCGGTAGCCGGACGCCGCGCTCCAGTCGCCGGTCAGCAGCGGCGGGATCTCGATCCCCGCCTCGGTGAGCGTCTCCTCCCAGCCGCGCACGCGGCCGGCCGCATCGAACCAGTCGGACGGCCCGGAGATGTGCCACACCGTGCGATGCCCGGCGTCGAGCAGCCGCCTGGTCGCCGCGCGGGCGCCCGCCACCTGGTCGACGGTCACCAGCGTGCTGGACCGCTCGGGGTCGCCGTCGATGGTGACGATCGGGACGTCGGCCGGCAGGTGCTCGAGGGCGGGCCCGGCGCTGGCCACCGGCGCGATCACGACGAGGCCGGCGACCCGCTGGTCGAGGTGGCGCTCGACGGCCTCGGCGATCGAGCGCTCGTCGAGGCTGCGCACGCTGCCCACGTTGACCGCGAAGCCCTTGGCCTGGGCTGCCTCCTCGAAGGCCGTCAGCATCGACGCGGGGCCGAACAGCGACGAGTTCTGCGCGACCACCCCGATCACCTGCGAAGTGCCCGTGACCAGGGCGCGAGCCGCCCGGTCGGGCCGGTAGCCGAGCTCGGCTATGGCCGCCCGCACCTTCAGCCGGGTCTGCTCGCTCACGTTCTTGTGCTCGTTGAGCACGCGCGAAACGGTCTGATGCGACACCCCCGCCAGCCGGGCGACGTCCATCATGCCCGGCGGCCGTCCGCGTTTCACGCTCACCGACACCCCGCATCCACCTGTTGCGGGCAGGATATAACGTCACCGCAGCCCGCCCGCCAGCAGCTGATACGCGGCGTTCCAGCGGAGTTCGCGGCGGATCGACGACGGCGAGCTGCCTGCATCGATCAGCACCAATTCCGTACGGGTCAGCTCGGCGAACTGCTCGACGACCGAGACGCCCAGCGAGGTGCTCAGCACGGTGTGGTGCGGACCGCCCGCCATCAGCCAGCACTCGGCCGACGTGGGCAGATCGGGGGCCGGCTCCCAGACCGCCGAGGCGACCGGGAGGGCGGTCAGCGCGGCGTCCGGCGGCACGACGTTGACGACGTTGCCGACCAGCCGGAAACGGTCGCCCATGTCACAGATCCCGACGACGACACCCGGGCCCTGCGCGGCGCTGAACTTCAGCCGTACGGGGTCCTCGCGGCCCCCGATCGACAGCGGGTGGATCTCCAGCGTGGGGCGGGCGGCGGCGATCGAGGGGCAGACCTCGAGCATGTGCGCGCCGAGGATGCGCTGCGGCCCGGGCCCGAGGTGGTACGTGTAGTCCTCCATGAACGACGTGCCGCCGGGCAGGCCATGGGCGGCGGCCTTGAGGGTGGCGAGCAGCATCGACGTCTTCCAGTCGCCCTCGCCGCCGAACCCGTACCCGTCGGCCATCAGCCGCTGCACCGCGAGCCCCGGCAGCTGCCGCAGCCCACCGAGGTCCTCGAAGTTCGTGGTAAATGCCCCGAAACCACCATCATTCAGGAAACGGCGCAGCCCCGCCTCGATCTGTGCTCCGTAGCGCAGCGACTCATGCCGGTCGCCGTCCTTGCGCAGCTCAGGCGACAAATCGTAAACGTCCGAATACTCCGCGACCAGGGCGTCGATGTCCGCCGCCGGCACCTCGTCGACAACCGCCACCAGGTCATTGACGCCGTAGGTGTTGACCGAAACGCCGAAATGCCGCTCCGCCTCGACCTTGTCGCCCTCGGTCACGGCCACGTCGCGCATGTTGTCCCCGAAGCGAGCCAGCCGCAGCGACTTCATGGTTGCCACCGCGATTGAGGCCCGCACCCACTCGCCGACCCGCGCGGCCGTCCGCGGCTCGGACGCGTGCCCCGCCACGGTCGTGCGAGCCACGCCGAGCCGGGTCTGCACATACCCGAACTCCCGGTCGCCGTGCGCGGCCTGGTTGAGGTTCATGAAGTCCATGTCGATGGTCGCCCACGGCAGCTCCCGGTGCGCCTGCGTGTGCAGGTGCAGCAGCGGCTTGCGCAGCGCCTCCAGGCCGCTGATCCACATCTTGGCGGGGGAGAACGTGTGCATCCAGGCGATCACCCCGACGCAGCGGTCGTCGGCGTTGGCGGCGATCATGACGGCGCGGATGCCGGCCGCGTCGGTGAGCACCGGGCGCCACACGATCGGGACCGGGATGTCCGGCGAGCCGTCGAGCTGTGCGACCACCTGCTGCGACTGCGCCGCGACCTGGGCGAGCGTGTCCTCGCCGTAGAGGCCCTGGCTTCCGGTGAGGAACCAGATCTCGCGGCTTTCGAAGGGGTTCATGCTCAGCCTGCCTCGCTCATTGGGGGTTGCCTTCGGTTTTCCGCCGCGGGGAGGCAGCGTTGCCGTAATAGGCGTCGGGACCGTTCTTGCGGCGGTAGTGCCGGCGGATCAGGTGCTCGGGCGGCGTCGCGGCCGGGTTGAGCGCGAGCGTGTGGATCGCGATCTCGGCGACCGCCTCGCAGACGATCGCCGTCTCGAGCGACTTCATGGCGGTCGCGCCCCACGTGAACGGCCCGTGCCCGGCGGCGAGCACGGCGGGCACCGAGAGGCAGTCGCCGTCGAGCGTGTCGAGGATCGCCAGGCCGGTGTTGCGCTCGTAGTCGGTCTCGCACTCGGCCGGGGTGAGGTCGCGGGTGCAGGGGATCGGCCCGTCGAAGTTGTCGGCGTGGGTGGTGCCGAGCACCGGGATTTCCCGCCCGGCCTGGGCGAACGCCACCGCGTAGGTGGAGTGCGTGTGGGTGATCCCGCCGATCGCCGGGAACGCCTGGTAGAGCAGCCGGTGAGTCTCGCTGTCGACGGACGGCTTGAGCGTCCCGGCCACCACCCGCCCGGTCTCGATCTCGACGGTGACCAGGCTCTCCTCGTCGAGGCGGTCGTAGGGCACCCCGGACGGCTTGATCACGTAGACGCCGGCGCCGCGGTCGACCCCGGAGACGTTGCCCCAGGTCAGGGTGGCCAGCCCGGCGGCCGGAATGCGCCGGTTCGCCTGCAGCACCTCGCGCAGCAGGTCCCTCATGAGAGGGCCTCCCGCCGGATCTTGCGCAGCCGCCGCATGACGTCGTTGCCGTGCCGCCCGAAGTAATCCACCAGACTTCGATATTCGCGGTACAGGGCGTCGTATCGATCGGCGTTGGCGGCGTCGGGCTGCCAGGCGTCGCGGGTCACCCGGCCCATCGCCGCGGCGGCCGCCCGGATGTCCGGGTAGGCGCCGGCCGCGACCGCCGCGTGCAGGGCCGAGCCGAGCGCCGGCCCCTGGTCGGAGTCGAGCACGTTGATCGGCATCCGGACGACGTCGGCGTAGATCTGCATGATCAGCGGGTTCTTCTGCAGGCCGCCGGTGACGATCAGCTCGGTGACCGGGACGCCCGAGTCGTGGAACGTCTCGACGATCAGGCGGGTGCCGTAGGCGGTGGCCTCGACCAGCGCGCGGTAGATGTCCTCGGGGCGGGTCGCCAGGGTCTGTCCGAGGATCACGCCGGAGAGCTCGTGGTCGACCAGCGGCGAGCGGTTGCCGGAGTGCCAGTCCAGCGCGATGAGACCGTGTCCGCCGACCGGCTGCCGGGCGGCGAGCTCGCTGAGCTTCTGATGTTTTTCGTCGGCGTCGCGGCCGTAGGAATCGGGAACGCCGTTCTCGACGAACCAGCCGAAGATGTCGCCGACGCCGGACTGGCCGGCCTCGTAGCCCCACAGGCCCGGGATGATCCCGCCCTCGACCACGCCGCACATACCCGGGACCTCGCGCAGCACGTCGCCGCTCATCACGTGGCAGGTCGAGGTGCCCATGATCATCACGAGCTGGCCGGGGTCGACCGCCTGGGCCGCCGGCGCCGAGACGTGCGCGTCCACGTTGCCGACCGCCACCACGACGCCGGGGTGCAACCCCATCCAGGCGGCGGCTTCGGCGGTCAGGGTGCCGGCCGCGGCGCCGAGTTGCCCGATCGGCACGTCGAGCTTCGTCGCGGCAAAATCGGCGAAGTCCGGATTCAGGGCTTCGAAGTACTCGGCCGACGGATACGCGCCGTCCACGAACTGGCCCTTGTAGCCGGCCGTGCACGCGTTGCGCAGGTAGACGCCGGTCATGCGCCACACGATCCAGTCGGCCGCCTCCACCCAGTAGCGGGTGGCCGCCCACACCGCCGGGTCCTCCTCGAGGACCTGCAGCGCCTTCGCCAGCTCCCACTCCGAGCTGATCAGGCCCCCGAAACGGCGGAGCCACGACTCGCCCCGTTTCGCCGCGAGCTCGGTGATGCGGTCGGCCTGGGGCTGCGCCGCGTGGTGCTTCCACAGCTTCACGTACGCGTGCGGATCGTCCTTGAATTGATCGAGATCGCAGAGCGGGGTGCCGTCCTCGAGCGTGGGCAGGACCGTGCAGGCGGTGAAGTCGGTCGCCAGCCCGATCACCTCGGCCGGATCCACCCCCGCGTCCCGCAGCGCCGCCGGGACAGCGTTCTTGAGCACGTCGAGGTAGTCGCCCGGCACCTGCAACGCCCAGTCCGGCGGCAACGGCCGGTCGTTCAAGATCCGGTCAACGACGCCATTGGCGTACGCGTGAACGGCGGAACCCATCTCGGCGCCGTCACCGACCCGGACGACCACGGCCCGGCCGCTCAGCGTCCCGAAGTCGACGCCGATCACGAAACTCATGCGCGCTTCTCCTTGTTCTCCGGCGGGGCGACGGTGGCGCGGGGGATCAGGACCGGCTCGACCAGCGCCGACTCGGCCGTGTTGACGCCGGTCGCGAGCTGGTCGAGCAGCAACCGCACGGCCTGCCGGCCGACCTCGGCGAACTCCTGCCGCACGGTGGACAGCCCCGGATGGAAGTAGCCGGCCTCGGGCACGTCGTCGAAGCCGACCAGGCTCACGTCGTCCGGGATGCGGCGGCCCTGCTCGGCCATGGCCCGCATGATCCCCAGCGCCACGTGGTCGTTGGCCGCGAAGATCGCCGTGCAGTCCGGGATCCGCGCGAGCATCCGCCCGCACTGGTAGCCGGACGCCGCCGACCAGCCGGCCCGGGCCATCGGCGGCGCGATCGCACCCGCCTCGGCGAGCGCCGCCCGCCAGCCCTCCTCGCGGGCGCGGCTGCCGTGCCACGGCTCGGGACCGGCCACGTGCCACACCGTCTTGTGACCGGCCTCCAGCAGGTGGCGGGTGGCGAGCAGGCCGCCCGAGTACTGGTCGACCGACACGTTCGCGCAGTGCCACTCGGGCAGCCCGTCCACGGTCACGATCGGCACGCCGCCCGGGACCAGCCGCATCGCCTCCTCGGCCGCGTCGACCGGGGCGATGAACACGAGACCGGCCGCGCCCTGCTGGACGAGCCGCTCCACGATCCGGCGGGACGCGGCGGTGGCGTCGTACCCCGCCACGTGCCCGACGGTGAGGGACAGGTCGGCGCCGAGCGCCGCCTCGCCGATGGCCTGCACCATGCTGGACGGTCCGTACAGCGTGGTGTTCTGGGCCACCACGCCGATCACGTTGGACCTTCCGGTCGCCAGCACCCGGGCCGACAGGTTGCGCCGGTAGCCGAGCTCGGCGATCGCGGCCAGCACCCGGGTGCGGGTGGTGGCCGACACGTGCGGGTGCCCGTTGAGCACCCTCGAGACGGTCTGGTGCGAGACGCCGGCGCGGGCCGCGACATCGGACATCACGGGCCCGCGCTGCGGCGGGGGGAGTGCGGTCATGTGTCACTCGTGCCGGCCCGGCGGCTCAGCACCGCCTGGAGGATGACCACCACCAGCAGGAACGCCCCGGAGACGACCTGCTGCACGTAGGAGTTGAGGTTGGCGCCCTGCACGATCAGGTTTTGGATCACGAACAGCAGCAGCACGCCGGCCAGGGTGCCGACCATCGAGCCGACGCCGCCGGAGAGCAGCGTCCCGCCGATGACCACGGCCGCGATCGCGGAGAGCTCGTAAGCGTCACCGATGCGCGCCTCCTGGCCGCCGCCGGAGAGCGCTGTGGTGAGGATGCCGGAGAGGCCGGCACACAGGCCGCTCACGACGTAGACGATGGTCTGCGTCCGCTTGACGGGCAACCCCATCAGCTCGGCGGCGCTCTGATTGCCACCCACTGCCTGAACGGACTGTCCAAATGGGGTTCTATTGAGCGCCCACCAGCCGATCCCGAAGACCGCCAGCATGATCCAGACCGGGGTGCCGATGGTGGCGAGCGAGCCGGTGCCGAGGGCCTCGAAGGCCAGGCGCCCCTCGATCCGCGGGTGGTCGTTGCCCTCGTGGGTGATGTAGAAGACCAGGCCGCGCACGCCGGTGAGCCCGGCCAGCGTGACGATGAAGGCGGGCAGCCGCCACCGCGCGATGATCAGCCCCTGGATCAGGCCGACCAGGCCGGCCGCGAGCAGCGCGTAGAGGACCGCGATGAACGAGCCGCGCGGCGCGTACATGGCGCTGATGATCGTGGCGAGCGCGTAGGTCGAGCCCACCGACAGGTCGATGCCCCCGCTAATGATCACGAAGGTCATGCCGGCCGCGATGATCCCGATGAAGCTCGCGGCCAGGGCCACATTGCGCAGGTTGTCGAGCTTGCCGAAGCTCGGCACGAGCAGCGTTCCGAACAAGACCACGATGACGAGTACGGCCACAGCACCGTTGCGCGAGATCAGTGACGTCAAGGCCCGCGCCCGGGCCCGGGCGGCCTCACGCCCGCCGTGGTCGGCGGCGACCGCCACCGGTGCGTGTTTGGTGGTGGTCACCTTGAGCTCCTTGCCGGGCGCTGGATGTAGACGGCGGCGATGATGATCACGGCCTCGACCATGCGGGCCACCGAGTCGGGCGCGTTGTGCGAGACCAGCGTGGTCTCCAGCATCTGCAGCAGGATCGCGCCGGCGACCGTGCCGAGGATGCGGACCCGGCCGCCGTTGAGCGACGTGCCGCCGACGACCACCGCGGTGATCGCGGACAGCTCCATCAGCAGGCCGATGTAGGACGGGTCGCTGGCCCGCAGCCGGGCCGTCGCGATCACGCCGGCGACCGCGGCGAGCGTGCCCGAGATCGTGTAGACCACGATCAGGGTTCGGCGCACCGGGAGGCCGGCGAGGACGCTGGCGCGCCGGTTGCCGCCGATGGCGAGCAGCCGGTAGCCGAAGGCCGTGCGGCGGACCAGGAACGAGACGCCGACCGCGACCAGGGCCGCGACGATCATCACGTACGGGATGCCGAGGAACTTGCCGAGCCGGATCTCCTTGAAGAACGGCACGAACAGCTCGACCAGGGCCCCGCCGGTGATCACCAGGGCGATGCCGCGGCCGGCCACCAGCACGCCCAGTGTGGCGACGATCGGCTGCACCCGGGCGAACGCGACGACAAGGCCGTTGAAGATGCCGACCAGCAGGCCGGCCACGACCGCGCCGGCCATCGCGACGCCGATCGGCGAGCCGCCGGTCACCAGCTTGGCGAGAACGGCGCTGGCGATCGCCATGGTGGCGCCGACCGAGAGGTCCACGCCGCCGGTGCCGATCACCAGGGCCATCCCGAGCGACACGATGATCACCGGAGGCACCTGCGAGAACAGCAGCTGGATGGTCTCCACCGTGAGGAAGTTGGTGGTGGCGATCGCGTTGTAGGCGATCAGCAGGACCAGGGCGATGTAGACGCCGTGTTCCCGGGCCCAGGTCGCCGTCGCCGTGCGATCTTTCAAGGTGGCGGTCAAGGTCGTCATTTGGCGGCCTCTTCGAGCTGCTCCGACGCGGCGTCCGCGATCAGGTCCATGATCTTGTCCTCGGTGATGTCGTCGCCCACGAGGCGGCCGAGCTGGGCGCCGTCGCGCAGCACCACGACCGAGTCCGAGCCCTCCACCACCTCCTCGAGCTCGCTGGAGATGAGCACCACGGCCATCCCCTTCTCGGCCAGCTCGGCGATCAGGGCCTGCACCTCGGCCTTGGCGCCGACGTCGATGCCCCGGGTCGGCTCGTCCAGCAGCAGCACCCGCGGGTTCAGGCAGAGCAGCCGGGCCAGCAGCACCTTCTGCTGGTTGCCGCCGGACAGCTCGGAGACCTTCTGCTGCGGGCCCGACGCCTTGATCCGCAGGCGGGTCATGAACGTCTTGACGATGTCGTCGACCCGCTTGCGCGAGACCAGGCCGGCCTTGGTGAGCTGGGGGAGCGCGGCCAGTCCGATGTTGTCCCGGATGGACATGTCCGGGATGATCCCCTCGGCCTTGCGGTCCTCGGGGAGCATCGCCACCCGCTCCCGGATCCGGGAGGCGGGCGTCTGGTGGGTCAGCGCCTTGCCGTCCACCTGGATGTCGCCGGAGTCCAGCGGCAGCGCGCCGAAGATCGCCTTGGCGGTCTCGCTGCGGCCCGAGCCGAGCAGGCCGGCCAGGCCGACCACCTCGCCCGGCCGCACGACCACCGAGACGTCCTCGAGGATCAGCCGGCGGTTCAGGTGCTCGGCCTTCAGCACCGGCTCCGCGTCGGCTATCTCGCGCTTCTGCAGCTTGGTGCGGCCGCTCTCGTCCAGCTCGGCCGCGTCCCGGCCCAGCATGCGGGCGATCAGCTGCCGCCGGGTCAGGTCCTTCGTCGGGCCGGTGGAGACAAGCTTGCCGTCGCGCAGGACGGTGACCGTGTCGCAGGCGCGGAAGACCTCGTCCAGCTTGTGACTCACGTACACGATGGCCACGTCTTTGGCCTTGAGCTGGGCCACAAGATCAAGGAGGAGGTCGACCTCGCGCGGTTCGAGCGAGCTGGTCGGCTCGTCCATGATCACGACTTTGGCGTCGGACTCGATGGCCCGGGCGATCGCGACCATCTGCTGGATGCCCAGGCCGAGCTCGCCGAGCGGGCGCTTGACGTCCGCGATGATGCCGTAGCGCTTGAGCGCGTCGGCGGAGTCGCGGTTCATCTTCTTGAGGTCCAGCGAGCCGAACCGGGTCGGCTCGCGGCCCAGGAAGAAGTTGCGGGCGACGCTCAGCTGCGGCGCGAGATGCACCTCCTGGTAGATGGTGGCGATCCCGGCGTGCTGGGCGCTGCGGGGCGAAGCGAAGGCCACGTCCTCGCCCCGCAGCTGCACGGATCCGCTGTCCAGCTGATACACGCCGGTGATCAGCTTGATCAGCGTCGACTTGCCAGCGCCGTTCTCGCCGACGAGCGCGTGCACTTCACCGGGAAACAACTCGATTGAGACGTCTTCCAGAGCGCGCACTCCCGCGAACCGTTTGCTGGCCGACGTGACTTTGAGGATCGGGCTGGTCACCGGCGTGGACATCAGTAGGCCTTGCCGGAGCTCAGGGCCTCAGCGGCGTTGGAGCTGTCGTACTGGTTGTCGGTCGTGATGGTCACGGCCGGGGCGCCGTCGCCGTTCACGTACGCCTCGAGCGCGGCCTGCGCGGCCGGGCCGAACGCGGGGTTGGACTCGATCACGGCGTCGAAGTTGCCGTCGACGATGGCCTGCACGGCGCCCTTGGTGCCGTCGATCGAGACGATGTGCACGTTCTTGATGCCGGACTTGCCGGCGTCGTCGAGCGCGGCCAGGGCGCCCAGGCCCATCTCGTCGTTCTCGGCGTAGATCGCGGTGACGTCCGGGTGGGCGCGCAGCATCGTCTCGGTGACGCTCTTGCCCTTCTCCCGGGTGAAGTCGCCGGTCTGCTGGAAGACGACCTCGATGCCGGAGGCGTTCTTGGCCTTGAGCTGGTCGAGGAAGCCCGCCGTGCGGTCGTCGGTGACGTTCACGCCGGAGGCGCCGAGCAGGATCGCCAGCTTCGCCTTGCCGTCGGTCGCCTTGATCATCGCGTCGGCCGCGCGCCGGCCCTGCTCGACGAAGTCCGAGCCCAGCTGCGGGCCGACGTCCTTGCAGCCCTGCACGCCGGTGATGTTGCGGTCGACCGGGATCATCGCGACCTTCTTGGTCTTGGCGTACGCGATCGCGTCACCGAGGCCGGTCGAGTTGATCGGCGAGAAGATGATCGCCTTCGCGCCCTTGTCGATCATGCCCTTGATGTCGCTGTTCTCCTGCTGAACGTTGGACTGCGCGTTCGTGGTGAGCAGCTTCCAGCCCTTGGCCTTGGCGGCCTCGATCTGCGACTTGGTCGAGGCGATGCGGAACGGGTTCGCCTCCTTCTCCGACTGGGCCCAGCCGATCGTGTCCTTGGTGAAGTCGATCTTGGCGATGCCCAGGTCGGCGCCCTTGCACAGCGGCCCGTACTGGGCGGAGACGCCCTCCGGCTTCGCGGTGGTGAGAAGCTCGGTGCCGCCGGCCGCGGTGATCGCCGCGGGGACACCGCCGGCGTTGGCGGTGCCCAGTGCGGTGGCGACCGGGGCCGCCGAGCTGTCGTCACTGGTCGAGTCGCTGTTGCTGCCGGTGCTGCAGGCGGTGAGAAGTGCCGCGGTCGCGACCACGGAGGTCGCGACGGCGATCCTGCGACGTGCCTTCATGCGAAATCGTCCTTTGCGCTGGGTGAGAGAAGAACCCGGGGGAGCGGGCGGGACCGCCGCCTGGTGCGCTGTTGGCGGGCGAAATTGTGAACGCAAACATCCACGCCGCATGCACGCGCTGTCAAGGTCCAGCTACAGCGACGTTACTCGTTCGTGACATTGAGCCGCCGCCGCCTTGACGAGCCGAAACCGCCGCTTGACAGGGTTTCCGGAGGTGGTGGATGGTGTCCACGGTGTATCGGCAACGTTTCAGATCAACTGATCTTGTTGATCGTTGTTGGCGGGCCGTTGTTAACGATCTCAGAATGGGCAGCCTATCGTCCGCCATCACTGCCTCCCCACCCGGCGCCCGGCAGCCGCGGTGGCCCTCCGTCATGCCCGCCCACAGCGCCCCACCTGCGGCACGCCTCACCGCACCGGCCGCCCGCGCTGCCCCATACCGCCCGCGCCGCCGCCCACGCTGCCCCGCCTACTGCCCGCGCCGCCGCCACCCGCCGCCCACGCTGCCGCCACCCGCCGCCCACGCTGCCGCCCCCGCCGCCCGCGCTGCCCACGCTGCCCCGCCTGCCGCCCGCGCTGACCCGCCCGGTCGTCCTGCCGACCGGCCGGCGCCACCTCGCCCCCGCCTCGTGATCTTGATGAGTTCGGGCTCGGTGCGTGCGGCAGTTCATCAGGGCTGCCCAGCGTCTGCGTGGCCGCGCGCCGGCGTGGCTGCCTGCCCGGCCGCCGCCCTGCGATCTTGATGAGTTCGGGCTCGGTGCGTGCGGCAGTTCATCAGGGCTGCCCAGCGTCTGCGTGGCCGCGCGCCGGCGTGGCTGCCTGCCCGGCCGCCGCCCTGCGATCTTGATGAGTCCGGGCTCGGTGCGTGCGGCAATTCATCAGCGGTGCGCAGCGCCCGCCCGTCGGCGTATGCGGTTAGGCGTGCCTGCTCAGGTGGACGGGGTTAGTGGCTTGGTGCAGAGGACGTCGGGCATCGGGAGGTACCCGCGTGCCTGCCAGAAGCGCAGCCCGTCGGCGTTGTCCGGCATCACGAGCAGGTTGATCCGGGGGCAGCCCAGCGCGGCCAGCCGGGACTCCAGCTCGGACACCAGGCGCGAGGCGATACCCGAGCGGCGCCGGGCGGGATGCACGGCCAGGCGCAGGATCCAGCCGCGCCGGCCGTCGTAGGTGCCCATCACGACGCCCACCACCGCGCCGTCGATGGCGGCGACCAGGAACAGCTCGGGGTCGCGGGTCAGCTTCGCGGCAAGCTCGGCGCGGGGGACGATCTCGCGGCCGGCGGCCTGCCAGACCGCGAGCACGGCGTCGTAGTCGGGCCAGTCGAAGGAGCGGATCTGCACGGCCACACGCTATCCGACTGCGCCGTGACAATGACATTACGGGAGAGCGGTCGGGTCCACAATCGGATGAGCGGCCGACTGCACGAGACCGCCGTGAATGGCTAAAGTCGCCCGCCGGGAAATGGCAGCACGGGGTGGAGGAAATGTGGTGCGGGTCGCTGTTCAGATCGCGCAGGAGCTGGCCGACTATGACGTCGTCCGGAGGGCGGCGAGCGAGGCCGAGGCGCTCGGGGTGGACGCCATTTTCAACTGGGACCATTTCTTTCCGCTGGGCAAGGACCGGGCCGGCAAGCACTTCGAGTGCTGGACGATGCTGGGGGCGTGGGCCGAGTCGACCGGGCGGGCCGAGATCGGGGCGATGGTCAGCTGCGTCTCCTATCGCAATCCGGATCTGCTGGCCGACATGGCCCGGACGGTCGACCACATCAGCGGCGGCCGGCTGATTCTCGGGATCGGGGCGGGGTTCCGCGATTGGGAGGCGACCGAGTACGGCTACGAGTTCGGGACGCCTGCCCAGCGCGTACGGGAAATGGGCGAAGCCCTGCGACGGATCGAAAGTCGCCTCGCCCGGCTGAACCCACCGCCCACCCGGCGGATCCCGATCCTGGTGGCGGCGGACGGACCGCGGGCGCTGCGGCTGGCGGCGCGGCACGCGGACATCTGGCACACGTTCGCCGACGGCGAGTCGCTCAGCCGCAAGTCGCGGCAGCTCGACGACTTCTGCCGTGAGCTCGGGCGCGACCCGGCCGAGATCGAGCGCTCGTCCTTTGTGGAGGGCGACCCGTGGGAAGTGGGGCCGGAATTGCTCCGGCGCGGGATCGGTATGGTCACGGTGATCGTGTACGGGCCCGAATACGATTTCGGCGAGCTGCGCCGCTGGCTGGCATGGCGGGACGAAAGGACCACGTGAGCCATTTCAGTTACTCGTAGAGAATTCGCGCCAGCTCGGTTCGCGAGCGCACGCCCAGCCGCGCGAAGACGTTGCGCAGGTGATGGTCGACCGTGCGCGTGCTCAGATGCAGTTGCTGTGCCACCTCCCGGTTGGTCGCGCCGCCGGCGACCAGCCCGGCGATCTGCGCCTGCTGGGCGGTCAGCGGCGGCCCCGCGGTCACCGGCACGGCGGCCGACGCGCGCTCGCCGGCTGCCCGCAGCTCCCGGGCGGCCTGCGCGGCCCAAGGGTCGGCGTCCAGCCGGTGGAAAGTCTCCACGGCCTGCCGCAAATGCGTGCGGGCCTCGAGGTGGTGGCGGTGCCGGCGCAGGTGGCGGCCGTAGAGCAGCTCGGTGTGCGCGCGAGCGAACCCGGCATCGTGCCGGCGCAGCGCCTCCCGGAAGTGGTCGTCGGCCGCCTCGTCGCCGGCGCGCAGGGCACGGCATCGGGCGCGGATCGCGAGCCAGGGCGCCTCGCCGGTGCGGCCCGCCCAGTGGTCGAAGATGGTGGCGGCCGAGTCGAGAACCGGAGCTGCCCCGGAGGCCGTAGCGAAGAGATGGCGTGCGGCAGGGTCCTCCGGCGCGGAAGAAAGTCCTGCCGGGGGGATGCGCGCCTCGGCGGAAAGAGGGCCCGCACCCACAGCCGCCTCCACCAGGTGCGGGATGACAGCCACCCGGAGGAGCGATGAGCCCCGGCCGGGCGGCGCGGCGACGATGGCGGCAAGGCGCTCGGCCGCCGATGCGCCGTGGCCCTCGACCAGGTCCAGCAGGGCGCGGGCCCAGTCCGTGAGGTCGCGGGCCTCGGCGTGGCGGGCGGTGGCCTCGCGGCAGCGGCGCTCGCCGGTGGGCCGGTCGCCGACCAGGCCGGCCAGCACCGCCAGCAGGCCCAGAAGGCTGTCGGCCAGATCCAGCCGGCCGGATCGGCGGGCCGCGGCCGCGCCGTCCAGGGCCGCGGTGGTGGCGGCGTCGTAGCGGCCGGCCGCCAGCTCGGCGTAGGCGACGGCCTCCAGCGCGGCGGGAACCAGGGCGTGCGCGCCGGCGGCGAAGGCGAGTGAGGCCGCCCGGGCCGCGAAGGACGCGCCGCGGCGGTCCTGGCCGACCATGATGCCGGCCATCGCGGCCGCCACCAGCAGCACCGGGTCGTCGACGCGAGGCGCGAGCGCCAGCACTGCCCGGAAATGCTCGAACGACTCGTCGTGCTGCCCCCTCAGCAGCGCGCCGAGACCCCGGACCTGCCGGTGGGCGAGCGCCGCCGCCGGAGCCGGGTCGGCAACCTCCAGACGGGACACGAGGGCGGCGTAGCGGCCGGGATCGCCGGCTCGGCAGCACGCCTCCCCGGCCAGCAGCAGCGCCGACAGGGCGCCTTCCGTGTCGACGGGGATCAGCTCGGCGGCGACGTCCAGCAGGGCGTCGCGGGCGGGCAGCGGGTCGCTGCGCAGGCCGATCTCGGCGATCAGGCTGCGGGCGCGCGGGTACGCCGACACGCGCTGGACCAGCGGGACGACCTCGTCGGGCCGGCCGGCCAGCCAGAACTCCCGGGCCGCCGACAGGAGTGGCCCGGCCGGATCGTCCGCCAGCGCCGCCGCGTACCGGAAAGCAATCGCCGCCTGCGAAGGCGCCGCACCTGCCGCCGCCGCACCCAGGTCGCGGGAGAGCTGCGGATCCCGGCCGGCCGTCGCCGCGGCCCGGTGGACCAGGGCGGGGAGGCCGTCGGTGATCCCGGCGAGCGCGAGATGAGCCTCCCGGCGGGCGGCCGACGACGCCTCCTCGTAGATCACTTCGCGCAGCACCGGGGGGACGAAGCGGACGCCGCCGGTCGCGGAGATCGTGACCAGGCCGGCGGCCTCGGCGGCCTCGAGATCTCCGAACGGCTCGCGGTCGTCGATGGCCAGCAGGAGCAGCGCCGACCGGGTCGCCGGGGGCAGCGCCGAGAGCGAGGCCCGGAGCCGCTGGCCGAGCGCGCTGTCCCGGGGGAGCCCCGGCGGCAGCGGCGCGAACCCCCGTCGCTGCGGCAACGAGAGCGTCCCGGCCAGCGCGGTCAGCGCCGAAGGGTTCCCGCCGGCCCGCCGGAGAAGGCCCGCCGCGACGAAGTCGGAGATGTCGGGGGCGACGCGAAGCACCAGTGTGTGCGCGGCATGGTCGTCGAGCGGCCCCAACGGCAGCGGGGGCAGGTCACCGGCGAACCCCAGCGGCCCGGCGGCAAGCAGCGTCACCGGCGACCCGGCGAACCGCCGCGCGAACCGTTTGATCAAACGCCACGATGGCGGGTCGAGCAGGTCGGCGTCGTCCACGAGGTACAGCGCCGCGCCGCGCGCCAGCAGCCGCTGCACGCAGATCTCGTCGGCGTAGCCGGGCACCCACAACGCCGGGCAGGCCCGCGCGGCGGCCCAGCGCAGCAGGCTGGTCCGCCCCGAACCCGGCTCGCCGGTCACCACCAGCGTCCCGCCGTCGCGCAGCGCTCGCTCGATCGCGGCGGTCGCTTCCGCGCGCCCCGCCAACTCAGGTTCTTGCACTGCCGGTGCATCAACCATGGGCCGATCTTTACGGTCCCGGCCGACCGGACGGAAGGGACTTTTCAGGACCTGCGATTTCCGCCGTGTTAACGGCTCGCGAACGAAGGCCGGTGATTTCGCCGATGCGTACCCGCCGTGTCCCCGCAAACACTGACGGCCATCGATCCCCAATCCCCGGGAGTGTCCAGGTGACAACCAGAACCCGTAGATTCCTGGCCGCCGTAGCCGCGGCCGTGGTCCTGACCGCCGCCCCGACCACCGCGGCCCACGCCGCCGACAACCCGTACCAGCGCGGCCCCAACCCGACGCTCTCCGCCCTGGACTCCGTCCGCGGCCCCTACGCCGTCTCCACGACCTCGGTCCCGTCCCTGGTCAGCGGCTTCGGTGGCGGCACCATCTACTACCCGACCACCACCAGCGACGGCACCTTCGGCGCGGTCGCCATCTCGCCCGGCTTCACCGCCACCTGGTCCAGCATCTCCTGGCTCGGGCCGCGGATCGCCTCGCACGGCTTCGTGGTCATCGGCATCGAGACCAACACCCTGCTCGACCAGCCCGGCCAGCGCGGCGACCAGCTCCTGGCCGCCCTGAACTACCTGACCACCCAGAGCTCCGTCCGCACCCGCGTCGACTCGTCCCGCCTCGCGGTGGCCGGCCACTCCATGGGCGGCGGCGGCACCCTCGAGGCCGCCAGCGACCGCCCGTCGCTGCAGGCCGCCGTCCCGCTCGCCCCGTGGAACACCGACAAGAGCTGGACCGAGCTGCGCGTACCCACTCTCATCATCGGCGGCGAGTCCGACACCATCGCGCCGGTCGCCTCCCATTCCATCCCGTTCTACTCGTCGATTCCGTCATCCGCCGAAAAGGCGTACATGGAACTGAACAACGCAAGCCACTTCTTCCCGCAGACGATCAACACCCTGACCGGCCGGATGGCGGTGGCGTGGCTGAAGCGCTTCGTCGACAACGACACCCGCTACGACCAGTTCATCTGCCCGGGCCCGACCGGCCTGGACGTCTCCGACTACCGCAACACGTGCCCGCTTTCCTGAGAAATGGGGGTCGCGCCCGGCGCTCAGCTTGCGCCGGGCGCGGCGCCGGGTGATCTACTCGCCGGATGTTCAACCATGAGCCGGCGGGTTACGTCTGTCCGATGTGCAGGCTGGTGGGCGGGGGCGAGGACGAGCACCGGATCAACACGCAGCGGGACATCGTCAAGCGTGATCCGCTCGCGACCGCCTACGTCGCGCCCAAATGGTGGCCCAACAACCACGGGAACGTCCTGGTAGTGCCCAACACGCACCACGAGAACCTGTACGACCTGCCGCGCGCGGACGGGCACGCCGTGCACGACCTCGTGCGCGAGGTGGCGATCGCGATCCGGGAGACGTACGGCTGTGCCGGCACCTCGGTGCGGCAACACAACGAGCCGGCCGGCAACCAGGAAGTCTGGCACTACCACGTGCACGTCTACCCCCGGTACGACGGCGACGAGCTCTACCACAGCCGGCCGTACCCGGAGTACATCCCGGCGGAGGAGCGCTGGGTGCACGCGGATCGCCTGCGCGCCCACCTGAACGGTTAACCTGGGCGGATGCCGTCGCCCGAGCACTACGCCGCCTTCGTTCTCGCCTCGTTCGTGCTGATCGTCATCCCCGGACCCAGCGTGCTGTTCGCGGTCAGCCGTGCCCTCGCCTACGGGCGGGCCGTGGCGCTCAAGACCGTGGTGGGCGGGGCCATCGGCAGCCTCACCGCGGCGACCGCCGTGGCGCTCGGGGTGGGGGCGATCGTGCAGACCTCCGCGGTCGTGTACACGGTCATCAAGTTCGCGGGGGCCGCCTACCTGATCTTCCTGGGTGTGCAGGCGATCCGGCACCGGCGCTCACTGCGAGCCGCGTTCGAAGCGCAGGCCGGGGTGCTCACGAGCGGGCGTACGGTAATGCAGGGTTTTCTTGTCGGGGTGACCAACCCGAAGACCGTGGTGTTCTTCGCGGCGATCCTGCCGCAATTCGTGGATCGGCAGGCCGGACATGCGAGCGCGCAGATGCTGATCCTCGGGGCCACGTTCGCGGCGATCGCGCTGGTCATGGACTCGGTGTGGGGGATGGCCGCCGGGGCGGTGCGGGCCTGGTTCGCCCGCTCGGCGCGGCGGCTCGACCTGGTGGGCGGCGCGGCCGGGCTGACGATGGTCGGGCTCGGCGTGGGGCTGGCGGTCAGCGGCCGGAAGGACTGATCCCAGCAGAGGCAGAACGGCTTGCCGGCCGGATCGGCATGGACCCGCCAGTTCTCGCCGCCGGCCGACAGTGAGGTGGCGCCGAGCTTCAGCGTCGCCGCTTCGGCCGCCTCGATGTCGCCGACCGTGTGCCATCGCTCTTTCCGGCGCAGCGGCGTGGCGCCCAGGTCCACGGCCCCTCGCGCCGCCGGTGGCGAGGTCGGGCGCGCGCAGGTCGAGGTGCGCCTGCTGCGGGTACGCCGGATCGGGCCACCGCGGCGGCACATGATCGGGAGCGGAAGCTTCTGATAGTCGACGACCGTCCGCGCGATCAGATCCTCGGCGTCCAGCCCACCGTGCGGCTCGCCGCGCAGGTCAGCGTCGTCCCCGCGAGCTTCGGCCAGGCGCTGCCCGCGGTCTCGCGCGGCACCGGCGTCTGGGCCTGGCCGTGGGCGCTGGGCGCGCTCGTCGCCGCGGCGCTCATCTACGTCACGTTCGCCCTGATCCGGCGGCACCGATCCAGAAGAGGGACGATCACATCATGAGCGGATTCGCCGCCCGGTTACGCCGGGCCACGATGACCGAGCATCGCGAGGCCGAGACGCGCGGCTTCATCACCCGGCTGATGACCGGCGGGGTGCCGCGCACCGGCTTCGCCGCGCTGACCGCCCAGTACCTGATCGTCTACCGGGAGCTGGAGGCGGCCGCCGCGTCGCAGTCGCGTGCCGGCACGAGCGCCGCGGACTTCGCCGACCCGGCCCTGTCGCGGGTTCCGGCCCTCGAGGCCGATCTGGCCCACCTCTACGGCCCCGACTCGGAGACGTTCGTGGTCCCGGTCGCGGCCACCATCCGGTACGCCGAGCGGCTGCGCGCCCATGCCCACACCTCGCCCGAGCACTTCATCGCCCACCACTACGTGCGCTACCTGGGCGACCTCAGCGGCGGCCTGCTGGTCGGCAGATCCGTGGCGGCCACCTACGGGCTCGGCGACGAGGGGGTCTCGTTCTACCGGTTCCCGCTGATCGACAACCCGAAGGCCTACAAAACCGCCTATCGTGGGCGACTCGACGCCCTGCCGTTCCCGGCGGAGCGCCTCGACACGCTGGTGGCCGAGGCGCAGCTCGCCTTCGCGCTGAACTCCGCGGTCTTCCAGGAGCTCGGCGTGATCTACCCCGGGGACGCCGTCCCGGCTGCCTGAAAGGGCAAATCGGGCTTCCGTAGGGGCAGACTTGGGTTCGGGCTTCCCGGCGGACGGTGCCGGGAAGCCCGGGTCTCAGATCTTCTCCACCTCGACCGGCGTGATCAGCACGCGGTCGCGGCCGGTCTCGCGGACCGCGCCGGTCAGCGTCACCGTGCCGCGGCACGGCAGCTCCCCGGCCGACGAGCCGACCATGATCTCCAACTCGCCGGGCTCGACGATACGACGCAGGTCGCGGCCCGTGAAGGCCGTGCGGTCGGTGTGCACCCGGAACCGGACGTCCTTGGCCTCGCCGGGCGCCAGCGGCACCCGCGCGAACCCGGTGAGCTGCTTGACCGGGCGGGTCACCTGGGCGATCACGTCGCGCAGGTAGAGCTGGACGACCTCGTCGCCGGCCCGCTCGCCGGTGTTGCGCACCCGCGCGGTCACCGTGAACTCGCCGTCGGTCGGCACGGCCGCGTCGCTGATCCGCAGGTCGTCGATCTCGAACGTGGTGTACGACCGGCCGTGGCCGAACGGGAACAGCGGGGTGGGGTCGAGGTTGCTGACGCCGCTGTTCTCGGCGCCGAGCACCGGCTGCAGGTAGGTGCCGGGCTGGCCGCCCGGGGTGCGCGGGATCTGCACCGGCAGCTTGGCGCCCGGCTGGATCCGGCCGCTGAGCACGCCGGCGATCGCGCCGCCGCCCTCCTCGCCCGGCATGAACGCCTGGACCAGCGCGGCGGCCCGCCCGGCGATGTCACCGAGCGCGTACGGCCGTCCGGAGACCACCACGACCACCACCGGGGTGCCGGTCGCCAGCAGCTCCTCGATCAGCTCGCCCTGCAGGCCGGGCAGGCGCAGCTCGTCGGCGTCGCAGCCCTCGCCGGAGGTGCCGTGGCCGAACAGCCCGGCCAGGTCCCCGACCATCGCCACGCAGACGTCCGCGTCCTTCGCCGCCGCCACCGCCGCCGCGAAGCCCGACCGGTCGTCGCCGAGAACAGCACAACCTCTTTCGTGTACGACTTCAGCACCGCCGAGCTCGGCTCGCAGGGCGTCGACGGCGGTCGGCACCTCGATGCCGAGCCCGTGCTCGGGGTGGCGCGGGAGCACGTGGTTGGGGAAGGCGTAACAGCCCATGAACGTACGCGGATCGGCGGCGCAAGGACCCACCACCGCGACCTTTCGCAGGGCCGGGTCGAGCGGCAGCGTGGACCCGGCGTCCAGCAGGATCACCGACTTCTCGGCCATCTCGCGGGCGAGGGCCCGGTTGGCGGGGGAGTCCAGGTCCACCTCGCCGGCGCCGGCCACCGAGCCCTCCGGCGTCCAGTCCGCGTCGAGCAGGCCCAGCTCGGCCTTGTGCGTCAGGTGGCGGCGGACCGCCCGGTCGATCAGCTCCACCGGCGCGTGGGCGACCAGGCCCTCGCCGAAGCCCAGCGTGTCGGGCAGCTCGACGTCGATGCCGGCGGCCAGGGCCTGCACCCCGGCGTCGTCCATGCCGGCGGCGACGCGGTGCATGGTGGCCAGGAACGGCACGGCCCAGTAGTCGCTGACCACGGTGCCGGTGAAGCCCCACTGCCCGCGCAGCACCTCGGTGAGCAGCCACGGGTCGGCGCCGGCCGGCACGCCGTCGACGTCCGAGTACGAGTTCATCACCGAGCGGGCCCCGGCCTCGCGCACCGCGGTCTCGAAGGTCGGCAGGATGACGTCCATCAGCTCGCGCCGGCCCATCGAGACCGGGCCGTGGTTGCGGGCGCCCCGCGACGCCGAGTAGCCCGCGAAGTGCTTGAGGGTGGCGATCACGCCGGCGCTCTGCAGGCCGCGCACGTACCCGGCGCCGAGCAGCGCGACCAGGTACGGGTCCTCGCCGATGGTCTCCTCGACCCGGCCCCAGCGGTAGTCGCGGACCACGTCGAGCACCGGGGACAGGCCCTGGTGGATGCCGAGCGCCGCCATGTCGCGGCCGATCGCGGCGGCCATCCGCTCGACCAGCTCGGGGTCGAAGGTGGCGCCCCAGGCGATCGCGGCCGGGTAGACGGTGGCGCCGAACGCCGTGAACCCGGTCAGGCACTCCTCGTGCACGATAGCGGGCACGCGCAGGCGTGAGTCGGCGAGGACGACGTGCTGCTGGCGGACCACCTCGGCCGCGCCCTGGGCGGCCGTCAGGGGCACGCTGCCGTACACCCGGGTGAGCTGTCCGAGCCCGTCGCGGCTCGCCTCGGCGAGGGGAATCGTCCCGGATGCGGCGAAGACGTCCTGCATCGGCGCGACGTTCAGGGTCTCCTCAGGTTCGGGCCTTGACTCAATTGTGCCCGAATCCTGCATATCGTTGCCCACCCATCGGCTGCCCAGTTGGGCTACTTTCTCCTCGATGGTCATTGTGGCCAGCAGAAGCTCGACGCGCTCCGCCACGGGTAGCGACAGGTCATGCCATGGCTGGGCGGGCTGTTCTGCGGTCACGGCGTAACTCCTCAACAAGGTTCCGAAACTTTCAGTACTTTTACAGCATGAATTATCGGTCGGACCCGGCCTGACCGGGGGTGCCTCGCACGGGTCCACTCTTGCGCTGGGAGCGCGACCAGAGCAAGACCCTTGACATGATCAAGCCGAAACCCTACGTTAACGAAACCTCGCGTTAACTTGCGGTCGCTTCACGAAAGTTGCAGGCTTTGTGACAGCGGCTACTAACCATCCCCACGACGATCCACTCGCCGCGGCAGGACGCGGCACTCGAGTACGGAGATCAGCGTGACCAATAGCAACTTCTCCCGGCGGAACTTTCTGGGACTAGCCGCGGGGGCCGCCGGTGCTGCGGCCCTCGCGGCATGTGGCAGCTCCGGCCCGTCCGACAAGGGCGGCACGAGCGGCGGCGGCTCGAAGGGCGGGGCCAGCTACTGGTCGCTGTCCGGTGAGCCCGGCGAGCCGATCCGCCAGGCGGCGGTCGACCGCTTCAACAAGGCGAACGCCGACACCAAGATCACCCCGACGTTCTTCCAGAACGACGCCTACAAGCAGAAGATCAAGACGGCGATCGGCGCCGGCCAGGCCCCGACGATGATCTGGGGCTGGGGCGGCGGTGGCCTCAAGTCGTACGTCGACGCCGGCCAGGTCCTGGACCTGACCGACTGGCTCGGCCAGAACGCCGCGGTCAAGGACAAGATCCTGCCGTCGTCGTTCGGCGCCGCCACGGTCGGCGGCAAGGTCTACGCGCTGCCGGTCGAGACCGTGCAGCCGATCGTGCTGTTCTACAACAAGAAGGTCTTCGAGAAGGTCGGCGTCGAGCCGCCGAAGACGTACGGCGATATCTTGAACTTGATCCCGAAGTTCAACGCCAAGGGCATCGCGCCGTTCTCGCTCGCGGGCCAGTCGCGGTGGACGAACATGATGTGGCTCGAGTTCATGCTCGACCGCAACGCGGGCTCCGAGGTGTTCGACAACGTCTTCGCCGGCAAGCAGGGCGCCTGGTCCGACCCGGCCGTCCTGGACATGCTGACCAAGGTCCAGGACCTGGTGAAGGGCAACGCCTTCATCAAGGGCTTCTCGTCGATCACCGCCGACTCCAACGCCGACCAGGCGCTGCTGTACACGGGCAAGGCCGCGATGATGGTGCACGGCTCCTGGTCGTACGGTATCCAGAAGGCCGACGGCGGCGACTTCGTCAAGTCCGGTGGCCTCGGCTGGATGAACTTCCCGCCGATCGAGGGCGGCAAGGGCGACCCGAGCAACACGGTCGGCAACCCCGGCCAGTACCTCTCGATCTCGTCCAAGGCGAGCGCCGCCGAGCAGGACGTGGCGAAGAAGTTCTTCTCCACCACCCTGGTCGACGACGACGAGAAGGCCGGCTGGGTCAAGTCCGGGGGTGTTCCCGTACTGAAGAACGCGGATAGCCTGTTCACCGGTGACGACGCCCAGTTCCTCAAGGACATGTCGGCGATCGCGTCCGGCGCCAAGACCTTCGCGCAGTCGTGGGACCAGGCGCTGAGCCCGACCGCTGCCGAGACCCTGCTGGACAACATCGCCAAGCTGTTCCAGCTCCAGGTCACCCCGCAGCAGTGGGTGGACAACATGAATGGGGTCATCGGTAAATGACGACGCTCGCTCCGCCCGCGGCACGCCGCGGGCAGGAGTCCTCAAAAACCGCGACGCGCGGGCGGGGCGGCTCCGTCGGCTGGATGGCACTGCCTGCAGGTCTGATGTTCGTGGCATTCGGGGTCATCCCGTTGCTCGGTGTGCTGTTCCTGAGCTTCACCACCTGGGACGGCATCGGTGACATCCACGTCTCCGGTCTGACCAGCTGGAAGGCGACGCTGAAAGACCCGCAGCTGCCCCATTCGCTGTGGGTCACGTTCGAGATCATGATCCTCTCGTGGCTGGTGCAGACGCCGCTGTCGATCCTGATCGGCGTGTTCCTGGCGGACTCGAAGAAGAGGTACCGCGGGTTCCTGGCGGTGTTCTACTTCATCCCGCTGCTGCTGTCGTCGGCGGCCATCTCGATCACGTACAAGGCGCTGCTCGACCCGAACTTCGGGATCGGCGCGGGTTTCGGCGTCGAGTGGCTGAAGCAGGACTGGCTCGGCGACCCGACGCTGGCCATCGGGGTTCTGGTCTTCGTGGTGTCGTGGCAGTACATCCCGTTCCACTCCTTGATCTACCAAGGCGCGGTCCGGCAGATCCCGCAGTCGATGTACGAGGCTTCGCAGATCGACGGCGCCGGCAAGATCCGGCAGTTCTTCTCGATCACGCTTCCGCAGATCAAGTACACGATCATCACGTCGTCGACACTGATGGTGGTGGGCTCGCTGACCTTCTTCGACCTGATCTACGTGCTCACCGGTGGCGGTCCGGGCGACTCCACCCGGGCGCTGGCGCTGTTGATGTACCAGAAGGGCTTCATGGCCAACCTCATGGGCCCCGCGTCGGCGATCGCCGTGATCCTGGTCCTGGTCGGTTTGCTGCTCGCTCAGTTGCTGCGCCGCCTCGGTGGCAGCGGCGACGAGAGCATGTCGGAAGGGGTCTGACATGACGACCACTGTCAATGTCAGCGGTACCGCGCCGGCGCACCACGAGCAGCCCCGGCGCAACCGACGCGGCAGCAAGTTGCTGAGGTACAACTGGATCGGCGGCGGCCTCGGCTGGGTGTGGCTGTTCATCGTGATGGTCCCGATCTACTGGATCGTCATCACCAGCTTCAAGACCCAGGCGAACTACTTCATCACCAACACGTTCGCCCCGCCGAAGGACCCGACCTTCGACAACTACAAGCTGGTGTTCGAGAACGACATCGTCCGGTACTTCACCAACAGCGTCATCGTCACCGTCGGCGCCGTGGTCCCGGCCGTGCTGATCTCGTTCATGGCGGCGTACGCGGTCGTCCGGGGCAGTCACAACCGGTGGTTGCGGCTGACCAACACGATGTTCCTGGCCGGCCTGGCCATCCCGCTGCAAGCGGTGATCATCCCGGTCTACCTGATCATCATCCGGCTCAAGCTGTACGACTCGCTGCTCGCCATCGTCCTGCCCTCGATCGCGTTCGCCATCCCGCTGTCCGTCCTGGTGCTGACGAACTTCATCCGGGACGTGCCGAAGGAGCTGTTCGAGTCGATGCGCATGGACGGCGCCAGCGAGTGGGGCACGCTGTGGCGGCTCGCGTTCCCGCTCACCCGCCCGGCACTGGTCACCGTGGTCATCTACAACGCGCTGGGCATCTGGAACGGGTTCCTGCTGCCGCTGGTGCTGACCCAGAGCCCCGACCAGCGCACGATTCCCTATGCGCTGGTCAGCTTCCAGGGCCAGTTCGGCATCAACACCCCGGCCATCGCCGCGTCGGTCACCCTCACGACCATCCCGATCGTCCTGCTCTACGCGATCGGGCGGCGCCAGCTACTGAGCGGTCTTACGGCCGGCTTCGGCAAGTAGGGCCGTGCTCTCCCGGATCACGAGCTCTGTCGCCAGCTCCACCCGGGGGGTCTCAATGGGCTCGCCGCGCGAGAGTCGCAAGACTGTCCGTGCGGCGAGCCCGCCCATGTCCGCGAGGGGCTGACGCACGGTGGTCAGCGGCGGCGAGGACCAGCGGGCCTCGGGCAGGTCGTCGAAGCCCACCAGGCTCAGGTCGTCGGGGATCCGGACGCCGCGCAGGCGGGCCGCCTCGTACAGCCCCAGGGCCATCTGGTCGCTGGAGGCGAAGATCGCGGTGGGCGGCTGGTCGCGGTCGAGCAGCCGCAGCCCGGCCTGGAAGCCGGACTCGTGGTTGAAGGCGCCCGGCTCGATCAGCGTGCGGTCGACCCGAAGGCCGGCCTCCTCGAGCGCGGCGCGGTATCCGTCGAGGCGGGCGCGGGAGCACAGCAGGTTCTTCGGTCCTTCGATGAGGCCGATGCGGGTGTGGCCCAGCGAGATCAGGTGCTCGGTGGCGCTGCGGCCGCCGGACCAGTTGGTCGCGCCGATCGTCGGCACGTCCGCGGCCACGCCGCCGGCCGGGTCGATTATCACCATCGGGACGTTGAGGCGATGCAGCTCGGTGCTGATCGGACCGGCGCCGTCGGAGATCACCAGGATCACGCCGTCGGACTGGCGAGCCCGCAGGTTCTGCAGCCACTGGCGGGTCGACGCGGTACGCCGGTGGATCGCCGACACCACGGTGCCGACCCCGGCCGCGTGGGTGACCTCCTCGACGCCGCGGATCAGCTCGACCGCCCACGGGCTGTCGAGGTCCTGGAAAACGAGGTCTATCAATCCCGCCCGGAGCGGCTGCCGAGAGTTACGGGGACGGTAGTCGTGCTCGCGCAAAAGATGCTCGATGCGGTCACGGGTCTCGGGGGACACATCAGTACGCCCGTTGAGCACCCGTGACACCGTGGGAACGGACACTCCCGCCGCTTCCGCGATGGTCGCGATCGTCACACGTCGTCCGGCCGCGGCCATGGTCGTCTCCTCGCCTCCCGCGGGGGCTCCGACTGAAAGTTTCGACCGCGGTGCCGGAAGTATTGCACATCCGCGACACGCCCGGCCTTAGACAGTCTTTCCGACCACGAGAATGATGTTCACCGTTCCGGCCGCCACCCCCGAATCCACGGAGGACACTGCGATGACGATCGACCTGCCGGCCCCGGTCCGCGCCGCGATCGACGCCGCCAACGCGAACGACACCGACGCCTTCCTGGGCTGTTTCCCGCCGGACGGCGTCGTCGACGACTGGGGTCGCGAGTTCGTCGGCCATGACGAGATCAGAGGATGGTCCGACCGCGAGTTCATCGGTGTCAAGGTCAATCTGAAGGTCGTCCAGCTCGCGATCGAGGACGTGAACGTCGTCGTGACCGCCCAGGTGGGCGGCGACGGCTTCAACGGGCCCTCGCACTTCACCTTCAAGGTCGAGGGCGGCCACGTCACCCGCATGACGATCCGGGCCTGACCCTGTCGGTGGTGAACGCCTCGATCGGGGCGTACTCGGCCGGGTATCGCCCGCGCGAGGAGGCCACCGTTGCGGTTCCCCCAGTCGTGGCATTCGCGGCCCGATACCCGACACAGCGATCCCGGAAGACGGCCATTCGTGCCTAACCTGTCGGCACCTCGCGGCCTCGTCGGCCGAGGTGTCGACAGGAGCCCTTCATGGCATTCACCGACAACTGCGACATCTTTGTTTCGCTTCACGAGGACGGCCTCAACCTCATCGGCCGCCATATCATGCGGCAGCGCCCTTCCCTGTTCAACTACGCGACGGCGGACGTCGCCGCGAACCGTGAGCTCTGGTGCCAGATCCCGGAATTCACGGCGGATGTCACCACATTCGGCAATCCGATTTTCACGGTGCTGCCCTATATGCCGGTCATCGGCGCCGACTCGCCGCCGGTGGGGCTCGGTTTCAACGTGCAGGTCGTCGGCGCCCGGGCCGACTTCCACCCGAGCAACGTCGTCGGCCTGCCGCCCGAGCTCGGCGGGAAGCTGAAGGAGCAGCAGCTCGCCCTCGAGCTGAAGATCTGCGGCGGGATCGAGTGCCCGGACCCCCGCCTGCTGCGCCGGGTCCCGGTCACCTCCGGCCCGCAGGGCCACGCCGCCGACGCGCCGAAGCCGCCGCTGGTCCCCGTGCCGGGCCGGATGCAATGCTTCTGCCTGCAGGTCTTCGTGACCGCCCACGTCGCCCGCGCGTTCATCAACGGCGTCGAGCGGCTGGTCGGCGAGGTCGACGGCGTGGAGATCGTCGACGTCGGCCCGGAGGGCCTCGAGGCGAACATAGAGTGCTACATCCGTACGGCGATCGTCCTGTTCCTGCGGCAGAAGCTCGCCATCCCCCTGGAAACGCTGTTCCTCGACTTCCCCCTGTTCGGCCTCGGCACCGTCACGCTCGCGCCGACGCCGAACCCGCCGGTGCCGCACAACCCGGCGGTCGAGGAAGACCAGCTGAAGGCCTTCGTCACCATGACCGTCGGGCCGTAGGGGTTAATGATGAGCCACCTGACGCTGGCCGCTTCCGAACGGTCCTTCGAGCAGTTGTTCAAACTCGCCCGAAACGGTTTCAGCTTCGCGAAATCCGACAGCGGCACCTTCGGCCCGTTCACCGCGAGCTATTCGGTGAAGCTGCATCTCGCTCAGGGCACAATTCAGCTCAACGACGACGGCACCATCGAGATCGACGCGCTTGACGTCGTGTGGGACACGCTGAAGCTGAAGGTCTGTTTCAACTTCCCGGGCTTCACCATTCCCGGCTTCTGCATCGTCCCCGACCCGTGGAACGGGTGCCTCGTCGGCATTCCCGACATTCCCATCGGCGGCCCGATCTGCGTACCGCTCGACCTTTCCGGTCTGGTCAGCGAGATCTCCAAGATCCGCGCGCACCTGAAGCCGGTGTACTTCGTCGACCCGGGCCGCCTGCCGGCCTGGAGCGACCTGCAGGCCGAGTTCGCGGGCCGGCCCAACAAATGGCGCGTCTTCATCGCGCCCGACTTCGTCAGCGTCGACCCCTGATCGGCGAGAAGTTCGACCTGCTCGGGCAGATCGAGACCGTGGTCGCCGACTACTTCGCCAGCAAGTACCCGATCTACGAGTTCGAGGATCCGTATCCCATCCTCACCGACGCTCCGCTCATCCCGGTGAAGATCCCGCTGCGCAACCTCGCCGCCACGGTCACCTCCAAAGAAATGATCATCACGGGAGACGTCGGTCAGCCATGAACGCATTCTTCGACGCCGCACTCATCGAGACCGACATCGACAGCGGGGCGCTGGGCATGCTCGGCGCCGTGGTCCGCCGCTTCGAGGAGCCTGGGACCTACCGCGCCACGGTCCGGCTGCACGACCGGACGGTCCAGGTCTTCTACCTCTCGGTCGACAAGGACAGCCCGGTCGCCGCCGCCGACATCGACCTGGCCAACCTCGACGGCTGCGACTCCGAGACCTTCTCGGTCAACCCCCGTGGTTACGCGCTGTTCCGGGTTTCGGGCGGCAAAGGCGGCTATTCCGTACGGCTGCGGCGCACCGACCCCGACGAGCGCACGCCGGTCTTCGACACCGCCGCGCTCGACGGCGGCTCGGCCTTCGCGGCCCGCGTCCTGCGCCCCGGCACGTACGCGGTGAGCAATTCCCTCGGCGACGGGCGCGCCCGGCTGAAGGTGGCCTACCCGCCGGCGGCTTTCTCGGGCTACCGGCCGCCGGACGCGTTGCACGTCGAGGTGACCCGCCAGGGGTTCGAGCCCGAGCGGATCGAGCTCATGCCGCTGCAGGGCCTCATCTTCGACTGCCACGCCCCGGCCCGGATCGTGATCAGGCTCGAAGACCCCGACGACGGCCCCGGGTGACCACGCCGCCGGATGCCGTTGGCTACGTCGCGGATCGGCTCGACGCCCTTGTCGCCGCGTTCGGGCTCGAGGCCGAGGCCGAGCGGGTCCGCGAGGTTTTCGACGTCGTCTGTGGCCGGGCGCTCGACTTTCCCCTGGCCCAGGGGCCGGCCGGGCGGTCGCGGTTGAACGAGGACGGCACCCCGATCCAGTTCGCCACCTCCGTCGGGCCCGGCCCGGGCGCGTTGCGCTTCGTTGCCGATCCCGGGCCGTTCCATGCCGGGGTGGTGGCCCGCATCCGTGCGGGCCGCGAGGCCTTGCGGTCGGCCGCCACACTGATCGGGGCCGAGACCGAGCTCGCGGCAGTCGCGCTCCTGATCGGCGACCTCGCGCCGGAGGACTCACCCGCGCTCCGCGCCGACCCCGCCGGAGCGTTCTGGATCGGGGCCGCCTTCGCTCCCGGCGCCGCGCCCCGCCTGCGCGTCTACGTGAACGGCGGCTGGGGCTCGCCGGCGGCGAGGGCTGCCCGCCTCCGACGCTTCGCCGAGCACTTCGGCCGGACGCCCGCCTGGGACGACCTCGCCGCGCGGCTGCCCACGGCCCTGGCGCCCTTGGGCCTCGCCCTCACCCTGACACCCGGCCGGCCCACCCGCGGCGCGATCTACCTGCGGGCCTTCGGCCTCCGCCTCGCCGAATACGCGGCCGTCGCGGGCGCCGGCGCCGAACGGATCCGCCACTTCGGCGAACTGCTCCTGGGCGCCGACGCCGACTGCCCGGCCCCGAGCGCCGTGCTCTCCTTCGGCTTCGGAGCGGAGCCCGGCCTTCCGGCGGAGCTCGAATACTGCACGCACTGCCTCTATCCCGACGACGCCGCCGCCGGAGCGGCGCTGGAACGCCTCTTCGCGGATGCCGGCGTAGACCCGTCGCCGTATCGGGCGCTGTCCCGCGGCCTGGCGCCGCACCGGCATTGCTTCATCGGCGCCGACGGCAAGGCCGCCACTTCCGCCTACACCGTCTACATGCGACCCGATCTCACCCCACGCCGATGACCCCGGAGACCGGCCCCGCGCGGGAGGAGGGGGCGACGGCCTCGGGGACAGGCCCGGCGGCCGGGAACGGCGGGCTCGGGGCGCGGATCGCCGCCGCGGTCTCTCGTGGCCTCGCCTTCGTTCTCGCCGCGCAGGAGGCCGACGGCTCCTGGACCGAATGGGACCTTCCGCCCGGCCCGTCGCGGGAGTGGGCCACCGCGCACACCGGCATGCGGCTCGCCCAGCTCGGACCCGCCCACCGCCCCGCGGTCGCCGAGCCGCTCGGCCGGGCCGCGGACTGGCTCCTCGACCACCGGGCAGCCGCCGGCGGCTGGGGCTACAACGCGGTGGTCGACCCGGACGCCGACTCCACCGCCCAGGCCCTGCTCCTGCTCGCCGCCGCGGGCCGGTCGGCGCCCGCGGGGGCCTGCGCCTTCCTGGCCCGCCACCAGCGCCCGGACGGCGGGTTCGCCACGTACCTGCCGAGCCCCCTCGCCGGCTCCTGGAGCCGCTCGCACGCCGAGATCACGCCGATCGCCCTGCTCGCCCTGCGGGCCCACGGCGGCCTCCCGCCGGACCGGCTCGCCGACGGCCTCGCCTGGCTGCGCAGGGCCCGCCGGGAGGACGGCCTCTGGAACTCGTTCTGGTGGTCCACGCCCCTCGTCGCGACCGAGGCGGCCCTCGGCTGTCTGGCCGTGCTCGGCGTGCACGAGCCACTCCCACAGTGGACCGCCACCGACAACCTCGAAGCCGCCCTGCTGCTGTCCATCACCGCGGCCTGGGGTCGGGCGCCGGCGATCGAACGGCTGACCCACGCGCTGCTGGAGACCCAGCGCGACGACGGCTCCTGGCAGTGCCCGCCGCGACTGCGCGTCACCGACCGCGCCTGCGACCGGCCCTGGGAGCTCCCCGACGCCGGCCCGCTGTTCGCCGACCCGCACCGCCTCCACGGCACCGCCATCGCCCTCGCCGCGCTCGCCACGGCGACGGCCCCGGATCCGGCTTCGTGACGCGCCCATTCCGACGCTACGCCCGGCCCAGCCGGGTCGAGGCACGCCCCGGTCAGGCCCGAGCCCAGCCGAGGCCTTAGCCCGGCCAGGTCGAAGCGGCGCCTAACGGTCGCCGATGAGGACGTCGGTGCGGTGGGTGGCGACCCAGTCGGCCAGGTCGTCGGCCGGCATCGGGCGGGCCAGCAGGTAGCCCTGGGCGATGTCGCAGCCGGTCGCGGTCAGCAGCGCCACCGTCTCCCGCGTCTCGACGCCCTCGGCAACCACCTGCAGGCCCAGGTTGTGGCCCAGGTCGACCACCGAGCGGACGATCGCCGCGTGGGCCAGGTTGTCCGCCAGGTCGGTGACGAACGAGCGGTCGATCTTCAGCTCGTGCAGGGGGAGCCGGGAGAGGTAGCCCAGCGACGTCTGACCCTGGCCGAAGTCGTCGATGCTCACCCGTACGCCGGTGGCGGAGACCCGGGCCAGCACGTCCGCCGCGACTTCGGGGTCGGTGAGCAGGGCCGTCTCGGTGATCTCGAGGGTGAGGCGGTCGGGGGCGATGCCCGCGTCGGAGAGGGCGGCCAGCACCGCGTCGGCGAAGTCGGGGCGGGCCAGGTTGCGGGCCGACACGTTGACGGCCATGGTCAGGTCGTCGAAGGCCTCCGCCCAGACCGTGATCTGCGCCAGGGCGGCGGCGAGCACCCAGTGGGTGAGCGGCTCGATCAGCCCGGTCTGCTCGGCGGCCGGCAGGAACGCGTCCGGCGGGACCATGCCGCGGCGCGGATGCCGCCAGCGGACCAGGGCCTCCACGGCGCAGAGCCGGCCGGTGCGCAGCTCGGCCTTGGGCTGGTAGTGCAGCTCCAACTCGTTCGACTCGATGGCCCGGCGCAGCTCGCCGACCAGGGCGAGCTTGCCCACGTCGAAGTTGTCGTGGCGCGCGTCGTAGCGGGCGATCCCGGAGCGGCTGCCCTTGGCCTGGTACATGGCGACGTCGGCCCGGCGCAGCAAAGTGTCGACGTCATCGCCGTCGGCCGGCGCGATCGCGTACCCGAAACTGGTCTCGGCGGAGATCGGCAGCGCGCCGATCATGACCTCGGCCTCGAGGGCGTCGCGGAGCCGGCCGAGCAGCTCCGGCACTTCCGAGTCGGCGGCGCGGGCCAGGACCAGCCCGAACTCGTCGCCGCCCAGGCGCGCCACCGTGTCGCCGTTGCGGACCGCGCCGGCCAGCCGTGCGCCCAGCTCGCGCAGGAGGGCGTCGCCGACGTGGTGCCCGAGCGTGTCGTTGACCTCTTTGAACCGGTCCACATCGGCCACCACGACGGCGACGGGCCGTCCGTGCTCGATCGCGGAGGCGACGCGCCGCTGGAAGAGGGTGCGGTTGGGCAGGCCGGTCAGCGGGTCGCGATCGGACAGCCAGGCCATCCGCCGCATCGTCGACGCCGACACCAGCACCAGGATCGCCCACAGCGCCGCCAGCCCGACCCCGAGCACCGTGTAGAGCGTGTGCAGCCCCGAGCTCACCTCACGGGCGATAGGGGCATAGGGCAGATAGATTTCGAGTACGCCTACGTCAGGCCCGCCGGTGCTCAGCGGAAGGTAGATCTCCACCACCTTCTCGCCGGCCGGCCCTTCGTCGTTGGTGTCGGTGTTCAAATGCGTCAGGTGCGCCACCGTCTCCCCGCCGGCGGCGTCGAGCACCTCGTCGTCGATCGCGTCGGCGGTGGCCCCGAACCCCGACCCGTCATCGGAGAACACCACCCGCCCGGCCAGGTCACGCACCCGCATCCGAACCACATCACCGGACCCGATCGCCCGGTCGGCCAGCCGCCGCAGCGACTCCAGCTCACCCGCCGACATGGTCCGATCGAGCGGCCGCCCGTCCAGCAGCGGCTCGACGGCGGTGCGCGCGATCAGCGACGCCTGGGCACGGCCCTCGACGAGCCCGCGGCTGCGGGCCTCGGCGCGCAGCGCGTAGGAGAGGACCAGCCCCAGGACCAGCACCGGAAGCAGGCTGGCAGCGGCGTAGGCAAGGAACAACCGCCATGTTGGACGGTCGCGGCCATCGAGCCCGGGAAGCGGCACACGGGCACGGTACGCCACTCGGGGAAGACACGGGGGACAAAGCGCCTACGGCAAGGGCCTGATCAACCGGTCGGTCTCGATGGCGATCGGGAAGGGCTCATCGGATCGGAGGACGTGGCCGGCCCGGGCGACGGCGTGCTCCACATAGCGCGCACCCGCGAGTCGGTGCAGACGCAGCCGCACCGACAGCAGCTCGGGCGGCTCCGGCTCGACCAGCAGATACCAGGGGATCTTGGCCGCGGCGTAGCGCCTCATCTTTCCCCGCCGGTCCCATGCCGCGTTGCTGGGAGAGGTGACCTCGGCGACGAGGATGACGTCGGCCGCATCGTTGACGCCCTTCCCCCATCGGAGTTTCCCGATCACGACATCTGGACACACGATGGTGCCGGGGCCGATGCGGGTGTCCACCGCCTCGAACACGGCGAGGCCGGCTGCGCGCGCGGCGGGCTCGAGGAAGTTGGCGAGATAGCGGGAGATGTTCTGGTGGGGGAGGCTGGGGGAGGGGCTCACCTGAATCTTCCAGTCCACGAGCTCGGTCCGGATGTCGAGTTCGCCCAGAGCGAGGTACTCGGCCTCGGTCCAGGTTCTGGACAGGTCAAGTGGCTGCGCGCTCATGGGCAGAGTTTCCCACACGGTCATGCGGAATGTCCTTCGACTACTGGCGGAGTGTCAACCTGTCGTATGTGGATAGTCATACGACAGGACGTCCTGTGTCAACTCCGCTGGTCAGCGGGGGACGGCAAGGGCGGGAGCCTGGGCGGCGTGGGCGAGGTGGGTGGCTACTGCGGCGTGGTCGGTGGCTATCAGGCCGGCCGTGACGCGCAGGTGCGGGGTGCCCGGGGTCGTGGTGAAGGCGGTGCCGGCGGCGGCCGCTATGCCGCTGCTGGCCAGGGAGATAAGGGCCGCCTGTTCGTCGGCTACCGGGAGCCAGATGTTCAGGCCGTCGCCGGGCGGGAGGGGGATGCCGTGGGTGGCCAAGGCCGTGATGACTTGGTGGCGGCGGCGGGCGTACTCGGCGCGGGCGTGGCGGACGGCGGTGACCGAGGCAGGGGAGGTCAGCAGGGCCAGCAGGAGCTGCTGCAGGAGGCGGCTGGTCCAGCCCTGGCCCAGCAGGCGGCGCTCCAGGATGGGGTCCAGGACGGTGGCGGGGCCGGCCACGGCGGCCAGGCGCAGGTCGGGGCCGTGGGACTTGGAGAAGCTGCGGACGTGGACGGTCTGGCGAGGCAGGTGGGTGCCCAGCGACTGCAACGGGCTGCTGGCCACGTCGCCGGCGGAATCGTCCTCCACGGCGTACACGTGCGGGTGTTGCGCGAGGACCGCGGCGAGGGCGGCGGACCGGGAGGGTGACCACGACGCGCCCGTGGGGTTGAGGGCGCGGGGCTGGAGGAAGACCGCGGCGGGGCGGCACGTCATCGCGGCGGCGAGGTGGCCGGGAAGCATGCCCAGCGCGTCGGTGCCGACGCCGACCACCTGGACGCCGAGGGCCTCGAGGAGATCCAGCAGCGGCGGGAAGCAGGGGTTCTCCACGATCGCGCGGTCACCCAGGCGTAACAGGGCCGTGGAAACCTGGTCGATCGCGTCCATGGCGCCGTCGAAGACGGCCAGGCGGTCGGGCGGGAAGGGCCAGGTGTCGCGCAGGTAGGAGGCGAGACCGGGGAGGACCGGCTCGTCGAGGTAGCTGCTGGGGGCGGGGGAGAGGCCGGCCAGGGACGGCAGCGCGGGCAGCAGCAGGGGATCGGGGACGCCGGTGGAGAGGTCGAGGGCGAAACCGGACCGGCCGCGCAGGGCGGCCCGGTAGCGGCCGGGGCCGGTCGTCCGGGACGTGGCGACGACCGTCCCCCTGCGTCCGTCGGTCTGGATGGTGCCGGCGCGGCGCAGGAGCTGCCAGGCTGCGCTGACCGTGGTGGGCGACATCTGCAGCTGGCGGGCGACGGTGCGCACGGGCGGGAGCTTGGCGCCGGGCGGGAGGGAGCCGTCGCCGACCGCTCGGCCTACGGCCTCGGCAAGACCGCGGGCGCTCGGCTGAGTGAGCAGGTCACGCACGGCGTCGAGCCCAAATTCTGAAGGCACTTTGTGACAGTACGATTCGAGCATTGTTCCGTCCAGAGGTGTTACGTAATCTCGGCCCATGATTCGTATCGCGCACTGGATCGGTGGCGCCGAGCGCGCCGGCACCTCGGGCCGCACCGGGCCCGTCTTCAACCCGGCGACGGGCGAGCAGACGGGCGAGGTCGACCTCGCGTCCGCCGGGGAGGTGGCGGCGGCCGTCGCGGTCGCGAAGGAGGCGGCGACGGCCTGGCGGGAGGCGTCGCTGTCGCGGCGGTCGGCGGTGCTGTTCAAGTTCCGGGAGCTGCTCGCCGAGCGGGCCGGCGACCTGGCCGGCGTGATCACCGGCGAGCACGGCAAGGTGCTGTCCGACGCGGCCGGCGAGGTGGCCCGCGGGCTGGAGAACGCCGAGTTCGCGACCGGCATCCCGCACCTGATGAAGGGCTCCTACAGCGAGCAGGCGTCGACCGGCGTGGACGTGTACTCGATCCGCCAGCCGCTCGGGGTGGTCGCCGGCATCACGCCGTTCAACTTCCCGGCCATGGTGCCCCTGTGGATGTGCACGACGGCGATCGCGGCCGGCAACGCGTTCGTGCTCAAGCCGAGCGAGAAGGACCCGTCGGCGGCGCTCTTCCTGGCCCGGTTGTGGCGGGAGGCGGGGCTGCCGGAGGGCGTGTTCACGGTGGTCAACGGCGACGTCGAGGCGGTCGACGCGCTGCTCACCCATCCGGACATCGCGGCGGTCAGCTTCGTCGGCTCGACCCCGGTGGCCAAGCACATCTACGAGACCGGCACGGCCAACGGCAAGCGGGTGCAGGCCCTCGGCGGGGCGAAGAACCACATGGTGGTGCTGCCGGACGCCGAGCTCGACGCGGCGGCGGACGCGGCGGTCAGCGCGGCCTACGGCAGCGCCGGCGAGCGGTGCATGGCCGTGTCGGTAGTGGTGGCCGTCGGCGACGTGGCCGACCCGCTCGTCGAGGCGATCGCGGCGCGGCTGCCGAAGCTGCGGATCGGCGCCGGCACCGACGCGGAAGCGCAGATGGGCCCGCTGATCAGCGCCGCGCACCGGGACAAGGTGGCCGGTTACATCGACGCCGGCGCGACCGGCGGGGCGACCGTGGTGGCCGACGGCCGGGAGGCGGAGGTGCCGGAGGACGGCTACTTCCTCGGGGTCACGCTGCTCGACAACGTGACGCCGGAGATGGCCGTCTACACCGACGAGATCTTCGGCCCGGTGCTCTGCGTGGTGCGCGCTCAGACGTACGCGGAAGCCGTCGCTCTTGTCAATGAGAACGAATATGGGAACGGCACCGCGATCTTCACGCGCGACGGCGGCGCGGCGCGGCAGTTCCAGTTCGATGTGAACGCGGGCATGGTCGGGGTGAACGTGCCGATCCCGGTGCCGGTGGCCTACTACTCGTTCGGCGGATGGAAGGCGTCGCTGTTCGGCGACACTCACATGTACGGGCCGGACGGCATCCACTTCTTCACCCGCACCAAGGTCGTCACCTCGCGCTGGCCCGACCCGGGCACGTCGTCGGTGGACCTCGGCTTCCCGCAGACCCGATGAGCGCGGAAACGGTTCGCGCGGACGACCGCGCCCACGTCTTCCATTCCTGGTCGGCCCAGGGCTTGATCGACCCCCTGCCGATCGCCGGGGCATCGGGCAGCTACTTCTGGGACTACGAAAACACGAAATATCTGGATTTCTCGTCTCAGCTGGTCAATGTCAACATCGGCCACCAGCACCCGAGGCTGGTCGCGGCGATCCAGGAGCAGGCCGCCAAGCTGTGCACGATCCAGCCGGCCTTCGCCAACGACAAGCGCGGCGAGGCCGCCCGCCTGATCGCCGAGCTCGCCCCGGGCAGCCTCAACAAGGTGTTCTTCACCAACGGCGGCGCCGAGGCCACCGAGAACGCGGTACGCCTGGCCCGCGGCCACACCGGCCGGCACAAGGTGCTCTCGACCTACCGCAGCTATCACGGGTCGACCTCGACGGCGATCGCCGCGACCGGGGACCCGCGCCGATGGGCCAACGAGCCGGCCGCGCTGGGCGTGGTGCATTTCTGGGGCCCGTACCCGTATCGATCGCCTTTTTATTCTTCGAGCCCCGAGGAGGAGACGCAGCGCGCGCTGCGCCACCTGCGCGACACGATCGTCTTCGAGGGCCCGGCGACGATCGCGGCGATCCTGATCGAGACCGTGGTGGGCACCAACGGCATCCTCGTGCCGCCGCCCGGTTACCTGGCCGGCGTGCGGGCGATCTGCGACGAGTTCGGCATCGTCTTCATCGCCGACGAGGTGATGGCGGGCTTCGGCCGGTGCGGCGAGTGGTTCGCGGTCGACCGCTGGGGCGTCACCCCGGATCTGATCACCTTCGCGAAAGGTGTCAATTCCGGCTATCTGCCGCTCGGTGGCGTGATCATCTCGGACGAGATCGCCGCGACTTTCCGAGAGCGGCCGTTCCCGGGCGGCCTCACCTACTCCGGGCATCCGCTCGCGTGCGCCTCGGCCGTCGCCTCCATCGAGATCTTCAAGGAGGAGGGGATCATCGAGCACGCCCGGATGATCGGCGACGACGTGATCGCGCCGGGCCTGCAGGAGCTCGCGGAGCGTCATCCCAGCGTCGGCGAGGTGCGTGGCCTGGGCGTCTTCTGGGCGATCGAGCTGGTGCGCGACCGCGGGACCCGGGAGCCGCTGGTGCCGTTCAACGCCGCCGGGGCGGCCGCCGGGCCGATGAGCGAGGTGGCCGCGGCCTGCAAACAGCGAGGTCTCTGGCCCTTCACCCACTTCAACCGGGTGCATGTCGTGCCGCCCTGCACGGTGAGCGCCGAGGAGGTCCGGGAAGGACTGTCGATCCTCGACGAGGCGCTCGAGGTTGCGGATAGGTATTACACGGGCTGACGCCGGATTGCGTAGCTGCAAGGGGCAGTCGACGCCTGATTCCGTTTCAAGTTTGGAAAATTCCTCGGATTCCCTTGTTTCGAACACCCTGCGTGTGACAAGGTCCCTTGCGTCGTCGTGTGGGGGCTGTCACAGGCCTCAGCGGGAGGGTCTTATTCAGTGAACGAGCTGCGGAACTTTGTCGGTGGCCAGTACGCCGGCACCGTGGACGGGGTGACCTCGGAGGTCGTCGACCCGAGCACCGGGGAGGCGTACGCTCTCGCGCCCGTCTCCTCCGCAGCCGACGTCGACCGGGCCATGACCGCCGCGGAGTCCGCCTTCGAGACCTGGCGGGACGCCACCCCGTCCGAGCGGCAGCGTGCCCTGCTGCGCATCGCCGACGCGGTCGAGGCCCGGGCCGATGAGCTGATCGAGGCCGAGTGCCGCAACACCGGCAAGCCGGTCGAGGCCACCCGGCGCGAGGAGATCGGCCCGATGGTCGACGAGCTGCGCTTCTTCGCCGGCGCGGCGCGCATCCTCGAGGGCAAGTCGGCGGGGGAGTACCTGCGCGACCACACCTCCTACGTCCGGCGCGAGCCGATCGGGGTGTGCGCGCAGGTCACGCCGTGGAACTACCCGATGGTCATGGCCGTCTGGAAGTTCGCGCCGGCCATCGCGGCCGGCAACAGCGTGGTGCTCAAGCCCTCCGACACGACACCGGTGAGCACGCTGCTGCTCGCCGAGATAGCCGCCGAGTTCCTCCCGCCCGGCGTGCTCAACGTGGTCTGCGGCGACCGCGACACCGGCCGTGCCGTTGTCGCTCACCCGGCGCCGCAGCTCGTCTCGATCACCGGCTCCACTCGGGCCGGCATGGAGGTCGCCGTGGCGGCGGCGGCCGACTTGAAACGGGCTCATCTGGAGCTCGGTGGCAAGGCGCCGGTGATCGTCTTCGACGATGTCGACCTCGAGTCGGCCGCCGAGGCGATCGCCGGCGCGGGCTATTTCAACGCCGGCCAGGACTGCACCGCGGCGACCCGGGTGCTGGTGCACGGCCGGATCGCGGCGGACTTCACGGCGGCGCTCGCGGCGGCCGCCAAGAACACCAAGGCCGGCCCGCCGTCCGACCCCGAGGCCTACTTCGGCCCGGTCAACAACGCCGGCCAGCTGGCGCGGGTGCGCGGCTTCCTCGACCGGGCGCCCGAGCACGCCGAGATCGTCGCCGGCGGCAACCGGATCGGCGAGCGCGGCTACTTCCTCGAGCCGACCGTCGTGGCCGGCCTGGCCCAGCGCGACGAGATGATCCAGGACGAGGTCTTCGGGCCGGTCATCACCGTGCAGGCGTTCGACGACGAGGACAACGCGGTCCGCTGGGCCAACGACGTCCGCTACGGCCTGAGCGCCAGCGTCTGGACGCAGAACCACGGCCGCGCGATGCGCGTCTCCCGCCGGCTCAACTTCGGCGCCGTCTGGATCAACACGCACCTGCCGTTCGTCTCGGAGATGCCGCACGGCGGCTACGGTCACTCCGGCTACGGCAAGGACCTTTCGATGTACGGGTTCGAGGAGTACACCCGGATCAAGCACGTGATGAGCCACCTGGGCTGACCGCCCCGTCCCCCACCGCGCGAAGAGGAACAACATGACCACCCCCCAGCACAGCGCCGTAACGCAGCCTCCCGGCGCGGCGGCGAACGGGACCCCGGCCATCAGGTTCGCCGGCGTCCACAAGAACTACTTGTCGCACGGCGAGACCGTCCCGGCCGTCAAGCGCACGGACCTGGCGATCGCCCAAGGGGAGTTCTTCTCGCTGCTCGGCCCCTCGGGTTGCGGCAAGACCACCACGATGCGCATGATCGCGGGCTTCGAGGAGCCGACCGCCGGCAAGGTCTTCCTGGACGGCAAGGACGTCACCGGCATCGCGCCCAACAAGCGCGACATCAACATGGTCTTCCAGTCGTACGCGCTCTTCCCGCACCTGAACGTGCGGCAGAACGTGGCGTTCGGCCTGGAGCGCAAGAAGATCGCTAAGGACGAGATCGCCCGCCGGGTCGGCGAGATCCTCGAGATCGTGTCGCTGACCGGCATGGAGAAGCGCACGCCCAGGGAGATGTCCGGCGGCCAGCAGCAGCGGGTCGCCCTGGCCCGGGCCCTGGTCAACCGGCCGCGGGCGCTGCTGCTCGACGAGCCGCTCGGCGCCCTCGACCTCAAGCTGCGCCAGCAGATGCAGGTCGAGCTCAAGCGCATCCAGCGCGACGTCGGCATCACCTTCGTCTACGTCACCCACGACCAGGGCGAGGCGCTGACCATGTCGGACCGGATCGCGGTGATGAACTCCGGCGTGATCGAGCAGCTGGGCACCCCGCGCGAGATCTACGAGCGGCCGGCGACCCGCTTCGTGGCCGGCTTCATCGGCACCTCGAACATCGTCGAGGGGCACTGCGAGCGCACCGAGAACGGGCTGGCGCTGCTCAGCTACACCGCGCAGGACCGGGTCGTGGTGCCGTGCGGCAGCGCGGTGCGGCCCGGCGACAAGATCGAGGTGTCGGTGCGGCCCGAGAAGATCGACCTGCACCGCACGCTACCGCCGGTGACCGCGACCGGTGGGAGCGTGCTCTCCGGCGTTGTCAACGAGGTTGTTTATCACGGAACCTCGACGAACTACACGGTAGCGACGGCGGCGGGCGCCGACTTTACTGTCTTCGATCAGAACGCTTCGAACGCCGAGGATCTCGCTGACCGCGGCGATCGTGTCTATCTGACCTGGGCCCCCCAGCACTCATACATGATCGGAGTCTGATGTCTGCCTCGAACACCCCCGACACCGCCTTTCTTCGTGGCATGACCCAGCGCCGGCTCGGCCGGCGGGACGCTCTGCGGATCTCCGGTCTCGGCGCCCTCGGCGCGGCCCTCGCCGCCTGCGGCGTGCAGGGCAAGGCGAAGCCCGGCGCCAGCGCGGCGCCCGACGCGGTCGCGAAGTACTGGACCGGCAAGGCCAAGACCGGCCACGTCGACTTCGCCAACTGGCCGCTGTACATGGACCCGCAGAAGCCCGAGCTCAAGGCGTTCACCAAGGAAACCGGCATCTCGGTGAACTACCAGGAGGTCATCCAGGAGATGGGTCCCTGGTTCGCCAAGGTGCAGCCGCAGCTCTCGGCCGGCCAGTCGATCGGCTTCGACCTGATGGTCATCACCAACAGCGTGCAGTTCGCGCAGTTCCGCGACTCGGGCTTCCTGGCCCCGCTCGACCACTCCAAGCTGCCGAACTTCAAGAAGAACGCGGCCGCCTCGTACACCAAGGAAGCCTTCGACCCGGGCAACGTGTACAGCGTGCCGTGGGCGTCCGGCATGACCGGCATCGCGTACGACGAGACCAAGACCAAGCGGCCGATCACCAAGCTCGCCGACCTGTGGGACCCGGCGTTCAAGGGCAAGGTCGGCATGTTCTCCGACACCCAGGAGCTGGCCAACTTCGGCCTGCTCAAGGCCGGCATCAACCCGGACAAGTCGAACGCCGGCGACTGGCAGACCGCCGCCGACGAACTGAAGAAGCAGAAGGACGCCGGGATCGTCCGCAAGTACTACGACCAGAGCTACATCGACGCGCTCGGCAACGGCGAAGTCTGGATCACTCAGGCCTGGTCCGGCGACGTCTTCCAGAAGAACCTCTCCGACAACCGGAACTTCAAGTTCGTCATCCCGGAAGAGGGCGGCACGATCTGGACCGACAACTTCACGATCCCGATCACCGCGAAGGCGCCGGTCGACGCGATCACGTTGATCGACTTCTTCTACCGTGTCGACGAGGCCGCGTCGCTGGCGACGTACATCAACTACGTCTGCCCGGTGCCGGGCGCCCAGGCGCAGATGAAGGCGGACGCCGCGAAGAAGTCCGGGGACGACAAGCAGGAACTGCTCGACATCGCCAACTCCAAGCTGGTCTTCCCGTCCGAGGCTGAGTACGCGAAGCTGCACTACTACGTGTCCTTCGACTCGGTGGCCGACCAGCAGGCGTTCCAGAAGACCTTCGAACCGATCACGCTGGGCTGAGGATGAACCGAGTCAAACGACAGCTGGCGCCCTACTTCCTGGTCCTGCCGGGCGGTCTGTGGCTGCTGCTGTTCTTCGCGATCCCGATGATCGCCATGCTGTCGCTCTCGCTGCAGCAGGGCGACGTCGTGTACGGGTACCAGCAGACGTTCCACTGGCAGAACTACACCGACGCGATCTCCGGGTACCACGACCAGCTGATCCGTTCGCTGATCTACGCGGCGATCGGGACGGTGCTGCTGATCGCGCTGGCCTTCCCGGTGGCGTACTGGATCGCGTTCTACGGCGGCCGGCGCAAGGCGACGTACCTGTTCCTGCTGCTCCTGCCGTTCTTCGTGTCGTTCGTGCTGCGGACCATCTCGTGGCGGCAGATCCTCACCGACGACGGGCCGGTGCTGCACCCGCTCAAGCAGATCGGGCTGCTGCCCGACTCGTACCACCTGCTCGGCACGCCGATCGCGGTGATCGGCGGGCTGGTCTACAACTTCCTGCCGTTCATGGTGCTGCCGATCTACGTGGCCCTCGAGCGGATCGACCCGCGGGTCGTCGAGGCGGCCCGCGACCTGTACGCGAGCCCGCCGAACACCTTCCGCAAGGTGATCCTGCCGCTGGCGCTGCCCGGCGTCTTCGCCGGCGTGCTGATGTCGTTCGTGCCGATGGCCTCGGACTACGTCAACTCGGAGGTGCTCGGCAGCCAGTCGACCACCATGATCGGGCAGGTCATCCAGCACAAGTACCTGCAGACCTCCGACTACCCGACCGCCGCGGCGCTCTCGTTCATCCTCATGGCGGTGCTGCTGGTCGGCATCTTCGCCTACGCCCGCGCGCTGGGCACCGAGGACGTGATGAAGGTGGCGGCCCGATGAGCCTGAGCACCCTGGAACGGCCCGCCACCGAGCCGGCCGGCGCGGCCAAGCCGAAGCGCCGGCTCAAGGGCGGCACGCTGCTCTACCTCTACACGTGGCTGGTCATCATCTGGCTGATCATCCCGATCGCCGTGATGATCGCGTTCAGCTTCAACGACACGCCGGGCCGCTACAACCAGAAGTGGGACGGCTTCACGCTCAAGTGGTGGCACCCGGCGAAGCTGTTCGAGATCGAGGACCTCACCAAAGCGCTGTGGACGTCCCTCGCCATCGCGGTGATCTCCAGCGTCGTCTCGGCGGCGCTGGGCACCGGCATCGGCTACGCCCTCGGGCGCTACCGGTTCCGCGGCTCCGGCACGCTGAACGTGATCATGTTCAGCACGATCTCGTCGCCCGAGCTGATCATGGGTGCGTCGCTGCTGAGCCTGTTCGTGTCGCTCGCCGTCGGCCCGGGCTTCGTGACGATCACGATCGCGCACATCATGTTCTCGATCTCGTTCGTCGCGGCGATCGTCCGGGCCCGGGTGGTCACGCTCGACCGCTCGATCGAGGAGGCGGCCGCCGACCTGGGCGCCACCCCGTGGGTGACGTTCTGGAAGGTCACCTTCCCGATCATCCTGCCGGCCGTCTTCTCCGGCCTGCTGCTGGCGTTCGCCCTGTCCATCGACGACTTCGTCGTCACCAACTTCACCGCGGGCAGCACTGTCACGTTCCCGCTGTGGATCTGGGGCTCCACCCGCGTCGGACTGCCGCCGCAGGTCAACGTCATGGGCACCCTGATCTTCGCGTTCGGCGTGCTGATCGCGGTGGTCACCAACATCCGCTCGAGGAAAGAAAAGCGGGCTTGATAACTCGTGGGTTCGCCCTCTTCGTCGTTGAAAGATGCTCTTCCTGAGCCGTACTGGCTCACCCAGGCGGGGGCTCCGGCCCCCGCCGAACCACTGAACGGCCCCACCACCGCGGATCTCGCGGTGGTGGGGGCCGGGTACAGCGGCCTGTGGACCGCGCTGATCGCCAAGGAGCGGGATCCCTCCCTCGACGTGGTGGTCGTCGAGGCCGGGACGGCGGGCTGGGCGGCCTCGGGCCGCAACGGCGGGTTCTGCGCCGCCAGCCTCACGCACGGCTTCGACAACGGCGTCGCGCGCTTCCCCGACGAGATGCCCCAGCTGCTGCGGCTGGGCCGGGAGAACCTCGACGAGATCGCTTCCACGGTCGACCGTTACAAGATCGACTGCGACTTCCGGCGGACCGGCGAGCTGCACGTGGCCACCGAGGAGTGGCAGTGGCGCGATCTGGTCGCCGGTTGCGCCGCCGAGGCGGCGCTGGGTCTCGACGTCGAGCTGCTGGACCGTGATTCCGTACGGGCGGAAGTCGACTCACCCACGTATCTCGGGGCGGTCTGGGACCGCACCGGGTGCGCGATGGTCGACCCGGCCCGGCTGGCCTGGGGTCTACGGGAGGCCTGCCTCTCGCTCGGCGTGCGGATCTACGAGAACACCAAGGTCGAGCGGATCTCCTCGGCGCGAGCAGGGCTCTTCCTGCAGACCTGGCGCGGCGGGGTCTCCGCTCGTCGCGTGGTGCTGGCCACCGGCGCGCACGGCCGGCTGCTCAAGCGGCTGCAGCAGTTCGTCGTGCCGGTCTATGACTACGCGCTGATGACCGAGCCGCTCTCCTCGTCCCAGTTGGCCGCCATCGGCTGGCGCAACCGGCAGGGCATCGGCGACTCCGCCAACCAGTTCCACTACTACCGGCTCACCGCCGACAACCGCATCCTGTGGGGCGGCTACGACGCGGTCTACTTCAACGGCGGCCGGATCACCCCCGCGCAGGACCAGCGGGAGGCGACGTTCGAGGTGCTGGCCGATCATTTCGCGGCCACCTTCCCGCAGCTCGACGGCCTGCGCTTCACACACAAGTGGGGCGGGGTGATCGACTGCTGCAGCCGGTTCAGCGCCTTCTTCGGCACCGCGCACGGCGGCCGGCTCGCCTACGCGGCCGGCTACACCGGCCTCGGGGTGGGCGCCACCCGCTTCGGCGCGAAGGTCATGCTCGACCTGCTGGGCGGCCGGCCGACTGAGCTGACGTCGCTGAAGATGGTGCGCGCCAAGCCGGTGCCGTTCCCGCCCGAGCCGGTCCGCAGCGGCGTCATCCAGCTGACCCGCTGGTCGATCGCCCGCGCCGACCGGCACCAGGGCCGCCGCAACCTGTGGCTGCGCACCCTGGACGCCATGGGCCTCGGCTTCGATTCCTGACGCCCCGCCCCCTTTGCCGGACCACTTTGCTCTGTTCACCAATGGCGGGGGAGCGCGAGGACGCGCGGTGTACTGCGGGCTGCCGGAAACCGTGATGGGCACGCTCGCGGGCGACGGCTCGCCGCTACATGCCTCCTGCGCGGCGATGCGTGACGCGGTCGCGGGCCTGCTCGCGACCGCCCAGGCCGACGGCGCGATCCGGGGCGACCTCACCGCCGAGGAGCTGTTCGCGCTGGTGACCGCGGTGGGGTGGATCGCCGAGCAGGCGCCCACGCTGGAAGGGCGGCGTGAGCGCCTGCTGGCGTTGATCCTTCAGGGCCTCAGAGGTCCAGCCCGGTCAGCACCATGACCCGCGGCTCGGTGTAGTCCTCCATCGCGCTGGCGACGCCCTCGCGCCCGGAGCCGCTGGCCTTCACGCCGCCGTACGGCATCTGGTCGGCGCGGAAGCTCGGCACGTCGCCGATGATCACGCCGCCCACCCGCAGCCGCCGGTGGGCGGCGAAGGCCAGGTCGATCCGGCGGGTGAGGATGCCCGCCTGCAGGCCGAAGGCCGAGTCGTCGATCGCGGCCAGGCCGGCCTCGTCCGAGTCGACCGCGGTCAGCACCAGCACCGGGCCGAAGACCTCCTCGGCGCAGACCTTCGCGTCGGCCGGCACGTCGGTGAGCACGGTCGGCTCGATGGTCGTCCCGTTCCGCCCGCCGCCGGTCAGGATCCGGCCGCCCTTGGTCACCGCCTCGGCGATCCACTCCTCGATCCGGCCGGCGGCGCGGGAGTCGATGACCGGGCCGACGTCGGTTCGCTCGTCGCGCGGGTCGCCGGTGCGCAGCGCTTCCACCGCTGGGATCAATTTCTCGGTAAATGCCGACATATGGCTACGGTGCACGAAGACCCGCTGCACGGCGATGCAGCTCTGGCCGGCCTGGTAGTTCGAGAACGTGGCCACCCGTTGCGCCGCGTACGCGAGGTCGTCCCAGTCCTCGCAAACCAGCACCGCGGCGTTGCCGCCCAGCTCGAGCGTCACGTGCTTCTGCGGCACCGCCGCCCGGATCTGCGCGCCGACCGGACCGGAGCCGGTGAACGAGACCACCGGCAGCCGGGGGTCGGCGACCAGGCCGGCCATCCGCTCGTTCGGCACCGGCAGCACCGAGAACATGCCGGCCGGCAGGTCGAGCCGGGACATGATCTCGCCGAGCAGCAGCGCGGTGAGCGGGGTGGCCGGCGCCGGCTTCACGATGATCGGCGCGCCCACCGCGAGCGCGGGGGCGACCTTGTGCGCCACCAGGTTGAGCGGGAAGTTGAACGGCGCGATGCCCAGCACCGGGCCGCGCGCCACCCGGCGGACCAGCGCGATCCGGCCGGCCGCCGCCGTGTCGGTGTCGAGCCGTTGCAGGTCGCCGGAGAAGCGCCGGGCCTCCTCGGCGGCCCACCGGAACGTGCTGACCGCCCGCGCCACCTCGGCCCGCGCCCACTTGAGCGGCTTGCCGTTCTCGGCGGTGATCAGGGCGGCGAACTCCTCGGCCCGCCGCTTGATACGGATGCTGATCTCGTCGAGCGCGGTGGCCCGGGCCGCCGCCGTGAGCTGGGATGCCGGTCCGGCCGCCGCCGCGGCCGCCGCGACGGCCTCCTCGACCTGCTCAGCGGTGGCGTTGCTGGTCTCGCCGACAACCCCGGTGTCGAAGGGATGACGCACCGTGAAGGTCTCGGTGCCGGTGGCCGGTCGCCCGGCGACGTAGAAGGGGATCACGGCGCGACTGTACCGTTGGGGGAGGCGCGGAAATAGTTGTTCCGCCTCTTGCAAACGACGGAATCAGTGAAATGATCGGGGTTCAAAGCCCGAAGGAGTTGACACATGCCCACCTCCGACGACCTGCACCGGCGCCGGAGCTCGGCCGTGGCGCGCGGGGTCTCCAGCATGATCCCGTCCTACGTCAGCAGCGCCACCGGCGGCACCATGACCGATGTGGACGGACGCGAGTGGATCGATTTCGCGGCCGGCATCGCGGTGACCAACGTCGGCAACGCCGCGCCGCGTGTCGTGGCCGCGGTTCGCGACCAGGTCGAGAGATTCACGCACACCTGCTTCATGATCGCGCCGTACGAGCAGTACGTCGCGGTCTGCGAGGAGCTGGCCGCGCTCACTCCGGGCGACTTCGAGAAGCGCTCGGCCCTGTTCAACTCCGGGGCCGAGGCGGTCGAGAACGCCGTCAAGATCGCCCGGCACGCGACCGGGCGGCAGGCCGTAGTGGTGTTCGACCACGCCTACCACGGCCGGACCAACCTCACCATGGCGCTCACCGCCAAGGTCATGCCGTACAAGCAGGGTTTCGGCCCGTTCGCCGGCGAGATCTACCGCGTCCCGATGTCGTACCCGTTCCGCGACGGCCGCAGCGGGGCGGACGCGGCGGCGTACGCGATCAACCAGATCGAGAAGAACGTCGGCGCGACCAATGTCGCGGCCGTTCTGATCGAGCCCGTCCAGGGCGAGGGCGGTTTCGTCGTGCCCGCCGCCGGCTTCCTCCCGGCGCTGGCCGAGTGGAGCAGGCAGGCCGGGGCGGTCTTCATCGCCGACGAGATCCAGACCGGGTTCTGCCGCACCGGGTCCTGGTTCGCCAGCGAGCACGAGGGCGTCGAGCCCGACCTGATCACCACGGCCAAGGGCATCGCCGGCGGCCTGCCGCTCGCCGCCGTCACCGGCCGCGCCGAGATCATGGACGCGGTGCACCCGGGCGGCCTCGGCGGCACCTACGGCGGCAACCCGATCGCCTGCGCGGCCGCGCTCGCCAGCATCGAGACCATGCGCGAGCTCGACCTCGCCGCGGCGGCCCGGCACATCGAGACGGTGGCCCGGCCCCGTCTCGAGGCCCTGGCCGCCAAGCACCCGCAGATCGGCGAGGTCCGCGGCCGCGGCGCGATGCTCGCCGTCGAGCTCGTCGTCCCCGGCTCGTCCACGGCGGCCGGCCCCACGCCCGACCCGGTCGCCACCGCCGCCGTCGCCAAGGCCGCGCACGAGTCCGGCCTGCTGCTGCTCACCTGCGGCACCTACGGCAACGTGATCCGGCTGCTGCCGCCCCTCGTGATCACCGACGACGAGCTCGACCGCGGCCTGACGCTGCTCGAGCAGGCTTTCGAGACCCTCTGAGATGGAGTCCCCCTTGTCCGATCTTCAGTCTCCCGACTTCGAGAAGCTCTCCGGCGCCGCCCGGGACCATCTCTGGCTGCACTTCACCCGCCTGTCGTCGTACCAGCAGGCCGAGGTGCCGCTGATCGTGCGCGGCGACGGCTGCTACGTCTGGGACAGCCGCGGGCGCCGCTACCTCGACGGCCTCTCCGCGCTGTTCGTCGTGCAGACCGGCCACGGGCGTCAGGAGCTCGCCGAGGCCGCCGCCAAGCAGGCCGGCGAGCTGGCGTACTTCCCGATCTGGTCGTACGCGCACCCCAAGGCGGTCGAGCTCGCCGACCGGCTGGCCGACATCACCCCGGGCGACCTGAACCGGGTCTTCTTCACCACCGGCGGCTCCGAGGCCGTCGAGTCGGCGTGGAAGCTGGCCCGCTCCTACTTCAAGCGGGTCGGCAAGCCGCTCAAGACCAAGGTGCTGTCGCGGCAGATCGCCTATCACGGCACCTCGATGGGCGCCCTGTCGATCACCGGGATCCCGGCGCTCAAGCAGGACTTCGAGCCGCTCGTGCCGTCCACCTTCCGGGTGCCGAACACGAACTACTACCGCCGCCCCGACGAGAGCATGAGCCTCGAGGAGTTCGGTGTGTGGGCCGCCGACCGCATCGCCGAGGCCATCGAGTTCGAGGGTCCCGACACGGTCGCCGCCGTCTTCCTCGAGCCGGTGCAGAACGCCGGCGGCTGCTTCCCGCCGCCGCCCGGGTACTTCCAGCGGGTCCGCGAGATCTGCGACCGCTACGACGTGCTGATGGTCTCCGACGACGTGATCAGCGGATTCGGCCGGCTGGGGGAGTACTTCGGCGGCCTGAAGTACGACTACACGCCCGACATCATCACCGTCGCCAAGGGCCTGACCTCCGGCTACGTCCCGCTGGGCGCGATGATCGCCTCGGACCGGCTGGCCGAGCCGTTCCTGCACGGCACCAACTGGTTCGCGCACGGCATCACGTACGGCGGCCACCCGGTCGGCTCGGCGGTGGCCCTGGCGAACATGGACATCATGGAGCGGGAGGACCTCAACGGGCACGTCCGGCAGAACAGCGACCTGTTCCGGTCGTACCTGGAGCGGCTCTACGACCTGCCGATCGTCGGCGACGTCCGCGGCGACGGGTACTTCTTCGGCATCGAGCTGGTGAAGGACAAGGCCACCAAGGAGACCTTCAACGAGGAGGAGTCGGAGCGGCTGCTGCGCGGCTTCCTCTCGCACGCCCTGTTCGAGGCCGGCCTCTACTGCCGGGCCGACGACCGCGGCGACCCGGTGATCCAGCTGGCGCCGCCGCTGATCGCGGGGGAGCAGCAGTTCGCCGAGATCGAGCAGATCCTGCGCTCGGTGCTGACCGAGGCCTCCAACCAGCTGTAGGTCTTCTGTGTGATGCGGCCCCGGCGTTTCGCTACGCCGGGGCCGCGTTGCTGTAGGAGCGGGCGACGATCTCGCGGAGCACGCCGGTGTCGATGTCGGCGACGCGCTTGAGATAGAGGCAGCCCTTGCCGCGGGTGTGCGGCCCGAGCCGGTCGAGAAGATCGACGTAGTTGTCGAGATATCCGGTCACGTAGAGGACCGTCTGCGCTTTGCGCGGCGCGAAACCGACCGCGATGGTGTCGCCCTCGCGGCCTGAATCGTACTTGTAATGATATTTACCGAAGCCGACGATATTCGCCGGCCACACCTCGGGCTCCTGCCCGGTCACCTCGGTCATCAGCTCGATCAGCAGCCGCGCGTCGGCGCGTCGCCGCTCGTCCGGAATCGTTTCCAGGAATGCGTCCACGTTCGTACTTTACGTGCCCGCCGAAATGTCCCTTGGTGCCGTCGCCTGGAAACCGGACGGTTACCTGACCGCATTGATCGGGGTGATTATCGGGCGAGTGAGGTCAGCCCTCCTAGCCCAAGGAGAATCGGCGTGCGACCAATCAAATCCTACGTGGCGGGGGCGCTCGCCCTCGCCCTGCTGCCCCTGACGGCGGTGTCCACCGCGCACGGCCTGCCGTATCTCGACCCCCGGCTCTCCACCGACCGCCGGGTCGCCGATCTGATGCGGCGGATGACGCTCGACGACAAGATCGGCCAGATGACGCAGGCCGAGCGCGGCGCGGTCACCGGCGACCCCAGCCAGATCACGTCCCTGCGGCTCGGCTCGGTGCTCTCCGGCGGCGGGTCGGTGCCGACCCCCAACGAGCCGGCCGCCTGGGTCGACATGGTCAACACCTTCCAGGCCGCCGCGCTCAGCACCCCGCTGAAGATTCCCATGATCTATGGAATCGACGCGGTGCACGGGCACGGCAACGTCTACGGCGCCACGGTCTTCCCGCACAACGTCGGGCTCGGCGCCACCCGCGACCCCGGACTGGTCTACCGGGTCTACAAGGCAACCGCCTCCGAGGTCCGGGCCACCGGCATCCCGTGGGACTTCGCGCCCTGCGTCTGCGTGTCCCGCGACGAGCGCTGGGGCCGGGCGTACGAGAGCTTCGCCGAGGACCCGGGGCTCGTCATCAAGATGGAGACCGCGATCGACGGCCTCCAGCGCGGCGGGGTCCTCGCGACCGCCAAGCACTACGCCGGCGACGGCGACACCGAGTACGGCACCGGCAACGGCGACTTCACCATCGACCAGGGCATCACCGTCACCAACCGCCGCGACTTCGCCCGCCTCGACCTGGCGCCCTACGTGGCGGCGATCGACCGGCACGACGTGGGCAGCGTGATGCCGTCGTTCTCCAGCGTGGACTGGACCGAGGACGGCGTCGGCAACCCCACCAAGATGCACGCCAGCAGGGAGCTCATCACCGGCGAGCTCAAGGGCCGGATGGACTTCGACGGCTTCGTGATCAGCGACTGGGAGGGCATCCACCAGATCCCCGACCCGTCCGGCGAGCCGGCCCCGACGGCGCTGCAGGTGCGCGTGGGTGTCAACGCGGGCATCGACATGTTCATGGAGCCGAACACGGCCGCGCGCTTCGAGGAGCTGCTCCGGGCAGAGGTGCGGGCCGGCCGGGTGAGCATGGCGCGGATCGACGACGCGGTGCGGCGGATCCTGCGGACCAAGTTCGAGATCGGGCTCTTCGAGCACCCGTACGCGTCGGCCTCTCATATCTCCGACGTGGGCAGCGCCGCGCACCGGGCCGTCGCGCGCGAGGCCGTGGCCGAGTCGCAGGTGCTGTTGAAGAACTCGGGCCACTCGCTGCCGCTCAAGAAAAGCACGCCGGTCTATGTGGCGGGGCGCAACGCCGACAACATCGGCAACCAGGCCGGCGGCTGGACCATCGACTGGCAGGGCCGATCCGGCGACGCGATTCCCGGCACGACGATCCTCGAGGGCATCCGGCAAGTGGCGCCGCATGTCACCTTCAGCGAGGACGGCACCGCCCCAGTCGGCGACGCGCGCGTCGGGGTCGTCGTGGTCGGCGAGACCCCGTACGCGGAAGGCTTCGGCGACGTCGGCGGGCCGGCCTGGCCGTGGGGCACGCCGGCGCAGACCGAACCGAAGTCGATGACCCTGCAGCCCGGCGACAGGGCCGTGGTCGACCGGGTGTGCGCGGCGGTGGCGACCTGCGTGGTGCTGCTCGTCTCCGGCCGCCCGCAGGTGATCACCGACCAGTTGCCCGTCATGGACGCGCTCGTGGCCTCATGGCTGCCCGGCAGTGAGGGGGCCGGCGTGGCGGACGTGCTGTTCGGCAAGCGGCCGTTCACCGGGCGGCTCCCGCTCTCGTGGCCGGCGAGTGTGGACCAGCTGCCGATCAATGTGGGCGACCGCGATTATCACCCCCTTTATCCGTACGGGTGGGGACTGCGCACCGGCGGCGGGGGATCACATGTGGACGCCTTGCGCGACGCGGCCCAGGCCCGGGTCGCCGCCGGACGTGGCGGCCACGACTGGGCGGCGAGGCTGGCCGAGGCCGACCGGGCGCAGGCGGCGGGCGATGACGCTCGCGCGTCGGCCCTGCTGCGGGCGGTGCTGACCGCCTGAGTGAGCCGGGCCGTCGCGGTGTCCCCCCAACGTCGCGGCGGCCCAACCCTCACCCTCTAGTTGAGGGTTGGGGTTGGGGCCTCAACCTCTACCTGACGGTAAATCCGGATGCCGTCCGGCCTCGTCGCGTGGCATCCTCGGGGCATGACACGTGGCGCGCTGTTCGGCCGGCCCCCTCTGGTGGCCGCCTGACTTCGCGCTTTCTTTCGGCCGCCCGCTGGGGCGGCCTTTTCTTTGGGGCTTCTCCGTGGGCTGCTCGATCCCGAGGAGAAGACCATGCCGTACCTCAGCCCCGTCGAGCTCGACGCCGACCTGGCCATCCGCGACCTGACCGACCCCGCTGCCGGCCCGCACGCGATCCAATTGCTGGTCTCGTCGATCCTTTCCGCCGCCTCCGCGCGGTGGCCCTCGGCCCCGCTGGTCGTCCACCGTGGCCGGCGGATCGTGGAGGTGGCCGACAACTACGACCGCCTCGGTTACGCGCCGTCGGCCGCCGCCCGCGACTCGCGATATACCCGATATGTCAGTCCCGATCGGATGTTACGGTCGCAAACCTCCGCGCTGATTCCCGGCGCGCTGCGGGAGGTGGGCGCCGGGCCGGTGCTGATCGCCTGTCCGGGCATGGTGTACCGCCGCGACGCCATCGACCGCCTGCACACCGGCACCCCGCACCAGCTCGACCTCTGGATGCTGGACACCGGCGCCGGCCTGCTCGACCTGGTCAGCGTGGCGCTGGAGGCCGCGCTCCCCGGCGTCGCCTGGCGCACCAAGCTGGCCACACACCCCTACACCACCGACGGGCGCGAGATCGAGGCGCTCACCCCTGGGGACGGCGGAGCTCCCGGGGACGAGGGCGGCGGTGCTCGCGGCGGGCAGTGGGTCGAAGTGGGTGAGTGTGGCGTCGCGGCCGCCCACGTCCTGCGCCGCCCCGGCACGACCGGTCTCGCGCTCGGGCTGGGCCTCGACCGTCTGCTGATGCTGCGCAAGGGTATCGACGACATCCGGCTGCTGCGCTCGGACGACCAGCGGGTGGCTCATCAGATGACCGACCTTCTGCCGTACCGGGCCGTGTCGGCGCATCCCGCCGCCTACCGCGACCTCTCGGTGGCCCTGCCCGCCGACGTCACCGCCGAGGATCTCGGCGATCGGGTCCGGACCCTGCTGGGGCCGGACGCCCACCTGGTGGAGGAGGTGACGATCATCTCGGTGACGCCGGCCGATCAGCTGCCGGCCGCCTCGCGCGACCGGCTGCGGCTGCGCGACGGGGAGGCGAACGTGCTGCTCCGGGTGGTGCTGCGCGACCTGCACGGCGCCCTGGCGAAGCAGCGGGTCAACGCCCTCCGCGACCGGCTCTGGGCGGGACTGACCGCCCGCGATGCGGTGACGCCGGTCTATTCAGGCTGATGGGAAGGGTGTTTGCGGGATCACCGGTGGGCCGCGCCGGTGGCGTGCGGTCGTAGGCTCATGCGGTGACCAACGGGCTTTGGGGGCGAGACGACGAGCTCGCGGTCCTCGACGAGGTGCTCGCCGGTCTGCCCGGGCGCGGCGGCGTGCTCGTGATGCGGGGCGGCGCGGGGATCGGCAAGTCCTCCCTGCTCGCCGCCGCCGGGGCGGACGCCGCCACCCGGGGCGTCGAGGCGTTGTCGCTGGTCGCGGTGCAGGCGGAGTTCCACTTGCCGTTCGGGGCGGCGCACACGCTGCTGGGCCTGCTCGGGTCGGCCGAGCCGCTGCGCGGCGACGAGAACCAGTTCCAGGTGGCGGTCGCGCTGCTCGCCGCCCTGACCGCCCGCGCCGCCGAACGCCCCCTGGCCGTGCTCGTCGACGACGGCCAGTGGATGGACACACCCAGCTGGGACGCGCTCGCCTTCGTCGGCCGGCGGCTCGCGGCCGACCCGGTGGTGCTGATCGTGGCGATGCGCGACGGCCCCGAGACCTCGGCCCGGCTGACCGCGCTGTCGTTCCCGGAGCTGCAGGTCGAGCCGCTGTCCTCGGATGACTCCGCCGCCTTGCTCGACGCGCTGGCGCCCGACCTCGACCCTTCGCAGCGGGCACGCGTGCTGGCCGAGTCGGCCGGCAACCCCCTCGCGCTGGGCGAGCTCGCGGTGGCCGTCACCAAGGCCGGCCCCCTCTTCTCGGCGGAATTGCCGCTGACCACCCGCCTCGAACGCACCTTCGGGCTGTCCATCGCCGAGCTGCCTGCCGCCACTCGTGCGCTGTTACTGGTCGCCGCCCTCGACGACGGCGACCGCCTGGGCGAGATCCTCGCCGCCACCCAGATCCTCGCCGCCCAGGGCCTCACTGCCGCCCAAGGCCTCACTGCCGCCCAGGGCCTCACTGCCGCGCATGGACCGACCGGCGCGCATGGCCGGGCCGGGGCGGCGCTGACCGTTGCCGACGCCGAGCCGGCCGTCATTGCGCGGCTTATCGACGTAGATGACCAGTTCGTTGTGCGGTTCCGGCATCCGCTCGTGCGGTCGGCCATCCGGCAAGAAGCCGGCCTTGCGCAGCGGCAACGAGCCCATGCCGCGCTCGCTGAGGTGATCACCGACCCGGACCGGGCGCTGAGCCACCGGGCGGCCGCCACGATCGGGCCGGACGATGGGCTCGCCGTGGAGCTTGACGAGCTTGCCGGGCGGCTCTATCGACGAGGGGCGGCGGGAGCGGCGGCGCCCGTGTGGGAGCGGGCGGCGCACCTCGCCGGGGACGCGGGGCGGCGGGCCAGCCTGTTGTTGCGGGCCCTCGAAGTCACGCTGGAGATCGCCGACCACGAGCGGGCGGGACAGATCTCGCAGGAGATCGCGGCGGCCGATCTGCCGGTCGAGGACCAGATGGTGCTGCAGTGGCTGCGCGAGGTCGAGGTCGGCGGCTGGTCGGGCGCGGCCAGGCTGCCGGGGCATCTGCTCGCGGCCGAGCGGCTGCACCACGCCGGCCGGGACGACCGGGCGCTGCACGTGCTGCACCGGGTGGCGGTGCGGTGCTACTTCGCGCATCCCTCAACGGAGTTGCGAGCCCAGCTCATCGGGCTGCTCGAGAGCCTCGACCTGCCGCCGCTGACGCCGCGGCTGGTCGCCACCATCGGGCTGATGGATCCGGTCGGGCGGGGCGCGGTGGTCGTGGAGCGGATCGACGCGCTGCTCGGGCGGCCGGGGCTGACCGGCATGGACCTGTGCGAGCTCGCGGCCGCGGCAACCGGGGTGGGCGCGCTGGGAGCGGCGACCCGGCTCGCGGCCGACGCGGTGGCGCTCAATCGGCAGGACGGCAACCTGATCTCGCTGACCTGGGCGCTCGCCTATCAGGCGTGGGCGGCGGTGCAGCTGGGCGACGCGTCCCTGGGTCGGTCGGCGGCGGCCGAGGCGGACACGCTCGCGGGCGAGACGCGGCAGCGCAACTACGTGGTTCCCAACATGCTCAACTGGGGGCACGCGGAGGCGCTGCGCGGCGACGCCGAGGCGGCCAAGGCGATGGCCGACCAGTGCGAGCGGGCGCTGATCTCCAACAGCGCGCACACGATGCTGTGCCTGGTGCGCGTCATCCGCGGCGTAGCCGCTCTCGGCGCCGGGCGGCACGCCGAGGCGTACGCGGAACTTGATGGCATCTTCGATCCGGCGGAGGCCGGCTATCACCCGCACGTGCGCTTCTCGGTCCTGGCCCACCTCGCGGAAGCCGCGCTGCACTGCGATCGGCGCGACGACGCCGCGTTGCGGATCGCGGAGCTGGAGAGGTTCGACAAGCTTGACCCGTCGCCGCTGCTGCGGGTGACGATCCGCTGCGCGCGGGCGATCCTCGACGGGGACGAGGAGGCGGCGCTGGAATGCGATCTCGCGCCGTGGCCCTTCGAGCGGGCGCGGCTGCAGCTGCTGTTCGGGGCCCGGTTGCGGCGCGACCAGCCGGCGGCGGCGCGTCCGCTGTTGCGCTCGGCGGCCGACACCTTCGACGCGCTCGGGGCCAGGCCGTGGGCCGATCGCGCGCACGCCGAGCTGCGGGCGACCGGCGAGACCCGCCGCCGCGACGCCGACGCGATCGACCAGCTCACGCCGCAGGAACTGCAGGTGGCGCGGCTGGTCGCGGAAGGGCTGAGCAACAAGGAGATCGCCGGTCGGCTGTTCCTGTCGCCGCGCACGATCGGCAGCCACCTGTACCGGATCTACCCGAAGGTCGGGGTCACCTCACGGACCGAGCTGGCCAGCGTGATCTCCCGGGGCGGCAGCTAGCGCCGCTGATGTCGCGGGCGCCGGGCCGGGTCAGGACGCTCGGGCGCGCTCCACGGCGTCGCGCAGGGTGGTGGCGCGCAGGGCCGCGTTGATGCCGAGCCAGCGGATCGGCTCGGGCTCCCAGCGCCGGGAGCGATGACCGACCCAGGGCAGGGCGGTCAGGTCACTCCGGGTGCCGGAGATCAGATCGGCGAGGGTACGGCCGGCGAGGTTGGCCGCGGCGACGCCGTCGCCCACGTATCCGCCGGCCCAGGCGATGCCGTCGGACAAGCCGACGCTGGGCATCCAGTCGCGGGGGATTCCCAGCGGGCCGCCCCAGCGGTAGGCGATCTCGGGCCGGATGCCGAACATCTCGGTGAGCGTGGCGCGCAGGCTGTCGAAGACGGCGGGGACGCGGTCGTAGCCGGGCTCGATGCGGGAACCGAAATGGTAGGGCGCGCCGCGGCCGCCGAACGCGAGGCGGTCGTCGGCGGTGCGCTGGCCGTAGATGATCATGTGGCGCTCGTCGCTGAACGTCTCGCGGCGGCGCAGGCCGATCCGGTCCCAGTCGGACTGCGGCAGCGGCTCGGTGGCGATCATCAGGGAGTAGACCGGCGCGAGGTTGCGGCGGTGCCCGGCCAGGCGGGCGGTGTAGCCCTCGAGCGCGCGCACGACCGTGCCGGCCCGGACTGTGCCGCGGTCGGTCTCGGCGAGGCCGCGTGCGATACGCCGTACGCGTGTCTGCTCATAGATCTTGATCTTGCGTTTTTCGACCGCCGCCGCCAGGCCGCGCACCAGTTTGGCCGGATGCAGGGCGGCGCAATCGGGGCTGTAGATGCCGCCGACGACGCCGGTCGCGCCGCAGATCGCGCTCGCCTCGGCCGCGCCGATGAAACCCTTGGCGGACTGGGCGCGCCGCAGCTGGGCGGAGGTGCGGGCGAGGGTGATCGTGCCGCCCTTGGCGTAGTCGCAGTCGATGCCCTCGGCCCGCGCGGCGCGGCCGACCTCGTCGACGGCGCCGGCCAAGGCATGATGCATCGCGGTGGCCTGCGCGGCGCCGTACCGCTTGGTCAGTTTCTCCTCGGAGACCGGGAAGAGGCCGCTGGCCCAGCCGCCGTTGCGGCCCGACGCGCCGTAACCGCAGTACTCGGCCTCGAGGACGACGATCTCCTTCTCGGGTGCCAGCTGGGAAAGGTAGTACGCCGTCCACAGGCCGGTGTAGCCACCCCCGACGATGGCCACGTCGGCGTCGCGGTCGCCGTCGAGCGGCGGGCGCGGCGTGACCGGGCCGAGGGTGTGCAGCCAGTAGGACGGTGCGCTCATCTGGTTCCCCACGCGTAGGTCTGTTTCGCCAGCTTCAGGTACATGAACGTCTCGCAGGAGGTGACGCCCTTGATGGTGCGGACCTTCTCGTTGAGCAGGTCGAGCAGGTGCTCGTCGTCGGTGCAGACCAGCTCGACCAGCAGGTCGTAGCCGCCGGCGCAGATCACCACGTAGTCGACCTCGGGGATCGCGGCGATCTCGTCGGCGATCGCGCGCAGGTCGCCGTTCACCTTCAGGCCGACCATGGCCTGCCGGGCGAAGCCGAGCGTGAGCGGGTCGGTCACCGCCACGATCTGCATGAGCCCGCCGTCGAGCAGGCGCTGCACGCGCTGGCGCACGGCGGCCTCCGACAGGCCGATCTCCTTGGCGAGCGTCGCGTACGACATCCGCCCGTCGCGCTGAAGGTGCTCGATGATCTGCTTGTTGATCTGATCCAGAGCCAGGTCCGCCGTCACGCCGCGATTCTTCCCCGGGTGGGGGTGCACGGCAATCACATCGCGCATCTCATTCCCCTTCCGCCCGGCTGTGGCACTGCGTTTATCGCAGAGTTGATCGCTCTTGACAAGGGTTTCGGTCGTGTGGAGGCTGCTGGGACGCGGTTTCAGTTCTACGGTGCCCGTTCTGGGCGAAAGGTGTGTTTCTCATGCGCGTCCTGGTTGTCGGCGCGGGCGGAGTAGGGTCCGCCGCGGCCGGCATTGCCGCACGCCGCTCTTTCTTCTCCTCGTTCGTCATCGCCGACTTCTCACTCGACCGCGCCTCGCGCGCGGCGTCGGTTGATCCCCGCTTCGTCGCCGAACAGGTCGACGCCTCGTCTGCTTCGGACATCTCGGATTTGTGCCGCCGTCATGCGATCACGCACGTGCTCAACGCGGTCGACCCCCGGTTCGTGATGCCGATCTTCCAGGGAGCCCTGGAAGCCGGTGCGTCCTATCTCGACATGGCCATGTCGTTGTCGCATCCGCATCCCACGTCGCCGTACCAGCTTCCCGGGGAGAAGCTGGGCGACGCGCAGTTCGCGCTCGCGTCCTCGTGGGAGGACGCCGGGCTGCTCGCGCTGGTCGGTATCGGCGTCGAGCCCGGCCTCTCCGACATCTTCGCCCGGTACGCCGCCGACCACCTGTTCTCCCGGATCGACGAGGTCGGCATCCGCGACGGCGGCAACTTGGTCGTCGAGGGCTACGAGTTCGCGCCGTCGTTCTCGGTGTGGACCACCATCGAGGAATGCCTCAACCCGCCGGTGATCTGGGAGAACGGCGACTGGCACACCACGGTGCCGCTCAGCGAGCCGGAGATCTTCGACTTCCCCGGCGGCATCGGCCCGGTCGAGTGCGTGCACGTCGAGCACGAGGAGGTGCTGCTGATCCCGCGCTGGGTGAAGGCCGGCAAGGTCACCTTCAAGTACGGCCTGGGGTCGGAGTTCATCGAGGTGCTGCGCACGCTGCACAAGCTCGGGCTGGACCGCACGTCACCGGTCCGGGTCGGCGGCGTGGAGGTGTCGCCGCGGGACGTGGTGGCGGCGGTGCTGCCCGACCCGGCAACGCTGGGCGACAAGATGACGGGGAAGACGTGCGCGGGGACGCTGGTGCGCGGGCTGGGCCTCGACGGGTCGCCGCGCGAGGTCTACCTGTACCACTTGGTCGACAACGAGTGGTCCATGCGGGAGTACGGGTCGCAGGCGGTGGTCTGGCAGACGGCGGTGAACCCGATCGTCGCGCTGGAGTTGCTGGCTTCGGGGGCTTGGCGGGGGAGCGGGGTGCTGGGACCGGAGGCGTTCGACCCGGTGCCGTTCCTCGACAAGCTGGTCGAGTACGGGTCGCCGTGGGAGATGCGGGAGGGCGCCGTCTAGGCCACGCCGGGTGCCGGCGGCCTGGTTGCCGGGACGCGGATCTCCGGTGCTCGGCCGGCCGGCCGCGCCTGCCTGGCGATGGTCTGTCCGTGTCAGTTCGCGCGGGACCACAGGTCGAGGAGGTTGCGGCCGGGGCGGAAGCCATGCGCCTCGGCCATGGCGGCGGCCTCGCGGAAACCGTGGCCCACCAGCTCCGGCAGGTGAGCGTCGCTGCCGAAGGTGATGGCCTCGCCGCCCTCCTCGTGCCACCAGGTGAGGATCGTCGTGTGCAGGGGGATGCGGGTGTTGAGCTCCAGGGCGCGGCCGGATGACGCCGTGGCGCGCAGGGCGTGGCGGAACTCGTCCTCGAAGTCGGCGGGGTCGAAAACGCCGGGCCAGGAGCGCACGGGGTAGTCGATGTGGGCCAGCACCTCGAACATGTCGCTGGTCGCGACCATGTCGGCCACGCCGGCCAGATAGGAGCGGATCACGTCGTCGGCGTCGCGATGGTCGTAGAGGGCCCACGGCTCGGAGTAGCCGTCCGCGTCGGGGAGGCAGTGCAGCGAGCCCAGCACACGCTCGAAACGGCCGGCGGCCAGGACCTTCGCGCAGGCGGGGGCGTGCCAATGCGGCTCGCCCATCTCGACGCCGGTGAGGATGCGCAGGCCGGGGAAACGGGAGCGGCAGCGGTCGATCGCGTCGAAATAGCCGGCGGGGTCGAAGGACGGCGGCGTGAGCATCCCGTCGGGGGCGGCCAGGGCGGTGAGGCGAGGTTCCGCGGTGGCGGGCACGCGCCAGACGGTGTGGTCGAGATGCTCGGTGAAGGCGATCGCGGGCAGGCCCAGGGCGACGGCGCGGGCGCACGTCTGTTCCATGTCGCCGAGCGGGGCGTCCCAGGACCATTCGCTGTGGACGTGGGAATCGGGAGGCAGCGGCACGAGCTCGACGTTAGCGTGCGGGCACGCGGGTGCTCCAGGACGATCCGCATCGGCGGGTGGCGCGGCCGGGACAGCCCGGCGGCCGCGGCACCGGGGGTGACCATGCAGCTAGCCGGGCCTGCGCATCGGGGACTCTGGCCGAATCGTACGATATAAGGCTTTAATGCCGAAGCCGATGCACCTCGGTCCGCAACGCCAGTTCGCTGGAGGCGGCGGCCGCGAGGTCCTCGACCAGCAGGAGCTCGCGGGGCTGCCAGTCGCGCGGTTGATCGTGCGCGACGAAGAAGGCGCCCAGGGGATAGTCGTCGTCGGTGCGCAGCGGGAAACCGGCGTAGGCAACAATTCCGTCGGCGATCGCGGGATGAAGTAACAGGCGGTCATCGGTCCTCGAGTCGCTGACCAGCAGCGCGGCGTCAGTGTCGACGACGATGTGGCAGAACGTGTGCGCGACCGGCGGGCCGGCCTGGCCGGCGACGACGCGGCGGTCGGCGCCGATCAGCGAAACTTGCGCACGGACGGCGCGCAACTGGTGTGCGGCGGCGCGCGCCAGGCGGTCGAGCGAGGCGCTCCGGGCGCCGTCGGACAGGCCGCACTCGCGCAGCCGCCGCAGGCGCGTCGCGTCGTCGAGACCCCACTCCCGGATAGTTCGGCCAACGGCGCGAAAGCTGAGGCGGTTGACGGAAGACGTCGCTCAAGGGTCTTGTCAGCAACGGAATCAGTGGAAGGATGGCCGGGAAAGTGTCCGATCCTGCGTCTGGAGATCGAGTGACCGCCAAGACCGTGCTGCACAACTTCATCGGCGGCGCCGCGTCCGCGCCCGCCGAGGGCCGCTACGAGGACCTCATCGACCCGGCGACCGGCGAGGTCTTCGCCTCCGCGCCCGTCTCCGGCAAGCTGGACGTCGACAAGGCGATGGAGGCGGCGTCGGAAGCTTTCGCGAAATGGCGGAACACAACGCCGAGCGAGCGGCAGCAGGCGCTGCTCAAGTTCGCCGACGCGATCGAGGCGCGCACGGACGAGCTGGTCGCGGCCGAGTCGCAGAACACGGGCAAGCCGCTGGGCCTGACCAAGTCGGAGGAGCTGCCGCCGGCGATCGACCAGATCCGCTTCTTCGCGGGCGCGGCGCGGCTGCTCGAGGGCCGGTCCGCGGGGCAGTACCTGAACGGTTTCGAGTCCTACGTCCGGCGCGAGCCGATCGGCGTGTGCGCGCAGGTCACGCCGTGGAACTACCCGCTGATGATGGCGGTCTGGAAACTTGCGCCCGCGATCGCGGCCGGCAACACGGTCGTGCTCAAGCCGAGCGACACGACGCCGGTCACCACGGTGATGCTGGCCGAGATCGCCGCGGAGTTCCTGCCGCCCGGCGTGCTCAACGTGGTCGTCGGCGACCGCGACACCGGCCGCCAGCTGGTCAGCCACCGCACCCCGCAGATGGTCTCGATCACCGGCTCGGTCCGCGCCGGCATGGAGGTGGCGACGGCCGCGTCCGCCGACCTCAAGCGCACCCACCTCGAGCTGGGCGGCAAGGCGCCGGTGGTGGTCTTCGACGACGCCGACATCGAGGCCGCCGCCGAGGCGATCGCGATCGGCGGCTACTTCAACGGCGGCCAGGACTGCACCGCCGCGACCCGGGTGCTGGCGTCGCCGCGCGTTTACAGCGACTTCGTGGCGGCCCTCTCCGAGCAGGCCTCGTCGACGAAGACCGGCGCGGCCGACGACGAGGACGTGCTGTACGGGCCGCTCAACAACGCCCGCCAGATCGACCGGGTGGCCGGCTTCGTCGACCGCCTGCCCGACCACGCGGTGCTGAACGCCGGCGGTTCACGCGTCGGCGATCGGGGCTATTTCTACTCGCCCACGGTGGTCTCGGGCCTGCGGCAGACCGACGAGGTGATCCAGGACGAGATCTTCGGGCCGGTGATCACCGTGCAGCAGTTCTCCGACGAGGACGAGGCGGTCGCCTGGGCCAACGGCGTCGAGTACGGGCTCGCGTCGAGCGTGTGGACCAAGGACCACGCCCGCGCGATGCGCATGACGCAGCGCCTGGACTTCGGCTGCGTGTGGGTGAACTGCCACATCCCGCTGGTGGCGGAGATGCCGCACGGCGGGTTCAAGCACTCGGGGCACGGCAAGGACCTGTCCGTGTACGGGTTCGAGGACTACACCCGCATCAAGCACGTGATGCATTCGCTGGGCTGAAATCGGGGGTCATAGGGAAAGCCCGGGCCGAGGGGGTCCGGGCTTTTCCTTATATCGTACGAGTCGGGAAAGGCACCCGGAGCACACGGCGACCTCGCTGCATGGTCACCCCCGGTGCCGCCGGCACCGGCCGGTTCGGTTCACCGGCCGAAGGTCGAGTTGTCCCCGGTGCTGATCACGCCGTAGTTGGTGTGGGTGGCGACCGAGCGCTCGCCGGAAGCGATGATGGTGACGCCGCCGGTCGACAGCATCCCCGCGATGTCCCGCGCCAGCTCGGGATCGGCGGCCAGCGCCCTGCGGATCTGCAGCTTGAGCGCCGTGTCGCTGCCTTCCTCGCCGGCGGCGACGTTGCCGACCGCGTCCTCGATCAGCGGCCGCGACTCGTCCCGCCGGAGGATCCGGTTGAGGATGCGGTGCCCGAGACCGACCGTGCCGTCGGCGGCCTTGTCGACAACGGCCTCGCGAACCTTGTCGAGAGTCGTCGCACCGTAGGCGGTGATGGCGCCGGTGACGTAAGGGAGCACGGCGTTCGCCGTCTGTGCAACGTCGATATCCATGCCACCTGGATACACGATTCAGTCGAGCGACTCGACCGGGAGTTTCTCCGCGACGCTTTCCGGCGCGGCCGGGGCCGGCTTGTCCTCGATGGCCTTGGCGCGCGTGTGAACCTGAATGCCGAGGAGCACGGCGGCGAGGACCACCGAGGTGATCGTGGTGGCCGCGACCCACGCTTCGAGCTGCCGCGCCTGCAGCCACAGCGCGACAATGGCCATGATCAGGGCCAGGATCGGCAGGAGGCCGGGCATGGCCAGCCCCGCGACGAGACCACAGTTGATCAGCAGCCGCAGCGGCCCGCTGTACTCGACGCGCCGATTGAGGTCGGCCAAGGACCCGGTCGGACCGGTCGAGGACATGCCGATCACGACGGTCACCACCTTCTGGACCGCATGGCGGCACGAGTCGAAGCGGCGATGAATCGCGGTGGCGAGGTGACCGTCGGAGATGGCCCGGGCTCCCATGTGCATCGCGGCCGCCTCGATCCCGATGACGACCAGCACGGCGATGGCGACCTGCGCGCAGGTGGCGAGCAGATCGGAGTTCACCGCGCCGCCGGCCGCCCCGCTCATCGCCGCACCCTATTCCCGCTCGCCGGGGCGGCGCAGTCCCCTGTTTGACAAGGTTCACCCGCAGGTGGCGCCTCAAGGTCGCCGGGAGGCCGCCGGTTCCTCGAGATAGTTGAGGCATGTGACGCCGAAGCGGGTGGGTTCCCATGCCAGCCTGTCCTTCTCGGACTCGGTGCTCTCGGTGATCATGCCCAGGCGGAACAAGGTGGCGACGAGCGGCATGATCCCGTCGGCCAGGCCGGGAAGTCGCTCCTTCAGGCCTGCGCAATGCCAAGTGCAGTCGGGGCCGTCCGCCGGGCTCTCGTGGACGAACACGTGAAGAACTCGGATGTGGGGGCTCTCCAGCTGTTCCAGCGCCGCGACGATCATCTGGCTGATGTCGAGCCGGGCGTCGTCGCGCAGATTCTCGGACACGACCTTGGCCAGTGCTTCGACCTTGCGGGTGGTTCGCGCGGCGAACGCGGCTTCCAGGGCATGCGCGACAAGATCCTGTCGTTGTTCGTCCTGCCTGGCCCACGCCGCCACTTGCTCCGGCGGCATCCCGGAAATGCTGGTCAGGCTGTCCGTGAAGGCTTGAAGGTTCCGTCCACGACGTTCGCTCCGCGCGACCATCAGCTCGATCAGCGGCACCGCGGCGGCGCCGATGATCGCGCCGGGAGGGCCGCCGACGGCAAGTCCGATCCCGGCGCCGACGGCTTGCGCTCCCACCTTCTTGACGATCTCCGTACTGTTCCCGGCAGGCATATCGCCATTGTGCTCGCCTACGCCAAGACGGCGTCCAGACAGCGCGCTCCCGCCCGACCCGCGCACCAGCGTCGCCGCGCACGTCTTTCCCGGTCATCCGCGCCCCGGCAACCAGCCGCCCCGCGCCACCGGTCGGTGCGTCGGCGGCGACCCTGTGGGGTAAGTGCGCGGTCATGGCGTCCTTCGGCATCCACCTCGGCGCGGACTACTCCTGCGTCGCACGCATCGGCGAGACGGGACAGCCCGAGATCATCAAGAACGTCTTCGGTGAGCACACCACGCCCTCGGTGGTGTACTTCGAGGATCCGACGAACGTGGTCGTCGGCAGGGAAGCCAAGGCCTGCGCGGCGCGGCATCCCGATCTGGTGGTCTCCCGGGCTCAGCGGCAGATGGGCCGGAGCGTCGAGATCCTGGCACACGGCCGGCGCCACTCGCCCGAGTCGATCTCCGCGTTGATCCTCGGTGAGCTCGCGCAGGACGCGGCCGACGCCAGTGGCGAGGAGGTCAGCGACGTCGTGATCACTGTGCCGGCGTACTTCGGCGTCTCCGCCCGGGAGGCGACGCGCAAAGCCGGGGCGATAGCAGGCCTCAACGTGCTGGCCATCGTGGACGAGCCGGTCGCGGCCGCGCTGCACTACGACGCGGGCGGCACCCGCACCCTGCTGGTCTACCACCTGGGCGGCGACGGCTTCGCGGCCGCGGTGGTCCGGGTCTCTCCGGAGGAGATCAGGGTCGTCAGCATGGATGGCGAATACGGGCTCGGTGGCGCGGACTGGGACGAGATGCTGGTGGCAGACCTGGTAGAGCGGTTCCAGGCCGGGCACCCGGGCTCGCGGGCGGCCGACGACGAGGAGTTCCGGCGGGAGCTGGCGGCCGGCGCCGAGGACATCCGCAAGCAGCTCGGCGGTGTGGAGTCGTGCCGGTTCACCGCGCGGTTCGCCGGCGACGTCTCGGAGATCGAGGTGACTCGTGCAGACTTCGAAGATCGCACCTACCACCTGCTCGCGCGCACTCTCACGATCACCGAGAGGACCTTCAGAGCGGCGATGGAGCGGGGTGTTCCCGGATTCGACGAGGTGGTGCTGGCCGGTGACGCCGTCCGGATGCCCGGGGTCGCCTCCGGCTTGGAGTCATTGTTCGGAGTCCCGCTGCGCATGCACGAGCCCGAACTCGCGGTTGCCAAGGGCGCGGCCCGTTACGCCCTGATCGAGTCGATCGACGGCGCCACGGTTGAAGGGGTTGCCCGCCTGCACAATGACCCGGGCAAGCGCATCACGACGGTCGTTCCGCGCGCCGTCGGCATCAAGATCATTGAGCGCGTGGAGGTCCACGACGCGGCCAGCCGGGCGCGGTCCAAGAGCAGCAGGGTGTCGTTCCCGATCGTTCACCTGCTGCGGGCCGGCACCCCGTTGCCGGCGCGGACCGAGGCTCTGCGATTCCTCACCGCGTACCCCGACCAGGCCGAGATCCTGGTGGAGATCTGGGAGCAGGCGAGCTCGATCGAGTCGGACCGGCCGGAGGACAACGAGCACATCGTCGACTGTGTGATCGGTGGGCTGCCGCCACTGCCGCTGGGCTCGCCGGTCGAAGTCACCTTCGAGATGGAGACCGGCGGCCTGCTCCGCGCGCGGGCAGTGGAGTTGGTGACCGGGGCGGACCTGCACGTCGAACTGCAGTTCCAGGGCTAGGTTCGAGGGTATGGCGGCGCGCGACGACGAGGTGACGCTGCGGCTCGTGTGGCCGCAGTGGCAGGGCGCCGGGACATCCAGCGTCCGGGAGCTCGCGTCCGAGTTCCCCTTCGATGCGGCTCGGCGCGGCTACGCCGTCGGGGCGGCCGTGCTGGCGGCGATCCTGCCGTCACACGACGGCCCGGTGGCCGTCGCGCCGGTGGCGATGGGTGACGACGGGCTCGACCTGCGGGACGGGATCGGCACGCCGGCCAGCGAATACCCGGGCTTCCACGCGATGGCGGTGGCCGCCCTGACCGGGCACGGGGATCGGGAGGTGCTCGAGCTGCTGCCGGCGACCGTCGACCCGGGGCGGGTGGCGCTGGCCGGGCTGCACGCCTGGGCCGAGGACGACATCGGGAACGTCGCCGAGTGGGGGATCCGTGCCTTCGCCCCCGATGACCTGCGGGACGGGACGCGGCCGCTGCTGGAGTGGCTGGCGGCAACCGGCTGCACCAAACTGGCGGTGCATTTCGACGTGGACACGGTGGACAGCAACGAGATCGTGCTGGGGCTCGGGGCCGAGCCGGATGGGCTGACGAGCGCGCAGGTGCGGCGCATCGTGAGCGATCTGGGCGCGGCCGGCGACGTGGTGGGGCTGACGATCGCCGAGTTCTTCCCGCGTCAGGTCATGCACCTTCAGCGGATGCTCGCGGGGTTTCCGCTGCTATAGCGAGAGAAGCGAGACCAGGGCGAGCGCCGTGATCGCGAAAGCCTGCACGGCCTGACGGCTCGGCCAGGGCCAGGAATCCGCTCATCGCCGCGGCGATGCCGACCAGGTGCGGCCGGCCGCCGTCACACGTCAAGCGAACCGCGGGATCAGGTCGGCGGCGAAGCGGTGCAACGGCTCGTGGTCGTAGGCCAGGCGCGGGATGTAGAAGATGACGTAGTCGCAGCCGGCCTCGACGACCTGCTCGACCCGGTCGGCGGTCTGCGCGGTGGACCAGGACGGATCGACCTCGATCGTGGTGGACTTCGCGATGGCGTCGTAGTCGCGCCCGACGGTGTCGCAGTGGTCGCGGAGGACGGCGAGCTTCTGCCGGATCAGGGCGGCGTCCCCGTTGCCGACGTTGCTGCCGTCGGCGTACTTGGCGACCAGCTTGAGCGTCACCTTCTCGCCGCCGCCGCCCAGCCAGAACCGGGGCTTGCGGCGCGGCTGGTTGATCGGGCCGTCGATCTGGTAGTGCTTCCCTTGGAAGACGGGACGGTCCTCGGTCCACATCTTGTGCACGATCTCCACCGCCTCGCGGAAGGCGCCCATCCGCTGCGGCACCTCGGGCCATTCGTATCCGTACGCCCGCCACTCGTGCTCGTACCAGCCGGCGCCGAGCCCGGCGTAGAGCCGGCCGTGGCTCGCCACGTCGACCGTCGACGCGATCTTGGCGTACAGGGACGGCTGCCGGTAGCCGTTGCAGCCGACCATCTGGCCGATGTTGACGCGGGTGGTGTCGCGGGCGAGCGTCGCCGACGCGGTCCAGCACTCGAAGGTGGTGTTGAGGGTCGGCTTGGGGGTGGTGTGGAAGTGGTCGTACAGCCAGATCGAATCCCACGGGCCGGCGTCGGCGGCCTTGGCGACCGCGGTCATCGCCTCGTACTGCTCGACCGGGTCGGCGATCTCGTTCAGGTCCATCTTCCAGCCCTGCGGGACGAACACTCCGAAGCGCACACTCATGCCGGAGAACTTAGTCCAAGCGATGATGTCGAGCGACGGAGATCAGCTTCGTCCATCCGGTAGAAAGCCAACCGGAACCGAGGAGGACCCACATGCCGCGCTACCTGCTGATCGTCGACTACCGGCCGGGCGACGTCGCCGAGCCCATGGACGAGTGGAAGCCGGAGGAGATCCGCGCGCACATGAACTACTACGCCGAGCTGAACCGCAGCCTCACCGAGAGCGGCGAGCTGGTCGGCGGCGAGGCGCTGACCGGACCGGCCCAGGCCAAGGAGGTCGTGTCGGACGGCCGGGGCGCGACGGTGGTGACCGACGGGCCGTTCGCCGAGGCCAAGGAGGTGCTCGCCGGGTACCAGATCGTCGAGGTGGAGTCGGAGGACCGGGCCCTGGAGATCGCCGCGCTGGTGTCGGCGGTGCCGGGGCCGGGCGGGGTGCCGCTGCGGCAGCCGATCACCGTGCGCCGGGTGATGTCGGACGCCGACTTCGACGCGCTGACGGCGTGATCGACGAGCTGCTGAAGTCGCTGGCCCCGCAGGTGCTGGGCGTTCTCGCCCGGCGCTGCGGGGACTTCGACGCGGCCGAGGACGCGGTGCAGGAGGCGCTGCTCGCGGCGTACCTGAATTGGACGGATATCCCCGACAACCCCCGCGGCTGGCTCCTCCAGGCGGCGCACCGCAAGCTGATCGACCAGATGCGCTGGGAGGAGGCGAGGCGCAAGCGCGAAGAAAAGGCAGCAAGAGATGAAATATCTGTTCAAAACGGGCAAAGCAGCGACGACTCGTCAGCCGTACTCGCGATGTGCTGCCACCCGTCATTGAGCCCCGCCTCGCAGATAGCTCTCACCCTGCGAGCAGCAGGCGGCCTCACCACGGCCGAGATAGCCGGCGCATTCCTGGTGCCCGAGGCGACGATGGCCCAGCGCATCAGCCGCGCCAAGCAGAAGATCAAGGCGTCCGGCGTGCCGTTCCGGCAGCCGGAGGACCAGCGATCGGTCCGGCACGTGCTTTACCTGATCTTCAATGAGGGGTACGGCGTGCAGCGCGCCGACCTCGCGGCCGAGGCGATCCGCCTGTGCCGCCTGCTGCACACCACCGACGACCCCGAGACCGCCGGCCTGCTCGCCCTCATGCTGCTGACCGACGCCCGCCGTCCCGCCCGCCAGTCCCCGGACGGCGAGCTGATCCCGTTGGAGGAGCAGGACCGCGGGCTCTGGAACCACCGCCAGATCGCCGAGGGCACCGTCATCCTCGACGCCGCGTTCACCCGGGGCGCGGTCGGCGAGTACCAGCTCCAGGCCGCCATCGCCGCCCTGCATTGCCGGGCCGCCAAGCCGGCCGACACCGACTGGCCGCAGATCCTCGCGCTCTACGGCCTGCTCGAGCGGATGACCGGCAACCCGGTCGTCACTCTGAACCGGGCGGTGGCCCTGGCCATGGTGGACGGACCCCGGGCCGCGCTGGAGATGATCAAGGATCTTGACGGGCTGGGACATCGCGTCGACGCCGTGCGCGCGCACCTGCTCGAACGGGCGGGGGAGGCGGCGCAGGCCGCGCGGTTGTACGCTGCCGCGGCGGGCCGCGCGACCAGCCTGCCCGAGCGGCGCCACCTGACCACCCGGGCCGCGCGGCTGCGGTGACACGGGGAAGCGGGTGCGGATGTATTTCGTGAGCTGGGGCGCGGTACGACGCCGTACCGCACAGGCCGTGCTGCTCACCCTCCTGGCCGCGCTGGCCGCGACCGCGGGGGCCTCCGCGCCGTGGTACGGCCTGACCGTCGCGTCCCGGGCCGCCGGCGCCGAGGTGCAGACCCGGCCGGCCGCCGAGCGGGTGATCACGGTCCACCAGCCGCAGGCCGAGACCGGGGGCGATCCTCGCAAGGCGCTGGACGCTCTCGTCGTACGCGTCAATGGTCTGCTCGATCTTCCCGGAACCACGGCGACCGTCGGTCTCGCCCAGAACACCAACTACATCGACGTCCGCCACGGCAGCGCCCCTACCGGCCTGCCGGTCGCCTATCGCGACGGCTTTTGCGCGCACGTGCGGCTCACCGGCGACTGCCCGCAGGAGCCTTCGTCCGTCGCGGTGAGCGCGGACGTCGCGCGCCGTCTCGCCGTCAAGGTGGGCGACGTTCTTCCCGTACGGCCGGAGAGCGCCGTCAACGGGGTCAGCCTCAAGATCGTCGGCGTGTACGAGATGGTCGGCGACTACTGGACCGACCCGTTGTTCAAGTCCCAGGGCGACCTCGACCCGGCCTTCACCACCCTCGACACGTTCCGCCAGCCGCAGCTGAGCCGCCCGACCCTGGCCGTGTCGCTGCCGGTGCCGTTGCCGCTGCTGCGCGGCGACAACCTTTACGACCTCAACGGCGTGCTCAACGCGGCCGGCCCGCGCTTCGCCGCCGCCCAGCTCGACCTGGACAACCCGACCGGCGCCCTGTTCGACGCGGTCATCGCCGACCGCCGCACGGTCCTCACCGGAATCCTCGTCGCCCTGGTCCAGCTGCTGGTGCTGGCCTGGTTCGCGCTCGGCCTCGCCGGACGGCTCACCGGCCGAGACCGGCGCGCCGACGCCGGCCTGCTCAAGCTGCGCGGCGCCACCGGCGGTGGCCTGCTGCGCCTGACCGCCGGCCAGCACGTGCCGCCGCTGCTGATCGGCGCCGCCGTCGGGCTCCCGGCCGGCATCCTCGCGTCCCGGTTGGTCGCCGGCTCGCTGCCGGTCCGGTCCGAGTGGTGGATCGCGCTGCTGATGGCGATCGGCGCGGTCCTCGCGGTGGCGGCCGGCGGGCTGCTCGTGCTCGCCGGCATGGACGCGATCGCCCAGCGCGCGCCCGTGGTCGCCCTGCTGCGCCGCGTTCCCGGCGTGCGCCGGGACTGGCGGTCCCGCTTCGTCGACATCGCGTTGCTCGCGCTCGCCGCGGGCGCCGTCTACCAGGCCCGCACCGGCGGCCCGACCAGCGGCCTCGGCGTCGCGGCGCCCGCCCTGGTCGCCCTCGCGGTGGGCCTGCTGCTGGCCCGGCTGCTGCGCTGGGTCACCGACCGGGCCGGCGGCGCCGCGATCCGGGCCGGGCGGGTGCGGGTCGGCCTCACCGCCGTGCAGCTGTCCCGCCAGCCCGGAACCGACCGCGTCCTGGCCCTGCTGGTCGTGGCGGTCGCGCTGGTCGCGCTCACCGCGGGCGGCCTGTTCGCCGACCGCGCCGAGCGGGTCGCCCGCGCCGACGTGGAGCTGGGCGCGGCCCGGGTGCTGACGGTCCGGGCCGAGTCACGCACCCAGCTGCAGAACGCCGTCTGGCAGGCCGACCCCGGCGGACGCCAGGCGATGGCCGTCGTCGTCGACACCGCCGCCGACCCGCCGGTGCTCGCCGTCGACTCCAGCCGCCTCGCGGCCGTGGCCACCTGGCACCCCGAGGCAGGCCCGGTCGGTGCGCTCGCCGAAGCGGTCGGCGGCGCCCACCTGCGCGCCGACCCGCCGCTGGTCACCGGGCGCACGCTCGACGTCCGGGTCACCCGCGACGCCCGCGGCCCGGCCCTGCTCGGCGCGATCCTGCAGCACGAGGGCACCGGCGAGGGCGTGCGCGTCGAGTTCCGCGGGCTGCGCGCCGGCGACCAGCAGGTCACCGCGGCCGTGCCGGCCTGCGCGGTCGCGCCCGGCTGCCGGTTCGTCGGGTGGCAGCTCTTCCCGGCGGCGGGCGGGCTCACCATCCGGTCGCTCGCGTCGGCCGCGTCCACCGTGCTCGACACGGCGAGCCTCGCCGACGTGAGCCGCTGGCACGCCGACTACCTCGGGATAGCGCCGCGGGTGGCCACCTCGAGCCGGGGGCTGACCATGGCGGCCGACTCGCGCTCCGGCACCGAGGTGCGCCTGGTGGACGCGCCCGTCCCGCTGCCGATCGTGGTGGCGGGGGAACGACCCGATCAGTGGCGCTTCGACGACGCGATGTCCGGCCGTTTCGGGGGCACTGCCACTCCCGTTCGCGTCATCGCCCAAGCCCAAGTCCTCCCCGTGCTGGGCCGTCGCGGGCTGCTCACCGACCTCGACGCCGCTCGCCGGCTGGCAGGCGACGCGGACCTCGGCGGCACCTTCCAGGTCTGGCTCGCGGCCGGCGCCCCCGCGTCGCTGGTCGCCGCGCTCACCGACGGCGGCCTGACCGTCGCCGACGACCGCACCTCGGCCGCCCGCGCCACCGCGCTCGCCGCCGAGGGCCGGTTCGTCACCGCGCCGTTCGCCATCCTCACCACCGCGATCGCCCTGCTCGTCGCGGCCGCGATGATCGGCGTCGCGGCGGAGGCCGGGCGCGAGCCCCGGCAGGTCATGCTCGCGGCCCTGCGCACCCAGGGCCTCTCCCGCGCCACGGCCTCCTTCACCGGCCGGGCCGGCACCGCCGCCCTCGTGCTCACCGGCGTGGCCGGCGGCCTGCTCGCCGCGCTGATCGCCCGCCCGGTCGCCGCGGTGGTGGCCACGCCGTTCCCCGACAACTGGCATGTGATCGAGCCGCCGGGCGTGCTCACCGGCGCCGTGCTGGCCCTCGCGGCCGCCATCGGGCTCGTCGTCCTCGGCCTCGCCGCCCTGCTCGCGACCCGCCGGGGGAGCCGATGATCGCCCTGCTCGCGACCCGCTTCGGCCCCGCTGCCCTGCTCGCGACCCGCTTCGGCCCCGCTGCCCCGCTCTCTGCTCGCGGGGGGAGCCGATGATCGCGCTCGTTCTCGCGATGGTCTGGACCCGCCGGGGCCAGGCCGTCACTCTCGCCCTGCTCACTCTCTTCGGCGTCGCCGCCGCCGTGGCCGCCCCCGCCTACCTGAGGGCCGCCGACCGGGCCGTGGCCGCCGACGAGGTCAGCACCGCCGACGCGGCGTCGCGCAGCCTCACCCTGATCGCCCGCCAGCACGACCACCGCGAGGGCCGCTCCAGCCCCGAGGCCGTGGCCGCCGACGTCGACCTGCCCGGCACCGGGGCGACGCTGCTGAACCTGCCCAGCTTCACCTACACGTACGCGTCGGAATTCCCCGCCATCGGCATGGAGCCGGACGACCACATCCGCACCCGCGTGGTCTACCGGCAGGACGTCTGCGCCCACCTGACCATGACCGCCGGCCGCTGCCTGATCGGCGAATCCGACATGATCATCGGGGCCGCGACCGCCGAGCGCCTGCATCTCGCGCCGGGCGACGAGGTCCACCCGATGTACGCCGAATGGAACCCCAAGATCCTCATCTTCGAGGCCGAGGGGCAGCCCAAGCGCTTCCTCGTCACCGGCGTCTACCGGGCCACCGACGCCGGGGATCCCTACTGGGGCTCGCACAACTACTTCGGCGCCGACACCGGCGGCCGCCCGGGCGAACCCGCGTTCGTCACCAACGCCTCCGTCGCCGCCATGGACCACGGCGCCATCGAGCTCAGCCTGGACGGCGCGGCGGCGGCCGGCGCGCTGTCGGTCGACCAGCTGCCCGCCGTGCGCTCCGGGCTGGCGTCGCTCAACCAGCGGATCGAGAAGCTCGGCGACGGCATCCAGCTGGAGACCGGCATCCCCGCGCTCCTGGGCCGGATCGACAGCGGCCGCGACGCCGCCCACCAGATCGTGCCCGTCCTCGCCGTCTGCCTGGTGCTGCTCGCCTGCCTGACGATCTACCTGGCCGTCGGCTACGGCACCGAGGGCCGCCGCCCCGAGCTCGCGGTGGTCGCGCTGCGCGGCGCCCGCTGGGGCCAGCGCTGGTGGCTGGCCACCGGGGAAAATCTCGTGTCCATCCTGGTGGGCGCGATCCTCGGCTGCGTGGCCGGCCAGCTGCTGGTGGACATCTTCGCCGCGTGGCGCTTCCCCGGCGTGGGCGCCGACCCCGGCCTCGAGGCGCTGCGCTGGGCCCCCGCCGCCGCCGGCGCCGCCATCGTCACGGCGCTGCTGGCCGAGCGCCGCCAGCTGGGCCGGCCGGTCGCCGAGCTGCTGCGCCGCGTCCCGCCCGCGCCCCGGGCCGGCACCGCCGTCGCCGCCGAGGCCGTCGTGGTGCTGCTGGCCGTGGTCGCCGTCGTCCAGCTCGCCATCACCGGCGGTGGCCTCACCGGGGTGGGCACGTTCGCCACCGGTTTGGTGCTGGTCGCCGCGGCGCTGGTGGCGGCACGCCTGGTGCTGCCGTGGGCGACGGTCTACGCCCGCCGCCGGCTGCGCGACGGCCGTCTGGCGGCCGCGCTGGCCGCCTTCCAGGTTTCGAGGCGTCCGGGTGGGGCGCGCTTGTTCGCCTTGCTCACGGCCGCGGTCGCGGTCATCGGGTACGCCGCCTGCGCCGTCGACGTCGGAGCCCGGGGCCGTTCCCTGGAGGCGGGCATCGGCATCGGCGCTTCCCGGGTCGTGGCGGTGGGCCCGGTCAGCCGCCAGGGCCTGCTGGCCGCCGTGCGCACAGCCGACCCGTCGGGCGCGTACGCGATGGCCGCCGTCCGCCTGCCGGCCGAGAAGGGGCTGCCGGCCGGCATCGCGGTGGACACCTCCCGCGCGGCGGCGATCGCCTCGTGGGGTGGTTTCGATCCCGCCCGGGTCGAGGCGGCGCTGCACCCCGAGACGGTTTCGCCGTTGCTGGTGCGTGGCGGGCGGCTGACGTTCGACCTGACCGCCTCGAAGCTGACAACCGGAAAGTCCCTGCTGGCGACGGTTATTCTCGCGCCGGTGGCGGGACCGGCCGACGAGGCCGTCGAGCTGGAAGAGTTGCGGGCGGGCCGGCACCGGTACGCGGCTGACGTGCCCGCTTGCGCTTCGGGGTGCCGGGTGAAGGCGTTCCAGCTGAACGGGCGCGAGGGTTCCCTGGACGTGACCGGCGCGGTCACCATCCACTCGGTGACGGCCGGCGGTTCCGCTTCTTCGGTGCCGGGGCCGGGTGGCTCGTCCGAGCCGGCGCCGGGCGGTTCTCCTGAGCCGGGACCGGGCGGTTCCTCTGGGCCGGCGGCGGGCGGTTCCTCTGGGCCGGCGGCGGGCGGTTCCTCTGGGCCGGCGGCGGGCGGTTCCAGTGAGCCGGAGCCGGGCGGGTCTGCCGGGCCGGCTGATCCCGTCGGCATAGCGCCGGAGGTGCTCGGGGTCGCGGACCGGTGGCGCGTCTCCGAGGGCGGGAAGCTCTCGGCCGGCGCCTCCGGGCTGGGCGTGGAGATAACGTCGCTCAACGGGTTGCCGCGCGGCGTGTTCGTGCAGCCGGCCGGCGTGCCGAGCCCGCTGCCGGTGGCCACGGCCGGGGATGTGGCCAGCGCGGCGGTGTTCGGCCTCGACCTGCGCGCGCTGCCGATCGCCTCGGTGCTGCGGCTCCCGGCGGTCCCCGGAGTGGGCACGCCGGCGGTGTTGGCCGACCTCGACTACGCCGATCGGCTGTCCACGGACGCCATCCCCACCAGCAACGCCCAGGTCTGGCTCTCGCCGGAGGCCCCGGCCGACATCCTCGACCGCCTCCGCTCCGCGGGCCTGGTGGTAGCCACCGATACAAAGGCCACGCAGGTCCGCGCCCGGCTGGACGAGCAGGGCCCGGCGTTGGCGCTGTGGTTCTACGTCCTGGTGGGCGCGCTGGCACTGGCTTTGGCGGCCGGCGCGCTGGTCCTGGCGGCGGCGGTCGACCGGGGGCGGCGCATCGAGGACTTGTCGGCCCTGCGCGCCCAGGGCTTGCCTCGCGCCGCCGTCCGCCGGGCAACACTGTGGACATACCCGGTCATGGTGGGCGCCGCGGTGGTGGCCGGCATGGGGATCGCGCTGCTGGGGTGGTGGCTGACCGGGTGGGCGTTGCCCCTGGCCGGCCTGTCGCCGCCGGCTTTGCCGTTCCCGTCGTTGCCGGGTGCGCTCAGCCTGATCGTCACGGCCGTGCTGGCGTTCGCCGTCCTATCGGGCGTGGCAATCCTGGCCGGGCGACGGACGCTGCGCGCCATCCGCTGACCCCGCGCCGTACGGGATGAGGGTTTTGGATTTTGTGGTGGGACGGCAGGATGGGGCCGTGGGACAGGTGCGCGCTAATGGGATCGATGTCTGGTGTGAAACCGTTGGTGACGCGGGGGATCCGCCGCTGTTGCTGGTCATGGGGCTGGGGGCGCAGCTCATCGACTGGCCGGTGGGGTTTGTCGAGATGCTGGCGGGGCGTGGGTTCCGGGTCGTGATGTTCGACAATCGGGACTCGGGGCTGTCTACCGGCTTCGATGAGCTCGGGCTGCCGGACGTGGGGGCGATTCTGGGCGGGGATCCGTCCTCGGCGGGGTATCTGCTGGCGGATCTGGCTGCGGACGCCGCGGGGGTGCTCAAAGGGCTGGGCATCGAGCGCGCGCACGTGGTGGGGGCCTCGATGGGCGGGATGATCGCGCAGCAGCTGACGATCGATCATCCGGATCTGGTGGCCAGCCTCTGCTCGATGATGTCGACCACCGGGGATCGGCGGGTGGGGCATCCGACGCCGGAGGCGGCCGCCGTGCTGATGCGGGCGCCGGCCACCAGCCGGGAAGAAGCGGTGGCCAACGGGGTGGAGACGTCGCGGGTGATCGGGTCGCCGGGGTATCCGGCGGCGGACGAGGAGCTCGAGCGGCGGGTCTCGGCGAAGTACGACCGGGGGTATCGGCCGGCGGGGACGCTGCGGCAGTACGCGGCGGTTCTCGCGTCGCCGGATCGGACGGCGGCGCTGCGGGAGGTGACGGCGCCGACGCTGGTGATCCACGGGGCGGAGGATCCGCTGATCACGGTGAGTGGCGGGGAGGCCACGGCGGCGGCGGTGCCGGGGGCGTCGCTCGAGGTCATCGCGGGGATGGGGCACGACCTGCCGGTGGCGTTGTGGCCGCGGATCGTCGACTTGATCGTGGGGAACATCCGGCGAGGGGCTATTGTTTGACATAGCAAATTTTCCCCTTGAGAACGGATCCACCCGTGAGTGACCTCAATCTGCTGGTAGTCGTCGCGAGCACCCGCCCCGGACGGGTCGGCCTGCCGGTGTCGCAGTGGTTCGTCGACGCCGCCAAGGCGCACGGCGGCTTCCAGGTGAGCGTCGCCGACCTGGCCGAGGAGAACCTCCCGCTGCTCGACGAGCCGCACCACCCGCGGCTGAGCAAGTACGAGCACGACCACACCAAGCGGTGGAGCGAGAAGGTCGCCGCCGCGGACGCGATCGTGTTCGTGATCCCGGAGTACAACTACTCGCTGGGCGCCGCCGTGAAGAACGCGCTCGACTACCTGCACCACGAGTGGCGCTACAAGCCGGCCAGCGTGGTCAGCTACGGCGGCGTTTCGGCGGGCACCCGGTCGGCGATGGCGCTGCACGCGGCGGCGTACGCGCTGAACCTCTTCACGATCGGCCAGCAGGTGAACATCCCGTTCGTGCACAGCCACATCGTCGACGGCCGCTTCGACCCCTCGGAGACCACCGAGACGGCCGCGACCGCGATGCTGGACGAGCTGCTCAAGGTGGCGGGCGCGCTCAAGCCGCTGCACGCGTGACGGTTGCGCCCCACCGAGGCGGACGATGCCGCTGAGGTGGGGCAATCCCAACCATGGCCGCCTGTCCCATCCGTACGGTTTGAACGTGAGCTTCTTCGTGAATCTCAGCGTCCAGGTAAAAATCGGGATCATCGTGGTGACGGGCGTCCTGGTGGCGCTGGTCATCGGGATCCTCGGGCTGCACGCGCTCAACGGCGCGGCGACGGCGGCGCACAACATCTACGCCAGCAACCTCTCCAGCACCAACGCGCTCGGGCTGGTCTCCACGGCGATGGCGCAGTCGCGGCTGAACCTCGCCAACCAGATCCTCTCCGGTGACGCGGCCACCACCGCGAAGTACACCGAGACGTTCCGGGCCGACCTGCGGGCGGTCGAGGAGGCGCTCGACGCCTACCGGGCCAGCGGGCCGGCCGCGGACGACGTGCACGTCGCGGCCCTGGAGACCAACTGGGCGGCGTACGTCGAGATCGCCAGCGCCAAGCAGATCCCGGCCGGCGAGGCCAAGGACGTGGTCGCCTGGCGGGAGACCCGGGACAACCAGATCGCGCCGCTGATGAACGAGGTCAAGCAGAACCTGGCGGCGCTGCGCGACGCGGAAAGCGACGAGGCCGCCGACTCCGCCGCGATCGCCAGCGCGGACCACCGGGAGAACCGCACGCAGACGATCGTGCTGCTGACCGTGGGGTCGGCCGGCGCGGTGCTGCTCGGCTTCTTCATCTCCCGGTCGATCGTGCGGTCGCTGCGCCGGGTCAAGGCGGTCTGCGACGGGCTCGCGGCCGGCGACCTCACGCTGACCAGCGGCCTGACCTCCGCCGACGAGCCGGGGCAGATGGGGCGGGCGCTCGACGCGGCCATGCACCGGCTGCGGTCCACGGTGTCGACGATCGACGGGTCGGCCACCTCGCTGGCCGGGGCGACCGAGCAGATGAGCAGCTCGGCGCTGCAGATCGCCGAGTCCGCGCACCGGACCTCCGAGCAGGCCGAAGCGGTGTCGGCGGCGGCCGAGCAGATCTCGCGCAGCGTCGACACGGTGTCGGCGGGCAGCGAGGAGATGGGCGCGTCGATCCGGGAGATCTCCCAGAACGCGAGCGAGGCGGCTCAGGTGGCCGCCGAGGCGGTCGGGCTGGCGAGCCGCACCTCGACGACGATGAACCAGCTCGGCGAGTCGTCGTCGGAGATCGGCAACGTGATCAAGACGATCACCTCGATCGCCGAGCAGACGAACCTCCTGGCCCTGAACGCGACGATCGAGGCGGCGCGCGCCGGGGAGGCCGGCAAGGGCTTCGCGGTGGTGGCGTCGGAGGTGAAGGACCTGGCGCAGGAGACGGCGCGGGCCACCGAGGACATCTCGCGGCGGGTGTCGGCCATCCAGAGCGACACCGGCGGGGCGGTCACGGCGATCGAGGAGATCACCCGGGTGATCGCGCGGATCAGCGACTTCCAGACGACCATCGCGTCGGCCGTCGAGGAACAGACGGCCACCACGGCCGAGATGAACCGCAGCGTGGGCGAGGCGGCGGCCGGGTCGGGCGAGATCGCGCAGAACATCACCGGGGTGGCCGAAGCGGCCCGGCTGACCACCGAAGGGGTGCAGCAGTCCCAGCAGGCCACCGAGGATCTCGCGCGGATGTCGGCGGAGCTGAGCGGGCTGGTGTCGACCTTCCGGTATTAGATGGCAGGGTGACGACGCCGCAGCTGCTTTCCGCATACGCCGGGCACTGGACCGGGGACGGGACCGGGGTGACCGTGATCGTGCCGCCGGCCGGGACTGTCGGGTCGGGGGAGGTGCGTGGGGGAGCGCCTGCCACCCGGGAGTTCGAGCTGCTCGCGCCCACTCGGCTGGTCAACGAGGTGTCCGCCGTCGTGCTGTCGGGCGGGTCGGCGTTCGGGCTCGCCGCGGGGGACGGGGTGATGCGGGGGCTCCGGGAGCGCGGGGTGGGGTTCGAGACTCCGCTCGGGCCGGTGCCGATCGTGGTGGGGATGTCCATTTTCGACGCGGGAATGGCGGCGCCCTTTGGTGATGCGGGGGCGGCGGCGCTGGCGGCGGCCTTCAGCGGGGAGCCGTTCGCGACCGGGGCTGTGGGGGCGGGGACCGGGGCTACCACCGGGAAGTGGCGGTCTCGGCTTGATCCCGGTGGGCTCGGGGTTGCCTTTGGAACGGTCGGCGATGCCTCTGTTGTCGCTGTGGTGGTGGTCAATGCTTGGGGGGACGTGATCGCGCCGTCCGGCGAGCAGGTGCTGGTGCCCGATTTATCGGTTAAATCGCCGTTTATGAATACGACGGTGGGTGTGCTGCTGACCGATGCTCGGCTGGACAAATCGGACTGCTTTCTGCTCGCCCAGAGTGGTCATACCGGATATGCCCGTGCTATCCACCCCGCGCATTCGCGCTATGACGGCGACGCGGTGGTCGCCCTCGCCACCGGCGCCGTCGACGCCGACCTGGACCTGCTGCGCGCCACCGCCACGACAACGATGGCATCGGCTATCCGGAACGCCGTATCTCACGCGTGACTTATATAAGCCAAACCTGATATCGTACGGGCCATGCACGCGTTCGACGTGCTCGGCGACCCGGTGCGCCGCCGCATCCTCGAGCTCCTCGCCGACGGCGAGCGCTCCTCGGGTGAGGTCACCGAGGTCATCCGGGCCGAGTTCGGCATCTCCCAGCCGGCTGTCTCCCAGCACCTGAAGGTGTTGCGCGACAACGGTTTCGCCACCGTGCGCCCCGACGGCGCCCGCCGCGTCTACGCGGTCGACGACACCGCCCTGCGCGAGGCCGACGAGTGGCTGGGCCGTTTCCGGCGATTCTGGGCGCCACGGCTGGCCGCGATGGCCACCGAGGTCGCCCGTGGCAAAAGACAACGCCGTCTGAACGACGAGGGGACTACCCGATGATCGACGTCAAACAGCAGATCAGCTCGGTGCGCCGCACGCTCGGCCGCCGCACCCTGGAGGCGGGCGAGGCTCGCGTCTCGACGATCAGCCAGGTCTACGACACCGACATCGACGACCTGTGGGAGGTCGTCACCCGGCCGGAGCGCATCGCCCGCTGGTTCCTGCCGGTCACCGGCGAGCTCAAGGAGGGCGGCCACTACCAGCTCGAGGGCAACGCCGGCGGCACCATCACCACCTGCGACAAGCCCAGCAGCTACGCCGCGACCTGGGAGTACGGCGGCGAGGTGAGCTGGATCGAGGTGCGCCTGTCGCCGTCGGGTCCGGGGACGCTGTTCGAGCTGGAGCACTGGGCCCACGTGAAGGACGAGTGGTGGGAGCAGTTCGGCCCGACCGCTACCGGTCTCGGCTGGGACGGCGGGCTGTTCGGGCTGGCGAACTACTTGTCCGACCGGTCGGCGCCGCGCCCGACGATGGAGGAGTGGATGGCCTGGGTGACCTCCGACGACGGCAAGCTCTTCCACCGGCTGGCCGCCGACTCGTGGGCTGCCGCCGCCGTGGCCGACGGAGAGGACCCGGCCGCCGCCGCCGGCATGGCCGACCGCGGTTACGCCGCCTACACCGGAGGCTGACCCCGCCGGGCGTGCGTCCGGCTCGCCGGCAAGCCCGCCCGCCGCTCCCGCCCCGCTCGCCGGGCCTGCACGCCCCGACGCTCCTGCCTCGCTCGCCTCGCCCGTCGGCCCGCGCGCCGAATCATCAAGATCGGCGCGGGCCGCGGCGGGCGGGCCCGGCGGCGGGCGCTGCGACTCGCCGACGGCCGTTAAAAGCGGAAAAAACGGGTAAAGGAGGAAATAACCGCTAGCTTCTGCGGAACCGATCCAGGTGTGCGGGGGTGTTTGTGATGCGATCGTTCGGGCGTTGTCTCATGGCTTCGGTGGCGGTGGGCGTGACGGTGATGAGCTCGGCCGCCGCAGGCCACGCCGAGCCGGGCCACCCGTCGCCCGGGCGGCCGGCCGACGATCTCGTCCAGCTCGGGTTTCAGCTGGTCAATCTCAACAGCCGCAAATGCCTGACGGTCACCGCCGGTGGGCTGGCCGACGACGCCATCCTCATCCAGAAGGCGTGCGGGCGCGACGCCGCCTACCGCTGGCGGTTCGTGCGCGCCGAGGGCACCGACCTCTACCAGGTCGTCAACGTCAACAGCGGGAAATGCCTGGCGATCGCGGCCGACAGCCTGGACGACAACGGGTTCGCGACGCAGTCCGGCTGCGCCGACGATCCCTCCCGGCAGTGGCGGCTGCGCGCGCCGACCGGGGCCGGTCTCCTGCTGAGCGTCGTGCCGGTCGGGGACACGCTGATCGAGAACGGCCGCAGCCGGAAATGCCTCACCATCGCCGGGGGCGCGAGCGCCGAGAACGGGGTCGCCGTGCAGTACGGGTGCGACGCCGAGCAATCCCGCCGGTGGTCCATGCGGCTGGTCGCGGGGCCCGCGCTGTAACGTGCGCTGCCATGAGCGAAGCGGGCACGAGCACGGCCGCCACCGAAGCAGCCGGCATGAGGATGCTGATCACCGGTGCGAGCGGTCACCTCGGTAGCACCACCGCCAAGCGCGCGGCCGCCGCCGGCTGGGACGTCACCGGCACGTACTTCAGCAATCCGATCCCCGGCGGCGAGCCGCTCGACGTCCGGGACCGCGACGCCGTCGACGCGCTGATCCAGCAGGTCAGGCCGGACGTCGTCGTGCACACCGCCGCCGGCCGCGAGGACTGGCCGACCATCGCCGACGGCTCCGCCCACATCGCTCTCGCGACGGCGCGGGCCGGTGCTCGCCTCGTACACGTCTCGACGGAGGCCGTGCTCTCCGGCCGCGACATCTTCTACGACGAAAGCGCGCTCCCCGACCCGGTCTATCGCTACGGCGCCGCGAAAGCGGCGGCCGAGACCGCCGTCAAGGCGATCGATCCGGCGGCCGCCATGGTGCGGACGTCGCTGATTCTCGGGTACGGCCGGGGCGTGCACGAAAAGCTCACCGGTGACCTGATCGCCGGCCGGGCCAAGGGCATGCTCTTCACCGACCAGGTCCGCAAGCCGATCCACGTCGACGACCTCGCCGGCGCGCTGATCGAGCTGGCCACCAACGGCTACGCGGGCGTGCTCAACGTCGCCGGCGCCGACCCGATCAGCCGCTACGACCTCGGTGTGCTGGTCGCCGAGCGTGACGGCCTCGACCCCGCGCTCATCCCGCACGGTCCCATGCCCGCCGGCCTCACCGCCCCGGTCGACATCCAGCTGATCATCGACCGGGCCGGCGAGGTGTTGACGACACGCCTGCGGGGCTGCCGCGAGTTCCTTCAGAGCCCCGCGCGCAGCGACCGGTAGGCCGCCCACGGGATCTTCGGCCGCGCCAGGTTGCGGCGCTCGAGGTAGCGCTTCGTAGTGGCGCGGCAGTCGCGCACCGTGCGGATCGGGTCGGCGAGGCTCGCCCGGTGCCGCCCGCCCGGCTCGATCAGCCGCGCCGGCCGGAGCAGCCAGCCCTTGTCGTCCGCCATGAGCGTGCCGACGACGTTCGCGTTGTGCAGGCTCCACAGTTGATCGTCGTGCCGGTGCACGAGCAGGCTCGCCGGTCCCGCCGCCACCTCGACGTCCTCCGGCACGGCGACCCGCCACGCATCGCCTTCGGCGACCACGGTGGTCCGGGTCAGCGTCGGGCCGCCGGCTTCGTCGCGGGCAGACAAAACCACTGACGCGTACGCCGGAAGCACCGCACCACCGATCAGCCCGCTCCCCGGACCCGGCGCGGCCGGCCCCGGCAGCGGACGGCGGGTGATGTCGATCGGGGTCACCCGGATCATCAGCCGCATGAAGTAGAAATCGGTCAGCATCGTGGCCGGCCAGTCCAGATATTTGCGGCAGGTGGGCTGCCGCTCGAACAGCCGCGCCCAGAAGTCGGCCAGGTCCCCCTCGGGCTCGACGTGCACCTCGTCCGAGCAGGTCGCCTTGCCCTGGACGAGGATCTGCTCGGGCCGGTCGAGCCCGCTCGCCGTCGGGTCCGAGAACAACAGCGCGACCCGCGAATCCCGGCGGATGTTGTAGGCCTTCTGCGGATACGCGATCGATGTGGTCAGGAGGAATGTCCCGTCGGGCCGCGTGAGCCCCGACGTCGGCCACGCCATCGCGGTGCCGTCTTTCCCGATGGTGGCGAGCTCACAGGTGCGGTAGGCATCGATGGTGGCGGCCAGATCGGTTCCGGGCCCGAGCGCAAACGACATGATCGGCATCTTATTGATCTTCGTGAGCCGCACCGCACGGAGATCGATCGACGCGGGTCCTCGTCACATCGGTGAACCTGCTTAGATCACCAGACGCCCGCGCCGCCTGGGCCCGCTCACCGAAGGAGACACCATGCACGAGGGGCCCGATCTCTCGACCTCGACCCCGATCCCGGCCCAGCGAGTCCCCGCCCACGACGACCCACTCGCGCCGCCGATGCCCGCCGCCGCGCCTGCTCAGCCGCAGCCCGCCCAGCCGGAGTCGGCCCACGACGACCCACTCGCGGCGCCGGCGCGCGCCCACGCCGCCGCGCCTGCTCAGCCGCAGCCCGCCGAGCTGGGGCCGGTTCACGACGACCCGCTCGCGCAGCCGCAGCTCGCCCACCCGGAGGTGCCTGACCGTGGGCCGGTCACACCCACGCCCGCTCGGCCCACGCGCACGGCCGCCGAGCAGCAAGTCATCAATGATGAGTTGGTGTCGACGCAGGGCCCCCCGACCGGACACCTTATCGACTCGGCGGAGGCTGCCGCGAGCGAGTGGGCGCAGGCCGAGGCGAGGCCGGACGCGCTGCCGACGCTCCAGGCGGCCACCGCGTGGGGCGCCGGGGCGGCGCCTGAGGCGGCGGCGTTGGGTGCGGGCGCGGAGCCCCAGATGGCGGCGGCGTTGGGTCCGAGCGCGCTTCCTGAGGCGGCGGCGTTGGGTGCGGGGCCCGAGATCGGGGCGAGCAACCGGCCGCGGCGGGGGCGGGTGCTTGTTGCGGTGGGTGGTGCTCTGGCCGTACTCGTGGCGGGCTTTGTCGTTCTGAAGCCGGACGCCGAGCCGAAAGCCGCGGCAATCGCGGCACCCAGCGCTCCGGTCGCGTCGGTGTCGGCCGTGCCGTCGACGCCCTACGACCAGGCGGTGGCGGCGCTCGACGCGCAGGCCGACGCTCTCACACGCGGGGACGAGAACGCCTGGCTCGCCGCCGTGGACGCGAAGCTGCGGGGGAAGTACCGGTCTGTGTTCCGGAATCTGCGGGGGCTGGGAGTGCAGCGCGTCGGCTACGAGCCGGGGGTGGGGCAGCCGGTGAAGGGGGACGCCGCGGCCGTTTCCTTCCGGACCGATCTGGTTTATTGCTTCAGCGAGGACATGTGCCCGGTGAGCCCATCGACGGCGTGGGAGAAGGCGCCTCGGATCTCGCAGAAGCTGACGCTCAAGCCGGTGGCGGGGAAATACGTGATCACCGGGCTGGCGGCGGCGCCGCAACCGGACTTTCACCAACCTACCCCGTGGGAGAGCGGGGATCTGGTGTTCGCGCAAGGCCGGCGGGTGACGCTGGCGGCGGACAAAGCGCAGGCGAAATCCCTGGCGGCCGTGCTGCCGGTGGCGGAGAAGGCGGCGGGGGTGGCCGACCGGTACGCGACGCTGAACGGGACGCCGCAGCGGCGGTACCGGATCTTCCTGGCCGGGGAGAAGCAGTGGAAGGCCTGGTACGGCGGGGAGAACGACCAGTGGGCGATCGGGCTGGCGGTGCCGCTGAACAAGCGCGGCATCGACGTCATCATCCGGATGTCCGAGATGGACGATGCGCTGACGCTGTCGACGACCGTGCAGCACGAGCTCGGGCACGTGGTGACGCTGACCGGCGCGTACCAGATGGACGCGGTCGAGGACACCTGGCTGAGTGAGGGCATCGCGGAATACATCGGGTGGCGGCCGAAGGCGGCGGCGCAGAGCTTGCGGCGCTACAGCGTGCGGTGGCAGCTCGACCGTTCACAGCCCAAGTCGATGGTGCCGGCCCGGCCGGGACCGAAAGCCCCGGCGCGGGCGGGCGACGCGTTCTACGGGCTGAGCCACCTCGCGGTGGACTGCATGGCCCACAAGTACGGCGAGACGAAGCTGTTCACCTTCGTGCGGCTGGTGCTGACCGAGGACAACGACCTCGACCAGGCGTCCCGCGACGCGTACGGGGTGCCGTTCGCGACGCTCGACAAAGCCTGCCTGCCGTGGATCAAACAGCAGGCGTCCTGAGCACCGGGCCGAGCCGCCGCATGCCCTCGGTGATCTCGTCGGGGGTGTGCGTGGTGAACGACAGCCGCAGCGTGGCGGTGTCGGGGCGGCCGGCGTAGAAGGGCGCGCCGGGCACGAAGGCGACATCGTTGGCCAGGGCGGCCGGCAGCAGCGAGGCGGTGTCGACCGGGCCGGGCAGGCGCAGCCACGTGAACATGCCGCCGTCGGGATCGGTCCAGGTGCTTCCGGCGGGCGCGGCCAAGGGCATGGCCGCGATCATGGCGTCACGCCTTTCCGCGTACGCGTGCTGCAAGGTCTTGATGTGCGCGTCGAGATCGGTGTGCGCCAGCCAGGACGCGGCGGCCGCCTGATCGATGGTGGAGGTGTGCAGGTCGGCGGCCTGCTTCGCAACGGTCAGCGCGGGACGCAGGGCGGCCGGCGTGCGCACCCAGCCCAGCCGCAGGCCCGGCGCCGCGATCTTCGAGAAGCTGCCGAGGTGGAGCACGTGCTCGGCGTCGGTGGCCAGCGGGGGCACCGGCTCGCCGCGGTAGCGCAGTTCGCCGTACGGGTCGTCCTCCACCACCCAGACACCGTGAGCGGCGGTCAAGGCCGCGATCTCCGCCCGCCGCTCGGCCGTCAGCGTGCGGCCGGTCGGATTGGCGAAGTTCGGCACCAGGTAGAGCAGCTGCGGCCGGTGCTCGCGCAGCACCTGCTCCAAGCCGTCGGGCGGCACGGTCACGATGCGGCAGCCGGCCAGCTGGAAGCACTGCAGGGCGGCCAGATAGGTGGGCTCCTCGACGGCGACGACCGCGCCGGGGTCGAGCAGGGCGGCCGCGATCAGCGTGAGGGCCTGCTGCGATCCGGTCGTGACCAGCAGGTCGGCGGCGCCGGTGTCGAGGCCGCGGGCGGTCATCCGGGCAGCGACCAGCGCGCGCAGATCCGGGTTGCCCTCGGTCGGGGCGTACTGGAGGTGACGGCGGCCGTCGGCGGTGGAGAGGACCCGGTCGAAGGCGGCGCGCAGGCCGTCGAGGTCGAAGAGCTCCGGAGCGGGCAGGCCGCCGGCGAAGGAGATCACTTCAGGGCGGTCGACGAGCGCGAGCAGATCGCGGACAGGGGAGCTGGCGACGCCGGCTAGGCGCAGGGCAGGCATGATTCCTCGCTCGGGAAAGAGGACAGGCGGCGTGCGCGAGGCGCGGGTCAGCGCGGGCGCGAAGGGGGCTGCCTGATCGAGGAGCCAGCGCCCACCTTAGCGCACGTTAAGGAGGGTGACGAGAACCAGGCCCTCGGCGCAGACGCGGTAGGGGGTGTTCCGGGCCATGGACCACCTGCGCCGCACCCGGCGCCGGCCGGTCTCCGCCGTGCCGGTCGAGCTGGTCGCGGCCGACCTGGCGTCCCGGGGCGGTCCCTGCTCCGGGACGCACGCCCCTCACTCAGCGGGTCAGCAGGTCCCGGATCGCCTTCGTCACCTCGGCCGGGGACTCCTCGGCCATGAAGTGCCCGCACGTCACCGGGATGTGCCGCAGATCCGGCGCCCACGCCCGCCACAGCCCGGCCGCGTCGAAGCCCAGCGCCGCGCCCCAGTCCTGCTGCAGCACCGTCACCGGCATGGCGAGGGTCCGTCCCGCGTCCCGATCGGCCATGTCGTGCTCCACGTCGATGCCCGCCGACGCCCGGTAGTCGGCCACGATCGACGGCACCGCCGCCCGGCAGGCCGCCAGATACTCCGCCCGGACGGCCGGTGGGATCGCCGCCGGATCGTTCACCCACAGGTCGAGGAAGTAGCCGAAGAACGCGTCCGCGTTCGCCGCGATCATCTGCTCGGGCAGCCCCGGCGGCTGCGCCATGAGGTACAGGTGGAAGCCGACCGCCGCGCTGGTCCCATGCATCACGTCCCACATGTCGAGCGTCGGCAGCACGTCGAGAGAGGCCAGGTGCGTCACCGCCGACGGGTGGTCCATCGCCGCGCGGATCGCCACCAGCGCGCCCCGGTCGTGCCCCACCAGCGCGAACCGCTCGTGACCCAGCTCGCGGGCGAGCGCCACGATGTCGGCGGCCATGGTCCGCTTCGAATAGGTGTCGGGCGACGTCTCGGCGGGCTTGTCGCTGGCGCCGTAGCCGCGCAGATCCGGGCAGATCACGGTGTGATCGGCGGCGAGGTCGGCCGCGACGTGCCGCCACATCAGGTGGGTCTGCGGGAAGCCGTGCAGCAGCACGATCGGGCTGCCGTCGCCGGCTACGGAAGCGTGCAGCTCGACGCCCTCGGCAACCCGCACCCGGTGACTGGAGAAGTTGTTCATCTGCCCAGCCTGCGGTGCCCCAATGAGCATCCGATGAACAAGCAGTACCGTGATCGGGTGCGGGTGTCGTTCGGCGTGCTGGGACCGGTCGCCGCCTGGGATCCCGCCGGCGAGCCACTGGCGCTCAGGGGGCCGCGGCACCGCGCCGTGCTGGCGCGGCTGATCGCCGCGAACGGGCGGGTGGTCCCGCTGGGCGATCTGGTCACGGATTTGTGGGTGGCGCCTCCGGCCGGAGCAGTTGCTTCCGTACGGACATTCGTCGCGGCCCTGCGCAGAGCGATCGAGCCCGCCAAGCCACCGCGGGCCGCAGCGAGCATCCTGGTCACGTCGGGCCCCGGCTACGCGCTGCACGCCGCCACCGACGACGTGGACGCCTGGCGTTTCGAGGCGGTCCTCCGAGCGCCGGCCGGGGTGGCCGTGCTTGCTGAGGCGCTGTCCTGGTGGCGCGGCCCGGCCTACGCGGATTTCCCCGACGACCCGTGGGCTCGCGGCGCCCGCGCCCGCCTGGCCGAGCTGCGTCTGCAGGCCGTCGAAGCGCTGGCCTCGGCCCGCCTGGACGCCGGGCGCCCCGAGGAGGCGATACCGGACCTGGACGCCCACGTCACCGAGCATCCGTGGCGCGAGAACGCCTGGCGGTTGCTGGCGCTGGCCCTCTACCGCACCGGACGACAGGCGGACGCCCTCGCGGTCGTGCGGCGGGCCCGGGTCCAGCTCGCCGAACGGCTCGGCCTCGACCCTTCGCCCGCGCTGGCCGCCCTCGAGTCCGACATCCTCCGGCAGGCCGCCTCGCTTCACCCAGCCGATTCGGTCCTGGGCGCTTCGGTCCCGGCTGGTCCGGGGCCGGATGGCTCGGCCGCTCAGGTCTGGGCCAATGCGGCCGCGGACTACAACCGGATCGTCGGCGGCGGGGCCCGGGCGCGGCTGGACTCGACCGTCGGGCTCCTCCGCAGCCTTGCCGTGACCGGTGGCGGCGGCCTCGTCGCGGCCCGGCGGCACCGCGTCGCCGCGATCACCGCCGCCGAGGAGCTCGGCGACCCCGAACTGACCGCCCGGGTGATCGGCGCCTACGACGTCCCCGCGATCTGGAGTCGCTCCGACGACCCGGCTCAGGCCGCCCAGGTGGTCGCCGCCGCTTCTCGGGCGCTGGCCGCCGCGGGTCCGGCCGCCGCGATGGGTTCGGCGTCCGCGGCCGGTTCGGCGTCCGCGATGGGTTCGGCGTCGGCGGCCGGGCCGGCGTCAGCGAGCGGTCTGGCCGCGCGGGCTCGGCTGCTGGCGACGATCGCCGTCGAGACGCGTGGGCTGCGGCCGGGGCGGCTCGAGGAAGCCCGCGAAGCCGTCCGCCTGGCGCGGGAGCAGGATGACCCGGCGCTGCTGGCGTTCGCCCTCAACGGGCTGTTCATGCAGACGACCTACCGCGCGGGGCTGGCGCGCGAGCGGGATGCGATCGGAGTGGAACTGGTCGACCTCGCCGGGCGGCACGGCCTGGTCACCTCCGAGGTTCTCGGCCACCTGATACGCATGCAGGCGCTGGGCGCCCTCGACGACTTCGGCCACGCCGAGGCCCACGCCGAAGCGGCCGACGCCCTTGCCGCCCGGCACGAGCTGCCCCTGGTAGGGGTCTTCACCGAGTGGTTCCGGGCGCTGCGCCTGTCACTCACCGACCCATCGGCGGCGGAGCCCGCCTACCGCCGCGCGGCGGCCCGGCTCGACGGCGCCGGCATGCCCGGCCTCGAGAACGGCTTGCTCGATCTGGCCGTGCTCACTGTGCGCCTGCGTCGCGGCCTGCCGGCGACCGATGGCGACTACGGCCCCTACGAGCCATGGGTCCGCCCGCTGGTGCTGCTGGGCAAAGGCCGGCCCGCCGAGGCGCGGCAAGCACTCCGCTCCACCATGGACCCGCCGCCCGATTTGCTCACCGAGGCCATGTGGAGCCTCCTCGCCCGGGCCGCGGACGCCTTGGGCGACGAGGAGGCGTCGGCCCGCGCACGACAGGCCCTGCTCCCGGCGGCGGGCGAACTGGCCGGCGCCGGAAGCGGGCTGCTCACCCTCGGGACGATCCCTCCCCCGGACTGAAGGCCTGTGGACGACGCTCCAAGAAATGTCGTACCCATGTGGTCTCCTGAGCCCCACCCGGAGAGAGGGTGGGGTTGAGCACGGCCCCAGACGCGGGGACTGACCAATAGAGTGGGCCCATGAACGACACGCGGTCGATCCTGTCGTACAAGTCCGAGGGCTCGATCCTGAGCCTGTGGTCCAAGGGCTCCATCCTGTCGATCGGCTCCACCGGGTCGACGCTGTCGGTCGGGTCGATCGGGTCCTTCGGCTCGGTCGGGTCGGTGGGGTCGTTCCTCTGTGTGGGGTCGATCCTGTCGGCGATGTCGATCGGGTCGGTTCTCGCGTTCCGCGCCCGGCGGGCGGTCCTCACCACACGTCGCTGAGCGTTCACGCGCGGGCATCATTGGCCTGTTGACGTGCCGCTTCGGCCAAGATCGGGGGAGGCTACGTGGCGGGGGACGCATGGCGGACGACGTGGGTGCCGGTCGAGCGGCGGCTCCTGGGGCTCGACAAGCGGACGCTGCCGCCGGCGCTGGCGGTGGTGCTGCTGTTCGCGATCGCGGTCTGGGCGCTGCCGTGGGTGAACGAGAAAGTGCACGTGGACGACCCGATCGTGGCCGGTGACGTGATCCAGGTCGGGCCGTCGGTCGAGTTCGTGCCGGCGGTCGGATCCAACCTGGTGCACGGGCTGCGGCAGGGTGACGCGGGCGCCACCGGCTATCCGGAGCAGGCCGTCGTGACGTACGAGGGCATCGGTTTCGAAGTGATCGCCGACGCGTATGACGGGACCCCGGCCCAGCTGCTCGAGCAGATCAAGAAGAACGACGAGGGCCTGCGCGACAACGGCGGCCTGCGGGTGACCGGCGACCCGGTGACGATCACCAACGACGCGGGCGACGAAGGGGTGTTCGCCCGCTACGACGGGAACGGCTCGATCGGGGCGATCGCGGCGTTCGTCTTCGACGGCATCGGCGTGGAGGTCGTCACGCAGGGGCCGCCGACGGTGGAGGACGCGGTGCCGCCGGCGGTGGCGGCCATGATCAGGTCGGTGCGGAGGATCCCGTGACGATGCCGGAGCTCACCGCCCGCGAAGCCGCGATCGAGGCCAGCGGCTGGGGCAACAAGGTCTCCTTCTGGCAGCCGCGCAACGCCTGCCTCTGGGTCTACGTGCTGATCGTCGCGTACGGGCTGTGGAACGCGTTCGGCATCGTCAACGGCGAGATCCGCGTCTACGGTCCGGCGCTGGCGGCGAGCACGGTCATCTTCGTCGTCTACGGCGCGCTGTTCTGGTGGTTCACCACCCGCATCGACCGCTACTCCCGGCAGCCGCTGTCGCTGGTCGTCGCCGCGTTCGTCTGGGGCGGCTTCGGCGCGACCTGGACCTTCGCGCTGTCCGGCAACACCGCCCTGATCAGCCTCTACTCCAAGCTGGCAGGGCAGAACTTCTCGCTCGACTGGGGCGCGGGGCTGTCCGCCCCGTTCTTCGAGGAGCTGAGCAAGGGCGCCGGCGTGCTGCTGCTGATGTTCATCGCGCCGCGGGTCATCCGTACGGCCTATGACGGTTTCATCATCGGCGCGTTCGCCGGGCTCGGCTTCGAGATCCTCGAGGACATCTTCTACGCGCTCAACGCCGCGCCCGAGGAATTCGGCTCGCACCAGCTCGAGACCAGCCTCAGCACGGTGGTGCTGCGCCTGGTCACCGGCTTCTCGGCGCACATCCTCTACTCGGCGATCTTCGGCGCCGGCCTGGTCTACCTGATCGGGACCGTCGCCCAGCGACGCCGCATCGGCCGCGGCCTGGCGCTCGTGCTGACCGCGATGCTGCTGCACGGCCTGTGGGACAGCGTCACCGCGATCGCCGACGGCAACGGCACGGTCGTCGCCGCCCTGCTGGCCGGGATCACGCTGCTGGCGTTCGCCGCGGTCATCACGGTCTTCAACCTCACCGTCGGGCCGGAACGGCAGACGATGCGGGCGGTGATGGCGCCCGAGGTGGAGACGGGCGTGCTCACCCCGGACGAGCTGGACGCGCTGAGCGGCGGATGGCGCGCGCGCCGGGCGTACCGGCGAAAAGAACGCGGCCGCAAGGCGCGCCGCCTGCGTCACCACCGCCTCGAGGCCGCGCACGATCTCGCCGACCAGATCGCCGCGTCGGGCGGCCTGGAGACCGAACGGGTCCGCTTCGCCCGGGCGGAGCTGGCCCGGCTCAACGCCGCGAGCGCAGCACCGGCTTGACGTCGAGGATCGGGGTGCCGTCGATGGCCTCGAGCTCCCGCACGTGCACGCGGGCGCCGTCGACGGCGAGCACGCGCACCTCGTGCAGCCCGATCGGGTTGGGGCGGTCGGACGACCGGGTGGCGAAAACGCCGGTCAGCGGCCTGGCCAGGTCGTCGCGCGGGTGCACGGCCACGGTGTCGCGGTCGGCGCGGTCCAGCCAGGTCAGGACCAGCACGTCGGCGCCGGCGGTGAGGCCGTCGAGAGCGGGGGTGAAGGCGTCCTCGAAGACCAGCCACGCGTCGGGGGCGCCCTCGTCGGGCTGCCGCGGCGCCTCGTCCAGAGCGACGAGGGTGGATTCGACGCGCCCCACCGGGCGCAGCGCGAAGTCGGCCATGCGCCATATTAGGCCAGCGACGCGGCCAGTCTCTGCAGCTCGCCGGCGGCGTCGACGAGCACCGGGCCGCCGTGGCCGGGCAGGATCGCTTTGATGTCCATCTTCGCCAGCTTCTTCACCGACTTGGCGGCCCGCACCGGGTCGGTGGTGTATCGCGGGTCGGAGCCGGTCAAGGAACCGGTGTTGGTGCGCAGCGCGTCGCCGGAGACGAGGACCCCGTTCGAAGGGTCGAACACCGAGATGTGCCCGAGCGTGTGCCCCGGCGTGTCGATGATCTGCAGGCCGAACACCTCGTCGCCCTGCTTCACCGGCTTGAGCCCGGCATCTGTGATGATCGAGTCGACGTCCAGGATGCCGGCGTAGAACGACGCCCGCACCACTTTGGACACCTCGGCGAGGCCGCCGACGTGGTCGTCGTGCTGGTGGGTGAGGATCACATGCTTGACGGCGGCCCAGCTCTGCCCGGCCGCCTTGAGCCCCTCCTCGATGGCGGCCTCGGAGCCGGGGGTGCCGAGGTCGACGACGGCGACCTCGTTGCCGCGGACCAGCAGGTAGGCGGAGACGTAGGACAGGTCGACCCGTTTCCAGGCGCCAACCTCCGCGGGGCTGGGCGGCGGGGCGGACGGCGGCGCGGGCGGGGGCTTCGCGGAGTCGCAGCCGCTCAGCACGGCCACGCCCAGGACCCCGGCGCCGGCGGTGAAGAACAGGCCGCGCCGGGTCAGTCTCGCATCGGGCATGCCGCATTCTAGGATCTCTCGATGTTGGTTGATTTCGCGGCGGGCGTCGAGGCCTCGCCACTCGAGGTGGAAGCGGCGGCGGCCCGCGCCGAGCAGGACGGCTACGACGGTTTCGGGGCGGCCGAGAGCAGACACGACGTGTTCACCGCGCTGACCCTCGCGGCCCGGGCCACCCGGACGATCACGCTGCAGTCGGGGATCGCGGTGGCGTTCGCGCGCAACCCGATGAGCATGGCGGTGCTCGCCAACGACCTGCAGCTGATCTCCGAGGGCCGGTTCCAGCTCGGGCTCGGGTCACAGGTGCAGGCGCACATCGAGCGGCGGTTCGCGATGCCGTGGGGCAAGCCGGCGGCGCGGATGGCCGAGTTCGTGGCGGCGGTGCGGGCGATCTGGGAGTGCTGGCGCACGGGGGAGCGGCTCGCGTTCCGCGGCGAGTTCTACCGGCACACGCTGATGACCGACTTCTTCAACCCGGGCCCCAACCCGCACGGCAACCCGCCGATCCTGCTGGCCGCGGTGGGGGAGCGGATGACCGCGGTGGCCGGCAAGGAGGCGGACGGGCTGCTCGTGCACCCGCTGACCAGCCCGGCCTACCTGCGCGAGCGCACCCTGCCGATCCTGCGGGAGGCGCGCGGCGACCTCGACGGCTTCAGCGTGGGGCTGTCCGCGTTCGTGGTGGTGGGCGAGGACGAGAAGGCCCGCTCGCAAGCGGAGCAGGCGGTCAAGGCGCAGATCGCGTTCTACGGCTCGACCCCGGCGTACCGGCCGGTCCTCGAGCTGCACGGCTGGGGCGACCTGGCCGACCAGCTCAACCAGCTGTCCCGCCGGCAGGCGTGGGCCGAGATGGCCGGCCTGATCACCGACGACGTGCTGGACACGTTCGCGGTCACCGGCGACGTGGCGCGCGGGCTGCGCGAGCGCTTCGACGGGCTGATCGACCGGATCTCGTTCTACACGCCGTACGAGGTGGACCCGGGCCTGCTCGGCGAGCTGCGGGCCGGCGTTACAGTTTCGTAATTAAGGGATAAATCTGACATGGGGATCTGAAGCGGTCTCCGGTGTTTCCATGGCGGACGGGTCGATTCACAGCCCCACGACAGTGAATCGACCCGTCCCGCACAGCCTCCGCGCCGAAGCTGGCCGAAGCTCCTGGCCACCGGCAGAAGGCCGGGCCGAAACACATATGTCCGGATTTATCCTTTAAGGTGTCCGCCATGCTTACGGATCGTCCGATTTTCGTGGTCGGGTGTCCCCGCTCGGGGACGACCATGTTGCAGCTCATGCTGCACGCGCACCCGCGGATCGCGCTGCCCCCGGAGAACCGCTTCGTCCTGCCGGCCTACCAGCGCCGCCACGAGTTCGGCGACCTGCGCGACCCCGCCAACCGCCGTGACCTGGCCCGCTGGTTCACCACCACGCCGCAGTTCGGCGACCTCGGCCTCGACGAGCAGCACCTGATCGACACGGTGATCGGCGCGCCGCCCACCCTCGGCTCGGCGATCGGCACCGTCTTCCGCCTCTACGCCGAGCGCTTCGGCAAGCCGCGGTGGGGCGACAAGCGGCCCGCCTACCTGCGGCACCTGCCCGAGCTGCTGCGGCTGTTCCCGGACGCCCAGATCGTCAACATCATGCGCGACGGCCGCGACTGCGTGGCGTCGCTCAAGGAGGCGCCGTGGGCCCCGGCCGACTTCGGCTGCCTGGTCGACTCGTGGGCGCGGGCGGCCGACGCGTCGCTGCGCGCGGCCCGGCGCTACGGGCCGGACACGTATCACCTGGTGCGCTACGAGGACCTGGTCGAGGAGCCGGAGGCGCATCTGCGAGCGCTGTGCCGCTTCCTCGGTGAGGAGTATGACGCGGCCATGGCGCGGCCCCAGGAGGTCGCGGCGGTCGCGGTTCCCGAATACAAAACCTGGCACACGCGTACGCGTCAGAGCGTCACCACCACGCGCGTGTCCAGCTGGCGGCAGCGCCTGAGCGCGGCCGAGATCGAGCGATGCGAAGCGGTGTTCGGGGACCGGCTCGCGCTGTTCGGCTACCAGGGCATGACCGGCGCGGCGCCCACGCCGTCGGACCGGGTGGCGCGGGCGCGCCTGGCCGTGCGGGACCGCCTCGGGCCCATGCGGGGCGTCGCCCGCGACGCGAGCGCCGTGCTGCGGCACCGCCGCCGCGGGCCGGTGGTGCCCGCCCGGCTGACGAGCGGGCAGCTCGCACGCTGACTCAGCCCTCGAACTGATCAGCCGCGCGGCGCGAGCCGTACCATCTGCCGGTGGGTTTCTACGAGACCATCCGGTTCGCGCTGCGCGGCGTGGCGGTCAACAAGCTGCGCTCCGGCCTGACGATGCTCGGCATCCTGATCGGCGTGGCCGCCGTGATCCTGCTGGTCGCGGTCGGCAACGGCTCGGCCAAGGCGATCGGCGACCGCATCTCGGCGCTGGGCACCAACACGCTGACGGTGATGAGCACCAACCGCGGCGCCGCCGGCTCGGGCGGTCTCACCCTCAAGGTCGCCGACGCGCTCGACGACCCGGTGCTCGCGCCCGACGTGAAATCGGTGTCGCCGGTGGTCAGCACGTCCTCGACGATCGCCTACGACGGAGCCTCGCACGACGTGACCTCGTTCGTCGGCACCACCCCGAGCTACTTCACCGCCTCGAACACCCCGGTCGCGAGCGGCTCGGCGTTCAGCGCCGACGACAACACCCAGGGCCGCCGGGTCGTGGTGATCGGGCAGACCGTCGCCGAGGACCTCTTCCCCGGCACCGACCCGGTCGGGCAGCAGGTCACGGTCGGCGGCGCGCTGTTCACAGTGATCGGGGTGCTGGCCGAGAAGAGCTCGGCGAGCGGCTTCCAGGACGCCAACGACGTCGCGATCGCGCCGATCGTCGCGGTCCGGCAGGTGGTGACCGGGTACGGCGCGCTCAGCTCGATCCTGGTCGAGGCGGACAGCTCGAAGATGGTGGGCACGGTCCAGTCGGAGATCGGCGTGATCCTCGACCAGCGGGTGCCGGCGACCTCCAGCGGCAACGCGGGCTACACCATCCGCAGCGCCTCGCAGCTGCTCGAGACCCAGACCGCCACCGCCGACACCTTCACCGCGCTGCTCGGCGCGGTCGCCGCGATCAGCCTGCTCGTCGGCGGCATCGGCATCACCAACATCATGCTGGTGACCGTCACGGAACGCACCAGGGAGATCGGCATCCGCAAGGCGCTCGGCGCGCCCCGGCGTACGATCATGACCCAGTTCTTGATCGAAGCGACGCTGCTGAGTTTCCTCGGCGGCGGGCTGGGCGTGGCGGCCGCCCTGATCGGCGCCCGCTTCACCATCGTCGGCGTCACCCCGGTCGTCGTGCCGAGCTCGGTCGCCCTGGCCCTCGGCGTCTCGATCGTGATCGGCCTGTTCTTCGGCGGGCTGCCGGCCGCCCGCGCCGCCCGCCTCAGCCCGATCGACGCCCTGCGCTACGAATGAGGGTTACTCGGAGATCTCGATGGAGTCCACGCGGTTCGGGTAGAACGCGATGTGCTCCTTGATGCCGGCCACCGCCTCGCGGGGCTCCTTGTACTCCCAGATCGCGTCCACCGACTTCGCGCCGCCGGACGGGATCGAGTAGTAGCTCGCGTCCCCCTTGTACGGGCAGTAGCTGGTGGTCGCGGTCGGCTCGAGCAGCGACGTGTCGACATCCGCCAGCGGGATGTACTGCACCGCCGGATAGGTCGACTCCTGCAGAGTCAGCGCCGCCCGGGTGTCGGCCACGACCTTGCCCGCCACGGTCACGACGACGTGCCCCGGGGTCGGGGTGACGGTGATCGGGTGGTCGGGTCCCGGGTACAGCACGGGCCGTTCAGCCATGACGCCTCCTTGGAAATGTCTTCGGATTCCACGTTACTGTCGATCTCATGCCGGGACCCGCCGAGACAGCCGCCGTCGCGTTAGGCGTCGATCACAAAATTCTGAAGCACGGGCCGGTGAACAGCGTCGCCGAGGCCGCCGCCGCGCAGGGCGTCGAGGTGCGTGACCTGGTCAAGACCATCGTGGTGCGCCGCGCCGCCGGCGACTACGTCTTCGTCCTCGTCCCCGGCGACCGGCAGATCTCCTGGCCCAAGCTGCGCACCCTGCTCGGCGTCAACCGGCTCTCGCTGCCCGACGCCGCCACCGCCAAGGAGGCCACCGGGTACGAGCGCGGCACCATCACCCCGTTCGGCTCGGCCCGAGTGTGGCCGGTGATCGCCGACGAGACGACCCGCGGCCGCACGATCAACCTGGGCGCGGGGGAGCGGGGCGTCGGCCTGCAGGTCGCCGCCGACCAGGCCGTCGGCGCGCTGGGCGGCCAATTCGCGGACGTGACGGAGGCTACATCCGCGTAGCGGGCGGGCGGGGGTTATCTTCATCGTCGTGACGAGCGACGATCCGATTCAGCCCTCCGTACCCCCGTCCGGCACCGGCTGTGTCGAGTGCCTCGGCAGCGGCGGCTGGTGGTTCCACCTGCGCCGCTGCGCGCAGTGCGGGCACATCGGCTGCTGCGACAGCTCACCGGCGCAGCACGCCACCGCGCACTGGAAGGCCACCGGGCACCCGGTCATCCAGTCCTTCGAGCCCGGCGAGGACTGGTTCTGGGACTTCTCGACCGAGCAGGCCGCCAACGGCCCGCGGCTCGCCCCGGCCGACAGCCACCCCGAGGACCAGCCGGCGCCCGGCCCGGCCGGCGCCGTTCCCGGCGACTGGCGCAACCACCTGCACCGATAAGCCCGTTTCGCTAGAGTCGGCACCGGGGAGCCTGCGCAACGGGGGTGTGAGGTGTCGGATCCGATGCTCGACTCGATCACGAGCCGCTCCGACTGGAGCGAGCCGGACAGCGTGCTGAGCACGTACGTGGCCCAGATGGACCGGCTGATCAAGCCGGTCGATCCGGGGGTGCCGCTGAGCCTGACCGTGCACGGCCTGCTGGTCAGCGGCGACCTGATCCCGCAGTGGCAGTGGTTCGCCGAGGTCAGCGAGATGAACGACTACGAGGACGCCTTCTACACCGGCATGGCCGAGCACATGAAGGAGCAGTCCGACCTCGCCCACGACGCGGTGCGGGTGCGCGACGTCGGCGGCGAGGTGACCCACCGCCAGATGAGCGCGCTGCTGGCCCCGACGAAGTACATCCACCTGCGCAACACGCGGATCTACTCGCCGGACAGCAAGCCCGACGAGGTACGCCTGTGGCGCGGCCGGCTCTGCGACGTCTCCGGCTGGACGCCGGGCGGTCCTTCCGGCGCCTGATCCTCGGCGGGCGGCTCCTCCGGCGCGGGCCGGTACTTGTCCGGTGACCACGCGAAGGCGAGCGCCGCGCCGACCAGCGCCAGCAGCATGCCGAAGATGAAGCCGCCCAGGTTCGACGTGATCCACGAGGCGAGCGCCAGCACGGCCGCCAGCAGCGAGTAGAAGATCCGCTGCGCCGGGTTGAAGACCAGCAGGATGCCGAGCAGGCCGAGCACGATCGGCAGCAGGTAGCCGATGAACCCCTGCATGCCGACGTGCACGACGACCGGCAGCGGCGCCTTCACCGTCATGAAGATCTCGAAGCCGCCGAGAAACACCAGCAGCCCGCCCCAGAAGGGACGGGCGTGCCGCCAGCGCCAGAACGCGGACCGAGGCTTCATCAGCAGCCGTCGCTGGTGAACGACATCCGCAGGTGCGGCAGCGTGAAGCGGGCCGCGGTGGTGGCGTAGTTGTTCTGCCGCAGGTTGAGGATGTCGACGGAGTCGGCCTGCTGGCCGAAGACACCCTCGCCGCCCTTGATGATCTCGCCGGTGGCCGGGTCGCGGACCTTGTCGAAGGTGCTGGCGTCCTGACCGACGTTGATCCGCTGGAAGTCGGCGTCGCCGGAGATCAGGTCGGAGTCGACGACCAGGGCCCGGGCCGACACGTTGGTCCCGGCGTCGCCCGCGGTGATCTTCAGGTGGGCGCCGCCGAGCGAGACGCTCTGGCAGAGCTTGGTGAGCTCGGCCTGGTTGATCGCCGACACGATCAGGACCTTCTGCTCGCCCTCGTCGCCGGCGTTGGGGCTGCCCGGGATCATGTTGTCGAGCGTCGCGAACTGCTCGAAGCCCTCGCCGTGCAGCTTGGTCGCGGTGACCGTGAACGGCATGCCGGAGATCGAGAAGTTCGCCGCGAGCACGCCGCTGGCGGTGAGGGCGACCAGCCCGGCGGTCACGGCCCCGGTGAGGGCGAGCATGCCGCCGAAGCGCTTCCAGCGGACGCCGCCGGCGGCGGGGACATTGTCCGGTGTGGTCATCCGTTCCACTCCTTCAATTGTGCGTCGGAAACAATGCGGGAGAATGGCGTTGTAGCTCGGGAACAATGGTCAACAATATGCCGTGCGTCTATGTAGCGGACCGAAGTTACCGCTCGGTATCGAATCGGTCAAGGGGTTCCTAGCAGGGATTTCATGGCGTGAAAGGATTTGTTACCGACGGGTTGACTCTCCCGCGCGGCGGGCATATACATCGACGGCGTTGACTGAGTAATGGCTGACGGAAATTCCGGTGGACGTCCTTGCATCCCCCCGCAGGCGGCCCCACCGGGTGCGTCCCGTCCCCGAAAGACAGGGAGGAACACCCATGCGTGTGCCCAGAACCGTCCCGATCGCGGCCGTCGCGGCCCTGGCGCTGGCCCTGGTGGCCTCGCCGGCCCGGGCCGACGACCCGGCGGCGGTGCTCACCACCGGCGCGGCCGGCACCGCCGGCAGCAACGTGGTCGTCGGCGACGTGCTGAACGCCTCGGTGGCGGCCGGCACCACGGCCGACTTCACCACCGCGTCCGGCGGCACGACCGGCGTCAAGTGCGCCGAGTCCGCCTTCACCGCCACGGTCACCGACAACCCGGCCGCGCCCGGCGTGGCCACCGAGTCGACGACCGGCCACACGTTCGCCTCGTGCACCGCCAACATCTTCGGCGTCACGAAGGTCAACAGCGTGACCGTGAACAACCTGCCGTTCGGCACCACCGTGGACAGCGCCACCGGCGCCGTCACGGTCAGCGGCACCGACACCGCGCCGATCCAGACGACGCTGTCGCTGGGCACCATCCTGGGCTCGGTGACCTGCGTCTACCAGGCGGCCACCGGCTCGATCACCGGCGCCGCGTCCAACACCGACAACTCGATCACCTTCACCGACCAGGCGTTCACCAAGACGTCCGGCCCGATCACCTGCCCGGGCTCCGGGTTCTTCACCGCCACGTACGCGCCGGTGGTGGACACCACGGTCGAGGGCGGCCCGGTGGTCTTCACGAACTGATCCCCCTATGGAAAGCGATCGGGGCGGCTCCCCCCGCCCCGGCCGTGAACCTGCGTTGACAGTGCGTGAGGCCGCCATCAATATGTGTGCATGCCTCTATGGGAGCGCTCCCGAGTAGTCTCCGTCCTCGCCGCCGCGTCCATGCTGACGATCGGCGCCGCCGCACCTGCTCTTGCCGACGAGGTCGAACAGGTCAAGAACGGCGGGTTCGACGGCACCACCGATCCCTTCTGGTCCACCGCCGGCATGCCGATGACCCTCACCGACGGGCAGGCCTGCGTGGATGTCCCCGGCGGCACGACCAACCGCTGGGACGTCGCGATCGGGCAGAACGACCTGCCCCTGGTCGCCGGCGAGTCCTACCGCTTCAGCTTCGACGCGTCCGGGACGGCGGGCCACATCGCCCGCGCGATTGTCGGGCTCGCCGTCAGCCCCTACGACACGTACTTCGAGCAGTCGCCCGTCCTTGGCGACCTCACGCACTACTCGTACACCTTCACCGCGAGCACCGGCACCGCGCAGGGCCAGGTCGCCTTCCAGGTCGGCGGCAGCGCCGACCCCTGGCACTTCTGCCTCGACAACGTCTCGCTGGTGGGCGGCGTGCCGCCCGAGGTGTACGTGCCGGACACCGGCCCCCGCGTGCGGGTCAACCAGGTGGCGTATCTGCCTTCGGGGCCCAAGAACGCCACCGTGGTGACCGAGGCGACGACCCCGCTGCCGTGGGTTTTGAGCGACAAATCGGGCAACGCGGTGGCCAGTGGCGTGTCCACGCCCCGCGGCGTCGACGCCTCGTCCGGGCAGAACGTGCAGACGATCGACTTCAGCCGCTACACCCGCGGCGGAACCGGCTTCACGATCACCGCCGACGGCGAGACCAGCCGGCCCTTCGACATCGGCGCCGACGCGTACCGGGCGCTGCGGGCCGACGCGCTGAAGTTCTACTACACCCAGCGCAGCGGCATCGCCATCGACGGCGCGCTGCGGCCCGGGTACGCCCGCCCCGCCGGGCACGTCGACGTGGCCCCCAACCAGGGCGACGGCAACGTCCCGTGCCAGGCCGGGGTCTGCGACTACACCCTGGACGTCCGCGGCGGCTGGTACGACGCCGGCGACCACGGCAAGTACGTCGTCAACGGCGGGATCACCACCTGGGAGATGCTCAACGAGTACGAGCGCTCCCACGCCGTACGGAAAGTGAATTTGAATATCCCCGAGAGCGCCAACCGTGTGCCGGACATCCTCGACGAGGCCCGCTGGGAGCTGAACTTCCTGCTCAGCATGCAGGTGCCCGCCGGGAAGCCGTATGCCGGCATGGCGCACCACAAGATCCATGACCAGAACTGGACCGGGTTGCCGCTGCTGCCCGACCAGGACCCGCAGCCGCGCGAGCTGCACCCGGTCTCCACGGCCGCGACGCTGAACCTCGCCGCCGTCGCCGCTCAGGCCGCCCGCATCTACTGCACCTTCGATCCGGCGTTCGCGGCGCGTGCCCTCGGTGCGGCCCGCACCGCCTACGCGGCGGCCAAGGCCAACCCCGCGCTCCTTGCTCCCGGTTCCGACGGCAACGGCGGCGGCGCCTACAACGACGACAAGGTCACCGACGAGTTCTACTGGGCAGCCGCCGAGCTGTATCTCACGACCGGGGAGAAGCAGTTCGCCACCGACATCCTCGCGTCGCCTTCGCACACCGCCGACGTGTTCGGCGCCGGCGCCTTCGACTGGGCGTCGACCGCGGCGGCCGGCCGGCTCGACCTGGCGCTGATCCCCAACAAGCTGCCCGGCCTGGCGGCCGTCAAGCAATCGGTGGTCCAGGGGGCGGAGAAATATCTGGCCGTTCAAAAGGCCCACGCGTACGGCGTTCCGTACGCTCCTGCGAACAACATGTGGGACTGGGGCTCCAACAGCATCATCCTCAACAACATGGTGGTGCTGGCCGGGGCGTACTCGCTGACCGGCGCTTCGAAGTACCGCAACGCGGTGCTGACCGGCGTCGACTACGTGCTCGGCCGCAACGCGCTGAACCAGTCGTACGTCACCGGCTACGGCGAGGTGAGCTCGCAGAACGAGCACAGCCGCTGGTACGCCCACCAGCTCGACCCGGCGCTGCCGAACCCGCCGGCCGGCACGCTGTCGGGCGGCGCCAACTCGTCCATCCAGGACCCGTACGCGCAGAGCAAGCTCACCGGGTGCGTGGCCCAGTTCTGCTACATCGACGACATCCAGTCGTGGTCGACGAACGAGGAGGCGATCAACTGGAACGCGGCCCTGTCGTGGGTGTCCGCCTTCGTAGCCGACCAGGCCTGAAAATCGAGTCGCGACATGCCGCCGCCCGTGCCTAGGGTGGCGGCATGTCCGCTTCTCCATCGGCCGACGCTGCCCGTGCCGCCGAGATCCTGGCCCAGTTGTCCGCGCCGCCGCGCCTAGCGACCTTCGCCGAGCTGGTCAGACGCGGCAAGGAGGGCGCGACCCTGGCCGAGCTGGCGTACGCGCTGGACGTTCCGGTCCAGCAGGCGGGGGAGGCGTGCGCCCGCCTCACCGGCGCCGGCCTGGCCACCGGCACCGGAAACGGCGTCTACCGGGCCGACCTCGACGCGGTGCGCCAGGCGGTCCACGCGGTCGACCGCATGCAGCCGGTCACTCCGTTGCTCGCGGAGTACCCGAACTTGCGCGGCTTCTTCGCCCACGGCCGCCTGACCGCGCTGCCGCCGACCATGAGCGACCGCTACCAGCAGATCGGCGAGCTGTTCGCCCGCTTCCTGGCCTTGGACGGCCTGTACAACGAGGACGAGATCAACCGCCGCCTGTCCGCGGTCACCGACGACGTCGCCGGCGTCCGCCGCATGCTCGTCGAGACGGGTTGGCTCGAGCGCGACCGCGCGGGCACGACGTATGGCCCGGCGCGTCCCCTGCCTCAGGCGATCTCATGACTTCGGTAGCGGCGTTCCGTACTGGATGCCCCTGGCGACCAGGTAAGACACTTTCAGACGACTGCGTCTGCTGATCGAGATGCCCCCGATGAAGCGCGGGGATGTTCTGAGATTGACCAACTGCTCGATCACGGGTGTGGCGAGTAACGGTGCCAGGGCATGGAAGATGGTCAGGAAGAACGTCGCGAAGAAGATCACGATGGTGCCCAGAGCGAAGGCGAAGCCCCACGCATCGTCGTTGCCGTTGCTGAGGTTGCTGAATCCGCGGAAGTAGAGCACGGTCGCGGCGACCAGCGCCGGATAGCTCACGATCGCGCGAACGGTGACCTCCCGTCTCACCTCGGCCGGCGGTTTCGTCGCGCGCAGCGCCGCGGAGCGCCACCAGAAGTCGCCGATGTTGGGCGAGCGCCTGTTGGCGGCGATCGTGAGGCAGGCGTCGTAGAAGGACCCGGCCCTGGTCCCGGGCGTGACCATCCACCGGCGGCGGGGCTCGATCCGTGCGACGGCGTCACGGAGCACGGCGTTCGGGGCGGCCTCCGCGAGGGTTTTCGCCACCAGGGTCTTGCGGAGGGCGGCCTCGACGAAGATCTGTGCCCAGCGCTCCACGCGGGCCTCGCTCGTGGCGGCGGACTCCATGGCGAAAGCCAGGAACGCCGGGGTCTCGCAGGCGGTGACCAGGAGCTCGGGGGTGTCGGCGACCAGGTCGACGTTGCAGGCCTCGGCCAGGCGGATCGCCGCTACCGGGTCCTGGCCGGCGTAGGAGGAGAACAGCTGGGTCAGGCGGGCGCGGTCGTCGGCCACCAGCGCGACGAAGAGGTCGTGCATCGAGATCTCGGGAGTCAGCGCAACCTGCATCCGCTCGGACACCATCCGGGCGTCGGCGACGACGGTCTGGTAGAGGTGGAGCCGCCGCAGCCAGGACTCGTCCCAGTCCGACTCGTCGGTGAAGTACTGGTACTCGCCGGTGGCGTACTTCTGCCAGCCCTCGTGGTCGTACTCCTGGGTCTCCAGCAGGCAGCGGCCGTAGAGCTCCAGGTCGCCGAGGTTGAGCACGTCCGACAACGCGGTGTCCATGCGCGAGGGCGGCAGCGTGCCGATCGCGAACGGGATGACCTCCATCAGGCGCGACTGCAGGTTCTCGTCGCCCGAGTCCTGGAACTTGCGCTGGGTGTCCACCAGCGACTCCCAGCCGTCCCGCCGGCCCTTGGTGGCCTCGATCGCGGCGAAGTACTCGCAGAACGTCAGGTGGATGAAGCGGATCGACTCGCCTTCCCGCTCGACCGAGAAGATGCCGGTGTTGATCTCGAGGTCGTCCAGGATCTCCTTGGCCTTCGCCGGGGTCGTCTTGGCGACGCTGGCCGTCACCTTCTGCGCGCGGTCCCAGGCGATGGAGTTGGGTGACTGCCGGACGTCGAGCATGTTCTCGAAGGAGAGCGTGCCGAACAGCGTTTCCCGCTGGCGCCGCTTCGCGACCCGGGCGTCGCGGTCGGAGAGCTGCTTGCTGCGGCGCATGATCAGCAGCTCGTTGACGACCTCCTGGTAGAACTCGGTCCGGGTGTCGGGCAGCGTCACGCTGTCGGACTCGCGGCGGCTGTTGACGTACATCGACAGGATCAGCGGGTTGCTGCACATGTCGCGCAGGCTCGGCCGGTCCGCGAGCTCGTTGTAGATGCGCAGCGCGTCGGGCGCCACCCCGCGCTTGGTGACGAACCACCGGCGGATGAACTCGTAGATGTCGGCCGGGCTGAACCGCTGGATCCACAGGCTCGTCGGGAACTCCTCGGCGAACTCGCGACCCACCCGGTCGTAGAACTGACTGCGCATGGTGAGGACAATCGTGTTCCGGGGGCTCAGCTTCGCCAGCTTGTGCGCCAGCGCGTTGATGACCAGCACCACCCGGGCGTAGTCGGCGCTGATCACCTCGTCGAGCCCATCGAGCAGCAGGAGCAGGCCCAGGTCCTCGGAGCGGGCACAGTGGTCGAAGAAGTCCGCCATCTTGTGTCCCTCGATCTGCGACACCTGGCGCTTCAGCTCGTCGACCGCCCAGTCGCCCCATTTCTCCGCGCTCTGCTTGCGGTTCGGCACCTTCAGGTTCCGCAGCTCCACCAGGATCGGCAGCCGGCTCTTGTGCGGCCGCGCCATGGTGGCCCGGCAGGTGTCGCGCAGAACCATCTTGACCAGCGAGGACTTGCCGGAGCCCGGATCGCCGATGATCAGCAGCCGGGACCCGGCGTCGAGCACCGTGTGGCTCGAGTAGGTGGCGGCCGCGCTGCCGCCGCCCTCCATCGCGAGATCGACGAACAGGTCGTCCACCTTCACCGGGGTGTCGTGCCGGCCGGGCACGATCAGCATCGCGTACTTGTCGTAGGCCATCAGGATGCGGCAGTAGCGCACCGAGTTGACCGCGACGGTGACCCGGCGCCGCGCCTCGCGCATGAACACCCACAGGACGGCGTCGCGCAGCCCGATGCCCTGCCGCTTCACCTTGCGCAGCAGCGACCGCCCGAAGTAGATCAGCAGAGGGCCGATGATCGCGACCGCGACGCCGCCGATGGTGGTGCCGAAGTTCTCTATCAGCTTGCTCATCTCGAAGCCCGGCCCGATCCCGTCAGTCATTCCGCCTGAGTCGGGACATCGTGGACGCGGCGCGTGGACCGCCGCATCCATCGTTCGGGCCGAATGCCCGGGCGTTCACTCGAAGGCGTTACCTCAGGTAGCCGTTGTTGTCGCAGGTGCGGCGCTTCAGGACGCAGTCCTTGGTGCGCTTGTTCATGGTGGTGACGTCCCAGCTGACGAAGGCGTCGCCGTGCATCGAGGAGGCGCTCTTGCCGGTCGGGTCCGAGGAAAGGTAGTAGCCCTGCTTGGTGCCCTTGACGCCGTACTGGATGTCGAAGGTCAGAGCGGGGATCCGGACGGGGTGGCCGGCCGGGCAGCCGTTCTCCGACCCGTACGCGACATGGTCTTTGTGGTTGGGGCTGTCGAGGTGCGTGCCGTCCCAGCAGTCGGGGAATTGCAGCATGAAATGGAACGTGGCGCCGTCGCCGCAGATGGGCCAGTTGCCGTTGGTGCTGCGGGCGATGCCGTCGAGGTCGCCGGGGCCGTAGAAAGCGCAGTAGAACTGGCCCTGGGCGCCGCGCGGGGTCGGGACCTTCTTCTTCGCGTCGCCGGCGATCATGCGCAGGCCGGTGGGGATCGGCTGCACTCCGGTGGAGTTGCCGCGGATCGACCGGTAGTAGACCCGGAAGCCGGTTGTCTCGACCGGCTTGCCGGAGGCGGCGTCGTAGAGCGTGGGCACCCAGTAGGCGGAATGGTCCTGGGCCGGCTTGCACGTGGTGGCGGTGAACTTGGTCAGGTCGGCCGCGGTCGTGCCGGAGTCGATGGCCTTGTTGCCGACGAACGAGTGCATGTGCGAGGCGCCCGGCAGCCCGGGGAAGACGATCGGGTCGTCGGCGAGCCGGTGGCTGTACTGGCAGTCGGCCCGGAACTCCGGCAGGTTGCCGACGCCGGCCGGGACGGGATCGGTCTTCAGCGCCTGGTAGGCGTCGAGCTGCGCCTTCCAGGCGGCGGCGTCGACGTTGATCCAGCCCACCTTGGGCGGCTCCTGCGCGACGGTTGCCTTCGGCTCGGCCGGCGCGGAATCGGCCGCGGCCGATCCCGAGGCCGCGGCCGAAGCCGTCGCGGGGAGCGCGGTGCCGGGCGCGCTCGGCGACGACGCTCCGGGAGGCGGGGTGAGGGCGAGGGCCTCGGCCGCGTTCGATGGCTGCGGACCGGCGTCGCCGCCTCGCAGGGCGACGACGCCGACGGCCACGGCAACCGCGGCGACCGCGACGCCGGCCCAGATCGCCGCCATGCCCCGCTTGCCGCGGGCGTGCCTGGGCTCAGGGGACATGGGGTACTCCTCACGTGGTGTCACGGCCGCGAGAAGCGTAGAGGCATGATTGCCTGCGCATTCATGTTCTTAAGGGTCACCTGAAGTGACATATCCCAAGCGAAATTAGTGTTATCGGCCGGAGCCCGGTTTAGTTCAAATCTGTATCTGATCGCGACGCCTGGCGGACGCCTGCCCGCCATCAAGGTCTTCCAAGATCCACCTTCGCGTGCACCGGAACCCGGTGCCGTAGAAGGAGGACACGTAAAGTGCGCACCACCCTCGGCCGTACGGTGGCCGTGACCCTTGCCGCCGGCACGGTCGTCGCCATCGCGGCGTGCTCGCCGCCGGAGAAGAAGGCCGAAGCGGGCTCCGCCGCCGGCACCGCCGCCACCGCGACCAGCGCCGCCGACCTCGGCGGCATGGACGCCCTGGTCGCGGCCGCGAAGAAGGAGGGCCAGCTCAACGTCATCGCCCTCCCGCCGGACTGGGCCAACTACGGCGAGATCGTCAAGGCGTTCGGCGACAAGTACGGCATCAAGGTCAACTCGGCGCAGCCGGACGGCTCGAGCCAGGACGAGATCAACGCCGCCACCCAGCTCAAGGGGCAGGACAAGGCCCCGGACGTGTTCGACCTGGGCGGCTCCGTCGCCTCGGCCAACACCGCCATGTTCGCGTCGTACAAGGTCGCCACCTTCGGCGACATCCCGGACAACCTCAAGGAAGCCAGCGGCACCTGGGTCAACGACTACGGCGGCTACATGTCGATCGGCTACGACAGCGCCAAGGTCCCGGCGCCCACGGCGGTCGCCGACCTGCTCAAGCCGGAGTACAAGGGCAAGGTCGCGCTCAACGGCGACCCGACCCAGGCCGGTTCCGCGTTCGGCGGCGTGCAGATGACCTCGATCGCCAACGGCGGCACCGCCGAGGACATCACCAAGGGCGTCGACTTCTTCGGGCAGCTCAAGAAGGCCGGCAACTTCCTTCCGGTCGACCCGAGCGCCACCACCATCGAGTCCGGCCAGACCCCGGTCGTCTTCGACTGGGACTACCTGAACGCGGCCGAGACGAAGAAGCTCCCGACCTGGAAGACGTTCGTCCCGGCGAACGCGGTGCTCGGCTCGTACTACGTGCAGGCGATCAACAAGGAGGCCCCGCACCCGGCCGCCGCGCGCCTGTGGGAGGAGTTCCTCTACTCCGACCAGGGCCAGAACCTGTGGCTCAAGGGCGGCGCCCGGCCGGTCCGCGCCGACGCCATGCAGAAGGCGGGCACGATCGACGCCACCGCGTTCGCGGCCCTGCCGAAGGTCGAGGGCACCCCGGTCGTCCCGACCGAGGCGCAGAACACCGTGGCCAAGACGTACCTGACGGCGAACTGGGCCAAGACCGTTGGCTGAGATCGCCACGACTACCGCCGCTCCGCAGCGCGTGGCCACCCGGCCGCGGCTGCGGGGCGTCACCCCCTTCTTGGGCACCGTGCCATTCCTGGCCTATGTGAGCATCTTCCTGATCATCCCGACGGTGGTCGTGGTGGTCGGGGCGTTCGCGGGGGACGGCGGCGGCGTGACCTTCGCCAACGTGAAGGCGCTGGGCGACGGCTACATTCTCGACGCGTTCGGCCGCAGCATCCTGCTGTCGGCGGTGAGCGCGCTGGTCGGCGCGATCCTGGGCGCCCTGCTCGCGTACGCCCTCGCCACCGCGAAACCGCAGGGTGTGCTCCGGCGCGTCGTCACTTCCGCCGCCGGCGTCCTGGCCCAGTTCGGCGGCGTGACCCTGGCCTTCGCCTTTCTGGCCACCATCGGCCTGAGCGGTTTCGTCACCGTGTGGCTGCAAGACCACATCAACGTCGACCTGTACGCCAACGGCGTATGGCTCTTCGAGCTGCCCGGCCTGATCCTCGTCTACACGTACTTCCAGGTCCCGCTCATGGTGATCGTGTTCCTCCCGGCCCTGGACGGCATCCGTCCACAGTGGCGCGAGGCGGCCGAGAGCCTGGGCGGCACCACCTGGCAGTACTGGACCCGCGTCGCCGGTCCCTTGCTGGCGCCCGCGTTCCTCGGGTCCACGCTGCTGCTCTTCGCCAATTCCTTTTCCGCGTACGCCACGGCGGCCGCACTCGTGAGCCAGGGGAGCCCGATCGTCCCGCTGCAGATTCGCAGTGCCCTGACCAGCGAGGTCGTGCTCGGCCAGCAGAACGTCGGCAAGGCCATGGCGCTCGGCATGGTCATCGTGGTGGCGGTCGTGATGGGGCTGTACACGCTGCTGGAGAGGAGGACCGCGAAATGGCTGGGATGAACGCCCGCCGGGCCCGCCGGCAGCGCGTGCTGCGCTGGGCCGTGCTGATCGTCCTCGGCGTGTTCTTCCTGCTCCCGCTGGCGGCGATGGTCGAGTTCAGCACCCGCGACTCGCAGACCTGGCCGCTGCTGGTGAACTGGCCGAAGCTAAGTGACACCTACCCCGACCTCGCCGAGGGCATCATCTCGTCACTTGAGCAGGCAGGCCTCACGGCTTTGTCAATGCTGGTTCTCCTGGTGCCGACCGCGATCTGGGTACGGCTGCGGCTGCCCCGGATCCGCCGGCTCATCGAGTTCCTGTGCCTGCTGCCGCTGACCATCCCCGCGATCGTGCTGGTCGTCGGGCTGGCGCCGGTCTATGCGTGGGTCGTCTACTTCCTGGGCGGCTCATCGCTGACGCTGGTTTTCGCGTACACGATCCTCGTTTTGCCCTATGCCTATCGCGCGATCGACGCCGGGCTCGCCGCGATCGACGTGAAAACCCTGGCGGAGGCCGCGAGGAGCCTCGGCGGCGGGTGGGCGACCGTGATCGTACGGGTGGTGCTGCCGAACATCCGCTCGGCGGTGTTGTCGGCGGCGTTCCTGTCGGTCGCGCTGGTGCTCGGCGAGTACACCATCGCGTCGCTCCTGAATCGCACCAACCTGCAGGTCTCCATCGCGCTGCTCGGCAAGAGCAGCGCCACCATGTCGGTCGCCGTCTCGCTCACGGCGCTGCTGCTCGCGTTCGTTCTGCTGTTGCTGCTCTCGTTGGTCGGCGACCGCCGCCGTTCCGTCAAGGAGGCCTCATGACCGGCGTGGCGGTCCATCTCAACGGGCTGCGCCGCACCTTCGGGCCGGTGCACGCGCTCGACAACCTCGACCTGTCGATCAAGGCGGGGGAGCTGATCTGCCTTCTCGGCCCCTCGGGCTGCGGCAAGACCACGGCCTTGCGGGTGCTCGCCGGGCTCGAAGACGCCGACGCTGGGCAGGTCCTGGTCGGCGGCAAGGACGTGACCGGGCTGCCGGCGAACAAGCGGGACATGGGCATGGTGTTCCAGGCGTACAGCCTGTTCCCGCACCTCACGGCGGTGGAGAACGTCGAGTTCGGACTTCGTCTGCGCGGCCGGCGCCGGACGCCGGGCCGGGCTGCCGAGATGCTGGAGCTGGTCGGGCTGGGCGGGTTCCAGACGCGGTACCCGCACCAGATGTCGGGCGGGCAGCAGCAGCGGGTCGCGCTGGCCCGGGCCCTCGCGATCGAGCCGGCGGTGCTGCTGCTGGACGAGCCGTTGTCGGCGCTCGACGCCAAGGTGCGGGTGCAGCTTCGGGACGAGATCAAGCGGATCCAGACGTCGGTGGGGACCACGACGTTGTTCGTGACGCACGACCAGGAAGAGGCCCTCGCGGTCGCCGACCGGGTCGGGGTGATGAAGTCCGGGAAGCTGGAGCAGCTGGCCTCGCCGGCGGACGTCTATCAGAAGCCGGCGACGGCGTTCGTTGCCGACTTCGTGGGGCTCAGCAACCGGCTTCCCGGGACGGTCTCCGGGGACACGATCTCGGTGCTAGGCGCCTCGCTGCCGCTCGTCTCGCCGGCGCCTTCGGGCTCGGCGACCGCTCTCGTACGGCCCGAGGCGGTGTCGGTGGCCCCCGCCGCGGACGGCGCCGGCCGGGTCCTGAACTGCAGCTTCCTCGGGCCGACCAGCCGCGTCACCGTCACCGTGGGGGAGACGCTTGTTGTCGCTCAGGTGCCCAGTGCTCTCGTGCCCTCGTTGGCGCCCGGCACTGCGGTCGAGGTGACTCTGGACCCCGTACCCGTAGCCTTGTCCTGAAATTTCCGTATCAGTTTCGCGTTTCCGCTGTGAGGGGGACAATCGGTTCGTACGGTCGGTAACCGTGCTGAGAAAACTCCTCGCGTTCCTGCTGGCCCTGGTCGTCCCGGTTCTCGTCCTGCCGGGGCGACCGGCGTCCGCCGCGCGAGCCGTGTGGCACGTGGTCGCACCCGGCGAGACCATGCAGAGCATCGCCCGCGACTTCGGCCTGCGCGCCGCCGACATCGGGCGCTGGAACCAGATCGTCCCGCCCTACCCCGTGCACGTCGACGAGACGCTGCGCCTGACGCCTCCCGCCGAACCGCTGCAGGCGTGGCGCTCCCGGATCGAGCTCGTCACCCCCGCGATGGTCAACTGGAACCCGCTGCTGAAGTGCCCCGTGCCGCCCGCGATGCTGCGCAAGGTCTGGGTCTCCTACATCGACCTGCAGGGCGCCTACCACGACGGCAGCATCATCGTGCACCGCGACGTCGCCCTGCGGGTCCAGCAGATCTTCTTCACGCTGTTCCGCTGGCGCTACCGCATCATGGCGATGGCCCCGATGTCGGTGAACATGCCCGGCGAGACCAACATGGGCATCGTGACCGCCGGCTACCACTGCCGCCCGGTCGGCGGCACCGACGTCTGGTCGGAACACGCCTTCGGCACCGCGATCGACATCAACCCGCTGCAGAACCCGATGATCCGCAACGGCGCCGTCTCACCCGCCGGCGGCAGCTACTGGCTCAACCGCAACCGCTACCTGATCGGCATGATCCACGCCGAGGGCGCGGCGCGAGCCTTCACCGCGAACGGGTATTTCTGGGGCGGCCAGTGGCGCAGCCTGAAGGACTACATGCACTTCAGCGTCACCAACCGCTGATGCGGGGTTGTGCTATTCATCGACATTGTGGATGCGGACGCGGTAGCCGGTGGCGCGCGCTCGGCGGCGACCGGCGTCAATCAGGGCATAGTGCAGACCGGCGACCGGTCGCGGGCCTTCCAGGGACAGCCCGTCCCGCTCGGCCGCCCCCAGGACGTGCCGGCGCCTTGGCCCGCGATGATCGGCTTGCCGAAGCCGCCGGCGAGGGCCTTCGTGGGGCGGGACGCCGAGCTGACCGCCCTTGCCGAGTCGGTGGCGTCGGGCACGGGCGTGGTGGCCCAGTCGCAGGCGGTCCACGGCCTGGGCGGGGTGGGCAAGAGCGAGCTGGCCCTGCAATACGCGTGGCGGCGCCGGGCCGCGTACCGGTTGGTCTGGTGGGTGACCGCCGACAGCTCCCAGGCCATCGAGTCCGGGCTGGCCGAACTGGCCTTCCGGCTGCACCCCGACTCGGCGATCGTGGCCACCGGCCAGGAGGCGGCACGGTGGGCGGTCGGCTGGCTGCAGGCGCACCCCGGGTGGCTGCTGGTCCTCGACAATGTCGAGCAGCGCGCCGACGTCGAGCCGCTGCTGGGCCAGCTCGACGGCGGCCACGTGGTCATCACGACCCGCCGGGACGTCGGCTGGGACGATATCACCGACTCATGCTTGCGGGTCGAGGTGCTCGACCCCGGAGCGGCCGTGGACCTGCTGCTCCGCCTGTCCGCCGAGCAGGACGCACAGACCGCGGCGGTGCTCGCTGGGGAGCTTGGCTGCCTGCCGCTGGCGCTGCAGCAGGCCGGGGCATATCTACGGCAGACCAAGACGACGATGGGCGACTACCTGCGTGACCTCCGGCGGGACCCGCAGCAGATGCTGGCCACGGTGATCGACCGGGGCGCGGCGGAGCGGGCCGTGGCGCGAGTGTGGTCGGTGACGCTCGGCCGGATCGCCGAGGAGGACCCGGTCTCGGTGGACGTGCTGAACGTGCTCGCCTGGCTGGCGCCCGACGAGCTGCCGCGGGAGGTGTTACACGGCTTGGAACCGGAACGCGGGGGCGTCGACCGGGCGCTCGGGTTGCTCGCGTCCTACAACATGGTCACGCTGACCCCGGCGACAGCGGCCGTCCATCGCCTGGTTCAGTCCGTCATCCGGGGCGCTGCCGCGCCCGAGGCGGTCACCGGCTTCCAGCGGCGAGCAGTCGAACTGCTTTACGCGACCGCCCCAGACGACCCGATGGACAATGTGGAGGGCTGGCCGCTGTGGGCGTCATTGCTGCCTCACATCAACGCGCTGGCCGAAGCCCTCCCGGCTGACCACACCTTCACGCAAATGGTGGAATTGCGCAGCGAGGCGGCCATCTATCACCAGTACCAAGGCCACCTCGGCACAGCTATCGACGGATACGAGCGAGTGCTGGCCGAATGGCGGCGCTTGGTCGGAGACGATCACCCGAGCGCGTTGAGCGACCGCAGCAACCTCGCCATCGCCACCCGCGATGTGGGCAAGGTGGAGGAGTCGATCACCGCCTTCGAGCGGCTCTTGGTCGATGTGCGGCGGGTGCTCGGCGAGGACCATCGGAGCACGCTGGTGACCCGCAACCAGTTGGCTGTCGCCTATCAGCGTGCGCGCCGGGTGGAGGAGGCGATCGGCGAGTTCGAGCGGGTCCTGGCCGACCGTGTCCGGGTGCTCGGCGACGATCACCCGGACACGCTGGGCACCCGCCACAACCTTGCCGTCGCTTACCGCGTTGCGGGGCGGGTGGACGACGCGATCACGACGTTGGAGCGGGTTCTGGTCGACGTGCGGCGGGTGCTCGGCGAGGACCATCGGAGCACGCTGGTGACCCGCAACCAGTTGGCCGCCGCCTATCAGCGCGCGGGCCGCGTGGAGGAGGCGATCGGCGAGTTCGAGCGGGTCCTGGCCGACCGTGTCCGGGTGCTCGGCGACGATCACCCGGACACGCTGGGCACCCGCCACAACCTCGCGGTCGCCTTCGTGGCCGCCGGCAAGGCGGAAGAGGCGATCAAGGCGTTGGAACAGGTCCTGGCCGACACACGGCGGGTGCTCGGCGACGATCACCCGAACACGTTGGCGGCCTTTGACGAGATCGTCAACATCTCCCGGTCCGCTGGGCGACCTGACCGGCGCTGACCGATGCCGGGCTTTACGGCGGGCCGACGTCGACGCCGATGCCCAGGTCGGGCCAAAGGAACAGCTCGAACAGGTGGCCGGGCAGCGTCCAGTCGACGCGGATGACGCCGGCGGTGTCGGCGGCGTGGGCCGCGTCGAAGCGGGTGCTCCAATCGGGGGCCAGGACGTCGCCGGACAGCGTGACGGTGAGGGAGCCGGCGTCGGTGGCCAGGACCACCGTCGCCGTTTTCGCCGGGTTGCGCAGGCCGGGCAGCGTGCCTCCGAAGCGGACCCGCTCGGCCGGGAACTCGCTGATGCTCGAGGGCGCGGACATGCCGATCCGGCCCTTCCAGGCCGCCGCGAGGCCGTCGACGTCGCCCGAAGGTGTCATCCGGTGGACTATCAGCGCGGCGCCGAGCTCGGGCCGCAGCAACTGGGACGGGCTTTCCGTCGCGCTGGGGTCGCACCAGACGACGAGGCGTTCCAGATCGGGTCGCGAAGGCACGACCTCACAGTAGGCGATTGTGCTCGATCTTTTCGAGGAGGTCGCCGAGGGCGCCCCGCGCCGCGCCGACGCAGATGTCGTTCAGCTCGTCGCGGGTCACGGAGTCGTTGGCGAGCCAGTCGACGACCAGGACGCGGACGAACACCAGCCAGCTGGTCAGCACCGCGGCCAGCACGGCCCGGTCGTGTCCCTCCAGGCCGCTGATCTCGATCACCCGGCGCCGCAGCTCCGCGAGCTCGCCGGTGACGATGGCCTGGATGACCGGGTCGCCGGCGAGGGTCCGGTTGGCCGCCAGCACCGCGCTGCGGTTGGCGGCGAAGTAGTCGAAATGCGCGCCCAGGCCGGCGATGAGCTGATCCAGGAACGGGGTGCGGCGATCCAATTCGGTCGCCGCGAGCAGACCCTCGGATGCCACCGCGTACACGGCCGCGAAGAGGTCCCGCTTGTTCGGGAAATGCTTGTACAGCAGGGCGCGGGAGACGCCGGCGTGCGCCGCCACGTCCTCCATCAGCACCGACTCGTACGGCTGGGCGGCGAACAGCTCGGCGCCGGCCTCGACGAGCAGGCGGCGCCGCTCGCCGGGGGTGAGGCGTCGGCGGGTGGTCACCGTGCCATCTTAGTTGACGCGTGTCTACTACGGTCGTAGCCTCCGTTAGTAGGCAGGTGTCTACTAACGGGGAGGCGTCGTGGAGAGGGTGCTGAAATGGCTTGCCGTCGCCATGGGGGTGGCGTGCGCGGGGATCGGGCTCTATCACGTCGTGCTGGGCATCGGCTCGGTGCCGGGCGAAGGCACCGCCGACACCATCGCGGGCGTGACGGTCGACAGCCGGGAGCGCTTCTACAACGCGATATTTTTCGGGTACGGCGTGGCGTGGCTCTGGGTCGCTCGACAGTCGCCGATACCGCGCTCGATCGTACGATGGCTCGCGGCCTTCATGTTCCTCGGCGGCATCGGCCGTCTGCTGTCGCTCGCGGTGTACGGCGCGCCGCACTGGTTCCAGATCCCGCTGACCGTCATCGAGTTGGTGCTGCCGCCGCTGATCGTGGCGCTCACCGTGAAGGGACGCCGATGAACTACGACACCGAGCTGCGCCGGCACAACGAACTGCTGCGCCGGGCGGCGGCCGTCCGCCCGGGCGATCACGTCCTCGACGTCGGTTGCGGCGCCGGGCTGACCACCCGGGAGGCCGCGCGGGCGGCGCGGGACGGCAGCACGCTCGGCGTCGACACCTCCGAGCCGGCGATCGAGCGCGCCCGTTCGCAGGCCGCGGGGCTGGGCAATGTCGCGTTCGAGGTGGGCGACGCCCAGGTCCACCCGTTCCCGGCCGCCCGCTTCGACCTGGCGATCAGCCGGTTCGGGACGATGTTCTTCGGCGACCCCGTCGCGGCGTTCACCAACATCGGGCGGGCGCTGCGCCCCGGCGGCCGCCTGGTGATGATGGTCTGGCAGGCCGCCGGCCTCAACCAGTGGAACGTCGCGCTCACCGAGGCGCTCGGCCCGACCGACGGGCGGGGTGCCTTCTCGCTCGGCGACCCGGCGAAGGTCGAGGAGATCCTCACGGCGGCTGGGTTCGGCGGCGTCGGCCTCGAAGAGGTCCGCGAGCAGCTCTGCTTCGGCCCCGATCTGCCGTCCGCACTGGATTGGGTCAGCGGCTTCACGTCCACGATCGAGGCGCTGAGGAAGCCCGGCGCGAAGGAACGCCTGCGCGAGATGCTGGAGGCGCACCTGACCGACGACGGGGTCTGGTTCGACTCCCGCGCCTGGATCGTGACCGCACACCGGGATTAGGTTCGGGGAATGAGCGCCGGGGAGGGGTTCCGGCTGGCCGAAGCGGTGGCCGACGTCTACGGCGACCTGCGGCTCGAGCCTGTCCTGCGCCGCCTGCTGCGCCACACCGCCCGCCTGACCGGCGCCGCCGCCGGCAGCGTCTCGCTGATCGACGCCGCCGCCGGCCGCTACACCAAGGCCGCCGAGTACGGCGCCTTCTGCCGGCTGGGCGACACGTTTCCCCTGGACGAGGGCGCCACCGGCCGAGCGTTCGGCCGCCGCCGCCCGGTCGTCATCCCCGAGTACGGCCAGCTGCGCGCCGGTCACCTGGACGGCGCCGACCCCAAGCGCCGCGGCCCGGCCGCCGCGGTGCCCATCTGGTGGCGCGGCGAGGTGATCGCCGTCAGCGTGACCTTCGCACCCCGCGCCGGCACCTTCGAGACGCAGGCCGTGGACGACCTGGAAACCCTGACCCAGACCGCAGCCGCCGCGATCGTCCGCAGCGGCCGCTTCGGCACTTCGCTGGCCTCGGTCCTGCGCCGCGCGGGCAACGTCGTCACCGAGGCGGGCGAGGTGCGCCCGGTCGCGCCGGAGGTGGCCCGGGTAGCGGCCGACCTGGTGGCGGACGCCGGCGACAAGCTCCGGGTCGGCATCGTCTACCGCCCCGACGGCGTGCGCGTGATGGTCCGCGACGAGACCGACGGCTCGGCCTGGGCGGCCGCACCGCCAAGAATCACCGGCGGCGAGGTCACCGTCGAACGCGTGCGCGGGTGGGGGGTCGTCCTACGAGCCGACATCCCGTACGCGTCACCGCCGCCGTTCACCGCACGGGAGTCCGACGTGCTGGAGCTCATGCGCCAGGGCCTGACCTACCGGGAGATCGCTTCGCGCCTGGGCCTGTCACCGAAGACCGTCGAAAAGCACGTCGCAGCCATCATGCGCAAGACCGGCACCTTCAACCGCACAGCCGCCGTAGTGACGGCGATGGACAACGGCTGGCTGGGGGATTCACCCCATACCGCTTTCGGGTGAGGGGTGGCTGACTGGGCGCATGCCCGTCGTGTCGATGAAGGAGATCCTCGATCGTGCTCTGGCCGAGCGCTACGGGGTCGGCGCCTTCAACATCATCAATGACCTGAGCATCGAGGCGGTGCTGGCGGCGGCCGTCGAGGAGCGGGCGCCGGTCATTCTGCAGACGTCGGTGAAGACGGTGAAGCAGTACGGCCGGGAGCAGCTCCTCGACATTTTCCGGGCGCTGATGCGCGGGGTCGACGTGCCGGTCACGCTGCATCTCGACCATTGCCCGGACCGGGCGGTGATCTCGGACTGCCTGGCCGGCGGCTGGAACTCGGTGCTGTTCGACGCGCATGAGCTGGACGTGGCCGAGAACCTGCGGCAGACCACCGAGGTGGTGGCGGAGGCCCGGCGGACCGGCGCGCACGTCGAAGGGGAGATCGAGGGCATCCAAGGGGTGGAGGACGACATCGGCTCCGAGGAGGCGTCGAAGATCCATTCACTTGAGGTGGCGGTCGACTTCATCAAGCACACCGGCGTCGACTGTTTCGCGCCGGCGATCGGCAACGCGCACGGGCAGTACAAGCAGGCGCCCAAGCTGGACGCGCAGCGGGTCAGCGACCTGGTGGCGGCGACCGGGGTGCCGATGGCGCTGCACGGCGGGACCGGGCTGTCGGACGAGCAGTTCACCGACCTGATCGCCCGCGGCTGCGCGAAGGTGAACATCTCGACGGCGCTCAAGGAAAGTTTCATGAAGTCGGGGCTGAAGCATCTCGACGCCGCCGAAAAGGCCGGCAAATGGGATCCGCCCACGCTTTTCCGGGCCCAGCGGGCCGCCGTCATGGAAATGGCCCAGCGGCACATCCGCCTTTTCGGAGGATCGGGGAAAGCGTGGTGACCGCGCTCGTCTTCGATTGCGACGGCGTGCTGGCCGACACCGAGCGCTACGGTCATCTGCCCGCCTTCAACGCCACCTTCGAGCAGTTCGGCCTGCCCGCGCATTGGAGCGAGCGGGAGTACGGCGAAAAGCTCAGCATCGGCGGCGGCAAGGAGCGGATGGCCAGCCTGTTCGACGATCCCGCTTTCGCGAACTCGGTGCGCGGTGACCGTACGGAATTGCTGGTGAAATGGCACAAGGCCAAGACGGCGGCGTTCAAGAAGCTGGTGGCCGAAGGCCACATCCCGCCGCGGCCGGGAATCGCCCGCATCATCGAGGCGGCGCTCGCGCAAGGGTGGACGGTCGCGGTCGCGTCGACGTCGGCCGAGGATTCCGTACGGGCGGTGCTCGAGCGCGCGGTCGGCGGGGAGACCGCGAAAAGTGTCCCGGTCTTCGCCGGTGACATCGTGCCGGCCAAGAAACCCGACCCGGCGATCTATCGGCTGACGGTCGACCGGCTCGGCCTGAGCCCTGTGGACACGCTGGTTGTCGAGGATTCGCGCAACGGGCTCCTGGCCGCCGCCGGCGCGGGTCTGCGCTGCCTGGTGACGGTGAACGGATACACCCGCGACGAGGACTTCACCGAGGCCGCCCTGGTGGTCTCGGAGCTGGGCGACCCCGGCCGCCCGCCGATCGAGGTGCTGGCGAACCGCAGCGCGGCGAAACCGGGCGGCTACCTCACGCTCGACGACCTGCGCGCCTGTCTGGAGGAGCCGCGATGAGCACGACCGAGCAGGTGGTCCGGACGATCGCCGAGACCGCGATCGAGAACGAGAAGTACTTCGGCGACCTGGACTCGGTCGTCGGCGACGGCGACTTCGGATACTCCCTCGCCCGCGGCTTCGAGAAGCTCCTCGAAGGCTGGGACGACCTCGACCGCACCGACGACGGGACCTTCCTGAAACGTACGGGAATGGTCATCGCCTCCCGGATCGGCGGCACCTCCGGGCCGCTCTGGGGCACGGCGTTCATCCGGGCCGGCGGCGCCGCCGGCGACGGGGTCGTCGCGATGCTGCGGGCGGCGATCGAGGGCATCAAGGCGCGCGGCCAGTCCGATGTGGGCGACAAGACGCTGCTGGACGCGCTGGTCCCGATGACCGACCGCCTGGAGAGCGAGCTCGGCCGGGGCGCGAGCACGGAGGAGGCGATCCGGGCCGCCGCGGCCAGCGCCCGGGAGGCGGCCGACGCCACCAGCGGCATGGTCGCCAAGCGCGGCCGCGCGGCCTACACCGGCGAGCGCAGCCGGGGCTCGGTCGACGCCGGCGCCACGGCGGTGGCCGTCATCGCCGAACGGATCAGCGAGACCTGGAAGTGAAGGAGGCTTCGCCGTGAAGAAGTTCGTCAACGACCCGAAGAGCTACGTCCCCGAGATGCTGGAGGGCGTCGCCCTCGCCAACCCGGGCACCCTCAAGTACGTCCCCGCCTACAACCTGATCATGCGGGCCGACGCGCCCTCGGACGGCAAGGTCTCGATCGTGCAGGGCTCGGGCTCCGGCCATGAGCCGGCCCACGTGATGGCCGTCGGCAAGGGCATGCTCGACGCGGCCTGCCCCGGCGACGTCTTCGCCGCGCCGCCGATGGATTACGTCTACGAGACCGCGAAGCTGCTCGCCTCGCCCAAGGGCGTCCTGCTGCTGGTCAACAACTACACCGGCGACCGGATGGCCTTCGACATGGGCAAGGAGATGGCCGAGGCCGACGGCGTACGCTGCGAGATCCTCACGATCAACGACGACGTCGCCGTGCAGGACTCCCTGTACACCGTGGGCCGCCGCGGCGTCGCCGGCAACTTCTTCGTGATCAAGGCGGTGGGCGCCGCGTCCGAGCGGGGCGCCGACCTCGACGAGCTGCTCCGGATCGGCAAGAAGGTCAACGACGTGACCCGGACGATGGGGGTCGCGCTGACCGCCTGCACGCCGCCCGCGAAGGGCTCGCCCCTGTTCGAGCTGGGCGGCGACGAGATGGAGTTCGGCGTCGGCATCCACGGCGAGCCGGGCCGCGAGCGCCGCAAGATGAAGTCCGCCGACGAGATCGTCGACGACATGCTCGAGGCCGTCGTCACCGACCTGCCCTACAACTCCGGCGACCGGGTGGCCCTGATGATCAACGGGCTGGGCGGGACTCCGGTCAGCGAGCTCTACATCTGCTACCGCCGGGCCCACCAGCGGCTTGCCGAGCGGGGGATCACAATCGGCCGCAGCTATGTGAACGAGTACTGCACCTCGCTCGACATGGCCGGCGCGTCGCTGACCCTGGTCCGCCTGGACGACGAGATCGAGGACCTCCTGGCCGCGCCCGCGGAGGCCGCCATCCGGGTCTTCTGATCAGCGGGTCTCCCGCCGGTGCTGCGACTTCGCGCCGCGAGTTGCAGGATGGGGGGTGATGGTCGCCTCGATGGAAGCCGTGCGCCGGCTCATGGATCTGCGACACCGTGGCCGGGCCGAGGACCTGCCGGCGGTGCTCGCGGCGGCCGCGCCTCTGCTCGACGCCGAGACCGCCACCGTGCTCCTGGTCGACTACGGGCAGGTCGCGCTGCATCCGCTCCGCGGCACCACCCTCGACACCGCGACCGCTCTGCCGGTCGAGGGCACCCCCGCCGGCCGCGCCTTCACCACCGCCGAGCAGCAGTGGCTCGACGAGGGCGGCGGCGGGGTGCTGTGGCTGCCGCTGCTGCACGGCGCCGAGCGGCTCGGCGTCCTGGAGTTCCGGATCAAGGCCCATCCCTCCGACGCGCACCGTCTCGACCTCGAAGTGATCGCCGCCCTGGTCGCCGAGCTGATCGCCAGCCGGCGCTTCTACGGCGACGCGGTCGAGCACACCCGCCGGCGCATGCCGATGCAGCTGGCCGCCGAGATCATCTGGAACCAGCTGCCGCCGCTCACCTTCGCCGTCGACGGCACGATGGTCACGGCCGTGCTCGAACCCTGCTACGAAGTCGGCGGCGACGCGTTCGACTACGCGGCCAACGAGGACGTCCTGCACGTCGCGCTCTTCGACACGGTCGGCCACGGCATCAGCGCCAGCGCGCTGACCACCCTGACGCTGAACACGTACCGCAACGCCCGCCGGTCCGGGCTCGCCCTGGCCGACACCTGCCGGTCGATCGACAAGTGGATCCGCGCGCAGTACCCCGGCGCCTTCGTCACCGGGCTGGTGGCCGAGCTGGACATCGCGACCGGCGCCTACCGGCGGATCAGCGCCGGCCATCCCCCCGAGCTGTTCCTGCGGGCCGGGCGGGCCCTGCCCTCGCTGCCCACGCCCAACGCGCTGCCGCTCGGCCTCGGCCACATGATCGACCGGCCGCCACGGGTCGTCGAGCAGCAACTCGAACCCGGCGACACCCTGGTCCTCTACACCGACGGCATCACCGAGGCGCGCGACGCGTCGGGCGAGCTGTTCGGCGCCGAGCGGCTCAGCGAGTTCCTGCTCGACTCGCTGGCCGGCGGCATCCCCGCGCCGGAAACCATGCGCCGCCTGATCCAGGCGATCGTCTCCTACGAGGACGGCGAGCTCCGCGACGACGCCACCGCCGCCATGCTCCAGTGGCGGCGGCGCTGACCGGCTCAGCGGCCGGGATCGAGGTCGATGCGGATCGTCAACGGGCTCGAGGCCATCAGCCGGCCGAGCGCGGCGTCCCACTGGTACGGCAGAGTTCGCGAGCGGGCTTCGGCGTCGTCATCGGGCAGCACCACGGCCGTACCGGTGCGCCAGACGCGCGCGACCTTCACCCGTACGGCGGGATGGGCCCTTAAATTGCGGACGAAGTCCGCCTGGGTTCCGTGCGCGGCCACCAGCCAGAACGTGTCGCCGACGCAGCCGTTGCCCACGGGGGTGTGCCGGGGGAGCCCGGTGCGCCGGCCCGTCGTCTCCAGCAGCGCGAAGGCCCGGGGAGCGATGCCCTTGCGCAGGGCGAAGCGGGTCAGGCGGTTGTTGAGCCGCTCGACCGTCGTGACGATGCGGTACTTCCGCGAGCGCATGTGCAGCGGTTCTATCACAGGACGCGGTCGAGAAGGGCGACCAGCCGCGCCGCTTGGGCGCCGCCGGGGTCGAGATCCGGGCGGAAGTCGGCGATGCTGACGCCGACCAGGTGGGGCGATCGGGCGAGCGGCGTCAGGACGGCCGCGAGCTGGTCGAGATCCGGCCCGCCGGCCTGCGGGTAGGTCACCGCGGGCAGGGCCGACGGGTCGAGGACGTCCACGTCGACGTGCAGCCACATCGGTCGATCGGCCCACGCCGCCGCCTCGTCGCCCGCGCCGTGCGGGTCGCCGACGACCGCGGTGGCGTCGATGGTGACCATGCCGGCCGGCACGCGACCCAGCTCGGCGGCCGCCGCGGGATCGAGATCGGCGGTGCGGTGCCCGATCAGCGCGACGTGCCGAGCCGCCACCATCGGTACCGTTCCGCCCAGCGCCAGCAGGTCAGGTGGGCCGTCGCCGGTGAGCACGGCGAGCTCCAGGTCGGCCGTCTCGCCGGTGTCCGAGCTTTGTGCGTCGAGATAATCGGGGTGGCCGTCGACGATCCAAAGACCGAGATCACCGCGTACGGCGTGAGCACCGGCGAACACGCCGAGGAGCAGGCTGCAGTCGCCGCCGAGGACCAGCGGCCGGCGCCCGGGGTGGTCACGGACGCCGTCCCACAAGGCGGCGGACAGTTCCCGGGCGGCGGCGATGGTCTCGGGCAGCGCGCGCACCCCGGTGGCCCGGTCGCGACGGCTGCTGGAGATCGCCGTCGCCGCGTCACCGAGGTCGACGTCGACGAGGCCGGCCAGCCCCGCCCCGCGCAGTGCCCCCGGGGCCTGCGCCTCGCCGCGGTTGGTGCCGGAGCAGTCCCAGGGTGCCCCGAGCAGGAACCAGTCGGATCCGATCACCTCGAGAAGCCTACGGCCCGGTGGACTGAAAGCGACATGAGCGATCGTTAAATGGCGATCTGTCGATGGCCCTGCCTACCGTCCGGGCATGGCGCGTGTTCTGTATCGCTCACTTGTGGTCGCCGCCGCGGTGGTGCTCCTGGCCGCCCCGGCCCCGGCCCGGGCCGCTCTGCCCACCCTCGCGGTCGGCGCGACGACCTCGGCGGCCGACACCGTCGGCAGCGGCAACACCTGTGCCGGCTTCCTCGACGAGCGGACCCACCTGGGCAACCTGGGGATCCGCCGGGTCTTCGCCTCGGCCGGGCAGTTGCCGCCCGCCGACGCGATCAACTGTCACAACAACCATGGCGCGGTGCTCTGGTACTCGTTCAAGACGTCGTGCACACCAGCCGGAGTGGCGGCCGGCTGGTGTGACTCCGAGATCCAGAACATCGCGCTGGCCATGCCGGCCGGCAGCTACCTGACCTACAACCACGAGCCCGAGAACGACATGACCGGCGTGCAGTTCGTCGCCGCGTTCCAGCGGGTCTACACCGTGGCGAAGGCGGCCAACCCGGGCGTGACCGTGGTGCCGATCTACATGTCGTACCAGTGGCGGCCGGGCTCGTCCAAGGTCACCAACAACGGCACCGGCGGCAGCAACGAGATCCAGGACTGGATCGTCCCGGCCGCGTACGCCGACGCGTACGGGCTGGATCTGTACTGGCAGGCCAGCACCCGCGGCAGCGAGCCCGACGACCCGGTCAGCATCGGCCTGGATCCGCGGATGACCCGCTGGTACAACGCGTTCGCCGGCCTCGGCGAGCCGCTCACCCTGCCCGAGTGGGGCATCATCGACGACCAGGGGGTCCAGGCGTCGCGCGGGCCGGCCATCCGGGCTTCACGGACCTGGTTGACCGGCCACAACTTCCACATCATCAGCTACTGGCAGCTGGACAACTGGTACCTGGACGCGGCCACCGACCCCGACGGCGTCGCCGCCTATCAGGAGCTGGTGGCCGCGGCCACGCCGTGACTCAGTACTTGAAGGCGCCGACGAGGTTGCGCAGCTCCTCGGCCGTGCGGGCGACCTCGTTGGACGCCTGGCGGGTCTGCTCGACGCCCTCGGCCGAGGTGGCGCTGGCCGTCGACACGTCCGAAATGTTGACGGCGATGCGGTTGGAGCCGCTCGCGACCTCGCCGATGCTGCGGCTCATCTCGCCGGTGGTGGCGGTCTGCTCCTCGATCGCGGAGGCGATCGTCGTCTGGAACTCGTTGATCTGGTTGATGACCTCGGAGATGCGGGAGATGACCTCGACGGCGCCCGTGGTGCCCTGCTGAATGGCGGCGACGCGGGCGCCGATGTCCTCGGTGGCCTTCGCGGTCTCCTGGGCGAGGTCCTTGACCTCGGAGGCGACGACGGCGAAGCCCTTGCCCATCTCGCCGGCCCGGGCGGCCTCGATGGTGGCGTTGAGGGCGAGCAGGTTGGTCTGCTCGGCGATCGCGGTGATCAGCTTGATGACGTTGCCGATCTCGGCCGAGGACTCGCCGAGCTGGCGCATGGTCTCGGTGGCGCGGGCGGCCTCGGACACGGCGACCATGGCGACCTGGGCCGACTCGCTGGTGTTGCGGGAGATCTCGCGGATCGCCAGGCCCATCTCGTCGGAGCCGGCGGCGACCGACTGCACGTTGCGGGAGATCTCCTCGGCCTCGGCGGCCGCGGAGGCGGTCTGCGCGTTGGTGTCGCCGGCGGCGTCGGCGATCGTGCCGGCCACCGCGGACAGCTCGGCGGAGGCGCTGGCCAGCATGTCGGCGTCGGCGGCGATGGTGCCCATCGACTCGCGCAACGCCTCGAGCGAGTTGTCCAGGTGGGTGGCCATCGTGCCCAGCTCGTCCTTGCTGGTGATGCCGCTGCGGACGGTCAGGTCGCCCTTGGCGAGCGCGTCGACGACCTCGCCGAGGCGGCGGACCGGCTTGAGGATGGAGCGCACCAGCGGGACCGCGAAGGCGATCATGACGAGCAGGCCGAGGCCGGCGACGATCAGCGCGAGCAGCCGGGAGAAGGCGACCGTGGAGTCCATGTCCTTCTGCTCCTGGACCGCGGCGGCGCTGGCCTCGTCGACCAGCGCGCCCAGCTCGTCGTCGGTCTTGTGGTTGCGCTCGGCGATCTCGCCGATGTTCTTGACCGCGGCGGCCCGGTCGTTCTTGGCGGCGTTGGTGAAGTCGGTGATGAACGCGCTGAAGTCGACGAAGTCGGGGCGGATCGAGGTGAAGGTCGCCAGCATGGCGGGGGTGAGGCCGGAGGCGGCGACCGCGTCGGCGGCCTCGGTGGAGGACTGCACGTCGTCGACGACGTCCTGGGTGACGTCCTGGCCGAGCAGCGACCGGTAGGCGTCGACCTTCAGCTCGCTCTGCCGGGTGTCCAGGTGGTTCAGGGCGCCGAGGCCCTGCTGCAGGCCGGTGATCGTCCGGCTCTGGTCGGCGACCTTGTTCTGGCTGTACAGGTTGATGCAGGCCAGCGCGGCGAGAAGCACGGCCCCGGTGCTGACGATGAGGCCCAGTCGCTTCGCGACTCCGATGTCTTGCAGTCTCCGCATTGTCTCTGCCTCTGCTGGTCTGCCGCTGCTTCGGCGAAGCGTTGCGGTCGTCTGTTGCCCGGCAGATCGACGAGTGAGGCAGCTCACCTGAGGGAGGCAACCGCAAAGCAACGTGGAAACCTAAAGTCTGGCGATTAGCGGGACGCCACCTTGTCGCGGTACATCTCCTCGTCGGCGGTGCGGGTCAGCGCGTCGAGGCCGAGATCGGAGCCGGCGTCACGGCACGCGATGCCGATGCTGGCGCCCACGACGGCCGGTGTGCCGTCGATGTCGACCGGCCGGCAGATCTCCTCGCGCAGCCGCGCGGCAAGCTCGCCGGCTGTGGCCGGGGAGGCGCCCGGCATGAGCACGACGAACTCGTCGCCGCCGATCCGCCCGGCCAGGTCGCCGGCGCGCAGGCCCGCGGACAGCCGCCGCCCGACCTCCTGCAGCAGCCGGTCGCCGGCCGCGTGCCCAAGGGTGTCGTTGACCAGCTTGAAGGCGTTCAGGTCGAGGAGCAGCACGGCGAGGGCGCGGCCGCGCTGGGTGGCGGCGAAGGACGCGACCTGGTCGCGGTTGGGCAGCCCGGTGAGCGGGTCGTGGTGGGCCTGGTGGTGCAGCGCCTGGCGGGCCCGTTCGAGCTCCTTGACCTGCTGGGAGTACGCGTCGCCCTGGATGCCGCAGAGCACCGCGACGATCAGGCCGATCACCGCGGCGGTGAGCACCTCGCCCTCGCGCAGCGCCGGCTGCGGGATGATCTTCATGGCCAGCCCGAAGCCGGCCGTCGTGACCGCCCAGACGACCAGGGCCCCGGCCAGCCGGTGCCGGTAGGCCCCGACCACGATCGCGATGATCAGCAGCGGCCAGGCGGTCTGCGCGTTGTAGCCCTGCGCCCAGACCACGATGCCGGTGACCGTGCTGGTGTCCAGCGCGACCTGCACCGCGCTCAGCGCGCTGTAGTAGGGCGATTCCGGCCGGCGGTGGTTGACCGCGGTGAGCACGTTCGCGATCAGCATCAGCAGCACCCCCAGCCACAGCGAGGTACGCAGCGCCGGCGGCGGGTGGTGGCTCATCGGTCCCATGGCCTCGGCCAGGAACGCGACGGTGGCCAGCAACCCGACGCCGCGCGCCACGAAGGAGGCGGCCTCGACGGTCTTCCGCTTACGCAGCAGCGACGGGTCACAGGTGGTAGTCATCATCCCCGGTCGGATCGGCGTCCGGGCCGGGCTTCTGAGGCGTTACCAGCCGGTCAGCACCTCGTCGACGGTGACCGCGGAAGGCCCGGACGGCGTGTCGGGCGGGGTGCGGGCGAACCGGGGCGCCGGCGCCGGCTGCGCGAGGCCGTCCACCTCGACGAAGGCTTTCCGGGCCTGGTTGTGCGGGTGTCCGGGCGCCTCGGCGGGGGAGAGCACCGGCGCCACGCAGGCGTCGGTGCCGGCGAACACGCCGGTCCATTCACCACGCGTACGGGTCCGGAAGACCGAAGCGAATCGGTCGCGCAGGAGGGGCCACCCGTTCCGGTCGAGTTGACCGGGCAGGTCGGCATCGGTGAGGCCGAGCCCATCCAGCAAAGCCGCGTAGAAGGCGGGTTCGAGGGCGCCGACCGCCACGAACCCGCCGTCCGAGGTTTCGTACGTGTCGTAGAAGGGCGCGCCGCCGTCGAGCAGGTTCGCCCCGCGCGGGAACGGCCAGGAGCCGTTCGCGATCATCCCGTGGAAGAACGCCATGAGCAGCGCCGAGCCGTCCACCATCGCGGCGTCGACGACCTGCCCGCAGCCGGACCGCTCCCGCTCGAGCAGCGCCGCCAGGATCCCGACCGCCAGCAGCATGCCGCCGCCCGCGAAATCCCCGATCAGGTTGAGCGGCGCGTGCGGCCGTTCGCCGGCGCGCCCGATCGGCTCGAGCGCCCCCGCCACGGCGATGTAGTCGATGTCGTGCCCGGCGCGCGCGGCCAGGGGCCCGTCCTGGCCCCAGCCGGTCATCCGCCCGTACACAAGCCTGGGGTTGATCTTCTCGCAGTCACCGGGGCCGAAGCCGAGGCGCTCGGCGACGCCGGGACGGTAGCCCTCGACCAGCACGTCGGCCCGCTCGACGAGGCGCAGCAGGGACTCGATGCCCTCGGGGGTCTTCAGGTCGAGCTCGACGACGCGGCGGCCGCGCTGCATGGGCCCGTGCGGGGGAGTGCGGCCGCCGCCGGGCCGGTCGACCAGGATCACGTCGGCGCCGAGGTCGGCCAGGATCATGCAGCCGAACGGTCCCGGCGCGAGCCCGGCGAGCTCGACGACCCGGACACCGGCGAGGGGACCACTCATGCCGGCACGAACCTCTCGCCGTAGCGGGCGGCGAGCTCGGTGGCGCGCCCGGGGAAGTCCGCGTGCTGTTTCGCGAACCGCAGCACCCCGCCGGTCCAGGCCGGGTAGCCGATGCCGAGGATCGAGCCGACGTTGCCGTCCTCCTCGGTGCGCAGCACGCCCTCGTCGAGGCACTTGCGCGCGTCGAGGGCCTCCGCGAACAGGAAGCGGTCCTGCAGGTCGGCGAACGGCACCGCGCGGCCTTCGGGGGTGGCGAGCTGGGCGAGGCCGTCCCACAGGCCGGTGCGCTTGCCGTTCTCGTACGCGTAGAAACCGCGCCCCGAAGCGCGACCCGGCCGGTCATGCTTGTCGACCATCGCGTCCACCAGATCATGCGAGGGCTGCCGCTCGAAGGCCACGTTCGCGGCCTCGAACTGCCGGCGGATGCGCTGGATCAGCCCGATGCTGACCTCGTCGGCCAGCGCGAGCGGCCCGGTCGGATACCCGGCCTGCAGCGCGGCCTGCTCGATCGACGCCGCCGGGACGCCCTCGGCGAGCATGCCGATCGCCTCGTCCATGAACTTGCCGATCACCCGGCTGGTGAAGAACCCTCGCGCGTCGTTGACCACGATCGGGGTCTTGCCGATGCGCCGGCCCAGGTCGAAGGCGCGTGCCACGGCCTCGTCCCGGGTCCGCTCGCCGACGACGATCTCCAGCAGCGGCATCTTGGCGACCGGCGAGAAGAAGTGCATGCCGATGAAGTCGGCGGGCCGGCTCACGCCCCCGGCGAGGCCGGTGATCGGCAGCGTCGACGTGTTGGAGGCGAGCAGCGCGCCCGGCGCCAGGACCGGTTCGACCTCGGCGAACACCTTCGCCTTGAGCGCCGGATCCTCGAAGACCGCCTCGATCACCACGTCGCAGCCGCGCAGGTCCTCGATATCGGCGGTGGTGACGATCCCCTCGCCGGCCGCGCGGGCGGCCAGCTCGGGCGTCACGTCCTTGACCACCACGGACAGGCCGGCGCGGGCGCAGGCCTGGGCGATGCCGGCGCCCATCATGCCGGCGCCGAGCACGGCGATCTTGGTGGCGGGCAGGACCTCGACGCGGGGGCGGGCGAGGCCGCCGTTGACCGCGCGCATGTCGAAGAAGAGCGCGCCCATCATGTTCTTGGCGATCTGCCCGGTGAGCAGCGTGATCAGGTGCCGCGTCTCGATCACCTGGGCGGTCGCGAAGTCGACCTGCGCGCCCTCGACGGCCGTCGCCAGGATCGCCTCCGGGGCCGGCAGGCGGTTGCCCTTGAGCTGTTTGCGCAGGGTGGCGGCGAACGCGGGCAGCTGGGCGGCCAGCTTGGGCGTGCTGGGCGTGCCGCCGGGCATCTTGTAGCCGGGCTGGTCCCACGGCTGGGCGGCGCCGGGATTGGCGGCGATCCATGCCTTCGCGCGCTTGATCATGTCTTCCGGCGTCGCGGCGATCTCGTCCACCAGGCCGTTGCCGGCGGCGTCCTTCGGGCGGTACCGCCGGCCGGTGAGCAGCCAAGTCGTCAGGGCAGGAGCAAGACCCAGCATGCGTACGGTGCGGGTCACGCCGCCCGCACCCGGGAGCAGGCCCAGCGTGACCTCGGGGAAGCCCAGCCGGGTGCCGGGCGCGTCCAGGGCGATCCGGTGGTGGCAGGCGAGGGCGATCTCGAGGCCGCCGCCGAGCGCGGCCCCGTTGACCGCGGCGACGACCGGGCGGCCGTAGGTCTCCAGGCGGCGCAGGTCGCCCTTGATCAGGCCGAGCAGGTCGGACAGCTTCTGGGTGTCGCCGGGCGTGGCCGTGCTCATCAGGGTCACGTCGCCGCCGGCGAAGAAGGTGGTCTTCCCGCTCGTGACGATCACGCCGGTGACGTCCCCGCGCTCGGCCTCCAGGCGGTCGAGGGCGGCGGACATGCCCTCGACGTAGGCGGTGTTCATGGTGTTGGCGGACTGGTCGGGGTCGTCCATGGTGAGGGTGACGACGCCGTCCGGGTCGCGGTCGTAGCGAATCATCACAGCCTCTCGATCACGGTGGCGACGCCCATGCCGCCGCCGATGCACAGGGTGACGACGGCGCGGCGCTGGTCGCGGCGCTCCAGCTCGTCGAGGGCGGTGCCGAGCAGCATCGCGCCGGTGGCGCCGAGCGGGTGGCCGAGGGCGATGGCGCCGCCGTTGACGTTGACCTTCTCGGGGTCGAGCCCGAGATCGCGCTCGTACTTGAGCACGACGGCGGCGAAGGCCTCGTTGATCTCGAAGAGGTCGATGTCGGCGGTCTGGAGGCCGGCGATCGCGAGCGCCTTCTGCGTCGCCGGGATGGGACCGGTCAACATGATCGTCGGGTCGGCGCCCGTGACCGCGGCGGCGACGATCCGGGCGCGCGGGGTCAGACCGGCTCGCTCGCCCGCCTGCTGCGACCCGATCGCGACAAGTGCCGCGCCGTCCACGATTCCGGACGAGTTGCCGGCGTGGTGGACGTGGTCGATCTTCTCGACCCAGTGGTATTTCTGCAGAGCCACGGCGTCGAAGCCGGCCGCCTCGCCGATCGTCGCGAACGAGGCGTTGAGCTTGGCCAGGCCCTCGCGGGTGGTGTCGGGGCGCGGGTGCTCGTCGTTCTCGAGGATCGTCAGGCCGCTCGGATCCCGTACGGGAATGATCGAATCTTTGAAATGCCCGGCGGCGATGGCTTTGGCGGCCCTTTCCTGCGACCGCAGGGCGTAGCCGTCGACGTCGTCGCGCGAAAAGCCCTCGACGGTGGCGATCAGGTCGGCGCTGACGCCCTGCGGGACGAAGCCGGTGGCCAGGGCCGTCTCGGGGTCGAGGAACCAGGCGCCGCCGTCGGAGCCCATCGGGTTGCGGGACATCGACTCGACGCCGCCGGCCAGGATCAGGTGTTCCCAGCCGCTGCGGATGCGGGCGGCGGCCTGGTTGACGGCTTCGAGGCCGGAGCCGCAGAAGCGGTTGAGCTGCACGCCGGCCGCGGTGTCGGGCAGGCCGGCCAGCAGCGCTGCGGCGCGGGGGAGGTCGCCGCCCTGCTCACCGATCGGGGTGACGATGCCGAGCACCAGGTCGTCGATGCCGGCGGGGTCGAGGCCGGGGTTGCGCTCCCGCACCGCGTCGATCAGGCCGGTGACCAGCGAGATCGGCTTGACGCCGTGCAGGGCGCCGGTGGGCTTGCCGCGGCCGCGCGGGGTGCGCACCGCGTCGTACACGAATGCCTCAGAGGACACGGGCGATCAGCTCCTTCATGATCTCGTTGGTGCCGCCGTAGATCTTCTGGACCCGCGCGTCGGCGTACATCCGGGCGATCGGGTACTCCGTGGTGTACCCGTAGCCGCCGAAGATCTGCAGGCATTTGTCGACGACCTCGCACTGCCCCTCGGTCAGCCAGAGTTTCGCCATCGCGGCCGTCGGCACGTCGAGCTCACCACGGGCGTGGCGGGCGATGCAGTCGTCGAGGAAAATTCGCGAGGCACGCGTACGGGTGGCGCAGTCGGCCAGGACCATGCGGGTGTTCTGGTGGCCGGTCAGGGGCTTGCCGAAGGCGGTGCGCTCTTTCGCGTACGCGACGGTCAGTTCCACCGCCCGTTGCATCGCCGCGACCGCTCCTACCCCGATGACCAGCCTTTCCTGGGGGAGCTGGGCCATCATCTGGTAGAAACCCGCCCCTTCCTCTCCGAGAAGATTGCGGTGACTTACTCGGAAGTCGTCGAAGAACAGCTCCGCCGTGTCGTTCGAGTGCAGCCCGATCTTCTCGAGCAGCCGTCCCCTTCGAAACCCCTCCGACTTATCCGAAATTTCGCAGACAATCAGGCTAATTCCGGCAGCGCCCTGTGTGGTGTCGGTCTTGACGGCCAGGATGACCAGATCGGCGAGGCCGCCGTTCGTGATGAACGTCTTCGACCCCGAGATCACGTAATCGTCGCCTTCGCGCACGGCCTTGGTGCGGATCGCCTGCAGGTCGGAGCCGCCGCCGGGCTCGGTCATGGCGATCGCGCCGATCAGCTCGCCGCTCGCCAGCCCCGGCAGCCAGCGCTGCTTCTGCTCCTCGGTGCCGTAGTGCCGGATGTAACCGGTGACGATGCCGCTGTGCACGGCCAGGCCCAGGCTGCCCTCGCCCGCCATCGTCTGCTCGTGCAGCAGGACCGCCTCGTGGGTGAAGTCGCCGCCGCCCCCGCCGTACTCCTCGGGCACGCTCAGGCCGAGCAGGCCCAGCTCGCCGGCGCGCAGGTAGTGCTCGCGGTCGGGGTGGCCCTGCCGCTCGAGGCGCTCGGCGTGCGGCAGCACCTGTTTGGTGAAGAAGTCGCGAGCCAGCTCGGCGAGGTCGTCGTGTTCGGGCTTCAGCCACGGCGGGGCGTACCCGTCCAGTCCGGGGGTGGGCATGAGCCCACTCTTCCGGGACTGTTGGCAGTGTGTCAACAAGCCGCTGCCGGTAAGGTCGCCCTCGTGAGTGTGGACCTGGGGCAGCGCCGTCGCCTGGAGCCGGACGCCCGTCGCGAGCAGATCCTGTCGGTCGCCGTGCGGTTGTTCGGCGAGCGCGGCTATCCCGACGTCTCGACCGGCGACGTGGCCCGCGGCGCCGGCGTGGCCCGCGGCCTGGTCAACCACTACTTCGGGACCAAGAAGGAGCTGTACCTCGAGGTCATCCGGGTGATGCTCACCGTCCCCGAGGCGGCCCTGACCCTGCTGCCGCCCGCCGACGACCTGCCCACCCGCGCCGACGCCATCGTCTCCTGGTTCCTCGACGTGGTCTCCCGGCACAGCACGTCCTGGCTGGGCGCGATCACCGCCGGCGGCATGGCCGGCGACACCGACGTCGACCGGGTGATCGCCGAGGCCATCGACGTGGCCGCCGACCGCGTGCTCACCGCCGTCGGCCGCCCCGGTGGCAGCGGCGCCCTGCACGCGATGGCCCGCTCCTACGTCGGCCTGGCGACCTCCACCGCACGCGAATGGCTCCAGCGCGGCGAACTGACCCGCGCCCAGGTCCACAAGCTCCTGACCGCGACTCTCTTGACGATGGTGGACCAGGTGTTCCCCGACGCGTAGCCGTTCGGGTGACGGTGTGTGAGGCACTCGGCCGACACGATGGGTATCTGCGCGCCCGCGCGCGGCCACCTCTTGGGTGACCGACGCACACGCCAAGCCTGGAGGCGGACCCATGCGCACCATCGACAAGCTTCACACCGACCGCACGTTGCTGTTCGCGAGCGCCAGCAAACCCGTCGGGCATTTCGCGGGGATCCTGGCCGAAGCCGGCATGCCGGACGTGCTCGGCACGCCCGAGCAGCTCAGCGAGGGAGTCGACGTAGTGCCGCTCACCGGCGGCGCCACCGCCGACGCGGTGCTGGGCGTGCTGGAGAGCGTGGGCGAGGGCGGCCAGCTCCTGCCCGACCCCGCCTACTACGACGGCACGTTCAAGCTCGCCGCCAGCAAGCCGGTCGGCCACGGCCTCGCGTTCGTCGAGGTCGCTGTCGACGAGGAGCCGCCGAAGCCGGAGTGGAAGCCGCTGCCGCCCACCCTGCGCCGTCCGGTGATCGCGCTGCTCGACACCGGTGTCCGGGAGCACCGATGGCTGCAGGTCGGCACCGAGCAGGACCCGTTCCTGATTGACGCCACCCGGCAACCCGGGCACCAGTGGAAGCCGCTGGAAACCATGCCGTCCGAGGACACGATCGTCGCCCACGTGGACCACCTGTCGCAGCGCAAGACCGGGCACGCCACCTTCATCGCCGGGCTGATCCGGCAGGCCGCGCCCAGCGCCCGCGTCCTCGACGTCCGGGTCCTCAACGACAAGGGATTCTCCAACGCGTCGACGGTGTGCCGGGCGCTCGTCTGGCTCCTCGAACACCTGGAGGCCGGCAACCCGGTCGACGTGATCTGCATGGCGTTCGGCCGGATCCCCGGCGACGAAGGCCGCGAACCGCAGGTCGATCCGATGAGCAGCCTGCTGAGCAGGCTCGCCGACAAGGGCGTGCAGCTGGTGGCCTCGGCCGGCAACGACCACATCGAGGGCCAGGTGTTCCCGGGGGCCTTCGACACGGTCACCGCCGTCGGCGCCGGGTTCGCCGGGTACCACGCCGCCTTCAGCAACTTCGGCGACTGGGTCGGCCGCTACCGCGACGGCGTCGACCTGTTCAGCACGTTCCCCGACAACAAGTGGGCCCGCTGGAGCGGCACCTCGTTCTCGGCGGCGAACTTCGCAGCCGACCTGGCGCGTCCCCATGTCGTCGCCGTATCTTGACCCGGACCAGCGCCTCGGCGACCTGCTCGACCGGGCGCGGGCCGGGGACCGGGAGTCGTTGCGGGAGCTGGTACGGGCACTCGACCCGGTGCTGTGGCGGGTGGCGCGGGGGCAGGGCCTCAACGCCGAGGACGCCGCCGACGTGGTGCAGACGTCGTGGCTGGAACTGCTGCGGCGACTGCACGAGATCCGTACGCCGCGGGCCGTCACCGCCTGGCTGATCACCACGACCCGCCGGGAAGCGTGGCACCGCAAGCAGAAAGCCCGCCGCGACGTGCCGGACGGCGGCGTCGCCGTCGAGGCGGCCGTCGACCCCGCGCCCGCACCCGGCGAGCGGCTCATCGCCGACGAGCGGGACCGGGTCCTGTGGACCCACTACGAGCGGCTCTCCGAACGCTGCCGCGACCTGCTGCGGATCGTCGCGCAGGTGGAACGCCCCGACTACACCGTCATCGCGTCCGCCTTCGGGATGCCGCACGGCAGCATCGGACCGACCCGGTCCCGCTGCTTGGCCAAACTGCGGGCGATGCTGCTCGCCGACCCCGCCTGGGGTGCGTCATGACCGCCGCCGACTTTCTCCAAGGGTGCGTCTTGACCCCCGCCGACTTCTCCGGGGGTACGTCATGACGTCGCCCGACTTCGACGACATCGACCGGGACATCCTCGCCCGGATCGCTCACGACGACCCGCCGCCCGCCGACCTCGACGAGCGGGTCCTCTTCGCGCTGGCGCTCACCGACCTGGAGGCCGAGGTGGCCCGCCTGGCGGCCGCCGAGCCGGCCCTGGCCCGCGCCGGCGAACAGGCGCGGACGGTCACCTTCGACGCCAGCAGCCGCACCGTGATGATCACGATTGTGGAGCGCGCGGACAATCTCGTACGCGTCGACGGCTGGCTCGCACCCGGCGCCGCCCTCGTCGTCGAGCTGCGCCTGCCCGAGCCCGCCGGCCCCCGCACGGTCACCGCCGACGAGACCGGCCGGTTCGTCTTCGACGAGGTGCCGCACGGCCTGGCCCAGTTGCTCATCCACCCGCCCGACTCCGGAACGCCCCGGGTGGTGACGCCATCGCTTCTGCTCTGACCCCGCCCGTCCTCCCGGCACGGGCCGCCGAGCTCTACGCGGCCGGCCTCGCGGCGAGCGAGGACGGGCGGCCCGCCCTGGCCGTCCGCCGGATGCGCGCCGCGCTGGGCGTGTCCACCGGCGCCGACCCGGCCGCCCGCGCGCGGGTGATGGTCAGCCTGGCCTGGGCCGAGTCGGAGCGCGGCCGGGTCGCCGTCGGCTACCGGTTGCTCGACGAGGCCGAGCCGCTGCTGCCCCCGGACCGCAAGGCCGTGCTGCACGCCCAGCGGGCGGTGCTGCTGTGGCGCAACGGCCGCAACGACCTGGCCCTGGCCGAGTACGACCGGGCGGTGGCCGGGCTCACCGAGCAGGACGGCCCGCTCGACCTGGTGAAGGCCCTCAACAACCGCAGCATCCTGCGCCTGGAGGCCGGCCAGGTCGGCGCCGCCCGCGACGACCTGCAGCGCGGGCTGCGGATCGCGACGCGGCACGACCTGGCGATGATGGCCGCGGTCTTCCGGGTGAACACCGGCTGCCTGGAGGTCGTCGCCGGCGACCTGCCGGCGGCGCTGGGAGCGTTCGCGTCGGCGCGGCCCGCATACGAGGAGGTGTCGCCGGGGCGGCTGCCGGCGCTGGCGGTGGAGAGGGCGCGGGCGCTGGTCGCCGCGGGTTTGTTCGGGGAGGCGGACCGGGAGTTGGCGGGGGCGCTCGCGCAGCTGGATGAGCAGGGCCTGGACCACAGCCGCGCCGAGGCGTTGCAGACGCGGGCGGAGGCGGCGCTGCTGGCGGGGCGGCCCTCCGCGGCGGCTTCGTGGGCTTCGGCGGCGCGGGCCGACTTCCAAAGGCGGGGGAATCGGCGGCGAGCGGCGCTGGCCGAGCTGATGACATTGCGCGCGGCCTACGCCGCCGAGGCCGACGCCGGACGGGCGGAGTTGGCGCGGCGGGCGCGGCGGCTTGCGGGGAAGCTTCGGGGGCTGGGGCTGGGCGAGGACGCCCGGGTGGCGCTGCTGGTGGCGGCGCGGGCCTCGGTGGCGGAATCGCCGGCGGTGGCGGCGCGGCTGGTGGGGCGGGCCGGGCGGCCCGGGCGGCTCGATCGGCTCGACACGCGGCTGCTCTGGCGGCTGGCGCGGGCCGAGGTCGCCACCACGTCCGGGGCGGTGAGCGCGGCATCGCGGGAGCTGGTGGCGGGGATGGAGACGCTGCATCGGTATCGGGGCCGGTTCGGCTGTCTCGACCTGCAGACGGGGGCGTCGGCGCACGGGCGGGACCTCGCGCGGGCGGGGATGGCGGGGGCGTTGCGGGCGGGCCGGGCGGCGGATGTCTTCCGGTGGGCGGAGCGTGGACGGGCGCAGGCGTTGCGGCTTTCGCCGGTGCGGCCGCCCGAGGATCCGGCCGTGGCGGCGGCCCTGGAAGAACTGCGGCAGACCCGGCAGGCGTTGCGGGCGGCGGAGGTGGCGGGGGAGCCGGTGGCGGGGCTGCGGTCGCGGGCCGAGGCGCTGCAACGACGGATCCGGGAGAGCGCCTGGGCGGTCCGCGGCGCGGTAGCGGCGTCGGGTGGCGATGGCTCGGCACGGAGTGGTGCTTATGCGGCTTGGGGTGGGGGTGTGGCCTCGCTGGCGGCGGTGCGGGGGCGGCTTGGTGGGGCGGTGCTCCTCGCGTACGTGAGTGATGGTTTGACCCTGCACGTGCTGGTCGTGACCGCTCAGGCCGCCACCCTCGTGGCCCTCGGGCCGATGGCCGTCGCCGAGGAACTGGTGCTGCGGCTGCGCGCGGACCTCGACACGCAGGCGGGGCGGGCGATGCCGGAGAGGCTGGCGGCGGCGGTCGCGGCGGCTACGCGGCGGGATGCGTCGGCGTTGCAGGGTGCGGTGCTCGATCCGGTGCTGCCGCTGGTGGGGGATCGGGATCTTGTCGTGGTGCCTACCGGGCTGTTGATGACGGCGCCGTGGGGAATGCTGCCGGCGTGTGCGGGACGGCCGGTGACGGTGGCGCCTTCGGCTTCGGCCTGGCTGGCGGCGCTGCGGTTGCCGCGGCGGGCGGGGCGTGCGGTGCTCGTGGCGGGGCCTGACACTCAGCGCGGGGTGGAGGAAGTTAACGCGATTTCGCGGCTGCTGCGGGGGAGCACGACGCTGACGGGTGGCGCGGCCACGCCGGCGGCGACGCTTTCGGCTCTGGATGGGGCGGACGTCGCGCATCTGGCCGCGCATGGGCGGCACGAGACGGAGAGTCCGCTGTTCTCGTCGTTGTCGCTCGCGGGCGGGCCGCTGCTCGGGTACGACCTGCTCAACGTCGCCCGGCCGCCACGCGTGGTGGTGCTGGCCGCCTGCGAGCTGGGGCTGACCGAGGTGCGGCCGGGGGACGAGAGCTTCGGGATGGCTTCGGCGCTGCTCGCGGCGGGAACCGCCACGGTGGTCGCCAGCGTCGGCCGGGTTGCCGATGCCGCCGCCACCGATGTGATGATCGGTTTGCATCGGGGGCTTGCGGCGGGAATGGCGCCGGCTACGGCGTTGGCGGGCGTCGCGGCGGGAACCGGGTTCGTCTGCCTCGGCGCGTCCTGACGGGCCTCAGAGGCTCTCGAACGCGCTGTTGATGTGGGCCTCGATGTGGCGCTGCGCCTCGGGGGAGAGGTCGGTCAGCTCCAGCCCCAGCTCCATCGCATCCGGGAGGTCGCGGCGGCGCACCACGCGGGCGGCCACGGTGATCGGCGCGCCGTCGACGGTCATCGCGGCCTGCACCGCGTCGCCCACCGAGATCGGCGTGCGGCTCGGCACCATGCAGCCGAAGCCGCCCTTGCTCAGGTCGGTGAGCTCGCCCGCCACCTGGCCGGCCCGCGACGCCGCCCGCAGCACCACCTCGCCGCTCGCCGTCAGGCGGTCCGCGCGGCGGCGCTCCAGGCGCTCGGCCACCTCGGACAGGTCCTGGATCTGGGTCATCGTGGCGTCGACCGTGCCGTTCAGGCGCTCGACGATCTGGAACTGGTCGTCCGCTATCCCGTCCAGCAGGCCCATCGCGTGCTCGATCTCGCCGACGTCCTGGACGATCGCGGCCAGCGTGCCGCCCATCTTCTCCACGTCCGACTCGAGCGCCGCGATCGTGGCCGCGATCTTGTCGGTGGAGTCGGCGGTGGTGTCCGCGAGGTTCTTCACCTCGTCGGCGACCACGGCGAAGCCCTTGCCGGCCGCGCCGGCCCGGGCGGCCTCGATCGTGGCGTTGAGCGCGAGCATCCGGGTCTGGGAGGCGATCTCGGAGATCACGCTGGCGATGCCCGCGACCTGGTGCAGGCTCTCGTTGAGCGCGGTCGCGGCCTGGTCGGCGCTGCGCGCCCGGCGGACCATCGTGGCGGCGGCCTCGCTGGTGTGCACCACCCGCTCGTGGGTCGCGGTGGCAGCCTGCCGGGCCGCGCCCACCTGCTCGACGACGTCGCGGAGCCGCTCGCCGATCACCGCGCCGGTGTCGTCGATGGCCTCCTTGGCCCGGCGCCGGAGGCGGCCGTTGAGCCGGCGCTGCTCCTGCTCGGTGGTGCGGATCCGCTCCTCGCGGTCGGCCCGCATCTGCTCGATCTCGGCCTGGCTCCCGGTCAGCAGCGCGGCGACATCGCCGAGGCTCGCCGCGCCGAAGGCGGCTTCCATCTCGGCGGCGAACCGGTCCTGGTCACGGCCGCGCTGGCGACGGGCCCCGAGAGCGTACGCCGCCCCGGCCACCACCACAGCCAGAACGAGCCAGAACCAGGTCAAAACTGCGGTTCTCCGTTCCGGATGTCTGACGATGCCCTACGACGTACTGATCGGCGCTTTGGCCGTCGCCTTTAGTGACCACCGTCCCCATCGGGCCCGGAACGCTCGATATGGGCCTCGGGCCCCGGGAAGATCAGCCCCTCGTGCCCGTCGTCGAGCCACTTGACCTCGTACGGCGGGGTGCCGTCCGGATGTCGCAACGCCGTCACCACCCCGACCCGCGTGGCGTCGCCGACATGGACGCCCTTGACCACGATCCGGTCGCCGACCTGTGCCTTCATCCTCCACCTCCGGCCTGTGCGGGCTCCCCACCGCAGCATGCGCCCGGCCCCTGGGCGCGGTCCAGGAAACGATCTCGCGCCCTGCCCTATTCGGCCAGAACGAAGATGAGCTCCTCGACGCCGTCCTCGGGCTCGGGTGCCTGCGCCTCCTCGGCGAGGTCGCGCCGGAAGCCGCACTTTTGCAGGACCCGGATCGAACCGGCATTGCTGGTGGCGACGTGCGCGTACAACGGCCGCTCCGGCACCTCGTCGACGAACTGCTGGAGCGCCCGGGTCGCCACGCCGCGTCCCCACTGCTCGCGCCCGAGCTGATAACCGACCAGCCGGCGCTCACCGTCATGCCAGCTGCTGATGCCGCCCGCCACAACGCCGCCGGCCAAGATCGTCCGCTGGATCACGTCGTCGTCCGCGCGAATCTTCGCCCAGTGCGCGTCGAACTGATCCCGCTCGCGCACCGGCATCACTGCCATTGCGGCCGCGACGGGATCCGCCTGGTGCTCGAAGAACGCGTCCAGATCGCCGTCCTCGACGGGTCTGAGGCGCACAGCGAGCGATCCGTCCGCGCGCCGGAGTGTGGCGAAGAAGAACCGCCATCCCACTGTTGCGACGTCGGCCTGCCAATCCAGGGCCGCGAGGTGTGCACGCAACTCGTCGGGCGCGTAGAGGACCTTGACGGCGCGAAAGGCCTGCCCACCGGAGACTTCGCGGCGCACCGAGGGCGCGGGCTCCCCGGGCGCCGCACGCTCCACGTCGGCAACGGCCGGCAGTTCGTCGATCACGAACACCCGGCCGCCCGGGGCCAGGCAGTCGGCGACCAGTGCCCAGAAGGCATCAAAGCGTTGCGGCGGCACATGTGACAGCCAGCCCGAGAAGAAGACGAAGTCGTAACGCTCCGGCGGTCGCCACTCGAACAGGTCGGCCTCGACGAAGTCGACCCGATCAGTGCCGGGCCGCCGTCGGCAGATCGCCAGCGCCTCGGGTGCGGCGTCGACGGCGGTCAGGGCCGAGGCGTGGCGGGCGAGCTCGCCGGTCCACTGCCCGGTGCCGCACGCCAGCTCCAGCGTCCGGCCGAAGGGGGCGTGCGCCTCCAACGCGGTCAGGAGCTGGGCGCGGGCGGCGGCGTCGACCGGGTAGGTGGCGTCGTATTCGCCGGCGCGGGCGCGGTAGTAGGCGATCTGCTCGGCCAGCAGGCCGTCCAGCGCGTCATCTGCCATGCGGCCAGGATGTCGCCTTCACTGCCGGCGGGGGAAGAGCGTGTAGCTGAACGAGATCACGAAGTCGGCGACCAGCACGATGGTCCACACGCCCATGACCGACCACAGCGGGCGTACGCGGTCGAGGTCGCCCACCAGCGCCGTGAAGACTCCGAGCACCGCGGCGCCGATCACGTAGGCCAGCAGGTGCCGTGTCCACTGCCGGCGCTCGCGGGCGGCGTGCGCGGGGCCGGTGCGGGGTGGCTTGACCGGGGGCGGGCCGCCGGCGAAACGGTGGGCGAAGCGCTGGTCGGCCCAGCCGATCATCTGCGAGCCGAAGGCCACCGACGTGCCGATGTACACCGCCGCGAGGGCGTGCGCGGGGTCGGCCTCGCCGCCGTTGAGCAGGTCGATCAGCGCTACGGCCAGCAGCACCACGTCGATCACCGGCACCGCCAGCAGCAGCGCGGTGCTGAGCGGGCGGGCGCGCAGGACGTAGCGCGCGGCCAGGCCCGCCACGAGCAGGACCCAGAATCCGATCTCACAGGCGATTATCACGGCAACCATGCTTCGTTTATAACACGGTCGTGCTATATAAAATGTCATGCCTAAGGTCGTCGATCATCAACAGCGCCGGAGAGAGCTGGCCGGCGCCGTCTGGCGGGTCATCGTGCGTGACGGCGTCGCCGAGGTCTCGATCCGGGCCGTGGCCGCCGAGTCAGGCTGGTCGACCGGCGCGCTGCGGCATTACTTCGCGACGCGGGCCGAGCTGCTGGCGTTCGCCTGCGAAGAGGTGATCGCGCAGGTCACCGCCCGGCTGACCGCCATGCCGGCGCCGTCGGACATGCGGGAGGCCGTCGGCGCCGTGCTCCTGGAGACGATGCCGGTCGACGAGCGGCGCCGCACCGAGTCGGAGATCGCGTTCGCCTTCCTGGCCCTCGGCCTGCAGGATCCGGCGCTCGCCCGGGTCCAGCGGCTGCACTTCGGCAGCATGTTCGAGCTGTGCCTCCGACTGGTGAGTCAGCTGGCGCCCGCCCGGCCCGCGACCGACGATGCGGCCCGGGAAGCGGACGACGAAGCAGCCCGGCGAGCAGCACGCCACCTGCATGCCCTCGTGGACGGCCTGACCGTCCACGTCCTGGCCGGCCACCTCACCCCAGCCCAGATGATCGCCGACCTCGACGCCCACCTGGACGCCCTGGCCGCACCACAGCCGCGCTGAATGCAGAGCCGTACGCCCGGCGCGGCTGGATGCGGAGCTGCATGGCCGCACCCCGGCCGAGCCGGACACAGGACCGGATACGAGAGAATGCGGGGATGTCGCTGCTGTCCGCCCTCCTGCAACCCGACGATCTCGATGCCGCGCTGACCACGCCCGAGGGGGCCTTCTCCCGGCACGATCTGCTCGGCTGGGCGGCCTCGGTCGCATCCGACCTGGACGGTGCGCCGATCGTCGCAGTGCACGCCACGCCGGGCGCGGCGACGATCGCGGCGATCACGGGAGCGCTGCTGGCCGGGGTGCCGATCGTGCCGGTCCCGCCGGACGCCGGCCGCCTCGAACGCGATCACATGCTCCGGGATTCGGGCGCCGCGCTGCTGCTGTCCGACGATCCCGGCGCGGCCGGCGAGAGCGCCCTCCCGGTCGTACCCGTCACGCGTCTCACCAGGGCGACCACCCACCCAGCGGAACCGGCGGACGGCGCCCCCGCCCTCGTGCTGTACACAAGCGGCACGACGGGTGCGCCGAAGGGTGTGGTGATCTCGCGCGCGGCGATCGCCGCCGATCTGGACGCTCTCGCCGAGGCCTGGCAGTGGACCCCGGCCGACACGCTTGTCCACGGCCTGCCGCTGTACCACGTTCATGGCCTCGTTCTCGGAGCTTTGGGGCCCCTCCGGCTGGGCGGGCGGCTCACGCACACCGGGCGTCCTTCGCCCGACGCGTACGCGGAAAGCGCCGGCACCATGTACTTCGGCGTCCCCACCGTCTGGTCCCGGATCGCCGCCCGCCCGGACGCGGCCCGGAGTTTGTCGCCGGCGCGGCTGCTCGTCTCCGGCAGCGCGCCCCTGCCCGGCACGGTGTTCCACACGCTGCGCGAGCTGACCGGCCAGGCGCCCGTCGAGCGCTACGGCATGACCGAAACCCTGATCACGGTGAGCGCCCGAGCCGACGGCGACCGGCGCGCCGGGCAGGTGGGGCTCCCGCTCGCCGGCATCGGCACCCGGATCGTCGACGAGCAGGGCGCACCGGTGGCGAACGACGGCGCCACGATCGGCCATCTTCAGGTGCAGGGGCCGACGCTGTTCGATGGCTATCTGCGCGGCGGCAGTATCCAGTCGTGGGGCGACGGCTGGTACCCAACCGGCGACGTGGCGACGATCGCGCCGGACGGCTGGCACCGCATCGTGGGGCGGGCCTCCACCGATCTGATCAAGACGGGTGGCTATCGGGTGGGCGCCGGGGAGGTCGAGGACGTGCTGCTGCTGCATCCGGCGGTGCGGGAGTGCGCGGTTGTCGGCCTGCCGGATCCCGACCTGGGGGAGCGGATCACGGCGTTCGTCGTGGGCGACGCGGTGGCGGAGGCCGATCTGATCGCTTTCGTGGCGGAGAGGCTGGCCGCCCACAAGCGGCCTCGCCGGGTGATCCAGGTCGAGGAGCTTCCGCGCAACGCGATGGGCAAGGTGCAGAAGGCCCGGCTCAAAGCCTAGGGCGCGGCCACCGCAAGAAGACCGTCGGCGAAGGTGCGGCGCCAGTTGACGTAGTCGTGGCCGCCCACGTACTCGGTATACGTGACCTCGTAACCGTGCCCCACCAGGGTGTCCCGCATCTGGCGCACCACGGTGAGCTGGTCGGGCGCGCCGTCCGGCCCGGGCATCGTCTCGCGGATGCCGACGTCGAGGTAGAAGCGGACGTCCACCCGCGGATATTTTGTCACCTGGCGCATCAGCCAGCCGGGCGAGCCCTCCCGGGGGCTGGGCCACCAGAAGCTCCCGGACTGCGCGATCACGCCGCCGAACATCTCGTGGGCGCACATCCCTACGTAGGCCGCGGCCAAGCCGCCGCGGGAGACGCCCGCGATCACGTTGCCCCGGCGGGACAGGCCCGCGCCGAGCGAGGTGCGCGCCCAGGGGATCAGCTCCTCCTCGACGAACGTGTGGATCGGGCGACTGGGCTCGAGGTCGCGTTCGCGGCTGGCCTCGAAGCTGCTCACGAACAACGCCACCATGGGCGGGATCGCGCCGGCGGCGATCATGTTGTCGAGGATGGTGGGGACGCGCAGGACGTGGCGGGCGATGTAGCCGTCGAAGATCACCAGGACGGGCAGGCCCTCGGTGGGGGTGCCGGCGGGGCGGTAGATCGTCACCGGGCGCGGGCCGCCGAGCGCGGCGCCGGGCAGGGTCACTTCGGTGAGGGTACCGGTGGACACTCCGGGGCGTTTCTGCGTCCACGGCTCGGGCGGGGCGTCGGGCAGTTCGAGGACGGAGAGCCAGCTGTCGCGGTCCTCGGGGTCGGTCGGGTCGGCGGGGAACAGCAGCCGCCATGGGTTGGTGGCGTCGACATGGGTGCGGCCGAAGCCGGAATCGTCGGCGGGCGACTCCTCGGCGCCGTCGTGGGCCAGGCAGTAGATCGTGCGCAGCGACGACGGCATCCGCTGGGTGCCGTGCCACAGGTCGGTGCCGGGCGCCCGCGACATCGGCACGTCCACACCCCACCAGGCCCGCGTTGTGGCCGCATCGCCCCGCCACAGGAACGTCACGAGCGCCGACTTGTCGTCGCAGGGCTCGACCAGCGGGGTGCCGCGTTCGGTGGCCGAGGCCCAGAAATCCTCTAGATTTGAGGGGGATAAGTCGGACAACAACCGGCTGATGCTCGAGCTTCGCAAGACGTCGACCCCCGTGCCCCGGTGTGACGGTTCCGCAACCGAGCGTTCCAAGTTGATCTTTAGGTGTCAAGTGACCGAAGTCGATAAGCATGCTGGGCAAAGCAAAGTCAAAACCTCAGCTCGCGTACGCGTGCAGCCCGCTGAGCAGCGCGGCCAGCCCCGCCTTGGCGTCCGCGAAGAGCATCGCCGTCCGCGGGTCCGCATAAAGCTCGTTGTCGATGCCCGCGTATCCGTGCCCCAATGACCGTTTGAGCACTATGACCGAGCGTGCCTTGTCGACGTCGAGGATCGGCATCCCGGAGACGGGGTTGCCGGGCCGCCGCGCCGCCGGATTGGTCACGTCGTTCGCCCCGACCACCAGCACCACGTCGGTGCGGGCGAACTCGGGATTGCTCTCCTCGAGGTCACGCAGCTGCGGATAGGGCGCGTTGGCCTCGGCGAGCAGCACGTTCATGTGCCCCGGCATCCGTCCCGCGACCGGGTGGATCGCGTAGGTCACCTCGACCCCGCGCTCGGCCAGCGCCTCCGCGAGAGCGACCGCCTCGTGCTGCGCCTGCGCGGCCGCGAGACCGTAGCCGGGCACGATGACGACCTTGCCCGCGTACGCGAGCTGGATCGCCGCATCGTCGGCCGTGATCTCCCGTACGGGAGCCGAACCCGAACCCACCGCGACCGCGACCGCGTCACCGGTGCCGTAACCACCCGCGATGATCGCGCCGATCGGCCTGTTCATGGCGTCGGCCATGAGTTTGGTCAGGATCGCGCCCGCCGCGCCCACCAGACCGCCCGCGATGATCAGCGGCGTGCTCTCGAGGACGAACCCGGCCATCGCGACCGCGGTGCCCGTGCACGCGTTGAGCAGCGAGATCACCACCGGCATGTCGGCGCCGCCGATCGGCAGCGTGAGCAGCACGCCCGCCGCCAGCGCGGCCACCGCCACCCCGGCCAGCAGCCACGGCTGCGAGTCGCCGGCCACGAACCCGATGCCCAGCGCGACGGCGACCACGGCCAGCCCGGCGGAGATCCACCGCCCGAACGGCACCGTGATCGGCCGGCCCGGAATGCGCCCGGCAAGCTTGCCCGAGGCCACCAGCGAACCGGTGAAGGTGACAGCGCCGATCGCCACGTCGAGCACTCCCGTGACCGCCGCCTGTGCCGACGCGGCCCGGTCGCCCAGCGCGATCAGAGCCGCCGCGCCGCCGCCGACCGCGTTGAACAGGCTCACCAGCTGCGGCATCGCGGTCATCTTGACCCGCCGCGCCGCGACCAGCCCCGCTGCGCCGCCGGCCACCGACCCGATGATCAGGGCGAAGACCGCCGCCGACTTCAGCCCGCCGTTGTGGACCAGCACCACGGCCGTGGTCAGGATCGCGAGGGCCATGCCGGCCGCCGAGATCCGGTTGCCGCGGCGGGCGGTCGCGGGCGCGTTCATCAGGTGCAGCCCGATCACGAAGCTGGTCGCGCACGCGAGGTAGACCAGGTGCACGATCGTGTCGAAGGCGCTCATGACCGGCTCCGGAACATCGCGAGCATCCGGTCGGTGACCACGTAGCCGCCCGCCACGTTCATCGCGGCGCAGAACGCGGCGACGGCCAGCAGCACATAGCCGCCGACGCCGGTCACCGTCGCGGCGAGCAGCATCACCCCCACGATCACCACACCGTGGATCGCGTTGGCGCCCGACATCAACGGCGTGTGCAGCGTCGCCGGCACCTTGCTGATGACCTCGAAGCCGACGAGCAACGCGAGCGTGAAGACGGTCAGATCTGCCAGCAGCAGAGGGCTCATGAGCGGATCTCCCGTTCGAAGAGGGCCTTGACGCGGGGGTGCACGACCCGCCCGCCGTGGGTGACGATCACGGCCTTCTGGATCTCGTCGTCGAGGTCGAGAACTACCTCTCCGCCGGGCGTCAGCGACGCGATCAGGGCCAGCAGATTCCTGCCGTACGCCGTGGACGCGGCCCCCGGCACGGTCGCGGCGAGATTCGCCGCTCCGATCACGGTGACGCCCTCGTCGGTGACCGTCCGCGTGTCCGGAACCGATCCCTCGACGTTGCCGCCTTCCACGGTGGACGCCAGATCGATGACCACCGAGCCCGGCCGCATGCCGGCCAACGCACCGGCCGTGACCAGCAGTGGCGGCGAGCCGCCTTGCACCTGCGCCGTGGTGATCACGACGTCGAAGCGCGGCACGGCCTGGGCCAGCCCGCTCAGCTGGGCCTGCGCCTCGTCACCGGTGAGCTCGCGCGCATACCCTCCTTCCGCCTCCGCGCTCGGTGTGCGCAGGTCGAGCACGGCAGCGCCGGTCGAGGCCAGGTCGGCGCGGGCCGCCTCGCGCACGTCGTAGCCGGTGACCAGCGCGCCGAGCCGCCGTGCGGTCGCGATCGCCTGCAGCCCCGCGACGCCCGCCCCCAGGACCAGCACCTGGGCGGGCCGCGTCGTGCCGGCGGCGGTCATCAGCATCGGGAAGAAGCCCGGATACGCCTCCGCGGCCAGCAACGCCGCCTTGTATCCGGCGACGTTGGCCTGCGAGGTCAGCGCGTCCATCGCCTGCGCCCGGCTCAGCGTGCGGGGCAGCAGGTCGAGGCTGACCGCCGTGACCCCCGTGGCCGCGAGCCGCTGCGCGAGTCCCGGATCGTGCAGCACCCCGAGCAGCCCGATCAGCAGCTGGCCCGGCCGGCAGTTCTCGGCGTCCTCGGGCGGGTGCAGGCAGAGCAGGATGTCGCTCTCGGCGTACACCTGCTGCCGACTGCCGACCGCGCAGCCCGCGCCGGTATACCCCACGTCCTCGAACCAGGCCCGGTGCCCGGCGCCGGTCTCCACCAGCACCTCGACATCCTGCTTGCGCAGCCGCTCGGCCCCGTCCGGGGTGAGAGCGACCCGCCGCTCCCGCCCCGCCGTCTCCAGCAGCACCCCGACCGTAGTCATGTCCACCTCGTCGTAGATCGACCCCGTCTCCTTCGACTCTGGCCCATGACAGCGCTCGCGGCCACTAGTGTGGTCGCGCTCGGCGTTTCGGTTGCGCTTCCTTTTCGGATACGGGTGGCGCCTGGCGACAACCGCAGCCGGCGCCCGGCCCGCTGCGCTCCGCGAGCCGGCCGCGACACCGGCCATTGCCGCGACCGCCGGGCTGAGACCGGTGGTCAAGCCACCCTCCGACACCTGCTCCGCGTCGCGCCGTTCGCACATCCGTTCCATGCCGGGGATCCTTCCGCGGCCGGTGCCGCTCCCGCATCGGACCGAGGTATGTCATACCCCGGTCCGAGGCGCTCCCCGGCCGCCGGGGCCAAGATGGAGCCCGGAGGTGACGGGGATGCAGGGATGGCAGGTGACAGATCCAGGTCAGGACTTATCGCGGGCGCTGCGGCGGGCCGAGATGCCGGTGCCCCGGCCCGGGCCGGGGGAGCTGCTGGTCGAGGTCGACGCGTGCGGGGTGTGCCGCACGGATCTGCACGTGACGATGGGCGAGCTGCCGCCGCACCGGCCGTCGGTGGTGCCGGGACACGAGGTGGTCGGGCACGTGGCGGGGCTGGGCGACGGGGTGGCCGAGTTCCGCGAGGGTGACAAGGTCGGCGTCGCGTGGCTGCGCTCGACCTGTGGGGAGTGCCGGTTCTGCCTCTCCGGGCGGGAAAATCTCTGCCCCCGGTCGCTCTACACCGGGTGGGATGCCGACGGCGGCTATGCGCAGTACACGACGGTGCGGGCCGACTTCGCCTACCGGTTGCCGTCGGGGTACACGAACGAGGAGCTGGCGCCGCTGCTGTGCGCCGGCATCATCGGATACAGAGCGTGGACCCGGGCCGATCTGCCGCCGGGCGGCCGACTAGGGATTTACGGCTTCGGTGGGTCGGCGCACCTCACGGCGCAGGTCGCGATCGCCTCGGGCGCCGAGGTGCACGTGTTCACCCGCAGTCCGCGGGCGCAGAAGCTGGCGCTGGATCTCGGGGCGGCCTCGGCCGGCGGCTCCGACGAGGCGCCGGCGGGCTCGCTCGACGCGGCGATCATCTTCGCGCCGAGCGGGGAGCTCGTGCCGGTGGCGTTGCGCGCGCTCGACCGGGGCGGGACCTTGGCCGTGGCCGGGATCTACCTGACCGACATCCCGTCGCTGAACTACGACCGTGAGCTGTTCCAGGAGCGGAGTCTGCGCAGCGTCACCTCCAACACCCGCGAGGACGGGCGGCGGCTCCTTGACTTCGCGGCCAAGCATCGTCTGCGGGTGGAGGTCGACCCGTACCCGATGGAACGTGCCGCCCAGGCGCTCGCGGACCTTCGGGCGGGAAGGGTAGGTGGCGCCGCTGTTCTCATTCCTTAGTAGCCGCTAAGGTCGGCGCATGGCGGAGCGTATCGGGCCCAGGACCTGGTCGATCCAGGGTGAGACGGTCACGCTGCCAGTGACCATCACCGATGCGCGGATCAGCGCGGCTGTCTTCACCGCGCCCGCGGCCGGCGCGCGCGAGGCGCTCGCGGGAGTGCCGCTCGAGCCGCTTGTGCTGTTCGGCCGGGCGATCACGGTGCTCATGACCATCCACTACGGACCCTGGGTGCTGAAGACCTACGACGAGGTCGGTGTCGGGCTGCTGGTGCGTGGGCCTCGCGGGCTGCCGGGACTGCACATCGTCGACCTGCCGGTGACCGGGGCGTTCACGCGCGAGGCGGGGCAGGACTTCTGGGCGCTGCCGAAGTGGCTGATGGACGCCGATCTGACGTTCGGCGCCGCCGCGACCGAGGTGACCGTGCGCCTTCCGGAGGGCGGCGAGGTGCTGCACGCGGCGATCCGCAACGGCAAGGTGCGCCTGCCGTTCCCGACCCGGCTTTCGTTGCCGTCCTGGTCGTACCTCGATCATGGCGCGCAGGCGGGGCGCCTGCTGCGCGGCAAACTGCCGATGCGGATCTCGGGGGCGCGGATCGGTCGCGGTGGTTTTGACGTACGGCTCGGGGAGCACCCGATGACGCGGACGATGCGCGCGCTCGGGATGCTCGGCCGGCCCTGGCTCACCGTGACCGGGGGCCGGCTGACCGGGCCGCTCGGCGAGTTCCGCGTGATCGACGTGCCGGAGCCGGCCCGGCGCTGAGGCAGGGCCGGCTCGGTCGGCCGGGGCACGGCGCCGAGGCCGGGCCGCTCGTCGGTCATGGCACGGTGAGGACCATGCCTGGCTTGATCTTGTTGGGGTCGGGGCCGATGACGGCCTTGTTGCGCTGGTAGAGGGCGTTCCAGCCGCCGCCCACCTTCAGGTGGGACGCGATCGACGAGAGGTTGTCGCCGGACTTCACGGTGTACCTCTGCGCCGCGGCCTGCGGCGGCTTCCCCTGCTGCGGGATGGGCTTGCGCTGGAGGATCTCCCGGCGCGCCTTGGCCAGCATGTCGTCGGCGTCCGCGGGCGCGCCCATGAACTCGAAGTGCATCGGGTCCTTGTGCCGCCCCCGGTAATGGCCGCCCCAGGCGAATCCGTAACGATTCCACAGCGGGACCATCCAGGCCGGGAAATCGGTCTTGAGAACGCCGTGGAAATTCTCCGGATTGCGGTCCCAGTTCAGATCGACGGCCAGGCCCCAGGAATGGTTGCTCGGCCGCTGCGTGCCCTTGATCGCGCGATTGACGTATCCGCCGCACGTCTTCGGGTTGAACCGGTAGCCGCGCCGCTCCGACTCGTCGAGCAGGATGTCGACGAGCGGGGCGATCCGCTTGTGCACGTTGACCTTCGTGCCGGACCGGTCGGCCTTCACCCGGGACTGATCCTTCGAACGGTCGGTGGACCAGCCGTGCCCCCAGCCCTTCGCCGTCGGCCCCACCTTGTAGTTACTCATCGAGAACCGCATCGGGCACCTCCTCCGGCTCGGGCTGGTCGGAACCCTCGGTCTCGACCTCGGTCTCGGTGGCGTCGTGGTCGGGCGGATTCGGCAGGGAATCGTCCCAATCGGCGAGCCGGCTGTCGTCGCCGACTTTGACGGTGTCACTCATGGTCGCTCTCCTTTCCTCTTGGAAGAATGGAAAGAGAATGGCGCTCCGTCAATTGTTGCGTCGTATCCGGGACGCAATGTATCTGGCGCTTTTGTCGCGCCCCTTCGTCTTTCTGGCGACCCCGGTGAAAGGCAGGTCATCGGACTTGCTGTCGGGGCGTCTCTCAGACGGGCTAGCTAGGTAGCTCGGCGCGGGTGCCGGTGGCGCGGGCCGCCTCCGCGGCCACCTCGAGCAGCCCGGCCAGTCCGGACGGCGCGGAGTCGGTCCGCAGCAAGGGTGGCAGCAGCGCATAGGCGATCGCCCACACCAGGTGCCAGGCGCCGTTCCGCCCCAGCCGGGACAGGGCGTCGGCCACATCGCCGGGTGTAGCGCCGCCCGGAACAACCAGCAGCCGCAACTCACGGCCGAGCAGCGCCGCGTCCAGCCCGCCGTTGCCGCACAGATGCAGCACGGCGTCAACCGCCTCGTCCCGCCCCAGCGGCGCCACCAGCCCGCGAGCCAGGGCAATCGCCATCGCCGGCCCGAACGGACCCGCCATCCGCGCCAGCTCGGCAAGCACCCCGCGGCTCCCGCCCGCCGCGTGACCCGCCGGCTCGCCACGTGCCGCGCCGGCCACGTCGGCCGCCGCGTCCTGGCCGGTGGCGGGCCAGAGATACGGGAGGCAGTGGGTCGCGATGATCTCGCGGTGGCTGGGCAGCACCAACGGCCAGCAGCGCATCTCCGGCGGCCCCGGGAGTTCCGAGGTCACCCCGCGGGCCGCGTGCTCACCTGCGCCGGGCGGCGGCGTCGGGCTGGTGAGCAGGCTTGCGAGCACCTCGGCCACCCGCCCGTGGCCGTCAGCGGCGGGAGTCTCCAGGCGGGCGAACACCACTGTCCGCCGTCCGGGATCTCCGAGCGTTCCGGGGCCGCCGGAGGCTCCGGGCGTTGCGAGGCTGCCGACTCCGCTGTCGCCAGGGCGGGTCGTCACCGTTGTTGCGGGTTCGGGCAGGCCGCCCGCGCGTAGCCAGGCGGCATAGCGCCTTCCCGCCGGGGAGGTCAGCCGGGCGGCCGCCTTCGTCACGCTCGGGTCGACGTGCCTGGGCAAGCGCAGCAACGCCTGCGTCAGGTCGATCGGGCCTGGCTGCCAGCCGTCGCGTTCGGCTTCGAGCAGGCGGAACAGCACGCGCGACGGACTCACGTGCCCGTCGACCGTGGCGGGCGTCGCGAGCAGCAGCGGCGGGCCGGTCGCCCGACTCTTGCCAATCGCCGTCGCGGCCGCGGTCAACTGGGCGGCCAGCTCGTGGATCCGGGCCAGGAGCATTGCTTGTGGCGCGGCTGCACCGGCCGGCTGATGGATGGTGTTCGTCTCCCACGCAGCACGGTACCGAGCAGATTCCGGGACGACATCGGACCCGGGTATGACATCCTCGCGGCCGACTGCCAACGCGCGGATCAGGACGTCGAAGGGCGTAGGGGAATCATCGAGCAGCGGCGTGAGGGCGGTGGCAACGGCGTCGAGGCCGGTTCGCGCGAAGGTTGCCAGCCCGGCCAGGAGACGCTCGACCCCGATCGGATCCCAGGGATCCGCGCGCCGGGCGGCCATCTCGGCGGCGAGCTCTGTCACCGAAGCAATCGGGGGCGGCATCGACGCGGCCGGCCGGGGCGCGGGCGCGGCCGGAAAGACTCGTGCCGGTGCCGGTGCCGGTGCCGGTGCCGGTGCTGGTGCTGGTGCTGGTGCTTTAGCCAGCCCGGTCGCCGACGTCTGGGGAGGGCGTGCCCTGCCCGCGGATGGGCTCTGCTGAGACGGCGTCACCGCGGCCGGCTCCGTCGTCGGTACCGTGGGCTCGGTAGGCGGCTCAGCGGCGGGTTCCGTGGCCGGCGGGAGCCCGAAGAGCTCGCCGCCGCGTTCCTGGACGGCTTCGGGCAGGCCGGGCGCGGCCTCGCGGACGAGTTCCAGGCCGCCGGGATGATCGCTCAGGAACTCCAGTGCCCAACCCGCGATCGTCTCCGAGGGATTGGACAGCGCGGTTGCCACCGTCTCCAGCAGGGGGCGGGTGCCCTCGGGCCGTTGCCGGAGCTCCCGCGAGATCCACCCCAACTGGGCGCGGGCCAGCTTCTTGTCGGGCCGGCGGAAGACCGCCCGGCCGGCCGAGACCACGGTGCTCAGATCGGCGCGGCCGGCCTCCTCGAGCGTGAGCAGCGCCTGCTGGGCGGCGGCCGCCACCGGGGCATGCGGCCCGACGAGTAGGCGGAGGTATCCGGCCCGATGCTTGGCGATCGCATCGGGTGGGAGGCCCAGGAGGCCGTGGAGTGCTACCACGGTGCGCAGGGAGCCGGCACGCGTCGGCTCGCCCATCCGCCGCAACGCCAAGCGCTGCAGCGACGCGCGATCGAGCCTGCCGCTGGTGGCCAGCTCGGCCAGGGCCGGCGCCCAGTGAGCGCCGGGCGTGACACCGGCCGGTGGGAAGAAGACACGCGGCAGCAGGCGGTCCAGCCAGGGATCGGAGGCCAGCCGTTCGGACAAGTGGTCACCGAGGGCGTCGTTGGCGCGGATCCAGCGGCGGGCCACGGCGTCGGTAGCGGGTGGTGGCACGCCGGCCGTGCGGAGAAGGGCCTCTGTCACCGCCCACTCGCCCTGCCACGACGACCGGACGCCCAGGCGGCGGGCCAGGCCGCCGGCCACGGTCGTGATCCGCGGACGGCCAGGCGCCCTCAGGGCCCTGATCACGGCCTCGAGCGTCGCCTCCGACGGGACGTGCTGGAAACGCCGGGACCGGAGCCAGGAGACGACCTTGTCCGCGCCGGTCAGGCAGCCCGCGCCGGCCACCAGCAGGACCGCCTCGCCGCGGGCGTTCGATGCGACGGCGTCGCGGACCAGGGCGCCGAGGGCCTTCCGCCCGGTCGCGTCGAGCATGCCCAGCACGTCGGCCATGTCCTCGGCGGTGCCGTGCTCGACCAGCGCGCGGAACTCTTCCTCGTCGACCCTGCGCTCCGGTGGCCGGGCGCGCGTCCCCCGGGCGGTCTTCGGCGCCAGCCGGCCGCCGTCGGGGTGGGAGAGCTGGTAGCCGACGGTTTCGGAAACCGCAGCCATGATCGCGACCGTACCGGTCGCCGGTCGGCGCCGCGGCGTTTCGCCGGGAGTAGCCGAGTCGCCAGCCAGATACCTAGCCTCCTAGGAAGCACAAGGCGGTGTGGGGAGCCGCACGGGGATGCGAGCGGGCGGGGAGGCAACCAGGGTGGTTTGGGGGGCTGCGCCGGGGTGGGGGGCTGCGCCGAGCGGCGTGGGTCAGGGGGTGTTCAGGGTCCATGACGGTGGGGTGCCGTACCGGGCCCGGTACGCGCCGGCGAACCGGCCGAGGTGGGAGAAACCCCATCGGTAGGCGATCTCGGCCACGGTGGTCCGGCCGGGGTCGGCGGTGCGTAAGTCGTCGTGGGCGCGGGCCAGCCGAACCTGGCGCAGGTAGGCCATCGGGGTGCTGCCGACGTGGCGCTGGAAGGCCGCCTGCAAGGTTCGGCCGCTGACCCCGGCGATGTCGGCGAGCGTGGCCAGCGTGTAGGGGCGCTCGGGATGCTCCCGCATCGCCTCGACGGCGTGCCGGACGGCGCGCGGTGTCGTGCCGTTGCGGGCGTCGTGGTGGAGATCGTCGCGGTAGCGGTGGGCGGTGCTGAGCAGCAGCCCGCCGATGAGCGCTTCGACGAGCTGGTCACGTACCAGGGGGTGGTGGGCGAGGCCACGGGGATGGGTGGCGTCGGCGGCCAGCAATCGTACGAGACGGGCCCAGCCCGCACCGGCGCCCTGGGCGACGTCCATGTGCGGCTGGATCCGCACCGGCGCCCTGATGGGCGTGTCCAGCATGCGCGCCAGTTGCGCCTGCACCGCCGCCGGCTCGATCTTGATGCTGAGCACGGCGCAGTCCGCGCTCCAGCGGTCCTCGGCGCGGCTCAGCGGTTGGTACGTCACGGCCGCCCCGGGCGCGACCACGGCGGTCTCGTTGCCGCCTTGGGACCAGCGCAGCCGGCCGGTGCGGGGCACGTTGATCTGGTAGGCGTCGATCTCCGTGATGGAGATCCGCAGTTCCGCGCCGAAGCGCACCATGCCCAGCGTCACGGGGCCGAGCCGGACGACGTCCAGGCATGCGTCCAGGTGCTGTGTCCGGTCAGCGAGACGCGTGTAGCTGCGGTAGTACTGCGGGTCGAGGAAGGCCCATACCTCGTCGAGGTCCGATGTTCGCAACGAGAGAACCGCGGACATACCGGCAACGTAACACCCATGTGGGCACGGATCGTCCCCCGAAAGAGCGTCGAGGGCACACGGTAAGCCTAAATCCGGCGGTAAGGGCGCATTCCGGGAAGTTCGCCACTGTTGCTCATCTCGGGGCACTTCGGTGCCGATCTTCTGTACGCGACGGTGTGACAGGAGGCACAGGCATGGGGCTGGCTAGGTCGTTCGACAACCTTTCGTTGCGAACCAAGATCGGAACGGCGGTGCTGACCGCCACGGTCAGTGGCCTGATCGTCGGGGGCGTGGCCATCGGCACGCTGCGGGCGCAGAACGCGGACGCGGCCGCGGCGCAACGCAAGACCATCACCGTCGAGGCGGCCGCCGGCACGTTCGCCAAGAACATCGAGGCGTATGCCGGCAACCGGTCGGCGCTGCAGCTCTACCCGAGCCTGGCCGACGCGATCAGCAAGAACATCGAGACCAACAAGACCGCGGTGACCAACGCGCTGGCCAGTCTCGAGAGCAGCCTGTCCGACGACACGGCCGGGTCCACCGCGGTGGCCAAGGCCAAGACCGACTGGCAGGCGTACCTGGACTTCAACAACCAGGACTTCACGAAGCTGACTCCGGCCGAGCTAGAGAAGATCGGCGACGAGTACAACAAGATCTACGGCGCGCTGGTGACCGACGAGGGCATCCTGCAGACGCGGGCGCAGGCGCTGTCGGACGAGAGCATCGCCAAGGCCGAGAAGGCCGGCAGCACCGCGACCTGGACGGTCTCCGGCCTGCTGGCGCTGGGTGTGCTGCTCAGCCTCCTGATCGGCTTCCGGGTCGCGGGCCGGGTGCGGGGCGCGGTGCGCGGCGTCGCGCACGTGGCCGAGGGCCTGGCCGAGGGCGATCTGACGCGTACGTCGGGGGTCGACACCCTGGACGAGGTGGGCCGGATGGCCTCCTCGCTGGATCGCGGCCTGAGCCGCCTGCGCGAGGACCTGGTGCAGCTGGCCGGCAACGCGGGCACGCTGAACTCGGCGGCCGGCCAGCTGACCGCCGTCTCCGGCGAGGTCGACGCGGCCGCGTCCGAGGCGTCGGTGCAGGCCGGCTCGGTGGCCGCCGCGGCCGACGTGGTCTCCAACAACCTGCAGGTGGTCTCGGCCGGCTCGGAGGAGATGGGCTCGGCGATCCGGGACATCAGCGTCTCCACGACCGAGGCGTCCGAGGTCGCGGTGCAGGCGGTCGAGGTGGCCGCGCAGACCAACGCGATCGTGGCCCGGCTGGGCGAGTCGTCCAGCGAGATCGCGTCGGTGGTCAAGACCATCACCGCGATCGCCGAGCAGACCAACCTGCTCGCCCTGAACGCCACCATCGAGGCGGCCCGGGCGGGCGAGTCGGGCAAGGGCTTCGCCGTCGTCGCCGGCGAGGTCAAGGATCTGGCGCAGGAGACCGCGAAGGCGACCGAGGACATCTCCCGCCGGGTGCAGGCCATCCAGATGGACACCGACGGCGCGGTCACCGCGATCGGCGAGATCTCGGCGATCATCGAGCGGATCAACGGCATCCAGCTGGCGATCGCGAGCGCGGTCGAGGAGCAGACGGCGACCACGCAGGAGATGAACCGCACGCTGTCGGAGGCGGCGGCGGGCGCCGGCAACATCGCCCAGACGATCGGCTCGGTCTCGGACGCGACGCGGCGTACGTCGGGGGCGGTCGGCGACACCCGGTCGGCGGCCGACGAGCTGGCGATGACGGCGACCCAGCTGCAGCAGCTGGTGGCGAGGTTCCGGTACTGACCGCGAACACGAGGAACGGCCGCTGCGAACGCAGCGGCCGTTTTCCGTAGAACCCCTCAGCGCTCGAACGCGTGCGCCATGGTGGCCTGCTCCTCGAGCACCTCGCCGATCCGGGCCTGCACCGCGTCCATCTGCCCGATGGTCTCGCTGGTGGTGCGGATGCCCCCGGCGACCGACTCGGCGCTGGCCTGCAGGGCCGCGATCTGCTCGGAGACCCGCTTGGTCGCGTCGGCGGTCTCCCGGGCGAGCTCCTTGACCTCCCCGGCGACGACCGCGAACCCCTTGCCGATCTCGCCGGCCCGGGCCGCCTCGATGGTGGCGTTGAGGGCGAGCAGGTTGGTCTGGTCGGCGATCGAGGTGATCACCTTGATGACGTCGCCGATCGAGTTGGAGGCCTCGCCGAGCGCGGTCACGTCGCCGGTCATGTCCGAGGCCCGGGCGACCGCCTCGTCCGCCACCCGGGCGGCGTCGTTGGTGGCCGAGCGCAGCCGCTCGACGGTGTCGAGCAGCGCGCGGGCGTTCTGGGCCGAGATCTCGGCGCTGCGCACGATGTCGAGGCGCTGCGAGACCAGCTGCTGCACGTTGCGCAGCGACGAGGCGCGCGACTCGCTGAGCTCGATGAACTCGGTGGTGAAGAAGTCCATGGTGCCGACGATGCGGTCCAGGCTGATGATCGGGAAGCAGACGCCGGAGCGGACCCCGGCGCGGGTGGCGGCCGGCGCCCGGACGCAGTCGGTGAGCTCGCCGATGTTGCGGACGAAGACCAGGTCGCGCTGCCGCCAGGCGCGCCCGGAGAGCCCGACCCCCTCGGCGAAGGTCGCGGCCAGGGTGACCTTGCGGAACTCGTCGCCGGCCGAGCCCGACTCGACCTTGAACTTGAGGACGCCCTCGTCTTCGTCGATTTCCCAGTAGGAGCCGTAGGCCCAGCCGAACGCGGTGCGGACCGCGTCGAGGGCGGACTTGAGGGCGCGGGAGGAGTCGTTGGTGTGCCCGAGGGCGCTGACCACATTGGTGACCGCGAGCCGGTCGTCGGCCAGCTGCCGCGAGACGAAGGCGGCGAGCGCCGCCTCCCGGGCCTGCTCGGCGACGCGCATGATCGCGCCCCACTTGCCGATCAGCGCGCTGTCCACGGCGACCTCGGTGCGCCCGTAGAACTCCATGACGGCGGTGACCTGCCCGTGCACGCAGATCGGCATGGCGACCGCGGCCCGGCAGCCGGCCCGCATCGCGGCGGCCAGCCGGGAGTCGCCGTCGCGCTGGGTCTCGTCGGCGTAGATCGGATCACGTCCCCGGATCGCCCGCTGGACCAGCCCGGGGTTGGCGGCGGTGCCGCTGAGGGCGGAGACGATCGTGCCCAGCTCGTACTCGAGCCGGGGGACGCCGTTCTCGACGATCCAGGCGGCGCCGTAGTCCATGTCGTAGAACTCGACGTACGTGGACGCGAAGATGCGCCACGTGCTCGCCTCGTCGGTGGCGCTCTCCAGGTTGGCGACGAACTCCTCGAGCGCCTCGATGTCGCGAGGGCTCCGACGCGGCGGCGCGGCCCGGTCGACCGTCCGGCTTCCGAACAGACCCATGAAATTAGGCTACGGAGTGAAATCACGTATTTTTCGGTAATCGGGAGTTCGCACCGGCCGGTTCGGCGCAAACGTCGCACCGTTCGGCGCAATTGCCTGGACGCGGCGGCCGCGACGGGTGCTGACTGGCCCTATGGGCGAATACCGGCGGCAGTACGAGCGGAGCGTGACCGACCCCGGCGGATTCTGGCGGGACGCGGCCGCCCTGATCGACTGGGTAACGCCGCCGGGCCGGATCCTCGACGACGACAACCCGCCGTTCTACCGCTGGTTCCCCGGCGCCGAGCTGAACACCTGCTTCAACGCGCTCGACCGGCACGTCGAGGCGGGGCTCGGGGCGCGCGTGGCCCTGGTGCACGACAGCCCGGTGACCGGCGTGCTCAACTCGTACACGTATGAAGGCTTGCGCGACGAAGTCGCTATTTTCGCGGGCGCTCTGCGCAGGCTGGGCGTCACGAAGGGCGACCGGGTCGTCATCTACATGGCGATGATCCCGGAGACCGTGGTCGCCATGCTCGCGTGCGCCCGGCTCGGCGCGGTGCACTCGGTGGTGTTCGGCGGCTTCGGGGCGAAGGAGCTGGCCGCGCGCATCGACGACGCGCAGCCGAAGGTGGTCGTGGCGGCCTCCTGCGGGGTGGAGGCCGGGCGGGTCGTGCCGTACCTGCCGATGCTCGACGCCGCGCTCGATCTCGCCACCCACGAGCCCGCCCGGTGCGTGATCTTCCAGCGGCCGCAAGAGCCCGGTCAGCTGCGCGCGGGACGCGACCTGAGCTGGGCGGAAGCGGTCGACGGCGCCTCGCCCGCGGAGTGCGTGCCGGTGGCGGCGACCGACCCGCTCTACATCCTCTACACCAGCGGCACGACCGGGAAACCCAAGGGCGTGGTGCGCGACAACGGCGGCCACGCGGTCTCGCTGCGCTGGTCGATGAAGGCCGTCTTCGACACCGGGCCGGGCGACGTCTTCTGGGCGGCGTCCGACGTCGGCTGGGTGGTGGGTCATTCCTACATCGTGTACGCGCCGCTGCTCACCGGCGCGACCACGGTCCTCTACGAGGGCAAGCCGGTCGGCACGCCCGACGCCGGCGCGTTCTGGCGGGTCGCGGCGCAGCACAAGGTCACCACCATGTTCACCGCGCCCACCGCGATCCGCGCCATCAAGAAGGAGGACCCCGAGGGCGCCACGCTTCGCGGGCGCGATCTGAGCTCACTGCGATTGCTCTTTCTGGCGGGGGAAAGGCTTGATCCGCAGACGTACGAGTGGGCAGGCGACCTCTTGAAGGTGCCGGTGATCGACAACTGGTGGCAGACCGAGACCGGCTGGCCGATCGCGTCGAGCCCCCGCGGCATCGAGAGACTTCCCACCAAGCCCGGTTCGCCGTCGTTCCCGGTGCCGGGGTACCGCGTGCGCGTCGTGGACCCCGCCGGCAACGAGGTGAAGGCGGGCGAGGACGGCTCGATCGTGCTGGAGCTGCCCCTGCCGCCCGGCTGCCTGCCCACCCTCTGGGGCGATGACGAGCGCTACGTCCGGTCCTACCTTTCGGCGTACCCGGGAAATTATCTGACCGGGGACGGGGGACGATTCGACGACGAGGGCTATCTGTACGTCATGGGCCGCACCGACGACGTGATCAACGTGGCCGGTCACCGGCTGTCCACCGGCGCGATGGAGGAGGTCCTGGCCGGACATCCCGCGGTCGCCGAATGCGCGGTCATCGGGGTGGCGGATCCGCTCAAGGGCCAGCTGCCACGCGGCTTCGTGGTGCTCAAGAGCGGCGCCGCCGTCGACCCGATCGGGCTCGAGGAGGAGCTCGTCGCGATGGTCCGCGCGCAGATCGGCCCGGTGGCGTCGCTGCGCCGCGTCGACGTGGTGGCCGGGCTCCCGAAGACCCGTTCCGGCAAGATCCTCAGGCGGACCATGCGGGGCATCGCCGACGGCCAGGAGGAGCCGCCACCGTCCACCATCGACGATGTGGCGGTGCTGGATCGACTGCGCCCGATCCTTGTGGACCGCCGGTTGGGCTGAGCCGGTACCCTGCCGCGCATGGTTCCCGCTCTGAAGGTCGGCCGCCGGGCCGGCGACAAGATCCAGCGTGGCGTGATGATCATGGCGTTGACGATGCTGCTGGCGATGGTCGTGCTGGCGGTGTTCCTGGCGTTCGCGAGCCACTCGGCGGGCGCCGGGGTCACGGTCTTCCTGCTCTTCGTGGCGGCGGCCGCGGTCGGCGCGTCGCTCGGGTTCCTCTTCGGACTGCCGCGGGCCCGCGTCGCCGACCTCAGCAGCCCCGAGGGCGCCACCGCGCCGCCACCGACGCGGGTCGCCACGTTCTACCTGACCAACTCCAACCTGATCAAGGTCTCCGACTGGCTCACCACCATCGTCATCGGCCTCGGCCTGGTGAACCTCGGCAAGGTCGTCCCCGGCCTGCGCAGCCTGGGCAAGGCGCTGCACGAGCCGCTCGGCGCCGCCGCGTACTCCGGGGTCGTCGGCGTCTCGGTGCTGATCGTCGGCGTGCTCGCCAGCTTCGTGCTGACCTACCTGTGGACCAGCATCCGCGTGCGCGAGCTGCTGGAGGAGGCCGAGCGGCAGAGCCAGGAGACGATGCCCGAGCTGACCAACCAGACCCTCGGCGAGGCCAAGGAGGCGGCCAGCCGCAACAACGTGACGCTGCTCGTGCCCGACGACGCGCCCGACACCTCGGTCGTCACCCGGCAGGGGGTGCCGCCGGGCACCACCGTGGCGCCGGGGACGACCGTCGCGGTGAGCATGATCGAGCCGTCAGATACGTCGTTCCAGAAGTGAGCGCTCGGCCGGGTCGGTCGTCCGCCTGAGCGCCTCCCGGTCGGCCTCCCGGGCCTCGTCGGGGCGGCCGAGGTCGCGCAGCAGCTCGGCCCGGGTGGCGTGCAGCAGGTGATAGCCGTCGAGGCTGCCGGGTAGCTTCTCCAGCTCGGCGAGCGCCGCGGCCGGGCCGTCGACGTAGCGCAGGGCGATGGTGCGGTGCAGGCGGGTCACCGGGGACGGCGCCAGGTAGAGCAGCATGTCGTACAGCGTGAGGATCTGCGGCCAGTCGGTGTCGGCCCAGGTGGGCGCCTCGGCGTGGCAGGCGACGATGGCGGCCTGCAGCTGGTACGGGCCGGGGCGCTTGTGGGCGGCGGCGCGGGCGATGAGCCGCCCGGCGTCGGCGATCGCCTCGTGGTCCCAGGCCGTGCGGTCCTGGTCGGGCAGGGGCACGATCTCGCCGTGCTCGTCGAAGCGGGTCCTGCGGGCGCGGTGCAGGCGGATCAGGGCCAGCAGGCCGGCCACCTCGGGCTCGGCGGGCATCAGCGTGTGCAGCATGCTTGCGAGGAAGTGCGCGTCGTCGGCGAGGAGCTCCTGGTTGCGATAGCCCTCGTTGAAGAGCAGATAGACGACCGCGAGCACCTCCCGGAGCCGCGCGGCGAGATCCTCCGCTGCTGGGATTCGGTACGCGATTCCCGCGTACGAAATCTTGCGTTTGGCTCGTGTGATGCGCTGAGCGATGGTGGTTTCCGGGACGAGGAACGCCTGGGCGATCTGGGCCGTGGTCAGGCCGCACACGACGCGCAGGGTGAGGGCGACCTGGGCCTCGCGGGGGAGCGCCGGGTGACAGCAGGTGAAGATCAGGCGGAGGCGGTCGTCGGGGCGCGGCTCCTCCGGCAGCGGCGGGATCGGCATGCGGTTGCGCCGCCGGATCGCGTCGAGGCCGCGGCGGCGCGCGACGGTGTAGAGCCAGGCGTCCGGGCGGTCCGGGATGCCGTCGGCCGGCCAATGCTTGAGCGCGGCCTCGATGGCATCGGCGACCAGATCCTCGGCCGCGCTGAAGTCGCCGGTCAGCGGCACCAGGGAGGCGGCGAGCCGGCCCGCGTGGTCGCGAACCACGCGGGCGAGCTGGTCTTCTTCGCTAAGCAATCGGCCGGATCTCCACCAACGGGCAGGCCGGCCAGGTACGGGCGACGCGCAGCGCCTCGTCCAGGTCGGCGACCTCGATCTCGGCGAACCCGCTGACCACCTCCTTGCCCTCCACGAACGGCCCGTCGGTGATCAGCGGCTCGTCCAGGTCGACGCGGATCGTGGTCGCGGTGTCGGCCGGCATCAGGTGGGTGTGGTGCACGATCTTGTCCTGGTGCTCGGCGAACCACCCCATGACCCGCTCGTAGGACTTCTTGCGCTCGACGTCGTCCATCGCGGCCAGCGCGGCGGCGAACTCCTCGGTCTCCACGAACATCAGCACGTACTTCACGCCGGGGCCCCTTCGAGATGAGTGCCGATGACCCATCCGTGCCCGAACGGGTCGACGACGTAGGCGTCCCGATCACCGTAGAACTGATCCTGGGGTGCGCGCTTGACGACGGCCCCGTATTGCGCGGCCTCGGCGACGACGGCGTCCACGTCGTCGACGTAGAGGTAGTGGAAGACCGGCGTCCCGTCCAGGCCGCCCGTCGCCGGCGCGGTGGTGCCGCGTCCGGGATCCTCGTCCTCGACCATCAGGACCGAGTCGCCGATCTCCATCTCGGCGTGCGCGATCTTGCCGTCGGGTGCAGCCATCCGCATGCGTTCCTTGGCGCCGAAGACGTCGGCGTAGAAGCGCAGGGCGGCCTCGGCGCCCCGCACGACCAGGCAGGGAGTGATCCGGCGGTAGTTGTCGGGTATCGGCATGGGATTCTCTCCTTCGTTGCTCCTACCCTTCAGACGACCGGCGCACCCACCGATGCGACACCCCCGGCACTTTTGTTGTCGCTCTTTCGTCCGCCCGGCACGACGAGCCCGGCTTCGCAGGCTGAGATGCCCGGCTTCCCGGGCGTCAGCGCCCGGCTCGCCCAAGCGCACGCACCCCGAAGCGGTCGCCGGCATCCATTCGCTCACCGTCGCCGACCCCGCGAATCCATCACGCCCTCGACCTGGCCGGCGAAGTGGCGCGCAAGGTCACATGCGACTCGTAGCGGGGCGACTTCAGCTGTTGATCCCGGCCCATACGCGCTCCCGTGGTCAGGCCCGCGCGTTCCTTGCCTCAACCGCGGGAGGATAAGCCTCCGAGGTCACCGTCCGTCCTTTGTGTCCGCAGGCCGGGGTTGTCGACTTCGCGGCAGTTCCCAGGCCCGTACACGGATAGGAACGACGCATCGGATCCCTGGAGGCTGATCATGACCCGGAACCTGAGAATCGCTCTCTCGACCTTGGCCACGCTGGCGCTGCTCCTGTACGCCGTCGGCGCTCCGCACCTCAGCATCGGCTGACTCCGAGGCCGATGGTCAGAACAGGAAGCCGTGCCGGGCCTTGTAGCCGTCCAGCAGCTCCTTGGCCCGGGCGCGGGCCTGGCCGCCCGGTGCCTCGTCCGAGTTGACGATGTGGTTGTAGGTGGCCTGGATCGCGTCCTGGGCGACCGTGTCGTCCTCGTCGCGGTAGCGGGCCAGCGCCTCGGCCACCGGCTTGCCCTCGGCGATCTGCGTCAGCGCCCACATGGTGCCGACGGCGCTGGTCAGGCGGTCGTCGACGGCCTTGCCGCTGTCGTCGGCCTCGGCCCAGGTCCACAGGCGTACCGGCCGGATGTTGTCGACGTCGGCGCCGATGGACTCGGTCAGCGCGTTCAGCGCGTCCATCAGCTTGACGTAGCTCTCGACGTCGAACGAGCCGAACTTGGGCAGCTGCTTGGCGGCGGACGCGCCGACGTAGCCCTCGATCCGCAGGGCGGCCGAGGCCTCGAGGCGGTTGAACTGGGCCTCGGCGGCGATGAACGGCAGCGTCAGGTTGGCGCCGGCCTCGAAGTTGCTGACCTTGACGATCAGGCGGGCGGCGGTGCCGTACCGCAGCTGTCCCTCGGGACGCATGATGCTCTTCGACCGGGAGAACTCGGCGACCAGGACACGTGACTTGTAGGTCGCGTTGCCGCTGCCGCCGACCGTCAGGCCGAGCTTCGCGGCGACGTCGGACTTCAGCTCGTACTGGTCCCAGGTCCAGAGGTCGAGGTCGGCCGCCTTGGGGACGTCCGCGTCGGCCAGGTTGGGCACCGGCGCGACGGTCAACCGCACGGGCGCGACGTCCAGGGTCTCTTCCTTGATGCTCGCCTCGGCGGCGATCGGGTACCACGGCATGGCGCCACGCTAGCCGCGTGCTGCGGGGCCCTCAGTCGGATCACGGACGGCCGGCGAAGGACGGAGCGAGAGACGGAGCGAAGGACGGCTAGCCGAGAAGCGAGGAGAGGGCCGCGCCGAAGACCTCGTGGTGGCGATCGACGTCGTCCACTGTGGTCGCCGGGGACATCAGCGCCATGTTGTGGAACGGCGTCAGCAGGATGCCCCGGTTCGCCAGATACAGGTGCAGGAAGTCCTCCAGGTCGCCGTCGGCCGAGGCCGCCGACTCGGTGCCGTTGAGCGGGGCCGGGTTCGCGAAGCGGTACTCGACCCGGGCGCCCAGCTGGGACACCGACCAGGGCAGGCCGTGGCCCTCGATGAGCTTGCGGACGCCGTCGGCGAAGGCCGTGGCGGTGGCGATCATCCCCGCGAAGGCGTCGTCGGTGAGGACTTCCGTGAGGGTGGCGCGGGTGGCGGCCATCGAGACCGGGTTGCCGGCCAGGGTGCCGCCGACGCCGCCCATGTCGACCAGGTCGAGGTCGGCCCGGCCCAGCAGCGCGTCGGCGAGCGCGGCCGACAACCCGTACGCGCCGACCGGAATGCCGCCCCCGATGGCCTTGCCGATCGTCAGGACGTCGGGTTGCAGGTCCCAGGCGGCGGTCGCGCCGCCGGGACCGGCCGAGAAGGTGTGGGTCTCGTCGTTGATCAGGTAGGTGCCGTATTCGCGCGTCAGCGCGCGGACACCGGCCAGGTAGCCGGGCGTGGGCAGGACGATCCCGATGTTGGTGAGCGCCGGCTCCATCAGGACGGCCGCGACGTCGCCGTGCGCCAGCTCGCGCTCGAGGCCGGCCAGATCGTTGAACTCCGCCACCCGCGACGTGGTCGTGACGTCGGTGGGCGCGCCCACGTTGCCCTCGCGGCTCACGCCGGCGCCGGAAGGACCCACGACGATCAGCGACTCGTCGACGGAGCCGTGGTAGCAGTAGCTGTTCACCAGGATCTTCGAGCGGCCCGACACGGCGCGCAGCAGGCGGATGGCCCAGCGGTTCGCGTCGGTCGCGGTCAGGGCGAAGCTCCAGTACGGCAGGCCGAAGCGCCGGGCCAGTTCGTCGCCGACCACCGACGCGTCCTCGGTCGGCAGCATGGTGCTCGCGCCGCCCAGGTCGGCCAGGCGGCGGGTGACCGCCTCGACGACCGGCGCGGGGGAGTGGCCGGCCATCGCGCCGGTGTCGCCCAGGCAGAAGTCGACGTACTCGTGGCCGTCGATGTCGGTCACCCAGGCGCCGCGGGCGCGGTCCACGTAGACGGGGAAGCCGCCGGCGGTCTTGTTCATCCAGGTCATCGGGACACGGCCGAAAAGATGACCGGCTTTCCCGTACGCGTCGGCGGAGCGTGGATGCCGCTGGGCGTAGGTGGCCCGCTCCCGGTCGTGCAGCGAGGCCAGGCGGGCGCGATCGACTCCGGAATCCGTCGGCATGGCGCGACGCTACCAACGATCACGTCGCCGCGGGAGGGGTCAGGCGAGGGATTCCGTGTCAGGCGATGCCGAGGATGCGGCGCAGGATGACCGGGCCGGCGGGCTCGGCGAGCGCCAGCACCACCCGTACGGAAGAAGGGGCCGAAACATCCTCACTCAGCGCGCCCTCGAGATCGACCCGCAGCGGCAGCTGCGGCGCGTCGGACGGCGTCAGCTCGCCCACCGCGACCCCGGCCGCGACCGCGTCGTGCACGGGGATCTCGCGGACGCCCAGCTCGGGCTCGTAGAAGTCGAAGTAGGTGGAGAGCATGTCGGCGACCGACTCGTGCAGCAGGGTGCCGCCGGCCCGCAGCGCCGCCTGGTCGCCGGTGGTGAGGCGGTGCTGCATCGTGACGTCGAGCGGGACCAGCGTGACCGGCCAGCCCGCGGCCAGCACGGCGGCTGCGGCGGCCGGATCGTCGTGGATGTTGGCCTCGGATCGCGGCGTGACGTTGCCCCGGATACGCACCGCCCCGCCCATGATCGTGACTCCGGCTACCATTCCCGACATTTCCGGCATTTCCGATAGAGCCTGCGCAACGTTGGTGCACGGCCCGGTGATCAAGATGTGCAGCTCGCCGTCGGAGGCCCGCGCAAGATCCTTGAGAAGCTCCACGGCGGAACGAGGATCGGCCTCACCGCCGGGCGGCAACACCACCCCGCCGACGCCGTTGTCGCCGTGCACGGTGGCGGCGCCTCGCCCAAATGCGCCTTCACCGATGGCGACCGGAATATCCGACTTATCCGCTAAAGTCAGCAAACCGAGCGTGTTCCGTGCGGCCTGCACGGCGGAAGTGTTGCCGTTGCAGGTCCCGATGCCGAGCAGGTCGACGCCCGGGAAGGCCAGGAGATAAGCCAGGGCGACCGCGTCGTCGACCCCCGTGTCGCAGTCCAGATAGAGCTTCAGGACGCCGCCGCCTTCGTGCCGAACGCCTGGAAGAACCGATCGCGGAACGCGTTCATCGGCCACACCGGCGTATCACCCAGGGGCCGCAGCCCCTCCGCCCACTGCCAGTCGGTGATCCGCTCCAGGACGGCCTTGTCCTTCGTCACGATCGTGATCGGGACGTCGTGGCTCGCGCCCGCGCCCGAGGCGATCGGCGACGGCTGGTGGTCGCCCAGGAACACCATCACCAGGTTGTCGTCACCATACTTGGCGATCCAGTTCACCAGCGACGTCACCGAGTAGACGATCGATTTCCCATACTCCGGGCGCACCTGCCTGGGGTCGGCCCACAGCGCCTTCGGCTTCTGGCCGTCGGTCACCATCGACTGGTAGACGGCGCCGTCCCCGATCGAGTCCCAGTCGTCGATGTAGTCCGGGATCGGCGCCCACGGCGTGTGGCTCGACACCAACGGCATCTCGACCATCAGGCTCTTCCGGTTCGGCTTCTTGTACTCGATGGTGTTGAGCTGCTTCAACGTGTACTGGTCGGGCATCGGCGCCCAGCTGAACTTCGGGCCGTTGTACCCCAGGTTCCGCGAGTCCCACACCTGGTCGTACCCGTAGAAGCTGCCCTCCGGCCAGGCCCGCGTCGCCCCCGGCATGACGCTGACCGTGCGCCAGTCGCCGGTGTGGAACGCCCTGGTCAGCGTCAGCCGGTCGCTGGAGACCAGGTTGCGGTACCGCTGCTCGTTGTTGATCCACAGCCCGGACTCGAAGGTGGAATGCGCGAGCCACGACCCGCCGCCGAAGGTCGGTGAGGTCAGCCAGCCGCTGCGCGCGGTGAAGCCCGCGTTCCTCAGAACGGTGGTGCCCTGATCGAGCGCCGGGTCCACGATGGGGGCGAGCGACGGGTGCTCGATGGCGCTGCGGCCGTAGCTCTCGACGAACGTGAAAATCACGTCCTTGCCCTTGAGGGCGGTCAGCATCTGGTTGGACGGCACATTCGCGTACGCGTCCTGCTTGACCTCTTTTTCGAACTCCGCCTCGTCCTGCAGTCCGGCGCGGGCCTGATGGGCGCGGTCCCACGCGTAGGTGGCGGTGCTGCGCGCCGCGATCGGCACCGCACCCGTGATCGACATCCCGAACGCGAACGTGACCGCCCAGGCCACCGCGATCCCGCCGGCCGCGTAGAGCGAGCGCCGCTGATGGTTCCCGATCAGGCGACCGAGGCGCAGAACCGCCCACGTGGTCAGCGAGAGCACCCCGGCGACCAGCGCGAAGATGCCGATCAGCGCCCCGATCGCGGCGCCCTTGCCGTAGGAGTCGACCACGAAGCTGTACGCGTCGTCGAAGAGCACCCAGTCCAGGACCGGGTCGAAGGGCCGGTTCAGCTCCGAGAAGAACCCCATGTCCAGGCATTTCTCGATCACAAGCAGGCCGATGAGTACGCCCAGGGCGGTACCCAGGATGCGTCGTGCCTTCGGGGGGACCAGGAGCAGGGCGATCAGGAAGGCGCCCTCGACGGGAACGCGCAGGAAGCCCAGTGGGGTGAGGCGCTGTACGACGTTCGGGAAGATCAGAGCCGCGAAGACGATGACGCCGGCGACGACGGTCAGTGAGCGGCTGACCGCTTTTCGGTTGAGGTGGAGCTGCACGCCCTGGGACACGGATCTCGCGGAGGAACAGTTCAAGAGTTATCCACAGGGCCAAAAGACTCTTACATGAGCGGCACCTGGGAACCGTAGGTTGGTCGTAGCCGACGACGACCGCGAAAGGACATCGCCGTGAGTCTCGATCTCGCCCGCACCCTGGCGGAGCCCGACCAGGCCGACCTGGACAGGCTCGACGCCTGGTGGCGGGCCGCGAACTACCTGACCATCGGCCAGATCTACCTGCGGGCCAACCCGCTGCTGCGCGAGCCCCTCGCCGCCGAGCACATAAAACCGCGACTGCTCGGCCACTGGGGCACCAGCCCCGGCCTGTCCTTCATCTACGCGCACGTCTCCCGGCTGATCCGGCACACCGGGCAGCAGTCCATCTACCTCGCCGGCCCCGGCCACGGCGGCCCCGCGCTGGTCGCCGCCGGCTACCTCGAGGGCACCTACACCGAGATCTACCCCCGGGTGACGCAGAACGAGGAGGGGATGAACAGGCTGTTCCGCCAGTTCTCCAGCCCCGGCGGCATCCCCAGCCACGTCTCGGTGACCACGCCCGGCTCGATCCACGAGGGCGGCGAGCTGGGATACGTGCTGGTCCACGCGTTCGGCTCGGTGATGGACAACCCCGACCTGCTGACCATCGCGGTGGTCGGCGACGGCGAGGCCGAGACCGGCCCGCTGGAGGGCTCGTGGAAGGGCATTTCCTTCCTCAACCCGGCCCGCGACGGTGCGGTCCTGCCGATCCTGCACCTCAACGACGCCAAGATCTCCGGGCCCACGGTGCTCGGCCGCAAGGACCCGGCCCTGGTCCGCGCGATCATGCAGGGCCACGGCTACCACGTCATCGAGGTCGAGGGCCACGACCTGCCCGGCATGCACCACCGGTTCGCGGCCGCGCTGGCCGACGCGTACCAGCGGATCCAGAACAAGAAGGCCGGCGGCGACGAGGCCTGGCCGATGATCATCTTGCGGTCGCCGAAGGGGTGGACCGGCCCGCACGAGGTCGACGGCGTGCTGGTCGAGGGCACGTGGCGCTCGCACCAGGTGCCGCTGTCCGGCGTCCGCGACAACCCGGCGCACCTGCGCATGCTGGAGGAGTGGCTCAAGTCGTACCGTCCCGAAGAGCTCTTCGACGCCGATGGCGCGCCGATCGGGCTGATCCGTGAGCAGGCGCCGGCCGGTGATCTGCGGATGAGTGCCTCGCCGCACGCCAACGGCGGCCTGATCACCCGCGACCTCGACATGCCCGACTTCCGCGACTACCAGATCGAGGTCAAGTCGCCCGGCACCGAGCACGCCGAGTCGACCCGCAAGCTCGGCGAGCTGATGCGCGACATCTACCGTTCCAGCCCCGATCGGTTCCGGCTGTTCTGCCCCGACGAGACCAACAGCAACCGGCTCGGCGCCGTCTTCGAGGCCTCCGACCGCGCCTTCATGGAGCCGCTGATCGAGGGCGACGTCTCGATCGGCCCCGACGGCCGGGTGATGGAGGTGCTGAGCGAGCACAACTGCCACGGCTGGCTCGAGGGATACACCCTGACCGGCCGGCACGGCATGTTCGCGACATACGAGGCGTTCGCCATGGTCAGCGCCTCACAGACGGTGCAGCACGGCAAGTGGCTGCAGGAGGCCGACCACCTGCCCTGGCGGGCCAAGGTGCCGAGCCTCAACATCCTGCTGACCTCCACCGCTTGGCGCAACGACCACAACGGCTTCTCCCACCAGGGCCCCGGCCTCATCCAGGTGGTGCTCAACCAGCGCGGCACGGTGGCCCGCGTCTACCTGCCGCCCGACGCGAACTGCCTGCTCTCGGTGGCCGACCACTGCCTGCGGTCGCGCTCCTACGTCAACCTGATCGTCCAGGACAAGCAGCCCCAACTGCAGTACCTCACGATGGACGAGGCGATCGAGCACTGCACCCAGGGCGCGGGCGTCTGGGAGTGGGCCGGCACCGACGACGGCAGCACCGACCCCGACATCGTCCTGGCCAGCGCCGGCGACATCGTCACGATGGAGACCGTCGCGGCCGCGCAGATCCTCCGCGAGCGGCTCCCCGGGTTCCGCGTCCGCGTCGTCAACGTCGTCGACCTGATGACGCTGATCCGCCCCAAGGACCACCCGCACGGCATGAGCGACACCCTGTTCACCGAGCTGTTCACCGACACGGTCGACGTCGTCTTCGCCTTCCACGGCTACCCCGGCGCCATCCACCAGCTGGTGCACGGCCGCCCCGACGCCGACCGCTTCCGGGTGCGCGGCTTCATCGAGCAGGGCACCACCACGACCCCGTTCGACATGACGGTCCGCAACAAGGCCTCGCGCTACCACCTGGTCATGGACGCCATCAACAACGCGAAACGCCTCCCGCGCGGCGCCACCGAGCTCAAGTCCTGGTGCGAGTCGCAGCTTGCCCGCCACGAAACCTACGTCGTAGAACACCTGGAGGACATGCCCGAGGTGAGGGATTGGTCGCTCACTTCTTAAGACCTATTTGATACGAGTCGGCGAGAAGTCCCCGATCGAGCGGCCCGGGCCGTCGTAGGCCCGGGCCGTCCCCGGCCGCCGGGCTGTCCCGTCGGCCGGGGAGCCCGGCGTACGGTCCGGTCACACGCGCCAGCCGCGCCCGACCATGCAAACCCGCACCGTCGCACCGCCGGCCGCACCGCCCGCCGCACCGCCGCGCCCGCGCCCGCCGCACCGCCGCGCCCGCGCCTGCCGCACCGCCGCGCCCGCGCCTGCCGCGCCCGCGCCTGCCGCGCCCGCGCCCGCCGCGCCCGCCGCGCCCGCGCCCGCTGCGCCGGCGTGGGTGCCAGCTGCGCCCGCCGTGGCCGCCAGGGTGCCCCGACCGCATCCCGCGCTGATCGGGCAGCGCCGGCGTCGCGGTCCGGCGTGCCGGGCAGCCGGGGTCAGCCCGGCGTGCCCGCGTCCTTGTGTTGCGCGGCGAAACGATTATCCGGGCTCGCCGCGACCACCATCGGGGCGTGAACGGATGAGGACGTCGTCGAGGAAGTCGATGCCGGCCTCGGTGAGGGTGCCGACCTCGACGGACGCGCCCTCGAAGACGTGGCCGGCGCCCTCGATGGGCAGCAGGTCGCAGCGGACGCCCTGGGCTCGCAGGGCCTCGGCGAAGCCGGTCGCCTCCGCGAAGGGGACGATCTTGTCCTCGGTGCCGTGGACGAGCTGGAACGGCGGCGCGTCGGGGTGGATGTGGTGCAGCGGGCTGGCCAGCCGGGCGAAGGCCGTGCGCTCGGCCAGCGGCCCGCCGAGCAGGATCGCCGGCGCGGTGAACGGGTCGTCCTGGTTGCGCAGGGTGGAGAGGTCGGCCGGGCCGTACCAGATGATGACCGCCTGGATCGCGGTGTCGCCGCTGCCGGTGAGGGCGGCGACCGCCGCCAGCTGGCCGCCGGCCGACTCACCCAGCACCGCGAAGCGCTCCGGGTCGATCCGCAGCGCCCCGGCGTGATGGCGCAGCCAGCGGATGGCCGCCTCGATGTCGGCCTGCTGGGCGGGATAGGTGGCCTCCCGCGCCAGCCGGTAGTCGACGTCGGCGACCGCGTAGCCCCGGGCCACCATGCGCTCGTGGAAGCGCTGATCCACGGTCCAGACCCGGCTGCCGGTCATCCAGCCCCCGCCGTGGACCCAGAGCACGACCGGGAACGGGCCCTCGCCCGGCGGCACGTGCAGGTCGAGGTGCAGCGGGCGATAGCCGAGCGGGGTCGAGACCACGCAGTTGGCGTGGGTGAGCGTCTTGCGCGGCTCGGGGATCGGATGAAGATCGGTCATGCACCCATCTTCGCCCCCGGATGCCGGTCGGCGACCGCGGGTGTTCATTGGGCGCTTCCCCGTCCCGCGGGCGGTGACCGGGCGCGCGGGCCGGGCTACGTTGTGGTCATGCTGGAGAACGCCGAAGAGATCGCCGCGCTGCAGCTTCTGCTCGATCGGTCGCACGCGGGGGCCACCAACCATCTGCGCAACATCGTGCACGCCGGCCGGACCCTCACCGCCGAGGACCTGGCCGCGCTGCTCACCGGCATGAAGGTGCTCAGCTTCGCCACCGTGACGGCCCGCGGCGAGCCGCGGATCAGCGCGCTGGACGGCCACTTCCTCCACGCCACCTGGACCTTCAGCACGTCGGGGACCGCCGCCAAGGCCCGCCACCTGGAAAGCCGGCCGGCCGTCAGCGTGGCGCACATCGACGGCGAGGAGCTGGGCGTGTTCAGCCACGGCCGCGCCGAGCGGATGCACCCGTCCGACGACGACTGGAAGGAGACGCTCGAGCACTGGACCAACCACTACGACTCGTCGCCGCTGAGCTGGGGCGAGGACGTCCGCATGTACCGGCTGCGCCCGCACTGGATGGTCGGCTACGCCTCCGACCGCCTCGAGGTCCTGTCGCGGCGCGGCGTCACGCCCTGAGCCTGATCGAACATGGGTGATCGGTGATATGGTCCGCTCGCCTTGTTGATCTGGGGGAGCGGATGGCGGAGCGGGTCAACCTGCTGGTGCCGGCCGAGGTGGTGCCTCGGCTGTCCATGTCGGACAGTGCCGGGGGCGTGGCTGCCCTCCGGGGTGGCGGCGTCTACGTGCGGGACGTCCCGGCGGCCGTCGCCGAGGAGTGGATCGCGCAGAATCCCGGCGTCCGGTCGGTGAAGCGGCGTCCGGCGGTCCGGCTTTTCCGGCCGCGCGTCTACACGTACGCGTCAGTGGTTTGTCTCATCGCGGCCGTGCAGGTGGTCATCGTGCTGGCGGTGGACGGCGCGGAGAATCCGCTCTGGCTGTGGGTGACCGGGCCGCTGGTGCTCGGCGCGGGCGGGATCACGCTCGCCTACAAGTCGATCCCCTTCGAGCACGTGCGGTTCGCCTCATAGCGAGCGGGTCGTCCCGCGCGCCGCGAACGAGCGCCGATCCCCGGTCCACGCCTCCCGGGGCGCGGCTTTCTCCAAGGCCTCCAGATCCGCCGGGGAGAGGGCGATGCCGGCAGCCGCCGCGTTCTCGATGACCCGGGCCATGCTGCGGGTGCCCGGGATCGGCACCACGTCGGGACCGCGGGCCAGCAGCCACGCGAGCGCCAGCTGCCCGGTCGAGACGTGCCGGGCGGACGCGAGCCGGGTCAGCTCGGCGACCAGGGCGAGGTTGCGGTCGAGCGCGTCACCGCCGAACCGTGGATCCGCCGCCCGGAAGTCGCCCGCCTCGAACGGGCCCGTCGGCAACTTTCCGGTGAGCAGCCCTCGGCCGAGCGGGCTGTAGGGCACCATGCCCGCCCCGGCCTTGCGCGCGGCCGGCACCACGTCGTCCTCCGGTTCGCGCCACGACAGCGACCATTCGAACTCGACCGCCGCGATCGGATGCACGCTCGTCGCCGCGTCGATCTGCGCAGGGCTCACTTCGGACAGCCCGAGGAACCGCACCTTCCCCTCCGCCACCAGCGCCGCCATCGCACCCACGGTGTCCTCGATCGGCACGGTGGGATCGACCCGATGCAGGTAGTACAGGTCGATCACGTCGACGCCGAGCCTCTTCAGCGACGCCTCGCAGTACTCCCGCACACGAGCCGGATGCGCGTCCAGCCGCACGCCGCTTTCGCCGCGCACGATGCCGAATTTCGTCGCCAGCACCACCTCGTCGCGCCGCCCGTCGATCGCGCGCCCGACCAGCCGCTCGTTGTGCCCCGAGCCGTAGCTCATCGCCGTGTCCAGCAGCGTCACGCCGGCGTCGAGCGCCGCGCGGATCGCCGCCACCGACGCGTCGTCGTCCGCCGGCCCGTAGGCCTGCGACAGCCCCATGCACCCGAAACCCACCGCCGAGCACGCCAAACCACCAAGATTCCGCTGTTCCATGCCCACCAGCGTCACCGCTTTCGTCTTCCAGGTCCAAGAGCGTTTCGCGTACGCATTCAGCGTGGTGCACGATCAATGGATGGAATTACGCCAGCTGGAGACGTTCGCGGCGGTGGCCCGCCAGGGCGGCTTCACCCGGGCCGCCGAGCACCTGCGGCTCGCCCAGTCGGCCGTCTCCGCCCAGGTCCGCGCCCTGGAGGCGGAGCTCGGCGTGCCGCTGTTCACCCGCACCACCCGCCGGGTCACGCTCACCGAGGCCGGCGAGCTCCTGCTGTCCCGCCACGACCGCATTCAAGCCGAGCTGGCCGCCGCCCGGACCGACCTGACCGACCTGACCGCGGTCCTGCGCGGCCGCGTGACCATCGGCGCGACCGCGGTCCTGGGGCCGTTCTCCCTGCCGCGGGCGCTGGCGTCCTTCCACGACCGTTACCCCGGCGTGGACCTCGCGCTGCGCTCGGACTTGATAGCCGGCCTCCTGACCGCCCTGGACGCCGGCGGGACCGACCTGGTCGTGGGCCCCCGCCATGCCGACCTGCCCACCCAGTTCTCCAGCCGCCGCCTGGCCGAGGAGCACCTGGTCCTGGCCCTCCCGCCGGGCCACCCACCGGCCACGTCGCTGTCCGACCTGCGCGACGAGTCGTTCGTCTGCCTCCCGGCCGGCAGCGGCCTGCACCAGATCCTCCTCGACGCGTCTCGGCGGGCGGGTTTCGTTCCGCACATCCCGTTCGAGACCCACAGCGCCGCCAGCATCCGAGATCTGGTCTCGGCCGGCCTGGGAGTGGCGATCCTGGCCCGTTCGGCGGCGACGGCGCCCGGCCCACCGATCGCGGTTCACACGCCGCAGCCGGCCATTCCGCATCCGTCAATTGCCGTGATCCACCGCCGGGGCCGCCCGTTGTCCCCGGCCGCCCGCGCCTGCCGCCGCCACCTGATCGAACACGCGCAAGCCGAGGGCTGAGGCGGCCCCGGCGCGGCGTTGTGCCGTCACCGGCTTCGGGGTGGCGGTCGCGGTGCGGCGCCCGACTCGGTGCGGTCGGCCGGTGCAGCTCAGGCCTCGAGGTGGCCGCGCAGGTAGCCCAGTGCTTCCTCGGCGTCGCCGCCCTCGTCGTGCGGGCGCCGGAGGTCGTCGGCATAGGCAACGACGTCCGCGAGAGTCCACCTGAGCTGGTAGAACGCGAGCGCGGCCGGGGAGACGCGATGGCCGGTGGCGTCGGCGTAGCGGGCCAGGGCGTCGTCGTCCGCGCTGAGGCCCGGGGTGAACGGGTCCCCGGCGAGCAGCCACAGGTCGCGCTCGGGCGGGGCGAGGCGAACGGTGTCCCAGTCGATCAGCCGCGGGCCGGCCGTGGTCTGCAGGACGTTGCCGGGGTGCGGCTCCCCGTGCGTCACCACCCGGGCGGGGCCGATCCCGGCGGCGAGGGCATCCAGGTCGGACAGCCATCGTTCGACCTTGCCGATGTGGGTGGCGAGCAGACCCTGGGCCTCGGCCGCGTAGGGGCCGGCCGTCCACGGGTCGGCGGTCGGGGCCGCCAGCAGGAAGTCCCGGCCGGGCGGGCGCAGGTCGGCAGGCGGTGCGAGGGCGGCCACGGCCGGGGTGGCGTCGTGCAGGGCAACCAGCATGTCGACGACGCGGTCGCGGTCGGCGGGATGCGGTCCGAAGTCGCCGGACCTGCCCTCGGCCAACGGGAAGACCGACAGGTTGTGCCCGCTCGGCAAGGACCACAACGGCGAGCCGCCCCGGCTCGGCTCGGCGGCCAGGACGAAATCCAGGCCCGCGTCCCGGCGCAGTGCCAGGGCGGTGCGCAGCGCGCGCTCGAGCGGCTCGAAATCGTCGGCGGTGACCGTGAGAAACCACGTGCCGTCGACCGACCAGTGATAGCCGCCGGCGCCGACCGGCAGGTAGGCGATCTCGCCGGCTTCGATGTCCCAGCCCGCCTTCAGAGCAGCGACCAGGTCATCCTCGGTTACGCCTGCCGGTTTGTCCCGCACACCGGTGGATTCTTTCGGCTCGGCGCCTGCGATTCCACCGGATTTCGCCGCCGTCAGGGCGCTGCCGTCAGGAGGGGCGGTAGCAGGGGGAGGCGATGCTCAGGCGCAGGCCGATCGGTGGGTTGGCGGTCAGGTCGAGGCGGTAGGCGTCGGTGGCGGTGGCGCTCAGCTCGGTGGGCGTGGCGGTGGAGCTGATCGAGTAGCCGTTGCGCTGCCACTGGTCACGGACCTTGCCGATGGTCGCCGTCACCTGGTCGGCCGGGACCGGCAGTGAGTAGAGACCCTGGACGTAGAAGGCCTCGTCCGGGTCGGCGAGCGACCGGCCGTTGTCGCGCGGGCACCCGGTGACGTTGGCGGCGGAATCGACGAACGCGGCCGCGCCCGAGGCGGTCAAGGTCTGCCCGGCGTACCGCTCGACCTGCTGCTTCACGTCGGTCTGCGACATCGTGGCGAGGTCGTCGCCGTCGCCGCAGCCGGAGAGGACCACGACGAGGACGAGAACGGGCAGCAGGCGGCGGCGGCTCATCGGCTCAGCATCCGTCGCGCGGCCAGGCCGCGGCCTCGCTCGCGGGAGGTGAAAACCGGGCTAACGGGCGATCAGCACGGGGCACTCGGCTCGGCGGAGCAACCCCGTGCCGATGGCGCCCAACATGACTCCCTCGTAGCCGTGGCGGCGAGGGCCCACCACTACCAGCTGGGCCTGCTGGCAGCGCTGGACCAGGACCTTGTCGGGGCGGCCGGGGGCGTACTCGTGCTCGGCCTGGACCGACGGGTATTTCGAGCGCCAAGGGTCCAGGTGCGGGTGCAGGTCGGTGCCCAGCGCCTCCTGGGCGGGGGAGGCGGCGGCGCCGCCGTTGGGCTGGGCGGTGACGGCGAGCAGGGCGGCGCGGCGTAGGGCGGCCTCCTCGAAGGCGCGGCCGATGATCGCCGATGCGGTGGGGCCGTCGTCGACGCCGACCACGACCGGGCCGTCGGTGGGGTGGCCGCGGACCACGACGACCGAGGCCTTGGCGTGGGTGGCGACCTGGCTGCCGACCGAGCCCAGGGGCTGGCCGGGGAGGGTGCCGCGGCGGCGGTCGCCGACGACCAGCAGCGCCGCCTCCTCGGCGGCGTGCAGCAGGAGCGGGGCCGCGTAGCCGGGCAGGGCCATCCCTTTGACCTCGACGTCGGGGGCGACCGTTCTCGCCTGGACCACCGCGTCGTGGACGACGGCGGCCGCGCCGTCGTCGCCGTGCTGGTGGGGATCTCGGCGGTGGTACGCCGTGAGCACCCGCAACTCCGCCTGGCGGAGCAGGGCCTCGGCCGCGGCCCAGCGGACCGCCGCGATCGAGCCCGCGGAACCGTCGGCGCCTACCACTATGCGCAGCTTGAGCATGGCCGCCTCCTCAGTAGCCGGCACTGCCCAGCGTTGCTCGCCACAGTGGCGGTTGGCAACACCGATTCAGGCGGTCACCGCAGAAGTTCGAGCACCTCTTCGGTGGGGCGGACGTCGCCGTACGTGCGATAGATCGTGTACAGGGTGGCGTTGTGGTCCTCGTCGCGCCGGGCGGCGTTCGCGTCGGCGACCATCACGACGCGGTAGCCGAGGGTGCTGGCGTCCCGCGCCGACGCCTCGCAGCAGACGTTGGTGACCGTGCCGGTGATGATGACGTTCTCGATTCCGCGCTGCTGGAGCAGGCCGGGCAGCGGGGACAGGCCGGGGAAGAAGGCGCTGGTGGCGAACTTCTCGACGATCAGGTCGACGTCGTCCACCTCGAACTCGTGCCAGAGCCGGTCGCGCAGCGACCCCACGCCGCCGCTGAGGCGGAACACCTCGGCCTGCTTCGCGCCGTAGAACTCCTCGCGGATCGGGGACGGCTCGGAGACGCCGGGCAGCACCCAGGCGACCGTGCCGCTGGCCGACCGCAGCGAGGTGGCCAGGCGGGCGATGTTGGGCACGATGGCCCGGACGTAGGCGTTCTCCTCGGCGAAGAACGGCACCATGTCGACCACGACCAGGGCGGTCGCGGCCGGGACGAGCTTCGTATAGGCGTGGCGGCGGCCGCGCCGCTCCTCCTGTCGCCGGTACTCGCGATCCTCGATCCGCCACGCATGCGTCATGCCGGCATCAAATCACCTTTGCCGATCGCCTGGAGGGCAAGATCTTCCTGCGGCGCGTGCACCAGGGCGGACTGCACGTCGCGGAAGTGGCGTTCCAGCGGGTTGTCGCGACTCAGGCCGGGGTTGCCGAGCAGGCGTGTCGCGAGAGTGACGGCGGCGACGGCGTGGCGGTTGGCGATCACCCGGGCGGCGGCCGCGTCGGGCACGGGCAGTCCGGCGTCGAAGCGCGAGGCCGCGTCGAGCAGGAGCCGCTCGGCGGTGGTCAGCAGGACCGAGATCTCGCCGGCCGCGGCCCGGAACCGCTCGGTGGTGGCGACCGGCCGGCCCAGGTTGGACGGAATCCGCGATAGGGCGAAATTTTGGAATTGCGCCTGGGCGGCGCGGCCGACGCCCAGGTAGATCGCGGCCAAGGGAAGATGCAGCGCGTCGGAGGCCACGGGCGGCGCGGTGGATGCCAGGAAATGGTCCGGGCGGACCTGGACGTCGGCGAGGATGACGTCGTGGCTGCCGCTCGCCCGCAGGCCCAGCTGGTTCCAGGTGGGGACGATCGAGATGCCGGGCGTCCGGGCGGGGACGACGAAGTTGCCCACCCGGGGCGCCGGCTCGTCGGTGGCGGCGTAGATCAGCATCCAGTCGAGGCCGGTCGCGCCGGTGGAGAAGCGCTTCCGGCCGTTCAGGACCCAGCCGTCGGGGGAGCGGCGGGCAACGGTTGCGGGCAGGCCGCCGCGGCTGGGGGAGCCCAGGTCGGGCTCCACCCGCAGGGTGTTCAGCAGGCCCAGGCCATCCGTGGCGAGGACCCGCTCGTAGAGGGACTCGGGCCAGGTCGGCTGGTGCGCCTGCAGCAAATGCACCAGCTGCGTCATCGAGGCGATCAGGGCCACCGACGGGTCGCCACGGCCCAGGGCGAGCAGGATCCGGGTCAGGTCGGCCGCGCCGAGGCCGGGACCGCCGTGATCGAGGCCCACGGTGGCGGTCAGCAAGCCCGCCTCGTGGACCACCTCCAGGCTGTGCCGCGGGAACTCGCCTGTCTCGTCGTACGTATGCGCCTTGGAAGCCAACGCCGCCGTCACCGACGGCAATCGCGTGAGATCGACGGGTTTCATGCAATGGTGGCGATGACCGGCAGGTCGGCGCCGAGCCGGAGGCGCTCGAGGAACAGGACCACGGTGGCGGCCACGGTGCGGTGACTGACGTCGTTGAGCACGTCGTGGCGGCCGCCGGTGATCGTGACGAGGGTGCCGGGGTAGTGCGGGCGCGCCTCGTCGAGCGGGCTGATCGTGTCGGCGTCGCCGTGCAGGCCGAGCGTCGGCAGGCTCACATTGCCCGCATGGCCGATCAACACGATAGGAATAGGGGCGGCAAATAGCGTTCCTGGTGTCGCCGCGCCCTCGCCCAGGAGCCGCTGGTGGTTGGGACAGGCGGTGCGGGCCTCGACCTCGGCCTCCCAGCCGAGCAGGTTGACGCCGCCGGGGCGCGCGACCGGGAGGCCGGCGACGACCAGCGCGTCCAGGCTGGGGGCCTTGCGGGCGGCCAGGGCCAGGCCGAAGAGCGCGCCGGTGTCCGAGCCGGCGATCACCTTGGGGCCGGGCAGGGCGTCGTCCACCAGCAGCTTCTCGGCGGCGGCGAACGAGGCGCCCAGGTCGGCTGTCACGTCGGGCAGCACCCGCACCCGGTAGCCGTCGGCCGCGATCCGGCGGGCGAAACGGACGTAGGCACCGGCGGTCTCGCCGCGCCCGGCCGCCACCAGCACGGTTCCGCGGGGCGCGATCCCGGCCGGCTCGTCATACGCGTCAGTCATGCCGATCAGCATCCCGGCCGCCGCGCGATCATGTCCAACGACGATCCCCGATCGGAATTGAGTAGCCGGGCTAATCAATCGGCTGTCGAGATCGCGGCGCCGCTGTAGAAAAGTGGACGTTCGTTCATTTAGAGTGGCGGCATGCGAAACAGGGCGAGCCGGACCGCCGAGCAGGTGGCGCTGTTCCGCGCGCTGGAGACGGCGCGCGGCCACGACCGGGTCTTCGACGACCCCCTGGCCGTCCGCTTCCTGCGCGGTGGCTACCGCGGCCTGGCCCGCGCCGCGCGGATCCGGCCCGTCGGGCGGTGGCTGGAGAGTTACATCGATCATCGTTGGCCCGGCCCCCGCCCGAGCGCCGTCGCCCGCACCCGCCTCATCGACGACCTGGTGATCGCGGCGCTGGCGCACGGCGCGCGGCAGGTGCTGCTGCTCGGCGCCGGCTACGACAGCCGGGCCTATCGGCTGCCCGGCATCGAGCGCGTGCCCGTCTTCGAGGCCGACCATCCGGCCACCCAGGCGATGAAAAGGCGCCTCGTGCGCGGCGCTGTCCGCCCCGAGCGGCGGCGCCACGTCCATTATGTCCCCGTCGACCTGCTCGGCGAGGATCTCGGCGAAGCGCTGCTCACCAACGGCTTCGCGGCGCTGGAGCCGACCGTCGTGGTCTGGGAGGGCGTCACGAACTATCTGACCGAGACCGCCGTCGACGTCACGCTGCGGCGTCTGGCTTCGCTGACGGCCACCGGGAGCAAGCTCATTTTCACGTACGTCGACCGGCGCGTCCTGCGCGGTGAGGTGACCGGCGCCGAGAGTTGGCATCAGGCCGTACGGCGGCAGGGCGAGCCCTGGACGTTCGGCTTCGACCCGGCCGCCCTCCCGGCATATTTGGCCGACCGCGACATGCGGCTCGCCCTCGATCAGTCCACGCGCGACGCCGCTGAGCGATATCTGCAGCCCCTGGGCCGCGCCGAGAACGCCGCGTCGTTCTACCGGGTCGCGGAAGCGGAGATCCAGTAGTGCCGAAGGTCAGCGACGCCCACCTCGCCGCGCGCCGCCGCCAGATCCTCGACGCTGCCGCGACCTGTTTCGCCCGGGACGGCTTCCACCGCACGAGCATGCAGGACATCGTGCGCGAGTCGGGGATCAGCGCCGGCCTGGTCTACCGCTACTTCACCGGCAAGGACGACATGATCGCCGCGATCGTCACCGAGTGGCACGACCAGCGGCAGGTCTTCGCGACCGGCACGGTCGGCGAGCGGGCCGCGGCCTACCTCGACTACCTGCGCGAGGTCGGCCGCCCGGAGACCGCCGACCGCAACCGGCTGGGCGTGCAGATCTGGGCCGAGGCGGTCCGCAACGAGCGCATCCGCGACCTCTCCCGCCGCAACGTCGACGACCCCCGGGCAGCCGTCGCGGAGGCGCTCGGCTCGGCCGACGGCGACGCGCTGGCGCGGGTGCTGATCGCGATCTACCAGGGCCTCGTCCTGCAGACCACCTGGGACGAGACGCTCGACAACGAGGCCTACGTGCGGGCCGTCGAGGGACTGCTCACCGCACTGCTAGCGCGGCCTTGAGGGCGGCGGTCAGCTCGGCGCTGGAGAACGGCTTGGCCAGGATCGTGCGGCCGGGCTCCAGCGAGCGGCCGTCGTCGTCGATCAGCGCCTCGGCGTACCCGGAAATGAATATGACCTTGGTGTCGGGATGGTCGCCGAGGAACTTGTGGGCCAGCTGCCGGCCGTCCATGCCGGGCATCATCACGTCGGTGACCAGGCAGTGGATCGGCCCCTGGTGCCGCTCGGCGACCTTCAGGGCCTCGTTGCCGTCGGCGGCGGTCAGCACGCGGTAGCCGGCCTTGCCGATGAACCGCGCGGTCACGTCCCGCAGGTCGTCCTCGTCGTCGACCAGCAGCACGGTCAGGCTCTCCTGCGGCTTCGGGGCGGCCGGCGCGGGCGGCGGCGGCGCGCTGACCGCCACGGCCGGCGTGCCCGGCTTGGGCGGCAGGCTGATCAGCACGGTCGTGCCCTCGCCCGGCTCCGAGCTCAGCGTGATCTCCCCGCCGGCCTGGGTGACGACCCCGTGCGCGGTGGCCAGGCCCAGCCCGGCCGTGCGGCTGCCGGGCTTGGTGGAGAAGAACGGCTCGAAGGCGCGCGCCAGCACCTCGGGCGGCATGCCGCGCCCGTCGTCGGACACGCTGATCGTGGCCTGGCCCGTGGCGGACCGGCCGGTGGTCACGGTGATCGTCCCGCCGTCCGGCATGGCGTCGCGAGCATTCTGTACGAGCAGGTGCAGCAGCCGCTCGAGGAGCCGGGGGTCGATCGTTACCGGCGGGACGTCGCCGGGCCGCAGGTCCAGCTTGATCCCGTGGCCGGCCGCGTCGGCGAGGGCCCCGGCGGACTCGGCGAGGAACGCGTCCACGTCCACCGCCACCGGCCGGCTGATCTCGCGCCGGCCGAAGGCGAGCAGCTGCTCGGTCAGCTTCTTGGCGCGCTCGCCGCCCTTGGTGACCTGGTCGAGGTCGCCCAGCAGCGCGGTGCCGGTGGCCGGCGCCATCCGTCCCGCGTCGACCTCGTCGGTGATCTGCTCGATCGCCAGGGTCAGGAAGCCGAGCATCGCCCCGAGCAGGTTGTTGAAGTCGTGCGCCATCCCGCCGGCCATCCGGCGCAGGCTGTCGAGCCGCTCGGCGTCGCGGCGGCGGGCCTCGTCCTGCCGCTGCCGCGTCTCCCGCCCGGCCCGCTCCTCGGCCGCCACCACGTCGGTCATGTCGTCGACCATGACCACCGCGCCGGCCAGCTCGGCCTCGGCGTCGCGGACCGGCCGCAGGTGCACGCGCAGCCACCGGGCGTCGCCGCCGTCGCGGACGAACCGGTTGCGGTACCGGTGCTCGACCGCCTCGACGGCGTTGGCCGCGCCGGCCCGCACGATCTCGAGGGCCTCGGTGTGGGTGGCCGGCTCGAGGCAGGCCAGCCAGCCCCGCTCGAGCAGCCGGTCGGCGGGCAGGCCGGTGATCTCGGAGAGGCGGGGATTCACGTACGTGGCGCAGCCGCCCTCGTCGAGCAGGACGATCCCGACGGGGGAGGAGGCGGCCATCGCCTCGAACCGGCGCTCGGTGTGCCGCAGCGCCCGCACCTTCTCGACCAGCTTGGCGTTGATGGCCCGCGCGTGCACGGTGGCGAACTCGTCGGCCGGGCGCGGGGTGATGTCGACCGGGCCGTTGCGCAGCGCCACGTCCACGGCCTCGAGCAGCTCGCGCGGGTCGGCGCTGCGCAGCACCACCTGGGAGACGCCGCACGCCTCGGCGATCGGCCGGGTCTCGGGCTCGAGGTAGTTGGCGGTGTAGAAGATGACCGGCGCGTGCGCGGCCTGCTCGTCGGGCGCGGACCGCAGCCGGTGGACCAGCTCGAGGCCGTCGATGCCGGGCATCAGCACGTCGGAGACGACCACGTCGGGATGGCGGCTCTGGGCGAGGGCGAGGGCGTCGGCGCCGTCGCACGCCTCGATCACCTCGTGCCCGCGGTAGCCGAGCAGCATGGCCATCAGCTCCCGGTTGGCCGCCACGTCGTCCACGACGAGCACTGTCGCCACGGCATTCCTCCTCCGCCTCTCGTCAAAATTACCGCCCAAAATAGGGCCCGAAAGTGATATTCCGGATATATGTCGTCCTCGCCGGCGGCCGATGAGCGCGGCCGCCGCCGCTCCGTGGCCGTGTTGCCCGCGCTGGCCGCCCTTCTGGCGCTGGCGGTCGCCGGCGGGCTGGCCGCCGCCGGGGCCGAGGCCGGCTGGTACGGCCCCCGGTGGGAGGCCGTCCTGCTGGTCGTCGCCGGCGTCGGGTGCGTGACCGTCGTCAGCCTGGTCATCGGGACGCGGCGGGCCCAGCTGGAGGAGGTTGAGGCGGTCACCCGGGCCGAGTACGTCCGGCACACCCGGATGGAGACCATCCTGCGGCACACGCCCACGTCGTTCTTCATCAAGGGCGTCGACGGCCGGTATCAGATGGCCAGCGCCGCGTTCGAGCAGGTGCAGGGCCTCCCGGTCGGCAGCACCGCGGGCCGCCTCGACCGGGACGTGCACACCCCGGAGCGGCTGGCCGAGATCACCCGGCGGGACCGCCTCATCGTCGAGGCCGACGGCCCGCTCGTCTTCGAGGACGAGCTGCCCGGCGAGCACGGCCCCCGGACGTTCGTCAGCACGTTCTTCGCGCTGCGGGAGGACGGCGGTGAGGCGTACGCGATCTGCGGGGTGACCAACGAGACCACCCAGTTGCGCGTCGCCGAGAGCAAGTTCAAGGCCCTGCTGGACGCCTCGCCGGAGGCGATGCTCTGCATCGACGCCGCCGGCGGGATCCTGCTGGCCAACGCGCGGGCGGTGCAGGTCTTCCGCTACCGGCGCGAGGAGCTGGTCGGCATGAACGTCGACGATCTCGTGCCCACCCCGCTGCGCGAACGGCACGCCCGCCACCGCCGCGAGTACCTGGCCGCGCCGATGCCCCGGCCGATGGGCGAGGGCATGCAGCTCACCGCGAAGTGCGGCGACGGCACCGAGTGCCCGGTCGAGATCAGCCTCTCCGCGGTCGACGGCGAGGGCGGCACGGTCGTGTTCGCCACCGTGCAGGACATCACCGACCGGCTGGCCCAGGCCCAGTCCGACGCGCAGCTCGCCGGCATCGTCGCCGCCTCCAGCGACGCGATAGTCAGCAAGACGCTCGACGGCACGATCCTCACCTGGAACCCCGGCGCGGCCCGCCTCTACGGCTACACCGCCGCCGAGATGATCGGCCGGGACGTCACCGTGATCCTGCCCTTCGACCGGCCGGACGAGGAGAGGCGGCTGCTGGCCCGGGTGCGGGCCGGCGAGCTGATCAAGCACCACGAGACCCGGCGGGTGCGGCAGGACGGCAGCACGATCTACGTCTCGCTGAGCATGGCGCCGATCCGCGACCCGGACGGCCGCATCGTCGGCGCCTCGACGATCTCGCACGACATCACCGCCGAGGTGGAGGCCGAGCGGCGCCTGCGCTTCGAGCGCGAGCAGTTCCAGATGATCATGACGGCGGCCAGCGACCCGTTCATCAGCATGGACTTCCGCGGGCTGATCACCGAATGGAACCGGCAGGCCGAGCAGGTCTTCGGCTGGACCCGCGAGCAGGTGCTCGGCCGGCACGTGGTCGACACGATCCTGCCCCGGCGCTACGCCGCCGCTCTCGACCGGGTCCTCGAGGGCCGCTGGGACTGGCTGCTCGACCGCCCCACCGAGATGGCCGCGGTCACCGCCGACGGCAGCGAGCTGCCGATCGAGCTCACCATGTGGCGGATCCGCCGCGACGGCCCGTCGACGTTCCACGCGTTCGCCCGCGACATCAGCGCCCGCCGGCAGACCGAGCAGGCCCTGGCCCAGGCCCGCGACCAGGCCGTGGAGACCGCCCGGCTCAAGTCGCACTTCCTCGCCTCGATGAGCCACGAGATCCGGACGCCGATGAACGGGGTGATCGGCCTGAGCGGCCTGTTGCTCGGCACCGAGCTGCAGGACGTCCAGCGGCGGTACGCGCAGGGCATCAACAGCGCCGGCGTCGCCCTGCTCTCGGTGATCAACGACGTGCTCGACTTCTCCAAGCTGGAGTCCGGCAAGGTCGTCCTGGAACGTGCGAACTTCGAGCTCTGGCGGCTGCTCGACGAGGTGGTCGGCCTGGTCGCCGACGCGTCCGGCGCCAAGGACCTGACCGTGTCGTCGCGCTGCGACCCGGTGCTGGCCGCGCCGGTCTCGGGCGACGCCGGCAAACTGCGCCAGGTGCTGCTCAACCTGGCCGGCAACGCGGTCAAGTTCACCGCCGGCGGCAGCGTGACGGTCACCGCGAGCCCGGCCGACGGACCCTTCCCGGACGGCGCCGTCCCGGTGCGCTTCGAGGTCTCCGACACCGGTATCGGCATCGACATCGACCAGCAGGCCGGGCTGTTCGAGCCGTTCATCCAGGCCGACGCGGGCACCACCCGCCGCTTCGGGGGCACCGGGCTGGGGCTGGCGATCAGCCGGGAGCTGGTGGGGGTGCTCGGCGGGGAGATCGGGATGACCAGCGAGGCCGGCAAGGGCAGCATGTTCTGGTTCACCGTGCCGCTGTGGCCCGCGGTCGAAGGCGACTCCCCACCCCGGCACGCGCTGGACGGGCTCCGGGTCCTGCTGATGACCGGCGACGACACCGCCGCCCTGAACGATCAACTGTCTGCCTGGGTGATCGGGACGACGGCGGTGCCGGACGAGGCGGCGGCGGTGGGTGCGCTCACCGCGGCGGCGGAGTGCGGCCGCCCGTACGATGTCGTGATCCTCGACCGCGCGGAGCTCGCGGCCGTCGTCGTCGCCGACCCGGTCATCCCCACGCCCAAGCTGATCCTCGTCGGCGGCGAGCCGTCGCCGCCGGGCCGGGCCCGGTCGGCCGGCTTCAACGCGGTGCTCACCCGGCCGGTCCGGCAGTCGCAGCTGTACGACGCGCTGGTCGGCATCTTCGCCGGGCCGGCCGAGGACCGGGCGCTGCGCACCACCGCCGAGTCGCCGTCGGGGCGCGGGCACGTGCTGCTGGTCGAGGACAACGACATCAACCAGACGGTGGCGCTGGGAATCCTGGCCAACCTCGGATACAGCGCGGACGTGGCCGCCAACGGGCGCGAGGCGGTCGAGATGGCGTCGACGCAGCACTATCAGGCCATCTTCATGGACTGCCTGATGCCGGAGATGGACGGGTACGAGGCGACGGCCGCGATCCGCCTGGCCGAGCGGCCGGGGGAGCACGTGCCGATCATCGCCATGACCGCGGGCGCGCTGCCCGAGGACCGCTCGCGCTGCCTGGATTCCGGGATGGACGACCACCTGGCGAAGCCGCTGATGCCGGCCGACCTGGCCGCCGCCCTCGAGAAGTGGGCTCTGCTGCCGATCTATACGCCGAATGTGCGGCAGCAGATCGAGCAGCGGCTCGACCTGCTGCGCGGCGCCGGGGCGGCCCTCGGCCCGAACGAGCTGGGCGGCCTGCTGCGGCGGCTCAGCGCGCACGCGCCCGGGCACGTCGAACAGATCCACCAGGCGGTCGCGCTCGACGACGCCGAGCGGCTGCGCCAGCAGGCCCACCAGCTCAAGGGGGTGGCGGCCAACCTCGGCGCGCAGGACCTGGCCGAGGTCTGCGAGCGGCTCGAGCAGGCCGCCCGCGACGGCGACCTCGACGCGGCGATCGAGCCGCTGTCACAGCTGAGGCCGCAGGCCCAGGCGATGCTCGCCGCCGTCGACGCCATCCTGGCCGATCAGGCCACGGCTGACGCCCGGGCCTGACCCTGCCTGCCCACTCCGGCGTCGCGGCCTAGACCGTCACGTCCACGACGCCGGAGCGGCGGGTCGCGGCTATGTCGCGGCGGCTCTCGACGATCGCCGCCTTGTCCGAGCGGATCTTCCGCTCGTCGGCGCCGGACTGGACATCGGTGCTGAGCCGCACGTAGTCCGTCCGCAGGTGGATGCTGGCGATGTGCGATCCCCACTGGGCGCCGCCGGCGCCGCCGATTCGCATGCTCATCGGTTTGTCCCTCCTTCACTCCTGACTTGCAACCGCCAGATTCGGTTGTCGACCGGGTGCGGTTAAGAATCAGCTGTGTGACCTGGGCCACCATATACACCGAGTGTATACCCCGGGTGTATGGTCGTCGGCATGAGCGTTCCCCTGACCCTGCTCGGCCTGCTCGAGCGGCAGCCCAGCCACGGATACGACCTCAAGCGCGACTACGACCAGTGGTTCGGCCACGGGCGGGCGCTGCCCTTCGGCCAGGTCTACTCGACGCTGTCCCGGCTGGCCCGCGACGGCAAGGTGGTGATGGACGAGGTCACCCCCGGGGAGGGGCCCGAGCGCAAGCGGTACGTGATCACCGAGCTCGGCGCGACGCAGGTCGACGAGTGGCTGCTCGAGCCGGTCGCCCCCGAGCCGCATCAGCAGACCGTGCTGTTCGCCAAGGTTGTGCTGGCCCTCATGCTCGACCGCCCGGCCGAGGAATACCTGGACACGCAGCGCCGCGCCCACATGGCCCGGATGCGCGAGCTCACCGAGGTCAAGCGCACCGGCGGCCTGGTCGACGGGCTGCTCGCCGACCACGGCCTGTTCCATCTCGAGGCCGACCTGCGCTGGATCGACACGACCTCGGCCCGGCTGGACGCGCTGCGCGCGCAGGTGAAGCCGTGACTTTTTTGTCGGCAAAGGCCGTTTCTCTGGCGTTCGGCTCCACACTCGCGCTGCGCGGCGCCGACCTCACCATCGACGCCGGCGAGATCGTCGCGGTCATGGGCCCCAGCGGCTCGGGCAAGTCGACGCTGCTGCACTGCCTGGCCGGCATCCTGGTGCCCGACGCCGGCGAGATCCACGCGCTCGGCCGGCGGATCGACGACCTGAGCGAGGCCGCCCGCAGCGAGCTGCGCCGCGACCGGTTCGGCTTCGTCTTCCAGTTCGGCCAGCTCGTCCCCGAGCTCACCGCCGAGGAGAACGTCGCGCTGCCCCTGCTGCTCGGCGGGGTGCGCCGCGATCCGGCGTTGCGCCGGGCCCGCGAGTGGTTCGGGCGGCTCGGCCTCGACGGGCTCGAGCGGCGGCGCTCCGGCGAGCTGTCCGGCGGCCAGGCGCAACGGGTCGCCCTGGCCCGCGGGCTGGTCGGGGAGCCGGCCGTGCTGTTCGCCGACGAGCCGACCGGCGCCCTCGACTCGCTCACCGGCGAGCAGGTGATGGAGCTGATGGTCGGGCTCGCCCGGCACCAGGGCACCACGGTCGTCCTGGTCACCCACGACGCGCGCGTCGCCGCGTACGCGGACCGCGAGATCATGGTCCGCGACGGCCGCGTCACCACGCCCGCGGTGGCGTCGTGATCCGCCTCGGGCTGCGGCTCGCGCTCAGCGGCGGCCGGGCCGCCCTGGCCCGGCTCGCGCTGGTCGGCGCCGCCGTCGCGATCGGCGTCGCCCTGCTGCTCGCGACGCTCGCCGGGATCAACGCCGTGCAGGCGCAGAACCTGCGGTTCGCGTGGCTGAACAGCGGGGTGACCGCGGCCGCGACCGGTCCCGAAGCCGCCGATCCGGCCGGATGGGTGATCCGCGAGGACTACTTCGACGGCCGCCGGATAGCCCGCGTCGACGTCGCGCCGACCGGCCCGTCCGGGCCCGTGCCGCCCGGGATGACCCGCCTGCCCGCCGCGGGGGAGTACTTCGTCTCGCCGGCCCTGGCCGAGCTGCTCGCGTCGGTTCCCGCCTCCTCGCTGGGCGATCGGTTCCCGGGCCGCCCGGCGGGCGTCCTCGGCGAGGCCGCGCTGCCGTCGCCCGACTCGCTGATCGCCGTCGTCGGCCGCATCCCGCAGGAGCTTCGCGGCATCATCGGCGCCACCGAGATCACCCGCATCGTCAGCGTCTCGCCGAGCGAGTGCGGCGGCTGCTACGTCGGCATCGGCAGCGACGGCCTCACGCTTGTCCTCGGCGTCGTCGCGGCCGCCCTGCTCTTCCCGCTGCTGATGTTCATCGGCACCGCGACCCGCCTGTCCGCGGCCCGGCGCGAGCAGCGCTTCGCCGCGATGCGGCTGGTCGGCGCCACCCCGCGGCAGATCTCCACGATCGCCACCATCGAGTCGACCGTCGCCGCCGCGGCCGGCACGCTGCTCGGCTTCGCCCTGTTCCCGCTGGTCCGGCTGGCGCTGGCGGGCATCACCTTCACCGGGGAGCGCTTCTATGCGGAGGACCTCTCGCTGAGCTGGCCGCAGACGCTGCTCGTCGCCGTCGGGGTGCCGGCGGGGGCGGCCGTCGCGGCCCGGTTCGCGCTGCGCCGCGTACGGATCACGCCCCTCGGCGTCGCGCGCCGGGTCACCCCGCGGCCGCCGCGCGCCTGGCGTCTCGTGCCGGTCGGGGCGGGCCTGCTCGAGCTGGCGTACTTCATCGGCCGCCGGCCCGCCACCACCAACGGGCAGACCTCGGCCTATCTCGGCGGCATCCTGCTCACGATGGTCGGGCTGGTCGTCGCGGGCCCGTACCTGACCATGGCCGGCTCCCGCCTGCTCGCCCGCCTCGCCCGCCGGCCCGCCGCCCTGATCGCGGGCCGCCGGCTCGCCGACGACCCGCGCGCCGGCTTCCGCGCGGTCAGCGGGCTGATGCTCGCGCTCTTCGTCACCAGCGTCGCCACCGGCGTCATCACCTCGATCGTGGCCTACCGCGGCGTGGCGCCGGCCGGCACGGCCATCCACAACAACCTCTCCGTCATCTGGTTCCCCGGAGAGGGACCGCCGCCGCCCGCCGACGCGGAGGTGCCCGCCGGGCTGGGCACCGTGCTCGTGGTCCGCTTCGAGGAGCCGGCCGCGGACCGCCCGTCCGGCCTGATCAGCTGCGCCGACCTGGCCGGCCGCCCCGAGCTGGGCAGCTGCCCGGCCGGCGCCGAGGTGGCGGCGGTCTACCCCGACCTCACCTACCCCGACGCGACGCCGCCGGTCTGGCCGGCATCGCCGGTGCCGGCGGCCGACCTGCCGGGCAAGCCGGTGCATTCGATCGTCGTGCTCACGGACGGGTCGACCCAACACCTGGAACACGCCCGCACGGTGCTCGAGAAAGCCTTCCCAGGCACCCGGTTGCCATCCACCGAGAACGAGTTCCGCAGCGACTTCGCCCGCTCGCTCGTGCAGTTCCAGCGCCTCGCCGACGTGGTCATCGTGGCCAGCCTGGTGATCGCCGGGTGCAGCCTGGCGGTCAGCCTGGTCGGCGGCATCAACGAGCGGAGGCGGCCGTTCGCGCTGCTGCGGCTGGCCGGCGTCCGGCTGGGGGAGCTGCGCCGGGTGGTGACGCTGGAGAGCGCTGTGCCGCTGCTGGCGGTGGCGGTCGTGGCGATCGGCGCCGGCTTCACGGCGGCGGCGCTGTTCCTGCGGTCGCAGCTCGACTACGACCTCAAGGCGCCCGGCGCCTCGTACTACGTGCTGGTCGGCTTCGGCCTGGCGGTGTCGCTCGCGCTGATCGCCTCGACGATGCCGCTGCTGCGCCGGGTCACGGCGCCGGCGTCGGCCCGCAACGACTGAAATCAAGCGCAACCGGGACGCACCCGGCGGCTTTCACAAGTCGCCGGGGGCGCCGCCGAATGTGCCGGGGTGCGCACCGAACTCCTCCTCGACCAGGCCGACGACCTGCTGTGCAACGGCCGGGCCGGCCAGGCCGCCACGCTGCTCGCCCCGGTCGTCGGCGAGGAGCCCGGCAACGTCGACGCCTGGCTGCTGCTGACCCGGGCTCACCTGGCGCTGCGCCGGCCGGCGGAGGCGCTCGACGCCGCCCGCGCCGCGTTGCGCCTGGAGCCGCACGGCGCCGAGGCGTTGTACTGGGTGAGCGCCGCGTACACCGCCGCCGGCCGCCACGAGCTGGCCGTCGCGGCCGCGGTGTCGGCCGGGAATGAAGACCCCGGCAACCCCCGGCTGCTGGAACGCCACGGCCGCGCCCTGCTCGCCGCCGGCCGGCTCGCCGAGGCCGAGCGGGTCCTGGCCGCCGGGGCCGAGTTCGCCCACTACGACGCCGACCTGCACGTCGCCCACGGCGTCGCGCTGTTTGCCGCGGGCCGTCCGCTGAGCGCCCGCGAGGCCCACGGCCGCGCCCTGGCCATCGAGCCCGCCCACCCCCAGGCGCAGATCGAGCTGCGCCGCCTCACCGCCGCCGAGCAGCGCATCGTCGACGCCGAGTCGCTGGTCCGGGTGGCGGACGAGTTCGCCGAGGCCCTGCGCATCCCGGCCGGCGGCCGCCGCCCCGAGCCGAATGGCAGCGGCGTTCTCGCCCACCTGACCGCGGTCGCTTTCGCCGTGTGCCTGGCCGCCCTGCTGATCATCGGCGTCCTCGACCGCGTCGCCTCGCTCGACGTGCCGCCGGCGCTGACGGTCGCCCTCTTGTGCGCGGCCGGCTCGGCGGCGTGCGCCACCGCCCTGACCCGCCACCGTTCTTAGGCCCGCCCGCCGAACCCGGGGCCGCTCGCCGTGCTTAGGGCCGCCTGCAGGGAACATCGTCGACGGCAGCGAGCCGCCGACGCCGCTCACCACGTGCGGGTCGGCAGGCTGAACGCGTATGCCGCGAGGCCAAGCAGCGCCGTGACGAACGCCAGCGCGATCGGCGTCAGGAACCATGACCAGCGCTCCGGGATCGGGATCAGGGCCAGCAACAGCGGAAGGACGGCCGGCCAGAATGCGAGCCCGCCCAAGGGCGCAGCGGCGAGGACCAGGGCGGCTACCAGACCGCTGGCGGCGGTGAAGGTGGTTCGGCGGCGGGCCAACTGCGGCGCGGCCAGCAGGGCGACGTAGAGCGCTGAGGTGGCGCCGAAGGCGCTGACCATCGTGGACAGGATGACGACGTACGCGACGGCCAGGGCGGCCATGCTGCGTTGACCCGGTTCCGGGCCCTGGGCGCTCGGGCGGGCGCAGCGGAGCGCCAGCAAAACTTGAACGCGTTCAACCATGAATCCATAGTAGGTCAGACCGGACGGACCTCGGCCAGCCGCCTGATCGAGTACTCGTCGTCCCAGCAGACGGCGGCCTCCCACGCGGCCGACGCCTGCGCGGCGAGGTCGTAGGCGCCGTCATCGAGGGCGGCGGCGTTGCCGGGCAGCACGAGATCGAGGTCGGGGATGTCGACATGCGCCTCGTCCCAGTCGATCAGCGTCACCCGATCGGGGGTCATCCGGACGTTGCCGGGGTTGGCGGGGTTGCCGTGGACTACGGACATCTGATGTCCGGTGAGCTGTGCCCACGCGGCCCGGCATCGGGCAACGGCCTCCGGGGGCATCGCGCGCAGGTCGATCCTCGTGCCGGTCTCGGCGGTCAAGAGGTCCGTCGACGAGCGCCAGCCGGGGCGCTGCGGCCAGCCCCGCGTCAACCGGTGCAGCTCGCGGAGGGTGCCGGCCACGCGACGCCAGTCGGCCGGCGTCTCGGGTGGTCCGCCCTCCACGTAGGCCATCACCACCAGGCCGTCGGCGAACAGCCGGCCGTCCCTGGCCGGGATCGGCACCGGCACGGGCAGGCCTTCACGATCCAGATGCCTCAGGAGGCCGGTCTCCCACGCGAGATCGGCGTCGCTCCGGAAACCGAGGCGGCCGACCGCCAGGCGCCCGTCGATGCGCACGCTCCACACGTCGTTGGCGACTCCGCCGGCGAGCGGCTCGACTTGAGCGACGTCGGCGCCCCAATGCTCCAATGCCTCCCAGCCCACCGGCCAAAAATAGACCTCAGCCCGGCGGTCGCGGCAAAGGCGCGACCAACGACGGCGCCGGCGTCGAAAACGCGGGGGCCGTGGCCGACCCGTACTCGATAGGGGTTTTAGTCGCGCAGCTTGCGCAAGAGAGACGCCAAGGTCTCGCGCTCTTCGGCCGTCAAGGCGGCGAAGAACTGCTCGCCTTCGGCCGATCGGGCGGCCCGGATCGCCTGGGCCGTCTCTGCACCCTGATCAGTGAGGGCGAGCAGGGTTGCCCGGCGGTCGTCGGGGTCGGGACGGCGGGCGGCCAGGCCCAGCCGGGCGAGATCGTCGGCCACCTCCGTGGCGGTGCGGGGAGCGATGCGCAGGTGGTCGGCCAGGCCGCTGAGCCGGATGTCGCCGTGCCGCAGCAGCACGCTCAGGGCGCGGGCCAGCGACGGCGAGAGGTCCCACGGCTCGAGCGCCACCCGGGTGCGATGGCGCAGGTGGCGGGCCACCGACCAGAACGCCTCCGACAGCGACTCCTCGTTCTCCACCCGGAATACGGTAGCAGGATTTGCGGTTGTTCCCTCATGATGAGGTAACCTCAGTAAAACCGCACGGAAGGAGGGACGCCTTTGCCGCGCCCCGAACGCAAGAACACCCAGGCCGAGAAGCAGCAGGCCCGCGAGGTCTCGCTGCGCCGCATCGGCGGACTGTTCCGCGACCACACCTGGCCGCTGACGGTCGTTGTCCTGATCATCGTGGCCTCGTCGATCATCGGCATGGCCTCGCCGTTCCTGCTGCGCGCGGTCATCGACGACGCGCTGCCGCACGCGAACCTGACGTTGCTGGTGTGGCTGGTGATCGGCATGGTGGCCGTCGCCGCCGTGACCGCGGCCCTCGGCGTCGTGCAGACCTGGATCTCGACCCGGGTCGGCCAGGAGGTCATGCACCGGCTGCGCACCGACGTCTTCACGCACCTGCAGCGGCAGTCGATCGGCTTCTTCACCCGCACCCGCACCGGCGAGGTGCAGTCCCGCATCACCAACGACATCGGCGGCATGGAGTCGGTGGTCACCTCGACCGCGACCTCGATCGCCGCGAACCTCACCACCGCCATCGCCACCCTGGTCGCCATGGCCGCGCTCTCCTGGCAGCTCTCGCTGGTCTCCCTCGCGGTGCTGCCACCGGCCATCTGGTTCTCCAAGCGGGTCGCCCGCATGCGCCGCGAGATCACCGCGCAGCGGCAGCGGGAGCTCGCCGACCTCAACGTCACCATCGAGGAAGGCCTGTCGATCAGCGGCGTGCAGCTGTCCAAGACGCTGGGCACCGCGCCCGCGCTGATCTCCCGCTTCACGCAGTCGTCGACCCGCCTGATCGACCTGGAGCTGCGCTCCGAGCTGGCCGGCCGCTGGCGGATGGCGTCGATGAGCATCGTCTTCGCGGCGATCCCGGCGGTCATCTACCTGGCCGCGGGCATGCCGTTCGCTCACTTGTCGATCGGCACGCTGGTCGCCTTCACCGCGTTGCAGGCGGCCCTGTTCCGGCCGCTGATGGCCCTGCTCAACGTCGGCGTCCAGCTGACCTCGTCGCTCGCCCTGTTCGCGCGCATCTTCGAGTACCTCGACCTGCCGGTCGAGATCGAGGAGCCGGCGCGGCCCGTGCGTTTGCCAGCCCCGAGGGGCCACTTGCGCTTCGAGGAGGTGACTTTCGCGTACGGGGACAGCACAGCCGCCGCCGTCGCCGGGGTGACGCTCGACGTCCCGGCCGGCACCTCCCTGGCGCTGGTCGGCGAGACCGGCTCCGGCAAGAGCACGATCGCGGCCCTGATCGCCCGCTTGTACGACCCCACCGCGGGACGGGTCACCATCGACGGCGTCGACCTGCGCGACCTCACCCTGGCCGACCTGTCCTCGATCGTCGGCGTGGTCAGCCAGGAGACGTACCTGCTGCACACCACGGTCCGGGAGAACCTGCGCTACGCCCGCCCCGACGCCACCGACGCGCAGATCGAGGCCGCCGCCCGGGCCGCCCAGATCCACGACGTCATCACCGGGCTGCCCGACGGCTACGACACCATGGTCGGCTCGCGCGGGCACCGGTTCTCCGGCGGCGAGAAGCAGCGCATCGCCATCGCCCGCACCCTGCTGCGCGACCCGCGCATCCTGGTGCTCGACGAGGCGACCAGCGCCCTGGACAACGAGACCGAGCGGGCCGTGCAGCGCGCCTTCGACGAACTGTCCCGGGGCCGCACCACGGTCACGATCGCACACCGGCTGTCGACGATCCGCGACGCCGACCAGATCGTTCTGGTCGACCACGGCCGGGTCCTCGAGGCCGGCACCCACGACGCGCTGGTCGGCGCGGGCGGCCGATACGCCGCCTTGGCCGCGTAAATCCCTCAGCTGCGGGTGGCTGTTTGCCGATACCGCTCGGCGACACCGACTTCCCCTTCGTGAGAGAGGACCCCGATGGCGCAATCCACGCGTGAGATGCCCGTACGGGCGGACGGGTGGCGCCCCACCGACCCGGTCCTGGAAGCCATCATCAAGCGTTGCATCACCGACGCCGAGCACGGCGCTTCCCGTGACGGCGTCCGCGAGTACATGGCCGGCGCCATGATCCTCGGGGTGCTCGCCTTCGTGATGATCATCGCCGGCATGCCGGCCGCCGCAGCCATCATGATCCCGGTCGCGCTGTTCGCCGCGGGCGGCCTCTACATGGTCAGCAAGGCGAACCCGGTCCCGGTGAAGCGCGCCAAGGCACTCGCCCCGATGGGCGGTCCGGGACGGCTTCCCGCCGGCTACCTGGTGCACCCGCGGGCCTGGGAGGCCGGCATGGCCGAGCACGTCGCCTACCTGCCCGAGTCCCAGCTGCGCGCGGCCGCCGACATGTCCCGCTCGTTCCCCGGCTCGGTCGACGACCTGCTGATCTTCACCGGGACGATCGCGGCGCAGCTGCCCACGCCGAAGCACCACCTGACCCCCGCCGACGTCGAGCACCGCACCCGCGACCTGGTTCGGGTCGGGCTGCCGGTGATCCGGGACTTCAACGTGAAGTACCCGCCGCCGGCCGCGGCGCCGGCGGGCAAGAAGGGCAAGAAGAAGTGAGTTTCTGAAATCGGCCGGCCCACCTGGGCCGGCCGATTTCATTCCTCGCCGCGCTCGGCCCGGCCGGACACGTGCGGCGTCGTCCGCTGCCCGCCCACCTCGAGGCTGGGGGTGAGGGTCAGCTTCAGCTTCTGCGTCGTGATGCTCTTGTCGCTCAGGCTGCCGTTGAGATCCACCACCCAGAACCGGATCTTGCCGCCGGCCGTGTCCGTCTGCTCCAGGCCGACGCTGACCTCCAGCTCGATCGGGCCGAGCTCGAAGGACAGACGCTCCCCATCACCCGCGTCGATGGCCTTGTACAACTCGGTCCGAAGCTCCTGCACCACCGCGGCCAGTTCAATCATGACCAAAAGCTTTGCACGTACGAGGAAGCTAAAGCCCCCGCCGCGCCCCGCCGGCGCCGTCGTTGGTCACGCCATTGCCGCGACCGCCGGGCTGAGCTGCCGTCATGAGGCGCTTCAGGGCGGCCCTGGCGGGCGGCCCCCAGCTGGGCTTGCCGCCCGGACCGTCGTCGTCGGCGATGAGGATGCCGCTGAGGACGCGCGCCATCGCCCAGCCGCGCGCCCGGCGCATCGTGGCGGCGTCCGTTTCTCCCGCCCGCCGATAGGCCGCGTGGAATCCGGCGATGGCATCCTCCGGCAGCAGCAGCCACGCGGCGGAGAGGTCGTAGGCCGGGTCGCCCGCGCAGAGGTCCCCGAAATCGATGACGCCGCAGAGGGCGCCGCCGTCGGTGAGAACGTTGGCCGGATGCAGGTCGGCGTGCAGCCACAGCGGTGGGCCGTCCCAAGGCGGCGCGCTCAGCGCGTCCTGCCAGACGGCGCCGACCGCCTCCGGATCGTCGATCAGTCCGCGCTTGGTGACCGCGGCCAGCCCCCGGGCGAACGCCTCGGCCCGATCGGCGAGGGGCCCGCCGCGGTCCCGGCCGGCCGGCGCATCGTCCGGGGCAGGCTGGTGCAGCGCCGTCAGGAACGCCGCCAGCCGGTCGGCCGAGTCCGCGCCGCGCGTCACCGGGCTCCGGTCGGCAGGCGTGCCCGGCACCCACGTCGTGATCAACCAGTGCCAGGGGAACAAGCCGGACGGCTCGCCGAGCCGCTGCGGGACCGGCACCGGGAGGGGAAGGCGCGGCGCCAGCGCCGGCAGCCAGGCGTGCTCCTTGCGCAGCAGCGCGTCCGAGCTCCCGGTTGCCCACGGCAGCCGCACCGCCAAGTCGTCGCCGAGCCGCCACAGCTGGTTGTCCCAGCCCCGGGCGCCCAGCCGCACCGGCCGATCGGCCAGGTCGGGATGCTGCTCGCGCACCAGGTCCCGGACCAGCTCGGCGGTGATCTCGATCTCGACATGGGTCACGCGGAGGAACAGTAGTGCTTTTGTCCGGCATCCGGCTGAGCGGCTGCAGTCCGTTGTGGACACGGCTACGCTCTTCCCGGCCGGCGAAGGGTGGGCACATGGCCAGGGTCGCGATCGTGACCGGCGCGTCCGCGGGGATCGGCGCGGCCACCAGCCGCCTGCTGCACGACCGCGGTTTCCGCGTCTACGCGGCCGCCCGCCGATCGGAGCGCATGGCGCCGCTGGCCGCGCTGGGCGTCCACACCGTCCGCGCCGACGTCACCGACGAGGCCGACCTGCGGGCGCTCGTCGACCGGGTGGTCACCGAGTCGGGCCGCATCGACGTCCTGGTCAACAACGCCGGCTACGGCTCCTTCGGCGCCCTCGAGGACGTGCCGCTGGACGAGGCCCGCCGCCAGTTCGAGGTCAACGTCTTCGCCGCGGCCCGCCTGTGCCAGCTGGTGCTGCCGCACCTGCGGGCGCGGGGCCAAGGTCGCATCATCAACGTGTCGTCGGTCGGCGCACGGATGTACCAGCCGCTGGGTGGCTGGTACCACTCGACGAAGTACGCCCTCGAAGGCCTCAGCGACTGCCTGCGGGTCGAGCTCAGACCGCTGGGCATCCAGGTCGTCATGATCCAGCCCGGCGGCATCGACACCGAGTTCCCCCGGGTCGCCGGCGAGCGCTTGCTGGCAAGCTCGGGCGACGGCGCCTACGCGGACTACGCCCGTCGGTACGCGGCCTCGCTGACCTCGCAGGCCAAGGGCATCTCGTCGCCAACGGTCGTCGCCCGCGCGATCGCCCGAGCCGCGACGGCACGGCGCCCCCGGGCGCGCTACGCGGTCGGGCGCGGCGCGAAGGCGGCCCTGGCAGCACGGTGGCTGCTGCCCGATCGCGCGTACGATCGCGTGCTGGTGGGGTTGTTCACGGCCCTCGCCAGCGACACCGCCCGTCGCCTCGGACGCTCGTGAGGCGCGAGAGGTCGGCTTGTGCGCGGCCATCTCGTCGCCGGTCGCCACCACCTCGAACCGCGCGCGCAGCCCCACCCGATCCAGCAGCGCGCCGGCGTCCCACCGCCGCCGCCAGCGTCGAAGATCAACGCCTTGATCGTCACGGCGACCAGTATCCCCGGGTGTGTGTTGAACTGGGTGGCATGCAGATGCGTCCAGCGGAACTGGCGGCGATCCGGGCCGGCGATGTCGACGTGGCGTTCCGCCGGTGGGAGCGGCCCCGGGTCCGGGTCGGTACCCGGATGCGTACCGCGGTCGGACTGGTCGAGATCACGTCGGTCGATCGCGTGCCGGTGAGCTCGCTGACCGCCGCGGACGCCCGCCGGGCCGGCGCGGCCACGCTGGCGGCATTGCGGCAGGGGTTGGACCGCGTGCACGCCGACCGGCCGGTGTACCGGATCGGGCTGCGGTACGCGGGCGCCGACCCGCGGCAGGCGTTGCGCGAGGCGGTGCCCGACGCCGCCGAGATCGACGCGATCGTCGCGTGGCTGGACCGGCTCGACCGAGCCTCGCCGACCGGGCCGTGGACCCGGGCAACGCTGCTGCTGATCGACGAGCTGCCGGCCACCCGGGCACCCGACCTCGCCCAGAGGATGGGCCGTGACACCCCCTCGTTCAAACAGAACGTGCGCAAGCTGAAGGAGCGCGGCCTGACCGAGTCGCTGGACATCGGGTACCGGCTCTCGCCGCGCGGCGCCGCGGTGCTGGACCACGAGGGTCATCCCCGCAAGGCCCGGGACCGGCCGGCGCCGGAGCCGGGCATCCCGCTGCCCCACCTCGGCGCCGCCGCGACACGTGCGCTCACCGCGCGCGGCGTGGTCCGGCTCGAGCAGGTGGCCGGACTCAGCGCCGGCGAGGTGCAGGCATTGCACGGAGTCGGGCCCTACGCCCTCCGGCATCTGCGCGAGGCGATGGACGCGGCCGGGCTGGCTTTCCGCGACGATCTTTAAGGCGCCGTATGCCGCCGTGCGTAGTGGTCGTGGAGCAGGTCGCCGCCCCAGTCGTCGCGCAGGTGCCGCCACACCGAATGGGCGTGGTTGCCGCCATCCTGGGTGTTGTCGTACTCGATGAGGAACTCGGGCGCCCGGACGCAGTAGTAGTGGCCCTCGCCGGGGGTGGTCGGGCCCGCCCAGGCGAACCGGATTCGCTCCAGGCCCGCCGCCTCGGCGTCGCGCCAGCAGGCCAGCGCGTACGGCGCCGGGGCGCGGCCGAGGTATCGCCGGACCAACTGGCCGAGGATGTCCTGCTGCTCCGGACGCAGGTGGTCCCAGCCGATGCCGGTGGGCAGCACGGCCGGGTCGGCCACCGGATCGTCCCGGGTGAGGATGTCGTCCGGCGCGAGGCCGGCGCTGATGCCGAGCGCACCCTGGTCCGGATCGAACCCGGCGGCCAGTCGCCGGGCCAGGTCCTCGTCGGCGCCGAGGATCCGGCGGCCGGACGGGATGGTGGCCGGCTCGGAGCCGATGAAATGCGGTGTCAGCGTGACGGCGGCCGGCCCCACGACCACGTGGACGGCCAGGTGGTGGCCGTTGATGCGCCAGCCCCACGGCTGATCGCCGTCCGGGTCGCCGAGTACCCGCAGCCAGTAACGGTCGCCGGCCGGCGGTGAGCCGGTCGCCAGTTCCCGCCGGACCCGTTCGACCTCGATGACGCCGACGGCGAGGTCCCCGCCCTCCGGCGAGTGGGCCGACCTGAGCAGCTCCACCGCCAGGGCGTGCTGGGCGCTGGTGAGATGCTCCATCGACAGGCCGGGCCGGTCGCCGGGCAGATAGGTCCAGCGCCGCAGGCCGGGGTCGGCGAGGTCGCCGCGAACCAGGTCGCGCTGCTGGTCGTCCAGGCTCGCGAGAAGCGCACGCGCGCATCGTTGCGCGTCGATGGCGGCAGTCGTCATGCGCTGACATTAGCTACTCTTCCCCTCCCGGCCATCGGCATTTTGTCGGCGGGCGGTGGAAGCCGGCCTTGGCATTCAAGGCCGCATGCCGGACAGTATCTACGCTGCTTCAGCCTCTCACCGGTGTGTTCCCAACCGGACACACCAGAAATGGACCACAATATGGTCAGTCCCGGGCCCTACTCGGGGTCACCTGGCGACGAGCCGGCTCCTTCCGGATATCCCTCGTCCCCGCCCCCGCCGCCCTCCTACGGTGCTCCGCCCCCGCCGCCTCAGTACGGCGCTGCACCCCCGCCGCCTCAGTACGGCGCTCCGCCCCCGCCGCCGCCCTACGGCGCCCAGCCGCCGGGGACCGGTTACCCGCAGCAGCCCTACGGCGGCCCGCCGCCCGGGCCCGGCTACCAGCAGCAGCAGCCCTACTCCGCGCCGGTGGGTGTCGGCCAGCCGGGCACCCTGGCCGACCGGTTCGTGGCGAAGCTCATCGACGGCCTCATCGTCGGCGTCGTGGCCGTGATCATCAACTTCGTGCTCGCGGTCATCTCGAATTCGTGGATCCTGACCGGCTTCTTGTCGGCGGTGTTCACCGCGGCCCTGTATCTCGGCTACTTCGGCTACCTCGAGTCCAGCCGGGGCCAGACGCTCGGCAAGCAGGTGATGAAGCTGAAGGTGTTCGGCCCCGATCGCGTCAGCAACCCGACGCTGGAGCAGGCCATCCGCCGGAACATCTACATGGGGTTCGGCATCCTGCGCATCGTCCCGATCCTCGGCGGCGTGCTGAGCGGCCTGGCCGGGCTGGCCGCGGTGATCGTGATCGTGGTCAACATCAACAGCGACCCGCAGCGCCAGCACTGGTTCGACAAGTTCGCCGGTGGCACCCAGGTCATCAAGATCGGCTGACCGTCGCGCCGGCCGGCCCGTGTTCCGCTTGGACACGGGCCGGCCACGCGATTCCCGTCAGTGCTCTCCGGCGAGGTCGATGCGGAGGGCGACGGGGATGCCATCGGCGTCGACGTCGAGGTGGACGAGGAAGAAGCCGTCGCCCACCGAGGTCATCGCCATCAGGACGCTCGCGCCACCGATCTCGATCACGCCGGCCTCGTGGTCGCGCCCCGAGAGAACCAGCCCGTCCAGCGGCCCGGTGTGCTCCCACGAGCCCAGCGCGTCGGCGTCGGCGAACACCAGTCGCGCGTGGTCGACGCCGAGCTCACCGAACTCCCACGAGTCGGCCACCGGGGCATCGCCGAGCTCGATCCGCATCGATTGCCAGCCGTGCTTGCCGGGGACGGCGGTGACCCGCAGCGCCCGGCCGGCCGGCGCTTCCATCGACAGCACCGGAACACCCGTGACGCCGAATCCGGACTCCCGGGCCGCGACCGCGTGCCGGACCCGTTCGCGGTGCGGGACCTGCCGCTCGAACGCCCGCAGCCACGCGTCGAGGCCGTGCTCCCGGCAGTGCTCGTCGAAGACATCGGTCAGGTCGGCGACGGCGTGGACGGGAATGTCGTACAGGCGGGTGCCGGTCTGACGGTCGAAGGAAGCCGCCGCGGCCTCCGCATCCGCCCCCTCGATCGCGAAGTCGGTCGCCGGGTTCTCCTCGTCGTCGGGCACCTGGTCGCCGGACCACAGCTCGACGTAGCCACCGTCCATGATCACCAGCTGCCCGGACGGACAGGTCACCTCGCCGAGCACCACTTCGGTCGCCACGACCACGAGTTTAGGTGTGGGGGCCCGCTCGCGCTCTTGGGATAGGGCGGGCCCCCACGCTCTCGGGGAGCGGCGTGCCGGGCCGCCACCCGGCACGCCGCGGCCTCATATCCGGCCCGACGCGGTGGTCGCCGGCGAGCTGCCCGCGCTGTTGCTCAGGCTCGCCGTCACCGTGCACGTGGTCGTGGATGCCGGCGCCGTGAACCGCGCGCCCGCGTAGTTGGTGCTCTGCAACGTGCCGCAGCCCGTGCCCGTCACCGCCGAAGCGGTCGCGATCGGCTGCCCCGAGCGCGGCGGATCCCAGCTGACGATGATGATCGGCCGGCCGCTCGTCAGGTCCCGCTGGAAGGTGAGGTGCGCCGGCGCCGCCGGAGCCGCGTTCACCGAGGCCACCGTGTGATACGCCCAGCCCGACGCCACCAGCTGCGACTGCAGGTCCACCAGGCTGAACTCGCCGAACGGCAGGAACGTGATGTTCATCCGGTAGTCGACCGCCTTGCCCGCGGGCAGCGTGATGTCGGCCCGGTACTGGGTGTTCTTGGCCGTCCCGCCGACCTGCACGAGGCGTCCACCCGGGTTGTATCCGCGGTCCGGCCCGTGCGCGATGACGTTGCCGGTCCCCACGCCGGTCGCCCCCGGATCGCTCACCGACATGGTCACGGTGATCTGCGCTGTCCCGTAGGTGACGTCGACCGCCGCCGCCGACACCGAGAACGCCGTCAGCTTCGGCACGTCGTCGGCGCGCGCCGGCCCCGCCATCCCGCCCAGCATCGCGACCACGGCGACCGCGACGGCCCCCATCCTGCGCATGTGTGTCCCCCCAACCGGCACGACGGTGTGTCGCGCCGAACGCGGAGAATCATGACGGCAGCCCCTGACGCGAAGCTGAAATTTCCCTGGAACGAGCAATTTCATACGTACGAGGAAGCAGCAGTCCCCGCCGCTCAACGCGACCGCCGTCGCTGGTCACGCCTTTGCCGCGACCGCCGGGCTGAGCTGCCCGATCACCCCAGGACCCGCTCCGCGAACCAGCCCAGCACCTTGCGAGGTTCCCCGTCCACGACGGGGTGACTTTCGGCCTGATCGACGAGTCCGACGCGGAACGAGGCGCATGCGCCGAGCTGTATCCGGACCGCCTGGGGTTCGCCGACCCGTGGGATGGCGGCCAGCAGGCCGGGCCAGCTGTCCGAGCCGGCCTCGAAGATGTGCAGGTGGTGGCTGCGCCACGCGACGTCCGGGAAGCAGAACGACCACTTCCGGGCGTCGTCGTCGCCGGGCCCGGGAGCGTGGATCCAGCCGATGCCCGCCATCGCCGCGGCGATCGACGCGAAGGCGGCCGGCCATCCGGTGTCCTAGGGGACGACGTGGAGGGATCGAGCCGGTCAGGACTCGACGCAGAACTCGTTGCCCTCGGGGTCCTGCATGACGACAAGGTCGCCGTGGGTCTCCTTGATAGTGGCGCCCAGCGCCTCGAGGCGCTTCACCTCGTCCGGGACGCCGGCAGGGGCGCGCAGGTCGAAGTGCATGCGCAGCTTGGCGGTCCGGGGCTCGGGCACCCGCTGGAACCACAGGCTGGGAGCGCCCCACCCGGGAGCCTCCACGTACGCCTTGTCGGAGGTGGCGTCCTCGTCGAGCTCGCCGCCCAGCGCGGCGGCCCAGAAGCGGGCGACGACCAAGGCGTCCTGGCAGTCGAAGGTGACGGACTTGATGTAGGTGGGCATGCGGGCATTCTCGCCGCCCCCGGCCCGTGGCGCGACAGGCTTCTCTTCCCGGCGGAAGTGGACCATGATGACAGCCGGGGCGAGGGCTACGAAACGCGGAATGCTGCTGGCCCGCGCCCACCTGCTCTACGGCGAGTGGCTGCGCCGCCGGCAGCAGCGGACCGAGGCCCGCGAGCAACTGCGCACGGCCCACGAGATGTTCGCCGGCATGGGCATGGAGGCGTTCGCCGAGCGGGCCCGGCGGGAGCTGCTCGCCACCGGCGCCGCCGCCCGCAAGCGCACCGCCGAGGCCGCGGTCAGCGACGAGCTCACCCCGCAGGAGCGCCAGATCGCCGAGCTCGTGCGCGAAGGCTCTCCAACCCCGAGGTGGGGGAGCGGCTGTTCCTGAGCCCCCGCACGGTCGAGTGGCACCTGCGCAAGGTCTTCACCAAGCTGGGCGTCACCTCACGCCGCCAGCTCCGGGATTCGCTGCCGCGGGCCCTCGTCGACTGATTGCCGTACGTGATGGGGCTGTTGCTCTCAGTGAATGTGGGGCACTATCGAAGCATGGTGTTGTCCGTATTGGCGGGACTGATGACGCCGGTGATCATCGGCTTGGGTGTCGTGCTGGCAGCTCGATGGCTGCCCCGATGGTCGCCGACAGCGGGACACGGCCTGGCCGGTGGCCCGGGCGCCGAGGGATATCGGCGCGCGACGGAGAAACCACAGGACGAGCAGGACGGCGAGGTCAGCCGCACCCCTGCTCCCGCACGCACCTGACAGGTCGTGCGCTTGCCGGCAGCTCAGCCCGGCGGTGGCGGCAATGGCGTGACCAACGACGGCGCCGGGCCTGAGCGGCGGGTGCTCTGCTCGACCCGTACGTCTAAAGGGTCTGGAATTTGTCCCAGAAGACGACCTCGTCGAGGGGGCGCCGTTTCGGCTCGGCCCAGCGGCCCTTGCTCGGGTAGCCGAGCGGGACCAGGGCCATGGTGAGCGCGTCGTCGGGCAGGCCGAGCAAGTCGCGTGTCTCGGCCTCGTGGCCGGAGTAGAGGGTGGTCAGCGTGGAGCCGATGCCGTAGGCGCGGGCGGCCAGCATCAGCTGCTGGACGGCGCCGTAAATGGAGGAGCCGAGCCTCGGGTTGCCGGATTTCGCGGCGCCGAGCAGGACCGGGAAGATCCAGACGGGGGCCTCCTCGATGTGGGCGGCCAGGTGGTCGCCGGCCCGGAAGTTGGGGTCGTCGGCGGCCAGCATGCGCTCGCGGTGCACGCCGTAGAGCGTCTCCCAGCCCTCGCGGTAGAACTCGGCGATCCGCGCCTTGACCGCCGGGTCGCGCAGCACGATCCAGGCCCAGCGCTGGGTGTTGCCGCCGTTGGGGCCGCGGACGGCGGCGTCGAGCAGCTTGCGGACGATGTCGTCGCCGATCGGCTGGGCGGACAGGTAGCGGCGGGCCGGCGTGGAGTGCAGCGCCTCCAGGACCGTGATCTCCGGATCTTCCATGGGCACACCCTATGCCGTCACCAAACGTGGCCGTGACATGACCTCGAGTGTTGTCTATGCTCGCAGGCGTGGAAAAGACGCCGCTCGATGAGGCCCGCACCACCCCGATCGACCGCATCGACCGTGCCGCCGCGGCGCGTGTCGTGCGCCGGATCGTGCGCCGTGATCGCGATGGGGTGACACCCTTCTCGTCCGGGATCTGACCAGGGGTGATGTCGCCGTGGCGCCCGCTGCGCCACTACGTGCTCAAGGTCGCCTCCCGCTGTGATCTGGCGTGCGATCACTGCTATGTGTACGAGCACGCCGATCAGTCGTGGCGCGGGCGGCCGCCGTTCATGACGCCTGCCACCGCGTCGGTGGCCGCGGCGCGCATCGCGGAGCACGCGGCGGCGCACGGGCTGCCGCGGGTGAGCGTGATCCTGCACGGCGGGGAGCCACTGCTGCTCGGGCCCGCTCGCCTTCGCTCGCTTCTGGCCGAGCTGCGCCGCACGGTGGGGGCGGTGTGCGAGCTCGACCTCGGGATGCAGACCAATGGCGTACGGCTCGATGACGCGTACGCCTCGATCCTGCTCGAATTCGGCGTCAAGGCAGGGGTGTCCCTCGACGGCGCCCGCGAGCACAACGACCTGCACCGGATCTTCCGTCGTGGCGCGTCGAGCTATGACCCGACGCTGCGCGGGATCGCGGTGCTGCGCCGCCATCCGCAGATCTACGCGGGGCTGCTGTGCACGGTGGACCTCGCGAACGATCCGGTCGAGGTCTACGACGCGCTGATCGCTCAGGCGCCGCCGCGGATCGACTTCCTCCTGCCCCATGCGACCTGGGAGCACCCGCCGCCGGCCGGCTCGTATGCCGCCTGGCTCCTGGCTGTCCATGAGCGCTGGACCGCGCAGGGGAGGCCGGTGCCGATCCGGCTCTTCGACTCGGTGCGCGCCCTCGGCCGGGGCGGGCCGAGCGGGACCGAGGCGCTGGGGATCGACGCCGGCGACGTCGTGGTGATCGAGACCGACGGGGCGTGGGAGGAGCCGGACTCGATGAAGACCACGTGGGACGGCGCCGCCGCGATCGGGATGACCGTCTTCGATCACAGTGCCGACGAGGTGACGCGGCAGCCCGCGATGGCACGGCGGCGCGGCGGGATCGGGGCGCTGTCGGCCACCTGCCGGGCGTGCGCGGTGGTGCGACAGTGCGGGGGAGGCCTCGTCGCGCACCGCTACCGGCCCGGCACCGGCTTCGACAACCCGTCGGTGTACTGCGACGACCTGAAGGAGCTCATCATCACTCTCAACTCGCAGCCCGCGCCGTCGTCGGAGATCGGGTCGCTGCCGGCGGAGGTGTTCGAGCGGATCGCGTACGGGTTCGGCGACGCCGCGGCGGTCGGGGAGCTCGCGTCGGCGCAGCTGGCCATCAACCGCGCCCTGGTCGCGGAGATCGTGGCCCGGTTCGGGGCGCCGTCGCTGGTCGCGAGCGAGCGGGCGGATCCGGCGGCGTTCGACGAGATGCTCTCCCGGCCCTATGTTCGCGCTTGGGCCGTCCGGTGCCTCACTGACGGGTTCGTGGTGCTGCCCGATTTTTCTGACAAATCCCTGGATGACGCCAGCCCGTTTCGCGATGTCTACGGCTTCCCGGTGGCCGGCGCGCTGGCGAAAGAGGACGTCGCCGCCTGGGAAGAGGTCCTGGACGCCGCCTGGAAGGTGGTCGAGATCGACGCCCCGGAGCAACTGGCGGGCCTCCGACGGGGGGTCAAGACGATCACGCCTTTGGAGGCGGCGAAGGACGGGACGCAGCGCAGCGCCACCTCGCGGGACGCCTTCGGAGCGCTGGGCATCGCCTACACGCCCGATCCGGAAGAGATGGCTGTCCTGTTGGTGCACGAGTTCCAGCACACCAAGCTGGGCGCGGTGCTCGACCTGATCGACCTCGTGAAGGAAGACGCATCCGGGCGACTGGACGTGGGATGGCGGCCCGATCCGCGCCCGATCGAGGCCGCTCTGCAGGGGACGTACGCGCATCTGGGAATCGCCGACATCTGGCGCCGCCGCGCCGAGCGCGACCCCTCGCTCAGGCCGCGGTATGCGATGTATCGCGACTGGACCGCCGCGGCCATCGCCGCGCTGCGGGGCGGCGACGGGCTCACCGAGGCGGGGGAGCGATTCGTGGCGCGGATGGCCGAGACCGTCGCCGGATGGTCCTAGATGTACTCCTACTACCTCAGCTACGGGCACGCGCCGCGCCTGCGCCACGAGGACCGGCCCGATATCGATCACTGGGCCGGGATCCTGCACACCGCGCTCACCACCGAGGTCGCTGCGCTGGGCGTGCCGGGCGGCTACTACGACGATCTGTCCGCGCCGCTCGACGACTGGCGCGGCAGCCTGAAACGGGCGCTGAGCGTTTCCGACGTGTTCGTGGCGCTCTACTCGCCGGGGTATTTCGCGAAGGCGTGGCCGCTGCGCGAGATGGCGTCCTTCGTCGGGCGTTTCGAGAACCCGCAGGCCGCCGCCCGGTTCGTCCTGCCGGTGCTGTGGGTGCCCTGGCCACGCTGGGAGCGGGCCGAGGAGAGAGAGGCCGCGTTGCGCCTGGGTGCGGGCGTTTCCGCGTACGCGTCGGAAGGGCTCCAGGCGATGGCGCGGCTCTCGATGTTCCGGGAGTCCTATCGGGCCGTCGTGCGGCGGCTGGCCGATCGGATCGTGGCGGCGTCGCGGGCTGCTCCCCGGCCCGCGCCGGAGGCGGTCGTCGTGGACAGCGCCCCCGATCCGGTCTTCACGGTGACCGATCTGACCGGGAACATCGCCACCGCCGAGCTGGTCGTCAACGTGGCCGAGCGCCTCGGCTACCCGGCCCGGATCACCGATCGGCCGGGACCCGGAGCGGGACTCGTGCTGGTCGCCGACGGGTCGGCGCTGGACACGCCGCTGCCGGAGTCGACGTCCGTCCTCGTCGTCGGCGCCGGAACGCTCACCGATAGGCTGATGGCCGCGGGCGTCGCGCGCCGCCGGATCGCGGTGGTCACCGACCCGGCGCGGCTCGCCGACCGGCTGCCGTCGATCATCGACAGCGCCTGCCACGCCCACCGCAGGAGCGCCCCGGTGTTCCTGCCCAAGGGCGCCGACTCGGCGCTGCCCGTCATCGGGGGAGAGGACCGCAATGACCGATGACCGCGGCAAGGTGGTCACGTTCTACTCGTACAAGGGTGGGACGGGCCGCACGATGGCCCTGGCCAACGTGGCCTGGATCCTGGCCGCGAACGGCAAGCGGGTCCTCGTCGCCGACTGGGACCTCGAGTCGCCCGGCCTGCACCGCTTCTACCGGCCGTTCATCGAGCCGGCCGCGTTCGAGTCGGCCGGCGGGATCGTCGAGCTGGTCCGCCGCTACGAGCAGGCCACCATGCTCGACGTGCCGCGGCCCGACGACTGGCAGCGCGACTTCGCCCGGGTCAGCGCGCACGCGTTCACCCTCAACTGGGAGTTCCCCGGCGGCGGCACCCTTGACTTTCTCGCGGCGGGCAATCAAAACCAGGACTATGCCCGCAGCGTTTACGAGCGCGACTGGGACGAGTTCTACACCCGCTACGGCGGCGGTCAGCTTTTCGATGCGCTCCGCGAGGACATGAAGGACCGGTACGACTACGCGCTGCTCGACAGCCGCACCGGCTGGTCCGACGTGGCCGGCATCTGCACGGTCCACATGCCCGACGTGCTCGTCGACTGCTTCACCTTCAGCGACCAGGGCATCGAGGGCGCCGCGCTGGTCGCCGGCAACGTCGCTCGCCAGCGGGGGCGGCGGCCGATCCGGATCCTGCCGGTGCCGATGCGGGTCGACCTGGCCGAGAAGAAGCGCGCGGACGCGGGCCGGTTGGCCGCCCGGCAGCGCTTCACCGGCCTGCCCAGCGGCATGACACCGGCCGAGCGCGACGCGTACTGGGCCACCGTCGAGGTGCCTTATCAACCCTTTTACGCGTACGAGGAAACGCTCGCCACCTTCGGCGACCGGCCCGGATCGCGCACCTCGATGCTCGCCGCCTACGAGACGCTGGTCGCCTACCTGACCGACGGCGAGATCCAGTCGCTGCCGCCGATGGAGGAGTCGCTGCGCGAGCGGACGGCCGCGCGGTTCGTCCGCCCGACGGTGCTGCCCGAGACCGCGGTCGCGCTGCGGTTCGCCGCCGAGGACCGGCTCTGGGCCGAGTGGATCGCCCGGGTGCTGCGGGCCGCCGGCGTGACCGTCAACCTCGCCCCGACGGGCCTCGACGCCGACAGTTCCCCGGCCCCCGAGGGCCGGCCGCTGACGATCGTCTCGCCGGCCAACGTGGACGCCGAGGAGGGCCGGGTGCCGCGCGACCGCCGCACCCCGCTGGTCGTGTACGTGGCGGACGTGCGGCCGCTGCGCGGGCAGACCGAGGCCGACTCGGCGTTCCTGGTCGGGCAGACCGAGGAGATCGCCGTGACCCGGCTGCTCAAGCTGGTCGGCCACCCGGTCGACGCGTTCGACCGGGCCCGGATCGGGATGCGCTTCCCCGGCCGCACCGCGCTGATCTTCAACGCGCCGATCCGGAACGTGCAGTTCACCGGCCGCGAGGACGACCTGGTCGACATGCGCACCCGATTGCAGACCATCGGCAGCCCGGTCGTGCTCTCCGGCACGTCCCCGGTGGCGCTGCAGGGCATGGGCGGCATCGGCAAGACGCAGGTGGCGATCGAGTACGCGCACCGGTTCCGCAACGCGTACGACTTCGTCTGGTGGATCAACTCGGATCCCACCACCTTCATCGACACCCAGCTGTCCGAGCTCGGCCGCGAGCTCGGCCTGCCCGGCGGCGGCACGATCGCCGACCAGGCCCGCGCCACGCTCTCCGCGCTCAACCGGGGCGCGACCCTGCCCCGCTGGCTGATGATCTTCGACAACGCCGAGGACATCGAGTCGGTCACCCGCTTCCTGCCCTCCGGCCCCGGCGGCCACGTCGTGATCACCTCCCGCGACGCGCAGTGGTCCGACCGCGCCGAGACCATCCAGGTCGACGTCTTCGACCGCCGCGAGAGCGTCGCCCACCTGCGCCGCCGCGTGCCCACCATGCGGCCGGACGACGCCGCCCGGCTCGCCGAGGCGCTCGGCGACCTGCCGATCGCGATCGCGGCGGCCGGCGCCTGGCTGGCCGACACCGGCACCTCGGTGGCGGAATACCTCCGGCACATCGAGCAGGTCGTCTCCGACAGCCTCGACCCGATCTGGGACCTGTCGCTGCGCCGCCTCGAGGACCGGTCGCCGGCGGCGCACCGCCTGCTGCAGCTGTGCTCGGTGCTGGCCCCCGAGGTCGCCCTCGACCTGGTGTACGGCGACCGGATGGCGGCGCTGCTCTCGCCGCTCGACCCGCTGGTCAGCGAGACCATGTACCGCGGGCGGCTGGTGCAGGACATCAACCGGCTGGCCCTGCTCAAGCTCGACGTCGGCACCGGCACGATCCGGGTGCACCGGATCATCCAGAGCGTGGTGCGGCAGCGGATGTCCGACGAGGAGCTCGAGCTGGCCCGCCACGAGGCGCACCTGGTGCTGGCCGCCCACCGGCCGGCCGGCGAGGTCGACGACCCGGCGACCTGGCCGCGCTTCCAGCAGATCTGGCCGCACCTGGAGGTGTCCCAGGCCTGGCAGTCGCGCGAGGAGGCGGTGCGGCGGCTGATCATCGACCGGCTGCGCTACCTGTGGACCTCCGGCGACCTGTCCAACGCGCGCCGGACCGGGGAGGAGTTCGTGCGGCGCTGGGAGCGGCTGCGCGCCTCGATCGCCGACCCCGTCCTCGAGCGGCAGCTGCTCCAGCTCCAGTACAACCTGGCCAACATCGTGTGCGACCAGGCCGACTTCGAGGAGGCCCTGCAGATCGACGAGCGGGTGCTCGCCGACCAGCGCCGCCTGCTGGGCGACCACCACCCGCACACGCTGATCACCGCGGCCGGGCTCGGGCGCGACCTGCGTGCGCTGGGCCGGTACTCGGACGCCCGCAAGCTCGACGAGCAGACCACGGCGGCGTGGATCGAGTACTTCGGCGAGGACTATCCGCGCACGCTCAACGCGCAGAACAACCTCGCGACGTCGCTGCGGATGGCCGGCGAGATCCGGGCCGCCCGCGACCGCTCCCGCCAGGTGTACGACCGGGCCATGCTGATCGTCGGCCGGACCCACACGCTGACCCTGACGGCCGGCACGAACTTCGGGCGCGACCTGCGCGAGGCCGGCGAGTACACCGAGTCGATCACGCTGCTGCGCGACATCCTGGCCCGGCACCGCGAGGTCCTCGGCGACACGTCACCGCGCACCTACGGCGCGATGACCAACCTGGCCGTCTCCGAGCGCAGCGCCGGCCGCGCCGCCGAAGCCGCGGAACGCCTGGAAACGGCGTACGAGAATTTGAATCAGCTCCTGGGTCCCGCCGCCCCCGAGACCCTGTTCTGCCGCCTCAGCCGCGCGGTGAATCTCCTCGCCATCGGCGAGGCGCATTCGGCCGGCAGCGAGCTGGCCGAGGTCGAGCGGCACTACCGGGACCGCCTCGGCGAGCACCACCCGCACACCGTGGCCTGCGTCAACAACCGGGCCGCGGTCACCCGCGCGATCGGCGACCCGGGCGGCGCGCGCGACCTGGCGAGGCAGGCGGGCGAGGGTTTGGAGAAGATGCTCGGCGCCGACCACCCGTACACGCTGGCGGCCCGGATGAACCAGGCCATCTTCGCCGCCGAGTACGGCGCGGTGCCGGAGGCGTACGAGATGCTCGAGCCCCTCGCGGAGCGCACCGACCACCTGCTGGGCCCCGAGCACCCCGACGCGGCCCGCTGCGCCGCCAACCTCGTGTTGATGCGCCGCGACCTGTACGGCAGCACGCCGGAGGAAGAGCAGGCGGCACTGGGCCGGCTGGCGGCGGCGCTGGGACCCACCCACCCGGCCGTCGAGGCGATGCGGGAGAGGCGCTACCTGCACCGGACGCTGGACCCGCACCCGTTCTAGAGACCTTTCGGGTTGGGGGTCTGTGTCTGATCCACTGTGACGCTTGTGGGTGATCGTGCTGGCGGGCGGGTGTCGGGTCTGCTGGTCGCATGCGATATGGCGACGGTGGCGGCGTTGACCAGGCGGAACGGGTACGGCGAGAGCGAGTGCGGCAGCGAGCGGCGCTGTTGTTCGCGCAGGGCAGGTCGGCGCTCGAGGTCGCCGCGTTGCTGGAGGTGTCGACGAAGTCGGCGTATCAGTGGCGGCGGGCCTGGGCGGCCGGCGGTGTCGACGCGCTGGCTTCGCGAGGGCCGGCAGGTCCGGGTCCGAAGCTGTCGGACGCCCAGCTGGCCCGGTTGAAGGCCCGTCTGGAACAAGGGCCCGCTGCGGCCGGCCATGGCGAGGATCAGCGGTGGACTTTGGTCCGGATCGTGGCGTTGATCGCGTCGATGTTCGACGTGCGGGTCGGGATCACCACGGCGTGGGAAGCCATGCGCCGGCTCGGCTGGACCAGCCAGTTGCCGTCGTACCGGGCGATCGAGCGGGACGAGGCTGCGATCGCGCATTGGCGCCGCTACCAGTGGCCGGCGGTAAAAGAGTCGCCGCACGACGGGCCGCCTGGATCTGTTTCGCCGACGAGTGCGGCCAGACGCTAAAACCGCACAAAGCCGCCACCTGGGCGCCCAAGGGCGTCACCCCGATCGCGCACGTCACCGCGACCGGCAACGCCCGAGTCTCGGTGGCCGGACTGGTCTGTTACCGGCCCGGCCACCGATCGAGGCTGATCTACCGCACCAAAACCTCCGGCCGGGGCCGTAAAGGCGAGCCGAAAGGCTTTCGGGAACGCGACTTCGCCCGGCTGCTCGACGCCGCACACCGGCAGTTGCAGGCGCCGATCGTGCTCGTCTGGGACGGCCTGAACGCGCACCGCTCCACCCGGATGAAAGCCCTGATCGCCGCCCGGCCCTGGCTACGCGTCTACCGGCTACCCGCCTACGCGCCCGAACTCAACCCCATCGAGAAAGCCTGGTCAGGTCTCAAACGCAGCCTGGCGAACCTGCCCGCCCGCACCGCCGGCAGTCTGGCCATCGCCGTGAAGAACCGCCTCAAACGCATGCAACACCGCACCCATCTGATCGACGGCTACCTCACCGGAACCGGTCTATCCCCACCAACACCGCCCGGACCCTGACCGCGAAAGGTCTCTAGAGGTCGAGCACGGCGATCGTCTGCCCGCCGACGTACTCGCCGGTCGGGCGGAAGCCCAGCTTGAGGTAGAACGGTTCCGGTCCGCCGGCGCGCGGCTCGAACGAGACGTAGAGCCGATCGCCGCCGCGGGCGCGGGCCTCCTGGCAGACCGCTTCGACGGCGAATGTGCCGTAGCCCTTGCCCTGGGCGTCGGCGGCGATGTTCAGCCGCCAGAGGCCGTGACGCCGGTCGTCGGGCTCAATCTCCGGATTCCACGCGACGTCGAAATAGGCCATCAGGAATCCGACCGGGCGGTCGCCGTCGTAGATGAGCCTCGGCCAGGCGTGGTCGCGGTAGACGTACGCCTCGGCGAGCGACTTCACGACCGGCGCGACCAGGTCTTCCTGGTCGGGACGCACCTTCACGGCGAAGGCGGCCTCGTAGTTTGTCGCGGGTGACCATCTCCAGGCGCATACGGTGAACTTCGCACGGCCGGGCACGCAGTGGTAGGGGAAGTGTCGCGCGTTCTATCGCGCGACGGCTCCGGCCGGCGGCCGAAACTCCGGATACCGGTCGAGGCGGTTCCCGGGCTCCCCGACCGGCTCCGCGAGACCGTCGAGTGACTTGTCGAGCTCAGCGTGCGGCTGATCGAGGGGCTCGACCTGGAGGCGGTCGCACCAATACCAGCCGGCGACCTCGACCTTGTCGAGGGCGGCGACGTCGTTGATCAGGCTGCCCCTCAACTCGTCCCAGCCCCACAGCTCCCCGTTGCCGTAGGCGGCCGGCTGCGAAGCACCGCCGCGACAGAGATGCCACGCGGTCACACCGTCCTGGAAGTCGTCACCGGTCAAGTTGCCGCGCCCGGTCTGGGGGTCCGTCAGCACCCAGCCGGAGCCATCCCAGTACTCGACCACCCAGTGGTCGATCCAGCGTCGCGCCACGAAATAGCCGCCGAAGCCGCATCGGATGCGGGCCGGTGTGCCCGTCGCGCGCAGCAAGGCGCAGTGCAGCAGCGCGAAGTGGTAGCAGAAGCCGAACATGCGCCGCTCGGCGGGCCGCTCGCGATCCAAGGGCGCCGGATCGATGCCGATCACGTTGTCCAGGATCGCTTCGGCGCCGACGGTCTCCATGTGAGACATGCGCTCGGCGGAGAACCGCAGGCCCTGAACCGTCGCCGTGTGGTTGTGGATCAGCAGCCCGCGCACGATCGCACTGAGCGCCTCAGGGTCAGCGGGAAGGCCGGGCACCCGGTCCCGGTGCCGGCCGAGATCGGAGGTCGGGCTCGGTTGCCGATAGAAGCGTGCGATGTCGGTCATAGGCTTGCGAGGATACAAAATTCGCTCAGATCGCGCGGAAGTAGCGGGCGGCCAGCTTTTCGAGGGCCTTGACCAGCTCGGCGCCGTCGATCACGGTGAAGTCGGCGTCGAGCAGGCCCAGGTACAGCGCCAGGGTCAGCGGGTCGTCGGAGCCGGGGCGGAACTCGCAGCGGTCCGGGCCGAGCTCCGCGACCTCGACGCGGACGGGCATGCGGTCCCGCACGTACTGGGCGGGTTTCTGCACGACCACGCGAGCGCGATAGGGCCAGGGGCCGCGCGAGACCAAGGCGGTGATCGCCTCGTCCGAAGGCAGGGGGCGCGGGGTGAAGCGAGGGCCGCCGGGCACGCGCGGGGTGATGCGGTCGGCCCGGAACGAGCGCCAGCCGGATCTTGTCGTGTCCCAGGCCAGCAGGTACCACCGTCTTCGGTCGTGGACCAGACGGTACGGCTCGACGTCGCGGCTCGTCACGGTGCCGTTCTGGGACACGTAGTCGAACCGGACCCGCTCGTGGTCGCGGCAGGCGCCGGCGATCATGGTGAGCACCTCGGCGTCGACGGTCGGGTCCGGCGAGGGAGTCGGCAACGCGTACACGGAAATCGCCTCGACCCGGCGGCGCAGCCGCGCCGGAAGCACCTGCTGGACCTTCGCCAAGGCCCGGACCGACACCTCCTCGATGCCGGTCACCGAGCCGGAGGCGGCGGTGCGCAGCCCGACGGCGACGGCGACCGCCTCCTCCTCGTCGAGCAGCAGCGGCGGCAGGCCACCCCCGGCGCCCAGCCGATAGCCGCCGGCCACCCCCGGCCGCGCCTCGACCGGATAGCCGAGGCGCCGGAGCCGGTCGACGTCCTTGCGGACCGTGCGGCAGGTGACGCCGAGCCGCCCGGACAGGTCGGCGGCCGTCCAGTCGCGGCGGCCCTGCAGCAGCGAGAGCAGACGCAGCAGGCGAGCGGAGGTTTCCAACATCCGTCCATCGTGGCCGCAAATGCGGAACGAAACTGACCGCGATCCTCCCTAACGTGCAACCCATGCAAACCTTCCGCATCGAGGTACCGCAAAACTCGCTCGACGATCTGCGGCAGCGCCTGACCTCAGCGCGCTGGCCGATGTCCTTCCCCGGTCGCGGCATCGAGGCCGACCGCCTCCGGGGCCTCGCCGATCGCTGGCCCGAGGTCGGCTGGCAGGCCGCCCTCAACCGATATCCGCAGTTCATCGCCACGATCGACGGGCAGCGCATCCACTTCCTGCACGTCCGTTCGGCTCGTGACGACGCTCCCGCCCTGGTCCTCACCCACGGCTATCCGAGCTCTCCCGCCGAGTTCCTGCGGCTGATCCCGCTGCTCGACGACTTCCATCTGGTCGTGCCGTCGCTGCCGGGGTACGGCTTTTCGACGCCTCTGTCCGGTCCGGGGTGGACGATGATGCGCGCGGCCCGGGCCTGGGTGTCGCTGATGGCCGAGCTGGGCTATGAGCGCTACGGCGTGCACGGCGGCGACGTGGGCGCGGGCGTCTCGGGCTCGGTCGCGACCCTCGACCCCGAGCACGTGACCGGCGTGCACGTGGTGACCGATCCGGCGACGGCCGCGGCCACCGCCACCTTCATGCCCGGCATGGCCGACCGTCTCGACGCCGGCGATCCCGTCGACAAGCTGATCCTCGACCGCATGGACGGGTTCCGCCGCGACGGCTCCGGCTATCTCGCGATTCAAAATTCAAGACCACAGACCATCGCGTACGGGTTGAGCGACTCGCCCCTGTTCCAGCTGGCATGGATAGCCGAGAAGTTCGACGAGTGGACCCGCCTGCCGTTCGACGACGACCAGTTGCTGACCACGGCCAGCGTGTACTGGTTCACGGGTTCCGGGGCGTCGGCCGCACACACGCTGTACGACCAGGCACATTCGTCGGAGTGGGGCGGCCCGACGACGGTCCCGCAGGCGTTCGCCGTCTTCGGCGCCGACGAGACCGTCCGCAAGCTCGTGCCCGCGCCCGCCACCGCCCGCTGGACGGAATTCCCCACCGGCGGCCATTTCCCGGCGATGGAGGCGCCCACCGAGCTGGCCGGCGACCTGCGAGCGTTCTTCGGAAGCTTGTAGTTCTCAGAGCGGCACGCCGACGCTGCACTCCCCGTGGGACAGCGACCAGAAGGGCGCACAACACGTTGGGCTCGCGCTCTTCGAACCCGCGAACGAGCGCTCCGTCGATCCCCTGCGGAAGATCTTCCACCGTGCCGTCCCCATGCAACGGGATCGAGCGCGCCCTGGCCAGGATCTGCTCTTCGTCACCGAGCAGGTGGAACTGGTATTCCGGCAGCTCTTCGGTCAGCCGTGGCCAGTACTCGTCCAGGACGTCGCCGTGGTTGTTGTACTCCGGCATGCGCGCCTGTTGTGGCCGTGATGGTGGGGCGGCGTGAGCGATGGCCGAGCGGCCGATGGCCTGGACCTGGCACACCACCGGCGCGCATGGATGCTGCCCACATCGAGCAGGACGGGCGGCGCTGGACACCACGACAGCCACTGCCGGTATACCGCAAGGGCGCGTCGCCGATGACGCTGCGGCAGCAGACCATCGTTCTGCTGGGACGCTGGCCAGTTCGGGCCCCGGCCGGGTGCCGGATCCGGCCAACTACTCTCGCACCACCGAACGTGACACCTACCTCTGGAGCCGCGACCACAAGGCCGACTGCGGGCCCACATCTCTGCGGCTACCTTCCCGAAAGCGCCGACGAACCTCCGCCGGGCAATTGAAGAGGGTATGGATCCGCCGGCCGGCCACGGGCGGGCTCAAGCGTGAGCTATCGCCAGGAAGTGGGCACTCGCGTTGATGAGCAGCGGGTCTCGCTCGGCTATGCGGGCGCAGCGGAGGGCGCTGTCCACCAAGGTGTCGAAGGCGTCCAGGCCTGCCACGTCCAGAGCCGGCCAGGCCGGGCCCTCGACGCCGTAGACGGTGACGTCTTGTGAAATTGCGGCTTCGACCTCGGTGCGCAGCTCGTCGGCGGTGTGGAAGTGGGAGGCGAGGAAGCCTACGTGGCCGTCGTAGTCGCCGGTCTCGATCACCTGGCGGATGGGGGGCTCGTCGGCGGCCGTCAGCTGGCCGTTGGTGCCGTTCTCGAGGAGTGACAAGTGGCGGCTGATCCCGGCGGCGGCCAGCAGGCCGCCGGGGCGTAGCACTCTGACGGCCTCGGCGAGCGCCTGTGCGCGGTCGGACGCGGCGGTGAGGTGGTAAAGCGGGCCGAAGAGAAGGACCACGTCGGCGCTCGCGTCGGGGGCGGCCAGCGTGCGGGCGTCGCCCTCGGAAGCGGTGACGCCGGGCAGGGCGGCGGCGGCCGCTACGTGGGCGGGCACCGGGTCGACTACGTGGACGTCGTTGCCATCCGCCGCCAGCCAGGCCGCGTGGATGCCGGTGGCGCCGCCCACGTCGAGGATCCGGTGTCGGCCCGGTGGGAGGTGGCGGCGCAGCAGCTCCTGGGTTCGCAGGAACTCCAGGCGGCCGTGCGGGGATCGCCGAAGGCGGGTGTCCTCCACGCCGTCGACGCCGTAGTACTCGAAGAAGCCCGCGCTCATCGGACCATGCTGAGCAACCGAAGGGTAGTCGCGCCAGCGATTTCCGGGCGGGCCGGGCCTCTAAGATCAGGTTGCGGAACGGCAAGGGATGGCGGGGGTCGTGGTGCGGATTGCGAGCGTGAACGCCTGGGGTGGCGCATTGTCCGACGCGCTGCTGGCGTGGCTGCCGGGCAGCGAGGCGGACGTCGTCTGCCTGCAGGAAGTGACGCGGACACCGGGGCTGACCGGGTGGACGCGCTTCGAGGACGGCGAGCGGACGCTGCCGCAACGCGCCGATCTCTTCGACGACGTGCGCGCCGTGCTGCCGCGCCATCAGGCGATCTTCGTGACCAGCGACTCGGGGCCCGTGTGCGACGAGACGGGTGGCCGCCACCGGCAGGACTTCGGGCTGGCGACCCTGATCGGCGAGCACCTGCCGGTCTGCGGGGTCGATTCCGCGTTCGTGCACGGAGAGTATGCCGACCACGATGAGTGGCCGACGGGCGACCGGCCCCGGATCGCTCTGGCCGTGCGCACGGTCGAGCGCGCGAGTGGCCGGTCGATCTGGGTTCTGCAGGCGCACGGGCTGCGCGATCCGGCGGGCAAGGGCGACACCCCGGCGCGGCGCCGGCAGGCCGAGAGACTGGCGGAGATCGTACGGCGGGTCCGCGGTCCTCGCGACCTGGTGGTGGTCTGCGGGGATCTCAATCTGCTGCCGGACAGCGAGACGTTCGGCGTGCTGGCGGAAGCCGGCCTCACCGACCTGGTGGGCACGGCCGACACCCGGTCGTCGCACTACCGCAAGCCGGTGCGGCACGCCAGCTACCTGCTGGTCTCCGACGTCGCGGCGGTCAAGCACTTCGAGATCCCGGCCGAGCCCGAAGTCTCCGACCACCGGGCGCTGATCCTCGACATCTGACACCGCCGGCGGAAATCCGGTGGCGCGCAACGGTAGCGTCCACGACATGGGTGACCTTGAACGGTTCGCGACCTCCGGGCCGCTGCGCCTGTGGACCGAGCGCACCGGAGACCCCGGCCATCCCGCCGTCCTGCTGATCGCGGGTGCCTCGGCTCAGGGCTACACCTACCCCGACGCTCTGGTCACCCGGCTCGTCGGGCACGGCATGCAGGTGATCCGGTACGACCATCGCGACACCGGGCGCTCCAGCGTCGTCGACTTCGACCGGCGTCCGTACGGGCTGGCCGACCTGGCCGCCGACGCCCTCGCCGTCCTGGACGCGTACGAGTTGCCATCCGCGCACATCGTCGGGGCGTCGATGGGCGGCATGGTGGCGCAATGGATCGCCGTGCACGAGCCGGCCCGGCTGAGCGCCCTGACGCTGCTGTCCACGACGCCCATGAGCTTCGATCACGTCGCGGTCTGGGAACGCGGGATCGTCGCGGAGTTGCCGCCGCCGACCCCGCGGTTCCTGCGGCATCAGTCCGATGCCAAGGGCGTCGACGCCGACGTCGCCCTCTTCCGGGTGATGCACGGCGACGTGCTGCCCTTCGACGAGCCGGCCGTCCGGGCGATGCTGGAACGCTGCTGGGCGCGAGCGACCGACCCGTCCGCCGCCGCGAACCACAGCCGGGCCGGCGGGACGATGACCCCGGACCGGCTCGCCCCGCTGTCGGCGATCACCGCACCGACCACGGTCCTGCACGGCGACCAGGACCCGATCTACGTGCCGGCGCACGGCGAGGCGCTGGCCGCCGCCATCCCGGGCGCCCGCCTGCACATCGTGGAGGGCATGGGCCACGTCTACTTCTCGCCCGGCATTCCGGAGTTGCTCGGCGACCTGATCACGCGTACTGATTAGGGTGATCAGATGGATCTGAGCCGGTGGCTGACCGAAGCGGTCGCGGCGAACGCGGCCTGGGCCAAGACGTTCGGCCCCTTCGAGCCGCATCCGTCCCTCGCCGTCGACGACGAGCGGTTCGCCGCCGCGTTCGCCTCCTTCGCGGAGCGGCTGACCGACAACTACCCGTTCTTCCACCCCCGGTACGCGGGGCAGATGCTCAAGCCGCCGCACCCGGCCGCCGTCGCCGGCTACGTGACCGCGATGCTGATCAACCCCAACAACCACGCCCTCGACGGCGGGCCGGCCACGGCGGCGATGGAGCGCGAAGTGGTCCAGCAGCTGGCCACGATGTTCGGCTACGAGACCCACCTCGGGCATCTGACCACCAGCGGCACGATAGCCAACCTCGAGGCGCTCTTCGTGGCCCGCGAGCTGCACCCGGGAAAGGGTGTCGCCTACAGCACCGAGGCGCACTACACGCATGGGCGGATGTGCCGGGTGCTCGGGGTCGACGGCCACGCCGTGCCGGTCGATGACCGGGGGCGCATGGACCTCGGGGCGCTGGAGGAGCTGCTGCGCGGCGGGAAGATCGGCACGGTCGTGCTGACCGCGGGCACGACCGGCCTCGGCGCGATCGAGCCGATCCACGAGGCCTCGGCGCTGCGCGAACGCTACGGCGTGCGGATCCACGTCGACGCCGCCTATGGCGGGTTCTTCACGCTGCTGGCCGGCGACCTGGGGATACCGACGGAGCCGTGGCAGGCGATCGCGCAGGCCGACTCCATCGTGGTCGATCCCCATAAACACGGCCTTCAGCCGTACGGATGCGGCGCTGTCTTGTTTGGCGACCCCTCGGTCGGGCGGTTCTATGTGCACGATTCGCCCTACACCTATTTCACCTCCGATGAGCTGCACCTCGGCGAGATCAGCCTGGAATGCTCGCGGGCGGGCGCGGCGGCGGCCGGGTTGTGGCTCACGTTCCAGCTGCTGCCACCCACCCGTGAAGGCCTCGGTCAGGTGCTGGCGGCGGGGCGGCGGGCGGCGCTGCGCTGGGCGGAGCTGATCGAGGCGTCCGGGCGGCTGCGGCTCTATCAACCGCCGGAGCTCGACATCGTCGGCTACTTCGCGGGCGATTCCCTCTCGGAGATCGACGCGGTCAGCGCCCGGATCCTGCAGGAGGGCATGACGGACCAGGAGGATCCGGTCTTCCTCAGCACGCTTCGGGTCGGAGGCGAGCGCTTCTCGGCGCGGCACCCCGGGATCGCCGCGGACGCCGACGGCGCGCGGATCCTGCGCAGCGTGCTGATGAAGCCGGAGTCTGAGACCTACGTCGAGCACCTGCACGAGCGGGTCGAGGAGCTAGCGGGCTAGGGCGCGCGCTCCCACCAGCTCGGGCTCGTTCTCGGCGGCCAGCCACGACAGGATGTCGGGCAGGATCTCCATCGCGCCGAAGTGGGCCGTGTCGGTCTGGATCTCGAACTCGGCCCTCGGGATGCGCTCGGCGAGCCACCTGGTGTGGCTGGCCGGCACGACGTTGTCGTCCGCGCCGTGCCACAGCCGCACCCGCTGGGTGATCTCGGAAAGCTGGAAACCCCAGTCGCGCCGCAGCGCCAGGTTGTCGTCGATCCAGCCCCACGGGCCGGGGCGCATGGCTTCCGCGTACGTCTCCAGCAGCAGCCGCTCGAAGGTCACGTCCCGCACGACGCGCCGGTCCGGACCGCTGATCTGGCCGCGGAGCGTCTCGAGGAGGCTGCCCGGGCTGCGCCTGGTGCGGTCGGCCTGCAGCCGGAGGCTCTCCACCAGTTTCAGCTCGTCGTGCCGGGCGGTGCTGAACTCGCGGACGTTGGCGCTGTTCATCCCCGCGTACCAGTCCATGTCGTCGGCGTCACTCGGCCGCAGGCTCACCAGGACCGCCGCCCGAGTGACCCGCTCCGGCAGCAGCGCGGCGGCGGCCATCGCGTGCGGGCCGCCGCCCGACCGGCCGACCACCGCGAAGGTGTCGAGACCCAGATCGTCGGCGATGGCGGCGACGTCGGCGGCGCAGGAGGCGACCGAGCGGCCGGGGTCGCGGTCGGAGCCGCCGTAGCCAGGGCGGTCGTAGCTGATCAGCCGCACGCCGAGGCGGTAGAGGACGCTGTCGCGCGGGCGCGGCCCGAGGCGGCTGCCCGGGGTGCCGTGCATCAGGAAGACAGGGGAGCCGGCGCCGGACACCTCGTAGCGCAGGCGTCGCCCGTCGGCCGTCGTCACGTCCGAGTACACGAGTTCTCCCGCCGGTCGGGCCACGGTCGCCAGGCTATCGACGCCGAGGCGGCACCACCAGTATCCGCGCCACCCGCCAGTCGGGAGTCGCGAATGATGAACACCCGACAGGGTGACCCACGGCGACTCACGCCCGCGTTGCTCGTCGCGCGGCGGCTCACGGCTGGTAGCGGTAGCCCATGCCGGGCTCGGTGATCAGGTGCCGCGGCCGGGTCGGATCCTCCTCGAGCTTACGTCGCAGCCGGGCCATGTACTGGCGCAGGTAGTTGGTCTCGGTGCCGTACTGCGGTCCCCACACGTCGTGCAGCAACTGCCGCTGGGTGATCAGCTTGCCCGGGTTGCGCAGCAGATGCTCGAGCAGTTGCCACTCGGTCGGGGTCAGACGCTGATCCGGCGTGATCGTGTGGTCGCTCAGGTCGATCGTGTACCGCCCGACAGTCGCCGTCGCCGCGCCCGGCTCCTGCTGGTGGGATCGCCGGGTGACCGCCCGGATCCGCGCGAGCAGCTCGTCCAGCCCGAACGGCTTGGTCACGTAGTCGTCCGCCCCCGCGTCCAGCGCCGCGACCTTGTCGGTTCCATCCGCGCGCCCCGACAGCACGACGATCGGCACGGTGCTCCAGCCCCGCAGCCCGCGGATCACCTCGGCGCCGTCCATGTCGGGCAGCCCGAGATCCAGCACGATCAGGTCCGGCGGGTGCGCCGCCGCCGCGTGCAGGGCCCCCGCGCCGTCGGAAGCCACGTCCACGTCGTACTTGCGAGCGCGCAGGTTGATCCGCAACGCCCGCAGGATCTGCGGATCGTCGTCCACGACGAGAATGCGGGTCACGACGGCCTCTCCAAGTCTTCGCGCACGCCCGGAGCAGCAGCGCCCGGCGCGGCCGGCATCGACAAGATCATCGTAAGTCCACCGCCGCCGGTCATCGAAGGCAGCAGCGTCCCACCCATCGCCTCGGCGAGTCCCCGGGCCAGCGCCAGCCCGAGCCCCACCCCGTGGTGGGCGTCCCGGTCGCCGAGCCGCTGGAACGGCAGGAACACCTGCTCCCACTTGTCCCGCGGAATCCCCGGCCCGTGATCGACCACCCGCAACTCCACCATCTCCCCGCGAACCACCCCCACAACCTCCGGCGGCCGCCCCGGCGGGCTGAACCGCAACGCGTTCCCCACAACGTTCACCAGCACCCGGTCGAGCAGCCCCGGATCGGCCCGCACGGCCGGCAGATCGTCCGGCAGCTTCACGACCACGCCGCGCCCCGCCACCCCGAGCTCGTCCAGCGCCTGCGGCACCACGTCCTCGAGCCCCACGTCGGCCGGCGTCATGCCCAGCGCGCCCGCCTGCAGCCGGCTCATGTCCAGCAGGTTCGCCACCAGCCCGGCAAGCCGATCCAGCGACTCGTCCGCGGTGGCCAGCAACTCCTCCCGGTCCTCCTCGTCGAACTCCACCTCCGCACTACGCAGCCCCGCCACCGCCGCCTTCGCCGAGGCCAGCGGCGTCCGCAGGTCATGCCCCACCGCCGCGAGCAGGGCAGTACGCACCCGATCCCCTTCGGCGGCCACGGTCAGCCGCTGCTGCCGCAAGGCCACCGCCGCCTGCGCCGCGAACGCCTGCACCACCCGCCGATCCTCGGCCCCGAGCTCAGCACCCCGAAGCACCAGCATCGTGGCGTCATCGGCCGGCACCCAGATCTCCGCTTCGCCGCCCCGCACGCCGTCGCGCGGCTTTGCGGTGGCGTCCACCTCCTCTCCGTCTTGTCCGTCGCTGCCTTGTATCTCGGACTCAAGCCTGGTGTCTCCCCCAAGGGGAGAGTCAAGCCGCCCGCGTCGGAAATCGGGGAAATCGGCTGCAGGGCTATCCAGAGACGGGCCGACCGAGGCGGCGGCGTGCCAGTCGCCGTCCGGCGTGCGTTCCAGGAGAGCGACCGAGGTGAGGGCGAAGGTGTCGCGCAGTTGGTGGAGCAGGGCGTTCAGGGGGTCGCCGCCGCTCAGGACGGCGCCTGCCATCGTCGCCAGGGTGTGGGCCTCGGCGGCTGCCTGGTCGGCCTGGCGGGTGCGGCGGGCCGCCACATCGACGACCCACGACACCGCCACGGCGACCACCACGAAGACGGCCAGCGCGACCACATGCGAGCGGGTGGCGATGGCCAGGGTGTGCAGGGGCGGCACGAAGTAGTAGTTGACCAGCAGGAAGCCGCCGACCGCGGCGAGCAGCGCCGGCCATAGTCCGCCGACCAGGGCGACGCCGACGACGGCCGCGAGGAAGAGGGGAATCTCGCCGTTGAGCGCCAGGCCCGCGGCGTGCGTGAGCAGCGCCACGAGCGGCAGGCCCAGCACCGCCAGGGCGAAGCCCGCCGCCCGCCGGCGCCGGGAGAGTGGCGGCGCGATCAGGCGAGGGCCCGGCCGCGAGGTACCCATCAGCCTCCGCCACCCGGCCGAGTTGGGGCAGGGCCGCCGCCGGCAGGCCGCGGTTGCGGAAGGCCGCCGCCAACCGGCCGCAGTGCCGGAAAGCCGCCACCGACCGGCGGCGATGTCATCCGGCGTGGGGGCCGACGGCCGTCACCACCACGGCGGCGGCGCCGGCCTCGTCGGAAGCGGCCAAGTCGACCGTCGCGTCGATGCCCCAGTCGTGGTCGCCGTCGGGGTCCTCGAAGACCTGGCGGACCGTCCACACCGCCGCCCCGGCGTCGATGTGCAGGAAGGCCGGGCCCCGGGCGGACGGCCCGGTGCCGATCGTGTCGTACTCCTCGAAGTAGTCCTCGATGGCGTCCTGCCAGCGGTCGGCGTCCCAGCCGGCGGCAGCGTCCATCTCGCCCAGCTCGTCCCAGCGGCGCAGCGCCGCCAGCTCGACCCGGCGGAACAGGGCGTTGCGGACCAGCACCCGGAAGGCCCGCGTGTTGCGGGTGACCGCCGGCGGCTTGTCGTCGAGGCGGATTTCCTCCTCGGTCGCGAGAGGGTTCCGCAGGCGCTCCCACTCGTCGAGCAGGCTGGAGTCGACCTGCCGCACCAGCTCGCCCAGCCATTCGATGAGATCCGTGAGCTCCTCGGTGCGGGCGTCCTCGGGCACCGTCTGCCGCAGGGCCCGGTACGCGTCCGCCAGGTAGCGCAGCACGAGGCCTTCGGAGCGGGACAGGCCGTAGAACGAGACGTACTCCGTGAATGTCATCGCCCGCTCGTACATGTCTCGCACGACGCTCTTGGGTTTGATCTCGTAGTCGGCCACCCAGGGATGGCCGCGCCGGTACGTCTCGTAGGCGCCTTCCAGCAGTTCGAGCAGGGGGCGCGGGTGGGTGACCTCTTCCAGGAGCTCCATGCGCTGCTCGTACTCGATGCCCTCGGCCTTCATGGCGTTGACGGCCTCGCCGCGGGCCTTCGTGCGCTGCGCGTAGAGGACCTGGCGCGGATCCTCGAGCGTGGACTCGATCACCGACACCACGTCGAGCGCGTAGGACGGGTCCTCGCGGCCGAGCAGCTCCAGGCAGGCCAGCGCGAACGGCGAGAGGGCCTGGTTGAGGGCGAAGTCGAGCTGCAGGTCTTCCACCAACTGATAGGTGCCGGTCGGGGTCCGCTCGATGACCCCGCCCGCGACCAGCGCGCGGGCGATCGCGATGGCTCGGCGGATATGCCGGCGCTGGGCGCCCGGCTCCTCGTGGTTGTCGGTGAGCAAGTGCCGCATCGCTGCGAACGGGTCGCCGCCGCGGGCGATGACGTTGAGCAGCATCGCGTGCGAGACCTGGAACGACGACGTGAGCGGCTCGGGGTCGGCGGCCACCAGGCGGTCGAAGGTCGGCTCGCCCCAGCCGATCGTGCCCTCCGGCGGCTTCTTGCGGACGACCTTGCGCCGCTTCTTGGGGTCGTCGCCGGCCTTGGCGAGGGCGCGCTCGTTGTCGATGACGTGCTCGGGCGCCTGCACGATGACCGTGCCGAGGGTGTCGAAGCCGGCGCGTCCGGCCCGCCCGGCGATCTGGTGGAACTCGCGGGCCTTGAGCAGCCGCGTCTTCACCCCGTCGTACTTCGACAGGCCGGTGAACAGGACCGTGCGGATCGGGACGTTGATGCCGACGCCCAGCGTGTCGGTCCCGCAGATCACCTTGAGCAGGCCCGCCTGGGCGAGGGTCTCCACCAGGCGGCGGTACTTCGGCAGCATGCCGGCGTGGTGGACGCCGATGCCGTGCCGGACCAGCCGGGACAGCTGCTTGCCGAAGCCGGCGGTGAAGCGGAAGTTGCCGATGGCGGTGGCGATCGCGTCCTTCTCGGCGCGGGTCGCCATGTTGACGCTCATCAGCGCCTGTGCGCGCTCGAGCGCGGCCGCCTGGGTGAAGTGCACGATGTAGATCGGGGCCTGGTGCGTCTGGAGGAGTTCCTCGATCGTCTCGTGCAACGGCGTCATCGCGTACGAGAAAATCAGCGGGACCGGTCGCTCGGCGCTGGCCACGACGGCCGTCTCGCGGCCGGTCCGCCGGCTGAGGTCGTCGACGAAACGCGTGGTGTCGCCGAGCGTCGCCGACATCAGCAGGAACTGGGCCTGGGGCAGCTCCACGATCGGCACCTGCCAGGCCCAGCCGCGGTCGGGCTCGGCGTAGAAGTGGAACTCGTCCATCACGACCTGGCCGACGTCGGCGTCGGCGCCCTCGCGCAGCGCCAGGTTGGCCAGGACCTCGGCGGTGCAGCAGATGATCGGGGCGTCCGGGTTGACGCTGGCGTCGCCGGTGAGCATGCCGACGTTGTGCGCCCCGAAGGTCGCGCAGAGGGCGAAGAACTTCTCGCTGACCAGGGCTTTGATCGGCGCGGTGTAGAAGGTGGTGCGCTCGCCGGCGAGGGCGATGAAGTGCGCGCCGGTCGCGACCAGGCTCTTGCCCGAGCCGGTGGGGGTGTTGAGGATGACGTTCGCGCCGGTCGCCAGCTCGATCAGCGCCTCCTCCTGGTGGGTGTAGAGGGCGAGGCCCTGCTCGGTGGCCCACTTCTGGAAGGCGTCGAAGACCGCGTCGGGGTCGGCGTTACCGGGCAGGCGATCCGTCAGCGTCATGATCCGTTAACCTTATCGACATCTAAGAAAGTGTGGAGATTCACAACTCGGGGGGTCCCGAACCCGCATGATCCCGTACTCTGCCCAGCCATGAGCACAATGGTGGATTTCCGGCGAGTGGTGAACCGGCTGCTTGGCCGGAAGGGCGCGAGCACTGTCGTGGCGAAGACCACGGAGTCGCGCGACAAGTGGGCGAGCGAGGCGCAGGAGGGCGAGTTCCTCTTCCACAAGAACGACACGTGGCGCAAGACCCCCGACTTCATGAACCAGACCGATCGGCTGTTGCGCCACTTCGGTTTCACCCCGGAACAGTACGCGGGGAAGGTGGTCGTGGACGTCGGGGCCGGGAGCATGCTGCGCACGAAGTTCTTCACGGACGCGCACCTGGTCGTCGTCGAGCCCCTCGCCGACCGGTTCCTCGCCGAGATCCCGGCCTGCGACCTCAAGGACGCCGCCGAGGTGTACTCGGAGCCGGCCGAGCAGCTCGTCGAGGGCCTCGTCGGCCGCTCCGACCTGGTGATCAGCATCAACGTGCTCGACCACTGCTTCGACTTCCCGCAGATCGTCGACAACATCCGGCAGTACCTGAAGCCGGACGGGGTGGCCTTCCTGACGTTCGACATGCACGACAAGGCCGACCACATGCACCCGCTGTCGCTGACCGAGAAGACCTGCAAGCCGATCTTCGATCAGGCGAAGCTGCGTATCGAAAAGGTGACGACGGGCGTCGGCGACGCGCTGGGTGGCGCCCAGACGTACGGGCACGGTCCGTTCACGCTGAACTACTGGCTGCGGCGCGCGGACGTCTAGGCCCTGGGCCACGCCTTGAGGCGGCCGCGAAGTTCGGCAATCTGCGGCGCGTCCATCCCATACAGGGCGAAGCGGGCATCGTCGATCCGGTCCAGGTAGCGACCGGCGTCGGCGATGTCCGCTTGTTCTATCGCCGGGTCGACGGCCCGGGCCAGGTCGAGGATCCGCTGCAGGGGATAGCGCTCGAGCGCCGCCGCCACGTCGATGTAGTCGCGAACCTCGCGCCGGTTGACCAGCGCGGCCACCTTCGTCGCGACCAGGTCGTCGAGGTGCATGACCGGGCCGAGCTCCATCACCACCGGCGCCCGGTTGCGGTCGAGCCGGCACAGCGTCAGCCGCAGCGCCTGGCCGTCGCCGCTGACGACGAACTCCTGCAGGTTCTCATCCATGCCGGCGAAGAGCTCGTCGCCCTCCTCGCGCACCACCCGGTAGCCGGCCTCCGTCAGCGCCGCCGCCACCTCGCCGGCCGCCGCGGAGACGGCGCCGTCGGTGTCGGTGAACAGGTCGACGTCCTCGGTCGGCCGGTCCACCAGGCCGTTGACCAGCCACGCGACGCCGCCGCCGAGGACGAACCCGTGTTTCTGCGCGACCGTGAGGGCCACCCGCGCGACGTCGCGGTAGAAGTTCACCCGGCGCGACGCAGGCGGGGATGACGGGCCTCCCACGCCACGCGCACGGCCCTCGGGAGATTCAAATGCGGCCATACGCGTACGAGGGTGGGGCCGTGCAGATAGGAGCGCAGCTCGCCGACGCGGATCGCCTCGCGCAGGACGTTCTCGTACATCCAGGCGAGCATGGTCGGCTCGGCCAGATCGAACGTGCCCCGCGGGCCCCACCACAGCCGCAGCGGCAGCTCGACCAGGCCCTCGGTGGGGCCGATGAGCTCGGCGAGGGTGCCGGCGACGAGGACGGGACGGTGCGGCCGGGCGAGGAGGGCGACCGGAGTGTCACGCGTCGTGGCGGGCATGTGATCAGCGTAAACCGACAACCCGCGCGAACCATAAGACCCTAGGTTCCTAGGATGGTCTACGCGCCGTGCGAGGGCGCACGGCTGTTCGCTACGTTTCGCGCGTGAGCAGTGCAGAGATCATCGGGCGCGACGCCGAGTTGGCCGCCCTGGACGCGTTCGTGTCGGCGCCCGGCGGCGGCGCCCTGGTGATCCGGGGCGAGGCCGGTGTGGGCAAGAGCGCTCTGCTGGCCTCCATCACGACCGAGCGGCGCGTCCTCAAGGCGGTCGGGGTCGAGGCGGAGTCGGGGTTCGCGTACGCGGGACTCCACCAGCTGCTCTACCCGGTGCTGCCGCACGCCGGCGGGCTCGACGCGGCGTTCGACACGATCTTCGGCAAGGGCGACGCGGAACCGCCGACCGTGCTGGCGCTCGGCATCGCGGTCCTCGACCTGCTCGCGCTGGCGGCGGGCGCCGGGCCGCTGCTGCTGATCGTGGACGACGCGCAGTGGCTCGATCCGCCGTCCACCGAGGTGCTCACGTTCATCGGGCGGCGGCTGGCCGGGCACGAGGTTCGGCTGCTGGCCGCCGTACGATCGGAAATCGCCTCGGGCTGGGACGCCGCCGCCCTGAACGAGTTGCCGGTTGTCCCGCTCGCCGCGGAGGCGGCCGAGAGGCTGCTCGATGCGCGGGCGCCGGGGCTGGCGGCGGCGGAACGCGACCAGGTGCTGCACGAGGCGCAGGGCAACCCACTCGCGCTGCTGGAGCTTCCGCAGACGGCCTCTCGCCAGGCGGGCCTGCCGTTGGCGCGGCGGCTGTACGGCGAGCGGATCGCCCGCCTGTCCCCGGACGAGCGGGCCGCTCTGCTGCGGGCCGCGCTCGACGGCCGGGTCCGCTACCGCCTCGAAGGGGTCGACAGCGCGGTAGCCGCCGGGCTGGTGATCGTGGACCCGGAGAGCGGGGAGCCGGCGTTCCGGCATCCGCTGGTGCGGGCGGCGCTGCTGCAGACGGCGACGCCGAACGAGCGGCGGGCCGCGCACCTCGACCTGGCCGCGCTGTACGAGGCGGACGCCGAGCGATATGCGACGCACCTGGCGGCGGCGACCGTGGACGCGTCCGAGGAGGTCGCTTCCGCTCTCGAAGAGGCGGCGCATTCGGCGAGCGGGCGAGGTGGCGCGGCGGCGGCCGTGGCGATGCTGACCCGGGCGGCCGAGCTGAGCCCGAGCCCGCGGGAGCGGTCGCGGCGCCTGGAAGAGGCGGCGTTCGTGGCGGCCCAGGCGGCGCTGCTCGACGAGGCGTCATCGCTGGGGGAGAGCACGTATGCGGCGCTCTATCGGGACGGGGATGTGCGGGCGGCGTTGTTCTCCGCCGAGGGGAAGCGTCCCGATCTCCTGCTGGCCAGCAGCCTTTTCGCGGGCGATCCGGCGCTGTGGCGGGCCACCGAGTCGGCGCTGGCGCCGGGCGCGGACGATCTCACGGGCATCTATCTGGATGCCTGGGGCGACGTCGCGCGGCGGGGCGGGGGAGTGGCCGAGCGGGTGCACGCCGCGTTCGGCCGGGTCGGCGACGGCCAGCCGTGGGACGTGATGCGGCTCGGCGTGGCGGCCTTCTACGTGGACGCTCTCGCCGAGCATCGTTCGCTGGTTCGGCGGATGGCGGCCCGCGAGGAACACGGCGGCGCGGTCACCAACGCGATGACGCTGCTGCAGCTGGTGCTGCTCGACCAGATCGGGGCGGGGGAGTGGGACGCGGCCGCCGAGACCGGGCGGCGCGGCCTCGAGCTGACCATCGAGCACGGGTACGCGCTGTTCGAGCACCAGTTCTACGGGTTCCTGGGCCTGCTGTCGGCGTGGCGCGGCGATCTCGACGCCGCCCGCCGGGCGGCGGACCGGCTCGACCGGTGGGCGCGGCCGCGCCGAGTGGGTTTCCTGACCGAGCTGGCCGAGGCGATCGGTCTGGCGGCGGGTCTGACGTCGGGTGACTACGAGGCCGCGTACGCGTACGCGACGGGCCTGACCGCGCCGGGCACGTTCACGCCGTATTCGCAGCAGGCGGTGCGCACGTTCTTCGACCTGGTGGAGGCGGCCGTGCACACCGGCCGAGCCGGGCAGGCCCGCGCGCACGCGCTGGCGGCCCGCGATCTCGGCCTGCCGGCGGTCTCGGGGCGGCTGGCGTTCCTCGTCGAGGCGGCGCTGGCGCTGGTGGAGGAGCCGGGGGCGACCTTCGAGGGCGCGGTGGCGCATCCGGCGGCCGCGGAGTTCCCGTTCGAGCTGGCCCGGGTGCGGCTCGCGCAGGGCATGTGGCTGCGCCGGCAGAAGGAGCGGGCCGCCGCCCGGCAGGTCCTGGCCCTCGCCGCGGAGGAGTTCGACCGGCTGGGGGCGCTGCCGTGGGCGCAGCGGGCGCGGGCCGAGCTGAAAGCGGGCGGGGCGGGTTCGGGCGGGGCGGGTTCGGGCGGGGCGGGCTCGGGCGGGGTGTCGGCGCTGACCCCGCAGGAGCGGGAGATCGCGGAGCTGGCAGCGAGCGGCCTGAGCAACAAGGAGATCGGGGCGAAGCTGTTCCTGTCGCCGCGCACGGTCGGCGCGCACCTGTACCGGGTGTTCCCGAAGCTGGGGGTGTCGTCGCGGGCGTCGCTGCGGGACGCGCTCACCGCGACGGAGTGAGCAGGCCCCGGTTGTAGCCCTCGGCGACGGCGGCGGCGCGGTCGTTGACGTCGAGCTTGGCGTAGATGTTGAGCAGGTGCGTCTTGACGGTGGCCTCGGTGATGAACAGCCGGGCGGCCGCCTCCCGGTTGGTGTGCCCGGCGGCGACCAGGCGCAGCACCTCCAGCTCGCGCTGGCTGAGCGGGCCGGTCGACGGGGCGGGAGTGCGCAGCCGGCTCATCAGGCGGGCGGCGACCGAGGGGGAGAGGGTGACCTCGCCGCGGGCGGCGGAGCGCACGGCGCGCAGCAGCTCGTCGCGGGGCGCGTCCTTGAGCAGGTATCCGGTGGCGCCGGCCTCGATGGCGGGCAGCACGTGGCTGTCGGTGTCGTAGGTGGTGAGCACGAGCACCCGCGACGCGATGCCGCGCTTGGCGAGCTCGCCGATCGCGGTGACGCCGTCCATGCCGGCCATCCGCAGGTCCATGAGGATGACGTCGGGGGCGAGGGTCTCGGCGAGCCGGACCGCCTCGGCGCCGTCGGAGGCCTCGCCGACCACGGTGAACTCGGGGTCGCGGGCGAACATGGCGCTCAGGCCGTCGCGGACGACGGGGTGGTCGTCGGCGATGAGCAGCTTGATCGGATCACTCATGCGGCACGCACACTGAAATTCCGGTTCCCATTCCCGCCTCCGATTCGATCTGCAGTGTGCCGTCGAGGGCCTCGATGCGCTGACGCATTGCTTCGAGCCCGAAGCCACGGTGCCCGTTGTCGGTTATGCCGGGGCCGTCGTCGCGGACGTCGAGAGCGGTCTGCTGGTCCATGTAGGAGAGCGTGAGGCCGACCCGGGTGGCCGTCGGCGCGTGCTTGGCGACGTTGGCCAGGGCCTCCTGGGCGGTGCGGAGCAGCGCCACCTCGGCCTCCGGCCGCAGCGTGCGGGTCTCGCCGGTGACGGTGACCTGGGCCGGGACGCCCTGCCGGGCCGACCATTTGGCCGCCACCTCGGTGATCGCGTCGGCCAGCCGGCCGGTCTCCAGGGGCTCGGGCCGCAGCTCGTTCACCGACCGCCGCGCCTCGGTGAGGCTCTCCCGGGCGAGCGCGGTCGCGGCGTCATGGTGCCGGCGCCAGGCGGCGGGCTCGTCGGCTGCGTGCTCGGCGGCCTGCAGCTGGGTGACGATGCCGGTGAGGCCCTGGGCGAGGGTGTCGTGGATCTCCCGGGCCATCCGGGCCCGCTCGTCGAGGACACCGGCCGTGCGGGCCTGCTCGACGAGCTTTTCCTGCAATGCCGCGTTGTCGGCGAGGGCCGCCGCCAGCCGGGCGTTGGCCTCCTGGGCCTCGCGCAGCGCGGCCTCCCGGCTGTCCTGGTGCCGGAACACGATCTCGCCGAACCAGGCGAGCAGGCACAATGGCACCACGTTTGCGACGACGACCGTGGCCCACTGGACCCACCCGAACCACGAGTGGTAGTCCAGGCCGGTGGCCTGCGCGGTGCCGGCCACCACGGCGGTGCCGGCGATGAAGAACAGCTCGCGCGGCCAGCCGATGATCCGGAACGCGTAGAAGTACAGCGCCACCGAGTAGAAACCGAACCAGGGGTTGCGGATCACCATGATCAGCCCGAAGAGGATCAGACCGGCCAGGAAGACGCTCATGATGCCGCGCCGCTCGCGCCACGGCGGATGCACGGTGAAGAAGACCAGGTTCCAGACCGCGGCCGCCGCGCAGAGCGCGAGGTCGATGGCGAGCGAGCCGGGCTGGTCGTGCTTGTAGGCGACGGTCAGGGCGGCCAGGAAGGCCAGCAACACGTACGGCACCACGGTGACCATCGGCCGTTGCCGGCGTTCCCAGGCCGTCTGCCAAGACTCCATCGCGCACCTACTCCCAGCGGAACAATCTAGCCGCCGCCACGGCCGCCGCGCTGGCCCAGGCGAGCAGTGTGACGAGGGCGAGCCAGTGCGGCCAGTGCCCGTTCGTGGCGTCCTGCATGGCGGTGACCGCGGCGCCCATCGGGCTGGCGTGGGCGATGTGCTGCAGCATGGTGGGCATGGCCGGGATCGGCAGGAACAGCCCGCCGAGGAAGACCATGGGGTAGAAGGTGGCGGCGCCGATCGCGTTGGCGGCCCGCCCGCCCGGCGCGGCGGCGGTGACGAGAAGGCCGATCGCGATCAGCGCGAGCGTCGCCAGCACCGTGGTGAGCAGGAATCCGGCCAGTTGCCGGGGCAGCTCCACGCCGAAGGCGAGCCGGGCGACCAGCAGCAACGCGGTCACCGCGACCATGGCGGTCAGCTGCATGATGATCAGCTGGGCGGCGAGGACCCGGACCGGCCCGACCGGGGTGGTCCGCAGCCGGCGCAGCACGCCGCGCTCGCGGTAACCGGCCAGGATCGGCGGCAGCACGTTGAGGGCGAGCATGGCCAGCACGAACGCCACCAGGATCGGCACGTAGATGTCGAGCAGGGTGAGCCCGCCCAGGTCGGCCCGATGCTCCCGGTAGAACGGCAGGTTGCCGAAGATGATCAGCAGGAGCAGCGGCAGTCCGACGCCGAACGCGGGCCCCGACTTGTCGCGCAGGAACAGCTTGAGCTCGGTCAGGGTCAGCGTGGTCATGCGGTCCTCCCGGTGAGGCTGACGAACGCGTCTTCGAGGGTGGGTTCGCCGGCCTCGGAGATGAGCTCGGCGGGACTGGCGGTGACGAGCACGCGCCCGGCGTCGATCACGGCGATCCGGTCGCAGAGGCGCTCGGCCTCCGGCATGAAGTGGGTGACCAGCACGATCGTGACGCCGCTGTCGCGGACGTCCGAGATCAGATCCCAGGTGTCACGGCGGGCGTGCGGGTCCAGGCCCGTGGTCAATTCATCGAGTACGGCGATCCGCGGCCGACCGACGAGGGCGAGCGCGATCGACAGCCGCTGCTTCTGGCCGCCGGACAGCTTCCCGTACGGCGTCTTCTCCTTGTTGGTGAGCCCCAGCTGCCCGAGCAGGTCCTTGATGTCGGCCGGATCCGGGTAGAAGGACTGGTAGAGCCGCATCGCCTCGCCGACGCGCAGCCGCTCGGGCAGCTGGCTGTCCTGCAACTGCACGCCCACCCGCCGGGTCAGCTCGGCGTGGTCGCGCTGCGGGTCGCGGCCCAGCACCCGGATCGTGCCCCGGTCCGGCTTGCGCAGCCCGACCAGGCACTCGACGGTGGTGGTCTTGCCCGCGCCGTTGCGCCCGAGGATCCCGAAGATCTCCCCCTGGTCGACCGTGAACGAGACGTCGTCGACCGCCACCGTGCCGCCGTAGCTCTTGTGCAGGTGCTCGACCTCGATCACGCCGGTCATCGCCGCACCGCCGACCGCCGGTTGACCTGTACCACGACCGGCAGCAGGAGCAGCCCGCAGATGGCCTGTTCGAGCCGGAACCACACCGGGAACGCCCCCGGCAGCGCCACGATCACCACGATCGCGACCAGCATGATCGCGGTGACGATCCGCAGCCGCAGCAGCATCCGCCGGTCGCCCCGCCGGGCCCGCACCGCGAAGAAGAGCGTGAGCAGCGAGGCCGCCGCCACGATCGTCCCGCGCACCCAGACCCCCGAGGTGACCATGGCCGCGTCGTGCCGGAACAGAATCACCGTCACCAGAGTCAGCACGCTGACCGCGGCATACCCGCCGATCAGCCACACAACATTGCGCATCTCTTTGCCTCCGTGTCGTTTCCCTTGACGGAGAGAAGAGTCGCAATCAGGGCCCCTCGCGCGGATCGCCCGATCTCCGGGGTGAGGGGTGGATTCGCCCGCTCACTCACCCGGCGGAGACCATCAACCGATCGGTGGAGTGGGGAGTTCGGTCGAGGACGGTGACGACCTCCAGAATCACCCCTGAGCCGGCGGTGGGACCTGTATCGAGCCCAGCGAGTCGATCGTGGCTTTCCAGAGGTTCGGCCAAGCGCGACGAGGCCCGACAACGAACGCGAGCTGAGAGAGACGCAGCGCCAGCGGGTCAGGCGTGGCCAGTGCCATTTCGTCCACGGCCTTGTGAACCCCGCCGATGAACGCGGCGGAACGAACCTGGCCGGGCGACCCGGCCTTGTCCCAGCTGGCGAGGGCGGGCGCGACGGGAAGCGCGTTGCCCACGTCCGTCGGCCGGGCGTAGAAGATGGGCGCGGTCACGACCGACCCTTGCGACGCACCACCACGTCACCATGCGGTTGGCGGCGGCCTTGGTCTCGTCGGCGGGTGGGGTCAGTCCGGTGAGGCCCGTACCTGCCGTCCGCCAATCCATGGGCTCGGAGTCTATGGCGTCGCGGCCTGGCCCAGGGCGGCCTCGATGATGCGGATGGCCTCGGTGGGGCCGATGCCGACGCTGGCGATGACCGCCGCGTAGTCGCGGGCGGCGCGGTGGGCCTGTTCGAGGGCCTGCTCGCCGGCGGCCGAGACGAAGGAGCCGGCCCGGCCGCGGGTTTCGATCAGGCCGGCCTCCTCCAGCTCGCGGTAGGCGCGGCCGACGGTGTTCACAGCCAGGCCGAGGTCGGCGGCCAGGCGGCGGATCGTCGGGAGTCTGGTGCCGACGGGCAGGGCGCGGTCGTGGATCTGGGTCGCGAGCTGGGCGCGGAGCTGTTCGTACGGCGGCGTGGGGGAGGCCGCGTCGATGACGATCATCGGGCGGCCATGGCTCGGCGTGCGGCCGTGCCGACGGCGCCGGCGCGGAGCTGGATCACGCAGAAGGCGATGACGCCGGCCACCACGAGGGCTATCGCGACCGCGTTCCACCAGCCGAGCGAGTCGCCGTACAGGAAGATCGCCGGCAGCGACCAGACCAGGCTGGGGGTGACCAGGGCGCGGGCGTCCTCGACCCGCATCACGACGTCGGCCGTCAGCGACACCTCGTCCTCGGCCACGGCGGGGCTTGCCAGCACCTGGCGCAGCTGCATGACCAGGCCGGCGCCGGCGCCCGCGAGGCCGATCAGCACCACGATCGCGCCGTTGCGCAGGCTGGGGTCGGCGAAGGGCAGCACGCTCACGGCTAGCAGCAGCGCGGCGGCGTAGCTGACGGCGGTGAAGATCGCGTACGGCCGGCCCAGCACCTGCCGCCAGCCCAGCTCGGCCGGGTGGGCGACCCGCCGGGACAGCTGCTCACCGGCCCGCCGGTCGGCCCGGCGCACCCACCAGCCGAGCTGCCACTGCCCGGCCAGCAGCGCGGCCACCAGCACCGTCAGCGCCAGCAGGGGCAGCCAGGAGGGGGAGGGCTTGCCCAGGCGCCAGGCGTGCATGCCGGCCGCGCCGAGCAGGAACAGGGCCAGCAGGACACTGCCGTACAGCTTCGCCAGCCGGCGCACCGCGAGCCGCGCCGCGATCAGCGGGGTCGGCTCGGCGTCGGCCAGGCCGTTGCTTGCCAGCCACCGCCCGGCCTCCGTGCGATCCGCTTCGCGCATGTCGCCGCCTCCCCATGTGTCGCAAACTTTGTCTCAACACCATGAGGCAAAACATGCGACAAAGTCAACCGGAGGTTTCGGGACTTTCGCCCCTCGCCAGTCCGGGGGCGCCCTCCTACCCTCGGGGGAGGAGGGGCCGACATGAGCGTCCTGTGCAAGGTGGGACGGCATTCCGGGGCGTGGTCGCTTCCCGGGAGCCGCTGCGAGATCGTCAGGATCTGCGACTCCTGCGGGAAGCGCGAGGAGCAGACGCGCCACACCTGGAGCCCGTTCGGTTACGTCAGCGAGGGCCGGTGCGACCAGATGCGCCGCTGCGAGCGGTGCGGCTCGGCCGAGTCGCGGCTCCGGCACGAGTGGGGCCCGTGGCTCTATCTCGACGACGAAATGGTCACGGCGCAGGTCCACACGTGCCGGCGATGCCGCGAGTCCGAGCGGACCAGGCGCTTCTCCACTCTCTGATGTCCCGGTCGACGCCGCCGCACGAACCCGGGGAGGTGCGCCTGCTCGAGGTGCTGGCGGCGCTGTCGCTCGCCACCGATCTGGGCATGGGGCAGCCGCTCGGGCACGCGCTGCGGTGCGCGCTCATCGCCGGCGGGATCGCCGACGAGCTGAGCCGGCCGGCGGCCGACCGGGCCGCCACGTGCTACACCGCGCTGGTGCGCTACGTGGGGTGCACGAGCGACGCGGCCGAGGTGGCCCGGTTCGCCGGTGACGAGATCGCGCTGGCGGCGGCGGTCGCGCCGTGGGTGATGGGCGACGCGGAGCAGGAGGAGCGGGCCGCCGGTGTGCCGGGCACGCCGGCCGCGAAGGCCGCCGCGATGGCCGCACACTGCGAGGCCGCCGGGCTGCTGGTGGCGCGGCTGCCGCTGGGGCCGGAGATGGTGGCGGCGGTCCGCGGCGGCTTCGCCCGCTGGGACGGCGCCGGCTATCCGCCGGGCCTGGCCGGGGAGGAGATCCCGCTGCCCGCGCGGATCGCGATCGTCGCCCGCGACGTCGAGCTGTGGTCGCGTACCGGCGGCCCGGCGGCCGCCGTGGAGGTGGCCCGCGAACGACGGGGACGGGCGTACGACCCTCGGGTCGTGGACGCCTTCTGCGCCGCCGCGCCACCGTTGCTGGCGCGGGCCGGCGCCGCCGGGTGGGACGAGCTGCTGGCGGCCGAGCCGTTCCCGCTACGCGTCGCGCCCGCGCACCTGGGTGAGCTGCTCGAGGTGCTGGCCGACTTCGCCGACGCGAAGGTGCCGGCCGAGCTCGGCCGGTCCCGCTTGGTGTCCCGGCTGGCCGGACGGGCCGGCGGATACCTGGGCCTGGACGGCCCGACCGCGGCCCACGCCGGGCTGGTCGCCGACCTGGGACGGGCCGGCGTCAGCACCGCGGTGTGGGCCGGCCAGGGCCGCCTGTCGCTGCCGGAGTGGGAGCAGGTACGGCTGCACCCGTACCTCTCGGAGCGGATCCTGTCCCGCTCCCCGGGCCTCCGGCCGCTGGCCGCACCGGCGGGCGCGCACCACGAGCGGCTCGACGGCTCCGGCTACTACCGCGGGGTCGGCGCCGGCGAGCTGACCCTGACCCAGCAGGTGGTGGCGACGGCGGACGCGTACGCGACCGGCACCCTTCTCGCCGAGGCCCGCGCCGGCCGGTTCGACCGGCAGTGCGCCGACGCCGTGCTCGCCGCCGCCGGCGAGCCCGTGCCGCCGCCCCCGCGATGGCCCGCCGGGCTCACCGACCGGGAGGTCGACGTGCTGCGGCTGGCCTGCCGCGGCCAGACCAAGCAGGGCGTCGCCGACCGGCTGGGCATCTCGGCCAAGACGGTGAACCGGCATCTGGAGAGCAGCTACGCCAAGATGGGGGTGTCGACCCGCGCCGCCGCCGCGCTCTTCGCGATGCAGCACGGCCTGCTGGGCTGATGGGGTGTTCGCCCGATGTGCCTGCGAGCCCGCGCGCCCACCCTGTGGGCCATGCACACCACACTCTGCGACGTTCTCGGCATCGAGGCGCCCATCATCGGGGCACCCTTCGGACCCTGGGATTCGGTCGAGCTGGCCGCGGCGATCTGCGCCGCCGGCGGGCTGGGCAGCCTCGGCACGGCGGTGCGGCCGGTGCCCGACCTCCAGCGGCAATGGGCCCGCCTGCGCGAGCTGACCGACCGCCCCTTCGCGATCAACCACGTCACCCGCCCGTTCGACGAGAGCGCGTTCGCGGCCACCCTGGCCGCGCGCCCGGCGGCGATCTCGTTCCACCTCGGCGATCCCGGCGACCTGGTGGCCCGCGCGCACGACGCCGGGATCCGCTGGATCCAGCAGGTCATGGACGTCGAGCAGGCCCGCCAGGCGGTCCGCCGGCGGGTCGACGTCATCGTGGCGCAGGGCGGCGAGGCGGGCGGCCACAGCGGCTTCATCGGCACGATGGTCCTGGTGCCGCAGGTGGTGGACGTGGCCGGCGACATCCCGGTGGCCGCCGCCGGTGGCATCGCCGACGGGCGCGGCCTCGCCGCCGCGCTGGCCCTCGGCGCGCAGGGGGTCGCCATGGGCACGCGTTTCCTCGCGACGCCCGAGATGCGGATCAGTCCCGCGTGGAAGCGGATGATCGTCGAGGCCGACGCGGGCGACGCCGTCCAGGCCGAGGAGCTCGAAGTGCTGCTGCCGCCGTACAACCGGCCGCACTATCCGGCGCTCGGCCGGGTGCTACGCACCCCGTTCCTGGACGAGTGGTCGGGCCGCCCCGCCGAGCTCGCCGACCGGGCCGCGGAGCTGGCCCCGGTCCTCGTGCGCGAGGTGCTCGGAGGCGGCGGCCACGAGTATGTTCCGTTCGCCGGGCAGAGCGTCGGGTTGATCCACGAGGTGCGGCCGGCCGGCGACATCGTCCGCGAGACGGTGCGCGACGCTACCCCGAGGGCAGTTCGCGCGTGATCAGCCGCCGCCCCTCGTCGATGAAGCCGCGCCCACGGTAGATCTCGAACAGATGCGAAACGTCCGCCCCGTTCGGCGCGATGACGATCTCCAGCTGCGCGGCCCCGATCCCGGTGGCCCACCGGGCGGCGTCCTCGATCAGGTCGCCGGCCAGCCCGCGCCGCCGGGCCGCCGGCACGACGTAGAGATCCTCCAGCTCGGCGATCAGCCCGTTCTCCAGGCCGTAGGAGGACGTCGAGATCCCGAACGCGACGATCTCGCCGTCCTCCTCGACCACGGCGGCATGCGCGGCGTCGCTGACCAGCAGATGCCTGAGGTGCTTCGCCAGACGCGAGCGCGGCGTGGCGAAGCCGTCCTCGGCGTAGAAGGCGACCGCAAGCTCCAGAACCGCCTCGAAATCGTCGGCCCGTGCCGCCCGCAGCGTCATCAGACCGTGGCCAGACGCGAGGTGACGACCAGGTCGTGCAGGGCCGCGACGGCGTCGGGCGAGGGTGACGCGGGCAGCGGCGACGCGTCCCGGGCCTCCTCCAGCTCGGCGCGCAGCCGCGGCACCTCCCGATCGAGCAACTCGGCCACCCCATCGGGCAGCGGTGCGTGCTCCGCCGACCGCTTGGCCGCGATCAGATCGCGGACGTAAGGCAGCTCGTCGCCGAGCACGCGCAGGTCGGCGACCACCTCGCCGGTGCGCATCAGGTGGATGCCGGTGAGCAGCACCCGCAGCGTGTACAGCGCCGGCTTCAGCTCGCCGTTCTGCGTGTAGAGCCGTTCCTGGCCGGCCGCGAACCCCAGGTAGTGGTGGGCGTGCCCGCTCGTGACCAGCCCGGGCGCGAGGTCGACCAGCGCGGCGTGCGTCGGCGAGCTGACCACGACGAGCGGCGAGAGCAGCTGCTCCAGCACGTACCCGTTGCGGCTGTTCAGCAGGCGCGCGAACTTGGCCAGGTCGTGGCTCACCACGTCGAGCTCGACGCCGTCGCGCACACCGCCGGACTGCACGGTCTGGGGGCCGTTGACCAGCCCGAGCACTTCGGCGGCCGGCAGCAGGTGGCTCGCCCGCAGGTCGAGGTCGGAGTCGACCGACGCGAACCCGTAGAGGTGCGCGCCGCTGACCGTGGCGAAGACCAGGGGATAGGCCAGGGAATGGGCGATCTCCGCGGCCCACTCCGACACGTCGATGGTCATTCCAACCCCCTTTCCCGTACGCGATGAAGCAGTTGATCTATTTTGGCGGTGTCGGGAAGCTCGCGCAGCCGGGTTTCCGCCGCGGCCGCGGCCAGGTCGCGCTGGAGATCCTCGGACCAGGCGGTGACCTCGGGCCACGGGACCTCGCCGCGCTTGACCGCCAGCAGGCGCTCGCGATGGTCGCTCACGTCGAGCAGGATCTCGCCGGTGCGCAGCACGTGCGAGCCGGCCATCAGCAAGCGGATCATGTGCATGGCCTGCTTGTGGTTGGTCTCGCCGGTGCGGTCGCGGCGCGTGTCGACCCGGGCGAGCTGGTCCCGGGCGTACGCGCCATAGGTCGTCGCCACCCGGCGTGACAGGAACGCCTGGCGCAACCCGCGCAACTCCTCGCCGTCGGGGGTGATCCGCTCGATCAGCGGGGACCACAGCACTTCCAGGACCGTCGGGTTGGCCTGCAGCGCGAGCACGCAGAACCGCTCGATCTCCCACGAGAACTGCTCGGGAAGCGGGCCGTCGAGGTGGGTGGGCGGCTTCGAGAGGCTCCAGAACAGGCGGGTGGGCGCGGCGAACACGCCCCGGCGGTCGTGGTCGGAGCCCGGGCCGTCGAGGCCGTAGGCGCGGGATCCGACCACGACGCCGAGGATCGTGTGGTCCGGCACGAGGTCAGAGATCGAGCACCGTCGCGTCGATCTCGCCCAGCTCCTCGGCGGTGAGCACGAGGTTCCTGGTGGCGGCGATGTTGTTCTCCAGCTGCTCGACGCTGCTCGCGCCGATGATGAGGCTGGTCATCCGCTCGTCGCGCAGCGCCCACGCCAGGGCCATCTGCGCCAGGGACTGGCCGCGGCGCTTGGCGATGTCGTTGAGCGAGTGGATGCGGGCCATCGTCTTGTTGTCGAGGTCGCTCTCGTTGAGGAAGACGCTGGTGCGCACCCGCGAGTCGTCCGGCACCCCGCCCAGGTAGCGGTCGGTGAGCAGGCCCTGCTGCAGCGGGCTGTAGGCGATGCAGCCGGCGCCGGCCTCCTCCAGGGTGTCGAGCAGGTTGTCGCGCTCGATCCAGCGGTTCAGGATCGAGTACGACGGCTGGTGGATCAGCAGCGGCGTGCCCAGCTCGCGCAGGATCGCGGCGATGCGGGCGGTCTGCTCCGCGTTGTAGTTGCTGATGCCGGCGTACAGCGCCTTGCCGGCGCGGACCACGGCGTCCAGCGCGGAGGCGGTCTCCTCGAGCGGGGTGTCCGGGTCGGGCCGGTGGTGGTAGAAGATGTCGACGTAGTCGAGGCCGAGCCGCTTCAGCGACTGGTCGAGGGAGCTGACCAGGTATTTCCGGCTGCCCCACTCGCCGTAGGGGCCTTCCCACATGTGGTAGCCGGCCTTGGTCGAGATGATGATCTCGTCGCGGTAAGGCTTGAGGTCGCTTTTCAACAGCCGGCCGAAGTTGCTCTCCGCGCTGCCCGGCGGGGGACCGTAGTTGTTGGCGAGGTCGAAGTGCGTGACGCCCAGGTCGAAGGCGCGGCGGACGATGTCGCGCTGCCGGTCGAGCGGGCGGCCGTCGCCGAAGTTGTGCCACAGGCCGAGCGAGACCGCCGGCAGTTTGAGGCCGCTGCGGCCGGTCCGCCGGTAAGTCATGGAGTCGTAGCGGGTGTCCGCGGGGGTGTAGGTCACATGCACACCCTAGGGATACGCGGTTGAAACGTGATCACTGGTAGCTTGGTCGGCAGCCACGCGGGAGAGTTCACGGGCTTTTCTTAAAGCCTTGGTGGCGCCGAAGGGGCAAATCCTCCCCGGAACCTCTCAGGCAAACGGACCGCGTGGGCAAGCGACTCTGAAGTACCCGTGTGGGTATGACAGAGGGGGAGGCCGCATTGTCGACCTCCCGCTTCGCTAGGAGCCGCCGTCATGACGTTCGCAGCCCGGCACATCGGCCCGGACCCCGACGAGCAGACCCACATGCTCAAGACCATCGGCTATCCGTCGCTGGACGCGCTGATGGACGCCGCCATCCCGGAGGTGATCCGGTGGCACGGCGAGCTCGACCTGCCCCCGGCCGCCTCCGAGGAGGAGACGATCGCCGAGCTGCGGTCGATCGCGGCGAAGAACACGGTGGCGACCCCGATGATCGGGCTCGGCTACCACGGCACCTTCACCCCCGCGGTGATCAAGCGGAACGTGCTGGAGAACCCGGCCTGGTACACGGCCTACACGCCGTACCAGCCGGAGATCAGCCAGGGCCGGCTCGAGGCGCTGCTCAACTTCCAGACCATGGTCACCGACCTCACCGGGCTGACCACGGCCAACGCCTCGATGCTCGACGAGGGCACCGCGGTCGCCGAGGCGATGACTTTGGCGCGACGAGCTTCAAAATCCAAGTCTTCCGTGTACGTCGTGGACGCCGACACGCTTCCGCAGACGCTGGCCGTGCTGCGCACTCGGGCCGAGCCGCTCGGGATCACGCTCGAGCTGGTGGACCTGGACGGCGACTCGCCGTTGCCGGCGGAATATTTCGGACTTCACTTGCAGTACCCGGGTGTTTCCGGCGCGGTTCGGGACCACTCGGCGTTGATCTCCGCCGCCCACTCCGTCGGTGCGCTGGTCACGGTGGCGGCCGACCTGCTGGCGCTGACGCTGCTGCGGGCGCCGGGGGAGATCGGGGCCGACATCGCGGCCGGGACCACGCAGCGCTTCGGGGTGCCGCTCGGCTTCGGCGGGCCGCACGCCGGCTACCTCGCGGTGCGGGCCGGGCTGGAGCGGTCGCTTCCCGGAAGACTCGTGGGTGTGTCCAAGGACGCGGACGGCGCTCCCGCGTACCGGCTGGCCCTGCAGACCCGCGAGCAGCACATCCGGCGGGAGAAGGCGACCAGCAACATCTGTACGGCTCAGGTGCTGCTCGCCGTGATGGCCAGCATGTACGCCGTGTACCACGGGCCGGACGGGCTTCGGCGGATCGCCAAACGCGTACACGATCATGCTTTGACCCTGGCCGGCAGCCTTGCCGCCGGTGGCGTCGAGGTCGCTCACGACGCCTTCTTCGACACGGTGACGGCCGTCGTCCCCGGGCGAGCTTTTGAGATCGTGGAGGCCGCCGCGGCTTCGGGGATCGACCTGCGGCTGGTCTCCTCGGACCGGGTGTCGATCTCCTGCGACGAGACGACGACCCCTTCGCACATCGCGGGCGTGCTGTCGGCCTTCGGAGTGCCGGTGTCGGCCCCGGCCGCGTGCGGCGCCGTGCCGCTGGGCCGGACCAGCACCTACCTGACCCACCCGGTGTTCAACACCCACCACTCCGAGACGAGCATGCTGCGCTACCTGCGCAAGCTCTCCGACCGCGACTACGCGCTCGACCGGGGCATGATCCCGCTCGGCTCGTGCACGATGAAGCTCAATGCCACCACCGAGATGGAAGCGGTGACCTGGCCCGCTTTCGCCGACATCCACCCGTACGCCCCGGCGTCGCAGACGGTCGGCTACGAGCACCTGGTCAGCCAGCTCGAGACCTGGCTGGCGGAGATCACCGGGTACGACGCGGTCAGCGTGCAGCCCAACGCCGGCTCGCAGGGTGAGCTGGCCGGCCTGCTCGCCATCCGCGGCTACCACCGCTCCCGCGGCGAGGCGCACCGCGACGTGTGCCTGATCCCGTCCAGCGCGCACGGCACCAATGCGGCCAGCGCGGTCATGGCCGGCATGCGGGTGGTGGTCGTGGCCTGCGACGACCTCGGCAACGTGGACATGTCGGACCTTTCTCTTAAAATCGAAACGCACGCCGCTTCGCTCGCCGCGATCATGGTGACCTACCCGTCGACCCACGGCGTCTACGAGACGTCGATCGCCGACCTGTGCGCCCAGGTGCACGAGGCCGGCGGCCAGGTCTACGTCGACGGCGCGAACCTCAACGCGCTGGTCGGATACTCCCGGCCCGGCAAGTTCGGCGCCGACGTGTCCCACCTGAACCTGCACAAGACCTTCTGCATCCCGCACGGCGGCGGCGGTCCCGGCGTCGGCCCGGTGGCGGTGCGCGCGCACCTGTCGGCGTTCCTGCCGGGGAACCCGCTGCTGCCCGGCGAGCACCACGCGGTGTCGGCGGCCCCGCACGGCTCGGCCGGGATCCTGCCGATCTCGTGGGCCTACCTGCGGATGATGGGCCCCGACGGCCTCGCCGCGGCGACCGGCGCGGCGGTGCTGGCGGCCAACTACGTGGCGTCGCGGCTGCGCGAGCACTACCCGGTGCTGTACGCCGGCAACAACGGCCTGGTCGCCCACGAGTGCATCCTCGACCTGCGGCCCATCACCAAGGCGACCGGCGTCTCGGTCGACGACGTGGCCAAGCGCCTGATCGACTACGGCTTCCACGCGCCGACCATGTCGTTCCCGGTGGCCGGCACGCTGATGGTCGAGCCGACCGAGAGCGAGGACCTCGCCGAGCTCGACCGCTTCGTCGAGGCGATGATCGCCATCAAGGCGGAGATCGACCAGGTGGCCGCCGGCGTGTGGCCGGTCGCGGACAGCCCGCTGTCCAACGCCCCGCACACGGCCTCGTCGGTCACCGCCGACGAATGGGACCACCCGTACTCACGGTCGCTCGCCGCGTACCCGGCCGGGGTCGACCGCACGGCCAAGTATTGGCCGCCGGTCCGGCGCATCGACGGCGCCTACGGCGACCGGAACCTCGTCTGTTCGTGCCCCTCACCGGAGGCGTTCGAAGACTGAGGTTTCGCTTAAGGGCGCGGATCTTCGGATCCGCGCCCTTTGTTGTTCCTGTGCACTCGCTGTATATCGCGTCGTGCCAAATTACGGGTATATGTAGGCATTCGCGATGTCGTTCGGGAACTGAGGGTAGGCAAAGCTGATCATTACGGAAGCGACAACTCCGCATACGCAGAGTGGTATTTCGCCGGACCTGCCATCGCCGATCGGGTGAACCTGGGTGGCCGTTCGGCCAATGTTTCGCACCGGCAGTCCGTCGGGTGGCTCGCCCGTCGCGGCAGTCTTCGGGGGTAGGCGCCGTCACAGAAAATGGAAATGATTCGTGTTCACGCACCGTGACGGCCCTGGCAGGACGCCGGAGAGCCCGGCGACGGCCCTTGCCGAGGTGTCGGGAAGTGGTCGACAAGCACGCTTCCGTGGACCATAAGAACCGAGGATTCTGGCAATGGAGCGCCGTTACCGCGTTCGTCCGTCGTCGTTCGGATTGAGGTAACGTCCGTCACCGTCGTTGTGAATCGTCACACACAGCCCCCCGACCGGAGACCACACGATGTGCCAGCACCAAACGCAGTGTCCCAGCGCAGACGCCATCGACCGTGAGGCGGCCCGCATTCTGGCGGCCTTCCCCGAGCAGGGCTGGAGCCTGCTCTGCAACGGCGTGATCGTCTTCGAGGACACCGGCGAGATCCTCCCCGACGGCACCATGATCGAGCCGCACCGGGGCCCCGCCCGCCACGCCCTCGCGGCCTGACCCACCCGGGTCCCGCCGTCCACGCCAGGCAGGCAGCGCCGCCACCCGGCACGAGCCCTTCGCAGCTACGCTGAGTAGCCGAGCGACCCCAAGCTCACCGCCGAGCCCTAGCAAAGCCAAGCCCTTAGCAAGGCCACCCCTAGCAGCCACCCCCGTTCCCCGCGAGCAACGACGACCCGCGGCGGACGCGGCCCCCGCGCGCCCCACACCGGTTCCCCGCGGCCGCCCGACCGCCCGTCCCCGCGCAGACCAGCGCGCGGCACTCGCGGCGTCTCGCTTGGCCCTTTCCCCGCGGGCACGAGCACGCGGCAGGCGCGACGTCTCGTCCGGCCATCCCGGCGTGGCACGAGCGCGCGGCACTCACGGCGTCTCGTCCGGCCATCCCGGCGTGGCACGAGCGCGCGGCACCCACGGCGTCTCGCCTGGCCATCCCCGCGCGGCACGCGCCGCGCATCCCCGCTCGGCCGTCGACCCTCCGCGTGTGGCGTCCGGCTACCGTCGCGCCATGACCTTCGGCGTCGGCGCGCGGCTGCTCCTCGTGCGGCACGCCATGCCGGAGACCGACCCGGACACCCCGCCCGAGCAGTGGCACCTCGGCCCCGAGGGCCGCGCCGCCGCCCGCGCCCTGGCCCGCCTGATCGCCGAGCCGCGCGCCGGCCACTACGTAGCGAGCACCGAGCCCAAGGCCGTCGAGACGCTGCGCGAGATCGCCCCGCACGCGCCCATCGCGACCGATGCCGGCTTCGCCGAGGTCCGCCGCCCCCGAGCCTGGACCGACGACGTCACCTACCGCGCCGCAGCCCGCGCCTACATCGAAGGCGACACCGCGAGCCGCGACGGCTGGGAGGCGCGTGACGAGGTCGTCGGTCGCTTCGACGCTGCGGTTGCCCGGCACGCCGGGCGCGCGGCCGCCTCAGGCGTCACGCTCGTCGTCGGCACGCACGGGCTCGCCCCGACGCTCTGGCTGGCCGCCAGGGTCGGCCTTCGACCGAGTCCGGGCGCTTTCTGGGCCTCCCTCCGCTTTCCCGACGTGGTCGAGGTCGATCCCCGTCGCAAGTCGGTCCGGCGCCTCCCGGCTTGATCGAGGGCGATCGGGCCTGCGCTGCGGTCAGGCGTCTGCCGGGCTGAGCAAGGGCGATCGGGGCTGGGCTGCGGTCAGGCGCCTCCCGGCTTGATCGAGGGCGATCGGGGCTGGGCTGCGGTCAGGCGTCTGCCGGCCTGAGCGAGGGCGATCGGGGCCGCGCTGCCGTCAGGCGCCTGCCCTGAGCGCATATGTCAGGTACGCGAACTCGCCCCTCCGCACGACCTCCGACAGCGCGAGCCGTTTGGAGCTCAGCCGCCGCGGCAGGAGCGGTGCACCGGACCCCAGCGTCACGGGAGCGACGCCCAGGATCAGCTCGTCGAGCAGGCCCGCGTCGGCGAACAGGCCCGCCAGCTCGCCGCCCCCGACCACCCAGACGTTCTTGCCGCCGGCGGCCGCGGTCATCGCCTCGTGGACGGGGCGCACGTCGCCCTGCACGAAGTGGAGCGATGCTCCGGGGATGGGCGGCAGCGACCGGTGGGTGAACACCCAGGCCGGCACGTCGCCATAGGACTCCTGCCATTTGCCCGGATTGTCCAGCAAATTCTCGTGGCCGAGAACCCACTGGTAGGTTGTGGCGCCCATGGCGAACGCCCCCACGTCCGCGAAGAACTCCCCGAACGGGTTGGAACCGGTCTCGTCCGCGCGGTCGGAACCGACCTCGAACAGCCAGTCGAGTGAATTGGCCTCGTCGGCGATGAACCCGTCGATCGTGGTGGCGGTGTAGTACTGCGTCTTCGGCATGGGGTGACCCTGCCACGGGGGTACGACAAAATCCGGGCGCGGACCGCTGTCACCTGATGGCACGTTCAGCCCGTCTTTGCGGTAAGAGGGTGCGGGAAGAGGGTCGCTGGTGACGGAAGATCTGCGGGCGTTGCTGCGAGCCGACCTGAGCGCCGAGCGGCCGCCGCCGCTGGGGGACATCGTCGACGCCGCGATCCGCGATGGGCGGCGAATCCGCCGTACGCGAAGAATCCGGACATTAACCACAGGATTGCTGGCGGTTGTCGCAGCCTTGACCCTCATCGTGCTTGTGGGTGACGGCGGCGTAGCCGGCCGTCGAAGTGAACCCCTCGAGGCGGCCGGTGGATCTTCTCCCCAAACCGTGCCACCCCTGCCGCCCGCCCCCATGACGAGCATCGAAGCGCGTACGTTTTCCCTCCGCAGCGGCACCGAGCGTGCCGGCCAGACGCGGGAGAAAGCGACCTCAGCGGCGATGCTTCATCTTCTGACGCAACTTTTACCGCCCGGACGGACGAGCCACTTCGCGGTGGCGCCCGAGGATGATCTCCAGGTGCAGTTGTACCTGGACGGCGGCGACGGCCCGGGCCTGGTGCGGGTCGAGGTCGACAAGAACGCTCCGGAGAAAGGCGCGGAGCCGCCCCGCGGTGTCACCGCCAGCGTGACAATCAGGCACATGCCGGACAATTGCCTGGAAAGTATGGTGGTGGACGCGGCCTGGCCGGACGGCACGGTCGTTCAGGTCGAGGTGCCCACCTGCCTGGACGACCCGCGGATGCCGCCGGCGCCGCCCGCCCTCACCGCCGACGAGGCCGTCCGGGTCGCCGCCGACCCGCGCTGGGGCGTGACCATGGACCCCAGGCTGGTGACGGTCGGCGCGAGTGAGTTCCCCGACCCCGCGGTGTTCGGCTGACATGACGGAGGACGACGAGTTCGCGGAGTTCGCGAACGCCCATGCCGAGCGCCTGCGCACCACCGCGTTCATGCTGTGCCACGACTGGCATCTGGCCCAGGACCTCACCCAGACCGCGCTGACCAAGCTGTTCCTGAGCTGGCGCCGGGCCGTGCAGGCCGACAACCTCTACGCGTACGCCCAGAAGATCCTCCTGCGCGCCTACCTGGACCATCGTCGTCGCCGCTCGTCGACGGAGTCGACACCGGGGGTGCTGCACGAGCCGGCCTACCGCGAGAGCCCCGAGCTGCGCCTGACCATGCTCGACGCGCTGGGCCGCCTGCCCGCCCGCGACCGCGCCATCGTGATCCTGCGGTACTTCGAGGACTACAGCGTCGAGCAGGTCGCCGACGTCCTCGAGATCCCGGCGAGCGTGGTCAAGAGCCAGACCCGCCGTTCCCTCACCAAGCTGCGCGAGGTGCTGTCCGCTGATCAGCTGGCACTGTTCGCGTGACAACATGGGCGCATGACAGTCAGGCCCATCCGGATCTTCGGCGACCCGGTTCTGCGCACCGAGGCCGACCCGGTCACCGCCTTCGACGCACAGCTGCGTGAGCTTGTCGCCGACCTCGAGGACACCGTCCGCGTGCCGGGCCGGGCCGGGGTCGCCGCGCCGCAGATCGGCGTGAGCCTGCGGGTTTTCTCCTACAACGTGGCCGGCCAGGTGGGCCACCTGGTCAACCCGGTGCTGTCCGACTTCGAGGGCGAACAGGACGACGAGGAAGGCTGCCTTTCCCTGCCGGGCCTGGCATATCCGACGAAGAGGTCCATGTCGGTGACGGCAAGAGGCTTCGACGCGTACGGCGAACCGCTCGTGATCCAGGGCACGGGTTTCCTCGCGCGCGCCCTCCAGCACGAGACCGACCACCTCGATGGCACGCTGTACATCGACACCCTCACCGGCGACGCGCGACGGCAGGCGCTGCGGGAGCTGCGCCGGGTGAGTCCCGCCCCGGGCCGATGACCACGCCCAGTTGATCCTCCAGGGCGCGGGCGCCGACATCGGTCACCTTCACCGCCCGCCCGCTGCCGATCCGCACGATCCACCCGGCGTCGAAGGCGTGCGCGCAGATGGCCGCCCCCACCGACCCCGCCAGGTGTGATCGGCGCTCGGTCCAGTCGAGGCACTCCCGCAATACGGGCCGCTTGCCAGATTTGTCCCATGAAATCGCGTTAAATCCGAGCCACGTGACACCCCGTGGTGTCACCGCCAAACCGTGCGACCGGCTGACAAGACCGTTGGCGATCAGCCCGTCGGCCAGCGCGACCCCGACAAACCCGGCCAGGTGGTCATAGCACGTGCGGGCGAAGGCGAGGTTCCGCCTGCGATGCGCCGCCGACAGTGACACGACCGGCCGAGGCGGCCCCGGCGCGCCCGCCGCCGCGACCGTCTCGATCAGCGCGGCCACCTCCGGCCCGGCCAGCTGCAGATAGCGATGCCGGCCCTGCTTGCGCTGCGCGAGCAGGCCACCGGCGACGAGCCGGTCGGCGTGCTCGGAGGCCGTCGAGATCGCCACTCCGGCGTGTTTGGCCAGCTCGCCGACGGTCCAGGCGCGGCCGTCCAGCAGCGCGAGGCAAAAGGCGGCCCGGGTGCGGTCGGCCAGCAGCGCGGCCCATCCGGCGAGCGACTCGGCGTTGTCCATGCCCCGATCATGTCCCTTCGACGCTTCGGTACGGACCGAAGCCGGGTCGACACGGGCGGTCGTAGATCGCAGAATCATCAGCGTTCAGCGCATCGAAGGAGGTTGATCATGCATCGCATATCCCGCCGCTTCGCCGTGGTGGCATCCGTCGTGCTCCTGATCCTCGGCGGCGCGGTCGGCGCGTCCGCCGCCACGGGGTTCCCGCACTTCGGCTACCACAAGGTCCGCAGCGGCCTGCCGACCGGCATCAAACATTTCCACCTGACCAGCAGCGACGTCCGGGCCGGCAAGCCCATCCCGGACCGGTTCTGGGGCTGTGAGGACGCCGGCGTATCACCCGCGCTCGCCTGGCGTGGCGCGCCCGCCGCGACCAAGAGCTACGCCGTCACGGTCTTCGACGCCGACGCCCCCACCGGCAGCGGCTTCTGGCACTGGACGGCGTGGGACGTGCCGGCCACGACGACGTCGCTGCCGACCGGCGTCGTCCTGCCCGGCGTCAACGGCACCAACGACGGCGGCACGGTCGGCTACACGGGCCCGTGCCCGCCGGCCGGCGACATCACCCACCGGTACACGTTCACGGTGGTCGCCCTGGACGTGCCGAGCCTCGAGCTCACCTCCGACACACGTGGCGCGGTCGCCGGCTACGTGATCGGGCAGCACGCGATCGCGTCGGCGTCGTTCGTCGCGACCGCACGCAGTTGATCTGAGTTCTGCCCGGCGCGCTCTCGGGTCGCGCCGGGCAAATTCACGACCCCCATCGCGTACGGTCGGGCAGAGGCGCTCGGATTTTCGGCGAGGACGGGGGTTCTCCGTGCAGAAGCGGTACCACAGCGCGGTCGAGGTGACCGCCGACCTGATCGGCGGGAAGAGCCGGGTCGTGGTCCTGGCGCACCTGCACCACGGGGTGCGGCGTGACGCGGACCTGCGGCGGCGGATGCCCGACGTGGGCGAGATGAGCCTGGTCCAGCTGCTGCGCGAGCTCGAGGTCGAGGGCCTCGTCCAGCGCCGGGAGCTGCCCGGCCACGAGGTGGAGTTCGACCTGACCGAGGAGGGGCGCACCCTCGCGCCGGTCCTGCAGGCCATGCACGACTGGGGAGTCACCCGGGCCCAGCGGCACGACCTGGTCGTCGACGAGCCCGGCCGCGCCGACACCCGCAGGCTGGCGGCCGCGTCGCTGGCGCAGGGCGATGCGACGGGCTGGTTCGAGAAGCTCTACGTCGAGGCCGGCGATGGCCGGGCGGATGTGCCGTGGGACCGGGCGGAGCCGAGCGCCAACCTGCTGTCGGCGGGCCTGCCCCGCGGCGAGGGCCGGCGGGCGCTCGTGGTCGGGTGCGGCCTCGGGCGGGATTCGGAGTATGTCGCCGCCCTGGGCTACGCGACGACGGCGTTCGACATCTCCGAGACGGCGATCCGTACGGCCCGTTCGCGCCACCCGGACTCGCCCGTCGACTATCGGGTCGCCGACCTGCTCGCGCCGCCGGGGGAGTGGCGGCACGGCTTCGACCTCGTCGTGGAGAGCAACAACGTGCAGGCCCTCCCGCGAGACCTGCGCGAGAGGGCGACGGCGAGCGTCGCGGGGTTTGTCGCGCCCGGAGGCACGCTGCTGGTGCTGGCCGCCGCAGCGAAGGAGCCGTCCGACGACGGGCCGCCGTGGCCGCTGACCCGCGAGGAGGTCGACGCCTTCGCCCGCGACGGCTTGCGCGCCGAGGCCGTCGAGGAGATCGAAACCCCGGACGATCCGCTGACGGTGCGCTGGCGGGCGACCTTCTCATCAGTCTGAGACGAGCGCGTCGCCAAGCGGTGTGCGGCGGTAGATGACCGAGCGGCCGGCTCGGGCCCGGTCCAGCAGGCCGGCCTCGCGCAGGACCGCGAGGTGGTTGCCGACCGCGCTGACCGTCATGCTCAGGGCTTGGGCCAATTGGCTGGTGCTCGCCGGGTCGGCGAGGGCGATCAGCAGGCGGGCTCGGGAGCGGCCCAGCAAGCGGGTCAGGGCCTGCGGCGGCGCTCGGCGGGCGGGCGGCTCGAGCAGGGCGCCGATGCCGCGGGCCGGGTAGATCAAAGTGCGCGGCCACGGGTCTTCCACGTGGGCGGCGATGCGCGGCCATACGAAGGCGGTCGGCACCAGGAGTAGCCCGGCGCCGCTGAGCGCTACCTGGTGATCCTCCAGGCGCAGGATCTCGATCGCGCCGTCGCGCCAGCGGACCGACGGATGAATGCCGGCGAGGGCGGCGGCCCAGCCGTGTCGGCCGAGTTCGCCAGCTCGGTGGACCACGTCGCGTTCGCAGATCATCCGCACCTGCAGCCAGTCGGGGGCGAGCAGCTCATGCCACGCCCGCTCCTGCGTGTCGGCGAGGCGGTCCAGGACGTCGCTGCCGGTCAGCATGCCTCGGACACGGGCACCGACAGTGGGACGCAGGCTCAGGCAGTAGTCGATCTCGGCGCGGGCGGCGGCGGGATCGGCGGCGCGGACGGCGGCCAAGTCGTCGTCGATGGTCTGGGTCAGGCCGCGAGTCGGGGGTGGGGCGATGAAGTTGGGGCCGTGGTGAGGGGTCGACAGGGCGAGGAGGCCGTCGATGGCCGTCTCGGCGCGGAGGGCTTCGAATCGCGGCTGCAGGCGGGCGAACCACGCGGCTGGGAGGCGGCGCTGCAGGCGGGGGCGGCCGAGGTCCTGGATCAGGTTGTTCAGCTCGAAAATCGGTGACAGCGCGAAGCGGCTGTGCACGAGGTCTTCCGCGCCCGCCAGGAACCGGATCACATCGCCGACCTTACAGCGGTGCGTGAAACATTCGAGTGTTGTGGCGACTCCGACCAGGCTGGTCGGCATGAGCGCCGCCACCTATCGGGACGTGTTCGCCGAGCCGCGATTCCGGGGGCTGTTCGCCGCCCGTACGGTATGGATGGCCGCCGGGACGCTGCAGATCCTCACCATGTCGGTGGTCGTCTACCGCGAGACCGGGTCGCCGCTGCTGGGGGCGCTGGCGTTCGGGGCCGGTTTCCTGCCGCAGGTGGTCAGCGGGCTGCTGCTGGGGGCGAGCGCCGACCGGTTTCCGCCGCGCCGTCTGATCCTCGGGGGCTACCTGGTCGAGGCGTGCGTGGCGGCGACGCTCGCGCTGCTGCATCCGCCGGTGGGGCTCGCGCTGGCCCTGATCGCGGCGGTCGGGCTGCTGGCGCCGCTCAGCAACGGCGCCACCGGCCGCCTGGTCGCCGACGCGCTGACCGGCGATGCGTATGTGCTGGGACGGGCGGCGATCAGCATGTCGTCCTCCGGGGCGCAGCTCGTCGGGCTCGCCGCCGGGGGAGTCGCGGTGGCGGCGCTCGGTCCGCGCAATGCTCTGCTCGCCGCCTGCGCCGGTCATCTGCTGGCCGTGCTGATCTTCCGCCTGACCGCTGGACGCGGTGATCCCCCTGTGGAGGCCCGGAGCGGGACGGTGCTTCGAGAGAGCTGGAGCGGGGCTCGGCGGCTGCTCGCCGATCCGCCGGTGCGGCGGTTGCTGTTCGCGCAATGGTTGCCGCCGGCCTTCTCCACGGGCGGGGAAGCGCTGCTCGTCCCGTACGCGTCAAGTCGTGGTTGGCCGGCCACGACGGCCGGAATCATGCTCGCTGCCGTGCCCCTCGGGATGCTTGTGGGTGACCTTCTGGTCAGCCGGCTGGTGCGGCCCGCGACCCGGGAGCGTCTGGTGCCGCTGCTGATCGCGGTGATCGGGGTGCCGCTGACGCTGCTGGCGGTCCGGCCCTCGCCCGTGGTGGCCGTCGGGCTGCTGGTGGTTGCCGGGTTCGGGCTGTCCTACCTGCTGGGGCTGCAGCGGCCGTTCCTCGACGCGGTGCCGGAGGAGGGGCGCGGGCAAGCGTTCACGCTGCTGTCGACCGGCATGATGACGTTGCAGGGCATCGGGCCGCTGCTGGGCGGTCTCGCCGCCGAAGCGCTCGGACCGGCGCCGGTGATGGCCCTGGCGGGCGTGGCGATCCTGATCGTGGCGGTGGGCGTCCGGCGGGAAAATCGTTTGAGTCAACCGTCCGCGGTCTCGTAGGTTGCGGGCGACCCGTTGTCGTGAGGACAGAGGACACCACCGCGTGACCACGCCTGATCTGTAGACCTGACACTTCCGCGCTCATCACAGCCGGGCTGCTTTCGCGCGCCCGGACTTTCAGCGTTCGAGGCTGCGCGCAAACAGCCTCGTGTCGGGTCTAAAGAGATCAGGTCTCGAGATCATGTCTTCACAACCTCATATCGTGCTGCCCTGGGTCGTCCGCCGGACCAGGCTGCCCCTGCTGTCGCTGCGGTGCGTGGACTGCCGGTCGGAGTCGGCCACCACGGGCGACGGCCGGTTCCGGGTCAACGCCAACGGCAAACTGCTGGACGTGTGGCTGCTGGTGCGCTGCGTGTCCTGCGACCGGACGAGCAAGCTCACCGTGCACGAGCGGGCGACGGTCGCCTCGCTCGATCCGGCGACGCTGCACGGCTATCACGTCAACGATCCGGTTCTCGTGGCCGCGCGGCTGCTGGATCCGCTGCTGGCGCGGCGTAACCACTTCGCTCTGGACTGGACGGGGGCGTGGCGGCTGGACATTCCGCCGGGCCAGCGGCGCCTCGCCGCGGCGCCGGACCGCGTCGTGGATACCCGTGCGGCCTCGCTCGACGAGGCTTGGCCGGTGCGGGTGGAGGTCGCGTTCGAGGATCCGGTGCCGGTGCGTCCGGACCGGCTCATCGCGCACGGGCTCGGGTTCAGCCGGAGCGAGGTGCTGCGCCGGGTCAAGTGCGAGATTCCGTTGCGGCGTCACACCAGCGCCGGCTTCGCCTTCACGGTGATCGCCGGGGACTAGAGCCCTCACGGTGATCGCCGGGGGCTAGATGACGAGGAAGGCCGGCGGCTCATGGCGGAGGAACTCGTGATGCGAGATGTCCCAGCCGTAGGCGCCGGCCCTCCCGAACACGAGGATGTCTCCGGCTCGCAGCGCCTCCACGTGCTGGCCGCGGGTCAGCACGTCGCGCGGCGTGCACAGCTCGCCCACCGCGTCGACGAGGCAGTCCTCGACGGACGGGCGGGGGTAGGGGTGCGGCCACTCGTCGACCGGCACGACGGTGAACGGGTGGCTGTACCCCCAGGCGGCCGGCAGGCGGAAATGATGCGTGCCGCCGCGCAGGACAGCAAACGTACGCCCGTGGGTGGTCTTGATGTCGATCACGGTCGCCGCGTAGGCGCCGGCGTCGGCCGCGAGGAAGCGACCCGGCTCGAAGACCAGGTCGACGCCTGGCGGCACGACAATGTCGCTCAAGGGGGAGAGATCCATCGAGGCGTCGCCGAGGTAGTCGACGCCGAAGCCGCCGCCCACGTTGACCACCTGCAACGCGATGCCGAGATCCCGCGCGGTCCGGAGCGACCAGGCCAGGGAGTCGCGGACGAAGGCCGCGTGCGCGACGCCGTCGAGGTTGTTGGAGACGGCGTGCAGGTGGAAGCCGATCACGGTGACGCCGTGAATCCGCATGGCCTCGCCGAGCTGCGACTCCTCGATGCCGAACGGGGTCGGTGTGCCGGTCATCGTGTGACTGCCTTGAAGGCCGCCGCCCGGGCGGTTGACCCGCAGGCAGACCGCCGGCGGGGTGGGCGCGATCGCGGCGAGGCGGCGCAGCTCGTGCACGCTCTCCACGTTGATCAGGGCACCGGCGGCTACCGCGGCGGCCAGCTCGGCGTCGGTCTTGGCCGGGCCGCCGAACGCGATGCGCTCCGCCCCCGCGGCGACGGCCAGGGCGAGCTCGCCGCCGGATGCCACTTCGAGGCCGTCGCAGACCGATGCCAGTGCGGCGATGACCGCCGGATTTCCGTTGGCCTTCACCGCGTACAGGAAAGAAGCGCCGGACGGCAACGCCTGCCGGACCATCGCGGCCCGCGCGCGCAGCGCAGCCGTGTCATAGACGTAGGCGCACGCCGGAGCGGGCAGGGCGCGCAGGAGCTCATCGTGCATGCAGCGGGTTCCGGACCGGGATGTAGACGTCGCCGTCGCCTTGCAGGCGCATCCGGACCAGCGCTTTGTGCGGGACGAGCGGCGCGGTGAAAGCGGCGTGGTCGTCGCCGGTGCAGCATGTGTCGAGCACCGAGCGGACGATGCGCCAGGCGCGGTCCTCTTCGATGTCGAGCCGCAGGATGATCTCGCCGAGGTGGGCCTGGAAGAGGGTGTAGCCGATCTTCGCGCGGAACACGGTGAGGTCGTCGGTGCCGACCACCGAGCCCGGCCACAGCGCGATGTCGTGGCCGGCCGCGGCCAGCCGGGGCAGATGCAGCCGCAGGCCGGCGAAGTCGCGCAGCGCCAGGCGGTGCGGACGGCCGTCGACGAAGGTGGGCAGGCAGTTCTGCAGGTGCGCCTCGAGCGCGACGCCTTGCGCGGTCAGACGCATCAAAGGCGGCAAGAGCATTTCCGCGTACGCCTGGAGCCAGCTCTCCGGGTCGCCGGTGACCAGGTCGTCGAGCAGGAACGGCAGCGCGCCGCCCGGCACGACCTGCTCGCCCTCGTGCAGGCGGCCGCCCAGCCCGTCACGGCGGATGGCCGACAGGTCGCGCCCGGAGCCGATCGGAACGGCCGAACCCGCGGTCTCTGCCAGCAGCAGAATCCTTTGGTCTTCCACGAGCCGGTGCAGGAGGGTCGAAACCGCCGGCCCGTTCCGCGTGCTGGCGACGCTGATGCTCCGCCTGGTGGAGGTGACCTGGATGTCGAGAGAGACCTTGAGATATTCGCCGAGCGACGGCAGCAGCAGCGTGCGCAGCGCCGCCGTCGGCACCGCGTCGATCTCCTCGCCGAGGATCCTCAGGGAGCCGTCGCGCAGCAGGTCGCCGTAACGGGCGGGCAGCACCATGTCGCGCTGCCAGACGTGCATGGGCTGCACGCGGTACCCGCCCGGCGCCTCGATCTCGGGGAAGACGTCGTCGCCGAGGTGCAGCTCGTCGCGCACGGCCACGAAGCCGAGCCGGGTCATCGGCGCCTCGAGGTCGTGGGCGAGCACGTCGCTGGGGTCCCACCCGAGCCGCGTGCGCCCGCAGGGGTGCAGGTTGTGGCCCGCGACCGCGAGTCGTTCGAGCCCGATCGCCTGCCAGTCGGGCCCTTCGCCGACGGGCGCCGCCGGCCGGACCATCGCGATCGCCAGGTTGATGACCGCGTTGCGCAGCTCGGCGGCGAACCCGGGCGCGTCGATCCCGTCGAGCAGCTCGACCGGGTCGCCGACGCCGGAGGCCGGGTATTCGACCCGGTTGAAGGCGTGCAGCGGCCCCGGGCCCATGTCGCGGATGCCTTCGCGGGTCAGCGCCCCCCGCAGCCGGCGGCCGACCGTGTCCGCGGCCTCGGGCAGCGCCACGACGAAGTCGTCCAGCAACTCCGGGGCGTGCACCGCGAGGGCGGCTTCGGTGTGCGCGAGGCGTTCCGGGGAGATACTGCGCGTCATTGTGCCGCCAGGGGGTTGTCCAGATAGGCCCAGATGTCATCGAGCGGGTCCGCCGCCAGCCGCATCGCCGTGGTCGCCTTGACCGGCAGCGGGTCGCGCAGCAAGTGCCGCACATCGCTGGTGCCGGTCTCGCGCAGCGCCGCCGCCACGATCGCCCACAGCCGCTGCGTGTCCGCGCCGTGCCGGCTCAGCGCCGCGATGATCTCCGCCGCAACGGTTCCCAGGGCGGCCGCCGCGAGCTTCGTGCGCAACACCTGCGGGTCGTCGGTCGGCAGGTCCCCGAGCAGCCGCGGCGCCTCGAAGCCGGCCCGCTCCAGCCGTCGCGCGCTCACCCGCACCCCGCCGAGATCCCGGTAGACGATCCGCACCGGCCTCTGGTCGCGCAGCACCACGAGCGTGTTCTGCCCGTGGGCTTCCAGCGCGATCCCGCGTTCGAGCACGCGCACCAACGGCGCGAACAACACCGCCCCCAGCAAACCCATCATCTCGTACGGGTCGGGCACCGCCCCCACCAGCGAGTCATTGGCCCCGTACAACGCGAGCGGCACGATAGTCTCGCCCTCCGCGAGTCGCGGCGCCTCCCGAACCAGATGCGCAAGATGCCGCTGCGGCACACCGTCCACCAGCACCGCCCCCGCCGCCGTCTCCTCCAGCACGTCGATCGGCAGGTCTTTGGTGACCGCCTTGAGCAGCCGAGACAGCACCGGCCCGTTCTCGACGGCGGCCGGCGACACGGTGCGCACCGCCGAGGTCATCTGCACGTCCACCGCCGTCTTGACGTGCGGCCCGCCCCCTTGGAGCGCGACCGTACGCAGCGACATCAACGGCAGCACCGCCGCGGTCTCCCCGTCGTCGACCAGCCACGGATACCGTTCCCGGATCCGCGCCGCCTGCCAAGGATGCGCCAGCAGAACCGGCTCCGCCGTCCCATGCCACCGCTCGGCCGGCACCCGAAGCCGCCGCAGCCGGATCGCGGGGGAGTGCTCAGGCGCATAGGCAAGCACGTCAGCAACACTCATCCCGCCCCGCGTGCGGCAACAAGGATGCAGCGGATGCCCGTCCGTGATGGACTGCTCCGCGATCGCCAGCCCATCCGGGTCCCCGGCCGTGGACAGAGGCCATGCCCCAAGCCGCGCCCACTCCCCGAGCCCCGCCCATTCCCCGAGCCCCGCCCGGCCGCCGTGCTCCGCCCGCGCGAGTTGCGCCGCTCGCGCCAGTTGCTCGTCCAGCGCGCGTTGCTCGTCGCGCGGGAGCTGCCCTGCCCGCGCGAGTTGCTCAGCCCGGGCTAGTTCTTCCTGCAGCGCGCGTTGCTCGTCGCGCGGCAGCTGCGCTGCTCGGGCCAGTTGCTCGGCCCGCGCTCGTTGGTCATCGCGCGGCAGCTGCCCCGCGCGCGCGAGTTGTTCAGCCCGCGCGAGGTGGCTGGCTCGTGCGAGCGCCATGTTGGCGACGCTGTTGTCGACCTCGGCCGCGAGGTCGCTGCCCGGCCAGAGGATCCGCACGAGCGTTCCCGGATCGCTGACGAACGCCCCCGGCGACAGCTCACCCACCCAGGCATCGCTGTCGTGCCAGCTCGCGGCCCACTCCGCTCCGGGCTCCGTTGCCGTCTCCGGCCCTCCGGGCAGCCCCGGCCCGGCCCAGCCTGTCGCTGTCAGCCCGGCCCATTCGTCCTCGGGCGCTGTCTCGGCCCGGACGGTCGCCGTCAGCCCGTCGTCGGCCCGCGCGAACGCAACCGCGGCCCGCCGGGGAAAGCGCATTGTCACCCCTGGGAAGGACACTTCCCCCGTCCGGCGGTCGCGCAGGCCCGGCAGCGGCTCGCGCGCGAACGCCCCCAGCAGCCGGCTCAGGACCGCGGCCCGCGCTCCCGGGAGCGCGGCGTCGTAGCGTTCGACCAGCTCGGGCCGCAGCTTGGCGAGCTCTTCGCGCGTCTGCGCGGCATCGGCGGTGTGCCGGATTACTGGGGAGTTCGGCGGGGGTGGCGGCACGCCGTTTATTGTGCGCTCCTGGGTGCGCCGGTCATGTCCCGCCCATGCCCGCACGTGAGCGACGACGCAATAACCAAACCTCCATCCTAGGATGCCCTACAGAGTGTGCGCCTGGCCGCAGTCCGCGCGCTTAAAACCGAGAAGGAATCAACGGCATCCCGCCTCGTTTCCGGGCAGCGGTGGTGGCTGCATCGGAGCCTCCTCGTAGTGACGGCGGGGTCTGCCACAAGGTTGGTGTCTCCCCTAAGGGGAGAGTCAAGAGCCGAGAGCCGACAGTGGAACTGCATCCTAGGACGCTCTACAGGTGGTGCGCCAGCGCACCACGAGAACCAAAAACAAAAAGGAATCAACGGCATCCCCTGCTCGAAATTCGGTTGCGGTGGGCCTTGGGGCGGGGGCAGGGTGGAGCCGCATCTGATTCCTAGGCCAGGGGAGTGACCATCTCCATGTGAGAGCCGGCTGACAAACAAGACGTCCGGGGACGGTGCTCCGGGCGTACCCATGTCGGTTGATGCCCTTGGAGATCTCCTTGCTGAAAGTTGTTTCCCTTGCCGCGACCCACGACGGCGATCTGCTTTTCGAAGGTCTTGACCTGGTCCTGGGGGACGGCGACCGGATCGGTGTGGTCGGTCCGAACGGCACCGGCAAGACGACGCTGTTGCGGCTGCTCGCGGGTGAGCTGAGGCCGGCGGACGGGTCCGTCGCCTACGGGCCGGGCACGCGGGTGGGCTATGTGCCTCAGCAGATGCCGGATCCGGACGGGACCGTCGGCGACTTCCTGATCGGTGGGCTCGGTGAGCTGGCCGAGGTGACCGGGCGGCTGCGTGTGCTGGAGCGCCGGCTGGCGGCCGGCGATGACGTGCTCGCCGAGTTCGGTGTGGTGCAGGAGCGGTGGACGGCTCTGGAGGGCTGGACGGCGGAGTCGCGGCTGGCGGAGATCCGGCAGCGGCTGGACATCGCGCATCTGCCTGATGAGCTGGCGTTGCGGGCGGTGAGTGGTGGTGAGCAGGCGCGGTTGTTGCTGGCGCGGGCGTTGCTGGACGAGCCGGATGTGATGTTGCTGGATGAGCCGACGAACCATCTGGATGCCGAGGGGGCGGCGTGGCTGCAGGAGTGGCTGCGCGGGTTCGCGGGTGGGGTGCTGGTGGTGAGTCATGACCGTGCGTTCCTGGATGCCGTGGTGTCGCGGATCGTGGAGTTGGACGGGATTCACGACGAGCCGCAGGACTTTCCGGGTGGGGGTTACACGGCTTATCGGGTGGAGAAGCAGCGGCGGTGGGAGCGGTTGCTGCTGGATTTCGAGGCTCAGGAGAAGGATCGCCGCCGGTGGGAGGCGGATATCGAGCGGACGAAGCAGCATGCGCGCGGGGTGGAGCTGACGACGGGGATAGGTGCGGCGGCGCCGCATCTGAAGCGGGTGGCGCGGTTGGTGGCGCGTAAGGCGAAGGTTCGGGAGCGGCGGTTGCGGCGGCAGATGGAGTCGACGCGGTGGATTGCCCGGCCTCGTACGCGTCCGCCGTTGACTTTGGCTTTTCCGGCTGATGATGAGGAGGCCGGGGAGGTGGTGTTGAAGGTCCGGGAGCTGTCGGTGGCTTTCGGTGATCGGGTGCTGCTGGATGCGGTGGATGTGGATGTGCGCCGTGGTGACCGGATTTTGGTGACGGGGCGGAACGGTGCGGGGAAGACGACTCTGATGCGTGCTCTGGCGGAGGCCGGGGGCGATGAGGTGGCGGTGTTGCCGCAGACGTCTGATGAGTTGCGGTCGGACGCGACGGTGATGGAGTTTTTCCGGGCGCGGGTTCCGGTGTATGTGGATGATGCGGAGCGGCTGTTGGAGGGGCATCAGTTCGGTCCGGATCAGTGGGATGTGCGGACGCGGAGTTTGTCGGCGGGGGAGTTGCGGCGGCTTGTGCTGGCGGTGTTGGTGAACAGTCCGGCGCGGGTGCTGGTGCTGGATGAGCCGACGAATTTTCTGGATTTCGACGCCTTGGATGTGGTGGAGGAGGCGTTGCGGCGGTTCCGGGGGACTCTGCTGACGGTTTCGCATGATCGGTATTTCGCGGAGGCGGTCGGGTATTCGCGGCGCTGGCATGTCGCGGGTGGTGGTGTGGCCGAGAGCTGAGACGATGGGCGCCATGCAGGTGGTGCCTCGGCAGGGTGGCGGCGCGGTCGCGGATGTTCGGGCTGCGGAGCAGGTCACGGAGGCGTGGCTGGCGAATCGGCGGTTGTCGGAGCACACGCGGGCGGCGTATCGGCGTGATGTGGCGGGGTGGCTGGCTTTTTGCTCGTCCGCGGGCATTGAGCCGTTGCGTGCGTCGTTCCTCGATGTCAACGCTTATGCGCGGGGGCTCGAGTCGCAGGATCTGGCGGCCGCCACCGTCGCCCGTAAGCTGTCCGGTTTGTCGAGTTGGTATGACTTTCTCGTAAAAATTCGGGCGATAGATGCTAATCCGGTCGGCGGGGCGGATCGGCCGTACGTGTCGCGGGACCACTCGGCGACCGTGGGCCTGACGCCCCAGGAGGTGGATGCCCTGCTGGCCGCGGCGGGCAGGGCCGGTCCGCGGCATCGCGCGGTGGTCACCCTCCTGGCGGATCTTGGGCTGCGGGTGGGGGAGCTGGTGGGTCTGGATCTGGGCGATGTGGGCTGGGAGCGGGGGCATCGGACGGTCCGTTTCGTCGGTAAGGGGGGCCGGGCGCGTCGGCGGGCGCTCACCGATGGCGCGTCGGCGGCGCTGGACGACTACCTGGCGTCGCGGGGCGTCGATGACGGTCCGTTGTTCGTGACGTCGACGGGTGCGCGGATCGACCGGCACGGCGTGTTCCGGCTGGTCCGGCGGCTGGCGCGGGAGGCCGGCATCCCGGCCGCCGACCGGCTGTCGCCGCACTCCCTGCGGCACGCTTTCGCCACGGCCGCCCGCGACGAGGGTGTGCCCCTGGAGGACGTGCAGGACGCGATGGGACACGCGGATCCGCGTACCACGCGCCGCTACGACCGTGACCGGCACAACCTGGATCGTGACCCGGCGTACACCCTCGCGGCGGCGCGTGCCCGCCGCGCCGGGGCGTGACACCTCCCCCTATGCTCAACCGTCGGTCAGGGGTTCGGGTCAAAGGCGGTCGGTTGTGAACATTCTCGAGGCGGTGCTGCTGGGTGCGGTGGAGGGGGTCACCGAGTTCCTGCCGATCTCGAGTACCGGTCACTTGACGATCATGGAGAAGCTGCTCGGGTACGAGATCGACTCGCCGGACATCACCGCGTTCACGGCGATCATCCAGTCGGGTGCGGTGTTCGCGACGGTGTGGTTCCTGCGTAAGGACATCGCGCGGATCGTGCCGGCGTGGGTGAAGGGCTTGTTCAGCAAGGAGGCCCGGAAGGACCCGGACTGGCGGTTCGGCTGGGCGGTGATTCTCGGGTCGATCCCGATCGGCATCATCGGGCTGGCGTTCCAGGACACGATCGAGACGACGCTGCGGAGCCTGTGGTTCGTGGCGGGCGCGCTGATCGTGTGGTCGGGGGTGATGGCGTTCGCGGATCACGCGGCGACGCAGGTGCGGCACGAGGACGACACGACGTGGAAGGACACGCTGATCATCGGTACGGCGCAGTGCCTGGCGCTGATTCCGGGGGTGTCGCGGTCGGGGGCGACGATGTCGGCTGGTCTGTTGCGGGACTTCGACCGGGTGACGGTGACGAAGTTGTCGTTCTTCCTGTCGATCCCGGCGTTGTTCGGGGCGACGATCCTGCAGATCCACGACGAGGCCGGCAACATCGCGGAGGGCGTCGGGTGGGTGAACACGCTGACCGCGACGATCGTGAGTTTCGTGGTGGCGCTGGGCGCGGTGACGTGGCTGCTGCGGTACATCGCGAAGCATTCGTACGCGATCTTCATCTTCTACCGGGTGGTGCTGGGGTTGTTGCTGATCGTGCTGCTGGCGACGGACACGATCGCGGCGAAATGAGTTTCCCGGCCCTGGCGCATGTGCGGGCGTTGTTTCCGGCGCCCGGGCCGGCGGGGCTGTTCGAGCGGGCGGCGATCACGGTGAGTTTCCACCCGGATCGGCTGGCGGCGTCGGGTTTGGCGGTGGCGGAGGCCCTGGCGGTCGAGGGGGTCTACCGGTCGCAGTTCGAGACGGGGATCTCCAACGGCGGGCTGGGCGGACCGCGGCTGTCGTGGGAGGAGCGGATGTTCCCGGGGGTGTATGACGGGCCGCTCGGGCGTCCGGTTTATGGCGGGTTGAACCTGGCGGGGTATCCGGATGGGGCGTCGCCGCGGTTCGGTAGTTGTCATCTGGTGTTGCGGTCCGCTGTTGCCGAGCGGGCCACGTTCAGTCACGGGGACAGCGTGACGTCACCGGCGGTGGTGGGGACGGCGGCGACGTTCGGTGCGGTGTGGGCGGCTCTGCTCGACGAGGTGGCGGCTTCGGGGCGGGCGTTGAACCTGGCGGCCGACTCTCCCGGCGCGTGGGTGGCGTCGCTGCCGGCCCCGCGTCGCGCGGCCGGGCGGGCCCTCGACGACTACATCGAGGCCCAGATCCATGGGGGCCTCACGCTGAGAGATGACGTCGCGGCCGTCGTTGCCGACCCGTCATTTCGCGGTACGCCGTACGAGAGGCATCTCGCGTCTGTGACCGGAAGCGTGACCTGGTCGCCGGGCTTCACCCTGCACCCGGCCGAATTTCCCGCCGAGCTGCGGGGGCCGGAGGTTCCGCCGCTGGCCCGGGAGATCGCGGAGCGCTACGGGGTGGCGGAGCTCGACGCGGAGGTGATCGGGCGGGCGGCCCGGGAGCCCGGCGCGCCGCTGCAGCTGATCAAGTATTTGTGGCACATCCTGGTGCTGCTCGGGCGGCCGGCGTGCTGACCGGGCGGCTCGAGCTGCGGCGGCCCACCGAGGCGGACGTCGATGCGATCCTGCGCATCCACAGCGACCCCCTCGCGTGCGAGCACAACCCCTCCGACATGATCACGATCCGGTCGGAGGCGGTGGACCGGTGCCGGCGGTGGCGGGCGCACTGGGAGCGGCACGGCTTCGGCTACTGGGTGCTGCGCCGGCGGGGGTCGGAGCGGGTGATCGGGTTCTGCGGGCTGAAGACGATGCGGCTACACGACGCGCCGGTGCTGAACCTGTTCTACCGTCTCGAACCCGCCGTCTGGGGTGCGGGGCTGGCCTCGGAGGCGGCGACCGCCGTCGTCGAGGCCGCTCCGGAGGGGTTGCCGGTGATCGCCCGGGTGCGGCCGGGGAACGTCGCGTCGGCGCGGGTGGCGATGCGGGCCGGGCTGCACCGGGCCGAGCATCTGGACACCGAGGGCGCGGACGGGCTCGACTGGATTTTCACGACGGCTACCCTCTGACAGTGTGGCGTTTCATCGTGTGCAGATGAGCCGGCAGCATCCGTGGCGGGCCGATCACCCCGACGCGATCCGGGTGGACCGGTCGACGCGCTGGGGCAACCCGTTCGGCATCAAGGAGTACGGGTCGCGGGCGGCGGCGGTCGACGAATATCGGAAAGCGTTCGAGGCGGGGAAGCTCGCCGTGACCGCGGACGAGATCCGCGAACACCTGGCCGGGCATGATCTGGCGTGCTGGTGCCCGCTGGACGGGCCGTGTCACGCCGACATCCTGCTGAAGGTGGCGAACTCCTAGAGCGCTCGCGGGTCGCTGAGGCCGGGATGGGGGTCGGCGCCGGGGCGGGCGAACCAGCCGTCCCTCGCCGAGAGGCGCAGCTTGGCCCACTCGTCGAGCTCGGGCAGCTCGTCCGGGGCGAACCAGCCGACCTCCAGGGACTCGTCGCCGTCGGGGCGGGCCTGGCCGCCGGTGGGGCGGCAGCGGAACCAGACGTGCATATAGTCGCAGCGGTCCCCGTTCGGGTAGGTCACCGGGTGGGTGGCGACGCCGCCGAGGCTCTCGATCGCGACCTCGACGCCGGTCTCCTCGCGGACCTCCCGCACGACGGCGTCGGAGGGCTGCTCGCCGGGGTCGATCATCCCGGCCGGCAGGGACCATTTGCCGTTGTCGCCGCGCCGGACCAGCAGGAGGCGGTCGTTGTCGTCGTGGACGATCGCGCTGGCGCCGGGCAGCAGGAGCAGGTCGTGGCCGATGTGAGCGCGCATGGTGCTGACGTAGGGGGGAACCGGCATGGACGTACGATATAGGTCGTTGTCTTGCCGGGGTGGCGGGAACCAGGGCGGCGCGCCCGTTGTCGCGATCCGCAGCATGGTCCGGTCGCTCAGGCCCGGGGGCAGCGCGTCCGGCGGGAACCAGCCGACCTCGAGCGACTCCTCGCCGTCCGGGCGGGCCGCACCGCCGACGGCGCGGCACTGGAACCACACCACCAGGTATTGGCAGTGGTCCCCGTTCGGGTAGACCGCCTCGTGGTTGTCGATCCCGCCGATGCGCTGCACCTCGGCCCGGATCCCGGTCTCCTCGAAGATCTCCCGCAGCGCCGCGTCGGCCGGCTGCTCACCCGGCTCGATCATCCCGGCCGGCAGCCCCCACGTCCCGTCGTCGCCGCGCCGCAGGAACAGGATCCGGCCTTCGGCGTCGCGGACCACGGCGCTGGCGCCCGGCAGCAGGAGCAGGTCATGCCCGATGTGGGTGCGGAGGCTTTTCACGTACGGGGAGGCGGCCATGCGGCCCACTCTATGAGCGGCTTGACTCTCCCCTTGGGGGAGACCCCAGGCTGGTGAGGCGGAAAGCTCCCACCATCCGAGGAGGACGGACACATGACGGACCTACGGCTCAATCCGCTAGTGGCGCCCTGTTGCGCCGGCAGCTCGGCCCGCCGGCCGTCGGTGCCCACTCTGCCCGGTCTTGCGGCGGCGTCCCGGCCACCGCCCACCCTGCCCGGTCTTGCGGCGGCGTCCCGGCCGCCGCCCTGCCTGCCGGGCCGGCACCGCTCGACCGCGACCCCGCAAGGCGAGTGACGCGTCCGCCGGCGGCTTTGCGCTCGGCCCCAGGCCGAAGCTCGAGCCGGCTGCGCCGCCGGGACACCGCTTTCTCTAGGCGGCGACTCGGTGGCGACCGACGGTGCTGGTGGGGCAGGTGGGGCCGGCCGGGTCAGCTGCCGCTGGAGGCAATCGCGATGATCAGGATGACCAGGGCGACGGGGATGCCCACGCCGATCCAGGTCATCGGGCGCTGCGCCAGCCGCGGGCCGGGGTCCATGGGCTGGCGGCTCGGCAGGTACGGGTGGGGCTGCGGCGGCGTGAGCCGGGCTACCTTGCCGCGGCGGATGAGGTTGATGACGACCGTGACCGGGGTGATGATCATCGAGGCGTAGCCGTACCAGCCCTGCACCAGGGTGCGTGTGGTCATGTGCCGGAAGACGCCTAGCCCGCAGTCGCGGCAGAACGGTCCCTCGGTGCTGAGGAACTGCATCAGGACCAGCAATCCCCGATGCCCGCGGAAAGTCGTGTTGACCGCGGGGACGCTCCCGCAGAACCGGCAGGCCGTGAACTCCATCGGGACGCCGGGAACGGGTGCTCCACCGTGGGCGAAGGACCCGCCGGGAGCCTGCTGCCCGGCGTAGCCACCGGGAGTGCCCTGCGCGCCAGGGTGGAACGGCGCCGATGGCATGGGTGGATGGCCGGTCGGCGCGCCGTAGGTCGCGGAGGTGGGGTAGCCGTGGGCGCCAGGCGCGGTGGTGGGATAGGCGCGGTGGGGACCGGGCGCGGGTTGACCGGGGTGCGGCTGCGGGTAGGGGGCGGGGGCCGGCGCGGCCGGCGGGTAGGCCGTGGGAGCCAAAGCGGCCGGCGGGTAGGCCGCGTGGGACGGAGCGGCCGGCGGGTGGGTGGCCCAGCCCGGCGGCGGGCCGTATGGCGGTGGCGTGACCGGCGCGCTTGGTGCTCCTGGTGCCCAAGGCCCGCCTGATGCCGCCGGCGTTCCCGGGGCGCCTGGAGTGCTCTGCGGCTGAGCGGGCTGCGGCCAAGGGGACTGGGGCTGGTAGGGCTGGGACATGGGGCACCTCGGGGGACGGAAGGGGCGGGAGCCGCGTCAGGGTACTGGGTGATCGCGGTGGGCGCTGCCCCGTTCCGGGAGAGTGCTGACGAGGAGAGCCGCGCCGAAATGGCGGAGGCCGGGCGGCAATGAGGTGGCGGTGTTGCCGCAGACGTCCGGCGGGCGAGGGACGGCTGGTCAGAGGGACGGCTGGTCAGAGGGACGGCTGGTCAGAGGGACGGCTGGTCAGAGGGACAAAGCTGCTCGCACCAGGGCCAGGGCCTGGTCGGGCGGGATGCCCAGGGCGCGCGTGGTGGCGGCATACGACTCGGCCGCGTGCTGGGCCTGTACCGACGTGCCGGTAGCTCGGGAGGTGATGACGGTGCCCAGGCGGCCCCGGGTCTCCACCAGGCCCGCGGACTCCAGCTCGCGGTAGGCGCGGGCGACCGTGTTGACCGCGAGGTTCAGCGTCGTGGCGAGGGTGCGGACGGGCGGGAGCTTGGTGCCCGCGGGCAGGGTCCCGTCGGCGGCCAGGGCCGCTATGCGCTGGCGGACCTGGTCGTAGGGCGGGACCGGCGAAGCGGGGTCGATGCGGATGTCCATGGGAGCAGTCTGTAGTCCGGGGCGGGTGGGTCAGAGGAGCCTGGGGGGTGTGTTGCCGGCGGCCTGGATGGCCTGGCGGATCGGGACCAGGGCCAGCAGGATGCCGCCTACCAGGAAGAAGATGACCAGGGAGACGATGCCCACGCGGTAGCTGTTGGTGATCTGGAAGACGAGCCCGAACAGCAGGGGGCCGAGCCAGCTGGTGCCCTTGTCGCTGATCTCGTAGAAGCCGTAGTACTCGCCTTCGCGGCCCTGGGGGATCAGCTGGGAGAACAGCGAGCGGCTCAAGGCCTGGCTGCCGCCCAGGACCAGGCCGATGGCGACGCCGAGGAGCATGAAGGGGAGGGGCTCGCCGGCGGGGAGCCAGTACGCGGCGATGACCACGCCCAGCCACAGGGCCAGGCTGAACAGGACCGTCTTGCGGGCGCCGATGCGGGCGGCCATGGCGCCCAGCAGCAGGGCGCCGCCGAAGGCCAGGAACTGGACCAGCAGGATCGTGATGATCAGGGTGGACTGTTCCAGGTCGAGCTCTTCGGTGCCGTACTGGCTGGCCAGGGCGATGACGGTCTGGATGCCGTCGTTGTAGATCAGGTAGGCGAGCAGGAAGAACAGGGTCAGGGGGTACGCGCGGATGCCCTTGATGGTGTGCCCGAGCTGGCGGAAGCCGTCGAGCAGGATGTTGCCTCTCGCGGTGGTGGCCGCGGCGCCGGGGTGCTCGCGCAGCCAGGCCAGCGGGATGAGGGTGAACAGGGCCCACCAGACGCCGGCGGAGACGATGCACCATCGGGCGATGTCGAGGGTGCGCTGGTCGTTGTCCTCGATCGAGAGGATCGTGACGGCGACCAGGTTGAACGCCAGCAGCAGGCCGCCGCCGAGGTAGCCGAGGGCCCAGCCGCGGGAGGAGACCTTGTCGCGTTCGTCGGGGCCGGCCAGCTGCGGCAGGAAGCTGTTGTAGACGACGATCGAGGCGCCGCCGGAGATGTTCGCGATCAGGAACAGGATGCCGCCGAGCATGTACCGGTCGCCGGTGACGAAGGCGAAGCCCATGGTGGCGGCCGAGGCGATGAACGCGGTGACGGCGAGCAGGAGCTTCTTGCGCGGGGTGCGGTCGGCGACGGCGCCCATCACGGGAAGCACGAAAACCGTGAGAAAGACCGAGAGCGAGACGACGTACGGGTAGAACGAGCCGGCCGCCACGGAGATGCCGAGCGGGTGCACACGCCCGGCGCAGTCGTCGACGTCGGTGCTGAGCTGGCAGCCGGCGGCGACCTTGGTGACGCTGGTGAGGAACGGTCCGAGGAAGACGGTCAGGACCGTGGTGGAGAACGCCGAGTTGGCCCAGTCGTAGAAGTACCAGCCGGTGCGTTCCCGGCGGCCGGCCGCGGGGACGTCGGTGGGGGTGCCGGTGGTTGCGGCCATCGTGGCGGCTCCTGGTCGTCTTTTCCGGTGCGCGGACACTATGCCATCCGCGGGCCGGTGACGGGGAGGTGCCACGTACTCAGATTTGCGAGCCTCAGTTCTGCTGCCACCACTTCGCGAGGGCGGCGGTGGCCGGGTCGTCGGAGTCGGCGAGCACGGCCCACGGGTCGGCGCCGGGCGGCAGGTCGGTGCCGGCGTACTCGGCGAGCTCCTCCGGGCGTACGGGATCGGTGTGATCTTGATCGTGGAGCGCGGCGGAGATGTCGGCCAGCCCCAGGCTGCCGGTGTCGATCCACGGCATGCCGTCCACCGGTTCGGGCAGCTCGCCGACGTCGACCGATGGCGGAAACATCTCCTCGCCCGGCAAATCCGAAATATCCGAAAGGCCGTGGGTGTCGGCGACGAGGGCGGCGTCGTCCGAGGAAGCGGTCTCGCCAGGATGGTCGGCGTCGGCGACGTGGGAGGCCTCAAGGTGCGCGTCATCGAAGCTGGGGGAGTCGGCGGGGAAGGAGGCAGAGCCGTCCTCGTGCGGGCCGTCGGCGTCGGTGTCGTGGGACTCGAAGTCGTGAGCGTCGAAGTCGTGGGAGGGGTCGTGAGCGGGGTCGTGCGAGTCCCACGCCAGATGGTCGTCGGGCGGGGGCGAATGCTCGTCCTCGAAGGAAAAGTCGTGGTGATCCGTCATCGGTTCTCCTCGTCGTACGGGACGGGCGTCAGTGCCCGCGCCCGGATCAGCACGTCGTCCACCTGCTTGAGCCGCGCCTTGGCCTGATCGAGCTCGGCCTGCGCGGCGGTCCGTCGCTTGGCGCGGCCGGCGGCGTCCTCGGCGGCCGCCGCGTCGATCTCGGCGATGTGCGCGTCCAGGTCGCGCAGCCGCCGCTCGACCGCGTCGTCCACGGCGACCGACAGCGCGTACTGCAGGTCGGTGAACCTGTTCACGATCTCGTCGGCGAGGGCCGCGCGGGCCTCGCCGAGCACGTCGCGCAGCCAGATCCGCGCCTGCTGCCGGTCGGTCTGCACGCGCCGCCGCCACAGCACGTATCCGCCGGCGGCCAGCCCCAAACCGATTCCGGCGACGGGAACCAGCAGGCCGCCGGCGGCGAACACCGACGCGCCGAGGATGGCGCCGCGGCCGGCCATGAACGCGATCCCGCCCGCGGACAGCGCGATCAGCATGTTCTCGCCGGAGCCGTCGCGCGGCGGCGCGGCCGACAGCGCGTGCCGCAGGGTCGCGTTGAGCCGGCCCAGCATGCCGGCGCGTTCCGACTCGTCGAACACCTCGGCCAGGACCTTCTCGGCCACCTGCTGGAAGGTGTGCTCGAGCTGCTGCGACAGGCTCACTGCCAGGGCCTGCAGCTCGGCGTCGACCGCGTCGGGCAGCTTGGCCAGCTCCTGCCCGCGGCCGGTGTCGATGCGCTCGGAGAACTCCTGCTGCAGGGCCGCGACCCGGGTGCGCAGCTGCCCGACCGTCTCCACCCGGGCCCGCTGCGTCTCGGTGCTCAGCAGCAGTGTCCACTGCCGGGCCTCGGTGCGTTTGCGGGCTGCCAGCGCCGATCGCTCGGCCCGCACCGACGCGTTGCGCGCCGGGTCCGCCGAGGCCGCCTCCACGCGGGCGGTGGCCGCGCCGACCAGCCGGGTCAGTTCCCCGCGGGCGGCGCGCAGCACGTTCGCCAGCTGCAGCTGGTGTCCGCGGCCGGCGAGATCGACGAGGGCGTGCTGCAGGCCGGCGATCTTCGAGGCGTCCACCAGCGTCGCCTGCTCCTCCGCCGGCGCTTCGAGCGCGAGGGTGGCGAGGGTGGCGGAGACCGGGAACCAGGGCGCTTCCGCGAAGCGCGGGGCGTGTGCGCGCAGCAGGGCACGGTTGTCGTCGGCGATGCGCCGCCATCCCGGGTACGCGTCGATCTTGGTGAGCGCGAACACCACGGCGTCGACGCGCTCGCTGGCGGCGACCAGGAACTCGAGCTCCGGGGCGGACAGCGGCGCCGACGCGTCGGCCACGAACAGCAGCGCGGTCGCCTGGTCGACGGCCGCGAGGGCGACGGTCGCGTGGGCCGGGTCGAGGCCGCCGACGCCGGGCGTGTCGAGCAGGCTCAGATATTGCAGCAGCGGCGCGGGGTGGCTGACCTCGATCCGGCGGGCCTTCTGCTCCCCGGTCGCCCACCGCCGCAGGTCGTCGACCTCGATCGGCTCGGAAGCCCCCGGCACCCACGCCAGCATGCCGGGCTCGCCGGGCACGAACTGCAGGTAGGTGGCGGTGGCCACGGCGGCGTCGACCGGCGACAGGCCCGGCACCCCGAGCAGGGCGTTGACCAGGGAGCTCTTGCCGCGCTTGGTCTCACCGACAACTACCACCGAGGGCCGGACCAGCTGGCGTCGGCGCAGCTCCGCGAGGTCGGCGCCGGCATCGGCGTCGACCCCGCGCACGTACGCGAGAGCGTCGCGCACCGCGGCGTCGAGAGTCTTCGTGAGATCGACGGTCACGAGCGCACCCGCCCGGCAAAGAAGGGGTTCATGGGCGCACCCGCTGCGCGAGGATGTGGAACCCGCGGTGCGCGACCTGCGCGACCCGCGACTGCGCCGGCCCGGCCCCCGCCACCGCGTACACCCGCCACCGGTTCGCCGCCTCCCGCGCCGCCGCGGCCAGCTCGTCGGCCCCGGCGTCCGGCAGCCGCAGGATCCAGCGCGGGTCGTCCGAGGTGGCCAGGCGGGTCAGCTCGGCCTCCCAGTCGGCCGGCAGCGGCACCGCGCCGGTCGCGACCCGCTGCGCCGCGTCGAGCAGCCGCAGCCGGTGGTACGCCGGGTCGCGCAGCAGCCCTTCCACGGCGTCTTGCAGGGCGTCGCGGTCCTGCTCGTCGCGGGCGTGCCCGGCCATCCGCTCGAGGCGGCCCAGCGCCCAGCCCGCCTTGATCGCGTCGGCGCGCCAGCGGAACGCCTGGTCGAGGGTTTCCCGCAGCCGCGGGAACCCGGACGCCGCGACCAGCCGCCGCACCAGCTCGCCGGTGCCCAGCTGCGGGTCGGCGGCCAGCTGCGCGACCGCGTAGCCGATCCCGTACAGGTCGAGCAGGGTGAGCAGCCGTTCCCGCCGCTCGGCCGGGACCGGGACGGGCCGGGTGCGGAACAGGTCGACCGAGGCCAGCAGCAGCCGCAGCTCACCGGCGGGTAGCGCGGCCAGCTGCCGCAGCGCGGCGCCGTCGGCCGCGGTCAGCCGCCCGGCCTCCCCGGTCTCGGCGAGCAGCCCGATCACCGGGACGACATCCGACACCGTACGGGCGAGCAGCCCCGCCTGCTGCTCGGCCAGCGGGCTCGCGACCGGCCACGGGTCGCCGGCCCCGCCGACCAGCGTGTCGGCCTTGCCGAACACGCCGAGCGCGTTGATCGGCGACGACGCGAGCCGCGCCGACGCGGCCCGGAACGCGTCCAGCGCCCGCACGTCGTCGGAGCGCACCGCCTGGGTGAACACGTAGACCACGGCCTCGGCGGCGGCGACCTCGGAAGCCGAGTCGGCGTCGATGTCCGCGTCGAACGGCGCCGTCGACACCCCGACCGCCTCCTCCGCGCGGGCCGAGACCATCGTGTCGGTGGAGGCCAGGCCGGGGGTGTCGACCACGGTCAGGTCGCGAAGCTTCTCGCTGGTCAGGGTCACATCCACATACGCAACCCGGCCGAGGGGCACGCCGAGGCGCTGGGGGATCATGCCGTCGTCGTCCAGCGGCAGGCTGCGCCGCTCGCCGTCGCGGCACACCACATCGACCCGGTCGGCGGGCCCGTACCGGAACCGGGTGACCACCCGCGTGCACTCACCCACCGCCGTGGGGGCCACCCGCCGCCCGATCAGGGCGTTGACGAGTGTCGACTTTCCGGCTTTCAATCGACCCGCGATAGCAACGCGTAACGGCTCGCCGAGCCGATCACCGATCTGTCTGACCTGGCCACCGGCCTCCGGGCCCAGCCGTCCCGCGATCTGGTCACACAGCGTCGCTACGCTGGCGCTCAGCGGGCCGCTCACGACGACTCGTCAGCCATGCACACTGTCAGCGAGAATGGGCTGACCACGGACCCTCCCACACATGGGCGGGCCGGGTGCCCGCAGCAGACAGCCTACGGACAGGCGCGGGACACGGGATCCCGTGTTCGTGCCAGAGGCAGAGCAGGGCCAGGACGAGCGGGGACACAGGGAGGGGAGCAGGTGGCGGAAGATCAGGACCCGGTCTCCACCGCCGCTGCCCTGCTGCACCGCCCCGCCCTCGTCGTGCTGGCCGGACCACCCGGCTGCGGCCGCACGACCCTGCTGCGCCGCATCACCGACACCGTGCCCGGGCCGGTGTATTCCGGTGGCGGCCTGGCGATGCTGCGCGCCAACCCGGCGCTGGCGTTGTCGCGGGCGGTGCGGGCCCGGCTCCCCGCGCACGACGTGCACCTGCTCGCCGAGGCCGTGCGCTCCCGGGTGCGCGGCGGGCTGCTGGTCCTCGACGACCTGCAGTACACCGACCCCGCGACCCTGGCCGCGCTGCCGCTGCTGGCCGAGCACTGCCGGGTCCTGGTGGCGTTGCGCACGCCGCACCGGCTGCCGGAGGCGGTGGCCACGGCGTTGAAGGGCGCGGCGGCGGCGTGGCTGACGGTGCCGCCGCTGACCCGGGACGCCGCGACCGACCTGGCCCGGCGCACGGCGGCGCAGCTGGACCCGGCCGTCGTGCAAGCGGTGGTGGACCGGGCCGGTGGCAACCCCCTCGCGATCACGGCGCTGGCCCGGCAGGCTGCCGCGGGCAAGGCGCCGGGTGGTTCCGGCATGGACCAGGTGGCGTACGCGATCGCGACCGCCCTCGCCGACCTGCCCCGTCCCGCCCGCACGGCCCTGGCGGCGCTCGGCCTGCTCGGCCGGCCGGCCCCGGCGGCGCTGCTGGGCGCGGGCGCGACCGACCTGCACGCCGCGGGCCTGATCACGGCCGGGCCGGGCGGTGACCTGGTGCCCGTGTCGACGTATGTGGCGGAGACCGCGGCGGGCCTGCTGGACGCGGCCGGCCGGGTCGAGCTGCACACCCGCCTCGCCGAGCTCACCCCGCCCGCCGAGGCGGCCCGGCACCTCGCGGCGGCCGGCGACCCGGCCGGCGCGCACCGGATGGCCCTGGCCGCGGCCGACCAGGTCACCGGCGGCGACCGGGCGGCGCTGCTGCTGTTCGCGTGTGACCTGGACACGCCGATCGACCCGCGGGTGCGGATCGCCGCGGCCGACGCGGCCCTGGCGGCCGGCCGGCCGGGCGCGGCGGCGCGGGCGCTGACCACCGAGACCCCGCTGGGCGTGGAAGCGGACGTGCTGCGCGGCGAGGCGCTGCTGCAGGCCGGATCGCCGGCCGCCGCCCGCGCCACGGTGGCGCCGGTGCCGGACGCGGCGCCCGCCCCGGTCCTCGCCGCCCGCGACCGGGTGCTGCTGCTCGCCGAGCTGGCCACCGACCCGTCGAACGCCCTCGACCTCGCCGACAAGATCACGGCGAGGTACCCGAATCCGCCGGCCCCGGTGGCGGCGGCCCTCGCCGTCGTGCACGCCCGCCACCGGAGCCCGGGCTGGGACCGCGAGCTGACCGCGGCCGCGACCGCCGGCGGGGATCCGGTGGTGGCCCGGTGGAGCGCCTGGCTGCTCGTCGAGGAGCTGGTCGCCGACGGCCGGCTCGTCGAGGCCGCCGGGGCGGCGCTGACCGCGGCCCGCGAATGCGCGGCCGAGCTCGCCTACGGCTGGCAGACCCGCTTCGCCGCGGCCGCCGACTGGGCTCTCGCCCTGCACGGCGCACCCGCACCCTCGCCCACGCCCGGTGAGCCGGGCCACGGCGCACCCAACGCCGGGCACGCCGACGGCGGAACCACCCACATGGCCGGAAGCCGCGTGCGGCCGGAACCCGGCAGCGAGCGTGGCGCTCCCGCGGGGACGGACAGTGTTTTCGGGGAAGGGCCCGACGCCGTACTCAAAAGGAGCCTGAATCTGACCGACCGGGCTCTCCCCGACGAAGCCCGGGGTTATGCGACAGCGGCCGCTGCGCTGATCGAAGCGGACACCGGCCTGCTCGGTGCGGCGCGGGCGCGGCTCGACGGCGGGGTGGCGCATCCGGCCGCGGCGTGGGTGGCGCGGGAGACGGCGTGGCTGGACGGGCAACCGGAACGGGCCGTGCACGCCGACGACGCCGGCGCGCACGGGCTGCTGACCGGGCTGCACGCGATCACCGCGCGGTGGGCCTCCTACGATCTCGGAGAGAAGGGGGCACCGCCGATCCCGGCGGGGCTCCCGCAAGCGGCCCGGCGGACGCTGACCGCCTGGGCCACCGGCACCGGCTTCACCGCCGCGGCGGACGGGTGGCGGCCCGTCGCGTTGCGGGAGCAGATCCGGTGCCTGCTCGCCGCCGGGCTCACCGACGGTGACCCGGCACGCGCGGTCGCCGCGCTGCTCGACGCCGAACGTCTCGCCGACGCGGCGGGACTGACTGTCCTCGCCGGACGCGCCCGGCGCGGACTGCGGCGGCACCACGTGCACCGCGACACCCGCAGCCCCCGATCGGGTGACCAGCTGACACGCCGGGAGACCGACGTGTTACGGCTGGTCGCCGCGGGGGAACCTACCCGGCGCATAGCCGGGCAGCTCGGCATCTCCGCCGAGACGGTCGACACCCACATCCGCGCCGGCATGCGCAAGCTCGGCGCCCGCACCAGAACGGAAGCCGCCGCCCTCGCCTTCGCCACCTTCCCCTCTGAGACACCCAAGGATGGCCGGTGACCAGACAGCCCGACGCCCCCCGCCATGTCGTCGCCACACCCGGTGACGCCGACACCGTGCTGCGCCGCCTGATCCGCGACGGCTGGGTGGCCCGCGACGGTTTCGCCCTGCCCGACCCGGGCTGGGACGTGACCGGCAACCGGCTGGTGCTGCACGGCCGGATCGCGGACCCGGAGACGCTGCAGCTGGCAGTCCTCGCCGCCGCGCGGGGGGCGGGGATCGTGGCGATCTGCGACGCCGAGTCGGCGCTGGGCCGGGCGCTGATCGACGACCTGGCCCGGCTCGGCCCGGTCCGCCAGGGCGCGGCGGTGGAGGTGGCCGACGATGCGAGCCCGGTCGCCGACCTGGTGCCCGAGCAGCGGGCCCTGCTCGACCGGCTGGCGGCGGGCGACACGATCGCGGCGGCCGCGGCGGCGGAGTTCCTGTCGCTGCGCACCGCGAACCGGCGCATCGCCGAGGCCCGGCAGATGTTCGGGGTGCGCACCACACGCGAGGCCGTGCTCGCCTACCTGCGGCAGCGCGGCCCACAACCATGACATAGATCGACTAGGGTGACCGGTCGGTAAGAGACGGACCGGGGTACGGGGGAACCGACGTGACGACCGAGGCATGGCCCACCGCCGCCCGGCTCGACGCGCCGCGCGTGCTCGAGCGGATCGCCTCGATCACGGGAGTACGGCTCGTCCTGGAAGGACCCGCGCCCGGCGGGGAGGTCGGCGCCGCCTACGTGCGGTGGCCGGACGGGCGCCGGTCGGTGCTGACCGCCTCCCGCACCCGCAGCGCGGTCCTGGTCGACCGGGCCCGCGCCGCCGGAGTCCCGACACCGCGGCACGAGCTGACCGCCCGCGTCGACGGAGTGCGGGTCGTGGTGCAGCAGCGACTGCCCGGCACCCCGCCGGACGACCTCGACCCCACGGTCGTGCGGCAGATGCTCGCCGTCAACGACCAGCTCGCCGGGGTCCTCGCCGCCGAACCCGACCCGCGGCCGGCCGAGCTGTATCTCACCTCCGACGGGCCGGGATTCTGCCTGCACGAACCCCTGGCAGGGCACAACGCCCGCACGGCGAAGCTGCTCGAATGGGTGCGGTCGGTCGGGGCGGACGGGTCGCACATGGTCGGCGACGACCTCGTCCACATGGACTTCCACCCCGGCAACGTGCTGGTCGAGCGGGGGCGGCTCACCGGGGTCGTCGACTGGGACGGCGCGGTCCGCGGGGACCGGCACTTCGACCTGGTCACCCTGCTGTTCTACCTGCGCGGTCAGGCGCCCGCGCTGGCCCCGGCCGTGCAGGAACGGCTCGCGTTCCTGCCGTCGCGGCGGCTGCGCGCCTACTGGGCGCACATGAGCCTGCGGCAGGTCGACTGGTCGATCCGGCACCACGACACGGCGACCGTCGACCGGTGGCTCGACGTCGCCGAGGGCGGCATGGCCTCGCTGTGAACACGGTGGTGGTCGGCGGCGGCATCGTCGGCGCCTGCGTCGCCTACGAGCTGGCGCGGGCCGGCGCGCCGGTCACGGTCATCTTCCGGGACGGCGGGGTGACCGCCCGGTCCTTCGCCTGGATCGGCGGCAACGGCTAAGCTTGGCCCGGCGGGGCTTCGCTATTGCGGCCCCTCGTCGTGCCGTCCTGGGAGACCCTCGCCGCGACGGTGCCGGGCGTGTCGGTGCGGTGGTCCGGGTCGTTGCGCTGGCCTGCCCCCGGAGTCTCATCGTCGGAGATCGCCCGGCTCGAGCCGCACCTGCGCACGGTTCCTCCGTCGGCGCGTTTCGAGCTCAGCGACGGTGGGGTCGACCCGGTCGCGGCGACCCGGGCGCTGCTGGTCGCGGCCCGTGCCCTGGGCGCCCGGATCGTCTCCGGGGCCACCGTCACCGCCGTACGCGACGGGGAGGTCGAGTCGACGGCCGGCCGGCATCCCGCATCCACGGTGGTGGTCGCCGCCGGGGTAGGTACGGCCGAGCTGTGCCCGATGGTCACGGCCCCGGCTTCGCCGGCCTTCCTCATGCGGATGCGAGCGCAGAGCGGTCTGGTCCGGACCGTCGTGGCGACAAAGGCCTTCGAGGTACGGGAGGCAGCACCCGGCCACCTGCTCGCGACCGCGCCGCTGGGCGCCGACCGCTCGTGGACGGGGCTGCGGTCCCTCGCCGGGCAGACCCTGGAGTCGCTGCGGGACGCGTTCGGGCCGGGGCTGCGGCTGACCGGATGGAGTATTGGCGACCGGCCGATGCCGCCGGACGGGCCGGTGATCGGGTACGTGTCGGAGGGCGTCTACGTGGCCGTCATGCACTCGGGGATCTGCCTGGCGCCGGCGGCCGGGCGGCTGATCGCCCAGGAGATCGTGACCGGGCGGGAGGCGCCGGAGCTGTCCGGCAGCCACCCCCGCGGTGACGTGCCACCGACCGCCTGACGGGAGGGTGAGATGGACGACGCCCGGCAACAGCAGCTGCTGGAGGCGTTGCTCGCGCGCGCCGGCCACCTCATGCGGTACACCGACACGGTCGACGACCCGCTGGCCGTGAGCCAGGCGGTGGACCTGCTCCGCCGGGTCGCCGCCGCCCTTCCCCCCGGACACCCGGACCAGGGCCACGTCCTGTCGACGCTGGACGGGGCGCTGCAGCGCCGCTACGAGCGCACCGGTGCGCTCAAGGACCTCCACGAGTCCGTCGACGTGGGCCGGCAGGCCCTGGCCGCCACCCCGCCCGGGCACGTCAATCGCGTCGCGGTGCTGTCCAACCTGGGCAACTCCCTCGGCACCCGGTACGAGCGCCTGCGCAACCCCGACGACCTCGACGAGTCGATCGCGCTGACCCGCGAGGCGGCCGGGCGCGTCCCCGGCGACCACCCCCAGCGCGCGTCGATCATCATGAACCTCGCGGCCTTGCTGCTGAGCCGGTCGGGCCACGACGACGAGGCCATCGGCCTGTTGCGCCGGGCGGCGGCCCTGTGCCGTGCGGGGAGCTGGGAGCAGATCGGCGTCATGTCGAACCTCGGCCTCGCCCTCAAGAAGCGGTTCGGCCACACCGGGCAACCGGCCGATCTGGACGCGGCCGTCGATGTTCTGCGGCGAATGGTGGACTCGCTGCCGGCCGCTCATCCACGCCGGCTCGGGGTCCTCGTCAACCTGGCCGAAACGCTTCGTCTCCGCGCCGCGCACAGCGGGTCCCTCCCGGACCTCGACGAAGCGATCACGATCGGCCGCCGGCTGCTGGCGGGCAGCACGATCGGCACCGACGTGCGAACGGCCGGGTTGATCGCCCTGAGCAGCGGTCTGGCCGACCGGTTCGCCCGCACGGACGAGCTCGCCGACGCCGACGCCGCCGTCGGCGCCTGGCGCCAAGTGGTCGCGGAGCTGGCCACCGACCACCCCGACCGGCCGGGCCTGGTCGCGAAGCTCAGCCACGTGCTCAACGACCGGCTCGCGCACTCCGACGCCCGGGTGGACGTCGACGAGGCGGTCGCCACCGCGCGGCAGGCGCTCGACCTCGTGCGGGACAGAAACTACGCGGGTGCGGGGGTGGCCGCGCGGCACGCGCTCGCGGTCGCGCTGCACGCCCGCCACCGCCGTGCCGGGCAGCTGGCCGACCTGGACGAATCCCTCGATCACCTCCGCCAGGCCGCCGACCGGGTGCCGCCGGGATCCCCGATGCGGTCGACCGCCCTGTCGGCGCTGGCCACGGTGCTGCGGGCCCGCTACGAACACGCCGGCGACCCGGCCGACCTCGACGCGGCGATCACCGCGGGCGAGGAAGCGGTGAGCATCCCGGCCGATCCGCTGGACCCCGAGCGGTACGCCGACCATCTCAGCCTCGGCAACGCGCTGCGCCGCCGGTACGAGCGGACCGGCGCCCAGCCGGACCTGGACCGGGCGGTCGACGAGTTACGGCGGGCCGTGGATAAGGCGCCGGCACACCACGCGAGCGTGGCCATGGCCCGGTCCGACCTCGGCGGCGTGCTGCTGCGGCGGTTCGAGCGGGCCGGCGCCCTGGCCGACATCGACGAGGCCGTCGGCTGCGCCCGCCAGGCCGTCGAGGCCCGGCCCCCGGGCCATCCCGACCGGCCCCGGCTCCTCAACGCGCTCGGGATCGCCCTGATGACGCGCTTCGACCGCACCCGGCAGAAGGCCGACATCGACGAGGCGGTCCTGGTCGACCGGCAGGCGGTGGACGGCACGCCACCGGATCACCCGGACGTCGCCCGGCGCGAGGTGAGCCTGAGCAACGCGCTGCAGGTCCGCTCCCGGCGGCTGGCCGATCCGGACGACGCGCAGGCCGCCGTCGACGCCGCCCGGCGGGCCCTCGGGCTGCTTCCGCCCGGGCACGCGGACCGGCACCGCTACCTCTCCACGCTGAGTTCCGCGTTGCGGACCCTCCATCTTCCCGGGCACGGCGAGGCCATCGATGCGCAGACCGAGGCCCTCGGCCTCGTGCCGCCCGGCCATCCCGTCCGCGCGGTGCACCTGATCAACCTGATGGGGTTGTACAACACGACCGGCGCCGGCGAGGACCGCCAGAAGGCGCTGGCGGCCGCGCGGGAAGCGGCGACGCTGACGACGGCGCCGGTCCACCTGAGAGTCTCCGCCGCCCGCGCCTGGGGCGACATCGCCGCGTCCGCCGGGCGGTGGCCGGACGCGGCCGACGGCTACACCACGGCGGTCGGGCTGCTCGACCGGCTGGCCGCCCGTGGCCTGGGCCGCACGGACCAGGAGTACTGGCTCGCCGAGTCGTCCGGCCTCGGCGCCGACGCCGCGGCGAGCCACCTGCGGGCCGGGCGGCCCGGCCGCGCCGCCGAGGTCTGGGAGCAGGGCCGTGGCGTACTGTTGGGCCGGGCCTTGGAGATGCGTTCCGACGTCGCCGCCCTCGGCGCCGGGCACCCCGCGCTGGCCGCCGCGTTCGCCCGGCTGTCCACCGACCAGGCCACCCACCTCCCCGGGGACGAGATGACCGTGTTCGACGGCGAGACCGGCAACGAGCTGACCGACCGCCGGTGGGCCCTGGCCCGCGAGTGGGACGACCTGGTGACTCAGGTCCGCGATCTGGGCGGCGAGTTCCGGGACTTCCTCAAACCGCCGCCGCTCGAGCGGTTGCTGCCGGCCGCCGTGGACGGCCCGGTGATCGTGGTGAACGTCAGCCGGTGGCGGTGCGACGCCCTGATCATCCGGCCCGAGGACGGGCGCGGGGACGCTGCGGCGGTCGAGCCGGTGCCGCTGACCGGGCTGGACATCGAGGACGTCGGCCGGCGCACGGTGGCGTACCTGGCGGCCCTGCACGCGGTGGAGGACGCGGCACGGCGGTACCACCAGGCCCAGAAGGCCTTCGACGACGGCGACGAGACGCCGGCCTCCTTCCGGCGGGTCAGCCACGCCCGCGTCGATTTCGCGCAGGCGCGCGACGACGTCGAGAAGCAACTGGCCGAAGTCACCGCGTGGCTGTGGGACGCCGTCGTGGAGCCCGTGTGGCAGGCGCTCTCCCGCCGGCCCTGGCCGGGCGATCCGGCCGAGCCACGCCTGTGGTGGTGCCCGACGGGCCTGCTGACCCTGCTGCCCCTGCACGCCGCCGGCCACCACACGGCGGACGGCGTCGCCGCCGGCAAGACCCTGCTGGATCGGGTCGTCTGCTCCTACACACCCACGGTGCGGGCGCTGGCGGAGGCACGGCGGCCCCTCGACCGGGACCGGGCCGAGGACCGCCTCCTGCTCGTCACCGCACCCGACGTCCACGATCAGTTGCCGTTGCCCAACGTCGAACGCGAGCGCCGGATGCTGTCGCGCCGCTTCGGCGACGCGGTGACGCCGTTGCACTCCGGCGACGCGACCGTCGCGGGCGTACGCGGGCAGTTGCCGGGCCACCGGTGGGTGCACTTCAGCTGTCACGCCACCCAGATGCTCGACGATCCCTCGCACGGCGGGCTCGTCCTGCACGACGGCGTTCTCACGGTCACCGGCATCGGCGCCGGGGAGTACCACGGCGAGTTCGCGTTCCTGTCCGCCTGCAAGACGATGACCGGTGGGGTGGCCCTGCCCGACGAGGCGATCACGCTGGCCGCGGCCATGCACTACACCGGCTTCCGGCACGTGATCGCCACCCAGTGGTCCGTCTACGACGCGACCGCCGCCGACGTCGCCGAACAGGTCTACGCGACGCTGTTCGAGTCCGGCCGGTTCCGGCCCGAACGCAGCGCGCACGCGCTGCACGCCGCGCTGCTCAAACTGCGGCACCTGCCGCTGAGTCTCTGGACCCCGTTCACCCACACCGGTCTCTGAAAGGGCGCAATGGCCAAGGCAACCCACAAGGCGGTCGCGTACCAGCCGGTCACCGACCCGCAGTACGCGCAGCTCGCCGCCACCGAGTTCGCCGTCGTCAGCACGGACCGGCACGCCGAGGTGCTGTTCGGTCCCTGCCCGCGGTGCCGGGGCGTGTTCCGCGACTTCCTGCCGGCCACCCTGGTCAAGGGCACCCGGGCGATCGGCAACCCGTTCCGGCGTACGGCGCAGCCGACCGACGACCTCGTGCCGATGACCTGCCTGTGCGAGCTCACCCACGCCAACCGGCCCGAGGGCGAGCGCGGCTGCGGGGCCTACTGGAAGCTCCTGCTCACCGAGGGACCCTGATGACGCGCAAGCTCCGTCCCGGCCCGGACGCCGAAGGCGGCCCGGCCGAGGCCGCGTACCGGACCGAGCTGACCCGCACGGAACTGAGCCGGATCCGCGAGGCCGCGACCGCCTGGCGCAACGGCCTGGCCGGGCTGCTCACCGCGCTCGCCGGGTTCAGCCTGATCAAGGGCCGCAGCGACATCAGCCAGCTCCGGGCCGGGTGGGCGGTCGCCGTCGGCGTGCTGCTGGGCGCCGCGACGCTGGTCGGCGTCGTCGCCGCGCTGCTGCTGATCCGGGCCGCGAACGGCAACCCGAAGATCGTGCCCGCCCGCGGGCTCGGCGGTAAGGACGAGGCGGATCACGCCGAGGCCGCGGCGTCGGCCAAAGCGCTCTACCGGGGACGGGCCCTGCTGCTCGCGTGCACGGTGCTGCTCGCCGGAGCCGTCGGTGTCACCTGGTACGGACCACCCCGCACCCGGCCGGTCCAGGTCACCACGCCCGGCGGGGTCCGCTGCGGGACCCCGGTCCGGCTCGTCCAGGGCGACCTCGTCCTCAAGTCGCTCGCCGGCGAGGTGACGGTGGACCTCGCCACGGCCGACGCGCTCAAGGCCGTGGACGTGTGCCCGCCGTGACCGTGCCACCGGAGCTGGCCGCCGTGCACACCCGCGTCGAGGCCGCCCTGGCCGGGGAGCAGGACGCCGTGCTGGCCCCCGGGGCCCTCGCCGACGCGGCGGCGCTGGCGGCCGCGGCACGGGATCCGGGCGGGCCGGTCGGCGAGGTGGCGGCGGCGACCGCGCTGGGCTGGCTGCACTGGTGCCGCTACCACCTGACCGCTCCGGGACCGGACGCCCAGCGCAGCGCCGCCGAGACCCTGCGCCACTTCCGGCTGGTCATCGACACGACGCCGGAGGCCGTTCCGGAGGACGTGCGCGCCACGATTGTCGACGCCGTCCTGAACGGCGCCGACCGGCCCGCACAGGCGACGCTCGGCGGCGCGCTGGTCTCCGCCGGTTCCCGGACGACCGACACCACCCTGCTCGACCAGGCCGCCGACCTTCTCGGCGCCGCGACCGGGCCCGGCGACCCGGCGCCCGAGCCGTCCTGGTGCGACCACCTGGCGGGCGCGCTCTATCTGCGCTACGAGCGCACCGGGGCCGTCGCCGACCTCGACCGGGCGGTGGCGGCCGCCGAGCGCGCCGCCGAAGTCGCCGCGGCGGGCGGCCACGACCTGGCCCGGTATCTCACCAACCAGAGCCTCGTGCTGCGGTCCCGGGGCGAGCGCGTGCGTTCCGTCGCCGACCTCGGCCGGGCCGTGGCGCTGGCCCGGGAGGCGGCCGCCCTCGCCGGCACCCCACGCGAGCGCGCGGGATGCCTGTCCAACCTCGGCATCGCCCTGCTCGCACGGGCCGGGGCCGCCTCGTCACCGGCGGACCGGGCCGAGGCCACCGACGTGCTGCGCGCGGCGCTGCGGACCGCGCCGGACGACGACGACCAGCGTCGCGCCTACCTGTCCAACCTCAGCTCGGCGCTGCTCTCCGCGGACCCGACGCCACCCCCGGACCTGGAGGAGGCGATCGCCGCGGCCCGCGAGGCGCTGCGCGACGGCCCCGAGGACGACCCCGACCGGTTCAAGCACGTCAGCAACCTCGCCACCGGGCTGCGCCGGCGGGGGACGGTCCCCGACCTGGACGAGGCCATCGCCGCCCGCCGGCAGGCGCTGACGCTCGTGCCGCCCCGGCACCCCCGGCACCGCGAGGTCGCCACCGATCTGGTGGCCGATCTGCGGCGACGCCTCGACCTGGCGCCACGAGCCGACGACGTCGAGCTCATGGCCGGCACGTTGCGCGCCGCCCACGACGGCGCCCCCGACGACCCGGTGCTGCTGGCCGACCTCGCCAGCGCGCTGCGCATGCGGTTCGCCTGGTTCGGCCGGCTCGGCGACCTCGACGAGGCGGTCGCGCTGCAGCGGCAGGCGCTCGGCGCCGAGGAGCCGGAGCCGCCACGATGGTTTCTGCTCGCCGGCCTCGGCACCGCCCTGCGGATGCGCTTCGAGCACACGGGCGGCGGCCTCGCCGACATCGACGAGAGCATCGCGGTGCTGCAGGAAGCGGCCGGTCTCGCCCCGCCCGGCCACGAACGGTACGAAGCCGCCCTGTCGGCGTTGTGCGGGGCGTTGCGAACCCGGTACGACGCCACCAGCCGGTTCCACGATCTGCAGGACGCCATCGCGGCCGGCGCCCGGGCCGTGGCGGCGGCCGCCGATCCGGCCGACGCCGCCAACACCCTGGGCTTCGCGCTGCGCCTGCGCTTCGACCGCACCGGCGAGCAGGCCGACCTGGAAGAGGCCGTCCGCCTCGGCCGGATCGCGGTGGCGCCGGACGGCCGCGCTCCCGGTAGCGGCGCGCTCTCCAACCTGGGGCTCGCCCTGCACACCCGCTACGAGTACGCGGGCGCCCTGGCCGACCTGAACGAGGCGATCTCCTACGCCGCGCAAGCCCTCGACAAGCTGCCGGCCGGCTCGCCGATCCGGCACCGGCTCCTGTCGAACCTGAGCATCGCGCACTGGGAACGGTTCCGCCGCACCGAGAACCCCGAGGACCTCACCGACGCGGTCCGCCTCGCCCGCGCGGCGGTGGACGCCACGCCGGCCGGACACCCCCGGCGCCCGATCTACCTGACCAACCTCGGCCTGACGCTGCACGCCCAGTACGAGTCGGGCGACCGGGACCCGGCCCACCTCGCCGAGTACGTCGAAGTGCAGCGCGAGGCGCTCGACTCCGGGGCACCCGGCGACGCCGACTACACGCTGCTGCTGTCGAACCTGTCCACCGCGGTCGCCGTGCTCTTCGCCGCCACCGGGGAGCACGCCCACATCGACGAAGCCATCGCGCTGGAACGGCAGGCGATCGCCGGCCTGCCACCCGGCCACGGGCGGGCGGGGCCGCACTGGACGAACCTCGGCCACCGCCTGCACGCCCGCTTCACCCACCTCGACCACGGCGCGGACCTGTCCGACGCGATCGCGGCCTGGGACCACGGCGCCCGGATCACCGCGACCCCGGTCGCGGTCCGCATCACCGCCGCCTCCACCTGCGCGGCGGTCGTCGCGGCCACCTCCGATCCCGGCGCGGCCGCCGACCGGTACGGCTGGACGATCGCGGAACTGCTGCCGCTGCTGGCCTGGCGTGGCGTCGGCCGCGAAGACCAGCTGTACCAGCTGCGGACGCACGCCGGCGCGCTGGCCCGCGACGGCGCCTCGTGCACCCTCGCGGCCGGCCGCCCCGGCGAGGCATTGTCCCGGCTCGAGCAGGGCCGCGCGGTCCTCTGGAACCAGGTGCTCGAGCTGCGCACCGACCTGTCACGGCTGGAGAGCGTCGCGCCCGAGCTCGCGCGCCGGCTGGCCGAGTGCCGCCGCGTCATCGACCATCAGGCCACGCCCCTGCACCCGGACGCCTGACCGGTCTCAGATCAGGGACGCGAGGCGCTCGACCGAGACGCACGAGATCAGGCAGCGTTCCTTCGCGTCGCCGCGCAGCTGGGCCGTCCACGTGGTGAACCCGCCGTCGCCGAGCTCGGCGTCGCCGGCGGTGATGCGCAGGGCCGCGCCGGTGTAGTAGCCGCGGCCGCGTTCCCGGCCGGGCTCCTCCACCAGCTGCGGGACGGCCGCGAGGCGTTCCCGCAGCAGTGGGCTGTCGAAGATCGTGTACCGCACGGCGGCGTTCTCCAGCGGCGCCAGGACCCGCTGCCAGTAGGCGAGGTGCCGCTCGAGCAGGCGGGTCTCGGTGCGGCCGGAACCGGTGTCGCGGGCCGACGAGACCAGCGCGAACAGCCGGAAATGCGCACCCATCCCCGGGCCGAACACCTGGGCGCGCAGCACCTGATGGGTCGCGGCGACGTGCACCTCGTCGTGCTGGTCGCGGCGGGCGGCGGCCTCGATCGCCAAGGCGTTGGTGGGGTCGGAGAGGACCTCGACCGGACGGGTCGCGGAGACGATCCGGTTCTGGCTGGTGGGGGAGACCACCGTGCAGGTGCCCAGCGGCGTCACGGGGGACAGCTGCACCCCGTACACGTCATCGCCCAACAGCTCCCACAGACGCGCCTCGACCCGGCTCACCTGCCGCGGGTCGGCGGCCGCCGGCCGCACGAAACGATCCTCGCGCCAGCGGCGCAGCAGGTCCGCCGGCCGGGCCCGGCCGGCGCGTTCCCGCATCACCGGCATCAACAGGGTCTGCAGCTGGCTGCCGGACAGGCCGGCGATCGCCTCGGCGGCGCCGGCGGGCATGCGGCTCCAGACCCGCCGCTCGGCATCGGACATCTCCACCCGGCCCACGATCGCCGATCACCGGCCGCCGGGTCCACCGGATTACGCCTTTACCGCAGGCTTTCGAAGACCTCGTCCCAGTAGGCGAAGCTGGCCGTCCCGTGTCCCGCGTCCAGCAGCGGGACCAGGACGGCGCCGGGGATCCGCTCGGCGAGCCACCGGCCGTGCGCGAGCGGGACAAGCCGGTCCCGGTCGCCGTAGTACAGCCGGACCGGGCAGCCGATCGCGGTCACGTCGATGTCCCAGGCGCCGCCCCAGGCCACGTTGTCGCGGGCGTACCCGTCGAAGCGGGACAGCGCCTCCCGCAGGTCCGCCGCCCAGCTGCGCTTCTTCTCCCGGTCGAGCCAGCGCAGGTCGTCGGCGGGCGCGCCGTCGAGGTACGCGTCGACCAGCGCCTCGTCGTCCTCGATCTGCAGCAGCCCCCGATGATCGGCGGCCGCGAGAGCCCGGAACCCGGTCAGCGCCGCCTCGCTCTGCCCGGTGTCGGTGAGGGTGAGCAACTCCCGCTCGGGGTCGCCCGGCACCGCCGCCTGGATGATCCGCCACGGCCCGATGCCGGCCACCACCGCGACCGCCGTCACCCGCTGCGGCCCGGCCAGCGCGGTCGCCAGCGCGTAGGGGCCGCCGCCGGACAGGCCCGCGGTCGCGAACCGGTCCACACCCACCGCGCCGGCCACCGCGAGCGTGTCGGCGCCCACCGACGCCAGGCTCGGCGGGGTGTCGGCGGCCGCGCCGTAGCCGGGCCGGTTCACCGAGATCAGCCGCACCCCGTGCCGGCGCGCGGCCGCCTCCACCAGGCCGGCCTGGTGCCGCGACGCCGGGGTGCCGTGGTGGAAGAGCACGGGTACGCCGTCGAGGTCGCCGCCCTCCCGGACCGCGACCCGCCGGCCGTCTGTCAGGGTCACGGTGCGCTCGACCGCCGCTTGGGCTCTCATGGCGGACCATGCTCCCACCTACGCTTACCGGCATGGCATTCCCCATCACCACTTTGGAGACCGGCCGGCTGCGGCTGCGCCCGTTCCGGCCCGCGGACGCCGCCGACGTGCACGCGGTGTGGCACGACGAGGACTATCTGCGATACGCGCCCGCCGGCCTGCCGATCGCCGCGGCGTCGCTGGAGACGGCCCGCCGCTGGTGCGCCGCCGAGACACCCGCGTCGTTCGCGGTCACCGCCGCCTCCGATCGCCTGTGCGGGCACGTGCTGCTGTTCAACGCCGACTGGGACGCCATGACCTGCGAGATCCATTACTGGATCGCGCCGTGGGGACGCGGGCACGGCTACGCCGGCGAAGCGGCCCACGCCGCGTCGGCCTGGGCGCTGCGCGAGCTCGGCTTCGCCCGGGTGTCGCTGTACGCCGTCGTCGAGAACACCGCGTCGCGGAAGGTGGCGGACGCGGCCGGTTTCCAGTTCGAGGGCATCCTGCGCAACGCCGCCCTGACCCGCTCGGGCCGCGCCGACCTGGCCTCCTACAGCCTCATCCCCGCCGATATCCCATAGCCGGGATGATGTCGCCGAGCTCGCGCTCGACGAGCTCGCGGGTCGCCCGGTCGACGCGCTTCTGCAGCTTGTGCGCCTGGAAGGTGGAGGCGGTCGCGAAGTCGTCGACGCCGAGCCGCCCGAACAGGGCGCGGCGCTGCCCCGGCCAGTCGGCGGCGAGGTCCTCGGCCCGCACCTCCACGTAGCGGCGGCCGGTCAGATCGGCGGTGGCCTTCCAGGCGAGCCAGCGCTCGTAGACCGGTCTGACCCAGGCGAGCGCGCCCTCGACGGTGGGCGGCGCCCAGGGCTGCTCTACGTGGGATGCGACCACCGCGACCGGGTGGCGCTTGATGTGGACGATGGTCGCCTCCGGGAACAGCTCCCAGAGAAAATCCATGCACAGCAGGTTGAACGGGGTCTTCTCACACCAGATGGGCTTGCCCGCATCGGCGGCCGCCCCGCCGAACAACGCGTCGACCGTGCCCCGGAGGATCGCAAGCAGCTCGCCCCGATCCCGGAAATACCGCGGGATCACCCGCTCGTCGTAGGTGCACGCGATGAGCTGCGGCCACAGCCGGCCCACGGTCTCCCCGTAGCGCGGCTCGCCGACAAGCTCCGGGACGGTCTTGCCGCGGTCGTCGCGCCGCCCCGGCACGCGTACGGTCAGGAAGTCGGTCAGCCGGCGCAGGGCGTCCTCGCCGACGATGGGGTCGAAGCGCGTCGTGAGGGCTTCGGCCAGGTCACGCAGGCCACCCGGATCGACGATGAACCGGGTCTCCATCGGGATCCGGTGGATCCGCGGATGCTCACCGATGATGTCGGCGAGCCGCGACGTTCCCGACCGGCCCGTGCCCGCCACGAAGACCGGTGACATGGCATCCAGCTAAGCCCCGGCGCCGCTGCCCCGCAACGAGATATCCCGCTCTGTACTACCGCGCCACCATCGGCGCGAAGCCAGCGCTGCCAGTCCCGCACCTGCCGCGTTGAGCAGCACATCGTCCACCGAGGACACCCGGTCCAGAGGCAGCACGTACTGCAAGGTCTCGACCGTGACCGAGCCGGCCGCCGCGAACGCGAGAATCCGCGGCACCGACACCACGAACCGCATCGGGGCGAAGAACCCGAACGCCGCGAACACCAGCAGATTCCCGGCGATCTGTACGGTCGCGGTCAGCGGCCCGCCGGCCACGACCGTGACCAGATCCCGCAGCGGGACCAGGTTGACCCGCTGCTGGCCGGCCCCGCGATTCGGCAACAGAATCATCCACACCCACGGCAGCGTCCCGTAGACGATCCCCACCTCGGCCAGCGACCTCCGCCACGCCGAGCGGCCGTCGCCGGCCGGCCCGTTACCGCCTGGGGCATCGCGACCGCGGACGCTACGGACCCGGGCCAGAGTCCAGACAGCCAGCGCCGCCAAGGGCAGCGCGGCCACCGTGAGGACGACGACCCCATTGACCGTGCCGAACCAGCCGTGCCAGCCCCTGAGCATGCCGCGCATGCTATCCAGCCCTCGCAGCCCGCCTGCGCGACCTCCGCGAGCCTCCACACGGCCCAAACCCCACGCGGCCCAAACCCCACGCCGGCCCACATCCGATGGTGGCCGGCGCCGCCGAGGCGATCGCGGGCCGTCGAGCCGTCGCCTAGGCCGGCCCGGCCTCCGCCGCCGGCGAGACCGGGTGGTCGGCGGACCGCACGGCCGGGGATTCCGTGGCCGGCGACGCATCCGTGCGCTGCCCCTGGACAGACGGCGCATCCCGCCCCCGGCTGAGCGTGCGCCCCGGCCGGGGACGCACCCGCGAGTTGTCGACCGCCCTCGTGTGGTCGACGAAGCGGGGCGTCTCCATCTCGCCGGCCCGCAGGTGGGCGAGCGTCTCGTCGATGCCCTCCATGATGAGCCGGGTCGCCTTCATGGCCCGCGCCCCCGGCGTCCCGGTCACCTGCGACAGGTCGACCGGCGTGTCGCCGAACCGCACGTACACCACCGGCCGGCGCCGCAACGCCCGCAGCAACGAGCGGCCCAGCCCCACCGGAGTCGTGTACGGCAGGACCGTGTGCGTGTTCCACTGCGCGACCGGCAGCACCGGCGCGCCCCCGGCGTCGGCCATCCGCGCCACGCCGGTCTTGCCGCGCTCGGGCCACATCCACGGGTCGAGACCGATCCGCCCCTCCGGGTAGACCAGCACCATCGCCCCCTCGTGCAGGGCCTGCACCGCGGTGGGCAGCGCCTCCGCCACGTGCGACGTGTTCCGGTCGACCCGGATGTGCCCGGCCGCCCGCATCGCGGCCCCGGCCACGGGCGCGTCGAAGATCCCGCCGGTGGCCATGAACCGCGGCGCGATGCCCACCTTGTGACAGGCCGCCGTCATCACGATCGGGTCGAACGGGCTGACATGGTTCGCCGCCAGGATCAGCGCCCGCCCCCGCAGCTCGGCCGGCACCCGCCCGGACACCCGCAACCGGCACAGCGGCAACACCAGGATCCGCGACAACACCAGCATGAACCGCCACATCAGCGGCGCCCGCAACGAAGCTCTCCCCATAAGGCCGCCAATCATGGCACGCCCACGCCCGGCCCGACCGCGCCGATCCAAGGGGCCGCCGGGTCGAACCGCCAGCCGCCCGAGGGCCCGACCCGGCGGACCCGACCAGACGGCCCAGCCTGTCGAGCCGCCTCCCAGCCCCGCAGCGACCGGTTACCCCTTGCCGCCCGCCTCCCCGAGCTCCGCCAGCCGCGCCTCCACCTCGGCCAGCTCGGCCCGTAACCGCTGCGCCTGCTGCTCCGCCTCGGAGCGCTCGGCCGCCAGGATCTGCTCGACCGCCTCCTGCACCCCGGGCACGTCGACCAGCGACACCATCCGCAACGCCTCGGCGGGCCGCACCACATACGGCTTCGCCAGCACCTTCGACCCCTGCGACGCGGACACGGTCCACTCGCCCTCGCCGTAGCCCAGGGTCACGGTCAACGCCGGCCCGGGTTTGGATTTGGCCGGCCGGGACGCCTTGCGGGGGGCCGGGGGCGGCGCTGCCTCCATGACTTCTCCACTCTTGCGTGGCGCCGGCGCGGCGGCCGGCGGTTTCTCGATCGGCTTGTCGATCACGAACTCGGGTGTCGGGGCGGGCGGAGGCGGCGGTGGGGGAGCAGGGGCCTTCTTCGCCGCCGCCCCGCGCGGCGCGACCCGCAGATCGGCGGGGGAGAAGGGCAGCTCGTCCTTGCCGAACCGCACCACCACCCACTCGTCGGCCGCCGGATCCTCCAGCGCCACGACCTGCCCGATCTGCCCGGCGATCTGCCCGGCCGTCTCGGTGAACTGCACCCGCGGCTTGCGCCCGGCGGCCAGCCCGTCACGGATAGTGGAAAGCTCGTCGGTGCTCAACCCCCGGGCCATCAACCCACCTGCCTCACTCGTACGTTTGTGCGAATCTTTCTATCAGGACCCACCGACAATTCGCTCGCCGCCACACCGGCCACCCCGATACGGTCCCCGCCATGGACGTCCTCGCCGAGCAACGCGACTACTACCGCCACCGTGCCCCCGAGTACGACCAGTGGTGGCAGCGCCAGGGCCAGTACAGTCTGGACCCCGAGGCGGAGAAAAGCTGGTTCGCCGACATCGCCGAGGTCGAGCAGGCCCTCGACCAGTTCGCCCCGGCCGGCGACGTCCTGGAGTACGCGGCCGGCACCGGCTGGTGGACCGAGCGCCTGACCCGCCACGCCCGCCACGTGACCGCCGTCGACGCGAACGCCGAGACCCTCCAGATCAACCGCCGGCGGGCAAGCGGCAACGTCACGTACCTCACCGCCGACATCTTCGCCTGGACCCCGCCCGAGGCAGCGTTCGACACGGTCTTCTTCGCGTACTGGCTCTCACACGTACCCGAAAACCTGCTCTTGACCTTTTGGGGCAACGTCCGGCGAGCCCTGCGCCCCGGCGGCCGCGTCTTCCTCATCGACAGCTACCACCACGAGCGCCTCCCCGGCGACCTGCAGCAACGCCGCCTCAACGACGGCCGCCAGTTCCAGGTGATCAAGCGCTACTGGCAGCCCGCCGAGCTCGAGGCCACCCTCGGCTGGCGCCTGAAAGCCAAGATCACAACCAACCGCCAGATCATTCACGCGTACGGGACACCGGCGCTCGACGAGTGACGCAGTACTCCCGCCCGGCCGGATCCCGCAGCGTCGTCCAGTCCCCGGGCACCCGCCGCACCACCGTGGCACCCAGTTCGGCATGCCGCTCGACCTCGGCCTCATGCCCATCACAAGCCAGATCCAGGTGTACGCCCGCAGCACGGCCCCCAGTCCGCTGCAACAGCAAGCGCAACGGCAACGCCGGCCCACCCTGCAGGAACCGGAACTCCGGCAGATCCGACGCCCGGTGCTCCCACCCGGTCAGCGCCGCCCAGAACTCCACCTCCGCGTCATACCCGGCAGCCGGAATGTCGAGCGCCACCTGATCCACCACGCTCGCCTGCCCACCCGGCCACCGCACCGCCGCCGGACGCACGCTCTCCCCATGCCACGGCACCACGCAGAACACGATCCCGGCGGGGGAGCGCACCACGGTATGGCTCTCGGCAACGTGCACGACCGACGCGCCCAGCGCCACCGCCTCCGCGACACCCGCCGGCACGTCGTCCACATGCAGATCCAGATGCGCCCGCGCCGGACCGTCCCCGACCACCTGCACCCGCAGACACGCATCCCCGTCCGCCGGCACCAGCGTCGCGAACACCCCGCCCTCACGCCGCGCCGACAACGTCGTCCCCGTCACCGCCACCCAGAACGCCTCGACGTCAGCGGACGCCTCAACGTCAGCGGACGCCTCAACGTCAGCGGTTGGCGAATCCAGGAACCCGGTGATCCAGCGAACCAGCATCGGCCGACCTTAGCCGAGACACTCCGGCCCTGGCGCCGTCAGCCCGGTGCCGACTCCGACGATCCCCCCGCCGACCCGGATAGCCGCCCGCCGCTACCGGCCCGGGGGAGAGGGGAGTACCGAGAGCAGCACATCAAGGCCGGCAGCAAGCCCTCGCAACTCCGCGAGCGTGCGTTCCGCCTCGCCGGGCTGATGCTCCGCCACGTAGTCCAGCCACCCACCCTGCGCCGCCACCCAGCCTCCGAACACCCACGGCTCCGCCGGCACCACCCGCCCGTAGGCCCCGACCCCTTCGGCGAACGCCCCCGGATCACCACCCGACCAGTCCAACGCCACCGCCACCACCTCCTGGACCGCACTGACCGGCCCGGCCGCGTCCCAGTCCACCGCCATCAGCACCCCATCCACGCCCAGCAGCGTGTTTTTCCGATCCAGATCCCGATGACTGTCCACCACCAGCACCCGCGCAGGCTGCTCCGCCACCCGCCGAGCCAGCCCCGCCACCTCCGCACCCCACCGCCGCCCGTCCCACCCGCCATCCACCGCCGGCGCCCATCGGGGCTCACCCGCCGCATGAATCCGCGCCAGCAGCCCCGCGGCGTCCCGCACCGAAGCCGCCCCTTCCCGCGACTCCACCCACCGGTGAGCGCGGTACAACGACCCGTCCACCGCCACCAAAGCCCGCCCACCCTCCGACAGCGGCTCCGGCATCGGCACCCCCGACCGCCACGCCCGCCACTCCACCCCGAACGACGCCTCGACGTTGCCCACAAAATCGGGCCGGTCAGCGTTCACCACCATCCGCTTGACCGCAAAAACACCCTCTGCGGTCGTCACCCGCCACAACTCGTTCGACAACCCACCCGGCACCCGCACCGGCGCCCCCACCGGATCCCCGAGCCCGAACCGCCGCATCACCCGCCCCGACACCACACACCGACCGTAGACTGTCGTGAGTGGATGATGAGCTGACCCCCGCCCAGCTTGACGCACTGCAGAACACGGAAACCGGCGACCGCGAGGTCCTGGTATCGCTGCTGCGCGAGCGCATCGGACGATGGCCGTGGTGGGACAGCGCCTGGCAGGTAATCAAGATCCAGGATGTGCAACTCCGGCCGTACAGCGAATGGCAACGCACCGTCACCGTCGACGGGACGATCAGCCGGGACGGGGGAGAGGAACTGCCGCTGTCGGGCTACATACGCCTGCTGGGGTCACGGCTCGACCGGTTCGAGGTGCGGGGTAGCAGACACGCTGATCGGGCCCCCGATCCGCTACAGCGACCCGCACCCGTTCGGCCCGATCTTCAGCGCGCTGATGGACCGCCGGGGGATCTCCCGGGAGGAAATGGCTTACCGCTGCAAAATCGCCCAGTCGTCCGTAGCCAAGATGCGGGCCGGGGTCCTCGTGCCCCAACAGCCGGACCGTGTGGCCGCCCTGGCCGCGGCGCTCGAAATGCCGGTCGGCGACCTCAAGGCCATCCTGAGTCTCCCCGACGACTGACTCACGGCTCCGACAGCACCGCCAGATCCCGCTCCGCATACAACCGGTGCTCCCACTCCTCGTTCACAACCGTCAGCAGACACTCCCGCACCGGGAAACTCCGCGCCGGCGGCCACGCGTCACCCGCCACCGGCACGGTCTCCGCCTGCAGCCCCTCATCGGTCAGCGACGCCAGAAAATCACGCACCCCCGCAACCCGGTCGGCACGCAGAGCCACCACCTCATCCAGCGAAGGCCGCACCGCCCGGTCACGGGGGACACCCGGCGTCTCCGCCATCTCGTCCCACGGCAGATCCAGCGGATCCCACGGCGCCGGATCACCCAGAATCGCCCGCCGCACCCACGCGTCCGTCGCGAACACCAGATGCCGCAACGTCTCCACGAACGACCACTCGCCACCCACCGACTCGTGCAGCAACGCCGGATCCAGCCCCCGCGCCCGATCCACCGTCCCCGCCCACAACCGCTCCAGCAGCGCCCACGCCTCCCGGAACCCCGCCGCATCCGCCGGACGCATCAGCGCCCGCTCCGGATGACGCCGATTCAGCTCCGCCTCCACCAGTGGCCCGATCTCCACCCCGTTGACGGTCACCCGCCCGATCTCCCCGCTGATGTCCACATCGCTGAGCGTCGCGCCCCTGATCCGCACCCGGAACAGGTCGACACCGCGCATCTCCAGATCGTTGAGATCGCACGCCACGAACCGCGCGCCGGTGAAGTCGGCCCGCTCGAAGCGGGCGCCCACAAAGTCACTCATGCCGCGCACCCTAGCGACCCCCACCGACAAAAACGCATCGATCATCTGTCAGGTCGATAATTGACATTATGTAAACCAGAAGAAGAAATCCATCACACGTACGAGTACGGGCCCTGACCCCACCACAGCACGCCCGAGCCCCGCCCGCGGCGGCTATCGGGCACGTGCTCGACGCCCGCAGCGCCGCACACCACCAAACCGCCGGCGGCTGACCCAGCACCCAACTTCGACGTGGCGCCGGCACGGGAATCACCACAGCCCGATCACCCACGCAAACTGCCTGATCGACGCCGCCCGCCCAGATCTACGCAAATACGTCGGAATGCTGCATAATAGTGCTTATGCAGGACGGACAGGATGTTGACGTACCGGCGCTGGTGGACGACTTCCTGGCGGCCCGCACCACCCGCAAGCCGTCAGCGCACACCCTCGACGCCTACCGGCGAGACCTCCACGCGGTCCTGGAGCTGATCGGCCCCGCCCCGATCACCTTGAGTGACCTCTCCCCCCGCTCCCTACGCGCGGCCTTCGCCCGTTTTGCCGCAAACAGGGCTCCCGCTTCGGTCTCCCGGGCCTGGTCCTCCTGGAATGCCTTCTTCACCTTCCTGGTCACCGAGCAGCTGCTCCCGGGCAACCCCATGTCCGCGATCGACAAGCCGAGAATGCCCGCCTACTCCCCCAAACCCTTGCGAGGCGAGGACACCCCCGAGCAGTTACTCTCCGCTGTCAGCCAGCGGGATGAGCGCCAGCGCGACCCGTGGCCCGAGCGCGACCTGGCGGTCCTGGCCTTGGCGCTCTGCGCGGGTCTGCGGCTTTCCGAGATGCTGGCCCTGCGTTCCGGCGACATCCTCGGCCGCCCCGGTGAGCGCCGCGTGGAGGTTGCCGGCAAGGGCGGTCGTCCGCGCACCGTCCCGATCGAGCCCGAGCTGGACGAGTTGATCGAGCGTTACCAGCAGACCCGCCGCGCTCGTTTCGGCCGTTACGACCCGAGGGATGCCCTGCTGGTGGATCGCGCCGGTGTCCCGCTGAAGCGGGGTGGCCTGCAGTATCTGGTGGAGTCCTGTTACCGCCGGGCCGGCATCACCGATCGTGTCCCGCGTGGCGCTCAGTTGCACGCGTTGCGTCACACGTTCGCGACCCGCTTGGCGGAGGACGGCGCGAACGCTTCGGAGATCATGCGGTTGCTGGGTCACGCGTCGTTGACGACGTCGCAGGGCTACATCGAGGTGACCGCCGAGCAGCAGCGGGCGGCCGTCCGCGCGAACCGGACGAATCGTGCCCTGCGGGGCCTCTAGCCCAGGTGGGTGATCAGGCGGCTCACCAGGGGCCGCAAGGCGTGAGCTCGTGCCCGGCGCCACGCGGAGATGCGTGGCATGACGGGTGTGTCCGCAACCGTGGCGGCGCGGATGGTCCACATTCCGGCGAGCCCCACGACGAAGCGCGACGCGTCGGTTGGCAGCGTTTTCAACAGTCGGTAGGCGCGGTCGTTGGCCGCCTCGGGGCCGAGGGTGTGTCCGGTGGCGACGATGTCGGCGGCGAGTTGGGCGAGGTCGATCCAGGGGGCGCCGGCGGCGGCGTAGGCCCAGTCGAGCAGCACCGCGGTGTCGGAGACCGCGGTGTTGTCGAGGCGGATGTCGCGGTGGACGAGGGCGTCGCCGGCGGTCCATCGTTCCCATCCGGCTACGACTTCGGCGGCCGGTCCGGCGTGGCTCTTCTCCCAGTCGTCGCTGGTGTCGAGCTTGGGCAGGCTGTTCCAGCCGTCGAAGTAGAAGATGCGCGAGGCGACCGGGGGCAGGGCCTTCGGCGCTCGGTGCCGGCTTGCCGTGCGGCATGCCTCGGCGACGGCCGCGATCGAGGTGTCGGTCCACGCTCCGCCGGTGGTGCCGGGGGCCCAGGTGGTGGCCATGGCGATCCAGGGCCCGTGTTCGACGGTGGCGAGGCGTCGTGGCGCGGGCACTGTTGCCGGGAGGATGTCGAGGATCGCGGCTTCCTGCCGGATCATGGCGTGGTTGTGGACGCGGGTGTCGGCGGAGACGGCTTTGACGAAGACTTGCCGGCCGTCGGCGAGCCGGAGGCCGGCGGCCGGGCCGGGTGACATGCCGCCGTGCAGGTCGGTGTGGCCGGCGATGGGGGCGCCGAGCGCCCGGGCGACAGCCGTCCGTACGGGTTCGGGGGTGTCGGCCCAGGCGGCCCGGGGTGTGAAGGTCACCGGCTCAGGCGAGTGCCAGCTGGACGTCGATGTTGCCGCGGGTGGCGTTGGAGTACGGGCACAGCTGGTGGGCGGTGTCGAGGAGCTGGCGTGCGGTGGTCTCGTCGACGCCGTTGATCTCGGCTTCGATGGTGGCTTGGAGCTGGAAGCCGCCCTGGTCGTTGGGGCCGACGCCGATGTCGATGGTGACGGCGGTGTCGGTGAGGGTGACTTTGGCGAGGCGGGCGGCGGCTTTGAGGGCGCTGTGGAAGCAGGCGGCGTAGCCGGCGGCGAAGAGCTCTTCGGGGTTGGTGAGGTGGCCGCCGGGGCCGCCCATCGCCTTGGGGACGGCGAGGTCGAGGTCGAGGACGCCGTCGGCGGAGCGGACGTGGCCGTTGCGGCCGTCGCCGGTTGCGGTGGCGGAGGCGGTGTAGATGGCTTCCATGGATGCCCTTTCAGTGTGCGGTGATGCGGTTGAGCAGGGTGTGGAGCTGGCCGAATTCGTCGAGGGTGAGGCCGGCGGCGCAGGCGATCTGCTCGGGCAGCGCGGCGAGTTGACCTTCGAGGGAGGAGCCGGACGGGGTGAGGTGGACGAGGACGGTGCGCTCGTCGGCGGTGCCGCGCGAACGGCGGATGCGGCCGGCCGTTTCGAGGCGTTTGAGCAGGGGGGAGAGGGTGCCGCTGTCGAGACGCAGGGCCGCGCCGAGATCACGGACGGTGATGGGCTCGCGGTGCCAGAGGACGCGCATGACGAGGTATTGCGGGTAGGTGAGGCCGGCGGCGTCGAGGGCCGGCCGGTAGAGGGCGGTCATGGCGCGGCTGGCGGCGTAGAGCTCGAAGCAGATCATCTGCTCGAGTCCGGTGGTTGCCTCCATGCCGACAATGATTGTGCACAACTTAGTTGTGTGCAACCGGTGTGGCGATGATCACCACTCTGTGTGAGCATGCGTGGCGTGCCGGAGATCCGATTTGTGAAGCTCTCCCCCGCGGTGCTGACCGCGCTGGTCGAGGGCGACCTGGCGGCCGCGAGCGCGGGCGCGGGCATCACGTTGAGTCAATACCTGGTGGAGGAGAGCTGGCTGTGGGAGATCCGCCTGGAGGACATCGAGCTCAACCCCGAGGCCGCTGACTGGATCGCCCGGGCGGCGGTGGCCGGCGGCGTGGTCGTGGGCCACGGGGGTTTTCACGGCCCGCCGGACGCGGAGGGGGTGGTCGAGGTCGCCTATTCGGTGGACCCGGAGCACCGGCGCAAGGGATACGCGAAGGCGATGCTGCGGGCGCTGCTCGAGCGGGCCGACGCCGACCCGGCGGTGACGGCGGTACGGGCGAGCATCCGGCCCGACAACCTGGGGTCGCGGGCCACGATCGCCGGCTTCGGGTTCAAGAAGATCGGTGAGCAGTGGGACCCGGAGGACGGCCTGGAGGACGTGTATCTGCGTCCAGCTGCACAATGAGCGGCCGGTGGTCGGAGACGGGCGGGTGCGGGGTGCACACCTGAACGACCCGGCCGAGGCGGTCGCCGCCGCGCGGGTCCGCGAGGATGTGGTCGAGCTGGGCGCGCGGGGACGGGCTGGGAAAGGTGGGGGCCTTGCCCAGGGGTTTCCAGCCGGTGACGGCGCGGACCGGGCCGGTGGGCATGTTGAGGTCGCCGAGCAGCACCCGCGGGCCGGGCATGCCGCGCAGCGCGCGGACGGCGTGGCGAAGTTGCCGCAGGTTCCAGCCGGGGACGAACGACAGGTGGGTGGTGGCGACGGTGAGCTGCCCGAGCGGGGTGTCGAGGACGGCGGCGAGCAGCACCCGGGGCTCGTCCTTGAGCAGCCGGAACCCGTCGTCGCCGGTGTAGACGGGCGAGCGGACCGGCGCGCCGGGCAGGGCGGTGATCTGCCAGCGGACCACCGGGTAGCGGCTGACCAGGGCGATCCCGTACAGCGGATGGATGTTGTCGTCCTCGGAGGCCCACGCTTTCCAGGTCTCCCCCGGCGTGCCGGCCACGGCGGCGGCGAAGCGGTGGGTGGGTGCGCCGAGCGCGTCGGCGGCGATGGCGGTGAGGTCGAGCAGGCCGCTGCGGGGCTGGGCCCGGTCGACCTCCTGCAGGCCGAGGACGTCGGCGTCGAGGTCGGCGATCGCGGCGTGGACACGGTCGGCGTGTACCGTGCCGTCGGACAGCGACCGGCCGTGCAGCAGGTTGAAGGTCGCCAGTCGCACGAGTACCGACCCTAACGAACCGGGAGGCGCCGGTGTTCATCAAGTTCCTGTGCTGTTCGATGATGGTCTTCGTGGCCGTCGCGGCGATCGGCCTGTGGTTGCAAAAAGCGAGGCGTAAATGAGTGCGGAGCTGATCGCGGAGATCGAGCGCCAGGAGCGGGAGCTGGTGTTCGACCGGTTCGACGAGAACGACGCCTGGAAGCTGGGCCAGATTCTCGTCGAGAAAGCAACAGGCAAGCCGGTCGCGATCGACATCCGGCGTGGCGCGCAGCAGCTTTTCCATGTGGCCCTCCCCGGCGCCGTGGCCGACAACGACCGGTGGATCGAGCGGAAAGTCCGGGTTGTCGAGCGCTTCGGCGTCTCGTCCTACTTGTTCGGCCGGCGTCTGGCCCGCGACAACAAGGACCTCAACCCCGGCATGGGCCTCGATCCCGCCGACTACGCCGCTCACGGCGGCGCTTTCCCGGTACGGGTGGCAAATGTCGGGATTGTCGCGGTGGTGACCGTCTCCGGTCTCCCCCAGGCCGAGGACCACGCCCTCGTGGTGGAGGCGCTGACCCGGTTGCGCTCTGAGCGATAGCCCTTCCCGGAACCGCAAGCATCGGGCATCGTCGATCGCCATGAAGCTGCTGATACTGGGTGGGACGGGTTTCGTCGGCCGGGCGCTGGCCGGTGAGGCGGTCGCGCGCGGTGACGACGTGACGGTCTTCAACCGCGGCTTACGTGGCTCCCCGCCCGGGGTGCGGGTGCTGACCGGTGACCGGCTGGCGGCGGACGGGCTGGCCGCGCTGCAGATCGACCAGACCTGGGACGCGGTGGTGGACACCTGGTCGGCGGGCGCCGGTGCGGTCGGGCGCACCGCCCGGGTGCTGTCGGGCAGAGCAGGGCATTACACGTACGTGTCGAGCCGCTCGGTCTACAAGTGGGGCACCCCGGTCCCGCTGACCGAGCGGGCGCCGCTCGCCGACCCGCGCGAGCCCGGGTATGCGGGCGACAAGGTGCGCGGCGAGCTGGCGGCGGCGGATTTCGGCGGGCCGCTGCTGCTGGCCCGGGCCGGGCTGATCCTGGGACCGCACGAGGATGTCGGCCGGCTGCCGTGGTGGCTGCACCGGCTGGCCCGCGGCGGCCCGACGCTGGCGCCGGGTCCGCGGATCCTGCCGCTGCAGTACATCGACGCCCGCGACCTGGCGATCTTCATCCTGGACGCGGGCGCGTCCCGGCTGACCGGGGCGTACAACGTGGTGAGCGAGGCCGGGCACACCACGATGGGTGAGCTGCTCGACATCGGCAACCAGGTGACCGGCGGGCGGGCGCAGTTGCGCTGGGTGGATCCCAAGATCATTGACGCGTACGGGATCCAGGCGTGGACGCAGCTGCCGATCTGGCTGCCGCCGGGGCCGGATCACGACTTCCTGCACCGCGGTGACGTGTCGAAGGCGCTGTCGGCGGGGTTGCGGCCCCGGCCGGTGTACGACACGGTCGCCGACACGTGGCAGTGGCTGCGCTCGCTGGCCGGGGACGCGCCGCGGCGCACCGACCGCGGCGATGTGGGCCTGGACGCGGCCCTGGAGGCGAAGATCCTAGGCGAGCAGTTCCGCTAGCCGGGCGGCGCCGACGTTGCCGCCGGAGATGATCACGCCGATCCGGGCGGGCACCGGGCTGACGTGCCCGGCCAGCAGCGCGGCGACGCCGGTGGCGCCGGACGGCTCCATCACCAGCTTGAGGCGGTCGACGGCGAAGCGCAGGGCGTCGCGGATCTCGTCGTCGGTGACCAGCACGATCTCGTCGACGAGCCGCTTGTTGATCGAGAAGGTGAGCTCGCCGGGGATGGGGGCGGCCTGCCCGTCGGCGATGGTGCGCGGCACCGGGATCCGCACCCGCTCCCCCGCGGCGAGGGACTGCCGGGTGTCGTCGCCGGCGGCCGGCTCGACGCCGATCACGCGGATGCCGGGCTTGACGCCCTTGGCGGCGGTGGCGCTGCCGGCGATCAGCCCGCCGCCACCGACCGGCACGACGATCGCGTCGAGGTCGGGGACGTCTTCGAGCAGCTCGAGCGCGGCGGTGCCCTGCCCGGCGATCACGTCGGGGTGCTCGTACGGCGGGATCAGGGCGAGCCCGCGCTCGGCGGCGAGGCGCTCGCCGAGCTCCTCGCGGTTGCCGGTGTACCGGTCGTACGTGATGATCTCGGCGCCGTAGCCGGCGACCGCGTCGAGCTTGGCGGCCGGGGTGTCGGCCGGCATCACGATCACCGCGGTGCTGCCCAGCTCCTTGGCGGCCAGCGCCACCGCCTGGGCGTGGTTGCCGGACGAGTACGCGGCGATGCCGCGGGCCAGCTGGTCGGGCGACAGTCGCGAGATCGCGTTGTACGCGCCGCGGAACTTGAACGCCCCGCCGCGCTGGAGGTTCTCCGCCTTGAGGTGGATCTCGGCGCCGGTCAGGGCGTCGAGGGTGCGGGAGCGGATCACGGGGGTGCGGTGCGCGGCCCCCGTGATCCGCTTCGCGGCGTCCCGGATGTCCTGCAGGGTAACGACTGTATCGGTCACCACTCGATACTAGGCAACCTTGCGCAACCCGTGGGCGTCGGTGGCGGCCAGCCGGGTGGACAGGGTGCTGCGGGCGGCGATCTGCGCGGCGTAGACGGCGCGGCGGCGGGCGACGCAGCCGTCCTTGGCGTTGCCGGTCTCCTGCTGCTCCATGTGGGTGGCCAGGCCGTCCTTGAGCAGGGCCAGGGCCTCCGTGCGCAGCTGCGAGACGCGGGACTCGGTGACGCCGAGCTCGGCGGCGACCTCCGAGAGCGGCCGCTCCTGCAGGAACGACGCCTCGACGACGAACCGCAGCCGCTGCGGCAGCACGGCGACCGCGTCGTGCAGGTAGCCGATGCGCTCGCGGTGCAGCAGCAGCTCCTCCGGGTTCATCGAGGTCTCGGTGACCATGTCCTCGGCGGTGCCGACCGCGAAGCCCTGCAGCGACAGCACGGAGGCGCGCTGCACGTCCTCGTCGACGTTGGCGAGCTCGGAGACCGCGACACCGAGCAGCTCGGCCAGCTCGGTCGGGGTCGGGGTGCGGCCGAGCTGGGTGGTCAGCTCCTGCCGGGCGACGTCGGCGCGGCGGGCGCGGGCCCGGACCGAGCGGGTCGCCCAGTCCATGCTGCGCAGCTCGTCGAGCAGGGCGCCGCGGACCCGGACGGCGGCGAACCGGCCGAACGGGATGCCGCGCTCGGCGTCGTACGCCTGCGCGGCGGTGACCAGGGCGGTGTAGCCGGCCGAGGCGAGGTCGTCACGGTGCACGTGGGGCGGGACCTTGAACAGCATCTCGCGGACCATGTGGCCGACCAGAGCCATGTTCTCGCGGATCAGTGTCTCCTGCTCGCGGGTGACGGTCTTCGTTGCGGCGCTCATGTTCGGTTCCCCCCTGTGTGGTTGCGGGGTGAACTTTTCGCGGCGCCGGGTGCAACGAACGGTCACTCACGGTTGCGGGCCGGTTGCATCGGTTTTCAAAACCTCAAGAAAGCAGCCAGCCGTTGTCCAGGGCCAGGCGCACGGCCTCGGCGCGGGTGCGGGCGCCGGTCTTGCCGATCGCCGACGACAGGTGGTTGCGCACGGTGCCCTCGGACAGGTGCAGCGCCCGGGCGATGTCGGCGACCGTGCCGCCGTCGCGGGCGGCGCGCAGCACGTCGCTCTCCCGTTCGGTCAGCGGCGACTCGCCCTGAGCCAGCGACTGGGCCGCCAGCTCCGGGTCGACCACCCGCAGACCCTCGTGGACGCGGCGGACGGCGTCGGCGAGCTGCCGGGCCGGGGTGTCCTTGACGACGAACCCGGACGCGCCGGCCGCCATGGCCTGGCGCAGATAACCGGCCCGGCCGAACGTGGTGACCATCAGCACCCGTACGGAAGGAAGGTGTTTGTGCAGCTCACGGGCGGCCGCGACCCCGTCGAGGCCGGGCATCTCCACATCCAGCAGGGCCACGTCGATCTCGTGGTCGCGGGCGGCGGTCAGGACCTCGTCGCCGCGGCCGACCTCGGCGACGACCTTGATGTCGGGCTCGAGGTCGAGCAGGGCCGCCATGGCGCCGCGCACCAGCGCCTGATCATCGGCGAGCAACAACTTGATCATGTGGGGACCTCCACGCGTACCCGAAAACCCGCCTCGCCGTCACGGCCACCCGCCGTGAGGTGACCGCCCAGCGCTTCCGCCCGCCGGCGCAGCCCGGCGAGACCTTGCCCGCCGAGCCCGATCTGCCCCTCGAAGATCCCGTCGTCGGTGATCTCCACGCTGCCCGGGGCCAGCACCACCGAGGCGTGACGGGCCTTGCTGTGCCGCACGATGTTGGTGACCGCCTCCCGGATCGTCCAGGCGAACAGTTCCCGGTTGCGGCTCGGGATCTCGTCGGCCGCGCCCGGCAGCGAAGCCTGGACGTTCGCCGCCGCCAGGGCCTCCTTGGCGGCGGCGATCTCGCCCGGCAGCGAGATCCCGCGCATCCCCATCGCCGTCGACCGCACGTCGGAGAGGGCGTCGCGGGCGAGGCCTTCGAGGTCGGCGAGCTCCTTGCGGGCCCGCTCGAGGTCGATGTCGAGCAGCCGCTGCGCCAGCTCCGCCTTCACGGTCACCACGGTCAGCGAGTGGCCGAGGATGTCGTGCAGGTCGTTGGCGATGCGGGCCCGCTCGTTCTGCACCGCCAGATCCGAGATCTCCTGCTGCGCCACGAGCAGCCGGCTCTGCCGCTCGGACGCCAGCCGGATCCCCCAGGTGGCCAGCGAGCCGAGCAGGACGGCCAGGCCGTAGCCGTTGTCGTCCCAGCCCGGCACCGTGGCCGGCAGCGACTCGGCGGCCGCGGTCAACAGCGCCGCCAGCGGGACCGCCATGTTCAGCGGCAGCGCGACCATGCCGAACGCCGCGATGTACACCAGGCAGGTCAGCGCGTGCGCGCCGGCGCCGGGGATCTGCAGGCCGAACAGCACCAGCATGACCACGATGCCGATCGAGGCCCGCAGGACGAAGGGCTTGGCCCGGCTCGGCGAGCGGCGTACCAGGCTCGCGAGCCGGACCGAGTAGAGATAGGCGGCGGCGAAGACGACCACGGCGACCAGGCCGACCGTGCGCCAGAGCATGTTCGGCTGCTTGGTCAGGGCGTTGACGGTCTCCCCGAGGTAGAACAGCCAGACCGAGGCGAAGATCCACCCGTACTTGCGGCCCCAGTCGGGCCCGGTCGCCGGCGCCACCATGGCCATGAACCTATACCGGCCTCAGACGCGGGCGGTGTCGCGGCGGAACCGCCACATCGCGCCCAAGGCGAACAGCGTGGTCCAGACCACCACGTTCAGGGTGGCCAGCCACAAGTTGCCGTCCTGCACGAGCGGGTAGCGGGCGATCTCGCCGACCCCGTACACCGGGGTGAACTTCGCGATCGTCGCGAACGTGTGGCCGAGGTTGTCGACCGGCACGAACAGCCCACCGGCGAACGACAGCACCGCGAGCACCGGGCCGAGGATCTGCATCACGTTCTCGCTGGGCAGCAGGTAGCCCATGAACAGGCCGAACGCGGCGAACACCAGCGCGCAGACCCAGGCCAGCAGGCCGCACCAGATCCAGGCGTGAGCCGGCAGCTTCGCCCCCGAGACGCTGCCGACCGCGAACGCCACGGCCACCGACACCAACCCGATGATCATCGCGAGGACGAGCTTCACGGCGATGTAGGCGACCGGCTTGAGCGGGGTCAGCCGCAGCTGCCGGCTCCACCCGGCGGCCCGCTCGATGGAGACCATCGCGCCGCCGCTGGTGGTGGCCAGCATCGCGCCGTACACGGCCATGCTGACCAGGATGTACCCGGTGACGTTGCCGCCGCCGGCGGCCTCGGTCTTGCTGGCCGAGTTGGTGCCGAACAGCAGGAAGAACGCCGCCGGCATGACGAGGGTGAAGATGACGGTGCGGCGGTTGCGCATCATGCGCCGCAGCTCGAGCTTGATCATCCCAAGGTTGAAGCCACCGAAGCGCGGGAGACTTCTTTCGGCAATAACGGTCATTTCGCCGGCTCCTCGTCCGCCGTGAGGGTCAGGAAGGCCTCTTCGAGGTTGCGCGAGGTGATCTCCAGGTCCCGCGCGGACGTCTCGTTGAGCAGGTACCGGGCGATCGTGTCGGTGTCGCGCCCGTGCAGGTAGACGGTGTCGCCACGGATCTCCGCCGTGTCCACCCCCGCGATGGACTGCAACTCGGGCTCAGTCGCGCCGGGGAGGGTGGCCCGCACCGTGCGGCCGGACGCGAGGGCTTTGACCTCGGCCGCGGTGCCGTCGGCGACGATCCGGCCGCGGCGCACGAAGACCACCCGGTCCGCGTACGCGTCGGCCTCCTCCAGATAGTGGGTGGCGAAGATGACCGTGCGCCCGCCCTGGGCGTCACGGCGGATCGCCTGCCAGAAGTCGTGCCGGCCGCCGACGTCCATCCCGGTCGTCGGCTCGTCGAGGATCAGCAGCTCCGGGTCGGGCAGCAGCGCCATCGCGAACCGCAGCCGCTGCTGCTGCCCGCCCGAGCACTTGCCGACCAGGCGCTTGCCGATGTCGGCGATCCCGGCCCGCTCCAGGGCCTGGGCCGCGTCCTTCTCCTTGCGGCCGAACAGCACCGCCGTCAGCCGGACCGTCTCCTCTACCGTGTAGTCCTTGAGCAGCCCGCCGGTCTGCATGACCGCCGAGACCAGGCCGAGAGCGACCGCGTCGTGCGGCTTACGGCCGTACACCTGAACCGTGCCCTCCGTGGGCTGGGCCAGGCCGAGAAGCATGTCGACGGTGGTGGTCTTGCCGGCCCCGTTCGGGCCGAGCAAAGCCACCACCTCGCCGGGTCGGATCCGCAGGCTGATGCCGTCGACGGCGGTCACCGCGCCGAAGCGCTTGACCACGCCGTCCAGGTCGACGGCCGGCGCCGCGGCGCCGCGGGCCGTCATGTCGGTTGAGGCGGTGAGCGTCATGTGCTCATCGTGATCCCGGCGGACCCCGCGCCGAGGGGCCACGCGTCATCTCGCGCCCATGACATACGTCAGGGGGTCAGAATGTATCGATGGAACCGACCCACAGCGCGTTGATCATCACCGTTCCCGAGGCCGAGCCGGTCGTGGCCCGGCACCGCGAGCGCCTCGACCGGGCCGCGTCGTGGGGAGTGCCCGCGCACATCACGGTCCTGTTCCCGTTCCTGCCGCCCGCCGAGATCGACGAGCACGTCCTGGAAGTGCTGGGCCGCGTCGCCGCCGGCGTGCCCGCGTTCTTCCTGACGCTCGACAAGCTGGGCTGGTTCGGCGAGCGCGTCGTCTGGCTCGCGCCCAGCCCCGCCGAGCCGTTCCAGCAGCTCACCGCCGCCATCAGCGCCCGTTTCCCGGCGGCGCGGCCCTACGAGGGCGCCTTCGACGAGGTGATCCCGCACCTGACCCTGGGACACGACCACCCGGCCCGCGAGCTCACCGCCGCCGCCGAGCAGGTCGCGCCCCAGCTGCCCATCCATGCCCGCGTCGACGCGCTGCGCCTGATCACCGGCCGCCGGGAGGCCGGCGAGTCATGGCTGACCCGCGGACTGTTCCCCCTCGGCTGAGCTCAGGAACTCGTCCACCTTCGCCTTGAGGACGCCGAGCCCGGTCAGGGTGGGCTCCTGCTCCTCCAGCAGGGCGAGCAGGATGTGCCCGGTACCCACCGCCTGGTCGCCGAGGCGCAGCGCCTCCCGGAAGGTCAGCTCGAGAACCTTGCGCGCCCCCGCGTCGTAGGGGACCAGATCGGGCGCCTCCCCGGCCGGCGCGGGCAGGCCGGCGTTCGCCGCGCCGCGCACGGCATCGAGATCGAACCCCTGGGCCACGAGCGCTCCCGCCCCCAGACCTTGCGGCACATCGAGTACGCCCAGCAGCAGGTGACCCGCGACGATCTCGGCGTGGCCGCCCGCCTTGGCCTCGTTCATCGACGCGACCACCGCCATCCGCGCCGGGGCCGAGAACCGCTCGAAGCCCTGGTCGCCCTTGGCCACGAACCGCTTCTGGGCGGCCTGCTTGGTGACGCCCATGCTGCGGCCGATGTCGGTCCAGGACGCGCCGGAGCGCCGGGCCTGGTCGACGAAGTGCCCGATCAGGTGGTCGGCGAGATCGCCCAGGTGGTCGCCGAGCAGCACCGCGTCCTGCAGCTGCTGCAGCGGCTCGTCCGGGCGGGCCCGGTTGATCGCCGTGATGAGGTCGTCGAGCCGCACCGGCGGCATGGTGTGCATTTGCTCCGTCATGCCGTCAACCTTAGGTTGACGATCGCGCCTTCGTCAACCTGTGGTTGACGCGGCGTCACAGGGTCCTCCGCACGACGCGCAGCAGGTATTCCTTGCGGTCGAGCGGATCCGGCCCGGTCCGCTCCCGCGCCGGCCGCCGCCCGCGGACCGGCGCGTAATGGGCGAAGGCGCTGTCGAGCACGCCTTCGCCGCGGGTCAGCGCCGGCAGCCGCCGCTGCAGCTCGTGCACCTTGGCCGCCGGGATCTCCCCGTCGATCCCGTGCACGCCGGTCGCCAGGGGGACCGCGCCGAGCCGGGCCAGCAGCGGCAGCACCGCCGGCACCGTGTCCGGCGGCATCTCGGCGGTGAACGAGTGGATCGGCTCGTGCACCACGGTTCCCGCCCGCCGCAGCGCCGCCATCAGCACCAGCGGCGTGAGCTGCCGGAAATCTCCGGCCGTGCTGGACATGCTCTTGTCGAACACCGCGTGCGCGTGACTCTGCCGCGCCGAGTACCCCGAGTGCGTCATCGTGACCGCGCAGTCCGGGACCGGCCAGCCGCGCAGCCCCTGCCGCAGCGTCTCCCGCACGGTCTGCTCGACCGCCGCGAAGAACGCCGCCGGCATCGACCCCGGCTCCACCGCCAGGTCGAAGGTCACGCCGTCGCCCGGCCGCACCCGCAGCCCGACGGTCGCGAGGAACGGGTTCGGGTCGACCTTGTTGAACTCGACCGCGCTCCCCTCACCCGCGAGCCGCTCGACATGCAGCGTGGTCGTCTCCCGGAACGACACCTGCAGCCCGTACTGCTCGGCCAGGGTCGCCTGGATGACTTCCTTCTGCACCTCGCCGTAGAGCGACACGTACACCTCGCGCCGCTCGTCGTCCTGCCGCAGGTTGATCAGCGGATCCTGTTCGGCGAGTTCCGCCAGCGCCACATGAAGGTCGCCCTTGTGCTGGGGTTTCGCGACCACGGCGGTCTCCAGGCTGGGAGGGGCGAATTGCGCTTTCTGCGCTTTTCCATCCCGTACGCCAATGGTGTCGCCGATTTTGATCTTTGTAAGTCCTCGGACGGTCCCGATCTGTCCCGCCCCGATCTGGGGACGTGTGACCGTGCCGCCGTCCGCGAACACCCTGATCCCGGTGACGCGATCCGCCCCGACCATGTCCCGCACCTGCAGCGCGCCGCCGAACATGCGCAGATAGGCGATCTTCTCGCCGGCCGGCCCGCGGTCAACCTTGAACACCGTGCCGCTGACCTCGCTATTTTCCCCTTTGGTGGGGAGAAGGGCGGTGATGCCGTCGATCAGCTCGTCGATGCCGGCGCCGGTGATGGCCGAGCCGAAGAACACCGGATGCACCTCGTCGTGCGCCCTCGGCGGCGGTGGCGGGCGTTCCTCGACCAGCGCGGCGAGCACCGCGTCGTCGTGATCGGCCAGCCGCAGCCAGTCGATCTCCGCCTGGACGGCGGCCTGCCGGGTGCCGAGACTGTCGACCCGGCTCATCGGCACGATCGCCGGCGCGACCCGGGCCGCGATCTCGTCCAGCAGATCGTCGAAGCGAGCGCCGGTCCGGTCGACCTTGTTCACGAAGATCAGCGTCGGGATGCCCAGCCGGTGCAGCGTGCGGGCCAGGACCCGGGTCTGCGCCTGCACCCCTTCGACCGCCGAGATCACCAGCACGGCGCCGTCGAGCACGCCGAGGACCCGTTCCACCTCGGCGATGAAGTCCGGGTGGCCCGGGGTGTCGATCAGGTTCACCGTCATGCCGCGCAGCCGGAACGACACCACCGCCGACTTGATGGTGATGCCGCGGCGGCGTTCCAGCTCGAGCGTGTCGGTGCGGGTGCTGCCCGCGTCCACACTGCCCAGTTCGTCGATGACTCCGGCGGCGTAGAGCAGCCGCTCGGTGAGACTGGTCTTACCGGCGTCGACGTGCGCCAGAATGCCGAGATTGAGCGTAGCCAAGCGTCATGTCCCTCACGGTGAGCCGGATTCCTTCCAGGTCGGACATGAACGCAGCTCGCATCGTGGTCTCTCTTCGCTCGGCTTCCTTGTACCCCTATTCGACGCAGCCCGCGCCGACGCGGCAACCGATTTACCGCCGGGCTTCCCGCTTGCCCCGCTTACCGAGCGGCACCTCCGACAGATCAACGGTCTGCGACGTCACGTTCTTGATCGGATACCCGCGCTCCGCCATCCACGCCGCCGCCTTGCGTTCCGCCCCCGCCGTGATGGCCGGAATTTCTTCCTGCTCCTCGGCCTGAGCTACGAACCGGAACGTGAAGAACGGCCGGGCCGGCAGGTCATAGGCGAGGTAGCCCTCCGGGGTGTACTGCGTGTTCATGAAGTCGTGCTCAGCCTGCGCCGCGACCAGCTCACCCATTTGCGGCTCACTGAGCCCGTCAAAGGCCCCACGCACCGTCACCCGGATAGTCCGGCTCATGTCCCCACCTTTCCCGTCACCACTACCGCCGGCCAGTATCCGGCCCCCCGCCCCTCCCCGACACCGATTTCCGCCGGCCCAGCCACCCTCTGCAGCCCTCGCCGGGGTTGAGCCGGGCTGAGAGGTCCGGGACGCTTCCGGCCGCCCCCGCACGCGGCCATCCGCTGTGCGCAGCCCGGGTCCTCCGCTGCGTGGCTGGTCACGACCATCCGTCGCACGCGGCCCGCGACGGCCATCCGGTGTGGGCGGCCGGTCACGGCCATCCGTTGTGGGCAGCCCGCGACGATAATCCGCCACCTCCAGGCCCGTCGACGCCCGACTGCACCGGTTGCGACCGTCCGAGACGCACGATTGCGCAGCGTGCCTCGTGCTCGGCCTCATCCCGGCTGCACCTACCCGCCCGCGGCGCGCTGATCGCCCGGCACCCCGTCTGCGTGCCAAGCCCTCAATCCGGCCGCCCTGCCCGACCACCCTCGACCCGGCAGCCCGGCGCGACCGCGGTGCGCGACACGTCGCAGCGCCCGTCCTGCCCGCCCAGCCCTCACCCCGGCCGATCTTGATGATCTGCGGTTAAGCGCGCGCAGCAATTCATCATCCGCAGCCACCCTTGATCAACGCTCGACGGATATAAACGGATTTTCCCGGCACGGCGTCCATTCAGTGGAACGCCTGCCCAATAGCCGCGACGCTCAGCCAGCATGCGGGAGCGGCGCCCACGATCTGAGCGCCGCTGCCACATCGCGGGATCTGCCATCCTCGGGAGCGAGGCGCACTACCCACCTCAGCCCACCACCTCCCGCGCGTGGCATCCCGGCCCGGCCACCCGCTCACCGCGACGGGGCCGCTGTCCTCGCAAGCACCACGAGTGGCGTTGTCCACATTCGCGGTTATCCACAGGCGACGGTCCCACGCCGCACGATCTCGCCATTTTTCATGGACAATGGCCTGCGGGGGCTTCACCTGATCGAGCCCGTAGGCCTCCTCCGCTGGCGCGAATGGGGACACCCACCCGAGCCCACCGCCCCCGCCTTCTGGATCGACAACGCCCGCCGCGAGGCCGGCCGCGACTCGCTCCCCTTCACCTTGATCGCCCTCGACCCCGCCGGCACCCCCGTCGGCGTAGTCGGCCTGGGCGACTTCGACCAGGACGACCTCCGCGACCACACCCCGTGGGTCATGGGCATGCTCGTCTCCCCCGCCCGCCGGGCCCAGGGCATCGGCCAGGCCTTGCTCGAAGCCCTCGAACTCCATGCCGCCGCCCTGGGCCACCACCGGCTCTGGGTGGCCACCACCACCGCCACCGGCTTCTACCTGCGCTGCGGCTGGCAGCTCGTCGGCCCGGTGACCACCGCCGCGGAAGGACCGATGACCGTCCTGACACGGACTCGGGGTGCGACTAGCCCAGCTCACCCGCTGCCACCATGCGGACATGCGCTTCCGTGAATACGCGGACAGACCGCGTCAGACCTCTACCTACCGCCCGCCGCAGCCGCGGGCCTCGTTCACCGGGCTTGCCCCGGCGCCGGTCACCGGGCATGACCGGTGGATGCGTGACGACATCAGCAGCGGGATCCTCGACGCGCCGCCGGGCGCGCCGCGGGCCTGCGTGTTCGGGGAGATCGAGCAGGCCGGCTTCCGGGACGCGTTCTGCGTGCTGGTCGACGACGACGGCAAGCTCGAGTACCAGGTCGAACGGGGCGCGGGCTCCGTGGAGGTGGACCGGGACCTGGCGCTGATCGCCCGGCACGCGCTGGACCGGCTCATCGTGAACCCGGGGAGCCGGCTGCACAACGGGCTGTTCCGAGCCGCTGTGTGGGCGGCGACCGCGGCGCCGGTGCGCACGCAGACCTCCGGGTTGCTGTGGGTCGCGACCTTCGACGCGTCGGGGGACGACGCGAACCGCGTACCCGATCTGGCTTCTCTGTTGCCGGGTGACCGGCACCTGGCCGCGGCCCTCGCCCGGATGCTGGCGTCGCCGGTGGATCTCGCCGCGCAGCGGGCGTTCGACGAGGCGACCGGCGCGGCGGCCGCGCGGGCGGGGGTGCCGGCGCCGCGGCTGGACCTGACCCGGACGGTGCTCACGGCGGCGGGCGTGACGTCGGCGCTGCTGGGCGACGCGGACACGACGCGGACGGCGACGATCGCGGAGATCGCGGTGACCGGGCTGTGGCCCGAGGACGGCGACCCGCTCGGCGGCAACCCGCCCACGACCCCGGTGCCCTGGCAGGGATTGGAGTGGCAGCTCATCCGATAGCCTGGCCGGATGCGGCTGCGGGTGGGATGCGCGATGTGGTCGCTCAAGGCGTGGCAGGGCCGGTTCGTCGAGCCGGGCCTGCCGGCGGGTGAGCGGCTGCGGGCGTACGCGGGATGGTGCGATGCGGTCGAGGGCAACACCACCTTCTACGCGACACCTTCGCGGGAGACCGTGGCGTCGTGGGCGGAGCAGACCGACCCGTCGTTCCGGTTCGTGCCGAAACTGCCCCGCGCCGTGACCCACGAGCGGCGGCTGGGCGACGCGGAGCTGCGCGACTTCTGGCATGCGATGGAGCCGCTGGGTCCGCGCGCGCACGCGTACTGGATTCAGCTGCCGGGGTCCTTCGGCCCCGGCGACCTGGGGGTTCTGGAGAGCTTTCTGCGCAAGCTTCCGGTCTCTTTCCCGTACGCCGTGGAGGTGCGTCACCCGGGTTTCTTCGAGGCCCCGGCCGCGCTGGAGGCCGTCCTCGAAAGGGCGGGCGCCGAGTGGGTGCCGTTCGACACCACCGCGTTCTTCGCCGCGCCGCCGACCAGCGACGCGGAACGGGACGCGTGGACGAAGAAGCCGCGGATGCCGCTGCGCACGGTGGCGCTGACCGGGCAGCCGATAGTGCGGTACCTGGGGCGCGACGCCACGTCCGAGACGGTGGCGGGCTGGCGGAAATGGGTGCCGATCGTCGCGGGGTGGCTGCGGGAGGGCCGGTCGCCGACGGTGTTCGTGCACACGCCCGACAACGCGGACGCTCCCGCGCTGGCCCGCCGGTTCCACGACGAGGTGCGCGTGCTGGTGCCCGAGCTGGAAGCGCTGCCGGTTCCCGTACCCGTCGAGCCCTTGACCTTGTTCTGAGGTGAAGATCCAGCCGGTCGCCGTGATCCTGCTCGCCGCGGGGTTGTCCGCCGGCTGCACGAAGGAAACGACGGTGAGCCCGCCGACGTGGGAGAAACCGCCGGCGAATGGGCGCTTCGACTATCAGATCGGCGGCGCGTATCCGCCGGCGGCGGGGGTGCGGATCGTCGACCGGGACCGCGGCGCGGCGACGGTGACCGGGCTGTATTCGATCTGCTACGTCAACGCGTTCCAGACGCAGCCGGGCGAGAACGCCTGGTGGGAGCGGAACCACGAGACGCTGCTGCTGCGCACCAAGGACGGCTACGTGGAGGACCCGGACTGGCCGGGCGAGCGCCTGCTCGACGTCTCCACGCCGGCCCAGCGCTCGGCGGCGGCGAAGATCGTCGGGGAATGGTTCGCGCAGTGCGCCGCGAAAGGCTTCCGGGCGGTCGAGCCGGACAACCTGGACTCGTGGACCCGCTCGCACGGGCTGCTCACCCGGGACGACGCCGCGGCGTACGCGAAGCTGCTGGTCGCGGCGGCGCACACGTACGGGCTCGCGATCGCGCAGAAGAACACCGCCGACCTGCTCGGTGCCCCGATCGGGTTCGACTTCGCGATCGTCGAGGAATGTGCGGTGTACGACGAATGCGGGGACTTCGTCGACGCGTACGGGAATCAGGTCTTCGAGATCGAATACACGGACAGCGGCGCGGACGCGTACGGGAAAAGCTGCGCGAGCATCGGCAGCAAGATCTCCATCGTCCTGCGCGACCGTTCGGTCGTCCCGGCGGGCACCGCCGGTTATCACTACGAGTGGTGCTGACTAGTCTGGCGCGATGCACGCACCCGACGACGCCCGGTGGATGGCCCTGGCCGTCGGCCTCGCCGCCCGATCGCCCCGCTCGGCCAGCGCGTTCGCGGTCGGTTCGGTGATCGTCGGCCCGGGCGACGCCGAGATCTCCCGCGGCTGGTCCCGCGACACCGACCAGCTCGTGCACGCGGAGGAGTCCGCGCTGCTCTCGGCGGCCGGGTTCGACCTGTCGGAGGCGACGCTGTATTCGACGCTCGAGCCCTGCTCGAAACGCGCGCACCGGCCGCACGCCACCTGCACCGCGCTGATCCTGGCCGCCCGGATCCCGCGGGTGGTGATCGCCTGGCGGGAGCCGGACATCTTCGTGACCTGCGAGGGCGTGGCCCTGCTGACCGCCGCCGGGGTCGAGGTCGTCGAGCTTGCGGCGTTCGCGGCGCAGGCCCGGGCGGTCAACGCCCACCTGCCCGGTCTGTAGTGGAGGGCGTTGTGGGAGACTCGCCGCCGTGGGTGACGACGAGGGTGGGCTGACGGCCCGGGATCTCGTGCCCGCCGCGGGCGGCGAGTGGCACGGGCTGCTGTTCGACAACCAGGCCGTCGGCTTGCCGCCGGCGCTGACCTGGACGCTGCGGATCCCGTTCGAGCCGGTCGGCGGCGACCCGGCCGCGCTGGACGTGGAGTGGCTGCCGCTGGAGACCACCAGCTGGCGAGCCATGCGGGGCGCGGCCTGCGAGAGCGCGTCGTTCGCCGAGCCGGCCGAGGCCAGCGTCCACCATCACGGCCATCACCGCTACGACCGCGTGTCCGTGCGGGTCCTCGCCCAGGACGGCCCGCTGATCCAGGTCGCGGTGACCGTCGGCGGCGACCTCGACGCGCTGGGTCCCGCTTCGCTTGAGGCGGAGGCGTGGCTCGACTTCGCCGGTATCCGTGTGCAGCTCGGCGACGCCGATACACCCGCGGCCGCGCTGGCCCGGCTGGGCGAGTTCACCGACGTGGACGGGCTGGTGGAGCTGCCGGGCGCGCCGGGCGTGGCGTTCCACTTTGTTCGTTCGCCCTGAGTTCCATCGACGGTTGCCGTAATGTCACGGCATGGCCGACGCTGTCGTGATTCCGGGCCGGCTGTTCGGCCCCGGCGCTCCCCTGCCGATGTACACCGGCGACCTGGCCGAGTCCCGCGCCACGGTGCACCGCCACGAGTGGACGTCCACGCCGCAGTCCGACGCGGGCCCGTGGGTGCGGGCGCAGGTGACCCCGCTGCTCGACAAGCTGGGCGGGCGGCCGCTGCTGATCGGCAAATCGCTGGGCACGTACGCGGCGGCGGTGGCCGCCGAGCGTGACCTGCCCGCGGTGTGGCTGACCCCGCTGCTGCACCTGCCGGCCGTGGTGGACGCGATGTCCCGGGCCACGGCCGCGTTCCTGCTGATCGGCGGCACCCGCGACGACTCCTGGGACGCGCAGGTGGCCCGCCGGCTGACGCCGCACGTCTTCCAGGTCCAAGGCGCCGACCACGGCATGTACGTGCCAGGCCCGCTGACCGCGTCGATCGCCGTGCTGGCGCAGGTGGTGGAGGCGACGGCCGAGTTCCTCGACGAGATCGGCTGGCCGGTCACCGGCCCGGGTGCCGCACCCGCCGGTTGATCGCCCAGGCGTCGGCGACCGGGCCGAGGTGGCCGAGCTTGTCCGGGTTGATCACGACGCGGATCGCCTCGATCCGGCCGTCCACGACCTCCAGGGCCAGGGTGTGCAGGACCCGGCCGTCGCCGTCCCGGAAGATCGCGCCGGGCTGGCCGTTGACCTCGTGCCGGTCGAAGCCCACACCGGCGCGGGCCATCCGCGGATAGATCGAGGCCAGCAGCCGGGCAACATTCTCGGCGCCGGCGACCGCGCGGGCCAGCTGCGGCGCCTTTCCGCCGCCGTCGCCGGCCAGCGACACGTCTGCGGCGAGCAGGTCGCGCAGGCCTTCGAGGTCGCCCTCGCGGAGCGCGCCGAAGAACCGGGCGGCGAGGGCTTCCCGGTCGTGGCGGTCGGCGTCGAACCGCGGCCGGCCCTCGGCCATGTGCCGCCGGGCCCGCGCCGCGAGCTGCCGGCAGGCCGCCCCGGACCGGCCCACCGCCGACGCGACGTCCGGGTAGTCGAAGTCGAAGACGTCCCGCAGCACGAACACGGCCCGCTCGAGCGGGCTGAGCCGCTCGAGCAGCAGCAGCGCCGCCATCGACACCGAGTCGGCCAGCTCCACCGCCCGGGCCGGGTCCGCGTACGGGTCGGCGAGCAGCGGCTCCGGGAACCAGGGCCCGACGTACCGTTCCCGCCGGACCCGGGCCGAGCGCAGCACGTCGATCGCGACCCGGGACACGGCGGTCGACAGGAACGCCCGCGCCGACCGCGGCTCGACCGGCGACGCCTCGAACCGCAGCCACGTCTCCTGCACCGCGTCCTCGGCTTCGCTGACGCTGCCGAGGATGCGGTAGGCGATGGAGAACAGCAGCGGCCGCAGCTCCTGGAACTCGTCGATCTTCGTCACGTGAACGATTCTGGCCCGAACCGGCCCCACGCGATGAACGCCGCCAGGGCGAGGTAGACCACGTTCAGCAGCACCAGCCCGGTCTCGCCGCGCCGCCCGTGCGTGATCATCGCGCCCACCATGAGCGCGATCCAGCAGGCCGCGGTCACCGGCACCAGGATCGGCGCGACGTCCAGCGCCGCCGACAGGATCAGCCCCGCCGCGGCCAGGATCTCGAGCACTCCCAGCGTCTTGACGAAACCGGCACTGGCGTCGCCGGTCCAGCCGCCGCCGTGCGCCGCCGCGAGCTTCTCCTTGGGGACGAACGTCTTGGTGATGCCACCGGTCAGCGCCACCGCGGCGAGCAGCCCGGCCGCGATCCACAACGCGATGTTCATCGTGAGCTCCTTTCGCTGTTTCGCCCCTGGACGAGACAGCAGCCGGAGCCTGTGACATCCGGCCGGTGTGACCCGGCCCACTCGCCGCGGATGCCCGAGTGAGCAGCTTTTGTCAGTATCGATGGGTTTTCTTTCCGCGGGACCCGTTTAACCATGGCCGTGATGGCGACGTGACTATCAGTTGCCAAGAAACGACGATGGGAGGCAACGATGCCAGCCAATCGCGCAGTGATCTACCAGGGCCCGGGCCAGGTCGAGATCCAGGAGATCTCCTACCCGACGTACGAGATGAAGGACGGCCCCGGCGTCAACAAGGCCAACATCGGCCGCCGCACCCCGCACGGTGCGATCCTGCGGACCGTGGCGAGCAACATCTGCGGCAGCGACCAGCACATGGTCCGCGGGCGCACCACCGCCCCCGAGGGCCTCGTGCTCGGCCACGAGATCACCGGTGAGGTCATCGACGTCGGGCCGGACGTCGAGTACATCAAGGTCGGCGACGTGTGCTCGGTGCCGTTCAACATCGCCTGCGGGCGGTGCCGCAACTGCAAGGAGGGCAAGACCGGCGTCTGCCTGAACGTCAACCCCGACCGGCCCGGCTCGGCGTACGGGTACGTCGACATGGGCGGCTGGATCGGCGGGCAGGCCGAGTACGTGCTCGTGCCGTACGCGGACTGGAATCTGCTGAAATTCCCGGACCGCGACCAGGCGATGGAGAAGATCCTCGACCTGGCCATGCTCACCGACATCTTCCCCACCGGCTACCACGGCTGCGTCAGCGCCGGGGTGACCACCGGCTCCACCGTGTACGTCGCCGGCGCCGGACCGGTCGGGCTGGCCGCGGCCACCTCCGCGTGGCTGCTGGGCGCCGCCGTCGTCATCGTCGGCGACCTCAACGAGGAGCGCCTGGCGCAGGCCCGCAGCTTCGGCTGCGAAACGGTGAACGTGTCCGAGGGCGACCCGGCCGAGCAGGTGCAGCAGATCCTCGGCCGCGACGCCCCCGCGATCGGCCAGCCGCTGGTCGACTCCGCGGTCGACGCCGTCGGGTTCGAGGCCCGCGGGCACGGCGCGGACGCGCAGACCGAGATGCCGGCGACGGTGCTGAACTCGCTGATGGAGATCACCCGCGCGGGCGGCGCCATCGGCATCCCCGGCCTGTACGTGACCGGCGACCCGGGCGGCGTCGACGAGGCGGCCAAGGTCGGCTCGCTGTCGCTGCGGCTGGGCCTGGGCTGGGCGAAGTCGCACTCGTTCGTGACCGGCCAGTGCCCGGTGATGAAGTACAACCGCAACTTGATGATGGCGATCCTGCACGACCGGGTGCAGATCGCGAAGAACGTGAACGCCGTGGCGATCCCCCTGGACCAGGCCCCGCAGGGCTACCAGGACTTCGACCAGGGCGCCGCGAAGAAGTACGTGCTCGACCCGCACGGCCTGGTGCGGGGCAGCCTGAACTGAGCGGTCACTGCGTGGGGCGCCGCTCGGGTGCTCCACGCAGGCGCTCGTTGAGCCGGGCGGCCTGCCGGGTCAGGTGGTCGCGTTCGGCCAGGTTGGACGCCGCCCGGGCCGCCTCGGCGTACAGCCGCGCCGCGGTCACCGGGTCACCGTCACGCTCGTGCAGATATGCCACGGCCGCCGTGTGGCGGGGCAGGGCCGGGTCGAGCTCGGCCAGGGCCGCCAGCCCGGCGCGCGGGCCGTCGGCCTCCCCGACCGCGACGGCCCGGTTGAGCCGGGCCACCGGGCTGCCGGTCAGGCGCACCAGCTCGTCGTACCACTCGACGATCTGCACCCAGTCGGTCTCCGCGGCCGTCCTGGCGTCCGCGTGCAGCGCGGCGACGGCCGCCTGCGCCTGGAACTCGCCCAGCCGGTCGCGGGCCAGCGCCGCCTGCAGCACGCCGACGCCTTCGGCGATCAGCTTGGTGTCCCACAAGCCGCGGTCCTGCTCGGCGAGCGGCACCAAGCTCCCGTCCGGGCGGGTACGCGCCGGCCGGCGCGCGTGGTGCAGCAGCATCAGCGCCAGCAGCCCCGCCGCCTCCTCGTCCCTGGTCATCGCCGCCACCTGACGGGCCAGCCGGATCGCCTCGGCCGCCAGGTCGACCTCACCCGAGTAACCCTCGTTGAAGACCAGATACAGCACCCGCAGCACGGTGGCGAGGTCACCGGGCTGGTTGAACCGGACCCCCGACACGGTCCGCTTGGCCCGGCTGATCCGCTGCGCCATCGTCGCCTCCGGCACCAGATACGCCTCGGCGATCTGACGCGTGGTCAGCCCGCCGACCGCGCGCAGCGTGAGCGCGACCGCCGACGCCGGGCTCAGCGACGGATGCGCGCACAGGAAATACAGCCGCAGCGTGTCGTCCACCGCCGCGCCCAGTTCGGCCGGCGGCTCGGCCCCGGCCAGCTCCTCACGCTGCCGCCGGGACGCCTCGGCCCGGGCGGCGTCGAGGAACTTGCGCCACGCCACCGTGATCAGCCAGCCCTGCGGGTCGCGCGGCCGGTCCTGCGGCCACACCCGCATCGCCTCGATCAGGGCTTCCTGCACGGCGTCCTCGGCCGCCGCGAAATCGGCTCCGCGGCGCACGAGGACGGCGATCACCGTGGGGGTGAGGTTCCGCAGCAGGACGTCGTCCCTCATGGTCACTCGGTGGTGGGCGCGTGCGAGGTCATCATCGGCCGCACCTCGAGCCACTCGTGGATCGGCTTGCCGCCCGCGCCCGGCGCCGCGGACAACTCGGCGGCCAGTTCCAGCGCCCGCTCGTAGCTGTCCACGTCGATCACCATCCACCCGGCGATCAGATCCTTGGTCTCCGCGAACGGGCCGTCGGTGACCGGCGGCCGGCCGGCCCCGCCGGAACGCACGAACGTGCCCTCCGGCGACAGCGACTGGCTGTCGACGAACTCGCCGCCGGCCTGCAGCCGCGCGGCGAAATCCTCCATGTACCGCACGTGCTCGGACACCTCCTGCGGCGTCCACTGATCCATCGGCACGTCGTTGACCGGCGCCGGTGCGCCCCGGTAGTGCTTGAGCAGCAGGTACTTCATCGGGCACTCCTCGCTTCGCGTTCCCGGACCAGTTCCTCGACCGCGCTCGGCAGCGTCGTCTCGAAGTCGATCAGCTTCGCCCACGTCGGCGTCACCACGATCCGCACCATGCCGTCGTACAGCGAACGCACCTCCGCCTCCCACTCGACACGCTGCTCCGGGGTCATCTGGTAGCTGCCGTTCATCGTCAGGTACTCCTGCGGGATGCCCTCGACCACGTCGAGCTCCGCGCGCCCCCGGATCAGAAGGATCTTCGGCGGATGCACCTCGGTGTCGATGGTGAGCGCCACCATCGGGTTCGCGCGCAGCGCATGCAGCTTCGGCGCGTTCGTCGACGTGCACATGACCACGTTCGTCCCGTTCCAGGTGAACGCGATCGGGACGTTACGCGGCGTGCCGTCCTTGGCGACGTAGGCGAGCCGGGTCAGATCCTGCGCCAGCAGTTCCCGGCTGTACGGCCGGTCCAGCACTGCAGCGACCTCGTGCGGTTGCATGTCCGTTCCTCCTGGTCGTCGTCCATTGCTGCCCGAGGGACGGAGCCGGTTGCGCTTTCTCGACATCGGCGCGCCAGAAATTGTCAGAGCCCCCACCTAGCGTGGACACATGTTCGAACCGGACGTCCGGCGGTGCCCTCGCTGCCATCAGAACAGACCCGGCACGGCGTTCCGCTCCGCGTCGGGCCGCCCCACCCAGAGCTGCTCGGCATGCCTGGAGCGCAGCCGCCTGACCAACCGCGTCCGCCGCGCCGGCCTCGGGCCCGCGGGTCGCCGTGCCGACAACCTGCGGCACAAGTACGGCCTGCTCCCGGAGGAATACGACGCGCTGCGGGCGGCCCAGGAGTATCGCTGTCAGATCTGCGGCGTCCACGAGGACGACATCGAGGCGCCGCGCACCGGCCGCCCGCGATCGGACGGCAGCCCCGCCACCGAGGGAGTCCGCCTCGTCGTGGACCACTGCCACCGCACCGGCCGGGTGCGCGGCCTGCTCTGCGCCGGCTGCAACGTGATGATCGGCAACGCGGCCGACTCGCCCGAGATCCTCCTCGCCGCGGCCGCGTACCTCAGCCGCGACGCCGAGCCCGCCCCGAGGCCGCAGCTGGCGCGCCTGCGCATCCTCGACACGGTCCCGGACGGACGGCCGTCCCGGACGGTGCAGTTCCGCGGCTCGGTCACGATCCGCCTCGACGGCCACGAGGTCCACGTCGCCGAGGGCAGCACGACGACGGTCGTATCCCCGACCGGCAACTTCGAGGTGATCACATAACAGTCATTATGGTGTACGCAGCGTTATGTCCGTTTCGTGTTTATTGGATTGCCGGTAACAGTAATCCAGTAATTATCCAACGCTGCCGTACGTGGCTTTGTTTAAGGCTTTGCGATAAGTGGGTTTCCGGCTTGACTGATGGGGGTCGATCTCTTAACACTGTTGCAAAATTGCACGCCTCTTCCCCGGAGGAATCCCCCATGCGTTTGTCCAGGTTCTTCACCGCGGCGGCGGTGGTCATGGTCGCCCTGGGCGCCGGGCTGACCGTCGCCTCCCGAAGTGACACGGCCGAAGCCGCCGTTGTCTGGAACGAAGAGTTCAACGGCGCCGCCGGCTCCGGCGTCGACACGTCGAAGTGGAACTTCGACGTCGGCGGCAGCGGCTGGGGCAACCAGGAGCTGCAGTACTACACCAGCGGCACCAGCAACGTCGCGATGGACGGCCAGGGCCACCTGGTCATCACCGCCCGCAAGGGCAGCGGCGGCCACAACGACTGCTGGAACGGCGCCTGCCAGTTCACCTCGGGCCGGATCCAGACCTCCGGCAAGTTCACCCAGCAGTACGGCCACATCGAGGCCCGCATCCAGGTCCCCAACGGCTCCGGCCTCTGGCCCGCCTTCTGGATGCTCGGCGGCGGCAACTGGCCGACCGACGGCGAGATCGACATCATGGAGGTCGTCGGCCGGGACCCCAACCGGCTGTACGGCACGCTGCACGGCCCGGGCTACTCCGGCGGCAACGGCTACGGCGCGAGCATCGTGGCCGGCTCGCCCTGGTACCAGGCGTTCCACAACTTCGCCGTGGACTGGTCGGCCAACCAGATCGTCTGGACCGTGGACGGCCAGGAGTTCTTCCGGGCCACCCCGGCCTCGCTGCAGGCCGCCAAGGGCAACGTCAGCTGGGTCTACAACCACCCGTTCTTCATCATCCTCAACCTGGCCGTCGGCGGTAACTTCGGCCAGGGCAACCCGGCCGGCCTGCCCGCCGAGAGCCGGATGCTGATCGACTACGTGCACGTCAGCACGTCTAGCACGACTCCGCCGCCGAGCGGCGGCGGCGCGCTGAAGTCCAGCCTGAGCGGGCGCTGCATCGACATCCCCGGCGCCAACCCGGTCGACGGCGCCCGGCTGCAGACCTACGACTGCAACGGCACCGGCGCCCAGCAGTGGACGGCGAACAGCGACGGCACGCTGCGCGCGCTCGGCAAATGCATGGACCCGGCGGGCGGGGCGCTCGCCAACGGCACCCCGATCCAGCTGGTCACCTGCAACGGCAACCCGGTTCAGCGTTTCACCTTGACGGCGGCCGGCGACCTGGTGAACGTGTCGGCGAACCGGTGTGTGGACGTGAAGGACCGCAACACCGCCAACGGCGCCCAGCTTCAGCTGTGGGACTGCACCGGCGGCTCCAACCAGAAGTGGACGCGCGCCTGATCCGCTGACGGCGAGGCGCTCGCTGGCGCGGGCCGTTGTCCAGCATGCCCTGGACGAAGGCCGGCAGCTGCTCGGCGAGCGCCTCGTCGGGGGCCGGTGTCCACGACACCGCCCGGTACAAATAAGCATTGCTTAAACATCCGGCAGCAGAATTAACTGGACCTAACTGCTGGGCGCGGGCACGGTGGAACGCATGCTCTACGTTCCCGTGATCACCCCGTTCGACGAGCAGGGCGACGTGGCCTGGCAGTCCCTGGAGGCCCTGGCCCACGAGCTGCTCGAGGACGGCGCGACCGGCCTGGTGGCGCTGGGCACCACCGCCGAGCCGTCGTCGCTGACCGCCGCCGAGCGCCGCGACGTCCTGGACCTTCTGGCCGCGGTGTGCCGCGAGCACGGCTCCCCGCTGATCGTGGGCGCCAACGACCCGGACCAGCTGCGCATCCTCGCCGACCGGCCGGCCGTCACCGGCGCGCTGAGCCTGGTCCCGCCGTTCCTGCGGCCCGGCCCGGAGGGCGTCCGCGCGCATTTCGAGCACCTGGCCGCCCTCTCCCCGGTGCCGCTGGTCGTCTACCACGTGCCCTACCGCACCGCCCAGCCGTTGACCGCGGCGTCCCTGCACCGGCTGGCCGCGATCCCGAACGTCACCGCGATCAAGTTCGCGCCCGGCGCGATCGACCCGGAGGTGGTCGCGTTCCTCGCGTCGCCGCCGCCCGACTTCACGATCCTGGCCGGCGACGACGTCCTGCTCTCCCCGTTGCTCGCGATGGGCGCGCACGGTGGCATCCTCGCCTCCGCCCACGTCGACACCGCGTCCTACGCGCGGCTGATCACCGCCTGGCGGCAGGGCGACCTCGCCGAGGCCCGCGCGCTGGGCCACCGGCTGGCCACGCTGTCGGCCGCCCTGTTCGCCGAGCCCAACCCCACGATCATCAAGGCCATCCTGTACGACGAGGGCCGCATCCCCTCCGCGAACGTGCGCCTGCCGCTGGTGCAGGCCGCTACACCGGCCGAACTTCCAGGAAGACGATCCCGGGATTGGGCAGCGCGAACACCAGTTCCTCCCCGGGCGTGACCCGCCGCGCCGGCTGGGCCTCCCGCAGGACGTCGCGGGCCTTGAGCCCGGCCCATTCGGCGTCGCTGGGCCAGGTGCCCTCCCAGCGCAGGTTCCCGTGGTCGGCGTCCACCCGCCACACCCGCAACGTGTGCGGGCCCGCCAGTTGCGGGGCGAACCGCACCAGCCGGGCCAGCGCGGCCTCCCCGTCGCCGCGGCTGTGGTCGAGGGTGCTGTTCCACAGCAGGACCCCGATCCCGCCGTCCTCGTACGCCGATCCCCAGGCTTCGACCAGGCTGCCGGCGCCGTCGCCCGACAACGACATCGGCAGTTCCGCGGGTCCGAGCTTCTGCGCCAGCCACAGTGCCCAGAACTTCGGCTTGGCCAGGTTCCCGACGGTCAGCAGCCCGAAGCCGCCGTGCATCAGCCGCTGCGGCCGGCCGAGCTCCTCGAAGTGGTCGGAGGCCACCCAGGGCGCCAGGGCGTCGAGCCGGCCGGCCGCCGACCGCATGCCTTTGAGCAGGAACGCGGCGGCGAACACCGAGTCGTTGATGGAGCTGCCGTGGGTGGCGGTGACCCCCCATTCGGTCCACAGGATCGGCCGGCCCTGGGCCCATGGCCTCAGGTCCAGCGGCAAGGTGCCGTACACGTGCGTGGAAAGGAAATCGACGGGCGCGTCCACTTTCAGCTGGTCGTCGATCCACCCGACCGCCGCGGTGGCCGGGCCGCCGACCGCCAGCGCCGGGTCCACCGATTTCACCGCGGCCGCCGTGGACGCGTAGAGGCGCCAGTACTCCTCGGGGGTGCCGGACCAGAACACCGACAGGTTCGGCTCGTTCCACACCTCGAACCGCCACCGCTCGCGCAGTTCCTCGATCCCGTACCGCTCCACCAGGTGCGTGGTGAAGGCCCGGATCAGCTCGTGCCAGAGATCCCAGTCCTTCGGCGGCGAGATGATTCCCTCGTACGCGAAAACCGTGCGCGACGGATCGGCGGCGAGCTCCCGCGGCATGTACCCGAATTCGACGACCGGCGTCATCCCCAGGTCGCGGACGGTGTCGTACACCTGGTCCACGGTGCTGAAGTCGAACGTGCCGCCGCGGTAGACGTCGGCGAGGATCCCGTGCGCCCGCACGGTTCGCACGCCGAGCTCGTCGTGGACCCGCCGCAGCGCTTCCCGCACTTCGTCCCCGATGACCTGCCCGCCGGTGGTGTCCGTGCACAGCAGATGGCTGAGGTGCTCCGACCCGACCATCTCCTGCCAGACGCGGTGCAGCTGTTCCTTGGCCGGGCCGCCGATCTTGACCGTGACCGTGGCCGGCCCGTCGGCATCGTGGGTGGGCACCGGCGCCGACAGCGGCCCGATCGCGTTGACCGTCGACAGCGCCGCGATCGCGTACCAGCCGCCGCGCCCGCCGGTCGTGTCCGCGTACGGCCCGTGCGGAACCGCCAGGACGTCCCCGCCGCCGTGGTCGACGACCTCGAACGGCCCCGACTCGGATACGGCCCGGTGGACGGCGTAGCCGATGGCGCCGTCGACGGGTTCCCAGCTCACGGTCACCTGCCCGCGCCCGGCGACAGCCTTCACCCCCGCCGGCGCGGGCAGGTCCGCCACGACCGGGTCGCCCGGGGTGCGGTCCTGGGCGCCGCCGCCGCCCATCAGCTCCGCCCACCGGGCCCGGGCCTGGTCCTCGATCGTCATCAGCGCCCCCTGCCCAGCTGCGGCAGCGGCTGCCGGGCCGGCACGTTGAACGTCTCCGCGGCCAGCAGCGGCCGGACCGCCCGTTCGAACGACGGGGTCACGAACGCCCGCTTCAGCACGTTGTTCGCGGACACGTTCCCGATCGCCCCCATGATCATCGACTGGTCGAGGGACAGGTACCGCTTGGCCACGGTCTTGCTGCGCACCGCCACCGCGTCGTAGAAGCCGCCCGGCCCGTACGCGTCGAAATCGCTCTTGATCTTGGAAAGGTTGCGGAGGGCGGGCTGTTTCGCGTAGGGCAGCGCGAGGAACGCCGCGTGCGGAGTCACCACGCCGTCGCCGTAGACGGCGGGCGGACCGGCCGGCCGGCAGTCACCGAACCCGGCGTCGTACTTGCCGCCCTGCACATCCGACGGGTAACCGTCGGTGTCCATGCCCATCGCGTCGACACCCCACGCGGAGTAACCGCCGAACGGGTTCGACGCCGGGGAGAACCCCCAGTAGCCGTACCGGGCGTCGTTGAGGCCGTGCTCGATCTGCGCCGCCACGGTCGCCGGATGGTTGCGTCCCCAGCTGTTCGGGCCCCACGCGGCCTCGGGGACGAACAGGTCGGGCATGAGCGCCTCGAACATGTCGCCGCCCCAGCTCGGCACGAACGTGATGCCCCGGTACCGGTAGGAGCCCTCGTAGACCTGCACCCCGAGGTGCGTGGTCGTGAAGCCTCGCGGCTGCATCTCCTGCCAGGAGTAGTCGCAGTTGTCGGGCAGGGTGCGCATGGTGTCGTAGTACGCGGCCGGCGGGATCTGCCCGGCGCCGATGCCCAGGTAGGTGGCGATCCGCGGCTCGGTCACGGTGATGTCGTAGTGGTTGCAGGTGAACCAGACGCCCTTGTCCGCGTCGGTGACCGAGCAGCCGGGCGGCTGCGTGTCCCAGAAACCGCCGCGAATCAGCCCGCGCGTGCCGATCGGGGTCTGCGCGGCCGGGTTGTAGAAGTAACCGAAGTTCATCGCGGACAGGATCCGGCCGGCCTTTCCGCGCAGTGATGGCATCGCACCCTCGACCACTCGCAGTGACGCCGCCAGCCAGCCGTTGTCGACGCTCGACAGGAACGGCGTGACCGTCGAGCCGTCCTCGGGCCAGACCGTCACCACCGCTCCCGTGCGCGGGTCGTACCAGTTGTAGAACATGCCCGATTTTTCATGGTGTTTCAGGGTAGCCAGGGTATCGAGGGTTTTCGACACTCTGGCGGTCGCCTCCCGGCCGGAGATCAACCCAAGGTCTCGCGCGACCACGGCCGACCACATGTAGCCGCCGATGTTGGTGGGTGACGTATAGGACGATTTGACGGACAAGTCGCCGCTGAGGTTGTCGGCGACCAGGCCGGTCGCCAGGTCGGTCATGGCGGTCAGGGAGCGCCAGGTGTCCCGCGCATAGCCGCGCAGCGGATCGGCGGTCCCGGCGCCCACGAGAGAACCGAGCACGAGGACGGAAGCGAGCAAAGAGCCGAGCAGACGTCTCACCACGAATACACCCCTCACTTGAGACCGGTCGTGGCGATGCCGCGCAGGAATTGCCGCTGCAGCACCAGGAAGACGATGAGGACGGGCAGCACGACGACGACAGCGCCGGCGAGAAGCAGCCCGAAATAGATGCGGTTCTGCCCGATGCTGTAGAGCGCGAGCGCGACCGGCAGCGTGTACATGTCATCGGTGGTGGCCACCACGAGCGGCCACAGGAAGTTGTTCCACGAGGCGAGGAACGTCAAGATGCCGAGGGTCGCCAGGGCCGGTTTGCACAGCGGCAGCACGATCCGCCAGAAGATCCGCCATTCCCCGGCCCCGTCGACGCGGGCCGCTTCGATCAGGTCGTCGGGGATCGACAGCAGGAACTGTCTCATCAGGAACACCCCGAACGGGCCGGCGAGAAACGGCAACACCAGTCCCGCGTACGAGTTGGCCAGCCCCAAATTGCTGACGAGCACGAATTGCGGCACGAACGTCACCATGCCGGGCACCATGAGCATGCCGAGCACCGTGAGGAACAAGGCTTTGCGGCCGGGGAAGTTCAGCTTCGCCAGGGCGTAGCCGAGCAGCGAGCAGAACAGCAGGTTCCCCAGCGTCACGAGCACCGCGACGACGGCCGAGTTCAGGAAGTACCGCGGGAAGTCGAGCCGCGCGAACAGCTCGTGATAGTGGGTGAGCGTCCAATGCTGCGGCCACCAGGTCGGCGGGTCCGCGCGGATCTCCCCTTCCGGTTTGAACGAGGACAGCAGCATCCACAGGAACGGCCCGACGACGACCAGCAGCCCGCCGAACAGCAGCGTGTAGAGAACGATCCGGGCGATCACGTCGCGTCTAGTCAGCATCGCGCGCCCCCAGCAGCCGGAACTGCAGCACCGACAGCGCCACGATCGCGACGAACAGCACGTACGCCGCCGCGGCCGCGTAGCCGTAATTGCCGAACCCGAACTGGTTGTAGATGTGGTACGAAACCGACAGCGTCGACGACAACGGTCCGCCTTGCGTCATCACGAGCGGCTCCTCGAACAGCTGCAGATACCCGATGCCGGTGATGACCGCGCCGAACAGCAGAGCCGGGCGCATCAACGGCAGCGTCACGTGGCGGAACTGCTGCCATCGCCCCGCGCCGTCCAGCGTCGCCGCCTCGTACAGGTGAATCGGAATGCCTTGCAGAGCGGCGAGGAAAATCACCATGAGCGACCCGAAGTTCCGCCACGCGGCCATCACGGTGATCGACGCCAGGGACGTGCTGGGGTCGCCGAGCCAGTTGGGGCCGGTGATGCCGACCTGGGCGAGCAGGTTGTTGACCAGGCCGGCGCCCGGGTCGAGCAGGAACCGCCACACCACCGCGATCGCCACGATGCTGGTGACCACGGGCAGGTAGAAACCGACTCGGAACAGGCCGCGGAGCCGGATCAGCCCCGAGTTCAGCGCGTTCGCCGCCGCCATCGCCGCGACGATCGTCAACGGCACGCCGAACAGGACGAACACCGCCGTGTTAACTGCGGCTTTCTGGAACAACGTGTCGGCGAAAAGTTTCGTGTAGTTGTCCAGCCCGACGAAGTTCACGGAAAGGGGGTGCCGCAGATCGGTGGAGCGCATGTCGGTGACGCTCATCAGAAGCGACGCCACCACCGGCAGCAACGCGAACACCACGAACAGGACGGTGAACGGCGCCGCGAACGACCAGCCCGTCACCGCCCTGCGCCATTTCCGTCGTCCGGCGGTGTTCCCGGCGGCGGTGGGCTGGTCGGTCGCGGTCGTGCCGACCGTGGTCACGACGGCCACGTCAGACCCCGGTCCCGATCGTGTCGGCCTGCTGCTGCACCGCCTTCAACGCGGCGGCCGGGTCCTCGCCGCCGACGCACACCTTTTCCACCTCGGTGTCGAACACCGCGGCGACCTGATCCCACGTCGGATACGCCGGCGGCGCCTTCGCGGACTTCAGCTGCTCGCCGAACACCTGCAGGATCTTGTCTCCGGTCAATGCGGAATTGGTCCACGCGGACTGCACGGCCGGCAGGTCGCTGACCGTCTGATACCACTTCACCTGCACGTCGGGCTTGCTCAGCCAGGCGATGAACTTCCACGCCGAGTCCCGGTTCTTCGCGTCCTTGAACACGGCGAGGTTGCTGCCGCCGATGAACGACGTCGACGATTTCCCGGTCGGCATCGGCGCCACCGAGAAGTCCTTGCCGCCCTGGTCCTTCAGGATGCCGACGTGCCACGGCCCCGACATGAACGCGCCGATCTGACCCTTCACGAACGCGGGCTCGAGCGCCCCCTGCGGCAGGTCCTTAGGCGACAGCCCATTGGTGAAGAACGACTGGTAGTACTTGAGGGCCTCGGTCATCTCCGGGGTGTCGAACGTGTATTTCCCGTCCGCCGCGATGTCCGCGCCGTTGGACCAGCCGAACGGCAGGACCGACTGCCAGCTGCCGGTCTTGCCGGGCTGAATGTTGAAGCCCCATTTCGCGCCGGCTTTCGTCTGCATCGCCTTGGCCATCGCGGTCAGGTCGTCCCACGTCTTCGGCCCGTCCGGGAAACCCGCCTTGGCGGCCAGATCGGTGCGGTAGTAGATGCCGCGGGTCTCCACATACCACGGCACCCCGTATGACGTGCCGTCGACAACCGTCGTGTCCCAGGCGCCCGGGAAGAATGTGCTCTTCTGGAACAGGTCGGTCGGCGTCGGGTCGAGCGCGCCCGTCTTCGCGAGCCCGCCCTCCATCGTCGTCCCGATCATCGACACGTCCGGGGTCTGCTTCGCCGCGATCGCCGCCGACAGTTTCTGACCCGCCGACTCCCACGGCACCGCCGTCACGGTCACCTTCGCGTCCGGGTTCTCGGCGGTGAAGCCCTTCGCGAACTCGGCGAGCTTCTCCCCCTCCGTACCCATCGCCCAGACGGTTATCTCCCCGCTGGCCTTGCCCTCGCCGACCGCCTTGGCGGTCTCGGACCCTCCGCTCGAGTCACGACCGCAACCGGCCGCGACGCTCAACGCCAGCGCCGCACACGCGGCGGCGGCGACGAATCGTTGCCTCATCGGTGAACCTCCGGGGAGTGGGTTCCGCAGCTGGTCCGGACGACCAGCCGGGTAGGCAGAATCCGCCGCCGGGCCGCGGCGGCGGTGTCGTTGCTCTCGGTGATGCGCCGGTTCAGCCACCGGGCCGCGGTGGCGCCCAGTTCCCGCATCGGCTGACGCACCGTGGTCAGCCCCGCGAACTGCGCCGCCATCAGGTCGTCCCAGCCCGTCACGGTCTGTCGCGGCCGCTCCAGCAGCACCCCCAGCGCCACCTCGTCGTTGGCGCAGATCACCGCTTGCGCTTGATCGCCCAGCGCACGCGCCGCGGCCCGGCCCGCCTCAACATCAAGACCAGTTATCCGTACGAGTTCCGCGGGCGCCGCGCCGGCCGTGGCCAGCCCTTTCTGCACGCCCACCCAGCGCCCTTTCACGTCCGGCGACCCGTCCGGGTCCCCCAGGAACACGAACCTCTCGTGCCCGTGCTCCAGGAGATGCGCCACCAGCGCCTCGGCCGTCCTCCGGTTCTCCGCGCGCACGGTGTCCACCCCCGGCACCGGATCCCGCGCGAGCAGCACCATCGGCAGCCCGGTCGCCGCCAGCTTCCCGATCACCTCGTCGCTGACCGTCTGCCCCATCACGGTCAGCCCGTCCACCCGCGACGCCATGTCCCGCACCGCGGCCTCCGCGTCCGGCCGCCCGCTGGTGGCCAGAATCAGCACGCTGCTGCCGAAACCCGCAGCCGCCGCCTCGTACCCGAGGACCACTTCCGCGTAGTACGGCCCCACCAGATCCGGGAACACGATCCCGTTCGCCGCGTGCCGCCCCTCAGCCAGCGACCGCCCCAGCCGGCTAGGCGTGAACTGCAACTCCCTCGCGGCCGCGAGAACCCTCTCCCGCGTCTGCTCAGTGACCAGCTCCGACCCGCGCAGAGCCCGAGACACCGTGGCGATGGACACTCCCGCGACCTGAGCGACCTGATAGATCGTCGCCTTTGAAAGCGCTTTCATCGCCATGGCCGGACCGTAACCCGCCCGCAAACCCCCCGAAACTCGAGCCTTTCACAGATTCACCATCAGCAATTTCCCCCAAAACCCCACCAACACCCACCCCACCCGCACCCACCGTCACCGCCGCCCCTGCCCGCCCGCACCCGACCGCCGACGGGACTGCATGGCTCCCCGCACCCACACAGCACCAAAGCCCCTGCCACTCGTCGCTGCCGCGCAACCGCCGCCCTGCCCGCTCGCACCCCATCGCCGCCTCGACTGCACGGCCCCGCCCACCCGCGCACCCCGCAGCCCCCTGCCCACTGACGCCGCCCTGCCACCCGCGCCGGAGCCCCACCCGATCGCCACCGCTTGGGCGCCCAGGGCGCTCCCGCCCCGCAGCCTTGATGTCTTGCCGCGCGCTCCGCACCGAAGTTCATCAAGGTCGCCAACGCCGCGCCCCAGAACCGCAGCCTTGATAACTTGCGGCGCGCCAAGCACCAGAGCTCATCAAGGTCGCCAACGCCCCGCCGAGCACCGCACCGCAGCGTTGACAACTTGCCGCGCACCCCGCACCAGAGCTCATCAAGGTCGCCAACGCCGGCGCCGCAGCGAGCACGACGCCCGCAGCCGTGATGATTTGCCGCACGCCCCGCACCGGAACACATCAAGGTCGCGCCCGCGCACGTCACCGGCCACCCGCCGCCGGCGGATTCGGCCTCATCGAACGGTCAGGGCAGGGCCGACCGCAGTGGTGGCCGGGCCTGCGGGGCACCGGCCGAGCGTTCGGTTTCGGCGAACGGTCAGGGCGGGGCGGCCGTCAGCGGTGGCCGGGGCCTGCCGGGCGCCAGCCTCGGGCCCGGCCGCGGCGGACGATCAGGGCGGCGGCGGCCAGCAAGACCACCAGGCCGGCGCCGATGGCGGCGAACAGCAAGGCCATCTGCTGGGAGTGGGCACGGCGGGCGGCCAGGGCCGCGACCGCGGGATCGTCGGGGTGCATCACCTGCGGGGCCGCCACGTTGCGGGTGTCGGGGCCCAGCGACTCGGTGATGGCACGGTAGGGGTTGAGCAGGCCGGCGCCGTACTCCTTCGTGCCGCCCGGCGGCGGGTCGGCGGTGGCTTTCAGGCGCTGCAGGACCTGGGCGGGAGTCAGGCCGGGGAAACGCTCGAGCATCAAGGCGACCGTCGCCGTCACGAACGGGGTCGAGAAGCTGGTGCCCTGGTCGGTCAAGTGGCCGGAGCCGCGGGCGGCGGCGGTCACGTCCTTGCCGTAGGCGACCAGGTCGACGTAGTCGCCCTTCTGCGAGAAGTCGGCCCTGGTGCCATCCAGGGTGACGGCGCCGACCCCGATCACGCCGGGGAAGTCGGCGGGATACGGGGTGTCGGCCTCCGTCTGGCCGGCGCCGTTGTTGCCGGCCGCCGCGACCACCACGACGCCGGCGTCCAGGGCACGCTGGACCGCGGCGGCCACCTCGGCGTTGTCGGCGGTCATCACCAGCGAGAGATTGATCACCTGGGCGTCGCCCTGGTCGACGGCCCAGTCGATCGCCTGCGCGAACTGGCGCGGGGTGCCGCGGTCACCGACCGCCTTGCCGTCGATCTCCTTCTGCTCGCTGATGCGGACCGGCACGATGGTCGCGCCGGGCGCCAGGCCCTGGAAACCGGTGTCCGAGGCGGGCCGGGCGGCGATGATGCTGGCGACCTCGGTGCCGTGGCCGACGCAGTCCTGGTCGGCGTTGTCGTCGCCGTGCAGGAAGTCGGCGCCGCGCTCGACGTTGTCCCTGAGCTGCGGGTGGGTGGCGTCCACACCGGAGTCGACGACCGCGACCCGCACGCCCTTGCCGGTGGCGATGGGGGCCAGGCGCTTCGGGGCATACACCTCGTCCTCGGGCGGGGTGCCCTTGAAGACCGGCAGCTTCGGCGGCGCCTGCTCGCACACCACCGCCTGCGCGGGGGCGGGCGCCACGAGCACGGCGCACAGCGCCACCGTCGCGGCCGCCAGGCGACGCCCCAGCATCGGATCACACCCCCGTCTACAACGATTGCGATGGATGGTACCGAGGGGGTGCGACAGATTCGGCGGGGCGCCGGTTGTGCGCGGGCACCGGCCGCCGTTAGGTTGAGGGCACCAAATCTGCGGCGTCGTGAGGGAAACCGGTGAGAGTCCGGTGCGGTCGCGCCACTGTGAACGGGACGACGAGTCCCGTGAGTCAGGACGCTCACACGTCGCAGCCTGTCGAACGGGACGCGTCATCCCGCAAGGAGGTTCTGCCCCCATGCCCCAGGCTCAAGCGGCCAACCCCGCTGTCTCCCCGCGCGTGCTGGTCACGGCCGTCGCCGTGGTGTCGCTCATGCTGCTGATCACCTACCTGGTCGCCTTCGACCAGGGCGCCGTCTCGCGCAGCGGGATGTTCCTGCACGAGCTCATGCACGACGGCCGGCACCTGCTCGGCGTCCCGTGCCACTGAGCGCCCGCACGACCGCGCCCACCTACGGCACGCTGCTGCTGCGGGGCCTTCTCGCGGGCCTGATCGCCGGGCTGCTGGCCGGCATCTTCGCGTACGCGGCGGGTGAACCCAAGGTCGACGCCGCCATCGCGATCGAGGAGGCCAACGCCCACGCCACCGGCGACGACGGCCACCACGACGAGGAGCTCGTCAGCCGCGACGGCCAGAAGGGCGGGCTGTTCCTGGCCACCGGCCTCTACGGCGTCGCCATGGGCGGGATCCTCGCCACCGCGTACACGGTGCTGCGCCGCCGCCTGCGCACCCGCAGCGACACCCGCGCCGCGCTCGGCCTCGCCGGCGCGGCCCTGCTCGGCATCGTCGTCGTGCCCTACCTGAAATATCCGCCGAACCCGCCGGCCGTCGGCAACCCGGCCACGATCAACCAGCGCACGATCAGCTACCTCGCGATCGTCGTGCTCGGCCTGGTCGCGATCTGGGCCGGGGTGATCGCCGCCCGCACCCAGCCGGCCGAGTGGCGCCAGGCCCTCGCCGGCGTGGCCGGCTTCCTGGTCGTCGTCACCATCGGGTACGCCCTGCTGCCCACGGTCAACGAGGTCCCCGACACGTTCCCCGCCACGCTGCTGTGGAACTTCCGGATCGCCTCGCTCGGCACCCAGGCGGTGCTGTGGTCAGCGCTCGGCCTCGGCTTCGCCGCCCTGGCCACCCGCCCGGCCGGCAAGCCCGCCACCGACAAGGAGACCGTCGCGGTCGCCTGAAGCCGCGGCCGCCACGCCTGGGGGGAGTGGCGGCCGCGGCGAACTCATCCGAGGACCTCGTCCGCCCACCGCACCACGACCTCCAGCAACGGCGCCCGGCCGGCGAACACACCGGCGAGATCACGCCGGTCGTACGAGAACGACGCCGGCATCATCAGCATCCGCGGCGCGATCCAGAAGTACTTCGCCGCGCCCGTCGTCTTGATCGCCCGCTCCACCACCGGCGTCGCGACCGCGCCGTCCAGCCCCCGCACGTACCCGTCGCTCACCGCCTTCAGCACCGGCGCCAGCAACCCGATGTCGACGAGGCCGTCCCAGAACGTGTCGAGGGCCAGGTTCGCCGCGTCCTCGCCGATCGCGCCCGGCCCCACGAAGGCCCAGTCCAGCAACACCGGACCACGCTCCGCCACGACCAGGTTCATCGGCCACACATCGTGGTGGCACAACGTACGCGGAAAGTCGTCGGCAGCCGCCAGCAAGTCGTGCCGCCGCTCCCACACGCGGCGCAGGCCGTCGCGCAGCGACGCCGGCCAGGCCGCCACCGCGACCGGATGATCCCAGTCGAAGTCCTCCGCCACGACCGGCTGGGCGAGCGTGTAATCCCGCAGGAAATCCCGCGCCAGCCATGGATCCGCCGGCAAAGAACCCAGCCATCTCGCGTGCCCGGCCCCGAGCCGGAAGGCGATGTCACCGAGCGACGCCGCGTCCAGCGAAACCTGCGACGCGCCGCCGACGTCCTCCAGCCACAAAGCCGCCGACCCGTCCGCCAACTCCGAGACCCCGAGCAACGACGGCGCCGAGAACAGCGGAAATGCGGTTGATGCCAGCCCCGACCCGTACGCGTCAATCTCTCGACGCCAGTAGTTGAAGTGCCCCGGGTCGGTGCTCGCGGAAAGGTGTGCGGCGGCGCCCGGCCGCCGCGGTGTCGCCACCTTAAGGATCACGGTGTCCTCGTCGCGGCGCACCCGCCACACGCCGCCCGTGACCTCGTTCGCCGTGCTGTGAGTGAGCTCCGTGGCCGCCCAGCCCGGCCGCAGCAAGTGATCCACATGTCGCAGCCTACAGCCGACCACAAAACAAGGCTGGACAACTTTTGTTTTCGGTGAGAGGGTCGACCCATGCACGACATCGCCGTCATCGAGGACCCCGCCGCCGCCGAGGTCTCCCTCGACCCCATCCGCAGCCGGCTCCTCGCCGAGCTCGCCCAGCCCGGCAGCGCCACCATGCTCGCCGGCAAAATCGGCCTGCCCCGCCAAAAAGTCAACTACCACCTGCGCACCCTCGAACACCACGGCCTCATCCACCTCGTCGAGGAACGCCGCAAAGGCAACGTCACCGAACGCATGATGCAAGCCACCGCCGCCTCCTACGTCATCTCCCCCGCCGCCATGGCCGCCGTCGCCCCCGACCCCGGCCGCGCCCCCGACCGCCTCTCCGCACGCTGGCTCCTCGCCCTCGCCGGCCGCCTCGTCCGCGACGTCGGCGCCCTCATCACCGGCGCCACCCAAGCGAAACAACGCGTGGCAACTTTCGCGCTCGACGGCGAGATCCGCTTCGCCACCCCCGACGACCGCGCCGCCTTCGCCGCCGAGCTCACCGACAACGTCACCAAACTCATCAGCAAGTACCACAGCGAAACCGGCCGCAAGCACCGCCTCGTCGTCGCGGTCCACCCGGCGCTCGACTCGAAGGAAGACCACTGATGGGCAAGGACTACGAGATCAACCTCGACGCCACCGTCGACGCCACCCCCGCCCAGATCTGGGACGCCATCGCCACCGGCCCCGGCATGACCACCTGGTTCATCGGCCGCACCGACATCGACGGCAACACCGTCCGCACCGCCTTCGGCGACAACTGGATCCCCACCGGCACGATCAAAACCAAAGATCAACCACAGCATTTCGCGTACGAGTCGGAGCGCGCACCCGACGGCCGATTCAGCGCCTACGAATTCCTCATCGAGGGCCGCGACCACTCCGCCACCGTCCTCAAGAGCGTCACCAGCGGCTTCCTCCCCGGCGACGACTGGGCCGACGAATACGAAGCCATGCAATACGGCACCCAGCTCTTCTTCGCCACCCTCGTCGAACACCTGCGCCACTACCCCGGCCAGACCGCCACCCCGGTCACCGCCTTCGGCCCGCCCGTCACCGACTGGGACGCCACCTGGAAAGCCCTCCACGAAAAACTCGGCGACGCCACCGTCTACTACAGCAACCCCCACACCCTCGGCCTGCGCACCCCCACCGGCCTGCACCGCTACATCCGCGGCTTCCACGGCGCCCTCGTCGCCGACCACGCCCTCTACACCCCCGACGACACCGACTGGACCGCGTTCCTCCACACCCTGTAAAGGACCCCGCCATGCCCACCGTCACCTCAGCCGACGGCACCACCATCACCTACGAGACCCACGGCGCCGGCCCCGCCCTCATCCTCGTCGACGGCGCCATGTGCTACCGCGACAACGGACCCAACCGCGGCCTCGCCACCGCCCTCGCCGACACCTTCACGGTCTACCTCTACGACCGCCGCGGCCGAGGCGAAAGCGGCGACACCGAACCCTGGACCGAAGACCGCGAAATCGACGACCTCCAAGCCGTCCTCACCGCCGCCGGCGGCCAGGCCTCCGTGCTCGGCACCTCCTCCGGCGCCGTCCTCGCCGCCGACGCCGCCGCCAAGCTCCCCGGCATCACCAGACTCGCCCTCTACGAGCCGCCCTTCATCGTCGACAACACCCGCGCACCACGCGAAGCCACCTTCATCGCCGACACCGAAGACCTCATCGCGAAAGGCGACCGCTCCGGCGCCATCAAGAAATTCATGAAGCACGTAGGCGTACCCGCGGCGATCGTCCACATCATGGCCTTCACCCCACCCTGGAAGAGGCTCAAGTCCGTCGCCCACACCCTCCCCTACGACCTGCGCATCCTCGGCGACACCGGCCGCGGCGCACCCCTCGACCCGGCCCGCTGGCACGCCGTCACCGCCCCCGCCCTGGTCATGGACGGCGGCAAGAGCCCCCAGTACATGCGCAACGCCGCCAAGGCCTTCAGCGAGGCCCTCCCCGACGCCCGCTACCGCACCATCCCCGGCCAGACCCACATCGTCAAAGCCGCCGCCCTCGCCCCGGTCGTCAAGGACTTCCTCACCGCCGCCAACACCCACTGAGCCCCGGGTCAGCGCGGCCGGCCGAACCGCCAATACAACAGGCCGCCGAGCGGAATGAGAAACAGGATCAGCAGCCGCCACGCCTCCCGCGGCAGCACCGCCACCACCGGCGCGCGCTCGAGATCCACCAGGCAGAGCCGCAGGAACCGGTAGACCACCACCACCGCGGCGATCACCAGCAGCATCGCCGTGGCCAGCCCCAGCGTCGCACCCACCCGATGCGGATCCATGGCTGCCTCCACGCGCTCTCGGCCGAAACGCTACTCCGGCCCCGAACCGTCCGGCGACGTCAAATCCGGAAGGTGGGTCGTCGTTGATTCCTTTTTGGTTTGGGGGTGAGCGCGTCTGTGCGACGGCGCACTACGCGTAAGGCATCCTAGGATGGAACGGCCAGGGCGGTGGAGCGCGAAGTGCCGCCGGTGTGGTGACGCTGATCGCCCCGCCGGCCCGCCTAGGGTGATCAGGCAATGAGCGACAACGACACCCTGGACACCGAGACCCGCCCCTGCGCCCACTGTGGACGCCCCGTCCCGCAGCGCGCCTCGGCCGGCCGGCCCTTCCGCTACTGCCGGGACAACGACGGCGAATGCCAGCGCGCCTCCCGCAACAACCGGATGCGGCACCGCTCCTCCCCCGGCCTCGCCGGCCAGGTGGCGCGCACCTGGGAAGTCGTCGACCGCCTCGACCAGCTCGTCGAAACCCTCACCGACGCCCTGCACTCCGAGCTCTCCCCCGCCGGCGTGGAACGCCAGCTCGCCGAGCTGCGAGCCGAGACTTCCACCCAGGTGGCCGCCGCCCACACCGAGCGCGACGAAGCCCGCCGCGACGCCGAACGCGCCGAAACCGCCGCCGCCAACGCCCAGCAACTCACCGCCGCCGCCGTGGCCGAACGCGACGAGGCCCGCCACCGCGCCGACGAATCCGACCGCAAGGCCACCGCCGCCGCCGAAACCACCGGCCAGGCCCAGGCCGACCGCGACGAGGCCCGCCGCGAGGCCACCGCGGCCGCCGCCCTCCGCGAGCGCGCCGAGTCCGAACGCGACACCGCCCGCAACGAGCTCGCCGACCTCCGCGACCAGGGCCGCCAAGAACTGACCGCCGCCCGGGAAGAGGCCCGCCAGGAGCTGACGGCCGCACGGGAGGCAGCTCGCGACGAGTTGGCCGCCGCCCACGCCCAGCTCCAGGAGACCCGCCGCGAACGCGACGCCCTGGAACGCGACCTGGCCACGAGCATCCAGCAAGCGCAGCAGGCCACAACCCGCGCCGAGACGCTGAGCGATCAACTCACGGCCGCACAGAAAACCACCGATTCCGTACGCCGTGAGCACGCCACCACCACCGCCGAGCTCACCCAGGCCCGCCAGGACCTGTCAGCCGCCGTCACCGAACGGGACACTCTGCGCCGCGCCCAGGACGACCTCACCCGCACCGCCGACCGGGCCACCCAGGACCGGGCCGACCTGGAACGCCGCCTGACCGCCGCCCTGGCCGACGCCGAGTCCGCCCAGGCCCGCGCCGCCCAGCTCTCCGCCCAGGTGAGCGACCTCGCGTCGGCCCTGGCTTCCCTCGGCACCCGCCCGGCGCCACCCCAGCAGGCCCGCACGTCGTCCTGAGGCGCCCCTGTGGACGACGGCGAAAAATGTCGTAGGCCTCTGCTTTACTCACCCCACCCAGTGAACGGGGTGGGGTTGGAGACCAGCTGCCGTTGATTCGTTTTTGGGTTTTCGCCTGCGCGACGAGCGTGACGAAGCGCACCCCGCCTAGAGCATCCTAGGATGATGGCTTTGTCCTGAATACGCGAAATGGCCGTCCCGGCGCGGGACGGCCATTTTCGTCTTCGGTTGACTACCCGGGTCAGCGGCCCCGGCGGGTGCGGACCTCCTGGAGCCGTTCGTTGAGGATGTCCTCCAGCTCCGAGATCGACCGCCGCTCCAGGAGCATGTCCCAGTGGGTGCGCGGCGGCTTCGCCTTCTTCTGCTCGGGCTCGCTGCCGTCCACCAGACGGGCGACGCTGCCGTCGAACTTGCACTCCCAGGTGGTGGGCACCTCGGCGTCGACGGCGAACGGCACCTCGAACTGGTGACCCTTGACGCAGAGGTACTCTCGGGTCTGCCGGGGAGCCAGCTCGGTGTTGCGGTCGGACTCGTAGCTGACTGCGCCAAGACGGCTGCCGCGCAGCATGCGTTCGCCCATGATCGGCTTTCCCCTCGCTCGTGGTGCTGCTCTCGTTGGTGTAACGAAAGGGGCGGCCGCGGGATTCCACGGTCGCCAAGGCTCTGGTCCCACCGTTGTGACGGCGGTGTTAACGCTACGAGCGTAACCGGACCCGGCCCGTTCCCGTCAGGGCGGACCCTCGCCGAAGTGGACCTTGGTCCACTTTACGGGGTTATGGGTGTTCTGCGGGTGGTGCGATGTCGGTCACTCGTCCGGTTACCCGGCAATCCGATGAGTGGTTCTGCTCGTCGTCCGGAGATATTCGTCCGGCGGACACCGGAACTGAGGCTTACCGCAAGACCTCGCCCTCGATGACCTCACCCTCGATCGCCGCCGTCGGGGCCGCGACCGGGGTCTGCTCGGGCACCACCACGGTGACAGGCTCGCCGCGGCGCACCTTCACCCGGCGCGGGCCGAACAGGTCGCCGGCCACGAGCGGGTCGACGCGGCGCTCGGCGAACCGCTCGATGCCCCGCCGGGCCAGGATCCGCCCGGGCGGCACCAGCAGGAACAGACCGGCCACCGAGGTGATGAAGCCGGGCACGGCCAGCAGCAGCGCGCCGCCGAGACCGGCGAGGGAGTTGCTCACCTGCGGGCCGGGCGGGCGGCCCTCGACCGCGGCGGCCTGGAACGCGCGCCAGCCGCGGATGCCCTCGCGGCGCAGCAACGCCATGCCGGCAACGGTGAAGACGGCCAGCAGGAGCAGGGCCCAGCCGCCGCCCAGGGCGTGCACGACCGTCAGGAACACCGCCACCTCGGCGACCGCGAGCACGGCCAGGGCAAGGGGCAGCAGGGCAAATCCTCGACGCTGCATGGGAGCCTCCGGTGTCACGCCAGTCGGTCAAGCATGACACGCACCGGCCCGGTCACGGCCAGGTCGAACCCTGGCGGGGCTTGCGCCCGAGCAGCTTGAGGGCGCCGTCGCGGCGCGCCCGCACCCCCCACACGGTGACCCTGAGCAGCTGTTCCTTGAAAATGTTGCCGCTCATCTTGCTGACGCCGTGTTCGCGCTCAGTGAACGTGATGGGCACCTCGGTCATCCGGAAACCGTTGCGGTACGACCGCCAGGCGAGCTCCACCTGGAAGGAGTACCCGGTGGAGGCGACCGTCTCGACGTTGATCGCGTCGAGGACCGGCATCCGGTACGCCCGGTAGCCGCCGGTCGCGTCGCGGAACGGCATGCCCAGCGCCATCCGGATGTAGATGTTGCCGCCGCGGGAGAGCAGCAGCCGGTGCATCGGCCAGTTGTGCACGCTGCCGCCGGCGATGTAGCGGGTGCCGAGCACCGCGTCGTGGTCGGCGAGCGCGTCGAGCAGCTTCGGCAGCTCCTCGGGGGCGTGCGAGCCGTCCGCGTCCATCTCGACGACCGCGTCGTACCCCTTGTCCTTGGCCCAGGCGAAGCCGGCCTTGTACGCCGCGCCGAGGCCCTCCTTGCCGGCCCGGTGCAGCACGAAGATGTGGTCGTCCGCGACGGCCAGCTCGTCGGCGATCGCGCCGGTGCCGTCGGGAGAGTTGTCGTCGGCGACGAGGATGTCGACCTCGGGCACCGCGGCCCGGACCCGCCCGGTGATCATGCGGATGTTGTCCGCCTCGTTGTAGGTCGGGATGACCACGAGGACCCGTCCCACTCCCGGGTAGCCTTCCGCGTCGCTCACCGTGCCTCCGCCTTCTCCGCACCCTCGTCGGTGATGTCACGCCGGCCGCGCCGCAGCACGAACGCGCCGACCAGAGCGGCTGCCGCCAAGGCGACAGCCGCGAGCTCGGGCAGCACGCCCAAGCGAGTCGCCAGCGTACGCGACGACCCCAGATGCATCGCACGCACCTGCACCGACTTGGTGTTGAATCCTGTCTCCTTGTGAACGCTGCCGTAAACGTCGACAAAGCCCGATACGCCCACCGTGGAAACCATCAATGAGTCGCGGCCGTGCTCGACCGCCCGCAGCCGCACCATCGCCATCTGCTGGCGCGCCTCGGCCTCGTTGAAGGTGGCGTTGTTGGTCTGCACCGCGAGGACCTGCGCGCCGCCGGTGACGGTGTCGCGCACGATGCCGTCGTAGGCGACCTCGAAGCAGATCACGTCGCCCAGGGTCAGCGGGCCGGTGTGCAGCACGCCGGGCTTGGAGCCGGGCAGCATGTTCTTGACCAGGTCGACCTTGTCGGTGACGAGCCGGGCGATCGAGCGCAGCGGCATGTACTCGGCGAACGGGACCGGGTGGCGTTTCACGTACCGCTGGGTCGGGTCGGGGCCGGCGCCCGGCACCCACAGCAACCCGGCGTTCTTGATGTTGTTGGGGTTGCCGGTGCGCAGCACCGCGCCGACCAGGATGGGCGCGCCGATCTCGTCGGTGGCCGCCGAGATCTCGGAGGCGGCGTCCTGGTTGCGCAGCGGGTCGATGTCGCTCGAGTTCTCGGGCCAGACCACCAGGTCGGGTTGTTTCTGCTTGCCGTCCCGGACGTCGGCGGCCAGCGCGAGGGTCGCCTTGACGTGGTTGTCGAGCACGGCCCGGCGCTGGGCGTTGAAGTCGAGGCCGAGGCGCGGCACGTTGCCCTGCACGATCGCGACGACCTTGGTGGGACCGCCCGCGTCGCCGACCGGCAGGGCCCGCGGCAGCGCCACGAACACGAACGCGATCAGCAGCAGCACGAGGACCGGCTCACGCCACGGTTTGCGCCATTCCAGAGTCTTGAGAGAGGCGAGGGAAGGGCGCAGGAAGAACAGCCCGACCAGGGCGCCGCCGGCCGCGGCCACCGCGAACGTGACGGCGGGAGCGCCGCCGTACGCCGCCAGCCGCAGCGCCGGGGCATCGGCCTGGCTGAACGCGAGCCGCCCCCACGGGAACCCGCCGAACGGGGCCCGGTCGCGCGCCGCCTCCTGGGTCACCCACAGCAGGCCGAGCAGCAGCGGCCACAGCAGCCCCCGGTAGCGGTCGAGCAGCGGCCGCAGCCAGGCCGTGGCCAGGCCGGTGAGGCCGAAGAACACCGCCTCGGCGGTGGAGAGAAGCGCCCAGGGCAGCCAGCCCGCCGCGAAGCTCGTCCAGCGCAGCAGCGGGAAGAACAGCACCACCCCGGCCAGGAACCCGAGCCCGAACCCGGCCCGCAGCCGCCGCCGGTGGGTGGCCACCGCCAGCAGCGCCACGCCGACCGGCGCGAGCGGCCAGAGATCGAACGGCGGAAGCGCCAGCAGCAGCGCCAGCCCGGCGGCGACCGAGAGGATCAGGGCCGGGCGCAGCGGCACCGGCGCGGGCGGCTCGGGGTGCGCCGTGACCTGGGGCGCGACCGGCGGCTGGAGCGTCATTTCCACGCGCGAGAGGCTACCGGTCCGAGCTGGGAACCCGGAACACGGGAACAACAGGAAAAGGCGCGGCCGCGAAGTTCCGGCCACGCCTTTTCTGCTCCCTTGTCTCCCGGGCACGGCCGGTGGGTCAGCAGGACGTCGCGTACGCCTTCGGACCGACGCGCCGAGGACTGGCTGCCCACGTCGTGCCGTTGTCTACTGGCGCCGCTCCGTTCCCCTGCCCCACCGACGCTGCAATCGGTCAACAGCCGCCCCGCCGACCCCCGCCCACTGGACCTGGCTGAACGCGCGACCCCTGCGAGGACTGCGGCCAGTGGGAGGAGGAACGAAGTAGACAACGATCGCTTGCCGTGCTCAGGACCTGAAGACGGTACGTCCGGCCCCCGCCCGCCTGTCAACAGCCTCCCCCGCTCCCGGGCGTGTCGCGTTCCTCGGCGTGTCATGTCCCGTACCCGATCGAGTTACAGCGTGTTCAACAAGGCGACGGCGGCGTCACGGTGATCGATGGCCAGCAGGCCGGCCGCGGCGAGCACGTACCGCTCGTCGACCACGGTACGGGCCCCGGCCGGCGAGGCCCACCCGCCGGCGGTGTCGGCCAGGACCGCTTGCAGCACATACTGCCCGCCGCCGTGCCGCAGCACCCCGCCGGATCCGACCACCAGGCGGACCTCCCGCAGGTCGCGGCCTCCCGTGCGTGGTTGCCCCGCACCCGGAGAGTGACCGCGGGCGTGCCGCCGCAGGGCCACGATCGCGGCCGCGGCGGCCAGAGATCGATCACTCTCCGGCGTCGGCGGCTGTCCGGTTTCCGGAAGTGCCAATTTCTCGGCTGTGGCAGCCGCCACAGTTCCGGGGGCACCGACTGCAACACCGAGGTCACCCTCGACGGTCCGGGAGCGCCACAGCGTGCCCGCGACGTCACGCCGCGGCCCAGCCGTCAGCTCCGCGTCGGGCACCAGCGCCGAGTACACGTCGGTGGTCGCGCCGCCCACGTCGACCACGAGGACGCCGGTGCCGGTCAGGTCGGCGAGCAACTCCACTCCGGCGAGCACGGCGTCGGGGGTGGCGGCCCGCACCAGCGAGGCGAAGCGGCCGCCTTTCGAGAGTCGCTTGCCGCCGATCACATGCCGCAGAAAGACGTCGCGAATCGCCGCACGCGCCGGCCCGGGGTCGAGCACGCCGATCTTCGGTAGCACATTGGAGGTCACGGTGACCGAAATGTCCCGAGCGGCCAGCAGGGAGGCGGCGTCATCGGAAAAGTCGGAATTGCCCGCCACGACGACCGGCACGCGCAGCCGAGAGGTGGCCAGCCGCCCGGCGTTGTGCAGCAGCACCGACGAGTCACCCCCATCGGTGCCGCCGACCAGGAGGATCACATCCGGGCGGGACGCGCGCAGAGCGGTCACGGCCCGGCCGTCCAGAAGACCAGACGCGACGTGTACGACTTGGGCACCGGCCGACAGGCCCACCCGGTGCCCCGCCTCCGCGGTCACCAGGGCCTCGTAGCCCACCACCGCGAGCCGCAGACCCCCGCCCGCCGAGCTGCAGACGTACAGATGATCGGTCTTGGCAAACCCCACCGCCGCGACCGCCTGATCCAGACCGGCCAGGACGTCGCTCGCGGCCGTTGTCGGCACCTCCGCCCGGCCGGTCATCTCCCCCGTGGTCAAAGAGACACGGCAGGCTTTCGTGTACGTGGAGCCGACGTCGACGCAGACGGCGGCCGTCATCCCTTGGGCGGCACGACAACCGTGCCCGTTGCGGTCACGGCCACGATCGGCTCGTCGAGCACCGCGGCCGACGATCCCCCGGTGCCCCGGCAGACGACCTTCGACTCGAACGCGATCTTCCGGGACCGGGTGCCCATCTTGACCACGGTCGCGGTGATCTCGAGGACGTCGCCGGCCTGCACGGGCGCCTTGAACTGGACGTCGTCGTAAGAGGCGAACAGCCCCTCGTCCCCGTCGAGCTGGATGCACACCTCGGTCGCGACGTCACCGAACAGGCCGAGCGAATAGGCGCCGTCGACCAGGTTCCCGGCGTAGTGAGCGTGCGAGTAGGGCACGTAGCGGCGATGCGTCACGGTGATCATCAGAGAGGGCCTTCAGTCCGGTCAGGGGTGGTGGTGGGGTGGTTGGACGGGCCGGCGAGGGCGTGAACGAGGAAGGAGGCGACTTCCCGGGGCGTGGTGCCGCGGCCGAAGATCCGGTCGACGCCGAGCTCACCGGCCATCAGCTCGTCGAAACGCGGCCCGCCCACGATCAGAAGCGGTCGCTTGCCCTCCGGCAGCGCCTCCCGGAACGCCGCCGACATGGCCCGGGTGTTCTGCAGGTGCGCGTCGCGCTGGGTGACCACCTGCGAGACGAGCACGGCGTCGGCCTTCTGCTCGCGGGCCGTCTCCACCAGGTCGGGCACGGAGACCTGCGCGCCCATGTTGGTCACCGACAGCTCCCGGTAGTACTCGAGGCCCTTCTCACCGGCGATCCCCTTGAGGTTGAGGATCGCGTCGATGCCCACGGTGTGCGCGTCGGTCCCGATGCACGCCCCCACCACGTTGAGCCGGCGGCGCAGCTTCCGCTTGATGACCGCGTTGACCTCCTTGGCCGACAGCAGCGGATAGTCCCGCTCCACGACCTGCACCTTGTCGGTGTCGACCAGATGGTTCACCTTGCCGTAGACGACGAAGAACGTGTACGCGTCGCCCATCTGCTTGGCGTGCACCAGCATCGCCGGGTCCATCCCCATCTTCCCGGCGAGTTGCAGGGCGGCGCCCTCGGCGCGCTTGTCATGCGGGATCGGCAGCGTGAACGACAGCTGCACCATCCCGTCCCCGGTGGTGTCCCCGTAGGGCCGAATGATCGTCATTGGTTCTCCAGTACCGCGCCGACCAGCCGCCAGACGCTCGTCGAGGGATTGCGGGTGTGGTCGTTCCCGGTGGGGTCGAGCTTCCTGGCGCGCTCGATCGCCCGGTCGACGCCGCCGGCGAAGTCGCTGAACCGCAGGCGCGCTTTGTCGTAGTTGCGTACGTGCTTCCTGAGCTGTCCCGTCACCGCGCCGCAGTCGGAGAGGAACGCCGTGCGGTCCTCGTGGTGCAGAAGGAGCCAGAGCTCGAAACACGGGTTGGAGACGGCGATGCTGATGCCGGTCTGTTTCGCCGCGGCCGCCGCCACGGTGACCTTGCGGCCTTCGCTCTCGTAATGGTCGACGTCGGTCACGCACCACACCTCGTCGAATTCCGCGAGGTCCCGCCGTTTGCGCGCGTACGCGACCAGCTGATCCGGCGCCGACGGCTTGGTGACGATCTCCATGGTCGCGAGCCTGCGATGATCACGCAGGCCCTCGAGGTAGGCCAGCTCGGTGCTGCCGGCGCCGATCACGATGAGGAACGTGCGCCGGGGATCCCGGATCGGCCCGCGCCGGCCGCGAGGGGGCTCACGGCGGACCATCGGCGCCGTCCCCACGGGCAGCCAGGACCGATTTGACGAGCGAGTCCTCGAAGACCACCGGAACCGCCCCGTAGCTGCCGGCCAGATAGCGACGCTCGCGGTTCTCGCCCTTGCGAGGGTGGAAGTCCGACAGCGGGAAGAGGCGAGACGCCCCGTCCTGCTTCTCCACGAACCAGATCTCGTCGCGTTGGAGCACCTCTCCGCCGAGATTGGTGCCCAAAAGTGTGGCGTCGTGCGTCGTGAAGACCAGTTGTGCGCCCTTGGCGTTGGTCCCTGGGTTCCGGAACAGCTCGATGAGTCGGGCCGTCAGCCGCGGATGCAGGCTGGCATCGATCTCGTCGACGACGAGCACCGAACCCAGAGCGAGCACATCCAGGGTGTAGATCAGCAGCTCGGCCCAGGCCAGTGTGCCCTCGGACTCGTCCGCCAGGTCGAGCGGCACGCCGTCGGGCCCGTGCAGCACCCGGACCCAATGGCGCCCCGCAACGGTCTTCTCGAAGGCGATGGCCTTGATACCGAGGTCCGCGACCCGCAACAGCTCCAGGAACTCCCGATGCGAGTGATGGGTCGTGGACATCAGCAGCGGCAGCATCTCGCGGACCTTGGCAGGGTGGACGAGTCTCCTGCGGAACCAGTGGTAGACCGGCTTGACTTCGGCCTGGTTGGCCTGCGACGCGGTGCTCAGCAACAGCGCGTTGTCACGCAGCAGTCCACGCAGCAGATCCGCGCGTCCCCGGCGCTCCGGCAGGGTGGACCCGAGCTCGATCTCCTTGCCACGGCGTTCGAACACGACCCGCTCGCGGCCGTGGGGATAGGTATGCAGCCATTCCTCCTGAACAACCTCGCTCGTGACCGAGAAGCCGTAGACCCATTGCACATCGTCGATGAGAAGGTCCACGACGTACACGGACGGACGTGTCTCGTCGGCGTCCAGCCGGAAGCGGGCGCGCGGGACGCCGGAGTCCGCCTCCCAGACCCGGAAGGAGTCGTGTACGGCTGTCTGCATCCAGCGCATCGCGTCAAGAAGATTCGACTTCCCGGACGCGTTGGCGCCGTAGACGGCGATGACCGGCACGACCGAGCCTGCGCCCGCGTACTGCGGCATCAGCAGCAGTTCCTGCTCATCGCGCAGCGATCGATGGTTGGACACCCGAAAACTACGAAGCACCGGCGGCCTCCAAGCGATTTACTCGCCCCACCTTGCAAGTAAATCGCGAAATGGGGATCCTGTCTGCCGTCAACGGGTCTCCAGGGCCTCGGTCACCGGGTTGTAGTAGTCCTCCTCGTGCCTCGCGACGCCGTCGAGGCCCTTACCGCGGTCGGCCGGGCGCTTCATGATGCCGAAGGTGCCGTCGGCGATCGCTTCCAGCAGGGTGTCGTCGACGATCTTCTCGAGGAGGTCGACAGCCTCCGCGAGGACGGCGTGGGCGCGCTGCTGGATGAAGCCGCCGGGGGCCGGGACGAAATCCTCGTGCAGGTTGCCGGCGCCGTTCAGGACGTAGCGGACGTTCTGCAGGGCCACGTCGCGGTCCGACAGCCACGGCGTCACGACGGCCTCGGTCATCATGCCGACGAGCAGGATGCCCTGGCCGGTCAGCGCGCCGACCAGGTTGAAGAAGCCGTCCAGAAGGTTGCCGCGGAAAACGTCACCGGTCATGTGCTTGGTCGGCGGCATCCACTTCAGCGGCGCGTCGGGGAACAGCTCGCGGGCCAGCAGCGCGTGCGCCAGCTCCAGGCGGAACGACTCCGGCAGATCGGGGTTGATCTCGAAGGCGTGGCCGAGGCCCAGCTGCCAGTCGGCCAGGCCCGCTTCATGGGCGAAGAACTCGTTCAGCAGCTGCGACACCGTGACCGTGTGGGCGGCCTCGACCGCGTCGGCCGTCGTCAGGTAGTTGTCCTCGCCGGTGTTGATGATGATGCCGGCGCGGGCGTGGACCTGGCGGCTGAAGCGCTGGTCGACGAAGGTGCGGATCGGGTTGATGTCGCGGAACAGGATGCCGTACATCGAGTCGTTGAGCATCATGTCGAGGCGTTCCATGCCGGCCATCGCGGCCATCTCCGGCATGCACAGCCCGGACGCGTAGTTGGTCAGGCGCACGTACCGGCCGAGCTCCTTCGACGTCTCGTCGAGCGCCGCCCGCATGAGCCGGAAGTTCTCCTGGGTCGCGTAGGTGCCGGCGAAGCCCTCACGCGTCGCGCCCTCGGGCACGTAGTCGAGCAGCGACTGCCCCGTCGACCGGATCACCGCGATCACGTCGGCGCCGGCCCGCGCCGCGGCCTGGGCCTGGGGGATGTCCTCGTAGATGTCGCCGGTCGCCACGATCAGGTAGATCCAGGGGCGCTGCGGCGGATCCCCGTACCGTTTGATCAGCCGGTCCCGCTCGGCCCGGCGGCGATCGACCAGCCGCAGGCCGTCGCCGGTCGCCCTTTTCGCGGCCCGCCGGGCCGTCGTTGCTTCCGCTTTCTTTTCCGGTACGGCGAACCGCACGGCCCCCGCGGCTGCCTTCTGCGCGAGGACCGTGATGTCGTCGACGCCGGTGGCCCGCATCGCGTGGAACACCGGCACCGCGACGCCGTGCCCGAGCCCGACGTCGGCGCGCACCGCGTCGACGAGCCGGTTCACCCAGGGGATGCCGTCAGAGTCGGCGCCGCGGACCCCGGCCAGCCGCAGCACCGCCCGCTCCACCGACACCGTCGTGTGCGACCGGGCCAGGTCGACGACGGGCCGGCCCGCCTTCGCGGCGAGCCGCCGCGCCTTGCGCACGACCCGCGGGTCCAGATTCAGCTTCCCGGCCACGCTGCGTTCCTCCTGATTTCGGGCCCGGCCGGCGCCGTTGCCGGCCGGGGATGTCACCGTTCGAAGATCGTTTCGCCGGCCAGGACCGTGCGGGCGCAGGACGGCCGGGCCGGGACCACGCCCTCGACGTCGGGCAGCAGCGTGGGCAGGCCTTCGGTGGTGCCGGCCGGCGTCTCCCACACCGCGAACGTCGCCTGCTTGCCTGGCGCGAGCACGCCCGCGTCGGCGACCCCGGCCGCCCGCCAGCCGCCCCGCGAGGAGGCGGCGAACGCGGACCGCACGCCCATCCGGTGCACCGGGTTGGTCGGGGCCGCCGCGGCGACCACCACCGACCACGGGTCGAGCGCGGTCACCGGCGAGTCCGAGCCGAAGGCGAGGGGCACCCCGGTCGCGTGCATCGTGCCGATCGGGTTGCTGGCGAGGGCCCGGGCCCGGCCGAGGCGCTGCGCGTACATGCGGTCGGTGCCGCCCCACAGCGCGTCGAAGACCGGCTGCACCGACGCTGTCACCCCGAACTCCACCATCCGCGCGATCATCGGCTTGTCGATCAGCTCGACGTGCTCGACCCGGTGCCCGGCCGCGCGCACCTCGTCGACGCCGACCTGCTTGGCGGCGAGCGCGAAGCCGTCGAGAACCGCCTCGATCGCGGCGTCGCCGATCGCGTGGAAGCCACCCTGCACGCCGGCCCGCATGCAGTCGAGAAGGTGCGCGGCGGCCTGCTCGGCGGTCACGAACGCCTCGCCCAGGCCCTGGTCGCCGTCGTGGTACGCGTGCCGCAGCGACGCCGTCCGCGATCCCAGCGCGCCGTCGGCGTACAGGTCGCCGGCCGCGCCGACCGCACCCAGCTCCCGCGCCCGCTCGGCCCCGCCCAGCTCGCCCCAGTAGCCGTACACGAGCGGCAGTCCCTGCCCGGAGAGCGCGAGCACCGACAGCAAGTCTTCCTCGCTGGACGTGCCCGGGCCGCCGCACTCGTGCACCGCGGCGATGCCCATCGACGCCGCCCGGGTCAGGGCGGTGCGCTGCGCCGCGGTCCGCTGCGCCGGTGTCAGGGATCCGAGCGCCACCGCCCGTACGGCGTGGTGAGCGTGCTCCCGCACCCAGCCGGACTCGTCGTACCCGTCGATGCCCTCCGCCGCGACCAGCAGCGACGTCGACGCGAGGGCCGAGTGCACCGATGCCTGCGACAGATAGACGCGGCGGCCGGCGGCCGCCCGATCGAGCTCCGCCGCGGCCGGCGGCGTCTGGTCGGCCCAGGTCGACTCGTCCCAGCCGTGCCCGTGCACCACGCCGTCGGCCGGCCGCGTCTGCGCGAAGGCGGCGACCTGGTCGAGGAGCTCGGCGGCGGAACGCACGCCGGACAGGTCGAGGCCGTCGAAGGCCAGGCCGGTGTCGGTCGCGTGCAGGTGCGCGTCGACGAACGCCGGGGTGACCAGCAGACCGCCGAGATCCACCCGCCGGTCGGCGGACGGAGCGTCGGCGGCGTCGCCCAGCCAGGCGATCACGCCGTCGCGGACCAGCATGGCGGTGGCCCGCGGGTCGGCGGCGGAGTAGAAGCGGCCGTGGGTGAACAGAACCGAGGGGTGCTTCGTCATAGGCCTCAGTGTCCCGCGACGCGTTCCTCGAACAACCGCCGCACCGCCGGGACACGGCGCAGTAGGTCGACGGCGAACTCCGCGTGGCCGGGCAGGTAGCCGTTGCCGATCAGCATCGTCACGTCGGCGGCCAGGCCCTCGGCGCCGAGCGCGGCGGCCGGGAAGCTGGTCGCCATCGAGAAGAAGATCACCGTGCCGCCGGCGGCGGTGGCCAGGATCGCGCCGTGCTCACAGCCGGGGACGTCCACGCAGACCACCGTGACCGTGGCCGGGGCGCCCAGCGCTTCGGTGACCGCCTTCGACACCTCGACGGGGTTGCGGGCGTCGGCGATGGCAATGGCGTCGGCGAGTTCCGCGTCTCGGACAATTTGCGCCTCGCGCTCGTTGATCACGACCGCAACGGTCCGCGCCCCCGCCAGGCGGGCCGCTGTCAGCGACAGGGAGCCGCTCTTGCCGGCGCCGCCGAGCACCGCGACGGTCACCGGGGTCTCGTAGTCGCGGACCACGCGGTCGGTCAGCGCGGGCGCGCCGCACACGTCGTAGACGGCCAGGGCCAGCTCCGGCCGCAGGTCGTCGGGCAGCACCGCGGCGACCGAACGGCCGAACAGGATCGCCGTCCCCTGTGCCGGAACCTGCTCGCTCTTCCCGTCCCAGCCGGCCAGGCCGTCGGTGATCCGCAGCGGGGTCAGCGTCAGCGAGACGAGCGTGGCCACCCGGTCGCCGGGCTTCAGGCCCAGCGGCGACTGCGGGCCGGCCTCCTCGACCACGCCGATCAGCATGCCGCCCGAGCCGGTGACCGGGTTGTGCATCTTGCCGCGCGTCCCGACGATCTCGAGGACCTCGGCCCGGACCGCGTCGCCGTCACCGCCGTGCTTCTCGGCCAGCTGCCGGAAGCTCGCGGCGTCGAGGTTGAGCCGCTCCACCGCGATGCGCACCTCGTCGGCCGCGATCTCGGGACGCGCGTCGAGCCGCCACGCCGCCTGCGGCAGCACCCCCTCGGGCTCCAGAACCCGGGCAAGCCCCACAGAAGCCGACATGCGCACCACCTCTACCAAGAAATCAAGGACGTTGAACAGCGGTCTTACCGTAAATCCTCCGGGCATAGTGTTTCTAGACGAAAGAATATCCAGTACGTTGGTCGGGGTCCGCAACGTCGCGCCAGGGAGGCAGCCATGACCGCAGCAACGGGTCAGCCTTACGACTACCAGCGCCGCCCCCTGGTCGAGCCGGACTGGACCAGATTCCCCGGCTGGCGTGACGTCACCGCCGCCCAGTGGGAGTCGGCCCAGTGGCAGCGGGTCAACTGCGTCAAGAACATCAAGCAGCTGCGCGCCGTCATGGGCGACCTGCTCGACGAGCGCTTCTACGCCGACCTCGAGGCCGACCAGCAGCAGCACGCCACCATGTCGATGCTGATCCCGCCGCAGATGCTCAACACCATGGTCCCGGCCGGGACGCCCGGCACGGAGTCGTTCTACGCCGATCCCGTACGGCGTTACATGCTCCCGGTGGCCTCCGACCGCGACCCGGTCTGGCCGTCACACCCGCACGCCACCCGCGACTCGCTGCACGAGCACGACATGTGGGTCGCCGAGGGCCTGACCCACCGGTACCCCACGAAGGTCCTGGCCGAGCTGCTCTCCACCTGCCCGCAGTACTGCGGCCACTGCACCCGCATGGACCTGGTCGGCAACAGCACCCCCACGGTCGACAAACTCAAGCTGTCCCTCAAGCCGGTCGACCGCTACGACGCGCACCTGGCCTATCTCAAGGCCCATCCCGGCGTACGGGACGTGGTCGTCTCCGGCGGCGACGTGGCCAACGTGCCGTGGAAGCAGCTCGAGACGTACCTGATGGGGCTTTTGTCGGTGCCGACGGTGCGCGACATCCGGCTCGCCACCAAGGCCCTCATGGGCCTGCCCCAGCACTGGCTGCAGGCCGACGTCGTCGAGGGCATGCAGCGGGTCGCGATCACCGCGTCCCGGCGCGGCGTCAACCTGGCCGTGCACACCCACGTCAACCACGTGAACTCGCTGACCCCGCTGGTCGCGAAGGCGGCGCAGACGCTGCTCGAGGTCGGCGTGCGCGACGTGCGCAACCAGGGCGTGCTGATGCGCGGCGTCAACGCCACCACGGCGGACCTGCTGGATCTGTGCTTCGGGCTGCAGGGCGAGACCGGCATCCTGCCGTACTACTTCTACATGTGCGACATGATCCCCAACGCCGAGCACTGGCGGGTCCCGGTCGGGGTCGCCCAGCAGCTGCAGCACGACATGATGGGCTACCTGCCCGGTTACGCCACCCCGCGGATCGTCTGCGACGTGCCGTTCGTCGGCAAGCGGTGGGTGCACATGCTCAACGAGTACGACCGCGAGCACGGCATCTCGTACTGGACCAAGAACTACCGCACCTCGATCGAGAAGGACGACGCCGAGGCCTTGTCGAAGCTGTACGCGTACTACGACCCGATCGACACGCTGCCCGAGTCCGGGCAGGACTGGTGGCGCAAGCAGATGGCCACCGACTGAGCGTTTCTCCTCTGGGGGTGTGTCGGGCCCCGGGACTTCGTTGTCCCGGGGCCCGACATCCCTAACCGTGCGGGTTGGGTCTACTCGAACACGTCCTTGACGTTCTTGCCCGCGTCCTTGACGTGCTCGGCCGCCTTGCGGGCCTCGGCCGAAGCCTCCTGGGCCTCGCCCTTGGCCACCAGGCTCTCGTTGTCGGTGGCGCGGCCGACGGCCTGCTTCGCCTTGCCGGCCAGCTCGTCGGCCTCGTTCTTGACCTTGTCGGAGAAGCTCATCGGTTCGCCCCTTCTTGATTGTCGTCCAACAAGAATTTGCCCCCGCCGCCCGGTTCTGAAACCGTGCGCTCCGGGACACATCGCCTGAAGCGTCCTAGGACACTGCGATATAGGATCTTCGCCGTGAATGATCACGCCGCACACGCCAACTCGTTCGGGCCCGCCGCCGAGATCTACGAGCGCGGCCGCCCCGGCTACCCCGGCGCCGCCCTCGACTGGCTGCTGCCCGCCGGCCGCCCCCGCGTGCTCGACCTGGGCGCCGGCACCGGCAAGCTCACCCGGCAGATCACCGACCGCGGCCTCGAGGTGACCGCCGTCGACCCCTCCGAGGGCATGCTCGGCCAGCTCGCCATGGCCGTGCCCGGCGTGCCGGCCCTGATCGGCTCCGCCGAGGCCATCCCCCTGCCGGCCGCCTCCGCCGACGTCGTGCTGGTGGCCCAGGCCTGGCACTGGGTCGACGTGGCACGCGCCGTCCCCGAGGTGGCCCGGGTCCTCTCCCCCGGCGGCCGCTTGGGGCTGATCTGGAACCTGCGCGACGAGTCGGTGCCCTGGGTCCACCGCCTCGGCGAGATCATCGGCAACCAGGAACGCGAACGCCAGACCACCGTCGGCCCGCCCTTCGGCCCCGTCGAGGTCACCCACTTCCGCTGGTCCACCACCCTGGGCCCGGAGCGCCTGATCGACCTGGTCGCGTCCCGCAGCGCGATCATCCTGCTGCCCGCCGCCGAGCGCGCGGCGTTGCTCAACGAGGTCCGCAAGCTGGTCGCCACCCACCCCGACCTGGTGGGGCGCACCGAGTTCGAGCTCCCCTACGTCACCGAGTGCGCCCGAGCCGACCTCCCCACCTGACCCTCACCCCATCCCCGCTCACCCCACCCGGCCCACCTCACCCGGGCCAGGCCCGGCTCGGCTCACCCGCCCCGGCGGCAACCCACGAGTGGGCGCAGCTGATCGCCCTGCTGACCCGCCTGATCACCCCGCCGGTGGTGCGCTGAAGGCGGGTCCGGCCCCGCCGCAGCGTGGCCGAGCGCGGCAAGGCGGCGTGGCGCGGCACGGCGGCACGGCGCGGCACAATCTTGATGATGTGCTGCCCGGCACGAACGGAAAATCATCAGGCCAGCCCCGCGCGGGCCGGCGCGGGGCGGGCCGGCGCGGGGCGGGCCGGCGCGGGGCGGGCCGGCGCGGGGCGGGCCAGCGCGGGGCGGGCCAGCGCGGGGCGGGCCAGCGCGGGGCGGGCCAGCGCGGGGCGGGCCAGCGCGGGGCGGGCCAGCGCGGGGCGGGCCAGCGCGGGGCGGGCCGATCTTGATGATTTGCTGTCCGGCGCGAGCGGGAAATCATCAGGCTCTGGGCTACGTGATCAGCCTGCGGTGCACTTAAGCGGATATATCCGGCGCTTGTCTCGCGACTCGGGACCGGCCGTTCGTATACCGGGACGTGCGGCCGGCGTGCGGGGCCGGACCCGCCTTCAGCGCACCACCGGCGGGGTGATCAGGCGGGTCAGCAGGGCGATCAGCTGGGCCCGCTCGTCGGGGGTCAGGGCGGCGGTGAGCTCGTCGTTCGCCGCGGCGCCCAGGCGCTCGGTGCGGGTGAGCAGGTCGCGGCCTCGCGGCGAGATCGAGATGGCGTGCTTGCGGCGGTCGGACGGATCGGAGGCGCGGTCGACCAGGCCGTCGCGGTGGAGGTCCTGGACGATGGCGACCATCTCCTTGGGGTCGACGCCCAGGGTGCGGCTCAGTGTCGCCTGGGAGACCGGCTCGAGGTCGGCCACCGAAGCGAGGACGGCGTGGTGCATCATCCGGACGCCCTCGGTGGCCAGGGCCTCGGCCACCAGCCGGTGCCCGCGCGCGGCGGCCCGGCCCAGCAGCCAGCTCGGCAATCCACGGATGCGTTCGGGCGCGTAGGGCTCCGGCATGCGGATCACCCTACCGAAAACCGTTGGGGATACCCACCGTTCTTCACTATCGTGGGGGATCCCCAACGATTCCGGAGGTTGCCATGCGGCGCGTGCGTCATTACTCCTACGGCGGACCCGAGGTGCTGCGCCTCGAAGAGGCCGGCGAGCCCACCGCCGGCCCGGGCGAGCTACTGGTGCGCACCGCGGCGATCGGGGTGACGCTTCCGGCGGTGCGCCGCGTGCGCGCCGGGGATCCCACCGCCCTGCCCGCACCGATCGGCGGCGAGGTGGCCGGCACCGTCATCGGCGGCGAGGCCACCAGGCCCGGGCGAAGTGGCGACGCGGAGGGGCCCAGGCGAGACGGCGAGGCGGAAAGGCCGCGGAGAAACGGCGACGCGGCGGCGAGCATCGGCAGCCGCGTCACTGGGCTGTCGTTCACCGGCTCCTACGCGGAGATCGTCACCATTCCCGCCGCGCTCGCCACCCCCATCCCCGACTGGGCGAGCGACACCCTCGCCGTAGCCCTGATCCGCGGCGGCCACGTAGCCCTCGCCGCTCTCACCGCCGCCGCGCTCCGGCCGGGCGAGTCAGTCCTGATCACCGCGGCGGCCAGCGGCGTCGGCCACCTCCTCGTGCAGCTCGCCAAGCTGCGCGGCGCCGACCGCGTCATAGCCGCCACGTCCTCGCCGGCGAAGGCGGACTTCCTGCGCGGGCTCGGCGCCGACGACGTCAAGATTTACGGCGACCCGGTGGAGGTAGACGTCGTGCTCGACGCGGCGGGCGGCGACCTCATCCCGTGGGTCCTGGAAGCCGCGCGGCCCGGCGGAAGACTTGTCGCCTTCGGGTCGGGCCGCGGCGAGATCCCCGTCCCGGCGCTGATGGCGGGCGGCAAGACCGTCACGGGGCTGACCATCGCCCGGTTCGCCGCCGACGATCCCGGGCGCTACCAGGCGCACACCGCCGAGCTCTGGGAGCTCGCCCGCACGGACCAGTTGCGGCCCGCGATCCACGCCGAGCTTCCCCTCTCCGAGGCCGCCGCGGCGCACCGGATCATCGAGGAGCGAAAAAACCTCGGCAAGGTGGTCCTGCGGCCATAGGATCGATCCCGCTCGACTTCGGGGGGTGTCGATGATCGCCGCGCGGATGCGGTTGTTGCGGCTACTGCCGCGCGGGGGCGGCGCGCTTCTCGCGCTGCTGCAAGCAGCGCGGGCGGTGGTTCCGGCGCTGATGGCGATCGCGGTGGGGCGCCTGGTCACCGTCCTTTTCCAAGACCGGGGAGTACGCGCGGCCGCCGTCGCCGCGATCGCGGTGGCGGGGCTGTTCCTCCTCGACCAGGTCGCGTGGCTGATCTTCCAGCCGTTGCGGACCCTGGTCGTGCGGCGGATCGACGGGGATCTGCGGGCCCGCATGCGCGCGATCGCCACCGGACTGCCGCGACTGGACATTCTGGAGAGCGAAGAGTTCCAGGACCGCATCTCCCGCGCGGTCGACAAGGGCATGGGCATCGCCCAGGAGCGGTCGGCCGGCAACGCGGCGGTCGGGCAGCTCGTGCTCATCCTGCGGATGGTCAGCGCGGTGGCCGCGGCCGTCGTGGTGGCGATGTTCTCGGTGCCGCTCGCCGTGCTGCTGTTCGTGGCCGCTCTCGCCATGCGCGCGGTCGTCCGCCGGCAGTGGATGAAGATCATCGACAAGCTCGACGCCGAGACCGCCGGCCAGCGCTACGAGCACTACGTCTCCTCCCAGGCGGTCTACTTCGCGGCCAAGGATGTGCGCCTGTTCGGGCTCAGCGACTGGTTCGCCGGGCGGTTCCGGGCCGCGGCCGTGCGCACGTACGGCCCGGTGTGGCGGGAGATGCTCGGGGTGCTGCGCCGGCAGTGGCCGATCGTGGCCGGCTCGCTGCTCGCGGGGGCGGTCGTCCTCGGCGCGCCGGCGTGGGCGGTGCTCGACGGGCGGCTCGAGCCGGGGCGGCTCATCACCTATGTGCTCGCCGGGTTCGGGGTGCTGGCGATCAGCGGCATGGGCATGGAGGCCTACGACATCGAGTACGGGCTGCGGGGCATCGCCGACGCGGACGCGCTTGTCGACGCGTACGGGATGAAGGAAGCGCAACCCGTCACCCAGCCGCAGCCCTCACCGCCGGAAGTTGTCTTCGACGACGTCGTCTTCAGTTATCCGGGCGCGCGGCGGCCGGTGCTGGACGGCCTGACGCTGACCATCCCGGCCGGGCAGGTCGTGGCGGTCGTCGGCGAGAACGGGGCCGGCAAGACGACGTTCGTGAAGCTTCTCGCCGGGCTGTACCGGCCGGAGTCGGGGACGATCACGGTCGGCGGGAGCACCGCCCGGCCCGCCATGACGGCGCTCTTTCAGGATTTCGTGAAATACCCGGCATCCCTGCGCGAAAACGTGACAGGCGGGCTTGACGGGGACGACAACGCGGTGCTGTCCGCGCTCGAACGGGCGGGCGCGGCGGACCTGCCGGCCTCGCTCGACACGCTGCTGTGGCGCGAGGGCCCGGACGGCACGGATCTCTCCGGTGGGCAGTGGCAGCGGGTGGCGCTCGCGCGGGCTCTGCACGGCGTCGCGGCCGGGCGGCGGCTGCTGGTGCTGGACGAGCCGACGGCCAACCTCGACGTGCGGGCCGAAGCGTCCTTCTACGACCAGGTCGTCGCGCAGGTGCGGGACACGACCACCATTCTGATCTCGCACCGGCTCTCGACCGTGCGCGCCGCCGACCGGATCATCGTGCTGCACGACGGCCGCGTCGCCGAGGACGGCACCCACGACGAGTTGCTGGCGCTCGGCGGCCGCTACGCGCGTTTCTTCACCACGCAGGCGGAGGCCTTCCGATGAAGGACTGGACCCGCCTGCTCTCCCACGTCACCGGGCTCACCTGGCGTTCCGCGCGCCGCCAAGGGCTGATCCTCGCCACGCTCACGGTCGGGCAGGCCGGCGTCATCGCCGCCATGGCGCTCAGCCAGCGCAAACTCGTCGACGACAGCGCGGCGGGACTCACCGCCGGCGTCGTTCTTGCGGTCGTGGTCGGTGCTTTCGCGTACGCGATCAGCGCCGCGACCGGACGCGTCCGCACCAACCTCTGGATCTATGTCGTCGCCCGCACCCGGGGCCGCTTGAACGAAGAGCTCCAGCGGCGCGTCTCGTCGATCCCCACGATCACCCACCTCGAACACGCGCCCTACATCGACCGGTGGAACCGCATCTTCGACAGCTCGCAGGCCCTCGCCTCCATGCCGTGGTCCACTCTGGACTCGATCGTCGCCGCGCTCGGCCTCGTCGTGACGGTTGCGCTGCTCGTCACCGTCAGCCCCTGGCTGTGCCTGCTGCTCGTGCTGGCCGTCCCGCTGGTGCTGGCCAACCGCCACGCCGACCGCCTGCTGCGCGACGCCCGCGACGCCGGCACCTCGCTGCTGCTGCGCGAGCAACGCCTGCACGAGCTCTGCGTCTCCCCTGAGCCGGCCAAGGAGGTCATGCTGACCGACGGCGGCGTCGCCCTGAACCGCTCGGCCCGCGCCTTCTGGGACCAGGCCTCCGCGCTGGAGGCCCGCGCGCAGTGGCACGGCACCCTGTGGCGGTCGCTGACCTGGGTCCTCTACGCGGCCGGCTTCGCCGTCGCCATGATGGTCGTCGCCGATCTGATCCACTCGGACCGCGCCACGGTCGGCACGGCCGTGCTGGTCGTCTCGCTCGTGACGCAGTTGCAGAGCCAGCTGCGGGATGTCCTCGAAAGCGTGCGGATCGCCGCCGAGGCCGGGCACGCGGTCTCGCACTACTGGTGGCTGCGCGGCTACGCGGACTCCTTCGACGCTGCGTCCGGTGTGGCGCCGGCCCGGCTGAGCGCGGGGATCACGCTGTCGGGCGTTTCGTTCCGCTATTCGGGGTCTTCCTCGGACGCGCTTCGGGACGTCTCGCTCTCGCTGCCGGCCGGGAGCACCGTGGCCGTCGTCGGCCCCAACGGCGCCGGCAAGACCACCCTGATCAAGCTGTTGACCGGCCTGTACGTCCCCACCGCCGGTGCGATCGCCGTGGACGGGGTGCCGCTCGCCTCGCTCTCGCCGGTGGGGTGGCGTTCGCGGCTGGCCGGCGTGTACCAGGATTTCGCCCGGCTGCGGCTGCGGGTCCGGGAGACGGTCGGGATCGGAAATATCCCCTTTATCCGTCACCCGCCGTCGGTGACGTCGGCCATGTCGCGGGCAGGCGCCCCTTCGCTGAACGGCCTCGAAGGCCAGCTGGGCGCTGCCTTCGGTGGGGTCGAGCCCTCGCTGGGCCAGTGGCAGCGCCTCGCTCTCGCCCGTTCACTGATGCGCGAGGTGGCCGGCGACAATCCTCCACTGTGCGTGGTGCTCGACGAGCCGACGGCGGCGCTCGACCCGATGGCCGAGCACGAGCTGTTCCAGCACTTCATCGACCAGGTCCGCACAGCCCGCATGCAGGGCGCGGTCACCGTGCTGGTCTCACACCGCTTCACCACGGTCCGGATGGCCGACCACATCGTGGTGCTCGAGGACGGGCGGATCGCGGAGCAGGGCAGCCACGAGGAGCTGATGGCGGCGGACGGGGGTTACGCCGAGCTGTACCGGCTGCAGGAGCAGGCTTACCGCTGACGGCTTACCACCAAGGGTGCTCGAGGGCCCGGTCGGTGCCGTGGGTGCGGTCCAGCTTGTCCAGGACGGTCAGGTCGTCGCCGGTGAGCTCGAAGTCGAAGACGGCGGCGTTCTGCACGATGCGGTCGTGGTGGCTGGACTTCGGCAGCACGATCAGGCCCCGCTGCAGCGACCAGCGGACCAGAACCTGCGCCGGCGTACGCCCGAGGCGGTCGGCGATCGCCGCGACCTCCCGATCGCGCAAATGCCGGCCGGTTCCCAGCGGGCTGTAGGCCTCCAGCGCCACGCCCCGCCGCTCGCACGCTTCCTGCAACCCCCGGCGGAACTCGAACGGGCTGAACTGGACCTGGTTGACCATTGGCGGCACGGCGGCGACGCCGAGCAACGACTCGATGTCGGCCGCGCCGAAGTTCGAGACACCGATCGCGCGGGCGTGGCCGCGCTCGTGAGCGCGCTGCATGCCGTCCCAGGCCCGCGTCGGGCCGCCGGCCGGCCAGTGCACCAGGTACAGGTCGACGGCGTCGAGACCGAGCCGTTCGAGGCTTCGCTCCAGCTCGGCGGCGGGGTCGCGGGGTCCCGGGTCGAACTTGGTCGTGACGAAGACTTCGTCGCGGGCCAGGCCGCTGTCGCGAAGGGCCCGGCCGACGCTGCGCTCGTTCCCGTAGTTCTGCGCGGTGTCGATGTGACGGTAGCCCGCCTCCAGCGCCCACCGCACCGCGTCCTCACACTCGCGCCCATCCCGGATCTGCCAGACGCCCAGCCCCAGAACCGGAATCTCGGTGCCGTCGGCGAGAGCTCGTACGGTTGCCGTCATCGGAGACACACTCCCTAAGGCATCCTAGGATTCTAGGTCAGTGCTGGTGGCGGCGACCGGCGCTTCGAGGCGTGGCGGCCGATTCTCGTACGGCGTGGACAGCACCACCGTCGTGCGGGTCGTGACGTTCGCGGCGGTGCGGATCTCCTGCAGGAGGCGTTCCAGGTCGGCGGGGCTGGCCACCCGGACCAGGAGCATGTAGAAGTCCTCCCCCGCCACCGAGTAGCAGGAGTCGATCTCGGAGAGGTGGGCCAGGCGCTCAGGCGCGTCGTCCGGCTGGGAGGGATCGAAGGGCCGGATTGCCACGAAGGCGGTCAGCGGCAATTCGAGCGCCTCGTACGAGACCCGCGCGGTGTAACCAGCGATCACGCCGCGCTGCTCCAGGCGGCGTACGCGCTGGTGAACCGCGGAGACGCTCAGGCCCACGCGCTCGGCCAGGTCGGTGTACGACAAGCGCCCGTCGGCGGTCAGGGCGCCCACGATCGCGCGATCGATCTCTTCCACGGCGCAAACCCTACTTGGCCCGGCCAGCGATATTCGGTCAGCGGTCGCGGTCGGTGCCGATGTCCTCCTGGTACGTGGCGCCGCCGTCGGCCTGCTTGGTCAGCGGCTTCGCGCCGCCCTCGGGCGGGCCGGCCAGGGACATCTCGCCGGCGGCCAGGTGCGGGAACTTCGCGTCGAAGGCGGGGCGCTCGGAGCGGATGCGCGGCATGTGGTCGAAGTTGCGCAGCGGCGGCGGGCTGGTGGTCGCCCACTCGAGGGAGTTGCCGTGGCCCCAGGGGTCGTCGACGGTCACGAGCTGGCCGACCTTGTAGGAGTGCCAGACGTTGTAGATGAACGGCAGAGTGGCGCAGCCGAGGACGAAGGAGCCGAGAGTCGAGAACGTGTTGAGGAAAGTGAAGCCGTCGCTGGCCAGGTAGTCCGCGTAGCGGCGGGGCATGCCCTCGGTGCCGAGCCAGTGCTGCACCAGGAACGTGGCGTGGAAGCCGAGGAAGGTCAGCCAGAAGTGGACCTTGCCGAGGCGGTCGTCGAGCATGCGGCCGAACATCTTGGGGAACCAGAAATAGATGCCGGCGAACACCGCGAACACGATCGTGCCGAACAGCACGTAGTGGAAATGCGCGATCACGAAGTACGAGTCGGACACGTGGAAGTCGATGGGCGGCGACGCCAGCAGCACACCCGACAATCCGCCGAAGAGGAAGGTCACGAGGAAGCCGATCGCGAACATCATCGGTGTCTCGAAGCTGATCTGGCCGCGCCACATCGTGCCGATCCACACGAAGAACTTCATGCCCGTCGGCACCGCGATGAGGAAGCTCAGGAAGCTGAAGAACGGCAGCAGCACCTGGCCGGTCACGAACATGTGGTGCGCCCACACCGACATCGACAGCGCGCCGATCAGCAGGGTCGCGGAGACCAGGCCCTTGTAGCCGAACACCGGCTTACGGCTGAAGACCGGGATGACCTCGGTGATGATGCCGAAGAACGGCAGCGCGACGACGTACACCTCGGGGTGGCCGAAGAACCAGAACAGATGCTGCCAGAGCATGGGCCCCCCGGTGTCCACGTCGAAGACGTGGGCGCCGATCACCCGGTCGGCGGCGAGCGCGAAGAGCGCGGCGGCCAGGAACGGGAAGACCAGGATGATCAGCAGGCTGGTGACCAGGATGTTCCACGTCATGATCGGCATGCGGAACATGGTCATGCCGGGGGCGCGCAGGGTCAGGATCGTGGTGATCATGTTGACGCCACCGAGGATGGTGCCCAGACCGCTGATGGCGAGGCCGACCACCCACATGTTGCCGCCGATGCCGGGCGAGTGCAGCGAGTCGCTCAGCGGGGCGTAGGCGAACCAGCCGAAGTCGGCGGCCCCGCCCGGAGTGAGGAAGCCGCTCATCGTGATCGTGCCGCCGAACAGGTACAGCCAGTAGGCGAACGCGTTGAGGCGGGGGAAGGAGACGTCGGGGGCGCCGATCTGGATCGGCACGACGAAGTTGGCGAAGGCGAACACGATCGGCGTCGCGAAGAACAGCAACATGATCGTGCCGTGCATGGTGAACAGCTGGTTGAACTGCTCCGGGGAGAGGATCTGCATGCCGGGGCGGGCCAGCTCCGTACGCATCAGCAGCGCCATGAACCCGCCGAGCGTGTAGAACACGATCGACGTGACCATATACATGATCCCGATCTGCTTCGCGTCCGTGGTGCGCAGGATCCGCGTGAACGCCGATCCCTTCACCTGGCGCCGGACCGGGTACGGCCGGGTGGCGACCGGGCGCGGGGCGACTTGCGTCATGCGGAGCTCCTCGGATGTCGCGCGTGCGGAACCATTGCGCACCTTTTGTTATAGGCTTCCCAAGGTCCGAACCGCTCGATTTCCGCACAATGCCCACATCTCCGGCGATCGGAGGTCAGGGACGGGGACGCAGCACGTATCCCGTGTACGAGTAGTCGTCGCCGTACCGCGCGCGGATCTCGATCTCCTCGGCGACCGGGCCCAGCAGGTCCTCCGCGATTCCCTCGCGCCGCAGCTCCTCGATCCGGGCGGCCAGCGGCCCGTAGTACTCGTCCCAGTCGGAGTCGGGCAGCACGTAGACGGCCCGCACGGTCCAGCCGGCCCGCTGCGCCGCCTCCACGTTGCCGGCCGTCGTGCGCATCGCGGGATAACCGGGGTCCCAGAAGGCCCGCGCACCGGCCGACGGCGAAGGGGTCAGCCATTCCGCCTCGGTAAGCACCAGGACGCCACCCGGCGCGAGCAGCGGCCGCCAGGCGGCCAGGGCCGCGTCGAAGCCCATGATGTAGGCCGACCCCTCGGCCCAGAGCAGGTCCACCGAGCCGGGCGGCAGCGGCAGGTCGTCCATCGAGGCCCGCAGCGCGGTGACCCGGTCCCCGACCCCCGCCGCGCGCGCCCGCGCCGTCAGGGCGTGGAGGAACGGCTCGTGCAGGTCCACGCCCGTCACGTCGCCGCCGGTGAGCCGGGCCAGGGCGACGGTGGCCGGGCCGGTGCCGCAGCCGATGTCGGCGATCCGCGGACGATCGGGCAACGGGCCGGCCAGCCGCAGCAGCAGGGCGGTCGTTTCGGCCGAGCCGGGCGCCTCACGCGGCAGGCCCTCGTGGGCGCGCCAGAAAACGTCTGTCACAGGGAGGCAGTCTGCCCGGCACGGGGTCCGGCATCACGTGCTGCTGTCGATCGTCGGGATCGACCGGGTGCGCTGGGGCTACTACCTGGGCAAGCTGCGCCAGGAGGAAATCGTGCTCGACGGCCCGGTGCCGGCGACCCTGCTGCGGGCGACCCAGTTCTTCGAGCTCACGCTGCAGTCGCTGACGCTGGTGCCGGGACCGGTGGCGTTCGTGCCGCGGATGCGCACCCAGCCGGTCGCGGCCGCCGATGTGGCGGACGAGCTGGTACGCCTCGCCGAGGGACCGCCGTCGGGACGCGTCCCGGAGCTGGCGGGACCCGAGCAGATGCTGATGTCGACCGCGTCGCGCCGGGCGGCCAAGGCCCGCGGCCTGCACAAGCTCGTGCTGAGCACGCCGTGGCCGTCGTCGGCGGGCTGGAAGATGGCCACCGGCGGGCTGCTGCCGACCGGCGCCGGCCCGCGAGGAAAGTTGCGCTTCGACGAGTGGCTAGACGCGAAGGGACTCGAGCTGACGGTCGACGGCGGCCGTGATGCGCTCGACGTCCCCGGTGGCCAGTAGGTCGAGCAGGGCGCCGCGCAGGACGGCGAGGGCGGCGGTCCGCCGCGCCACCGCGCCGGGCGTGTCGCGCGTGGCCGCGGGCTCCGAGGCGGCGAGCACGGCCAGCCAGTCGGCCACCGTGGCGGCCGCGAAGCCGGACCACGGCCCGGACTCCGGCGAGAGCAGGCTCCGGGCGTACGCCTCGACCCAGAGGCGCAGCAACGGACGGTGAGCGTCGGCGGAAAGCCATCGCCAGACGGCCTCGGACGCGGCCGTGAGGCCGGCGGACGCCGGAAGACCCTCCAGCAGCGCGAGCTCCTCGGCCCGTGCCCGGGCCAGCAGCGCCTTGACCAGGCCGTCCTTGCTCTCGAAGAGGAACAGCAGGACGCGAGGGCTGGAGCCGATCGCGGCGGCGAGCGGGCGGAGCGAGAGATCGGAGAGGCCGTGCTCGCGGACGTACGCGTATGCCAGCTCCAGCAATTCCTCTCGCCTGCCCGACGTCACGACCGCTAGCATCTCACTGAAACGACTGTTTCAGTGAGGAGGGGTCGAGATGATCAGGGAGCTGGGCGAGCCGGGCGACCTCGGCTGGGTGGTCAAGGCGCACGGCGAGATCTACACCAAGGAGTACGGCTGGGACGCGAGCTTCGAGGCGCTCGTCGCGCGGATCGTGGCCGACTATGCGACCGGGCGCGACCCGGCGCGGGAGAACGCGTGGATCGCCGAGATCGACGGCAAGCGCGCCGGGTCGATCTTCTGCGTCGACGCCCGCGAGGACGACACGGCGGTGCTGCGGATCCTGCTCGTGACGCCGGAGGCGCGCGGGCACGGCGTCGGCGGGCAACTGGTCGACACTTGCGTGAGTTTCGCGAAACAAGCGGGCTACGCGCGGATGCGGTTGTGGACCAACGATCCGCTCGTCGCGGCGCGGCACATCTATCTGCGGCGGGGCTTCCGGCTCACCGGCGAGGAAAAGCACCACAGCTTCGGCGCGGACCTGGTGGGCCAGACTTATGAGCTGGCCCTACGCTGATCGCATGGATGCCGAGTACGACGACGCGGCGTACGTTTCGACCGGCAAGCTTCCCTCCGCCGACATGGTTCGCAAGGGTCTCGACGAGGCCTACGAGCGTTACCGCGACGAGAACAGCGGCGCACCCTCCGCCCTCTATCCCGCCCTCGCCCGGGTGCCCGCGCATCTGTACGGCCTGTGCGCGGCCGGCGTCGGCGGCGGCGTCTACGCGGCCGGGGACGCCGAGCAGGGTTTCGCGATGATGAGCGTCGCCAAGCCGTTCGTTTTCGCGCTGGTCTGCGAAACCTTCGGCGCCGGCGAGATGCGGCGCAAACTCGGGGCGAACGCGACCGGCCTGCCGTTCAACTCGGCCGCGGCCGTCGAGCGCTCGCACGACGGCCGCACCAACCCGATGGTCAACGCGGGCGCGATCGGCACGGTGAGCCTCGCGCCCGGCGGCGACGTCGAGGCCAAATGGCGCTTCGTCCAGGAAGGACTGTCCCGGTTCGCCGGCCGGGACCTGCCGCTCGACGAGGAGGTCTTCCCGTCGGCGGCGGCCACCAACCACCGCAACCGCGCCCTGGCCAACCTCCTGCAGACGTACGGATTTCTCGGTTGTGATCCGGTCGACGCGGTCGATCTCTACACCCGGCAGAGCTGCCTGCGCGTCACCGCGACCGATCTGGCCGTCATGGGCGCGACGCTCGCGAACGGCGGGGTCAACCCGCGCACCGGCGAGCGCCTGGTCGGCCCGGCCGCCTGCCATCACACCCTCGCGGTGATGGCGACCGCCGGGCTCTACGAGACCTCCGGGGACTGGCTCTACGACGTCGGCGTCCCGGGCAAGAGCGGCATCGGTGGCGGCATCATCGTGGTGTCGCCGGGCAAGGGCGGGCTGGCCGCTTTTTCGCCACCGCTCGACGCTTACGGCAACAGCGTGCGCGGCCAGTTGGCGGCAAGTTTCCTGTCGCGCCGCCTCGGTCTCACCCTCTTCGCGTCGAAACCGGCCGACGACTAGCTAGCCGGCGAGGGCGTCGATCAGCCTTTTCGCGGAGCTCGCGAGATTCCACCGCTCGGCCAGCGCCAGCAGCGCGTCCGGGTTCTTCGGGGCCCGGGGCAGCGCCGGGTCGAAAGCGGGCAGCTTCACGTCGAGGGCCACCTTGCAGACCGGCAGCGCCTTCTCGAGGTACTCCTTCGAGGCGGCAAGTTTCGCGCGGACGCCCGGGGCGAAGCCGGCGTCGGGATCGTCGAGCGCCGCCAGGATCTCGGTGACCCCGCCGTAGCGCGTGACCAGCCGGGCCGCCGTCTTCTCCCCCACGCCCGGCACTCCCGGCAGGCCGTCGCTCGCGTCGCCGCGCATCGCCGCGAAATCCGCGTACCACCTCGCCGGCACGCCGTATTTCGCCTCGACCAGCGCGTTGTCGGCGTCCTCGAGTTTCGCGACACCGCGCCCGCAGTACAGCAGGCGGGTCTGCCGCTCGTCGTCGACCAGCTGGAACAGGTCACGATCACCGGAGACCACTTCGACCGGCGCCGGCTGGGTCGCGGCCAGGGTGCCGAGCACGTCGTCCGCCTCGTAGCCGTCGACACCGAACGCGGGGATCCCCACCGCGGCGAGCACCTCTAGAAGGATCGGGATCTGGCGCTCCAGCGACGGCGGCACCACCTCCACATCGCCGTGGGCAACCCGATGCTTCTTGTACGAGGGGACCAGCGCGACCCGCCACTCGGGCCGCCAGCTCGCGTCGAGCGCGCAGACCAGCCGGTCGGGCCGCCGGGTGCGAACGAGTTGAGCGATCATGTCGAGGAACCCGCGCACCGCGTTCACCGGCTCGCCGGCGGCGGTCTGCGCCGCCTTCTCCGGGATGCCGTGGAAGGCACGGAAGTAGAGGCTGGGCGCGTCGACGGCGAGCAACGGCTGTGCGGTCACCCCGACACCTTAGCGACAGTTCGCGGCGCCGATGCTGACGGTCACCTGAACGGTCGTTAAGATGAGGGGGTGACGGTTGACCGGATCCTCCCCACCGAGGAAGCCTGCGAGCTCCTCGACCTGACCCGTGAGCTCGCCGACGGCGAGCTGGCCCAGGCCGACGACTTCGAGCGGCGCGGCCAGTTCCCCCGCGAGATCATCCGCACGCTCGGGCGGGCCGGCCTGCTCGGTTTGCCCTACCCCGAGGCCGACGGCGGTGCCGGGCAGCCCTACGAGGTGTACCTGCAGGTTCTCGAGATCCTCGCGGGCCGGTGGCTGGCCGTCGCCGAGGCGGTCAGCGTGCACACGCTCGCGTGCTACCCGGTCTATGCGCACGGCAGCGAACGCCAGCGCAAACTCCTGCCCGACATGCTCGGCGGCGATCTGCTCGGGGCGTACGCGCTCTCGGAACCGCAAGGCGGCTCGGACGCCGCGGCCCTCACCACCAGGGCGACCCACGACGGCACGGGGTGGGTCGTCGACGGCACCAAGGCGTGGATCACGCACGCCGGCCAGGCCGACTTCTACAACGTCTTCTGCCGCACCGGCGGCCCCGGCGCCGGCGGCATCTCCTGCCTGCTCGCCGACGCCGGAACGCCCGGCCTGCACCCGCAGAAACCCGAGCGCACGATGGGCCTGCGCTCGTCCGCGCCGGCGCAGCTCGTCTTCGAGAACATGCACCTCGACGGCGAGCGCCTGATCGGCGGGGAAAACAGCGGCTTCCGCATCGCGATGGAGGCCCTCGACGCCGGGCGGCTCGGCATCGGCGCCTGCGCGGTGGGGCTGGCCCAGGCGGCGGTCGACTACGCGGCGGCGTACGCGAAGGAGCGCATCCAGTTCGGCAAGCCGATCGCCTCCTTCCAGGGCATCGGTTTCATGCTGGCCGACATGGCGACCCAGGTCTCGGCGGCGCGGGCGCTGGTTCTGGCCGCGGCCCGGCTCAAGGACGCCGGCCGGCCGTTCTCGATCGAGGCCGCCAAGGCGAAGCTGTTCGCCACCGACGTCGCGATGAAGGTGACGACCGACGCGGTGCAGGTGCTCGGCGGGTACGGGTACACCGGCGACTATCCGGTGGAGCGCTGGTTCCGCGAGGCGAAGGTCCTGCAGATCGTCGAGGGCACCAACCAGATCCAGCGGATGGTGATCAGCCGGTCCCTGACCGCTTGAGCCGACCCGGATCAGCAGCCGCAGCCGGCGCCGCCGCAGCCGCAACCCGCGGACGCCGCGGCCCGGCGGGTGGAGCGGCGGCGGTGCAGCCACCACATGCCCAGGGCCAGGGTGGCCAGGCCCGCGGCGACCGCGACAAGGGTCCGCTGGAGCAGGGCGGCGCCGGCGCCGGTGAGCACGCCGGCGGCGATGAGCAGCGGCAGGGCGCAGCAGGCCAGGCAGGCGAGCGCGGCCAGCCCGCCGGCGATCCGGCTCCGGCGCGGCGGGCTCAGGTCGGCCATCGGTAGGACGGGCCGGCTCGGATCGACCCTGGCGCCGCCGGGCGGGCCGGGGACAGGCCGGTTCGGATCACCCGCGACCCCGGCGCCGCCGTGCGGATCGATGTCGGGGACGGGCGGGACGGGCCGGGTCATGCGCGACCCCCGGCCGGCGACGTGTCGGGGCGGCCGACGACCGCGGCCATGGTGCCGGCAGCGCCGGCGGGCATGCGGATCTCGACGCGGAGGCCGTCGCCGTCGATGACGAGGGTGTAGCTGCCGAAGGAGCAGCAGCGGTACTCCGCGGCGGCGAGCCGGCCCAGCGAGGCCGCCAGCTCGACGTCGAACGGGAACCGCAACGCGATCCCGTCGGCGGTGTCGGGCAACGCGTCCCGGCGGTCGACGCGGGTGAGGACGCGCTGCCATTCGCCGATCCGGTCGTGGATGTCGCCGTCGTCGGCGGCCAGGTCGCAGGCGAGAGGGCTCTCGGCCGGGAAATGGTAGGTCGTGGCGGCCGCGGAAAGTGCGGCGCCGCAGCCGCAGTCCGCTGTGCACGGTCCGGTGTGGGCCGTGCCGGCCAGGGCGGCGGTCGCGGCCTGGAGCCGGGCCGCCGTCTCGGAGAGTGAGGCGCTGGCGCTGATCTCGGTCGCCCAGCCGGGCGTTCCGGCTCCGGCCGCCACGGCCGCGCGGTTCCGCTCGGCGATCTCGGCCTGCACCTGGTCGAGCCGGGCGGTCAAAGCGCCGCTCAAGCTCTGCCGGGTGACAGCACAGTCGCCGCCCAGCCCGGCGAGAGCGCCGGCGTCCAGGCCCAGCCCGGCAAGGGCGCCGGGGTCCAGCCCGGCCAGATCGCCGAGCTGCGATTTCGGGGTGTCGGACATGCGTAGCCTCCTCAAGCTTTCGCGTCGTCCACCCGAAGGTAAGGCTGTACCTGGGTACCGGATGCAACCCCCGATCAGGCATAGCGCAGGTGCAGCATCATCCCCGCGTCGGCGTGCGGGAGGTTGTGGCAGTGGTTGGCCCACATCCCGGGGTTGTCGGCGTGGAAGACGACCTTCCACACCTCGCCGGGGCGGACGTCGAACGAGTCCAGCCACAGCGGACTTCCCGTCGCCGGAACGCCGTTGCGGGAAAGCACGAGCACGTGGTGGCCGTGCAGGTGCCACGGGTGGATCGCCGGCGAGCGGTTGACGACGGTGAACTCGACCGTCTCGCCCAGGTGGACGACCTCGTCGGGGATGTCGGGATAGGCCGCGCCGTTGACCGTGTGGGCGTACCGGGGAAGCAGGCCGCGCAGGTCGAGACCCCGGTCGAGCACCAAGGTGAACGAGCGGTCGGCATCGGGCGGCGGGGCCGCGCCGGAGCCGTAGGTGAGCGGATCCAGCACCGGCCAGCCGGCGGTCTCGGCGTCGAGCGGGCCGGTGGAGTAGACCGCGCGGCCGTCCACGAACAGGGCAACCGGGGTGGCGGGCGCGGTGAGGGTCAGGTCGTACCGGCCTCCGGCGGGGATCAGGATGGCGGTCCGCGAGAGCGGGGCCGGTCCCTGCAGATCGTTGCCGTCGATGGCGGCCACCTCGAAGGGGGCGCCGGCGAGGGCGTACCGATGGGTCGTGCTGTCGGTGTTGATCAGACGCAGCCGGATTGGCGTCCCGGCGCGGGCCGGCGACGTGGTGGGTGCGGGCAGCGGGCGCCCGGCCAGCGTGTGCACCGGAATGGTCACGTCCACTCCCGTCACCGGCGCCGGGTGGACGACGAGGACTCCGTAGAGGCCCATCCGCACGCCCACGTCGGAGGCCTCGTGGGTGTGGTACCAGTAGGTCCCGGGCTGCTCGGCCCGGAAGCGGTACACGAACTCCTGCCCCGGCAGGACCGCGTCCTGGGTCACGCCGGGCACGCCGTCCTGGCTGTTCGGGACGTCGTAGCCGTGCCAGTGCAGCGTGACACCCCGTTTGATGTCGCGGTTGCGCAGGGTCACCTGCAGGACGTCACCGACGGTGGCGGTGAGCTGCGGGCCGGGCACCTGCCCGTTGAACGCCCACGCATCGACGTCGTGGCCGCCCACCCGCACGGTGGCGGTCGCGGCCGTGAGGGTGAAACGCTCGGCGGGTTCGCCGGCGGCCGGGGCCGCCGCAAAAGCATGATGATGGGGTACGGCGGGAGCAGCGCCGGGAGCGACCGCAAGTCCCAGACCGGTCACCAGCGCGGCCAGGGTCGCCGCCACGGCCGTCCGCGGGAGTCGCCGGCCGCCGAGCAGCCGCCACGACACCAGGGTCGCCCCGGCCACCCCGGCAATGGCCAGGAGCCCGGCGCTCACCGACGCGGGATAGCCGTGCAGCACGGTGACCAGCACGGCGGCGCTCGACGCGTAACCGGCGAACAGCAGCGGGACCGGCCCTCGCAGCAGCAGTCCGGCGACGAGGGCGGCAAGCGACAACGGCGCGCCGATCAGGACCTTCTCCCCCGCGAACCACCAGCCCGCGCGGGCGAGCGCGACCGTGGTGCCCGCCCGCGCCAGCGTGGCGAGGGTCGCCGCGGCGATCAGGCCGAGCGTGAGCCGGCGGCGCCCCGTGGTCGCCGCCGCGCCCGCGCCCAGCCACCCACCGGCGGCGAGCACTCCCGCCAGGAGGTCCAGGATGATCATCGAGGCCGTGCTCATGCCCGCCCCAGCTCGCCGGACGAGGCAGGCGCAGCAGGTGAGGCCGACGCGGTGGGCGAGGCGGATGAGGCCGACGCGGTGGATGAGGCGGGTCCGGCAGGCACGGCCGGTGAGGCGGGTCCGGCGGATGAGGCGGGTCCGGCGGGCGCGGCCGGTGAGGCGGCCGCGGCCGGCGCGGCCAGGCGGCGGGCCGCTCGCACCAGGCCGACCACGAGGTGCACGGCCACGATGCCGTTGACCGCGTGCAGGCCGCCGACGACCAGCCCGACCGGCGTGGTGGCGCCCGCGTCGTCGGTGAGCGCGTTCGCGAGGGCGGCCAGCAGCACCTGCAGCAGCACCACACCGAGCGGCAGGATCGCCAGGCCGACGACCTTGCCCGGCGCCCGGGACAGCAGGGCGAGCGCGGTGCAGAGCACGGTGAGGGCGGGGATCACCGCCATCCCGGTGATGCTGTGCAACGCGTAGGAGCCGTCGCCCCCGGCGGGCTTGGTGAACGCGCCCACGGCCGCGAACACGAACTGCAGCGCGAACGCGACCAGCAGCAGGCTGCTCGCGACGACGAAAGCCTTGCGCATGGCGGGCTCCTATCGGTGGGCCGGGTCGAGGGACCGGGCGACGTGGTCGGTGGCGGTCATGGCGCCGTATGCGATGAGGCGTACGAGATCGGCGTCGGACGGATGCGTGAGTCGCCACAGCTCGACGTCGCCCCGGCTGATCGCGGCGGGCGCGAAGGCGGTCAGCAGCGCGATCCGGGCGCCCACGCGGTCGGCCGGAGGCAGGTCACGAACCAGGTCGGTGGCCCAGTCGGCCGGCCGGGCCGGATGCGTGCCGTCCTCCCAGCGCACGGTGCCCACCACGGTCTCGCGGACGGCCTCGCTCAGCAGGTCTCCCCCGGTCGCGTCCCGCAACGCCGCGTACGCGACCCCGACCGGGCTGTCCCCGGCCCACGCGGGCGGCGTCCCGGCGGAAAGAACCGCGAGGCTTCGGCCCGGCTCCAACGCCGATCGCGACCGGGTGGTCCGGGCGTAGAACCGCCCGCCGGCCGACCGCACCGCCGGGAAGCGCTGCAGCCCGCCCGGCAGCAGATCGGGGTCGAGCAGCGCCGAGACGACCCGGTTGATGAAGTGGAACGCCAGCAGCGTCCCGGAGACCTCCGGCCCGTACGGGCTGTTCCAGCGCGACGCCCGGGGGCTGCGGCTGGCCGCCGCCCAGTCGACAAGCTCGGCGTGCCGCGCCCCGGCGGGCCGGCCGCCGCCCGCGATGACCTCGGCGAGGGCGTGCTCCCCGAGCGAGTGCAGCAGCGTCACGTGGGCGTCGACGCAGAACCGGCAGCGGTTGGCCACCGACACCGCCGCCGCCACGACCTCGCGGTCGACGCGGCCCTCGGGTGGGACCAGCAGGGCTTCGCGCATCAGCGCCCAGGTCGCGGCCAGGATCTCGGGCGCGGCCGAGAGCACCTTGAAGGTCGGCAGCGGCCCGAGGAAGTCCTCCCGCAGCTGCCGGTAGACGCCGGCGACGAGGCCGTCGGCCGGAGGCGGAGGTGGGGTGAGGAATCGGTACGTCATGGGAATCGATGCTCGGCCGAGCGCCCCCGGAAAGCGTCCCGCCGGCGCAGGCACCTGGCCGCGGGACGGCACGACCTTCGCGGTACTCCCACGTACTGCGAATGCAGGATGACCGGGCCGGGCGGCCGTCCTACAGTGCGACCATGCGACCGGATCTCCCCTACGTCCTGGGCGGCGCCGGCATCGGCGTGCTCCTGCTCGCCGACGCGGCCATCGCGCCCGACGCCGGCCCGATACGGGTGCTCGACGTCGCCCTGATCCTGGCCGCGGCGGCGGCCGTCGCGCTGTGCCGGCGGTTCCCGGTGCCGGCCCTGATCGTGGTGACCGCGGCCATGCTGGCCCTGCACGTCCGGGTGCACGCGGGCGTGTCCGCCGCGTTCCCGGTGCTCGGCGTCGTCTACGTCGCCGCCTGGCGCGGTCACCGGGCGACCGCGGCGCTGGCGAGCGTGGTCTTCCTGACCGGTTTCCTGGCCCGGGACGTCGCCGTCGCCCCGGCCGGCCGGCCCGGTCAGGAGATCGTCGAGCGCACCTCGCTGCTGCTGGGCTGGTTCGTGGCGGCGAACGTCGCGGGGCTGGTCGCGCGGCAGCGCCGGGCGTACCTGGAACAGGCCGAGCAGCGGGCCTTCGAGGCCGAGCGGACCCGCGACGAGATGGCCCTGCGCCGCGCCGGGGAGGAACGCCTGCGCATCGCCCGGGACCTGCACGACTCGCTGACCCACAGCATCTCGGTGGTCAAGGTGCAGGCCGGGATCGCCGTGCACCTGGCCCGCAAGCAGGGCGAGGAGCCGTCCGCCGCGCTGCTGGCGATCCAGGAGGCGAGCGGCGCCGCGATGCGCGAGCTGCGGGCGACGCTGGAGGTGCTGCGCTCGCCCTCGGACGGCGACCTGCCGGGCCTGGGCAACCTGGGCGAGCTCACCGACCGGACCCGCGCCGCCGGCGTCCCGGTGGAGCTCACCGTCACCGGGGCGGCCGACGGCCTGCCGTCCGAAGTGGACCAGGCGGGATATCGCGTCGTCCAGGAGGCGCTGACCAATGTGGCCCGGCACGCCGGGCCGGCCAGCGCCGAGGTCCGCCTCGACTACCAGCCCGCGTGGCTGACGATCGAGGTGACCGACGACGGGACGGCGGCCGGGCCGGTGACGCCCGGGGTCGGCCTGCGCGGCATGCGGGAACGCGTCACCGGGCTGGGCGGCACCCTGCACGCCGATCACCGCGACGGCGGCGGGTTCGCCGTACGGGCCACCTTCCCGCTGGACGGCCCGGCGTGATCCGGGTGCTGCTGGTCGACGACCAGGCGCTGATGCGGGCCGGTTTCCGGGCGCTGCTCGACGCCGAGGACGACCTCGAGGTGGTCGGCGAGGCCGCCGACGGCGCCGCCGCGGTCCAGCTGGCGCGCCGGCTGAAGCCCGACGTGGTGCTGATGGACGTCCAGATGCCGGGCCTGGACGGGATCGAGGCCACCCGGCGCATCGCGGCCGAGCCGGGCCTGGGCGGCGTCCGCGTGCTGATCCTGACCAACTACGGCCTCGACGAGTACGTGTTCGGCGCGCTCCGGGCCGGCGCGAGCGGCTTCCTGCTCAAGGACGCCGACCCGGCCGACCTGCTGCGGGCCGTGGCCGTCGTCGCCCGCGGCGAGGCGCTGCTGGCCCCGGCGGTCACCCGGACCCTGATCAGCGAGTTCGTCACCGCCCCCGCCCCGGCCGACCCGGCGGCGGGCCGGGACCGGCTGACCGCCCGCGAGCAGGAGATCGTCGAGCTGGTCGCGCAGGGCCTGAGCAACGACGAGATCGCCGCGAGCATGGTGATCAGCCCGCTGACCGCGAAGACGCACATCAACCGGGCGATGACCAAGCTGCACTGCCGCGACCGCGCCCAGCTCGTGGTCTGGGCGTACGAGTCGGGCCTGATCACTCCCCGCCGTCGTTGAGCGTGGCGGGCAGCCCGAACAGGCCGAACACCGCCGGGTCGGCGAACGTCACGCAGCGCCGGACGAGCCCGCCCGAGATCGCGAGCACCTGCACCGAGTGCGCCCGGAGGCCGCCGTCCGCCGGGGCGTACGTGGCCAGGCCGGTGCTGCCGTTGGCGGCGACCGGCAGCATGCGCCAACCGGGCCCGCGCATGGCGAACACCCGCTCCATGAACGTGCTGTAGTGGGCCCGTCCCTCCAGCCACAGCGCCACCGGCGGCATCTCCAGCACGACGTCGTCGGCGAGCAGCTTGGTCAGGCCCGCCACGTCGGCCGCTTCGAACGCCGCGAGGTACCGGTCCACCACGGCCCGCTCGTCCGGGTCGGCGGGCTCGCTGAGCTCCTCGAGCTCCGGCGCGGCCTCCTGAAGGGTGGCCCGGGCCCGTTGCAGGCTGCTGTTCACCGACGCGACGCTCGTGTCCAAGGCCCGCGCCACCTCGGCGGCCGAGAACTGCAGGACGTCGCGCAGCACCAGGGCCGCGCGCTGCCGGGCGGGCAGCAGCTGCAGCGCCGCGACGAGGGCCAGCCGCAGCCCGGCCCGCTGCTGGGCCGCGACGGCGGGGTCGCCGAGCCGCACGTCGGGGAACGGCTGCAGCCAGGGGACGTCCAGGCTCGGCGTCAGCGGCGCGTAGGGGTCGTCGCCGGCCGGCACCAGCCCGCTCGGCAACGGGCGGCGGGCCTTGCCGTCGAGGGCGGTGAGGCAGACGTTGGTGGCGATCCGGTGCAGCCACGTCCGCAGCGAGGCGAGCGACGGGTCGTAGCGGTCGGCCGCCCGCCAGGCCCGCACCATCGTCTCCTGCACCAGGTCCTCGGCCTCCTCGACCGACCCGACCATCCGGTAACAGTGCGCCAGCAGGTCGCCACGGAAAGTTTCGTGCACATTCGTCTCCGCCACGGCGATGAGTCTGGCACCCGACGCCGGTATGTGGTGGGTGAGGGCGGCCGGACGAGCCGCCACAGCAGGAGGGATCCCGCCATGGGAGACGTCATCGTTATCCAGTTCGCCACGCTCGACGGTGTGGTCTCCGACCCCGACGGGCGCGGCGGCACCGGGTACGGCGGCTGGGCGTTCCGCTACGGCCCCGGGCCGGTCGCCGACGACAAGTTCCGCCTCGGCGCGAAGATGGAGGACGGCGTGCTGCTCTACGGACGGCGGACCTGGGAAAGTTTCGCGACGTTCTGGCCCACCCGCGACGACAATTTCTCCCGGCGCATGAACGCCGCGACCAAGCGGGTCGCCACCCGCACCGGCATCGACGCCGGCAAGTGGGAGAACTCGGCCGCCGTCGACGGCGACCCGGTCGCCTGGGTGAAGCAGGAGCGCGAGCGCCGCGACATCATGGTGATCGGCAGTCTGAGCCTGGTGCACGCCCTCGCCGCCGCCGACCTGATCGACGAGTACCGGCTGATCACCTTCCCGGTGGTCGTCGGCGAGGGCGAGCGCCTGTTCGCCGGGGGCGTGCCCGCCGAGTTCCGCTTCACGTCGGTCGAGCCCCTCGACGTGACGGCGCTGACCGTGCTCAGACGCGCCCGCTGATCGGTCCCCCAGGGCCGTCACTTACACGCGCCGTCAGCTCCCCCGTGGGCCGTCACTTACACGCGCCGTCAGCTCCCCCGTGGGCCGTCAGTTACAGGCGCCGTCAGCTCCCCTGGGCCGTCAGATACACGCGCCGTCAGCTCCCCGGGGCCGTCAGTTCCATAGCGCCGCCGGCGATTCGGCGTCGGGGATGAGCAGGGCAGGCTTCCCGGCGCCGTCGGCGGGGACGGACCAGACGTCGGCGGCCCTGGCATCGCGGCGCAGGGCGTACATGACGGTGTGGTTGTCGTACCAGGCTGCCTGGTCGTCGACGCTGCGGGTTTCGGCAAGTTTCGTGCGGGTCAGGGTGGCCAGGTCGAGGACGGAGAGGCGCCAGCCCTTCGTGGGGTCGCCGCCGCGGGCCTCCTTGAAGGCAACTTTCGTGCCGTCGGGCGAAAGCGAGGGGCATTCGACGTTCTCGGCCAGGGTGCGGACCGTCTGGGCGGCCACGTCGCCGAAGACCAGGTAGCGCCGGCCGGCGGTCGACATGGTGGCGTAGAAGTGGTCGTCGTCGACGAAGGTGACGCCCCAGAAGTTGAGGTCGACCGCACGATAAGGGTGACCGGAAAGGGTCACCGCGAAAGTTTCCAGGGTGTCGACGGTCTCGCCGGTCGAGGTGTTGAGCATGCCGACGCGGGTGGAGAACTTCCCGCCGTTGTAGCTGTCGCCGGTCACGAAAACCGTCCACGCAAGAACGTTGCCGCTCGGCGAAACTCGCGCCCGATTCGGCACGCCAACCAGCGGATAAGTGTCCTTGACGCCCAGGTGCGAATCGAGCACGGCGAGCTGATAGGTCGCGAGAGGGCCGTCGGGGCGCAGGCAGATCGCTTTGCCGCCGGCCGCGTAGACCCGATCACAAGCAAGGCCCGATATCGTACGCGGACCGGCCGCGGCCGCACGGAATACGGTCGCGACCCGCCCATACGAGTCGTCAGCGGTACTCCGGAACAGCAACTTCTCCCCCGGGCTGACCTCTACCGCACCAGACGTCGCGGCCGGGGCACCGACACGGCGACCGGCGACAACCACATACACCACGGCCGCCACGACCAGCACGAACGAAAGCCCGGCCGCCAGCAACGCCCGCCCCCGAAGAGTCACGACGCCGCCCGGGAGCGCAGGAGCAGGGTGGCCGAGCCGGCCAGGGTCAAGGTCGCGGCGGCCACGACGGCCCGGATCGCGCCGGCGGCGCCCCACCACTGCCAGGCCAGGCCGAACAGCACCGACGACACGAGGTAGGCGACGGCCTGACCGGTCTGGATCAGAGCGAGGCCGGTGGTGCGCAAGTGCTCCGGCAGCAGCGGACCGGCGACGGCCATCAGGACCCCGTCGGTGGCCGCGTAGAACAACCCGTACAGGAAAAGGACCGTGACCAGCGCGCCCAAGCCGGACCACGACGTCGCCAGGATGAGATAGACGGCCAGCAACGCGGCGTAGCCGCCGAGGAAGACTCGGGTGCGGCCGGCGCGATCGGCGAGCGCGCCGAGCGGCACGGCCAGGATCAGGTAGACGAGGCTGGTGCCGACCGCGAGCAGCGGGAACCATCCGGCCGCGAAACTTTCCCGGCGCTGGAGCAACAGGTAGACGAAACCGTCGCCGATCGTGCTCAGGCCCAGCAGCATCGCGCCGAAAAGCAGCGCCCGCACCCGGCTCCGGCGCAACAGCATGGCCGCCTCGCGCAGGCTGACCGCCCGCGGCGAAACCGCTTCGTCGCCGGACAGCGAAACTTTCGCGGCCGGCGGCGAACCCGCTGTCGGCGACCCGGCCGGCGGCGAACCCGCTTCGTCGCTGGACGGCGGCGCCAGGCGGGCGGCGGGAGGCGGGAAGGGGCGTTCGCGCACGAACAGGACGAGGATCAGGACGCCGATCGTGGCTATGCAGCCGCTGACCACAAACACGGCGTCGAAAGCTTGGGCGGAGGCGGCCAGGACCCCGATCGCGACGAGCGGGCCGGCGAAGGCGCCGGCGCTGTCCATGGCGCGGTGCACGCCGAACGCCCGGCCCAGGCCCTCGGCGGGCGTGGAGAGGGTGATCAGGGCGTCGCGCGGGGCGGTGCGCAGGCCCTTGCCGGCGCGGTCGGCGACGATCGCGGCGCCGATGCCGGGCAGGGAGCCGCCGGCCAGCAGGAAGCCGGCCTTGGCCACGGCGGAGATACCGTAGCCGAGGCCGGCGACGAGCTTGCGCTTCCGCACCCGGTCGGCGATGTATCCGCCGGCCAGGCGCAGCAGCGCGGTCGCCCCGGTGTAGAGGCCGTCGACCAGGCCGTAGACGGCCGGGCCCAGGCCGAGGCCGACCACCAGGTACAGCGGGAGGATCGCCGTGACCATCTCGCTGGACACGTCGGTGACCAGGCTGACCGTGCCCAAGGCCAGGACGTTCGCGGCCACTTTCGCGGCTTTTGTCCGCTCAGCGACCGCGGGCCGCTCCACCGAGGCCAGGTACATCGGTAATCAGCTCCACACGTCGGTGATCGGCGAGACGCTCGCGGCGCCGCCCAGCGCGGACAGGCCGTACGCGGATTCGATGGTCCGCAGCACCGTGTAGTGGGTGATCTTCTCGGAGTAGGTGCCGGGCTTGACGCGGGCGCCCACGAACGTGGTGTAGATGTGGTTCAGCGACAGCGAGTTGTCCTCGTCGAAGTTGACGATGAGCAGGCTGTTGTGCGTCTTGGCCCATTGGGCGTACGCGTCGAGGTTGTTCTGCAGCCAGGTGTTGCCGGTGCCGATGCTGCAGTCGTGCATGTCGTTGCACATGTTGGGGGTCACGAACGCGACCGTGGGCAGCGACGCGTAGTTGCTGCTCGACGGGAAGCTCGCGTAGGTGAGGTTGCTGGCCGCCGGCACGTTGCTGAAGTCGACCCAGCTGTTGTGCTTGCGCCGGTACGTGCCGCTGGAGCAGCCGGTGTAGCCGTTGGACGGCATCGACTCGGAGTAGCCCTTGAACGTCAGGCCCGCGGTGATCAGCTGGTTGCCGAGGTTGTTGCCGCTGAACGTCTTGGGGCAGTCGTCGTTCGTCACGCCCTGGGTGGCGCCGGAGAACAGGGCGATGTAGTTGGGCTGGCTGGGGTGGGTGATCGCGTAGGACTGCGAGAAGCTCGCGCCCTGCGATGCCAGGGACTTGAAGTAGGGGGCGCTGGAGGCGGTGATCTGAGAACTCGCCTTGTTCTCGAACATCACCAGGACGATGTGGTCGAAGCGGGGCACGCTGGTGGCGGCCTGGGCGGTCGGGGCCGCGGCGGTGAGCCCGGCCCCGACGAGTGCGAGGGTCGCGACAGCGACCGATACACGCCGAACTGACATGTCTCGCATCGTCGGCAGAGCCGGACAAGCACGCCCGCACGGGACGTTGACGGCAGATTAAGAATTGAGAACCGTCGATCGGGAACGCGTGAATGCCGGATTCACTCGGACGGTGCGTTGTTCCTTCGCCTGACCAGGAAGAAGCCGGCCACGGCGGCCACCACGACGACGATGACCACCCAGATCCACCAGGTGCTGCTGCCACCGTCGTCGTCCGCGGGGGTCGCGGCCACCGGAGTCACCGAGGTCACGGCCGGCGCGGGCGACTCGGTGGTGGGCGCGGCGCTCGGAGTGGCCGACGTGGTGGCCGGCGCCGTCGACGGTCCGGGCTTCAGCGTGACCAGCGGGGCGGGATGGTCGGGCTCGTCCTGGCCGGCCTCCTGGATCTCGATCCAGCGGACCACCTCGCCGTCCCCGTACGTCTCCAATGTCTTGAAGCTCAAGCGCGTCTGACCGTCGGGCAATTTCGCGATCTTGATCTTCCAGACCGCGTCCTGACCGACCTTGAGCGCCTCGCCGCCGACCGTGAAGCCGTCGGCGGACGGCGCGAACTTCCAGCCCGCCGGCGCCTTGACCAGCGTCACGCTCGACGGCTCGATCCCCTCGGGCAGCACGACCCGTTCGCTCTTGATGCCGGCGCTGTCGCTCTCGGCCTCGCCGGTGAAGGTGAGCGTCACGTTCTCCGCCCCGGCGGTCGTCTTGTCCGCGCTGACCTCCACGTGCGCGAGGGCCGGACCCGCCAGGCCCAGCACCGCGAACCCCGCGACGGCGCCGACCGTCGTCACCCGCGACCCGAATCGCACTCCGCGACCTGCCTTTCCTGAGTAAGCCACGAGGTCACAGTCGTCCCCCGGAGGCGAAAAGTTCCGACGAATACTACGGCGCTGCCCACGGCAAAGCGCTCAAGCCCGGGGCGGGACGCCCGATTGGGGCAACGGAGGCAACCCCGCCGACGGCGTGAACGGAACGGAGAGCGCATGACGACGCGAGCCGCGAGAGCGTGCTTCGGCGCCTGGATCGCCGTGCTCAGCGCCGTCTACTACGCCTTTCCCGGCAGCCATCTGTACACGTGGGCGGCGCTCGGCTACTCGAGCGCGGCGATGATCCTGGTCGGCGTACGCCTCAACCAGCCGGCCCGCAAGCTGCCCTGGTACCTGGTCGCGGCGGCGCTGGTGTTCTTCAACACCGGCGACAACCTCTACAACCTGATCCTCGCGTTCGGCGTCACCCCGAACTTCCCCGGGCCCGCCGACGTCCTGTACCTGCTGGTGTATCCGCTGCTCACCGGCGGTTTCCTGCTGCTCGTGCGGTACCGCTCGGGCGGGGTCAGCAACCGCGCCGCGCTGCTCGACGCGCTGGTGCCCACGGTCGGCCTCGGCCTGCTCGCCTGGATCTACTGGATCGCGCCGTTCACCCGCGCCCACGAGCTGTCCCTGCTCGAGAAGCTGGTCTCGGTCGGCTACCCGCTCGGCGACGTGCTCGTGCTCGCCATGACGCTGCGCATGATCTCCACGCCGGGCCGCCGCCCGCGCGCGCTCACCGCGATCGGCATCGCCATGGTCGGCCTGCTGATCTCCGACATCTTCTACGGCCAGTCGCAGCTCAACAGCGACTGGGCGCTCGGCGGGCCGGTCGACCTCGGCTGGATCGCCTTCTACGCGGTGATGGGCTACGCGGCGCTGATGCCGTCGATGCGCAAGCTCTCCGAGCCGGTGCACACCGCCGGCGGCCACGACATGGGCACCCACCGCATCGTCTGGATGGCCACGGCCGCCCTGATCGCCCCGGCCGTGCTGTACATCGAGTGGATCGGCGGCGCCGAGGTCGAGAAGGCCCGCGACGGCGTCGTCGACGCGCCGGTCATCGCCGGCGCCGCGGCGCTGATGTTCCTGCTGGTGCTGGCCCGGGTCAACGGGCTCGCGCTGGCCCAGCGCCGGGCCCGGGCCCGCGAGCGCGCGCTGCGCCAGGCCGGCGCCGCGCTGTTCGCCGCCGCCGGCGTCGAGGACGTGCTCGAGGCGGCCCGCCAGGCCATCCGCAGGCTGATGCCCAAGGACAAGCCGTACGAGCTGCTGATCACCGACTTCCCGGCCGCGGCACCCACCCGGATCGGGGCGCGCCTGATGACCGCCGCGGAGCTGCCGCCGGGCGTGCCCACCCACGGGTACGACTCGTTCTTCGCCGGCCAGCTCCCGCTGCCCGGCGAGACGCCGCGGCAGTCGCTGGGCGTGGTCGCCGCCGACTCCGTGATCCTCGCCGATCTGTCCGACACCCTCGAGGCGCTGTTCGCGCAGGTCGAGGTCGTGCTCCAGCGGATCACGCTGACCAGCGAGGTCAACCGGCGCGACAGCGAGGCGTGGTTCCGGACGCTGATCCAGAACGCCTCCGACGTGATCCTCATCGTCACCGACGACGACGAGATCCGGTACGCCTCGCCGTCGGCGGCCACCGTCCTCGGGCACGAGGACCTGGCCGGCACCCCGCTGTCCGCGCTGGTCGCGGTCAGCCACCACCGGGCCATGCGGGAGATCCTCGACGCCGTCCGCTCCGGGCGCGGCACCCAGAACGCGCCCGACCTGACCGTGCTCTGCGCCGACGGCCGGCTCCTGCAGGCCGAGGTCGACGGCCGCGACCTGCGCGAGGACCCGACCGTGCGCGGGCTGGTGCTCACCATCGGCGACGTCACCGAGCGCCGCCGACTCGAGGACGACCTGTCCCACCTGGCCTTCCACGACGGGCTCACCGGGCTCGCCAACCGGGTGCTGTTCCGCAACCGGCTCGAGCAGGCGTTCGCCGAGTGTGAGCGGCAGTGCCGCACGCTGAGCGTGCTCTTCGTCGACCTCGACGACTTCAAGGAGGTCAACGACACCCTCGGGCACGCCGTCGGCGACGAGCTGCTGGTCACCGTCGGCCAGCGGATCGCCGAGATCATCGGGGCCGGCAGCACCGCGGCCCGGATGGGCGGCGACGAGTTCGCCATCCTGATCGAGGACGGCCACCCGGCCGGCACCGCCGAACAGGTCGCGGCCGCGATCGTCGAGGCCCTGGCCGTGGCGGTCGAGGTCTCCGACGGCATCGGCGGCTCGCACATCGTCAGCGGCGCGGCCAGCGTGGGCGTCGCCGCGAGCACCGACGCGACCAGCGCCACCGAGCTGCTGCGCCACGCCGACCTGGCCCTGTACCAGGCCAAGGGCGGGGACAAGGGCACCTGGCAGCGGTACCAGCCGGAGCTGCACACCGCGATGGTGCAGCGCCTGGAGATCCGGGCCGCCCTGCACGACGCCATCGAGGGCGAGCAGTTCCGCCCGATGTACCAGCCCATCGTCGACCTGCACACCGGCCTGATCACCGGGGTCGAGTCGCTGGTGCGCTGGGAGCACCCCACCCGCGGGCTGCTCGGCCCGTTCCACTTCATCGAGGTGGCCGAGGAGAGCGGCGCGATCGTCGCGATCGGCATGTCGGTGCTGCGTCAGGCGCTGGCGCAGTTCGCGCAGTGGAAGGCCGACGACCCCGATATCTCGTTGCGGTATGTCAGCGTCAACGTTTCGGCGCGGCAGTTCCGCACGCCCGGCTTCGTCGACCAGGTACGGGAGGCTCTGGTCTCCGCCGGAGCCCGGCCCGAGTGGCTCCTCCTGGAGATCACCGAGAGCCTGGTGCTGCGCGACGCCGACCAGGTGTGGGCCGACCTGCGGGTGCTGCGGGCCATGGGCGTACGGATCGCCATCGACGATTTTGGAACTGGCTACTCTTCGCTGAGCTATCTGCGGCAGATGCCGGTCGACGTCCTCAAGCTCGACAAGTCGTTCATCGACGACATCCTGAGCAGCGAGCAGCAGCACACTATGGTTGACGCGATCGTCACCTTGGCGCGCAATCTCGATCTCGCGGTCGTCGCCGAGGGCATCGAGGACGCCGGCCAGCGGGCCGCCCTGGCCCGCATGGGCTGCCCATATGGACAGGGATACCTGTTCTCGAAGCCGGTCTGGCCGGCCGAGATCCTCGCGCTCACGCACAGCGTGCCGGAACTCGTCTGAGGGTTTCTGACGGATATTCACTAGCGGCGGCGGTCCGGCGGGGGCAGGGTTCTGGTTGTGTTGGAGAACCCAGTGTGGGCCGCCCTCTCCGGGCCGCAGGCCTGCTTCGCCGAGGCGGCCGGCAACGCCGCCTGCTACCAGTCCGACATCTCCCCCTTCGGGGCGCTCGCCGAGCCGGGCGACCCGGCCGGCTGGCGCGACCTGGCCTCGCTGACCGACAACGTGCTGCTGACCGGGCCGTCGCTGACGCCCGGGCCCGGGTGGGAGGTCGCCATGTGGCTGCCCGGGGTGCAGATGATCGGCCAGAGCATGACCGGGGTGGAGGATCCCGAGGCCGTCGTGCTCACCGAGACCGACGTGCCCGAGATCCTCGAGCTGGTCGAGCGGGCCAAGCCGGGGCCGTTCCGCAAGCGCACGATCGCGCTCGGCCGCTACCTCGGCATCCGCTCCGGCGGCCGCCTGGTGGCGATGGCGGGCGAGCGGTTCCGGATCCCGGGCTGGACGGAGATCAGCGCCGTGGCGACCGATCCCGACTTCCAGGGCCGCGGTCTCGGCGCTCGGCTCACGCTGGCCGTGGCGGCCGGCATCCTCGGCCGCGGCGAGCTGCCGTTCCTGCACGCGGCGGCCGACAACGACCGCGCCCTGCGGCTGTACGAGCGGCTCGGCTTCGAGCCCAGCCACGACGTCATCTTCGCCCAGTTCCGCCGCGTCGGCTGAGCCCAGGTCACGGCGGGCGGCGCGCTGAGCGGCCGGGCTACTCGCCGAGGGCGCCGTCCGGCTGGGGCGGCGCGCCGCCGGCGTCGGCGTAGCGGTCCTGCAGGTCACCGATCTCCTGGAGGAGGTCGGCCAGTTCGCCGCGCACCTTGGCCAGGCGGTTCTGCTGGTCGGCGGGCAGGCCGCCGCCGTGGTCGTGGCTCGCCAGGGTCGTCTCCTGCTCCTCCAGCTCCTCGCGGCGCTCGTGGAGGCGGTTGAGCTCGGCCTCGTACTCGTCCTGGGAGATCTTCTCGGGCTGCATGGTTCCTCTCTACCCCTGATCGGGCGCCGGAGGAACACCCGGGACAGCGACGCTGATCACGGCTACCATCGCGTCATCATGGACAGTTCTGAGCGGGAGGCCGCGCTGGCGGCCATGGTGCTGTGGGTTGTCGACAACAACCGGTACATGACGCTGGGGACCGTCGAGGAGGACGGACTGCCCCGCCTGACGCCGGTCTACTACACGCACGACGCGTACCGGACGTTCTACTGGGTCTCCTCCCCGGACGCCCGGCACTCGGCCAACATCGGGCGGCAGCCGGCGATCCGGCTGGTCATCTTCGACTCGACGACGCTGCCGGGCAAGTCGGACGCCACCTATCTCGGCGCCACGGCGCACGAGGTGCCGGCGTCGCGGCTCGCCGAGGAGTGCGCGGCGGCGTTCCGGTCGACGCCGGGCGGGGCCCGCCCGTTCGCGCCCGAGGAGCTGACCGGCGAGTTGCGGCTCTACCGGGCGGACGTCACCGAGTACGGGGTGCACATCCGGGGCAGCCACCCCGACTTCGGCACCGGCATCGACAAACGCGCCGACGTCGCGGCGCAAGCGGTCGCGAGGGCGGCGGAGTCGCGATAGGCCGGCTACGCCGGGTCGATGCGGAGGGTCGCGGACCTGGCGCGGGGGTTGTCGATCAGCGTGCTGTCGCCGCCGTATTTCGCGTGGTAGGCGGCGTCGATGGCGGCGGAGTCGCCGGTGTGGTGGCTCAGGAACACGTCCCTTTCGAGCGGTCCGATCCGGACGTGGCCTCTCCCGAGCGCCACCGCGGCCTGGAACCACTGCGAGCGCGGACCCCGGAAGGCCCGGACGTAGAGGGCGCCGTCGACGAAGACCATGCCCAGCTCGACCGGCTCGCCCTCGTCGCCGGCGACCAGGTGGAGGGCGAAGGCGGCGGCGACCTCCGGTGGCCAGGGCGCGCCCGTCAAAAGATCATCGTCCAGTTCTCGCGGGTCTCGAAGCCGAGGCGCTCGAAGAACGGGACCACGTCGTCGGTGGCGTGCAGGTAGGCGGTGTGGGCGCCGGAGGCGCGGCCGTCGTTGAGGAGGGTCGCGGTCAGCGCGTACGCGTATCCCTGCCGCCGGAACGGCTCGAGCGTGGCCACGTTGCCGATGCCGAGGTGGCCGTCGGTGCGGATCGAGACGCCCGCCGCGACCGCCATGCCGGAGTCGTCCTCGGCGACGTAGGCCGCGACGGCGGGGTGCGCCAGGACCTGCGGGCCGTAGACCGCCGAGATGATCTGCGGCGGGGCGCCGAAACCGCCGGCCAGGACCGCGGCGAACGTCTCGTACTCGCTCGCGGCCAGGCGGCGGACGACCGGCTTGGTCTCGGGCACGTCGCCGGTCAGCGCCCGGGTCATGAACGGCTGGCTCACCGTGCTGGTGAGGCCGTGCCGATCGGCCACCTCGACGACCTCGCCGGTGGGCTCGCCGCGCAGGCGGATGCTCCACGGCGCGCCGCCCGACTGCTGCGCCGCGACGCCGGCCAGGGTCGCGATCTCGACCGGGTCGGGGGTCGCCGCCGGGCTCAGGATCGGGTTCAGGGCGGGGACGGCGGCATGCGTGAGGGCGAGCAGCGTGCCGTGCTCGCCGCGCAGGTGGTACGAGCCGGGGACCGCGGCGGCGATCATTTCCATGCCGTCGCGGAATGCGGCGGCCGAAGAATCCGTGGTGTTCATTTCGATCATGTTATTGCGGGCTAATTGCCGGTGCCCGCCATTGTGCCGGAGCGCACGACAGCCATTTCCCTTGCCTGCGGGGGCAAGAATACGAGCGCGATCATCGAGACCACGGCGGTGCCGATGAGGTACCAGGAAATGCCGGTCGAGGAGCCGGTGGCGGCGAAGATCGAGGCGGCGATCAGCGGGGCCGGGCCGCCCGCGAACGCCGAGGCCGCCTGGGAGCCGAGGCCGGCGCCGCTGAACCGGACGGCCGGCGGGAAACGCTCGGCGATCATCGCGGGCTGCGGGCCGAACATGACGTCGTGAATGACCAGCGACAGCACGATCGCGATCAGGACGCTCCCCTCGGTCCCCCGGTTGAGCAGGGCGAAGTACGGGAAGGCGTAGAGCGCCAGGGCGATGATCCCGGCCGCCACGACGCGCCGCCTGCCCCAGAGGTCCGACAGATGCGCGAAAAGGGGAATGGTGAGCAGGCTGACCAGGCCGGCGATCAGGGTGAACTCGAGCAGCCGGGCGCGCGGCAGGTGCAGGGCGATGGTGCCGTAGCTGAGCACGAAGGTGGTGAACAGCGTCTGCGGGGCCTGCTCGGCGGTGCGGACCAGCGCGGACGTCACGACGGCGCGGGGGTGGGTGCGGATCGCCTCCCGGACCGGGCGCCGCCGCAGGGCGCCCTCGCGGCGCACGCCGGCGAAGCCCGGGGTCTCCGGGACGGTCAGCCGGATCAGCAGCGCCGCGGCGAGGAGAACGACGCTGAGCAGGAACGGGATGCGCCAGGCCCACGCGGGGCTGCCGGGTCCGGTGGTCAGGCGCAGGGCGAGCGTGGCCAGGATCAGCGCGAGCGGCATGCCGAGGGTGGGCAGGCTCGCGAACAGGCCGCGCCGCTTCGGGCCGGCCCACTCCATCGCCATGATGACGGCGCCCGGGGCCTCGCCGCCGACCGCTATGCCCTGGACGAGGCGGAACAGCACCAGCAGCAGGGGCGCGGCGAGACCGATCGTGGCGTAGCCCGGCAGCAGGCCGATCGCGGTGGTGGCGATGCCCATGGCGGTCACGGTGCCGACCAGGGCGGCGCGCCGGCCGAAGCGGTCGCCGACGTGACCGAAGACGATCGCGCCCAGCGGGCGGGCCGCGAAGCCGACGAACTGGGTCGCGAACGCGGCGATCGCGCCCGACGCGGGCGAGACGGCCGGGAAGAAGACCGGCGCGAGGACCAGGGCGGCGGCCTGGTTGTAGAGGCCGAAGTCGTACCACTCGAGGGTGGTGCCGATCAGAGCGGCGGCCGTGGCCCGGCGCCGGGCCGCCGGTTCATCGACTGAGGTCACGATCGCTGACGCTAACCGCCGAGATCGGCCGGGTGGTATCGGACGTTCAGCACGGAAGTCTCGGCGAAGCGGACCGGCCTGGCCCCGGGGTGGTCGTAGAGCCGGATGCCGTCGCCGAGCAGGACCGGGGCGATGTGCAGGTCGACCTCGTCGATCAGGCCTTCCTCGAGCAGCTGCTTGCCGATGGCCGGCGAGAAGACTTCCAGGTTCTTGCCGTTCGCCGCTTTCAATCCGACGCGTACGGCCTCGGCCGCGGAGCAGTTCAGGAAGGTCACCCCGGCGGCGGGGGTGGCGTCCTCGGGGTGGCTGGTCAGCACGAACAGCGGTCCCTCCCAGGCGCCGCCGTAGGGGCGGGCCTTGTCCACGGCGGCGTCCCAGCCCGTGCGGCCGCCGAGGATGGCGCCGGTCGTGCGGACGTATTCGCCGACCAGGCCCGGCCGGAAAGTGAAGCCCGTCATCCAGGACATGTCGTGATCGGGTCCGGCGACGAAGCCATCGAGGGACATCGTGAAGTGCCAGAGAACTTTCCCGGCGGCGGTCTGCGGTGCGGTGTCGGTCATGGTCTTAAGACCGGCGCGGCGGGCCGAACTCATCGCCGCACCGGCGATGAGTCGCGGCGGCACGCCCGGTCATACCCGGCACGACGAAATACGGAAGGATCAATCCCATGACCGAGCTGAACCCGGAACGTGCCCGGCAGGCGATCGTCGAACACACCCGGCGGCTGGCGGAGTCGGCCGCCGCGGCCGGGCCGGACGCCGCCGTGCCGACCGCGCCGGAGTGGACCGTCACCGATCTGGTCGCGCACGTGGGCCAGACCCAGCACTGGGTCGCGGAGATCATCGAGCGGCGCATCACCGACCCCACCCAGTTGCCCACCACAATGGCCGCGCTCCCCGCCGGCCACGGCGAATGGCCGGCATGGCTGGCGGAGTCGGCGCGGCGGGTCGCGGGCGCGTGCTCCGATGACGCGCTCGACGCGCCGGTGTTCAACCCCGCGGCGGACGGGCGGACCGGGACGCGGTTCTGGCTGTCCGGCCAGCTCAACGAGGCGGTCGTGCACGGCTTCGACGCCGCGGCCGCGGCGGGACAGCCGGCCGAGGTCGACGCCGATGTCGCGGCCGCGCTCATCAGCAACCACCTGGCGATGCTCACCGCCCCGACCTGGGAGATGCTGCGGTCCGAGTCGGCCCACGCGATCCGGGGCACCGGGCAGGCCCTGCAGTGGCGGGCCACCGACACCGCGGACGCCTGGCTCGTCGTGCGGCGGCCCGAGGGCGCGACGTGGCAGCCGGGAACCGGGCCGGCCGACGTGACGGTGACCGGCCCGGCACGATCGCTGCTGCTGACTTTGACCCGGCGACTCCCCCTCGCCGACCGGGAGGCCACCGGCATCAGCGTCGACGGCGACATCGGCCTCGCCGAGCATTGGATCGCCAACACCGCCCACGTCAGCGGCTGACCGGCACGGCCCACGTCAGCGGGAGACCGCCGCCGACGCTCGTCAGCGGCTGACCGGCACGGCCCACGTCAGCGGGAGACCGCCGCCGACGCTCGTCAGCGGCTGACCGGCGACGGGGCACGTCAGCGGCTGACCGGCGACGGGGCGCGCCGCCGGCGAAGCCGGTCGAACGCCTTGGGCTCGGGGAGGTCGCCGAGCGCGTCCGCGATGGTGACGGCGCACTCGTGCGGATCGCTGCTCGTCGTGTCGACGGCGATGTCGTGGTCGCCGTGGGCGTAGACCAAGGCCTGCGACCCGGCCAGTCCGGCCGGGCGGTCGCCGCGGGCACGTTCGCGGCGGTCCAGCTCGTCCGGGGAACAGCGCACCTCGACGAGGGTCACGTCATAACCCCGCAGGGTCTCGAGGAGGTCGTCGAGGCGCCATTGCTCGCTGAGCGGGTAGTCCATGACGACGTCGTTCCCGGCGGAGGCGAGGGCGGCCACGGCGCGGTGGTAGCCGAGCCGGGTGCGGTGGAGCATCTCGTCGATCTCGGTGCCGTCGAGGACGCGGGTGTGGACGGTGGAGCGCATGGCGCCGATCGCGTCGGCCGGAACGAAGAACCAGGGGTCGGGCAGCAGCGGGAGAAGTGCGCGGCCGATGCTGCTCTTGCCGGAGCTGGAAGCGCCGTTGAGCAGGATGACGCGGCCTCGTCGCTCGTTGGTCACCCGCCGACAGTAATCGGGGTCAGCGAAGCGCGTTCAGCTCGTCGAGGGCGCGATGGCCGCGCTCGACCACCTCGGCAACGACATCGTGCCGCCCGAGGCGGATGGGCCACTCGAGCTGCAGGAGGATGTGTGTCGCGGCAAGCACCGCCGCCCCCTCCCAGCCGACCAGGGCAAGGATTCTCGTCCACAACCGCCGTCGGACACCGTCCAGCGGATCCTGGAAAGTGTGCCACTGCAGGGTGGTGAGATCGGTCGCCCGCGTGCCGCTGCCTGCGTTCCCGATGTCCACGACCGCCACCACCGCTCCGTCACGGACCAGGACATTGCTGGGGTTGAGATCGGCGTGGACCATGTCCGGCGCCTCTCGAGGCGGTGGGGTGCCGGCACACGCGAGCCGCAGGCGCTCGACCAGGGCCGACACCCCGGAGAAATACCCCGAGACGCCGGCGACCGCCGATTCCTGACCGGTGGCGACCCGCCAGGCGTACGACCAGTGGTCGTAGGGCTCGGAGGCTTGGCCGGCCTGGAGTTCGATGATCTCCATCAGCTGCTCGACGATGGATGGGGTCAGCTCGGGCACGGGGGCCGCGTCGACGAAGTCCATCAGATGCCAGACATGAGTGGCGGTGGCCCCCACTCCGAGCCAGGCCGGGGTGGGATAGCCGCGCTTGCGCATGTGCTCGACCACTCGCTGGGCTCGCAACGTCTCGTCCAGGTGGCCGGGGTGTGCCCGAGGCTCCGCTTTGAGCACTGCGTATGCCCTTCCGGCCACCTGGACGCGCATGGCGCCCGCATTGCCGCCTCCGGGTAGGCGACCGAAAGGAGTGACCTCTGCCCCGACCACGCTCGCCACGTCGGCCAGGACTTCGGCCGGCAGCTCTTCGGGACGGGTGCCCTGGTTCATGCTTCCCTCCCCGCAGGCTCTGGCGATCATCGTTACACCGTTTGAACTTCGTGCGGGGTGGTCCGTTCGTACCGGCGTTGGGCGGCGCCATGAGGTGACGCCCGGGAGTGCGAATGGGGTGTCGCCATGGGCGAGGTTTCCGGGCTGCGGAATGCGGCGGGGAGTGTCTGTCTGCCGGGGGAAACGGGATACGACGGGGCGCGGACCACGTGGTCGCTCGCTGCCGATCTACGGCCCGCGGCGGTGGTCTATCCCACCAGCGAGGAGGAGGTCAGCGCGGTGTTGCGGGCCGCGGCGGACGCGGGGCTGCGGGTGACGCCGGTAGGGACGGGGCACAACGCGCACCCGTTCCGGGATCTGAGCGACACGGTGATGCTGCGGATGGAGCGGCTGCGGTCGTTCGTGGTCTCGCCGGAGCGCAAGGCGGCGCGGGTGTCGGCGGGCACGTTGTGGCTGCCGGTGGTGCAGCAGGCGGCGGAGTACGGGCTGGCGGGGCTGCACGGGTCGGCGCCGGACGTGAGCGTCGTGGGATACGCCGCGGGCGGCGGCCTCAGCTGTTACGGGCGGCGGTACGGGCTGGCGGCCAACCACGTGACCGCCGCCGAGCTGGTGCTGGCCGACGGAACGCAGGTCCGGGTCGACGCCGGGAACGACAGCGAGCTGTTCTGGGCGGTCCGCGGGGGCGGCGGCAACTTCGGCGTGATCACGGCGCTGGAGTTCGGGCTTCAGGAGTTCGACTCCGCGTACGCGGGGTGGCTGGCGTGGGACCTGTCGCGGGCCGAGGAGGTGCTGTCGCGGTGGCTGGAGTGGACCGCCGACGCGCCGGAGTCCGTCACGACGGCCTACCGGCACCTGCGGTTCCCGCCGATCCCGGGGCTGCCGGAGCCGTTCGCGGGCCGGAACTGGGTCATGGTCGACGGGGCGGTGCTGGCCGACGACGAGGCGGCGGCGCGGATCCTGGCGCCGCTGCGGGAGCTGAAGCCGGAGCTGGACACCTTCGGGCGGGTGCCGGCGCCGGTGGTGTCGCGGATCCACCTGGACCCGGAGGAGCCGACGCCGGGCGACGGCACGGCGGAGCTGCTGGACGCGCTGCCGCCGGCGGCGGTGGCCAAGCTGATCGAGGCGGCCGGGCCGGAGGCGCCGACACAGATCTTCTCCACCGAGCTGCGGCAGCTGGGCGGGGCGCTCGGGCGGCCGGCGGCCGAGGGTGGGGCGTTGTCCTACCTGGACGCGGCGTACTTGATGTCGGTGGTGGGGATCGTGCCGGATCCGGCGCTGCAGGAAGCGGTGCGGGCGGACGCGGAAACGGTCGCGGCGTCGCTGACGAAGGACTACTCGCGGGGGCGGATCTACACGAACTTCCAGCAGAAGCAAACGGACACGTCGCGGGCGTTCGAGCCGTCGGCGTGGGAGCGCCTCGTCGCGCTGCGCAAGCGCGTCGACCCGGCGGGCGTGTTGCGCGCCAACCACGAAATCGCGTGAGTCGCGTGACGGCCGGCCCGGCATGGGTGCTCGCGGCCCCCGGCCCGGTCCGGCCGTCACGACTGCGGTCGGGAAAGGCGTCCAGCCGTACGATCTAAGCGGTTTTGTCGTTGAGGTTCTTACGGTTGGAACCGCCGGCCTTGCGCGCGATGACGACGCGGTCGATCTCGGTGCCGTCCTCGGTGAGCGCGCGCAGAGTGAGACTGGTCGTGCGGCCCTCGTCGGCCGGAAGAACATCGACGGCAAGGAATGAATAACCGGTGTAGCGAACGCGCGACCAGGTAACGTTTTCGGTCACCTTGACGCCGCCGGAAGCCCAGACGTAGGAGGGGACCTCGTCGACGTCGTTGACATGGCCCGCGTACGAGTCGGGAACGGCGAAATTGTAGAGGCTGCGACCGGCCGCGCCCGCGGTGACATAGGTGGTGCCGTCCGTGTCGGAATGGACGGTCGACCCGATGGGGGTCTTCTTGGAGACGCCGCCGCGCAGCACATCGGCCCGCTCGTAGATGTGGTTGTGGCCGTTGATGACCAGATCCACCTTGTACTTGTCGAAAAGCGGGACCCACTGGTTGCGGACGCCACCCTCGGAAGCGTGGGCAACCGTCGTCGAATAGGCGCAGTGGTGGAAGAAGACCACGATGAAGTCGACGTCGGACTGGGCGCGCAGGAATTTCAGGCGCTGGTCGAGCCATTTGGTCTGGGCGCCGCCGGTGTAACCGAAGTTGGCGGGAATCTCGAAAGAGACGTCGTTCGGGTCGAGCGAGATGACGCCGACATTGCCGTAGATGAAGGAGTAGACGCCCTCGGAATGGGTGGGGCCGTTCTCGGGAAAATCCCAGCGGGCGAGCTGACCGCCGTAGCCGTTCGGCGAATACAGCGCCTCCATGTCGTGGTTGCCGAGGCCGGCCATCCACGGGACGCTCGCGGCGATCGGCTCGGTCTGCGCGAGGAACTGGTCCCAGGTGCGCGGGTCGTAGACGTCGGTGCCGTTGGAGCCGTCGGCGCTGACCGGGGAGCCGGAGCCGCTGGAGTCGGCGTAGCAGAGGTCGCCGGCGTGCAGGTGGAACACCGGGTTCTGGGCGGCGATCTGGCCGTCGTTGCTCAAGGCGTGGTAGCTGACGCCCTGGTCGCCGAAGGCGGTGAAGGTGAACCGGCCGGCGACACGGCGGCGGCTGGGCGCGGTGGTGAACGAGTCGACGCGACCGAAAGTGGACAGGTCGGCGGGGTCGAAGCCGTCGTGGCCGACCGCGTAGAAGTACGTCTTGCCGGGCAGCAGGTCGTCGATCGCGGCGTGCACGTAGTACTGGTCCACCGGGGCGATCGCCTTGGGGACCTCGGAGTGCAGGTGGCGGATCTCGGCGGGGATCTTGTGGCCGAGGTTCCACGGGGAGTCGCCGAGACGCACGAACGGCTTGGTGACGTTGTGCGGCACCTGCCAGCCGACGCGGACCTGCTCGCGGGGGTTGGGGCCCCACATCAGGTGGCGTCCGAAGGGGACGACCAGCTTGCCGGGAACCTTGGCGGGCTGCTGCCACACCACGGCCGACGCGGCGTTCGCGGGCGCACCGACCGCGAGCGCGGCGGCGACCCCGGCGCCCGTCGCGAGCACCGTGCGGCGCCGGTGGCCCCGGCCGCGGGTGAGGAGTTCGTGCTGCTCCGCCATGCTCAACCGGGCGGTGAGATGGTCGGGCAGGCCCATGCGTGGGATGTCCATGCCCGCATACTCGACCCGCGATCGGGACCTTTACCGGTGCGAACGGTGAACGCGGCCTGAACTTAGTTAGCAATGCACACGACTTGATATGTCTCAAATTACACGGGTTTCTAGGCAACCTCGTCGCTGAGGGTCAGGCGTGAGCCGCCGCCGGCCTTGCGGGCTATGACGACGCGGTCGATCTCGTCGCCGTCCTCGGTCACGCCGCGCATCGTCATCGTGGTGGTGTGGCCCTCGTCGGCGGGCTCGACGTCGACCGCGAGGAACGAGTAGCCGGTGTAGCGGACGCGGGACCAGGTGACCTTCTCCGGGACCCGCTCGCGGCCGTGCGCCCAGACGTACGACTTCACCTCGTCGACCTCGCGCAGGTGGCCGGCGTACGAGTCGGGGGCGTCGAACTCGTACAGGCCGCGGCCGCCCGCGCCGGCGGTGACGTAGACCGTGCCGTCGCGCTCGGGGTGGACGGTGTCGCCGATCGGGGTCCTCTTCGCGACGCCGCCCTTGAGCACGTCGGCCCGCTCGTACACGTGATTGTGGCCGTTGATCACGAGATCGACCTCATGCTTGTCGAACAGCGGCACCCACTGGTTGCGCACCCCGCCGTCGGAGGCGTGGGCGGGCGTCGTCGAGTAGGCGCAGTGGTGGAAGAACACGACGACGAAGTCCACGTCGGGTTGCTCGCGCAGGAACCGCAGCCGCTGGTCGAGCCATGCCGTCTGGGCGCCGCCGGTGTAGCCGCGGTTGCCGGACAGCTCGAAGATGACGTCGTTGGCGTCGAGCGCGACCACGCCGACATTGCCGTAGATGAAGGAGTAGACGCCGGTGGCCTTCTCCGGGCCGTTCTCGGGAAAGGCCCACCGGGAGCGCTGCCCGCCGTACCCGTCGTGCGAGTAGATCGCCTCCATGTCGTGGTTCCCCATGCAGGCCATCCACGGGACGGCCGACGCGACCGGCTCGTTCTGGGCGAGGAACTGGTCCCAGGTGCGCGGGTTGTACAGGTCGTCCTTCTGGCCCTTGCCGCTGGCGTCGGCGTAGCAGAGGTCGCCGGCGTGCAGGTGGAAGGCGGGCCGCTGGGCGATCAGCATGCCGTCGTTGCCGAGGGCGTGCGAGCTGACGCCCTGGTCGCCGAAGGCGGTGAAGGTGAACGGCTCGGCGAGCGTGCGGCGGCTCGGCGCGGTGGTGAACGAGTCGATGCGCCCGAAGTCGGTGAGGTCGGTGGGGTCGTAGCCGTGGTGACCGACCGCATAGTAGTACGTCTTGCCGGGCCGCAAGTTTCCCGCGGTGGCATGCACGTAGTACTGGTTCGTCGGCGCGATGACGTCGTCGAGCTCCGAGTGCAGCGCGCGGATGTCGGCGTCGATCTTGTCGCCGAGCGTGTCGGGCGAGTCGCCGACCCGCAGGAACGGCCGCGTGACGCGGTGCGGGACCTGCCAGGCGACGTTCACGCGGGTGCGCGGGTTGGCGCCCCACGCGAGATGCCGGCCGAACGGAACGACCATCCGCCCGGGCGGGACCGGGGACCGCCGCAGGAAGGCGGCGGCCGGGCTGCCGATCGCCATCGAGGCGGCCGCGGCGGCGGCACCGGTTATCAGCGTACGGCGGCTGATCAGCAACTCGTGCTGCTCGGCCATGCTCAGCCGCGCGGCGAGTCGGTCCGGCAGGCCCATTCTGGGGATGTCGATACCCGGCACGCGGATGACCGTATCACCCGGCTTGGTTGGATTTGTCCAGAAGGTCCAGAGTGCGCTGGTCGTCACCGTCGTAGAAGCGGGCGATCACCGCCCGGAACGGCGCCGGATCGTCGGCCACCTGGGCGAACAGGGTCATGCACGAGCGGAGCTTGAGGTCGTCGGGGAACGGGAAGAACTGCGTCCGGTGCGACAGAACAGACTCCGTGCACTGTTTCAGCCGCGGCCCGAGGACGGGATGGGCGAGGTAGGCGACGGCCTCCTCGCGGCCGCTGATCGCGTAACGCTCGGCCGTCGCGCTCCGGCCCAGGCCGGCGATCTGCGGGAAGATGAACCACATCCAGTGCGAGCGCTTGTCCCCCGCGACGATCTCGGCGAGCGCGCGCTCGTACACGCCGTCCTGCGCCGCCACGAACCGTTCCAGATCAGCCACCCGGTCATTCTGTCATTCGCGCTCCATTTGCACGGTTTCCGGCCGAGAGTGGAGCTATGTCGGACGCCTTCCTCGGCCTGCTCGCGCTCTGCGGGCTCGGGCTGCTGACGATGGCCGTCCTCGGATTCGACCAGCGGGCGTACGCGCGGGTTCTCGATGGGCTGTTCGGGGCCGGCTTCCTCGGCGGCACGGGCTATCTCGCCATCACCGTCTTCGACCTGAAGCGGCCCTATTGGCTGGTGTTCCTGGCGCTGGTGCCGCTGGTGGCGCTGGTGTTCCGGGAGCGGCGGGGCCGGCGCAGGCGGCTCGCCGCCGGCTTGATTCCGCAGATGTACGTGGCGCCGCCCGCGGCCACGCCGCTGACGCCCTTCCCCGCTCCCCCGCCGCCGCTCGGGGCCGCCCCGGAAACCGAACCGGAACCACCCCAGCGGACGACCTACCAGCCGCTGCCGTCGGGCCTGCCTCGCGCCGCCCCCGCCCCGCCCAGCTGGGAAGGGGTGGATCGCGACCGGCCGGAATGGGGCACGAACCCGGGGCGCCCCGCCGGGCATGACACCTCGGCCGCCCAGGAGACGAGCAGCCGGCTGCGGCGGCCCGCCTACCTCGAGTCGTATCCGCGCCCGGCCGCCGGGGGCCGGCACCGCGCCTCCGACCCCGAGGAGGAAGAACCGCCCGAGGAACGGCGGCCCTACCGGCCTTGAGCGCGGGCGTGGCAGGGTGGCGGCATGGACTACCGCCGCACCTATCGATCGGCCGCCGTCGCGTACGCCGACATCGTCGCCCGCATCCCCGCCGACCGCTGGGACTCCCCCGGCCTCGGCGACTGGACGCTGCGCGAGCTGGTCGGGCACACGGCGAGCTCGGCGCTGCGGCAGGTGGCCGACGTGCTCGGCGCGCCCGCGACGATGGTGGAGGTGGCCACCGCCGAGGGATATTTCGCGTACGGCCGGGGCGTGCCCGGCCCGGTGCTGGAGGCCGCCGTGGCCGCCTCGGACGACGACGCCCGCGCCACCGCCGCCGAGCTCGGCGACGACCCGGCCGCGCTGGTGGGGCAGATGGCCGCCCGGGCAACCCACGCCCTCGCCGCGGCGGCCGACGACGACATCGTGACCACCCCCGCCGGGGGCATGCGCGTGCGCGACTGGCTGCCCACCCGCACCTTCGAGCTGGTCGTGCACGGCCTGGACGCGGCCGCCGCCGCGGGCGTACCCCACAATCTGGCCCTCGAAGCCGTCGCCGACGCGACCATGCTGGCCACGCGCCTGGCCGTCGCCCTCGGCGAGGGCGACGCGCTGCTGCGGGCGCTGACCGGCCGCGCCGAGCTGCCGCCGAAATTCACCGTGCTGTCGACCTGAGAATTCCCGGCCGATGCAACCGTTCTGCACTCCGGGCCACCCCCACCGGGCCGAACGGGAGGGCATGACCGACACGATGATCGTCGAGCTGGGCCTGCAGGCCATGACCATCGCCGCCAAGATGGCCGCGCCCGTGCTGCTGACGGCGCTGGCGGTGGGCTTCGCGATCTCCCTGTTCCAGTCGGTCACCCAGATCCAGGAGGCGACGCTGTCGTTCGTCCCGAAGGCCGGGGCGGTGGGGGCGGCGCTGCTGTTCTCGGGCAACTGGATGCTGCACGAGATGGTGACGTACACGCAGCAGCTGTTCGAGAAGCTGCCTCAGCTCCTCGGCTGAGGCAACTTAACGGCGGCCGCCTCCGCGCGGGCTGCCGGCACGAGCCCTTGGAACACCGCGCGATCGACCGCTCCGCGAGTGACTCTCCGGCGGACGCTGCCACCATCTCGCTCCCGCCCGGATCGGTCCCGGCCCGGGCCGGCGCCATGTGCACTTCCGGGTCGTCGAAGCCCGCGAGGTCCATGGCGGCGTCGTCCCGCTCGTCCTCCCGGGCGTCGCCGTTCAGGAGTACGGCGATGAGTGCCGGAGCCGCGCGCGTGGTCATGAATCCATCGTTCCGGAACGCCGAGAGGGCAACGCCCCCGTGCGGGCGCGGCGGCCCGCAACCCACAGGCAATTGAGGCGGTGGCGTGGCTGAGGATCTCATCGTCGACTTGCGCGGCAGGCAGATCGAAACGCTCGACGACTTTTGGGATGCCGTGTCCGGTCCATGTGAGCTCCCGGACTGGTTTGGGCGAAATGTGGGAGCTTGGTGTGACACCGTTCAGGTGGAGAGTATTTCGGATCTCGTTGATCGCCACGATGCGGTTGTCGTCCACGTCGATCGAGCGGGTTTGTTCTCTCGGAAAGGCCGCGCGGTTCGGGCGTTGAGAGAGGCGTTCGCAGGTCGCCGCTCGCGACTCGTGGTTCATCAGCTCACGACTTCGGCCGATGAAGCCGCGATCGAGGACGAGGAACTACAACCCGGAATGACCACCGGAAAGGCGACACCTCGGACTCGGGCTTGGGTTCCGTGGCATCTGCCTAGCGTCGTGGATTGCCGGAAGTTGCCGGCATCGCCAACACTACCGAACCCCGCAGCCACGCCACCCCGAGCACAGCGACGGCGATGCCGAGAGCGGCCGTCGCCACGCACACCCCCCGGGTCGGGTCAGTAGCGGCAGCGCAGCACCTCGAGCGTGTGCCCCGGCACCTGGACCTGCCCGCCGGCCCGGGCCGTCTTCCTGCGCTGGGCCAGCAGCGGGTCCGCCGTGTTCACGACGACCTCCCAGGTGCGCCCGAACTCCTTGGGCGGCAGCGTGAACGACACCGGGTCGCCGAGGGGGTTGAACAGCAGCAGGAACGAGTCGTCGGCGATCGCCTCGCCGAGGGCGTCCCGCTCGGGGATGCCGTGGCCGTTCAGGAAGACCGTCATCGTCATGCCGCTCTGCGTGTTCCAGTCGGCCTCGGTCATCGGCTCGCCGTCGCGGCGCAGCCAGGCTATGTCGGGCACCTTCGTCTCGCCGACCAGGTCGCCGGTGAAGAAGCGGCGGCGCCGGAAGATCGGGTGGTCGGCGCGCAGCCTGGTCAGGCGGCGCACGAAACCGGTCAGCACGTCGGCCTCGCGGGCGGCGGGCCAGTCGACCCAGCTGATCTCGTTGTCCTGGCAGTAGACGTTGTTGTTGCCGCCCTGGGTGCGGCCCAGCTCGTCGCCGTGCGCGATCATCGGCACGCCCTGGGACAGCAGGAGCGTGGCCAGGAAGTTTCGCTTCTGCCTTTCGCGCAGCGCCACGATGTCGGGGTCCTCGGTCGGGCCCTCGACCCCGCAGTTCCAGGAACGGTTGTACGACTCGCCGTCGCGGTTCTGCTCGCCGTTGGCGTCGTTGTGCTTCTCGTTGTACGAGACCAGGTCCTCGAGGGTGAACCCGTCGTGGGCCGTCACGAAGTTGATCGACGCGACCGGGCGGCGGCCGTCGTCCTCGTACAGGTCGGAGCTGCCGGTGAAGCGGGACGCGAACTCGCCGAGGCTGGCCGGTTCGCCGCGCCAGAAATCGCGTACGGAATCGCGGTATTTGCCGTTCCATTCGGTCCACAGCGGCGGGAAGCCGCCGACCTGGTACCCGCCGTCGCCGACGTCCCACGGCTCGGCGATCAGCTTGACCTGCGACACCACCGGATCCTGGTTGACCAGGTCGAAGAAGGCCGCCAGCCGGTCGACCTCGTGGAACTCGCGGGCCAGCGCGGCGGCCAGGTCGAAGCGGAATCCGTCCACGTGCATCTCGGTCACCCAGTACCGCAGCGAGTCCATGATGAGCCGCAGCGACTCGTGGTGGCGCACGTTCAGGCTGTTCCCGGTGCCCGTCGTGTCGTAGTAGTACTGCTTGTCGGCGTCGACCAGCCGGTAGTAGGCGGGATTGTCGATGCCGCGGAACGAAAGTGTCGGCCCGAGGTGGTTGCCTTCCGCCGTGTGGTTGTAGACGACGTCGAGGATGACCTCGATGCCGGCCTGGTGCAGGGATTTCACCATGGTCTTGAACTCCTGCACCTGCCCGCCGTGCCCGCCGAACGAGGCGTAGTCGTTGTGCGGCGCGAAGAAGCCGATGGTGTTGTAGCCCCAGTAGTTGGTGAGCCCGCGGTCGAGCAGCACCGAGTCGTGCACGAACTGGTGGACCGGCATCAGCTCGACCGCGGTGACCCCGAGCTCCTGGAAATGCTTGATCATCACCGGGTGTGCCAGCCCCGAGTACGTGCCCCGGACGTCTTCAGGGATCCCCGGGTGCCGCATGGTGATGCCTTTGACGTGCGTCTCGTAGATCACCGTCTCCCACATCGGGATGCGCAGCGGCCGGTCGTTGGCCCAGTCGAAGAACGGGTTCACCACCACGGACTTCTGCGCGAACGGCCCCGAATCGGCGTCGTTGCGCGACAGCGGGTCGCCGAAACGGTAGGCGAAGAGGGCCTCGCTCCAGACGTTCCGGCCGTCGATGGCTTTCGCGTACGGGTCGAGCAGCAGTTTCGAGGGGTTGCAGCGCAGCCCGTTGTGCGGGTCGTAGGGCCCGTGCACCCGGTAGCCGTACCGCTGCCCCGGCACGATGCGTGGCAGGTAACCGTGCCACACCAGGGCCTCCCGCTCGGGCAGATCGACCCTCGTCTCGTTCCCGTCGTCGTCGAACAGGCACAGCTCGACCCGCTCGGCCACCTCGGAGAAGACAGCGAAATTCGTGCCGCCACCGTCGTAGGTGGCGCCGAGCGGATACGGATTCCCCGGCCACACAGTCATGCCGGCCATGATTCCCCCCGATCCCTTGACCTCAACCCCGGTTCAGGTCCGACGCTAACCCCATGAACGTCGACGCCTATCTGGAGCGTATCGGCGCGGACCGCACGACCGGCCTGCGCGACCTGCACCGTCTCCACCAGGAGACGATCCCGTTCGAGAACCTGAGCATCCACCTCGGCGAACGCATCAGCCTCGAGCCGGACGACCTTTCGCGAAAGATCGTGGAAAATCGGCGCGGTGGTTTCTGCTATGAGCTCAACGGCGCGTTCGCCCTGGTCCTCGAGCAACTGGGCCACGACGTCACCCGCCTGGCCTGCCGCGTCAACGGCGGCGATCACCTGGGCCCGCCCTTCGATCACCTGACCCTGCTCGTCGACGGTCAGTGGCTCGTCGACGTAGGTTTCGGCGCGCACAGCACGTACCCGCTGAATTTTGAGACGCGCGAACCGCAACCGGACCCCGGCGGCCTCTTCACGATCAAGCCGTCGCCGGAAGGCGACGTCGACGTCCTCAAGGACGGGCGCCTCTCCTACCGCATCGAGACGAAAAAGCGGGACCTGTCGGACTTCGTGCCGACGTGCTGGTGGCAGCAAACGTCCCCGGACTCGCATTTCACCCGGAACACCATCTGCACCCGCCTCGACGGCGACGCCCGGCTCACCATCAGCGGCCGCAAATTCATCAGGACCAAGGGCGATTCGCGTACGGAGGAAGCACTGCCGACGGACGACGCGCTGCTCGCCGCTTACCGGGAAAGTTTCGGCATCACGCTGGATCGGGTTCCCGGCGCAGCTCGATGAACGGCACAGTGTCCCCGGGCAGCAGGTACCTTTCGATCTCCACGAAGCCGTGCCGCAGCGCGAACCGCAGCCCGTCGTCGTTGGACTCGAGCACGATGGTCTCGATCGTCGTCGCGCCCCACGCCGTCGCGTGCTCGACCGCCCGCCGGTAGAGCTGCTCGCCGAAGCCGCGCCGCCGGTACTCCGGGAGCACCCGGGCGATCACCACGCTCGTCCCCTCGGACGGCGGCCGGACCGTCGAGTTGCCCACCGCCACCTCGCCGAGGTACGCCACCTCGAGGTGGTTGCGGACGGCCCGCTCCTCGACCTCCTCGGCCGACAGCGGCGCGGTCGGGATGATCAGGTTGTGGATCTCCCGCCAGTCCCGCAGCGCCGCCTCGGACTTGACCTGCTCGTAGCGCAGCACGCAGACAGGTTAGTCCCGATAGACGGCGGCGGGCGGACCGGCCGGTCCCAGGCGCGGCGCGAGCCAGCGGTCGTAGCTGCGCTGCCAGGTGCCGTCCGCCCGGATCCGCTCGAGCGCGCTGTTGACGAAGCGCACCAGGTCGGGCTGTTCCCGGGCGATCCCGATGCCGGCCGGCTCGTTCGAGACGGCCGGCCCGACCACCTCGGTGCCCGGGTCCTGCGCGGCCAGGCCCGCGAGCAGCACGTCGATCGTCGAGACCGCGTCGACCTGCCGCTGCTGCAACATCACCAGGCAGTCGAGGGTGCTGTCGGTGCTGACCGGCACCGGCTTCGAGGGCTGCGCGGCGATCGTACGGATGCTGGTGCTGCCCCTGGTCGCGCAGACCTTGCGCCCGCCGAGCTGGGCGAACGAGCGGATCTTCTCGCCCTTGCGCACGAGCAGCTTCTGCACCGAGTGCAGGTATTCGGTCGAGAACGACACCTGCTGCCACCGCTCGCAGGTCATCGTCATGGTCCGGATCACCAGATCCACCTCGTGCCGCTGCAGCACCGGGACCCGGTCGGCCGTGGTGATCGCCCGGAACTGCACCGCTTCCGGATCCCCGAAGATCGCCCGCGCCACCGCCCGCGCCATGTCGATCTCGAAGCCGGCCAGCTCACCCGTGTTCGGATCGCGGAACCCGAACAGGTACGCGTTCTGGTCGATCCCCACGATCAGCCGCCCGCGCTTCTTGATCCACGCGACCGTCGGGCCGACCTGCGCCGACGGCGGCAGGCTCGCGCGCGGATCGCATTTCGGCGTCGGCGCCGCGCTCGGGACCGCCGCCGGGTCCTGCACGTTCAGCGGCAGCGGCACCGCGCCGCTGGCCACCACCGCGCCCGGCGCCTCCCCGGTCCCCGCGCATCCTGCGAGGACCAGCATCAGTGCCGCCGCCGCTGCCAGACGAGCCCTCATCGGTACTCCCCGATCCGCGGCCGGAACCCCAGCACGACCGCCGCCACCAGCCCGCCGGTCAACAGCACCAGCCCCACCCACAGCCCCGTCAGTGCCGCGCGCGCATCTGAGGCCTGCTCGCTCACCCGCGCGTTCGCTGCCTCGAGCCCTCGCCCGATCGCGGCGTCCACCTCCGCGAACGCCGTCGACCCGGCCGCCAGCGCCACCGCCGTCTCGTGCTCGCCGCCATCGTCGAGCTCCCGGACCCGCGCGTGCTCCGCCCGCCACCGTCCCGCGTCCGGCAGCCCCTTCGTCTGCTCCCCGAAGTCGGCCTCGAACGCCGCGCCGCCCCCGCGCGCGATCAACGCGAGGGCCTCGTCAGCCCGCGCCTGCAACGCCGCCCGCCGCGCCGGCGCCAGCTCCCCGACCACGGCTGACCCTTCGCGCTGTCCTTGCTCGACCCGCTGCCCCGCCAGCCCTATCGCCCCCGCCGACCACACCAGGGCGAGCACCGCGATCCCGGTGGCCACGAGCAGTCCGGTATTGAACATCCGGTTGGTGCGGCGCCGCAGCATCACCTGCGCCCCCACCAGGCACCCCACCGTCACCAGCCCCAGGACCAGCCCCACCCAGGGCAGCCCCGCCGCGTCCCGCTGCGCCGCCATCAGCCGCCGCTGCGCCGACTCGAACAATTCGCGCGCCGCCGGCAGCAGCGTCTGCCGCATCAGCGCCGAGGCCTCCTGCAGATACGCCCCGCCGAGCGGCACCCCGATCCGGTTGTACGACCGCGCCGTCTCCACCAGCCCCGTGTAGACCGGCAGCCGATCCGCCACCACTCGCAAGAGCGCCGTGTCTCCCGCGTTCGCCCCGCGCAGCGCGACCGACAGCGCCGCCGAGGCCACCGCGATGTCGTCGAGATACCGCTGCCGCGGCTTGGCCGGCTCGGTCCCGCCCGCCAGGAACGCGTTGGCCGCCGCAGCGTCCGCGTCCGACAGCGAGCGGTAGAGATCCTGCGCGCCCACGCTGAGCGGCCCGCTCACCCCGCCGATGTCCGCCAGCAAGGAGGATCGCCGCCGTTCGGCCGCGATCCCGGCCAGGCCGGCGGCCACGCCGATCACGACAAGCCCCACCACGACCAGCCGATACAGCTCCGGCGTCGTCAGCCTCCGCCGAAGCCGGCGTCCGATCACGGCCATCCCCCAGACACTCCACAAGCGACCCGCCTGCAGTGTTGTCGACCGTCGCAAGCCGCGCCAGGCGCTACTTGTCGTCGTAGGTGAAGCCGGTGTAGATCGCCTCGATCCGTGGCGCGCCGGAAATCTTGATCAGTACGTCCTTGTCATCCGGCCGGGCGGCAGGCACCACCAGCAACATCGGGCTGTCCGTGTCCTTACGGGTGGCGGTCACTGTCCGGTCGAAGTTCCAGAGCAGCTCCAGCTCCATCGGCAGGTTCCGGCCGCGGATCTCGACCGTGTATCCGCCGGCGAGTGGCCCGTGCCCCGGGAACACGAAGGGCTCGAGCTCCGGGCAGGCCGAGGCCGTGCCCGTCGCAAGCGCGAAGATCGCGTCAGGGTTTTCCCGGTGGACGTCGACCAACTCATGCAAGATGGTGTAAACCGAGCGATCCCAGCAATCCAGGGCGGAAGGCGTCACCCGGTCGTGACGCTTCTCCGCCAACTCCCACAGATCGGCTCGGCCGTGCAGAGCGGCCAGGCAGGCCAACGCCGCTCCCTCGTACGTGCTGCGCAGGGGTTCCTGCATCGGCTCGGCTCCATCGACAGCCTGGGACACGCGGGACAGCTCGAGTGTGGTCCAGCAATCCCCGTGCATGAAGGCGACGTAGGCGGCCTCGACGGTGCTCCCGTTCCCGCCGGTGGGCGCGAACTTCTGGAGCCAGCGCACGAATCGCGACGTGTGTCTCTCCTTGGGCGAGGTCGCGCCGGTCCGATCTTGGCTTGCGCTGGACCTGGCCGGTTCCCGGCGAGACGACCAGGGAGCCGGGTCCGTGCGGCGGGATGACGGTGCGGACTGGGCCGGAGCGTTGAGGGACGGCGCCGAAGCCGGCGAACTCGTGGGAGGCTGCGCTCGGTTGCAGGCGCTGAGGCTGGCTGCGGCCACCAGAGTGAGAATGATCCATCGTGACGGCGTCATCGGCCATCACCTCCGTCGGTCTTCACGAACTCCATCCGGACGCTGTCGGTCTCTCGGAGAATCACCACTCGGCCGGGATGAACAGTGATGAAGAAGTACCGGTCACCCGAGCGTTCCAACAGGAACAGGCCGGCGTAGCGGAACTGGTAGGCCGCGTCAGTCCCCGGCATCCGGGTGGTCGCGACGCCGTCGCCATCCAGCCGCAGATCCTCGTCGCTGTACACCACGACGGCAGGCAGCTGGCCCGGGTCGGCCGCGAAGTCGGCGCCGAAGGCCGTTCCCATCGTGCGGGCGACCCGTTCCGTGCTCCAGAAGACCGCCAGGGTGAGCAGCGCGGCCACGGCGATCCGCACGGCCGGCGGCCAGGGGTCGACGCCCGTGACGGCCCGGCGGATCACCCGGCTGTACCCGGCGAGCAGCACCGCAAGGGTCAGCGTCAGCGGGATCACGTAGCCGTTGAGCGGGGAGAAGAGCAGCCCGAGCCCGGCAAGCGCCAGCGGGATCCAGGCCAGGCTGAGGCCGCGCGCCGCTCGCAGGGCACGTGCCGACCGGCCGGGCGCCAACCGCGGCGCGACGAACCGTCGATGGGCCTGCACCCCGGCCAGGACGCCGATCACCAGAAGGATGAGGGGCAGGAAGAGGACGTTGAGGCTCTTCAGCAGGTAGTCGGCGGTCGTCAGGTTCAGCGCCGAGACGTCGAATCCCAGCTCGCGCGCCTGGAAGCGGGTGCGAACCCAGCCGAAGTAGTACAGGACCGCGGTGGCCGCGCCGACCACCACGCCGATGTCCGCGAGGAGCCGGGCCACGGTCGTCTCCGTGGTCGGCTGCGGCTCCGGCGCGGGCGCTGCCATGTCAGGCATTGTCCGTCCGCGCGAGCGGCGCAGCCGTCGGATCAACGACGCGCGGGCGGCGGGCGGTAGAGGTGTGAGCTGGGTAACTGCCGTTCATGGACAGCCAGGCCATCTCGTCTTCGTGGGAGGGCATCAACGAACGGAGACGTCATGAAGATCTTCATCGCGGGCGCGTCCGGGGCGATCGGGCGGCCGCTCGTCGTGCAGCTTGTCGCGCGTGGGCATGAAGTAGTCGGCACGACTCGGTCGGCCGCCAAAGTGGATGCGCTGCGCGCGCTCGGGGCCGAGGCGGTGGTGGTCGACGCGCTCGATCCCGAAGCGGTCGCCGACGCCGTGGCCAAGGCGGAACCTGAGGTGATCGTCCACCAGCTGACCGCACTCTCCGGGCCGCCCGACTTCCGGCATGTGAAGCGGATGGCGGCCGCCACCAACCGGCTGCGCACCGAGGGCACGGATCACCTGCTGGCGGCCGCGCGTGCCGCCGGCGTGCGGCGGTTCGTGGCGCAGAGCAACGGCTCCTGGATGGAACGGACCAGCATGGCGGTCGCGGACGAGAGCTGCGGGATCGAACCCGACCCGCCGGCGAACGCGGTGGAGGGGGTGGCCGCGCTGCGCCACCTGGAGAGCGCGGTGACCGGCGCGACCTGGGCCGAGGGCATCGCGGTCCGCTACGGTGGCTTCTACGGGCCCGGGACCGGCATGGAGGACGCGCCGGACGGCGTCATGGCCCGGCTGATCCGTGACCGGAAGTTCCCGATCGTCGGCGGCGGTGATGGGGTGTGGTCGCTGGTGCACATCGACGACGCGGTGTCGGCCACGGTCGCGGTCGCCGAGCGCGGCCGGGCCGGGATCTACCACGTCGCCGACGACGAACCGGCGCCGGTGCGGGTCTGGTTGCCGGAGCTGGCGCGGGCGCTCGGCGCGAAGCCGCCGCGGCGGCTGCCGGCCTGGCTGGTTCGCCTGGTGGCGGGCGGCGGGCCGGTCGACATGATGACCCGGGCGCGTGGGATCTCGAGCGAGAAGGCCAAACGCGAGCTGGGCTGGACGCCGCGGTACCCGAGCTGGCGCACCGGTTTCGCCGAGGGCTTGCGATAGTCGGCCGGATGATCGTCTCGGAGCAGTACGGGGAGTTGCGGGGCCGGGCGTTCGCGATCGCCTACCGGATGCTCGGCAGCGTCGGCGAGGCCGAGGACGTGGTGCAGGAGGCGTTCCTGCGCATGCATCAGACGCTGCGCGGCGGCGAGCCGATCGCCTCGCCGCGGGCGTACGTCGCCACGCTCGTGACCCGGCTGGCGATCGACCAGTTGCGCTCGGCGCGGGCGCGCCGGGAACGGTACGTCGGCGAGTGGCTGCCCGAGCCGCTGGTCACCGGCCCGACGCCGGCCGAGCGGGCCGAGCTCGCCGACTCGCTGTCGCTGGCGTTCCTGGTGCTGCTGGAGAGCCTCTCGCCGCGGCAGCGGGCCGCGTTCCTGCTGCGCGAGGTGTTCGACTACCCGTACCGGGAGGTCGCCGAGTTCGTCGGCACCGACGTGGACAGCGCGCGGCACCTCGTCGCCCGGGCACGCACCCGCCTGCGGGACCGCCGGCCGCGCTATCACGCCTCCCGGGAGCATCGGGAGGAGCTGGCGCGCAGCTTCTTCGCGGCCGCCGGGCAGGGTGACCTGCGGACGCTGGAGGCGCTGCTGGCGCAGGATGTGGCGTTGCACGCCGACGGCGGCGGCAAGGTGCCGGCGCTGGGCCGGCCGGTCACCGGCCGCGAGCGGGTGGCGCGGACCATCGCGGCCGGGATGACGGCGATGGCGCGCTTCGGCGTCCGCCTCGAGCCGGCCGAGGTGAACGGCGAGCCGGGCGCGATGGCGTACGACGCGCGGGACCGGCTCGTCGGCGTCCTCGGGCTCGGCCTCGCCGACGGGCGGATCCGGACGATCCACTCGATCGCCAATCCCGACAAGCTGCGGCACCTGGGCGAGGTCAGCGACCTGGGGCTGCGGGCCCGGGCCGGCGAGCGGCCCGGGCGGGAGACGTGATCCACCGGCCATCACAATGTGTTCCATGACCACCAGCAAGATCGCCCTCGTCACGGGGGCGAGCCGGCCCCACGGTCTCGGGGTCGCGGTCGCCCGCGAGCTCGCGACCAACGGTTTCCATGCCGTGCTGGCCGGCCGCGACCTCGGCCGGACCAGGCAGCGGGCCGAGGAGCTTTCGGCCGACGGGCTGGCCGCCACGGCGGTGCGCGTCGATCTGAGCGAGCCCGCGACGATCGCCGCGGCGGCGGCGTGGCTCGGTGACGAGTTCGGGCGGCTCGACGCGCTGGTGCACAACGCCTCGCTGATGCCCGACTGGGACACGTTCAGCCTGTTGGGGGCCGATCTCGACGGCGTGCGGGCCGCCTTCGAGGTGTGTGTCTTCGGGCCGTGGGCGCTCACCCAGGCCTGCCTGCCGCTGTTGAAGGCGGCGCCCGCGGCCCGGGTGGTCACCGTCTCCAGCGGCGCGGCCGTGCAGGTGCGGGCGGGCGCCGGGCTCCCGCGGCCGGTCGGCGCGCCGGGGTATTCGATGGCCAAGTTCACCGCCGATGCCCTGACCGCCTCGCTGGCCGTTGAGCTGCGCGACACCGGGATCCTGGTCAACTCGGTGGACCCTGGTCAGTTCGCCAGCCACCCGGAGCTGGGCGACGAGAACGACGGGCGGCCGACCGAGGAGAGCGCGCGCTGGGTGGCCTGGGCGGCCACGCTGCCCGCCGGTGGCCCGACCGGCGGGCTGTTCGAGGACGGCAAGCCGGCCTGAAAATGTATGCGCCGGCATTATGATCTCCCGCTCATGACGCCCGACAGGGCCTTCGCCTTCGCCACGCACCCGTCCGAGACGCAGATCGCCGCCTCGCTGCGGCACTTCTACGGCCGGGCGTTCCGCGTCTACCGGGTCTGCGGGGCGCTGATGGTCGTTCTCGGCGCTCTGCTGCTTCCGTCGGACGAGTGGCCGTTCGGCCTTTTCCTCGTGGTGCTGGGCGAGCGCGGCGGGTTCTGCGCGGTGCCGCTCGGCGATCTGCCCGAGGAGGAAGCGGCGGCCGTGACCGCGTACGTCCGGACGAAGGTGCCCGGCTGACGGGTCACCGCACGGGCGCGCCCGCCGGGAACTCTTCGGTGCCCAGCACGCGCAGCAGGTCGAGGCGCTCGCGGGACTCGGCGTCGGCGGGCGTCAGCACGAGCAGCTGCTGGCCCAGGTCGGGGGTGACGAGCGTTTCGCAGTCCAGCAGGATCGGCCCGACCCGCGGGTGCACCAGCGTCTTGCGGTCGGCCCGCTTGACTCCCACCTCGTGCGAGGCCCACAGCGAGCGGAACTCCGCGCTCGCCGCCGACAAACGGTCGATCAGGCCGGTCACCACGGGATCGCCGGCGCGGCGGCCGGCCACCGCGCGCAGGTCGGCCACCAACTGGCGGGCGTGCCGCGCGGTCTCCGACGGCGGGTGGATCAGCCGGGCCTCGGGCGAGGTGAACCAGCGGTACGCGAGGTACCGCTGATCGCCGGTGAAACGGCCGTGGTCGCCCATCAGCAGCAGCGAGGTGCGGTTCTGGGCGAGCACCTCCCCCAGGTCCGAGACGACCAGCGCGGCCGTGTCGCCGAGCAGGTCGAGCATCCGCACCAGGCCGGCGCGGGCGAGGCGGGCCACGCCGTCGGCGGGCGGGGGCTGGTGGCCGGCCAGGTGGAACAGGTGGTCGCGCTCGTCGTCGGTCAGCCGCAGCGCGCGGGCCAGGGCGCCGAGCAGCTGGGTGGACGGCTGGCTGGAGCGGCCCTGCTCGAGGCGTACGACGTAGTCGACCGACATGCCGGCCAGCATCGCGACCTCCTCGCGCCGCAGCCCGGCCGTGCGGCGGCGCGGCCCCTCGGCGATGCCCACCTCGGCGGGACGGATGGCCTCGCGGCGGCGGCGCAGGAAGTCGGCGAGCTGGTCACGCTGCATGCCTCCATGCTGCCTCGTGCGGGTGGGCGTAGACAGGGAGCGACGGTCCCTGTCGGGCGCCGCGGATCGGGCGCAGGGTGGAAGACATGACCAAGCACAAATTGGGCCTCGGGGCGATGGGCATGTCCGACGCGTACGGGCCGACGAGCCGGGCGGAAAGCATCGCCACCGTGCACGCCGCTCTGGACGCGGGCATCACGCTGATCGACACGGGCGACTTCTATGCCAACGGCCACAACGAGCTGTTGCTGGCCGAGGCGTTGCACGGGCGGGACCGGGAAAGTTACGTGCTGAGCGTGAAGTTCGGCATGCTGCGCGGGCCCGGTAACCAGTTCCTCGGTGCGGACGCGCGGCCGGCGGCGGTGAAGAACTTCCTGAATCATTCGCTGACCCGGCTGGGCACCGACTACATCGACATCTACCGGCCGGCCCGGCTGGACCCGGCGGTGCCGATCGAGGACACGGCGGGCGCGATCAAAGAGATGATCGAAGCCGGGTACGTGCGGCAGCTCGGGCTCTCCGAGGTCGGCGCCGAGACGATCCGGCGGGCGCACGCGGTGCACCCGGTGGCGGATCTGCAGATCGAGTACTCCCTGGTTTCGCGCGGCGTGGAGGACGAAGTGCTGCCGACGTTGCGCGAACTGGGCATCGGGCTCACCGCGTACGGTGTCCTGAGCCGTGGTTTGATCTCGGGCCACTGGAACCCGGCCGAGGCGAGGGCGGGCGACAACCGCCGCCACATGCCGCGCTTCTCGGACGAGAACGCCGCGCACAACCTCGCCCTGGTGGACGCGCTGCGGCGGGTCGCCGGCGCGAAAGGGTGCACGGTCGCGCAGCTGGCGATCGCGTGGGTGGCCGCGCAGGGCGACGACATCGTGCCGCTCATCGGCGCGCGCACCCGCGAGCGGCTGGCCGAGGCGCTGCCGGCGGCCGAGCTGACGCTGACGGCGGGCGACCTGGCGGAGATCGAGAAGGCGGTGCCGCGCGGATCGGCCCGGGGAGAGCGCTATCCCGCCGCGATGATGGCGTCGCTGGCCGTGCAAAGTTGACATTGAAGGCGGACAATCGGACGGATGAGGCTGCGGTTGTTTCGCCGGCGGGCCGGCAGTGATGTCCCCGCCACTTCCGCACGACGGTCGCTCGCCCTGACCGAGCGGCTCATCTCACGGCTGGACCGGCTCGAGTTCGCCGAGCAGGACCCGGGCCGGCTGGCCGACCTGTTCGAGCTGGACCACCTCGCCACCCAGCTGCGGCGCAACCAGAAGAGCCTGCTGGTGCTGGCCGGCGCCGAGCAGCCCAACGGGCACCGGGACGCGGAGAGCCTGCTCGACGTGCTCCGCGCCGCGCAGTCCGAAGTGGAGCAGTACACCCGGGTCGAGGTCGAGGTGGACGAGCCAGACCTCAAGGTCGCGGCGGGCGCGGCGCACGACCTCGTCCATCTGGTCGCGGAGCTGCTCGACAACGGCACGAAATTCTCCTCGCCGGATTCCGTCGTGATCGCGAAAGCGCGTCGTCGCGACGGTGGTGTGCTCGTCGAGATCGTGGACGAGGGCGTGGGCCTCGACGACGGCCGCCGGAAAGAGCTCAACGAGCGGCTTTCCGGCCGGAGCGCGAAAGTCGAGGGGACGCTGGGGCTGGCGGTGGTCGCCCGTCTTGCCCGGCGGCACGGCCTGCGCGTGGAGCTGAAGCCGCAGGAGCCGGGCACGATCGCCGAGGTCTCGCTGCCGGCACGCCTGATCGCCGCGACGGCGGAGTCGGCCGAGCCGGCGCCGGTCCGGGTCGAGATTCCCGAGAGTCCGGCCATGCCGCCGCTGGCCGAGCGGGTCCGCGCGGTCGTCGCCACGATGTCCCGGGCCCGCGTCGAGACCACCGACGAGGGCGATTTCAAGATCAAAGGCCCTGTTCTCGTACGGGTCAGAGCGAACCCGCCGATGGTGGACGTCCGCTCGCCGCTGCTCGAGGGAGTGGAGTCCGGCGAGCAGTTGTGCGCGAAACTTTCCGAGCTGACCGCGGGCATGCCGGTGGGCCGGCTGTACTGGGCCGGCGGCACGGTGTGGGCGTCGGTGCCGGTGTTCGGCCACGACTTCCAGGGCACCCACCTCAAGCTGGCCGTGCAGGTGCTGACCGGCCTGGCCCGCGACGAGAGCCTGAAGGAGAAGCTGGCGCCAGATCCGGAAGGTGGCGACTAGCCCGCTCGAGCTGGTTGTTGTTGCCGAGCGGGATCCGAACGGTGGAGATGGCCGATTCGCCGAATTCCGGCCCGGTGACGCTCGTCGCTGTGACCGACGCTGCTGCATCATGCAGATTCACGGCGGGTAGAACTGGAGCCGTGCGCCGCCCGTACCTGATCCTCGCCATCTGTTGCATGAGCCTGTTCATCGTCGGTCTCGACACCACGATCGTGAACATCGCGCTCCCGTCGCTGCGGACCGACCTGAACGCGTCGGTGGCCGGCCTGCAGTGGACGATCGACGCGTACACGCTGGTGCTGGCGAGCCTGCTGGTGCTCTCGGGGTCGACCGCCGACCGGATCGGCCGCCGCCGGGTGTTCCAGACCGGGCTGGCGCTGTTCACGATCGGGTCGCTGCTGTGCAGCATGGCGCCGGGGCTGGGCTGGCTGATCGCGTTCCGGGCGATGCAGGCGATCGGCGGCTCGATGCTCAACCCGGTGGCCATGTCGATCATCACGAACGTGTTCACCGAGCCCCGCGAGCGGGCCCGGGCGATCGGCGTGTGGGGCGCGGTGGTCGGCTTCAGCCTCGCGCTCGGGCCGGTGGTCGGCGGCGCGCTGGTCGACTCGCTGGGCTGGCGGTCGATCTTCTGGGTCAACGTGCCGGTCGGGGTGGCGGCGTTCCTACTGGCGGCCAGGTTCGTGCCCGAGTCCCGGGCGAGCCGGCCGCGGCGGATCGACCCGATCGGCCAGGTGCTGGTGTTCCTGGTGCTCGCCACGATCACGTACGGGATCATCGAGGGGCCGGGCGCCGGCTGGACCTCGTACGAGATCGGGGGTTGCTTCGTCCTCGGCGCCCTCGCCCTGGCCGCGCTGCTGATCTACGAGCCGCGGCGCGAGGATCCCCTGCTCGACCTGCGCTTCTTCCGCAGCGCGCCGTTCAGCGGCGCCACCCTGATCGCGGTGTCGGCGTTCGCGTCGCTGGCCGGCTTCCTGTTCCTGAACTCGATCTACCTGCAGGACGTGCGGGGCCTGTCGCCGCTGCACGCGGGCCTGTGGACGCTGCCGATGGCGGCGATGACCGTGGTGTTCTCGCCGCTGTCGGGCCGGCTCGTCGCGTCGGCCGGCACGCGGCTGCCGCTCACCCTGGCCGGCGCCGGCTTCATCGCCGGGATCCTGCCGCTGACGGAACTCTCCGCGACCACACCGTTCTGGGTGCTCACGGTGAGTTATGTGCTGTTCGGTTTCGGGTTCGCGATGGTGAACTCGCCGATCACCAACACGGCCGTCTCGGGCATGCCCCGCGAGCAGGCCGGGGTGGCGGCGGCGATCGCGTCGACCAGCCGGCAGGTGGGCGGCGCGCTCGGCGTGGCGGTGCTCGGCGCGGCGGTCGCCTCGGCCGGCGGCGCGGATTTCGCGGCCCGCAGCCGCATCGGCTGGTGGATCATCGTGGGGCTGGGCGTGGTGGTGCTGGTCCTCGGCCTGGTCACGACCGGCAAGTGGGCGCGCGGCACGACCGAGCGCGTCGCGCCGCACATGGAGCCGCCGGTGGCGGCAAGAATGGCCCGGTGAGTCTCAAGCGGATCGGCGCGGCGGCGGCTGCCGTCGTGGTGCTGCTTCTTGCCGCGTACGGCGGATTCCTCGGTCACCGGTCGCGCCACCCGGTGTCGGTGGCGCCGGACGGGCGGTACCCGGTCGGTCGGGCCGCCCAGGAGATCGCCGACCGGTCGCGCACCGACGAGCTGGCGCCGGTGGGCGGCAATCCGCGGGTGCTGTCGGTGTGGCTCTGGTATCCGGCGGCGTCGACGGGATCGGCGGCGACCTACGCGCCCGGGGCGTGGGCCGGGCTGCGGCGCTACGGGTGGGGGCAGACGGCCTTCGCGCGGATCGCCACCGGGACCTTCGACGACGTGCCGTTCGCGAGCGGGACCTTCCCGCTGGTGGTGCTCCTGCCCGGGATGGGGCTGTCGGCGCCGCAGTATCAGGCGCTCGCCGCTTCGATCGCGTCCCGGGGTTACGTGGTGGCCGGGGTCACGCCTACCTACAGCGCCGCGTTGTCGGTGATCGCCGCTCAGCCCGTGCGGGCGTCGGCCGCCGGTTCGGTGCTCACCGGCCCGGGTGAGGCCCGGCTCACGGCGGTGTGGGCGGCCGATGCCCAGTTCGCGGCCCGGCAGGTGGGGGTGCTGCTCGGGACACATGTCAACCGGGCACAGATCGTCTATGTCGGGCACGGGCTCGGCGGGGCCGTGGCGCTCGAGGCGTGCCGTGGGGACTCGGCGTGCGCGGGGGCGGCGGATCTCGAGGGGGCGCCCAGCGGCAAGGTGGTCAGCGCCGGGTTGCGGCGGCCGCTGCTGATGCTGGGCTCGTCGCTCCCGCCGACCGGGCAGTCGCTGCTGGCTGCCAGCGGTGACTCGGCGTGGGCGTACACGATCGCGGGCGCGCGGTCCTACGACTTCACCGACTACGGGGCATATTGGCTGGCCGCGCCGGTGCGGGCGGTGCTCCCCCTCGGCAACCCGCGCACGCTCGCCATCGCCGCCGACTACCTGGGCGCGTTCCTGCCGGTCGCGGTCTGGGGCGCGCAATGGCGACCGCCGTCGATCTCCGGGGTGCGCGAGGCTGACATGCTTAGCCGATGAGCGCGATCGTCCAAGTCTTCGACGAAGCCGCGGAGGCCTACGAGAACGTCGGCGTCCCGTTCTTCAAGCCGATCGGCGAAGCGCTGGTCGCGGCGGCCCGGGCGCGGCCCGGCGAGCGGGTCCTCGACGCGGGCTGCGGCACCGGGGCGGTGCTGCTGCCGCTCGCCGAGGCGGTCGGGCTCACCGGGCACGTGACCGGAATTGATCTGGCCCCCGGCATGGTCGCGCGCGCCTCGGCGGCGGCGACCGGGCTGCCGCAGGTGACGGTCGAGGCCGGCGATGCCCAGGCGCCCGCCTTCGAGGACGGCACGTTCGACCTGATCATCTCCGGGCTGGTGCTGTTCTTCCTGCCCGACCCGCCGGCCGCGCTCACGGCGTACCGGAAACTCCTGAAGCCTTCCGGCCGCGTGGCCGTGAGCAGTTTCGCCCGGTACGACCCGCGATATCCCCGGGCGATGCGGACGGTCGCGCGTTTCGCACAGGATGCGCCGCCACCGCGCAAGTTGCACCCGATCTTCGAATCCGCCGAGAGCCTCCGGTCGGCCGTGCTCGCCGCCGGCTTCGCCGGGGCGGCGGTGTCCGAGGTGGTCATTCGCAGCGATTTCCGCGACGCCGCCCACGTGTACGAGTGGATCGCGTCCCACGGCGGGCGGCAGCTCGTCTCCCACATCCCGCCGGCGCGGCGCGCGGCCGCCATCGCCACGCTGGCGTCCGAACTGGAGGATCCCATCGAGTTCGAGACGCGCGTCCGGATCGTGATCGGCACATGCTGATCATCGTCAACGGCACGCCAGGGGTGGTGATCGGCTCTTGCTGATCATCGTCAGCGGCGCGCCCGGCACCGGGAAGAGCACGCTCGCGCACGCCCTCGGCCGCCTCCTCGGCTGGCCGGTGATCAGCCGCGACGAGATCCGCGAGGGCGTGGTCCACGCCGGCACGCCCGACGACGGCTACCTGACGACATACCGGATATTTACGGAAATCGTGGGTGGGCTCGCGCGGGGCGGGGCGTCGGCGATCGCCGAGGCCGCGTTCCAGGACCACAACTGGCAGCCACTGCTCACCCTGCGCCCGGCACGCATCGTGCGCTGCGTGACCTCACCGTCCGTGGCCCACGACCGGGTGGTCCGGCGGCCGTCGCTGCCGGGCACGCCCCTCGGCGTACGGGAATGGGTCCCGATCTCCTCGCCTCTGCCCACCCTGATCGTGGACACGACCGACGGCTACTCCCCCGGCCTCGACGAGATCGCCGCCTTCGCCCGTGAGCCCGGCTGACCCCCGGGCGGCCAGAGCTCGCCCACTCAAGGCTCAGTCGGGCCGGTGCTGGCGGCACTGGGTGCAGTGGCGGGCGTGCGGCACGACCCGGAGGCGGCCGAGCGGGATCGTCCGGTAGCAGTCCTCGCAGACGCCGTAGGTGCCCTCCGACATCCGCCGCAGCGCGCCCGCGGTCTCGGCGATGGCCTGGCGGGAGGCGGCGGCGAGCGCCTCGAGGGTGCGCGGGTCGTAGCCGCCGTGCCCGGGAAGCCGCCCGTACACGGTCAGGTCGGTGAGCCGGTTCGTGTGCAGCGCGAACTGTTCCTCCAGCATGGTGCGGAGCAGTTCGAGGGGCTCCGCCGCCGGGGTCTCGGGCGTCTGAGGTGCGAGGGTCATCGGTTCCTCCGGCCTTCAGGTCTGGGCGGGGTGGCGCAGCAACGACATCGCGGCGAGGCCCGCGCCGTTCAGCGCCGCCGTGTGCGGGGACGCGGCGCGATGCACGCGCACGCGCAGGGCCGCGGAAAGGGCGGCGGGAAGCTCCGGGTGGGTGGCGCCGTCACCGACCAGCAGCATGCCGCGACGGACGGCGGAATCCGGGGCGCGCAGGTCCTCGAACTGCCGCGCGACGGTGCCGGCGAGCAGATCCACAGTGGCGCCACGGGCCAGGTCGCGGGTGCCGATGTCGGCCCGGCGGGCGGTCACGACCCGGCCCCGGTCGAGCAGGGCCAGCTCGGTCAGCTGCGCGCCGAGGTCGGCCACCAGCAGCGTGCCCGCGGCCGCGCCGGAGCCGATCGCGGCGGCGCGGACCGTGTCGATGAAGACCACCCGCGAAGGCTGGAAGACCTCGTCGAGCACCCGCCGCATCGCGGCCTGATCCGGCGCGCCGGCCAGGACCGGGCGGCAGACGGCGACGACGCCACCGGCCGGCACCGGGTCGGGATAGCGGCGGACGAGCCGGCGCAGCACCTCGGCGCAGCCTTCGGTGTCGACGACGCGGCCACGCCGTACGAGCGTGCCCGCCGACGCGAGCTCCTCGCCGCAGGGTCCGCTGACGGTGCCGCGCCGGGCCGCCCACACGCCCACGGCGCCGCTGCCCAGGTCGACCGCGAGAGCGGTCGGAGCGGGAGTGACCACGTCCATTCCTTTCGCCGGTCCGGTACCCATCCTCGCCGCCGATCGGCGGCCGGGCACGGGCAGTAACCGGCGAACTGTCCGCCGTGTTCGTTGCCGACGACCGGCAAACAACGGACGATGCTCTGGTGACCGACGACGCCTGGCTCGCCGAAGTGGCCGCCGCCGCCAGTCGCGACGCGGGCGGCGTGCCCGTGGCGCTGCTGGGCGACTACCTGCCGCTGCTGGCCGACGCCGCCATCGCCGGGCGCAAACCCCGGCGCGCCGAGCTCGACGCCGTCGAAGCGCTCGGGCGCCGCGCCGCCGAGCAGGGCATCTCGGCCGGGCGGGCGGTGCAGCTCTACCTGTCGGCCGCCCGCCGGCTGTGGGAGGACCTGCCGGAGGTCGTCCGCAGCCGCGACCGCGAGGCTGTGCGGGCCGCCGCCGCGGCCGTGCTCCAGGTGATCGACGACGCCGTCGCCACCCTGGCCGAGGGGTACGCGGTCGCCCGCCGCGACCTGGTCCGCCACGAGGAGACCCTGCGCCGCGAGCTCGTCGACGACCTCCTGCGCGGCGACTCCGACCTGGGCGCCCTGGTCGACCGGGCCGAGCCGTTCGGCCTCGACCTCGCCCGCGGCCACCAGGTCGCCCTGGCCGCGCCCAGCCGGCGGCTGCCGGACACCGACGCCGCGATAACCGCCCTGGAGGCGGTGATCTTCGACCGGCTCGGCGACCGCGACGTCCTGGTCGCCACCAAGGACGGGCTCCTGGTGGTGCTGGCCCCCGCCGAGGCCGCCGGCGAGCTGGGACATCTGATGCACGGCGAGCTTCGCCGGCTGCCGCGCGGCGGGCCCTGGCAGATCGCCGTCGGCCGTCCCCATCCCGGCCTGTACGGGATCGCCCGCTCCTACGAGGAGGCCCGCGAGGCGCTCACCATGGCCCGCCGGCTCCGCCTGGCGGCCCCGGTGGTGAGCGCGCGCGACCTGCTGATCTACCGGGTCCTGCTGCGCGACCAGCAGGCCATGGTCGAGCTGGTCCAGGCCGTGCTCAGCCCGCTCGCCGAGGCGCGCGGCGGCGCGGAGCCCCTGGTCGCCACCCTGCAGGCCTATTTCGACACCGGCGGCGTGGCCACCGAGACCGCGAAACACATCCACGTGTCGGTGCGCACGGTTACCTATCGCCTGGCCCGGGTCCGTGCCCTGACCGGCTACGACCCGGCCGACCCGGCCCACCGGTTCACCCTGCAGGCGGCGGTGCTGGGCGCACGAGCCCTCGACTGGCCCACCCAGCCCCTGCCGTCGTAAGGCGGTAGCGTGGCCCGCATGGAGCAACGCATCACCCTGGTCACGCTGGGGGTGTCGGATCTGCCTCGCGCCCGGCGCTTCTACGAGGCTCTGGGCTGGCGCGGCCAGGAGGTCGAGGAGACGGTCTTCTTCCAGGCGGGCGGCCTGGCGCTGGTCCTGTGGGGCCGGGAGAAGCTCGCCCGCGACTGCGGCCTCGAGCCGGAGCCGCCGGTCCGGTTCAGCGGGATCGTGCTGGCCCACAACGTGCGCTCCGACGCGGAGGTCGACGAGCTGCTCGCGGCGGTCGAGCGCGCCGGCGGCACGGTCACCAAGCCCGCGGCCGTCAACGCGGTCGGGTTCTACTCCAGCGCCTTCGCCGACCCGGACGGGCACGTCTGGGAGGTCGCCTGCAACCCCGGCTTCCCCCTCGCGGAAGACGGCTCCGTCACCGTGCCGGATTTCGGCGTATCGCCCCAGGCGTGATCACTGGCCGGCGGAGCGGCTGGCCAGGACCTGCCGGGCGTGTGCCTCCCACCGCTCGTGAGCCAGCGCGTACTGCTGCTCCCACGAGTCGCGCTGCTCCTCGAAGCCCTCGAGCCACTCGCCGGTCTCGGAGTCGAAGCCCTCGGGGTAGATGTAGTTGCCGTCGTTGTCGTAGTTGGCGGCCATGCCGTACAGCGTCGGGTCGAACAGCTCCTCGCTGTCGACGAACACCTCGTTGGCCTGGCGCAGCGACAGCGAGATGCGCCGGCGCTCCAGGTCGATGTCGATCACCTTGACGAGCACCTCGTCGCCGACCTGGACGATCTGCTCGGGGCGCTCGATGTGGCCCTCGGCCAGCTCGGAGATGTGCACGAGCCCCTCGATGCCCTCGTCGACCCGCACGAACGCGCCGAACGGCACGAGCTTGGTCACCGTGCCGGGGACGATCTGGTTCAAGGCATGCGTACGGGCGAAGTGGCGCCACGGGTCTTCCTGGGTCGCCTTGATCGACAGCGAGACGCGCTTTTTCGCCTGGTCGACGTCGAGCACCTCGACCTCGACCTCCTGGCCGACCTGCACCACGTCGGACGGGTGGTTGATGTGCCGCCAGGACAGCTCGGAGACGTGCACCAGCCCGTCGACGCCGCCGAGGTCGACGAACGCCCCGAAGTTGACCACGCTGGAGACGATGCCCTTGCGGACCTGCCCCTTCTGCAGCTTGGTCAGCAGCTCGCCGCGGTTGGCGGTCTGGTGCTGCTCGAGCCAGGCGCGGCGGGACAGGACCACGTTGTTGCGGTTCTTGTCCAGCTCGATGATCTTCGCGTCGAGCTCGCGACCCACGTACGGCTGCAGGTCGCGCACCCGGCGCATCTCGACCAGCGACGCGGGCAGGAAGCCGCGCACCCCGATGTCGAGGATCAGGCCGCCCTTGACGACCTCGGTGACCGGGCCCCGGACGTACCCGTCCTCCTGTTTGATCGCCTCGATGCGCGCCCAGGCCTGCTCGCGCAGGATCTGAGCGGGATCGGGAGCGGGCGGCGCGGGCGCCACCGGGGGCGCCGGAACAGCGGACGGCTCGGCGGGCGCGGGCTCACCGGCGGCGTCAGCGGGCGCGGCCTCACCGAGCACCGGCTCATCGAGCACCGGCTCACCAGCGGCCTCAGCGGGCGCGGGCTCACCAGCGGCCTCAGCGGGCGCGGGCTCACCAGCGGCCTCGGCGGGCGCGGGCTCACCAGCGGCCTCAGCGGGCGCGGGCTCACCAGCGGCCTCAGCGGGCGCGGGCTCACCAGCGGCCTCAGCGGGCGCGGGCTCACCAGCGGCCTCAGCGGGCGCGGGCTCACCAGCGGCCTCAGCGGGCGCGGGCTCGGCGGCTGCGAGCTCGGGCTCAGGGGTGGGCTCAGCGGGTGCCGCGGGAACAGCGGTGGGCTCAGCGGGAGAAGGGACAACGGAATCGGGCGAGCTCATCGACATTCCACCTTTGTCGTCGAACATCAGAGCTTACCAATCCGCATGCTCGCCTCGGAAGGAGCCGAAACCGGTCGGAAAACGCCGTCGAGGGCCAGATCGATCGAACGACCGGCCGCGATCACGGCCGCACCCGCCGTCGGAGCGCTTTCCACCACCCCCTCGACCATCCCGAACAGCAGCACGAGGTCGTCGGGGACGAGGTCGGCGCGCACCCGGCCGTCCTCCTGTGCCCGCCGCAGCGGGTCGGCCAGCACAGTGATCACCCGCCGAAGATATCGGCCCCGGGTCGCGGAGTCGAGACGCCGGGTCAACTGGACCAGCGGACGCATGGTCACTTGCACCCGCAGGATGGCGTCGAGGGCCTTGCGGAAGGTGGCCGGCTGCTCCCGCCCGGCCGCCACGCAGCTCTCCAGACGCTCGATCAGATACCCGATCACCGCGCCCGCGAGGGCCACCCGATCGGGGAAGTGGCGGTAGAGGGTCGCCTGCCCGATCCCGGCCCGCCGGGCGATCTCCGGCATGCCGACCACGGGCTTCTGGCTGGTCATCACCTCGCAGGCGGCCAGCAGGATGGCCGTGCGATTGCGCTGCGCGTCCCGGCGGCGGGCCGGCTGAGCACCGTAGAGCACCGCGGCCTCCTCGGAGTGACCCACGTTACTGGCAAGTAACGATAATGTCATGAAGTTCAACTTCCCGGAACGGCTGAGGTCGGACGTATGCCGGATGGCACGCCGGGTAATCGCAGGTCATGCACCGGTACGGGGACGAGGTCGCGGCGATCGCACGGCCCCTGCGCGACCCGGGCGACCTGGAGGTGCTGCTCGACCGGGCCGGGGACGCGCGGGTGGTGCTGATCGGCGAGGCCAGCCACGGCACGCACGAGTTCTACGCGTGGCGGGCCGCGCTGACCCGCCGGTTGATCGAGGAGCGCGGCTTCTCCTTCGTCGCGGTCGAGGGCGACTGGCCGGACTGCGCCCGGGTCGACGCCACGTTGCGCGGCGGGCCGCCACCGCGGGAGGCGCTTCTCGGCTACGACCGGTGGCCGACCTGGATGTGGGCCAACGAGGAGACCGTCGACTTCGCGGAATGGCTGCGCGGCCACAACGAGCGCGCCGGCGCGACGGTCGGCTTCCACGGCCTCGACGTGTACTCGCTGTGGGAGTCCCTGCGGGAGATCCTCGTCTGGCTGCGCGAGCACCAGCCCGATCGGGTGCCGGTCGCTCTGCGCGCGTACCAGTGCTTCGAGCCCTACAACGAAGATCCACAGGCTTACGCGTACGCGACGAGGTTCGTGCCCCACAGCTGCGAGGATCAGGTCGTCCGGATGCTGATCGAGCTGCGCGGCCACGAGCTGGGTGTCCGGCAGAACGCCGAGGTGGTGGCCGGGGCCGAGCACTACTACCGGGCGATGATGGAGGGCGGCGCGCGGTCCTGGAACGTCCGGGATCGCCACATGGACGCGACCCTCGGCCGCTTGATGGACCACTACGGCCCGTCGGCGCGGGCCGTGGTGTGGGCGCACAACACCCACGTCGGCGACGGCCGGGCGACCGATCAGTCCCGGCACGGCGAGGTCACGCTCGGCGAGCTGGCCCGCGAACGTTTCGGCGCCGGCGACGTCGTACTCGTCGGCTTCGGCTCCTATCGCGGCACGGTGATCGCCGGGTACGCGTGGGGCGCGCCCATGGAGGTCATGAGTGTCCCGGCCGCGCGTCCCGGGTCGCTCGAGGACGTGCTGCACGCGGCCGCGCCCTCGGAAGCGCTGTTCGTCTTCCCGCCGCTCGGTTCGCGGCCCGACCTGCTCGTCGACGAGGTGCCGCACCGCGCGATCGGCGTCGTCTACCGCCCCGAACGCGACCGCTGGTCGAACTACGTGCCGTCGGCGCTGGGCGACCGCTACGACGCTTTCCTGTGGATCGACGAGACGAAGGCGCTCCGGCCCCTGCACCCGCTGCGCATCGACACCCGGGAGCCGGAGACCTTCCCCAGCGGCGTCTGACCCCGGCTCAGCCTTGCGGCACCGGCTCGAGGGCGAGACGGCTGCGGGAGCCGGCGGCGAAAGCGACCCCGCCCACCGCCGCCACCACCGCGCAGAGCAGCAGCGTCGCCTGGTAACCGAAGTGCTCCACCGTCGCGCCGGAGACGATGCCGGAGACCAGCAGCCCGGCGGTGGCGGCGTTGGCGAACAGCGTGGTGGCCCGCCCGGTCGCCGGGGCGAGGAGGTCCTGGAAGTAGCGGATGCCGGCCGCGCCGACGATCGCGATCCCCACGCCGCGCAGCACCTGGCCGGCCACGAGCATCAGCATGCCCGAGGACACGACGGTCAGGGCGTAGTAGCCGACGAAGGTCCCGAAACCGCCGAGGATCAGGGCCCGCTGGCTGACCCGGGCGGGCACGGCGGCCAGCCCCAGCGTGGCGACCACCTCGACCGCGGCGCAGACGCTGAAGAGCACGCCGACCGACGCGGGCTGCTGGTGCAGGCCGCGCGTGACGAACAACGGCAGCGCCAGGCCGCCCGCGAACATCGCCGCGAAGAACAGGGTGACGCTGACCGTGAGCAGCACCGGCGTCCCGCCCGCCGACGAGGCCGTCACCTCGACCGTTCCGGGCCGCGGCACCAGGAAGAGGGTCAGCGCGGCGGCCAGGAACACCGCGGCCGCCGTCCACATCAGCCAGGAATAGCCGCCCCGCGACAGCACGAGCGCGCCCAGCAACGGCCCGACGGCCCAGGCGAGGGACCATGCCGAGCGCAGCAGCGGCGCGGACCGCTGCCCGGCGGCGCCCTCCCCGAGCACCGCGCGGCCCAGGGAGAACACCTGTGGGAAAGCCGCGCCCATCGCTCCGAGCACGGTTCCCGCCATCAGGAGCAGCACCAGGAAGTTCGTCACCCGGGGCAGCAGCGCGTAGCCCGCCGCGCCGAGCAGGATCACCGCGATCGCGTACGTCCGGGTGGGCCGGCGGTCGAACCGCCGCCCCAGCCACCAGCCGATCGTGATCCCGCCGACGGCGAACACCGACGACCACACGCCGATCTGGATCGGCGTCAGGCCCACCGCGTCGGCGCCGAACAGCACGATGTACGTGTTGGCCATCGAGTCGGCGATGCCGAGCAGCAGGACAGCGGCGAAGAGCACGAGAAAGGGCACGTGATCTTCGTACCGGCCGGATCCCGCCGGCGATATCGATTTATGCGCTTGCTCAGAGGCCGCGCAGCAGGTGGTGGCGCAGGTCGCGGGTCTCGCCGGTCACCGGGCGGGCGGCCAGGATGCAGGTGTCGTCGTCGGGGTTGGCCCGGCGCAGGCGGGCCAGCAGCTGGGCGAGGGGCTGCTGCGGCGACGCGCGGACGGCCTCGTCGACCGTGCGCATGACCTGGGCGAGGCCGTCGTCGAGGCCGCGGCGGCGGTGCTCGACCAGGCCGTCGGTGTAGAGCAGCAGCACGTCGCCGATGTGGAACGGCAGCCGCGACGTCGGGTAGACGGCGTCGTCGACCACGCCCAGCATCGGGCCCGGCGGGCGTTCCAGCGGTGACGTGTGGCCGGCCCGGCTGAGCAGGGGCGGCGGGTGGCCGGCCTGGGCCCAGACGATCTCCTGGCGATGCGGGTCGAAGCGGGCGACCACCGCGGTGGCCGACAGCTCGGGGTTCTCGCGTTCCAGCTCGCAGGTCAGCCGGTTGAGCTGGCCGAGCAGGACGCCGGGGTCGGAGGTGGCCACCGCGAGGGCGCGCAGGGCGTGCCGCAGCTGGGCCATGGTGGTGGCCGCCGGGGTGCCGTGGCCGGCCACGTCGCCGACGGCGAGCAGCACCGAGCCGTCGCGCATGCGGGTCGCTTGGTACCAGTCGCCGCCGACCAGGCTCTCGCGGCCGGCCGGCAGGTAGCGCAGCGCGACCTTGAGGCCGGGGAACTCGATCGGGCCGTCCGGGATCGGCAGGATGATGCGTTGCAGGCGGCCGGCCAGCTCGTGCTCGTCGGCCAGCTGGCGCTCCACCTCGGCCAGGCGGCGGGAGTCGTTCTCGCGGTCGGTGACGTCCTGCACGATGCCGTAGATCCGCAGCGGGCGACCGGCCGTGTCGCGCACCGCGTCGGCGACGGTGCGCAGGAACTTGACCCGGCCGCCGATCCGCACGCGGGTGGTGACGTCGACCTGGGCCGAGCGGTCGAAGGCCTCGAGCGCGGCCCGGATCAGCGGCGCGTCCTCGGCGACGGCGAGCGCGTCGGACTCGTCGCGGCTCAGCGGGCCGAGGCCGGGGTCGCGCTCGTAGATCCGGTACAGGTGCTCGGACCAGAAGATGTCGCCGGTGATCAGATCCCACTCGCCCCAGCCGAGGTTGGCCAGGCGCTCGGTGCCCTGGACGCGCGCGGCGGACGGGCCGGCCTGGTCGTGGCGGGTCCAGTGGAGCAGCAGGCCCTGGCCGAGGCGGTGGGCGCGGACCGTGTAGTGGCCGTCGCCGTACCGGAACGGGCCGACCGCGGCCGGGCAGCCGGTGTCGAGGACGCCCTGGTAGACGTCCCAGCGGCCGCTGCCGGCGGCGGCCGGGAACTGCTGGCTGGCGCGCCGGCCGATGAGCTGGGAGCCGCGCAGGCCGTCCGGGGTGGACGCCTCGGGGGTGGCGGCGGCCCAGACCAGGTCGGTGATCCGGCCGGTGGCGTCGCGCTCGGCGGTCAGGTAGCCGCACATGCCGGGGTTCACGTCGAGCACCCGCTGCACCACGGCGAGCCACGGCTCGAACCGCTGGGTGGGCGCCGGGAACCCGTTGACCAGCGGCGGGATGGACCGCTCGGCGACGGTCTCGGCGACATCGAGCTGGCGGATCACGCCGTGCGCCACGTCGAGCGGCTCGCGGCGCTGGTCGGCGGCCATCCGCAACAGGTGGCGGTGCGCCTCGGCGACCCGGCAGCGGGCCCGCCCGGCGAGCAGCCCCACGGCGCGCTCCACGATGGCGCGTTCCGCTTCGGCGGGGTTCGGGCGCAGGCTGCCGACGGCTTCCGCGTACGCCTGTGCCACCGCGCCTCCCGGGTCGAAGAAGAATCGGTCTCCTTCGTACGGCAAGCGGCTCATGAACGTCATCGTCCGTTCATCCGGGTCGGCACCCCACCTGCGGCGCGGGTCCGCACAGATCACCCGAAGGGGACTCACATACGCGGATCACATATCGAAGAGGGCACGCATGGCCTCGGTGAGGCGGACCATGCTGGCGCCGGTCACCATGCCGATCCGCTCGGCGCCGGTCGACGCGGGGAGCCGGCGCATGCGGTTGACCACCACGACGCCGGTGATCGGGTCCTGCTCGGTGAGGGCGACCGCGTACGGCGGGAGCTCGGTCGCGCCGCGCTGGCGGACGATCGGGGCGCAGAAGGGCGCCGCGTTCTTCCGGTCGTTGTAGCTGTCGCCGGAGAGCACGAGGACGCGGTAGCGAAGATCGGTGCGGCTGCCGATGGTCCAGATCTCGCCACGCCGCATGTCAGGGAGTCCCGCTCGGCATGGGCAAGAGAGTACCGCCGCGCGGATCTTCCTTGGCGGGAGGGGCAGACCGGGATCGAACCAAGATCGGCCCATTCCCGTAGGTAAGAATGAGGGCGTTGAAGCAAGCTACGGAAGGACGCAATGATGTCGGAGAAGGCACAGATCGGTGTCACCGGTCTGGCGGTGATGGGGCGCAACCTGGCGCGCAACTTCGCCCGGCACGGTCACACCGTGGCCCTGCACAACCGCTCCTACGGCCGCACCAAGGAGCTGGTCGAGCAGTTCGGCCACGAGGGCACGTTCATCCCGGCCGAGACCGCCGAGGAGTTCGTGGCCAGCCTCGAGCGCCCCCGCCGCGTGGTGATCATGGTGAAGGCCGGCGGCCCGACCGACGCCGTGATCGACGAGTTCGCGCCGCTGCTCGAGCCGGGCGACATGCTGATCGACGCGGGCAATGCCCACTACCTGGACACCCGCCGCCGCGAGGCCGCGCTGAAGGAGAAGGGCCTGCACTTCGTGGGCGCGGGCGTCTCCGGCGGCGAGGAGGGCGCGCTGCACGGCCCGAGCATCATGCCGGGCGGCCCGAAGGAGTCCTACGACGCGCTGGGCCCGCTGCTCGAGGACATCGCGGCCAAGGTGGACGGGGAGCCGTGCTGCGTGCACGTCGGCCCGGACGGCGCCGGTCATTTCGTGAAGATGGTGCACAACGGCATCGAGTACGCCGACATGCAGCTCATCGCCGAGGCGTACGACCTGCTGCGCCAGGTCGGCGGCCACTCGCCCGCCGAGATCGCCGGGATCTTCAAGGGCTGGAACGAGGGGCGGCTCGGCTCGTACCTGATCGAGATCACCGCCGAGGTGCTCAAGCAGGTCGACGCGGGCAGCGGCAAGCCGTTCGTCGACGTCGTGCTCGACCAGGCCGAGCAGAAGGGCACCGGCCGCTGGACCGTGCAGGCCGCCCTCGACCTGGGGGTCCCGGTCAGCGGCATCGCCGAGTCGGTGTTCGCGCGGGCCCTCTCCGGCGGCGCCGACGTGCGCAAGGCCGCGGCCGACGCCGGCCTGCCCGGTCCCACCACCAAGGCGGACCACGTGGGTGACCTGCAGGCCGACGTCGAGCAGGCGCTGTTCGCCTCGAAGATCGTCGCTTACGCGCAGGGCTTCCAGCAGATCCAGGCGGCCAGCGTGGAGTACAGCTGGGAGATCGACCCGGGCGCGATGGCCAAGATCTGGCGGGCCGGCTGCATCATCCGGGCGAAGTTCCTCGACTTCATCAAGCAGGCGTACGACAAGCAGCCGCAGCTCGCGACCCTGCTGGTCGACGACTACTTCCTGGACGCCGTCAGCGGTGCCCAGGACGCGTGGCGCCGGGTGGTGGCCACCTCGGCGGCCCACGGCATCCCGTCGCCGGGCTTCTCGTCGGCTCTCGCCTACTACGACGGGCTGCGGGCCAAGCGCCTGCCGGCCGCGCTGATCCAGGGCCAGCGCGACTTCTTCGGCGCTCACACCTACCGCCGCGTCGACAAGGACGGCTCGTTCCACACCCTCTGGGCCACCGACGACCGCAAGGAAATCGACGCTTGAGCTAGCTGGCTCCGCTTCGCTCCCCCGCGATCGCCCCTCCGGGGCGATCGCGGGTGGTCCCCTGGTGCCGCGCTCGCTGAAATACGTAGCTCGGACAGGCCCTAAACCACGGCGATGGGGTTTGCCGCCATGAGATTGCCGGCCTCTTCCGCGGGCAGGGGCTTCGCCATGAAGAAGCCCTGTCCCAAGCGGTAACCCATGTCCCGCAGGCGGTCCAGCTGGGCCTCCGACTCGATGCCCTCGGCCACGGCCGACAGCTGGAGATACTCGGCCAGCTGAGCAACCGCGGCGGCCACCGCGAGGCGGCCACGGTCCTCGCCGTCGGCGATGCCGTCGACGAACGACTTGTCCAGCTTGAGCACGTCCACCGGGAACGCCCGCAGCAGCGACAGCGACGACTGGCCCGTGCCGAAGTCGTCCAGCGCGAGGCGGACGCCCATCTCGTGCAGCGCGTTCAGCGTCTCGCGCACCTGCCGGCCGTCGGCCACCGACGACTCGGTGATCTCGATGACCAGGTTGGCCGGCAGCAGGCCGGTCTCCGACAGCACGGCCGCGACCTCGTCCACGAAGCCGGGCTCGCGCAGCTGCCGGACCGCCACGTTGACGTTGATCGCCTTGATCGCGCCGTCGCCGTGCGCGGCCTTCCAGCGGGCCAGCTGGGAGCACGCCTCGCGCAGGACCCACGAGCCGAGCGGCACGATCAGCCCGGAGCGCTCGGCGACCGGGATGAAGTCGCCGGGCGAGACGAACCCGCGCACCGGGTGCTTCCAGCGCACCAGGGCCTCGGCGCCGTGCAGCCGGCCGGTGACGATGTCGAAGACGGGCTGGTACAGCAGGTACAGCTCGTGCCGGATGATGGCGTTGTGCAGCTCGCTGCCGAGCCGGGCGTGGTTGACCACGTCCTGGCGCATCCGCGGCTCGAAGCGCACCCACGCCGCCTTGCCGCCGGCCTTGGCCTGGTACATGGCGATGTCGGCGTTGCGCAGCACCTCGTCGGCGCTGTCGCCCGCGCCGGCGATCGCGACGCCGACGCTGGCGTGCGCGAGCAGGTGGTCCTCGCCCACCCGGAACGGCTCGGCCAGGGCCTGCAGGACGCGGGTGGCGGCCTCCTCGGCGGTCGGCACCTCGTCGGCGTCGAGCAGCACGGCGAACTCGTCGCCGCCGAGCCGGGCCGGCAGGTCCTGGGCGGCGCTGGACAGCCGCAGCCGCTGGGCGACCTGGTAGAGCAGCTGGTCGCCGAACGCGGGACCCATCGTGTCGTTGATCGTCTTGAAGTCGTCGATGTCGATCAGCAGCACGGTGACCGGCCGGTGCCCGCCGAGGCGCTCGGCGAGCGCGTTCGCGAACCGGGTGCGGTTGGCCAGCCCGGTGAGCGGGTCGGTCATCGCCAGGCGCTCGAGCTCGTTCTGCTGGGTGCGGATGCCCGCGAGCAGCCGCTTGTTCTCGCGCAGCCCGAGCAGCTGCCGCGCCACGACGCACACCACGATCAGCACCGCGCCGACGATCACCGCCCGCTCGCGGCCGTTCATGTCGCGGGCCGACACGCTGATCACCAGACCCGCGGTGGTGGTCACTGCCAAGAAGGGCAAGAAGTCCCATAGCGTACGGCGGGAGCGAGGCGCGCCGATGCCACTACCGGCGCCTGGTCCTCCGGACGGCGCGGAGAACCCGGGCCCCTGCGGGGCCGAAGCGGCGAGCGCGGTGCGCTGCCGGTACGCGGAGGCGGTGAACGCGACCGCGACCAGGGGTCCGCCGAGCACCGCCAGGGCCAGGCGGGGTCCGGGCGGCCCGGCGATCAGCATGACCGCGGTGAGCACGGCGACGACCGGGGCCATCGCCAGCAGCCGCAGGGCCAGGGAGTCGACCGGGGCGCCGGGCACGGACGCGGCCTTGCCGATGATCACCAAACCGATGAGGCCGGCCACGCCGACCGAGCCGGCCGCGACCCGGGCGCTGAGCTCGGTGCCGGCCGGGGCGAAGCTGAGCACGACGTACCAGAAGATCAGGGTGCCGGCGACGGCGACGGTGACCGCGTCGAGCAGGGTGCGCAGCCAGGAGAGCGGGGCCTTGTCGTTCAGCGGCAGCCGGCCGAGCGCGAACATGCCCCAGAAGATGCCGACGACGTTCGGCACGGCCGTGTACAGCGACATGCCGACGTCGTTGTTGGCGAGCACCACCGCGGCGCCGGAGGCGAACAGCAGCAGGATCGAGGCGTGCGAGATCTGCCGCCAGAACGCCCGCACCGGGCGGGAGATCTTGATCTGGGAGCCGATCCGCTGGCACGCGTAGAACGAGGCGATCATGGCCACCGGCGCGCCCAGATAACCGGGCACGAGGTTGCCGGAGTCGTGCACGACCAGCCACACCGACACGTACGCTACGCAGGCGATCGCCACGAGCACGGGTCCGAGCCCGCCACCGAGCCGGATCCGCGCGGCGCGCACCACGGGACTTGACATGCGCTCCCTCGGCTCCTCATTTCGGCAGGTCTGTGCGGCATACCTGTCGGCGGGGAGCGGGGAGAACTGAGGTTTATCCCTTCAGGGCGGCGGAGACCACGCCGCGTGCCTCCTCCTGGATGCGGGCCAGCGCGTCGGCGCCCTTGAACGACTCGGCGTAGATCTTGTAGACGTCCTCGGTGCCGGACGGGCGGGCCGCGAACCAGCCGGAGTCGGTGGCGACCTTGAGGCCGCCGATGGCGGCGCCGTTGCCGGGCGCGGTCGTGAGCACCGCGGTGATCGGCTCGCCGTCGAGCTCCTTGGCGCTGACCTGGGCCGGGGACAGCTTGGCGAGCACCGCCTTCTCCTCGCGGGTGGCGGGGGCGTCGATCCGGGCGTACGCGGGCTCGCCGAATTTCGCGGTCAGGTCGCGGTAGTGCTCGCTGGGCGTGCGCCCGGTGACCGCGATGATCTCGGAGGCGAGCAGGTCGAGGATGATGCCGTCCTTGTCGGTGCTCCAGGCCGAGCCGTCGCGGCGCAGGAACGAGCCGCCCGCGCTCTCCTCGCCGCCGAAGCCGACCTCACCGGTCAGCAGGCCGGGCACGAACCACTTGAACCCCACCGGCACCTCGTCGAGGCGGCGGCCCAGCTCGCCGGCCACCCGGTCGATCATCGAGGAGGAGACCAGGGTCTTGCCGATGGCCGCGCCCGACGGCCACTGCGGCCGGTGCCCGAACAGGTAGCTGATCGCGACGGCGAGGTAGTGGTTGGGGTTCATCAGGCCGGCGTCGGGCGTGACGATGCCGTGGCGGTCGGCGTCCGCGTCGTTGCCGGTGGCGACCTGGAACTTGTCCTTCTGATGGATCAAGGACGCCATCGCGTACGGCGAGGAGCAGTCCATCCTGATCTTGCCGTCCCAGTCGAGGGTCATGAAGCCGAACGTCGGGTCGACGCGCGGGTTCACCACGGTCAGGTCGAGGCCGTGCCGCTCGGCGATCTCGCCCCAGTAGGCGACGCTGGCCCCGCCGAGCGGGTCGGCGCCGATGCGCACCCCGGCCTCGCGGATCGCGTCGAGGTCGATCACCGAGGGCAGGTCGGCGACGTACTCCCCCAGGAAGTCGTAGCCGGTGACCAGCGCCGACGTGCGCGCCCGGGCGGCCGGCACCCGGCGCACCTCCTTGAGGCCCGCGGCGATCAGGGCGTTGGCCCGGTCCTGGATCCATTTGGTGGCGTCGGTGTCGGCGGGGCCGCCGTTGGGCGGGTTGTACTTGAAGCCGCCGTCCGCGGGCGGGTTGTGCGAGGGGGTCACCACGACGCCGTCGGCCAGCCCGGTGGTGCGGCCGCGGTTGTAGGCCAGGATCGCCCGGGAGACCGCCGGGGTCGGGGTGTAGCCGTCGCGGCTGTCGATCAGGGTGGTCACGTCGTTGGCCGCGAACACCTCGATCGCCGTGATCATGGCGGGCTCGCTGAGCGCGTGCGTGTCGCGGCCGAGGAACAGCGGGCCGTCGGTGCCCTGGGCCCGCCTGTACTCGACTATCGCCTGGCTGGTGGCGGCGATGTGGTCCTCGTTGAAGGCCGTGTTCAGGCTCGACCCGCGGTGCCCGGACGTCCCGAACGCCACCCGCTGGGCGACCTCGCCCGGGTCGGGGTGCTCGGTGTAGTAGCGGGAGATCACCCTCGGCACGTCGATGAGATCGCGGGCCTCGGCGGGGGTCCCGGCGCGGGGATTCACGGACATGCTGGCCTCCTCAGTACGCTGCCTGGCAGCCTATCGATACCCGGTTGAACCTTTCCGATACGGGATCCGAACTACGAGGTGTGACAAGGGCCGTGCGCGTACTTTTAGTTCTTTTTGTCGCGCTCGGCGCGCTTTTCGCCGTCCCGGCCGGGCCGGCCAGCGCCCACGCCGCGCTTCTCGGCTCGACCCCGGCGCCCGGCAGCATCATCGGCAGCTCGCCCACCGAGATCGTGGTGACCTTCAGCGAGGCGGTCACCCCGGTCAGCGGCCGCGTGCAGGTCCTCGACCCCGACGGCAAGCGGATCTCCGGCACTCCCACGGTCACCGGCGCCGTCCTGCGCATCCCGGTCCGGCGGGCCGGGCAGCCGCTCGGCACCTACCTGGTCAGCTACCGGGTGATCTCCGCCGACAGCCATCCGGTCGGCGGCGCGATCACGTTCTCGGTCGGCGCCCCCTCGGCCTCGCCGCCGGCGCCGGCCGACGAGAAGACCCATCGTTCGGTCGCGGTGGCGACGCCGGTCACGCGTTTCCTGGGGTACGCCGGGCTCACGCTCGCCGCCGGGCCGGTGCTGTTCCTGGCGTTCCTGTGGCCGCGGCGCCGATCCCGCGTGGGCGCGGCGCGCCTCGCGTACGGCGGCCTGGGTCTGATCTTGGTGGCGACGCTCGCGTCGCTCTGGACGCAGGCGCCGGCCAGCAGCGGGTCGGCCCTCTGGGACGTCTCGGGCACCGAGCTCGGGCAGGTCCTGACCAGCGCCTACGGCCTCACCCTGATCGCCCGGACCGCCGTGCTCGCGATCATCGCGGGCCTCCTGCCGCCGCTGCTGCGCCGCGGCACGTCCCGCCCGCGCGGGATCGCCCTGACCGTCCTCGCGCTCGGCGGACTGGTCACGTGGCCGCTGACCGGGCACGCCGCCGCCTCGCCGCTCTCCCCCGCGATCGTCGCCTCCGACGTCGTGCACATCGCGGCGATGGCGGTCTGGATCGGCGGCTTGATCACCCTGAGTGTGTTCCTGCTGCGCCGCACCGACCCGCGCGTGCTCGGCGTCGTGCTGCCGGCCTGGTCACGCTGGGCAGCCCTGGCGGTCGTCTGGCTGGTGGCCGGCGGCGTGGTGCAGGCGGTCGTGCAGGTCGGCTCGGTCGCGGCGCTCTGGCGCACCGACTACGGCCGGCTGCTGATCGCCAAGGTCGCGGTGCTGGCGGTGGTGCTCGGCACCGCCTTCTTCGCCCGGCGCATGGTCGACCGGCGGCAGGTCGTGACCGGCGGGCCGGCCCGGATGCGCCGCGCGGTCGGGATCGAGGTGCTCGCCACCGCGGTGATCCTCGGGCTGAGCGCGGTGTTGGTGCAGGTCAACCCCGGCCGCAGCGCCTCGGTCGACCAGGGCGCGGTGCGCGACGACGGGGTGTCGCAGACGCTGACCTGCCCGCTGTACACGCTGCAGTTCAACATCTTCCCGACCCAGGTCGGCGACAACAACACCATCCACGCGTTCGTCTACACCCCGGCCGGCGCGCCGTTGCCGGCCGACGAGTGGACGGTGACCTCGCAGCTGCTCGGCCGCGACCTCGAGCCGGTCACCGAGCCACTGCTCCCGCTGCGGCCCCGGCACCACGCGGCCGGCGCGATCACGTTCCCCTTCGCGGGCCGCTACGAGATCAAGTTCACGGTGCGCATCGGCGAGCTGAACCAGGCGACCGTCAAGACCGTGATCTCGGTGCCGGCCGATACCTCCACGAGGTGACTTTCGGTCACCTTCTGGGCAGAGAGAGGGCCTGACACCCGCCCGCTCCCGCCCGGAGGTTGATAGCCGTGCACGTCTCCGTTGTCGGCAACCCCGACTCGTCGGTCGTGGTCGCCGTCCGAGGGAACTTGGACCTCGACAGCGCCGCCGTCCTGACCACCACCCTCGACCAGGTCCTCGACCGTCCGTCCCCGCGCGTCGTGGTCGACCTGTCCGAGGTCGAGTTCTGCGATTCCACCGGGCTCTCGGCGTTCGTCGTGGGCCACAACCGGGCCACCGCGACCGGCGGCTGGCTCCGGCTCGCCGCGCCCACCGCGTTCCTGGCCGACCTCCTGGAGACCGTCGGGCTGGCCCCGCGCATCGGGGTCTACCCCACGGTCGCCGACGCCCTGGCCGCTCCCGCCGGCTGACCCGTTGTCTACTCTCGCGACGTGCTGATCCTGCTTCCGCCGTCCGAGGGCAAGACCCCCGCCACCACCGGCGACCCGTTCGACCACGACGAGCTGTGGCTACCTCGCCTGGCCACGGCCCGCAAACGGGTGCAGACCCGGCTGGTGGCGCTGAGCCGGCGCACGAGCGCCCGCGCGGTGACGGAGACCCTGCGGGTGCTCGGCCTGACCGACGGCCAGAAGCCCGAGCTGGCCCGCAACGCCGCGCTGCCGGAGGCGCCCGCCGACCGGGCCGACCGCGTCTACACCGGCGTCCTGTACGAGGCCCTCGACCCGTCGAGCCTGCAAAGCGATGCGCGGGAGTGGCTCGACCGCACGGCGGTGGTGTTCTCCGGCCTGTGGGGCGTGGTCCGGCTGGCCGACCGGATCCCGGCCTACCGGCTGTCGGTGGGCGTGACGCTGCCGCCGCCCGTCGGCGGGCTCACGGCGTACTGGAAGAAGGTCTTGAAACCGGCTCTGGACCCGGCGGCCGCGGACGGCCCGGTGCTGGACCTCAGGTCCGGCGCCTACGCGGCGATGTGGACGCCGCCCGCCGGCACCTCGGCCACCATGCGGGTTCTGCACGAGCGCGTGGTGGACGGGTCGCCGCTGCGGTCGGTGGTGAGTCACTTCAACAAGGCCACCAAGGGGCGCCTGGTCCGCGCCCTGGCCACCAACGCCTCTTCTTTCGCTTCGCTGGATGAGGTCGTGACCGCGCTGAAGGACCTCGGCTATCAGATCGAGGAGACGCCGATGCCGGCGGGGAAGCCCCGCCAGCTCGACGTGATCGTGCGTGATCTGTAGGTGCTCCTACTGCGCGGCGAGGATGTCGACGACGAAGCGCAGGTCGCCCTCGGACGGGCCGTAGGCGTCCGCGGCGGGGACGTCGAGCTGGATGCGGCTGCCGACCTTCTGGCCCGGGATGCCCTCGTCCCAGCCCTTGATCACGGCGCCGACGCCGATCTGGGTGGTGAACGGCTCGCCACGGGACCATGAAGAGTCCTTGACCTCGCCGGTCTTGTAGGTCACCAGCTTGTAGTTGGCGGTGATCGTCTGGCCCTTCTGGACGACCGGGCCGGTGCCCTGGACCAGCGGGGTGACGACGACCTTGGTGAGCGTGCCGGTGCCCGCCTTCACCTCCGGCTCCTTGGCCAGCGCGGGCGGGGTGTTCACCTGGGCCTGCGCGGGCGCGGTGGCCTGGGGAGCGGCTTCGGAAGGCTGGGCCTGCTGCTCGCCGGCCGGCTGCGTCGCGGCGGGCGCGGCCGCGGGCGACTTGTCGGAATTATCATGCCGGACCGCGAAGAAAACGATGGCCAGGACGACGAGGACCGCCACCCCCGCGATCGCGCCCGCGTACGCCTGCGCGCGGCTTTTCGCCGACTCCCCGCCGTTCGGCCGCACGGTCTGGGTGCTCATATGCTGTCGACTCTCCTGTAGGGGACGCTGGGGAAACTTCGGACACGGTACCCGTAGCCGTGACCAACCCCGCGGGAAACCTCCACCGAACCGCCAATGCGGGTGATCGACCTTTCGGATCGTCACTGAAATAGTTCTTCACCGTCACTGCGTGAGATGAGATCGTTTACCGGCTCACAGCGCCAGCTCACTGAGCGAGACCAAACGAAGAAAATTCACGGCCGGGCGGGGCCGTGCGAACGACCAGGGGAGGGTCGGTTTGCCGTCGACCGGTAATGGTCGCTTTCCCGCGCGCCGCGGCGGTCCGGACCGACGGACCGCTCACATCGGACTCCGGCGTGCCGCGGACTCCCCCGAGCTGGAGTCCCGCGACCGGCGCGGGTGGAACGAGCTGCTCTCGTCCGGCCTGGTGATCCTGGCCGGCGTGATCGTCGTGATCGGCTTCGGCATCGTGGCCTCGCGGGCCATGCGCTCGGATCACGGCAATCCGCTGCCGGACCCGCCGCCCACCGCCGCGCTCGGCGGAGTCTCCGTGCCCAGCGCGAGCCCGGGCGGGCTGATCCCGCTGGAGCCGGCGTCGCCGTCACCCACCCCGTCGTCCCCGTCGCCGTCCCCCTCGCTGTCGCCGTCCACGTCGCCGCCGCCGAGCAAGAAGCCGGTGGACCAGGGCGCCATCTCGATCGCGGCCGGCGGGGCGCCGTCGACGGTCGACCTGACCGCCGAGGGCAAGCGGGACTGGGTGCACTGGGGTGAGGACGGGACGTTCTCGCTCGAGCGGAACAAGAACGGCGGGTTCGCGATCCTCGAGGGGACGCCGACCGCGCCCCGGTTCCGGCACGCGCTGAGCCCGACGCGGTTCGCGTGGACCGGCGGGGACCCGGTGGACCACAGCGACGGGACGCCGACGGGGATCCGCACCTGCGGGGCCGGGAACGCGTTCACGCTCTCGGCGCCGGCCTCCACTTCCAGCCGGACCCTGCGGCTCTACCTCGGCGTCGTGTCGGCGAAGGGGGTGTTGCAGGCTCGATTGTCGGCGGGCACCGCGACCGCCTCGGCCACGGCGGAGCAGCGCGACGGCCAGTTCCGCGGGGTGGTCTACACGATCACGTACCGCGCGCCCAAGGCCGCGAAGATCAATCTCACCTGGACGACGGCGCAGGCCTTCGGGTCCGGTTGCGGTGGGGTGGCCCTTTCGGCCGCCACGCTTTTTTAGGTTTTTAGGGAAAAAGGGGAAATAGTGTTCGCGGGCTGGGGATCGTGGGTCGCCCGCTTCCGGTGGCCGGTACTGTCCGTCGCGCTCGTCGCGGTGATCAGCGCCGGCGTCTGGGGGCTGGGTGTTTTCGGGGAGCTGACCGAGGGCGGGTACAACGACCCGAACAGCGAGTCCACCCAGGCCGCGGAGACCGTGCGGGATACGTTCGGCGCGCAGGGCGGCGACCTCGTCGTCATCTACACCCCGACCAAAGGCAAGATCGACGACGCCGCGCTGGCCAAGCGGGTCAAGGAGTCGCTCGCGAAGCTGCCGAAGTCGGCGGTCACGGGCGCCACCTCGTACTGGTCGAGCAAGTCCGCCCAGTACGCGGCCAAGAACAAGTCCAGCGCCATCGCGGTGATCACCCTGGCCGGCGACGACGACTCGGCGAAGCTCGACGCGTACCGCGAGGTCGACGACAAGTTCGCCGTCGAGGGAGCCACCGTCCAGCTCTCCGGCGCCACCACGCTGGCCGACGCGTCCTCGTCGCGCTCCACCGCGGATCTCGGCACCGCCGAGGCGATCTCGGTCCCGATCACGCTGGTCCTGCTGGTGCTGATCTTCGGCTCGCTGGTGGCGGCGTCGCTGCCCGTCCTGGTCGGCGGCGCGGCGGTGCTGGGCTCGCTGGGCATCCTGCACGCGATCGCGGCCCACCACGACGTGAACTCGTTCGCGGTCAACGTGGCCAGCCTGCTCGGCCTCGGCATGGCGATCGACTACGGCCTGTTCATGGTCGGCCGGTTCCGGGAGGAGCAGGCCCAGGGGCGTACGCCCGCGGAAGCCGTCGCCCGCACGGTCGGGACCGCCGGCCGTACGGTGGTCTTCTCCGCCACCCTCCTGATGATCGCCCTCGCCGGCCTTCTGCTGTTCCCGCAGGGCTTCCTGAACTCCCTGGCCTACGGCGGCCTGGCCTCGGTCTTCCTCGCCGCGGTGCTCTCCCTGACGCTGCTGCCCGCGATGCTGGCCGTCCTCGGCCCGCGCGTCGACAAGATCCCGGTGCGGCTTCCCTTCACCTCGTCCAAGGCGCCCGGCAGCGGCTGGGCCCGGGTCGCCGGTTTCGTGCTGCGCCGCCCGCTCGCCGTGGCCGTGCCGATCCTCGCGTTCCTGCTGCTGCTGGCGTTCCCGATCCGGCACGTGCACTTCGGCGAGAGCGACGAGAGGATCCTCCCGGCCGGCGACCCCGCCCGCGTGGCCGTCGAGACGCTGAAGGCCGACTATCCCCAGTTCACCGGCGACAGCGTGCAGATCGTGCTGCGCAACGCCGACACGTCCGCCGACTTCGCCGTGCAGATGCGGCAGATCCCCGGCATCTCCCAGATCAGCGCGGCCCGCAAGGACAAGGGCGTCACGTTCTTCACGGCCACGCTGAAGACGCAGGACGCCTTCAGCAACGAGGCGCGCGACGTCGTCGAGGCGATCCGCGCCATCCCCGTGCCCGCCGGCGCGGAACTGCTGGTAGGCGGCACGACGGCCCGCAACGTCGACAGCCTCGACGCCACCGCCGACCGCCTCCCGTGGATGGTCGCCCTGCTGGTCGGCGCCACGCTGGTCCTGATGTTCCTGGCGTTCGGCTCGGTGCTGCTGCCCATCAAGGCGGTGCTGGTGAGCGCCCTGAGCCTGAGCGCCACCTTCGGCCTGCTCATCTGGATCTTCCAGGAGGGCCACGGCTCGGGCCTGCTGGACGTCAGCCCCGCCCCGCTGGAGGTCGGGATCGTGGTCCTGATGGCCGCGGTGGTGTTCGGCCTGTCCACGGACTATGAGGTCTTCCTGCTGTCCCGAATGGTGGAGGCCCGCACCCGCGGCGCGTCCACCGACGAGGCGGTGACCACCGGCCTGTCCCGGACCGGCCGCGTGATCAGCGCGGCGGCATTGCTGCTGATCGTCGTGACCGGCGCCTTCGCACTGTCGGCCGTCACGACGATGCGCTTCGTCGGCGTCGGCATGATCATCGCCCTGCTCCTGGACGCCACGGTCGTCCGCATGCTCCTGGTCCCCGCGGTCCTGCGTTTGCTGGGCGACGCGGCGTGGTGGGCGCCCGGGCCCCTGCGGCGGCTTCAGCGGCGGGCAGGCCTTTCCGAGTACGAGGAGGCGCCCGCGCTACCGGCATCGTCGGGCCGGCACGCCGCCCCCGACGACACCCAGATCATCCGGTACGCGCCGTACGGCGCCGGCACCCAGGCCCTCCCGGTGGGCGCCTCGTCGTCAGCCACACACTCTTCGTCTTCCCTCGCCGCCTCCTCCTCGGCCGGCACCTCCTCGCTGGCAGCCTCCTCCTCGGCCGGCACCTCCTCGCTGGCAGCCTCCTCCTCGGCCGGCACCTCCTCGCTGGCAGCCTCCTCCTCGGCCGGCCTCTCCTCCTCGGCCGCCGACCCGGACCGTCACGCGCTGCCGGCCGCTTCCTCGCCTTTCGCCCTCCCCGCGGGTTCCCTCTCCGCGGACGACGCGACCCAGGTCTTCGCCCGCTTCGAGGACACGGCCATCATCAACCTGGCCGGCTCCCCGCCGCTGGAGGAGGTGGAGGCCGAAACAGTCCCCGACGACACCCCCACAACCTCGTCCTCAGCCGACGACGACTCCATCGTCGACGCCCTCATCCTCGACGACGAGCCTCCCTACACCGACGCCGATGGGGACGCCGACCGTCCGGCCCTGACCGGCACCCACGCGGACATTTCGCCCACCGCCGACGACGACTTCTCGTTCACACCCCGCGACACGTCCGCCGAAGCCCTCTCGTTCACGGCCCGCGACTCATCCGCCGAAGCCCTCCCCTTCGCCGACCGCGACTCATCCGCCGAAGCCCTCCCTTTCGCCGACCGCGACTCGTTCGCCGACGGCCCTTCGTTCGATCCGTCCGGGGACGCCCCAGCGTTCGAAGAAGCAGCCGACGACGAGACCCCAGCCTTCGCCCAGGCGGCGGAGGCCCGCCCGTGGGACTCCCCGACAGGCCAGTCCAGCACGCCGTATGTCCCCGGCAACCCAACCTTGTCCGAGCCCACCACATGGCTACCCACGGTCTCGCCCCACGAGTCCCCCCGCGCGGACTGGACCGTAGCCGACGACGACGGCTTCTTCTTCAGCCCACCAAGCACCCCCACGGTGACCCCGGCGCCCCTCCCACCGGCGACCTCCTCGGACTTGGCCCCCTACGACAGCCCCTGGACTCCCCCGTCCTCCTACATCCCTCCCTCCTCCTACGTCCCCCCGCTCGAGGACACTCCCGAACCGGCCAGCTCCCCCTTCGACCGAGCCGACACCCAAGACCCGGACCTCAGCCCGTTCCCAGACACCGCGGTTGCCGACGCCTCGTTCCCGGACGCCTCCCTCCCAGACGCCCCCCTCGCCGACGCCTCCTTCCCCGACGCCGCCCTCCCGGGCGCCGCCGTCCCGGACGCCGCCCTCCACGACGCCGGCTTCCCGGACTTCACGCAAGCCGCCCATGAGGAGTCGACTCCCGCCGAGCCGGAAGTCACGCACGAACCGCTCCCGGCAGAGCCCAGCGCGCAGTCCGGCTACGAGCCGTTCGCCCCCGAGCCTTACGACGCCGGCAGCTACGAGAGGTACGCGGCCGACTTCGCCAACACCGCCGCCGAGACCACCTCCTACCAGCCTTTCGTCCCCGACCTGCCCGAGCCGTCCACGGACACCTACACCCCCACAGCGGCCACGACGCCGGAGGACCCCACACCCGCGTCGGACGCATCGCCTCTGGCGGAGCCCTTTAACCCCGCCGAGCCCTCCTCCTCGGTTCCTCCGGCCGAGAGCTTCGAGTCGGCAAGCAATCCCGTCATCTACCGGCCGTTCGTGACCGAGCCCGCCGCCCACCCGCCCACGACCGCCGACGAGCCGACACCAGCCGCGACAGACGAGCCGGTGCCAGCCGCAACAGACGAGCCAGTGCCAGCCGCCGCGCACGAGCCAGAGACCGCGCACGAGCCAGGCGCCGCGCACGAGCCTGTGCCATTCGCGACGCACGAGCCCACCGCTGTCGACGAGTTCGCAGGGCCGACCGTCGACGAGCCCGTCAACGCAGCCGGCAACTCCGCCACGCCTGCCGTCGACGAACCCGTCGCGGCGGCCGGCGACTCCGCGACGCCCGCCGCGGACGAACCCGCCGCAAGCGAGTTCACGTCGCCCACCGCAACCACCGGGCTCGCGGCAGCCACCGACCAGGCCGGTCGCGGGGCGCGGCGGCCCTCGTCGCTGGCCGACCGGTTCCCCTCGCGGCGGCCCGCGAACACGGGGAGTAGGCCCTCCGACCTCGATGCGTACACGCAAGCCCGCACCTCCGACCTGGTAGGGAACCCGCCGCCGCAACCGACCGGCCTCGATGGGCAGACATCGGCCCGCCGCCCAGCTACGCTCGGCGATCAGCCGCTCCCCCGGCGGCCTATTCCCTCCCTTCCGGAGCAGCAGTCCATGACCGAGCCACAGCCGCAGCCGCAAGCCGCTGCCGGGCCGGCTGCCTCAGCGCCGGCCGACATACCCACGCCGCCCACGCCGATGACCGCCGCCGGGCAAGCACCTGACCCGGCGCGGACACCTGACCCGGCGCGGACACCTGACCCGGCGCGGACACCTGACCCGGCGCGGACGCCTGGCACGGAGCCGGCACCCAGCGCGGCGCAGGCACCCGCCGTCGAGCCGGCACCCGACGCGCCGCAGGTATCCGACGTAGAGCAGGCACCCGACGCGCCGCACGGATCCGACGTAGAACGGGCACCTGACGCCGAGCAGACGCCTGTTGCACCGCTGTCCACGGCGGCGGCGCTGGCGCCAGACACGGCGCCCGAGCGCGAAACTTCGGGCACGCTGCCGACCGCGGACGCGCCGATCCAGCACGCGGCGATCGATACGGTTACGCCCGCGCCATTCACGCCCGAGCCGCTCACGTCCGAGCCGATCACGGAGGCGCCGAAGCCGGTTGCCGCGTCGGCGTCCGTGCCAGACGCACCCGTCTCCGCCGGAGCACCCAGCACGCCGGCCGATGCGTCGGTGGCCGGCGCACCTACGGCCGACGCGCCTGTGGTCGACGCGCCTGTGGTCGACGCGCCTGTGGTCGACGCGCCTCCGGTCAGCGCACCCGCGGCCAACGCGCCTGCCATCGGCGCACCCACAGCGAACGCGCCTGCGATCGGCACACCCACGGCGAACGCGCCTGCCATCGGCACGTCCGCGGCCAAGGCGCCGGTGGCAAAGGCGTCCAACGTCGCGCCGGCGGTTGTGCGGCGGCCCGCCGATCTGGCGGACCACCTGCGGGAGTCGCGGCCGGCGGATCTGAGCGATTACACGTCGGGGAAGGTTCCGCGTATGCGGCGGCCGGTCGACGAGCCGCCGGCGCCGGTGCGGCGGCCCGCCACGCTGGCCGACCACCTGTCGGCGCGCACGCCGGGCGAGGAAGCCACTCGCGACCTGCGGGACCACGCCACCCAGGAATGACACCCGGCCGGTGGCCGCCGGAGCGAACCTCGCCCGGCGGCCGCGGACACGGACCGGCCGCGAGGCACGGTCAAGGCGCGCAGCACGATCGAGGCGTTAGGCGCGAACGAGGCGCCAGGGACGCGGGCGGTGAAGGCGTGCCTGAGCATGGCGGCAACGGGATACGACGTGAGGTTGTCCATCGACCTGAGCCCTTCGGCTTGTGCGGGCCCCTTGCGGGGATGGGCAGCACGTTAGGCAGGTCCGGGCGGGGCCGGGGAAAAATCTTGGCGGCCTGTGGATAACCGCGATTGTCCACAGGCCGCGGAATTGGCACTCGCCTGACTGGCGATCAAGGCCACCATGGCCGCCATGCAGCAGAGCGTCGCGACGAACAGGCCCGGATCAGCGGAAGATCAAACCGCCGCCTACCTCGATCACCTGGCCGGTGAGGGCACCCGAGCCGTCCGAGACCAGGAGGCGGACCGTGGCGACCAGGTCCTCCGGCACCAGCGACCGCGGTATGGCCTGGGTGGCCACGAGCGGGGCGTGGGTCTCGGCGTCGCGGCCGTCCGCCAGTTCCGCCTCGCCCTCGGTGCGGATGGCGCCGGGCGAGAGGGCGTTGACGGTGATGCCGGCGGGGCCGAGAGAGCGCGCCAGGGAGCGGGTCAGCCCGATCAGGGCGGCCTTGCTCGAGACATAGGCCGGGCCCGACGGGCCGCCCATGCGCACGGTCGGCGAGACGACGTTGATGACGCGGCCCCAGCCCCGCTCCGCCATCCCCACGCTGAGGGCCTGGGCCAGGAGCATCGGCGCGGTCACGTTGACGGCGAAGGTCTTCTGCCACTCGTCGAGCGGGAGCACGCCGATGTCGACGTTCGAAGCCTTGGCGGCGTTGTTGATGAGGACGTCGATCGGGCCCGCGGCCCGGGCGAGGGACTGCGCGGCGGCCGGGTCGGCGAGGTCGGCGTCGAGGAGCTCGGCCTTCGCGCCCAGGTCGCGGCACAGGCCGGCCACCGTCTCGGCCTCCGACGCGGCGTCGAGGTGATGCAGCAGCAACGAGTTTCCGGGGCGGGCCAGGCCCACGGCGAGAGCGGCGCCGATTCCCCGGCGGGCGCCCGTGATCAAAATCCGCTGACCCATGTCGTTCACCTTATGCGGCACCTGGCTCACCTGCGGCTCGGCCGGCCGGACAACTCGTGGTCGTCCGTCGTTCGCCGCGGGTCAGGATCTCCTTCATTCGTACACATCGATGCGGTCATCCGGCCGTACCCGTGGTTGCCCTTGGTCTTCATCGGGCCCACCCAGGGTGACCGGCATGACCTCGCTGCATCGACGAACGTTCATCCTCGGCGGCGTCGCCGCCGCCGGAGCTCTCGTCCTCCCGGCCCGCACGGCACTGGCGGCGGCGCCCTTTCCCTTCAAGCTCGGCGTCGCCTCCGGCGAGCCGGCGGCCGACAGTGTGGTGCTCTGGACCCGCCTGGCGCCTTCCCCGCTGAACGCCGACGGCCAGGGCGGGATGGCCAACGCCGACGTCGCCGTCGACTGGCAGGTGTCGGCGACCGAGTCCTTCGCCACCTTGGTCGCGAGCGGCACGGTGACGGCCCGGTACGCCGACGCCCATTCGGTGCACGTGGTGGCCGGCGGGCTGTCGCCGGACGCGGAGTACTTCTACCGCTTCCGGGCCCAGGGCCACGTCTCGGCGGTGGGCCGCACCCGCACGGCGCCGGCGACTGGCACCTTCGGCCGCGACCTGAAGATGGCCTTTGCGTCCTGCGCGCACTACGAGTCGGGCTACTTCACCGCGTATCGCCGGATGGCCGAGGACCGGCCCGACCTGATCCTGCACCTGGGCGACTACATCTACGAGGACGGCGCGACCAGCGGGTCGGTGCGCGAGCACGCGGGTACGGCCGAGATCGTGTCGCTGGCCGACTATCGCCGCCGGTACGCGCAGTACAAGTCGGACCCGGACCTGCAGGCGGCGCACGCGATCGCGCCGTGGCTGGTGGTGCCGGACGACCACGAGGTGGAGAACAACTACGCGACCAACGTGCGCGCCGACAGCAGCCCGGCGCTGACCGCGGCGCAATGGACCGCGCGGCGCACGGCGGCGTACCGCGCGTACTACGAGAACATGCCGCTGCGGCCCGCGCAGGCGCCGTCGGGCAACAGCATCCCGCTGTTCCGGCGGGTGCGGTGGGGCAAGCTCGCGACGTTCCACATGCTCGACACCCGGCAGTTCCGCGACGATCAGGCCTGCGGCGACGGGTGGAAGGCGTGCGGGGACGCCGACCTCTCCACGCGTACGCTGACCGGCGCGACCCAGGAGGCGTGGCTGCTCGACGGTCTCGGGCAGCACCTCGGGACCTGGGACATCCTGGGCCAGCAGGTGTTCTTCGCCCGGCAGTTCGACGCGAGCGGCGCGGCGAACATGGACGCCTGGGACGGGTACCGGGCCTCGCGGAGCCGCATCCAGCAGGGGTGGCTCGACCGGAGCGTCCGCAACCCGCTCGTGCTCACCGGGGACGTGCACGCGGCCTGGGCCAACGACCTCAAGGCCGACTACGCGAGCTCGGGCTCGGCGACCATCGGCACCGAGCTGGTCTGCACCTCGATCGCCTCGGGCGGCGACGGCTCGGCCACCACGACGATCCCCAACGCGTCGACCAACCCGCACCTGAAGTTCTACTCGGCGCGCCGCGGCTACACGCTGGCCACGATCGGGCAGAGCCAGGTCCGGGCCGACTTCCGGTCGGTGCCGCTGGTGACCCAGCACGGCGCGGCGGTCAGCACGCTCAAGTCCTTCGTCATCCTCGACGGCCGCCCCGGCCTCCAGGCCGTTTAGGGAGTTCACGATGCAGGCACTGCTGTCTCTGCTGCTCGCCGGCGCCAGCGTCACCTGGTCGCCCGCCAACAGCGTCGCCACCGGGGACCAGGACGGGCCGGCCATCGCCGCCAACCGCAACGGCGGGGTGGCGGTCGTCTGGGAGGACGACCGCGACACGACCGCCCCGGAGAACGACAACCACTCCGAGATCTACCTGCGCTATTTCGTCAACGGCGCCGCCGCGTACGAGATCAAGCTGTCCCCGGGCGGGACCAGCGGCACCAATTGGAAGCACATCACGCCGGACGTGGGGCTCGACGACCGCGGCAACGCCGTCGTGGTGTGGGCGGACGACCCGGACGGGAACGGGTACTTCAACATCCCCTACCGGGTGGTGTCGCCGACCGGGACGATCCTCGGGTCGGGGCAGGCCAACGCGGACGCGACCGGCGACCAGATCCGGCCCCGGGTCGCGGTGGACCCGGACGGCGCTTCGGGGAGTGCGACCGCGGTGGCGTTCACGGTCGTGTGGGAGGACGTGCAGACCTCGGCGGTGACGGTCAAGGCCGCCGGCTACACGGGGACGACGACCAAGGCGTACGAGAAGACGGCCTCGCAGACCGCGGGGGCGCACCACCGGCCGGACGTGGCCGTGGGCGCCTCGGGCGACGCGACGATCGTGTGGGAGGAGGACGCTGATGCGAACGCGTACGACAACATCGGCCTCACCCGGCTGGCCCGCGCGAACGGCGCGGTGCTGCTGAGCGCCCGGGTGGCGAACCTGAACGGCGGCGGGCAGCAGAACCGCCCGGCGATCGCGGCGAACCACAACGGCGACTTCACCGTGGCCTGGGTTTCCGACCACACCGGGACCTCGGGCGTGTGGGAGCGGTCGTTCACGGCGAACGGCACCGCGCGGCACGCCGACGTCGAGGTGGCGAGCGGCGGCGCGGCGCCGGCGATCGGGATCGACGACCAGGCCGATGTGGCGGTGGGCTGGACCGTCGGCGGGGTCGACGGGTGGGCGCGCGGGTACAACCCGGACGGGACCGTCACCGGGCGGCTTCCGGCTCAGGCGCTGACGCAGACCACCACCGGCCGGCAGGATCAGCTGGTGCTCGCCGTGTCGGCCTGGGGTGAGGTGGCGGTGGCCTACACCGACGACAACGACGGGAACACGTTCGATCAGATCCTGCTCGGCCTCGGCGCCACCAACGACGACGGAGGGTGGGAGCTTCAGGCCATGTAGTCGGCGCACCAGGACCGCCCCAGGTCGGACCCTGGGGCGGTCCCTGGCCAGAGGCGTCAGAGTCCCAGGGAGTTGAACAGGTAGAGCCAGATCTCGCTGCGCGTCGGGAACGCGGGGATCGCGTGCCGCAGCCGCTTCAGCGGCACCTCGCCCACGATGGCGATGGTCGCTGCCTGCAGGAAGTCGGCCACCTCCGAGCCGGTGAAGGTGACGCCGACCAGCACCTGCCGGTCCTCGTCGACCAAGAACCGGCACGTGCCCTGGCCGCCGCCGGTGAACGCGCCACCCGCGTTGGCCTCGGTCCCGATGTCGACCACGCGCACCTTGATCCCGGCGGCGGCCGCGGCGGCTGCCGTGTAGCCCACCGCCGCCACCTCCGGCTCGGTGAAGATCACGCGCGGGGCGCGGGGGCCGTCGGCGATGTGGTCGACGACCATGTCCTGGCCCTGGATGTCGGCGGCCGCGATCGCCGCCTGGTACTTCGCCATGTGGGTGAACAGCGACCGCCCGTTCAGGTCGCCCACCACGTACAGCCAGTCCTTGCCCGGCACCCGCATTCGCTCGTCGACCTCGATGTAGCCGTCGGCCTCCAGGCCCAGGTCACGCGACTGCGGCGTCCGCCCGGCCGCGACCAGCAGCTGGTCGGCGGTGGCGGTGCTCCCGTCCGAGAGCGTCACCGTGATCTTGTCGCCGTCACGCCGCACGGCGGTCGCCCACTGACCGGTGCGGATGTCCACGCCCTGCTCGGTCAGCGCCTCGGTGACCTGCACGCAGGCGAACTCCTCCTCCCGCGACAGCAGCCGGTGCTCCCCCTCGACCAGCGTCACCTGACACCCGAGCGACGCGTACGCCTGGGTCATCTCCGCCCCGACCACCCCGCCGCCGATCACGATCAGCGAGCCCGGAATGTCGGATGCCGTCGTCGCCTCACGATTCGTCCACGGCGAGGCGTCCCGGAGCCCGTCGATGTCCGGAATGTTGGCCACCGTCCCGCCGGCGAGGATCACCGCCTTGCGGGCCGTGAGGACCTGGGAGCCGACAGCGACCTGCTTCTCCCCCGCGATCCGCCCCCAGCCGCGCACCAGCGTGATCCCCCGGTCGGTCAGCCACGGCACCTGCCCGGCGTCGTCGAGGTGCCCGATGTTGTCGTCCCGCTTGCCGAGCACCGCGGCCACGTCGAGCTTCCCGGTGACCGCCTCGCGGACGCCGGGCACCCGCCGCGCCTCGGCGAGCAGCTCACCCGGGCGCAGCAGCGACTTCGACGGTATGCACGCATAGTAGGAGCATTCGCCGCCGACCTTGTCGGCCTCGACGATCGCCACCGACAGCCCCGCCTCGGCCAGCCGCCCGGCGGCGACCTCGCCCCCCGGCCCGGCCCCGACGACCACCACATCAAAAGTCTGCATACCGACATGATTCCCGAGCCGCCGGGCCGGGAGGCATTCAGAGTCGATATCCCGCCGCCTGGAGGGTGAAGAGCTGGGCATATCGGCCTCCGGCGCGCACCAGCTCGCGGTGGGTGCCCTGCTCGGTCAGGGCGCCGTCGTGGAGCACGAAGATGCGGTCGGCGTGGATGACGTTGGCCAGGCGGTGGGTGATCAGGATGGTGGTGCGGCGGCCCTGGCGCCCGCGGATGGCCTGGAACAGGGTGTCCTCGGCGCGCGGGTCGAGCGCCGACGACGGCTCGTCCATGATGAGCAGGTCGGCGTCGCGGTAGAAGGCGCGGGCCGCCGTGATGCGCTGCCACTGGCCGCCGGAGAGGTCCTGGCCGTCGGCGAAGGTGCGGTCGAGCAGCGTGTCGTACCCGTACGGGAGCTCCTTGATCATGTCGTGGGCGGCGGCCATCGCGGCGGCCGACTCGATGCGGGGACGGTGCGGGTCGCCGGTGAGGTCGCCGAGCGCGATGTTGGTCGCGGCGGTGAACGGCCAGCGGTGGTGGTCCTGCAGCGCCACCGAGACGCGCCGGCGCAGCAGCGACGGGTCCCAGTCGCCGAGCGGGCGGCCGTTCCAGTGGATGCTCCCCGCCGACGGCGCGCGCAGGCCGGCGATCATCGCGGCGAGGGTGGTCTTACCCGAGCCGTTCTCGCCGACGAGCGCCACCGTCTCGCCGGCCCGGATGGTGAGCGTGACATTGTCGACGGCCGGCGCGTCCCGGTCGGGGTAGCGCAGGCTGACGCCCGCGAGGGTGATCTCCCGGAGCCGCGACGGTGGCGGCGCGGCGGGAGCGACAGGCGGCAGATGACGGGCAGCCGTCCGGATGAATCCGACGTACTCGTTGAAGTGCTGGCCGTTGGCGAAGACGCGGTCCACCTGGAACGTCACCACGAACAGCGAACGCTGAGCGGTCTGCACGGCGACGACGCAAGTGGCGGCCGCGGCCAGGGGTATCGAGCCGTTCACCAGGAGCGCGCCCAGCAACGCGTACACCCCGGACAGCGCGACCCCGCCGATCACCGCGCCCACCGCGGTCGTGGCCGTGACACGCCGCGCCAGGCCCATCTCGATCCGGGTCTGCGCCCCCATCACCTGGTCGTAGAGCCCGAGTACGAAATCACGCAGGCCGTAGGAGCGCAGTTCCGGCGCCGAGATCCGCTCGGCCATGAGCCGTTGCAGGACCCAGAGGCGGCGCCGTCGCGCCGAGCCCGCGAGAAACGTGCGGAAGCGTGAGTGTCCGGCCCGCAATGACGCGTACGCGCTGGGCACCGTCGCCACCAGCAGCGCCGCCAGCAGCAGCGGGTGGATCACCACCACCGCGACCGCCACGGCGAGCAGCCCCACCACCCCGGCCAGCAGGTTGAACACCTCGTTGACAAGCACTATCGCCGACTCGGTGCCGCGGGCGGCGCGCTCCATGTCGTCGGCGAAACTGTCCTCGTCGAAGGCCTCCAGGCGTACGGCGGAAGTGGTCTCGAAAAGACGGCGCTCGACCTCCCGGTTGACCTGCGGCGTGAGCCCGTTCAACGCGTACCCGGTCACCATGCTCGCAGCCCCGCGCGCCGCTATCGCCGCGGCAAGCAGGGTGAGCGCCGGCAGCGCCGCGCGCACCCGCTCCGGCGTCGGCCCGCCGCTGAACAGCTCCACGAGCACCCGCTGCGTGGCCAGCAGCCCGAACGTCGCCATCGCCCCGGACGCCACCGTCGCCACCGCCACCAGGCATGTGCGCAGCCGGTCGGCGCGCCAGCCGATCCGCAGCGCCTCGCCGATCAGCCGGGGCAGCTGGGCGAAGACGCCGCGCAGCCCGCATTCGGCGCGGGCGCGCATGCCGTGCTCCCACCACATCGGGCGCAACTCCGGCAACACGTGTTGAGTCACCTTCGCACCGTCGCCGCGAAAGGGTCAGAGGAATCGGACCGGTCGTGTGTACACCCCCGATCGTGGCAAGGTGATCTTCATGCCGTTGAGCGCCCCGAAGACCCGCGACGCGTTGCGCACCTCCGCGCGCCTGTCCGGCCAGACCCTGCTGGTCTTGCTGATGACGGCGGTGGCGCTGTGGATCCTCGGCAAGATGTGGTCGGTGGTGTGGCCGCTGACCGTGGCCCTGCTGCTCACGACGCTGACCTGGCCGCCGGTGCGGTTCCTGCGCCGGCACGGCTGGCGGCCGGCCCTGGCCGCCTCGGCGGTGATGGTGGCGTTCCTGCTGGCCGCGTGCGGCACGATCGTGGGCATCGCGGTGCCGGTGGCGTCGCAGTCGCCGCAGCTCGCCACCGGCGTCGAGGACGGCATCCAGAAGTTGCGCACGTGGGCGGCCGGTCCGCCGCTGAACATCGGTGACGATCAGGTCACCAAGGCGCTCGACACCGCGGTCGAGAAGCTCCAGGAGAGCGTGGGCAGCATCGTCACGTACACGGTCTCGGGCGTCAGCACGATCGTCGACGGCGTGGTCACCACGGTGCTGGCGCTGTTCCTGATGTTCTTCTTCCTCAAGGACGGTCCCCGGTTCCTGCCGTGGCTGGCCCGGCAGATGCCGGGCCGTCTCGCCACGGACGTGCCGCAGGTGACGGCGCGCAGCTGGGACACCCTGGGTTCTTTCGTACGGGGTCAGGCGCTCGTCGGCCTGCTCGACGCCGTGTTCATCGGCCTCGGCCTGTGGATAGTGGGCGTGCCGCTGGTGCTGCCCCTGGCCGTGCTGACCTTCGTCACGGCGTTCATCCCGATCGTCGGGGCGCTGTTCGCCGGCTTCGTGGCGGTGCTGATCGCGCTGGTCTCCAACGGCCCGACCGACGCGCTGATCGTGCTCGGCATCATCGTGCTGGTGCAGCAGCTCGAGGGCAACGTCTTCCAGCCCATCCTGCAGAGCCGCGGCCTGGGCCTGCACGCGGCGGTCGTGCTGCTCGCGGTGACGCTGGGCGGCAGCCTGGCCGGCATCGTCGGCAGCCTGCTCGCGGTGCCGGTGGCGGCCGTGCTGGCGACGGTGTGGACCTACCTCCGGGAGCAGCTGACGCCGCAGTCATAGAGGTGCTGCGGGCGTACCGGTCGCGGCAACCACCATGCGCGCCCGCAGCACTTCGGACCGGGCGCCGTCAGGCGTTCAGTCCAGCGTCGGCCCGCCAAGGGCGGCGGCGGGCACTGACGGGGATCACGTCTCCAGAGCGGAGCATATGCCCCCGGATTGTCCGTACACATAGGCCGGATGGGTCCGGGATGTTAAATACTGCGCATGACATTCTCGATCGTCGCGCGCTCCGCCGACGGCCTCGCCCACGGTGTCGCGGTGGCCAGCAAGTTCCTCGGGGTCGGCGCGGCCGTGCCCGCCGCTCTCGCCGGGGTCGGCGCGGTGGCCACCCAGTCGTACGCGAATCTCGCCTACCGCCCGCAGACCCTGACGCTGCTGCAGACCGGGGTGAGCGCGGCGCACACCGTGCAGGCACTGGTCGCCGGCGATTCGGGGCCGGTCGCGCAGCGGCAGGTCGGGGTGGTCGGCCCGGACGGGGAGGGCAGCACGTTCACCGGGCGCGACTGCCATCCGTGGGCGGGCGGCACGGCCGGCGACGGGTTCGCGATCCAGGGCAACATGCTGGCGGGACCGCAGGTGGTCGACGCCATGGGGGTGGCGTGGCAGGCGTCGGCGGCCGAGGCGCGGCTGGCGTACCGGCTGCTCGCGGCGCTGCGCGCCGGCGATCTCGCCGGAGGTGATCGTCGTGGCCGGCAGAGTGCGGCGCTTCTGGTGGTCGCCAAGGGCATGGGGTACGGCGGTACGAGCGACGTCTGGGTGGACCTGCGGGTCGACGACCACCCGGATCCGGTGGCGGAGCTGTCGCGCCTGCTGGAGCTGCACACGCTGTACTTCGAGCGCCCGGACCCCGCGGATCTGCTGCCGCTCACCGGCGTCACCGCGGAGGAGGTGCGCAAGCTGCTCGGGGCCAAGGGCCACACCCAGCCCGACCTCGACGAGGCCCTCGCGGACTGGGCCGGCGTCGAGAACCTCGAGGAGCGCCTGGTCGCCGGCGCCATCGACCCGCTGGTCCTGGAGGTCCTACGCGGCCGGTAGCGGCAGGCCGGCCACGGTCGCGTGCAGGGCTTCCGCGAGCGCGGCGGCCAGCGGCCGGAGGCGGCGCTGCGCGGTGACGATGCCGACGAAGCGGGACGGGCAGGGCTGGTCGAGCGGCACGGTCGCCAGCCCGCCCAGGTCGGCGGTGAGCGCCACCTGCGGGATCATGCTCACGCCGACCCCGGCCCGCACGAGGGACTGGGCGAAGATGTAGTCGGTGCCCCGGCAGGCCGTGATCACCTCGAAGCCGGCCATCGCCGAGTAGTGGTCGAGCAGGTCGCCGACCGACAGGCAGCCGTGCACCCACCGCTCGCCGGCCAGGTCGGCCAGCGAGACCGACTCGCGCCCGGCGAGGCGGTGCCCGGCCGGCAGGACGATCCACATCGGATCGTCGAGCAGCGGCGTCCAGGTCAGTCCCGACCGGTCGCCCGGCCGGATCGGCGGCGGCCCGTCGAAATGGTAGGCGAGCGCGAGGTCGGCAGCGCCCGAGCGCACCAGCGGCAGGCTGTCGTCCGGCTCGACCTCCAGCACGGTCAGGTCGACGCCCGGGTGCTCGGCGGTGAAGCGCAGCAGCGCCGGGGGCAACAGCCGCTGGCCGCCGCTGGTGAAGGTGGCCACGGTCAGCCGCTCGGTGCGCCGGGTGGCGAGCCGGGAGATCTCCTCCTCGGCGTTGGCGAGCTCGGCGGTGATCGCGTCGCTCGCCTCGGCCAGCACCCGTCCGGCCTCGGTCAGCTCGACGCCGCGGGTGCTGCGCCGCACCACGGCCACGCCGAGGCCGCGCTCGAGCGCGCTGATCTGCTGGGAGACGGCCGAGGGCGTCAGCCGCAGGGACGCGGCCGCCCGGTTGAAGCTGCCCTGCCGCGCCACCTCGCGGAGCACGGCCAGCCGGCGTACGTCGATCATCAGCTCCCCTTAACACGGCATCAGCAAGTCACCACTACCGCTTATGACTCTAGGACGAAAGAGTCGAGGTGTGAATCGACGTGCCTGGCTGCTGTTCCTCCTCGTCTCGGTGCTGTGGGGGATCCCGTACTTCCTCATCAAGGTCGCCATCGACGACCTCTCCCCCGTCTTCGTGGTCGCCGGGCGCGGCCTGATCGCCGCCCTGGTGCTGCTGCCGGTCGCCGCGGCGCGCGGGACCCTCGGCGCGCTTCGCGCACGCCTGGGAACCGTGTCGGTGCTAGCGGTGGTGCACATCATCGGGCCGTTTCTTCTGATCACGTACGGCGAGGTGCACATCACCAGCTCGCTGACCGGCCTGCTGATCGCCGTCGAGCCGGTCGTCATCGCCCTGCTGCTCTCGCGCGCCGAGCCCCTCACCCGGATCCGCGTGATCGGCCTGGTCCTGGGCTTCGCCGGGGTGGCCGTCCTGGTGGGCCTGGACGTCTCCGGCGACCGCCTCGGCCTGCTCGGCGCCGGCATGGTGCTGCTGGCCGCGGTCAGCTACGGCGTAGCCACCATCTTCGTGCAGCGCCGCGCCGCCGACATCCCGGCCGAGACCCTGGCCGGCGGCACCACCGCGATCACGGCGGTCGTGCTGGCGCCGTTCGCCATCTGGACCTGGCCCACCGAGCCGGTGCACGCGAACGCCTGGGCCTCCCTCGCGGCCCTCGGCGTGTTCTGCACCGCGGTCGCGCTGCTGGCCTTCTACGCGCTGGTCGCCGAGGCCGGCTCCAACCGGGCCGGGCTGGTCACCTACGTGAACCCGGTGGTCGCGGTCCTGCTCGGCGTCCTGCTGCTGAACGAGTCGCTGCGCTGGAGCACGGTGGCCGGCTTCGCCCTGGTCGCCGCCGGTTGCTGGCTGTCGACCCGCCCCACGCCCGCCCCTCGGACGGCCGAGCCCGTCCCGGTCGCCTGACCCCCGCCGCCTGTGGACGGCCGCCTCGGAAATGTCGTACCCGCCTGTTCTACTCGGCCCCACCCAGTGCCGGGGCGGGGGGCGGCTTGTGGGCGCCGCGGAGATCAACGAACTTCGGTCCGCGCCGATGGCGCGAACCGCCGCCCGGCCCCCCGCAATCTTGGAGAACTGCTGTTCAGCGCGCGCAGGAATTCGTCATCCTTCGTCGGCCGGCACAAGCCACCACCGGATATATCCCATTATTTCCGGTGACTGACATCGACTGATCCCAGCATGCGGCTGGTGCATTCAGACGTCGGGACGGCCCGCCGGAATGTGGGACACGGTCCCAAGAACCGGTAGCGGCCGCCACATAGCGAGATCTGGCAGCGACCGCGAGCGGCCGCACCCGCCGCTACCACGCACCCCCCGGGCCATGGCGGACCCCAGCCCGGCCATCATTACACCGCGACCGGCCGTCGCCATGCCCTAGAAAGCCGCCACGACAAGCTCCCGCCGCTGAGCTACGGCATCCACTGGCGGGCCCAGCTGCCGTGCCGGACGAGACGTGCGGCCGGCACTGGTCAGGAGGCCGCCGGCCGGCACTGGTCAGGAGCCGCTGGCCGACGCTGGTCAGGAGGCCGCTGCGGGATTCTTGGCCGGGTCGGCGGCGGTCGCGCCCGGAGCGGGGCGGCGGGTCAGGACCTGGGGGCCGGCGGCGGTGATGGCGACCGTGTGCTCGGAGTGGGCGGTGCGGGAGCCGTCGGCGGAGCGGATCGTCCAGCCGTCCTCGTCGTAGCGGATCTTGTCGGTGGTCTTGCAGAACCAGGGCTCGATCGCGAGGGTGAGGCCGGGCTCGAGCTTGATGCCGCGGCGGGCGCGGCCGCTGTTGGGCACGTGCGGGGACTCGTGCATGAGGCGGCCGATGCCGTGGCCGCCGAACTCGCCGTTGACGCCGTAGCCGTACGAGTGCGCCACCTCGCCGATCGCGGCGGAGATGTCGCCGAGACGGCCGCCGGGGCGGGCGGCGGCGATGGCGGCCTCCAGGGCGACCTGGGTGGCCTCGATCAGCTTGAGGTCCGACGGGTCGGGGGCGCCGACGACGACCGAGAGCGCCGAGTCGGCGACCCAGCCGTCGATGCCGACCGCCATGTCGATGCTGAGCAGGTCGCCGTCGCGCAGCAGGTAGTCGTGCGGCAGGCCGTGCAGCACCGCGTCGTTGACCGACAGGCACAGCACGTTGCGGAACGGGCCGCGGCCGAACGAGGGGGCGTAGTCCCAGTAGCAGGAGTCGGCGCCGCGCTCCTTGATGCGACGGCGGGCGTGGTGTTCGAGGTCCATCAGGTTGACCCCGACCGCGGCGACCCCGCTCAGCTCGGCCAGCAGCTCGCCGACGAACTGGCCGGTCACCGCCATCCGGCCGATCTCCGCGGCGGACTTGAGCTCGATCACGACAGCCTCCCTCTCCGTGGCGGTATTTTTATACCACGCCCGGAGGGGGACTATCCTGCGGGCATGGTTCGCCAACCCCTGACCCCCGAACAGATCGCCGCGGGCCAGCGCCTCGGGGCCGCCCTGCGGGCCGCGCGGGCCGGCCGGGGCCTCGTCGAGGTGGCTCTGGCCGCCGGCATCTCCCCCGAGACGCTGCGCAAGATCGAGGCGGGCCGGCTGCCCGCGCCGGCGTTCGGCACCGTGGTCGGCCTCAGCCGTGCTCTCGAGATCCCCCTCACCGAGCTGGCCGACGTCTGGCTGGCCGACGCCCCCGTCCGCCAGGCGTCCTAGCTCGCCGCCGGCCGCGGCAAAGGCAAGGCCGCCGTGACGAAGGCGGCCACGGCAAAGGCAAGGCGGCCGTGACGAAGGCGGCCATCGCAAAGGCGTCACGCGGCCGGGCGTGAAGCCTCGGCCGGCAGCGCGCACAGCCGGTAAAGCTCCGCCACCAGCAGCGCCGGGTCGGCGTTCGCGTCGATGCCCCGCACCTCGCCCGGGTCGAGCGGCGGCACCTGGACGTGGGAGATCATCGGGTGGAGCGGGCGCACGTCGATCTCGCCCTCGCCGAACAACACCTCATCGAGCTTCTCGCCGGGACGCAGGCCCGTGTAGCGGATCTCCACCTCGGACGGCGCCAGGTCGACCATCTGCCGCGCCACCTCGGCGATCCGCACCGGCTCGCCCATCTCGAGCACCAGGGCCTCGCCGTCGCGCCCGATCGCCGCGGCCTGAATCACCAGGTGGACGGCTTCCTGGGTGGTCATGAAGTAGCGCGTCACGTCGGGGTGCGTCACCGTCACCGGGCCGCCGGCGGCGATCTGCGCGCTGAACGTGGTGAACACCGAGCCGCGGCTGCCGAGCACGTTGCCGAAACGGACGCTCAGGAACGTGCCAGGACTGCGCCGCGCCACGTACGCCGTCAGCCGCTCGGTGATCCGCTTGGAGTAGCCCAGCACGCTGACCGGATCGGCCGCCTTGTCGGTGGAGATGTTGACGAACCGCTCCACTTCGGAGGCCGCCGACAGCACGGCGAGCGTCCCCCAGATGTTGGTCTTCACCGCCTCCCCCGGGTAGCGCTCGAGCAGCGGCAGGTGCTTGAGCGCGGCCGCATGGAAAACCACCTGCGGGCGACGCGTACGGAAGATCTCGCGCACCCGGTCCACGTCACGCAGCGAGGCCAGCAGCAGCGACGGATCGGTGAGCGCGGCCTGCGGGTCCAGCGACAGCTGGACGGCCTGCAGCGAGGTCTCGTCGCGGTCGAGCATCATCAGCTCGGCCGGGGAGAACCGGTGGATCTGCCGGCACAGCTCCGACCCGATCGAGCCGCCCGCCCCGGTGACCAGCACCCGCTTGCCGGTCAGATAGCCGGCGATCGAGTCGAGGTCGGTGTCGATCTGGTGGCGGCCGAGCAGGTCGGTCACCTCCGGCTCGCGCAGGTCCCGCACGTTGATCTGGCGGTCCATCAGCTCGGTCACCGACGGCACCACGAGGAAGCCCGCGCCGGCGTCGGTCGCCAGGTCGCGGATGTCGCGCACCAGCTCGGCCGCGGCGTTCGCCACGGCGAGGACCACGGTGGTCGCGCCGGTGCGGTGCACTTGCGCGGCGATGTCGTTGCGGTTCCCGATGACGGGTACGCCGTAGAAGACCATCCGCCGTTTGCGGGGATCGTCGTCGATCACCCCGACCGGCAGGTACCGCCCGTTGGGGTCGTAGCGCATCGACTGCAGCAGGTTGCGTCCCGCCGAGCCGGCGCCGAACAGCAGCACCCGGGTGGCGACCCGCTCGTCGGGACGGGAGCGGACGTCCAGCCGCAGCCGCCACACGAGCCGGGCCGCGAGCATGAAGACCAGCGCCAGCAGCCCGCCGACCAGCGGCGCGCCGGGCGGCACCCGCGAGCCCGGCAGCAGCAGGTCGAGCACGAGCAGCGCGATCGTGGTGACCAGGACGGTCTGCCAGACGGTGCGGACGTCCTCGAGCGTGCCGAACGGGTAGCGGCCCCGGTAGAGATGCCGGGCGTGGCCGAGGGCGGCCTGCAGCAGAACCGCGAGCGCGATCATCGGGACGGTGCCGGCCGAATGGCGGGCGTCGAGGCCGAACTCGTACCGGGTGAGCACGGCGAGATTGAGTCCGGCGGCCCAGGCGAGCGCGTCGACGAATAGCGGAACAATGCTGTTCCCACGGGCCACGGCTGCACCTCCCGGCTCATCCGTCACATTCGGTCGGCCGCTGCCGTATTTTGCAGCGTAATTCGACCTCGTGTCCCGCAGCGGAAGTTCGGGATATCGCCTCGGGGCGGTTCCCGGCCGCTTAGTTTGATCGTTGAGCGCGGGCATTCGGGAGGGGAAGCGTGGAGCTACGCGACTACCTCCGGGTGGTGCAGAGGCAGTGGTGGGTCGTCGTGGTCACCGTGCTGGTCGCGCTGGGCGCGACCCAGGTGCTCAACAAGCGGATGCCGACCGAGTACGCGGCGACCGCGGTCTTCTTCCTCTCCGCCAACGGCAACGAAGGTGCCTCGGCGCTCGAGGGCTCGATGTTCGTCCAGGCCCGGCTCAAAACGTACTCGGAGTTGCTGTCCAGCGAGCGGATGGCGCGGGAAATCGCCACGACGACGAAGGCGGGACTGAATACCGAGCAGGTCCATGAAAGCATTTCGGTGGCATACGCGGGTGATAGCGCATTGATGACGGTAACGGTGACGGATACCGTTCCGGCCCGGGCCCGGACGATCGCGGAGACGATCGTCGCCCGGTTCCCGCCGATGGTGCGCGCCCTGGAGGCGCGCCCGGCCAAGGATGAGAGCCCCGCCGCCACCGTCTTCACGGTCGAGGCCGCCCGGCTTCATTCCGAGCCGGTTTCGCCGCGCCCGCTGCACAACGACGCCCTCGCGGTCGCACTGGGCCTGCTGATCGGCGCGGCGCTCGGCGTGGTCCGCGAAGTCTGCGACAACTCGGTCCGCCTCGCGTCCGCGCTGCCCGGCCTGACCGGCACGCCGGTGCTGGCGCTGATCCCGGTCGACCGCAAGCGCCCCCGCAAGTCCGGGCCGTTCGTCTCGGACAGCCGCTCGCCGCGGGCCGAGGCGCTGCGCCAGCTGCGCACCAACGTCCAGTACGCCGACCGCGAGCACCCGGTGAAGATCCTGGCCGTGACCAGCGCGATGCCGGGCGAGGGCCGCTCGTCGACGGCGTGCGGGCTGGCGATCCTGTTCGCCGAGGCCGGCCAGCGGGTGCTGATCGTCGACGCCGAGCTGCGCCGCCCCCGGCTCGCCGCCTTCCTGGGCCGGGAGGGCTCGGCCGGGCTGACCACCGTGCTGGTCGGCGCGGCCTCGCTCGACCAGGTGCTGCAGCCGTGGGGGGCGGGGCTGTGGCTGCTGGCCGGCGGGCACCGGCCGCCGAATCCGAGCGAGCTGCTCGGCTCGCCGCAGATGGGCGACCTGATCGACGAGCTGCGCGACCGGTTCGACAAAATCATCTTCGACTCGCCGCCGCTGCTGCCGGTCACCGACGGCGCGGTGGTGGCGGCCCGCGCCGACGGCGCGCTGCTGATCGTGCGCGCCCGCAAGACGACGGCCGCGCAGGCGGCCGAGGCCGTGCGGGCGCTCGCCGCGGTTGACGCCCGGGTGCTGGGCACCGTGTTCAACATGGTGAGCGCGCCGCGCCGGCGCCCCGGCCTGCCGGCCGACTGCGGCCCGCCCGGCCCGGAGTCGCCGCCGGCACACCGGCCGGGCTGGTGGAACTCGGTCGCGTTGAGCAGCGCGGCGTGACGCCGTGCCGGCGATCCGGTTCCTGGCCCGCGTGCCGGCCGTGGTGCGGCGGGACTACGTCGCCACGGCCGGATCGTCCTGGCTGACGCTCGCCTCCGGGTTGTTGCTGTTCCACCTGGTCGCACAGCGGTCGGGGGTGGCCGGATTCACCTATTACCAGATCGCGCGCGGGGCGGTCGCCACGGTTCAGCCGCTCGCGCTGGCTGGGCTGGTGCCGGCGCTGCACCGCTACCTGCCCCGGGCCGGGCGCCGGATGCCGGTGCTGGCCCGGCAGGCGTTCCTCTTCGAGCTCGTCGTGCTGAACGTGCTCGGCCTGATCACGCTGCTGTTCGCCGGGGACGTCGGCCGGCTGTTCGGGATCGGCGCGGCGGCGCAGGTCCGCGCGGTGGCTCTGCTGACCGCGGGCAACTGCCTGTGCACCCTGGCGGTGGCGGCGCTGCGGGGCTGCGGGGACGTACGGGCGTCGATTCTCGCCTCGCTGATCGGGTTCGCGCTGGCGCCGCTCGCGGCGTTCGTGCTGACCAGCAGGATCGACGTCTTCCTCGGGCTGCAGGGAGCGGCGCTGGCGGCGGTGGCCGGGTGGGCGATCGCGAGGGCCGGGCGGCGCGGCGCCGAGAGGTCGCCTGCCGGCCCGCGGCCGGCGCCCGGCTTGCGCACCCTTCTCCGGTACGGGATCCGCCGCGCGCCCGGCGACATCGCGCTGCCGGGCCTGTTCGCGTTTCCCACGTTCTTCGTGGCCGGGACGGCGAGCAACTCGGCCGACGCCGGATACGTCGGGTTCACCACGTCGGCCATCACCCTGGTCTGCTCGATCTTCGGGATGCTGACCCCGGTCCTGCTCCCCCGGCTCAGCGGGCATGCCCACGAGGCGGCGGCCGCGGGCCGCGGTCTCGACGCGGATCTGGCCCATGGGCTACGGATCCTGCCGTTCGCCGCGGCCGGGGTCGCGGCCCTGGCGAGCGTGGTGGTTGTCGTCACCGCCGTGCCGGTGGTGCACTGGTTTCTCGGCGCCGGCTTCCATGAGGCGGTCGCGGTGGTCCGGTTCGGGGTGCCGGTGTCGGTTCCGCTCGCCGTGTTCTACGCGGCCCGGCCGGCGATCGACGCGCTGCACGAGGCGCCGGTCGCCACGGAGTTGCTGGTGGGCGCTCTCGTGGCCGAGGTCGTGGCGACCTGCCTCGCCGCGCTGGTCATGCCGGCCTGGCCGGCCGCGTTGTCCGGGTTCGCGGCGGCGGCCGTGCTGCTCGCCGTTCTCTCCTACCTGACGATGCTGCGGGCGATCCCGCGGGCGGCGCGGAAACCGCCGCGGTGACGGCGCCGCGGCCCAGCCCGTTCCTGGTGGTCGTCATCTTCGTGGCGACGCTCGCCGGGCACTTCACCCTGTCCCGTGCCGGGTTCGCGATCCCGGTCCTCGACGACGTACGGGTGCTGCTCTTCCCGGCCGTGCTGGCGGTGTTCGTGCTCGAGGTGAACCACGCCGGGGTCCGCCCGTTGCACTCCGCCCCGGCCCGGCGCTCGCTGCAGCCGATCCTGTTGCTGTTCGGGTACCAGATCCTCTCCGCGGCGTGGGTGCCGCACAACGCCGTGGTCGGTGACGTCATCGGCGACCTGCTGTCGATGGTCGTCCTGGTCCTCGTCTACGCGGTCCTCGCGGAATGGGACCGCGACCGTGTCGTCCGCCTGACCATGGTCTGCCTGTACGTGGCCGGCTGGCTCTATTTCCTGTACGCGGCGTCGGGCCAGGGCCGCGTCCAGGGGGGCCGGTGGACGGCCTTCGGCGGCGGCCCGAACGTCTTCGTCCGGGTCGAGGCGCTCGGCCTGTTCGCCGCCGCGTACTTCTACTTCCGCACGCGCCGCCTGGTCTGGCTGATCGGGGCGCCCGCGTTCCTGCTCGGCGCGGTGGCCTCGGGCTCCCGGGGCGGCCTGATCGCGCTGAGTGTGACCACGGCGGCGGCCTTCCCGAGCCTGGTGCGTTTCGGGCGCCGCTACGGCGCGCTCAAGCCCCTGGCCATGATCCCCCTGTTCGGCGGCCTGGTCTGGTTCCTGGAGGGCGACGCGATCATGATGCTGATCAACAACCGCTTCCTCGCCGCCACGGTCCAGCAGGGGTACACCTCCGACCGCGACGTCCTGTACACGAAGGGCTTCTGGCTCTTCCTCGAGCGCCCGATCGTGGGCGTCGGCGTGCACGGCTTCTATGCCGTCACCAACCTCGGCCCCGGTGAGAAATACGTCCACAACCTCCCGCTGGCGGTGGCCGTCGAGGGCGGCGCCGTGGGCCTGCTGTTGCTGCTGCTGGCCTTCTGGGCACTGCGGCACGAGTACGCGGCGATCCCGAGGGCGCGGCGCCCGCTGGAGGCGCGGGTGTCGGCCTACGCCGCCGTTTTCATCCTGGGTGCGAGCTTCTTCTCCGGCGACTACTACGACGCCCGGTTCCTCTGGATCTTCCTGCTCCTCGCGGCGGTGCCCGGCTCTCCCACGCTGCCGCCGCACGTGGCCGAGGCGGGCGAGGCGGGCCTGGCCCGGACCCGCCGCCCGCCGTGACCACTGAACGGAGGTTTCCTCACCACCGTCCCGCATGCTCGAATGGGAGCTTGCCGCACGGTTTCCAGGAAGGGAACGACCGCATGCTCAACCTCTCGGTACTGCTGGAGGACAGCGCCCGCCACTACCCGGAGCGCGCGGCGGTCGTGCTGGGCGACACGCGCCTGACCTACGCCCAGGTGGACGCGGCGGCCAACCAGGTTGCCAACCTGCTGGTGGAGCGGGGTATCCGGCCCGGCGACAAGGTCGCGCTCTCGTGCCCGAACTTGCCGTACTTCCCGGTGGTCTACTACGGCATCCTCAAGGCGGGCGCCGTGGTCGTCCCGCTGAACGTGCTGCTCAAGGGGCGGGAGATCGCCTACCACCTCGGCGACTCCCAGGCGAAGGCCTACCTCTGCTTCCAGGGGACGGCGGAGCTGCCGATGGGCGCCGAGGGCTACGCCGGGTTCGGCCAGGCCGAGGGGTGCGAGCAGTTCTTCCTGATCACCGCGGACCCGGCCGCCCCGACGCCGATCGAGGGGACCGAGACGCTCGGGGCCGCGTTGGCCGGGAAGTCGACGAAGTTCGAGGCGGTGCTGCTGCCGGAGACCGACCCGGCCGTCATCCTGTACACGAGCGGGACGACCGGGCAGGCCAAGGGCGCCGAGCTCTCCCACTCGAACCTGATTCTCAACGCGCTGACCTGCAACCGCCTGTTCAGCAGCGTGCCGGGCACCGACACGCACCTGCTCGTGCTGCCGCTGTTCCACTCGTTCGGCTCGACCGTGAACATGAACGCGGGCTTCGCGACGGCGGCGACGCTGGTGCTGCTGCCCCGCTTCGACGCGCCCGCGGCGGTGAAACTGCTGGAGAACGAGAACGTGACCTTCTTCGCAGGCGTCCCGACGATGTACTGGGGGCTGCTCAACGCGCTGACCGACGACGTGGACGTCGCGCGGATCGCCCGCAACATGCGGGTGGCCGTCGCCGGCGGCTCCAGCCTGCCCGTCGAGATCATCAAGGAGGTCCGGGAGCGCTTCGGGGTGACGATCCTCGAGGGGTACGGGCTGAGCGAGACCTCGCCGGTCGCGACGTTCAGCGATCCCGGCAGCGATCCGCGGCCCGGCTCGATCGGCATCCCGATCTGGGGCGTCGAGGTGAAGCTGATCGACGAGTCCTGGAACACGATCGAGGGGACCGACGAGATCGGCGAGATCGCGATCCGCGGCCACAACATCATGCGCGGCTACTACAACCGGCCCGAGGCGACCGCCGAGGTGATGCGGGACGGCTGGTTCCGCAGCGGCGACCTGGGGCGGCGCGACAAGGACGGCTTCTACTACATCGTCGACCGGGCGAAGGACATGATCATCCGGGGTGGCTTCAACGTCTACCCGCGGGAGATCGAGGAGGTGCTGATCACGCACGAGGCGGTCTCGCTGGCCGCGGTGATCGGCGTCCCGCACCCCAGTCATGGCGAGGAGGTCAAGGCGTTCGTGATCCTCAAGGACGGCGCCACGGTCACCGAGGACGAGCTGATCGCCTGGGGCAAGGAGCAGATGGCGGCGTACAAGTACCCGCGCGTCGTCGCGATCGTCGACTCGCTCCCGATGACCGCCACCGGCAAGCTGCTCAAACGTGCGCTGAGCTGACCATATGCACCCCTGACCACCTGAACCCGAGTTAAGGTCGGGGATGATCGGCGAACGTCAGGCCGTACTGCTGTCCGCCCCCGACGTCGGGCATCTGGAGCAGGAGTACGTCATGGCGGCCCTCCGGTCGGGGTGGGTCGCCCCGCTGGGGCCCGAGGTCGACCTGTTCGAGCGGGAGATCGCCGCCCGGGTGGGTGTGGCGCACGCGGTCGCCCTCAGCTCGGGCACCGCCGCGCTGCACCTGGCCCTGGCGGGCATCGGCGCCGTCCCCGGCGATGTCGTCGTCGTGCCGACCCTCACGTTCGTGGCCACGGCGAACGCGGTCGCCTACACCGGCGCGACGCCGGTCTTCGCCGACTGCGACCCGGCGACCGGCAACCTCGATCCCGCCCTGCTGTCCGGCCTGCTCGCCGTGCTGAGCGCCGAGGGTGTGCGCGTACGCGCGGTACTGACCGTCGACCTGTACGGGTTCTGCGCCGACTACGAGCGGATATTCCCCATATGCGACCGCTACGGCGTGCCGCTCGTCGAGGACGCCGCGGAGGCGCTCGGCTCCCGGCACCGCGGCCAGCCGGCCGGCTCGTTCGGCCGGGCGGCCGCGTTGTCGTTCAACGGCAACAAGATCATGACGACGTCCGGCGGCGGCATGCTGCTGACCGACGACCCCCGCCTCGCGAGCCGGGCGCGGCACCTGGCGAACCAGGCGCGGCTGCCGGCCGAGCACTACGAGCACGACGAGATCGGCTACAACTACCGGCTGAGCAATCTGCTGGCCGCGCTGGGGCGGGCCCAGCTGCGCCGCCTGGACGAGATGATCGAACGCCGCCGGGTCCTGCGCGACGGGTACGCCAAGGTCTTCGCCCACGTCGGGGGCGTGCGCCTGCTGGGCGGCGACGACCCGGCGGCGAACTGCTGGCTCACCAGCATCGTCGTCGATCCGGAACGGGCCGGCTGGCGGGCCCGCGACCTGGCCGCGCACCTGGCCGAGCGGAACGTGGAGACCCGGCCGCTCTTCAAGCCGATGCACCTCCAGCCGGTCTTCGCGGGAGCCCGCACCGCCCTGAGCGGCGCCGCGGAGCGCCTGTATCGCGACGGCCTCTCCCTGCCCAGTGGTTCCGCCCTCGGCGACAGCCAGGTCCGGCAGGTCCTCGACGACGTCACCGAGTTCCTGGACCGCCGGCGATAGGCGCCGCGGAGTCGGCGGCGGGACTGGTGTCCACCGGGCAGACCCGCCGGACGTACGCCTCGGCGTTGGCCAGATCGTCGAACTCGCGACGCAGGATGGCCACGCGGAGCAGGTCGTGCCAGCCGCCGTTGCGGAACACGGCCTCCCGCTCCCGGCCCTCGACGCGCCAGCCGCAGCGGCGCACGTACGCGCCCTGGCTCGCGGCGTTGAAATCGAGGATGGCGCCGTGCAGCCGGCGCAGGCCGACCTCGTAGAAGCTCCACGCCATCATGAGCATGATGGAGTCGCTGCCGGCGCCCTTGGGCGCGCGGCCCGGCATGAGCTTCACGGCGGTGAGCGCCGACCGGTTGTGCCAGTCGATCTCCCACAGCCCGGTCAGGCCGATCGGCGCGCCGGTCTCCAGCTCGACGACCGTGAACCGGCGGGTGCGCGGGTTGCCGTGCGACGCCTTGTGCCAGTCGGCCTGCGCGTCCCGGCTGACCGGCCAGTCCCAGCCGACGACGTTGCCGCGCACCTCGGGATCGGCGTCCATGTCGGCGAGGAAGCCGAGGTCGTCCGAAACGATCGGGCGGATGCCGACCAGGTTGCCCTTCAGCATGGGACCTCCAGTGCGGACAGCTCGCGGACCGCCTGCGCCACCAGCTGGAGGTCGGCCGGGTCCGAGCGGAAGTCGGTATGCAGGAACAGCAACCGCTGGGCGAGCTCGCGGTCGCGCCGCGGCTCGGCCACGTCCCACAGAACGGCCGGGTAGATGCGGCGGGCGATGAGGCCGGCTCGGACGACATCGCGCACCCCGGCGCTCGGGAACCTGAGCACGACCCCGAACGTGGACGGCAGGGTGTCCAGCCCGGACAGTGACGCGGTCAGCGTGGCGATGTTCGCGATCCGCTGAGCGCGCCAGCGCTCGATCGGGAACGTCCGCAAAGCGGCGCTCGAGTACGCGGACATCTCGCCCGGGGCGCCGTGCCGGAAGCACTCCTCGCCCGCGGCGAACAGGTCCAGGTAGGTCTGTTTGTCGCCGGTCCCCCGCTCCAGATAGGCGGCCTTGAGGTTCATCGCGGCCAGGATCTGCCCGACGCCGGCCAGGTGGCGCTCGGTCGCCGGGGCCGGAACGGGCATTGCCTGCCGGGCCGGCGACCAGAGCACGCCGCCGTCCGGGAGCGGGAGGGTCTTCCGGAGTGAGGCGAAGACGAAACCGGCGCCCACTGTGGACAGCCAGGGCGCGAGCGGATCGTGGGTCGCATCGACGATGAGGACCCGGCCCGCGGCTCGCGGCACGATGGGCGGCTGCCCGAAGTACGAGACGGTGACCACGACCTCGGTGTCGCTCGGCGCCGGCTCCTCCCGGTCACCCTCCGGTGCGGCGGCATAGCGCTTGACGTCCAGCACGGAGGCGACGTCGTCCACCACGTCCGGGCAGTAGTAGGTGGGAAAATGCACGGCGGTCCAGCCGAGGGTGTCGCGGCCGTGTGCGAGCAGCGCCATCAGCGCCTGACGGCCCGATCCGAAGAACCGGCCTCCGTCGAACGGGCGCTTGTGCTCGCTGCCCAGGACCAGAGGGAACGCGGAGCCGCTCTCCCATCGGTCGTCAGCGGTCACCGTCGGCGGCCTTCCGGGCGCTGTGAAAACCGAGGTCGTCGATGTCGTCGAGGGTCTGCCCCGCCACGTCGCCCGGCCGGAACGGCGCGACCAGCGTACGCACGAGGATGCCCAGGTCCATCCTCAGGTTCCGGGTCCGGACGTACTCCACGTCGAGGTCGAGGCGCTGGCTGAGGGTCAGCGAGCGCCGGCCGTTGATCTGGGCCAGGCCGGTGATCCCCGGCCGCACGTCGTGCCGCCTGCGGTGGACCTCGTTGTACAGCGGGAGGTATTCCATCAGCAGCGGCCGCGGCCCGACGAGGCTCATCCGGCCGGACAGCACATGGCAGAGCTCCGGCAGTTCGTCCAGGCTGGTGCGGCGCAGGAACCTCCCGAGCTTCGTCATCCGCTCCGCGTCGGTGGTCCACATGTCCTGCCCCGGCGCCGGCGGGCGCATCGTGCGGAACTTCCGGCAGCGGAACGGCTCGCCGTGCAGCCCCGGGCGCGTCTGCGTGAAGAACACCGGCGGCCCGTCGGACAGGCGGATGACCAGTCCGATCGCGAGCATGAACGGGCCGGTCACGATCAGCAGGGCCGACCCGAGCACGAGGTCCGTCAGACGCTTGAGGATCATGTCAGCTCGCCCCTCGTCCGGTAGGCCGGGAAGTACCCGGCGCCGATCAGCTCGCTGGGCGACCGCCCTACCATCGAAGCGCGGCGCTCGACGAGCTTCTCGTACGCGCGTTCGTCGACGATCACGGCGCCGGTCCAGAACTGCGTGCGCCGGCCGCCGAAGGAACGCTTGAACTTGAACAGGCTGTCGTCGGCCCGGAGCCCACCGCCGAGGTGGAACAGGCGCGCTCCGGTGCGCACCGCCCAATGCAAGACCGTCCACAGCAGAAGGTTGTTCACGCCGCCTTTCGCCGCCACCGGGTCGGTGCCGGCGAGGTGGTAGTGGACGCGGTCGCGGTGGCGCAGGACGAGCGCGGCAGCGCACACGCCGCCGTCCTCGCCGAAGACCTCGGCGATGAGCAGGGACGGGCCGAGACCGTTGAGGAGCTCGGTGTAGTACACATCGTCGAAGATGTACTCGGGCCGGCTGCCGACCCGCCGCATCGTCTGCTCGTACAGAGTGCGGAACGGCGAACCGCCGTGCAGGTCCGCCGCGCGGGCGGGCCGGACGGTCGCCGTGTAGCCGAGCCTGCGGGCCTTCCGGACGGCGGTGCGGGACCGGCCTTCCATGCCCGCCCAGAGCGCGTCGGCGTCGCCGTCGATCGGAACGGTCACGGTGTCGCCGGAGTGGGTGGTGCGCACGCCCTCCAGGGCGACGAGCGGCTCGAACGGCGAGAAGCGGAAGAACATCGCCACCAGGCCCATGTCCCGCCACTGCTCCTGGACGAGGCGCCAGAACCGGGCCAGATCGCGCTCGGTACCACCCGGCGCGACGTGGATGCCCGCGTACCCGTACGGGCTCGCCGCATCGAGGTAGCCGTCCTCGATCTCGGTGACGACATACGGCAGCAGCAGGCGGTCCTCGTAGTGCAGCGCCTCCCAGCGGCCGTGCTTCGTGGAGGCGTCGGCCATCCCGTACCCGGCGGTGAAATAGACGTCGGGGCAGTTGGAGTCGTCGAGGATCCAGGACGCGACGGAGAGCTTCAACGTATCGTCCCAGCAGTTTGACGTACCAGCCCAAATCATACGTAAAAAATCGTAGTACGCAATGTAATGTTATTTGCCGAATCTAGGATTTTGGCGTGCACATAACGTATTTGCATCAGTATTTCACCACGCCGGACATGGCCGGCGGGACGCGTTCCTTCGAGTTCGCCCGGCGCCTGGTCGAGCACGGCCACCAGGTGCACATGGTCACCGGCGACCGGGACGGGGTCCGGCCGCGGATCAGCACGGAATCCGGCATCGTCGTGCACTGGCTTCCGGTGCCCTACGACAACGCCATGAGCTACCGGCGCCGGCTCTGGTCGTTCCTGACTTTCGTCTGCCGGTCGGCGATCGTGGCCGGACGCCTGCGGCACGATCTCGTCCTCGCCAGCAGCACGCCCTTGACGGTGGCGATCCCCGGCGCCTACGCGGCGTGGCGGCGGCGGGTGCCGATGGTGCTGGAGGTGCGCGACGTGTGGCCGGAACTGCCGATCGCGGTCGGCGCCCTCCGCTCGCCGGTCAGCCGCTGGGCCGCCCACCGGCTCGAGGCGTGGGCCTACCGCCGGGCGGCGCACGTCATCGCGCTCTCCCCGGGCATGGCCGCCAGCATCCGGCGCCGGTTCCCGCAGGTCCCGGTCACCGTCGTGCCCAACAGCTCCGACCGGGACCGGTTCGCCGACGCCGACCGGGCCGGCGAGTCGTTGCGCCGGGCCACGCCCTGGCTGCAGGACCGCCCGCTGGTCCTCTACGCCGGGTCTCTCGGCCTGGCCAACGGCGTGGACTACCTCGCCCGGATGGCGGCCCGGCTCGCCGGCACCGACCCGGACGTGCGGATAGCGATCCTCGGCGACGGGCGGATGCGCGACGAGATCCGGAACCTCGCCGCCGGTCTGGGCGTGCTGGACCGGAACTTCTTCATGCTGGGCCCGGTCTCCAAGGCGGAGGTGGTGGCCTTCTTCAGCGCCTGCGACCTGGCGACCTCCATGTTCGTCAACATTCGCGAGCTCGGCGACAACTCGCCGAACAAAGTGTTCGACGCCTTCGCCGCCGCGCGGCCGGTCGCCGTGAACCACGGCGGGTGGATCGCCGAGTTGCTCGCCGAGAGCGGCGCCGGCCTGGTGCTGCCGCCGGATGATCCCGAGGGTGCGGCCGGCACTGTTTCCACCTTCCTGCGGGACCCGGCCGCGGTGACGGCCGCGCGGGCGGCGGCGTCCGGCCTCGCCCGCGATCGCTTCGATCGCGATCTGCTGTACCAGGACTTCGAGCGGGTGCTGACCGAGGCGGTGGCGCAAGCCGGCCGATGACCCCCGTGGGCCGAAACTTGGCCCGGTGGGGGACACCGCGGGGCGCGGCTCGTCCGTAGACTCGGCCGATCGCCGGGCGTTGCCGACCGGTGACCGGCCGCGAGGGCGTGGCGGGGCGGGTGGGATGATCACTTGCGCCGATATCGCACAGTGGGACGCGCGGTGACACGGCCCGACGGAGGAAGCTTGAGCACAGCCTTGGTGGCCCGGCCAGCGCCGGGCGCGCAGGTACCGGCAGGACCCGTCGGACCGGCGGGCGGCATGCCCGCCCCGCGGCGGCGACGAGGCGTTCTCCGGCGCCTGGGCGGCCTGCGGCACACCGCGCCCGGGCGGCTCCAGCTGCTGCTCGGCGCGCTGCTCACCCTCGGCGTCCTCACCGGCCTGGTCGCCGGACTCACCGGCAACGCCGCCGCGAGCGGCACCAGCGACCTGGGCAACCGGGCGCAACCGCTGCTGGCCGAGGCGGAGACCATCTACTCGGCGCTCGCCGACGCCGACACCACCGCCGCGCAGGCGTTCCTGGCCGGCGGCCTCGAACCGGCCGGCCTGACCCAGCGCTACAACGACGACCTGGAGCGGGCCACCACGGCGATCACCTCGGCCGCCCGGCGCACGCCCGAGGGCGGCGCGGCCGCGGCCGCGGTGAGCACGCTCTCCTCGGGCGTCGCCCGGTATGCGGCCTTGGTCGCGACTGCCCGGGCCGACAACCGGCAGGGCCTTCCGATCGGGGCGTCCTATCTGTCCGCCGCGTCCCAGCTCAACCGGGACACGCTGCTCCCCCAGGCGCAAAATCTCTTCCGCATCGCCCAGCGCGAGGTCGACGACGGCTACTCCAGCGCCTCCAGCATCGGCTGGGTGCTGCTGCTGGTGGTCCTGCTCCTCGCGCTGCTCGCCGTGCTGGTGCTGACCCAGCGCTATCTGAGCCGCGCCACCCACCGCACGTTCAACGTGCCGCTGGTCGCCGCGTCCGTGCTCACCGTGGTGCTCGCGCTCGGCGTCCAGATCGTGCTGGCCGGGCAGCACTCGCATCTGGGCCGCGCCGACGACGACGGCTCGACGCCGGTGGCGAAACTCGCCGAGGCCCGCATCCTGGCGCTGCGGGAGCGCGGCGACGAGGCGCTGACCCTCGCGGCGCGCGGCAGCGGCAGCAGCTACACCGACGACTTCGCACAGTCGACCGACCAGCTCAACTCCCTGCTCGGCAACGAGAACTTCTCCACCTACCTGCGCGACCAGCACCAGGCCTACCTCGACGCCCACCGGAAGGTGCGCTCGCTCGACGACAACGGCGACTACGACCGCGCGGTCAAGCTGGCCATCGGCCCGGAGACCACGCAATCGTTCGAGTCGTTCACGGCCGGCCTCAACACCGTGATCAAGGACCACAAGGCCGACTTCACCCGGGAGATCAACGCGGCGGGCCGGGGCCTGGGCCTGCTGACCGTGTTCGGCCCGCTGCTCGCGCTGCTGATCTGCGCGCTGGTGTTCGTGGGCATCCGCGCCCGGCTCGAGGAGTACCGATGACACGTACGCGCATGGGGCTTGCTGTCGTCGCGACCGGCGCGATCCTTCTCGCCCTCGCCGGTTGTGCCGGCGATTCCTCGCCGCTGCCCTCGGCCAGCGGCCGGGCCACCACCGCGGTCCAGCCGCCCGACCAGGCACCCGCCAAAGCCACCGCGCCCGACAAGTCGTGCAACCCGCGCGCCAGCCTCAAGCCCGAGGGCGCGCTCCCCCAGCCGGGGCACATGCCGGCCGGCAGCTACATGGCCGAGATCCAGAAGCGTGGCCGGCTCATCCTCGGCACCAGCCAGGACACGCTGCTGTTCAGCTCGCGCAACCCGTTCACCGGCAAGGTGGAGGGCTTCGACGTGGACCAGGGCCGGCAGATCGCCGCGGCGATCTTCGGCAGTCCCGACAAAATTCAGATCAAAGTCATCGGGTACGACAAGAGGGTCAGTTCCGCGGCCGACGGCAGTGTCGATATCGTCGCCGACACGATGACGGCCAACTGTGCGCGCTGGAAGGACGTCAACTTCTCCAGCATCTACTACGAGGCGGGCCAGAAGGTCCTGGTGTCCAGCGACTCCCCCGCCAAGGGCCTGGAGGACCTCGGCGGCAAGCGGGTCTGCGCCGCGTCCGGCTCGACCTCGTACGACAACATCGCCAAGGCCAGGAGCAAGCCGGTCGCGGTGGCCAAGGCGGCCTTCGGCGACTGCCTGGTCGCGTTCCAGCAGAACGAGGTCGACGCGATCTCGACCGACGACACGATCCTGGCCGGGATGGCCGCCCAGGACCCGTACGCGAAGGTGGTCGGCTCCAAGTTCACCGAGGAGCCGTACGGGATGGCGATGTCGAACAAGCATCCCGAGTTCACCCGGTTCGTCAACGCGGTGCTGGCGAAGAACCGGGCCGACGGCACCTGGACCGAGACGTACAAGCGGTGGCTGGGCGCGTTCGGCCCGGCGCCGACCCCGCCCGCGGCCGTGTACCGATGACCGCACCGTCGATCGCGCCGGCCGACGCCGAGCTGCTCCGCCTCGAGACCGCGATGACCGCGATCGCCGCCAACCTCGTCGACCTCGACGACAACCCGGCCCGCAAGGACCTCGACAAGACCAAGCTGACCGGAAAGACGGCCGAGGCCTGGGCGGACGCCACCGACGCGCTGGCCCAGCTGTGGGACGGCTACCGCATGCTGACCGACGCGATCGCGCAGGCCCGCTCGCTCCGCGACCAGCGCAAGCTCAGCGACGCCGACCGGGCGACGTTCGTGCACCGGGTGCTCGGCAAGTCGATCACGCTGTCCACCACGACCGTGCCGCTCGCCCAGCGCGGGCTGCTCGGCGCCGGCCAGGTGCACACCACCTGCACGCCGGCCGAGCTGCTGTCGGCGATGGAGGCCGCGTTCCAGACGGCGGTGTCGGTCGCCACGCGGGCCGGCGAGGTGTGGCAGCGGCTGTTCCCGGCGGCGGCCGACGCGACCGCGTCGGTCGACAACGTACGGGTGCTGATCCGGCTGCACGGCGGCAACCAGGCCACGATCGACGAGGCCGACCGGCGCCTGGGCCGGTTCACCGCGGCGCTGGCGACCGATCCCCTGGGCGTCGAGGAGCGCGAGCTCAACGCCGTACGGGATCTGGTTGCCCGGGCCGACGCGGAGCGCACGTCGGCCGCCGAGCTGAAGGAAACGCTCACCCATCGCCTCGCCGAAGCGCACGCGCTGGCCGGGGAGCTGGCCGAGGCCCAAGGGGCCGCGGAGGCGGCGCGGGAGAAGGCCGCGGACAGGTTCCGCGAGCAGGACATCATCCGGGTACGCGGCGGCGACCTGCGCCCGGATCTGGCGGCCGTCGACGCGCTCGCCGCCGCCGGGCAGTGGGCGCTGATCAGCCCGCGCCTGGCCGACTGGACCAGGCGGGCGCGGGAGAGGGTGGCCGCGCTGCGGCACGCCACCGCGCACAACGACGGGCTGCTCGTCACCCGCAACGAGCTGCGCGGGCGGCTCGACGCCTACCGGGCCAAGGCGCTGCGCCGCGGGCTCGGCGAGGACGGCCGGCTGACGCCGCTCGCCGACGCGGCACACACGGCGCTGTACACGGCGCCGTGCGACCTCGACGCGGCCCGCGTGGCCGTCAACGCCTATCAGGATGCGCTCACCGGCACGATCGCGAGGGACGGACGATGAAGTGCGAACGCAACTGCCCCGGGACGATCGAGGACGGGTACTGCGACACGTGCGGGATGGCGCCGGCGGCCGGCTCCACCGCGGCCGCCACCCCTGCGGCGGCCGCCGCTAGCGCGACCACGCCACGGCAGCGGACCGGCGGCACGGCCGCGACGTCCCCCTCCTCCCGGACGGGCGCGCTCTCCACGCGTACCGGATCAAGCGGCCGCACCGGCAGCTCCCGCACCGGATCCCGGCGCCGCCGTTTCGGCGGCGGCCTCGTCGACGTCACGCCGATCGTGCAGGCCGACCCGGCCACCGCCGTGATGTCGCGGGCCGAGGTGCCCGAGGAGAAGCGGTACTGCCCGAAGTGCGGCAAACCGGTCGGCCGGTCCCGGGGCGAGCGCGACGGACGCGCCTCCGGCTTCTGCCCGTCCTGCGGCGAGCCGTTCAACTTCACCCCGAAACTGGTCAAGGGCGACCTGGTCGGCGGGCAGTACGAGGTGGTCGGCGCGCTCGCGCACGGCGGCCTCGGCTGGATCTACCTGGCCGTCGACAAGAACGTCTCGGACCGCTGGGTCGTGCTCAAGGGCCTGCTCAACTCCGGCGACGAGGACGCCCTCGCGGCCGCGGTGGCCGAGCGGCGGTTCCTGGCCGAGGTCGAGCACCCGAACATCGTCAAGATCTACAACTTCGTCGAGCACGACGGCGCCGGCTACATCGTCATGGAGTACGTCGGCGGGCAGTCGCTCAAGGACATGCTCAAGAAGCGCCGCGTCGCGAACGCCGGCAACGCCGACCCGATCCCGGCCGACCAGGCGCTCGCGTTCGTCCTCGAGATCATGCCGGCCTTCGCCTACCTGCACGACCGGGGCCTGATCTTCTGCGACTTCAAGCCGGACAACGTGATCCAGTCCGGCGACCAGATGAAGCTGATCGACCTCGGCGGCGTCGTGCACATCGACGACATGGACGCCGCGATCTACGGCACCGTCGGCTACCAGGCGCCCGAGATGGCCACCGCCGGCCCGTCGATCGCGTCGGACCTCTACACCATCGGGCGCACGCTCGCGGTGCTCACCACCGACTTCCGCGGCTACCAGAGCACGTTCAAGGACAGCCTGCCCGACCGCGGCGAGTTCAAGGTCTACCAGCAGCACGAGTCCTTCTACCGGCTGCTGCTGCGCGCCACCCGCACCGATCCCGCCGAGCGCTTCGTCGACGCCGACGAGATGAGCGGCCAGATGCTCGGCGTGCTGCGCCAGATCCTCGCCGCCGGCGGCGAGCCCCGGCCGGCGCCGTCGCGGCTGTTCACCGGCGAGCTGCGCACCGATCTCAAGTCCGACGTCCCGCGCTGGCAGGACCTGCCGAGCCCGATGATCGACCTGACCGACCCGGCGGCTCCGTTCCTGGCGTCGGTCACCGTCACCGAGCCCTCCGAGGTGCTCACGCTGCTGGCCAACGCCCCGGAGAACACGGTCGAGGTGCGGCTGCGGGCTCTGCGCGCGCACATCGACCTGGGCGGCGACTTCAAGGGCGCGCGCGACGCGCGCGACGCGCTGATGGCCAGCGACGGCGCGGACTGGCGGGTGGCCTGGTACGACGGCTTGCTCGCGCTTGCGACAGAGCATTTCGAGTACGCCCGGCAGCGGTTCGACGCGGTGTACTCGGCCCTTCCCGGGGAGCTGGCGCCGCAGCTGGCGGTCGGCCTCGCGCTGGAGCTGGCCGGGGATCCGGGCGCGGCCGGCTACTACGACGTGGTGAGCCGCACCGATCCGGCGTACACGACGGCGGCGGCCGGGCTGGCGCGCTGCCGGCTCGGCGCGGGCGACCGCAGCGGGGCGGTCGAGGCGTACAACCGGGTGCCGGGCACGTCGTCGGCGTACCGGAGCTCGCAGGTCGGCGCGGTGCGGGCGTTGGTGCGGGCACACCCGTCGGCGGCGGCCGACGTCACCTCGCTGTCCGCGGCGGCCGCGCTGATCGAGCGGCTCGAGATCGAGGCGGCGCAGCTGGCCGCGCTGCGAGCCGAGCTGCTGGAGCAGGCCCTGCGGACGGTGAACGGCGGCAAGCCGCTACCCGCTACGGTGCTCGGATCGGCCCGCACGGGCGAGATCCGGGAGCGGGACATCCGGTTCGCGCTCGAGGACGCGTACCGCGAGATGGCTCAGGCCGCCCACGGCCCCGAGAAGATCCGGCTGGTGGATCTCGCGAACGCGTCCCGCCCGCGGACCCGTACATGAAATGGCACCTGAGGAACGAGGCACGATGACGATGACCGACTGCGCCTCGTGCGCTGACGAGCGCGCCGCCGGGGCGGCCTTCTGCGAGGCGTGCGGGCGGCCGCTGGCCTCCTCCCTCGCGGAAATCGGTGAGCCGTGCCCGAACTGCGGCACGCCCGGCGGCGTCGGCGCCGACGGGTACTGCGAGAACTGCGGGATGCTCGCCGGCCGGCCACGCGACCACATCGAGGCCGACTGCGGCCCGGTCGCGGCGGCGGTGACCGACCGGGGGCGGCGGCACCACCGCAACGAGGACCACATGTGGCTGGCCGTGCGCGACGACGCGGTGGACGTGGTGGTGTGCGATGGCGTGTCGGCCTCGTTCGACCCCGATGTCGCGTCGGAAACCGCGGCCACCACCGCCGGCGGCCTGCTCGCGTCGTCGCCGGACGTGTCGGCGGCGATCCTCGGCGCCAAGGAGGCGGTGGCCGCGCTCGTCTCCTCCGGCGACCCGCGCCGGATCTCCTCCAACCCGGCCTGCACGATCGTGACCGCGGCCGTCCGGGGCGCCGAGATCAACATCGGCTGGGTGGGCGACAGCCGCGCCTACTGGCTCCCGCCCGAGGGGCCGGCCGAGCAGCTCACCGAGGACGACTCCTGGGCCACCCACGCGATCGCGATGGGCGCCGACCCGGCGGACGCGATGCGCGATCCCAAGGCCCACGCGATCACGGCGTGGCTGGGCGCCGACGCCGCGCCGGTGCTGCCGCGGACCGGGGCGTTCACCGTGGTCGGGGCCGGTCACCTGGTGCTGTGCAGCGACGGATTGTGGAACTACCTGACCGATCCGGCCGAGTTCGCGGCGGCGGTGCGGGAGCACTTGCGCACGGGCGGCACTCTGATCGAAGCCGCCCGTGGTCTCGCCGAGTTCGCCAACGCCGCCGGTGGCGCCGACAACATCACCGTGGCCATCGTCCCCGTCTCGTCCGACCCCACCCCCACCGCCCCTACCGCTACCGCCCCTACCGCTACCGCCAAGGAGTAGGAATGCCGTACACCGCCGAGGCCTTCCAGAACGAGTTCCTCGCCCTGGGCGCGACCGAGGTCAACGCGATCGTCACGGTCACCTCGTCCGGGGCCGAGGGCGGCCGGCGCACCTCCGGCGCGACCGAGATCATCATCGTCGACGCGTCCGGGTCGATGCAGGCCGAGGGCCGGATCAGCGCCGCCCGGCAGGCCGCGAAGGCCGCCGTCGAATGCATCGACGACGGCGTCAACTTCGCGATCATCGCCGGGGTCAGCACCGCCCAGCAGCTCTTCCCCGCGCCCGGCCAGCTCGCGGTCTCCTCGCCGCAGTCCCGGGCCGAGGCGATCCGCTCGATCGACCGGCTCCAGGCCAGTGGCGGCACCGCGATGGGCGCTTGGCTGCTGCTCGCCGCCCAGCTGTTCAGCCAGCGGCCCGGCGACATCGCGCACGCCATCCTGCTGACCGACGGCGACAACGGCGAGCGCGCCGGCTACCTCGAGCAGGTGCTCGACTCGATCGCCGGCCGGTTCGCCTGCGACTGCCGCGGTGTCGGGGTGAACTGGAAGGTCTCCGAGCTCCGCAAGATCGCCGAGGCGATGCTGGGCACCGTCGACATCGTCGCCCAGCCGTCCGGCCTGACCGCCGCCTTCGAGCAGATGATGGTCAAGGCGATGGGCAAGACCAGCGCGGACGTGCAGCTCAAGGTGTGGACGCCGGTCAACGCGACGGTCCGCTTCGTCAAGCAGGTCGAGCCCGAGGTGATGGACCTGACCGGCAAGCGCATCGAGGACGGGCCGCGGGCCGGCCGCTACCCGCTGGGCGCGTGGGGCGCCGAGAGCCGCGACTACCACGTCTGCATCGACGTGCCGTCCGGCGCGGCCGGCGACGAGATGCTGGCGGCCCGGGTGTCGGTGGTCGAGGGCGACACCGTGCACGCCCAGTCGCTGGTGCGCGCGGTGTGGACCGAGGACACCGTGCTGTCCACGAAGATCAACCGGCAGGTGGCGCACTACACCGGGCAGGCCGAGCTGGCCGAGGCGATCCAGGCCGGCATCGAGGCCCGCAAGGCCGGCGACGACCGGACCGCGACGATCAAGTTCGGCCGGGCGGCGCAGCTCGCGCACGCCAGCGGCAACAAGGCCACCGAGGAACTGCTGGCCACCGTCGTCGACATCGAGGACGCGGCCACCGGGACGGTCCGGCTGCGGCGCAAGGTCGAGGCGGCCGACGAGATGGCCCTCGACACCCGCTCCACCAAGACGGTGCGGGTCGGGCGGGCGCAGTGAGCACGTACACCTGCCCGAAGGGGCACGCGTCCAGCACGGACGACTTCTGCGACGAGTGCGGCGCCAAGATCGCCGGGGCCGGGACCGGGACCGTTCCGGTGCCGCCATCCGCCGCCCCCGCCGCCGCGGCGCCCGCCGCCGAGCCCTGCCCCAACTGCGGGGCGCCCCGGGCCGGCGGCACCCGCTTCTGCGAGGACTGCGGGTACGACCACAGCACCGGGAAGGTGCCGGCGCTGGCGCCGCCGCCGGTGATCTCGGCGCCGGTGGCCGGGCAGTGGACGGCGACGATCGAGGTGGACCGCAAGTACTTCGAGGACAACGCGATCGAAGGGGTCGAGTTCCCGGCGGACGCGCCGTCGCGGGAGGTCGACCTGCCCGCGCCGCAGGTGCGGATCGGGCGGCGGAGCACGTCGAAGGGCACCAACCCGGAGATCGACCTCGCCGACTCGGACCCGGGGGTGTCGCACAGCCACGCGCTTCTGACGCTGAGCGTGGACGGGGCCTGGCTGGTCTCGGACCTCGGGTCGACGAACGGGACGTACCTCAACGACGAACAGCAGGCGCTGACGGCCGGGCAGACGCGGGCGCTCAAGGACGGTGACCAGGTGCACGTGGGCGCCTGGACGACGATCACCCTGCACGCGCCGGCGGCGTAACCCTCTTTCGGCCGCATTTCGCCCCGAACGCCCGCGCCGTCCCGGGCGGGCGCGTTACCTTGCCGAGCGTGTCCAAGGACCAACGCGTCGGGCAGGCCGAGCGCACCCAGGTGCTCGGGCTGCTCGGCAACGCCTTCGAGGCCGGAGTGCTGCCCGTCGGCGAGTACGACGCCCGGGTGGCGGCGGTCGGAACGGCCACGCACGCGTCGCAGTTGCGGCTTCAGATCTCCGACCTGCCACCGGCGTACGCGTGGGGTGTGTCCTCCCCTTCGGCCGTGAGCGAGCCGCCCGCCGGGGCCGGACGGATTGCCCTGATTCTCGGCATCGCCTCGCTGCCTCTGTCGATCTGCGGGATCGGTCTGATCCTCGGCGTGCTCGCGGTGATCGCGAGCCGCTCCCCCGGCCGGCGCCGTGGCGTCTCCGCGGCGCTGATCGGGCGTGTCTGCGGGGTCATCGGGATCGCATTGTCGCTGGCGGCGCTGAGTGCTGCCTTTCTCGCGTGGCGGTCAGCTCCTTAAGCAACCAGGGTTGACTACCAACCGAATAAGCAACTAAGGTTGCTCCCATGCCCGACGTGGAGATTTCCGCATCCGAGGTGGCCGACCGCCTGGCCGCGGTCGGCGCCCTGCGACGGCTGGCCGACCGGCTCGAGGACGCCGCCGTCGAGGAGGCCATGCGCGGCGAGTGGAGCTGGCCGCAGGTGGCCGAGGCGCTGGGCGTCACCCGGCAGGCCGTCTACAAAAAGCACGCCAAGCGGCTCATCGCCGCCGGCGTCTCGCTGCGGAGGCGTAACGGATGAGCACCTTCGATCATTACTTCAATCGCATCCTCGACGCCGCGGCCGCCGAGGCGACCGCCGACGGCTCGGCCGCCGTCGAGGCGCAGCATCTCCTGCTGGCGATCGCCGGGGAGGGGTCGCCCCCGCTGGCAGCGGCCGGGCTCGACCAGCCGGCGCTGCGGCGGGCCCTCGACCAGGAGTTCACGCGCAGCCTCGCCACCGCCGGCGTGACCGTGCCCGGCGGCCTGCCGCGCGCCACCCCCGACCCGGGGCGCTCCCACTCCCTCGGCGCCTCGGCCAAGGTGGCGATCGAGCGCGGCTTCGACCTGGTGGAGCGCAAGCGCGACGCCCGGCCGGGCCATCTGCTGCTCGGCGTCCTCCAGGCCGACCTCGGCACGGTGCCACGGGCGCTCGCCCTGGCCGGCGTCGACCGCGCCGCCCTCCGCGAGCTCGCCCTGCGGGAGGTGCGCGCATGAGTAGCCCTGTGTCAACCCGTCGCGGTTTGGTCTTGGTTGAGGAGGCGTTGGAGGGCTCGGTGCTGGTCGGGGTCGTAGGTGGTGTTGGTGGTCCAGCATTTCCAGATGATGTCGAGCCAGGCTTTGGCCAGGATGCGGACGGCGTGGGGATGGTCGTGGCCGCGGTTGCGGGCGCGGTTGTAGAGGTCGGCGGCCCAGGGGTTGGCGCGGCGGCTGTCGCCGGCGAAGTCGCAGACGGCGTCGCGCAGTTGTTTGTCGACAGCCCAGCGGAACGCGACGACGCGGGCTTTGCCGGATTGCCGGGTGGAGGGTGCGACTCCGGCGAGGCAGGCCAGCGAGGCCGCGGTGGGGAATCTGCCGCGGGCGTCACCGATCTCGGCGAGCAGCCGGGCGGCGCGGACCGTGCCCGAGCGGGGCAGGCTGGTGAAGATTCGCCGGTCGGGGTGCAGGGCGAGGGCTTCGCTGATCTGCTGCGCCAGGGCCTCGATCTGAGTAGTGATCGTGTGCAGCGTGCTGAGGTAGGCGTGGGTGATGCCGGCCAGGGCGCGGCCGTGCTCACCGGCGACGCCGGCCGGCGCGGCGGTGATGCGCTGGTGCAGCACGGCGGGATCGACGCGTCCGCAGTAGCCGACGCTGCTCAGCCAGGCGGTCAGGCGTTTCGGCGAGAGCCAGTCGAGGGCGTCCTGGGTGTCGAAGCGGGTCACGAACTGCAGGCTGATCGCGGAGTCGAGGTCGCGGAACAGGTCGATGACCGCGGGCAGCGCGGTCTGCAGATGGGCGCGCAGCTGGTTGGTGACGGCGACGCGGTGGGCGACGAGGTCTTTGCGTGTCCGGACCAGTTTGCGCAGCGTGGTCGTGGCCGGGCTGTCGAGCAGCAGTGGTGTCAACCGGCGCTGGTCGGTGCGCACGGTGTCGGCCAGGACGTAGGCGTCGAACCGGTCGTCCTTGTTACCGGCCGAGCCGTAACGCTGCCGCAAGGCCTTGACCTGCGACGGCGGGACCACGAAGACGGTGCGGCCGGCAGCGAGCAACGCGTCGACCACGGGTCCGTCACCGCGTTCGATACCGATCGCGTCCACACCATGGCGGTCCAGGACCGCGTTGAGCCGGGCCAGGCCGGCCTTGCTGTGAGCCACGGTGAATCGTTCGATCGGCTCGCCGTCACTGTCGATGATGCAGACGGCGTGGTTGTCCTTCGCCCAGTCGATACCGGCCGTGACCGCTCGCCTCACGCCGGGGGTGTCCTGCACACTCATTGTTGCCTCTCCGCTGCGCTACCAGTGGGGAAGCACCTGGCGGTTCCGGGACACCGCAGCCGGTTGCTCATTGAGCGGCGTTCGCAGACGCATAGCCCTGTGGCCGATCGGGGTGTCCCGGGCCGTCGGGCCTCGCAGAACTCATGCTGGACCTCGAAGGTCGAGCGAGCAGGGCGATGGCCCGAGGGTCACCGGTGCACTCGAACCAACATCAGCTCGAGTGGAACAAGGGTGCACCAATGAGCGCCGCTATCGAGGTCTCCGGCCTCCACATGCGTTACGGCGACCGCGACGTCCTGCACGACGTGGCCTTCCGCGTCGAGCCGGGCGAGGTGGTGGCGCTGCTCGGCCCCAACGGCGCCGGCAAGACCACGACGATCGAGATCCTCGAGGGCTTCCGCGCCCGCTCGGCCGGCGACGTCAAGGTGCTCGGCCAGGATCCGTCGTCGGCCGGCGAGCAGTGGCGCGCCCGGGTCGGCGTGGTCCTGCAGTCGTGGCGCGACCACGGCAAGTGGCGGGTGCGCGAGCTGCTCGCACAGCTGGCGGCGTACTACCCCACCCCTTGGGACCCCGACGACCTGATCGCCGCGGTGGGCCTGGCCGGCCACGCCCGGCAGAGGGTCGCGACCCTCTCCGGCGGCCAGCGCCGCCGGCTCGACGTGGCGATCGGCCTCGCCGGGCGGCCCGAGCTGCTCTTCCTCGACGAGCCGACCGCCGGCTTCGACCCGTCGGCGAGGCGTGACTTCCACGGCCTGGTGCGCGAGATCGTCGCCACCGCCGGCACGACGGTCCTGCTCACCACCCACGACCTCGACGAGGCCGAGCGGCTCGCCGGCCGCATCCTGGTCCTCGACGGCGGCCGCATAGTCGGCGACGGCACACCCGCCCAGCTGGCCGGCCGCATCGCCGCCGGCGACGAGGTGCGCTGGACGCTGCGGGGCGAGCGCTTCGCCCGGCCCGCCGAGCACCCGGCCCGTTTGGTGTACGAGTTGTACGGCCGCCACGGCGACGAGCTACGCGACCTGGAGGTTCGCCGGTCCTCGCTGGAAGACACCTATCTGGCGCTGGTGCACGCCGCGGAGGCCGGCCGATGAGACGCGCGTTGCGGGCCGGGCGGTCACGGGGGCTGATCGAGCTACGGCAGTCGGTCACCAACGGCGGCGACCTGTTCAACCACTTCTTCTGGCCGGTTCTGATGCTGGTCGCGCTGTGGTTCCTGCGCGACCGCAGCGCCGGCGGCGTCCCCTTGGGCGCCATGCTGGTGCCCAGCATCCTCGGCATGAACGCGGCCATGGCCATGGTCAGCATGAGCCAGCACCTGACCGCCGACCGCGAGGACGGCACGCTCCTGCGGGCGCGCGCCACCCCGCACGGCGTCCCCGGCTACCTGACTGGCAAGCTGATCTCGATCTCCGGCGGCCTGCTGCTCGACCTGGCCATCTTCCTGATACCCGCGCTGTTCCTGGTGAACGGCGTGGCCGCCGGCCGCCCCACCGCCTGGCCGGCCCTGGTGGCCCTGCTGGCGCTGGGCCTGCTGGCCACCCTGCCGGCGGGCGCGGTGCTCGGCTCGGTCATCACCAGCACCCGGGGCCAGGGCGTCCTGACCTTGCCGATCCTCGCCGTGATCGCCATCTCCGGCGTCTTCTACCCGATCACGGCCCTGCCCGGCTGGCTGCAGGGCGTCGCCCAGGCGTTCCCGGTCTACTGGATGGGCCTGGGCATGCGCTCGGCCCTCCTCCCACCCGACGCCGTGGCGGCCGAGATAGGCCAGTCGTGGCGCCACTTGGAGACGGCCGGGGTGCTGGGCGCGTGGGCGGTGGCCGGCCTGCTCCTGGCCCCGCTGGTCCTACGCCGCATGGCCCGCCGCGAGTCGGGGTCGGCGCTGGCCCACCGCCGGGAGCGAGCCCTCCGCCGCGCAGGCTGACCGGTCTCCGCTCGCCGGTCTCCGCTCACCGGTCTCCACTCACCAGTCTCCACTCACCGGTCTCCACTCACCGGTCGCCGCTCACCGGTCGCCGCTCACCGGTCGCCGCTCACCGGTCGCCGCGCTCCGCCCGGGGCAGCGGGCGGAGGCCGCGCAAGCCCGGGCGGACGGGCCGCACCTGCTCCACGCGCTACGCCGGTGGGCCGGGCGCGGGCCGTCCCTGCAGCGGCGAACGGGCCGCGCCTGCTCCGCGGGCTCCGCCCGGGTGGGCCGGGCGCGGGCCGCCTGCCCGGGCGGACGGGCCGCGACTGCTCCGCGAGCTCCGCCCGGGTGGGCCGAGCGAGGGCGGCCCCAACCTGCCGGACGAGCCCGCATGACGGGCGGGTCAGGCGGGCTGCCGTCCCCGCGCGGCCTGGCCGATGATCTCGTCGATCACCTGGGACCAGACGGCCATGGGCGGGAACTCGTGGCCTACGCCCTCCAGCCAGACCAGGCGGGCGCCGGGGATCTCCGACTCCAGGGCGTAGGCGTGCGCGGCCGGGAAGAACGGGTCCTGGGTGCCGTGGAGGATCAGCGTCGGGGCGGTGATCGTGCCGAGCAGGTGGCGGTAGGGGGTGCCGTCGGCGCAGCAGAAATGGTTGGTCTGGGTGGCTGCCATGTCGATGGTGCGGTCGAAGATCCGCTCGGCCAGGCGGCGCAGGTGGGGCTCGTCGGCGGTGAAGGGGCCGCCCAGTTCCTGGGTGCTCTCGACGAGGCGATTGACGCACGTGCGGCGGTCGGACCAGTCGGGCTCATCCGGAGACTCCACCGGCGGCGTGGACTCCGCGGACGGAGCGGGCTGAGCAGGCTGAGACGGCGGAGAGGCCTCCCCCGGCGGAGAGGGCTGCGGCGACGATGCGGGCTCGGACTGCTCGGTCAATGGCATCGCGTCGGGGGATCCCAGACCTGGGCTGGTGGACATCAGGGTCAGGGACAGCACGCGGTGCCGGCGCTCCACGGCGATCCGCTGGGCCAGGGCGCCGCCCATCGACAGGCCTACCAGGTGGACGCGGTGCACGTTCAGCGCGTCCAGGACGCCGAGCGCGTCGTGGGCCAGGTCCACAGCGGAATACGGTGGGTGGCCGGGCGGGAACGACGTCGAGCGGCCGGTGTCGCGGTGGTCGTAGCGGATCACGAAGCGGCCGCAAGCGGCCAGGCGGCGGCAGAACTCGTCCTCCCACCAGTCCATGGAGCTGGCCGCGCCGGCGATGAGCAGGAGCGGGGGGTCGGTCGATTCGCCGAACGTCTCTGTGCAGAGCTCGATACCGTTGACCGGCAGGGTGGAGGCCACCATCTCGTCATTGTCCGGCATCACACTTGACGGCCGGGTTAAAACTCGATCACCGTCCTCCGAAGTGGCCCGATACACCGCCGATATCGGATTTATCCCCCGGCTACGACCGGAGGACTCCGGCTAGGAAGTCGAAAGCCGACGGCAGGCACCGCGACCAGTACCCGAAATTGTGCCGGCCGTCCGCGAACGAACCGGCCACCGGCGGCTCCGGCAAGCGGCGGCGCAGCTCGAGCACTTCCTCGTACAGGCTGTCCTGCTTCCCGCACCACAAACCGACCGGCGTGCCGCGCAGCAGCCGCGCCGCGCCGGCCACGTCGTCGTCGGGGCGCACGGCGGGCGAGAAGGCGGCCACCCCCTTCACGAAACCGGGGAACGCCTCGGCCAGCAACAACGCGCCATAACCGCCCATCGACCAGCCCCAGGCGGCCAGCCGGGTCGTGTCGAAACCCCGCTGCCGGCACCACATGGGGATCTCCTCGTGCACCATCCGCTGCGGGTCGTCGCCGGCGGAGGGGCGCCAGGCGAGCTGCCCGCCGTCCGCGCCGGCGAGCACGAAGGGCGGCAGCCCACGCCGTACCAGATCGGTCAAGAATCGCCCCAGGCCCAGCGCGGCATAGTCGTCGGGGGTCTTCGAAGCGCCGTGCATCACGAGGCAGACCGGGAGCCCCCGCCCGTCGCCGAAGCCGGCCGGCACCGCCGTGTAGAAGCCGACCATCCGGCCTCGGGCCGCTGACCAGCGGTGTTCCAGGCGCTCCTCGCCGGGCGGAGCCGACGGGATGACGGGGCGCGATTCGGCCATTCGGGTGCGATATCCCGCCACTCCGACATACGCGGCAAGCGCTGCGGCGCCGGCGAGCACAATTCGTCGTCTCATCGTCCCCCACAACGGCGATATGTCCGATGGCGTGACGTTTCTAGGCTCACGGCATGGGCAGGCTGGGGGCGGTCGTCGTGCTGGTCGCGCTGCTGGCCGGCTGCGGTGGCAGCGCCGCACGCGCCAACACCGGCGCCCCGCAGCCCACCTACCGCCAACTCCGTCTGATGCGCGGCGACCGGCCCCTGCTCACCACGATCTGGTCGCCGGCGGACGATCACCGGCACCCGGTCGTCCTGTTCAGCCATGGCCTCGGCGGGCTTCCGGCCCAGTTCGCGCCGATCGCCGCCACCTGGGTCGCCGCCGGGTTCGCCGTCGTGGCCCCGGCCTATCCGCACACCAACGGCAAGGTCAAAGTCGACGCCCATGACGTACGGAATCAGCCAGCCGACGCCGAATTCGTGCTGCGCTCCCTCGCGGAGGACCCGCACCTGGACCTCGGCCACGTCACAGCTGTCGGCTTCTCGGCGGGTGGCACCACCACGCTCGGCCTCCTGCATCCCGGCCATCTGCCCGGCCTGCGCGCCGCCGTCTCGATAGCGGGCCGCCGTCCTCCCGCCAAGTTCGGCGGCACTCCCGTACCCGTGCTGTTCCTCCACGGCGACCAGGACCCCACCGTGCCCATCGCGGCGGGCCGGGCCGCCTTCGCCGCCCTGCCCTGGCCCGCCAAGACCTTCGTGACGATTCCCGGCGGCCGGCACGGCGGCTACCTCAACCCGGGCAACCCCGACTATCCCCGGGCACAGGCGACGATCCTCGCCTTCCTCCGCGCGCCGGACGCCAAGGTTTAGCACTTTTACCCAGAGTGATGCGGACGGCCGGAAGACCTCGACCGTTCGGCCGGTCCTGCACGCACGGTGATCTTGCCTAGGCTGCTCCGGTGCACCTCACCCACGTAGCGATGGCCGCAGCCGTCACCGTAAGTGCGGCCGGCGTCTCTTACGCAGCGTTGAACCCGGACCGTCTCGAGAAGCAGGCCCAGGCCGTCGCCGACCGCGCCAGCTGCCGCACGGTCGACGCGGCGATCATCGCCTACGTGGGCCTGCACGACGAGCCCCCGGCCACGATCGCCGACCTGAAGGGCTTCGTGAAGGGCGACATCACCGCCTACCGCATCGTCGACGGAGTGGCCGCCGGCCCCGGCTGCTGAAACAACAGCACTAGGCGGAATGCCGAGCGTCCGCGAGCACCTCCAGCGCCGCCTCCCGCAACGCCTCACTGCGCGCATACAGCGAAGCCCCCGGCCCCGGCCGGGTCCGCCCGTTGAGCCCGCTGAACGACCCACCCGCCTCGGTCAGGATCAACGACGTCGCCGCGAAGTCCCAGATCTGCCCACCGGTCTGGATGGCGAGGTCCAGCTCACCGCGGGCCACCATCAGCCCGGGGTGGATCCGCCACGGCAGCGGCGGCGTGATCGCCTTGAGCGGCGCGACCAGGTGAGGCGCCCACTCCTCCGGCACCACCCCGAGCCGGCTCTCCTCGAGCGTGTCCGGCCCGCCCTCGGTGACCCGCACCGGCGTGGCCGCCACGGCGCGCCCGCCGACGATGCGGCCCTCGAAAGTCCCACCACCGCGCGACGCCCACCAGATGCTCCCCTGGGCCGGGTGCGCCGCCACCCCCGCGACGATCTCCCCGTCCTCTTCGAGGCCGAGCAGCACCAGCCACCGGTCGTCCCCCTCGACGAACAGCCGGGTCCCGTCGATCGGGTCGATGATCCACCGCCGCGCGGCGCCCGCCGTGGCGCCGCCCTCCTCCTCGCCCAGGATCGCGTCGTCCGGCCGGGCGTCGGTCAGCACCTCGCGGATGGCGGCCTCGACGGCCCGGTCGGCCGCCGTCACCACGGACCCGTCGGCCTTCAGCTCACGTGGCAGGTCGGCGAGCGCGCTGAAGTGCGGCATCGCGACCGCGGCCCCCGTGATCACCGCGCGCAGGGCCAGTTGAAGATCCGTCTCCACCAGCCCATCCTGCACGTACGCCTCGATTTTGCCCGGCATGCGACCCTCCGTGACCGTTTCGTGTCTGCTCCGACAGCGAACACAGCGCGAACGACCGGACGGTTTCCGCAGGGAGAACAAAGGGGAGAACAAAGGGGCGGACAATCAGCGGCGCCGCAGCGAGTTGAGCAGCGTCATCCCGGCCGCGAAGGCGCCCGTGCACATGGCCAGATAGATCAGCAGCAGCGCCGCGCCGGTGTGGAACGGCAGCGTCGCGAAGAACAGCGTCAGCACCGCGCCCATCGCGGCCGACCCGGCCGTCAGGGTCCACCCGACAGCCTTGTCCGCCGGTGTGAAGTGCGGCGACGCGCTCGCCAGCAGCATGCCGGCCACCGGCGACACCACCGGCAGGAAGAACGCTCCGGCGGTCAGCATCCCGACCGCCGTGTACTCCGCGACCCCGCCCTGCTGCGCCGGCAGCCGCGAGGGCGGCGGGGGCGGCGGCACCAGGGCCGGCAACCGTACGTGCGGCGGCAACTGCCCCCTCCGCACCGCGTCGACGAGCGCCTCGGGCGGTCCTAACCGCTGCACGATCGCCGCGGCGTCGTCGAGTGGCGACGAGGCCGCGGCCCGGCGCGCCGCGATGTAGTCGGCCACCGTGGTCATCAGCTCGTCCCGCAGTTGCGGCGACAGGTCTTCGCTCTGCGCCCACAGCGCCGCGAGATAGTCGAGAACGATCACATCGGTGTGCGCGAGCGGTGCCGTGCTCATGTGTCTCCCCCATGCTGGTCCGGCGGGTGACAGAAAGCATCCGCGCATGCGCCCGGCGGCCACATCCCTCCCCGGACCGAATCCCCCGCCGTGCCTACGCCTTTCGGCCGATGCCACCCTGGAGAGATGCGCCTGGTCTCCCTGCTCCCCTCCGCCACCGAGATCGTCTACGCCCTGGGTCTCGGCGACGATCTGGTCGGCGTGACCTTCGAGTGCGACGAGCCCCCGCACGCCCGCCAGGAGAAAACCGTCGTGGTCGGTGGTCGCGACACCAGCGGCATGACCCCGGCCGAGATCGACGCCTATGTAAAACAGCAAATGTCGGCGAAAGCGGACCTGTACACGCTGCACGCCGGCGCGCTTGCGGCGTTACAACCAGATCTGATCCTCACGCAGGATCTGTGCCGGGTCTGCGCGCTGCCCTCCGACCACGTCGACGAAGCCCTCGATCACCTGGGCTGCCGGGCAGACGTCCTCTCCCTGGATCCCTACTCGCTGGATGAGGTCCTCGACACATTCCGCCGGGTGGGCGCCGCCGCGGGCGTACCCGAAAAAGCCGACGCCCTGCTGGCGGCCCTGCACCAGCGTCTCCACCAGGTCAGCGAGGCAGTCGCGGCAAGGCGCAGGCCGAGGGTCGCGGTCGTCGAGTGGGTGGACCCGCCGTTCACCGCCGGCCACTGGGTCCCCGACCTGGTCACGGCCGCGGGAGGCGATCCGGTCGCGGCGCGTGGTGGGTCACGCTCCATCGAGATCTCGTACGCCGACCTGGCCGCCCCGGAGCCCGAGGTCGTCATCGTCACCCCGTGCGGCTTCCACCTGGACGGCGCGATCAAGCAGGCCGCAGCGGTGGTCCCGCACTTCCCCCACGCTCAGGTCTGGGCGATCGACGGCGACGGTCTGGTCGTGCGCCCCGGCCCGCGCCTGGTGGAGGGCGTCGAGGCGATCGCCGCCATCCTCCACCCCGATGCCGTCCCCGCGCCGCCCCCCGGGGCGATCGCCCGAGTGTCCTAGCCGACCAGCGCGGGCCGCGGCGCCGACCACCGCACCCGGGCCGCCGCCCGCACCTGCGAGGCCTTGTAGAGCCAGATCGCGTCCCGGCCGAACGACCAGGTCAGCGACGCCAGCGCCACGGCGAGGGCGACCTGCGACAGCACCGGCGGCAGCAGGTTGGCCGTCACCAGCGCCAGCACGATGCCCTGCAGGGCCGCCACGACCTTGCGGGAGAACCGGTGCGGCAGCGCCGCGGTCAGCCAGGGCAGGGCCCACGAGGCCGCCACGAACAGGTACCGGTACGCCCCGAGCGCCACCGTCCACCAGCCGAACCGGTCGCCGGCGTAGACGCTGAGCACCAGGATCAGGAACGCGTCGATCTCCATGTCGAAGCGGGCGCCCAGCGCCGTCGTGTTGCCCGTGCGGCGGGCCACCTGACCGTCCACACCGTCGAGCGCCAGCGCCACCCCGGCCACCGCCACCAGCGCCGGAGTGCTCACCGGATGGGTGAAGGACGTCACCACCAGGGCCGTCACCCCGCCGACCAGGATCGCGCGGGAGAACGTGACGACGTTCGCCGGGCCCATCGCCCGCATCCCGTGCCGCTGCAGCCCGGCGCCCAGCAGACCGCACAGCGCCAGCCCGTACACGGCCCCCGCGAGCAGGCCGGCCGCGGTGAGCCCGAGCGTCGCGGCGAGCGCGCCGAGCAGGGCGGCCTGCGCCCCGAGGCCGATCATCGGTCCGCGAGCGGGGGCCGACGGGGTGGCTGCGAGTGTCACCGTTCCTCCAGAGCAAGATCGGCTGCGTATGGTTGCCGCTGTCAGCGCTTAACACGTGCGGTAGCGAAGTTCGGTTCAGCAGTTGAGGAGACAGCCCATGTCGGGTGACGCCCGGGCGTTCTGGCTCGCCTCCCCCGGACGGGGCGAGATCCGCCCCGAACAGGTCAGGCGTCCGGCCCGCGACGAGGTCCTCGTGCGCACCCTGCACACCGGGGTGAGCCGCGGCACCGAGACCACGGTCTTCACCGGGCGTGTCCCCGAGAGCCAGTGGCCGCTGATGCGGGCGCCGTTCCAGGAGGGCGACTTCCCGGCCCCGGTCAAATACGGCTACCTCAACGTGGGCGTCGTCGAGGAGGGCCCGGCGGAGCTGCGGGATCGCGTCATTTTCTGCCTGTACCCCCATCAGACCCGCTATACCGTCCCCGCTTCGGCGGTCACGGTGGTGCCGGACGGCGTTCCCCCACATCGGGCGGTCCTCGCGGGCACCGTGGAGACGGCGGTCAACGCGCTGTGGGACGCCGCCCCGATGATCGGCGACAAGATCGCGGTGGTGGGTGCGGGCATGGTGGGTGCGTCGGTCGCGGCCATCGCCGCGCAAATTCCTGGCGTACGGGTGGAGCTCGTCGACATCGACGCCTCGCGCGCCGAGCTCGCGGCCCGGATCGGCGCCGCCTTCGCCACGCCAGAGCAGGCCCGGGACGGCTGTGACATCGTCGTGCACGCCAGCGCCACGTCGGCGGGCCTGGCCCGGTCGCTGGAGCTCGTCGCGCCCGAGGCCACCGTCGTGGAGCTGAGCTGGTACGGCGACAAGCAGGTCACGGTCCCGCTCGGCGAGTTCTTCCACTCCCGCCGCCTTACCGTCCGCTCGAGCCAGGTCGGCGGCATCGTCCCCGGCCGCCGCCGCGGTTACCCGGAGCGACTGGCGCTCGCGCTCGACCTGCTCAGGAACCCCGCCTTCGAGGCGCTGATCACCGGCCGCTCGCCCTTCGCTGAGCTGCCCGAGGTGTTGCCACGTCTCGCGGCGGGTAGCCTTCCGGCCCTCTGCCACGTGATCGACTATCCCGAGGAGTAGGCACTTGTTCAGCGTCACCGTCCGCGACCACATCATGATCGCGCACAGCTTCCAGGGCGACGTCTTCGGACCGGCCCAGAAGTTGCACGGCGCCACCTTCGTCGTGGACGCCACGTTCCGCCGGCCGCAGCTCGACGACGACAACATCGTGGTCGACATCGGCCTGGCGAGCGAGCAACTGCACGCGATCTGCGGCGGCCTGAGCTACCGCAACCTCGACGACGAGCCCGGCTTCAAGGGCGTGAACACGTCCACGGAGTACCTCGCGAAGGTCATCGCCGATCGCCTCGCCGCGAAGGCCACCGCCGGCGAGCTAGGCCCCGGCGCCGCCGGCCTCACCGGGATCGCGGTGACGCTGCACGAGTCGCACATCGCCTGGGCCTCCTACGAGCGAGATCTGTGAGCAACCCGCTGTGGGCCGTGCTGCCGGGTTCGATCGACGACCCGGCAGCCCCCAGCGGCGGAAACCGCTTCGACCGCATAGTCCTCAACCTCCTCTCCGGCGCGACCAGCCCGCAGACCGGCGGCGACCTGCCCACCCGCCCGGTCTACGAGATCGCCGTCGACGGCACGTGGCCGACTCCCGACGACGAGGCCCGAGAGTCCCTCGCCCACGCCCTATCAGATATTCCCGATAAGTCCGATGTGCTCCTCGACGGCTTGGTGGCCTGCGGCGTCCCCGAGATCCTCGCGCCCCACAAGAAGCGCCTCCGCCTGATCGTCCTGGTCCACCTCCCCCTGAGCGACGAGACCGGCCTGACCCCCCAGCAGCAGACCGAGCGCAGATCTCGCGAGCGCACCACCCTCCACCTGGCGTCGCTGGTGATCGCCACCAGCCAGGCAGCCGCCCACCGCATTTCGGAAATGCACGACTTGCCCGGTGACGTCGCCGTGATGGAGCCCGGCGTGTCGCCCTCCGAACTGACAAGCCCTGATAAATCGGGCTATAGGCTGCTGTGCGTGGCCTCGGTCACCCCCAGGAAAGGGCAGGACCTCCTCGTCGCGGCCCTCGAGCGAAGCCTCGGTGACCTGCGGTGGAGCTGCACCTTCGCCGGGGCTGTCGGCCGGGCTGTCCCGCACGCGAGTGAGAACATCCACTTCGTCGGGCCGTTGCAAGGGACCGCGCTGGACGCCGCGTACGGGAACGCCGATCTTTTTGTTCTTCCCTCGCGTGCCGAAACCTACGGCATGGTGATCACCGAAGCCCTGGCCCGCGGCCTGCCCGTGATCGCCACCAGGGTCGGCGGCGTTCCCGAGGCCCTCGGCAGGGCGCCCGACGGGACCCTCCCCGGCATCCTCGTCCCGCCCGGCGACCCCCGAGCCCTGGCCACCGCCTTGCGGGCATGGCTCACCGACCCCGAGCTGCGCGCCACCCTGCGCGCCTCCGCCGCCAAGCGCCGCGAAACCCTCCCGACCTGGGATGACACAGCACGACGACTCAGTGAGGTGCTTGACGCATGACCGGAGAGTTCAGCGAATCCTGGCTGGGGCTTCGCGAGCCCGCCGACGCCGCCGCGCGCAGCAAAGAGCTCGTCGCGCTGCTGCCGGGTCCGATTCGCACGATTCGTGACCTCGGCTGCGGGACCGGCTCGCTCGGGCGCTGGCTGGCGCCGCAGCTCGACGGCCCGCAGCACTGGATCATGGCGGACCGTGACCCCGCGCTGCTCGAGCACGCCGCCGCGAACATGCCCTTCCCGGCCGTGACCGTCGAGACCGCGCTGAGCGATGTCACCGCGCTCACCGCCGGCGATCTGACCGGCACCGACCTCGTCACCTGCTCGGCCCTGCTCGACCTGCTGACCGCCGAGGAGGTGCAGGACCTGGCCGACGTGCTGGCCGCGTCCAGGACTCCGGCGCTGTTCACGCTTTCGGTGGCCGGCGAGGCGACTCTCGACCCGCCGCTGCCCGAGGACGCGACGATCGAGGATGCCTTCAACGCCCACCAGCGCCGCGTCGTCGCCGGTCGCAGGCTGCTCGGGCCGGACGCTCCGGCCGCCGCCAAGGATGCGTTCGAGAAGGCCGGGGCCACCGTCGTCACCCGTCCGAGCCCGTGGCGGCTGGGTGACCAGAATCGGGCCCTGACCGCCGAATGGCTGCGCGGCTGGGTCGGCGCCGCCGCCGAGCAGCGCCCTGACCTGCGGTTCGACACATATCTGGACACGCGCCTGGCAAACGTCCCGAACGCCACGATCGGGCATGTTGATCTTTTGGCGATCTTCGGCTGAACCCTTTGTGCCCGTCCCGGCGTACTAGGGGAAGACGGGCACAACGGAGGGGACGGCGACGTGACGCGATCGATCTGGCCATGGCTGCGGCTGCTGGGCGGGGCCGGCATCCTCGCGGTGCTGCTGTGGCGGCTCGGCACCGGCGCCTTCCTGGACGGCCTGCGGGTGCTCGACCTGCCCGCCCTGTTCGTCGCGTTCACCATCGGGGTCGTCACCACGGTGTTCAGCGCGTGGCGGTGGTGCCTGGTGGCGCGCGGGCTGGGGCTGCGGCTCGGGCTGCGCGGCGCGATCGCCGACTACTACAAGGCGCTGTTCCTCAACGCGGCGCTGCCGGGCGGCGTGCTCGGCGACGTGGACCGGGCCGTCAAGCACGGCCGCGACGAGGGCGATGTCGGGCGCAGCGTCCGCGCGGTGGTGCTGGAGCGCACGGCCGGGCAGATCGTGCTCATCGGCGTGGGCGTCGCGGTGCTCCTGTCCGTACCCTCGCCGGTCCTGACCCTGCTCGAGCAGCACGGAGCCGTTGCCGCCGTCGTCTGCGCGGGCATCGCCGCAGCCGCGGTCCTGGTCCTTCTCGCCTGCCGCAAGCTGCGGCAGGGCGGTTCCAAGGTGGCGGCCGGCGTGCGCACGGGTCTCGCCGAGATCCGGACCGGCCTGCTGGCCCGCCGCAACTGGCCGGGCATCACGCTCGCGTCGACGGTCGTCCTTCTCGGACATCTCGCGACGTTCGTGGTCGCGGCCCGCGCGGCCGGTTCGAGCGCCTCGCTGCTGCGGCTCGCGCCGCTGATGCTGCTGGCGCTGCTGGCCATGTCGCTGCCGCTCAACATCGGTGGCTGGGGTCCGCGCGAGGCGGTGACGGCGTGGGCGTTCGGCGCGGCCGGTCTCAGCGCGACGCAGGGCCTGACCACGGCAGTCGTCTACGGCGTCTTCGCCTTCGTGGCGGCGATGCCGGGCGCGTTCGTCGTGGTGGCCCGGGCCGTCCGCCCGCTTTCGGTGGATCATTCCGTACGGGTGGCAGCGCCGGTCTCGCCCGCGCCGGCGATGTACGTCAGCTCGCCGCAGCGTGAGCTGGCCCGCACAGGCGCCTGATGTCAGTCCTTCTCACCGAACCGATCGGAGAGGGCGTACCGCAGCAGCACCACGTCGCCGATCTGGCGCACCCCGGCCAGCCGGGCCCGGTGGCCGGGCCCCCACGGGAAATCGCCGTCGCTGACGAAGCGCGGGGCCCGGGAGTCGCCGACGAAGAACGGCGCGACCACCAGCTGGAGCTCGTCGGCGAGCCCGGCGGTGAGGAACTGCGTGTGCATGGTGCCGCCGCCCTCGACCATCAGCCGGCGCACGCCGCGCGCGGCCAGGTCGGCGGCGACGGTGTGCAGGTCGACGGGGTCGCCGCCGTCTATCACGGTCGCCACGTCGCCGAGCCGCTTGCGGGCGTCGTCGACGGTGGCCGTGGCACAGTAGACGAGCTTGTCGACCTCACCGAGCGTGAAGAACCGCGCGGTAGGGTCGATGTCGCAACTGCCGGTGACGGTGACCTTCACCGGGTGTGGGCGCTCGCCGCGCGCCACGCGGGCGGCCCGGCGTTCGGCCGAGCGCACCAGCAGGCGCGGGTCGTCCTGCCGGATGGTGGCCGCGCCGACGAGGATCGCGTCGCAACCGGCCCGGACCTCGTCGACCCGGTCGAAATCGGCGTCGTTGGACAGCAGCAATCTGTCCTGTGCGGCATCGTCGAGATATCCATCGATCGACATGCCGCAACTCAACAGCGTGTAAGGACGCTCAACCACCGATGACGCCTCCAGTAGAGCGACGATCGTCACCCCGGTCGAACAGTTGCGTACAAGATAAACCGCGCGACGATGACAGGCACGTTCGCAATCTGTTGCGTTCGGAAGACCTTGTCGGTGGGCAAAGACCAGCGGGGAACCAACGAGGAGGACCGATACCGATGAACAAGGCCACGGTGCGTCAGCAGGTCACTGTTCCGCTGCGCTTCTCGGACGGCTACACCACCACGGCGCGAGTGATGACCTTCGACGGCCTGGTCGACGGCAAGGAGCACATCGCCCTCGGGCTCGGTGACTGGCAGCGGGCGCTGACCAAGTCGGCGGCCGGCGGGCGGGCGCCGCTGGTGCGGCCGCACAGCGAGTGCCTGACCGGGGACGTGTTCGGCAGCCAGCGCTGCGACTGCGGGCCGCAGCTGCGCGAGGCCGCCGAGCGGATCACCGACCAGGGCGGCTTCCTGCTGTACCTGCGCCAGGAGGGCCGCGGTATCGGGCTGTACGCCAAGCTGGACGCGTACGCGCTGCAGGACGCGGGGCTGGACACCTACGAGGCGAACGTGGCGCTCGGGCACGGCGAGGACGAGCGCGATTACACGGCGGCGGCGCAGATGCTGCTTGCGCTGGGCGCCGATCGCGTACGGCTGCTCAGCAACAACCCCGACAAGGCGACGCAGCTCGAGGCGTGCGGCATCGAGGTGGCGCAGCGGATCCCGACCGGGGTGCACATGTCGGCGGCGAACGTGCGCTATCTGGCGACGAAGGCCTCGCACACGTCTCACACGATCGAGCTACCGCTGGCCGAGTAGGTTCTTCCCGCGACGTCCGGCACGATGTGAGGATGGACGATCCGCTTCTCCTCGCGCTCGACCAGGTGCCGTTCATCCTGGTCGTGTGCGAGGGGCCCGACCTGCGGGTGCTCAGCCTCAGCGCGGCGACCAGGGCGGTGCTGCCCGGCCGGGCGTGGCGGGGCGTGCCGATCCGGGACGTGATCAGCGACCTGATCGGGCAGCAGTTCGTCGACGCGTACTACGAGGTCTACCGCACGGGTGAGCCGGTCAACGGCAAGGAGTGGCGCGCAAATCTGGATATGCCGGATGGGTCCGTCCACGAGATGTTCGCGAACTTCACCATCACGCCCTGGCGCTCCCCCTCGGGTGAGATCCGCGGTGTGACCGCGGTGGGGTTCGACGTGACCGAGCTGGTGCGCGAGCGGCAGGCCGCGGCGCTGGTGCGGCGCAAGTACGAGGAGAGCCTGCAGGTCATCACGTCGCTGCAGCTCTCGTTGCTGCCGGCCGGGTTGCCGGTGCTGCCCGGCCTGCAGGTCGGGGCGAGCTACCTGCTGGCCGACGCGGACACGGCCGCCGGCGGGGACTGGTTCGACGCGGTGGCGCAGCGCGACGGGCGGGTCGCGCTGATCGTCGGCGACGTGGTCGGGCACGGCGTGACCGCCTCCGGGGTGATGGGCCAGCTGCGGGCGGTGCTGCGGGACCGGCTCGACGACGGCGCCGGGATCCTGGAGGCGCTGGGCGCGGCCGACCGGTTCGCGTCGCGGTCGCCGGCGGCGCACGCGACGACCATCTGCATGGTGTCGCTCGATCCGGTCTCGGGCGATCTCACCTACTGCACGGCGGGCCATCCGGCCCCGCTGGTGGTGTCACCGTCCGGGGAGACACGCTTTTTGCCGGGTACGGGCGGGGCGCCGCTGGCCACGGGTGGGTCGTTCCCGGTCGGCACGGCGCGGCTGGCCCCCGGTGAGCTGCTGCTGCTCTATTCGGACGGGATTCTGGAGCGGCCCGGGCGCACCCACCCGAGCGGCTCGGCGGAGCTGGCCACGGTCGCGGCCTCCTGCGCGGCCGGCCGGGCGTTCTCCGACCCCGGCCTGACGGCGGCCGAGCGGGTCTGCGTGCAGACGGTGGAGATGCTGGTCCGGGCCACCGGCCACCACGACGACATCACGTTGCTCGCGGCCCAGCGCGTACCCGTGCTCACCGATCTTGATCTTGATCTGCCGCCGGAACCGACGGCGCTGCGCGGCGCCCGCGAGACGATCGGCGAGTGGCTGGCCTCGGCCGGGGCCACGTCGCAGGACACCTTCATGATCCAGCACGCGCTCGGCGAGCTGATGACCAACTCGATCGAGCACGCCGCCAGCCTGGTGGCCGTCAGCGGCTGGCTGACGCCGGCCGGGGAGGTCAGGTTCTCGGTGCGCGACCAGGGCGCCTGGCGGACGCCGACGGTCTCCCCCACCCGCGGGCGCGGGCTCGCGATGGCGGCCCAACTGGTCGACGGGCTCAAGGTCGAGCCGTCGGCCTCCGGCACGACCGCGTGGGTGCGGCACACGCTGACCAGGCCGGCCCGGATGCTCGACCTGCCGGTCACCTCCGCCCCGGCGGTGAGCTCCCCGTTCCTCATCGCCGAGGAGCCGGGCGGGGACGAGACCCGGGTGCGGATCGAGGGCGCGGTGGACGCGGTGACCGCCGGATCCGCCCGGCAGGAGCTGCTGCGGCGCAGCCGGGGCGGGACGGTGCCACTGCTGGTGGACCTCTCCGGGGTGACGCATCTGTCCAGCGCCGGGGTGTCGGCGTTACATCACGTGGCGGCTGTGCATCTGTCGCAGAGCGCGCCGATCACGCTCGTGGCCTCGGAAGGCTCTCCGGCGCAGGTGATCCTCGATCTTGTCGGGCTGGCGCGCGGCCCGGTGTTATCCACAGGCCTCCGCGAAATGTCGGTCGACCTCTCTACTATCGCGGGGTGACTTCCGAATCCGCCGCCCTTGGGGTACTCAACCGCGTCTTCGGCTACCCGTCGTTCCGCGGGGCGCAGGCCGAGATCATCGACCACGTGGCCGGCGGCGGCGACGCGCTGGTGCTGATGCCGACCGGCGGCGGCAAGTCGTTGTGCTATCAGATTCCCGCCCTGGTCCGCCCCGGCACCGGCATCGTCATCTCGCCGCTGATCGCCCTCATGCAAGATCAGGTCGACGCGCTGCGCACGCTCGGCGTCCGGGCGAATTTCCTGAATTCCTCGCAGGACTACGAGGAGCGCCGCATCGTCGAGGCCGAGTTCGTCAACGGCGAGCTCGACCTGCTCTACGTCGCGCCCGAGGGCCTGGGCGTCCCCGCGACCCAGCGGCTGCTCGACCGCGGCAAGATCTCGCTGTTCGCGATCGACGAGGCGCACTGCGTCTCCCAGTGGGGCCACGACTTCCGGCCCGACTACCTCGGCCTGTCGATGCTGCACGAGCGCTGGCCCGAGGTGCCGCGCATCGCGCTGACCGCGACGGCGACCAGCGCCACCCGCACCGAGATCGCCACTCGCCTGCAGCTGACCGACGCGCGCCACTTCACCGCGAGCTTCGACCGCCCCAACATCCAGTACCGCATCGTGCCCAAGAACGAACCCCGCCGCCAGCTGCTCGACCTGCTGAGGACGGAGCACGCCGGCGACTCCGGCATCGTGTACTGCTTGTCCCGCGCGTCGGTGGAGAAGACGGCCGAGTTCCTTTCCCAGCAGGGGATCCCGGCGTTGCCTTACCACGCGGGCTTGGACAGCCGGGTCCGGGCGGCCAACCAGTCCCGCTTCCTCCGCGAGGACGGCCTGGTCATGGTCGCGACGATCGCCTTCGGCATGGGCATCGACAAGCCCGACGTCCGCTTCGTGGCCCACCTCGACCTGCCCAAGTCGGTGGAGGGCTACTACCAGGAGACGGGCCGCGCCGGCCGCGACGGCCTGCCGTCCACCGCCTGGCTGGCGTACGGTCTGCAGGACGTCGTCCAGCAGCGCAAGATGATCGAGAGCTCCGAGGGCGACACGGCCCACCGCCGCAACCTCTCCCAGCACCTCGACGCGATGCTGGCCCTGTGCGAGACGGTCTCCTGCCGGCGCGGCCAGCTGCTGAACTATTTCGGGCAGACCGCCGAAACGGAAAGCTGCGGCAACTGCGACACGTGCCTGACGCCCCCGTCCTCCTGGGACGGCACGGTCCCCGCGCAGAAGATGCTGTCCACGGTGTTGCGGCTGCAGCGCGAGCGGGGGCAGAAGTTCGGCGCCGGCCAGTCGATCGACATCCTGCTCGGCAAGGAGACGGAGAAGGTCCTGCAGTTCCGCCACCAGGAGCTGTCGGTCTTCGGCATCGGCGCCGACCTGCGCGACCAGGAGTGGCGGGGCGTGGTGCGCAAGCTGCTGGCGGCGGGATATCTGGCGGTCGAGGGCGAGTACGGCACGCTGGTGCTGACGCCCGCGAGCGCCTCGGTGCTGCGCGGCGAGGTCAAGGTGATGATGCGGCGCGAGGCCCCCAAGCCACCGCGCGCACCCCGCGCCCGCCAGGCCGCCGCGGGCTCCTCCGGCGGCCTGGCGGGCGGGTCCGCGGCGCCCGACTTCCCCGCCGAGGCCGCGCCGGTCTTCGAGCTCTTGCGCGCCTGGCGTGCGGCCACGGCCAAGGAGCAGGGCGTCCCCGCCTACGTCATCTTCCACGACGCCACGCTGAAGGCGATCGCCACACTGCGCCCGAGCTCGCTGGCCCAGCTGGGCACGGTGTCCGGCGTCGGCCAGGCCAAGCTGACCAAATTCGGTCAGCAGGTCCTCGACACCCTCGCCGCCACACCCGACGCGCCGTCCCCGTCCCCGTCCCCGTCCCCGTCATCGTCCTCGTCCTCGTCCTCGTCCTCGTCGGCACCGTCCATGTCACCGCCACCTCCGTCGTCGGCGTCCCCGACGTCGGCGTCCCCGACGTCGGCGTCCCCGACGTCGGCGGCGGCCGGCGGCTCGGCCACCGGCAGGCCGCAGCCCACCGGCGCCGGGCCGCGCTCGGCCACCGGATCCGGCGCCGGCCGGCGTTCATCCGCCGCGCCGCAGCAACGCGCCGCGGAGCCCGAGCCGTTCTTCTTCGGCGAGGAACCACCCGACGAAGAGCCGCCTTACGACGACTACGACGACGGCGCCTACAGCTGACAGCCGCCGGCCTGGGGGCGGCGCCTAAAGCTGACAGCCGCCGGCCTGGGGGCGGCGCCTAAAGCTGACAGCCGCCGGCCTGGGGGCGGCGCCTACAGCTGACAGCCGCCGGCCTGGGGGGCGGCGCCTACAGCTGACAGCACGCCGCCGCCCGGGCGGCGCCTACAGCTGACAGCACGCGGCCCCAGGGGCGGCGCGCCGGTCAGCGGCCGGTGGCGCCGTCGATCTGCTCGCGGAGGATGTCGGCGTGGCCGGCGTGCCGGCCGGTCTCCTCGATCATGTGGACCAGGACCCACCGCCGGGACGGGGGCAGCGCCCTCCCCGGCGGCCGGGGCGCCGCCTCGGTCAGGTCACTCCAGGTCCCGATCACTTGGTTGGCGAGCGCGGTGGTCTCCCGGTAGGCGGCAAGCAGAGCGTCCGCGGTTTCCGACGCGGTCGGCCGGAAGGTGCGGCGCATGTTGGTGATCGGCTCCTCCAGGAAGTAGAACCGCTCCACTGCCGTCAGATGCTTGATCAGGCCCAGGAGGCTGGTGCCGGAGGGCACCCCGGCGGTGCGGACCGCCGGCTCGGGCGCGCCGGCGACCTTCGCGGCGACGGCATCACGCAGGTAGTCGAGGAAGCCCACCAGCGTCGCCCTCTCGTCGGGCGCGGTCCAGGCGGGCCCGGTGTCCTTCCGTCGCTGTGGCGGCATCAGCATCCATCTGCGGGCGGTGCGGCAATCCGGCCACACGGTCGTGCCGCTGACCAGACGGCCCGGCGGGATCAGGCTACAAGGTGATCTACCTGCCACTTCAAACCCATGACCGGTACGAGTGGGTCTACGTGCTCAATGGGCAGTGCGACTGCAGCTCGAGTACGAACTGGGCCCTTGTGAGGCGGCGGAGTTCGATACCCGCACGCCCCACCGGATTGCCAGCGCCGGCGAGCAGCCCGCCGAGTTGCTCACCCTCTTTCGGGTCCCAGGGCGAGCGCGCCCACCTGTCACCGTCACGAACCCGCTGAGGAAGCCAGGTTCCGCAGGAGCAGAGCTTGAGCGACGATCATCCGCTGAAGCTCGGCCGGATCGACGCTCTCGTCCGACCCGTGGATGCGCGCCGCCGCGATGTCCGACACTCCCCACAGCAGGAACTCGCCCTCGGGCGACGCGTCCTGCAGGTACCGCAACAGCGGAATGGAACCCCCGTTGGCCGCCTCGCCCGGCGCCTTGCCGAACGCCTCTTCGAGGGCCAGCCGGGCGGCGGCGTAGCCGGGACCGTCGGTGCGGCAGGCGAACGGCGGCGCGGCCTTGGTGCGCTCCACCGAGACCTGCGCGCCCCACGGCGCGTGCGCCACGAGGTGCGCGGCCAGCGCGTCGAGTTCCTTCTCCGGTGTAGAGCCCGGGACGATGCGCATCGAAAGCTTGGCGCGCGCCTGCGGGATCAGCACGTTCGACGACCCGGCCACGCTGGTCATGTCGATGCCGATCGCGTTGACCGACGGCTTCCCCCACAGGCGGTGGCTGACCGGGCCGGTGCCGGTCAGCTGGACGCCGTCCAGGAGGTCGGCGCTCGCCCGGAACTCCGCCTCGCTGAAGTCGGCGCCCTCCCACACCCCGGTGGTCACGCCGTCGACCGCCACGTTGCCGTCGTCGTCGTGCAGGGTGGACAGCAGGCGGGCCAGGGCCATCATCGCGTCCGGCGCGGGGCCGCCGAAGACGCCGGAGTGCAGCGGGTGCTGCAGGGTGCTGACCGTTACCACGCACGCCACGTCGCCGCGCAGGGCGGTGGTGAAGACCGGCTCCGCCACGCGCAGGTTGCCGGTGTCGCAGATGACGAAGACGTCGCAGGCGAACAGATCCGGGTGGGCCCGCACGAACCCCGGCAGGTTGCTCTCGGTCTCCTCCATCCCTTCGAGGATCAGCCGGACCGTGCAGGGCGGCCGGCCGTCGAAGGCACGCAGGGTGCCGAGGTGCGCGACGATGCCGCCCTTGTCGTCGGCGGCGCCGCGCCCGTAGATGCGGCCGTCGTCCTTGCGGGTCGGCGTCCAGGGGTCGCTGGTCCAGCCCTGCGACGGCAACGCGGGCTGCACGTCGTAGTGGGCGTACAACATCACGACCGGGGAGCCGGGCGGACCGGGCACCTCCGCGTAGATGGGCGGGTAACCGTGCGGGACGGGCATCAGTTCCGCGTTGGTGAAGCCTGCCGCCCGTACGAGATCAAGGGTTTGATGTCCCATGAGCTCGACCGGCTCGGCCGGGTAACCGGGGAAAGCGACCGACGGAATGGTGACCAGGTGTTCCAGATCGGTCAGCAGCGACGGCATCAGCGCCGCGACCTTGTGCGGGATCTCCATGGCGTGCGCCCCCAGGGGTCAGAAGAAGATGGCGCCGATCGCCGCGCCCACCACGACGGTCGTGAACGAGAGCACCAGCATCGGGACGAAGTAGCTGTGGTCGAAGAGCTTGGTGCCCAGCTTGGTGGTGCCGGAGAGGTCGAAGTTCGCGGCGGCGATCTGCGGGCCGCCGGTCGGGAGCGCGTACACGCCGCCGATGCCACCGGCCCACATGCCGGCCAGCAGGCCCGGCGACAGGCCGGCCGCGAGACCGATCGGGACGATCGTGCGGGTGGCCGTCGACTGGCTGGTGGTGAGCGCGGCGACGATGAAGACGGCCAGCGCGAAGATGAAGCGGTAGTCGTTCACCCAGCCGCCGACCGTGTCGACGATGAACTCCTCGTGCGCCTCGATGAAGGTCGACGTCATCCAGGCGATACCGAACAGGGCGATCGCCGACATCATGCCGGCCTTGAACACCGACATCTCCGGGACCGTCTTCACCTGCGGGCGGCCGACGAAGATGATCGCGACCGCGGCCACGAACATCACCATGACGATGGTGCTGGTCATGTCGATCGGCTCGGAACCGCCGCCCTCGACCGGGAAATGCGGGCGCAGCGCGGGGAACAGTCCGAACATGACGATCAGAAGCACACCGACGAGGAAGGCGATCGCGGCGTTGCGTCCCTGTTTGGTCGCGGTGAGCGCGGCGGAAGCGGGCACCGGGTCGTCGTCGAGGTCGGCGTCGGCTGTTCCGCCGCCGCCGGTGACCGACGGCTGCTTGGTGATGGTGCGGACGCCACCGGGCGCCGGGATCAGCCCGGCCGCCACGCGCTCCTGCACCTCGGGGTCCTCGGCCAGCTCCTTGCCCATCCGGTTGACGACCAGGGCCGTCACGACGATGCCGGCCAGGCAGGCGGGGATGGTGACGGCGAGGATCTGGGTGAGGCCGAAGTTGTACGGCGCGGTGTCGGTCAGCGTGAGCATCGCGGCCATGGCGGCCGAGACCGGCGACGCGGCGAGGGCCACGCCGGACTGCACGACGCTGACCGAGAGCGGCCGCGACGGCCGGATGCCGTTGCGGTACGACACGTCGTAGATGACCGGCAGCAGCGGATAGAGGATGTTGCTGGTGCCGGCCCCGATGGTGAACGCGAACGCGGTGATCGGGGCGATCAGCGTGATCTGCCGGGGATGCGCCTCGATGATTTTCGCGGCGACCTGGACCATCCAGTCGATGCCCCCGGCGGCCTGCATCATCGCGGCCGCGGTCACCACGGCCAGGATGATGGCGATCGCGCCGGCCGGCGGCTCGCCGGGCGGCTCCCGGAAGATGAAGACGAGAACGGCGACGCCGACGCCGCCCCACACGCCGACACCGACTCCGCTGGAGCGGGTGCCCATGACGATGCAGCCGAGGACCACCAGCGCCTCGAGTACGAAGACAATGTCCATGTCCGGTCGCCCTTTCCCGCGCGCCCGCCGATGGTCAGGAGGTTCGCATCCGGCCCTCATCCGGGGCGTCATCCACAAAGGATGAGGTGAACCGGTCCGCTCGCTGCGGAAATGGACTCATGCAGACGAAAGATCGAGTAGCGGCGCTGATGCCGTCGTTGCTGGAGAGCCTGGAAAGGCTGGTCGCGATTCCGTCGGTCGCGTTTCCCGGTTACCCGGCCGAGCCGGTCGAGCTCATGGGACATCAAACCCTTGATCTCGTACGGGCGGCAGGCTTCACCAACGCGGAACTGATGCCCGTCCCGCACGGTTACCCGCCCATCTACGCGGAGGTGCCCGGCCCGCCCGGCTCCCCCGTCGTGATGCTGTACGCCCACTACGACGTGCAGCCGGCCCCACCCGAGCAGGGCTGGACCAGCGACCCCTGGACGCCGACCCGCAAGGACGACGGCCGCATCTACGGCCGCGGCGCCGCCGACGACAAGGGCGGCCTGGTCGCGCACCTCGGCACGATGAAGGTCTTCGACGGCGAGCCGCCGTGCACCGTGCGCCTGGTCGTCGAGGGCATGGAGGAGACCGAGAGCAACCTGCCGGAGTTCGTCCTCGCCCACCCGGATCTGTTCGCCTGCGACGTCTTCATCGTCTGCGACATGGGAAACCTGCGGGTCGGCGACCCGGTGCTCACCACCACGCTGCGCGGCGACGTTGCCTGCGTGGTAACGGTCAGCACCCTGCAGCACCCGCTGCACTCCGGTGTCTTCGGCGGACCGGCGCCGGACGCGATGATGGCCCTCGCCCGCCTGCTGACCACCCTGCACGACGCGGACGGCAACGTCGCGGTGGCCGGGGTGTCGCGCAACCCGTGGCACGGCGGCGACCTCGACGAGGACGAGTTCCGCTCGAGCGCCGACCTGCTCGACGGCGTCGGGCTGATGGGCACCGGCGGCCTCGCCAAGCGGCTGTGGGCCGAGCCGTCGATCAACGCGATCGGCATCGACATGACCAGCGTGGCCGGGTCGTCCAACGTGCTCATCCCGCAGGCCCGCGCCAAACTCTCCATGCGCATCGTCCCGGGCTCATCGCCGGAGAAGGAACTCGATGCGCTGGCCGCGCACCTCGTGGCGCACGCGCCGTGGGGCGCCCAGGTCTCGGTGGAGCGCACCAAGACCGCGCCGCCGTTCGCCTGCCGCACCGACGGTCCCGGCTACGCCGCCGCCCGGCTGGCCCTCGAGGACGCCTTCGGCAAGCCGGTCGAGGAAGCGGGAAACGGCGCGTCGATCCCGCTGCTGGGAACCCTGCACGAGGTCGCGCCGGACGCCGAGTTCATCCTCTGGGGACCGGAGGACGTCGCGCGCTCCCGCATCCACGCGTCCGACGAGAGCGTCGACCCGAGCGAGATCGAGAAGCTGATCGTCGCCCAGGTCGGCCTCATCGAGCGGCTGGCCGGCCGTTAGAGGTGGCCGCTCAGCTCCGAGAGATCGGCGATGACGTACGTGGCGGCCGCGCCCTCGGCCGCCGGCAGCCCTCGGCGATTGACCCACACCGAGCGGATCCCGGCCGCGTTGGCGCCCGCCACGTCGGCCCGCAGCGAGTCCCCCACGTGCATGACGTCGCCGGCCTCCAGGCCCAGCGCGGCCAGCCCGTGCCGGAACATGGCGGCGTGCGGCTTGTAGGCGCCGACCCGCTCGCTGCACACCACCGCGTCGAAGCGCAGCCCGTGGTGCGCGATCGCCGCCGACAGCACCGCGTGGTCGGCGTCGGACACCACACAGATCGGCACAGTGACCCGCGACAGGAACTCCAGCGTGCCCCGGCGCAGCGGCAGCACCCGCCCGCTGAACTGGCCGGCGCCGAACTCGGCCGGGTCGCCCGGGCACCCGTACGCGGCCATGACCGTGGCCAGGCTGTGCACGGCGCAGTCGCGCAGGTTCCGGAACGGCGTCCCGTCCGCGACCGCCGCGTACTCCCGCTCCCAGCCGGCCAGAACCTCCTCGCCGGTCGGCCGGCCCGGGGAGCCGGCGGCGACCCGCCCGGCGATGGCCAGCATGGTGGAATCGTCGTCCTCGACGACCGTGCCGTAGAAGTCGAGCAGCAACCCTTTGATCACGGGCCAATTGTCGCCGGACCGGTTAGGTTGTTGGTCAGATGCACCGCCACCGATCCAGCCTGGGGGACCTGCTCCACCACATCCATGTGAGCGGGCCGCTGTCGCGTGCCGCGCTCGCCGAGCGGATGGGCGTCAACCGCAGCACGATCCTCGGGTGGACCGCCGAGCTGGTGGCCGCCGGGTTGGTGCGTGAGGAGCATCCATCGGGTACGACCGGGGCGGGCCGGCCGTCGCTGGTGGTGGTGCCCGAGTCCGAGCGGGTGTGGGTGCTCGCCTTCGACGTCGCGGTCGACCGGCTCGTGGCGGCCCGGGTCGGCCTGGGTGGCCGCGTCCTGGACCGGCGGGAGGCGGCCCGGCCACGCGCCGGCGTCGACCTCGACACGGTGGTGCGCAAGCTGGCGGCGCTGGGCCGGGAGCTGATCGAGCCCGGCTCCCTCTGCGTCGGCGTCGGCGCCTCCTACTGCGGCATGATCCGCCCCGGCGACGGGATGGTCCGCTACGGCCCCGAGATGGGCTGGGTCGACCAGGCGTTCGGCGCGGAGCTGTCGCGGGCGCTCGGCATCGGCCTGCCCGTAGCCGTCGGCAACGAGGCCCACCTGGGCGCGCTGGCCGAGTTCCAGCGCGGCGCCGGCATCGGCTCCCCCGACCTGATCTACCTGCACGGCGACGTGGGCGTCGGAGGCGGCATCCTGGTCGGCGGCCAGCTCCTGGGCGGCGAGGGCGGCTACGGCTCCGAGGTGGGTCACATGCTCGTCAACCCGGTCGACGGCCGCCCCTGCCTGTGCGGCTCCCGGGGTTGCCTGGAGGCCGAGACCGGCGAGTGCGCCCTGCTCGACGCCGCCGGCCGCGAGTCAGGCGAGTTCGGCCGAGACGCTGTCCGCGCAGTCGTCCGCGACGCGACCGCCGGTGACCGCATAGCTGCGTCTGCCGTGGCCGAGATCGGCGACTGGCTGGGCATCGGCGTAGCCAACCTCATCAACCTCTTCAACCCGGGCGTGGTCATCTTCGGCGGCACTCTGCGCGACGTCTACGCGGCCGCCGCTCCGCAGGTGGCCGCCCGCATAGGCCAGCACGCCATGCCGGTCTCCCGCGAGCGCGCCCAGTTGCGAGTCTCGGCCCTGGCCGACGACGCCACCTTGATCGGCGCGGCAGACCTCGGCTTCGGCGCCCTCATGTCCGACCCGCTCGACGCCCCCACCGCCAAGTCAGCAGCCGACACAGCCGCCCGCTGAAAGACCCGACGTCACACCGCCCGCGCCACGCGCCGCCTGCCCGCGCCACGCGCCGCCTGCCCGCGCCACGCGCCGCCTGCCCGCGCCACGCGCCGCCTGCCCGCGCCACGCGCCGCCTGCCCGCGCCACGCGCCGCCTGCCCGCGCAGCGCCCGCCCGCGCAGCGCCCGCCCGCGCAGCGCCCGCCCGCGCAGCGCCCGCCCGCGCAGCGCCCGCCCGCGCAGCGCCCGCCCGCCCGCGCAGCGCAGCGCGCGAGCGGGCTAAATGCGGTGCGGGCGCGACGGCCCGCAGCCATGCTGGGCGCGTGGATTTCACTGAAGCCCTCGACGGGCACCTGGCAACCATCGAGGCGCGCGACCTGAAGGCATATCTGGCCACCGTCCGCGACGACGTCTCGCTGATCATGCCGAACGGCCGCCTCCTGCAGGGCCGGGAGGCGATCGCCGACTTCCACCGCGAGTGGTTCGACGATCCGGACTGGAGCTGGCGCCTCTCCCCCTCCCACACCGCGATCGCGGGCGACACCGCGGTAGCCGTCTTCACCGTCGACTACGACGATCGCGACCAGCACGGCGAGCCCTACTCAACCCGTTATGTCCTGAGCCTCACCTTCACCCGCGACGCCGGCCCCTGGCTCCTCCTGCACGACCAGAACACGCCGCTCCCCTGAGGACCGGGCCGCGCGCGGGGCCACCCCGGCCCTGAGCGACAAGCCGCGCGCGGGCTGCCCCGGCCCAGTGGGACGAGGCCGCGCGCGGGTTGCCCCGGCCGAGCGGGACGAGGCCGCGCGCGGGCTGCCCCGGCCCAGCGAGACGAGGCCGCGTGCGGGCGCGCTCGGCCCCGCCGGACAAGGGCCGCCCGGGAGGTGCGCCCCCGCCTCGGGAGACTGGGAAGTCGCGGCGAGCGGGCCGTCAGGAACCGACCACGTCGACCATCCACTGGATGCCGTACTTGTCCTTGCACTGGCCGAACGTGTCGCCCCACATCTGCTTCTCGAAGGGGACGCCCACCTCGCCGCCGTCGGACAGCTTGGCCCAGACCTCCTCGAGGCCCTCGCCGGGGTCGCCGCTGAGGCTGCAGGTGACGTTGTTGCCGGGGTTCAGCGTCATGCCGGGGGCGGTGTCGGAGGCCATCAGGCGGTAGCCCCTCGGGGTGTCGAGGTTGGCGTGCATGACGAGATCTTTCACGGCGGGGTCGGGGCTGCCGAACTCGCCGAATGTGTTCACTTTCAGCTCGCCGCCGAAGACGGACTGGTAGAACTCCATGGCCTCGCGGGCGTTGCCGCCGAAGGTCAGGTAGGGGTTGAGCTGTGACGCCATCGCAGGCTCCTTTGGCTGATATGAGCTGTCACCGGCGACGCTAGACCTACCCACCGACAAAAAGAGCCCTCCGGGGGAGACTTCCCCCGGAGGGCTCAGCGAATCTCAGCGGTGGTCGGAGCCCGTGGACTCGATCGCGGCGCGGCCGGCCTCCAGGCGGGCCACCGGCACCCGGAACGGCGAGCAGGACACGTAGTCGAGCCCCACCTCGTGGAAGAAGTGCACCGACTCGGGGTCGCCGCCGTGCTCGCCGCAGACGCCCAGCTTCAGGCCGGGGCGGGCCGCGCGGCCCTCGTCGGCGGCGATGCGCACCAGGCGGCCGACGCCGTCACGGTCGATCGACTCGAACGGGCTGATGCCGAAGATGCCCAGCTCCAGGTAGCGCCAGAAGAACGCCCCCTCCACGTCGTCGCGGGAGAAGCCCCAGGCCATCTGGGTCAGGTCGTTGGTGCCGAACGAGAAGAACTCGGCCGCCTCGGCGATCTGCCCGGCGGTGAGCGCCGCCCGGGGCACCTCGATCATCGTGCCGATCAGCACCTCCACCCCGGAGTCACCGACCACTTCCGCGATGATCTTCTCCGCCTCCGCGCGTACGGTCTCGAGCTCCTGAACGGCGCCGACCAGCGGAACCATGATCTCCGGCCGGGGGTGGCCGCCCTCGGCGGCCAGCGCGACGGCCGCCTCCGCGATCGCACGGACCTGCATGCCGAACAGGCCGGGGATCACCAGGCCGAGACGGACGCCGCGCAGGCCCAGCATCGGGTTCTGCTCGTGCATGCGCCGCACCGCCGCCAGCATCCGCTCGCCGCGCGGGGAGTCCTCGCCGCGCTCCTTCGCCACCGCCACCTGCACCGCGAGCTCCTCGAGGGACGGCAGGAACTCGTGCAGCGGCGGGTCGATCAGCCGCACCGTGACCGGCAGGCCGTTCATCTCGCGGAAGATGTCCAGGAAGTCCGCCCGCTGCAACGGCTGCAGGGCGCTGAGCGCGTCGTTGCGCTCGGTCTCGGTGCGCGCCAGGATCAGCCGTTCGACCAGTTCGCGGCGGTCGCCGAGGAACATGTGCTCGGTGCGGCAGAGTCCGATCCCGTGCGCGCCGAACCGCCGCGCACGCGCGGCATCAACCCCGGTGTCGGCGTTGGTGCGTACCTTCAGCTTGGCCTTTTCATCCGCATGCGTCATGAGCAGATGTACGGCCGACACGAGCGGCTCATTGGCCAGGGCCGGATCGAGGTCCCCTTCGAAGTACTGCACCACCTCGGACGGCCGCACCGGCACCTCGCCGAGGTAGACGCGCCCGGTCGTGCCGTCGACCGAGATCATGTCGCCCTCGTGGACGACCTGCCCGCCGACCGTGAACCGGTCGCGCCCGACCTCGATCCCGTCGGCGCCGCAGACGCAGGTCTTGCCCATGCCGCGCGCCACCACCGCCGCGTGCGACGTCTTGCCGCCGCGCGAGGTCAGGATGCCCTGGGCCGCGATCATGCCGGGCAGGTCGTCGGGGTTCGTCTCCCGCCGTACGAGAATGACGTTCTTCCCGGCCCCGGCCCGCGCGACGGCGTCGGCCGAAGTGAGGACCACCTCGCCGAAGGCCGCGCCCGGCGACGCCCCCACGCCCCGGGTGAGCGGCGACGGGTCGGCGGAGAGGTCGAAGCGCGGGAACATCAGCTGGGCGAGCTGCGCCCCGGACACGCGGGTGACCGCCTCGTCCAGGTCGATCATGCCCTCGTCGACGAGCTGCGCGGCGATCGTGAAGGCGGCCGCCGCGGTCCGCTTGCCGACCCGCGTCTGCAGCATCCACAGCTTGCCGCGCTCGATGGTGAATTCGATGTCGCACAGGTCGTGGTAGTGGCCTTCGAGCGTCGCCATGATGCCGAGCAGCTCGTCGTACGATTTCTTGTCGATCTTCTCGAGGTCGGCGAGCGGAAGCGTGTTGCGGATGCCGGCCACGACGTCCTCGCCCTGCGCGTTCTGCAGGTAATCGCCGTAGATGCCGCTCTCGCCGGTCGCGGGGTCGCGGGTGAACGCGACGCCGGTGCCCGAGTCCGGCCCGAGGTTGCCGAAGACCATGGCCACGACGTTGACGGCGGTGCCCAGGTCGGCCGGGATGCGCTCCTGCCGGCGGTAGAGGACGGCGCGGTCCGCGTTCCACGAGCGGAACACGGCCTCGATTGCAAGATCGAGCTGATGGCGCGGGTCCTGCGGGAAGTCGTGGCCGACGTGCTTGGCAAAGACTTTCTTGTACGCCGAGACGAGCGCCCGCAGATCGTCGGCGTCGAGCTGCACGTCGTCCTTGACGCCCTTGGCGACCTTGGCCTTGTGCAGCGCGTCCTCGAACTCGTCGCCGGGCACGTCGCACACGGTCTTGCCGAACATCTGGATGAGCCGGCGGTACGAGTCCCACGCGAACCGGTCGTTGTCACCGGCCTGGCGGGACAGGCCGGCCACCGACTCGTCGTTGAGCCCCACGTTGAGGACGGTCTCCATCATGCCGGGCATCGAGAACTTGGCCCCGGACCGTACGGACACCAGCAGCGGGTCGGCCGGGTCGCCGAGCTTGCGGCCCATCGCCTCCTCCAGCGCCGCGAGATGCCGGTCGATCTCCTCGTCGAGACCGTCGACGTGGGTGCCCTGGGCGAGGTAGCGCTGGCACGCTTGGGAGGTGATGGTGAAGCCGGCCGGCACGGGCAGGCCGAGGTTGGTCATCTCGGCGAGGTTGGCCCCTTTGCCGCCGAGCAGATCCTTCATGTCCTTGTTGCCCTCGGCGAAGTCGTAGACGTACTTCTCCATGCCGACCACCTCCGGTTAACGATTCCGCGGCCGAACTGGTTTCTGCCCCGAGATTCGTAAGGCTAAGCAGACCTTGGCCGAATAGTTAACCGGCACGTGGGGTTTTCCACAGGCTCCCGCATGCCGCTGTTCGGGAAGCGCTCTCTTCGCGCAGTTCCGTGCATCCCGACCTGCGGGTAGCCTTTCGACGGTGAAAGGTCTGCGGTGGCGGAGCGAGCGGCGCCTGCGGGGCATCAGGGTCCCCCGGCCGTTCGACCTCGACGCGTTCTGCGCCGAGGTCGCAGCGTTCCGCGGCCGCCCGCTGATCCGCCGCCCGGTTCCCGGCCTGTCCGCCGAGGCGCCCTGCGGCATGTGGATCGCGACCGACAAGGCCGACCACGTCTTCTACGACCCCGGCACGTCGCCGCTGCACGCCGAGCACATCGTGCTGCACGAGCTCGCGCACATCCTCTGCGGGCACTCCGGCGCCGACGACGCGCTGGCCAAGCTCTTCCCCGACCTCGACCCGGCCACGGTCAGCCGCGTGCTGGGCCGGGTCAGCTACACCTGCGAGCAGGAGCGCGAGGCCGAGATGGTGGCCTCGCTGATCCGCGGCCGGGCGGTCCCGCAGCCCGGCACGATCGGCCGGGTGGCCGACGCCTTCGGCTTCGTCGAGTGAGCCTGGACGTCGCGCTCATGGTGCTCCTCTGGGGCGCCACGCTCGCGCGGCTGCCGACCCTCTGGCGCGACCGGCGGCAGCAGGTGATGTGGGCGACGCTGTTCGCCGGGACGCTGACCGAGACCGCGACGTTCCCGCCGGTGGCGCGGGCCGTCGACTGGCCGATCCTGCCGCACCTGCTGGGCGCGGTCGCCGCGTTCGTGCTGCTGCGCTTCCTGGCCCTGCTCGCCGGCACCGGCGGCCTGCGCTGGCAGCTCGCGCTCACCTCGGCCGTGCTGGTCACGCTGCTCGCGCTGGACACCGTCGCGGGCGGGATCGACCCCAGCCCGGCGCGACTGAGCGGCCACCTCTCGCCGGCCACCGTCGCCTACTGGGTGGTGCTCGAGGGCTACCTGGGCGCGGTGCTCGTCACCACGACGCTGCTGTTCTGGTCGGTGGCCCGGGACGCGCCGGCCGGGCTGCCCCGGCTCGGATTGCGGACGATCGCGCTCGGCACCGGGATGATCGCCGTGTACGCGGCGGCCAAGACCGTCCTCATCGTGCTGCGCGGCGCCGGGGTGCCGATCGACTTCGAGGACGTGGCGCCGGGCGGCCGGCTGCTGCAGGGTGCGGGCACGCTGTTCGCGGTGGCCGGGGCGCTGGTGCCGGCCGGGCGGCGGGCGCGGTCGGTCTTCGGCACGTATCGCGACCTGCTGGTCCTGCGGCCGCTGTGGACCGCCGTGCGGGACGCGTTCCCCGAGGTCATCCTGTTCACGCCGCGGCGCGCGGTGATCGAGATGGCCGGCGTCGACGATGTCCACCTGCGGCTCTACCGGAGGGTCATCGAGATCAGGGACGGGATGCTGGCGCTCCGGCCGTACCTCCCTGGTCTTGATCATGAAACTCCGGAAGCGGAAGCCGCGGCAATCGCTCTCGCCCTGCGGCGTCGCGCCGACGGCGTCCCTCCGGCGGACGACACGCGGGGGTTCGCCCCGGTCGGACCGGAGATGTCCGACGAGGTGGCCTGGCTGAGCCGGGTGAGCCGCGCCTATCGCCAGGGCGGATTCACTGCTCCCGCTGCTCGGACTCCCAGACCTTCCGGATCAGCTCGCTGATCGTCTCGCGGCCGCGCGGCGAGACGTCGGCCGCGCGCAACGCGATCTCGGTGACGCCCGCGTCGCGGATCGTCCGGAGCAACTCGAGCTGAGCGTCGACCCGCCGGGTCTGCTCGTCGTCGAGAAAATACGAGACGGGTACGCCGAAATACGTCGCCAGCGCGGTCAGGTGCTGGACCGTCGGATTGTCACGGCGGCCGGTGCGCAGCTGCCAGATGTAGGTGTGCGAGATCGGCACGTCCTGCTCGCGGCGGATCGCCTCGGCGACCGCCATGTAGCTCGGCTCCGCCTGGCCCGCGGCGCGGACCTGACGGAACAACCGGTCGAGCTTCTCGGCGATGGAGAAGGCGCCCACCACGCCCCTCCCTCCCGGGTGCCCTATGTCAGAGCCCAGACGTCCATGAGCAGGGACGCTTGCCGCGTCCATGCACATCCCCCGATGTAGGACGTCATAAACTGTGGTTGATGAGACCGTCACGAGCCTAGGCCACCGGGTCCCGCCGCTCAAGTAGGGTCGGCCGAGTGGTGGACATTGTGGAAGGACCTGAGGTATCAGCCCTGCTCGGTGAGCTGACAACGCCGGCCGGACGGGAGGATCCGTACCCGCGGTATGCCCGCCTGCGGGAGATCTCGCCGGTGCTTCGGGCCGACGACGGCGCCCTGGTTGTCACCCATCATGCCGATTGCTCGGCCGTCACCCGAGATGCCCGGCTCGGCCATATGCCGGCGCACATGCTGGCGTTTGTCGGACTGCCCGACTGGGAGGACCATCCGGCGCTCCGCCAGCTGTTCACGAGCATGCTGGCCAGCAACCCGCCGGATCACACGCGGCTGCGGCGGCTCGTCAGCTCGGCGTTCACGGCCCGGCGGGTGCAGTCGCTGCGGCCGGCGATCGAGCGGATGGCCGAAGATCTGCTTGCTGAGGTTGACGGGCCGGGCGACTTCATCCAGGCGTTCGCGTTTCCGCTGCCGGTCGGCGTGATCGGCGAGCTGCTCGGGGTGCCGGCGGCCGATCGGGGGCAGTTCCAGTCTCTCGTACGGGATTGGTCGCAGTTGCTGGACACGATCACGCCCGCGGTGATCGCTCGCGCCGACCCCGCGGCCGCGACAATGCGAACCTATCTGGCATCGCTGGTCGCGTTGCGGCGTCGCCAGCCGCAGGACGACCTTCTCAGCGCCCTCGTCGCCGTCGAGGAGGAGGGTGATCGGCTCACCGAGGACGAGCTGCTGACGATGGCGGGGCTGCTCTTCGCCGCCGGGTTCGAGACCACGACGAATCTGCTGGCCAACGGGCTGGTCGCGCTGCTGTCCCACCCCGCGCAGATCCCACTGCTGCGGGCCGATCCCGCCGCCGCGGTCGAGGAGCTGCTGCGCTTCGACTCGCCGGTGCAGATCGTCTCGCGGGTCGCTTGGGAACCGACCGTGATCGCCGGGGTCGACATCTCACCCGGCGACCGACTTGTCGCTTATCTCGGGGCGGGCAATCACGACCCGGCGCGGTTCGACACGCCGTCGCGGCTCGATCTGTCCAGGTCGGACAACGCGCCGCTGTCCTTCGGCGGGGGCATCCACTACTGCCTGGGGGCGCCGCTCGCCCGTCTGGAGGCGCAGGTCGCCTTCCCGGCCCTCTTCGATCGCTTCCCCGGGATCAGCTTGGACGGCGCGCCGGCGCGACGGGACAGCCTGACGATCCGGGGATACACCAGCCTGCCGGTCGATTTCCGCCGGAAAAGTTAGACGCCGCTGCGAATTCCACGGGGGAAGAACTCGCAACGGCGCACGCCGAACATTAGACGACCCCGGGCGGGTCTGTCTATCCCACCCGCTGCACGACCGTGCCGACCAGCTTCTTCCAGTCCTGGTCGAAGCTCGGCCCGGTACTCGCGTTGTTGAGCTGGTAGAGCGCGTACGCGTCGACGAGCACCACGTTCGACGTCTGCGCGACCACGACGGCGGTGTCGGCCGTGCCCGGGTGGCTGGGCTCGTACTTCTTGTGCCGGATCACCACGAACCCGGCCCATCCGCCCTCGTTGAGCGGCTGCATCTCGACGGTCTCGGTGTAGGCCGGCTCGTTGCGGTCGCTGGTCTTGACGCCCGGCACCGACAAACTCTTCTGGCAGCCGTCGGCCACCCCGCGCAGCCCGGCGAGGGCGGCGTCGGCGCCCGACTTGTTGCCGTAGACCAGGGCGATCTGCTCGAGGGTCTGCGCGCCCTTCTCCCCCTCGTCGACCAGCGGCGCCGCGACGACCTGGCCGCCCGGGGGCACGCTCGGCGGCGCGGTGGTGCCGCCGCAGATGCTCACCAGCTGGCCGGGGTCGGCGCTCTGCTCCGGCGCGCTCCACGTCGGCCCGACCTCGGCGGCCTGCAGCAGCGCGCCGCGCATGGTGGTGGCCGTGATGAGGCCCCTGTCGGGCTGCTTGCCGTCGTCGTCGGAGTCGCTGCAGGCGGCCGTCACGGCGAGGGCGCAGAGGGCGGTGACGGCGATGCGGGCGGCTCGGGCGGTCGCGAACATCGGGCCATCTTTGCAGAAGTTCCCGCCGTCGCCGACTGCCGTACCGAGGGTGACCGGACGGCTCCGGCGCGCTGGAAAAATGGCTTACACCGAGCGTTCGGACCGGACTACCGTGGGCGCCCTGAACGAGACGACGTGTAGCTCAGCAGGAGAGCACCCGGCTAGGGACCGGGAGGGCGCGGGGGCGGCACCCGCCACGTCGGCATGGGCACGAACTATGCGGCCGGGCAGCTGGCCAGGGCACTGACGACGGCGGCGACGCACGAGGACGAGGCGGCGCGCTCACGCGCCGCCCTGCGGGCGGAGAAATGGCGGGCGGTCCTGTCCGGCATGCTGCGGGGCAGGCTGGCGATCGGTTCGCGTACGCCGGTGGCAGGCCTGCCCGCGTGGGTGACTCCCGAGGTGGTCCACGGCGGTTTCGCCACCGGCGCGGCGGTCGCGTCCGGGCCGCTCACCCGGCACGAGATGGCCGTCTCCCGGCGCAACGGGCTGCCGCTCTCCCGCCAGGCGGTGTTCGTCCACTATGTCGGCGAGGAGGGCCTGGCGGCCCTGACCGGCATGCTCGACAGCGGCGGCTTCCGGGTGGAGGTGCCCGAGGAGTCGGCGCTGCTGGTGGTGGCGTGGCTGGCCCGGGCCGGCTTGGGGGCGGAGGCGCTCGACCTGCTCGAGGTGCTCCGGCCGTACGCGGATCGGTTGCGCTTCTCCCCCACGCCCGCGCCCGCCCTTCCGGCCGCTGATCCGTCGCTGGTCTGGCGGCGGACGGCCGGCGAGACCGCGGCGGCGTTGCGCAGCCGCCGGCCGAACGCGCGGGTCGAGACGCAGCGGACGACGCTGCAGGTGTGGAACGGCTTCGCCGACAAGCTGCTCGGTTTGTGGCGGGAGACCGAGGTGGACGGCCGCCTCGGCGCGTTCGCGGATGCCCCGCGGGAGGGCACGGCATCCGTCGGCCGCGATGAGCCGTGGGCCCGTCGTGCCGAGGCTGCGGTTGCCGAGCACCGAGCGCTGACCGTGGCGCACCCGCCGAGCAAGCGCCACGGTGGACCGAAGGCGAACGTGACGGTCCTGGTGACCGCCCTCGACGACCTGCTGCACGGGCGGCCGTGGCGGGGTGGGCTCGTGCGGACGGCGGTCGACGCCATGGTCCGCAAGCGTGGCGTGCCCGGCAGCGCCTCGCACGCGGCCCTGCGGTCCTGGCAGGAGCAGGTGGCATCCCAGCCGGGGCACTGCGAGATCGCCGTAGCGGTGGCCGCGCGGTTCGCCGAGCTGCCGGCCGATGCGGGCGTCACCGAGATCGACGCGGTTTGGCCGCCCGAGGCCGACGTGCCGGCATCGATCGAGCGGGTGGCCCGGCGGGCGACGGCCGGGACGGTCGAGGAGCTGCTCGCGGCCGGGCTGGTGCCGTCGGCCGAGGTTCTGGCGTCGTTCGTGCCCCGGATGACGGCCCGGGCGGTCGCGGCGGCGTACCCGTCGGCGGACCTGCGCGGGGTGATGGCGGCGACCTACCTCGCCTTCCGCAAGCGGCGCACACTGCTGCTCACCGGCCTGGCGTCGCAGGTGCGGATGGAGGAGCTGCCGTGGGTGCGCGCCGTCGCCCCGCAGCGGTCCACCGGCGCCGACGCCCGCCGGGACGCCGCCGGCACGCTGCGCCACCTCGGCGGGCTCGCGCTCTCGTCGTTCCCGGCGACGCTGCTGCCCAACCCGTTCGTGCGCGAGCTGGCGACGCTGAGCCGGGAGGCGGAGCTCGGCCTGCCCTGGGTCGAGGAGCTGGCCGCCGACATCTTCGACGGCCGCTTCGTCACGAAATACCTCAAGGCGGCCCAGCTGGCCGGCGAGCTGCTGGCCGGGACGCTGTACGAGCGCTACTACGGCATCGACTACCCGGCGATCGCCCGGCTGACCGCGGACGGCAAGGTGGCGACGCCGTTCGGCGAGCTGTGCCGGCGGCGGGCCGGCGACCCGCGCGGCAACGTCGCGGCCAACGGCATGGTCATCGAGCAGGCGCAGATCCTCACCACCCACAACCTCGCGACGCTGATCCGTGGCGCCGGCACGCCGGCGCCGGGCGACGCGGCCGCACAGTGCTTCGCAAAGGCTTCCCGGCTAGCGCGCGGCCTGGGCGGCCCGCACGCGAACCGCCAGGTCAAGGACATCGCCTACGCCTGGCGCCAAATGCTGTTCTTCGCGTCGCTGAGCGGGGACGCGAGCTCATTCGTCGCCGGCCTCCCGGCCGAGGGCCGCCTCGCGCCGGTCGTCACCGGCCTGCGCGAGGTGCTCGACGGCCGCGAGGCCCGCCCGTTCACCGGCTGGACCGTGCGGCGGCACTGGCTGCTCGGCCCGTGACCTATCATCGTCGATCGCAGGGTCCGTGAGCGGAAGGTCCGGGGTGCTGGAGAACCGTCTCATCGAGCTGTTCCGGTCGACGCCCGACGATGACGTCAAGGTCGAGGCGCTCGAGGCGCTCGACGAGCATGTCGCGGATCCGCAAGTGATCGCGTTCCTCACCGCGGTGACCGCCGACTCTGACGAGTACGACCTTGCCCGCATCGAGTGCATGAAGATCCTGCGGTTATGGCCACCGCCGGCGCCGGACGCGCGCCGCGACGCCGGGCGAGCCCTCGCGGCGGCGCTGCGGGAGGACGACGAGCTTCTCCGCCAGTACGCCGCGATGTCGCTCGGGCCTTACCTGGACGACCCGCTGGTCTTCGAGGCACTGACGGTCGCCGTGCTGCACGACGACGACCTCGACGTTCGGCACAACGCGCTGGCCGCGGTCGCCGAGGCCGGCCCCGCCGACCGCCACGCCGACCTCCTGCGCCGCTTGGCCGGCGATGCCGGACTGGGCCACGCGGCAGCCCGGACCCTGGACCGCTGGGCAGGCGGCGCCCATTAGTTGATCTTATTCGGGCCGGCACGTTATGTTGCCCGGCGGCCCGCAGGTCCACCTTGGGCTCTGGACATGTCGAGAGGCAACGCATGATTCCCCAATGGCGGGTCGACTGGGTCGCGCGGGAGAACATTCGTCGCGAGCAGGCCGGCGGTGCCGTCCTGCAATCCTGGGCCTACCAGGGAGACGAACTGCAAGTCATGCGATCGATTGCCGCGTCCTTCCGCGGGCAGCCGGATCCCGCGTTTCCGGACGAGCTCGTCCATCTGACGATCCCCGGGACGCGCCTTGTCGAGGCGCCGCGGGTCGTCGACATGCCGCCGGTCACGGCCGTCCTTCCGCCGCCGGTGATGCCGGCCGGTAATCCGCCGTCCGGCGTCTCGGTCGGCGTCGAGGGTGTTGCCATCGTGACCAGCCGGCGGTTGCGGTTCCTCGGGCCGGGATTCGCCCGGGAATGGCCGTACGACGTCCTGACCGGGCTGAAGGACGATGACCGGGCGCCGATCACGCTGCTGCAGGTCGCCGGCGCCGGACCGTCCGGCGTGCTGGTTCCGGCGGCCGCCGCGAACAGGTTCCGCTTGCATCTTCGCCTGGCGATCGCCGACACCGCCGGCAACCGGGCCGGCGTGGTCGCTCAGATCGACCAGTTCATCGGATGGCATCAGACGCACCGCCCAGGACCGGCGGCCAAGGCGGAGCCGCACGAGGCTCCGGCGTGGGCATGGTGGACGAAGGGCCGCCTGATCACGGCGGCGGTGGTGGCCGGGCTGGTCTTCTGCTGCTGCGGCGGCAAAGTCCTCAACCAGGCGACCGACCGATCCGCGCTACCGGCCGCGACCTATCACCGCTGACCTGCCAGCGCCGGCAGCCGGTCGACATCCTCCCGCGGCGACGGTGTCATCGTGGCGGCGCGCCGTGGCCGGATCGATCCGGCCAGCAGCCAGCACAGCGTGGTCAGGGTGGCTCCGGCGAGCGCGTCGACGAGGTAGTGGTTCGCGGTGCACAGCACGGTGATCACCATGGCCACCGGCAGGGTGACCGCGACAAGGCGCAGCAGCACATGCCGGGACGCGGCGGCGATGGCCAGCCCGATGACCAAGTCCCAGCCGACGTGCAGACTCGGCATGGCGGCGTACTGGTTGGTGAACATCGCCGGCTGCAACACCCGGTAGGCGTGCGCCCCGGCCGTGACGGTGTCGGTCATGCCGAGACCGGCCAGCCGCGGCGGCGCCACCGGGAACGTCGCGAAGATGATCAGCCCGATCCCGCCGGACAACAGCATCGTGTTGCGGGCCCGCAGGTAGACCGCGGGATGCCGCCGTGCCAGCCAGATCAGCGTTATCGCGATGACCGGCCAATGACCCCAGATGTAGATGCCGTTCAGCACCGTACGCAGAAACGGCACGCTCATCGCCGACGCCTGCCATCCGGGTTCGTGGAAGAGCCCCAGCGCGCGTTCCAGGCCGACCACGGAATGCGCGTTGCGCACGGCCTCGGCGGTGGCCGCCTGGGTAGCGCCGCGGACCAGGAAGTACGCCGCGACGGCCGCGACCATGACGGCCAGTTGTGGCAGCAGGCGCACCCGCTCGGCGGTGTTTCCCTGCGGTCCCGGCCGTCTTGTCCCCGTGATCATTGACATGCTTCGGAGCCTGGTCGTTCACGCTCGCCGCGCCATCCGGCATCAGCTCCGACGTCACCCTGAATTCCGCGGCGCCACGCCCCGTAAGGGATTGATCTTTGTGCCGGGCCGGGTAGGTCAGGGCAGGGTGACGACCTGAGCCGCGTACGCGAGGCCGGCGCCGAAGCCCACCAGCAGCGCGGGACCCGTCGTGTCGGGCAGGGCCGCCATCGCCTGGGGGATGGAGGCCGCGCCGGTGTTGCCGTTGGTGGTGATGTCGGTGGCCACCCGGACGTGCGGGCCGAGCCCCAGGGCCTTGGCGACGACCGAGGTGATGCGCAGGTTGGCCTGGTGCGGGATGAAGGCCGCGAGGTCGGCCGCGGAGATGCCCGCCGCGTCCAGCGCGCGCCTGGCCAGGCCGGGAATCACGGAGGTCGCCCAGCGGAAGACCTCGGGGCCGGCCATGCGCAGGATGCCCGCCTCGTCGTACCGCAGCAGCTCGCTCCCGGAGCCGTCGGCGCCCCACACCACCGGGCCGATGCCGCACGTCTGTGCCGGGCCGACGACCACCGCGCCCGCGCCGTCCCCGAAGAGGAACGCTGTGCCGCGGTCGCGCTCGTCGATGATGTCGGTCATGCGCTCGGCGCCGACCAGGACCACGTGGCCGGCCGAGCCGTTGCGGACGAGCGCGTCGGCGGTCGCCAGCGCGTACGGGAAACCGGCGCACGCCGCTCCCAGATCCATCGCGGCGGCCGAGGTGGCGCCCAGCGCGTCGGCCACCAGGGGCGCCGCGGTGGTCGCGCGGCCGCGGTGGGACATCGTCGCCACCAGGACGGCCGAGACGTCCTGCGGATCGACGCCGGCGCCGGCCAGGGCCTTGGAGGCGGCCGCCGCGGCCATCGTGACCAGGTCCTCGTCGGGTGCGGCGCGCCGGCGCGACTCGATGCCGCAGCGGCGGCGGATCCATTCGTCGCTCGAGTCGATCAGGGCGGCGATCGTCTCGTTGCCCACCTCGGTGCGGGGGCGGTACGTGGCGACGCTCAGGATGCGCGACCCGGGGTGACCGGCGCGGCGCTGCAAAGGTTTGGCCATGGCCAATCCAAGCATGCCCAGCTGGGCGCCCTCTGTTTGTTTCATTCCTCGCCGGTAACCAAGCGTTCGCGGGTTCGGCGAGGCCCCGTCCAGCCTCAGATCAAGTCGTCACACAACCTCGACCAGGCTGCCTGGACAGCACATCTAGTCTTGTCACAGCCAGCGACGCACGCGTCGCGTGTAGTCGTCGTACTGCGCACCGAACCGCTCGTGCAGGAATCGCTCCTCGGGCCGGATCGCGCCCCAGCGGACGAGCAGCACCGCGGCTGGCAACAGCACGAGCCCCCAGAACGTGGGTGCGAGCAGCGCCAGCCCGAGGTAGAGCGCGAGCAGGCCGACGTACAACGGATTGCGAGAGAGGCGGTACGGACCCTCCTCGATCATCGCGGCGGTCGGCTGTCCCGGCAACAGTCCGGTCTGATGTCGGCCGAACAGCCACAGGGACCAGCCGTTCCACCCGGCGAAGAACAGCACCAGTGCCCAGCCGAGCGGAATCCGCCACACGCCGAGGTCGACCGGCTCTCCCCAGCGCAGCGTGGCAAGCCAGCCGACGAGCAGGGGCGCGCCGATCGCGACCGGCGGCCAAAGCCGGAACGCGACGGTGTCCGCAGAGCCGTGCACCATGCCCGCATTGTCGCGCGTGATGACGGCAGCTGCCGGCACCACGAAATGACAAACCGTGAGCCTGCGCAAGCAGATCAGAGCGTCTGCATTCCCGCTCATCGGCACAAGAGTCTGTCGAGCCGCTCCGCCGTGTGTCATGCCGCGTGACGGCTCAGGGTCGGCCGCCCCGCGTGGCCGGCCGCAGATCCGGACCCCTGATCTCGGTTGAGGGCCTGTATCCTGTTGATCGAAGGCAAACATCTCTTATCGATGGCTCGCGTGCGCCGAGAAGCACGTCTCACATGATCTTCGAATGCTGGAGCGCGTCTGCTCCCCTTTGGTGAAGGCCGCGATCCGGGTCCGGACTTCCCGGGAGATCCGGTCGGCCCGGCGTCCTCGCCGGCACCAATGCTGGGGACACCTCATCGCGGCACCCCTGTGGCCCTTGCACGGCACGAACCTCGGCACGCTGCTGCGCACCTGTGACGCGGTCGGAGCCTGTCTAGCGGTCCCACCGTTCGGCTGGGTGGACGCTGCCCTCGCCCGCGGCAACACGCTGCGGCAGCCCACCTGCGTGCACCGCGTCGGCAATCCACTGCGCTGGCTTGCCGACGAGCACCGAACCGGGGCGCACATCCTCGGAGTCGAACTGGCCGACGAAGCGATCCGGCTCGCCGACCTGCCCCCGGCCCGGCACCGGACCGTCATGGTGCTCGGGCACGAGGCAACCGGCATCCCGCCCGAGGCGCTCGACCTTCTCGACGATGCCGTGGAGATCCCGATGGTGGGCACCGGGTCCAGCCTCAACGTCGCCGTCGCCGGGTCGCTGGTGCTGTACAAGCTCGCCGGCCTGCTGTAGCAGCCACGCGAAAAGCCGCCCGTCGGCGCGATTGCCGGCCGGGTCAGTGTGTGAGCGGCAGCTCGACGTCACACGGTGACAGTCGCCGAGCTGGCACCCAGCGGGTACCGTGATGCGCACGTGAATCGATTGGAGCCGCAACTCCTTCCGATCCGCCTGGGAAACGGAGGCCGTGGCAAGCCACGCACTCCACATGCTGGCTCGGCTGATGCCGGGCCGGCCGGGGGCGGCCTCGAAATTTCGGCCGTGCCGCAGCGGGGCCGACCGAGCTTCCGGGTCGCCCACACCCCCCAGGTGATTGGAAGGTGGTTCGATGATCGATCCACGTGGCACAACTGAAAAGCCTGAGCAGAGTCACCTCCCGTTGCGGTGGGTTGTGATTCTGGCTGTCGGCACCGGCGTGGGACTTCTGATCGGCTTTACGGCTGGTCCCGCGGCAGGTGTGACGGTGGGCGTCGCGACGGTCGGTTTGCTTCATCGCATCGTTCGCTAGCCCTGCTCAGGACTGCCTGAAATTGCTCAGGCACGGAGAGGTTTCGACCTGTTGCCCCGCGCTGGCCGAACCCGTCTGGCCCTCGGCTGTGTGTCGAGGGCCAGCTTCGTCCGAAGAATGCACGTGTGTGGGCAGTTCGATTCTCGCATGTTGCCGCCGCGCGCACATGGACAGCAGCAGATCAGTTCGTCGAGCCCGCCTTCACTGTTTCTCTGGCGTCAACAACTGGCGTCGTATGTTGTCGGTGTCTATCAACGACCACACGTTTTCGATCCGGTTCTCGCGAAACTGGTAAAACACGTGCTCGGCGAACGAAACCCTGCGACCGTCCGCATCTATGCCGAGAAAGACCTGCTGGGGCGTGCAATCGAACCACAGCCGGCAGGCGACATAGTCTGAGCGAACGACGAGCAGCTTGATCTCGTAGTGTAGATCAGGGATTTTCTGCACATCGTCGGCGAGTAGCGCCTTGTACTTGTCGCGTGCCCACTCCTCGCCGTTGTAGGTGAGTCGATCATGCACAAACCGGTCAAGGTCGTCGAAACGTCGGCCATTCAACGCGGCGATATAATCGCGATAGATGTCCTCGAGCTGTTCGCTCATCGTGTGCTCCAAGGGTCGAGTTCCAGGATTCTGATATGGCGACACCGACCGGCGCCTCGCCCATGGTTGTGTCTTCGGGAAATTCCATGAGCCGCGAATGACGGCGCTGGCTGGAGTACCTCATCCGCGTCCAGCACACACCTGCACCGACCGCCGAAGGGCAGCTGATCGGCAGGCCGCGACGACAGCGAAAGCCGAATTTGGCCGGCCTGCTCGTCGTACCAGCGGTAAAACGTTCCAGGTTGACCGCCAGACCGCTTAGACAGCTCCCGTGCGACACTGCCATCTTGCCGGCGGCACGGCCTTCATGGCCGGCAGGTCCCACGGGCATGAAGAGCACTCTAAGACGGCAATGGTTCGTCCGGTTCCGGCGACGCGCCCAACAGCGCCCGCACCGATCGCCATACAGGCGAGCAGGTCCGCGACTATTGGCAAGCGCTGTTGATGTGCTCTGCAAACGAAGCCGAAGCGGCGCACCCTCATCGGCAGAAGAATGCACACGGGGTCCTGCGCAATAAGTCTGCCTTGATGAACGCCCACGCTAACCCGGACGGGAGCATGGGCCGGCCCAAGATGCCCCAGAGGCCGAGCGCAGGGGCGTTGCTCTCGCGGCCGGAGGCGCTGAGCTGTCGCGCGGGGCGCGGGTGGCGGGTTACGTTGAGCCCGACCCGTCGGTGAGGAGGTCGGTCGTGGCTGATGTCGAAGGGCTGGCCGGGCGGCTGCGGGCCGCGCTCGGGGCCGAGCGGGTGATCACCGACCGCCAGGAGCTGCGCACGTACGAGTGCGACGGGCTGGCACACTACAAAGTCATTCCGGCGCTGGTGGCGCTGCCCCAGGACGCGGCGCAGACCGCGGCCGTGGTGCGGGCCTGTGCCGACGCCGGCGTGCCGTTCGTCGCGCGGGGGTCGGGGACGGGGCTGTCGGGTGGAGCGCTTCCCCACGCCGACGGGGTGCTGATCGTGACGGCGCAGATGCGGCGGATCCTCGACGTCGATCCGGCGGACGAGCGGGCCGTCGTCGAGCCGGGGGTGATCAACCTGCAGGTGACGAGGGCCGCCACGCCGCAGGGTTATTACTACGCGCCGGATCCGTCGAGTCAGCAGATCTGCTCGATCGGTGGCAACGTCGCGGAGAACTCGGGTGGGGCGCACTGCCTGAAGTACGGGTTCACGACCAATCACGTCACCGGCCTGCAGGTGGTCACGCCGGACGGGGAGATCACGCGGCTCGGCGGCGGGCGGGCGCTCGACCCGCCCGGGTACGACCTGCTCGGGGCGTTCGTCGGGTCGGAGGGGACGCTCGGCGTCGCCACCGAGGTGACCGTCAAGCTCACCCGGCTGCCCGAGGCGGTGCGCACGCTGCTCGCCGCGTTCCGCGGCACCGATCAGGCGGGGGCGGCCACCTCGGCGATCATCGGCGCGGGGGTGGTGCCGGCCGCGATCGAGATGATGGACGCGCTCGCGATCGAGGCCGCCGAGGCCGCGGTGGCCTGCGGCTACCCGGAGGGCGCGGGCGCGGTGCTGATCGTCGAGCTGGACGGGCCGGCCGCCGAGGTGGCGGCGCAGTTCGACGAGGTGACCCGGCTCTGCGAGGAGAACGGGGCCTTCGAGATCCGGATCGCGGCCGACGACGCCGAGCGGGCGCTGTTCTGGAAGGGGCGCAAGTCGGCGTTCGCGGCGGTGGGGCGGATCAGCCCGGACTACATCGTGCAGGACGGCGTGATCCCGCGGACCGCGCTGCCCGAGGTGCTGCGCCGCATCGACGACCTCGCCACCTCGCACGGGGTGCGGGTGGCGAATGTCTTCCACGCCGGCGACGGCAACCTGCATCCACTGGTGCTCTTCGACGACGGGGTGGAGGGAGAGGCCGAGCGGGCCGAGGCGGCGTCCGGCGCGATCATCGACCTCTGCATCGAGTACGGCGGGTCGATCACCGGCGAGCACGGGGTGGGCGCCGACAAGGCGAAGTACATGCCGCGCATGTTCACCGACGACGACCTCGACACGATGCAGCTGGTCCGCTGCGCCTTCGACCCGTCGGGCCTCGCCAACCCGGGCAAGATCTTCCCGACCCCGCGGCTGTGCGGCGAGCGCCCGGGCCGCCACCAGGGGGCGCACCCCTCGCAGGAGGCCGCCAAACCGGACTGGCACGGCGCGGAGGTCTTCTGATGTCGGTCCTGGATGACCTCGCGCGGCCGGCCAAAGACGATGACGTCGTCGGCGGCGTGCCCGCCCGCAAGATAGCCGCGCCGAAAACCACCGAGGAGGCGGCCGCGCTGATCAAGGCCGCCCAGGATCTCGCCGTCGTCATCCGCGGCGCCGGCACGAAGATCGACTGGGGCGTGCCACCCCGCGAGCTCGACCTGATCATCGACACGCACCGGATAACGGGCGTCGTGGAGCACGCGGCCGGCGACCTCATCACGGTCGTCAAGGCCGGGACACCGCTGAGGGACATCGACCTCGGCGACCAGGTGCTCGCCCTCGACGGCCCCGAGGACGCGACGGTCGGCGGAACGGTCGCCACCAACACCAGCGGGCCGCGGCGCCTGCATTACGGCAGCGTCCGCGACCTGCTCATCGGCATCACCGTGGTGCGCCCGGACGGCAAGGTCGCCAAGTCCGGCGGCAAGGTCGTCAAGAACGTCGCCGGGTACGACCTGGGCAAGCTGTTCACCGGCGCCTACGGCACCCTGGGCCTGATCACCGAGTGCGCGTTCCGCCTGCACCCCCGCCCCCGCGCCGCCTCCTACGTGGTGGCCAAGGCCCCCGCGACCGACGCGGCCCGGGTCCGGGAGGCACGGGTGGCGCCGGCCGCGGTCGAGTACGACTCGCAGACCGGCGAGTTGGCCGTCCTGATCGAGGGCACCGCCGAGGGCGTACGGGAAAGGACCGCGACGATCGCGAAGCTGATCGGCGGCGACGTGCGCGACGACCCACCCGGCTGGTGGGGTGTGGACCCGTGGCCGGCGGGCGGGATCGGGATGAAGCTGTCGGTGCCGCTGTCGAAGGTGCCCGAGCTGGCCGGCGGCGGCGACCCGGTGCGGGGATCGGCGGGAACGGGCGTGCTCTACGCGAGCCCGGCCGGCATCACCGAGGTCGAACGGCTGCGCGGCCTGTGCGTGCGGCTGGGCGGGCACGCGGTCGTGCTCACCGCGCCCCCGGAGGTGCGGGAGATCCTCGACATGTGGGGGCCGGTGCAGGGGCTCCCGGTGATGCGCCGGATCAAGGAACAGTTCGATCCGGGGCATCGGTTCGCGCCCGGCCGCTTCGTGGGAGGGATCTGATGGTCGACGCCACGTGGGGCACCGGCGAGGCGCCCCGGGACGTGCTCGGGCCGGTGAGGGCGGAACCGGCCTTCGACGGCGACCACCCGCCGCGCAAGGACCTGATCGCCGACTGCGTGCACTGCGGGTTCTGCCTGCCCACCTGCCCGACCTACGTGCTGTGGGGCGCCGAGGCCGACTCGCCGCGCGGCCGGATCTACCTGATGAACCAGGGCGTCGGCGGCGAGCCGCTCAGCGACTCGATGGTCGGGCACTTCGACGCCTGCCTCGGCTGCATGTCGTGCGTTACCGCCTGCCCGTCGGGCGTGCGATACGACCGGCTCATCGAGGACACTCGCGCTCAGATCGAGCGCCGCCACACGCGTACGCCGAAAGACCGTGCCCTGCGCGCGGCGATCTTCGCCCTGTTCCCCTATCCGCGGCGCCTCCGGCTGCTGCGGGGGCCGCTGCGCGCGTACCAGAGCTCCGGTTTGCAAAAGCTCGTGGCCCGCACCGGCCTCCTCCCCCGGCTCGCACCCACCCTCGCGACCCTCGAATCGCTGGCGCCGCGGCTGCGAAGCGTGCCGCGGCCGCCGCGGCGGATCCCGGCGCGCGGCCCGCGCCGCGCGGTTGTCGGCATGCTCACCGGGTGCGTGCAGAGCGCGTTCTTCCCCGACGTCAACTCGGCGACCGTCCGGGTGCTGGCCGCCGAGGGCTGCGAGGTGCTGATCCCGCCGTCGCAGGGCTGCTGCGGCGCGCTCAGCGTCCACAACGGACGCAAGGAAGAAGCGCAGCGTTTCGCCCGGCGGCTCATCGCCACCTTCGAGAAGACCGGGATGGATTATTTCGTGGTGAACGCCGCCGGGTGCGGGTCGTCGCTCAAGGAGTACGACGAGTTGCTCTCAGACGATCCCGCCTATGCGTCACGGGCGGCGGCCTTCACCGCGAAGGTGCGCGACCTGGCCGAGCTGCTCGCCGAGCTGGGACCGGTCGCCACCCGGCATCGGCTCGACGTGACCGTCGCCTACCACGACGCGTGTCACCTCGGGCACGCGCAGGGCATCCGCGCCCAGCCGCGCGCCCTGCTTCGGGGCATCCCCGGCCTGACCGTCAAGGAGATCGCCGACCCGGAGATCTGCTGCGGCTCGGCCGGCATCTGGAACGTGCTCAACCCGGAACCGGCCGCCCAGCTCGGCGATCGCAAGGCCGCCAACGTCCTCGCCACCGGCGCGTCCGTGCTGGTCACCGCGAATCCCGGTTGTCTCATGCAGGTGGCGGCGGCGATCCAGCGCCAGGGTGGCGAGATCGCGCTCGCGCACACCGCCCAGGTGCTCGACGCGTCGATCCGAGATCTGGGCGCCGGCGCGATTGCGGGCGGCCGCTGAGGGATGCGCGCGCGGATCGTCCTGGTCGCCCTGGCCCTGTCGACCTTCTTCTTCGTCACCGTCGAAACGCTCCCGATCGGCCTGCTTCCGCAGATCGCCGGCGGCGTGCACGTCTCCCCGTCGTCGGTCGGGCTGCTCGTCACCGCGTACGGTCTGGTCGTCGTGGTCGCGACGATCCCCCTCACCCGCCTCACCCACCGATGGCCGCGCCGGCGCCTGCTCACCGCCCTGCTGCTCATCGCGGCCGGCGCGACCGCCCTCTCCGCGATCGCGCCGTCCTACCCTTTCCTGCTGGCCGGCCGGGTCGTGACGGCACTGAGTCAGGCCGTCTTCTGGGCGGTCGTGACACCCGCCGCCGCCGGCCTTTTTCCTCCGCGGGCGCGGGGTCGCGCCATAGCCGTCCTGTACGCGGGGAGCTCCGCCGGCCCGCTGATCGGGGTGCCCGCCGGAACCTGGCTGGGTCAGCAGCTCGGGTGGCGCGCGCCGTTCCTGGCGCTGTCGGTGGCGGGCCTGGTCATCGCCGGGATCATCGTCAGCCTCATGCCCGACATCCCGCCCGGCGAGGGTCACGCCGACCGGGGCAGCGAGCCGAACCGCGCCCGCTACCGCACCCTGGTCGTCGCCACCGCGGTGACGGTGACCGGCGTGTTCACCGCGATCACCGTCATCACGCCGTTCCTCACCGACGTCAGCGGCATCTCGTCGTCGCTGATCGCCGGAGTCCTGCTGATCCGGGGCGTGGCCGGCATGTCGGGCGTGGTCGTCGCGGGCTTCGTGCCCGAGCGCCACACCTGGCGGGCCTTGGTCGCGCTGACCGCGCTGGAGACGGTCGCCCTGGCACTGCAGGGCCTGTGGGCGGCCCACGCGGGCGCGGCGGTGGTCGCCGTCGCGGCCGGCAGCTTCGCCCTGTCCGGGATCGTCACGGTCAACGGCACCCGCGTGTTGCAGGTGGCGCCGGCCGGCACCGACATGGCCTCGGCCGCCGTGTCGACCGCCTTCAACGTCGGCATCACCGCGGGCGCGCTGATCGGCAGCCTCATGCTGTCCACCGCCCTGCGGGGCGCGCCCTTCGTCGCCGCGGCCTTCGCCCTCGGCGGGGTGGTCACGTTCCTGCTCGAGCCGCGGCTGGCGGCCCGTTCCGAACCCGAGCGCGTCGACGCTTGACCCTGACGCTGCGTCAACCCCGCATCCTGTGACGATGATTCAGGTACGGGGCATCGAGAAGTCGTACGGGAAACTCGAAGTGCTGCGGGGTGTGGACCTCGACGTGGGGCGGGGCAGCATCTTCGCCCTGCTCGGCTCCAACGGGGCCGGCAAGACCACGCTCATCCGGATCCTCGCCACGCTGCTGAGAGCCGATGCCGGGACGGCGAGCGTCAACGGCTTCGACGTCGCCACCCACCCGGCGCGGGTGCGGGAGTCGTTCAGCCTCACCGGGCAGTTCGCCGCCGTCGACGAGATCCTCACCGGCCGGGAGAACCTGGTGCTCGTCGCACGGCTGCGGCACCTGCCGGATCCGGGCGCGATCGCGGACGATCTGCTCGGCCGCTTCTCGCTGACCGAAGCCGGCGGCCGCCGGGTGTCGACCTATTCGGGTGGCATGCGCCGCCGCCTCGACATCGCGATGAGCCTCATCGGGAACCCACCGGTGATCTTCCTGGACGAGCCGACCACCGGCCTCGACCCCGAGGCCCGCCTCGAGGTGTGGGAGACGATCAAGGACCTCGCCGGGCGGGGCACGACGGTGCTGCTCACCACGCAGTACCTGGACGAGGCCGAGCAGCTGGCCGGCCGGATCGCGATCCTCCACCAGGGACGGATCATCGCGAACGGCACCCTCGACGAGCTCAAGCAGCTGCTGCCGCCCGCCACCGTCGAGTACGTCGAGAAGCAGCCCACTCTCGAGGAGATCTTCCTCGCGATCATCAACGACGGCAGGGAGCAGGCATGAGCGCCACCACCTTCCTCGGCGACAGCGCCGTGCTGACCGGGCGGACCCTGCGCCACATCACGCGCAGCCTCGACACCATCATCACCACCGCGATCATGCCGATCGCCCTCATGCTGATGTTCGTGTACGTGTTCGGCGGCGCGATCGACACCGGCCCGGTCAGCTACATCGACTACATGCTGCCCGGCATCCTGCTGATCACGGTCGCGTCGGGCATCTCGTACACCGCGTTCCGGCTGTTCATGGATCTCAAGAGCGGCATCTTCGAGCGCTTCCAGTCGATGCCGATCGCCCGCTCGGGCGTGCTGTGGGCGCACGTGCTGACCTCGCTTGCCGCCAACCTGATCTCGCTGGTGATCGTGGTGGGGGTCGCCCTGCTCATGGGCTTCCGCACCGGGGCCGGCGCGCTCGCGTGGCTGGCGGTCGCCGGCATCCTGCTGCTGTTCACGCTGATGCTCACGTGGGTCGCCGTGATCCCGGGCCTCACCGCGTCGACGGTCGAGGGCGCGGGGGCGTTCGCCTACCCGCTGCTCTTCCTTCCGTTCGTCAGCTCGGCGTTCGTGCCCACCGAGACCATGCCCGGCCCGGTCCGCTGGTTCGCCGAGCACCAGCCGGTGACGCCGATCGTCAACACGATCCGTGCGCTGTTCGCCGGCGAGCCGGTCGGCGGTGACGTCTGGATCGCCCTCGGCTGGTGCGCGGGGCTGCTCGTCGTGGCGTACGCGTTCGCGATGGCCGCCTACCGCCGGAAGATCGCCTGAGGCAGGCTGAGAGTCATGCTCACCATCGGCCAGCTGGCGTCGTACGCGGGCGTGACGGTGCGGGCGGTCCGGCACTACCACGACGTCGGGCTGCTGCCGGAGCCCGGGCGCGACCGCTCGGGGTACCGGATCTACGACGCCTCCGCGATCGTGCGGCTGATCCGCATCCGGACGCTGACCGACGCCGGCGTGCCGCTGTCGCGGGTGCAGCAGCTCCTGGACGCCGGCCCTGCGGCCTTCGCCGACGGCGTGCAGGAGATCGACAAGGATTTGCGCGCCGAGATCCGCCGGCTTCAGGCCACACGCGTACGGCTGGCCCGGCTCGCCGCCGGCGAACAGCTCACGCTCCCGCCCAGCGTCGTCGGCTACCTCGACCGGCTGCGCGGCCTCGGCCTGCAGGAGCGCTACATCGAGCTGGAACGCGACGGCTGGATCATGGTGGCCGCCCGGGTGCCGGACCTGATCGACTTCGTGATCGCCCAGAAGCACAAGGACCTCGACAACCCCGACATGGTGCGCTTCTACCACCTGGTGAGCGACGCGCTCGACTGGCCGCCCGACGACCCCCGGATCGTCGAGATCGCCGACGTCATGGAGAAGGTCCTGATCCGCGCGGTCAAGGCCGGCGAGACCGGGGACGGCCCCTTCGACGACGCGTTCGCCGACCTGATGGACACGACCATGCTCGAGTCCTCGCCGGGCGCCAAGCGGCTCATGGCGATCCTGGAGGAACGCGGCTGGAAAGGCTGGACCCGCATCGAGCAGGTGCCCGCCGACCGGCTCTAGCGGGTGCGGCCCTCGCCGGGCACCTCCGCCATGTCCCACATGCGCGAGAAATACGCCCGGAAATGCTGCACGAGGCGCGCGTTCTCAAGGCTGAACCCCTGGATGTCGTCGCGGTCGCCGGCAAACGAGCAGAAAATGAGCTTGTCGTCGATGAGCCCCACGCTGATCTTGTCCTTCGGCGTTTCCGGCCGCATGCGGATCTGATAGTGGGCGGCCGGATTCGCCGTCTTGCGGCGCTCGCCCAGCAGCCACTTCTTCATCTCGTGGTTGTCGGGCCGGACGAAGACGACCCGCCGCATGCTGTGGCCGGGTTGTTTGACCCATTGGTCGCAGTAGGAGAAATACTCCCGGGCCGCGTCGCCCTGCTGTTCCGGCGGGCGCTCGCGCACGTAACAGACCCAGAGCCGGGAATTCGCCTGCTCGACCGCGATCCGCAGGCTTTTGAAGTACTCGTCGGCGGAGTCGAAGACCCGCAGGTTGCTCCCGTCGGACATCAGGCCCTTGATGTCGTCCAGGTCGCGTTCGGCGTTGCGCAAGGCGAGCGCCATGTCGTCCAACCGCTTCGCCACGCCGTCGCCGGCCCGGCGCGACGTGCCGAACTCGGCCAGCAGATCCGTCCGGGTCAGGTCGGCCAGGTGCAGCACGACCGCCAGCGTGACCAGGATCAGCGGAAACTCCCAGCCCTCCAGCTTGAGGTCGCTGTCGACGAATTTCAGCAGCGAATAGATGCCGGCGCTGAGCCAGAGCACATAGGGCAGAACCCGGCGTTCCAGCCTTTCGCGGACCGCCACGAATCCCTCTTCCCGCATCGCCATGCGCCGCGTCCGCCTTCCGCCCGCAAATGTGATCGGCCTCACCATCCAACCAGACCGCCGGTAGAGCGGCCGTGCCCATTCACGGCAAATGGCCGAGATCCCCGGCTCGCGCGAATTGGCGAACCGGGGATCCCGTCCTTACGAGAAACGATCTACTGAATCGCGAAACTCGGATGCGGCGGCTGGTTGTACGCCGTGTTCTGCCAGGCGATGGCCTCGCGGTACTGCGCGTCGTGCAGCAGCGTCACGATCCGCCGGCTGGTCTGGGTCGGGGTGCTGTAGATGCGCAGCGCGTTGTTGGCGCTCGTCGGCCAGATGACCTCCTCGCGCCAGTCGCCGAGGATGTCGCCGGACAGCGACGGGGTCGACTTGGTGCCGTTGTTCGAGTGCACGTCGGCGCCGGTCAGCAGCCGGGTGTCGCCCGACGTGCCGTACTTGTCGATGTGCGTGGCGTCGAGCAGCTCCCGCGTCGCGTCGCCGTCCCACCAGATCACGAAGTTCGTCGAGCCGGGCTTGCGCGAGGAAACCACCGTGCCCGACGGGCTGCGCACGCCGTCCGCCGCCGACGACCACGACTCGGCGCCCGGGCTGCCGGACCAGATGTCGGCCGAGACGCCGCGCCCGTTGTCGCCGTTCGCCGCGGTCGACCAGATGACCTGGCCGGTGCGGGCGTCGGCGAACCAGGACGACGGCTTGCTGCCGTCCTCGTCGACCTTGAACTCCTCCAGGCCGGGTCGCGACGGGTCGAGGTCGCCGACGTGCATGGCGTCGCCGTGCCCGTTGCCGTTGTTCCACAGCCGCCCGCCGTTGTCGTCGACCGCCATCGAGCCGTAGATGATCTCGTCGCGGCCGTCGGCGTCCACGTCCGCAATGGACAACTGGTGGTTGCCCTGCCCGGCGTAGGCGCTGTTTCCCGACGAATTCGAGTCGAAGGTCCAGCGCCGGGTCAGCGTCCCGTTCCGGAAGTCCCAGGCCACGATCACCGACCGGGTGTAATAGCCGCGCGCCATGATGACGCTCGGGCGGCTGCCGTCCAGGTAAGCGGTTCCGGCCAGGAAGCGGTCGACCCGATTGCCGTACGAGTCGCCCCAGCTGGAAACGGTGCCGCGCGGCGGTTCGTAGTTCACCGTCGACAGGGCGGCGCCGGTGCGTCCGTCGAACATCGTCAGGAACTCGGGGCCGGAAAGAATGTAGCCGCTGGAATTGCGGTAGTCGGCGTTCGCGTCGCCGATGACCCGGCCGGTGCCGTCGACGGTGGCGTCGGCGGTCTTCATGGCCACTTCCGCATCGCCGTCGCCGTCGTAGTCGTACACCTGGAATTGGGTGTAATGCGCGCCGGCCCGGATGTTCCGGCCGAGGTTGACCCGCCACAAACGGGTGCCGTCGAGCTTGTAACCGTCCACGTAGACGGGATCGGTCACCCCCGACTGCGAGTTGTCCTTGGCGTTCGTCGGATCCCATTTGAGGACGATGTCGAGTTTGCCGTCGCCGTCGAGGTCGCCGACGCTCGCGTCGTTGGCGGTGTAGAGCGAGCTGTTCGGATTCTGGATCGGCACATCCAGATAGCCGTTCGCGAAGTTCAGCGCCGGGCCTTCGGCGGCCTGCTCGGCGCCATTGACAACGGCCTTTATCGTGTACGTCTGCCCGGCGGCGGCCCCGGAATCGAGGTAATTGGTGGAGCCGGTTATCGGGCCGGCATTCAGTTTGGTGGCGCCGCGGTAGACGTTGAACGCTATGCCGCCCGGGTCGGTGCCGAGCAAGCGCCAGCTGATCAGGTTGCCGCTGCTGGAATGGACGCTGACCACGCCGCGGTCGAGGCGCTCGGCCTGCTTGCCGTTGACCGTGACCGGCCCGGTCGGCGGTGGGGTGGGCGGCGTGGTGGGCGGGGTCGTCGGCGGCGTGGTGGGCGGCGTGGTGGGCGGCGTCGTGGTCGGTCCGGTCGTCGGGGGACTTGTCGGATTTGTCGCGCCGGTGCACGCCGTACCGTTGAGGGTGAAAGCTGCCGGGGTCGCGGCCGTGCCGTTCCCGTTGAAGCCGAAGCTCGTCGTCGCGTTCGTCGCCAGGGCGGCGTTGTAGCCGGCGTCCTTGACCTGGACGCTCGCGCCGGTCTGCGTGACCACACCGTTCCACAGTTGACTGATCGTCTGCGAGCCCGGGAAGGCGAAGCCGAGGGTCCAGCCGTTGATCGGGTCGCCGAGGTTGGTCACGTCGACCGCCACCCCGAAGCCGCCGGGCCACGTATTCGTGACCGTGTATTTCACCTGACATCCCGCCGCGGCGTCCGCACGGGCCGCGACCGCCAGCAGCCCCGTGCCGACGGTCGCGACCGCGAAGACGGCGGCGATCTTTCTCCTGGTGGCCACGCGAAGCCCCTTAGATTTAAAGTCATGGATGGGAGCGCTCCCAGATTGAGGGCTTCCGCGTTCGTAGTCAAGGTCCCCACCCACATCCCGCGTCCTCCGGGAGGACCCCCATGCACCGACGAAGACTGGCGATCCTCGCCGTCGCCACCACCGCCCTGACGGCCGCCGCCGTCGTCACCGCCGGCCAGGCCTCGGCCGCCGCCGGCTGTCAGGTCAAGTACACGGTCTCGAGCCAGTGGCCGGGCGGCTTCGGCGCCGCCGTGGACGTCACCAACCTCGGCGACCCGATCAACGGCTGGTCGCTGGCGTTCGCCTTCGGCGGCGGACAGACCGTGACGCAACTGTGGAACGGATCCGTGACCCAGTCCGGATCCGCGGTCACCGTGCGCAACGCCGCCTGGAACAACGCCATCGCCACCGGTGGCACGGCTTCCTTCGGCTTCAACGGGTCGTGGACGGGCAGCAATCCGGTGCCCGCTGCTTTCGCCCTCAACGGTGTGACCTGCACGGGCGGCGTGACCCCGACGACGCCACCGACCACGCCACCGACAACTCCTCCTACAACGCCGCCCACCACACCGCCGACGACTCCCCCTACCACTCCCCCGGCCGGCTCGCCGGTGAAGATCATGGCGCTGGGTGACTCGATCACCGGCTCCCCCGGCTGCTGGCGGGCGCTGCTGTGGCAGAAGCTGCCCGCCGCCCGGGTCGACTTCGTCGGCACCCTGCCACCCCAGGGTTGCGGCTTCACCTACGACGGCGAGAACGAGGGCCACGGCGGCTTCCTCGCCACCAGCGTCGCCAACCAGGACCAGCTCGTCGGCTGGCTGGCCGCCACCCACCCCGATGTCGTGATGATGCACTTCGGCACCAACGACGTGTGGAACAACATCCCGACGCCGACGATCCTCGCCGCCTTCACGAGGCTCGTGGGCCAGATGCGCGCCTCCAAGCCGACCATGAAGATCCTCGTCGCCCAGATCATCCCGATGAACCCGGCCAACTGCACCGAGTGCGCGGCCCGGGTCGTCAACCTCAACGCCGCGATCCCCGCGTGGGCGTCGTCGCTGTCGACTTCGGCCTCCCCCATCACGGTCGTCGACCAGTGGACCGGTTTCAACACGGCCACCGACACCTACGACGGCGTACACCCGAGCAACGCCGGCGACGTGAAGATCGCCGACCGCTGGTACCCGGCCGTCTCCGCCGCCATCTCCTAGCCGCCTGCGCTTGGCCGCGCCCGGCTCGGGCGCGGCCATCCGCGGCCGGCGCGGCGACCGCGATCGAATATGGGCTGATCGCGGCCCTCCGACGCCGTCACCGGGCGGCGGCGCCACTGTGGACCCGGTGTTGTCGCAGGTCAGGGCGCTAGGTGCGGAAAGTGTCGTACCCGGGGGGCATACTTCGGACCGCAACTCGGAACTTGAGGAAGGCGGGCCGCATGGCGGACAAGGATCCGTTGGTAGACACCTGGCGGCAGATCATCGTGGGTGACGAGAAGTCGTGGGTGCTGTTCGAGCACGGCACCTGCGTCGTCCTGGTCAGTCCCGCGGACGATCTGGCAGCCCAGGCCGTAACGATCCTCCGCGAGCACGGGCCGGTCCAGGCCGGCTCGGCCTCGGCGGACTTCGGCACGGTCCCCCTGGAGTCGGTCCCCGGCTGGATCGTCACCAGCCACCACCCCGACATCCTGACCTACGTCGCCCCGGACGACGCGGATCAGGACGACATAACCCAGGACGACGACAACACCCCGCTCGCCGTGGGCCTGATCGGCCGCGCCAACCGCGACCGCGACGCCCACGACCTGACGGTCATCCACGTGGAGGACAAACGCCCCTGACCACCGTTCGCTCGTCGGCGCCAAGCGGCGCCGACGGGCCCAACCCCAGGCCGCGGCCACCGTCACGGCCGTCCGGCCCCTCCGCGCACCGCAGTGCTCGCCCGGCCCGCACGGCTGCCGCGACGCGCGCTCACGCCGGCAAGCCGTCGTCTGCCGGGCCCGCCTGCCGCCGCGCCCGCCCGTAACGCCACAGCCGCCGCCAGGCTCGACCCGCCGCCGTCCAGCCGCTGCGCCCATCCGGCCCGCACTCGCGCGCAGGCCACGGCCACCGCCAGGCTCGACCCGCCGCCGACCAGCCGCTGCGCCCATCCGGCCCGCACTCGCGGGGCAGCCGCCCGGCAGCGCCCGTCCGGGCCGTCGCGACCGCACGCACGCCACGGCTGCTGCCGGGTCGATCGCCGGGGACTACAGCCGCGATCCGGGCAGGGCCCAGTCGGATCGCGGACAAGGCGGTCAGGTGAGGCGGCCCGAGCGGACGGCCGTGCTCAGCGCCACGGCCCGGGTCGCGCGGACGGCGCCGAGGCGGACGGCGCGCTCGGCGGTCCAGCGGTCCGCCCGCAGCCGGGACGTCGGCATCGAGATTGCCACCGCCCCGACGAAGCGGCCGGCCGCGTCGGTCACGGGGGCGGCCATGCAGCTCAGCCCGGCCTGGAACTCGTCCACCTCGACCGCCAGGCCGGTCCCCCGCACCTGGTGCAGCTGGCTGGTCAGCAGCGCCCGGCTGGTCACCGTCGACCGGGTCACCGGGGGCGTGCCGGTGTGGTCCAGCAGGGACTCGCGGGTCTCGGCGGGCAGCGTGGCCAGCATCAGCTTGCCGAAGGCCGTGGCGTGCGGCGCCTGGTGGAACCCGACGTCCAGCGGCCGGATCCGGGGGTGCTCGGAGCACTCGGCCACGTGCGCGACGATCATCTCGGCGTCGCGTAACGCGGCGTAGTAGGCCGCCGCCTGGGCCTGCTGGTGGACCACCTCGGCCACGCGCTGCACCGACGGCGGGACCGCGATCTGGCGGTGCAGGCCCCGGGCCAGGTCGTCGACGCGGTGGCCGAGGGCGTACGCCTTTTCCTCGGGGAGATGAACCAGGTATCCACCCGTGACCAAAGTGGTGAGCAGGTGGTAGGTGGTAGGGAGGGTCAAGCCGAGCGCACTGGCGACATCCCGTGCGGCGACGGGACAGGGGGAGGCTGCGATGTGGTCGAGCACGCGCATCGCCCGTTCCACGGACTGGAGAAGACCAGCGCCTTTGCCGCTCATGCACCCAGCGTCCGTCCGCGCCGCCGGGGAGGGAACCCCGATGGCTGATCGCGCGAAAGGTGAACTGTCATGATCTTCATTACCGCCAAGTTCCTCATCAAGCCGGAGCACGCCGAGCAGTGGCCGGAGATCTCGGGGCCGTTCACCCGGGCGACGCGGGGCGAGCCGGGGTGCATGTGGTTCGACTGGTCGCGCAGCCTCGACAACCCGCAGGAGTACGTGCTCATCGAGGCGTTCCGGGACGGGGACGCGGGCGCCGCGCACGTCGGGTCGGCGCACTTCAAGCAGGCCCAGCAGGACCTCCCGCAGTACCTGGTGGCGACCCCGAAGATCATCAGCCAGACCATCGACCAGGACGACTGGTCGGAGCTGGGAGAGCTAGCGGTCAAATAAATCTTTCAGGTCGTACAGGAGGGCGGCGTTCAGCCCCAGGATCTTCTGCTTCGCGGCAGGGGTGAGAACGCCGTACTCCCCCTGCATGTCCTCCGGGATCTGGAAGTCGACGAACCGCTCGACCAGCCACCCGGGCTGCCAGATCGCGTAGTCGCTGCCGAACAGCAGACGGTCCTCGCCGAGCCAGTACAGCAGCTCCCCGATGATCTGCGCGAAGTACCGGGGCCGCGTGTGCAGGAAGGGCAGGGCGAGCGCGAGCCCGCCGTACACGTTGGGCTCCTGCGTGGCGATCCAGCAGAACTCGTCGAGCCGGGGCAGCCCCACGTGCTCGACCACGAAGCGGAGCTCCGGGAAGGCCGTGGCGGCGTCGTCGACGTCCGCCACGTCGAAGGCGTCCCGGTTCATCGGGTACACCGTCGGGCCCTTGTAGACGTGGATGTTGCGGATGCCCAGCGACCGGCAGGCCTCCAGATACCGGTAGGCCCACGGGTCGCTGAGCTTCCACCCCTTGCTGTTGCCCTTCCACTCGCCGGTGCAGAGCGTGACGCCCTGCAGCTGCCACCGCTCGTGCAGCCGCTCGAGCTCCTCCAGGCCGGCCTCGCCGTCGCGCGGGTCGAACCGCCCGTTGACGAGGAACCGGCCCGGGTGGCGCTCGGCGAGCGAGCCGCTCTCGGCGGTGGTGGTGAAGCCGTTGACGAACCAGTCGGTCAGGCAGGTGGACTGCAGGATGGCCACGTCGGCGTGCCCCACCTCGAACAGGTCGTGGATCATCCGGTCCTCGGCGCAGCGCTCGAACTCCTCGAGCGTCCAGCGCCGGTCCGGGGGCGACAGGTGGGTGTGGTAGTCGAACAGGCAGTTGACGTACCCCTCGCCGTAGCGGTTGCGCTGGTTGGCGGGGCCGCCGTCCCAGAAGCGCGCGTTACCGTCGACGACGACGTAGTCGTGGCCATCCTTGTGGTACATCAGGGCACCAGGATCCCGCGGCCCTGCAGGCGCCCGGCCTCCAGATCGTCCATGGCCTCGTTGACCGCGGCGAGCGGGTACTGCCGGGTGTGCAGGGTGACCTTGCCCTGCGCGGCGAGCGTCATCAGCTCGTCGAGGTCGTTGTAGGAGCCGACGAGGTTGCCGACGATGTTGCGCTCGGTGGAGATCAGGTCGATGGTCGGGATGTCGATGGTGCCGCCGTAGCCGATCACGAAGTAGCTGCCGGCCCGCCGCGTCACCGCGAGCCCTTCCTTCTCCGCGCCCTGCTCGCCGACGAAGTCGAGCACCACGTGCGCGCTGTCGTGCAGGTCGGCGGTGGAGTCGAACACCTCGTGCGCGCCCAGTTCCTGGGCGAGGGCCCGGGCCGCCGGGTTGGGGTCGACCACCACGACGCGGGTGGCGGTCATCGCGAGCAGGCACTGGACGCCGATGTGCCCGAGGCCGCCGGCCCCGATCACCACGCAGGTCGTGCCCGGATACAGCAGCGGCACCGCCTTGCGGACGGCGTGGTAGGCGGTCAGCCCGGCGTCGGCGAGCGCCGCGACGGCCGCCGGCTCCAGCCCGCCGGCCAGCTTGACCACCGAGCGGGCGGTGGTGAGCAGCAGTTCGGCCATCCCGCCGTCGGAGTCGATGCCGGGGAAGCGCGAGTTCTCGCAATGCACGTCGTCGCCGGAGCGGCAGGGCCGGCACAGTCCGCAGGTGACCAGCGGATGCAGGATCACCGCGTCGCCTACGGCGACATTGGTGACGGCGCTGCCTATCTCACGCACCCATCCGGCGTTCTCATGACCGATCGTGTACGGCAATTGCACGCCGGACTTCTCGGCCCACTGTCCCTCGATGATGTGCAGATCGGTGCGGCAGAGCCCGGCCGCGCCCACCTGGACCAGAACGTCGAGCGGTCCCGAGATCACGGGCTCGGGCACCTCGTCGATCGACGGTCGCTTGCCGTAGGAGTGAACCCGGACGGCCTTCATGGCCTCGCCTCCTTGCAGGGTCGGTGGTCCCCCGACCCTGCAAGGCGCGTAGGTCAGTGCGTAAGTTCGGGTTCAGATGCTGACAACGGCTCGGCCGGCCCGTCGACCTCGGCGGGCTTGTCGCGCACCTGGGTGAGCTTCGACGGCCACCACATCCACCGGCCGACGTCGAGGTTGAGCGCGGTCACCAGCACCGAACGCACGATCAGCGTGTCGAGCAGGACGCCGAACGCGACCGCGAACCCGATCTCGGCGAACGCGACCAGCGGCAGGCTGCCGAGCGCCGCGAACGTGCCCGCGAGCACGATGCCGGCCGACGTGATCACGCCGCCGGTCGCGGCGAGGCCGATGACCGCGCCGCGCCGGGTGCCGTGCGCCCGCGCCTCCTCCCGCACCCGGGTCATCAGGAAGATGTTGTAGTCGATGCCGAGCGCGACCAGGAACACGAAGACGAACAGCGGGAACGACGTGTCCTCACCGGACCAGCCGAACACGTGCCGGAAGACCAGCGCGCTGACGCCCAGCGCCGCCGCGAACGACAGCACCACGGTGAGGATCAGGATCACCGGCGCCACGATCGCCCGCAGCAGCAGGCCGAGGATGACCAGCACGACCAGCAGCACCAGCGGGATGATCAGCTGGTTGTCGTGCCGGTTGGCGTCGTTGATGTCGACCACCATCGCGGTCGCGCCGCCGACCTGGGCGTTCGCCCCCGGCACCGCGTGCACGGCGTCGCGCACCCGGACCACCGTGTCCTGGGCGGCTGTGCTGTCCGGCGCGTCGGTCAGCGTGCCGTCCAGCTGGACCAGGCCGTTCTTGACCACCGGGTCGGCGACCGAGCTGATCCCCGCCACCCCGGCGAGGGCCTGGCGGACCTGGTCGGCCCGGGCCGCGTTGGCGATCACGGTGACCGGCTGTCCACCGCCCGCCGGGAAGTGCCGGCCGAGCGCCTCCTCACCGGTGACCGACGGCTGCTTGGTGGTGAAGCTGTCGGCGGTGGACAGGCCGTTGGCGTTGAGCTGCAGCAGGCCGAGCGCCATGACGCCCAGCGCGAGGGACGTGCCGATCCAGACGGCGCGCGGGCGGCGGCCGATGCCGGCGCCGAGCCGGGCGTAGAAGCCGGTGGCGGTCGGCTCGGCGGTGCCGAACTTCGGGCGGGCCGGCCAGAACAGCCAGCGGCCGCAGATGACCAGCATGGCCGGCAGCAGCGTGATCATGGCGAGCAGGCCGACCACGATGCCCAGCGCGGCGACCGGCCCGAGGCCGGAGGTCGAGTTGAGCTCGGCGAGCGTGAGGATCGACATGCCGATCGCCACGGTCGCGGCGCTCGCGATGATCGCGGGCCCGGCGCGGTGCAGGGCCATCGCCATCGCCTCGTGCCGGTCCTCGTGCTTGCGCAGCTCCTCGCGGTACCGCGCGACCAGCAGCAGCGCGTAGTCGGTGCCGGCGCCGAAGACCAGCACCGTGAGGATGCCGGCGCTCTGCGCGTTCACCACCAGGCCGGCGTGCTCGGCCAGCAGGTAGATCACCGCCTGCGCGGTGGTCAGCGCCACGCCCGCGCTGATGATCGGGAAGAGCCAGAGGATCGGACTCCGATACGTGATCAGCAGAATGACCGCCACCACGATCAGCGTGGTGTACAGCAGGGTGCCGTCGATGCCCTCGAACGCGCCCGCCGAGTCCGCCGCGTTGCCGGCCGGACCGGTCAGATAAATGGCGAGCCCGTTCTCACCCGTACCCGAAATGGCTTTGATGTCATCGACGACGTCGACGATCTTGTCCCAGCCGTCCTCGTCGACCTTGACGTTCACCAGCGTCGACAGGGCCTGCTTGTCCTGCGACGGCACCGGTCCCTGGATCTGGCCCACGACGCCCTGCACCCCGGCGAACGCCTTCGCGTCGGCGGCGGCCTTGGCCTGGTCGGCCTCGGTGATGCCGCTCGCGCGCTCGTAGACGATGATCGCCGGGACGATGTCGTCCGGCTGGAACTGCTTCTGCAGGTCCATCACCGCGGTCGACTCCGCGCCGCCGGGCAGCCAGGCCGAGTTGTCGTTCTTCTCGACGCCGGAGAGCTTGCCGGCGAGCGGTCCCGCGATCGCCAGCACCACCACCCACAGCCCGAGGACGATCCACTTCGACCATCGCCCGCAGACCAGTCTCGCTATCCCACCCGTAGCCATCGCCGTCTCCCCCCGAGACGTCATTCCTCGTCTGACGGCCGAAGGGTATGCCGGACCCGCCGGGCCGCCCAACCCGATAAAGCCCAAGCTCAGGGTTATCTCAGGGAAGAGTCAGCCACGTCACTGTCGGAAGGTCGGCGGAAGGCTGGCCTTCAATCGGGTCAGGGGTGGCGGGCGGGGTGGTCGGACGGGTGTCGAGATCGGACAGCGCACCGAAAGGGGTATTGGCATAATCGAACGGGTGACCAACTGGGAATACGCGCGGCTCGAGTACCGCGCCGCCGGCACGCTCGGCACCGACAAGTTCATGGACTGGACGGCCACCTTCCACCACCCGGGCGGCGTGCTGCGCTGGGGCACCGACGAGCGCTTCGACGACCTGCGCCACCTCAACCGGGCCGGCGCCGCCGGGTGGCAGGCCTACGCGCGGGCCGCGATCCACGTCCAGGGCGAGCCGCACCGCCTGAGCAGCGTGTCCTACGCGATGAGGCGCCCGGTACCGTGAGCCGGTGGCAAAGGAACAGGGCCGGAAGCTGATCGCCTCGAACAAGAAGGCGCGGCACGACTACGCGATCCTCAAGACGTACGAGGCGGGTCTGGTGCTGGCCGGCACCGAGGTGAAATCCCTGCGGGAGGGCCGCGCCTCCCTGGTCGACGCGTTCGCCCAGGAGCACGAGGGCGAGATCATGCTGTACGGCCTGCACATCGCCGAGTACGGCTACGGCAGCTGGACCAACCACGTCCCGCGCCGCACCCGCAAGCTGCTGCTGCACCGGGTGGAGATCGCGAAGATCCTGAGCCAGCTGCGCGACGGGAACGGCCTGACCCTCGTCCCGTTGTCGATGTACTTCAGCAACGGCTGGGCGAAGGTCGAGCTCGGCATGGCGCGGGGCCTGAAGTCGTACGACAAGCGGCAGGTCATGGCCGAGCGCGACGCCCAGAAGGAGATCGCCCGCGAGATGGGCCGCCGCCTGAAGGGCCGCGTCTGACGAAAGGGGCGGGGGGTAGCGTGTGATCATGGTCGAATTCGGTCTGGACACCTTCGGCGACGTCACCGCCGACGCCCACGGGTCCCGCTTGAGCTACGCGCAGGTCATCCGCAACGTGATCGAGCAGGCCGTGCTCGCCGACCGGCTCGGCGTCGACGCCTTCGGCCTGGGCGAGCACCACCGCGACGACTTCGCGGTCTCCTCCCCCGAGGTCGTCCTGGCGGCGATCGCGAGCCGCACCGAGCGGATCGCCCTGGGCACCGCGGTCACCGTGCTCAGCTCCGACGACCCGGTCCGCGTCTACGAGCGGTTCGCCACGCTCGACGCGGTCTCGAACGGGCGGGCCGAGATCACTCTCGGCCGCGGCTCGTTCACCGAGTCGTTCCCGCTGTTCGGCTACGACCTCGCCGACTACGACAAGCTGTTCGCCGAGAAGGCCGACCTGATGTCCAAGCTGCTCACCGAGGGCCCGGTGACCTGGGAGGGCACGGTCCGCCCCGGCCTCAAGGAGCAGCAGGTCTACCCGAAGACGGAGAACGGCCGCATCCGTACGTGGATCGGCGTCGGCGGCAGCCCCGAGTCGGTGGTCCGCGCCGCCGAGTACGGCTTCCCGCTGGTCCTCGCGATCATCGGGGGCGCGCCGGCCCGGTTCGCGCCGTACGTCGACCTGTACCGGCGGGCCCTCAAGGAGTTCGGCCGGCCCGAGGACACCCCGGTGGCGGTGCACTGCCCCGGTTTCGTCGCGGAGACCGACGACCAGGCCGCCGAGCTCCTCTGGCCGCACGTACGCGTCATGATGAATCGCATCGGCCGCGAGCGGGGATGGCCGCCGCTCGCCCGGGACCGCTTCCAGGCCGACATCGACGAGGGCGCCTGGCACGCCGGGTCGCCCGAGACCGTCGCTCAGAAGATCGCCAAGACCGTCAAGGACCTGGGCGTCCAGCGCTTCGACCTGAAGTACTCGGCCGGCACGCTGCCCCACGAGCGCCTGATGACCGGCATCGAGCTGTACGCCACCAAGGTCATCCCCCGAGTGAAGGAGCTGCTGGCATGAGCGCGCGCCTGGACTGGGAAGACCCCACGCTGCGGGAGTGGGACTGCACCGTGCTCGCCTCCGACCCGGAGGCGGGGATCGTCCTCGACCGCTCCGCCTTCTATCCGGGCGGCGGCGGGCAGCCGCCGGACCACGGGGTGCTGCTGTGGCAGGGCGTGCGGACGCGGATCGTCGACACCCGCAAGGGAGACGACTTCTATCTCATCCCGGCGCCCGGCGACCCGGTGCCCCCGGTGGGAACAACGGTGCGCGGCGCGATCGACGACGAGCGCCGCAGCACGCTCATGCGCACCCACTCCGGCCTGCACATTCTGTGCGGGACGGTGTTCCGCGACTTCGGGGCGCTGGTCACCGGCGGCAACATGCAGCCGGGCGAGGCGCGGATGGACTTCAACCTGCCCGAGGTGCCGCCGGGGTTCAAGCAGTCCCTGGAGGACGCGGTCAACGCGGAGATCGCGGCCGACCGCAAGATCGTGGCGCGGATCCTGCCGCGCGAGGAGGCGCTGCGGATCCCGACGCTGGTGCGGACCCAGGACGCGCTGCCGCCCTTGGAGGAGCCGGAGATCCGGGTCATCGACATCGTCGGGCTGGACGTGCAGGCCGACGGCGGCACCCACGTGGCCTCCACCGCTCAGGTGGGCCGGGTCGAGGTGGTCAAGGTCGAGAGCAAGGGCCGGCAGAACCGCCGCGTGCGGATCCGCCTGGCCCCTGCTCCTCGATGACTACTTGACCTCGTACTCCGCGCAGAGCGCGGCGTACTTGCCGGCGCACAGCTTGGCCTTGTCGACGAAGCCGTCCGCGACCACGTCCTTGACCTTCGCCGCGGTGATCAGCTGCGGCTCGAGGCCGACGAACGGGACGTAACCGCCCGACTCGGGGTCCTTGATCTGCTCGCGGGTGGTCGGCTTGCTGCCCTTGAACAGCTTGACCGCCAGGTCGGCCGCGGTGATCGCCTCGGGCTTCAGCGGCTTGTAGATCGTGACGCACTGCTCGCCGGAGAGCACGGCCTGCAGACCCTCGAGCGTGGCGTCCTGGCCGGTGACCGGAACCTTGCCGGCCATGCCCTTCGCCTTCAGCACCTTGATCACCGCGCCGGCGAGGCCGTCGTTCGCGGCGAGGACGCCGGCGATCTTCGGCTGCTGCGAGAGCATCTGCGCGAAGATCTTGCCGCCCTCCTCGTTGTCCCAGTCGGGCACGGACTGGTCGGGACCCTTGGTGTAGACCGCCTGGTCGTACTTCGGGTTCAGCAGCGAGTCGTACCCGGCCTTGAACAGCGTGGCGTTGTTGTCGGTGGGCGAGCCGTTGAGCTCGGCGACGATCGGGTTGACGACGCCCTTGACCCGCAGGCATTCGATCAGGCCCTGAGCCTGGTACTTGCCGACCACTTCGTTCTTGAAGCTGACGTAGAAGTCGGCGCTGCCGTTGAGCGTCAGACGGTCGTAGTCGATCGTCGGGATCTTCTTTTCCTTGGCCTTGTCGAGCACCTCTTTGCCGGTGTCCGAGTCAAGGTTCGCGATGATCAGCACCTTCACGCCGCTGTTCACCATGTCGGTGCCGATCTTCACGAAGTTCGCCCGGTCGCCCTGGGCGTTCACGATCTCGACCGGCACCCCGGCCTTCTTGAACTCGGCCTCCAGGTACTTCGGGTCGTCGTTGCCCCAGCGCGTCGAGCTCTTGGTGTCCGGAAGGATCACACCGACCCGAGCCTTGCCCGAGCCACTGCCGGACCCGCTGCCACTACCGGCGTTACTCGAATCATCGGAGTCGTCACACGCCGTCATCGTGGCGGTAGCCAGCAGCCCGACCGTCGCGAGCGCCAGCAGCTTCTTGCGCATTTCCGAGAATTCCTCTCAGGTGGATCCCGACCTGTGTGGTCCGCCGAAAAACGTTCCCCAGTATCGAGCAGCACACGATGCGCTCGACAAGGGGTACGGCGCCGGAGTGAAAAATAGTTCACTACCGGTGCGTAAGCATCGGCCGACTACCCAAAGTGCCCTCGGACCCTACGCCACCCGGCGTCGTATCCACCAGAAGCAGAAGATCGCGAGAAGCGCAGAAACTACCACCAAAACACCCAGTTCGCGCCACTGGAGTGTCCAGAACTTATCGGGACCCAGGTAGATCACCTTTTGTTGCAGATTCTGCGAAGCGATCCACCGGGCGCAACCCTGCGGACCGTCACCGGGCGCGTTCGGTCCGCAGTATTGGGGGTCGTACGGCCCGCGCCAGGGCACACCCGACGAGGTCACCACGTCGTTGCTGAGGATCCAGGCGCCGCGCACCGGCACCTCGGCCTCGACCCGGATGTCCCGCCGGGGATCGTCCATGCTGAGACTGATGCCGCCGACGCTCTCGGCCGTCAGCGTCTGCCGGTACGTGCTCTGCCCCACCAGGTGCGGCCGGAGAACCCCGATCATCAGGAACATCATCGCCCCGACGACGACCAGCGTGACCGCCATCGCGGCGACCGTGCGCCGCAGCAGCATCCCGATCGTGACCCCGGCCAGGAAGCCGAACAGCGCGTACCCGATCGGCACCACCCCGCGGACGGTGAAGGTGTCCGGGGTCATCCAGCCGCCGGCCCGGTCGATCGGGCTGGCCCAGGCGGTGAAGGCCCAGCTGACCAGGCCGGCGATGAGGGCGGTGGCCAGGGCGACGCCGCCGAGCTTGACGGCCAGCCACCGGTTGCGGCTGACGGTCTGGTTCCAGACCAGGCGATGAGTGCCGGACTCGAGCTCACGGGCCACCAGCGGGGCGCCCCAGAACAGGCCGATCAGCACCGGCAGCCCGAACAGCAGGATGCTGCCGGTGAACAGCATCCGCCCGAAGTAGTCCTCCTGGGCCCGCCGCAGGAACTGGTCGGCGAGGGTCGCGCAGTCGGTGGTGCAGCCCGTGTACCCCATGTCCCGGGCCAGGTCGAGCAGTGCTCCGCGGGTGGCCCAGAAGACCACGACGATCGCGGCCGCGGCCGCGAAGCCGACGACGGCCTGGGTACGGAACTGACGCCAGGTGAGCCAGATCATCGCTGCTTCTCCAGTACGCGATCGCGGCCGCCCTCCGCGGCCTCGGACATGTAGGCGAGGACCAGGTCTTCGAGGTCGATGCCGTCGACCGTGAACGCCGGGTCGTCGATCGGGGCGGAGCTGCGCACGACCAGCGTCGACTGCACGTCGGTGTGCCGGGCGTGCACCACCTGCCGGCCGCCCCCGAGCGTGGCCGGATCGATGCGCGCGCCGGTGATCCGGTGATGGGAGGCGAGCAGCTCCTCCACCTCGCCGGTGACCCGCACCCGGGACTTGACCAGGACGATCAGGTAGTCGCAGACACGCTCGAGGTCGGCGACCAGGTGCGAGGACATCACCACGCTGGTGCCGGACTCGGCGACGTACTCCATCAGGCCCTGCAGGAACTCGCGGCGGGCGAGCGGGTCGAGCGCGGCCACCGGCTCGTCGAGCAGCAGCAGGTCGGGCCGCTTGGCGATGGCCACGGTCAGGGCGAGCTGGGCGCGCTGGCCGCCGGAGAGCTTGCCGGCCTTCTGCGCCGGGTCGAGGCCGAGCCGCTCGACGCGCTCGTGGGCGAGCGCGTCGTCCCAGGACGGGTTGAGGTGGCGGCCGAGACGCAGGTGGTCCTCGACGGTGAAACCGCCGTAGACCGGGGTGTCCTGGGCCACGAACCCGACCCGCGGCGAGCCGCTGACCACGTCGCCGCCGAGCACGGTCAACCGGCCGGCGGTCGGGCGCAGCAGGCCGCAGACCAGCTGCAGCAGCGTCGACTTGCCGGCGCCGTTCGGCCCGACCAGGCCGACCACGTGGCCCGCCGGGATGTCGAGGGTGCAGTCGGACAGGGCCGGCCGCCGGCCGTACCGCTTGGTGAGTCCTTCAGTGACGACAGCGCTGGTCATCTTTCATCCCCGCCCTGGTCTTCCGGTGGAATAGCCCGCTCTTGCTGCCGAAAAGTGACGAAATGTGTTCACGAACAGCGCCTCGATGCTCTCGTCGTCGAGGCCGGCGTCGCGCGCCTTGGCGAGCCAGCCCTCGAGGTCGCGGCGCAGCGGCTCGTACGCGGCCAGGTCGGCCTCGCCGCCGAGGGTGCGGGTCACGAAGGTGCCGAGGCCGGGGCGGGGCTGCACGAGACCCTCGTACTCCAGCTCGCGGTAGGCCTTGAGCACCGTGTTCGGGTTGATCGCGATGCGGGCGACGACGTCCTTGACGGTGGGGAGCTTGTCGCCCTCCTTGAGCAGGCCGAGCCGCATGGCGTGGCGCACCTGCTGGATGAGCTGCATGTAGGGCGCGACGCCCGAGCGGGCGTCCAGGTGGAACTCAATCATTGATACCCCTATTCCACTAGATAACTAGCACAATAGCGGTACGAGAGAGGCCGGAGTCAATGACCCCGGCCTGTCTCTCAGGTACTTACCAGTTGACCGCGATGTATTTCGACTCCAGGTACTCGAGCAGGCCCTCGTGTCCGCCCTCGCGCCCGATACCGCTCTGCTTCACCCCGCCGAACGGCGCGGCCGGGTCGCTCACCAGGCCCCGGTTCAGGCCGACCATCCCGGCCTCGATCGCCTCGCTCACCCTCAGGCCGCGGGCGAGATCCTTGGTGAACACGTACGCGACCAGGCCGAACTCGGTGTCGTTGGCGTACCGCACGGCCTCGTCCTCGGTGTCGAAGGTGACGATCGGCGCGACCGGGCCGAAGATCTCCTCCCGCAGGATCGGCGCGTCCCCCGGGATGCCGGTCAGCACGGTCGGCGGGTAGTAGAAGCCCTTCCCGTCCGGCCGCTTGCCGCCGGTCACCGCGGTGGCGCCGCCCTCGAGCGCGCCCTTGACCAGGCCGTCGACCTTGCTCACGGTGTCTTCGTTGACCAGGGGGCCGACCTGCGTCTTCTCGTCGGTGCCCGGGCCGACGACCAGGCCGGCCATCCGCTCGGCGAGCCGCCGGGAGAACTCGCCGGCCACCGACGCCTCGACGTAGAAGCGGTTGGCGGCGGTGCACGCCTCGCCGCCGTTGCGCATCTTCGCGATCATCGCGCCGTCCAGGGCGGCGTCGAGGTCGGCGTCGGCGAAGACCAGGAACGGCGCGTTGCCGCCCAGCTCCATCGACGTGTTCACGACGTTGTCGGCCGCCTGGGCGAGCAGGATGCGGCCCACCTCGGTCGAGCCGGTGAACGACACTTTCCGTACCCGCGGGTCCTTGAGCATCTTGGAGACGACCTTGCCCGAGCTGCGCGACGGCAGCACGTTGACGACCCCGTCCGGGACGCCGGCCTCGGCCAGGATCGCGGCCATGGCCAGGGCCGTCAGCGGCGTGTCGCTGGCCGGTTTGAGGATCACCGTGCAACCCGCCGCGAGGGCCGGCCCGATCTTGCGGGTGGCCATCGCCGCCGGGAAGTTCCAGGGCGTGACGAGGACGCAGACACCGACCGGCTGCCGCACCACCAGGATCCGGTTGGCCCCGCTGGGCGCGGTGCTCACCAGGCCTTCCCCGCGGACGGCTTCCTCCGCGAACCACCGGAAGAACTCGGCCGCGTAGGTGACCTCGCCCTTCGCGTCGACGAGGGCCTTGCCGTTCTCCAGGCTGATCAGCTTGGCCAGCTCGCCGGCCCGCTCGGTCATCAGCTCGAACGCCTTGCGCAGCGCCTCACCGCGTACGCGTGGGGGTGTCGCCGCCCAGGCCTTGCCCGCCGCGGCCGCCGCATCCACCGCCGCGGCCGCGTCGGCCTCGCTCCCGTCGGCCACCGAGGCGATCACGTCCCCGGTCGCCGGGTCGAGCACGTCGAAACGATCCCCGGAGGACGCGGGGACCCACTTGCCACCGATGAAGAGTTCAGTTTCCACAAGCCCCAGCATCGTCCTGCGGAGGCGCTCCCGCCAGAGTTCCGGTATGAATGAGTCATGCATACCGCGAACGTGGTGGTCGCCTGGCTCAACGCGATGCAGGACCGGCTGCGCGCGGAGATGCGCGACCTCGGCGTCGAGGCGCGTGACCTGGCCGCCCTCACGCTGGTCGCCGCCTACGACGGCTGCTCCCAGGACTGGCTGCGCCCGCGCGTCGAGCTGACCCAGTCCGGCACGGTGCGGCTCGTCGACCGGCTCACCGCCCGCGGGCTGCTCACGCGCGGCGCCTCCACCGGCCGGGGCGTGCCGCTGCACCTCGCACCGGGCGGCCAGGAACTGCTGGCCTCGTGGGGCGCGCGGCGCGACGCGGCGATCACGGCGATGCTGGACGCGCTGGCTCCGGACGTCCGGACCGGTCTCGTCGACGGCATGGCCCAGGCGCTGCTCACCCAGCCCCGCGAGCGCCGCCACGCCGACACCGCCTGCCGGGTCTGCACGTGGCCGGCCTGCGGCGCGGACTGCCCCGTCGACCGCAGCGTGACGCCGTGACGATCGCGCCCGCCCTCCGGATCCCCGCACCGGTCTGGGCGGTGGGCGCGCTCGGCTTCCTGGCCGCCGCGGCCGACAACATCGTGCTGCTGCTGGTGCTCTGGATCGCCGGCCCGCAGGGCTGGACCGGCCTCGAGACCGCCCTGGTCGTGCTGGCGATGCGGCTGCCCACGCTGCTGACCGGGCGGCCGGCCGGGCGCGCGGTCGACCGATGGGGTGCGCGCCGGGTCGCCGCCGGCGACCTCGCCGTGCGCTGTGCGGCGCTCCTCGCGCTGATCGCGTGCGGAGCGGTCGCGGGCAACTTGCCGATCGCCGCCGTCCTCGTGGCCGGAGGTCTGTGCGGCGCGACCAGCCCCGGCACGTACGCCGCCACCCGGTGGGCGATCCCCCGCCTGGTCGGCGCGCCCCTGCTCGGCCGGGCCAACACCGTGATCGGGCTGAGCGAGCAGTTGCCGCTGCTCGCCGCCGGCGTCCTGGTCGGGCCGTCGTTCGCCCTGCTCGGCCCGGTGTACGCCGTCGTGGTGCCGGCCGGCCTGCTGCTCGCCGCGCTGTTCGTGGTGCGATCGCTGCCCGGCACGGGCGCCCGCGCCGCCGGCGTGCCGGCACGCGGGTCACGCCGGATGCCCCGCCGGGTGGTCGCGCTTATCGCGCTGTCGACGGCCTACTACTTCCTGTACGGGCCGTTCGAGACGGTCACGCCCGCGTTCGTGCGGGAGCGGCTGGGCGGCGACGCCGGCGCCTACGGCATGATCTGGGCCGCGTTCGGCCTCGGGGCGATCCTTTCGCTGGCCGCCGCGCCTCGCCTGGCCCGCGACCGGCCGGGCCGGGTCAACGCCGCCGGGGCCGCGCTGTGGGGCGCGAGCATGCTGCCGTTGCTGGTCGTCGGCGACTCCACGGTGGCGGCGGGGTTGTTCCTGGTGAGCGGGGCGATCTGGGGTCCGTACACGACGATCGAGACCTCGGCCCTGCAACGCTGGACCGACCCGTCGGCACACGGCGCCGTCTTCGGCCTGCAACGCGGCCTGCTGGCGACCGCCGCCCCGCTGGGAGCGGCCGCCGGCGCGCTGCTCGCCTCGGTGGCCGCGCCCCAGCTGGTGCTGGCCGGCAGCGCGGCGGCCTGCGCGCTCGCCGGCCTCCTCGCCCTCACCGACCGCGGCCTGCGGAACGCCGTCTGAGGACTCCCCCGCGAATGGCGGGATCATTGCGCACGATCGCGGCGGTCGGCCGACGTCCGCCGCCCTATCTTGTGGGCATGGTGCTGGGATTTCTGGGGCTCGGGGTGATGGGGCGGCCGATGGCCGCGAACCTGGTGGCGGCCGGCCACGATCTGGTCGTCTGGACGCGGTCCGGCGTGCCGCTGGACGGCGCGCGCTTCGCGGAGAGCCCGCAAAAGGTCTTCGAACAGGCCGGAGTCGTCTTTCTCATGCTCGCCAACGCCGAGGCCATCGACAGCGTGATCGGGCCGTACGTCGAAGGGCGCACTGTGGTGCACATGGGCACCACCGCGCCGGAGTACTCCGCGGATCTCGGCGAGCGGGTTGTCGCTGCCGGCGGGCGATATGTCGAGGCGCCGGTGTCGGGATCGCGGGGACCGGCCGAGGCGGGACAACTCGTCGCCATGCTGGCCGGCGAGCCCGAGGATCGGGAGCAGGTGCGCCCGCTGCTGGCGCCCATGTGCCGGGAAGTGGTCGACTGCGGGACGGCGCCGAACGGGCTGCTCATGAAGCTGGCGGTCAACACCTTCCTGATCAGCATGGTCACCGGGCTGGCCGAGGCGTTCCACTTCGCCGAGGGGCACGGGCTCGACCTGGGCACGCTGCGCAGCGTGCTCGACGCCGGGCCGATGGCCAGCTACGTGTCGCGGGGCAAGGCGGGGAAGATCGTGGACGGGGACTTCGCGGCGCAGGCCTCGATCCGGGACGTGCACTACAACAACCGGCTCATCGTGGAGGCCGCGGCCAAGCGCGGGATCGAGGCGCCGCTGCTGGACGTGTGCCGCGAGCTTTACGCCGAGACCGAGCAGCAGGGCTTCGGCGGGGAGGACATGGCCGCGGTCATCCGGGCGATGTGGTCGCGAAGCGGGCTCGGTACTCCGACGGGGAGCAGCCGAAACGACGCTGGAAGTGTTGCCGCAGCAGGGCCGCCGAGCTGAAGCCGGCGCGGCCCGCGGCCTCCTCGACGCCGACGCGCGGGTCGGTCTCGAGCAACTGCTGGGCCAGGCGGACGCGCTGCTCGAGGATCCACGCGTACGGGGTGGTGCCGGTCGCGGCCCGGAACCGGCGGGCGAACGACCTCGTGGACAGGAACGCCCGGCGGGCCAGGACGTCGATCGACAGGTCCTCGTGCAGGTTGCCGAGGGCCCAGTCGAGCAGCTTGTCGATGCCGTCGTCGGGGCGGCGCAGCGGCGGGGGCGCCGGACGGGCCGGACGCGGGCCGAGCACCATGCCGCAGGTGACCGCTTCGGCGACCACCGAACCGTGATCCTCGCGGATCAGACGCAGGCACAGCTCGATTCCGGCCGCGGACACCGGAACCACCCGGGCGCCGCGGGCGGCGGCGGCGTGCAGCGCCTCCGCGACCGCCGGGCTGACCTCCCGGGTGGGCGAGATCGGCGGCGCGACCGCGACGAGGTCGGCCGCCGCGAGCCGCTCCAGCCCCTCGGTCGGCGTGACGTGCAGGCCGCCCGGGATAGGCACGGGCACGCCGGGGTGCTCGGAGCAGATCGCGAAGTCGAAAGCCGGCACACCCCGATGGGTCCGGTCGATCCCGAAGACCTCGCAGTAGACGGCCAGCTCGAACGGGAGAACCGTAGACGTCGTCAACACGGCAACGTTCCGCACGACTTCGAGCCTGCCAGCGGTGACGCGCCCGGGGGATGGCCACTTGGCGGGGCGTGGCTTGCAATAGGCTGCCCGGAGTGGCGAAGTATTTCGACGTACATCCGGTCAATCCGCAGCCGAGGGCGATCCGCCAGATCGTGGACATCGTGCGGGACGACGGGCTGATCGCCTACCCGACCGACTCATGCTTCGCGCTCGGGTGCCGGATGGGCAACAAGGACGGGCTCGACCGGATCCGGGAGATCCGGCACCTCGACGACCGGCACCACTTCACGCTGATGTGCCACGACTTCGCCCAGCTCGGCCAGTTCGTGCAGATCAACAACGCGTCGTTCCGCCTGGTGAAGGCGTCGACCCCGGGCCCGTACACGTTCATCCTCCCGGCCACCAAGGAGGTGCCGCGGCGGCTGCTGCACCCGAGGAAGAAGACCGTCGGCGTGCGCATCACCGAGGACGTGGTGGCGCAGGCGCTGCTCGCGGAGCTCGGCGAGCCGCTGCTCTCCAGCACGCTGCTGCTGCCGGGCAAGGAGGAGCCGGAGACGGTCGGCTGGGAGATCAAGGAGGAGCTCGACCACGTGCTCGACGCGGTGGTCGACTCCGGCGAGTGCGGCGTCGAGCCGACCACGGTCATCGACCTCTCCGACGGCGAGCCCGAGATCATCCGAGTCGGCGCCGGCGACGTCTCCCGCTTCGAATGAGGGTCCCGCGCGCCCCCGGGTCCGCGTAAGCCCAGGAGCGCGCGGGACGTTTCAGGAGAGCCAGCGCAACGGGACCGCCGCGGCGAGGGCTCCGTAACCCGCCGGGTTCAGGTGCAGGTGGTCGCCGGTGTCGTAGGCGGGGTTGAGCTGGCGCGGCGCGGCCGGGTCGCGGGCGGCCACGTCGAAATCGGCGATCTCGTCGAAGAGCCGGCCGCGGCGGAGGACCGCGTTGACGGCCTGGCGGGACTGCTCACGCAGGCCGTCGGGGTCGTCGTAGCCGGTGTTGCCGCCGAACGGGGTGATCGTCGAGCCGTAGACGGTGATGTCGCGGGCGTGGGCGCGCAGCACCACCTGTTCGAAGGCGAACAGCAGGTCGTCGGTCACCTGTTTCTGGTCGGCGGCCGTGGCCGGCGCGGTGCCGATGTCGTTGACGCCCTCGAAGATCAGCATCCGGTCGACGCCGCTGGTGGCGAGGACGTCCCGGTCGAGCCGGGCCAGGACGTTCGGGCCGAGCCCGTCGTTGAGGACCCGGTTGCCGCCGGCCGCCTGGTTCAGGATCGCGGTGCGCGGGCGGCGGGCGAACAGCTGGTCGGGCCAGCGGTCGTTGCCGTCGGTGGTGGACCCCCGGCCGTCGGTCAGGGAGTCACCCACGATCGCGATGGCCGGCGCGTTGCCGAGCACCTCGACCCCACTGATCAGGTACCAGTGGGCCACCGAGGCCGCGCCCGACAAATCAGGTGAGGACACGAAATTTCCGTTCACCAGGTAGGTCGTCGTGCGCGAGCCCGGATGCGAGGTGAGGTTCAGCGTCTGCTGCCCGGCCGCCAGGTAGGTACTGATGGTCAGGTTGACGCCAGGCCCCACCGGCAGGTCGACCGGGTCGGACACCACGTTGGCGCCGACCGGGACGACCACCGATGGACGCCCGCCGAAGGTCAGCGGGCGCGACGAGCCGGGGACGATCGCCGATACACCGGCCTTGCCCCCGGCCGGCAGGGCGACAGCCGCCGCGGTGATCGGCAACGCGGCGCCGCCGAAGGCGTTGGAGAAGCGCACCCGCAGCCGCCCGCCCCCGACGGTGACGTGCACCGTCTGCCGGAGCGTGGTGTCCACCAGCGTGGACGAGGCGCCGGTGAACGGCGCCGGCGGCAGGTTGCCCGGCTCGGTCAGCTGGGGCATGGCGACCCAGGTGTGCATCCACCGGGAGCGGCCGTGCGCGCCGGCCGGGACGGGACCGCCGAGGACGGCCCCTCCCAGGGCGGCGCCGCCCAGGCCGAAAACGGAACGACGTCGCATGTCAGGCCCTCCGGCTCTCGGGCGGTCCGAGGTAGCTGTACTTGACGCCACCGGTGTCCACGACGAGCCGCTGGACGATGACGGTCGGGTCGACGGCCCAGAAGGTCAGCGTGTGCTTGCCGGGCGCGGCGATCGTGTGGGTGGTCGTGGTGCGGTTGATGTTGTCGCTGGTGTTGCGGGCCCACTGCCGGTTCATCGTGGTGTCGTTGGCGCCGGTCGCCGTGGTCACGTTGACCACCTGCGGGGTCGCGCCGTCGATCGAGACCGCGTACTTGAGGCCGTCGGTCGGCAGCACGTTGTTGCGCGGCGACAGGTACGCCGTCACCTGCACCGGCCCGGACGACGTGAGTGTCATCGGATATTCGAGGCTGGCGGATGCCGAGAGCGGGGTGAGCCCATTGCCCGTCTTCCCGATCCCCGGCAGCAGCTGCCACTGCCCGGTCTTGCGGGTGTAATGGTCGGCCTCGATCGCGACATATCCGTTGGCCTCGAGGAACCCGCTGGGCCTCAAGGCCGGGCGGGTGACCGGCGCCTGCACGACGACCGACGAGCCGGCGCCGGTGATGGTGATCGGCACGCTGGTCGTCCCGGCGGGCGCACGCCGCCAGTCGACCGTCACGTAGGAGCGGATCTGGTCGGTGACGGTGCCCGAGGCGTGGGTCACGGACAGCCACGGCGCGCCACTACTGATCTTGTAGGGGAACGGCGTGGCGCCCTTGTTGTAGACCTCGATGTACTGCTGCGACTGGCTCTGCCACGGGCTGAACGCGGGCAGCGTGGTGGCCGATCCCCCGTCGAGCGCGACGCCCATCGACGAGCCCGCCGGGATCTCGACCCGCTTGAGGTACGGGAAGATCTCGTCCGGCAGCGCCACGTTGTTGAGCTCCGGTTGCTGCCAGGGCGCGTTCGGCCCGTAGCGGGCCACGTTCCCGTACCCGATCTTGGGTTGCAGCTGCCAGTTGTGCCACTTCCCGCCGGCCAGGGTGTTGTTGTAGTAGTCGCTCATCGCCTGGTCCTCGGCGAACAGCGCCTCGGCCCGGTCGGCGAGCGCGTTGGTGGCCGCCCGGCCCTGCGCCGCGTACGCGATGTTGGTGAACTCCGCGCGCCGCAGGTCGTAGACGATCGCCGTGTCTTTCACCTGGTAGTACACGAGCTGGTAGAACGCGTCCTGCCAGGCGGCCGGCACGCGGCTCTTCACGACCGAGGCGCGACGGGCCAGGTCGAGCCATTGGTTCGTGACGCGGTCCATCTCGGCGTAATCGGTGAGGCTGAACGGCGTCTGCTGGTCGTCGTACACCACGGCGCTCGGGTCGGTCGTGATGTCCTTGGCCGGGTCCACGGTGATGCGACGGTTCAGCAGCTCGGGCTTGCGGCGGGACTGCAGATGCCCGTACGTGTCAAGAATCGAAGCGATCGCCGGCGCGAGTCGCTCCCCGAAGCTCTGCGCCGCGTAACGCCGCGTCCACTCCCCCAGCTTCTCCACCGGCCAGGCCGCCGGGTTCCACGCGTAGTCGAGGAAGAACTGGGTGGGCAGCTCCTCGTTCTTGAGGTCGCCCACGTTCGCCACCCAAAGGCGATCGACACCCGACGCGTACGCCCGATGCAGCTGCTCCCAGGTGTTCGTGAGATTCGCGGTGTCGGCCCACTTGTAGTTGCGGCCATCGCCGACATAGTCGAAGTGGTAGTACATGCCGTAACCACCGCTGCGCGGGGGAAGCGACGGATCGGGCAGCTTCCGCATGTTGCCCCAGTTGTCGTCGCAGAACACGACCGTCACGTCGTCCGGCGGCCGGTAGCCCTTGTCCCAGTAGCGCTGGACCTCCTTGTAGAGGGTCTGCACCTGGGGCCGGTCGATCAGGCCGGTGTCGCGCAGGATCTCCCGCTGGCTGTCGATGATGGAGCTCATCAGGTCGATGCCGTCGCCGTCGGGCAGCGACACGTCGCCGTTGCCGCGCATGCCGAGCGTGATGACGCCCTCGATGTTCTGATCGCGCATCCGCTCGGCGCCGTCCTGCCAGTACGCCTCGATCGCGGCCTGGTTCTGCCGGTAGCTCCAGACGCCGTTGCCGCCGTAGGGGTCGGTGCCGTTGACCGCGTGCCGGTTCCACTCCTCGATGCCGCGCATCATCGGCGCCTCGTGCGACGTGCCCATGACCACGCCGTACTTGGTGGCGGTCGCGTGGTTCAGCGGGTCGTCCTCGGCGAACGCCCGGCCCCACACCGCCGGCCACAGGTAGTTGGCCTTGAGCCGCAGCATGGTCTCGAAGACCTTGGCGAAGTAGTCCGCGTTGAGGCCGCCGGGATAGCCGGGCGCCTTGCCGGGGCCGAAGTGCTCGGGCGCCCAGGTGCCGGTGTCCGGGTTCTCGTCGTTGATGAAGAAGCCGCGGTACTTCACCGCCGGGGTGCCCTGGCTGTGGCGGCCCGGCAGCACGTACAGGTTGTCGTGGTGCTCGACCGGGACGTCGTCCCAGAAGTACCACGGCGAGACGCCGATGTTGCGCGAGACGTCGTAGGCGCCGTAGATGGTGCCGCGCTGGTCGCTTCCGGCGATGACGAAGGCGCGCCTGATGCCGGGCAGCGGGTTGTCGACGACCTGCTCGATCGTCGTCTCCCACTTGCCGCGGATCGACGAGACGTCGAGCTTGCCGCGCGCGATGATCTTGTCGAGGATCGGGCTGTGCCCGACCGTCCCGACGATGATCGGGTCGTTCTTCGCCTTGGCCCCGGCGTTGGTGACGTTGTGGATGTCGTTGCGCAGGTCGTCGGCGACGCGGATGACACCCGCGTAGTCGGCGCTGTCGACCATGACCGGCGCTCCGGCCAACGCGAAACGACCCGGCCCGGGGTGCGTGGAGATGTAGTCGTTGGTGGTCTCGGCGCCGTGCGCGGCGGCCGAGGACGGGATCGCCAGCAGCGGGGCGATCAGGACGAGTGCGAGTGCCGCCTTCATCGGAAGAACCTCAGATTCACCGCCGCGGCCATGGCCGCCATGCCGACGTCATTGGGATGCAGGTGGTCCCCGCTGTCGTACGCGGGGTTGAGCCGGATCGGATCGGCCGGGTCACCCATGGCCCGGTCGAAGTCGACCACCCCGTCGTACTCGCCGCTCGTCCGGATCCACCGGTTGAGCCGGTGCCGTTTCCGCTCGTTCTCGATCGAGTAGAAGCCCAGCGTGTCGTCCTTGAAGGGCAGGATCGTCCCGCCGTACGCCACGACGCCCGCCTCGTGCGCGCGGGCGATCAACTGCCGGTGTCCCGCGATCAGGTCGTCGGCGCTGACCACCTCGCTGGGCGGCGCGACCGTTCCGGGGTGCCCGAGGTCGTTCACGCCGAGCAGCACGACCAGGAACCGCCGGCCGGGCTGAGCGAGGACGTCGCGGTCGAAGCGCTTGAGCCCGCTGACGCCGAAATAGTTGGCGAACGTCTCGGCGTCGCTGCCGGCCGGCGGGTTCGGGTCGTGCAGCAGCCGGTTGCCCGACACGCCCAGGTTCGCGATGCCCCGGTCGAGGTGGGCGGCCCGCAGCCGCGCGGCGAGAAGGTCCGGCCAGCGGTGGTTCAGGTTGTTCTGCGTGTTCGCGCCGTTGGTGATGGAATCGCCGAGCGTCACGATCGCGGACGCGCCGCCCTTGCGGACGGCGACGCCGGACAGGAACAGGTCCTGCGCGAGGGTCGCGGTGGCCGTCACCGTACGGGCGGAGGTCACGTCCCCGGCCGCGATCACGTTGTCCTGGAACGCGAACGCGGCGAGCGTCGTCACCGTGGTGCGTTGCCGGAAGTAGAGGCTGATCGCGAGGTCTCCCCCGGCCGGCAGCCGCAGCCGGACCGGGTCGCTGACCGCGGGCGCTCCGGCCGGGATGGTGGGGTCGGGCCGCCCGCTGAAGGTGACCCGCCGATCGGTGCCGGGCACGATCGCCGTGCCGGCGCCGCTGCCGTCACGCAGCGCGACGTGCACCGCGTCGACGTGCAGCGCCTCGGCGCCGAACTCGTTGGTGAGCCGGATCCGCAGCTCGTCGCCGCCGGTCGAGCAGTGCACGACGTGCCGCACGGTCTGGTTCTCCAGCACGGCCGGCGCGCCCCGCGACGGGATGGTCGTGGGCACGGCCGCCCAGGTGGCGACCCATTGTTCCGAACTCGGCCCATGCGCGAAAGCGGGCGTGCCCGCGGTCGCGGCGCCGACGGCCGCGCCGGCGCCGAGGGCGAGCAGTTCACGTCTGGTGGTGGACATTGCTTCTCCTCTCAGCCGCGGCCGGCCCGCCTCGCGGCGGGCCGGCCGGGGACCGCGGTGGTCAGCCGCGGGCCTTCGGCAGGGTCAGGCGCCAGCAGTCGGCGCGCAGCTCGGGAATGACCTGGTCGACGGCCGCTACGGTCTGGCTGCGGTCGCCGCCGCCGTCGTGCATGAGCACGACCGCGCCGGGAGTGATCCGGTCGTGGATGCGCTGGACGAGGACGTCGGTGCCGGGCGGGACCCAGTCCTCGATGTCGAACCTCCAGCCCAGCGGCTGCATGCCCAGATCGGCGGCGACCTGCGGGCTCTGCCCCCAGGCGCCGTACGGGGCGCGGAAGTACGCGATCCGCGCGTGCGGGACGGCGTCGCGGATGAGCGCGCTGGTCGCCTCGAGGTCGGCCCGGATCTGCTCGGGCGTCCACGCCGACATGTCGTCGTGGTGCAGCGAGTGGTTGCAGAGCACGTGACCCTCGCGGGCGATCGCGCGGGCCACCTCGGGGTGCTCGCGCACGTGATCGCCCCAGAGGCAGAAGACGGCCTTGACGTGGTGCTTGCGCAGCACCTTGAGCAGGTTGTACGTGTCGGGCGGGTTGGGGCCGTCGTCGAAGGTGAAGCTCACGACGTTCCCGTGGCCGCGGGCGGTGTCGACGATGACGGGGGTGGCGCGGCCGGAAGCCTGCGCGGGACTGGCCGCGAGCAGGGTGCCGGCCACGGTGAGAGCGGCAGCCAAGGACAAGAAGCGGGACACGCGGAATCCTCCGTGGTGGATCGGAAGTTTCGGAAACATGTCGGTGGAACACCCCGAACGTAGAGGGGCCGATCTATGCCGTCAAGACACTGCGCTGTTGATCTTCAATGAGAAAGACCCATTGACTAGGGGCGCGCGGACAACGAAGCTTTCCGCAAGTTACCGGAACTTTCGGATCCACCACCGGAGGGAACGTCTGATGATTCGATTCCGAACAGGACTGGGCGCGGCGGCTCTAGCCGCGATCACAGTTCTGGGCGTGACCGTGCTGCCCAACGCCGCAGCGGTCGCGCATGACACCGGGCTGCGCGGCGCGGCCCGCGGCACCGGCACCAAGATCGGCACGGCCGTGGACATGAACGCCCTTGCGAACGACGCCGCCTACCGGGAGGCCGTCGCCCGCGAGTTCAACACCGTCACCCCCGAGAACGTCATGAAGTGGTCGGAGGTCGAACCCACCCAGGGCACGTACAACTGGGGGCCGGCCGACGACCTGATCAAATTCGCCCGGCAGAACGGCCAGGCGGTGCGCGGCCACACCCTGGTCTGGCACAGCCAGCTGCCGTCATGGATAAACGAGACCGACTTCACCAAGGCTCAGCTGCGCGACCTGCTGCGGCGGCACATCTTCGCCGAGGCCGGTCACTTCAAGGGCAAGATCTGGGCCTGGGACGTGGTCAACGAGCCGCTGAACGAGGACGGCACCCTGCGCGACACGATCTGGCTGCGGGCGCTCGGCCCGGGCTACATCGCCGACGCGTTCCGCTGGGCGCACCAGGCCGACCCGTCGGCGATCCTGTTCCTCAACGACTACAACGCCGAGTGGCTCAGCCCGAAGACCGACGCGTACTACCAGATGGTCAAGGACCTGCGCCGCCAGGGCGTGCCGGTGCAGGGCTTCGGCATGCAGGGTCACCTGGGGATCCAGTACGGCCTGCCGGGCGACGTCCTGCAGAACGTGCGGCGCTTCGACGCGCTCGGCGTCAAGACCGCGTTCACCGAGGTGGACGTGCGCATGATCCTGCCGACCGACGTGTACCGGACGCAGGCCCAGGCCGAGGGTTTCGGTCTCATGCTGCGGGCGTGCCTGCTGGTCAAGAACTGCATCTCCTACACCGTGTGGGGCTTCACCGACAAGTACAACTGGGTTCCGGGCGTCTTCGCCGGTGAGGGTTCGGCGACGCCGATGGACGAGCAACTGCAGCCGAAACCCGCTTACGACACCTTGAAAGAGACGTTCCAACTGGCCGGCTAGAGCTTTCCTCTGAACCGGGAAAGGCCGGGCGGCGGCGCGGAAAGCGCCGCCGCCCGGTTCTCTTTTATGCGGTGCTACACGTCAGGTTGTTCACCGTGGTCGGCGTCGTGCCCGACCCGAGGAACCCGAACGTGGTGTCGCCGGCGGCCGGTATGGATCCGTTCCAGCTGGCGTTCTTGACCGTCACCAGCGAGCCGCTGCTGGTGGCCGTGCCGCTCCAGAGCTGCGTCAGGGTCTGCGACCCCGGCCAGGTCCAGGTGACCGTCCACTTGCCGATCGCGGCGTTGCTCGGCGCGTGCACCATGATCTGCCCCTGGAAGCCGCCGGTCCAGGATCCGGTCACGTTGTACATGGCCGTGCAGCCCGAGCCCGGGTTGCCGGTCGGCGGCGTGGTGGGCGCAGTGGTGGGCGGCGTCGTCGGTGGCGTGGTGGGCGGCGTCGTCGGCGGGGTGGTCGGCGGGGTGGTTGTCCCGCCGCCACCGACACCGGTGACCTCGCCGTTGCCGCCGTCGAAGACCACGTCGGAGCAGCCGTAGAACGTCTCGGTCGAGTCCGACCGCGACCACACCGAGTAGATCAGGTGGCGTCCCGACTTGCCCGAGGGCAGCGTCGCGTTCCACCAGTAGTGACCGTCGTCGGTGCCCGGCCCGCCGTTCGCCGGCGGGTTGGTCACCTGCGAGAACGGCGTCGACTCGAGGTCGCTCCACGCGAGGGCGCGGGTCGGGCTCCACGAGTCCTTGGTGATGTACAACGAGAACGTTCCCGGGTGCTTGGCCCAGTCGTTGTAGTCGATCTCGATGGTCCGGCCGGACGTGAGGTGCGTGACCGGCCAGTCGTTGCGGGCCAGGTTGTAGCCGGTGAAGTCGTACGGCCCACCGGTTCCGCCGCTGCACAGCTGGCCGTTCGGGATGAACCCGTCCATCCGGCCCGCCCCGTCCGAGCGGAGCACGGCGAACCAGTTGTACAGAGAGGTGGCCCCGCTCTGCGCGACCGCGGCCGCGCAGGCCGCGTTCTTCGGCTCGATCGCACCCGTGTTCGGGTTACGGCCGTCCTTGTAGCAGAGGAACGTGCGGCTGCCGGGCATCATCATGGCGCCGTGCGCCTCGGCGATACCGGGCAGAACCACCGCCCCCAGCCCGGCGGCCATCACGGCCGCCGCGGCGTACGCGAGCAGTTTCTTTCTCATGTCTCCTCCCCTCATCCGTTCGGGAACAGGCGGGCGAAGTCGGCGTAGCCGGTGGCGACGTCGACCTGCGCCCAGAAGCGGTGGTAGTTGAATGTCGGCGCCGCGCCGCCGTTCAGGTAGGCCTGGACCTTCGGCCAGTCCGGGTCGTTCTTGTACCAGGAGCGGATGTCCAGGAAGGACTTGCCGGGGGCGATCACGTCGCCGTTCGGCATCTTGCCGCTCCAGCCCTGCGGGATGTAGAGACCCTGGCCGGTCGAGGCGTTGTAGACGTCGTCGAACCGGTTGTAGTCGGCGCGGGTCTCGGTCACCGAGACGCCCTTGGCGTCCTTCTTCGTCCAGATCGCGTCGAGCAGGTTCTTGGCCGCCGTCTTGGCCGCGGCGTTGCCCGACTTGGCGGCGTAGTAGGTGAGCAGCTTGGCGAACGAGCCCGCCACGCCGAGGTCCTGGCCCTTGCTCGTCACGGTGACGTGCAGGTTGGTGTTGGCGGCCGGGCTCGACGGGTTCCACGTGGCGGGAGCGCCCGACCACGACATGTCCGACGGGATGGAGAAGCTCGTAGCGGTGATGGTGCTCTGGCCGAGGGCCCACGGGACCCACTTGTCCAGAACCGCCTTGGCCTTGGTGTCACCGGTCGTGTAGTAGTACTCGGCCAGCCGCTCCAGCGACCAGGTCTGCATGCCGAACCACTGGTTGGACGGCGGGTCGGCGTAGACCGGGGCCACGACGTAGGACAGGCCGTAGAAGGTCGGCGTGCCGGCCGGCGGCGCCGAGTAGTTGCCGTTCCAGCTGTTGGTCGCGCCGCCGGCGATGGCGCCCTCGGACGACTGCAGCCACTGGTAGAACTCGAGCTGCCGGTTCAGGCTGGCCTGCCAGTCCGCCTTCGCGGTGGCGCCCTTGGGGGCGAACGCGCTGACGTTGCTCAGCACGTACGCGGCCATCGGGTTCTGGTAGCCGAAATGGCTCGTGCTGGAGCCGATGCGCCACGCCCATCCGGCGCTGGTGTCGTAGGCGCCACCCCAGGCGTAGTACCACGACATCAGGTTGTTGGAGGCGTTCTTGCCGGTGCCGGCCGCGCACGAGGTGCTGGTGCAGCCGGGCTGCTTGAAGTACTTGTCGTAGAAGGAGTACCGCAGGTAGTCACCCATCTTGGCGGCGTTGGACACCGCGGTGGAGATCTGCGAGGCCTTGCCCTGCTGGGTGGCCCAGGTGTACGCCCAGTACGCCGCCTGCACCGCGCGCGAGTCCGCGTCCGGCGCGTTGGTGTACTTCCACTGCTTGGCGTAGCTGGCGTCCTTGGTGAACAGGTCCAGGTAGCCGTTCGGCCCGCCGGCGGTGAAGGTGTCGCAGGACGGCTGCGGGACGGTCTCCCACGTCGACTCCTGCGGCCCGCGCTGGAAGGTGTTGATGTAGGCGACCCGGGTGGTCTTGTCACCGCAGTGCCCGAAGCCGTACGTGTTGTCGACGTCGAGCAGCCAGTGCATGCCGTAGATGTCGTCGGTGCCGTACGCGCTCTTGAGCTCCGACGCGAGCGGATCCGACCCGACCGACACGCTGGTGTCCAGCTGCGACGGGTACGACGACGGCAGCGGGTACTCCGCCGCATAGGTCGCCGGCTTGGACGCGTTGTAGTTGGCGTTGGTCGGCTGGTCGGCGTGCGACGGGATGATGTACTTCTCCATCGTCGACCAGGCCGAGTTGAACGGCGCCCAGTCCTCGGTCGCGGCCCCGTGCTCGGCTTCCAGCCACAGCCAGTAGCTGAACGCCTCGGACGTGGTCTCGTGACCCTGGTCCGGCGCCTCGTCGATCAGCGTCTCGATCGAGTGGTACGGCACGCCCTCGGGGCTGAAGTAGCCGTTGGACGGGTTCTTGATGTCGTTGTAGAGCTGGGTGAACCGGGCGTCGACCGCGCCCTGGACGACCACGTTCGCCTGGACTGAAGCGGCGGTGTAGCCGCTGGCGGTGGCCGCGAAGGTGGCGGTGGAACCGGCGGTGGCCGCGCTGGTTGCGGCGACCGTGACGGTCTGCCCGGTGCTCCAGTTGGACGGCGTGAACGTCAGCGAGGCCGGCGTCGCGGAGACCGCGGTGGAGCCGGCGCTGCGGGCGATCGCGACCGTCACGTTGGCGGTCGGCGCCGCCGAGAGAGCCAGCTTGAACGTCGAGCTCTCGCCGGGCGAGACGGTCACCGAGGTGGCGTCCGCGACGATCGCCGGCGAGGTGCTGGCGTCGACGAAGACGGGCACGTCGGCGGTGCTGCTCTTGGCGCCGGTGCTGTCGTACGAGATGGCCTGCAGGTGGTAGGCCGCGGTCTGCTGCGGCACCCCGCCCCAGGTGTAGGTGTACGGCGCGGCGGTGTCGGTGTTGAGCAGCAGGCCGTCGTGGTAGAACTCGACCTTGCTGATCGTCCGCCCGGTGGCCGCGGTGGCGGTGGCCGTGATCGGGATCGACGCCGGCGCGGTGTAGCGCGTGTTCGCCGCCGGCGCGGAGATCGCGACCGTAGGCCCGGCCACCGCGCCGTTGCACGCGGTGCCGTTGACGCTGAACGCCGTGGGAACCGGGTTGGCCGACCCGAAGGTGCCGTTGAAGCCGGTGCCGACCGTGCCGTTGGTGGGGATGCCGCCGTTCCAGCTCGCGCTGGTGACGGTGACGTGCTGGCCGCTCTGCGAGTAGGTGCCGTTCCACCCCTGGGACACCTTCTGCGAGGCGTCGGGGAAGTCGTACTCGAGCTTCCAGCTGCTCACCGGGTCACCGGAGTTGGTGATCTGGATGTCGCCGGTGAAGCCGCCGGGCCATTGGCTGGCCACCTTGTACACGACGGTGCAGCCGGCCGCTGCTTGGGCCGGCACGCCGGCCGCGAGGGCGATGCCGGCACCGAGGACTACGGTGCCGGCCACCGCCAATCCGCGGCGGAGGCGATGCTTGTGTGGTCGCACGGGGTTTCCTTTCCGAGGGGTGGGGACGGGGAGCTGCCCCGCTCAGCTCGATGCCGAGCAGGTGATCGGGGAGGGAACCGGGTTGGTGGTGCCGGTCGTGCTGCCGAGGAATCCGAAGGTGGTGGTGCCTCCGGCGGACAGCGCGCCGTTGTAACTGGCATTGGTCACGCGCACGGTCGTTCCGGTCTGGGTGACCGTTCCGCTCCAGAGCTGCGTGACGGTCTGCCCGGCGGTGTAGGTCCAGCCGACGGCCCAGCTCCTGGTGGCCGCGCTGCCGGTGTTGGCGACCGTGACCTCGCCCTGGAAGCCACCGCTCCACGAGCCGGTGATCTTGTAGGTGGCCGTGCAGCCGCCGGTCGGATTCGGCGTCGTCGGGCTCGGGCTCGGCGTCGTCGGGCTCGGGCTCGGGGTCGTCGGCGACGGGGACGGCGTGGTCGGGCTCGGTGTGGGCGACGACGTGCCGCCGGTGGGTGTGGTCGCCGTGGTGGTGCGGTCGGCGTAGAGGATGCCGCGGCCGTTGGTGCCCAGGTAGACGCGGCCGAAGACGCGCGGGTCGCCGGCGAGGGCGTCGCCCATGTTGCCGTACTGGTGGGCGTCGTCGTTGATCCGCACCCAGGAGGTGCCGGCGTTGTCGGAACGGAAGACACCGGTGACGCCGTCGACCGTGCCGACCAGGAAAACGGCCAGATGCGACTGGCCGGGCGCGGCCTTGCCGAAGGCCACGTTGATGCCGCTGGTCACCGAGGCGACCTTGGTGAAGGTGGCGCCGGAGTCGGTGGACTTCAGCAGCCCGGACTCGCCGGCGAACCAGACCTCGCCCTCGACGCCCGGAACCGCGTGGAAATGGAGCCGGCCCGAGCTCGGCATGGCGGCGGAGGATGCCGTGAACGAGGCGCCTCCGTCCTTGCTCGTGTAGAACTTGCCGGCGGCGTACGCGTAGAAGGTCTTGGGGTTGACCCGGTCGGACTCGACGACGGCGCCGGCCGGAAGGCCGGAGGACGCCGTCCACGAGCTGCCGCGCGTGGTGGAGTAGTAGACGCCGGTGCCCTGGGGCGACCAGACCATGGATCCGGCGTCGGCGCCGACCGCGATGGTGCCGCCGCCGGTGACGCCGGACGGCTCCTGGCCCTGGTACCAGTTCTTGCCGCCGTCGGAGGAGATGCCGATGTGCGGGGCCGCGTCCGCGTTCCCGACTCGCGCGAACACCGTGGGCGTGAGTTCGGCGAAGTCGAGGCTGGTGTTGCTGCCCAGCGCGGGGGTGTCGTGGAAGCTTGCCTGCACGGCGTCGAGGCTCGCGTGGTAGAAGCCGCCGATGTCGCCGAGCGCGCTGACCAGGGGCGCGCCGCTCGGCGGGCTCGCGAGATCGAGAACCGCGGTCTCTTCGAGGCCCTTGGCCACCGGCTTGATCGTGATGGTGCTGCCGGCGTCCCAGTTCGTCAGGTTCGTGGTGCCGTAGACGGTGGCGCCGGTGCCGTACATCATCCGGTTGGAGTTGAACGGGTCGATCGCCAGGGTCTCGTTCATCCAGCCGAGCTTCGGCGTGGATTCGGGCGGTTGCGGGTTGGTGTTGAAGTCGAGCCACGGGTTGGCGGAGATGTCCATGGTGTAGCGCTTGGACATGCTCGGGTAGCTCGTCCAGTCCCAGGCTCGCGTCCACGTGGCGCCGTAGTCGGTGCTGCGGAAGAAAATGGCGTCCGGCCACCAGGAGATCTGGGTGGCGACCATCAGCGTGCCGGGTTTCTGCGGATCGACGGTGAGCCCGGAGTAGCCGTAGTACTGGTCGGCGGCCGCCGTCGGCGTGATGTTGGTCCAGGCCCCCGTGGTGATGTCGTACTTCCAGACGCCGCCGTTCGCGCCGTCGTAGGGGCCACCGGTATCACTTGTCGCGATATAAAGGAAATTTCCCTGTACGACGCCCTTGTGCGGGAGGTATCCGGTCGGCTGCCCGGCGATCCGGGTCCAGGTGGCGCCGCCGTCGGCCGACGTGTAGACCGGGTTGGCCTTGTCCATGACGCCGACGAAGATGCGGTTGGCCGCGCCGAAGGTGACCCACCCGATGCCCTGGTTCTGGTTCAGGTAGTTGTTGGTGTCGGCCGGGTCCTGCACGTAGTCGCCGGCGTTCGGGAAGCTGGTGACCTTGCTGAAGGTGGCGCCGTAGTCCGAGCTCTTGTAGAGGCCGTTGCCGCCTTCGGCCGCGAACCACACGTTCTTGTTGTTGTTCGGGTCGACCGCGAGGCGCTCGCCGACGCCCCGGCCCGGCATGTTGCCGCCGTTCTTGAACGGCAGCGTGGTGACCTGCCACGTCGCGCCCTTGTCGGACGAGCGCAGGATGGCGCCGTTGTTCGGGTCCCAGTCGTTGGTGTACATGCCGACCGCGGCGTACACCCGCTTGGTGTCGACGGGGTCGGGCGCGATCGACAGCACGCCGTTGTAGCCCCAGTTGTTCTGGCCCACCCAGTCGAGCAGCGGCGTCCAGCTCTGGTCGGTCTCGTTCCACCGGTACGCGCCGCCGATGTCGGTGCGCGCGTAGATCAGGTTCTTCTCGCCCGGGTTGAAGACGACGGCCGGGACGAAGCCGCCGCCGTCGATGCGGACGTTCTTCCAGTTGTACGGGTCGGCGGCCGCCGCCGACGCTGTGGTCGGCTCCGCCAGGGCGACCGCCATCGCCCCGGCTAACAGGGCGAAGACGGCCGCCCCGATGGCTTTACTCCTCATCCGGCACCTTCCATCGATGGGCGTTCACATGGGAGCGCTCCCAGAAGCGTCGGCCCCGCGTCACGTTCCTGTCAAGACCCTGAAACCGGCCGTTGACAATGGTGCCTATTTACTAATTGGCGGCCGTAAATTGCTTAAAAACGTTCAGCAACGCCCCGAAATGGGGTGAACACTTACCGTCAACCGGGCGGACGCTTAAGTGCCGGGGTAGCGTTTCCACAGCTGTGTACGATGTGCCGTTGATTGGTGTCGGCTGAGGAGCGTTTTATGAGGGTTTGCGTTGTCGGGACGGGCTATGTCGGGCTCACGACCGGGGTCAGCCTCGCTTTCCTCGGCCACCACGTGACCTGCGTCGACCTCGATCAGCGCAAGGTCGACATGCTCAACGCGGGCCGCTGCCCCATCTACGAGCCGGGGATGGAGGACCTGCTCGCCGAGGCGACGGCCAACCTGACCTTCACCACCAGCTACGCCGAGGCGGTGCCCGGCGCCGACGTGGTGTTCGTCGCGGTGCAGACCCCGTCGGCCGCCGACGGCAGCCCCGACCTGCGCTACCTGAACTCGGCCGCGGAGAGCGTCGCGCAGCACCTCGACCACGACTTCACCGTGGTCGTCAACAAGTCGACAGTGCCGATCGGCAGCGGCAACTGGGTGGACGCGATTCTGCGCGAGTCGTTCGCGCAGCGGGAGGACCGGCCCGAGGGCTGCGAATTCTCGGTCGCCTCCAATCCCGAGTTCCTGCGCGAGGGCAACGCCATCCACGACACGCTCTTCCCCGACCGGATCGTGATCGGCTCCGACAATCCGCGCGCTCTCGAGGTGCTCAACCAGCTCTACCGGCCGATCATCAACCAGACGTTCACGGCGCCCAGTTTCTCGCCGCGCCCCGACGACATCGGCGCGGTTCCGCTGGTCTCCACCGATCTGGCCTCCGCTGAACTGATCAAGTACGCGGCCAACGCCTTCCTCGCCCTGAAGATCAGCTACGCGAACGAGATCGGCCAGCTGGCCGCCAAGGTCGGCGCCGACATCACCGAGGTGACTCGCGGCATGGGCCTCGACCAGCGGATCGGCTCGCGCTTCCTGCAGGCCGGCGTCGGCTGGGGCGGCTCCTGCTTCGGCAAGGACACCAAGGCGCTGATCGCCACCGCCAGCGAGTACAACTACGAGATGCCGATCGTGCGGGCCGCCCGCGAGGTCAACGAGCGGCAGCGCCTGGTCGCCGTCGAGCGCCTGCAGGACGAGCTGCGCATCCTCAAGGGCCGCAAGATCGGCCTGCTCGGCCTGGCCTTCAAGCCCAACACCGACGACCTGCGCGACTCCCCCGCCCTCGACATCGCCAACCTGCTGCTGGCGCGCGGCGCCCGGGTCCGCCTGCACGACCCGATCGCGGCCGAGCGGTTCCGCCGCGAGCAGCCGGAGCTGGCGCCGTACCTGTCGGAGACCCTCGACGGCCTCTTCGACGACTGCGACGCCGTGGTGCTGGTGACCGAGTGGGCGCAGTACCTCGAGCTCGACTGGGGCAAGTTCGTCGGCCTGATGCGCACCCCGATCCTGCTGGACGGCCGCCACGTGCTGGACGCCGACCGCATGGGCCGCCTCGGCTACAAGTACCTCGCCATCGCCGGCTGAGCTGGATCGCCACGGCCCGGCGCGCGGCCGGGCTGAGGCGCCATGGCCCGGGCCCGTGCGTGGCCAGGCTGCGTGCGGCCCGTCGCGGCAGGTCGATGGCTGGGCTGCGGCGCCATGGCCCGGGCCCGTGCGTGGCCAGGCTGCGTGCGGCCCGTCGCGGCCCGCCCCTTGCCCCGCGCCCCTCGCGCCCGCTCCCGCCCGGAAATATCCGTTTATGTCGGGCGTGGCGCCGCGCCCGCGCCGGCGTTGATGACCTGGCGTTCGCCATGAACGGCAGGTCATCAAGATTCGGCGGCGCCCGCCTGAGACGTAGGCCCGGATAGTCCGCTTTCGACCCGACACACCGGCCGTCCCCGGGATATCCCAGATATCCCTGCGGGGCGGCCGCTTTGCGACTAGGGTGCTTTGAGGGCCTGACCAGCACTTCTTCCTTAACCGGTTAAGCCCGATATGGGGCCGCAGCCGTATCGTTACCGAGTCGATCAAGCGGAAATCATTGCGCAACGTCCCGGTTACCTCTTGACTGTGAGCCAAGTAGCGCTTCGGACGGCGACGTCTTTGGACGTCGGAGGCGCGATTTGACATAGGGAGCGGTATGTTCGGTCAACCTACGAGCCCGCGTTTTCGGGCCGTGCTCGCCGGCACGCTGAGCGCCGGGCTGGTCTTCAGCGTGGCAGCCTGCGGTGACAGCGGCGACGACGGCGACAGCGCGTCGACGGACGCGTCGGCTTCGGCTATCGACTGTTCGCCATACACGAAATTCGGTGATCTCAAGGGCAAGACGGTCTCGGTCTACACGAGCATCGTGACCCCCGAGGACACCCCGCAGATCAATTCGTACAAGCCTTTCGAGCAGTGCACCGGCGTCACGATCAAGTACGAGGGCGACAAGTCCTTCGAGACGCAGGTCCTGGTGCGCGCCAAGGCCGGCAACCCGCCGGACATCGCGTACGTGCCGCAGCCCGGCCTGCTCAAGCAGCTGGTCGCCACCGGCAAGGCGGTCGCCGCGCCGCCCGAGACCGAGGCCAACGTCGACAAGTTCTGGTCCAAGGACTGGAAGTCGTACGGCACGGTCGACGGCAAGTTCTACGCCGCTCCGCTCGGCGCGAACGTGAAGTCGCTGGTCTGGTACTCGCCGGGCGAGTTCAAGGACTCCGGCTACGCGGTCCCGACCACGCTCGACGAGCTCAAGACGCTCACCGACAAGATGGTCGCCGACGGCAAGAAGCCGTGGTGCGCGGGCATCAACTCCGGTGACGCCACCGGCTGGCCGGTCACCGACTGGGTCGAGGACTTCATGCTCCGGCTCTACGGCCCGGAGACGTACGACAAGTGGGTCAACCACCAGATCCCGTTCAACGGCCCCGAGTCCACCGCGGCCTTCGACGCGGTCGGCGGGTACCTGAAGAACGACAAGTACGTCAACGGCGGTCTCGGCGACGTCAAGAGCATCGCGACCACGACCTTCCAGGACGCCGGTCTCCCGATCCTCGACGACCAGTGCGAGATGCACCGCCAGGCCAGCTTCTACGCGGCCAACTGGCCCAAGGGCACCAAGGTGGCCGAGGACGGCGACGTCTTCGCGTTCTACCTGCCCGGCAAGGACGCCTCGGCCAAGCCCGTGCTCGGCGCCGGCGAGTTCACCCTCGCCTTCGCGGACCGGCCCGAGGTCAAGGCGTTCCAGACCTACCTGTCCTCCGACACCTGGGCCAACACCAAGGCCAAGCTGTCGAGCGGCTGGGTCAGCGCCAACAAGGGTCTCGACCCGAACAACCTGACGAACCCGATCGACCAGCTGTCGGCGAAGATCCTGCTCGACCCGGCCTCGCAGTTCCGGTTCGACGGCTCCGACCAGATGCCCGCCGCGGTCGGCTCGGACTCGTTCTGGAAGCAGGCGACCGCGTGGATCACCGGTCAGGACACCAAGACGACCGTGGACAACATCGAAAAGTCTTGGCCCAAGTGATCTGATTAGCTCCATCGGGGCCGGTCGGGAAGGCATCCCCTTCCTGGCCGGCCCTCAGCCTCTTCCTCTCCAAGAAGTGAAGGAGGTACGGGTCGCGTGTTCAACACCGCCTCCACCACCCCTGAAAAGCTCCTGCAGATGCTCGCGGCGCTGCTGCTGTTCGCAGCGGTCATGGGCATCGTCCTGTTCTTCGCCGGGCGGCTCGGCGGCCGTAAGGGCGACAAGTGGGTCGGGTATCTCTACCTGCTCCCGGTCGTCCTGCTGCTGCTGGTCGGCCTGGTCTACCCCGGCCTCCGCACCATCTACGAGTCGTTCTTCGACGCCGCCGGCAAGGCGTTCGTCGGCGTCGACAACTACAAGACCATCTTCACCGACAAGGACCAGCTCACGGTCCTGCGCAACACGGTCATCTGGGTGGTCATCACGCCGTTCCTGGCGACCGCGATCGGCCTGGTCTACGCGATCCTGGTGGACAAGTCCCGCTTCGAGTCGTTCGCCAAGGCGCTGATCTTCCTGCCGATGTCGATCTCCTTCGTGGCGGCGTCGGTCATCTGGAAGTTCATGTACGAGTACCGCCCCGATCAGGGCAACGTGAAGCAGATCGGCCTGATCAACCAGATCATCGTCTGGCTCGGCGGCAAGCCGGTCCAGCTGCTGATCGAGTCGCCGCTCAACACGCTTCTGCTGATCATCGTGATGATCTGGATCCAGGCCGGCTTCGCCATGACCGTGCTGTCGGCGGCCATCAAGGCGATCCCGGACGACATCGTCGAGGCCGCCCGGCTCGACGGCGTCAACGCCTGGACGATGTTCCGCAACATCACGGTGCCCAGCGTCCGGCCGACCATCGTGGTCGTGCTGACCACCATCGGCATCGGCACGCTGAAGGTCTTCGACATCGTCCGCACCATGACCGGCGGTAACTTCAAGACCAGCGTCGTGGCCAACGAGTTCTACAGCCAGACGTTCCGGGCCGACAACCAGGGCCTCGGCGCCGCGCTCGCGGTGCTGCTGTTCATCCTGGTCATCCCGGTGGTCGCCTACAACATCCGCCAGGTTCGTCAATCGGAGGCACGATGACCGCCGTAACTCCTCTGACGACCGGTCCCGAGGTCACCCCGAAGCAGGTGTCGGCGGCCGAGGTCGCCAAGAAGAAGCTCAGCTCCCCGTGGGCGTCGCTGTTCGCGATCGTCATCGCGGTGCTGTGGACGATCCCGACGTTCGGCCTGCTGATCTCCTCGTTCCGGCCGGAGCGGGCGATCAAGCGGACCGGCTGGTGGACGTTCTTCTCCGACCCGCAGGTCACGCTGGACAACTACCGGTCGGTCTTCGGCGCCGACGGTGGCGTCAACATGGCCGACTTCTTCGTCAACTCGCTGGTCATCTGCATCCCCTCGGTGCTGATCCCGCTGGCGCTGGCGTCGCTGGCCGCGTACGCCTTCGCCTGGATCGACTTCAAGGGCAAGAACTTCCTGTTCATCGCGATCTTCGCGCTGCAGATCGTTCCCCTGCAGGTCACCCTGCTCCCGTTGCTGAAGATCTTCGTCGACATCCACCTGACCGGCACGTTCTGGACGCTGTGGATCGCCCACTCGACGTTCGCCCTGCCCCTGGCCATCTATCTGCTGCACAACTTCATGCGGGAGGTGCCCGCCGGCCTGATCGAGGCCGCGCGGGTCGACGGCGCCGGGCACGTGTCGATCTTCTTCAAGGTGATGCTGCCGCTGCTCACCCCCGCGCTGGCGGCGTTCGGCATCTTCCAGTTCCTGTGGGTCTGGAACGACCTGCTGGTGGCCCTGGTCTTCGCGGGCGGCGGCAACGAGGTCGCCCCGATCACCCTGGCCCTGGCCAACCTCAGCGGCACCCGCGGCACCGCCTGGCAGCTGCTGTCGGCCGGCGCCTTCGTCTCCATCGCCGTGCCGGTGCTGGTGTTCCTGCTGCTGCAGCGGTACTTCGTCCGCGGCCTGCTGGCCGGCAGCGTCAAGGGATAGCTCGCGCGTTTCGCGAGGCCGCGTTCCGCTCTCCGCGGGCGCGGCCTCACCCTTGCGGATTGTCGGCACCGTCGCCCGGTTCCGCCCGCAGGGGCGAGCGGGAATGCTCGGGACATGGCGATCCGTGCTGACGAGGTCGCGCCGATGCTGGCGTTGGTACATGACGCCGCGACGGGCCGGGCTGCCACCGTGATGGCGTCCGGCGAGGCCGGCATCGGCAGACCTCGCTGCTGCGCGAGATCTGCACCGAGTCTCGCGGGCTGGTCCTGTGGGCGCCGTGCCTGCCGCTGACGTCCCTGGCGGCTCCGCTCCTCCCGTTGCGTACCGCGTTGCGCGACGTAGCCGAGCCGCCGTCGATGGGTGCAGCCGACGCCGTCCTCGAGTTCGACGCCTGGCTGGACCGGCAGGCCCGGGACCGGCTCGTGGTGCTGGCCGTCGACGACGTCCAGTGGGCCGACCAGAGCTCCCTGGACGTGCTCATGTACGTCATCGCGGGCCGGCCGGAGCGACGCCTGGCCGTCCTCGTGTCTCTGCGCACCGGCGACGAGCACCGGTTGCACCGCTGGCTCGCCGACGTCCGGCGGCTCCCCCGCGTGCACGAGCTGCGGCTCGGCCGGCTCGATCGCGTGTCGACCGGGGAACAGATCGGCGCCCTGCTCGGCCGTCCGCCGCACGAGTCCCTGGTCGATGAGGTCCATGACCGCTCCGGCGGCAACCCGTACCTCACCAGCCTGCTCGTCCGTGGCCTTCCCACCGATGCGCGATCGCTGCCTCCGCATCTGCCGACGGAGCTGCGCGACGCGCTGGCCCGATCGTGGCATGGCCTCTCCGCCGGCGCCCGGGCGCTGACGAGCCGGATCGCGGTGGCGGGACGCCCCCAGCCGGCGAGCGGCGCCGGCCTGCCGCTGCTGCGCGAGGCGGTCGACGCGGGGGTCCTGCGCGTCCAGGGCGACGAGCGCTACTGGTTCGTCCATCCCCTGCTGGCCGAGGTCCTGGTGGAGACCCTCCTCCCCGACGAGCGTCGCGCCCTGCACGCCGAGCTCGCCGAATCCACCGGCGATCCGATCGACCGCGCCGACCACTACCACCGGGCGGGGATGCCCGGGCCGGCGTATCGATGGGCCTTGCGCGCCGCCGACGCGGCCGAGGCGACCGGCGGCGCGGCCGAGGCGGTGGAACTACTGCGCCGGGCCTACCGGCTCCGCCCGGCCGGCGCCCACGCGTCGCCCGTCGAGCTGCAGCACCGCATCCGGCGAGCCGCCCGTCGGTCGGGCCGGGCCGCCGACGAGCTGTCCGCGATCGAGAAGCTCCTTGGTCGCGAGGCCGATCCGCTCGCCCGGGCCGAGCTCCTGGCGCGGCGCACCTTCCTGCGCTTCGCGCTCGGCATCGAGTTCGCCGGCGTCGCGGACGCCCGGGAGGCCGAGCGTCTCTCCGCCGGCCGGCCGGACAGCCGGGAGCATGCGCTGGCGACCGCCGAGCTAGCGCGGGACCTGCTCTGGCACGAGGACGCGTCGGGCGTCGCGAAGGCCGGCGAGGCGTTGCGACTGGCCCGGGCCGGCGGCTGGCCGGACGCGACCGGGTACGCCCTGGTCGCCAGCTCCATGGCGCACCTGACGACCGGTGATCTCGCCAGCGCGGCCGGGGCGGCCCGTGAGGCGCAGGAGATCGGCGTCCGGACCCGCGATCCCGACCTGGCGCTCAGCGCGGCCTACTGGGTGTCGAACACCGTGGACGCGCCATCGCTGCCGGTGCTCGCCGGGGAGGTCCGCCGGTGCCGCGAAGACCTCGAGCGCATCGGTGCCCCGCACAGCCAGGTCTCGGAGCTCTGCTCGGTGGAGGCCGACATCCTCCTCTGGGCCGGCGACTGGCGTGCGTGCCGGGAGCGCCTGTGGGTGGCCCTGGGCGCCCGGCCCAGCATCCGGGCCGACGTGCGTGCCCGCCACACCGCGGCGTTGCTGGCGAGCCGGCAAGGGCGGCACGCCGAGGCAGCGGCACACGCGACCCGGGCAGAGGAGCTGATCATGGAAAACGGCGAGTTCTGGCTGTTCCCGTTCGATGCCGTGCGCGCGGAACTGGCGGTGGCCGCGGGGGACGCCGAGCGAGCGATCGGCTGCGCGCGGCACGGCCTGGAACTCGACCCACAGCCCCAGGCTTGCGAGGTGCTGCTGCCGCTGGCGGCCCGGGCGATCGCCGATCTCGCCCAGGCCAGGCGGGACAATGGCGAGGAACCGGCGTCGGAGCTCGCCCGGATGCGCGAGCTCCGGGCGAAGTATCCCGCGATCGTCGCGGACGGCCCGGGAACGACCCGGCACGAACGGCTCTGGTTTCGCGCCATGCGGGAGCTGACCGGCGCCGAGACCGCGCGGTGCCGACGCGACCACGACGAAGCCGGGCGCTGGCACGCCACGGCGGACGCCTGCGCGGAGGCCGGGACGCCGTGGGAGGAGACCTACTGCCGATGGCGGGAGGCGCAGTCCGCGCTGCGGGAGCGGTCGGCGCGCCGGCCGGGGGTGGCCGCCCTTCGTCAGGCGTACGGGATGGCCATTGATCTTGAAGCGGACCCGCTGATCGGAAGTCTCGAGCTGCTCGCGCGCAACGCGCGCGTCATCCTCGTCGCGGTCGACGCCGCGCCGCCGCCGGCCGGCGCCATCCCCGGCCTTACCCGGCGGGAGCGCGAGATCCTCGCGCACGTCGTGGCCGGCCGCACCTACGGAGAGATCGCCCGCGCGCTCGTGCTGAGCGAGAAGACGGTGAGCGCGCACATCTCCAACATGCTGCGCAAGACCGGCACGACGGGCCGGGTCGAGCTGGCCGAGCTCGCGCATCGCCGTACTTGGGCCGGCGAGCCGGAAAACTGAGGGTCCGGCCCGGAAATCTGAGGATCGGCCCCCCATGTGCCGTGGAGGCCACCGGAGCAGCGTCGAAGACACACGACGCCACGGAGGCAACCATGAAGCGCATCAAGTTCTATCTCGCCGGGATCGTCGGGACCGCTGCCGTCGCGCTGATCCTGCCGGCGCCCGCCGCGGCCGTGCCGGACCGGCCGGCCGGCGAGGGAGCCGAGCAGTTGCGGCCCGCCGTCGAAGTGGTCGAGCGGCCCGTGAGAGTGCCGGTGGACGACTTCGGCGACGAGGCCACGCAGATGCTGGTCGCGGCCGCGCTGGGAGCCGTCGCCGCCGCTGCCGCCGGCCGCCGCCGTCCCCGCGAACAGCGGGACGGACCGAGCACGGTCATCGACCTCACCGAGTCGGTCCAGCTGTGACGATCCGGCCTTCGGCGCGCCTCTTGAATTTCGGGAGCATCCGGCATTTCCGGCGCGCGCCTCCTGTCGGGCGGCCATCCGGCGTTTACTCGGGGTCGAGGACATCGGCTCGCCTCTGGACTGGGAGGATTCGCGACCGCCGATCTCCGCGACAACGTCGTCGGGTGATGAGGAGGAGACATGTACGTCCGTACCGTGAAGTGGCTGGCCCCCGTGGTCGCCGTCGCCGTCTCGGCCGCCGGGGTCGCCGCGGCCCGGGCAAACAGCGACGGCCGGACCGCCGTACGCAATGTCATCTTCATCAACGGCGACGGCATGGCCGCCGCGCACCGCGAGGCGGCGCGCCTGTACTACGCCGGCCTCGACGGGCAGCTGATCATGGACTCGCTGCCGGTGTCGGGACAGCTCACCACCAGCCCGCACGACCCCGCGACCGCGGTGACCGACTCGGCCGCGGGGGCGAGCGCCTGGGCCACCGGCGTGCGCACCTACAACGGCGCCATCAGCGTCGATGTCGACCGCAACCCGCTGCCCACGCTCGGCGCCCAGGCCAAGGCGGCCGGGAAGGCCACCGGCCTGGTCACCACCGCGCAGGTGACCGACGCGAGCCCGGCCGCGTTCTTCGCCAACAGCGTCGACCGGGCCGCGCAGGACGACATCGCCCGCCAGTACCTCGAGGTCAGCCACCCCGACGTGATCCTGGGCGGCGGCGAGGACTGGTGGCTGCCGGCCGGCGATCCCGGCGCGTACCCCGACCAGCCGGCCGAGGACCCCACCGAGGGCAGCCGCGGCACCAAGGGCGACCTGATCGCCCGGGCCCGCGCCGACGGCTACCAGTACGTCTCCACCGCCGCGCAGCTCGCCGCCGCCCGCCGGGGGAAGCTTCTGGGCCTGTTCGCCAACGAGGAGCTGTTCCAGCAGAACCCCGAGGGTGAGGGCGACGTCTACGACCCGCCGGTCAGCCTCGCCACCATGACCCGCAAGGCGCTGGGCACGCTCGACACCGGCCGCCACGGGTTCTTCCTGTTCGTCGAGGAGGACGGTGTCGACGAGTTCGCGCACGACAACAACGGCGGGCGCGTGCTGCAGGCGATGGGCGAACTGGAGAAGGCCGTCGCGGTCGCCCGCGACTACGCCGCCACCCACCGCGGCACCCTGGTGATCGTGACCGGCGACCACGAGACCGGCGGCCTGGCCGTCGAGGACACCGCCACCACCGACGAGTCCGGCGACGGCGTCTCGGCCGAGGACGGCCCGTTCCCGGTCCACGGCAGCACGCTGAGCTTCAACCTCGACTGGACCACGGGCTCGCACACCAGCCAGAACGTGCCGATCACCGCCTACGGCCCGCTCGCCGGCCGCTTCACCGGCGAACACCCCAACACCTACGTCCACGAGGTGCTGGCGCCGGTCCTGACCCGCTGACCCATCCGCGTCGCCGCGGCGACGGCAAAGGCGATCAAGACCAAGCAGCACACGTACGGGACGGCGACCGGCCACGCGGAGTCCGGATGCGGCCCGGCCTCGGCGACGAGGGTGGCCATCGGGCGTTTCAGTTGAGCGGTCATCACCGTGGCCACCAGCGCGACGCCGAGGGCGGCCGACAGCTGCTGCACGAGCGCGAGCATGGTCGCCCCGCGCGGCGTCTCGCGGCCGTCGAGGTCGCGCAGCGCCACGGTCATCGCCGGCATCAGGGTCGCCCCGGAGCCGACGCCGAGCAGCACCGACCCCGCGACGACCGCCGGATAGCCGGTGTTCGTCGCGGTGGTCGCCAGCAAGGTCGCGACGCCGGTCAAGGCGGTCAGGACGCCGGTCGCCACGATGCGGCGCGGCGGCACCCGGTCGACCAGCCGGGTGGCGATCTGGACGGTCGCGCCGACCGCGAGCGCCGACGGGACGGCGATCGCGCCGGCGACGGCTGCCGGGTCGCCGCGGACCACCTGCACGACGATGGGCAGGATCGACAGCGCCCCGAAGTAGGCCGCCCCGAACGCGGCGAGAACCATCAGCGCGCTCCGGAACTCGTGGTGCCGCAGCAGGCTCAGGTCCAGGATCCGCCGCCGGAGCGCGACCGCGGCCAGGAGCAGGCCCGCCACTAGCACCGGCCACGCGGTCAGCGTGCAACCCAGCACCAGCAGGACGGCGCCCGCCGAGAGCAGCGCCAAGCCGGCCCAGTCGAGGCGGCCGGGGTTCGCTTCGGGGCTCTGGTGCGGGAGCAGCCGCGCGCACAACGCCGCCGCCGGCAAGCCGATCGGAACGTTGATCAGGAAGATCCAGCGCCAGGACGCCGTGTCGACCAGCCAGCCGGACAGCGGCGGCCCGAGGACCGGCCCGATGATCAGGGGCAGTCCGAGCAGGCTCATCAGCCGGCCGCGCCGCTCCCGCGGCACCGCCCGCAGCCCGATCGTCTGCCCGACCGGGTTGAGCAGCCCGCCGCCGAGGCCCTGCAGCGCGCGGAAGACGGCCAGCGACAGGGCGCCGGGGGCCAGCCCGGCCAGGGCCGAGAACAGCGTGAACCCGAGCAGCGCGAGCACGTAGACGCGGCGGGCCCCGAACCGGGCGACCAGCCATCCCGCGGCCGGGATGACGGCGACGATGCCGAGCAGGTAGGCGGTGGTGACCCATTGGACGGCGGTCAGGGTCGAGCCGAGCCCGGCCACCATCGCCGGCACCGCCACCGCGGTCACGGTCGTGTCGACCACGACCATCAGGCCGCCCAGGGCCAGCAGCAGCCCGGTCCTCACCGCTGGATGTAGGGCCGGTCGCGGCGGGCGTGGCGTAGCGTCTCGGCCCACCAGGCCAGCTCGCCGAGGGCCAGGTCGAAGGCCTTCGCCACGCCGTCCGGCGGCGCGTAGCCGGCCGGCCCCAGGTCGTACCACGGCGTGGTGAGGCCGACGCCGCGGCGGGTGGTGACCACGTGCAGCTCGGCGAGGACACCGCGCAGGTGCTCGGTGGCGAGCAGCCCGCCCTGCACGCCGTAGGAGAGCACAGTGGCCGGCTTGAACATCCACTCCCGGTAGTGCCAGTCGATCGCCCGTTTGAGCCCGGCCGGATAGCTGTGGTTGTACTCGGGCGTCACGATCACGTACGCGTCGGCGCGATCGATCCGCGGCGCGATCTCGGTCGGCCCGGCGCCGCCCGGCTGCAGCAGCTCGTCGTCCGGCAGGCTGATCTCGGCGAGGTCGATCAGGTCGGCGGTCATGCCCACGGCGGCGATCCGGCCGGTGGCCCAGTCCGCGACGGCCCGGCCCATCCGCTCGCCGCGCAGGCTCGCGGCGATCACCGCGTAGTTCGCTTCGGTCATGTCCCGAGCCTCGGACTTCAACATATGTTGAAGTCAAGCCGCGCGGCGGTGCAGGATGGCGGCATGACGGTGATGTTCACGAAATCGGTCGGCGAGGTGGCCGCCGAGGCCGGTGTGGCGGCGTCGGCGGTGCGCTTCTACGAGCAGCACGGCATCATCGGCGCCGTGCGCACCTCGGGCGATCAGCGCCGCTTCGACGAGAGCGCGGCCTGCCGCATCCGGGTGGCCAAGGTCGCCCAGCGGGTGGGCCTGACCGTCCGGGAGATCGCCGGGGTCTTCGCCGCGCTCCCGCACGATCCGCAGCCGGAGGACTGGGGCCGGGTCGCCGAGACCCTGATCGCGGAGGCCGAGGCCCGCACCGCCGCGCTCAGGGAGCACCTGGCCGGCCTGCGGTCGGGGGCGAAACTCTGCGACCTGGCCTGAGGCATCAGCGCACGTCCGCCCGGGTAAGAACCGGGGCATGGCGCTTCGGATCGAGGACTACGCGATCATCGCGGACACGCAGACCGCGGCCCTGGTGGGGCGGGACGGGTCGATCGACTGGTTCTGCGCGCCGCGGTTCGACTCGGGGGCGGTGTTCGCGGCGCTGCTCGGCAACGAGGAGAACGGGCACTGGACGGTCCGGCCGGCCGGCGACGTCGTGGCCATCCGGCGGCGCTACCGGGACGACACGCTGGTGCTGGAGACGGAGTTCGAGACGGCGGACGGCATCGCGCGGCTGATCGATTTCATGCCGCCGCGCGGGGAGGCGCCCGACATCATCCGGATCGTGGAGGGCGTGCGCGGCGCCGTACGGATGGAAATGATCTTGCGGTTGCGCTTTGACTACGGGCACGTGGTGCCGTGGGTGTATCGCGAGCAGGACGACCTGGTGGCGGTGGCCGGCCCGGACGCGGCCTGGCTGCGCACGCCGGTCGGGACGCGCGGGGAGAACCTGGCGACGCGGGCCGAGTTCGAGGTGACGACCGGCGACCGGGTGCCGTTCGTGCTGACCTGGCGGCCCTCGCACCTGCCGGCGCCGGAGCCGGTCGACGCGATGCACGAGCTGGGTGTGACCGAGGGCTACTGGCGGGGCTGGGTATCGGCGTGCACCTACGAGGGCGAGTACCGCGACGCCGTCGTACGGTCGCTGCTGACCCTCAAAGCCCTGACCTACGCACCCACCGGGGGCATCGTCGCGGCCGCCACCACCAGCCTGCCCGAGAAGCTCGGCGGCGTGCGCAACTGGGACTACCGGTTCTGCTGGCTGCGCGACGCCACCATCACGCTGCAGTCGCTGCTCTACTCCGGTTTCCAGAGCGAGGCCATCGCCTGGCGCAAGTGGTTGCTGCGGGCGATCGCCGGAAACCCGGCGGAACTGCAGATCATGTACGGCGTGGCGGGCGAGCGCCGCCTCGACGAGTACGTCGCGAACTGGCTGACCGGTTACGACGGCAATCCCGTACGGATCGGCAACGCCGCCGCCGAGCAGTTCCAGCTGGACGTGTACGGCGAGGTGATGGACGCCCTGCACCAGGGCCGCCGGGCGGGTCTGAAGGCCGACGACCCGGCGTGGGGCCTGCAGGTGAAGCTGATGTCGTTCGTCGAGGAGCACTGGCGCGACCCCGACGAGGGGATCTGGGAGGTGCGCGGCGGGCCGAAGCAGTTCGTCCACTCGAAGCTGATGGCGTGGGTGGCGGCCGACCGGGCGGTGAAGGCGGTCGAGGAGTTCGATCTGGACGGGCCGATCGACCGCTGGACCGCGCTGCGCGACGAGATCCGCGACGAGATCCTGGCGAAAGGCTACGACCCGTCCCGCAAGACCTTCACCCAGTTCTACGGCTCCGACGAGCTGGACGCGGCGATGCTGATGGTGCCGCTGGTGGGTTTTCTCCCGGGCGACGACGAGCGTGTGATCGGCACGGTCGCCGCCATCGAGCAGCACCTGATGGCCGACGGTTTCGTGCAGCGCTACACCCAGCACCCCGGCACCGACGTCGACGGCCTGCCGCCGGGCGAGGGCGCTTTCCTGGCGTGCACGTTCTGGCTGGCCAGCAACTACGCCCTGATGGGCCGCGGCGACGACGCGCGGGAAACTTTCGCGCGCCTGCTGTCGTTGCGCAACGACGTCGGGTTGCTGGCCGAGGAGTACGACACGACCGAGCACCGGCTGGTCGGAAACTTTCCGCAGGCGTTCAGCCACGTTCCCCTGATCGACACGGCCCGCACCCTCGGCGCCGCCCTCGCGCCGACGGAAGCCCGCGCCCGTGAAGGGCTCAAGTAGCCTCGGCGGTGTGGCCGAGGCCGAGCGACCGATCATCTGGTACGCCAACAGCGACGACCCCTACTACACGTTGCGCCACAGTGGCGGCCCGATCGTGGCGTGCTTCCTGTTGCCGGCCCTGCTGGTGCTCTGCGCCGGCGCCGCCAACGGCGCGCCCGCCCTGCCGCTGCTGCTCTGCTGCGCGCTGGTCCCGGTTGCGATCGCCGTCGCGGCCTGGGAGTTCCTGCTCGACCGGCGCACGGTGGTGGAGATGCGGCTGGCCGGCGGGGAGCTGACCCTGATCCGGGTGGGCGGCGGCGCCGTCACCTACCCGCTCGGCGAGGTGCGCCGGATCGAGGTGGCTCGCACCTTCCGCGACGGCGCCCTCGCTGCCACCCGGATGCGGCTGCACGTCGGCGATCGGATCGAGCGCACCCGTTCCGGACCGGCGAACCTGCCGGACGGCTGGGCCGACGCCGTGACCGTGGCCGAGATCGACGTGCGGATCAGCGAGAAACACCACAACGACTGACCGAGGTCAGGTCCTCGCTCGCCGCCCACAACTCCGCGCGCCGGGCGGCGCTGACCCGGGCCGGGATCGGCAACGGGCGGCCGCCCGGCCCGTAGAAGCCCGACGGCAGGCGCGGCCCGGTCGCCAGTCGCACCGGCACCTCCGCCGCGACGGCCGGGTCGGCGCCGAACCTCCGCTGCGCCGCGTCGAGGATCCCACGCAGCGGCCCCGGCACGCCGTGGGCATCCCGGAACACCCGGGTCGCCACCAGACCCGGATACACGCAACTCACCGCGAGGCCCGGATACCGCGCCGCCAGCTCCACCGCGAACAGGTCGTTCGCGAACTGCGTACGCCCCGAGATCCGCAGCCCCCGGCCGCCGCGAAGAGCCCGGGCGTCTCCCAGCGTGTCCGGGTACCGGCCCGCCGCCGCGACCAGCACCACCCGCCCGTCCGGGGCCAGCCGGGGCAGCAGCAGCCGCACCAGCAGGAACCGCGACAGGTAGTTGAGCACGAAGGACCGCTCCAGCCCTTCGGCAGTCGTCTCGGCGCGCAGCGAGAACACCCCGGCACAGCACACGATGGCGTCCAGCCGCCGCGGCGCCTCCGCGGCCGCGCGGACGGTCTCGCTCAGCAAACTCAGGTCGGCCCGGCTCCGGCCCACCGTCACCGCCCGCTCCCCCAAGGCGGCCGCGACCGCGCCACCAATCCCCGTCGAACCCGTCACCAGCACCTTGTCCATACCTCGACGCTAGGAACGCGCGGCGGGACAATCCAGGCGTGTCCGTCCCGCAAACCACCTCGGACGTCCTGGGCGCGATCCTGCGCGAACTGCGGTTCACCAGTGCCGCGTACCGCTGGATCGAGATGACCGCGCCGTTCCGGCTCGTCTTCGACCGGCCGGGGCTGCGCGGCGTGCACCTGATCGCGGCCGGCGCGTGCGAGCTGGCGCTCCCGGACGGCGAGGTCGTCCCGCTCAGCGCCGGGGACAGCGTGATCCTGCCGCGCGGCGACGACCACGAGCTGCGCTCCGGCCGCGCGATGGCCACCTCGGGCTTCGAGCTGGCGGCGCGTACGCCGGGCGCCCGGCTGCGGGGCGGCGGCCCGGGCGCGCGGGTGTCGGCGACGATCGTGTGTGGCGCGTTCGTCACCGACGATCCCGAGCATCCCGCGCTGCGTGGCCTGCCCCGGGTGCTGCACATCCCCGGCGTGGGCGGCGACCCGCCGCGCTGGCTGACGCCGTACGTGGAAGCGCTGCGCCAGGAGGCCTTCGATCCCGGCCCGGCCGGTGACGTGGTCATGGCCCGGCTGTCGGACGCGCTGATCGCCCGGGCGCTGCGCTGGCACGGCGAGAGCGCCGACCACAGCGGGTGGCTGGCGGGCCTGCGCGACCCGCACCTGGCCGCCGCGCTGGGCGCGCTGCACGCCGATCCCGCCCGCCCGTGGACCCTCCGCTCGCTGGCCGCCACGGCGGGCCTGTCCCGGACCTCGTTCGCGGCCCGGTTCGCCGCCGCCGTCGGTGAGCCGCCGATGCGCTACCTGCAGTCGCTGCGGCTGCACCACGCCCGGCGCCTGCTGCGCGACGAGCGGCTGACCGTCGCCGCGGTGGCCGCCCGCGTCGGCTACGCCTCCGAGGGCGCGTTCGCCGCCCGTTTCCGGCAGGCCTTCGGGGTGCCGCCCGGGGCGTGGCGACGCGGCGCAACATCTGGCAACCGCTTGGCGCGTGGCAGGGTGGACGGCATGGAATGGCAATCATGACCAGCGACCTGCTCGACCGCGCCACCGCCTCCCTGGAGACGCAACTGGACGGGGTGCGACGGCTGGGGGTGGCCTTCTCCGGCGGCGTCGACTCGTCGGTGCTGCTGGCGCTCGCCGCCCGCGCCCTGGGCCCGTCCCATGTCGTCGCTCTGCTCGGGGTTTCGCCGAGCCTGGCCGCCGACGAACGCGAGGGGGCGCACGAGGTCGCCCGCCACGTCGGGGTACGGCTGGCCGAGGTCGAGACCCACGAGGGCGAGCGCGCCGAGTACCGGGCGAACGGCCCCGACCGCTGCTTCCACTGCAAGGACGAGCTGTTCACCCGCATCGAGGCCGCATCGTACGGCCTGGACGCGGTCGCCTACGGGGAGAACGCCGACGACGTGCGCCGCACCGACCGCCCCGGTTCGCGCGCGGCGGCCGACCACAACGTGCTCACCCCGCTTGCCACCGCCGGGCTGACCAAGGCCGACGTCCGCAGCATCGCCCGCTCGCTGGGCCTGCCGAGCGCCGACAAGCCGGCCGCGCCGTGCCTGGCGTCCCGCATCCCGCATTTCATCCCGGTCGACGCGGTCAAGCTGAGCCAGGTGGAGCGCGCGGAGGCGGCGCTGCGCCGGCTGGGTTTCGGCGATTTTCGCGTACGGCACCACGGCGACATCGCCCGGCTGGAGCTCCCGCCCGACGACCTGGCCCGGGCGGCGACCACCCTGCGCGAGGCCGTCGTGTCCGCGGTAACCGGCGCCGGCTTCCGCTACGTGACGCTGGACCTGGCCGGCATCCAGTCGGGCGCCTTCACCCGGGCAGCCACCCGGTGACCGACCTTTCCGCGTTCGCCGATCTCGACCTCGATCGCGCCCGGCGGCGCGGCTACCCCGAGGCTGTCTTCTGTGCCGGCAAGACCGAGTCCCAGGTCGCCGGGATCGCCGCCGAGATGCGCACCCACCCGGAGGTCGTCACCCTCTTCACCCGCGCGACCGAGGCCCACGCCGCCGCCGTCCGGAAAGAGCTGCCCGACGCCCTCCACGACGAGGAGGCCTGCCTGCTCGCCTGGCCACCCACGCCGCCCGCGCCGACCGGCGGCCCGGTGGCAGTCGTGGCCGCCGGCACCTCCGACCTGCCGGTGGCCCGCGAGGCGCTGCTGACCGCCCGCTACCTCGGCCGCCACGCCGACCTGGTGGTGGACGTCGGGGTCGCCGGCCTGCACCGCATCCTGGGCCACCTCGACCTCCTGCGCCGCGCCCGCGCCGTGGTGGTCGTGGCCGGCATGGACGGCGCGCTCCCCGGGGTGGTGGCCGGCCTGATCTCCGCGCCGGTGGTGGCGGTGCCGACGTCGGTCGGCTACGGCGCCGCCTTCGAAGGACTGGCGGCGCTGCTCACGATGCTCAACGCCTGCGCCCCCGGCGTGGCGGTCGTGAACATCGACAACGGCTACGGCGCGGGCCACCTCGCCGCCCAGATCGCCGCCCCCGCATGACCGAACGGCACGCCTGGATCGACGCCTCCGCCGGGGTCGCCGGGGACATGCTGCTCGGCGCCCTCCTGGACGCCGGCGCAAGCCTCGCCGCGGTGCGAGCCGCGGTCAGCGCCGTCGCCGACCGGACGGCGGCCGACATCACCGACGTCTCTGACGCGGACCAGACCGCGGCCGACACCACCGACGCGCGGAACGCGGACCGGGCGGCGGCCGCCGTGGCCGGCCCCGGCCCGAGCGTCTGGGTGAGCCTCCGGCCGGTGACCCGGGCCGGGTTGCGTGCCCTCAAGGTGGACGTTCAAGCGCTGGCCGGACAGCCGCCCGCGCGCACCTGGCAGGACGTGCGCGCCATGCTCGGCCGCGCGTCGCTGCCGGAGCCGGTCCGCCGCAACGCCGTCGCGGTGTTCAAGACGCTCGCCGAAGCTGAAGCCCGGGTGCATGGCGTGTCACCGGACGAAGTGCATTTCCATGAAGTCGGGGCGTTCGACGCGATCGCCGACGTGGTGGGGTGCTGCGCCGCGCTCGACGACCTGGGGATCACGACGGTGTCGGCCGGGCCGGTGGCGCTCGGCTCCGGGAGCGTCCGCACGCAGCACGGGCGGCTGCCGGTGCCGGCGCCCGCGGTGGCCGAGCTGGCGAAGGGCTGGCAGGTGTCCGCGGGCGGCGACGGCGAACTGGCGACGCCGACCGGGATGGCGCTGCTGCGCACCTTCGCCGGGGTGTGCGAGCCGCTGCCACCGATGGTCCTGGACACGGTCGGCGTGGGTGCGGGCGGCCGCGACCCGGCCGGGAACGCCAACGTCGTCCGGGTGATGATCGGGAGCCGGGTCGAGAAAGCGGCGGCCGTGCAAATGTCCACCGGCGCGCGGACGACCGGCTCCGCGCACGAGGCCGCCGAGACGCTCGTGCTGCTCGAGGCCAACGTGGACGATCTCGACCCGCGGCTGTGGCCCGGAGTCCTGGAGGGACTGCTGGAACTCGGCGCGGCCGACGCGTGGCTGACGCCGATCCTGATGAAGAAGGGCCGGCCGGCGCATCTGCTGAGCGTGCTCGGCCGCGCCGGCAACGCCGATGCCCTCCGTGAGCGGATATTTCGGGATACGAGCACGCTCGGCGTCCGTCACAGCACGCGCGGGCGGGTGGCGCTGGAGCGCGGCTTCGTCGAGGTGCCGATAGGCGAGGACCGGGTGACGGTGAAAGTCGGCCACCGGGAGGGTGTGCTGGTCCAGGTGATGCCGGAGTTCGGGGACGTGGCCGCGCTCGCCCGCCGCACCGGCCGCCCGGAACGTCTCGTGCTCCAGGAGGCAATGACGGCCGCGGCCGCGGAGGGACTCGTGGTGGGCGCCGCAGTTCCGGACGAGCTCAAAGACTGAAGACGGCGAAGACCGCGAGGGCGGGCGCGGCTCAGAGCTTGAAGACCGTGCGGGGCTGCGTGGTCACCAGGGCCGTCAGCGTGTCGACGGCCTCCTCCTCGTCGAGCCGGTGCTCGGCAACCAGGGAGGCCAGGAACCCGGCGTCGAGGCGGCGGGACATCTCGTGGCGGGCCGGGATCGAGCAGAACGCCCGGGTGTCGTCGATGAAGCCCGACAAGCGGGAGAAGCCCGCGATCTCGGTGACCGCCTGCTGGTAGCGCCGGATCTCGGCCGGATTGTCGAGGAACCACCACGGCGCCCCGGCGTACACGGACGGATAGAACCCGGCCAGCGGCGCGATCTCGCGGCTGTACACGGTCGCGTCCACGGTGAACAGCACCAGGTGGAACCCGGGGTGGGTGCCGAACCGCTCGAGCAGCGGCTGCAGCGCCCGGGTGAACTCGACCGCGACCGGGATGTCGTGCCCGGTGTCGGGGCCGAAGGCGGCCAGCGTCGCCGGGTGGTGGTTGCGGTGGATGCCGGGATGCAGGGTCATGACGAGGCCGTCGTCGCAGGACATGCGGGCCATCTCGAAGATCATGTGGCGGCGGAAGGCGGTCGCCTCGGCGGCCGTGATCGTGCCGGCCAGCGCCGCGCGATAGAGCCGGTCAGGGTGGTCGTGCGGCGCCGCGCCGGCGTCGACGGCGCCGTGGTCGGCCGAGACCGCGCCGTGCGCGATGAAGTAGCGCCGCCGCTCCTCCAGGGCCGCGATGAAACCGGCGTAGTCGCCGACATCCCCGCCCAGTTCCTTGACGTCGGAGACCCAGCCGGGCCGGTCGACCGCGAAGTACCGGTCGGGCCGGAAGGTCGGCGCGACCGTCGTCGCCACTTGCGGGTCGTCGCGCAGAGCCTGATGCGCGGCCAGGTCGTCGGCGGGATCGTCGGTCGTCGCCAGGAAGTCGATGCCGAACTGGCGCAGCAGCGCCCGCGGCCGCCGGCTGGGCGAGACCAGCAGCGACGCGATCCGGTCGTAGAGATCGTCGGCATTGGACGAGGAGGGCCGGGCGATGATCCCGAAGACGTCGGCGAGCGAGCTCTCGAACCAGTACCGCACCGGCGTCCCCCGCAACAGATGCCAGTTCTCGCAGAGCAGCCGCCAGGCTTTCCGCGCGCGGTCGTCCGGCAGCGGCCCCTCCCCCACGCCCAGATCGCGCATCGACACGCCGCCGGCGTGCAGCAGCCGGGTCACGTAGTGATCGGGCTGGATGAACAGGCTGGTCGGATCGGCGAACGGTGTGTCGTCGCGCAGGATCCGCGGGTCGACGTGGCCGTGCGGGCTGACGATCGGCAACTCCCGGACCTCGTCGTAGAGGCGGCGCGCGATTGAGCGCACCCCGGGGTCGGCGGGCAGCAGGCGGTCGGGGTGCGGGGCAGCCATGTGCCCGAGCGTGAGCGGCGCGAGCTGTGACAAGCAAGCTGTTGCCACTTGTTGCCTGACCGGCGGGGCAACAACTGGCAACCGCTTGCCTGCCGCGAGCAGCGGAGCGAACAGTGACCGTCATCACTCCATCCGCGGCACGCACCGAAGGAGACGAACATGCGTACCGGAAAGATCATTGCGCTGGTCGGTGCGACGGTGCTGGCCGCCGCGCTCACCGCTTGCGGGGGCGACGACGACAGCGCCGGCGGCGGCGAGGGCAAGACCCTCGACGTGCTGATCGGGGCGAACACGCAGTACCCCGAGGAGTTCCAGGCCTGGCAGAAGTCGATCAGCGAGAAGTTCAAGGCGCAGACCGGCGCGACGGTGAAGTTCGAGACGTTCGCCAGCGCCAACGACGAGCTCACCAAGATACAGACCTCGGTGGTGTCCGGCTCCGGGCCCGACGTGTACGCCGTCGGCACCACCTTCACCCCCACCGCCTACTCGACCGGCGCGTTCGTGAAGCTGGGCGACGAGGAGTGGAAGAAGATCGGCGGCAAGGAGAAGTTCAACCCCGCCACGCTCGGCATCTCCGGCCCGGACGAGAGCAACCAGGTCGGCATCCCGTGGGTGAGCCGCCCGTTCGTCATGGCCTACAACACCGAGCTGCTCAAGGCGGCCGGCATCGACAAGCCGGCGACCAGCTGGGACGAGCTGACCCAGCAGGCCAAGCAGCTCACCAAGGACGGCCAGTACGGCCTCGCGGTCGCGTACAAGGACAACTTCGACCCGTGGAAGTTCGTCTGGGGCATGTCGGTGCAGGCCGGCAACCCCCTCGTGGACGGTAAGACGGCGAAGCTGCAGGACCCGACCGTGCAGAAGGCGTACGAGACGTACTTCGGCTGGCTGACCAACGACAAGGTGGTCGACCCCGCCGCCGTCGGCTGGACGAACCCGCAGGCCCTGGCGTCGTTCGCGAAGGGCAAGACCGGCTACTTCCTGCTCACCACCACGACCGCGACGAACTCCCTCGAGCAGGGCGCGGTGAAGGGCAAGTGGGCGTTCACGCTGCTGCCGACCGTGCCCCCGGGCGCCACGAGCAGGCCCGCCAACGGCGTCGAGGCGGCCAGCATCCTCTCCGGCGACAACCTCCTGGTCGCGGACTATTCGAAGAACAAAGACCTGGCTTTCGAGTACGTCAAACTGGTCACCGACCCGGACGTGCAGCTCGACTACTACAAGAAGTTCGGCAACCTGCCCGCGAACGCCTCGGCGCTGCAGACCCTGGCGTCGGACCCGAAGCTGGGCCCGGTGACCGAGGCGGCCAAGAAGTCGGTGGCCACGCCGTTCACCGGCGCCTGGAGCGACATCCAGCTCGCGCTCACCAACGTGGCCGTGCAGTCGCTGCCCGACCTGGCCAAGGGATCGCTCACCCCGGCGCAGATCTCCGCCCGCGTCGCCGACGCCCAGAAGGCCGCCCAGTCGTCCCTGGACAGGGCGAAGTGAAAAAGGGCGCAGTGAGATGACGACACTTGCCAGGGCGCCGCGGAAGGAAGCGGCGCCCAAGGAACCGAAGCGCAAGGGTGTGACCGAGCGCCAGCGCCCGCTGTGGCTGCTGACGCCGGGCGGCCTGCTGATGGTCGTGGTCATCCTGATCCCGCTCGTGCTCGCGCTGTGGATCTCGCTGATCGACCTGGACCAGTACACGCTGCGCCGCTGGGTCGAGGCCCCGTTCATCGGCCTGGCGAACTACGCCGAGTCGCTCGACTCCGGGCTGCTGCACTCGATCTGGATCAGCGTGTCGTTCGCGGTCATCTCCACGGTCGCGACCGTGCCGATCGGGATCGCGGCCGCGCTGGTCACGCAGAACGCGTACAAGGGCCGCGGCATCATCCGGGCGGTCTTTCTCATCCCGTACGTGCTGCCGTCGTTCGTCGTCGCGTCGGTGTGGCGAACCATGCTGCAGCCGGACGGCATCGTGAACAGCATCCTCGGCAAGGACGGAACGCTCTGGCTCAGCGGCCCGAACTCCTACTGGACGCTGATCCTCGTCGAGATCTGGGCCGCGTGGCCGTTCATCTACCTGATGTCGCTGGCCGGGCTGCAGTCGGTCGACCACGAGGTGCACGAGGCGTCGGCGGTGGACGGCGTGACCTGGTGGCCGAAGCTGATCAAGGTGATCCTGCCCTACCTGCGCGGGCCGGTGCTGCTGGCCTGCCTGCTGGCGACGCTCAACCACATCAACAACTTCACACTGCCGTTCGTATTGTTCGGCGCGCCCGCCCCGGACAACGTCAACGTGATGCCGATGCTGGTCTACGTCACCAGCTTCCAGAGCCTGCGGTTCGGGCTCAGCGCGGCGATGGCCGTGGTGTCGCTGATCCTGGTGCTCATCCCGCTTTTCGTCTATCTGCGGGCCGTCCGTCTCGACGTCCATGAAGAGGGGGTACGGCGATGAGCGCGCACGCCGAGGCCACGCGGCTGCTGCCCCGGCCGCTGCTGGTGACGATCACCGTGGTGCTGTGCGCGATGGTGCTGGTGCCGCTGTCGTACATCGTCCTCGCGTCGCTGAACACCGACGTGGGCGTTGCGGCCGGCGAGTTCTGGCCCAGCTCGTTCAGCCTGGAGAGCTACTCGAAGATCTGGACCACGGCCGACCTGTCCACCGGCATCGTCAACAGCCTGATCGTCTGCGGGTTCACCGCGGTCTTCTCGGCGCTGCTCGGCACCACCACCGCGTACGTGCTGGTCCGCTACCAGTTCCGCGGCCGGCTGACGATCCTGCGCGGGCTGGTCGGCCTGCAGAGCATCCCGGGCACCCTGATGCTGCTGCCGGTTTTCGTGCTGTTCTCCTCGGCGGGCAACTATCTGGGCCTGACCGTCGTCGGCACCAGGTGGGGGCTGTTCGTGGCGTACCTGACCTTCGCGCTGCCGTTCTCGACCTGGGTGATGGTCACCTATCTGCGGGGGCTGCCCCGCGAGCTGGAGGAGGCGGCCCGCACCGAGGGCGCCTCCACGCTGGTCATCCTGCGGCGGATCATCTTCCCGCTGAGCCTGCCCGCGATCGTCGTGGCGGCGATCTTCGCGTTCCTGCTGGGCTGGAACGACGTGCTGTTCGCGTCGGTGCTGACCCGGCCCGAGACGCACACCGCCGCCGTGGCGCTGCAGATCTTCGGGTCGTCGCAGGAGGGCGGCGCGCTGCCGGTGTACTCGCAGATGATGGCCGCGGCCCTGGTCTGCGCGGCCCCGGTGGTCATCCTCTACCTGGTGTTCCAGCGCTACCTGGTCGGCGGGCTGACGGCGGGCGGTGTCAAGTGACCCGGGTGGCGGTCGTCGGCCGCGGTGACGTTTCGGTGGTGCATCTCGCGGCGATCGAGAAGCTGGGCGCCGAGCTCGTCGGCGCCGATCAGCAGCCCGATGTCGTGCACATCTGCACTCCGCACGACCAGCACGTGCCGCTCGCCATCGAAGCGCTGGAAAGTGGCGCGCATGTTTTCCTCGAGAAGCCGGTGGCGCACACCGTCGAGGAGGCCGAGCGCCTGGTCGCGGCCGCGAAAGACTTTCCGCACCTGAAGGTCGGGGTCTGCCTGCAGAACCGCTACAACACGGCGTCCTCGGTGGCCCGGCAGAGGCTGAAGAGTCTCGGCTCGGTGAAGGGCGCCTCCGCCACGGTGATGTGGCACCGAACGCCCGAGTACTACCAGGCGAAGCCGTGGCGCGGGCAGAAGGCGCGCAGCGGCGGCGGTGTCCTGATAAATCAGGCCATCCACACCGTCGACCTGCTGCAGTGGCTGGTCGGCGAGGTCGTCACGGTGAACGGTGACGCCGGCACCTACAGCGGTTACGACATCGACGTCGAGGACACCGCGAGCCTGATCCTCGACCACGAAAATGGCGCCCGCAGCGTCCTTTTCGCCACCGTCACCAACGCCGTCGATTCCCCCGTCACCATCGAGATAGTCACCGACAAGGCCACGCTGCTATTGCGCGGCGACCTGACCATCACGCATCAGGACGGCACCGTCGAGGTGATCGCCGAGCGCCGCGCGAGCAGCGGCGGCCGCAGTTACTGGGGCGCCTCGCACGAGCTCATCATCGCCGACTTCTACCGCTCCCTCGCCGATCCCGAGCCGTTCTGGATCGGTCCCGGGGAAGCCCTGAAGTCGCAGCTGATCATCGACGCCGTCTACCGCCGGAACAATTGAAAGGCACCGCCGATGTGGACTCTCTCCGGATTCGCCGACGAGATCTCCCCCGATCTCACCGAACAATGTGAGGTCGCGGCCGGGCTCGGCCTCAAGCACATCGAGGTGCGCAGCGCCTGGGACGTCAACATCCTCGACCTGTCCCCCGATCAGCTCGCGACCATGCGAAAAACGCTTTCCACGTACGGGTTGAAGGTGTCCAGCATCGGGTCGCCGATCGGGAAGATCTTCATCGACGAGGATTTCGGCCCGCATCTGGACCGCATGCGGCACGCGGCCGAGGTGGCGCACGAGCTGGACGCCCCGTACATCCGCATCTTCTCGTTCTTCCTGCGGCCCGGCGCCGATCCCGCGGACCATCGCGAGGAAGTCATCGACCGGATGCGCGCGCTGGTGCGGGTCGCCGAGGAGGCCGACCTGATCCTGCTGCACGAGAACGAGAAACAGATTTACGGTGATGTGCCGGCGCGATGCCTGGACCTCATCCGCTCGGTCGGCTCGCCCTATCTGAAGCTGGCCTGGGACCCGGCGAATTTCGTGCAGGTCGGCGTGCGGCCCTACACCGACGCCTATGCGATGCTGCGCCCGCACGTCGAATACATCCAGATCAAGGACGCGTTTCTCGCCGACGGCACGGTGGTGCCCGCCGGGGAGGGCGACGGCGAGGTGGCGGCGACGATCCGCGCATTGCGACACGACGGATTCGACGGTTTCTTCTCCCTCGAACCGCACCTCGCGGCGGGCCACGCCACCGGCGGATTCAGCGGTCCCGAGCTCTTCCGCACGGCCTGGCGCGCCTTCACCGGGATTCTGCAGACCGAGGAGATTGAGTACGCGTGAGCACAGCACCCAAATTCGCCCTCGTCGGCGCCGGAGTCATCGGCAAGCACCACGGCATGGTGATGAGCCAGCTCACCGACCGGCTGGAACTGGTCGCCGTCGCCGATGTGGACCTCGAACGGGCCTCGGCGTTGACGGCCGAGCGCGGCGGCCACCCCTATTCGTCGCTGGACGAGGCCCTCGCCGGGCAGGACGTCGACGTGGTGGTCGTCTGCACGCCGACCGGGAAACACGGCGAGATCGCGATCGCGGCGCTCCAGGCCGGCAAGCACGTGATCATCGAGAAGCCGGCCGAGATCACCGTCGCGCGCACCGACGAGATCATCCGCGCCCGGCAGAAGGCGGGCACGCTGGTCACGGTCATCTCGCAGCACCGGTTCGACCCGGCCACCGAGCGGACCCTGGAGGCGATCGAGAAGGGCGAGCTCGGGCGGATCACGTCGGGGATCGCGTCGATCGACTGGTGGCGCGGGCAGAGTTACTACGACTCGGGCGGCTGGCGCGGCACCTGGGAGCTCGACGGCGGCGGCGCGCTGATGAACCAGGGCGTCCACACGGTCGACCTGCTCGTCGCGGCGCTCGGGCGGCCGGTGGAGGTCTTCGCCTACACCGGGACCCTCGCGCACGAGCGGATCGAGGTCGAGGACGTCGCGACCGGCGTGGTGCGGTTCGAGTCGGGGGCCCTGGGAATCCTGCACGCGACAACGGCCGCCTACCCGGGGCTGAGCGCGCGGCTGCAGGTGCACGGCGATCGCGGGTCGGCCGTCATCGACAACGACACGATGGCGTTCTTCCACTCCACGCCGGTAGGGGCCGCCCCTTCAGAAATGATGATGGGCGGGACGCAGTCCATTTCAGGCGGCAGCGGCGACACCGCGGCGGCCGCGAATCCCGGGCAACTTTCCGACGCGCACCGCCTGCAGTACCTCAACTTTCTCGGCGCGCTCGCCGGCACCGAGAAGCTGCGCGTCGACCTGGAGACCAACCGGCAGTCGATCGCCGTCATCACCGCCGCCTACGAGTCGGCGCGCACGGGAAAGCCGGTGTCGCTATGAGCCTGCTCGCCGCCAACCCGATTCCCTACTGGGCCTCGGCCGGCAAGACCCGTGAGGTTTTCGCGGAAGCTTTCGCGGATTTCCAGGGAATCGGGTTCACCGCCGTGAAAGCCGATGTGCCCGAGGGCATGACCGCTTCCGAGTATCGCGACTGGATCGGCGGCTACGGGCTGGCGCCGTCGCTGAGCCTGTTCAACTCGCCGTTCGACGAAACCGTCGCGCTGGGCGCCGAGATCGAGCGCGCTCGCGTGTTTGCGGGCGATCAGGTCGCGCTCGGGCTCGACCGTACGATGATCTCGTCGATGGCGAGACCGGAACGCCTGGCGCAACCCGCCGCCGGCGCCGGCTTCGACGCCGCGAGACTGGACCAGGCGATCGAGATGTGCGGCGAGGTGTGCCGCGTGCTGCGGAGCGAAGGCTTGCGGCCGCTGCACCACTCGCACGTCGGCGGGATCTTCGAGACCGAGCACGAGATCACCAAACTGCTCGACGACCTCGGGCCGGAGGTGATCGGCTTCGGGCCGGACACCGGGCATCTGCGCTGGGCCGGGATCGAGCCGGCCGGGTTCATCCGGCGCTACGCCGACCGGCTCGGCGGGATCCACATCAAGGACGTCTTCCCCGACCACCTCGGGCGCAACGATCTCTCGTACCATGACGCCGCCCGCACCAAGCGCCTGTGGGCCGAGCCCGGGCTCGGCGTCGTCGACTTCGCGGCCGTCCTCGACGCGATCCCCGCCGACTACGACGGCGACTTCATGATCGAAGTGGACGAGCCGAGCGTCGACTCCAAGCGGGAATCCCACCGGATGTCCTTCGACTGGGCCGTGAAAGCCCTGGCCGGCCGCCTGCGCTGAGCCGTCGAGCCGCGCACCACCAGGCGCACGGGCAGGATCAGCGGGTCGCCGCTCGGCTGCGCGCCCTGTGACACCGCGATGCAGTTGCGCACCCCGGTGAACCCCATCCGGTACAGCGGGGACGCGATGGTGGTGAGCTGCGGCTCGACCAGCTCGTCGAAGATGATGTTGTCGAAGCCCACCACGCTGACCTGCTCGGGCACGGTGATGCTCAGCCGGCCGAGCCCCTTGACGATGCCGATCGCGAGCTGGTCGTTGTACGCCTGCACGGCGGTGGCGTCCAGCTCCGCGACCCGCAGCGCCGCGCTCAGCCCGGCCAGGACGGTCGGCTCGTTCGGCCCGATCCGGCGGGCCTCGATGCCGAGCTCGGCCGCCACCCGCCGCATCGCCCGCCAGCGCACCCCGTCCGACCAGCTGGTCTCCGGCCCCGCCACGTACGCGATCCGCTCGTGCCCCAGCTGCGCGAGGTGCTCCACCGACCGCCGGATGCCGCGCTCGGCGTCGTTGAGCACGCAGTTCGCCTCGGGGATGCTGCGGTTGAGCAGCACGACGGCCTTCTGCTTGGCCACCATGCGCAGCGCCGAGTCGGTCATCCGCGAGCTCGCGATCACGAGCCCGTCGACCTGGCCCAGCTCCTGCTCGATCGTCTGCCGCTCCACCTTGGGCGACTCGTTGGTGTGCGACAGCATCAGCTGGTAGCCGGCCTCGCGGGCCGCCTCGTACGCGCCCTTGATGATGTCGCCGTAGAACGGGTTCGTGACGTCCGCGACCACCAGCGCGATCGCGTGCCGCCGCTCGCCGGCCGACGGCAGCCCGGCGTTCCCGGCCCGGTACCCGAGCGTCTCGGCGGCCTGGAAGATCCGCTGCGCGGTGTCCGCGTTCACCCGCCCCGGCCGTGCGTAGGCCCGCGACACCGTCGACGCGGACACCCCGGCCTCGCGCGCCACGTCGTAGATCGTCGGGCGCTTCATGTCGAGAATGTTAAATCTCTCGCGACCTTCCCGCTGTACTGCCGGTCCTGCTAATCGTCATCGTCGTCGTCATCATCGTCATCGTCGCCGTCGCCGCCCGGGCAGCCCGCGAGTGCCATCAGGCCGGTCCCGGCCGTGGCGATGACAAGTGCCCGCCCGAAGAGTCCGCGCCGGCTCATCGTCGCCTCGGGAGTGTTCCGCTCTTGCGCCGAATCGGCTCTCGTCTCGTCCATGCCGGCATTCTCGCAGCCTGTGTCCGGCCCGTGAAGCCCGCAGCGCGCCGGGCGGATCAGGATCCGCCCGGCGCGTTTGCTACAGCCGGTGCAGGTCGACCGCCTCGGCCATGGCTCGCATCCCGGCGTCGTTCGGGTGCAGGCCGTCCCCGCCGTCGTAGGCCGGGTTCAACCGGTCCGGATCGGCCGGGTCGGCGAGCGCGCGATCGAAGTCGGCCACCGCGTCGTACTCGCCGCCGGTGCGGATCCAGCGGTTCACCGCGTCGCGCACCTTCTCGCCTTCTTCGGTGTAGTAGCCGGGGTACGTCACCCCCGCGAACGGAAGGATGGTCGCGCCGATCATCCGCACCCCGCGGGCGTGCGCGGCCCGGATCAGCTTCCGGTGCCCGGCGATCAGCTGTTCCGCGGTGACCGGCTGCGCTTCGGCGCCGACACCCAGCCCGATGTCGTTGATGCCCTCGAGCACGATCACCGTCCGCACCCCCGGCTGGTCCAGCGCGTCCCGGCCGAACCGGGCGGTGGCCCGGTCGCCGAAGCCCGGGCTGTCGGTCAGGACCCGGTTGCCGCCGATCCCCGCGTTGACGACGGCCTTGCCGCTGCCGGCCGCGACCAGTCGTTCGGCCAGCTCGTCGGGGTAGCGGTTGTTCGCGTCCGGCGTCGAGAACGCCCCGTCGGTGATCGAGTCACCGAACGCCACGACCGTCCCGCCGTAGCCGCCCGACACGTCGATGCCGGACAGGTAGTACCAGGACTGCGACGTCTCCGTGTACGCGCCGCCGGACCCGTCCCGCAGATGGTTGCCGGCGGCCCGGTAGGCGGTCGCCAGCGCGAACGGGTGGAACGTGGCCGGTCCGGTGCGGCCGGCGAAGTACAGGGTCACGGTCAGCCGTTCCAGCGGGGCGACGCGCAGGGCCACCGCGTCCGAGCTGAGCTGCCGGCCCGCCGGGACGACCGCCGAGCGCCTGCCCCCGAAGAGCACCGCCCGCTGCGAGCCCGGCTCCACCGACGGCCCCTGGGCCGACCGCGCGATCGAGGCGCCGGCCAGCCGCAAGGGCGCGCTGCCGTACACGTTGGACAGCCGGATGCGCACCTCGGAGCCGCCCCGGCTGACGCGGACCGGCTGGCGCAGGGACTGGTTCTCGAAGCCGTCCGCCCAGTTGGTGCCCCCGAAGGGGTCCGGGGCCGCGGCGATGTTCGCTGTCGACCAGGTCGCGGTCCAGTGCCGGACGGGGTGGCCGGGGTGTGCCGCCGCGGGTGCCGCGAATGTGGGCACGGCCGTCAGCACCGCAAGCAACGCGGCGCAGGCCGCTCGTAGAGCCTTGGTCATCGGGCGCTTCATGTCGAACATGGTAAATCTCGCGGCGCCGCCGGCCGAGGGTCAGGCCGCGCGGCAGCTCCAGCAGGGCGAGCAATCCGCTGCTCAGCTCCCTTGTCGTGACTGTCGGCACCGGCTAGCGACCCCGGCTGGCGTATCGGCGGACTCGACCGCGCGCGCGAGCGGCGATTCTCGGCCTGGGAGAGAAAAGAAGGGGCTGAACACCATGGTCGTCGGAGTTGTCGAAGACGTAGACGAGCTGTCGGAGTTCGAGGATGTCCGTTCCGTGCTGCTCGGCGTCGCGCGCCACATCGTGGGCCGGGCGGCCGACGCCGAGGACGTCGTGCAGGACGCCTGGGTCCGCTGGCAGACCGCGGACCGCGAGCAGGTACGGACGCCGGTCGCGTTCCTGGTGACCGTCACGAGGAGGCTGGCGCTCAACGCGGCGACCTCGGCCTACGCGCGTCGCGAGGTGTGTGCCGGCGGCTGGCTGCCGGACCTCACTCCCGCGGGCGACGAGCCGGCCCGGGAGGCGGAGCGCGGCGAGGCCGTCGCGGCGGCGGTGCGGCTGCTGATGGAACGGCTGTCCCCGATCGAGTGCGCCGTGTACCTGCTGCGCGAGGCGTTCGGCCACTCGTTCCGCGAGATCGCCGGGGAGCTCGGGCTCAGCGAGGCGAACGCGCGGCAACTGGCGTTCCGGGCACGCCACCGTGTCCGGCAGGAACGCCACCACCCGGTCGATCCGGCCGAGCGGGATCGGCTGCTCGGCGCTTTCCTGCGCGCGGCCCGAGCCGGCGACACCGCGCCCCTGACCGGCCTGCTGTCCGCCCCACCGAGCCGGCACGTGACGCACCGCGCTGCCTGACGTCGCCGGACGTGATGGGATCCATCCATGGACCCGAAAGTCTCGTGGGGCGAGTGCCGGACGATCGGCGCCACGACCGAGCTGCCCTTCCGGCTGCGCCGCGGGAGCGCCGGCGTGGTGCCCGGGCTGGCCTGGCTGCCGCCCGCGACCGGCTCGCCATTGGTGCTGCTGGGGCACGGCGGCAGCGGGAGCAAGCGAGCCGGACGGGTGGTCGCGCTGGGCCGCTGGTTCGCCGGCGAGGGCATCGCCGCGGTGGCGATCGACGGGCCGTACCACGGGGACCGGGTCGAGCGGCCCATGCCGCCGGAGGAATATCAGGCGCTGATCGCCGCGGAGGGCCTCGAGGTGGTGCTCGACCGGATGACTGGCGACTGGCTGGCGGTGCTGGACACGCTGCCGGTCGACCGGGACCGGCTCGGGTACCTCGGGATGTCGATGGGCGCGCGGTTCGGGCTGCCGCTGCTGGCGGCGCTGGGCGATCGAGCCAAGGGCGCGGTGCTGGGCAAGTTCGGGCTGGACCCGGCCGAGATCGATCCCAGGCTGAACGTGCCGGAGCGGGTGGCGGCCGACGCCGGGCGGATCACCGCGAAGGTGCTCTACCACGTGCAGCTCGACGACACGCTCTTCCCGCTCGACGGGCAGAAGCGGCTGTTCGAGCTGATCGGCAGCGGTCAGAAGGAGCTGATCGCCTGGCCGGGCGAGCACGGCGTCACGGACCCGGCCGCGGTGGTGCGGTGGCGGGAGTTCATCCGGAGCGCGGTCGAGGAACAGTGATCCGGCGTCGCAGCGCCAGGGCGGCCGCGCCGCCGGCCGGGAGCAGCAGCCAGCAGGAGATCAAACGATAGATGAGTACGGCGGCCGCGGCCGTCACCGCGGTGGCGCCGGCCGCGGTCAGCCCCGCCACCAGGGCGGTGTCGATCACACCCACGCCGCCGGGGGTCAGCGGCACCTGGCGGACGATCTGCACGCCCAGGTAGATGCCGGCCAGCGTGGTGATGCCCACCGGCAGGCCCACGGCACGGCAGGCGGCGGCCAGGCAGAGCAGGTCGGTGAGCCAGTTGACGGCGAAGAACAGCACGGCGACGGTCCAGTCGCGGGGGCGCAGGGCGGCGCCGGCCTGCCAGGCCTCGTGGGCCGAGGCGAGGGTCCTGCGGATCCAGGTCAGGACCCGGCCGTTGCCGGTGGCGGTGGCCTTGACCGCGGGGATGCGCCGGCCGGCGACGACGGCCGCGGTGGTCAGCAGGGCCAGGCCGCCGACCACGGCGAGCGGGCGGGGGCTCAGCAGCAGGGCGGGGTCGCGCCCGACCACGGCCGCGCCGCCGGCCACGTACAGCAGGGTGAGGCCGCCGATGGAGGCGAGGCCGGAGACGATCATCGAGGCGGCGGAGTGCTCCTTGCTGACGCCGCCGCGCTGGTACTCGCGGACCGCATAGGCCGCCGAGACGGCGGCGCCGGCCGGCATGGCGATGGAGATGGCGGTGCGGGCGAGGGTCACCGCCGCGGCGCGCCGGGCCGTCAGGCGTACGCCCAAAGCGCGCAACAGGACCCGCTGCTGCCACCCGAACGCGCCGAGCGAGACGGCCTGCAGCGCGGCAGCCAGGGTGACCCACCCGTAGTCGGCGTCGGCGAGCGCACGCAGGAACTCGCGGGGGTCGGGGAGGCGGCCCCACAGGCCCAGCGCGGCCAGCCCGAGGCCCGCGGCGAACAGCAGCGGCAGGCGCAGGCGCCGCCACCGGCTACGTCGCGTCACCGGCGCGGCGTCGGGCCGCGGCTCGGACTTGAGAGGGGCCACGCCGCGATCCTGACAAACATGGTCAACCGGAGGCCAGCGCTTGTGACCTCAGTCGCCGGAGAAGCCCCAGAAATACAGCTCGGCGGGGGCGCCCTGCTCGTCGTGCAGGACGGCCATCCGGCCGATACCCGGATATTTCGCGAGCGGGATGATCGCCTCGACGTGGTCGCGGGTGAGTTTCGTGTCGCCGGCCGTCTCGTACGCCTCGGCTTCGCCGACCGGAACGATGATGCCGTACTCGGGATTGCCGTGCTCCTTGACCAGCGCCATGTACTCCTCGAAGGTCTCGTATGAGTACGGCAGGTACCCGTAGTTCGGGGCCTCGTCGTCGGGGAGCACGCGATACATGTCGAGGATCGAGTGGGTGCCCTTGAGCCGTACGGTCTCGTCGGCCCACAGCTCGTCCTCGGTCGTGGGCCGGCCGGGGTCGTCGACGGCCATCTTGCCGCTGACCGCCCACAGGAACTCACCGGCCTCGAAGACCAGGGTCCGGAGGGTCACGAAGGCGACGTACCGGTCTTCCTGGTAGGGCATTGAGTAGTCCCACCCCGAGGCGCCCACGCATCCTCCTTCTTTGATCTTTTCGGCGCGACAGAATAACCGGGGGCGGGGCTCGGCCGCCCCGGTCCCCCGGTCATTTTTACGTCACGCTTAGCAGCGGCCCAGATCCTGCCACTGTTCGGTCCATCCGGGCTCGGAACCCTGCGTCCAATATCTGGCCTTCCACAGGTGCTTGCCCTGGCCCGACGGCGGCCCGCTGGGGTCGCCGTACTTGCTCTTCTCGTGTTTCACCAGGTTGCCGCCGGTGTAGACGGTGCCGAAGGCCCACTCGGGCGCGTTCGAGCAATCCGTCGCGGGCGGAGTTGTCGGATTTGTTGTCGGAGGAGTCGTCGTCGGTGCCGTTGTCGGCGGAGTGGTCGGCGTCGAGCAGCCGCCGGTCGAGTCGACCGTGTCGGTGAAGGCGCTGCCCGAGGTCCGGTAGGCGGCCGCCTTCGAGGTGGCCTGGGACGGCGACAGCACCTGGTTCTTGGCGAACAGCACCCAGTCGACCTGCTGGATGTAGGTCGAGAGGCCGCCGGTGTGCGCGGCGGTGTCGATGAACCACAGGTTCCAGTTGATGGTCATCGTCTGGCGCGGGTAGAACTTGCCGGAGTGGTCGCCGACCTGCGCCCCGTCGATGAAGTAGATCATGTGGCCGTTGGCGACCTGGACGACCAGGTCGTGCCACCCGTCGAAGCTGCGCCGCTCCTCCGAGTGCACGTTGTCGGCGTACCACGGGTCGTTGCGATAGGTGTACCAGCTGGTCTGGTAGTTGATCGGCCCGGTCTCGCCCCAGCCGCCGTTCGGCAGGTACTCGGAGATGTCCAGCTCCGAGTAGGTCGGGTCGAGGTCGCCGTTGAGCGGGCTGATGGTGAAGAAAGTTTCGTTGATGTGGTCGCCGTCGTTGCCGCTGACCGGAGCGTCGGTGAACCGGATGCGGCTGGCGTAGGTGCCGTCCAGGAACCGCTTCTGCGTGGAGTAGAGCTCGGCCTGGTTGGTGCCGCCCGAAGTGCCGTCGGTCGACGCGGTCAATTGCATGACCTTGTCGCTGCCCGACGTCGGGAACGTGATGCTGTTGGCCGACCACGTCGCGCCGGGCACGCCGGGGCCGCCGGAATAGGTACGCGGGGTCCAGCCGTGCTGGGTGAGGGACGAATCGGACGAGTTCGCGTAATGGAAATCGTCGAACAGATAGCCACAGTCGGCGGCGGTCGCCGCGGTCTGCGATGAGACGACGACCGCCGTGGTCGCCGCGAGGAAGGCGACGGAAAGTGCTGCCAATCGACGCTTGTCGATGAGCATGGGGATACTCCTCCCGTTCTCGAAGTTTCCTGGAACTACTTGACCGCGCCGGCGGTCATTCCGGCTCGGATGTGGCGCTGGAAAGCGACGTAGGCGATGAGCACCGGCAGCATGGCGATGGTCAGGCCGGCGAACAGTCCGCCCCAGTCGCTGCGATACCCCTGGCTGACCGACAGGGCGGCCAGACCCTGCGCCAGGACGTACCGGTCCGGGTCGGGATTGAGAACCAGCGGAAGCAGATATTGGTTCCAGAGCCCGAGGAAATTGAAGATGCCGACCGCCGTGAGGCCCGGTCGGGCCAGCGGCAGCATCACGCGGAAGAAGACGGCGCCGTGCGAGCACCCGTCGAGGAACGCGGCCTCGGCGATCTCGCTCGGCAGAGTGCGGAAGAAAGCATGAAGAAAGAAGACCGTGAAGGGTACGGCGTAAGCGGCGTAAACGAGGATCAGGCCGGGGTACGTGCCGAGCAGTCCCAGTTGCTGAACCACGAAGAACAGCGGCACCAGGGCGAGGAAAACCGGGAAGAACATCGCCGCGACGAAGGTGTAGTAGATAAGCCGGTTGCCGCGGAATTCGTACCGCGCCAAGGCGTACGCCACGAGAGCGCCCAGCAGCATCGTGAGCAACAGAGCCCCGCCCACGACGATAAGACTGTTCAGAAAATATCGTCCGATGCTGGCGGAGGTCCAGGCGCGGGCCCAGTTGTCGAAATGCGGCGTCGACGGCAGCGACCACGGCTCGTTGAGGATCTCGTCGTCGGACTTGACCGAGGAGACCACCGCCCACAGCAGCGGGAGCGCGGTCACGACGGCCCAGCAGAGCATGGCGATCTGCGGGAGCGGGTTGGCCCGTTTTGTCGTTGTGGAAGGCGTTTGCTCGGATCTGGTGGCCGGGCGTTCTCGCAAGAGGGTCATGTCAGCTCCAGCCGTTCCTTGCGGCCCGCCCGCAGAGCCAGGACCGCGAGGGTCAACGTCGCGAAGAAGAGCGCGACCCCCATCGCCGAGGCGTAGCCGAACTTTCCGTACGTGAAGGCGTTGCGGTAGAGCGAGAGCCCGATCACCTCGGTGGCGCCGTCCGGCCCGCCCGGGCCCACCGTCATGACCTGCACGACGGCGAATCCGTCCAGCGCCGCGATCCCGAGGTACACGAAAGCCACCTGGACGGTTTCGCGGACGAGCGGCAGGGTGAGCCGCCGGAACGTCGTCCACTCGCCGGCGCCGTCGAGCCGCGCCGCCTCGTACAGCTCGGCCGGGATGCCGTCGATCGCCGCGCGGAACAGCACCACGTAGAACCCGACCGACGACCAGATGAGCACCGCCATCACGGCGGCGAGCGCGAATTTCGGCTCGGCGAGCCAGGATTTCGCGAAAGTTCCCAGGCCCACCGCCCGCAGCCCCGAGTTGAGCAGTCCCGTGTTGGGGTTGTAGACGAAGCTCCACAGCACGCCGATCACGACCAGCGACAGCAGTTGCGGAAAGAAGTAGACGATCTGGTAGCCGGACGAGCCTCGCCGGGTGCGCAACAAGGAAGCGAGTCCGAGGCCGAGCGCGATCGTGGCCAGGGGGACGACGACGAGCATCACCGCGTTGTTGCGCACCGCGTCGAGAAACAGGGAGTCCCCGCCGAGGCGGGCATAGTTGCCCGCCCCGACGAAACGCGCCTCGCCGGCCACGCCGGTCCAGTCGGTCAGCGACAGGTAGAACGCCTGCGCGTACGGCGAGAGCACGAAGACGACGTGCAGGACCAGCGCCGGCACCAGTGCGCCGAGCAGGAACCGCCACCGGCCGTGTCTCATCAGCGTGTGTACTTCGTGACGGTCGTGTCCTTGGCGAGGGCGTCCGCGGCCTTCTGGATCCGGGTGGACCAGTCGGCCGGGGAGATGCGCTTGTTCACCAGCTCGCCGGTGGCGTCGTCGACTGCTTTCGCGAGCGGCGCGTACCACGTACGGAATCGGTAGGTGAAGGTGTTGTCGCCGGCCGCGACCACCGCGTCGCGCACCGAGCCCAGCCCGCTGGAAAGCGTGAGACCGTCGGTGGCCCCGGCCACCGCCGGCAGCGTGCTGTTCGCTTTCGCGAAATCGGTCGCCGACGCCTTGGAGAAGAGGATCCGCAGGTATTCCTGGCCGCCCGCGGGATTCTTCGCCTTCGACGGCACGATGAACGACTCGCTGCTGGCCGCCTGCACCGCCGTCCCGGGCAGGTTGTCGGAATTGTTCGCGGGAACCGCGCCCATCACCATGTCGAAACCGGCCGGCGCGACCTCTTTCTGCTCGCTTTCCAGCCACGAGCCGCAGGGGATGAACGCCGCCTTCTTCTGGCACCAGGCGGCCTGCGCCTCGGTGTGCGACAGCGCCTCCGAGCCGCTCATGATGTAGCCTTTGCCGGCGAGTTCCGCGAAAGCGGTCGCCGCCTGCACCAGGCCCGGCTGCTTCCAGGCCCCCGGCTCGAGGTTGTCGACCGCCTTGATGAGGTCCTTGCCGCCCGTTTTCGCGGCCATGCTCAGCAGCGGGTCGTTGATGTACTCCGGATATTTGCCCTGGTAGGTCCAGGGTGCCACGCCGGCTTTCTTGATGGTTTCGCAGAGGGCCAGCATGTCCGCCCACGTCTTCGGATAGCTCCACCCTTTCTGCTCGAAGAAAGGCTTGGAATACCAGAGACCCCAGACCGTGTACGTGAAATTGAGCGCGACCGTTTTCTCGGCGAAGGTTCCGTCCTCCACGACACCGGGAAGCAGAGTTTCGCGAACTTTCTTGCCCGGCACGTCGAACGCGGGCGCGTCCAGCAGCTCGGCGAGGTCCGCCACCTGGCCCGCGCCGACCAGCGTGGCGATGTCGAGCCGCCCGGCGCCGGTGTTGTCGACGACATCCGGCGGGTTGCCGGCCACGAACCGGGGCTGCATCGCCTCGCCGACCTTCTGCAGGCCCTTGTGGTCGACCTTGGCCTTCGGGTAGCGCTGCGTGTACTGCGTCTCGGCCTTGATCGCGTAGTCGTCGCCGTACCCGCCCTTGAAGACGACCACCTCGAGCGGCGCGTCCTGTTTGACGCCCAGGGGGTTGTCGGCGGTCTTGTCGCCGCTCTTTATCTCCGCGGCTTCTTTCTTGCCGGACGTGACACACGCGGCGAGGGTGGGCACGGTGATCGCCGCGGCCGCGGCCGTCCTGAGCAGGGTTCTCCGGGTGGGGTACGGTCTGAGCTGGGGTTCAAGGTTCATCGCGTGGGCCTTCTTCCCTTATGCGGTGCGCCGGATGCGCCCGGCGTACCGCGCCTCAATCTGTGCGTTGTGTTCCTTGCCGCCGGGCACGTTGTCCGACAGGTAGATGGGCGGCGTGACGCCGTCCGCGATCAGGGTGGCGACGACCTCGGTGACGATCTGCTGGGCCAGCAGCGCCGCCGTGATCGACGAGACGGCACCCACCGCTCCCCCGCCGGGCAGCGCCAGCGCCGCGTCGCCGTAGGGCGCGCCGTTGTCGAGCACCACGTCGGCGATGTCGCCGAGCTTGCGGCCGCTCGGGTGGCGCGACTCGACGCCGGCCGAGTGCTGCGCCGAGGTGATCGCCACGAGCCGGTGGCCGCGCTCCTTGACCAGCAGCGCCATCTCGACGACCGCGCCGTTGATGCCGGAGTTGGAGGCGATGACGAAAGCGTCGTCGGGTTTGATCGGGGCCAGTTCGTAGAGGCGGTGAGCGATCTCGGTGCCTCGCTCGACCATCGGGTCCTTCAATTTGTCGAGCGGTTCGCCGCCGTAGAGAACGATGTCCCGCAGCGCGATCCGGTTGGTGGGGACCAGGCCGCCGGCCCGGCCGGCGATCTCCATCGCGAGGGCCTCGGAGTGCCCGCAGCCGAAGGCCTGGATCACTCCCCCGTTGCGGACGCTCTCGGCCAGGATCTCGGCGGCCTTCTGCTTGGCGGCGGCCTGGCCGGTGCCGACCTTCTCCAGCACCGCTTGGACGACGGTCAGGTATTCGCTGCCGGTCGGGATCTTCGCCAGTTGGCCTTCGGGTGGGTCATGGGTGACGCTCACGGTTGTCCTTTCGGGCGGCCGCGCTTGCGGGACGGGATCTTCTCGGGGAGGCGGTGGGCGTCCACGGCGCGGACGGTGAGCTCGAGCGCCTCGGCCGTGCGCTCGTAGGTGCGCTGGGCGACCGCCACGTAGATGAGGTCGAGCACCAGCAGCTGCGAGTGCAGCGCGGAGAGGGCGGCCAGCCGGAACGTCGTCTCCTGCACGCTGGTGGTGAAGACGACGTCGGCGACCTCGGCCAGCGGCGAGCGGCTGAAGCTGGTCACCGCGACGGTCAGCGCGCCGTGGTCGGCGGCCTCGGCGAGGGTCTCGATCACCTCGCGGGTGCGGCCGGAGTGCGAAAGGCCGATCGCGACGTCGCCGGGCAGCAGCAGCGCGGCGTTGGTCAGCGCGGTGTGCGAGTCGGTGCGGTGCCAGACCGGGACCCGGATGCGCTCGAGCCGGAACGCCATCTCCCGGGCGGCGGTGCCGCTGGAGCCGAGCCCGAAGATCTCGACCCGTTTCGCCTCGGCGATGGCGGCGGCGACCCGCTCGACCGCGGCGACGTCGAGCCCCGCCGCGGTGCTCTGGATGGCCCTGGTGTCGGCCGCGGTGACCACGCCGAGCACGTCGGTGAGCGAGTCCTCCGGGGCGATGTCGCCGCTGATGTCGGTCTCCCAGCGGGCCTGCTCGGCCCGGCCGGTCTCGGTGGCGATGGCGACGCGCAGGTTCGCATAGCCCTTGAAGCCGAGCGTGCGGCTGAACCGGGTCACGGTCGCCGTCGACGTGCCCGACCGCTCGGCCAGGTCGACGATGCTGGCGTGCGCCGCCGTCTCCGGATCGGCCAGGATCGTCTCGGCGATCCTCGCCAGCGCCTCCGGCATCTGCGGTCCCTCGATGCGGAGCCGCCCGAGCAGCCCGCCGCTCTCACCCGTCACGGTGGTCGTCCTTTTCATCAGATGCTGTTGGCGATGAAAATTACGACCGTGGACGGCGCTAGTCAATAAGAACTTTCTATGTTTCGATCCTGACCATGGATCTGGTGGTGGGGGTGGACGCGGGCGGCACCGCGTCCCGGGCCGTCGTGGCCACCCTCGGGGGTGTCGTCGCCGGCCGGGCAGTCGCCGGGCCGGGCAATCCGCTGTCCCGCGGTCCGGCCGCCGTCGAGGCCATCGGGGAAGCGCTGCGGGAGGCCCTGGCCGGGTGCGATCCCGACCGGGTGGCCGGCGGGGTGCTCGGGGTGGCCGGCACCAGCGCGGTCGCCGATCCGGCGATCGCCGCCGCCTTCGACGGCATGTGGGCGTCATTGGGCCTGACCTGCCCGATGCGCATCGTCGGCGACGTGGTCACCGCCTTCGCCGCCGGCACCCCGTCACCGTCCGGGGAGGCCCTGATCGCCGGCACGGGCGCGGTGGCGGCCCGCATCGAGCAGCACGAGATCGTCTCCGTGGCCGACGGGCTGGGCTGGCTCCTCGGCGACGAGGGGTCGGGGCGCTGGATGGGCTTGCAAGCGTTGCGACACGCCGTCCGCGCCTGGTCCTCTCCCTTCGCAGCAGCCGTAGCCGCTCACGCCGGGGTGTCGTCAGCTGACGCGCTGGTCCGCTGGGCTCAGGCGCTGCCGCTGGCCGACATCGACGCCTTGGCCCCGATCGTCTGCGCGGCGGCCCGCTACGGAGATCCCGTCGCCACCACGATCGTCGCGGACGGCGTCACCCGCCTGCTGTCCACCCTGGACTCGGTCGCGGCTTCCGGTCCCGTGGTCCTTGGCGGCGGCCTCCTGATCGCGGACACACCCATGCGCGCCGGCGTACTCGCCGCCCTCTACGCCCGAGGCATCACCGTCGGAACAAGTCACGACCCCGCCGCCGCGGCAGCCTGGCTGGCGGCGCGCTCACTCGGCGCCCCCGACTCCCTTCACGCCGCCCTCCTGACCCGCGCTACCCCTCATGTCGCGACGACAGCGCGTCCCTCAATGCCGCCCGGGAGGTGATGCCCAGCTTGGGATAGACGCGATACAGGTGGGCCGCCACCGTGCGCGGGGACAGCGCAAGCCGTTCGCCGATCTCTTTGTTGGTCAGTCCGGTCGCGGCCAGCTGGGCGATCTCCCGCTCCTGGGCGGTTAGCGCACTCCGCGGCTCGGCCCCTGCCACGCCGGCCGCCCGCAGCTCGCTCTCCGCCCGCCGTGACCACGGCTCGGCCTCCAGCCGCGCGAAAGTTTCCTGCGCCGCCAGCAACTGTCGCCGTGCCTCGGTGACCTGCCGGCGCCGGCGCAGCGTCTCGCCGTGGCAGAGCCGCACCCGGGCCAGCAGGAACGGCCACTGGTCGGCGCCCGGCACGGCGAGCGCGCGCTCGAACAACCGGACCCGGTCGTCGTCCGCCGCCACCAACGCCTCGGCGCCGCGCACCGCCAGCGCCAACCGGGAGGACAACTGCTCGAGCCGCGCCGACCGGGCCGCCTCCACATGAGCCCGCGCCTCGTCGTGGCGGCCGGTGCGCGTCGCGGCCTCGACCAGGTCGAAGACGACCCAGAGCGCGTGCGGCATGTGCGAGCGCAGCACCCCGGCCGGGCTGATCTCGGCCGCGGCCCGGTAGGCAGCCTCGAAGTCGCCCCGGGACAGCGCCGCCATGCAGTGGATCTCGAAGGCCATCGCCCGCACGACCAGCGCCCCGCGCGAACGGGCCCACTGGTCGAGCTCGCCGGCGGCCGCCTCCGCCGCCGCCACGCCGCGGGCCGCGTTGATCAGGTTGAGCACGTAGCCCTCGAAGCACCACACGTACCGCAGGTAGCCGAGCCCGGCCGCCAGCTCCTGCCCCTCCGCGACGAGCCGTGCGGCCTCGTCCCAGCGGCCGTGCTTCCAGGCGTCGACGCTGAGCGACACGATCGCGTTGATCGCCGCCGCGGCCGCGCCGCCCTTGCGGCCGTCCTCGACAACGCGCAGCAGAGCCGGCCGGCAGTCGCCGATGCGGTCGGCGAAGACCGACGCCACGCCGAGCTGGATGATCTCGGCCGGGTTCTCGAGACCGGGTAAGCGGCGCAGCTCCTCTTCGAGCAGCGGCAACGTGTCCACGCCGCGGCGGGCCGGGTCGCCGTGCATGGCGCTGAGCACCACCAGCGAAGCGGGCGCCTGGTCGCCGAGCCACCGCATCGCCTCGTGGAACGGCGGCCAAAGCTCGGCCCGGCCGCCGAAGTAGCAGACCACCAGCAGCAGTTGAAGCGCCTCGGTCAGGCTCTCCGGGGAAGCGTCCCCGGCGTGCGCCCGCAACGCGAGCGTGAGCAGCCGGTGCGGGGTGTCGACCACGGAGTCCCGGTTGAACAGCACGCTCGCCGCGGCGGTGGACAACTCCAGCGAGCTCGGTGGGCCAGCGGACAGCTCCAGCGAGCTCGACGAGCCGGTGGACAACCCCGGCGCGCCCGGCGGCCCGGCGGAACGCTCCGTGGAGCTCGGCAGGCCGGCGGTCCGCACCAGCTCCTCGGCGCTTCCCAGCTCGCCGACCACCTCGGCGCCGATGGTCGCCGCCTGGGCCAGCCGGCGCAGCCGGGCGTCGTGGTCGGCGCTGAGCTCGGCCGCCCGGGTCAGCGTCTCGACGCCGGCCACCGCGTCGCCGCGCGCGAGCACGATGTGGGCGGCCCGCTCGAGGATCCCGGCGACCTGTTCGTCCGGCTCGACCGTGGACTCGGCCAGGTGGAACGCGCGCCGTACCGGGTCGGGCGCCCGGTCGGCGAGCTGCCGGTGGGCCCGGTGCCGCTCGCCGGGCGTGGCCAGCTCGACGACGGCGAGGCGGCTGAGCGGGTGCCGGAACCCGAGCCGGCCGGAGCGCGGGTCGACCATGACGATCCCCTCGCGCAGGGCGGGATCGAGCCCGGCCAGGTCGCCGCCCGCCACCGAGCGCAGGTCGGCGGGGCCGGAGAGGGCGGCCAGCAGCAGCAGCTCGCGCGAGGCGGCGGGCAGGTCGTCGATCCGGGCGGCGAAGACGTCCTGGAGCTTGCGGCTCATCGGCAGGTACGCCGCAGCCGACGCACCGGATAGCTCGGCGGGAACGGCCCCGGAAAAGAGCCCGGCGGGCGCAGGCCCGGAGACGGAGCCGGCGGGTCCAGGCTTGGAGAAGGAGCCGGCGGGTCCAGGCCCGGAGAGGCGCCCGGCGGGCAGCTCGGTCAGCGCGAGCGGGTTGCCCTGGGCCTCGCCGAGCACGCGCTGCCGGGCGCGCGGGGTCAGCCTGGGAAAGCGCGTCCGGAGCAGCGAATCGCCGGCGCGGTCGTCGAGCGGGCGGAGCGTCACCCGTGGCAGGCCGCCGTGTTCGAAGAAGCCGGTGTCGCCGGTGCGCTGCCCGCCGATCAGGGCGGCGCGCAGGCCGCTGAGCCGGCGCGCGACCATGCCGAGGACGATCGCGCTGGAACGGTCGAGCCAAGGAAGGTCGTCGACCACGAGCAGAACCGGAGCGGCACCGGCGAGTTCGGCCAGGATCGCGTTGGCGAGGGCCAGGAAGCTGGGCGCCGGCCCGTCGGCGAGTCCCAGCGCGACGCGCAGGGCGGGGTCAACGGGCGTTCGCCCGCGCAGCGCGGGTTCAACCGGCGCGTGATCTCGCGGCACGGGATCGACCGGCGCGGGATCGGCCGGCGCACGCTCGCGCACCAGCGGCATCAGCAGCTGGTTGAGCCCGGCGAAGCTGATGTCGGCCTCGAACTCGACGCCGGCCGCGCGCAGCACCCGGCGCCCGTCGTCGTGACCGTGCTCGGCGGCCGCGTCCAGCAGAGCGGACTTGCCGATGCCCGGGTCGCCGGCGATCAGCAGGCTGCCGCCGGCGCGGACCGTCTCGAGGACCGTCCGCAGCTCGTCGTCGCGGCCGAACAGCTGCATGATCCGTCAGGCTACGCGACGGCGAGCGCGCATCGACGTACGTCTCAGCATGGCCTTGCAAAATCCATGGAAAGTCTTCCAATCGATGCAAGTCGTTGCTAGCGTCTCGACCAATATGAACGCGGGATTACACCCGTGTCACAGGCTTTGCCACGCATCCGTCCGCGATCGCAACGCCCCCAAGATCGTTGGAGGAGTCCCCGTGCCCAGAAAGTGGCTCACCGCCGTCCTCGCGGCGCTCGCCGCCATCCCCCTGCTGGTGGTCGGCCCCGCCGCCGCGGCCGCAAGCACCGTGACCGTCTATTACAAGCCGCCGTCCGCGTGGAGCAGGGTCAACATCCATTACGCGCCCACCGGCGGCTCGTGGACCACCGTGCCGGGCATGCCGATGAGCGCCGCCTCGTGCGCCGGCTGGTACCGCAAGGACATCGACCTCGGCGCCGCGACCGGCATGCAGACCACCTTCAACAACGGCAGCGGCACGTGGGACAACAACTCCGGCCGCAACTACAGCGTCGGCGCCGGCGTCGTCACGATCACCGGCGGGGTGGTCACCAGCGCCGATCCGTGCAGCGTCACCACGCCCCCGGCCGGCGACAACACGGCGACGGTCTTCTACCCGAGCCGATGGGCGACCGTCTACCTGCACTACGCGCCGGACGGCGAGGCCTGGACGACCGTGCCGGGCGTGGCGATGAACGAGAACGCCTGCACCGGATGGGCGAAAAAGACCGTCGAGCTGGGGGCGGCCACCTCGTTGCAGGCCACTTTCAACAATGGCTCGGGCACGTGGGACAACAACAACGGCGCGAACTATCGGCTGAGCGCGGGCACCTCGACCGTGAAGGACGGCGTGGTCACCGCCGACGCCACCGACCCGTGCAGCGCCGTGCCGGCCGACACCACCGCGCCGAGCACGCCGGGCGCGCTGACCGCGTCGGTCGATCATGTGACGGTCACGCTCGGCTGGACCGCGTCGACCGATGACCGCGGAGTGACGGGTTACCAGATCACGCGCAGTGGCGGCAGCGGCGGGACCGTCGTACTGACCAGCGGCTACAACACGTACATCGACGGCAGTCTCGCGGCGAAGACCACTTACACGTACGCGGTCCGCGCGGTCGACGCCGCCGGCAATCAATCGGCCGTGAGCCAAAGCAAGAGCGTGACCACCGGAGATGCCCCGCCGCAGGCGGCCGGCGGCGCGATGCTCGGCGGCGATCCGCGCAAGGAGAGCATCTATTTCGTCTTGACCGCGCGCTTCTACGACGGGGACACCTCGAACGACCGCGGCGGCAGTCAGGACATCGCCTCCGGGAACGCGGCGAATCACGACCCGATGTTTCGCGGCGATTTCAAGGGGCTCGTCGACAAGCTCGACTACATCAAGGGGCTCGGCTTCTCGGCCATCTGGATCACGCCGGTGGTGCTGAACCGATCGGACTACGACTATCACGGATACCACGGCTGGGACTTCTTCCGGGTCGACCCGCGGCTCGAGTCTCCCGGCTCGACCTACCAGGATCTGATCGACAAGGCGCACGCCAAGGGCCTGAAGATCTACCAGGATGTCGTCTACAACCATTCCTCGCGGTGGGGCGCGAACGGGCTCTTCGTACCCAAGGTCTGGGGTGCGAAGGACGGTCAGTGGGATGGGCTGTACAGCACCAAGGTGGACGGGCAGCGATACGACCCGCTGACCGAGTTCCACGGCACCGATCCGGCCCTGACCGCGCAGCAGAACGCGCTCGCCCAGGGGCGTCCCTACAACGGCGACCTGTGGAGCACGACCGAGCCGGCCGGCAACACCTGCCGCAGCTGGGGTACGCCGACCGGGCAGTACAGCGCCCAGGGATACGCGATTCACAACTGCCAATGGCCCTCGCCCACGAGCGGCATGTTCCCGTCCACGTTGTACCACCAGTGCTGGATCGGGAACTGGGAGGGCGAGGACTCGCGGTCCTGCTGGCTGCACGAGGACCTGGCCGATTTCAACACCGAGAACCCGGTCGTCCAGAAATACCTGATCGACGCGTACAACAAGTACATCGACATGGGCGTCGACGGGTTCCGCGTCGACACCGCCGTGCACATTCCGCGCGTCACCTGGAACCGCCGGTTCCTCCCCGCGATCCAGCAACACCTCACCCAGAAGTACGGGGCGGCGAAGGCGCAGGACTTCTACGTTTTCGGCGAGGTGGGCGCGTTCGTCAACGACAAGTGGAACCGCGGCTCGGTGAACCACTCGGCGCAGTTCTTCACCTGGAAGGAGCGCCGCGAGTATGCGGCCGACGACGTGACCGCCGCGCTCGAGCAGTACAACTACGAGGAGCAGCTCGGCACTGGCCAGCAGCCGACGAGCACGAACGCCTTCCTGAACGGCAACCTCTACCACGCGCCGGACCGTTCGCAGTTCTCCGGCATGAACATCATCGACATGCGGATGCACATGAACTTCTCGGACGCTCCGAACGCCTTCCACAACGGCAAGGACTCCGACGACTCGGTGAACGACGCGACCTACAACGCGGTCTATGTCGACTCGCACGACTACGGGCCGAACAAGTCGTCGACCCGCTATTCCGGCGGCACCGACGCGTGGGCCGAGAACATGTCGCTGATGTGGACGTTCCGCGGCATTCCGACGCTCTATTACGGCTCGGAGATCGAGTTCCAGGCCGGTAGGCAGATCGATTGCGGCCCGACCTGCCCGCTCGCGACTACCGGGCGTGCGTACTACGGCGACAAGGTCGAGGGTTCGGTGACGGCTTCCGACTACGGAGTGGTCAGCAGCGCCAGCGGCACGGTGGCGACCACCCTCACCCAGCCGCTCGTGAAGCACGTGCAGCGGCTCAACCAGATCCGGCGAGCGGTCCCGGCGCTGCAGATGGGCCAGTACTCGACCGACGGCGTCAGCGGCGACATGGCCTACAAGCGCCGCTACACGTCCGGCGCGACCGACAGTTTCGCGCTGGTGACCGTCTCGAGCAGCGCAACCTTCTCCGGCATCCCCAACGGCACGTACACCGACGCCGTCACCGGTGATGTCCGGACCGTCACGAACGGCACGCTGACCGCGAGTGTCAGCGCCAAGGGCGACCTGCGGGTGTACGTGCTCGCGCTGCCCGGCAACCCCGCTCCCGGAAAGGTCGGAACCGATGGACCCTACCTCCGCTGATTTCCGGCTGCCCCGCCCGGAAAGACGTCCCTTCGAAGCGCCACCGAATTCCCTGTCCGCGAAGTCCGTGGCCCCGCCCCATCCCGGCCAGGGCCCGTCAGGAGGTCACCGATGAAAACCCGCCGCTGGGCGATCCCCGGCGTCCTGGTCCTGCTCACCGCCGCGATCACCGTGGCGATCGGCCGCCCGCACCAGGCCGACGCCAAGGCCGACGCGAACCCGGGACCACGGGACGTCATCGTCCACCTCTTCGAATGGCCGTGGGCGTCGATCGCGTCCGAGTGCACGAATGTTCTCGGGCCCAAGGGCTTCGGCGGCGTGCAAGTCTCGCCACCGCAGGAGCACGTGGTGCTGCCGAGCAGCGGATATCCGTGGTGGCAGGACTACCAGCCGGTCAGCTACCAGCTGACGACGCGGCGCGGCAACCGGGCGGCGTTCGCGTCGATGGTCAGCACCTGCCACGCGGCCGGCGTGAAGATCTACGTCGACGCGGTGATCAACCACATGGCCGGCGGCGCGTCGACGGGCACCGGCAGCGGCGGCTCGACGTACGGCCACTACTCGTACCCCGCCGTCGCGTACGGGAACAACGATTTCCACCACTGCGGGCGCAACGGCAACGACGACATCGTCAACTGGGGCGACCGATGGGAGGTGCAGAACTGCGAGCTGGTCGACCTGTCCGACCTCGCGACGGAGTCCTCCTACGTGCGCGGGAAACTTGTCGCGTACCTCAACGACCTGATCTCGCTGGGCGTCGACGGGTTCCGCGTCGACGCGGCCAAGCACATTCCCGCGTCCGATCTGCAGGCCATCTACGGGCAGCTCAGCGGATCGCCGTACATCTTCCAGGAGACGATCGAGGGCGGGGCCGGTGAGGTCAGCCCGACCGAGTACACCGGGCTCGGCGACGTCACCGAGTTCCGGTACGGCGACGTGGTCGGCAACGCGTTCCGCGGCGCGAATCTTTCCGGGCTGCAAAACCTGCCCGGCCAGATGCTGATGGCGAGCGGGGACGCGGTGGCCTTCATCGACAACCACGACACCCAGCGGAACGGGCGCGCGAAACTTACCTACAAGGACGGAAACACGTACGGGCTGGCCGAGGCGTTCATGCTGGCGTATCCGTACGGGACGCCGTCGGTGATGTCGAGCTTCACGTTCAGCAACGCGGACGCGGGCCCGCCCGCCGCCTCCAACGGGACGACGTCGGCGGTCAACTGCTCATCCGGCTGGGCCTGCGAGCACCGGTGGCGGACCACGGCGAACATGGTGGGCTTCCACAACGCCGCCTACGGCACGCCGGTCACGAACTGGTGGTCCAACGGCGGGAGCCAGATCGCTTTCGGGCGCGGCTCCTCCGCGTACGCGGTCTTCAATCGTGATGGCGGCACGCTGAGCCGGACCTTCACGACCAGCCTGCCCGCCGGAACCTATTGCGATGTCGCCAACGGCGACTTCAGCAACGGATCCTGCACGGGCGCGACCTACAGCGTCTCGGCGTCGGGCACGTTCACGGCGTCGGTTCCGGCGAACTCGATGATCGCCTTGCACCTCAATGCCCGCACAAATTCAACCCCCGGCTCCTGTACGTCGGTGGCAGTCACTTTCGCGGTGAACGCGACGACGGTCTGGGGCGAGAACATCTACGTGCTGGGCAACCGCGCCGAGCTGAGCAACTGGAACACCAGCGGCGGCGTGGCCCTGTCGTCGGCGACCTACCCGGTGTGGCGGGGCACCGTCAACCTGCCGGTCAACACGTCGGTCGAGTACAAGTACGTGAAGAAGAACGGTTCGGCGGTGACGTGGGAGTCCGGCGCGAACCGGACCCTCACCACGGGCGCCGCCTGCACGCAATCGGTAAATGACACCTGGCGCTAGCTGCGCGGATCGGTCACCTCGCCGAGGAAAAGTATCGCGCCGGTTTTCTGGTCGGAGATGGTGAAGGCGAAGGGCCGGTCGACCACGAAAGTGGTCTGGCCGGCCCGGGCCGAGGTGGCCATGACGCCGCCCGTGACGGCAGCCGCCTCGGTGCCCTCCTCGTCAACCTTGATGTAGGTCTTGTGCACAACTTTCGCGAGCGCCGGATCGGCTTTCGACATGGCCGTGAAGCCGGTCGTCGGCAGGCCCATCTTGACGAGCGGCCCGGTCAGGTCGCCCGACCAGCGCAGCTCGAAGCGGGGCAGCGCCACCTCGTCGATCTCCTGCTCGCTGAGATTCGCGACCGCGTCGCGCCACGTTTCCGCGTCGAGTTTCAGCGTCTTTCCCTCGTCCGGGAGCATGACCTCCATGGCGTAGCGGCCGTCCTCGCCGTAGGGAAGCCGCAACATGCGGAAACCGTCGCGTTCCGCGTACCCGAAGGTTTCGCTCCTCAGATGCATCATCGGGACGTCGACTTTCGCGCCACCCACCGCGAAAGCGCCGGGCGAGGTGTCCTCGAATTTCGTCGTCCACTCGCCGAGGAAGTAGACGGCGTTCAGAAGGACCAGCATCGCCTGCGGGTCGGGCAGCCCGAGATCGCTGGCGATCTGGTCGATGCGGCCGCCGGTGTTCTTCTTCGCCCATTCGTCGATGGCCTTCGCCGCCTCGGCCTGCCCGAGATCGGCCTGCTCGACCGTCGCGCCGAACGTCTTGCGCACGAAATCGAGATAGTCCTGCTCGAGGGGCGCGCCCTCGTCGGCCCACAACGCGTCGGCGACCGACAACTTCACCTCATCGGTGTCGGCAAGCGTCCGCAGCAGCGCCCCGACCCGCACATCGCGGCGCTCGTCCAGGTGCAGAACTTTCGCCATTTTCGTGGCGGTGTCGCCGTCCGCGCCCGCAAGAATCATCGCCAGCAGCACCGAGACCGACAGCGGCGACGTGATCGTGTTCTGCTTGCCGTCGGAAATTTCGCGAAGGAGGTCAAAGCCGAACGCGTTCATCCCCTGCGCCACGGCCTGCGCGTCCCCGGGTTTGAGCTCGCTGACAAGTTTCGCGTCGATCCGCCCCGCGTCGCCCGGCACCCCGCCGCCGCATCCGCTCACCAGCATCGCCCCCGCGGCGATCAAAGCCACGATTCCCCTACGCCTTCGTGAAGTGTGCACAAGCCTTCGACGCCGCCCAGGAGCCCCCGGTTCCCAGGCCCACGACCCAGGCCCATGTCCGGCCATTGCGCACCTGCTACTTCGCGCGACCCGCCTATGATCAGCCCATGCTGCCCGGCCGGCCCCGACCGCTCGCGCTCGCTACCGCATCGCTGGCGCTGGCCGCCGCGCTTCCCCTCGGCGCCTGTTCCTCCCCGGCGCCTCCGGCCTCCCCCGCGCTCACGGCCTCCCCCGCGCTCACGGCTCCCCCCGCGCTCACGGCCTCCCCCGCGCTCGCCGATGCCACAGCGCTCGCCGATGCCACCGCCGGCCCGGCCGCCCCCGCCGTCCCCGGCTCCTCCGCGCTCTCCGTCTCACCTGCGCCCTCCGCGTCGTCCTCTCCTCCGGCGGCCCATGCCTCCCCAGGCGCGCCCCGTGACATCGCCTGCGGCACCCACGAGGCCCACATCAAAATCACCTCTTCGCGGGCGGCGGGCGACCTGGTGGCCGGCTCGATCGGCTGGCCCGGCCTGCGCACCTGGGCCACCGCTTCCCCCACCACCAACGGCGACCCGGCCACCGGCGACTACAAGCTCGGCGCCGAGGTGAAGGCCGGCGCGATCGTGACGGTCTCGATCCCCGATTCGTTCGCCGCGATCGCAGGGCTCAAATACGGGCAGGGCTGGGGCTACTCCCCCGCGCAGTCGGTGAGGTTCCACGCCTGCGCCGACTCCGACACGGCCTTCATCGGCGGCTTCCACGTGACCGGCCGCCGGTGCGTGCCCTTCGACATCTCCGAGAACGGCCGCCCGCCCGCGCGAGTGATGGTCTCCTTCTTCGCCGGCGCGTGCTGACGCCAGCTGACGCGGGCACGAGCCGACGCGGGGGCGCGACCCAACGCGGGGGCGCGACCCAACGCGGGGGCGCGACCCAACGCGGGGGCGCGACCCAACGCGGGGCGCGACCCAACGCGGGGCGCGACCCAACGCGGGGCGCGACCCAACGCGGGCCGCGAGCCAACGCGGGCCGCGAGCCGACGCCGACTACGCCGGCGACCGCGGCGTGCCGACGGGCGGCGTGAATCGGCGGCGCTCGTTCAGGGCCGCGCTCAGGCGGGGCAGGAACTCGCGCGCCCGACTGTTGCGGTGCCGCCGGGTGAGGACCCGGCTCAGGTCGCGGACGTCGTTGCGCACGGTCGCCGAATCCACGATGGGCAGCGTCGCCAGCACCGGATCGGCCGCCGCGCACGCCTCGTCGACCGCTCCGGCCTCCGCGTACGCCAGCGCCAGCCAGGCACCGAACCGCGCCCGCGCCCGGGTCGCCCTCAGCGGGATCCGCTTCAGCTCGCCCCGGATCACCTCGGCTGCCGCCGCCGGCCGTCCGAGGTCGTAGAGGCACCAGCCGCGGGCCAGCGCCACCGGATCCTCGACCGTCCACGAGCCGATCGTCTCCGGGGCGTCCCCGGACGCGGTGAGCAGCACCGCCGCGTGGTCGAGGGCCCGCCGGCACCCGTCGTGGTCGCCGGCGAGCGCGAGACCCTGCGCCTCCCGCTGCGCCGCCAGCCCGCGGACCCGGGCCGAGCAGTCGGCCTGCTGCGCCGCGCGGGCCTGCTCCACCGTGCTGACCGCGTCGCCCCGGTACAGCGAGACCAGCGCCTGCCGGACCAGCGCGTACGGGCCGAGGTCGCGGTCGCCCGCGGCTTCCGCCCACTCGGCCGCCGTCCCGGTCCACCACAGCGCCGAGTGCTCGTCGCCGGCCTCCTGGCACATCCAGCCCGTGTATTCGGCGTAGCGGGCCGCGGTCAGCAGCACCCGGCCGCGCGACCTGGCCGGCGCCGACAGCGCCTGGGCCCGCAGGACGTGGATGTGGCCGATCAGCAGCGGCACCATCGCCGACGGCGCCGCATTCTGGCCGAGCACCCGCAGCTCCCGGAACATCCGGTCGAAACTTTCCACGGTCCCGGCGACGTCGGCGCGGCGCGAGTTGCGCGCCCATTTCGTCAGCACGGTCGCGCCGGCGTCGCCCGCCGTGGCCACGAACTCGCCGCCACCGTCGGGCGCCATCGTCAGCCGCCAGTGGTCGGCGTGCCGCGGAATCACCCCTTCGGGGTCCCTTCCGGGTGACGCCAGCAGAGCGATCAGCGCGCCCCGCGCCTCCAGCACCGTGTCGCACTGGCGGGCCAGGCCGGCGCTCGGCGGCTTGGCGCCCGACTCCACCCGGCTGAGGTGGCTCTTGCTGTAGTGCACCTCGGCCGCCAGGCCGGCGAGCGAGCGCCCGGCCGCCAGTCTGCGCCGGCGCAACTCGGCGCCGAAGGTCAACGGATTTGCCGACATCCCGCCAGGCTAGACACCGGCGCAGTGATGATCGTCGTCAGGAGCAGTGGCTCGTCACCGGCGAGAGCCACTCCTTCAGCTGCGGGCCGAGCAGCCTGCTGGCGTCGTCCGGGGTCTTGAGGGCGGCGAACACGCTCGCGTCGGCGGCCTTCTTCTGCAGCTGGTCGGCGGCCTGCTTGCCGTCGGCGACGATCTGGGGGTCCTTGGCGGCGGCGGTTGCCGTGCGGATCGACGTGGCCAGCTCGCCCAGCTTCTTCTGGGCCTGGGCCCGGTCGGCCGGCGCGCCGCTGCCCGCGGCCTTGGCGACGGCCTCGGCGAACGGGGCCATGCCTTTCGTGTACGCCTCACCGATCGCCTCGCAGGCGGCCTTGAGCTCGGGGGCCGCGGTCGGGATGGCCGCCGCCGTCGCGCCGGGCGTGGGGCCGGACACCGTCCCGCAGGCTGCCGGCAACAGGAGCACGGCACCGAGCAGCAGGGGGAAAACGGCGCGACGCATCGAGGACCTCCGATAGTGGGTGGGCAGATGCACGATACGTCGCCGCCCGGTCACAGTCCATGCATGGGGGTCGATTTAAAGGTTCGCCAAGATTGGGGTCGCGAGCATGGGCGGAGATCGACAGCCCGGCACCGGCGATCCGAGCGGCGGGGCGCAAGCTCGGACGAGAGTCACAGACCGTAGATCGACAGCGCCGGAGGTGATTGGGTAGGGCCGTGAGCGACTCGCAGGCCACCCAGATGCAGGGCACCACCGCTTGGAAGACCCGCCTGACCACCCCGGTGCGCCTGCTGCTGCGGACCGAGGCGGGCAGCGCGGCGGTGCTCGTCACCGCGATCGTCGTCGCGATGATCTGGGCGAACGTCGCGGACGGATCGTACGAGAATTTCTGGCACACCGACCTGTCGATCCACCTCGGCGACATGGGCGTCTCGCTGACCCTGCGGGAGTGGGTCAACAGCGGCCTGATGACGCTGTTCTTCCTGGTGGTGGGCCTGGAGGCGCGGCGCGAGTTCGACCTGGGCGACCTGCGGGACCGGCGGCGGTTCATCCTGCCGGCGGCGGCCGGGATCGCGGGGATGATCCTGCCGGTCTCGATCTTCCTGGCGATCAACCACGGCGGGCCCGGCGCGGGCGGCTGGGGCGTGGCGATGTCGACCGACACCGCGCTCGCGCTGGGGCTGCTGGCGCTGGTCGGGCGGCGGGTCCCCGACCAGGCGCGACTGTTCCTGGTGACGGTCTCGGTGGTCGACGATCTGATCGCGCTGCTGGTCATCGCGGTGGCGTACACCGACGAGATCAAGATCATGCCCTTGGCGATCGCGATCGTGCTGTACCTGGGAACTTTCGTGCTCGCGCGCCTGCAGGTGCGCAGCGGGTACGCGTACGTGCCGCTCGGCATCGCGATCTGGGGGGCGATGCTGGCCAGCGGCATCGACCCGGTCGTCTCCGGCCTCGCGCTGGGCCTGGCCGCGGCCGCCTACACGCCGGCGCGCGGCGACCTCGAGCAGGCCAGCGACCTGTTCCGGCTGTTCCGCGAGCAGCCGACGCCGGAGCTGGCCCGCGGCCTGCGGGTCGGCGTGGTCAACTCGTTCTCCTGGAACGACCGGCTCCAGCGCACCTACCAGGGCTGGAGCAGCTATCTGATCGTGCCGCTGTTCGGCCTGGCCAACGCCGGGATCGCGATCGACGCGAGTTTCCTGCGGCGGGCGGTGACGTCGCCGGTGACGATCGGCGTCTTCGTCGCGTACGTCTGCGGCAAGCCGATCGCGATCACCGGCATCTCGTGGCTCATCACGAAGCTCAGCGGCCGCCGGGTCCAGCCGGGCGCGGGCTGGGCATCGGTGCTCGGCACCGGCACGATCGCCGGGATCGGCTTCACGGTTTCGTTCCTGATCGCGAATCTTGCGTTCGAAGGCCCGGCGCTGGCCGAGGCGAAACTGGGCGTGCTGGCCGCGGCCGTCGCGGCGGCGGTGCTGACCTGGGCCGAGTTCCGGATCACCTTCATGCTGCCCAAGGCGAAGCGGGCGGTCGCCCTGCTCGGCGACGCCGACCAGCTCACCGACCTGATCCCCGAGGTCGACGAGGAGCGCGACCACGTGCGGGGGCCGGCCGAGGCGTCGGTCACGATCGTCGAGTACGGCGACTTCCAGTGCCCGTACTGCGGCCGCGCCGAGCCGATCGTACGCGAGCTGTTCACCGACGCCGATTTGCGCTTCGTCTGGCGAAACTTGCCGCTCACCGATGTGCATCCGCAGGCCCGTCTGGCGGCCGAGGCCGCCGAGGCGGCCGGAATCCAGGGCAAATTCTGGGAGATGCACGATCTGTTGCTGACGCATCAGGACAACTTGCGCATCACCGACCTGCTCACGTACGCCCGGCAGATCGCGCTCGACGAGGAACAGTTCCACGACGACATGATGCGCAGCACGGCCGCCGAGCGGATCTCCGACGATCTCGAGTCGGCCGACCTCAGCGGGGTCTCCGGCACGCCCACGTTCTTCATCAACGGGCAGCGGCACTACGGCGCCTACGACGTGGACACGCTCAAGGAGGCGATCCGGCTGGCCCGGGTGCGCGCGAAGATCGCCTCACGCCGCCGTTAGCCGCTTCTTCCGGCGCCGCCGCCACCAGACGTACGCGATGACCAGCAGGACCGCGGCGCCCGCCGCAACCACCAGGTATTTGCTGATCCCCTTGGAGATCTCCTCGATGTGGTCGCCGGCGAAGTAGCCGCCCGTCGACCACGCGCCGACCCAGAGCGCGGCGCCGAGGGCGTTCCAGCCGAGAAACTTGTGGAACGGCATGCCGGTGATGCCCGCGACGATGCCGTTGAACTGGCGCAGGCCCTCGACGAACCGCGCCACGACCACGATCTTGGGGCCCTGCCGGGACATGAAGCCCTCGACCCGATCGAACCGCTCCGGTGTCAGCCGCACGTAGCGGCCGAAACGCTGCGCCAGCGGCCGCCCGCCGCGCCGGCCGATCCAGTAGCCGATGCTGTCGCCGATCACCGCGGCGCAGAACGCCGTGATCGCCACGGCGACGATGCTGAGGTGCCCGCTGCCGGCGTAGGCCGAGCCGGCGATGATCGCGGTCTCGCCGGGCGCGGGAACGCCGAAACTTTCCACGAGAACGATGCCGCCGATGCCGAAATAGCCGAACCGGTCGATGAGCTCCAGCATCCCGACACCTCCCGTCCCCCACCGTAGGCCGGGGTCCGGGGACGGGCACGCTTTCGCGACGGTCGCCACAACTCTGAACCGGGACGCTAAGTTGTGCCGATGACCGACGACTACCCGTGGGAGCCACCGCTCGCCGGCACCGAGGCGGAGCAGCTGGTCGGCGCCCTGAACCGCTTGCGCACCACGTTCCGCTTCAAGGCCGACGACCTCGACGCGGCGGGTCTGAACGCCCGGCTCGGCGTCTCCACCCTGACCCTGGGTGGCCTGCTGAAGCACCTGGCCGCCATGGAGGACTACTACTCGACCACGAAACTTCACGGCGTCCCGATGGGCGACCCGTGGGAGTCGACGGGCTGGACCGGCGACGACGACTGGGAGTTCGAGTCGGCCGCCACCGACGCGCCGGAGACCCTGTACTCGCTGTACGACGGCGCCGTCGACCGGGCCCGCTCCCGCCTGGCCGATGCCTTGACCAGGGGCGACCTGGGCCAGCCGATCCACGCGGCCCGCGCCGACGGCACCCACGCCAACCTCCGGCGGCTGCTGTGCGACCTGCTCGAGGAGTACGGCCGCCACACCGGCCACGCCGACCTGCTGCGCGAGGCGATCGACGGCCGCACGGGCGAGGACCCGCCGCCGGCCTGGCGCGCGAAATCCGGCAGTTACCGCATGCCCTGAGGCCTAGGGGGTTATCACGGCGATCGCGGGCTCGTGCAAGCTGCCGACCCACACCCGGCCCTCGTGCTCGCGGACGCCGGTGACCATGTGGTAGTCGGGGCTGTCGACCGACAGGTCGTGGATCAGCTTGCCCTCGTTGTCGTACGCCTGCACCCGGATCGTCCGCTTCGGGGCCGGCTGCAGCGGGTCCGGGATCCGGGTGACGCCGCGCCGGATCCACATCGGACCCCGCTGGATGCGCTCCACCGTCGGGTCTTTCGGGCTGGCGATCGACACCCAGATCAGGCCGTCGCTGCCGCGGGCGATGTTGTCGGGGTAGCCGGGCAGGTCCTCGACCAGGAAATCGTCGCGCCCGTCGGCCAGCCAGTGGCGCGCGACGGTGCGGGCGGCGGTTTCCGCCACGGCCACGAAGGATTCGTCGGAAGCCAGCGCCACCCCGTTGGCGAAGTTGAGGCCGTCGCGCAGGACAGTGACCGTGCCGTCGGGGGTGCGGCGCAGCAGGCGGCCCGTGCGGGTCTGCTCGACCACCTCGGCCTTCCACCGGTCGATCGGGTGGACCGTCGAGGAGTCCGAGAAGTAGAAGGTGCCGTCCGTCGCGACGGCGGCGTTGTTGCAGAAGAGCATGTCGCCGGCCAGGGCCTCGACACTCCCGTCCGACGGGTCGACCGAGAGCAGCCCGCGGCGGGCGTCGCAGACCAGGAGCCGGCCGCCGGGCAGCAGCTCGATGCCCAGCGGCCGGCCGCCGGTGTCCGCCACCGCCCGCGCCTGGCCCGAGGACGGGTCGACGCGATGGATGACGCCGTCCTCGGTGCCGGTGAAGACCGCTCCGCCGGGGGCCACGACGACGTCCTCGGCGCCGTGGCCCGGCACCTTGATGACCCGGAAGTCCATGAGGCCCGACTATTCACCCTCGGGTGACGCCGATCAATGCCTAGAGAACACCGGCGAACCGCAGGAAAGCGGGAATCGTGTCGACCGTCGAGCCGTCCGGCAGGCGCACGCCCTCGCTCGGCGACCAGCTCCCCTGCCGCAGGTAGGAGCCCGGGTCCTGGCGCAGCTGGCCGATCAGGGTCTCCGCGACCACGCGGCTGCCCAGCGCGCCCAGCGTGTTGCCCTGCGCCCGCACCTCGGACTCGCGCAGCATGTAGAACCACAACGGCGTACGCGTGTCGAAGCCCCCGTCGCGCACGGCCGTCGCCAGCGGGTCGTCGCCGGCGATCTCGTCGGCGGTCAGCTGCGGGATGCCCAGCTCGTCGGCGACGGCCTGGCCGGTCGGCAGGTTGAGGCGGTAGCCGCGCAGCAGGTTGCGGCGGGCCAGGTGGCGCAGCAGCGCGATCAGCTCGTCGCCGGTCTCGCCGGCCGACTGGTTGACCATCTGGCTCAGCGGCAGCGACAGGTGCGTGTCGATGCGGCGGGCGAAACGGTCGGCGAACAGGCTGTCCTTGTCGACGAACCGGTTCCACTCGACCGGCCAGTTGCTGGGCAGGGTCGGGGTGCCGCCGAGGCCGCCGACGCCGGTGAAGCGGAACAGCAGGCCGAGCGAGGCGTTCGCCAGGGTGTTGTTGCCGGGGCGGCCGAAGTTGCGGTTCCAGTCGTAGGCGCCGCGGACCATGCTGTGGCCGAACCGGTACGCCGCCACCGAGAACTCCAGCGGCATGTACACCCGGTCGAGCAGGCCGGTCTCGCCGCCGAGGACGAGGTCGACGACGTCCGGAACCGTGATGGTGCGCAGGAAATCGTGGACGCACAGCCACTGATAGGTCCAGCGGGTCAGGTCGCGGGCGCGCAGGAACACGTCGCTGAGGCCGGTGCGCTGCGGCTCGTTGACCCGTACCCAATCGACCGCCGCGTTGTGGAACCGCAGGAAAGCCACATGCAGTTGCGCGACGACGAGGTTCTCGTCGTTGCGCGCGTCGCCGACCAGCGGCACCCGGTCGTCGCGGCGCGGCAGGTCCCGGGCCAGGTCGTCGACCGGCGGGATGCGCACCCCGATCTCGACCGGCGTCAGCGCGCCGACCCGCAGCTTCGCGCGGTCCTCGGTCTGGTACGGCACCGCGATCCGCGCGGGATCGGCGGGCGGCGGGGCGAAGGGACCGTCGCCGTAGACCGAGTCCAGGTTGAGCGCGGGGTTGCGGGCGTTCTTGAGCAGGTCGCGGACCTGGTCGGGGTCGAGCGGCGGCAGCGGGGTGTCGCGGATGCTGATCACGGCGTCGTTGTCGGTCGCGGCGGTCAGGTCGTGGTCGACGAACTGGCCCCAGTACGTGTAGACGGGCGGGATCGGCGAGCTGCGGTCGTCGGCCGGCGGCTCCTGGTCGATCATCGCGTTGCCCAGGGCGTTGAGCGCGGCGACCGTCGTGTTCACCTCGTCCTCGCTGCCGGCGGGCAGATGCGCGTCGGGCTTTCCGACAAGGTCCGGAAAGAGGTAGTCGAAATCGGTGGTGCCGGCGCCGAGACTCTGCGCCGCGTCGCTGAGCTTCGTCCAGCCCTTGTGGCTGAGCTCCTCGGCGTCCGGCGCGTTGTCGGCGATCGCGTGGGCGCCGTGTCCCATGTGGGCGATGATCGTGCTGGGCTGACCGTTTCGTTTCACGTTTTCTCCCCCGTTCGGAAGTTGCCAATGTGCCGCAGACCGGGCGGGGCCGCCTCGGGGAACTCCCTCGGTGACGGCAAAGCGACAAAAGCGGCCAGGTACCGCACAAGTTGCGTCCGGGAGCGCACGCCAAGTTTCCGGTAGGCGCTGGAAAGATGCGTCTCCACGGTCTTGCGGGACAGCCGCAGCGCCGTGGCCGCCTCGGGATTGCTGAGCCCGCCGGCGATCGCCCGAACGACCTCGGTCTCGCGCTGGGTCAGCCCGTCGAGCACCTCGGGCCGCGCGCACAGCGGCAGCTCGCCGACGCCGGGCACCTCCGGTTTCCGCCGGGCCGCGAAGACCATGCCCACCCCGTCCGAGCGGATCCGGCGGGCGGCGAAGAACAGCGCGGTCGCCGACGGCGGGTCGATCAGATCCACGTCGTCGACGATCACGAGCGCCGGCGCCGCGACACAGATCAAATTCAAGGTCGAGAGGCAGACATGGTACGGGTTGAGGTCGCCGGCACGCAGAGCGAAGGCCGCACCCACTGCTCGGGCCTGCGGTGGCGGAAGCTGGGCGATCCGGTCGCGCAGGGGACGCAGAAGATCACCCAGGGCCGCGTACGGCAGAGCCGCCTCACCCGGCGCTCCGGCGGCGGTCAGCACGGTCATCCCGGGCGCACGTGCCGCCAGACGTGCCAGCAGCGCCGACTTTCCGACGCCCGGCTCGCCGGTCACCGCTACCGCGCCGCCCCGTCCGGCCCGCACCCCGGCGATCAGCAGATCCAGCCGCCGCAGGGCCACGGGAGCGTGCGGGTCCGCTTCCCCTGACATCGGGCCCCCGTGTGGAATCCACGCACGATCCTTTCTCGACCATGCCCGGTCCCCGCCCGGCCTCGCCACCCCGCATGCTGGCAGATATCCGACTTGTCAGCCCCGGAAGGGTTAGTCCGACAGGCCATCCGCGGCCTCCGGTTGTCCCTTCCACGGGAGACGGACAACGGCTTGCCGCGCCACCCCGGGAGCCGCGAATCTGGAGCCGATGTCAAAAGTCTTCATCAACTACCGCACCGGCGACGAGAGCTTCGCGGCGGTGCACCTCGACGACCGCCTGTGCGAGCGGCTCGGCGCCGAGAACGTCTTCCGCGACAGCCGGGCGATCCCGCCCGGCAAGGACTTCGACCGGCGGATCTGGGACGAGCTCTCCGGCTGCTCGCTGATGATCGTGGTGATGGGCCCGCGGTGGCTCAGCGAGCGGCTGCACAGCGAGGCCGACTACGTCCGCCGCGAGATCGCCTTCGCGCTGGCGCACGGCATCGACGTCATGCCGGTGCTGGTCGGCGACGTCGCGCTGCCGATGGACGAGGACCTGCCCGAGGACATCCGCCCGCTGCGGCGCCGGCAGTACCGCCGGATCCACGCCCGCAGCGCCCAGGCCGATGTCGACGGGGTCCTCACCGCGGTCGAGGGCGTGCTCGGCGCGCCGGCTCCGGCCCCGTCGGCGCCGCCGGCGGCGGGCCGCAGCGCCCACTTCCATGACCTGCACGGCGACCTCGTGATGGGCGACAAGGTCAGCGGCGACAAGATCGTCTGGCGCCCATGACCGACGCCGCCGCCCCGGACACCACCACCATCGTGACCCCGGAGGCGCCGGCCGGCACGGCGCCGCCCGAGTCGCCGCCGGCCACGACGACCACCACCGCCGAGGCCGGCGAGGGCGACGGCGGTTCCTGGTCGGAGGCGGGCGAGGCGACGGCCCGGTCCGGCGAGGGCACGGCCCGCAGCGAGCACTGGCGGGCCGCGCAGCACGCGCACGGCGACCACGTCTCCGGCGACAAGGTGGCCGGAGACAAGTTCGAGATGCGGATCGCCGACCGCATCATCCCGCTGCGCCCGCTGTCGATCGACCTCGCCGAGCCGGTGGAGCACGCGTTCGTCAACCCGGAGGGCTGGCCGGCGGTCGTCGAGCGGTTCCGGCGCAGCCGGTCCACGATCGTCCGCGGCCGGGCCGGCCAGGGCAAGGACGCCTGCGCGATCCGGCTGCTCGGCACCGAGACCGACGTGATCTACCAGATCGATCCCGAGGTCGACGTGGCCGGGCTCGCCGATTCGGTGGCCGATCAGGTGACGACCCTCGGCGGCGACGGCAGGCGCGTCGGGTTCCTGCTCTGCCAGCCGGCCGGGGCGGCCAAGCTGCGCGGGTTCACCCTGCACACCCTCGAGGAGGTGCTGTACGCGGCGCGGGCCCGGCTGGTCATCACGCTGCCGCCCGAGGTGCGCCCGGCCGACGACGAGCTGGAGAGCTACATCGTCGACCTCGACGCGCACCCGGTCGACCGCTGGAAGATCGTCGCCGGGCATCTGAGCTGGCGCTGCTCCGACGCGCTCGCGGCCACGCTGAAGCAGAACCCGGCGGTCCGCGAGCTCTACGAGGAGCTGCTGCTGGACGGGCTGAACTGCCGGGCCGCCGCCGACCTGGCCGGGATCATCAGCTCGGAGTGCACCGACGACGGGCAGGTCAACGTCGTCCGCGTCCGCGAGCGACTCCGGCGGCGGCAGGACGCGAGTTTCGATCTGTGGTTCGACAGCCTGCGCGACGCCGACGAGCGGAGCTTCGCGGTGGCCCTCGCGGTGCTCGACGGCCTGCCGTACGAGGAAGTCTCGGCCGCGGCCCGGCGGCTGCGCGGCAAGCTCGAGACCGGCCGCCCGCTGGTGATTTCGCCGGGAGCCGGAGGCGACGGCAACGAGCTGCGGATGGCCCCGCACGACCGGCTGCGGACGCCGACCGCGCGGCTGCTGCAGACGTTGCGCGCCGAGCAGTCGCACGAGCTGGTGCGATACGCGTACGGCATGGTGCCGGTGCACACCGTCGGCTACAAGGACAGCGCCTACCCGCGGAAGGTGATCGAGCGCATCTGGCGCGGCTACCAGGTGCAGCCGACGCTGGTGGACTGGCTGGGCGAGCTGGTCCTCTCGCCGTCGGAGCCGGTGCGCTTCTTCGCCGCGAGCACGCTGGGCGTGCTCGCCCGATACTCGTTCGACTACCTGTGCACCGGCGCTCTGCATCGGTGGGCGGACAGCAAGGACTATCGCGTACGGGAGGCCGTGGCGTACGCGATGCTCGAGCCGACCGGCGACGACCAGCTGTCCGGGAGCGTCGGCACGGTCGTCGCGGGCTGGTTCGCGAGCCTGGACCGGCCGCGCGCGCAGGCGACGGCGGCCCGCGCGTACGGCGTCGGGGTGGGCGGCCTCGGCCGGGCCGCCGCGATGGACCGCCTCGGCCGGCTCGCGACCGTCGACTCGTACCCGGTCGCCGTCGCCATCGGTGACGCGCTCGCCGACCTGATCCTGCAGTCCCCGGCCGAGGCGGCGCCGGCCGCCTGCCGCGCGCTGATGTCGTGGTTCGACGACGGCCTGCGCCGGCGGCCCGCCCACCTGGCGTTCCTGATCCTGGCCAGCAGCCTGGTGACCTGGGAGCCCAGCGCGTCCGGCGGCGACGTCCGGTGGCCGACGCTGCTGCACCTGGCGCGGACCGTCGACGACCTGCGCGCGCCGCTCATCACCCTGTGGTGGAAGGTGCTCAACGAGACCGTCCTCAACGACCAGGCGCACGGCGTGCTCACCGCCTGGGCCGGGCTCGCCGAGAACGACCGCGAGCAGCTGGTGGTGCTGACCCGGCTGGTGCGCGCGATCGGCTCGGCCAATGACCGCGTCTGCAGGATCCTGCTCGACATCGCCGAGGACTGGGTCGATCCCGCCCGGCTGGTGCCGCTGCCCCGCGCGCGCGACGCGATCGTCGCCCAGCTCGACTGCCGAAGGAGTTGACCGCGTTGGCCGAGGTGATTCCGTTGATCGTCGGGTCCGAGCCGGTGAAGCGGGTGGCGATCGTGAGCAAGGGGCGCTCGCCGTCGGTCGCGGTGGTCTACTCGACCCGCGACGGTGACCTCGAGGTGCTCGACGGCGGCAAGCCGATGCGCTGGTCGGACAGCATGTTCACGAAGTACCGGCGGCGCTACGAGGTGGACATCAGCGACCACCACCTGACCGTGCGGTTCGACGAGCAGCCGTTGCCGACGCAGGACGACATCTACCACTTCCACGCCGAGATCAGCGTGGCGTTCCGGGTGACGAATCCGGCCGAGGTGGTGCGGCGCAACGTCACCGACGCGGCGGCGCTGGTCCGCGGGCATCTGCTGACCGCGTGCCGGCCGATCACCCGAATGTACTCGATCCAGGAGGCCGAGGAGGCCGAGGCCGCGGTCCATGAGCGGTTCCGCAACGATGCGCTGATCTACGGCGGGATCACCATCCACGCGGTGAACGCGCGGCTGTCGCTGGACGAGGCCGGGCGGGCGTGGCTGCAGGAGATCCAGCAGGTCGACCGGGACGAGCAGGTCAAGACCGTCAAGCACCAGAGCAGCGTGCGCGACGTCAACCGGGAGAACGAGATCAGCCTGCTGCGCCAGGGTGGCGAGCACACCCGGCAGGACCGGGAGCGGCTGCGGCTGGCCGGCCGGGCGATGGACACCGCGACGATGATCGCGCTGCATCTGGAGCGCAATCCGGGGGACACGCTGGGCGCGGCGAAGATGGCGGCCGAGCTGGAGGAGGCGGAGCGCGCCGAGCGGGTTCGCAAGGACGAGCAGGCGCAGGAGCTGATCAACGGCCTCGCCGCGGCCGGGCACCTCACCCACACCGACGTGCAGGCGCTGCTGGACGCGAACCTGCGCCGGCTGGAGCGCTCGGCCGACAGCGTGGTCCGCACGACCGCCACCGTGCAGCAGCCCGCTCCCCCGCCCCCGGCCGAGCCGGCCGCCGCGCTCGGTTGGGACGCCCCGCTCTCCGGGGAGGTCGCCGAGCCGCCCGGCGCGGTCAACGTGCTGCCGGTGTACCTGGTGGTGGACGAGTCACCGGCCGCGGCCCGGTGGACGGACGAGCTCAGCGACGCCGCCCAGGATCTCTACGACGCCGTCCAGGGCCTGCCGGTCCGGTTGTCGGTGCTCGGGTTCGCCGACTCGGTGCAGGTGCGGCAGCCGCTCGCCGCCGCGGAACCCGGCAAGAAGCTGTCGCCGATGCTGTCGCGGGGCGAGGCCGATCACGCCGGGCTGTTCCGGCAGCTGGCCGAGCAGATCCCCGGCGAGGTGACCGACCTGCGTGACGAGCACCGGTCGGTCCGCGACCCGTTGATCGTCCTGCTGTGCGCCGCGCCGGCCCGCGACGACGCGTGGACCGAGCCGCGCCGGGCGTTCCTGCGCAAGCTGCGGCGGGCCGAGGTCGTCGCGATCGGCGTGGGCGGCGCGACGGCGGCGCAGATGGCGGACTTCGCGTCGTATCCCGACCTCGGCTTCGTCGCCGACGGCGATCCGGCGGAGGCGATCATCCAGTTCTCCGACTTCCTGCGGCACCACGTGGTCGCCTGCGGCCGGGCGGCGGCGGACGGCGTGGAGGCGCCGGACGTGCTGCCCCCGGCCGGCTATCGGGCGGCGGACGCCGGGTAGACGGCGCGCTGGTCGAGAACCGAGGCCGTCAGGGGCGCGCCGATCGCGATCAGGGCGGTCAGCCCGAGCAGCCCGAGCACCCCGCCGAGGCTCAGCAGCACCGAACCCAGCAGGACCACGGCGAGGCCGAACAGGCCGAGAAGCACAAGCGAAGGGCGCAACACCCGGCCGTACGCGCACGCCAGGGTTCCCGCCTCGATCCCGGCGACGGCCACCAGCCACAGTTCCAGCCAGTGCGACATCGACGGGGCGAAGCCCGGCACCACCGGCAGCGTCGTGCCGGCCAGCTCCGCCAGCAACGCCACGACCAGCAACGGCGCCGCGCAGGCCGCGCCGAGCACCGCCAATCGGGCCGCGACCACCGTGCCGTACCCGGTAGCGCGCCGGTCCCGGGTCAGCGGGCCGCGATCGGTGACCAGGTCGAGCGGCCCGGCCAGCAGGCCGGTGAGCACGGCGACCAGCACCAGCATCGGCGCCCGCGCCGAGATGAGCACGGCCACCCCGGCGGCCAGCGGCGGCCCCACCCCGAACACCGCCAGCGCGCCCGGCCCCCGCCGCTGGAACAGCTTCGCCTGCCGGAGCAGCAACGCGGGCAGCCCGTCGAGGGGGCTCTCCGGCTCGATCACCAGGTCCCAGCGGGGCAGCGTCGCCACCGCGACCGGCCGGTCCCCGGCCGGCGACTCGAGGGTCGCGAGGAACTCCGCCCAGGTGCCCTGCCGCCCGGACGCGGGCGGGCGGCCGGGCGGCCCGGCGTGCCGCAGCCGGCCGTCCCGGTCGATCACGACGACGGTGTCCGCCACCTCCAGCTGCGACATCGCGCCGGCCGCGACCACGATGGTGCAGTTCGTGTCCCGCGCGATCGTGCGCAGCCGCGACATCAGGTCGTGGTCCTGACCGACCGCGAACGAGGTCGCCGACTCCAGGATCACCAGCAGCGCCGGCCGGCCGAGCAGCTCGACGCCGATCGCCAGCCGCTTGCGGTCGCCGTCGTCGAGGGTCCGCACCCACGCGGCGCGGCGGTCGTCCAGCCCGACCCAGGCCAGGACCTCGTCGATCCGCTCGGGCGTGACGGCCTCGTGGCACAGCGCCGCCGCGAACTGCAGCGTCTCGCCCACGGTCAGCGTGCCGTGCAGGTCGTCGGTGGCCGGCACCCAGCGGGCCAGGGGGTCGGACCGGCGGCTAGACCCGGCGACCCGGACCGAGCCGCTGTCCGCCCGGTAGCCGCCGACGATCAGGCCGAGCAGCAGCTGGGTCGAGGCGGGCTCGGGCCCGGTGACCGCGACGAGATCCCCGGCGGGCAGCGTGAAGCTCACCCGGTCGAGGATCCGGCGGCCGCCCCGGCGCACGGTCACGTCGCGGAACTCGACCGGGAGGCCACGCCGGCCCCGTACGCCGGTGGGAACGGTGACCACCCGGCGGCCGACGGCGAACCGCGTCCCCGGCTCGCGGGTCACCGAGGCGACCGGGTTCCCGTCGACCAGCACGTCGCCGTTGACCGCGGTGATCCACCAGGCCCCCCGGGAGTCCACCTCGAAGGTGGCGTGCCGCGGCCGCACCGACGGGTCGTCGAGCTCCAGGTCGGCGCCCGTGCCCGGCGGGCCGATGACGTGCTGGCGCGGGCTTTCCGGCGCGGCGGCCGGGGTCCGCCGGGGTGAGCCGGACGGCTGACCGGGGCTCTGGCTGAACGGCTCCGCCGCCAGCCGGGCCTCGGCCCGCCCGGACGGCAGCTCGACCTCGCCGCCCTCCACCGGCCGGCCGTTGATCCGCAGCTCGGGCGGGCAGTCGCCGGGTCCGGCGTAGAACGTCCACAGGCCGAACTGGGAGACGAAGTGGCCGATGCAGAACGGCCGGCTGGGCGGGTTCGCCGAGACCCGCAGCGCGTCCTCCTCGATCCACATGTAGTGCGCGTCCTGCTCGAGCAGTCGGCGTTCCCCGTCGTCGAGGATCAGCAGCAGCGAGCTCAAAGGGCCCTTCCTCGCAACGACATCGACAGCGTCACCAGCCCGCACAGCGCGAGCACCGCGATCACCGTGCCGACCAGCAGCACCCGCCCGCGGCCGCGGAGCCATTCCAGGGGGCCGGGTGGCGCGACGACGGCGGGCAGCATCGGGGCCGGCGGCAGCCCGTACACCGGATCGGGCCGCCGGAACCGGGGCGGCACCTTGAAGGTCGAGCCGACGGACTCCGCCTGGAACATCGGCACCGGGCGGGTGGGCGGCAGCGGTGGCGCGGGCGCCGGCGGGGCTTCGGCCGCTCCCCCGACCTTGGCGGTCGCGGTCCAGCGCGGCGCGGTCCACCGGTCGATCAGCTTGCGCCACCCGTCCTCGTCGATCGCGCCGGGCCGGCTCGCGGTGGTGAGCAACCGCGCCGCGGCCGGGTCGGTGACCTTGCGGAGCTGGTCCTCGCGCACCTCGGGCAGCGCCAGATCGTCCAGCAGGATCGCCGCCGCCATCCAGGCGAGCCGGGCGATGTCGGTCTCCCGGGTCGGCCGGTCGAGGCCCGGGATCGCCTTCGCCATGTAGCCGGGCGCCGCCGCCGGGCCCACGCCGCGCCACGGGCCGGCCATCACGTCACAGTCGACGTAGAAGACGTCCGTCCCGAACTTCGCGCAGAGCACGTTCAGCTCGCGCACGTCGTTGATCACCACCCGGTGGCTGTGGAACCAGAGCAGCACCTCGACGGCGTGGCCGAGCGCGGCGTGCTTGACCTCAGGCTCCGCGCCCGGCCGGATCCGGCCGTCGGCCTTCAGCCGGATGAGCTGGGCGAGCATCCGGGGCCGCGGATCGTCCCGGCCTTTCTCGTAGAACCGCTCCGGCGCGAACGGCAGCAGGACACCCAGCAGCAGGCCGTTGTGCCGCACCCGGAAGCGGGGCCAGGCGGCCACGCCGTCCAGGTGGGCGCGATCGTGCGCGGCGAGCGTGTCCCGCCAGGCGATCAGCCGGCCCAGCGCGTGCTGGTCGGCGTCCGACCGGAAGGCCTCGGTGTACTCCTTGTAGAGGTACTCCTGGCCCTCGAAGTCGACGCGGAACAGGCGGGAGTTCCCGGCGTCGGCCCAGTGCAGCGGGTGCTGTCGCTCGAGCTCGGCGGCCTCCACCCAGTAGTCGGTTACCGTATCCACACTGCCACTGCCGCCCTGTCGTCGGTGAAATGGTCGTCCTCGAAGTCCACCTGGGCGAGGAAGTCGAGCGGCGCCGGCGGCCGCTGCCAGCTCTCGGCGAGCTCCGCGCCCAGCGGCGAGCCGGAGCCGAGCGCGCTCGCGAAGCCGTCGGTGGCGAGCAGCACGACCGTCCCCGCCGGGACCCGGCGCTCGGTCCGGCTCGACTCGTCGTGCGGGAGGTGGCGGGTCACGTTCTCCCGGCCGGCGCGGCGCTCGTGGTGCAGCGCTCCCCACCGGCCACCGCGCAGCAGCCAGGCCTCGGAATCGCCGACGCCCCAGGTCGTGACGTGCGCTTCCGATCGCGTACGCCGGATCTCCGCGACCACCATCGTCGCGGTGCCCTTCATCTCGCCGTGCCCGTTGTACTGCCGCACGGCCTCGCCCGCCTCGCCCAGGATGATCGCCGGGTTCGCGCGGTCGGGCAGCCGGCGCGCGGTGCGCAGGGCCGCCTGCACGGCGAAGCGGGCCGCCTCGCCGGACTCGGGCAGCGATCCGAGCCCGTCGGCGACCACCGCGAACAGCGACATCCGCCGCGGGTTCCACACCACCCCGAGCACGTCCTGCCCGGGGGTCCCGTCGTAGCGGTGGCTCAGCCCGCGCAGGGTCGCCGCCCGCACCGCCAGCCGGCTGTCGTCCCGCGGTCCGCAGTAGCCGTGGCAGACCGTGGAGAACCACGGGCCGTACAGCACCACCTCGTCGTTCAGCCACGGTTCCGGCGGCGTCTTCGCCCGCTTGCGCGGCAGCACCTGCCGCACCCGGTCGCGCGACCGTGGCCGCGCTCCGGGATGCGCCGAGGGGCGCGACTCCCCGGGGCGCAGGTCGCTGCCGACCGCGATGCGCTGGCGGTCCCGGCCGTTGCGCTGCCGGACCACGATCAGCCCCGCCGCGACCACGACCAGCACGATCCCGATCCCCACGACCGCCGAGAGCAGCCCCGAGGACGCGGCGGCGCTCTCAGTCGCGAGCATGGCGCGGCCCCTCCACCCGGTCCATCCCGACCGGGGTCTTGATGGTCAGGGTGCCCGAGCCGGCCGAGGTGGAGATGCTGCTGCCGATCGCGTCGATCACGCTTTTCGACAGCTCGTCGGAGTGCTCGGTGTCGCGCGCGATGAACGCGTTGCGCTTGCCCGTCTCGTCGCCGGTCGCGAGCAGCCACAGCGCGTCGTCGTCGGCGCCGGGCAGGCCCAGCGTGACGACCCGCGCCTCGATCGGCGGGGCGATCAGCCGGTCCCGTTCCTTCAGCCACTCGGAGTCGGCCTGGTTCTGGCGCTGCGCGTAGGCCCGGCCGTCGGTGATCACGAAGATCCACGGCCGCGCGATGTCGACGCCGTAGTCCTGGCGGGACCGGCTCTTCTTGACCTCGCGCACGTCCTTGCGATGCTGCCCGACCAGGAACTTGAGCATGCTCGCGTAGTCGGTGCCGTATCCCTTCGACGGCTTCGCGATCGTCGCCGCCTGCTCGAGCGAGCTGATCGGGCGCAGGATCTCGGGCCGGTCGTTGAAGGCCACCACGCTGATCGAGGCCAGCTTGTTGGTCACCGGGTGGTCGGCGAGCACCCGCAGCATCCGGGGGATCAGCCGCTCGAACTGCTTCAGCGGCGCCGACTCCGGGCCGCCGCGGGGCCGCGGCAGCCACATCGACTTCGAGGTGTCGAGGACCAGATAGATCATGTACGCCTGCACGGACGGCGCCGGAACGTTCTCGAAGGAAGTGGTCACCGGCGCTCCCAGCCGCTCGCCCCAGGCCGGAACTCGGCGGTCTCGTCGTTGTCGGCGTTGCCCGCGTTGTGCGCGTGGGGGGCGTTGTCGGCGTCCAGCACCCGGGAGTGGCCGGACCAGCCCTGCCCGGCCGGACCGATCGCGATGTTCATCAGGTGTTTCTCCATGGATTCGATCAGCTCGTCGCGCCGCTCCTCGACGTGCGCGCGCTGGATGCGGCTCTCCTCCTCGACCAGGTCGAGGTTGCCGCGCAGCCAGGTCTCGGTGCGCCGGCGCACCACGTCGCCGTAGCGGGCGTGCTTGTCCGTCTCCTCGTCGGCCCGCTTGGCCTGCACTCCTTCCTGCTGGGTGACCCAGAGCTCGAGGATCCGGTCGTACGCGGCGCGGCCGCTGAGCGCCTTGAGGATCACCGGCAGGGCGTCGACGAGGATGAAGAAGATCCGGATCGCCCAGAGGGTCACCAGGACGTACGTGTTGGCGGCCACCAGCTCGTCGAGCGCCCGGAACCGCTCCAGCAGCCCGACCGCGCCCTGCCGCTGCCGCACCTCGTCGAGGTCCTTGCGGATCTCGGCGTTGAGCGCGTCGCTGTAGGAGATCCGCGAGTCGCCGACCTGGCCGGTCAGCGCCGCGATCTTGTTGTTCAGCTCGGTCAGCTTCGCGGCGTTCTGGTCGATCTTGTGGTCCCGCCGGTACTGGTCGGCCTCGTTGCGCAGGCGTACGCAGTTGATGCCGACGCCGGGCTTGCCGGTGGTCTCCGGGGTGTCGGTGCCGTTGCACTCCAGCCGGCTCTTGCGCTGCAGCTCGGCGTACGCCTTCGCGTCGGCGTCGACGATCTTCTTGAGGTCGACCGCCTGCTGGCTCAGCGTCTGCTGCTGGATCACCAGCGCCTCGGGCGACTTGCCGCCCACCGCCAGCCGCAGCTCCGCGCAGCGCGGGTCCCTGGCCTCCGGGCCGCTCGCCGCCGCGGTGCCCGGGATCGGGTTGCAGGTGCGCAGGTCGCTCTCGCGGGACACCAGCTCCTGCTGGCGGTCCTTGGCGACTTTCTCCTCGATCGCGGTGTGGTAGATGCCGAGCAGCAGCGGCTCGGCCACGATCACGCCGAGGGCGATCGAGAGGGCGAGCCGGGGCAGCAGCTTGGTCATCATGCGGCCGTTGCGGCTCACCGTCGACGACATCAGCCAGCGGTCGAGGCTCAGGATGAACATGCCCCAGACCGGCACGGCGAAGACGATGAACGGCTGGAAGCCGCCGAAGATGAAGTACAGCGCCGCGGCCATCGACAGCATCGCCATCATGGCGGTGCCGACCACGACACCGCCCATCGAGGTGTAGCGGGCCCGCTCGCTCGGCACGTGGTCGAGCAGGTCCTCCCGTACGCCGGTGGCCATGCGCAACAGGCGGCCGGGTCCCCACCGCGGGGGTTCCGGCGGGATCAGGCCGAGCTCGGGCGTCTGCGGGTGCGTCATCGTCCGTCACCGTCCGGCGGGTAGGAGTCGTCCTGGTCGTCGGGCCCGTGGTAGCCGTTGCGGCGGTCGTCGAAGCGGTCGTGGCCGTAGCCGCCCTCCGGATAGTCGCCGCCGGAGCCCAGCGGGACGCGGCCGTCCTCGGCGTAGATGTCGAGGGAGACGTCGACGAGCTGCACCCGCATGCCGGGGATCTCGGGCGGCTCCAGGGCCTTGCGGGCCAGCGCCCGGGCCAGGATCTTCTGCTGGACCTCGGGGTTGTCCGAGATGTCGACGCGGGCGCCGAGCATCTGCACCTTGGCGTCCTCGAGCAGGTACTCGACCAGGACCGGGCGGACGTCCCAGCAGCCCTCCTCGAGCACCCGGACCGCGTCGATCACCTGGCAGCTGTAGCTGGCCCGGACCGCGACCCGGCGTCCCGGGGTGATCGTGGGCAGCGTGGCCACCGCCGGAACCAGCTGCTTCTTGATCAGGACGACGGCCACCATGCTCGCGTTGAGGACGATGTCGGACGACAGCCGCCGGCTGCCCTCCGGGGCGAGCGCGAACCGCTCGTTCGACTGGAAGACGAGCACCGAACCGCCGACCAGCTCCGGAAGCTCCTGGACGCGTCGCTGGGTGCGCCGGAACAGCCGCCGCGGAAGCGGGCTCAGGGGAGCCGATTCCACCACCGGATAGCCCGGTTCGTTACTGGCGGGGTCGTAGCCGGCTTGGAATTGCACCGATGACAAGGCCGCGTCCCCTCACGCACATGATCCCTTTAGTACGGTTCATAGCCAGGCCACAGCATCGCAACGAGTCCGGCACGCGAACCAGCGGTTGTCCGGGGGAACCCGAGGGAGACAACGGACACCCGGCCGACCGGAACGGCGATCAAGTCCGGCGACAAGGTTGCCTCCGATCGGGCGACACGCCCGCCCCGCCGGTCCGGTCCCCGCGGTTGATCGCGCAGCTCAGTCGGCGGGAGCGCTGTCAAGTCACCGGAGCAGAGGAGAGCGCATGGACCGCATCCCGTCGCCGCCGTCCGAGTTCGAAGTGTTCCTGGAGGCGCTGCACGGCGTGCCGCCCCGCGGCCTGACCGCCTGCGACGGCTGGACCGCCCACGAGGTCGTGGCCCACCTCGCGTCCGGCGCCGACCTGCTCGCCGAGCAGGCCCGGGCCCATCTCGACGGCACACCCGCCCCGGTGGTCGACGACTGGGCGGTGCGCGACCTCCCCTACCAGGCCATGGACGATCGCTTGCTCCGGCGCCGGCTGGAGACCGGCGAGCGCGAGATGACCGAGCTGCTGGCCCATTTCGCCGCGGCCGACCCCGCCGCCGTGATCCCCGGCCTGGGCTGGGGCATGCCGGTCGGCGAGATCGTCCTGCACATGCGCCAGGAGTTCGCCGTGCACCGCTGGGACCTCACCGGCGACGACGCCCGGGCCGACGAGGTCCTGGCCCGGCCGGAGCTGCTCGGGCATTCCGTGCGGATGCTCCAGGATTCGCTGCTGGCCAAGGACGGCGACGACTTCTCCGCCCGCATCCGCTCGCCGCGGCAGCCCGACCTCCTCGTCGAGATGCGGGACGGCAAGGGCCACCTCGCGCTGGTCGACCCGGACGACAGCCCGGCCCTGGAAGCCGACCCGGCCGCCCGCCTGCTCCTGCTGTGGGGCCGCCGCCCGTCCGACCCCCGGCGCGTGCGCAGCGACCTGTCGCCGGCCGAATTGCAGCGCCTGCAGCACCTACTGCGCGGCTTCTGACCCCACCTGGGCGGCAAGAAACTTGGGGGCCATCTCGCGGTAGCTGTCGGTGATCAGCTCGGCGATCTCGGTCCAGTCGGTGTGGTCGCCGAGGACGGCGGCGGCGACGTTGCTGCCCCAGGGGGCGCGGAAGAACGGGAAGCCCGCGGCGGTCAGGCCGGCCAGGTCGTCGAGCGGCACGCGGAACGTCATCACGGTCGGCGCCTCGCCGTCGACCACATGCTCGGCGTAGACCGGGAACCGTTCCGGGTCCGGCGTGTAGACGTGGGCGACCGTCCGCGCGCGGATCCGCCAGCGCACGCCGATCCAGGCCGGTTCCTCGTAGATCTCGGGCAGCGACCGGCAGATCGGCCGCAGCCGGTCGAGGATCTCCGGTGGCACGTCTCCAGGGTCGGACATGGGCCGACGATAACGCCTAGGCCGCCCGCTTGAGGGGCGGCAACTCCCCCGCCAGCAGCATGGCGTGGCCGAGCACCTTGGGATGCCGCAGCGGGAACGGCAGCGGCATCAGCTCGGCGAGCGGCCGCCCCGGGACGCCGGTCAGCGAGAGCAGCCGATCCCGCGACGGATAGAACGCCCGGTCCCCGAAGAGATCCAGGAAGACGAACGATCCGCCCGGCCGGAGGACCCGCAACGCCTCCGCCACCCCATCCGACTTGTCCGGGAAATCGCGAATCTCGTGGAAGGTCATGCAGCTGACCACGGCGTCGAACGAAGAATCGGCAAAGGAAAGGGCCGCCGCGTTCTCTTTCCCGAACTCGACCGCCACGCCCTCGGCAGCCGCGTTGCGGACGCACAAATCCCTCGAATACTCCCAATCGCCGCCCCACGAGTCGACGCCGGTCACCGCGGCCTTGGGGTGTGCCTGAGCCAGCTTCACCGCGAGGCTGCCACTGCCACACCCGACGTCGAGGACCCGGCCGGTCGGCGCCACGGCGACCGTGGCGGCGACCAGCTCATGAATGCGGCGCTGGTAGCCGCCCGGACCCAGCCGGTAGACCGTCAGCCCGAGGATCAGCGTGATGTATCCGAAGATCCCCAGCGGCGCCAGGAACAGGAGGAACCATGGACTCAGCAGGGCGAACAGGCACCCGGCCAGCGACACCAGGCTGAGGATGGCGAACGGCGCCAGCCGGGAGATCCGCACCCACGTGCGGTAGTGCGGTCCCGCGGCCGGCGCCATGCGCGCATCGTACTCAGTGGATGCCCGCCTCCTGCGGAAACAGTCCGTCGAAGACCGCCGCCCGGTCGAAGGCCATCGCCGTCGCCCGCGCCCGCAGCTCGTAGTCCGCGCGCTGCGCCGTCGACATGTCGAGGACCACCCGGTCGAGCGCGTCGGCCAGGCCGTTGATGTCGCCGGGCTCGACGATCACCGCCGCTTTCCCGACCGCCTCGCCGGTGCCGCCGGTCAGCGTGGTGACGATCGGGCCGCCCCCGGCGAGCATCTTCTCGGCGAGCGCGATCCCGAAAGTCTCCACGAAGTCCGGCTCGGGCTTGGTCGGCAACGCGTACGCCGCGCAGCCCGCCATCAGCAGCGGCTTCTCCTCGTCGTCGACGTCGGTGAGGAAGATGATGCGGTCGTCCTCCTTCGCCATGGCGCGGACGTGTTCGAGAGCCGGGCCGGTGCCCGCGACCACGAGCTTCACGTCATCCCGGCAGCGCATCTGCCCGTACGCGATGACCAGGTCGTAAATGCCCTTGGCCCGCGCCACCCGCGAGAGGAAGAGGATGTAGCCGTCGCGGGAGAGGCCGCGGCGCGCCAGCGCCGTCTCGACGGCCGCGTCGGTGACGTCCAGGAAAGCCGACGAGTCGATCGGCGGATAGCTCACCCGCACCCGGTCGCGGCACTGCGCGGCAAACGATGTGCCGCAGTGCGCGTCGACCTCGGCGGCCGACGCGATGATCTCGTCGCGGGTGTACTCGGAGACCGCGACCACCTCGTCGTTGGCGAGGAACGTCGTGAACAGCACCGTCGCCGCGCCGAACCGCCCCTCCCGCAGGCAGGAGCGGATCACGTTGGTGACGTCCGAGCCGACCGCCTTCGCGATCGTGTGCACCCGCGGGTCGAAGCCGGCCGCCCGCGCCGCGCTGACCGCGTCGACCACCACCGTCGTGTGCGGCACCAGGTACATCGACAGGCACACGGTCGGCACCGGCTCGCTGAGCAGCTCGACCAGCCGGCCGGTGAGACCCGCGAGGTGACGGCCGTCCGGTACGCGGTAGTCGCCGACCGCCTCCGGCCGCTCCACCGTGATCCCGGGACTGTACGGCAGCAGCCGGTCGAGCGGCTTGAGCGGCAGGCCGGCCGCCTCCAGGGTGGGAATCGGCCAGGTGAGCAACCGGACGTCGTCGAAGCCGCGGGTCAGGGCGACCTCGGCGAGGTTGCGCGCCTCGCCGGAGTGCCCGCAGATCACCGGGTCGGCTCGGACCACGATCACGAGGCGGCGGCTGGGGTGGTTCATCGTCGTTCCTCGGGGGTGGAGGGGCTCAGGACAGGGAGGGCGGGCGTTTGCCGCTTCCCCAGGTGCTGGGCTCGGGTCCCAGTTTCAGGTGCAGCCGGCCGCCCCGATGAAGCCGGGCGGCGGACAGGTGGGCGGCGTGCAGCGGCTCGCCGTCGAGGGTCGCCGACTGCACGTACTGCGGCGGCGGGTCGTGGTCGAGGCCGTCGACGCCGATCGGGGTGTCGCGGTGCCCGCTCGTCTCGATGACGAACTCGCCGTCGCCGGCCTGCAGGACCGCGCGGTCGAAGGCGGGCGCGTTGATCAGGAAGAGGTTCTGGCCGGCGACCGGGAACAGGCCCAGCGACGCCCAGACGTACCAGGAGCTCAGCCCGCCCGAGTCGTCGTTGCCGGGCAGGCCGCCGCGGCCGGTGCCGAACTGCCAGGTCAGCGCGGAGTGGACGACCTCGGCGGTGCGGTCGGGGCGGCCGGCGTAGTGGTAGGCCCAGGGCGCTTCCATGTCCGGCTCGTTGTTGAGGCCCTCGAAGCGGTGCAGCGCGTAGCCGGCCGCCATCTCGGTGGGCGCCGGGCAGCGTCCGGGCTGCTTGACCGGGTCGGCGCCGTAGCCGAAGAACCGGTCGAGGATGCCGGCGAACGCGTTGTCGCCGCCGGCCAGGGCGATCCGGCCGGCCATGTCGTGCAGCAGGCGGAACGAGTAGTTCCATTTACCGCCCTCGTAGAACTCGCTGTCGCGCAGCAGCCCGGTCGCCGGGTCGAAGGCGTTGACCCACTGCCGGCCGCGCCGTTCCAGGTCGTCGGCGAGGCGGCGGTCGTTGAGGGCGCGCGCGACCTGGGCGGTGCAGTGGTGGGCGTACGCGAGATCGAGGGTGTGCGTGATCGGGTGCACCACGCCGTGCTCGAAGAAGTCCTCGCCGTACATCCGGCGCAGGTCGTCGACCATGTGCACCAGCGCCCAGCTCCAGTCGATGCCGGGCCGGGCGAGCACGTGCGCGTCGGCGAGCGCGGTGTGGGCGAGCGCGCTGGCCTGCCGGAAGAACCGGTCGGCGCCGCGGGCCATGCGGTACCCGATCGGGAAGTTGCCCTCTTCCTCGCACACCCGGATCAGCGACTCGAGCAGGTCGGTGAAGCGGTCCGGCGCGATCGCGGCGACCAGCGGCAGCTGCGTCTTGTAGATGTCCCACATCGTGCAGACGTCGAACGCGTACGGCCCCGAGTTCGGCCAGAACGGGCTTTCGTCGTCGGCCACGCACGGCTTGATCAGCGAGTGGTACAGCGCGGTCGAGAACACCTGGCGGCGGGCCTTGGTGCCGCCCTCGACCTGGACCCGGTCGACGTGCTCGCGCCAGCTCACCCGGGTGCGGGAGCGCACCACATTGAAGGCCGGGGCGTCGCTGCCGCACTCGCGTTCGAGGTTTTGCCAGGCCTGGTCGCAGCCGCGCAGCGAGAAGCCCATCCGCACCTCGACGACCTGGCCGGCCCGCGCCGAACCCAGGAAGAGCATGCCGAACGGGCGCAGGTTGGTGTGCCGGATGCTGTCGAAGTCGAGCCGGGTGCCGCCGTCGATCAGGCGCCGGTCGTACCAGAGCATCTGCCGCCACCCCGGCGAGTCGGCCTCGACGGCGACCGACAGCGGCACGCCCTCCATCACGACGGTGCCCTGCGCGCGGCCGCGGCCCATGCTCTCGACCTGCGCGCGCAGCGGCACCGTGCGGCCGAGATCGATGTTCAGCCCACCGCACGACAGATCCACGACCACCCGCGCCGAGCGGTGCTCCGGGAACGTGTACCGGTGCACCGCCACCTTGCCGCCGACCGTGATCTCGCAGCGCACGCCGGTGTCCAGCGTCGCCGCGTAGTAGCCGGCCTCCGCCACCTCGTCGTGCAGCTCCCACGACTCGCCCAGCGAGTCGAGCGGCTGGACCATCGGGGTCACCCGGACATAGTTGTAATACTTCCGGATCGCCCCCGTTCCCGACTGCTGAAAATGCGTGAACCCCGAGGCTTCGAGCCGGTCGTACATCTCCTCCGGCATGCCTTCGGTATTCTTCGCATACCGCCCGTATCCCGTCGGGTAGGCCCCCGAGTACGCACACGCCGAAACCATCCCGAACGGCGACGTGGCTCCCGGATGCGTGTTGCCCACCTGCGGTTTCGGCCACCACCAGCTGGCGGCCAGACCATGCGCACGAGGCAGGTCGGTCGCGGCGGTGCCGATGAACGGGTCGATGTCGTCGAGGATGCTGGCACTCTACTTACTACGGACTCCGCCGCGGTTTCAAACAGGTGAACTACCAGTTGATCTTGGCATCTTCACCCTTGCGGCAGTTGCCGATGATGTTCCCGTGCAGCAGTTCGCGGCCCTCTTCGGCGCCCTCATCGGCGCCCTCATCGGCGACCACTGCGGCACGCCTCCGAGCCCATCCCCCAGGGCGAGGGCCAGGCCGAACTGCTCCTGGCCGTCGCCGACCACACCGCCAAGTGGGAGACCGTGCTCCTGCTCGGCCACACCGACACCCTGACGGCCGCCCGGATCTGGCATCAGTCCGTCTGGCAGCTTGAGTTCTTCGCCCACGGCGTCCTCACCGGCGAGCAGGCCTGGGCCGACGCCCTCGACCAGTTCGAGGAGGCGCGCCGCGAGTTCTACCGCTGCGCCCGCGCCGACCTGGGCCTGGCCGGCGGCATCCCCGCGGGCACGTGGCCGCCGCCCTGGTTCGACCGCCTCTCCCCGACCAGCGAACCGCCCTGATCGCCGCCACCGACCCCGCGACCGGCTTGCATGATCGTGCGAGAGTGACCTTGTGGGGCTCTTGATCGGCGGCGTGCTGCTCATCGCTTTCGCCTTGTGGACCGTCATCGCGCCGCGGCAGCAGTGGCGCATCCTGAACGCCTGGCGCTACCGCGACCCGGACGCCAACGAGCCGAGCGACCTCTCCTACAACCTCGGCCGCGCGGCCGGCGTCGGCACGATCGTGCTGGTGATCGTCCTCGGTTTCGTCATCATCCGCAACGACAACTCGCCCGAGCACGACGCCGCCGACGCCCGCAAAGCCCGGCAGCAGCTCTTCGGCATCTCGTCGGCGAAGCTCACCGCGGCGCCGCCGCCGGCCAAGACCGGCACGCCGGTGGCGATCTGGCGGTACGCCACGCCCGACCGGCGCTTCCTCGCCGACCTGGGCGGCACCCCGGCCGGCGCCGACCTGATCATCGCGGTGGACGGCGCCTTCGACGCCGGCGCGATGACCGTCGACGAGACCGCCGACCAGGTCACCGTCACGCTGCGCGGCGCGTGCTCGCCGTCGGCGCCGCCGATCATGTGCGACCAGAAGAACCGCGACCACGCGTACCCGCCGCTGCGTCTCTTCCCGATCGACCTGTCGTCGCCGCTGGGCTCGCGCCGGCTGGTCGACGGCAGCACCGGAGAGGAAGCGATCGGCCGCTAGGCGCGGGCGAGCTCGACGACCGGGATCTCGCGGCCGGCCTTGGCCTCGTGGTCGGCGAAGAACGGGTACGCCTCTTTGATCGCGGCCCAGGCCTCGGTGCGGTCGCCACCGGCCAGCGGGGTGGCCGTGGCCGGGTAGGCGTCCTCGCCGATCTCGACCTTCACCGCCGGATGCGCGACCAGGTTGCGGTACCAGTCCGGGTCGGCCGGCGCTCCCGCGTTCGACGCCATCACCAGCAGGCGGTCGCCGTCGCGGAAGAACATCATCGGCGTCGTGTGGGTCTGCCCGGTGCGCACGCCCGTCGTGGTGAGCAGCAGCAGGCCCTCCCGGTGCATGCCCTCGATCTCGCCGCCGGCCCGGAACTGCTCGATCACCCGCTTGTTGATGGCCTTGACGTCCATGGTCCGCCTCCGCTCGTCGGCGGCCGCCAGGGCGGCCCGCATCGCCTCCTTCTCCCCAGGCTGCCACGGGCCCGAGGAGGCGAGCGGAATCTCGGTCATGAAACGCCGCTCGTCCTCGGGTATTCGCGCGACAACCAGATCGGGATTGCTCGCCGCCGTGCGGTACAGGTCGGGGCCGTCGGCGTAGAACAGGTCAGTGACGACGAGCCGGCCGTCGGCGGCGCGCATGACGTTGGCCGGGTTGTGGTCCAGCGGACCGCACCACGGCAGCTCGCGCCGGGCCCGGTCGTGGACCTCGCGCACGATGCCGGCAAGTCTCGCGACGGAGGCTTCCCCCGCCGCGAGAGCCCGCTGGAACGCCATGGCCTCGTCCTCCGGCACCGGGCCGAGCCACTCCATCACCTGCAGATCGCCACCCCCTGCCAGGCGACGGTGCTCGAAGAGCCGCGGCACCTGCCCGGTCCGCGCCGCCAGCCGGTACAGCGTGACCGTGTACGGCCCGGTCGGGTCGAACGGGCTGATCCGGGCGGCCGCGGTGCCGTCCGGGGAGCGCAGCGCGATCGCCCAGTCCCCGGCGCCGCAGGCGGTCCACCCGGCCGCGAGAAGCTCCCGCTCCACGTCCCGGTGATCGGCTGCGCCCGGCTCCTCCTCCTGGATCACGATTTCGACCGTAGAGGTTCGCGGGCTCACAGCAGGTCGGCCAGCATCGCCGCCGCCCGGTCGGCGCCGTCCGCCGGGACAGGGCGGTAGCGGACCTCGCGGCCGATCTCCTCGGCGATGGCCTCGGCCAGCGAATCCGGGTCGAGGGTCTCGTAGTCCATCCGGCGACCGGCGCCGTGGCGGCGGAGGCGATGCGCCACGTGGAGGTTCTGTTCGAAGTGGCGCCGCAGCGGGACGTAGATGAACGGCCTGTTGCTCGCGGTCAGCTCCATGCAAGTGGTCAGGCCGCCCTGCACGACGGCCAGGTCGGCGGCGGCCAGGTGACGGTGCAGGGCGGGCAGGTAGCCGTGCACCTCCAAGCCGTCGCGGGCAGGGACGGTGGAAGGGTCGATGCGCGGGCCGGTCACGAGAATCATGCGCAGGCCGGGTACGCGCCGGGCGGCCTCGGGGTACGCGTCGGCGACACGGCGGAGCAGGTCGCCGCCCACGCCGGAGCCGCCCACGGTGACGACGCAGACCGGCTCGCCGGGGCGGTAGCCCAGCGAGTCGCGCAGCGCGGAACGGTCGACGGCGTCGAAGCCGGTGACGTAGCCGGCGAACTCGAAGTGCGATTGCGTCCAGTCGCGAATGAACGGCATGTCGGGGCCGAAACGATCGGGGACGATGTCGCCGGGGTCGCCGACGAAAATCGCGCGGTCGCGCAGGCGGGGGAAGCGGGCGATGCGCTCGATCATCTCGGCGTTGTAGTCGGCGGCGACCCGGGTCGCGCGCTCGTCGTCGCCGGGCATGGGAAGAAAACCCACAAAATCAGTCAGCCACGCGTACGGGAACCGCTTGAGCTCCGGGTTCTCGTGCAGGAAGTGGTCGACGTCCCAGGCCTCGTCGCCGATGACCAGGTCGTACTGCTCCTCGGTGACGACGTCGTGGAACACCATGAAGTTGTTCATCAGGATCTCGTCCATCGAGCGCAGCGCCTGGAACGCGTGCAGGTCGTGCTCGCCGGACTCGTCCTCGATGTGCGCGGACTCGCTGAACAGGTGACGGCTCGCGGGATGGACCCGCTCGCCCTCCTCCGCCAGCATCCGGGTCACCGGGTCCTGGGTGAGCCAGTCGACACGTACGCCCGGATGCCTTGCGCGGAGCTGTCGCGTGATCGCCAGATCTCGCCGCGCGTGGCCCAGCCCGATCGGCGAGGACAGGTACAGCACCTTCTTCGGCCGGCTGCTCCACCGCGGCCAGACGCGCCGGCTCGGCGAAAGTTTCCGGAAACGGGCGGCGAATTCACCGATCAAGAGATTGACGCGTACGGGATCGCGCACCTGCGGAACATGCCCGGCGCCTTCGATGGTGACCAGGTCGCCGCCGGTCAGCTCGCTCAGCAACTCGCTGCGGGCGAGCGGGGACACCCGGTCGTCGGTGCCGTGCAGGGCAAGCAACGGGCTGCCGATCCGCGAGCACCAGTCCCGGATCGTCTCCTCGCTCGGGCGGCGGGCGCGGCTCTCGGCGACCAGCACCTCGCCCGTGGTTTCCAGGGCCCAGGTGACGCCGTCCTCGATCGCCTTGGTGGAGTGCGGCTCGGGGAGGCACTGGCCGAGGAAGAACCAGGCGAAATCCTCGTAGTGGTCCAGCCAGTACTGCCAGTTGTATTTCGCCCAGTGCGCCTGCGGATCCGTGCCGAGCCGGTTCACGGCGGTGGGCGGCAGCTGCGGCGCCGAGGCCGCCATGTCGAGGTTGGTCGAGCGTGCGGCCTGCGGCGGGAGGGCGATCGCCGGGCCGATGGTCACGGTGCCGTGCACGCGTTCCGGATGCTCGGCGGCGAGCTCGAGCGCCCAGTTGGTGGCGCGGGACAGCGCCACGACCACCGCCTTGCCGGTGCCGGTCGCGTCGAGCACGGCGAGCGCGTAGGCGACCTGGCTTTCCTGGCTGTACGCGAAAGTTTCCAGGGGCCGGTCGGAGCCGCCGTTGCCGGGGCCGTCGTAGGTGACGACCCGGAAATGGCGCGAGAGATACGGGACCTGCATCTTCCAGATCCGCTTGTGCACCAGGGTCCACGTCGGCAGCAGCAGGATGGTCGGCCCGCTTTCGCCGTACACGTGGAAATTGATTTTTGTGCCCTTGTGCTCGACGAAGCCGTCAGCGTTCGGCCGCAGCGCGGTCATCGGTCACCGTCCCCTGCACAGTCCTGGCCGGCGGGCGCGGGATGAACCGCGGCACCCGGGCGGCGTAGTCGGCGTAGGGGGCGCCGAGCTGCTGCTTGAGGTCATGCTCCTCGAAGCGCACACCCACCATGATGTACGCGGTGGAGGCACCGGCGAAGAGCAGCCGGCCGGCGCTCATGTCGGGCGCGGCCCAGAACGCGATCAGGAAGCCGACCATGATCGGGTGCTGGACGTAGCGGTAGACCGACGGCTCGCGAAACTCGGGCTCCGAATATTTCCGCGAAAGTGCCTGACGCACGCCGAAAAGGTCGAAGTGGCCGAGCGCGAAAGTGGCGAAGAAAAGAAAGCCCCAGCCGGCCAGGTAGAGCGTCCACAGCAGGGCGCGCGCCCAGCCCGGCCCGACCGTCCAGACGGAGGTGGGCAGCGGCTGCCAGAGCCACAGCAGCAGGATCAGCAGGGCCGTCGCGGCCAGGACGAACGTGCTGCGCTCGACGGACGGCGGGATGATCCGCGTCCAGCGGCTCTTGAACCAGGGCCGCGCCATCACCGTGTGCTGGCCCGCGAAGGCGCCCAGCAAGGCCAGGTCCACCAGGATCGCCTGCCAGGCGGGCCGGACCGTGCCGTCGTCGATGCCCTTCGGCACCACCGCGTCGGCGAGAAAGCCCACCGTGTACAGGAAAGCGGCAGCGAACAGGGCATACACCACGACGGCGTAGATCTTGCGCACCATGTTTCCTCCCTCAACTCATTCGGTCGGTCGACCGACCGAACCGATGTCAGTATGATTCGGTCGACCGACCGAGGAAAGGGGGTGGGAGACATGAATCCGACAGCGGAGAAGATCGTGCGGGCGGCCAAGGTCCGTCTGCAGTCGCACGGCTACGCCGGGTTCTCCACCCGGAGCCTCGCCGAGAAGGCCGGCGTCCCGCTCAGCCAGATCCACTACCACTTCGGCGGGAAACAGGGCGTCCTGCTGGCGCTGCTCGAGTACGAGAACCGCGCGCTACTTTCGCGCCAGCGGCAGATGTACGGCACCGACATGCCGCTGTGGAAGCGATACGAGCAGGCATGCGACTTCCTCGACGACGACCTGCGGTCCGGCTACGTGCGCGTCCTGCAGGAGATGATCGCGGCCGGCTGGTCGGACGAGACGGTCGCGGCCAAGGTGCTCGGGTTGCTCGAGGCCTGGTTCGAGGTGCTCGTCGGGGTGGCCCGCGAGGCGGAGGAAAGATTCGGCTCCTTGGGCCCGCTGCGCGCCGAGGACGTGGCCGGCCTGATCGGCATGGCCTTCCTCGGCGGCGAGGCGGTCTTCCTGCTCGGCGGCGAGGGGTGGAACACGCGGGCGCGCGAATGGCTGCGCAGCCTGGGGACCCTGATCCGGCATTTCGAGGAGGCCTAGCGAACCCGGCCGGGGATTCACGGGGATTCGCCGAGCGACGCATTCCGCCGCCGGAGGGAAATCGACGCCAGCCGGATTTGCGGAGAGCTCCTCCCCCGGCGGTAGAGCCGCTCGGTCGCGGCGTCGATATCGGCCACCCTCGCTTTCTCCGCGAAACGTTCGTAGGAGTTGAGGAAGGAGTTCTGCGACCCGCGATACTGCCGCTCGGCGTCGACGTACGGCTTGATGCAGTCCCAAGTTCGCAGCATGCGATAGGTGATCTGCACGGCGATGAAATCCCAGTCGGCGACGCCGTACTCCGCGAGGCAGCCCAGGTGCTGGTAATAGCAGCTTATTTCGAAGGCGTCGCCGCGAATCGGCTCGGGCAGATTGGTGAAGCCGAGGGAGACGTCGTGCTTGGGCAGCTCGTCCCAGAGTTCTGCTTCCTGGCGCGTGAATTTGCCCGATCGCTGCGCCTTCAGCGCCTCGAGCACGACGGGGAGATGGTTGGCGTTGTGATTCAGGCGAAGGGCGCGCCAAGCCAGGATCGACGACGTCACCACGGCGGCCAGCGCGACAATAAGAGCCAACAGGTTGATCGATTGCGACTCGCCCATCGCCGACCCCTCAACGAGACTGGTGCTTGCCGAGTAAGCACGTCCGCCAAGGAGCATTCACCGGGAGAATGGCATTGACCTCCCGACGATCTTCCGCCCACGCGTCGTGGGCCTCCGGAGCGGCACCACCGGGCCCGGTGGTGCCGCCGCGAAAGTTTCCTAGTCGCGCTCGAGGCGGTTGGCCAGCCAGGCGAGGGCCTGCGGGTACCGATAGTCCATCCCGCCGTGGGCGCCCGGGAACAGCTCGAAGTGGATCCGGTCCTCCGGCACGCCGATGCGCTCGAGGCCGGCCCGGAACGACTCGGCGCCCAGGTCCAGGAACCACTCGTCGCTCTTGCCGGCGTCGATCCAGATCGCGCGCTGGGAGCGCATCGCGTCCGCGTACCGGTCGAGCATCCGGATCGGGTCCCACTCCAGCCACTTGTCCCAGAGCGAAGGGATGATCTGGCCGGTGCGCGCGTCGAACGGCAGCTGCGGGGTGCCGTCGGCGCCGGGGCTGAACGCGGCCGAGCACCCGAGCACCAGCAGGAGCAGCATGTCGCTCTCCTTGGTGAACGCCGTGCGGCTGCGGAAGTCGGCCCACCACTTCTGGATGTCGTGGTCGTAGTCGCGCAAACCCCGCGCGGCTTTCGCGAACTCGTTGAGGTAGCAGTACTCGTACAGGGCATCGCCGGCGTGGGTGGCGAGCGCGCCGAACAGGTCGGGCCGCAGCATCGGGGTGATCATCGCGCCGAAACCGCCGGAGGACTTTCCGCTGATCGCGCGGGAGGCCGGCGCCGCGATCGTACGGAAGCGCGCGTCCACCCACGGGACGACCTCGTCGCACAGGTACGAGTGGTACTTCCCGGTGCCCGCCGAGTCGACGAACTGCGAGCCCCCGTACGCGGTCCACGCGTCGACGTAGACCACGATGCAGCCCGGCGCCTCGCCCTGGGCGAACACCGCGTCGGCGGTCTCGGTGAACGGCTGGCGGAACGGCGACCGGTTGGACCACATGCCGACGTGGCCGCTGTACCCCTGGATCACGTAGATCGCCGGGTAGCGCTCGGTGCCGGATTCCGTGTAGCCCGGCGGGGTGTACACCCACAGCGGGCGGACGTGGGGATCGCCCAGCGGGTTGTCGCGTAGCAGCGCCGACTCGATCGTCTCGTGATGCAACCGGCCGGCGAGGTCGTAACTCCATGGCAGCATGCCCGAAGTCAATCACGCCGGGCAATTACAGGAGGGCTACCACGAAATTTCCACAACCAGTCCAACTATTGCAATCCTGTGACGCGTGCTGTCACGATGACCGTCGATATCCCCCCACGAGCCAGGAGTCCCCATGCCTCTCTCCAGGCGCACCCTGCTCTCGGCGGCGGCACTTTCCCCAGCCGCCGCCGTCCTCACCGAAGCGACCGTGGCCGAGGCCGCCTCCCCGCCCGGCGACGTCGTCGGGAAGGTCACCGTCGGCTACCAGGGCTGGTTCTCCTGCCCGGGCGACGGCGCCCCGATCGGCGGCTGGTGGCATTGGAGCCGCGATCGTTTCCAGCCGCCGTCCCCCAGCAACACCACGATCGTTTCGTGGCCCGACATGCGCGACTACACCCACGCCTACCCCACGGCGTACCCGAATCTCGGCGGCGGCGGCCCCGCGTCGCTCTTCTCCTCCTACGACCAGCAGACGGTCGACACCCATTTCGGCTGGATGCGCACGTACGGCATCGACACCGCCGCCCTGCAGCGGTTCAACCCGTTCGGCGACGAGGGCCCGACCCGCGACGCGATGTACCAGAAGGTCCGCACCGCCGCCGAGGCGACCGGCCGCAAGTTCTACATCATGTGGGACGTCAGCGGCTGGCCGAACATGCAGCCGGAGATCAAGACCGACTGGTCCACGAAAATTTCCGCGCTGACCGCGTCCTCCGCGTACGCCCGGCAGAACGGCAAGCCCGTCGTCTGTATCTGGGGTTTCGGCTTCAACGATGAGAACCACACGTTCTCGCCGGCCGCGTGCCTCGACGTCATCAACTGGCTGAAGGGCCAGGGCTGCTACGTGATCGGCGGCGTGCCCACCTACTGGCGGGAGGGGAAGAACGACAGCCGCGCCGGATACCTCGACGTCTACCACGCCTTCCACGCGATCTCGCCGTGGATGGTGGGCCGCACCGGCGACCTCGACGGGCTCGACTGGTTCTACACCAACGTGAACACCGCCGACCAGGCCGACTGCAACGCGCACGGCATCGACTACCAGCCCTGCGTGCTCCCCGGCGACCTGTCCTCCGGCCACCGCCGGCACGGCGACTACTACTGGCGCAGCATCTACAACATGGTCCGGCTGGGCGCCCAGGGCCTCTACGTCTCCATGTTCGACGAGTTCAACGAGGGCAACCAGATCGCGAAGACCGCCGAGACGCAGGCGTCGATCCCGGCCGGCACCGGCATCCGCGCGCTCGACGAGGACGGCACCCGCTGCGACGCCGACTACTACCTGCGCATCACCACCGACGGCGGCAAGATGCTCAAGGGACAGATCGCCCTCACCGCGACGAGACCGACCCAGCCCACCACCGGCACGACGCCGCCCCCGGCCACGGGCGATCTCGCGGCCGGCAAGCCGGCCGGCGCCAGCAGCAGCAACGGCGGTTTCGCGCCCGCCAACGCGACCGACGGCAACGTCAGCACCTACTGGGAAAGCACCAACAACGCTTTCCCGCAGTGGTTCCAGGTCGACCTCGGCGCGGCGGCCGCCCTGACCAGCGTCGTGCTGAGACTCCCCGCCGGTTGGGAGAGACGCACCCAGACCATCACCGTCCAGGACGGCAGCACCGGCGCGACGCTCAAGGCCGCCACCGGCTACGTCTTCGACCCCGCCACCGGCAACGCGGTCACCGTCACGCTCCCCGGCACGGCGGTGCGAAACCTGCGGCTGAGCTTCGCGTCCAACACCGCCTGGCCGGCGGCGCAACTTTCCCAGATCAGCGCGTACGCGAACAGCGCACCGCCGCAGCCGCCGGTCACCGACCTGGCCCGCGGCAAGGCGACGTCCACGAGCGGCTACACCCAGTCCTACGGCCCTGGCAACGTGGTCGACGGCGACGCCGGCACCTACTGGGAGAGCACGAACAACGCCTTTCCCCAGTGGGTCCAGGTCGACCTGGGCGCCGCCGCCACGGTGGGCCGCGTCGTCCTGAAGCTCCCGCCCGGCTGGGGCGCCCGCACCCAGACGCTCGCGATCTCGGGCAGCGCCAACGGTTCCAGCTTCACGACGCTGGTCGCCGGCGCGGCCCGCGTCTTCGATCCCGGCAGCGCCAACACGGTGACCCTCACCGCGACGCCGACAAGCGTCCGCTATGTCAAGGTCACCGTCAGCGGGAACACCGGCTGGCCGGCCGGCCAGCTCTCGACGCTCGAGGTGTACTCGAGCTAGCTCAGCGCTTGATGGCGACGCCGCCGTACATGTGCACGTGCTCGTCGGGCACGGCGCGGGCGGCGTCGTCCGGGCGCCAGTGGTTCACCAGCACCACGCCCGGGTCGATCAGCTCGAGGCCGCGGAACAAATCCTCGCACTCCGCCCGGTCGCGCGCCTTCTCGTTGATGCCCCGGGCGACGTACGCCGCGACGCCCTTGTTGACCTCGTCGGGCGCGCTGTCGGCCGTCACCGTCGACATCGCCAGGACGCTGCCGGCCGGCAGCGGCTCCATGAGCGTGTCGATGATCCGGTGGGCCAGGTCGTCGTCCACCACGAACTGCAGGATCGCGATCAGGCTCAGCGCGACCGGCTGCGACAGGTCGAACGTCCCCCGGAACTCGGCCGACTCGAGGATCCCCGACGGATCACGCAGGTTGGCGTCGAGGTAGGTGGTCTGTCCCTCGGGCGCGCTGGTCAGCAGCGCCCGCGCGTGGACCAGCACGATCGGGTCGTTGTCCACGTACATCACCCGGGACGTGGGGTCCACCTGCTGCACGACCTCGTGCAGGTTGGGGGACGTCGGCAGGCCGGCGCCGATGTCGAGGAACTGCCGGATGCCGAGCTCGGCGGCGATGAAACGCGCCTGGCGGGCCATGTAGTTGCGGTTCGCCCGCATCGAGATGGCCAGATGCGGCCAGTCGGCGGTGATCGCGGCCGCGGCATCACGGTCGGCGGCGAAATGGTCCTTGCCGCCGAGCAGGTAGTCGTAGATGCGGGCCGAGTGCGGAACATCCGTGTTCAGTTCCATGGGCGCACACAGTAGCCCTCCGCCCGGCCGGAAATCCGGCCGGACGGCCTCCGGACGGATCAAACTTTGCCGGCGGTGCGGGCACCGGGCCGCAGATAGACGGCCCACGTGACCAGCACGCACAGCGCGTAGAAGGCAATGAACCCTACGTAGGCGGCGTCCGCGCTCTTGGTCTCCAGGAAGGACTGCCGGAAGGCGAGGTTGACCAGCACGCCGCCGAGGGCGCCGATCGCTCCGGCGATGCCGATGACGGCGCCCGAGAGCCGTCGCGCCTTGCTTTCGTCGTACGGATGCTTGGCCTTGAAAATTGCCGGAATCATCTTGTAGGTCGAGCCGTTCCCGAGGCCGCTGAGCACGAAAAGGGCGATGAAGCCGACGATGTAGAGCGGCAGGGATTGCTGCTGGGCGGCGAGCAACACGATCCCGGCGCCCACCGCCATTGCCAGAAAGTTCGCGAAAGTTACCCGGGCGCCGCCGAGCCGGTCGGCGAGCGCGCCGCCGAGCGGGCGGATCAGCGAGCCGAGCAGCGGCCCGAGGAAGGTCAGGTAGGCGGCCTTGACCGGCGTGGAGAACTCGGCGTGGAACTGCACCTGCAGCACCTGGCCGAACGCGAAGCCGAAGCCGATGAACGAGCCGAAGGTTCCGATGTAGAGCAGCGACATGACCCACGTGTGCCCCTCGGCAAGGGCGTCGCGCATGGCCCGCTTCTCGCTGCGCGCCTGGGTCAGGTTGTCCATGTAGAGCGCCGAGCAGACCGCGGCGATCACGATCAGCGGGATGTAGATGCCGGCCACGATGCCGGGGTGGCCGGCGCCGAAGACGGCCAGCACGAACAGGCCGACCAGCTGCACCGCCGCGACGCCGAGGTTGCCGCCGCCGGCGTTGATGCCGAGCGCCCATCCCTTGAGCCGGTTGGGGTAGAACGCGTTGATGTTCGTCATCGAGGACGCGAAGTTTCCGCCGCCGACGCCGCCCACGGCCGCGATGATGATCAGCGTGGTGTAGGAGACGCCCGGCCGGATCAGGAAGGCCGCCAGCACGGCCGGGATCAGCAGCAGGGACGCGCTGAAGACGGTCCAGTTACGGCCGCCGAAGCGGGCGACCGCGAAACTGTACGGAATGCGCAGCGCCGCGCCGACCAGCGTCGGCACCGCCGTGAGCAGAAACTTTCCGGCCGGGTCGATGCCGTACGCGGGGCCGAGGAACAGCACCAGCACCGACCACAGCGACCACACGGAGAACCCGATGTGTTCCGACAGGATGGAGAAAATCAGGTTCCGGCGGGCGATGGGTGCGCCGGTCGAGGCCCAGAAGGCGGGGTCCTCGGGCCTCCAGTCGTCGATCCAATGTCCGCGTAAAGAGGAAGATGCCGGGCGGGCAACGGGCAGCGTGGCTGTCATTCACATCTCCAGGATGAGCTGTTCGTTGTCGACACGGACGGGATAGGAGGTCACCGGTGACTGGCCGCTGAGCGAGCAGCCGGTCGTCAGGTCCCAGGCGTACAGATGCAGGGGGCAGACGACCTGCTTGAGGTCGATCTGCCCGTCGGCGAGCGGGCCGCCCTTGTGCGGGCACACGGCGGAGAGCGCCCGGACGGAGCCGTCGCGGAGCCGGAACACGGCGATCATTTCGCCGTCGACCGCGAAAGTGCGGCCCTCCCCGAGGGGGATGTCGTGGACGAAACCGAGGGTCCTCATGCGCGCACCGGAACCTGGGGCAGCACGGTCAGGGGCAGCGAGGTACGGAACTGTCCGGGCGTCACCGGTTCGGCGCGTTCCTTCCACGGGTCGCGGTAGGCGCCGACCGTGGCGTCCATCCGCGCGTCCAGATCGGCGGCGATGCCGTCCTCGTCGTCCACGACGACCGCGCGAATCCTCTCGATGCCGACGCGCGGCACCCAGGCGTAGGTGCGCTCGAGCCAGTTGCCGTTCTCCCGGTAGTACTGCAGGAACCGGCCGGTCAGCCGGATGACCTCGTCGGCCGAGTCGACGGTCGCCAGCAGGTCGCCCTTGCGCACGTGAGCGCCGGCCGCGCCGCCGACATAGATTTCCCATTTGCCGCCGTCAATAGCGACAACACCCAGGTCTTTCACGTACGCCTCGGCGCAGTTGCGCGGGCAGCCGGTCACCGCGAGCTTCATCTTGCCGGGCCCCTCGATGCCCTGATAGCGCTCCTCGAGCGCGATCCCGAGGGCCGTGGAATCCCCGACGCCGAAGCGGCAGTAGTCGGAACCGACGCACGTCTTCACGGTGCGGAAACTTTTCGCGTACGCGTATCCGGAAGGCATGTCGAGCTCGGCCCAGATCTGCGGGAGCTTCTCCTTGGGAATGCCGAGCAGGTCGATGCGCTGGCCGCCGGTGAGCTTCACCATCGGCACCCCGTGCCGCTCGGCGACCTCGGCGATGCGCTTGAGGTCGGACGGGGTGGTGACGCCGCCCTTCATCTGCGGCACCACCGAGAACGTGCCGTCGCGCTGGATGTTGGCGTGCACGCGGTCGTTGATGAAGCGGGCGTCGCGCTCGTCGACGTACCGGTCGCCCCACATCATCTTGAGCAGCGACGCCAGGCCCATCTTGCTCTTGGCGTCCTCCTCGCCGCCGAGCTTCGCGAACACCGACGAGACGCTGCGCAGCTCGTAGAGGCGGATCGCGTCCATCAGCTCGGGCTTGGGCATCGGCACGCCGGGCACGTAGTACGAGGCGGCCGGGTCCTCCTCGGCCTCGCCGCCGTTCGCCCACTCGACGATCCGCTGCACGAGACTCTTGCAGGTGCCGCAGCCCTTGCCGGCCCGGGTCTTGTCCATGACGCCGGTGACCGTGCCGCAACCGTCCTGCACGACACCGCAAATAGCGCCCTTGGAGACGCCGTTGCAGTTGCAGACCTGCTCGTCGTCGGGCATGTCGGCGACGCTCTCCTCGGCCGCCGGCCCGCCCAGGTCGAACAGCAGCGAGGCCCGGTCCTCGGGCAGCGGCAGCCCCTTCTCGAACGCCTTGATCAGTGCCAGGGCCTTGCTGTTGTCGCCGACCAGGGTCGCGCCGACGAGGCGGTCGTCGCGGATGATGACGTTCTTGTAGACGCCCCGCTTGGGCTCGGCGAACTCGAGCAGCTCGTCATCCTCGCGCTCGGGGCTCTGCAGGCCCATCGCGGCGACGTCCACGCCGGCCACCTTGAGCTTGGTGGCCACCTGCGATCCCTCGTAGACGACGCCGGCGTTCACCCCGGTGACGTGGTCGGCGAGCACCTTCGCCTGGTCCCACAGGGGCGCGACCAACCCGTAGACCTCGCCGCGGTGCTGCGCGCACTCCCCCACGACGTAGATGTCGTCCTCGCCGGCCGCCCGCATCTGGTCGTCGACCACGATGCCGCGCTCGACGGTCAGCCCGCTGTCGGCGGCGACCTGCGAGTTGGGGCGGATGCCGGCCGCGACCACCACGACGTCGCAGTCGATGACCCGGCCGTCGGCGAGCTTCACCCCGGTGACCGCGTGCTTGCCGAGGATCTCGGTGGTCATCCCGTCGACGACCACGTCGATGCCGAGCTTCTTCTCGATGGTGGCCTGCAGAGTTCGCCCGGCGCGCTCGTTGAGCTGCGTGTTCATCAGGTGGCCCATGGCGTGCACGAGGGTCACGTGGCCGAGGTGGTTCTGCAGGCCGCGGGCGGCCTCGAGGCCGAGCAGGCCGCCGCCGATGACGACCGCGCGCTCGTGCTCCCGGGCGTACCGGATCATGGCGCGCGTGTCGTCGAGCGTGCGGAAGACGAAGACGCCCTGGTGGTAGCCGCGGCCGGGGACGTGCACGCCCTTCATCGGCGGGACCCAGGCGGAGCTGCCGGTGGCGACGACGAGCTTGTCGTACGGCGTGACGCTGCCGTCGGAGCCGTGCACGGTCTTCTTCGACCGGTCGATGCGGTCGATCCGCACCCCGGCGTGCAGCGTGATGCCGTTGTCGGCGTACCAGGAGAGGTCGTTCAGGAAGATCCCGGACTCGTCCTCCACGCCCGCGAGCACATTGGAGAGCATGATCCGGTTGTAGTTGCCGTAGGGCTCGTCCCCGAACATCGTGATGTCGAAATCGCCGCCCCGGGCGAGGATCTCCTCCACCGTCCGGGCGCCGGCCATGCCATTTCCAATGACCACCAGGCGTTGTCTGTTCACGAAGGTGATGTTTCCGGGCCATTGTTTTACGGCGTGACCGTCGCGATTGCGCGAACGTTCGGAAAACCCTACAAGAGACGGTCCGCCGTTGTGAGAATCGCCGACTCGTATCGGCGCAGAACCAGCGCGGCCGCCGCGGGGCCCAGACACAGCGGTGGAGTCACGGAATCGGCCCCGGCGCGGTGCAGAGTGCGGTAGAAGAGACCGTCGGCGAGCAGGTAGGCGGCGATCGCGATCCGGCGGGCGCCGCGCCGGCGCAGATCGGCGACGACGTCCGCCACCTTCGGGTCGCTGCCCGACGCGTAGGCGACGTAGGCCCCGAGCCCCGCGGCCATCTCGTGAATGCTTTGCCGCCAGGCCGGATCCGACGAACCGGCGGCGGCCAGGACCACAGCGTCGGCCGCGGGCAGGTGATGGGCCAGGCTTTCCACGAGTACGTCGTCGGGGCCGAGCGTCGCGGTGACGGGGATACCGGTGCCCGCCACGGCGTCGGCGATGTCGACCCGTACGTGATAACCGGCCGAAAGCAGAAGCGGGACCACCACCGCGTCCCGGACGCCCGCCACCACTTCTTTCACGTGCGGGCGCTGGACGTCGGCGTAGGCAAGCCGGACGTCCAGGTCGGGACGGCGGCGCGCAACTTTCGCGACCAGGTCGCGAATTTGTCGCCGGCCGGCCGCCGACCGGGTGCCGTGGGCGACGGCGAGCAGGGTGGGTTTCATGGGCGCTGCCTCTCGTGTGCTGGTGTCCGGGCAGCGTCGACCGGGGTTTGCCCTGTTCAGGCGGGCTCGTCCACGCGCAGGCGGTACCCGCGCTTGATGACCGTCTCGATGTGCTTGCCGGACCCGAGCGCGGTGCGCAGCCGGGCCACCGCCACGTCGACCGCGTGGCCGTCGTTGCCGCGGGGCAGGGCGGCGATCAGCTGCTCCTTGGAGACCACCGCGCCGGGCCGGGCGGTCAGCGCGCTGAGGATGGCCATCGCGGCGGGGGCGAGCGGGCGGGCCGGCTCGTCGTCGATGAGGACCGCGTGACCCCGTACCTCCAGGGTCCCGCCCGCGACCCGCAGCCGGACCGCCCGCTTGGGCAGCTCGTCGGTCACGGTTTTGATCAGGGCGCCGAGGCGGAACCGCTCCGGCATCACCACCGGGACGCCCCGCTCGATCAGCGGCGCCGCGGTGACCGGGCCGACGCACGCGACGAGCGGCCCGTCCTTGAGGGCGGGCAGGACGCCGTCGCCGGCCAGCTGGAAGAACGATTTGACGGCGGGCGCGCTGGTGAAGGTCACCGCGTCGATCTGACCGGCCGTGATCAGCTCGCCGAGGCGGCGCACGGGCGCGGTGTCCGGCGGCGGCACCCAGCGGTACACCGGCACCTCGACCACGGCCGCGCCGGCCGCCCGCAGCGCGGCCACGAACTCGGTCTGCGGCTCGCCGTGCTCCTGCACGACGATGCGGTGCCCGGCGATGCCCTCCGCGAGGAGCTTCTCGAGGATCTCCTCGGACGCCTCGGTCTTGGCGGCCCACTCCTCGGTGAGCCCGGCCGCCCGGATCGCGCCGCACGGCTTGGGGCCGCGGGCGAGGATGCGGGCCTGGCCGAGCACCTCGCGCAGCCGGTCGCCGAGACCCCACCCCTCGGCGGCCTCGATCCAGCCGCGGAAGCCGAAGCCGGTGGTGGCGACGACCAGGTCGGGGGCGAGCCCGATGCAGGCCTCGGTGGCCGCGCGCAGCGCCTCGTCGTCGGCGAGCGGGACGATGGTGAGCGCGGAGGCGGTGAACACCCGGGCCCCGCGGCGCTCGAGCAGCGCCGTCATCTCGTCCCGGCGCCGCTCAGCGGTCACCGCGACGGTGAAGCCCGTCAGCACGCCCTCGGTCGTCATCCGCTCCCTCTCACACACGCCTTTGTTCCCGCAAGCGTCGCTACCTGCGGTTACCGCTTCGTCGAGCCGGCGTTTCGGCGGCGTCAACGCGCTTTCACAACGGTGCCCACCTGCTTGTGAGATCCCAAATCGGCGCGCCAGGCTCCCAGATGACGGGATTACTGGCCGTCCTCGACGATTTTGCGGACGTCGGCGTGCATGCGGTAGATCTCCATGCGGCCGTCGATGAAGCCCATCCGGTAGTCGCGGCCGAGGGCGGGGTGGCCGGCGCGCGCGGGGTCCCGCTGGGCGGCCAGCCCGTCCTTGCGGCCCGCCTCGTACGCCTCGAACTCGTCATCCATCGAGCTTGTCACCCATCGCGCGGCGGACGGCGGCGATCAGGGCCTCCTCGAACGCGGCCATCTGCCCGTCGCCGACGCCGACGAGGTAGTCGGGGCCGGTCTGCGGGTCCTCGGCCCGGGTGGCGTCCCGCACGCCGGCCATCCCGTCGGCGTGACCGGTGCCGTACGCGGCCAGTGCGTCGTCCATGCCGGGCTCTCCTTACTCTGCGTCAGGAGAACCACTGTCACTCTGAGTAATATCCCAGGTCAACCCGCCTACCGGACAAAAACGTGTGACGGGCCTCCCCTCAGGACGCCGCCGGCAGCAGGCCCGACATACGCCAGAGCTGCTTGCCCGCGCCGGCGATCAAATCGAGGTCGTCGAGGTACGCCACGACGCGCTCACCCGACCAGCGGAGGGTCTCGCGGAAATGCGGGTTGGCCATCGCCGCCTTGTGGCCCGCCTGCGGATCGATGCCGACCGAGCGGTAGACGCCGGGGTGGATGAGCCGGGTGCCGCACAGGTACGCCGCGCGGCCGATCACCAGCCGGTCGAAGGCGAGCCGGCCCTTGCCGGCGGCGCGCACCTGGCGGGCGAGCTCCTCGCGGGCGTAGCGGACGTGGCGGGCCTCCTCGACCACGTGGATCCGGCTGACCATGCGCACCAGTGGCTGCACCTGCTCGTGGGCCATCGCCTCGCGCTGCAGGGTGTCCAGGATCTCCTCGCAGATCAGGATGGCGGCGAACATGCGCGGGCCGGTGCCGGTGGTGGCGATCCACTTGCCGAGGAACGCGTCGACACCCTCGGGGCGGTAGACGGGCGTGCCGAGGCGGTCGATCATCCGGCCGAACATCACCGAGTGGCGGCACTCGTCGGCGACCTCGGTGAGCGCGTACTGCGCGTGCGCGGCGGTCGGGTCCTGCTTGTAGTACCCGCGGATGAGCAGCTGCATGAGGATCGTCTCGAACCAGACGCCGAGCCCGGCGATGCTCGCCACCTCGTGCCGGGTGAGCGTGATCCGCTGCTCCTCGGTGAGCCCCTCCCACAGCTGCGTGCCGTAGAGGCTCGAGCGGTGCGGGGGCACGAAGTACAGGTCCGGCGCGAACGGCGCCTCCCAGTCGATCTCCACCTCGGGGTCGTACGAGTGCTCGGCGGAGGAACGCAGGAGGCGGCTGGCGGTGCGGTCGCGGTCCGTCGTCGTCATAAGAGCCCCTTGTGACCTACTTGACGTTACCCGAAGTAACAGTTACTCCTAGTACTATGCAGGGAGACATCGACGGGCGCAAGGGCCGCTGGGCGGGCCACCGCGAGCAGCGGCGGGCCGAGCTGACGGCGGCCGCGATCGAGGCGATCCGCGAGCTCGGCCCCGAGGTCGGGATGGATGCGATCGCCGCACACGCGGGCGTCAGCAAGCCGGTGCTGTACCGCTACTTCGCCGACAAGTCCGAGCTGTGGCTCGCGGTCGGCCAGGAGGCGGCGGGCATGGTTCTCGACGCGATCGTCCCGGCCGTGGCCCGGGTGCGCGAGGAGCGCGACGTGATCGCCGCCGCGATCGAGGCGTACCTGGCGCACATCGCCGCCGACCCGAACCTATACCAGTTCGTCGTGCACCAGCCCGACGTGACCCGGCACCGGGACGTGGTCGCGGACGTCGTCGACACGGTCGCCAGCGGCCTGGCCCGCATCTTCGGGGACCGGCTGCGGGCGCGCGGCCTCGACTCCGGGGCGGCGCTGCCCTGGGCGTACGGGGTGGTCGGCTACGTCCAGGCGGTCGGCGACTGGTGGCTGCGCCAGCAGCAGCCGATCAGCCGCGAGGCCCTCGGCGACTATCTGACGACCTTCCTGTGGGGCGGCGTCTCCGGCATCAAGCACGCCGCCGACATCCCGGGCGGCCTGGCCGCGTACCAGGAGGAGACCACGCATGGAAGCTGACCTTCCCGACGAGCAGTACCGCGGCCCGGCCACCCTGCGCGTCGGCGACGAGTCCCTGGCGGTCTCGATCCGCATGTCGGCGCACTTCGAGCCGGTGGAGGGCCGGTTCCGGTGGGCCGGCCGCACGACGCCGGACGCCGCGCTGCACGAGCGGGTCGGCGGCGGCCTTCGCGAGGGCCTGCTGACCATCCCCGGCTCGGCCGAGACCTCGGTGCGGCTGAGCGAACCGGACCCGTGGGGCGGCGTGCGGCTCTCCGGGACGGGCACGCCGCCGTGGTTTCACTGAGTCCGGCGCAGGTCGCGTGGGCTGCGGCCGTACCAGCGGCGCACCGCGCGGGTCAGCGCCGACTGCTCGGTCAGGCCCACCATCGCGGTGATCTGGGTGAAGGGCATGTCCGTCGTGGAGATCAAGCGATGGGCCGTCACGCGCCGCACATCGTCCAAGAGCTTCTCGTACGTCGTGCCGTCCTCAGCCAAGCGGCGCTGCAGCGTGCGCGGGTGGACCTGCAGGCGCCGGGCGACCGCGGCGATGTCGACCGGCGACGAGCCGAGCGACTGCGTGATCAGCCGCCGGACCCGGTCGGCGAGCGGCTGCTCGGGCGCCTTGAAATGGGTGCGCATGTAGTCCACGGCGACCTCGCGCAGCACCCGGTTCGCGCCGCTCACCTTGGCGTCCCGGATGGTGGCCGGCACCCGCAGCACGGCCGCCTCCTGACCGAAGCGCACGTCCGAGCCGAAGAACTCCGTGTAACGGGCCACCGGTGCGAGCGGGCGGTGCGTGAGGTGCACCGATCGCAGTCCGTAACGGCCACCGGCGAGCAACACGGTGATGCGGTGCAGCAGACCGAGCCCGTTGTCGCACACCTGCGGCGGCAGCGGGTCGAGGTCGGTCGAGCCGTACCGCAGCGCGACCACGCCGGGGCGGCCCGACGGGTCCGGCACCTGGGTGATCGTGAGGGCCGGCGAGTGCACGAACAGGAACCGGGTCGCGCAGTCGAGCGCCTCGCCGAGGGTCGCCGAGTTCTCGATCGCGATCGCCAGGGGTCCCAGCACCGCGATGTCCTGCCGCGCCGCCAGCCGCAGGCCGAGGTCGGGGCAGTCGCGGTCGGCGGCCGCCGCCTCGAGGATCCGGCCGGCCGACAGCGACGGGATCACCGCGTCGTCGGTGTCGAGCAGGCCCGCGTCGACGCCGTGGCGCGCCAGCAGGGCCCGGCCGTCGCCCTCGAGCTCGTCGATGAGGCCGGGCAGTCCGCGCAGCCCGGCGGCCCGCACCATCGATCCCATGTCGCGAAAGGATAAATCAGTGTCGCGCGAAGGCAAGTCCGGGAGCGGGGCGGTTGACGAGACTCCCACCATGGCCGAACATTTCGACGTTCTGATCATCGGCGCCGGCCTGTCCGGGATCGGCGCGGCGTGGCGGCTGCAGGAGCGGCTGCCCGGCAAGACGTACGCGATCCTCGAGGCCCGCGACGCGATCGGCGGGACGTGGGACCTGTTCCGCTACCCCGGCGTCCGATCCGATTCGGACATGTTCACGCTCAGCTACCCGTTCCGGCCCTGGCGGGAGCCGGAGTCGATCGCGCCGGGCGACAAGATCCGCCGCTACATCGAGGAGACCGCGGCCGAGGGCGGCATCATGCCGCACATCCGCTTCGGTTCGCGGGTCGTCACCGCCGACTGGGCCGGCGGCCGCTGGACGCTGCGCCTGACCGACGGCTCGACGCTGACCTGCGATTTTCTGTACGCCTGCGCCGGCTACTACGACTACGCGACCGGCTTTCAGCCCGACTTCCCGGGCATGGCCGACTTCGCCGGGCGGCTGGTGCACCCGCAGTTCTGGCCCGAGGATCTCGACTACGCCGGCAAGAAGGTCGTGGTCATCGGCAGCGGCGCCACGGCGGTCACTCTCGTCCCCGCGATGGCCGGCGAGGCCGGGCACGTGACGATGCTGCAGCGCTCCCCCACCTACATGACGGTGCTGCCGGGACGCGACGTCATCGCGAACGGGTTACGCCGCGTGCTGCCGGCCGGGGCGGCCAACCGGATCGCGCGGGCCAAGAACATCCTCCTCACCCAAGGCTTCTACCAGCTCGCCCGGCGACGGCCGGCACGCGTACGGAAAATCCTGCGCTCTTTCGCCGTGCGCGCCCTGAAGGATCCGGCCTATGTCGACGAGCACTTCAACCCGCGCTACGAGCCGTGGGATCAGCGCCTCTGCGTGATCCCGTCCGGCGACCTGTACGAGGTCCTGCGGGACGGCAGCGCGTCGATCGTCACCGACCACATAGAAAGTTTCGTGCCCGAGGGGATCAGGTTGCGCTCGGGGCAGGTGCTCGAAGCGGACATCGTCGTCTCGGCGACCGGACTGTCGCTGGTGCCGATCGGCGGCGTGCGGGTCACCGTCGACGGCGCGCCGGTCGCGATCGGCGAGCACACCGCCTACCGCGGGATCATGCTCAGCGGCGTACCCAATCTCGCCTATTGCATCGGCTATGTGAACGCCTCCTGGACGCTGCGCGCCGACCTGGTCCACCGCTATGTGATGCGCCTGCTCAAGCACATGGACCGGCACGGCTACGCGGTGGCCGAGCCGCGCGAGACCGGTGGTCAGGGCCGTCCCTTGCTCGATCTTTCCTCCGGGTACGTGCAGCGCGCGCTCGACATGTTTCCCCGGCAGGGTGAGAAAGACCCGTGGCTGGTTCGCCAGAACTATCTCAGCGACGCCCTCAGCCTGCCCCGCGCGGACGTCACCCGCGACATGACCTTCACCCGCCGGCCCGCCCCCGCCCCCTTGGAGGAGATCGCCTCATGACCCCGTACCTCTTCCCCGGCCGCACCGCGGTGCTGACCGGCGCGGCCAGCGGCATCGGCGAGCAGCTGGCCTACGGCCTGGCCGCGCGCGGCAGCGATCTGGTGCTGATCGACGTCGACGCCGTCCGCCTGCGCGAGGTGGCCGGCCGTATCGACCGCGTGCACCCCGGCCGGTCGGTGCAGACTCTCGTCGCCGACCTGTCCGATCGCGCCGCCGTCGAAGGTGTCGCGACCCAGGTCCTCGCCGAGCATCCCGCCCTCGGACTGCTGATCAACAACGCCGGGATGGCGCTGGGCGGGCGCTTCGACCAGGTCACGGTCGAGGAGTTCGAGAAGGTCATGAACGTGAACTTCCGCGCGCCCTTCCTGCTGACCCACGCGCTGCTCCCGGCGTTGAAGGCCGCGCCCGGCGCGCACCTGGTGAACGTGTCGAGCCTGTTCGGGCTGATCGCGCCGGCCGGGCAGTCCGCCTACAGCGCGAGCAAGTTCGCGCTGCGCGGCCTGAGCCAGGTGCTGCACTCCGAGCTCGCCGACGACGGGATCGGCGTGACCACGGTTCATCCCGGCGGCATCCGCACCCGGATCGCCGAGAACGCCCCGGTCGGCAGCGGCGTGCCGGCCGAGGAGGTCGAGCCCAACCGGAAGATTTTCGCGAAACTTCTCACCTACCCGCCGGACAAGGCCGCGCGGCAGATCCTGGACGGCGTCGCCAAGCGCAAGGCCCGCGTGCTCATCGCCTCCAGCGCGAAAGTTCCCGACCTGCTGGCCCGGCTGCTGCCGGTCGGCCACGAGCGGATCGTGCGCGCCGCGACGTCGGCCCGCGCGTCCCGGGGTTCCCGCACCACCACGCCGCAGGGAGTGGCCCGATGAGCTATGTCGACGTGCGCCACGCCCGGATCCGCTACGAGGCCACCGGCGACGAGTCCGCGCCGCCGATCGTGCTGCTGCACGGCATCGGCCGCAGCCTCGAGGACTGGTCGGCCCAGCACCCGCTGCTCTCGGAGTCCCACCGGGTGATCAGCATCGACATGCCCGGCTTCGGCCTGAGCCAGCGCCACCCCGACTCGACCACGCTGGTCACCCTGTCGGACGGCGTGTGGGCGACCCTCGACGCGCTCGGCGTCGACCGGGCGCACCCGATCCACCTGATGGGCAACAGCCTGGGCGGCGCGGTGTCGATGCAGATGCTGGTCGACGAGCCCGATCGGGTGTCGACGCTGACCCTGGTCAACAGCGCCGGCTTCGGCAAAGAGGTGACTTTCGCCTTGCGCATGCTGGCGATCCCTGGCATGGGCCGCACCCTGCTGTCGCACATCGACCGCCGCACCGCCCCGCGCGTCGAGCGCAACCTCTTCGCCGACCGCGCGATGGTCACCCCGGAACGCATAGAGATGGCCATCAAGATCGCCCGCCAGCCCGATTTCGCCGCCGTCTACCTCGAGATCGCCAGGGCCCTGGGCGGCCTGCGCGGCATCGCCGCCGGCTGGCGCTCCGAGCTGCTCCCCCGGGTGGCCCGCCACGACAAGCCCACCCTGCTGGTGTGGGGCGACCGCGACCACATCCTGCCGTGCGCCCACCTCGCGGCGGCGCGGGTGGCGCTGCCCAAGGCCCAGTGGCACCTCTTCGAGCGCACCGGCCACATGCCCCAGATCGAGCGCCCCGACGATTTCGCCGCCCTGGTGCGGCCACTGCTCAGAGCAGAGGCTGCGGAAGCACCCGGCTCGGGAACTGCGTAAGCAGGGGCGCCGTCTCCGGGTTCTCCGCCCAGTCCTCCCACTCGGCGCCGAAGGTGACCGTGCCCTCGCCGTACTGCAGGATGTTGTCCTCGCCGTTGAACAGCAGCACGCCGTGGCCCCCGAACCGCGTGGCGAACGCGATCAGGGTGTGCGCCATCAGAGCGGTGGCGTGCTGCTGCGCCGGCTCGTCGGCCTGCTTGGAGAGCCGGAACGTCGCGCTGAAGCGCTCCTTGAAGCCGAACAGCTCCACCGCCGGGTTCACGTCGTCGCCCTCGGCGCGGGCGGACGAGACATACATGCCGGGGAAGAACACGGTTCCGTCGGCGTGCTGCTCTCCGCCCGTGGTGGTCGCGATGAAAGCGCGCAAGGAATCCGTGTCGACGTCGGCGTCGCCGTACCAGGTGTATTCGGTAGCCATCTCGGTCACTCACTGAACGGGAAGAAGGGGATGACTTTACCGTCCTTGACCACCAGGACCTCCTTGAGGTCCGCGATCGGCTTGCGGCGCAACATGTCGGCGACCTGGTCCATGGTGGCGGGCGTGTCGTCCATGTTCAGGACGAGCCGGTCGGCCTGGCCCTCGGAAACTTTCTCGCTCATCTTTCCGCGGATGTTGTCGAGATTGCCGGTCTGCGGGGCGTAGTTGTCGAAGTACTCGCCTTCGATCTTGTAATCGGGTTCCTTGCCGTTCGGTTTCGGCGGCGGGTTCTGCTCGACGTCGTAGCCGTGTTGCGAGAGCGTGTCGGCCGACTCGTTCTCCCGGCGCAGCGGCTGATCCTTCTTGCGGGTCGGGTGGGCGTCGGTGCGGCGGCCACGCGGCTTGTTGCCCGGGTTGGGCGTGCCGGACGGGACGGTGCCGCCCTCCCGGCCGCGCCGGAGCTTGCTGAGCAGCTTCTTGATGGCCTCGATCGCCTCGCCCATCTTGGCGCCGAGCCCGCGCAGGTGCTCGAGGCTGCGGATCAGGCCCTTGAGCCATTTCGCGATGCGCGCGCCCCACGACGCGCACAGGGTGGTGACCTGCTCGACCACCAGCGGGGTGGCCAGCCCCAGGCTGAAGACCTCCTCGGCCGCGTACGTGATCAGCCGCGACACCAGCACCGCGATCGCGTCGCGCACCATCATGCGTACGCCGGCCACCAGCATCCCGGCGCCCTCGGTGATCGCCGCCATGGTGTCGGCCGCGCCGGCCAGGGCGCCGACGGCGTCCTTCTGCTGGCCGGTCCACGTCCGGTACGCGTCGGCCGCCGCGCCCTTCCACTCCTCGGTGTCCCAGCGCACGGCCCGGTCGAGGTCGGCGGCCCGGTCGCGCAGCGAGCCCGCGATGTTGCGCCAGGTCTGCGCGTGCGCGGAGATCTGACCGGGGTCGCCGGCGAGCCAGTCGAGCGCCTCGGAAAGCGGCTTGACGTGCTCGATGATCCAGGCGACGCCGTACTGCAGGAGGCTGCCGATCGGGTCGGAGACGAACGCGAGCGCGTCCAGGCCGGCCGACACCGCGCCCAGCGTGACGTCGATCCAGCTGCCGCTCTTGACCCCGGCGAGGATGGTCTCGATGTCCTCGGCGATCCACACGCCGGCCCACGGGTCGGCCGAGATGCCCGGGTTCGCCACGGCGACCAGCGGCGGCCTCGGGATCATCGGGTGTTCCGGATCTTCTCGGCGGCGCCCGCGTCGCTCCCGTCGTAGTCGGCGGCCGTGGCGCGCAGCGCGTCGGCGGTGTCGTGCGCCGAGTCGGCGGCGGTGGTCATGCCGTCGGCCATCGCCTGCTGCAGGCCGTTGAGCAGGGCCGGCACGAACTGGCACAGCTGCCCGTACGCGCCGGTGCCGGTCTGCACGGTGTGCGCGGCCGACGCGGCCTCGCTCAGCCCGTCGCCGATGCCGTCGACCTCGCCGGCGTGGGCGGTGAGGGAGGCCGAGTTGACCTGGAAGTGGTCACTCATGCGGCTCGCTGCCCAGGCGCTTGCGCAGCGACTCCATGAGCATCCGCCCGGTCTCGCTCTCGGCGCCGACCGTCTCGGCGGTGACCTCGCCGAACTGCCGGATCACCTGGCCCTGGGCGTCGCGCAGCATCGCCATGATCTGGTCGGCGGTCTCGGACGCCGGTTGCTGCCGGATCCGCTCGTCGAGGTGCAGCCGCTGGATCTGGCCCTCGGCGCCGACCGTGACCTCGACCAGCCCGTCCCGGCTGCGCGCGGTCGCGGAGATCTGCGCGGCCCGCCGGGCGAGCTCCTGAGCCTGCTCGGCGCGCTGGGTCGCGGACCGTTCCCACTCGTCGATCCGCTGGAGCGCCGCGTCCAAGGACTGATCGTCGAACATCCCCGGCAGCATAGCGACACCCGTCCATGCGGGTCACCCGTTGCGGTGACCGCCGACCGTCACGCGAAACGACATCGCCGGCCCGGGCGTCGGCGTCGTGCGGCGCGCGAGCACGTAATCGGGCGACTCGAGGCGCAGGTCGAGCCGGTGGAACATGCGCGCCAGCGTCACCAGCATCTGGACGTCGGCGAGCGTCTTGCCGAGGCACACGTGCTGCCCGCGTCCGTACGGCGAATAGGCGCCGGCCTGCAAATGCTCGGCGCGCGGTTTCTCGTACCGATCGATGTCGAATCTCATCGGCTCGGGGAAGAACTCTTCGAGGAAGTGCGGCACGGTCGTGGCCACGTAGAGGGCCTCGCCCTCCGCGATCCGGTGGCCCTGGAAGGTGAAGTCCCGGGTGGCCGTGCGCATCTGCACCACCGCGGTCGGGTAGAGGCGCATCGTCTCCATCAGCGCCCCGCGGATCGCCGGGATGCCACGAAGATCCTTCTCGGTGATGCTCTCCTTGGCGAACAGCCGGTCCGCCTCGGCGCGCACCCGTTCGAGGACTTCAGGATGCTTCAGTACGGCGTAGACGAAGGCCGACGTCGTGTTCGCGACCGTGTCGATCCCGGCCACGTAGGGTCCGGTCACGCAGATCATCAGGTCCTCGTCGGGCATCGCCGCCGGGTTCTCCCGGTTGGCGCGCACCAGGTCGTCGATCAGGATCGCCGGCTTCGCGTCCTCGCCCGGGTCCGACCGGTCGTCGATCATCGTGCGGCTGAGCTCGGCGACCCGCGCCTTGGCCCGCTTGTAGCGCGGGTCGCGCAGCATCAGCCGTGGCCGCTGCCGGGTGACAAGGACGTTCAACAAGTACGCCGTCGCGCGCCGGATGTCCTTCACGTACTCGGGCCGGGAGGCGCCGGTCATCAGCTCGCCCAGCTGATCGGTCACCAGGAACTGCATCGAGCGCACGACCGGCACCGTCGCGCCCGGCCGCCACGTACGGTCGATGTTGCGATCGGTGATGGCGACGACCTCGTCGAGCCGGTCCGCGATGGCCTCGCGCGAGTACCCCCGGCGCATGATGTCGCGCAGTTCCTTGTGGCTCTCGCCGTCCTCGCCCGGCAGCGTGCGGGTCGCTCCGTACTCGTCGACCAGCCCGCGCCAGAACTCCCGCGAGCGCAGGCACTCGCGCCCCTCCTTGGTGCCCATGAACTCGGCCGCCTCCGGGCCCGCGAGGATGGCGTGCTCACGGCCCAGGACCTTGACCCGGCACACCGGGCCGTACTCGCGATAGCAGTCCACGAAGAACTGTGCGGGATCTTTCCCCATCCGCAGCGCGTTCCCCACCAGGGGGAGCCCCCGCACCACCGGCGTCGCCACAGCTTCGGCAGTCATGTCACGGATCGTATCGACCGCCATCGCTCCCTGCAGCCCCGTGTCACACGATGAACCGGCCACCTGCGGCCTCGGCCAGCGAAGCGCCGAACAGCGCGCCCGGCGTATAGGCGCCCGGCGTGCCCTCGTCGTGGGCCAGGCGGCGGGCGACCTCGGCCGCGACGGCGGCGGTGAAGACCATGCCCTCGGGCGCCTCCAGCCAGGCCTCCCGGATGGCGCCGTCGGGCCAGGTCGCCTGGGCTCGTGCCCACGAGCGCGTGCGGGCCGGAGGCCGGGATGGCGGGTCCATCTCGGCCAGGCGGCGCTTGGCGAACCGCGAGACCGCCGGGATCGACAGCAACGCGGCCGCAGCGGGCAGCAGGGCGCGGGCCGCGAGACCGGAAGGGACCTCGGCGTTGCCGGCGATGACCGACGGCGCGCCGCTCGCCCGATGGGCCGCGATCAGATCGCCGGTCGGCACCGAGACGACCGATGCGGTTGTGCCGTCGGGAAGCGTCAGGCGGGCGTGGTGGCCGCCCAGCCGGCTGCGGACCATCCGGCCCCCGGCATAGCGACGCCCACCCGAGGACAGGGCGTCGACCAGCGTCCCGGCCAGCGCCTCACCGACCTTCCCGGGGACGGGCTCGATCATGGCAAGACCGTCGACGCGTACGTGTGAAGGCCGTGATCTGCCCTCGCAGAGCCGCAACACCGTGCACTCGACCGCGACCACCCCGAAGCCCGCGCCCGTCACCAGCGTGCGCCCGGCGCTCTTGGCCGCGGCGTCGCGGGAGAGCACGTCGCCGATCGTCGTCACGTCGTTGGCCAGGTCCAGGTAGTGGTAGCCGCCGTCGAGCAGCGGCCGGCCGATCGTGTTGACCACGACCTTCGGCCTCGCCGCCGCCAGGGTGGCCGCGATGTTGCCGGTGACAACGATGCGGCCTCCCGTGGCCGCCGCGAGACGGCCGGCGGAACGGCCCACCAGCACCAGGTCCTCGCCCTTGAGCAGCTCCGCGATCGCGCTCCCGGTACGGCCCGCCGCGCCCAGCACCCAGATCTCGTTCATGCCGCCCAGCGTGGCTTGACCGGCCCGGTGCGCGCCAACGCCTGTTCCGCATCACGCAATACGCTTGAGGCATGGACGTGGACCTGCGGCTCGTGCGGTACTTCGCGGCGGTCGCCGAGCACCGGCACTTCGGGCGGGCCGCGCTCGCGCTGCACATCACGCAGCCGTCGCTCAGCCGGCAGATCCGGTCCCTCGAGCAGCAGGTCGGGGCGCGCCTGTTCGACCGCACCCCGCAGGGCGCCCGGCTCACCGAGGCCGGCCAGGTCTTCCTGACGCACGCCACCGCGCTGCTGAAGGCGGCCGCGGTCGCGGTCGCCGACACCCGGGCGGCCGCCTCACCGGCCCGGCTGACGGTCGGCTACCTGCACGGCATCATCGTCACCCCGGCCGTCGCCCAGCTCCGCCGCCGGCATCCGGAGGCCGAGGTGCGCACCCAGCATCTGGCCTGGAACGAGCCGCGCACGGCCCTGCTGGAACGCCGTGTGGACGCGGCGGTGTGCCGGCTGCCGCTGGTCGCCGACGGCCTCGACGTGACGGTCCTGTACGCCGAGCCGCGGGTGCTGCTCATCCCGGTGAGCCATCGGCTGGCCGGCAAGGAGTCGGTGACCCTCGACGACATCGCCGGCGAGCCGCTGCCGCGGATGGCCGCCGACCCGGCGTGGAACGACTTCTGGCGGGCCGGCAGCATGGCCACCGGGCCGGTGCTGACCTCGCTGGAGGACAAGGCCGAGCTGATCGCGTCGGGCGAGGTGGTGGCCATCGTGCCCGCCGGGTCCGCGTCCTACCGCCCCGACCTCACCGAGATCCCGCTGCACGGGGTCGAGCCCACCCACGTCGTCCTCGCGACCAGGACGGGCGAGCGCGGGCGGCTGCTCAACGACCTGCGCAAGGCGGTACGAGCCAACCTCACGGCTCCACCTGGTTAGCGGCGCGCCAGTCGGCCGCCCGGCGGGCCGACGCCCGGGAGAGCCACGCGTCCTGGATGATCTCGGCCAGCTCGCCCCGGGTCAGCTCGTGGATCCGGCTCGCCCGCAGCAGCACCGACGGGTGGCCGTTGAAGTGCGGCGTCGTGAAGAACGGCGTCGACTCGTCCTGGACGAGCGCCTCCTTGTCGCCCTGCGACTCCACCCAGAAGACGATCACATCCGGGTAGCGCTCGCCCGTCTCCGGGTCGAACGCGTCGGGCCGCGGGTTGCGGAAGAACACGAACGACTTACGTCCGACCTGGTAGACCGGGTTGTCGCCGCTGCCCCACTCGACCGTGACGTGCGGCATCGCCTCGGCGATCTCGTGCACGTCCGCGACGGTCGCGGGCCGGTTGTCGTCGCTCATGACACCGCCGGTGTGGTCTCGTCGGGAGTGAACTCGCGTTCCGGAACGGCGGCGAGCGCGCTGGAGGCGCCCACCCAGGTCAGCCGGCCACCCCACACGCCCTGCTCGAGCAGGTGGTCCCGCGGCCGGACGGTCAGGCCCCTCTTCACGCCGGCGAACTCGAGAGCCTCCAGCGACTCGATCATGTCATCGGTGCTCTGCGCGCCGTATTGGAAAGCGCGGACGGCCATCTGGGCGGCCGCGAACCCCTCGGCGTGGCCGGTGTCGCTGCGCCGGTTCAGCACGGCGAGCCGCAGCGCCTGGTACGCGTTGTTGTTCGAGGCGCCGTCCACGTACGGCGTCACGAACCGCAGCGCCTGGGCCTGCGTCCCGTACTGGAACCACGTGTTGCGGGCGCCGAGGATGGTGATCGGCTGGACCCCGGCCGGGATCGCCGCCCACAGCTTCGGCTCCGGTTTGGGCCAGTCGACGTAGATCTGGCCGGCCCTGATCCGCCTGACCGCCGCGAAGTCCTTGGTCGTCGCGGGCAGCACGATCGTGGAGGCCGCCCCGAGCATCGAGGCGGCCTTGGCGGCGCGGGCCCGGTCGGCGGCGAGCACCACGAGGCGGCCGCCCGGTTTCACGTACGTCCTGGCGGCCAGCAGCAGCTGCGTGATCTCCGGCCCGGAGCGGAACGTGTACCGGTTCCTGCCGGTCAGCTCGTCGGCCGTCGCCGTGGCCGCGATGAACAGGACCTTGCGGCGCTCGGCGACCCCGGCCAGCCGCAGCGCGACCGCGTCGGTGAAGCCGCCCACCAGGATCCGGCAACCCCGGTCGACGAGGTCCTCCGCGGCGGCCTCGGCGGCGGCGGGGTCGCCCCGGTCGTCCGCCTTCACCTCGGTGATCGTCCGGACGCCGATCTGGTTGGTGCGGCTGGTCACCCACAGCATGCCGACGCGCAGCCCCTGCTCGAACCGGATGCTCTCGTTGATCGGCCGCCGGTCCGCGCCGCTCTGGGTCCAGAGGATGCCGAGGTCGAGCGTCCGGCCGGGGTCGGCGCCGCCGGTGGCCGGGTCGACCGGCCGGGTGCAGCCGCCCGCCGTGACGGCCAGCGAGCCGAGCGCGGCGCCGAGCAGGGCGCGTCGGGAGACTTTCATCGCGGGCTGAAAACTACCGCACAGGGGCAACCGTCCGGGTGTGTGGCGCGCACACATGTGCGGCGGCCCGCGCGTGGTCGTAGGTTCGCGGACATGACGACTGTGGTCGAACTGGATCTGTCGGGCCGGACCGCGCTGGTGACCGGCGGCGGCAGCGGGATCGGGCGGGCCTGCGCCGTGCGGCTCGCCGCGGCGAAGGCCTCGGTGATCGTGGTGGACGTGGACGCCGCGGCGGCGGAGGCGGTCGCCGAGGAGGTCGGCGGGCAGGCCGTGGTCGCCGACCTGAGCGACCCGGGCGCGATCGCGTCGATCCCGGCCGCGGCGGACGTGCTGGTCAACAACGCCGGGCTGCAGGTCGTCGCGCCGCTGACCGACTTCCCCGACGACAAGTTCGCGCTGATCCAGCAGGTCATGGTCACCGCGCCGTTCCTGCTCACCAAGCGGGTGCTGCCGCACATGGTCGAGCAGGGCTGGGGCCGCGTCGTGAACATCTCCTCGGTGCACGGGCTGCTGGCCTCGCCGTACAAGTCCGCTTATGTCTCGGCAAAACACGGACTGGAGGGCTTGTCCAAGGTGACGGCCCTCGAAGGCGCCCCGCACGGGGTCACCTCCAACTGCATCTGCCCCGCCTTCGTCCGCACGCCGCTGGTCGACAAGCAGATCGCCGACCAGGCGGCGATCAACGGCATCCCCGAGTCCGAGGTCATCGAGAAGATCATGCTGGACCGCGCCGCCATCAAGCAGCTCATCGAGCCCGACGAGGTGGCCGAGCTGCTCGCCTACCTCTGCACCCCCGCCGCCCGCCTGATCACCGGCTCGTCGATCACGATCGACGGTGGGTGGACCGCACACTAGTTTTCTCCTCATGCTCGAGTTCCTCACCCTCCTCGCCCGCGAGGCCGCGCCCGTCGAGTTCGAGCGGCCGCTGCTGGCCGCCCGGCAGTCCGGCGCGCCCGCGTCCGAGCTGGCCGCGATCGACGAGATCAAGATCGCGGCCTTGCGGGTGCGCGAGCTTCTGGAGCGGCGACGGCGCCGCGAGGAGGAGCTTTCCGCGCTGTACGACACGGCGAGCGACCTCGCCGGGCTCCGGGACCTCGACGCGGTGCTGCGCGCGATCGTGCACCGGGCCCGCACGCTGCTCGGCGCCGACGTCTCGTACATGACGCTCGACGACCCCGAGCGCGGCGACACGTACATGCGGATCACCGACGGCTCGGTCGCGGCCAGCTTCCAGTCGCTGCGGCTGCCGGCCGGGGCCGGGCTGGGCGGCCTGGTCGCCGTCTCCGGCACGCCCTACTCCACCGCCGCCTACGGCAAGGATCCCCGCTTCCACCACACCCAGGAGATCGATTCGGGCGTACGGGACGAGGGGCTGGTCGCCATCCTCGGGGTGCCCCTGCTGCTCGGATCCACGGTGATCGGCGTGCTGTTCGCCGCGAACCGCACCGAGCGCCCGTTCGCCCGCGAGGAGGTGGCCCTGCTCGCCTCCCTGGCCGCCCACGCCGCGATCGCCATCGACACCGCGCGCCTGCTCACCGAGACCCAGGCCGCGCTGGCCGAGCTGTCCGCCGCCAACGAGGTGATCCAGGCCCACAGCGCGTCGGTCGAGCGGGCCGCGGCCGCGCACGACCGGATGACCGCCCTGGTCCTGCGCGGCGGCGGCGTCGAGGACGTGGCCGCCGACCTGGTCGACATCCTCGACGGCCTGCTCCTCGTGCTCGACGCGCAGGGCCGGACCCTCGCCACCGCCGCGTCGCCCAGCGTGCTGTCGTCCTCGAGCCCGGCCGATGTCGACCTCGCGGCCGCCGTCGCCGCGTCCCGGGCCGAGGGCCGCAGCGTCCAGCGCGGCGACGCGTACGTGGCGGCGGTCGCGGCCGGCGCCGACAACCTGGGCGCCCTCGTGTTCCACCCCACCAAGCCCCTCGAAGGCGCCGACCAGCGCATCCTCGAACGCGCCGCCCAGATCACCGCGCTGCTGCTGCTGTTCCGCCGCACGGTCGCCGAGGCTGAGGGCCAGGTGCGCGGCGAGCTCCTCGACGACCTGATCGCCGGCCCGCTGCGCGACGAGGAGGCGCTGCGCTCCCGCGCCGCCCGCCTCGGCGTGACCCTCGACCAGCCGCACGTGGTGGTCGCGGCCGCCGACCAGGCCTCCGGCGGCCTGCGCCAGCGGGCCCTGTCCTGGGCCCGTACGTTCGCCGCCACCCGCGGCGGCCTGGCCGCCGGCCGCGACGGCCGCATCGCCCTGCTCCTGCCCGGCGCCGACCCCGCGGCCGCCGCCCGCACCGTCGCCAAGGAGCTCGGCCGCGCCCTCTCCCGCCCGGTCACCGCCGGCGGCGCCGGCCCCGCCTCCTCCCCCGCCGCGGTCGCCGGCGCCTTCCACGAGGCCGACTCCTGCGCCACCGCGCTGCTGGCCCTGGGCCGCGTCGGCGACGGCGCCAGCCACACCGAGCTCGGCTACGTCGGCCTCCTGCTCGGCGACCGCCGCGACGTCCCCGCCTTCGTCCACGCCGCCGCGGGCCCGGTCATCGACTACGACGCCCGCCGCGGCACCGCGCTGCTCAAGACCCTGGAGGCCTACTTCGCCGCCGGCGGCAGCCTGGCCCGCGCCGCCGAGTCCCTGCACGTCCACGTCAACACCGTCACCCAGCGCCTCGACCGCATCGGCCACCTGCTCGGCCCCGACTGGCAGACCCCGTCCCGCGCCCTCGACCTGCAACTGGCCCTGCGCCTGCACCGCCTGCAGGGGCCGCTCTCCGCATGATGCTGTTCACCCCTGTCGATCCGTGATCTCCTCGGCCACTATCGGATGATGAGCGCTTCCGAGACGCCGGAGGCCAAGGCCCGGCGAGTCTGGGACAAGGCGGCACCGACCTACGACCGGCAGATCCGCTTCATGGAGCGCATCTGGTTCACCGGCACCCGCGAGTGGCTGGGCAGCCGCGCCCGCGGCCGCGTCCTCGAGGTAGCCGTGGGCACCGGCCGCAACCTGCCCTTCTACCCGAGAGATGTCGAGCTCAGCGGCATCGAGCTCAGCCCGTCGATGCTCGCCATCGCCCACAAGCGCGCCGCCGACGAGGGCCGCCTCGCCGACCTCCGCGAGGGCAACGCCGAGCACCTCCCGTACGCCGACGCCTCCTTCGACACCGTCACCTGCGCGCTGTCCCTCTGCGCCATCCCGTCCCCGCCCGCCGCGATCGCCGAGATGCACCGCGTCCTGGCCCCCGGCGGCCGCCTGGTGCTCGTCGATCACGTCCGCAGCACCTGGCCACCGCTGCGCGCCGCCCAGCGGCTGGCCGAGCGCATAACCATCCGCACCGCCGGCGAACACTTCACCCGCCGCCAGCTCCCCCTCGTCGAGGCGGCCGGCTTCCGCGTGATCGAGACCGAGCGCCTCAAGGCCGGCACCATCGAGCGCGTCCTCGCCACCAAGCCCGCATGACAGCCCTGTGGACAACCGCCAGAAGTTGTCAGACCCACGTGCTCCAATCGGCCCCACCCAGAACGGGCGGGGCGGCTTCGCGATCCCGCGAGACGTCGCGGCGCGGGAGCTGAGGGCTCGAGATGAGCCAAGACCCAGGCCGGCCGCCGAGGCGGCCGCCCCAGGATGACCGCGACGAGCACCGTCCCACCTCAGCCACGCCTGCGCTGTGCCGCGCCGCGCCCGCGCAATGCCGCGCCCGCGCAATGCCGCGCCCACCCCAGCCAAGCCACCTCCAGCCAAGCCACCCCCAGCCGCGCCCGGTCTGCGCCATGGCTGGCATCGGGCCTTGCTCCGCAGCCGGCCACGTCGTTCCCTGAGGCTTTGCTCTGCGCACCCATACGCGCCCGCCCCGGCGATACGGCGCGGTGACTCACCACCTGGCCCGTCGTGCGTATAGGTGAGCAGAGCAAAGCGGCCGGAAGCGTGCCCGCCGACCGGACTGCGCGCTGGCCTGACCCCGGCGCGGGTGGGACGACCCCACCGGTGAGATCACCGTGGCGCCCCGGCGGCGATCCACATGCCCGGCCCGGTTGGGATGTGCCCGGCAGACATGTGTCCGCGCCCCGATCTTCCCTAGGCTGCGACCGTGGAGGAGATCGACGTCCCGGTCCGGGGTGGGCAACTACGCGTGCTGGCCTGGCCCGGCGACGGCCCCTTGGTCATCGCCGCGCATGGGATCACCGCCAACGCCCTCTCGTGGGCCGCTGTCGCGCGGGCGCTTGCGGGACGCGTACGGCTGATTGCTCCTGATCTGCGCGGCCGTGCACGAAGCGCGAGTCTCCCCGGGCCCTTCGGAATGGCCGCGCATGCGGCCGACCTCGTCGCGATCGCCGATCATTTCGGCGCCTCCCGGGTGGGCCTGGCCGGCCACTCGATGGGCGGCTTCGTCGTGACCGAGACCGCCGCCCGCTACCCCACCAGGGTCCGCGGCGTGCTGCTGATCGACGGCGGCCTGCCCCTGCCCACGCCGCCGGGGATCGACGTCGACACCGCCCTGACAGCGACGATCGGGCCCGCCATGCGCCGGCTGTCGATGACGTTCCCGACCGCCGGCGACTATCTGGCCTTCTTCAAGAGCAACCCCGCCCTGGGCCGCTCCTGGAATCAGGATATTTCCGACTACGTCCTGCGGGACTACACGGGGAGCGGCTCGTCCTGCAACATCGACGCCATCCGCGCGGACGCCCGCGACATGCTGACCGCCCCGGCGCCGGCCGAGTTCCCGATGCTGGGCGCCCCGCGCGGCCTGCAGGACGAGGAGACCGGCATGTACCCGGCCGCGGCCCTGGCGGCGGCCGGCGCCGAGATGGTTCCGGGCGTGAACCACTACACGATCCTGCTGGGCGACGGCGCCACCCACGTGGCCGACCGCATGAGTCGGCTGTTCAACGCCACCGGGACAGGCGCCGCTCCCCGCTGAGCAGCAGCACGTTGACGACGACCGCCCCGGCGCAGACCGCCAGGATCACCGCGTCGGCCTCGGCCCCGCGCAGGTTGGCGATCAACGCCGAGATCACGCGTCCCACCCCGTCGACCGAGACCATCAGCTCGGCGAGCAGCACGCCCAGCAGGCTCAGCGCCGCGCCGATCCGCAGCGCCCCCACCACGTCGGGCACGATCGCCGGCAGCACCACCATGGTCAGCGCCCGCGCCCGTCCCGCCCCCATCGCGCGCGCCGCGGTGATGAGGGTGGCGTCCACCCGGGACGCCGCGGCCATGGTCCCGAGCACCACCGGCACGACACCGTGGACGGCCCCGAAGGCCACCTCGGACCGGAATCCCAGCCCGAGCCACAGCACGAACAGCGGATAGAACGGCACCAGCGGCAGCGTGTAGAGCACGCTGAACACGTCCCGGGCCGGCGGCACGAACCGTCCCGAGCGCCCGAGCACCAGCCCCACCCCGACGCCGAGCACCGCCGTGAGGGCGAACGCGGCGAGGAAGCGCACGGTGGTGACGCCGAGCCCCGAGAGCGTGTCGGCCTCGAACAAGTACGCGACACCGGTGGTGAAGACCTCGGACGGCGGCGCGAGATAGCCACCCGCGAAGACCTGCCACACCACCAGCAGAAGTCCAACCGCCGCCGCGCGAAGCACGAAAACCCTCAACCTCGACCTCTACTTGAGCTTTAGGCGAACGACGAGTCGTAGTACGAGGACTCCGCCGGCACTGTCTTGGCGATCCCCAGGGTGGGCAGCTGATCGGCGTACGCCTTGAGCCCGGCCGTGCTGACCTCGCCGGACGGGGTGAAGTCGCCGGCCAGCTCCTTGAAGGTCTTGGTGGCCACGTCCTGGTTCATGCCCAGCTTCGCCACCGACAGCGCCACCGTGCCCGCCTCGTCTCCCTGGAGTTGTTTGATGGCGTCGGTATAGGACTGGGTCAGCTTGGTCGCGGCGTCCTTTTTCTTCGAGAGGAAGGCGGCCGGCGCGGCGAGCACCGCGAACTGGCTGTCCGGCGTCAGGCCGGCGACCCGGATCGCGCGGGCGGGGGTGCCGGCCGCCTGCATCGTGTAGGCGAACTCGACCGGCAGGATGATCGCGTCGACGTCGCCCTTGGTGAGCGCGGCGGTGTTGGCGGAGGGCGCCCCCAGCGGCACGGGCTTGACGCCGGGCGCCTGCTGGGCGATCAGCTTGGCGGTGAAGTCGGTGAGCGAGCCGAACTTGGAGATGCCCACCTTCTTGCCGGCGAGATCGGGCAGCGCCTTGACGGGCGACGCGTCCTTGACGATCACGGACATCGGCGTGGCGGCCGCGGTGCCGTAGAACGCCTTGAGGTCGACCCCGGCGGCCGCCGCGGCCACCACGTCGAGGCCGGTCGCCTCGGCCACGTCGACAGTCCCGCCCGCGACGGCCTTGACCAGGTCGGAGCCGGCCGAGAACTCGACGATCTTCACGGTGAGCCCGTGCGCTGCGAAGATCCCTTTCGCCGCGGCCACCTGAGCCGGCATCGCATGAGTGAAATCCTGCCCTTGCACCAAACCAAGCGAAATATCCGACTTATCCGAGGTGGATGAAGACCCGCAAGCGGCCACCAAGAGCAGAAGAGCAAGACCAAGACACCGTTTCATCGACGCACCGACCTTTCCAAGAGGGAGGCGAACACCGTGAAGGCCGCGTTGACCAGCACCGTCAGCACGACCGCGAGCGCCACCCACGCGAACAGGTCGGCGCTCCGATAGCCCTGCCCCGCCGCGGCCAGCCGGTAGCCGACCCCCGCGTCGCCGGCGATGAACTCCGCCGCGATCACCGTGACCAGGGCAAGACCCAGCCCGGCCCGCAGGCCGGACACCATTCCGGGCAGCGCCGACGGCACCACCACCGTCCAGGCGAGGCGGCCACGCCCCGCACCCATCGCCCGCATCGCCGTGACCAGCCCCGGGTCGGTCTGCGCGACGGCCCGCGTGGTGCCGATCACGATCGGGAAGAAGGCGTACAGCCCGCCGAGAACGACCTTCGACCACGTCCCGATCCCGAGCGTCGCCGCGAGCACCGGGTAGAGCACCACCAGCGGCACCGCGGCGAGGGTCCCCAGCAGCGGCTCGTAGGCCCGCCCGAGCAGCCGCGACCGTCCCAGCGCCACCCCCAGCGGCACCCCTGCGATCGCGGCGATCCCGAATCCGGCGAGGGCCCGCCAAACTGTCAGCGCCACGTCGGGCAGCCAGTCGCCGGCCGACGCCAGCAGCGAGCGCAGCGCCGAGCCCACCGAGGGCAGCGGCGGGAGGGTCAGCGGCGCCACCGTCCCGCTCGCGCTGAGTGCCCACCAGGGCACAATCAGGATCAACAGCACGATTCCGTACGCGATGAGCCGGCGCATTTACGACTCCAGCAGGAGCGCCGCGAGCCGGTCCTGCAACGCGTGGAACGACGGGGTCCGCACCATCGCGGCCACCCGGGGACGCTCGAGCGGCACCTCGATGACGTCCTTGACCATGGCCGGCCGCCCGGTGAGCACCACGATCCGGTCGGCGAGGTAGGCCGCCTCGGGCAGGCTGTGCGTCACGAACACCACGGTCTTGCCCTGGTCGGCGAGCAGCCGCAGCAGCTCGGCCCCGAGCTTGAGCCGGGTCTGCTCGTCCAGCGCCGCGAACGGCTCGTCCAGCAGCAGGATCCCGGCGTCGCAGGCCAGGGCCCGCGCGATCGCCACCCGCTGCCGCATCCCGCCCGACAGCTCGGCCGGCACCCGGTCGGCGGCGTCGGCCAGCCCGACCAGGTCGAGCAGTTCGAGTGCCCGGGCCCGGCGCTCTTGGCGGCCGACCCCGCGCACTTCGAGCGGCGCCTCCACGTTGCGCCGGGCGGAACGCCAGGGAAACAGGGCGAGGTCCTGGAATACGTACGCGATGGAGGCCGGCAGCGGCCCCCGGACCTCGGCCCCGTCGACGCGCACCGAGCCGGCGGCCGGTCGCAGCAGCCCGCCGATCGCCCGCAGCGCACTGCTCTTGCCGCAGCCGGACGGCCCGATGAGGCTGACCAGCTCCCCCGCCCGCACGTCGAACGACAGCCCCCGCGCCGCCTCGACGTCGCTGTAGCGCAGGTCGAGATCCTCGACGACGATCCGCGGCGACGGCTCCACGCGGCCTCCCACTCTCACTTATTGAAAGTCGGTTTCGCAAGCGAGCCTAGAACTGATGGTGATCGATGTAAAGGTCACGCCCAACCGCACCGGCGCGGCAACCGCCACGCTCCTGCGGGGGCCGACTCTTCTACCTGTGACCGACCTCGTGCGCGCCCAGCGACGCCCGGCCGGGTGGCAACTGCTGCTCGCGCTCGGGGCGCTCGTGGTCGTTGTCTATTTCTGGTTCGTCCATCTCGGCAGCGACTGGGCCGGCCTGCAGGTCGCGCTCTACTGCAGCGCCAACGGCGCGGTCGCGGTGGCGGCCCTGGGCGCGGCCTGGCGGCACCGCCGGATGCGGCTGCCCCTGCTGCTGGTCGCGGCGTCCGCGCTGGCCGGGGTCTCCGGCGATGTGATCTTCTACTGCCTGGCGCTGGTCGGCGGCGAGGTCGAGTACCCGAGCGTCGCCGACATCACCTACCTGGCGGCGTACCCGCTGCTCGCCGGCGGGCTGCTGGCCGTCGTCCGGCGGCGCGCCCCGGGCTGGGACACGGCGAGCGGCATCGACGCGGCCATCGTGGCGGTCAGCGCCGCGTACCTGATCTTCGAGTTCGTCATCGCGCCGACCGTCTCGGTGACCACCGGCAACGTGACCATGCTGGTCTCGGTCGCCTACCCCGTCGGCGACCTCATGCTGGCGGTGGTGGGCGCGCGGCTGCTGTTCGGCGCCGGCGGCGGCGGCACGCCGCTGCGGATGATCGGCGGCTACCTGCTGCTGGTGCTGTTCACCGACACGATGTACAGCATCCAGACGCTCGACGGCACCTACTACGCCGGCAACTTCCTCGACGCGTTCTGGATGGGAGCGTCGTTCCTGCTCGCCGCCGCGGTCCTGCACCCGGCCACCCGGAACATGGCCGATCGCAGCACCTCCGGCGCGCCGGACGCGAGCCCGCGCCGCCTCGCCGTGCTCGCCGTCGCCGCGGTGATCGCCCCGACCACCCTGATCGTGCAGAGCCTGCGCGACGCCTCCGCGCACGCGCTGGTCGCCGGCGTGGTCTGCAACCTGCTGTTCCTGCTGGTGCTGGCCCGGATGGCCGGCCTCGTGCGGGCGCAGCGGCACGTGGCCACCACCGACGGGCTCACCGGCCTGCGCAACCGCCGCTACCTCGAGGACGCGCTGCGCACCGAGGCCGACCGGGCCGTCCGGCACCGCGGCCACCTGAGCGTGCTGCTGCTCGACATCGACCGCTTCAAGCAGGTCAACGACACGTACGGGCACGGCGGCGGCGACCGGGTGCTGATCGACGTGGCCCACCGGCTGCGCGACCAGGTGCGCCCCGGCGACCTGGTGGCCCGCTACGGCGGCGAGGAGTTCGCCGTGCTGCTGCCCAACACCGGCCCGGACCGGGCCCGGGAGATCGCCGAGCGGGTACGCCAGTGCGTCGCGGCCCGGCCGATCGTGGTCGGCCCCGGCCGCAGCCACCGGGTCACCATCTCGGTGGGCGTGGCCGCCCTGCCCGCCGGCAGCAGCGACGGCGCGGCCGTGGTGCTGGCCGCCGACCGGGCGCTCTACGACGCCAAGGACCACGGCCGCGACCGCGTCGCCTGGGCGGCCTGACGTGCCGATTCTCCTTGATTCGGCCCTCCGGCCGCCGATCAGGACCCCGTGCCGAGCGTGCTGAAGGCCTTCGTCACGCGGACCTTCGAGCCGCTGATCGCGATCCCGGTGGTCGCGGTCCTGCATCCGTACGGGTACGTCGGGGTCGCGCCGCTCTGGTTCACCCTGCTGCCGCTGTTCCTCTTCGGTGCCTTCCAGCAGCCCCGCGTGCTGCGCCTGCTCTCCCCCGTCCTGGCGGCCTGCCTGCACGTGCTGGCGGTCGGCTGGATCATCTACGTGCTCGGCTGGGGCCCGGTGCTACCGCTGGCGTTCGCGCTGGTCGTCACCCATCACCTCCGGCGGGCCGGCGCGGCCGTCTGGCGTCCCGCGGTGTGCTGGATGTTCGCGTGCATCGTGGCCGGGCAGGCCGGCATCGCGCTCGGCTGGGTGCACAGCTACCTGCCGGCCACGCAGGCGCAGATCGCCGGGTTCCTCGGCCTGCTCCTGACCGGCATGTTCATCCGGGCGCTGGGCCAGTCGGCCGAGCAGCGGGAGACGGCCGAGGCGACGCTGCGCGACCGCGAGGAGCGGTTCCGGATCCTCGTGCAGGACTCGCTCGACGTGCTCAGCGTGCTCGACGAGCTGGGCCGCCCGACGTATCTCAGCCCCGCGATCCGCCAGGTCACCGGCTTCCCCGTCGAGTACTACGACGACGGCGGGTACGGCGCGCACGTCCACCCCGACGATCTGGATGCGCTCACGTCCGCCCTTGGGGTGATTTATGCTGATCCGGGCAGTCAGCAGACCGTCCAAGTGCGCATCCGGCACGCGTCGGGCGACTGGCGATGGATGGAGGCGACCTTACGAGACTTCCGGGACAAGCCGGCCGTCGGCGGGGTGGTCACGACCTTCCGTGACGTCACCGAGCGGCGCGCGATCCAGGACCAGCTCGCGTACGAGGCCCGGCACGACCAGCTCACGGGGCTGATCAACCGGGCCGCCTTCCTGGACTCGGTGGAGCACATGCCGGCCGCGCCGGCCGTGCTCTTCATCGACCTCGACGGGTTCAAGCCGATCAACGACACGCACGGCCACCGGTACGGCGACGCCGTCCTCATCGCCGTGGCCGGGATCCTGCGCCGCTGCATTTCGGGCGCGGACCTGGCCGGGCGGCTCGGTGGCGACGAGTTCGCGATCGCGCTGGCCTCGCCGTCGCACGCGCTCGAGGTGGCGGACGCGATCCTGGCGGCGCTGCGCGCACCGATCACCGTGGACGGCAGGCTGCTGGAGATCAGGGCCAGCGTCGGCATCGCCGTACCGGATAATGAAGCCAGCGTCGCCGATCTCCTGCACCGCGCCGACCTGGCGATGTACGCCGCGAAGCGGCGGGGGACGCACGACGCGCAACTGTACGATCCGGACGTCGTCGAGGAGTCCCTGCAAGTGGCACGAAGCTGACAACTTCCGGCAACCTGTCTGCGAGAGTGTGCGTTCATGGACTTCAGGAACGGAATCGGGCTGCGGCCGCTGGGTAGCTCCGCGGCCGAGTTCGAACAGGACCTGCTCAGCAACCTCTACTACCGGCGCGGCACGACCGTGGAGTCGGCGAGCGCGCAGGACGCGTACGAGTCGCTGGTCCTCACCGTGCGTGACCGGCTGGCGGCCCGCCGCGCGAAGACCACCGCCGCCCATTACGCGGCGAATCCGCGCTGGGTCTACTACCTGTCCGCCGAATACCTGCTGGGGCGCCAGCTCGAGCAGAACATCCTGTATTCGGGCACCGGCGAGATCGCGACCGCCGCGCTGAAGGCGCTCGGGGTGTCGCCCGAGGAGATGGACGAGCTCGACATCGAGCCCGGTCTCGGCAACGGCGGCCTGGGACGGCTCGCGGCCTGCCTCGTCGACGCGATGGCCACCCTCGACATTCCCGCGATCGGGTACGGCATCCGCTACGACTTCGGCATCTTCAAGCAGACCTTCGTCGACGGCGCCCAGGTGGAGAAGCCCGACGACTGGACGTTCCAGGGCAATCCGTGGGAGTTCCCGGCGCCCGACGACCGGCAGACGGTCTTCTTCTACGGCTACACGAGCCGCGACGAATCGGGCCGCACCAAATGGATTCCCGGCGAGATCGTGCTCGGCGAGCCCAGCCACATGCTGGTGCCCGGCTTCGGCACGGAAACCGTCAATATCGTACGGCTGTGGCGCGCCCGCGGCAGCGAGTCGTCCTTCGACCTGGAACGCTTCTCGGCCGGCCAATACGCCGAGGCCGTGCAGGAGGCGGTGCGCGCCGAGAACATCAGCAAGGTGCTCTACCCGGACGACAGCACCGAGCTCGGCCGGGAATTGCGGCTCAAGCAGCAGTACTTCCTCGTGTCGTGCTCGCTGCGCGACATCATCCGCCGGTTCCGCCTGTGGGGTGGCCCGTGGACCGATTTCCCGTCCAAGGCGGTCATCCAGCTCAACGACACGCACCCCTCGCTCGCCATTCCCGAGCTGATGCGGCTGCTGGTCGACGAGGAGGGGCTGGGCTGGGACGAGGCGTGGCTGCTCACCCAGCGCACGTTCGCGTACACCTGCCACACCCTTCTCCCGGAAGCCTTGGAGACGTGGCCGGTCGCGATGTTCGAGCGCCTTCTCCCCCGGCACCTGGAAATCATTTACGAGATCAACCAGCGGCTTCTGGAGGAGGTCCGCTCCCGCTATCCGGGTGACACCGATCGCGTACGGCGAATGTCGCTGATCCAGGAAGAGCCGGAGCGCCGCGTGCGCATGGCCAATCTGGCAGTCGTCGGCACGAGCGCGGTCAACGGCGTCGCCGAGTTGCATTCCAAGCTGCTGGCGGAGACCACGCTGCACGATTTCGCCGAAATGTGGCCCGGCAAGTTCCGCAACGTCACCAACGGCGTCTCGCCACGGCGTTTCGTGCGGATCGCCAATCCCGCCCTTTCCGAGCTCATCACCACGGCGCTGGGCGATTCCCGCTGGGTCAGCGACCTGGACCGCCTCCGCGGCCTGGAACGGTTCGCCGACGACCCGCTGTTCCTGCGGAGCTGGCGCGACATCAAACGGGCCAACAAGGTGCGCCTGGGCCTGGGCGACCCCGATGCCCTGATGGACGTGATGGTCAAGCGTTTCCACGAGTACAAGCGCCAGCAGCTGAAGCTCCTGCACGTGATCACCCAGTACCACCGCATCAAGGACAACCCCAACGGCAACCACGTGCCCCGCACCATTTTGTTTGCCGGCAAGGCCGCGCCCGCCTATCACGCCGCGAAATCCATCATCAAGCTCATCAATGCGGTTGCGGCCGCCATAGACGCCGACCCCGCCGTAGCGCGGTACTTGAAGGTGGTTTTCCCGCCGAACTACAACGTCACCTTGGGTGAGCTCATCATCCCCGCCGCCGACCTGAGCGAGCAGATCTCCCTGGCGGGCAAGGAGGCTTCCGGCACCGGCAACATGAAGCTGGCCCTCAACGGCGCCCTCACGATCGGCACCCTCGACGGCGCCAACATCGAGATCCGCGACCGCGTGGGAGCCGAGAACTTCTTCCTGTTCGGCCTGGACACCCCCGCAGCCATCGCCTTGAAGTCTTCGGGCTACAACCCACGCTCCTACTACGAGCAGGACGATGAGCTGCGAGCGGCCCTGGACGCCATCCTTTCCGGCGCCTTCAACGGCGTAGGCAAAGAGGTAGCCGAATCCCTGCTGCACTGGGACGAGTACTTGACCCTCGCCGACTTCCGCGCCTACGTCGAATGCCAGGAGGCCGTAGACCGGGCGTGGCAGGACCAAACCGCCTGGACCAGGTCGTCCCTGCTCAACACGGCCCGCTCAGGCTTCTTCTCCTCCGACCGAACCGTAAGCGACTACGCCTCAACCATCTGGCACGTAGAGCCCGTACGAGTAGCCCGAGACTGACCAGCCCCGGTATGCGGCCGGCGAATTCAACGCCCGGCCGCATACCGCTCCAGCAGCGTCCGTCCCCCGTCCGCGGTCACCACCCCTTTCCCTTGCCCGCGCCGCCGGCCGCCGTCGCCTCCCCCGCACAGCCTGCGCCGCCGGCCGCCCGCCACCTCCCGCACTGCCTGCGCCGCCGGCCGCCTGCCGCACTGCCTGCGCCGCCGGCCGCCCGCAGCCTTCCGTGCTCTGCCCCGCGCCGCCCGGCCGCCCGCCGCCCTTCCCCCGTCCTGACCCGACCGGCGGCGGCCCGCCGCCGGCCTCGTCCGCTTACCCGCGGGTCACGGAGGGCTGACGTCCCGCCGCCGCAGGGCTACATACCCGCAGGCCAGGGCCACGCCGGCCCAGAGGGCCAAGATGGCGAGGCCGGTCCACGGGCCGTAGGGCCGGCCGAAACGCGGGTCGCCGGCCGGACCGGCGATGTGCATGACGAGCATGCCCGCCTGGTCGGGGAGAAACTGGGCCACCGCCTTCACCTTCGGCACGTTGCCCAAGCCCTGGGAGCCCAGGAACAGCAGCGGGAGCAGCACGGCCAGGGTCGGAATCGAGCCGCGCAGCATCATGGCGACTCCGGTCGCCAGCAGGTAGATCAGCGTCAGGTAGAGACATGCGCCCACCGCCGCCTCGAGGGTCTCCCCGGCGGTGAACGTGGTGCCATGTGGCCCCAGCCCGGCCTGCGCGGCGGCGAAGGTCAACGGGACGGTCACCACGGCCACCGCGGCCGCGATCAGGCCACCGGCCAGAACCTTGCCCGCATAGAAGCTTCCTCGCCTCGGCACGGCCGTCAGCGAGACGGTGATCGTTTTGGTCGAGTACTCGCCGGTGACCACCAATGCGGCCAGGACGACCAGGGCCAGCTGGCCGATGGTGAGGCTGTAGAACGACGCGAAGAGCGGATCGAACTGGGCCTGGCGCTCGGCATCCATGCTGTCGAAGCCGGCGCGGAAGCTCGAACCGATCAGGAAGGCCAGCCCCACGCTCAAGGCGACCGTCAACGCCAGTGTCCAGATCGTCGACCGGAGGGAGCGGATCTTGATCCACTCGGCGGCGAGCAGGGCCGTCATCGGAAGTCACCACCAGCTCGGTGCACGGTCGACTCGTCGGTCACGGATAGATAGGCATCCTCAAGCGAGGTGAAACCGTCGGCGGTGATGAGCTCGCCGACCGTGGTGTCCATCAGCAGGCGGCCCCGGCCGATGATGATGAGCCGGTCGGCGGTCAGCTCCATCTCGCTCATCAAGTGGCTGGAGATCAGGACCGTGCGGCCCTCGGCCGCCAGCGAGCGCATCAGCTCGCGGATCCAGCGGACGCCCTGCGGGTCGAGGCCGTTCACCGGCTCGTCGAAGATCAGGATGCCGGGGTCGCCGAGCAGGGCGGCCGCGATGCCGAGCCGCTGGCGCATGCCGAGCGAGTACCGCCCGACGCGGATGCGGGCCGCCTCCGCGAGCCCGACCCGGTCGAGGGCCGCCTTGACGCCGCTCGCCCCGATGCCGTTGGTGCGCGCGAGCCAGCGCAGGTGCTCCGCCGCCGATCGGCCCGGATGCACCGCGTCGGCGTCGAGCAGGGCGCCGACCTCACGCAGCGGATGGTCGAGCGACGCGTAGGCCCGCCCGCCGACCAGGGCCTCGCCGGCCGTCGGTGCGACCAGGCCGAGCAGCACGCGCATAGTCGTTGTCTTGCCCGCGCCGTTCGGGCCCAGGAAGCCGGTGACCTCGCCCGGCTCGACGGTGAAGGAGAGCTCGTTGACGGCGACCGTGTCCCGGTACCGCTTGGTCAGCTCGTTGACCTCAATCACGACGGCCACGATGCCCGCAACCGGCGACCGGCACATCGGACCACGGTATGACAGACCCAGGTCTGAGGCGCCCCGCGCCCACCCCCGCTAACGTGGCCGCGTGGACCGCACCCCGCGGCTGAGCCGCCACCAGTGGATAGCGCTCGACGGCCTGGCCGCGATCGCGTATCTCCTGGTGTTCGCGCCCGCCGCCGTCCTCGCCACCGATGTGCCGGCCGGGGTCGCGGTGCCGCTCGTGGTGGCGGTCGGGGCGCCCGTGGCCGCCCGCCGACTCTGGCCCGTGGGCGTCTTCGTCGTCGTTCTCGCCGCCTCCGTCGCGGCACTGGCCCTCGGCGTGCTGACCGATCCGTTCGTGGCCGCCGCCTTCGCGCTCTATCCGGTCGCGCTCGGCACGCGCCACCCCCGGCTGCCGATCAAGGTCACCGGCGCGATCGCTGTCGCCATCCTGGTCGTCGCGTCGGTGGTCGGCACACCGCACGGCATCTGGCCGCGGCTCGGCACCGCCGTCCTGGGCGCCGGGTTCCTGGCGGGTGCGTGGACCGCCGGCCAGGTCGTGCGGGCCCGGCGGGCCGAGGCCACCCGCACGGCGGCGGAGCAGGCAGCGCAGGCAGTCACCGAGGAGAGGCTGCGCATCGCGCGCGAGCTGCACGACGTGGTCGCCCACAGCATGAGCGTGATCACCGTGCAGGCCGGAACGGCCAACCACGTCATCGCAACCCACCCCACCGAGGCCCAGAAGGCGCTGCGGGTGATCGAGTCGACGAGTCGCACCGCGCTGACCGAGATGCGACAGCTGCTCGGGGTGCTCCGTTCCGGGGGCGACGGCGTAGAGTTCGCCCCGCTTCCGGGCCCATCCGGCCTGCCGACTCTCGTGCGGCGGGCCGAGGAGGCCGGTGTCCAAGTCGAGCTCGACCTGCGCGGCACCGAAAGCCTGCCCGCAGGACCAGCCCTTTCCGTGTACCGCATAGTTCAGGAGGCCTTGACCAATGTTGTCCGCCATGCCGCTCCCGCACGCTGCGAGATCACTGTGATCGTGAAGGGAGGCGAGGTGACCATCGACGTGACCGACGACGGCCGGCGCGCGGGACGTTCTCCCGCCGGGTACGCCGGGGCCGATACCGGCGAACAAACGCGCCCGAGGATGCCACCCGATCGCGCCCGGACCGGTCACGGCCTGATCGGGATGCGCGAGCGGGTGCTGATGTACGGCGGGTCGTTCCGGGCCGGGCCGCGACCGGAGGGCGGGTTCGCCGTGTCCGCACGCCTGCCCCTGGCGCCGTGACCGCGCCGATCCGGGTGCTGATCGTCGACGACACCGTCCTCGTGCGGGGCAGCTTCCGCCTGCTGGTCGACGCGACGCCCGGCATGGAGGCGGTCGGCGAGGCGGCAAACGGCGTGGAGGCGGTGGAGCTCGCGGCGAGCACCGCTCCCGATGTCGTGCTGATGGACGTCCGGATGCCGGAGATGGACGGCGTCGAGGCCACCCGCCGCATCTGCGCCGCCCGCGCGTCGGGCCGGCGTCCCCGCGTCCTGATCCTGACAACCTTCGACCTCGACGAGTACGTGTACGGCGCGCTCTCCGCCGGAGCGAGCGGCTTCATGCTCAAGGACGCCCCACCCACCGAATTGATCAACGCCATCCGCGTCATCGCCGCGGGCGAGAGCCTCCTGGCCCCCACCGTGACGAGCCGCCTGATCGCCGAGTACACGCGGAGCCTCCCGCCACTGGGCCCGCTGGGCGAGGCGATGGACGAGCTGACCGACCGCGAGCGGGAGGTCCTGAAGCTGATAGCCCGCGGGCGCAGCAACGCCGAGATAGGAGAACGCCTGACCATGCGCCCCGCCACAGTCAAAACCCACATAGGCCACCTCCTGGCCAAGCTGAACGCCCGAGACCGAGCCCAGCTGGTCATTGCCGCCTACGAGTCAGGACTGGTAACCCCGGCCCCGAGCTGACCCCACCCCACACCCCGGCACCCGGCCGAGCGCCCCGCCCGCCCGCACCCCAGCGGCGGGCGGGCGCCGACACCGAGCGGCAGGCAGGCGGGCGGTCCCCGGCCTGCTCCAGCCGAACGGCCCGAGGCGCACCGCGACAGTCCGCCCAGGCGGCTTGTTAGATCGGCGACGCTCAGCCGGCCGGCGACGACGACGACGGTGCCGCCCCAGCGCGCGTGCCGTGCCCAGCGCGCGTGCCGTGCCCAGCGCGGGGTGCCGTGCCCAGCGCGCGTGCCGTGCCCAGCGCGGGGTGCCGTGCCCAGCGCGCGTGCCGTGCCCAGCGCGCGTGCCGTGCCCAGCGCGCGTGCCGTGCCCAGCGCGGGGTGCCGCGCACGTCTCCGGTGCGCGCCCGCCTTCGCCCCTTTTCACCCGCGGTCTGCTGCTCGCCATGCCGCGGTACTCAGTGATACCGTGTAGCGGTACCTAGTGGTACGTGGTACCGCGCCGCAGCGACGTACGCGGGCCGGAGAGGAGTCGCCGTGGACGACCTGACGGAGATGCTGAAGGGGACGCTCGAAGGCTGCGTACTCGAGATCATCGGCGGCGAGGAGACCTACGGGTATGCCATCACTCGTCGGCTCAATGAGTTGGGCTTTGCCGATGTCGTCGAGGGGACGGTCTACACGATTCTGCTGCGGCTGGAGCGGAACGGGCTCGTCCACGTGACGAAACGGCCGTCCGAGGTGGGTCCGCCGCGCAAGTTCTATGCGCTCAACGATGCCGGGCGGAAAGAGCTCGCGGCGTTCTGGGCGAAATGGCAATACGTCTCATCGCGCATCGACAAGCTCAGGGAGGGCGGGAGATGAGCTTCTGGGAAACGATCACAGGCAGCGATCTCACCAGGGAATTCAAGGCGTTCGAAGCCCGCGCGGCAGCATTGCCGGACGACTACCGGGTCGCTTGGGAACAGATCAAGGGCAACCTCTTCCCGTACGGCGATTTCACCGGCCGCAATCTGCTGCCGATCCTCGATGCCGCCCTCGGGTTGCTCGAAGAGGCGTCGGCGGACGGCCAGACCGTCCGCGACGTGCTCGGCGACGACATCCCAGGCTTCTGCGCGGCACTGGCCGGCGGCGAGGGCGCCCGCACGTATCGCGACAAGTGGCGCGAGCAACTGAACAAGAACGTCGCGCGGAAACTGGGCCGGCTGGGAGGCTGACGTGGGCATTCAGGACATCATCCAGGGCAAGCGGCAATGGCGGGCGCACGTGGCCCGGGTCAAGGCGCTCCCGCCGGACTACCAGATCGTCTACAAGGAGATGCAGAAGTACCTGTTCAAGGTTGGGCCGGTCGACCTGGCCGACGGGCGCCTGCTCCCCGGGATCGTCGACTTCTTCGAAGAAGGCGCGGCCGGTGGCAAGGGAGTTCTCGAACTCATCGGCAACGACGTCGCCGCCTTCACCGACGGCCTGATCAAGGATTCGCCCACCTACGCGGACGCCTATCAGAAGTCGATCAGCGGGAAAGACGACCGATGACGAAGCGCCCGCCGGCCCGCACCCCAGCGGCGGGCAGGCGGGCGCCCGCGCTTGTGAGCCGGCCAAGAACGTGGTGAGCCGGCCAAGAAGGTGGTGAGCCAGCCAAAAAGGTGGTGAGCCAGCCAAGAGGGTGGTGAGCCAGCCCGACGGCGGGTGGGCGCCGCCGGGCTGGACGATTACGGGCTGGTGCAGGTCACCGTCACGGCGGCGGGGGTGCCCGTGGCGGTGTAGCCGAACGCGGTGGAGGCGTTGGCCGCCAGCGAACCGTTGTAGGACGCGTTGCGGGCGGTCACCGTGGCGCCCGAGGCCGAGTACGTGCCGTTCCAGAGCTGGGTGATCTGCTCACCGTTGGTGAACGTCCAGCGGGCGGTCCACCCGGAGATCGCCGTATTGCCCGCCTTCACCGTGACGGTGGCCTGGAAGCCACCGTTCCAGGAACTGGCCACAGTGGAGGCCGCGGTGCACGCGGACGTGGGCGAGGAAGTGGGCGGCGAAGTGGGCGGCGAGGTGGGCGGAGAGGTCGGGGGCGAAGTGGGCGGAGAGGTCGGGGGCGAGGTGGGCGGCGAGGTCGGCGGGGTAGTCGGACCGGTCGAGCCGTCGCTCGTGGTGTAAGTCGTTGCCGTGTACGGCTGGGAGCACGTCGATCCGCAAGCCGCCGGCAGGGCGAAGCTGTAGACGCGGCCGCCGTTGATCAGCTGGTCCGCGGCGTCGCGTACGCGAATCTGGAAGTTTGTCGCCCCTGAAGTGAGACCGCCGACGATGTAGGACTGGCCCATGTCGCTGTTCATCTTGGCCTGCTGCCAGGCGCCGCCCTGGTTGTACTCGACGCCGTGGATGCCGTTGGCCAGGTGCGAGACCGCGATCGCCGGCCAGTACGCCTGGGCGCCCTGCAGGAAGCCGATCTTGATGTCGCCGCTGTAACCCGGGGCGGGGACGAACTGCCAGCTGACGTGGCGGTTGTTCCAGTGATTCGGGTACATGTCACCGACCGGCGTGCCGGCGCGCGCGAAACGGTTCAGCGAGTCCTTCGCCAGGTCCAGGTGGTTGGGGTCGTCGCGGCACCAGGCGTTCGAGTCGCCGCAGCTGTCGGCGACGATCATCGTGAGGGTGGCGTTGTTGTACTGGTCGGCCACCCAGGAGCCGTTGCGGCAGAACGGCTGGTTGGTCGCGCCGTCGTTCACGCCGGTGCAGTAGTCGCCGACCGAGACCTGCACGAAGCGCCCAAAGTTGAGGCCGTTGTTCCACAGGCCGGTCTTCGCCGGGTCGGTCACCGGCCGCGGATAGAAGTTGTAGTCGCCCGGCGTGTTGTAGACGTTCAACGCCACGAAGTCCGGCGAGTCCAGCTGGGACTGGGGCAGACCACAGCCACCGTACGGCGAGCCGAGCGCGTCGAAATACGTCGCGTTGCCGGTGACGGGGTCGGCGCCGGCCGGCGCCTGGAACGACAGCACGACGAGCGCGAGGGCAGCCGCGGCCGCCACCGCGAGCCAGCGGAAACCACGACGGGCCATGACTCCACCCCTTCGACGACCGAATGGGAGCGCTCCCATCCGCGAAGAGAATGATAGACCCCTCTCGATCGGAAGGTCTAGACGCTCGCTTCCCAGGGCCCGGAGACCGGCGTCGCCTCGGTCGCGCTGCCGACCGGCCACGGCGGCATGGTCACGGCCACGACTTCGAGGCCCGCGTCACCGGCCCGGAACTGAAAGGACGTCCCGACCGGAATCGTCAGGCACACCCCCGGCCGCAGTGCGTCTTCCGACGAGATGGAACCGGAAGTCGAGCGCCGCCACATCGACCCGCCGCCCGCCACGACGTACCAGATCTCCTGGACCGTCGCATGCACCACGGCCCGCGCGACCTGTCCGGCCGCGAGGCTGAAATGCGCAAAGCTCCCCGCCCCGGGCACGACGCACAACGGCCGCACCGCCGACCCGTCCGGCGCGGCGACCACCGGCGCCCCCTCCAGCGACAGCGTCTCAAACGGCTCCGTCAACGGACTCCCCCCATGGTGCGAGCGCGATCGCCGTCGCCCGCTCGACCGCGGAGCGCAGCACGTCAGGATCCTCCCACTGCTTCGGATCGTCGAACAGCGCCAGCAACGCCCCCGTCACCGCCCCGGCCAGCGCTCCGGCGAGGGCCCCCGCCGACACCGGGTCCAGCGTCGACGGATACGCCGCCGCCAGATGCCGGGCGATCTCGCGCTGAACGTCCATCTGGATCTGCAGACCCCGGCCCCGCACGGCCGGCACCTCGTGCATCAGCCGCAGGCGCAGCCGGGCCATCCGCCCGGTCAGGTCCTCACTGGACGCCGCCACCTCGTGCAACGCCCGCACCAGCACCGCCGCCGGCCCCTCGGTCGCCGACCGGTTCTCGATGGCCGCCACGGTGACCCGCACCCGGTCGTCGGACTCCGGGAAGAGCACGTCCTCCTTGGTCGGGAAGTAGCTGAAGAACGTCCGCGTCCCGATCTCGGCCGCGGCCGCGATGTCGGCGACCGTGGTCCGCTCGTACCCGTTCCGCTCGATCAGGTCGGCGGCCGCCGCCACGATGGCCTGCCGGGTCCGCTCTCGTTTCCGTTCACGCAGTGACACACGGAACACGATAATGCATCCAACGCAAACCCGCACTCGTTGCAATTCTGCACTGAGTGCAGCTACGGTGATGGCATGCGAACCGTACTGATCTCGGGAGCCGGCGTGGCCGGTCCCACCCTGGCGTTCTGGCTGGCCCGCGCCGGTTTCCAGCCCACGGTCGTCGAGCGCGCGCAGGGTCAGCGCTCGAGCGGCAACCCCGTCGACGTGCGTGGTCCCGCCCTTCCCGTCGCCGAGCAGATGGGCGTCATCCCGGCGCTGCGCGAGGCCGCCACCACCGTCAAGGCGATGCGATTGATCGACTCACGCGGCCGTCGCGGCGTGCGGCTGCCGATGCCGTCCGGCCGCAGCGCGGCCGGGACCATGGAGATCGAGGTGCCGAGGGCCGATCTCGCCACCATCCTGTACGGCGCGGCGCGCGACCACGCCGAGTTCGTCTTCGACGACACGATCACCGCGATGAGCCAGGACCCGGACGGCGTCGACGTCACCTTCGAGCGGGCCGACCCCCGGCGTTTCGATCTGGTGGTCGGCGCGGACGGCCTGCACTCCACGGTGCGCCGCCTGGCCTTCGGTCAAGAGCAGGATTTCGTACGCCACCTGGGCGTCTACGTCGCGACCACGCCCCTCGGCGAGCGGGTCGACCATCCTGACGAGGCCCTCATGTACAACACGCCCGGCCGCCTGGTCTCGGTGCATCCGTCCCGCGACCACGCCTTGCTGGCGTTCATCTTCCGCGGCGCGCTCATCCCCGGCTTCGACTACCGCGACACGGCCGCGCACAAGAAGGTGCTGCTCGACGCGTACGGCGATGATCGCTCTTGGCGGGTCCCGGAGTTCCTGGATCGCGCGCGCGAGTCCGACGATCTCTATTTCGACGCCGTCAGCCGGGTCGTCCTGCCGAGCTGGTCGCACGGCCGCATCACGCTGCTCGGCGACGCGGCCGCTTCGGTGTCGCTGTTCGGCGACGGCTCGAGCATGGCGATGGCCGGCGCGCAGACCCTCGCCGAAGCCCTGCGCGACGCCGGCGCCGACGCCGGGACGGCCCTCAAGCGCTACGAGGCGGAACACCGCCGCCGCACCGACGCGAAGGGCCGCGCCGCCCGCTTCGCCGCCGCGCTGGTCGTGCCGAGCACGAGGCCCGGCATCGCGTTCCGCAACGCCGCCGCCCGAGTCGCGCTCCGCGGCGGAAAGGCCGCATGAGCGCGACAACACGTCAGGCGGCGGCGCCTCGCAGCACCGAGTCGACGAGCGACTCGGCGAAGCCCTCCTCCTGGACCGCCGGGTTCCAATGCAGCAGGCTCTGCATCATCGACGGGCCCGAGATCATCAGTAGCGTGAGCTCGATGTTCAGGTCGGCCCGCAGCTCGCCGCCCTCGACGCCGCGGCGCAGCACCTGCCGCATCACGTCCCGGCGCGGCTCGATGACCGCCTGGTACATGCTGTGCAAGTTCTCGTCCTTCACGAACTCCGGCATCAGGCACACCGTCACCTGGCCGTAGCGCCGCGCGCGACCCGTCCGGTTGGCCTTGACCAGCATCACCAGGTCGTCGCGGACCGACTGGCCGGTCGGCTCGGGCAGCGGGCCCTTCATCGAGGCGACCGCGTCGACGATCAGGGCTTCCTTGTTGGGCCAGCGACGATAGATGGTCGCCTTGCCGACCCCCGCCTTGGCCGCCACCGCCTCGATGGAGATGGCGGCCACGCTGTGGCCGGCGCCGAGCAGCTCGAGCACCGCGTCGAGGATGGCCTCGTCGGCCTGCGCGCTGCGGGGCCGGCCAGGAGCCTTGCGGTCCTGGCCGGTCTCGTTAACAGCCGTGGTCATGGCGTTCATTGTTACTTAAGCGTCACGCCTCGACCAGTTCCACGCCCTGCTCCTCGGCCAGACCCTCGGCCGAGGTGGGGGCGGGAGCGGTCGCCGGGCGCTTGCCGGGCAGCCAGATCAGGGCGACGACCGCGCCCAGCAGGGCGACGATCACGCTGCCGACCGAGGCGTAGTGCATGGCGGTGAGGAACGAGTCGTTCGCGCTGCTGATCAGGGCCGGGCCGCCCTGTCCCAGCCGCTCGGCGACCGCGTACGCCCCGGAGATCGACTCCTGAGCGGCGTCGGACGCGGCGGCCGGCAGGCCGTCGGTGGCGCTGCCGAGGTGGTCGCGGTAGACCGAGGAGAGGATCGCGCCGAGCGCGGCGACGCCGAGCGCGCCACCCAGCTGGCGGATGGTGTTGCTGACCGCCGAGCCGACGCCGGCCTTCTCCCGCGGCAGCGCCGCCATGATCGATTCGGTGGCCGAGGGCATCACGTTGGCCATGCCGACGCCCATGATGAAGAACGCCGCGCCGACGATCCAGATCGGGGTGGTCTCGCCGATGAACAGCCAGGACACCAGGCCGATCGCCACCAGCAGCAGGCCGACGGCGCTGACCGCCTTGGGGCCGAACCGCTTGACCATCGCGGCGCTGCGCGGGGCGAAGACCATCTGGGCGACCGCGAACGGGACGAACAGCGCGCCGGAGGCGAGCGGGCCGTAACCGCGGACCAGCTGCAGGTAGAAGGCGCCGAAGAACATCGCGCCCATGGCCGCGAAGAAGACCAGGCCGATCATGCCGGTCGAGGCCGCGAAGGTCTTGTTCTTGAACAGCCGCACGTCCAGCGACGGGAAGGCCACCCGGCGCTCCCAGGCGACGAAGGCCGCGATCACCAGGACCGAGGCGGCCAGCGTGGTCCAGGCGAGGGTGTCGCCGAAGCCGTCCTCGCCGCCCTTGATCACGCCGTAGGTGAGCAGGCCGATGCCGACGATCGACAGCAGCACGCCGACCACGTCGATGCGGCCCGGCTTGGGGTCGCGCGACTCCGGGATGATGACCAGGCCGAGGACGATGCCGGCGACCACGATGGGCACGTTGATCAGGAAGACCGAGCCCCACCAGAAGTGCTCGAGGAGCAGGCCGCCGACGATCGGGCCGATCGCGACGCCGAGGCCGACCGCGCCGGCCCAGACGCCGATGGCGCGGCCGCGCTCCTGCGGCGCGAAGACGTTCGCGATGATCGACAGGGTGGCCGGCATGACGGCCGCGGCGCCGAGGCCCATCAGGGCACGGGCGGCGATCAGCTGGCCGGCGGTGTCCGCGTAGGCGGACACGAGCGACGCGATGCCGAACAGGGCCAGGCCGGTGATCAGGGTGATCCGGCGGCCGAGCCGGTCGGCCAGGATGCCGGCGGTGAACAGCAGGCCGGCGAAGACCAGGGTGTACGAGTTGATGGCCCACTCGAGCTGGCTCTGGGTGGCGCCGAGGCCGTGCACCGGGTCGGCGATCGTACGCAATGCCACGTTGAGCACCGTGTTGTCGAGCACGACCACGAGCAGGCTGATGACCAGGACCCCGAGAATGGTCCAGCGCCGGGGGTGGCCGGCTTGGGTTGCGGCTGGAGTGTCCATGTGTTTCCCCGCGTTTCGAAACGAGACGGTTCCGTATTCCTCAGCGAATCTAGACCCCGGACCCGATGAAACGGAACGTCTCCGTATCGGAATGTGCCGATCATCACGCCAAAAGCGGCAACTCATCCGCTACCGAACGATCCTGCGCCGGGACCCAGACGTGCCGATCAACCACACGTGAAGAGCTGGATCCCCGAAGCGGGACGACTTCGCGAAGAGGACTGGCAGCGCCGCCACCGGCTGCTGACCACGCTGCTCGCCGCGACCGTCGTCGGCCTGACCGTCTTCGGCGTCTTCAGCGACGAGGGCCTCACCAAGTCGTGGCTGTACACGGTGCTGATCGTGCTGCCCTGCGTGGTGGCCGCGGCCCGCCTGCCCGGAAGGCGGCTCCCGTCGGTCGCGGTGGCGCTCGGCTTCACCGCGTTCTGCGGCGGCTTCGTCGCCATGTGCCACGGGCTCACCGAGGCCCACTTCAGTTTCTTCATCGCCGTCGCCGCACTCGCCCTGTACCGGGACTGGGCGCCGTTCGGCATGTTCCTGGTCGCCACCACCCTGCACCACGGCGTCTTCGGCTCGATCGTCAACGACCGCACCTTCGACCACCACGGCGCCCTGCTGCACCCGCTGCTCTGGGCCGTGCTGCACGGCGTCGCGGTGCTGCTCGCCGCCACCTTCCAGGTCGTCGGCTGGCACCTGACCGCGGCCGAGGAGCGCCGCGCGCAGGAGAACCTGGACGAGAGCCAGGCCCAGCTGAGCATCGCGTTCGACGAGACGCCGGTGCCGATGGCGATGATCGCGCCGGACGGCCGGCTGCTGCGCACCAACGCGGCGTACCGGGCCTGGCTGGGCCTGCCCGAGACGCTGCCGCCCGGCTTCGGCGTCGCCGACCTGCCGATCACCCAGGTCGAGGACCGGCCGTCGCTGTTCGGCCACCTGATCACCCAGGGCTCGGCCACCGACACCCGCGCCTATCGCCGGCGCGACGACGGCTCGATCATGTGGATCGAGGTGCACAGCACCGCCCTGCACGACCGGTCGGGCCGGCTGCGCCTCATCTTCGTGCATTGCATGGACGTCACCCGGTCCCGCCGGCACGAGGAGGAGCTGCGCCACCAGGTGCGGCACGACTCGCTGACCGGGCTGCTCTCCCGGGAGGGCTTCGACCAGGACCTGGCCGCGATGATGACCGCGCGGCCCGGCCCGGCGTCGGTCCTCTACCTGGACGTCGACCGGTTCAAGTCGATCAACGACGGCTCCGGCCACTCGGCCGGCGACCTGGTGCTGCGCTCGCTGGCGGCCCGGCTGACCGCGATCGCGCCGCCCGGCGCGCTGCTGGCCCGCTTCGGCGGCGACGAGTTCGTGGTGGCCCTGCCCGGCGGTCTCGAGGCCGGCGCGGCGGTCGGGCACGCGGTGGTCCGCGAGTTCGCCGAGCCGCTGCCGGTGGGCGGGAACGTGCTGGCCCTGTCGGCCAGCGTCGGCCTCGCCGTGGCCACCAGCGCCGCACACGCCGAGAATGCCGTGCTCGCCGCCGACACCGCGATGTACGTCGCCAAGCGCAACGGCGGCAACCGGATGAAGGTGTTCAACGACCAGATGCGGGTCGCCGTGCAGGATCGCATCGCGTCGGAGAAGCTGCTGCGCGAGGCCCTCGACGGGGACCGGCGGCGGACGCTGCCGGTGTGGTTCCAGCCGATCGTGTCGGCGCAGACCGGCGAGATCCTCGGCGCCGAGACGCTGGTGCGGATGCGCACGGCCGACGGCAGCATCCTCGGGCCGGGCCTGTTCGTGCCGGCCGCCGAGGAGACCGGCCTGATCGTGCCGCTCGGCGAGCACGTGCTGATCGAGGCGCTGCGGCACCTGGTGGCGTGGCGCGACGAGCTGCGCTACGTCTCGGTCAACGTGAGCCCGCGCCAGCTGGCCGAGCCGGACTTCGTTCCGCTGCTCGCGGACCTGCTGGCGGCGATGCCCGGGCTCAACCCGAGCCGGCTCGTCCTGGAGATCACCGAGACCGCGCTGCTGGCGTCGACCGTCGACATCACCGAGCGCCTCGAGACGATCAAGAGCCTGGGCGTGCGGATCGCGCTCGACGACTTCGGCACCGGCTACAGCTCGCTCACCTGGCTGCAGCAGGTCCCGGCCGACATCGTCAAGCTCGACCGCTCGTTCGTGGCCGGCCTGGCCACCGACGCGAAGAAGTCGTCGATCATCCGGGCCGTGCTGTGGCTGGCCCAGTCGATGGGCATGTCGGCGGTGGCCGAGGGGGTCGAGGAGGCCGCCGACGTGCAGGCGCTGCGCGAGGTCGGCTGCCCGCTGCTGCAGGGCTACTTCTTCGGCAAGCCGATGCCGCCGGAGGAGTTCGCCGCGACCCTTCAGCGCTCCAGGATGGCCACCACGCCCTGACCGCCGGCCGCGCAGATGGAGATCAGGCCGCGGCCGGAGCCCTTCTCGGCGAGCAGCTTGGCGAGCGTGGCGACGATCCGGCCGCCGGTGGCCGCGAACGGGTGCCCGGCGGCGAGGGACGAGCCGTTGACGTTGAGCTTGGCGCGGTCGATGGAGCCGAGCGGCGCGTCGAGGCCGAGCTTCTCCTTGCAGAACGACGGCGACTCCCAGGCGGCCAGGGTGGCGAGGACCTGCGACGCGAACGCCTCGTGGATCTCGTAGAAGTCGAAGTCCTGCAGGGTGAGGCCGTTGCGCGCGAGCAGCCGCGGCACCGCGTACGCCGGCGCCATGAGCAGCCCTTCCTCGCCGTGCACGAAGTCGACAGCGGCGTCCTCGGCGTCGACGAACCACGCCTGCACCGGCAGCCCGCGCTGTTTCGCCCACTCCTCGCTCGCCAGCAGCACGCTCGACGCGCCGTCGGTCAGCGGCGACGAGTTGCCCGCCGTCATCGTGGCGTCTTCCTTGCCGAAGACCGGCTTGAGCTTCGCGAGCTTCTCGAGGGTGGTGTCCGGGCGGAGGTTCTGATCCCTCGTGAGCCCGAGATAGGGCGTCACAAGATCATCAAAGAAGCCTTTCGCGTACGCCTCCGTCAGGCGCTGATGAGAAGCGAGCGCCAGCTCGTCCTGGGCCTCGCGGGGAATGCCCCACTTGAGCGCGGTGATCGCGGCGTGCTCGCCCATCGAAAGGCCGGTGCGCGGCTCGGCGTTCTGCGGGATCGCCGGCATGAACGCGTGCTGCGGGCGCAGCCGGGCCGCCGCCTTGAGCCGGTCGGGCAGCGTCCGCGCCCGGTTCAGCGCCAGCAGCGCGCGCCGCATCTCCTCGTTGACCTGCAGCGGCGCGTCCGACGTGGTGTCGACGCCGCCGGCCACGCCGGCCTCGATCTGGCCCAGCGCGATCTTGTTGGCGACCAGGATCGCCGCCTCCAGGCCGGTGCCGCAGGCCTGCTGGATGTCGTAGGCCGGGGTGCGCGGGTCGAGCCGGGAGCCGAGCACGGTCTCGCGGGTCAGGTTGAAGTCGCGGGAGTGCTTGAGCACCGCGCCGGCGACCACCTCGCCGAGCCGCTCCCCCGCCAGGCCGAACCGGGCGACCAGGCCGTCGATAGCGGCGGTCAGCATGTCCTGGTTCGAGGCCTCGGCGTATTTCGCGTTGGACCGGGCGAACGGAATCCGGTTTCCACCGAGGACGGCGACGCGTCGGACGGTCTGCACGGCAATCTCCTTCACGACAGAACCCTACTGACGAGTAGGCTACGCGCATGGGAGACAGGTACGCGAACTTCGCGAACTCCGGGATGGGCCGTGGCGTGGTCAAGCGGCTCGGCCTGCCCGACCCGCCCCGGCTGCGGCGCTACCAGCCCGGCGGGTCCCTCACCAACGGCCCGGTCCTGATCGGCGCGGCCCCCGGCGGCCGCCTTTCCGGCACGCTCGCGAAGCTGCTCGAGGCCGCCGGGACCGAGACCGCCGACGTCGCCGACGACCAGCAGAAATACGGCGCGCTGGTGTTCGACGCGACCGGCATCGCCGACTCGACCGGCCTGCGCGCCCTCTACGACTTCTTCCACCCCGTCGCGCGGTCGCTGACGAGCTCAGGCCGGGTGATCGTGCTGGGCACGCCGCCCGCCGCGGCCGCGAACCCGCGCGAGGCGACCGCCCAGCGCGCGCTCGAAGGGCTGACCCGCAGCATCGGCAAGGAGTTCGGGCGCGGCATCACCAGCCAGCTCGTCTGCGTGGCGCCCGGCGGCGAGACCGCCGTCGAGTCGACGTTGCGCTTCCTGCTCAGCGGCCGGTCCGCGTACGTGTCGGGCCAGGTCGTCCACGTCGGCGCCGGCAGCGCGCCCACCCCCGCCGATTGGGACCGCCCCCTGGCCGGCAAGACCGCGCTGGTCACCGGCGCGGCCCGGGGCATCGGCGCGGCCATCGCCCGGGTCCTCGCCCGCGACGGCGCCGAGGTGATCGCGCTCGACGTGCCGGCCGCCGGCGACGCGCTCGCCGGGGTCGCCAACGACGTGCGCGGCCGGGCCATCCAGCTCGACCTCACCGCCCCCGACGCGCCCACCCGGCTCGCCGGGCACCTGATCGGCCTGGACATCCTCGTGCACAACGCCGGGATCACCCGGGACAAGACGATCGCCCGGATGGACGAGAGCCGCTGGGACTCGGTGCTCGACGTCAACCTGTCCAGCCAGGAGCGCATCAACGACCTGCTCCTCGAGCGCGGCGTCATCAACGCGGGCGGGCGGCTGATCGGGGTCGCGTCGATCGCGGGCATCGCCGGCAACCGCGGCCAGACCAACTACGCCACCAGCAAGGCCGGCGTGATCGGCCTGGTCCAGTCGATGGCGCCGGTGCTCGCGGAGAAGGACATCACGATCAACGCGGTCGCGCCCGGCTTCATCGAGACCGCGATGACCGCGAAGATGCCGATGTTCCTGCGCGAGGCCGGGCGGCGGATGAACAGCATGTCCCAGGGCGGGCTGCCGGTCGACGTGGCCGAGACGATCTCCTGGTTCGCCTCGCCGGGCTCGGCCCGCGTCACCGGCAACGTCGTCCGGGTCTGCGGACAGAGCCTGCTGGGGGCCTGAGATGGCGGTCGTCGAGCTCACCTCGGATCCGACCGGCCTCTACCTGAAGGCCGCGCTGGGCCTGCTGCCGGTCCCGCGCCGGCCGGAGGCGCTGCCGGACCGCGAGATCGCGCGCCGCGGCCTGATCATCGACCGCGATCACCTGGCCCGTTACGACCGCGTGTGCGGCTTCCGGCTGAGCGACACGCTGCCGGCCACCTACGTCCATGTGCTCGCGTTCCCCCTCGCGATGACGCTGATGTCCGCGTCGGACTTCCCCTTCCCGGTCGTGGGCCTCGTGCACGTGGCCAACCGGATCACCGTCCGGCGCCCGGTCGACGCCACCCAGAGAATCGATCTTCTCGTACGGGCCGAGAACCTCCGCTCCCACGACCGCGGCCGGGTGTTCGATGTCGTGGCGACGGCGTTCGCGGACGACGAGAACGTGTGGACGGGCGTCTCGACGTACCTGTCGAAAAACGCACCGAAGGGCGACGCGAGCGCCAAGCGCGACCACCCGCCGATGCCGGCGCCGACGGCCCTCTGGAAAATGCCGGCCCGGGTCGGGAGCGACTACGCCGAGGTGTCCGGGGACCACAATCCCATTCACACCTCACGCATCGGGGCACGTCTATTCGGATTCCCCCGGCCGATCGCGCACGGCATGTGGAGCAAGGCCCGCGCCCTGGCCGCCCTCGAAGGACGGCTGCCCGCGGCGTACACCGTGGACGTTGCATTCAAGCAGCCCATTCTGCTGCCGGCGCGGGTCGGATTCTCGGCCGCCGCCCGCACGGACGGCTGGGAATTCCGGCTCGACTCGAAGCGGCCGCATCTTGCGGGGCTGGTTACGCCACCGTAACGTTACCGGCGAGTACAGTCCGGCCCGTCCCGAGGGGTGTCCGCGCGCATGGAGTTCTGGCTCGACCTCAACGAAGAACAAAACGACCTGCGGGAGTGGGTGCACGGATTCGCCGAGGGCGTGATCCGGCCGGCCGCGGCCGAGTGGGACGAGCGCGAACAGACACCCTGGCCGATCCTCCAGGAGGCGGCGAAGATCGGGCTCTACGGCTTCGAGTTTCTCGTCAACACCTGGGCCGACTCGACCGGGCTGAGCATGCCCATCTCCAACGAGGAGCTGTTCTGGGGCGACGGCGGGATCGCGATGGCGATTTCGGGGACCTCCTTGGCAGTGGCGGCCATCTATGGGTCGGGAACGCCGGATCAGCTCGTCGAATGGGTGCCGCAGTGCTTCGGCGACGCGGCCGAGCCCAAGGTCGGCGCGTTCTGCTCGACCGAGCCCGAGGCCGGTTCCGACGTGGGTTCGATGCGCACCCGGGCGATTTACGACGAGGCCAAGGACGCGTGGGTTCTCAACGGGCAGAAGGCGTACGCCACGAACGGCGGGATCGCCAGTGTGCACGTGGTGACCGCGTCGGTCGATCCCTCGCTCGGATCGCGCGGCCAGGCGGCTTTCATCGTGCCGCCGGGAACGCCCGGACTGGCCGGCACCCGCAAGCTCAAAAAGCTGGGCCTGCGGGCCTCGCACACCGCCGACGTGTTCCTCGACGACGTGCGGGTGCCCGGCAGCTGCTTGCTCGGCGGCAAGGAAGCCCTGGACGAAAGGCTCGCGCGGGCCCGGTCGGGGCAGCGCGCGTCGCGGCAGGCGGCGATGCGGACGTTCGAGCTCTCCCGGCCGGCCGTCGGCGCGCAGGCCATCGGCATCGCGCGCGGGGCTTACGAGTACGCACTCGAATACGCGAAGAACCGGGTGCAGTTCGGCCGGCCGATCATCGAGAACCAGGCGATCGCGTTCGCCCTCGCCGACATGAAGACGGAGATCGACGCGGCGCGGCTGCTGGTGTGGCGGGCGGCGTGGATGGGCCGCAACGACAAGCCGTTCGACTCCGGCGAGGGGTCGATGTCCAAGCTCAAGGCCGGTGAGGTGGCCGTGGCGGTCACCGAGAAGGCGGTGCAGATCCTCGGCGGGGCCGGATACCTGCGGGAGCATCCGGTCGAGCGGATGTACCGGGACGCGAAGATCTACACGATCTTCGAGGGGACCAGCGAGATCCAGCGTCTGGTCATCTCGCGAGCGATCTCCGGGATGCCCATCCGGTGAAGGAGCACAGCCGCTGATGTTCGTCCTCACCACCATGGGCAAGCGGGGCCTGCTCAATCCGGGGCCACCCCATCGGATCGTGCGCCAGTTCGCCGCTCTCGGGAAATGGGGATACGGGCTTGCCGGCGAATTGCGGCAGGCCGCCGCACGGTCGCCTTCCCGGGTGGCGGTGATCGACGATTCCGGCGCCTCGCTGACCTATGCCGACCTGCTCGACCAGTCGTCCCGGCTGGCCGGCGCGCTGCCGATCGCGGCCGGCGATCGGGTCGGCATCCTGTGCCGCAATTCCGCGGCGATGATCACGGTGCTGATCGGGGCGGCCTCGGTCGGCGCCGATCCGGTCCTCATCAATACCGGCCTGTCGGGCGCTCAGCTTTCGGCGGTCATCGGAGCTCAGGAACTCAAGGTCGTCGTGCACGACGCCGAGTTCGCCGGGCTCTTGTCCGGGTTTGTCGGCGCCTTGGCGATCGAACGGACGGCGGAGATGATCGCGGCGGTGCCGCCGGTGACGCTGTCGCCGCCGGCCCGGGCCGGGCGGACCATCGTGCTGACCTCGGGGACCACCGGGATGCCGAAGGGGGCGCAGCGGCCCACGCCGGGCGGCTTCGGGCCGCTCTGCTCGATCATCGACCGGATCCCACTGCGCGCCGGGGCGCGGATGATGATCGCGGCGCCGCTCTTCCACACGTGGGCGTTCGCCGGAATGCAGATCGCCCTCGCGTTGCGAGCGACGATCGTGCTGCGGCGGCGATTCGAGCCGGCGGCAGCGCTCGCTTTCATGCGCGAGCACGAATGCACGGCGCTCATCGCCGTACCCGTGATGCTCCAGAGCCTGATGGAACTGCCGGCGGAACTGCCGCGCCCGGCGCTGGAAATCGCCGCGGTCAGCGGCTCGGCCCTGCCCGGCGGGCTGGCGACGCGGTTCATGGACCGGTACGGCGACATTCTCTACAACCTGTACGGCTCCACCGAGGCGTCGTGGGCGTCCATCGCCACCCCGGCCGATCTGCGGGCCGCGCCCGACACGGCCGGGCGCCCGCCGCACGGAACAGCGGTGGCCGTGCTCGACGAATCCGGAATGCCGGTTCCGCCTGGAGAGACCGGCCGGCTTTTCGTCGGCAACGAGATGCTCTTCGAGGGCTACACCAACGGCAACGCCCGCGAGCTCCGCGACGGAATGCTCGCCACCGGCGATCTCGGACACGTCGACCAATTCGGTCGCGTCTATGTCGACGGCCGCCAGGACGACATGATCGTCTCGGGCGGGGAGAACGTCTTCCCGTCCGAGGTGGAGGGTCTGCTGGCCGGCCTTCCGGAGGTGCTGGAATGCGCGGTGATCGGCGTCCCCGACGAGGAATACGGGCAACGGCTGGCCGCCTACGTGGTGCTGCGGGAATCAGCCGCGCTCGAGCCCGAGACCATTCGCACATATGTTCGGGAACACCGCGCGCGGTTCTGCGTGCCGCGCGACATCGTGTTCCTGGCCTCGCTCCCCCGCAACGCCACCGGTAAGGTCCTGAAACGCGAGCTTCCCCATTCATGATCTGTCGCTACTGAGGATTGTCGCCCATGCAGGACCCCTCGCGGCATGCCGCACGGCTGCTGGAACGGGCGCAGGCCGGCGAGGCCGACGCGGTGCTGACCGAGGTCACCGCAGGGCTGGGCGCGCCGGGCGGTGATCTCGCCTGCCTGCACTTCGTCCGGGTGGTGGCGCTGATCGTCCAGGGCGACCTGCGGGCCGCGCTCGCCGCCGTCGAGATCATGCTGCGGGCCGCCGAGCGCGAGGGCAGCAACGGCTGGGTGGCGTGCGCGCTCGCGACCCGGGCCTCCGAGCGGCTGCGCCTGGGCGAGGAGGACATCGCCGAGTACGACGTCGACTCCGCGCTGCGTGACCTGTCCGCGGCCGAGGCGGCCCTGCGCGGCGGTTTCGACCCCGTCGCGGCCGTGAACGCCCGGGTCGGCATCGCCGTCGGCTATCTCCAGCTGCGGCTGTACGAGCTGGCCGGCCCGCAGTACGAGGCCGCGTACGCGATCAGCGCCGCCGACGCGGAACAGAACGGCAACCGCGCGATGTGGCTGTTCAACCTGGCCGAGATGCACCTGCACTGGGCGCTGGAGCTGTACCAGGTCGGCCAGGTCACCGAGGCCGAGGACCACACCGCCGACGCCGAGCGGTTCGCCCTGCGGGCCGTCGCCGAGGCGTCCGGCTCGTCGGCCGACACGTGGCGCGAGCTGGCTCTGCTGATGGCCGCGTGCGCCCGTGCCGACCGCGACGACCCGGCCGGCGCGTCGATCGACATCGAGCATCATTTCGCGGCCTTACGCTCGCGTGGCGTCGCGCCGTCGATGCTGGCCTTCAGCTGGTCCTTCCGGGCAGTGGCCCTCAAGAGATCGGGCAAACTTGACGAGGCCGTCCGCGTCATCGAGGAGGCCATCGCCACCCTGCCCGCCGACTCCGGGTGGCTGATCACCGCCGCGACCCACCGCACCCACGCGGTCCTGCTGGCCGCGCGGGGCTCGGCCGGCGCCACGGTGGGCCTCTCCTACGGCGACACGCTGGCCGCGGCGCTCTGGCGGCAGCGCCAGCACACCCTGCACACCGCCGCGACGCTCAAGTCCCTCGAAGCCCTGCGCGCCCAGCACGAGCAGGCCACCCGCGCCGCCGACCTGGACCCGCTGACCGGGATAGCCAACCGCCGCGCCTTCGACCGCGCCGTCCGCCGCGCCCAGACGCTGCCCACGGCCCCCAACGCCACGGTCACCGTCCTGATCATCGACACCGACAAGTTCAAACAGATCAACGACACCTTCGGCCATCCGGCCGGCGACACCGCGCTGCGGGCGATCGCCCGGGCCCTGTCGGCCCAGCTGCGGGACCAGGACCTGATCGCCCGCCTGGGCGGCGACGAGTTCGGCGCCCTGCTGCCCGACGCGACCCCGTCCACGGCCGCCGCGACGGCCGCCCGCATGCTGGCCGCCGTGCGGGCCCTGCCGGACTGCCCCGCGACGGTGAGCATCGGCATCGCGACCGCGCCCGCCATCGCCCTGGGCGACGCGCTGCTCCGCGCCGACCAGGCGATGTACGAGGCCAAACGAGCCGGCGGCGACGCGATCCGGTCACCCCACCGCGAGACCGGCCGCCACCTCATCCACCACGAGACCCTGGTCGAGCCCGGCCACCGCTGACCGCGCCGCCCTTTCCGCGCGCCGGGTCCTCCCCCCGCGCGCTGGGCCCTCCCCCCGCCCGCTGGGCCCTCCCTCGCGCGCTGGGCCCTCGCGGCACGTCCGGCCTTCACCCCGAGCGCGGGCGCGACCGGCGTCAGCCGCCGTTCACCGGGCGGAAGGGCTCGATGCGCTCGGCCCGCGCCGTGCGGGCGAGCGTCGCCGCGCCCCCGGCCGGCAGGTTGTCCAGCATCGTGCGGCCGATCACCGAGTGGGCCTGCACGGCCGGGTGGGTCGAGCCGTAGTTGTCCAGGTCGCCCAAGCCCTCGGCGAACATGGCGTAGGTCAGCTTCGGCAGCCCGTCCGGGCCGAACATGATGCCGGCCTCGTGCCGGGACGCCCCGAGCGTGTTGAAATCGGCGCCGTACTTGGTGGCGACCCGGCTGCGCTCCTCCGACGACATCACCCGGCGGACCCCGTCCATGTAGCCGTTGATCCAGCGGGTGATGCTCAGCAGGAACGTGCACGACGACGGCGACAGCAGCGTCTTGGTGGCCAGGCGCCACAGCAGGTCGTGCATCTCCCGCGGCGTGGTGGTCCCGAGGTAGAAGCGGTTCGGGTTGGCGACCGGCTCCACCCGGGTGTGGACGAACCCCTTCGCGGCCAGGATCTCGTTGATCTCGGCGGCGGGGACGACCCGGCCGCACATGCGGACGGCGGTGTTGTCGGAGACCAGCAGCATCGCGGTCAGGAAGTTGGCGATCGTGATCTGGTCGCCCCACACGGTGTGCAGGAAGTAGATGCCGCTGCCGCCCAGGATGATGTCGGCCGGCAGGTCCAGCTTCTGGCCCAGGGTCAGCTCGCCGCGGTCGACCTTGTCCATGACGGCGGTGGCCACGGCCAGCTTCTGCACGCTGTAGCCCTGCGTCACGTGGTCGGCGTCGTCCTCGACGATCGGGACCGGCACGCCGCCGGCGTCCACTCCCGCGATGTGGCTGTGCCACGTGCCGCCCGCCTTCGTCTTCTCCCGCTGGTAGACCGAGCGGATGCAGGCCGGCCCGCTCGCGGCGGCCGACGCCGGCGAGGCGGCCAGCACGGCGGCGGTGGCGGCGCCGAGACCCAGCGCGGTACGGCGGGTGAACTGAGTGGACATGGAACTCCCCGAGACGGAACGGACATCGGCGGCCGTCAACGTACTAGATCCCGTCACCCGCCGTACGCCGGAACTGGTTGAATCGGCACCCATGACGGACGCCCGGTCCCTGCGACGGATGCAGCACCTCGTCCGACGGGACTGGACTCCCGGCAGCCACTGGCACGTGGGCGACCTCGCGTGGCAGAGCCCGTCCCTGGACGACCGCCGGGTCGCGATCTGGGCGGATGGCTGGGCCTGGGCCGACCGGGAGAACCGTCTCGGCCTGCACGTGACGCCCGCGCTGATCGGCGACGCGCTGGCGTGGTTCGACGAGGTGGCGACCGGAGAGCAGAAGTGCACGGCGATGGAGACCGACACGGCGCTCCTCGCCGCGCTGACGGCGGCCGGATACAAGCCGGTCGACGAGCCGTTCTTCCGGCACTGCCTGCGGGAGCTCGACGACACTCTCCCGGCGCCCGAGCTGCCGCCCGGCTACCGGGTTCGCGCGACCCGGCCCGGCGAGGACGCCGAGCGCGCCGCGGTCCACCGGGCCGCTTGGCGCCCCGGGGCGCCCGACGGCACGCTGGTGGCCTCGGCGCTCGGCTGGTACGACGACGTCAACCGCACCGCTCTCCTCGAGCCGGTCGGCACCGACGCCGAGCACGCCCGGCGGGGGCTGGGCGCGGCGGTCAGCCTGGCCTGCTTGCGCGCCATGCGCGACGCCGGCGCCCGGCTGGCCGTGGTCTGCCCGCGCGGCGACGACGCCTATCCCGTCCCCCGGCAGCTGTATCACCGGCTGGGTTTCCGTGACGCGGGACGCACGGTCACCTACGCCCGGGACTGACCGATCAGTGACAGGTCGGTTCCCGGGCCCGCCCGGCGGGGTTAGGGTGCGCCTGCGGGCGGTGTCGCCCGCTGCGCCCAATCCGCCCACCGGCGCTATCCCACGTGACAAGCGGGAGGACAGCGTGCTCACTGATGCCGGAGGGAAACCGGAGCAGACCAGGGCGGCGGGGCCGTCGGCGCCGGTGGCGCTGGAGATAGCGGCCATCGAGCTCCGGGCCGACGTGGTGCCGATCGGCCTGCGGCCGGATCGATCGCTCGACGTGCCACCGCCGGGGCCGGGCGAGCCGGCCGGGTGGTACCAGCATTCGCCCGCGCCGGGTGAGAAGGGCTCGTCGGTGATCGCCGGGCACGTGGACGGCGGGTCGGTCTTCCACCGGCTGCGGCTGCTGCGTCCGGGCGACGAGATCGTGGTGCGCCGCGCCGACGGCGCCGAACCGCGGTTCGTGGTCATCGGCGTCGGCATCTACCCGAAGAAGGCCTTCCCCAACGAGCGGGTCTACGGCCCGCGCGACTACCCGGTGCTGACCCTGGTCACCATCGGCGGCCCGCACGGCGCCAACCTGGTGGTCTTCGCGCGGACCGCGTGACGGACCGGTGCCGATCAGCTGGCCTCGAGGGTGAGGACGAAGCGCGAGCCGCCGGCCGGATTGGGCTCGTGGCGGATGTCGCCGTGGTTGGCCTGGGCCAGGCCCCGCACGATGTACAGGCCCAGCCCCGTCCCGCGCACGCTCGCCGCGTCCCGGTCGGCGCGGGACATCCGCTCGAACAAGTGGGGCTGGAACTCCTCGGGCACCCCTGGGCCGCGGTCCTCCACGGTGACGTGCGCGGCGCCCGTACCGTGGCTGTCGATTTTGATCGCGGTGGCGCCGCCGCCGTATTTCGCGGCGTTGGGCAGCAGGTTCACCATGATCTGCTGCAGGTGGCCGGCGTTGAAGAGCACCCGCGCGTCGGGTCCGGCCACCGGCAGGTGGTCGAGGTCCATCGCCGCCAGGGCCCGGGACACCTCGGCCCGAAGCCACAGCTCCTGCCGGGACGCCGTGATCGTGCCGGCGTCGAGGCTGACCATGGCGAGCACCTCGCGCACGATCTCGTCGAGCCGTCCCGCCTGCCGCCCGATCGCCGCGACGGCCCGGTCCCGGCGCGGGCCGTCAAGGCCCTCTCCTGGGCCCTCCGCCAGCACCTCGGCGTAGCCGCGGATCGACGACAGCGGGTTGCCGATCTCGTGGCCGAGCATGCCGATGAGGTCGAGCTTGAGCTGGTTCGCGGCCTCGAGCTCGTGGTTGCGGTCGGCGAGCGCGGCGGCGGCCTGATCGCGGGCCTTCTCGGCGGCCCTGCGGGCCGAGATGTCGGTGACAACGGCGATCAGGTTCTTCGGGCGTCCGGTCTCATCCCGTACGAGGGAGATCGTCGCCGCCACATCGACCCAGTGCCCGTCGCGGTGGCGCAGCCGTCCCTCTTGTGTGAAGGCGCTCGCGTCCCCGGCGTGCAGGCCCGCGATCTTCTGCGGCGCCGACGTGAAGTCCTCGGGGTGCACGAGGTCCGCGTCGGGGAGGGCCGCCAGCTCCTCCGGCGTGTAGCCGAGCATCTCCGCGTACGCGGGATTGACCTGCACCTCCGCGCCGTCGAGGCTGCGGATGTACTGCCCGGCGGCCGAGTTCGCGAACTGGGCCCGGAACCGCTGCTCGCTCTCGGCGAGGGCCTTCTCGGCGGCGCGGGCCGCGGTCACGTCCGTGTTGATCTCCAGCACCTGCGGGTCGGCGCCGGCCCGCGGGCGGTGCAGCACCTGGCGGCTGAGCACGGTGACCGTGGCGCCGCCGGCGGTGCGGTGCTCGATCGGGCCGTCCCAGTGTCCGTCCCGTTCGAGGCTCCGCTCCACGTCGGCCGCGCGCTCGCCGTCCGGGAAACAGGTGCCGAGAAGCCGGTGCACGTTCTTGCCGACGACCACGTGCTGCGGCCAGCCGTACAGGGTCTCGGCGCCGGCGTTCCACCAGCGGATCGTCCCGTCCGGGTCGCGCACGATCACCGCGGCCGGGATCAGCGCGAGCAGCCGGGCGTGCCGGCGCAGCTCGGCGTCGGCGGCCCGCTTCTCGGTGATGTCCTCGACCTGGCTGACCAGGTAGAGCGGGGTCCCGCGCCCGTCGTTCACCGGCGCGCCGCACAGCGAGACCCACACGGCGTGCCCGTCCTTGTGGCGGTAGCGCAGCTCGGTCCGGTACGCGCCCATGCCGGCGCCGACGGCCGCCCGCACCGCCTCGTCGCTCGGGATGTCCTCCGGGACGATCAGATCCTTGTACGTCATCGCGGTCAGCTCGTCGGCCGAATACCCCGTGATCGCCGTCATCGCCGGGTTCACCTGCAGATAGCGCCCGCGGTCGCCGGCCGACATGCTGATCAGCGTCAGGCCGAGCGGCGAGTTCTCGAAGGTCAGCCGGAAGCGGGTCTCGCTGGCCTCGAGCGCCGCCAGGGCCCGGGTCCGCTCGGCGAGCAGCTCGGCGTTGCGCTCGGCGTCGTCGGCGTGCCGCAGCGCCGAGGAGAGGCTGTCGGCGAGCAGGGCCAGCTGCTGCTCGTCGGTCTCGTCGAAGACGTACGGCCGGGCCGCCGAGATCTTGAGGCAGCCGATCACCCGGTTCTCGGCGTGCAGCGGGGCGATCAGCATCGAGCCGATGCCGAGGCGCTCGCAGGCCTGCCGGTTGACCCGCGGGTCGGCGCTCGTGTCGGGGCAGTGCGCGGGCGCGTCGGTGGTCAGCACCTGGCCGCTCAGCGAGCCGGCGATCTTGATGCGGGTGCCGGCCGCCGGCGCGAGGACGCCCGCGGTGGCCTGGTAGTAGAGCACGTCGTCGTCGACCAGTTCGACGGCCGACCCGTCGGCCTCGTCGAACAGGTCCACGGCCCGGTCGGCGACCACCCGCAGCGCGTCGTCGCGCACACCGGCCGCGGCGGTGACCTCGCGCTGCACGGCGAGGGTGGCACGCAGCCGGGACACCTCGCGCTCGCGGGCCGCGGCGGCGGCGCGCTCGGCGGTGATGTCCTGCAGCTGCACCAGCCGCCAGCTGCGGCCGGACGGTCCCGGGATCAGCGACAGGGTGACCCGGGTCCAGGCGGTGCCGCCGTCGGGACGCCGGACCCGGTTGGGATAGGTGACCTCGCCGGCGCCGCGCAGCAGCGCCAGCCGGGCCTGGGCGGTGGCCTCGATGTCGGCCGGGTCGGTGATGTCGCGGTGGGTGAGACCGGCCAGCTCCTCTCGCGTACGGCCGGTGAGCGCGGCCGCCGCCGGGTTGGCGCGCTGGAAGCGGCCATGCTCGTCGGCGATGAGCAGGCCGATCGGGCAGCCGTCGAACGCCGTCCGGAACTGCTCCTCGCTGCGGGCCAGGTCGGCGCGGGCCGAGCGCTCGGCGGTGACGTCGAGCAGCTGCACCACCGCCGACAGCGGGCCCAGGTCGTCGGTGATCGTCAGGACGTGCACCGAGACCGTGACCAGCGAGCCGTCGGCCCGGCGAAGCTGCGCCTCGCGGGCCGGGCCGGCGGCGAGCGCGAGCGCCGGCAGGTCGATCCCGTCGATCTCGGCCGGACTCCCGAGCAGCTCGTGGAAGGCCGGGTTGGCCAGCAGGACCCGCCCGCGGTCGGCGCCGCGCAGCCCGACGACGATCTTCGGCACCGGGCTGTGCTCGAAGACCTCGGCGAAGCGGCGCTCGCTGCGGGCGAGCCGGTCCAGCGCGGCCAGCGCGGCGGTGCGCTCCTGTTCGAGGGCCTCGACGGCGTCGGTGGCCTGGCGCAGCAGGTCCTGCTTGTGTGCGGTGTCGGCGGCGTGCCGCAGCGCGCCGGACAGGGCGTCGGCGAGCAGGGTGAGCTGCTGCTCGTCGGCGTCACCGAACGCGCCGGCGTGCCGGGAGGCCACCACGAGCACGCCGGCCGGCCCGTCCGGGGTGCGCAGCGGCGCCATGACCAGCGAGCGGATCCCGACGGCGCGGCTGAAGTCGTGGTTGGCGCGCGGGTCGTGCCAGGTGTCGCCGGAGCGCACGGCCGCGCCGGTCGCCATCGCCAGCCCGGCCAGGGACCCTTCGAACGGCTTCGGCGGGATGTCCCGGCCGGCGAGCGCGCCGGTGCCGGCGGCCAGCTGGAGCTTCGTGCCGGTCTCGTCGAGCAGTTGCACGTTGGCCGAGTCGCCGGCCGGCAGCACCTGCAGGGCCCGGTCGGCCATCAGCCGCAGGACGGCGTCCTTGTCGTGGGCGGCGGCGGTCACCTCGCGCTGCACGGCGATCGTCACCCGCAGGCGCTGCGCCTCCCGGTCGGCCTGCTCCTCGGCGAGCTTGCGCGCGGTGATGTCCTCGCACTGCACGTAGCGGTCGCGGGTGCCGTCCGGGCCGGGAATGGTGGTGAGCCCGACCCGGGCCCAGATGACCGTGCTGTCCGGTCGTACGTAACGCTTGTCGAAACCCGACGCCGCCGCCGGATCCGCGGCAACCACCTGGTCCTCCCGCTCGCTCGCGGACCGGTCGTCGGGGTGGGTCAGCTCGGTGAAGTGGCGGCCGAGCAGGTCGTCGGCGGACCGGCCGAGCAGCGCCTCGAAGGCCGGGTTCACCCGCTTGATCCGGCCGTCCTCGCCCGCGATGGCCGAGGCGAGCGAGCTGGCGTCGAAGGCCGCGCGGAACTGCTCCTCGCTGCGGCGCAACGCCTCCTCGGTGGCGACCGCGCCCGTGCGGTCGACGATCTGGGCGAGCCGGTGGTCGTCGCCGAGCGGAGTCACCCCGACCAGGCAGGGCACCTCCCGCCCGTCCTTGCGCACCAGCCGCAGGGGTCCCTGATCGGCGGAATCGGGCGTCAGCGACCGCAGGGTCCGGCCCACAAGCTCCTGCGCCGGGTAGCCGAGCAGCACCGACACGGCCGCGTTGACCCGGACGAGGGTGCCGTCCGCGTCGAACACGGCCATGCCGATCGGCGACGAATCGAACAGCGCGTCACTGTCCGCCGGCCGATCCAGGTAGCCGACGCTCACATCGGTCCGTTCGGCCGCGCCTCGTGTTTCGTTAATCAGCGCCTGGTGTAGATGACGCCGAGCTTGTCCACCTCGTCACCCGCGCGGCCGTGGAAGCCGGCGACCTGCCAGCCGCTGGGCGCGGTCCGGGTGACGCAGTCCGACGTCGTGGTGCCGCCGGCCAGGGTGTTGCCGGTGCTGGTGGTGAACTGGGCGTAGAAGATGCGGGTGGTGTTGCTGTATTTGCCACGGCAGAGCCTCACCGCAGTGACGTACTCGTTGCTGCCTAGCGTGAGCGACTTCGCGGTGCCGCCGGTCCCGCCGTGCGCGAGCACCGTGCCGGTGCTGAGGGTGAGACCCACCTGGTCGACCCGGCTGCCGGCGCGCACGCTGATCACGCTGGCCCGGGCGGCGGCGGGCACGGCGTCGAGGTCGGTGAAGTAGTTGCCGTGCGGGCCGCCGAACTGCTCGCTCAGCTGATAGTTGGCGCTGGTCGACCAGGAGAACTTGACGCTGATCGGGTCGTGGTCGCTGAGCATCAGGCCGCCGGTGAGGAAGCCGGCGTGCTCGTTGTGGTAAGCGGTGGCGGCGAGCGTGACGAGGCGGCTGCCCCGGTAGAGGATCTTGTCGACGACTTCGCACGTGTCGGTGACGGCGTTCTCGTCGCAGACCAGCGCATCGGTGCCGATCGGCGGCGCGACGCCGCCGCGCTCCAGCTGCACCCAGGCGTCGGTGAGGCCGTTGCGCTGGGCGAAGGAGGCGATCGTGTCTCCCGTACGGGTGTAGCGGGCGTTCGAATCGCCCATCACGATCACGGCGTTGCCGGCCGAGTGGGCGGCGATGAAGCTCGACAGCTGGCTGAGGTTGTCGGCGCGGGAGGTGAGGTCGCCGCTGCTCGTGCCGGCGTTCGTGTGGATGTTGTAGAGGTCGACGTAGACGCCCTCGGCGAGCCGCTCCCGCATGAAGGTGAAGCCCTTGGGCGTGAGGCAGTCGCCCGAGTCGAGCTGGCACGAGCTCCACCGCACCCGCTCGAAGTCGTCGGTGTCGTAGGCGTAGTCGCTCAGCGTGTTGAGCCCGCTGCCGATGCCGGCCCCGCCGCTGGTCGGCGTCCGGTAGGGGTGGGTGTCGGACGCGTACAGGTTGGCGTGGTAGTTGAAGTCCTCCTGGACATGCACGAGATCGAACGGCGCGAGCCGCTGTCCGATCGCGGTGGTCGCCGTGTCGCGCGGGGTCGGCGCGCTGGACAGGCCCTCGGGAAGGCCGGCGATGTTGTAGGTGAGCGCGGTGAAGCTCCCGCTGGCGGCGCTCGCGGGCCCGGTGGCGGTGACAAGGACGGCGCCGCTGACGACGGCGACTGCGGCCAGAGCGGCCGTGATCCGAGACATGTACCGGACAGTAGGTTTCGACGGGCGTCGATAGAACCGTTCCCGTAAAACTCATAGGTGAAGAAAGTTTGCGTTCACCGGCGGTTCGGCCCGCACGTCACCATGTGGCGGCCCCAGTCGTCTCCCGGACCTTGGAGGCGGCCCCCAGGAAGGGGTCGTGTGCCTTACCGAGCTGAGGGCTGCCTGGCCAAGCCGTCCAGTCAAATCATGGACTCACCGGATTCCATCGATGTTGACCTCTGCCAGTCTCGGTCCATTGCGACGCAGGATCGCGCGGCACCCGCCGCGCGGCGCGTTTCACGGGGGATCTCATGAAGGCACTTAGAAGGTTCGGCACACTCGCCGTCGCGATGATCATCGCGGTTTCCAGTCTCATGCTGGGCGCCACGCCCGCGTCTGCTGCCGGGGACGTGCACTACGAGAACGTGGGAAATCCGGGCTGGTGCCTGGACGGCGACGGGAACTCCGCCTACCTCCACGAATGTGGCCATGGAAACATCGACTACCAGCAGTGGACCGTCCAGGACTCGGGCGCAATGCAGGTGAAGCACAAGGTGTCCGGCCAATGCCTCCAGGTCGTGTTGACGACGGGAAAGGTGACGCTGGGTTTCTGCAACGAGCAGGGAGTCAGCTGGACTGCGGTGGGCAAGAACGGCTGGGTGAAGTTCGTCAGCAACACTTCCCCCGCCAAGTGCCTCCGGCCTGACCGAACGTGGGAGGAGCCGCGTACCACCTACCCACTGATTGTGGACTGGTGCGACCCGAACAATCACAGCGCCAACCCGTTGGACGTCAACGGCAACGTCCCGAACATCGTCGCCTGGCGCTGGTTCTTCTGACGCGAGCCGTCGCCGCGTCCGCCACTGCTTCAGGTAGTCCGTCGGGCGACCTCCGAGCCACGTTTCACTAGGCCGAGTTGCCGTCTGCGGTGCTGGCCGAACTGGTCGGGATGAACCCGCAGACGGCGGCCCGTTGGGCTCGACTGGGAAACACCGACTGGGCGGCTTACCTGTCCGCGAAGGACCCTGCCGGGCGATGATGAGTCACCTCTTCACCGGCCCCGCCGGCCGAAGGCAAATCGGCCCGGGCGCATACCGCTACGGCCGCGAGCGGGCGAGCGACGTCGCCCTGCCAGATGAGGTCGGCGTGGCCCTGCTCGGCGCCATTGAAATGTGAGCGAGGAAGCGCCCGTCCGTGGGTTAGTTGCTGATCGCTGGTGCGGCGTGGTGGAACCGGTCGTCGGTCAGCTGTGCCGCGGTGAAGGCGGCGATGTCGGCGCGGGTGACGGCCATGCCGATCTTGTCGGTGCCGAAGAAGCCGTACCGGTTGACGCCCTTCTTCGGGCCGTCCTTGGGGGCGCTGAACCGCACGATGGTCCAGTCGAGGCCGCTGCTGGTGATGAGGTCGGTCATGCCCAGCAACTCTCGATAGGCGCGGGGCAGCATGGTGCGGCCCATGAACCCGATCATCTTCTGCAGGGTGTTGGGCTTGTCGCGTTTGTCGATGATGCTGGGGGTGCCGTTGCCGATGTAGCGGGTCACGCCGTGGCGTTTCATCGCGTCGATGATCAGGCGGGTGCCGCCGATCAGGGGCAGGCCGGTCTCTTTGCGGTCCATGCTGGGACCGAGCGCGGAGATGACCGCCTCCGCGTCGATGACCGCGTTGTCGATCGCGCCGGGGTCGGTGATCGCGCCGATGACCACCCGTACGTCGTCGGGCCACGAGGCCGGCACTTTCGCCGGGTTACGGGCGTACGCGGTGACGGTGTGACCGGCGGCGAGCAACTCGCTGACGACGAACTGGCCGATGGCGCCGGTAGCGCCGAAGACAGTGACGTTCATAGGGGGTTCCCGAGTCTTTCTGCGAAGGTCGGGGCGGGGAGTTGAATGCGGGGGTGGGGTCAGCCGTCCTGGCGGAGTCCTTCGGCCAGGGGTGTGGTGGGGTGCCCGATGAGGCGGACGAGGTCGTCGCCGGTGACGGACATGATGCCTGCGCCCATGTTCTGGTCGAGGGCGGCGAGGAAGCCGGCGGTGCCTTCGTCGAGCCCGGCGCCGGTCAGGATGCCCTGGTACTGCTCGGGGGTGACCAGCTGGTAGAGGATCGGTTTGCCGGTAACCTCGCTCATGGCGTCGGCGAGGTCGACGTACGTGTGGTCGGTGTCGCCGGTCAGGCTGTAAGTGCGGTGGCCTTGTGGTCGGCGCCGAGCGCGAAGCTCGGGTCATCGCAACGTACCCCGCTGGTGTAGTAGAGGTGCCGCGCACCGGCGGCCTTGGCCGCGTCGACGACGGCTTTGTGCTGCTGCAACCGGTGTGGGTCCTGGCCGGAGATCAGCACCACCTGCTCGTGTCCGGCGACGGCAGCGCTGATCTGGCCGGGGTCGTCGAGGTCGACGCGGGCGGTGCGATAGCCGTCGGCGGCTAGGGCGTCGAGGACGTCCTGGTTGCGGCCGGCGGCGGTGATGTCGGCGGCGGGCAGGCCGGTCTTGAGCAGTTCGGGCAGCAGCAGACGGCCGAGGGCGCCGGTGGCACCGATGACAAGGACGGACATGGCGGAACTCCTGATCGTGTCGTGAGAGGTGGCGCTGCGCGGCGCGGTCGGTGGCTGCGCGCCGTCCGCGTGCCATTGACGGGGACGGCGCGGCGGGGCGTTTTCAGAAGCTGTAGGGGCCGAACCGGCCCCAGGCCAAGACGAGGCAGAGCACGAGCAGCACCGCGTTGACCATGACCCCGGACGGCTCCTTGCGGCGCAGGTGCGTGATCGCGGCCAGGACCATGACCAGCGCCAGGCAGGACGCGGCGATCGGGGTCAGGATCGGCGCGATGCCGGTGGCCGCGGGCAGGATCAGCCCGAGGCCGCCCAGCAGTTCGGACGCGCCGATCAGCCGGACCGTGCCGAGGGAGAAGTCCTCCACCCAGGGCAGGTTGGGCTGGAGCTTTTCTTTGGGCTGCGTCGCTTTCATCACGCCCGCGAGGATGAATGCGGCGGCCAGGATCGCCTGGATGATCCAGAGGGCGATGTTCATGGGTGAGGGGTCTCCAGAACCAGGGGGATCGTGGTCAGGCGACCGTGATGGCGATCTTGCCGAGGGTGCCGCCGGCGAAGTCACCGAACGCGACCGGCACCTCGGTGAGGGTGTAGGTGCGCTTGACCGGCACGGTGACGCGGCCGGCGGCGAGGTCGGCGGCGAGCTTCTCGAGGGTGGCCGGGGCCGGGTTGGCCACGATGAACGTGGCCGCCGGGTGCTGGTCGGCGCCGAAGCCCATGGTGCTGGCGATGCGGCCCTTCTCGGTTAGCAGGCCGGCCAGCGTGGCCGGGTCGCCGGCCAGGTGCACGATCACGTCGACGCCAGTCGGGCTGATCTCGCGGACCTGCGCCGCAACATCCCCGGTGTGGTCGACGACCTTCTGCGCGCCCAGGCCGCGGACGAACTCGGCCTCCTCACCAGGCTTCGCGGTGGCGATGACCGTCGCGCCGGCCGCGGCGGCGAGCTGAATGGCGATCGAACCGACGCCACCGGTGGCGCCGCTGATCAGCACCGTCTCACCGGCCTGCGGGGCGACCGCGTCCAGCGAGTCGACGGCCGCCGTACCGGCCAGACCGACCGCACCAGCAGCCGCCGGCTCGACACCCTCAGGAAGCTTTGCGATGCCGATCGCCTCCGGCACCGTGACGTACTCGCCGAAGCCGCCGTCGCCGAGGAACGCCTTGGTCACAACGCCGAACACCTTGTCGCCGGCGGCGAACCGAGTGACACCCTCACCGACCGCCTCCACGGTGCCGGCGAAGTCCTTACCCAGCACGACCGGGAAACGGTGCTCCATCATCCCGACGACGTACCCACCGGCGACCGACAGGTCGAACCCGTTGACCGACGACGCCTGCACCTTGACCAGCACCTCACCGGCGCCCGGCTGCGGCTTCGGCACCTCGGTGACCTCAGGCGTCGCACCCTGCTCGGCCGTCACAACTGCCTTCATGATGATCTCCTCGAAAGAAGTGGAAGGTTTCCTCCACTACACCTACCGAGCGTAACACGGAAGTGGACGATATCCTCCACTTGAAGGTAGGGTGATCTGTATGACCTCGCCTCCAGCACCCCGGACCCCGGCCGGCGCCGGCTTGCGCGTCGACGCCGAGCGCAACCGGCAGCGCATCGTCGACGCCGCCCGCGAGGTCTTCGCCGAGCTCGGCCTGGACGTACCGATGGAAGACATCGCCAAACGCGCCGGCGTCGGCGTCGGCACCCTCTACCGCCGCTACCCGACCCGGGCGGACCTGATCGCCGCAGCCTTCGAGACCAAGATGACCGCGTACGCCGGGGCCGCCCGCGAAGCGTTGGCGAACCCGGACCCGTGGGCCGGCTTCTGCGGCTACGTCGAACAGATCTGCGCCATGCAAGCTGGCGACCGTGGGTTCACGACCGTGCTGACCATGACGTTTCCCACAGCGAAGCAGTTCGAGGCCGACCGTGCCCGCGCCTTCGCCGACTACAGCACCCTGGTGGAAAGAGCCAAGGACGCGGGGAAACTGCGCGCTGACTTCGTCACCGAGGACCTGCCGATGTTCCTCATGGCCAACGCCGGCGTCCTGACCGCCACCGCGGACGCCGCCCCCGATACGTGGCGCCGGTTCGTCGGCTACCTCCTGCAAGCGTGCGCCGCCCAAGCAGCGCAGCCGCTACCCGACCCGCCCGCGCCCCGCCAGATGTACAAGGCCATGCTGCGCGCCACCCGCCAGCAATGGGATCTGCGCACCTCGTCCAGCAAAAGGCGGGCTGGGGCAGGTACCGGCACCGACACCCCTCATCAAGGAGTGTCCGATGACGCTTGAAATCGGCGTCTATTCGTTCGGCAACACCCCACGCGGCGCCGACGGCGCTCCCAACACCGCGCAAGCCATCCGCGACGTGCTCGCGGCCGTGCACGTCGCCGAACAAGCCGGCCTTGTCGCACAGCAGATACTCGACGACGGCGTGCCGCTGCTCGGGCGCCGCCTCGAGCACATTCCTGGCGTGGCTGTCGATGAAGAAGTCCCGCACGTCACAATGTGGCGGGCCCAGTCGTCCTCCGTCCATGGCACTCGCATACACCCGCCGCGGCGCCGGGGCGCCGCTGATCCTGCTGCACGGCATCGGGTCCGCTCGCCAGGCGTGGGACCCCGTCCTCGACCGGCTCGCCGAGCGATTTGACGTCATCGCCGTCGACCTGCCCGGCCACGGCGAGTCTGCGCCGCTGCCCTCGGGCGTCGAACCACGGCCGGACGCCATCGCGGCCGCCGTGGCCGCCTTCCTCGACTCCCAGGGCGTGGCGACACCGCACGTGGCCGGCAACTCACTGGGCGGCTGGGTCGCCCTCGAACTCGCCGCCGTCCGCCCGGTCCGGTCGCTGACCCTGCTCTCCCCGGCCGGCCTGTGGCACGGCCGAACCCCGCTATACAACCGGATCAGCCTGCGCGCCACCCGATGGCTCGCCAAGCATCTCACCGCATCGGCGTGCCACCTCGTCCGCTACCGCGCCGGGCGGATCCTCATCCTCGGCCAAACCCACGGGCACCCGTCCCGGATCTCCGCGGCGTACGCCCGCAACGCCGTCCGGGCGATGGCCGGCGCCACCGGTTTCGACGCGACCATGAAGGCCACCGAGCCGCGCTGCTACCGCGCCGGGCCACCCATCGACGCGCCGGTCACCGTCGCCTTCGGGTCGCGTGACCGCCTCCTGCTCCCCCGACAGTCCCGCCACCTGGATGAGCTGCCACCGGAAACCCACCTCGGCGAACTACCCGGAGGCGGACACGTCCCGATGGCCGACAATCCCGGCGCCGTCGCCGCGCTCATCATCGCCACCACCGAGCGGACGGTCCACGCTTGACGGCCGACACCGCCACGGGCGCAACCAGGGCGGAGAACTCAGCCGACGGGAGACTGGCTTCAGGACCCGGGCGGTCCAGCGGGCGCCCGCGCCGAGGACCTCTTGGCCATGCAGGACGGCGAGCAGGACGGCTGTCAGTGGTCGCGAGCCGCAGGCCGAGCACGGCGACGACGGTGACGGCGGCGCCGGCCGCGAACACCGCGCCGTAGCCGAGCCGGGTGGCCGAGCCGAGGCCGATCAGCGGGCCGGCGGCGATGGCGCCCAGCCGGCGGGTGTTGGTGTAGAGCCCGGCGGCCAGGCCGGGGCGCGGGATGATCTGCTGGAACAGCGTCAGCCCTACGCCGGCGACGGTGGCGAAGAACCAGGCGTTGAGCGCCTGCAGGCCCAGTAGCAGCACCGGTCCCCGGGCGAAGGCCATGACGGCGTAGTAGACGATGCCGGCCACGCACCCGGACAGCAGCAGCATCGGCCCGGACACGCGGCCGGTCAGCTTGCCGATCAGCAGCAGCGCCGGTACCTCCAGACCGGCGGCGACGCCGAGGGCGATGCCCGCCCACGCCACTGCGAGGCCGAGCCGCTCGGTGACGAACAGGCTCATGATCGAGACGGTGGCGCTGTTGGTGGCCTGCAGCGCGACGAACACCACGAGCACCGCGACGACGCGTCCGCGCGGCATCCGGCCTGCTTCGGCAACCGGGTCGCCGTCGCGGCCGACCGCGGCCCGGCGCATCGCCGCGGTCGTGGCCAGGTTGAGCACCGCCACCGCCGCGATGGCCACCAGAATCGCCCGCGGACCGAGGCCGCCGATGAGGAAGGTGGCCAGCGGCGGACCGGCGACCCAGGCAAACGAGACGAGGGCCCGCGTGCGCACCACGTCGCCGGGCGCCGCGCCGGTGTGCTTGAGGTGAGCGAACAGCAGCGAACTGCCGACACCGGCCGGCCCGCCCAGCACGACCAGGCCGAGCACCGCCACCGGCAGCGACCTGGTCACGGCGAGCACACCGGCCAGCGCGAGTGTCAGCACCCCGCACGCAAGCATCGGCCGCACGTAGTCCCGAGCCCGGTCGGCGTAGGCGGGAAGCAGCAGCGAGGCGATGAACCCGCCGGTGTTGTAGATCGCCAGCGCCCAGCCGATCTCCCCCGCGCTCGCGTGGAATACCGTGGCCAGCAACAGCGCCAGCGCCGGGTTCAGGAAGGCGAACTGCAGCCCCCAGAACAGGGCCGACGCACCGATCAGCACCGCCTGTCCGCCCTGCTCACGCCGGTGATCAGCGACCTGCGTGGCGCCATGTCGAATCCTCTCGTGAGCGGCGCGATCCCGGGGCGTTCCGCCGCGCCGGGTACCGGCCACGAACGAAGGTAGGCATGCCCCCGGCGGCGGCGGGAGGTTCTGGTGTTACCTCCCTGAGAAGGAGCTCATCGAGGCCGGCAAGGTCAAGCACTTCGGCATGTCCGAAGCCGCAGCCGCGACCGTCCGCCGGGCGCACGCCGTGCAGCCGGTCACCGCGCTGCAGAACGAGTACTCACTGTGGTGGAAGCGGCCCGAGGCGGAGATCATCCCGATGTGCGAGGAGCTCGGCATCGGCCTGGTCCCGTACAGCCCGCTCGGCAAGGGCTTCCTCACCGGCACGATCAGCACCGACACCGCGTTCACCCCCGGCGACATCCGGACCACGATCCCGCGGTTCGAGGCCGACGCCCGCAAGGCCAACCAGGCCCTCGTCGACCGGCTCGGCGAGATCGCCGCGCGCAAGAACGCAACCCTCGCGCAGATCGCGCTGGCCTGGCTGCTGGCCCAGAAGCCGTGGATAGTCCCGATCCCCGGCACCCGCCGGCCCGAGCGGCTGCAGGAGAACATCGGCGCCGCCGACGTGTCGCTGACCGCGGCCGACCTCGCCGAGATCGACGGCGCCGTCGGGCAGGTCGACATTCAGGGCGGCCGCTACTCCGAGCAGGCCGAACGCATGACCAACCGATGACCGGCAACAACAGAACCTCCCGGGCCGACGGAGCCGGACGTAGCGTCGACGGCATGGACCACCGCGCCGAGACCCGCGACTTCCTCACCACCCGCCGCGCCCGCATCACCCCCGCACAGGCCGGACTGCCCGCCTACGGCACCAGCCGCCGCGTGCCGGGGCTGCGCCGCGAGGAAACAGCCATGCTCGCCGGGGTCAGCGTCGACTACTACACCCGGCTGGAACGTGGCAACCTGAGCGGCGTCTCCGACAGCGTCCTCGACGCCCTGGTCCGGGCTCTGCAACTCAACGAGGCCGAGCGCGACCACCTCTACGACCTCGCCCGGCAGGCCAACGCCGGCCCGCGCGCCCGCGCCACCCGGCGCCGCACCACCGCTGACCTCCGGCCGGCCGTCCAGCAACTGCTCGACGCGATGACCGGCGCCCCGGCCTACGTGCGCAACGGCCGCCTCGACATCCTCGGCGCCAACCACCTTGGCCGCGCCGTCTTCGCCCCCGCCTTCGAGAAAGCTACCGGCCGGCCCAACCTCGCCCGGTTCGTCTTCCTCGACCCGGCCTCGCAGGACTTCTACCGCGACTGGGAACAACTCGCCGAAGATGTCGTCGCGCTGCTGCGCGGCGAGGCCGGACGCAACCCGTACGACAAGGACCTCACCGACCTGGTCGGCGAGCTCTCCACCCGCAGCGACCGGTTCCGCACCTGGTGGGCCGCGCACGACGTACGGCTGCACCGCTCCGGCGTCAAACGCCTGCACCACCCGCTGGTCGGCGACCTCAGCCTCGCCTACGAGTCCATGACCCTCGTCACCGACCAGGGCTTGCAGCTCAACGCCTACAGCGCCCAGCCCGGGTCACCGGATCAGGACGCCCTCGACCTGATCGCCAGCTGGGCCGCGTCACCGACGACAGCTAAGGAGCAGCGATAAGCGGCGGCGATCAGCAGAAGCCGGGGCCGCCGTAGAGGAACGAGCGTGCGTTCAGCGCGCCGATCGTGTAGGCCGCCACGTCCGGCGCCTTCGGGGTCAGCAGCGACGAGGACGACGAGACACCTTCGAGGTCGAAGACCGACCAGCTGAGGAAGTACGCCGGCTGTGGCTTGGCGCCCGCTCCGGCTGAGCCCTGCACGCCGGTGCCCATGTCGGTGCACGGCTGGTCGGCCGGCGACGCCACCTCGCCGAACACCTGGTAGGCGCCCGCCGACGTGAAAGTCACGTCCTCGTCCGACCACAGCGTCGACGGGAAGTAGCCGATCCACTGGTTGTCGTACGAGACCCACCAGGAACTCTTGAAGAACTGGATGGCGAACCGCTTGCTCTCGCCGACGGGCAGGATCGCGCCCGGCTTCACCGTGGTGTCGGCGGCGACGACGAAGCCGCAGCCGTTGTAGCAGGACTCCTGGCTGTTGACCCAGTGGTAGACGAACAGGTGCGGCTCGTAGTCGCCGTTGACGACCGGGTCGACGTTCCAGCCGACCTCGACGATCTGCCGGATGCCGTTGAGGGAGCTCTGCACGGAAAGCTCGCCCAGCGAATGGTCGCCGTACGTGACGGCCGGCTTCGCGATGGACATGTAGCCGACGGCGCCGGTGTTGGCGACCTCCTGGCGGCCCGCGTTGTAGAAGTAGCAGGCTTTGTCGGGGCAGGTGGCGGCGGTCGCGGCCGCCCCGGCCGCTCGCCTCGTGGCCACGGTGGCCTGGGGCGGAGCGCCCTTGTCGCCGTCGACCCCGACCGGCGCCCAGTCGGCCGCGCTGACCCCGGGCGGCGTGCCGAGGCCGCCGTCGGCGTGGGCGGGCGCGGCGGCGGAGAGGCCGGTGATGACCGCGGTCGCGGCGAGCAGGGCGAGCAGCGCCGTGCGGGCGCGCCCGTAAAGGGTGGTTGCCACGTTGTCCTCCATCGAGCCTTGGCGAGGATTCTAAAGGGGACCGCATCGGCGCCTGTCGACGGCTCACGTAAAACTCATAGGTGAAAAAAGTTTGCGTTCATCGGTGGTTCTCCGGGCGGCCTCCGCGGTGCCCGAGCATCCGGAATCGTGATCGAATCCTTCCTCAGCCGCCGCACGCTGCTGCGCGCCACGGCCGCCGGCACCCTGGGGACGGCCTTCCTCAAAAAGCTGCCGGCGGCGGCCTCCTTTGTCGACAGTTACCGGACGAATATCGCCGCCAACACGACGGCCGACACCAACGCGGCGGTCCGGATCCTCTCCGGCATGCAGCGGCTCTGGCAGACCGGCGCGGCCTGGAACACCGGCACCGTGCTCGACGCCCCCGCGCTGCGGGCGAGCATGCGGTACGTCGCCCACGTGTCCCGCACCCGCACCCCGGCGATGGAGGCACGGGCTTTCGTCCAGGACCGGCAGCACCAGAGCTACGCCGCCATCTCCGGCCTCGGCCCGCTCGCGCCGATCTACAAGGCGGGCGCGCTCGCCGTCACCTCGATCACCTCGGCCCCGGCCGGCACGCCCGCCACCACCATCGACGACGCGGTGCCGGCCGGCGCGCCCGCCGGATCGGCCCTCGGCGCGGGGTCGCCCACCTCGGCGCTCGGCCAGGTGGTCAGCCTGGTCAACACCATCCGCGGATCTTTCTCGTCGGGCAACCCGAGCAAGGCCGCCTACCAGTACCCGCGGCCGTGGCGGATGAACGCGGACAGCGTCGTCGTGGACACCGGCGCTGTCGACGCGCTCGGTTTCCCGGTCTACGACTCGCCGGTCACCGTGGTGCCGCAGCTGCTGCGCCAGCGCAGCGCGACGCCGTCGAGCGACGGCGGCTTCCCGAGCGGGCACACCAACGCTTTCCACCTGGCCGCGCTGGCTTTCGCGTACGCCGTGCCGGAGCGCTTCCAGGAGCTCGTGACGGCCGCCTTCGACCTGGCCGAGACGCGCATCGTCTCGGGCATGCACTCCCCCGTCGACGTGATCGGCGGGCGGATCCTGGCGACGGCGCTCACCGCCGCGATCCTCAACGACCCGGCCAATCTTTCTCTCAAGACGGCGGCTCGCGAGCAGGCCCTGGCTTACTTCACCGCTCAGGTCGGTGACGATGTGTTCGGCTTCGCGCACCGGGGCGCGGACGCCTACGGCGACCGGAAGGCCAATGCCAACACAATCAACCCCAAGCTCACGTACGGGTTGCCGCGCGCCCGCTCGAACGCGGCGATGGTCGTGCCGGCCGGGGCCGAGGTGCTGCTCGAGACCCGGCAGCCGTATCTGACCGCCGCGCAGCGCCGGGAAGTGCTGCGGACGACGGCCCTGGGCGCGGGTTGGACACTGCTCGACGGGCCGGAGAGCTGGGGCCGCCTCAACCTCTTCGCCGCCGCCGACGGGTACGGCGCGTTCGACCGCGACGTGGTGGTGACGCTGGACGCGGCGGCCGGCGGGTTCGGCGCCGCCGACTCGTGGCGCAACGACATCTCCGGGCGCGGCGGGCTGGTCAAGACCGGCACCGGGACCCTGACGCTGACCGGCGACAACTCCTATCGCGGCGGCACGACGATCGCGGGCGGCACCCTGGTCGCGGCGTCGTCACGGGCTCTGGGCTGCGGCGATGTGGTGGTCTCGGGCGGCACCCTCGTCGTTTCCCGCGCGTTGCGCGTCGCCGGTTCTCTCCGCCTCGGCGACCTCGTGGTCTCCCGCGGCGCCGAAATCGAGGTCGACGGGGACGCGGTGCTCGGCGGCACCCTCACCGTCTCCCGCGATGGGACCGTCCTCAGCGCCCGGCGCGTGCACGGCAAGTTCGCCCGGGTGGTCGCGCCGGCCGGTTATCGGGCGACGGTCGGCTACACACGTACGGCCGTCACGGTCCGCCTCCACCGCGGTTGACCCATACTCAGATCATCTTTATATTGCCCTCCATGGCGAAGGCGATGCGGGAACCCACCTTCTGGACACTCACCGCGCTGGCGCAGGCGGCCCGGCACGGCTACGGGATCATCCAGGAGGTGTCCCGCCTGTCCGAGGGCCAGGTGACCCTGCAGGCCGGGACGCTGTACGCGGCCCTCGACCGGCTCGCCGCGGAAGGCCTCGTCGAGGTCGACCGCGTCGAGAAGGTCGACGGCCGCGACCGCCGCTACTACCGGCTCACCCAGGGCGGCGTCAGCGCCCTGAGCGCCGAGGTCGAGCGGCTCGGCCACAACGCCCGCACGGCCGGCGCCCAGCTCGCAATCCGCACCGGCCCATCGGCGGCCGATCCTCCGGCGGCGCGCCCTTCGCCGGCCCGCCCCGGCTTCGGCCCGGCGACCGCGTGAGCCGCCTGGACGCGCGCTACCGCCTGCTGCTGCGCGCCTACCCGCCCGGCCGCCGCCGCGCCGAACTCCTCGACACCCTCATGGAGGCCGCCCCCGCGAGCCGCCACATCCCGACGTTGCGGGAGGCGGCCAACCTGCTGCGGCACGGCCTGCGCGCCCGCCTCGGCCGTCCCGCCGGCCGCGGCATCGTCGTGGTCGCCGCCTTCGTCGCCCTGATCGCCGGTTTCCTCGGCGCTTCCGTCGCCGCCAGGGTGGCCTGGGAGTTCGCACCCGACCACCCGTCCGGCGCCGCCCTCGCCGAGATCAAGGCCACCGTCTTCCCCGGTCTTCCCGCCGAGGCCGCGCGCAACGGGGACGGCCTGTTCTTCGACCCGTCCGAGCGCTCCTACGCCGGCGTCGCGCTCTACGGCCACAGCGAGGACTTCGAGTTCTCCACCCTGATCCTGTTCCCGACCGGTCGCTTCATCTCCGGCAGCTACCGGTCCTGGACCGCCGCCGCGCAGGACCGCCTGGTCGCGGCCGGCTGGCAGGTCAGCGACGCCGAGGTCACCGGGCCGACGTCCATCGCCACCGGCGAGGTCGACGACACCGGCCGCACCTTCACCGCGACCCGCGACGGCCGCGCCCTGAAGGTCGAGACCACCACCGACGTCGTCGACACCCCCGCCGGCTCGTTCGACGTCACCGCCCGGCTCGACCGGCTCACCCCCGGCTACGTCACCGCCGCAGCCGTGCTCGGGCTGCTCTCGGGCGCGCTCGTCGGCTGGCTGCTCACCGGCTGGGCGAGCCGCCGCACCGAGCACGCGGCCCCGTCGATCCGCGCGCTGGCCCGCCTCTCGACCATCGTCGCCCTCGTGCTGTTGCTGCCGCAGGCGCTGTTCGGCGTGCTGCTGCTCGGCACCGCCACGTTCGCCGCCGGTCCCCCGGTCCAGCCGTTCTGGTCCCTGTCGCTGACCTACGGGTACGGCTGCGGCTTCCTCGGCGTGCTGCTCTTCGCCGTGGCCCTGGCGTCGGCCGCCGTCGCGCGGCCCGGTTCGGACAGCTTGGGCGCGATCGGCTAGCCCAGCGCGAGCAGGCAGAACTCGTTGCCCTCGGGGTCGGCCATGACGACCCCGGGACGTCGCCCTGCCCCACGTCGGCGGGGGTCGCGCCCGGCTCCTTCTAGGCGCGCGACCAGCTCCGCCTGATCGCCTCCGCCCAGAAGCCGCCCAGCGCGGCGTCGTCGCCGGCGTTCATGTTGATCTGAACGAGCCGCGTCCCCATGCCGACGATCTTAGGCAGGTGTCAGCGCACGTCGACGTACGACAGCTCGACCGCGTTGTTGCCGTACCCGAGCCGGTTCCACGGCGGCACCTCGGGCTGGACGTCGCCGGAGGCGTCCCGCGCCCGCGCCCGCAGACTGTGCCGCCCGACCGTGGCCTCCCACTCGAAGCTCCAGTCCTGCCACGCGTACGGCTCCGCCGGCGGCGACACCACGGCGGGACTCCACTCGCTCGCGCCGGTGAAGCTCAGGCCCACCTCGGTGATCGGCCCCGAGCCGGACCACGCCTTGCCGCGGATCGTGTATCGGCCCTCCGGGATCGTCGTGCCGGGCGCGGGGTCGGTGATGCGGGCCCGGACCCGCATCAGCGTGACCGGCTCGAAGGGACGGTCGGCCCACTGGTAGATGTAGTGGCCGGTCTGGAACTCGCCCTCGAACGGCGACGTGATGACGTCGAGCCGCGCCAGCCATTTGACCGACGCCACCGCGTACCAGTGCGGCACGATCAGGCGGAACGGGGCGCCGTGGTCGGGCACGAGCGGCTCGCCGTTCATCTCGTACGCGATGAGGATCTCGGACGCCGGGTCGGCCGCGTGCGCGAGGCCCAGCGAGCGGACGAACGTCAGGTCGGCGTCGGCCGGTTCGAGGACCGAGGCGAGGTGGTACTTGCCGCGGTCGGCGCCCTGGCAGCGGAGCTCGACGCCGTCCGGGGCGGGCTGGGCCCGGCGCAGCACGTCGGCCAGCCGGGCGCCCCGCCAGCGGGCGGTGGACACCGCGTATCCGCCCCACGGCTCGCCGGTGGGCAGCGGCCGCATGTCGAGGCGGCCGTTGCCGGCGCATTCCAGGGTGACGACGTGGTCCACGGCGGGCAGGGCGCGCAGGTCGTCGACGGTGAGCGTGAGCGGGTTGCCGACCGCGCCGCCGATCTGGAGGGTGCCCTCGTGGTCGGGCAGGGCGAAGTTGCTGCGGACGTAGTGCAGCTCGGTCGGCGTCACGTCGAGGGCCAGCGCGGAGTGCGGCGCCTCGGCGTTGAACGGCTCTTCCTTGATCATCGCGAGGGCGGCACGGTTGCGGGCGATGTCGTCGGTGATGGTCATGGGAAGGCCCCCGATCAGTAGTCGGCGTCCTGGAAGTGCGGGTCACGGTTGTCGTTGAAGGCGCCGATGCCCTCGACGCGGTCCGGGTGGACGGCCGAGCGCCAGTGCGCCTCCATCATGATCGCGATGGCCTGCTCGATCGGCTGGCCCTGGCCCATGCGGACGGCCCGCTTGACCGCCTGCACCGCGGTAGGGGAGTTGCTCGCGATCTTCTCGGCGATGCGGTGCGCGGCCGGCATCAGCTCGTCCGGCGGATGGATCTCGTTCACCATGCCCAGCCGGAAAGCCTCCTGGGCGGTGATCGGGTCGCCGGTCATCAGCATCTGCAGGGCCTTGCCGGGCGGCAGGGCGCGGGGCAGCAGGACCGGCGAGCCGCCCCCGGCCGACAGGCCGATCATCGCCTCCGGCTGGCCGAAGGTGGCGTTGTCGGAGGCGATGATGAAGTCGGTGCTCTGGGCAATCTCGGAGCCGCCGCCGTACGCGATGCCGTTGACCGCCGCGAAGATCGGCTTCCGCAGCTGCCGCAGCGTGTACAGGGTCCGGTCGAAGTCCTGGCGCTGGCGCAGCCATTGCTGTTTGGTCATGCTCTTGCGCTGCCGCAGGTCGCTGCCGACCGAGAAGGCGCGCACGCCCGCGCCGGTGAGGACGGCGACGCGGACCGAGGGCTCGACGGCGATGGTCTCGAGGACCTCGGTGAGCCGGGCGCCCATCGCGGTGCTGATCGCGTTGTCGGCCTGGGGCCGGTTCAGCGTGATGACGGCGACGGCCCCACCGGCGGCGTAGTCGAGCAGCACCGACTTGCCGGGGTCGGCGTCGTCGGGGGCGGGCGGGCCGAAGTCCAGGGGCTTCCAGCGATCGGTCATGGCGTCTCCAGGGTCACTTCAGCTCGGCCAGCCACCGCAGCCCGCTCAGGCCCGGTGCGAACAGGTATTCGCCGCCGCGCGTCACGACGAACGGCGGCAGGTCGCGCAGGCGGCGGCGGATCGGCTTGCGGGGGACGGTGAAGGTGCCGGCGCCGTCGCGCGGCCCGACGAGGGGGTCGCTCTCGCTCGGGGCCCCGATGAAGATCCCGTCGTTGAGCCACTGGGTCTTGACGAACTCGAACTGCCGCTTGGGGTGCGCGCCCGCGAAGACGAAGATGATGCCCCGGTCGGCGCCGTCGTCCTCGAGCACGCCCTCGGGCAGCATCGGGCCGTAGCTGGTGCCCCGGCGGATCATGCGGTGCAGCCGGACGTCGACGGTTCCCTCGTGGTCGAGGGCGTCGCGCGGGTTGGCCCGGCGGGCGTGCGCTCCGGCCGGGCATTTCAGGCCGCGCAGGTCGTCGCCGTACCGGAAGTCGTTGTTGCGCTGCGGGTCCGCGCCGAGCTCCGGGTCGTCCTTGTCCGGCGTGACGGCGAGCGGCGCGCCGCTCTGCCAGCGGCCGACCATCTTCGCCCCGAGCAGCTCCTCCTCGTGCCGGTCGGCGGCCCGGTCGCGCAGGTACTGCCGGTAGGCCGCGACCTTGGTGTGCAGCTTGCGGAACACGACGTAGGTGCCGTTGCGGCCGAGGACGTCGGGCGTGGGCATCGGTGCGGTCCCGCCGGTCTCGTCGGGGTAGCCGAGGATGAACTCGCCGGCCTTGATCGGCTCCTCCCCCGGCCGCCGCCCCGGCAGGCCCTCCACGGCCGGCTGCCCGATGCCGTCCTTGAAGCCGAACGAGGTGCGCCCGGTCGGCAGCTGGTAGCAGTCCTGCCGCCAGATCACCTCGACGCCGGGGAACTCGTCCTGGGCCGCGCGCGCCTTCGCCACCGCCTCGTCGAGTCCGGCCCGGTCGGGCGCGAGGGTGGCGAGCGCGATGTGCACCTCCGGGCGGCCGAGCGGCGCCTCCCAGTGCTCGGGGCCGCTCTCGCCGACGTCGCCGAGCAGCGCCGCGCGGGCCGCCATCCCCTCGCGAAACTCCGGCGCGAAACTTTCCAGCGAGTCCTCCGGCACGCCTAGCGCCTTTAATCCCTGGTAGCTCAGGGCGACCGTCAGCCACGCCGAGGGCGTGCGGTCGACGACCGCACGCGCCGGCGAGAGCAGCGGGATCAGCCGCCGGAGAAGGTTGCGGCCGTCGTTGCGGTCACGCACGTGCAACAGCACATAGGTGCCGACGTACGGCGAGGGCCGCTCGTGCAACGCGCCGGCCTGGATGTCGTCGAGGTCGAGGGCCATGTCGTCCCCTACAGGTGTGCGGGCGGCTGCGGCGGGTCCGGGTTGGGCTCCGCGAGGTAGGGAAACTTTCGCGAGGCCGGGCGGCTGGAACGGTCGACGCCGTCGCGGATCACCGGGCCGTGGCCCGCGTTGATCAGGAAGGTGAACAGGGTGTCCATCGCGTCGTCGTTGAGCGCCCGGCCGCCGCAGGTGCGGTGCTCCTCGCCGGCCAGCGCGGCCCTCTCGATCTCCAGGAAAGACCCGGTTTCCGCGTACGGCTTGCGGGTGTCGACGACAAGCCGGTCGTTGAGGATCAGCCGGGTCAGCGGGTGCTCGCCATCAGCGTCGGCGGGCCAGTCGACGCGCCCGTCGAGCCCGTCCCAGAACGCGAGGTTGGCGTTCAGCCGGGCCCGGTAGGCGCCGAGGTAACCGTCGGCGAGGTGGTATGCGTCCTCCATGTTGTAGAGGTCGCGGATCTCCAAGTCGCGGTTGACCCGGTCGAACTGCTTGGGTCCGAGCAGCAGGTTCTTGACCTCGGGCCGCCCGGTGCGCTCGATGCGGACGTTGAGCCGGCCGCGGGTCAGCGTCTCGGCCACCACCGCGAACATGCCGTCGCCGCCGAGGACCCGCGCGCTGTCCACGTCGAGGACGATGCTCAGCACGTTCTTGCCGTCGAGGTAGATCGTGGCGGGGTCGATGAAGGCCAGCTGCCCGCTCGCGATGGTCTTGAGGGCCGCGGGGGCGTCGAGGATGAACGGGTCCCAGCGGGGGCCGGCGAAGACGCGTACGCCGTCGCCCTCGCTCGTGGCGGCGGGCACGCCCCGCTCGTCGAACACGCAGTCGAGGACGTGCTCCTGATCGCCCGCGCCGGACAGGATCGTCTCCGGGGTCAGCGGCCGCAGCCGGAACCGGTAGATCAGGCCGTCGGAGTGGCGGGCGTCCGGCGGGGCGAACGGCAGCGTGTTGACGACGAGGACCAGGTGTCCCGGCGTTTCGGGGCTCGGGAACGCGTACACGTCGGTGATGTCGGCGATCGGCTCGGCCAGCGCCCGGGGCCCGGATATGTGATCGGACATCTAGTCGGCAGCCTCGGCGAGCAGCGGCGCGAGCGCCGGCGCCTCCAGCAGCCCGGCCGCGGCCGGGTCGTCGAGGACCTCCTGGAACGCCCGGTTGACCCGCTCGGCCTTGCGGATCTCCTTCACCGTGCCGCCGTAGTTGCGGGCGTAACCGCCGGCGGAGACCTGGGCGCTGAGCACGAACTTCTTGACCGACTCCAGGTCGGGCAGGCCCTCGTAGCCCTCGACGTGCTGGAAGATCGCGTCGAACAGCTTGAGCGGCTTCGACGCGAAGTCGTCCATGTACGAGTCCCACGGCCCGTCGAAGCTGGTCGCGAACAGCAGCCGGGTGTCGTTGTCGAACGGCACGAACCGCGCCTCGTGGATGACCGCGATCGGCAGGTCGTAGTCGCCCGGCCGGTAGCCGGGCGACTCCTGCAGGTTCCGCAGCGCCTCGTGCAGGGCCGGGCCGTGCCCCGGCCGCACGTGGAAGAAGAGGGTGAATTCGCTCGTCGGGCCTACCTGGATCCCGGGCCTGGCTTCCGCAGTCATGCGCCCATCGTCGGGTCATGCGGAAGCCGACGCCTCACCCGCCAGGGGTGACCGGGACCGCAACCCCGAGCTTCTCCGCAGCTACCTCGAGCTCGCCCCACACCTTCGGCCCGACCGGGATGCCCTCGGCCGCCCGCTTCGAGGCGATCGCCGCGCTGTTCTGGCCCGGGTAGCGGATCTCGCCCGTCGACGGCAGCCCCTGCAGCGCGGCGAGGGTCTCCGACACGTGCTCGGTGAACGCCGCCGGGTCGCCGAAGGCCGCCGGGTCGAGGGCGAGGATCAGCGCGTTCTGCCGGTGCACGCGGCCCTGCGGGTCGTCCGAGTGGAACGACGACACGATCGGGGCGCCCACCAGCACGCTGGTGATCAGCTCGAAGACCAGCGACATGCCGGCGCCCTTCGCCCCGCCCAGCGGCAGCGGCATCTTGGCGAGCGCCGGGTCGGTGGTCGGGGTGCCGTCGGCGGTCGCCGCGACGCCCTCGGGCAGCGTCTTGCCGGCGTTTCGGTACTGCGCGATCTTTCCCAGCGCGATGCCGGCCGTCGCCATGTCGAGCAGCACCGGGGAAGAACCGGCCGTGGGGACGGCGATCGACAGCGGGCTCGTGGCGACCGCCGCGCCGGTGACGCCGGGGTAGCTCATGTTCGGCATGCCGGCCACGAACGCGATCCCGACCAGGCCCTGCGAGGCGATCCGGGACGTGTAGTAGCCGATCGCGCCGGTGTGGACCGTGCGGCGCACCCCCACCGCACCGATGCCGACGGCCTGCGCGCGCCGCACCGCCTCGTCGGCCGCGGCGGTGAGCGCGATCGGCCCGGGCGCGCGGTCGGCGTCGAGGACGGTGACGCCGGACGGGCCGCCGGAGAAGCTCAACTCGGGCGTGGCGTTGGCCTCGCCGGAGTCGAGCAGCTCCAGGTAGCGGGGGACCCGGGCGACGCCGTGCGAGTCGACGCCGCGCCGGGCGGCCCAGAGCAGCACGTCGCTGACCGTACGCGCGTGGTCGGGGTCGGGGATTTTGGTATTGAGAAGTGCGGTGACGAACTCGCCCAGCTCGGCGGCCGGGATCACGACGGGCATAGGTGGTTCTCCAAGACTCAGCGCGAGACGCGGACGTTGACGATCGCGGTGGTGCCGTTGCGCACGGACTTGAGCGCCCGTTCGAGGGCCGGCCGCAGCTCGCCGGCCTGGGTGACGGTCTCGCCGTGCATGCCGAACGGTTCGGCGAAGGCCGCGAGCGAGGGCTGATCGCTCAGGTCGTTGCCGAGGAACTCGCCGGTCTCGACGGCCGCGCCCTTCGGGTAGAAGCGCAGGTGGTTCATCTTCATCGAGCGGTACTCGTGGTTGTTGTAGACCAGGATCAGCAGCGGCAGCCCGTTGGCCTTGGCCGCCTCGAGCGACGGGATGACCGGGTTGTAGAGGAACGCGCCGTCACCGATGGTGAGCACGACGGTCCGGTCCCGCGCCGCCAGCTTGACGCCGAGCGCGACGCCGATCCCCTGCCCGAGCCCGCCCTGCACGTAGAAGTAGGAGTCCGCGCGGGTGCGCCGCAGGTGACGCTGAACGACCCGGCTGTGCGTGATGGTCTCGTCGACCACGATCGACTCCTCGCCGATCAGGTCACGCAGCGTGGCCGTCACGGCGATCGGGTCGAGCCCGTTCGCCTTCGCTTCGGCCGCCTGGACGGCGGAAGGCTCCGCGGTCTGCCAGGACCGGCTGGGTGCATGGCCGGCCTGGGCGGCCAGCTGGCGCAACGTCGCGGCGACACCCCCTGACACGTACGCGTCGGCGCGCAGCACCTGATAGACGATGTGCGGCCGCTGCGGAACGTCGTCGATGACCACGATCTTCGCGTGGGCCGGCTCACGGCTCGGCGGATAGAACGGCGCCCGGCAGTTCACCAGGACGATCAGGTCGGCGGTGTCGACCCACGGCTCCAGATCCCCGCCGGCGTGCAGCTCGTGGTCGCGCGGGAAGTTCGCGCACACCGCCGAGTTGGGCTCGACCACCGGGATGGTCCAGGCCTCGGCGAACGCCACGAGCGCCGCCATGCCGTCTTCCTCGCGGCCGGCGGTCTCGGTGACGATCACCGGGTTCGCGGCCGTTCTGAGCAGGCCGGCGACGGCCGTGACGTCGTCCGGGGAACTGACCGTCGTGCCGCGCGGCGCCACGGGGTGGACCGGCTGCTCCTCCCACGGTTCGAGCAGGACCTCGAGCGGGATGTTCAGGTAGACCGGGCCGGCCGGGGCCTGCGCCGCCAGCTCCGCCGCGCGGGTGATCATGGTCGGCAGGGTGTGGACGCTGGCCGCCTGGTTGCTCCACTTGGTGAACGGCGCCGCCATCACGTGCGGGCCGCCGACCACCGACAGGTTGCGGTACCACTGGCCGCCCGGGTCGGGGCCGGGCCCGTCGCCGTAGGTGGTCGACTCCGAGGAGGCCACCACCATCGGCACCCCGGCCAGCAGCGCGCCGTGGATCGCGACCGACCCCTGCAGCAGGCCGGGCCCGGCGTGCAGCAGCACACCCTGGCCGCGGCGGGTCACCAGGCCGTACCCGGTGGCCATGCCCACCGCGACCGTCTCGTGGGTGAGGTCGAGGTAGTGCGGGCAGGGCACGCCGTCCCGGTGGCGGCGGGCGATCGACTCCCACACCGGGGCCCACTCGGAGCCCGGCGAGGAGAAGACGTAGTCCGCGCCCGCCGCCAGGAAGGCGCTGATGACCGCGTCGCCGCCGTCACTCATTTGGCGGGCTCCGTGATGGGCCAGTTCAGGCACTCGCTGATGCCCCGGCCCATGATCCACTCAAGCTCCTCCGGGGTGAAGTCGAAGTGCTTGGTGAACTGCTCGATGGTCTCCACGTAGCTGAGGCCGTGACCGAGCAGGCGGGTGATGTCGGTGCCCCAGAAGCAGCGCTGCGGCCCCATCTTGTCGACCATCTCGCGGACGTACTTCTCGATGTTGAGGTTCGGGAAGGGCTGCGTCGAGTAGCCAGGGATCGCCGACACCTTCACGTAGATGTTCGGGTGCTTGTACAGGTCGGCGGTCTCCTGCACCCAGTAGCCGATGGCGTCGTCCACGCACCGGGCCATGATGCCCATGTGGTCGATGATGATCTTCAGCCCGGGGTGGCGGGCCGCGATCTGGCCGAGCTCGGCCTTCCAGATCGGGGCGTGCACCATCGTCGGGATGTTCAGCTCCTCGGCGATCGGCCAGTACCAGTCGTTGGTGCCGTCGATCATCCAGTTGCGGTCGATCGGCCGGTGGAAGGTGAGCCGGGTGCCCTTCACGTACGGGTTCTGCGCGAAGTCCTTGAGCATGGCCTTGCCCTCTTCAGGCTTGTTCTGCGGGATCCGCGCCATGATCCCGAACCGCTCCGGGTACGCCTCGCAGGCCTCCAGGGCGTAGTCGATGCGGTCGCCCTCCCAGGACGGCGGGAGGATGAGAGCCCGGTTGACGCCGGCCTCGTCCATCAGCGCGAGGCACTCCTCGTAGCTGAACGGGTCTTCCCGGTGGCCGTTGAGGCGGATGCGCTCGCGGGCGCCGGGGACCCACGGGCGGTCCGGGGTCTCCTCCTTCCAGATGTGCACCTGGGAGTCGACGACGAACATGGGCTCTTCCTTCCTTCGCCGGCCGGAGTTGCCGGGGTGTGGCCTACGACGCTAGGGCTGGGAAAGCGCTGTGCGGAGTCCCTGGCGCGCAACCGGTTGTTGCACGAAACGCAGGGGTCTACTCCGCGCTCTTGCCCTCGATGACATCCAGGACGTGCTCGGCGATGGCCATGCTGGACGTCGCGGCGGGAGACGGCGCATTCCGTACGGCGGTGACCGCGCCGAGCCGGTGGATGCGGAAGTCGTCGACCAGGCTGCCGTCGCGGTCGAGCGCCTGCGCCCGCACGCCGGCGCCCGCGCGGACGACATCGTGGACGCCGATCTCGGGCACGTAGAGCCGGGCCGCCTTCATGTACGCGCGCTTCGAGAACGACCCGTACATCTCCTTGATGCCCGTCCGCCAATGCTGCCCGGCCATCTTCCAGGCCCCCGGCCAGGTGGCGATGCCCCAGAGATCCTTTGCCGAGAAGTCGCCCCGGCGATAGCCCTCCCGCTTGGTCGCGAGAACCGCGTTCGGTCCGACTTCGAGGGTTCCGTCCACCCGCCGCGTGTAGTGCACGCCCAGGAACGGGTAGCGCGGATCGGGCACCGGATAGATGAGCCCCCGCACCATGTCGGATTTTTCCGGCTTGACCCGCATGTACTCGCCGCGGAACGGGATGATCCGCGGCGCGGCGGTGTCGCCGGCCAGCCCGGCGACCAGGTCGCTCTGGATGCCCGCGCAGACGATCAGCTGGTCGACGGCGAGCTCCCCGGCCGGCGAGGACACGGTCAGCCCGCCGAGGTCCTGCCGCACCGACGTGACCGGGAAGTTGAAGCGCACCTCTCCCCCGGCCGCCACGATGTCCTCGGCGAACGACTCGGCGATCTGCACGTAGTCGGTGATCGCGGTCTTCGGCGAGTACAGCGCGGCGAGGCCGGCCCCGTGCGGCTCGATCTCGCGGATCTCCTCGGGCCCGACGCGACGAAGCCCGGGCACGAGGTTGACCCCGGCCCGGGCGGCGAGCGCGTCGAGCCGGGTCACGTCGTCGGGCGTCACCGCCACGACCAGCTTCCCGCACTCGTCGTACGGAAGATGCCGGTCCGCGCAGTACTCGCGGAGCATGGCGCCGCCGCGGGTGCAGAGCAGCGCCTTGAGGCTGCCCGGCTTGTAGTAGATGCCCGCGTGCACGACGCCGGAGTTGTGGCCGGTCTGGTGGACCGCGACCCGATTCTCCTTCTCGAGCAGCACGACCCGCGCGCCCGGCCGGCGCTTGGTGAGCTCCCGGCCGATGGCCAGCCCCACGATGCCGGCGCCGATGATGCCGATGGTCTCGTCCGCCATCCCGCTCACCGCCCGAAGTGGATCGCGACGGTCTTGACCCGGGTGTAGAAGTGCAGCGCCTCGACGCCCTGCTCCTTGAACGCCGACCCCGAGTCGCGGAAGCCGCCGAACGGGTGGTGCACGTCCCAGCCCGAGGTCGTGGTGTTCACGGCGATCTGGCCGCACTCCACCTGTTCGGCGAAGCGGTAGGCGGCCGCCAGGCTGTCGCTGAACACGGCGGCGGACAGGCCGTACTTCGAGTCGTTGACCGCGGCGATCGCGTCGTCGAGGCCGTCGACCGGGCGGACCACGACGACCGGGCCGAAGACCTCGTGCCGCCAGATGTCCATCTCGGTGGTGATGCCGGCGAGGATCGTCGGGTTCACGTAGCAGCCGTGCGCGAGGTCGCCGGCCGGGGCGTCGCCGCCCAGCTCGACCCGGGCGCCCTGCTCGACCGCGGTGGCGATGTCGCCGAGCACGCTGTCCTGGTGCCCGCGGCTGACCAGCGGGCCGACCACGGTGTCGGCGTCCTGGCCGGGGCCGAGCCGCAGCGCGGCCACCTTGTCGCGCAGCACCGCGAGGAACTCGTCGTGCACGGCCCGCTCGACCAGCACCCGGCTGGTGGCGGTGCAGCGCTGGCCGGCCTGCCCGAACGACGCGGCGACCACGGCGGTCGCGGCGGCGTCCAGGTCGGCGCCGGCCAGCACGACCGACGCGTTCTTGCCGCCGAGCTCGGCCTGGAAGCGCACGTTGCGCGGGGCGATCCGGGCACGCAGGGTCTCGCCGACCTCGTTGCTGCCGGTGAAGGTGACCGCGGCGATCCGCGGGTCGTCCAGCAACGCGTCGGAGATCTCCGACGTACGGCCGGTGACGACGCTCAGCACGCCGGCGGGCAGGCCCGCGTCATGCAGGGCGCGAGCCAGGTAGAGCCCGCTCGCCGGCGTCTCGGAGGCGGGCTTGAGCACGACGGCGTTGCCCGAGGCGAGCGCCGGGGCGAGCTTGCGGGCCGGGGTGAGCAGCGGGTCGTTCCACGGCGTGATGGCCAGGACCACGCCGATCGGCTCCCGGTGGAACGACGTACGGGTGTCCGGGCGCACGTCGTGCACCAGCGACCCGTACGCGTCGCGGGCTTGACCTGCGTAGTAGTCGAGGAAGTCGGCCGCCTTCTCGACCTCGCCGCGCGCCTCCTTGAGGGTCTTGCCGTTCTCGCTGGTCACGCCGAGGGCGATCTCGGCGGCCCGGACCCGCAGCAGCGACGCGGCCTTGGCCAGGATCTTCGCGCGCTCCAGGGCCGGGGTGCGCCGCCAGACCGCGAAGCCGCTCGCGGCCGCGTCGTAGATGGCGGTGACCTGCGCGGCCGTGAGCGCCGGAACCCGGACCACCGGGTGCCGCACGTCCACCGGGTCGAACACGTCGACCCAGGTGTCCGCGCCGGTCCACTCCCCTCCGGCCAGGGTTTCCATGGTTCGTACGAACATCACCACTCCTCGGGTCGCGCATTCAAGGCCGAATAGTAGAAACCCTAAAGGGGCCCGAACCATGGGCTTCCCGGCATGCATTGGTTGCGCTTCGCGCGTGCCGCCGGACGCCGGAAATCTGATGGAATTCCCGGGCCCGATACGACTGACAGCCTTACGGAGGATCTCGTGGCCTATGCGGTGATCGCGCACTACCGGTGCGCCGCCGAGGACGTCGCCCTCATCCAGGAAGCCCTGCTCACCATGCGCGAGCACACGCTGAAGGAACCGGGGGCCCTCGCCTACGTGGTCCACGCCGCCGAGGACCCCGGATTCATTCTGTACGAGCAGTACACCGACCGCGCCGCATTCGACGCCCACGCGGCGTCGGAGCACTTCGCGGAATACATTCTCGGGACGGTCCGGCCCCGGCTGACCCAGCGTGACGTTCTCTTCGGTCAGGTGGTCGGCTGATCCCGTTTTCCGGGCACGCCCCACGCCTGGAACTCGAGCTGGTAGCCGAGCGCGGCGAGCACCTCGTCGGCGATCTCCTGGTCCTCGTCGCCGGTGCCGCCGGCGACGCCCAGGCCGCCGAGGATCTCGCCGTCCCGCTTGATCGTCACGCCGCCCTCGGTGGCCACGATCGGGTGGGTCGCCATGCTGGAGAGCGAGGCGAAGAAGCCCGGGTTGCCCTCGGCCCAGTTCTTGAGCATCTTGGTCGGCCGCTGCATCACCGCCGCGCTGTACGCCTTCACGATCGCGATGTTCGGGGTGAGCGGGCGCGCCCCGTCGGGCCGCTTGACGACAAGCAGGAAGCCGCCGTCGTCGACCACCGCGACGCTCGTCGCCTTCCCGATCTTCTCGGCCGCCTTCTGGACCGCATCGGCGATCTCCTCGGCCTCGGCCAGCTTGAGCTTCACTTGACCGCCTCCCGCACCCGCACGATGGCGGCGTTGAACAGGTCCGGCCGCTCCCAGTACATGGAGTGCGGCGCGTCCGGGATCAGCTCCAGCCGCGAGCCCTTGACCAGCACGTGCGCGCGGCGGACGGTGGCGGAGCTGAGCACCGCGTCGTTCTCGCCGGCCAGGAACGTGATGTCCAGGCCCGAGGCGACGACCTCCTCGACGCTCGGCCCGCCGCTGGACAGGTTCTTCAGGTCGGCCATCTTGGCGACGTTGAAGGTGCCCATCTGCTGGAACAGGAACGTCTTGGCCGGCTCGTTCTCCTGGAAGCCCTTGGTGAGCAGGCGGTCGAGCACCGGCAGCTTCACGGCCTCGGCGCGGTCGGCGGCGACCAGGTCGGACAGCTCCGGGTCGGCGATGCCGCCGAGCGAGTGCGCGAGGACGACGCCGCTGACCCGGTCGGGGCGGGCCAGGCCGGCGCGCAGCGCGGCGACCGCGCCGATCGACTGGCCGACCAGCACCACGCCGGTGACGTCCTCCCGGTCGAGCACGGCGAGGATGTCGCCGGGGAAGTCCTGCCCGTCGAACTCCGGCATCGACGAGTCGGACTTGCCGAAGCCGCGCAGGTCGACGGTGAGCACCGTGTACCGCTCGCGCAGCTCGGCGACCTGCTGCCACCACGCGGCGTGATGGCCGCCGGAGCCGTGCACGAACAGCACGGCCGGGCCGGATCCGTGCCGCTCGTAGTAGATGGAAACGCCGTCGGAGTTGGCGACCGCCATGAATGTTTCTCCTTAGACAGACGACAGACGGACGACTAAGCCAGGCGCTTGCCGTGGTAGACGAGCTCGATCATCGTGTGGTCGGGGTCGTGGATGTAGCAGAACTTCGACTGGTTCTCGGGGCGCTCGACCGGGCGGGTGTGCCGGATGCCCAGCTCCTTGAGGTGGGCGAGGAAGCCGTCCCAGTCCTCCACCTCGATGGCGAAGTGGTAGGGCGCCATCCGGTCCATCTCCTCGACCGGGGTGAAGTGCAGGTCGAAGTTGCCGCGCGTCATCAGCACGACCTTGGTGTTGCTCTTCGGGGTGATCGCTTTCAGACCGAAGACCTTCGTGTACCACTCCTTGGTACGTTCCGGGTCGGTGGTCGGGAAGTTCACGTGGTGGATGTACTTCGGCTTGTTGCTGGCTTCGGTGTCCGTCATGTCAGTCCTCTGCTCGTACCGGGTTGGACAGCACGCCTATCCCGCTGATCTCGATGTCGACGACGTTGCCGGGCTCCAGCTGCACGGTCGCGTCGGCGCCCATCCAGAGCACGTCGCCGGGGCGCATGGTGATGTACTTCGTGGTCTCGGCGATGTAGTCGAACGGGTCGAAGATCATCGCGCCGGTGGCGAACTTCGCCCGGACCTCGCCGTCGACGCGCACGGTGGTGGTCTGCGCGAGGGGATCGACATCGGTCTCGATCCACGGGCCCATCGGCTTGAAGGTGTCGGCGTTCTTGCTGCGCCAGAAGGTGCGGTCGGCGTGCTGCCATTCGCGGGCGCTCACATCGTTGCCGATGGTCCAGCCGAAGATCGACTCCCGCGCCTCCTGCTTACTTGCCCGGCGCAGCGTGCGCCCGATGACGGCCACCACCTCGGGCTCCGCCTCGAAGCGTCCCGTCACCCCGGCCGGCTTGACGATGAGCTGCCGGTGGCCGGTCAGCGCGTTGTTGGCGCGGTAGCCGACCTCGGGGCGGTCGGGCAGTTTGGCGGCCTGGTAGCCGGTCTCCTTGGCGTGCTCGATGTGGCCGCGGTAGTTGAGCCCGACGGCATAGAAGACCGGCGGCACGATCGGCGGGAGAAATATCGCCTTGTCCACGCCGATTTCCGTTTTGCCCGGCACGCCGCCCTCCAGCGGCGAGCCGGTGAGCAGGCGGATCATGTCGCCCTCGACCAGGCCCCACTCGGGGCGGCCGCCGACCTCGACGCGGCAGTACCTCATCAGTCCACCAGCAGGTGCGAGACGCGCTTGGTGATCAGGTAGCCCTCGAGGCCCTCGGGGCCGCCCTCCTTGCCGTACCCGGACTGCTTGACGCCGCCGGAGGGCGCCTCGTGCACCGAGCCGCCGCAGTGGTTGATCGAGAGGATGCCGGCCTCGAAGCCCGCGATCAGCTTCTCGGCCGTCTTCGAGGACCGGGTGAAGCCGTACGCCGCGAGGCCGTACGGCAGCGAATTGGCCGTCGCGAGCGCCTCGTCGAGGTCGCCGAACGGGACGATCGGGGCGATCGGGCCGAACGGCTCGTCCCGCATGACCTGGGCGTCGGCGGGGACGTCGGTCAGGACCGTCGGGGCGAAGAAGAAGCCGGCCCGGTCCAGCCGCTCGCCGCCGCGGATCAGCGTCGCGCCCTTGGCGACCGCGTCGGCGACGAGCTCCTCCATCGCCTTGAGCCGGCGCGGGTTGGCGAGCGGGCCCATCGTCACGCCGTCCTCGAGGCCGTCGCCCACGACCACCCGGTCGGCGGCGGCGACGAACTCGGTGACGAACTCGTCGTAGACGTCCTCGTGCACCAGGAAACGGCTGGGGGAGGTGCAGACCTGGCCGGCGTTGACGAACTTGGCGAACGCGGCCTTGCGGGCGGCGGCGACCGGGTCGGCGTCGGCGCAGACGATCACGGGGGCGTGGCCGCCGAGCTCCATGAGGCAGGGCTTCATCTCGGCGCCGGCCTGCGCGGCGAGGAGCTTGCCGACCGGGATCGAGCCGGTGAACGCGACCAGCCGAGTGACCGGGGAGGCGATCAGATGCTGGGAGACCTCGGCGGGCTCGCCGAAGACCAGGTTGAGCACGCCCGCCGGCACACCGGCCTCGGCGAAGCACCGGACCAGCTCGGTGGCGGTGCCGGGGGTCTCCTCGGAGGCCTTGATGACGATCGAGCAGCCGGCCGACAGCGCCGCCGCGATCTTGCGCATCGGGGAGCCGGCCGGGAAGTTCCAGGGGGTGAAGGCGGCGACGACGCCGACCGGCTCATGGCGTACGGAAAGAACGGTGTCGCCGGCGCTCGGGATGATCCGGCCGTAGGCACGGCGGGCGTCGTCGGCGTCCCAGCGCAGCGCGCCGGCGACGCGCAGCGCCTCGCCGCGCGCCTCCTTGAACGGCTTGCCCTGCTCGAGCGTCATGATCCGGCCGACCCGGTCGGCGCGGCTCGTGAGCAGGTCGGCGGCCTTGTGCAGGGTCGCGACCCGCTCGGCGATCGGGATGGCCCGCCACACCTGGAAGCCGGCCTGCGCAGCCGCGATGGCGTCGTCGAGGTCCTCCCGCGTGGCCAGGGGGACCTGGCCGAGGATCTCCTCGGTGGCGGGGTTCAGCACGGGCGCGGTCAGGCCGCTGCCGCCCGGGCGCCACTCGCCGGCGATGTAGAGACCGAGATCCGGATACACGATGCCTCCTAGGCTTCCGACGCGTCGCGGGAGGTGCGCAGCGTCCAGATGTGGTGGGGCGGGGCGGTCTCGTGCACGTTCGGGCCGTACGTGTCGTCGACCCGGTCCATGTCGGCGGCGAGCTCGACCCGGCCGCCGGACGGCGCGTGGACGAAGCGGAAGACGTTGGAGCCGACCGTGTGCCGGCCGAGCTTGCGCGCCTCCTGCCAGCCCTTCTCGATCATGGCGTTGCCGCCCTCGATCACGTCGTCGAAGCCGGGGACCTCGAACGAGACGTGGTTGACGCTCGCCCGGTCGGGCCGGTGGCAGAGCAGGAAGTTGTGCTGATCGGCGTCGCCGGGCACGCGCATGAACACGCCCATCGGCTTGACGACGTCGGTCGGGATGAAGCCGAGCCGGTCGACGTAGAACGCGACCGCCTCCTCCCGGCCGGCCTTGGGGATGTTGAGCGCGACGTGGCACATCCGCAGCGGCTTGACGTCGCCGACGCTGCTCAGCGCCTGGTTCAGGCGATTGACGCTGCCGCTCACGTTCGCCGGCCTCGGCGCCTTGTTTTCGTGGCGCGACATGCCCGCGACGGTGAGGCCGACACCGAAGCCGGTCTCGTCGACCGTGTGGAACACCCCGTCGGCGTCCTGGGTGACCTCGCGGTCCTTGCTCAGCGCCGCGACGAAGGCCTCGACGTCCTGCTCGGTGTCGGCGCCCCAGACCACCTCGCGGATGGTGTTGTTGCCGGGCTCGACCGACGGCGGGAGGCCCTCGGTCGCCGCGCCCGTGCGCAGGTGCAGCGTCTGGCCGATCAGCGTCTCGAAGACCGCGTGGTCCTCGCCCTTCCCGGCCAGGGCCAGGCCCAGGTCGGTGAAGAAGCGCACGCAGGTGTCCAGGTCATCTACGCTGTAGATCACCGACTCGATGCGCTGGATTCCCATTTCCGCCGCCACCTCTTATTTCCGCCGAAAGCCTTACCGATCCTATGGGCGCATCCGGCCCTCAAAGCGTTCCGATGGCGCAACCTAAGATGCACGATCGAATGCGGGGATCGGGTTGGCCGAGAACCATTCGGTGAGGAAGCTCAGGAAGACCTCGACCTTGCGCGGGGCCTGCTGGGCGGGGCCGTAGATCGCGTACAGCGAGCGGCTCGGGATCGGCAGCTCGGGCAGCAGCACCTTGAGCGTCCCGTTCATCAGGTCGTCGTAGGCGGGCCGGCTGGGCAGCAGCGCTATCCCGCGCCCGTGCACGGCGGCCTTCTGCAGCGCGATGTACGAGTTCGAGCTGAACGCCACGTTCCGGATCTTGTGCAGGGTGCTCTCGTGCCCGTGGCCGATCCGCCAGACCGGGTCGTTGGAGTGCACGAGGCAGTCGTGCTCGGAGAGGTCGTTGGGGTCGGTGAGCAGCCCGCGACGCTCGATGTAGCTGCCCGAGGCGCAGAGCACGAACGGCAGCGACGCGACCCGCTTGAGCCGCACGCTGGAGTCGCGCAGGTCGCGGGTATGGAAGGCGATGTCGAAGCCGGAGTCGAGGAAGTCGTACGTGCGGTCGGACATGCCGCCCAGCTCGAACCGTACGGCGATCTTGGGGTGGGCCACCGAGAAGGCGGCGATCGCGTCGCCGAGGTCGAGGCTGCCGATCCATTTGGGGCAGATGATCGACAGCGGGCCCTCGGGCCGGTCGTGCAGCTGCGCGATCTTGGCGTCCTCGTCGTCGATCTCGTCGAGGATCCGGTTCGCGAACTCGCTGTAGCGCATCCCGGGCTCGGTCAGGCTCACCGAGCGGGCGGTGCGGTTCACGAGGCGTACGCCCAACTGCTTTTCCAGGTCCGCGACGTGCCGGGAGATGAGCGAGCCCGACGTGCCCAGCTGCTTGGCGGCGCCCGAGAAGCTGCCCACCTTGGCGACCGTGACGAAGCTGCGCATGACGAGAATGCGGTCCATGGATCCTCCTGCCGAACTCGCGTGAGCTCGGATGTTACGTCGTTAACCTGATTGTCAACGATCAGGCGTTCCGGCGGGCATACCCCTCGATGTCCGGGAACGGCGGCTCCTTGCCGGCCTGCAGGTCGACCTGGAACGCGTTCAGGCACATTCCCAGCATCGAGAAATTGCCGAGCGAGCCGACGGTGTCGACCAATCCCTGCGGGCCGAAGTGCTGCAGCGCGTTGGCGAAGGTCTCGTCGGTGACGAAATGGTCCTCGAGGAGTTCCCGGCAGAACTGATAGAAGGCCCGGTCCTCGTCCTTGTCGAATTCCGGCGTCTCCTTGCGGGCGATCGCGTCGACCGCCGCCTGGGGAATTCCCTCCTCGACGCACTTGGCCACGTGCGCGTTCCAGGAGTACTGCGCGTCGAAGTGCCGGGCGGCGATGAGCAGCGACAACTCGCGCAGCCGCAACGGCAGGGAGGACTCCCACCGCAGGAACGCGCCGAGCGCCTCGACCCGCTCGCACAGTTCCGGGCTGTTCAGCCAGACCTGGAAAGGGCCCCGGACGGCGCCGCGCCGGCCCGCGATCCGGGCGGCGATCTCCTGCTGCCGTTCGGTCATCTCGTCCGGCTTGATAACGGGAAGTCTCATCGCCAGAACGTAACCATCCGGCGGTACGCCATCACATGCCTGAGGGCGCAACGTAAGGCTGCAGTCCGCGCAGCGCTCCCGCACCTAGGCTCGACGCCATGACCGTGATCATCAAGGCCGCCGACGTGAAGGTGCTCGACCGCGGCGGCGCCATCGCGACCACCCCGCTGGTCACCACGACGGCGGCCGGCGGCGAAAACAAGATCACCAGCGGGATCAGCGTGTACCCGCCCGGCACCGGCGCGCCGATGCACTCGCACAACTGCGACGAGCACGTGACGATCCTGGACGGTCACGCCGAGGTGCTGGTCGAGGGCACCGTGACGCGGCTTTCGCAGTACGACACCACGTACATCCCGTCGCCCATCCCGCACCTGTTCAGAAACGTCGGGGACGTGCCGCTGCGGATCCTCTGGGTCTACACCTCGGGCGTGGTGACGAGGACGTTCACCGACACCGGGATCACCGTGGAGCACCTGTCTCCCGCGGACCAGATGGGGCAGGACTGAAGGTGGTCGCGGCCAGCGCCTCGTGCATCTTGTGCAACAGGTCGCCGGCCGTGAACGGCTTCTCCAGCAGCGGGAACTCCTCGCCGAGGACCCGCGTGGTGCCGAGCAGCCCGTTGCTGTAGCCCGACATGTAGAGCACCGGCAGCCCCGGCGCCCGCTCGTGGACCAGCTCGGCCAGCCGCGGGCCGGACATCTCCGGCATGATCACGTCGGTCAGCAGCGCGTCGCAGCCCTTCTCCGAGAAGATCGCGTACGCCTCGGCGCCCGTCCCCGCGGTCAGCACCCGGTAGCCGGCCCCGGTCAGGATCCGGGTCACCACCCGGGCCAGGGCGGTCTCGTCCTCCACGACCAGGACGGTCCGGCCGTTCCCGCCCGGCGGCGGGGCCGCGCGCGCGGCCGGGACGGTGGCGCCCGCCTCGGTGGTGGCGAGCGGCAGGTAGACCCGGAACGTGGTGCCGACACCGAGCTCGGAGAAGACGTTGATGCTGCCGCCGGCCTCGGTGACGATCCCGTAGACGGTGGCCAGGCCCAGACCCGTACCCTTGCCGCGGGGTTTGGTGGTGTAGAACGGCTCGAAGATGTGCGCCGCGACCTCCGGCGACATCCCCTCCCCCGTGTCGCTGACCTGGAGCCGGGCATACCGTCCGGGCGGCACCGCGGGCTGCATGTTGATCTGCTCCCCGTCGAGCTCCGCCTCGTCCGCCTCGATCACCAGCGTGCCGCCGTCGGGCATCGCGTCGCGGGCGTTGATCGCCAGGTTGAGCAGCACCTGCTGGAGCTGGCCCGGATCGCCGTGCACGACCAGCGGCCGCTCGCAGGGCCGGGCGAACAGCGCGATGTCCTCGCCGATCGTGCGGTCCAGCATCGCCCGCACCTCGCCGATCCCGGCGTTGAGGTCGACGTCCTGCGGCTGGATGGTGTCGCCGCGGGTGAAGGTGAGCAGTTGCCGGGTGAGGTTCATGGCCCGGTCGGCGGCGGTCCGCACGTGCGCGAGATCCGATCGCACGTCGTCGTTGCCGGCGCACGACTCGGTCGCGAACTCGGTGTAGTTCACGATGATCGCGAGGATGTTGTTGAAGTCGTGCGCGATCCCGCCGGCCAGCTTGCCGAGGCTCTCCATCCGCTGCGCCTGATGCGTACGCTCCTCGAGCGCCCGCTGCCGGTCCGCGGCCTCCTTCGCCGCGCCGATGTCGCGCGCCACCACCGAGGTGCCGATGATCGCGCCGCTGGTGTCGCGGATCGCGGCCAGGTTGACCGCCAGCTCGACCGACGACCCGTCCCGGCGCAGCCGCCGCGCCTCGTACACGATGTTGCGCTCGCCCTTGTTGATCCGGGCCAGGATGCCCCGCTGCTGCTCGGCCGCGGACTCGTCGGCGATCATCGATACCGGCCGGCCGATGATCTCGTCCGGGTGCCACCCGAACATCACCTCGGCGCCCCCGTTCCAGGCCGTCACCAGCCCCTCCAAATCCACCCCGATGATCGCGGCGTCGGTGTGCTCGGCGACCGCCGCGAGGGTGGCCCGCTGCGCCTCGGCGACGTCGCGGGCGGCCCGCTCCCGGGCGTCGGCCTCCTCGAGGCGGTGCTTCTCCCCCGGCGACTGGTAGATCGAGCCCGGTCCCAGCAGCACGCCATACCCGCGGCGCAGCGTCCAGTAGTAGACGCCGATCGTCGCCGTGATCAGATCCCAGACCGCCGACGGCCACGACCAGCCCACCCCGTGCAGGTGGGTGATGCTGCCATCGGCCGCGACGATGCTGCGGTAGGTGGCGACCGCGTGCAAACCATGCCCCACCGCACAGCTGAAGAAGATCAGAGCGGTGGCGACCGCGAGCTTGTTGGTCCGGAGCTGCCCGGCCCGGTGAACAGGCACGACGATGCCCGCCATGATCGCCGCGTAGGCCACCATGATCACCAGGTTGCCGAGCAGGAAGAGCTGTTCCGGCACGATAGCGAGGCGTCGTTACTGAGCTGCCAGCGCGCGGCGCGCCCCCTCCGCCCGCAGGCCGCAGTTGGCGCGGCCACCGGCGATGCGCTCCGTTGGCGCCCAGCTCCGCGCCGCCTCCTTCGCCCAAGCTCCGTGCCCCGCCGCCGGCCTGCCCCTCCGCCCGCGCCGCCGTGCCCCAACCTGCGCGCCCCCGCCCCAACCTGCATTCGCCGCCGCGCCCCAACTTGCGCGTCCCGCCGCGCCCCAACCCCCGTGTCCCCCCACCTCCGTGCCCCGCCCCGCCTCCGTGACCCGCCCCACCTTCGTGCCCCGCCCCACCTCCGTGACCGCCCCAGCTTCGTGCCCCGCCCCAGCTTCGTGCCCCGCCCCAGCTTCGTGCCCGACGCACCCCGCGCCCGCCCCACCTCCGTGACCCGCCGCCGCGTCGCTCGCCGCACCCTCACCTCCGCGCCCCGCCGTGCCCGGGCGCATGATCGCGGCAAGTTCAGCCGGTCGCGGTTCTCGTCAGCGCGGCAGGGTCGCCATGGCCCGGAAGCTGCATGGCCGAGGTGGGCGAGGCCCGTCACGCCCCGGTGCGGATCCCGCAATGTGGCAGCAACGTCCCGGAGAGCGGCCACCGTCCCGCATGCTGGCCACGTGTCCTGACAGCCGGTCGCGCGGACCATCGTGTGAGATCTCGGCGACCCGCTCGCCGGAAATATCCCGTTATATTTGCCAGCGCCGTTAACCGCCGACGAAGGATGGGGAATTACCGTCCGCCCCTAACGGCAGCTCATCAAGGTCGGCCGGCGAAGGGTTCGCAGGAAGCCTCCGGCCACCCGCAACCGCCACCGGCGGCACCCGCAGCAGCACAGCCACCAAAACGCAACGAACCAACACAAAAGCCCGCCCTCCACCGGGGGCTCCCCCGCTGGTCATTGTCGTGTAGGACTAGGGGTGATCGTGCGGGGCGGGCGGGGAGCCTGTGGATAACCCGCTTCTGTGGAAATCGGGGTCCGGGTGAGGGAGGACGGCCGAGCTGCGGAAACTACGTCGAGGCCGGGATGACGACGGCGGAAAGAAGCAAGCCGCCGGCCCGCATCCATCGGCCCTCGATCGAGCACAGCGGCCCGTCCACGAGCACGTCGGCCGCGAACGAACCGTCGTCGCGCAGGGTCACCCGGGCCTCGGTGAAGTCGAGCCAGCGCCGCGCCACCGGAAACCAGGCCTTGTAGATCGACTCTTTGGCGCTGAACAGCAGCCGGTCCCACGACGGGCCCGGCCGGTCGAGCTGGGCGTGCTCGGCCGGCAGCGAGATGGCGTCGAGCACGCCGGGCGGGAGGGGCTCGTCGATCTCGGCGTCGACTCCGATCGTCAGGAACTCGCCGGCGTGTGCGACCGCGGCGCCTCGATAGCCGGGGCAGTGCGTGATCGTGCCGACGACGCCCGGTGGCCAGCCGGGTGCGCCGCGCTCGCCGTGGACGATGGGGGTGGGCGGCAGGCCGAGGTCGCGCAGGGCTTGGCGGGCGCACCAGCGGCCGGTGGCGAACTCGCGCCGCCGTTTCGGGACGGCGCGGGCGATCGCCGCCTGCTCCTCGGGGAAGAGCTCCTCCTCCGCCACGTCGTCGTCGAACCGTTCCGCCCAGGCCACGCCGGGCGGCAGCAGCTCTCCGATCACCGGCTCTCCTCGTCGCGCAGGTCGTAGAAGACTAGCGCGGCGCGCTTGTGCCCAAGATCGTGCACGCCGAGCAGCTCGAAACCGGCGCCGTCGAACATCCGCCGGGCGATCAGGTGCCGCTCGTCGGGGTCGGCAAACACTTTCCGTACGCGTGGATCGGCCGCCTTGAGACCGAGAGCGACCGCCCGCACCATCTTGCGCCCGAGGCCGCGCCCGGTGTCGCCGAGCTCGCCGATCGCGAGGTGGATGCCGAGATCGTACGGATCGGCGTCGTACCGCAGACCCACCACGTCCCGCGGGGTGCGGTAGACCTCGACGTACGCGAAGGGCTTGTCCTCATGCGTGACCAGAAACGGCCGTGAGCAATCGCCGGAGAGCTGGTCCGCGATGGTCGCGGCCCACCGGTCGGGCGGCCAGGCCTGCCCCCAGAACTGGGCGACGTGCGGCTCGTTCATCCACCGGCTGACCAGTTCGGGGTCCTCCCCGGCCGCGGACAGCGGGCGGATCGACCAGGGCGCCGTCAGGATGGGGGCGGGCGGTGGCCCCGCCGCGAGCACGGCCGTGGCGAGACCGGCCGTCACCTCACGCGTGGACACCACGACGCCTTGGTGATCCTGACCAGGCCGGCACTTCGCATCCTGAGGACATCGGGAACTCCACGCTCGCAAGTTAGGTCAGCCTAAGCTAATCGACACTCTATACGGGAGACAGCGCCGCCCCACGCCCGAGGCCGATCGTCCACTGTGGCGCTGAGCCGGATCCGACGGCGAGGGCGGGCGGCCCGGTCCGCGTGAACGGCGGTGACCGGCCCCTGAGCTGCTCGCCGGCACGCCGTCCGCCTGCGGCTGGTGTCGTCGCAGGTGGGCGGTATCCTTGCGCGCACCGGCGCGGGGGCATGCGCCGGAGGGCGAGCACAGGGACGACGAATATCGATGGCGGCAGAGCGCGACGGTGACCGGCGGCACGTGAGCGACGCCCTGCGCGACGCGATTCTCAAGGGCGAGTTCCTGCCCGGGGAGCGGCTGGTGGAGGCCCAGCTGATGACCCGGTTCGGGGCGAGCCGGTTCAACGTGCGCGCGGCGCTGCAAGACCTGGCGTCCGAGGGGCTGGTCGAGGCGCAGCGCAACCGCGGCGCCCAGGTGCGCAAGGTGTCGCTCGAGGAGGCCGTCGAGATCACCGAGGTACGCATGGTGGTCGAGGGCCTGATCGCGGCGCGCGCCGCCGAGCGGGTCGACGCCGAGCGGGCCTCCGAGCTCGACGAGATCGGCCTGCTGATGCGCCGGGCCGTCGAGGCGGGCGAGTACCGGCGGTACAGCGACCTCAACCAGCGCCTGCACGCGCTGATCCGGGAGATCGCCGGCCACCGCACGGCCGACCGCATCGTCGGCATGCTGCGCGGCCAGCTGGTGCGACACCAGTTCGTGCTGTCGCTGCTGCCGGGCCGGCCGCAGACGTCGCTGCCGCAGCACGAGCGCATCATCACGGCGATCCGCGACGGGGACGCCAAGGTCGCCGAGGCCGCGATGCGCGAGCACATCGCCAGCGTCATCGAGGCGCTCCGCTCGATCGATCAGCTCGGCGGCCCGGCCTGACCGACGGCGCGCTCAGTCGTGCGGCTCGTCCTCGGCCGTCCACGATGCCGGTGGGAGCGTGATGGTCACCGTCGTGCCGTGCGGGGTGTTCGGGCCGGCGGTCACCGTGCCGCCGTGCTGGGCCGCGGTCAGCGCGACGATCGCCAGGCCCAGCCCGGAGCCGGGCATCGAGCGGGCCGCCGCCGCGCGGTAGAAGCGGTCGAAGACGTGCGGCAGGTCCTCGGCGGCGATGCCCGGGCCGGTGTCGGAAACCGTGAGCGTGCCGCCGGCGGTCAGGGTCGTGGTCACCTCGCCACCTGGCGGGCTCCACTTCGCGGCGTTGTCCAGGACGTTGACCACCATGCGCTCCAGCTCGCCGGGGCGGCCGGTCACCGTCATCGGGGACAGTTCGGAGGTGAAGACGAGGCCGGGTGCTCTGATCCGTACGCGATTGATCGCGGCCGTGACGACATCGCCCAGCTCGACCGGCTCCGGGGCCTCGCGGGTCGTGTCCTCGCGGGCCAGCTCGACCAGCTCGGTCGTCAGCGTGGCCAGCTCGCGCACCTGGGCGTCGAGGTCCTCCAGGAGCTTGGCCCGCTCCTCGGTCGGCAGCCGGTGCGCGAGATCCGGGTGCCGCTCCACCGTGAGCAGCAGCTCCACATTGGTGCGGATGCTCGTCAGCGGCGTCCGCAGCTCGTGACCGGCGTCCTCGACCAGGGCCCGCTGGGCGCGCCGGGACGTGTCGATGGCCGCGAGCATCGTGTTGACCGAGCGGCCCAGCCGGGCGATCTCGTCGTCGCCGGTCACCTCGATGGGCCGGGTCAGGTCGGTGGTGGCCGCGACGTCCTCGACCGCCTCGGTCAGCCGCTCGACGGGGACCAGCCCGGCCCGCGCCACCGCCCGGCCGGCGAAGGCCGCGCCGGCGATGCCGATCACGCAGCCGGTGGCCAGGAGCAGGGCGAGGACCGTCAGCGTCCGCTGGGATTCGTCCTCGTTGATGGCGACCTGGACGGCGCCGCCGCCGGCGATCGGGGTGGTCAGCATCTGGTAGCTGTCGTCGCCGATCGTCACCTGTTCCAGCGCCTGCGCCGGGCGGCGGTGGTCCGCGCCGGCCGCGACCTTCCGGGCGGTGCCGGTCACCGGCAGCGGGCTGTCGGGGGCACTGACGACCTGGCCGGAGGAGTTGATGATCTGCCAGCGCGGGCCGAGCTCGCGGCGGTGGTCGCCGCGCCCGGGGTGGTTGCCGCCCGGGTAGCCCTGGCCGCCGGGCGGGTAGTTCCGGCCGGCCGCCCACTGCGCGGGCGCCTGGGCGATCGACACGGCGTCGGCGCTGAGCTGCTCGGCGATGCGGTGCTTCTGGATCTCCCGGGCCGCGATGAAGGCCACCGCCGCGAACGCGACCAGCGCGACGGCCACGGCCCCGGCCACCAGCAGCGAGAGCCGGGCATGCAGCGACCGCCGGCGCCACCAGCCGGAGCGGCCGGCATGCCACCGGCTCCGCGCGCGGCCGGGCGGCGGCGACTCGGCGCCGGTCACAGCGGCTCCTCGCGCAGCACGAAACCCACCCCGCGGATCGTGTGCAGCAGCCGCGGCTCGCCTTCGGCCTCCAGCTTGCGCCGCAGATACCCCAGGTACACGTGGATGCTGTTGGACTGCTCGCCGAAGTCGTAGCCCCACACCTGCTCGAACAGCGCGGCCCGGCTCAGCACCTGCCGGGGGTGGCGCAGGAACGCCTCGAGGATCGCGAACTCGGTGCGGGTCAGGCGGAGGGGACGGTCGGCGCGCCACACCTCGCGGGTGGTCGGGTTGAGGCGTACGTCGGCGAAGGTCAGCCAGTCGCCCGCCGCGACCGTGGTGATGGCCGAGCGCCGCAGCAGCGCCCGCAGCCGGGCCAGGAGCTCCTGCAATGCGAACGGCTTGACCAGGTAGTCGTCGGCGCCGGCGTCGAGGCCCGCGACCCGGTCGCCGACGCTGTCGCGGGCGGTGAGCATGAGCACGGGCAGGACCACGCCCTCGGCGCGCAGGCGGCGGCAGGTCTGCAGGCCGTCGAGGCGGGGCATCATGACGTCGAGGATCATGGCGTCCGGCTCGGCGCCGCGCACGGCGTCGAGCGCCTCCGCGCCGTCGGCGGCGGTGTCGACCTGGTGTCCTTCGAAGCGGAGGGTGCGCGCGAGGGAGTCGCGGACCGCGACGTCGTCCTCCACCACCAAGATCCGCATGGTCTCCTCAGTTCAGGTGCGCGGCGTCCAGCGCCGCTTGCAGCGACTCCTTGTAGCCGTCGCTGGTGACGGTAGCTCCGGAGACCGCGTCGATGTCGGCGCTCTGCTTGTCGAGGGTCTCCTGGCGCAGGGTGGGCAGCGCCCGGGCGTTGATCTCCTGGTCTCGCCGGTTCTCGTTCGGATAGGTCGGGACGGCGACGCCGGTGATCTTGCCGCCGTCGACGGTGATGGTGACCTGGACGGGACCCCAGCGGGTCTGCGCGGTCGACCCGGCATAGGTCTTCCCGGCGCCGGCGCCTTCTTGCGCTTGCGCTTGCGGCGCGGCCGGCGTCGCCCCGCCTGTGCTTGTGCGATAGCTGAACAGCAGGACCATCGCGGCGACCGTCGAGAACAGCCACAGCGTTATCCGTCGCATCGATTTCCTTTCCGGTTTCACCAGGAGAACTGCTCGGTGTGCACCCGCTCGGCGGGCACCCCGGCCTCGAGAGCCGCGGCCCGGGCCGCCGCCGTCCATTCATCGGGACCGCAGACGTACACGTCCGAGCGCGCCACCTCCGGCGCCATCAGCCGCAGTGCGTCCGCATCCCGGTACTGGGAATGTTGCGCCGGCAGCCACGACGGCCGGGACGCGCGTGGCCCGAGCAGGTAGACCACTCGCACCCCGCGGTGCCGCGCGAACCATTCCAGCTCCCCGCGAAATGCGATCTCGGCATCGTTGCGGGCCCGGTAGACCAGCGTCGCCGAGCCGGGCGGGTAGGGCAGTTCCCCGAGCAGCGCCAGCAGCGGTGTCACCCCGATCCCGCACGCGAGCAGGGTGACCGCTCCCCCGCCGTACGTGTCTCCGGTCAGCCGCCCGTAGGGACCCTCGATGATCGCGCGAGTGCCGGGCTTCAGCCCGGCGGCGCGGCTGCTGCCGTCGCCGAGGTCCTTCACCGTGATGCGCAGCCCGCGCCCGTGCGGCGTCGCCGACAGCGAATAAGGATGCGCCCGCGTCCATCCCGGGCCGTTCAGGAAGCGCCATTGGAAGAACTGCCCGGCCCGCACCGGCAGCCGGTCGAGGTGGCGCCCGTCGAGGAAGACCGAGGTGAGCCCGGGTCCCTCCGGGACCACGCGCGAGACCACCAGGTGGTGACGCCAGGTGCGCCAGGCCGGCATTCCTATCCGGTACGCGATGACCGCACCCGCCGATACCGCGTACAGGGTCCACCAGTAGGCGGTGGCGACCGGGGAGGACAGAAAGTCGGCGCCGGTCCACAGCTGGTGCGGCAGTGCCAGGCCCACGCCGAGGTAGGCGTACAGGTGCAGCAGATGCCACGACTCGTAGCGCAACTTTCGCCGCGCGGCGCGCAACGAGGTCGCCACCACCGCGAGGATCAGCGCCGTCCCGGCGATCGCGAGCAACATTCCCGGATAGTTGACGGTGAAGTCCCAGAAAGTCGGCAGGAAATTTCCGTAGCCGAAGGTGATGAGCACGATGTGGGCGACCATCAGCCAGAACGAGGTGAACCCCACCCAGCGGTGCCAGCGGGCCAGCTTGTCCTGGCCGAAGGCCCGCTCGACCACCGGGATGCGGGCCATCAGCAGCACTTGGAGCAGCAGCAGGTCCGCCGCCCAGAGTCCGCTGAGCCGTCCCGTACTCGTCAGGAAGTCGCCGGAAAGATCACGCACCCCGCCGTCACCGACCCACAAGGCCGTCACCACCAGCAGCGATGTGCCGGCCGCCAGGCCGCCGAGGCCGGACCACCACCGCGGCGTCGCCCGAGGGGTGTGCGCAGAGAGATGGGGCGGCGCCGCGGTCGTGGTCACCCTCCCACGATCGGTCGCGCCGGTTAAGGCCGCCGCAGTGCTGGCTAAGAGTTGTCTAAGAAGCTTCGGCGAGGCGCTTGAAGTTGAGGAGCTGCCGCCGGGCCATCACCAGGTCGCCCAGGTTGAGGCAGAACGCGGCGACGCGGTTGGTCCGCATCACCACCTTGAGGATCAGGCGGGTCGCGGCGCTGCCCTCGGGCACCAGCGCGTACGACAGGTAGGCGCCCATGATGGTGGCCGTCAGCTGCTCGCCGGGGTCGACCGCGACGATCCGGCCGCGCCGGCGGCCGCCCACGGTGGTGAAGGGCTCGCCCACCACCGGCTCGGGCAGGCCGGCCGGCTCACGCGGGGAGCGGCGGCCGAGGTTGTCGATCCAGTCGTACGAGTACGGCGCCAGCCGGACCTGCGCCACCCACGGCCAGACGACCGGCGGTGGCGCGTCGACGTGCACGCCGCGCCACGCCACCAGCGACGGCGATTCCACGAAACTGTCGCACGCGTATTGGCGCGAAATCTCGCTGTCTCTGACGCCCCACCGGTCGCCGATCACGCGTTGATCGTAGGCCGCTTCCGCCGGCCGAAGACGCGGCGCAGGGCGTGCCACGTGCCGGTGATGCCCCAGCCGGCCGTGGTGAGCAGCCGGTCGCCGACGATGGCGAACTCGGCCACCAGCGACGCCGCCCGGTCCATCGCCTGGCGGGCCTCCTCGAAATCCTCCGCGTCGTTGCGCAGGTCCCACAGGCGGCGACCCTGATCCCAGGCGTGCGCGCGGGTGACCGTGACCAGCATCCGCTGGCTCCAGTCGTCGAGCGGGCCGACGAACTCGTCGATCTCCATCTGCCAGCGGGTCGAGAAGCCGCGGCGCAGCGGCGGGATCTCCTCGTAGAAGATCTGGTTGACCAGCAGGTAGTCGGGGTGGATCTCGTCGTCGACCGGCGCGCCGGTTTCGTTCCAGGTGCCGATGAGCGCCAGCGAAAGATCGTGGTTGATGTGCGCGTTGACGCCGAGCATCGCGGCGGTCAGGCGGCTCATCTTCAGGTCGTGGCCGCGCTTGAAGAGGACTTCCCAGACGTCGGGGGTGTCCGCGTTGTCGTCGTTCCACAGGCTCAGCGCCGAGAAATAGCGCTTCGCGAACTGCACGTCGAGCAGCTCGAGGAACTCCGGCTGGTTGACGCCGGTGACGAGCGCGGTGTCCACCCGGCGGGTGATCCGGTTGTAGAGCGAGTTGAACGCGGAAACCCGGTTCTTCGTCGGGCTCGGCGGCAGCTCGTCCATGATGACCTGCACGGTGTCCAGTTTGGCGATCACGGCGGCGATGCTGCCGGGCTGGGTGGACAGCACCTCGGCCATCCGGTCGCGCAAGGGATCCCACCCGCGGCCCGGCGGGATCTCGAGCGCCGAGAGCTCGAGACGCTTCTCCTTGAGCGTCTCGGCGCTGCCGCGCACGCGCTCCCGGTCGAACGTTGTCGTCATGCCAATAGCCTGCTCACCCCGGGGCCCCGCCACCAGCACCCTGTCGTGTACCTGTCCGGCGAGATCCGCCACATTCCGGAGCGTGACGGGGTAGTTACGCACGAAAATTCGGCTGACGGCCGCGAAAACGACGGATACGGTAGCCCGCATGTCGGTGACTTACCTGGTCTTCGCGCCCTCGCGGGGACCGCTGCACTCGATTCGCTTGCGCGCGCAGGGCCTCGCCCTGGCGTAAAGCCGCTTTGCTTCCCCGCCAGGGCCAGACGAGTCCACTTGAGATTCGGACGGGCCCTCATTGAGGCCTGTCCACGTTCGCCGCCTTCGTCGCGGCAGACGGGACTTCCGAGGCCATGGCAGCACCCACCCGGCGCGAGCATTCCCGCGCCCGTCGCACCCTGGGACAAAACTTTCTCGCCGACCCGGCCTGGGCCCGGCGCCTGGCATCACTCGCCGTTCAAGATCAAGACCTTGTCGTGTACGAGGTGGGCGCCGGCCGCGGCCGCATCACCCGGGAACTTCTCGCGTTGCCGGCGCGCGTCGTCGCGTACGAGATCGACCCGGAGATGGCCGGCCGCCTGCCGAGACATTCCCGCCTCAGCGTTCGCACCGAGGATTTTCTGGCGGCGCGGCCGCCGGCGGAAAGTTTCGCCGTCGTGGGGAACATTCCCTACGCGCTGACCGCGGCCGTCGTGCGCTGGTGCCTGGACGCGCCGGCGTTGCACCACGCCACCCTGCTGACCCAGTGGGAGTACGCGCGCAAGCGCACCGGCGACTACGGCCGCTGGAGCAAGCTGACCGTGCTTACCTGGCCGGAATTCTCGTGGCGGCTGGCCGGCCGGGTGCCGCGCGACGCTTTCCGGCCGGTGCCGCGTGTGGACGGCGGGATCCTCCAGCTCGAACGCCGCCCGGTCCCGCTGGTCGGCCCGCGCCACCTGCCGGCCTGGGAGCGGCTGGTCGAGGAAGGTTTCTCGGGCGCTGGCGGCTCTCTTTACGCAACTGTCGCGCGGCGCTACGGAAACCGTCGCGCGGCCGGGGTCGTGCGGGCGGCCCGTATCGGCTTCGACACCCCGGTCGGCGAGGTCTGGCCGGAGCAGTGGCTCACCCTGTTCCGCCTGCTGGGGCCACGATGAGGGTGCCCAGCCCGGCGACCGCGTCGATGTCGAGCCCGCCCGATTCGACGTCGTCGGCGCCGTCCGCGCGCAACCGCGTGTCGCGATCGATTCCCCGGGTCCGGTCGCCGTTGAGGGTGACCTGGCCGCCGCCGTCGCGCAGCAGCACCTTGACCGGGACCTCCTTCGCGGTGGTGATGTTCCACGTGTTCACGCCGCCGGTCATCCGGATCGGCAGGGTCTCGCCGGACGTGGGCAGCGACATGTCGATGCGCGCCGCGCCGCCGTTCAGGTCGATCCGCCGGACCCACCCGTTCGCGAGGGAAAATTTCGCGTTCCGAACGCCACCGGTCATCCTCACCGACCAGGTGATCTTGCTGTTGAGCCGTACGGTGATCGGTTCGGTGCCCTCGCTGCCCTCGGCGACGGTCGCGGTCAGCCGCACGGTGCTGCCGTCGCGATCGAGCTCCGGCTTGATCCCGCTGCCGTCCGGGGCGGAGACCCGCACGGGGTCCGCGCCGATCGCGGCGACGCTCACGTTGAGCACGGCGACGTCGCTGCCCAGCTCGAACGTCCCGGAGCTGAACGGCGGATCGGCCGCGGCGGTGGCGGGTTTCGTCGTGGCCGGCGAACTCGGCTCGGCGCTCGCCGTCGGCGGCGCCTGCGGCTCGACCGAGACGGGCGGGTTGGTCCCGGCGGTGGCGGGTGGCGTGGTCCCGGCGGCGGGCGGGGTGTTCACCGCGACCGAGGTCTCGTCGTTGCGCAGCACCATCCGGCCGAGAACGATCACGCTGCCGCCCAGGAAGACGGTGACGGCGAGGACGCCGAGCAGGAACCGCAGGCCCTTGCGGGCCGGCGGGGGCGGTGGGCTGATCAGGCGCGAGGGTTGCGTTTCCGTCGTGTACGGCTCGTTCGCGTACGGCGCGTTTCCGTGCGGCTCGGGGGCGGTCGCCTCGGCCGGGCCGTCGCCGGGGTAGTAGTCGGCTTGGGGGCCCATCCGATGTGGAGCGTCGGGCCAGTAGTCGGCGATGCGGGGCCACTCCCCCGTCGGGCCGGTCGTGGTGGCCGATGGGGAGGCGGCCGGGTTGGTGTCGTGAGAGCCGTCCACGCGAAAGTCCCCTCGGTGCGGCTACGTATGGCTTCGACTGGCAATACGCAGCGCACCCGCCCGAAGGTTCGATTTCCGCGGCGGCGGATCGCGAAGGCGGCCAAAGATGGGCTTAAATCTCACTCTTGCGATTCACGGCCTTCGCCGCAAGAATGCCTTTTCGAGAGTTTAAGAGTGTCTTAGGCCGCCGGCCGCAGGAGCGGATGTTACATGCCCCACGACGATGATCGGAAAGGCTGGCCGCCTTACCCGAGCCGGGCTTTGCCGCCCGGGCCGGCATACCGGGCTTTGCCACCCGGGCCGGCCGCCGCGCAGGCCGCGAGGGCGCGCCGGATATTGGTGGCCTCCGCGGTGATCATCACCGTCGGGGTCGCCGGCATCCTGGTACTGATCTATCCGTCCGGTGACGACGGTCCCGCCCCCGTGGCGCAGACCATCATCGAGCCGTCGCCGTTCGACTGGGAGCCGTCCCCGGCGGTCTCGCTGCTACCGGCCCCGACCAGCAGTTTTACGTCGACGCCGGCCACGACGCGGCCGACCGTGCCGGTGACCACGCACCGGCCCGCGCCCACCGGGACGAGCCGCACGGTCAGCCCGGCCCCGGTGGTCGACCTCGACATCGGCGCGACCGTCGGCCTGTCGCCGGCGGGCCGCGCCGAGCTCCGCTTGCGGCATCGCGACTTCGTCGGCCGGATCGACCGAATCGGATCGGGCAGCTCCGCTCTGGAACGCGCCGATTCCCGATTCGTGGTCCGAAAAGGCCTCGGCCGCGACGGCTGCGTTTCCCTGGAATCGGTTAACTATCCGGGCTATTTCCTGCGTCACCGCAACTTCATCCTGCGGCTCGAGCAGCCCGGCCGCTGGGACCGCCGGGGCGGTTCGGAATTGTTCGAGCGCGACGCCACCTTCTGCACGTCCCCGACGAGCGACGGCTCCGCCTTCATTCTGGAATCGATCAATTATCCGAACCGCGCCCTGTCCCTTCACGACGACGGCGTGGTCGGCCTCGACGAGAACGACCCGACCGCCTTCGTGGTGCGCTCGCCCCTCTGACCCCAGCTCGACGACGTTGACGCGCACATGTTGACTGCATTGAGTGGACTGCATTGACTCGTCAATGTTGACGGAATCAACATGTCAACCTGACGCCGTCAACATGTCGCCCCGACGCCGACGCCGACGCCGCGTCTCGATGCGGTCGACCTGGCCGTGCGGGCCGGCTGTTTCAGGCGCCGGCCTCGTCGAGCCGGGTGAGCTGGTCGTCGCTGAGCTTCACGTCGAGGGCGGGCAGCGCGTCCTCGAACTGCTGCGGCGTGCGCGGCCCGATCAGCGGCAGCACCCGCGGCGCCGTCTGGTGCATCAGCCAGGCGAGCACCAGCTGGTTCGGCGTCACACCCACCTCGGCGGCCACCTCGGACACCGCGGCGAGCCGGGCGTCCGCGTCCGGGCCGGTGTAGCTCTCCATCGCCCAGTGGCTGTCACGCTTCTGCGCGCTGTCGTAGACGCCCTTCAGGATCGGCGAGTACGCCACCCGCGTCTGGTCGTCGTTCTCGCGCAGGTAGTCCAGCTGCTCCACGTCCACGATGGACGCCGATGCGAAGCCCGCCTTCGGCCGCAGGTAGCTGTGCTGCTGCTGCACCGCGACCGGCAGCGGCCACCCGTTGCGCTCGCACAGCCCGCGGATCCGCTCGAGCCGCCAGGTCCGCACGTTGGACCAGCCGAGGTAGCGCACCTTCCCCGACGAGACCATCCCGGCCAGCGCCTCGAGGGTTTCCTCCAGCGGCGTGGCCCGGTCGTCCACATGGATGTAGTAGAGGTCGACGTGATCGGTGCCGAGCCGCCGCAGGCTGCCGTCGAGCGCGTCCCGCAGCGTCTTGGCGCCGGCCCCCGCGAACGTGCGCCGGGCGAGCTCCCAGTTCGCCGTGCCGTCCTCGGCCCACAGCTCGGGCGAGTACGCCGGCACGGCGCTGGCCTTGGTGGCCAGGAAGACCCGGTCGCGCTTGTTGCCGTCACGCATCCAGCGCCCGAGGAGCTCTTCGCTCTCCCCGCCGCGGCTGCCCCGGCGGGCCCACCACTCGTAGCAGTCGGCGGTGTCGACGAACGACCCGCCCACCTCGAGATACCGGTCGAGGATCCGGACGGAGTCGGCTTCGCTTGTGGCGTTTCCCATCTGCATCGCGCCGAGCGCGAGCTGGCTGACCTGCTGGCCGGTGCGGCCGAGTTCGATCGTCTGCATGAATCCGACGCTAATTGCTGGAGCGCGCTCCAGGTCAACGCCAAGCTGTGAAGACTTCCCGCCCGCCCCGCACGCCAACTCATCAAGCTCGCCGCCGCGCTCCGCCCACCCACCAAGCTGTGGTGACTACGCGCCCGCTCCGCACGCCAACTCATCAAGGTCGCGACCACGCCGCCGCCCATGCCCCGGGAACGCGGCAGGCAGACCGCCGGCGAGGCGGATCGGCGGCATCACGGCGACCGCCAACGGATCATGGCTGCCGCCCTCCAGCTCAGCCACGGCCGGGCGGGGCCGCGCGGACCGGGCGAGGCCGCGCGGACCGGGCGAGGCAGCGCCCGGAGGCAACCACCCGCGGCCGGCCTCGTCGGGTTCAGGAGGCGGTCGCGGTCGCCTTCACCCGCTCGGCCGCGTGGCGGCCGGCTCGGTAGCCGAAGACCACCGCCGGCGCGATTGTCGCGCCCGGCCCGGGGTACGTGCGGCCCATCACCGACGCGGTGGTGTTGCCGGCCGCGTACAGGCCCGGGACGACCGAGCCCGAAGTGTCGAGCACCCGGCCGTCCTCGTCGGTGAGCAAGCCGCCCTTGGTGCCCAGGTCGCCGGGCACCAGCTGCACCGCGGTGAACGGTCCCTTCTCGAGCGGGCCCAGGTTGGGGTTCGGCTTCACCCGGGGGTCGCCGTAGTAGTTGTCGTACGCGGTGCGCCCCCGGCCGAAGTCCTCGTCCACACCCGTACGGGAGAAGCCGTTGAATCTCGAGACCGTGGCGCGGAGCTTGGCCGGCTCCATGCCCAACTGGACGGCGAGGTCGTCGAGCGTCTCGGCGGAGCGGACGATGCCGGATTCGCGCAACTTCTTCGTGCCCTGCAGGAAAGCGTTGAACAGGTAGCGCCGCCGGTGGCGGACGTCGAGGATGAGCCAGCTCGGGATCGCGGGGACCGTCTTGTCGCGCTCGAGCATGGCGTGGCCGAAGTCGATGTAGCTGACCGACTCGTTGACGTAGCGCTCGCCGGACGAGTCGACCACGATGCCGAACGGCATGGACCGCTCGGAGAGCACGAACTGGTTGCTCCCGTCGGCGAGCGGCACCGACGCGCCCCACCACGCGTCGTCCATCAGGGAAAGTTGCGCGCCCGCCTCGTCGCGCGCGATGCGGATCGGCTCGCCGAGGTCACCTTCCGCCGCCGACGTGTAGCCGGGAACGCCCTGGTGCGAGGAGCGCCATTCGCTGTTGCGCGCGAAACCGCCGGCGCCCAGGATCACGCCGCCGAGCGCGCGAACTTTCGTGCCGTCGCCAACCGTCGCCCCCACGACCGTGCCCGAGTCGTCGCGGATCAGGCCGGTCAGCGGCGTGGACAGCAACACCTCGACCCCGGCGCGCAGCGCCACGTCCATCAAATTCGCCGACAGGGCGCCGCCGATGCCGTAGAGCCGCTTCCCGGTGACCAGCCCCCCGATCGTACGGAAGACGAAGCGTGCCCCGCGCACGAAGCCGGACGGCGTCGACCAGGCCCGGGCCAGCAGCCAGACGTCGTCGGTGCGCAACGGCGCCGGGATGCTTTCGCGCCCGCGGAAGGTGGCGAACCAGTCGCCGAGCTTGCGCGTGTCGAAGGCACGCACCTCGATGCCGCGCCCGATCATGCCGCCGGGCCGGTCCGGGTAGTAGTCGGGGTAGTCCTTCGCCGGGATCCAGCGCACGCCGAGCCGCTCGAGGAACGCGTACACCTCGGGGATAGTTTCCACGAAAGCCCGGCGCCGTTGCGGTGAGCTTGCCGGCCCGGCCTCGCCGATCGCCGCCTCCATGTAGGTCAGCGCCTTCTCGACCGAGTCCTCGCCCCTGATCAGCGGGTTCGTCGGCATCCACAGCCCCCCGCCGCTGAGCGCGGTCGTGCCGCCCCATTTCGCGGTGCTTTCCACGACGAGCACGCGCAACCCGGCGTGGGCGGCGACGATCGCGGCGGAAAGACCCGCCGCGCCCGAGCCGGCCACCAGAACGTCGACTTCACGGTCCACGAAACGCCTCCTAGCCGAGCAAGGTAGCCGATCGGCTACCCCCAGCGGTGCAAGGAAGATAGCCGAGCGGCTAGGTACCGGCAAGACCCGATAACATCCCGGAATGCACGAGAACCGGCCCGGCACGGCGCGCGAGCGACTCCTCGCGGCGGCGCTCGACCTGTTCGCCGAGCACGGGGTGAGCGGCACGTCGCTGCAGATGATCGCCGACCGGCTCGGCGTGACGAAGGCGGCCGTCTACCACCAGTTCCCGACCAAGGACGAGATCGTGCTCGCCGTCATCGACCCGGCGCTGGAGCGGCTCGAGCCGATCGCCGAGCACGCCGAGGCGCAGCGCGGCCACACGGCCCGGCGCGACACGGTGCTGGCCGGCGTCGTCGACCTGGTGGTGGAGTACCGGCGGGTGTCATCGACGCTGAGCTTCGACCCGGTGGTGGTGCGCCTGGTGCGCTCGCATCACGCGCTGCGGTCGCTGCAACGGATCCGGCGGCTGCTCGGCGGCACCGCGCCCGACCCCGGCAGCCGGGTGCGCATGGCGGTGCTGAGCGGCGGGCTGATCATGGCGGGCGCCGACCCGGCGGTGGCCGGCCTCGACGACGAGGACTTCCGCGACCACCTGCTGGCCGCGGCGCGACGCATTCTCCGGGGTTGACGAAAGCATTAAGCTCGCGCGGTGCGCCGCATAGCCCCGTGGCTGATCGCCATCGCCTTCTACGGCCTGCTGGCCCCGCTCGGGCTCGCCGACATCGACAACGGCTGGCAGGGCTGGGCGCTCCCGGTCCTCACCGCGGTGCTGTGCATCGTGCCGCTTATCGTCGCGCACGAGGGCGGCCACCTCCTCGCCGCGCTCCTGCTGCGGATGCCGGTGGCCGGCGTCCGGATCCGGTTCCCCGACGCCTCTTTCGTACGGGTCAGCCTTCCGCCGGCCGCGCGCGCTCCGCGGTTGCGGTTCGTGCTCCTGCACCTCGCCGGCCCGTTGGTGAACATCGCCCTGGCGTACGGCCTCTACCGCTACGCCGTGCGGGACGACATCTCCGACCTGACTCGGAGCTGCGCGCTGACCGTCGCGTTCCTCAGCATCGTGATGGGCATCGGCAACCTGCTGCCCCACCGCGACAGATCCGGCCTGCACAGCGACGGCGCCCAGATCTGGCGCTGGATCGCCCAGCCCACGACCAAGCCGGACGAAAGGACCGCCGGCGTCAAGGACGAGACCATCGGCGACGCGGACCTCGACGCCTTCATCGAAGCCGCCCCGAACGTGTCCTACCGCGTGGCCGGCGTCTACCTCCGGCTGCGGCGCACGCTCGGCCTGACCGCCGGCGACCCGCCGCCCACAGTGGACAATTTCACGATCGGGCAGGCCGCGGCCGCCGACTACGAGTTCCTGCGCGTCCACGTCCTCGGTCCCGGCGCCACGCCCGCGATGCTCGACGGCATCGCCCCGATGCTCGCGCTCATCCCCGGGCTGGGCGAGCTGCACCGCGTCACGGCCGGCGGCACGACCCCCGATCCGGCGGCCCTGGCCCGGGTCGCCCAGGTGCGGCGGGCCATCTCGACCCGCCCCGTCACCCTGCAGCGGCGGCTCGTCGGGGCCATCGGCGACCTCCTCGAAGACCGCCCGGCCGAGGCCCGCAGCGCGCTGGCGGAGGTGGCGCCGTCGGCCGGGACGGACGTCGCGTGGGCCCTGATCCTGCGCGCCGTCGCCGAATCCATGCTGGGCAACCACGCCGAGGCCGACCGGACGATCGACGCGCTCCGCCGGGCCCACAACGCGCAGGACGCGTCCGGCGAAGACCTGCTGCCGCCGGTCTTCGCCGAGATCCTGGCCGCTACCTCTCCCGGCGCCGCCCGGCCCGCAGCACCGTGAGGTAGCGGCGGGCGGCCCGGTCGCCCATGCGGGTGCGGATGCGCTCAGCGATCGCGTCCAGCAGCGGCTCGCGAACCGAAGGGTCGAGCTTGCGGTACAGCGACGTCGAGCTCAGATGGTCGGCGAAACCCCGGCCGTCGAACCACTGGACGGTCGGATACCAGTGGACGACGGGCTCTTCGAAGAAACTTGCGTCCCAGACCTGCTCGATGGCACGTGCCTCCTCCTCCAGGGGCGGGTGACCCCAGCCGGGGTTGCCGGGCGAAAATTTCTCGTGCAGGTCGGCGGTCTCGGCGTACATCTCCGGCTCGTCGGCGCGGCGCACCACCATGTGCCCGAGCAGCGCCAGCCAGCCTCCCGGGAGCAGCAGCTCGTGCGCGCGCAGCCACCCGACTGCGGGGTCGACCCAGTGCCACGACGAGGCGGCGACGATCGCGTCGAACCGTACGCCATGGTCGTCCCAAGCCTCGAAGGACGACTGTTCGATGTGGACGCTGCCGAGCGCGGCGAGGCGGTCACGGGCGAGCGCCGCCATCTCGGGCCCGGGCTCGAGTGCGGTCACCTCGCAGCCGAGCGCCGCCAGCGAGCGCGTCGCCTGGCCGGTGCCGGCGCCCACCTCGAGCACCGGCGAGCCGGGGCCGATGCCGCTCAGGCCGGCCAGATCGGTGAACAGATCGTCGGGATATCCGGGCCGGACCCGGTCGTAGAGCTCGGGGACCTCGTTGAACACGAGCCCGAGTTGAGATCGTTCCACCGGGTCAGAGTAACGACTCCACCGCGCCGAGTAACTCGACATCCGCGCCGAGGGCGGCCGGGCGCACGGTGATCGCGGCCGCCGCGGCCGGAGCGCAGTGCCGCTGCACCGACTCGCGGATGCCATCGACCACATAGGACCCGGCCTCGATGAAGCGCCCGCCCACCACGACGATCGACGGATTAAGAGCATTGCAGAGCGGTGCGATCGTACGGCCGATGAGCCGCCCGGCGTCGAGCAGAGCGCGCTGGGCCGGCCGGTCGCCGCCGGTCACCAGATCGAGCAGCTGCTCCTCGTCGGGCGGGCCGCCGCCCAGCGGCAGGAAGTAGCGCGGCGACAGGTAGGTCGCCAGGCAGCCGCGGCTGCCGCAGATGCAGAGCGGCCCGACCTCGCGCACGTTGAGGTTGTTCCCGGCATTGACGGGTACGCCGAGGACGGCGGCCACCTCTTCGGCCGGCGAGAAGTCCGCGAACATCGGGAGCACCCCGCGCGGCCCGAACCGTCCCGTCACCGGGTGCACGGGCGCGGGCACGCTGATCGCCGCGGCCTTCAGCGACGAGAGGGCGTGGCCGTTCTCGGCGAGCAGATCGCGCACCAGCTCGCCCCCGGCCCGCACATCCGGTCGCGCGCTCAGCGTCAGCTCGACCGGGCGGAACGCGCGGTACTTCTCCACCCCGGCGAGGTCGGTGACGATCGCCCGGATCCCGTCGGCGCCGATCGCCAGGCCGGCGAGCAGCCCGTCGCCGACGGCCAGCCGGAAGTGCGGGGAGGGCCGTCCCGACCGGTTCTCGCCGGCCGGCGGCGGGCACTCCTCGACCACGTTGTCGCGGGCCAGGCCGGCGAGCAGCTCCGTGACGGCGGCCCGCGGCAGCTTGGTGAGGCGGGCGATGTCGCTGCGGGCGAGCACGCCCCGGTTTCGCAGCAACGAGGTGACGGTTTCGCGCCGGGTGTCGCGCGGGATCCCGCGCCCGATCGCGGTGGCGTGCAGGGCCGAAGTGACCGCGCCGAGCAGCGTGGCCCGGCCGCCCAGCGCCCCGGCCCGGATCCGCAGGGCCTCGGCCGGCGCCGACCAGCTCGGCGGCGAGTTCTGCCCGAGCTGGTGGTGCAGCTGGTCACCGAGGGGCGGGTGAGCGAGGAGCGCATCGACGTCTCGGCCCGGCGCATCTTGCGGGACAAGTTCCGGCTCGGCCTGTTCGACACCCGGCGCTACGTCGACCCGGCGGCCGCCGCCACGATCGCGGGCTCACCGAGTTTCGTGGCGGCCGGGCTCTCCGCGCAGCGCAAGTCGATCGTCGTGCTCGCCGACCGGCCGTCCGGCGCCGACACCCCGACCCTGCCCCTGGCCGAGGGAATCGCGGTCTATCTCGACGGCGTCGACCCGGCAGTTGCCGCGCGGTACGCGAAAGTTGTCGCGACACCCGACGAGGCGGAGGCGGCGATCGTGCGGCGGTCCGCGCCCTACGAGAAGCGCACGCACGGCTTCGAGTCGTTCTTCCACGCGGGCCGGCTGGATTTCCCGGCCGACGAGCTTTCGCCGCTTGCGCTGAGCGGCAAGCTGCCGACCGTGGTGGACGTGCTGCTCGACCGGCCCGCCGTGCTGACGCCGCTGGCCGAGCGGGTGGCGGCGCTGACGGGAAGTTTCGGCGCGGGTGACGAGGCGTTGCTCGACATTCTCTTCGGCAAGTTTCCGTCGTCGGGGACGCTGCCTTTCGAGCTGCCGTCGTCGATGGCCGAGGTCGAGGCGGCACGGGAGGACGTGCCCAACGACACGGCGACGCCGCTCTACCCGTACGCCCATGGTCTGAGCATTTAGGTTGTTTTTGGGGGGCGCGGAGAGCGCCCCCCTTCAGCTGGCCCCGGCCGCGACCGAAGCCAACGGAGACCCCTTCCGTCCGCTTGCTCGCGAAAGGCGCTTGATGAGTACCGCTACCGAACTGCCCACCAAGGCCGCGCCCACGGCCACTGCCGGCGCCGGCGGCTCCGGTCGCTGGTGGGCCCTGGTCGTCCTGGCGATGGCCCAGCTCATGGTGGTCCTGGACGCCACGATCGTGAACATCGCCCTGCCCACGGCGCAGCACGACCTCGGCTTCTCCGACGCCTCGCGGCAGTGGGTCGTCACCGGGTACGCCCTCGCGTTCGGCAGCCTCCTGCTGCTCGGCGGACGGCTCTCCGACTTCTTCGGCCGCAAGCGGATGTTCATCATCGGCCTGATCGGTTTCGCGCTCGCCTCCGCCCTCGGCGGCGCCGCGAACGGCCTCGAGATGCTGATCGTCGCCCGCTGCCTGCAGGGTGCGTTCGGCGCGGTGCTGGCCCCGGCCGCGCTGTCGCTGCTGTCGACCACCTTCACCGACCCCAAGGACCGCGGCAAGGCGTTCGGCATCTTCGGCGCCATCTCCGGCGCCGGCGGTGCGGTCGGCCTGCTGCTGGGCGGCGTGCTGACCGAGTACGCGTCGTGGCGCTGGTGCCTCTACGTCAACCTGCTGATCGCCGCGATCGCGGTGGCCGGCGCCATGCTGAAGCTGGCCGACGAGCCGGTGGGTGTCCGCAACAAGCTCGACATCCCGGGCGTCATCACCGCCGTGCTCGGTCTGGTCGGCCTGGTCTTCGGGCTCGGCAAGGTCGAGACCGACGGCTGGCACTCCGCCTCCGCGCTGGTCCCGATGATCGCGGGCGTCGTCATCCTGATCGCCTTCGTCGTGATCGAGACCCGGGTCGCGCACCCGCTGCTGCCGCTGCGCGTCGTCCTCGACCGCAACCGGGGCGGCTCGTACGCCTCGATCGCGATCGCCGGCGCGGGCATGTTCGGCATCTTCCTGTTCCTGACCTACTACCTGACCGTCTTCCTGAAGTTCACGCCGATCCAGACCGGCCTCGCGTTCCTGCCGATGCTCGCCGCCATCATGACCTCGGCGACGCTGGCCGGCTCGATCCTCACGCCGCGCGTCGGGCCCCGCCCGCTCGTGCCCGTGGGCGCGCTGATCGCGGCCGGCGGCATGGCCTTCATGACCCGCCTCGATCTCGACTCGCACTACGCGTCGGGCGTCCTGCCCGGCCTGCTGATCATCGGCCTCGGCCTCGGCCTGGTCTTCGCGCCCACGCAGAACGCCGCCACCAGCGGCGTCGAGCACCGCGACGCCGGCGTCGCCTCGGCGATGATCAACACCGTGCAGCAGATCGGCGGCTCGATCGGCACCGCGCTGCTCAGCTCGTTCGCCGCTTCGGCGGCCACGAACTACGCGGAGAGCCACGCGCCGTCGGCGATGCTGCAGGCGCAGGCGCAGCTGTCCAGCTACCACACGGTGTTCTGGTGGTCGTGCGGCTTCTTCGTGCTGGCGGCCGCCGTCGCGGCCCTGCTGTTCCGCAGCGGCCCGCTGGACGTGGACCCGGACGCCCCGAAGGCGATGGCCCACTGAGTCTCCCGTCGCTCCGCCCCGGTCGTGCCCTCCGGCACGGCCGGGGCTTTTGCGTGTCGCCGCTCAGAAGACGACGACTACCTTGTCGGTCGCGCCCGGCGTGGCCGCGAGCTCGATCGCCCGCGCGGCCTCCTCGAACGGCAGCCGGTCGCTGATGATGTGCTGATACAGCCGCCAGTCCGCGACGATCGAGTCGGTCACCTCGAAGATCTCGGTCGGATACCCCATCGACAGCCGGATGTCCGGCTCGTTGACCAGCATCGCCTGGAAGTCCAGCGGAACCGGCTTCTTGTGCACGCCGACCACCGACAGCACGCCGCCGCGCCGCAGCGAGTCGAGCGCCGTCGTGATCACCGCCGGCGCGCCCGCGGCGTCGATCGCGACGTCGGTCTGCGGCCGATCCGGGCCGTGCTGGAAACCGGGCTCCGAGCCGTGCAGCTCCCGCAGCCGCGCGACCACGTCCTCCTCGGCCGAGTTGATCACCGCGTCCGCCCCGACCAGCAGCGCCTTCTCCAGCCGGTTGGCCACGATGTCGATAACCACGACGTGCTCGGCGCCCTTCGCCTTCAGCCCGATCGCCGCGCCCAGCCCGACCGGGCCCGCGCCGAAGACGACGGCTTTCGTTCCCTTGCCCGCGCCCGAGCGGTTGACCCCGTGGAACGCCACCGCCATCGGCTCGTTGAGCGCGGCCACCTCCCACGGCACCTCGGCCGGGATGACGCGAAAGTGCACGCCCGCCACCGCGTCCTTGAGCACGACAGTTTCCGAAAGTCCGCCCTGCGCCCCGCCGCTGCCGATGATCCCGTCGGCCGCCGCCATCGGATTGATCACCACGTGGTCGCCCACGGCCGCCCCGGTCACCTCCGCGCCGACCGAGGCGACCTCGCCCGCCGGCTCGTGCCCCAGCGGCGTCGCGCCCTGCCGTGGCGGGATGCCACCGATCTGCGTGTAGAACACGTCCGAACCGCAAATGCCACAAGCCTTGACGCGTACGACGAGGTCACGCGGACCCGCGTCGGGGGCCGGCACGTCCAGCATCTCGGTCTTCCCCGGCGCCGTGATCACCAGGCTCTTCATGGGTCCTCCCACTAATTCGGATTAGTGGCTAAGCTAGCTCGTGAGCAGGAAGGATGTCCAGGATGAGTGCGCGCCGCACAACGATGCGCGACGTGGCGAGGGCGAGCGGCGTCTCCCCCGCCACGGTGAGCTTCGTGATGAACGACGCCCCCGACCAGACCATCTCCGAGGCGACGCGCGAGCGGGTGCGCCGGGCCGCTGCCGAGCTGGGCTATCGGGCCCACCCGATCGCCCGCGCCCTGCGCGAGGGCACGTCACGGGTGGTCGTGCTCGACGTCGGCGGCCTGCCCCGCGACCGGGTCCTGGAAAGTTTCGCCGACGGCATGGAATCGGAGCTGTCCGCCGCCGGCTACGCGCTGCTGGTCTCGTATTCGCGCCGGTCCCGCCGAGCCCAGATCGAGGCGGTCAACCCGCGCGCCGTCATCGACCTGCCGTCCCTGTACGCCCGGCCCGGCGCCATCGCCGACGGCGGCTGGGTGGACGGCATGGCGTCGCACTACCTGACGCAGATCGAGTTCCTGCACGGCCTGGGCCATCGGGAGCTCGCGGTGGCGGTTCCCGCCCGGCCCGACCGCTTCATGCGCCTCATGACGTCGTATGTCGTGCGCGCCACCGAGGCCCTGGACATGCCCGCGCCGCGGATGCTGCCCGTAGCCGGCGAGGCGGCCACCCTGGCAGCGGTGCGCGACCTCCTCGGCGGGTCGACGGCGGTGGCCGCCCTCACCGACGGGCTGGCTCTGGCGGTGCTGGCGGCCCTGCACGACGTCGGAGCGTCCGTTCCCGGCGACCTGGCCGTGATCGGCTGGGGCGACAGCGCCGAGGCGGCCCGCTGGCGCCCGGCGTTGACGTCGGTGCGGATCGACGCCGCCGCGTACGGACGACGGCTGGCCCGCCAGGCCCTCGACCTGCCCGCCGACGACACGAAGCCGGCCGCGACCCGGGTGATCCGCCGCGCTACGACGTAAGCAGGAACTCGGCCGAGCGCCGCACGACCGGCCGGATCGCCTGAGTGTCGAGCTCCGGGAACATGTGGCTCGCACCCGGGATCAGGTCGACCTCGACCGAGCCGCCGGCCGCCCGCAACGCCTCCGCGAGACGCTCGCTCTGCCGTGCCGGCACCGCCACGTCCGCCGTCCCGTGCACCAGCAGGAACGGCGGCGCCCCGGGCCGGACATGGCTGACCGGGCTCGCCGCGAGCGCCAGCTCCGGCCGCTCGTCGAGGGCCGCGCCGATCAGCTGCCCCTCCCGCGAGGTGGCGCTGCGATCGCCCGCGCCGCCGACGGCCGCGATGTCCTTGGAGAGCGCGTCGAAGTCGGTAGGCGGATACCAGCACACCGCCGCCGCGATCGGCACCGGCTGGGTGAGCGCCGCGATGGCCGCGAGCTGACCGCCGGCCGAGGCGCCCCACACGACGGTCCGCGAGCATCCGTGGCCGGCGGTGGCGAGAAACTCCAGCGCCACCGCCACGTCCGACGACTGCGCCGGATACACGGCCTCGCCGCTCAATCGGTAGTCGACGGCCGCCACCGCGATCCCCATCGACGCCAGCAGGTCGAAGAAGCCGGCCGCCGGCTCCTCCCGCCGGCTGCCGACCCGCCAGCCGCCGCCGTGCAGATACACGCACAGCGTGGTCGCGCCCGCCGGCACGGAAAGGTCGAGCGAAAGGGGGCGGAAACCCGGCACCCGCGCGTAGACGAACTCGCTCATGCGACTGCGGGCGCCTTGTGGAACCGGCCCGCCTGCATGATGACGCGCAAGTTTCCGGAATCCTGCAGAATCCGTACGTCGTCGGCGGGGTTGCCCTTGACCACGAGCACGTCGGCGACCCATCCGGGCTTGAGCATCCCGATGTCGCCCATGTCCAGGAGCTGCCCGCCGAGCTGGGTCACCGCCGTCAGGGCCTCCAGTGGGGAGTAGCCGAGCTCGTCGACGAACAGCTGCAGGTCGCGCGCGTTGCGGCCGATCGGGTTGTTGGGGAAGCCGTAGTCGCCGCCGGGCAGGGCGCGGATGCCCCGCCGCCGGATCTCGGGGTAGACCGCCCGCATGCCGTCGAGCGCCGCCACCGAGCCCATCTTCTCGGCCACCTCGCGCGTGATGCCGAAGTCGGCACCCTCGTAGACATTCGCGAAAATGATGCCGGGCGCGGGCGAGACAAAGACCGTGTCCTTCACCGACTCGAGGAGGTCGAGCGCTTCCTCGTCGGCGTAGGTGCAGTGGTAGATCGAGCGGAACCCGGCCTTCACCGCGATCTTCACCGACTCGGCCGACTGGGCGTGGCAGTTCAGCCAGACTCCCGCCTCGCGGGCGGCGGCGCCGGCCGCCATCGCCTCCTCGAGGGTGTACTGCGTGATCTGCGAGCCGCCCTCGATGAACACGTCGTCGTTGCTGAGCAGGAACTTGACGCTGTCGTAGCCCTGGGCCGCCATGGCGTGCACCCATTTCGCGCACGCCTCGGGGCCCTGCCAGTCCGGCTCGACGTGCCCGTCGGGGCGTACGGGATGGTTGTCTCTTTCCATGCTGGCCGCGCGCATGCGCGGGCCCGGCACCGCACCTGCCTTGATCTTGTCGCGCAGGATGATCTCGACCGGCATGGGCAGCAGCGAGCCAGCCGAATAGGCCGAGGTGAAGCCGGCGTCGAGAAGGATCGCGGCGTTTCTTTCCGCGCGGGCGAGCTCACTTTCCATGCCCTCGATGTGGTGGAAGAACGAAACATCGAGCGGCGGGTTGAACGACGGGTCGATGTGCCCGACCGCCGACGGGAAGGTCAGGTGCGCGTGCGACTCGATCATGCCGGGCATGACCGTGCAGCCACTGGCGTCGAACACCTGGTCCTCGCCATGATCGTCCTGCCATCCGGCACGCACCTCGACCACGCGGTCACCGTCGACGACCACCTCGCCCGGCGCGGGGGCGGCGCCGCTGCCGTCGAAGACCAGTCCTTTGGTGAAGACCGTGCGCGTCATCGGGGTTCTCACTTTCACCAGCCGAGAATGACTTTCCAGTGCGTGTCACCCGAGTGTTTCCGCTCCGGACGCCGGTGTCAATGGTCACACCAGCGCTTGCGCTTCTCACTCTGCGAAAGTAACTTCCATTCCTATGGTCGAGTATCGAGTGGAGGCGCTGGCCAAGGGCCTGCGGATCCTGTCGCTCTTCACCGAGCAGCGGCCGGCCTGGCGGGTCAGCGACATCGCGCCGGCGGTGGGCATGCCGCTGCCGACCGTGTATCGCGTGGTCATGACGCTGACCGCCGAGGGCTATCTCGATCACTTGCCGAACGGCGACTACCGGCCGGCCGTCCGCGTGCTCACCCTCGGGACGGCCGCGCTGCGCGGTCTCGACCTGGTTTCCGCGGCTACACCGCGTCTTCAGCAGCTGGCCGCGGCCACCGGCGAAACCGTGAACCTCGCGGTCCTGACCGGGGATCGCGTCCTCTATCTCGTGCGGCTGCGCAACTCCGACCTGGTGACCGCGAACATTCAGGTCGGCTCCACGCTGCCCGCCGTGCACACGTCGATCGGCAAGCTGTTGCTGGCCTACGACACCGACTTGACTGTTATTTCCGACAAGTCGTTTGAATTCAACCACGGCCCGAACGCGAAACTTTCCCTCGACGAGTTGCGCGACGAGCTCACGAAAATTCGCAACGACGGGTGGGCGATGCAGGACGAAGAACTGGCGCACGGGCTGCGGTCGGTCGCCGCCCCCGTGCGCGACGCGGACGGCACGGTCGTGGCCGGCGCGAACCTGGCCGTGCAGTCCCGCGACTGGTCCAGCCAGCGAATAGTCCGCGAGCTGCGCCCGCTGGTCACCGAGGCCTGCGCCGACATCTCCGCGATCCTGGGTTTCGCCGCATGACCGCGCGCCTGCCCGGCCTTCGGCCCGGCGACCTGTCGCCCGCGCAACTTTCCGTCTACGAGGCGATCGCCGGCGGCCCTCGCGCCAACGGTCCTTTCGCGCTCGTCGACGAGAACGGCGCCCTGCACGGCCCGTTCAACGCGATGCTTCTGCAACCCGAGCTGGGTGCGGCGCTACAGGCTCTCGGAGGCGCGATTCGCTACCGTACGGCGCTGGACGCGCGCGCCCGCGAGATCGCCACGCTGACCGTGGCCCGCGCCTGGGACAGCGCCTTCGAGCGGCACGCCCACGAGGCCGTGGCCCGCTCGATCGGCATGTCGGAGGCCGAGGTGACCGCCCTGCGCACCGGCGAGGCTTCAGTCTTCACCGACCCGCGCGAGCGCCTGATCTTCGACCTCAGCACGGCCCTGGCCGCCCGCCAGGATCTCACCGACGACGAGTACGCCGCGGCCGTCGGCGTCCTCGGCCAGCCGGCCGTCTTCGAGCTGACCACGCTGGTCGGCTACTACGCGACGCTGGCCCTGCAGCTACGCGTCTTCCGCGTCCAGGTGCCCGGTGTCACTGAAGGCGGCTAGCGTCGGCGGCCGGCCCGTCTCCCATTGCACCACGGTGATCCGATCGGCAACCAAATCGCACACGTGCCGCGAGGCCCAGTACGGCCTGTAAAGCAGCGGCGAGATCTCGTCACGCCCGCCGTGCGGCAGGCCGGACCGGCGGGCGGTCGAGGGACGCCAGCAGGGCCAGCTTGTCGGCGCTGCTCGTGCCCGGCTCGGCGTGGTAGACGACCAGGATCTGGTCTTTCGCGCCGCCGACGACAAGTTTCTCGCGGCGGACCGTGAGCTCGCCGACCTGCGGGTGCTGAATCCTCGTCGGGCGGCCCTCGCGGCCCTGCACGTCGTGGCGCGCCCACAGCTGGCGGAACCGTTCGCTCGCCAGCGAAAGCTCCCCGACCAGCTGGACGAAGCGCGGGTCGTCGGTGTCGTTGCCGACCGATTCGCGAAAGCCGGCGACGAGCGTCATCGTGTCCTGCTCCCACTCGGGGTAGAGGGCGTGTTCGGCCGGGTCGAGGAAAACCGCGCGCATCCGGTTCTCGCCCACCCGCAAGTTGGGAGACAGCGCCGCCGCGAGATCGTTCGCCGCGAGCACGTCGAAGTAGCGGCCCTCGACGAACGCGGGCAGGCCGATCACCTGGAGCAGCTGGCGGATCCCGGCCGGCACGGTTTCCCGCCGGGGCCGCGGGGCGCGCTTGGGTTTCGGCGCGGAGATGGAGATCAGGTAGTCGGCGGCGTCCTCGTCGAGCCGCAGGACGCGGGCGAGACTTTCCAGCACCTGGACCGACGGGTTGCGGTCGCGTCCCTGCTCGAGCCGCAGGTAGTACTCGCTGCTGATGCCCGCGAGCATGGCGACCTCCTCGCGGCGCAGCCCGGCGACGCGGCGGGTGCCGGTGACCCGTACGCCGGCGTCCTCCGGCCGCACGAGGGCGCGCCTCGCTCGCAGGAAGTCGCCGATCAGGTTGTCGCTCATGAGACCACGGTAATCGCGGCCGCCGTCGTCATCCTGTCCCTGCCACTCCCAGTATCGACAGGGCACTGCCTGCGCGTACGCCCGCGAGCGACGCTGTTCCCATGACAAACACCTACCCTCTCGCCGGCACGACCGTCGCCCGGATGGGCTACGGCGCGATGCAGCTGGCCGGCCCGCGCGTCTTCGGCCCGCCCAAGGATCGCGCCGAGGCGGTCGCGGTCCTGCGCACGGCCGTCGAGCTGGGCGTGAACCACATCGACACGGCGGATTTCTACGGCCCGCACGTCACCAACGAGATCATTCGCGAGGCGCTTCACCCGTACGCCGAGGACCTGATGATCGTCACGAAGGTCGGCTCGGTCCGGGGCGACGACGGCGCCTGGCTGCACGCCCGCTCGCCCGAGCAACTGCGTTCGCAAGTTCACGAAAATCTGCGAAACCTCGGGGTCGAGGCCCTCGACGTGGTCAACCTGCGGGTCGGCGGCGGGCCGGACGGTCACTCGGTCGTCCCGGGCTCGCTGGCCGAGCCGTTCGGCGCGCTGGCCGGGATGCGCCGGGAAGGCCTGATCAAGCACCTCGGGCTCAGCGTCGTGGACGCCGGGCAGCTGGCCGAGGCCCAGGCGATCGCGCCGGTGGTGACCGTCCAGAACTGGTACAACGTCGCCCACCGTGGCGACGAGTCGCTGATCGCGAGCCTGCGCGACCAGGGCGTCTCCTACGTGCCGTTCTGGCCGCTCGGCGGCTTCAACCCACTGCAGTCGGCAGTACTTACCGACGTCGCCAAGCGCCTGGAGTCGACCCCGCAGGCCGTGGCCCTGGCCTGGCTGCTGCGGCAGTCCCCCAACATCCTGCTGATCCCCGGCACGTCCTCGGTCGCGCACCTGCGCGAGAACATCGCGGCCGCGTCCCTGGAACTCCCGCCGGACGCCCTGGCCGACCTCGACGGGATCGCGGCCTAGGAAGCAGCCCGGACGGCGCGGAGCAGGAACGCCGGGAACGAGAGTTTCTCGTCGCCCGGCTCCGCCGCGACAGTGGTCTCCTCGATCCGCGTCGACGCCCAGGCCGGGGCCGGGAAACTTTCGCGCAGGAATTCCTCGGTGACGCCGAAACCCTGCCCACCCGCGGCCGACACCGCCAGCACGAACAGCTGACCGCCCGGCGCGACCAGCCCCGGCAGCAGCGCGATGTAGTCACCCACCTCGACGTCGGCGAGCCGGGGCAGGCTGTGCAGCAGCCCCGAGTCGACGACCGAGTCGAACGGCGCCTCCGCCGGCGACAGCCGCGTAGCGTCCTGCACCTCGAACCGAATCGTCAGCCCGGCCGCGGCCGCCTTGACCCGGGCCGCCTCGATCGCCACGCCCGAGACGTCGACCGCCGTGACGTCGTGGCCCCGGCGGGCCAGGGCGATCGCGAGATCCCCGCTTCCGCAGCCGGCGTCGAGCACCTTGGGTCCCGTCACCTCGTGCTCGACCACCGCTGCCAGCGCGGGCTGCGGCCCGCCGATCTCCCAGGGCTGCCGCCCCGCCCGGTAGGCGTCGTCGTATTCGCCCGTGACCACCGGATGTCCGGTCATGCCGCTAGACCCGCGGTCCCTGATCGGCGGTGTCGGCCGCGATCGCCGCCATCTGCTGCCGGTACCAGCAAGCGGGTATGTCACCGGAACGGAACGCGGCCCACAACAGCCGTTCGCGCCGCTCCGCCTCGCTCTCACCGGCGTCCGGGACAGCCGGGGACACCACGAAAGTTTCCGGCAAGCGAGCACGGCGCCGGCGCATCACCACCACGAAAATCGCCATCAGCAGCGCCGCGACGGCCGGTCCCACGATATAGATCAACGTACAGCCACCTCCCCAGCCGCGATCACGGATACCCCATCAACCTTAGAACAAGCCCCGCGTTCCCGACTTTCATCGGACCGTTGCCCGCGCGACCGCTGTCGGCCAGCGTGTAGCGATAACTTTCGATCCGATTTCCGTACGGGAGGGGTCCAGTCATGAGAATCGGTCGAATCCTGGCCGCGATCGTCCTAGCGTCCGGCGCCCTGGTGGCCGCCGGCGGTCCGGCCGCAGCCCATGCGAAAGGCACCTACCTCGTCAGCAGACACCGAGCCGACGTACGCGTCCCGTTCGTGGCCCGCCGCGGCGGCGAAGCCGTGATCGACCTGCGCGCCGCGGCCGCCGGCACCGACTGGGCGACCCGCGGCGCCGAGTCGTCGGTCGTCTCCCTGTTCGTGGACGGCCGGTACGCCAGCGACCTGGTCGTGTCCGGGGCCGCCCCACTACCACGACAACTTGCGCTCGGCCGGGTCACGCCCGGCGTCCACATCTTGCGTCTGCGTTTCGCGGCCGATCGCTCCCCCGCCGCCGGCGCGACCGTCCGGATCGACCGGCTTCGCGTGACCACCTTCGACAAGCGCGACCCTCGCTACCAGGTGCTGCGCTTCGCGCCGATCATGTACGGCCGCGGTCTCGCCGAGCTGGGCAGCCCGTTCCAGAGCGCCACCACCGACGTGCCGTTGATCGCGTGGCACGAGAGCACGCCCGCCGCGACCCCGGGGCACAAGGTGCTGACGTACTCGCTGATCTGGAGCAATGAGGACGGCGGGACCAACACGCCGGCGCTGATGGCCCGCTGGGGTCGCACGACCGACATCGAGTGGACCTACGCGGTCGAGATCGACGAGAACGGCGACCGGGTGCCGGGCAGCGACACTTTCCAGGCCGCCAACCACGAGACCCTGCACTTCGCGGGCGTCTACGAGAACGACCACCCGCGGCTGGAGACGTGCACCTCGAACAACAACATGTGCGACGTGGTCGACAACCCGATGCGATTCTTTCTCTCCACGTTGCCGACCCTTCCCGCGGGCCAGCCGCGCGAATACCTGATGGACACCAACGCCTGGACGTACCAGATCATGGCGAAGGAGATGATCCGCGAGGGCAAGATCGAGGCCCCGTGTCCCGGCGCCGTGGGCACGCCCGAGGTAAGTGATCAGCGAAACTATCTGTACGCGATGGTGCAGAAGTCCACGCAAGGCGCCAACTCCGGCAGCTCGTGGGTCGGCGTGGCGCTCGGTGTGCGCCTCGACGGCGGCGACACCGTGTACCTCTCACATCACGTGGACCCGACCTGGTCGATCCAGCGCGACATCCCCGCGGCCACGACGGTCGAGCTCCCGGCCGGCACCACCCTCGACGACATCGCCGAGGTGAGCGTCCACCGCATCGTGGTCGGCACGGACACCGGCGCGCCGGTGCACGTGACCCGGCTGGCTCGCGGTTTCCTGCTCGGCCCGGACTACCTGCCCGGATCGCCCCTGCTCGACTGGTCCGGCGACGCCGAGCTGACCACGGCGTCCCCCTCGGCCGTCGTCTGGACCCGCTGACCGGAAGGGGGTGCCGGGCCCGGCACCCCCTTTCCGATCCTTACGCCCGGCCGCAGATGACGTCGTCCATCAGCTGGAACGTCCGCCGCTGCACCGCGCTCGCCGCCCCCTCGCCGGCGAGTTGCGTGGTCAGGGAGAGCACGGCCACCCGATCGCCGTCCGCGCTCACCGCGTTGGCGGTGCTCATGCCGGGCACGTCGCCGCCGTGCCCCCAGTACCCGCCGCACCGGTTCGGGATGAACATGATGCCGAGGCCGTAGCGGGCGCCCGGAATCCAGTCCTGGAAAGTTTCGGCCAGAACGGTCTGGTGCAGCTGCGCCATTTCGCGCGGGCGCAGCAACTGCCCGCGCTGTAGCGCCTGCCAGAAGCGGGCCAGGTCGGTCGGCGTGGTGATGAGGCTGCCGGCCGCGTCCGCCACCGACGGGTTGAACACGGTGGTGTCGGTCAACTCGCCGCCCGGCGCCCACTGCTGGTAGCCGTGGGCGTGGGGATCCGGGACAGACGGCCGGTCGCCGGGCGCCGAGGTGTGCCGCAGCCCGAGCGGCCGCAGGATCCGGTCCCGCACCTCGGCGGCCCAGGTTCGCCCGGTGACCCGTTCGACGATCATCCCGGCGAGGACGTAGTTGGTGTTGGAGTAGTCCCACGCCGTCCCGGGCGCGAACTCCGGCGAATGTTTCATCGCCAGCATGACGAGGTCGCGGGCGTCGTAGTGGTCGAAACGATGCGCCAGATACGCCTCGTACGATCCCAATGCCTCGATGTCGTTGGTGTAGTTCCAGATTCCGCTGGTGTGCTGGAGAAGCTGCCGGACGGTGATCCGGCGGCCGTCGTTGCCGTTGCCCGTGACGACGCCCGGCAGCCACCGGTCGACGCTGTCGTCCAGCGACAACTTTCCTTCGCCGGCCAGCTGCAGCACGACGACGGAAACGAAAGTTTTCGTGTTGCTGCCCATCCGGAAGTAGCCGTCGCGCGGCACCGGCGTCCCCCGTCGCAGGTCGCCGACCCCGGCGCGGGCCTGGGCGGTGTCCCCGCCGGCCCGGGTCAGTCCCTGGACTCCGGTGATGCCCAACTCGTGCAGATCCGTGACCGCGGCCTGGAGCCGCCGGTCGGGCCCCGCGGCGACGGCTGGTCCCGCGACGCCGGCGATCAGGGTGGCCGTCGTCGCGACGACCACTCCCCATCGGCCGAGATGATGTCTTCGCATGTCGGATGCCTTCCTGGCCGGAGATTTCGACCCTATGAAGACCTTCGATGCGTACGACATCCGGCGAGCCCCCGGAAAGCCGGTGGGGTTAACCCCCGTGGCATGTCACACCCGGCGCCCCTGACTCGTCCCGAGTGATGAAGACGAAAGGAAGGTGCGACATGCGGGTTTTCGTGGCGGGTGGAGCCGGGGTGCTCGGCCGGCGGCTGGTGCCGCAGCTGGTGGCGCGCGGACACGAGGTGACGGCCACGACGACGAGCGCGGCCAAGCTCGGCGTGCTGGAGCGGATGGGCGCCTCGGCGGCGATGATGGACGGCCTGGACGCCGGATCGGTGCGGGAGGCCGTCGGGAAGGCGGGGCCGGAGGTGATCGTGCACCAGATGACCGCGATCTCCGGCAAGCCCGACATCCGGCACTTCGACCGCTGGTTCGCCACCACCAACCGGCTGCGCACCGAGGGCACCGACAACCTGCTGGCCGCGGCCGGCGACGCCCACGTGGTCGCGCAGAGCTACGGCTCGTGGAACGGGCTCCGGTCGGGCGGCTGGGTGAAGACCGAGGACGACCCGCTCGACCCGGCCAGCACCGGTGCGGGCGCCGCGGCGATCCGCCACCTCGAGGAGGTGGTGGTGCGGGCCGGCGGCGCGGTGCTGCGGTACGGCTCGTTCTACGGCCCCGGCGCCACCGACGACCAGGTCGCGCTGATCCGCAAGCGGCAGTACCCGATCGTCGGCGACGGCGGCGGGTACAGCTCGTGGGTGCATCTCGACGACGCGGCGAGCGCCACCGTGCTGGCCGTGGAGCAGAAGGCGCACGGCGTGTTCAACATCGTCGACGACGAGCCCGCGCCGGCCCGGGAGTGGCTGACATACCTGGCCAAGTGCGCGGGCGCCAAGCGACCGATGCGGATCCCGGTCTGGCTGGCCCGGCCCCTCGCCGGCAGGACGGCGGTGGCGATGATGACCGAGGGGCGTGGTTTCTCGAACGCCAAGGCGAAGCGGGAGCTCGGCTGGGAGCTGCGCTACCCCTCATGGCGGCAGGGATTCAAGGAGGAGCTGGCATGACGCGGGCCGACGAGTTCGAGCGGTTGCGGCCGCTGCTGTTCTCGATCGCGTACCGGATCCTCGGCAGCGTCAGCGAGGCCGAGGACGCCGTCCAGGAGACCTGGCTGCGCTACTCACGCATCGAGACAGAGCCCGATTCGGCGCGCAACTTTCTTTCCACCACGGTGTCCCGGATCGCGATCGACGTGCTGCGCTCGGCGCGGGTCCGGCGCGAGGAGTACGTCGGCCGGTGGTTCCCCGAGCCGCTGCTGGACGACCCGTACGAGGATCCGGCGCGCGCCGCCGAGCTGGCCGACTCGGTGTCGACGGCGGCGCTGTTGCTGCTGGAACGGCTCAGCCCTCTGGAACGCGCGGTTTTCGTGCTGCGCGAGGTGTTCGGTTTCGGCTTCGACGAGGTGGCGGTCGCGGTCGGCCGTTCCGAGGCGGCCTGCCGCCAGCTCGCGGTGCGCGCCCGTCGCCACATGGACGACGGCCGCGCCCGTTTCGCCGCGGACCGGCGCTCGCGCGCGCAGCTGGCGGAAAGTTTCTTCGCCGCTTTCCGCGCCGGCGACGTCGACGGCCTCAAGGAGTTGCTGGCCGCCGACGTCAGCCTGGTCGGCGACAGCGGCGGCAAGGCGCCCCTGTGGGGTGACGGTGTCTTCGGGTCCGCGAACGTTGCCCGCATCCTGGCCGCGCTGATCGAACCCTTCACCCAGGTCGGTGGCTCGATGGAGCCGCACGAGCTGAACGGCCAGCCGGGCGCGCTCTTCCGCGACCGCGAGGGCCGCATCGTGAACACCCTGACGCTCGACATCCTCGGCGGCCGGGTCCAGACCATCCGCGCCGTCCTCAACCCCGACAAGCTGCGCCACCTGGGCCCCGTCGCCGACGCCTGGACGGTCATCCGCGAGACCAACCAGGCCCGCCGAGCCGAGCCGTCCGGCCCGGACGCCGCCGGTTGAAGCGGCAACGCCGTCTTCCGGAGACGGCCCGGCGTCAGACGAAGGTCTGGCGGATCTCGCCGATGCCGTCGACCCGGCTGACCAGGGTCTCGCCGGGCTGGAGGTAGCGCGGCGGGTTCCGCCGGTTGCCGACTCCGGCCGGCGTACCCGTGAAGATCAGGTCGCCGGGCAGCAGGGGGCAGACCGCCGAGATCCGGGCGACCAGGTCGTCGATCGGGAAGATCATCTGGCTGGTCCGGCCGTGCTGGACCAGGTCATCGCCCAGGTGGCACGCGAAGCCGATGTCGTCGCGGTCGGGGAACTCGTCGGGGGTCACCGCGACCGGCCCGATCGGCCCGAACCCGGGGAACGACTTGCCCAGCGAAAATTGCGCGGGTGTGCCGCGCAATTGGGAGGCGCGCTCCGAAAGATCCTGGCCGACAGTGAGCCCGGCGACGGCGTCCCAGGCCCGTTCGCGCGGGATCCGGTAGCCGCCGCGGCCGATCACCGCGACCACCTCGATCTCCCAGTCGGGCTTGCCGGGCGGCAGCTTGACCTCGGTGTCCGGCCCGGCGATGCACGAGGGGAACTTCGTGAAGATCAGCGGCTCCTCGGGCGGCTGGAAACCGGCCTCGGCCGCGTGCGGGCGATAGTTGAGCGCGACCGCGAAAACTTGCCGCGGGTGCGGAACCGGCGGACCGAGCCTCCCGACGGGTTTCGCCCGCGAGAAATCGGTCCAGCCCGCCAGCTCGTCGAAGCGCTCGAGGGCCGCGTTCACATCGCTCGGCAGATCGCTGTGCTCGGCGACATCAAGAGCAAGATCATCCCGTACGAGTACCAGGCGGCCGTTCTGCGTGCCGAAGCGCATCTGCTCAGCCCTCGTTGTAGAGCGACCCGGAGTAAGGGGGAGTGTCGTGCGCGGCGCTCCACGGGACTACGTGGTTACGCAGCGTTCCGATGCCCGCGATCTCGGCCTCGACCACGTCGCCGGGCTTGAGGTAGAAGTCGAACGGGTTGGGCTGCACGGCCGCCACGCCCGAGATCGTGCCGGTGGTGATGATGTCGCCGGCCGAGTAGCCCTGCGGCGAGTGGTGCGCCACCAGGTGCGGGATCGACAGCACCATCTGGTCGGTGTTGCCGCTCTGCCGCACCTCGCCGTTGACCCGCAGCTCCATGGCCAGCTTCTGCGCGTCGGGCACCTCGTCGGCGGTGACGATCCACGGCCCGATCGGGCAGAACGTGTCGATCCCCTTCGAGAACGAGAACACGCCCGACTTCATCTCGACCCGCTGGATGTCCCGCGCCGTGATGTCGTTGAACACCGTGTAACCGGCGATGTAATCGGTGGCCTCCTCGGGCCCGAACCACTTGCCGGTCTTGCCGATGATCACCGCCAGCTCGAGCTCGTAGTCGAGCTCCTTGGTCAGCCCCTCCGGATACACGATCGCGTCGTCGGGCCCGATGATCGAGTCCACGTTCTGGAAGAACACGATCCCTTTGTGCACCGGGTGCGACCAGTTGACCTTCTGCAACTCCTCGTGATGCACCGAAAAGTTGCCCGCGGTGTGAAAGAACTTCTTCGGCTGGATCGGCGCACGCAGCGTCACCGCCCCGAGCGCCGGCCGCTCCCCCGTCTCCCCCACGGCCCCGCCACGCTCGAAGAACTCCCGCGTAGACCCGCAGTCGAGCTCCACGACGGTCTCCCCGTCGAGCCGCCCGACCCGCCCCGCGTCAAAAGTCACCAGCCGCATGGCATCCCCTGTTTTCGCTCTCCGAAAGTCACTTTCTTCCTCGGAAATCCTCCGCCCGAGCCCGTCCCTGTGTCAAGGCACGACGCGAGCGCGCGGCCGATGGAGAATCAAGCCCGTGACGGACGTCGAGCTGCATCACCACGGGAACGTCGCCGAGATCCGGCTCAACCGGGTCGCCGCCCGCAACGCGCTTTCCACGCAACTTGCCGAGGAACTTGCGAAAGCGGCGGCAGCGGCGGCCCAGAAGGCCCGCGCCGTCGTGCTCAGCTCGGCGGCGCCGACGGCCTTCTGCGTGGGCGCCGATCTCAAGGAGCGTGACCGGCTCAGCGACGCCGATTTCATGGCTCAGCGTCTCGTTTTCCGGCGCGCTTTCGGAAGGCTTCGCGAAATGCCCGTGCCGGTGGTCGCGGCCGTCCACGGCCATGCGCTCGGCGGCGGCTACGAGCTGGCCCTCTGCTGCGACCTCATCGTCGCCGACGAGACCGCCGTCGTGGGCCTGCCCGAGGTGCGGGTCGGCATCGTCCCGGGCGGCGGCGGCACGCAGCTGCTGCCGCGGCGGGTCGGCTACGGCGTAGCCGCCGACCTCATCCTCACCGGCCGGCACGTCCCCGCCGCCGAGGCTGCCCGCCTGGGCCTGGTCGACCGCCTCGTCCCGGCCGGCAAGGACATCGAGTCCGCCATCGAGCTGGCGACCCAGATCGCCGCCAACTCCCCGGTCGCGGTCGCCAACGCCCGCAACGCGATCCGCCGCGGCCTCGACGTCGACCTCGCCGCCGGCCTCGACATCGAGGACTCCGCCTGGCGTGCCACAGTCTTCTCCGACGACCGCCGCGAGGGAGTACGAGCCTTCGTCGAGCGCCGCAAACCGAACTGGCCCTGACCACCGCGCAGAAGCCGCGGCGGCCGGCAACCGTGAGCGCGTCAGTTCGGCAGCGGCAACTCCCGCAACGGCGCCTTCCGCACCTTGTTCGACCCCGTGCGCGGCAGCGACTCCATCACGTCGAGGTATTTCGGGATCTTGTACCGGCCGAGCCGCGAGCCGAGAAACTCCGTCAACTCCGCCAGCGAAAGTGACGCGCGGGGCGCCAGCACCACGAAAGCGCGCCCCACCTCACCCCACTTCTCGTCCGGCACCCCGACCACCGCGGCCTCCAGCACCGCCGGGTGCTCGAAGATCGCCGCCTCCACCTCGGCCGGGTAGACGTTCTCGCCGCCGGAAACGAACATGTCCTTGAGCCGGTCGACGATCCGGTAGTGCCCGTCCTCGTCGACCACCGCGATGTCACCGGTCCGCAGCCACCCGTCCTCGGTGAACGCCTGCGCCGTCGCCCGCGGATCCCGCCAGTACCCGGGCGACACGTTCGGCCCGCGCACCTGCACCTCCCCCGGCTCACCCACCGCCGCGTCCGTGAGATCGGGCCGCACGCAGCGCACGTCCGCGAACATCACCGGTACCCCGGCCGAGCCGGCATGCGCGGAACTTTCCGTCGCCTCCAGGAAAGTTGCCCCCGGCGCGGTCTCGGTCATCCCGTAGCCCTGGCAGAAGGTGAGCCCGCGCTCCTGGTAGGCGCGGATCAGCGCGCTCGGCACCGCCGACCCGCCCACCATCATGTTTCGCACCGAGCTCAGGTCGCTTTCGTGGAAACGTGGCGACTGCGCGAGCCCCGCGAACATCGTCGTCACGCCGAACATCCACGTCACGCGGTGGCGCTCGATGAGGTCGAAGCATGCGTCCACGTCCCACGACGGCATGAGCACCGAACAGCCGCCCTTGAGGAACGTCGGCAGCAGGCACTGGTTGAGCGCCGCCACGTGAAAGAGCGGCGCGCTCGTCAGCGTCACCGTGTCGCCCGCGACGTCGACGCAGACCAGCACGTTGTAGCTGTTCCAGATCACGTTCCCGTGGGTGAGCACGGCCCCCTTGGGCCGCCCGGTGGTCCCGGACGTATAGAGAATGCACGCGGGCTGGTCGAGGGTCACCGCGACGTCGTGCGCCGCCGGCTTTCCGTCGGAGATCATTTTCTCGTACGCCGGGAGCGGCACCGCGAGATCGAGAAAGCGAGCCGAGGCGGAAACTGTCGCGGCGCACTCCGGCCCGTACACCAGGACGCGGGCCCCACTGTCCCCCAGCTGGTAGTCGATCTCCGGCGCGGTCAGCCGGAAATTCAAGGGCACGAAAATCCCGCCGATCGCGTACGTGGCAAACATGGTTTCCACGAAAGCGGGATGGTTCGGCCCGAGATAAGCGACCCGGTCCCCCGCCTCGACGCCCGCCTCCACGAGCTGGGAGGCGAGGCGGGACACCCGATCGTGCAGGGACGCGTACGTCGTCGGCCGATCGCCGAAGAGCAGCGCCACCCGGTCCGGCGAGATCGCGGCCCGCCGCGCGGGCCAGGAGCCGAGCCCTAGGTTGCGCATGGCTCAGACGTATTGCCGGTAGACCGTGCGGGCCACGCAGGCCGGCTTGGCCACGCCGTCGATCTCCACCGTGAAGTCGAACGTGCTCTGGGTGCCCCCGGCGACGTCCTCCACCGACACGACCTTGGCGTTGAGCCGGATCTTCGAGCCGACCGGCACCGGGTGCGGGAAGCGCACCTTCTCGAGGCCGTAGTTGACGCCCATCTTGACGCCCTCGACCTTGAGGATCTCGCCGAACAGCGGGATGACCAGCGACAAGGTGAGGTACCCGTGGGCGATGGGACCGCCGAAGGGGCCGGACGCGGCGCGGTCGACGTCGACGTGGATCCACTGGTGGTCGTCGGTGGCGTCGGCGAACGTGTTCACCCGCTCCTGGGTGATCTCGAGCCAGGAGCTGTGCCCGAGGTCCTTGCCGGCCAGGGCCTTCAGCTCGTCGAGTCCGTTCACAGTGACCATGGGATCTCCTTCAGGCGAGGTTCAGAAGACGGGCGGCGTTGAGCTTGAGGATCTTGGGGCGGACCGCGGGCTTGATGTCGAGCTGGTCGAAGTCGGCGAGCCAGCGGTCGGGGGTGAGTACCGGGTAGTCGGAGCCGAACAGGACCTTGTCCTGCAACAACGTATTGGCGTAGCGCACGAGCTGCGGGGGGAAGTACTTGGGCGACCATCCGGAGAGGTCGATATACACGTACGGCTTGTGGGTCGCGACCGCAAGGGCTTCGTCCTGCCAGGGAAAGGACGGGTGGGCGAGGATGATCCGCAGCTCGGGGAAGTCCACGGCCACGTCGTCCACCAGCATCGGGTTCGAGTACCGCAGCCGGATCCCGCCGCCGCCAGGCACGCCCGCCCCGATCCCGGTCTGTCCGGTGTGGAACAGCGCCGGCACCCCGAGGTCCTCGATCGTCTCGTAGAGCGGGTACGCCATCCGGTCGTCCGGCGAGAAACCTTGCAGGCTCGGGTGGAACTTGAACCCGCGCACGCCGTGCTCCTCGACCAGGCGGCGCGCCTCGCGGGCGCCGGCCCGGCCCCGGTGCGGGTCGATGCTCGCGAACGGGATCAGCACGTCGGGATGCTCGGCGCAGCTTTCCGCGACCTCCTCGTTCCGGATCGGCGGATGCCCGGTCGCGAACGCCGCGTCGACCGTGAACACCACGGCCGCCATCCGCCTTTCGCGGTAGTAGGCCGCCATCTCGTCGACCGTCGGCTGCCGGTGCCCGTGCGCCTTGAAGTAAGCCTCCGAGGCCGCCAGCAGCGTGGAGCTCAGCGACGTGTGCCCGTCCCGCCCGACTTCGGCGTGGGCGTGGACGTCAATGGCGACCAATGACTCGAGATCCACGTCAACCCGCCGGCGGCTTCGGGGCTGGGATCCCGTACGTCTCCGGCGAAGCACCGACACCCGACGACCAGCCGGCGGCGATGGCAGCGGCGCTCCACCCTCCGTCGCTGAAGGCGACGCTCTTCTCCTGCGGATGGGCCCACAGCGCGAGCCGGTCCCCGCCGACCCCGATCGCCTGCCCGGTGATGCCCTTCGCCGCGTCGGAGGCGAGGAAGACCACCAGGCCGGTCACGTCGTCGACGCTGCCGAGGCCCTCGTCGCGGCGCACCCACGCGGGCAGCGGCTCACCCGTGTTCTCGGACTCCTCGATGAGTTTCGCGAAAGCGGGAATCGTGCGCGTCATCGCGGTCGCGGCGACCGGCACGACAGCGTTCACGGAGATCTCGTTGCGCGCCAGCTCCATCGCCCAGGTGCGGGCCATCGCGGCGATCCCGGCCTTCGCGGCGGCGTAATTGGTCTGCCCGAAGTTGCCGCGCTGGCCGGCCGGCGACGAGATCAGGATGATCCGGCCGCCCTCGCCCTGCTCGCGCATCCGCACCGCGGCGGCCCGCGCGCAGGTGAACGTGCCGCGCAGATGGACGCGGACGACCTCGTCGAAGTCGTCGTCGCTCATCTTCCACAGCACCCGGTCGCGCAGGATCCCGGCGTTGGTGACCAGGATGTCCAGCCGCCCGAAACTTTCCACCGCGGCCGCGACAAGCCGGTCGGCGCTTTCGCTGTCGCCGACCGCCGCGGTCACGCCGACGGCAGCGCCCGGCAGCGCCGAGACCGCCTCGTCGACCGCCGTCTTGTCCATGTCGTTGACCACCACGGACGCGCCCGCGGCGGAGAGTGCTTTCGCGTACGCCAGACCGAGCCCGCGGCCGCTGCCGGTCACGATGGCCACCTTGCCGGTGAGATTGATGTCGTCCACGCCTCCGAAGTTAGGCGCCAGCTTCACGGCCGTCAACAATGTGCCTAACATTGCGGCATGCAACCGCAGGACCTGATGCTCATGCTCTTCGGCACCTACGCGCTCGACCAGGACGTCTGCCTGGGCGCCGGCGGCATCATCGACGCGCTCGGCCGGGCCGGCGTCTCCACCCACGCCACCCGCTCGACGCTGAGCCGCATGGTCGGGCGCGACCTGCTGCACCGGCGGCCGGTCGGCCGGAAGATGTATTTCGGCCTCACCGGGCGGTCGTCGGCGATCCTGCGCGACGGCCGCGCCCGCATCTGGCACGACGGCGCGGTCAACGACCGGTGGGACGGCAGGTGGACGCTGCTGAGTTTCTCGCTGCCCGAGTCGATGCAGCGCGAGCGGCACGACCTGCGCTCGCGTCTCGCCTGGTCCGGCTTCGGCCCGGTGCAGGGCGGCCTGTGGATCGCGCCCGGCCGGGTCGACGCGGCCGGGATAGTTTCGTCGCTCGGCCTGAAAGGGCACGCCCGCGTCTTCTTCGCCGAGGCCGACACCAAGACCGACATCTCCGATCTGATCGGAGACGCCTACGACCTGCCGGAGCTGGCCGGCCGCTATCACGAGTTTCTCGCCCGCTGGGAAAGAGCCGTGCCCGGCGGCGACCCCCTCGCCGAGCGACTTTGCCTGATCGCGGAGTGGCTCGACGCCATCAGGCGCGATCCGAGACTGCCGCTGGAGCATCTCCCCGGCGACTGGCCCGCCGCCCGCGCCCAGAAAGTTTTCCGCGAAAGAGAGCAGGCCTTTCGCGCACCGGCCCGAGCGGTCGCCGATGACCTGCTCGACCCGCTTCCGCTATCGTCACCGGGCTGATCTTTCGCGGAGGAGCCAGGGAGGTGCGGTGCGCGACCAGGCCTTCCACGCCTTCTTCGAGAAGCACCACGCCGCCCTTTCCGGCCTGGCCTTCCTGCTCAGCGGCGACCGGACCGTGGCCGACGACCTGGCCGCCGACGCGCTCACCGAGGTGTGGAAACACTGGGACCGGGTCGTGGCGAGCGGCGACCCCGCCGCGTACGCGAAAGGCATCGTCGCCAACCTCACCCGCAACTGGATCCGGCGGCAGGGCCGCGCCCGGCGCGGCCTGACGCTGATCGGCCTCGGCGGCGACCGCGCCCCCAGCCCCGACGTCCCGGCCGTGCTTGATGTGCGCACCGCGCTCAATCGGCTGCCCTACCGGCGGCGCGCGTGCGTGGTGCTGCGGTACGCCTTCGACCTGTCCGAGCGGGAGGTCGCCGACGTCCTCGGCATCTCGGTCGGCGCGGTGAAGTCGCAGACCTCCCGCGGCGCGAAGCAGCTGGCCGACCTGCTCAAGGACCTCAAGACGGAGGTGGCCCGGTGAGCGACGACTTCCTGCGCGACGCGCTGCGCGAGGAGCGCGACTCCCACACGCCGGACCGCACCGCGATGCTCAACCGCGTCGCCGCCAACCGCGCCGGCGCAGCAAACGGCCCCGCCGCCGCGCGCGGCCGTCTCCTGCGCCTGGCCGGCTCGGCCCTCGGCGTGCTGCTGGTGCTCGGCCTCGGCGGCGTCGCCAAGTGGGTCCTGGCCGGCGACCGAGACCCGGCGCCCCCGCCCCCACTGGCCGCCGCGTCCCCGAGCGAGGTCGCCACCGCCACTTCGGCTCCCGCCAGGCCCGCCACGACCGGCCCGCGCGTGACGGCCGGCGCCACGACGCCCAGCACGCCGGGCGGCCCGCAAGGCGGGTCAAAGGCCGGAACGTCGGCGGTGACCCCGTCGGCCAGTCCCGTGCGCGGCCACCCCGGCGACACCCAGGCCGAGAAGGGCAGCCTGTGGTCGGACGGCTCGATCCCCGCGCCGGGCCGCAGCGAGGTGACCCTCAAGCCCGGCGCCGACCTCACCGAGCTCGACCTGACGATCCGGGTGACCCTGACCTCCGCGAATCCTTCGTCCGCAGGCTTCGTGGCTCCGGACGAAACCATCACCGCCACGGTCACGAAAGAACCGGGCGCGCTGCTCTACCACTTCGTCATGCGCGAAGGCGCCACGCTCAAGTCCGGCACCTACGTCTTCGCCGCGAAGTACAGCGCCGGCCGGCGCGACGCCGCCGACGACACGTACGAGTCCTATGTGACCTCGGTGGAACACAAGCGGATCCACGTGTACGGCAACTTCGCCTCCCATTAGGACACTCCCGGATCCGTGCCATCACTCCGCGCGATCGCGTGACCGCGCCCCGTCCCCCATTAGCGTCCTGTGCACACCACCTACGGGGGAAGGAACAAGGTCAAGTGCGACCCATCAGGATGATCACCACCGTCACTCTCGCGGCTGCGATCGCGGCCACCGGAGTCGCTACGCCCGCGCTGGCCGACACCGGCACGGGCAGCATCTCCGGCTCGGTCCGCGACACCAAGGGCGCCGTCGTGGCGAACTCGGAGATCACCGTCTACCCGCCCACCCAGCCCAGCGGCCCGGTCGCCGTCACGCACACCGACGCCGCCGGAAAGTTTCGCGTCACCGGTCTCGACGAGGGCAGCTACCAGATCCAGATCGGCCTCGGGGGCTGGACCGAGTGGGCGCCCGGCCGCGTCGGCAACCCGGCCGACGCCCGCACCTACACCGTCGCGGCCGGCCGCACCACCCGGGCCACCAGCGTCGTGACGGCCGCCGGCGTCGTCACCGGCCGGGTCACCACCCCGGCGGGCCGCCCCGCCGCCGGTATCGCGGTCAGCGCCGACGACGACAACCAGGCCCGCACCTGGAACACCACCACGGCGGCCGACGGCACCTACTCGCTGAAGGTTCCGCCGGGCGACGCGTACGTCATCGGGTTCCAGGACGGCAACCTGCGGCAGTACTCACCGCGCACGCTGGACCGCACCCAGGCCCGGCACTACACCGTCCGTTCCGGCCGCACGCTGCGCGTCGACGATCAGCTGCTCGCGGCCGCGTCGCTGACCGGCCGTCTCACCGACGCGACCGGTGCACCTGCAGCGGGGGCGCAGGTCCACTTCATCGACACCACCACCGCGTACGAGCTCGTGAGCACCACGGACGCGGACGGCCGCTACCGTTTCGAGAAGCTCAGCCCGGCCGAGATCAAAGTCTGGTTCCGCACCGCCGACGGCCAGGAGCAGTGGGCGCACCAGGCCCTCTCCTACGACGAGGCCGCCACCTTCACCCTGAGCCTCGGCGCCGTCACCACGGTCGACGACCAGCTCCTTCCGCTGTAGGTCAACGGATCCCCGGGTCGCCGCGGCGGCCCGGGGATCATTGCGTTCATGGTCTTCGCCGTTTCCACGCTCGGCTGCCCCGGACTGCCCCTCCCCGAGGTGCGCACCCTGTTGCGCCGGCACGGGATCGGCGCGGTTCAGCTGCGCTGCGCCGACGACGAGCCCGTGCACGTCGGGCTGAGCGGGCGGGAACGCCGGCAGGCCCGGCGGGATCTCGAGGGGCTGACGCTGACCGGCCTCGCCACCTACGTCAACCTCTCCGACGGCGCGGCCGGCCTGGACGCCCACCTCGACCTCGCGCTCGACCTCGGCGCGCCGGCCCTGCGGCTCATGCCCGGCAACGGCGACCTGAGTCCCGCGCTCGCGGAGGCAGCCGCAAGGGCGAACGGCGTCCGGCTCCTGGTCGAGACCCACGACGCCTACCTGCGCGGCGCCGACCTGGCCCAAGTGCTCGCGCAAGTGCCCGGCGTCGGCGCGATCTGGGACGCCCTGCACCCTTGGCGCGCCGGCGAAACCCCGGCCGAGACCGCCGCCGCCCTCGGCCCCTGGCTGGCGGAGATCCAGATCAAGGACGTCGCCTCACGCACCGACCTCACGCCCCTGGTGCCCGGCACGGGCGCCGTCCCCCTGGCCGAGGTGCTCGCGCTCGCCAGAGACGTGCCGGTCGTCCTGGAACACGAGGCCCGCTGGCACGAAGACGCCGCCCCCATCGACGAGGCGATAGCCGGCGCCATCGAACTGCTCAGATCGTCGGCTCGACTTTGATCACCACGGCGGTGGCGTTGTCGGCTCCGCCGGCCTCGAGGGTGTCCTCCAGCATGAAGTGGACCGCGGCCGCCGGATCCGGGTTGGTCCCCAGCAGCTGGATCAGCCGCTCGAAGGAGAGCTGGTCGCTCACCCCGTCGGAGCAGAGCAGATAGACGTCCCCCGGCCGGAGCGAGACGTTCAGGACGTCCGGCTCGGGGCCTTCCGGGTGACCGACGTACCGGGTCAGGCGGTAGCGCGCCATCCGCGCGTCGTCCGAGTCGTGCGCGAACCAGCCGTGCAGCAACCCCACCCAGGCGACCGTGTGATCGGCGGTCAGCAGCTCCAGCAGGCCGTCGCGCAGCCGGTACGCCCGGGAGTCGCCGATCTGCACGATCCACGCGGCCGCGTGCGCGTCGGCCACGAAAGCCGTCATCGTGCAGCCGGTCAGCTCGTCGAGGGTGCGCGCCGCCCGGCGTACCTCCTGCTGGGCCTGATCGACCGCGACCCGCAGCGCGGCAGGACCGCAAGTCACCGGCACATCGCGCACGAAGACGTCGACGGCCGTCCGGCCGGCGGCGGCGCTGCCGGGACCCTCGCCCATCCCGTCGGCCACCACCGCCAGCACCCGTCCCGGGTCCAGATGCAGCACGTCGTAGTTGTCCCGGTAACGATTGCCGGTCACCGACCCGGCCGCCGCGGTCAGCCGCCGGCCCGCCGCGGCCCAGGCGACCTTGGAAATATCCACGTGCCTTTCTTAGCCCACTTCCGTGCGCATGTGGGCCCGGGCCGCGGCGACGAGGGCGTCGGGCGTGTCGGCGTGGAACCGGATCTCGGTGACCGGCTCGCCAAGGGTCTGCTTGACGGGCAGGACGAGCGGACGCGCGAGAACGACGTCGACCGTGGTGCCGCTCGCCAACCCGAACGACAGGACGCCGCCTTCGAACTGGGTCTTTCCGCCGGGCGGCAGCGAACGGCCCCTCGACCGGATCTCCCGGACGTCTTCCCACGGGATCGGCAGGTCGAGCGTCAGCGAGTTCCGGATCCGCAACCCGTCCGGCCCCACCAGGTGCGGGTAGACGCGCATCGTGGCGAGGAGGCCGAACATCCAGAACAGCCCGTAGAACCCCACGGCCAGCGAAAGAACGCGGACGAGCTCCCACGGCAGCATGAGATGCAGGATCGGGATCTCCAGCGCCGACACCACGATGAACGCGACGAGGATCGTCATGACGGCGCCCGAGTACTGGAAACTTTCGCTCCCGGGCGGAACGGGCGCCGGTCGCCGGAACAGCCACCGATACAGGGCGATCCACAGCCGTACCTCGTACATGACGACGAACTTGACGAGCTTCATCAGAACGGACTCCTCAACCCCAGCGCGTACAGCGTTGCCAGCACGTCGTCCAGCCCCGCAACCAACCCGTCGAGCCGCGAGGCCGGCATGTGAGCGAAAAGCCGCCGCGAGAAGTCGCGCTGCTCGGCCTCCAGCTTGTCGACGGCGGCGGTCCCCAGCGCCGTGAAAGAGACCAGAAACGCCCGGCGGTCGGAAGGGTGCTCCTCCCGCGTGACAAACCCCGTCGCGACCAGCCCGTCCACCAGCCCGGTGACCGTGCGGGCGCTCACCTTCATAGCGGCGGCGATGTCTTTCTGCGGCGACGGCCCAAGCCTGCGCAGGGTCCACAGCAACGACGTGCGCGACGGCGTCAGCCCATCGGCGGCGAGGCCGCGGTGCATGTCGTCGTTGAGCATCGCCGTCAGCAACAGGAGCCGATCGAGCGCGGCGGCGAAGCGGGCGTCCTCGCCGGCGGGTAAGTGAGCGTTCATCATAGTGAGCATAGCTCACCAACGACCCCGGGCCGCAAAACACCGGGCCCCGCTCCTCGTGGGAAGAGAGCGGGGCCCGGCGGTTATGGGGGCGGGTTACGAGAGCGGCGGGTACGCGTTCTGCATCAGCTGCGTGAACTGAGCGGGGAACCACGCGCCCGAGATCGGTGCGTTCGGAAGCGCACCGCTCATGCTGTTGCCGTTGCGGGCGTTACCGGTGTAGGTCGGGTCGCACATCTGGTCGAAGCCCTTGCCCTCGTTGTTGGGGATGAGGGAGCTCGAGCCGTCCGACTCGCCCGGGGGCTTGACCCAGACGTAGGCGTCGATGCCGGAGGCCGGGGCGGCCTTCGGGCGCTCACCGAGGCCGGCGCCGGACTGGTTGCACCAGTTGCCGGCGTGGATCCGGCGGTCGATGCGCGACTCGTTGACGAAGGTGTCCACGTTGGTCGACGTGCTCGCCTTGGTCGGGCGGGCCGAGCCGCCCCAGCCGTTGCGGGACGTGTCGATCAGCATGCCGATGTTGGACGGGAAGCCGACCGACACCAGCTTGGTGCGGAACGCCTGGGCGAACGAGAGCTCGTCGACGTACTGGTTCCAGTCGACCCACTTGCTCTGCCGGACGCTGGTGCCGTTCACCGAGCTGCCGATGGTGAAGTACGGCTCCTGCAGGGCGGAGTAGTTCGCCGTGTTGGTGATGAAGCCGGTGACGTTGTTGACGCTGCCGGAGGCCTGCGCGGCCTGCAGCATGATGTCCGCGGTCGGGCCGAAGTTCGAGTCCCAGCCGATCCAGCCGTGGTGAGCGGCGTCCACGTAGTTGTAGGCGTTGCCGATCGCGCCGAGCTTGTTCAGCGCGTAGCCGATGCCCTGCACGTATCCGCCGTTGGCCTTCATCGTGTCGCACATCGCCGTGGCGCCGGCCTGACCGGACGTGTTGGTGACGAGGTTCGGCAGCGAGTCGATCTCGACGATGTTGATGATCCGCAGGTTCTTGTACTTCGCGTCGGCCTCGATCGCGGCGATCGGGTCGATGTACTCCGCCTTGTACCGCGGCAGGTCTGTCGGCCCGAGCTCACCGTTGGAGGCGAGCGCGGCGCAGTCCCGTCCGGGCAGGTTGTAGATCACCAGCTGGATGTAGCCGGCGCCCTGGGAGACAGCGGCGTCCAAGTGGGCGCGCAGGCCCATCGAGCCGTTGGAGCTCGAGCCGCTCGTGCCCTCGATCGCGGCGATCCGGTCGAGCCACACCGCGGTCGGGTTGTTGGAGACGCGGCTGCCGCCGGAGACCGACTCGGCCTTGGCCTTCCACTCCGGGTTGACGTAGCCCTTCGCCCCCGCGTAGGGGTTGTCGACCTTGGTGCCCGGGTTGCCGGTGGTCGGCGGCGTCGTCGGGGGCGTGGTCGGCGGGGTGGTCGGTGGGGTGGTCGGAGGCGTCGTCGGCGGGGTGGTCGGCCCCGTCGTCGGCCCGGTGCCGCCCGTGCAGGCCACGCCGTTGAGCTTGAAGGACGACGGCGCGGTGTTGGTGCCCGAGTAGTTGGCGTTGAAGCCGAAACTCACGCTGGCGTTGGTGGCGATCCCGGACGACCAGGAGGGGTTGGTCGCCGTGACGTTCGCGCCGGACTGCGTGATCGTCGCGCTCCAGCCCTGGGTGACCTGCTGGTTGCCCGGGAACGTCCAGGTGACGTTCCAGCCGCCCGAGATCGGGTCGCCCAGGTTGGTGACGTTCAGATTCGCGGTGAACCCGGTGTTCCAGGAGTTCGCCGTGTAGTCGACCCGGCAGCCGGCGGCCGCACTCGCGCTGGTCGCGGCGAAGATGCCCAGACCGGTGACGAGTGAGGCCGCGGCAGCCGCGGTCAGTCCGCGGATGAGGACAGGTCTCATGTGGTGGCTCCTCGAGACATGCGAAGTGGCGCACCCTTCGCGCCAGGGGGATCAGCCGTTCGCGTATCGAGGGGCATCGCTCCCGGCTGTGTGCACAGCATTACATGGGAGCGCTCCCACCGCAATGATTACGACACCCCGCAGAAACATTCTTTCCACCGCCCGCGAGCGGCTCGCGCTCGTGACGTATAACGGCTGCATGCGGAGCTACGAACTGACCGAGGCGTTGTCCGAGGTCCCCGGCCTTGACGTCACGATACGGCGGGGTGCTCTGCACATCCACGTTCCGGCGCTGGGCGACACCGCGTCGCTCGATCCCGACGACGTGGTCGACGCCGCCGACGTCTTCGTGCCCACCCAGGCGCCCGCCGTGCAGCTCGACGTCCGCCGCGGCCGCGAAATTCTCCCGCTGATCGTGACCGTCGACGACCTGGTCTTCACCCCGTCCTACGCCGACGACCTGATCGCCGAGGACGCCGACCTGGTCGTGCCGGCGATGCCGTCGCTGATCGCCTACTCCGAGATGCACCGCGACGTGCGCGCCCTCGGCAAGGCGATCGACACCGAGGCTCTGGAGCCCGACATGCTCGCCGCCACGCTGCTGGCCCACCGCTGCTTCCTGCGCGGCGCGATCCGCATGGGCCTGTGGCCGGTCCGCGTGGCAGCCTGGTGGGAATACACGAACTCCCAGGTCACCCACCGGATTCCGCTGCGCGAGGACGCCGAGTGGGACCGCTTGCTCGCCGATGTGGCCGAGGCAAGAAATCAAAACCAGGACGATAACGTACGAGGTTTCGCCTGATCACCACCGCAGAGGCGGCTTCACCGCCGTGCCGGACCGGCCAGGCGCGGCGCGAGGCCGCACCCGGCCGCCGGGCCGGCGGGTGGACAATCCTCCCCATGTACTTGATCAGGGAGCGTTTTTTCGCGATCGGCGACGACTTCGACGTGCTCGACGAGCACGGCAACAAGCTCTACCGCGTCGACGGCAAGGTCTTCAGCGTCCGCGGCCGGGTCGTGATCGAGGACCCGTCCGGCGAGGAGGTCGCCTCGGTGCACCGCCAGCTGATCGCCCTGCGCGCGACCTACGAGATCCGCATCGGGGGCGAGAAGGCGGCCGAGGTCCGCAAGAAACTTTTCACCCCGTTCCGCGACAAGTTCACCATCGACGTTCCCGGCCCCGACGATCTGGAGATGAAGGGCGACCTGCTCGACCACGAGTACGTCATCGAGCAGGACGGCGACGAGGTGGCCGCGGTCTCGAAGCGCTGGCTGACAGTGCGCGACACGTACGCGGTCAAAATCGCCGAAGGGATCAACCCGCTGCTCATCATCGCCGGTGTCCTGGCTCTTGATCTTGCCCTGGATCGCGAGAAGGACGCCAACCCGTCCGATTAGACGAGGCTCTGGGTGCCGAGGACGATCGCCAGCGCGAGCCGCTCGGCGTCCTCGGTGCCCGGCTCGGCCGTGTAAACCGTGATGCGCAGGTCGTCGAGCGCCACGATCAGCGTGTCGCAGTCCAGGGTGATCCGCCCGGTCGCCGGATGGTCGACAACTTTCCGCTTGGACGGTTCCGGCAGCGGCGGCGGCGCGTCGGCCTCCCACAGCTCGGTGAACCGCGGGCACGCCGCCGCCAGCTCGCCGATCAGTTTCTTCAGCTCGCGGTCGGCCGGGTACCGCGAGGCCGTCAGCCGCAGGTCCGCGACCAGCCGCGCCTCGTGCTCGGCCTGCTCCCGCGTGCTGTGCACGACCCGCCCGCCCGGCCCGGCGAGGTTGCGCCAGATCGCGTTCCGCTCGATCCCGCGCCACGCGGTCGTCTCGCCCATCAGAGCGTCGTAGGGCGCGTTGGCCATGACCAGCGTCCACGACGCGTCGTAGACCACGACCGGCGTGTGGGCCAGCCGGTCGAGCAGCCGCTGCACGCTGGGCGTCACCCGCGACGGCACCACGTCGAGCCCCGGCGCGACGTGCCCCGCCAGCCGGTAGAGCAGGTCGCGCTCGCTGTCCGGCAGCCGCAGCGCCCGCGCCAGCGCCTCCACGACCTGCGCCGACGGCGCGGTGGCCCGCCCCTGCTCGAGCCGGGTCAGATAGTCGGCCGAGATCCCCGCGAGCCCCGCCAGCTCCTCACGCCGCAGCCCACTGGCCCGGCGGCGACGCCCGACCGGCACCCCGACAGCCTCGGGCGCGACCCGGTCCCGCCACCGCCGCAGCATCCGCCCGAACTCCCACGTCTCCACGGCTCCCAGTCTCCGCGCCCCCGCACCGGTTGTCCTGGCCCTGCCAGTCCTACGAAAACCGGACGTCTGCCTGTCCCCGCGCGACCGGCCCAAGCTCGTTCCATGACATCCGTGCTGATCACCGGCCCGACCCGCGGCCTCGGCCGCGCCGCCACCCTGGCCATGGCCGCCCACCCCACCCACCCCGACCTCCTGCTGATCGGCCGCGGCGGCGAGGCCCTCACCCAGGTAGCCGGCGAGGCCCGCGCCCGCGGCGCCCGGGTCCATACCATCCCCGCCGACCTGTCCCGCCTCGCCGACGTGCGCGACGCCGCCGCCACCGTCCGGGAGCTACTGAAATCCGGCCCGCTCGCCGCCCTGGTAGCCAACGCCGGCGCCATGTCCTCCGACACCCGCCGCGCCTCCGCCGACGGCCACGAGCTGACCTTCGCCGTCAACTACCTGGCCCACGCCCAGCTCATCGCCGCCCTGCTGCCGTCGCTCACCGCCCCCGCCCGCGTCGTCCTGCTCGGCTCGAACACCTACCAGGCCAACTTCTGGCGCCGCCTCCTCCACGTCCCCGAGGCCCAGTGGCGCGACCCCATCGACCTGGCCCGCCCCGCGAGCGGCGACGAGGCCCCCGGCATGACCGCTTCCGGCGTCGCCTACTCCAACGCCAAGCTGGCCATCCTCTACTACGCCCACGAGCTGCAGCGCCGTGCTCCCGCCGGCGTCAACGTCTCGGTCTACGAGCCCGGCTGGATGCCCGGCACCGCCCTCGGCCGCGACGCCCCCGCCCCACTTCAGGCGATCATGCGCGGCATTTCCCGCATCCCCGGCGTGGCCACCCCCGCCAACTCCGGCCCGATCCTGGCGTCGATGGCCCTCGACCCGAAATGGGCGTCCCTGCGCGACGGCGCCTTCGTCGTGCGCGGCAAGGTGACCGAGGTGCACCCGATCGCCCACGACCCGGCCCGCGAGCGCCGCCTGTGGGAGGCCACCGCGGAGCTGCTCGACGTGGCCCGCCGCTAAGGCCGGTTTCATGACTGAGGCGGGGCTGCGGCTCCCACCCCAGTCATGAAACCGGCCTTAGCCGGCCAGAAACATCGGCGTCAACGTTTCGCCGTCGCGCATCGCCGCTTTCAGGCGCAAGTTTCCGCGTACGGCGAGAAAGTGCGGCGCCGCGTATCGCACGACAATGTCGCCGTCGTCCTCGGTCTCCGGCGTCCGGAGCACCCGGCACGGGTCCAGACAGCACACCGGCCGCGCACCGGCGGGCCCGTCTAGCATGGAAAGTATCCGCGCGACTATCTCCGGCGGTGTCGCGCGGGTGGTGTCGCAGACCAGGTCGTAGTTGCGCAGCTGGGTCTTGTCGGCGCCGTACCGGGACAGGAATCTCTGCCGCTCGCTCTCGCTGCGAGCCGTCAACTGCCGCACGGCCTCGTCGAGATCGTCGTAGCTCTCGACCGCGTCGGCCGGGCGGCCGAGCACCCGCCGGGCCGCCACCACCGGGTCGGTGACCAGGTGCACCTTGAACGCGTCGGTGAAGAAGAACCAGGCCAGCCGGCTGTCCACCACGAGCCGCTCGCCGGAGGCGGCGATGTCGTGCTGCAGCTGGTCGATGTAGTGGTCGATCTTGTCGTCGAGCTCGGCGTGCAGGTTGAACTCGAGCGCGGTCATGCCGTGCTCGGCCGCCATCTGCCGATAGAGGTCGCCGACGCTGACCCGGCGCACGCCGAGCCGCTCGGCCAGCATCACCGACACCGTCGTCTTGCCGCCGCCGAGATCACCGTTGAGCACAATCGTCCGAGCCCGGGTCATTGACCCACGATAATCCGGGGTATCCAGTCACGAACGGAGCCGCTGTGCGGTCTGAGAAATGGCAAGGGTTCCGGCCGAGTCGCGAGAGAAGAGCGGGAGCACCGGGTTTCAGACGGCCCTGAGGGGTACGCGTCAAGCAGAGCGTGGCTGGTCCCACCCGCCGCCGGAGTCTTCGCCAGCGATGAAACGGCGTGCGCCGCCGCCGAACCGCTTCGTGTCCCGCTTCGCCTCGTACATGGCGGCGTCGGCGCCGCGCATGAGCGCCTCGTACTCGTTGGCGTCGTCCGGGAACAGGGCGATGCCGACGCTGCCGCCGATCTGCACCGCGCTGCCCTCGATGGTGAACGGCTCGCGCAGGCGGTCCACGATCCGGCCGGCCACGGCGGTGGCGACCTGGTCGTCGGGGTCGCGGGTGAGCAGGATGGCGAACTCGTCGCCGCCGAGGCGGGACACCACGTCGTTGTCGCGGACCGCGCCGAGCAGCCGCTTGGCGACCTGCTGCAGCAGCGCGTCGCCGGCCTGGTGGCCCGCGGTGTCGTTGACCTCCTTGAAGCCGTTGAGGTCGAGCAGCATCAGCGCGACCCGGGTGCCGGTCGCGGCGGCCTGCTCGACGGCCTGCTCGGCCCGCTCGAGCAGGTACGACCGGTTGGGCAGCCCGGTCAGCGAGTCGTGGAACGCCTGGTGGCTCAGCTGCGCGACGTGCGCCTGGGCGGCCTGGCGCATCCCGGCGCTGTCGACGATCAGCGCGCCCTCGACGGAGAGCTGCTCGGCCAGGATCCGGTCGCGGCTGCTCCACTCGCGGGTGGCGCCGGCGTCCCCGCACATGATCATGCCGACCGCGCCCTGGGCGGAAAGCATCGGGAACGCGACGTACGAGGTCAGGCCCATCATGTCGATGAAGCCGCCGGTCAGCCCGTGCGCGGTCGCCTTGTCGCCGACCAGGGCCGGCTTGCCCTCGGCGATGCTGCGCCACACCGGGGATGCGGTGAGCCGCTCGCCGATCAGGTGGGCGAACTTCTCGTCGCCGTCCGGAAGGCCGACGGTGTGCACGTACCGGACGCGCTTCTCCGCGTCGAGCAGGCACAACGCGCCGTAGTCGGTGCGGAAGGCGTCGGCGGCCGAGGCGAGCAGGATCCGGCCGGCCTCCTCGACGCTGGTGGCCTCCATGCCCTGCTCGAACAGTCGCCGCACGATGTGCGAAACATGCGCCATGAACTGTCGCTGTTTCTCGGCGGCCAGTCCCTGCAGGGTGGTGGCGAAGTGCAGGGCGAGCGGGGAGAGGGTGGCGAGGCGCAGCAGGTCCAGGTGGGCGCCGGTGAGCAGCAGCACGCCGACGGTCTGCCCGCCGATGCGCAGCCGCACGGCCATCCGATCGCCGTCGACCAGGGGTCGCGCGCCGGCGGCCATCCGGAACACCTTGCCCGCGGTGATCATGTCCCGGCCGCCCGCCTCGCCGAGGCGCGCGGTCGGGTTGAGCAGTCCGGTTTCCGAGTCGAGCTCGAAAACTGTCGCGGCGGTGAGCCCGGCGGCGGCCTTCAGGTACGGCGCGGAGACGTCGAGGACGTGCTGCACCGACGGAGTGTCCTTGGTCATGAACGTGACGAGCTCAGCGAGCAGCGCGTCCTGGGGGTCGCCGGCGCCCTCGGGCTCTGCCGGCGAGCCGAGGACGGCGGTGGGTCCGCTGCTCATGCTCACGGCTGTAAAGGTCGGCAACCGGGGAGGCGGCTTTATCGAGGCACGGTCGCAGTTGGGTTGCACCCGTCACACCCAGCGCGTCACACGGATTGCCCGCATGTACATAGATCCTTATGAAACCTTGACGTAACCTGAGCAACCTTGTTGAACTGTGTTGGCTCATGGCGAAACACGAGCGCACTCTTCCGCTCCGAAGGGATTTTCGCGCGTGAAAAAACACTGGCTGTTAGCCGCCGGCACCGCTTCCGCCCTGGTTCTCACGGTTTCCTCCTCGGCCACCGCCTCCGGCTTCCACGATTCGACCTTCATTCCGCAGCCCGCCCCCGCGATCCAGGCCGCCGACGGCTGGCACGCCGGCATCCCGCCGATCGCCACCCCCTGGACCGGCAAGGTCAACCCGGACAACGCGCTGCCCGAATACCCCCGCCCGCAGCTCACCCGGCAGAAGTGGCAGAACCTCAACGGCGTCTGGGAGTTCGGCAAGGCCGCCGTCGGCGAGGCGGTGCCGGCCGGAAAGACGCTCGGCGAGCGCGTGCTCGTCCCGTACCCGATCGAATCTGCTCTTTCCGGCATCCAGCGGCACGAGGACCGGATGTGGTACCGCCGCACCTTCACGGTGCCGGCCGGGTGGAAAGTCGGCAGCGGTAACCGGCTGCAGTTGCACTTCGGAGCCGTCGACTACGACGCGAAAGTTTTCGTGAACGGCACGCAGGTGACCACCCACCGCGGCGGTTACGACGGTTTCGACGTGGACGTCACCGACGCGCTCAAGGCGAGCGGCGAGCAGGAGCTGATCGTCTGGGCCGAGGACCTCACCGACGCGACCGGCCAGCCGATCGGCAAGCAGCGCCGCACCAGCGACCACGGCATCTTCTACCAGGGCAGCTCCGGCATCTGGCGTACGGTCTGGATGGAGCCGGTCCCGGCCGCGAGCATCACGTCGCTCACGCTCACGCCGAATGTCGCGGCCCAGAACCTCAAGATCAAGGTCAACACTTCCGCGGGTACGGGTTTGCGCGTGCGCGCCGCTGCCCGGGGCGGCGGGTCGGTCACCGGCGCCGCCGACGCCGAGCTGACGCTGCCCATGCCGCACGCGAAACTCTGGTCGCCGGACAACCCGTATCTGTACGACCTGTCGGTCGAGCTGCTGAGCGGGAACAAGACAGTCGACCTGGCCGGCTCCTACTTCGGCATGCGCGAGATCGGCACGGCCAAGGGCGCCGACGGGAAACTTCGCATCACCTTGAACGGAAAGATTCTGTTCAACATGGCCAACCTCGACCAGGGTTTCTGGCCGGACGGCCTGTACACGGCGCCCACCGACGACGCGCTCAAGTGGGACCTCCAGCAGGACAAGGCGCTCGGCTTCAACGCGGTGCGCAAGCACATCAAGGTCGAGCCCGACCGCTGGTACTACTGGGCCGACAAGCTGGGCCTGCTCGTCTGGCAGGACATGCCGGCCGCCAACACCGGGCCGATCCCGGCCGACTGGCGAGCCCAGTTCGAGGCCGAGCTGCACGAGATGGTCCGCGAGCACCAGTCGTGGACGTCGATCGTCGCCTGGGTCCCGTTCAACGAGGGCTGGGGCGAGTGGAGCCGCGACGACACCGGTCGCATCGCCGGCGAGGTCAAGGCCCAGGACCCGTCCCGGCTCGTCAACGCGCACAGCGGCGTCAACTGCTGCAACTCGCACGGCGACTCCGGTCAGGGCGACGTGATCGACTTCCACCAGTACCTCGGGCCGGCCACCCCCGCGCCGTCCGGCAACCGGGTCGCGATCGACGGCGAGCACGGCGGATTCGGGCTCAAGACCTCCAACCACATGTGGTTCGGCGACGGTCAGGCGTACGAGATGGAGCCCGACTCCCCCACCCTGACCGCGAAATACGTCGCGAACCAGGAGGCCGTCATCACCTCGGCCAAGTACTGCGGCATCAGCGCGGCGATCTACACCCAGATCACCGACGTGGAGGCGGAGCTCAACGGCTTCTTCACCTATGACCGCCAGGTGGCCAAGATGGACCTGCGGCAGGTGCGCGCCATCAACCAGAAGATCATCAAGCAGGCCGACGGTTCCGGGGCGAACGTCCCGCAGCCGCCCGCCGGGACACCCGGCCTGACCGGGATAGCGTTCTGGCCGCTGGACGGCTCCTACGGGTCCCTGACCCCGGTCGGGAACGCCCCGTTCGTCGAGGGACACACCGGACAGGGCGTCGACCTGAACGGCAGCTTCCTCGACGCCGGCAAGCCGGTGCTGAACACGGCATCGGACTACTCGGCCGCCGCCTGGGTCAAGCTCGACAAGGCCGACGGCGCCTTCCAGACGGTCGTCAGCCAGGACGGCGCCAGCAACAGCGACTTCTACCTGCAGTACTCCGGCGCCGACCAACGTTTCGCGATGAGTTTCGCCGGGGTGCGCGCGCTGGCGTCGGTCAAGCCCGAGGTGGGCCGCTGGTACCATCTGGTCGGCGTCCGCGACACCGTCAAGGGCGAGCTGCGGCTGTACGTCGACGGCGCCCTGGCCGGCACCGCGAGCGCCTGCATGCCGCAGGCCGCCCCCACCGGCAACACGGTGATCGGCCGCGGCAAGTACGGCGGCAACCAGGTCGATTACCTCGACGGCACGGTCGACCAGGTCCACCTGTACGACCGCGCCCTCTCGGCCGACGAGATCGGCCAGCTCTACACGTCGGGTCAGTAGGCCAAGATGCGGCCTCCGCTGCCACCTGCTTTGCTGGGCGGGTGGCAGCGGGGGCCTGGCAGCTTCGCCGTTTCCGCCTGTTCTGGACCGGCGACACCATCAGCTCCGCCGGCGGCGCCCTCTCCGCGGTGGCCCTGCCCCTCCTGGCGATCGAGACCCTGCACGCCTCCGACACCCAGGTAGGCGTCCTCCGCGCCGCCCAGACCCTCCCGTTCCTCCTGCTGGCCGTCCCCATCGGCCTGCTCGCCGACCGCGTCTCCCGCCGTCGCCTGCTGCTGGCCGCCGACGCCGTCCGCGTCCCGCTGGTCGGGGCGATCGCCCTCACGGGCGCGTCACTTCCGGTGAGCGCATTGGTCACCCTGGTCTTCGTGACCGGCATCGCCACCGTCGCGTACGAGGTCGCCTACCTTTCCGCCCTCCCCGACCTGGTCGACTCCCCCGCCTCGTTGCCGGCGGCCAACCGTGCCGTGGAGTCCTCGCACGCCACCGCCGCCCTCCTGGGCCCCGCGGCGGGCGGCGCTCTGGTCGCGGCTATGTCGGCGCCTGCGGTCATCGCCCTGGACGCCGTGTCCTTCGCCGTCGGCGCCGCCCTGACCGCGATAAACCGCTGGGAACGCCCACGCCCGGCGCCGCCGCCCGCCCCGGCTTCAACCGCCCTCGCCCCGGCCCGGCCACCTACTGACCCGGTCGACGCGGAGACGCAGGGCTCCGCGACGCATCACGCCGCGGGCCCGGCGTCCAATCCCCCGCGCGGCCTCGCGGCCGGCTGGCAATGGCTGCGGCGCGACCCTTATGTGCGGCCTCTCACGCTCTACCTGGCGGCCAACAACCTTGCGGCGCAAGCGTTCCAGACCGCGCTGCTGCTCTTCGTCACGCGCACGCTCGGCCTCGGCGCGGGAGCGGTCGGCCTCGCCGTCGCCGCGATCGGCGGCGGCTTCCTCGGCGGCGCGCTGGCGAGTCCCGCGATGGCCCGGCGATTCGGGACCGGTCGCCTGCTCATCGCGGCATCGATGATCGGCGCGACCGGGATCGCCACCGCCGCCGGCCCCACGCTCGCTTTCGTGCTGGCCGGATCGGCGCTCTCCGGCATCGGCTCGGGCCTGTTCAACCTCCACTCGATCGCGATACGCCAGGCGATCACCCCGCCCGGCCTCCTGGGCCGCGTCAACGCCACCGTCAAGACCGTCTCCTACGGCGCGACCACCGTCGGCGCCGTCCTCGGCGGCCTGGCCGCGGCCGCCTCCGGGCCGCCAACGGTGATCGTGACCGCCGCCCTGGTCTCCGCCGCCGCGACGGGTTTCCTGCTCACGCCCGCGGTCCGGACTCTGGCCGGTACTCCGGCTGCGCGATGAAGCTCTGCAACAACCGGCTGGTGTCCTCGGGCGCCTCCAGCAACGGCACGTGCCCCACCCCGGGCAGCACCTCGACCCGCGCGCCCGGCACCGCGAGATATTCGCGCGCCGACGCCGGATCCCACCGGCGGTCGGCCCCGCCGCAGATCGCCAGCACCGGAACGTCGAGCGCCCCGAGACGTGCGGGCACGTCGCGCGCGGTGAGGTACTCCAGGTTGCACCGCAGCACCGCCCGCATGGTCCGATAGTTGATGGCCCGGATGTCGGCCACCATCTCGTCCGGCACCTCGATCGGCCGGGCGGCCGTGGCCGCGGCGCCCTTGCGGATCCGGGCGTCCGACCGCACCGCCCAGACCAGCCGGCCGAGCGGCGGCCCCAGCAGCACCTTCAGGATGAGCGGCTGCGGCAGCAGGGCCGCCGGGCTGGGCCCGGTGCTCACCAGCGCCAGCGATCCCACCAGATCGGGCCGCTGCTCGGCGAGCGCGGTGGCGACATAGCCCCCGCTGGAATGCCCCGCCACCGCCACCCGGCTCAGCCCGCCCTCGTCGAGCACCGCGGCAACCGCCGATGCCTGGGCGGCCACCGCATACGACGGCGCCTCCGGCGACTTCCCGCAGCCCGGCAGGTCGACCCGGATGACGTGGTGGCGCTCGGCCAGCGCCGGCACCATCAGCTCCCAGGACGCCCCGGAAGCCCCCGACCCGTGAATCAGCAGCAGTGGCGGCGCGTCACGCGCCCCGTCATGAACGATGTGCATGAACGCAGCATCCGCGCGCCACCACCGCGCCGTCTTGGACGAATGTCAGCCCCGGCGCCGCTGAGCGCCGGCCGCACTCGCGCGGCCGGCGTTTCCGAGCCTCAGCCCCGTGACCGCGGCAGGCAGCATTTCTTGTACTTGAGGCCGGACCCGCACCAGCAGGCCTCGTTGCGCTCCGGCGGCCACGGGATCCGGCCGGCCAGCTGACGCGCGAACCCGGTGCGGGTCTGCGCCGATGCCGGGTCACCATCCGCGCCGGCGAAGCTGGTCAGACCGGCGACGGTCGCCGGGAGCAGGGCGAGCCCGGTGGCCCCCGCCGCCGTCTGCCGGACCAGCTCGGTCTCCAGGTGGGCGCGGTGCTCGTCCCAGTCGGCGCCGTACGCCCCGGACAGCGCCGGCCACTTCTCCAGCAGCTTGCCGAACTCGGCCTGCGGGAAGAAGACCAGGTCCTCGGCCGGGCGGGCGGCGGCGTTGGCGAGCCGGGTCTCCAGCCGGTCGGCCAGGTTGTCGTGGTGGTCGTGCGGCAGGCCCAGCGCATGGCGGGTGCGGTGCCGCTGCTGCAGGAGGAAGAACAGCAGCCCGGCGTCCTCGGCGCTGGCCGGCTCGGACGGCTGGTCGCGGTCGGCCAGCACGGCCTGCACCGCGTCGGTCAGCCACTCCTCGGCGACCCGGGTGCGGCCGCCGGCGGCGAGCGCGGCGCTGACGTACGCGGCGGCGTCGGGATGCTGGGTGAGCAGCGGGCGCACCGCCTCGAGGTCGGCCATGGCGTCGTCGCCGCGGCCGGTGCGGAACAGGATGCGGGCCCGCAGCGCGCGGGCGGCTCCGGCTTGCGGGTCGTCCCGCGTCCCGTACGCCTCGACGGCCCGTTCCGCGTACCGCAGGGCGGCGTCGAGCTTGCTCCGGCTTTCGGCGATCTCGGCGGCGAGCGCCAGGGCGTACCCGGCATCGTCCTTGTCCGCGAGGTTCCCCGCGTCGGCGGCTTCGGCCAGGTCGGCGGCCACGCCGAGCGGGTCGGCGGCGCCGAGGGCGGACTGCCGGATCTCAGTAAGGTCTGCGCTGGTCAGATCGGCTTTGAGTGACACGCCGCCACGCTACAACCACACGTACGCGGATGGCTGTTGATCTGAGTCTCACTCGCCGGTGTCGGGGATGGTCTCGAGAAGTGTCGCGGCGATCTCCGTCGCCGGGGCGGCGAAGGTTTCGTTGAGGCGGAAGAACAATTCCTGCGCCCGCACGGCGGGCCACGACGACGGCAGGTGCGTCACCGGCAGGCGTGGGTCCCGGCGGATGATCTGCAGCCAGTCGGTGACCAGCAAAAGTTTCGTGGCAAGAGGGTCGTCGACCGCGGAGACCGGCGACCAGCGGGCCAGGAAATCTTCGTAGCGGGCGGCCAGCGCGGGCAGGTCGTAGGCGCCGGCGATCATCTCGGCGACGTCGGTGGAGGGGTCGGCCGTGCCCCGGAAGACGCGGATGTGGCCGGCCAGCAGGTGGGACACGTCGGGGGCGCCGGGGGCGATCCAGAGCCCGCCCTGCACGGGACCGAAACCCGCCCAGGCCAGGGCCGCGCGCAGGTCGTGCCGTTCGCGCTGGCGCTCGCCCGGGATCGAGAAGGCCAGCAGCGTCCAGGTCCCGTCCCAGTCCCGGTTGACGGCGCCGGTCTGCCACAGCCGCACCGAGCCGTCCCGCAGGACCCGGGTGCTGTGCGGGGTGAGCCCGAAATACATGCGGCGCCCGTTGCGCTGCCGGCGCAACAGTCCCCGGGCGGTCATCCGGGTGAGGGTCGAGCGGGTGGCCTCCTCGGAGACGCCCGCGCGGGCCAGCACCTCGATGACGCTTCCGGAGTAGACGCAGACGCCGTGGTCGAACAGGTGCTCGCCGAGGAACGTCAGCATGATCGCCGAGGCGGATGGTGGGGCCACGCCGCGCACAGTACCGGCGATGTTGGCGGCATGTGCGGTGACGTCGGGCAGATTATTGACCAGCGTCAAAATTGCGCCTAACTTGGCGGCACCCGTTCCTGAGTACACGGAGGTACTCATGCGACGCCCTCTGGCCGCGATGGCCGCGTTTCTCCTGCTACTGCCCGCCGCTTGCGGCGACAACGATGACACTGGCGGTTCCAGCGAACCGCTGAAGATCGGCCTGATCGTTTCCCTCACCGGCAACTACGCACCGCTGGGCAGCGAGGACGAGAAGTCCGTCAAGCTCGCCGTCCAGCAGATCAACGACGCCGGCGGCCTGCTCGGCCGGCAGATCCAGCTGACCGTCCGCGACGACAAGAGCCAGCCCGAGCAGTCCGTGCTCAGCTTCAACGACCTCAAGAGCGCCGGGGTCGCCGCGGTGATCGGTTCGCCGTTCTCCAACTCGGCGCTGGCGACCATCCCGCAGGTGGACCGGGCGAAGATTCCGTACGTCTCGCTCACGCCCGCCGACGAGCAGGTCAAACCCATCCATCCGTACGTCTTCGTGGTGCCCGCGACGTCGGCCACCTACGCCGACCGGATCCTGCAGTACTACCAGGCACAGGGATTAACGAAAGTTGCCGTCGCGCACGACAGCCGTTCCTCGTACGCGAACGCCGGCACCGCCGGAATGAAAGCCAAAGCCGCGCAGTACGGCGTCACCCTCGTCGCCGACGAGGAATTCCAGACCTCCACCACCGAGTTCGGCGCGATCATCAACCACGTCAAGTCGTCCGGCGCGCAGGCGCTGACGGTGTGGGCGACCGGGGCGCCCGGCGTTGCTTTCGCGAAACAGTACGCAAGTGCCGGCGTCGACATTCCGCTGATGTTCACCGGCTCGCAGGCCAGCTCGCTGTGGCTCAAGCCGGCCGGCCCGGCCGCCGAGGGCGTCTTCGTGGCCAGCTCGATCGCGGTCGTCGGCGACTCCCTGCCGGACGGCGAGCAGAAGAAGGCCATCGAGGAGCTCTCGAAACCCTTCACGACCCAGTACGGCTACCCGCCTCCGCAGTTCGCCGCCGACGGCTACACCGGAATGAAACTGCTCGCCGCGGCCGTCACCAAGGCGAACAGCGACGATCCCGCGAAAGTCCAGGCGGCCTTCGAGGGGCTGACGCTGACCACCCCGAACGGCGTCTACAAGTACACGGCCACCGACCACGCCGGACTGACCTCCGACTACATCTCCATCAACCAGGTGAAGGACGCGAAGTTCGTCCCGACCGACTGGGCCAAGGGAAAGCTGCCCGCGTGAGCGTGCTGCTCGAGGTGGAGGGCGCGACCCGGCGCTTCGGCGGGGTCTTCGCGCTGCGCGACGTCGGCCTGGCGGTCCGGGCCGGCGAGACGCACGCGGTGATCGGCCCGAACGGCGCGGGGAAGTCCACCCTGTTCAAGCTGATCGGCGGCCAGCTGGTGCCGACCGCCGGCACTTTTCGCTACGACGGCGAGCGCATCGACCGGCTCGCCCCGCACCGCCGGGCGCGGCGCGGCATCGCGATCGCTTTCCAGGACGCGCCGGTCTTCCACGGCATGACCGTCGCCGAGAACGTGATGGTCGGCGCGCACGCCGTCACCCGGGCCGGCCCTCTTTCGGCGGTGCTGCGGCTGCCCCGGCACCGCCGCGAGGAGAGGTCGATCCGGGCCCTGGCCTTCGCGGCGCTCGAGCGGGTCGGCCTGGCCGACCAGGCGCGCCGGCCCGCCGACGGGCTTCCGCTCGGGCAGCAGCGGGCGTTGCAGGTGGCCCGCGCTCTGTGCGGCGGCCCGCGGCTGCTGCTGCTCGATGAGCCGGCGTCGGGGCTGCGCGGCCCCGAGCGGTCCGCGCTCGCCGGCCTCATCGAGCAGCTGCGCGGCGAGGGCCTGTCCATCCTGCTGGTCGAGCACGACGTGGCTTTCGTGGCCCGCCTCGCCGACCGGGTGACCGTCCTCGACCTGGGCCGCGTCATCGCCTCGGGAACTTTCCAGGAAATCCGCGCCGACGAGCGAGTCATAGCGGCCTACCTGGGCGGCACCGAATGATCCGGGTCGACAACCTGACGGTTCGGTATGGCGCGGCCACCGCCCTCGACGGTGTCAGCCTTTCCGTGGCGGCCGGCGAGATGGTCGCGCTGATCGGGCCGAACGGCGCCGGAAAGTCCACGCTGGTCAACACCCTGTGCGGGCTGCGGAAACCGGCCGCCGGGACGTTCGCGGTCGACGGGAAACTTGCGCTGGTGCCGGAAGGCCGGCATCTCTTCGCGCCGCTGACGGTCGACGACAACCTGCGGCTCGGCGCGTGGCGGGCCGGCTCGCGGGACACCGCGCACATCTACTCGCTGTTGCCCGAGCTCGCGAAACTTCGCAAGCGCCAGGCCGGAAACCTTTCCGGCGGCGAGCAGCAGATGGTCGCCCTCGGGCGCGCGCTGATGAGCCGGCCCGACGTCCTGGTCATCGACGAGATGTCGCTGGGGCTGGCGCCGAAGGTCGTCGCCGGGCTCGCCGCGCACTTGCGGGAGCGCAACGCCGCCGACGGCCTCGCCGTGCTGCTGATCGAACAGAACGCGCGGCTCGCCCTCGACCTCTGCGACAAGGCCTACGTGCTGGAGGCCGGCCGCATCGTCGCCGAAGGACCGTCCGCCGAACTCGCCGGCAGCGCCGAGGTGGCCGCCGCCTACCTGGGCCTGGAGGCGTGATGGGCCGGACACACGACGAAGCCTTGCCGCGCAAAGGGGTTGGACGCGTGAGAGGGCTGGAGGCGTGATGGGCGAGCTTGCGCAATACCTCATCACGGGAGTGGGCATCGGGTGCGCGTACGCGCTGACCGGCAGCGGCCTCGTGGTCATCTATCGCGTCACGCGGGTCGTCAACTTCGCACAGGGAAGTTTCGCGGTTCTTGCGGCGCTTACCGTCACCACGTTGCTCGCGACCGGGCCGCCGCACGGGCTCGCCGAGGGCCTCGCGGTGCTGGTCGCGGGCGTCATCGGGCTGTTCGTGGGGCTGGTCGCTACCGGGAAACCCGGCACGACACCGCAGGCCGCGTTGATCGTCACGCTGGGGCTCGGCGTTTTCGCGTACGCGATCGAGATCTTGCTCTGGGGTGATCAGCCGCGGTCGTTCGCGGGTCTGCCGGGGTCGGTGACCGTGCTCGGCGGCCGGATCCAGACGCACTATCTGCTGATCATCGGGGTGACGGCGGTCGTGCTGGCAGCGACGGCGCTGCTGTTCGCGCGCACCGATCTGGGCAAGGCGCTCACCGCGACGGCCGCCGATCCCTACGCGGCGCGGGTCGTCGGGATCAGCGTGCTGCGGATGGGGCTGCTCGCCTTCGCGGTCGGCGGCGCGCTGGGCGGGCTGGCCGGGGTGCTGGTCACGCCGGTACAGCAAGTTTCCTTCGACAGCGACGTGGCGCTCGTCGTCAACGGTTTCTCGGCGGCGATCCTCGGCAACCTGACCCGGCCGGGGCTCACGCTCGTCGGCGGGCTGCTGCTCGGCGTGGTGCAGGCGCTGGTCGGCGGTTACCTGAGCACCTCGTACCAGACGGAGGTCGCCCTGATCTTCATGCTGGCCGTGCTGATCGTGCGGGCCGGCCGCCGCGACGTGGTGGAGGCGGCGGCGTGAACCAGACTGTCGTGATCCTGCTCGGACTTTCCGCCATGTCGGTCGTCGGGCTCTCGCTGCTGATGGGTTACGCCGGGCAGGTTTCGCTCGGCCAGGCGTCGTTCTACGCGATCGGGGCGTACACCGCCGGTCTGCTTTCGCTGCACGGCGTCCCGACCCTCGCCGGATTGTTTCTCGCCCCCGTGGCCGCCGCTTTCGCGGCCGTGATCGTGGGCATCCCGATCCTGCGATTGCGCGGGCATCAGCTGGCTTTCGCGACACTTGCGCTGCAACTGATCCTGCTGTCGGTGCTCGGCGACGCCGACTGGGCCGGCGGCGCGATCGGCTTGCAAGGCCTTCCGTACCTGTCGGTCGGCGGTTTCGAGCTCGACGAGAATTTCCACTACCTGTTTCTCGTCCTGGCCGGCGTCGTGCTGGTGAGCGTCGTCGCGCTGAACCTGGTGCGCTCGCGCGTCGGGCGGGGCCTGCGCGCGCTCGCCACCGGCGAGATGGCGGCCGAGGCCAGCGGGGTGCCCGTCGGGGCGTACCGGCTGCTGGTCTTCGCCGTCTCGGCGGCTTTCGCCGGCCTCGCGGGCGGCATCTACGCGTTCTTTCTGGGATATCTGGCGCCGGGTTCGTTCCCGGTGCTGCTCTCCATCGAGTACGTCGTGATGGCGGTCGTCGGCGGCATCGGCAGCATCGCCGGCGCCCTGGTCGGCGCCACGCTCATCACGCTCGTGGTGCAGCTGCTCACGACGCTCGCCACGCAACCGGGAATGCCCAGCTACGCGCCGAGCGTGCTCTCGTACGCCGTCTACGCGCTGCTGCTGATCGCCGTGGTGCTCTTCGTGCCCGGCGGCATCGTCCCCACTCTGCGCAGGAGGACACCATGGCCCGACTCGCTGCCCTCGTGGCGGCCGTTCCGCTCGCCCTCACCCTCACAGCCGCCACCCCAGCCCACGCCGGAGTCGCCCGGCAAACCGGCACCCTCGCCCAGCACAGTGGCATCCGCGCCGGCACCGCAGCCCAGCGCCCCGGCGCCCTCGCCCAGCGCGTCGGCGAAGTCCAGCAGTACACCGGGACCCTCGCCGACGGCGCCACCTGGATCGCCGACGTCCCCGGCTCCTGGGGCGGCACCCTGATTCTTTACAGCCACGGGTTCGGCACACTCACCCCCGCCGACGCGCCCTCGCCGGCCGCGAAACAGGCCATGCTGGACCGCGGCTACGCGCTCGTCGGTTCCTCCTACGACCCGAACGGCTCGCTGTGGGCCCTCGAAAGCGCCACCCGCGACCAGTTCGCCTCGCTGGCCGCCATCGAGAAGATCATCGGGAAGCCGCGGACCACCATCGCGCTCGGCACCTCGATGGGCGGCCTGATCAGCACCCAGGAGGCGGAGCGCTCCGGGCGCCGGCTGGACGCCGCGGTCTCCACGTGCGGCCTGCTCGGCGGCGGTATCGACCTGAACAACTATCAGCTCGACGGCGAATATGCCCTGTCCCGGCTGCTCGGGGTTTCCGTCGCGCTGGTCCGGTACTCGAGTCCCGCCGACGGCGCAGCCGCCGCGTCGCAACTCGCCGCCGCGGCCACCGCCGCCCGGGACACGGCCGCCGGGCGCGCCCGGGTCGCCCTGGGCACCGCCCTGCTCAACATGCCGACCTGGTCGCCCGCCCAGGTTGCGCCGCCCGCCGACGCCGAGGGGATCGCGCAGGCCCAGTACGACTGGCTCGTCGCCACGTTGCCGTTCATCATGCCGTCGCGCTACTACATCGAGCTCAGCGCCGGCGGGAATGCTTCGTGGAATGCCGGCGTGAATTACGCGTCGCTACTTTCGCGGTCGCCCTACCGTTCCACGGTCGAGTCCCTGTATCGCAGCGCCGGCCTCTCGCTGCCGGCCGACCTGCACACGTTGACCCGCGACGCTTCCGTGCGCGCCGACCGGGCCGCCGTGGCGTCGCTGACCCGCACGTCGACGGTGACCGGCCGCCTGGACGTGCCGATGCTGACCATGCACACCCTCTACGACCAGCTCGCGCCGGTCGAATACGAGAACCTGTACGCGCGCCAGGCTCGCGGACCGCTGCTCCGGCAGTCGTATGTCGCCCGGCGTGGACATTGCTCCTTCACCCCATCGGAGCTGATCGCCGCCGTTCAGGCCGCCGAGCACCGCGCGGTCACCGGCCGCTGGGACGACCGCGCCACGACAGAGGGCCTGCAGGAGGCGGCGCTCGAACTGGGACTCGGCGACGCGCCGGCTTTCGTCGAATTCCGCCCGGGTCCGCTGGTCAGCCACCGATCGCTCCACTGAGCAGCGCGCCACGCCCGGGCGCCCGCCACGACCCATCCAGCGGCGCGGCCCGGCCGGCGGCGCGGCCCGGCCGGCGGCGCGGCCCGGCCGGCGGCGCGGCCCGGCCGGCGGCGATGACTCAGCCGCCGGCCAGCAGCGCGCGGATTCTTTCCAGCGAGCGGCCGAAGTAGCGGTGCTCGACCGGCCGGGTGAGAAAGTCGGCCAGCGAATAGAGGTCGAGGGCCTGGCTGAGCTCCCGCCAATGCGGCGGGAGCTCGCCGCCACCGTCGCGAAAGCCGGCCACGAAACTTTCCTCGAAACCGGGGCGGCGGGGGAAGCGCAACATGTTGCCCACGTCGAACAACGGCGAGCTGCTGAAGGCGTACTCGAAATCAAGGACGGCCGTGACCCGCGAGCCGACCGCGAGAATGTTCTTGGGGTTGTAGTCGGCGTGCACGAGCTGGCGGCTGCCGGCCAGCGCTGCCACCGCCGGGGCTGCCTCCGAGGCGTAGCGCCGCAGCGAATTCTGCTCGGCGGCGGTGAGATGGCCTTGCGCGTTGCCTTCGCGCAGGCAGCGGTCCACAAAGGCGTCCAGCCCGAGGGTCGGCTCGGAGCCGTCGGGCGTGAGACCGCCGTTCGCGAAGAAGCCGGGCGCGTCGAAAGTCACCGAACCGAGGCGCGCCAGCACGAAGCCCACCTCGCGCCCGAGGTCGTCGCCTATCGCACCCGCCGAGCGACCGCGATCCCCGCCCACCGCACCCGCCGAGCGACCGCGATCCCCGCCCACCGCACCCGCCGAGCGACCGCGATCCCCGCCCACCGCACCCGCCGAGCGACCGCGATCGCCGCCCACCGCTCCCGCCGAGCTGCCGGGATCATCGCCGCCCACCGGGGCGCCCTCGACGAAAGTTGACAGCATCGCCGGCTCGCCGGCCTGCTTGCCGGTCTCGTCGGCCGCCACCACCTCGGGCACGGGGATCACCCCGGCCAGGCGCCGCGCGAGGGCCGCCTCGACCGCGCACCGGTTGGCGCCCAGGTAGCGGCGGAGCACGAAACGGCGCCCGTCGTCCATCGTGACCAGCACGTTGTGGTTGCTGTAGCCGCCGGTCAGGGTGCGTTCAAGAGCCACCCGCCGGCCCGGTAGCGCATCCGCCTCGATCCAGTCCCGCAGAGTTGGCTCCATGCCGCCATGATCTACCGGAACGTTCCGAGGTACATGCTGTGGTCCGAGTAGCCGGTGTTCGCGCTGGCCACCAAGCCGGCCGGCGCGAGGAATCCGCGGCTGCCGAACAAATAGTCGATCTTGCGGGTGGGACGCGGGAGGAAGGTCGGCAGGGCGTGCTCGCGGTCGACGTTGGCCTCGTCGAAGGCGGCGTAGAAAGCGTCCAGGTCGGGGCTGTCCGGCGCCACGTTGAAGTCGCCGCCGAAGAGCACCGGCCGGTTCGAGGCGATCGGCACGAGCCACCGGCGCAGCGCGCCCAGCTGAACCGAGAGGTTGGGGCCCAGCGCGGTGTGCGTCGTGACCGCGAACAGGGTCCGGCCGGGCAGCCGCACGGTCACGCCGAGGACGGCCCGCCCCTCCTGGTGGGTACCGTACGGGCTGGGCAGCTTGTAGAGGACCTTGCCCGTGACCGTCCCGCGCGCCACGATCGCGATCCCGAACCCCTTGCCGTGCTTGCGGTCGTAGTCGTCGCATCGGCCGCCGCTCGACGCGCGAGCGAACTCCGCGGTGTAGCCGTAGCGGGCGAGCCGCCCTTTGATCCCGAGGAACTGCGAGTAGCAGAGCTCCTGCAGCATCGTCACCGACGCGCCCAGCGCCCGGATCTTGTACGCGATGTTTCCGGCCGTGTTGCTGACCTCGCCGTAGCGGCACACGTTTCCGCACACGTTGAAGGTCACCGCCTTGACCGCCGCGGGCCGGGCCGCTTGCGCGGGCGCGCCCACCATCACGGACAACACGGCGGCAACAAGGGCCACGACAAGCCGGATTCGCATGCCGACACGTTCGGCGCGCCCCGGCGGCCGGCTCAGGCAATGCCGGTCGCAGCATGGTTGCTTCGAGAAAGTTTCAGGAGAAGACGGCGGAGATCGTGACGCCGATCAGCGTGCCGGTGATCGCCAGCCCGATGCCGAAGCGCCGCGTCTCCGGGAACCACAGGCTCCCGGCCAGCACCAGCACGAAGATCGGCACCCATCCCCAGTAGGACGACAGCCCCGGAATGATCGCCGACGGCCCGACCTTGGCCACGCACGGCCCGAGACAGCCGACGGCGCCGCCCGCCATCAGTCCCGCCGCCAGCCCCCGGTCCAGGAACGGCGCCGGGAACGCCGGCGACGCCACCGTCAGGATCGGGTCGTCCAGGCCGTGCCGGGCGAGCGAGATGACGTACCCGTCGGCGTCCTCCACCTGCAGGAGCCGCCCGTCCTCGCCGGGACCGTCGGTGACCTGGCACCCGGCGTCGCGCCACAGCTCGGCGATCACCTCGAAGACCTCGTCGTCGGCCTCGGGAAGCCGCCCGCCGCGCAGCACCCGCCGCCCTCCGCTGTGCGCCAGGGGCATCCGCAGGAACTGGGCCGGCACAGCCTCGACGCGCAGGCCCGGGTAGGCATGCACGGTGGCGGTCAGGCGCTGCTCCACCCCGCGCGTCGCCTCGGACCTGCTCATCTGCGCCACTTGCGCAGAATGTCGCAAATGTGGGGCCGTCGCCGCCCGAACGGCGGAAGTGAGCGAACCTCAGGTAGCGCCATCAGCGAGCTGAGCAACCCGAGCCCGCAACCCGCCCACCCCCTCGGGCCGCCCGCCGATCGCCCCGATGTCCTCGCGCAGCCCGTCCAGCCACACCCGCAGGTCGGCGATGATGTAGAGATCCTGCCCAAGGTCCGTCGGCCAGGAGAGCCCCACCGGCGCCCCCGCAGACGAAGGCATACCCCCATGCCGGGCAAGCGCCTCCGCAGCCTCGTCATAACGCCCGGCAACGTCCTCGGACAACGCAGTCAGCGGCTCGACACAAGGCAGCAACCCACCGGCCGGGCAGGAGCGCAGCAGGGCCTCCGCCCCCCGTACCGCGTGATGCCCCGCCAGCAACGTGGCCTGCCAATCCACGGTGGCGGCCGGGTGGCGCTCGCTCTGATAGAGCGCGAACGAGGCATCCGCCAACTGCCCGGCCAGGCGGGCCGACGGCATCGCCGCGCCCGGCTGCTGCCCCCGCGCCATCACCGCCACCGTCTCCCGGATCACCCCCGCCGCCCCGGTCAGGAACGTGCTGGTGGCCCGGTGCAGCTCGCCTCCCCCGCCGCGCGGCCACGCAAAGACCCCGGCCAGCACCCCGATCGCCGCCCCCACCAGCACGTCCAGGACCCGAGCCTCGGCCAGCCGCCAATCGACGGGCGTGACCTGCGCGAACACGAACGTGATGACCAGCTGAACAACGCCTGCGACCACCCCAGGCCCAGCAGCGGACCGGCCGCGAAGCCGACGATCATGACAAAGGGCAGGGCGATCGCGTACGCCGTGGGGTGGATCCCGCCGATCAGCAGCAGCGCCGCCACCAGCGACCCCGCGACGGTCCCCACCAGCGCCGGGCGCAGCGCCGAGCGGGTCTCGGCCGCCGACGTCCGCAGCACGGTGAGGATCGTCAGCAGCACCCAGAAGCCGTGCGACAGGTCGAACTCGCCCGCCAGGAGCCGAGCCACCGCGAGCGCCGCCGCCAGCCGCAGGGCACCTTGGAAGGCGACCGATCGAGGCGTCAGATTTTCCCGCAAGCGATGCCAGTAGAGAGCCGGCGTTCGCCGATACGCGTACCAGAACGGCCCCGGCCGGGCCGACGGCGGCGTGGGGTCGGGGTGCGACGGGCGTTCCCCGGCGGCGATCCGGACCGCGAAGATCAGCGACTTGGTCCACTCCCCCAGGGCCAGCGCCAGCGCGCCCAGCCGCAGCCGCTCGGGGGTGATCCCGTCGGGATCGGTGTTCATCCGGGCGACCCGGAACTCGGTGAGCGCCGAAACGACCCGGCTCGTGTCGGGCAGCGGCCCGTCGCCGCGCAGCCACGAGGCCGCCGCCGCGGTGCAGCCGGCCGTCTGCCGTACGAGATGGGTGGCCGCCGGCAGCGTGACCGAGTCGCGCTCGTCGGTGAAGAACAGGTCGACCGCCCGGCCCAGCAGCAGCCGCGCGGTGCCGGCCGCCGAGCTCAGCGCGCGGTCGTGCCGGCCGGCCGACGCGGGCCGCTGCAGCGGCGGTAGCCGGGACGGCCGCAGCCCGTCGGCCGCGTCGGTGGCCTCGGGCAGCAGCGCGGCCAGCCGGTCGCGGCCCTTGGGGTCGCCGCTCCACGTGTCGGCGACCGCCTCCAGGCAGCCGGCCAGCGCGCCGATCGCCGCGCCCAGCTTCTCCCGGTACGACACCGGCGACGGGTCGGGCCAGAGCGTCACCTCGGCGATCGCGAGCAGCACGATCGCCATGGTCACACCGATCAGCCGGGCCGGCAGCGACCCGGGGTCGAAGGGCGGGAAGCACGGCAGGATGTAGAGCAGCTGCATGCCCGCGGCCAGGCCGGCCAGCCGGGGGCCGCCGACGCCGACGTAGCTGACGGCGAAGCCGAGCAGGAACATCCCGGCGGTGGCCGCGACCGTGCTGAACGACAGCAGCGTGCCCACCGAGATCAGGGCCCAGGCGACGGGCAAGACCATGATCAGCGTACGGGCGCGGCGGCGCGGGCTTCCGGGGATCTGGGAGAGGGCGCCGAGCGCGACCGCGCCGAACAACGCGTACGGCGCCATGGCGGGCGCGCCCAGGACGTAGCGGCAGAAGTAGAACCCCAGGCAGGCGACCAGCGTGACCCGGACGGCCCGGCGGACCGCCAGCAGTTGCGGGTCGTGCCGCCGCAGCCAGCTCACGTGCCAGATCTTGCCACCTCGGCGGGGACGCGGGCACGGGCGCGCGCCGCGATCGCGCACGTCCCGGCGCCGGCGGCCAGGAACAGCACGCCCAGCGACAGCCAGCCCGGCCCGCCGTGGTCGATCGCGGTGGTGGTGACGACGGCCGGGGCGAGCATCGTCCCGATCGCCGGCCCGGTCTGGCTGATCCCCTGGTAGGCGCCGGCGAACCGGGGGTCGGCCAGCTCGAACGCCAGCTCCCACCCGCCCGACTCGGCCAGGACCTCGCCCGCGCTGTGCGCCACCAATCCCACCACCAGCAGCAGGGCGGCGATCAGCGACGGCCCGTGGGCGGCCGACGCATAGAGCGCGCAGGCGACGGTCAGGAAGGCCGCCGCCACGAGAACCACCCGTCCCGCCGTGCGGATGTCGCGCGCGAGCCGTGCCGCACGCACCTGGAACAGGGCCACGAAGGCCGTGTTGATCACCAGGAGGAGCGCGACGGTCGCGGCGGGGGCGTGGGTGTGGCCGGTGACCCACAGCGGCATGCCGACGGTCAGCACGCCGAACTGAATGGTGAGCAGGCCGTTGAGCCCGGCGATCGCGACGTACCGACGGTCGCGCAGCGGCGAGACCCGGCCCTCGTGCGCGGCGACCGGCCGGGCCGGCGCCGCGGGCAGGTGACGCAGCGGAATCGCCGACGACAACACGAGCAGCGCGGCGACGACCATCGTCAGCGCGTACCCGGAACTCGAATTGAGCGTGAGCGCACCGGCTGCCGCGACCGATCCCACGCCGATGAACACATTGGTCGCCACCCGCAGGCGGGCCCGGACCGCAACCCGGTCGGGGCCGGTGAACTCGCGGGCCAGCAGGGTGGTGCGGGCCGTGCGCTGCGCGGCCTCGGCGCCCACCGCGACACAGGCGGTGAGGACGAAGGCGACGGCGGTGCGGGCCATGCAGTACGCCCCGAGCGCCACACCCTGACACAGCGTCATCGTCACCAGCACCCGCCCCGCGCCGAGCCGATCGGAGAGGTGGCCGGCCCCGAACGACGCCGCCAGCCCCACCGCCCCGGCGATGGTGAGGCCGAGCCCGACGGTCGCCGCGCTCAGCCCGATCACCCGGGTGAAGAACAGCGCGCTGATGCCGAACAGCAGGCCCTTGGCCAGCGAGGAGGTGGTGGTGCCCCAGAGCAGGGCTCGTTCGAGAGTCACCCGGTCTTTCTCGCAGGCGGGCCGCCGGCGGGCGAACGATGTAGCATATTGCTTCATGCCCGTGCGCTACCGTCTCGTCGGCCAGGACCTGGCGGATGTGCGGTTCGCCATCTCGCCGCTCAACGAGCTGGTCCTGTCGCTGCACGCCTGGCGCGATCCGGGCCGCTATCCGCTGCACCTGCCGTGGATCCGCGAGCTCGAGCGACTTCGCGACCGGCTCGACGCCGAGATGCTGTTTTCGCTGGTCAACGACGCGTTGTGGACGCCCGACTTCCTCAACCCGCGGCCGCGCACCCCGCTGACCCGCCTCGAGGACGAGTTCGCGCAGGTGGCCGCCACCCCGGCCGAGGTCGTCGCGCGCGACCTGCGGATGCTGCACGGGCCTGACTACGATCCGCCGCCGCTCGCCCGGATCATCGACGCGCTCGCCGGCTACTGGGAGCTCTGTTTCGCGCCGCATTGGCCGCGGATGCGCGCTCTCCTGGAGGGCGACGTGACCTACCGCGGGCTGGAGATCGTCCAGCGGGGGCTGGCCGCCATGTTCGCCGGGCTGGCCGGACGCGTACGCATGCTGGACGACGTCGTCGAGGTGAAGCTGACCTCCGCGAACATCGACTACGAACGGCCCACCACGGGCGGCCTCACCCTCGTCCCGTCGATGTGGACCAGCAGCGCCTCGGTGCCGATCTCGCCCGACGAGCCACCGATGATCATCTACCTGACCCGGGGTGTCGGCACGTTGTGGGAGGCCCAGCCGCTCCCGGCGCCCGGCGCGCTCGCGGCCCTGCTCGGCGCCCACCGCGCCGGCTTGCTCGCCACGCTCGACACGCCCGCGTCCTCGACCGAGCTGGCCGCCCGCCTCGGCGTCACCACGACCGCCGTCAACCAGCATCTGCGCGCCCTGCGCGCCGGCGGCCTGCTGGTCAGCGCCCGGCACGGCCGCTCGGTTCTGTACCGCCGCTCCGAGGTGGCCGACCGGCTCCTCGCGCACGCCGGATAACATACCGTGCGTGGATCGTCGCGTTCTGTTACGTCGCTGGCACCTTGTCGCCTTCGTCCTGCTCGGTGCCATGGCACTCGCCTGCGAACAGGGCGCGGGCGGTGCGGAGCCGCGGCCGACCGGCAGCGTGAAGGGCTACCCGTCCTCGATGGCCGCCCTCGGCGACTCGATCACCGCCGGCTTCGGCAGCTGCGGCACGTTCCTGATCTGCGGCCGCAACTCCTGGTCGACCGGCACCGCCGACGCCGTCGACAGCCACTACCTCCGCATCCTCGCCAAGAACCCGCGGATCGAGGACCACGCCCGCAGCTTCGCCCAGCCCGGCGCCCAGGCGGAGGACCTGCCCGGCCAGGCGTCCCGCGCGGTCGACATGAAGGCCGAGTACGTGACGGTCCTGATCGGCGCCAACGACGCGTGCGCCTCGACCCCGGCCGGGATGACCTCGGTGAAAGGCTTCCGCGCCGACGTCGACCAGGCCCTCGGGCGTCTGAAGAAGGGCCTTCCCAAGTCCCGGGTGCTGGTGGCCAGCATTCCCGACATCTACCGGTTGTGGCAGGCAGGACAGGCAAATCCCGACGCCGTACGGGTGTGGTCGCGCGCCCACATCTGCCCCACGATGCTGGCCGACCCGACGTCGAAGGCGAAACCCGACGAGGAACGTCGCCGCGCGGTACGCGCCCGCATCGACGACTACAACGACCAGTTGCGACAGTCCTGCAAGGCGTACGGGAAGCGCTGCCGCTGGGACAACGGCAGCGTCCACGAGTCCCGGGTCACCCTCGACCTGGTCAACCAGGTCGACTACTTCCACCCCAACGCCGAGGGCCAGCACGAGATCGCCGCGGCGACCTACCCCGGCCGCTTCACGTGGTAGGCAGCTCGCCCGTCTCGGCCAGCTGCTCGGCGACATCGGAGAGCTTGCGGTTCAGCCGCTGCGACACGCGGCGCAGCACGTCGAAGGCCTCCCCCGCCGACAGGCGCTGCCGTTCCATCAGGATGCCTTTCGCCTGCCCGATGACGTCGCGGGTGCTCAGTCCCCGGTGCAGGGCCGCCTCCCGCCGGTCCACCTCGTCGTGGCGCTGCGCCATGGCCACCGCGATCCCCACGTACGCGGCCAGGATCGAGCCGAACTCCTGGTCGTCGTCGCTGAACGCGTCGGGCGTCGCACTGTAGAGGGTCAGGGTGCCGAGTGCCGACCATTGCGCCGGCCGTTGCACGGACAGGCCGAAACACAGGGCACTGGCGACGCCCAGCTCGCCGGCGGTGGCGGCCAGGACCGGCCAGCCCGGCGCCGCGGTCAGGTCGGCGGCATGGACCGGCTGGTCGCCGTTCAGCGCCGCCGGCGCCGGCCCGATGCCGGTGGCGAACTGGAGGTCGTCGAGTTCGGCGGCGACCGCGTCGCTGGTCACCGTGCCGACGACGCGCCCGTGCTGGTACAGCGTGAGGCCGGCGTGATCGCATCCGGCCACGGCGCCGACGGTGAACTTCAGCACCCGGGCGAGGACGTCGTTCAGCTCGTCGCTGCCGAACAGCTGCCGCGCCAGCGGGGCGAAGGCGGCCAGCAGCATCGGGCCGTACGGCTGCGGACCCCACGCCTCGGCGGCGAGCGCCCGATCGCGCGCCGCCGCGTGCCGGCCGGCCGCGGCCCGCTCCCGCTGGCGTTCGCCGTCCGCGCGCGCCTCGGCGTCCGCCGCCGGGTCCGCTCCGGCGGTCAGCCGCGCCGCCCGGTCCCGGCGGCGGGCCGGCGTTGCCTGCTCGAAGCGCCGTTCCCGGTCGAGCAACTCCCGCTCGCGCTCGTCGGCCTGCCGCTCGCGCCGCCCGGCGACCTCGTCGCGCCGGTCCGCGAGCGCGTCGCGCTCGCCGGCCTGACCGTCACGTTCCGCGGCGACGAAGTCGCGCCGTTCGGCCAGCCAGGCGGACTCCTCGGCGTCCACGGCCTGCTGCGCCAGCCGGGCGGTCGCGAGCCGCTCGCCGCGGGCGGTGCGAAGCTCCGCGCGGGCCCGGATCCGGGCGGCGGCCTGCCGCGTCCGCTCCAGTTCCGCTTCGGCCCGCCGCACCGCGGCCTCGGCCCGGTGCACCGCCGCCTGGGTCGCGGCCGCCTCCGCCGCGTCGTCGTCGCCGCTCGCCCGGTCGGCGTCCCGCGCGTCCTGCGCGTGCTCCTGGCGATCGGCCAGCCGCTCCCGCTCGTCGGCGAGCGACTCCCGCTCGTCGGCCAGCCGCTCCCGCTCATCGGCCAGCCGCTCCCGCTCATCGGACCCGGCCTCCCACAGGTCGGCCCGCCGCCGGCGTTCCTCAGGCGAGACGCTGTTCCCGGTCATCGCGATCCCTCCCGCCGACGCTCGCCGCCTCCCGGGCGGTCAGCATCGGCGTCAGCCCCAGCAGGTCGAAGACCGTCTTGGGCAGGCCGCGCAGCCCGTCGACGCGCAATCGCCGGCCGCGGCCCGCCGCGGCTTCCCACGCGCCCATGATCACGCCGGCGCACTTGGCATCGATGAAGGTAACGCCCGAGAAGTCCAGCACGATGAGGGGGGCCGCGGTCGACTCGGCGACGGTCATCAGGTGGGAGCGCAACTCGGCGGCGGCCACCAGATCGAGCTCGCCGGACACGAAGATCACCTCGGCGCCGTCGACGTGCCGCCTCGACCATTGCACAGCGGAATGCACGCTGTCATCAGCAAACCTGGACACCAGCCATCTCCTCACGGAGCGTCGGCTGGGTCATCAACCTCGCCTCATTCTGGTCCTGCCGAAGATCGTCCGCAACCGGAACACGCCACGATCGGATATCCGGTGCGTGACGTACCGGTGACCACCCTAGACTTGTCGGCCATGCTCACCATGCAGGACGCGCTCGCCCGGCTGACCTCCTACTGGACCGATCAGGGATGCCTGGTCGTGCAGCCGATGAACACCGAGGTCGGGGCGGGGACGCTCAACCCCGCGACGTTCCTGCGGGTGCTGGGGCCGGAGCCCTGGCGGGTCGTCTACGTCGAGCCCTCGGTGCGGCCCGACGACTCGCGCTACGGGGAGAACCCGAACCGCCTGCAGACGCACACCCAGCTCCAGGTGATCCTCAAGCCCGACCCGGGCAACCCGCAGGAGCTCTACCTGGGCAGTCTCGCCGCGCTCGGCATCGACGTGGCGGCGCACGACGTGCGGTTCGTCGAGGACAACTGGGCCTCGCCGGCGCTGGGCGCGTGGGGGCTGGGCTGGGAGGTCTGGCTCGACGGCCTGGAGATCACCCAGTTCACGTACTTCCAGCAGGCCGGCGGCCTCAACCTCGACCCGGTCTCGGTGGAGATCACCTACGGCATCGAGCGCATCATCATGGCGCTGCAGGACAAAAATCACTTCAAGGACATCGAGTACGGGCCGGGAATCTCCTACGGCGAGGTCTTCGGCCAGCCCGAGTACGAGATGTCGCGGTACTACCTGGACGATGCCGACGTGGCGGCCAACCGGCAGCTGCTGGAGCTCTACGCGGCGGAGGCGCAGCGGCTGATCGACGCCGGACTGCCGGTGCCGGCGCACACCTACGTGCTCAAGTGCTCGCAGGCGTTCAACGTGCTCGACGCGCGCGGCGCGGTGTCGACCGCCGACCGGGCGGCGGAGTTCGGCCGGATGCGGCGGCTCGCGGGCGAGGTCGCCAGGCTGTGGGTGGCGCGCCGCGAGGAGCTGGGCCACCCGCTCGGCCGGGTGGAGCCTCCCGCGCTCGCTCACCCCGTCGCCGCGCCGGCTTCCCGCGATGGCAGCAGGCTGCTCGTCTTCGAGATCGGCACCGAGGAGCTGCCGCCGTCGGAGTGCCGCGCCGCCAAGGAAGCGGTCGAGCGGGAGATCACCGCCGGCCTGGCCGGCACCCGGCTCGTCCACGGCGAGGTGCGCGTGTTCGCGACACCCCGGCGGGTGGTCGCGGTGGTCACCGACGTCGCCGCCCGTGAGGACGATTTCGTACGGACGGTGCGCGGTCCCAAGCTCGCCCAGGCGTACGGGGCGGACGGCGCGCCGACGAAGGCCCTCGAGGGGTTCCTGCGCGGGCAGGGCGCCACTCCCGCCGAAGCGACCGAGCAGGACTTCAACGGCGTACGTCATGTGGTGCTGAACCGGCCGGAAGCCGGCGGCGCGGCAGCCGAGGTCCTCGCCCCCGTGCTCGCGAAGGTCGTGACCGGCCTGCGGGCGGCCAAGAACATGCGGTGGCGCGACCCGCAGCTCTCCTACAGCCGGCCGATCCGCTGGCTGACCGCGCTGTGGGGCGACGACGTGGTGCCGGTGGCGGTGGGCCTGCTCGCGGCCGGCCGCACGACCCGCGTGCTGCGCACGGCCGCCGAGCCGGTGCTGGAGATCGCGTCGGCCGAGACGTTCATGGAGACCCTCGCGTTCAACGGGATCGTGGCCGACCCCGAGGACCGGCGCGAGCTGATCGTGACCGGCGCGCAGGACCACGTGTACCCGGAGGGCCGCGTCGACGTGCCCGGCGAGGCGGCGCTGATCGACCAGATCACCTACCTCGTCGAGGCGCCCACTCCCCTGCTCGGCACGTTCGACGAGAGCTACCTGACGCTGCCCGACGCGGTGCTGACCACGGTCATGCGCAAGCACCAGCGGTACCTCCCGGTCCGCGACGCGGACGGCGCGCTGCTGCCGATGTTCGTGACCGTGGCGAACGGCCCGGTCGACGTCGAGCTGGTGCGGGCCGGCAACGAGGCGGTGCTGCGCGCCCGCTACGAGGACGCGGCGTTCTTCTACCGGGCCGACCGTTCATCTGATCTGGCCGAGCTGCGGAGTCGTTTGGAGCGGCTCACCTTCACCGACAAGCTGGGCTCGATGGCCGACCGGGCCGCGCGGATCTCGTCGCTCGCGCTCGCCCTCGCCGCCGATCTGGAGCTCTCGTCGGCCACCCTGAAGCGGGCGGCGGCGCTGGTGAAGTTCGACCAGGGCTCGCAGCTGGTCACCGAGATGACCAGCCTGGCCGGCGTGATGGCCCGCGACTACGCGCTGCACGCCGGCGAGCCGCGCGACGTCGCGCAGGCGATCTACGAGGCGGAGCTGCCCCGCAACACCGGTGACAGCCTGCCGTCCTCGGTGCCGGGCGCGTTGCTGTCGCTGGCCGACCGGCTCGACCTGGTGGCCGGCCTGGCCGCGACCGTCGGGCTGCCCACCGGCAGCAGCGACCCGTTCGCGGTGCGGCGGGCCGTGCTGGGCCTGCTGGCGGTGCACCGGGCGCATCCGGCGCTGGCGGCGCTCAGCCTCACCGACGGTCTCCGGCGGGCGGCCGCGCAGCAGCCGGTCCCGGTCTCCGGCGAGGTCGTCGCGGCGTGCGCCGACTTCCTGGCCAAGCGGCTCGAGCAGACCCTCACCGAGGAGGGCAACCCCGTCGATCGCGTACGGGCGGTGCTGCCCCACGCCGACCGCCCGTCGGTCGCCTCGAACCTGCTGACCCAGCTCGCGTCCGTGACGGCCAACCCCGATTTCGTGGCGGTGGCGGAGGCCGTGCAGCGGGCCCGCCGGATCGTCCCGCCGGGCACGCCGGCCGGGTACGACTCCGGGATCCTCAAGGAGCCGGCCGAGGTCGCGCTGCACTCCGCCGTCGTCGCGGTCGCCGCCGAGCTCGGCCCCTCGCCGGAGCCGGATCTGTTCCACTTCACCGGCATCGTGTCCCGGCTGGCCGCGCCCCTCGCCACGTTCTTCGACGAGGTCTTCGTGATGGCCGAGGACGCCGACGTCCGGGCCGCCCGGCTGGGGCTGCTCGCCACCGTGCGGGACCTCGGCGCCGGGGTCCTCGACTGGCCGGAGCTGCAGCTGCGCTAGACGGCGCCGGCGATGTCCTCCGGGGCGCGCATCCGCCAGGCGTCGGTGACCAGCTCGGTGAGGCGGTCGACGGTCACCTCGCCCAGGCGCAGCATCACCAGCGGCAGGCCGTCGTAGCCGAGCGTGGTGAAGAACAGGACGGGTTCGCCGAGAAGCAGCGCCTGCTTCTCGGCCTCGTCCCCCACGTAGAGGACGGCGATGTCGGTGCGGAGGACGCGGGGCTTGCCCGGCAGGCGCTCCGGATAGGACCAGACGAAGCCCTTGTTGCCGACCCGGAAGTCGAAGCCGTCGCTGTCGATCTCCACCACGTGCGGCAGCGACAGCGCCAGCCGGCGCACGTCGTCCGCGTCAGCCACCGTCGTCCCCCTTCGCCCTCCGGGGTGAGATTACGGCGTCGACACCTCGAAGCGGGGACGGGCCGGGACCCGGGTGGCGCGCCGGTTCCGGCGGATGATCCATTCGGCGATCACGGCGTTGATCAGCCAGCCGGCGCCGAGCGCGACCGCCCGGCCGGTCGCGTTCAGCTCGCCGACCGCCAGGATCCACGGGAGCTGGGTGAACGCCTGGGTGCCGGCGCCCTGGGCGAGGGCGTAGGCGCGGATCATCCAGGCCCGGTGGTGCGCGATGTCGCGTTTGCGCACGGCGAGGACCGCCAGCACGATCGCCAGCGTCATGACTCCGCCGACGATCAAGCGCTCGACCTTCACCACCACGCCGTCGACCGCCGGGAACTCGTACGCCAAAGTCATCCACACGCCGGTGAGCGCGACCATCAGGCCGGCCGGGATCAGCACCCAGCCGGCGACGCGATGCCACCGCAGGTGGCGGCGCCGGAACCGCGGCGCGAACTGGAACGCGCCGAGCACGCAGTAGACCAGGGCCGCGACGATGTGCAGCACGACCGGCACCGGCATGGCGAAGAAGCGCTCGTTGTCGGAGGTCACCGGCCCGCCGGACGCGAGGCTGCCGAGGCGGATGGCGCCGCCCGCGGCCGGGATGAGGGTGAGGGCGATCAGGCCGGTCGGGATGAGCCAGCTCCTGCGCGAATTCATGGCCTTGATGCTCCCGGGACCGGCGCCGCGGATCATCGGCACGCGGGCCGGGATCGCGCCGGTCTTTATGACGGCGGCAAGACCGTACTTCCGGCCGATGCGCCGGCCGGTAGGGTCCTCCCATGGTCATCCGCTATGCCGTCGGCCTGCCCACGGTCGGTCAGTTCGGCGACGTCCGCTTCCTCACCGACCTCGCCGTGGAGGCCGAGCGGCAGGGCTGGGACGCGGTCCACCTGTGGGACCACGTGCTGTTCCACGATCGCGACTGGCCGGTCACCAGCGCCACCGTGGCGGCCGCGGCGATCGCGGCGCGGACCAGCCGGGTGCGCATCATCCAGACCGTGACGCTCCCCCGCCGGCAGGCGCAGGACGTGGCGCAGGACGCCGCCGCGGTCAATGAGCTCTCCGGCGGGCGGCTGACCCTGCTGACCATCCTCGGGTCGATGGACGAGGAGTATTCGGAGTTCGGCCTCGACCCCTCGATGCGCTCGCGGGGCCGGGCCCTCGACGAGCGCCTCGAGCGGATGGGCGAGCTCTGGTCGCAGTGGAACGTCCCCCGCCCGCCGATCTGGTGCGGCGGGCTGTGGCCCAACCGGGCCGGCCTGCGCCGGGCGGCGCGCTACGACGGCGCGATGCCCATCTTCGAGGATCAGCGGCTGCGCAACGTCAGCGTCGACGACTTCGCCGCGGCGGCGTCCTTCGTGCGGGAGCGGGCCACCGGCGAGCCCGACCTGGTCCTGGAGGGCGCGACCGACGCCGCGACGGCGGCCGCGCAGGTCGAGCCGTACGCCGCGGCCGGCCTCACCTGGTGGGTGGAGGCCCTCGGCTGGTGGCGGGGCGACCGCGCCGACGCGGCCGCTCGCGTCACGCGGGGACCGGTCGCCTGAGCCCCCGCTCGAGGAGCTTGAAGAGGACCTCGGCGGAGGCCCGGGCCGCGAACGACTTGTACCGGTCGTCCTTGCGGGGATCCGCGTGGTCCATGACGCCCTTCACCACCACCCAGTACGGCACCTCGGCGCAGAACGCGGCACACGCGACGGTCGCCGCCTCCATCTCGAGCCCGAGCACGGTACGTACGCCCCGCTGCTTCAGCTGCTCCCAGGTGACGCCATCCTTCACCACGACGTTGCCGCTGGCCATCGGGCCGACGGCGATCTGGAACGGCAGCCGGCTCGGCCCGTGCACGTCGTCGCAGACGACCTGCTCGATGTGCTGCCGGCCGTGCCCGGTCAGCGACAGCCGCGCCCCGTCCCGCACCACCAGGCCATCGTCCACCAGGGACCGGACGCAGTCGGCCCAGGTCTCGCCGGGAAAGTACCGCCGCCGGGCCGGGTGCTTCGTCGGATCCTCGCGCGCGAGGAGTCGTTCGAGCAGCCAGAGCCGGGCGTCGGCCGGGCTGACCTCGCCGTAGCTCGCCAGATCGGAAGCGGACAGCTCCTGCGCCTCCCGCACCCACCGGTCGGCCAGCGGGAACTGGCGATGGTCCCGTTCCTGGTCGTAGGCGTAGGTCAGCTCGGCGACGATCACGTCCCCGAGCGCGACGTTCTCCGGGTTGCCGGCGCACACCCCCGACATGGCCACGCACTGCGGCTTGAGCCGTTCCACGAGCATCGAGACGAGCGGCGCGGTCCCGATGCTGCCCATCCTCGTCGGGCGCGCGAGCGCGACCACGAAGCAGGCGCCGTCCGCCGTCGTGCACCGCCCCAGGAGATACGGCGCCGAGGTGGCCAGGTCACACCCCTGCCAGCTCGCCACCCCCTGGGCCAGCCCGGCCTCCCGGGCCGCCTCGAACTCCCCCTGCAGGGCCGTGACGATCAGGACGTCGACCCCGGTGCTTGACAGACCGCCCCTAGTCGCATGTAAGGTAGTCGCATAGGAAGCAGCGGGCGACCGGTGGCCCACCCATGCGAGTTCACCGCTCGACACGGTCGGATTCCTCTCTTCCGGAGCTGCGGGCGGCACCCAGGGGCGGCGGGTCCGATCATGCAGATGCACGTGCAGATGGCGTTGCATCGTCAAGTGCTAGGCGCATGCTACTCACGCCGTGCCAGATTCGCGGGTAGCTGTGCGTAGCGTGTCGCCCGGCGTCGCCGTCCAGCGCAGGCGTCGGCCCACGGGCGACCGTGCAAGATGCACGTGGCACTTTGGACGTGAACGTGAGTGATCTTCACGTCTCGACCCTTTGGCCTGATCACACCGGTCGATACGCCGCGTGACCAAAAGGCGGACAATTCCAGCAACCACCGCCCGACCGCTAGGTCGGTTAGCGGCGCGGCTACGGTCGCACTACAACAGGTAACACCTGTGAATTACGCCACACGTCACTCGTGTCGGGCGGGCCAGGGCTGGTCGGTCTCGACCGGCTGGGTGTAGTCGACGCCCGGGACGTCGAAGCCGTACAGCGCCCGGAACTGGGTGCGGAACCAGTCGATGTCGGCGAGCTCGACCACCGTCTCCGGGGCGATCGCCTGCCACCGCTTGGTGACCCCGGCCTGCACCGCCGGGTCGAGCTCCCACCGGTCGAGCCGCGCGCGGCCCTCCTCGTCCACATCGAACGGCCGCGCCCCGGTCAACTGCTCCCACAACTGCACCGACTGCTCGATCGGGGACTGCAGCCGGTCGCCCAGCTCGCCGCGCAGCATGCTGACGTAGAGCGCGATGCTCGGGATCGCCGTCGACGCCTGGGTGACCGCGGCGCCGTTCACCACCGTCAGGGCCTTGCCGCCGTGCGGGGCGAGCCGCGCGTCGAGCTCCCGGGCGGTCGCCTCCAGGTTGGCCTTCGCCGCGCCGATGGTGCCGTTGCGGTAGATCGGCGCGTTCAGCTCCGAGCCGATGTACGTCAGGGCGACCGTGCGGAACCCGTCGCGCAGCAGACCCCGCTCGGCCAGCGCGTCGACCCAGCGCGACCAGTCCTCGCCGCCCATCACCCGTACGGTCGCGTCGGCCTCGGCCTCGCCCGCCGGCTCCAGGGTGACCTCGCGCAGCGACGGCGTCCCCTCGATGTCGAACTCGAGCGTCTTGGTGACGTAGGTGCGGCCGAGCGGCTTGATCACCGACTGGTAGGTCTCGCCGTTGCGCGGATCGGTGCGCCGCGGCGCCGCCACGCTGTAGATCAGATAGTCCACGCCGCCGAACCGCTCGGCGATCAGGTCGAGCGCCTCCGCCTTGGTGGTGTCGGCGAACGCGTCGGCGTTGAGGAACGAGAAGTCGCAGCCCAGCTCGCGCGCGATCGCATCGGTGGCGATGGTGCGGTACCACCCGGCGGTGGCGCTGCGGCGCCCGGCCGGCCGCTCGAAGCCGATGCCGAGCCCCCGGATCCCGTGGCGGACCAGCCCGGCGATGGTCGCGGCCAGGCCGTACCCGGCGCTGGAGCCGATCACCAGCGCCGTCGGCCCGGGCGTGGCCGCGTCGCGCGGCGCCCCGGCCTCGGCGCGCATCCGCGCGACGCTCTCCACGCACCCGGCCGGGTGCGAGTCGAGCAGGAGAAACCCGCGGCCGGTCGGACTCACGATGCGCTCGGACATGGTCCGTAGCGTAGCGGTGGATCACCCCGATGGCGTTGTCCGCGCCGTCATTTTGGCGGCCGTTACCGGTAGGTGCGTTTCGCTACCGCCTGCCCGACGCCGGCCGCGGCGGCGTAGAAGTGGCGCAGGTTCGCCGCGTGCCGCTCGATCTCGGCGGCGAAGGCCGCCGGCAGCTCGCCGCCGGCGCGTTCGGCCAGCGCGGCGCGGTGGCGGCCGACCAGGGTCGCCGGGTCGACGCCCCGCAAGTACTCGGCGGCCCGCGCCACCTGGTCCGGCGGCAGCACGATGATCATGTCGCGGCCGGACGGGCCGATCACGCCCAGGGGCTTGCCGCCCAGCACCACCAGGCCCGCCGCGTCGCCCGGCCCGTGCCGGCGCCCGGTGAGCGCGAGCTGTACGAAGGCCCACTCCCGGCCGAGGCTGCACAGCGTGCCCGCCGCGGCCTCGGCCGCGAACACCTCGTCGTCCATGGTCGCCGCGAACCCGGTCTCCAGGTGCTCCGCGCCGCGGGTGACCTCCTCCGGCCAGACCCGTCTCATGACCAGTCCGATGGCCACTACTGCGCCAGATGGTCCAGGCCGAGCACGCCGAGCATCCGGCGCAGCGGCGGGCTTGCCCGGGCCAGGCGCAGCCGGCGGCCGTGCTCGCGCATCCGCTCGTCGACCCGGCCGAGCGCGCGCAGCCCGGCGGCGTCGATGAAGGTCAGCTCGCCGACGTCGACGACCAGGTCGGAGGACGGATCGATGGTGCGCATCAGCGCCCACTCCAGGGCGGCCGCCGTCGCCATGTCGACCTCTCCCCTGAGCCGCACCGTCGCCATGCCGGCCTCTCGCAGTCGCGCCGTCGTCATGGCGAGAAGAGCGCGCGGGGTGGTCGCTTCGTTACACCGCGCCGGGAATCATCCGGGCCGGCCGGCGTGCACCGCGGCCGCGCCGGTACGGACCATGCGGTGCCAGCGCAGCCGGCCGCCGAGCAGCGCCGCCACGGTGGACTGGATGACCACCAGGTACATCAGTTGGCGGTAGACGACCTGTTGCAGGGGCAGGCTCCACAGCGGGCCGTACCGCTCCCCGTCCAGCCGCAGGGCCACCGCGGCGGTGGCGACCTGGACGGCGGTGAAGCCGGCCCAGACCGCGGCGGCCCTGCCCCACGGCAGGAAGAGCACGCTGTAGAGCCCGTAGATGTCGATCATGGGTGCGGTCAGCGGCAACAGGACCTGGAACAGCAGCAGGTAGCCCAGCCCGCGCCGGCCGAGGCGGCCCGGCGCGCCGCGCTGGAGCACGGTGCCGCGGTGCTTCCACATCGCCTGCATGGTGCCGTAGCACCAGCGGTGCCGCTGCCGCCAGAGCTGACGGACGGTGGCGGGCGCCTCGGTCCAGGCGACGGCGCGGGGCTCGTAGACGACCAGCCACCCGGCGCGCAGGACGGCCATGGTGAAGTCGGTGTCCTCCGCGAGGGTGTCGGCCGGCACCCCGCCCGCGTCCCGGACGGCGGCCCGGCGGAACGCGCCGATCGCGCCCGGCACGGTCGGCATGCAGCGGGCGATCTCGAACATCCGGCGGTCCAGGTTGAAGCCGATGATGTACTCGAGGTGCTGCCACCGGCCGAGCAGGCCGCCGCGGTTGGCGACCTTGGTGTTGCCGGACACCGCGCCGACGCGGACGTCGGCCAGCGGCTGCACGAGGCGGCCGACGGCGCCGGGCTCGAAGACCGTGTCGCCGTCCACCAGCACCAGGAGGTCGCCGCGGGCGTGCCGGATGCCGGTGTTGAGGGCGGCGGGTTTGCCCGCGTTGTCCTGCCGGACGACGTGCACACCGGGCAGGCCGAGGCGCTCCACGATGCCCGCGGTGTCGTCGGTCGAGCCGTCGTCGACGACGATGACCTCGATCGCCGGGTAGTCGTTGCCGATCAGCGAGCGGACCGTCGCGGCGATATTGGCGGCCTCGTTGTACGCCGGCACGATGACGCTGACCGGCCCGAGGTACTCGAGCGGCCGGCGGTGCCGTCGGCGCACCCGCCGGGCGTGCACGGCCGCGGTGACGAGCTGGACGGCGAGGCGCAGCAGGCCGAGCGCCACCGCGACGATCATCAGCGCGGTCAGGACCCGCGCGAGCCAGGACGCGGTGCGCTGAGCTGCGCGCAGGGCCTGGCCGCGCCACCGCTGGGCGCCGAGCGCGGCCGGCGCCGGCGGCAGTCCGAGCGCCTCCGAGACCGTGACGAACCGGTAGCCCTGGGCCTGCAGCCGGGGTATGGCGCGATCGAGGGCGGCGACGGTCTGCGCGCGGTCGCCGCCGCTGTCGTGCAGCATGACGATTCCCGGCCGGACGGCCCGCGCGATCGCGTCGGCGCCGGGCCGCCGCCAGTCCTCGGTGTCGTGGTCGGTCATGACGAGCAGGTAGCCGGGCGCCGACTCGCGCCAGGCGTCGTACTCGGCTCCGGTGAGCGCCTCGGGTGACGACGAGTACGGCAGGCGCAGCAGAACCGGCCGGCGTCCGACCGCGGCGGCGACGGCGTTGCCGGTGAGCGTGAGCTCGAGGCGCATCCGCCAGGCCGGTGTCCCGGCCGGGACGTGGGTGAACGTGTGCGAGCCGATCTCGTTGCCGCCGGCCAGGACCTGGCGGGCGATCTCCGGGTGCTCGTTGACCCGGGAGCCCACCTCGAAGAACGTGGCCCGGGCCCGGTGCTTGGCGAGGACCGCGAGGATGCGCGGGGTCCACACCGGGTCGGGGCCGTCGTCGAAGGTGAGCGCGATGGTCCGGGCGGGCAGCGCGCGGCTGCTCACCTTCCCGTCGCTCTCCAACCGCTGGACGGCGGCGCCCGCGGTGGCGGCGGGCGCCGGCGAGGTGTCCGCCGCCGGCTGGTCGCCGCTCTCGGCGCCGGCGTGCGTGACGTATCCGTCGAGGCTCAGCTCAGCCAGCAGGACGAGCATCGCCAGCGCGAGCAGCGCCCAGTGCGCACGCGGCTCGCGCCGGAGGACCCGTTTGCCCACGTCACTTCTTCTTCGACGGACGCGCGCCCGGGGAGTGGGCGTGGTTGCGGGGATGGGCGGAGGCGGACGCGCTCGGCGTTGCCGACACGCTCGGCGTGGCGGATGTGCTCGGCGAGGCGCTGGTCGGCGGAGGCGCGGCGGGCCTGGTGACCGTGGCCGCCGGTCGTGCCCTGGTGGTCGCGGGCACCGCGGCACGGCTCTTCGGCACCGCGGCACGGCCGGTCGCCGCCGGCCAGCCCGGCAGGCCCGCCTCTCCCGGCCCGGTGAAGCCGGCCAGCAACGCGACGACGGCCGTCACCAGCAGGACGCCGCCGGCGAGGCCGGCGCCGACCAGGAGACGGCGTCGCCGGCCGGAACGGTCGACGAAAACGGGATCGACGATCATTTCTTTCCGCCGGGGTGACTGGTGGCGTGCGGGTTCGGATGGGAGGGCGTCGCGCGGTGCGAGCCGGACTTTCCGGGCGCGGTCGTCGTGGCGGTCGGCGTGGGCGACGGCGCGGCGGAGGTCAAGCCGGCGCAGTACTGCTCGACGTTGTCCTCCCCGCCGGCGGCCGCTGTCAGGTCGCGCCGGTCCCGGCCGTTCATCGGGTGGCCGCCGGCGGCGGCCTCCTGCCAGTCCGCGCACCAGGCCAGTTGCTCCGCCGGCACGGCGATGGTGGCGGTGGCCGCCGGCGACGGCGACGGCCTGGAGGTGGGCTTGACCGGGGCCGTCGTGGCCTTGCCCGCCGACGGCGACGGCGACGCCGGAACTGTTCTCGGCGCTGGTACGCCCAGCGCCGAGAACAGGCGGTGCGCGCGCTGCTGGACACCGGCGGGGAGGTGCCCGGTACCTGCCGCCACAGCGGTGCCGGCGAGGCCGAGAACGGCGAGGGCCGTCGCGATGCTCACGACGATCGTCCTCGTGGACGCCGGCATCCGTTCCCTCCGTCGCGTGGTCTCCGCAGCACGGCGACGCTCCGCGGCGAGTGCCGCGGCCGCGGCCTGCTCGCCGCCGCGCTCCCCCGAGGCGGCGGGGGCGCGCAGAGCGGCGAGCAGGTGATCGAGGCCAGGGCTTCCCGGTCCGGCCCGACCGCCCGCAGCCAGCCGGTCGGCCTCGTCGAGGCCGTGCCGGTCAGCTCGCCATGTACGCATCGCACGCAGGAGAGCGCTCAGTGGCCGCATCCCGTTACACCTCCTCGTGGGTCTCGTGGAAATTTCCGGCGGCGCGGTCGCGGACCTCCGGGTCGGCGCCCAGCCGGCGCAGGCCGCGCATGGTGGCGATCCGCACCGCGCCGCGCCGCTTGCCCAGCACCCGGGCCGTCGCGGCGACGTCGAGCCCGGCCACGATCCGCAGCATCACGGCCTCGGCCTGGTCGGCGGGCAGCGCCATCACCCGATCGAGGGCCCACGCGGTCTCCACGCCCACGATCGCCTCGGTGGCGGCGTCGGGGGCGGGCGTGCCGTTCTCCAGGGTCTCGGCCGGCTCCTCCCGCCGGCGCCGGGCCCGGCGCAGCTCGTCGATGCCGCGGTGCCGGGCGATGCGGAACAGCCAGCCGCGGAACGCCGCCGGGTCGCCGGTGAACCGGTCGAGGTCGCGCGCGACCTGCAGCCACGTCTCGGAGGCCGCGTCCTCGGCGGCGTCGCCGGCCACCACCCGCAGGTACCGCAGCACCGCGGGGTGCAGCTCGCGCCAGAGGACGGCGAAGCCGTGCTCGTGGCCGGCCCGCGCGGCGCTCAGGGCCGCGGCGAGCTCGTCATCCGTCGGCAAGTACGCTCCCCGGGACAGCACATCGATCGACCACGTGTTCTATCACGAGCGCGCGGCAAACATCGGCGCGGCTGACGATTCGGCAAACGATGCGGATGGATCTGCCCAACGTGGGCGGAACATTCAGTACCCCGCCGCCAAGGTCTTCTGGTCTGACCTTTGCGGCGCGAGGCTGGCGTCGTGACAGAGTCAACGGTCATTCTCGTTCTGGTGATCGTCACCGCTCTCGGTTTCGATTTCACCAACGGCTTCCACGACACGGCCAACGCGATGGCCACGTCCATCGCCACGGGCGCGCTGCGGCCAAAGGTGGCCGTCGCCCTCTCGGGGCTGCTCAATCTCATCGGCGCGTTCCTCTCCGTCGAGGTCGCGCTGACCGTCACCAACGCCGTCGTCAAGCTCCAGGAGTCCAACGGCACGCCCAAGGAGTCGCTCACCGCGGACGGCGGCGTGGCACTTCTGCTGATCATCCTGGCCGGCCTGGTCGGCGGGATCATCTGGAACCTGCTGACCTGGCTGCTCGGCCTCCCGTCGTCCTCGTCGCACGCGCTGTTCGGCGGGCTGATCGGGGCGACCATCGCGGGCCTGGGCTGGGCCGGCGTCAATTGGAACGGCAACGGCACCAAGCTCGACGGCGTGGTCGGCAAGGTGATCCTGCCCGCGGTGCTGTCACCCGTGATCGCCGGCGTCGTCGCCGCGGTCGGCACCTGGCTGATCTACCGGGTGGTCGTCGGGGTGGCGACGCGGTTCACCGAGAACGGGTTCCGCTGGGGCCAGATCGGCAGCGCCTCGCTGGTCTCGCTGGCGCACGGCACCAACGACGCGCAGAAGACCATGGGCGTGATCACGCTGGCGCTGATCGCTTCCGGGCATTGGACCGACACCTCGAACATCCCTTTCTGGGTCAAGGTGTGTTGCGCGGTCGCGATCGCGGCCGGCACCTACCTCGGCGGGTGGCGGATCATCCGTACGCTCGGCAAGGGCCTGGTCGAGATCACGTCGCCGCAGGGCATGGCCGCCGAGTCGGCATCGGCCGCGGTCATCCTGGCCTCCAGCCATCTCGGGTTCGCGCTGTCCACCACGCACGTGGCGACCGGCTCGATCCTCGGCTCGGGCGTCGGCAAGCCGGGCGCGCAGGTGCGCTGGCGGGTCGCCGGCCGCATGGTCTCGGCGTGGCTGATCACGCTCCCGGCGGCGGGCATCGTGGGCGCGCTGATGTGGTACATCGGCGACACGATCGGCGGCACCGCCGGCGCGATCGTCATCTTCGTCCTGCTGCTGGCCGCGGCCGTCTACATGTACCTGCGCTCGCGCCGCACGCCGGTCGGCCACCACAACGTCAACGACGAGTGGGACGAGACCACCACCACCGACGAGAAGGTTCCGGCCGGCACCGCGGCCGGCTGAGAGGGGGAGGACCAATGGGAGACAATCTGGGTTTCGCCCTCGAGGGGGCCTGGAAGGTCCTGCTCGCCGGCCTGGTGCTCGGCGCCGGCCTTCCGATACTGTTCGCCCTCGGAATCCGCTCGCTGGCATGGGGCGCCGGCGGCGACGCCGAGACGCACGCGGAGGGTGCCGCCGGGCCCAAGGCGCAGCCGATCGGCACGGTGATCGGCTGGATCCTGTTCGCGGTGGTGCTGGCGGGCATCGCGCTCGGCATAACGTTCATCGTGGCCAGCGGCTTCGGCAAGCAGCTGAGCTTCGAGCACATCTTCCCGACGATCGTGGACAAGCACTGACAGGGAGCCCGCCTTGAGCGAACGTTCCAACTTCCTGACGCGCAGCGTGGAGTGGCTGCGCGCCGGATACCCGACGGGCGTGCCCCGGCAGGACTACATCGCGCTGCTCGGGGTGCTGCGCCGCAAGCTCACCGAGGACGAGATCCGGCAGATCGCCAAGGACCTCGCCGATCAGTCGCTGCTCTCCGACGACCCGATCAGCGGCGACGACATCGAGCAGATGATCAGCGACTCGATGCTGCAGGAGGCCACGCCGGCCGACGTCGCGCGGGTCTCGGCGCACCTCGCGGCGGGCGGCTGGCCGCTGGTCGATCCGCCCACCGAATGATGAACCTCACATGAACGGCCGGGGTCGGTGACCTCGGCCGTTCACTTTTTGTATTGCATTGACTACTTTCCGTGCAGGTTTGGAAAACATCCGGTTAACACGGATCGAACATCGAAAAGGTGACGTTCATCCTCTGGCAAGGGATACGTCATCCGGGTGACCATCCCTTCGTGACCCAAGCTTCGGTGATCCTCGCCCTGGTTGTCGTGACGGCGCTGGCCTTCGATTTCACCAACGGATTCCACGACACGGCGAACGCGATGGCCACGTCCATCGCGACCAAGGCGCTCAAGCCGAAGACCGCCGTGGCGCTGTCCGGTCTGCTCAACCTGGTCGGGGCGTTCCTGTCGGTCCAGGTGGCGCTGACGGTCACGAACGCGGTCGTGAAGATCCAGAACTCCAACGGCACGCCCAAGGAGTCGCTCACCGCGCACGGCGGCGAGGCCCTGCTGATGATCGTTCTCGCGGGCCTGGTCGGCGGCATCATCTGGAACCTGGCGACCTGGCTGCTGGGCCTGCCGTCGAGCTCGTCGCACGCCCTGTTCGGCGGGCTGATCGGCGCCACCGTCGCGGGCCTCGGCTGGGCCGGGGTCAACTGGAACGGCGACGGCTCGAAGCTCGACGGCGTCGTCGGCAAGGTGCTGCTGCCCGCCGTCATGTCGCCGGTCATCGCCGGCCTGGTCGCCGCCGCCGGCACCTGGATCATCTTCAAGATGACCGCCGGGATCGCGCTGCGCTACGCCGAGCGCGGCTTCAAGTGGGGCCAGATCGGCAGCGCCTCGCTGGTCTCGCTGGCCCACGGCACCAACGACGCGCAGAAGACCATGGGCGTCATCACGCTCGCGCTCATCGCCTCCGGCGACTGGACCGACACCAAGAGCATCCCGTTCTGGGTGAAGGTCGCCTGCGCCGTGGCCATCGCGCTGGGCACCTACCTCGGCGGCTGGCGGATCATCCGCACGCTCGGCAAGGGCCTGGTGGACATCGCCCCCGCGCAGGGCATGGCCGCGCAGTCCTCGTCGGCCGCGGTCATCCTCGCCTCGAGCCACCTGGGCTTCGCGCTGTCCACCACGCACGTCGCGACCGGCTCGGTGCTCGGCTCCGGCGTCGGCCGCCCCGGCGCCGAGGTCCGCTGGCGGGTGGCCGGGCGCATGGTGCTCGCCTGGCTGATCACGCTGCCGGCGGCCGGCCTGGTCGGCGCGCTGATGTGGTGGATCGGCGACCTGGTGGGCGGCCTGGCCGGCGCCCTGGTCGTGGTCGGGCTGCTGATCGCGTCCGCGACCGCGATGTGGCTGCGCTCGCGCCGCATCCGGGTCGACCACAGCAACGTCAACGACGACTGGGACGCGGTGGTCCCGCCGTCGGCCGAGACCGCCGACCGTCTTCCCGCCACGGCCGCGAGCTGAGAGGCAGACACCGATGCACAATCTGGGTTTCGCCCTCGACGGCGCCTGGCGCGTCCTGCTCGCCGGCCTGGTCCTCGGCGCCGGCCTGCCGATCCTGTTCACCCTTGGCATCCGTTCGCTGTCCTGGGCGGCTGCGGGCCCGGCGCCGCGCCCGGCGGGCAAGGCCATCGGGTACGGGTTGTTCGCCGTCGTGATCCTCGGGGTAGTCCTCGGCATCACGTTCATCGTGGCGACCGGCTTCGGCAAGGCGCTGAGCTTCGAGCACGTCTACCCCACGATCGTCGCCAAGCACTGAGTCACCCGGCGGGGCGATTGACCCGGCCGGTCCCCCGGCACGACGCTGGTCGACCGATGGGGATCTGGACGGGGACGGATCAGGCGCGGCTCGACGAGGCCCTCGCGCGCGGCGACCGGCGGCGGGTGACCGCGTCGGCCGACCGGTTCGCGCGGGTGGTCGCCGGCGGCGCGGGCGGCCCGGTGCTGCTGGCTCAGGGCCTCGAGCTTCTCCATCGAATTCATTTCCACGGGTACGGGGAGACCGCGCGCCGCCTCGCCGAGACGTTGCTCCAGCACGGGCTCGACCACCCCCGGGTGCGCTGCCGGTATGCGCTGGCGCTCCTCGACGGGGGTCTGATCGCGGCGGCCGAGGCGGTGCTGCTGCGCCTCCCGTCGGCGTTCGTGCGTGACGACGCCCTGGCGCGCGGCGCGATGGCGCGGGTGCATCACGCGCGTTACCTCGCCGCCCGGCGGCCGGCGGACCTGGCCGAGGCGATCCGCTGGTACCGCAGCACCTATCTGGCCGCGCCGCTCGCCAACTGCGACCACGGTGTACGGGCCGCGGAGCTGCTCCTGCTGGCGGCGCGGGAGCGCGTTCGTCTCGATGGGTACGCGACTCCCGCCACCGAGGCGGCCGGCCTTGCTCTGGCCGTACGAAATCGGCTTGATGCTCTGGAAAATCCCGACGGGTGGCAGCTCGCGGTGGCCGGGGAGGCCCGAAAGATTCTCGAAACCGCGCCACGCCTTTCGTGACGGCGTGGCGCGGTCGTCGCGAAAGTCAGCCGCGCAACTTGCGGGCGAGGACGCCGATGTCGGCCTGGTCGGTGAACAGGCCGTCGATCCCGGTGTTGAGGAAGGTGATCTGCTCGTCGAGCGCCTTGCCGTAGGCGTTGGGGTCGGTGCCCACCTGGTAGTCGGCCGGCAGGAACTGGTTCTCCGCGCGGAAGGTGTACGGGATGACCTTGAGCCCGGCCGCGTGCGCGTCCTTCACCAGCGTGGTCGGCGTGCCCAGGGTGTTATCGGCCTTGCGCGGGATGACCTGCGCCTTGTCCGGTCCGATGCCGTCGACGTAGCGCGAGAGCTCCTTCAGGCCGGCCGGCGTGAGGTACTGCGCGTAGGTCTTGGTGTCGTTGAACGGGCTGCCCGCCGCGCTGGTCAGGAACACCAGGTTGACCTTGGCCTTGGGGCGGATGTCCTTGAGGTTGGCCGCTTCGAACGACTGGATCCAGACCTTCGCGCCGCGCTTGTTGAGGCCGAAGCGCTCCAGCGTGCGCAGCAGCGGCGTCTCCAGCTCCAGGCCGAGCCGGCGGTGGTAGGTGGGGTGCTTGGTCTCCGGGATGACGCCCAGATCGCGGCCGAGTTCCTTGGAAAGTCTCGCGCGCAGCTCCAGCATTTCCGCGAAAGTCGGCACCTGGAACAGGCCGTTGTACAGCGTGTTGCGCTGCCGGACGGCGGGGAGGCGCTCGACCGCGCGCAGCGTCTTGAGCTCGGCCAGCGTGAAGTCCTCGGTCCACCAGCCGGTCACGCTGACGCCGTCGAGCAGCACGGTCTTGCGGCGGCCCGCGAACTCGGGCCGGCTCGCCACGTCGGTGGTGCCGCCGATCTCGGGCTCGTGCCGGCAGACCAGCACGTGGTCCTTGGTGGAGACCAGGTCGGGCTCCAGGTAGTCGGCGCCCAGGCGGGCGGCGAGCTCGTACGAGGCGAGCGTGTGCTCGGGACGGTAGCCCGAGGCGCCGCGGTGGCCGAACACCTCCGAGGTCGCGCGGTCGTGCCCGTGCGCGAGCGCCGGGGTCGCGACGGCCGCGGTCAGGGCGGGTGCTGCGGCGGCGACGGCGCCCATGCGCAGCACCTGACGTCGGTCTGCCACGAGATCCTCCACGGGACTCGCCGGCGGCGTCTCTCGCCGCGGGGTCCCGCCGAGAAGTCCAGGCGACCTGATCGACCTGGTGGCGACCGCGACATGGCGATCAAGGAAACGGCGTGGGAAGCATCTATCGAAGGCATTCGCGATTCCGTACCGTACTTTCGTGGGTTTTCTGGAGCGAGTGATTCCGGGACGGCGCGCCTCGCCCGCACCCCGCCACGCCCTTCCCGTCGACGAACAGCCCCGCAGCTCCCATCTGGAGAGGCAGGACCCGATCGAGGTCCGCCTTCCCCCGATGCCGCCACCGCCGCTGCGACCGGCCGCGCGCACCGACCTGACGCAGCTGCTCGGGCGCAACATCGTGGAAACTTTCGTGCAGGAAGTCTGCCGCGAGTACGCCCTGCTGCCCGCGCTGGGCGCCGGTCCGGCCCGCTCCTACCAGTCGACCGGCATGGGCGTCTCGCTGCTCGCCGACGACCAGGGCACGGTCGCCATGATCTTCCTGCACTTCCACGGCGACGCCGGCTTCGAGCCGTACGCCGGCACGATCCCCGGCCGCGGCGGGACCATTCCCAAGCGCAGCAGCCTGTGGGTGGCGCTCGGCCGCCCCGACCAGAGCACCGACCCCAACCGCGACCGTGCCGGCGTCGACGAGTACGGCCCGTCCGACCAGTGGCGGTTCCCGACCTTCACCATGCACGCGCTGTACGCTCGCGACAACGAGAACCTGCTGAGGCTGACACTGAGGCACTGAATGAGCTTGTGGGCGGAGCCGGCCGCGCCCGGCGCGCCTCCCCGCGGGTGGCGCGACTGGGCGCTGGCCGCCGCCTTCTGCCTGCTCGCCGTCATCGAGGGCCTGGCACGCCCGGCGCTGCCCGGCGGCTTCGTCGCCGTCGTCCTGGTCTTCCTGCTCGCACCCACGCTGCTGTGGCGGCGCAGCCATCCGCTGCTGATGGTGACGATCGCCTTCACCGCCACCGCCGTCGCGCCCGCCTTCACCCACGGCGTCCCGCCCGAGGCGGCCTCGCTGGTCTTCGTGGCGCTGCTGCCCTACTCGCTGCTGCGCTGGGCCTCGGGCCGCGACATAGTGATCGGCGTCGCTGTCATCGCCGCCCGGATCGTCGTCGCCATCGTCGCCGACCAGATGACGGTCCCCAACGCCCTGGCCGCCGCGGCCGTTACCTTCGCCGTCGCCACCCTCGGCCTGGCCATGCGCTTCCGGGCCGTCGTGCGGCTGCGCGAGTTCGAGCAGGTGCGCCTCGTCGAGCGGGAACGGCTGGCCCGCGACCTGCACGACACCGTCGCCCACCACGTCAGCGCGATGGCCATCCGCGCCCAGGCCGGGCTCGCGCTGGGCCCTTCGTCGCCGGAGGCGGCCCTCGACGCCCTGCGGGTGATCGAGGCCGAGGCCACCGCGGCCCTGGCCGAGATGCGCACGGTCGTGAAGGCGTTGCGCGCCTCCCCCACCCTTGCGGACCTCGAGACTCTCTCGGCCTCGGACGATCGGGTGAAGCTGGATGTCTCCGGCGATCTCGGCGCCATCGCCCCCGCCGTCGGCGCCGCCATCTTCCGCCTGGCGCAGGAAGCCGTCACCAACGCGCGGCGCCACGCCCGCCACGCCACTCAGATCTCGGTGCGCGTCGCCGCCGATGACACGTCCGTCCACTTGCGAGTGACGGACGACGGTCTCCCCTCGGCCTCCGCCGCCCCGCACGTCTCCGGCCAAGCCCCGGCCGTTGCGGCTTCGGGTGGGCCGGCCGATGCGGCTTCAGGTGGGCCGGCCGTTGCAGCTTCGGGTGGCTTCGGTTTGGCCGGCATGCGGGAGCGTGCCGCTCTCCTCGGCGGGGTCTGCTCGGCCGGGCCCATTCCGGGCCGCGGCTGGAGCGTCACCGCCACCCTGCCCCGCACCGGGACGGCGTCGTGACCCTGCGGGTGCTGGTCGCCGACGACCAGGAGATCGTCCGCACCGGCCTGGCCATGCTGCTGAACTCCCGCCCCGGCATCGAGGTCGTCGGCGTGGCCTCCGACGGTCGCGAGGCCGTGACCATGGCCCGCGCCCTCCAGCCCGACGTGTGCCTGCTGGACATCCGCATGCCGGTCCTCGACGGCATCGAGGCGACGCGCCAGCTCCACCCCATCCCGGTAGTCGTCATCACCACCTTCGACCTCGACGAGCACGTCTACGCCGCCCTGCGCGCCGGCGCCCGTGGCTTCCTCCTCAAGGAGTCCGGCGCCGCCCTGCTCGACCAGGCGGTCCACGCGGCCGCGTCGGGCGACGCGCTGATCGCGCCCAGTGTCACCGCCCGGCTGCTCGGCACCTTCGCCACCGGGCGCGCCCGAAGCAAGCCCCTCGAGCCTCTGACCGACCGCGAGGAGGAGGTGCTGCGGGTGGTGGCGCGAGGGCGTACCAACAACGAGATCGCCGACGAGCTGTTCATCAGCCTCAGCACCGTCAAGACCCACATCGCGAGCCTGATGATGAAGCTACCCGCCCGGAACCGGGTGGAGATCGCCATGTGGGCCTATGACAACGGCTTCGCCTGACCCCGGCGGCCACTCGCGCACGGGTGTCCACCGGGGCCGTCAGGCGGTCAGGTCAGGCAGATCCGGCCCGGCTGGAACCCGGTGATCGGCTGCGAGCGGACGACCTCTTCGCCGGAGCGCAGCTGGAAGTTCGGGCTGCCGCCGACGCAGTACGAGATCGCGGTCTGGTTGCTGATGCCGCTCATCTCCGTGCCGGTCGGGAAGGCGTAGGACTGCCCCTCCGGCACCGCGGTGATGACTCCCTTGGGATCCTGCACGCAGACGTACCCCTTCAAGCAGGGCACGGTCGGCGCGGCTGCGGCCGGCACGGCGGGAACGAGCGCCACCGCCGCGGCGATGACGGAGCCGGCCAGGGCATTCTTGACCAATGTGGACATCGTGGAACCCCCGTTTCAACGACGTTTCGTCGGACGGTAACAAACCTGGAGATCAGGTACTGTCCCGTCCGGCCCCGCGGCTTCCAAGGCTCGCCGACTCCGGGTTGCAGCCCGGCCACGACGCGCTGCGGGATCGTGCCCTCGCCCCAACCGGCGATCGCAGGCATCTTCCTTCCCATTGAACACTCCGGCGGACCCGCGTCACCGGTGCCCGCGAGACCGGCAACGGCGGCCCCCGGTCGTCCTAACCTGGGAGCATGTCGTACGTCGCCACCCGTGACGGTCGCCGGAACCGCAGCGCCGGAAGTCGGGCGCCAGCCGTTCCCGACCGGATCGACGACCTGCACGGAAACAGCCTCGGCGTCCTCGAGGTGCCGCACCACATGGCCTGCGGGCACGCCAGCCGCCGCCGGTACGACCTCGAGGATCCGGTGCAGTTGCGGCACGCCTACGAGCAGGTGCTGTGCGAGGCGGCCGGCTGCGGCGAGGTGAACGACCTGATCAACCCGGCGATGTTGCGCCGGGTCTGGCGGGACCTCCACCTGCCCTCCCGGGTGCGCGAGGCGTGGGAGACCAGGCATCCGAGCCTGCGCCGCACGGTGAACCGCACCAGGCCGGGCTCCGCGACCGGCGAGGAAACCACCCGGTCGCGGGCCGTGACCGCTCGGGTCGCGCGGGGTTTCGCCCGGCGTGACCGGATGCAGGTCGTCAGGACCACTACCGTCCAGGCGTGAGCCGCCGAGGCGTGCACGGCTGACGGGGCGGCCAGTGGATCGTGTCGAGGAACTGATCGATCGCGGTCACGGTCCGTCCTAGTGCCGCGATCGAGTCGAGCAGTGGGCCGGGCACCTGCATGCCGTGGTCGGCTTCTTCGATCTCGAACACGTGCGGCGACAACCGGCGGGCCAGCGGGCCGTCCCACAGTGGGTCGGCGGTGCCGCCGACGAGCAGGAACGGGGCGGTGGCGCGCCGCAGGGCGTCGACGATCCACGGCACGGTGAGGACCGGCGTCAGCCAGACCGCGGGCAGGGACTGCTCGGCGGCCAGGGCGGCGGCGTTCGTCCCGAGCGACTTGCCGATCAGCAGCGGCTTGCCGCCCAGGGAACCGAGCAGCGGGGCGATCTCGTTGCCGACCCAGCTTTCGATCTGCCGCTCGAGCAGATCCACCGGCTGCCGCGACCACGAATGCCGGTGCACCGTGGCGCCGCGGCGCTCGGGGACGGCCGCGGCATACATCAGCAGCCCGGCGGCGGGGCCGAGCTGTCCGCCCGGGATCACCACGGCGTCGGGCATGCTGCCGACCCTACCCACGAACGCCGTCCAGTAAGCGTCACGGCGGCGAGACGACATTCTCCTCTGTGGATCCGCTGACGTAGGTTTCCACGCCAAGCGCCGATCGGCGCGGGGAAACAGAGGTGAAACATGCGATTGGTCCGCACCACGGCGGTGCTGGCCCTGGCGGGCGTCGCGGCCTGGTCCGCGCTGCCCGGCGGAGGGCTCGCCGCCGCGCAGACCGCCAGGAACGGCGTCGCGACCGCGGCCGCCGCAACCGGCGCCACGACCGCGACCGGCGGGAACAACACCGCAGCCGAGGCCGGCGGGCCGGCGTTCGGCGCGACAGAACGGAATGTCACCCTCATCACCGGGGACACCGTGCGGGTGCGCAGCGTCGGCGGGCAGAGCGCCGTCGACGTCGATCCGGGGCCGGGGCGGGAGAACGTCGCGTTCCTGACGTCGAGCGCGGGTGACGACGTGCGGGTCGTCCCGGCCGACGCGGCGGGGCTGCTGGCGGGCGGACGCCTCGACGAGCGGCTCTTCGACGTGTCGGCGTTGCTGAGATTCGGCTATGACGACAGGCGCCGCACGCTTCCGCTGCTCATCGAGGGCGCGGCCACTCCGGCCGGCGCCCGCAAGACCAAGGATCTGCCCGAGGTCGGCGTGACCGCCTACGAGCAGGATCGCGGCAGGCCGGCCGATCTGTGGAAGAGCCTGCTCGGCCAGAACGCCCGGCAGAGAGCCGGAACGAAAGTCTGGCTGGACGGTCTGCGCAAGCCCACGCTCGATGTGAGCGTTCCGCTGATCGGGGCGCCGGCCGCGTGGCAGGCGGGCCTGACCGGCGCCGGCGTGAAGGTCGCGGTCATCGACAGCGGCGTCGACCCCCACCACCCCGATCTGGCCGGCCAGGTGTCGCAGGCGGTCGACTTCACCGGCTCGGGCGATCTGCTGGACCACGTCGGCCACGGCACGCACGTCGCGTCGACGATCGCCGGAACCGGTGCGGCGTCGGGTGGCAAGTACAAGGGCGTCGCGCCCGGCGCGAAACTTCTCAGCGCCAAGGTCTGCGGGCTCGAGGGCTGTCCGGAGTCGGCGATCCTGGCCGGCATGGCGTGGGCGGCCGAGCAGGGCGCGGCGGTCGCCAACCTGAGCCTGGGCGGCCCGGACACCCCGGAGATCGACCCGCTCGAGGCGGCGGTCAACGAGCTTTCCACGAGATACGGCACGCTTTTCGTGATCGCGGCCGGCAACGACGGCGAGTACGGCGACAGCACGATCGGGTCGCCGGGCAGCGCCGACGACGCGCTGACCGTGGGCGCGGTGACGAAGACGAAACTTCTCGCCGCGTTTTCCAGCAAGGGGCCGCGGGCCGAGGACGCCGGCGTCAAGCCGGACATCACCGGGCCGGGCGTCTCGATCGTGGCGGCGCGATCCGCGGACGGAGAGTTTCCGCCGATCGACGAAAATGACGCCTACGCGTCGCTCTCCGGCACGTCGATGGCCACGCCGCACGTGGCCGGCGCCGCCGCTCTGCTCGCGCAGCAGCACCCGGAATGGCGTGCCGAGCGGCTCAAGGCGACCCTGACCGCCGCCGCCGACCCGAGCGCCGATCTCGGCCCCTACGAGCAGGGCGCGGGCCTGGTCGACGTGGCGCGCGCCCTCGACCAGCCGGTCACGGCCGACCCGGTCAGCGTCGGCTTCGTGCGCAACACCCAGATTCAAGGGCAGACCATCACGTACGCGAACGGCAGCGCGACACCCGTGACACTGACCCTGGAGCTGCGCACGAACGCGCCGGCGGAAACCTTCCGGCTGAGCGCGAAATCCGTGACGGTGCCGGCGAACGGAACCGCGACGGTGACCGTGACCGCGCAGCCGGCCGCCGACCTGCCGAACCAGCCCTACGGCGGCGAGCTGACGGCAACCGCCGGAAACTTGCGCGTGCAGACGCCGATCGCCATGTATCTCGAGCGTCGCCTCCTCACCATCGACACTCCGGGCGTGACCGGCGACAACCCCCGCTGGGTCACCATGCTCACCGACCTCGACGAGCAGTCGGTCTCCGCGTTCGCGCACACCGGCGACCGCCTCCAGGTGCCGATGAATCCGGGCCGCTACGTCGCGCAGTCCTACCTGCTCACCGGCAGCGAGGAAGACCCGGCGATCACCTCGCTGGTCGACCCGGGTCTGGTGCTCGACCGGGACCGCACGATCACCATGGACGCCCGGGCCGCCAAGCCGGTGGCGATCACGGTGGCCGACAGGCAGGCCGTCCCTGCGTATCACGAGGCGGGCTGGACGATCCGCACCCGAGCGCCGGAAATTTGGGGCAGCAACGACCCGTACGGCGTGCTGATGAACTTGAATTTTGCCCGGCTGAGCACCGGCCCGGCCCGGGGAAGCGCCAAGACGGAAAGTTTCGTGTCCTACCTGTCCGGCTCGTGGGCGCGCCTCGTCGACGGCTCGCCAGTCAACAGCCCAGCCGTCTACCGGGTCTACTTCTACGAGCGCGGCCGGATGATGGCCGGCAAGACGAAGGCGCTACGCGACGGCGACTTCGCCCAGGTGCGGTCGCCGATCGGGGCGGACGTGCCGGGCGTACGCGTCAATCGCCTTGCCGTGCCGCGCGCGCCCGGGAACTCGGCCGTCTATCGCAGCTCCGACGCACGCCAGAGCCCGCTGAGTTTCCAGTACGACGTGCCCGGCACGGTCACCGAGTACTTCAACCGTGATCAGCAGGCCGAGTGGCTGATCAGCAGCGGACAGCCGGGCTACACCCACTACGAGTCCGACTGGACCTCCTGGCGGCCGGGCCGCGCCTACACGGTGAAGTGGGCGAACGGCGTGGAGGGCCCGGTCTTCCCGGAGCCCGAGTTCGCCCAGCAGTACGCCGCCCGCTACTGGGGCGACACGATGGGCGGGCCGGGACCGCTGCACGGCGACGGCAGCGGCCACGAGGGTTTCCGGTTCGTGCGCGGCGGCAACGCCGACGTCCGGATCTATCGCGACGGCGCCCAGGTCGCGCGGTCGTCGGAGACACCGCAGGCCGCGCAGGTCCCGGCCGCGGCCGGCGACTATCGGGTGCACGCGGTCTTCACCAGCGATCCCGCGTTCACGCTCTCCACCGTCGTCGACGCGGAGTGGACGTTCCGCTCGGCGCACGTGCCGGACGGCAAGCTGGTGCATCTGCCGATGACCGCGATCCGGTTCTCGCCGGAGCTCGACCTCACCGGCACGGCCCGGGCCGGGCGGCCCCTGACCCTGCCGATCTCCTTGGACCGGCAGGCCGGGGCCACCCGGGCGGCAACCCGGAGCCTGAGCGTCGAGGCTTCGTTCGACGACGGCAAGACGTTCAAGCGCCTGGTCGTCGTGCGGTTCGGCGAGAAGGCCGTCGCGCTGGTGCAGCACCCGCGCGGCAGCGGTTTCGTCTCGCTGCGCGCCGCGGCGGCCGACACCGGCGGCAACACCGTGCGGCAGACGATCATCCGCGCCTACAAGTACTAGGACGGTCGGCCCGGGGTGTCCTCAGCGGCGCCTCGGGCCCGACGGCGGCGGCGTGATCCCGAGGCCGACCTCGTCCCATGCCGTGGCGACCGCCTGCTGCTCGGCGCTGCCCGCGCCGTACAGCTCGCCGGCCTTGGCGTGTGTCGTGTCGGCGAACTCCTGGAACTGGGTGGTCGACGTGGACGCCTTCAGCGACTCGTACCAGATCTTCCCCGGCGCCTCCCACGAGTTGCCGCCGATGCCGCTGGCCACCAGGTAGAACGCCTTGTTGGGGATGCCCGAGTTGATGTGCACGCCGCCGTAGTCGCCGTCCTCGGTGTCGGGCAGGTCCATGTAGCGGTCCATGTGGTCGGGCTGCGGGTCCTTGCCGAAGAGCTTGTTGTCGAACGCGGTGCCCGGCGCCTTCATCGACCGCAGCGCGTCGGCGTCGATGGTGGGCGTGAACACCTCCGGCCCGATCAGCCAGTCGGCCTGGTCGGCGCTCTGCCCCAGGTGCCACTGCTTCACGATCGAGCCGGCCACGTCGGAGCACGACTCGTTGAGCGCGCCGGACTGGGTGCGGTACTCGAGGTTGGCGGTGTGCTCGGTGACGCCGTGCGCGAGCTCGTGCGCGATCACGTCGAGCGAGCCGGTGAAGTCCGAGAAGATCTGGCCGTCGCCGTCCCCGAACACCATCTCCTGCCCGTCCCAGAACGCGTTGTTGTAGCGGTCGCCGCGGTGCACGTAGCCCTGCAGCCGCATGCCACGGCCGTCGATCGAGTTGCGCTCGAAGATCTGGCGGTAGAAGTCGCGGGTCACGCCGAAGCCGTCGAAGGCCCGGTTGACCGACTCGTCGGCGACCGGCCCGTCGTCCTCGGAGCGGGCGAGCGTGGCGAGCGGCAGGAAGGTGCCGTGCTCGCAGTCGAAGATGGTGCGGCGGCCGTCGCCGGGCGAGGCTAAGGCGCCGGCGATCAGCCCGCGCACCTCGCGCTGGCCACGCAGCCGCGCCGTGGCGAGCAGGGTGCCGAGCGCGGCGTCGCGGATCTCGGCGTTGTCGCTGTCGAGAAGCCTGTTCAGGATGTAGGGCGGGGTGATGCAGTTCAGTCGGCGACTGGCGGACATGGCGCACCTCGGATCTCGGTCGCGTATTTCAACGGCAGGTAGGCGGCGCCGGGAATCACCAGGAAGAGATTGTCGAACTCGGTCTCGCCGATGACCGGTGGCGTCGCCACGCCCAGCTCGGCGATGATCTCGGGAACGGTGTTGCTGTGACCGGCGATCAGCACGACGTCGCCGAACTCACCGGCGATGATGCGGGGCGCGACGTCGCCGGGCATGACCCGCGACGCGACGCCCACCGATGCCACGGTCTGCTTCGTACGCGTCAGCGTGGAGGTGAACACCGCGGTCACGCCGGCCGGGCCGACCATGCGCGCCAGCGCCTCGGCCCGCGCGCGCCCCGTCGCGTTCAGCGGCGGGTCGGCAGAGGTGGGCGGCAGGTCGATGTCCGCGTGCCGCACCAAGAGAACCGTGATCACGAGGCCCCCAGCAGTGGTGAGGCCGTCGATACTCTCAGTGATCAGATGCGGGGTCGAGAGGTCGGTCGGTCAGCCGACAACTTTGCCGGGGTTGAAGAGGTTCAGCGGGTCCAGCGTCTGCTTCACGGCCACCTGCATGGCGAGCACCGCGGGCGACAGCTCTTGCCGCATGCCGCCGCGTTTCAGCAGGCCGACGCCGTGCTCGCCGGTCACCGTGCCGCCCATCCCGATCGCCGCGGTCAGCATGTCCTCGAAGGCCGCCTGGGCCGAGCGGCGCGCCTCGTCGTCACCCGCGGGGGCGAGGATCATGGGGTGCAGGTTGCCGTCTCCGGCGTGCGCGATCGTCGCGATGGTCGCGCCATGGCGGGCGGCGATCGCTTCGATCAAGGACAACATCTCGGGTACGCGTGAGCGCGGCACACAGACATCCTCGGTGAGCACCGGACCGAGCCGCTCGAACGCCGGGTACGCCAGCCGGCGCGCCGCGAACAGGGCCTCGGCCTCGACCTCGTCGGTGGACTGCTCGGCCCACAGCGCCCCGGCCGCGCGGAACACCCCGGCGACGGCGGCCGCTTCCTCGTCGCCGGCGAGGCCGGGCGTGTCCAGCTGGGCCAGCAACAGCGCGGCCGCGTCGGACTCCAGCCCCAGGTGCTTCCACTCCTCGACGGCGCGCAGGCAGGCGCGGTCGAGCAACTCGAGCGCGGCCGGGAGCAGGCCCGCCCGGGTGGTCGCGGCGACCGCCTCCCCCGCCGCGACGACGCTCGGGAACGCGCCGACGACCGTGCGCGGCGCCTCGCGGCGGGCCGGGCGCAGCCGTACGGTGATCTCGGTGATCACGCCGAAGGTGCCCTCCGACCCGGTGAACAGGCCGGCCAGGTCGTAGCCGCTGACGCCCTTGGTGGTGCGCCGGCCCAGCCGCACGACCGTGCCGTAGTCGCCGGCCGGCCCGCCGACCACGGCCTCCAGGCCCAGCACGTAGTCGCGGGTGACGCCGTACTTGAGACAGCACAGCCCGCCGGCGTTGGTGGCGACGTTGCCGCCGATCGTCGACCAGGGCGCGCTGGCCGGGTCGGGCGGGTACCACAGGCCGTGCTCGGCGACCGCCGCCTTCAGATCGTCGTTGACCACGCCCGGCTGCACGGTGGCGGTCATGTTCTCGGCGTCGATCTCGACGATCTCGTTCATCCGGGACAGGTCGAGGATCAGCGCGCCGTCGACCGCGTTCGCGCCGCCGGACAGGCCGGTCCCGGCGCCACGGGGGACGATCGGCGTGTGCTGCCGCGCGCAGGCGGCGACGATTCGCCGTACGTCATCGGTTGTTCTCGGCCGGACGGCCGCGACCGCCTTCCCGAAGGGCGCCCACTCCGCCTCGTCGTGGCTCAGACTCGCGAGAACGTCGGCGTCGTCGATCAGGTCGAAGCCGTTGAGCAGATCCCTCACCTCAGCGACCCTACGCGTGCTCGGCTCACCTGCGCACGGCCGGCTTGGCGACCGGTGCGCCGTTCACAACCACCGTCGCCGACGACGCGGGATCGGCCCAGAAGTGTGTCTTGCGCGGGTCCAGGACCAGACCGGCGCCGTCCGGCCCCGATCCGGGCGAGGGGTCCTGACCGGCGAAGAGCCCGGCCAGGCGGTCGCGGTCGAAGGCGAGGATCTCGATGCGCCGCAGCTGGGGCAGCGCCCTCGCGGTCTGCCGGTAGCCGGCGCGAAACGGCGGATACGGGTACTTCGCGCCCTCGGCGATCAGGCTGCGGCGCATCGGATCGGTCGCGATGATCACCCGCAGCGTCGCGAGCTCGGTCAGACCGGCCAGCGCCGCGAGCTCCTCGGGGGTGGGCCAGCCGGCGATCGTCAGCTCCCGGCACCACGTCCAGTTCCGCAGCGGCAGCAGGGCGGGGCGGCGCCAGCTGACCAGCGCGGTCGAGGGCTGCACGAGGTGCGGCAGCCACTCGGCGCCCGCGGACGAGGCCGCCAGCATCCACGGCGAGGAGACGAGGCTGAGATGGCGGACCGCGCCGTCGCCGCCGTCGAGCACGGTGGCGGCCTTGGGTCCGAGGGTGAGCCGGTCCAGCGCGGGAAGGCCGGCGGTCGCGGCCGGACCGAACAGCGCCAGCTCCCGCAGGGCCGAATCGGCGAGCCCGTCGAGCGGGGCGTCGAGCCGGCACTCGTGCAGCAGCAGGCGTTCGAGCTTCGGGCACCCGCCGAGGCCGGCGAGGCCGTCCGCCCGCCCGTGCGACAGGACCAGCTCGGCCAGCTCCTGGTGGCCGGCGAGGCTGTCCACGCCGCCGGCGCACTCGTGCGCGATCAGCCGGGTCATCCCCGGCAGCCGCGCGGCGGCCCGGAGCTGCCGGTCCGACGACACCTTCACCACGAGGTCGTCCAGCGGCATGCCGGAGAGCACGACGTCGGCGTACTCGTCGCAGGCGCCGGTGGGCCACTGCGTCGAGATGTAGGCGCGGACGCCGCGCTCGCCGCTGGTGGCGAGGCGGGCGAAGACGGCGACGGTGTCCTCGATCGGGAACCGGTGCAGGACCTGGAGAACGTGGATGCCCTCGGTCTCGGACAGCTCGCCGGGGTCGGGGATCAGGTCCAGGACCATCTCGCCCGCCGACGCAAGCTGATCGACCTCGGCCAGCGACTGCGGCGGGATCAGGGCGGCGACCCGCGCCTTCACGAGCTCGACGAGGTCGCGGTCGACCGTCACCGCGTGGGTGAGGCAGGAGGCGGCCAGCAGGTACAGGACGCGGGCGACCTCGGGCGTGCTGTCGGCACGGTGCAGAAGCCCGCGCAGGATGTACTCGCGCTCCTTGCGCCGGGCGTGCCCCACCGCCATGACGGTCACCTCGCGCCACTGGTCCTGGTGAGCGTTCTGGATCAGCGCGTCGAGATCGCCCTCGTCCAGCAGCGCCTTGGCCGCGAGGTACTCCTGGAAGGTCTTGTGCAGGAAATCCACCCGGTCGGACACCGGCCGCCGCAGGACGCCGGAGCGCAGCGCCAGCTGATCCAGGACCTCCTCGGGCGCCGACTGGATGTGCGGCAGCGAGGCGAGATACTTCTCCAGCCTCTTCTGCGCCTCCTCCTGCGGCGCCTCCGACCGGTCGTTGCGGACCAGCCAGTACGCCAGCTGGGCCAGCAGCGCCTCCTGGTCGGACTGCGACAGTTGCGGCTCGTCCGCGACGATGGCGCGCGCCTCGTCCCGCCGCACCAGGAGCATCTCCAGCGCGGCGTGGTAGAGGCCCATCCGGTCCCGGGGCAGCTGACGGTACCGGTCGAGATGCAGCGCGCAGATCACCGCGCACAGCAGCGGGTTCGTCGCGAGCCGGCGCAGGTCGCGGCGCTGCGCGAGTTTCGCCAGCAGGTCGTCCTCGAGCGCCACCAGGGCGGCGCGGTGCTCGTCGCCGGCCACCGCCTCGCTCATGGCCGCGTGCCATTGCCGGACGAACGCATGCACGTCCGCCTGGTTCATCGGCAGCATCATCAGCGCCTGAAATCCCTCGGGAGCGAGGAAGGCGCAGTCCGCCGCGGGCGGCCGCGATGTGATCACGAATCGCGCCTTGTCGTAGACCCCGACCAGGTCGCGCAGCCACCGCCAGACCTCCTGGCGGCGCCGCGCCGGAAGCTCGTCCACCCCGTCGATCAGGACCAGGGCCCGGCCGTCGTCGAGGACCCGCCGCACCCAGCCGGGCGGGGCCTCCCGCGCGAGCGCCGGGCTGATCTCGTCGCAGAACTGGTCGGGCAGCGGCAGGTCGGGGCCGGCGAACCGGCGGAGGGGAATCAGGAACGGAACCGTCGCGTCCTCGCCCAGCGAGGTGACGGCCAGCCACTGCAGGAGGGTCGTCTTGCCGCAGCCCGCCTCGCCGCGGATCAGGACGCGCCGCTGCCCGGCGAGGGCCTCCTCGACGCGTAATCGGACACCGGTGACGTCGGCGGACTCCGCCATCACCCCCAGGCCAAGGTATGCGGTGGCGAGCGAGTACGGCCGGTCGTGGCGCAGGGTCACCCCGAACATCTGGATGCTGTCGAGCCGCCGGCGCACGGCATCGGCGTACCGCCGCTCGAACGCGGCGTCCTCCCGCGACGGCTGCTCCGCCAAGGCGTCGAGCTTGGTGTGCACGGCCCGGGTGCTGCGGACCAGGTCGATCTGAAGTTGTTTCTCGAACCCGGGCCGGGTGGTGAGGAACTCGACGATGTGCGCGCACGACTCGGCCACGACCCGGCGGTAGACCGCCGCGCCGTTCTCGCCCAGCCCGGCCGCCTGCACCCGGTACGGGTCGGCCGCGATCGCCTTGCCGGCGATGGCGTCCGGCAGCAGGTCCATCCCGATGGCGTCGGCGATCGTGATCGGCGCGACCGCGCGGACCGTGCAGCTCGCCGCCTCGACCGCGGCGGCCCACTCGCCGTCGGGGACCTTGCGGAACTCGCCGTCGCGCAGGTGGCGCAGGCGGGCTTCGGTCTTCTCCACGATCTTGTCGGCCAGATTCTCGCCGAGGTCGGACGACGGGCGCTGCCCGGGCAGCACGACGGTCTCGACCCGCATCGGGTCGCGCACCAGCGCGGCGCCCTGCGGCTGCTCGACCGCGCGCTTCACGACGTGGGTGAGCGCCGCCTTCAGAACCGCCGGGATGATCGCGTCCACTTGATCTCCTAGGAGAAGGGAACCGGGCGATCGCCTCACGGTAGCCCTCGGATGCACGTTTTCGGACAACCGTCTTCGGAATGCTCAGACCTCGGCAGGTCCCGGCCGATGGGAACCACGTGGAGACCGTTCCGCCCTGGCGGCTGACCCGCCCGGTCGCCGTCGCCGGTCTTCTCGTCGCCGCGGCGTACGCGTGGCTCGCGATCGGGCTGACCCGGCCGGTGCCCGCGGTGGTCAGCTGGCTCCCGCTGCTCGGCTCGGTGCCGGCCGCCGTGATCGGCACCTGGCACGCCGGCGGGCAGGGTCGCGCCTTCTGGCGGTACATGTCGGCCGGCATGGTGCTGATGGGGCTGGGCGCGGCCGGCAACGCCCGCGACTACTTCACCGGCGACGAGCCCGGCCAGCAGATCGGCGCGCTCACCGCGGCCATCTACGTCGCCGGCCTGCTGGCGATGCTGCTGGGGCTGCTGCGGATCCCCGGCGCCGAGCGGGCGCGGATCGAGTGGATCCGTTTCGGGCTGGACATCGCCGCGGTGATCGTCACGGTGCTCACCTTCTGCGCGTACCTGGTCTATCCGCGCTGGCACGAGTGGGTGGGCGACAGCGCCTCCGGCGCTTCGGCGTTCCTGGTCGTGATGGGCGCCGGGTGCGTGTGCGTCTTCGCCTTCGTCAAGGTCGCCTTCACCGGCACCGGGCCGATCGACCGGCGCTCCCTGCACCTCCTGGCGCTGACCGGCGGGGCCGGCGCGATCGGCGGGGCGCTGGCGCCGCTGCTCGAGTCCCGCCCGTACCTGAGCTCGGGCGCCGTCGTGCTGCCCACCACCTGCCTGCTGGTCTGCCTCGCGGCCGACCGGCAGGCCCGCGCCACCCGGGCCGGGCACCCGGCGCCGCGGCCCGCCTCCCGGCGGCTGAGCGTCATGCCGTACGCCGCGGTGCTCGCCACCGGCGGTCTCCTGCTGTCCGGGGCGATCACCCACGCCCGCGACCTGGTGGCCGTGGCGATCGGCTCGGTCACGGTCACGGTGCTGGTCGCCGTGCGGCAGCTGGTCGCCCTGCGCGACAACGTACGGCTGCTCGACGACCTCGACGCCCGCGGCCGCGAGCTGGCCCACCAGGCCACCCACGACGTGCTCACCGGCCTGCCCAACCGCAACGTGCTCACCCGCGAGATCAACGCGGCCCTCGACGCCGGCGAGCCGGTCACGGTCGCGCTGATCGACCTCGACGACTTCAAGGCGATCAACGACGACCTCGGCCACGCGGTCGGCGACGCCCTGATCATCGCGGTCGGCGAGCGCATCGCCGCCCAGCTGCCCGGCGACGGCATGGTCGCCCGGCTCGGCGGCGACGAGTACGCCCTGCTGCTGTGCGGCCACGACACCGCGCCGCTGACGGCGGTCGCCGCCGAGCTGCGGCTGCCCGTGCGCGCCGGCGGCCACGACCTGGTCGTCGAGTCGAGCATCGGCCTCGCGCCGGCCGTACCCGGCGACACCGCCGACGAGCTCCTGCGCCGCGCCGACGTCGCCATGTACGAGGCGAAGGGCCAGGGCAAGGGCCGGGTGGTGCGGTACGAGCCGTCGATGGACCAGCGCAGCGCCGAGCAGTCCCGGCTGGCCGCCGACCTGCGCACCGCCATGGACGCGGGCGAGCTGCACCTGCTCTACCAGCCGATCGTCACGCTGCCGTCCGGTTCCCTGTACGGGGTCGAGGCGCTGGTCCGCTGGGGAAAGACCAGTCCCGTCGAGTTCATCCCCGCCGCCGAGCGCACCGGACTGATCGTCCCGCTCGGCGCGTGGATCCTCGAGGAGGCCTGCCGGCAGGCGGCGGCCTGGCGCATCCAACTCGGCGACCGCGCGCCCCGGACCGTCAGCGTCAACGTGTCGGCCCGGCAGCTGCGCGAGGCCGGCTTCGCCAGCGAGGTCGGCCAGGTGCTGCGCCGCACGGGCCTGCCGCCGGAAGCGCTGACCGTCGAGGTCACCGAGACGGCGGTGTTCGACGGCGGCACCGCCCTGGCCGAGCTGAAGGCGATCGCCGCGCTGGGCGTGAACATCGCGCTCGACGACTTCGGCACCGGCCATTCGTCGCTGGGCCTGCTGCGCACCTGCCCCGCCGACGTCCTGAAGGTCGACAAGTCCTTCGTCGACGACGTCACCGACAACGGCCACGCGGCCGTGGTGGTGGCGGCGCTGATCGGCATCTGCCGCGGTATGGGGCTGCGGGCGGTCGCCGAGGGCGTGGAGACGGCGGCGCAGGCGGAGGAGCTTTACCGGCTGGGCTACCGGTACGCGCAGGGCTACCATTTCGCGCGCCCGCTGCCGGCCGCGGAAGTCGCGACCTACGAAGCGGTGCGGGCGCCCGTCTAGTCGCGGCCCTGCCAGGTGGTGACGCAGGCTTCGTTGCCCTCGGGGTCGGCCAGCACCCAGAAGGCCGGCGCGTGGGCGTCGGAGACCAGATGGCCGCCGGCGGCGAGCGCGGCCTCGATGCGGGCGGCGGCCTCGTCGTGCGGGACGCAGATGTCGAGGTGGATGCGGTTTCGTTGTGGGCGCGGCGAATCCATTTGCTGGAACCAGATCGGCGGCTCCTCGCCCGGCAGAACCGCCTCCCAGAAGGGGCGGACCGCCTCGATGTCGAGGGCGTCGATGGCGAGCTCGACGACATCGAGGCCGTGCGGGGTCGTGGGCAGGCCGGCGGCGGTGATGCGGTGCGCCAGGGCGATGCCGAGGGATCGGGCCGAGGTCAGGGTGAGGATGACGCGGTCGGGGCGCAGCTCGGCCCGCAGGTGGGCATCGGCGTCGGGGCCGCAGGCGGCCACGGCGCGGCCGGCTGTTGCCACCGCCTCGGCCATGGTCGCGACCGGGATCGACGTGCGCAACATGCCGAGCAGGAAGCGCCAGCCGGCGTCGGACACTGCCTCGGAGGCCTCGCGGCGTGTGGTCACGCGGGGCATGGTCGCATGAACGGGCCGGCCGGGCCGTGATCGGCCCGGCCGGCCACTGCAAAGGGGTCAGGCGGCGGGGGTCAGGACCACCGTCGCGCTTCCGGTCTGGGGCGGGGTGCCGGTGTCCGTGTACGAGGCGACGAACACCGCCGTGAGGTTGTCGGCGCCCGCGTGCCCGGCGTCGACGAACGTGGTGATCTGGCCGGTGCAGCCGGACGACGTGGACAGCGGGTGGCCGTGCTGGTCGTGGCCGAGGATGTAGGTGACCGTGACCCGGGCGCAGTCGACGGGGGCGTCGTCGGTCACCGCGACCTCGTAGGTGACGGTGTCGCCGAAGCTGAACGGCTGGTCCTCGGTCGGGGTCACGAACGACACCTCGGGCGCGAGCGTGCCGACCGGCAGGATGACCTCGGCGGCGGCCGAGCGGCCGGTCGAGTCGGTCACCTTGAGGACCGGGCGGTAGTTGCCGTTGGCGGTGAACGCGTACGACGCGTTGGGCGCGGTCGAGTCGACCTTGCCGTCGGCGTTGAAGTCCCACGCGTAGCGCAGGGCGTCACCGTCGGGATCGGCGGTGCCGGCGCTGGAGAACGACACCGTCAGCGGGGCCTGGCCCGAGGTGGGTGTGGCGCTCGCGACCGGGATCGGGGTGCGGTTGCCGCGGACGAAGTCGAACCGGGACAGCTGGGCGTCCGGGTTCTCGGCGAAGTAGCCGTCGCCGTACTCGAGGACGTAGAGCGCGCCGTCGGGGCCGAACTCGAGGTCCATCGGGTTGTCGAAGACCAGCTCCGGCAGGACGTCGTCGATCTGGGTCACCTGGTGGCGGCGGTCGAGGTGGAACGCCTTGACGTAGTCGCGGGTCCACTCGGCGAACAGCGGCAGGCCGTCGTAGGACGCCGGCCATTTCGTGGCCGACCGAAGGCGCGGGTCGTAGTCGTATGCCGGTCCGCCCATGGGTCCGATCCCGCCCGTGCCCAGCTCCGGGAACGCGGTGCTCTGGGCGTACGAATAAATGACCTCGGCCTTTTGCACCGGCGGAAGGTTGCGCAGACCGGTGTTGTGCGGCGAGTCGTTGACGGGGGCGGCGCAGTTGAACGGCGCGCCGGCCACGCCGGTGGCGAAGTCGTAGTCGACGTACGGCTGGTCGGGGGCGACGCAGTAGGGCCACCCGTAGTTGGCGGGCTTGTCGATCGCCATCCAGCGGCCCTGACCGGCGGGACCGCGCGCCGGGTTCGCCGCCTGCGCGTCCGGCGAGTAGTCGGCCAGGTAGACGAGGTCGTTCGTCGGGTCGACGGTGAAGCGGAACGGGTTTCGCAGTCCCATCGCGAAAATTTCCGGACGGGTTTTCGGCGTCCCGGGCTTGAAGAGGTTGCCGCGCGGGATCGTGTAGCCGCCGCTTCGGCCGGGCTTGATGCGCAGCAACTTTCCGCGCAAGTCGTTGGTGTTGCCGGCCGAGCGCTGCGCGTCGAAGACCGGGTTGCGGTTCGGCCGCTCGTCGATCGGCGCGTACCCGTCGGAGAAGAACGGGTTGGAGTCGTCGCCGGTCGACAGGTACAGGTTGCCCCTGCTGTCGAAGTCGATCTTGCCGCCGACGTGGCAGCACTGGCCGCGGTCGGTGCCGACCTCGAGGATCTTCTGCTCGGTGCCCAACTGCAGCGTGTTGCCGGTCAGCTTGAAGCGCGACAGCCGCATGACGCCCTTGAACGGCGCGAAGTCGGCGGCCGTGCCCTCGGCGGGCGCGTCACCCTCGTTGACCGTCGGCGTCGCCGGGTCGTCCGAGGGCGTGTTCAGCGGCGGCGAATAGTAGACGTACACCCACTTGTTTCGCGAAAAATCAGGGTCAAGGGCGATTCCCTGTACGCCTTCCTCGTCGTGCTGATAGACGGGGATCTTCGCGGCGAGCACGTTGCGTCCGGTCGCCGGCTCGTGGATGCGTACCTCGCCGGTGCGGGCCGTGTGCAGCACGCGCCGGTCGGGCAGGACGGCCAGCGCGATCGGCTCGCCGGGGAAGTCGTCGAGGGTCACTTTCTGGAAGTCGCTGCTGGGCGGCAGGTCGTGGCCGGGATGAGCCACTGCCGCGGTCGGGACGGCAAGAACGAGCGCCCCGACGACGCTGACGACGATGCGGCCCCTCATCAGAACCTGATCCCGGCCAGGAAGTCGTAGCCGACCTCGGCCGTCTTGAGCGCGTCGGCGGGGGTGCGCGGCGGGGTGCCGGCGTCGTCGCGCTCGACGATGTACTCGATCAGCCCGGCCTCCTTCGAGCGCGCGAAGATGCGGCCGAAGTCGATGAGCCCGGCGCCCGGGTCGGCGAAGCTGCCGCTGACATCCAGGTCCTTGACGTGGACCTGCTTGATGCGTCCGCGCAGCTTCTCGATCAGGTCGACCGGGTCGCGGGCCCCGCGGAAGGCCCAGAACAGATCGACTTCCAGGTGCACGAGGCGCGGGTCGGTCTCGCCGGTGAGGATGTCGTACCCGGTCTTCGACGTGCCGTTCTGACGCAGGAACTCGGCCTGGTGGTTGTGGTAGCCGAAGTCGAGGCCGGCCCTTCGCGCGAGGGCGCCGGCCTTGTTGAGGTCGGCGGCGAACGCCCGGTACACGGCGGCGTCGCGGATCGGGCCGCTCGGGCCCTGCCCGAAGAACGGGTGGACGATGTACTTGTTGCCGACGATGTTGGCGTCCTCGAGAGCCTTCTGCCACGCGGTCGCGTCGAAGGGCTGCGGGATGCCGACGTGGCCCGAGGTGGCGCGCAGCCCGGCGTTGTCGAGCGCGGCGCGGAACTGGGCGGCGGTGCGGCCGACGAAGCCGGCGTGCTCGACCCGGGTGTAACCGATCTCCACCAGCTCGGCGAAGCTCGCCTCGAGGTCGATGTTCAGCTGGTCGCGCAGGGTGTAGAGCTGCACGCTGATCTGATCGCGCGGGACCCGGTGCAGGTGGCCGCCCCCGTGCGCGGCGGCGGCTCCGGGAACGGCGAGGGTGGTGGCGGCGCCGGCTGCGGCGGCGGCCCCGAGCAGTTGGCGGCGGTTCAGTGACGGCGGCATTGCGGTCTCCTTTGAACGGCGTCCTCGGGCAGGTTATCCAGAAGTTTCGATCGCCGTGAAGACAAGTTTCTTCAGATCAAGCAAAAGTTCGCTGCTCTTGAACGAAACTGGATGGTCACACAGAGTGTTGGCACGAACCCGGGAGAAAACCTTGCAACGAAATAGCGGCCCAGTGGCGTCTCTACTCATGAAGCACCGGATCCCCCGGGGGAAAAGCGAATAGTGGACATTTGAGGGGGACCGTCAAATGGTATTGACCGGTTTCGAGGCGATCACGCCGGAGCAACGTGACGAGTTCCAGCGGGAGGGCATTCTGCTCATTCGCAACGCGCTCACCGAGGAGCATCGCGCCCGCCTCGAGGACGCCGTCGACCGCGTCTACGCGCAGGAGCGCGAGGCCGGCCGGCTCAAGCCCGACGGCGCCCTGCACCTGCTCGGGTTCCTGGACCGCGACGAGCAGTTCGGCGAGCTGCTGACGCATCCCGCGACGTTCCCGTACGTGTGGGGCCTGGCCGGCTGGAACATCTACAGCCACCACAACCACCTCGACGTGACGCCGCCGTCGCCGTTCGAGGAGCCGCCCGGCTGGGGCTGGCACCAGGACGGATACCGGCAGAACTCGGACCCCGAGCCGCTCGGCGGCGACACCCGGCCGATGCTGTCGCTCAAGGTCGCGTACGTTTTGTCCGATCTGTCCCGGACCGGGCGCGGCGCCACCAAGGTCATCCCGGGCAGCCACCTGAGCAACACGCTGGCGCGCACCGAGGCCGGCCGCGACCCGCGCGGCACCATGGAGATCACCGCCAACGCGGGCGACGCGTTCGTCTTCGACCGGCGGCTGTGGCACTCCCGGTCGGTCAACCGCAGCACGGTCACCCGCAAGATGCTGTTCGTCGGCTACACCTACCGGTGGATCCGCCCGCTCGACGACATGCCCGTCGACCACGATGGCGAATGGTGGCGGAATCGCACGCCGGTGCAGCGACAATTGCTCGGTGAAGCAACCCACACCGCCAATTACTGGGGCGTCAACTGGGACGGCTACATCGACGAGAAAATTCCGCTGCGCCACGAATTGGCGACCCGCGGCCTGCTCGACAGATCCATTCCGTGGCTCCGCTGATCATCCACGGAGCGTAGTCACCGCCGGTCCCGTCCGGCTCCGGCAGCCCTCCCCCAGAGCACCCGGATCCGCGGGACCGGCGGGCGCCCGAAGCCCGCTCCGACCCGGCACAGATCGATGTTGATCAGTTGCCACCGCCGCCGTGATCTTGATGAGTTGGGACGCGCTCCGCATGCCGGCTCATTATCGTCGGGGCCGCCGCGGGAAGCCCGGCGTCAACGAGTCAGCGGGGTGGCAAGGCGGCCTTGATGAGTTGGCGCACGCTGCCGACGCCGACTCATCATCGCTTGCGCGCCGTGGGCACCCGGCAGGCCGGCGTCAGGCAGCTGCGGGTCGCCCCCGCGGTCGCCGCGCTGCGATCTTGATGAGTTGGCGCGCGCTCCGAACGCGAACTCGGCATCGCTAGCTCGGCGCGGGCTCGCTGCCGCTCAGCGTTGAAGAGTTGGTGTTCGCAGCGCGCATCAACTCGCCAAGGTCCCATCGGGGGCCGGCCGAACGAACAGGCGGCCGGCGCGACGCCGGGCCACGCCCAGGAGCGAGGGCGTGGCCCGGGAGTCGCGAACCACCCGAATCACCCAAGCCACGCAAAACCCCACCCTCCCAGGGGGAAGCCCCCGAAGCCATTATCGCGGAGGACGGTGCCGGGAAGAAGCGCGTATGGCCGTGGCCTGTGGATACCGGCTGGTTGTGGACAAGCGGCGGGTGGGCTGCTGCGCGTGCTACGCGATCCGCGACTCGGCGTCGACCCGGGTGATGGCGTCGACCAGGATGGCCAGGCCCTCGCGCGCCTCCTCCTCGGTCAGCGTCAGCGCCGGCCCGATCCGGATCACGTTGCCGTAGAGCCCGCCCTTACCCACCAGCAATCCCCCGGCCTTGCACTCGTCGAACACGCGCACGGTCGCCGCCGCGTCCGGCTCCGACGTCCCGGGCCGCACGAATTCGAGGCCGACCATCAGCCCCTTCCCGCGCACCTCGGCCAGGATCGGCACGTCCAGCGCGCGCAGCCCGTCGAGCAGGATCGCCCCCGTCCGAGCCGCGTTGGCCTGCAGGTCGTGCGACAGCACGTAGTCGAGCACCGCGTTCCCGGCCGCCGCCGACAGCGGGTTCCCGCCGAATGTCGAGAAGCTGATGGCCGGCACCGCGTTCATCACCGACGCGCGTCCGACGACGCCGCCGAGGGCGAACCCGTTCCCGATGCCTTTGGCGAACGTGATCAGGTCGGGCGTGACCCCGTGCGCCTCATAGCCCCAGAAGTGCGTGCCGGTGCGCCCCCACCCGGTCTGGACCTCGTCCGCGATCAGCAGAATGCCGAATTCATTCAGGACTTTCTGGTACGCGCCGAGCACGCCGTCCGGGGCGGCCACGAACCCGCCGACGCCCTGGATGGGCTCGGCGATCAGCGCGGCCACATCCCCCGCGGTCACGGTGGCGAGCACCTCCCGCAGATCGTCGACGGCCGCGTCGGCGATGTCGCCGGCCGACATGCCCGCCATGCGTCCGCGCAGCCGGTCCCCGGAGGCGAGCCACGACACGTTGAGCGGGCTCAGCGAGCTGGACGACCACGAGCGGTGACCGGTGATCGCCATGGTGGCGAAGGTGCGGCCGTGGTAGCTGTTCTTGATCGCGAGGATCTGGTTGGAGCGGCGCACGTTGGTGGCCATGAGCAGTGCGGTCTCGTTGGCCTCGGTGCCCGAGTTGGTGAGGAAGACGCGGGCGTCGGGGATGCCGGAGAGGCGGGCGATCTTCTCGGCCAGCGTGACCTGCTCGCGGATCAGGTACAGGGTCGAGGTGTGGACCACGCCGGTGGCGAGTTGCCGCTGGACCGCCTCGTTGATCTCGGCGATGTCATACCCGATCATGTTGGTCAGGACGCCGCCGAAGAAGTCGAGGTAGGTGCGGCCGGCGCCGTCGGTGACGCGGCGGCCGGCGCCGGAGACGATCTCGATGGCGTCGTCGCCGTAGTAGATCGGCATCCAGTCCGGCAGCACGGCGCGGTGGCGGGCGAGCAGGTCATCGGTCATCTCGGGTTCTCCTTGCAGCGAAAAGCGGCGAAAAATCAGCGGAAGCCGCGCGGATGCGGCCGGGCCCGGGCGCCGCTGCCGCGGCTGTCCAGGATGGCGGCCGACGCGAGCGCGTCGGCGAGGTCGTCGTAGCCGCCGGCGACGAGTCCGGCTGTGACACGGACGTGGTCGCCGGCGAGCGGGGTGACACAGAACGGCGTGCCGGGGGCGACCGCGATGCCGTGGGCGGCGAGGGAAACCATGGCGATCTGCTGGTCGTCGACGGCCATCCACAGGTTGATGCCGTCGGCGGCGGTGGCGGTCACGCCGCGGTCGTGCAGCTTGGTGAGCAGAGCAGAGCGCCTTGACGCGTACGCCTCGCGGGCGACCGCCACCTGCGCGACGGCGGCGGGGTCGGTGAGCAGGTCGAGCAGCACGCCTTGCAGGAGGCGGCTGGACCAGCCGGGGCCGAGCAGGCGCCGGTCGGCGACGGCGGTGACGACGGGCGCGGGCCCGCCGATCGCGGCGAGGCGCAGGTCGGGGCCGTGGCTCTTGGAGAAGCTGGCGACGTGCAGGGTGCGGCCGGGCAGGTGCCGGCCGAGGCTGACGGGCGCGGCGGTGGCGATGTCGCCGGCGTGGTCGTCCTCGACGACGGCCACGCCGGGGAACTCGGCGAGGATGGTGGCGAGCGCGGCGGCCCGGCCCGGCGTCATGCTCACCCCGGCGGGGTTGTGGGCGCGGGGCTGGAGGAAGACGGCAACGGCGGGGTATTCGGCGAGCACGCCGTGGAGCTTGTCGGGGAGCATGCCGGCGTCGTCCATGGGCACGCCGATCACGGTGGCGCCGACGGTCTGCAGCAGGTCGAGCAGGGGCGGGAAGGCCGGGTTCTCGACGATGACGTGGTCGCCGAAGCGGACCGTGACGCCGATGATCCGGTCGAGGGCGTCGAGCGCGCCGTCGACGACGGTGAGGCCCTCGGCGGGGTAGGGCCACCGGTTGCGCAGCACGGTCTCGAGCATCGGCAGGACCGGCTCGTCGAGGTACGAGGTGGTGAGCCGGCCGTCGCCGATGCGTTTGAGCGCGTCGCTGAGGTCGGGCAGCAGGTCGTGGTCGGGGATGCCGGTGGAGAGGTCGAGGCGGGCCGGCGGGGAGGCGCCCATCTGCGTGAACCGCCAGGTCTGGCGGGGAGCGACCGGGGTGGTGACGAACGAGCCGGAGCGTCCCCGGGTCTGGATGGCGCCGGCCCGGGTGAGGCTGCGCCAGGCCTCGCTGACCGTGGTGGGGCTGACGCCCAGCGACCGGGCGACGTCGCGCACGGTGGGCAGCCGGGCTCCGGCCGGCAGGTCGCCGGCGCTGACCAGACGGCCGACGGCCGCGGCTATCCCCCGGGCGCTGCGGTCGTCCACAGCTCCGGTGATGAGCGCGAGCAAATTACCTCTCCGAAACAACTAGTTACGTTCAAGCAATTGTCCGCCTGAATGTGTGTCGTTAGTGTCCTACGGCATCTGAACCTCACACGCAAGCTCTAGCGCTGGCCGTATAACTCGGAGTAGACACACGATCACGGGCGCGCCACCGTGCCCGGGACGCAGCACTGATCTAGAGAGGGGCAGCAGTCATGACCGACGTCGTTCGCGCCGCCCTCGTCCAGACCACCTGGACGGGCGACAAGGAATCGATGATCAAGGCGCACGAGGACTATGCCCGCGACGCCGCCGCGCAGGGCGCGAAGGTGATCTGCTTCCAGGAGCTCTTCTACGGGCCGTACTTCTGCCAGGTGCAGGAGGCGGAGTACTACGAGTACGCCGAGTCGATCCCCGGCCCGACGACCGAGCGCTTCCAGGCCCTCGCGGCCGAGCTCGGCATGGTCATGGTCCTGCCGATGTACGAGAAGGAGCAGGAGGGCGTCCTGTACAACACTGCCGCGGTGGTGGACGCCGACGGCCGGTACCTCGGCAAGTACCGCAAGCACCACATCCCGCAGGTGAAGGGCTTCTGGGAGAAGTTCTACTTCCGGCCCGGCAACCTCGGCTACCCGGTCTTCGACACCGCGGTCGGCAAGGTCGGCGTGTACATCTGCTACGACCGGCACTTCCCGGAGGGCTGGCGGGAGCTGGGACTGGGCGGGGCGCAGATCGTGTTCAACCCGTCGGCCACCCACCGGGGCCTGTCCAGCTACCTGTGGAAGCTGGAGCAGCCGGCCAGCGCGGTCGCCAACGAGTACTTCATCGGCGCGATCAACCGGGTCGGCATCGAGCCGCTGGGCGACAACGACTTCTACGGCACGTCCTACTTCGTCGACCCGGAGGGCAAGTTCGTCGGGGAGGTCGGCGACGCCCACGACCCCGAGCTGATCGTCCGCGACCTCGACCTGAGCCTGATCAAGACGGTGCGCGAGCGCTGGCAGTTCTACCGCGACCGCCGGCCGGAGTCCTACACCCGGACGGTGGAGCTGTGAGCATCTTGATCAAGGGTGGGACGGTCATCGGCCCCACCGGCGCGCAACCCGCCGACGTCCTCGTGGACGGCGAGACCATCGTCGCGATCTTCGCGCCCGGGAAAGGCCCGGAAGGGCCCGGGCCCGAAGTCATCGACGCGACCGGGAAGTACGTGATCCCGGGTGCGGTCGACGCGCACACGCACATGGAGCTGCCGTTCGGCGGCACGCACGCCAGCGACACCTTCGACACCGGCACCCGGGCCGCGGCGATCGGCGGCACCACCACGATCATCGACTTCGCGGTGCAGCGCACCGGCGAGGTGGTGCAGGACGGGCTGGCCGCGTGGCACGGCAAGGCGGGCGGCAACTGCCACATCGACTACGCCTTCCACATGATCCTCGGCGGCGTGGACGACGACGCGCTCAAGGCGATGGACCAGCTCGTCGCGAGCGAGGGCATCACGAGTTTCAAGCTGTTCATGGCGTACCCGGGGGTCTTCTACTCCGACGACGGCCAGATCCTGCGGGCCATGCAGAAGGCGCGTGAGAACGGCGCCATGATCATGATGCACGCCGAGAACGGCCCGGCGATCGACGTGCTGGTCAAGCAGGCCCTGGAGCGCGGCGAGACCGACCCGATCTACCACGGCCTCACCCGGCCGCAGGAGCTGGAGGCGGAGGCGACCAGCCGGGCGATCTGGCTGGCCAGCGTGGCCGCCGACTGCCCGCTGTACATCGTGCACCTGAGCGCCTCCAAGGCCCTGGAGCAGGTCAAGGCCGCCCGCGACCTGGGGCGCAACGTGTTCGCCGAGACCTGCCCGCAGTACCTCTACCTGACGCTGGAGGACCAGCTGGGCGCGCCCGGTTTCGAGGGCGCCAAGTGGGTCTGCTCGACGCCGCTGCGCAGCAAGCACGAGAGCCACCGCGCCGACCTGTGGCAGGGCCTGCGCACCAACGACCTGTCGGTGGTCTCGACCGACCACTGCCCGTTCTGCATGAAGGACCAGAAGGAGCTGGGCCTCGGCGACTTCTCCAAGATCCCGAACGGGATCGGCAGCGTCGAGCACCGGGTGGACCTGCTGTACCAGGGCGTGGTCGACGGGAAGCTGTCGCTCGCGCGCTGGGTCGAGACGATCGCCACCACCCCGGCCCGGATGTTCGGCCTGTATCCGAAGAAGGGCATCATCGCGCCCGGCTCGGACGCCGACATCGTCCTGTACGACCCGAACGGCCGCACCCGGATCAGCGTCGAGACCCACCACATGAACATGGACCACTCGGCCTGGGAGGGCTGGGAGATCGCCGGCAAGGTCGACACGGTCATGTCCCGCGGCGAGGTCATCGCGTCGGGCGGCGAGTACACGGGCCGGAAGGGCCGCGGCAAGTACGTGCCGCGCGCGCTCTCCGAGTATCTGGTGTAGCCCATGGACATCGGTGTTGTCCTCCAGAACGACCCGCCGGCGAGCACGGTGGTCGAGCTCGCGAAGAAGGCCGAGGCGGCGGGCTTCAGCCACGTGTGGACGTTCGATTCGCACGTGCTGTGGCAGGAGCCGTTCGTCATCTACTCGAAGATCCTCGACGAGACGGAACGGGTGATCGTCGGGCCGATGGTCACCAACCCGGGCACGCGGGACTGGACGGTCACGGCGTCGCTGTTCGCCACGCTCAACGAGATGTACGGCAACCGCACGATCTGCGGCATCGGCCGGGGCGACTCGGCGCTGCGGGTGCTCGGCGCGCAGCCGCAGACCCTCGGCCAGCTCCGCGAGTCGGTGCAGGTGATCAAGGGGTTGGCGAACGGCGAGAAGGTGACGCTGCGCGGCAAGGAGCTGCAGTTCGCATGGGCGCCGCAGAGCAGCCTCGAGGTGTGGGTGGCGGCGTACGGGCCTAAGGCCCTCGCGCTGACCGGTGAGGTGGGCGACGGGTACATCCTGCAGCTCGCCGACCCGGACATCGCGGCCTGGATGATCGGGGCGGTGCGCCGCGCGGCGGTGAAGGCCGGCCGCGACCCGATGGCGATCAAGTTCTGTGTGGCGGCGCCCGCCTACGTCGGCGACAACCTGGACCATCAGCGGGAGCAGACGCGCTGGTTCGGCGGCATGGTCGGCAACCACGTCGCCGACATCGTGGCGCGCTACGGCTCCGAGGGCGCGGTGCCTCAGGTGCTGACCGACTACATCAAGGGCCGTGAGGGGTACGACTACGCCGAGCACGGCCGGGCCGGCAACACGCACACCACGTTCGTGCCCGACGAAGTGGTCGACCGGTTCTGCATCCTCGGGCCGGTCGAGCATCATCTCAAGCGCCTCGGCGAGCTGCGGGATCTGGGCGTCGACCAGTTCGCCGTCTACCTGCAGCACGATGCCAAGGAGCAGACCCTTGACGCGTACGGGACGCAGATCATCCCGGCGATGACGTGAGGAGAGCGTTTTTCGTCCTCGCCGGGGTCGCCGCCTTCGTGCTGCTCTGGGAGGGCTACAAGGTCGTCGGGAGCCCGGACGGCACGGTGCTGTTCGGGGTGCGCGTCCTGCCGCGCGCCGACGACCTGTCCATGCCGCACCTGTGGACGGTGCTGCAGCGACTCGGCCGCCCGGAGCTCACGGGCGGCCGGCCGGTGTGGATCGTGGTGTTGCAGGCGTGCGCGTTCACGTTCGGCATCACGGCGGTCGGGTTCCTCATCGGCGCCACGGTCGGCCTGGTCCTCGCGGTGGTCATGCAAAGGTTCCGGATCGTCGAGCGCGGGCTCCTCCCGTACGTGATCCTCAGTCAGACCGTGCCGCTGGTGGCCCTCGCGCCGCTGGTGGCCGGCTGGGGCGGCACGATCATGCCGCCCTGGGCGACGGTCGCGGTGATCGCGTCCTACCTGGCGTTCTTCCCCGTCGCCGTGGGCATGCTGCGCGGTCTGCAGTCGCCGTCGGCGAGCGGGGTGGAGCTGATGCGCAGCTACGCCGCCGGCTGGTGGCGCACGCTGGTCAAGCTCCGGTTCCCGGCCTCGCTCCCCTACCTGTTCCCGGCGCTGCGCCTGGCCGGCGCGGCGGCGGTGGTGGGCGCGGTGGTCGGCGAGATCTCCACCGGAACCCGGGGCGGCATCGGCCGCCTGATCATCGAGTACTCCCGCGAGGCGACCAGCGACCCCGCGAAGGTCTACACCGCGATGCTCGGCGCCGCCCTGCTGGGGCTGTTCGTCGCGGGCGCCGTCAGCCTGTTGGAGGTGCCGCTGATGCGGCACCGGCGCCACGTGGAGGTGGTGACGCTGTGAGCGCTGTCGTCGTGGACAACGTGACGAAGGTCTTCAACCAGGGGCGCGGTGACGAGGTCACGGCCCTCTCCGAGGTCTCCCTTACGGTCGGCGACGGCGAGTTCGTGTCGCTGATCGGCCCCTCCGGCTGCGGCAAGAGCACGCTGCTGCGCCTGGTCGCCGACCTGATCGAGCCCACCCGGGGCACGGTGAGCGTGGCCGGCAAGGACGCCGGCAAGGCCCGCCGCGACCAGGACTACGGCATCGCCTTCCAGCAGGCCGGGCTCTTCGAGTGGCGTACGGTGCGGCGCAACGTGGAGCTCCCGCTCGAACTGCGCGGCATGGGCAAGGCCGAGCGCAAGGCCCGCGCCGAGGAGATGCTCGCGCTGGTCGGGCTGGCCGACTTCGCCGGGCACTACCCGGCCCAGCTCTCCGGCGGCATGCAGCAGCGGGTCGCGATCGCCCGGGCCCTCGCGGTGCAGCCGCCGCTGCTGCTCATGGACGAGCCGTTCGGCGCGCTCGACGAGATGACCCGCGAGCGCCTGCAGGCCGAGCTGCTCGGCATCTGCGCCAAGACCGGCACCAGCACGGTCTTCGTGACCCACTCGATCTCCGAGGCGGTGTTCCTGTCCCACCGGGTCGTGGTGATGTCGGCCCGGCCGGGTCGGATCACCGCGTCGGTCACGGTGGACCTGCCGGCCCGCGACGAGGCGGCCCGCCAGTCCGACAAGTACTTCGAGCACGTCACCGCGGTGCGCCAGGCGCTGCGTGGCATACCGGCCTCGATATGAGGCGCATCCTTCCCCCGGTGATCGTCGGCATCGCCGCGATCGTCGCCTGGCAGCTCACCGTCACCCTCGGGCGGATCGCGCCGTTCATCCTGCCGGCGCCCAGCGCGATCTGGGACGAGCTGGTCGAGCAGCGCCGCAACGTCTGGGAGGCGGCCCTCGCGAGCGGCGCGAACGCGCTGATCGGGCTGATCGGCGGCGCGATCGCCGGGGTGCTGCTGGCCATGGTGGCCAGCCGGTTCCGGCCGGTCGCCGAGATCTCCATCCCGTTCGCGGCGGTGATCAGCGCGCTGCCGATCATCGCCCTCGCCCCGATCCTCAACAACATGTTCGAGTCGACCAGCAGCATCCCGCGCCGGCTGGTCGCCGCGATCATCGTGTTCTTCCCGGTCTTCCTCAACACGCTGCGCGGCCTGCGCGAGGTCGATCCGATCCACCAGGAGCTGATGCACACGTACGCGGCCAGTGGCTGGACCTTCGCCCGGAAGGTGCGGCTGCCCGGGGCGCTCCCCTACGTCTTCACCGGACTGCGGCAGGCGTCGTCGCTCGCCGTGATCGCCGCGGTCGTCGCCGAGTACTTCGGCGGCCTGCAGACCGGGCTAGGCTCGCGGATCACCTCCGCGGCCGCGTTCACCGCCTACCCCCGGGCCTGGGCCTTCGTGGTCGGGGCCTGCCTGCTGGGACTCGTCTTCTACCTCACCACGCTCCTGCTGGAGCGCTTGGCGATGCCGTGGCGGACACGGCTCATCGCCTGACGTATGGAACAACCCCCGAGGAGGTTCTTGATGCGCCGATTCCGGATATTTACTACTATTGCCGCTGCATCCACGCTGCTGATCGCCGGCTGCGGCACGGCCGACCAGGATTCCGCCACGCCGGCCGCCAGCGGCGGGCTGACCCCGATCAAGCTGCAGCTCCAGTGGTTCTACCAGGCCCAGTTCGCCGGCTACATCGCCGCGGTGGACCAGGGCTTCTACAAGGAGCAGGGCCTCGACGTGCAGCTGCTCGAAGGTGGCATCGACATCGTCCCGCAGACCGTGCTCGCCCAGGGCAAGGCCGACTACGCCGTCGCCTGGGTGCCCAAGGCGCTCGCCTCCCGCGAGCAGGGCGCCGGCATCACCGACGTCGGGCAGATCTTCGCCCGCTCCGGCACCTACCAGGTCGCCTGGAAGGACTCCGGGATCACCTCGCCCGCCCAGTTCAAGGGCAAGAAGATCGGCAACTGGGGCTTCGGCAACGAGTTCGAGCTGTTCGCCGGCATGACCAAGGCCGGGCTCGACCCCGGCAAGGACGTCACGCTGGTGCAGCAGCAGTTCGACATGCAGGCGCTGCTCAAGCACGAGATCGACGCGGCCCAGGCGATGAGCTACAACGAGTACGCCCAGCTGCTCGAGGCCAAGAACCCGAAGACCGGCCAGCTCTACACCGCCGACGACTTCTCGATCATCGATTGGAAGCAGAACGAGTCGGCCATGCTGCAGGACGCGGTCTGGGCCAACACGTCCAAGCTGGGTGACGCGAACTATCAGGCGCAGACCGTGAAGTTCCTGGTCGGCACGATCAAGGGCTGGGCGTTCTGCCGGGACAACCCGGAGAAGTGCCGGGACATGGTGGTGGCCAAGGGCTCGAAGCTCGGCAAGAGCCACCAGCTGTGGCAGATGAACGAGGTCAACAAGCTGATCTGGCCGTCCACCGGCGGCATCGGCGTGGTCGACGACGCGGCCTGGAAGCAGACCGTCGAGATCTCGCAGACCACGAAGAACCAGACCGGCGACACCGTGCTGAAGAAGGCCCCGGAGGGCGAGGCCTTCACCAACGACTACATCAACCAGGCGATCACCCAGGCCAAGGCGGCCGGCGTCGACGTGAACGGCGCGTCGTTCCAGCCGCAGACCGTCACCCTCACCGAGGGCGGCGCCTAGTTTCGCCAGACCAGGTTCGCCAGACCAGGTTTCGTCAGACCGGGATCAGCCGGGCGGCGAGGGCGACCGCGTTGAGGTCGCCCTCGCGCAGCTTCGCGGCGGCCTCCTGTTCGCCCAGGGTCTCCAGGCGGGAGGCGGAGGCGTCGATCAGCGCCTCCTCGCCGTTGAGCAGGCGCCGGGCCACCTTCGACTGGGCCGGCGTCAGCTCGGCGTAGGCGCAGCGGTCGAGGGCCTCGACGGTCTCGTTGTCGAGCGTGCCGGCGATGGCCCGCTCGCTGACGATCTTCAGGAGCCACTGTGGCCACCAGCCGTACTTGCCGACCACCAGGCCGGCCTGGACGGCGGCGCCCGGGTCCTGTCCGGCGCGCAGCAGCCGTACGGTCAGGCCGGTGTCGAAGCGCTCGAGGTGCAGGGCGCCGACGAAGACCTTCAGCAGCGGCTGGGTGCCGACGAACGGCTCGGCCTCGGCGGCGGCGTCGGCCCAGCGGCCCTGCAGGGCGTGGCAGAGGGCGTACACCTCGGTGGTGCCCGAGTCCTCGCCGGTGTGCCGCTCGGCGAGCCGCTCGACGGTGGCGACCAGCCGCTCGATCGACTTCTCGGCCCGCTCGGCCAGCTCGGGGCTGGACAGCTTGTTGAGGTGCCGGACCACCACCTCGGCGGCGATCTCGGCCTCGCGGCGCAGCAGCGGCGATGCGATCTTGGGCGTGATGCAGTCGGCGAGGCCCTCGGTCACCACCGCCGCGTCGAACCGGTCGGAGACCTCGGGGAACTGCGCCCACCAGGAGGCGGGGTGCCGCCCGTGCTTCGTCTCCACCCCTACAGCCTGTCGTACCCTGCTGCCGGTCGCGCCCGGATTCACGATCGTGACTCCTCATCTCAGTTGCATTCGAGGAGTCATATCGTCCGACGTATCGCAGAGATGAGGGAGACGGCGGTCACCCCTCCCAGGGCAGCTCGGCTGCTTCCCCCTGCTCGAAAGAGGAATGCCGGGGTGCGGGCAGGTCGGCGACGGTGTGCCAGTGGCCCTTGGCGCGGGCCGCCTCCCGGGTCACCAGGTGCACGGGCAGCGGCGGCGGGCGGAACGGGCCGATCCCCCAGCGCACCCAGATGGCCAGGCGGCCGGCCGCGGCCTCGGCGAGGAGCTTGTCGACGGTGCGCTGCCGGTCGAGGCGGTCGACCTCGATCGCGATCGGCTGTTCCGGGGACGGGCGCGCGCAGGCCACGTCGAGGACCGAGTGGCCCTTCAGCGGCGGGGGCAGCGGGAAGACGCTGGGCGCCCGCCGGTACACGCGCCAGCCCCGCGACTCACCCCATCCGGCGACGGCGTCGACGATGCGCGCGGTCGCCCGATCCTCGGTCAGATCGCTGAAGTGCAGGTCGCCGAGCCAGGCCGCGAGCGACTCGGCCGTGCGGGTGCCGTCGTCCATCGCCGTACGATAAACCGCCCTTATGCCGCGGCTGCCAGGTCCCTCTGCTGGGCCGCGAGCAGCCGCCGGAAGTCCTCGGCCGGCATCGGCCGGGCGAGGTGGTAGCCCTGGCCCAGCGTGTAGCCGAGGGCGAGCAGGCGGTCGGCCTGCTCCTGGTTCTCGATGCCCTCGGCGACCGTGTCCAGGCCGAGCGCCAGGGCGAGCTGGACGACCGCGCGGGCGACCGCCTGCCGGGCCGCCGCCTCCGCGGTGCCATCCTCGCCGACCTCGATGCCGTCGACGAACGACTTGTCCAGCTTCACGATCGAGGCCGGGAAGGCCTGCAGCAGCGACAACGACGACTCGCCGGTGCCGAAGTCGTCGAGCGCGAGCCGGATGCCCATGTCGTGCAGCCGGCGCAGGGTGTCGAGTACCTGCGGCCCGCGCAGCACCGCCGACTCGGTCAGCTCGAGGACCACCCGCTCGCTGGGCAGCCCGGTCTCGGCGAGCGCCTGCCGCACGTCGGCGAGGAAGTCCGGGTCGTGCAGCTGGCGCACCGACACGTTCGGCGCGATCTTCTGCAGCGCGTCCGGGCCGAACTCGGCCAGCCAGGCGGCGGCCTGCCGGCATGCCTCGCGCAGCACGAACCGGCCCAGCGGCACGATCAGGCCGGTGCCCTCGGCGGCCGGGATGAACTCGGCCGGCGAGACCAGGCCGCGGGTCGGGTGCTGCCAGCGGACGAGGGCCTCCACGCCGACCACGGTGCCGGTCCGCAACGCGATGATCGGCTGGTACACGAGGAAGAACTCGTCGTTGTCGAGAGCCCGGCGCAGCTCGCCGCCGAGGCGGGCGTGGCCGGCCTGCGGCAACTCCATGCCGCCCTGGTAGCGCACCCAGTTGGCCTTGCCGCGCTGCTTGGCGGCGTACATGGCGATGTCGGCGTCGCGCAGCACGCTGTCGAGCGCGGTGCCGGCGACGGCGGTGGCGACCCCGATGCTGGCGTGCACGAGCAGCTGGTGCCCGCTCATCGGGCCGCTGAACGCGTCGATGACGCGCTGGGCGAGGGCCTCGCCGTCGACCGCCGGGTCGTCGACGAGCACGGCGAACTCGTCGCCGCCCAGCCGGACCGCCAGGCCGTCCGGCCCGGTCGCCGCGCGCAGCGTGCCGGCCACCGCGACCAGCAGGTCGTCGCCGACCTCGTGGCCGAGCGAGTCGTTGACGGTCTTGAAGTCGTCGAGGTCGACGAGCAGCACCGTGGCGTCCCGGTCGGCGAGGACCCCGGCCAGGCGCTCCCGGAACAGGCCGCGGTTGGCCAGGCCGGTGAGCCCGTCGTGGGTGACCTCGTGGCGCAGCCGGTCCTCGGAGGCGCGCTTCTCGCGCAGCAGCCGGGAGTTCTCCCGCATGGCGAAGAACTGGCGGACCGCGACCAGCGCGTTGACCAGCACGGCCGCCACGATCACCAGCCGGCCCGTGTTCGTCATGGCGTGGCCGGCCAGCTGGGCGAGCAGCGGGCCGTCGACGGCGGCGATCGCCAGGTACGGCAGCCAGGTGTTGGCCCGGCGGGACCGCACCCCGGTCGAGACCCACTGCCGGCGGGCGGCGAGCACGGCGAGCAGCGGGGCGATCGGCATGACGACGGCCTGGGCCGGGACGGCGCTGTTGTAGCCGCCGGCCACCGACAGCACCGCCACGGCCGCGCCGACCAGGCTGGTCACGCCGATCAGCCGGATCGCGACCCGGTCGACCGGGCCGTTGCCGATGTAGGAGACCTTGGTGATGCCGCCGACCGCGAGCAGGATCGACAGGCTGATCAGCACGAGCGCCTGGGTGCTCCACGGGTCGGGGGCGCCGATCATCGGGGCGAGGCCGAAGGTGAACAGCACGGTGCTGCAGCCGAGGAACGCGATCGACCGGTCGAGCCACTGCTTGAGGCGCTCGCCGCGGTTGGTGATGCCTAGCGGCACCCGGCCGACCGCCCACATCGCCACGCCGAACGCGCCGGCCGCGGCGACCGCGGCCGGGATCGGCATGGTCGGCAGGACGCCGGTGTCGGCGAAGGCGGCGACGGCGAGCATCGCGTACCCGACCGCGAGCAGCGCGAACGAGACCGTCATCTGCCGCCAGAATCGGCGGGCGACCGGGTCCAGCGCCACCGCCCGGATCATGGTCAGCACGCCGTGCGCGCCGACCGCGGCGCCCAGCGGCAGCGCCAGGTAGGCGATCGCGGCCGGGCCGACCGGCGCGCCGGCCACCCAGGCGACGTACCAGGCCGACCAGGCCACCCAGATCGCGGTGATGAGCGCGAGGTGGCGGCGGGGTGCGGTTGTCACCCCTCTGGTTTCGGCGGGCCGGGCCACGATCGTAGGACTTTTCACGCCGCCGACGTGTCGTCCTGCTGGCCGGCCAGCATCAGGGTGACCTGCTCGGGGTGCATCGGCTCGGCCAGGTGGAAGCCCTGCCCGAGCGAGTAGCCGAGCCGGCGCAGCCGCTCCGCCTGCTCCTCGTTCTCGATGCCCTCGGCCACCGTGTCGAGGTCGAGCGCGCCGGCCATCTGGATCACCGCGCGGGCCACGGCCTGGCGGGCCGCCGCCTCCGGGGTGTCCGGCTCGTCGAGCTCGATGCCGTCGACGAACGACTTGTCCAGCTTCACGATCGAGGCGGGGAAGGCGCGCAGCAGCGACAGCGATGACTCGCCGGTGCCGAAGTCGTCGAGGGCCAGGCGTACGCCCATGCCGTGCAGCTCGTGCAGGGTGCGCGACACCTGCTGGCCGCGCAGGACCGCCGACTCGGTCAGCTCGAGGACGAGCAGCTCGCCGGGCAGGCCGCTGTCGGCCAGCGCGGCCCGGACGTCGTCGACGAAGTCGGGGTCGTGCAGCTGGCGGGCCGAGACGTTCGGGCCGGCCTTCTGCAGCACGTCGGGGCCGAACTCGTTCAGCCAGGCGGCGGCCTGCCGGCAGGTCTCGCGCAGCACGAACCGGCCCAGCGGCACGATCAGGCCGGTGCGCTCGGCGACCGGGATGAACTCGGCCGGGGAGATCACGCCGCGGGTCGGGTGCTGCCAGCGGACCAGGGCCTCCACCCCGATCACCCGGTTGAGGTGCAGGTCGACCAGGGGCTGGTAGACGACGCGGAACTCGCCGGCCTCGAGCCCACGGCGCAGGTCGGCGCCGAGCTGGGCGTCGGCGACCACCGGGCGTTCCATGCCGGGGGCGAAGCGCACCCAGTTGGCCTTGCCACGCTGCTTGGCCGCGTACAGGGCGGTGTCGGCGTCGCGCATGACGTTGTCCAGCGGCGTGCCGGCCGGGGCGGTGGCGAGACCGGCGCTGGCGTGCATGAGCAGCCGGTGCTCGCTGAGCGGGCCGTCCAGCACGGTCCCGATCCGGTGGATCAGGTCGTCGATGTCGACCCGGGGGTCGCTGACCACGACGGCGAACTCGTCGCCGCCGAGCCGGGCCGGCAGGCCGTCGTCGCCGACCGCGTCGCGCAGCGCCTCGGCCACCGCGACCAGCAGGTCGTCGCCGATGTTGTGGCCGAGCGAGTCGTTGACGGTCTTGAAGTCGTCGAGGTCGACGATGATCACGGTGGCCGGGCCCGTCTCCAGCGCCGCGGCGAGGCGGTCGCGGAACAGCGAGCGGTTGGCCAGGCCGGTGAGCCCGTCGTGGGTGGCGTCGTAGCTCAGCTGCGCCTGGGCGGCACGCTGGGCCCGGATCAGGCGCTGGTTCTCGCGGTAGGCGAGGAACTGGCGCAGCGAGGCGAGCAGGGTGACGCCGACGGCGAGCAGCACGACCACGCGGCCGGCCCAGGTCATCGGGCCGAAGACGGTGGCGACCAGCGGTACGTCGACGGCGACCACGGCCAGGTACGGCAGCCAGGCCTCGCGCTGCGGGCGGGCGCCCAGGTAGCGCCACTGGCGGCTGACGGCCATCGTGACCAGCAGCGGGCCGAGGGGCAGCAGCAGGGCCTGGCCGGGGGTGGTGGCGCTGCGCCCGGCGTGGCCGGCGATCATCGCGTACCCGGCGGCGGCGAGCCCGCTGCAGGCGACCAGCCGCACCGCGACCCGGTCGACCGGCCCGCCCGGCACGAACGCGACCCGGGCGATCCCGATCGCGATCATGACGACCGCGAGGGCGATGGTGACCTTGCTGCGCACCGGCCAGGCGTCGCCCGACTCGATGAGCGGCTGCAGCGCGGTGAACCAGAGCAGCGTGAAGCAGCCGTAGAAGGCGATCGTACGGTCGAGGGTGCGCTTCCAGCGCTCGGTGCGGGCGGTCTCGCCCAGCGGCACGAAGCAGATGGCGATTATCGCGGCGATGAGGCCACCGGTGCTGAACAGCGCGACCCAGGCGGGCGGGGCTGGCGCCGCCGGGTAGGCGGCGAACGCGTACCCGGCCTGGATGGCGCGGCCGACGGCGACGCTGACCTCGAGGACGAGGATCAGCCACCAGAAGCGGCGTGCCGCCGGCGCCATCGGCACCGTGCGCAGCAGCGCGAAGATCGCGACGGCGCCGAGCGCCGAGGCGAGCGGCCCGCCCACGTACGCGAGGACCGATGGTCCCCCGAATGTCAGGTAGCCCAGGTACCAGAGCGCCGACAGTCCCGCCACAGCGGCCGTGGCCAGCACATACCGGCGCGGCGTGGACACCCGAGGTTCGGTCATGCCTGGAAATCGGCCGTGACCACGGCCACTGTAGGAGTTGGCCGGGAACGCGTGCGTTCCTCCGGCACGGTCTCCGGACGGGGCGCAGGATGGGCGCATGGATACCAGAACCCGCGGGGAGGCGATCCGGGCGCGGCTCGCCGACATCGGCGGGAACGAGCCCGGGCCGGGCGAGAGAGCCCTGCTGGCCCGGCTGATCAGGTCGTTCGCCGGCAAGACGCCGGCCGGGGTGGACCAGCTGGGCGAGCTGCTGCGCGGCGGCGACCCGCTGGCGGTACGCGATCACGCGCACGGCCTGAAGGGGTCGGCCGCCAACATCGGGGCGGACACGCTGTCGGGGATCTTCGCCGAGATCGAGCACTCGGCGGGAAGCGGCGTCATCCCGGACGCGGATCTCACCCTGGGCCGGATATGCGCCGAGCAGGCCCTGGTGCTGGGCCTGCTCGGCGATCTGGCGAAGGAGTTCGAGGACTAGCCGAGCGTTTCCCCGGCGCGGCCGGCGATGTGCGGCGGCGGCTCGATCCCGGCCGGCAGCAGCGGGTCGGGCACGGGCGTGCCCCAGGTGGCGACCACGGGCAGCCGCCCGGCCCAGAGTCCGAGCGCGGCGTCGGGGCCGTCGCCGTCCTCCGGGAAGCCGTCGCTGATCTTCACCGACGCCTCGGTGAGCGGCAGGGCGAGCAGGCGGGTGGCGGCCAGCTCCTTCTTCGAGGGGCGGCGGGCGTAATCCCACTGGCCGGGGGCGGCGTGCTCGCTCAGCAGGCGCAGGCCGTACAGAAGATCGTCGGGGTCGGTGACCGCCTGCGGCACGCCGTAGATCATGGCGCTGCGGTAGTTGACGCCGTGCTCGAAGACCGAGCGGGCCAGGACCAGCCCGTCGAGAACGGTCACGGTCACGCAGACCTCTCCGGCGCCGAGCAGGCTGCGGCTGGCGACCGAGCCGTGCAGGAAGATCCGCTCGTCGTCGTGGCCGAAGACGGTCGGGATCACCATGGGATGGCCGTCGATCACCACGCCCAGGTGCGCGACCAGGCCCGCGGCCAGCACCGCCCGAAGGTCGGCGGGGTCGGTGCGGCCGTTCTCTTTGATGCGGCGGTGGCGGGTGCGGGGCGTCGAGGAGAGCACGCGCTCAGCCTAGGAGGCCGTCACCGGAAAGCGGATCGGGCGGTCGGCGTCAGGCGCAGCCGTTCGGTCCGGGTCACGCCGAACTCCCCCGGCACCTCGATCTCGGGCCCGGTCGCTCGGGTGAACCACACGAACGCGTGCTCGCCCTCGCGTACCGGCAGTGCCGGGAAGTTGTTCTCGGCGTACTCCGTCGAAAAGACCGCCAAGCAATCAGGGCTCCGGAACCAACGTGTGAAGGCGTCGTCGAACGGCCGGTCGCGGTACCAGATCGTCGCGGTCACCCCGGATGCCGCGGCGGAATCGTCGCGGGGCGCCGACGGCGGCGGGACGATCGCCCGCAGCAGCAGCACGTCATCGGAGTCGATCATCGTGGCGTTCGCCGCCGGCCCGTGCTCCTTCCACACCGGGCCGCCGTAGAACTCCCGCAGGCCCCGGCCGCGCACCGCCATGTCGGGGAAGCCGCGCAGCCACACGAACGCGTCGGGCCGGTCGAGGTCGCGGAACTGGCCCAGCACGGCCATGCCCAGCTCCTCCTGCGACTCGACGAACTCCCGGTCGAACAGCTCGATCAGCTCGTCGCGGCGGCCCGGCCGCAGCGTGTACCGGCGCAACTCCACGATCACGCGAGGATCCTTTCCAGCACGTCGGCGATGCTGCGCCGGGCGAGCGCCGCCCCGAACGCGGCGGTCGCCTCGTCGTACACGTCGGTCAGCACCGGCCGGATGCCCCGGCCCACCGGGCATTCCTGGTTCGGCGGCGAGTGGTGCAGCGCGAGCAGCGGCTCGTCGGCGACGGCCGCCCACACGTCGAACATGGTGATCTCGGCGGCCGGCCGGGCCAGCGCGAAGCCCGCCCCGGCGCCGCGCCGCGCGGTGACCAGCCCGGCCCGGCGCAGGTCGCCGAGGCTGCGGCGCAGGATCACCGGGTTGGTGTTGACGCTGGCGGCCACCTCGTCGGAGGTCAGCGACGCTCGCCCGCGGCGGCGGGCGAGCTCCAGCCACGCCAGCGCGTGCGCGGCGATCGTCACCCTGCTGTTGGAAGCCATCGTAACTGTTTTTATTACAATTACCGGCGTGGCGCAACCCCGCGTCAGGCGGTGACCGGCCAGTGCGCCGGGCAGCCGCTGGACGCCTCGTCGTGGGCGTGCGGGCCGCGGTCGAGCAGGTCCTGGACGACCGCGCGCAGCTTGTCGTTCGGGCAGGGCTTGAGCAGCACCGCGCACACCCCGGCCGCGGTCGGCTGGCCGTCGCCGGGGTGCAGGTGCCCGCTGAGCATGACGATCGGGGTGTCCGCGAGCTCGGGGTGGCTGCGGATCGCGCGGGTGAGCTCGAGCCCGTCCATCCGGGGCATGCCGAGGTCGGTGAGCACGACGTCGGGGCGATCCGCCACCGCCCGCTCGAAGGCGGCCATGCCGTCCGGCGTGTGCAGCACGGTGTGACCGGCCCGGGTGAGCAACCTGGTGAGGATCGCCGCGATGTCCTGGTCGTCCTCGGCGACGAGTACTACGGCCATGTCCGCTCCGGCACGCTGGTGGCTGACAGTTCCCCTCAGCATGCGCTCGATACGCCCGTAATGCATTGATTTCGCGGGTTATGCCTTCACGGCGACACCCGCGATGATCTCGCCGCGGACGGACGGTCCCGGCTCCGGATCGCCGCCGGCCGGCCGCCAGTCCGCCGCGGCCACCACGCCCGGCGGCAGCAGCCGCCAGTCGCCGAAGAAGGCCCGGAACTCCTCTTTCTCCCGCAGGATCATCGGCGACGTCGTGTGGTTGTAGATGCGCAGGATCTGCTTGGCGTGCGGCGGGCTGCCCTCCGCGCACGCGTGCGACAGCACGAGGTGGCTGCCGGGCGCCAGCGCCTCCCGGTACCGCTCCAGGGCCCGGCCGAGCCGCTCGGTGTCCGGGATGAAATGCGCGACCGCCACCGCCAGCAGGCAGACCGGACGATCAAGATCCAGGATTTCGCGTACGGGCTCCGCACCGAGCACGGCTTCGGCGTCGGTCAGGTCCGCCAGCAACGCCGCCGACCCGGGCTCACCGGCCGCGACCCGCCGCGTGTGCACCACGGCGACGGGGTCCAGATCGACCGACACGATCCGTGCCGTCGGTTGTATCGCCCGGGCCACCTCGGGCACCGAGCCGGGCGCGGGGATCCCGGCCCCCAGGTCGAGGAACTGCTCGATGCCCGCCCCGGCCGCGGCCGCGACCGCCCGGCGCATGAAGGCGCGACCCATCCTGAGCACGGCCGGCAGTTCCGGCATGGCCGCGAGCGCGACCGCGGCGGCCTGCCGGTCGGCCGCGAAGTTGTGCGTGCCGCCCAGGTAGTAGTCGTACACCCGGGCGCCGCTGGGCCGCTGCGGATCGACCTCCGGCACAGTCTCGGCTGACAACCTCATCGCCTCCCCCGCTGCGAGCGTACGGAAACCCCCGCCGCGGCCGTGCGGAATCGATAGTGTAGGTCCGGTTATGGGGGAAACGCGCGGTTCATCTGGGCCACCGTCATCGGGGCCACCGCGGCGCTCGGGGTCGCCGCGGCCCGATGACCTGCTGCGGGCGATGATCCATTCCTCCCACGACGCGATCTTCGCGGTCGACCGTGCCTTCACCGTGCTGACCTGGAACCCCGCCGCCGAGGCCCTGTTCGGCTACCCCGCCGAGGAGATCGTCGGGCACAGCGTCGACATCCTCACCCCCGCCGACCGCCGCGCCGACCACCGCGAGATGCTGCTGCTGATGGAGTCGGGCGCCCGGCTCGAGCGGTTCCGCAGCCGCCGCCGGCACCGCGACGGCCACTGGCTGCAGGTCACGCTCACCATGTCACCGCTGTGCGACCCGGCGGACGACCTGATCGGCTACACGGTGATCGCCCGCGCCGTGAGCACCCGGGAACGCCTGGAGTCCAGCTTCCAGGCGCTGCTCGAGGCGGCGCCCGACGCGTTCCTCGGCGTCGGCGAGGACGGCCGGGTCGTGCTGGCCAACACGCAGGCCGAGACGCTGTTCGGGCTCACCCGGCACGGGCTGATCGGCAAGGAGATCGACAAGCTGCTCGCGCCGCCGCTGTCCGGCGAGGCGGTCGGCGTGGCCGAGGACGACCCGCACGGCCCCACCGCGTCGGCCCACCGGGCCGACGGGACGACGGTGCCGGTCGAGGTCTCGGTGAGCATCCTGCCGACCGACGACGGGCGGATCAGCTGCGCCGTCATCCGGGACATCACCGAACGCGTACGCGCTCAGGAAAGGTTCATGCAGTTGCAGGCCGAGGCGGAGCGCGCACACGTCGAGGCCCAGCTGCAACGCACCCAGCGCCTGGAGGGCCTGGGCCAGCTGGCCGGCGGCGTCGCCCACGACTTCAACAACCTGATCGCGGTGATCAGCAACTACGCCACGTTCATCGCCGAATCGGCCGCCGAGGACGGGCTCACCGAGATCGCCGGCGACGCCGCCCAGATCACCAAGGCCGCCCAGCGCGGCGCCGACCTCACCCACCAGCTGCTCGCGTTCGCCCGGCGCGAGGTGGTGCGCCCCCGGCCGCTCAACCTCAACGAGGTGGTCACCGACATCGAGCAGATGCTGCGCCGCTCGATCGGCGAGCACATCACCCTCGACGTACGGCTGGAGCCCGGCATCTCCTCGATCACCGCCGACCCCGGCCAGCTCGACCAGGTGCTGGTCAACCTGGCGGTGAACGCCCGCGACGCCATGCCGCGCGGCGGGACGCTCACCATCGAGACCTGCGACCTGGACGTGGATCGCGACTACGCGGCCGGCCGGCCCCACCTGCGCATCGGCAGCTACGTGCGGCTGCGGGTCAGCGACACCGGCACCGGCATGCCGCCCGAGGTGATCGAGCGGGCGTTCGAGCCGTTCTACACCACCAAGCCGGCCGGCAAGGGCACCGGCCTGGGCCTGGCCACCGTGTACGGCATCATCACCGCGGCCGGCGGCGACCTGAGCATCTACTCCGAGCCGGGCCTGGGCACCACGTTCACGCTCCTGCTGCCCACCACCGACGCGCAGCCCGCCGAGCGGGAAGAGCCCGCCGAACCGCCCCGGACCGACGGCCGCCGCGGCACCGTGCTGGCGGTCGAGGACGAGCCGGCCCTGCGCGACGTGCTGGTGCGCATCCTGGCCGGCGCCGGGCACGAGGTGCTGATCGCCGCGGACGGCCCGGCCGCGCTCGCGCTGGCGCACGAGCATCCGGGCCGCATCGACGTGCTGCTCACCGACGTGGTCATGCCGCACATGCTCGGCCGCGACCTGGCCGAGCGCTTCCTGATCATCTCACCGGGCGCGAGCGTGCTGTTCATGTCCGGCTACGCCCGCCCCGCGCTGGCCTCCCAGGGCACCCTCGACCCCGAGGTCACGCTGGTCGAGAAGCCGTTCTCGAAGACCCAGCTGCTGGCCGCCGTCCAGCAGGGCCTCGAACGCAACTGAAGCCCCTGTGTCAATCTTGAGCCGTGACAACGATCGGCTTCCTGCACACCGGCGACGTCCACGTCTCCACGTTCCGCCGCCTCCGCGAAGAGCTCGCCCCCGGCTGGCAGGACCTGCACATCGTCGATGAGAGCCTGCTCGCCGACGCCCGCCGCGAGGGCGTCACCCCGGCGGTGGCGGCCCGGGTCGACGCTCGGCTGCACGAGCTCGCCGACGGCGGCGCCGACATCATCGTTTGCACGTGCTCGTCGCTGGGCGACCACGCCGAGGGCCGCACCGCCGACATCGGGGTGCCGGTGCTGCGCGCGGACCGCCCGATGGCCGAGGCGGCGGTGGCGGCCGGCCGCAGGATCGCGGTGGTGGCGACCGTCGACTCGACGCTGGGGCCGACCGGCAACCTGCTGCGCGACGCGGCGGCACGGGCCGGGCGGGAGATCGCGATCGTCGAGGTGCGCTGCCCGGAGGCGTTCGCGCTGTTCGAGGCCGGCGAGCTCGACGCGTACGCGGAAATGATCGCCCGGAAAGCGCGAGAGGCCGCACCGGGTGTGGATGTCATCGTGCTCGCCCAGCCCAGCGCCGCGCCGGCGGCGTCCCTGCTGGCCGACCTGCCGATCCCGGTCCTCGCCAGCCCGCGCACCGCGGTCACCCGGGCGATAGCGGAAGCCGGCCCGACGCTCTGAGCACCGGGCCGGCCTGACAAGTCAGCGGTCGCCGACCTCTTCCTCTTCGCCCTCGACGACCGCGTCCTCGGCGGACTGGCGCTGCGCGGGAACCGCGTCCTCGGACTCCTCGGCGCCGTGCCGCGGGCCGCCCGACACCGGGGACTCGACCAGCTGCTGCTCCGGGAGCTCGCCGGCGACCTGCGGCTGGTCCACCCAGAGCGCGCGCAGCTGACCCTGCATGAACGCGGTCAGGCGCTGGCGGTACTCGCGGTCGAATTGCTCGAGCGCCTCGATCTGGTTCTGCAGGCCCTCGCGCTTGGTGGCCAGGCTGCCCACCACGTCGTCGTAGCGCTGGCGCGCCTGCAGGTTGAGGTGGTCGGCGTTGGCCTGCGCGTCCACGCCGATCTGCTCGGAGGCCGAGCGGGCGTCGTTGACGATCTTCTCCGCGGTGCGGCGCGCCTCCTCGGTGCGGGCGTGCGAGTCGCGGGCGATCTGCTCGGCGGCGGCGCGGGCGTCGGTGAGGATCTTCTCCGCCTCGCGGCGGACGTTGTGCGCGTGCACCTGGGCGTCGCGGGCGATCTGCTCGGCGGCCGCGAGGGCGTCGGTGCGGATCTTGTCAGCCTGGTGGTGGGCCCGGGCGACGTGCTCCTCGGCGGTGCGCTGCGCGAGCGTCAGCACCTGAAGAGCCTGGTTGGGGTGAGCCTGCGGCGGCGGAACCACCGCCTGCTCGGAGGTCTGGCTGTCCGCTGACGTCCCATTGAGAAGCACTTTGACTCGATCCTTCATACGGTTGTCGGACAAGAGTTTGACCTCCGTGAGCCCCATGCCTGGGCGCTGGCGTGATCCGGCGGGGATGTTACCAACGTGAGCAGGGATTTCGCGAGGGCCGAAGGGGCGTGATATGGCCGTTATCTTTGCGGCGGCGTTTTGTGGATAGAGCCCAGCTAGCGACAGTTGTCCGGGTCTGCCTGAGAGGCCCGGGTCGCCGCCATCGGGTTCACCCGTCTGTCGTAGTCGGATCGGCAGCGCCCCCGCCATTACGCTGAAAACCGTGGCAGACGATGCGGTGACCTACGCCATACGCGAGGTGCTCTCCGTGATTCCGGCGGGGTGCTCGTGGCTGCTTCCGATCAGGGACCACGACGGCGAGGTCGCCGACTTCGAGATCGCCGCGGCCAGCGGCAGCGGGCACGACGTCTACCGGCGCGGCACCGACCGGGTCGCCTCCCGGCTCAGCGAGATCTATCCGAGCATCGTGGGCGGGCAGCTCTGGCTGCTCTACCTCACGGTGCTGCGCACCGGCGAGCCCGCCGAGATCAACGATTTCCGGTACGAGGAGAAGCGCGCCGGGATCGTGCCCCGCTCGGTGTTCGACGTGACCGTCCACCCCGTGCTCGGCGGCCTGCTGGTCTGGTGGCAGCGCCTCGACGAGGACCGCCGACGCATCGAGCGCACCGAGCAGCTCGGCAACCTGGGCTGGGCCGAGTACGACCTGATGACCGGCGAGAGCACGTGGTCACCGGGGATGTACCGGCTCTTCGAGCGCGACCCCGACCTCGGGCCGATGAGCCGCCTCGAGCAGGCCGCCGCGATCGACCCCGACGACCGGGGGCTGGCCGAGGCCGCGTGGCAGGCGATGGAGAGCGGCGGCGTCTCCGACGTGACCGTCCGTTTCCGGGCCGGCTCGACGGTCAAGCACACCCGCATCCTCTCCGACGTGGTCACCGACGCCGACGGCCGGCCCCTCAAGGTGAACGCGGTGGTCCAGGACGTCACGGTCCGCGAGCAGACCCGCGGGGCGATCGAAAGGCTCAGCGACCAATTGCGTACGAGGGAGCTCACGGCCCTCGCCGAGCATCGCCTCGCCGCGCGCCTGCAGCACATGATCCAGCCGGTGCCGGCGGCGCCGCTCACCCTGCCGGGACTGGAGGTGATGGTCGGCTACCTGCCGGCCGAGAGCGCGGTGCGGGTCGGCGGCGACTGGTACCACGCTCAGGAGCTCGCCGACGGGCGCACGGTCCTGGCGGTGGGCGACGTGGCCGGGCACGGCATCGCGGCGGCCAACAGCATGGCGCACCTGCGGTTCGCTCTGATCGCGTGGCTGGCGATCGGCATCGACGACCCGGCCCTGCTGCTGAAACACCTCAACCGGCTGAGCGGGCGGCTGAAGGTCACCGGGACCGCGGTCATCGCCGTGTACGACCCGGGGACGCGGGGCCTGACCTGGGCGCGGGCCGGGCACGCGCCGCCGCTGCTCGCGCGGGGCGGCACCGCGATGCCGCTCGAGCCGCCGGCCGGGCTGCTGCTCGGCGCCGACGACGATTCGTCCTATCAGGTGCTGACGCCGTGCCTGTCGTCCGGCGACCTGCTGCTGCTCTACACCGACGGGCTGGTCGAGCGGCGGGTGCCGGGGACGCCGAGCCTGCTCACCGACCTGATGGCGTCGCTCGGCGACGCCTCGGCCGTGCCCGGTGACGCGGCGCTCGCCTCGCTGGCGGGGTACCTGAACCGGCCGAGTCCCGACGACGACACCTGCACGGTGGCGGTGCGGGTGCTTTAGAAGAGCATGCCCAGGCTGACGGTGGTGCCGACGCCGTCGGGGTGGATGCCGACCTCGTCGCAGATGCGCTCGACGATCGCCAGGCCGCGGCCGCGAGGCTGATCGGCGGCCGGCATGGCGCGGCCGAAGCCCGGGGAGACGCCGCCGTCGACGACGTCGCAGCGGACCTTGTCGGCCTCGGCCCAGATGCGCACGATGCCGCCGCCCGCTGTGTGCTGCAGGGTGTTGGTGGCCAGCTCGCTGACCGCGACGGTGAGCAGGTCGGCGCGCAGCCGGGACAGGCCCAGCGCGATGGCCTCGTCGCGGACGAAGTCACGGACGAAGGCCAGGTCGGTGGGCTCGGCGTAGGCGGCCTCGGCGGGCCGGGTGGCGCGTGTGGACATCGATCACTCCCCGCCGTCGCGGCCGGCGGCGCCGTCGTGGCCGCCATCGCGGCCGTTGTCGCCACCGTCGCCGCCGTCGCGGCCGTTCTGGCCACCGTCGCGCCCGTTCTGGCCGCCGGCGGCGCTCAGCAGGTCGCGGACGCCGGTCACCTCGAGCACCGCGGCCACCGAGCCGCTCGGGTTCTCCAGCACCACGCGGCCGCCCCGCTCGACGGCGGCGCGGTGCGCGGCGACCAGCCCGTGGATGCCGCTCGAGTCGAGGAAGTCCACGTCGGCGAGATCGACCACCACGCACGCCGATCGGCCGACGGCGGCCAGCAGCGTGGTGACGAGCTCATCGCGTACGGCCAGGTCGCAGTCGCCCGCGAGCGAGACGCGGAGCCCGGTCCCCTCGTCGGACGTCGTGGCCGCGAAGCGTGCCATCGGCGCCTCCCTCCCCCGTCCCGGTCGGAGCCATCATGTCATCCACCGCAAACTGTTCCAACGGGTTCCAACCTCGGAGCGACCCTCTTCGGCGACTTCCTCGCATATGGGGCTTATTTACCGAATAGGATCAGTCTGTCTTATCAACAGTGACGCGGCATCGGGGGACGGCCATGGGTTTGCGACGTTGGTGGATCGTCACGGTGGCCGCGTCGACCGCGGTGGCGGCCGGGGTCATGCCCGCTCAGGCCGCCCCCGCTTTCGGGGTCTACACCGTGGCGGCCTGGGGCATGCAGGAGCGCGCCGGCAGCCGGGTCATGTACGACAGCAGCGGCAACGGCTTCGACGGGTCGATCGGGCGGGAGGTCGGCACCGGCGGCGGCTTCTACCGCTTCAGCCGCCTCGAGCCCGACACCCCGCCGGCCCACCCCGGCCACCTCGCCGTCGTGCCCGACTACAACGCGCTCGACCCCGGCACCCGCGACTTCGAGATCACCCTGCGGCTGCGCACGCTCCACCACTTCGGCAACATCGTCCAGAAGGGACAGGCCACCGTCGCGGGCGGCAGCTACAAGCTGCAGATCCCGAGCGGCAAGGTGCAGTGCTGGTTCCGCGGCTCCGCCGGCCAGGTCCTGGTCACCGCGCCCAGGCCGATCAACGACGGTCGCTGGCACGTGGTGACCTGCACCCGCTACTCCGACGGCGTCGGCCTGGTGATCGACGGGAACAAGGTCGCCGGCCGCTGGGGCCCCACCGGCCGGATCGACAACTCGTGGCCGCTGTCGATCGGCGGGAAGACCACGTGCGACCAGGAGACGGTAGGCTGCGACTACTTCGCGGGCGACCTCGACTACGTACGCATCGACGCCAGGTAGCGCCCGCACCACGCTCCGATTGTTGCGCCGCGCGCGGTTGACACTCGGACCCGAGCCGGGTGAATGTTCGTCAATGACCGATGAGTGGCCCAGCGAGGGAACCCTGCTGGCGACGCGCTACCGCCTGGTCGCCCTCCTCGAGACCGGCGGCATGGCGCAGATCTGGCACGCCAGCGACGAGCTGCTGGGCCGCCCGGTCGCCATCAAGCTGCCCACCGGCCCGCAGGTGGCCTGGCGCGAGGCCCGCATGGCGGCGAAGCTGTCGCATCCCGGCATCGCCGCGGTGCACGACTTCCGCGAGGCCGTCCGCGCCGACGGCACGGTCCAGCCGTTCGTCGTCATGGAGCTGCTGGCCGGCGAGACCGTCGCCGCCCGCCTGGTCCGCGAGACGTTCACCTGGCAGGAGGCCGCCCGGGTCGGCGCGGCGGTGGCGGACGCGCTGGCCGCCGCGCACAAGGGCGGGGTGGTGCACCGCGACATCAAGCCGGGAAACGTCATGCTCACCCCGACCGGCGTGAAGATCCTGGACTTCGGCATCAGCGCCGCCCCCGGCGAGCCCGACGACGACGACACCGGGGCGACCTTCGGAACGCCGGCCTATGTGGCCCCCGAGCGCCTCGACGGCATGCCGGCCGAGCCGGCCACCGACGTGTACGGCCTGGGGGTGCTGCTGTTCGAGATGGTGACCGGCCAGCCGCCGTATCCCGTGGAGACGTGGGAGGAACTCGACGAGGCCCGGGAGAAGGGCGCCGACACGCTGCCGCTCTCCCTGCCGGCCGACTTCCGGGCGGTGGTCGAGCACTGCCTCTCGGAGGATCCGGCCGACCGCCCCAAGGCGGACGCCATCCGCTTCGACCTGACCGCGTTGTGGCTGGCCGACCAGCCCGAGCCGCAGGACGAGCCGGCCGCGTCGAAGCCGACGCTCGCGTCCCCGGCAGCCACCGCCGCGCCCACCGCGGCGCCTGCCGCAGCCTCCGCGTCGGGGCCTGCCGCAGCGCCCATCTCAGGGCCGGCCTCGGCGCCTGCCTCAGCCTCCGCGTCGGGGCCTGCCGCAGCGCCCATCTCGGGGCCGGCCTCGCCTGCCTCAGCCTCCGCGTCGGGGCCAGCCACCTCTCCAACGCCCGCTGCGCCCGCTGCCTCCCCTGCGCCCGCTGCCTCCCCTGCGCCCGCTGCCTACCGGCCCGGCGCGGAGCAGCCCCCGGTCCGGCGGCCGCGCGTGGCCGAGCTGTGGCCCTCGCAACCGCAGTCACCGGCCCGGCCGACGTCGCCCAACGGCTTCACCGCCGGCCGGGTCTCGGCCGCCACCGTGCCGATGGCCGAACCCCAGCCCAAGCGCCGCCTGGCACTCGCCCTGGCCCTGCTGGCCCTGCTGGTCACCGCCGGCGGCATCTACGTGGTGATCAACCGCCCGAAGGAGCGGCCCGACGCCACTCCCCCCGCCCCGTCCAACCCGGCCACCCGGTTCTTCTCGCCGAAGCCGAGCACCGGCCTGCCCACGACGCCCACCGCCACCGCGCCGGCGTCGCCCTCGGTTCCCCCGTCGCCGAAGCTGAGCTTCGACGACGCCGTGAGCAACCTCCAGTCGGCAGTCGAGGACGCCGCCGCGGACGGCAAGATCCGCGACGACGTCGCGCTCGACCTCCTGAACCTGATCCGCCCCCTCCAGGGCGCCGACGCCAACGACATAGACGGCCAGGTGGCGCGGCTGCGCCAGAAGATCGCCGGCCGCACCAGAGAAGGCAGCCTGAGCACCGCGCAGGCAGCGATCCTCAAGGCCCGCCTGTCCGATTTGGATCGCGCCGCCGGCATGTGACCCGCCGCGCTTTGCTTTGCTCACCTCTACGCCCCGATGAGTCGCACAGGTAAGCAGAGCAAAGGGGCGGCGGGTAGCAACGCCGGCCGTCAAAGGCCGGGGGTCGGCGGGTGGCGGCGCCGGGCCGTCACGGGCCGAGGGCGGCTCGGGCGGCGGCGATCAGCTCGGCTCGGACGGCCGGGGACGGCGGTTCGCCGGTGGCCTCGATGTGGGCAAGGGCGCCGTTCTTGATGGCGGCGTAGGCGGCTCGCGCCCGGGGAGTCGGGTCGCCGCCGGCCAGGGCCGCGGTGAGAGCTTCGTTGATCTCGTGGGACTGCGGGCGGATCGTCTCGCGCATGGCGCGCCGCACCGAGGGGTCGTCCCCTAAAAGGCGGCTCACGGCGTGCATCTCGGTAGTGGCGTCGAGGATCGCGCCCAGGAGGTCGGGGGCGGCGCGGTCGGCGGCGGTGTCGGCGAGGTGGCGGTAACGCTCCAGCGGGGCGGAGAGCAGCGCCTGGAGAATTTCGCCCTTCGAGGCGAAGTGGTAGTAGAGCGCGGCCTTGCTGATGCCCAGCTGCGCGCTGATGTCGGCGATCGAGGTGCCGGCGTAGCCGCGGTCGCCGAAGAGGTCCAGCGCTACCTCGAGGATGCGCTCGCGGGTGTCGGCCATGGACGGAGATCCTACTTGACGACCGTTCGGTAAGCCGCGCATGCTACTTACCGACCGATCGGTAAGGAGGCGTGGCATGGATGCGACGGACACGGTGGAGCGGATCTACAGGGCGGCCAACGCGCGGGATCTCGACGCGTTGCCGGAAATTTTCGCGGCGGATTTCTACAGCCACCCGCTCCAACAGCGGGGTGTGGAGCCGATCCGTGCGGCGTGGAAAGCCATCTTCGAAACTTTCCCCGACATACGCGTCACGCCCCGCCGGATGATCGCCTCGGCCGACCGGGTCGCGGTCTGGTCGGCGATCGAGAACGTGCCGGGAGAGCCCGAGCTGATGGAGCTGATCCGCGTCGCCGACGGGCGAGTCGCCGAGCTGTGGGGGCTGAGCAGCCTGAGCTTGCGGCCGTAAACGGCTCGCGGCCAAGGACTCGCCGGCGCCGGCCGAGAGATGTTGCGGGACAAGCGCGGGCGTCGGCGCGAGTGGGCGCGGGCCCGGGTGGACGCGGGCGCGGGTGGACGCGGGCCCGGGTGGACGCGGGCCCGGGTGGACGCGGGCCCGGGTGGACGCGGGCCCGGGTGGACGCGGGCCCGGGTGGACGCGGGCCCGGGTGGGCGCGGGGCGAAGTCGCCCCGCACCCAGCCGGGGTGTTAGTGGTGGTGGCCGTTGCGGGGCAGGGACAAGTCGGCCCAGACGAGGCGGTGGTCGGAAGTCGGGAAGCCGTTGACCGCGGACCACTGTGGGTCGAAAACGCCTGTCAGGCGGAACAGCGGGTCGCTCTGCAGCGGCCAGAAGACGCCGGAGCGGACGATCCTCGTGTCGTAGCGGGGCAGGACGTAGTCGGCGTGCAGGTTGCCGGGGGCCGTGTCGGCGAAGTCGGCTGTGTCGTAGCGCGGGTCGCCCTGGTGGGTCAGGTTGGCGCCGCCCTGCAAGGTCGCGGCCTCGACGGCGCCGGCGCTGGCCGGGAAGGTGCGGGCATTGATCAGCGGGTTGTCGGTGAGCTGCCGTACGGCGTTCTGGTAGGAGTCGCCGTCGTACGGGTCGGCGTTCTGGTCGCCGGCGATCACGAAAGTTTCTCCGCGGGCCAGGCCGCCGCGGTGGCCCTTGTCGTCGTAGATGTAGCGGGACTTGGCCGGGTTGATGTAGTCGGCCCAGAAGCGGATCTCGTCGTGGTTGCGTCTGCCGTTGCGGTCCTCGGGGCCGTCGAAAGTGGGCGGCGTGGGATGCGAGACGAGGAAGTGGACCGCCTTGCCGCGCACCTTGATCGGCACGTCCCAGTGGCTCTTGGAGGACAGCCGCAGGACCGCCTGCTCCTCGGGCGAGTAGAAGTCCGTCGGCATCGCGTTGCCGGGCATGTCCTTCCACTTGAAGAGCTGGAACGTACGGGCGTCACGGAAGTCGATCGGGTACTTCGAGTAGACGACCATGCCGTACTGGCCGGGGAAGATTCCGAAACCGTACGAGTCGTCGCCGTAAGCCTGGTCTCCCGGCGTCGTGTCGACGACGCCGTTGTTGTTGAGGTCGAAGCCGGAGGCGATGCCGGTGTTGGACGGGGCGACGAACCGGTAGGGGTATCGCTGCGCGGGAGCGCCGTTCTGCGAGACCGCCAGGAAATTGTCGGCGAAGAGTTTCGCGGCCACCGGGTCGTAGTCGAACTCGTTGATGAGCACGACGTCGGGGTGGGCCCGCTGGATGACCTCGGCGACGTTGTGCGCCTGCCGCCGGTAGACGTCGTCGACGCCGGGGTTGGCGAGGTGCTCACGGAGGAGGCCCTGGGCGGGCCGGTTGAGCGAAAGGTTGTAGGTCGCGAAGCGCACGGAGTCGTCGTGCCGGCCCGTGGCGCTCGCCGGTGAGGCGCCGATGATCGCCGTGCTGAGCACGGCGGCGGTGAGGAGTCGCTTCATCACCTCCCCTCGATACCGGTCCGCGGCCGGGACACGCAATGCCCGTCACCAACAGTTCAGGGGTTGTTGCGGGTGTTGGAGAACCAGACGAGCAACGCGCCGATGAGGGTCGCGAGGCCGCTCATGATGGCGCCGACCGCCTCGGCCTGCTCGGCGCTGAGCAGCAACAGCGAAAGGAACGACGCGCCGGTCACGAAAACGACCATGCCGATCGTGAACTCCACTTTCCGCTCCCGCACGACCGAGTTTCGCGCGGTGGCGGACGAGTCGAGCACGGGCAGGACGGTGGAGCCCCACGAGCGGCGGGGCACGTTCTTGCGGACGCGGCCGGGCAGCCACATCGCGATGCTGGTCAGCCACCAGCCGACGACATAGCCGGCGATCACGACCAGCCACCAGACGCCGAAGTGCGGGCGCAGCAGGGTCTCGAGCACGCCGAGCAGCGCGGCGACGACCAGCAGCAGGGCCACGGCGGCGCCGACCAGGTGCGGGCGGGACCCGAACCAGCGCAGCCAGAGCGCGCTCACGACCGGGCGGTCACTGGTAACCACGAATGCTCCAGAAGATGCGGTAGAGGGGCGTGTCCTTGCCAGGGACGAAGAGCTGGCCGTGGCTCTGGTCGGCGATCGACCGCAGCTCGCGCTCCCATTGCGAGTCGTTGTGGTTCTTGCCGTCCGGCGCCGGGCCGGCGTCCGCGACGTAGCCGGCGCAGTTGCTGGAGCCCTGCTCGCCCGAGTTGAAGGCGATCGTGTAGATCGGCACCGCGCGCTCGGCGGGCGAAAGCGCGGTACGAAACTTCACGTAATCCGAGTAGTTGGCGCCGCAGTTGTTCTGCCCGTCGGAGAACAGCACGATCGAGGTGCTCGGTTGCACCTCGTCGCCCGTCACCGGGGCGACCCACGGCCGCACCAGCGCGTGGGCACGTTCGAGCGCGTCGTACATGGCGGTGTTGCCCTGCGCCCGCAGCCCGGTCCGCGCGTAGGTCTGGATGGACTGCAGCATCGGGGTGATGTTCTCGTCGGCCGGCAGGACGAACTGTTTCGCGGGCAGGGCGCGGCTGTTGAACGGCACGAAATCCACGCGCTCGCCGGGCAGGAAACTGAAGTACGTCGTCGGGTCGTCGGGGTTGCTGCCGGTCAGCCCGACGAGGGCCTGGCGCAGCAGCGGCATGTTCGTGTCCATCGAGCCGGAGACGTCCAGCACGAAAACCATGCGCGACGGCGGGCGCACTTCCTCGCGATAACCGTCGACGAGCTTTCGCAAGACTTCCGGGTCGGTGGGATAGCGCAGCTGCGGCACCGGGAGCGCGCCGACGTCGGTGGTGGCCGACGGATTGCCGGGGCGGCGGCCGGTCACTTCCGCGATCCGCCGCTGTGTGTCGGGGGTGAACATCCATCGCCACAGCCGGTCGAAGATCTGCTGCTTCTCGGCGGTCGCGTTGCGCAGCAGGCTCAGCCGGTACTCCGCGATGATCGTCCCCTCGGTCGGATACACGGCGGTCAGGCGGCAGTCCTCGGGCAGTGTCGCGGACATCCGCCGCACCTCGGACTCGTAGATGATCAGGCCGTCGACACCCTCCGGGCTGTCTTTGCGTCCGCATTCGCTCCCGCCGCTGTCGACCTGTTTCACGTACGCGTCGGAGAGCACCCGGGACGTGTCGGCGGCCAGCCGGTGGCCGTTGAAGAAGCGCCGCAGCTGGGGCTGGACCCGCGGGATGTCGTCCGCGGTGACCGGCAGGCCGGTGTCGGCGGCCACCGTGGCCACGGCGACCAGCCCGGCGAGCCCGGAGTTGGAGTGGTCGGGGCGGGTCATGCCGTACCGGAACCGGCCCTTGATGATCGTGTTGACGATCGCCGACCAGCTGGCCGAGGCCCCGCCGCTCCATCCGAGCTGATCGGCGAGGGAGGCGCGCACCCCGAAGACCACGGGCGAGCGCATCAACGGCGGGGACTGGCGCAGCAAGGCCCGGCGGCTGTCCGGCCACATCCCGAAGAACTGATCCGCGCCGAACCAGACGGCGTCGTATTTCGCCGCGGTCGCCGGGTCGGCCAGTTGTTTCGCGCCCTCCACCGAACCCGTACGCGAAAGCTCGATTTTGATTTCGAGGTCGTTTTCCGCGTCCCGGAGGATCGGGGCCATGTCCTCGAGCTCGCTGCCGCCGAGAATGCGCAGGACCGGCGGTTCCTTCGTTTCGCCGGAGGAACCGCACGAGGCGGCGCCGAGCGTCAATGTGGCCGCGAGCAGCACCCTAAGCGCACGTCGCACCGGCCCGGTCCTTTCCGTAGACGCCCGTGATGACCGTGTTCATGAACGAGCCCCACAACTGCGACGGCGGCAACGAAACTTTCTCCCCGGGCGGGTTCAGCGCGGCCAAGCCACGATCCCCGTTCTCGGCGGCGAAGGACTTCGGGGCGTTCACCGGGCGGAAACCGTGCACGGCGGCCAGCCGCTGCAGCTCGGGATCGGTGGTCAGCGCCGTCGCGACCTCGGCGCCGCGCTTGTCGAGCGGGGCGATCGCGTGTGTGCTGGAGATGGTCTGTTTCGGATAGAGCATGATGCGGTCGAGGGTGACCTCGGTGCCGTCGACCGCGGTAACTTTCGTGACCAGGCCGTCGGGGTTTTCGCGCGCGGCGTCGAGAAACTGCGCCTCGTAGACGACCTGCATCGGCAGTTGGTACCCCTCGGCCGAGAAGTACTGGTCGAACGGCTCCTCGCTGGTCAGGCCGGTGCTGCCCTGGGCGCGGAAGAGCGCCTGCATCTGCTCGGTGACCGTGCCGGGGTTGGCGGCCTGGATCGGTGCGCCACCATTCGCGGAATAGCTGCTCAAGGCCAGGTAGAGCTCGGCCGAGTTGGAGGTGTCGAGCCGGGTGCTGAGCACGACGGCCCGCTGGAACAACGGGTACGGCGCGGGCAGGTGCAGGTCGCGCCACCGCGTACGGGTCTGGAAGACGTCGGTCAGGTAATGCTGGAAGTCGAACGTCCGCAGGTCGGAGGAGACCACGCCGGACGGCAGAGCCCGAGCCACGTCGCGGAAGGTCGCCACCACCAGCGGGGACGAGAAGACCGGCACGGCTTTCGTGGACTTTCCGGCCTTCGCCAGAACGTCTGTCGCGGCGTTTTCGCTGCCCGGGAACGCGAAGTCGTAGCTGGGCAGGTCGGCGTCGCAGGCCATCGTGCGCGACCCGGCCGCCTCGACGGAGACCTTCAAGCCGTGCCGCTCGAAAGCGTCGATAACGTTTTGGTCCTGGAAAAAGGAAAGTTTCTCGGAACCGACGAGACCGTGAACGTCGAACAAATCGCAGGTGAGCAGAAAGGGAACCTGGATCTCACAGGCCTTTCCGCGGCGGTCGGCGGCCACCGACCAGCCACCCGCTATCACCAGGATCGCGAGAACGCTGCCGAGAATTGCCCTGGTCCGCTGGGATTTCATCCACGTCCTGCCATTGACGGAATGTCGGGGGCTCCAGGGTAAAGCCCCCGCGCATTCGTCTCGGCAGGACAGCCCTAGGCGGAGCCGCGGATCACGAGGCGGGTCGGGAGCACGACCTCGCTGTCGCCGACGTCGTCGCCGTCCAGTTTGGCCAGCAGCAGGCGGGCCACCTCGCGGCCCATCTCGGCGATCGGCTGGTCGACGCTGGTCAGCGGCGGCTCGGTGTGACGGGCGATCACCGAGTCGTCGAAGCCGATCAGGGCGACGTCCTCCGGCACCCGGCGGCCGAACTGGCGCAGCACGCGGAGCGCGCCGGCGGCCATCGTGTCGGACGCCGCGAACACGCCGTCGACCTCGGGGTACTGCTCCAGCAACCGGTACATGGCGGCGGCGCCGCTCTCCTGGCTGAAGTCGCCGAACGCCACCGGGCCGTCGCCGACCACGTCGCGGTAGCCGTCGAGACGCGCTATACCGGCGGCCATGTCGAGCGGGCCGGTGATCGCCGCGATGCAGCGGCGGCCCTGGGCCTGCAGGTACGCGACCGCCTCGCGCGCGCCGGCGCGGTTGTCGGCGTCGACGAAAGTCCCCCGTTCGGCGTACATCGGGCGGCCCACCCGGACGGTCGCCACGCCGCGCTCCTCGAGCAGGTGCGGCAGCGGGTCGTCGCCGTGCAGCGACAGCAGCAGCGCGCCGTCGACGTGCTGGCGGGTCAGATAGCCCTCGAGGCGGCGGCGCTCCTCGGGGGCTTGCGCGATCATGAGGACCATCTGGAGGTTGCGGGCCACCAGCACCGACGAGACGGCCTGCACGATGCGGCCGAAGAACGGCTCCGCGAAGAACCGCTCGCCTGACTCGAAGACCACCAGCGCCACCGAGTCGGTCCGCTGGGTGACCAGGGTGCGCGCCGCCCGGTTCGGGACGTAGCCGAGCTCGGCGATCGCGTCCTCGACCGCCTGCTTGGCCCGGGGGCTGACCTGGGCCGACCCGTTCACCACGCGGGACACCGTGCCGCGGCCCACGCCGGCACGCAGCGCGACCTCTTCCAGGGTCGGCCGGCCGGAGGCCCGGCTTCGATCCGCCGTCATCCGTGGCACCTCCTCCGCACGGCGTCGCCCGCCGTGCCCATCAACGCGACGTCGCCCGCCGCGCCCAACAACGCGACGTCGCCCGTCGCGCTCACCAGCACGACGTCGCCCGCCGTGCCCACCGGCGCGACGTCGCCCGTCGCGCCGAACAACGCGACGTCGCCCGTCGCGCCCGACACAAAGTACCTGCCTTGCGCAGCGCAGAACATGATCAGCGTGTCACCTTCGCCTCGTCCGACACGGTAAAGCTCCTCAGCGCGGGCGTGCCGGCCCCGATCAGCGCGGTCGCCGCCAGCGCTGTCAGTCCTCCGACGGCCAGCGCCGCCCCGCCCGAAGTCGCGGACGCCACCAGGCCGGCCCGCAAGTTTCCGAGCTGCGGGCCCGCCCCGCCGACGATCTGTTCGAGCGCCGCCACCCGCCCGCGGTAGGCGTCCGGCGTCGACCCCTGCACGACGGTCCCGCGGGACACGACCGCCCAGGTGTCGGCCGCGCCCGCGACCGCGATCAGAGCAAGCGTCGCGGAAAGATTCCACGAAAAGCAGACAAGCCCGAGCGCCGCCGCCCAAACCATCCCGCACACCAGCAGCACCTGCCCGGGGTGCCGCCGCTCGGTGACCAGCCCGGACACCGCCGATGCCGTCACCCCGCCGACCGCGAGCGCCGTCGTGAACAGCCCGAGAATCTCCGGCCGGCCGCCGAAACGTTCCGCGTTGAGGACGGGAAAGAGCGCGATCGGCATAGCCAGGAGAGTCGCCGCGAGGTCGCAGAGCAAGGCGCCGCGTACGGGTGAGTTGCGCATCGCGTACGAAAGTCCCGCCTTGACCCGCCCGATGCCGCTCCCACTCGCATCGGCCGGCGGAACGCCGGACGGCAGGCCGGCCAGGCCGATCAGCGCGGCCACGAAAGTCAACCCGTCGAACGCGAAACACCAGCCCACGCCGGCGATCGCGGTGAGCCCGCCGGCCGCGGCCGGGCCGAGCAGCATCGCCAGCTGGAACGACAGATGGTTGACGGCGAGGCCCGCGGCGAGGCGCTCCCCCGTCAGCAGCGCGGGGATGAACGCACGCCGGGCCGGGCCGCCGATCGCGCCGATCGCGGCGTTCAGGGCCGCGAGCCCGAGCATGGCCGGCACGCCACCGGCCGGCGAGAACGCCACGAAAGTCATCGCGAAACTGACCGCGATCTGTCCCCCGGCGCAGCGCATCGCGAGTTTCCGCCGGTCGACATGGTCGACGAAAGCGCTGCCGGCCAGCCCGATCACGATCAGGGGCAGCCCGGAGGCGAGCCCGGCCAGGCCGACCGCGGCGGCGCTGTGCGTGCTCTGCCAGACGTAGTAGACGACCGCGAAAGCGCCGAACTGACCGCCGAACCCGGAAGCGGTGCTGCCGAGCCAGAGACGCCGGAAGGTGGGGTTCTCCCGGAGCGGGCGGAGGTCGACGAAGGCTCTCATGCGCGCTGATCCACGCGGGCACGGTAGCAAGACATTGAGATGGGAGCGCTCCCATGACACGATGATGTCATTCGATCGACACACTGTGGGGGCAGACATGCGAGGCGGCCGGGGCAGAACCACCTGGATGGCCATCGCGCTCGTCGTGCTCGCCGCGGGATGCGACTTACGCGCGAAGCCGCCGGCCGACCGCGTCGACGACCTGATGAGCCGCATGTCGCTCGCCGACAAGATCGGCCAGATGGTCCAGGCCGAGCGGGCCGGCGTCACGCCGTCGCAGGTCACCGAGTACCGCTTGGGCTCGGTGCTCTCCGGCGGCGGCTCCGCGCCGCCCGACAATTCGCCGGCCGGGTGGGCCGACATGTATGACGCCTACCAGCGCGGGGCGCTGGCCACCCCGCTGAAAATCCCGATCCTGTACGGGATCGACGCGGTCCACGGCAACAACAATGTGTACGGGTCGACGATCTTCCCGCACAACATCGGCCTCGGCGCCTCGCGCGACGCCGACCTGGCGGAACGGATCGGCACGGCCACCGCTGAGGAGGTCACCGGCGCCGGCCTGGACTGGACCTTCGCGCCGTGCGTGTGCGTGGCCCGCGACGACCGGTGGGGCCGCACCTACGAATCCTTCGGCGAGAACCCCGAGATCGCCACCCAGATGACCAGCGTCATCGACGGCCTCCAGCACGGCCCGGCCGCGATCATGGCCACCGCCAAGCACTATCTCGGCGACGGCGGCACGACCGGCGGCGACGACCAGGGCGACACCCAGGTCAGCGAGGCCGACCTGCGAGCGATCCACCTGCCGCCGTTCAAGGCCGCGGTCGACCGCGGCGTCGGCGCGGTGATGATCTCGTTCAGCAGCTGGAACGGCGACAAGATGCACGCGAACAAGTACCTCATCACCGACGTGCTCAAGAGCGAGCTGGGCTTCACCGGCATCACCGTCTCGGACTGGGCGGCCGTCGACCAGCTCGACGGCCGGCCCGGCTTCACCGAGGACGAGGTCGTCACCGCGGTCAACGCCGGGCTCGACATGCTGATGGTGCCGGAGAACTGGGAAACTTTCCTCGACTACTTGCGCGACGCCGTGGAATCCAAGCAGATCCCGATGTCGCGCATCGACGACGCGGTCCGGCGCATCCTCACCAAGAAGGTCGAGCTCGGCCTCTTCGAGCATCCGTACGCGGACCGCGGTTACGCCGGCACGGTCGGGAACGCGGCGCACCGGGCGCTGGCCCGCCAGGCCGTCCGCGAGTCGCAGGTGCTGCTCAAGAACGACGACGACGCGCTGCCGCTGGCGAAATCCGGTGGGAAGATCTTCGTGGCCGGCAAGAACGCCGACGACATCGGCAACCAGAGCGGCGGCTGGACGCTGACCTGGCAGGGCGCCTCCGGCGACACCGTGCCGGGCACCACGATCCTGCAGGGGATCCGCGACGTCGCCGGCGACGGCACGACAATCACCTACGAGCGGGACGGCAACGGCGTCGACAGCACCTATCGCGCCGCCGTCGCGGTGATCGGCGAGACGCCGTACGCGGAGGGCGAGGGCGACCGGCCCGGCGGGCTGTCCCTCGACGTCGAGGACCGGCAACTTCTCGCGAAACTTTCCTCGGCCCACATCCCGGTCATCGTGGTGATGGTGTCGGGCCGTCCGCTGGACATCTCGCACGAGCTGGGCGGCATGGCGGCTCTTGTCGCGGCCTGGCTGCCCGGTTCCGAGGGCGCGGGCGTCGCGGACGTGCTGTTCGGCGACTACGCGCCGACCGGACGGCTGCCGGTGACCTGGCCCCGCACGGCCGACCAGCAGCCGGTCAACGACGGCAACGGCCTCTACGCGTACGGATATGGCCTCGGTTATGCCGAACGCGCACCCGACACCGCGCCGCCCAGCGTGCCCGGCCACCCGATCGCGACCGCCAGCCGGTTGCGCTGGATGGCCTCGACCGACCCCGGCGGAAGCGGCGTCGACGGCTACGACATTTTCCGCAACGGCACGCTGATCGGCGCCCTCTCCGGGCTCTCGTACCCGATCGGCGCGCTGAACGCCGGCGTGCGCTACGAGTTCACGGTCGTGGCGCGCGACAAGGCCGGCAACCGCTCGGCCCCCTCGACCCCGCTGGTGATCACCGTCCCGATCCCCGGCGGTTGCAAGGCACGTCACGGACCGTGTGTCGCGACGTGATACTCCCCGTTCCCCCCACCGTAGGAGCACCCCATGTTCCGACGCGTCGCGTTAGCGACCGCCGCCGCCGGCGCCCTGATCGCCGGCATCATCACGGCCCTGCCCGCCTCCGCCGCCGCCGGCGGCACGGGAACCGGTTATCTGCACACCAGCGGTAACAAGATCCTAGACAGCACCGGGGCGACCGTGCGATTGACCGGCATCAACTGGTTCGGCATGGAGACCGACAACAAGACGTTCCACGGTCTCTGGGCCAGCAATCCGTGGCGCAGCCAGCTCGACACGATGGCGTCGCTGGGCTACAACACGTTGCGGATCCCGTTCTCGGACGACGCGCTCAAGACCGGAGCCGTCGCCACGGGCATCAATGACTACGTGAACCCGGATCTGGTCGGGCTCTCGCCGCTGGCAATTCTGGACAAGGTCATCGAGTACGCCGGCGGCAAAGGCATGCGCGTCATTCTCGATCGACACCGGCCTACGTCCGCCCAGCAGACCGCGCTCTGGTACACCTCGGCCGTTCCCGAGAGCACCTGGATCGCGGATTGGCAGTCGCTCGCCCGGCGATACGCCGGAAACACCACCGTGATCGGCGCGGATCTGCACAACGAACCGCACGCCGAGGGCACCAATCCGGCGGCGACCGGCGCCTGCTGGGGCTGCGGCGACACCGCCCGGGACTGGCGGCTCGCCGCCGAGCGGGCCGGCAACGCGATCCTCTCGGTGCAGCCGAACTGGCTGATCTTCGTGGAGGGTGTGTCGTGCCCGTCCGGCGGACTGTCGAATGTCTGGGACGGCGACACGAGCAATGACGAGGATTGCGGTTGGTGGGGTGGCAACCTCTCCAAGGCGGGGCAATATCCCGTACGCCTGAACACGGCCAACCGAGTCGTCTACTCGCCGCACGAGTACGCGACGTCGGTTTACCACCAGACCTGGTTCGACGACCCGTCCTACCCGGCGAACATGCCGGCGATCTGGGACAAGTACTGGGGCTATCTGTACAAGCAGAACATCGCGCCGATCATGATGGGTGAGTTCGGGACGACACTCGCCAGCAATATCGACAAGGTGTGGCTGCAGAACCTGATGGCCTACACGGGCACCGGCGTCAATGGGATGTCGTTCACCTATTGGTCGTGGAACCCGAACTCGGGTGACACCGGCGGCATCGCCAACGACGACTGGACGACCATCAACCAGGCAAAGCAGTCGATTCTCCAGCCGTACCTGATTCCGCCGGTCGGCGGCGGCGGTGGCGGCACGACCTCCTCGCCCACCCCGTCGAGCTCGTCCTCCAACCCACCGGCCACCGGGGGCTGCACGGCCACGTACAAGCAGGACAACGCCTGGCAGGGCGGCTTCCAGGGCTCGGTGACCGTCAAGAACACCGGCAGCGGCGCGGTCAACCCGTGGTCGGTCACGTGGAGTTGGCCCTCGGGCGTGACTCTCGGCAGCGGCTGGAACGCGACGGTCACCCAAAGTGGAACGACCGTGACCGCGGCGGCGCCTGCCTACTCGTCGTCGCTGGCCGCGGGCGCCTCGGTGACGATCGGCTTCACCGCGAACGGGACGGCCGGCGCGCCGGCCACGGTGAAGTTGAACGGCGCCACCTGCTCCTAGGGGCGCTGCGATAGACCGAGCGGTGCGGGCCTCCGGGCGGCCCGCACCGCTCTCCCCTTCCCAGGGTCTTTTCTTCTCAGGAGAGCAAGTCGGGCTCCGGCGTGACGTCGCCGGTGGGGGACGGGTCGGCAGTCGGGCTGGTGGCCGGGCTGGGGCTGGTCGTCGGGCTGGGGCTGGTCGTCGGGCTGGTGGTCGGGCTCGGGCTCGGCTTCGTCGTCGGGCTCGGCTTCACGACAACTTTCTTGCCGCGGGCCTCGACTTTCGTGGCCGTGTAGGTCGTGCCTTCGCGAAAGCCGGTCACCGTGATGCCGTAACCGGCCGCGATGTCGGCGAGCGTCTTGCGTCCGCCGTTGACGACGATGCGGGCACCGGACGGGACCGTGACCGTGATCGTGGAACGGCGGACATCTTTCGTGCCGCCGTTGACCTTGATCGTCACCGTGCCGTCACCGACCGCGGTGACGACACCGCTGGCCGTGAACTTGGTCTTCTTGGCCGGCTTGGCGGGCTTGTTGCCCTTGTCGTCCTTGTTGCCCTTGTTGCCCTTGTCGTCCTTGTCGCCCTTGTGGGCGGCGGAGGCCGGTTTGGGCGCCGCCACCGCGACAGCCGAGGCGGTCGGGACGACGACGGCGGTGGCCAGCGCCGCGGCAACGGCGATGCGGCGAAAACGCACTTGCGACTCCTTGATCGGGGGAAGACCCGATCGTTGCGCCGCTGGGGTGCAGGCGAGTTGCAGACGAGGTTGCCGCCGGGTTGCGGTGTGTCGCAGTTTCCCGATTCCCGCACGCGGAGCCCGCCGGCGTGCTCGACTCGGCGCATGCGCAGGCTGCTCGGGCTCCTACTCGCGCTGGCGCTGGTCACGACCCGACCGGCGCTCGCGATGGCCGACGACGCCCGGAGGGCCGAAGCGCCGGGCCCGATCGTCGTCACCCCGGCGCAGGGGGCGATCGTCCCGTACGACCAGGACCTGACTGTGCGGGTGCGGCCCGTCGCCGGCGCCACCGGCTATCTCTACAGTTTCTCCAGCCCGGACGCCATGGTCTGGGAGAACTATCGCGACGAGGGACGACTGGACGGCACGTCGTACACGATCGCGGTCGACTCCCCCGGGCATCGGGCCATCCGCCCGGACGGCGCGCCCACCTGGGGTCTCAAGGTCGGGGTGCGAGCCTACGTGGGCGACCCCGGCGCCGAAGAATGGACCGCGGTGACCAACGTCGGCTTCACCCTGGCCGCCCAGCCGTCGCCACCGTCGACCGACCCAGGGCTGTCGCAGCCGTCGGCCACCCCCGGCCCGTCGCAGCCGTCGACCGCCTCCGGGCCCGCGGGCGCGCTGTACAGCGCGGACTGGTCGGCCGGCATGAACGGATGGTCCGGCGCCGGCCCCTGGCAGACTCTGCGCGGCGAGCTTCTCAGCACCGGCACCGACAGCGGCGAAGCCATCGCGCCGTGGGATCCCGCCGGCCGCGCCGACTACGCGGTCGAGGCCGAGATCCGTTCCCATCCGGGCAGCAGCTCGTTCGGGCTGTTCGTGCGCCGGGGAACCGAGCCGACCGGATACATCGCGGTGATCGGCACAAGCGAGACCTGGCTGGCCGGCCTGGCCGCCCCCTTCGGCAGCACGCTCGCGGAGGGCGATTTCGACCGCGGCGAGGGCTGGCACCGTTACCGCCTCGAAGCCGATGGCAACGTACTGACGTTCTCGGTCGACGGAGCACCCCTGCTCACCGCGAGCGACAATCAGTACCTGTCTCCCGGCCGGGCCGGCCTGTGGACCTCCGGGCAGCAGATCGACGTCCGCAGCTTCCGGGTCCTCGCCTCCTGAGAGGAAACTGCGGCGCGCGGGTAGCGCCGGCCCTCCTATAGTGGGCCGATGGCGCACAGAAGGCCGACGCTGGCCGATGTCGCCGCCGCGGCGGGGGTGTCGAAGGCGGCCGTTTCGCGGGTCATCAACGACGCGCCCGGGGTGTCGGCGCAGACCCGCGAGCACGTTCGTGGCGTCATCGCGCGGCTCGGCTTCCGGCCCGATTCGGTGGCCCGGGCGCTCGCCTCCGGGCACGGCGATCTGATCGAGCTCGTCGTGGTCGACGATCCGTCGGTCTTCGGCAGCAGCCCCTACTACGGGCGGGTCACCGCCGGGATCCTCCAGGAGCTGGCCGGCGGCACCGCCCAGCTGCGCGTGCACGTGGTCGAGGAGTCCGAGGCGCCGGCGCTGCTGGCCAAGGTGGCCGAGTCGGCCAGCCTGGGAGTGCTGCTCAGCAACGTCTCGCCGGCGCTCGCCGCCGACTTCTACGCCCGCTGCGACCGGGTGGTGACGCTGGGCCCGTCGGCACCGGGCGTCCCGTTCGTCGACGCGGAGAACGCGGACGGCGCCTACGCCGCGGTCCAGCACCTGCACGCGACCGGGCGCCGGCGCATCGCGGCGCTGCACGGCCAGGAGAGCAACCCGTGCGCCGAGGCCCGCCGCGAGGGGCACCGCCGCGCCGTCCGGGATCTCGGGCTGCCGGACATCTTCGCCGTCGGAAAGTTTCGCCGTGAATCGGGCTACGAGCTGACGAAAGTTCTCCTCGCCGAGGAGCCCGGCCTGGACGCGATCTTCGTCGGTTGCGATCTGATGGCGACCGGCGCGATGCAGGCCCTCGCCGATGCCGGCCGCCGCGTGCCGCACGACGTCGCGGTGGTCGGTTTCGACGACAGCGTCATCGCCGAGTGCGCCACCCCGCCGCTGTCCTCGGTGCACCAGCCGGTCGAGCAGATGGCCGCGGCCGCCACCCGCGCCCTGGTGCACCGGCAGCTGGCGCCGCATTGGCGCTGCGTCTTCCCGGCCGAGCTGCGGGTCCGCCAGAGCTCCCGGGCCGTCGAGGTGACTGTCTAGACGGTCACCGACCCGCCCAGCGGGACCCGGGCGTAGTCGGTCCCACCTTTCGCGTCCAGCCACCAGTCGAAGGAGTCGATGCCGACCTCGCTCAGGTGAGCGTCGTGGATGGGGAACGCGCGACTTGGCTTGACCGCACGGACGAACTCGATGGCGGCGCCGAGCTTCAGCCACGGGCCCGACGCCGGCACCAGGAGCGTGTCGACGGGTTCGGCGGGGACGAACAACGAGTCGCCGGGGTGGTAGAGGCCGTCGACGATAAAGCCGACGTTGGGACAGCCGGGCAGGCCGTCGACGATCTCCGCATGCTCGCCGCCGACGACACGGACGGTGAAGCCGGCCGCGGTGAAGGTGTCGCCCACGCCGACGGCGGTCACCTCCGCGCCGATAGTGTCTGCAAGGGCGGCATGGGTGTGGACGGCCAGGGCCGGGTTGCTCTCGCGTGCCGCCCTGAGCTGGTCGACGTCGATGTGGTCGTCATGCTCATGGGTGATGAGCACGGCGGTGGCGCCGGCCAGCACGCCAGGTCCCGACAAACTGCCCGGGTCGATCACGAGCACATTGCCGTCGCTTTCGAGGCGCACGCAGGCGTGGCCATGTTTCGTCAGACGCATCCGATCAACGTACGCATGGGGATCAACGGTGGCGGGCCAGCCGCACAGTCACGGTCGTGCCGCAGCCGGTGTCGCTGTCGATGGACAGCACGCCGTCGTGGGCGTCGACGATCGCCTTCACGATGCTCAGGCCCAGTCCCGCACCCTGCACCTCCGCCCTCTCGGCGATCGCGGCGCGGCGGAACGGCGCGAGCACCCGCTGCTGATCCGCGCGGCTGATGCCGATGCCGGTGTCGCGGATCTCCAGCACGGCGTCGTCGCCGCACGCGCGGGCCGTCACGGTGATGTCGCCGCGCGGCGATGGACCCGGAGCCGGGACGCATGCCCGCCGACATCATCGACCTGCTGCGCAAGGCCGAGCCGGCCGCGATGAACCTGATCAACCGGCGCCGGGAAGGGCCGGCCTGACCGGTCAGTTGCCGCGCCGGTGCTCGAAGATCAGGTGGGTCTCGGTGCCGGCGACCAGGTGGGTGCCGCTGAGCCGCTCGGTGATGATCGAGCGCAGGTCCTCGACGTCGGCCGTGGCCACGTGCAGCAGGAAGTCGTAGGAACCGGACACGAAGTAGACGTCGCGGACCGCCGGAATCCCCGCCAGGGACTCGGCGAACTTGCCGATCGCGTCGCGCGCGTCGGACCGGATCCGCACCGCGATCATGGCCTGGATCGGGCGCCCGATCCAGGCCGGATCGACGTCGGCGTGGAAGCCGCGGATCGCGCCGAGCTCGCGCAGCCGGCGGATGCGGGTCAGGCAGGTCGAGGGCGCGATGCCGACCCGCTCGGCGAGCGCGTTGTTCGGCATCCGGCCGTCGGTCTCGAGCAGCGCCAGCAGGTCGAGGTCGATGTGATCGAGGCCTCGAAGATCCTTCGGTGAATCCGGCATCATGAGCGGCTCGTCCGCATCTTCTTCGGTTTGCAACCGACATACAGAATCATTTTCTGTCCCATTGCGCGAAACCTGCACATCGTTTCACTCTAACCCCACGACAACGACGTCACGAAGAGGGAGCGTTACATGATCGTCGGCGTGCCGACCGAGGTCAAGAACCACGAGTACCGGGTGGCCATCACCCCCGCCGGCGTGGCCGAGTTCGTCCGCCGCGGGCACCAGGTGCTCATCCAGGCCGGCGCCGGCGCCGGTTCGGCGATCACCGACGACGATTACGCCACCGCGGGCGCGCGCATCGTCCCCGACGCCGACAGCGTGTGGGCGCAAGCCGACCTGCTGCTCAAGGTCAAGGAGCCGATCGCCGTCGAGTACCACCGGCTGCGCGAGGGCCAGGTCCTCTTCACCTATCTGCACCTCGCGGCGGACAAGGCCGGCACCGAGGCACTGCTCAAGAGCAGGACCACCGCCATCGCGTACGAGACGGTGCAGCTCGCCGACGGTTCACTGCCGCTGCTGGCCCCGATGAGCGAGGTCGCCGGCCGCCTCGCGCCGCAGGTCGGCGCGTACTCGCTGATGCGCAACTCGGGCGGCCGCGGCGTGCTCCCCGGCGGGGTGCCGGGCGTGAGCCCGGCGAAGGTCACCGTCATCGGCGGCGGCGTCTCGGGCGTGAACGCGGCGACGATCGCGCTCGGCATGGGCGCCGACGTGACCGTGCTCGACCTCAACATCAACCGGCTGCGGCAGATCGACGCCCAGTTCGGCGGCCGGGTCAAGACTCTGGTGTCGAGCTCCTACGCGATCGAGCAGTCCGCGATCGAGGCCGACATGGTGATCGGCGCGGTGCTGGTGCCCGGCGCGAAGGCCCCGACGCTGGTCTCCAACGACCTGGTCAAGCGGATGAAGTCCGGCTCGGTGCTGGTCGACATCGCCATCGACCAGGGCGGCTGCTTCGAGGACTCGCACGCCACCACCCACGAGGACCCGGTCTACCGGGTGCACGACTCGGTGTTCTACTGCGTGGCGAACATGCCGGGCGCGGTGCCGAACACGTCGACGTACGCGCTGACCAACGCGACGCTCCCCTACGCGCTGCGCCTGGCCGACCTCGGCTGGCAGGCGGCGCTCGGGCAGGACCCCGCGCTCGCGCAGGGTCTCAACATCCACGCCGGCCAGTTGACGAACGCGTCGGTCGGCGAAGCGCTGGGCCTCCCCTCCGTCGAGGTATCGTCAGTCCTCGCCTGACCCAGCTCTTCCAGTCGCCGCCCCGGGACCCAGACCCCGGGGCGGCGATCTTGGTTTACAGGTGCCGTTCGATCTGCGACAAATCGGCGGCGCTGAGCCGGTCGTTGCTGGTCTTGGCCTGGTGCCAGAACGGGTAGCGCAGCGGCTCGCCGCTCACGTCGTCGAGCGCTTTGATCTCGTCGGCGGTGAGCTCGAGGTCGGCCGCGGCGAGGTTGTCGCGCAGCTGCTCCGGGGTGCGCGCGCCGACGATCACCGAGGTGATGCCCGGCTTCTGGGCGATGTAGGCGAGCGACACCCGCGCCGCCGATACCCCGTGCGACTCGCCGATCTTCACGGCCAGCTCGATCGTGTCGTACAGCTTGTCCTCGTCGTGCACCGGCGGCTCGTCCCACTCGCTCAGGTGCCGGCTGCCGGCCGGCGCCTGCACGCCGCGGCGATACTTTCCGGAAAGCAGGCCACCCGCGATCGGGCTCCACACCAGGATGCCGACGCCCTGGTCGAGGCAGGCCGGCACGATCTCGGTCTCGATGTCGCGGCCCTGCAACGAGTAGTACAGCTGGTTGCTGGCGAACCGCTCCAGGTGCCGGGCGTCGGAGATGCCGAGCGCCTTCGTCATCTGCCAGGCCGCGTAGTTGGAGCAGCCCACGTAGCGGACCTTGCCGCTGCGCACCAGGTCGTCGAGCGCGGTCAGGGTCTCCTCGAGCGGGGTCTGCCCGTCCCACTCGTGCAGCTGGAAGAGGTCGATGTGGTCGGTGCCGAGCCGGCGCAGGCTGGCCTCGGCGCCGCGGATGACGTGGTGGCGCGAAAGGCCGGCGTCGTTCTGCCCGTCGCCCATCGGCATGCGCACCTTGGTGGCGATCAGCCAGTCGTCACGGCTGCCGCCCAGCGCCTGCCCGATGATCTCCTCGGAGAGCCCCGCCGAATACACGTCGGCGGTGTCGATGAGGTTGACGCCCGCCTCCTTGGCGATCGCGATCTCCTCCTTGGCGCCGTCCACGCCGATCGAGCCGACGGGGGTCGCCCAGCCGGTGCCGCCGAAGCCCATGGTGCCCAGGGTGAACGCGGAAACCCTCAGGCCGGTGCGCCCGAGCTGCCGGTACTGCATTGGTCATCGCCCTCTCTGCGGTTCGAAAGTGCCTCGCCCAGCCTTCCCCGGTCCGGTGCCGGTTGTCCACCGAATGCGGTTCTGCCCACGCCGGGGTATACCGGGGAGGTCTGTCGTCTCGGCAAGGAGGCCGAAATGGCGTACCCGTGGATGGTTGCCGCGCTGCTGGCGGGTTTCCTCGCACCAACAGGACTCGGCCCGGTCGCCGGCGCGGCCCCTGGCGCTCCCGGCGTCGACGAGCAGTACCTTCCCGCGGACAAGGCCGGGCTGGTCACCTCGCGCACGACCACCAGCAAGGTGTGGGCGACGGTGCAGCGCGAGGGCGGCCTCGGCGAGATCTTCTACCCGACGATCGGCGGGCCCAGCGCGCGGGCCTTGCGTTTCGTCGTCGCCGACCGCCATGGCCACGCCACTATCGCGCGCGCCACGGCAACTTTCGCGGACGATCGCAGCCTCAGTTTCCGGCAAACTTTCGCGGGCGCCGGCTGGCGTCTCACCGCCTCCTACGTGACCGACCCGGCCCGCGACACCGTGCTGGTTTCCCTGGCGCTCGACGGTCGCGGGTTCGATCTGTTCGCCGTGTACGACCCCGCACTCGGCAACTCCCGCGGCGGCGACTCGGGTTCGACGGCGGGCGACGCATTGCTGGCCTCCGACGGCTCGGTCTCCAGCGCCCTGGTCGCTTCCCCGCCGATCCGCGCGGCGTCGAGCGGTTTCGCCGGCGTCAGCGACGGCCTCACCGACCTGCTCGCCGACGGCCGCATGGATTGGCACTACTCGTCGGCCACCGCCGGCAACCTCGTACAGACCGCCGCCCTCGCGCCTAGAGCGACACTTGCGCTCGGTTTCGGCCCCGCCGCAATCGCTACTGCGACTTCCTCTTTGCGGCGCGGCTTCGGCCGCGTTTCGCAGGATTTCTCGTACGGGTGGAAGCACTACCTCGCCGGGTTGCGGCAGCCACCGGCGTCCGCGTCCGCCGGCCTGTACCGCACGTCCGCCATGGTGCTCGCCGCCAGCGAGGACAAGACCCACCCCGGCGCGTACGTCGCCGCGCCCGCGTCCCCGTGGGCGTTCGGCCGCGACGACCCGTCCGGCCCCTACCACCTCGTGTGGTCGCGTGACCTCTACCAAATCGCCACCGCCCTGATCGCGGCCGGCGACCGGGCCGGCGCCACCCGTGCCCTCGACTTCCTCTTCGAGGTCCAGCAGAAGCCCGACGGCTCGTTCCCGCAGAACTCGCAGGTGGACGGCACTCCCGTCTGGGGCGGCCTCCAGCTCGACGAGGTAGCGCTGCCGATCGTGCTCGCCTACCAGCTGGGCCGCACCGACGCCGCCACCTGGGAGCATGTGCGCCGCGCCGCCGACTTCCTGGTCGGCTTCAGTCAGGACGGCTTCGCCGCGCCGTGGACCCCGCAGGAGCGCTGGGAGAACCAGTCCGGCTACTCCCCCGCGACGATCGCCGCCGAAATCTCCGGCCTGGTGTGCGCCGCCGCGATCGCGTCCGCGAACGGCGCCGACGGCTCGCACTATCTCGCCGTCGCCGACGAATGGCGGGCGAAAGTCAAGCAGTGGACGGTCACCAGCTCCGGCCCGTACGCGTCAAAGCCTTATTTCCTCAGACTGACGAAAGATGGCAACCCGAACGCGGGCACCACCTACAACATCGGCGACAGCGGCCCCGCGAACGTCGACCAGCGACGCGTCGTCGACCCGAGCTTCCTGGAGCTCGTGCGTCTCGGCGTGCTGCCCGCGAACGACCCCGACGTGCGCACCACGCTGCAGGTGATCGACGCTCAGCTGGGTGTCGCCACGCCGAACGGGTTCTTCTGGCATCGCGCGTCGTTCGACGGCTACGGCGAGAAGGCCGACGGCAGCGCCTGGGACTACGGCCTGCCCGACGGTTCCCTGATCACCCGCGGCCGCGCGTGGCCGTTGCTCAACGGCGAGCGCGGCGAGTACCTGCTGGCGCTCGGCTCCCGCTCCGGCGCCCGCACCCAGCTGGCCACCATCGCCCGCGCCACCGGCCCCGGCCGCATGCTGCCCGAGCAGGTGTGGGACCAGTATCCGCCGGCGATCGCGCCCGGGACGCCGACGTTCTCCGCGACGCCGCTGGCCTGGACGCACGCCCAGTACATCCGCCTGGCCTGGAACGTCCAGCAGGGCCGGGTGACCGAGCAGCCGGCGGTGGTGGCGCAGCGCTACCTGCACTGACACATCCCACCGCAGCGCGCCCGATTCGGCCCGCGCAGCCGGAACCGTGCTTGCGCTCGTCCACTTCGGCCGGCCCGCGCCTCGCACGCGCCCAAGCCGCAGGGATTCGGAAGCATCCGGCCGCGACCCCTCCGCTCGTGCAGCGCGGACACCCTTGATGATTTGCCGTTCACCGCGAGCCGCAAATCATCATGCTGTGCCGCCCGGGCCTGGATGTATCAGTCCGCGCGGGCCTGGATGAGGAAGCGGTGCGCTCGGACGCTCAGCTCGCCGGCCGCCCAGATCTGGCGCAGCGGCTGCTCGTAGCGGTCGACGGTGAAGTCGCGGATCTGCCATGGGACCGCGCGCAGCTGATAGACCAGCGCGCCGATGTCGTGGAACGTGAAGGCCGGCCACTCCTCGCGCACGTCGACCACGGTGAGCCCGGCGGCGGTCAACTCGGTCACCGCGGTGTGGGCGTTCCACACCCGGTCGTAGGCCGGGGGCGCGCCCAGCGTCTCGTTGATCCCGGCGCAGTCGTCGCTGCCGACCTGCTGGGTCAGCAGAGTGCCGCCGGGCGCCAGGACGCGGGCGACCTCGGCGGCGTCCAGCCGACCGTGGCGGTTCAGGAGCAGTTCTATCGAGCGATCGTCGACGGGAAGTTTCGTGCCGGGCGCGAAATGTACGTCGACTCCGTGCGGGCCCAATCGCTCGCGCGCCACCGGGAGGTTGGGCGCCCAGCCCTCGACGGCGATGCTGCGCGGGGGCAGCGGCGCCAGCGATGCAAGGAGCTCGCCCCCGCCGGTGTCGACGTCGAGCAGGCTCGTGCTGTCGCGCAGCATCCCGGCCGCCAGCTCCGGATAGGACCACGACGGGTCGGAGCCCGTGGCGCGGCCGGCCAGCCAGCCGAAGTCCCAGCCCTTCAGCGACACCTCGACGGCCTCGGCAACCAGGTGCTCAAACATGGTGCGGTTCTTCACTTCCGCGACCGTATCGGAAGCCCAGTCCATCAATGAGCGTGTTTTGCGCGTGGCGGTCGCCTCCCGAGGTCCGCAAACGTCGGGACGGGCGTCGCGGGATGCGCATTCGCGGCGGCCGGCTGGCCCGCTCCCCCGCCTGTCATGCGTGCTGCGGCACGTTCAAGGTCTGCGACCCAGCGCCGCCGTCACCAGGTTGAAGCTGGGACGGCTCCCGAGGGGCGGGTGCCGGGATCCGCGCACACAGTCACGGATCAGCGGTTCTCGTCGATCACGGATCAAGTCACGACGGGTCGACGTGCGTTTTTAGTGCGCGATACGCACGTCCAGTGGTAGCCTGATGTCAGCGCTGGGGCACACGTCCTCAGTGCCTCCAAGAGTCCCGTTCATGGGAGAAGGAGGGAAACATGGCCGGTCTCGACACGGAAGAGACCCAGGCGGCGGTCCGAATGACCGTCAAGCTTTCGCCGCAGGCGGCTTCGGCACTGAAAAAGATCTCCGAGGAGCGCGGTGTAACGATCACCGAGGCGCTGCGGTGGGCGATCTCAATGCAGAACTACGTCCATGAGGCCCGAAAGCGCGGCGCAACCGTCGTCGTGCGTGAGTCCAACGGAGACGTGAAGGAACTCGTCTTCGACATGTGATCGTGATCATCATCGGGCGATCACCACCGTAACTTGACAATTCCAAAGCGGCAAAGTGGTGAAGTTGTCTTCACTCATTCGCGATCAAACGAGGCTCGTCACTGCCAAATCGAGCCTTAACGCAAAGTCGATCCGATTCGACAGGAGGAAATTTGTCCACCCTAATATCGCCGATAAGACGGCGTTTCGATCACCCCGTCGTTGCGGCGGGCGGCCTTGAAGCGCCTGCCCTGCACCTAATCCAGGTTGTGGTTCTTCTGGTTCTGGTGCTCGCTCTGATGAAGCGGGCATTGCCGGTTCTCGCCGGTGACGGACCCAGCCATCTCGTTGTGGCCGCGGCTGGGATGCTCGGGGGATCCCTGGTCGTATTGCTCAGCAGATCGCTACATCCCAAAAAATAAAATCACCAACTCAGGATGGTAATGATGTCAGTTCGCGGAAGGTCTCCACCGGATCGCACTTGAATCCGGGAAAGCACAACAAAGCAATTGATTTACGCCTACGGCAGAGGCTCCAGATAACAATCGCGAATGATATACAAGATACGGAGACAACAAGATGAACCACTTCGCTCAGGGTTCCACCGGAGACGACCAGCCGTACGAGGGCGGGGTCGGCGAACACACCGACAACCAGAACTTGGCGGCCGAGAACTCGGCGACCAACCCGTCGATGATCAAGCCGTCGACGAACCGCGCGCGGCACGAGGCCGACGTTCGGTCGAGGCGTTCCCGTCGGGCCGAGGCACATCCGACCCCCGACGGAGCGCACCACCGCGACGAGGAGATCTGGGAGCTCGATGAAGAGATGAAACCGGGCCTCGCGATGCCGAAGGAGCGGTGGCTCGCCGAGTTGGAGCAGACCAAACGACGCGACCGGTACAACCTCACCATCCTTCTGGTGCTTATCGGCTATCTCACCACCTGCGGCGTGGTGGCTGCGTGGCTCCTTGTCAAGGGCGTCGACCAGCAGACCGTGAACATGTTCCTTCAGGTATTTGTCGTGTCGCTGATTCCGGTGATCATTTTGGTCGCGCGGGGTTTCCACCGCTAGCGCCCGCGGCAGGCGATGTTCTGAAAGGCGCCCCTCCGGGGGCGCCTTTTTAATGCCCGCCAACGATCTCAAAAACGCTCTTATGCCATCTCACCGCATCGACCTGTGCGCGGCGGCGGCAAAACAAATTGGTAAGCACCGGCGGCGAATCCGCCGCTAGGAGAGCTCCAGATCCAGGTCGTTGCCATTCGGCCATTACGGTGATGGCCAATAATTGCTGCCACACCGTGTCCGGCGACAACATTTCGCTACCGGCGAGAGTAACGCGGCCATAGGCCGTACCAGCCGGTCTCGCGGCCCCAGGCATCGCGAGCATCATCCGCTCGCGCTTACCTATGCCGCGGAATACGTCAGCTCACGGGGCGGCGAATGCCGAGTGGAAGCATGGCATCGTCAACCGACGCTCTCGCATGCGGGACGCGGATTGCGAGCATGGCGATGTCGTCCGAGCATTCGCAGGCCATCTCGCCGGCCACGTGGTTGAGCAAGTCGCGCGGGTTTTCGGCGTCGTGACGGCGCAGGCGGCGGTGCAGGCGGGCGAAACCCTCGTCGATGCTGTGCTTGCGGGTCTCTACCAGGCCGTCGGTGTGCAGCAGCAGCGTCGAGCCGGGTGGCAGCGCCGCGGTGTAGGTGTGGCGGGGTGTGTTGCGGCGGGCGCCCAGCAGGGTGTCGTTGCCGGTCAGGGATCTCACCTCGCCGGTCGGCTCGATCAGGACCGGTGGTGGGTGGCCGGCGTTGGACCAGCGCAGGCGATGGCCGCCTTGTGGAGCTCGATCCAGAAACGCCACCACCGCGGTCGCCATGGTGGGCTCGCCCAGCGCGTGGTTGGCGGCGTCCAGGCGGCGTAGCAGGGTGGATGGTGGCTCCCGGCGGTCCACCAAGTAGGCGCGGAGCATGTTGCGCAGCTGGCCCATGCGGGCGGCCGCCGCGGGATCGTGGCCGACCACGTCGCCGATGACCAGGGCGAGGCGGTCGTGCGGGCCGGGGATGACGTCGTACCAGTCGCCGCCCACCCGCTGCGCATCCGCCGCGCGGTAGTAGGCGGCCACGTCGTAGTCGTCGACGTGCGGCAGCTGCGAGATCATCGCCTGTTGCAGGGCCTCGGTGATGGCGGCGCGGGCGTCGTGCTTCACGGCCCGGTCCAGCGCCTGTCCGACGTAGAGGGCCAGGGTGGCGACCACGGCCCGGTCGAAGACGTAGAAGTTGCGGGGCTCGTCCCAGGCCAGCAGCAGGGCGCCGGTGGCCGCGCCGGACTCGCCGGGCAGCGGGGCGCAGACGGCCGCCTGCCAGCCCAGCTGGGTGAAGTCCTCGGCGAGCGCGGGATGCTCGACGGTGAGGTCGATGGCGCTCTCGTAGAACTGGGACCGGCGGTCGCGGATGGCGGTGCGGGTCAGGGCCTCGGACACGGCCGAGGCGGCGCCGGTGGGCGGGCCGGCGGGCACGACGGCGGCGTGCATGGCGCCCATCGTGTCGCGCAGCAGCGCCGGGGCCGTCACCAGGACGTCGGCCGTGGTCGACGTGGCTGACAGCGCCTCGCTCGCGTGCAGCAACAGCCGGCTCCGACGTAGGGCGGCGTCGCTCTTCTCGATCATCATCGGCAGCTCCCCCTTGCAAGATGCATACGAGCGTGACAATCCCCGGGCGGCGGAGCATCCGCCGTTTTACTGTCCGTGTGACCGGTCCACCGCGTGATCTGTGACAGCGGAGTCATTCGACCGATGCCTGCCGCACCTCCACGCTATTCGAGCAGGGACAGTGAGCCGTGCACCACGAAGAAGCCACGAAGAATGCGGCGCGTGACAGAGTGGACGCTCCAGGACCTGGGGGAAGTGCGAGTCATGACGGAGGAGCTCTCGTTCGCGGCGCTGCTGCGCCGGCTGCGCACGGCTGCCGACCTGACGCTCGAACAACTCGCCGAGGCGTCCGGCGTGACGGACCGGGCGATCAGCGACATGGAGCGCGGGGTCAGCCGCGGGCCGCGGGTGCGGACCGTCGAGGCGATCACGGACGGGCTCGGGCTCTCGGGGGACGACCGGGCGGCGCTGTTCGCGGCGGCCCGGGCGGGGCGCGCGAGCGCGGCGCCGCCGGTGCCGGGCGGGTTGCCGCTTCCCCGCCGGGTGCTCGACTTCACCGGCCGCGACGCCGAGCTCGGGCGGGTCGCGCGCTGGGCCGCGGGCGCGTCCGAGGAGACGGCGCCGGTCGTCGTGATCAGCGGGCCGCCGGGCGTGGGCAAGACCTCGTTCGCCGTGCAGGCGGCGCAGGCGTGGCCGGTCGAGGAGCAGGTCTTCGTGGACCTGCGCGGGCTGGACACGCGGCCGCTGAGCCCGTCGGCGGTGCTCGGCAAGCTCATCCGGGCGGTGAGCCCGGAGCAGCGGGCGGTGCCGCGCGACGTGGACGAGGCGGCGGCGCTGTGGCACACGCTGACACGCGGCCGGCGGCTCGTGGTGGTGCTGGACAACGCGATCAGCGAGAGCCAGGTGCGCCCGGCCCTGCCGCCGCACGGGCCGGCGTCGGTCCTGGTGACCAGCCGCCGTGCGCTCAGCGGACTCGAGGGCGTACGCCGGCTGCGCCTCGACGCGTTGCCCGAAGCTGACGCCGTACGGCTGCTGTCCGTGATCCTCGACGATGCCGGCGGCGCGCCGGAAAGCTTGCGTCGCCTCGCCGGGATCTGCGTCAACATCCCGCTCGCGCTGCGGATCGCGGGCAACCGGCTGCTGAGCCGCCCGGGCTGGACCCTGGACGACCTGATCAGCCGGCTCGCCGCCGAGGAGCAGCGGCTGACGGCGCTCGCGGCCGGGGATCTGCAGGTGGAGGCGGCGTTCCGGCTGTCATATCAGCAGCTGACCGACGTGGCGCGGCGGCTCTTCCGGCGCCTGTCGCTGGTGCCGGGGCCCTCGACCGGCGCCGGGCTGGCCAGCGTCCTCGCCGGCGAGCCGATGCCGGTCACCGAGCAGGCCCTCGACGAGCTGGTCGAGCTCTGCCTGCTGCAGCAACGGCCGGACGGGCGGCTCGAGTTCCACGACCTGCTGCGCCTCTACGCCGGCGCCGAGCTCGACCGGGAGGAGACCGTCGCGCAGCGGCGCGACGTGATCCGGCGGCGCGACGGCTGGCTGCTCGACACGGTTGTGCTGGCCGGGCGCTTCTTCGAACCGGGATTCGGCGCGCCGCCGGCCGGCGCCACGCCCGCGAACGCCCCGCCCGCGAACGCTCCGGCCACCGAGGCGGAGGCCGGGGCCTGGCTGCGGCAGGAGGCCGACAACTGGCTGCCCGCCCTCCAGCGGGCGGCCCGCGACGGCGACGACCAGCGGGTGGTCGACGTCGCCGAGTCGCTGCACTGGTTCTCCGACAGCTGGGGCATCTGGCCGCACTGGCTGGACGTGTTCACCCTCTCCACCCGCGCCGCCGAGCGGCTCGGCGACTCGCTGCTCGCCACCCACCTCGGCTATCTCGCCTGGGTCCACATCATCTGCATGGAGGAACCGGAGGTCGCCACCGGCCACGCCCGTCGCGCGCTGGCCGCCGCCCGCCGGGCCGGCGACCGCAAGCAGGAGGGCTGGTCCAACTACTACGTCGGGTGGGCGCTGAGCCGGCAGGGGCGCTGGGCCGAGGTCCTCGAGTACGCACGGCCGGCGGTCACCTGCTTCCGGGAGACCGTCGACAAGGAGGGCCTGCCGAACGGGCTGATGCTCGTCGCGATCGCCGTGAAGGGCACGGGGCCGGCGGACGCCTCGATCCCGCTGTTCGAGGAGGCGATCGTGGCGGTCACCGACCCGGCGACCGCGCCGCCGCCGCACATCGCGCTGTTCGCCGAGTCGGTGGCCCGCGCGTTCCTGGCCGGCATCGAGTTCGACGCGGAGCGCTGGCCGACGGCGCTGCGCCGGCTCGACGAGTCGATCGCCGTCGCCGAGCGGCTCGAGCAGCCGAACGAGCCGCTGCTGACGGCCGTGTCGCACCGCGCGCTGGTCCACGCCCGGCTCGGCGACCTGGAACTGGCCCGCGCCGACCTCGCCACGGTCCACAAGATGTACGACGAGATGGGCGTCCGGGCGCCGCGCACCCAACTGCTGCGCGACCGCATGACCGAGGTGCAGCACCTGCTCGACGAGGGGTAGAGATCAGAGGCGGCCTCGGCGGCCTCGTTTGGCGCCGGCCATGGCGGGGACCTGGCTGATGAGGCGGTCGGGCCAAGTGAAGGCGACCTTGCCGTTCGCCTGGTACTCCACGGCCAGCTCGGCCAGCACGGCGACGGTGGCCTTGATCTGCTCGTCGGTCCATGGGAACGGGTCGGTGCTGAAGACGCCCCAGCTGCGGCGGGCGCGCTCGAGAGTGGATTTCTCGTCGTGCTCGACGGCGTCGTGCACCACGCCGGCCAGCACCTCGGCGATGCCCAGCGACTGCTTGTTGGCCGCTAGCAGGCGCTTGCTGCGCTCGGCGGCGTCGTGGCGCGGGCGGCCGGCGACCACGCGCATGTTGTCGAAGACGCCGCCGCCGGCGATCGAGCCGAAGACGCCGCCGGTCATGCCGAGCTCGCGTTCGGTCACGGCGTGGGCCAGGTCGTGCGGCACCCGGTACTTGCGGTCGTAGCCGGGCAACTCGAGCACCACCCCGTCGCCGCGGCGGATGGTGGCCAGTGTGGAACCGCTCAAAGCCCGGGCGAAGGTGATGAGCATCATCCGATGGTGCACGCCTCGCAGGGCTCTGGCCAGGGGTTATTCGTTTGTTTCCAGGATCTGCTTGAGACGGGCGAGGTCCGCGGCGACCGCGCCGGCGTCGCGGTCCAGGTCCGTGTCGGACATTCCGGGCGTACGGCGAACCGTGAACACGATCTCGGAGCCGTCGCCGTGGGGGACGACGCGGAGCGGATTGTAGAAGCGCTGGCCGGTCGGCAGGAACACCTCGTGATCGAGGACGCCGAATGCGTTCGCCGGCGCGAAGACGACCCGCACGCGGCCCATGCCGGTCTCCACGAACCAATCGCCGTCGATGTGTTCCACGCGATCGCCCAGGCCGGGGGCCCAGTCGGCGATGTGGGCGGGGTTCACTGCGTAGGCGTAGACGTCGGCGGCGGGACGGTCGATGCGCTCGGCGACCTGGCGTGAGTCGGAAGGCATGGCTGAGCCTCTCGGGTCGTTGTCCCGCCGGTAGGGAGGGACGGGGACGGGCGGGTGTCGGCCGGTGCCGGGGCGGGACTCGGCTAGGGGCGGCGCGTCACCTTCCACCAGAAGCTCGGTGGAGTGGTTGCTGCGTCTGTGGACAGGTCGACCCGTACGTCGGCCGCTTGGACATTGCCCACCACCTGGCCGGACTTGACCTCTGAGCCCGGGTTTGCCCTGGTTGTCTTGACCTTGACGGCCAGTCCTGGCCAGCCGACCACCCTGAGCGGGGCGGTGGGGCTGATCGTCGCGGTGGAGCCCCAGGCGGTCTTGACGGTGCCGGCGGGCTTGTCCTCGAGGAGGGTGTACTGCTTCACGACGTTCTGCACGGCGGTGAGCAGCTTGCGGACCACCCTGTTGACTTGGGCCAATTGCTCGGGGGTGTGCGCGCCGGGCTGGTTGAAGACGGCGCCGACGAGGGTGAGGGTCTTGCCGCCGACCTCCAGGTGAGCGGCGAAGACGAGGTTGCCGCCGGCCTCGCCCGTGGAGCCGGTCTTGATGCCGAAGACGCCCTGCTCGCCCAGAAGGTCGTTGTAGTTCTTGATCTTGCCGGCCACCGGGATCTCGGCGCTCTCCAGCGCGACGATCTCGGCGAAGACGGCGTCCTTGAGCGCGGCGCGACCGAGGATGACCTGGTCGGCGGCGGTGCTGATGGTGGTCGGGAGGAAGCCGCTCGGGTCGGTGTAGTGGGTGTTCTTCATGCCCAGCTCGGCGGCGGCGTCGTTCATCTTGGTGAGGAAGGCGTCCTCGCTGCCGGCATCCCAGACGCCGAGCATGTGCGCGATGTTGTTGGCGGACGGGAGCATGAGGGCCTCGAGGGCCTGGCGCTCGGTGATCTTCTCGCCGGCCTGGACCGGGACCAGGGACTGCCCGGACGGGATGCGGGACTGGTAGTCGGCCACGTCCGCCTGGGTGACGGTGATCGTGGGGCCCTGCTCGTCGCCGCTGAGCGGGTGGTTCTTGAGGATCAGGTAGGCGGTCATGACCTTGGCGACGCTGCCGATCGCCTCGGCGTCGTTGTCGCCGGAGCCTCCGATGCGCCCTAAGCCCTCGATCATCAGCTCGGCCGAGCCGGACTTCGGCCACGGGAGGGCGGGCAGCTTACCGGGGATCTTGAGGGTGGTGGCGACGGTGGTGGTGAGGGTGGCGGCGGGGAGGGCGCGGTTGAGCTGGACCGCTACGCCGGAGGAGGCCAGGGCGATGAGGAGGATCGCGGGGAGGAGTACGGCCAGGAGGAGGCGGCGGCGCTTGCGGGGCTTTCCGGGTACGGGCGGGGGCGTGGGCTGCGACGGGGGAAGCGCGGGCGGCTGGGCCTGGGGGAACATCGGCTGGGCCGGGGGCTGCGCGGGCTGGGGCCGGGGCGGGAAGGCGGGCACCGGGACGGAAGCCTTGCCGGCTGCCTTGGGAGTGGCCGGCGTGGGGGCCGATGGCCCGGGGGCGGGGTGGCCGCCGTACACGGTGCCGGGTCTTGAAGCCGGCGGCGTGACCCGTGCCGAGCCCATCGCCTGGCCCTTGTCCGGCATATCCGTATTGTCAGGCACAACGTCCTCGCCCGGCATCCCCGTGAACCCTCCTCCGCGTCCCGGAATCCCCGGGCGCCCGACCAGTATTCCCGGCCCGCGCCAACTCCTGTCACCTCCCCGGTTGCGCGGTGAACCCGGTTCCGCTACCTGTGGTACACGCCGGCAACGCCAGCAGCGGGGAGATATCGGATGACAGCCGTGACCCAGCCCCAGACCCGCGCCACCACGACCGCTCGCAGCGCACATATAGCCCTCTGGATCTTCCTGGTCGCCAACCTGGCGATCGTCGAGCTGATGTTCGCGCGCCCGGCCACGCCGGCGCACAACACTCTCACCTCGGTCGGCCGTTTCCTCGGCCTGCATCTCGCTTTCGTCATGGCCCTTCAGCTGCTGCTGATCGCCCGGTTGCCGTTCCTCGACCGGCGCATCGGCATGGACAAGCTCACGACCTGGCACCGCTGGACGGGTTTCACCCTCTTCTGGCTGGTTTTGTTGCACCCAACTTTCGTGCTGCTGGGTTATTCGTCGCTCGACAAGATTTCGTTCTTCGCCGAGATCCCCAACCTTGCCAAGCAGATGCCCGTGCTCCTCGGCATGATCGCCGCCGGGCTGCTGGTCGTGGTCGCCGCGGTCTCGCTGCGCGCCGTGCGCCGCCGGGTTTCCTACGAGACGTGGCACACGCTGCACCTGCTGGTCTACCTGATCGTGACGCTGGGGATCATCCACCAGGTCTACGAGGGATCAGCCTTCAAGACCAACATTTTCACCCAGGTGTACTGGTGGGGGCTGTGGGCTTTCGCGCTCGGCGCCCTGTTCACCGGCCGGTTCCTGACCCCGCTGATCCGCAACGCCCGGCACCAGCTCAAGGTCGCCGCGGTCGTGCCCGAGGCCGACGACGTGGTCTCGGTCTACATGACCGGCCACGATCTGAGCCGCCTCCAGGCCCGGGCCGGGCAGTTCTTCCTGTGGCGCTTCCTCGGCCACAACCCCTGGTGGCAGGTCAACCCGTTCTCGCTGTCCGCGGCTCCCGACGGCCGTTCGCTGCGCCTGACCGCGAAGGGTATCGGCGTCACCAGCGCGGGCCTGCGAAAGTTGCCGATCGGCACGCGCGTGTTCGCCGAGGGACCGTATGGCGCGTTCACTTCCGGTCAGCGCGTCACCGACAAGACGCTGCTGATCGCCGGGGGCATCGGCGTGACACCGATCCGGGCCCTGCTCGAGGACGATCGCCAGCCCGGCGACATCGTGGTGCTGTACCGCGTGCCGGGCCAGGCCGAGGCGGTCCTGCTGGGAGAAATGCAAAACCTTGCTTCCGTACGCGGGGCGAAGCTGCACCTGCTCACGGGCCGCACGGGGGCGGGCGAGCCGCCGAACCAGCCGTTCAGCCCGGAGAGTCTGGTCGCCCTGGTGCCCGACATCGTCGAGCGGGATGTGTATGTGTGCGGTCCGGCGGCGATGACGGACGCGGTGCTGCGGTCGTTGCGGGCGCTGAAGGTGCCGTCCCGCCAGCAGCACGCGGAAACTTTCCGCCTGGCGAGTTGAGCTTGGCAAGGGTGATGAGTTGGCGTGCGCTGCCGACGCCAACTCATCACGATCGGCGACGCCTCCGTGCTTCCGCTCCCGCGCGCTGCCCGCTCCCGCACGCTGCCCGCTGCCGCACGCTGTCTGCTCCCGCACGCTGCTCGCTGCCGCACGCTGCCCGCTGCTCGGTGCCGCACGCTGCCCGCTGCTCGGTGCCGCACGCTGCTCGCTGCCGCACGCTGCCCGCCACCGCACGCTGCCCGCCACCGCACGCTGCCCGCTCCCGCGCGCTGCCCGCTCCCGACCGCGGCCCGCTCCGCCCCTCGCGCGGCCCACGCGCCCCCGCTCGCGCCGGGTCGCCGATCGCGGGCGGATCTTGATGATCTGCGGTTCGGAGCGCGCGGCAAGTCTTCACGTTGCGCGAGCCCCCGCCGGATAAATCAGGATATTTAGTGATGAGGGTGGTGGCGGATTTGGGGTGATTGGGGGCGGTGGGTGCCGTGGGCTGCGGGTTTGCCTCGAGCCGGTAGGGTGCGCCGGGTGATCACGCTGAATCGGCGACGGGTCGTGCTCGGGGCCGTCTGTGCGGGGCTGGTGGCGCTGCCGGCCGTGGGTGGCTGGAGCGCCGAGCGGGCTCTGCGCACCGCCGCGCCTTCGGCATCGCCTTCCGCGTCGGTCGATGCAGCCGGGGCGCCGACGCTCGATCCCGCCGCGACTGCCGGGCCGGTCGGCTTTCCGTCGGGCGGGCCGTCAGGCGGCTTGGGCGCGCCGGGCGCCGGCGCGGGCCCGGGTGCCGTGGTCGGGTCGGGCTCGGTTCCGGGAGCGCCGGGCAACAGCGGAACACCCGGGGGCGGAACACTCGGGGGCGGAACACTCGGCAACCAGGGCAACGGCGGGACACAGGAGGGACCGGGGATCGGCGGCGCACCCGGACAACCGGGCTACGGCGGTACGCCCGGAGCGGGCCTGGGCGGGACGCAGGGGCCGCTGGGCTACGGCGGGGTCGCGGGTGGGCCGGCTCTTGACCCGAGTCTCGGGGCGCCCGTCGGGTGGAAGCTCAGCGACATCCCGGCCTTTCCGCCCCGCCCGGCGCCGGAGCCGATCGTGCTGCCGGACGGGGATCAGGTTCCGTATCTGTCGCGGGTGCCGGTTACGCAGCCGGTTGCCTTTCTGACCATGGATGACGGGTATCTCAAGAACCCGGAGGCCTTGAAACTTTTCGCGGCGGCCGGGATTCCGGTGACGCTGTTTCTCACTACCGAGGCTATTCAGGACAACGTGGCGTTCTTCGACCGGCTGCGGAGCTACGGCGCGGTGATCGAGGCGCATACGATCTCGCATCCGGAGCTGGCGGGTAAGTCCTACGGCTTCCAGCGGCGGCAGATCTGCGACGGCACCGACCAGCTCGAGCAGTGGTACGGACGCCGGCCGGTGCTGTTCCGGCCGCCGTTCGGGGACAAGGACTCGACCACGCTGCGGGTGGCCAAGGAGTGCGGGATCAAGGCGGCCTTCATGTGGAAGGAAACCGTCGACAAGGGGATCGTCCGCTACCAGGAGGGCAAGTCCGTTCAGCGGGGCGACATCATCCTCATGCATTTCCGGCCGGCGTTCGTGAAGGATTTCCTGGCCGCGCTGCGGGCGATCCACAAGGCGGGGCTCACCCCGGCGCTGCTCGAGGACTACGTGCCGCTCGGCCAGGGGCCCCCGCAGTATCCGGGGCGCACGCCGGGCGTACAGGATCAGGTGTGAGCGAAACCGCTCATCGCCAGCGCGACGTCCTCGTCGGTGAGCTGGTGGAAGTCGTCGTACCACTGACCCACCGCGCGGAATGACGGCGGGACGCTCAGGCAGATGACCGTGTCGGCGTCGGCGGCGAGACTTTCCGCGGCCTGTGGGGCGCAGACGGGCGCGGCCAGGATGGTGCGGCGCGGGGACTGGTCGTGCAGCCACCGCAGCGCGGCGCGGGCGGTCACGCCGGTGGCCAGGCCGTCGTCGACCAGGATGACCGTACGGCCGGTGGCCGCCGGGGCGGGACGGCCCTCGCGGTAGCGGCGGACGCGGCGCGCCAGCTCGGCGCGCTCCTTGGTGACGGTGTCGGCCAGGTCGTCCTCGGTGATGCCCAGGAACGCCAGCGAGCCCTCGTCGAAGACGGGAGGTCCGTCCTCCGCGATCGCGCCGACGCCGAACTCGGGGCGGCCGGGAGCGCCGATCTTGCGGGCGAGGACGATGTCGAGGTCGCCGCCGATGCGGGCCGCCACCCGGACCGCCACCGGGACTCCCCCGCGTGGCAGGGCGAGCACGAGCGCCGGCGAGGTGTCCGGAACGGACGACGGCGAGGTGTCCGGAACGGACGACGGCGAGGTGTCCGGAACGGACGACGGCGAACGGTCGTGACCGGGCGCCCGCAAAGAGTCGTGACCGCGCGCCGGCGAGTGATCGCGACCAGGCGCCGGCAAGGGGTCGTAACCACGCGCCGGCGAGGGGTCGTGACCGGGCGACGGCGAGTGACCGCGACCAGGCGCCGGCAAGGGGTCGTGGCCGGGCGCCGGCGAGGGGTCGTGGCCGAGGCGGCGGGCGACCTCGTGGCCGAGCAGGCGGCCGGCCTCGTCGCGGTCGGCGAAAACTATCGGAGATGCGTCGCGAACCATGTCCCGGCCTCCTCGGAGACGATCTCCAGGGCGCCGGGCTCCTCGAACAGGTGCGTGGCGCCGGGGACGATCCGCAGCTCCGCGTCGACGGTCATCGTGTTGCGGGCCTGTTCGTTGAGCTCGACCACGGGAAGGTCCCGCTCACCCACGATCAGCAGCGTCGGCACCTCGACCTGGATCAGCGCCGGACCGGCCAGGTCGGGGCGGCCGCCGCGGGACACGACGGCGGCGATGTGCTCGCGGTGGGACGCGGCGGCGACCAGGGCGGCGGCCGCGCCGGTGCTGGCGCCGAAGAGGCCGACCGGCAGGCTGCGGGTCTCCGGGTGCTCGCCGAGCCAGTCGACGAGGCCGATCAGGCGGTCGGCGAGCAGGCCGATGTCGAAGCGCAGGTCGCGGGTGCGGGCGTCCTCGACCTCCTCCTCGTGGGTCAGCAGGTCGACGAGCAAGGTGCCGAGGGAGCGCCGGTTGAGCGCGGCGGCCACCATGCGGTTGCGCGGGCTGTGCCGGGAGCTGCCGGTGCCGTGCGCGAAGACGACCACGCCGTGCGCACCGGGCGGCAGGACCAGATCCCCCTCGAGCTGGGTTCCCGCGGTCGGGAAATGCGTGGTGGTCGCCGTGGTCATGACGGGGTTCTCCCTCCGGGGCGCGATGGCCTCGACTACCGCGTACCCCCGGAAAGAAGTCCCATACGTCTGACTTGGCGGATCAGGAGTAGATCTCGTTCCAATCGCGGATCTCGTGACTGCGGACGACGCCGTTGAGGAGGAACGGGTCGCCGTCGACGAACTTCTCGGCGGCCGCACGGGAGGCGAAAACGGCCATCGAGCCATCTTTCGCGATGTTGTCGAAAGTGCCGACCATCAGCAGGTCGCCGGACGCGTGGAACTCGTCGAGCCGGGCCTTGTGCGCCGGGAACAGCGCGGTCGCCTTCGCCGCGAAGTCGTCGGCGGTCTGGTAGAGAACGACGGCGAGCTTCATGCGTTGGCCACCGCCGCGTACGCCTGCAGGGTGCCGTTCCAGGCCTCGGGACCTTCGAAAGTTTCCCGCATCGCGGCGGCGTCGGCGCCGAAGGCGTCCAGGTCACGGTGTTCCAGCCGTACGCGGGTGCGGTCGTCGCCCTCGGGCTGGAAAGTCACCTCGACGGTGGTCACGAAATCGTCGTGGAATTTCCAGTCGGCGGCGATCTGCCACGTTACGACCAGGCGGGACGGCGGCTCCCAGGCGGTGACGACGCCGGTGGACGTCTCGGTGCCGTCCTCGTGGCGGGTGAACCAGCGGCCGCCGGTGCGGGGCTCGATGACGATCTCCGCGATCGGCGCCGAGCCGATGTGGTGCTTCGCCGGCCACCACGAGGTCATCTCCGCGGTGAACAGCTCGAAGGCGCGAGCGGGTGGCACGTCGACGACGACCTCCCGGCGTACGGCCTCAGTTGTCCCGATCATGGTCTGGTTTCTCCCGATCCTGGTTGGCGTGCTGCTGAAAGGCCGCAAGCGACCGTTCCCAGAACCCGTCGAGGTGCGCCCGCAGGACCGCCAGCCCGTCCGGGTCGACCGAGTAGAGGCGGCGGGTGCCGTCCTGCCGGTCGGTGACGAGGCCGACGTCCTTGAGGACCTTGAGGTGCTGGGAGACGGCCGGGCGGCTGATCGGCAGGACGCCGGCGAGCTGGCCGACCGCGAGTGGTCCGTCGGCCAGCCGCTCGAAGATCGCCTGCCGGGTCGGGTCGCCCAGCGCGGTCAGCATCGCGGTTGCGTTCGTCATGGCTTACCGTAAGCTACGACTTACCGAAGCCGCCGTCAAGCTCTGATCTTGAGGAAGTCCTCCCAGGTCACCGTGCCGAGGTCGGCGTCCGGTCCGGGCAGGACGGCGCCATCGCGTACGGCCTTGTAGGCGCCCCCGGCGGCGCGCACGGGCAGCACCGCGCGACGGCGGCCGGTGGCGTGCAACCACATCCGGAACAGCTCGGTCATCGGGTAGACCCGCGGCCCGGCCAGGTCAGGGCGCACGCCGGCGGGCCCACCGAGGGCGAGGCCGACGAGGTGGCGCGCGACCTCGGCGGTCTCCACCGGCTGGAAGCGCACGCCGGCGAGGGCCGGCATCACAGGAAGTTTCGCGGCGGACTCGGCAACTTTCCAGGTGAGGTCGTGGAACTGTGTCGCGCGCAGCGTCGTCCAGGGCAGGCCGGACTTCTCGATGACGACCTCGGCGGCCCGCTTGCGCTCGAAGTATCCGAACATTCCACGGTCGATCGCGCTGTGAACCGGAATCCACTCGCAACCTACGACCGACACGTAGACGATGTGCGGCTTGCGGGCGCGGCCGGCCGCGCGTACGAGATGGGCTGCTTTTTGATCGTCGTTCTTCGGGCTGCCGGCCAGGTGCAGCACCGTGTCGACCCCGTCCAAGGCCTCGTCGAGGCCGAGGCCGGTCTCCAGGTCGCCGGTCACGTGGCCCGGGAGCGTCTGGCGGGTCAGGATGCGCACCTCGGCGCCGGCCTCCCGCAGCAGCGGGATCACGTGCCGGCCGAGGGTGCCGGTACCACCGGTCACCAGAAACATGACTTCTCCTCTTTCGCGTCTCGGGTTTCCCGCATGACACCCGGCGGCGCGAAGATGTGACCGATGCATTTGCTGACGGACGATTTCGAGGCGGAGCGACCGCGGTTGCGCGCGGTTGCCTACCGGATGCTCGGCTCGTTCAGCGAGGCCGACGACGCGGTGCAGGAGGCGTGGCTGCGGGCCAGCGGCGCGGATGCGGAAAGTGTCGCGAACATTCCGGGCTGGCTCACCACGATCGTCGGGCGGGTCTGCCTCAACGTGCTGCGCGGCCGCCGCAACCATCCCGAGGTGCGGATGCCGGACCCGGTGGTGAGCCTGCCGTCGGGGCCGGACCCGGAGCAGCAGGCGCTGCTGTCCGACGAGGTCGGCGTGGCGCTGATGGTCGTGCTGGACACGCTCGGGCCGGACGAGCGGCTCGCGTTCGTGCTGCACGACCTGTTCGCGGTGCCGTTCGATGAGGTCGGCGCGCTGCTCGACCGCAACGCCGCGGCGGCCCGGCAATTGGCGAGCCGGGCGCGGCGTCGGGTGCGCGAGCAGGCGCCCTCCCCCGATCCCGATCTCGGCCGGCAGCGCGAAATTGTCGACGCCTTTTTCGCGGCCGCGCGCGAAGGGGATTTCGACCGGCTCCTCGAGGTGCTCCACCCCGACGCCGTGCTGCGGGCCGACGGTGGACCCGGCCGTCCGCAGTTCACGGCGGTGCTGCGTGGCGCCCGCGGCATCGCGGAGCAGGCGACCGGGTTCGGCCGGTTCGCGCCCTACGCCCGCCCGGCGCTGGTCAACGGCGCGGCCGGGCTCGTCATGGTGGCGGGCGGGCGCACCCTGACCGTGATGGCGCTGACCGTGCGCGAGGGGCGGATCGTCGCGATCGACGTCCTCAACGACCCGGAGCGGCTCCGGACGCTGCCGGTGCCGCCGCTGTCACCTCCACCTCCAGCACCGCCCCCTCCAGAAACAGTCCGCTGACCTGCACGGTCGTGCTCGCCGGCGGTGGGGTGCCGGCTCCGCCGAAGAGGCGGCGGCGGACCGCGCCGTAGGCCGTCAGATCGCCGAAATCGGTCATGAACGTGCGGATGTGCAGCACGTCGGCGAAGGTCGCGCCATGCGCCGCGAGCAGCCCCCCGATGATCTCGAAGATCCGCTCGGCCTGCCCGGCGGCGTCACCGGGCGCGAAAACTTTCCCTTCGTCGTCGACCGCCACCTGCCCGGCCAGCATCAGCAGAGCGCCGCCGTCGAGGTCGAGGCGGGCGACGTGAGCGAACCGGTCTCCGAAAGGCGCGGCGACAGTTTCCGGGTTGTCGAGCGTGAGTTTCATACGGGCAACGCTAAATTCTCGCGAGCGATGCGGCCAACGAATGTCCGGCATGGCTGGCATGCTTCGACGGCATGGACACCCAGCTCCTGGCGATCTTCCGGACGGTCGCGCACCTCGGCTCGATCACGGCCGCCGCGCGCCGCCTCCGGTACACCCAATCCGCGGTCTCCCGGCAGATCGGCGCCCTGGAGGCGGAACTGGGCAGCCGGGTCTTCGACCGGCTGCCGCGCGGGGTCACGCTGACCGAGGAGGGTCGCGCCCTTCTCCCGTACGCGTCGCAGGTGCTCGACGGGCTCGACAGCGCCCGCCGTGCGGTCGAGGAGGTGCGGTCCCTCGGCAGCGGGCGGTTGCGGGTCGGCGCCTTTCCCACGGCGGTCGCGGCGCTCGTGCCGGCGGCGCTGGCGAGCTTTCGCGAGGCGTACCCGGAAGTGGGTCTGACCTTGGTCGAAGGCCTCACGCCGGGGCTGCTGGAACGGCTCGCCGCCGGCGAAGCGGACGTCGCCGTGGTGAGCTCCTCGCCGGCCGGGCCGCTCGATCGCGCCCGCTTCGAGCTGCGGCATCTGCTCGACGAACGGATGCTGGTCGCCGTCGCTCGCGGCCATCGCCTCGCGCGGCGCCGCACGGTCCGCCTCGACGAGCTGGCCGGTGACGCCTTCATCGCCGGGTCGGCCAGCGCGGAGGAGACGCTGTTGCGGGCCTCGTTGCCGTCCGGCTTTCGCCCGCGGATCGAAATCACCGCGGCCGAGTGGACCGGCAAGCTCGGGTGCGTGGCCGCCGGCCTGGGCGTGGCGCTGATCCCCGCCCTGGCCGCCGGCCGCGTCCCGCCGGGCATCGCGGTGCTGCGGCTCCACCCGGACGACGAGTCGGTCCGGCACATCTACGCGGCCACGCCGCCCGGCCGGAGACTTTCCCCCGCGGTCACGCGATTTCTGGAGCACCTGACGACGGCGGCGATGCCCTTCAGCCGCGGTGCGGGCAGTTCGTCTCGTAGTCGCTGACGCCGCTGCCGGACGGGCCTGGGCAGAGGAACTGTTCGTAGCGGGTGTCGTCGTCGACGAAACGCTTCAGCCACGCGACGCTGGTCGAGGCGATCGTGGTGTTCGGAATGTTGGGCGCGAAATGCGACGCGCCGGCCAGCTCGAGATAGCCCTTGTCGGCGGTGGACGGCAGGCTCGCGAAGAACCGGTCGGAGTGCTGGCGCACCGGCGCGATCGTGTCCGACTGCGCGCCGATGATCATCGTGGGAACGGTGACGGCGGAGAAGCTCTTGGTCAGATCCCATGGCGTGAGCGGGACCGCGGCCTGCAGCGACGGGCGGCTCTTGGCGGCCTCGAGGGTGCCGCCGCCGCCCATCGAGTGACCCATCACGGCGAGGCGGTTCTTGTCGATTTTCGCGCGGGCGTTGCTGCTGCCGGTGAGAAAGTCGAGCGCGGCGAGCAACTCGCGGCCCCGCTGGGCCGGCTGGTCCGAGGTGGTCAGGGTGTCGATGTTGAAGACGACGAAGCCCTGCGAGGCGATTCGCGGCGCCAGCCAGGCGAGGCTGCTCCGGGTGGCGGTGAAGCCGGGCGCGATCGCTACCGCGCCGAAAGTGCCGGCGCTGGTTTCGTTCGGGGCGTAGATATCGCCGCCGCCGAAACCGGTGACGCTCGTGCGCGCAACATTCGTCCGGGTGATCGCGAACGGGCCGTTGGCGGCGCGGATGCTCGCGGCCGACGGGTCGGGACCGCGGCGGAACGAGGCGGTGGCGGCGCCGGCGTCCGGCACCAGGGTGAGTGCGGCGCCGGCGATTGCCAGGCCGGCGAGCGCGGCGACCACGTTGCGTGTCCTGACCTGCATGATCTCTCCCGGTGGTGTTGGAGATGCGATTGGCCCGCAGTACGGATCGCTTTCCGGGATTCGTTCGAGGATCCGCGAGGCGTGAGACGGCTGTCGCAGGTCGGTGAACCGGCGGCGCCGTCGCGGGGTATACGGGCCGGGAGGGCGCGGTGAAGACTGAGAATTCCCGCCGGGTGATCGCCCCGGGCGCGGTGGTGCGCGGCGCCGTGCGTCAGTTCCAGGTCAGGGGATCGCTCGACATGGATCTGCTGGCGACGCAGCTGGCGATCAGCCGGGCCACTCTCTATCGGATCGTGGGCAGCCGGGATGCCCTGCTCGGGGACGCGTTGTGGGCGCTGGGACGGCGGACGCTCGACCGGGCGCGGGCGGCGCGGAAGCAGTCCGGGGTGGATGGCGTGATCGAGGTGTCGCGGCGGTTCGCGGACCGGTTGTGGAGCGCGCGGCCGATGCGGCGGTTCGTGGCCGAGGAGCCGTCGACGGCGGCGCGGGTGCTGTTCACGCCCTCGGGTGAGGTGCATCGGCGGGCGGTGCTGGCGCAGCGCGACATTTTCGTGGAGGCGGGGGTGGCGGCGGAGGGCGATCTGCTTCCGCTGGCATTCCTCTACGTGCGCATCATGGAGTCGGTGCTGTACGGGGAGTTGTTCAGCGGGCGGCGGGTGGATTTCGCGGTGGCGGAGAGGCCGTTGCGGGCGCTGCTCTCGGGAGCTTGAGGGCCGCCCGCGTGCGGTCAGGCTGTGGTGGGCGCGCTGGTGTGGCGGCGGGCCAGGGCCAGGGCGGCGCCGGCGGCCAGGAGGATGGCCAGGGCAGCGAAGCCGTACGTCAGGCTGGTGAGCGTGGCGACCCCGGCGACCAGGAGCGGGCCGCCCGCGTCGCCGAGCTCGCGCCCCAGCTCGGCGGCGCCCATGGTCTGGCCCAGGCGTTCGGGCGGGGTGTTCGCGGCCAGGGCGGCGAACCCGAGCGGGGTGATGAGACCCGTGCCGGCGCCGATCAGCGCGGCGGAGATCAGCACCCCGGCCAGGCCGGGCAGCATGGCGGCGGCCAGGCCGGCGGCGGCCAGCAGCAGGCCCGCGGTCAGGCCGGTGCGGGTGGTCAGGCGGCCCGCGTCGAGAGCCCGGCCGGCGCGCGGCTGGACGACGGCCGCGCACAGGGCCAGAACGGAGACGGCGGCGCCGGTCGCGACGGTGCCGAGGCCGGCCTCGCGGCCGGTGACGGGCAGGAAGCCGACGCCGACGGACAGCGCGGCGGTGGCGGCGGCGAGGGCGGCGGTCGGGCCGAGGAACGCGGGGGCGGTCAGGCGGCGGGCGAGGTCGAGGACGGTCTGCCGCTTCTTGGGCAGCGGCGGGACGACCGGGACGGCCACCAGCGCCCAGACCGCCACGGCCACGGCCAGCACGGTGAGGACCGCGAAAAGCAGCCGCAGGCCACTCGCCCACACGAGAAGGCCGCCGAGCAGGGGGCCAAGGGTGTAGCCGATCGACTTGTAGAAGCCGTACGAGCCGAACGCGCGCCCGTGTTTCGCGGCCGGGTTGAGGCGGGCCACCAGAGCGGAGGCGGCCGGGGAGAACGCGGAGGCGGCGGCGCCCTGGCCGAGGCGGGCGGCCCACAGCCAGCCGGGGCTGTCGGCGAGCACGTAGACGGCCGACGCGAGCGCGAAGGCGACCAGGCCGCCGAGCAGCAGCGGGCGGGCGCCGACGCGGTCGGCGAGACTGCCGAAGACCGGCTTGAGCAGGACCTCGGCGCCGTCGTAGAGGGCGAGCAGGCCGCCGAGGACGAGCAGCGAGGTGACCGCGTCGTCGGAGAAGCCACCGAGGTTCGCGGCGATCGCGTGCGCGCCGAAGGCGGTGGTGAAACCCGCGGCGTAGAGCGGCCACATCTGCCGCCGCGGGGTCACGGTCATGCGGGGAAGACTACGGCTGGCTGACTCCCGGCGTGCCGTCCTCGACGCTGCCGACCAGCCGGCGGACATACGCGGGGTCGAGGTCGCTGGTCAGGGAGATGTCGTACCAGCCGTCGCGCAGTGGGAGGTGGCGCACCTGGCTCTGGCCGGGGTTCAGGCGGATGACGGTGCGCTCCCCGCCGTACGCGTCGACGAGAACGACCCGTGCGGCGCGGGCGGAAGGATTCGCCAGGGTGAGTCGCGCGTTCCTGATCGCCGGCTCGACGCCGGCGGCGCGGAAGCGGCGCAGAAAGCCGTTGGGGCCGTGCACGGTGACGTCCGCGTCGGCGGGCCACGCGCCGGTCAGGTGGGTACGGGTGGCGGCCGTGAAGGTGCGCGGCTCCCCGCCCGGCGTCGTCGTGTGGAAGACGGCGCCGGCCTTCCCCCGGCTCGCGAAAGTCAAGGTCAGTTCGCCCCCGCCGAAACGGGCGTCCACAGCCAGGTCGTAGGGCAGCGGACGGGCCGCCCGCACGCCGCGCTCGGGCCGGGGAAGCTTGGGATCGGCGGGCGGCGTCGGCACGTAGTCGGGATGGCGGTCGCGGTCGGCCGGGGCGTACCCGGCGGTGTCGGGCAGTCGCGGCGCGGCCGGACGTGTCTTGCGGAAGTCGAAGGCGGCCGTCAGGTCGCCGCAGACGGCGCGCCGCCACGGCGAGATGTTGGGCTCGTGGACGCCGAAGCGCTTCTCGATGAAGCGGATGATCGAGGTGTGGTCGTAGACCTCGGAGCAGACGAAACCGCCGGTGCTCCAGGGCGAGACCACCAGCATCGGAACGCGCTGGCCGAGACCGTACGGGCCGGCGATGTGGCCGTTGGAGGCCGGCAGAAACTCGTCGCGCAAGTCCACCGTGGAGTTTCCGGCGGTCGGGTAGGCCGGGACGGCGTGGTCGAAGAAGCCGTCGTTCTCGTCGTACGTGATGAGCAGGACCGTCCGCGCCCACACCTTGGGGTCGGCGGTCAGCGCGTCGAGGACGTTCGCGATGTACCAGGCGCCGTAGTTCGCCGGCCAGTTCGGGTGTTCCGTGTAGGCCTCGGGGGCGGCGATCCAGGAAACTTTCGGGAGTTTGCCGGTCAGCACGTCCTCGTGGAGGATGCGGAACATGTCGTCGCCGCCCTTGAGGTTCGTGCCGGTGCGCGCCTTGTCGTAGAGCGGCGAGCCGGGGGCGGCGTTGCGGTAGGCGTCGAAGTACAGCAGCGAGTTGTCGCCGTAGTTGCCGATGTACGGGTCGGAGGTCCAGCCCCAGAAGCCGGCCGCGTCCAGACCGTCGCCGGCGTCCTGGTAGATCTTCCACGAGACGCCGGCCGCCTCGAGCCGCTCGGGATAGGTGGTCCAGCCGTACCCGAGCTCGTCGTTCGTGACGACCGGCCCGCCGCCCGTCCCGTCGTTGCCGGTGTAGCCGGTCCACATGTAATAGCGGTTCGGGTCCGTCGGACCCATCAGCGAGCAGTGGTACGCGTCGCAGATCGTGAACTGGTCGGCGAGGGCGTAGTGGAACGGGATGTCCTCGCGGGTCAGGTACGCCATCGTGGTCGCCGACTTGGCCGGCACCCACCGGTCGTAGCGGCCGTGGTCGAAGGCGTCGTGGCCGTCGTTCCAGCCGTGCGGCAGGTCCTCGAGGAAGGCCAGACCCAGGTCGTCGATGTCGGGGCGGAACGGCAGCACGCCGTCCTGATGCCACACCGACTCGCCGTCCGGCTTGGTCACCGGGGTGCGGTCGCCGAAGCCGCGTACGCCGCGCAGCGCGCCGAAGTAGTGGTCGAACGACCGGTTCTCCTGCATGAGGACGACGATGTGCTCGACGTCGGCGAGGGTGCCGGTGCGGCGGTCGGCCGGGATGGCCGCGGCCCGGGCGATGCTGGGCGAGAGGGCGGTCATGGCGGTCGCGCCGGCGGCCAGCCCCAAGAATCCACGACGATTGATCCGATCCATGCCGGTCAGTCTCGGCGCGGTGTCCTGAACGGCGGGCGGCGGCCAGGCGAAGTTCTACTGAGGGTCTGCGTTCGGCGAGATGATTCGACGGTCGTCTTCCTGCCGTGCCGTGAGCCCTTTCCGGTCGAGAAACTCCAGCAGGGGCACGGCTACGCGGCGCGTGGTGTCGAGCGCCTTGCGCGCCTCGCTGAGCGTGAAGGGCTGGGAAAGTTTCCGCAGCTCTTTTGCGGCGTGTTCGGGGGCGCCGGCTTTCAGGACGACGTTGGGGGCGAGCTGCACCAGGAGGCCGGCCCGGACGGCGGCGGCCAGCTGGCGGGCGCCCAGGCCGTGGCCGGCGAGGTCGTAGGCCTCGGGGGCGGTGAACGGGCCCTTTCCGGCGAACGCCTTGTCCACGGCGTTCTGCAGCTCGGCCGGGATGCCTTCCTGCCCGGCGACGGTGACCCGGCCCGACCGGATCGCCAACGGTGGCTTGACGAGGGCTTCCACCAGGGCGCGGTCGGGAAGCTCCATCCGGTGGCGCAGGGCCTCCAAGGGGATGCCGGGCTCCAGGGGGTGCTCGGACTTGTAGAGGGCCACCACCTGTGGCAGGCGCTCTTCCAGGGCGGCCCAGTGGGTCGGATCGGCGAACCACTCCCCGGCCAAGGGAGCGCGGTCGATGGGGACGCCCATGGTGGTGAGGTCGTCGCGCCTGATGAGGTGGCGACGGCGTAGCTCGGCGGCGAGGTCGGGCGTGCCGGTCTCGCCGGCCAGCTCGGCGGCGCGGGCCGCGGCGGCGCCCCGGCGGGACAGGCCGGGCGGGGCGACGTCCAGGACGGTGACGCCGCCGGCTATGTGGCGGCGGCCCGGGTCGCGCAGCAGGGCACGGTCGCCCAGGCGCAGCGGGAGCGGGTGGGACAGGCGCAGGCGGGCGGTGTCGGGGCCTAGCGGGCGGACTCTCGCGGGGACGGCCGCCGATCCGATGTGGAGGGTCAGGGTGGCGGGGAGCTCCTTGGCCGGGTCGCCGTGAATGCGCACGTCGATGAGGTCGGTGAGGCGGAAGAGGCCTGGGGTCAGGAGGGCGTTGCCCCGGGCGGCCCGGTCCTTGTCGGTGCCGCGGAGGTTGATGGCGACCCGGGACACGGCGGTCACCTCGGTCTGGGGTTCGCCGAGAGTCTGGAGGCCGCGGACGCGGACGGTTTCGTCGCCCAGCCGGAATTCGTCGCCGACCCGGACGGCGCCGGCGCCGAGGGTGCCGGTCACGACCGTGCCGGCGCCCTTGATGGTGAAGGCGCGGTCGATCCACAGGCGGACGGGAGTTTCGCTCTGTGGGGTGGGAAGTTTCGCTACGAGGCGGTCGATGGCCGCTCTCAGGTCGTCCAGGCCTTCGCCGGTGGGGGCGCTCACCGCCACCGACTCGGCGCCGGACAGGGTGGTGCCGGCAAGTTTCGCGCGGGCCTGCGCGGTTGCGGCCGCGGGATCGGCGAGGTCGGCGCGGGTGACGACCAGCAGGCCGTGGCGGACGTCGAGGGCGTTCAGGGCGGCCAGGTGCTCGGCGGACTGCGGCATCCAGCCCTCGTCGGCGGCGACGATCACGAGGGCGGCGGGGACGGGGCCGACGCCGGCAAGCATGTTGGGCACGAAACGTTCGTGGCCGGGGACGTCCACGAACGCGACAGTTTCGTTGTTCGGTGTCGTGGTCCAGGCGAAGCCCAGGTCGATCGTCATGCCGCGGCGGCGTTCCTCGGCCCAGCGGTCCGGTTCCATGCCGGTCAGGGCGCGGACCAGGGTGGACTTGCCGTGGTCGACGTGGCCGGCGGTGGCGAGGACGTGCATTTCGCTACAAGTTTCCGGCTACACGGAGAACGGCGGTCACGACCTCGGCGTCGGCCTCGGTTGGGATGCAGCGGAGATCCAGGAGGAGTTGTCCGTGCTCCACTCGGCCGACGATCGGTGGCGTGGTGGTGCGCAGGCTTTCGGCGTACGTGTGCGGAAGCGAGAGTGACCAGCTGCGGAGCTGGACGTCCGGGGCGCCGCCGCCACCCACGACGGCCTTCGATGCGACGACCGTGACGGGGACGCCCTGCTCGGCCAGGCTGTCGGCCGCCTTGCGGGTGCGGGCCTCGAGGGTGGACTCGTCGATGCGGAGGGCCTGCCAGGTGGGTGTTTCGGGGCCGGTCAGGGTGGCCTGGAGGGCGGCGAGGGTGAGCTTGTCGACGCGAAGGGCGCGGGCCAGGGGGTGGCGGCGCAGGCGCTCGATGAGGGTGGCGTCGCCGAGAAGGAGGCCGGCTTGGGGGCCGCCGAGGAGTTTGTCGCCGCTGGCGGTGACCAGGGCGGCGCCCTTGCGGAGGCTGGTGGTGGCGTCGGGCTCGCCGGGCAGGAGCGGGTCGGGTTGGAGCAGGCCGGAGCCGATGTCCGCGACAATCGGCAGGCCTAACGTGGAAAGTTCTTCGATACTTGCGTCGCTGGTGAACCCGCTGATGACGAAATTGGACGGGTGGACTTTCAGGATGAAGCCCGAGTCCGGATTTATCGCCTTTTCATAGTCTCCTACGGATGTGCGGTTCGTGGTGCCGACCTCCTTGAGGCGGGCGCCCGTGGATTCCAGGAGGTCGGGCAGGCGGAAGCCGTCGCCTATCTCCACCATTTCGCCGCGGCTCACGATGATTTCCTTGCCGCTTGCCAGGGCGGTGGCGGCCAGGACCAGGGCGGCGGCGCCGTTGTTGACCACGTGCACGTCGGCCGCGTCGGGGACGGCGCCGGCCAGGGCGGCCAGGGCGGTGCGGCCGCGACGGGCCCGGCGGCCGGTGTGCAGGTCGAGCTCCACGTCGGTGTACCCGGCCGCTGCGGCGACCGCCTTTCGCGCGGCGTCGGAGAGCGCGGCGCGGCCGAGGTTGGTGTGCAGGACGACACCGGTGGCATTGAGGACCGGCCGGAGGCCGCCGGCGGTGCTGGGGAGCGCTTGCACGGCGGCGTCGGCGACCTGGTCGGGCGCGAGCTCTCCGGCGCGGGCGCGCTGCTGGGCGGCGACGACGGCGGCCTTGACGGCCACACGCCCGATCCTGGCGGCGGCGTCGGCCAGGCGAGGGTCGGCCAGGACCACATCGGTACGCGGCACGCGCCGCCGCGGATCCGTCATCGCTCGAATCTATCCGCGAACTTTCGCGGGCGCGCTTTCTCAGCCGGCTCACGCCCGCGTGTCTCGCGCGGCGCCCCGACGGCCGGCCGCTGCCGCCCGCCCGGCGCTCGGGGCCGCCTGGCGGAATGCCAGGTCCGATCGCCGCCAGACCGGCGGTTGATCAAGCGGCAGGCTTCTGGGCATGAGCAACGGACTTGAAGGCAAGAGGGCGCTGGTCACCGGCGGTTCGCGGGGCATCGGGGCGGCTATCGCGCTGAGGCTGGCGGCGGACGGGGCCGACGTGGTGCTGACCTGCCGGGAGGATCTGGCCGGTGCCGAGAAGGTGGCGGCGCGGATCCGGGAGCTGGGACGGCGGGCCATGGTGGTGCGGGCCGACAGCGCTGACGCGGCAGCGGTCGTCACGGCGGTGGACCGGGCCGCCGAGGAGTTCGGGCGCCTCGACATCCTGGTGAACAACGCGGGAGCGTTCCTGGTGGGGCCGCTCGAGGAGCTCGGGCTGGACGACTTCGAGCAGACAGTCGCCGTGAACGTGCGGGCGCCGTTCGTGGCGTCGCAGGCGGCGGTGCGGCACATGGCGGCCGGTGGGCGGATCATCAACATCGGCAGCAACATGGCCGAGCGGGCAGTGTTCCCGGGGTTCGCGCTCTACTCGATGAGCAAGACCGCGCTCGTCGGGCTGACCAAGGCACTCGGGCGGGAGTTGGGGCCGCGGGCGATCACCGTCAACCTGGTGAACCCCGGGCCGACCGACACCGACTCCAATCCGGCCGACGGACCGGCCGCCGAACAGATCGGGGCGCTCACCGCGCTCGGGCACTACGCCGAGCCCGGCGACGTGGCGGCGGCGGTGGCTTTCCTCGCCGGGCCGGAGGCGCGCTACCTCACCGGCGCGACCGTCAATGTCGACGGCGGATTCACCATCTGATCGGTCAGGAGACCCAGCAGTAGAGCGAGGCGCCGGCCCGGGCCGCCTCGGTGGCCAGGCCGGCGACCTCGGAGACCAGCTCGGCGGCGAGCGCCTCGTCGATCTCCTCGCCCTCCTCGGCACGCAGGTCGAGCCATTGGTCGGTGACGTCGGCGAGCTGGTCGCGGGAGGCGGCGGCGAGGGCGGCGGTCAGCGCGGACGGGAGCAGCAGGACCAGGGGCTCGTCGTCGTCGCCGGCGACGACCTCGCCGCCCCCGGTGTCGCCACCGGTGAAGATCTGCTCCCATTCCTCGATCGTGGAGAAGACGTCGAAGTTGCCGTAGGAGGCCGTCTCGTACTCGTCGGAGGGGCCGTCCTCGAGAACGTCGGCCGCCGCGTCGTCGTCGGGCGCGACGAAAAATTCGATGATCGAACTCACGCGGCGATTATCGATGACGAAGATCGCCGTCGCTACACTCCGCCGGTGACTGAGCAGAAGTTGCCCACGGCGGCGGACGAGGCACGATTCTGGGCGCTGGTGGAGTCGGCGTGGGAGGCACTCGGGCCGGAGGCCGCGGCGTTGCGCCGGGCGACGGTCGCGGGCGAGGCCGCCGACCCGTACGCGCTCGACAAATGGCTCAACCCGTTTCTCGCGCAACTTCGCGTGGTGAGCGCGCAACTTTCCCAGCAGGACCTCGTGGACATCGACCGGGTGGTGGAGCGAAAGCTCTACGACATCGACCGCGCCGACATCCAGGCGGTCACCGACGGCTCGGACGACGGTTTCCTGTACTGCCGCGGCTACATCGTGGCGCTGGGCCGCGAATTCTACGAGGCGGTCAGCGCAGATCCGGAGCGGGCGATCGAGGACGCCGAGTGCGAGTCGATTTGCTACTTCTTCGCGCACCTGCACGGCGAGCGTTTCGGCGGCTGGCCGCAAACGGGCTCGGGCATCACCCGCGAATCCGTCAGCAACCCGGCCGGCTGGCCCGCCTGACGGCACCCGCCCAAGATCAGGCAGCCGGCCCAGACCAGGCGGCCGGCCGAGATCAGGCCGGCGGCCCACATCAGGCCCGCGGCCGACGTCAGGCGGGCGGGCGGTTCGCCCAGTCGACGGACCAGTCGGCCAGGGCGGACAGCGGGGCCAGCAGACTCTCGCCGAGCGGGGTCAGGCGGTACTCGACGCTCGGCGGGACGCTCGGGAAGACCGTTCGCGAAACCAGGCCGTCGGTTTCCAGGTTTCGCAGCGTGCGGGTGAGCATGCGCTGACTGATGCCCTCGATGGTGCGGTGCAGCTCGTTGTAGCGATAAGGGCGCTGCCCCAGCAGCGACAGCACCAGCACCGTCCATTTGTCGCTGAGGCGGCGGAAGACGAAAGTCACGGGGCAACTTTCGTGCTCGGCGACCGGCACCGGCGCCGGCAAGACGTGCGCGAGCATCGAGGGCACACCGGTGTTCGCTGCCGACATCAAACTGCCTTCTTTCCGCTGGCCGGGCGGTACTCGACGATCGTATGCATGACGAAGACGATCGTGGTCAGCGGCGGGACGGACGGCATGGGCCGGGCCATCGCGCTGGCGAGAGCAGCCCGGGGCGACGAGGTCATCACCCTCGGCAGCAACCCCGTCAAAGGCGCTGAAACCCCCAATTTCGTACGGGTGGACCTGAGCGACCTCGAGGACACGCGAAACGCGACCGCCGCCATCGCGGAGAAGTGGCCGAAAATCGACGCCCTTCTCCTGTTCGCCAATCGGCAGGCGCCCCGCCGGGAGGAGACCAAACAGGGTTTCGAGAAAACTTTCGCGCTCTATTACCTGTCCCGCTACCTGCTCGGTCGCGACCTGCGCCCCAACCTCGACCGCTCCGGAAACCCCGTCATCGTCAACGTGGCCGGCGTCGGCATCACCAAGGGCGGCATCGCCTGGGACGACCTCCAGCTGACCAGCGGTTACAGCATGCTCCGCGCCCAGCTCCAGGCCGGCCGCTGCAACGACCTTCTCGGGCTGATCCAGCGCCCGAACTACGTCCTGTGCCACCCGGGCTTCACCCGCAGCGGCGATCTCACCCCGCTGCCGAAGCCCCTGCGAGCGGCCATCAGGATCGCCGCGAAACTCAAGGCGCAGCCGGTGGAGAACGCCATACGCCCGATCCACGACTGGATCGACGACCCGCCGGCCGACCCGCTCACCGCCGTCGATCGCGGCCGGAAACTTTCTCTCGACCTGCCTAGGCTGCGCGAGGCGGACGCTCATCGACTCGCCGGCGCGACCGAACGGCTTCTCCACCGTGCGGGGGCCGCCGGCAGCCGCTAGGGTCGATGCCGTGGGCGTCCGGACCTGGATCGAGGGCTGGCCGGTCTACCGGCAGCTGACCGGGACCGACCCGCTGGGCCGTGGCGCGGCCGCCCAATCCGAGCGGTCCAAGACCCTGACTCCGCGCACCGAGACCGCCGACCGGGTCGCCAGGAGCGTCTGCCCCTACTGCGCGGTCGGCTGCGGTCAGCGCATTTTCGTGAAGGACGAGAAAATCGTCCAGATCGAGGGCGACCCGGACAGCCCGATCTCGCGCGGCCGCCTCTGCCCCAAGGGGTCGGCCAGCCTCAGCCTGGTCACCAGCGACCGCCGCCAGCAACACGTGCTCTACCGCCGGCCGTACGGGACGCAGTGGGAACGGCTCGAGCTCGAGACGGCGATGGACATGATCGCCGACCGGGTGCTCGCCGCCCGCGACGCGACCTGGGAGGACGAGGACGAGAAGGGCCGGCCGCTGAACCGGACGCTCGGCATCTCGAGCCTGGGCGGGGCGACGCTCGACAACGAAGAGAACTACCTCATCAAGAAACTTTTCACGGCTCTGGGCGCGATCCAGATCGAGAACCAGGCGCGTATTTGACACTCCGCCACCGTCCCCGGTCTGGGGACCTCCTTCGGCCGTGGCGGGGCCACCAGCTTCCTCCAGGATCTGGCCAACGCCGACTGCATCATCATCCAGGGCTCGAACATGGCCGAGGCACACCCGGTTGGGTTCCAGTGGGTGGTCGAGGCCAAGAATCGTGGCGCGAAAGTTTTCCACGTCGACCCGCGGTTCAGCCGGACGAGCGCGATCGCGCACACCCATGTGCCGGTGCGCGCGGGGGCGGACATCGCGTTCCTGGGCGGGGTGGTCAACTACATCCTGAGCAACGAGAAGGATTTCCGGGAGTACGTCCTCGCGTACACCAACGCGTCCATGATCGTGAGTGACGACTTCAAGGACACCGAGGACCTGGACGGCCTGTTCTCCGGCTTCAACCCAGAGACCAACACGTACGATCCCTCGTCCTGGACCTATGCGGGGCACGAGGAGCACGTCGGCGACCACGGTGACGCGCATGTGAGCCGGGAGACGGGCGCCGGCCTGCAGCAGGAGTCGCACGGGCCGCCGATCCCGGGTGACGTGCCCCGGGACCTCACGCTGCAGGACCCCCGTTGCGTGTACCAGATCCTCAAGCGGCACTACGCGCGCTACACCCCCGAGGTCGTCGAGCGGCTCTGTGGCGTACCCGAAGATCTTTTCTTGAAGGTCTGCGAAGCCTGGACGGAGAACTCGGGCCGGGAGCGCACCACCGCACTGGTGTACTCGGTGGGGTGGACGCAGCACAGCGTGGGTGTGCAGTACATCCGCACCGGCGCGATCATCCAGCTGTTGCTGGGCAACATGGGACGGCCCGGCGGCGGGGTGCTCGCGCTGCGCGGCCACGCCAGCATCCAGGGGTCGACCGACATCCCGACGCTGTTCAACCTGCTGCCCGGCTACCTGCCGATGCCGCACCACGAGAAGCACGAAACTTTCCAGCAATGGGTCGACGAGATTCGCCACCCGGGGCAGAAAGGTTTCTGGGCGAACGCGGAGTCCTACGCGGTCAGCCTGCTCAAGGCGTACTTCGGCGGCGCCGCGACCGAGGACAACGACTGGGGCTTCGACTGGATCCCCCGGCTCACCGGCGATCACGGCACCTATCAGCAGGCACTTTCCATGATCGACGGAAAGATAAAGGGGTACTTCCTGCTCGGCCAGAACCCGGCGGTCGGGTCGGCGCACGGCCGCGCCCAGCGCCTCGGCATGGCCAACCTGGACTGGCTGGTGGTCCGCGACCCGTACATGATCGAGAGCGCGACCTTCTGGAAGAACGGCCCCGAGATCGAGACCGGCGAAATCACTCCGGAAACTTGCCGCACCGAAGTTTTCTTCATGCCGGCCGCCTCGTACGCCGAGAAGGAAGGCACCTTCACCCAGACCCAGCGGATGCTGCAATGGCGCGAGAAAGCCGTCGAGCCGCAGGGCGACGCGCGCAGTGAGCTGTGGTTCTTCTACCACCTGGGCCGGCGCGTCCGGGAGCGGCTGGCCGATTCGGTGCTGCCGCGCGACCAGGGCCTGCGCAACCTGACCTGGGATTACGGCATGACCGGCGCACGCGGCGACGAACCCGACAGCGAGGCCGTCCTCAAGGAGATCAACGGGTACGACCTGACCACCGGCCGCCTGCTCTCCGGGTTCGCCGAGATGAAGCCGGACGGGTCGACCTCGGGCGGCTGCTGGATCTACAGCGGCGTGTTCAAGGACGGCGTCAACCAGGCCAACCGGCGCAAGCCCGGCCGCGAGCAGAACTGGGTCGCGGGCGAGTGGGGCTGGTCGTGGCCGGCCAACCGCCGCACGCTCTACAACCGGGCGTCCGCCGACCCGGAGGGCAATCCGTGGTCCGAGCGCAAGGCGTACGTGTGGTGGGACGCCGACAAGGAAGAGTGGACCGGCGAGGACGTACCGGATTTCGAGAAAACGAAGCCGCCCTCGTACCGCCCGCCGGAAGGCGCCAGCGGGGTCGCCGCGATCTCCGGGGACGACGCGTTCATCATGCAGGGCGACGGGAAGGGCTGGCTCTACGCGCCGTCCGGGCTGATCGACGGGCCGATGCCGACGCACTACGAGCCGGCCGAGTCGATGGTGCGCAACCCGCTCTACGGCCAGCAGGCGAACCCGACGCGCAAGGTCTACGAGCGCGAGGACAACCCGACCAATCCGAGCCCGCCCGAGCAGCACAGCGACGTCTTCCCGTACGTCTTCAGCACCAGCCGCCTCACCGAGCACCACACCGCGGGCGGGATGAGCCGGCAACTCGCGTATCTTTCCGAGCTGCAGCCGGAAATGTTCGTGGAAGTTTCGCCGCAACTTGCCGCGGAACGCGGGCTCACCCACCTCGGCTGGGCACACATCGTCACCGCGCGCGCCGCCATCGAGGCCAAGGTTCTGGTGACGTCGCGCCTCACGCCGTTGCGCGTCGAGGGCCGTATCATCCACCAGCTCTGGCTGCCCTACCACTGGGGTTCCGAAGGGCTCGTCACCGGCGACTCGGCGAACGACCTTATCGGCATCACGCTCGACCCCAACGTCCTGATCCAGGAGAGCAAGGTCGGCACCTGCGACATCCAGCCCGGCCGGCGCCCGATCGGCAAGGCATTGCTCGCGTACGTCGAGGGGTATCGTCGCCGCGCCGGGCTGATCCCCGGCCACCACACGCCGATCGTCACCACCGGGGACGCCGATGGCTAACAGCCTGTACGGACCGCTCGACCCGGCGCCCGACGCCGGCTACGAGGACGCGCCGCCGCGGATGGGGTTCTTCACCGACACGTCGGTGTGCATCGGGTGCAAGGCATGCGAGGTGGCCTGCAAGGAGTGGAACGCGATCCCGGACGACGGGTTCGACCTGCTCGGGCAGTCCTACGACAACACCGGCGGGCTGTCGGCCAACACGTGGCGGCACGTCGCGTTCATCGAGCAGCCGGCAACCTCCGAGCCGGTCTTCCTGGGCATGCCGGGAACGGAGCTGCCCGGCGCCGACCCGGAGGCCGAGCGCACCGATTTCCGCTGGCTGATGATGTCCAACGTGTGCAAGCACTGCACGCACGCGGCCTGCCTCGACGTCTGCCCCACCGGGTCGTTGTTCCGCACCGAGTTCGGCACGGTCGTGGTGCAGGAGGACATCTGCAACGGCTGCGGGTACTGCGTGACAGCGTGCCCGTACGGTGTCATCGACCGTCGCGAGGGCGACGGGCGCGCCTGGAAATGCACCCTCTGTTATGACCGGATCGGCGACGGGCTGACGCCGGCCTGCGCGCAGGCGTGCCCAACGCAGTCCATTCAGTACGGTGAGCTCTCCGAGTTGCGCATACGCGCGGAAGAACGTGTCGAGAAACTTCAGGCCGAGGGTGTGTCGTCGGCGAAGCTCTACGGCCATTCCGACGACGACGGTGTGGGCGGGGACGGCGCGTTCTTCCTGCTGCTGGACGAGCCCGAGGTGTACGGGCTGCCGCCCGACCCGGTAGTGACGACGAAAGATCTGCCGGACATGTGGAAACGCGCCGGAATGGCGGCGCTGACGATGGCGGGCGCGGTGGTCGTCGCGTTCCTGGGGAGGCGTGGATGAGCCCCCGCGCCGATCGCCCGATGGTGCCTCGCGCCGACTTCAAGTCGTACTACGGGCGGTCGATCGTGCGCCCGGCGCCCTGGACCCACGACGTCGCGGCGTACCTGTTCACCGGCGGGCTCGCGGCCGGGTCGGCGCTGCTCGCCGCGGGCGGGCAGGTCACCCGGCGGCCACGGATGCGCCGGGCGGGACGGGTCGCGGCGCTGGGCGCGCTCGCGGCGAGCGGATATTTCCTCGTCGCCGACCTCGGCCGGCCGGAACGTTTCCACCACATGTTGCGCGTCGCGAAACCAACCTCGCCGATGTCGATGGGCACCTGGGCGCTGTCCGCCTTCGGCGCGGCCGCCGGGGCCGCGGCGCTGTCCGAGGCGGCACCCCTGGTGCCGTCACGTTTCGTGCGGCGGGTGGCGCCGCCGGTCGGGGCGGCGGCCGGGCTGGGCGCGGCGGCGGTCGCTCCGGTGGTAGCGACCTACACCGCCGTGCTGCTGGCCAACACGGCCACGCCCAGCTGGCACGCGGCGTACCCGGAACTGCCCTTTGTCTTTGCCGGGAGCGCGCTGGCGAGCGGCGCGGGCATCGGGTTGATCGCGGATCCGGCGCCGCCGGCCCGGCGCATGGCGGTGCTGGGCGCGGCCCTCGAGCTGTACGGCGCGCGCCGGATCGAGACGACGAAGGGGCTGCTCAGCGAGCCCTACACCACCGGACAGGCCGGAAAGTTCCTGCGGGCCGGGCGCGCGCTGACCGCGATCGGCGTGGCCGGGGCGGTGCTCGGCCGGCGCAGCCGGGTGGTGTCGGCGCTGTCCGGGCTCTCGCTGCTCACGGCCTCGGCGCTGACCCGGTTCGGCATCTTCGACGGCGGGATGGCGTCGGCGCGCGACCCCAAGTACACCGTGGTGCCGCAGCGGGCCCGCCTGGCATCGAAGGTTGACGATCTTCAAAAGGGGGAAACCCCGGGGGGGTTAGTTCTGGCACGCCGCCGACAGGAGGTCGAGATGGCGACGTCGAGCAACCCCAACCCCACCCGGGGCCGATGGTGGATCGTGGTAGCCGCCGTACTCGTGCAGCTCGCGCTCGGGGCGGTCTACGCGTGGAGTGTGTTCAACAAACCCCTGCAGGAACAGTTCGGCTGGAGCAAGACCGAGGCGGTGCTGCCGTTCGAGGTCGCGATCGGCACCATCTTCATCGGCAGCCTGATCGGCGGGCGCATCCAGGACCGGTACGGGCCCCGGCCGGTCGCGTTCGGCGGGGTCGCCCTCTACTCCCTCGGCACGATCCTCGCCTCGCTGGTCTCGTCGTCCGACCAGCTGTGGCTGCTCGTGCTCACCTACGGCGCGATGGGCGGCATCGGGCTCGGTGCCGCCTACATCACGCCGATCGCGATGCTCGCGAAATGGTTCCCCGACCGGCGCGGCCTGATCACCGGGATCGCGGTCGCCGGCTTCGGGTTCGGCGCGGTGGTCACGGCGCCGGTCGCGAAAGCGCTGCTCGGCAACACCGACGACAAGCCCAGCGTGTTCCTGCCGCTGGGCATCGCGTACCTGATCGCCGGGGTCATCGGCGCAACTTTCTTCCGCAACCCGCCCGAGGGTTACGCGGTGCCCGGCTTCGTGCCGGCGTCGACCGGCAAGGCGGTCGCCGGGACCCGCGTCTACACGCTGCCCGAGGCGCTGCGCACGCGGCAGTGGTACATGCTCACCGCGATCCTCGCCCTCAATGTGACCTGCGGCATCGGCTTCATCTCGCAGGCCGCCGACTCCGCGGAGGACATCGCCGGGGTGGCGGCGACAACGGCCGCGACCATGGTCGGCGTGCTGGGCCTGTTCAACGGCGGCGGGCGCATCTTCTGGGCGTGGCTCTCCGACCGGATCGGCCGCATGCAGGCGTTCCTCGGCATGCTGGCGCTGCAGGCGATCTGCTTCGCGATCCTTCCGTTCGCCACGGCGTTCGCCCTGTTCGCGATCCTGGCCGCGCTGATCTACCTGGCGTACGGCGGCGGCTTCGGCACGATGCCGGCGACGGCGGCGGACTACTTCGGCACCCCCAACGCCGGCGCGGTCTACGGCGCGATGATCGTCGCGTGGAGCATCGGCGGCGTGGTCGGCCCGCTGCTGACGGCGGCCCTGTACGAGGCGAACGACCAGAGCTACACGCTGCCGTTCCTCGTGCTGGCGGCCGTGGCGCTGGTGTCGCTGGTGCTGCCGCTCGTGACGAGGATGCCCTCGGCGCCGGCGGCCGAGCCCGCCGCTACGGAAGAAACTGCTCCTCGAGCTTGATGACGGAACCACGCTGGACGGTCAGCCAGAACGGCAGGACCGAGATGTGCGGGGCGTCCAGCGTGATTCCCTCGTGGTGCTTCTCGAGGAAGGCGGGGAGCGCCGCGAACTTGATCGTCTTGGTGTCGGTGCCGCCGAGCGTGGCCAGCACCACGCATTTCGCGTCGGCGGCCACCGGCAGCGTGCGCAGCTTCTTGTTGTTGTTGATGATCATGTAGTCGTTGTCGGGGCCGTCGGGCTGGTCGGGGTGCTCCTTCTTCCACTCGGCCTTGGCGGCGTCGCCGGTCAGGAACTCGATCAGGTCGAAGGTGACGGTGTTCTTGGCGGTGTCCAGGCCGGTGAGGTAGACGGGGCTGCGGCCGTCGGGCAGGACCGGCGACGGCGCGGCGGAGGTCGCCGGGGTCCCGGGGGCGTCGCCCGCGCCGGCCGTGGCACTGGCGGAGCCGGCCGGGGCCGCCGTGCCGCCCGCCTTCGTGGAGCCGCTGCAGCCGCCGAGGGCGAGGCCCAGGGCGACGCACACCACCAGAATCCGCTTCATGGCCGTAGAGTCTGCCTGCCTGCGACCCTCTAACGCACCTCGACGGTCACCTTGTCGGGGCGGGCCGGGAGCAGCTCCCCCACCACCGGGAAGCCCGGGATCTCGCCGGCCACCAGCAGCCCGCCCGACGTCTGGGCGTCGGCCAGCAGCAGGAGCTCGTCCTCGGTGGCGTTCCCTGGATCGAGGTGGGGCCGCACCCAGTCCAGGTTGCGCCGGGTGCCACCGCTCACGAAGCCGTCGGCGAGGGCCTGGCGGGCGCCCGGCAGATAGGGGACGGCCGCCGCGTCGATCCGGGCCGTGACGCCGCTGGCCCGGGCCAGCTTGTGCAGGTGCCCGAGCAGCCCGAACCCGGTGACGTCGGTCGCGCACACCACGCCCGCCCTGAGCGCCGCCTCCGACGCGTCCCGGTTGAGCGTGGTCATCGCCTCGACCGCCGCGGCGGAGACCTCGCCGGTCGACTTGTGCCGGCTGTTGAGCACCCCGATCCCCAGCGGCTTGGTCAGCGTGAGCGGCACCCCCGGCTTACCCGCGTCGTTGCGCATCAGCCGCGCCGGGTCGGCCACCCCGGTCACCGCCATGCCGTACTTGGGCTCCGGATCGTCCACGCTGTGCCCGCCCGCCACGTGGCAGCCGGCCTCCCGCGCGACGTCCAGACCACCCCGTAGCACCTCCGCCGCCAGCTCCATCGGCAGCAGGTCGCGGGGCCAGCAGAGCAGGTTCACCGCCACCACCGGCGTCCCGCCCATGGCGTAGACATCGGAGAGCGCGTTCGCCGCCGCGATGCGCCCCCAGTCGTACGCGTCATCGACCACCGGCGTGAAGAAATCCGCCGTCGCCACCACCGCGGTCTCCCCGGCGATCCGCACGACCGCCGCGTCGTCGCCGTCGTCGAGCCCGACGAGCAGCTCCCCCACACCCCGGGACGGCCCGCCGACCAGGCCCGAGACCACCGCCTCGAGCTCGCCCGGCGGAATCTTGCAGGCACATCCACCGCCGTGCGCGTACTCCGTGAGCCGTTTGATCGCCATTCGTCTAGTGTGATCCCCGGAGGCGTTCAGGCGGCTGGTGCCCCTCCCAGTCTTCAAAACTGGTGTGATCCGGCATCCGGGTCAGGCGGGTTCGATTCCCGTCCGCCTCCGCCAATGCGCGCGGCCCGCGACTCCAGGTATCGCCGCTCGGGCAGGCTGAGCGTCAGTTTCGCGGCTGTGCGGTATTCGTCGCGCGCCGCGTCCCGCGATCCCGCCCTCTCCAGCAGGTGGGCGCGCACGGCGGCGACCCGGTGGTGTCCCGGCGATCCCGCTTCTTCGAGGGCCTTCAAACCCACCAGCGGGCCGTCCACCTCGGCCAGCGCGACGATCCGGTTGAGCGTCACCATCGGGCCGGGCGCCAGCACCTCCAGCAGGCGGTACAGCTGCAGGATCTGCGGCCAGTCGGTCTCGGCGGCCGAGGGCGCCTCGTCGTGGACGGCGGCGATCGCGGCCTGCACCTGGAACGGGCCGACCGGGAAGCGGGCCAGCGCATCCGTGATGAGGGAAACTCCCTCGGAAATTTCCGCGGCGTTCCACCGTGAGCGGTCCTGGTCGGCCAGCGGGACCAGCATCCCGTCGTCGCCGGTGCGGGCGGGACGCCGGGCGTCGGTGAGCAGCATCAGCGCCAGCAGGCCGGCCACCTCGCCGTCGTCGGGCAGGCGGTCGCGCAGCTGCCGGGTCAGGCGGATCGCCTCCGTCGTCAGCTCCACGCGGTGCAGCGACTTCCCCGAGCTCGCCGTCGAGCCTTCATTGAAAATCAAATACAAAATATTTCGTACGCCGGGGAGCCGCTCGCCGATCTCGCCGGTGGACGGCAGGACGAAGCGGCCACCGGCGGCGCGGATCCGCTGCTTGGCGCGGCTGATGCGCTGGCCGATGGTCGGCTCCGGGACGAGCAGGGCCCGCGCTATCTCGGCCGTGGTCAGGCCGCCGACGGCCCGCAAGGTCAGCGCGACCTGGGCGGGCGGCGTCAAGGCGGGATGGCAGCACAGCAGGAGCAGCGTGAGCTCGTCGTCACCCCGTACGCGTGGGGGTGGATCTGGTGGAATCGCCTCCCGGCGCCGGCGCGCCTGCTCATTGCGGACGGCCTCGATGTGGCGTCGTGACGCCACCCTGATCAGCCAGGCCCGGGGATCGTCGGGAACGCCCTCGGACGGCCACTGACGGGCAGCGGCGAGCAACGCCTCCTGCACGGCGTCCTCGGCGGCGTCGAAGTCACCGTACCGGCGGGCGACCGCGGCCAGGACCTGCGGCGCCGCCGCACGCAACAGCTCTTCCACCGGGGTCAGAACTCCCATCCGCTCATGTCGAGCACCGGGCGCACCTCCACCTCGGTGTATTTCGCGTCCGGAACCTTGCCGGCCCACGCGACCGCGTCGTCCATCGACGCGCAGTCGATCAGATAGAAGCCGGCCAGATGCTCCTTGACCTCGGCGAACGGTCCGTCCGACGGGATCGTGCGGTCGTCGCGAACGGACACCCACTTCGCCAGCGACGGGTCGGCCAGGCCCTCGGAGGCGACCAGCACCCCCGCGTCGGCCATCTCGTCGGAGAGCCGCAGGTGATCGCGGCCGAACGCCATTCGCTCGTCGTCGGACATGGCGTCCCAGGCGGCGAGGCTGCGCGGGTTCGACTGGATGAGAATCAGGTACTTCATGTTTCCCCCTTTCGAATAAGTGTCGAAACCGGCGGCACGGTTTCGACGTCCCCGCGGAAAGTTTCTGACGAGGAGGACGACATGCAGGAGATCAAGGACGTCATCCTGGCGCGGGCCGAGCGGTTGCAGGCCGGCGACGTGGCCGGGTCCCAGCGGCACAACGCGCCCGAGGTGGTGGAGTTCACCCTGGCCCCGCCGCTGGGCGGAACGGCCGACGGCCACGACCCGAAGCCGACGGAGGAGTGGCTGACCGGCTTCGAGGCGCCGCCGCGGTACGAGGTGACCCGGCTGCAGATCACGGCGGACGGCGACGTGGCGTTCGCGACCAGCATCGAATCGATGTCGGCGACGCCGAAGGGGTCGGACGAGTCGTTCACCCTCTGGTACCGGGTGACCCGCGGCCTGCGCCGGATCGACGGGCGGTGGCTGGTCACCCACGAGCACGAGTCGGTGCCTTTCCACATGGACGGCTCGTTCAAGGCCGCCCTCGACCTGGAGCCATAGGGATCAGCGGTCGGCCGGGCGGTCGGCGCCGTCGCAGGCGTCGTCGGTCTGATCATTGAGGACGTCGAGCAGGTCGGGACCCTCGTGGCCGACGTCGGCCGTCCGTCCGACCAGGCCCAGTTGCACGGCGCACTCCCGGCCGAATCCCTTGACCATCCGGTCGGCGCGAGTCGGGTGCCCGCACCGCGGGCACCGCCTCATCTCCGCCACGATCGCAGCCTAGCCCGGTTGTTTTTTGGTTGCAGAACGATCGTCCTGCCGTTTCGCCCGCTATGCGCTTCCGATGATCGAGTGGTTCTCTCCGCGAGGTTTCGAGGTGCGCATGTCGGACGGTAATCGGGGCGGGCTGGCTTTCGTGGCGGACGCCCGCACGGGCGTGAAGATCACCTCGATCGTCCTGGTGCTCGCCGCGGCGGCCATCGTGGTCGGCGTCGTGTCCATCGTCAGCCTCGCCGGCGTCTACAACAGGGGCGAGAGGATCGCGACGGGGAACCTGACTCCGTCGGTCCACCTGGCCACCCTGCGCGATCTGGCGCAGCAGTCGCGTGTTCAGATCCGCGACGCGGTGCTGGCCCCCGACGTCGCCGCGACCAGGAAGATCGAGGAGACGATCAAGACCACCGACGAGAAGCTCGACGCGGCGGTGGCGCTCTACCGCGGCGAGGCCACCGATCCGGCCGCCATCGACGAGTTCGCGTCGATCTGGACGCAGTTCCGCGACGCCCGCGACAACAAGCTGCTCCCGGAGGCCGAGTCCAACAACTACACGGCGGCGGCCGGCATCCTCAACACGCAGACCTCGCCGCTCAACACCAAGGCGATGAGCGCGCTCGACGAGGCGAGCCAGGCCGAACAGGCCGACGCCGCGTCCGTGCTGGCCGACGCGAAGTCCACGTACCAGAGCGCCCGCTCCACGGTCATCGTGATCCTGGTGGTCGGGCTGCTGATCGGCCTGGCTCTGGCGTGGCTAGTGACGCGGATGGTGCTGCGCCCCCTGCGTACGGTGTCGGCCGTTCTTGATCATGTCGCGGAGGGTGACCTCACCCGGGTGGCCGGCGTGCTCTCCCGCGACGAGCTGGGCCGGATGGCCCAGGCGCTGGACCGCGCCAACGCCCGTACGCGGGAGGTGGTCCAGGCCTTCACGGCGACCGCGGTGACGCTCGCGTCCAGCGCCGAGGAACTTTCCGCGACCAGTCGCGAGATCAGCAACGCCGCCGATCAGGCCTCGGCCGAGGCGCAGATGGTCTCCACCTCGGCCGAGGAAGTCTCCAGCAGCGTGCAGACGGTCGCCGCGAGCTCGGAGCAGATGACCGCGTCGATCAGCGAGATCGCGCGCAACGCGACCGACGCCGCCCAGGTCGCGGCGCAGGCGGTGGAGTCGGCCCACACGGCGAGCACCACGATGACCGAGCTCGGCCGGTCGTCCGAGGAGGTCGGCAACGTCATCAAGGTGATCACGTCGATCGCCGAGCAGACCAACCTGCTCGCCCTGAACGCGACGATCGAGGCGGCGCGGGCCGGCGAGGCCGGGAAAGGTTTCGCGGTGGTGGCGTCCGAGGTGAAGGACCTGGCGCAGGAGACCGCGAAAGCCACCGACGACATCGGCCAGCGGATCAACTCCATCCAGAACGACATCACCAACGCGGTCACGGCGATCGCCGACATCTCCGAGGTCATCGCCCGCATCGACCAGTTCCAGACGACGATCGCGGCGGCCGTGGAACAGCAGACGGCCACGACGCAGGAGATCGGGCGGAACATTTCCGAGGCGGCGACCGGAGCCACCGAGATCGCGCGCAGCGTCCAGGGAGTGGCGACCGCCGCGCAGACCACGACCGACGGGGTGACGCAGTCGCAGATCGCCACTTCGGATGTCGCCCGGATGTCAACTGAGCTGCAGCAACTGGCGTCGCAGTTCCGCGTGTAATAAACCTGGTTCATGTCGCAGTGGAGAGAAGTGCTGGACGAAGCGGCGCAGTACGCCGTGGGATATCTCGACGGGCTGCCCGAGCGGCGGGTCGGCAGCAGCGCGACGCTCGCCGAGCTGCGCGAAACGCTCGGCGGAAGGTTGCCGGATCGGGGCGAAAACCCTCGGGAAGTCATCGCGTCGCTCGCCCGGCACGCCGATCCGGGTGTGGTGGCGTCGTCAAGCGGGCGGTACTTCGGGTTCGTGATCGGCGGGGCCACGCCGGCCGCCCTCGCGGCGGACTGGCTGACCTCGGTCTGGGATCAGAACGCCGGGCTCTACGTGATCGGGCCGGCGGCCGCGGTGGTCGAGGAGACCGCGGGACAATGGCTCGCCGAGCTGCTCGGGCTGCCGCCCACGGTGTCGGCCGGTTTCGTGACCGGCGCGCAGATGGCCAACTTCACTGGGCTCGCGGTCGCGCTCCACGAAGTCCTCGGCAGGGCCGGCTGGGACGTCGCGGAACGGGGACTGTGGGGCGCCCCGCCGGTGCGGGTCCTGGCCGGGCAGGGACGGCACGGGACCATCGACCGGGCGCTGCGGTTCCTCGGCGCCGGGACCGGGTCGATCGTCCCGATCGAGATGGACGATCAGGGGCGGATGCTGCCGTCGGCGCTGCGAGCCGCCCTGGACGACGGCCCGGCGATAGTCTGCGCGCAACTGGGCAACGTGAACAGCGGGGCGCTCGACCCGGTCGGGGAGATCTGCGATCTGGCCCACGAGCGCGGGGCCTGGGTGCATGTGGACGGAGCGTTCGGGCTGTGGGCGGCGGCCAGTCCCCGGCTGCGAGGGCTGGTCGACGGCGTGGAGAAGGCCGATTCGTGGGCCACCGACGCGCACAAGTGGCTCAATGTCCCGTACGACTCGGGCTTGATCTTTTGTGCCCATCCCGACGCGCACCGGGCCACGATGGGCGCCCGGGCCGGCTACCTCGTGCACGGCGCCGAGGGTGAGCGGGACGCGCTCGACTACGGGCCGGAGCACTCGCGGCGGGCCCGGGGCTTCGCCGTGTACGCGGCGTTGCGTGCTCTCGGCCGGGACGGCGTCGCCGATCTGGTCGACCGGTGCTGCGCGCTGGCGACGCGGTTCGCCGAACGGCTCGCGGCCTCCGGCCAGGTGGAGATCCTCGGCGACGTGGTGCTCAACCAGGTGCTGGTGCGGGTGCCGGGCGCGGACGACGACACCCGCGAGCTCGTCGAGCGGGTGCAGCACGACGGGACCTGCTGGATGAGCGGCACGACCTGGCGGGGAAAGGCCGCCATGCGGATCTCGGTGTCGAACTGGTCCACGACGGAGGAGGACGTGGACCGCTCGGTGACGGCGATCCTGTCGCTGCTACCCGGCTGACATCCCTATCGTGATCGGGTGAGCGATAGCGGGGCGCGCCTGACGCCGGCCCAGTCGGCGGTGGCCGGGGTGATCTCGGAGGTCTGGGGCAAGCTCGCGGAACCGGCCGTCGTCGTGCTCGACGCGCCCGGCGGCCGCGGCAAGACCCGCATCGTCCAGGAGTTCTACGACGGGCTCGCCGGCCGCCAGCCGCAGAGCCGGCGGTTCTGGCGTGGACGGCTCGCCGGCGACGCCCTGCCCGGCTGGCGGGAACGGCGCAAGAGAGTAGCGCCGGAGTCGGTGGACATCACCCAGGCGCCCGGCTGGCTGTGGCTGGGACTCGAGGGCTACCCGCTCGGCCGGGTCGACTTCGCCGGGCAGCTGCGCCTGGTCAACGACGCGATCGTGGCCGGGTTCGCGGAGGGCCGGCTGCCGGCCGGCGCCGCCGATGCCCTGCGGCGGGGCGCGGCCCGCGACGTCCTGCCCGGGCTGGTCAAGGCGGCCAAGGACGTGCTCGCCGACCTGGCCGGGGCCGGACTGGTGAAGACCGGTCTCGAGGCGGCGCTGGCCGTCCGGCAGGGCATCACGGCCCGCGACGACTTCGGCGTCCAGCTGTCGGTGAGCGATCCGGCGGCGATGGCTCGCGCCGTGCTCGCCACCATGTTCGTGACCGGTGTCCTCGGCGGCTCGGAGACCGCGCTGGCGCCGGCGGTCATCGCGGTGGACGACGCGCACCTGCTCGACCCGTCGGCGGTCGCCGCCCTCGACGCGCTTGTGCACGCCGACCCGGAGGCCGAGTTGCTCGGCTCCGGATTTCTCAGCGGGCCGCCGCGCGCCCACGCGGCCGCGCGCGGGCTGCCGGCGGCGGCGCCGCTGCTGATTCTGGCGACGGCGCAACCGCTGGGCCCGTCGGAGCCGGATCACTTCGGTGCGCAGGTGGAGACCTGGCGGCAGCAGGGCATCGACGTCGTCGCCGCGGACCAGGACCTTTTGCGTCTGCTGGACGGCGACGCGGCCGCCGCGGTCGCGGCGCGGCTGCTCGCGCGGCACGCCCTCGGCGAGGAACAGCTGCGCATGATCGCCGAGCGCGCCGCCGACCGCGTCCTCGGCGGTGTGAACGCCTCCCTGCTGATCGCGCACTGCGAGCAGGTCGACCGCCTGACGGATCCGCGGAGCACGGTCGACGACAATTGGGCCGAGCAGCATCTGCCGCGGTTCGTGGAGGAGGAGGCGCGACGCCGCTTCGACGCGCTGCCCGCCACCGCGCGCGCCGCCGTAACGGCCGGCTCGCTGCGCGGCCCGGCGTTCGCCTTCGAGGCCGCCTCCATCATGCTGCCCGCGCTCGGCGACGACACCGCCTGGGTGGATGAGGTCCAGCAGTCCGGCTTCGCGCTGCGATCGGGCGACGCCGAGCAGTTCGTGTTCGTCGACGAGCCGTCTTACGCGTACGCGCGGGCGCAGGCGATGCGGGACACCAGGCTGTGCACGAAGGCGTTGACCGAGGTGTCCGGGCCGCTCCTGCGACGCCTGTGGGCGAAGGCCACCGTGGGCCCGCTCGGCGGCGGGCGAACGCTGTACGAGTTGTCGCGGCAGGAGGCCTTCCAGTACCGCGAGCTGGTCACCGAGGCCGGGCTACGCGGCCGGGCGGTCGACCCCGAGGTCTGGTTCGCCACGCTGGGCTTCGCCTCGGAGGTGCAGTTCGCCCGCGAGTCGTCGGAACCGAGCGGCCCGCGCGACATGCTCGCTCTCTGGGAGGAACTGACGACCGGGCAGGAACCGCTGCCGGGCGACGGCTGGGCCATCGCGGCGCGGTGGGTCGTGCACCGGCACGTTCCGGGCTCGATGACCTTCGCCAACGCCTGGGCCGGGCCGCCGGAGATGACCCGGGGCTGGACCCGGCTGGACCGGCAGGCGCCCGGCATCGCCGCGCGGGTCGCGGCCCGCACCCTGCCGTCGCTGCTGGCCGACGGACGACCGCTCTACGAGCCCGGGCTCCGCCTGCTGCTGCGGCTCGGCATCACCGGGCGCCTGCTGCCCGCCGAGCTACGCCGGCTGGTCGCGACCCGCCTCCTGTTCGTGGCGCCGCTGCGTCTGTCGGCGGCCGTCCTGCTGGCGCGCGTCTATCGGACCGACCTGAGCGCCGAGCAGCGTGCGCGCCTGCTGCAGGTGCTCCTCGGCGGCCCGGCCGAGGACTCGGACAACGCGGCGTTCCGGCGGTCGCTCGCGCTCGCCTGGACCGGGGACGAGCTGCCGCCGGAGGTCGCCGCCACGGTGGTCGACGACCTCGTGTCGCCGGTGCGGGAGCCGTTCGGCCTCACCGGTTTCGGGGTCGCCGGGCGGGTGGCCGACGCGGCCGACCCGTTCGTGTACCCGTGGGCCCAGCTGCAGATATCCGCGGCCGTCGCCCTGCTGACCTCCAAGGTGCTTCCGGTACGGGACGAGGCACGGCAGATCGCGGCGCGGCGCCTGTTCGATGCGGTCGAGACGCACCCCGGCGTGGCCGCGCTGATCGCGTCCGGGCGGTTCCACGACGACGCCGGGCAGCGCGACCGGGCGCGGGCCGCGGTCACGCGATGGCGCGAACTGGGCGCCTTGGAGTGCGGGCGTTTCGACCTGAGCGGCCCGGCCGCGCCCCCGAGGGCGAAGAAGCGGAAGCGCTAGCGGCTACGCCTGCGGCAGGATCGTGCGGCTGCGCCCGGGCCGCGGATAGGCCTCGGCCGCCGCGGCGAGGCGCACCGCGTGGTCCCGCTGCTTCTGCCAGTGCCCGTACAACGCACCGCGCTGCGACAGCCGGTCCACCTCGCTGATCGTCGCCGGGTCCACGTCGCCGGGCGGCGCGTCCCGCCACGGCGTGCCCGGCAGCGGCATGAACGTGTGGGCGTGGATCCGCGCCCCCCGGTCCGCCAGCTCCCGCGCCAGCCCGAGCGACGCGTCCACGTCCGCCCGGTCCTCCCCCGGCATGCCGAAGATCATGTCCACGTTGATCTGGAAGCCCTCCTTGACGCCGAGCCGCACCGCCCGGCGCACCTCCTCCACGCCGTGGCCGCGCTTGGCCGCCTCGAGCACCCGGTCCGATCCGGACTGGGCGCCAACGATGATGTTCGTGTTCGCGCAATATTTCTTGACGAGTCGCAGCGCTTCCCGGCTCACGTGCTCGGGGCGAATCTCGCTCGGGAACGATCCGAAGAAGACCCGCCCGTTCGGCCCGATCCCCTCCTTGCAGGTGGCCAGCAGTTCCTCGACGCCGGCAAGGTTCGGCTCGTCCGTCTGCGTACCGTAGGACAGCGCCGTCGGCGTGATGAACCGGACGTCGCGCAATCCCCGCGCCCGCATCTGGTCGACGTGCCACCGAACATTCGCGACACTCCGGTGCCGGAATCGCGCGGAGAACATAAAGGGCGTTTGGCAAAATCTGCAGGCGTATATGCATCCGCGGGTTATTTCCAGCGCGTTGAATTTGTCCCATTTGAGCCCGAAGCCCGGGAAGTCGTCGAGCGGCCGCTGCCTCGCCTTGACGCCGCGCTGGATTTGTCCGGATTTATCGCGATAAGCTAGCCCGGGAATCCCGGTCGGGTTGCCGTGCGCGTCGACCAGGGCCAGCAGCGTCGACTCCCCCTCGCCGATCGCCGCCACATCCCACCCGGCATCCAGCGTCTGCGCCGGCTCGGCCGTCGCGTGCACGCCACCCGCGATGTGCGTGACCCCGGGCCCATCCGCGAGTGATCGGATCAGCTTCAGCTCTTCGGCCAGCGCCGCCGCGTCGGGCGAATAGAACGACCACAACACCAGCGCCCGTACGCCGTCGGCAAGGCACCCGCGGATGTGCTCGGCCGTCGCCTCGGGCGTCTCACCGAACCGGACCTCGTACCTGGTGGTGGTCTCGTGCTCGCCGAGCGCGCCCAGCAGAACATGAAAGCCGTACGTGACCGCCTTGCGGTACCGCAGCACCAGAACCAGATCCTGACCAGCCATGCTGGGATTCTGCCAGCAACCGGACAAATGGCGGGGCACCCGGCCGGGACCGGCATAGGTAGAATTCTGTCGATCCGGCGGGCTGGCATGGGGGACGATCGATGTCGGGGATCAAGGACTCCTCGCGACGGGGCCGCCGCGAGGCGGGTATCGATACGTCGCTGCCCGAGCACCGCGTCGCACTGGCATCCCGGCTGCGCCGCCTGCGGGACGAGTGCGGCCGGCCGACCTACCGGGCGATGAGCGAGCTGGCCCACTGCAGCTTCGCCGCGCTTTCCGGGGCCGCCGCGGGCCGTCGCCTGCCGAGCTGGGAGACGACCCAGGCGTACGTGATCGCGTGCCTCCGCCACGCCGGAAGGTCCGCGGAGATCGACACGATCCTGCCGCAGTGGCGCCGGGCCTGGGAGGACGCCTCGGTGCGCGAGAAGGCCCACCGCCTCGCGCCCGCCGACCAGGAACACGACATCTTGCCGGCCGCGCCACCCCCGCCGCGCCGCCGGGTGTGGCGTCCGGCGGCCGCCCTGATCGTGGTGGCCCTGTTGGCGACCTTGTCCGGGTCGGTGGCCTGGACGCGCGGGCCCACCCCGATGACGGGACTCTTCAACATCCTCGTGGTGCCGTTCTCCGGCCTTCCCGCGCTGGAGACCACGCTGGCCCGGGAGCTGGGAGAGTGGGCAGACGCGGAGCCGACCGTCGCCGTACGGGGGCCGTCCGGGGTCGACCGGGCGTCCTCGGAATCGCTTGCCGGCATCGGCGCGAAGCACGGCGCCGACGTGGTCCTCACCGGGCGGCTGCACACGGCGGGCGACCTGTGGACCATGACCATCGAGGTGGTGCTGACCGAGCGGGTCTTCAGCGAGACACCCGAGTTCGTCGGCCGGCACGAGATCAGCCTCACCGAGCCGGCCGACGTGGTCCGCGGCAACGTGGAGGTGAACCGGCAGCTGGCCGGCGACGCCGTGCGCTACGTCGAGGCGGTGGTCGCGTTCGTCCGCGGCCTGGGACGCTACGCGCTCGACGACTATCCCGGGGCGGAGGGCTTTTTCCGTACGGCCGACGGAACGCTCTCCGGGATTCCGAAGACCATCCGGGACGAGGTCGTCCTGCTGATGCTGGGCAACGCAATCGGGCGTAGGGCGCGGTATCCGGAGGCGGCGGAGATCTTCCAGCGGGCGCTGCGGCAGAGTCCCGGCTACGCGCGGGCCACGGTCGGGCTCGCCGAGACGTGGCGAGCGGGTTCGCCGGCCGACCCGGCCGGGCTCCGGCGGGCGCTGGGCCTTTATCAGGCGGCATTGACCCAGCCCGAAAGCGCGCTGCTGGAGATGAAGACGCGCCTCGGGCTGGGGCTGACGTACCAGAACCTGACCGTTCTGCACGCCGGCGAGCACTGGTCGGAGGCGGACGAGCAGTTCGGAGCGGTGCTGCGGGCGTACGCCGACAGCGACCTTCCCGGCGAGGCCGGCCGGCAGTCCATGCGCTTGGCGGCCGAGGCCCGGGCCGGGCAGGCGCTGACGGCCTGGCAGGCGCGCCGCAACCCGCAGGCCGCGATCGCCTACGAGGAGGCGCTGGGCCTGCTGGGCCGGATCGACGTGGACCGGCCGACCCTCCGCGACCGCAAGCTGATCCTCCTGCGCAATCTGCGGGACGTCTATCGCGCGATGCACGCGACCGCCCAGGCCGACGACGTAGAGGCCCGGATCCGACGGGCCGGCGGCACAACGTGATCCGCCGCCGGCGCGTCCTGATCCCCGCCGTGACCGTGCTGGCCCTGTCAACCGGCATCGTCGTCCGGCTGGCGGACGCCGACCCTCGTGGGGCGTCCTCCGATGCCGTGCCCCCGGCATCCTCCCCTACGGTGACCGCGTCGCCACCCGGCACGCCGTCCCCCGCCCCCGTCACACCTTCCTCGCCGGCCACGACGCCTCCCACGGATCCGCCGGCCGGCGTTGTAACCTCCGGCCCGGTGCGACCCACTTCCGCCCGGCCCACTTCCGCCCGGCCCAGCTCCACCCGGCCCAGCTCCACCCGGCCCGGCGCTGAGCCGTTGCCGCACCGGCCGGCCCCTCCCCCGGCCAACCCGGCCGGCCCGCAAACCGCCGACCTCGACAGGTTGCTCGACCAGGACGGCACCGTCCCCGACGGCGTGGCCGCCCAGCTCAATTTCTTCCTCGGCGGTGGCCCGGAGTGCCCCGACGGCGAGTTGGAGCAGGACGAACCGCCACAGGTCTCGACGAGACAGTTCACCGAGATCCCCAGCGTGCCGAACTTCTGTTTCCGCGGCTTCGACGTCGCCCGGGACGTGCGGATCGTCGTCACCACCCCTACCGGCTCCGCCACCATGACCCTGAAAGCCCGGTGGCAAAGCTTGGGGGGCTTCGCGTACCCGGTGCCACCGGGCAGCCCGACCGGCCGCTACCGCGTACGTGCGACCCAGGGCAGCCGGTCAGCCGACACGGAGTTCCAGGTGCGCCGCGCCAGCACCCCCACGATGTGGATCCACCGCCGGAACGCCGACCTGGGCGAGACGGTCGACGTCTACCTAGGCGGCTTCCCCCCGAACAAGCCCGCCGACCTCCACCTCTATGTGTGCCTCCCGCTGCGCTACCGAGCCACCACCACGGTCGCGATAGACCGCAACGGCGAAGGCCACTTGGCCCTGCACACAACGGCCGCCACCGAGCCGAACTGCTACGCGATGAACAGCCCCCTCATCTACACCCCACCCCCCGTTCTGCCCGACAGCCCCGACGGCCCGGACAACCAAGTCTTCTGGCTGCACGAGCCCCAACCGGCGACACCACCCAATTGTTTGACGAGAGCGTTGCGCTGCTGACGCCCGTCCGTGCCGCGGCCTCCCCGGCCGATGCCTCGGCGCGGGCCGGGGCCGCGGACACTGCGGTGCGCGCCGGCGCCACCGAACAAGGCGCCCAGCAGAACGACAGATGTCAACGCACGCAGCATCTCGCGGCCCCTCCCCCGTGCCGGCCGGCTGATTGCGGCCGTCCGGGAAGGAGCATCCCGGTTCCGGGCCCGGGGCCGGAACCGGCTGCCGCCAAACGTGCACAAACGTTTCGTTTACGCAGGTCAACGAGTTGTGCACGGTGTTACGGCGAACAATTCGGGTCAGGTCAGCGGGTGACCGGTGGTGCTGTCGACGTGGTCCGGCACCTCGCCGTCGTGCTGGTCGCCGGTCGTGGACGTGCCGGTGGGCTCGAACATCAGGATGGCGCCGCCGGGTGAGGACGGCTTGTGCTCGGTGCCCTTGGGGACGACGAACACGTCGCCGGCGCGCAGCGTCACGGTTCGCTCGGTGCCGTCCGCGTCGCGCAGGGCGACGTCGAACTGGCCGTCGAGGGCGAGGAAGAACTCGTCGGTGTCCTGGTGGACGTGCCAGACATGCTCTCCCCGGGTGTGCGCGATCCGCACGTCGTAGTCGTTGACGCGGGTGACGATCCGGGGGCTGTAGACGGCGTCGAACGACGCGAGCGCCTGGCTGAGGTTCACGGGCTGATCCATGCGAACCAGCCTGCCCCAGCCAGGCTCCGTGGTCATGCGCGTTTTACAGGGTGACGCTGTTCGAGTTGCCGCTCGCGCCGGCCACGTTCGAGGCCCGCATGAAGAAGCCGTACCGGTGGGTGGCGTCGGGGACGCTCATGGTCAGCGACGTGGCGGTGACCGGGGCGCCGGCGATGGCGTTGGCCGCGGTGCCGCCGGCGGTGATGTCCCAGTAGTACGGCGTGTAGTACACCGACGGACTCGGGAACGTCACGCCGGTCCAGGACAGCGACACCGACGTGCCCGAGCGAGTGCCCTGCAGGCCCGTCGGCGCGGCCGGGACCGGCATGGTCACCTTGGCTCTCACCTGGGCCGACGGACCGCCCTTGCCACTGCTCGCGCCGGACGTGCAGACGTACCAGGCGAAGGTGTGGCCGTTGACGGCGGCGGAGCTGATCGGCTGGTGGACGACGTAGTCGTCGGTCATCCAGAGGCCGTCGAACTGCTTGGTGAAGCCGCCGGTCTCGCTGGTGCAGGACGACGTGGTGCTGCACGCCGTGGTGGTCGTGTCGCACTGGTAGAGGTAGGTCCAGACGTCGCTGCCCGTTTTCTTCCAGGACATCGACACCGAGCCGGTGTTGTTCACGACGGCCTTGAGGTCGGTCGCCGGCGGCACCTCGGGGCACGGGTGACCCCAGTGACTGGACCAGTCGGTGGCGCCGCCGATGCTCGTCGCGCCCGGGTTGGACGCCTTGGAGTCCGGCTCGTTCATCACCGTCGGCGCGTCGTCCTGGTTGAACCAGCTCCGCGGGATGGTGATGAACCTCGGGCGGTAGATCGAGGCGTCCCAGTTGTTCGCCGACACGCAGCCGGTGTTCACCGCGGCGGTGTTCACGTTGTACGACAGCACGAGGTCGCTCCCGGCGGTCAGGCCGGCCTGCAGGCGAGGCTCATACACCTGGTAGTAGAACGGCTTGTCGTGGTGCGACTCGGGCGGGGTGTAGAGCTTGATGTTGCGGGTGCTGAAGCCCCACGGCGTGGCCGACGGGTGTGCCTTGATGGCGGCGCCGGACGGGTCGCCGGTGACCCGGGTCGGGTTCTGGACGAGCCAGGCCACGCCGTCGATGTTGCTGACGCTGCCGCCGGTGGCGAACCCGATCGGCAGGTACGCCGCGTCGGCGCAGTTGCCCGACCACCCGGCCGTGCCCGCCTTGGTGTCGGTGGAGCTGAGGAACTGCCAGTTGGCGAACGAGCTGAGGTTGGCGGCGCTGGCCCGGGCCAGGTAGAGCCGCTGCGGCGCGACGGCCCCGGTGCCGTAGATGTAGTAGTTCCCGTCGGACCACTTCATCGTCATGGTGCCCCAGAGCACCTTGGGGTCGGTCGAGCAGCGCATCGGCGTCGGAGTCACGCTGAGCACCGAGTTAGCTAGCTGACTCACAGGGATGCGCGCCACCGCCGAGTAGTCGTTCACCCACAGGTCGCCGCTGGGGGTGCCGTGGTAGTAGAACTTCACCACGGTGTCGCCGACCAGCTGCTGGTCGCCGGTCCAGTAGAAGCCGCCCTTGTCGGGCGCGTCGGCGACGGTCTTGGCGTACCGGTCCCAGAAGTCGCGGCTGAGGTTGCCCTCCTGGCACGTGTTGCCGCCGGTGATCGTGCGCATCGACGAGCCGTTCTGCACCACGATCGAGTTGTGCAGCGACGAGAAGCCGAAGAAGTTGCGCCGCGACGACGGGCTGCCCAGGAAGCTGTCGGAGAAGAACCAGGCGCGCTGGCCGTTCGGGAGCTGGATCGAGTTGGTGGCGTCGGCGCCACTCCAGTCCTCGCAGGTCGCGCTGTTGCCGTACGCGGTGAATTGATTGTTGAGAGCGGTGTAGGGCGCGACATTGCCCGACCTGCCGTCGTCCACCTTGGTCCCGACCGTGAACTTGTCGCCGGCGAAGAGGTGGTTGTCCAGGATGAACGTCGTCAGGGTGGCGTCCCGCGCGGCCTCGGCGGCCGACGGCACCGGCATCACCGAGAACGGCGTGACCCCGTTCTGCTTCACCATCGCGAACGGGAAGTCGTCGCAGGCGCCGTTGCGGGGCTTGTCGTACTGGAAGGCGCTGTTGCCGTCGCAGTGCCGGTTGCGGGTAGCCGCGATGTCGGACTGGTCGCCGATCACTTCGAAGGGCGCGTCCTTGGTTCCCAAAGAGCCGGGCAGGCGGCTCTGCGCGGCGGCGATGTGATGCGCGACCGGCGCGAGCAAGGGGTCCTTCGTGGCGTCGAAGGTGATCCCCGGATCCACGTCGCGGTTCACGCAGCCGGCCCAGGTGCCGCCCTTGATCGCGTCGCACCAGAAGTCGTACCCGTTGATCGGCTCGGCCTGCGGCGGAATCGGCATCGTGCCGGGCGCGATCGGATGCGACTGGATGATGAGCGCGTCGCGTAGCAAGCCGCGCGGAAGCGGCGAGGTGCTGGGGTTCGGCAGGTGGAAGGTCTCGTGGAAGGTCTTCGTGAACGACATGCCCTCGACCAGGGCACGGTAGGCGACCAGCCGGGCCGGGGCGTCGCTCGTGCAGCCGTACGGCTCCTCGACCAGGCACGGGTTCGTGATCTCGAGGTCGATGCCGGGCAGCATAGTGCCGGTGGCCGTGCCGAGGATGGCCGAGATCTTGAAGTTCCGCTCGACGGTGAGCGACCTGCCGTTGAGCTTGTACCACTGGTCGAACCGGCCGAGCATCCGCCCGTTCTGTTTGCCGGTCGCGACGTCCACCCCGATCCACTCGATCGGGAACGACGCGCAGACCGTGAACCGGTCGATGTTCTTGTGCCACGACCTCGACGTGGTGGGGAAGTCGCAATCGGCGGGGACGGCGGCCTCCGCCGGTGGCGCGGCGCGGGCCACGGCGACCACTGTCGCGACAAGAGCGAGCAAGAGGGCCAGCGCACATTTCCGTAGCATCGGTTACCCCCGTTCCGCGGCCGGTCCCGATGACCCTCCGCTGCCGGAAGTTCATCACTTTCGATGCGCTGGCGCGTTCCCCACCGGGTTGCATTCCTGCGGCGTACGGAAATACACCGCTGGGTTGACGACAGCGAAGCAGGCCTTACGGCGCGTCGGCCCGGCCGGGGATGACCAGGCCGGTCTCGTAGGCGGTAACCACCGCCTGGGCCCGGCTCGACAGGTGGAGCTTGGACATCAGCCGTACGAGATGGGTCTTGACCGTTGCCTCGCTCACGACCAGCGTCTCGGCGATGGCGGCGTTCGAGCGGCCGGTGCCGACCAGCCGCAGGATCTCGGTCTCCCGGGCGGTCAGCGGCGCCAGGTCGGGCGTGGGCTGCTCGGGGTGCGGGGTCGGGACGTACGCCTCGATCAGCCGGCGGGTGACGCTGGGGCCGAGCAGCGTGTCGCCGCCGGCGACGGTGCGGATGGCGGCCAGCAGCCGGTCCGGCGGGGTCTCCTTCAGCAGGAAGCCGCTGGCCCCGGCCCGCAACGCGGCGTAGATGTACTCGTCCAAGTCGAACGTCGTCAGCACGAGAACCCGCGGTGGTGGCTTGGTCTCGGCGAGGATGCGGGCGGTCGCGTCGACGCCGTTGATGCCGGGCATCCGGATGTCCATGAGCACCACCTCCGGCGTCAGCCGCGCGGCGAGCTCGATCGCCTCGGCGCCGTCGGCCGCCTCCCCGATCACGTCGAGCCCGGGAGCCGCCCGGATCAGCGCGGCCAGCCCGGCCCGGATGAGGACCTGGTCGTCGACGACGAGCACCCTGATCATCAGTCCGGTCTGTCCCCTTCCAGCGTCGGCAGCGTCAGCCGGACCTCGAAGCCGCCGCCCGGGCGGGGACCCGCGTCCAGCGTGCCCCCGTAGAGCATCGCGCGTTCCCGCATGCCGATCAGTCCGTTACCCGTCTGTCCGCTCCCCCTGGCGCGGGCGCCGTCGTCGCGAACGGTGACGGTGAGCCGATCCGTACGGTAATCGATGGCGACCATCGCGGTGGCCGGCGCGGCGTGCTTGAGGATGTTGGTGAGGCTCTCCTGGACGACCCGGTAGACGCACGCCTGCAGGCCGGGCGGGAGCGCCTGCGGAGTGCCGGTGACCGCGACCTGGACCGGCACCCCGGCGGATCGGACCCGCTCGAACAGATCGGGAAGCCCCGGCACCCCCGGCACCGGCTCGTAGACGACCGGCTCGGCGCCGACCCGCAGCAGGGCGAGCATCCGCCGCATCTCGTCCATGGCCTGCCCGCTGGTCGTCAGCACCGTGCCGATCGCGTTCTCGGCGGTGTCCGGGTCGGTGCGCAGCACGTACTTCGCGAGCCCGGCCTGCACCGCGACGACGGACATGTGATGAGCGACCACGTCGTGCAGCTCCCGCGCGATCCGGACCCGCTCGTCGGTGACGGCGCGGCGGGCCCGTTCCTCCCGGTCCCGGTTCAGCTGGGCGTTCGCCTCGGCCAGCCGCCGGTTGCTGTCGCCGACCTTCCAGATCACGGCGGGGATGACCGCGCCCTGCAGGACCACGCCGGCGACCGAGGCGGTGTGCTCCGAGACCCCGGCCCCGATCCAGACCACGGTGCCGATCGACAGGTACGCCGCGGCCGGCCGCCATGGCTGCGTGGCCGCGACGGTGTAGGCGGCGAGCAGCACGCCGTACGTCGTGACGACCGGGTTGTACCCCAGCGCGATCTGCCAGACCCAGAAGAAGTAACAGGTCAGCAGCACCGGCACCGGCCAGCGCCGCCGGGCCACGGTGGGCAGCGTGGCCAGCACGGAGAGGGCGACCGCCGTGGCGTCGAACGCCCGCCAGTGCCCCGAGTCGTCGTCCAGCCCCTGGAGCACGCAGACGACCGCCAGCCCCACGGCCAGCCCGGCATCCACGACCCACGGCCACCAGGGCGGGCGCGACCACGAAGCGGTACGCATCGGCGCACGATAGACGCGGCCGCGCCCGGTGTCGTCAACCAGGTGGTGTATCTGTCAGCCGGCGGTGGTGCCGATCAGCAGGCCGAGGCACATCTCGTCGGCCGTGCCGTCGCCCCACACCACGTAGCGCGGCGGCAGCTGACGCAGTTGCGGCAGCAGTTTGCGCAATCCGGCGTCGTGGGTGCAGGTCACCCGGACCACGTCGCCCCGATTGAGCTTCATCGGCGCGGCCAGCGGCCGGAGGGCCTGGTCGTCGAAGTTGTACTGCGGGATGTCCAGCAGGGTCTTGGCGCCGGCCGTCCCCGGGTTGAGCTCGATCTTGATGGACCGGCCGAGCAGGTGCATGTGCCCGGCGGCGGCGTAGACGGTGGCGGGACCCGGCATCGGATAGTCGCAGTGCTGGGTGGTACCGGGGACCGGCTGGCCCCCGCTGCACTCGCTGACGAGATGTTCCTCGGTGCCGCCGACGTCCTCGCCGAAGCGCTTGCCGACGTCCTGGACCGCCGCCGCCCGATCGCAGAGCGGGCCGCTCTCCTGCGCGGTGCAGGGCAGCTCGATCGGCGCCGCCAGCTGGAACGTGTCCAGCGGCGTCACCGGCGGGGTGTCGCCGGCGAGGCGCAGCCGGATGCTCGACTGGTCGGTGGGCCCGGACTTCCCGCCGGTCGCCAGCAGGTTGTAGTGCACCTGCATGACCAGCAGGCTGCCGGGCGGCATCTCGTATCCGAGGTGCTCGCCGAGCAGCACCTCGTTGGCGCCCGGCGCCCAGTGCGCCACCCACGCGTCGTTGGGGACGCCGGAGTCGCCGAAGCACTGCCAGCCCTCGCCGGGAGTGCTCTTGTCGAGCGCGCGAGCCTTGGCGGCACCCTCCGGGGCGATCCGGAAGAAGATCGCGTGATGCACGATGTCCTGGTTCTGCGGCAGGAACTGGCTGCCGGTCAGGTACGACGGGCTGGTGATCTTAGGATCCACCAGGAAGCAGCGGTACTCGTCGGTGCCGCCGCCGGGCGCGACCGGCTGGTACGGCTCGGGCATCTTCAGCGTGACGAAACGCTCGCCGGCCCGCAGTGGCTCCGGCGACGGCGGCGGCCCCGCCGCATGCTCGTGCGCACTGTGGACCGGCGAGCTCGGCGGCGCCGCCGCTGGTGAAGCCCCGCCGCACGCCGCGCTTGCTCCCACCATGGCCAGTACGGCCACCACGACCACGATCCGCTTGCTCATCCCCGTGCCTCCCCGAGTCGGCCCGCCTCCCCGGGATTCTCGTCGCGACGCGGCCGTGGCACATCGGGGTTCATCCCTGGGTGCGTTCCCCGGGCGCGCGGCGTCAGGCCGCGACCAGCGGCTTGAGGGCCGCGCCGACCTGGGCGACCATGCCAGGACGGTGACCGTTGCGGATCAGGTTGATGGTGAGGCCGTCGATGCCGGCGCCCAGGATCTTCTCGTGCAGCTGCTCGGCGACCTGCTCGGCCGTGCCGACGAAGGCCCGGTCGCGCCGGTCCTCCGGGATGGTCTCGCCGAGCTCCTTGGCCTCCTGCTCGGTCTCGCCCACCATGCCCATCACCAGGAAGCTCGTGGCCAGGGTGGCGGGGTCGCGGCCGATCTCCTCGCAGCGCTCGCGCAGCACGGCGACCTTGCGCGGCAGGTCGGTGACGTCGCAGATGATGTTCATGTGGTCGGCGAAGCGGGCCGCCAGCCGGAAGGTCTTCCGCTCGCCGCTGCCGCCCAGCATGATCGGGACGGACGGCCGTAGCCGCGGGTTGTTCATGGCGCCGCGGGCCGTGTACCACTTGCCCTCGAAGGACGCCTGCTCGCCGCGCAGCATCGGCGCGATGATCGTGAGCGCCTCCTCGAGCCGCTCGAACCGCTCGCCGAAGCTGCCGAACTCGAAGCCGTAGTCGTGGTGCTCCCGCTCGAACCAGCCGGCCCCGATGCCGAGGATGGCCCGGCCCCGGGAGACCACGTCCAGGGTGGTCACGGTCTTGGCCAACAAGGCCGGATTGCGGTACGTGTTCCCCGTGACCAGCGTCGACAGCTGGATCGTCGAGGTGGCCGACGCCAGCGCGCCGAGCGTCGTGTACGACTCGAGCATCGCCTGGTCCGGCGTGCCGATGCCGGGCAGCTGGTAGAAGTGGTCCATCACCAGCACGGTGTCGAACCCGGCCGACTCCGCCTCGCGCGCCTGCGCGGCCACGGTGGCGAACAGGTCCTCGACCGGGACGCCGGGGTAGGTGAAGTTCGGAATCTGGTACCCGAGCCGGATGCTCACGCTGTCTCCCGGATGTAAGAGGGCTATCACATGTTAATGTAGGACCCCTCTTACATCGAGGCAAGCAGGAGAGGCGACGTGTCGGCGGACCGGGCTTACCACCACGGCGACCTCCGCGCCGCGCTCATCCGGGCCAGCTTCGAGGTGCTCGCCGATTGCGGGCTCGAGCGCTTCTCGGTGGCCGCGGTCGCCCGCCGCGCGCAGGTGAGCTCGGCCGCGCCGTACCGTCACTTCCCCGACCGCAACCACCTGCTCAGCGCCGTGTCCGCCGTGGCCGCGCACGATCTCCGGGCCGAGGTGGCCGCGGCCGCCGACGCGGCCGGCGCCGATCCGCGGGAACGGCTGGCGTCGATGGCCGGCGCCTACGTGCGGTACGTGGTGCGCACCCGCGCCGGCTTCCCGGTGATCTTCGCGCCCGAGCTGTACGAGGTGCCCGACGACGCCCGCCGCGAGCAGACCCGCGCCCTGATCACCACGCTGACCGAGCTCGCGACGGCGACCGCCTGCGCGTCGTACGAGGAGGCGGTCCGTCTCGTCGAGGCCACCATCGCGGTGGCGCACGGCTACGCGGCGCTGTTCACCGACAACTTCTTCGCCCACGGCGGGCTGACCGCGGGCGACGCCGCCGAGCGCGCCACCACCGCCGCGCGAGCCCTGATCAGACCCTGAGGCTCACCCGCGGCGCAAGATCTCGGCGGCGCCGGCCATGGCGCGCATCTTGCCGGTCGCCGACTCCCACGGCAGGTACTTCATGCCGCAGTCCGTCGCGATCACGACCTTCTCCGGCGCCACGTGGGGCAGGGCCCGGCGCACCCGCTCGACGACCGTGCCGGTGTCCTCGACCTCCGGGGTGGAGAGGTCGATGACGCCCAGCATGATCGTCTTTCCGGTGAGGTGCTTCAGCACCGACGTGTCGAGATGCGACTGGGCGGTCTCGATGGAGACCTGGTCGCAGGCGCACTCCGCCAGCTCCGGCAGGAAGGAGTAGCCCGACGGGCGCTCGTGGACGATCGCGGCGTAGCCGAAACAAAGGTGCACCGCCGTCGTGCCGGTGACGCCGTCGAGGGCGCGATTAAGAGCCTTCACACCGTACGCGCGAGCGGCGTCCGGCCGCGCCTGGAGATACGGCTCGTCCAGCTGGACGATGTCCGCCCCGGCTGCGAAGAGGTCACGCACCTCGGCGTTGACGGCGTCGGCGTACGCGTACGCGAGGGACTCGGGGTTTCCGTAGAAGTCGTCCTGCGTCTGCTGCGACATCGTGAAGGGACCGGGCACCGTGACCTTGATCGTGCGGCCGGTGTGCTCGCGCAGGAAACGGGCGTCGGCCGCTTGCACGGGCGCCGGCCGGCTCACCTCGCCGACCACGCGGGGCACCGGATTGGGCTGCCCGCTGCGGTTGATCACCGTGCCGGGATTGTCGAGGTCGAGACCGGCCAGGGCCGTCGCGAAGTGGTTGGAGTAGCTCTCCCGCCGGATCTCCCCGTCGGTCACGATGTCCAGGCCGGCATCCTCCTGGGCACGGATCGCGAGCAAAGTCGCGTCGTCCTGGGCCCGCGCGAGATGCTCGGGCGCGGGCCGCCACAGCTCCCTCGCCCGCACGCGCGGAGGGAAGCGGCCGGCGAGCCGGGCCCGGTCGATCAGCCACTCCGGCTGCGGGAAGCTGCCCACCAGGGTGGTCGGGAAAAGCGGAAGCGCTGGCATGATCCCAGTATCCCCGCCGGTGGGTCAGTTCTGGTCCCAGGCGATGTACGAGTAGTAGCAGTGCGTCTTGGCGTGGTACATCGCCAGGTCGGCCCGGCGGATCAGGTCGGTCATGCCGGTCGGCTCGCCGCGCCCGGTCGTGACGCCGATCGACGCGGTAACGACGAGCCGGTTGCCGTCGATGTCCATCGGCTCGGCCACCGCCTCGGAGATCTCGCCGACCAGGGTCGGCCAGTCGTGGTGGGCGCCGGCCAGGGACGACTCGGTGAGGATCGCCGCGAACTCGTCGCCGCTGAGCCGGACCGCCAGGTCGCCGACCAGGCAGCCGGACAGCCGCCGCCCGACCGTGCGCAACACCTCGTCGCCGACGGCGTGACCGTACCGGTCGTTGACCGGCTTGAAGCCGTTGAGATCGAGCACGAGTACGGCGTACCGCGCGGCGTTGCGCAGCATCGACGGGCCGACGGCGTCGAGCAGGCGGCGGTTGGCCAGGCCGGTGAGGTCGTCGTGGTGGATGGCCCACCACAGGGCGGCACGCTCGGATTCCAGCCGGGCCACCTGCGCTCGCAGGCGGGCCACTTCGGACTCCTCGGCGTCCGCCGCCGCGGGGCGGCCGGCGCGACTGAGGATGTCCATGAATGCGCCCCCTTCGTCGAGATCGCCATCATCCCTTGCCAAGTTTCCACGGTGCAAGATTTCACAGTGCAGAAGTTCAGTCCCCGGTTTCGATGAACTCTCTTGCCATCACCTACCCTCGGTACGCAAAATTTCACGACGAAAGAAGAAGGGGACGCGGGGACTCATTTTTGCGCCATATATCCGAATTTGGCGGCAGTCCACACTACTCAGAGTGACGGAGCGGTGCGATGTATGACGGCGAATGGATGATGTCGAGCCGGTCCACCGGCAACGGCGGCAGCTGCGTCGAGGTCCGGCGGCACGCGGGCCTGATCGAGGTGCGCAACAGCAAGCGGCCCGACGCGAGCACGGTGCATTTCACCGTCGAGGAATGGGACTCGTTCCTGGACGGCGCGAAGAAGGGTGAATTCGACCGGCTGCTTTCCGGCTGACGCTCAGGGCTTTTGCCCCACGCCGGCCCAGATGCCGCCGAGCCGCGGGCTTTCGACCCGCTCGACCACGGCGCCGGGACGCCACTCCTGCGCCCAGACCACCCCGGGATCGACCAGCTCGAGCCCGGTGAACAGACGCTCGACCTCCGAACGGGTCCGGACCGTGCCGGGGGTCGAGGTCCGCCGCTGGTAGACGTCCTCGGTCGCGGTGAACAGCGCGAAGCTCTCGGTGGCGCTGTGCGACATGACGAAGTGGCTGCCCGGGGCGACCGACCCGATCAGCGTGGCCACCGCGTCGTCCGCCACCTGATGCTCCGGGACGAAATGCAGCACGGCGGCCAGGATCACCCCGATCGGCTGGTCGAAGTCGAGCAGCCGGCGCACCTCGGCGTGATCGAGCACCGCCCGCGGCTGCTGCACGTCGCCGCGCACCGCCACCGCCGATCCGTCGCCGTTGAGGATCTCCATGCTCTCGGCCACCGCCACCGGGTCGATGTCGACATAGGCGACCCGCGTCTCCGGGTGGATCCGCCGGGCGATCGAATGCACGTTGTCGACGGTGGGAATGCCGGAGCCGATGTCGAGGAACTGCCGGACCCCGGACTCGGACAGGTGCCGCACCGCGTTCACGACGAACGCGCGATTGGCCCGGGCGGCCTCCGGAATGAACGGGAACCGCTCGATGACGGCGTCGGCGGCTTCCCGGTCGGCCGGGAAGTTGTGCACGCCGCCGAGGTAGTAGTCGTACATCCGCGCGGCGGTCGCGGCCTTCCGGGAGTCACTCATGCCTCTGCCTCTCAGCGAAAGTCCGCGATCGGCACCGAGGCCGCGGTGATCAGGTCGAAGATGCGCCGGTACTCCTGCACCTCGGCCGGCTCCTCGAGGTACAGCGCGCCCACATGGGACTCCAGATAGACCACGTCGGGATCTTCGGGGTCCTCGAAATCCATGATCCGGAACGCTCCGGCCATGGCGGCGTGCGCGCCGGCCGACCAGGGCAGCACCCGGATCTCGAGGTGCTCCTGCCGCGCGAGCTCGCAGAGATGACCGATCTGCGCGGCGAGCACCGCGGGGCCGCCGACCTGCCGGGTCAGCACGCCCTCGCCGAGCACCGTGATCAGGCACGGCTTCGGAAAGCGGGACGCCATCGCGGCCTGGCGCTGCATCCGCAGCTTCACGTGCCGCTCGGTCGCGTCGGCTCCCAGGGACTGCTCGGCGCTGTAGATCGCCCGGGTGTACTCCTCGGTCTGCAGCTCGCCGGGGACGACCTCACCCTCGTACGTCCGGATGGCGCTCGCGCTCGCCTCGAGCCCGACGTAGAGCTTGAACCAGTCCGGAAGCGCGGGATTCGCGTCCCACCACTCCTCCTGGGAGGTACCGAGCGCCAGATCGGACAGCGCGTTGGCGACGCTTTCGTCCACTCCGTACAGCCAGCAGAGCGCGCGCACGTTCGCCACCGTGACCGGAACCTTGCCGGTCTCGATGCGGTGCAGAGTCGGCTCGGAGATGCCGAGCTTGGCCTCCGCGACCTCGCGCCTGCTCTTGCCGGTCGCCAGCCGCAAGCGGGTCAGCCTGCGTCCCAGGGCCCGACGCACGACACGCTGACCGGTGACCGGCACGCTCACTCCTCCGTACCACGGCCAACGAGACCGGCGGGCGATGTGGCCCACACCATATCCCCGAGATCCGCAGAACCAAAAGTGCGCGGGCGAACACGGTCCGAGAGGTAACCCGGATACCTGATCGGGGGATTATCGCCGCCGATCGGTCAGCGGCCTCTCCGCCCGCCATAGGATGCCCCGGTGCGCTGAGCGGTTCCGGACGAGCGTGGTGACGAGGGTGTGAGGTCGTGCTGGCAGACGGTGTTCCCGGTCTGGCTCCGCACGACCATCTGTGCTTCGTGTACGACCGGGACGCCGACGCCCGTCGGGCCGTGCTGGACTACACCGTGGCCGGTCTGGCCCGGCACGAGCGGGTGTGCGTCCTCACGGCGCCGGGCCTGGCCACCGCGGCGATCGGCGACGACCTGCGGGCCGCGGGTGTCCCCGTCGACGTTCTCGTGGACCTGGGGATGCTCGTCCTCGGCTCGGCGGCGGAGGCCTATCTGGAGGTCGAGGCCGATCAACGGCTCGATCGGCTTGCCCAGGCGGCTCGATCCGCCGTGGCCGACGGCTTCGCCGGCCTGCGCGTCTACACCGAGACCGAGTTCCTGCTCGGCGATCCGCGCGTGCCGGCGGTCTGGCCGGCCTACGAGCTCCGCGCCGACCTGCTCATCAAGCAGATCCCCTTGACCGCGGTGTGCGCGTACGACGCGCGCCGGTGCACCCCCGGCGACCTGATGCTCGCGGGGACGGTGCACAGCCGGCGATCCCACGACCATCGGGCCTTCAGCCTGCACGGCGGCCGGGACGGCGCGCTGCGGCTGTCGGGCGACATCGACTTCCTCGCCGCCGACCAGGTGTACCGGCTGCTGGTGGGAGCGGCGCCCGGCCGGCCGAGCGCCGTGCTCGACGTCAGCGGCGTGACCCTCATCGACGTCAAGGGCGCCCGCGGCATCGGCATGGCGTGCGAGGCGATCGCCGGCCGGCACGGGCCCACCACCGTCCGCGGCGCCTCCTCGCTGCTGCACGACATCTGGCGACCGCACAGCTGGTCCAAGCTCTTCCCGAACGTGGTTCTCCAGGATTGACGATGACCTGCGCTCCCCTCACCCACGAGGCTCTCATCTACGACGACGACGAGGGTTTCGTCGCGGCGCTGCGACCCTTCGCCGCCGACGGGCTGCGCGACGGGAGCGCCGTCGTCGCCGTCGTCACCGGGCACAACATCGACCTGCTCCGGCAATCCCTCGGCGACGAGGCGGGCGAGGTCACCTTCATCGACCGCGACTCCTGGTACGTGCGTCCCGCGTCGACGATCGCGGGCTGGATCGGCCTGATCGACGGGGCACGGGCCCGGGGCCAGGAGTCGGTCCGCGTCATCGGCGAGGTGGCGTTCGGGGAGGGCGCCCGGCACGACACCTGGATCCGCTACGAGTCGGCCATCAACGACGTCTTCGCCACGACCCCGGCCTGGATCGTCTGCCCGTACGACACCCGCGCGCTGCCCGATCGCATCATCACCAGCGCCCGGCGCACCCATCCCGTGGTGACCGCCGGCCGGCGCGAGCCGTCCGGTTCGTACCAGCCGCCCGGTCACCTGCTGCGGATCCTGGCCGAGCCGATGCCGCCGATCACGCCGGAACCGCTCGTCGCGATCCGGCTGGACGATCCGATGGACCCGCGCCGCGCCCGCTACGCGGTCCAGGCCGTGGCGCGGGGCCTCGGCTGGGGCCGGCGGGCGATCGACGAGCTGTCGCTGGTGGTCACCGAGATCGCGGTCAACAGCCTCGTCCACGGCCGCCCCGACCGGCAGCTGAAGGTCTGGATCGAGCCGGACGCGATCACCTGCGAGGCGACCGACAACGGAGACGGGTTCCCCGATCCGCTCGTCGGCTACCGCCCGCCGGCCAATCCCCAGCAGCGCGGCGCCGGCCTCTGGCTGGCCGCCCAGCTCAGCGACCGGCTCGGCGCCGACCACCGCGACGGCGTCACCCGGGTGCGGTTCCGCGTCTGCCGCTGAGGACGGTCAGATCCCGCGCCGGAGCCGGGCGCGCCACGGATGGTCCGGGTGGACCAGGCCGAGCGTGGCGTCCAGCCAGCCGCGTTCCGCCTGCGACATCAAGGGCAGGGCGCCGGTGAAGTCGAGCTCGTCCTTGTCGCGCTTGTGCTTCGCCTTGAACAGCAGCGTGGCCTCGATCGCCAGGTAGGGGACGCCCTCGTCGGTCCGCCGGATGATCTCGCGGTACGGGCGGCGGATCCGCTCGTCGCGGCGGCAGACCCAGACCTCGCCGTCGTGCGGCTCGCGGAAGACGTCGAAGCGCCACCGGGCCGCCGCCGGGTCCCAGGCCCAGGTCTGGTGCGATTCGCCGGCCAGCGCCTCGGCCGTCATCGGGGTGAGGACTCCTTCGCCGACCGGCACCCAGAACTCCAGGCCGGGAAACAACGGCGGCAGCGCCGCGAAGTGCCCGGCCGGCACCCCGATCTCCAGGTCGCCGTGGTCGCGGGTCTGCTCGCCCCGGAACAGATCCACCGCCCAGCCCGCCGCGACGAACCAGGGGAACTCCAGGTCGCGCAGATGATCGGCCATCCGGCGCGGGTGCCAGGCGTCCCACGCCTCGATGTCGGGCTGGCTCACGACGGCGACCTCCTCAGTCCGGGATCGGCGCGTCCCGGCACACGGTTCCCTCCGGCGGGACGACCTCTCGAAGCAGATATTCATACATGTACCGCTCGACACAGGCGCTCTTGCGGCGGGCGGTGTGCCCCTCACCTTGCCAGGTGATCAGGTGACCGTTCTCCAGGGTGCGGGCCAAAGCCACCGAGTCCGCGTACGGGGTGTCGGGGTCGCCGGTGTTGCCGGACACCAGGATGGCGGCGGATCCGTGCGCCCGGTACGAGCCGGTGTAGCGGCTGAGCCGCGCGGCCGCCCACTGCAGGCAGGCCGGCGCGTGGGTCTGGTCGTAGGCGGGCGGGCCGTAGGCCATGCCCGGCCCGGTCAGCGGGAATTCCGCGGCGACCACCGGCTGGCTGCGGTGCACCCCGCGCGGGTCGAAACCGACGATGTCGAACCGGTCCCGGATCTCCTGGGTCGCCGACGTCGCGAAACTCCGGACCCAATCCCAGCCGGAACTCCCCGGCCCGCCGGCATAGATGAACAGGGTGCCGATCCGGGCGTCGGGATCGGCGGCCTTCCAGCGTCGCAATTGCAGCGTCAATTGCGTTCCACCCGGATACCGATAGTCGAGCGGGACCTGCGCGGGCGTGCATTCATGAACGCCATCACCACAGTCCTCCCACGCCAGCGTCGGCACGGTCGCACGGCTTTGCGGGGCGGCGAGGGCGGGGCCGGCGCCGAGCACGACCGCCAGAAACGTCACGAGTGCCTTCATGGTCGAAAACTACGAAGGCACGGACCGCTCCCCCGGCCGAACGGCCGCGTCGTCACACGAAATGAGCACTGCGAAGCTGCTGGTACGGGCAGCCCAGCTCGGCGAAGGTGTCCGCGAGGCGGGCGATCGTCGCGTGGTCGCCGGCGGCGAGGGCGGCGGCGCGCTCGACGATGGCGGCGGCGATCGGGTTGTCGCGGACCGCGTGCCGGCTGCGCCGAATGCGGTCGGCCGCGTCGGCGCGGTGGTCGAGCACGGCGGCCTCCGCCCACAATGCGGCGTACCACGGCCGGCACGGCCCGACACCCACGGAACGGAACGGGTCGGGGTCGTCGATGTCGGCCGCGAGACGGCGCACGGCGGCGGCCGGGTCGTCGCGGTGCAGGGCGAGCATGCCGTCGAACACCGGAGGCCAGCCCAGCGCGCATCCGGCCAGGTCGTCGGCATCGGCGCCGAGGTCGGTGGACAGGCGGATCCACATCGCCCGGCGCTCGTCGTCGCCCCGCATTCCGTAGGCCATGGCGACGGCGTAAGCGCCCCGGGCCAAGTTGCGGGCGATCGGCCGGCCCGCACGCTCCCAGGCGATCCGGAAGCGCTCGCCGGTGCGGACGACATCGTCGAAGCGGCCGGCGAACGCGTCGACGAGCAGGCGCCGGCACATCGCGAGGTGGTCCTCGTCGCGATAGAACGGCAGGCCGGCCAGGGTCCGCGCGCCGGCCGCCGCGCCGGTCAGGTCGCCGGCGGCCAGGTCGGTCTCGACGGCCATGAGGTGACCGTCGCCGAACTCGAACCCGCTCAGCGAGTCCATGGCCACGGTGTCCAGCACCTCGAGCCGCCGGTGCGCGACCCGCCCGGCCTCGGCGACGTCGTCACCGGCGAGGTGGGTGGCGGTCAGGAGGTCCAGGGCGATGCTGTGCAGGATCCCGTCGCCGGCCCGCTCGGCGAGCTCGACCGCCCGTCGCGCCTCGCCGACGGCGGTGAGGTCACGCCACGCGGTCGCGACGGCGAACGCCGCCCGGACGACCGGCGAGTCGTCCGAGCAGGCCAGCGCCTCGGCGAGCACCGCGTCGGCCTCGGCCGCCGAGTGCGGGGTGGCCATGATTCCGGGCGCGCGGTTGATGTACATCGCCATGGTCGCCAGATCCCGGGCCGCGCCGCCGCGGTCGCCCGCCGCGAGGGCCGCCCGCCCCGCCTCCCGGAGCAGCCGAAGCGCGTCATCCCCGACGAACCGGCTGGCCGCCGCCCCCGCCGCCCGCCGCAGGTGGCCCGCCCGCTCGGCCGATGCGGCCAGGTCGGCGGCCTGCTCGTAGCGTCGCTGGGCCTGTGCCTGCCGTCCCCGTAGGAACAGCAGTCCGGCCAGCTCGGCGGCCAGCTCGGCCGACTGCGACCACGCGACGGCGGCGTCGACGTCGTCGGCGATGCGGTCGAAGGTGGCGCACCAGGCCTCGTCGATCCGGGCCGGCTCGTGGCGGCGGAGCGCGGCCACCTCTGTGCGGCACCACCGGGCGTGACCGTCCCGGACCTGGGAAAGCTCGCCGGCCTGCTCCAGCTGCTCGATGCCGTACTGGCGGATCGTCTCCAGCGCCCGGTATCGGGTGGGCTCGCCCCGCTCGACGACGAGCAGGCTGTGCTCCGCCAGCCGGGCCAGCCCATCCACCACCTCGCCACGCCCGCGGTCGGCGCCCGCGACCGCGCACGCCGCGTCCACGTCGAACCAGGACGCGAACACGCTCACCCGCCGCAGCAGGGCCTGATCGGCGGGCGAGAGCAGGTCGTAACTCCACCCGATAGCGTCGCGCAGCGAGCGGTGCCGGTCGTTCCCCCGGGTGCCGGTCGTCAGGACCCGCAACCGCTCGCCGAGCCCGGACTCCAGCCCGTCCAGCCCGAGCGCCGGAAACCGCGCCGCGGCCAGCTCGATCGCCAGCGCCATCCCGTCCAGCGCCCGGCACAGCGCCGCGATCCGCTCGCCGTCCCCGGGCGCCGCATCGCCCGTCGCCGCCGCCACCCGCGCCGTGAACAAATCGACAGCATCCCCGCCCCCGCCGGCCACCGAAAGCCCGGGCACCACATACACCCGCTCGTACGGAAGAAGCAGTCTTGTCCTGCTTGTCGCCAGCACGGTGATCTCGGGGCAGGCGGCGACAACCCGCTCGACGCAGGCCCGGACACCGTCGAGAACGTGCTCGCAGTTGTCCAGGACCAGCAGCGCGTCGCTGTCGGCCAGCACGGCCACCAGCGCCCGGTCGAGCGACGTGGTCTGCTGCTCGGGCACGCCCACCGCCTCCGCGACCGCCGCCGTGACCATCGCCGGGTCGGTGACGTGCACCAGGTCCAGGAACCACACTCCCTCGCGCCGTGCGGGGGCGAGCGCGGTGGCGACGCTGAGCGCCAGCCGGGTCTTGCCGATCCCGCCCGGACCCGTCGCGGTCACCAGCCGATGCCCGGCCAGCGCCGAGGTCAGCGCGGCCCGCTCGCCGGCCCGGCCGATGAACGGCGTCACCGGGAGCGGCAGGCCGCGATGCCCGGATCGGACCAGCAGGCCCGGCATGGTCGCCGCCTGCCGGGCCAGGCTGCGGCGGTCGGGGAGCTGAAGCTTGCGCAGCATGGCCGACACGTGGCTCTCGACGGTGCGCGCCGAGATGAGCAGCGCCTCCGCGATCTGCGCGTTCGTCAGGTGCCGGGCGATCAGGGCCAGGATCTCGGCCTCGCGCGCCGTGATCTCCATGTCCTTGGCGGACCCCATCGTCGTCACGGTGTCATCCCCGCTCTTCCGTGTCCAGCACGGGTGCCGCGGATCCGTGCTGGACACGGATGTGCCCGCCGGTCCGCGGGGCGAGCATACGAGCACGATTCGAGGAGGAGAACCCATGACCAGCACCGAGAGCGCCACCCGCAACGGCGTCGACACCGCCACCCTGTTCGCGACGATCGACGCCGTGCGGGCCGACACCGACCTGGCCAAGTTCCAGTTCCGGGCCACGAACCGCTGGGTCAGCGGCACCCACAACCAGTCCACGATCCACGGCTTCCACGGCGCCAAGCAGGAGATGACCCACCGGCAGCCGTTCACCTTCGACGCCGACCATCCGCCGGTGCTGGTGGGCACGGACAACGGCCCGACGCCGGTCGAGCACCTGCTGCACGCCCTGGCCGCCTGCCTCACCGCCGGCATCGCCAACATCGCCGCCGCCCGCGGGGTCACCCTGACCGAGGTCTCGTCGACCGTCGAGGGCGACATCGACCTGCTGGGCATCCTGGGGCTGTCCGACCAGGTCCGCAACGGCTACCAGCAAATCAAGATCGATTTCATCGTACGCGGCGACGCCGGCACCGAGAAGCTGCGGGAACTGGTCGAGCAGTCCTGCCGGCGGTCGGCCGTCTTCGATGTCCTGACCAACGGGGTGCCCGTGTCCGTCCAGGTCAGCACCGACTGACGACATGCCACGCACGGATACGGTGATCGTCGGCGCCGGCCACGCGGGACTGGCGATGAGCCACCGCCTGGCCGGGCTCGGCGTGGACCACGTCGTCCTGGAGCGGGGCGAGGCGGGCGAGCGCTGGCGGACCGCCCGATGGGACAGCTTCCGGCTGCTGACCCCGAACTGGCTCACCCGGCTGCCGGGCTGGTCGTACCGCGGGCCCGAGCCGGACGGGTTCATGTCCGCCGTGGAATTCGGCGACCACCTGTCCGCGTACGCCCGCTCGTTCGCCGCCCCGGTCCGGCCGCACACGGCGGTGACCCGGCTCGAACGCACCCCGCGCGGGTTCCGGGTCGAGACCGATCGGGGCGACTGGGCGGCGCGGACCGTGGTCCTCGCCACCGGCTATCACAGCCGGGCGGCGGTGCCCGGCCTCGCCGCCCGGCTGGCGCCCGGCATCACCGAGGTCACGCCCGCCCACTACCGATCCCCGTCGGCGCTGCCCGGCGGCGGCGTCCTGGTCGTCGGAGCCTCGGCCTCCGGCACGCAGATCGCGTACGAGCTGGCCCGCGCCGGACGGCGGGTGGTGCTGGCGGTCGGCGGCCACACGCGGCTGCCCCGCCGGTACCGCGGCCGGGACATCCTCTGGTGGCTGGACCGGATCGGCGCGCTGGACCGCGACATCGACGACGTCCCGGACCCGGCGGCGGCCCGGGCGGAGCCTTCGCTCCAGCTCGTCGGCGCCTCCGACGCCCGGGGTGCCGACCTTGGCGTCCTGTCGGCCGCCGGCGTGGTGCTGGCCGGCCGGCTGTGCGCGCTGGACGGCGCCGTCGCCGGGTTCGCCGGCGACCTGGCGACCACGATCGGCGGCGCGCAGCAGCGGATGACCCGGCTTCTCGGCGACATCGACCGCTACGCGGCTACCAAGCCGGGCACGGCCGCCGGGCCGCCCGATCCGCCGCCGGAGATCGCCGTGCCGTCCGCCCCGCTCGAGGTGGATCTGCGACGGACGGGCATCTCGACGGTGGTCTGGGCGACCGGCTTCCGGCCCTCGTACCCGTGGCTGACCCTGCCCGCCCTCGACCAGAGCGGCCGGATCCGCCACCGGCGCGGCGTGACCACGGTGCCGGGGCTGTACGCGATCGGGTTGCGCTTCCAGAGCCGGCGGAACTCGACGTTCATCGACGGCGCCCGCCACGATGCCGAGTACCTCGCCGGCCACCTCACGGCCCGGCGCACGCTGCGGCCGGCGGGGTGAGCGGCGATGCACGACGTCGTCATCGTCGGCGCCCGGGTCGCCGGGGCCGCGACCGCGTTGCTACTGGCCCGGCGGGGCCTGCGGGTGCTGGTGGTCGACCGCGACCGATACGGCGCCGACACACTGTCCACACACGCGCTAATGCGCGGCGGCGTCTTCCTGCTGTCCCGCTGGGGTGTGCTCGACCGGATCGTCGAGGCCGGCACGCCACCGATCCGCGAGACCCACTTCGACTTCGGCGCCGACGCGGTGACGGTCGGCATCAAGCCGGCCCACGGGGTCGACGCCTTGTACGCGCCCCGCCGGACGGTGCTCGACCGGGCGCTGGCCGACGCCGCCATGGCCGCGGGCGCCGAGATCCGGTACGGCGTCCGCGTCACCGGCCTGCTTCGCGACGAGTCCGGCCGGGTCGCCGGGGTGCACGGCCGCGACCGCGCCGGCGCCGCGTTCACCGCTCGCGCCCGCCTGACCGTCGGCGCCGACGGCACGAAGTCGATCGTGGCCCGCGAGGCCGGCGCCGGGACGCTGCGGACCGGCGCCGGATGTGGCGCGGTCGTCTACGGCTATTGGTCGGAGCTCGGCGCCGACCGCTACGAATGGTTCTACCGGCCCGGGCACAGCGCGGGCTTCATCCCCACCAACGCCGGCGAGGCCTGCGTTTTCGCGGGGGTGCCGGCAAGCCATCTTCCCCGGGGTGACCTGCGCGCCACGTACGATCGCCTGCTCGCCGTCACCACCGACGGGGCCGGCGGCCGCCTGGCGCGGGCCCGTCCGCCCGGCCGCCTGCACACCTGGATCGGGCGGCCCGGCTACGTGCGGCAGGCCCACGGTCCCGGCTGGGTCCTGGTCGGCGACGCCGGGTCGTTCCTGGATCCACTGAGCACCCACGGCATCACCGACGCCCTGCGCGACGCCGAGACCCTGGCCCGGAGCGCGTCCCTCGACGAGTTCGCCACCACCCGGAACCGCGTGATCGGCACGACGTTCGACGTCGTGGACCGGGTCGCCGCGTACGGCTGGGACCTCCCGCGACTGCGTACGGATCTGCTGGAGCTCAGCCGCGCGATGAGCGCCGAGCTGGACCTCGTCGCTAGTTGACGAACATGCCCTCGGACGAGCTGATCCTGGCGCTGTCCGCGGTGCGCAGCGCGCTCAGGGCGTCCGGACCGGGGATCATGATGTGTCTCATGTTGGCCCGGACGTCCTGGGCGAACGTGCCCAGCGCGCCCGCGAGATCCTGCTGCTGCGCGTCGATCGTGCGGCTCAGCTGGGTCATGGCGTTCTGCATGCCGGTGATGATGGGCGGGACGGTCATGCCGCCGATGTCGGCCTTCTGCGGCTGGAGCGGGCCGGTGTTCGACAGGGTGGTGGCCAGGCTCTGCAGGCCCTCGACCCCGACCGCGGCGGCGAACGCGGCGCCGCCCGCGCCGGCGGTGGCGCCCGCGAAGATGACCGCGGCGATGGCCCCGCCGATGGTGAGCAGGGCGACGGTCTTGGAGGCGTTGGCGCCGGGGCACCAGGCGTCCAGGCCGTCCAGTGCCTTGTACGTCTTCTGCCCGACCTCCCAGATGTCGGTGTTGATCCGGCGGTTGATCTCGAGCTGGGCTTCCAGGCCGAGCGCCAGCGACAGGGCCACCTCGCGCTGCAGCGCGGCCGCGCGCACGTTCTCGGCCAGGTAGTGGTCGAAGGCGAGGGCGGCTTTCCCGGTCCACTCCTTCATGTGCCCGTGGATGAGGTCGACGACGGTGCCGACCTGCGCGGTGCCGTCGATCGGCCGGACCGCGCCGGGGGTGGCGAGGCTGTTGTCGCGGGCCGTCAGTTGCAGGTCGACCTGCACGGTCGCGGCCACCGAGTAGAGGGCGTCGAGCATGGGCCGGCAGTCGTCGGGGTTCGGCAGGGCGAACACGGCGAACATGTCCGGGATCGCGGCGTACGCCTGGCTCACGTACGCGTGCAGGTTGGCCTCGTCGTCGGGACGCCCCTGCGCCGGCGTGGTGTATCCAGGCACCTGGGTGACCTGCCCGGTGTCCGAGCGGGTCGCGTCGTTGTTGGCGGACTGCTGCGCCTGCGCGTACGAGTCGGCCTGGTCCATCGTGACCTGGACGGCCTTGTCGCGGATCTGCACGCCGAGCGCTTGCAGGTCGGCCGGACTGTGATAGCTGAATCCCATGGTGTCCTCCCCGTGGACGACGCCGGTCAGGCGCCGGAATTCCTGATCACGACCGCCGGCGGCGCGTTCTGCGAGAACTCCTGCTCGAGCGGCTGCAGGTCGGGCGGCTGGCCGTTCGCCCAGGCCGCGGTGAGGCTGTCGCGGGCGCCCTCGTCGGTGGCGATGTAGGCGTCCACGATGTGCTCGATCACGACGCCGGCCTCGAGGAACGCCGTGGACGTGTTGCCCAGGATGTTCTGCAGGTCGTCGCGGAGCCCGGTCCACGCCGCCTGGCTGGCCGCCACTCCCCCGCCCGGCGCCTGGAAGGCCGCGGCCTCACCGTCGGCGGTGCTGTCGACGGCGTTGTTCATCTTCGCGTACGTCGTGCTCAGGGCGGTCAGGTCGACCCGGCCCACGACGCGCAGCTGCGACAACTCCGCCGCGAACTGCCAGCCTTCCATTCTGGCCACCTCTCACCGGACGGCCCGGTCACGAGCCGTCGCAGGGCACGCCCGCAGCGGGCGCCTTCTGGGTACGCGGCGTCTGCGGCGCGTAGATCTTCGTCCGGGCGAAATCGGCGGCCGGCACCGGCGGAACCTGGAACTCCGGCTTCACCAGGGTCTGCCCGACCGTCGGGTCCACGTCCGCGTACACGATCTTGTCGGCCTTGTCGCGCATGATCAGCACGAAGTCGGAGACGCAGATCGGCGTGGACGGCGGCTCCACCTTGACGGTGCCGGTCACGGTGGACATGCCCTGCGCGCCGGGCTTGCCGCGCGCGAGATCCACCACCTCGGGCCGCGCCCAGCCCGAGAAGTCGGGCGCGGGCTGCACGGTGTAGTCGATCACCTGCGCCTTGAGCCCGCTGACCTGGGCGCCCTTGGGCAGTTGCAGCGGCCCGGCCACCGCCAGCTCGGCGCCCGGGAAGAGCACCCCGCCGAAGGCGATCGTGTCGTCGGTGCTCACCTCGTCGCCGGCCTTGTTCACCGCCGCCACCCGGAACCGCAGCTTACGGACCACCTGGTCGCATTTACTGCGATAGACCATCCCGTACGAGAACAGCCGGCCGTCCGCCCAGGTGGAGGTAATCTGCGGCGCGCAGTCGGGCCGTGGCGTCGCCGAGGCGCTGGGTGCGGCCGACGGTGTGCCGCTCGGCCCGGCGACGGTCGGGTCGGCGTCGCCGCGGCGCAGGATGACGGTGATGCCACCGGCCACGACCAGCACGGCGAGCCCGATCAGCAGCCAGTGCCCCGACTGCAGCCGACTCTCGCCGCTCATCAGATCTCCCGTCCGGTGGCCCGCATCGACCGGGGCAGGCCGATGTCGTAGACCGCGTCCGTCAGCAGCGTCACCCGGGCCCGGTGGCCGGCCAGCAAGGAGCTGATCGCGCCGTCCACCTCGGCCAGGAAATCCTGCTCGGTCAGCGACCCTACCGGGTCATCCTTGATCTCCACACGCCACGACACCAGTGCGCGGCTGCGCACCGTCACCCATCCGCGTGGGGAGACCCCGGCCACCCTCAGCTCGCCGAGACGGCGCTCGAACTCCCGATCCTCCCCGGTGGCCTCGGGCTCATCGTCCCGATCGGTCCAGGACGCCACGATCTCGAGGTAGCGCCGCCGGTACGCGGTCCACAGCAGAGTCGCCAACGCCTCCAGCTGGCGTCCCAGGTCGGGGGCGCGATAACCCCGGTAGGCGCCGGCGCGGAACCACACCCGCACCTCGCCCCGGCCGCGCGCGCTCGCCGCCACTCCCCCGTCCGGCGATTCCGCCTGGACCGCGAGCGACGAGAGCCTCTCGGCCAGCTCCCCCATGACACCCCGCACACGTCGGCAACACTCGCCGTCACCATATCGGAGCGTGTCCATGGACCTCAGGAGAGCTCTTCGGCCAATCCGACGACGATGCCCTCGGGGCCGCGGACGTAGCAGAGCCGGTACACGTTCTCGAAGTCCTCCACCTCGCCGACCAGCTCGGCGCCGTGGGCACGCAGGCGGGCGACGGTGTCGTCGACGTCGTCCACGGCGAACATGACCCGCCGGATGCCCAGCGTATTGGCCGGCGCGTCCGCCGGCTCCGAGCGGATCGCCTTCGGCGTGTGGAACATCGCCAGCTCGATTTTCCCGGGACCGCCCGGGACCCGCAGCATGGCGACGTCCTGCCGCACGTCGTCGACGTTGATCACGCGCTCCACCCACCGCCCCTCGACCGGCCCCTTGCCCTCGAGCTCCATGCCGAGCTCGACGAAGAACGCGATGACGGCGTCGATGTCCTCGACGACGATGAGGACGTTGTCCATGCGCTGAAGCGCCATGCTGAGTCTCCTTGGTGAGTGCGGTTTCGTAGCGGGGACGGAACCGCCGCGCGGTTCTCGACATCTTCGTCAGCGCGAATTCGCCGCGCGCCACTTCACGTAGTCGGCCACGGCCGTGGCGACGTCGAAGGCGGGCATGAAGCCGGTGTCCCCGGTGAGCCGGGTGATGTCGAGGTAGGGGTCGGCGCCGGGGCCGTGCTGCCGGCCGGGCAGGAGGTCGATCCGCGCGCCCGGGACGGCCGCCTCCACCGCGTCCGCGAGCTCGCGGTAGGTGAACGAGCGGCCGCCGGACACGTTGTAGGTGTCGTGCCGCAGCTCGTCCGCGGTCATCAGCAGCGCGATCGCGCGGCCGGCGTCGGGCGCGTAGCAGAAGTCGCCACCATCGCCGGCGTGCACCGTCCGCGGCTGCTCCCCGCGCAGGGCGGCGCTGATGAACGGCGGGATGGCGTTGAACGGCGACTCCGGGTCCATCAGCGGCCCCCACGTGCTCCCGATCCGCAGCACGACCGGCTGGACGCCGCTGCCGAGCAGGCCGTGGGTGGTGAGCGGCTCGACCGCCTTCTTGAACGCGATGATCGGGTGCGGCAGCGACGCGGTGGGCAGCGCGAGCTCCTCGTGCCACGGGACCTCGCGGCGCCCGATGTACGCGCCGAGGCTGCTCGCCACGGCGAACCGGCGCACCCGCCGGGCGCGGGCGACATCCAGCGCGTTGAGCAGCCCGATCATGTCGGTCCGGAAGTAGTCGACCGGGTTCTCGCCCGGGATGCTGCCGGCCAGGTGGACGACGTCGCCGATGCCGTGCCGGTCGGCGAGCGCGAGAAACGCGTCCCGGTCGGTGACGTCGAGCCGCTCGACGGTCACCCGCCCGGCGTCGGCCACCGGGCCGGCGTCAGCGGCCCGGCCGGCGTCAGCGGCCCGGCCGGCGTCAGCGGCCCGGCCGGCGTCAGCGGCCCGGCCGGCCAGGAACGACGGGACCTTGGCCCGGCGGTGCGAGGTGACGACGACCTCGCGGCCGAGCTCGGCGAGCGCGCGGGCGGTCTGCGCGCCGATCATGCCCAGCCCGCCGGTGACCAGGATCGCCGGCCCGCTGTCTGTGTCGTTGTCGGTCACCCGGTCGAACCTAGGCGCCGCGCGGCCGCCGGTCTTGAACGAAACGCGCAGAACCGCGGGCGGCACGAATCCGGGAATACACCGGGCCCGGAAGTGCCTAGCCTGATCTCACCCTGCACCAGCGACGGAGGCCACGGCCATGAAGGGAACCACCGCGCTCATCGTTCTCATCGCACTCACCGTCACCGGCGGTTGCGCCGGCGGCTCCACCCCCACCGCGGCATCATCACCACCACCGGCGACGACAGCTGCCTCGCCCTCACCCTCGCCCTCGTCCTCCTCGCAGGCCCGGGAAGTCACGGCCGCGGCGACCACCTGGGCGACGACCCCGGTCACCGTCACCCACGAGCCGCCCGTGCCGCCGGTTCCCGTGGTCACCGGCATCCGGTACGCCGCACACAGCGACGGCTTCGACCGCATCGTGCTGGACATTCCGGGCGCACTGCCCGGTTACCAGGTCAAGTACGTGACCGAGGTACGCAGCGACGGCTCCGGCGAGCCGGTCCCGATGCCCGGCGCGGCCTTCCTGCTGATCGTCCTGCATCCGGCCCAGGCGCACCGCGACGACGGCACCCCCACCGTGACCGGCACCCACCGCACCGGCCTGGCGACCATCAAGGCCTACGCGGTCGCCGGCGACTACGAGGGCTACGTCACGATCGCCCTCGGCCTGAGCGGCAAGCACAAGTTCCACGTCGGCGAGCTGACCAACCGCATCTACGTGGACGTCGCCGTCTGAAGCGCCGGGTGGCGCTAGTGTCCGCGCCATGACGGAGATCGATTGGTCAGACGTCCGGCCTCGCATCGCGGCCCTGGCCGGACTCGCCGGCGCCGCGGAGGATTTCGGCGCCACGCCCGGAATGCGGTCTCTTTCCGCTGCGATGCGTCAACGGGCGCTGGCGGTGGGAAGGCGACGGCGCCTCCCTCAACGACCGTGAAACGCTCGCCCTGCCGTTCGGCCACACCCGAGCCTTCAACCCGGCCGACGACCTGCCTCCACAGCCGGAGACCGGCCTGCTCTACCTCTGCGACCTGGGCTGCGCCGCGCGTGAGGCACTTGTCGTGAGTGGCCCGTCCCGTGGTCAGATGTGGGCCGACAACACAGCGGACGAAGAGGGCTTCCATCCCCTGCAGAACCCGGATGGCAGCCGAGTGACCTTCGCCGACTGGTACCGCGCCTGGCTCAGCGAGTCCGAAGAGGCAGCACTACACAACGGCCCGCGGCGCCGCCAGTAGTCGAGCACAAGCAAGCTCTCACGGCTGTCTCATTTTCGCGGTCGCATCGTGGGTTCCAGTTTCTGAACTGGAAGGAGCACATCGATGCGTACCTCGCCCCGCCGGGCCGTGGCGCTCGCCGGAGTCGCCGTCACGGTGCTGGCCGGACTGGCCGCGTGCGGCAACAACAACTCGGGTGGCGGCGCCGGCAGCGCCGCACCCGCCAACACCAAGGTCGGCATCCTCTTGCCGGACACCTCGACGTCGCCGCGGTGGGTGTCGGCGGATCCGAACGAGCTCAACAAGCAGTGCATCGCGTTCAAGCTGACCTGCTACATCGACAACGCCAACGGCAGCGCCACCACGCAGCAGGCGCAGGCCCAGGCGCTGATCAACGCCGGCGTGGGGGTGCTGCTGCTCACCAACCTCGACCCGGGGTCCGGCAAGGCGATCGAGTCGCTCGCGCAGCAGCACAACGTCGTCACGATCGACTACGACCGGCTCACCTCCGGCGGCAACGCCGCCTACTACGTCTCGTACGACAACGTGAAGGTCGGCGAGGACCAGGGCACCGCGCTCACCCAGTGCGCGCAGGTCAAGGGCAAGAGCACGGTCAACTACGTGGAGATCGACGGCGCCGCGACCGACAACAACGCGACGCTGTTCGCCCAGGGCTACAACTCGGTGCTGTCGAAGCAGGCGGGCTGGAAGAAGCTCGCCGACCAGAGCGGCAACTGGGACGCCGCGACCGCGCAGACGGTGTTCACCACGATGCTCGGGCAGCACCACGACATCAACGCCGTCATGGTGGCCAACGACACCATGGCCCAGTCGGTGATCAACGTGCTCAAGGCGCAGGGCCTGTCCGGCAAGGTGGCGGTCTCGGGTCAGGACGCCACGGCGGGCGGCCTGGACAACGTGATGGCCGGCACCCAGTGCTTCACGATCTACAAGCCGGTCGCGGGTGAGGCCGACGTCGCGATCAAGCTGTCCTCGCAGATCCTCGCCGGACAGAAGCCGGCCGCGCCGGCCACCGTCAAGGACCCGGTCAGCGGACGCGAGGTCCCGTCGTACCTGGCCGCGCCGACCGTGATCACCAAGGCGAACGTCGCGCAGCCGGTCACCGACGGCTACGTCACCTACGCCGCGGTCTGCCCGACCGCCTCGCTGGCAAAGCTCTGCACCGCCAACGGCCTCAAGGCCGGCCAATGACGCTCGAGCTGCGTGGCGTGGACAAGTCGTTCGGGCCGGTGCGCGCGCTGTCCGGGGTGAGCCTCACGGCTCGCCCCGGCGAGATCACCGCGCTGGTCGGCGACAACGGCGCCGGGAAGTCAACGCTCATCAAGTGCGTCGGCGGCATTCACCGCATCGACGCCGGCGAGATCCTCTTCGACGGCGTCGCGCAGGTGCTGCACGGGCCGCGTGACGCCGCGGCCCTGGGCGTGGAGATCGTTTACCAGGACCTGGCGCTCGCCGACAACCTCGACGTCGTCGAGAACATGTTCCTCGGCCGGGAGGACGTCACCCGGCTCCGCACCCTCGACGAGAACAGCATGGAACGCAAGGCCCGCGCCGCGCTGACGTCGCTGTCGGTGCGGACCGTCCGATCCGTACGCCAGAAGGTCTCGAGCCTTTCCGGCGGCCAGCGGCAGACCGTGGCGATCGCCAAGGCCGTCCTCTGGCAGTCGCGGGTGGTCATCCTGGACGAGCCGACGGCGGCGCTCGGCGTCGCCCAGACCGAGCAGGTCCTCGATCTGGTCCGGCGGCTGGCCGGCCAGGGCGTGGCGGTGCTCCTGGTGTCGCACAACATGAACGACGTCATGCGGGTGGCCGACTCGATCGCGGTGCTGTACCTGGGCCGGACGGCGGCCCAGGTCCGCCGGATCGACGTCACCCAGACCCAGGTGGTCGAGCTGATCACGGCGGGCCGCTCGGGCGAGCTCGGACTTTCGGGGGCGGTCGTATGAGCGCGCCGATCGACGAGATCGCCGAGCAGAACGAGCCCGGCGACAGCCCGCCGCCCGAGGGCAGGGCGGCCCTGGCCGCGTACACGCGCGGCTACCTGGCCCGTCTGCGTGGCGGTGAGCTGGGTTCGCTTCCCGCGCTGGTCGGGCTGGTGGTCATCACCGCGGTGTTCGCCGTGGTGCACCAGGGCTTCCTCAGCGCGTACAACATCGAGGCGCTGGTGATCCAGGCCGCGCCGATCATCGTGATGGCGATGGGCCTGGTCTTCGTGCTGCTGCTCGGCGAGATCGACCTGTCGGCCGGCACCACCGGCGGGCTCTGCTCGGCGCTGATGGCGGTGCTCGAGCTGCGCCACGGGGTGCCCTGGTTGCTGGGCGTCCTGATCGCGCTGGCCGCGGGCGTCGCGATCGGCCTGGGGATCGGCTGGCTGCGGGCCCGGGTCGGCATCCCGTCGTTCGTCATCACGCTCGCGACGTTCCTGGCGTTCCAGGGCGTCACGCTGATCCTGATCGGCGGGCAGGGGTCGGTGAACCTGCCGGACGGCAACCCGCTGATCGAACTGGAGAACAGCTTCGTCCCGATCTGGCTGGGCTGGGTGCTCCTGGCACTCTTCGTTCTCGGGTACGCGTCGATCAAGGTGAACGACGCGCGGGGACGCCGCCGGGCCGGGCTACCGCCGGTGCCGTACACGGTCATCGCCGCGAAGGTGGTGCTGCTGGCGGTCGTCGGCGCTGCTTTCACGTACGAGATGGGCTTGAACCGCAACCTGGTCGCCAACGCCTTCTTCAGCAACAAGGCCCAGGGCATGCCCTGGGTCGTCGTGTTATTGGTGATCCTGTACGTGCTGTGGCACTTCATGCTGAGCCGCACGCGCTACGGCCGGCACGTCTACGCGGTCGGCGGCAACGAGGAGGCCTCGCGCCGGGCCGGTGTGGTGGTGAACCGGGTGCGGATCTCGGTCTTCGCGATCGGATCCGGGATGGCCGCCATCTCCGGGCTGGTCGCCGCGTCGCTGCTGCAGTCCGTGCAGTCGAACGCGGGCGCCGGCAACACGCTGCTGCTCGCGGTCGGCGCGGCCGTCATCGGGGGCACGTCGCTCTTCGGCGGCCACGGCCGGATCATCGACGCGGTGCTGGGCGGGCTGGTCGTCGCCGTCATCATCAACGGGATGAGCGACCTGATCCAGGGCGCGAACTCCTCGGGCTACGAATACATCGTGACCGGCGCGGTGCTGCTGCTCGCGGCGGGTTTCGACGCGGTCGTGCGCCGCTCACGCTGAGGTCAATTCATCGGAAGCCGCACGGTCACCACGCCGCCGCCCTCGTTGCGGATCCCGGCGCTGCCGCCGTGCGCGATCATGACGGCCCGGACGATGGACAACCCGAGGCCCGCGCCGGACGCACGCGAGCTCGTACCGCGGACGAACCTTTCGAACGCGGAGGCGAGCACATCCGGCGGGAACCCCGGGCCATCGTCGGCCCACTCCAGGCGGACCGCTGTCCGCTCCATTCCAATCCGTACGGCGACCGTGGCGGCCCCGGCGGCGGCACTGTTGGCGGCCAGGTTGGCGAACACCTGGCGCAACCGGTCCGGGTCGGCTTCCACCACAACCGGCTCGCCGCGGACGGTGATCGCGAGGCCCATCGCCGGGCCCAGGGCGCGGGCCTCGGCGGCCGCGAGATCGGCCAGGTCGACCGGCTCGCGGTGCACCGCCAGGGACCCGTCGCGCTCGCGGGCCAGCAGCAGCAGGTCCTCGGTGAGCCGGGCGAGCCGGTCGACCTGGTCCTGCGCGGCCAGCAGCGACCGGCGCACCTCGGCCGGATCATCTTCGGACAATGCCAGCTCGATCTCCCCGCGCAGCACCGCGACCGGCGTGCGCAGCTCGTGGCTCGCGTCGTCGACGAACTCCCGCTCCCGGGCGAACGCCACGGCGAGCCGGGCCAGCATGGCGTCCAGAGTGGCGGCCAGCCGGGCGATCTCGTCGTCGCCGGCCACCGCCGGGAGCCGGCGCCCGTTCTCCAGGGTCGAGATGGCCGCGGCCTCCCGGGTCAGCACGTCCACCGGGCGCAGCGCGGCCCGGACCAGCGTCCAGCCCAGCCCGGCCAGCACCGCGGCCAGCAGCGGCACCGCGGCCACGATCACCAGCATCTGGCGGCTGCTGGCCTGCTCGACCACGCCGTAGGGCAGGGCGACGGTCAGCACGTCCCCCGACCCGACCACCCGCGACCGCAACCGGACGTCGGCGGCATGGCCCTCCGGCCCGAGCGGGAGGGTACGGCTCGACGACACCATCCCCCGGATCGCGCGCACCTCCGCCGGCTGCAGCAGTCGCTGGCCGGCCAGCGACGCCGAGCCGGCCATCACGGTCCCGTCCGCGTTGTAGAGCTGCGCGTACGGATCGCTGGTCACCGCGCTCAGGTCACCGTCGCGCAAGGCCGCCACCAGGTCGTCGCCGCGGCTGCTGAGGTCGTCGTCGACGGACGTGCGCAGCTCCCGGTCCAGCGCCACGAACAGCAGCGACAGGCAGAGCACGAGTGCGGCGAGCGTGCCGGCGGCGAACAGCAGGACCAGCCGGGAGCGCAGCGAGCGCGGCATCAGGCGCATGGATCGACCCTGGCACGGCGCTCACGGATTTCTCATGCGCCGGGGAGCAGTGTGACTGCCATGACTGATTGGGACCGCCACCCCGGGGTACGAACCGGGCGGCGGCTGAGCCCCGGCGAGCGCGCGGCCGATCTGGTCCTGCGGGTCGCCGGCACCTGGCGCTACCTGCTCGTGCTGGCGGCCGTGGTCGTCGCGGCGGCCACCGCCGCGGTCGTGGGCGACCGGCACGCCGGGGCGGTGGCGGTGCTCGGGCTCGTGCTGTCGGCGGTGGCGTTGCTCGAGGTGTCGCTGGTGCTGATGTCCGGCCGGCACGCCGACCGCAAGGGGTTGGAGGCGGCACTGTACGACGTGGACCAGGGCCGGCGCGCCACGGCCGCCGCCGAGGATCTCCGGGCCGAGGTGCAACGCCTGCGCGAGGAGATGGCCCGGGTGGTCGCGCGTGCGGACCGCCGCGGTTTCTAGCTTTGGGGTACGCATGAGGATGCTGGTGGTCGAGGACGACCGGGCGATGTCGGCCATGCTGTCGCGCAGCATGCGCCGCGCGGGGTACGCGGTCGACGCGGTCGGCACCGGCACCGACGCGGTCTGGGGCATCACCGAGACCGACTACGACATCGTGGTGCTGGACGCGATGATCCCGGCGCCGGACGGCTTCGAGGTGCTGCGCGAGGTGCGCGACCGCGGCCGCTGGGTGCCGGTGCTCATGCTCACCGCCCGCGACGCGATGGCCGACAAGGTGCGGGGGCTCGACTCGGGCGCCGACGACTACCTGACCAAGCCGTTCGCGCTGGCCGAGCTGCTGGCCCGGGTGCGGGCGCTGGCCCGGCGCGACGTCCGGGAGCGGCCGGCCGAGCTCCGGGTGGCGGACCTGGTCCTCGATCCGGCCACCCGGTCGGTGTGCCGCGGCGGCACCGCGGTGAGCCTGTCGCCGAAGGAGTTCTCGCTGCTGCACGAGCTGATGCGGCGCGCCGGCGAGACGCTGACCCGCACGTACCTGATCGAGCACGTGTGGGACTTCGCCTACGACGGCGGGTCCAACGTGGTCGACGTCTACGTCCGGTACCTGCGGGACAAGGTCGACCGGCCGTTCGGCCGGGACTCCATCCAGACCGTACGGGGTGTCGGCTACCGCCTCGACCCGGCCGTTTGATCAGGCGCTGGTCAGGATCCGGGCCAGCTCGGCCGGGCGGGTCAGCATCGGCCAGTGGCCCGAGTCGATGTCGACCAGGTCGACGTGCTTGACCCGGGCGAGCTCGGGCAGCTCACCGGCGTCCCGCCACTCCCGCAGCTCGGCCGGCGTGTACTCGGGGCAGACCATCACGACGGGCAGGTCGTAGCGCCGCTCGTCGGTCAGGCGGACGGTCGCCTTGGCCACCGCCTCGGGCACCGGAACGGCGGCGGCGGTGAACCTCTTACGCGCCTCCTCGTCGAGGTCGGCCGAGTCGGCGCCCTCGAAGGGCTCCCAGCCAGGGAAGGGCATCGCGCCGTTCTCGATCGGGAACGAAGGGGAATAGTTGTCGCCGTCGGCCGACGGGAACCCGCCGACCAGCACGACCTTGCTCACTCGCTCGGGGCGCGCGTCGGCGGCCATCCAGGCCAGACCGCAGGCGGCGGAGTGGCCCACGAGGACGGGCCGGCCGGGCGCCGCGTCGACGGCCGCGACGACCGCGCCGACCTGGTCGTCGAGCGTCGCCGCGACGTTCCCGTCGCCCTGGCCGGGCAGGGCGACGACCACGGCGTTGCGGCCGGACTTCTCGATCTCGGCGACGACGGCGTCCCACGCCGAGGGATCGAGCCAGAGGCCGCCGACAAGCACGATGTTTTCGTCAGTCATGCCCTCAACCTATGACCCATTCCGGACGTTCTACTTCCGGTATGTTGACTCGGGTGGAAAGTCCCACCGCCCGGGCGCTGCGCACGCTCGAGATCCTGCAGGCCCGGCCGGGCACGACGGCCGAGCAGCTGGCGTCGGCCCTCGGCGTGACCGAGCGTGCCGCGCGGCGATATGTCGGGATCCTCCGGGAGGCCGGCATCCCGGTCGAGTCCGCCCGCGGGCCGTACGGGGGCTATCGCCTCGGCCGCGGCGCCCGGCTGCCGCCCGTGGTCTTCACCGAGGAGCAGGCGCTCGGTCTGGTCATGGCCGTGCTCGACGGGCACCCGTCGGCCATCGACGCCGCCGATCCGGTCGGCGAGGCGCTCAGCAAGGTCATCCGCGCGCTGCCGGAGAGCGTCGGCCGGCAGGCGGCGGCGCTGCGGGCGTACGCGTCGGCTGCCCCCGACCGCCGGGCCGCGCGCGCCGATCCCGCCACGACAAGCGCGCTGGTCGCGGCCGTTGCCGCCCGCCGCCGGGTGGCCGTCACCTATGCGGGCGAGAGCGGCAGCGAGTGGGAGGCCGAGGTCGATCCGTGGGCGGTGGTGGTGCGCTTCGGCCGCTGGTATCTGCTGTGCCACTCGCACCGGGCCGGCGCGATCCGCACGTACCGGATCGACCGGATGCGCGACGTGCGGCAGCTGCCGCAACCCTTCACCCCGCCCGACGGCCTCGACCCGGTCGCCGCCCTGGAGGAAAACCTGGGCTCGGGCTGGAAGTACCCGACCCGCGTGGTGTTCCACGCGCCCTACGAGCGGGTGGCGCCCTGGATCCGGCCGCCGATGGGCCGCCTCGAGGCCGGCGGCGACCGGTGCGTGCTCACCGGGACCACGAGAAACACCGAGATGTACGCCCAGGAGTGGCTGGCCGCCATCCCGTTCGCCTTCACCGTCGAGGAAGGACCGGAGCTGCGCGCCGCCGTGGCCGCCGTCGCCGCCCGTTTCGCTGCTTCGATCGACGTCGATTCAGGGGCGTAGGATGCCGCCGTGACGGTCGAGCAATGGGCGCTCGCGGCGTCCGTCTTCTTCGCGGGACCGTGGTCCGGCCTGCTGGCGATGCTGACCACGATCCTGCACCCGATGCTGGCGGCGATGGACGGCCGCGATTTCCGCAACTTCATGGGCGCCTTCTTGCGCTTCGCGCGAAAGGCGTGGTTCAACTACGCGTGCTCGATCGGCATGGGCGTCGCGCCGATCGTCGCGCTGATCGCCCTCTGGGACGACCGCGGCAGCGCGTCGTTCTGGCTCACCCTGATCGGCTGGATCCTGGTGATCGCCGGCGTGTACGTGGTCGCCAACGTGTGGAAGGAACCGCACTACGACCGCATGCTGGCGTGGGACCCGGAAAACATGCCGGCAGACTGGGAGGCGGGCCGCCGCAAGTACTTCAGCATCAACTGGATCAACGCTGGGTCGACCTGGGCCGCGTTCGTTCTGTTCCTGGCGGCTCTGCTCGCCCTCTGAGCCGGCCGTTAAGGTACGTCGATGCGGCCCCGCCAACTCAGCTACGCCGACGCCGCGCGGCTTCTCGGCAGCGCGGACGAACCCGTCATCCGGCTGCTGGGTGCCGTGACCGGCGCCGCGGCCACCGCGGTGACCCTGGGCAGCCTCGGCGGCAACGACCTGTTCGCCCTTCGCGGCGAGCTGATCAAGTGGGGCAACGACGCGGTGAGCCACCTGCGGGAGCGGGTCACCGGTGTGCGGCGCTTCGACCGTACGCAGCGCCTCGTCGCCGCCCACGCGATCGTCGTGGTCACCGCCTTCTACGAAGCACTCGATGTGGACCTGACGGCGGCCCGGCTGACCGCAGGAGAGCAAGTCGCCATCGCGACGTCGACCACCGCGATGAACCGGTACGCCGACTGGGTAGGGATTCTGGTCGACACTCCCCTGCCGATCCCCGCTCCGCACCGGCCGTTCGAGGCAACCGTGCGAGACCTCGAGCAGTTCTTCGAGAACGCAGCCGCGGCCGTTCGGGATTTTCTGGGCGGCCTGAGCGCATTCGAGGGCCGCGACGCTCCGGTGGTCGTCGCGAGCGAGGTGCGCCGGACGGCCACCGACCGCTACACGCAGGCCTATCGGCGCCTGATCACACAAGCGCCCGAGTTCGGCGTCTGGGCGGGAATGGTCGACGCGCAGGCGACCCGCACCCTGCTGCGGGAAACCGCGGCCGATCTGTCGGTGCAGCTCGCCGGCCTCCGCGCGGTCTCGCCCGCCGCCGCCCTCGACGCCGTCGTCGCGGGACTCGGCAAGCGATACCGGGCGGGACTCGAGACGCGCATCCTCGGTTCGACGCAGGCGCCCGCGCACGTCGTCCTCCCCAGCCTCGGCGACAGCTATGTCAACCCGCGTGGCCGGACCTCGGTGGCCGGACCGCGCGATCTTCCGGCCACCGAGGCGTGGTGGCAGCGATCCAGCGTCGTCGACGACGTCCAGGGCTTCCTCCTCGCCCATCTCACCGGCCCGGAGGCTGTGATGAGCCCGCTGGTGGTGCTCGGTCAGCCCGGCTCCGGCAAGTCCGCGATGACCCGGGTCCTCGCCGCACGACTGCCCGCGGCCGAGTTCCTGGTCATCCGGGTCGAGCTACGCAACGTGCCGGCCGACTCGTCGATCCAGACGCAGATCGAGGAGTCGCTGCTGCAGATGCTCGGCGAACGCGTCTCGTGGCCGGATCTCGCGCGCCGGGCCGGCGCCGCGCTGCCGGTGGTGATCCTGGACGGCTTCGACGAGTTGCTGCAGGCCACCGGGATGAACCGGGCGGACTACCTCGAGCTGATCAAACAGTTCCAGCAGCGCGAGGAGGAGCTCGACCGGCCCGTCGCGGTGCTCGTCACCAGTCGTACCGTGGTCGCCGACCGCGCACGGTTCCCGGACGGCACCGTCGTCCTCCGGCTCGAGCCGTTCGACGAGCCACGGGTCCGCGCCTGGGTCGGCATCTGGAACGCCCACAATGCCGCGAGCCTGACCGGCCGGGACCTGCACCCGCTGTCCGCCGAGACGGTCCTCTCGCACGGCGAGCTGGCCGGCCAGCCCCTGCTCCTGTTGCTGCTCGCGCTCTACGACGCGGGCGCCAACGCGTTGCGGTCCGCCGACCGGAACCTCGGCCGCGTCGACTTGTACGAGCGGCTCTTCGCCGACTTCATCGAACGGGAGGTCGTCAAACAGCACGGGAACCGGACCGACGACCGGCGCCGCGACGAGGTCGACGCGGAGTGGCGCCGCCTCAGCGCGGTAGCGCTGGCCAGCCTGAACCGAGGCGGCGACGTGATCCTCGAAGCGGAGCTGAACGAGGACCTCCCGCATCTGCTGTGGGAGGCCGACCTACGCCCGGCGCTCGAGGAGTCGGCCGATCGCGCCCTGTCCGTCAGCCAGATGATGGTCGGCCGGTTCTTCTTCGTCCACGAATCCCGGGCCGCTCGGGACACCGGCGGCCCGGAACGCAGCTTCGAGTTCCTGCACGCCACCTTCGGGGACTTCCTGGCCGCCCGGCAGATCGTCGCCTCCCTCGTCGACGTGGCGGAGGAACGCCTCCACCAGCGACGCCGCCAGGGCGTGGCCGACCCCGGTCCGCTGTACGCGATCACGTCGTTCGTCACCATCGCCCGGCGCGCACCGCTGTGGGAGTTCTGCCGGGGGTTGCTCGGCAAACTCGGCGCCGACAAGCGGCGCATCTGCCGTGAGCTGGCGCTGGATCTGCTGCCCGAGGCCGGCTACGCCCATCCGACGTGGACGAGGGGCGACTACGAGCCGCGGCGGACACCGTTGGCGACCCGGCATGCCGCGTTCTCGGCGAACCTCGTGTGCTTCGTCGTCCTGCTCAGCGACAAGCCGGTGGACGCGGCCGAACTGGTCGGCGAACCGGTCGTGGACAACTGGCGGCGGCAGGCGTTGCTGTGGCAGTGCCAGCTTGACGGCGAGGACGCCAAGCGCATGTGGCAGACGCTGCGAGTGGCCTGGCGGTTGGACACCGACCCCACGCGCTTGGAGGTACGCGCGGAGGACGGCACGGCGGTAGGCGTCTACGAATCGTTGCCGTGGCCGCCGTACGAACGTCCCGCCACCTACCGCGCCGACGATCACGCGATGCTGGCGCCCGACGTGTCGGTCGCCGCCGACGGCCAGATCGGACGCTCACTGCGCCGGTCGGCGTTCGTGCAGACCGGCCACGACGTACGGGAATGCCTCTATGACCTCATGCCCTATTGGCGGAACGTCGGCGTGCCGGGCCTGCACGAGGTCGAGGGCGAGCCGTTCCTGGTGTCCGAAGCGGCCCTGTTCTTCGACCTGCTCCTGTCTGGGACGCGGGGTCGGCAACGCGCCAAGCAGTACGCGTGGGCGTTCTCGCTGATCGAACAGCGCCGGCAGCGTGACCTGCTCATCCGGCAGCTCGCCGACGACGCTTCACGGCTGCCGGCCGACGACCTGGTCTGGATCTTCGAGCAGCTCGCGACCAGCGACGTCGGCAGCATGCCGGCAGAATTCCTGGCCATGCTGTCGGCCACTGCCCGGCGCGAGACTCTGGCCCTGCTCAACGCCATCAACTGGGATTTCTCGCCGGAGCCGGACAACCCCGTGCGAGCGGAGCTGATCCGGCTCTACCAGAACCTCGGCCTCGAGGACCCGTTCACGCTCAGCTGAGGGTGCAGGTCACCGCCGGGGTGGCGTTGGTGGTGGCCGACGAGGCGAGGAAGCCGAAGGTGGCGGTTCCGCCCACGGTCAGGCGGGCGTTCCAGTCGACGTTGCGGGCGGTCACGGCGGCGCCGGGTTGGGTGACGGTGGCGTTCCAGGACTGGGTGACGGTCTGGCCGTTGGCGAAGGAGAACGTCGCCGTCCAGCCGGTGGAGGTGGTCGCGGAGCCGTTCTTGACGGTGACTTCGCCCTGGAAGCCGCCGGTCCACTGGGAGACGACCTTGTAGGTGGCCGTGCATCCGGTTGTCGGCGGCGCGGTCGTGGGAGGTGTCGTCGGGGGCGTGGTGGGCGGTGTCGTCGGCGGGGTGGTGGGCGGTGTCGTCGGCGGCGTTGTCGGGGTCGTGCCGCCGAGGACGCGCGTCACCGCTGGGTACCAGGCGTCGGACATCTTCTGGAAGCCGGTGTCGTTCGGGTGAGTGCCGTCGACGTTGTCGGCTACCGCGTCGTAGCCGGTCCACAGGTCGGCGACCGTGATCGGCGAGCGGGTCGTGGTCAGGCCGGCCGCCCAGGCCGGGATCGCGTTGTCGAGCGCCGCCACGTCGGCCGGGCAGGTGGCGCAGGCGGCCGCGCTCATCGGGATGATCTGGGCGACGACGATTTTCATGTCGGGGTTCTGGGCGCGCATCTGGCCGACCAGCTTGGTGAAAGCGGTCAGCTTGTCCTGCAACGGGATGTAGCCGCCCCACATGTCGTTGGTGCCGAGGTGCATGAGGACGACGTCGGGCTGGGCGGCGGCCAGCCACGGCGGCAGCTGGTTGTTGCTCGCGATGCCGGTGGCCGAGAACCCGCCGTGTCCCTCGTGGTCGAAGTCGTAGCTGTAGCCGGGATTGCAGCCGCCGCCGTCGGACTGGGTGCCGACGAAGTCGATGCCGGTGTAGCCCGAGGTCTGCAGCCGGTGCCAGAGCTTGGCGCGCCAGCAGCCGGGCCCGGCCGTGATCGAGTCGCCGAGCGCCATGATCCGTACGGGAGCGGCGGCGTGCGCGGACGGAGCCACGATGACCACGGCGGCGACCGCCAGCAGGACGGACAGCAGGATCCGACGCATCTTCGGGCCTCCGGCGAGATTGAACCCAGTCGATGGGAGCGCTCCCAGAAGCATCGACGCTTTTCCCGTACGCGTCAAGCCGTCCCATATTGCGACGGCCGCCCCCGCACCTCGCCGTTAGCGTCGGCCGTTATGAAGGCACTCGTCTATCACGGCCCGGGCCGCAAGGCCTGGGAGGACGTTCCGGATGCCACGATCATCGAGCCGACCGACGTGGTCGTCCGGGTGGACACCGCCACGATCTGCGGCACGGACCTGCACATCCTGCACGGCGACGTGGCCGCCGTGACCGACGGCCGCATCCTCGGCCACGAGGCGGTCGGCACCGTCACCGCGGTCGGCGACGCGGTCAAGGGATTCGCCACCGGCGACCGGGTTCTGGTGCCGGCGATCACCAAGTGCGGCCGGTGCGAATACTGCCAGCGCGGCATGCCGTCGCACTGCCAGACCGTCGGCGGGATCGGCTGGATCTTCGGCCACCTCATCGACGGCACCCAGGCCGACCTGGTCCGCGTGCCCTATGCGGACACTTCCCTCTACGCCGTACCGCCGAACGTCACGAACGAGCAAGCCATCTTCCTGGCCGACTCGCTTCCCACCGGCTACGAGGTCGGCGTCCTGGCCGGCGAGGTACGCCCCGGCCACACGGTGGCCGTGGTCGGCGCCGGCGCGGTCGGCCTGGCCGCCATCCTGACCACCGGCCTGTGGGGCGCCTCGCGGGTGATCGCCATCGACGCCAACAAGTTCCGCCTGGAGAAGGCCCTCGAATTCGGTGCGACCGACGTCTTCGAGGCCGGCGACAGCACGGCCGGCGACGTCCTGGCCCTCACCGACGGGCTCGGGGTCGACGTAGCGATCGAGGCTGTCGGCTACCCCGAGACGCTGCTGACCGCCGCCTCACTGGTGCGGCCGGGCGGCACCATCGCCAACATCGGCGTGCACGGCGTGCCCGTCTCGCTGCCGATGCAGGACATGTGGATCAAGAACGTCCGGCTGACCATGGGCCTGGTCGACACGGTCTCGATCCCGACGCTGCTCAAGATGGTGGCGAGCGGCCGCATTCCGGCCGAGAAGATGGGCACCCACTCGTTCAACTTCGATCAGATGGATGAGGCGTACGGCGTCTTCGGCAACGCCGCGGCCAACTCCGCCCTGAAGGTCATCATCACGCCCGCCTGAAGGCGGCTACGCGGAGCCGGTCGGCGCCGGCGCGATGTGGGTGTCGACCGGAGTGCCGAGCTGGACCGTGCGCGAGACGGTGCAGAGCCGGTCGTGCGACATCCGCGCCGCTCGCGGCAGCATCTCCCGGGCGGCGTCGCCGGCGGCGCCCTCCGGGAACGAGACGCGCAGCTCGATGGCCAGGTTGACCAGCCGGTTGCCGCCGCTCTCGTCCCGCACCTTGTCCCCGGTGACGTGGACGACGAAGCTGTCCGGCTCCGCGCGCTTGCTCGTGATGTAGTCGACGTCGGCGCCCGTACAGCCGCCGAGCGCGGCGAGCAGCAGCTCCACCGGGCTGAACTCGGCGCCGTCCCCGACGCCGACGGTTATCGTGCCGCCACGGGCGTTGCGGACCTCGTACTGGCCAAGGCTCGTGCGCTGCAGGGTCACCGAGCGCTGGGTGTCATCCGCCATACCAGCGAACCTATCCCACGATGATCGCCATCTCGTTGCCTTCAGGGTCGGCGATCCGCCAGCGGCCCGCCGACTCGTCCAGGAGCCGGCCACCGGCCGCGACGGCCGCGGCGAGGCGCGTCTGAGCGAGCTCCGACGGCACGGCGAGCTCGAAGTGGATGCGGTTGCGCTGCCGGCGTCGTTCGGTCTCCGCGGCGTCGAGCTCCTGGAACACCAGCACCGGGTTCAGCCGCCGCGGATCGTGGATGTCGCTGACCCCGGTTCGCCGGTCGTGGGTGTATCCGAGGGCGGCGACCCAGAACGCGCGCACCGCGGCGACGTCGGCAGCGTCGAGGAAGAGCTGCGCGAAGCGCGGCAGCCCCGGATCCGCGGTGGCTCCGAGCTCGCGGGCCGCGGTCTGGATGGCTGCGGCGAGGTCGGTGAAGTCGAGCTCGAGGCCGTGGGCGTCGGCGTCGGCCTGGTCCTTGCCGCTGTCGATGATGACGAGGCCGGGACGCAGGTCGACCAGCAGCGGGAAGCCCGCGTCGCCGGCCAGCGCCGCCGCCGCGGCGGCCAGGTCGCGCTGCTGCGCCGGCGAGGTGACGCGGTAGCACGCCATCGCGCTGAACACCGCCTGCCAGTCGGCCGTCGCGGTGTCCTCGCCGAGCGCGTCGCCCGGCACCAGGTCGACCTCGTTGCCGTCGGGGTCGGCGTGACAGACCCCGTACGGTCCCGACGCCTCGCCGGGACGCGCCTGCTCGACCACCGCGGCCGGCCGCACCACGTCGAGGTGGACGCGGTTGCGCAACGGCCGCGGCTCGGCCGACTGCCGGATCCGGATCGCGGGGTCGCGCCGCAACGGGTCCGCCAGGCCGCCGTCCTCGCCGGGCGCGTAGTCGAGCACACGCTGCCAGAACCCCCGCAGCGCGGACGGGTTCGCGGATTCGAACACGACGCTCAGGCGCTGCGGCACGGCGGGGTCCGCGGCCAGCCCGAGATCCCGTGCGGCCGCCGACACCGTCTCGGCGTGCTCGCCCGAGTCGAGGCGCACCCGCACGCCGGTCGCGCGCAGGTCGACCACGGCCGGCAGCTCCACGATGCGCCCGGCCAGCGCGGCTCCCTCGGTCAGCGACGGCGCGTCGAACCACGCCGTCGCCACGCCGTCGACCACCTGCCAGTCCGTTCCGATCCGTGTCATGCCCGGCACTGTAGACCTCCAGGGCCGGTCATCTTGGACTTCGACCAGGGGAAGACGCTCATCCGAGCATCTCCACCGCGCGGGTCTCCAGGTCGCGCGCGGCGTCGACCAGGTCGGCCATCTCGGTGAACAACGCGGCTCGGCCGTCGGCGCCGAGGTCGGGCACCGGCGGCAGGGCCGCGATGCGTTCGTCGGTCTCGCGCACATCGGCGCCGATCATGGCGAGCAACATCCGGCGCTCGGACAGTTCCCCGTACTCGCCCGCGTGCTCTTCGGCCCGTGCGGCAAGCGCCGACCAGCGGGCGCCCGACTCGCGGAACAGCTTCGCCGCTCCGGCCAGCGCCGGCCGGTCCAGCATGCCGGCCGCCTCGTCCAGGAAGTCCGCGTAGAGCGGGCGGGTGCCGCCCGGCGCGGTGTAGGACAGTTCGAGGCATTCGTAGAGCCGCCGCATCGCCATGCCGAAGGACTCCGGCGAGCCGAATCGGCGTTGCCACCCCGATCTGGTCCGCCCGTCGCGTAGCTGATCGGCGAATCGGCGCATCCCGGAGAGGCCGAAGTTCGCGTCGAAGCTGTGCCCGAGCACCGGCCCGGTGAGGTGCGCGACGGTGGTCGCGATCGCGCCTTCGACATCCGGCCGGCCGGCGCCCACGGTTTCCACCACGATCCGGTGGTGCCGGCCCTTCTTGTGCCCGGTCCAGGCCGCCGCGAACTCGTCGATCGACAGCCGGTGCGGCACCGCGGCGCAGTCGTCGACGAACACGGTGTCGCCGTCGATGCCGGCCACCACCACGCCGTACGGCTCCGTCGCCGGCGCCGCCTCGCCGCTGTGCCACGGCAGCCGCGCCCGGTCCACGCTGACGTAGACCGGCTTGCCCCGCTCGACGGCGTCGCGCAGCGCGGCCACGGCCCGCGACGGCGACGTGCTGTGTTCCTCGGCGAAGGAGACCGGCAGGCGGCGCAGAGCCGACTCGATCCAGGGATCCGGGTGGTGCTGCGCCACGATCGTCAGGATCGGCGGCGTGCCGCGGTACTCGAAGACCGCGTACATGAAGCCGATACCCCCGGCGAGTCCGCACACCAGCGCCTCGGAGCACGCGATCCCGCCTTGGCGCAGCAGGTGCGCGGCGAGCGAGCTGAGTCGGTGCTGCTCCGGCCCGAACGTGTCGTAGCCGGGAACCAGGCTGCTCGGCGGCGCGGTCGGCGCCGGCCGGACCACATGGCGGCGAGCGGTGGTGTACGACTCGCCGGTGCGCGCCATGCGCTCTCGTACCAGCTGCTTGAGTCGGCGTTGTCCGGTCACGTCCTGTCCCGTCCTGGACGGCGGCAGCGGCATTGCCCCACGCCGGCTCACCGCGCCCCGTCCGGCTGCTTACGGCTGGACATGGACAGCTCGACTACCGCTCCGCGACGGCATGAAGGCCACCTTCGCCCCCGCATCGCCGGCGTGCGTGGTTCGCCGGTCAGGAGGTACGGCGCGCGGACGGCGCCACCGACACTGTACCGCTGCCGCCCCTATCGGCCGCGGTAAGGCGACAGCCGCAGAATCGCGCCTCGCGCGAGCGGCCCGGCCAGTGGCACCAGACGCCGCTTCCAGCCGAGACTCGCCGCGATCGCTTCGGCGATGTCGTCGAAGTCGTGGCGCTGGTAGCGCAGCAGCGCCTCGCTCTCCGTGGTGTCGATCCAGTCGGTGGCGTAGACCGCGGTGCTGAACGCATCGTCCGGCAAGGGCCCGACGCCCATCGCCGCCAGCAGCCGGGTCAGGTACTCCCGATACGTGAGCTGGCACGAGGGTCCCCCGCCGACGAACAGAATCCGGCCCCAGGCCTCGGGCGTCTCCAGCGCGTTGACGATCGCCAGGCCGGCATCGTCGGCGTGCAGGGCCTCGATCCGGTTGTCCAACCCGATCTCGAACATGATCGGGTGCGGATCGCGCACGCCGAGGATCGGCACGTCGGCGAAGCGGAAGATGCACCAGGTCAGGCCGGACTCGCGGATGAGCTCTTCACATTTGATCTTGTGTTCCGTGTACGGGTTGGTCGCGACCAGCGGATCGTCGACAAGGCGGGGCGGCGAGTTCGCCAAGGTGAACCCGTGGACGTCGAAGGTGGACGTGAACAGCAGCCTCGGGGGCGTCGGCTGCGCCCGGCAGGCGGCCACGACGTTGGCCGTGCCGTCGACGTTGACCGCGCGAGCACGTTCCGGCTCCTCGTCGGCAACCGGCGGGATGATCGCCGCGAGGTGGACCACCGCATCCACGCCGGCGGTCGCGCTCAGGACCGCGGCTGCATCGGTGATGTCACCCCAGACCACCTCGACGCCGGGCGGCAGGTCGCGAGCCGTACGCCGCTTGGCTTTGGTCGGCCGCTCGAACCAGCGCACGGTGTGCCCGCGCGCGACCAACTCCGGCAGCGTGTGCGACCCGACATTGCCGGCCGCACCGGTCAGCAAGACCTTCACGTGACACCTCAGCTACTCGTCCTCGGTAAACACGACCTCGCGCCGGCGGCGGATCGCCGGGAACGCGGCGATGACCAGCGCCGTCGCGGTCAGGATCAGAAAAGCGGCGGAGATCGGCCGGGTGAGGAACACCGTCGGGTCGCCGCGGGAGATGATCAGGGCCCGCCGGAGGTTCTCCTCCAGCAGGGGGCCCAAGACGAAGCCGAGCAGCAACGGCGCGGGCTCGCAGCCGCACTTGATCAGGACGTAGCCCAGCAGGCCGAAGAAGGCGATCGCGTACACGTCGAACTCGTTCATCGCCAGCGAATAGGTGCCGATCACGGCGAAAAGGACGATCATCGGGAAGAGCACCTGGTACGGGATCCGCAACATGCGCACCCAGATGCCGATCAGCGGCAGGTTGAGCAGCACGAGCAACACGTTGCCGATCCACATCGACGCGATCAGGCCCCAGAACAGCGCGGGCTCGTCGTTGATGACGTTCGGGCCGGGGGTGATGCCGTGCACGATGAACGCGCCGACCATCAGGGCCATGACCGGGTGCGCGGGCAGCCCGAGGGTGAGCAGCGGGATGAAGCTGGTCTGCGCGGCGGCGTTGTTGGCCGACTCGGGGCCGGCGACGCCCTCGATCGCGCCGTGCCCGAACTCGGCGCGCCGCCGCGAGATGCGCTTCTCAACGGCGTACGAGGTGAACGACGCCAGCACGTGGCCGCCGCCCGGCAGGACGCCGAGCGCGGCGCCGACGCCGGTGCCGCGCAGGATCGGGCCGACGATGCGGCGGCGGTCCTCGCGGGTGGGCCAGAGGTTCGTGACCCTCGAGAGCAGGGCCGGGCGGTCCTGTTCGTTCTCCAGGTTGCGCAGGATCTCGGCGATGCCGAACATGCCGACGGCCACCGAGACGAAGTCGATGCCGCCGTACAGCTCGCGCTGGCCGAGCACGAAGCGCGGCGTACCCGTGTAGATGTCTTGCCCGACGGTGCCGAGCAGAATGCCGAGCGCGATCATCGCGAGGGCCTTGAGGGCCGAGCCGCGGGCCAGCGCGATCGACACGATCAGGCCGAACAGGACGAGCGCGAAGTAGTCGGCCGGGCCGAACTTCAGCGCGATGTCGGCCAGCGGCGGCGCGGCGACGGCCAGCGCGACGGTGGCGACGGTGCCCGCGATGAAGGAGCCGATCGCCGCGGCGGCCAGCGCCGGACCGGCCCTCCCCTGGCGGGCCATCTCGTGGCCGTCGAGCGCGGTGACCGCCGCCGACGACTCGCCGGGCAGGTTGATCAGGATGGCGGTGGTCGAGCCGCCGTACTGGGCGCCGTAGTAGATGCCGGCCAGCATGATCAGCGCGGTCACCGGCTCGAAGTTGAAGGTGATCGGCAGCAGCATCGCCACGGTCGCGGTCGGGCCGATGCCGGGCAGCACCCCGACCGCCGTCCCGAGCAGCACGCCCACGAAGCAGTACAGGACGTTCTGCACCAGGAAGGCGGTCGAGAAGCCCAGGACCAGGTTGTCGAGAAGGTCCATCACCAGCCCCACAGCGGGATGCGCAGCTGCAGGCCGACGATGAAGATGCCGGTGGCGACGACCGTCAGCCCGGCGGCCACGGCCACGGCGGTGAGGAACCGCACCCGGCTGCTGGCCAGCGCGGTGAGCAGGGCGGTCACCAGCGACGTCGGCACGAAGCCGAGCCGCCGGACGAAGAAGCCGAAGAACACCACGGCGACCGTGATGAGCGCGATCGCGCGCCAGGGCACCGCACCGAGCGGGATCACCTCGCCGGCCACCAGCCCCTTGACGACGATCGCCAGGCCCAGCGCGGCCACGATCCCGCCCGCCACCAGCGGGAAGTAGCCGGGGCCCATCCGCAGCAGGGTCCCCCGGTCGTAGCCGAGGGACCCCACCACGAACGCGCCGCCGATCAGGACGAAGATCCCCCCGGCGAGCACGTCCGCCAGGGACCGTCGCCGCTGCATCTAGGAGGCCTTCACACCGGCGTCGGAGATGACCTTCGACCAGGTCTTGAGCTGCTCGTCGAGGTGCGCCTTGTGCGCCTCCGGGGTCGCGTCGGCGGCCGCGACCGGCGCGGTGCCGAGCTTGGCCATCTGGTCGATGACGGCCTGGTCGGCGAGGGCCGTCTTCAGCGCCTCGGACAGCTTCTGCACGATCTCCTGCGAGGTGCCGGCCGGGACATAGAGGCCGTGCCAGACGCTGACCTGAAGCTGGGGCATCCCGGCCTCGGTGGTGGTGGGCAGATCGGGCAGGCTCTTCACGCGATCGGGCGTGGTGACCGCGTACGCCTTCACCTTGCCCGCCGAGATCTGGCCGGTGGTGTTGGTGGTCTGGTCGCACATGAAGTCGACCTGCCCGCCGACCAGGTCGGTCAGCGCCGGCCCGGTGCCCTGGTACGGGACCTCCTGCAGCTTGACCCCGGCCGCCGACTGGAACAGCAGCCCGCACAGGTGGGACGCGGCGCCGCGCCCGGCGTTGGCCAGGGTGACCTTGCCGGCGTTGGATTTCACGTACGTCACGAGGTCGGCCAGCGTGGCGGGCGGGAAGTCCTTGCGGGCCACGACGGTCATCGGCACCTCGGTGACCAGGCCGATCGTCTGGAAGTCCTCGAGCGGCGCGTACCCGAGGTCCTTGTAGAGCGCGGGCGCGGTCGCCATGCCGATGTGGTGCATCAGCACCGTGTAGCCGTCGGGCTGGGCCCGCGCGACCTGGCCGGCGGCGACCGTGCCGCCCGCGCCCTCGACGTTCTGGACGACGATCTTGCCGCCGAGCGCCTTGGCCATCGGCTCGGCGATCATCCGGGTGACGGTGTCGGTCGGGCCGCCGGCGCTGAACGGCACGACGAAGGTGATGTTCTCTTCCGGGTAGGCGCCGCCCTCGCTACCGCCGCCACCGTTGCTGGAACAGCCGGCGACGAGCATGGCGGCGACGAGCGCGGCGGCCGTACGTGGCCTGCTGCACATCATCGAAGGACTCCTCTCCCATCGGTGTCCGTCGATGATCGTATTGACCATGTGAGCCAGATCACCAGGCCGCCGCCCGGTCTGTCGCCGAACCGCTACCCGCTAGTGGGTAGCCGATGGTCCGGCCAGCCGTGATGTCCCGGCCGTAGCGGCGCGCGACGCTGAGAAGGGGGCCATACGAGAAGGAGAGAGCCCATGAACAGGGTTGCGCTGCTGGGGACCGGGATCATGGGGTCGGCGATGGCCCGCAATCTGCTGGCCGCCGGCGTGCCCACGACAGTCTGGAACCGGTCGCCCGCGCCGACCGTGCCGCTGGGTGCGGCCGGCGCGACCGTGGCCGGGTCCGCGGTGGAGGCGGTTGCCGGCGCCGGCGTTGTCATCACGATGCTGCCGACGGCCGAGGTGGTGCAGTCGGTGATGTTCGATGACGGCGTGGTCGAGGCGATGCCGGCCGGCGCGGTGTGGGCCCAGATGGGCACGATCGGGCTCGCTGCCACCGCCGGCCTCGTCGCTCGCTTGCGGCAGGCACGGGGTGACATATCGTACGTGGACGCGCCGGTTTCGGGCAGCAAGGGACCCGCCGAGGCGGGGCAACTGCTCGTGCTCGCCTCCGGGCCGGCCGCGGCGGAGCCGGTGGTGCGTGACGCCTTCGCGGCGGTCGGGCGCAAGACGGTGTGGCTGGGTCAGGCGGGTGAGGGCACCGCGATGAAGCTGGCCGTCAACGCGTACATGTCGATCTTGATCGAAGGCGTGGCCGAAGCACTCGAGCTCGCCGGTCATCTCGGCATCGATCCGGCTCGGCTGGCCGAGGCGATCGAGGGCGGCCCGCTGGACGCGCCGATCGCCGACGCCAAGCTGCACAAGATGGAGATCGGCGACTACACGCCGGAGTTCCCGCTGCAGTGGGCCCTGAAGGACGTGAACCTGGCGATCAGCGCGGCGGGCGCGGACCGGCTTCCGCTGCTGCAGACGCTGTCGGGTCAGTGGCGGGCGGCGGTGGACGCCGGGCACGGGCAGGAGGACATCAGCGCCGCCCGGGCCGCGGTGGGCGGCTGAGCCGGCGTCAGATCGTGCCGATCGTGCTGATCGCCCAGTGCATCCGGGTGGCCGCGGTCTCCGGGTGGTCGCCGAACTCGGCGGCCACCCGGGCGGCGCAACCGCGCAGGCCCAGGGCCAGCAGCGTGTTGGTGACCGCATCCCGGACCTCGGCGGTGGAAGGCTGGTCGGACGATTGGAGGGCCGAGGCGAACAGCGCCTCGGCACGGGCGGTGTCGAAGGTGGTCCTCATGCATTCAGCCTCGCGTCTTCGCGGGCGCTTGTCGTCGCTGCCAGCCCCCAACCCCACTACCGGGCAGCAGGAATGATCCTGGTCGCCGTCGTGGCGGTCGTAGCAGTGGCCGCCGGTCTGCAGGCCCTCAGCGGGATCGGCTTCGCTCTCGTGGCCGGCCCGCTGCTCATCCTCGCGCTGGGACAGTCCGACGGCGTACGCCTGACCGTGGCCTTGTCGTTGCTGCTCAACGCCACGATCCTGGCCGGCACGTTCCGGCACGCCCGGTGGGGCGACGCGGCCCGGCTGTTCGTCCCCGCGGCCCTGCTGGTCTGGCCGGCGGCGGTGATCACCGGCCGCCTGCGGGAGGGCTGGGTGCTGGCGTTCGCCGGGGTCGCGGTGCTGGCCGGGGTCGGACTGATCGTCTCCGGACGGCGGGCGCACTGGGTCGACAAGCCGGTCGGGGCGATCGCCGCCGGCGCCGCGAGCGGGGTGCTCAACGTCCTCGCCGGGGTCAGCGGCCCACCGGTGGCGCTGTTCGTGGCGCATCGCGAATGGGAGCCGCGGATCTCCACGGCGACGCTGCAGGCGTACTCGTTGCCGTTGAACGCCGTGACCCTCGCGGTGCTGGGCCCGCCGACCGGCCATGTGTCCCTGTTCGCCGGCGCGATCCTCGCCCTGCTGGCCGGCGCGGCGGTGGCCTGGCCGTTCGCGAGCCGGATCGGACCCGGTGCGGTGCGCGCGCTCGCGCTGAGCATGGCGACGGTCGGCGCGATCTCGCTCATCGCCCGAGCCATCTTCTAGCGTCGATCGCCTCCGCGTAGTCTGCCGGTGACGACGCGTAGGGAGGCGGAACCGTGCGGGTAGCCGGCGTCATCGTGCAGAGCTCCGACGACCCACCCATCGTGCGGGAGCTGGCTCCCGGGCAGGCCGCCACGTTCGGGCGCGGCTCACCGGGGCGGCCGGTCGACATCGCCCTGCCGGACGCCGCGATCTCCCGGGTGGCCGGCCAGATCCTCGCGGTCGAGGACCACTGGCTGGTGAGCAACTTGAGCGCGCGCAGCACCTACGTCATCGAGAACCCCGAGGGGGGCGGCGAGTTCATCAAGGTCGCGCCCCGCCGCCTGGAGATGCCGGTCCCGTTCGAATTCTCGCGAGTGGTCGTGCCCGGCGCGGACCGGTCGGCCGCGTTCTTCGTTTTCGCACCCCAGCACACGTACGCGGACATCGCCGCAACCCCCGACGGCTCCGCCGACGCCACCCGCACGTCTTTCCCCCTGGACGAGACGGCGAAGTACTTCCTGATCCTGCTGGCCCTCTGCGAGCCGCGGCTGCGCAACGCCTCCAGCCCCGTCATCCCCACCGCGCCGGAGATCGTCGAGCGCTTAGCCGCGCTAGGCCTGACCCGAGCCGCGGTCAACTTCCACATCGACTACCTGGCCCGCGAGAAGCTGCGGGTGAAGTCCCCCACAGCCGAAACCCCCAAGGCCGACTGGCAACGCAATGCGATCGTGTCGCTCGCGCTTCAATTCAATCTCGTACGCGAGGAGCACCTCACCCTCCTCGACACCTGACCCTCCCTTCGCCCGCGCCGCGTCGATCTTGATGACTTGCCGTTGATGGCGAGCAGCAGGTCATCAGGCTTGAGCGCCCCGAGTGGACGCTGGTGGCTTTAAGCGGATATTTCCGGCGCAACGGGCCGCACCTGGCTGGGCCACGCACGCCGCGGGCCATGGCACGCCCCGCCCGGCACCGGACACGGCAACCTGCGCATCCACCGTGACCACCCGCGATGCGGCAGCGCGGCATGGCGCGGCGCGGGCGCGGGCGCGGGGCGGCGCGGGCGCGGGCGCGGGGCGGCGCGGGCGCGGGCGCGGGGCGGCGCGGGCGGCGCGGGCGCGGGCGCGGGGCGGCGCGGGCGCGGGCGCGGGGCGGCGCGGGCGCGGGCGCGGGGCGGCGCGGGCGCGGGCGCGGGGCGGCGCGGGCGCGGGCGCGGGGCGGCGCGGGCGCGGGCGCGGGGCGGCGCGGGCGCGGGGCGCGGGGCGGCGCGGGCGCGGGCGCGGGGCGGCGCGGGCGCGGGCGCGGGGCGGCGCGGGCGCGGGGCGGGCGCGGGGCGGGCGCGGGCGCGGGGCGGGCGCGGGCGCGGGGCGGGCGCGGGCGCGGGCAACGCGGGGCCGGCGCCCGCAAGACGGCGCGGAGCGAGGCGGCGCGGGCGCGTGGCGAGGCGGCGCGCGGAAGCCTGAGGCGGGGCGGTGGGTGGGGGGGCTCAGGTGGTGGGGCGGTACTGGGTGAGGTTGGTGCGCAGCTTGCCCATGTAGAGGGTCAGCTTGGGACGGTCCGTCGGCACGCCGCCGGCGTTGCGGACCACGTCGGTGGACGTGCGGTAGGCGGCGGCCAGGTTCTCCTCGGGGCTGCCGGGGATCTCCTCCAGTTTGGGGGCCATCCAGCACAGGTAACGGCCGACCGCGGGAATCGACATCTCGGGTGGGAAGGGCGGCGTGGGGACCTGGTCGCGCTGGCCGGCCGGTAGGTAGAACTTGAGGACTGCGGGGGTCCAGCGGGCGATGCCGTACTCGTCGACGGCCGGGTCGGCGAGGTTGGGGTCGAAGCCGCTCTCCGCCTTGAGCATGGCGGCCACCAGCACCGGGGAGACGGCCTTGTTCTCGGGGCACATGGTGCCGGCCTCGACGATGAGGTCGTAATAGGCGGGCGGGATGTCGGCGTCCGTACGGAAATAGCCGTTGTATTTGGAGGCCGCGGCCGGATGGCCCGGCAGGGTCCAGATCAGCGCTACCACCAGGCCGATCGTGAGCAGAAGGCTCGCGGCGGCTACGTGGAGGCGGCGGGACGGGCGGGAGATGGCGGCGATCTCCTGGGCGCGCCGGTGCAGCGACGCCGCGTCGTGGCGGCGGCGGGTGCCGTGGTCGGGCGCCAGGCAGTCGGTGATGAAGCGCCGCCATGGCTCGCTCAGATTGTCGGGCAGGGTGAGGTCCGCCTGGCCGGTCGTGTACGCGGCGGCGGCCGAGGCGCGCGCCCGCGAGGTGACGCCGGGGAACGGCAGCCGGCCGGTGAGCAGCTGGCAGGCGGCCACGCCGACGGCCCAGATGTCGGCGGTCTGGCGGACGGCGGCGCCGTGGCACCGCACCGGCTCGGACCAGCGCTCCGGCGGCACGTAGTCGGAGGTGCCGCCGGGCGGCAGGTACGCGTGGGTGCCGTCGAGGTGCGCCGCCAGGCCGAAGTCGGCGAGCCGCGCCGAGCCGTCCGGCATGAGCAGGATGTTGCCGGGCTTCAGGTCGCCGTGCACCCAGCCCGCCTCGTGCAGGTGGGCGAGGGCGCCGCACACCTCGGCGATGATCCGCGGGGCGTCCGGCAGGCCGCGGCCGCCGGCGCGTTCCAGGGCCGCGGCCGCCGACTCGGCGGCGAGCTCGAGGGCCAGCACCGTCATGCCGTCGAGCACCGGGTCGGCCGGGTCGTCGATGACGATGATGTCGAGCACCCGGATCAGACCGGGGTGCTCGACGTGGCGGTGCACGGCGACCTCGCGGCCGGCCATGTCGGCAAGGTGACTGAGCTGGCGGTTGGTCAGGGTGCCGGTCGGGATGAACTTGAGCGCGGCCTCGCCCGGCTCGCCGGGACCCACCCGCGCGGCGCGGTAGACGCTGCTCCAGCTGCCGCTGGCCAGGGCCTCCCCCACGCGCCACCCGCCGACGACGTATCCGGTCGGCACTCGCACGGTGCAGGTGTCCTGCTCCATACCTGGAACCTTTCAGGTACCGGGATCGAACACCGTCCATGATGCTCACTCGCGCAAGCCCCATGCGGGGGCTCGCGAACACGAGGGGGACATTCATGCGGATCAAAATCTTGGCCGCGGCCGGGCTGGCGGTGGCCGCGTTCGCCGCGACCGGCGCCGCGCCCGCGCAGGCCGCGCCAGCTCAGGTGCCGTGCACGCCGGGCTCGGGCGGAAAGGTGTACTGCGACTTCTGGGTGCCGGGCGACGGCTACTCGGGAGGCAGCCCGGTGGCCGACGGACCGGTGCTTGTCGGATATCTGCCGCAGGGCCGCAACTGGATCATCTGCCAGCAGGAAGGGCCGGTGACCTACCTGCACGGCTACCCCTACTACAACAAGTGGTTCGCGTGGACCACGGCCGAGAACGGCAACCAGGGCTGGGTGAACGCGGTCGCGGCGTCCGGCGGCGACAACAACGGCAAGTTCTCCAACACGCCGTCCTGCAACGGCGTCCACGGCTCGCCGTTCTGATCTCCGACTCGGAAGGACGCTCATGCGACGCATGTCTCTGTTCACGAGGGCCGCGGCGGTCATCGGCGCGGTGCTGGTCACCGCCGGCGTGATGGCCTCGCCGGCCCAGGCGGCCGCGCCCGCCTTCAAGGCGCCGTTCCCGTGCGGCCAGCGCTGGACCTATTCGCACCACGATCAGGAGGTGCGGCTGGCCCTGGACTTCATCCGCAACGACGGCGGCACGACGGCCGGCACCCCGGTGCTCGCTTCGGCGGCCGGCACGGCGGCGCGCAAGTACCAGGCCGGCGGCGCCGGCAACTACATCGACATCAACCACGGCGGCGGCTGGCACACCTACTACTTCCACCTGCAGGCGTACTCCGTCGACGACGGCGCGTACGTGGCGCAGGGCCAGCAGATCGGGCTCACCGGGACAACCGGCAACTCCAGCGGCGAGCACATCCACTACGAGCAGCTGTACAACGGCGCCGGGCAGAACATCGTGATCGACGGCGCCTCGCTCGCGCCGTACCCCGGCTCCTACGGCTCCAAGTCGATCACCAGCACCAACGGCTGCGGCGGCGGCTCGGGCGGCGGCGGCAAGTACTGGGTGGACACCTTCGCGAACGCGCCCGTCTACGCGTCGCCGACCAGCACCAGCCAGACCGGGACGCTCAACCAGGGCACCAACTACGTGTTCTGCAAGTCCTGGGGGCGGCAGGTCGGCAGCGGCAGCGCCTTCAACCACTGGTGGCTCAAGACCGACCCGGACACCGGGCCGGCCGGCCAGTACGTCTCGGCCTACTACCTGAGCCGCTGGGGCAACGACGAGGCCAAGGACAACAACGGCGTCGTGATCCCGGACTGCGCGGGCGGCAGCCGGCCCAAGTACTGGGTGGACACGTTCGCCAACGCCGCGGTGTTCGCGTCGCCGACCAGCACCAGCCAGACGGGCACGCTCAACCAGGGCACCAACTACGTGTTCTGCAAGGCGTGGGGCCGGCAGATCGGCTCCGGCAGCGCCTACAACCACTGGTGGTTGCGCACCGATCCCGACGTCGGGCCGGCTGATCAGTACGTGTCCGCGTACTACCTGAGCCGGTGGGGCAACGACGAGGCCCGCGACAACAACGGCACCGTGATCCCGGACTGCTGACATGGGATCGCTCATCGGGAGATCGCTGCGGGGCGTGGTCGCGATCGCGTGCGTGCTGGTCGCGACCACCGTTCCGGCAACGGCACACGCGGCTGTGGTGGTGCCGGCCGGAGTCACGGCCGGGATCGCGGTCTTCGACCGGCAGGCCGGGACCTTCACCGAACAACAGAATGCCGACATGCAGTTCCGGTCGGCGTCGATCGTCAAGCTGCTCATCGCGCTGGACTATCTCTGGGATCGCGGGCCGGATTACGTCGTGCCGAGCGCTGACCGGACCCGGCTCGACGCGATGCTGCGCAGCAGCGACGACGATGCCGCGTCCTACTACTGGGTGCAGCGCGGCTACGAGGCCGTCGTCAATCGGATGGTGCCGCGACTCGGGCTGCGAAACACGGCGCCGCCGCCGAGCTCCCAGCGCGGCTACTGGGGTTATACCGCGATCAGCGCTGCTGACGTCGTACGCATATATCGCTTCTTGTTGGAATCGGCGCCCTTGCCGGTGCGGCAGTTCGTGATGGGTGACCTGCGGCAGAGCACGCGATGCGCGGCCGACTCCTACGACCAGTATTTCGGCATCCCGAGTGTCTTCGGCGGGCCGCGCGCGGTGAAGCAGGGCTGGTCCGGGTTCGGGAACGGGCCGATGACGTGCTCCGGGACCCTGTCGGCCCGCGCGTCCGGCGTGGATCTCGTGCAGGAAGCGCTGCACACGACCGGAACTGTCGGGCCGGACGATCGGTCCATCGTGGTCGTGCTGACCCTGCACCCGGACGGCACGCCGTTCGCCAAGGCCTACAACGCGCTGACCGGGATCGTCCGCTCGCTGAACGTGCCGGGTGGCACGCGACTGCCGGGCGTCCCGTTCGGGACCTGGGGCTCCGGCGTACGGGTCCGGTCGGGAACGACCACCGCCTCGCCGCAGCTGGCGGTCGTGCCCTCCGGGACCGACGTCCTGGTCTCGTGCCAGGCGCTGGGCCAGGAGGTCGTGGTGAGCCCCTACCGGAACCCGTGGTGGGCCTATCTGCCGCAGTTCGGCGGCTACATGACCAACATCTACGTCAATTCCCCCGACAACAAACTGCCCGGCGTCCCTGACTGTTAAGGAGCTCAGATCATGGTCTGGAAGAGAATCGCCGTCGTCGGGGTCACTGTGGCCGCGGCGCTCACGGTCGCGATCAATCCCGCGTACGCGAATCCCGACGTTCCCGGTCCGGCGGGCAAGCCGGTGCCGCTCTCGATGGTGGCGGCGATCGCGTACGCCAATTGCGTGTCGGGCGGGGCGACCAGCTCGGACACGACGACCGCCAACAACCTGCGCGCGCAGATGAACGGGCAGCGGGTCGGCACCGCGCTCAACGGCTACCACGTGTCGTGCGCCCGGGCGATCACCGCGACCGTCGCGGGACGCGGGCTCGACAAGCGGGCCGCGGTCATCGCGATCACGACCGCGATCACCGAGTCGTCGCTGCACAACTACACCGAGGCGGTCGACCATGACAGTCTCGGGCTGTTCCAGCAGCGGCCGTCGCAGGGCTGGGGCACGCCGGCGCAGCTGACCGACCCGGTCTACGCGACGAACGCGTTCCTCAACGCGATGATCCGCAAGTACCCGAACAACGCGTGGATGAGCGGCGACATCGGGGCGATCTGCCAGGCCGTGCAGGTGTCGGCCTTCCCGGACGCGTACCGCAACGAGGTGCACGACGCGCAGCTGCTCGCGAACGCGCTCTGGTCCGGCGGTGGCGGCACGGGCGCGAGCAGGTACTGGGTCGACACGTTCGCGGCGGCACCGGCATTCGCGTCGCCGACTAGCACCGCCCAGACGGGCACGCTCAACGCGGGCACCAACTACGTGTTCTGCAAGGCGTGGGGGCGGCAGATCGGCAGCGGAAGCACCTACAACCACTGGTGGTTGAAGACCGACCCGGACAGCGGGCCGGCCGGCCAGTACGTCTCGGCCTACTACCTGAGCCGGTGGGGCAACGACGAGGCGCGCGACAACAACGGCGTCGTGCTTCCCGACTGCGCGGGCAGCAGCCGCCCCAAGTACTGGGTGGACACGTTCGCCGCGGCGCCGGTCTTCGCCACGCCGACCAGCACTAGCCAGACGGGCACGCTCAACGCGGGCACCAACTACGTCTTCTGCAAGGCGTGGGGGCGACAGATCGGCAGCGGTAGTGCCTACAACCACTACTGGCTCAAGACCGACCCCGACACCGGGCCGGCCGACCAGTACGTGTCCGCGTACTACCTGAGCCGCTGGGGCAACGACGAGGCCCGCGACAACAACGGCACCGTGATCCCCGACTGCTGAGAACGGGACGGTCCTCTGTCAGATGGCCGCGGGGCGGAACGAGCCCCGCGGCCTGTCGCGGCGATCTAGGGAGAATTCAACACCCGTTCCCACTCACCGATCAGGCCCACGGCGAGCGAGTTGTCCATCCGGCCTGATTCGAATGAACGATCGCCACGGTCGTTGGATTCGTCGAGGAATTCGGGTGGACCGAGAACCCAGCTCCGCCGGCCGGCAAGGTCACGGGCCGACGCCCGCATCGAGTCGGCGATCGCTGGTCACTCCTCCGCGGCGTCGGTCCCGGGCCGGGCCGCCACCCGGTGACGATCACCGTCACGGGCGGCGATTCCCTCGATCGCGTGCCGGTACTGAGCCGGCGAGATCCGGAAGGTAAGCAACTGTGCCGTCAGCACACCTTCGGGGCTCATCCGGTCGGCGGCGGCCCGGACCGGCGTGGGCCAGGACCAGACGGTCAACCGGCAGACAATCACGACGGCCACCACGAACAGGAGCAGAAACACCATCCACTTCACCTCAGCATCGATGCTCCTCGCCCGCCACACGGACCGGCAGGGTCCAACGTCCCGGCGGGGCAGGGCCGATGGTCCCGCCGCGGGCGGCCGACCGGCGGGACGTCCGGCCCGTCCGATCGGGACCAAGCACTCTGCCGCCGGGCGCCCGGCACGTCCGACGATCGTGCGCGGCCAGGCCTCCGGAATCGAGTAGTCACGCCAACCGGGTGCCGGCCAGGTCGACGGCGGCGACCCCGGGCACCGTACGGGCCAGCACGGCGACGATCCCCCGCTCGGCCTCGTCCCGGAACTCGCCGCCGAGACGGGCGACCCCGCCCTCGACGCGGGCGGTCCAGCGCGGGCCGCCCGCGTACTCGTCCAGGCGATGCTGCACCTCGGCGGTCAGCACATCGTCTCCGCGCACCATGGCGCGCAGGATGTCGCGGCGGCTGACGATGCCCACCACCGCCCCGTCGTCGACCACCGGCACGCTGCGCACGTCGTGCTCCAGCATCAGCCCGGCCACGTCGGCGACGTCCGCGTCGGGCCGGGTGGTGACCGGCGCCGGCGACATGACCTCGGCGACCGTGGCGGGCCGGGACCCCGGGTCGGCTTCGGGCAGTCGCAGCATGTGCGCGCTCTGGTCAGCCGGCACGCGGTGCCGGAGCAGATCGCCCTCGCTCACCATGCCGGCCAGCCGCCCTGCGTCGTCCACGACGGGCAGCGCCGTCACCCTCCTGGCGGTGATCAACTCGGCCGCGGCCTCCACCGACGCGGTCGGCCGCACGGTGTGCACCGGGCTGCTCATGATGTCCTTCGCACGCATGACCTCAGCGTCCCGCCGCCACGTCCCGGTGGGCAGGGCCGAAGGTCCCGGCCGGCGACTGAGGACTTTGGGCCCTGAGGAGTCAGGCCATTGGGCACCGGCGCCGGGCGTCCCCGAAGAGAACGCTCATAGGTGAGGACATCGATTGAGGAGGACACCATGACAACCACCGGCCGCGGCGCCGCCGCCCACCACCTCGAGAAGGTTGAGGCGCCCGGCTCCATGCTGACCAAGACCGCCGCCAAGGCCCTCGCGGTCCTGCGCATCTCCACCGGCTTCGTGTTCCTGTGGGCGTTCTTCGACAAGACCTTCGGCTGGGGCTTCGCCACCCCGTCGGCGAAGGCCTGGATCAACGGTGGCTCCCCCACGAAGGGCTTCCTCTCCGGCGTCGACGTCGGACCGGTCTGGCTGCAGGACTTCTTCCACAACATCGCCGGCGACGCGTGGACCAACTGGTTGTTCATGCTCGGCCTGCTCGGCATCGGCCTCGCCTTCGTGCTCGGCATCGGCCTGCGGCTGGCCGCCGGCGCGGGCGTCCTGATGATGGCCATGATGTGGCTCGCCGAGTTCCCCCTCGACAGGACGACCGCCGACGGCAAGCCGAGCGGCTCGTCCAACCCCATCACCGACTACCACTTCATCTACGGCGTCACCGGTGTCGTGCTCGCCCTCACCTACGCCGGGCACACGTGGGGCCTCGGGAAGTGGTGGGCCTCCCTCCCCTTCGTCCAGAAGAACCGCTGGCTCATCTGACCCGATCGCCGCCCACAACCGCCCGGTCCCACCAGGGGCCGGGCGGCGCTTTTGGGTGGAGGATAGGCTTCGTGATCCGGCATTCGGCCTACCCCGTGGAACCGTGGCACGTGCGCGAGACGCAGCTCGACACCGAGCTGCTGGCCCGCTCCGAGTCGATCTTCGCGCTGTCCAACGGCCACATCGGCCTGCGCGGCAACCTCGACGAGGGCGACCCGCACGCGCTACCGGGCACCTATCTCAACTCGTTCTACGAGCTAAGACCGCTCCCGTACGCCGAGGGTGGCTACGGTTATCCGGAGTCGGGCCAGACGGTCGTCAACATCACCAACGGCAAGCTCATCCGGCTGATGGTCGATGACGAGCCTTTTGACGTACGAGATGGGCGCCTGCGACGGCACGAGAGGGTCCTCGATCTGCGGGCCGGGGTGCTGCGCCGCGAGGCCGAGTGGGAGTCCGGCGCCGGGCGGGCCGTGCGGGTGCGCTCGACCCGGCTGGTGTCATTCACCCAAAGATCAATAGCCGCCATCGAGTACGAGGTGACGCCGGTCGACGCCCCGGTGCGGGTGATAGTGCAGTCCGAGCTGGTGGCGAACGAGTCCCTGCCCGGCCCCCTCAAGGACCCGCGGGTGTCCGCGGTGCTGATGGCGCCGCTGGTGGCCGAGGACTGCCACGCGAGCGAGATGGGCGCGCAACTGGCGCACATCACCCGCGAGAGCGGCCTGCGGCTCGCCGCCGCGATGGACCACTTCGTCGAGGGCCCGCCCGGGCTGCGCTGCACCACCGAGGCGCAGCCCGACCTGGCCCGCACCACGGTGGCCTGCCGGTTGGCGCCCGGCCAGACGTTACGCCTGGTCAAGATGGTCGGGTACGGCTGGTCGAGCCGCCGTTCGGCGGCCGCGATCCGGGACCAGGTGGCCGCCGCGATCCAGGGCGCCCGGTTCGAGGGCTGGGAGGGCCTCCTCGCCGGGCAGCGGGCCTATCTGGACGACTTCTGGGCCGGCGCCGATGTCGAGCTGGACGGCGACGCCGAGGTGCAGCAGGCGGTCCGCTTCGGCATGTTCCACGTGCTCCAGGCCGGCGCCCGGGCCGAGAAGCGACCCGTCGCCGCCAAGGGACTGACGGGTCCCGGCTACGACGGGCACGTCTTCTGGGACACCGAGCGGTACGTGCTGCCGGTGCTGACCTACATCCAGCCGCGGGCAGCGGCCGAGACGCTGCGCTGGCGCCACGCGACGCTCGATCTGGCCCGGGAGAGGGCGGCGACGCTGGGCTGGGCCGGCGCGGCGTTCCCGTGGCGGACCATCCGCGGCCACGAGTGCTCCGGCTACTGGCCCGCCGGGACCGCGGCGGTGCACCTCGCCGCCGACATCGCCGACGGCGTGGTGCGGTACGTGAACGCGACCGGCGACGCGGTTTTCGACCGCGACATCGGCGTCGAGCTGCTGACCGAGACCGCGCGGCTGTGGGTGTCGTACGGCCACCACGACCGGCACGGCGTGTTCCACCTGGAGCGCGTCACCGGCCCCGACGAGTACACGGCGGTCGCCGACGACAACGTCTACACCAACCTCATGGCGCAGCGGAACCTGACCGCGGCCGCCGACGCCGCCGCCCGCCATCCCGAGCGGTTCCGGGCACTGGGCGGCACGAGCGACGAGGTGGCGGCCTGGCGGGCCGCGGCGTCGGCGATGCATATCCCGTACGACGAGGAGCTCGGGGTGCATCCGCAGGTGCGCGACTTCACGCTCATGAAGGAGTGGGACTTCGCCGCCACCCGCCCCGAGTACTACCCGCTCCTGATGCACTTCCCATATCTCGACCTCTATCGCACCCAGGTCATCAAACAGGCGGACCTGGTGCTCGCGTTGCACTGGTGCGGCGACGCGTTCAGCGCGGAGGACAAGGCCCGCGACTTCGACTACTACGAACGCCGTACGGTGCGGGACTCCTCGCTGTCGGCGTCCACGCAGGCGATCATCGCGGCCGAAGTGGGCCACCTCGAGCTGGCGCACGACTACATCGGCGAGGCCGTGCTCATGGACCTCTACGACCTGCACCGCAACACCCGCGACGGGATGCACATCGCGGCCCTCGCCGGCGGCTGGCTGGCCCTGGTCGCCGGGCTCGGCGGCATGCGCGACCACGGCGGCGTGCTGTCCTTCGCGCCCCGCCTGCCCGGGCGGATCGACCGGCTCGCGTTCTCGCTGCTCTGGCGCGGCCTGCGCCTGCAGGTGACGATCCACCCCGGCGAGGCCACGTACAAGCTGCGCGACGGCCACGACGGCGCCGAGCTGGAGCTGTGGCATCACGGCGAATCGCTGATGCTCACCACCGAGGCCCCGGTGACCCGCCCGATCCCCCCGATCGTCCCGCTGGCCGGCGACCCGGTCCAGCCGCCCGGCCGCAGCCCCGTCCGCCGGGACGACCTCATCAAATAGGCGGCGATTAGTCCCTTCCGGATGATGAGCCGTCAGCCCGCGGGCGGGATGCTGACCCGGAGATGGTCATCGGTACAGGTCGATGGAGGAGGACACCATGACCACGATCGGCCGGGATTCCGCCACCCACCTGGAGCGGGCCGGTGAGCCCGGCTCCGTCATCACCGCGTCCGCGGCGCGGGCGCTCGCGCTCCTGCGCGTCGCCCTGGGCTTCATCTTCCTGTGGTCGTTCCTCGACAAGGCCCTCGGCCTGGGCTACTCCACCCCGGAGGCCCGGGCCTGGATCAACGGCGGCTCCCCCACCAAGGGCTTCCTGGCGTCCGTGGACGTCGGACCGCTGCAGGACTTCTTCCACGACATCGCCGGTAAGCCCTGGGCCGACTGGCTGTTCATGCTGGGCTTGCTCGGCCTGGGCCTCGCCCTCATCCTCGGCATCGGCCTGCGCGTGGCCGCCGTCGCCATGGTCGCCATGATGGCGCTCATGTGGCTGGCCGAGTGGCCGCTCGCTAAGACCACCGACGCCGGCGACCTCACCGGATCGTCGAACCCGGTCGACGACTACCACGTCATCTACGCCCTCAGCGCCATCGTGATCGCGCTGACCTACGCCGGCCGCACCTGGGGCCTGGGCCGGTGGTGGGCCGCGCTACCTCTCGTACGGAAGAACCGCTGGCTCATCTGAGCCCCGGCGCTGCCGCCCACCTCACCGCCGCCTTGCTCCAGTCGGTGCCGTCGGCGCCGACGATGGCGGGCCTGGCTTTCATGACCGCTCCTCTCGGCTCTCTCCCTCGAGCGTGCGGCGCAACCGTTCCCGTCGGCAGGGAGACACGTCCCATACGAACGGGACCGAAGTCAGTTCGGTCCTCCCGGGCGGGCGGGTCTTCCGGCCCTGCCGCGCCCGGACCGCCGCGCGGACCGTGGAAGGTGATCCGTCCGGCCGGTAGGAGTGCGTCCGCAAGGCGACCTGCCCGGTCGTCGTCCCGGTGCCCATCCCGGACCGTCGCGAGGCGGAGCCTGCGAGGCAGTGATGACGAACGCCTGCGCACACACCGTCGAAGGGAGAAGAGCCATGAAGACCATCACTTGTCACGCGGTCACGGCGGTGGCGATCGGAACGCTTGGGCTCGGCGGACTGGCGGCATGGGACCGCCCCCACCTGCTGGTCGATCAGGTAGCGAGAGCCAGCGGGTCGTGTCCGTAGATCCAGCCGTTGGCGACCAGCGGGTCCTGCGACCCGAATGTCGAAACCCCGGCCGCCGGGCAATGGCGATCGCGATCATTTGACCCGCACGCCGCGGGCGAAGACCGCGCGGACCCGCTGCAACGCCGTCAGGTCTTCGAGCGGGTTGCCGTCGACGGCCAGGATGTCGGCGTCGTAGCCGGGCGCCAGGCGGCCCTTGCTCGCGCCCAAGCCGCACGCCTCCGCGGCGGTCGCGGTGGCCAGGCGGATCGCGTCGGCCGGGTGCACCCCGATCATCGCGGTCTGGGCGAGGGCGTGCCGGAGCACGTCGTGCGGCTTGGGGAGGCCGATGCCGGCGTCGGTGCCGATGAGCAGGTGGGCGCCCGCCTCGTAGAGGGCACGGGTGTTGGCGATGATCCGCGGCATCCGCATCAGGATCACCGGGGGTGGCGCGACCCCCTCCACGGGCGCGACGCCGGCGGTGATGCCCACGGCTACGCGGCTGGCGGCGATGCGGCCGATCAGGTCGCCGGGGTCGTCTACGCCGTCGGCGCTCCAGAACGAAACGTGTTCCATGCCGTCGACGCCGGCGTCGAGGGCGCTGCGGATCGCCTCGGTGCCGTGGGCGTGCGCGGTGACCGGCAGGCCGAGCCGGTGCGCCTCGGCGACGATGACCCGCAGCTGCTCGGTCGTGAACTGGGAGGTCTCCTGGCGGGTGCCCGGCGTCATGGTGCCGCCGCTGGCCATCACCTTGACGACGTCGACGCCACGCGCAGCCCGCTCCCGCACGGCAGCGAGAAGCGCCGACGGCTCCGGCGCGGCCGGGCCGCCCAGGAAGTGGCAGTGCCCGTCCGGGGTGGTGATCGGCGGCCCGGAGGCGACGATCGTGGGCATGTCGGCGCGGCCCCGTAGGCCCAGGGTCAGGTAGTCCCGGTCGCCGAGGTCACGGACGGTGGTGATCCCGGCGGCCAGGGCGGTTCGACCGGCGGCGGCCATGGCGGCGAGCGCGGCGGCGTCGTCGCGGGCCGCCAGGGACGCAACCGGGTCGGCGCTCGCGTCGAAGGCCAGATGGACGTGCGTGTCGATCAGGCCGGGCAGGAGCGTGGCATCGCCCAGGTCGACGATCTCGCCGCCCGACGAGCCGGCGACGATACGCGGCCCGTCGACCACCAGCACAGGGTCGGGGATGAGCGAAGTGCCGTCGACCATCGCCGCGGCCCGGATCACCAGCGTCATACCGTCACGCCCCGGTAGTGGGCGCGCAGCACGTCGAGCCCGAAGTCGTTGGAGGGGTCGCGCCAGACCGAATGCGCGTGGTTGGCGTCGCGCTGGGTGTTGTCCCATTCGATCAGCAGCCGCGGGCCCTGCACCCGGTAGTAGTGCGGCGCCCCCTGCTCCACCGAACCCGCCCAGGCGAAGTGCACGGCGTCGAGCGCGGCTTCGTCGTACGCGTCAAGGGGTGAAATCTCGTCGGGAACCCGCCCGAAATAGGTGTCCAGCAGCGCCCGCAACAGATCCCGCTGCCCGGTGGAGAGGTCGGCGCCCGCGATCCCCTTGGGCCGGGCCGTGTACTCGAGCGACCGGTGGTCGTCCTCCTCGTAGCCGGCCGCGGCGTCAATGGCGTCGCTAAGCGCCTGCAGCTTGGCCTGCTCGGCCGGGTCGGGAAAGCGCTCGTCCCGCCAGATGCCCGCGAGGGGGATGACCCTGTCCCCCTCCGCGATCGACGTGCGGTTGCCGGTCACGAAATCCGACGGCGCCTTGGGCGACAGGATCGCCCGCCCGGCCAGTCCGGGACTCAGCGACCGGACCAGCTCCCGGCCGAGATCCTCGACCCGGGCCAGCGGCCGGTTCACCGCGCCCCCGAGCAGCTCGGAGCTGGCCGGGTCGGCGCCCATGAAGCAGGGCGTCGACGAGACCAGTTGACCGTCCACGACCAGGTTGTTCAGCGACACGTGGTGGCCGCCGAACCGCCACCCCCACGTCCCGGTGCCGCCGGGCTCGCCGAAGACCCGCAGGTAGTAGAGACCCGGGTCGCGCCCGCGCTCCCGGTCGAAGCGGGCCACGAAGCCCTCGGTGTGGTCGAGGACGTTCTCCAGGCCCATGGTGGTGGCCACCGTGACGTAGCCGGCCCGGGACAGGCCGGTGGACACCAGGCGCATCGCCGCCCGCTGCTGCGCGGGCCGCTGCTGGTGGACGGTCAGGCCGCCGTGGTCGGTCGGGGTGTAGAACCAGCGCCGGCGCTCGCCGTCGGAGGCGTTGTCGGCCGGCTGATGCCCGGCGGCGGTCGCCCGCTGGTCGGGGCTCAGCATGTCCAGCCACGCGCGGGCGGCCTCGGCCATCGTGGCGGCGACGCGGTGGCGTGGCGTTTCGTGGGTCACCCGGCCAATCTAACGAGGAGCCGGGCAGGTTTACCTTCTCCGGGAACGAGGAATCCCCCGGAGGACGGGCGTGATACGCCGCTGCGACGCGCCGGATACGCCCGCGCGTACGGCCGGGACACACGCGCGTCCAACGATGACGGGGTGAATCCCGCAGCAGCCCGGCCGGTGCGCCTTCGGCTCGTGGAGACCTTCGCGCTCGTCGTGGACGGCGCGGAGGTCCCGCTGGCCGAGGGCGCCCGCCGCGTGCTGGCCTTCCTGGCGCTCGGGAGCGGGCCGATGATCCGCTCCTACGTGGCGTACACGCTGTGGCCCGACACCCCCGAATCCCGCTCGCTGGGCTACCTGCGGGCGGCGCTGTGGCGGCTGCGCAAGGCCGGCGACGACCTCGTCGAGGAGTCCAGCGGGCGGCTGCGCGCGGGCGCGGGCGTACGCGTGGACGTCCGCGAAGCCCTCGATCTGGCCCGCTGCATCCTCGCCGGCGGCGACCCCGGGCCCACGGGCGAGGCCTGCCGCCGGCTGTCCTGCGGCGACCTGCTGGCCGACTGGTACGAGCCGTGGCTCACCGAGCCCCGCGAACAGCTGCGCCAGCTCCGCCTGCACGCCCTCGAGGAGCTCTCCGCCCGCGAGCTGGACCGCGGCCGCATCCCCTCGGCGATCGAGTCGGCGCTCGCCGCGGTCGCCGCCGAGCCGCTCCGGGAGAGCGCCCACCGCCTGCTGATCCGCGCGCACCTGGCCGAGGCGAACGCGGCCGAGGCGCTGCGCCAGTACGAGCAATTCCGCGCCCTGCTCTTCGGCGAGCTGGGCATCCTGCCCTCCACCCGGATCGAGGAGCTGCTCATCCCGATCCGCGGCGGGCGCGCGCTCCGAGCCGGGTGAGAAGGGAAATCGGGAGGAACGTCATGACATTCGGAACGGGCGTCCTGCAGGTCGGCTCCACCGGCGACGGCGTGACCGAGCTCCAGCAGTGGCTGATCGACCGCGGGTTCCTGATCGCCGCGGCCGCGCCCACCGGCATCTTCGACGCCGACACCGACCAGGCGGTCAAGGCGTTCCAGCTGTCCGCCGGCATCGGCTGCGACGGCCAGGTCGGCAACGGCACGCGCACGGCCGCCGACGCGTACGCGGGCGACGCCGTCTCCGGCGGCTGGCATCCGTCCGCGATCCGCGACGTGCAGCAGACCAGCACCGGCGGGTCCTTCACCACGACCACCCGGCGCGGCGTCCTGCACACCACCGAGGGAACGACGCTGCCGTCGTACCCGAATCCGCCGCACTTCACCGTGGGCCGCGACGGCGCCGGCGCCACCGCCCAGCTCTGGCAGCATTTCCCGGTCACCGTGGCGGCGCGGGCCCTCGCCAACCCCGACGGCCCGCCCGAGACCAACCGCTACGGCGCCATCCAGATCGAGATCATCTATTTCGCCCAGAACACCGCCACCATGGCCACCGACCAGCCCGACACGTTCCAGGCCCTCGGCGAGTGGATGCGCTGGGCCGAAACGAATGCCGGCGTCGCCAACTCATGTGCGGTGACTTTCGACGGCGAAAAAGCCTACGGCGAGAACGGCACCGTCCGCCTCGACGTGGCCGGATGGGAGGCGAGCACCGGCTGGGTGGGTCATCAGCACGTGCCGCAGAACGCGCACTGGGACCCGGGACTCATCGACATCACCGGGTTGCTCGCTGTCTCGTCTACTCAGTCCCTTTCCCTGTCCCTGTCCCGCCCCACCGTGCGGGCGACGACCCGGGCGCTGAGCAACGCCTTCCCGAGCCTCACCCTCGCCGTCGACCCGGCCGGTTCCCCGTTCTTCGAGATCGTCCTGACCACCTCGCCCGGTCTCTTCTCGCCGTCGGCGGCCGACCGGCGCACCGCCGACAACTTCTACACCTCCCGGCAGGACGGCCTGACCCGGTCCGCCGACGCCTACGGCCGGTACATCGCTCCGGTCGGCGTCGTCGCCGGCTTCGCCCGCGCCAACCCCGATGGCGGCCGCATCTTCTACACCGTGGTGGGCTATGCCGACGAGCATGGTGCCGGCGCTGTTCCGGCCGCTTCGCCGGAACTCCTGGCCTATGCGGCAGCGAGTGTGTCGATGCTTCCGGGCTTCACCGGCCACACGCGCACCGAGACGCTCGGCGTTCCGCTCGGGATGCTCGCGCCGCGTGGCGCCGCGGTCGCGCGGGCGGCGGGCTTGCGGCGCATGACGCCGGCTTCGCGGGGGCTTGCGGCGGTGCCGCGCGCCGAGGCCGATCGTCTTGAAGGAGAAGACGGGTACGACATGAGGCAGCGCCTCGCCACGACAGCACCCGCCACGCCGGTCCCCGCGGTGCAAAAGGCGGGGGTGCCCGGGTTCGGTCCGCCCCCGCTGGCTTCGCCGCCCGGCCCTTCCCCGGCCCCGCCACCCCCGGCGGCCTACGCCCCCGCGCCCGCGCCGCTTTCGCCCGCCTTCACCCCGCAGCCGTCGTCGCCCGCCCCTGCCTGCGCGTCGCCGCCTTCGTCCCCGGCCTACGCCTCGCCGCCTTCCTCCCCCGCCTACGCCTCGCCGCCCTCGTCCCCTTCCTATGCGCCGCCGCCCTCTCCCAACGGCGCGGCCGGCGTCGCCGGGAGCCAGCCCACGGCCGCTCTCTCCACTGTGGCCAACGGCCATCGCACCGCCGTAGCCGCCGACAACTGGTACTCCGACGGCTGGGAGGAGTGGGACGCCGAGGGCGGCCCCCGCAACCTCTCCGACGGCGACGAGATCCTCCCGCCGTCTGACGAGTTCGACCTCGCCGACCCCACCGCGCCCCCCACCCCCGCCCCGGCCTCACCCTCGCCGTCGCCCTCGCCCGGGTCCGCCCGGCCCGCCCTGCCGGTCCTGCCGCCCGAGGCCAAACGCGAGATCGTCGAGACCTACGTAGGCGCCGACACCGACCTCTACGCCATGGTCAGCGCCGACGCCGAGTTCACCGGCGCGGCCGGCGCCGACCACCCCGCCTACCAGCGCTACCACCTCGGTCTCTCGTTCGGCATCGTCGCGTTCAACCAGGACGGCAGCGAGCTCGGCCAGCTCGTGACGCTGATGCAGCGCCGCGACCCGGCCCGCTTCGCCGAGACCTTCGGCCCCGACGCCCCCGCCCTGCTCGACGTCACCAACCGCCCCGGGCCGCTCGGCCGCGACCTCCCCGAGGGACGCTCGGCCCGGGTCCAGCCGGTAGCCGGCGCCGACCTCTGGACCGAACCGTGGCTCTCCCGGTTCCGCCAGGCCGGCGCGTACCCGCCGTTCCGCGGCGCCCAGATCGAACTGGCCTCCGGCCTCTACCTCGACCCTGTCCTGCGGTTCTGCGCCGACCTGGGCCTCGCCACGCCCCGCGGCCTGGCCGTCGTCTTCGACCGCGCCGCCCACCGCGGCCCCACCGGCGGCATGGCCTGGGTCGTCGAGACCGTAGGCCCGCTGCAGACCACCGCGCTGCGCGACGCCGCCCTGGCCGCGATCGGCATGGCGAGCGTCGAGGAGTTCCAGCGCTCGCAGCCCGACCTGCTGGTCGACGACCAGTTCGGGCCGCTCACCCACGCCGCCCTCACCGGCATCCTCGCCCTCCGGCAGGCCGCCGGGGTCGCGTCGCCGGTGCCGCTGATGACCTACCAGCAGATGATCGAGTCCCTCGGCCGCCGGGCCACCGGCCAGCCCTGGGGCGACCGGATCGTCCGCCTGGTCACCGACCCGTCCGTGGGCGACCAGCTCGCGCCGGTCCCGGTGCCCTGATGACCTCGCCCGCCGGCCCCCGCGCCGTGGTCGACTCGGTGGCCGCGGCGCTGCGGAGCGCCCCGGCCTACCGGCAGCTGCCACCGGAGACCCGGCGGTCGCTGATGGCCTCCCTCGGCCAGATCGGCGGCTATCTGGCCACCGACGCCGCAGCCGCCGCTCCCTGGGCGGGCGGCCCCAACGGCGCCACCAACCCGTGGGCGGCCGGCCAAGCCGGCGCCGCCGACCGCTGGGCGACCGGTCAAGCCGGCCCGGCCGACCGCTGGGCGGGCGGGCACGCGCTTGCTGCCGAGCCCTCGGCACGCGGGCTGGCCGAGCCCTCGGCGCGCGGGCTGGCCGACCCGCTCGGCCCCGGCGGCCTGCCGCGGCCCGGCGGGACGCAGCCGGCACCGGGCGGAACGCCACCGGGCGGCGCCCCGGCCGGCGCCCCGGCCGGCGGGGGCGGGACACCGGCGGGCGGGGGCGGCACCGTGGGCCGGGTCGGCGAGCTGGCCCGGGCCACGCTCAACGCCGTCGACTTCCCCTCCTTCGTCTCCGGGTTGATCAAGGGCACCTTCCAGGCCATCGTCGACGCCACCATCCAGCAGATGGAGGCCTACGCGACGCTGCTGCAGGAGGTCGCCAAGACCGTCGACGACTACATGCGGGACAACGTCACCGAGGACTCCGCCCGCGACTACCTCGCCGACCGCTACCCGTCCGTCCTGACGCGGAACACCACCACCGGCACCCCGTCGCTGGACGTCGACCTCAGCAACCCGACCCAGCAGCTGCCGACGTTCTTCACCGACCTCGGCTTCGACATGCCCGCCGAGATCGACCCCGACTCGGTCGAGCAGGTCATCGTCCCGGCCGCTCGCAAGACCATGGCCGAGCAGCGCCACCAGACCCTGGCCACGATGGTCCTGCTCGGCCTCAACCGGATCATCATCAGCGACGGCGAGATCAACGCGAAGCTCCAGTTCCACGTCGACGCCTCCGAGACCACGGGGATCAAGTTCGACTCCACCCAGACCAGCATGGGCAACATGGCCGGCACGTCCGGCAAGTCGACGTTCTCCGGCAACGGCATCATGGTCAACACCGTCAGCCTCAACGCGCAGAGCGACATCAACCTGCGCACCGACCTGACCGGCGAGGTCCGGGTCAAGTTCGTGAGCGACGTGCTGCCCCTAGCCAGCTTCGCCAACTCGGCCGCCATCCAGCTGATCAACCAGAACGCCACGGTCCCGTCCTCCACGCCACTCCCCCCGGTGGCCGACGGCACCACCCCGACCCCGGCGGCCGGTGCGGCACCCGTGAGCCCCGTACCGGCCGTCGGCCCGACCGCCTCCCCCGCGCAAAGCCTGCCGACCGCGGCTACCGAGGCCTACGACGAGCCCAACGGCGCCGCCACCTACGGCGAGCCCGCCACGGCCGCCTACGACCCGTGGAGGCCGCGGCGATGAGCCGGCCGGAGCTGCACCTCACGCTGACCGAGCTGGTCCGGGCGCTGGAGCCCGAGCCCGGCACCGGCCTGCACATCGGCGAGGCCGCTCTCGCCGTACCCCTGGAATTGGCGACCGCGACCATCGACGGACGTCTTGTCGTCCTCGGCCGCGTGCCGCACTCCCGCTGGAAGGCCGGCTTCCTGCCGGCCACCTCGACCGCCTGCATCCGGGTGGTGGCCGATGGCTGACGACAGCTTCGCCGTGCAGGACTTCCTCGAGGCGATCACCTCCCAGCTCGACCGCACCCAGGACGCGCTGAGCCTCAAGGCGGTCAACCGCCCCCTCACGTACGCGATCCGCGAGTTCTCCCTGAGCCTGCAGGTCTTCGTGGAGATGGACGACGAGGGTGTGGTCCGCTTCCGCAGCGCCGGCCCGAACGAGACCGGCGCGAGCACCGTGTCGGTCGGCTTCACCACGATCACCCGGACGATGATCCGGGAGAACACGGTGGACATCGCCGAGGCGCAGGGCCCGACGCTGAACGACGCCGGCCTCGCCCCGGCCGAGCAACGCCAGCTTGAGCGCCTGGGTGTGCGCAACGTGGCGCAGCTGCGCCGGCTCTCCTCGGAGTCCAGCGAGAACGCCGTCGCCCAGTTCGCCGATCTGCCGGTGAACCGCCTCCGCGCGGCGCTGCAGGCGGGCCGCCCGGCCGTGCGCGCCGTCCAGCCCGAGTCGCCGCCGCGGCTCGCGCCGGACCCCGCCGTCCAGCGAGTGCGGGTGCCGCCCGGCACGCGGCGGCTGCGCCTCGACGGCGAGAACCTCGACGGCCTCACCACCTCGGGCGCCGCCGCGCTCGACGGCGTCGGCGTGCCGATCGTCGAGTCCGGCCCGGCGCACGCCGTCGTCGACCTCGGCCACCGCGACCCGCGCGGCCGCCTCGACGTGCGCCTCGGCGACGGCCAGACGCTGTCGTTCCAGCTCGGCGACGAATACGACAGCCCGCCCGGCGGCCCGCTGAGCGGTGCGCCCGGCGGCCTCCTGAGCGACACGGCCGCCGCGGCCGACAGTGCCGCCAATGGCGCCGTGTGGGAGCCGTCATGAGCCGCCGGCACCACGGCTATGTGGTCGTGACGCTCCGGGCCGGCGAGACCGTCCTCCGGATGCCCGCGCAGCTCGACGTCCTGGTCGGCGCCGCCCGCCCCGCCGACCGGGTCACCGGCGGCCGCCTCGACCGCACGGTCCGCGCGCTGGCCGGCGGCTTCCGCGCCACCGCCGTCTACCACGCCCGCCGCAACCTCGGCCGGGTCGGCGCGCGCGGCCTCGCCTACGACGACGTCGAGCACGAGCTGGGCCTGTCCCGCACGTACCGGCTGCAGCTGGCCGAGGCCGCTCACGCCGACCGGGTGGTCGACGCCCTCCGCGGCCTCGCCATCGTGGAGAGCGTCACCGTCGAGCCCCTCGCCACCACCGGCAGCGTCGCGGTCATGGCGACCCCGCGGCCGGACGAGATCGTCGCGCCCTACGACTACGTACGCGCCCGCGAGGCCCTCGAAACCGAGCCGGGCGACGAGCGCGTCACCGTCGCGGTCGTCGACACCGGTGTCTCGCTCGGCCACGCCGAGCTGCAACGCAAGCTGCTCAGCGGCTACGACGTGGTCGACTTCGGCCTCGGCGGCCTGGACGAGGAGACCGTGCTGGTCGGCGACAGCCGCGGCCGTGACTTCGCGCCCACCGACGACGTCGGGCACGGCAGCCATGTCGCCGGCGTGATCGGCGCCCAGGGGTGGCGCCTGCCGCGCGGTGTCGGCGGCCGGTGCCGGGTGCTGCCGATCCGGGTGCTCGCCGCGGCCACCCGCGCTGGGGCCGGCCCGGATGCCGAGCGGTTCGGCGTGGGCGCGATCACCGAGATCAACCTCGGTCTCAAGGTGGCCGTGGACCTCGGCGCCGACGTGGTGAACTGCAGCTTCGGCACGCCGCAGTCGGCCCTCGACCCGTACGCCCCGGCCCCGCACGAGGCCGTCGTCGGCTACGCCGATCGGGCCGGCTGCGTGCTCGTGGCCGCGGCCGGGAACGCCGGCTCGGCCGAGCCGTACCACCCGGCCGTCGACCCCCGGGTCATCGCCGTCGGATCGGTCGGCCCCGGCGGCGCCCGTTCAGCATTCAGCTCGTACGGCCACCACATCGCGCTCGCCGCACCCGGCGAGCGGGTGATCGGCGTGGGCCGCCTCAGCTACCGGCGGGCGACCGGCACCTCGCACGCCGCGCCCTTCGTCACCGGCGCCTGCGCGCTGCTGGTCTCCCGGGCCCGCCGCGGCGGTGTCTCACCCGGCGCCGAGCGGGTGCGTTCCTGGCTCACCGGCGGCGCCCGCCGCAGCCACGCCCCGCCCGACGAGGTGGGCGCCGGCGTCCTCGACGTGGTCGGGGCGCTGGCCCGATGCGACGCCGACCTGTCCCCCGACGACACCTGGAGCCCGCCATGAGCAGCAACCCGCCGCACGTACGCCGGCTGGCCCTGCTCGCGTACCAGTTGCTCTGGCCGGACGCCTATCCGCCGGAGGCGGGCGACGCCCGCTGGGACGCCGTGCACGAGCACGTCGAGCGCCTGTTCGCCGACCTCGGCAACGGCGGCCGGCGGGGCCTGCAGACCGTCTCGAAGGACACCGACGACCCGGCCGCGAAAAACCCGCCGAGGATGCGGCTGGCCGTGCTCCGCGCGCTGGCCGGGCGGCTCGGCCTCGACCCACGGGACAACACCGACGAAACCACTCTGGCAGCGGCCATCCGCGACGCCATCGACAGGGACCTGGCACAGGATCGGAAGGACGACGCCATGCCAGAGAGCAAGTTCGCCGACATCACCATCGACATGCGCAACCTCCCCGACACCTTCGATCCGGACGCCTATCTGACGGGGATCGAGAAGCTCTTCAACGCGCGGGACATCCCGCTCACGACACCAACGGCCAAGGCCCATGCCGCGTACGTCACGGGGGCGCTGCTCCGGGACAGCTACTACGACACCAAGAGCCCCGGCTTCGAGGACGCCTTCGTCGAGCAGTTCAACGAGGGCTACATCCGGCCGGACACGGTGGGCAGCGGCAAGCTGCCCAAGGTGGACACTCCGGCCGCCGACCTGCGGCGGATCGAGGTCTACCTCTCGGTGTTCCGCCTCATCAACGACTTCAACGGCGCGCAGAAGCCGAGCGTGCAGGAGGTCGCGTTCGTCTCCGACGAGGTGATCGACCGCGGGCCGGTCAACGACAACACCACCGCCAAGGCCCGGTCGGCCTTCGACGACTTCGTCGGGCTCACCCCGCAGTACGACACGCTCGACCTGCCGCCGCTGATCACCGAGGACAACACCCAGGGCGCGTACGAGCCGTCGAACATCCGGGCGTGCGCGATGATCGGCGCGGCCAACCACCTGGACCGGGCCGGGCTCATGCTCGCCGTCGACCAGGCGGCGCAGGACTGGAGCGACGGCGTGCTCCCGGTGGGCGACCCGGCCGGCCGGCTGTTCGACCCGTACGTGTGGGGCGCCCGCGACCGCCTCGACCCGGCCGCCCGCCAGATCCAGTACGACCGGATCTCCGAGCTCGACGACTACCTGCTGCGGTTCTGCTCCGCGGTCTCCGAGCGGGAACGCGGCTTCTACCTCAGCGAGTACCTGACCGGCGGCCCGCAGAACCGGCGCAGCGTGCAGCCGCAGGACGCCGCCGTCCGCAAGACCGCGCGCGACCTGCTCGCGTACGCGTCCATGCACGGCTGGGCGTACACCGCGTTCGCCGCCCGGCGGATCGGCAACCACATCCGGACCTGCGTCGAGATCATCGAGAACGCCGAGGTCCAGAAGGCGTACGGAGTGACGGCGCCGTGGCAGGTCGTCGAGCGGATCAACACGATGACCTCGGGCAGCACGCCGAACCTGGCCAAGGAGCTGACGCTGTCGTCCACCGGCAAGGAGGTCATGGACCTGCTGGCCGCCAAGGCGAAGGACATCGCCGCGAACCGGGCCGGCATCCCGCTGTTCCCGCCGCCCGACACGGGCGTCATCAATGTCAATGGTGGCGGCCCCGCCTCGGTGTTCTCCGCGTCCGAGTACCAGACGCTGCTCGTCCACGTGGAGAACTGGCTGGCCGCCAGCGCCATCACCGACACCCAGCGGTACGACGCCGCGCAGCCCCGGGAGGCCCCGGCCGCCCCGTCGCTGCCGCAGCTCGGCGGCTTCACCGCGCCGGACCCGAACGCGATCCGCGACCAGCTCATGCAGATGGTCAACTCCGGCCAGACGCCGTCGGCCGACCAGGTGCAGCAGCTACTCGGCAGGTAGGGAGAGCGGTCATGCACGCAGCGTCCCCCGCATCGCTGGGCGCCCGGCGGCTGCTCAGCTCGGCGGCACGCCGGCTGCACACGGCCGACCCGGTGGGGCTGCTCGGCGGCTACCTCGACGAGTCGCTGGCACTGCCGCCCGGCGCGCAGGCCTACCGCCGGCCGCATTCGTTCGAGACCCGCTTCTCCGAGCGGGCCCCGAGCACGCTGGCGTTCGATCTGAGCCCGGCGGACCCGCTCGCCGGGCCCCCGGAGCGGGTCGCCGGCGCCACCCGGGCCATGCGCCAGGTGGTCGGCGGCACGTTCGGCCCGCGGGCGTTGTCCTGGGTCGACGGCCGCAGCGAGCCCCTGTCGTACGGCAGCGGCGACGCCTGGTTCTCGAGTTGCTTCGACACCGCGGGCCTGCGCGAGTCGGAGGTGACCTACGCCTGGGCGCCGCAGACCGCCGACTCGCTCGCCCGGCCCATCCACGAGGCGGTCCAGGCGGCCACCGAGGCGATGCCGTCGCTGCGGCCGGCCCTGACCACCGTGCGCTGCGGCCGCTCGTACGGCAGCCAGGAGGTCACCTTCGGGGTGGACGGCGCCCTGCGGCTGGCCGACCTGCGCCCGGTCATGGAGCGGTTCGGCCTCGGCGACCAGCACACCCGGCTCACCAACGCGCTCGCCTTCGTGCTCGGCGCCCGCTTCGTGCTCCCGCCGGACACGACGCTGCTCACGCTGCGCCCGTCGCCCGCCGGGATGGAGCTGCGGGTCGACGTCGACCTGGAGGCGATCCCCGACATCCCGCCGAACGTGGCGACGCTGCTCCAGCTGCAGTTGGTGGAGCGGCCGCAAGGGTTGCGCGCGCTCGAGCGCTGGGTCGGCGCCATGACACCCGCAGGAATGGTGAACCCCGGCGAGCTGGCGCTGCTGTCGGTCGTCGTAGCCCCCGGCTGCGGCCCGCGGCTGGCGATCCAGCTGCGCCCCAGCGCCATCCTGGCAACCCCCGACGCCGGCCCGCCGCCGGCACTGGAGCCCATTCCCGCAGCGGCATCCAGCATGTCCCGCTCGCCCTGGGACCCCCGGCGATGACCGCGCCCGTCCGGACCACGGCGCCCGCCCGGCCCACCGTTCCCCTGGTGCGGCAGGAGATCGGCCAGATCCTCAAGAGCAGCCCCACGTTCCGGTCGCTGCCCGAGGACCGCCGCCGCCAGCTGGCCCACGACCTGGTCAACATCGGTCAGTACATGGCCGACGCCGGCGGCAACACCTACGGCCTTCCGCTCGCGGCGGCGATCGGCGAGCGCCCGCCGGCCCGCGCCCTCGCCGACGGCGACCCGGCCCCGCCGGCCAACCCGTACACGGTCGACAACCTCGGCGCCGCCATCGCCACCGTTGACTTCCCCGGCTTCGTGGCCAGTTTGATCAAGGGTGTCTTCCAGGCCATCGTCGACGCCTCGATCCAGCAGATGGAGGCGTTCGCCGAGCTGGTCAAGAACGTGTCCAAGAGCGTCGACGAGTACATGAAGGACAACGTCACCCCCAACCAGGCCCGCGACTACCTGGCCGGCCGCTACCCCGACCACCTCCAGGTCGACGTGTCCGGGCGGCAGCCCAAGGTGGTTCCGAAGCCCGACGCCGACCAGACCGAGATGCCCGACTTCTTCAAGGACCTGGGCCTCAGCATGCCCGTCGACAACCTCGACGAGCAGACCACCGAAGAGGTCCTGATGCCGGCGGCCCGTCAGCAGCTGGCCATCGACCGGCAGCGGATGCTGCTCATGATGGTGATGATGGGCATCAACCGCCTGGTCGTGACCAACGGCTCGGTGAAGGCCGCGGTCATCTTCGACCTGGATCTGTCCAGCACCAAGGGCACCAGCGGCGACAGCGCGACCACGTTCGACAACACCACCAACACCAGGTCGAAGAATTCGTTCTTCGCCGGTTGGTTCTCGCCCTCCTGGAAGACCGAATCCGAAAACAAGATCAACGTCACGACCTCCAACAAGTACGACACGAAGGACACCCAGGAGCTGAAGGCCAAACTCACCGGGGATGTGAGCGTGCAGTTCGCCAGCGAGACCTTCCCGCTGGACCAGATGTCGAACCTGCTGGGCCTGCAGGAGCCGAGCCTGCCCACCTCCGCGCCCCGCACCACACCGAGCCCCTGACCGCGCCGTGCACACCGATCTCGTCCCCCGCCTGCTGGCCATCGAGCGGTCCAGCCGCCTCCTCGCGCCCGCAGCCGCCGCCCTGGCCGCCGACGACCCGTTCCGCCTCGTCGTGCCCCCGCTGGTGCCGCCCGCCGAGGCCGAGATCGACGCCGCCACCCTGGAGACCCTCGCCGGCCTCTACCTGCTCGCCCAGGTAGAACAGACCGGCCTCCCCGCCGCCGCCGAGCTCCTGGTCGCCGAGCGCCTCGGCCTGGACCTCCGCTCCGCCGACGCCGCCCAGCTCCTCGAGGACACCGCCGACGCGTCCCGCGACTGGATACCGCGCGCCTCCCGCGAGCAGCTCTTCGCCCGCGTCTTCGGCACCGGCCCCGGCGCCGCGGTGGCTCACGTCCCCGCCAACACCGACTTCCTTCCCGCCCTTTCCGACACCGCCTCCGCCATCTCCGCCTACGACCGCGCCATCCTCCTGGGCGGCCCCCTGATCGCCCTCCGCTCCCAGCTCTCCCGGGCCGCCGCGAGGCTGCGCTCCAATCTGGCCCCACGTCAGCACGGCAACACGGTCCTGGCCACGGGCCGCATCGCCGCCCAGGCCCGCCAGGCCGTGGCCCTGCTCTCCCACCCCGGCATCCTCGCCCTCGTCAACGGCACGTCGGCCTGGGACGTGGTCCGCGCGACCTGGCCGGACGACGAACGCCCCGACATCGACCGCCTGGTAGCCCTGGGCCAGTCCGGCCAAACCCTCATTACTTGGTCCGGCAGCCCACCGGAATCCATCGCCGACCCACCCGAGCCCGCGCGAGCCGCCGCCGCAACCTGGCTGGCGGAGTCAGGCCTGGCCGGTCCGGCCGGGACAGCGACGGCCACGACCGGCACCGGACCCGCCACGGCCGCGGCTGCTTGGTCCGGAGCGGTCCGGTGACGACCGTCCTGCCGCTGCCGGCCCCGCATGACGCGGGGGCGAATCCGGGCGGCCTGCGACCGACCGGCCCCACCCGTGCCGTGGTGCGCCGCGAGATCCGGCGCCTGCTGTCGAGGACGGCCGCCTTCGACCGCCTTCCGGCCGCCGACCGGATCTCTCTCGAACACCACCTCAACAAGGTCGCGGGCTACGCCGCCGAGTGCGTCCGCGACGACTGGGCCAGCAGCGCCCGCCTCGGCCAGCGCCCGGTCCTGGTCGAGCGCCCGGCCGCGACCGGGGCAGCCCCAGCCGTGCGCGGGGATCTCGAGGTAGCGCAAGCACGAGCCGCGGCGGCGGACCACAGCGCGGTGGCGCACGCCGGGCCGTTGCCGGTGGCGGGCCCGGCGCGCGGGCAGGCCGCGGCGGAGGATTTCGTTCCCGCGGCGGCCGGTAATATCGCCGGCGTCACGGCGGCCACGTTGAAGGCGTTGTCGTTCCCGGACTTCGTTGCCGATCTGATCCGGGGGACGTTCCGGGCGATCGTCGACAGCTCGATCCAGCAGCTGGAGGGATACGCGCGCCTGCTCGAGGACGTCAGCAAGACCGTCGACCAGTTCATGGCCGACAACATCACCGACAACCAGGCGCGGGACTGGCTCGTGCAGGCGTACCCGCAGCAGATCGCCCTGGCCGACGGCGAGCCGCGGCTGGTTGCCGCCGGGGGCAGCGACAACGCGCCGGCGCCGGACTGGCGCGAGAAGCTGATGCTCAGCGACGACGTGCAGCCGGGCGACGAGGACTCCTACGAGGAGGTGCTGCTGCCGGCCGCTCGGCGCAAGCTCGCGCAGAGCCGGCTGCAGACGCTCTCCACGCTCGTGCTGATGGGCATGAACCGGATCGTGGTGACCGGCGGCAAGATCCGGGCGGCCATGTCGTTCCACGTGGACACCACCGACCGGGCGGCGCAGCAGCACGCCAGCGACTTCGACTTCCACACCGGCGCGTCGGGCAGTGTCGGGTTCGGGCCGTGGGCGGTGTCGGCGTCGATGTCGGTCGGGTATGTGCGCTCCGACCGCTCCCAGTCGGACAGCGAAATGAACGTGGCGGCCGACCTCACCGGCGAGGTGGAGATCCACTTCCAGACGCAAGCCGTGCCGATGGAACGCTTCATCGACCCGGGCAAGGCCGACGTGATCCGGGGCAACACGGCCGTCCCGCAGTACAACGACCCGCCGTGGGGCGACAGCCCGCCGGTCCGGGCGCCGGTGACCCCGCGGACCGCGGCGCCCGCGATCGCCCCGCTGCGACCAGCGACCGAGGCGCCGCCGGTGCCGAAGATCCCCGACCCCACCTGGTCGCCCGACGGCACGAAGACACCCGCCAAGACGGCCCCACCGGCCGCACCGAAGCCGGCCGATGCCAAGCCGACCGACGCCAAGCCGACGGAGACGAAGGCCGAGACGAAGCCGGCGGGCAAGACCACATCCGTCGCCGAGGGGGTAGCAGCATGACCGCCACAGTGCTGCCGGGACCGTTCGCCACCCCGCCGCACCCGGCCGGCGTCCAGGTCACCCAGGCCGTCGAGGACCTCGTCGTCCCGCAGGTGCAGGCGCTGCTGCGGTCCAGCCCGGCCTACTACCGCATCGGCGACGCCGCCCGCCGCAACATGGAGCGCGACCTCACCAAGATCGCCGCCTACAGCGCGGCCCTGCTGCACGACGGCTTCGGCCAGGCCGGGCGGATCGGCCAGACGCCGGTCCTCCGCACAGAGCCGGCGCCGCGCCCGAACCGCCGCTCCCCTTGGGCCCGCTCGGCCGCCGACTCCACCTTCGAGAGCCGCGCGGTCGACCGGGTCGCCGACGTCACCGGCGACGTGCTCGGGGCGATCGACTTCCCGCGGTTCGTCGCCGACTTGATCAAGGGCACGTTCAACGCCATCGTGGACGCCTCGATCCAGCAGATGGAGGCGTTCGGCGAGCTCGTGGCCAACGTCGCCAAGACGGTCGACCAGTTCATGGCCGACAACATCACCGACAACCAGGCCCGCGACTACCTAGCCGCCCGCTACCCGGGCCACATCGCCGTGGACACCAGCGGCCAGAGCCCGGTGGCCCGTGCCCGCGAGGGCGCCGCCGACCTGCCCGCGCCCAACCTCCAGGGCGACCTCGGCGTCGGCCCGGACGTCGCGATCGACGACCGCTCGGTCGAGGAGACGCTGGTCCCGGCGGCGCGGCGGCAGCTCGCGAGCAGCCGGCACCAGCTGCTGTCCACGATGGTGCTGATGGGCATCAACCGGATCGTCGTCACCAGCGGCCGGGTACGGGCGAAGCTCGACTTCCACATCGACGCGTCCGACACCGGGCGCGCCGAGACCGCCAGCAGCTTCGACGCCAAGCACGAGAGCAGCGCCTCCGGCGGCCTGATCGGCTTCCACGCGGGCGCGCGGACCAGCGTGGCGTACATCCAGACGGCCAAGCAGGTCGCCAGCGACGAGATCAACGTCAACGTGGACCTCTCCGGCGAGCTGGACCTGCGGTTCGCCAGCCAGACCTTCCCGCTCGAGCGGTTCGCCGACACCGGCCTGGTCGCCCAGATCCAGGGCGGCACGGCGAACCCGGCCGGCAACCCGCTCGCGGCCCCGTCAGCACCCGCCCCGACGCAATAGAGACGAAGCAGGAGGAGGCAGCGATGCCCAGTCAACCGATCGTCGTGCTCGACCCGGGCCACGGCGGCACCGCGCCCGCCGGCGCCTCCACCCCGGACCGGACGGTGGCGGGCCTCTCCGAGCGCGGCCTCACCCTGGGCCTGGCCCGCCGGGTCCGCGCCCTGCTCACGCCCACCTGCACGGTGATGCTGACCCGGGACAGCGACGCCAACGTGTCCCTGGACGGCCGCGCCGCGTTCGCCCGCCTGGTCGGTGCCGACTTGTTCGTGTCGCTGCACTTCAACGCCGCCCCCGACCCGCGCACGGACTCGACCGAGGCTTACGTCGCCCGCAACTCCAGCCCGGGCGACCGCGAGCTGGCCACCGCCCTGCACGAGTCGGTGCGCGGCGCGCTGGGCACGACCGCCGGCGGCGTCCTCGCGGCCGATCTCGGCGTGGTGGCCCGCACCCGGCACCTCGACCGCACCCGGGTGGCCCTGCTGGAAGCCTGCGACCTGAGCAACCCGCGCCGGGCCGGCGAGCTGCGCGACCCCGCCGGCCTGGAGCGCCTGGCGCAGGCGGTCGCCACCGCGATCCTCTCGCAGTGCCGGTCGAGCGCCACTTCGGCCGTACGATCGCTGGATCTTGATCTTGATGTTGCGGAAGTGCTGAGCCGGATCAAGTCGGCGGCCGACGCCGCGTCCACGACCCCGCGAAACTTCACCGGCGGGGAACGCTTCGTCACCGTCCTGCGGTCCCGCTACCTCGGGGACTACCTGCTCGACCCGAACCCCCCGAACGGCGCGGCGGCCATCGCCCGGATCGCCGCGCAGAACCGCTCCGGGGTGGTCACCGACGTCTGCGGCCGCCGGGACCGCTGGGAGGCCATGTTCCCGCAGCTGAACGACATGAAGGTGCCGCTGCTGTCCAGCGTCCCGGGACTGAGTGGGCTGCTCGACGGGTTCGGCGCGGCCACCGACATCATCTCGGTCGCCAACCGGCGCGACCTCGACCACATCGACGGACCCTTCCTGATCGGCAAGCACGGCGGCGTCGACCCCCTCGACTGCGGCCAGGTCGCGGCCGCGGCCCTCGACCCCGACCTCCAGGCGGGCGCCGACATCAACGAGAGCCAGCTGATGCACTGGGCCACCGGGGTCAAGAACCACGACACGTCGCACGAGCGCATCCGGGACTTCTTCGTCGCCTACGAGGAATGGCACCTGGAGCAGTGGGACGTCTTCGGCCGCGACCCGATCAACGACCTCATCGCCGAGGACGCCGGCTGGTCGCTCGCGCAGGCGCTGCGGGACGGCTCGGTCACCTCCGCCAACCTGACCGCCGTGCTCGACCAGGCCTTCCAGCAGGGCCGCCGCTGGGTGGGCGGGCTGCTGGCCGAGCGGGAGGCGGCGCTCGACGCGCAGGTGCTCGCGCTGCGGCCGCCCGACGAGCTCGTGCACTGGGGCGCGATCGTGGTCCCGCCCGAGTCCCCGTTCCATCCCTACCCCGCGCCCAGCGTGCGGGCCATGCTCCAGAACGGCATGACGGTCGATCAGGTGATGGCGTCGCCGCAGGTGCTCAACTACATCGACGTCTACACGCTGATCGCGGAGGCGCGGCGGACGCCCGAGCCGGTGTCGGGCCTGCAGCGGATGATGGTGTCCGGAGACCTCGACTGGGCCTTCCGCGCCGCCACCGCCGACGAGCGGCCACCCACGACGACCGTGACGACCGCGCTGGCCACCGGGGCCGAGCCGCTGGACGACGACGAGTGGGGGCTGGTGGTGAGCTGGCTGGCGGCCGGGTCGGTCGGCGAGGCCCCGCTGACCGGCGACGCCGAGGGCAACGCGCTGCTGATGGCCACGGCCCTCGCCCGCGAGCGCAACGACCCGGCCGTACCCGAATGGGACCAGGAGGTGCAGCGGCTGGCCACCGAGGTGGCGGTCCGCGGCCCGATCATCCACTGGCCCGCCGTCCCGAAGGCCGAACGCCAGCGCTACGTCATCGACCGGCTGATCAGGGTCTACGGCTATCCGCTGGGTGGCGCCGCCGGCATCGTTGGCAACCTGACCAAGGAGTCCGGCGTTCTGCCGTCGCGTATCCAGAACAGCGCGGAGGACAAACCGCTGCGTGTCGGGGGCAGGGACATCCCGCTCAGCGAGGTGATGAACCGCACCGACGGGATCGGGCTCGCGCAGTGGACATTCAAATCGCGGCGGAAGGACCTTTTCGCGTACGCCTACGGCACGGCGCCTGCCGGGCTGCGGATCCTGTTCGACATGGACGCCCAGGTCGACTACCTCGTGCACGAGCTGCGCACGGCGTCGAACTTCGCGGTCGTCGAACGCATGCTGATGGATTCCATGATCACTGTGGACGACGCCTGCGACGAGTACCTGTACACCGTCGAGAACCCGGGCGATCTCAACAAGCTCCCCCGCGACAACCCGGCGGTGCAGGCGAAGTTCGCCGAGCGGCGGGTCTACGCGCGGGAGGCGCTCGAGGCGTACACCGATGGACAGTGAGCCCCGGGTCGCGGTCTGCGTGCTGCGGTGCGAGGCCGCGCCGTACGGGATCCGGGTGACCATCACCGAGACCAGCGATCTCGGCTCGGGGGTCGCCCGGGAACGGCGGCTGCTGCGGGCCGGCCCGATCCTGGACGAAGTGCGCCGTTTTCTGGCGGAAGCCGGCGTGTCCGAGTGACCGGGGGAGGCGAATCAACGACACGGCCGTCGTGGCGGCCTGGCCGCCGGGTTTAGGCTCGTAGACCGGCAACGCCGCTGACGAATGGGGCACACGATGAGTGCCGACCCGCCGAGACTGTGCCTGTTCAACGGGCCTTATCTCGTGCTGGACGGCGAGCCGGTCCCCCTCGCCGACGGCGCGAAAAGGGTGCTGGCGTTCGTGGCGCTGCGCGAGAGCCTGGTCGATCGCGGGGTCGCCGCCCGCACGCTCTGGCCCGACCTCAATCCGCCCGCCGCCTGCGGCCGCCTGCGCACCGAGCTGTGGCGCATGCGGGGCGCCCTCCCCCGGCTGATCGCCGCCACGAAGTGCACGATCACGCTGCGGCCCGAGGTCGGGGTCGACATGCGCGACCGCTATGACTGGGCGGGCCGCCTGGTCGGCGGCACCGCGACCGAGGCCGACCTGCGCGCCCCGCCGGCCGAGGACGAGTTCGAGCTGCTGCCGGGATGGGCCGAAACCTGGGTGATCCTGGCCCGCGAGCGGATCCGGCAGCGGCTGCTGCACGGCGTCGAGGCGCTCGTGGCCCGGCTCCTCGACCAGAAGCGCACCGCCGAGGCGGTCGAGGCGGCGCTGCTGGTGGCCGGGATCGACCCGTTGCGCGAGAGCGCCCAGCGCGCCCTGGCCTCGGCCCATCTCGCGGGCGGCAACGTCGCCGACGCCCGCCGCGCCTACGACGAGTACCGGGCCCGGCTCCGGCGGGAGCTGGGCGTGGACCCGAGCCCGGAGTTCGCCGCGCTGGTCAGCTCGTCCTGATCAGGAGCCGCGCCGCATGGCCAGGTTGACCGCCTCCATGTCGAGCAGGCCCTGCAGACGGACGAGGACGGCGTCGTCGATCTCGCCGCGATCCCGCATCCGGAGGATGGCTTCGTGCTTGCGCGCGATGACGGCCAGGCGCAGGTCGGCGGCCTTGTCCCGCGCGCCCGGCCCGCCGCCGTCGCGCAGCACGCGCAGGTGCTCCTCGTACTCCGCGCGCAGCTGCCCGGCGATCGCGTCGTCGGTGCCGAGCTCGGCGGCGAGGCCGGGCAGGACCTCGAGGGCCCGCTCGGTCGCGGCGATCTCGGCGCGGCGCCGTTCCTCCTCGGCCGAGCCGTCCTCGCCGAGGCGGGCCCAGCGCAACACCCGCGGCAGCAGCGGCGCCTGGACGACCAGCGTCACGGCGATCACCCCCGCGGTCACAAAGATGATCAGATCCCGGTCGGGGAACGGCGCCCCCGAGTGCAGGGTCTCCGGCACCGACAGTGCCGCTGCCAGCGACACCGCACCCCGGAAGCCGGCCGCGGCCATCACCACGCGCGGCCGGGCCCCGAGCCGCCGGGCCCGTTGGCTGTCCCGGCGGTCGACCGCCCGGATCAGGTACGGGCTGGTGAACATCCACCCGAACCGCACCGCCACGACGACCGCGCTGATGACCACGACCATCAGCGCGCCGGTCACCACCCCGACGCTGCTCAGGTCGCGCACCGCCGACTGCGCCTCCAGGCCGATCAGCACGAACAGCACCGCGTTGGCGAGGGTGGTCAGGAAGCTCATCACGGTCCGGACGTACTGCCGGACCCGGCTCGGGAAGAAGCGCGGCGAGATGCGGCCGACCCACAGGCCGCACACCACCACCGCGAGCACTCCCGACACCTCCACTAGCTCGGCGACGAGGTACGCGGTCAGCGGCGTGAGGATCGCGAGCACGTTGTGCTGGAACGGGTCGGACAGCCGCCGCCGCACCTGGATCCCGGCGTAGGTGACGACCGCGCCGATCGCGATGCCACCCAGATAGGACAGCGCGAACATGCCGCCCACCCGGGGCGCGCTCACGTGCTCCTCGCCGAGCGTGACGCCCACCGCGAGCGCGTAGATCACCAGCGCGGTGCCGTCGTTGACCAGACTCTCGGCCCGCAGCGTCGCTCCCAGCCGGCGCGGCAGGATGCGGCCCAGCACCCCGACCGCGGTGGCATCGGTCGGCGCCACCGCCGCGCCCAGCACCCACGCCGGCCCCCACGGCATCCCGAACTGATGCGCCGTCACCGCGACGCCGGCCGCGGTCGCCGCCACCAGCACCGTGCTCAGCAGCACGATCACCCGCAGGTTGCTGCGGATCTCGCGCAGCGAGGAGGTGAAGCTCTCCCAGTAGAGCAGCAGCGGCAGGAAGAGCAGCAGGACGGCCTCGGGTGGCAGGTGCACCGCGCGCAGCGCCGGCACGAAGCCCAGCAGCACGCCCGCGATCAGCAGCAGCGCCGGCGGGGCGACTCCCCAGCGCCGGGCGGCTCCGGTGGCCACCAGAATCGCGACACCGACCGCGACGACCAACGCCAAACTGGACACCGGCTCAGTTTCTCGCGAAGAAGGCCTGGCGATCTATAACTATACTCAGTATTATCCTCGGCATGATACGCGTTTGGTCGATGTCATGAGCGTCCGGCACGCGCTGCTGGCCCTGCTCGCCGAGGGCCCGAAGTACGGTCTGCAGCTGCGCGAGGAGTTCGTCGAGCGCACCGGCGAGGTCTGGCCGCTCAACGTCGGGCAGGTCTACACCACCCTGCAGCGCCTGGAGCGCGACGGCCTGGTCGAGTCCGACGACGCCGCCGACCCCGGCCCGCAGAAAGGCTTCCGCATCACCTCCGGCGGTGAGCAGGAGCTGACCGGCTGGCTACGCACCCCGCCCGACCTGGCCGCCCCGCCGCGCGACGAGCTGGTCATCAAGGTGCTCGTCGCCGCTCGCATGCCCGGCGCCGACGTGCACGAGGTCATCCAGGTGCACCGGCGCTACCTGGTCGAGCTGATGCAGCAGTGGACCCGGCTGAAGAACGACGAGGCCGACACCGACCTCGGTCTCGCCCTGGTGGTCGACGCCGAGCTGTTCCGCCTCGACTCGGTGATCCGCTGGCTCGACTCGGCCGACGGCCGCCTGCGCCGCGTGTCCGCCGAGCCGGCCGCCCCGGCCGCGGCCACCGGCCCGCTGCCCAAGCTGCGCCGGCGAGTGGGAGGCCGGCGATGAGCGTGCTCGAGATGCGTGATGTGTCCAAGGTGTACGGGCGAGGCCCCGCCGAGGTGACCGCGCTGAGCGGCATCGACCTGTCCGTCGCCCCTGGCGCCCTGGTCGCGGTGATGGGACCGAGCGGCTCCGGCAAGAGCACCCTGCTCACCATCGCCGGCAGCCTGGAGTCGCCCAGCTCCGGCGAGGTGCTGGTCGGCGGCGTGAGCCTGGCCGGCATGAGCCGCGACGAGCTGGCCCGCCTGCGCCGCCGCTCGATCGGCTACGTCTTCCAGGACTTCAACCTGCTGCCCGGCCTCACCGCCGTGGAGAACGTGTCGCTCCCGCTCGAGCTCGACGGGCTCAGCGGCCGCCGGGCCCGGCAGCGCGGCCTCGAGGCCCTCGACCTGCTCGGCCTGGCCGATCGGGCCGGCCACTTCCCCGACCAGCTCTCCGGCGGCGAGCGCCAGCGGGTCGCGATCGCCCGGGCGGTGGTGGGCGATCGCCGGCTGCTGCTCGCCGACGAGCCGACCGGGGCCCTCGACTCGGCCACCGGCGAGGCCGTGATGCGGCTCATCCTGGCCGCCTGCAAGCGGGGCGTGGCCGCCGTCATGGTCACCCACGACGCGCAGCTCGCCTCCTGGGCCGACCGGGTCGTGTTCCTGCGCGACGGGCGGGTCATCGACCACACGATGCCGCCGCCCGGCCCGGAGTCGCTGCTCGGAGCCGACCGATGATCGCCGTGCTCCGCTGGACGTGGCGCATGTTCCGCCGCGAGTGGCGCAGCCAGGCCCTCGTGCTGACCCTGCTGGCCGTCGCCGTCGGCGCCACCGTCTTCGGCCTCGGCGCGGCGGGCAGCACCCTGCCGGACGGCGCCGCGCAGTTCGGCAACGCCGACTATCTGCTGGTTTTCCGCGACACCGGCGACGCCGACACGGCCCGGCGGGCCTACCCGGCGACCGAGGTGATCAACCACAAGAAGATCCCGGTGCCCGGCTCGGCCAACCCGATCGACCTGCGCGACCAGTCACCGACCGGCCCGCTGGGCGCCCCGATGCTGCGGCTCGACGAGGGGCGCTACCCGGCCGCGTCCGGTGAGGTCGCCGTGACCGACCGCACCGCCCGCCTCTTCGGCCTCGCCATCGGCGGCACCTGGCAGGGCGACAAGGTCGTCGGCCTGGTGGAGAACCCGAACAATCTGCTCGACACCTTCGCCCTGGTCGCGCCCGGTCAGCTCGCCTCGCCCGACCGCGTCACCGTGCTGGTGCGGGCGACCGAGGCGCAGTTCCGCGCGGCCGACCGGCCCGAGAGCGCCGAGGTCCAGATGCGCGGGACCGCGAGCGTCGAACCCGCCGTCGTGGTCCTGATGCTGGCCACCATCGGCCTGCTGTTCGTCGGCCTGCTCGCCGCGGCCGGGTTCACCGTGCTCGCGCAGCGCCGCCTGCGCGCCCTCGGCATGCTGGCCGCGGTCGGCGCCCGCCACCGCCACCTGCGCCTGGTCATGCTGGCCAACGGCGCCGTGGTCGGCGGGGTGGCCGCACTCGCCGGCGGCGCCACCGGCCTGGCCGCCTGGCTGTTGCTGACACCCCGGATCGAGACGGTCGCGCAGCATCGCATCGACCGGTTCGACCTGCCCTGGCTCGCGCTGCTGGCCGCGCTGCTGCTGGCCACCCTCACCGCGATCGCGGCCGCCTGGTGGCCGGCCCGTGCCGCGGCCCGCGTCCCGGTCGTGGCCGCCCTGTCGGCCCGCCCGCCGCAGCCCCGCCCCGCCCACCGGTTCGCCCTGCTCGGCGCGATCGTTCTCGCCGGCGGCCTGACCCTGCTGGCCTTCAACGACCCGTCCCGGCCCTTCGTGGGCGTCGGCGGCATCGTCGGCACGGCCGCGGGCATGCTGCTGCTCGCCCCGCTGCTGATCTCCGCCCTGGCCCCGATCGCCCGCGCCTGCCCGGTGGCGGCCCGCATCGCGCTGCGCGACCTGGCCCGCTACCGGGCCCGCTCCGGCGCTGCGCTCGCCGCGATCAGCATGGCGACCGGCATCGCCGCCGCGATCATCATCGGCGCCGGCGCCGCCGAGGCCGCCGCTCCCTCCGGCGGCAACCTCCCGGACGACGAGCTGATCGTCTGGCTCACCCCGCAGAAGATCCAGGGCCCGGTGCCGCAACTCGACGCCACCCAGCTCGCCCACGCCCGGTCCGCGGTGACCTCGATCGCCGCGTCGGTCGGATCCGGCACACCCTTGCCACTGACCGGCGGAATCAGCCCGAACGCGCGCATCGAGACGCAACCGGAGAACGGTCTCAGCGGCAAACCGGTGGCCGCCTTCGGGATCCCGCACCAATCCGGCGGCAGCACGATCTACAGCGGCGACGACATGATTCCGCTGCTGGTGGCAACCCCGGAGATGCTTCAGCGGTACGGCATACCGGCCACCTTGATCGACCCGGCCGCCGACGTTCTCACCTCACACACCGACCTGAACCGCTACCGGCTGATCGGTGCCGGTCGCGAGGGCGAGGCCTGGCAGCCCAAGGCGCAGCACACCACCCGGCTGCCCGCCTACACCTCCGACCCCACCGTGCTGGTCACCGACCACGGGATCCGCGCGCTCGGCCTCACCCCGGTGCCGGTCGGCTGGCTGATCACCGCGGCCAGCCCGCTCACCCCGGCCCAGGTCGACAAGGCGCAGACAACCGCGAACGCGGCCGGCCTGGCCCTGTCGGTCGAGACCCGCCCGCTGGCGGCCGACCTGTCCCGGCTGCGCACCGGCGCCACCGCGATCGGCGCGGGCGTGGCCCTCGGCGTGCTCGCCATGACGGTCGGGCTGATCCGCGGCGAGGCCGGCCGCGACCTGCGCACCCTCGCCGCGAACGGCGCCGGCCGCGGCACCCGGCGCCGGCTCACCGCCACCACCGCCCTGGCCCTGGCGCTGCTGGGCGCGGTGCTCGGCACGGCCGGCGCGTACGCGGCGCTGATCGCCTGGTACCACCGCGACCTGCACGCCCTGACCAGCGTTCCGGTCGAGCATCTGACCGGCCTGATCATCGGGCTGCCCCTGGTCGCCGCCGCGGCGGCCTGGCTGCTCGCCGGCCGGGAGCCGGCCGGGATCGCCCGGTCGCCGCTGGAATGAGGGCAGGTCACAGACCGAAGGGCGGACCCAGCGACGCGGCCGCGGCCGCGCAGCCGAGCAGGGGCAGGCGAAGTTGCTCCTCGACGAAGCGCAGCGTCGAGCAATGCGTCAGCGGCTGGGTGGCGACGACGTGCCGCACCGCCGGCGCGACGACGACGGTGGGGATGTGATTGCTGGCCGGAGTGCCCTCGTCCCAGGTGACGATCACGGTGAGCCGGCCGGACCGGTAGTCCGGACCGGACATGATCCGCGGTAGCCAGGTCCGCAGCCAGCGGTCGCCGGCCGCCACCAGGTCGCGGGGGCAGCCGGGGCCGCCGTGCATGTCGTCGCAGGCGTCGGGGCTGACGAAGGAGAGGGCGGGCAGCGCGCCGGCGGCGAGGTCGTCGTGCAGCACGCCGCCGCCGGCGATGCCGAGCGGGACGGTCCAGCGGCGGCAGTCGGCGCGCTCGCCGCGGTAGTACGTGGCCGGGACGTGCCGGACGAGGTAGCGGCCGTGGCTCGTGAGCTCACAATCGCCGTGCGCCGCCTCGGCGTAGCCGCGCCACTCGCGGCCGGACGCACCGACCTGGCGGAAGACGTTGTCGCCGGCCAACGGGTGCGACTTGGGATCCTTGTCGTCGCAGATGCCGTGGGTGCTGCCGCTGGTGAGCAGGATGTACGCGGCCAGCGACGGGCAGCGGGCCGGATAGCCGGCGTCGTACCCGGTGGCGGCGCCGTAGTCGGCCGCGAGCCGGTTGAGGTACGCCGCGCTCGGATTGCCGGCGATCTCGCCGTACGCGTGGTTCTCCTCCACGATGATCATGACCTTGTTGCCGTGATCCGGCGCCGCCGATCCTCTCTCCTGGCAGGCGCCCGCGATGATCACGGCGGCCAGGAGGACGAGGGCCGATCGGGCCCGCAGCCGGAAAGTCATGACACGGGACGTTAGCCGCGGAATCCTGAGAATTGGTTGAAAACGCCCCGGCTTACGCCCCGAGCAGCCGCACCCAGCTCGTCGTGAGCTCGTCCAGCATCCGGTCGCGGTCGATCTTCCAATCCGCGTATCCCCAGTTCTGCGCCACGTAATCCAGCTCCGCCATGGCCAGCACCCCGCGGAAGTGCCGCACGCCCCGATCGAAGCGCCCGGCCCGGCTCAGCCCGTCCTCGACGTCGCTGATCGCCTCCTCCAGCCAGCGCTCGACCAGGTTGCGCAGCTCGGGCTCGACCGCCGCCGCGTCGCGCCCGATCCGGATGATCGGGTGGATGTCGGGCCAGCGCTCGGCCGTCTGCCGGATCCAGGCGCCGATCGCCTCGGCGCCGCCGTCGGCCACCACGGCGACCAGCCCCAGCGCGGTCGAGCCGTGCTCGGGCGAGCGGATCCGCTGCAGCCGCTCGTTGAGCCGCTCGTCGATCAGCGCCTTCATCAGCTCGCCCCGCGACGGGAAATACGCATAGAACGTCACCCGCGTGGTCCCGGCCGCCGTCGCGATGTCGTCGACGGTCGTCGCGGCGTACCCCTTCTCGACGAACAGGCCCAGCCCGGCGTCGAGAAGCAGGCGCCGGGTCATCTCCTTCTGCGCTTCACGGAGGCTCGCCACCCCGTCAGCTTACAAAGCTTACGCAATGACGGAACTCTTGACATGCTGTTAAGAAATCTGGCACCTTGCACGCAACAGACGTGACCCCCCTCACCGTGCAAGGGAGCCCCCATGACCCCAAGACCTGGCTACGCCGCGACGGTGGTGGCCGGTTGCTTCGCCGTGTTCCTCGCCCAGGTGGCGTATTCGCTGCCCGGCGCGCTCAACGGCACCTTCCAGCAGGAGTTCCAGACCACCGGCTCGCAGCTGACCTGGATCACCGCGGCGTTCGCCATCCCGATGGTCGTCTTCGAGCTGACCACCGGCGTGATCGGCGACCTCTTCGGCCGCAAGCGGCTGCTCCAGGCCGGCGCCGCCCTCACCGTCGCCGGCTCGCTGATCTGCTGCCTCGCCGGCACCGTGCAGGTCCTGTGGGCCGGCCAGGTCGTCGCGGGCCTCGGCGCCGCGATCCTCTACCCCATCTCACTCGCGATGATCGCCGCGCTCGCGCCGACCACGGAGGCGCGCGCCCGGGCGATCGCCCTCTGGGCCGGCTTCCTCTCCATCGGCGCGGCCGTCTCGCCGCTGCTCGGCGGCGCCTTCGCCACCGGCGGCAGCTGGCGCGGCGCGTACGCCGTGGTCATCGCCGCCGCGATCGTGTCGTTCCTGCTCACCTTCCGGGCCACCGATTCGTCCGCGCCGGTGGGGCGCAAGCTCGACATTCCCGGCCAGGCCACGCTCGCGCTGGGCCTGATCGCCATCCTCTTCGCGGCAACCCAGGGCTCCGAGGCCGGCTTCGGCCGTCCGGAGATCATGGCGGCATTCGCCGCCGGGGTGGTCCTGCTGATTGCCTTCGTGATCATTGAGACGCGTACGGCGGTGCCGCTGCTGCACCTGCGCCTGTTCACCAACCGGGCGTACGCGATCGTCGCGGTCGCCACCGTGGTGGGCATGTTCGCGTTCCTGGCGATCTGCTACTCGATGAGCATCTGGCTGGGCGCCGTGCAGCACCAGAGCGCCCTCAAGATCGGCGTGCTGTTCGTCTTCATCCAGGGCCCCGCTTTCGCGCTGGTGCCCGTGGTCTCCCGCCTGATCCGCACGGTTCCCGCCCGCTGGGTCCTCACCGGCGGCTTCGCGCTCATGGCCGTCGCCGGCGTCTGGTGCTCCACCTTCGACATCGCCGACCTGAGCTGGACGCGCTTCATCGCCCCGATGCTGATCTTCGGCTGCGGTTTCGCGCTCACCGTCGGCTCGATCACCGCCGTCGCCATCACCACGGTTCCGGTGCGGCTCGCCGGCATGGCCAGCGCCACCACCAACCTGCTACGTGACTTCGGATTCGCACTGGGCCCGGTCCTCATCGGCGCGCTCGCCATCAACCGGGCCAACGACGCCATGCTCGACGGCCTCGGCCCGGCGATCGGCGCTTCCGGGCTGCAGGAGCCGTATTCGCAGATCGCCGGCGGCATCGCCCACGAGGGCGGCGCGATGGCCATCAACTCGATGCCGGTCGTGCCCGGGGCCGGCCCCGGCCTGGCGCCGGTGCCGATGCCGCAGCAGCTGCACCAGCTCGCTTTCGAGTCGCTCGGCAGCGCCTACAACACCGCGTTTCTGGTCGCCGGCATCTGCGCGGCCGCCGCGGCAGTGCTGACCCTCGTCGGTCTCACGGGCCGGCCAACTCCGGTCAGCCCGTCACTCGAGGTCCAGGAGGCCGTCCGATGACACCCCCTGTGTCCACCTGTAGATCGGAATTAGGCCGCGAGCTGTTGTTCGGTGCTGTGCCGTGCGTTCCCGTGCAGGGCCGGGTCGTAGGTGGTGTTGTTCTGCCAGCAGCGCCAGATGATGCGGACCCAAGCTCGGGCGAGGATGCGGGTGGCGTGCGGGTGGTCTTTGCCGCTGGCGCGGGCCCGGTCATAGATGTCGGCGGCCCAGGGGCTGGCGTGGCGGCTGTTGTCGGCGAACGTGGTGATGGCCTGGCGGAGCCGTTTGTTGCAGGCCCAGCGGAACGACACGCCGCGTTGTTTGCCGGATGCCTTGGTGACGGGGGTGATCCCGGCCAGCGCGGCGATGGCGTCGGGATGCTCGAACGCGGCCCTTGCGTCACCCCATTCGGCCAGGATCTGGGCGGCGTTGACGGTCCCGGCGCGGGGGAAGGACTGGAAGATTTTCCCGTCGGGGTGGGTGTCCATCTTCTCGGCGATGGCCCGGTCGAGGTCCTTGATCGCGGTGTTGAGCGCCTTGATCACGCTGACCTGGGCCAGCACCGCCGCACGGACTCCCGTGCACAGGTCAGGATCGGTGGTGCCGGCCGGCGCCGAGCGCAGGCGGGTCAGGAGAACCGCCGCGGGCCTTTTGCCGGAGTAACTCTGCTTGGTGCAGAACGCGGCGAGCCGGGCCTCGGTCAAGGGGGCTGCCGACACGGCGGTCGGGTATTTCGTGAGGAAAGCCAGCGCAATCGCCGAGGACAGGCTGGCGAAGATCGCCTTGCCTCCGGGCCAGTGCGCGTCCAGCAGCGCGGCGAGCTGGTTGACCGCGGCCACCCGGGCCTCGACCAGGTCACCGCGGCTGCGGGTCACCGTCCGCAAAGCCTTGGTAGGCCCCGAATACGGGACCGCCGGCCGCAGCCGGTGGATCCGCACGCGCAGGTAATCAGCGATCACCTGTGCGTCACCTGGGTCGGATTTGGCGCCGGAGAGAACCTCGGCCTCACGCCAGGCCTTGATCGCGTTCGGCTTGACCGGCATCACCGGATGCCCAGCCTCCAGCAGAGCGTCCACCAGACGCCCATCCGGACGCTCGATCGCCACCGGCGTCAACTCGGTGTCGCCGAGCTTGCCCAGCCGCACGACCAGCCTGGCGAACCCGGCAGCGGTGTGCTCGACGGTGAACGCCGCGACCTTGCGGCCACCCTGGTCCAGCACACACACGGCATGCTCGGTGGTCGCCCAGTCGATCCCGACGAAGAACAACGGCCCCTCTTGCAGCGACAACCTCGTCGCCTTCCCGTTCGCAGCAACAGGCAGGAGCCAGGCGGAGGCGAAGGAACCGATTGTCGAGCGGTCACTAACCGGCGCTCTGCGGCGCGTCCCTCTGTCATCGATCAGCGGTTCCGGGGAAGCCGGGGGCGGCAGTGTCATCGAAGCCCACAAGGGGCAACCATCAAAGGCCGTCACCCCGACTTCCGCCTAGTTCCTACCACAAGCCCCATCCAGGGGCCCGCACGGAAGAGGGTGCACTAGTGACCGTCAACACCGTCCTCGGGCCCGTTCCGGCCGATGAGCTGGGCGTCGTCGCGGTGCACGAGGCGCTGCTGTCGGTGCTGCCCGGCGCGGAGCACGCGTACGACATCACCCTGGACCGCGCGGAGATCTTCGCGACCCTGGCGGCGAAGTTAACGGCCTTTCGCACCGCCGGTGGACGCACGATCGTCGACAGCACCGGGATGTTCCACGGCCGCGATCTGCCGCTTTACGAGGCGCTCTCCCGCGCGACAGGTGTGCACATCGTGGCGTCGACCGGCCTGGGCCCCGAGGAGATGCTCGGCGGCTATTTCCTGACCCCGCAGACCAATCCCCCGACACCGTGGCCGGCCTCGAAGTTCGCCGACCTGTTCGCCCGGGAGGTCACCGAGGGCATGGTCGTCCCCCGCGTGGAGCGCCGCGCCGCCGCCGGCCTGGTCTCAACGGCCGCGACCTCGACCGGCATGACGGCAACGGACGAAAGTTTGCTCCGCGGCGCCGCCCGCGCCGCGCTGGCCACGGGTGTGCCTCTCTCCCTCCGCTTCGGCGGCGACCTCGACGTGGTCCTGGACGAGAAGCTCCCACCCGACCGCGTCATCGTCGGCGACCTCGACCGCCGGGACGCCGCCCCGGCCGTGCCGCCCCCCACCTCGACCGCGCTCGCCCCCACCTCGACCGCGCTCGCCCCCACCTCGACCGCGCTCGCCCCCACCTCGACCGCGCTGGCCCCCGCCGCGGTCGCTCGCCGTGGCGCCTATGTCGCTCTCGACCATGTCGGCCTCAACGACGACGACCGCTACCTGACCGACCGCGAGCGCGCCAACCTCGTCGCCGACCTCGTCCGGGCCGGCCACGGCGACCGGATCCTGTTGTCCGCCAACGCGATCGGCGTCGCCAAGGGCCACCCCGCCTACGACATGCCCTACGACTATGTCCTGTCGACCTTCGTCCCCTACCTCAAAACACAGGGGCTCGGCGACGACGACGTCCGCCGCCTGATCGTGGACAACCCCCGCGACCTGCTGACCCAGAGGTGACCGCCGTGCCGAAAGTCAACACCGTCCTGGGCCCGATCGCCCCCGAGCAACTCGGCTTCGTGGCCGTCCACGAGCACATCGGCTACGGCATGCCCGGCTCCGAGCTCGACACGAAATGGTGGAAGACCCCGGAGGAAAGGTTCGCGGAAACCATTCCGAAACTTCGCGAATTCCACGCGAACGGCGGCGGCACCTTCGTCGACGCGACCGGGATCTGCAACGGCCGCGACGTCGATTACTACCGCGCGCTCTCGGCGCGAACCGGCGTTCACATCGTGGCCAGCACCGGCTTCGTCGGCGGTGACACCGCGTTGCCGCTCTTCGCCCGCGCCACCGTCGACTATCTGGTCCGCCAGTTCGTCCACGAGATCACCGCCGGCATCGGCAGCAGCGGCGGCCGGGCCGGCATCATCAAGGTCGGCGTGAGCCGCGGCGGCCGGATGACCGACCTCGACAAGCGCATCTACCGCGCCGCCGCCCGAGCCGCCCTGCAGACCGGCGTGCCGGTCCTCACCCACCTCGCCATCGACGCCGAGAACGCGATCGCCATTTTCCGCGAGGAGGGCCTCCCCCTCGACCGGGTGCTCTTCGGCCATGTCGACGACGGCGTCAACGCCGACAAGACCCGCGACACGTGGATCGCCGACCAGGGCGGCCGCATCGGCTTCGACACCTTCGGGTACGAGACCGAGCTGCCCGACCCGCCGTTCTGGGCCCGCCCGCGCAAGGAGCGCCTGGACCACTTCCTGCGCTTCATCGGCGAGGGCCGCATCGATCAGGTGCTCGCCTCCGCCGACGCCAACTGCAGCCCGCTCGGCTGGCCCGGCGTGAAGGGCCACACCGTCAACTACCTCTTCACCGACCTCGTCCCCGACCTGCGGGCGGCCGGCCTCGACGACGCAGCGATCACCACCATCTTCGTCGACAATCCCGCCGCCTTCCTGGCCATCCAGAACTGAGAGACACCACATGGACATCAAGGACTTGAGGATCGCCGTCGTCGGCGCCGGGTACGGCGGCGCGGCGGCGGCCAAGGCCCTGAGCCTGCAGGGCGCCGACGTCACCGTGTACGAGCAGGCGTCGCAGATCCGCGAGGTCGGCGCCGGCATCGGCCTGCGTCCCTCCACGATGGACCGTTTCCGCCGATGGGGAATCGCCGGCGCGATAGCGAAAGTCAGCTCACCCAGCGACTATTTCGAGATCCTCACCGCCACCGCGGAACCGATCATGAAAGAGTCCTGGCCCGAGATCGACGCCTACGGCCTGAAGACCCACCTCATCCACCGCGGCGACTTCATCGAGGCCCTCCTCGGCGTCCTGCCCGACTGCATGGTGCGATTGGGCCGCAAGCTCGAGGCCGTCATCGACCGCGGCGCCGAGTCGACACTGCTCTTCGCCGGCGGCGAGAAGGTCACCGCCGACCTGGTGGTGGGCGCCGACGGCATCCGCTCGGTGGTCCGCGAGCAGCTCTTCGACGACCGCGGCCCGGTCTTCTCCGGCGAGCACGCCTACCGCGCCGTGATAGACACCGATTCCGCGTACGGCATGTGCGTGGACGACAACCTGCGCATGTACATCGGCCGCGGCACCAAGGTGTATCTCCTGCCGCTGCGCCACCGCGGCCAGGTGTCGTTCGACATCACCGCCCTCTGCCCCGACCCCACCTGGGCCCCGCGCGTCACCAGGGACGACCTCCTGGCCACCGTCGAAGGCTTCGACGACCGGATCGTCGCCATCACCCGCGACCTGGACATGACCACGGTCAACGTCCGCGCCGTCTACGACATCGACCCGGTAGACACCTGGCACACCGACTCGGTGGTCCTGATCGGCGACGCCGCCCATTCGATGCTGCACCACCAGGGCCAGGGCGCGAACTCCGCCATCATGGACGCCGGCGCCCTAGCCGACGCCCTCTCCGAGGCCGCCACGGTGAAGGAGGCGCTGGCCCTCTTTCAGGCCACCCGCAAGCCGGTGACAGACGAGCTGCAGCGCATCTCCCGCCAGGGCTGGATCGCCGACGAGGTAAACGACGTCTTCCCCGGCCAGAAACCCGCCTCCCAACAGCCTGCGGGCGCCTGACATGCCCCTGCACCCCGAGATCGCGAAGGCCCTCGCCACCCTGCCCCCACCCCCGGCTGGCCCGCTCGACCCGCCAACCATGCGCGCCGCTGAGCATGCGCCGGCCGGCGATGGGCTCCCCCAGCCTGCCGACGACGTCACCGTTGGCGATGTCCCCGTGCGGATCTACAACGCCGCCGCCCCGCGAACGCTCGTTTACTTCCACGGCGGCGCCTTCTTCCTCGGCAGCCTCGACACGCACGACCACATCGCCCGGTCCCTCGCGAAAGAGACCGGTCGCCGGGTCGTGTCCGTCGGCTACCGCCTCGCGCCGGAGCACGCCTTCCCCGCCGGCCTCGACGACTGTTACGCCGTGGTCCGCTGGGCGGCCGCGAACGAAACTGTCGCGATCGCGGGCGACAGCTCGGGAGGAAATTTCGTGGCCGCGGTTGCGGCGACGGCGCACGACGGCGGCTTCGACCGCATCAGCCACCAGATCCTCTACTACCCGTCCCTCGACCTGGATTTCGACGAGGACCGGTATCCGTCGCTGCGCGAAAACGCGACCGGCTACGGCCTGGAAACCGCCGGCCTCAAGCCGTTCAACGCCTTCTACCTCGCCAGCGGCGCCGACCCGGCCGACCCGAAAGTTTCCCCGATCAAGCGAAAGAACCTCACCGGCCTCCCTCCGGCGCTGATCATCACGGGCGAGTTGGACCCGCTGCGCGACGAGGGCGAGCTCTACGGTCGGCGCCTCCAGGAAGCCGCCGTAGACGCCACCGTCAGCCGCTACGCCGGCGCGGGCCACGGCTTCGTCCAGCACTTCTCCTGGATCCCCGACTACTACCGGGCGTTCGAGGAAACCGCGGCGTTCCTGCGCGAGGACGAGGACGACAAGTGAAGGTCCATTCGCTGCTCTCGCCGTGGGGACGCTTCGGCCTCCACACGTACTTCCTCGACACCCCCGAGCCGGCCATCGTCGACACCGGCATCGCCACCTCCCCGGCCGAGGGCATGGCCCCCACCCTGGAGAAGCTCGGCCGCCGCATCGAGGACGTGCGCTGGATCCTGCTGACCCACGGCCATATCGACCACATCGGCGGCGCCCACGCGCTCTGGGAGCTGACCGGCCGCCGCGCCCAGGTCGTCATCCACGAGGCCGACGCCCCGATGCTGCGCTCCCGCCGCGCCCACGTCGACGAGTACCTCAACGGCCGCGGCCGCTACCTGCGCGACCCGGACGGCGAAGCGAAACAAGTCGCCACCGCCGCGAAAGTCATCTCCGGCGAGATGGAACCCACCCTGCTGGTTCGGGGCGGCGAGACCCTCGACCTCGGCGGCGGAACGAAACTTCAGGTCCACGCGATCCCCGGCCACACGAAAGGTTCCGTCGCCTACGCCCTCGACGGCCACGTCTTCGTCGGCGACGCCGTCCAGATCCATGGCGCCGCCAACGGCTTCCCCGGCTACGAGGAACCGGCCGCCTACCGCGCGAGCCTCCAGCGCCTGCGCGACGAGATCCGCCCCAACCGCCTCTACCTGGGCCACCCCTACCGGCGCACCGATGGCACCCCCTACGGCGTCGAGCTCGACGCCGGCCAGGCCCGCGCGGCCCTCCAGGAGAGCCTCGACATCGAGGCGCGAGTCGCCGCGGCCGCCGAGCGCGCCGCCGGCGACGAGAGCGCTTTCGCCGGGCAGCTCGGCTACCGGGGCGACCCCACCCTGGAGCCGTCGCCCTTCTTCACCACCTTGCACGGCTACCACCATGAGGAGCGGCCATGATGAGGGTTCGCAAGGACCTGAGGGTCCCCATGCGGGACGGCGTCGAGCTGGCGATCGACGCCTACCACGAGGACGGGGAACGGCCACGCCCCGCGCTGATCGCGATGAGCGCGTACGGGAAAGAGCTCCAGGCCTTGGCCCTCACCATGCCGCCGCAGCGCCGCCCAAGCCCGATGTGGGACGGCTGCATCGAGGCCGGCGACATCACCCGCGTGGTCGCCAAGGGATATGTCCACGTCATCGGCGACATGCGCGGCACCGGGGACTCCGGCGGCGAGATGGTCGGCAACTACAACTTCGGCGGTGTGTCGCAGGGCCAGGACCTCTACGACCTCATCGAGTGGGTCGCCGCGCAGCCCTGGTGCGACGGCAACATCGGCATGATCGGCATTTCCTATTTCGGGTCGATGCAGGTCCTCGCGGCCGCCGAGCGCCCGCCGCACCTGAAAGCGATTTTCGTGAGCGGCGGCCATTTCGACTTCTACGAGACCACTTACCACGGCGGGATCATGTGGCTGATGCCGCGCGCCGCCCGGGAGGGGCGCGGCGGCGACTCCGGCATCGCGCACACCGACGTGAAGTCCCGCATGCTTTCGCGACACTCGAGCGAGGAAATGGCGAAACTTGTCGCGAAACGGCTCGAGGACCCGGACGTGGCGGCCTGGCCCAACCTCGTTCACGTGCTGCGCTACCCGAAGAACCGCGAGCTCTGGTTCGACATCGTGATGAACGAGCTCGACGGCGACTGGTACGAGCAACGCAACCCCATCACCCTCGCGCGAAACATCGACATCCCGGTCTACCTGCAGATCGACCAGGGCCGCGGCTGGACCGTGGACGGCCACATCGAGCTGTTCCACGTCCTGAAGGGCCCCAAGAAACTCGACATCGGCTCCTACCCGCCCATGCAATCGCGCCCCTGGGTCGAGGAGCACGACAAGATGTTCCGCTGGTACGACTACTGGCTCAAGGGCATCGACAACGGGATCATGGACGAGCCGGCCGTGAGCGTCTTCGTCGAGGGCTCACGCGAGGTCGTCACCGCCGCGCAGTGGCCGCCCAAGGAAGTCACGTACAAGTCGCTGTTTCTGCGCCCGCGCCAGAAACTTTCCGCGCAACCCGAGCTGATGCGCGCCGCCCCCGACGGCTTCTTCCAGGCGCCGCTCACGGTCACCGACACCGTCCAGACCGTCGGCTGGAGCACCGAGCCGTTCGAGCGGCCCACCGAGCTGATCGGCGCCGGCGCCGCCCACCTGTTCGTCGAGATCGACCAGGACGACACCAACCTCATCCTGCGCCTCTGGGACGCCGCGCCCGACGGCCGACGGCAGCTGATGACGACGGGTTTCCTCAAGGCGTCCCACCGCGACCTCGACGACCGCACCACCGAGGGCAACCCCTATCACCCGCACACCCGCGCGGTCCCGGTCGAGCCCGGCAAGATCGAGGAGTACGTCGTCCGGCTCTACCCCTTCGCGACCACGCTCCGGCCTGGCCACCGCCTGGTCGTCGAGCTGTCCAACGACGAGCCGCTCTCCGACGCCCACAACGCGCTGCTCCCGCCGGACGCCTTCCACCTGCCGGTCGGCCGTCCGGTCACGCACAAGATCTACCGCGATGCGGACCACCCCTCGCGACTCGTGCTCCCGTTCACCACTCACTCCTAGGGAGAGCCATGTCCGGCATCGACCTGTTCGCGGACGACGTCCTGCTCGACCCCTATCCCGTCTTCGCCGAGCTGCGTGAGCGCGGCCCGGTGGTGTACCTGCCGAAGAACGACGTCTACGCCCTGACCCGGTACGACGTCATCCGCGCCGCGCTCGGCGACTGGGAGACCTTCTCCTCGTCCTCGATCGGCTTCAACCCGATGGTCAACGAGGCCCTGACCGGCACCTCGCTCGCCTCCGACCCGCCGGACCACACCCGGTTGCGCGCCGCCCTCACCGAGAACCTCTCGCCGCGAGCCCTGCGCGGCATGAAAAGCCGGATCGACGCGAAGGCCGACGACCTCGTCGCCGGGCTGGCCGCCACGGGCGCCTTCGAGGCGATCGACGCGCTGGCCCGCGCCCTGCCCCTCGAGGTGGTCGCCGACCTGATCGGCTTCACCGGCCACGTCCGCGCCAACATGCTGCGCTGGGGCCAGGCCGCGATGGAGGTGATCGGCCCGCTGAACCAGCGCACGGCCGAGAGCTTCCCGATCGCCGGCGAGCTGTACGGCTGGTGCTCCACCGTCGCCGCCGAGGACCTGGCGCCCGGCTCGGTCGGGCGGGGCATCTTCGACGCGGAGGCGCGCGGCGACATCCCCGCCGGGACCGCCGGTCACATCATCCACCAGTACCTCGGCGCCGGTCTCGACACGACGGTCGCCGCCCTCGGCAACGTGGTCGCGCTGTTCGCGGCCCATCCCGAGCAGCTCGCGCTGGTTCGGGCCGACCCGGCCCTGGTGCCGGCCGCCTTCAACGAGGTGCTCCGGTTCTGGGCGCCGGTGCACGCCTGGGGGCGGCGGGTCACGAGAGACGTAAAGCTCGGCGGCACGCGGGTGCCGGCGGGCGCGCAGGTGGCCATCCTCTTCGGCGCCGGCAACCGCGACCCGCGGCACTATCCCGATCCCGACGCCTTCCGGGTCGAGCGCAACCCGGTCGACCATCTCTCCTTCGGGTACGGGCCGCACGGCTGCGCCGGCCAGGGACTCGCCCGGCTCGAGGGGCACGCCGTCATCGCCGCTCTGGCCCGCCGGGTCGAGCGTCTCGTCGCCGGCCTCGGGACCCGCGTGCCCAGCAACATCACGCGCGGTCTCGACCGGCTCCCGGTGCTGGAGGTGGTTCCCGCATGAGGATCGTTCTCGACCGGCCACGCTGCGAGGGCCACGGCCTCTGCGAGGAGGCGGCGCCGCAGCTGATGCACCTCGACGACGACGGCGAGCTGGTGCTGGACCGGGAGCAGGTCGGCGACACGGACCTGACCGCCGCCAACGCCGCGGTCCGGGTCTGCCCGGTGGCCGCGCTACGCCTGGGATGAGGGGCAACGGCATCGCCGGGATGAGGCGGATCGTCATCGCCGGCAACGGCATCTCCGGTCTCACCGCTGCCGACACGTTGCGGGCCAATGGATTCGACGGCGACCTGACCCTGATCGGCGACGAGCCGCATCCGGCGTACAGCCGGCCGGCGCTGTCCAAGGCTCTGCTGCGCGACGAGGCCGGCCTGACCGCACACCAGCTGCCGCCGCCGACGCACGGGGCGGCCGAGCGGCTAGGCGTACGGGTGGCCGCGCTGGACGACGAGCGGCGGCTGGTCGTGCTCGACGACGGCGACCGCGTGCTGTACGACGGCCTGGTGGTCGCGACCGGCTGCCGAGCGCGCCGCCTCGGTCCGCCGGACAGCGGCGAGCTGACCCTGCGCGGCCTCGACGACGCGCTGCGGCTGCGCCGCCGGATCGCCGACCGGCCCGCTGTGCTCGTGGTCGGCGGCGGCCCGCTCGGGATGGAGATAGCTTCGAGCTGCCTGGCCGCCGGCTGCGGCGTCACCCTCGTCTCGCGGGGGATGCCACTCGCCGCGCAGCTCGGGAGCCACTTCTCGGCCCTGTTCACGGCGGCGGCCCGGGAGCGCGGCCTACGCATCGTCGAGACGAAGGAGGCGAGGATCGACTCACCGGGCACGGTCATTCTGGCCGGCGGGCACCGCCTCGAGGCCGATCTGATCGTCACGGCCGCCGGGGATCTTCCGAACGTCGAATGGCTGGGGATGAGCGGCGCGCTCGAGGTGGACGGTCGGCTCCGGTTCCGGCCCGGCATCGTCGCCGCCGGCGATGTCGCCGCGATCCCAACCGCGCAGGGCTTTCGCCGGGTTCCCTTGTGGAGCAGCGCAATCGACCAGGGCAAGGTGGCGGCCGCGGCGCTGCTGTACGGCGACGCCGCCGCGCCGTTGGACCCCCGCCCCTACTTCTGGACCGAGCAATTCGGGATCTCGCTCAAGGTCGCCGGTCCCCTGCCGGCCATCGGGCCGCCGACCCCGCTCGACGGCGACGGTCTCCTGCGCTGGGAGCGGCCAGCCGGGCCGGCGACGGTGGCGGCGGTAAACTACCGGATCCCCATTCCCCGGCTGCGCAAGCTGAGCGCGGGCGCCGTGCTCAGCTGACGGCGCACAACTGGTCCTCGATGTCGCGGGCGGTCAGGGCGAGCGCGGCGACGATCTCCGGCAACCGGTCCCGCGAGAACCGCGCGGTCGGCATCGAGACCGAGACGGCGGCCTCGACCCGGCCGTGCTCGTCGCGTACGGCCCGCCCGACCGCCGTCACCCCCGACTCCGTCTTTCCGGCGTTGATGGAGAAACCGCGCTCCCGCACCGTCCGCAGCTCGCGGCGCAGCGTGGCCAGAGCGGGCCGCTGATCCAGGCGGTCCGCCCACCTGTCGTCGCCGTACAACGCCTCGAGCCGCTCGGGCGGCAACTCCGCCAGCATGATCTTGCCGCCCGATGCGAGGTGCGCCGGAAAGACCATGCCCTCCCGGTTTCCGACCCGCAGCGCCTGCGTGCACTCCACCGACCCGATGAACCGCACATGGTCGCCGCTGAGGACGGAAAGATTCGCGCTTTCGCGCACCCGGTCGACCAGCGCCGCGAGGTGCGGCATCGCGACCGTGCGCAACAACGCCGTGCGCGACTGCGAGCCGGCGCTCAACGAAAGAACCGGCCCGGCCGCGTATTTGCGATCCTCGCGCTGCACCGCGAAATCCCGGTACACCAGCATCGCGAGCAGTCGATGCGCGGTCGACGCCGCCACATCCAGGCGCGCGGCCGCCTCGCCCACCGACAGCGGCCCCTCGACCTGCAGCATGACCGCCAGCTGCAGCGCGTGATCGACGCTGCGGATCGAGTAGTTCGGCGGATTCTTCACAGCAGAATCTCCTGTTCTATTCCGCAACCCACCCTACAAGCTGGGAGCATGTCTGAAATCGCGAACGGCCCGGTGCGCCTCGGCATGGTCGACGCGCCGGACCAGCCCACCCCGTCCGACGCGCTGGCCGATCTCTACCGTGGTTTCGAGCGGGAGCTCCTCGTTCCCTTGTGGACCGAGATCGGCGACCTCATGCCGGCGCATCCGCGGTCCAAGGCCGTACCCCATCTGTGGCGCTGGAAGCACCTGCTGGAGCTCGCCGATCAGGCCGGCCATCTCGTGCCCGTGGGTCGCGGCGGCGAACGCCGCGCCATCGCCCTGGCCAACCCGTCGCTCGGCGGACGGCCGTTCGCCACGCCGACGCTGTGGGCGGCGATCCAATATCTGATGCCGGGTGAGAACGCGCCGGAACATCGTCATACACAGCACGCGTTCCGCTTCGTCGTCGAGGGCGAAGGCGTGTGGACAGTGGTCGGCCGCGACCCGGTGCCGATGGGCCGCGGCGACTTCCTGCCGCAGGCCGGGTGGAACTGGCACGCGCACCACAACGCCGCCGACCGACCGATGGCCTGGATCGACGGCCTCGACATCCCGTTCCAGTACCAGACCGAGGCGCAGTTCTTCGAGTTCGGCCGCGAGGCCATCAGCGAGGCGGAGCACAGCACGCCGGCGCGCTCACGCTCCGAGCGTCTCTGGGGACATCCGGGCCTGCGGCCCATCGCGGCGCAAGCTGGGCGATCCGGTTCACCACTTCTCCGGTACGCCTGGGCGGACACCGACCGTGCTCTCGCCGACCAGCTGGCCCTCGCCGACGAAGGGCACCCGGGCGTCGTCGAGCCCGGGCACGCCGCGGTCCGCTACACCAATCCCGCCACCGGCGGCGATGTACTGCCGACCATCCGCGCCGAGATGCACCGCGTCAGCCGTGGCGGCGAGACCGCGCCCCGCCGCCAGACCGGATCGGCGGTCTACCAGGTGTTCGACGGCAGCGGCCGGGTCACGGTCGGCGACAAGAGTTGGTCCGTCACCCGCGGCGACCTCTTCGTGGTGCCGTCGTGGACCGCGTTCTCCGCGACGTCGGAAGCGTCGGCCTCCGACTCGGATTCGGGCGCGCTCGACCTGTTCGCGTTCAGCGACGCCCCCGTTTTCGAGGCGCTGGGCCTCGACCGTACCGAAGGACCTTCCGCATGAAGTTAGCCACCATTCGCACGGCCGACGGCGTCACCCGCGCGGTGCGCGTCGAGGGAGATACTTTCCTCGACGCCGGCGCGACCGACGTCGGCGCGCTGCTGGCCGATCCCGCCTGGTCCTCGCGTACGTTCGATGTGCCGGTCGACGCCGCCGGTTTCGCGCCGGTCGTCCCCCATCCCGGCAAGATCATCTGCGTGGGGCTGAACTACCGCAACCACATCCTCGAGATGGGCCACGAGCTTCCGCGGTTCCCGACCCTTTTCGCGAAATATTCCGAGGCCCTGGTCGGCGCCTACGACGAAATTTCGCTGCCGCCGGAGTCGGACGCGGTCGACTGGGAGGCCGAGCTCGCCATCGTCGTCGGCCGGACCGTCCGCCGCGCCTCAGCTTCGGAGGCGGCCGACGCCATCGCCGGTTTCGCCGTTCTCAACGACGTGACCATGCGCGACTGGCAGTACCGCACACCGATGTGGTTGCAGGGCAAGACCTGGGAGGCGAGCACCCCGTTCGGCCCCTACCTGGTCACTCCGGACGAGCTGCCCGGCGGCGTCCGCCCGTCGCTCACCCTGACCGGTCGCGTCGACGGCGAGATCGTGCAGCAGGCCGACACCGCCGATCTGGTCTTCGACCCGGTGGCGCTGGTCCGGTACATCTCCACGATCCTGACCCTGAAGCCCGGCGACGTCATCGCCTCCGGCACCCCCGGCGGCGTCGGCCACGCCCGCAAGCCGGCCCGCTACCTGACCGGCGGCAGCGTGCTCACCACCGAGATCACGCACCTAGGCCGTTCCGAGGTCAAGGCCGAAGCGTGCTGAGCGTCGACCGCGGCCACACCGACAGCCTGCGCTGGGTGGCACAGGGAAACGCCCATTTCTTCGGCGCCATGGCCACCCTCCCCGACCACCTCCTGGAACGGGAAACCGCCCTCCCCGGCTGGACCGGCCGCCACCTCCTGGCCCACGTGGCGCTGAACGCCGAGGCCCTCGGAAACCTGGTCACCTGGGCCCGAACCGGCATCGAAACCCCGATGTACTCCTCTCCCACCCAGCGAGACGCCGACATCGAGGCCGGCTCCCGCCGCCCGCTGGCCTCGTTGCGTGCATGGGTCACCGACTCGGCCGCGGCCCTGGATTCCGCATTCGCCACCCTCGACCCCGCCGACGGGGCCCGGCCGGTCCGGACGGCCCAGGGCAGAACCGTCCCCGCCACGGAAATCTCGTGGCTCCGAGCCCGCGAAGTGATGATCCATTCGGTAGACCTCGGCGGAGGCGTCCGCTTCGACGACCTGGCGTCGGGCTTCCTGGCAGCCCTGGTCGACGACATCGTGGCCAAGCGCTCGACCGCCAACGACGGCCCCGCCCTCACCCTGACCGCAACCGACCACTACGGCGTCTGGCGCATAGCCGGCCACGGCGCGGTCAACGGCCTGCACGCGCCCGCCGCGACCATAACCACCGCGCCCACCGCGCCCACCACGCGCACCGCGCCCACCGCAGTCACCGCGCCCACCGTGCCCACCGTGCCCACCGCGGTCACCGCGGTCACCGCGGTCACCGCGGTCACCGCGGTCACCGGCACCCTCGCCGGCATCGCTGCCTACCTGGCCGGGCGCCACACCCGCGGCGTGGTCGGCGCACCCGCCCTGCCCCGCTGGCTCTGACGGCGGCCCCTCCATCGCGCATTTCTGACATCTCGGGAAGGACTCACATGGCTACCGACGTGGTCGTGGTCGGCGGCGGGATCGGCGGTCTGTCCGCTGCCCTTGCGCTCACCCGCAAGGGTCTACAAGTCGAGGTGCTCGAGCAGGCGTCCCGCTTCGGCGAGGTCGGGGCCGGCATGCAGATCGCCCCCAACTGCACCCGCATCCTCGCCGAGTGGGGCCTGCTCGACGAGGTTCGCGAGCTCGGCGTTCTCCCGCAGCGCATCGTCATGAAGGACGCCGTCGACGGCAGCGTGCTGAGCAGCCTCGACCTGCAGGATGTGGAGCGCCGCTACGGCTTCCCCTACCTGGTCATCCACCGCAGCGACCTGCACGGGGCACTGCTCCGGGCCTGCCGGCGGGCCGGCGTCTCGCTGGTCACGGATGCGCAGGTCACCGCCTACGAGCAGGCCCCGGACGGCGCGGTCGCGGTGCACGCCGGCGGAAAGTCGTACGGAAAGGTTCTTGTCGCCGCCGACGGTCTGCACTCGACCGCCCGCCGCATGTTCAGCGACGACAAGCCGGTCAGCTCGGCCTACGTCGCCTATCGCGGCGCGGTCCCGATCGAGAAAGTTTCCGAGCTCGACGTGCATCTCAAGGACGTCGTCGTCTACGTCGGCCCGCGCTGCCACCTCGTGCAGTACCCGCTGCGCCACGGCGAGATGTTCAACCAGGTCGCCGTCTTCGAGTCCCCGAAGGCGCTCGCCGGCCTCGAGGACTGGGGCACCCCGGACGAGCTCGACGCGGCTTTCGCGGAAACTTGCGCGCAAGTTCGCGCGGGCCTGCCGCTGATGTGGCGCGACCGCTGGTGGCGCATGTTCGACCGCGACCCGATCATGACCTGGACCCGGGGCCGGATCGCGCTGGCCGGCGACGCCGCCCACCCCCCGCTGCAATACCTGGCGCAGGGCGCGGTCATGGCCATCGAGGACGCCTGGGTGCTCTCCACGCACGCCGGCCAGGGCTGGGACGCCATGCTCACGGCCTACAACGCCGTCCGCCCCGAGCACTGCCGCCGCGTCGTCACCACCGCTCGCGCCTGGGGCCGTTTCTGGCACTATGACGGCGAGAAGCGGACCTGGCGTAACAAAATTCTTCGAGACCGCGACGTGTACGACTACACGTACGTCGACTGGCTTTTCGGCCCCACCGCGAGCACCCCTGAGCAGGAGCCCGCCATGTTTCCGGAAAGTGTCTGAGCGATGGCCGGGATGTGGCTTTTGGCGTCAACTGAAAACTATCTGCAGCGGTAGTGAAGATTTTTCAGGGCTCCGGCGATCAAGATGTCCCGGTGCCCGGCCGACATCGTCAACTTCAGCGCACCGGACTCGTCGTGACCGCCTCCGCCCTCGCGATCGCCGTCATCGCCGGTGGCGCCTGGGCCGGGTATCACGAGTTCTCCGGCAAGAAATGCACCGAGACCGTGAGCCTCAAGGTCGCCGTCGCGCCCGAGGTGGCGCCGGCCGTGCAGTCCGCGGCGACAACCTGGGCCAACAGCGACGACGCCTGCGCCACGGTCGCCGTGACCCCCTCCGACCCGACCGGTATGGCTGCCGCGGTGGGCGGGCGGCACGGCGTCAACCTGGGCGGGGTGGGCGCCGCGCAGAACGCCGACCCGGACGTCGACGCGTGGATCCCCGACTCGAGCACGTGGTTGCTGCGCATCGGATCCGAGGCGCCGGGCTTCCAGCCGACCACGCTCGGCTCGATCGCCGAGAGCCCGCTCGTGCTCGCCGCCCCGGAGTCCACGGCCACCGCGTTCGGCTGGACCGCCGGCACTCCCGGTTGGAAAGACCTCGCGAAAAAGGTCGCGACCGACAAGGCGTTGCGCCCGGGTACGGTCGACCCACTGCGCGACGCCACCGGCCTGGCTGGGCTGCTCGCCTTCGCCGCCGCAGCCGGCACCGACGCCTCCGCGGCCACCCTCAAGGTGGGAGTGATGCGCGCTCTTTCCGCGAACAGTTCCAGCATCCGCAACGACCTTCTCCAGAAACTTCCGCAGTCCGCCGGCGAAAGTGGCGCGGGCGTGGGCCTAGCGCCGCTCTCCGAGGCGGATGTCATCGCGTACAACGGCGGAAACCCCGCGACCGCTCTGGCCGCCCTCTATCCGAAGCCGCTCTCGGTGGTCCTCGACTACCCGTTCGCGATCATGCCCGGCGTCGACCCGCAGAAGGCGGCGGCGGCAACCGCGTTCCGCAAGACGCTCGCCACGAAAACTTTCCTTCAAGATCTGGCAAAGGCCGGCGTACGGGGTCCGGACGGCACCACCGGAGCGGGGTTCGCCGCCCCCAAGGGAGCACCCGCGTCGGTCCCGCCACCCCCGGCGCAGAAGCCGGCGGTGGTCGCCGGCGCGATCGGCCAGCTCCTCGGCAGCTGGACCGCGATCACCCAGCCCGGCCGGATGCTGGCGGTCTTCGACGTCTCCGCGTCGATGAAGGCGAAGGTGCCGACCGCCGGCGGCGCGACCCGGGCCCAAGTCACCCAGGGCGTCGCCCGGCAGGGCCTGGCGCTGCTCGACGACCGCTGGTCGGTGGGTAACTGGACCTTCTCCACCAACATGGCCGGCAAGCGCCCGTGGGTGGAGAACCTGCCGATCCTGTCCTGCGCCGGCCACCGCCCGGAGATGCTCGCCGCGATCGACAAGATCGTGCCGAAGGAGGGCGGTGACACCGGCCTCTACGACACCGCGCTCGCCGCCTACGAGCGGGTGCAGAAGGGCTGGCAGGCCGGCGTCTCGAACTCCGTCGTGATCTACACCGACGGGAAGAACGACAACCCGGGCGGCCTCACCATCGAGCAGGTCGTCGACAAGCTCACCAAGATCCGCGACCCGAAACGCCCGGTCCGCATGATCATCATCGGCATGGGCACCGCGCTCGACCGCGCCGAGCTCGAGGCGATCACCAAGGCGGCCGGCTCGGGCGGGGTCTTCATCGCCACCGACCCCGCGAAGATCGGCGAAATTTTCCTGGAGGCGATCGCCAGCCGCAAGGGCGCCTGACTTCCCCTCAAGCCGGGCCATCCCCTGCCGATCAGCCGGATGCGGTGACGATCGGCAGGGGGTAACGCGTGGGCAGATGGCGCCGGCCGGCCTGGCAGATGTACCTGGCCTTCTGTGCCGTGATCGTAGTGATCTACTACGCGGTCCCGGTGGACCAGGTCAAGACCGTCCTGGTGGGCACCATCGGCCTGTCGGCGGCCGTCGCGATCGCGGCAGGCGTCCGGCGCCATCGCCCCCTCGTACGATGGCCGTGGTATTTGATGGCCGCGGCGCGCGCCTGTTTCGCCCTGGCCGAAATCGTCTATTGGATCCAGACGTTCGCCGCCGGCGGCGATGTTTTCCCGAGCTACGCCGACTTTCTCTACATCAGTTTCGCGGTCATGATGGCGATCGCCGTCGTCGGCCTGGTCCGCGCCCGTCGCCCCGGCAAGGACCTCCCCGGCCTGCTCGATGCGCTGGTTCTTTCCACCGGCGCCGCGATGCTTTCGTGGGTTTTCCTGATCGTTCCCTATGTCCGCGACGACACGCTGAGCCCGCTGGCCCGCGCGGTCTCCCTGGCCTACCCGGTGTCCGACCTGCTGGTGCTGGCCGTGCTGGCCCGCCTGGTCACCGGCCGCGGCGACAAGCCGCCGGCGTTCCGCCTGATCGTCGCCAGCGTGCTCGCGATGCTCGTGGCCGACGTCGGGTACGCCCTGCTGGAGCTCACCATCGGCTACCAGGCGGGCAACATCGTCGACCTGGGCTGGCTGGCCATGCAGGCCCTCGGCGGCGCGGCGGCCCTGCACCCGTCGGTCACCACCCTGTCCCGCAAGAGCCCGCCGGTGGCCGAGGCCGCCGCGCCTCGGGGCCGCGTGGCCGCGCTGGCGATCGCGAGCCTGATGGCCCCCGCGGTCCTCGCCATCGAGTGGCTACGCGGCATGCCGATCGACGTGCCGGTCATCGTGCTCGGTTGCGCCGTCCTGTTCCTGCTGGTCATCGCCCGCCTGGACGGCCTCGTGCGGCTGACCTCCAAGGCCCTGCGCGCGGTCGAGGAGCAGGCCACCACCGACCAGCTGACCGGTTTGGCCAACCGCCGCCGTTTCCACGACCGCTGGGCGTCCGCGCTGGGCGAATCGGTAGGCCCGACCGCGCTGCTCTACATCGACCTGGACGGCTTCAAGCCGGTGAACGACGCCTTCGGCCACGAGGCCGGCGACGCTGTCCTGGTGGCGGTGGCCGAGCGCATCAACGCCATCACCCGGGCCGGCGACGTCGTGGCCCGGCTGGGCGGCGACGAGTTCGCGGTGATCCTGCCGTGGACCGACGACGCCACCGCCGACACGGTCGCCGAACGCATCCTGGAAACATTGGCCCTGCCCTTCGAAACGCCGTCGCGCCAGGTCTACATCGGCGCCAGCATCGGCATCATCCGGGCGACGTCGGGGGCGCACCCGGACAGCGAGCTGCGACGCGCTGACGCGGCGATGTACGCGGCGAAGGCGGGCGGCCGCAACCGCATCCACCGCGATGAAGAGGCACCGGTGGAGCACTTGTCTCGCTGACGAGCGCCTCGCCGAGCGGGCCGCTCACTGCCAGCCCTCCGCAGCGAGCCATTCATAGCCGGCGGAGGGCGACGTCGACGGGCGGCCGGTGGCGGGACACGTTCAGCGAGCTACCCGCCGGGCGAGGTGCTCGGTCGAGCTAGACGGCCAGCGTAGCGAGCAGTAGGGCCGCCGCGGCCGTGCAGAACAGTCGCACGGCGGTCGTGTGGACCAGGAACACCGCTGGCAGGAACAGCGCCGCCGCGACGAGCGGCAACGTAACCCCGGCGGCGACCGCCCAGAACAGCACCGGCCGCGACCGGATCGCCGGCGGCTCGCCGTGCCACCGCCGCAGCAACCTGTGGCGTCCGATGGTCGCCAGGACCGCGAGCAGACCGGCCGCACCGAGCAGGTGACCGGCGTATTCGGCGGTGGACGAAAGGTTCTCGAGGGCGTCGAGCACGAGGTGGCTGGCGGCGGCCAGCAGCGCCGAGTAGCAGGTGACCGCCCACCGGTGCGGCCTGCCGCCGAGCGAGCCGTAGTCCCGCAACGCGAGCGGGCCGAACGCCGGCAGATGGGGAGCGAGCACGGGCGCGGCCAGCCGGATCAGCCAGGTCACGACGAGCGTCACCGGCAGGCACCACAGCATCAGCCCGCGAACCTGATGCGACAGCGGCCAGACCGGAAGGCCGGATCCGTCGAGCGCATACGCGAGGTCGGGGGCCGTCGAGCCGACGGCAAGGGCCACGCCGTCGAACCAGCGGGGCCGCCACAGCTTGAGCGGCAGCACGGCGGCGGGGTGGGTCGGCACGGTGAGCGGCACCCCGGCGACGCTAGGGATCAGCCGTGGAGAAGGGGTGGAGATCCGGCGGAGATCGCGTCAGAACTCGACCGGCGGCGCGTTGTGCGGGGTGATCACCTGGACCGCGGACGGGTTGGTGCGGATCGGGCCGGGCAGCAACCCGTGCGCCTGCATGATGGCGTGGCAGGCGCGACGCAGGTCGGTGCGCAGATCGTGGTGCAGCACCGCGGAAAGCTTTCGCGACCGGAGCAACGCAACATTCTCGGCGTCGAGGTCGTGCGCCACGAAAACGTCGTACGGGTGGTCGCGAAAGGCCGACACGACGGCCCGGTTGCCGCCGGCGCCCGCGTACATCGAGTAGATCCCCCGGATCGACGGCGCGACCGCGAGCACGTCGCGAATGCCGGCCGCGACAGTTTCCGGACTGTCTTCCGCGTCCACCACCGAGAAGAGCCGGCGAAAGCTCGGCATCTCGGCGCGAAACCCGGCGGCCCGCTCGTCCTCGCCGCGGAATTCGCTGCGGCCGCGCACCACCAGCACGTCCCCCTCACGAGCGCCGAGCCACCGATCGATCAGGTAGGCGGCGGTCGCTCCGGCCGCGTGGTTGTCCAGGCCCACGTAGGTGATCCGCCGGGTGGCCGGCAGGTCGGTGACGAGGGTGACCAGCGGAGTGGGCACGCGGCAGGCCGCGGCCACGATCTCGGGTACGTCGGGAGCTTTGAGCACCACGCCCTGGGAACGGTTGCGGGCGATCCGGTCGAGCACGGTCACCACTTCGTGCACCGACGGCCCGTCGAGGAGATGGAAACGTGCCCGGAAAGTTGCGGGTCGCAGGCCGGGCAGCTCGGCTTCGAGCGCGGCCCGGATCGACGCCGAGAAACGCGGCGGCGCTTGCACCACCACGTCGATCATGAATGTGCGCCCGGCCAGGCGCACCTGGCTCCGCTGCCGGTCAAGATCGGCGATCGCCTGGCGGACCTCGCGGATCGTGCTCTCGCGCACGCCGGCGCGCTCGTGGAGCACCCGGTCCACGGTCGCCTCGCTGAGGCCGGCCTGGGCGGCGATCTCACGAATGCGGTACGGGTGCTTCACCCGTACACCATGATGTGATTTTGATGGGTTTTCAAGGCTCGTCGATGCCTCGCGGTGACCTAGCGTGACGACATGACAACCTGGTTCACCGCCGCGGACTGCGACCTGGACGATTTCCGGGCGGTCTGCGAGCAGAAGACCGATCCGAGCGACTATCCGCACGCGATCGACGTGGTCGACAACGTCCTCGTCTTCCCGGCCGGCTTGGAGAACACGGAAGCGATCCGGGCCGAACTGGTCCGGGCCCTGATGGACGGCCCCGGGATCGTGGTGTTCGCCGGCGCCTTCGACCCGGCCGTGGTCGACCGCGCCACCGCCGTCCTCAACGACCTCATCGCCGCCCAGAAAGCCGCCGGAGTCACCGGCGGCGACCATTTCGCGAAACCCGGCGCCAACGATCGCGTCTGGGGCGCCCTCGACAAGTTCGCGCTGCGTGACCCGGCAACTTTCGCGGCCTACTACGACAACGACACGCTGGCGCTGATCTGCGAGGCCTGGCTGGGCACGGGCTACCAGCTGACCTCGCAGGTCAACGTGGTCAACCCCGGCGGCGTGGCGCAGGTCGCCCACCGCGATTACCACTTGGGCTTCATGTCCCGGGAGCAGGCGCTGCGCTACCCCGCGCACATCCACGCCCTCTCTCCCGTGCTGACCCTGCAGGGGGCTGTCGCTCATGTGGACATGCCACTCGAGACTGGCCCGACGCTCTACCTGCCGCATTCGCAGAAGTACCCGCCGGGCTACATCGCCTTCCACCAGCCCGAATTCACCGCCTACTTCGACGAGCACCGGGTCCAGCTCCCGCTGGCCAAGGGCGACGCGGCGTTCTTCAACCCTGCCGTCTTCCACGGCGCCGGCACGAACCACTCCGCCGACGTACGCCGGATGGCGAACCTCCTGCAGATCTCGTCGGCTTTCGGCCGCGCGATGGAAACTGTCGACCGCGCGGCGATGCTCCGCGCCCTGTACCCGGTTCTGCGACACTTTCCCGGCAACCCGGAAAACGTGATAGCGGCGTCGGCCGAGGGTTACGCGTTCCCCACCAACCTCGACCGTCACCAGCCGATCGGCGGCATGGCGCCGGCAACACAGGCCGACGTGGTCCGCCAGGCTCTGGCCGAGAAATGGGACACCGCGCGCTTCGAGCAGGCCCTGGCGGACCAGGCAGCCTGACTCCGGGCCCCAGGCTGCGGATCAAGCCGGCCGCGAGCGTTTGCGGGGGCGCCGGTGGGCAATTCGCTTCGTATGAGTCTCATCGAGCACCGTGGTGAACGGCCGGTGGTTCCGGCTTCGGCCTACGTGGCGCCGAGTGCTGTGCTGTGCGGGCGCGTGATTCTGGGCGAGCGCGCCCGCATCCTGCACAACGCGGTGCTCACGGCCGAGGACGGCGAGGTCTGCTTGGGCGAGGATGTCGTCGTGATGGAGCACGCCCTGGTCCGCGGCCGCCGCGACCATCCGGCGATGATCGGCGACGCCGTGCTGATCGGTCCGCACGCCCACGTCAACGGCGCGACCCTGCAGGACGAAGTTTTCGTGGCAACGGGCGCGTCCCTGTTTCCCGGTTCGGTCGCCGGCGCGGGCGCCGAGTTGCGCATCAACAGCGTCCTGCACATCAACTCGACCCTGCCGCCCGGCACGGTCGTCCCGATCGCCTGGATCGCGGCCGGCGATCCCGCCGAGCTCTTCGCGCCGTCACAGCACGACGAGCTGTGGGCCGTCCAGGAGGGCCTCGACTTCCCCGGAACGGTCTACGGCGTCGCACGCGGCACCCCGATGCGCGAAATCATGGCGCGGCAGGCTCGCCACTACGGCGCCCACGCACACGACCAGATCCTCTAATACGCGACTGCGGACGCCATCCCCGGAACGTCCCTCACGCGGGCGACCCGGTTGGCCACAGTGTCCACTTTCGACACTCCCTGGTCGAGCACCCATACGGTCGATTCGCCGGCCACCAGATAGAAGGCCGGGTCGTCCGGATCCGAAGCCACGAACGGCATCCGCGCCAGGACATGCCCACTCGCGGCGTCGATGCGTACGATCTCGGATCTGACCTCGTCACCCACCCACAGCGAGCCGACCGCCGCGACCGCCGGCAAATCCTGTGAGACGTCGGCGACGCGGACCGCAAGGCGGTCGGTCAGCCGCATCGCGGTGCCGCAGTTGCCGATCGCCCACCCGCCGGCCAGCGACATCACCAGCTCGTCGTGTGGCATCCGAACCTCGGCAACGACCCGCCCGGTATCGGGATCGAGCCGCCGCACCACCGGCGAGTTGATCCCGGCTGCATATCCGCTGTCGAGCTCACCCACGCTCTCCGGCAACGCTGTCTCGACGACACCCGCCGCCTGAGCAGACCCCGACGCTTGGCCCGGCTGCGAGGGCTGAGCCGCAGCGGCGGGATCGATCCGCAGCAGGCGCTTGCCCGAGGCCAGCCAGAGCCACCGCCTCGTGGCGGTCGCCGCCGACGGCATGAGCCTCTCCGGCAACGCGACCTGCGTGACCTGCCCGGACGGCGTAATTCGCGAAAGTTTCCCGGGCTGACCGATCCACAACGCCTTGTGCGCAACGATCAGCCGGTTTTCTACCAGCGGTGTCGCCACCGGCACGCCGCCGTGCCCGGTCACTTTGGCGGCCGCCGGGTCGATCACCGAGACGTCGCCGCTGTCGAGCCGGTAAGACCACACCTTCCCGGCGCCGGCCACGAGCGAGGGCGGCATCCGCGGATCCACACCGCCGACGCTGACCGACCGCCCGTCGACGGTCCGGACCGTCCCGCTTCCGTCGGCCACCCACAACGATTCCCGGGCAGCAGTCGACGGAGGTGCAGGCGAGGTCGGACCGGTCCAAATGGGGGTGACCTTCCCACCCGGACAGTCCGATTCGGAGCGCCACGATCCCGGGACACAGCCTCCCGTCAGCCCCGTCAGGACGACCAAACCGGCCGCCGCGCCCCTCCACGACTTCACCGCACGCACGCTACAGGGAGTGCCGCGGCCCAAGTTGCCCGTGGCATAGGCGGGAAACACCGCGAACCCGAGGCCTCAGCCGAGTGAGCGCAACCGCGCCGCCACCGCCTCCGGGCGGGTGTCGTTGATCCAGGAGCCCATCGCCGATTCCACGCCGGCGAGAAACTTGAGCTTGCCGGGCGCGCGCAAAATCGAGAAAACCTGGAGGTGCAGGCGGAAAAGGTCACGCTGGGTGCGGGCCGGGGCCTGGAAGACCCCCGCGATGTATGGCAGCGCCTCCACCCCCGGAAAGTAACGGTCAAGCCGCCCGAGCACATCCAGGTAGATCACGGCCAGGTCGTCGCGCTCGGCCGAGGTCAGCGCCGGCAGGTCGGGAACATCCCGGTGCGGCGCCAAGTGCACCTCGACGGGCCACCGGGACGCCGCCGGCACATAAGCCGTCCAGTGCACGGAGGTCGCCACCAGACGCGTCCGGGCTTTTCGCTCGGCGTCGAGAATGTCGCGGAACAAGTTTCCGCCGCGGTGGGCGCCGGCCATGGCGATCATGCGGGCGGCCTTGGGCGGCACGAAGGGAAACGCGTAGATCTGCCCGTGCGGGTGGGGCAGCGTCACGCCGATCTCGCGTCCCCGGTTCTCGAACGGGAACACGTACTCCACGTCGGGTGACGCCCCGAGCGCCGCGGTCCGGTCGGCCCAGGCCTCGATGACCGTGCGGGCTCGGTGCGGCGACAGGCTCCCGAACGAGCCTTGCGGCGCCGAGGAGAAAACCACGACTTCCGTACGCCCGCGCGCGGGCCGCACCGGCCACAGCGGATCGTTGTCGACGAGCTCGAGCCCGCCCCGCGCCCGGGGCGAGAAGGACGGGAACCGATTCTCGAAGACCACCACGTCGTAGGAGGCCGCGGCGATCTCGGTCGGGGCGCCGCCGGGGACGGTGGGGGCGAGCGGGTCCTGGTCGGGCGCGGGCAGGAAGGTCCGGTCGTTACGGTGGGCCGCGATCGCGATCCATTCCCCGGTCAGCGGGTCGTAGCGCATCTCCGGATCGGACGACGCCGGCGGCAGCGGGCGCACGTCCACGGCGTCCCGGTCGGTGAACGGCGGCGTGTCGTCGAAGTAGATGATTTCGCGACCATCCGCCATGCGCCGTGCGCTGCGCCGTACGAGATGGGGCTCTCGAAAGACCGGCCACCCTTGCAGCGCAAGCCGATCGATCGCCAGAAGCTGCCCGTCGGCCGCCGCGAGGCGGTCGCGGGCGTCCTCGGGAAGCGAAACGGTCGACCCGGCCGCGAGCGGCAGCACGTGCAGCGTGACCTCGGAATCCGGGCGCACGCCGGCGTCGCGGAGGCTGACGACCCACGTCGAGCCGTCCCAGAAGCGGTCGGTGACGGTCCGCCCGTCGACGCGAAGGTGCGCGACGTCGCCGGCCCACCAGATCCGCAGGTAGGAGTCGAGCCCGCCGTCCGTCGCCCAGTCCGGCAACGTCACGCGAAAGACCGCCGCCAGTTCCTCGAAAGTTTCCGCGGTGGGCGCCGACTGCCGGCCGTCGAACTTTCCGTAGGCGACCGGCACGGCGCTCCCGGCCGGGCGCACCAGGTCGGCCCGCGCCGAACCGCCGCGCACGCCCGGCTCGGCGGAACGCTCGAGAACGAGGTCGGTGAAACTTTCCGCCGCCGGGTCGTAAACCCGCACGGAAGGATCCGTGGACTCGACGCGTCCGTCCGGGCCCCAGGTCAGCGCGCCCTCCGAGAGCAGCAAACGGCGGGCGGGACCGTCCTCGCAGACCCACAGCGAGCCGGCGACGGCGGCGGGCAGGACCAGCAGGTCCAGCTCGCCGCCGCCCGCCCGGAGCCGGACCGGCGACAGGCCCGGCTCGACGGTGGCGACAGATCCGCCGACGGAGTAAGAGACTTCGATGCCGGCCTCCGCGACCAGCACGAGGGTGGGCACCGTGCCCGGCAGGACCGTCAGCGCGGACGCGGTGGCCCAGTCGAGCCGCACGCCACCGAGCGTCAGCGCGAGGGGCCAGCGGGCGAGTGTGCCGGGCGGGACGTCGACCGGCGCGGCGGGCAGCACGAAGGTTTCGTTCGCCAGCGCCACCTGGAACTGCGCGCCGCGATAGGCCGGCAGCGGGTCGTGCGGCTGGTGCCACGCGATGAAGAGAAACCCGCTGCGACCGTCGCTGCGCAACGCCCAGCGCAAGGTTTCCGCGTCCTCGACGCCGGTCGGCCGGGCCGCGGGCAGGCTCGACGGCATCTCGGCCAGCGAGGCGCCGAAGGCCGCCAGGAAAGCGTGCTGCGATCGGAGCAGCGCGTGGCTCTCGGCGAGCAGGCCGGCCTCGCCGATCGGGGCGTGGAAGTCGTAGCCCAGGCGCGGCATGTCGTTGGGGTAGCCGGTCGCGTGGGACTCCTGGGCGCCGCCGTCGAGAGCGGGGTTCGTGCCGCCGGCGTACATGTAGTAGCCCTGCCACGCCGAGCCGTTCCCGATCTTGCAATGCGCGATCGTCGCGACGTCGAGGGCGGCCGGTCGCGGCCGGCGGTGGTACGCGGTCGCCATGCCGCCGCCGAGCTCGCAGGTCGCCGGCGGGAACAGCAGCGAGGGGGTGCGCGGCTGCGGCAGGCTCAGCTTGGCCTCGTGCATCCGCCGCAGGTCGGCGCCGATCCCGGGGTCGTCCCAGACGTGCGAGAAGAAGTAGTGGTCGCGGAAAGTCGGGTCCCACGGCGCGTCGGCGTCGACCCAGAACCCGTCGCCGTAGCCGCCGTAGAGCGGCATGACCTCGTCGTCCGGCAGCTCCGCGCCGCCCCACGCGGTCGCCGTCCAGAGCGGCGCGGACAGGCCGGCATCGCGAGCCAGCCGCTTGAGCGTGACGAGGTGCGCGGGCTGGTCGTAGAGCTCGTTCTCCAGCTGGATGCCCAGCAGCGGACGGTCGCCCACCTGCGCGGCGATCTGGCCGAACCATTCCCGGACGAGCGAAAGATAACCGGGGTCGTCGGTGCGATGGCGTACGGGAGTTTCCTGCACCCAGTCCGGAAAGCCGCCGTTACGCGACTCCCCGTGGCACCAGGGCCCGATCCGCAGGAAGACGTCGAGCCCTTCCGCGTTCGCCAGGTCCACGAAAGCGCCCACGTCGAGGTTTCCGTCGAAGCGCGGCTCACCTTTCCGCGAAACATGGTGCAGCCAGAACACGTAACTGGACGCGACCGTGACCCCGCCGGCGCGCATCTGCCGCAGGCGCTCCCGCCAGCGGGCGCGTGGGACGCGGCTGTAGTGGATCTCGCCGGAGACCGGAATGACCGGACGGCCGTGACGGATCAGGTAGCGGCTGGTGAGCGAGACACCGGCCCGCACGTCCTCGTCGTTGCTCATCCGCGGCCGGCGCAGCGGCTCGGACCAGGGATGGTGCGCGACGTCCAACACGGGTGACTCCTTTTGAACGGGGAGGCCTGGCTGTAACCGGTCACAGCCGCCTGGCTCCGCACGATACAGCCCTGTAACTGCCGTGACGCAAGGGCTTGACAATTGCATTACCGGGCAGCACTGTAACCGGTCACAGGTCCTGTTCGGTGACGCACGTCTCCCCCGGCAGCGACCGCGGCCGCACCCCTCCCGCGGCCGTCCGATCGAGGAGGATCGATGAAACGGACATTCCTGCCGCTCGCCGGGGTTCTGGCCGCGGCGCTCATGATGACCACGGCCGCCTGCTCCAGCGACGACGACAGCAGCGGCGACACCGCCACCAAGCCGGGCGAGAAGGTCGAGCTGACCTACTGGACCTGGGCGCCGAACATGGACAAGGTCGTCGAGGGCTGGAACTCGGCCCACCCCGACATCCACGTCACCGTCAACAAGCAGGACGGCGGCGACCCGGCCGTCACGAAACTGCTCACCGCGATCAAGGCCGGCAGCGGCGCCCCCGACGTCATGCAGGCCGAGTACCAGAAAGTTCCCACGCTGGTTTCCGCCGACGCGCTCGCCGACATCTCCAAGGAGGCCGGCAGCCTCAAGGCGAAGTTCCCCGACTCGGCCTGGAACGCGATGACCCTCGGCTCCGAGGCCCTCTACGGCGTCCCGCAGGACTCCGGCCCGATGATGTTCTACTACCGCACCGACATTTTCGAGAAACTCGGCCTCCAGCCACCGAAGACGTGGGACGACTACGCCGCCGCGGCCCGCAAGATCCACACCGCGAACAAGAAGCAGTACCTCGGCACCTTCTCGGCCAACGACCCGGGCTGGTTCGCCGGGCTCTCCCAGCAGGCCGGCGCCTCCTGGTGGGGCGTCAACGGCGACACCTGGTCGGTCGCCATCGACGAGACCAACACTCAGAAGGTCGCCAGCTACTGGGGTGGCCTCGTGCAGGAGGGCGTCGTCGACAACAAGCCGATGTACACCCCGGAGTGGAACGCCGCGCTCAACGACGGCACGCAGGTCGGCTGGCTGAGCTCGGTCTGGGGCCCCGGCGTGCTCGAGGGCAACGCCGCCAGCACCAAGGGCAAGTGGAAGGCGACGCTGCTGCCGCAGTGGGACGCCGCCAGCCCGAAGAACGGCAACTGGGGCGGCTCGGCCACCAGCGTCACCACCCAGAGCAAGCACAAGGCGCAGGCCGCGCAGTTCATCGCGTGGATGAACACCGACCCGGCCGGCATCAAGGCCCTCGCCCAGACCGCCAACGTCTACCCCGCGTCGGTCGACTCCGCCGCCGCGCTGACCCAGCCGCCGGCGTTCCTGTCCAACCAGAGCGATTTCTACTCGGTTGCCGCCGAGGCCGCGAAAATCACCAACCCGTTCACCTACGGCCCGAACGTCAACGTGGCGTACTCCAGCTACAACGACGCTTTCGGCAAGGCCGCCACTTCCAAGCAGGCGAAGGACTTCGCCACGGCGCTGGCCGCCATGCAGAAGACCACGGTGGACGACATGAAGAACACCGGCTTCAAGGTCGCCGGCTGACGGAAATTTTCGCGGCGGGCGCGAAAGCGCCCGCCGCCAACCCCGCTTCGAGAAGAAGGTGACGGCCGTGCCGGCGGTTTCCAGCACACGTACGCGCCGGGCCGGGGCGCCCTATCAGTTCCTCGCGCCGGCCCTGATCCTGTTCGCGTTGTTCCTGGCCGCACCGATCGTCTACGCGGCCTACCTGAGCCTGCGCCGGGTGAAGGTGAGCGGCCTGGGGCTCGGCGCCGGCGCGCGCACCGAGGTCTGGGCGGGGCTGACCAACTACGCGCGCTCGCTGAGCGACCCCGACTTCCTGCCCAGCGTCTACCGGGTCGCCGCGTACGGGATGATCGTGGTGCCGACCATGCTCGGGCTCGCCTTGCTGATGGCCCTGCTCCTGGACGCCGGGCGCACGAGGGTCGGCACTTTCGCCCGTACGTCGATCTTTTTGCCCTATGCGGTGCCGGCAGTCGTGGCGTCCCTTCTCTGGGGTTTTCTCTATCTGCCGCGGGTGAGCCCCTTCAACGATCTCCTCGGCGTCTTCGGACTTTCCTCGCCGGACGTGCTCGCCGGCTCCGGGGTGTTGTACGCGGTCGCGAACATCGCGGTCTGGGGCGGCACCGGCTTCAACATGATCGTCATCTACACGGCGTTGCGGGCGATCCCCACCGAGCTGTTCGAGGCCGCCCGGCTCGACGGCGCCTCGGACAAGCAGATCGCATGGCGCATCAAGATCCCGATCATCCTGCCGTCGCTCATCATGACGTTCGTCTTCTCGCTCATCGCGACGCTGCAAGTTTTCGCGGAGCCGATGACGCTCAAGCCGCTGAGCAACACCATCTCCACCACGTGGACGCCGCTGATGAAGGTGTACCGGGACGCCTTCACCCGCAACGACATCTACTCCGCGGCGGCGACTTCGGTCGTCATCGCGCTCGCAACTTTCGTCCTGTCCTTCGGGTTCCTCAAGCTCGTCGGGAACCGGGCCTTCAACCAGGAGGACTGACATGAGCGTCACCACCGCCCTGCCGGCCGTCCCGGCCACCACCGAGCCCGCGACCGACCCGCGGGACCGCCGCGGCAACCGGCGGTTCAGCCCGGCCGCGACGATCCTGCTGCTGCTCGGCGCGCTGTACTGCCTCTTCCCGGTGGTCTGGGTGCTGATCGCGGCGTCGAAAAGCCCCAGCGAGCTTTTCTCGACCTTCACCCTGGCGCCGAGCACGCATCTTTTCGCGAACATCGGCGACCTCAGCACCTACCGCGACGGGCTGTACTGGCGCTGGATGGCCAACACCGCCCTGTACGCCGGGGTGGGCGCGGCCGGCTCGACGCTGATCTCGGCGATGGCGGGTTTCGCGCTGGCCAAGTACAACTTTCCCGGCAAGAAGCTCGTCTTCAACCTCATCCTGGCCGGGGTGCTGGTGCCCGGCGTGATCCTGGCGATCCCGCAGTACCTGCTGCTGGCCAAGGTGGGGATGACCAACACCTACTGGTCCGTGCTGCTGCCCAGCATGATCACCCCGTACGGAATCTATCTCTGCCGGATTTTCGCGGCCGCGACGATTCCCACCGACGTCCTGGAAGCGGCTCATATCGACGGCGCCGGCGATTGGCGCACCTTCGGAACGGTCGCGCTGCCGATGATGCGGTCGGGCCTGGTCACCGTTTTCCTGTTCCAATTCGTGGCGATCTGGAACAACTTCATGCTGCCCTACATCATGCTGGGGAGTGACCGCCTCTATCCCCTGACCGTGGGGCTCAACAGCTTGCTGAATCAGGGCGCCGCCCAGCCGTCGATGTACATCATCGTGGTCACCGGCGCGCTGATCTCGATCGTCCCGCTGGTCGTGCTCTTTCTCGCGCTGCAGCGTTACTGGCGCGTCGACCTCGGCGCGGGCGCGGTGAAGGCCTGATGAGCACTATGATCCCCCACGTGCCGACACCGCCCGGTACGGGGCGCAAGCGGCCCACCATCCGCGACGTGGCGCGCGAGGCCGGGGTCTCTTACGCGACCGTCTCCCGCGTCCTGAACGGCCGGGAGTGGGTCAGCCCCGAGGCCGTCAGAGCGGTGCGCGAGGCGATCGCCCGGACCGGTTACACGGCGAACCCGCATGCCCGCTCGCTGGCCACCGGAAAGTCCGGGTCGATAGCTTTCCTGCTCACCGAGCCGCAACATCTGCTCTTCGAGGACCCGAACTTTTCCGTGTTGTTGCGCGGTGTTGCGCAGGCACTTTCCGACCGCGAGCTGACGCTGATCCTGATGATCGCGTCGACGCCGGAGGAACGGAACAGGACCATCGCGTACCTCTCCGGCGGCCACGTCGACGGCGTGGTGCTGATCTCGCCGCACTCGGGCGATCCGCTGCTCAGCCACCTCGTGCAGGCGGAAGTGCCGATCGTGGCCTGCGGGCGGGTGCTCGGCTACGAGCAGGTGATCTCGTCGGTGATGGCGGACGACCGGTCGGGGGCCCGCTCGGCGGTCGACCATCTGGCGTCGGCCGGCTGCCGGCGGATCGCCACGATCACCGGGCCGCAGGACATGGTCGGCGGCGTCGACCGCCTGCAGGGGTACACGGACGCGCTGCTCGCGCACGGGCTCGAGCTCGATCCGGCGCTGATCGTGCACGGCGACTGGGGGCGGGCGAGCGGGGCGGCGGCGATGCGGCAGCTGCTCGAGCAGGCGCCCGATCTCGACGGCGTTTTCGCCGCCTCGGACGCGATGGCGGCGGGAGCTTTGCCGGTGTTGCGCGACGCGGGCCAGCAGGTGCCGGGAGACGTGCAGGTCGTCGGGTTCGACGACTCGGGGCTGGCGGCGACGCTGGATCCGCCGCTGTCGACGGTGCGGCATCCGCTCGACCGCATCAGCGAAGAGATGGTCCGGCTGCTCACGGACGTGATCGCCGGGCGCACCCCGCTCTCGATCACCGTTCCCACCTCTCTGGTTCTGCGAGAGACCTCCCCCGCTCTCGGCTGACTCCCGCTCCCCCGGGGTCCGAGATATCCGGCGCTCCGCACCAGATATTTCGGAAATATCGGTTACGCACCTTTTTCTCGAAGGAGCGCCATGAAACCGTCCCTCAAGGCCGTCGCGATCGCCGTGATCTTCACGCTGTCGCTGGCCATCCCCACCCCCGCCCACGCGGCGAACACCCTCACCATGCTCGGTGCGGACGTCTCGTCGCTGCAGCGCAGCCTCGACCTCGGCGCGAAGTACTACAACAAGTCGGGCGCCGCCGCCGACCCCTACGACATCCTCAAGTCGGCAGGTGCCAACTACATGCGGCTGCGCATCTGGAACAACCCGGCCAGCGGCTACAACAACAAAGCGAAAGTTTTGCAACAGGCGAAGGCGATCAAAGCCAAGGGCCTCAAGCTCCTGGTCGACTTCCACTACTCCGACACGTGGGCCGACCCGGGCAAGCAATATCCGCCTGCGGCGTGGGCATCGCATTCACTCACGCAAATGCAGACAGACGTCTACAGCTACACGTACGACGTTTGCACCGCCCTGAAAGCACAGGGCACCACTCCCGACAGCGTGCAGATCGGCAACGAGATCAACGTCGGGATGCTCTGGCCGACCGGGAAAGTTTCCAACAACAATTTCGCGCCCCTGGCCTCCCTGTTGAAGCAGGGCTACAACGCGACGAAAGCCTGCAACAGCTCCACGCAGGTGTGGATCCACACCGCCGACGCGGACAGTGACGCGAACGCCCGCTGGTTCTACGACGGCATCAGGGCGCAGGGCGTCACCTGGGACGTCACGGCGCTGTCGTACTACTGCATGTGGCACGGCACGCTCGCCAACCTGTACAACGTCATCGCCGACGTGAAGTCCCGCTACGGCAAGCCGGTCGTCATCGCCGAGACCGCGTACCAGTTCACCACCGCGAACGCGGACAGCACCTCCAACTCGATCCCCGGCACCGTGCTCTGCGACAACATTCCGGCAACTTGGGCCGGGCAGGCGCAACAGTTCACCTGGGTGCAGAACACGGCCCGCAACGCCGGCGCGGTGGGCGTCTTCTACTGGGAGCCCACCTGGTACGCCGTCAAGGGCAACGGCTGGGACCCCGCCAACATCAACGGCACCGGCGACGGCTGGGACAACATGGCCACCTTCGATTGGACCGGCCACGTGAACCCCAACATCGTCTGGACTCCGTAAACCTGTTCCGGGCCCGGAGTGATGTTCCACTCCGGGCCCGTCACGGTGTCGATACTCACGGCATAATCACCCTGATCAGAGCGCTGTACATGGCGGAAACCGAGTACAACGGGAGTGATGATGCAGCGGCATCGTGTAGTGGTCATCGGCGCCGGGTTCGGCGGACTCTTCGCGATCAAGGCATTGAAGAACGCGCCCGTCGACATCACTTTGATCAACGGTACGGCGTACCACCTGTTCCAGCCCCTGCTCTACCAGGTCGCGACCGGCATCCTGTCGCAGGGCGAGATCGCGCCCCCGATCCGTGAGGTGCTCAAGCGACAGGACAACGTCGACGTACGCCTGGGCTGGGCCTCCAAGATCGACGTCGAGAAGAAGATCGTCTCGGTCGAGGGCCCCGGCATCGACTACGAGGTCGGGTACGACACGCTGATCGTGGCCGCCGGGGCGGCGCAGTCCTACTTCGGCAACGACGGTTTCGCCGACCACGCGCCCGGCATGAAGAACATCGACGACGCGCTCGAGCTGCGCGCCCGCATCTTCGGCGCCTTCGAGATCGCCGACCTGCAGACCTCCGAGGAAGACATCGACCGCTGGCTGACCTTCGTGGTCGTCGGCGCGGGCCCGACCGGCACCGAGATGGCCGGTCAGATCGCCGAGCTCGCCCACCGCAACCTGCCCGGCCAGTACAAGCACATCGACCCGCGCAAGGCCCGGATCATCCTGATCGACGCGCTGCCGGCGGTGCTCAACACGTTCGGCGACCACCTGTCGACCCGCGCGCTGCGCCAGCTGCACCTGCTCGGCGTCGAGGTCGAGCTGAACACCAAGGTCGTCGGCGTCGACGCGACCGGCATCGAGGTCGAGACCGAGCGCGGCCACGAGCGGATCCCGTCAATGACGAAGGTCTGGGCGGCCGGCGTCTCCGCTCCGCCGCTGGCCCGCAAGCTGGCCGAGACCACCGGCGCCAAGGCCGACCGCGCCGGCCGCATTTTCGTGGAGCCCGACCTGACGGTCCCCGGCCACCCGGAAATTTTCGTCCTCGGCGACATGATCAACCTCAACGACGAGCAGGGCCAGCAGCTCCCCGGCGTCGCCCAGGTAGCCATCCAGGGCGGCAAGTACGCGGCGAACACCATCAAGACCCGCCTCGCCGGAAAGCCCGCCGGAAAGCCCTTCAAGTACTTCGACAAGGGCAGCCTGGCCACGATCTCCCGCTTCGCGGCGGTCGCCAGCATCGGCAAGCTCCGCCTCGATGGCTTCTTCGCCTGGGTGATCTGGGTGGTGGTCCACCTGTTCTACCTGGTCGGCTTCAAGAACAGGGTGAGCGCCGTGATGCACTGGGCGATCAGCTTCCTGGGCCGCGGCCGCTCCGAACGCGTCGCGACGGTCCAGCAGGCCTTCGCCCGCCGGGCCATCCACGAGTACGGCGATCCGTTCGAGCGCGCTCGCGAGGAGATCGCCGAGGAGCACTCCGCCGGCCACTAGCGCCCGGCAAGCGTCTCCCCAGCCGCGCCCGAGCCACAGCAACGCCGGACCCGGAAAGTTTCCGGGTCCGGCGTACGCCCGCCAGAGGACCGCACCGCATGCACACCGCACCACCTGCACGCCGCGCCGCCGACAACGGCCGTGATGCTAGGCCACGGCGGGGATCGGGCCGAGCAGCTCGATCCCGTTGGCGGCCGCTATCGCCAGCATCGTCTCCATGTCCGGGCTCGTGGCCGCCGCCGCTGCCCGCGAGAAACTTTCCATCGGCCCGCCCGGCGCGTGCACGACGAAAGCGACCGCGTCCTCCTTCGACTCGTTGCGGACCGTGTGCGGCGTCCCGCCCGCCATGGGAACGACTCGCCGGCGGTGGCCGTCACCCGCCGTACCCCCGCATCGTCCTCATCGAGATAGAACGTGAACTCGCCCTCGAGCACGTGATAGATCTCCCCCGGCGCATGCCGGTGCATGACGGGCGGCCCGCCGCCCGGCTTCATCCGGATCTCCACCGCGAAGAGCGCGCCGCCCGGTCTGCGCGCTCCCCGCCAGAATCGTGATCTCGTCGGTCCCGGTGACCAACCGCTCGCATGTGGCACGATCGACAGGTAGCTTGTCCATATCCGCAAACTAGACAGGTGGCCTGTCGAATGTCAAGACGTCCCCCGATGACCGACGGACGCCCGCGTCCGGAGAACCTCGCCGTCCTCATGCGCGAAATTTTCGTGGCACTCAACGGCCGCGTTCTCACGCATCTTGCCGAGCAGGGCCACGAGGCGGTGCGGCCGGTGCACAGTGCGGTCTTCGAATACCTGGACGACACCGGCACGACCGTGAGCCTCCTGGCCGAGCGCGCCCAGATGACCAAGCAGGCGATGGCCGAGCTGGTCGCCCACCTCGAGACGCACGGGTACGTGGTGCGCGTCCCCGACCCGGCCGACCGCCGGGCCAAGCTCGTGCAGCCGACCGACCGCGGCCGCGAGGTCGTGCGGATCGCGCAGGCTCTCGTTCCCGAGATGGAGTCGTGGATCGGCGAGATCGTGGGTGCCGCCCGGGCCCGCGCCCTGCGCGAGGACCTGGAGGCGATCCGCCGCGCCGTGGTGCTAACCTAGGGCTCCTAGGTTTTTACCGAGCACCCTAAGGATTGCCATGCCGCGGCAGGGCCTGACCACCGAGCGCGTCGCCGCAGCCGCCGCCGAGCTGGCCGATTCGCTGGGCCTCGAGCGGCTCACCGTCGCCGCCGTCGCGCGGCATTTCGGCGTTGCCGACGCCAGCCTCTACGGCCACCTTCGCAACCGCGAGGCGCTGCTCCACCAGGTCGCCATCCGGGCCGCCACCGCGTTCTCCGATCAGATCGCGCTCGCCGTGGCCGGCCGTTCCGGTCAAGACGCGTTGACGGGTTTCGCGGAGGCGTACCGAAATTTCGCGGTAACTCACCCCGGCCAGTACGCCGCGACCAACCTCCAGCTGCCACCCGAGATCGGCCACAACTCCGCGGGTCACCTGCGCCTGATCGACCTGAGCTACGCAACTTTCCGCGCCTACGGCATCGAGGAGCCCGGCCTCACCGACGCGATCCGTTTCGTCCGCAGCACGCTGCACGGTTTCGCGACGCTCGAGTCGTCCGCCGGCTTCGGCCACCCGCGCGACCTCGACACGTCCTTCCGCCACGTGGTGGACGCGGTCCACACGGCGCTCACTCACTGGCCCGCCCGAGAGGATCAAATGCCATGACCGACTTTCCCGTACGCGCGGCCGACGGCACCCGCCTGATGGTGCACCGCCAGGGCGCGGGCACCCCGGTCGTCCTGCTGCACGGCTCGGGTGGCGGCCTGCACAGCTGGGCCCCGCTCGCCCCGCTGCTGGAGGATTCGTTCGAGCTGTGGATGCCGGCCCGCCGCGGCTACGGCCCAAGCGACGTGCCGTCGATCCGCAAGTCCTTCAAGGACGAGGTCGGCGACCTGACCGCGATCCTCGACGCCATCGGCCGCCCCGCGCATCTGGTGGGCGCCTCCTGCGGCGCCACGCTCGCGCTGCACACCGCTCTTGTTAACCCGGATTCGCTGCTCTCGCTGGCAGTCTTCGAGCCACCGCTGTTCGCCTCCGGCCCGGCCGTCGCGCCGTTGCTCGACCGCTATCGAGCCGCTTTCGAGCGCGACGACGCCGCCGAGATGTTCGCCGTCCTCAACGAGGTCACCCGAGTGCCACCCGCGATCGTTGCCGCTTTCGCAGCCGCCGCCGGCGACCGCAAGCCCGACCCGGCCGAGGCCCGTCGCACCGCCATCGGCTGGCTCCACGACCTGGAGGCCCTGGCCGACGACGACCCCGACCCGTCCCGCTGGTCAGACCTGACAGTGCCCACCCTGATCCTGGCCGGCGCCGACACCTGGGAGCCGATGCCCACCACCATGGACGCCCTGGCCGCCGCCCTCCCCGCCGCGCGCCGACTCGCGTGGCCGGGCCAGTCGCATTTCGCCCCGAGCGCCGCCCCGCACCTGATGGCCGACGCCCTGCGCGCCTTCTACGCCGAGCTGCCCGCCTGACCTCTCGCCCAGCCGCCGCCCGCGAGACCCGCCGAGCACCCACCCAACCGCCACGCGCGAGACCCGCCGTGCGCCCACCCGGCCCACACGCGCGAAACCCGCCGAGCACTCACCCGGCCCACACGCGCGAAACCCGCCGAGCACTCACCCCGCCTCCGCACGCGACACTGCCGAGCGCTCACCCGGTCACCTCACGAACCCTGATGACTTGCCGCACACACCGCACCCAGCTTCACCAAGATCTCGCACGGCAGGCGCGCGACCCGGGTAGGCGCGGCAAGCGTTGATTAACTCGCGCACGCGGCGAGCGGCAGCTAATCAAGATTCGAAGCGGCAGACGCTCCCGAGCGGCGCGCGGCCACCAGCAGCGCGCGACCACCAGCGGGCCACCGCCACCAGCGGGGCGCGGTCAGCAGCGACGCGCGGCCAACAGAGGCGCGCGGCCGAAACAGGAAGCGCGGCCCAGGCGGCGTACCCGCGGCCGCGCGAGCCCGCGTTCAGGCTGGTCGGGCGCGGTTGAGGCCCGGGTGGCCGCGTTGCCGTCCGGGTAACTCGTTCTTGCGTACGTAATAGATGTGTCTCTATCCTCGCACAGGAAAGCGCTTTCCTGCCTCGTGGGGCCGCCGTCTTCCGGTGGCAGGCAGGTCGGGCAAACGGGTTCGACGAAGAAGCGAGGCAAGGATGAGACGATCAGTCGCGCTGCGGGTGTTCGCGGCACTGACCACCGGCGCGGCGGGCGCCGCTGTCGCCGTCGCCCTGCCGTCCCTGGAGGCTTCGGCCGCCGCGGTCGGCAGCCCCATCGGCTACGCGTCCCTCAACGGCGGGACGACCGGCGGCAACGGCGGGACGACCGTGCGGGCCACCACCGGGACGCAGATCCACCAGGCGCTGTGCAGCAGGGCCAGCAGCAGCACCCCGATCACCATCGAGGTCCAGGGCACGATCAACCATGGCAACACCACGAAAGTTTCCGGCGACAGCTGCAACACCGCCGCCGACAAGATCGAGCTCAAGGAGATCAGCAACGTCACGATCATCGGCGTGGGCAGCGGCGCCGTCTTCGACCAGCTCGGCATCCACATCCGGGATTCGAGCAACATCATCATCCAGAACGTGACCGTCCGGAACGTCAAGAAGTCGGGCTCGCCGACCTCCAACGGCGGCGACGCGATCGGCATGGAAAGTACCGTGCGAAACGTCTGGGTCGACCACGTCAACCTCGAGGCCTCGGGCGGCGAGGACGCGGGCTATGACGGCCTGTTCGACCTGAAGGACAACGTGCAATACGTGACGCTGTCCTACGCGTACCTGAAGAACTCCGGCCGCGGCGGCCTGATCGGCTCGAGCGAGAGCGACACCGCCAACAGCTTCATCACGTTCCACCACAACCGCTACGAGAACATCGATTCACGTACGCCGTTGTTGCGCGGCGGTGTCGCGCACATCTACAACAACTACTACTTCAGCCTCAACGAATCCGGCATCAACTCGCGCGCCGGCGCCCGCGCCAAGGTGGAGAACAACTACTTCGAGGACTCGATGAACGTCCTCGGCACGTTCTACACCGACGCGGCCGGCTACTGGCAGGCGTCCGGAAACATTCTCGACAACGTCACCTGGTCGGCCGCCGACAGCGAAACCAACCCCGCGGGTCCGTCCATGCCGTCCAACACGAGCGTTTCCATTCCGTACGCCTACGGCCTGGACAACGCGTCGTGCGTGCCCAGCATCGTCCGCTCGACCGCGGGCGCGAACACCGGCATGAAGACTTCGACCGGCAACTGCTCGGTCACGAGCAGCCCCTCCCCGAACAGCCCGTCACCGACCACCCCCAACCCGACGACGCCGACCCCGACGCCGACCGCCACCCAGCCCAGCGGCACGAACCTGAGCATCGGGGCGGGCTCGGACGGTTCGAGCAAGGCGACCGGCACGAGCTACGGCGACGTCCGCGACGGCAACATGACCACCTACTGGTCACCGAACGGCAGCACCGGCTACATCTCGATCAAGTGGAGTACGGCCACGACGGTCTCCCGCATCAACATCCGCGCGGCCAGCGGCGGCGGCACGATCGGCTCCTACCGGGTGCTCAACGGCGACACCGGCGCGGTCCTCAAGACCGGGACGGGCTCGGGCGTCATCACGTTCACCGCGACATCCCTCAAGAAAGTTACCTTCGACATCGTGAGCGCGTCCGGCACCCCGCGCGTGGGTGAGTTCGAGACGTACGCGTCGTAGGAGTGACGCCGGGGCCGTCGCACTGGCGGCCCCGGCGCACGAAAAGCGCTGGCCCACGCTCGTACCATGGATGTCATGACCGGCAGCACCGTTTACGCGACCGCACGAGCTACCTGCTCGTCGGTTGCCGCTGCCTGACTTTCTCTTCCGCCGGCGACCGGAAACGGCTCGCCGGCATTTTCGTGCCCAGCGCCCGTCGCCGGTGACCCCTTTCCGGTCTTTTGACCCGAAAGGACCACCATCATGAACGTCGACGAGACCACACGTACGTTCACCGACTTCTTCCGCGAACGCGGCCACATCCTGATTCCCGGCAACTCCCTGATCTCACCGCCCGGTGATTCCGTGCTGTTCACGACCTCGGGCATGCATCCCTTGACCCCGTATCTCGAGGGCCGACCGCACCCTGAAGGCCGCCGTCTGGTGGACGTGCAACGCTGCCTGCGCACCACCGACCTCGAGGAAGTCGGCGACGACACCCATCTGACCGTCTTCGAGATGCTCGGCTCCTGGTCGCTCGGCGACTACCCCGGCGTGCAGAGCCTGAAGTGGGGCTACGAGCTGCTCCGCGACGGCTTCGGCATCTCCCCCGACCGCCTGCACGTGACGGTCTTCGGCGGCGACGACCAGGTCGGCCCCGACGAAACTTCCCTCCACACCTGGGAAAGCTTGGGCGTGCCGGTCGAGCTCACCCAGGACGAGAACTGGTGGTCCAACGGCCCGACCGGCCCCTGCGGCCCCGACTCGGAAATATTCGTCTGGACCGGCGAAACCCCACCGCGCGGCACACCCACCACCGACCCGGGCTGGACCGAAGTGTGGAACCACGTGATGATGCGCTACCGCCGCCACGATGACGGCACCTTGGAGCCGCTCACCCCGGAACGGGTCGACACCGGCATGGGCCTGGAACGCATGCTCACGATCCTGCAGGGCAAGAGTTCCGTCTTCGACTGCGACATTTTCGTGCCCTGGACGGAAACCATTCCGAGCCTTTGGCAGCTCGACGATCGCTCCCTGCGCATCGTCAGCGACCATCTGCGCTCCACCGTGGTGGTCATCGGCGACGGCATCCGCCCGTCCAACACCCAGCGCGGCTACGTGCTCCGCCGCCTGATCCGCCGAGTCCTGACCACCTTGTGGCGCACCGATCCGACTCGCACCCTGAGCGAACTGCCTACCCACCCGATCGAGCACACTATCGACCACTTCAAGCAGGACATCGAGGTACGCAACGTTCGCGAAACCCTGCGAAATGAGGAGGACCGCTTCCGCACCCTCATGACGAAAGGTGGTCCGATAGTTTCCCGCCACCGATCCCGAGGCAACGGCCACCTGACCGACGAGGACTACCACTACCTGCACGACACGCACGGCCTGCCGCGCGACCTCGTAGACCTGCTCGGCGAACCAAGCCTCACACAGCCGGTGGGCTAGAGGTCAGCCAGCAGCCGTTCTGAGCAGCGGACCCACAACAAAGCCCGCCCTCCACCGGGGGAGCCCCCGCTGGTCATTGTCGCGGAGGAAGGGGGTTGATCGTGCGGGCGGAGCGGAGTTCCTGTGGACAGACCGCGATTGTGGAAAACCGCGTTATCGGCTGGACAAGTCCTCGCGGGCGAGCTCGCCGGCCTGCTCGGCGGGCTCCCGCGAGGACGGGCGCCGGGGCAGCAGCAGCGGGCTGGCGAGGATCAGCAGGCCGGCCACGCCGATCGCGGTGCGCGGGCTGGTGGCGTCGGCCAGCAGGCCGGCCAAGGCGGTGCAGACGGCGATGGAGGCGCTGCTCGTGATGGACCAGGCGGTGAGGGTTCGGGCGACCCGGTCCTGCGGGGTCTGCTGGAGGCGGTAGGTGGCCAGGACCGGGTTGTACAGGCTCATGCTGATGATGATCGCCAGCTCCACGACGATCACGATCAGCAGGCCGGCCACGCCGGGCTGCACGAAAACCAGGCCGACCAGCCAGATCGCGCGGAGGGTGCCCACCACGCGGATGATCCGGTGCTGGCCGTAGCGGGCCACGACCCGGCGGGCCAGGCGGGAGCCGATCAGGCCGCCCAGGCAGGGGGCGGCGAAGGCCAGGCCGTACTGCCAGGGCGGGAAACCCAGGTCACGCAACAGAAGCACGGCCAACGGCGGCTCGGTGGCCATGATCAGACCGCCGACCATGAGCTGGTTGGCAAAGAGGGCGCGCAGGTCACGGTGGCCGAGGATGTGCCGCCAGCCGTCGAGTAACGGGTGCGACCGGGACACAACGGCCGGGCGCGGCGGCCGTTCCTCCCGGCCGCCGATGGCGAGGATGCCCAGCGCGGAGAGCAGGTAGCTGAGCGCGTCCGCCACGATCGTGGTCACCGGGCCGAGTAAGCCGATCGCGGCGCCGCCTAGCGGTGGGCCTATGGCGATCGAGCTCCACTGCGTGGACTCGAAGCGGGCGTTGGCGGTCAGCAACTTGTCGGCGGGCACCAGGGCCTTCAGGAAAGAACCGCTTGCGGCGTTGAAGGCGATTTTCGCGGCGGCCGTCGCGGTGGAGACCGTCAGGAGTTGCGCGAAAGTCAGCTTGCCTGACGCGTACGCGATGGGGATGGAAATCATGGCCGCGAAGCGCAGGAGATCCATCGCGATCATGACCGGGCGCTTGCGGCGGAACTCGACCCACGGGCCCAGCGGCACGGCGATCAGGGCGCCTACGGCGGGGCCGACGGCGGAGAGCGCGGAAACTTGCGCGGGCGAGGCGTGCAGGACGAGGACGGCGATCAGGGGCAGCGCGCCGAAACCGAAACCCGAGCCGTACGCGCTCACCGCATACGCCGCCCACAACCAACGAAACTGTCGCCCCATGGCGGGAAATCAAAGCGCGAAAGCGGCGCCGCGATCAAACAACAGCGTGGGCGGCGCGTCACAACCAAATGTTGTGGGGGTAGCGTCCCGGGCGTGGATCTGGAGGCGGTGCGCACGTTCGTGGCGGTGGCGGACGCGGGGCAGTTCCAGGAGGCGGCGGCGACGCTGCACCTCACCCAGCAGGCGGTTTCCAAGCGGATCGCGGCTCTGGAGCGCGACCTCGAGGTCAGGCTGTTCACCCGCACGCCCCGCGGCGCCCAGCTCACCATCGACGGCCAGGCGTTCCTGCCGCACGCCCGGGAGTTGTTGCGGGTCGCCGAAAAAGCCGACGCCTCGGTGCGCCCGGGACGGCGGCCGCTGCGGGTCGACGTGCACAGCCGGAGGATCGCGCCGGCGGTGCTGCTCCAGGACTTCTACCGGGCACACCCGCAGATCGAGCTGGACGTCATCACCCTCAACGCCGACGTGCACGGCGCCATCCAGGCCGTCGAGGCGGGCACGATCGACGCAACTTTCCACGCCGTCCCGCAACCCACGCCGGCCGGGATCAGGTCCGCGCACGTGATCGACGAGCCGCACGAGCTGCTGATCGGGCCGCGCCACCCGCTCGCCGACGCCCGGGAGATCACGCCGCACGAGCTTGCGGGGCTGCGCATCTGGATGCCGGGCATGGCGGCCGGCACCGAGTGGGCCGCCTACTACGAGGAGCTGTCGGCGGCGTTCGGCCTGACCATCGACGTGCTCGGCCCGGTCTTCGGCTACGAGGCGCTGCTCGCCGAGATCGCCGACTCCTCCGACCTGGCCACCCTGAAGGGCGGAAACTCGCGCTACCTCTGGCCCGACAGCTACGACCTGCGCCTCATCCCGGTCCGCAGCCCGTCACCGGTCTACCCGATGTCGATACTATAGCGAGCCGACAACCCCCATCCGGCACTCAAGCAGCTCCGCGAATATCTAAATAAGCGGAAAAGTCGGGCAAGGGACGTCTGGCTTCCGACCTGGTCAGGAGCGCGACCACGCCCGTAGAGCCCACCACCACCGAACGGTCTCCAGCACCGGCAGCCCTTCGGCGGGAGTCCCGAACCCAGTCAGATCCTGAAGCCGCCGCAACCGATAACGCACCGTGTTGGGATGCAGGTGCAGCGCGCCCGCGGTCAGGTCGAGCCGCTGCCCGTGGTCGAGATAGGCGAGCGCCGTCGCCACGAGCTCGCGATGGAAGTCGTCCGACGGCGCCAAGGCCCCGAGAAGGTTGCCGCTCAAAAAAGTAGCCAGCATCGGCTGCGCCGCGAGCGCCGTCTCCCCCGCCAGCTCGACCACGTCGCAGATGCCGGTCGACTCCCGGCCCCGGGCCGCGTGCAGCGCCGTCCGGCACAGTTTGTACGCGCTCTGGGCCTGGTCCAACGTCACCGGCGGAGTGATCACGACGAGTACGGCCGGATCCAGCGCCCGCCCGGCCGGGACCCGCGGCGTGAGCCCGCTCAGCCGCCCGCCCACCGGTGCGAGCACGCCACCGCACCGGCTGAACGCCTCTTCCAAGGCGCGCACCCGGGCCGGATCGGCAACATCGGAAACCACACAGTGGTACGTCCCGCTCGGGTGCAACCCGAACCGCGCCGGATCCTCCTCGGGGGCCGCCGGCGCGCCGTCGTCGTCGAGCAACAGCCGCCGGAGGACCCGGATCCGCGCCGTCCGGTCGTCGCGGTTCAGCTGCCGCTCGGCCGCCCGGTATCCGTCGATGACGTGCCGCTCGAGCTCGGTGCCGTACCGGTCCAGCTTCAGCAGCGCCTGGAGCAGCTCGTCGTAGGGGATCCCCGACTCCCGCCCCCGGTTGATCGCGATCTCCAGCAGCCGCGACCGCCCGCCGTGCACGCCGGCCATCAGCCCGGCCACCGGCACGCCGAGGGCGGCCCGCTCCTCACCGAACCGCCGGGCCTCGCTGAAGTCGAGATCCGACGCGAAATCCCCCTCGGCCGCGGCCCGCGCGAACGCCGCGAAACCGGCCGCGAGCAGCGCCGCCACGTGCCGCCGGCTCTCCGCCCACGGCAGCCGGGCCACCTCGGGGAACTGGGCCCGCGCCGACGCCACCACGTCGTCGACCAGCTGCTCGTCCTGCGACATGTCCTGGACGAGGGCGGCGACGGTGCCGGTCAGCATGGACCCTCCGGTTGTGGGCCGGTGACAAGGAGACGCAGCGGCATTGGGGGTCGCCCTCTATCGACGTCGATCGTTGGCTTGTTCCCATTGTGTTACCGAAAAGTAACAGCCTCTACCCGGGTAAGGGAACCGTACACATGGGACGAATTCGGAGCGTTCTCTGCATGCTGCTGGCCGTCGTCCCGCTAACGGCGGCCAAAGCCCCGACGACCCTGCAGGAGGTCATGTTCGTCGGCAACAACTGGGAAGGCACGGTCGACGTCATCCACTCCCGCGGCGACTTCGCCAAGATCGGGCGGATCAACGTCGTGCCCGACAAGACCCAGCGGCTCCTCGAGATCTACCTCAACCCCATCAAGCTGGCCTACTACCTCGGCATCCAGCAGGGTCCGGGCGAGGGCCACGACCAACTGGTCGACGACATGTACACGACGCCGGCCGGTGACGCGCTGGTCGCGTCGCGGCCCAGTTTCGCCGACGTCGTGTCGATCGACCTGGCCACCGGCGCGGTCCGCTGGCGCTTCCCGGTGTCCGGCTACCGCGCCGACCACATGGCGGTTTCGCCGGACGGCACGAAAGTTGCCGTGTCGGCGTCGACCTCGAACACCGTGCACGTGCTGGACATCGTCACCGGCCGGCAGCTGGGCTCGTTCGCGGCCGGCGACAAGCCGCACGAGAACATCTTCACGCGCGACGGCCGCTACCTCTGGAACATGTCGATCGGCGAGGTCAACACCTCGCTCGATGACCCGTCGCAGGATTGGACCAAGGGCGACCGGCACATCACGATCGCCGACGCGACCACGTACCGCGTGGTGAAGACCATCGACATGCGGCCCCGGCTCGACGCCTTCGGCCGCAAGGATCTCTCCGACGCGGTCCGGCCGGCGGTGCTCACGCCGGACGAGTCGAAACTTTACTTCCAGGTTTCGTTCTTCGCGGGCGTCGTCGAGTACGACGTCGCCACCGACAAGATCACCCGGGTGAAGGAGCTGCCGCTCAACCCGGCCACCAGCCCCGACCGTACGACCTGGGTGAACGACTCCCGGCACCACGGCCTGTCGATGAGCCCGGACGGCGGGAAGATCTGCGTCGCCGGGACGATGGACGACTACGTGACGGTGGTCGACCGGGCGACGCTGAACCCTGGCCCCCTCGTGACGGCCAGCAAGCCGTACTGGGCGACGGTGAGCGGCGACGGCCTCGACTGTGTGATCTCCGAGTCGGGCGCCGACCGGGTTTCCGCGATCAGTTTCGCCACCGGGCAGAAAGTTGCCACGGTGGCGGTCGGTGACCACCCGCAGCGGGTCCGGATCGGTCACGTCCCCACCGGCTGGACCGCGCCGTAAAAAGGAAGAGCCGGTGGGCCGCGAGGAGCGGCCCACCGGCGTACGGGATAAAGGTCAGTGAGTCGCGACCAGCTCGCGCTCCTTCTCCTCGGGCAGCGAGGCCGCGGCGTGCCGGCCGCGCGGCCGCATGAACCGCGGCGCCCACCAGTTGGCCGGCCCCAGCAGCGTCATCAGCGACGGCAGCACGACGGCCCGGATGATCGTCGCGTCCAGCAGGATCGCCGCCGCCAGGCCGACGCCCAGCTGCTTCATGTCGATCGTGCTGAGCGTCGCGAAGATCGAGAAGACCGCGACCATCACGATGGCGGCGCTGGACACCACCCCGGCCGAGCCCACGATGCCGTCGGCGACCGCCTCGCGGGTGGGCACCCCGCGCCCGACCGCCTCGCGGATCCGGCTGACGACGAAGACGTGGTAGTCCATCGACAGGCCGAACAGCACCACGAACAGGAACAGCGGCAGCCAGGTGACGATCGCGCCGGTCGAGGTGAAGCCGAGCAGCCCTTCGGCCCAGGTGTTCTGGAAGACCAGCACCAGCAGGCCATATGCGGCGGCCGCCGAGAGCAGGTTCAGCCCGATCGAGGTCAGCGCGACCACGACCGACCGGAAGGTCCAGGCCATCACCAGGAACGTCAGGATCAGGACGAAGCCGGCCACGACCGGCAGCGTCTTCCAGATGTGCGCGGCGTAGTCCTCGTTCTCCGCGACGCCACCGGCGACCGCGTACTTCACGCCGGGGATGCCGTCGAGCGCCGCCGGCACCAACCGAAGCCGCAGCTCGTGGAGGGAGTCAACCGCCTCGTCGCTGCGGGTCGCGAAGGGCGTGGCCAGGTTGAGCACGGTCACGGTCTTCGAGGCGGACTGGTCGATGTCGGGCCCGGTGGTCTCCAGCGGCGCGAAGAGCCGGTTGCCCTCGGTGCTGCGGGCCAGCCCGGCGAGCGCCTCCTTGACCTCGCCGGCGCGCGAAGCCGGCGCGGTGACGGCCACGACGTGGTTGGTCCCATTGCTCGGGTACGCGGCGGTCAGCCGGTCGTAAGCCTGCATCGCCGGCGTGGTGCGGGGCAGGTCCTCGATCCCGGGGAACCGGAGCTTCATGCCGATGGCCGGTCCGGCCAGCGCCAGCAGCGCGAGAACGCTGACCACGAGCGTGATCCCGGGCTTCTTGAGCGCCGGCGACAAAATCTTGCGCCAGGCGCGGCCCGGCTCGCCCGAGCCGGAGCGGCGGGCGGTCAGGCGCCACAGGAACGGCACGCGGGGCCGGTCGACCCAGCGGCCGAGCTTGGCCAGGATCGCGGGCAGCACGGTCAGCGAGCCGATCACGGCGACCGCGACGACCAGGATCGAGCCGGTGGCCAGTGAGGAGAACGTCGAGTCGCCGGCCAGGAACAGCCCGGCCATCGCGATGATCACGGCGGTCCCGGAGACGACGACCGCGTGCCCGGAGGTCTCGGCGGCGATCTCCACCGCGTCGACGTGGCCCTTGCCGCGGGCGCGTTCCTCGCGTTCGCGCCGCACGTAGAACAGCGAGTAGTCGACGCCGACGGCCAGGCCGATCAGCAGGATCACGCTGGAGGTCGCGTCGCCCATCGGCACCAGGTGCGAGGCGAGCGTGGACAGCCCCATGGCGGCGGCCACCGACATGAGGGCGAGCAGCACCGGGATGCCGGCTGCGATCAGCGCGCCGAACGCGATGATCAGGATGGCCAGGGTGACCGGGAGGCTGAGGATCTCGGCCTTCTGGAAGTCCTTGCCGAGGGTGTCGTCGAGCGCCTTGTTGATCGAGGGGCCGCCGACCTGTTCGATACGCAGGTCGGGGTGGGCCGCCTGCACCGACGCGGTGGCCGCGCGCAGCGGCTCGACCCGGTCGGAGGCGGTGTCCGGGTCGCCGGCCATGGTGATCGGCACCAGCAGCGCCGAGCCGTCGCGGGCCGGGATCGGCTCGCCGACCGAGGCCACGCCGGTCACGGCGCCCAGCTTGGCGGCCGCGTCCTTGGCGGCGGCGCCGGCCTTGTCAAGATCAAGCTTGCCGGAAAGAGAAGTGATCAGGACGTTGTCCACCGCCGGTTCGTCGGCGAACTTGCCGTTCTCGATCATGACGTACGCCTCGCCGGACTCGCCGATCGCGTCGTCCTGCGCGGTCGCCTCGACCGTGCCGGCGGCGTTGCCCCCCACGAAGCACACCGCCACGAAAACCACCCAGAGCGCGATCGCGCGCCATGGATGCTCGGCGCTCCACCGCGCCATGCGTACCGTCACCGGCCGCTTCCCCATGATGGGGTCCCCCTGCCCGTCGAAATCCAGATTTCTGTGTCGAAGCTGAAGTTAGACAGGGCGCGAGCTGGGAACATCCGGGCTGAACCCCCGTCGGACCCGGAGCCGCGGAAGTGTCGAGGCGGCGACAGAAGCGATGCATAAAACGGACAAGTAGCCGCACAAACCCAGCGGACCCTGACGGCGACTCAGGGGCTTTCCCCGAAAAACATGTGAGGACCACCACGGTCGGTTCCCGACCGAATCGGTCCCTATCCGACTACCGTGGTCCGCATGCCGCGCCCGACCAAGCAGGAGATCGAGGACGAGATCCTCGAGACGGCCGCCACCCTCTTCGCGCGCCACGGGTTCAAGGAGACGTCGATCCAGCGGGTCGCCGACGCGGTGGGCTACTCCAAGACCGGCCTGCTGCACCGCTACCCGACCAAGGAAGCCCTCCAGCAGGCGGTGGTCGACCGGGCGATCGCCGAGATGCGCGCGATCGCCGCCGAGGCCGACGGCCTGCCGGTCGGCCCCGAGCGGGACCGGGTGGTGATCACCGGCGTGGCCCAGCTCGCGATCCAACGCCCGGGCGCGGTCGCGCTGCTGCTCAGCGCCCTGATGAGCGCCCCCGAGAGCGACATGCTCCAGCAGGTCGGCGCGGTGGTGTTCGCGGCCTTCGGCATCACCGACCCGCAATGCGTCACCGAGATCGACCCGCCCCGGATGCTCCGGATCGTCGGCGCCCTGGGAGCGCTCGCCGTGACCGCGGTCGCCCTCCAGGAAAAGGTCACGCTCGACGGCATCGTCGAGGTCAGTTACGACGCGCTCGGCCACCACTGACGCCCCGAGAAAAGCACGCCGGAAAAAGAGGACCCCCGACATGGCAACGCTGCTGCATCGCCTCGGCCTGGCCGCCGTACGTCACAAGATCATGGTCACCGTCACCTGGCTGGTGGCGCTGATCGCGGTCGGCGTCGGCGCGGCCACCCTGTCCGGGACGACCGTCAACACCTTCTCGATCCCCGGGCAGGAGTCGACGATCGCGCTCGACCTGCTCAAGCAGCGCTTCGGCGACGCCTCGGCCGGCGCGACCGCCCAGGTGGTGATGGTCGCACCGGGCGGCAGCAAGATCACCGACCCGACCAACGTCAACCAGGTCGCCCTGCTCGTCGGCAAGCTGGCGAAACTGCCCGGCGTGGTGGCCGCCACCAACCCGCTCGACCCGAAGGCGCCGGTGGTCTCCCGCGACCAGAGCGCGGCGTACAGCACGGTCAGCTACGGCGTGCAGGCCTCGGAGATCACCGCCGAGGAGCGCGAGGCGCTGGTCGCCGCGGTCGACCAGGCCCGCGCCGGCGGTCTCACCGTCGAGGTGCGCGGCGACGCGTCCAAGGAGTCCGGCGCCGACGTGGGCGGCCCGGCCGAGGGCCTCGGCGTCGTGGTGGCCCTGCTGGTGCTGGCGCTGACCTACCGCTCGCTGGTCGCCGCCGGGATGAACCTGCTGACCGCAATCGTCGGCGTCGGCATCGGCGCGCTCGGCATCGTGACGCTCTCCGGCTTCGTCGAGCTGCAGTCGACCACGTCGATCCTGGCGGTGATGCTGGGCCTCGCGGTCGGCATCGACTACGCGCTGTTCATCTTCACCCGCTTCCGGCAGGAGCTGCTGCGCGGCCTGCCGGTCCCCGAGGCCGCCGCGATGGCCGTCGGCACGGCCGGCTCGGCAGTGGTGACCGCGGGCCTCACCGTCGTGATCGCGCTGGCCGGCCTGAGCGTCGCCGGCATCCCGTTCCTCACCGAGATGGGCCTGGCTGCCGCCGCCACCATCGTCATCGCCGTCCTCGTCGCGATCACCCTGGTCCCGGCCGTGCTCGGCATCATCGGTCTGAAGGCGCTTCCCCGCAAACTCCGCACCGCACCACAAAAAGCCAATGACGGCCGCGGCTTCTTCAAGGGCTGGGCCAACCTGGTCACCAAGCGCCGCTGGATCAGCCTGATCGTCGCCGTCGCGGCCCTCGGCATCATCGCCATCCCGGTCACCAAGATGCAGACCTCGCTGATCCAGCAGGAGGTCCCCGGCAGCACCCAGGCCAAGGCCGACGCGATCATCTCCGAGCGGTTCGGCCCGGGCTTCGCCGGGCCGCTGCTGGTCCTGGTCGACGGATCCGGTTCCGCTTCCTACGCCAATTCCGTACGGGAACAGATCAGCACCCTGCCCGGCGTGGCGGTGGCGACCGCACCCCGTCCGGACCAGAACGGCAGCGCCGCCCTGATCACCGTGATCCCGGCGAGCGGACCGGACAGCCCGGACACCGTCGACCTCGTGCACGCCGTACGGGAAAAGGTCTCGGACGGCCCGGACGCCAAGGTCTATGTCACCGGCCAGACCGCGATCAGCATCGACGTGTCGCAGAAGCTCAGCGACGCCCTGCCGATCTACCTGGCGCTCGTCGTCGGCCTCGCGTTCGTGCTGCTGGTGCTGGTGTTCCGCTCGATCCTGGTGCCGGTGGCCGGCGTGCTCGGCTTCCTGCTCACGATCGGCGCGGCGTTCGGCGCCACCGTCGCGGTCTTCCAGTGGGGCTGGCTGCAGGAGGTGGTCAACGCGAAGGTCACCGGCCCGCTGCTGAGCCTGTCGCCGATCATCATCGTCGGCATCCTGTTCGGCCTGGCCATGGACTACATGGTGTTCCTGGTGTCGCGGATGCACGAGTCCCACGCGCACGGCGCGACCCCACGCGACGCGGTGGTCACCGGCTTCCGGCAGGCGGCTCCGGTGGTCGTCGCGGCCGCCACGATCATGTTCTCCGTGTTCGCCGGCTTCGTGCCGCAGGGCAACGACACGATCAAGCCGATCGCGTTCGCGCTGGCCATCGGCATCCTCTTCGACGCCCTGGTGGTCCGCATGATCGCCATCCCGGCTGCGATCGCGCTGATGGGCCGGGCCGCCTGGTGGCTGCCGCGCTGGCTGCGCAAGCTCCCGGAGCTGGACGTCGAGGGCGCCGCGCTGGAGCGCGAGACGCCGGAGCCCGTCCCGGTTCCTTGATACCAGCAAACCGCCACATAACGGCCGTATGTCTTGCTGCAATTGAGGCATGCGGCCGGATCATGCAGCGGAACTGAGCGAGCAGCCCGACGGCGAGGTCAGGGCTGCGCTCGAAACGTGGCGCGAGGGCCTCGTCGACCTCACCGACGCCAACCGGCTGCTCAACTTCGGCCGCACCCCGTCGGACGCCGTCCCGATCACCGGGCCCTCCCCCAAGACGCTGCTCAAGGTTCTGCAGGAGGACGGCGCGTTCGGTTTCCCCGGCGGGGACGAGCAGGACCTTCTTCGCACCGAGCTGCCCGAGGAGGAGCTGGGCGCCCTGCTGCACCGCTTCTACCGCCGGTCGCGGCAGGAGATGCTCGACCGCGGGGTGTGCTCCCTGTACCTGGCGATCGGGATGCTGCACTGGACCGACGACCGCAACACCCCGTACCAGAGCCCGATCTTGCTGGTCCCGGTCGAGATCGACCCGGCCGGGCCGGTGTTGCGCGCGCGGCACGACGACCCGATCGTGAACCCGGCCCTGGCGTTGCGGATGAGCCCCCTCGACATCGAGCTGCCCGAGGTGAGCGCGCTCGCCGACCTCGACGTGACAGTGCTCTGGGCGCACATCGACGTGGCGATCGGCGAGCGGCCCGGCTGGTACGCCGACGAGACCGTGGTGCTGTCGAGCTTCGGCGTGCACCGCGAGTCGATCCACGCCGACCTGGTGGAGAGCGAGCCGCACATCGTCGAGCACCCGCTCGTGCGGGCCCTCGCGACCCGCGACGCGGCCCAGGAGTTCAACTTCGACCCGCCCGACCCGGCCCGGATCGACGAGATCGCCCCGGCCGAGGACATCCCGCTGCTGCTCGACGCCGACTCCACCCAGCGCGCCGCGGTCGCCGCCGCGGTGGCCGGGCGCAGCTTCGTGCTCGACGGCCCGCCCGGCACCGGCAAGTCGCAGACGATCGCGAACATGGTCGGCTGCCTGCTGCACGCGGGCAAGCGGGTGCTGGTCGTCTCGGAGAAGGCGGCGGCGCTGGAGACCGTGCACCGGCGGCTCACCGAGGTGGGGCTGGGCAACTACCTGCTGCCGCTGCACAGCGACCTGACCGGCCGGCCCGAGGTGGCGACGGCGCTCACCGAGGCGCTGGACACCGACCCGTCCCCGCTCGCGACCATGGACCCGATCGACCGGCGAGCGGTCCGGGAACGGCGGGAACGCCTCTCGGCGTACGCGGAAGCAGTGAATTGCATCAGGCAACCGCTCGGGCGAAGCCTGCACGAGGTGATCGGCATCTGTGCGCGGCTGCAACACGTGCCGGCGGCGCCGGTGCCGGGCGAGATCCCGTCGGAACTGACCGCGGAGGGCCTCGACCAGATCCGCGACGCGGTCGGGCGGCTGGGACGGCTGCGCAGCGAGAGCTACCTGTGGCGGGACGCGGTCGAGCGCGAGCCCATGGAGATCCCGCTCAAGCAGGCCCTCAAGGCGCTCGGCAAGCTCGCCGAGATGGTGATCGCCAACTCCACCCTGGCCGACGCCTTCGACCTGCACGAGCCGGCCGGGGCGAGCGCGCTGGCGGCCCTCGCCGCGCACGCCACCCACAAGCCCGGCAAGATCGTCGAGGAGTGGCTGACCGCGTCCAGCCTGCAGCCGGTCCAGCAGGCCGCCGCCGACCTGACCCGGCACCTGGCCGCGCTGCGCTACGGCGGCATCCCGTGGGCCGACCTGCCGTCCGCGGCCGACCTCGCCGGCGTCCCGGACCTGACGCATCTGCGTCCCGATCCGATCGACCTGAAGCCGCTCAACGCCGCGCAGGCCGAGCATCTGGCCAACAAGTTCGCCGAGGAGGCTGACCGGCTCGAGACCCGGCAGGAGAGCCTCGACCGGGTCACCGCCCGGCTCGGCCTGCCGCACGTGGTCAGCTTCCCCGACTCGGCCCGGGTCATCACGATCACCGGCCTGATCGGCCGCGACACCAAGCCCGAGGCGGCCTGGTTCGCCGAGGGCGGGATCGCCGCCGCGCACGCCGCCGTCCGGGCGCTGCGCAAGGGCGTCGACGCCGTCAACGCCGCCGAGGAGCAGGCCCGCCGCCACTTCGACGAGGGCGTGCTGCAGGAGCCGATCGAGGAGATGGCCGAGCGGCTCACCAACCGGCGCGGTCCGCGCAAGCTGCTGCGCTCCACCCGCAAGGCCAAGAAGACCGCGATCGAGGCGGCGCTGCCCGAGGTCACGCCCGAGGAGGCGGTCGCCAACGTCGAGGACGCGGCGGCGTGGAAGGCCGCCCTCGACGAGCTGGAGGAGCTCGCCGAGGAGCACGCCGGCATCCTCGGCCGGCACTGGGACGGCATGGACACCGACTTCGCCGCCGTCCAGGAGGCGCTGCACACCGCCGACGAGGTGATCCGGGAGACGCCGGCCGAGGCGCTCGCCGCGGTCGTCGTGCACGTGACCGCGCCCCGGCCCAACAGCGCGCTGCTGCGCATCGTCGGCGAAGCTCGCGACGAGTTCGACCGGTTCCGCACCACGCTGCGCGAGCCACCGGCCCGTGCGCCGCGGCCCGAGCTCGGCGAGGGCGCGATCCAGGACGCGGTCACCTGGCTGCGGTCGCACATCGCGCCGCTGCGGGCGGCCGCCGAGATGCTGCGGGCGTACGGCGGTCCGACCGGCCGCGGCGACCTGACCCTGGCCGAGGCGGTCGAGATCGCCCAGCAGCGCCAGGCGGCCGTGGACGCCGAGGCCGCGATCTGGGCCGCCGCGGGACCGCATGCCGCCGTCCTGGGGTCGATCTACCGCGGCACCAAGACCAACGACGACCTGATGAACGAGATCGTCGCCTGGACCGCCGAGGCCCGCCGCCTGCACACCGGGCACGACCAGCAGCTCACCCCCGAGCAGGCGCACGCGCTCGCCGAGGCCGAGCCGAGCGACGGGCTGGCCGCCGCGGTGGCCGGCTGGGAGCACGCCCGCGAGCAGGTGCTGAGCGCGTTCGCCCCGGCCCGGCGGATCGAGCTGACCACGCACCTGGGCGACTACGACACGGCCCGCGATCTGCTGGTGGAGCTGTTGCACGACTCCGCGGGACAGCAGGAATGGTTCGTCCATCAAGACGCCAAGGACACGATTCTTTCGTACGCCCTGGGCGAGGCGCTCGAGTTCTGCGCCGATCAGGAGATCCCCGCCGAGGGCATCTGGCCCGTGCTCGAACGTGCGCTGTACCGGGGCTGGGCCGACCAGATCCTGCGCACCGACCACGGCCTCGAGCCCCTCGCCGCCGAGGACCGGGTGCACCTGATCGAGGTGTTCAAGCTGCTCGACAACGAGCTGAACGCGGCGGCGCTGGCCGACATCGTCTACGCCGTCGAGGCCCGGCGGCCCTCGGCGGCCACGACCGGCGAACCCGCGCTCATCCGGCGGGAGGGCAGCAAGAGGACCGGGCATCTGGCCGTACGCGATCTCATCGCCCAGGCCCGGCACGCGGTGCAGGCGCTCAAGCCCTGCCTGCTGATGTCACCGCTGGCGGTGAGCCGCCTGCTGCCGCCGGAGATCGAGTTCGACGTGGTGATCATCGACGAGGCGTCGCAGGTCACCACCGCCGACGCGATCAACTGCGTCTACCGCGGCGACGCGCTGATCACCGTCGGGGACGCGCAGCAGCTGCCGCCGACCACCTTCTACGACAAGATCGAGGACGACGTGATCGACTTCCCGTCGATCTACGACCTCGCCTGCGAAACTTTCCCGGTCATGGAGCTCGGCTGGCATCACCGCAGCCGGCACGAGGCGCTGTTCGCTTTCGCGAATCTTGCGTACTACAACGGGCGGCTGGTTTCGTTGCCGCGCGCGTACGCCCGGGAGCCCGACCACGGCGTGCAGCTCTACCACGTCGACGGCATCTACCACCGGATGACCACCTCGGACAATCCGATCGAGGCGGCCGCGGTCGCGGAGCGGGTGCTGCACCACGTCACCCACCGGCCCGGCAAGTCGCTGGGCGTGGTGACCCTGTCGGTGGCGCAGGCCGAGGCGATCTCGGCGGCGGTGGAAGACATGCTCGCGGAGCATCCCGAGCTCTCGCTCGACGAATCGGACCGGCTCGACGGCTTCTTCGTGAAGAGCCTCGAGGCCGTCCAGGGCGACGTCCGCGACGTGATCATCCTGTCCGTCGGCTACGGCTACGACGAGCACGACAAGATCAGCACCAACTTCGGCGTGCTCAACCGCGCCCGCGGCTGGCGCCGCCTCAACGTCGCGATCACGCGTGCCCGCCGGCGCATCGAGGTGGTCTCGTCGATCCACGCCACCGACGTGCAGGACATGGGCAACGAGAGCATCCGGCACCTGAAGGCCTTCCTCGAGTACGCCGAGCGGGACGCGGCCACGCTCGGCAAGGACGTCTCCGACGCCTCGGACATGACGGCCTTCGAGGAGTCGGTGCTGGAGACCATCCAGGGCTGGAACTTCGCCGCCCGCCGCCGCGTCGGCGCCGCCGGCCACTGGATCGACATCGGCGTGCTGCACCCCGACCACCCCGACGAGGTGTACGCGCTCGGCATCGAGCTCGACGGCCCCGGCTACCGCGCGGTGTCATCGGCCCGCGACCGCGACCGCCTGCGCGAGCAGGAGCTGCGCGAGCTCGGCTGGCACTTGCACCGCGTCTGGTCCACGGCCTGGTACACCAACCAGGCCGAGGAGGCGGGCCGCCTGCTCGCCGCGATCCAGCGCGCCGTGTCCGACCCGGCGCCCGCCTTCGACCGCTTGCCGTCACGCGGCTGGAACCCGCCGTACCGGCATGTCGGCCGCTCAATCACCACCGACACGCCCTTCGGCGCCGCCGCCTCGACGGGCATCTTCGGCGCCCCGCCATCCGTGACCGACCCCGACGATTAACCGATCCCGCGCGTCGCAACCCCACGCCGCGCGACCGCCCCACGCCGCGCGACCGCCCCACGCGCGCGACCGCCCCACGCGCGCGACCGCCCCACGCGCGCGACCGCCCCACGCGCGCGACCGCCCCATGCCGTGCGACGCCCCACGCCGCGCGACCGCGCCGCGGCCTGCGCCCTCCACCGCGCCGCACGCCCCGCCGCCCCGAGCGCTGCGGCGCGCGGCGAATCTTGATGAGCTGCTGTTCGGCGCGAACGGCGACTCATCATCGTTGGACGCGAGCGCGAGGCTCGCCGCGTCATAGAACAGCCGTGCCGGGCGGCTGACCAGCGCGGATTAAGTCTTCCTTAAGCGTTGATCTGCCCGTGGGAGCGCTCCCGTAATCCCAGCCGAACGCGAATTTCGGCCCCTCTCGGAGAGCGCAGGTTCCAATGTACTCCAGGTCCCGGTTCACAAAATCCCGCACGAACGTGCGCCGCTGGCAGATCGGTGCCGTCGCCGGGGTCGCGGTCGCCATCGTGGGCGTCGGTCTCGGTGTCGCCTCCGCCGACGAGGCCGTTCCCACGATCAACTGTCCCGCCGTCGCGATCAACGTGGCCGTGCCGGCGCAGGCCCAGGCCGAGGTGCAGAGCAACCTCCAGCAGCTGAACACCCAGATCAACGAGGCCAACAACCGGCTGAAGACCACGGTCGGCCAGGGCGGTCCCAACTTCGTCCAGAACGCCATCCTCGGCCCGCTGGCCGACAAGCGGTTCGCGGCCATCAACCGGATCGAGACCGCGATCGGCCGCAACGCCGCCAAGCCCGACCTCAACGCCGAAGGCCTCAAGACCTGCACGCTCAACCAGGGCGGCGGCGCGTCGGCGGCCCAGCCGACGGCCGTGCCGCCGGCGGACAACGGCGGCGGCGACGCCGCGGGTGACGGCGCCACCGGCGGCGGCGACGCGGCGGCCGGCGTGCCGACCGTCAACTGCCCGCAGGTCAGCGTCAACGTCGCGGTGCCCGCCGAGGCCCAGGCCGAGGTCGTGCGCAACCTGCAGCTGCTGAACACGCAGATCTCCGAGGCCAACACCCGCCTGGTCAACACCGTCGGCCAGGGCGGCGCCAACTTCATCCAGAACGCGATCCTCGGCCCGCTGGCCGACAAGCGCTTCGCGGCCATCAACCGGATCGAGACCGCGATCGGCCGCCGCGCGCCCAAGCCGGACCTGAACGCCGAGGGCCTGTCGAAGTGCTCGCTCAACGCCGACGGCGCCGCCTCCGCCCAGCAGGGCACCAGCGTCACCGTCCGCGAGGCCGGCCAGAACGCCGCCGGCACCGGCCCGGCCCCGACCGTCGCCTGCCCCGACCTGACCATCAACGTGGCGATCCCGGCCCAGGCCCAGGCCGAGGTGCAGCGCAACCTCGACCTGCTCAACACCCAGATCGCCGAGGCCAACAAGCGGCTGGCCGCCACCGTCGGCCAGGGTGGACCCAACTTCATCCAGAACGCGATCCTCGGCCCGCTGGCCGACAAGCGCTTCTCGACCATCAACCGCATCGAGACGGCGATCGGCCGCAACGCCGCCAAGCCCAACCTCAACGCGGAGGGTCTGCGAACCTGCTCGCTGAACGGGTAACAACCCCCGGACCGGACTCCGGGCGGCCCCTGGTGGTGGGGTCGCCCGGAGTTCGTGAGTTCAATTCAGTCATGCGCGTCACGAGGGCGTTTTCTTGACACACGGGCGCGGTACCTTAGCGCTCATGCCCGCCGATGCGCCGAAACCACCAGCTCAGAACACCCGCCCGCACCCCTGGCGGGTCGAGGGCGCCCCGCCCGGCCACGGGCAGGACCCGCAGCCGCCCAAGCAGCGCCCCGCCTGGTTCCGCTTCGGGTGGATGCTGCTGGTGCTGCTCGCGATCAACTGGGTCATCTCCTCGGTGCTGCTGGCGCCGCCCGAGCGCACCTCGGTGTCGTACACGTTCTTCCTCACCCAGGTGCAGGCGGCCAACGTCGCCGAGATCACCTCGACCGCCGACACCATCGAGGGCCAGTTCACCAAGCAGGTGTCCTACACGCCCTCCGGCGAGACCAAGGCCGAGGAGGTCGAGCGCTTCACCACCCAGCGCCCCTCCTTCGCCGACGACAATCTCTTCGCGCAGCTGCAGACCAACAAGGTCCCGGTGAACGCGAATCCGCCGGACGCGCCCGCGCCGATCTGGCAGCAGATCCTGGTCGGCTTCGGCCCGACGATCCTGCTGGTCGGCCTGTTCATCTGGATCAGCCGGCGGGCGGCGGCGGGTCTCGGCGGCGCCGGTGGGGCGCTGGGCGGGTTCGGCCGCTCCCGCGCCAAGCTCTACCAGCCCGAGGGCGGGCCGCGCACGACCTTCGCCGACGTGGCCGGCATCGAGGAGGTCGAGCAGGAGGTCACCGAGATCGTCGACTTCCTCCGCGAGCCGGAGAAGTACCGCAAGCTCGGCGCGCAGATCCCGCACGGCGTGCTGCTGTCCGGCCCGCCCGGCACCGGCAAGACGCTGCTGGCCCGCGCCGTGGCCGGCGAGGCCCAGGTGCCGTTCTTCTCGATCGCGGCGTCCGAGTTCATCGAGGCGATCGTCGGCGTCGGCGCCTCCCGCGTACGGGATCTGTTCGAGCAGGCCAAGAAGGTCGCCCCGTCGATCATCTTCATCGACGAGCTCGACGCGATCGGCCGGGCCCGCGGCGGCGCCCAGTCGTTCGGCGGCAACGACGAGCGCGACCAGACGCTCAACCAGATCCTCACCGAGATGGACGGCTTCAACGGCAGCGAGGGCGTGGTCGTGATCGCCGCGACCAACCGCGCGGAGATCCTCGACCAGGCGCTGCTGCGGCCCGGCCGCTTCGACCGCCGCGTCACGGTGAGCCCGCCCGACCAGAAGGGCCGCCGCGCGATCCTCGCCGTGCACACCCGCGGCGTGCCGGTCGCGCCCGGCGTCGACCTCGACGCGCTGGCCTCGACCACCCCCGGCATGGTCGGCGCCGACCTGAAGAACCTGGTGAACGAGGCGGCCCTGCTGGCCGCCCGGCGCGAGCACACCCAGGTGCAGATGGCCGACTTCACCGACTCGCTGGAAAAGATCACCCTGGGCACGGTCCGCGGCATCATGCTCACCCAGGACGAGCGCGAGCGCACCGCGTTCCACGAGTCCGGGCACGCCCTGCTCGGCATGCTCACTCCCGGCGCCGACCCGGTCCGCAAGATCTCGATCATCCCGCGCGGCCAGGCGCTCGGCGTCACCTTCCAGAGCCCGTCGACCGACCGCTACGGCTACTCGGCGAAATACCTGCGCGGCCGCATCATCGGCGCGCTGGGCGGCCGGGCCGCCGAGGAGGTCGTGTACGGCGACATGACCACCGGCGCCGAGAGCGACCTCGACCAGGTCAGCAACATCGCCCGCCAGATGGTCGGCCGCTGGGGCATGTCCGACGCGATCGGCCCGGTGACGGTCCTGCCGCCGCCCGGGCAGGAGTCGCCGCTCGGCCTCGACGGTGTCGCCCCCGCGACCAAGGAGCTGATCGACGCCGAGGTCCGCAAGATCGTGGAGGAGTGCTACGCCGAGGCTCTCGAACTGCTGCGCGGGCACCGGGCCCAGCTGAACTCGCTGGCCCACAACCTGCTGCAGAGCGAGACCCTCGACGAGGACGACGCGTACGCGGCCGCCGGCGTCGACCGTGCCACGGCCCCCGGCGCGGTGGCCCGCGGCGAGGCTCCCGGCACCCACCCGGCGCCCGGCATCCCCGCGGTGCCGGCGTTCCCCGACACGTCCACGCCGGCGCCGTCGGCCTGACCCTGAAGTCGGCGCTTGCCCACTCTGAGTGGGCAAGCGCCCACTCGTAGCCCCGTCCGCCTCCTGCGGGCGGGGCTCCTTCCACTCAAAGTGACAGTCCTGGCCGGAGAGTCAGAAGGGTCGGCCGTTTCACCGTCCCGGCGGTCGCCGGCTTGCGGAAGACTTTCTGCCCGTGCCTGACCTGCGTGCTGCTCCGATCCGTCGCGTCGTCGCGGCCGGCATCGGCTTGATCCTGGCGGCGGCCGCGGCCGCGTGCGGGACCGCCCGACCCGGCGAATCGGTCGCTCCGACGGTTACTCCCAGTAGTTCTCCCTCGGCGGCGGCGTCGGGCGTGCAAGAGCGCGGCCCCGCCGCGTATGTGTCGAAAAAACCACTCGCCGCAAGCGGCGGCAGCAAGAGCAAGTCGCCGGGTTTTGTTGAGAATTTCGACGGACCCCTGTCCGACGAATGGGGCAAGTACGACACACCCGACGGGACGCCGCCCCGCAGCGGCGACCAGGTGTCGGTGTCGGGCGGCATGCTGCACCTCCGGGGCGGCGTCAACGGCCGGGTGGGCAAGGACGTCGGCGGCGGCGTGATGCTGCTGCGCGACCAGAAGTACGGGCGCTGGGAGGTCCGGTTCCGGGTGCAGGCGGGCGCCGGGTACGCGGGCGTTGTGCTGCTGTGGCCCAAGGAGAACGCCGACTGGCCGGCCGCCGGCGAGATCGACCTCGCCGAGATCACCAACCCGGCGCGCGCGTCGTTCGGCAGCTTCCTGCACCACGGCAAGGACAACCACAAGGTCGGCACCGACACCAAGGCCGACTTCACCAAGTTCCACACCGTCGCGGTCGACTGGCGGCCGGACCGCGTCACGTACTACCTCGACGGCAAGAAGTACTTCAGCGTGACGCCGGGCCAGATCGAGACCGGCCTGCCCACCGAGTCGGTGATGCACTTGGCGCTCCAGCTCGACCAGGGTTGCGACGACTTCATCCCGTGCCGGACCGCGTCGACCCCCGCCACCGTGACGATGGACGTCGACTGGGTGAAGGTGTATCCGGTCCCCTGACCGCGTGTCATTCTCGGGCGCAGACGCGTCCGCTCCGACCCGTCATACCCTGTTCACGGAGACCGACGAACCGGCCGACACGGGAGAGGGTCGGAGATGGCAGAGCCAGTCATGGCCACGGCGGCGGCGAAAGTCATGGCCCCGATAGCGTCGGTGGCCGTCAAACAAGCGCTTCCGGCGGTCTGGAAGTACGTCAAGGGCGAGCCGAAGATTCCTGGGCGGGCGGTGCTCGCGGAGATGACGGCGTGGCTGGAGGTCCAGTTCACGCAGGTCCTGCCGGAAGGGCAGTCAACCGGCATCGAGGCCTATCTCGGCTCGGCCGAGTGCGTGACCTTCGTGGAACACGCTCTCGCGTTTCACATCTCCGGCCGGCCATTGACGGCCGACGGCCCGCTGCGGCGTGAGCTCCATGCCGGCCTCAGCACCTACGTCACCCTCTCCAAGCGCGATGAGGCTGCGCTCGCAAGGGTCCTGATCGGCGCCGTCACCCGAGTCGCCGGGCCCATCGAACCGAAGGCTCCGATGGAGAAGTCCTCGGCCGCCCGGGCCTCCGAGATCGCGATCGAGCTGTATCTGCAATCCATCGAGGCTCAGGTGAAGGAGCTGTCCGCGCCACCGAGCCTCGACCTGGACGACATCAACGACAAACTCGAGACCTATTGCCGTATCGCCAAGGTGCGCACCGGCCGGGTTCAGCCGCCCAGCTTCGACGGATCGCCCACCGTTCCCATCGACCGCATCTACGTGAGCCCGCGATTCGTGCCGAGCCGGCCCGACTCCGACGCGCCGTCCCTCGACCTGTCGCGCCTGTCGCTCAAGAGCAGAGCCGTCGTCCTGGGCGATCCGGGCGGCGGGAAGACCACGCTGACCTTGAAGCTGGTCCACGATGCCCTGTCCGAGGATGACGGACCGCGCCGGGGCGCCCATCGTGTTGTGCCGATCATCGTAACGCTTCGTGACTTCGGTTCCTTTCTGCGGTCTCGCAGCATCGGCATCGCGGAGTACATCTCCGAGCATCTGAGGGCCTCCTATCAGGTCGAGCTTTCGCCGGAGGCCGTGCGGTGGCTGCTCGCGGTGGGGCGGTTGCGCGTCATTTTCGACGGGCTCGACGAACTGCTGGAGTCCTCCTTCCGGAGAACCGTGTCGGAGGCGATCGAGGCGTTCGCGATCGCATATCCCAGCGTCCCGGTCCTCGTCACCTCACGGCGCGTCGGGTACATGGAGGCGCCTTTGTCGCCCGACGTCTTCGAGTCCTTCGCCCTGGGTGGGTTCGACTACTTGCGGGTGAAGGAATACGTCGAGAAATGGTTCTCCCTGGACGACGAACTTGCACAGCACCGTCGGTTGAATCTGATCTGGAACTTCCTCCGTGAGTCCGACCGGGTCGGCGACATCCGGGAGAACCCACTGCTGCTGGCACTTATGTGCAACATCTATCGAACCGAGTCCTACATCCCGCGCAACCGGCCCGACATCTACCAGAAGTGCGCCACCATGCTTTTCGATCGGTGGGACAGGCACCGCGGGCTGCTCGCGTCGTTCGAGTTCGAGGCGCACGTCGAGCCCTGCCTCATGCATCTGGCGCACATGATCTATGGTGACCCTGAGCTGGAGTCGGGCGTGCGCGAGCAGGCGCTGGTGGACGAGGCATCGCGCTACCTGCAAGAGTGGCAGTACGAGAGCCGGGCCAAGGCGGAGCATGCCGCGAAACAGTTCATCGCCTTCTGCAAGGGCCGCGCATGGGTCTTCACCGATGTGGGCCTGAACCCGGGCGGCGAGTCCCTTTTCCAGTTCACCCACCGCACCTTTCTCGAATACTTCACCGCCGCCCATTTGGCTCGGACGTCCGAGAGCATCGAGGCGCTGCTTGCCGAGCTCGTGCCGCGGATCATTCGCGGCGAGTGGGACGTGGTGTGTCAGCTCGCCCTGCAGATCAAGGCGAAACCGCTCCAGGGCGGTCCGGACGCCGTGCTCCGATCCCTTGTCGAGATCGACGGCTCATTCCTCGACCGAGATCTGCACGGCCGCGCGAATCTCATCAGCTTCGTCGCGCGATCCCTGGAATTCCTGATTTCGTCGCCGGCGGTCACCCGTCAGGTCGCGCGCCTCGTGGTCGACCGGTTCAGCGACGTGGAGCTCGACCGTACGATGCGGTCGGAGCTCATCCGGCGCCTTGAGTTCGCCGCGACCGAGATCCAACCACTGCTGATCTCGTCGGTCATGGAGAGGATCACCGAGATCCTGAGCACGGACGGCGCTGATCACGATGCCGTCGAAGACCTGTGCGGCGCCGCCGTGATGCTCATCGGCGACCGGCCCCTCGAAGGACCGCCGGAACCCGACGAATCGGAGCACGTCCAAGCACTCGCGACAACGATCCTCGACCTCTTGGTTGCCAATCGGCAGAGGTGGCACTGGCCGGCGATCAAGCTCTTCTACGACGGCCGGCTCAGCGTGCCGCTGCTCTGCGACTCCATCGGCATGGATAACACGCTGCAGGACGTGACCGTCGCGCATTTCGGCAAGAGCCAGTACTTCTACGGACCGGCAACGGTGGCGGTCCGGCTGCTGAGGGCGGGAACGTCATCCCGGTTCTTGGTGGACGTCATGTCCTTCGCCGTAATCACGTCGCTTTGCGCGGACTACATCCGCGGTAAGATCCCGTTCGGATCCCGGGACATCGAGCCGGTGTCGTACAGCATGATGTCGTTGATGACCGACAGGTCAAGGCTGGACCGGGCCGCCCTCGCGCTGACGCCCGAGCAGCTGTCCGATTGCGGACTCATCCTGGCGTTGGCGGTGGAGGGTTTCCGGCTCTACGGTGCCCGGTCCTATTCGGCTGAGGAAGTCAACGCGGTGGAGTCGGCTATGTTCGACGATCTGGACTGGTGGGGCAATCTTCGTTCCCTCGCACCTGTCATCGCCCGGAGGCTCGGCCGGACGACGGACATCGCCGAGGACAGCGCCCTTTATTCGTCCGAATCCGGAGAAGTGCTCCGGGCGTGGTCGGCCGGCGACCTGAATCTGTGGACGCCGCCACCGGAGCCGGAGGACATCAGATTGGAAGACATCGCGCCGATGGACGTGGGCCTCGAGCTGAGGTAGACGTGTCCGGGCGACGGGTATGCATACTCAGGCGTCGATGCCGGCCGGCGGCAAGAGTGTGGCGCATGAGCATGCTGAAGTCGTGGGCGGTGGTCGTCGGGGGCGCCGCGGTTGCGTTGTTGCTCGCCTGGCTGGGGCGGCTGGCCGGGCTGCCCGTCTCGGCCTTGCTGGCCGTGGGCGGCGGGGTCGCCGCTCTGATGTGGACGGTTGTACTGGTCACGCTCCCCTGGAATCTGTACTTCGACGCGCGGCAGGTGTTGCGGCGCAACGAAGTCGCCCGGGAGCGGGGCGTCAACGTGCCGGAGGGCAGCGACCGCGAGGCCCGGCTGATCGCCCGGCGCACGCTGATCCTCGCGCTGGCCGGCCACCTGGGCACGGCGCTGGTCACGGCGGCGTTCGCGGCCGTCACCGGCAGCCTGATCGGGTATTACCTGTCGGCGTTCTACCTGATTTCCACGGCGGTCCGGCCGGCGCAGGCGTTCCTCGCGCACCTGCGCGAGCGGATCGGCATCCTGCGACGGGACGGTGCCTTCCCGTACGAGGACGTCGCCGCCTTGCGGGGCCGGGTCCACCAGCTGGGCAGCGAGTTCGGGGTGCTGCGGGAGACGTTCGGCGAGGCGCGGGCGGCCGCAAGCGCGGAGCTGCACCGGGTCGGCAAGGCGCTCGCCGACGACCTCGCCCAGCTGCGTGTCCAGCTGGGGCGGCTGGAGAGCGCCCAGGCCACCGACCGGGCCGACTACCGCGCGCTGAACGAGCGCACCCGCAACCGGATCGACGAGATGAGCCGCCGGATCGAGTCGACGCTGGACGGCATCGGCGACCACCAGGCGCTGCTGACGGGAGCCCGCGCGCTGGTCCGCACCGAGCCGGCCTGACGCGTCAGCCCAGGATCGCGTCGAGCCACTCGTTGCGGAACGTGCCGGCCGGGTCGTAACGCCGTACGAGCTCGGCGAAGTCCTGGAAGCGCGGGAACGCCGCTCGCACGTCGGCCGGCGCCATGGTGAAGACCTTGCCCCAGTGCGGGCGGGGGTTCAGCGGCGCGAGCACCCGCTCCACCTCCGCGACCACCGGCTCCACGGCCGCGGTGTCGGCGATCCAGGTGAAGTGCAGGGCGATGCTGTCGCGCTCGTAGTTCGGGCTCAGCCACAGCGAGTCGGCGGCGATCGCGCGGATCTCGCAGACCTGCAGCACCGAGGCGACCTGCGAGCGGATCGAAGCCACCGCGTCAATCGCGGCGAGCCCGTCGGCGGCGGCCACGTGGTACTCGGACTGCAGCTCGGCGCCGGCGGACGGGGTGAACTCCATGCGGAAGTGCGGCAGCCGCGTGTGCCAGGGTCCCAGCTCGCCGGACTGGTCGGTGCTGTTCTGTGCGGGCATGCCGGGCACCGGGTGCCGCGGCCCGTCGGCCGGCTGGGCGCCGAACCACGGCCCCGACATCGGCTCGGTCCGCTTCAGCCACGCCATGTTGGCGTCCAGCCCGGTCCAGTCCGTAAATAGGCTGACACTGTATCCATCAGCCAACATTTCCGACAAATGCCCCACGAGAGACGCGCGCGGCACCGCGTCGTACACATACTGGCGAAGCGAGAAGGCCGGCACCACGTCGAGCGTCAGCGCAGTGACCACACCCAGCGCACCGAGGCCCACCACGGCACCCGACAAATCCGCGTTGTCACGCGTCAAAACCACCATGTTGCCCGAGCCGTCGATGAACTCGAGACCGGAAACGGCGGTAGCGAGATTCGCGTTCCGCACGCCCGAGCCATGAGTAGCGGTAGCAACGGCACCGGCCACCGAGATGTGCGGCAGCGAAGCGGTGTTGTGCAGGGCGAGGCCTTCCTCCTGCAGCCGCACCGCCAGCTCGCCGTACCGGATCCCCCCGTCGACCCGCACCGACTTGCGGTCCGCCGAGACCTCGACGACCCGCGGCAGCCCGGCGAGGGAGATCAGGTCGCCGGTCGTGTCGGCCATCCGGTTGAACGAGTGGCCGCTGCCCAGCACGCGCAGCGGCCCCCCGGCCGCGACGAGGTCGCGCACCTCCTCGACCGAGCCGGGGTGATGCAGCCGCAGCGCCCCGAAGACGATGTTGCCGGCCCAGTTCGTGACGCTCTCGCTCATCGCCCCAGCCTACAGTTGATCAACCCACCGACTTACGAAGGTACTGATTGACCTGGGAAAGGTTGTACCGGGCGCTGTCCTCGGCCCGCTCCTCCCAGGCGAACACGCACACCGTCGCGATCCCGTCGAAGCCCACCTCGGCGAGCGTGGCGAAGAACAGGTCCCAATCGACCTCGCCCTGCCCGATGTCCAGATGCTGGTGCACCCGGGCGGTCGAGCCGGGCGGGTTGACGATGTACCGCAGCCCCGAGGACCCGCGATGGTCGAACGAGTCCGCGATGTGCACCTGAGTGAGCAGCGGCCCGGCATGGCGAAGAACCGCCGCGAGGTCGCCGCCCTGGTGGAACGTGTGCGGCGCGCAGTACAGGAACGTCACGTTCGGCGAGTTGATCCCGCGGACCAGGTTGACGCCCGCGATCCCGTCCTCGACGAAGTCGTCGGGGTGCGGTTCGAGCACGAGCCGCACCCCCTCCCGCTCGAAGATCGGCAGCAGCTCCTCGAGCGAGCGCCAGAACTGAGCCTCGCTCTCGTCCGGATGCGAAGGCCGCCCGTTGAACTCGGAGTTCATCACGTCCACCCCGAGATCCACGGTGATCTCGATGGCCCGCTTCCAGTACCGCACCGCCGCCTGCCGCGCCTCCTCGGAAGGTCCCGACCAGCGATAAAGCGGCAAGACTGACGCAATAGACACTCCGGCGGCGGCTAGCTCACGCTTGAAGGCGGCGACGCCGGCGTTGTCGACCCGAGGATGCACAAAGAACGGCAGAAAATCGTCGCGGGGCGACATTTCGATGTATTCGTAGCCGAGGGAGGCCACGAGGCCCGGCAACTCCAGCAGCGGCACCCGGCGCAGCATGTAAGGGTCAAGAGCGATCTTCACACCGTCACCCCCGAGTCATAGAGCTTCGGCTGGTCGGCGAGAGACACCAAAACCCTTTCTCCCGTACGGAGTGCGGAGACTCCCGCGTCCGACACGACCGCCGCGGCGTACCCGTCCCAGGCGCTGGGCCCCAGAGGCTGCCCCCCACCGGAGATCGCGAGCACCCATTCCTGCAGCTCCACGTCGTACGCGGCAAGGAAGCGCTCCCGCCAGTCGGCCGGAACCGGATTCGCCACCCGCCCGTCCCGTCGCACCGCGACGGGCGAGAGCGACCCGAGCGAAGCCGTGCCGCTCTCCCCCACGATCTCGCCGCGGATGTCGTAGCCGTAGCGGATGTTCACCGACGTCTCGACGTCGACCAGCACCCCGTTGCCCATCTCGAAGATGAGGAACAGCGGGTCCTGGAGGTCGCCGCCGTGGCTGCTGCGGCGCGGGACGAGCACCCGCACCGCGGCGATCTCGGCGCCGAACATCCAGCGCACCATGTCGATCTCGTGCACCGCGGTGTCGGTGATCGCCATCTCCTTCTGATAGAAGGCCGGCACGCTGGCGTTGCGGTGGGCGCAGTGCATCATCAGCGGCGTGCCGATCTCGCCGCTGTCCAGCGCGTGCTTGAGCTGCCGGTACGCGAAGTCGAACCGCCGCATGTAGCCGACCTGGACGAGCCGGCTGCCGTGCGCGACCTCGGCCTCGACGATGCGCAGGCACGCGCCCTGGGTGGTGGCCAGGGGTTTCTCGCAGAAGACCGGCTTGCCGGCGGCGATCGCCGCGAGCACGTACTGCTCGTGGGTCGGCCCCCACGAGCAGACCAGCACCGCCTCGACGCCGGGGTCCGCCACCAGCTCCTCGCCGGTGGCGTGCACCGTGGCGCCGATCCGGCCGCCCACCTCGGCGGCGACCGCGGCGTCGACGTCGGCCACGGCCGTGACCGTCACCCCGTTGAGCACCGTGGTCAGCCGCCGGATGTGGTCCTGGCCGATCATGCCGGTGCCGATGACTCCGACCTTCAGCATCACTGGCGTCCCAACTCGTGCGAGAGCTCGGCCAGCTCGTCGCCGCCGGCCATCTGCGTGGTCAGCTCGTCGAGGCCGACCTCCTTGCGGGTCTTGTCGAGCGCGGTCTGGCCCAGCTTCAGGATCACGAAGTGGTCGCCCACCATGTACGCGTGGTGGGGGTTGTGGGTGATGAAGACGACGCCGAGGCCCGCGTCCCGGGCCGCGGCGACGTATTTGAGCACCACGCCGGACTGCTTGACGCCGAGCGCCGCGGTCGGCTCGTCGAGGATCAGCACGCGCGCGCCGAAGTAGACGGCGCGGGCGATCGCGACACACTGCCGCTGGCCGCCGGAGAGCGTGCCGATCGGCTGGTTGATGTCCTTGACGACGATGCCCATCTTGCGCAGCTCGGTGTCGGCGATCTCCTTCATCTGCTTCACCTTGAGCCCGGCCAGCGGGTATTTGCCCGCCGTCATCTCGGAGCCGAGGAAGAAGTTGCGCCAGACCTCCATCAGCCCGACCACCGCCAGGTCCTGGTAGACGGTGGCGATGCCGTGCCCGAGGGCCTCGCGAGGGCTCGAGAAGGTGACGGCCGCGCCGTCGACCTTGACCGTGCCCTCGTTGTGCGGGTGCAGCCCCGACATGATCTTGATCAGGGTGGACTTGCCGGCGCCGTTGTCGCCCAGCACGCAGGTGACCTCGCCGGCGTTGACCCGCAGGTTGATGCCGCGCAGGGCCCGGATCGCGCCGTACGACTTGCCGACGCCGTCCATCTCGATGAGCGGCTCACCTTTGTGCAGGTGACTGTCGGCGTGTTCGGCCAGGGTGTCGGTCATGGCTAACCCACTTTCCGCATCGTGGCCATGCGCTTCACATACAGGTTCACCAGTACGGCGAGGAGCAGCATCACGCCGAGGAACGCCTTGAACCAGTTCGGGTCCCAGCCGGCGTAGATGATGCCGAGGCTGGTCATGCCGAAGATGAACGCGCCGATGGCCACGCCGATCGCGTTGCCGTAGCCGCCGGTGAGCAGCGTGCCGCCCACCACCGCGGCGATGATGTAGAGGAACTCGTTGCCGACGCCGCCGCCGGCCTGCAGGGTGTTGAACCGGTAGAGCTGGTGCATGCCGACGAACCAGCCGAGGAACGAGACCGCCATGAACAGGCCGATCTTCGTCCGCAGGACCGGCACGCCGACGGCCCGGGCGCTGTCCGGGTTGCCGCCGACCGCGAAGATCCAGTTGCCGGCCCGGGTGCGCTGCAGGATCCAGGTCGCGAGCGCCACGAAGAGGAACCACCAGATCACCGAGGTCCAGATCGTCACCGACCCGACCTTGAAGCTCGACGAGAAGATCTTGCCGAGCGAGTCGTACCCGGCGATCTGGCTGACGTCCGTGCTGGAGACCGTGCCGGTGACCAGCTTGGTGACGCCCAGGTTGGCGCCCTGCAGCACGAAGAACGTGCCCAGCGTGATGAGGAAGCTGGGGATGCCGGTCCGCATCACCAGGTAGCCGTTGAGGAATCCGATCGCCAGGCAGAACGCGAGCGAGAGGATCGCGCCGACCCACAGGTTGATGCCGAAGTACCAGCAGAACATCGAGTTGGCCAGCCCGGCGGTGTAGACGATGACGCCGGCCGACAGGTCGAACTCGCCGCCGATCATCAGCAGGCCGACTCCGACCGCCACGATGCCGATCACCGAGGACTGGTAGAGCACGGTGAAGAAGGACTCGGCCGAGCGGAACGACGGCGCGAGCACCAGGAAGAAGATGAAGATGATGATGGCGGCCACGAGGGCGCCGATCTCGGGGCGGGCCAGCAGCCGGTTGGAGAGGCCGAGGCGCACCCGTCCGGCCGGTGGGGCCGGCGCTTCCACTGTCTGAGTCATGACCTCACCCCGCCTACCGGGTGTTGTTCTTGGTGAACGGCAGGATCTTGTCGATGTTGGTGCTGTCCACGAAGGAGGGACCGGTCAGCACGGCGTTGCCGCCGCCGATGTCGTTGCCGTTCTTCAGGTTCAGGTAGAGCGACGTGACGGCCATGTAGCCCTGCACGTACGGCTGCTGGTCGATCGAGAACAGGATCTTGCCGTCCTTGATGTCCTGGGCGGCTTCCTGGTTGAGGTCGAAGGTCACCAGCTTGGCCTGGCTGCCGGACTGGTCCTTCGCCTTGATCGCGTCGATCGCCTGCGGGGCGCCGAGCGTGACGATCGCGTCGATCGACTTGTCCTGGGAGAGCTTGGCCTGCAGCGTGGTGGTGACGGCCGCGTCGTCGGCGCCGTTGACCTGGATGTTCTCGGTGCCCGGCACCGAGCTCTTCACGCCGGCGCAGCGGGCCTCGAGGGCGACCGAGCCGGTCTGCTGGATGACGCAGAGCGGGTGCTTGGCGCCCTGCTCGGCCAGGCGCTTGCCGGCGGTGGTGCCGGCCAGGGTCTCGTCCGAGCCGAAGTACATCAGAGCGCCGAGCTTCTTGTACTGGTCGATGCCGGAGTTGAAGCCGACCACCGGGATGCCCGCGTCGGTGGCCGCCTTGACCGCGCCGGCGAGGGCGTCGGGGGTGACCAGCGTGGTGGCGATGCCGTTCACCTTGGAGTCGACCGCGTTCTGGATCAGGACCGCCTGCTTGGGCGCTTCGGGGTCGTTGGAGTACTTCAGCGTGACGCCGGTGTCCTTGGCGGCCTGCTGCGCGCCGTTCTTCACCTTGTCCCAGAACGTGTCGCCCGGGGTCTCGTGGGTGATGAAGGCGATCGTGTATCCGGAGCTGCCGGCGGCATTGCCGCCCCCGCTGGTGTCGTCGGTGGTCTTCTCGCGGCCGCCGCCGCTGCAACCGGCGGCGGCGAGGGTTATCACCGAGAGGACTGCGGCGATGCGGAAGGTGCGACTACGAGCGTTCATCGGATATCTCCTCGGAGGGGACGGCGGCAGGCCGGGAGTGCAGGCCGACCGAGTTGAGGTAGGTGCGGGTGCGCGTCGCGATCGGCAGGGGCAGGTCGAAGTCGACCGGGTACATGTCCTGCTCGACCACGACGAAGATGTCGGCGTCGAGTTCGCTCAGCGCCTCCATCACCGACGGGATCTTGGGTTCGCCGGCGGGGGGCTCGATGGAGGCGCCCATCGCGACGGCCTGCCCGAAGGCGAGGTCCTCGTCGGCGGCGCGCTGGGCGATGACGGGATCCATCTGCTTGATATGGACATATCCGACTCGCGACGGATATTTTCGGATCAATCCGGGTACGTCTGCGCGGCGGTACGCGAGGTGCCCGGTGTCCAGGCACAGCGAGACGTAGTCCGGGTCGGTGTCCGCGAGGAAGCGCTCGACCTGTTCCTGCGTCTCCACCTGATAGTCCGCATGCGGGTGGAAACGCATGTGGACTCCGTACTCCTCGAGAAGGATCTTCCCGAGGGTGTTGGAGTTGCGGGTCAGGGCACGCCAGGCCTCGTCGTCGAGCGAAGCCGCCTCGCGGTAGGCGCCGGTCACGTCGTCGCGGTAGCCGGGCACCGGGACAAAGACGACATTCTCCGCGCCCAGGGCGGCGGTGAGAGAGGCAACCTTGCGGGTCTCCGCCACCACCGCGTCAAAATCCTTGTGCGGCCCGCCCACGCCGGCCACGGTCCCGCCGGCCACCGACAGGCCACGCTTGGCGATCTCGTCGCCCAGCCGCGCGGGGTCGGTCGGCAGATATCCATATGGGCCCAGCTCCAGCCAGCTGTAGCCGGCCCCGGCGAGCTCGTCCAGGAAGCGATCCCAGGGGGTTTGACGCGGGTCGTCGGCGAACCACACTCCCCAGGAATCGGGGCAGCTACCAAGTTGCAGGTGACGAATTTCCATGTCTTAAAACCTCAGCTCGCCGTGGGGAAATGCAGAGAAGCGCCGGAGGCGTGCGACACGTGCGGCCACCGCGAGGTGACGACCTTGCCGCGGGTATAGAACGAGACCCCCTCAGGCCCGTGGATGTGCTTGTCCCCGAACAGGGAGTCCTTCCACCCGCCGAAGGAGTAGTAGGCCATCGGCACCGGAATGGGCACGTTGATCCCGATCATGCCGACCTTCACGCCACGCTGGAACCGGCGCGCCGCCTCCCCGCTGGAGGTGAAGATGGCCGTGCCGTTCCCGTAAGGATTGCTGTTGATCAGGTCTATCGCGGTGTCGACGTCGTCGGCCCGCACGGTGGAGAGGACGGGCCCGAAGATCTCCTCGGTGTAGACGTCCATCGTGGGCTGTACCTGGTCGATGACGGTCGGCCCGACGAAGAAGCCGTTCTCGTGCCCCGGCACCCGCAGCCCCCGCCCGTCGACCAGCAGCTTCGCGCCCTGCGACTCCCCGGTGCCGATGAGCGACTCGATGCGATCGCGAGCGGCGGCGGTGACAACCGGGCCCATCTCCGACCGCGGGTCGCGCCCGGGACCGACCACTACCTCGGCGGCCTTGCGGGACACCAGGTCCATCAGCGCGTCGCCGGCGCTGCCGACCGCGACCGCCGCCGAGATGGCCATGCACCGCTCCCCCGCCGAGCCGAACGCGGCGGCGGTCAGGTGCTGGGCGGCGAAGTCGAGGTCGGCGTCGGGCAGCACGATGGCGTGGTTCTTGGCCCCGCCCAGCGCCTGCACCCGCTTGCCGGTCGCGCTGGCCTGCTCGTGGATGTAGCGGGCGATCGGCGTGGACCCGACGAACGAGACCGCCGCGATGCCGGGGTGCTGCAGGATCGCGTCGACGACCTCCTTGTCGCCGTGCACCACGTTGAAGACGCCGTCGGGCAGCCCCGCCTCGCGCCACAGCCGGGCCACGTAGTTGGAGGCGCTCGGGTCGCGCTCGCTCGGCTTGAGCAGGAACGTGTTGCCGCAGGCGATGGCGACCGGGTGCATCCACATCGGCACCATGGCCGGGAAGTTGAACGGCGTGATGCCCGCGCAGACGCCGAGCGGCTCGCGGAAGCTGAACACGTCCACGCCGGTGGAGGCCTGGTCACTGTAGGAGCCCTGCAGCAGCGACGGGATGCCGCAGGCGAACTCGATGACCTCGAGGCCGCGCTGGACCTCGCCGGCCGCGTCGGAGAGCACCTTGCCGTGCTCGTCCGAGATGAGCTCGGCGAGCTCGCCGACCCGGGCGTTCACCAGCTCGCGGAAGCCGAACAGGATCTTCGTGCGCTTGCTGAGCGACGCCTGGCTCCACTCCTCGAACGCCGTGGTCGCGACGCGGACGGCGGCGTCGACGTCGGCGGCCGAGCCGAGCACGACCTCGTGTTGCTGCTCGCCGGTCGCCGGGTTGAAGACCGGTCCCTTGCGGATCGACGCGCCCGAGGTGAACTCGCCGCCGATCCAGTGCTCGATGGTTGACATGACGATCCTTAGAGGTATTGACGCTGGTCGCGCTTCGCTTCCGCGTAGCGTTCGCGGGCCGCGCGCGTGCTCGACAAGGCAGATGTTTCCGGTACGGGGACGTCCCACCACGACTCCGAGGAGGGGACCGGGGACAGCGGGTCGGTCTCGATGTGCACGACCGTGAGCCGGTCGGCCTCCCGCGCGCGTTTCAGCCCGTCGCGCAGGTCGGCGATGGTCCGGCAGCGGATCACCGAGGCGCCGAGGCTCTCGGCGTTGGCCGCGAGATCGACCGGCAGGTGGGAGCCGTCGTAGTCGTTGCCCGGCCCACGGAACCGGTAGCTCGTGCCGAACCGTTGCGAGCCGAGGGACTCCGAGAGCGCGCCGATCGAGGCGAAGCCGTGGTTCTGCACCAGGACGATGATCAGCTTGATGCCCTCGGACACCGCGGTGACGATCTCCTGCGACATCATCAGGTAGGAGCCGTCGCCGACCAGCGCGTACACCTCGCGCGACGGGTCGGCCATCTTGATGCCGAGCGCTCCGGCGATCTCGAAACCCATGCAGGAGTAGCCGTACTCGACGTGATACTGCTTCGGATCCCTTGCGCGCCACAGCAATTGGAGGTCGCCGGGCATGCTTCCGGCCGCCTGCACCACGACGTCGCGCGCTCCGCACGCTTCGTTCACGACCCCGATCACCTCGCTCTGGGCGGGCAACGGGCTGTGACCCATCCCGTACGCGTCGTCCACAGTCGCCTGCCAGGCGGTGACGTCGGCCCGGTAATCGGTCGGGAACCGCTTGCCGCCCAGGGCCGCCAGCAGCGCGGAGAGCCCGGAGCGAGCGTCCGCGACGATCGGGTACGCGGCCTGTTTCGCCGCGTCGAAGCCGGCCACGTTGATGTTCACGAACTTCACGTCCGGGTTGCGGAACGCGGTGCGCGAGGCGCTGGTGAAGTCGCTGTACCGGGTGCCGACGCCGATCACCACGTCGGCGTCGCGGGCGAGCCGGTTGGCGACCGGGGTGCCGGTCGAGCCCACTCCCCCGACCGAGTTGGGGTGGTCCCAGGGAATCGCGCCTTTGCCGGCCTGGGTGTCGGCGACCGGGATGCCGGTCTCGCGGGCGAACCGGTCGAGCTCGTCGGACGCCTCGCCGTAGATGACGCCGCCGCCGGCGATCAACAAGGGCTGAGAGGCATTCCGTACGACGTCGGCGGCGCGCTCCACGAAAGAGGGCTCGGCGAGCGGGCGCCGCACGTGCCAGACCCGCTTGGCGAACAGCTCCTCCGGGAAGTCGTAGGCCTCGGCCTGCACGTCCTGCGGCAGGCAGATGGTCACCGCGCCGGTGTCGGCCGGGTCGGTCAGCACCCGCATCGCGCCGAGCAGGGCGGCCGGCAGCTGCTCGGGCCGCCACACCCGGTCGAAGAACCGCGAGAGCGGCCGGAACGCGTCGTTGACGCTCACGTCGTACGAGGAAGGGTCCTCGAGCTCTTGAAGCACCGGCGCGGCAACCCTGGTCGCGAAGATGTCGGACGGGAAGAGGAGGACCGGCAGCCGGTTGACCGTCGCGAGGGCGGCGCCGGTGAGCATGTTGGTCGAGCCCGGCCCGATCGACGCCGTGCAGGCCATCGTGGACAGCCTGTTCTTCATGCGGGCGTACCCGGCGGCCGCGTGCACCATGGCCTGTTCGTTGCGGGCCAGGTGGTACGGCAGGTCCGCCTCCCCGGTGCGCTGCGCCTGCAGCAACGCCTGGCCGAGGCCGGCGACGTTGCCGTGGCCGAAGATGCCGAAGCAGCCGGCGACGGCACGCTGCTCCACCCCGTCGCGCTCGGTCCACTGGCTGGCCAGGAACCGGACGACGGCCTGGCCGACGGTGAGTCTCACGAGCGAGTCCTTTCCTTGCAGGTGGAGAGCGGCAGCCGCGCGTCGACATCCATCGACGTCCAGGACGCACGGACCCAGCCGTGCGCCGGGTCGTCGCGCACCAGCCACTCGCGGGCGCCGGGCCCGGCCATCACGTTGAGGTAGTAGAGGTCGTATCCGGGCGCGGCCATCGACGGGCCGTGCCAGCCGTACGGGATCAGCACGACATCGCCGGTGCGGACCTCGGCGCAGACGTCGATCGGGCGGTCGGGATGCCCGTACACCCGCTGGTAGCCGCAGCCGGCGCCGCCGGCGGGCGAGGGCGCCACCTCGAAGTAGTAGATCTCCTCGAGGCTGGACTCACCGTCGGCCTGCTCGTCGTGCTTGTGCGGCGGGTAAGACGACCAGTTGCCGCCCGGGGTGAGCACCTCGCAGGCGATCAGCCGGTCGGCCTCGAAGCTCTCCGGCGTGCAGAAGTTGTTGACCTGCCGGCTGGCCTGCCCCGCCCCGCGCAGCTCGACCGGGACGTCCTCGGCCGCGCCGTAGCGGAAGGGCAGCCTGCGCCCGGCCCGGGCCGCGGGGAGGGCGAACCGCCCGCCGTTGGGCGCCCGCACGGTCACAGCGGACTCCCGCGGCACGTACGCGAAATCGGTGACCCGCGAGAAGACCGAGCGCCGGCCCGTCAGGGTGACCCGCTCGTCGTCGCAGGTCACGTCGCAGCCGCCGGAAAGCGGCAGGACAAGCATCTCATCGTCGCCGGTGAAAAACCGCGCCCTCGCGCCGATCGGCAATTCGAGCACGCGCAGGCCGCTGTAGCGCCATCCCGCGTTCTCGGGCGACACCACCATGTCGAACGGCTTGTCGGCCGTGCTGCCCCGCCGCATCAGCGGGTTGACCCGGGCCATCACAGTAATCCCACCGCTCGGTCGACGGCGTCGGCGACGGTGCCGGCCGCCGGGTAGAGCAGCGACCGCCCGATGACAAGCCCCTGCACGGTCGGCAGCCGCAGCGCCTTGCCCCAGTTGGCGTAGGCGGCCTCGGCGTCGTGGGCGACCTCGCCGCCGAGGATCAGCGCGGGGAGCGTGGTGGCGGCCATGACGCGGTCCATGTCGTCGACGACCGGCACCTTGAGCCACGTGTACGCCGACGTCGTGCCGAGGCCGGCGGCCACCGTCATCGCGCGGATCATCGCCTCGGCGCTCAGGTCGTTGCGGACCCGGCCGTCGACGCGGTGCGAGATGAACGGCTCGACCATCGCCATCCGCCGCCGCCCGGCCAGCTCGGCCACGGCGGTGCCGCAGGCCTGCAGGGTGGCGACGGTGCCGGGGTCGTCGGGGTCGATGCGCAGCAGCATCTTGCCGCCTTCGTAGCCCGCCGAGGCGATGCTGCCGGCGTCGTAGGCGGTGAACCGGTCGTCCATCTCGAAGCTGGTGCCGGCCAGGCCGCCGCGGTTCATCGAGCCGATCACGACCTTGTCGTCGAGCTCGCCGAGCAGCAGGAGGTCTTCCAGGATGTCCGGGGTGCCGAGCACGCCGTTGACGCCCGGGCGGGCCAGAGCGGTGCGGATGCGCTCGAGCAGGTCGACCCGGTTGGCCATCGCCAGGGGGTCGGCGCCGGCCCGCAGCGCGCCGCGGGCCGGGTGGTCGGCCGCGATGATCATCAACTTGCCGTGCGGCCCGAACAGGGTGCCGGGCCGTTTGCGGGCCGCGGCGGCCGCGGCGATGGCGTCCGGGCGCTTGGTGCGCGCCTCCAGCAAGTCAGCGAAGTCACGCACGAGAGACCCCCAGCTTTTCTCGTACCTCGTCCTCGGTGGGCATGGCGTCGGAGCAGGCCAGACGCGAGGCGACGATGGCGCCGGCGGCGTTGGCGAAGCGCATCGTCGCCTCGAGATCCCAGTCGGCGAGCAGGCCGTGGCAGAGCGCGCCGCCGAACGCGTCGCCGGCGCCCAGCCCGTTGACCACCTCGACCGGGACGGGCGGGACTTCCACCTGCTCGCCGCTGCGGCGGGAGGCTCGCACGCCGGCCGGGCCCTGCTTGATCACCGCGAGCTCGATGCCGGCGTCGTGCAGGGCGGCGGCGGCAACCTTGGGATCGCGGACGCCCACCGCCGTGTCCACCTCGTCGAGGTTGCCGACCGCGACGGTGGCGTAGGGCAGGGCCTCGGCGTACCAGCGGCGGGCCTCCTCGCGGGACTCCCAGAACATCGGCCGGTAGTCGAGGTCGAAGACGGTGATGCCGTTCTTGTTGCGGGTTCTCAGCGCGTGCAATGTCGCCGTACGCGATGGCTCCTGGGAAAGGCCCGTGCCGGTGACCCAGAAGATCCGGGCGTCGCGGATGGCGTCCTCGTCGAGCTCGGACGCGCGGATCTCGAGGTCGGGGGCCTTGGGGAAGCGGTAGAAATAGAGCGGGAAGTCGTCCGGCGGGAAGATCTCGCAGAACGTGACCGGCGTCGGCAGGCCCGCCACCGGCGTGACGAAGCGATCGTCCACCCCGAAGCCGCGCAGCGCGTCGTGCAGGAACTCGCCGAACGGATCATTTCCGGTACGCGTGATGACCGCGGACCGGCGCCCGTAGCGGGCGGCCGCCACCGCCACGTTGGACGCGCTGCCACCCAGGAACTTCTCGAACGTGCGCACCTCGCGCAGCGACACACCGATCTGCTGTGGGTACAGGTCGACGCCGATGCGTCCCATCGTCAGGACGTCGTCCGCGGGCATGCGCTTCCCCCTAGATCGACCTTTGGTAGTTGGGCGGTTGCTCTATGTTGGCTGCCCTCGATGTAATAACGTGGTGGCTCTGACGTCAATACTTTGTCATGACAAACTGACTTGCACCATCTGAGACTTCACAGGGGGACGCCGTGCCATCCGACCTGACCCCGGTGCGACCGGTGCACCTCGACCGGTCCAGCCCGGTGCCGCTGTACTACCAGGTCGCGACCCGTCTGCAGGAGCTGATCGAGAAGGGCGAGATCGGGGTGGGCGCCCGCATCGAGAACGAAGTGGACCTCGCCGAGCGCCTCGGTGTCTCCCGCCCCACCACCCGCCGCGCGATCCAATACCTGGTCGAGCGCGGCATGCTGGTCCGCAAACGCGGCGTCGGCACCCAGGTCGTCCACCCCAAGGTCCGGAGGCCGGTAGAGCTCTCCAGCCTCTACGACGACCTCGTGGCCGGCGACCGCTCCCCTCGCACCGATGTCCTCGACCTTCGCGTCATTCCCGCTTCCGACGCCATGGCCGCGGCGCTCTCCATCGAGGCCGGCACCCCGGTGACGTGGATCGAGCGGCTCCGCTTCGCCGGTGGCGAGCCCCTGGCCCTGATGCACAACGCGATCCCGCTCGACGTCCTCTCGGTGACGGAGGCCGACCTCGCGTCCCACGGCCTCTACGAGCTGCTCCGCATGGCCGGCCACGTCCCCCGGATAGCCACCCAGGTGATCGGCGCCCGCTCAGCGACGGCCGCCGAGGCCCGCACCCTCGACGAGAAAAGAGGCGCCTCCCTGCTCACCATGGTCCGCACGGCCTGGGACGCTTCGGGGCAGGCCCTGGAGTACGGCAGCCACCTATACCGCGCGAGCCGCTACAGCTTCGAGCTGAACCTCTCGGCCGGCTAGCGCCCGCCCAGCCCGATCGTCGTGGCGTGACTGGGCGAGAGCGTCACCGGCCCGACCCACCCCCGGACCACCGCGGCGACTTGCGCACGCCGCGGCTGTCCCGGGTGGACGTCCTCCCCGCGTGCCCACCCGTCGAGCAGGGCGCGAGTGGTCTCGATCGCCGTGGTCACCATCGTGTGCGCCCGGGCCCGGTCGTCCCAGGTGTGCCAGAGGGCCCAGCCCTCCTCGCGCTCGGCGACCCCGAGCCGCGCACATCCCGCGCGATAGTTGTCACCCAGATCCGGGGTGATCAGCGCCGCGCCCCCCAGATGCAGCAGCGGCCGCTCCTCGGGCAGGCACCCGTCGCCGCCGAAATGCCGATGCCGCAACATCCGGCCGAGCTCGTTCACGGCGCGCCGCACCACCCCCGCGTCCTCGGGATCGGCCTCGTAACTGAGCCACCCCTCCTCATACGCCGCGTCGACGACGTCGCGCGCGAGCAACTCGATCTGCCGCAGATAGTCGTGCTCACCCAGCTCCGGTTCCACCACGAGCACAGTCTCGCTCAGCCCGGCGGGTCGGCCCAGTCGACAGCCTTGGCCGCGCGGGTTGTGCCTGAATGGCAGGGGGTCACTCCAGCAGCACCGCGCACAGGGTCTGCCCGCGGTCGGTGCCCGAGGTCACCGCTACGGCGAAGACGAACCTGCCGGCCGCCCACGTGTACTGGGTGCCCTGGTAGGTCACCGGCACGAGGCGCACCCAGTAGTAGCCGTCCGCGCCGCCCATGATGCCGTTTGCCGCGGCGATCTCGACGGAGGCCCCAAACGGCGCCACGAGCTTCTGCTGCACGTCGAAGTTCGCCGCGCCCAGGCCGTTCACCGGCACGCCGTCCGCGTCGGTCACCGACACGACCACCGGCAGCGCCCGGCTGTTGCCCGGCATGGCTATGTCGGCGCTCTGGTCCCCCAGCGCGGCACCGCTCGCCGCGGTTCCGCTCGCTTCCACGATGAGTCTCGCCATGGCCGGAAGCTAACTACCTCCGGCCGCCGAGGGGCAGCCTTCTGCCCCCGATCGGACAATCCCCGCGGCGAGCCGGTCGACCAGGCTGAAGACCTTGGTCAGGGCCGGTTCCGCGGCGGCACAGCGTGCGGCGGAAAGATGCTCGGGGTCCCAGCAGGCGAGCGCCGCTCCGAACACGATCGCCCGGTCGAAGTCGGCCGCGGCGATACATCTGTCGAACACCGCGCGCAGCGGGCTGGGGCAGCCGAGCTGCGTGAGGAGCGGCGCCAGGCTACCGACCGCGGCGAGGTCCCGGTCGAGATCGGCCGAGCGGATCCAGCCCGGTGTGGTCTCGACGTCGCCCATGCGGTAGAGCATGAGCCCGAGGTAGACGCCGATGGTGAGTCGTTCCGGGTCGGCGATCGTTGCCAGGAACGCGTCGCGCATCGGCTCCGGCCGGCCGGCCAGGAACAGCGCGGGTCCGATGCCGACGAGCGCGCCGAGATCGTCCGCGGCCAGCGCGGCGTCGAAATCGGCCAGAACCGGCTCCGCCCGGCCGGCCTGAAGACCCGCCAGCGCGAGATGGGTGCGCGCCCGCGGGTTGCCGGCCGCGGCGGCTCGTCCGAACAGGGTGAGTGCCTCCGCGGAGTCCCGGTCGCTCAGCCGGAGCAGCTCGGCCAGGTTCATCATGGACCGCGGATCGTCGGCCGCGGCGCCGCGCCGCAGCCAGTCCCGCGCGCGGTCGAGGTCGCCTTCGTCCCGGTAGATCATGGCCAGGTTGTTCGCCGCCACGGTGGAGCCGCCCTTGACGGACCGCTCGTACCAGACCTTGGCGCCGGCGATGTCGCCCTGCTTTTCGAGCAGCCGGGCGAGTCCGAACATCGCGCTGCTGCTGCCCTCGGCCACGGCGCGGTCGAGCCAGCGCCGGGCTTCTTCGAACTCGTCCCGGTCCACCAGCCATTGACCGAGGTTGCCCATCGCCATGACCGAGCCGGTCTCGGCGGCCCGGCGACCCCAGCACACGGCGCCGTCCGGGTCCCGCCGGTCGTGCAACAGGCAGGCGAGGTTGACCATGCAGTCGGCGTCGCCCACCTCGGCGCCGCGTTCGTACCAGCGCACCGCAGTACCGGTGTCGCCGGTGCGCTCGGCGAGCAGCGCGAGGTTGAACATGGCCCGGGTGTCGCCGCCCTCGGCTGCCCTGGTGTACCAGCGGAGCGCCTCCGCGTCGTCGCCATCGGCCTCGGCCAGGTAGCCGAGGCTCGTCACCGCGGCGAGATGGTCCTGTCCGGCCGCGCGCCGGTACCACTCGCGTGCCCGCTCCCGGTCGTTGCGCTCGAAGAGGAGCCCCAGGTTGTACATGCCGGAGGCCATGCCGTCCGCGGCACACCGGGACCAGGCGGTTTCGGCCAGCTCGAGGCGGCCGGCGTCGGCTTGAACCACGCCGATCTCCAGGCACGCGGCGGGCGTCGCGCGCTCGATCAGAGAGGTCAGGGCGGCGATCCGGTCCTCGTCCGCGGTCTGCTGCTTGCCGGCAAGTTGGACGAGCACATCGGACACCTCATAGCCGTCGGTGATGCCCGCCCGGACACCGTGCTTGTAGAGGGCCGCGACCTTGCCGCGGACCGGTCGGGTCGCCCAGTCCTCGGCGCGAGAGAACCAGTCGGTCGTCAGTGCCGGCAGCTCCCGCCGGCTCAGGTAGTGCGTTTCGGTCAGCCCGGCGACCAGAGCCCGGGGCAGCGGCTCGGGGTGACCGGCGAGCCGGGCATCCACGGCGGCCTTGAGCAGCGCCGCGCCGAGCGGCTCGCCCGGCTGGTGCCAGCGCTGTTCCAACGCGGGCGTCGCCGCGAGCGTCTGGGTGAAGCCGTCGTGGTCGAGCGCCTCCCGGATGCGCGGGTCCGCCTCGGCGATCTGCTCGGCGCGCTCCCGCTCGGCCGGGCTGAACTGGTCCGGCAAGCGGAAGAGCACGGCCATGCCGAGCACGTCGGCGGCCTCGTCCCCGGCGGCGGCCGGGCGGTCATGGCGAGACGACGGTGGCGTGGCGCCCCGGGCGGAGAGCCGCTCGTACGTCTCCGGCCAGACGGCGCCGATCACGATCACCTGCTCGCCGATCAGCGCGCGCACCACTTGCGGAGTCAGGCCGGTGACGGTCAGATACCGCTCGGCGTCGTCGAGCCAGACCACCGCGCGCCGCAGAAGCGCCGAGCCGGCCGCCAGATCGCGCAGGTCCTCAGGATCCGGCCGGACCAGGATCCGCCGGTCGCCGACCGTCGCCTTCAGCGCTTCGAGGAGGCATCGGGTCTTACCGGACGCGGCGTTGCCGACCACCATCAGCACGCCGCCCCGGGCGCTCATCCGGGTCAGCTCCGCCCGGAGGCCGGCATCGATGTCGCGCGGCACGAAGGCAGGGAGATCCTCGGACAGACCCCCGGCCGGCCCGTCGATGGGGATCGCCCGGTGCAGGCCGGCCAGGATCGAATCATCGGCCAGGTCGCGGACGCGCGGGAGGGGTCGGCGGCCGATCGCGGCCGCGGCTCGATCGCGCTGCGCGGCCCGGCCCTCGAAGGCCCGCTGCACCATCGGTTGCGCGAGGCCGGCCACCGCCGCGACGGCTACCGCGATCACGGCGGCCAGCCCTTTCAGGCCGAGCCACTCGTCGACCACCGGGATGACCGCGACCGCCACGGTCAGCAGAACGAGGAGGCTTGCACGCATGCGGACGAAGCTAGGGCCGTCCCCCAAACGAGGGACGATCCGGATCTCGCCGGGCCGGCAGCAGCAGATCCTCCACCAGCAGGCCCATCCGGGCCGCCTCGTCCTCGATCCGCCGCACCAGCCGGGCCACGTCCTCGGCATCGGTGACGGCGCCCAGCCGGTACTGCTCGGCGGAGCCGCGAATCGTGGTCAGCGGGGCGCGTAGCTCGTCGGACGCGTCCGCCACGAACTGCCCCATCTTCGCCTCCGACGCCAGCGCCCGCGACTCGGACAGCCGCGCGGCCTCGGCCGCCTGCCGGGCCTCCTGCTCCGATGCGGCCCGCGCGGTGAACGCCGCCTCGATCTGGGCCAGCATCGCGTTCAGCGCCCGCGCCAGCCGCCCCAGCTCCGTCGCCGGCTCGGAACGCGACTCCCGGGCGTGGCCCTCCGGATCCGGCACCCGCTGACTGAGGTCACCGGCGCCGATCGCCGCGGCGGTGCGCTCGATCCGCAGCAGCGGGATCAGGCTCTGCCGCACCAGCGCCGCCCCGGCCGAGGCGAGCGCGATCAGCGCACCCAGGCCGGCCAGCACGTCCGCCCGGACCAGCTGGGTGATCGCGTCGTCGATGCCGGTCATCCGCTGCCCGACGTGCACCACCACGTCGTCACCGCGGCGGATCACCAGCATGCGCCACCTGTACGCCCCGTTGGCCGAACGCGCCGTGTACGGCCTGCCCGCGTGGGCGTCGATCGCACCGGCGCCGGACAGGAGCGCCGGCAGGTCGGCGGCGGTCAGCTGTCCGTCGGCGTGGAGCTCGCCCGCCCCGGCGACCGTGGTCAGCGCGGCCAGGTACTCCGGTGGCACGAACGCCCAGTCGGTGTGCGCGCGATCGCCGGAGGTGGCGACCTCGGCCGCGGTGCCCGCGAGCGTGCGCAGCTGGTCGTCCATCCGCGAGATCAGGTAGCGGCGCACCACGAACGCGCTGGCCAGGCTGATCAGAACGAGCGCCGCGAACACCAGGACCAGCACGGACGCGACGAGCTTGGCACGCAACGAGACGCGGCGCAGGCCCGGCAGCGGGAACAGGGAGCGGGCCATGCCCGGCATTCTTCATCGGCTCACTGCGTCCGGGCTGCGCCACGGCTGCGGGTTCCCTGAGACCTGGGTCAGCCCAGCGCCTCCGCCTTGCGCAGCAGGACCGAGCGTTCCCGCACGTTGCCGCACAGGCGGGCGGCCAGCTCCAGCTCGGCGCGGGCCTCGGTGGTGCGGCCGAGGCGGGTCAGCAGCTCGCCGCGGACGGTGGGCAGCAGGTGCGAGCCGGCCAGGCGGTCGGTGGCGACCAGGTCGTCCACAATCGCCAGCGCGGCCTGCGGCCCGGACGCCATTGCGACGGCGACGGCCCGGTTGAGCTCGACCACCGGCGACGGCGCCACCCGGCCGAGAGCCTCGTAGAGGAGCACTACCCGCTCCCAGTCGGTCTCCCCCACCGACGGCGCCGACGCGTGGCAGGCGGCGATCGCCGCCTGCAGGCCGTAGGGGCCGAGGCCGCGGCCGGCCGCCGCGGCCTGGCCCAGCGCCGCCAGGCCGCGGCGGATCGCCGAGCGGTCCCAGAGGCGGCGGTTCTGGTCCTCGAGCAGGATCGGCTCGCCGCCGGGGCCGGTGCGGGCGGGGAAGCGGGCCGCGGTCAGCTCGAAGAGCGCCAGCAGCCCGTGGGTCTCCGGCTCGCCGGGCAGCAGCGCGACGAGCATGCGGGCCAGGCGGATGGCCTCGCGCGCGAGGTCCACCCGCAGCAGCTGGTCACCGGCCGTCGCGGTCGAGCCCTCGGTGAAGATCACGTAGAGGACGCTGAGCACGCCGCCGAGACGCTGCGGGCGGTCCCCGGCCGGCGGGAGCTCGAACGGCACGCCGGCCGCCGCGATCGTCTTCTTGGCGCGGGTGACCCGGGCCTGGACGGTCGGCACCGGCGCCAGGAACGCGCGGGCGATCTCCTCGCTGGTGAGGCCGCCGACCGCGCGCAGCGTGAGCGCGACCCGGGCCTCGGGCGAGAGCACCGGGTGGCAGGACACGAACATCAGCGCGAGGATGTCGTCGTCGATCCGGTCCGGGTCCCAGTCGAGCTCCTCCGACTCCGGCAGGTGCTGGGCCAGCGTCGCGTACCGCTCGCCGAGCGCCGACCGGCGGCGGAAGCTGTCGATCGCGCGCCGCCGGGCGGTGGACAGCAGCCAGCCCACCGGGTCGGCCGGCTCGCCGTCGCGCGCCCAGGCGACCAGCGCCTCGGCCAGGGCCTCCTGGGCGACGTCCTCGGCGAGCGCGAAGTCCTTGGTGTAGCGGGCCAGCGCGCTGACGATGCGGGCGGACTCCATCCGCCAGACCGCACCGACAGCGCGCCGGGCCTGCTCAGAGCTGACCGGTGCGCTCACGCCAGGCCTTCTCGTTCTGGATCCACTTGTTGTCCTGCGGGAACTCCTCGATGCCGGGCACCCGGCGGATCTCGGTCTTGCTGCCGGGGAAGGCGGGCATCCGCTTCGCCCACTCGACCGCCTCCTCCTTGGTGGCGACGTCGAGGATGTAGAAGCCGCCGAACAGCTCCTTGGTCTCCCCGTACGGCCCGTCGGTGACCACCGGCGTCTCGCCGGAGTAGTCGACCACCACGCCCTGCGCCGCGTCGTCGAGGCCCTCGGCCGCGACCAGCACGCCCGCCCGGATCAGCTCGTCGTTGAAGCGGCCCATGGTCTCCAGGACCTCGTCGAACGACGTCTCGGCCATCTTGGCCATGGTCTCGTCCGAGCCGCGCATGATCAGCATGTACTTGGCCATCGTGATATCTCCCTGTCAGGTCCGGTCGCCTTCCGACCTTCTCACCCCAAGGTCGAACGGCCCCGCACCGGATCGACACGACACCCAAAAAGATTTCAGAGTCTTTCCACGATCAAGGACATCGCCTGGCCGGACGGGGTCCCCACGGCCGCCAGCCCGAGCGCGAGGTCGTTGCTGATCAGCCCGTTGAGCAGCGTGGTGACGATCCGGGCGCCGGTCATCCCGGCCGCGTGGCCGAGCGCGAGCGCGCCGCCGTGCACGTTGAGCCGGGCGACGTCGATGCGCAGGCTCCGGTGCGCGGCGATGGTCTCGGCCGCCGACGCCTCGTCGATCTCCCACAGGTCGACCTCACCCGCGCACAGCCCGGCCTGGAACAGCGCCCGCCGGACGCACTCGACGACGGCCGGGGCGACCGCGGTGGCGACCACCCGGGCGAGCGGCGTCAGCCCGAGCTCCCGGGCGTAGACGTCGCTGAGGATGACCGTCGCCGCCGCACCGTCGGCCGCGACGCCGGCGTCGCGGTCGACGACGCGCCCGCTCGGCAGCCGCACCGGCACGATCTCGCGGAGGTAGAAGCCGGCCGTCGTCGCCTGCTCGGCCAGCAGGCGGCTGCGCAGGAGCCAATCGTCCTGCTCCTGCCGGCTGATCCGGTGCCGGGCGGCGGCGTGCTCGGCCGCCGCCCGGCGGGCGTCGTCGTGCTCGCGGGTGCGGCCGCCGGCGCAGCGGGCGCCGGCGAGCCCGCCCCGGCGCGAGGACCGCGGGGTGCCTGAGTCGGTCCCGGCGCTGATGTACGCGTCGCCCTCCCCGGCCCGGATCGCGTGCACCGCCATCCGCGCGGTCTGCATCGACGACGCGGCGAACCCGCTGACCAGCGCGGTGGGCCCGCCGCCGAGCCCGAGCCGGGCGGCGACCCGCACGGCCGTGTCGGGGCGGGCGTAGGCGCTGCCCACGTACAGGTCGTCGGTGCAGGCCGGCTCCAGCGCCGGCACCCGGTCGAGCGCCGCGCGGACCACCGAGGACAGCACGTCGGCCGGGCCGAGCCCGCGCAGCGACCCGATCGGCGAGCGCGCCGCCGCCACGATCACCGCTTCCCGCATCGACCCTCCACACTCCACCCATTACTAAGCGGTTGCTTAGCCACTGAGCGCTTGCTTAGCAAAGCGGCGCCGCGAGATCATGTCAAGCCATGAGCGACCTCTGGGAAACCGTCGAGTCGCCGACCCAGCGGCGGCTGCTCACGGCCGGCGTCGAGGCGTTCGGCGAGCGCGGCTTCCACGGCACCAGCACCCGCGACATCGCGGCCCGCGCCGGGCTCAGCCCGGCCGCCCTCTACGTGCACTACCGCACCAAGGAGCTGCTGCTCTTCGACATCAGCCGGATCGGACAGGCCGAGGCCCTCGCCGCGCTGGAGCGGGCGGTCGCGCCGGTCACCGAGCCGGTCGAGCGGATCCGGACGATGGTCGCGCATTTCGCCGAGTGGCACGCCCGCAACCATGCCCTGGCCCGGGTCATCCACCACGAGCTGCCGGCGCTCACCCCGGAGCACCGCGCCGAGTCCGCGGTCACCCGCCGCCGCATCGAGAAGATCTTCCGCGACGCCGTGGCGGCGGGGGTGACGGAGAAGACCTTCCACGTCGCCGACGTGGCCGACGCGGCCCTCGCGCTGCTCTCGCTCACGATCGACATCTGCCGGTGGTGGGGTCAGGGGCGCCCGCGCTCCGCCAGAAAGCTGGCCGAGCACTACGCGGAGCTCGCCGTCGGCATGTTAGAAAGCAAAGAATGATCGCGCATCCCGGAATCCGCTTCGCCGACCACACCGTCACCGTGCCGCTCGACCACGCCCGGCCGGGAAGCGGCACGATCGAGGTCTTCGCGCGGGAGGTGGTGGCGGCCGACCGGGCCGGCGACGACCTGCCGTGGCTGGTCTTCTTCCAGGGTAGCCCGGGCGGCAAGTCGCCGCGGCCGGCGCGGGCCGAGAGCTGGATCGGGCACGCCGTGAAGACACACCGGGTGCTGCTGCTCGACCAGCGCGGCACCGGGCGCAGCACGCCGATCACCGCGCGCACGATCGGCGGCCGCACCGACCGGGAGCTGGCCGATTACCTCAAGCTGTTCCGCGCCGACAGCATCGTGGCCGACGCCGAGATCCTGCGGGAGCGGGTCACCGGCGGCACGAAGTGGGACACCCTCGGGCAGTCCTACGGCGGCTTCGTCACGATGGCGTACCTCTCCCAGGCCCCGCGTGGCCTGCGCAACTGCTTCGTCACCGGCGGCCTGCCCGGCCTGGCCGCGACCGCCGACGACATCTACGCCCGCACTTATCCGCGGGTCGCGGGCAAAAACGCCGAGTTCTACCGGGCCTTTCCCGAGGACGCGGCCGCCGTGCGCCGGATAGCCGACCACCTGACGGCCGGCGACGTGCGGCTGCCCGACGGCGACCGGCTCACCGCCGAGCGGTTCCGGGTGCTCGGCAACGCGTTCGGCATGAGCTACGGGTACGCCCAGGTGCACTGGATCCTCGACGAGACGTGGCACGGCGACCAGCTCTCGGACACCTTCCTCCACCAGGTCATGGCGCACACCGGCTTCATCGACCAGCCGCTGTTCGCGCTGCAGGAGTACTGCTACGGCCAGGCGAACGGCCCGACCGGCTGGGCCGCCGAGCGCGCCCTCGGGCAGCACCCGGCCTTCGCCGCCGATGCCGACCCGCTGCTGTTCACCGGCGAGATGATGTATCCCTGGATGTTCGAGCAGATCGCCGCGCTGCGCCCGTTCGCCGGCGCCGCCAACCTGCTCGCCGAGGCCGAGGACTGGCCGGTGCTCTACGACCGCCGCCGGCTGTCCGCCAACGAGGTGCCGGTCCTCGCGGCCGTCTACGCCGATGACATGTACGTCGACGCGGGCCTCTCGCTGGAGACGGCCGCGGCCGTGGGCAACGTGCGGGCCTGGGTCACCAACGAGCACGAGCACGACGGCCTGCGCACCTCGGGCGAGGCCGTGCTGGGTCATCTCATGGACATGGCGTCAGGCATGCGCTGACGGAAGCACCCCGGCGAGGTCACGGCGGCTGCTCACGCCCAGCTTGGTGAAGACCTTGCGCAGGTGCCATTCGACGGTGCGGCTGCTGAGGAACAGCTCGGCGCCGATCTGCGTGTTGGACAGGCCGTCGCGGGCCCGCCGGGCGATCTGCCGTTCCTGGGCGGTCAGGTCGGCGCCCGCGGCCATCGGCCGGGCTCGCACGGTCTCACCGGTCGCCGCGAGGGCACGGCGGGCGCGTTCGGCGAAGGCTTCGGACCCGAAACCCACATACATCTCGTACGCCTGACGTAGCTGGACAACCGCATCGCCGGGGCGGCCGCGGTGACACAGCCATTCGCCGTACAGCAAATGCGCCCGCGCCAGAGCGAAAGCCGCGCCACAGCGCCCCAGCCGGACGACGGCCTCGCGGAAATGGTCCTCGGCATCGTCGCTGACCAGGGCCCGTGAGCACGCTTCGACGCCCAGCGCCCAGTCGGTCCCACCGGGCCGGGTGCGCTCGACCAGCCGCTGCGGCGCACGCTCGGCCGCCGGCAGGTCCCCGCTGCGCGCGGCCGCCTCGACCAGCTCGGGCAGCGCCCAGTTCACGAACCCGGTCTCCCGGGCGGAACCGCTCGTCGCCCGCTCGGCCGCGACCTTGGCGGCGGCGTGATCGCCCCGCCCGTTGTGCAGCACCGCCGCGCACATCTGCACCAGGGTCAGCACCGCCCCCTCGCGGCGCTCGGCCTCGTCGGCGGTGACCTGGTCGATGAGCCGCAGCGCCTGCGCTTCGTCGCCCCGGTAAGTGGCGACGGCCAGCGCGGGATAGGCGGGACGGTCGTACCCGGTAGCCGCGTCGACCGCCTCGATCTCCTCCACCAGCGCGCCCGCCTGGTCCAGCTCGCCCGCGTACAGGTGCAACGCGATGCGGTGGGACGCGAGATACGACAGGCGGGCGAGCGCGCCGGCCGCCCGCACCAGGCCCAGATAGCGAGCGATGAGCTCCCGCCACGCCTCCTGGTCCCACGCCGTGTACGCCAGGTGCCCCACCGGGTAGAGCCAGTGCATCGCCTCGGCGAGGGTCTGCTCGTCGTGCCGGATGCGGTCGAGGGCCACCCGCACCAGCGGGATGCCGGTCGCGAACCCCTCGGTGAACAGCGTCGCGAGCGCGTCGAGCAGCAGATCCGTCCCGCGCGGGTCGGAAGCCGGCGCCGCCTGGCGGGCCGCGGCCGCGATCTCGGCGAGGGTGTCGCCGCCGAAGCGCCCGGCGAAGATGGCGGCGGCGAACGCGTCGAGGTAGACCTCGCGGGCGCCGCCGGGATCGAGCCGTTCGAGCCGGCGGCCCGCGTCGAGCAGCATCGCCGGCGCGTCGGCCCGGCGCGCGTCGGAGAAGGCCATCTGCCCGCGCAGCAGCCCGATCCGGACGCCGCGCCGCTCGTCGGCGGGCCCGGCGTCGGCGAGGGCCAGCAGCCGGGACGCCTCGGTCGGCGAGCCGGCCTGGTACAACGCCCGGGCGGCGGTCAGCTCCCGCTCGGCCCGCCGGCCCGGGTCGTCGCTCAGCTCGGCGGCCCGGCGCAGGAAGGCCGCCGCGGCCGCCAGCCCGCCCCGGGCCTGCGCCCGGCCGGCCGAGGCCTCCAGCTCGGCGGCCACCGTCTCGTCGGCGTCCTCGGCGGCGTGCGCCCGGTGCCAGGCCCGGCGGTCCGGGTCGGCGGCCGGGTCGGTCACCTCGGCGAGGGCGGCGTGCACCCGGCGCCGGTCGGCGGGCGTCGCCGCGCCGTAGACGGCCGAGCGCACCAGCGGGTGCCGGAACACCGCCCGGACCCCGATGGTCAGCAGCCCGCCCTCTTCGGCGGCGCGGGCGGCCTCGCTGCCGAGCCCGAGGCCGGCGGCGGCGCGCCACAGCACGATCGAGTCGCCGGCCGGATGCGCCGCGGCCAGCAGCATCAGCAGCCGCGCGTCGGCCGGCAGCGCCTCGGCCCGGCGCCGGAAGCTGTCCTCGATGCGCCCGGGCAGGGGCCTCGGCAGGCCGAACCCGCCGGCCAGGGTGGCCGGGGCGAGCGGCAGCTCCACCAGCGCGAGGGGGTTGCCGCGGGCCTCGGCGAGGATCGCCTCGCGGGCGTCGTTGTCCAGCGGCCAGCGCAGCACCGAGGCGAGCAGCTTGCGGGCGTCCGCCCCGGGCAGGCCGCCGACGGTCAGCGCGGGCAGGCTGCGCAGCGCGAGCACCTCGTCGCCGGCCGGCTCCCGGATCGCGAAGAGCATCAGGACCGAGTCGTTGAGCAGCCGGCGGGCGACGAAGGCGAGGGTCCGCACCGACTCCCGGTCGAGCCACTGGGCGTCGTCGATCAGGCAGACCAGCGGCCGGGTGGCGGCGGCCTCGGACAGCAGCGTGAGCACCGAGAGCCCCAGCAGGAATGCGTCCGGCGGGGGACCCTCCTGGAAGCCGAACGTGACGCGCAGGGCGTCGCGCTGCGGGGCCGGCAGCCGGTCGTCGTGCGCCATCAGCGGGGCGCAGAGCTGGTGCAAGGCCGCGAACGGCAGCTCCATCTCCGACTCGATCCCCACGGCCCGCACGACGCGGCAACCGCCGGCCGCCCCGGCCAGCTCGTCGAGCAGCGCCGACTTGCCGATGCCGGCCTCGCCGAGCAGCACGAGCGCGGCGCTCGCGCCCTGGCGGGCCTCGTCGAGGTGGCGCCTCAGCTCCGCCTGCTCCCGGCTCCGCCCCTGCAACACCGGCCCATCGTCGCTGATCGCGCACGCAAACGTCGCGGTTCGTGATCCGCGTCGCAGACGCTGGCTAAAGGTCCAGTGGCCTCTTATCGTGGAGCCATAAGGTTCCACTGGCCTCTTAACTGAGGAGAGACTGATGAACAAGGTCTGGCTCATCACCGGCACCTCCCGCGGCCTCGGCCGGCAGATCGCCGAGTCGGTTCTGGCCGCCGGCGACCGGGTCGTCGCCACGGCACGCCGCCCCGAGCAGCTCAAGGACCTGGCCGACGCGTATGGCGACCGGGTGCGCACCGTCGCCCTCGACGTCACCGACCCGGCCGCCGCCCAAGCCGCGGTCGCCGCCGCGGTGGACGCGTTCGGCCGGCTCGACGTGCTGGTCAACAACGCCGGGTACGCCGACGTCACCGCCATCGAGGACATGCCCGCCGACGAGTTCCGGGCGCAGATCGACGCGAACTTCTTCGGCGTCGTCAACGTCACCCGGGCCGCGCTGCCGGTCATGCGGGCGCAGGGCGGCGGCCGCATCATCCAGGTCTCGTCGGTCGGCGGCCGGGTCGGCGGGCCGGGCCTCGGCGCCTACCAGTCGGCCAAGTGGGCCGTCGGCGGCTTCTCCGAGGTGCTGGCCAAGGAGGTCGCGCCGCTCGGCATCAAGGTGACCGTCGCCGAGCCGGGCGGCATGCGCACCGACTGGGCCGGCTCGTCGATGAGCGAGCACCCGGTCAGCGAGGCCTACCGCCCGGTCATCGAGCCCGCCGTGGCCCGGCTGCGTGCCGCCGACGGCAACCAGCCCGGCGACCCGGCCCGCATCGCCCAGGTCCTCATCGACCTGGCCGAGCACCCCGAGCCGCCCGTGCACCTGCTGCTCGGCGCCGACGCGGTGGCCGTCGCGGCGGCGCAGGCGCAGAGCCTCGCCGCCTCCGACGCGGCGTGGCGCACGGTCAGCGAGTCGGTCAGCTACCAGTAGTCTGCGCATGTCATGACCGACTTCCAGCGCGCCCGCAGCCCCGAGCAGCGCGAGGCCCGGCGCCGCGCCATCCTCGGCGTGGCGGCGGACCTGCTGGGCGAGATGCCGCTGAGCGAGATCAGCCTGCGCGAGCTGGCCCGCCGGGTCGGGCTGTCGAAGACCAACGTGGTCCGCTACTTCGAGACCCGCGAAGCCGTCTTCTTCGCCCTGCTCAACCAGGGCATCGAGGACTGGCTGGCCGAGCTGCCCGCCGAGCTCCCGGCGGGCGACCCGGCGGCGGTGCCCGGCGCGCTCGCCCGGTCCCTCGCCGCCCGCCCGCTGCTGTGCGAGCTGTGGAGCTCGCTCGGCACCGAGCTGGAACGCAACATCTCCGCCGAAGCGGTCCGCGACTTCAAGCTCGCCAACTCGGCCCTGCAAGCCCGGCTGGCCGGCCTGCTCACCGAGCGGGTCCCGGCCCTGGCCGGCCCGGCCGCCCGCGAGTTCGTGGCACTGACCATCCTGCTGCTCGCCGGGCTCTGGCCGTTCGCCAACCCGGCCCCCGCGGTCGCCGAGGCGGTCACCGACCCCCGGCTCGCGCACTCCCGCGTGGACTTCGCGGCCCGGCTCGGCCGGTCCCTCGAGGTCGCACTCGCCGGACTACTGGCCCTGAGTTAGGTGTGACCGCCCCCACCGGGCGGTCCTCCCAGGGCAATCCCACGTGTGGCACACGGGCTCGGCCACGCCCGGACGAAGGCAATCGTCGATCACGTCCCCGCACCCGCATGCCCGACGAAAGAAGACACCGGCATGGACACCGCACCACCCCGCCGCATCGCGCTCGCGCTGATCCTCGGCTCCCAGCTGATGATGACGCTCGACACGTCGATCATCACCACCGCGCTGCCGAAGGTGCAGCAGCAGTTCGACTTCTCCCAGGGCGCGCTGTCCTGGGTGCAGAACGCCTACGTGCTCGCCTTCGGCGGCCTGCTGCTGCTCGGCGCCCGCGCCGGTGACCTGCTCGGGCGCCGGCGCGTCTTCGTCGCCGGCATCGCGCTGTTCACCGTCGCGTCGCTGGCCGCCGGCCTCGCCCCCACCGGCCCGTTCCTGATCGCCGCCCGCGCGGTGCAGGGCGTGGCGGCCTCGCTAGCCGTGCCGTCCACCTTGGCGCTGCTGGTCTCCGGCTCCCGCGACGCGGCCGACCGGGCCCGGCTGATCGCCCTGTACAGCGGCGTGATCGGCGCGGGCGGCAGCGTCGGCATCGTGATCGGCGGCTTCTTCACCGACCTGCTCTCCTGGCGGTGGGGCCTGCTCGTCAACGTCCCGATCGGCATCGTCATCGCGCTGCTCGCGCCGCGCTTCCTGGCCGAGACCGAGCGCAGCACCGGCAGCTTCGACCTGGGTGGCGCGCTGACCTCCACGCTCGGCATGACCGGGCTCGTCTACGGGTTCATCCAGGCCGCCGAGAAGGGCTGGACCTCGGTTTCCACCGTGATCCCGCTGGCCCTCGGCGTCGCGCTGCTGATCGCCTTCGTCCTCATCGAGCGCGTGGTGGCCCAGCCGATCACCCCGTTGCGCCTGTTCGCCAGCGTCGAGCGCTCCGGGGCGTACGCGGGACGGATTTTGATCGTCGGCGGGAACTTCGCCGTGTTCTATTTCCTCAGCCAGTACCTCCAGGAGGTGCTGCACCTGAGCGCCCTCGCGACCGGTTTCGCGTTCGTCCCGGTCACCGGCATGTTCTTCGCGATGGTGTACGCCGTGCGGCCGCTGCTGAGCCGCTTCGGCCGCCCGGCCCTGCTGGTCGCGTCACTGGCCGTGGCCCTGGCCGGCACCTGGTGGCTGTCGCGGATCTCGACCGGCTCGTCGTACTTCCCCGACGTGCTGCTGCCGCTGCTGGTGATCGGCGTCGGGCAGGGCATCGCGATCATCCTGATGACCAACGGCGGCGTCGCCGGGGTCGAGCCCCGCGACGCCGGCGCCGCCTCCGGCCTGGTCAACGTGGCCCATCAGGTGGGTGCGTCGCTCGGCGTCGCGATTCTGACCATCGCGTACGCCCACGGCGCAGTCCACGGTCGCGTGGCCGGCTTCCATGCCGCGTTCACCGGCGCCTACGTCTTCTTCATCGCCGCCCTGGCCCTCGGCATCGCCGTCGCCTTCGCCACCCGGCGCCGCCGCGTCCCCACCCCGGCGGCCATCCCGGTCGACCTGGCCCCGGTCGACTGAGGCTCGCACTCCGCCGATCGCCAGACCGTGACGATCCCTCGCTGATCATCGGCGCTGGCCGGGCGCCAGGTCGCGGCGATACCAGGTGCCCGGCTTGCCGCCGGGTTGCGCCGGGCCGTCCGGGACGAACCCGGCTTTGGCGAGCACCCTCCGGGAAGCCGCGTTCTCGAAGGCGGCAGCCGCCCGCAGGATGCGCAACCCATGCTCGGCCGCCGCCAGCTCGCACAGCTCCCGGACGGCCGCGGTCGCCACGCCGCGGCCGGTGACATGCTGCGCGACGCGGTAGCCAAGGTTCGCCGAGTGGTCCGCGATGTCGAACAGATTGAACCTGCCCAGTACCGAGCCGTCCTCGGCGACGAGCACATAGAAGGCGCAAACGCCGGCCTCCTGCTCGGCCAGCAAGGCGTTGTAGCGCTCGGTGAACTGCTCGAAATAGTCGTCGCCGCGGTCGGAGATCGAGGCGGCGAAATAGGCGCGGTTCGCCAGCTCGAAAGCCAGCACCGCCGGGGCATGACCGGCGTCCAGCCGTTTCAGCTCGGGCATTCACCCGACGTTACCCAGATGGTGCGGAACCTTCACTCCGGTCCGGGCGTCGGAGGGGCATGCGCTTCCGACTTCTCGCCGCCCTCGCGGTCCTGTCGCTACTGGCCGCTTGCGGCGGGGAGCCGGAGCTTCCGCCGCCGGCCGGTGGCGACCAGCCGATCCTGCTGATCGACGAGCATCCCGGGTTCTCTCCGCCCGCGTCGCGGTGGGCGCTTCCCTCCTTCGTGCTGCTGGGCGACGGCAGCGCGATCATCGGCGACGACGACCAGGGCATCGCGTTCACCGGCAAGCGCCGCGCCCTCACCGCCGGGCAGGTCGCCGAGCTCTACCGCGACGCCGACGATGCCGGTCTGATGCGGTCGCGGCGGCACACCGAGGACGTGCTGGACGCCGGGGCGCTCGTCGTGCGGATCACCACCGACAAGGGCACCCACGAGACCAGTGTCGTGGCGCCCGACTTCGGCGACGGCGGCGCGCGCGGACGGGCGATCAGGTTCGCCACCGAGGCGCTCCGGGCGGGCGAGCCCGGCGGCGCCTACGTGCCGGAGAAGGTCGCGGCCGTCGTGGTGGGCGAGGACGAGGACACCACCGACGTACGCCCGTGGCCGCTGCCCACGCCGGCCGCCCAGATGCCCGGCTATCCGGGCCGCCCCTGTCTCGTCCTCGACGGCGCCGACGCGGCGCGCCTGCTGCGGACGGCGCTGACCGCCACCGCGCGCACCCGCTGGTCCTCCGGGGAGAAGACGCTCTCGCTCCGGGTCCGGCCGCTGCTCCCCTACGAGAAGACCTGCGACGACCTCTAGGCGACGTCGGGGCGCGTCATCAAAGGCGCCCGCAGGTGCAGCGTCAGATCGGGCTTGGTCAGCGGCACGGTGTTCCACGCCGCCACGGCGGTGCCCGCGGCGGCGTCGACGACCAGCCGGACCCGGTGCGGGCTGGTGATGACGTAGAGGTCGGCGACGAACGTGTCGCCCTGCCAGCCGCCGGCCGCGACGACCGGGCGGCCGAGCGGCGAGCTCTCCCGCCACTCGCCGTGGCCGGCCTCGACGGCGAGCGACGACCCCAGCCGCAAGCGCCACCCGCCGTGCGCGGGATCGACCACCACCGTGGTGCCGTCGGGCAGCGGTGAGTCCTCGGCGAAGCCGTCGAGTTTCGCCTCGACCGAGCGGTCCGGGTCGGCCGTGCCCGGCACCGGCGCCAGCGACAGCCGCCGCAGCCGGTCGGCGAGGATCTCGTCGTCCCGGGCGCTGTCAGCCTGGTCCAGGCCGGGCAGCAGGCACTCCCAGATCGCGTCGAGCGACGCCTGCTCGTCCAGCGTGGCGCAGGTCAGGGCGACCACGAGGTCGTGCTCGGGCACGACCAGGCACTGCTGGCCGTTGGCGCCGCTGCCGAAGTAGCCATGACGCGACATCCAGAACTGGTACCCGTACCCGCAGAGCCAGTCGGAGGCCCTCGCGCCGTCCTCCAAGGGCAGCGTCTCGATGTGCCGGCTGGTCGCGAGCCGTACCCAATCGCGCGGGACGAGTTGCCGGTCTCCCCACCGGCCTTCGCGTCGCAGCAACTCGCCGAAGGCGGCGACGGCCTCGGTCGTCAGATGCAGCCCGTGAAATCCGAAGGCCAGCCCGCTCGCCACCCGGTCCCACTCGGCGTGGCCGACGCCCATCGGCGCGAACAGGCGCTCGTCCAGGAACTCCGGCAGGCCCCGGCCGGTCACCCGTTCCACCATCCGGGCCAGCAGGAACGTGGTCGCGTTGTCGTAGGCGTGCCGGGTGCCCTCCGGGTCGGGGAACGGCACCCGCAGAAAGCCCTTCACCAGGTCGCCCGGTTCCCGCTCCCAGGCCTCGGCCAGGCTGTCCGTCGCATGCCCGCTCGTCATCGACAGCAGGTGATGGACGGTGATGCGGCGGCCCTGCGCCGAGATGCCGGCCGGAACGTGCTCGGGCAGCACGTCCACCACCCGGTCGTCGAGCGAGAGCAGCCCGTCGGCGACCGCGAGCCCCACGGCGATCGAGGTGAACGACTTCGTCAGCGAGTACAGCAGGTGCGGGCGGGCGGCCGAGTACGGCGCCCACCAGCCCTCGGCCACGACCTGACCGTGGCGGACGACCATGATGGAGTGGCACTCGACCGATCGCTCGTCGAGCCGGTCCAGCAGCGCGCCGATGGCGCGGGACGACACCCCCGCGGCGGCCGGGGCCGAGCGCGGCAGCAGGGCGGGCGCGGAAGGCATCCGGGCACCCTAACAAGAACGGCGCGCATGGATAGCCGAACGATTCAGAACGTGAGCGGGTAACGATGCATTCTCGTGATCCGCCTTTCCTGACAGAACGGGCGCTGCAAGTTGCTCGTCCCGGGCCCCGGCGCACAACATCGGCCGGGTGCAGTCATCCCTCTCCATGAGTGGCCCGGGACCCGCCGAGGCCGCCACCGCCGATCTCAGCGGTCGCTGCGTAGGAAACTCGTACGTTCTCGTCTGCCCGGTCGGGCATGGCGCCACCGGCACCGTCTGGCGCGGGATCGACCGGTCCACCGGCGAGTACGTCGCCGTGAAGCTGTTGCACGAAGGCCTGCTGCGCCAGCCCAAGCTGGTCATCCGCTTCGTGCAGGAGCGCACGATCCTGATGATGATGCGCCACGAGAACATCGTCGGCGTGCACGACCTGTTCAGCGTCGGCGGCTCCCTCGCGCTGGTGATGGACTACGTGGCCGGCGGCTCGCTGCGCAACCGGCTGATCTCGGCGGGCACGCTGCCGCCGGCCGAGGCCGCCACCCTCCTCGCGCAGGTCGCGGCGGCGCTCACCCAGGCGCACGAGCTCGGCGTGGTGCACCGCGACGTCAAGCCCGACAACATCCTGCTGCAGGAGACCGACGGGCGGCACGAGGTGCGCCTCACCGACTTCGGCATCGCCCGGGTGCTCGACGCGGCCGGGCTGACCACCCCGCAGGCGATCGTGGGCACCCCGCACTACATGGCGCCCGAGGCGATCCACGGCGACGCGGAGCCGGCGTCCGACGTCTACTCGGCCGGGATCGTCCTCTACGAGCTGGTCACCGGCGCTCCCCCGTACTCGGGCGAGCCTCTCGCGGTGCTGCGCCGCCACGTCGAGGAGTCCCCCGAGCGTCCGCCGGGCATGCCGCAGCCGGTGTGGTCGCTGATCGAATGGTGTCTCGACAAGGATCCGGCGCGCCGCCCGACCGCCGGTGAGCTGGGCGGCGCCTTGCGGGACCTGGCCCGGCAGATGGCCGGCGTCCCGGCGTTGACTTCGACGACCCAAAACCCCGATTTCGCGTACGGGAACACAGCGCACCTCGGGCAGCCACATCCCTCCACGCGGCGCCCGCCGGCCCGCAAACGGCCGCGCAACGGCCCCCGCACCTGGATGTGGCGCCACCCGGGCATGATGATCGCGCTGGTCGCCGCCGCGGCGGCGGTGGCGGGGCTGGGCGGCTTCAACGCGTGGCAGCTGATCGGCGCCGGGCGTCCGCCGGCCGCCTCCGCCGACGGCGCCCAGCCGGGCCTGGCCCTGCCGCCGGCCGGGGGCGCCGGGCTGCACCCGAGCGCGGGCGCCTCGGCGGCCGCGCAACAGGTCCCGTCGAAGGTGGCCCAGGAACAGGCGGCGGGACTTCCTGGCCTTCCCGGAAGCCTCGGCTCGTCCCTGCCGGAGCAGGCCCGCGGGCGGGCGATCACCGGCGGGGCGCAGGCCGAGGCGGCCGCCACGGTGGGTCCGGCCAAGGCGGGAGCGAAGGTCCAGTTCGGGCCGTGGCGCTGCGGTGACTCGTACAGCTGGGATCTTGGTCATCCGGTTCTGGCTCGTCCCTGCCACGCGGTCGGCCCGTCGATCCGCGTGATGGGTCAGCTGGAGGCCGCGCCGGGGATACAGATCGATCTCGCGCTGACGGTCCGCGACGTCAAGACCGATGAAGTGGCCGCCGGGCCGTACGAATGCAAGGGTTTGATGTTCACCGATTTTGCCTTGAAGCACGACTGCGGGCCGGCGGAGTTCAACCCGCCCCGCGGCCATCGGTACGTCGTGGTGGAGACCTGGCAGTACACCCAGCGGCCGCTGCTGCCCTCGGGAAGCGCGCGGGGGCCCGAATTCGACTGGTGACCTGTTTTGCTTCCTCGAGGCATGGCTTCTTCAGGCATGCGAAAGGGCGTGACCGGACGGTGGTCACGCCCTTTCGCTCGCGAGCCTCAGACCGCGCGCCACATCCGGAAGAAGGGCGTGCCGTCGGGCAGCAGCATCTCGAAGGGATCCATGTCGACGTAACCGTGCCGGCGGTAGAGGCGCACGTTGTTCTGGTTCGTGGCCTCGAGGTACGCCGGAGTGCCGGCCGTGTCGAGCTCGGCGTGGGTGCGCTCCATGAGCTTGCTGCCGAGCCCGTGGTCCTGGTGGTCGGGGTGGACCGCCAGGAACGCGAGGTGCAGGTGCTCGTCGTGCGGGTGGTGCTTCTCGAACAGCACGTCGAGCGCCTGGAACCGGTCGAGGTACTCCCCGGCCATCGACCGCAGGTTCTCCTCGTAGTTCTCCGGGTCCGGAGCGTCACGCGTGTAGTCGAACCACACCGCCGTGGCGGCGAGCCCGCCGTCCGGGTCGTCGATCACGTCGATCCGGCCGTACCGGTGCGCGTGCTCGGTGAGCATCGTGAAGTAGTCCGCCGTCACGGCCAGCCGGTCCTCCAGCGGCGGCACCAGGTACGCGCATTGCGGCAGGTCGAGGAACGAGAGGGCGACCAGGTGCCCGACCGCGGGGATCTCGTCCGCGCGGGCCGGGCGGATCTCGGGGTACGTCACTTGGCCCCCTGGTCACCGGCGAGCGCCGCCGCGAAGCCGCCGCCACCGCTGCCGGCGGTCGAGCTGCGGGCGCCGAGGCCGATGCCCTGGTAGACGTCGGGCCGGCTGCTGCGCAGCACCAGCGCCCAGAGGATGCCTGCCACGGCGACGATGCCGAACGCGAGCGGCACGACCCAGGTCGGCCCGCTGCCCGCCTCGACACCGAACAGGGTGGCGATGTTGGTCAGCGTCAGGTAGCTCATGACCAGCAGCAGGATCGTGCCGAGGACCGGGGCGCCGATGCGGTGCCAGAAGTCCTCGCCGGCGGGGTGGCGGGCGAAGTAGCCGATGACGGCGACCGAGGTGACCGTGATCAGCAGCAGAACGCCGATGCCGCCGGACGAGCCGCCCCAGAAGAACATCTGCACCAGCGGGTCCCAGCCCATCACCGCGTAGAGCACGATGACGATCAGGCCGAGCGCCGACTGGGCGAGCGAGCCGTTCTTCGGCGCGCCGGTGCCGGGGACGGTGCGGCCGAACATGCGCGGCAGCACGCCCTCACGGCCCAGCGAGAACGTGTACCGCGAGATGATGTTGTGGAACGAGATCATCGCGGCGATCAGCGAGGTCAGGAACAGCGCGTGGCCGAGGTGGATGGCCGCGGTGCCGAGCTGGTCGGAGGCGACGTTGAAGAACAGGTCGGGGCCCTCGTTGGTGGCCCGGCCGACCACGTCGTCACCGGCCGCCGAGATCATCGTCCAGGAGGCGAAGCCGTACAGGACGGCGATCAGCGCGATGGCGATGTAGGTGGCCCGGGCGACGGTGCGCCGCGGGTCACGGGACTCCTCGGAGAACACCACGGACTGCTCGAAGCCGACGAAACCGGTGATCGCCATGGCCAGCAGCGCGCCGGAGCCGGAGCCGACGAGGCTGCCCGGGTCGAGCGGGGCCGACGAGGGGTGGAAGTTCGGCGAGAAGATGTCGGCGAAGCTGAACACCACGACCAGGATGATCTCGGCGACCAGCAGGGTGGCGAGGACCTTGCCGTTGACGGCGACGTCGCGCACGCCGAGAACCGCGGTGATCGCCCAGCAGATCAGCGCCAGGATCCACCACTGGATGTCGAGGCCGAACCAGTCCTTGAACAGCGGCTGCGCGATCGCGCCGAAACCGCCGTACGCGGCGATCTGGAAGCAGTTGTAGGCGAGCAGCGCGAGCCAGGACGCGCCGACGCCGATCGGCCGGCCGATGCCCTGCGAGATGTAGGCGTAGAACGCGCCGGCGTTGTCGATGTGCCGCGACATGGCGACGTAGCCGACCGCGAAGATCGCCAGGACCACGGCCAGGACGAGGAAGGCGATCGAGATACCGGTCAGACCGGTGACGGCGAGGCCGGTCGGGACGACGCCCGCCACCACGGTCAGCGGCGCGGCGGCGGACATCACGAAGAAGACCACCGCGGCGACGCCGAGGCGGTCGCGGGCCAGGGCTGTCGACAGCTGGCTTTGCGGTGGTGTTGTAGTGCTGGACACGTGGGTCTCCGGGTGGGGGTTGAGGGGTTGAGGGGTGGTGTGTCTGTCAGGCGCGCCGGGCCATGACGGCGTCGCCCACCGAGGCCTCCGCGTGCGCGACGAGCTCTTGCAGCATGGTCGGGAGACGGCGCCGGAACTGGTCGAACAACGCCTCACGGCCGCGGGCGTCGAGGGTGAGGAAGACATGCTGGTCGAGGCCGGTGGCAAGGATGAGGCCGGCGAGGACCAGGTCGGAGACGTCGAGCAGCTCGCCGCGTCCGATGAAGGTGCGGATCCGGGTGGCGGGCCAGCCCGCGACCATGGAGTCGGCGGGGACGAACGACACCTTGGTGCCCAGCAGGCCGCGTTTCTCCTGACGGTGCAGCAGACCGGCCCGGGAGAGGCGGCGTTCCACCAGGTCGGTGGCGATGCCGGTGGCCAGGAACGAGATCCAGTCGCGGACCGCCCGGTGGTGGCCCTCGCGGAGCAGCTGGTCGAGGACGGCGGTGGTGGCCGGATCACCGGTGGGGCGATCGTCGATCAAGGCCAGCTTGCCGTCGATCAGATCCAGCCGCCGCCAGAAGACAAGCTCACCGATGAGCGCCGCCGCGAGCCCGAGGCCGAGGGTGGCCGGCGTCAGCAGCGACTTGCCCTTGACCGTGTCGTGCGCGGTCAAGAACAGATCATCGGCGAGGGGGAGCTGCGGCGACGACGCCACTGCGGGCCCTCCTTATGAGTGGTGCGTTGAACTACCTGTGGCGACTACTAACCGTGATGCGGGTGAGTCTTCGCCATTCGTTACGGTGAGCGCCCCCCTGCGCAACATCGCGTAGCATGCCAGCGTGGCAGGCCAGGCGCAATGTCCTTTGCGGAGCGAGTTTGCGTCCGCAGTGGCCGAATCCGTAATGCATTCTGCCAAAGGCTTCTGACCAGGACTTTCATAAATGTCACTCGTTCGATGTAAAACGGATTTAACGCACCGCCGGGGGATCCCCGCCGATCATGTCGATAGACGCCGATGGCTAGGTATGGGTGCAATCAACCAATAACGGACAGTATCGATCATGATCAACGCTTACGCTGTGTAGTTACTTGACGGAACAACTAAATCGGAGGTACGCTTGCCTTCCGTTGCTTGAAGCTTCAACGGAGGATCTCGTGAGCCGCATGCCCGCCCTGTTCCTGAGCCACGGCGCCCCGCCGCTGGTCGACGACGTGCGCTGGGTCGCCCAGCTGCAAGAGCTCGCCGCCGGCCTGCCCCGGCCGAAGGCGATCCTGATGGCCTCGGCCCACTGGGAGTCGGCGCCGCTGATGCTCGGCGCCACCGCCACGGTCCCGCTGGTCTACGACTTCGGCGGCTTCGCTCAGAAGTACTACGAGGTCCAGTACCCCGCCCCGGGCGCTCCTGCGCTGGCCTCGCGGATCGAGAAGCTCATGCCGGACAGCGAGCAGGTCGCCCGCACCACCCGGGGCCTCGACCACGGCGCGTATGTGCCGCTCACCGTCATGTACCCCGACGCCGACATCCCCGTCCTGCAGATGTCGCTGCCCACCCTCGAGCCCGACCGCCTGCTCTCGCTGGGTCGCCGGCTGGCGCCGCTGCGCGACGAGGGCGTCCTGATCGTCGGCTCCGGCTTCACCACCCACGGCCTGCCGTTCCTGCGCGACTGGCGCCCCGACGCGGCCGCCCCTGGCTGGTCGGTCGAGTTCGACGCGTGGGCCGCCGAGACCCTCGCCCGCGGCGCGGTGGACGAGCTGGCCGACTTCCGCTCCCGCGCCCCCGGCATGCCGTGGGCACATCCGACGATCGAGCACTTCGCGCCGATGTTCCTGACCCTGGGCGCTTCCGAGGATCCCGAGCGCGCTCCTGAGCAGCCGATCGACGGTTTCTGGATGGGTCTCGCCAAGCGCTCATTCCAGGTGAACTAGCACGCCCTGCCGCCGAGCTCGCGCCGCCCACCAGCTCGCGCCGCCCACCACCTCGCGCCGCCCACCACCTCGCGGCGCCCACCACCTCGCGGCGCCCACCACCTCGCGCCGCCCACCACCTTCTCCCCGCCCACCACCTCGCGCCGCCCACCACCTCTCCCCGCCCACCAGCACACGGGCGCTCGCTAGCTCTCCCCGCCCACCAGGCCGCAGGCCCACCAGCTCGCGCCGCTCACCAGGCCGCGGCGGCACGCAGCCGGCTGCGGTTATGGCGGTTGGCGCGGTCGGTCATGCCGACCGCGTCGGCGCCCGATCCGGAATATCCTGGTATTTCCGGCGCTAGCCGCAGCGGTTGGCGAAGGATGATGACTTCCCGCGGGCACCGAACCGCATTTCCTCAAGATCTCCCCGACATGTACCTTCCGGTCCTCAAACGCCTGGGCATAACCGGCATAAGGGACGCAGACGCCGTCAACGACGTCGGCGCGACCGGCCGCACCCCACCGCAACCACGCACGCCCCCGGGCCATGGCAAGCCCAGCCCAGCAACCGACGACCGCAACCGCCGCGCCCCGCCCTCGCCGCCATCCGAGCCGCCGCCCGCGCCCGCGCCCGCGCCCGCGCCCGCGCCCGCGCCCGCGCCCGCGCCCGCGCCCGCGCCCGCGCCCGCGCCCGCGCCGAAGATTGTTGATCTCCGCGGCGCCCACAGGCCATCCCCCGCCCCGGCACTGGGTGGGGCCGAGCAGAGCAGGTGGGTCTGACATTTTTGCGCGGTCGTCCACAGGCGGGCCTCGGACGATTCCACGGGGGCTCGCGAAAAGGTCTTTCCAGGTCAGTTGACCCGTTGCCAGGGACCTCCCAGGAAAAGCGGGGACAATTCAAAGGAATCGCCCCCGCTTACTACGGCTCGGAGGTTCCCTGTTGCTTGAGGTCACCGCGCTCGGCTGGACGCTGACCATCGGTGTCATCGTCGCCCTGCTCGCCCTCGATCTGACCCTCGGTGTGCTGCGCCCGCACGCCGTCGGGTTCCGTGAGGCGGCCCTGTGGTCCGCGTTCTACATCGCGGTGGCGGTCGCCTTCGGCGTCGTCTTCGGCAGCGTCGCCGGCTGGGATTTCGGCGCGCAGTATTTTGCGGGCTACATCGTCGAGAAGAGCCTCTCGGTCGACAACCTGTTCGTCTTCGTGATCATCATGACCACGTTCGCGGTGCCGGAGAAATACCAGCAGGAGGTGCTGACCTTCGGCATCATCATCGCGCTGGTGCTGCGGGTCATCTTCATCGCGCTCGGCGCGACTCTGCTCAGCCTCTTCTCGTTCATGTTCCTGATCTTCGGCCTGCTGCTGGTCTGGACGGCGATCCAGCTGTTCCGGCACCGCGACGAGGATCCCGATATCGAGGACAATGCGCTGGTCCGGGCCGGCCGCAGGTTCCTGCCGCTGACCGATGACTACGTCGACGGCAAGATGATCACCCGCGTCGACGGCAGGCGGATGTTCACCCCGCTGTTCCTGGTGCTGATCGCGATCGGCAGCTCGGACATCCTGTTCGCGCTCGACTCGATCCCCGCCGTGTTCGGGGTGACCGACGAGGCGTTCATCGTGTTCGTGGCCAACGCGTTCGCTCTGCTCGGCCTGCGGGCGCTGTTCTTCCTGGTGAAGGGCCTGCTCGACCGCCTTGTCTACCTGTCGACCGGCCTGTCGGTGATCCTGGCCTTCATCGGCGTCAAGCTGGTGCTGCACTGGGCGCACGAGGACATCAGCAAGTCGGTGCCGGAGGTGGGCATCGGCCTCTCGCTCGCGGTCATCGTCGTCGTTCTGGCGGTCACGGTTGTCGCGAGCCTGATCAAGGTACGCAAAGACCCGGACACCAAGGCCCACGCGGGCAGTGTCCGGGCCAGTTCGACAAAGAAGGACGAGCAGCAGGCTCAGCCGAGGTAGCCACCGAGTCCGGCAGTCTGCCGGCGGCTGCTCTGCTGACGCTCGACGTCCTGACGGTAGAGGATGGCCCGGATCTCCCGGGTCTCCTCCGCCGTGTGGCGGCTCAGGAGCTCGTCGAGCTCCGCCCGCTCGGCGGTGGTGCGGAACGATGCCAGCTCGTCGGCGAGCCGGCGCTGGGCGATGCGCATGGTCCGGCGGGTGGCCAGAGCCGTAAGGGCGTCGCGAAGCATGGCGGGTGTCTCCTAAACGGATCGTAGTGTTCTTCGACGGGTACAACACTCCACGCCCGAGGTTTCATCCCCAAATCAAGCAGGTAAAACTCGCCTAGAACGTTGTAGTCGACGTCACTCTCCGTCGACAATGGGCAGCTCAGGCGGGCGAGGTGAGTTCGGACACCTGCAGGCGCGACGAGAGCTGCGTCCGCGACCGTACGCCGAGCTTGCGGTACACCCTGGTCAGCGTCGCCTCGACGGTCTTGACGCTGAGGTAGAGCTGGGTGGCGATCTCCCGGTTGCTGGCGCCGTCGCGCACCAGGCCGGCAATCCGCAGCTCGGTGGAGGTCAGGCCGAGGTCGGCGGGCGGGATGCCGGGCGCCGAGTTGCCCTCGGTACGCGCGAGGGCCCGCTCGGTCTGCTCGGCCCACGGCTTCGCGTCGGCGGCCAGGAAGATGGCCAGCGCCGCGCCGATCGCCACCCGGGCCGCCGCGTACCGGCGCCGCCGCCGCTCGGCGCCGCCCTGCACGAGCAGCGCGTGCGCCTGCTCGATCGGCTGGTGCAGCTGCTCGAAGTGCTGCGCCGCGGCGGCCGAGAGCACCACCGCCGAATCGGCCTGCCCGCTCTCCGACAGCACCACGGCGGTGGCCCGGTCGAGGTAGCCGACCGTGCCCGGGGTGTTGCCGAGCCGGTGCGCCGCCGCCCGGGCCTCGGCGAGGGTGGCCGCCGCCTCGGCGTGCTCGCCCAGCGAGGCCAGGCCGCCGGCCAGATCGCCGTGCCAGCGCACGATCATCGGGTCGGCGCCGCCGGAGTCGGCCTCCAGGTCGCGCAGCCGCCGCAGCGCGGTGACACCCGCCCGGGTCTCCCCCAGCCGCAGCTCGGCCTGGCCCAGCGCGTGCAGGTTGCGCCGCAGGTAGAGGCTGTCGCCCTCCTGCTCGCTGGCGCGCACCCCGCGGCGGGCGAACCCGGCGGCCGCGGTCAGGCTGCCCCCGGCCAGCTCGGCGACCGCGGCGGTGTACCAGGTCGGGCCCGGGCTCAGGCCGGCGTGCTGAGCGGCGTCGACGGCGCGGTGCGCGTACTGCAGGGCCTCCCGGCAGCGGCCGGCCCGGGTGGCCACCTCGGAGAGGCTGCGCAGCACCTCGACCCGGGCCTCGCCGATCCGGTCGTGCTCGGCCACCACCAGCAGCTTCAGCAGCTCGTCGCGGGCCTCGTCGAGGCGGTCGTCCATCATCGCGAACCGGGCCGCCATGTAGCGCGGCCCGTAGTGCAGCCAGTCCGGCGCCGGGGTGGCCGGCAGTTCCAGGGCCTGCGAGAGGGTGTCGACCCAGCGCGCCTCGCCGCGCAGCCGCTGCACCTGCGCGATCAGGCTCAGCCCCATCGCCTCGGTGGTCGGGTCGCCGGCCCGGCGCGCCGCCTCGACCGTGCGCCCGGCCTCGGCGGCGGCGCGGTCCGGGTCGCCGGTCAGGAACGCGGCCCAGGTCAGCCGCAGCCGCACCGGGGCGAGCAGGGCCGGGTCGTCGCCGGCCTCGGCGAGCGCCGCCGCGAACGTCTCCCCCATCTCGGCGAGCGCCTGTCCGGCGAGGTCGAGCAGGACGAGCCGGGCCCGTACCCGGTGGCCGGCCGGCGCGTCCGCCGCGATCACCGCCTCGGCGGCCCGTCCGGCCAGGGTCGGCGCCCCGCCGGTGGTGGCGGCGCGGGCGGCGGCGACCAGCCAGTCGAGCCGTTGCGCGGCGAGGGTGTGCGGGCAGCGATCGGCGGCGAGCAGATACAGCTCGGCGGCGTCACGTCCCGCGCCGCGCTCGGCCCGCCGGTCGGCGGCGGCCGCGAGGGACCGTGCGACGGCGGCGTCGGGCCTTCCCGTACGCAGTGCCCGATGGCGCAGCGCCTCGGTGGGGTCGACCGCGCCGGCCGCCAGGGCCGCGTGCGCGGAGTGCCGCTCGGCCGCGGTGGCCTCCTCGGCGAGGACTTGGGCGAGCAGCGGCGGGGTGAACCGGATCGCCTCCCCGTCCAGCTCCACCACGCCCTCGGTCTCGGCCAGCCGCAGGTCGCGTACCGCGTCGTCACGCCCGGCGCGCAGCAGGACGGTGGTGGTGGGGTCGGTGGCGAGCGCCGCCACCAGCAGCGTCGCGGCCACCCCGGCGGGCAGCGCGCGCAGCCGGTCGCGCAGCAGCTCCCGCGCGGTCTCCGGGATCGGGGCCGGGCGCCACGCGGGTCCCGGAGCGACCGCGCCGCCGAGCGCGAGCGCGAGGAACGGGTTGCCGGCGCTCGCCTCGTGCATCCGGCTGGCGGTGCGGCAGGGCAGCCCGCGCGCTTCGAGCAGCGCGGTCAGCTCGTCGGCGTCCAGCGGCGGCACGGCCAGCTCGAGCGCCGGGGCCGGGCACAGCCGGGCGGCGCGGCGTTTGCCGGCCGGGTCGGGGCGGCGCTGGGCCGCGAGCACCCGGACCCGATGTCCCGGCCGCCGCCGCATGGCGAAGCCGATCAGCTCGGCCGACTCGGCGTCCAGCCATTGGGCGTCGTCGAGCACCAGCAGCACGGCGCGGCGCCGGGCGCAATGGGCGAGCATCAGGGGCAGCACGAGGCGGCGGGCGAGGGCCGGCGTGCCGCCGCGCGGCGGGAGACCCTGCCGCAACGCGGCGAGAGCGGCACGCTGGGCGGGTGGCAGGGCTTGGGCGGCGTCGTCCGGGAGCTGCGACACGAGGTCGGCGATTCCCGCGTACGGCAGGGATCGCTCGGTCCGCACGGGCCGTAACCGAAGCACCAGCTCGTTTCTCGCGGCCGCTTGCGCCGCGACGGCATCGAGGACGGCGGTCTTGCCGATGCCGGCCGGTCCGTGCAGGGCCACGCCGCCGCCCGCGCCGAGCCGCGCGTCGATCACGGCGAGCAGCGCGCCCCGGCCACGTAAGGAGGTCGCGTCGGACTGCACGCGAGTCACCTCGGAGGATCTGTGTGGGAGTGGGAGACGGGCTGCGGCGTGGCCCAGCCGCCGCCTGGGCGCACACCTGGACCTCGCCTCACTCCGGCCCCCACTCCCACACAGACCCTCGTCCGAGCTGGATTCAGCCTAGGAACACGGAGGGCCGTCATCAATGGGTTCACATATGACAACGTATTGACAAAGATCACGATCCGCCCGCGGCATTTAGTAGCCGACGCCCGAGATGGGAGAAGGCCTCGGACAGCTCGGGAGGCGCCACGACCTCGATGCCGCCGTCGAAACGGGCGATCGCGGCGGCGAGGCTCGGCCACGACCAGGAGGCGACGGTGAGCCGGCAGCGGTCCGGGCCGAGCTCCTCGACGACGCCGTCCCGGGTGTAGAGCGCGACCTCGGCGGCGGGCCGGTCGAGGATCACCGTGCCCTGGCAGACAGCGCCGCGGAAAGTTTCGCTGACCCAGGCGGCGACGTCTCCTCCCGGCAGCGTGCGGGGCGTGAAGCGTGGGCCGTTGGGGGTGCGCAAGCTCATGCGGTCGACGCGGAAGGTGCGCCAGTCCGCGCGGTCGAGGTCCCAGGCGACGACATACCAGCGCCCGTCCCAGGTGACCAGGTGATGCGGCTCGGCGCGGCGCGGGGCCGCGTTGTAGTCGAAACGCAGGACCTCGCGCGCGTGAACGGCCGCGCTGATCGCCAGGAGGACGTCGCCGCCGACGGGAGCTGGCGTGCCCGGCCGCTCGACCGCGGTGATCTGGAGAGCGTTCACGCGGTTGCGCAGGCGCGCGGGCAGGACCTGCCGGATGGTGGTCAGCGCCCGCGCGGCGTCCTCGGCGAGTCCGTTGCCCGGGGTGGTCGCGGCGACCTGCAGCGCGATCGTCAGGGCGACGGCCTGCTCGTCGTCGAAGAGCAGCGGCGGCAGCTGGGTGCCCGCGCCGAGCCGGTAGCCGCCGTCCGGCCCCTTGGCCGCGGCGATCGGATAGCCGAGCTCGCGGAGCCGGTCGACGTCGCGGCGGACCGTGCGCAGGCTGATGCCGAGCCGATCGGCGAGAACTGTGCCCGGCCAGTCCCGCCGGGCCTGCAACAGCGAGAGCAGGGCCAGCAGTCGCGCGACGCCCGGCAGGCGCTGGAGTTCTACCGTTCGGTCTTCGGCGGCGAGCTCGCCGCGGTCGACCACCCCGGCCCGGCCGATGCCGGCCAGATCATGTGGGGACAGGTCCAGGCCGGCAACGGCTTCCACGTCATGGCCTACGACGTGCTGGCCGGCCGGTCCTACACCCCGGTCTTCGTGTCGGTCCGCGGCCAGGATGCCGACGAGATCACCGCGTACTGGAAGTCCCTCGCCGAGGGCGCCACCATCGTCCAGGATCTCGGACCGGCCGGCTGGTCCCCGCTCTACGGCATGCTCACGGACCGTTTCGGCGTCACCTGGGTGCTCGACGTCGTCGCGTCCTAGATCCCGGGCCGTCCGTCCCGGAGCGTGAAGCTCCGGACGGTCCGGACCGCCGCGCCCCGCCGGCTGACCGCGTCGACGCCACGAAAGTCCACCCGGACGCTCGTGGCGCCGACGGTCGCCCGCGAGTAGCCGCGCCGGTCCGAGTAGAACTTCAGGTGCGGGTTGTTCGCCTTGTTCGGGATCGTGGCCGTCGCCGACCCGTCCCCGCGCGATGTGATCGACGTGCACACCAGCTCGGTGCCGACGGTGGCCGAGTCCGGGTCGGCGTAGTCGGCTTTGAGATCGTTGGCCCACGCCGTGTGGATGTCGCCGGTCAGCACCACCGGATTGCGGACGCCGCGCTGCACCCACCCGCGCTGGATCCGGTCCCGTGACGCGCGGTATCCGTCCCAGGCGTCCATGTTGGCCGCTCCGCGCGCGTTGACCTGGCGCGCGAAGAACACCTGCTGCCCGAGGAAGTCCCAGGCGCCCAGCTTCTGCCCGAGCCCGTCGAGCAGCCAAGCCTCCTGCGCCGCGCCGGTGATGGTGCGGGCCGGCCGGTTCGCGTCCGGGCAGGCCTTCCACAGCCCGCCGCAGGCTTGCGGATCCCGGAACTGCCGGGTGTCGAGCATGTGGAAGGTGGCCAGCCGCCCCCACCGGATCCGGCGATAGAGCCGCTCCGCCCGCAGCGGCTGATGCTCGAAGTAGGCCCGGTAGGCGGCCGCTCGGCGCGCCTGCCATTGCGCCGCGCTCAGCGCCGGGATGTTGTCGAGCCGGCTGGTGCCCGCGAAGTCGTCCTCGACGTCGTGGTCGTCCGGCACCACCACCCACGGCGCGGCCGCGTGCGCCGCCTGCAGATCGGGGTCGGTCTTGTACTGCCCGTACCGCCGCCGGTAGTCGGCGAGGGTGCGGATCTCCGGCCCGAGGTGCTGCCGCACGTGCCCGGGCTTGGGGCCGCCCTCGTAGATGTAGTCGCCGAGGTGCAGCACCAGGTCGGCGCGCTCCTCGGCCATCCGGCGGTAGGCGGTGAAGTAGCCGGCCTCGAAGTTCGCGCACGAGGCGAACAGGAACGTGAACTCCCGCCCGGCGTCCCCGGCCGCGGGTGTCGTGCGGGTCCGCCCGACCGGCGAGAGGTGCCCCTGCGCCCGGAACCGGTAGTAGTACTCGGCATCGGCCTTCAGCCCACCGGCCACCACGCGGACCGTGTGCGCGCCGGCTCGCCGGGCGGTCACCGTCCCGCCGGCGACCAGGCTCCCGAAATCCTCGGTTTTCGAGACCTGCCACTCGACCCGGACGTCGCCGGATGGCATGCCGCCGTATCCGTCGGCGTCGAGCGGCGAGGGCGCCAGCCGCGTCCAGAGGACCACGCTGCCCGGCGCGGGATCGCCCGATGCCACGCCGAGCGTGAACGGATACGCGACCTTGCGGGGAAGCGCCACGGCGCCGAGCCCACCCAGGACGAAAGTCCTTCTGTCCATATATTTCAGGGTAAGGCCCGACCCGGGCGTTTCGTCACCAGATGCGGGTGCGAGTCTTTCCGGAGGAGAGGCCGGCGAGGGGGCCCGCCGCCGAAGGCTCGGCCTTCACCCGGCCGGTCAGGTCGACGTCGATGACCGCGGGGGTGCCGTCCGGCTCCTCGAAGTCGGCGTCGGCGAAGCGGACCCGCGGCAGGTCGCGGCCGGAGACGACGCCGACGCGGGCCTCGCCGAAGCCGGCCGGCAGGTCGGCCTCCAGGTAGACCTCGCCGTCCTGCTCGACCACGGCCACGCGGCCGCCTTCGAGCACGATCGGCTCCTGCTCACCGGCGAACGGGCGGGCGCCGGCCGCGTAGACGTTGCCGCTGGCGTAGACCGGCTGCTGGACGTCGAGGAACTTCTGGTGGTCGCCGGGGCCTTTGGCCTCGATGCGCTCGAGGTATTCCTCGAACGACGCGGGGAAGCCCTCATAGCCGGAAAGGCCGTGGTGCGGCGTCGCCTTGCCGTCGCCGCCATGGCCGTACGCCTGCGCGACGTCGCCGCCCAGGAAGATGTTGCCGATCCAGCGGTCGTCGCCGCCCCAGATCACCGCGTACCCGGCCACCTGCGTGCTGTGCGGGCGGTGGTACGGCGTCGCGCGGTCGGGCACCGCTTCGAGGCGCACCGTGCCGGCGACCAGGTTGTTGACGAACGCGCCACCCTGGCTGAAGGACTCGAACGACGCCTTGGAGCCGAGCACGTTGTGGTCCACCAGGTACGGCCCGTGCGAGACCTCGACGAACAGGTCGCGGCTGTTGCCGTAGTAGACGTTGCGGGAGATGCGGGTGCCCTGGGTCTGCCAGTCCAGCCAGGTGCCGAGGGTGCAGTCGTGGATGCGGTTGTGCCGGATCACCACGTCGATCGCCGCGTGCAGCTTGATGCCGCCGATCTCGTACCCGTAGTACTCGTACTTGGTGGCGATGTTGTAGATGTGGTTGTCCTCGATGGTCGAGAACACGCAGCCGAGGTGGCCGACGATGCCGTTCTGGCCGCAGTCGTGGATGGTGTTGCGGCGGATGACGTGAGAGCCGATGTGCTCGGAGTCCCAGCCGATCTGCCGGGCAGCGAAAACGGATTCCAGCTGGTACTGATAGCCCGGCTTGTCACCGCGTACGGTGGCGAAATTGTGCCCGGTCGAGACCTCCTTGCCGATGGAGATCGCCGAGCACTTCGCGTCGTGGATGTCGTTGTCCTCGATGATCCAGCCCTTGGCCCAGTTCGGCCCGATCAGGCCGGGCTGGTCGGCGGTCGGCGGCGTCCACGGCGACGCGGCCTGGCAGAGCTCGAAGCCGCGCACCGTGATGTAGTCGACGTGGTGCTCCGAAGGAAAGAAGACCGAACGGCGTACGTTGATCTCCGTCAGCGAGACGTTGGGGTCGGCGCCCTGGAAGTTGGCCCAGATCGTCGTCTCGTCGTCGCCGACCTCCGCGTACCAGACGTGGCCGGTCTGCGCCGGGTTGGCGATCGGCACGGTGACGGCGGTCCAGTCGTCGCGCACCTCGGTGCGGGTCTCCGGGCGCTCCACGGCGGCGCGCGAGCCGACCTCGTAGAAGCTCAGCCCGTCGAGGTAGACGTCGCCGAGGTGCTTGCGCGGGTCGCCGTCGCGGTAGACGATCCAGTCCCCGGCGATCTCCTCCGCGTACGGGTTGAAGTCGCCGAACAGCGCGTTGGGCACGGCCACCCGCCACACGCTGCCGGCCTCGAGGGTCCAGCCGGTCACCCGCTCCGAGCCCTTGATGACCACGTGCTCGCCGTCGGCCGCCTGGTAGGTGATGCGCCGGTTGTCGCTCAGGCCGCCGCGCCGGGGCTTGACCCACTCGCGGTACTCGCCGGCGTGCACCACGACGGTGTCGCCCGGCTGAGCGAGAGTTGCGGCCCGGTTGATCGTGCGGAACGGCCGCCCGGCCGAGCCGTCGGCGGTGTCGGAACCGGTGGTGGCCACGTGAAACACGGAGGTCATGGTATTTCGAGCCTTCCTGGGGTCGCCGCGATATCACCAACGTAATGTTGCGAAAACTTCCGCGTCAACCTTCGAAAGTTTTCGACGGTTCGGCCGTCGATTTCCGCACCACCAGCTCGGTCGCCAGCTCGACCCGCGGCGAGGTCAGCTCCTCCCCCGCGACCAGCCGCAGCAGCCGCCGCATCGCCACCCGGCCCATCTCGTCGAACGGCTGCCGCACGGTGGTCAGCGGCGGCGCCGACCACTGCGCGCCCGGCACGTCGTCGAACCCGATGATGCTGACGTCCTCCGGGACCCGCAGCCCGAGCGTGCGGGCCGCCTCGATCGCGCCGAAGGCCTGGGAGTCGTTGGAGGCGAACAGCGCGGTCGGCCGGGACTCCGCGCTCAGCAGCCGGGTCGCGGCCGCGAACCCGCCGTCGAAGCTGAACCCGCCCGGCTCGATCAGCGCGGGGTCGCTCGCCAGGCCGGCCTGGGACAGCGCCGCGTGGTGGCCATGCAGCCGGGCGAGGCTCATCATCGCCCCCGGCGGCCCCTCGACGAAGCCGATCCGCCGGTGCCCGAGCTCCAGCAGGTGCCCGGTGGCCGCCATGCCGCCGTTGAAGTTGGTCGCGCCCACGCTGGGCACGTCGGGGCCGGGCAGGTTGACCGGGTCGATCGTCACGATCGGGAGGTGCTGCTCGGCGAAATGCCGCCACTGCTGGGAATTGATGCTCGAGGTCACCAGGATCATGCCCTCGCGGTGCGCCGCCGCCAGCCGCCGCGCCCAGGCCGCGCCGAGCGGGTCGTCGGGGACGATGTCGACCACCACGTCGACGTTCTCGGCCGAGGCCGCCTCGAGCGCGCCCCGCAGCATCGAGACGTTGTTCGGGGTGTGCATGGCGTCGAAGACCACGGCGACCGTACGGGTCGCGGGCTGGGCGCCGCCGGGACCGCGGGCGACGTATCCGTGCTCCGCCAGCAGCGCCTCGATCCGCGCCCGGGTCTCCGGGGCGACGTCGGTGCGCCCGTTGACGACCTTGGAGACGGTCGGCACCGAGACTCCCGCCGCGCGCGCGACGGCCGACAGGGTCGCGCGCTGCGCGGAGGTGTCACCAGCCATGCAGCCAGTATCTCCTTGGGCTGGGCCTACTTCGGCTGGGCCGTCACCGAGGTCGCCGTGACCGTGCCGTCCGAGCCGGTGGCGCCCTGGACCGTGATCGACTGGCCGGCCTTCACGTCGGCGACCTTGCCGGTCTTGGCCGTAGCGACCTTGGTCTTGCCGTCGGTCTTGACCGTCACCACGTTCCCGTCGGGCGTCTGCACGTAGATGGTGGTCCCGTCCACCAGCTTGACCGTGCCCGTGGTGCCGGCCGCGGCGGTTGTGGCGCCGCCCTGCTGGCCGGTGCTCGTGCCGCCACCCGGAAGACCGCCGGGGAAGCCGTACGCGCCGGAACCCCCGCCGTACCGCCCGGTCCCGGCGCCGGGGAAGCCCGAGGCAGCCCGATTGCCGCCGCCGGTCGACGAGGTGCCCCACTGCTTCTGGGCCTGCAGGCCGCCGACGAACCCGCCGACCAGCAGCACCACCGCGCCGAGCACGACGGTCGCCTTGTTCCACCATTTCTTGGGCGCGGCCTTGGCCAGCTCCTGGGCCAGCCCGTCGTCCCGGAAATCGCCCTCGTCCGAGGAGTCCGCGGAGGGGACAACGTTGATCACGGCGGTGTCGTCATTCATGGGAGTCACAGCGGGTCCTCACTCGTAGCGCAGCGCGTCGATGGGACGCAGCCGGGCGGCGCGGCTGGCGGGCAGGCCGCCGAAGAACAGTCCGATGGCGATGGACACGCCCAGGGCGAGCCCGACGGAGCTGGGCACGATCACCGGCTTGACCCCGACGATCTCGAAGCTGCTGCCGATCAGCGCGGCCGCGACGCCCAGCGCGCCGCCGATCACACTCAGCAGCGTCGCCTCGATCAGGAACTGGGTCAGGATCACCCGGCGCGGCGCGCCGAGCGCCTTGCGGATGCCGATCTCCCGGGTCCGCTCGGTGACCGTCACCAGCATGATGTTGGTGATGCCGATGCCGCCGACGAGCAGGCTGATCGCGGCGACCGCGCCGAGCAACGTGGTGAATGTGTCGGCGGTCTCGGTCTGCGTCTCGAGCAGCTGCGACGCGTTCTGGATCCGGTACGGCGTGGTCGACGAGTTCGAGGACGTCGACGCCGAGACGCTCATCCGCTGGTCCAGGATCGTCGACACCTCGGACTGCACGGCGTCGACCTTGCCCGGGTCCTTGGCCTCGACCAGGATCGAGTTCAATGCCCCGTAGCCGGTCAGCACCTGCCGCACCGCGCTCAGCGGCGCCACCGCGGTGTCGTTGGCGTCCTGGAAGCCGGTCGAGCTCTTCTCCTTGAGCACGCCGACCACGGTGAACAGCGCGCCGCCGACCGTGACCTGCTTGTCGATCGGGTCGACGCCGGGGAAGAGCTCGTCGACCACGGTCTGGCCGAGCACCACGACCCGCCGGCCCTGCGACTCGTCGTCGGCGGTGAAGCCGCTGCCCGTACCGATCGGCGTGTTGGAGGCGGTGAACCAGCCGGGGGTGGTGCCGACGAACGAGCTGACGTCGTGGTCGGTGCCCTCGTAGGTGATCGTCGCGGACGAGCTGACCACCGGCGACACCGACTTCACGTCGGGCGCCATGGCCGGGTCGGTGAGCGCGTCGGCCATCTCGGTGGTCAGCGCGGTGTTGGTGGATCCGCCGCGGCTGGTGCTCATCACCGTGATGGTGTTGGTGCCCAGCGCCTCGATCCGGTCGCTGATCGCCTTGGCCGAGCCGTTGCCGACCGCGACCAGCAGGATCACCGCGGCCACGCCGATCAGGATGCCGAGCATCGTCAGCGCCGAGCGCAGCTTGTTGGCGGAGAGGCCGCGCAGCGCGAACCTCAGTACCTCTTTGAAGCTCATGCCGTCACTCCGCTTCGCTCTGTGCCGGCATGAGTGAATAGCTGAGCCTGATGATGCCCTCGCTTCGCTCGGTCATATGGCGTGCCGTCCTGCGAAGGCGCCCACGGGCGGCATGTGGATCGGCGACTGCCGGTTGTCCTCGACGATCCGGCCGTCGACCAGCCGGATCAGCCGCTTGGCCCGGGCGCCGACCTCGGGCTCGTGCGTGATGATCACGATGGTGCGGCCGGCGGTGCTGAGCTGGTCGAAGACGTCGAGCACGTCCTCGGTGGAGCGGCTGTCCAGGTTTCCGGTGGGCTCGTCGGCGAGCAGCAGCGCCGGCTCGGTGACCAGCGCGCGGGCCACCGCCACGCGCTGCTGCTGCCCGCCGGAGAGCTGGTTGGGCTCGTGTTTGGCGCGGTCGGCGAGGCCGACCACGTCGAGCGCCGCGAGGGCGCGGCGCCGTCGTTCCTTGGGCTTCACTCCGGCGTACGCGAGCGGCAGCTCCACGTTGGCCACCGCGGACGTACGGGGAATGAGGTTGAACGCCTGGAAGATGAAGCCGATGAGCCGGTTGCGGGCGAGTGCCAGCTGCCGGTCGGCGAGCTTGCTCACGTCGACGCCGTCCAGGTGGTACGTCCCGTGGGTCGGCACGTCGAGCGCGCCGAGGATGTTCATCAGCGTGGACTTGCCGGAGCCGGACGATCCCATGATGGCCACGTAGTCGCCGCGGTGGACGGTGAGCGACACCCCGGCCAGCGCGTGCACGGTCGCCTCGCCCTCGCCGTAGATCTTCTTGAGGTCGCGGACCTCGAGGACCGGCCGGCTCATCGGCCACCGGTCCCGCCGCCGGTGCGGGTGCCGCCGCCACCGAAGTTCCCGCCGCCGCCGAAGTTGCCGCCCCCGCCGGGGAAGGCGCCGCCGCCGGGCAGCTGGTTGCCGGAGCCGGTCGAGGTGGAGGTGGTCTTGAGCTGCACCATCTCGCCGGCCTCGACACCGGAGGTGATCTGGGTGGCGGCGTCGCCCTGGAGGCCGATCTCGACCTGCCGCACCTCGGTCTGACCGTTGGTGACCACGGTGACCGAGTGCCGGCTGCCGACCGTGGTGAGCGCCGCCGAGTTGACATAGGTGGCGTTCTCGACGCTGCCGGTGGTGACCGCGACCGACACGGTCTGGCCGACCTTGGCGCCGGTCGGCACCTTGTCGATGCTGAGCGTCACCCCGTACGTGACGACGTTGTTGGACGTGGTCGCCGACGGGTCGATCGCGGTGACTTTGGCTGTGGCGGTGGTGCCGGACAGCGCGTTCCAGGTGACCTCGCCGGCCTGCTTCTCCTTGAGCTTGGTCGCGTCGGCCTCGGCGAACGCGGCGCTGACCTGCAGCTTGGTCAGGTCCTCGATCTCGACGAAGCCGGACGACGAGCTCGACGACGACGAGGAGGATGTCGTCGAGCCGCCGCCCTGGCTCCCCCCGCCCTGGCTGCCGCCACTGCTCGAGGACGAGGAGCTTCCGGTGCCCGAGGACGAGCTGCCGAGCGTGCCGTTGACCGCGGTGACCGTGCCGGCCATCGGCGCCGTGAGCACGCAGCCGTCGACGGCGGCCTCGGCCTCGTCGACCGCGAGCTTGGCCTGCTCGACCTCGTTCTCGGCGCTGGACGTGTCGGAGCCGGCGTCCTCGGCCCGGTCCAGCGAGTCGTTCGCGGCGTCCAGGTCGGCCTCGGCGGCGTCCAGGCCGCGCTGCGCGTCGGCCGGGTCGACCTTCGCGAGCACCTGGCCCTTCTTGACGACCGAGCCGACCTTGACGTTGATCGCGGTGACCGTCCCGCCGGTCACGAAGCTCGCGCTCGCCGTGGTGGCGCTCTCGACGGTCCCGTCCGCGGTCACGGTCTTGGTGACCGTGCCCTGCTGGACCGCAACCGTGCGCGCCGAGGCGTTGGCGGCCGTGGGGGTGTCCGATCCTGACAGGGTCCGGTAAGCCCAGAAACCCCCGGCGGCGAGGGCGACGGCGAGGGCGGCGTTGACCGCCACCGTGGGACGTCGCAGGTTAAGGCGCGCTGGCATGCCGACACTGTGGTGGGGCGGCCTGGGAGGATCTTCGTCGGAACCTCGGAGCCAGCTCGGAATCTCACGGCGTGTCACCGGAAGTGGGCAGCAGCACCCGGAAAGTCGCGCCTCCGCCGCGTGGCGCGTCCAGCTCGACCCACCCTCCGTGACCATGAACGATCGCGGCGACGATGGACAGCCCGAGCCCCGATCCGCCGCCCTTGCCGCGGGTGCGGCTGGAGTCGGCGCGGTACAGCCGCTCGAAGACCCGCGGCGCGTGCGAGGGCGGCACGCCGGGCCCGTCGTCGGTGACCTCGAAGACGGCGAGGGGCAGGCCGGGAAGGACCGTGGCCGGCCCGGACAGCACGGTGGTCGGCCGCGGCGGCCGCGCCGGCAACCGCCCGACCCGGACCGTGACCTGGGCCCGGCCGGGCGTGTGCTGCAGGGCGTTGGAGACCAGGTTGGTCGCGACCTGCCGCAGGCCGTGCTCGTCGCCGAGCACGGTGGCCGGCTCGAACGTGTCGTCGTCGTCCTCGAGCCCGGCCAGCTTGACCGGCCGGCCCGGGACCCGGGCGTGCGCGTCGCGGATGGTGTCGGCGGCGATCTCGAGCAGGTCGACCGGGCGCAGCGCGGGCGGCCGTTCCTGGTCGAGGCGGGCCAGCATGAGCAGGTCCTCGACGAGCACGCCCATCCGGCCGGCCTCGCCCTCGATGCGGCTCATCGTCTCGTCCAACTCGGGGCCGGGCCGGGCGCCGCCGCGGCGGTACAGCTCGGCGAAGCCGCGGATCGAGGTGAGCGGGGTGCGCAGCTCGTGCGACGCGTCGGCGACGAACTGCCGCAGCCGGCGCTCGCTGGCCGTACGCGCGTCGACCTCGGCCTCGATGCGGGTGAGCATCGAGTTGAGCGCGAGGCCCAGCTTGCCCGGCTCCGTGTGCGGATCGGTATCGGACACCCGGCCGGAGAGGCTGCCGGCCGAGATGTCGGTGGCCAGCTTCTCCATGTCGGTGAGCGGCCGCAGCCCGAGCCGCACCACGAACCACGCTCCCCCGGTCAGCAACCCCAGCACCAGCAGCGAGACGCCGGCGTCGATGAGCAGCAGCTGGTCGGTGGTCTGCCGCACCTCGCTGAGGGAGAGGCCGACGACCGCGACACCGCCGGTCAGCGGATCGGGCACGGCGATCACCCGCCAGTCGGCGCTGCCGTCGGACGCGGCGATCGTGTACGGCTGCCCGTTGTCGGCCCGGGCCTTCACCTCGGCGAACTGTTCCACCGCCGGCCGGGTGGCATCGGTGGACGAGCTGCGCGCCGGGTCGAGCGTGCCGTCCGTTTTGTAGACGTACATGACCTGGTCGGGGCCAAGATGTAGGAGACGATTACGCGGAATGTAAGGCGTGACGTTCGGCCGGTCCGCGAACGGGCGGCTCATCCCCCGCAGCTGGTCGTCGATGCGGCCGAGCAGATAGCCCCGGATCAGCACGAGGCCGGCGATGTTGGCGACGATCAGGGCGACCGCGGAGAGCGCGCCGACCACGAGCACCAGTCGAGCCCGCAGCGTCCAGTGGCTCCATCTGCGCGGCCGCAGCCTCACTCCTCGCCGCCGCGCGGCAGCCGCAGCGCGTAGCCGACGCCGCGGACGGTGTGGATCAGCGGCGGGTCGGTCTTGTCGATCTTGCGGCGGAGGTAGTAGACGTACGACTCGACGATGCGCCCGTCGCCGCCGAAGTCGTACTTCCAGACCCGGTCGAGGATCTGCGCCTTGCTGACCACCCGGCCCGCGTTGATCAGCAGGTAGCGCAGCAGGTTGAACTCGGTCGGCGACAGGTCGATCAGCCGCCCGGCCCGGCGCACCTCGTGCGCGTCCTCGTCCAGCTCCAGGTCGGCGTAGCGCAGCACCCCGGTGTCGGCCGGGGCCGCCTCGAGCTCGGGCTGGCTGCGCCGCAGGATCGCCCGGATCCGCAGCACGACCTCCTCGAGGCTGAACGGCTTGGTCACGTAGTCGTCCGCGCCGGCCGACAGGCCCGAGATGCGGTCCTCCACGGCGTCGCGGGCGGTCAGGAACAGCACCGGCACCCGGCTGCCGGTCGCCCGCAGCCGCTTGGCCACGTCGAAGCCGTCCAGGTCGGGAAGCATCACGTCGAGCACGACCAGGTCAGGCTCGAACTCCTCGACCGCGACCAGGGCCCGGTGCCCCGAGTCGACCACCCGCACCTCGAACTCGACCAGCCGGAGCGTGGCGCTGAGCAGGGCGGAGATGTTCGGCTCGTCGTCGACGACCAGGACCCTTGCGGCCCGCGCCGGCGGCTCGCCGAGCGCTACGGAGGAACGCGAATCAGATAGCACTCGAAAGGGATATCAACGCGACCTTTGAATTCCCTATGAATTCCGGGAGAGCCCGCTGTATCGCAGCGTCACCAGGATCGGGCCACCTGGTCACCCTCCGCGACCCCCGACGTGATCTCGGTGTACTGGTCGCCGCGCAGGCCGACCCCCACCTTCACCTGGGCGCCGTCCTTGAGCACGGTGCCGCTGTCGCCGTGCACGTCGTGCACCGCCGTGCTCGGCACCCGCAGCACGTCCGCCTTCGAGCCGGTCGTCACCTTCACGTTGGCGCTCTGCCCGACGAGCAGGTCCTCGGGGGCGTCGACGAACGACAGCAGCACGCCGTAGCGGACCATCGTGCCGTCGCTGGTGCCGGTCGGGTCGACCTGCACCACGGTCGCCTTGAAGTCGGTGCCCGCCCGATCGGCGAGGGTGACCACGCCGGCCTGCTTGACCGCGAGCCGGTCGGCGTCGGCCTCCGGGAAGTCGGCGCTGATCTGCATGTCGTACACGTCGGCGAGGGTGATGAACGCCGAGCCGGCGCTGACCTGGCTGCCCACCTTGCCGCTGACGCTGATGATCCGCCCGGCGATCGGCGCCGTGATCGTCGCGCCTTCGAGGGCCTCCTCGGCCTCGGCCAGCGTCGTGTTGGCCTGCGTGACCCGCTGCTGCGCGCTGAGGATCGCGTCGCCGCTCTGGCCCTGGCCGCCCTGTTGTCCCGAGCTTCCGGAAGATCCACAAGATCCCGTGCCGCCGCCGGTCGTGCCGCCCCTCGTGCCGCCGGTGGAGGCGGGCGCCGTGGTCTTCGTGGGAGACGTGGTCCTGGTGGACGTCGCCGACGGCGAGGCAGTGGCGGTTGCGCTGGGCGAGACCGTCACGCTGGGCGACGGCGACGCGGTGGGTGACGATGACGTGTACGCCGCCGCGACGTTGGAGCCGCAAGCGCTGGTCGTCGCGGACGTCTTGGAGGCGTTGTCGCGCGCCTCGGCCAGCGCGTCCTCGGCGTCGTCGAGCGAGTCCTGGGCGTCCGAGACGGCTTCGGCGGCGTCCGTGTCGTCGACCTTGGCCAGGGCCTGGCCCGCGGTCACCGTGCTCCCGGCCCGCACCGACACGCTCTCCACCGTGCCCTTGACCGCGAACGACAGACTGCGCGTCTGCGCCGGCTGCACCGTGCCGGTGGTCGCCACCTCGGTGGTCACCGCGCCCTTGTCGACCGCCACGGTGGCGATCGCCTTCGGTTTCTCGGTGGCGTCCGCGCTCAGCGCGTGCACCACCCCGTACACGATCAGCGCGAGCACGACGACAGCCGCGGCGACCCAGATCCAGCGCCGACGACCGGCCAGAGCTTCACCCATGGGCCGGAAGTGTTCCGAACCGATCTCGCCGTCCGCTCGGTCCCACCTCGGAGTTACCTAGGAGCGAAGATCACGCGCACAGCTCCGGCACAGCCGCTCCGAGCGAACTCTGAGGATCCCCCGACGTTCTCCGCAGGTTGCCCCGCTTGGGTGGGTCGACGACCGAGCCCTTGAGGAAAGAAGGCATCGTGCGCACAGTCAGGTCCCGCGCGGCAGCGCTGTTCGTCGCCTCCGCAGCCGTGCTGCTGGTAGCGGCATGCGGCGGCAACAGCTCCGACTCGTCGGGCGGCGGCCAGAACGGCGGCGGCAACGGCAACGGCGGCGGCAACAACGCGTTCGCCGCGTACACGGAATGCCTCGCCAAGAACGGCGTGACGATCACCATGCCGTCCCGCGGCCCCCGCAACGGCGCTTCCGGCGCGCCCGGCGAGGGTTTCCCCCAGGGCGAGCGCCCGTCCGGCATGCCCCGCCCGAGCGGCAGCCGCGGCACCGGCGGCGGTTTCCCCGGCGGCGGCGGCTTCCAGAAGCCCGAGGGCGTCGACGACGCCACGTGGCAGAAGGCCCAGGAGGCCTGCGCCTCGGTCCGCCCGTCCTTCGGCGCCGGCAACCGCGGCGGCAACGGCCAGAACGCCGCCTTCCAGAACTGCCTGAAGGACCACGGCGTCACCGCGACCGGCGGCAACCTCGACACCAACGACGCCACGGTCAAGAAGGCCCTGGAGACCTGCCGGGTCCTCCAGCAGCCCCAGGCGAGCGCCACCCCCACCGCCTGACAGATTCTCCGTGCCGTCGCTACCGCATCCCCCGTAGCAGCAGCGGCGGCACGGTCCCCCTCCGGGCCGCTCGCGACGTGGACCTCCCCCCGGCGCGCCGCGAGCGGCCCGGCCTGTACCAACCTGGGGGCGACCCCCAGACCCCACGGCGCGGTGGTCGCGCGAGGCGTCCCTGTCGCGGCCGCGGGGTGAACCCGGGGCGTAGCACGGTCGGCTCTGCTCACCGGCGTTGGTGCCTGATTCGGGTCCGCCGGTCAGGCCGCGCGCACTTGCTCGGGGCGAGAGCGCCGTATCGCTGAGCGCCTCCGTCGTCTTGCGACCGCGCTGCCCGGACACCCCGGCAACGGGCTCAGAGCGGGCGGGTGAACATCTTCCGGTTGGCGAAGTTGCGGTAGCCCGCGCGCCGGAACGCCTTGAACATGCCGATGTTGGCGGCGTCGCAGTCGCCGCGGATCTCGGCGGCGCCGGCGTCGAGCAGCACCCGGGTGCCCCGGGCGACCACGCTGGTGGCGTAGCCCTGACCGCGGCCGATCCTCGCGACGGCGACCAGGCCGATCACCGCCGAGGTGGGAGTCCGCGCCGGCATGCTGATCGCCACCGGCCTGTCCGACGCGTCGTAGCCGATCTCGTACCAGCCGGTCTGGTGGTCGATCTCGAGCATCTCGGCGACGTTGCGCTCGGCCGCGCCGCGCAGGCCGTGCTCGGCGATCTCGGCCTGGAAGATCGCGTCCTTGGTGTCGGTGAAGGTGTCGGCGAGCAACTCCACGAACGGCGTCTCACCCAGGTCGGCCAGCGATCGCCAGTGCAGCCGCTCGTCCTGCACCGGCATCGGGTCGCCCGCGGTCCACAGGAACCGGCAGCCGTCGCGGGCGACGGTGAACCCGGCGTCGGCGAGCAGCGTTTCGCGCAGTTGCGGACCCCGCTGGAACTGCGGAGCCAGGGCCGGGGTGTCCAGGACATGCCCCTGGGTCTGCGCGCCCAGCTCGCGGGCCCGCTCGGCGGCGTACGCCAGCAGCGCCTCGCCGGTCTCCGGGTCGCCGGGCTCCAGCAGCACGATGTCCATCGGCACGGTGCGGCCGGGCATCGTCCACAGCACCACGTTGCCGGCCAGGTGACCGTCGCGTTCGGCGACCAGGCACCACTCGGGCCGGGTACAGCCGCTCTCCAGCAGGCCGGACAGGTAGGCAGCGGTCGCCGCGTTCCGCTCGTCGTCGCCGGGATGGGTCATCAGCGCGGGCAGCTCGGCGGGGCGGGCGGGACGAATGGTCAGCACAGTCGGGTTCCCTTCGTCGATCGTCAATCCCGGGCCGTCGCGACGTCGACCGGCTCGGGGCTGGAGGCGCGGGCGTCGTTCAGCACGTCGGGCGGAACGTGCGTCTCGAGGAACCGCCGCGCCAGCCGGGTCGACGGGTGCACCGCGATGGTGGCCACCACGACGATGCCGGCGATCACCAGCCAGCCGGCGGCGCCCCAGTTCATCGCGAGGAACGTGTACACCGCCGGCGCCCACACCTTGCCGAGGGTGCCGGTCAGGTTGGCGGCCCCCTGGTAGGCGCCGCGCTGGCGCGGGTCCATCAGCTCGGCCTCGAACGTCCAGTTGGCGGCCGAGAGGTAGAGCTCGGCCCCGGTCACGGTGACGTGCCCCAGCCAGACCAGGGCGATCGTGACCCAGCCGGAGGTGTCGTGCGTGACCAGCGTGATCAGGCAGGAGATCACGAAGAAGGTCGACGACACCCGCACCGCCCGCAGCGCGGTGGAGATACCGACGACTCCGCGGGCCGCCACCATCGGCAGGAAGATGCACATCACCGTGTTGGTGCCGAACAGGAAGGCGAGCAGCACCCGCGGCGCGTCGGTCTCCTCCACCAGCCACAACGGGATCACGACGTTGAGCAGCACCTGGTTGGTCCAGAACACCCCGTCGAAGAAGTTGGTGAGCAGCCAGCCGGGGTTGCGCAGCGGCCCCGGCCCGGGGATCTTCGCCTTGCGTTCCGCGGCGGTGCGGTTGTCGTGGCCCGCCCGCGGCAACCGGCCGATGGCGGTGGCGTTGACCAGGAAGACCGCGGCGGTGAACCACGGCAGCGCGTGCAGGACCGCGTTGGAGTGGAACGCCAGCGCGATGCCGCCGGCGAGGGAGCCGAGGGTGAAGCCGGCGTTGAGCGCGGAGTACATGTAGGCCCGTGACTTCACCCGCTCGCCGGGCGGCAGGACATCGATCGTGTACGCGCCGTGCGCGGCTTCGCCGAGGGCGCCGATGACCTCCATGCCGATGGCCATGACGACGTAGCCGCGGAAGTCGGTGATGAACGGCCACAGCGCGAACATGGCCGCCTGCCCGGCCGCGCTGACGGCCCACATCCTCTTCGGGCCGAAGCGGTCGACCAGCTTGCCCATCGGCAGCGCGGCCAGGAACGCGGCGATCCCGGCGCAGGTCAGGCCGAGACCGACCTGGGCGGCGGACAACCCGACGATCTGGGTGAAGAAGACGGCCGAGCCGGTCATGAAGGCGCCCTCGCCCAGGGCGAACAGCAGCGACTGGGCAGAGAGCCGTCCGGCCAGCGGCGACGGGGGCCGCACCTGGCGGAGGACGGCGGCGACAATCACCCGGAGAGTCTCATTGTCCGGACGACAGTTTGTCGCGCCATTTTCCGGCGCGCGGTCAGTGGCCGTACTTGTCGAACGAGACTGTCCAATCGCCCAGGCCGTTCCAGATCTGCAGTTTTCGCGGGCTGTTGCGGACGTCGACGATGTCGCCGATCAGGAAGTTCTCGTAGACCCACTTGGCGTCGGAGACGCTCAGGTTGACGCAGCCGTGCGAGAGGTTTGCCCGGCCGAGCGAATGGTTCCACGGGGCGGCGTGCAGGAACTCCCCGGAGTACGTGATGCGGGTGCAGTACTCGATGTCCTCGGCGCCGTAGTAGTTCGGGTCCTCCGGGTCGGTGATGCCGTAGCTGGCCGAGCTCATGCTGTGCACGCGCTCCTTCGACAGCACGACGTGCGGGCCGCCGGTCGTCCAGTAGCTGATGTGCTGGCCGTTCGCGCCGGTGGTCGAGCCACCCTTGCCGAGGCTCGACTTCATCGTGCGGACGAGTTTGCCGTTGATGTAGACCTTCGTCAGGTGCGTCTTGTTGTCGCAGATGGCGATCAGCTGCCGTCCGATGGTGAAGTGGGTCGACGCGTTCTTCTCGCCGTAGACGCCGTTGCCGAGCTTCACGCCGAAGAGGTTGACCTTCACCGCGATCGACGTGCCGCCGGCCCAGTACTTCGCCGGCCGCCAGTGCACGGTCCGGCCGTCCGCCCAGTAGAACTTGCCCTCGACGGCCGGCGACGTCGTGATCTCGATGGCCTTCTCGGCGGCCGCCTTGTTGACGGCGCGCTCGAACGCGATGATCACCGGCTGGCCGGCGCCGTACGCGTTGCCCTTTTTGAGGGAGTAGTTGGAATTGGCCCGGAAGGTCGCCCCGACCACGCGCTGCGGCTTCACCGTGGCGAAGCTGGAGACCTGCACCGTGCCGTCGGTGGCGGTCGCGACCACCTTGTACGTCTTGCCGTACTGCAGATCGCCGGTGGAGCGCCAGGTCCCGTCGGCCTGCAGCGCGCCGCCGACCTTCGTCGCGCCCGCGGTGACCGCGACCTCCCGCAGTTCACCGTTCTCGACGGTGACCACGACCGGGCTCGTCGGGGACACCCCGGTCGCGCCGCCGGCCGGGGTCACGGCCAGCCGGATCGGGAGCGGCAGGCTGGCCTTCTCCTCGAGTTTCGCGGGGCCCGCCGCAGGGGTTTCCGCGTTTGCCGAGCCCGGCGCGGAACCACCGACGGTCGCCACTGCGGCGGCAGCGCTCAGTGTCCCGATGATGACCTTGCGTCGCTGAATCATGGCTCCCGCAATCGACGATCCGCGCTGACGCCATCAAGGCCGCACAGGACAACACATAGCTGAGGCCGGATAGGTTACATGCTCGCGGAATGGACGGTCATCCATCCGGTCATCGAGAGCGGCCGTTGCGCGGATGCCCGGCTGGCGCGCCACCGCCACAATGGTCGGCGCGGCGGGGGCAGACATCCGCCCCCGGACCGTGGAGCGCTTCGCATGAACGGTTGGAAGCCGTCCGGCTACACGCCTGTTCGTCAGCTCGGCTCCGGCACGTCGGGCACTGTCGAGCTCGCCACCCACGACGCCACCGGCACTCCGGTCGCGATCAAATATCTCGTACGCGAGCTCGGCGACGACGCTTCGTTCCGCGCCGACTTCCGGGAGGAAGCGCGGCTGCTCGGCGAGATCGACGACCCGCACGTCTGCCGGCTGTACGAGTACATCGAGTCCGCCGACGGCGCCGCGATCGTGATGGAGCTGGTCAACGGCGTGTCGCTGCGGCAGATGCTGCGCGCGCACGGCGCGACCACCCCCGAGTCGGCGCTGGTGGTCCTGAAAGGCTCCCTCGCCGGGCTGGGCGCCGCGCACGCCCACGGCGTCGTGCACCGCGACTACAAGCCGGAGAACGTGCTGGTCACCGGCGAGGGTCAGAGCAAGCTCGCGGACTTCGGCATCGCCGTGCCGGCCGGCCAGGGCGGCGCCGACACCATCGTCTCCGGCACGCCCCGCTACATGGCGCCGGAGCAGTGGACGGGCGCGCCGGTGACACCGGCGTGCGACATCTACGCGGCCACCGCCACCTTCTACGAGTGCCTGACGGGCAAGCCACCGTACGACGGAGCGAACCTGTTCGCCCTGCACGAGCAGCACGCCAACGCGCCCATCCCAACCGACGCCACCCCGGAGCCGGTGCACGAGCTGATCCGGCAGGGCATGGCCAAGCGGCCCGCCGACCGGCCCCAGCACGCCCTCGCCTTCCTCGACATGCTCGAGCAGGTGGCCGGCGAGGCGTACGGCCCGGAGTGGGAGGACCACGGGCTGCGCGACCTGGCGCGCCGGGCCGCCCTGCTCGCCGCGCTGTGGCCGTTCCCCGACGGCACCTCGGGCGCCACCAGCCTCGCCTCGACGGCGCTCGGCGGCACTTCCGGCGCCACCACGCCGGGCCGCTCCGGCGTCTTCCGTCTCGGCCGCAGGCGCACGATGCTGGTCAGCGGCGCGCTCGTGGCGGCCGTGCTGATCGGCGGTGTCGGATACCGCTTCGCCGCCGCGGACGAGCACGCCGCCTTCGCGGGCGGCCAGTCGACCCCGGCCCCCACCGATCCCCCCGCGGGCGGGTCGTCCGGCGCGGCGCCCCCGGCGGATCCGGCTGCCTCGTCGACGACCGCGGCCTCGTCGGACCCGGCGGCTCCGGCCGCAACGACCGACCCGGCCGCGACGACCGACCCGGCCGATCCCGCGGACCCGGCCGATCCGGCCGGCCCCGGCGCCACGACCGGCCCAGCCACGACCACGACGCCCACCGGCGCGCCGCCCCCCACCACCAAGCCCACCCCTTCCCCGTCGACGTCGACGAGCACCGCTCCGCCGGACACCACCGCCCCCACGGTCGGCGCCGTCAGCGCGAGCCCCGCGTCCCTGGAGCCGGACGGCTGCAAGTACGGCGCCCGCACGAGCACCATCTCGGCCACCGTCAGCGACGACCGCAGCGGCCCGGCCGCGCTGAAGGTCAGTTTCACCTACACCCTGGGCGGCACCACCTCGACCGTCGCGATGAGCGGGAAGGGCACCTTCCAGGGCACGCTGGGCCCGCTGCCGATGCAGAAGTCGTCCACCCGCATCCCGATCTCCGTCGTCGCCACCGACGCCGCCGGCAACTCGGCCAAATCGGCGTCACCGACCTACGTCTCCCTCGCGAACTACTGCACCCCCGGTTAGGAGCACGCCGTGCCTGGCGAACCCGTCGACGATCGCGAGCTGCCGCCACCCGCCGACCCGTGGGCGACCATCAACCGCCCGGCCCCCACCGTGCACCTGGGCGGCCCGGACACGACCGCGCACGTCGGTGGCGCGGACAAGACCGTCAGCTTCGGCCCGGCCGGCCGGCCCGCCCACCAGCCCGGACCGAATCCGAACCAGCACATCGCGCCGGTTACCCCGACCATGCACGCGGGCGCCCCGGACGCGCCGACGTTCCGCGCAAGCACACCCGACCCGCCGACGTTCCGCGCGGGCATGCCCGACGCGCCGACGATGCGCGCAGGCAGGCCCGACCCGACGGCGCTCCGCGCGGGCATGCCGGACGCGCCGACCGTGCGTGCCCACAACGAGGTGCGTTTCGGCCCGGGCGTGCCCGTGCCCGTGCCGGCCGCCCCCGCGTGGCCCGGCCCGGCCAAGCGCCCCCGGAGCCCCTGGCGCCGCCTGGTCTCCGTGCTCTCCAGCCTGCTGACCCTCGCCCTGCTCGTGGTCGTCGGCCTCTACCTGTGGCAGCGGCTCCGGCCCCTCGAGGTGGAGAGCGCCACGGTCTCCGTGCCCCGCCCCGCCGGAAATCGCTGCGACGTCACCGTCGACGTGGTCGCCACCGTTCGCACCAACGGCCGCAGCGGCGTCATCCGCTACCAGTGGATCCGCACGGGCGCCGCGCCCGGTGCCGTGCTGACCGAGCAGGTCGGCCGCGGCCAGCGCACCGCCCTGCTCACCCTCAAGTGGACGTTCAGCGGCGTCGGCACCACCACCGAGACCGCCACCGTCAACATCGTCGAGCCGTCGCCGCTCCAGGCAGGAACCCAGGTCGCCTACCGCTGCCAGGGCGGCTGACGAGAGTCAGTCCGTCGGCAGCTCGCGCCGCACCACCTTGCCGGTGGCGTTGCGCGGCAGCGCGTCCAGGAACACCACGTCCCGCGGCACCTGGTAGCGGGCCAGCCGCCCCTTCACGTAGTCCTTGATCGCTTGGGGGTCGCGATCGGAAGCGTCGGTCGGGACCACGAAGGCGCGCAACCGCTTACCGAAGTCCGCGTCGTCCACCCCGATCACCGCCGCCTCGACCACGTCCTCGCGCTCGGCGAGCAGGTTCTCCACCACCACCGGGTAGACGTTCTCCCCGCCGGAGATCACCATGTCGTCGTCACGGCCGTCGATGAAGAGCAGGCCCTCGCCGTCGAAGTGCCCGAGGTCGCCGGTGGCCATGTACCCGTCGATGATCTGCTTGCGCTGCCCGTCGGTGTAGCCCTCGAACGGAATGCCGGTCCGCACGAACACCCGCCCGTGGTTCCCGGCCCCGGTCACCCGGCGGTCGTTCTCGTCGAAGAGGGCGACGTGCACGGTGACCGGCGGCTTGCCGACCGTCCCGGGCGCCCGGCGCGACTCGGCCGGCTGGGCCACCGACGCGACGGCGACCTCGGTCGAGCCGTACACGTTGTAGATCACCTCGCCGAACACGTCGTGGAACCGGCTCGTCAGCTCGGGCGCGAGGGCGGACCCGGCAACGAAGACGGTCGTCAGCGACGAGGTGTCGTACTTGCCGATGATCTCGGGACCGAGGGCGAGGATCCGGGTGAGCATGGTGGGCACCGCGACCAGCATCTGCGCCCGATGGTCGGCGATCGCCCGGAGGATGCTCTCAGCGTCGAAGCGGCGCAGCAGCACGGCGTGGTTGGCCAGCGACAGGCCGACCGTCCAGGCGCCGAAGCCGGTGCTGTGGAACAGCGGCGACGCGAACACCGCCGCACCCTGGCGCGGGAACGGGATGCGGTCCGCGATCAGGACGCTGGCCAGCGGCGACACCTTGGTGCGCGGCGCGCCCTTGGGCAGCCCGGTGGTGCCGCTGGTCAGGATGATGAACCCGCCCGGCCGGTCGGGCAGGGGCAACGGCGTGACCGGGTGCGCCGCGATCAGGTCGTCGATCGACGTCGCGGCGGAGGAGATGGGCGGGTCGGCGGCGGATCCCCAGGTGAGATACCGGGGAATGTCGTCCGGCAGGCCGTCGGCAACCTCGGCGAACTCGCTGTCGTACAGCACCACCCGAACCTTCTCCCGGGCCACCACCTCGGCGAGCTGCTGCCGGGACAGGCCGGTGTTCATCAGCGCCAGGCGCAGCGTGGCCCGGGCGGTGCCGCTGATCGCCAGCAACAGGCCGCGGTGGTCGCGGGCCAGCACCCCGACCACCGACCGGTCCGGCAGGCCGAGCGCCTTCAGGCCGTGGGCCAGGGCGTTCGACTGCTCGTCGAGATCCCGGTAGGTCAGGGTGCCGCGTTCGTCGGTCACCGCCGGGGCGTCCGGATGCTCGGCGGCCGCCTTCATGATCAGGGCGGCCTGCGGGCCGAGCCGGGCGTTGCCGGCGGCCGCCCGGAGCAGGCGGCGGGGACGCAGCAGGTTGACGATGCCGATCTGGTGCATGCGAAGGACGGCGCGCAGATGCTCGATCATGGTTGGGAAGCCCCTACCCCTTAGAGTCTGGCGTGACCGTAATTGAGTGAGCCAGGTCACGGCAAGGGAGAGGGGAACCATGCGGATCACGGTGCTGGGCGCGGGTTCGTGGGGCACCACTGTCGCGTCCGTCCTCACCCGACGGGATCACGAGCCGCTGATCTGGGCGCGCAACCCGGCCACCGCCGACGAGATCAACGCCAAGCACACCAACGAGCGCTATCTCGAGGGCTTCCCGCTGCCGGACCGGCTGCGGGCCACCGCCGATCTCGCCGAGGCGGCCGCCCACGCCGAGCTGCTCGTGGTCGGCGTGCCGACCGGGGCGTTCCGCGACACCCTCGAGCGCGTCCGGCCGGACCTGCACCCGTGGATCCCGGTGGTGAGCCTCAGCAAGGGTCTGGAGCGCGATTCGCTGTCGCGGATGACCGAAGTGATCAAGGAGGTGCTGCCGGGCCACCCGGCGGCCGCGCTCACCGGCCCCAACATCGCCAAGGAGATCATGGCGGGCATGGCGGCGGCCACGGTGATCGCCACCGAGGATCTCACCGTCGCCGCCGAGATCCAGCGGGTGTTCCGCCGGGGCGTGCTGCGCGTCTACACCAACCACGACGTGATCGGCTGCGAGGTCGGCGCGGCGATGAAGAACGTCGTGGCCATCGCCACCGGGATCGCCCAGGGCCTGGGTGTCGGCGACAACACCCGGGCCGGGGTGATCTCCCGCGGGCTGGCCGAGCTCACCACGCTCGCGGTCGCGATGGGCGGCGAGCCGGGCACGCTCGCCGGGCTGGCCGGGATGGGTGACCTCGTGGCCACGTGCATCAGCCCGCACAGCCGCAACCGGCACGTCGGCGAGCAGCTCGGCCGCGGGCGCAGCCTGGACGACATCCTCGCCGAGATGGGGCAGGTCGCCGAGGGGGTCAAGACCGTGCACGCCGCCGTCCGGCTGGCCGACCAGCACGGGCTGGCCATGCCCATCACCCGGACGATCCACCGGGTGGTCACCGGCGACATCACCGCCGAGCGGGCCTATGCGGGCCTGCTGCGCAGCCACCCGGCCGGGCACGAGTCCGAGCCGGGCTAGACGCGGCCCTGCTCGTTGAGCCGCGCCCAGCGGCCGGCGAGCTGGCGGCGGCGGCACGCGACGAGGTGGCTGGCCAGGATCGCCGGCTGGCCGCCGCGTACGCAGGCGTCGGCCCCCGCGGTCAGCACCGCCGCCACGGTCTCGGCCGGGGCGGTGTCGTCGACCAGCGCCACGAGCTGGGTGCGCGACGGCAGCAGGCGCCGGGCCAGCGCGATGTCGCGCACCGCCGGGCCGGAGAACAGCAGCAGCTCGTCGGCGCTGACGTCGTCGAGGTCGCGGGCGTAGCGCACGGACCACCCGGACGGCAGGTGGTGCTCGAGACCGGCCACCCGTCCGCGCGGGCCGAGCACCGCCACGACCGGGCGGGGGCCGGTGCTCGCGGGCAGCATCGCCGGATTCAGCGGCAGGGCGGTCGCGGTGGCGCTGAAGTCGCGGGCACCATTGTTGCGGTTGAGCTGCACAAGCATGGCGCGTCCTCCTGAGCTGACGTGGTTTCCGGTTCCCCTTCACCATTCGCCCGCAGCCTGAGCCACCCATGTGCCGTGCCTGTGCGTTTCATGTACGCCGATGATCTAGGCGCTCTCCCGGCGCACGAGCTGGATCAGGGCGGAGGTCGGCACGTCCGGGCCGGGCTTGCCGGAGATGGCGGCGACCACGGTCGCCGACAGGTAGGAGGCCATCGCGACCTGGTCGGTGGTCACGGTGGTCAGCGCGGGCGCGGCCAGCCGCGCCGAGGGGATGTCGTCGACGCCGATCACCGCGAGGTCCGCGGGGGCTTCAAGACCCAGATTCCGTACGCCGGCGAGCACGGCCAACGCGACCTCGTCGTTGTAGGCGCACACCCCGGTGACGCGGGCCGCGTGCCATCGGCGTACGGAATCTGCTGCTCTTTGGGGGTCGAGCGCGACCGTCTCGATCGCCGGACCATGCAGTTCCCGCTCCTGAAGCTCGTCGCGCACACCGGCGAGCCGGGGTTCGGCGAAGATCCGCAGCCGCTCGTCGTCGGGGTAGGCATAGCCGATCCGCTCGTGCCCGGTGGCCGCGAGATGCGCGGCCTGACGGCGCCCCACCAGCTGCTGCGGCACCTCGAGCTCGCGCCGCCCGCGCTGCGGCCCCCGGCCGAAGAGCGCCACCACCAGCGCCACCCCGGCCGCGTGCATCGCCGCGATCTCCCCCTCGGAGAAGTCGGCGAACGCGATCACCGCGGCCGGGGTGATCGCCTTCCAGATCTCGGTGATCGGCCTGTCCTCGCGGTTGCCCGGGTGCGCCACCAGCGTGAGCCCGTGCCGCGCGAGGGCCGTGGACAGGTTGCCCAGCATCGAGCCCACCTCGGGCCCGATCGGCCAGTCCGGCAGCAGGCAGAGCACGACCTCGGAGCGGCCGGTGCGCAGCGTGCGGGCGGCGGCGCTGGGCGCGTAACCCAGGCGGGCGGCGGCGTCGAGCACGCGCCCGCGGGTGTCGGCCGAGATGGTCTGCCCGGGCGTCTCGTTGAGCACGTAGCTGACCGTCGCCCGGGAGACGCCGGCCAGCCGCGCGACGTCCGCGCTCGTGACGCGGCGACGGTTGCGATCGGTCATGGTGACAACCTTACTTACACGTGTAACCATGTTGCCATGACCACCGACCTCGCCTCCCTCGTCAAGTCGCTGGATCTGCCCGCCAAGGTGCGGCTGCTCACCGGCGCCTCCGCCTTCACCCTGCACCCCGCGCCCGAGATCGGCCTGGGCGAGCTCCGCTTCTCCGACGGCCCGACCGGCGTGCGCGGCCTCAAGTTCTCCGGCGGCCGGGTCGTGTCATTGTTCCCCAACGCGACGCTGCTCGCCTCCAGCTGGGACGAGCGTGTCCTGCGCGAGGTCGGCGTGCTGCTCGCCGAGGAGGCCATGGCGCAGGAGATCCACGTCGTGCTCGGCCCCACCATCAACCTGCACCGGACCGCGCTGGGCGGGCGCCTGTTCGAGGCGTACTCCGAGGATCCCCTGCTCACCGGCAAGCTCGCCGCCGCCTACGTGCGCGGCATGCAGGACAACGGGATCGCCGCCTGCCTCAAGCATCTGGTCGCCAACGAGTCCGAGACCGACCGCAACACGGTCGACAGCGTCGTCGACGAGGCCACGCTGCGCGAGCTCTACCTGCTGCCGTTCGAGATCGCCGCCGAGGCGTGGTCCATCATGGGCGCCTACAACACCGTCAACGGCGTCCCCGCGACCGAGCAGCACCACGTCATCAACGAGATCGTGAAGGACGCGTGGGGCTATTCCGGCCTGGTCATGTCCGACTGGTTCGCCACCAAGTCGGCGGCCCCCGCGGCGAACGGCGGGCTCGACCTGGTCATGCCCGGCCCCGAGGGCCCGTGGGGCGATGCCCTGGTCGCCGACGTCCGGGCCGGCCTGGTCGACGAGTCCGTCATCGACGACCACCTGGAAAGACTTCTGCTGCTGGCGCAGCGAGCGGGCGCGCTGGGCGGCGAGCGTTCCTGGCCGTCGTCGCTTCCGCTGCCCGATTCTCCCGTACGGCGTAAGCAACTGACCCGCCTCGCCGCCACCGGCATGACCGTCCTGCGCAACGAGGGCGACGTGCTGCCGCTGGCCCGTTCCGCGCGGGTGGCCCTGATCGGCCGGCACGCCGTCGAGACCATCGACATGGGCGGCGGCTCGGCCCAGGTCAACCCGCCCCACCAGGTCTCGGTCGCGACCGGCCTGACCGCGCTGCTGGGCGACCAGGTCACGGTCGTCGACGGGGTCGACGTGCGCACCCGGCCCGTACCCGCCCGCGACGGCTTCCTCACCGACCCTCTCACCGGCGCTGACGGCGTCCGCGTGACCTTGCTGGACGCTTCCGGCAGCGTGCTGGAGGAGCGCTTCTGCCCCCAGTCCAAGACCATGGTCGGGATGGACGACGACTTCCCCGGGACCGTCGCCTCCGCCCGCCTCTCCGGCCGCGTGGGAGTGACCGGCTCGGTAGAGCTGGGCGTCCTCGGCGTGGGCGACTGGACCGTCTCCGTTACCGAGTCGGATCTCTCCTATTCTTTGCATGCCAGCGGCAACGGCTTCGGCGAGGAAGTCCTCACCCCTCCCCTGCGCACCGACCGCTTCGACGTCGCGGCCGGCGACCTCTTCACCGCGACCGTCACGCTCACCATGCCCATGGGCCTTTTCGGACTTATCGCGTTCAACACCCCACGCTCGACGGTGGACGTCATCGACGACGCCGTGCGGGCCGCCGCCGACGCCGAGGTGGCGGTCGTAGTGGTCGGCCTGACCGAGGAGCAGGAGACCGAGTCGGTCGACAAGTCCACGCTGAGCCTGCCCGGCGCCCAGGACGCCCTGGTCGAGGCCGTGGCCGGCGCCGCCCGGCGGACCGTGGTCGTGGTCAACGCCGCCACCCCGGTGCTGATGCCGTGGCTGTCCCGCGTGGACGCCGTGCTGTGGGCCGGCCTCCCCGGCCAGGAGGGCGGCCACGCCGTGGCGGCGGCCCTGCTCGGCGACATCGAGCCGGCGGGCCGCCTGGTCACCACCTTCCCCGCCGCCGACGAGGCCGCGCCCGCCTGGTCGGTGACCCCGGTGGACGGCAAGCTCCCCTATGCGGAGGGCACCTTCATCGGCTACCGGGGCCACTTCGCCGGCCGGGCGCCCGAGCCCGCGTTCTGGCTGGGGCACGGCCTCGGCTACGGCAAGTGGGAGTACTCCGACGTCCGCCTCGTCACCGGCGACGCCCCCGCCGTGACGGCCACCGTCAAGAACGTCGGCCGCCGCCCGAGCCGCGAGGTGGTCCAGGTCTACCTGCGCCCGGTCGAGAAGGACGAGCCGATCCGCCTGGTCGGCTGGACCTCGGTGAAGGTCGCCCCCGGCGAGTCGGCCCGGGTGACGGTGCAGACCGACGCCCGTCTGTGGCGCAAGTGGGACGCGGACTCCTCGTCGTGGACCCGCCTGTCCGACGGCGGCGAGTTCCTGGTGGCCCGGGGCCTGGGCGACATCCGCGGCGTGGTGTCCTGACGCGTCACATCAATCGAAACTGAAAAGGCGGGGCACGGTCGGAAGGTCGGCCGGGCCACCGCCGGAACGGCGGGCGACGCCGACCCGGAACCGGGCATCGTGGGGGGCGACGAACGCGACCTCGGTGAAGCCCTCCGCGCGGAACCGGGCACGGACCTCGGCGCTCGGATCCGTGCCGCCGTCGCCACGGCCGCGGGTCCAGATGACGGTGGCGCCCGGGTTGGTGAGCGCCGGCAGCGCCGCGACCGTGCGGCGCATGTCGGCGTCCGGGATGTTGCCGAAGACGCCACAGGCCAGCAGAACATCGACCGGCTCGACGCGGGCGGAGGTCGCAGTCACGCCGGCGTCGGTCACGGCCCCACCGGCGTAGGTCGCGGTCGCGCCGGCGTCGGCGGTGCGGACCTCGGCGAGCGGCAGGTCGAGCTCGGCCGCCGCCTGGCGGGCGCGGCCCGAGAGCTCGGCGTCCAGCTCGATCAGCAACGCTCGCACCGACCGGCCGCCGGGCTGTGACGCCAGAAGCGGCAGCACGTCGCGCCCGTCGCCCGCGCAAATGCTGAGCAGACTCCGCGCTCCCCCGGCCAGGGCGCCGCGCAGATGCTCCCGCACCACGTCGAGGCGCCGGCTCAGCGAGGAGTCCGGGTTGTCGTAGTCCTCGTGCCATCGAACCCAGTCCCTGACCATCCGCCCAGTCAACCGGATCTCAGGCGTCGGTGGTGTCCTCCAGGAGGGCCGCGGCGCGCAGTTCGGCGTGCACACCCTCGGCGGCGCGCAAGTCCGCCTCGGACACCGGTTGCTCGCGCGTCCATGCCCGGACGGCCGCAAGCATGGCCGTCCCACGAGATGCCCGCGGATATCGCCGGATCCAGCGACGGCACGGCAGTTTCCGCAGGCCCACGCGTCGCCTCCCCGAATTCGCCCCGCTGATGATCATGCGAAGCTAACTCGGCGGTCGCGTCTCGGAGTTCCGCCGTCCTGTCGCTCCCCGATGGCCGATGGTCGGGAAGTCGATCATCTGTTTGTGCAGCTAGGACTGTGGTCTTTGGGCGCGGGCGTGCGCGGCGCGCATCAGCGGCAACGCGTTCAGCGGCGTCAGGTAGGGCTGCAGGCGCCGCACGTACCCGGCGTGCGCCAGCACCGTCGCGCGCAGCTCGGTCAGCGTGCGCGCGCCGCAGCGCACCTTCTCGGGCGTGCCCAGCGCCGCGCCCACCACCAGCGCCCGGAGGTCGGCGGTCAGCCGCACCTCGCCGATGTCCTTGGCCACACTGGTCGTGATCGACCGCGCCGCCGGGTCGAAGAGGATCTGATAGCTCACGCCGGAGCCCGCATAGCAGACCGCGGAGTCCCCGCCGAACGGCCTCGACAGGCCGTACTCCGAGACCAGGAAGTGGAACGCCCTCTCCACCTCGGTCTCGAACGACTTCGCCACCGAAACGCCCACGCCGACCCCCGATCCGACGGAAGCCTCCCGGACGCCGCCCGGCGACCGGATTAGATCGACAAAAGCAGATGCGCTTCCCGTACGCAACGGGGCAGGCGCAACGATCTTGCTGTGGTGGAGCGCACGGCCCGCATAACCGCCCGCCGGCCCGGGTGGCGGGGTACAAAGAAGGCATGGGTGAGATCGTCCTGATCCGGCACGGGCAGACGGAGTGGAGCGCGGCGGGCCGCCACACGTCGTACACCGATCTCGATCTCACCGAGGAGGGCGTCCGCCAGGCCCGCGTGGCCGGGGAGCGCCTGTCCGGCCGTACGTTCGCCGCCGTGATCTCCAGCCCGCGCAAGCGGGCCCTGCGCACCGCCGAGCTGGCCGGCCTCACGGTCACCGAGACCACCGACGACCTCGCGGAATGGAACTACGGCGAGTACGAGGGCATCACCTCGGCGACGATCCACGAGACCGACCCCGGCTGGTCGCTGTGGACCGACGGCGCGCCCGGCGGCGAGACGCCCGAGCAGATCACCGTGCGTATCGACCGGGTGCTCGCGCACGCCCGCGACCTCACCGGCCGTGGCGACGTCGCGCTGATCGCGCACGGACATTCGCTGCGGGTCGCCGGCGCGCGCTGGATCGGCCTGCCGGCGAGCGGCGGCGGCAAGCTCAAGCTCGGCACCGCGACCCTTTCCGTCCTGGGATTCGAGCACGGCACCCCGGCGATCGACTCCTGGAACGCCTGATCGTTCATGATCTAGGTATGACGAGAGGCGCGCGCTGGCTGGCCCTGCTGGTGGCCGGCACGTTCTTCATGGAGATCCTCGACGCCACGGTGATCGCGCCGGCCGCGCCGCACATCGCCGCGGACCTGCACATCGAGCCGGTCACGGTCAACGTCGCGATCACGGCGTACGTGCTGACCCTGGCCGTCCTGATCCCGATCAGCGGCTGGCTCACCGACCGCTTCGGCGCCCGCCGGATCTTCATGCTGGCGGTGGCGGTCTTCACCCTGGCCTCGGCCGGCTGCGCCGCCGCCACCAGCCTGCCGATGCTGGTCGCCACCCGGATCCTGCAGGGCGTGGGCGGCGCGATGATGGTTCCGGTCGGCCGGCTGGTCGTCATCCGCACCACCGAGAAGACCGATCTCGTCCGCGCCGTCGCGTACCTGACCTGGCCCGCGCTGGCCGCGCCGCTGATCGCGCCGGCGCTGGGTGGCGTGCTGAGCACGTACGCGTCCTGGCGCTGGATCTTCCTGATCAACATTCCGCTGGGCGTGGTCGCGCTGCTGCTTTCCCGCCGGCTGGTGCCGGACGTCCGCGCGGACGAGCCCGGCCGCCTCGACGTGCGCGGTTTCCTGCTGGCCGCATGTGGGATAGCGGCCCTGGTCTTCGGGCTCGAAGGGGTGGCCGCCAGGCACCCGTCGTGGGCGCTCGCGAGCAGTGCCCTGGCGTTGGCCGCGGCGGCGCTGACCCTGACCGTGCGGCACCTGCTGCGCGCCCCGGGCCCGCTGGTCGACCTGCGGATCCTGGCCGTGCGCACCTACCGGGTGACGGCCTTCGGCGGGTCGGTGTTCCGCGCCGTGATCACCGCGATCCCGTTCCTGCTGCCGCTCTTCTTCCAGCTCGGCTTCGGCTGGACCGCCGCGCACGCCGGCCTGGTGGTGATCGCCCTGTTCGCCGGCAACGTGGGCATCAAGCCCGCCACGACCCCGCTGATGCGCCGCTTCGGCATGCGCCCGGTGATGCTCGCCTCGGTGCTCGCCTCGGCGGTCTGCCTGGTCGCGATGGCGTTCCTGACCCCGTCGACCCCGCTGGTGTTGCTGCTGGGTTTGCTGACGCTGAGCGGAATCTTTCGCTCGATCGGTTTCACGACCTACAACACCGTCGCGTTCGCCGATGTCCCCGGCCCCCGCATGACCAGCGCGAACACCCTGATGTCGACGCTGCAGGAGCTCGGCGGCGGCCTGGGCGTGGCGGCCGGCGCCCTGCTGGTGCGGCTGGGCGCGGGCGTGGGAGCGGAGGGGGACGGCGCCTACCGGTTCGCGTTCGTCCTGCTCGCGGTGCTGCTGCTGATCCCGGCCGTGGAGGCCTTCACCCTTCCCCGGACCGCGGGCAACGTGGTGGCGGGCCGAGACGGCCGCTGAATTTCGGCTTCCGCCGTCCGGTGGGTGTCGAATGCCGAACCGATTTTTCGCTCACTCCTCCGCTGAACTCGCGGCAGATGGCCGAATGTTTTTCGGCTAGACCGGACGAAAAACCTTGCTGGCCCATCTTGGCAGGTCCCTAGGCGGCGGGCACGATGAGACGGTGCCTCGGCCACCACGGAGAGTCGATCCAGCCGGGCCGCTCGCGGAACTGGCGGGCGGCCTTCAGGCGCTGCGCCGCGACGCCGGGCTGACGCTCAGCCAGCTGTCAGAACGAACCGACCGGTCGATCTCGGTATTGTCCGAGGCGACCCGCGGAGATCGTCTTCCCAGCCGGGAGCTGGTGGCGGCGTACGTGCGGGCGTGCGGCGGGCCGGTCGACGAGTGGCTGCGGCGCTGGGAGCACGCCAGTGATCGATGGGCCACCGCACACCGCCCGGAGGTCGTCCGGGACGCCACACGAGAAACTGGCAGACGGACACCACCGGCGCCCGCCGGGGACGCTGATCCGACACGGGTGGAGACGAGGGCGGAGCTGGCCCATGCGCTGAACGCCCTACGGCTTCGGCGCGGCCTGAGCCTCGCCGACCTGGCCCAGGCCTCCCGGGGCACGTCCCCACGGCCGGGCGGCTGGGACGGCCGACTTGGGCGCAGCACAGCCGGGGACCTGATTGCCGGCAAGGCCGCCCCGTCGCGGCGGACACTCACTGCTTTCCTCGTGGCGTGCGGAGTGCCGGACGAGGAGATGCCGGATTGGCTGCGCGCCTGGGATCGCGCCCGGACAGCCGATGTCCGACGCCCCTCGGGCGCGGTCAGGTTCCGCGTAGCGAGTCCTCGACAGCTGGGCGTCCACCCGGCCATCGAAATGTCCGGCGCATCGGGCGAACTGCCAATGTATGTCCCGCGCGACTTCGACGACGAGCTGCGCGCGGCGGTCGGCGGCGCCGCCGAGAATGGCGGGTTTGTCGTTCTGGTGGGCAGCTCCTCGGTGGGCAAGACACGCTCGCTCTACGAGGCGACAAGGGCGATGTTGCCGGATTGGTGGCTCGTCGATCCCGCCGACGCCGAGGCGATTCGCGCGCTCGCCGCCGTTCCCGCGCCACGTACCGTGGCCTGGCTGGACAACCTGCGGCGCTTCCTCGATGCCGACCCGGAGATCGGCGTGGCGGGCTCGGTTCGCAGGCTGATGAGCGCCGGAACGGTGCTGCTCGGGACGATGTGGCCGGATGAGTACGTGGCCCGCAGTGCCCTCCCCTCCGCGGGCCGGCCCGATCGATACGCCATCGACCGGGAACTGCTCGGCCTGGCGCGTGTCATCACCGTCCCGGACCGATTCTCGGCCGAGGAACAGCGCAATGCCGAAGCTGTCCTGGCCACGGATCCGCGAATCCGGGCAGCCTTGGATGCCACCGACGCGGGTTTGACACAGGTCCTGGCGGCGGGTCCGGAACTGATCACGCGCTGGCGAACCGCCCCGCCGTATGCCGAAGCGGTCATCACCGCGGCCGCCGACGTCCGCCGGCTGGGCGTCCACATGGCACCGACCCGCGAACTGCTGGCCGCGGCGGCGCCCGGATACCTCACCGCCACGCAGCGCGCGGCCGCACCATCGGATTGGCTTGACCACGCCCTTGCCTACGCCACGTCCGCCGTGCGGGGTGCAGCCTCGATCGTGGCGCCGGTTTCGGTTGGCTTGCACGACGTCGCCGGTTACGCCATCGCCGATTTTCTGGCTTCGCACATCGAACAGGCTCGCCATGGTGTTCCGGTGCCCGACACGATCTGGCAGGCGCTGCGAGACCATTCGACCGATGTCGCCGACCTCCTGGTGGCGGGTCGGGCGGCCGAGGAGCAGTTGCGCTTCCGCTATGCCGAGCTCCTGTACGGTGCGGCCCTCAGCGCCGGGTCGGCCGAGGGCGGCCTGCGGCTGGCCGACCTGCTGTATCTGCAGGACCGCAGTGGCGAAGCTCTGGAACTGCTCGGCCGGATCCAGTCGGACAACGCGGCTTTTCGTACCGCCAAAGTGCTGGCCGCCGCCGGCCAGGTCGATGAACTGCGGGAGCGGGCGAACGCCGGAGATGCAGCCGCCGCACAGCGGCTCGTGGAAGTACTGGCCGGGCGCGGCCGGGTCGACGAATTGCGCGAGCGAGCAGATGCCGGAGATCCGGCCGCCGGGTATCAATTGGCAGAGCTGCTGGTCGGCCGGGGGCAGGTGGACGAGGCGCTTGCGCTTCTGGGCGAGGTTGCCGACCGGGGAGACCAGCGGGTACGGGTGAAGCAGGCTGAGCTGCTGGCCGAGTCGGGCCGCGAGGACGAGGCGATCTGGATGCTGCAGGGCCTCGTCGCCACCGGGGACGAGCACGCGACGGCACAGCTGGCCGAGCGGCTGGCCGAGCGAGGCCGCATCGACGACTTGTTGCGGCTCGCCGAGATGGACAGCCAGGCCGCGAGCGCACAGCTGGCGCGGCTGCTCGCGGAACGCGGCGACCTGAGCACCCTCCGCGCGCGGGCCGAGGCCGGCGACGCCTGGTCCGCCGAGCGCCTGGTACGACTTCCCGATCGGCAGGATGACGGCCATCGTGCTCTTCAGCGCCTGCGTCAGATGGCCGACCTGGGGCTCGCGCCGGCCGCCGCTCACCTGGCACGGCTCCTCGCCCGAGACGAGGAGATCGACGAGCTCCGGGCTCGAGCGGCGGACGGTGACCCGTGGGCGGCCACCGCAGCCATCGAGGTGCTCGGCGACGACGTCGACGAGCAGCTGATGGCGATCGTCCGGCGCCTGGCCGACGCACCGGGCTGGACGGGACGGCGGGTGCGGGCCCTGCTCGCCACCCGATCGGACGCCGACCGGCAAGACCGACTCGCCAGCCGCTATCGCCTGATCCAACGCCTCGCCGCCGGCGCGTCAGGCTCGGTCGTCTGGCGGGCGTACGACGAGGAACTGGAACGGTCAGTGCTGGTCAAGATGCTCGCCGGCGCCCCGGACGCCCAAGCTCGGCAGCGCGCCCTGGAGGTTGCTGCGCTGTCGCATCCGAACGTGGGCAGCGTGTACGACGTCGGTGACTCGATGGGCTCGGACGGTTCGGTCACGTCGTACGTGGTGACCGAACCGTCCGCCGGCCGGAGCTTGCGGCGCCAACTCGCCGGCGGCCCGTTGCCGGCGCCATCCGCCCTCCGGGTCGCGGCGGGCCTCGCTGCCGGACTGTCCCACCTGCACGACCGTGGCATCGTGCACGGCGACCTCAGGCCGGAAAACGTCCTGCTGACGCCGGACGGGGCGAAGTGGACGCTCGTCGACTTCGGTGCCGCTCGTCCGGCGGGCCGGTCCGAAGTGCGCGAGGCGATCACCTATCGCGCGCCGGAGCTGGCCGGCGAGACCGCACAATCCGCCGGCGACATCTATGCGCTTGGCGTCCTGATGTACGAGATGTTCACCGGTCAGCAGCCGTCGCCGACCGCCGACGCCACCGAAGGAGGCGGATCGCCGGATCTCGAAGGTTTGCCGATCGAAGTCACGAAGATCTGCAATCGATGCTTGGCGACCGATCCCCGGGCTCGCCCGGGCAGCAGCGAGGTCGCCCGCGTCCTGGCCGCCGCGGTCGCTCGGCCCGCCGTCGGAAGAGGGCCACATGACGATGGATAGGGTGAAGCAGCCGGCCCAGCCCCCGGACCAGCAGGCTACGATCCCGCGGCGATGCCGGTACAGCCAATGCGGGGTGGCGCTGCCGCGGCGCGAGGGTCGTGGCGGCAACCTGTGTTACTGCCCGGATCGACGATGGGAACCAGGCAACCGGACCTGCCGGGAAATGGCTGCCATCGAACGTGCCACCTTACGCGCGGCCGGCACGCCCGCCGTCAAGCCGGACACCCCTGCCGCCGGCGCTCCGGCGAGTCCCGGATTCCGGCCACAGAGCTGGCGGGACCTGCTGTGGTGGTTCCTGGACACGATGACCTGGTCCCGAACCTGCCAGGTGCTGGTCCTGGCCTCGGTTCTGCTGGCCCTGGTGTTCGGCGGGCTCGGCCTGGTCGCGCACGCCGTGGTGGGCACCTCGGCGTTCTGGTCGGCGATCACCGGCATCACCCTGGGCGCCAGCCCGGGCGCGGTGACGTATGGGGTAGCTCGCCGCCGCCGCCGGCGCCTTGATGATGGCGCCGGCAACAGCGAACCCAGCGGGCCGGAAGCGCGCGACGGCCTGACTTTGCCGCCAGGCCGTCGCTGAACGCGGGTACTTTGCTCCCGCCGTACGTCAGAGGGGTTTCAGAAGGTCTTCGAAGTTGACGTTGAGAGCGAAGGGATCGGCCACCGAGACCGGATCGCGGCGGTCCAGCTCCCGCGCCAGTTCGGCGCTCGCCCGCTCGACGCGCGTGCGAAGCGTGCCGTCGGCCGAGTCCGAGCCCCAGTCGTCGGTGGCGGCGAAGACGGCGGTGGGGATGACTGCCGCGCGCAGGTAGGCGAAGAGCGGCCGCAGCGCGTGCTCCAGGGCCAGCGAGTGCCGCGCGGTGCCGGCCGTGGCCGCGATGACCACCGGCTTGTCCACCAGCGCGTCCTTGTCGATCACGTCGATGAACGACTTGAACAGGCCGCTGTAGCTGGCCGCGAAGATCGGCGTGACCGCGATCAGCGCGTCGGCGGCCTCGACGGCGTCGATGGCCTCCTTGAGCGCCGCCGGCGGAAAACCGGTGAGCAAGTTGTTGGCAATGTCGTGCGCGAGATCGCGCAACTCGACGACTTTCACGTCCAGCGCGATGCCCTTCTCCGCGGCGGCGGTGACGGCCGCCGCGGAGAGCTGGTCGGCGAGCAGGCGGGTCGAGCTCGGCTGGCTGAGGCCCGCGGAGACGACTACCAGAGATCGGGTGTTCATGCCTTCACCTGCTCCTTGGCGGCTTTCAGGGACTCGTGGGTGGGCGCGTCGGGGACGTGCTCGGGCTTGAGGGCGGCGAACTCCTTGCGCAGGACCGGCACGACCTCGCCGCCGAGGAGGTCGAGCTGCTCGAGGACGGTCTTCAGCGGCAGGCCGGCGTGGTCCATCAGGAACAGCTGGCGCTGGTAGTCGCCGACGTAGTCGCGGAAGCCGAGCGTGCGGTCGATGACCTGCTGCGGGCTGCCGACGGTCAGCGGCGTCTCGCGGGTGAAGTCCTCAAGCGACGGACCGTGGCCGTAGACAGGCGCGTTGTCGAAGTACGGCCGGAACTCGTTCACCGCGTCCTGCGAGTTCTTGCGCATGAACACCTGGCCGCCGAGGCCGACGATGGCCTGGTCCGGGTCGCCGTGGCCGTAGTGCGCGAACCTTTCGCGATAGAGCGCGATCATCCGCTGGGTGTGCGACGCCGGCCAGAAGATGTGGTTGGCGAAGAAACCGTCGCCGTAGTAGGCCGCCTGCTCGGCGATCTCGGGGCTGCGGATCGAGCCGTGCCAGACGAACGGCGGGATGTCGTCGAGCGGGCGCGGCGTGGACGTGAAGCCCTGCAGCGGGGTGCGGAACTTTCCCTGCCAGTCGACAACCTGCTCACGCCACAGCTGGTGCAGCAACGCGTAATTCTCGATGGCGAGCGGGATGCCGGCGCGGATGTCCTTGCCGAACCAGGGGTAGACCGGCCCGGTGTTGCCGCGGCCCATCATCAGGTCGACGCGGCCGCCGCTCAGGTGCTGCAGCATCGCGTAGTCCTCGGCGATCTTCACCGGGTCGTTGGTGGTGATCAGCGTGGTCGCGGTGCTGAGCAGAAGCTTGTCGGTCCGCGCGGCGATGTACGCGAGGGTGGTCGTCGGCGAGGACGAGAAGAACGGCTCGTTGTGGTGCTCGCCGAGCGCGAAGACGTCGAGGCCGACCTCCTCCGCGTGCTTGGCGATCGTGACGATGTTCTTGATGCGCTCGCCCTCGGTCGGGGTCTGCCCGGTCGTCGGGTCGGTGGTGATGTCGCTGACGCTGAAGATCCCGAACTGCATGACCCGCTCCCTCGATTGGGCTGTTCACTGCCCGGCTCAACGCCGCCGACCCGGGAAGTATTTCAAATCTAAAAGACCTGCGCTGCGGTGCGGGTCACACCCCCGTTCGGGCGACCCCCGAACAGGGCTGATCCTTTGTCGGCTGGGGCACCAATCGCGGCATACCCGTGTGGTGGAGTGCGATTCGGGAGACGATGACTTAATGTGCATCGTCGTTCCTCGCGGACGAATGGTTGCGCCATGACTAGGGGAAGTTCTAGGCTGCAACGGCCTGGCCGCTCCGCCAGCCTCGACCGTGCTAGTCGTGTGATACCTGAGTGCTGGAGGAGTGCCGTGGGTCTCGGTGATAGTGGCTTAGCGGCCGGGGCGGTGGCGACCGCCGGGGCCGCCAACGACGATGCGCCCTGGGATCGCTTCGACTCCTACGAGTATTTCTGGCACAACTACGGCCACCTCCGCCACGACGACCAGAAGATCATCAAGATCGTCGCCGACTTCTTCCTGCACTGTTTCGACCGCGCCCAGCCGGGCAAGAGCCAGCCGCGCAAGCTGGCCAACGCGATCGACGTCGGCTCGGGCACCAACCTCTACCCCGCGCTCACGATGCTGCCCTTCGCCTCGAAGCTGACGCTCTTCGAGCGCTCGCACAGCAATCGCCAGTGGCTGATCGACGCCCTGGTGAAGCCGCAGGCCACCTGGCGCGACGAGTTCTGGGACGCGATCGCCACCGACCGGCCGACCTACCAGACCATCAAGGACCCGCTCGACGTCCTGGCCGGGCGCGCCTGGGTGACCAAGGGCAACGTCTTCGCCCTCGGCGCCGACAAGTACGACCTGGGCACCATGTTCTTCGTCGCCGAGTCGATCACCACTCGGTATGACGAGTTCTGCAAGGCGACCGAGCACTTCGTCGACTCGCTGGTGTCCGGCGCCCCGTTCGCCGCGGCCTTCATGTGCCGCTCGGAAGGGTATTTCGTGGGCTCCACCTTCTTCCCGGCATGCTCGATCGACGACGCCGACGTCGAGCGGTGCCTTGCCCCCGTGGCGCGGATGAGCCAGATTAAGAGGGTCGAAAGCGACGACCTCCGCGACGGCTACAGCGGGATGATCGTCGCGACGGGATGGAAGAGGTAGCACACCCACGGACGGGTAGGTGACGGCACACCTATGCAGACCCAACCGCGTCAGCAACTGCTCGACATCTGGCAGGCAACAGCACGGGTCTCCTATCGCGACGGTGAGTGGATCCGTGACGGCCGCAACGGGGGCAATTCGATCAGCGACGCGGAGCAGCTGCTCTGCATCATGGCGCCCGCCACCCAGATCCCCCTGTTCCGGCTCGACCGTCCCGACGCGGTCGCCGGCGACGTTCTGGAGAAGCTGCGGGCGCTGGGCGACAACCGGCAGATTCCCGTACGGCTGATCCGCGCGCTCACCGCGTACATCGACCGCTACACCGCCCCCGACGGCACGCCGATCTTCTCCGGCAGCGGGTATTTCCGCTCCGATGTGGAGGATGAGGAGATCAAGCAGGCGCAACGGGAACTGGACGTGGTGGACTCGTTCTCGATCTCGGTGACGCTGATGCTGGCGATCGCCGGCTTCATCAAGATCTTCCGGCAGGAGCTGGGGCGGCCGGCGCTGATCGAGCTGGTGGAGCAGCTGGAGCAGAAGGCGAGCCGGCGGCTGTCGGCGGCGATGACCGGCCTGCTGCGCAGCTTCGCGGTCAACGTGTTCTCGGCCGACAGCGATTTCGGCGACGAGCTGATCCGCACGGTCAACCAGGGCCGGCGCCCGGTCCAGCAGGTGGTCGACGAGCTGCGCGAGGCGCTGCGTGAGATCAACGCCCGGCTCCGCGACGACGTCACGATCGGTTCCGGCGCCGCCGAGGGCAGCGAGCTCGACAACCCGAACCGGCTTTTCGAGTGCGGCTGGTCCTGGGGCGTGGTCCGGGAGGCGCCCGAGATCGACACCCAGGCCGCGATCGGCGCGCAGAAGGCCGGCGTGGCGCAGAACGCGCCGTACCTGTACTTCACCACCGTGGCGCTGGACGCGATCCAGGAGCTCACTTCGCCGCGTACCCGGCTGCTCGGCCTGCTCGACCCCGAGCAGGCCCGCCTCACCCAGTCGCTACAGCTGCGCTACGAGCTCACCCAGTCCTACTGGGCGACGGTCGCGACCTTCGGCGGCGGGAAATGGCCCCTCGAGGACATGCCGTGGCGTACCACCGATGGCATCGAGGCCGACTACTTCACGCTGCTGATCGGCGGCATGGTCGTGCAGAACATGCAGTCGGCGGGCTCCTCGGACACCGACCGCCGGCGCGTGGCCAACGTGATGGAAGACCTCGCCGCCCGCAGCCGCATCACGCGGCGCTCGACCGAGCCGGAGAGCGCGATCGCCGTGCATTACCCGGGCATGCACTTCCCGCTCGAAGGCAGCGAGGACGTGGGCGGCCCGACGCTGGCGTGGACGGTCGCCGACATCTCGCCGACGCTGTTCCGCCGGACGCTCAACCTGGCTCAGATGCTCACCGACGGCGCGGCCCGCAGCCGGATGATCGGGCTGTCCGACGACATCTGGAAGCACCTGCGCTCCCGCATGATCACCGACGGGGACGACCGGGGACTGTGGGACAGGCCGGCCGGCGCGTTCCCGTACCTGGCCAAGGAGGACGACGGCCCGGGCAAGGTGTCCTGGTACTACACCAAGCGGGTGGTGGACTGCCTGGTCTCGGCGGCCCAGCTGATCCAGGAGGCGTCGCCGCCCAGCGAGCTGCTCGGCCGGGTGGCCGACGACCTGCTCGACGAGGCGGAGTACCTGTACGACCGGGAGCTGCTCAACGGCACGACGACCCGCGGCGTGGGGCTGAAGGTGGAGCTCGACCAGATCGGCCTGGAGCTGCGCCGGGCCCGGTCGGTGCGGCCGCGGCGGCCGGGCGTGGCGGTCGCGCTCGCCCAGGAGGTCCTGGGCCGGCTCGACCGGCTCTCGGCGGCCCGCGGGGCGGACAGCGGGCTGACCTGATGCTGATCTTCGCGACCTCCGACAAGGGCGGCACCGGCCGCTCGGTGACCAGCTGCAACCTGGCGTACCGGCACGCGTTGCAGGGCAAGAACGCGTGCTATCTCGACTTCGATTTCGGCTCGCCCACGGCCGGCGCGATCTTCGACCTGCCGAACGCGCTGGCCGGGGTGGCCGGCGGCGGCCTGCACAGCTACCTGATCGACGGCGAGACCGAGCCGCGGGAGATCAACGTCTGGGCGGCGTCGCAGCGGGAGGCGCTGCGGGCGCGGCCGGCCGGCGCGGGCGAGCTGGTGCTGCTGCCCGGCGACCGCGGTCGCGGCGAGTTCAGCTCGGGGCCGGGGATCGTGGAGCGCTGCACCGAGCTGCTGCTGCGGCTGTCCGAGGAGTACGACCTGGTCCTGGTCGACTTGAGCGCCGGCCGCTCGTACGCCACCGAGATCGTCCTCGAGGCCACCGCGGTGGCGGCGATCCCGGCCCGCTGGATCGTCTTCCATCGGTGGACCAGGCAGCACATCATCGCCGCCAGCAACCTGGTGCAGGGTCCGCAGGGCATCCTGGACACCGGCGAGCAGAAGGGCCACGTGCGGGCCGACCTGGTGGAGAACATCCGCTTCGTACGGACCGCGGTGCTCGACCCGTCCGCGCCCGAGCAGGCCGGCCTGCGGCCCGAGCAGCTCGCCTGGCTCGACGTCTGCAACCGGCGGCTGCAGGAACTGGCCAGCCGCAGCGGGGTCGGCCAGGCCAAGCTGCTCGGCGAGGTGCCGCTCGACCCGGTGCTGCAGTGGCAGGAGCAGCTGCTGTCCAACGACGACGTCTGGCTGTACCGCACGGCCAACGACCGCACCGTCAACGCGCTCGAGGAGCTCGCCAAGAAGATCGTCGACGAGAGCGCGTGGGAGGGTCTGTGACCACGGCGGACGACGTGTTCACCGAGGTGAGCGCCGTCCCCGCGGCCCGGTCGGTGGCCCTGTCGCACCTGTCGCTGGAGCTCGGCCATCTCTACATGGACGACTACGACCGGGGCGAGGAGCGCCTGCGCGAGCATTTCCGGCGGGTCGCGCCGTGGGCTCGTGCGGCCGCCGGGCAGGTCAGCGCGGCCCGGCCCCGGATCAGCACGTGCTTCCTGATCGACGACTACTTCACCAAGTTCTCCTCGCCGCGCGAGGTCGTGCCCGCGCTGGTGGCGGCGGCCCGCGCGAGCGACCTCGGCATCGACTACGTGGCCCGGGAGTCCGGCTGCGCCCGCGTCGGCGACCTCGACCTGGCCGCGGTCGTGCAGGCGCACATCGTGGACGAGCCGCCCGAGGGCACCAACGGCGGGCGCCCGCCGGCGAGCGTGTCGGGCTGGCTGACCAACGGCGAGCGCTCGCCGTCCACGGCGGCCTCGGCGATGTCCGCGCCCCGGCAGTGGGTGCCGCCGCGCGAGAGCGCCATCCGTAACCACTCGATCTTCGTCGACGTCGAGCTGTGGAACGTCGAGAACGGCGAGCGGAAGTGGTCGTGCCCGTTCCTGGCGGCGGTCTGGCAGCTGCAGCGGCTCGGGTTGCTGCGGCACCTCGGCGAGCCGGTCGCCGAGCCGGTGCCGGCCCACCCCGGCGATCTGCCCGAGGCATGGGACGAGATGCCGGCGGTCGTGCGGCTCAACCCGAAGGCGGCGCCGTTCCGTGCCTACCGCACCTTCAACGTGCTGGACCGGCGGTTCCTGGCGATCGAGCACGCGGTACGGACCATCCTGAGCCAGGTCGGCGTCGACCCGCTGGTCTCCGGGCAGGTCCTCGAGCGGGCCGCCGCCGAGGGCCTGGAACTGCCGGACGAGACGATCGAGCGGATCGACTATCTCTTCGTCTGAGCGGGGCGCAGCTCGCGGGAGACGTCCCACAGCTCGCGGAACAGCTGGGAGCACTCCTTGACCCGTGAATCGGTGAGCACCAGCCGGGTCTCGGCCACCTGGGCCTTGCTCGGATCGGTGGTGGTCGGCGTCGTCTCGTACGCGAGAATGTCGTCGAACAGGATCAAATCACGCACCTGGACCTGCAGCGGGGTTGGCACCGCCATGCGGTCGAGCAGGCGCACCTCGATCAGCATCTCGCGCTGCTCCTCATAGGCCCGGCGCAGCTCGGGATCGTGTTCCATGTCCGGCGACTCCAGGACGAAGATGCGCCGCACCCGCCGGCCGTCGCGGGCCGCCCGCCGCTGGGCGTCGAGGTAGCGCTGGCCGATCTCGCTGTGCCACAGGTCGTGGTCGACGGCGGCCAGGCTGATCGCGTCGACGCTGGTGGTGGCCGTGCGGGTGAGACCGAGCAGCCAGTCGCGGTCCTCGCCGTAGTAGGTGACCGTGCCGCCCTCGGCGAGCTGCTTGAGGAAGTCCGACATCTCCTTGATCTTGGCCTGGACGAACTTGTAGACGATCGGCGGCGAGTCGGGCGAGATGTTCGTCGAGTTGCGCACCAGCTGGGTGACCAGGTCGGTCTGCAGCGCCGACGCCTCGATCAGCCCGAACAGCGCGGTGGCCTCGCTGATCTCCGAGAACGCGTCGCCGACCAGCTTCTTCATGTCCGCCATCCCCTCGCGCTCGAGATCCTCGACGGCGGCCAGCCGGTTTTCGAAGTCGACCAGGAAGCGGACCATCAGCGCGATGCCGCCGATCAGGATCGACAGGATGATGCAGATCGCCTGCGGCTGGTCGAGCCCGTTGGTGACCAGGAAGGTGACGCCGCCACTGGCGACGGTGAGCAGGGCCGTCTTGATGACGCCGCTGGTGCCGTTCCCGGACGGCCGCACGGCAGTCTCGGCGCTCACCGGCGCGTCGCCGCGGACAGGGACTCGGCCAGCATCACCGAGAACTGGTCGCGGACGCGGGTGGCCAGCGCGGTCCACTGCCGGCTGAAGCCCGCCCGTCGCTCGAGGACCGTCCACATCGTCTCGGTGAGCTCGTCGGCGCGGGCGGCCGGCATCCACAGGTGCAGCAGCCGGTCGATCGCGGGGCCGAGCCGCCGCAGCGTGTCGCCGCGGGGTAACAGGCCGATCGCGGACTTGCGCACGCTCTCGATGAGCGTGGAGAGCAGCCAGTCGTGCAGGGCGACGTCCTCGCAGGCGGCGGCGACCCGTCCGGCGTCCAGCCGGCCGGTGGTGAAGGTGAGCAGCCGGAGCCGGCGGTCGTGGACTTCGAAGTGGACGGCGGAGAGCGGGGCGTCGTCGTCGCTCACCCGGGCCACCCATCGCAGGCGGGACCGGGCGGCGCGAAAGGAGTCCTCGGCGCCGCCGCGCGCGGCGCTCTGCACCTCGTTGGTGGCGCGCTGGGCGACCGCGCCGAGGTCGAGGACGGCCGGGGCGCGCTCGGGGCTCACGAGGTCGCCGGCCAGCGCGTCCCAGCGGGGCTTGCCGATCGCCTCGATCCGGCCGGGCCGTGCCAGATAGTGCGACCACGGGCGGCGGGCGGTGTGATCGGCGGGCACGATCGACGCGTACGCGGAGCCCTGCACCACCTCGTTGTCGGTGATCGCCGCCCGCTGCAACGCCGTGCCGATGCCCCGCGCGTGGCCAGCGGCGAGAGCGCAGTCGACGCCGACCGGGCGCTCCGGAGAGCGCACATAGGACCGTGGCCGGGTGGCGACCAGCACCCGCTCGCCGGCGACCAGCTCGACCAGCCGCCGTCCGTCGTCACTGGACGACGGGTCTCGTCCCCGCAGCAGTCCGGTGTCCACCTCACCCACGACGAGCACGTAGGGCCCCCATTCATCGGCGGCGCGGGGACCTGGGGCGGGTCGCCAGTGACCGTCTGCGCGCCCCGGTCGTCCCCCGCAACGCAGCGGGGCGTCCCCGCCCGCATGACGCCAGCCTGTCGATTGCACCCCAAAGACCCGAGGAATGCAACCGTCAGTGATCGATCCAGAGCGGTCGGTGTACATAGCATCAACGCCGGGGTGATTCAAGCTTCCGATGCCATATCCGCATCGTCCGCACATTCATGTTCCTCACGTGGCCTTGCCCCGCGGCGGACCATCGATCACCGTTAGCGTCGAAAGATGGACCGACCCGATGTGCTCGTCGTCGGCGCCGGTGTCTCCGGGCTGACCACGAGCGTGCGACTGGCCGAGCACCGCCTGCGCGTCCGGCTCGTCGCCGAGGCAGCACCCCGCGACACCAACTCGGCCGCCGCCGGCGCGATCTGGGATCCGATCTACGCCGAGCACCCGCGGGTTCCCGTGTGGGCGGCCAGCAGCTACAAGGTGTTCTCCCGGATGGCCGCCGAGCGGTTCCCCGGCGTCCGCGTCGTCGACGGCGTCGAGGCGTCCCGCAACCCGATGACCTCGCCGGCCTGGGCCCTCGACCTGCCCGGGTACCGCGAGTGCGAGCCGGGCGAGCTGCCGAAGGGCTTCGTGCACGGCTGGCACTACACGGCGCCGATCATCGACATGCCGCCGTACCTGGCGGCGCTGGAGGCGATGGTCCTGGCCTCGGGCGCCGAGATGCGGTTCGGCACCCGGCTGACCTCGCTGGAGCAGGGCTTCGCCGAGGCGCCCATCGTGGTCAACTGCAGCGGCTCGGGGGCCCGCGAGCTGGTGCCCGACCCGGCCGTCAAGCCGATCCGCGGGCAGCTCGTCGCGATCCGCAACCCCGGGCACAAGGAGTTCTTCGCCGAGCACACCGACGAGCTCGGCGAGATGATCTACCTGCTCCCCCAGGGCGACATCCTGCTGCTGGGCGGCAGCGCCGAGGAGGGCATCGCCGACCCGGAGCCCGACCCGCTGGTGGCCGAGGCGATCGTGAAGCGGTGCGGCGACATCTTCCCCGAGATCCGCGACGCCGAGGTGCTGGGCCACCGCGGCGGGATCCGCCCGTCCCGCCCGCTCATCCGCCTCGAGCACGAGAAGCTCGGTGACCGCCACATCGTGCACAACTACGGGCACAGCGGCGCCGGCGTCAGCGTGTCCTGGGGCTGCGCCGACGAGGTCACCCGCGTCGTGCTCGGCCTGCTCAGGGCTTCTTGAGCGCGCGCCGGGCCTGCCGCACGCTCATGCCCGGTTTTGCCGACAGCAGTCGGCTGAGCTCCGACTTTCGCAGGTGGGCGGCCTTGAGGGCGAGGAACTTCCGTTCCGGGATCGGGGCGACGGTGTCCATGACGGACTGGTAGCGCCCGGTCAGCCGCGCCCGGGCCGCGGCCTCGGCGCCCGCCGGAAGGGGCCGGCGGTACTCCGCCTTGAGCCCGGCCAGCTGACGGACCGCGTCCTCGTGACGGCGCCCGTTGCCGCGCCAGTCGAGCACCAGGTCGGCGAGGGTGAGCGTGAAGGTGGCGACCGCGAACCAGCCCAGCCACGCCGACCGGTCGAGGGTGACGCCGAGCAGGGTGACCTTGGTGTCGCCGGCCGCGAACGCGAAGGCGGTGGCGACCACCGACGCGGCCAGCAAGGTGCAGGTCATGACGGTGGCGCGCCGGCGGTAGCGGTCGCGGAGGGTGGCGTGGGCGCTGGCCATGAGGTCGACGACGTCGCGCTGGCGCTGCGTCTCCTCCCGGGCGGGGTCAGTCACCGGCGACCTCGGCGCGGGGCGCCCTCACCACGGCCTCGGTGGTCAGGAACAGGGCGACCACGGAGGCCGCGTTCTGCAGAGCCGTGCGGGTCACCTTGACCGGGTCGATGATGCCGGCGTCGAGCAGGTCGACATACTCGCCGGTCTCCGCGTTGAGCCCCTGGCTCGCCTGGAGGCCGCGGACCTTCTCCACCACGACCGCGCCGTCGAAGCCCGCGTTCGCGGCGATCTGGCGCAGCGGGGCGGCCAGCGCGGCCCGCACGATCTGGGCGCCGGTCGCCTCGTCGCCGGTCAGGTTGAGCTTGTCGAACGCGGTCTCGGCGGCGTGCACCAGGGCCGCGCCGCCGCCGGGGACGATGCCCTCCTCGATCGCCGCGCGCGCGTTGCGGACGGCGTCCTCGACGCGCTGCTTGCGCTCGGCCGCCTCGACCTCGGTCGGCCCGCCGACCTTGATGACCGCCACCCCGCCGGCCAGCTTGGCCAGGCGCTCCTGCAGCTTCTCCCGGTCGTACTCCGAGACGGCGTGCTCGATCTCCACGCGGATCCGGTCGCGCCGGCCCTCGATGAGCTGCTCGCTCCCGCCTCCGTCGACGATGGTGGTCTCGTCCGTCGTGACGATCACCTTGCGGGCCGTCCCCAGCGTCCTCAGGTCGGCGCTCTCCAGCTTGCGACCCATCTCCTCGCTGATCACGGTGCCGCCGGTCAGCACGGCGATGTCCTCCAGGACGGCCGCGCGCCGGTCGCCGAAGCCGGGCGCCTTCACCGCCACCATCCGCAGGATGCCCCGGATCGCGTTCACCACCAGGGTCGACAGCGCCTGGCCCTCGACGTCCTGGGCGACGATGAGCAGCGGTCGTCCGGTCGCCAGGACCTTCTCCAGCACCGGTAGCAACTCGGTCACGGCGGAGATCCGGACGTCGGCGAGCAACAGGTACGGGTTGTCGAGGACGGCCTCCATCCGCTGGGCGTCGGTCGCGAAGTTCGGCGAGATGAAACCCTGCTCGAAGCGCATGCCGTCGCCGACCGCGACCTCGAGGCCGAACGTGGTGCCGTCCTCGACGCTGATCACGCCCAGCTTTCCGGTCAGTTCGAGGGCGTCGGCGACCGTCGAGCCGATCGCGGAGTCACCGGCCGCCAGCGACGCGGTGGCGGCGATCTGCTCCCTGGTCTCGACGTCCTTCGCCATCTGCCGCAGGGCCTCGGTCACGCCGGCCACGGCCGCCTCGATGCCCCGTTTGACCGCCATCGGATTGGCGCCCGCGCTGACGTTGCGCAGGCCCTCGCGCAGCAGCGCCTGGGCGAGGACGGTCGCGGTCGTCGAGCCGTCGCCGGCCACCTCGTCGGTCTTGCGCGCGATCTCCTTGAGCAACTCGGCGCCGATCCCCTCCATCGGGTCGTCGAGGTCGATCTCCCGGGCGATCGTCGCGCCGTCCTTGGTGACCGCCGGGGCGCTCCACTTGCGCTCGAGGACGACGTGGCGGCCGCGCGGGCCGAGCGTCACCTTCACCGTGTCGGCGAGCCGGTTCATGCCCCGCGCGAACCCGATGCGCACGGCGTCGCCGTACGCGACGGCGACGTACTCCACATCGGGCTCTCCCTCGGAAGGGGCCGGCCGTCGGATCCGGACCTCGGCCAGGCGCTCCGGGGGAAGGAGCGGGGCCGTCGGCGCGAACCTCACCGCGCCCGAGGCGGGCCGGTCGACCGCGCCCAGGGCCTCGACCACCCGCTTTTCCAGCTCGCCGAGCAGGCCCGGGTTGTAGTCGGCGCGGGTGGTGACGGCCTCGAAGGCGAGCCCGGGCGAACCGGCGACGCGGGTCGCCCGCAGCTGCGCGATCTCGTCGTCCGGCGCCGGCAGGACCCGGAAGCCGACGATCCACTCGTCCGGCCGGAACAGCCAGGGAAACGTCATGCCGAGCTGGGTCTCGAGGTACTCGGCGCCCTGCTCGGTCAGCGGGCGGGCGAGGTCGTGGCGCCAGCGCACGGTCGGCGGGATGCGGCCCGCGGCGACGGTCATCGGACCAGCCAGTCGCCGGGCTGGTGGTGGCTGGACTGCGGCAGGTCGTCGAGCCGCGGCGGGCCGTCACCGCCGAAGACGGCGAGGGTGACCGGCCGGTCGAGGATATCGCTCTGCACGAGATGCCAGTTCGTCAGGTACGGGCAGGTGACCGCGATGTGTTGCTTGCGGATGAACGCGTACTTCGGATTCTCCACGAGCAACTGGCTGGGCGGCAGGCCCGCGCGGGCGAGGTGGAGCTTCACCCGGTCGAGGATCTGGGCGCTGGACACCTGAACGTCGATGTCGGACGGGTTGCGGTCGATGCGCAGGCGGTAGAGGGCATCGAACGGCCGCCGCCGGGGCCGGCCGTCCTCGTCGGGCCACGTCTCGGCGAGCGCGCGGGCGGTGCGCTCGGATTCGAACAGGCTGGGCGTACGGCCGCGCAGGCTGAGGAAGAGGTCGGCGATCTCCTCCTTCCCGTACGGCATGGTCTTGTGCCGCCCGGCGAAGAAGCGGGCGGCGGAGCCCTGCAGGCGGACCTGCGCGTCGGTGATGCCCTCGATCTCGAGCGCCTGTTGCAGCGATTCGACGAACTGTTTCCACTCGTCGGGGTCGCAGCCCAGCGGGTACTGCTGCCGCCGGAACGCCGCGAAGGAGGCGTCGGCGATGCCCAGGAAGGACAGATCGGCCGGGGTCACGCGGTAACCGGAATCGTCGGTCAGCGGCGGCTCGATCATGTCGTGGCGCATGCGGCCAGGGTATGTGCCGGCGGCGAACCGCCCATCGGCTCAACGGTCCGGTGTGGCCGGGCCTTCGTGCATCGCGCCTTCGTGCATCGCGCCTTCCTGTGTCGGGCCTTCGCGCATCGCGCCTTCGCGCATCGCGCCTTCGCGCATCGCGCCTTCCTGCGTCGGGCCTTCGTGCATCGGGAACAGGATCGGGCTGAGCAGGTGGGGCGCGCGGTCGTCGGTGGGCTCGTTGCCGAGGACCGGGAGGATCGCCTCGCGCAGGCCGGCGATGAGTTTCTCGCGCTCGGCCGGGGTCAGCCAGATCGCGTGCTGGCGGTAGCCGACCAGATCGGACACCGGGTCGGGGTCGCCGTCGAGGTAGGAGCCGAACTCGGCGAGCAGGACGGCCGTGGCGGTGGCGAACGCGCGCCGGTGGTCGTCGACCGTCGCCTTCCGGGCGTCGATGACCGCGCGGTCGCGGCGCAGGCGGTAGCTGCGTTCCACGAAACCGCGCACCCGCTGCTCCCCCGCGACCTCGATGATGCCGGCGTCGGTGAGCAGCGCGACGTGCCGGTAGACGGTCGCCTGGGAGACGTCGGGCAGGCGCACGCACAGTTCCGCCGTCGTCACGGTGCGGCCGGAGAGGGCGTGCACGATGCGCAGCCGTACCGGATGGAGGAGAAGCTCGACGGGGTCCATTCCGTAATGTTCGCACGACTGCTAATGTTCGCAGTCATGAGAACAATGGTCGGCGGGGTGGCCACCTATCGGATCGGCGACGGCGGGGCGAGCGTGCTGTACCTGCCCGGGGCCGGGCTGGTCGGGCTCGATTTCCTCAATCTCACGCAACTTTCCGGCGCAACGCACCTGCTCTACGACCGCGGCGGCACGGGGTGGAGCGCGCCGGTCGCCCTGCCGCGCAGCGCCGCCGAGGTGGCGACTGAGCTGCGGGAGGTCGCCGGCGACGGGAGACATTTCCTGGTCGGGCATTCGATGGGCGCGGTCTACGCGCGACGTTTCGCGCAACTTTTCCCGGCGTCGGTGGCCGGGATGCTGCTGCTGGATCCGGGTCACGAGGATCTCTTCGCGCACCTGCCCGCCGAGGCCGCCGCGCTCAACGATCAGATGAAGCCGGACCCGGCGCAGCTGCCCGACCTGACGGCCGAGCAGCGCGCCGCCGGGAAACAGGCTTGGGCGAAGATTCTCGGTTCCTGGCCATCTTCCGTACGCGATGAGCTTGCCGACCATCACGTGGAGCACTGGCGCACCGGCCTGCTCGAGGCGGCGAACCTGGAGAGCGAGGTCTACGACGAGCTCCGGTCGGGCGGCCCGGTCCCGGACGTGCCGGTGATCGTGCTGTCGGCCGGCGCCGGCAACCCGGCGTGGCAGTCGTTCGGCTCGCCCGAGCTGATCCGCCAGGCCCTCGACGGGATCCGAGAGCTGCACGCCGGAATCGCCGCGTCGTCCACCCACGGCTCGCACCGCGTGATCGAGGGCGCCACCCACAACTTCATGCACATCGAGCACCCCGACGAGGTCCGCGACGCCCTGCACGACCTGATCGCCAGCAAGGGCTGAGCGGCGCGGGGCTCGACCGCGGCGCGCAGCCCGAGCCCGGCTGCCGGCCGTGACGGCCGACCGGTTGCCGCCGGCCGGCCGTCACCTGCTCAGCGGCCCTCGAGGGCCTTCACGTTGTCGCCGAAGGTCCAGCCTCGCGAGCCGTCCCAGTTGATCGACCAGGTCATCAGGCCCTTGATGGAGCTGACGCTGTTGTACGCCTGCGACACCAGCGACGGCGCCATGTAGCCGCCGCCCGCGCCGGACTGGGCCGGCAGACCCGGGACCTGCTTGTCGTAGGGCACCCGGATCGTCGTGCCCTGGATGGTCAGGCCGTTGTTGAGGCACTGGGTCTGGACGGTGAAGCCCTGCACCGTCCCGGCCGAGTAGGAGTCGCCGGAGCAGCCGTACATCGAGCCGTTGTAGTACTGCATGTTCAGCCACCACAGGCGGCCGTTGTCGACGTACTTCTTGATGATCGGCAGGTACGAGCCCCAGATCGAGCCGTAGGTGACGCTGCCGCCGGTCACGTACGCGGTCTCGGGCGCCATGGTGAGGCCGAAGTTGGACGGCATCTGGGCGAGCACGCCGTCGATGATGCGGATCAGGTTGGCCTGCGAAGTGGACAGCGTCGAGATGCTGCCGCTGCCGGTCAGCCCGGTCTCGATGTCGATGTCGATGCCGTCGAAGTTGTACTGCTTGAGGATCGGCACGATCGTCGCGACGAACCGGTCGGCCACCGCGCTGGACGACAGGTCGATGCCGGCCGCGGCCCCGCCGATCGACATGAGGATGGTCGCGCCGGAGGCCTTGGCCGCGCACATCTCGGCGGGCGTCGAGACCTTCACGCCGGCGTCCATGCCGTTCTCCCACAGCACGGTGCCGTCGGAGCGGATCACCGGGAACGCCGCGGCGATCACGTTGTACCCGTGCTGCAGCATGCGGCTGTCGTTGATCGGGATCCAGCCGAGGCCCGGGTGCACGCCGTTGGCGGCGCCGTCCCAGTTCTCCCAGTAGCCCTGCAGCACCTTGCCGCCCGGCCGGGACTTCACGGCGCAGGTCGAGCCGGTCGGCGGCGTCGTGGTGGGCGCCGTCGTCGGCGGGGTGGTGGGCCGCGTCGTCGGCGGAGTCGTCGGCGGCGTGGTTGTGGGCCGCGTCGTCGGCGGCGTCGTGGCCGGGCCACCGGTGCACGCCCCGAGGTCCTTCCACAGCGACGGGGTGGCGGCCGGGTTCCAGCCGGCGCCCACGTAGGCGGTGTGCGTGACGAGCGCCTGGTACAGGTGACCGGTGTAGGTCACCTGCTGCCCGGCCGTATAGGTGACACCTTCGGCCCAGACGGTGCCCGAGCAGGCCACGGCCGCGAACGACGTGCCCTCCCCGGCGACGGCCACAGCCAACGCCCCGGCCGTCACCGCCACCCCTGCGACCAGCGCTAAGACCCGACGACGGACGCCCATGGCAGCCCCTTTTCATCGACGAACGTGACCTACGACACCCACATCATGGTGTTCACATTCGTAAATATCAAGGGTTCTTAACAGTCAGCGGCACCCCCAGAAAATCGGCGAACGGGGCAAGCGCTTTCTCGGCAGCCTTGGCGGGCAGTGAAGCCAGCGGCAGGACCGTCACGGTGACGCCCTTCGATCCCAGCACCCGTTTCCAGGTGGCGACCACCCGTCCATCCCGCACAAGGGTCGACTGGAAGACCCCGTTGCCGCCCGGGATGATCGCCGCCAGATCGGAAGGGGTGGCCATGAGAGAGCGGTCCTTGTAGCCGAGCATGTATTCGTCGAAGCCGGACAGCGCGAGCCAGCCCGTGAAGGGCGACGCCGAGCCGAGAAGAGAGGCGGAGGCGATCATCTCGACCCCGTCGACGTCGACCGTGGCCAGCGCGTCACCGGCGACCGCTATCCCGGTCTTGCAGTCGGCCATGGTCAGGCCGGTCCAGCCGGCGAAGTCCTTGCGGGTCGCCGGGCCGTGGCTCTGGAAGTACCGCAGGGCGATCAGGCCGAGGGCCTCCTCCCGCGCGGGGCGGAACGGCGCCGGCGCCCACTCGTCGAGGAGCACGAACGTCTGCTCCTTGCCCACATGCGGCGCGATCGCCGTGACACCGCGCTGCGACACGTACCAGAGCAGGTGGTAACCACGCTGCCCACTCACCTCGACGCCGCCGGACGTCAGCGTCGCCATGCACTCGGATCGCGTCAGTCTTTTGCCGCCCGTCAGGGCGGAGCCGAGCACCTCGACCGCCAGCTCGGCGTCGCGCTCGTCGATGCCGAGCTGCTCGCGGCGCTTGGCCGCGCCGACCAGCTGCCGCGAGCCCATGAGCTCGAGCATCCAGTGGGCATCGACGGCGGGAACGAGGTGCACCGTGCCGCGCATCGGCCACGTGCGTAACACCGTGCGTTTCTCGAGCGCGTCGTTGACGTCGGCCAGGGACCAGCCCGGCAGGCGCGCGCCGAGCGACCACAGCATGCTGTTCGCGTCCTGCGACTGCATCGCGCCGAACCACGACACGATCTCGCCGACCGACGAGGGCGCGTTGCCCCGCAGCAGCAGGCTGGAAAGCCGCAGACCCAAGGCCGTCCGTGAATCCATGGAACGACCCTAGGCCCCGGGTACGACAAAAAGCTCAGCGGCCGCGCGCGGCTCGATACAGCTTGATCAGGTTGTTCGTCGACGAGTCGTCGTCGGCCGCGGCGGTCGAGCCGGTCAGCTTCGGCGCGAGCTGGTTGGCCATCACCTTGCCGAGCTCGACGCCCCACTGGTCGAAGGAGTTGATCTGCCAGATCGTGCCCTCGGTGAAGGTGATGTGCTCGTAGAGGGCGATCAGCTGCCCGAGGATCGACGGCGTCAGCTTGTCGGCCAGGATCGTCGTGGTCGGGTGGTTGCCCTGCATGACGCGGTGCGGCGCGACCTCCTGGCTGCTGCCCTCGGCGAGCACCTGGTCGAGGGTGCGGCCGAAGGCGAGGGCGCCGGTCTGCGCGAAGAAGTTCGACATGAACAGGTCGTGCATGCCGCCGATGTCGTGGTTGGGCTGGGAGAACCCGATGAAGTCGGCCGGGATCATCTTGGTGCCCTGGTGGATGAGCTGGTAGAACGCGTGCTGCCCGTTGGTGCCGGGCTCACCCCAGTACACCTCGCCGGTCTGGTAGGTGGCCGGCGACCCGTCCAGGCGCACCGATTTGCCGTTGCTCTCCATGGTGAGCTGCTGCAGGTAGGCGGCGAAACGGTGCAGGTACTGCGAGTACGGCAGGATCGCGTGCGACTGGGCGCCGAGGAAAGTGTCGTACCAGACGTTGATGAGCCCGAGCAGCGCCGGCACGTTGGACTCGAGCGGAGCCGTACGGAAATGGTCATCGACCTGGTGGTAACCGGCGAGCATGTCGGCGAACTGCTCCTTGCCGATCGCCACCATCACCGACAGGCCCACGGCGCTCGGCAGCGAGTAGCGGCCGCCCACCCAGTCCCAGAAGCCGAACATGTTGGCGGTGTCGATGCCGAAGTCGGCGACCCGCTGAGCGTTCGTCGACACGGCCACGAAATGTTTCGCGACCGCCGCGTCGTCCTTGAGCGTGGCGAGCAGCCAGTTGCGCGCCTCGGTCGCGTTGGTCAGCGTTTCCTGGGTGCCGAAAGTCTTCGACACGATGATGAAAAGTGTCGTGGCCGGGTCGAGGTCGTGGGTCTTCTCGTACAGGTCGGTCGGGTCGATGTTGGAGATGAAGCGGCACTCGATGTCGGGTGTCTTGTAGGCCTTCAGCGCCTCGTACGCCATCACCGGTCCCAGGTCGGACCCGCCGATGCCGATGTTCACGACGGTCTTGATGCGCTGCCCGGTGTGCCCGGTCCACTCCCCCGAGCGCACCTTGTCGCTGAACGCCCCCATCCGGTCGAGCACCTCGTGCACCTCGGCCACCACGTCCTGGCCGTCCACCACCAGCTTCGCGCCGCGCGGCAGCCGCAGCGCGGTGTGCAGCACGGCCCGGTCCTCGGTGACGTTGATGTGCTTGCCCTCGAACATCGCCGCGATGCGCTCGCGCAGCGAAGCTTTCGCGGCCAGCGCCAGCAGCGAGGTCATGACCTCGTCGGTGATCAGGTTCTTGCTGTAGTCCACGGTCAGGTCGGCAACTTTCGCGGTCAGCCGCGCGCCGCGCCCCGGGTCGCTGCCGAACAGGTCACGAAGGTGCACCGCCGAGAACTTCTCCGCGTGGCCCTGCAGGGCCTGCCACTCGGCGCTGTCGGAAACGTGTTCGCTCATTGCCCCAGTCTCTCCCTTGAACCCGGACTCTCCTCGCCATCCTGGCACGAAACGGAGACGCCCGTGGCGTAGCGGTGGTCATAGCGATCGCACAGGCCAGGCACAAGGCGGACGTAGTCGGCGAGCCAAAGCTCAATAGTCATGACGACGTTGATGGAACGCCCCCGGGTGGCTTCGCCGAGACACGGAGCACCACCACCGCCGCCGCCCCGCGCGCGACGATGGCCGGTCCTGGCGCTGCTCGCCGCCACGGCGGTGCTCTACCTGTGGGACCTGGGCGCCTCCGGCTGGGGCAACAGCTTCTACGCCGCCGCCGCGCAGGCCGGCGCGCAAAGCTGGAAGGCCTGGCTGTTCGGCTCGCTCGACGCCGGCAACGCCATCACCGTCGACAAACCGCCCGCCGCCATGTGGGTGATGGGCCTGTCCGCCCGCGTCTTCGGGGTGAACAGCTGGGCAATTCTCGCCCCGCAGGCGCTGATGGGCGTGGCGAGTGTCTACCTGCTGTACGCGACCGTGAAGCGCTGGTTCGGCCAGAACGCGGGCCTGCTCGCCGGCGCCGCCCTCGCGCTGACCCCGGTCGCGGTGCTGATGTTCCGCTACGACAACCCCGACGCGCTGCTGGTGCTGCTGATGACGGCCGGCGCGTACACCACGACCCGGGCTGTCGAGAAAGCTTCGTGGAAATGGCTGGCGCTCACCGGCGTGCTGCTCGGCTTCGGTTTCCTGACGAAGATGATGCAAGCGTTCCTGGTCCTGCCCGGCTTCGCCCTGGTCTACCTGATCGCCGCCCCGACCGGTCTCGGCAAGCGCGTCCGCGACCTGCTGATCGCCGGCCTCGCCCTGGTCGTCTCGGCCGGCTGGTACATCGCGCTCGTCTCGCTCTGGCCCGCGTCGTCCCGCCCGTACATCGCCGGCTCCACCAACAACACGCTGTGGGAGCTCGCGCTCGGCTACAACGGCCTCGGCCGCATCTTCGGCGGCGACGGCAACGGGGGTGGCGGCGGAGGCGGCGGCAACACCGGTTTCGGCGGCTCGACCGGGATCGGCAGGCTCTTCGGTTCCTCGATGGGCACGGAAATTTCCTGGTTGTTGCCGGCCGCGCTGATCGCCCTGGTCGCGGTCCTGGGCATCACCTTCACCGGACCGCGCACCGACCGGGCCCGCGCCGCGGTCGTCATGTGGGGCGGCTGGCTGCTCGTCACCGGCATCACGTTCTCCTACATGAGTGGCACGATCCACCCGTACTACACGGTCGCCCTGGCGCCCGCGATCGCGGCACTCGTCGCGATCGGTGGCCGAATCTTGTGGCTCTACCGCGCGAAACTTTGGGGCCGGGCATTGCTCGCCGCGATGATCCTCGTGACCGCGGCGTGGGGTTCGGTGCTGATGGGACGGGCGGACTGGCTTCCGGCGCTGCGCTGGGCGTCGCTTGCCCTAGGCGTCCTCCTCGCTCTTGTGCTTGTGGTTCCGGCAGCGAAGCTGCGGGGTTTCGCGATAGTTGCGCTCGTCGCCGCGATTCTTTCCGCCGGCGCCTCCGGCGCGGCCTATGCGGCGGCAACAGCTTCCGTCGCCCACACCGGCTCGATCCCTTCTTCCGGCCCGGCAAATTCATCCCGTACGGGCGGAGGAGTCACCAGCCGCATCGGCGGGGCGGGCGGCTTCGGAGGCGCGTCGGGGTCCGGCTCCGCGTCAGGGTCCGGCTCGTCGTCGTCCACCGAGTCGTCGACGGCCCCGAGTGGCGGCCCCGGCGGCGGCGTGGGCGGGATGGGCGGTTCCAGCAGCAACAGCGAGCTGGTCGCCCTGCTCGAGGCCAGCACCACCAAGTGGTCGGCGGCGATCAGCGGCGCCACCTCCGCGGCCGAGCTGGAGCTGGACAGCGGCACCTCGGTGATCGCCCTCGGCGGCTGGAACGGCAGCGACCCGAGCCCGACCCTGGCCGAGTTCCAGGCCTACGTGGCGGCCGGCCAGATCCACTACTACATCTCGGGCGGCGGCATGGGCGGTGGCGGCGGCTCCTCGAGCGACTCGTCGCAGATCGCCTCCTGGGTCGCCGAGCACTACACGGCCACCACGGTCGGCGGCACCACGGTCTACGACCTGACCCAGGCCGCGACCAGCTAGTCGTCACCCGTCCGGAGCCCCGCGCCAGCCAGGCGCGGGGCTCCTTGGTTTAGCATCGCTTTTCGCTTGATGAACCTGCCGGGGAGCGTGCATGACCTTCCTCCGCCGCCTGTCCCGGGTGGCTCCGCTCTCCGCCGTGACCGCCGGCCTGCTCGCCACGCTCATCGGCCTCACCAGCTCGGCGGCGATCGTCTTCTCCGCCGCCCGGGCCGCCGGCGCCGACAGCGATGTGCTGGCCTCCTGGATGCTGGCGCTCGGCGTGGGCATGGGCCTGACCTGCATCGGCCTGTCCCTGCGCTACAAGGCCCCGATCATCACCGCCTGGTCCACGCCCGGCGCCGCGCTGCTCGCCACCGGCCTCGACGGCCTGAACCTGCGCGAGGCCACCGGAGCCTTCCTGATCTCGGCGGCCCTGATCACCCTCAGCGGCGTGACCGGCTGGTTCGCCCGCGTGATGAGCCGCGTCCCGGTCTCCCTGGCGGCCGCGCTGCTGGCCGGCGTGCTGGTCCAGTTCGGCTCGGCGCTGTTCGGCAGCATGGAGAACGACTTCGCCCTGGTCTTCACCATGTTCGCGGTCTACCTGGTGTGCCGCCGCCTGCTCCCCCGCTACGCCGTCCTCGCGGCCCTCGCCGCCGGCATCGCGGTGGCGGCCGCGCTCGGCGAGATGCACCTGTCCTCGGTCGACCTGGCCTTCGCCAAGCCGGTCTTCACCGCGCCCTCGTTCTCCTGGCAGGCCGCGATCGGCGTGGCCCTCCCGCTGTTCGTCGTCACGATGGCCTCACAGAACCTCCCCGGCGTCGCGGTCCTGCGCAACGACGGCTATGACGTCCCGGTCTCCCCGCTGATCACCTGGACCGGCGTCACCAACTTCGTGCTCGCCCCGTTCGGCGCCTTCGGCCTCAACCTGGCCGCCATCACCGCCGCGATCTGCACCGGCCCGCAGGCCCACCCCGACCCGCGCCGCCGCTACCTCGCGGGCGTCTGGGCCGGCGTCTTCTACCTGGTGATCGGCGCGCTGGGCGCGACGGTCGGCTCGCTGCTGCTCGCCCTGCCCGCCCCCATGGTCCTCGGCATCGCCGGGATCGGGCTGCTGGGCACGATCGGCTCCTCACTGACCTCAGCGCTCAGCGACACCCGCTGGCGCGAGGCGGCGGTGGTCACCTTCCTCGCCACGGCGTCGGGCGTGAAACTGCTCGGCATCGGCTCGGCCTTCTGGGGGCTGATCGCGGGGCTGCTGACGGCCGCGGCGACCGGCGCGATAAGCCGGCGCGCCAAGGAAGCCGATACCCCAGCGGTCACTCGCTGAACAGCGCGGCCAGATCCGGCGGGCGGAAGTTCGGCCCCTTCTGCACCTTGCCGTCGAGCACCACCGGACGGCCGTCCTCGCCGAGCTTGCTCATATTGGCCCGGTGCACCTCGGCGATCACGGCGTCCAGGTCGATGCCGTGGGTGATCGCCGTGCCGTAGGCGACGTACACGACGTCGGCGAGCTCGCGCGCCAACTCGGCCAGGCGCCGCGGCGACGGGTCGAGCTGGGCAGCCGCGGACGCCTCGGCCACCTCGCCGACCTCCTCGTCGAGCAGGCGCTGCCGGACGGCGGCCCGCTCGGGCGGAATCGGGGTGGGCCGGTCGGGGTGCTCCAGCCCGAACACCTCGTGGAACTCCCGGACCATCCGCCACGGCGACTCGCTCACGCCGGGCACCCTATCCCGCGCGCAGCGACCGCAGCGTGAACCCGGAGGCCCGCTTGAAGAGATACTCGGCACGCTCGTAGGACAGGCGGGCGCGCCCGGTGTGCGGGCACCGGTCCGCGGTCGCGGATGGCGCCGGCCGGCGATCGGTGAGAAACAACGGGCCGGCCGTGCGATCCGCTACCAGCGAGGGCAGAAGTTTCGCGGTCCCGGACCGCCACGTCACCCACCGGCCGCCGACGCGGGCGCGCCGATCCTCCAGGTCGAGGTCTTCCACGTTGAGGGCCAGCACGGCGGTCACGGCGGCCGACGACTCGTGCAACAGGCGCCAGAAAGTTCGCTCCCGCACGGAGTGAGCCGCCTCGGAAAACAGCGCCGCGAAAGTTTCCGCCGGGATCGGTGAAGCCGGCGCGACAGTTTCCGCCCGGCGGGTCAGCGCATCGGCCAGCGTCGGCAGCGACGAGAAGGCGGCGAAGGACCTCAGCGTGGCGCGATGCCGGTTCCACGTCTTCGCGGCCGCGCCGCCCCACGCCGTCGTGCACACCTCGGCCAACCGCTCGGCGGTCAGCTCGTCGAGCGGCAGGCTCTCCCCCAACGCCCGGCTCAACCGCTCGAAAGTCTGCCGATACGACCGCACCGAAGCCGCGTCGAGGTCGTCGCGCGAAAGAAACGCGGAAACGGCCTCGCCCAAGGTGGCAATGGCGGGCGAAATTTCGCCCATCTCCCAGGCCCGGCGGCGCAGAAACTCGCGCTCGGACTCATTGCGGGTCAGGGTCAGCGCCCGCTCGAACTCCCGGCGCGCCTCCTCTCGCCGCGACAGCCGGGCGAGCAGGTCACCGCGCACGGACGGCAGCAGGTGATAGTCGCGCAACGACGAATCGGTCAGCAGCTCGTCGGCCTCGGCCAGCCCCGCCGCCGGCCCCCGCGCCATGCCGATCGCCACGGCCCGGTTGAGGCGCACCACCGGCGTCGGCAGCAGCCGCGCCAGCGCGTCATACAGCGTCGCGATGCGGGCCCAATCCGTCTCGGCGGCCGACGACGCCTGCGCATGACAGACGGCGATCGCGGCCTGCAGCACATAAGGCCCCGGCGGCGCGTTCAGCGCCCGGGCCCGCAGCATCGCGGCGAAACCACGCTTGATGAGCAGATGGTCCCAGCGACCGCGGTTCTGCTCGTGCAGCAGGATCAGCTCGCCCGACGGGCCGATCCGGGCCGCCGACCGGGACGCCTGCAACTCCATCAGCGCCACCAGGCCGTGCACCTCTGCCTCGTCCGGCGCGAGCTCGGCGAGCATCCGGCCCAGGCGCAACGCCTCCCGGCACAGATCCGCCCGGATCAGATCCTGACCCGCCGTCGCCGCATAACCCTCGTTGAAGACCAGGTAAAGAACCTCCAACACCGAGTCGAGCCGCCCCGGCGACGTTTGTTTCGCGAAATCCACACCCTCATCGGCCAGCGTTTGTTTCGCGGCCGCGATCCGCCGCACCACCTGCGGCTCGTCCAGCAGGAAGGCACGGGCGATCTCCGCCGCGGACAGGCCGGCGACCAGGCGCAGGGTCAGCGCGACGCGCGCTTCGCGCGTCAGCGCCGGGTGACAGCAGACGAACATCAAGCGCAGTACGTCGTCTTGCGGTTCAAAACTTTCCGCGTACGGCACATCGCCGTCCATCGCGAAGTTTCGTTGTTCCCGGCGAATGTGGTCGATGGCCCGGCGCCTGGCGACAGTCGTCAGCCAGGCGCCGGGGTTGTCGGGGACACCCGCCGTCGGCCACTGCTCGAGGGCGGCGACCAGGGCGTCCTGGGCGAGCTCCTCGGCCAGCCCGACGTCGTGCACGAGCCGGGCCAGACCGCCCACGATCTTCGCGGACTCCAGCTTCCAGACCGCGTCGATCGTGCGGTGGACGTCGGGCATCTCGCTAGCCGAAGACCTGCTGCATGGTGCTCTCCCCATCGCCGACGATCTTGCGGAAGCGGCGGCCCAGCTCGATCGCCTCCTCCTTCGAGCCGACCTCGATCAGCGCGAAGCCGGCCGCGGCCTCCTTCGCCTCGGCGAACGGCCCGTCGGTGACGGTGATCTCGTCACCCTCCGAGCGCATGGTGACGCCGCCGGGCTCGAGGCCGCCGGTGGCCAGCAGGACGCCGGCCGCGGTGAGCTCCTCGATGAACGCCCCCATGTCGGCGAAGAGCTTCGCGTCGGGCGGGGTGGCCGAAGGCTTCGAAATCATCAGGTAACGCATCGTTCTGCTCCTCGGGTGAGGTCGGTGTGTCGCGGACACCCCTTCGTCGGCTCAGCATAACGACAGGGAATGGCGGCCGTTCCCTGTCGCATCGGCGAGCCGACGTCAGGACAGACACCAAACTTTCCAGGAGGAACCAGTCATGTCCGCAGTTGCTGCTTTCGCTGCCGTTCCCACCACCCGCAGCCGCACCCGTTCCCTGCTCCTCGCCGGCGCCGTCGCCGCGCCGCTGTGGGCCGGCGTCTCGCTCGTCCAGGCGTTCACCCGCGACGGATTCGACATCACCCGGCACCCGCTGAGCATGCTGAGCACCGGTTCGCTGGGCTGGCTGCAGATCGCCAACTTCCTGATCGCGGGCGCCTTGATGGTCGCCGGCGCGGTCGGCCTGCGCGACGTTGTCGACAGCCGCTGGGCGCCGCGCCTGCTGGCCGTCAGCGGCGCGGGAGTGTTCGCCGCCGGCATCTTCACGATGGACCCCGCCGACGGTTTCCCGGCCGGTACGCCCGCCGGCCCCGGGGTTCTTTCGTGGCACAGTTTCGCGCACTTCGGCAGCGGCACCATCGCCTTCGGCACCCTGATCGCCGCCTGCTACGTCCTGGCCCGCCACTTCGCCCGCTCCGGCGACCGCCGCCGCGCCCTGGCCTCGGCCGCCGCCGGCACGGCCCTGCTGCTCGGCAACGGCTGGGCGATGTCGGGCGGCACGGCAGGCTCGCTGACCCTGGCGATCGGCGCGATCACCGCGATGCTCTGGGTCTCGGCCCTCTGCGCCCAGCGCCTGCGCTGACTGAAGCCGGCGACCCGCAGCGGCATCGATCCCCTACCGGAAACTTTCGCCCCGCACCGGAAAACCGGTGCGGGGCTTGTTTTTGCCCGCCGGGACAGCCCGGCGGCCGCGCGCGGAGGGTGACCCGGCAGCCAGCCGGGCGCCGCGGCGGGTGCTTCACCGACCGCGTACCAAATGGGTATTGCTGGTCGCTCTGTCTTCGGCTTCCTAGGAGGCTAGGTTCATGCGGGGACCGGGAAGGGCAAGCCTCGGTCCAGGAGTTTTGTCGCGTCGGTGGCTGGGAGCGGGCGCGAGAGCAGGTAGCCCTGTGCGAAATCGCAGCCCATTTCCTGCAGGATCGCGAGTTGAGTTTCGTTCTCGATGCCCTCGGCGACCGTGTGCATGCCGAAGCGCTGCCCCAAGCGGACGATGGTGCGCACGAGCGCCTCGTCCTCGCTCTCGCCGCCGAGCCGGTCCACGAAGGAGCGGTCGATCTTGAGCACGTCCATCGGGAAGCGGCGCAGGTAGGCCAGCGACGAGTAGCCGGTGCCGAAATCGTCCATCGCGAGCATGACGCCGAGAGCCTTCAGCGACACGATGCGTGACAGATTCTCGTCGGTGTCGGTGAGCAGAACACTCTCCGTCATCTCCAGGCACAGCTGTCCGGGCGGCATCCCGGTCTCGGCGAGCACGGCCGCGACCATCGCCGCGACATCGCCGTCCTCGAACTGGCGCACCGAGAGGTTGACCGCCATCTTCAGCGGGCGGCCCCACGCGACGGCCTGCCGGCACGCCTCGGTGAGCACCCATCGGCCCAGCGGAACGATGAGTCCGGTGGCCTCGGCGACGCCGATGAAGTCGAGCGGCGGCACCATCCCGCGGGTCGGGTGCTGCCAGCGGACCAGCGCCTCGAAGCCGAAGATCTCGCCGGTGCGCAGGTCGACCTTGGGCTGGTAGTGCAGCACGAGCTCGTCCCGCTCGAGGGCGAGACGCAGGTCGGCGGCGAGCTCGAGCCGGCGCGTCAACGCATCGTGCATGCTCGGGTCGTACACCCGGTAACCGTCGCCGCCTGCGTCCTTGGCCCGGTACATGGCCAGGTCGGCGTCGCGCTGCAGTTGCTCGATGTCGCCGGCGTCGGCGGCCGACGCGATGCCGATCGAGGCGCTCACGTGCAGCTCGCGGTCGTCGACGAGGATCGGCGCGGCGAGCGCGGCGATGATCTCCATGGCGGTCATCTCGGCGTCGTCGCGGGCGTTGTCGGCCTCGACGATCACCGCGAACTCGTCGCCGCCGAGGCGCGCCACCACGCGCGGCGCGGGCAGCAACTTTCGCAGCCTTTCGGCAACGTGCACGAGCAAGTGGTCGCCGGCGTCGTGGCCGAGGCTGTCGTTGATCTCCTTGAAGCCGTCGAGGTCCAGGAAAAGAATCGCGATCCGCGAGCACGAGTTGCGCTCGGCCGACTCGGCCAGCCGCTCGCGGAAGCCGGCCCGGCTGGCCAGCCCGGTCAGCCCGTCGTAGTAGGCCTCCTGGCGCAGGCGGTCCTGCAGCACCTGGGCCTCGCTGACGTCACGGGTGTTGAAGACCAGGCCCTGGACATACGGGTCGTCCAGCAGGTTCGTGATGGTCATCTCGGCGAGCCGGGCCTGCCCGTCCGCGTGCCACAGCATGATCTCGAAAGTGGTGGTCGCGCCCGGGGTGTTCTTGACCTCGTCGATCGCGGCCACGACCCGCGCGCCCACCTTCTTGCCGGCAAGGTCGCAGAAACTTTTCCCGATCAGGTGCGAAGCCGGGTAGCCGAAGATTCGCTCGATCGACTCGGACTGGTAGCGCACTGTCGAGTCGGCCTCGAGGATCGCCATCGAGTCGCTGCTCTGCTCGACGAGCGCGCGGAACCGCAACTCGCGGGCGTGCAGGTCGGCGGCGCGCTCGGTGACACGCTGCTCCAGTTGCCGGGCGAGCCGGCGGCTCTCCAGCATCAGCAGCGCCTGCCGCACCACGATCAGGCCGATGCAGATCGACCGGGTCCAGTTCCCCACGGTGCTGGGCGAGCCGCCCATGGCGAGCCGCACGGTGCCGACGATCAAGCCCAGGACCACGACCGCGTACGGCAGCAGCATGGTCATCGATCGCCGCTCGTCGCGTTCGACCTCGTCGTCGGCCCCGGTGTGCCCGAGGACGGCGGCGAGGCCCAGCAACGCGAATCCGGCGAGCCACCCGGCCGCGCTGAGCCGGTCGTAGCCGCCGTGGCCGAGGCTGCCGGCGACGGCCACGGTGAGCAGGGCGCTGCTGGCGAGGGTGAGGGCTCGCAGGTCGGGAACGCCACGGCGCAGCCGCGCAAGCCCGGCGAGGGCGACGGTGCCGAGCACGACATCGCCGATCGCATACACCGCGTGGGCCTGGTTGTGCAGCACGTGGTAGCTGAGGGCGACCAGCGACGACCCGATCATCAGGGTGTCGGTGAAGCCGCGGACCTTCTCGAGGGTCGACCGGTCCGGGACCGGCGCGTAGAACATCGCCGGCACCAGCAGCATCATGGCGAAGTAGCCCGGGGTGGGCACGCCGGGCAGCCCACCCGCGAGAGCGCCGAGGCCGAGACCGGCCCAGGCGACCCGCATCCGGCCCTGCCGCCGACCGGCCCGCACCAGGCAGGCCACGGCCGCGCCGAGGGCGATCAGGCCGGTCGCGATGTGGGTGGCCGCAAGCGGGGCCGTGTAAGCCAATGCGCAGGCCAGTGCGAGCACGATCGCGATCGCTACGGGAACGGGACGCCGAACAGTCACCCGACTCCCTCCCCCGTCGTGCCTGACAAAGCCGTCGGGTCACAGAATCGGGCGGGAGGGTGGCTACCTGAGAGATTCGGGAGCCTGTGCCGAGAAGCGCGGGGCGGCCCGGATATCCGGAGCCGCCCCGCGTGGGATCACTTCTTCTTCTTGTTCTTCTTGTCCTTCTTCGACTTCTTCGACTTCTTAGCCATGATGGGCCTCCCTCCGACGCCGTCGGTCACGCGACCGCTTCGCGCGCAACGGATTCCGCATCGCGCGGGCCGCCGAATGTGGGCGGCGGCCGTTCGTTAACAATACGGAAACGGCAGCCGTCTTGGGCCCATCTCAAGATGAACAAACTGGCGATCTGATCTACCTCAAACTCGCGTGAGTGCCCACGAAAGCGACGCCAAAGTCCGCCGGGGCCCCGCTTTCCCGGCGAACGAGTTGCGCGACGGCGGCCCGGCGGGTAGCCAGATTCTCATGATGCCGATCGTCGACGGGCACAACGACCTGCCCCTGCAACTGCGCGCCCGCTTCGGTTACCGGGTCGGGGGCCTCGACGAGCCCCGCCCCGAGCTGCAGACCGACATCCCCCGGCTGCGCGCCGGCCGGGTGGGCGGCCAGTTCTGGTCGGTGTACGTGCCGTCCTCGCTGCCCGAGCCCGAGGCCGTGGTTTCGACGATGGAGCAGGTCGACGCCGTCTACCGGATGGCTGCGGCCTATCCCGACGACCTTGCGATCGCCTACACCGCCGACGACGTCGAGCGGATCATCGGCGAGGGCCGGATCGCCTCGCTGATCGGCATCGAGGGCGGCCACAGCATCGCCACGTCGCTCGGCGTGCTACGCGCGTTCGCCCGCCTGGGCGTGCGGTACATGACCCTCACCCACAACCACAACACCTCGTGGGCCGACTCGGCGGCCGCCGAGCCCGCGGTAGAAGGGCTGAACGACGACGGCCGCGCGGTGGTCCGGGAGATGCAGCGGATCGGCATGCTCGCCGACCTCTCCCACGTCGCGCCGGTCACCATGCACGCCGCTCTGGACACTGCTTTCGCTCCGGTCATCTTCAGCCACTCCGGCTCCCGCGCCGTCCACGACCATCCCCGCAACGTGCCCGACGATGTGCTGACCCGCCTGCGGGACAACGGCGGCGTCGTCCAGCTCACCTTCGTCGCCCCCTTCGTCTCGGCCGAGGCCCGCGCCTGGATGGCCGCCGCCGACGCCGAGTGGCGGCGGCTCGGCCTGCCCGACCCGCTCACCACCTGGCCGCGCGCGCCGCGCCCGGCCGAGGACCCGGCCACCATGCCGCCGAGCCGGGAGGCGGATCCCGAGGCCCAGCCCGCCTTCCGCGCCTGGGTGGCGGCCAACCCCCGGCCGGTCGTCACGGTCGCCCAGGTCGCCGATCACGTCGACCACGCCCGGGACGTGGCCGGCGTCGACCACGTCGGCCTCGGCGGCGACTTCGACGGCACGACCGAGCTGCCCGACGGGCTGTCCGACGTATCCGGGTATCCCCGACTGCTCACCGAGCTCTCCTCCCGTGGCTGGTCGGAGGCCGACCTCGACAAGCTGGCCGGCCGCAACATCCTGCGCGTGCTCCGCGAGGCCGAGCGCCTCGCGCAGGAACCACTCTGGCCCCTTTCGCCCGCGCGCTGATACCGACCAAAGTCGACGGTTTCATCGACCTTCGGCGGCCGGCGTCGACCTCTGGCCGTCGCCGCGTCCCGGCCCGCCCCCGCACCCTGAGACGCATGATCAGGGTCGAGCACCTCACGAAGAGATACGGGAGTCACCCCGCCGTCGACGACGTGTCGTTCACCTGCGAGCCGGGCACGGTGACCGGGTTCCTCGGGCCCAACGGGGCCGGCAAGTCCACCACCATGCGCATGATCTGCGGGCTCACCCCGCCCACCTCCGGCGCCGCGACCGTGTGCGGCGTCCCCTACCGCCGGCTCGGCAACCCGGGCCGGCAGATCGGCGTCCTGCTCGACGCCTCCGCCCAGCACGGCGGCCGCACCGGCCGCGAGGTGCTCGCCCTCGCCGCGCTCACCATGGGTGTCGGCCGGGGCCACGCCGACCGGGCGCTGGAGCGCGTCGGTCTCAACGCGACGGCCGCCCGCCGCCGGGTGCGGCGGTACTCGCTCGGCATGCGCCAGCGCCTCGGCCTGGCCCACGCCCTGCTCGGCGACCCGGCGGTGCTGATCCTCGACGAGCCGGCCAACGGGCTCGATCCCGAGGGCATCTTCTGGATGCGGGGGCTGCTGCGCGAGTTCGCCGACCGCGGCGGCACCGTGCTGCTCTCGTCCCATCTGCTGCGCGAGGTGGAGGCGGTGGCCGACCATCTGGTCGTGATCGGCGGCGGCCGCGTCGTCGCCGAGGGCGCCCGCGACGATCTGCTCGCCTCGGCCGGCACGCTGGTCCGGGCCCTCGACCCGGCCGCGCTCGCCGCGGCGCTCGACCGAGCCGGCCTGGCCGGCACGCCGACGACTGACGGGGGTGTCGTCGTCCGCGGCGGCGCCGAGGCGATCGGCCGGGCCGCGGCCGAGTCCGGCGTGGCGCTGGTCGAGCTGCGGCCGGCCGGCTCCGGCGGGCTGGAGCAGATCTTCCTCGAGCTGACCGCCGGCGAGTCGGTGCGGGAGGCGGTCCGATGAGCATCCCGCTCCCCCGCCTCACGCTGGTCGAGCTGCGCAAGCTCGCCGATACCCGGGCCGGCCTGTGGATGCTGGTCCTGATCGCGCTCGGCGTCGTCGGCACGGCGGTGATCCTGCTCGGCTGGGCGCCCGACGAGGAGCAGACCTTCGCCGACTTCTTCGCCTTCGGCCTGGCGCCGTCGACGGTCCTGCTGCCGGTGCTCGGCATCCTGTCGATGACCGGCGAGTGGTCCCAGCGCACCGCGCTGACCACCTTCGCCCTGGTCCCGTCGCGCCTGCGGGTGGTCACGGCCAAGCTGGCGGCCGGGGTGCTGATCGCGCTCGCCACAACGGCGGTGACGTTGCTGTTCGCCGCCGCGGCCAACGTGCTCGCGGCGGCGCTGGGCGGCGACGGCGGCTGGCACGTCGACGGGTCGCTGATCTGGCAGGGCGCGCTGACCGAGGTGCTGTTCCTCATGGTGGGCATGGCGTTCGGCGCGCTGCTGCAGAATTCGCCGCTGGCCATCGTCGCGTTCTTCGCGCTGCCGACGATCTGGGGGATCCTGCGCGAGACGATCAAGTCGCTGGAACGGGTCTCGGGCTGGCTCGACCTCGGCCTGACCTCCGGGCCGCTGTCCGAGCCGTCGATGACCGCCGGGGAGTACGGGCGGCTCGCGGTGTCCTGCCTGGTCTGGGTGGCGCTGCCGCTGGTCCTCGGCTCGTGGCGGATCCTGCGCCGCGAGATCGCCTGACGTCCGTGGACGGCCCGGGTTGGCCCGGTCCCGCCGGGCCAACCCGGCCGCGCGTAGCCTGATGCCCGGCCGGTTTGCCGCCGACACGACAGGGGTACGCGCCGGACATGCCCATCGGAGCCCAGCCGCCGGGCCGTCGCGGGACGGCCGACGAGCCGTACAGCGCGCTGAACCTGCGGCTGATCCTGGCCGCGTTCGGCTTCGTCGTGTGCACCCTGCTGGCGATCTGGTTGTTCCACGCCGGCTGGACAGTGCCGGGCTGGCTGCTGCTCGCCTGGGCCGTGGTCGCGGTCGTCGACATGGTCGTGGTGCAGTTCCGGCGCCGGGCGCGCCGCCGCGCGGAAGGCGACGGCCACCACTCCCTGTTCGAATAGCGCGTGTTGCGCCTGGCCTGGTCGCGTGGCGGGTAGCGTCCATTTTCATGGATCGTGTCCGTTTTGCAACCTTCGCGCTGACCGCCGTGGTCTCGTCGCTTTTGTCCGTGCCGGCCCCGGCCACCGCCGCGCGGCCGGCTCCCGTGTCCGACACCCGCGAGCTCACCCGCACGCGATTCACCCTCGACGGCAAACCGCTGCCCGAGCATCCCCGGTACCGCAAGCGGCCCGAGTCGCGCGCCGCCGTGGGCACGCCGGCGATCGGCACCGTCCGCGAGTGGATGGGTCTCGACGACGTCGCCGGCCGGTACTACCCGAAGAGCTACAAGCTGCGCGCCGTCGGCAAGCACATCGAGGTGTGGGTGGCCGAGGACCTCGCGTTCCCGGCCAAGGACTGCCGCAAGAACTCCATCGACGTGAGCGACGCCCGGATCGCGGGCCTGATCCACGAGTTCGACGACACGATCTATCCGAAGGAGACCGCCACCTTCAGCACCCCGCCCGGCCGCGACGGCACGAACGCGGCCCTCGAGGGTGACTACACCGGCGACGCGGACAAGACGGTCACGCTCGTCGACAACATCCGCGACGACAACTACTTCACCTTCCCCAAGGCGGTCACCTACGTCGCCGGGTTCTTCTCGGCCCAGCTCAACGAGATGTTCGACCGCAACGTCATGACCATCGACGCGTACGACTGGAAGCACCGGCTGGGCGCGGCGCCCGCCGACGACCCCACCGACGATCTGTGCACCAGCCGCCCGGCCCGTCCGCGGCTGTACGAGGCGACCTTCGCCCACGAATGGCAGCACCTGCTGGAGTACTACGCCGATCCCGCCGAGGTGTCCTGGGTCAACGAGGGCCTGTCCGACTTCGCGCAGACGCTGACCGGCTACGTCGACGGCAAGGCGACCGTCAACGACCCCGGCAACGACAGTCACCTGGTCTGCTACCAGGGGTTCGGCAACGTCAAGACGAAGTACAACGCCAACCCGCGCGAGTGCGGCGGCCCGCAGAACTCGCTGAACCTGTGGGACGAGGGCACGCCGACCGAGGTGCTCGCCGACTACGGCATCACCTACTCGTTCATGCTCTACCTGCGGGACCGCTTCGGCCTGGGCGTGATCACGATGCTGCACCGCGACGGCGTGCGGCAGGGCCTGGCCGGCGTGCAGGCGGCGCTGCCCACCGGGACCACCCTCTACGACGTGCTGCACGACTTCCAGACGATGACGCTGGTCGACAAGATCGTCGGCGAGGACGGCGGGCAGATGATCGGCGCCCCGCTGAGCCAGGTCACCGCGAAGAGCCTGCGGTCCACGATCAACCTCGCCAACAAGGCGGATTACGACGTTCTCGGGGCCGCGCCCAACGGCGCCGACTTCGTGCCGCTGCCGACCCCGCTCAAGTCCGTGTCGTTCGAGGGCGCGCCGACGCTGCCGCCGCTGCCGACCGGCTGGTCGGTCGCCGGCAAGACGCTGTTCTCCGGCAACACGAACGGGCTCGACTCGCAGGCGGTTCTCCCGGTCACCGTCCCGGCGGCCGCCGACGCGACCCTGAAGCTCGAGACGTCCTACGCCATCGAGGACTCCTACGACTTCGCGTACGTGACGATCTCCACCAACGGCGGCCGGACCTACACCGCGGTGACCGGGGATCGGACGGTGCCGGGGCCGCTGGGTCCGGGCCTGACGGCCGCGAGCGCCGGCGTGGTCACGGCGAGCTACAACCTCAAGCCGTACGCCGGGAAGAAGGTGCTCCTGGGTCTCAGGTACGTCACCGACGCCGCCGTGAGCCGGGGCGGATGGCGGATCGGGAAGATCACCCTGGGCAAGAAGACGCTCAGTGACGGCACCAGCCTGGAAGCCTGGCGATCCCCGACGGCGATCGTGCCGACCCCGGTGCACGCCTGGCACCTGAGCCTGGTCGGCATCGACGGCAAGCGCGCCCGGATCGTTCCCGTCGACAAGTTCGCCGAGCTCAAGGCGTACGCGAAGGTGGTGGCGATTGTCGCTTTTGACGAGCCGAGCGAGAACGTCAGGCAATACGCGCCCTACCGCCTGGTGGTCAACGGCGCGGTCCAGCCTGGCGGTGGCTTAAAACGTTGACACTGTCACGGTGACAGTGTCAGACTCGTCGGCATGTGGACGATGGATGAGTTGGTCGAGCGGGTGCGCGAGGCCTTGGCGGCCGAGTATCCGGGCGCCCCCAACGGCCGCGTCCGCGATGTCCCCGACCGCCGCGCCATCCGGTGGTATACGACGATTGGCCTGGTCGACCGCCCGCTGGGCATGCGCGGGCGGACGGCGCTCTACGGCCCTCGCCACCTGCAGCAGCTGGTGGCCATCAAGCGCTGGCAGGCCGAGGGCCGCAGCCTCCGGCAGATCCAGGCCGACTTCGTCTGGCTCAGCCCCCGCGCTCTGGACGACGCCTCCCGCATCCCCGAGCACCTGCTGGCCGCCAACGATCCGCCCGGCGCCACCCCCGATCTGGCGGAGCGCCCGCGTTTCTGGGCCGACCAACCGGCAAAAGGCAAAGACAAGACCGATCCCGTACGGGTGGCTGAGGCCGCCCCGGTGCACGGGGTCAGTCTCGGCGGCGGCGCGATCCTGCTGCTCCCGCGCCCCGTCACCGACACCGACCGCGCCGAGATCGCCGAGGCAGCCGCACCCCTGCTCGGCCTGCTCGAGTCCCGTGGACTGATCGATGGGAGAACGCCATGACCTTTTCCGTCACCCCGATGAGCCCGGGCGAGCTCGGCCGCATCAGGATCCTGCCCGACGCCGGCTTCGGCAACCTCAGCACCGAGCGGGGCAACCTGCCGCTCGACCGGCTCGACGTGCAGAGCCGGGTCAGCGGGCTGGTCGCCCGCACCACAGTGGTCACCGAGTTCCGTAACGCGCACGACACCGCGCTCGAGGCGACATACATCTTTCCGCTGCCCGACCGCGCCGCCGTGACCTCGATGAAGATGACCGCCGACAACCGCACGGTCGAGGCCGAGCTGCAGGAGCGCGGGGCCGCCCGCGAGGCGTACGACCAGGCCATCGCGGCCGGCAAGCGCGCCTCGATCGCCGAGGAGGAGCGGCCCGACGTGTTCACCATGCGGGTCGGCAACATCCTGCCCGGCGAGCACGTGACGATCGAGCTGAGCCTGGTCGGCCCGCTGCCCTTCGAAGACGGCGCGGCCACGTTCCGCTTCCCGCTGGTCGTGGCGCCGCGCTACATCCCCGGCAACCCGCTGCCCGGCCCCTACGTCGGCGACGGACAGGTGCCCGACACCGACGCCGTGCCCGACGCGTCGCGCATCTCCCCGCCGGTGCTGCTGCCCGGCTTCCCCAACCCGTTGCGCCTGTCCCTGGGCGTGCACATCGACCCAGCCGGGCTGACACTCGGCGACGTCAAATCCAGCCTGCACACCGTCACCGACGACGACGGCACGGTGAGCATCCGGCCCGGCGAGCGGGCCGACCGCGATTTCGTGCTCCGCATCGGGTATGCGGGCGGCGGCGAGACCGCGATCGCCGTGCCCGACGTGACCGCGAGCGAGCCCGAGGGCGTCTACCAGCTCGTCGTGCTCCCGCCCGACGACACCGCCGCCGCCCGCCCCAAGGACGTCGTGTTGCTGCTGGACCGCTCCGGCAGCATGGGCGGGTGGAAGATGGTGGCCGCCCGCCGGGCCGCGGCCCGTGTGGTCGACACCCTCACCGCGGCCGACCGGTTCGCCGTGCTCACCTTCGACCACCACGTCGACCGGCCGGAGGGCCTCGGCGAGGGGCTGGCCGAGGCGAGCGACCGCAACCGCTTCCGCGCCGTCGAGCACCTCGCCCGCGCCGACGCCCGCGGCGGCACCGAGCTGCTCGCGCCGCTGATGGCCGGGCTCGGCCTGCTCAAGCAGAGCGAGGGCCGCGACCGGGTGCTGGTGCTGGTCACCGACGGCCAGGTGGGCAACGAGGATCAGATCGTCCACGACATCACCCCGCTGGTCGGCGGCGCCCGCATCCACACGATCGGCATCGACCGCGCGGTCAACGCCGGCTTCCTGGGCCGGCTCGCCGCGCTCGGCGCCGGCCGGGCCGAGCTGGTGGAGAGCGAGGACCGCCTCGACGCGGCGATGGAGCAGATCCACCGCCGGATCGGCGCGCCCGTCGTCACCGACCTGACGGTCACCGCGACCGGCCTGCGCCTGCTCGACGACGAGCGCAGCCCGGCCCGGCTGCCTGGCATCTACCCGGGCGTCCCGCTCGTGGTCTCGGGCCGGTTCGCCGGCAAGGCCGAGGGCACCCTCACCGTCACCGGCCGCACCCGCGACGACCGCGAGTTCCGCACGACGGTCGACGTGCGCGAGCGCGAGGAGCCGGCGATCACCGCCCAGTGGGCGCGGGCGCGGCTGCGCGACCTCGAGGACGCGTACGCGGCCGGCAACCGTGGCCTGGAGAGCACGATCGTCGCCACATCCCTGCGTTACGGCGTGCTGTGCCGGTTCACCGCGTTCGTGGCGGTCGACGCCCGGGTGGTCAACGAGGGCGGCGAGACCCGCCGGGTCACCCAGCCGGTCGAGTTGCCGTCGGGGTGGGACGACTCCAGCCTCGAGGTCGCCTCGTTCCGGGGCATCTCGGCGTCGATGCCGCTGGCCGCTCCGATGGCGCCGCCTCCGCCGGGCGCCCCGCGGTTCGCTCCGGCACGGGCCGAGTCCGGGGACGCCGGCCTCGCCGGGGCTGCGGGCGGCGCCCCTGCCGGGGCTGCGGGCCGTGCCCCTGGCGGGACTGCGGGCGGTGGCCTCGGGCGGAGCCGCGGGCCGATGACCTTCGCCGCCGTCTCGGGGTCGATGCGGGCCGGCAAGGCGATGGCCCCCAGCGGCGCGGCGCCGACCCTCGACCAGGTGCGCGAGATCGCCACGGTCGAGGCGGGCCGCCTGCGCGACGCGGCCGGCCTGCCCGCCTACGAGCGGCGCGACCTGCTCGACGACCTGGCGAGTCGCCTCGATGTCCTGCTCGGCTCCTTGCCGGGCGACGAGTTCACCCCGCTGCGCGACCTGGTCACGCTCCTGACGGGCGACGGCTCCGTCGACGACAAGTGGGCGGCGGCCCTGACCGCCCTGACCACCTTCGCCGGCGCGGGCGGCGCGGGCGGCGCAGGTGGCGCGGGCGGCGCAGGTGGCGCGGGCAGCGCAGGTGGCGCGGGCAGCGCAGGCAGCGCGGGCAGCGCGGGCAGCGCGGGCAGCGCGGGTGACCGCCCCTCCCGGAAGGCCTTCTGGAAGCGCTGACGACCAGGAGTCCGTCCCGCAGTCGCCGTCCCTGATGCAAGCGCCGGCAACGACGGATGGCCCGCCCCTCCAAGGGCGGGCCATCCGCTTTCACCGCCGGGTCAGACGGCGTTTCGCAGTCGGGTTTAGACGGCCTTTCGCAGCCGGGTCAGACGACGGGCGGCAGCACCTTCGGCGCGCCCGGGACGGGGAGGCCCTGGGCGGCGATCTCGGTGACCGACGCGGTTGTCAGGTTGAAGGTGTCCTGCGTCTGGACGGTCGGGTCGGTTTCGAGGGGGGTTCGGAACGGCTGCTCGCCGACGCACCTGGTGCCGCGGGCGGGCAGCGACCGGTACAGCAGGTAGCGGTCGGTGATGCCGGTGGCGCAGGACGACGTGCCGTAGGCCGTGTGGCCCCAGTTGTCGCTGGACAGCAGGCGGCTGTTGGGCAGCAGCTGCGACGACTTCACGGCGTCGGCGTAGTTGGTGGCCGGGTCCCAGAAGCTGCCGACGATCAGGACCGGGTGCTGGGTGCGCTTGGTGAACGGGCCGGTGTAGGCGTCCTCGTCGTGCACCGTCCAGTTGTCGCGGGCGCACTGCACGCTCGACCAGGCCCACGCCCGGCCGAAGTAGGTGGCCCGCTTGTCCGCGCGGGCGGCGGCCTTGGCCCACGAGGCGCCACTCGCCGGGTGGCGGCCGTCGGTGCACATCACGGAGGCGTACGCGTCAAAGCTGTTGTCGTAGGGAAACGCCCGTCCCTCGGCCTGCCTTCGCATGCGGCCGATCCTCTCGGCCGCCTCGGCCAGCTTCGCCTTGTCGGGCACGTAACCGGGCGTGGTCAGCTGGTAGAGCTGCGCCGCGAGCGCCGTCACCTCGTCGCCCGCGTCCGGCTCGTAGAGGGCGCTCAGCACCATGCCGATGAACATGGCGTACGTGACCTTCTCGTTGCCGGCGGCGAACGGATGGGCCTTGAGGCGCTCGGCGATCACCCGGAAGCGGCGCATCGGGCTCTCGCTGAACGCGCATTTCGCCGGGCCGGCCAGGCCGCAGCGGCGCAGCAGCTCCGCCAGGGCCCTCCACGCGCCGTCCGCCGAGTGCAGCCGGTCGTCCTGGATCTGCCCGCCGGTCTTCGCGGTGCCCACCCACGCCTGCGGGTTGATGACGCCGTCGACGGCGATGGCCCGGAACCGGTCCGGGAACATGTTGGCGTAGTACTGGCCGAGCGCGGTGCCGTAGCTGAAGCCCAGGTAGGTGAGCTTGCTGTCGCCGACGGCGCGGCGCATCACGTCCATGTCCCGGGCGACCTCGGCCGTCGACATGCTCCCGGCCAGCTCCCGCCCGGTCGTCGAGCAGGCCCGGGCCTCCTGCCCGGCCGCCTTGACGAACGCCTTCTCCTGCGCGGCGCCCCACGGGAAGCCGATGCTCAGCGTCGTCATCGCGGGGGTCTGCCGGCCGGCGTCGGGGAAGCAGTTGACCTGGTCGCTGAACCCGATGCCGCGCGGGTCCATGCCGACCACGTCGAAGCGGTCCAGCAGGGCGTCGCTCATGAAGTACGGCGCCGCCAGGGCGATCGAGACGCCGGAGCCGCCGGGGCCGCCGGGGTTGACGAAGAGGCTGCCGATCTTGTGCTTCTGGTCGCGGGCCTTGACCCGCAGCAGCGCGAGCGTGACCTGCTTGCCCTGCGGCCGGTCGTAGTCGAGGGGCACCTTCGCCGTCGCGCACTCGCCCCAGCCGTAGCAGGAGTACCAGCGCAGCTTCGGGGTGGCGACCGAGTCGACCCGGCGGCGCTCGGCGGCGCTGGTGCGGGCCGGGGCCGCCGCGGCGGACGCTTGAGCCGGTGCGATGATCATCGCCCCGGCCAGCGCGAGGCTCGCGGCGCCGGCCGCGAGCAGACGGGTGGAGAGCGGCATGCGTCACCTTCCTGGTAGACCGGCGCCCACGTCGCCCCGGATGATCAGAAAGGTAGGTTCGCGGCGGATCTTCTCGGTTCGCCGTCACGGAGCAGCTCCGTTGCCGTTCACGCGAGGTGTCGGCCATCCGACGCCCCGTACATCGCCGCAGGCCGGTGTGTTCCGTCTCGGCCCCGACGGCCGCAACGCGCGGAAAGTCGGATCTTCGGGGGTCAGCGGCTCACCGGCGGCCGGGGGTAGGTTGGGCGGTCGATCGTGTCTTGACGGCTCGATGGCGGCAGGTGTTGCGTGACGGACGACGACCACCACGACGAGGAGCGGGATCCCCTGCTCGTCCGCCCCTACCTGCTCGACGGCGCCGGCGCCCCGGAGGCCGATCAGTCGACGCAGACCTGGCCGTCCGCCACCACCCGGGAGGTCCGCTCCCACCGCGCGCTCGAGGGCGCCGACGATCCCACCGCGATCCTGCCCGTGGTGCCGGCGGAGCGGCCGGCCCGCAACGGCCGCCGCCGGCTCGTGGTGCTGGTCGCCGCCTGCGCCGTGGTTCTGCTCGGCGCGGCCGTCGCCGGCTTCGCCGCGCTGCGGTCCAGTGGGCGCCCGTCCGTGTCGGCGGCGCTGCCCGACGCTCCGGTCCCCGCCCTGTCGGGCCTGGTTCCGCCCTCCCCCGCCGCGCCGCCCGTCACCGCGTCATCGTCTTCCACGCCGCGCAAGTCCGCGACCCGCCGCGCCGACTCGACGACCGTCACCACCGCGGCCGGCGCGCCCGCCTCGTCCTCGTCCGCGGTCACGTCTTCGTCCGCGCCGGGCAGCACGCCCGCGGGCGTTCCGGGGAAAACCACCTCGCCGCCCGCGGCCCTCGTGCCTGCGCGCACCGGCACGATCCGCGGCCAGAACGGCCTCTGCCTCGACCTCAACGGCGCCGTGGTGGTCGACTTCAACCACATCCAGGTCTTCACCTGCAACAACACCGCCGCTCAGCGCTGGACCCTGGCCACCGACGGCACGGTGCGCGTCCTCGACATGTGCGCCCTGATCGCCGGCGACGACACGGTCCACATCACCAGGTGCGACGGCCGCACCACCGCCAAGTGGCGCACCTCCGGCCAGCTGGTGATCAACACGGCGAACGACAAGTGCCTGACCGACCCATCCTCGGGCACAGCCGCCGGCACGGCCGTCCGGGTCGTCACCTGCGACGGCCGCGCCAACCAGCGCTGGTCGCTGCCCTAGAGGCTCTTCGCCAGCGCGCGACCGGCGGCGCGCCCGCTGAAGATGCAGCCGCCTAGGAAGGTGCCTTCGAGGGCGTTGTAGCCGTGCACCCCGCCCCCGCCGAAGCCGGCCACTTCGCCCGCCGCGTACAGGCCCGGGAAGACCTCGCCGCCCGGCGTCAGCGCCTGCGAGTCCAGGTTGGTCTGGATGCCGCCGAGCGACTTTCGCGTCAGGATGTGCAGCTTCACCGCGATCAGCGGGCCCGCGGCCGGGTCGAGGATGCGGTGCGGCGACACTGTGCGGCCCAGGCGGTCGCCCCGGTAGCGGCGCGAGTTGTGGATCCCCTGGATCTGGGAGTCCTTGCTGTACGGGTTGTCGATCTGGCGGTCGCGTGCCTCGATCTGCGTGCGGATGCGGGCGGCGTCCAGCAGCGGCGAGTCGGTCAGCTTGTTCATGCCGGCGACGAGCTCCTCCAGCTGTCCGGCCACCACGAAGTCGGCGCCGTTGCGCTTGAACGCCTCGACCGGGCCGGGCGCGCCCTTGCCCAGGATCCGCTCGCGCACGAAAGCCCGGCGATCTTTCGCGGTGATGTCCGGGTTCTGCTCCGAGCCGGAGAGCGCGAACTCCTTGCGAATGATCTTCTGGGTGAGGATGAACCAGGAGTGGTCGAACTCGGCGATGTCCGGCGTGGTCCGCAGGTGACGCAGCGTGCTGAGGGTGTCGTAGCCGGGCAGGCACGGGTCGGGCAGGCGGCGGCCCAGCGCGTCGAACCACATCGACGACGGCGCCGGCAGGATCCGGATGCCGTGGCCGGGCCAGATCGGGTCCCAGTTGCGGATGCCCTCGGTGTAGTGCCACATCCGGTCGCGGTTGACCAGGTGCGCGCCGGCCGTCTCGGCGATGTCGAGCATGCGGCCGTCGACGTAGGCGGGAACGCCGGTGACCATGCTCCGCGGCGGATCTCCCAGCCGTGACGGCCAGTAACGGCGCACGAGGTCGTGGTCGCCGCCGATACCGCCCGTGGTCACGACGACCGCCTGCGCGGTCAGCTCGAAATCCGCGGTCTCCTCGCGGTTCGAGGAGACACCCCGCGGCGATGTGTCAGGGGCAAGGATCTTTCCGCGTACGCCGGTGGCGGCCCCCGCCGAAACGATCAGCTCGTCCACCCGGTGGCGGTGGTGGAAGGTGACCAGGCCGGCCTCGGCCGCCCGCTGCACGGAGGCGATGAACGGCGCGACCACGCCGGTGCCGGTCCCCCACGTGACGTGGAAGCGGGGCACCGAGTTGCCGTGCCCGTCGGCGCGCAGCGAGCCGCGCTCGGCCCAGCCGACGGTTGGCAGCCAGCTCATGCCGAGCGACGAAAGCCAGGAACGTTTCTCGCTCGCCGCGAATTCGACGTACGCCCGGGCCCACTTCACGGCCCACGCGTCTTCCCCGTCCACCCGGTCGAACTGGGCGCTGCCCTGCCAATCCTGCCAGGCGAGGTCGAAGGAGTCGCGGACGCCGAGCCGCCGCTGCTCGGGGGTGTCGACGAGGAACAGCCCGCCGAACGACCAGAACGCCTGCCCGCCGAGGTTGGCGGCGCTCTCCTGGTCGACGAGCGCGACCCGCTTGCCGGCCGCGGTGAGCTCATGGGTGGCGGCGAGCCCGGCCAGGCCGGCGCCGACGACGATCACGTCCGCATTCACGATTCAGAAATGTATCGGATGCACGAACGTATTGGGTAGGGTTCTGCGCGTGCGGGTCACGAAGAGGCGGGCGGAGACGCGGGCCCGGCTGCTCGACGCCGCTTTCCGGGTGTTCGCCGCGAAAGGTTTCGGCCCGGCCCGCATCGACGACGTCTGCGAGGCCGCCGGCTACACCCGCGGCGCTTTCTACTCGAATTTCGCGACCCTCGACGAACTTTTCTTCGCCCTCTACGACGAGCGTGCCGCGGTCATAGCGGCCCAGGTCAGCGACGCCCTGAGCGCCGACGAGGCGGCGCCGATAGAGCCGTCGATCCACGCCGTGATCGCTCGCACCGCCGCGACGCTCCTGCTCGACCGCGACTGGCTCCTGGTCAAAACCGATTTTCTTCTGTACGCGGCGCGGCACCCCGAAGTCGCGACGAGGCTGGCCGCCCATCGGGCCGAGTTGCGCGGCGCGATCGAGGCACGGCTGCGCGGGGTGCAGGGCAGGCTCGCGCTGCCCGAGGGCGTGGCGGACGTGCCGGCCGCGGCCCACGCGGTGGTGGCCGCCTACGACGGCGTCACCGTCCAGCTCCTGCTCGACGGTGATGTGAGGGCTGCCCGCGAGTGGCTCACCCAGCTGCTGAGCGCCCTGCTCGTGCGCTAGGCGGCGACGTCGTCGACCGAGGCGGCCAGGACTCCCCGGACCGCGTCGAGGACCTCGTCGTCGACGCCGAGGCCGGCCAGGACGCCGATGAGGTAGGCGCCGACCAGGTCGTAGTGCTCGCGGGTGATGCCCAGGCCGGTGTGCGCCATGCGCAGGTCGCGGCCGGAATAGGCCTCCGGCCCGCCGAGCACCTGGCTCAGCAGCGCGACCATGTGGGTCTTGAGCTGGCCGATGTCGACGTGCTCGAAGTACGGCGACAGGCGGTCGTCGGCGAGGATGACGCGATACAGCCGGTTGACGGCCTCGGTCACGGCGGGCTCGCCGCCGACGCGTGCGTAGAAACTGTCCACTGTGGCCCCCTTTCCGAGCCACAAGCTAACCGATTCCGGGCCGCTACGGGGTCCCGCCGGGATGTCCGAATCGACGCCAGGCGTCCTCGGCGACGGCGTCGACCGCATCGAAGGCCATCAGCAGGTCGGTGGTCCGGAACGCGACGTCCTCGCCGGCGCGGTGCCGCACGGCGCGATCGGCCAGTTCCGCGTACTCGGGAAACAGCGAAGCCAGATAGGGGCCGGCCTCGCTCTTGGAGATGATGTTGCCGGTGGCGGCGGTGTGGTGCAGGCGGGCGGGGCCGAGCACATACCAGGCGACCGTCACCGTGTCGCGCACCTCGTCGGCGGGCAGGGCCGCCACGTAGCCGCGAAAGTTGTGGGCGTTTCCCTGCCAGTATTCGCGCAAGTTGTCGAGGTTGTAGCGGCGGACCACGTCGGGGTCGACGCGCACGCCGAGGTCCGCGACGGCTGGGCCACGCACCGGGATCCCGTGCCTCTGCAGGATCAGCCAGACGACCGGCGTGAGCTCGCCGCAGGGCTTGCCGGTCTTGAGATCGCCATCGACGACGAAGGGCGCGACCGGGCGATCGGTGGGCCAGGCGCGTGCGAGCGCGGGCTCGAGATAGACAGCGTCAACGGGCACCTTCGCGTGGATCTCCCGCAACGCGTCGAGGTCCTCGGGAGACGCCGGCCGGGACGTGAAGACCATGGCGTCGATGTCGCTGCGGCCTTCCTGGTACGCGCCGAGGGCCACCGAGCCGACCAGATAGAAACCCTCGACGAAACCGGGAAGCGCGGCGTCGGCCGCGGACAGATAGTCGCGCGTGACGGTGTCGATCACTCGCGCGACGGTAGCAGAGTGTCGAAAAGGTCGACGCCGTTCGCTTTCGCGTGCTCGACGAGCAGGCGGCTGACAAGTTTCGTGAGATTTTCGCGATCGTACGGCGAAAGCAAGCTGACGAAAGTGGTCACGTCGCTCTCGAAAGCGGCCGCCGCCTCGGTCGCGAGCGCGCGCCCCTGATCGGTGAGGCTCACCAGCACCGAGCGGCGGTCGGCGGCCGACGGGATGCGTGCGACCAGCCCGCGGCGCTCGGCCCGGTCGACCAGCCCGGAGACGCTCGACTTGTCGAGGCCGAGGAGTTTCGCCAGCTCGAGCATGGTGGGGCGGCGGTCGCGGAGCACGCCGAGCAGCCGGGTCTGGATGAGCGACAGGTCGTGCTCGGCCGCACGGCGCTCGAGCGTGCCCAGCACCAGGAACGAGAGCTGGGCGAGGCCGTCGACGGTACTCAGGGAAGCCATACGGACAGCCTACTTGAAATAGTTCGTGCCACCAACTACATTAGTTCGTGCCACCAACTAAATCCCGGAAGGAGCTGTCATGGAGAAGATGAACGCCGCCGTCGTCACCTCGTTCGACGAGCCGCCGCACTACGAGACTTTTGACGTGCCGACGACGCGCGGGGGCGAAATTGTCGTCGACGTGGTCGCCGTCGGGCTGCACCCGCGCACCCGCAGCGGCGCGGCCGGCCGCCACTACACGAGCACCGGACAGCTGCCAATGATCCCCGGCATCGACGGGGTGGGCCGCCGGGCCGACGGCCAGCTGGTCTACTTCGTCGCCGACGACGACGTGATCGGCACGATGGCCGAGAAGGCGGTGGTCGACCCCCGGCGCACGATCGAGCTGCCCGCCGGGGCCGACGCGGCCCGGGTCGCCGCGGCCATGAACCCCGCCATGTCGTCCTGGGTGGCGCTGCGCCGCCGGGTGCCGATCCAGCCGGGGCAGAGCGTGCTGGTCCTCGGTGCGGCCGGCAACGCCGGCTCGATGGCGATGCAGGTCGCCAAGCTGCTGGGCGCGGGCGAAGTCATCGGCGCCGCGCGCCGCGCCGGCGACGGCCTTCTCGCCCTGGACGAGGTCGGCAAGGCCGCCGAGGCCGGCATCGTGCTCGACTACCTGTGGGGCGAGCCGGCTCAGAAGGCGATCGTCGAGATCCTGACGAACCGCTCCGACCGCAGCCGCCTGCTCGACTGGGTGCAGATCGGCTCGGTGGCCGGCCCGACGATCGAGCTGCCGTCGGTGGCGCTGCGCTCGGCGAATTTCCGGTTGCAGGGCAACGGTCAGGGCGCGGTGTCGCCGCGGGCCTACCTCGCCGAGCTGCCGTCGCTGATCGACGAGATCGGGCGGGGCACGATCGAAATCGCGCCCCGCCCGGTCCCCCTGTCTTCAGTTACGGATGCATGGGCTCACCAGGACGCGCCGGGCGAGCGCACGGTACTTGTCACGGGCCGCTGACGATGCTGGTCACCTGGTGGCCGCTGTTCACCGCCGCGCCGGTGTTGTTGATGACGTGGCTGATCGTGCCGGTGCCGCCGAGCGAAACCGTCACCATGTCGTGGAACTTGACCCCGGCAACCGCCGGCACCTCGAAGGCGCGGGCGTTCACCACCGCCGGGTTGACGTTGAAGTAGCAGTAGCTGCCCAGGCCCCACGCCTCGTGCGTGGTCACCGCGGCGCCCACCTTGTACGCGGCCCAGCCCTGGGTCGACCCGTTCATGTAGGCCGCCTGGTTCGGCGGGTCGTACGGCATCTCGTTCTGGTAGAAGTAGGTCCGCCCGCCGTTGCCGTTCCAGATCGTCTGGTACTGCTGGTAGTGCTCGACGAACAGGCCGTAGAAGGTCACGTTCTGGCCGTTGACGATCAGGCCGTTGCGGGCGGTGTTGACGTTCCAGCCCACGGTCCCGTTGTTGCCGTGGTCGGCGCGCCAGATCCAGGCGTGGTCGCCGATGACGTTGTTGCTGTTGATCTCGACGCTGACCGTGGCCTTGCCGGCGATCGAGCCGCCGATCCGCACGAAGACGTCGGAGAGCACGGTCGGGTTGGCCGCGTGCGACGCGGACGAGCCGGCCGGGCCGACCTGCAGCAGGATGTTCGAGTTGGTGGTGCCGGCGTCGAGCAGGATGCCGGCCAGCCGCACGCCGTCGACGTCGGCGACGTGGATGGCGTCGACACCGCCGTCCGGCACGAACGTGGCGAGGCCGAGACCGAGAATGACCGTGCTCGCGCGGTTCACGTTCAGTGTCTGGTTGAGGTGGTAAACACCGGGCGTGACGAGCAGGTTCTTACCGGCCGCGAGGGCGGCGTTGATCGTCGCGGCGGTGTCGCCGGACTTGACGATGTAGAAGGTGCTGATCGGCAGCGAGGAGCCGGCCGGGTTGCCGCCGGCCCAGGTCGTGCCGCTCGCGTTGGACCGCAGGGCGGGGACGAACACCTGGTAGGCGCCGGCGCTGTCGACGTACAGATAAGGCTTCTCGGCGACTGTCGGCGTACTCGCAACCGTTGTGAACGGTGGCGAGGGGAAGCTCTGCGCCGGGGCGCCCGGGCTGCCGACGAAGACCTGGTTCCAGTTCGAGCCGTTCCAGCTTCCCATCTGCGAGTTGCGGGTGAGGAACTGCTGCTGCGAGCCGGACTGGATCTGGTTGTCGATCTTGGAGTCGGCGATGAAGCCGCCGGACGACCAGCCGCCGTCGGAGAGAGCAAGGCTGCCGCGTACGTGCATGCGGCGGTACGGCGCGGCCTGGGACACGGCCCAGCGGTCGAGCCCGTCACCCGGGGTGACCGACAGGCCCTCGGCGGAGCGCCAGAAGTTCTGCGTGGCGTTCTGCGATCCGTCCGGCCACCAGTCGGCCTCGACGTGGACGTGTCCGTTGATGTTCACCTGGTCGGGGGTGAGGCCGAGGCCGGCGACCTGGGTGAAGAAGCCGACGTTGGCGTCGACGTTGTAGCTGCCCGGCTTGAACAGCAGCGCGTAGCGCGCGTTGCCGAACTGGTTGCTGACCTGCGAGTTGAAGACGCTGTTCAGCTTGCTCTGGATGGTCGACGCGGACATCGACGGGTCGAAGACGCTGACGTTCGGCCCGAGGTCGGGGTTGGCGGGGTTGGTCGGCACCGTGGTCGGCGGCGTTGTGGGCGTCGTCGTTCCTCCCGAGAAGGTCCACTTCTGGTTCGCCGTGCCGGCGCAGTCCCAGAGCTGAAGTTTCGCGCCGTCGGCGGAACTGTTGTCCTTGATGTCGAGGCACTTGCCGGAGGCGTTGTTGACCAGATCCTTCGCCGCGCTCAGCGTCCACTTCTGCGTGGCGACGGTGTCGTAGCAGTCCCACAGGTGCACGACCGCGCCGTTGGCGGTCGAGTTGTTGGCGATGTCCAGGCATTTCCCGCGGCCCTGGACCGAGCCGTTGTCGGCGAGGGTCCACACCTGGTTCTGGTTGGCCGCGGTGCACGACCACATCTGCGGCTGGTTGCCGTTGGCCGTCGACCCGTTGGTGACGTCGAGGCATTTCCCGTTCAGCGAGGAAACTATCGTTCCCGACGAGGCGGCGAACGCGCTCGTGATCCCGACGACGCCGAGCGCGCCGACCACCACGGCCATGATCGTGCCGGCCAGAAGCTTTCTCGATCTCATGTGACGTGCTCCGATCAGGCCGGGTTGTTGGCGTGGGTCAGGGTTTCCCAGGCGACGAAGAGGTTGTTCGTCCCCTGCGGACGGCGGGATTCGGTGTACTGCTGCGAGTTGGTCATCGCGATCCCGAGCCGGTTGTGCAGCGCGTTGAAGGCCACCTCGGTGACCGGCCCGAGGCCCTTGGTCACCGCGCCGCCGCAGATGTTCGATGGCACCGCGGTCCCGTTCTCGAACTTCGTGTGGAAACCGAGCGCCTGCCGCATCCGCTCCTGCAGCGACGGCCACAGGTCCTCACCCTGGATCCGGGTGGTCTCCGCGACGTGGCTGATCGCGGAGATGCCGTAGCCGGTGTGCGTGAAGTCGCGGCAAGTTTCCTGCGAAAGCCCGTCGACGAACGTGCTCTGCCCCTGCCAGTACGAGATCAGCTCGCTCGGCGTGTCGACGCTGCCCACCGGCGGGTACTTCGGCTGCGCGCCGTCGGCCGCGATGTAGATGTAGGCGGCCGCCCGCGCCTTGAACCGCGTGATCGCCCGGTCGTAGCTCGCCTTGTCGTCGAGGAACACCGAGATCCCGACCGCGGCCTCCATCATCGACAGCTCCCAGTTGCCGTTGCTGGAACTCCCGACGATCACCACCGGTAGGTAGACGTTGCGCAGCATGGTCGCGAACCGCGCCTGGTTGGGCCAGCTCGAATACGTGTACTTGATGATCTCCGCGGCGCGCGGCCAGACCGATCCGGCCCATCCGGTCTGCAGCGGGGCGTTGCTGTTGGTGTGCGAGGTGATCGTCGCCGACCACGCGTCCATCAGCGCGATCGACTTCTGCGCGTAGGCCGCGTTGCCGGTGATGTACCAGGCCAGCGCGTCGGTGTAGGCCGCGATCGCGTCCTCGCGCTCGTCGGTGCAGCCATTGTTCGGGTTCGAGTAGGAGCCGCACTCGACCGTCGCCCGCGGCTTGGGGGTGCGCGAGAGCGAGGCATACTTGCTGGCCAGCATCTGGTTGTAGGCGGCGAGCCAGGGCGCGGCGCCCGCGTTCACCTTGCCCTTGACGAAGTCCAGCTGGGCGCGACTGACCAGCACACCCGGATGACTGAAACTGATCGGTGCGGCATCGGCGGTCGCGAGCCGCGCGCCGAAGGCGCCGACCCCCGCGACCAAGGCCGTGAAAGCCGCTAATAGGGCGCGTCTGCGCATGGGGGATGCTCCCGGAGTTGGGGATGGGGAAACCGGAAAGTGGGTTAACAGTTCCCGCTCGGCAACCACCGGGTCAACCCGGCATCGACCGACTTAAGACTCCCTTAAAGGTTCCGGAACAGGAGAGCGCTCTCCCTTCGGCACCGCTCCCGGAACCGCTTCCACCCAGAGTCAAAAGCCGCATACCGTACGAGTCGCTGCGCGCTCAATGCGCGCGTGGCGCCACCGCGCAGCAGTCGCCATCATGATGAGCACCTGTAATGAACTATCCGGCGCGGAGGCCTCAGAGTGGTCGACAACAGTCCCGCCGACGAGCCGACGTCGGCCGAGGCATTGGGTGTCGCGATAAGACGGTTGATGCGTGAGAAAGCGCTCCCATCCGACAGGATCGCGGACAAGGCTCACGTATCGAGGTCAAGCCTCGACGCGGTGATCACTGGCCGCAGAGTCCCCACCCCCGGGACTCTTCGACGGATCATCGCGGCGATCGGTGACCTCTCAGCAGAGCAAAGGGCCGGAGCTATCAGAGCTTCTTGAGCACGCCGAGCTTGAGCAGCGGTCCCGCGTGGTCGCGCAGGTCGCCGATCGCGACTATGCCTACATCAGCGGCAGCGGCAACGTGGTCATGGGCGCCGGCAATGTGGTCAAGCCCCACGAGGGAGCCACCGAGGAGGCCGATCAGGCACAGCTGTACCTCTCCGACCTTGAACGGGAGCTTTCGGCAGTGTCCATGCACGCTCGCCGGCGTCTCCTCACGTACCGGTTGCTCAGGTTCCTGGCGCTGGCGGCGTCGGCCGTGACGCCCGCCGTGGCTCTCCTCGACGCGGCACCGTTCATCACCGCCACCATCGGAACCGTCGCGTTTCTCAGCGAAGGGGCCATCCAGCTGACTCGCATCAACGAGCGCGCCGTCCTCGACACGAAAAGGGCGACGGCGCTCAATCGCGAGTTCCGCATGTACCGCACCAAGGTCGGGGACTACGAGACCGCGGACAGATCGTTCACGCTCCTGGTCAAACGCGTCGAGGAGATCCGCGAAGCCAACGACAACGAGCGCCTCGCCGTGGTTCAGCAGTCGTTCGGCGCACAGCCCACGATCAACGGTCCGGGCGATGCCCGTCGGTGATCGTGGCGAGCGCCATGACGAATGTCATCGATCCAGGCGTGCCAGTCGACAGCGGGATGAACGCCCGGGCGCACCTAGGGTTTTCGGTATGGATGACAGCGAGACGCCGTTCTTGAGCAACCGTTCCGGAGCTACCTGGTTCGTCAATCTGCTGGGCGGGGAGAAGCGCCGCGGCCGGTGGCGGATGCCGCGGGACATGCGAGTGGTCAACATTCTGGGCGGGGCCAACCTGGACCTGTGCGAGGCCGCGCTCGGCGAGCAGCCGGTGCTCACGAAGGTCAGCCTGGTCGGCGGCGTCTCGCTGCGGGTGCCGCACGACGTGGACGTCGAGGTCGAGGGCTTCCGCATCTTCGGCGGCATCCGGGTCGAGCCGGCGCGGCGCAGTGAGCCGGCGGCGCGGACGCTGAAAGTGCGCGAGTACAGCCTCGCGGGTGGTGTCCACATCGAACGCTGCTGACGGCCAGGCCCTGTCCCCTAGCTTCGCGTCGAGCGTTGCAGGCCCTCCCAGATGCGGTCGCGGGTGAAGGGCAGGTCGGTGAAGCGGACGCCGGTGGCGTCGCGCAGGGCATTGGCCAGGGCGGGAGCGACCGGGTTGAAAGGGCTCTCGCTCATCGACTTGGCGCCGAGCGGGCCGATCGCGTCCGTGGTGTCGGCGAACAGGACCTCGGTGCGGGGAACGTCGGCGAACGTGGGCAGGTGGTACTGGCGGAAGCTGGTCGTGGTGACCTCGCCCGACGGTCCGATGTCGACATGCTCGGCGAGGGTGGCGCCCAAGGCCTGGGCCACGCCGCCCTCGATCTGGCCCCGGCACTGCAGCGGGTTCATGACGGTGCCGGCGTCGGCGCTGTGGACGCTGCGGAGGATGCGGAGCTCGCCGGTGTCGGGGTCGACCGCCACCCGGAACCATTGGGCGTTGAAGGCAACCGAGCGGGGGGTGCCGTCGAAATGGCCGGTCGCCGAGAGGCCGGCCAAGGAGTCGAGCGGGGCGCCGGCGGCGAGAATCTTTTCGTGCAGGGCTGTCGCGGCGTCGAGGACGGCGCGGCCGGCCACGACGACGCCCGTGGACGCGAAGGCGCCGGTGTCGTGGCGGACCACATCCGTGTCGGACTGGCGCACGCAGATGCGGTCGGGGGTGGTGTGCAGGGCGTCGGCGGCGATCTGGGCATGGACGGTGGTGCTGCCGTTGCCGAACTCGGCCGTTCCCACCGCAATCTCGTAGAAGCCGCCCTGCAGCACGGTTGCGGTCGCGTCGGCGTAGTGACCGCCGGGTGGGCCGGCGGCGATCATCGCGATCGCGGTGCCGTCGCCGATGAGCCAGCCGTCCGGCGCGGTGTCGGGGACTTCGCGGGCGGCGCGGATGTGCGAGAGGCACTGGTCCAGGCCGTAGCTGGCGATGGAGAGGTCGTCGACGTGGTCGCCGGGGGCGAGGAGCGGCTCCCCCGCCCGTACGATATTTGTCTCTCGAAGTTTGACGGGATCGAGCGAAAGCGCGCGGGCAAGTTCGTCGAGCACCGACTCCACCGCGAAAGTCACCTGGCCCAGCCCGTAGCCGCGGAAAGCACCGGACGGGACGGTGTTGGTGTAGACGGCATAGGCGTCGGTTTTCTTGTTCGGGCAGCGATACACGGCGAGGGATTCGTGGCAGCCGTGATACATCACCGACGGGCCGTGGTTTCCGTACGCGCCGGTGTCGGCCACGACCCGCAGCTGCATCGCGGTGAGGGTGCCGTCGCGGCGCGCGCCGGCCTTGAGCGTGACGGTGAACGGATGCCGTGTCGTCGCCGAGGTGAACTGCTCGGCCCGGGTGTACTCGAGCTTGACCGGCCGCCGCAGCCGCAGCACGGCAAGCGCGACCAGATCCTCGACGAGCATCTCCTGCTTGCCGCCGAAACCGCCGCCGACCCGGCCGGTGAGCACGCGGACCCGGTCGAGCGGCAGGTCGTAGAGGGACGCCAGCTCGCGCCGGGTGAGGAACGGGGTCTGCGAGCTCGTGCGGATGACGAGGCGGCCGTCGTCGTCGAGCCAGCCGACCGCGCCGTGCGTCTCGAGGCTGGCGTGCTGCACCCGGGCGGTGCGGAAAGTTTCCTCGTAAACGGCGTCGGCCTCCGCGAAACCCGCCTCGACGTCGCCCATCGAGGCGTCGAGGCGGCCGATCACGTTGCCCGGCGCCGCGGAATGCACGAGAGGCGCGCCCGGTCGCAGGGCCGCCTCGGCGGAGAGCACCGCGGGGAGCACCTCGTACTCGACCGTCAGGGCGCGGCAGCCGGCCTCGGCCGCGGCCTCGGAGGTGGCGACGACGGCGGCGACCCGCTGGCCGGCGAAGCGGACCACGTCGTCGAGCACACGGGTGTCAGCGGGGTCTTCCGCGACATTTTCGTGCTGGGCCGTGGAAAACAACGTGTCGGGCGCGTCGGCGTGGGTGAAGACGGCCTCCACGCCCGGCACCGACAGCGCGGCCTCGACCGAGATCGCCACGATCCGGGCGTGCGCGTAGGGCGAGCGCAGCACCTTCATGTGCAGCACGCCGGGGACATCGAGGTCGAACGTGTAGCGGGCGGCGCCGGTGACGACCTGCGGCCCGGCGGGAGCGCCGAGGCTGGCGCCGACAGCCGACCCGGGTGGGGGCTCGGACGCGTTGACGACGCCCGCCACCGCGTCGGCGATCGCCCGGTACCCCGTACACCGGCAGAGGTTGCCTTTGAAGTGGCGGGGAAGATCGGCACGCTGGTCGTCGGTGAGCGCGGCCGTGGTCATGATCAGGCCGGCGGTGCAGAAACCGCATTGGAAACCCTGCGCGTCGAGGAAAGCGCGCTGCGCCGGATGCAGCTCCCCCGCCGCGGCGAGGCCCTCGATCGTGGTCACCTTTCGCGGCACGGCGCGAAAGGCGGGATAGACACAGGAGTGCACCGGTACGCCGTCGACGTGCACCGTGCACGCGCCGCAGTCCCCGGTGTCGCAACCTTTCTTGACGCCGAAGCAACCTTCCTCGCGCAGATAGGTGCGCAGGCATTGGCCGGGCCGGGGCGGGCGGTCGTGGTCCTCGCCGTTGATCCTCACGCGCCCAGCTCCCGCCGGATCTGCTCGGCGTAGAGCCGGGTCATGTGCCGCCGCCAGGCCGGCGAGCCGTGCACGTCGCGGACGTAGGCGTCGTCGGGGATGCGCTCGGTGAGGGCGATCTGCAGGACCTCGGCGCTCGGCATCGCCGGGAAACTCAGGACGTACGGTTTCTTGGTGGCGGCCGTGACCGTGACGACCAGCCCGTCGCCGGCCGTGACCCGGCCGATCAGCAGCACCCCGGAGCGGCCGTGGGTGTGCAGCGAGCCCTGCCGGAAGGCCGTCCTCGCCGCGAGCGACGCCGCGGGCAGGTGCACGGACCTGAGCAGTTCGCCGTCGGCCAGAACCGTGGATTCCTCGCCGGTCACGAAATCGCTCACGGAAACTTTCCGCGATCCGGACGGGCTCTGCAGCAGGCAGGTTCCGTCCAGGGCGGCGCCGAGGGCGATCATCGGGCCGGCCGGCAGCGCCGCGCAGAGGTTGCCGCCGACGGTCGCGACATTCCAGATCTTGAACGAGGCCAGAAAGGCGTGACAGCAACTTTCCACGATGTCGTGGCCGCTGGCCGCGAGCTCCGCGATGGTGCAGGTCGCGGCGATCTCCAGCTCGTCGTCGCGGACGGTCAGGGCCGGCCATCCGGCGGCGGCGAGGTCGAGCAGCCGGGTCAGATGCGGCCGCGGCTCGGCGAACAGGGCCGTGCCGCCGCCCAGCCAGGCGTCACCCGGCCGCCACTGGCCGACCTGGGCGGGGCTGATCACGTCCGCGACGGTGTTCAGATCCACGTTCGTACGCTACGCGCCTGTTGTTTCAGATCTTTGCGGGAAGCAGTATCAGCAGCGTGAGGCCGATGGAGACCAGCCACGAGGCGTACAGGGCGAGAGGACGGCGGGGCACCTCGATCTCGGGCGGCGGCGGCAACGGACTGATCGCGAAGGACTGGCTGCGGGCGTCGCGCAACGCGGCCACCAACTCGTCGGCGTTGCGCTGGCTTTCCGGCGACGGCCAGGGCGGCGGCACCGGCACGGTCAGCACCGACTCGCCCGCGGTGAGCAGCACGGTTCCCGCGTCGTCGTGCACGACCGCGCTGTCGGTCGCCCACGGTTGCCGGTCCGGTCCGCGAAAGCCGATCGCGGCGACACCGCCCACGTGCCACCGCAGGCGCGGGCGCAATTGGGCGCGCCAGCCGAACTCGTACCCGAAAGCACCCGCCACCGCCGCGACCGGCGCCAGCACCGCCGGGTCGGCGCCCGCGATGCCCGCCAGCTCGCCGGCGGCGAGGGCCGCGCCGAAACCGATCGCGACAGTTGCCGCCCACGCGCGTGGCGGCGCGATCCGGTGCTCGCGCGGTTCGAATGCGCTCACCCCGCGGTCGGCCGGCCGTAGCGCCGCCGGGTCGACCAGCTGCTCCTCGTCGTCCTCGATCTCGCGCGGCAGCCCCTGCACCACGTCGTAGGCCACCTCGATCACGTCGCCGACCGGCCCGACCGGCACGTGGATGCGGCCCTGGACCTCGACCGCGCACCACGCGCCTCTTCGCGGCTCCCCGTAGAGCGTTCCCGGGCAAGTTTTCGCTTCACTTTCGCCAGCCCAGCCGGGTTCGGCGACGTCGAAGGCGAACTCTTTCGCGATCAGCCCGCCCGGATGCGGCATGAGCACGTGCACGTATCCCATCTGCTCGACGACGCGGACCGCGTGCATCGGCTGCGGGGTGCCGAACAGCTGCCGCAGGCGCGCACGGTGCGTGACGGCGCGGGCGACCAGGGCGCAGCCGAGCCCGAAGACGGCGATCACTCCGGTCACCCACGGCGGGCCCGCGTGCTGGAGCAGCACGGCCACGAAACCGGCCATGGCCAGCGCCATCAGGGCGAGCCCGGCGGCCTCGGCGGGGACGGCGACATGCGGGAGGCCGGCCGGGGCCGGCGGCTGCCGGCGAGGGACCATGGCGGCCACCGGGGTCCGGTCACGGCGGGTGAGGCCGATGACCACCAACGCGTACGCCCAGCAGACGAGCGCCGCCGATGCGGTCTGAGCCAGCGACGTCCACACCACCGCGGCGAGCACCCCGGCCCAGGCCGCGGCGCCGCGGTGCGCGTACACCATGATCGCGGGCGCGAGGAGGACGCCCAGCCCGACCCACGCGGCAAAGGGCGACGGGTCGCCGGCGCCGCCGAGACGCCCGAAAAGCAGCACGAAAGCCACCACCCCGGTGACCGGCACCAGCCCCTCGACGCGCAGCAGCCGACCCATGTCTCTATGGTCGGCGAGAATTCGCGCGCCGCGGGGCGGAATTGCCGAGCTCGTGATATATGTATAATGTACGTAGAACGTGGAGGGCTGGCATGCCGAACAAGACGATTTATGTTTCCGAGGAGGACCTCGCGCTTTTCGCGCGCGCGCAGGAACTTTCCGGCGGCAACCTTTCCGCGACGATCACCACCGCCCTCAAGCGCTTCGTCGACGCCGAGGAGGGCCGCAACGAGGGGTACGAGGAGATCACCGTCCGGGTCGGGCCCGGCACCGGGCGCAAGGTGCGCTTCACCGGCGTGCTGCTCGGCGAGTGGGGGCGTTCCACGGCCAAGACCATGGAAGTCTTCAAGGTGTATCGCAGCCAGAAGGGCAAGTTCGTCGTGCACACCGAGCGCTCGGCCGACTATGTCTGGCAGGCCGGGTCGGGCTCGGGCTCAGGGGAGAGCACCTGGCGCAACCTGATCAACGCGCTGAGCCCCAACCAGAGCTGGGGCAGCAACAGCGGGGAGCGCGCCCTCGAGGTGTACGACACGGCCCAGTCGCTGCGCGACGGGATCCCGACCGAGCTCTACGACCTGATCGCCGGCACCCTCGAGCAGCCGCCGATCGAGGATCTGGACATCTAACGCGCGGAACCAGTTGCGCGCCATCTTCCGATAGCCCTCGTCGCTGGGGTGAAGGCGGTTCCACATGTCGGCGCCGCGCACGTGGCTCTGGTCGACGAGGTGGAAGCGAGGGCCCTTGGCGGCGACGATCCGGACGACGGCCTTGTTGTAGCCGGTGGTCCGGCGTGCCTGGCGGGCGACGCCGGGATAGTCGCCGAGCCCGACGATCTTCGCGACGAAAACCTGCGCCCCGGGCCGGTCGGCGGCGATGCGGTCGAGCAACTTTCCGAGGTCGCGCGGCGCTTGGCGACGGCCGCGCGCCATGTCGTTGGTGCCGATGTGCAGCAGGATCACGTCCGGCTCGTAGGCGGCGAGCCACTCGTCGACGTGGGCGGTGATCTGGGCGATCGTCCAGCCCTTGTGGCCCTCGTGGTCGAGGTCGCGAGAGGCGCCGGAGCGCTGCGAGCCGACGAGATCGACGCTCAGTCCGGCCCTGGTGAGTTGCCGGAGCAGGTCGCCGCGGTAGGAGTCGTTGCTGCTCGAGCCGACGCCCCACGTGATCGAGTCGCCGAGCGGCATGATCCGGAGAGGGCCGCTCTCCTCGTGGACCGGCCGCTCCGGCATGGTCGCTCGCTCGAGAAAGTTCGGCCGCCGGGGCACGGCGGCCTGCGCCGGTGCGACGGCTTGCGCCGGTGCGACGGCTTGCGCCGGTGCGGCCGCCCTCGCCGGTGCGGCCGCCCTCGCCGGCAGCGGGCCCGGGCTGCAGAGGATCAGTGGCACGACCATTGCCGCGGTGAGGCGCCTTGCCAAGCACTTCATGGGAGCTGACGCTTCACCCGGCCCGGAAAACGATGACGCACTTTTCGTCCGGAGGTGCTACTTCTGGGGTCGTGAACGGGGTGGAAATTTCGCGACGTCATTACCTGTCGTCGGTGGCGCCGGGCTTGCGTGGGGTGCCGCACGCGGCGGCGTTGCTGGGGCCCGGGTCCGAAGTGCTGGGATACGACGACGACGTGTCGCCCGACCACGACTTCGGGGAGCGGGTGCAAGTTTTCCGCGCCGGCCACGAAACTGTCGGCGAGTTTTTCGCGGGGTTGCTCGGCTTCGATCCCGGCAACGGGGTGACGATCGCGGATTGGCTGCTCACGCCCACGCAAGTTTTCGCGAGCCTGACGCGCGGCGCGGTCTTCCACGACCCGGACGGTGAGCTGGCCCGCCGCCGGGCGGCGATCGCGTGGTATCCCGACGACGTGTGGCGCTACGCCCTGGCGGCCGGGTGGCTGAAGGTTTCGCAGGAGGAGGCTTTCGTCGCGCGTACCGGCTCGACCGGGGACGAGATCGGCTCTCGGGTCCTGGCCGCGCGGCTCGTCCGGGAGCTGATGCGGCTCGCTTTCCTCGTGGAGCGGCGCTGGGCGCCGTACGCGAAATGGTTCGGCCGGGCTTTCGGCGAACTTTCGCTCGCCGCCCGGCTGGCGGCGCCGCTGAAGGCGGCGATGACGGCGGAGAGCTGGCGGGAGCGCGAGGAGATGATCGGCACGGCGGGGAGCACGCTCGCCGCGGCGACCAACGAGCTCGGGCTGGGCCCGGCGCTGGATCCGTCGTCGCGTCAGTTCTACACGCGGGACATCCGGGTGCTGGCCGCGGACCGCTTCACGGTGGCGCTGACCGGCGAGATCACCGATCCGGTGCTGCTCGGCGTCATCGACCGGGTCGGCCGCCGGCAGGAGATCCCGAAGCTGCCGGGCACGATCGACCAGGCCGTCGATTCGACCGACATCCTCGGCAACACGCAACGTTTCCGCGAGGCCGGGCCGCTGCTGGGGCTCGGCTGACGCTGGCCGCGCCGCAATGCCGGCGCCGCCAGCGCTCGCCGCGCCGCAACGCCGGCGCGGCCCAGCCCGACGAGGTGGCGCAACGAAGGTGCTCGGGCCGCGCCGAATGGCCGGGAACTCATTGGCCGCCGGAAAGTTCGTTGTACTCCGGCGCGACTTCCTGGCCCGACAGTTTCGCGATCGCGGCCATGATTTCGTCGGTGGCGGCGCGGCGGGCCGGGCCCTGCCGGCCGCCCGGCGGAGGCGTGAAAAACATCGGCTCGCCGAAGCGCACGGTGAGCTTTCCCGGTTTCGGGAAACTTGCGCCGACCGGCTGGATGCGGTCGGTGCCGAGCAGCGCGACCGGGACGACCGGCGCGCCCGACGCGATCGCCAGCCAGCCGACGCCGGTGCGGCCGCGGTAGAGCCGGCCGTCACGCGAGCGGCTGCCCTCCGGGTGGATGCCGAACGCACCGCCGTCCTTGAGCACCCGCAACGCGACCTCGAGGGACTCCTGCGCCGCCCGGTAACCGCCGCGCGGGACCGGGATCGCGTCGATGCCGGTGATGAACGTGCGGGTCGCCCATTGTTTCGGGCCGCCGGCGCGAAAGTATTCCTCCTTGGCGAGGAAGGAAACGCGGCGCGGCGTCATCAGCGGGATCAGGAAACTGTCCACGAAAGATAGATGGTTGGCGGCCAGGATCACCGGGCCGGCGCGCGGCACGTTCGCGGCGCCGTGCACGTCGGGGCGGAAAGCGATCCGGGAGAGCGGCAGCAGGATCGGTCTCAGCGCGGCGGCGAGCATGGCGTCAGCCCTTCAGGTGGGCGTCGACGGCGGCCACGAGCAGCGGTTCCGGCGCGTCGAACCCGGTCACCACCTGCAGCGTCCCCCAGTGCCAGAGCTGGGCGATCCCGTGCAGGGCGGCCCACAGGGCCGCGGCGCCGGCGGTGGGTTGCGGCAGGCCGGCTTGCGTCAGCAGTTTCACGAGTACGCCGAACAGCGGCGTGCTCTCCTCACGCAGCCCGATGTTGTTGCCGCGGAGCAGATCGTGGCGAAACATCAGCGCGAACATTCCGGGCTCGTCTTTCGCGAAATCCACGTACCGCCGGCCGAGCGCGAGCAGCGCCGCCCGGGGCTCGGCGCCGCTCTCGCCGATGGTCTCGCCGACCACCGCGCCGAGCTGGCGGTAGCCCTCCCGCGCGATCGCCGCGAGCAACGCCTGGTGCGTGGGAAAGTATCGCCGCGGCGCGCCGTGCGAGACGCCGGCCCGCCGGGCTATCTCCCGCAACGACAGCGCGTCGGTGCCGGCCTCGGCGAGCAACTCCACGCCCGCCGCCACGAGCCGCGACTCAAGATCCCCCGCTTGCATGGACAGTGTCTACCACCTTGCGTAGACACTGTCTACTCCTCGACCGGCGGCGCCCAGTGCGGCCGTGGGATGAGGCAGAAGGGGTGGCCGGCCGGATCGGCGTACACGTGGTCGCCCCCGGCAAGCGCCGTCGCACCCAGTGCCAGGACGCGCTCGTGCGCCACTGCCTGGTCGTCGACCATCACATCCAGGTGGATCTGCTGCGGGATCGCCGGGTCGGGCCAGGTGGCCGGCCGCTGGTCTCCAGATCGCTGGAAGGCCAGCCCCGACGTGCGGTTGTCGAGGGAGACGACGGCGAAGTCGTCGTCGGAGTAGGTGATGGGCCGGCCCAGCAGCTCGCTGTAGAAGGCGGCCAGGGCGAGCGGCTCGGGGCAGTCGATGATCACGTGGTGGAGTCGGCCGATGGGCATGACTCCCGATTGTGGCCGGTATCTATCTTGAAGGCATGCGAACTGTCGGCGTCACGTCCCCCACCGGCACCGCGTGGAGCGTGCGCGTCGTGTGGGCGCCGCGCTGGCGGATTCTCGCGCGACGCTTCGGCGGCTGGCGCTCGAAGCGCACCGAGACCCCGGGCGACGTCGTCGACGGCACCATGCAGGTCGCAAGCAACGTTCCCCCTTCCGGGGGCGGCGGTGGCGGCGGGGGTGGCTTCTTCAGCCTGGACAACGAGCTCGCGGTGATCGCCTTCATCCTCATCGGGTTCGTGCTGGCGGCGGTGCTGTTCTGGTGGGTGCTGCTGCCGCTCCTGCTGCTGGTGCTCGACGGGATGATCGTGCTGCTTCTGCTGGCGGTGTCGGTGGTCGCGCGGGTGCTCTTCCGCCGCCCGTGGACGGTCGAGGCCACCGCCCCGGGGGAGACCCTGATCGCGCAGGAGGTCGTCGGCTGGCGGGCCGCGCTCCGGCGCCGGGACGAGATCGCCGACGCGCTGGCCCGGGGACTGCGGCCGGAACCGATGCCGAGCCCGCTCCAGCGCTGACCCGCGGCTGGGGTCAGGCCGAGGGGACGTGCGCCGGGATCAGCGCCGGCAGCGTGACCGTGAACGTCGAGCCGTTGCCCAGCGACGAGCGGGCCGCGACCGTGCCGCCGTGGTCGATGACGATGTTGCGGACGATCGCCAGGCCGAGACCCGGGCCCTGCACGGCCTGGTCCATGGCGTTGGTGGCGCGGTGGAACGGGGTGAACAGGCCCGGCAGGTCGTCGGCGGGGATGCCCATTCCGGTGTCGGTGACGGTGAGGACCGCGTTCGCGCCGTGCGACGCGAGCCGCAGCTCGAAGCGGCCGCCGGCGGGCGTGAACTTGATGGCGTTGTCCACCAGCTTGCGCAGCGCGCGCTCCAGCTGGACGGCGTCGCCGTGCACCCAGACCGGGTCGGCCTCCAGGTGGCTGCCGACGTTCTTGGCGCGGGCGGACGGCGCGGTGTCGTCGTGGACGCCGGCCACCATGGCGGCCAGGTCGACCGGGCCGGGTTCCCCGCCGATGCTCTCGTTGGTGCGGTCTAGCAGCAGCAGGTCGGACACCGTCGCCTGCAGGCGGTGGGCGTTGCGCAGGATGGCCGAGAGGCCGCGCCGCTGGGCCGGCGAGAGGTCGCCGTCCGCGCCGTCGGTGAGCATCTCGGTGTAGCCGAGGATGCTGGTCAGCGGGGTGCGCAGCTCGTGCGTGACGGTGGAGACGAAGACGTCCTTCTGCTCGTCGAGCACGCGCAGGTCGCTGATCAGGCGGGACTGGCTCAGGCGCAGCCGGGCCTGGCGCACGCCGTGGTCGATCTCCCGGGCGAGGTTGTCGAGCAGGTCGCGCTCGCTCTCGCTCCACGGACCGGCGCGGGCGACCAGGATGACGCCGGGCGGGCAGTCGTCGTCGCCGCTGAGGGCGACGGCCAGGCCGCCGGCCAGCTCGCGGACCGCGTACGGCTGCCCGGCGCGGATCTCGCGGACCAGTGCGGCGTCGAGCGGCGGCGCGTCCGGCGGCCAGGACACGGTGACGCCGGCGGCGTGGCCGAGGCTGACCTGGCCGTGGACGGCGTCGCCACCGAGCGCCTCCGCGACGATGTGGGCGACCCGCTCGCCGGCCTCGGCCGGGGTGAGGTCGCTGCGCAGCTCGGCCGCCACGTGCTGGCGCAGCTCGCCGGTGGCGGCGCGGGCCTGCTCGGCGGTGATCAGCCGCTCGGTCTCGGCGGCGAGGTCGTTGAGGGTGCCCATGACGGCGCGCATCTCGGGTGGGCCGGAGGGGCGGGCCCGGGCCGAGCGCTCGCCGTCGGCGAGGCGGCGCAGCGTGTGGCGGACGTGCTCGAGCGGGCGCACCAGATGGCGCTCGTGCAGCCAGGCCACGCCCAGGCCGGTGCCGATGACGAGGACGGCGAGCAGGCCGAACAGCAGGTGCAGCCGGCGGATGTCCCGGCGGTCGGCGGCCACCACCGCGACGCGCTCGGCCTCCAGCTCGGCCGAGACCGCGGCGTTGGCGGCGCGCAGCTGGTCGAAGATGGCCTTGCCGTGGGCGGCCCGCCCGGCATCCGCGTCCGCGACTCCGGCGTTGACGATCGGGATCGCGTACGCGTAAAGCCACCGATCCCCCGCCACCCGCTCAGCCGTCACCAACCCGCCCAGATCGTCGGCGCCCGCGGCAGCGGCGCCGAGCCGGTTGAGCGCGACGAACGCGCCGGCGCGCCCGGAGTCGTAGGGCATGAGGTACGCGCGCTCGCCGGTGAGCTGAAAACCGCGCACCCCGGTCTCGGCGTCGGTCATGTACTGCAGGAACTGCCGGTTCTCGTCGATCATGCGCTCGATCCGGCCGACCCGTTCCTCGTGACGGGCCTGGAGGCGGTCGCCGACGACGAGTTGCAGCGCCACGAGCGCTAGAAACAGGACGCAAAGGACGCCGAAGCCGGCGGCGACGCGGCGCTGGAGATTCATCGGCGGCCCGCCGGGACCCCGGCGACGGCCGGGACGGTGAACGTGACAGTGGTCCCGCCGCCGGGCGTGTCGGTGACGGCGATCCGGCCGCCGTGCCGGTCGACGATCCGCTGGCAGGTGGACAGGCCGACGCCGAAGCCGTTCCCGGGCGCGCGGTCGATCTGGGCGAACATCTCGAAGACCCGGGACCGCTGGTCGGCGGGGATGCCGACGCCGTTGTCGGCGACCGTGACCGCCCAGACGGCGCCCTCGCGCCGCGCGTCGACGGTGACGTGACAGACGCGGTTGGGGTGACGGTATTTGAGCGCGTTGCCGATGAGGTTCTGCAGCAGCTGCCGGATCAGGGTGGGATCGCAGTCCAGGTCGGGCAGGCCGGGAGCGACGGTGACGATAGCGCCGTCGAGCGCGGCGCGCAGGTCGGTGAGGGCCAGCTCGACCAGGTCGCCGAGGCCCGCCGGCTCGAACCGGCACGGCGCGTTGCCGGCCTGCGCGTACGTGAGCAGGGACGTGATCAGCCCGGACATCCGGCCGACCGCGCGACGGGCGGCGCCGACCCAGCCGGTGGCCTCGGCATCGCCTTCGAGCCGGTCGCCGAGCACTTCGAGGTAGCCGCCGACCACGCTGAGCGGGGCGGCGAGGTCGTGGCTGACCACGCCCGCGAACTGCTCCAGCTCGGTGTTGGAGCGCCGCAGCTCGGCGTTGGCGTGCTTCAGGTCGGCGGCGAGCTCGGCGTTGTGCCGGGCCTGCCGGCGCCGCTCGAACAGCGCGAGGATGACCTGGGCGAGGTCCTTGAGCCGCTCGATCTGATCGGTGGTCAGCTCGTGCGGCTCGTCGTGGAAGACGCAGAGCGAGCCGAGCGCGTGGCCCTGCGGGGTGACCAGCGGCGCCGACGCGTAGAACCGGACGTTCGCGTACACGCCGGTCACCCACGGGTTCGCGGCGTAGGCCGGGTCGCTGCGCGCGTCCGGGAAGTAGACGAACTCGCCCCGCTCGAAGCGCACCGCGCACATCGAGTCCTCGCGCGGCGAGTCGCCGCCCTCGAAGCCGGTGGTGGTGAGCTGGCACTGCCGGTTCTCGTCGATGAGGTTCAGCGTGGCCGTGGGCACGCCGGCGACGGACGCGGCCACCCGCACGACCGCCTCCAGCTCGTCGCCGGCGGGGGCGTCGAGCAGGCGGTACTCGTGCAGGGCGGCCAGGCGTGCCCGCTCGTCGGTGGTCACTCCGGTCAAATCGGCAGGTGACCGCCCATTCCTAAGACGTCAGTTACCCAGGGCGATCTCTGCGCCGGGCGAGGTGAAATCGAGATAGTCGCCGTCGCCGACGGCGATTTTCAGCGTACGGCCGACGGCCGTGACCACCTGCGTCTCGACCGCGCTGCCGACGTGGTCGGACGGGGTCACCGGGTCGGCCGCGATGCCGGCCGCGACCGCGGTGCGGGTGAACCCGACGAACGTCTCGGTGCGGTTGTCCTCGGTGCTGCCGGTCTTGCCGGCCACCGGCCGGCCACCCATGATCGAGTCGACCTGGGTGGCGGTGCCACCGTCACATTCACCGTACGAGCTCTGCTGGCCGACCGGGCAGCGGGCCGCGTCGGTAGCCGCACGGGCGACCTCGGGGTCGAGGACCTGCTTGCAGCTGGACGAGACGGGGACCTTCTGCCCGTCGGGCCCGGTGATCGACTGGACGGGCAGCGGCGAGCAGTAGGTGCCCTCGCTGGCCACGGTCGCGTACGCGGAGGCCAGCTCCAGCGGGGTGGTGTCGATGACGCCGAGGGTGAACGAGCCCCAGCCGTCCGGCTTCGCGGCCAGCGCGGCGTCGGACGGGGAGCTGAAGCTGATGCCCAGCTTCTTGGCCTCGGCGACCGCGGCGGCCGGGCCGACCTGCTCCTCCAGGTGCACGAAGTACGTGTTCACCGAGCGGCCGAACGCGTTCCACATGGTGCGGTAGCCGTCCATCCAGGCGGGGTTGCTGTTGCCCGGGCAGTACATGCCGTTGCAGCTGTCCGGGCCGCTGTCGGGCCACTCGGTGGGCAGCTTGGCCGGCGAGTCGAAGCCGGTGTCGAGCGGCATGCCGGCTTCGAGGGCGGCGAGCATGGTGAACATCTTGAAGGTCGAGCCGGACGGGTAGCCGTGCAGGCTGGTGCCGCCGCTGACCAGCGGATTCACCGTGTTGGAGGTGCCTTTCGCGGTGCTGTAGTGCCGGTTGACCGCCAGCGCCAGGACCTTGCCGGTGCCGGGCTGCACGACCGCGATCGGCAGGACCTTCTTGCTGTTCAGGCCGTAGACGGCGCGGGACTGCTCGGAAGCGGCCTGCTGCACGTCCGGGTCGAGCGTGGTGACGATGGTGTAGCCGCCGCGACGCAGGGCGGTGTCGCGCTCGGTGACGGTCTTGCCGAACTGAGCCTGCGAGTCGAACCAGGTGCGCACGTAGTCGCAGAAGAAGCCCCAGCCGTCGGCCTTGCCGGAGGCGTCCACGCACCCGTTCGGCTGCGATTTGCCGGAGAACGTGAGCTTCTCGGCGGCGGCCGCTTTCTGCTGCGCAGCGGTGATCATCCCGGCTTTCTGCATCGCTCCCAGCACGTACAGCTGACGGGCCTTGGCCTTGGCCTTGTCGCCGCTGATCGGGTTGTCGGCGTCGGGTGACTGCACGATGCCGGCGATCATCGCGGCCTGCGCGAGGTCGAGGCGCGACGGCGTGACCCCGAAGATGCGCCGGGACGCCGCCTCCACCCCGTACGCGCCGTCGCCGAAGTACACGATGTTCAGGTAGTTCTGCAGGATCTGCTGCTTGGTGAGGCGCTGCTCGAGCTCGATCGCGTACTGGATCTCCTTGAGCTTGCGCTCGGGGGTGTCGGCGGTCGCGTCGGCCCGCTCGGCGGCGGTCAGCGTCGGATCTTCCTTGAGGACGTTGCGCACCACCTGCATGGTCAGCGTCGAGGCGCCCTGCTCGGCCTCGCCGCTGCGCGCGTCGGTGACCAGCGCGCGGACGGCGCCCTTCAGATCGACGCCGCCGTGCTGGTAGTAGCGCACGTCCTCGGCGGCCACGATCGCCTGCTGCATGACGGTGGCGATCTGGCCGAGCGCGACGTCGTGCCGGTCCTCGTCGTAGAACGTGGTGATCAGCGTCTTGCCGTCGTTCGCGTAGACGCGGGTGACCTGGGCCGTGGGCGGGTTGAGGAGCTGCTCGGGAAGCTCGGCGCGCTGCTGGTCGGACCAGTGCGCGGCCGAGGTCAGCACGATCCCGGCCGGTATCGCCGCGACCCCGACCAGCGCGCCGATGAGGATCAGCACGCCGCTGAGCCGGGCCAGCGCGCCCCCGTGTGTTTCCCTTGCCATCCCCAAGATCCCCTCATTGGTCAGACCTCTAGTCGGTAGCACCGGAATCTGAGTTCTTCCTGGGTTTCGTTACCGATCCGTAACCTTAGATGCTTCATATACACGTGGTGACCGTCACATCGGACATCGAGCGCGGTTCTGTCCAGATTAAGCCGGGAAATCCGGCAGATCGAATGACGAATGTCACTGTGCGTGATCAATATCCAGTGAGCTGGGTTACTGACTGGTAGCTCTGGCACTTGTAACCGCTGAGCAGGGGCGGCAACATTTCCCGCACGTTAAACGACGGCATCGACGGACCTCTCTGCTGGCGGTTGATCGACAGGGTCGCCCGTCGATGCGAGCCCATGGCGGTGTGGCCTGCGAGCCGTCTGACTTTCCATAGGAGGATCCGTGGTGGATTCGCAAGGCGACGCGATGGAGGGGCGCACCAACTGGCGCCGCTTCGGCGTGGCGGTGGGTCTTCCCATCGTTGCCGCAGGCGTCCTGGTGGCCGGTGTCGCGTCGGGCGCCGTCGCCGCCAGCTTCTCGATTTCGGGCACGCAGTTCAAGCTCTCCGCCGACCGGCTCGAGGGCACCGGCTTCACCCAGTACAGCAGCATCCTGAAGACGGTCGACGCCAACGGCAACGAGGTGCCGACCACCCCGGCTGCGATGTCCGGCATCAACCACGCGGAGATCTACAACCTCTGCCAGACCGTCGCGGTCGGGCCGGTCGTTCTCCGCATCGAAGCCGGCAAGAACAACAACCCGGTCGTCGCCGACAACCTGCTGATCGGCATGTCCGAGCTCAGCGGCGACGCGACCTTCACCGACATCAACATCGGTACGGACGCCTCGAAGCTCAACAAGGACGGCTTCGACACGCATGGCGCGCGAGGCGGTTTCGGCCAGGAGGCCGAGCACGTCACCATCGAGGGCCTGCACCAGGTCGCGTACTCCACGACGGCTCACACGTTCAAGCTCACGGGCATGTCCCTCAAGCTGCACGTGGGTGACGGCAAGGAATGTTTCTGATCTGACACGCGGGGCTCGCGGGGCTTGTCCCGCGGGCCCTGTTCATGTTTCATCTTTCTCTTTTGCAAGCTCTTTGTGGAGGAACACGTGGCGACCGACAACTTCTGGGGCAAGTTCCGCCGTTGGCGGCGTCGCCGCCCGTTCTGGGGCGGCCTGCTCCTGATCCTGTCGGCTGTCGAGCTGTTCCTCAGCGCGAACATGGCGATCGGCGGCATCGAGATCCACCTGGGCCCGCAGGGCTTCCTCTCCTACCTGATCCCGGCGATCCTGCTGCTCTGCGGCCTGCTCGTCTGGTTCACCCCGGCCCAGCGGCTCTTCTACGGCATCGTCGCGCTGCTCGCCGCGCTCTACAGCTTCATCGGGCTCAACCTCGGCGGCTTCTTCATCGGCATGCTGATGGGCATCCTCGGCGGCGCGCTGGTCATCGCCTGGGGCCCGCCGCGCAACCGGCCCGGCAAGGGCAACGCAGCGCCGCCCACCGGCGAGCCCACCGACCACCAGGAGGACGGGCCGGTCGACGTCGGCGACGACATCTTCAACGACCGGCGCCGTGAGGACATCGAGGAGACCCAGCAGATCGAGATCGCGGGACACGACGACCGGCCGCACGAGGAGAAGGAGGTGCGGTCCGCGTCGTTCGCGGCGCCGCGGCCCTCGCGGCGTGCCGGGCTTCAGGGACTCGGGCGCAACCGCAAGGTGATGGCGACGGCCATGGTCCCGGTCGCCGTCATAGCGACGATCGTCGCCGGCGCCAACCTGCAGGCCAGCGCGGCGGAGTGTCCGGAGGGCCTGCCCTCCCGGTCGGTCGCCGGGTCCTCGGCGCCGGCCAAGCCCACGACCGAGCCCACCACCCCGGCCGCCGGCGACGACGCCACGAAGCCGACGACCCCCGCCGCCGAGAAGACCACCGAGCCGGCCAACCCCACGACCGAGGCAACCACCGCCGCCCCCACGACGGCCCCGGCCGATGACGGCGGAAACCCGATCTCCGACGGCATCGAGGGCTTCGTCGACGGCGTCAGCAACCTGCTCGGCATCGGCGAGGAGACGTCGGCTCCGAGCACGTCGCAGGCATCGTCGGAAGCCACCACCGCGCCGGCCGCCGACCCGACGAAGACCACGGAACCGGCCGCCGACCCGACCAAGACGACCGAGCCGGCCGCCGACCCCACCAAGACCACGACCGCGGCCAAGCCGGCGGCGGTGGAGACCAGCGCGACCGACGACGAGATCCCCTGCCTGGGCGCCCGCGTCTACGGCAAGGTCGCCAGCGCCGACGACATCCCGACGGTGGCGAAGAAGCCGGGCCTCATGGAGGTCGACTCGCTCACCATGTACAACTCGACCTACGACGGCGTCGTGGACATGCCGACGACCGGTGGCGGATCGTACAAGGCGCTGAAGTTCACGATGGACAAGGCGACGAACAAGCCGTTCAGCCTCACCATCGACGAGGTGAGCGGCGGCAAGACGGTCATCACCAGCAAGGACCTCACGACAACCGGGACGGTGAAGTTCTACACGTCCCGCTTCGAGGGCAAGCTCTTCGGCGTGATCCCGGTGGTCTTCACGCCCGAGCAGCCGCCGCCGCTGACGCTGCCGATCCTCTGGTTCACGGACGCGAAGATCCAGCTCTCCTTCGTCCGCTGCGACACGCTCACCGGCGACCCGCTCAAGGTCCAGGGCTAGCCGCGACGCTCCCGCCACGCCGTGACCACCTGGTCGGGGTCCTGGGGCGGGAGCACCACCGGCGGGCCGTCCAGGAGGCCGACGTTCGCCTTGCGGATGCGCTCGTTGAGCTCGGCGACGTAGTCGCGCACGTCGCGCTCGGCCGGCAGGCGGTCGGTGCGGGCCTCGAGGTCCTCCAGCTCGCGGCGCAGGGCGAGGGTCGGCGGGATCACGCCCGCGGTCGCGCCCTCACGCTCGAGCCAGTCCCGGACCCACCAGTCCTCCTCGTAGTCCCGGCCGTGGCCACGCAGCGGCTTTCCGGTCCCTTCGAGGTTGTCGAACTCGCCGCGCTCGGTAGCCTCGCGCAGCTGCCGGTCGATCGACGACTCGTACCAGTGCACCATGCTTTCTCAGTGTAGTTTCGCTTCGGCCTCGACCCCGTCGAGCACCCGCCGCAGGCCCCAGAGATAGCGTTCCGCGCCGATCGGGCCGACCATGGCGCGCGGGACGTCGAAAGTTTCCAGCGCTATCGCGCCCAGGACAAAGACCATGATCGCGTACGAGGCTCGCGCCGCCGACCACGAATCGAGGCCGCTCCCGCCGAGCAGGTCCAGCAGGTGGTCGGCGATGCGCCGGGCGTGCGGGCCGTCCAGCGGGACGCTGAGCACGAGCGGGACGGCACCGGGGTGGGCGACCAGGCGCTCCCGCAGGTCGAGCGCGACCGCCTCGACCCCCGCGCGCCAGCCGCCCCCTCCCCCGGTCCGCCCTGCTCCCCCAGCGCCCCCGACCGGCCCGGCTCCCCCGGTCTGCGCGGCTCCTCCGGTCTGCCCGGCTCCCTCGGCGCCCCCTGTCTGCCCGGCTTCCCCGGTCCGTCCGGCTCCCCCACCGCCCCCGACTCCGCCGGTTCGCGCGGCGGCCAGCAGTCGCTCGACCAGGGCGAACTCGACTGCGGTCCGGTCGGGGAAGAACGTGTAGACCGCGTTGGGCGCGACGCCGACCGCGGCGGCGATGCGGCGGATCGAGGCCGCCTCCCGGCCGCCGGTGTCGAGCAGACCCAGGGCGGCGTCGAGGATCTCCCGTTCGGTGACCGCGCGGCCTGGCCTGGCCATGCCGGGCTCAGCTCCCGCGACGGTGATGAACGGCCATGTCCCTCCCCGGGCCCGGTTGCGCGACCCGGCCCCGGGCTGCGGCACGGGTCACGAGAACAAGGCCTGACGCCGACTTTACGACTCCGCCGGCGAGAGGGCATTCACCTCGGCGTAGGACATCGTGGCCGCCCGGGCCGGCGCGCCGGCGGCGATCTCGCGGGCGGTGGTGACGGCGGCGGCGAGGGCGGTGCGGAACAGCAGCGAGCCGGTGCTGATCCGGGCCACGCCCAGGCCGGCCAGGTGGCCGACCGTCATGCCGGGCAGGAGGAGGACGTTGAGCGGGGCTTTCGTGGCCACCAGGGCGCGGATGTCGTCGTCCTTCTCGATCCCGGGCAGGAAGATGCCGTCGGCGCCGGCGTCGAGGTAGGCGGTGACGCGGGCGAGGGTTTCGCCGACATCTTTCGCGCCGCTCCAGAAAGTGTCGGTGCGGGCGTTGACGAAAAGGTCCGGGCACCTTTCCTTGACGGCGGCGATCAGGGCGGCGTGCTCGGCGGGGCCGGCCAGCCCGGCGCCGGGGCGGGCGTCCTCGAGGTTGATGCCGGCGGCGCCCGCGTCGTGCAGGGCCACGGCCAGGGCGGCGACCTCGCCGGGAGTGCCGCCGAAGCCGCCCTCGACGTCGACGGTCAGCGGGACGCGCAGGCGACCGTGCAGAGCCCGTACGAGAGCAAGGGTTTGATCTTGGCCTTGGGCCTGGCCGTCGGGGAGCCCGTGCGCGGCGGCGACGCCCAGGCTGGTGGTGCCGATCGCCGCGAAACCGGCGTGCTCGAGGGCCAGCGCCGAGGCGACATCCCAGGCGTTGGGGAGCAGCAGCGGATCTCCGGGGCGGTGCAGCGCGCGGAAGTCGGGCATGGCGACCACGGTAGGCGCGGGAGGCTTCGGCGGCGGGCGAAATTTTGTCGCACCTTCGGCGTAGGTTGGGCCGCAACCCCAGCGAGGAGGAGCCACGCGATGTGCCGCAACATCCACCAACTGCACAACTTCGAGCCGCCGGCGACGTCCGAGGAGATCCAGGCCGCCGCCCTGCAATATGTGCGGAAGGTCGCCGGCGCCACCCGCCCGTCCCAGGCCAATCAAGAGGCTTTCGACCAGGCCGTCGCGGCCGTCGCCGCCGCCACGGCCGACCTGCTGGGCGCCCTCGTGACGACCGCTCCGGCGAAGAATCGCGAGGTCGAGGCGGCCAAGGCCCGCGCGCGAGCCGAGCGCCGCTACGCCTCCTGACACTAACGTCAGAGTCTCCGAAAGTTTCGGTCACTCACCGGAAGTTGTTGACACGGCGATGCGCGCGGGCCAATACTGGCGCCATCGACGGAACTCGATAACCGTCGATGCGGGTCGTCCCCGGACCCGGATTCACCGCGAGGTCGCCGCCCTTGTGACGGCCTGATTCACCCTGCTCTCAAGCCGGCCTCCACCAGCCGGCTCGATGCAGGCTGCCCGTCCCCCTTTGTCAGGAGGCCTCCCGCCGGCTCTTCCTCGGCCGGCCGTCACGAGAAAGATGACCCATGAAGAAGCGTTCCCTTCTCACCGGGCTTGCCGTCGCCGCTCTCACCATGGCGGGCACGCTCGCCGCCCTCCAGGCCCCCGCGCAGGCCGCCACCTGCAACGGATACGTCGGGCTGACCTTCGACGACGGGCCGTCCAACGACAAGACGCCGGCCATCCTCAACGCGCTGCGCGCCAACGGCTTGCGGGCCACGATGTTCAACGAAGGCCAGTACGCGGCCGCCTATCCGGCGCAGGTGCGGGCGCAGGTCAGCGCGGGCATGTGGGTGGGCAACCACAGCTACACCCACCCGCATCTGGTGCAGCAGAGCCAGGCGCAAATCGACTCGGAAATTTCGCGAACACAGGCGGCCATCGCCAACGCCGGCGGCGGGACGCCCAAGCTGTTCCGGCCGCCGTACGGCGAGACCAACGGGACCCTGCAGTCGGTGGAGGCGAAATACGGCCTCACCCAGATCATCTGGGACGTCGACTCGCAGGACTGGAACAACGCGAGCGTCGACGCGATCGTCGCGGCCAACGCCCGCCTGACCAACGGGCAGATCATCCTCATGCACGAGTGGCCGGCGAACACCCTCGCTGCGATCCCGCGCATCGCGCAGACCCTCGCCAGCAAGAACCTGTGCGCCGGGATGATCTCGCCGTCGACCGGCCGGGCCGTGGCGCCCGACGGCAGTGGCGGCGGCGGAGGCGGAGGCGGAGGGGGTGGCGGAGGCGGCGGTAGCTGCACCGCGTCGCTGTCGGCCGGTTCCTCGTGGAGCGACCGGTACAACCTGAACGTCTCGGTCACCGGCTCCAACTCGTGGACCGTGACGATGAACGTCCCCTCCCCCGAGAGGATCATCGCGACCTGGAACATCACGGCCAGCTACCCGAGCTCGCAGGTGCTGGTCGCGAAACCCAACGGCGCCGGCAACAACTGGGGCGTCACCATCCAGACCAACGGCTCGCGGACGTGGCCCACGGTCTCCTGCAGCGTGACCTGACCTGACACGACGGGCGCGGCGGTCCACGGGGCCGCCGCGTTCAACATCTGACTTTCGCTGGTGTTTCCGCGGGGCATTGACGACGATCAGCGCATGCGGAGAGCTGTCTGCCGGGCGTACGCCATCTTGCTCTTGATCGTGGGATCGGTCGCGGTGATGCCGGGGCAGGCCGTCGCGCACGGCACGAAACCGGCCGGTCGCATCGCCGACGATCCGATCGCGCACGACCCCACGGTGATCCGGCAGGGGCGGTACTACTACAGCTTCATCACCGGGGACATCGGGACGCGGACCTACCTGCCGATGCGGCGGTCGGCCGACCTGGTGCACTGGGAGTTTCTCGGGCCGGTGTTCACCACGCCGCCCGCCTGGGTCGTCGACGAGCTGGGGATCACGCCGGGCGACTTCTGGGCGCCCGACATCACGTATTCCCATGGGGAGTTCCGGCTGTACTACGCCGCCTCGTCGTTCGGGACCAACAACTCGGTGATCGGGCTGGCCACCAACCGCACGCTCGACCCGGCCAGCCCCGATTACCGCTGGGTGGATCGCGGGATGGTGCTGCGGTCGGGCGCGGGCGACAACTTCAACGCGATCGACCCCGAGGTGGTCGTCGACAACGGACAGCAGTGGCTCGCGTTCGGCTCGTTCTGGGACGGCATCAAGATGCGCCGGCTCGACGCCGCCACCGGGCTGGCCGGGGATCCTTCGCTGTTCTCGCTGGCGTCGCGTGGTGGCGCTTCGATCGAGGGCGCGTCGATCGTGCGGCACGGAAAGTTCTTCTACCTTTTCGCCAGCTTCGACTACTGCTGTCGCGGGGTGGAGAGCGACTACCGGGTCGTGGTCGGGCGGTCGGCCAGCGTGACCGGGCCCTATGTGGACCGGGCCGGGGTGCCGATGCTTTCCGGCGGCGGCAGCGAAATTTTGCGCGGTTACAACGAATTCCGCGGCCCTGGCGGCGGCGATGTTTCCGGAAACCTCTACTTCCACCACTACTACGACCTGTACGACAACGGCACACCCCGGCTGAGCGTGCGACCGCTGCGCTGGGACGGCGGCTGGCCGGCGCTGGGCGACCCGCTGACCGGGAGCCGCGCGGTCGGGCACGGGCCGGCGTACATGACGCTGGTCAGCCGGGCCGACGGGCGGGTCATCTCCAATCCGTCGTGCGGCTACGAGGGCGCCGACATCGCGCTGGCCGCGGCGCCGGGCGACACGTGCGCGCAGTGGCGGCTCGACGAGCGGGATCCCGGATATGTGAGCCTGGGCAACCGGTTCAGCAACAAGGTCGCCGAGGTCGCGGCGTGCGTGAACGCGGACGGGGCGCGGGTGGCGCAGTGGGGCTGGCTGCACAACGACTGCCAGCAGTTCGCCATCGACCCGGCCGGCGACGGCTGGTCGGTGATCCGCAGCAAGCTCAACGGGCGGGTGCTCCAGCCGGCCGCCTGCACCGGTGACCTCATCCAGACGGTCACCGCGAACGGCACGGCATGCCAGGAGTTCCGTCTCCAGCCGGTGGGTCCGGTGCTGATCGCCGACGCGAACCGGACGCGGGCGCTCGACGGGTTGTGGCGCTTCCAGCACGTGGGGGACGGCTACTACCGCGTCGTGAACACTCATAGCGGGCGAGCGCTTGCTGGTGGGCCGTGGCGCATCGGGACCGGCGTGCTGGTCAGCCGGGACGGGCATGAGCTGCCGGCCTACCTGGCGAACCCGTGAGCCGGTGGAGGTAACACCACCACGCCGCGGGTGCTACCACGATTGGCGGCCCGGCCGGCGAGCCGAAGCATGAAGCCATGCTTCGTGTTCGCGGCTGGTTTCTCGTCTACGTCATCGTGCTGGCGGTGCTGGCGGCGCACGGGCTGGAGCTGACCATCGCGTCGCTCATCATCGGCGCCGATCCGTCGCTGGCCGGACTGGCAACTTTCGTGCCGGCGTACGCCCTGACCTTCTATGTCATCTCGAATCTGCTGCTGATCCTCTACACGGTTCTCTTGTTCATGCTGATCACGAAGAGGAAACGTTCCGCGATCGTACACAGCGTCATCTTCAACATCCTGTCGATAGTTTTCCTGGTGACGTGGCACGCCTTTCACATGAAGTCGACGGTGGGCGTCGTGATCGACACCGCGCCGAATATCGTGCTGATCGCCTACATCCTCACGTCGAAGCGGGTGAGGCAAACTCTTCGACGATAGTTTCCCGTTCGACCCGAAGGACCGAGCCATGCCCGACCGACCTGAGATCGTCTGCATCTGCGGCTCCACCCGCTTCGCAGACGAGATGAGGGCGGCGAACCGTGATCTGACTTTCGCTGGTGTCATCGTCGTCGCGCCCGGCGTCTTCCTGCACGCCGAGGATCACGAAGCAGCCGAGTCGATCACCAACGAGCAGAAGGCCGCGCTGGACGCCCTCCACCTGCGCAAGATCGATCTGGCTGACCGGGTCCTGGTCGTCAACCCCGGCGGGTATATCGGCGAGTCCACGAGCAGGGAGATCGCGTACGCCCGCGCCACCGGCAAGCCGGTCTCGTTCACCGATCCTCGATGAGACGATCAACGCTGTCCGCGGCGGCACTGTAACGGGGGTACCTCGGCGTTGGTCAATCTCCTGGTTCCCAAGGAGTCCGTGCCTCATCTGCGGATCCCGCCGGTCGCGCTCACGACCGGGGACGAGCAGGTCGTCTGGTGCGATCGCAACTGGGGCCCGCTGCGCCTGGGCGGCCCCCGGATCAAGCTGCCCTACGACCCGATGTCGGCGGCCAAGCTGCGGCGGGGCGCCCGGTTCGCGCACGTCCACCGGGTGGTGCTGCTCGCCTACGTGATCCTGGCCGTGGCGGTCATCGCCGACTGGATGCCCGGCGGCTCGACATGGTTGCCGATCGCCACGGTCGTGCTGCTCCTGGCCGGGTTTCTTGCCAACCGCTGGGACGTTGCGCCCCGGCCCGCGCGCACCGGGGCCGGCGACCTCTATCTGGCCGGCGTCCCCGAGCCGGTCGCGCTGCGGTGGACAGAAACAAATTCTTTCGTACGGCGGGTGGAGCGTGCCCCCGTTCGCCGCCACTTCTCCCGGCGCGCCCACCTCGTCACGGCCGCGGCCTGCGGGATCTCGGCGATCGTGTGCGCCGTGATCGCCTCTCCCCTAGGGGCGGGGATCCTGGTCGTTGCCGCTCTGGTGGCGCTCTATCGGTCCTTTCCCGCCGGATACATCCGATTCGAGAGCGACACGAAGTAGCGGCACGCTGACACCATGCGGTCATGACAGTGCCGATTTCGCTCAACTTCGCCGCGGTGTTGGCGTCGCTGCTGGCGCTGACCATGTCGTCGACTTTCGCGATCCGGCAGATCCGGCTGGCCAGGCTGGCGCATCAACTCCCGGCCGTCGACTTTCTCTGGATCATGCGCTCGCCCGATTTTCTGCGCTCCGAGGAGCACCTCTGGGAGGAGTTGCCGAAACAGGATCCGAGCCTGCGTTTCAACGAGCTCCCACGGGCCCTGCGCGACGAGGCCGAGTCGATCCTGACGTTCTATCAGAAGGTCGCCTACCTGGTCGGGCTGGACCTCGTCGACAAGCGGCTCGCGATCCTGCCGGTGCATTACCGGGCGCCGCGCACGTGGGCGTCGGTCGAGCCTTTCGTGCGCAACGAGCGCCTTCACCGCGGCGACGAGCTCGCTTTCTACAACGCGTTCGAGCACTTGGTCGAGGAAATTCAAGGCGCCGATATCGTACGGATGTCGCACTCGATTTTCCCGCCCGCGCGCAAATCTGCGCCGTCCCCGAACGGAAAGGTCCCCGCGCGGACCCCTCCCCCGGTCTGAACTTGTCACCCCGCAGGGTGAATCCGCGCCCGATAGCCGATGCGTGACTCCCGCCCCGGATGACGGTGAGCCTGCCGGGGGCCGCGCGCCGCCCGGGGTGCCGCGAGGAGGCAGCGAACGCCATGGGGGATGCGCAACGGGACAGCCGGCCCGACCCATCGCGGCAGGGCAACCCGCCCGGAACAACGCGGCAGGGCAACCCGCCCGGAACAACGCGGCAAGGCAACCCGCCCGGAACAACGCGGCAAGGCAACCCGCCCGGAACAACGCGGCGGGACAACCCGCCCGTGACTACGCCGGCGCAGCGCGACACCCCGCCCGGCGCAACGCCGGCGCAGCGCGACACCCCGCCCGGGACTACGCCGGCGCAGCGGGACGACGCGCAGCGCCTGGAGCAACCGGGGCGAGACTCACGGCCCGGGGCGGAGCCGTCTTCCCGGGACGACCAGCCCGCGACGGGGGAAGCGCGCCGGAGAGGGCCGGCCGTCCACTCGGGAGCCGTGCTTGAGGCGATCACGGCGATAGCTTTCGCGCTCGCCATCGTCGGGTCGATCGCCGATCTGTACTCGCTGGCCCAGGTCGACGGGCGCTTGCTGCTGGCGTTCGCCGGCGGCGGGACGATCGCCTTGTTCATCAGCCTGACGATCCGCCGGTACAGCGCCACCCGGAAGGGCGCGGCGACGATCGGCGCGATCCTCGTGCTCGCGCTCGCCGGCGCGGCGGTCCTCGAAGGGCTGCGGGGCGAGGACGGGCCGTCGAACCCGGTGACGCTCCCCGACGGCGGCCCCACGCCGTCGCCCGCGCCGCCTCCGCCGGGGGCCTCGTCAGCCACGACGGAAACCCCGCACGCGACGAACTTTCCGCCCGGACTCGGAAACCTGACGGTCGCGCCCTACCCCGGCAACGGCACAGCGATCGCGGATCATCCGATCGCGGCTACGGGCGGCGGTGCGGCGATCGCGAACGGGCCGGGCGCGATCGGCGGGAGGACGAACGGCGCGGATGGGAACGCCTGGGACGCGAACGGCCATGGGGGGAACGTTCCCGGCGTAAACGGCCGGGACGCCGACCGCCGAGACGCCCACGGCCGGGACAACGGGCCGGGCATGGGCGGCCGGGACGCCAACGGGCCGGGTCGATCAGGCCCGACGACGACTCCGCCGGGGCCGGACACGGGGAACTCGGACCAGCCCTCGCCGCCATCCCCGACGGCGGGTCCGGGCGGGCCGCCGCCGGTCCTCGACGTCACCTACCCGCGGTCCGGCTACCGGATGGAGCATCTCGACAAGTCCCAGGGCTCGATCACCAACGCGACCGGCGGTGTCGAGGTGTGGGCGCTGACGCGGGCGGGCGACGACGGGCGGTTCTACCCGCAAGGGCCCTGCACCTCCGACGGGCAGCGCTGGGGGTGCACGTCAGTGGCGTTCCGGGGCGGCGACGTGGTTCAGCCGTGCCTGCTGCGGATGGCGGTCCTGGATGCGACCACCGCCTTGAAGCTCGCCCTGGGGCAGGAAAGCGGGTTCGCCGAGGCGGAACTGCCCCGGCTGCTCTCGTCGACCGATGTCGTCGTGAATTGCTGAACCCACCACGCGGCCGGACGGCCGGCGACGGCCCGAGGGGCCGCCCAGGCCGTCCGCCGCGCCGGTAACTTTCCGTCGCCCGTACGTCCGAAAGTGCGAAAGGATCACGCCTTGCCAGCGGAAACTTTCTTGTCTTCCGATGCCGCAGGCGAGGCGAGCTCGGGCTTGCGGCCCGCGCGCTGGAAGGCGAGCAGGGCCAGGACCAGGGCGATCAGGCCGGCGACAAGTCCCGCGATGCCGTAGGCGTTGGTGCCGCTCGACGACTCGTCAGCGCTGTCGGCCGGGGCCGGAGCGGCGGCGGCCGGAGCGGCCGCGGCAGCCAGCTTGAGCACGGGGGCGGGGTGCTCGGGCTCGGAACCGTCGGTGGTGGGCTCGTCGATCCAGCGGACGATCGAGCCGTCGGAGTACGTCTGGAGCGCCTTGAAGATCATCTGGCCGGAGTCGGGGAGCGGGCCGAGCGAGACGTCGAACTCCTGGAACTGGCCGGGCTTGACGGCGGAGCTGCCGTCGGCGGTCCAGGTGATCTTCGAGACGGCCTCGGTGATCTCGGTGTCGTGGGCCTTGATCGGGGTGGCGAGCTTGGACTTCACGGCGACGGCGGTCCAGCCCGGCACCGGCTTGACCGAGACCGAGGCGACCGGCTTGTCGGCGGGGAGGTTCACCTCGAGCTTGGTCGTGCTCGCCGTGTCGCTTTCGTTGGGGACGCGGAAAGTCACCTTGGTGTAACCGCCGGGGGTGGCGGTGTTCGGGTTGACGGTGACGTGCGCGGACGCGGGGACGGCCAGCGCGAGGGTGAGGCCGCCCGCGACGGCGGCCACGAGGACGGATCGCTTGATGAGTGTTCGCACGTTCCGTTGGTCGCCCCGGATTCCCGGAAAGTTCCCACGAAACTTTCAGGTGACGGGCAAGCGCACGTCGACGCGGAGACCGGGTGCGGCGTCGCCCAGCGTGACCGTGCCGCCGTGCCGCCGCACCAGCTCGCGCACGATCGCCAGGCCCAGCCCGGTGCCGCCGGCGTCGCGGGCGCGGGCGTCGTCGAGGCGGGTGAACCGGTCGAAGACCCGCTCACGGTCCTCGGGCGAGATGCCGGGCCCGTCGTCGCGGACGGTGATCCGCGCGTACCCGCCCTCGTCGGCCACCTCGACGGTGACCCGCGACCGGGCGTGGCGCTCGGCGTTGTCGAGCAGGTTGGCCACGACCCGGCCGATCGCGTCGGGCTCGACAGTGGCGCGCACGGGCTCGGGCGGGCCCTCGTAGCAGACGTCCTCGTAGCGGGACGCCACGGCGGCGACCACGCCGTCGAGATCGACGTCGGCGAGCTTGCCGGGCGGGGCGGCGTCGTCGGAGCGGGCCAGCAGCAGCAGGTCGTCGACGAGGCGGCTCAGGCGGCCGACGTCGGTGAGCAGGTCGGCCGAGAGCGCCGGCCAGTCGGTGTCGGGCAGGCGCTGCGCGACCTCGAGCTCGGTGCGCATGTTCGTCAGAGGGCTGCGCAGCTCGTGCGCGGCGTCGGCGACGAATGCCCGCTGCCGGGCGCGGGCGGAGTCGAGCCGGTAGAGCATGCCGTTGAGCGTCACGGCGAGCCGGTAGATCTCGTCGCGCGACTCGGGCAGCGGCAGGCGGCCGTGCCGGGTGCCGCCGGTGATCTCCTCGGCGCCGGCGCGCAGCGCGTCGACCGGGCGCAGCGCGGCGCCCAGGATCCGCCACATGACCACCGCGAGCATGCCGACCAGCAGCGGGAACGCGATCAGCAGCGTGACCCGCAGGATGTGCACGCCCTGGCTGAGGTCGTCGGTCGAGCGGGCCACCAGCACCCGCACCGGGTCGCTGGGCGGGCCGGCCACCTTCATCACGACGCGGGCGTTGCCGTCCAGGCCGATCCGGTTGCCGGGGATCTCGGTGACCTCGCCGTCCTTGAGGCCGCGCAGTTCGTCGTCGTGCAGCATCGGGATGAGCCGGTCGGCGCCGGCCGAGACCGCGAGGACCCGCCCCTGGCTGTCGACCACCTGCACCTGCATGGCCGGGTTGACCGGGATGGGCTGGCTGAGCTGGTGCTGGTCGACGAGCTTGGCGACGCTGGTGGCGGTGTCGAGGGCCTCGGCGTTGACCGCTCGCAGCAGCGCGTAGTTGAGCACTCCGACCAGCAGCACACCGCCGGCGGCCAGGCCCGCGGTGACCACGATGACGGTGAGCCACACCAGGCGGGACCGCAGGCTGAACTCGCGGGGCCGGCGCACGTCAGCTGCCCGACAGGCGGTAGCCGGCGCCGCGCACGGTCTCGAGGCGCTCGCGGCCGATCTTGCGGCGGAGATACCCCACATACACCTCGACCGCGTTGGGGGCGGTCTCGACGGCGGCGTCCCACACGTGGTCGAGCAGCTCGATCTTGCTGACCACCTCGCCGGGACGGCGCATGAGGTATTCCAGCAGGGCGAATTCGCGGGTGGTGAGAACGACCTCGCCGCCGGCGACGAGCACGCGGCGCTCGGCCGGGTCGAGCTCTATGTCGCCGTGGCTGAGCACCGGCGGGCGCTCGTGGGCGCCGCGGCGCAGCAGCGCCCGCAGGCGGGCCAGCAGCACGATGTACGAGAAAGGTTTCGTCAGGTAGTCGTCGGCGCCGCAGTCGAGGCCGTCGGCCTGGTCGTACTCCCCGTCCTTGGCCGAGAGCATCAGCACCGGCACCCAGTTGCGCTCGGCGCGCAGCTGGCGCACCACGCGGTACCCGCTCAGGCGCGGCAGCATGACGTCCAGGATCATCGCGTCGTACCCGCCGTGGCGGGCCATCTCGAGACCGTCCTGGCCGTCGCCGGCCACGTCCACCGCGAAACCTTCCGCCTGCAGGCCGCGCTGCAGGGCCGCCGCAAGGCGCGCCTCGTCCTCCACCACCAGCAACCGCACGAGGACTACCTTTACACGTGGGGTGCCACCCCTAGGGGAAGCTCTCAGCGACGTCACAGCGGTCCCGTCGCAGTCTTGGTGGCAGAGAACGGGAGGTGGACATCGTGTCCGTGTTCAGGTCCAGGCCAGCACTCCGCTGGCTCGTGCCCTCCGCCGCCGCGGTCATCGTCATCGGGGGTGGCGCAGCGGCCGGAACGATAGTCGCGAGCGCGGACCCGTCGCTGCCGGATCGCAGCGCGGCCCAGTTGCTCGTCGACATCCAGACCGCCAAGGTCGACGGCTTGTCCGGCACCATCGTCGAGAGCGCCGACCTCGGCCTGCCGGCCATCGCGTCGCTGGCCGGCAACACCAAGTCCGGCGCGGGCGATCTGACCAGCGTCCTCGCGGGCAGCAACACGGCCCGCGTGTGGTACGCCGGCGAGGAGAAGATGCGCCTCGCGCTGGTCGGCACCCAGGGCGAGACGGACGTCATCCGTAACGGCAATGACGTCTGGCTGTGGAACAGCAAGGATCAGCAGGCCAATCACCTGAAGCTGCCGGCCGGGGCGACCGAGAAGAGCCCGGTGGCGGAGCTTCCGCAGACGCCGCAGGAGGCGGCCGACGCGGCTCTCGCCGCGATCGACCCGACCACCACGGTGACGACGACGGGCGCGGCCAAGGTGGCCGGCCGTGACGCGTACGAGCTGGTGCTCAGCCCCAAGGACACGGCGTCGCTGATCGGTCAGGTGCGCCTGGCGGTCGACGCCGAGCACCACATCCCGCTGCGCGTCGACGTGTACGCGAAGAACGCGACCAGCCCGGCCGTGCGGGTGGCGTTCCAGCAGATCAGCTTCGCGGTGCCGGACGCGGAGCAGTTCAAGTTCAACCCGCCGCCGGGCACCAAGGTGACCGAGGGCGACGCCTCCGGTCTGGCGGCCGAGCACAAGGCCGAGGCGGAGAAGGCGGCCAAGGCGCACGAGGCCGACCAGCCGCAGGTCATCGGCGAGGGCTGGACGTCGATCGTCGAGGCCAAGCTGCCGAAGCCTTCCTCGGACGCCACCGAGAGCCAGCAGCTCAGCGGCATCGTGAACATGCTGCCGGCGGTGAGCGGATCGTGGGGCAGCGGGCACCAGTTCGCCGGGCCGCTGTTCACGGTGCTGGTCACCGACGACGGCCGGGTGTTCGCGGGCGCGGTGACCCCGGAGAAGCTGTACGAGGCCGCCGCCAAGTAACCACCACATAGTTCTAGAACTCTCCGCCACATCGTGCAACACTGTGGCGGAGAGTTCTATAACTGTTGGAGGTTGCGATGACGCTCATGGCGGAGCCGTCCGCGGGCCGGTTCGGCTCGTTCGGCGGCCGGTACGTCCCTGAGTCCCTGGTGCCGGCGTGCTCCGCGCTGGCCGCCGCGTTCGGTGCGGCCTGGAGCGACAAAACTTTCCGCGACGAGCTGGACTCGCTGCTCGCGGTCTACGCCGGCCGGCCCACTCCCCTGACGCCGGCCGCGAATCTTTCCGCGCAACTCGGCATCTCGCTGTGGCTCAAGCGCGAGGACCTCGCCCACACCGGCAGCCACAAAATCAACAACGTGCTCGGGCAGGCGCTGCTGGCCCGCCGCATGGGACGCACCCGCCTGATCGCGGAGACCGGCGCCGGCCAGCACGGGGTGGCCACGGCGACGGCGGCCGCGCTGCTCGGGCTTTCCGCGACAGTTTTCATGGGTTCGCGCGACATCGAGCGCCAGCGCCTCAACGTCTTCCGCATGGAGATGCTCGGCGCCACGGTCGTGCCGGTGACCAGCGGCAGCCAGACCCTCAAGGACGCGACCAACGAGGCGATGCGGGCCTGGGTGTCCGACGTGGACAACGCGCACTTCCTGCTCGGCTCGGTCGGCGGGCCGCACCCGTACCCGTGGATGGTCCGGTCTTTGCAGACCGTGATCGGTTCGGAGGCGCGCGCGCAGGTCCCCGCCACGCCGGATGTGGTGGTGGCGTGCGTGGGCGGCGGCTCCAACGCGGCGGGAACTTTCGCGGGTTTCGTGGAAACTTCCGCGCGACTGGTCGGGGTCGAGGCGACCGGCGGCGCGGCGATGACGTCGGGCTCGCCCGCGGTGGTGCACGGCGCGCGCTCGATGGTGCTGCAGGACGAGGAAGGGCAGGTCGCCGAGGCGACGTCGATCGCGGCCGGGCTCGATTACCCGGGCATCGGGCCGGAGCACGCGTACCTGGGTTCGATCGGCCGCGCCGAGTACCGGACGGTGACCGACGACGAGGTGGTGGTCGCGCTGCGGCGGCTCGCGCGCAGCGAGGGGATCATCTGCGCGCTCGAGTCGGCGCACGCGGTGGCGTGGGTGCTGCGGGCGGCCGGCACCGCCGACCTTCCGGCCGGGTCGAGCGTGTTGCTCACGCTTTCCGGCCGCGGCGACAAGGACATGGTCACGCTGAGCGAGGGAGTCGCGGCATGATTTCGTACGCCTCCTCTCGCGCGGCAAACGCAGACGCAGCCGAGCCGGCGCTCGCAGCCGGCGCGACAGAGCCACCGGTGACGGCGCCGGCCGCCGGATTCGAGGGGTTGCGCGCCTTGGCCGGCCGGGGCGGGAAAGCCCTCGTTCCATACGTGACCGGCGGGATCTCGGACGACTGGACGGATTACGTCCTCGCCTATGCGGCGGCCGGGGCGGACGCCATCGAGATCGGGCTGCCTTTCTCGGACCCGATGCTCGACGGCGTGACCATCCAGCAGGCGTCCGATCGCGCGCTGTCCCGCGGCGCCACGATCGAGTCGATCCTGGGCAACTTGTCGGAAATAAAGGTTGACGTCCCTCTTATCGTGATGACTTACGCCAATCTGGTGTTCCGGCAGAGGCCGGAAGCGTTCTGCCGGCGGCTGGCCGCGGTCGGCGTGACCGGGCTGATCGTCCCGGACCTGCCAGTCGACGAGGCGGCTGCCGTCGAGCTGGCCGCGGCCGAGGCCGGGATCGCGCTGATTCTCCTGGCGGCGCCGGTCACGCCCGACGATCGGCTGGCCGAGATCGGGGCCCGCAGTCGCGGGTTCGTGTACGCGGTCAGCCTGATGGGCACCACCGGCGAGCGTGAAGCCCTCGACGATGCGGCGGCCCGCCTGGCCGGCCGGGTCAAGGCGGTCACCGGCTTGCCGGTGCTGATCGGCTTCGGGGTGTCGACGCCGGCCCAGGCCGCCGCGGCCGCCGCGCACGCCGACGGGGCGGTGGTGGCGTCGGCGCTGATGCGCCGGGTTCTCGACGGCGCCGGCCCCGGCGAGTTGGGCGACGATGTCGCCGCCCTGCGGGCAGCACTGGATTGACGTCAGACCGCCCATGTTGACGGTGTCGCGTCGACATGGGCGCGCGGCGCGTTGCGGACTGTGCGGGTGGCCTCGACTAGGGTCTGGCACGCGGGGCGATCGATCCCGCATGCCGGACCTTCTCGCCGGGAGGATGCGCTGACCGCGCCGCGTACCCCTAAATACCAGGCCATCGCCGCCGAGCTCGCCGCCAAGATCCGGGGTGGGGAGCTGGCGCCCGGGTCGGCGCTGCCGCCGCAGAAGGAGCTCAGCGCCGCCTACGGGGTGACCCTCGCGACGCTGCGGCAGGCGCTGCGGAAACTCGAGGACGACGGGCTCCTCTCGCAGCAACCGGGCCGGGGAACTTTCGTGACCGAGCCGCGCGCGGCCTACCGCCTCGACTCGCTGCGCGGGTTCGCCGAGGACCTGCGAGCCCAGGGCCAGACCGTAAGCACGCAAATCCTCGGGCAGGCCGTCCGCAAGCCACCCTCCTGGGTCGCGGCACAGCTCGGCGGGGACACCGACCGAGTGGTGCGGCTCGAGCGACTGCGTCTTCTGGCGGGCCGCCCCGCCGTACACCAATTGTCGTGGATCACCGGGGTTGATCTTGCTGAGGTGGATCTCAGTGGGACCTCGCTCTATGCGGCGCTGGCCGACCGCGGCATCGTCGTGCACCGGGCCTCGGAGGTCGTGCGTCCGGGGGTGCTCGACACGGTGACCGCCGATCTGCTCGGGCACCCGGAGGGCACGCCGGCTTTCGTGTCGGATCGCGTCACTTTCGGGCTCGACGATCGCGCGCTGGTCTTCGACCGGGCCACCATCCTGGGAAATCTCCTGGAGATCCGCACCGAGCGGGCGGTCACGGGCCTGTCGATGCAGTGGAGCCGCCAGGTCTGACCCATCCGCCGCCTCCCGCGCGCCGAATGAACCGCGGCGTGAGGCTAGCCACTTCCCTCGCTGCCAAGCTGTTGCCAAACCCTGGCAACAGCAAGACTGTCGCGTGGGAGGTTGATCGTGGCGAACTCGGCGTTGACCCGCGGACGCGTACGCGCTGCCGTCGGGCCGAAGGGGTGGGCGAGCCTCGGCGGGATGAGCGCGTTCATCCTGCTGCTGCACGTCGTCGGCTGGGGCCTGCTGTTCTTCGTGATCGTGCCGGCGCACTACCAGGTCGGCGCGGCGGGCGTGTACGGCGTCGGGCTCGGCGTCACCGCCTACACGCTGGGCATGCGGCACGCCTTCGACGCCGACCACATCGCCGCGATCGACAACACCACGCGAAAGTTGATGGCGAACGAGAAGCGCCCGCTGTCGGTGGGTTTCTGGTTCTCGCTCGGCCACTCCAGCGTGGTTTTCTTCCTCTGCCTCCTGCTCGGCCTGGGCGTCAAGTCGCTCGCCGGCCAGGTGGAGAGCGACTCGTCCACGCTGCAGCGGATCACCGGCGTGATCGGGGTCAGCGTCTCCGGCGTCTTCCTGTACGTCATCGGGATCATCAACCTGGTGCTGCTGGTCGGCATCTGGAAAGTTTTCCGCAAGATGCGGGCGGGAAGCTTCGACGAGGCGCAGCTCGAGGCGCACCTGAACAACCGGGGTTTCCTCAACCGGATCCTGTCGCGCACCACCGGGGCGGTCACCAATCCGTGGCAGATGTACCCGATCGGGCTGCTCTTCGGCCTCGGCTTCGACACCGCCACGGAGATCTCGCTGCTCGTGCTGGCCGGCGGCGCTGCCGCTTTCGCGCTGCCCTGGTACGCGATCCTCACCCTGCCGGTCCTGTTCGCGGCCGGGATGAGCCTGCTCGACACGATCGACGGCTGCTTCATGAACTTCGCGTACGGGTGGGCTTTCGCGAAACCGGTGCGCAAGGTCTACTACAACCTCACCATCACCGGGCTCTCGGTCGCGGTCGCGCTCATCATCGGCACCATCGAGCTGGTCTCGAT